>NZ_DF820425.1:1973724-5212740 GCF_000617845.2 Bradyrhizobium sp. DOA9 | reverse complement strand
TCAGGCTTGTCATAGGCTTGGTCGGCATAGACCGCCTTCTCATCACCACAGACCAACTCGTCGGCGGGCACCGTGTCGTTGACCGCAGCGTCGGTCAGCTTGCTGCGGCGGACGATGGCCGAACTCTGATCCATGCCGATATGGGCTTTGTAGCCGAAGTACCGCTTGCCGCCCTTCTTGGTCCAGCGTGCATCTGGATCGCGCTTGCTGTTGACCAGCTTGCTCGGTTCACGGCCGTCCGGGCCGGGCGGCTGCGGGTCCTCTGGCGGCTTCGGCGGCTTTACTGCTGCCGAGATCAGGCTCGCATCGATCAATGTGCCCCGGCGCAGCACCAGCCCGCGTGCGTCGATCTGATGCAGGATCTCGGCGAACAGCTTCTCGTCCAGACCGGCTCGCTGCAAAGCCTCGCGGAATCGCCAGATCGTCGTGTGATCAGGCGTCTCGTCGCTCAGCACAAAGCCGCAGAAGGCGCGGAACGAGGCCCGGTCGTCGAGCGCTTCCTCCAGCGCCGGATCGGAAAGCCCATACCATTGCTGCAGCAGCAGCGCCTTGAACAGCACCAGTCGCGGATAGGGCGGAGGGCCGCGCTCCGGCTCCGGAAGACCATTCAGCACTCTCTCCACTGCCGCCCAGTCGACCAGTTCGCCAATCCGCTTCAGCACCGGGCTACCCTTCCCTCGCCGCGATACCAGCGCGTCCGCGAAGCTCGGTTGCCCAACCTCTCGATATGCCATCCGAATCCGCCTCCACCACAGGCCCTAGAGAATCGCAAATCCTCCTCTTGTGCAAAGCTCTCGCTTGCGGGAGAGGCGGACGCGCCCCGGGCGATGCGAAGCATCGTCCCGCGCGCGGCGGGTGAGGGCTCTCACCGCACTGGGACGTCCTCAGTTCATTTCGATAATCCCAGCGCGGAGACACCCTCTCCCCAACCCTCCCCCGCAAGCGGGGGAGGGAGCCCACTGCCGATGTCGCCGCATCGTGCACACCATTGCGATAGCTCTGCGCCAGCGCGGTCGACCCGTCACGGCAGCCGTCGCAGCTGCGCCTCGTCGCACCTTCCGACATCGTCAGCGGTCGCCGTGATTTAACGGACGCGGATCCTCTTTCGCGCCCTGCTCAGTCCTCGTCCTGCCATCTGCGCAGATCCGTCTGGTCATGATAGGCCATGCGGTCCGGCGTGGTGATGAATTCCATCGTCGTGCCCCACGGCATGCGGCAGTAGCAGACCTTGTTTCCAGGACCTTTCTCGGTTGCATAGGGAATGGCGCGCGGCGCGGTGAGGGGCGTGCCTCCCGCCTTCTCGAAGCGCGCGACCGACGCGTCGATGTCGTCGGTGTAGAGAGCGAAATGCGTGATGCCGAAGTCGCTGGCGCGGATCGGCTTGGCTTGCTCGGGACCGTGCATTTCGAAGAGTTCGATGTCGGGTCCGGTGCCGATCTTGACCATCGCCTGCGCACGCACGACCGTTCCGGGAAAAGCGCCGACGGCCCGCTCGAATTCGGGTCCCTGGCGCGGCGGATCCTGCGGTCCGAAGGACTGGTAGATCACCTGGCCGCCAAAAGCTTCCACCAGGAACGATTTTGCTGCTTCGATGTCGGGCACCGTGATGCCGATATGGTTGACGCCGCGAATGACGGGTGTGGTCATGACAGTCTCCTTTGCTGTTTATTCGATGCATCGCGATCGTCGCGGCGCAACTCGCCCGCAGCCTCGCGATCCGCCCGGCCCGCGACGGCGCGGGCGCCGAGTTTCAATTGGCCTTGAGGAACTCGATCAGGGCGGCTGCGACTTCATCCGGCCGCTCGTCCGCGACATAGTGGCTGCACCGCGCGATCGAGCCGCCCCTCACATTGGTGGCGAACTCCTTGAGCATCGGCACCATATGCGCACCGAACCGCTGGTCTCCACCCAGGCCAAGCACCGGCATCTCGAGCGGTTGCTTCTTGTACGCGAGCGCAATCGCATGATCGGCGGCGAGGGTGCGGTACCATTCCATGCCGCCACGCGTGCGGCCAGGAAGCGCCATCGCCTTGGCGTAGATCTCGATATCAGCGGGATTGAAGGTGCTGTGATCGTAGAACCGCTCCGCCATGAAGGTCGAAACATAGTCATACTCGCGGCCATGAATCAGGCGCTCCGGCAGGTCCCGGTTCATATGGAAGCCGAAGTGCCAGAGCCTTGCGGTCGTCGCCTCCCATCCGGTCCAGCCGGGAAGCGGAACGTCGAGGACGGCCAGGTGGGTAACGGCCTCCCGGTAGAGGGCGGCCTGCGGCAAGGCGACCATTCCGCCGATGTCGTGTCCGCACACGGCGTAGCGTTCATGCCCAAGGGCAACCATCACGTCATGCGCGTCGCGCGCCATCGTCGCCTTGTCATAGCCGTCGAGCGGGCAGTCGGAAAAGCCCGCGCCGCGCAGATCCATGGCCACCACGCTGAAATGCTCGGCCAGCAGCGGCATCACATCGTGCCATTCCCACCATGTTTCCGGCCAGCCGTGAAGCAGAAGGATCGGCGGGCCTGAGCCTCCCGTGACGGCGTTGATCTTGATGCCATTCACCGGCACCAGCTGCTGGGTAAAGCCCTCTAAAGTTGCGATCATGATCGCTTTCCGGTCAGATGTTGACGTTCAACCAAAGCTCGCGGCCAGCCCTCAGGGCTGGTCGAAATCAGTGGCGATCGTGATGTCGCGCCAGGCGTCGATATCGCTGCGGAAGGCAGCCAGCTTTCGCTCGGCGATCGCGTGCGCGATCGGGCCGAGCGGCAGATGAAGCGGGGCGTCATCGGCGTCGACTGCCTGCAGGATCACCGCGATCGCCTTGTCGGGATCGCCCGCCTGATTGCCGTTGTTGGTTTCGCGATAGTGCCTGCGCGAGCTCGCGGCGTATTCCGGCATCTCGTTGGCCGCCATCGTGATCGAACGGCCGAGGAAATCGGTGCGAAACGGCCCAGGCTCGACGATCAGCACCCGTATGCCGAACGGCTTCAGCTCGCCGGCGAGCGCTTCGGAGATCCCTTCCACCGCGAACTTGGCCGCGTTGTAATAACCTGCGCCGCCGCCGCCCGCGATGCCAGCGCCGGAGGACATGTTGACGATCGTTCCGCCCGAACGTCGCAGCACGGGCAGGGCGGCTCTGGTGGTTTCGATCAGGCCGAAGACGTTCACCTCGAACATCGGCCGATATTCTTCGGGCGTGCCTTCCTCGATCGCGCCGAACAGTCCGTAGCCCGCATTGTTCACGAGCACGTCAAACCCGCCAAAGCTCTCGACCGCCTTTGCGACCGCTGCCTTGGCAGCCGCCGCATCGGTCACGTCGAGTGGCAAGGCGATCATGCGGCCGCCGAAAGGCTCGGCCATTTCCTCGATCGTCTTGACATTGGGGGCCGTCGCGACGACCCGATCGCCGCGCTGTGCTGCAGCGAGCGCGAGCCGCTGGCCGAAGCCGCTTGAGCAGCCTGTGATGAGCCAAGTTTTCATTGTTTCTTCTCCGAGCTGTTTTAGGACGACGGCAAGCGAACCACGATAAATAGAAACCAATCGGTTCCAAATTGAGCTTTAGAGAACAGTCTCCACCAGGAGATCGATATTTTTCTGCATGTCGTCGCGACGTGATCCAACTTTTCCAACAACCCTCATGCCCTGGGCATGGGAAACGATAAAGTGCGCTATTACACGAGGGTCGCAACTATTCTTGATTTCGCCGGCAGCTTGCCCTTTCGCTACCGTGGCAGCGAACAGGTCTTGAAGCCTGGCGAAAAGACGCTTGATCTGGTCTGCGATGTCTGGATCCGCCGGCAACATCTCAGCGGCGGTCAATACAGCAAAACATCCGCGAACACCTTTGCTTCCAGAGGACAAATCCGCATACCGTATGAGAGCGTTGCGGATTGCCGCCTTCGGCGAAGGATCCGATCGAAGAACCTCCTGGACGTTCTGCACGCCGTCGTCGGTATAGAGTTTGAGCGCGCGCAGGAACACAGATTTCTTGTCGCCGAAGGCCTTGTAGAAGCTCCCCTTCGAAAGCTTCATTCCGGCAAGAAGGTCGGGCAACGATGCATCGTGATAGCCGCGATCCCAGAAGACCTGCATTGCGCGCCTTACCGCCTCGTCGAGATCGAACTCACGGGGGCGACCTACGGGGAGTTGAGAATTGGTAGCCATCATGCAGCCAATATAGACCAAGTGGTTCCGAAGTACAATAGGGAGATCTCTGGATTGCCTCGACTGCGACGGACATCGGCCGGCCGGAGAGCGCAACTGCCATGAAACGCCGGCGGGCGGCGCCAGCCACTGCGATTTTCGATTCTCGCGACTAGATGACGCTCGCTGACCGGGCGATACAGGTGATGCCGGATCGCGCTTATGCCGCCACGTCGTCATTGCGAGCGCAGGGAAGCAATCCAGAATCCCTCCGCGGAAGCAGTCCGGATTGCTTCGCTGCGCTCGCACTGACGGGGATGCACCGGCCCTTGAAAGCCCGCTGCCGATGATGACATCATACCCCTGTTTTGCCTGACGGAGCAAATCGAGTTCGTAAAATCCGCAATTTCACGACGCCCGCCGGCAAGTCATTGATTTCGCTGGCGCCGGCTACTGTGCATGGGGTTGTTTTCGCACTTTTGTTTTGCCGGCCGTCTACTCCGCCGCTTTCTCCCTCAAGCGCTGCGCATAGACGTTGATGACCAGCGCCGCGAGCAGGATCAGGCCGCGGATCAGGATCTTCAGGAAGCTGTCGATGTTGACGTGGTCGAGGCCGTTGTTCAGGACACCGAGAACAAAGAGCCCGACGATGGTGTTGCCGATGCCGCCGCGGCCGCCGAACAGGCTGGTGCCGCCGACCACGACGGCGGCGATGGAATCGAGCAGGTAGGTGTCGAACTCGTTCTGCTGCGCGCTGCCGAAATGGGCGACACCCAGCATGCCGCCGATCCCTGCGCACACCGCCGAGATCACCATCACCGCGCCGAGGATCAGCTTGACGTTAAGGCCCGAATATTCGGCCGCCTCGCGATTGCCGCCCACCATGTAAACGTAGCGGCCGAAGCGGGTGTAGGTCAGCACGAGATGGCCGCCGAGCAGCATGATGGCGGCGACGATGACGATCCAGGGGATGCCGCCGATCGAGCCGGAACCGAGCGTCGTGATCAGGCTCGGCACCTTGTAGGCGATCTGGCCGCGCACCAGCAGCGCCGAGATGCCGGCGGCGATCTGCATCATCGCAAGCGTCATGATGAAGGAGGGTATGCCGATCACGGTCAGCCCGAGCGCGTTGACGAGACCGAGCAGGGCGCAGAGCAGGAGCGACAGGATGATCGCGACGGCGCCGGGCAGGGGGATGTTGGCGATGTTGACGTAGGATTCCTGCAGCGTGAAGTAGGCGACCGCAATGCCGGTGACGTTGGCGATGCTGGCGATGGACAGGTCGATCTCGGCGCAGAGGATCACGAAGGTCAGGCCGACCGCGATGATGCCTGTTACCGAGACCTGCGTCAGGATGTTGCCGAGATTGTCGAGCGTCGCGAAGGAGGGGCTGGCGAAGGCGAAGAAGGCGGTGAGGAAGATCAGCGTCAGGAACGGGGCGATGTTGCGCATCTGCGAGCGCAGGAACGGCGCAAGGCCCCGCGCCCGCTGTCTCGTCGCCAAAGCCGTCTCGCTGCTCATGTGCTTCTCCGTCACGCCGCTTCCAGCAGGCGGTCCTTGCTGACCGGCTCGTTCTTGAATTCACGCACCAAGGCGCCGCGCTTGAGCACGAGGATGCGGTCGGCCAGCGACAGCACCGTTTCCGGCTCGGTCGACAGCACGATGATCGCGAGCCCCTTTGTCCTGAGGTCGCGGACGATGTTGATGACGTCGTTCTTGGCGCCGACATCCATGCCGCGGGTCGGCTCGCACAGCACCAGCAGCTTGGGCGGATAGGTTAGCCATTTCGCCAGCGCGACCTTCTGCTGGTTGCCGCCCGAGAGCATGCCGAGATCGAGGCCGACCACCGGGGGCCTGATCTGCAGCTGCTCGACCTGGCGCCTTGCGATGTCGCGCTCCTGAGCCGGCTTGAGCAGCAGCGAGGAGATGCGGTCGAGGATGCTGATCGAGATGTTCTTGTAGACCGGCTCCTGGTGAAACAGCATGTCGCGCCGGCTCTCCGGCACCAGCGCCACGCCGGCGCGCCGCGCCGCAGCCGTGCTGGCGAAGGTTTTCGGGACGCCTTCGACCGCAAGCGTGCCGCTGTCCGGCTTCAGCTTGCCGAACAGGATGCGCGACAGCTCCTGCTGGCCGCAGCCCATGAAGCCGTAGATGCCGAGCACTTCGCCGGCGCGGGCCTCGAACGAGACGTCCTGAAGGCTGCGGGACAGCGACAGCTGACTGGCCTTGAGAATGACCTTGCTGCCGCTCGGCTGCGGCAGCGTCAGGTCGTCGGTGTAGCTATGCTCGAGCGCCTCGCCGCCGCGGCCGATCATGGCCTCGATCAGCGCGCCCTTGCTGGTCGCGGCACTCGCCGTCTCCGCGACCTTCCGACCGTTGCGGAACACGGTCACCGTGTCGGACACCAGCAGGATGTCCTCGATGAAATGCGAGATGAAGACGATCGCGGTGCCTTGTTCGCGCAGCCGCCGGAGCGTTGTGAACAGGCGCTCGACCTCGGGCGGGGAGAGGGCGGAGGTCGGCTCGTCCAGAATGACGATGCGCGCGCCGGAGAACAGCACGCGCGCGATCTCGATCAGCTGCTGCAGCCCGATCGGGAGATCGCCGAGCCGCGCCATCGGGTCGACGTCGATGCCGAAGCGGGCGAGCTGCTCGCCGGCCTCGCGCGCCATCCGCCGCCATTGCACGAGGCCAAGTGCGTTGATCGGCTGATTGCCGAGAAAGACGTTCTCCGCGACCGTCAGGTCCGGAGCGACGCTGAGCTCCTGGTGCACCATGGCGATGCCGGCGGCGTGCGCATCGCGCGCCGAGCGAAAATGCATGTCCCGGCCGTCGACCAGGAAGCGGCCGGAGAATTCGGTGTGCACGCCGGCGATGATCTTCATCAGCGTGCTCTTGCCGGCGCCGTTCTCGCCGACGAGACCGTGGATCTCGCCGGGATATAGCGCGAAGTCGACACCACGAAGCGCTTCGACGCCGCCGAAGCTCTTCGTGATGCCCTGCAGTTCCAGGATGGGCTGTTGTCCCACGATCATGAAGGATCTGGAGGCTCAGATCAGGAAGTGATCCTGCATCCATTGCATCCCGGCCGCATTGGCCTTGGTCACGACCGGACCGTCGGTGACGACGTTCTTCGGGATGCCCTGTCCGCTCTTCTCGCCGCCGACCACGGCTGAAACGCCCGCGATGATGGCGCCGCCATGGATGCGGCAGGAGGGATTGCGCACCGTCGCGAACATGCGGCCTTCGCTGACCGCCTGGATCGCCGGCGGCATGGCATCGACCCCGCCGATCAGGATGTTGGTGCGATTGCGCGCCTTCATGATGTTGGCGGCAGCGAGCGCCATGTCGTCATTGTGGAAGAACGCCGCGTCGATCTGCGGGTATTTTGTCAGATAGGTCTCCCAGAGACGTGCGGTCTTCGACACATCCCAATCGGCGGGCTGGGTGTCGAGCACCTCGATGCCGGGGAATTGCTTGACGACCGAGTTGAAGCCCTTCGCCCGCCCTTGCGCGCCGGTATGGCCGAGCGCGCCCTGCGTCATGATGATCTTGCCCTTGCCGCCCATGGCGTTGCACAGCGCCTGCGTCACCGAAGCGCCCATGAACTCGTTGTCGGGCGCGAGGAAGGAATGGACGTTGATCTGATCGAGCGGGGCAATCAGCGTGTCCATGTCGATCACGGGCGTGCCGGCGTCGATCATCTTCTGCACCGGCTGCGTGAGGGTGCCGATGCCGAAGGCCTGGATCGCGACGAAGTCCCATTTCTGCGAGGCCATGTTGTCGATCGCCGCACGCTGCTTCACCGCGTCGAGCTGGCCATCGAACCAGGTCACTTCGACATTGAACAGCTTGCCCCAGAATTCCGCCGCCTGCTTGCCCTGTGCGCACCAGGTGGCCTGGAGGCCGGCATTGGAGAAGGCCGCCTTCAGCGGCTTCTCGCTGCGCCCGACTGCGGCCAGTGCGGGGTTTATGCCCATGCTGCCGAGGATGGCAGCTCCGGCGCCGGCGGTCGCCGCCGCCTGAAGAAGATCGCGCCTCGTCGTCGAGAAATCTTTCGTCCCGGACATCGCTCGCTCCCATATATTTGTCGTCGGCGCGTCTTTGGTTGCGCTACCGATGTCCGAAAGTCTCTCACAAGAGTTGTTCGCACTCAATCTGCAATCAGCCGCAGCGTCGTCGCGGCCGGCGCGTTGGTGCAGCGCAAAGCGTCAGGTGGGCGTGGCGGCGAATGCATCGATCTCGGCGAGCAGTGTCTCCCAGGCTCGCGCGATCTCCGGCGTCCAGTCGTCGCCGGCGAGATCGCGGAGCGTATCCCTGATGACTGCGAAGAACGCGATGAACAGCTCGCGCGGCGTGCCATAGGCATCGTGCGAGGCGAGCTCGCAGGCAATCAGCCGGAAATGCCCGCGGCGTTCGCCGGCGAAGTCGAGAATCGCCTCGATCGTCAGCGCCAGCATCGATCCCTTCACGAGGTCACCGCCTTTCGAGCGGAACATCGCCTGTGTTTCCGGATGCCGATCGAACAGGCGTTGGTAGACGAGGGGCGTGAGATCGGCGCAGCGCGAGGCGGCGCGTTCAAAGCTGTCTTCGATGAGATGAGAGACCGCGTTCATCGACAGTTCAGCCGCGCGGGCAAAAAAAGAGCGGGGCCCTGGCCCCGCTCAAAAATTGTGTCGACCCTATTATCCCCGATCTTAAGATTTGATCTTGATTGACGGGGCGACGCTGCGTTTTGCGCGCCAGGGGCTCCTCCCGAGACTTGGACCACCAGGCCTCGACCTCGCGGTCAGCGCCTGAGCAAGAGGGATGCTAGATCAACTTTTCTCACTTGTCATCATTTTCGGCAACGAATGTTCAAAATAACAGCAGCTGACGAAATGATCGGGCTTTGACCTACTTAAATGTATGACAAACATAAGAAATTTGTGGATGGCCGAGGCAGGCTTCCCTGCCTCAGATACCGGCCCAGGCGGGGGTGGGGCGTTCCGGCCACAGCTTTCGCGCGGTTTGCGCTGGACCTAGCGGGGTGCGGAACTGGCCTCGACTCAGCCGTGCCCGAGTGTTTAGTTAGCAGGCGAACGAATGGTTCGGCGGATGCGCGCACGGCTGCAAAGATTTCTGCCCATAGTCCTGCTCGCCCTGGTGATGCAGGTGCTGGCGCCGATCGCCGCCTGTCTCGCGGCCGGCCAGGCCGTGGCCGATCCGTTCTCTGCAGGCGCCATCTGCCACAGCCCGAGTGAGCAGGGCGGCCCGGTCGACGAGACCGGGACACCGGCTGCAAAAGCCGGCGCATGTGCGCTTTGCTGCCTCGCCCACGCTGACGCCTTGCTTGACGCGTCGCCCCATGCGGCGCTCTCAACTCTCGTCCGCCCCATCGCCCGCGTCGTCTGGCATGTGGCGAACGCGCCCGTCCTCGCCGCCGACGACGGTTCGATCGCCCAGGCGCGCGCACCGCCTCGCATTTCCTGATCCGCGAAACTTTCAGCTCCGAGCCGGCTTCGGCCGTGCCGGAATCGCAATGCGCCGGCTCTGTGCCGGCATCAGGAATGACCTCATGCCTCGTTCAGGCTTCTTTCGACTGCTTTCCGCGCCCGGAATTCTGCTTGCCTCAGCTTCTGCCCTTGTTGTGCCGTCCGATGCTATTGCGGAGGAAAGCAGGCGCGAGCTTCCTCCCGTCACGGTCGACGCGCCGCGGGAGAAACGGGCCTCACCAGCCCGCACACAGCGAACGGCCGCGCGATCAACGCGAGCCCGCGCGCCTGCAATTGCGCCCGCGCAATCGACGGCAGCTTCCGAAGGGGCTTCCGTCCCTGGTGCCCTGACGGTTCTCACCGCCCAGCAGGCGCTGAGCGAAATCAACCAGACGCCGGGCGGCGTAGCACTGGTCACAGCGGAGGCTTACCGGAATTCGACTCCCGCCAGCACGATCAAGGATGTCCTGGACTACGTGCCCGGCGTGTTTGCGCAGCCGAAATGGGGCGACGACACCCGGCTTTCGATCCGCGGATCCGGCCTGTCGCGCAATTTCCACCTGCGTGGCGTGCAGCTCTACATGGACGGCATCCCGATCAACACGGCGGACGGCTACGGCGATTTCCAGGAGATCGACCCGACCGCCTACAAATATGTCGAAGTGTACAAGGGCGCGAATGCGCTGCAGTTCGGAGCCAATTCGCTGGGAGGCGCCGTCAACTTCGTGACGCCGTCGGGACGCGACCGGTTCCCCAATGGCGTCTCGTTCGACGTGGGATCCTTCGGCTTCAGGCGACTGCAGGCCAATGCAGGGGGCGCCAACGGGCCGTGGGATGGTTTCATCACCGCATCGACGCAGGCCACGGACGGCTTCCGCGATCACAGCTTCGGCTCGGGCAACCGCGTGAGCGGCAATGTTGGCTACCAGTTCTCGCCGGATTTCGAGACGCGATTCTATCTCAATGCCAACGAGGTGCGGCAACGCATTCCAGGAACCGTCACCAAGGCGTCCGCCTTGACCAATCCGGAGGCCGCGGCTCCGGCGAACGTTGCCCTGGACCAGCAGCGCAACATCGACACGGTCAGGCTGGCAAACAAGACGACGATCCGATTCGACGACACCAGGTTCGAGTTCGGCGCCTTCGGCGTCGACCGGCACCTCATGCATCCGATCTTCCAGTGGCTCGATTATCGCTACAAGGATTACGGTGGCTTCGCGAAGGTGACGGACGACCGCATCATCGGCGGTTACCGCAACCGGCTGGTCGCGGGCGTCAACCTGTTGAATGGCAGCATCGACAACCGGCAATTCGCCAACATCGGCGGTCAGAAAGGTGCACTGCTGTCATCCGCGATAGACCGCTCCAAAAATACGTCGATCTACGTCGAGGATAGTTTCTACTTGCTTCCGAATGTCGCGGCGATTGCCGGCACGCAATTCCTCCACGCCAGCCGCGACAGGCACGTGCGCGTATTTGGCAATGGCATTCAGCCAGGATCGACCGAGTTCAATCTCTGGTCACCGAAGACCGGTCTGCTCTGGGACATCGATCCGACCTGGCAGGCTTTCGCTAACATCTCGCGCAGTGCCGAAGTTCCGAGCTTTGGCGAAAGCTCCAACGGAGGCGGCGGGACGCCGGTCATCGACTTCACCAGAGTTCGCCCGCAGATCGCCACGACGTACGAGATCGGAACGCGGATGAAGCGGCCCGATTACGCCTGGGAAATCACCGCCTACCGCGCCAACATCCGCGACGAACTGCAATGCCTGTTCGGAACCAGCGCCGCCGCCGGGACCGGGACTTGCAATGTCGCCAACCTCGACCGCACCATTCACCAGGGCATCGAAGCGGGCGCGGGTGCGGCAATTGTCCGTGGCATTTTCGACAACGGTCCGACGCCGGATAAGCTTTGGCTGAATGTCGCCTACACGCTCAACGATTTCCGTTTCGACAACGATCCAAACTACCGCAACAACGTGCTGCCGGGAGCCCCGCGCCACTATCTCCGCGGCGAGCTGCTGTACAAGAACCCGATCGGATTCTATTTCGGACCTAATGTCGAATGGGTGCCGCAAGCCTACTTCGTCGACAATGCGAACACGCTGAAGACCGAGCCCTACGCGCTGCTGGGCCTCAAGGCCGGATTCGACGATGGCGGCCCGTTTTCGGCCTATATCGAAGGACGAAACCTCACCAACAAGACCTATATCGCCAGCGCCAGCATCATCAATCAGGCAACGCCGAACTCGGCGCTGTTCGAACCCGGCAGCGGACGGGCGGTCTACACTGGAATGAGGTATCGATGGTAAGCCGACCTCCCGTCAAAAACGCATGCAAACACTCCAATCACGTTGAGGGACTCACATGAACAGGATCAAGCCAGCATTTCTCGCCATCGCACTGCTGCTGGGCAGCAGTGCGGTCGCCCTGGCCGACGATATCAAGGCCGGCGATCTCGTCATCTCGCAGGCCTGGAGCCGGGCGACGCCGGGCGGCGCCAAGGTCGCCGGCGGGTATCTGACCATCGAAAACAAGGGTAGCGCCGCCGACAGGCTGGTCAGCGTGTCCGCCGATATCGCAGGCAAAGCCGAGATTCACGAAATGGCGATGGACAATGGCGTGATGAAGATGCGCGCGCTCGACAAGGGACTGGCGATCGATCCCGGCAAGACCGTGAAGCTCGCCCCCGGGGGTAACCATTTGATGCTTCAGGAGCTCAAGGGGCCGTTCAAGCAGGGCGACAAGGTGCCGGTGACGCTTCAGTTCGAGAAGGCCGGTAAGGTGGCGGTCTCCCTCGACGTTCAGGGCGTCGGCGCGCAGGCACCGGGCGATGGCGGGCACTCGGGTCATATGGACATGAAGAAAATGCCGGATCATTCGGGAATGAAGATGAAATGAGACTGTTCTGGACTCTCGGGAGACCGAATATGTCGAAGCGATCCTGTCTGATCCTGATAGCCGCGCTCGCCGCATCGCCGGTGGCGGCGCATGTCTCGCTCGAGACCAAGCAAGCCACAATCGGCGCGTCCTACAAGGCGGTCTTCACCGTGCCGCATGGCTGCGCGGGCTCGCCGACGGTGAAGCTCCGCGTGCAGATTCCGGAAGGGGTGATCGCGGTGAAGCCGATGCCGAAGGCCGGCTGGACCGTCGACGTCGTCGAGGGCAAATATGCCGGGGAATACGACTATCACGGCAACAAGCTCTCGTCCGGCGTCAAGGAGGTGGCGTGGTCCGGCGGCAAACTGCCGGACAAGAACTATGACGAGTTCATCATGCTCACGGTGCTGACCGACAAGCTCAAGCCGAACACGACTCTGTACTTCCCCGTAATTCAGGAATGTGAGACCGGCGTCAGCCGCTGGATCGAGATCCCGACCGACGGGGCAGGGCATTCGCATGAGGGCAAGTCGCCGGCGCCTGGCGTGAAGCTCCTGCCGAAACCCTGATGCGCCTCCTCGCCGCGCTCGCGACGCTGCTGTTCGCTGCGGGCTTTGCGAGCGGCGCGCTCGCGCATGCGGCGCTGGTCTCGGTCGAGCCGGCGAGCGGCAGCACGCTCGCGGCCGCGCCGCAGGCGGTGGTGCTGCGGTTCAGCGAGCCGGTGACGCCTGGCGCGATCCGGCTGATCGACGGGGCAGGCAGGGCGCGGGACGATCCGCCTGTCAGGGCGTCGGGCGAGACGATTTCCATGGCGATGCCGGCGGATATGCCTGAGGGGACCGCGGTCGTCAGCTATCGCGTGATCTCGCAGGATGGGCATCCGGTCGTGGGATCGGTGATGTTTTCGATCGGTATACAGTCGGAGACGAAGCTGCCCGTGAGTCCGGGCAACTGGTTGGGCGCGCTGATCTGGCTAACGCGCGTTGGCCTCTATCTCGGGCTGTTCGTTGGCGTCGGCGGTGTGTTGTTCGCGCGTTGGATATCGCGGTCTCAGACTGGGATGACCGTGCCGCGCGCGGCGCTCGTGGTCGGCCTTCCGAGCGCGGTGGTGTCCTTCGGTGCGCTGGGTCTTGATCTGCTCGGACTGCCACTGGCGGGGCTCGCGACTGCCGCGCCTTGGAAGGTCGCGTTCGCGACCAGTGCCGGCCGCGCATTTCTTGTTGCCGCCGCCGCGATGCTGTTCGCTGGCCTGGCGCTGCGCAGCACGTGGTATTCGCGAGCTCTTGCGATGATGGCGGTGGTCGGTGTGGGCTCGTCGCTCGCCCTGAGCGGGCACGCCGCAACGGCGCCGCCTCAGATGATGATGCGACCGGCGATGTTTCTTCACGGCCTGTGCGTTGCGCTGTGGATCGGCGCTCTCGCTCCGCTCGCGGCTTTGCTGTCGAAGCCGACGGCATCAACACTTGCGGTCGTGAACCGCTTTTCGGCCATCGCCATGCCGGCCATCGGCGTGCTGGCGTTGACGGGTCTGGCCCTTGCCATCGTTCAGGTCGAAAAGGCTTCGGCGTTGGTCGAGACCCGCTACGGCCTCATTCTCTCGATCAAGCTCGCGCTGGTCCTCATGCTGCTCGCACTTGCGGCGCTCAACCGCTTCCGTCTCACTCCGGCACTCGCACGTGATCGCGGAGCCGAGGCCATTCTCAAGCGCTCGATCCTCCTCGAATGCGTGATCGCCCTCGCCATCTTTGCCGTCGTCGCCGGCTGGCGCTTCACGCCGCCGCCGCGAACGATTGTTCCGGAGACGCCTTTGGCGATCCACATCCACAGCGACAAGGCGATGTTCCAGGTGTTGGTGTCTCCTGGAAAGGTCGGCAAGGACGATTTCGTGCTCCAGCTCATGACCGGCGAGGGGACGCCGCTGGCGGCCAAAGAGGTGACATTGACCCTCAGCTCGCCCGGGCGCGGCATCGAGCCGATGGCACGGGGCGCCTTGCTCGGGCCGGATGGCTACTGGCACGTACGCGAGGTCGAGTTGCCCTTCGCCGGCCGCTGGCGCGTCGGGATCGAGGCGCTTGTGAGCGATTTCGAGAAGATCACGCTTGCGGATGAACTCGAGGTGCCGCCGCCTTAGGCTCGTCGGCTTTGAAGAGCACGCTGCGCCTCGAGTCAAACCTGAAGGCAACGGAAAAATGACGAGGAATTTCGCCGCGTTAGCGGCTTTTCCTCATTCCCGTCTTGTGTTTTCGCTCCCAATCCGGTTTCACTGCAGGCGATCACTGATTCCCAGAGTATGACCATGCGGCTGTCGCGGTTCTTTCTGCCCATTCTGAAGGAAAATCCGAAAGAGGCGGAGATCGTCTCGCATCGGCTGATGCTGCGCGCCGGCATGATCCGGCAGGAGGCGGCCGGCATCTATGCCTGGCTGCCGCTCGGCTTCCGCGTGCTGAAGAAGATCGAGCAGATCGTGCGCGAGGAGCAGGACCGCTCCGGCGCGATCGAGGTCTTGATGCCGACGCTGCAGCTCGCCGATCTCTGGCGCGAGAGCGGCCGCTACGATGCCTATGGTCCGGAAATGCTGCGCATCGCCGACCGCCACAAGCGCGAGCTGCTGTACGGGCCGACCAACGAGGAAATGATCACCGAGATCTTCCGCGCCTATGTGAAGTCCTACAAGAACCTGCCGCTGAATCTCTATCATATCCAATGGAAATTCCGCGACGAGCAGCGTCCGCGTTTCGGCGTGATGCGCGGCCGCGAGTTCCTGATGAAGGACGCCTATTCGTTCGACCTCAACGAAGCGGCGGCGCGCGTTGCCTACAACAAGATGTTCGTCGCCTATTTGCGCACCTTCGCGCGGATGGGACTGAAGGCGATCCCGATGCGCGCCGAGACCGGCCCGATCGGCGGCGATCTCAGCCACGAGTTCATCGTGCTCGCCGAGACCGGCGAATCGGGCGTGTTCATCAATCGCGACGTGCTGGACCTGCCGGTGCCGGGCGAGGATGTCGACTACGAGAGCGACCTGACGCCGATCATCAAGCAGTGGACCTCGCTCTACGCAGCGACGGAAGACGTCCATGACGCCGCGCGCTTCGAGCAGGAGGTGCCCATGGACAAGCGGGTGAACACCCGCGGCATCGAGGTCGGCCAGATCTTCTATTTCGGCACCAAATATTCCGAGCCGATGAAGGCGCTGGTGGCGGGACCGGACGGGGTCGACGTGCCGATCCATGGCGGCTCCTACGGTGTCGGCGTCTCGCGCCTGCTGGGTGCCATCATCGAGGCCTGCCATGACGATGCCGGCATCAAATGGCCGGAGGCGGTGGCGCCGTTTCGCGTCTCGATCCTCAACCTGAAGCAGGGCGATGCGGCCGTCGATGCGGCCTGCGAGAAGCTCTATGCCGAGCTCACGGCCAAGGGCGTCGACGTGCTCTACGACGACACCGACCAGCGCGCCGGCGCCAAATTCGCCGCCGCCGACCTGATCGGCATCCCCTGGCAGATCATGATCGGGCCGAAGGGCCTTGCCGACGGCAAGGTCGAGATCAAGCGGCGCAGCGACGGCGCGCGCGAGACCATGTCGCCTGCGGACGCGGTCGCACGACTTGTGGGCTGACCAGGCCGGTCGGCCGAATATTGTTCATCGCGCGATATCGCGGCCGCCAATCCGGCCACAATTGACCCCGAATCATGGGATTATCGAGCGATGGATGAGACCATGACCGAAACCGTGCAAACCGCGCCCTTTGCGCCCTTCGAGTGGATGCTGTCGGCGCGCTATTTGCGGGCGCGCCGCAAGGAGGGATTCATCTCGGTCATCGCCGGGTTCTCCTTTCTCGGCATCATGCTCGGCGTCGCGACGCTGATCATCGTCATGGCCGTGATGAACGGGTTTCGCAAAGAGTTGCTCGACAAGATCCTGGGCCTGAACGGCCACATCCTGGTCCAGCCCCTGGAATCGCCGCTGACCGACTGGAAGGACGTCGCCGACCGCCTCAGCCAGGTCGAGGGCATCCGGCTCGCTGCGCCCGTGGTGGACGGTCAGGCGTTGGCGTCATCTCCCTGGAACGCCTCGGGCGTCCTCGTGCGCGGCATCCGCTCCGACGACCTCAACAACCTCACCTCGATCGCCAAGAACATCAAGCAGGGCTCGCTCGAAGGATTCGACGTAGGGCAGGGCGTGGCGATCGGCCGCCGGCTCGCCGACCAGCTGTCGCTGCATGCCGGTGACAGCATCACGCTGGTGGCGCCGAAGGGCGCGGTGACGCCGATGGGCACGACGCCGCGGATCAAGCCCTACAAGATCGTCGCGGTGTTCGAGATCGGCATGTCCGAATACGATCTCGGCTTCGTGTTCATGCCGCTCGCCGAAGCGCAGGCCTATTTCAACCGCAGCAACGACGTCACCTCGATCGAGGTGTTCACCGCCAACCCCGACAGGATCGACGCCTTCCGCAAGGCGGTGACGGAGGCGGCGGGCCGGCCGGTGTTCCTGGTCGACTGGCGGCAGCGCAACTCGACCTTCTTCAACGCGCTCCAGGTCGAGCGCAACGTGATGTTCCTGATCCTGACCATGATCGTGCTGGTCGCCGCGCTCAACATCGTCTCCGGCCTGATCATGCTGGTCAAGGACAAGGGCAGCGACATCGCGATCCTGCGCACCATGGGCGCCTCGCAAGGCTCGATCATGCGGATCTTCCTGATCACGGGCGCGTCGATCGGCGTGGTCGGCACGCTGGTCGGCTTCTGCGTCGGCCTCGTGATCTGCCTCAACATCGAATCGATCCGGCAGTTTCTTTCGTGGCTGACCAGCACCGAGCTGTTCTCGCCGGAACTGTACTTCCTGTCGAAACTGCCCGCCGAGATCGACGTCGGCGAAACCACGGCCGTCGTCATCATGGCGCTGACGCTGTCGTTCCTGGCGACGCTCTATCCGTCGTGGCGCGCCGCGCGCCTCGATCCCGTCGAAGCGCTCCGGTACGAGTGAGGGGCTGATGGAGAGCCAAGGGGCTGAGCATGGGGCGGAAGATGTACCGGTCATTTATCTCCACGAGATAAAGCGGCAGTACTTGCAGGGCGAGGTGCCGTTGACGATCCTCGACGGCGCCAAGCTGGCGCTGTGGGCCGGCCAGTCCGTCGCGCTGGTGGCGCCGTCGGGCTCGGGCAAGTCGACGCTGCTGCACATCGCGGGGCTGCTGGAAGCGCCCGATTCCGGCGAGGTCTATGTCTCGGGCGCGCCGACCTCGCAGCTGCCCGACATCGAGCGCACCCAGCTGCGCCGCACCGATATCGGCTTCGTCTACCAGTCGCACCGGCTGCTGCCGGAGTTCTCGGCGCTCGAGAACGTCATGCTGCCGCAGATGATCCGCGGCTTGAAGAAGTCCGAGACCGTCAAGCGTGCCAAGGAGATCCTCGGCTATCTCGGCCTCGGCGACCGCATCACCCATCGCCCCGCCGAGCTGTCCGGCGGCGAGCAGCAGCGCGTCGCCATCGCCCGCGCGGTGGCCAACGCTCCGCGCGTGCTGTTTGCGGATGAGCCGACCGGCAATCTCGACCCTGGTACTGCCGAGCACGTGTTCCAGGCCCTGATGCAGCTGGTCAAGGCGACGCACGTGTCGATGCTGATCGCGACCCACAACATGGAGCTCGCCGGCCGCATGGACCGGCGGGTCTCGCTGTCGCACGGACAGGTGGTCGAGCTCGACTAACAAAAGTTCGAAAACAACCCCATGCACAGTAGCCAAGTGCTTGGTGGGGCTTCCGAAAAAAATCGGCGACCGCGTTCCGCCGTCTCTTCAGGAATCAGGGCCTGATCACCGTCAGTTTGAACGGCCCGCCATGGGCCGCGGCATGCGCCACGGCCTCGTTGGCGTGGTCGAGATCGAAGGCCGTGGTCTCGTATTCGTCGAGCCGCAGCAAACCGGCGCGCACCAGCGCGATCAGGCGGCTCGCCGCATCCGGCGGATACATCCAGACGCCGTGGATGCTGATGCAGTTGCGCATGATCCAGGGGTAGGGCAGCTCGAGGCCCGCGCCGCCGGCCATGCCGACGCCGCCCATCAGCACGACGCGGCCGTAAGCGCGTACCGTCATGACGGCAGCCCGCACCACATTCGGGCTCACCGAGGGTGGCATGATGTCGAACACGCAGTCGATCGGCCCCGGTGCGGCGCGCTTCATCGCTTCGCGGTCGTCGTCCTCAGTGCCGGTGAGCCTGACCGGCTTGACGCGGCCGCCGAAGCGGCGGACGAGGTCGGCGAGGATCTTTTCGTTGCGGCCCGGCGCGACCACGCAGGCTGCGCCCATCGCCAGCGCGACGGAGACGGCGGCGCTGCCGAAATTGCCGGTGGCGCCGCTCACCAGCACGGTCTCGCCGGGGCGGAGGTTTGCCGCGAGGAAGCCGCCATAGGGCACCAGCAGCGTGCCCAGCGCGCACCATTGCGCCGCCTGTTCGGACGTGATCGGGCCGAGGGGTTTGACGTTCTCGGTCGGGACGCGCATCTGCTCGGCGAACGAGCCGTGGCGAAAGTGCCGTTGCAGGCGCATGCCGCCGGGCCCCGCGGCGGTCAGGCCCTGCAGGGCGATGTCGGGCGCCACGGCGTCATCGCGCGAGCGCACCGTCGGATCGCAGAACACCCAGTCGCCGACGGCAAGCCTGGTCGCGTCCGGACCGATCGCGCGCACCCGGCCGATACCGCCAGGGCCGGGGACGATCGGCAGGTCGAGCGCATAATTGCGCGTGCCGTCGAAGACCTCGTTCATGTAGGACAGCACGCGCGTCGCGACGACGTCGATGATGATTTCGCCGGTGCCGAGCACCGGTTCCGGGACAGTCTCGATCGCCAGCGGCGAGCCGAAGGATTTGAGTACGGCAGCTTTCATGATGTTCACCTCGAGGTGGGGTGAAATCCGTATGCGCCGCCTTGGCGGAAGACATGAAGGCCTGGTATTATCCTAGTATTCCATAGACCCTCCATCGCAGGGACATCCGTCATGGCCGATCCTCGCCGCGTCGAATTCGGCGACTTCCTGAGGTCGCGTCGCGAAAAGCTGTCGCCCAAAGCCGTCGGGCTCCCGATCGGCAGGCGCCGGCGCACCGCGGGACTGCGCCGCGAGGAGGTCGCGCAGCTCGCCGGCATCGGCGTCGACTGGTACATCCGGCTCGAACAGGGCCGCACCGTGAGCCCGTCCGTCACCACCGTGGATGCGCTAGCCCGGGCGCTCCGTCTCAGCAAGGCCGAGCACGCGCACCTCAAGGCGCTGGCGCGCGAGCGCGCAAGAAGCCCGTTCACGCGCGAGATCGTGCCTCCGCCCATTCGGCGGATGATCGAGAGCCTGCACCAGCCGGCCTACATCACCGGGCGGCGGTGGGACGTGCTGGCCTGGAACGATGCGGCCGAGGAGGTCTTCGGCTTCGGGCGATTGCCGGAGCAGGACCGCAACACGTTGCTCCTGATGATGACCAACAAGCAGACGCGAAAATCGTACGGCGCCGGCTGGACGGACGTTGCCAAGGCCATGGTGGCGATGTTTCGCGCCAATCACGACGTCTGGGCCGGCGATCCCGCCTTCACGGAGCTGCTGACGCGACTGCGCGAGGGCAGTCCGGAATTCGCCGAATGGTGGGAGGCACACGACGTCCGCAGCACCATCTCGGGCCGCAAGACCATGAACCATCCGACCAAGGGCGTGCTGCACTTCGAGCACACCAGCTTTCAGGCCAACGACGATCCCGCCTTGAAGCTCGTGATCTATACGCCGGTCTAAGTCCGTCGTCATTGAAGGCACTTGACCACCCGCATCACTCGCCTCGGCCGGGGCCGAGAGGCGTCTTGATGCAGAGCCGTCCCCCGGCCGGGAACCTAACCGTCTTCCTACGGTTACTGTTTTATCGGTGTGCAGGTGGAGCGAGGGACGTGTTCGGGGGTGACCGATGACGACAGCGACCGGCGGACCTTCGGCCGACCGCAACGCCGTCCTAGCCACCCTCGGCGATCATATTCGAGAGATCGGCAACCCCGACGATCTCGCCTATGCGGCGGCGGAGCTGCTGGGCCGCAGCCTCAAGGTCAGCCGGGCAGGTTACGGCACCGTCGATATCTCAGCCGAGACCATCACGATCGCGCGCGACTGGAATGCGCCGGGGATCTCGAGCCTGGCCGGCGTGCTGCGCTTTCGCGACTATGGCAGCTATATCGAGGACTTGAAGCGGGGTGAGACGGTCATCTGCGCCGATGCAGAAAGGGACCCTCGCGTCGGCGACCGCGCCCGAGCTCTCGAGGCGATCTCGGCCCGCGCATTGGTCAACATGCCGATCTCCGAGCCCGACGGGGTCGTGGCGCTGCTCTACCTCAACAATGCCACGCCGCGGGAATGGAGCCCAGCGGAGCTGGAGCTCATCCGCGAGGTTGCCGAACGCACCCGCACCGCCGTCGAACGCCGCCGCGCCGAGAGCGCGGTGCGCGAGAACGAAGCGCGGCTGCTCTTCCTGGACACCCTCAACAAGGAAACGGCCAAGACGCGCGATGCGGACGGCGTCATGGCGGTGACGACGAAAATGGTCGGTGAGTATCTCGGCGTCTCCAATTGCGCCTATGCCGACATGGATCCTGATCAGGACGGCTTCACCATCCGCGGGGATTGGGCGGCCCCCGGTGCGATGCACATCGTGGGGCACTACAGCCTTGCCGACTTCGGCGAGAAGGCGGTGCGGGAGCTGGGCGCCGGCCGGCCCCTCATCATCAACGACAATCTGAAGGAGATCGCCCCCGAGGAAGCGGCCACTTTCCAGAGCATCGGGATCGGTTCGACGATCTGCATGCCCTTGGTGAAGGAAGGGCGCCTGACCGCCTTGATGGCCATTCATCACCGCGGTCCGCATCTTTGGACGCCGCGCGAACTTGCCTTGCTCACCGAGGTGACGGAGCGATCATGGGCGCACATCGAGCGCGTCCGATCCGAGCAGGCGGCGCGCGAAGCCGCCGAGCGGCTGGTCCTCGCCAACAAGGCCGCCGGAATCGGCACCTGGGACTACGATCCGGTCAACGATATCCTTCGATGGGATAGCCGCTGCAAGGAGGTGTTCGGTCTCCCACCGGATGCCGAGGTCAGCTATGAGGGCTCATTCCTGAAGGGTATCCATCCCGACGACAGGCAGCGCGCCCATGAGGCCGTCTCGGCAGCTCTGAAGCCGCATGCTCCGGCAAACTACAACATCGAATACCGGACCGTCGGCATCGAGGATGGCGTCGAGCGCTGGATCGCCGCAACGGGTCACGCAATCTTTTCCGACGGCCAGGCCAGCCGGTTCATCGGGACCGTGCTGGATATCTCCGCGCAAAAGAAGACCGAAGGTCATCTGAGGATCCTCAACGACACGGGAGCATCGGTTGCCCGGGAACGCGATCTCGAGCGGATCGTCCAGATCGTGACGGATGCCGGCGTCGAGCTGACGGGGGCGCAGTTCGGAGCCTTCTTCTATAACGTCCTGGCCGCGGACGGCGGCAGCTACATGCTGTATTCGCTGTCCGGCGCGCCGCGATCGGCTTTCGAAAACTTCCCGATGCCGCGCAACACCGCCGTGTTCGAGCCGACCTTCAAGGGCACGGGCGTGGTGCGGTCGGACGACATCCTGCAAGACCCGCGTTATGGCAAGAATGCGCCGCGGAAGGGCATGCCCGAGGGCCATCTTCCGGTCCGGTCCTACCTCGCGGTCCCCGTGATCTCGCGAAGCGGCGAAGTGCTCGGTGGGCTTTTCTTCGGCCATGCGGAGGTCGGTCGATTTCACGACGCGCACGAGGCCGCATTGCTCGGCATTGCCGGCCACGCCGCAACCGCGATCGACAATGCCCGGCTGCTGACCAGGCTCGAAGCGCTCAATGCCGAGCTCGAGCAACGTGTCGCCGACGAGATCGCCGAGCGCATGAAGGCCGAGGAGCAATTGCGGCAATCGCAGAAGATGGAAGCCGTCGGGCAGTTGACGGGAGGGATCGCCCACGACTTCAACAACATGCTGGCCGTGATCCTCGGCAGCCTGAATCTCGCCAAACGGCGGCTCGCCAAGGGAGAGCCCAATATTGACCGCTTCCTCGAGAGCGCCATGGATGGTGCAAACCGTGCCGCCACATTGACGCAGAGATTGCTGGCGTTCTCGCGACAGCAGCCTCTTGCGCCCGAGGTCGTGGACATCAACAGGATGGTCGGTGAGATGAGTGAGCTGCTCGAGCGCTCGCTCGGCGAGCTCGTCCGTCTCGAGGCGGTCCTGGCGGCTGGCCTGTGGCGCGTCAAGGCAGACCCTGCCCAGCTCGAAAGCGCGCTCGTCAATCTTGCGGTCAATGCACGCGATGCCATGCCGAAGGGCGGCAGGCTGACGATCGAAACCGCCAACGCCTCGATAGATCGAAAATATGCCCGCGAATACGCGCTGCAGCCGGGGCAGTACGTTCTCATTGCAGTGACGGACAACGGCACGGGCATTGCGGCGGACGTGCTGGGAAAGGTCTTCGATCCGTTCTTCACGACCAAGGTCGTGGGCAAGGGGACTGGACTTGGCCTCAGCCAGGTCTACGGCTTCGTGCGGCAATCGGGCGGCCACGTCAAAATCTATTCGGAGGTCGACGTCGGCACGACCGTGAAGATCTATCTGCCACGCTTTGCGGGCGAAGAGGCGGTCTCAGCTCCGTCGCAAGGCGTGCCGCATCCCGGTGCAAGCCTGCAGAGCGAGACCATCCTCGTCGTCGAGGACGACGAGCGGGTCCGCAGCATCTCGTCCGAAAGCCTGCGCGAGCTTGGCTATACCGTCGTCGAGGCCGCGAGCGCCCGGGAGGCGATCGGCAAAATCGAGAGCGGTTTCATTCCGGATCTGCTGTTCACCGACGTCGTCATGCCCGACATGACCGGCGCCGAGCTCGCGGCCGAACTGTCGAGACGTTACCCGGACCTGAAGGTGCTGTTCACCACCGGCTACACGCGCAACGCGATCGTCCACAATGGCGTGCTCGATGCCGGCAAGCATTTGCTGTCCAAGCCCTTTGCGATCGAGGACCTGGCCGCGAAGGTCCGCTCCCTGCTCGACGAGCGTTGAATAAATGTTGCGAGTTGAATCACCCCGGGGCGATGTCCGGCGGCATTTCAAGGCGTCGGAGCGGGCGGACGGTCTGTGCTGACGGTTGGTTGGGGGGCGGGCGTCCACGGGCTCTCGGGCCAATGAGCGGCCTGCCAGGGAACCGCTTGCCCAGGCGTCACCGGCCAGGAGCTTGTCGGGCCCGGCGTCGCCGACGTGCAGGATGCCTTGAGCCGGGCCCACTGCGATGGCAGCCCGGCCAGGCCGAGCTCGAACCTCGTGATGTCCGTCTTGTCGTCCGCCATCGGCGTGGTTTCGCGGACCTGCAGGGAGCGCGAGGTGAGTATCGCCTTGACCATGTCGGCATCGATGTTGCCGCGCCAGACCTCGTACTTGCCGGTCCGCAGCGGAGATCCTCCGGCCGCCTTGTCGGCATCCGCCGCGATCAGGATCGTGCTCTTGCCGGCGGCCGCCTCGTCGACCTCGGCCGCAAACGTCAGCGGCGCGCCCTTGCTGCTTTCGCAAGACAGGCGCAGCTCCATCGTTCGGAACGTGGAGGCGTTATCCTTCTTTGCGGTCGCGATCTTGCGGACGAACGGCCGGGCCTCTTTCTCCAGCGTCCAGCTCGTCTCGGCGAGCGTTCGCGTGTCGATCCCGAAACCGTAGAGCTCGGTTCGCGTCAGCACGTGCAGGCTTTCGAACTTCACCGTCCGGATCAGGGAATCGAGCTCGCGGCTGATTCCCATCGCCGCAATGAACGCGGCGCGATCGCGATCGGCCGCCATCAACCGGCGCCGCCTGTATTCCGCGACGGCCGCCGGATCGGGCCGTCCGTCAAAGGCGAGCACCAGCCTGGAATTATGCACCGCCATTGCGGCGTCGGGGGCGACCTCGCGCGATGTCGCCCCGAGAAAGACGTATGCGCAGGCCGAGTTGCACATGGCACGCGCCGTGGTGAGCTCGGCCTCGACCTCACCCCTTGCGTTCTTGAGCTTCAGGCAGGCAGCGTCCACCTGCGTGCCCGCGGCGCAGCCGGTCGCGATCGTCCGGCCGACCCTGGCAATCGCCTTGCGACTGCGCAGCAACCGCCCGATCGCGTAGGACTGCTCGACGTTGCCGCCGGGCGAGTGGAGGTAGATCGGGTGCTGCAGGTCCTTGACGGCGGCCAGGAAGCGGCGAATGCGCAGCGCAGCCTCCCGATCGATCTCGCCCTCGATGGCGATCCAGCGATCGCAACCCGGGCCGCATGCGTCAGCTGGCCCCTTGGCGAGATAGATCGTCAGCCTGGAGGCAAATCCGGCTTTCTCGACCGGCGTTGCTTCGGCGCGCAAAGTGCCTGCAGGCAAGAGCGAGGCCAGGAGGAGCAGGATACGGGCGAGCATGCAGCAAGCGACCACGCACGGCGAGGAAGAGGTTCGAACCTATATGAGGATCGCCGTTATCACAACGTTTCATAGCCGGCCGGGGCACGTCTATTCGTTCATGCAACGAATCCATGCGGGGCGTGCTGCGTCCGTCAGCTTAAGACCGCGTCAGACGATCGATGATTTGCAGCAGTCGATCGCAGGACGCCTCGATTCGTTTCAGCGGAGACGTTGCCACGCCGAGCAAAAGTCCCGGGCGCACCGATCCCTTCGACGCATACCAGAGTGATAGCGGCGTAGGCGCAAGTCCCAGCCGTGCAGCTTCCCTGGCGACGGCCAGGTCGGGTGCTCCGTCCGTCAATTGCAGGACCGCCGCCAACCCGGCAAGCGCAATGTTCGCAGTGCGCGCGCGAAGGTACTTCAGCAATGCATCGCCTTGCGCGGCGTAAATCCGCTTCGTGCGCCGAAGATGCCGCAGATAATGGCCCTCGCGCATGAAGTCGGCTATCGCGAGCTGCACCGCCGGCCCAGGCGCGGGCGCAAGGCACGCAGCAGCTTCGGCAAATTGCGACGCCAGGGCGGCTGGTGCGACGACAAAGCCGAGCCGCAGGGCAGGCGTCACCGTCTTGCTGAAAGAGCCGATGTGAATGACGCGGCCGGCGCGGTCGAGCGATGCGAGCGCCGGCGTCGCCCGGCCCTTGAGCTGAAGCTCGCTGAGATAGTCATCCTCGATCACCCATGCCTTGCTTTGCGCTGCCCAGTCGAGCAGGCGTGAGCGCCGCACGAGCGACAGTGTCGAGCCCAGCGGCGCCTGCTGGCCCGGTGTCACGACCACCAGTGCCGCATCAGGAGCATGTTTCAGGCCGTAATCGACATCGATACCATCCGCGTCAACGGGGATCGGTGCAACCGTCAATCGCGCAAACGCGAGACCGTGCCGGGTAAAGGGAAAGCCAGGGTCCTCCATCCAGGCCTTCTTCTGCTCAAGCCCGAGGACGCGGAGCGCCAGGCCAAGGCCGCCGCTGAAACCGGCCGTGACGATGATCTGGGACGGCGCGCATTCGATCCCGCGCGCCAGCGCAAGGTAGGCCGCGATCTCGCGCCGCAACGCCGGCTCTCCGCGTGGATCGGGGTAGATCGCCGGTGCGGTCACCTCCGCCCGAACGGCCTGCGCGCGCATCCGCGCCAGCAACGTCGCGGGAAGGGTCGCCTGCGCAGGCACGCCCATCTGGAAGATCGCCGGCCCCGCCGTCAGTTCCTGGTACATCTCCATGAACGAGCCAGGCGACGGGGCCTTGTCCCGCCGTACCGGGAACGAGGGCCGGTCGGCGACATGGGTTCCAGTCGCGCGGCTTGCGACGATCAGTTGGGCGGATGAAAGCTTTTCGTATGCCGTCCGTACGGTGCCGCGTGCGACGCCGAGTTGGGCGGCGAGATCCTGCCAGGAGGGCAGGCGTGCGCCCGGGGCGAGAACGCCGCTTTCGATCGCGGTTCTGATCCCCTTGTGGATCTGCTCGGCCAGCGGCGTCTTTGCCGATCGATCGAGCTCCAGATGCAGCGGCCTCGTCATGCCTGCGTGGTACACGAGTTTTGTGCGTTCTTGGTGCTTTTTTGTGGACCAGTGCAGGGGCACCTAAAGGGGGCGAGAGGGAGCGTTCATCCCCCGATCATCAAGGAGCAGCCAGATGAGCGAACGGCTCAACTACAACCACGTCGCACCGGCAGGCATGAAGGCGCTGGGCGGTGTCTACGGCTATGTCATGCAGAGCGGACTTTCCGCGACGCTGGTCACCCTGGTCTATCTTCGCGTGTCGCAGATCAACAATTGCGCCTACTGCCTCGATGTGCACACACGCGACCTGCTGAAGAGCGGCGTGAAAATCGAAAAGATCGCGCTGGTCCAGGCCTGGCCCGAGGCGGGTCATCTTTTCGACGAGCGCGAGCGTGCGGCCCTCGCATGGGCCGAGACGATCACCCGCGTCGCGGAGACGAACGTCCCGGATGAAGCCTATCAAACGGCGCGCAAGGTCTTCGGCGAGCGCGAGCTGGTCGATCTCACGATCGCGATCAGCCTGATGAACGCGTACAATCGCATGTCGATCAGCTTCCGAAATACGCCCCAAGCCGCGCTCGAAATGGCCGCCTGACCGCGAAGGGAAACAGCCGAAACAGAAAGCAGGAGCCTGAAAATGACCAGCGTGATCTCCGGCGTCAAAATTCCCGACAGCAAACTGGCACGCGAGGCCGCCGAGCTGGTGCGCAGTTACGAAGACGAGATGTTGTTCAACCATTCGGTTCGCGTCTACGTGTTCGGCGCGTTGAGGGGATTGCGCCAAAAGATGAAGTTCGATTCCGAACTCCTGTATGTCGCGGCGCTGTTTCACGACCTCGGTCTCGTCGATCACTACCATTCCGAGACCAGGCGGTTTGAGGTCGACGGTGCCGATGCAGCGCGCGAGTTTCTGCGGGCACGCGGCATCGCTGATCCGCAGGCCGATCTGGTGTGGGAGGCCATCGCCCTGCACACCACGCCCGGCATTCCGCAATATATGAGACCGGAGATCGCGCTCACCAACGCAGGCGTTCTGGTGGATGTGGTGGGCATCGGGTATGACGATTACACGCCTCACCAGCGCGAGCAGGTGATCGCGGCGTTCCCGCGCGGGGACTTCAAGAACGAGTTCGTGAAGGTACAGACCTGCTCGGCGCTGAAGAAGCCGCAGACGACGTTCGGGACGGTCAACTTCGACTACATCGAAGATCACGATCCGAGCTTCCGCAAGCCGAACGCGTGCACGCGCATCCGAAATACGCCCTGGCAAAGCTGAGCAGACGTAGCGCGCTCACCGCAGGGCTATCGCATTGAGAGCTGTTCCCTGCGGCCATCCCTTGAGATGCGCGCTTCCGGCGGGCTTTTGGGACGATGACGGTGTGTGGGGCTGCAGCTTCGAAAGGCACTGACGCCGATTGGCCTCATTACGTGCGGGCGATTTTGATTGACGCTCCACGAATGTGATGAATGCGAGCGAAAATATGGCGACAATGGGATGAGGACCTCGCCCGCGCTTTTGCGCTTCTCATTCACGCGAATGTGCGCGCGACGTTGTTCCGCGCGCATGCAGTTTGTCTCGCGTCGACGACATTGGAATTGCTGAAAACTCTTGTTTCATAGGGTTTCTGCGCAGCTTCCGATTAACATTCGTTAATGAGCAAAGTCCTTTCGATCGCACTGTGGCGTCGCGGTTACAGCAATTCCGTCGATCGCTGTTATGACCACGCCACGGCCCGGGGGCCTCTGAAGAAACTGGAACGGGAATCAAATGAAGAAGAAGTTGTTGCTCGCCGCTGTCAGCCTTGTCGCGCTCAGCGCGGCTGCGCCGGCGCTGGCTGCCGATCTCGCGGCGCGGCCTTACACCAAGGCTCCGCCGGCGGCGATCGCCGCCGTTTACGACTGGAGCGGCTTCTACATCGGTCTCAACGGCGGCGGCGGTTCGTCGAACGCGAAATGGGACCTGGTCGGTTTCGGCCGTGATGGTTCGCACGACGCGACCGGCGGCACGGTCGGTGGTCAGATCGGCTATCGCTGGCAGGCCGGCCAGTGGGTGTTCGGTGTTGAAGGCCAGGGCAACTGGGCCGACTTCTCAGGCAGCCATGTCGGCGCGATCTCCGGCTTGACCAACAACACCAAGATCGATGCGTTCGGTCTGATCACCGGTCAGGTCGGCTACGCCTGGAACAACGTCCTGATCTACGTCAAGGGCGGTGCGGCTGTGGCCAGCACCAAGTACGACGCCTCGTTCGGCGGCGTGTCGCTGGCGTCGGGCGACGACACCCGTTGGGGCGGCACCGTCGGCGCAGGCCTCGAATATGGTTTCGCCCCGAACTGGTCGGTTGGCGTCGAGTACGACCACATCTTCCTGGGTGGCAGCGACAAGAATCTGACCGGCGCCGGCGGTGTCCTGGCGGTCAACGTCAAGCAGGACGTCGACATGGGCCTCGTCCGCCTGAACTACAAGTTCGGCGGCCCGATGCTCGGCCGTTACTGATCCTGATCGCTCCAACTGGAGCGGTCGTCGAAAGCCCCGGCCTTGGCCGGGGCTTTTTTATTGCGTGAATTCAGCGAGTTAACCATTGTGTCGTGAGGTCACCGGCTGCGCTTGACTCCTAAGAACAAAATGAGAACAATGTTCTTCATACGTTCTAAGCAAGGAGCGAGACATGTTCAGGGTTTTCGTCGAAGAGGCCGCTGCATTGGCGTCGATCACGCTGTTCGTCGGGATGATCGCGATCTGGGCCCAAGTGATACCGCAGCTTTGAGTCCAGGCGTCATGCGTGGCTGGTTGGGGAAAAGCGGGATGGCGGTGCGAAGTGGCCGCTGCGGCGTGGACTCTGGCGGCGCTGCACCCCACCATCGGGAAGCGAGTCGGCTGGACGGGGGCACGATGCCCTAAGGTGTTGGCGACCGCTCCATCTCATCTGCAAGAGGCCGTCACGCGACCATGCCGAGCGCCGGATTTGTCCACCTTCACGTTCACTCGGCCTATTCGCTGCTCAAGGGCTCGATCAAGATCGCCAAGCTCGCCGAGCTTGCCAAGAAGGACCACCAGCCGGCGCTGGCGCTGACCGACACCGACAATCTGTTCGGCGCGCTGGAGTTCTCCGACAAGATGGCGGGCTCCGGCATCCAGCCGATCGTCGGCTGCGAGCTTGCGATCGATTTCGGCGATCAGGATCCGAATGCGCGCAACGCGATGGGGCCGTCGCGCGTGGTGCTGCTGGCGGCGCAGGAGCGCGGCTATCGCAGCCTGATGCGGCTGAACTCGCGCGCGTTCCTGGAATCGCCCGACAGTCATGCTCCGTTCATCAAGCTCGACTGGCTCGAGGGCGAGACCGAGGGCCTGATCGCGCTGACGGGCGGACCGGACGGGCCGATCTCGCTGGCGCTGGTCGGTGGCATGACCGAGCTCGCCGGCGCGCGCTGCGAGCGTCTGGCCGCTCTGTTCGGCGACCGCCTCTACATCGAACTGCAGCGCCACAACGCCGAGAAGGAGCGGCGCGTCGAAGGCGGCTTGATCGACATCGCCTACGCCAAGGGGCTGCCGCTGGTTGCGACCAACGAGCCGTATTTCGCAACCACCGACGATTACGAAGCGCATGATGCGCTGCTGTGCATCGCGGGCGGCCGGCTGATCGCCGAGACCGACCGCGTGCAGCTGACGCCGGATCATCGCTTCAAGACGCGCGCGGAGATGGCGCTGCTGTTCGCCGACATTCCGGAGGCGCTGGCCTCGACGGTGGAGATCGCCGAGCGCTGCTCGTTCCGGCCGATGACGCGCAAGCCCATCCTGCCGTTCTTCACCGTCGGTGCTGCGCAGAGCTCGGATGCCGCCGCAGTCGAGGCGGCGGAATTGAAGCGGCAGGCGGAGGAGGGGCTCGCCAAGCGGCTCAGCGTGCACGGCCTGTCGCCGGGCACGACGGACGAGACCTACGCCAAGCGGCTCGCCTTCGAGCTCGACGTCATCACCCGCATGAAATACGCGGGCTACTTCCTGATCGTGTCCGACTTCATCAAATGGGCGAAGAGCCAGGGCATTCCGGTCGGGCCGGGCCGCGGCTCCGGCGCTGGCTCGCTGGTGGCGTGGGCGCTGACCATCACCGACCTCGACCCGATCAGGTTCGGCCTGCTGTTCGAGCGCTTCCTCAATCCGGAACGCGTCTCGATGCCGGACTTCGACATCGACTTCTGCCAGGATCGCCGCGGCGAGGTGATCAGTTACGTGCAGCAGCGCTACGGCCGCGACCAGGTCGCGCAGATCATCACCTTCGGCACGCTGCAGGCGCGCGGCGTGCTGCGCGACGTCGGCCGCGTGCTGCAGATGCCCTATGGCCAGGTCGACAAGCTGACCAAGCTGGTGCCGCAAAATCCGGCGGCGCCGGTGACGCTGGCCGCCGCGATCGAGAGCGAGCCGAAGCTGCAGGCGTTCCGCGACGAAGATCCCGTGGTGGCGCGCGCCTTCGACATCGCCCAGCGTCTGGAAGGCCTGACCCGCCACGCCTCGACCCACGCAGCCGGCATCGTGATCGGCGATCGTCCCCTGAGCGAGCTCGTGCCGCTCTACCGCGATCCCAAATCCGACATGCCGGTGACCCAGTTCAACATGAAATGGGTCGAGCCGGCGGGGCTCGTGAAGTTCGACTTCCTCGGCCTGAAGACCCTCACCGTGCTCGACGTCGCCTGCAAGCTGCTCAAACCGCGCGGCATCGACGTCGATCTCGCCACGCTGCCGATCGACGATGCCGAGAGTTACCAGATGCTGGCGCGCGGCGACGTGGTCGGCGTGTTCCAGGTTGAAAGCCAGGGCATGCGGCGGGCGCTGATCGACATGCGGCCGGACCGTTTCGAGGACATCATCGCGCTGGTCGCGCTCTATCGGCCGGGCCCGATGGCGAACATCCCGACCTATTGCGCGCGCAAGCACGGCGACGAGGAGCCGGAATATCTGCATCCGGTGCTGGAGCCGATCCTGAAGGAGACCTTCGGCGTCATCATCTACCAGGAGCAGGTGATGCAGATCGCGCAGGTGATGTCGGGCTATTCGCTCGGCGACGCCGACCTCTTGCGCCGCGCCATGGGCAAGAAGATCCGCGCCGAGATGGACAAGCAGCGCGACATCTTCGTCGCGGGCGCGGTGAAGAACGGCGTGCCGAAGGGGCAGGCCGAGACCATCTTCGAGCTGCTGGCAAAATTCGCCGACTACGGCTTCAACAAGAGTCACGCTGCGGCTTACGCGCTGGTATCGTACCATACCGCCTATATGAAGGCGCATTACCCGGTCGAGTTCATCGCAGCGTCCATGACGCTCGATCTGAACAACACCGACAAGCTGTCCGAATTCCGCTCCGAGGCGCAGCGTCTCGGCATCAAGGTCGAGCCGCCGAACATCAACCGGTCGGGCGCGACCTTCGAGGTCGGCGAGAACACGATCTACTACGCGCTCGCCGCGCTCAAGGGCGTCGGCATCCAGGCGATCGAGCAGATCATCGCGGAGCGCAGCCGAGGCGGCCTGTTCACCTCGCTCGCCGATTTCGCCGCGCGCGTCTCGCCGCGCGCGATCAACAAGCGCATCATCGAAAGTCTCGCCGCCGCCGGCGCCTTCGACACGCTGGAGCCGAACCGGGCGCGTGTCTTTGCCGGTGCGGACGCGATCCTCGCCGCCTGCCAGCGCGCGCATGAAGCTGCGACGATCGGCCAGAACGACATGTTCGGCATGTCGGCGGATGCACCGACCATCATGCTGCCGCAGGTCGAGCCGTGGCTGCCGGCCGAACGGCTGCGCCGCGAATACGACGCGATCGGCTTCTTCCTGTCGGGACATCCGCTCGACGATTACGCGACCGTGCTGAAGCGGCTGCGGGTGCAGAGCTGGGCCGAGTTCTCGCGCGCGGTGAAGACCGGCGCCACCGCCGGCAAGGTCGCCGCGACCGTTGTCTCGCGCATGGAGCGCCGCACCAAGACCGGCAACAAGATGGGCATCATGGGGCTGTCCGATCCCACCGGCCATTTCGAGGCGGTGCTGTTCTCCGAAGGCCTTGCGCAATATCGCGACGTGCTGGAGCCGGGTGCGGCCGTGCTGCTGCAGCTGGGGGCCGAGCTGCAGGGCGAGGACGTCCGCGCCCGCGTGCTGCACGCCGAGCCGCTCGATGACGCCGCGGCCAAGACGCAGAAGGGCCTGCGCATCTTCCTGCGCGATACCAAGCCGCTGGACTCGATCGCCAAGCGTCTCGCCGGGCCCGACATGGCGGCCTCCAACGGCGGCGCGCCGAAGGTCGGCAGTCCCGGCATCGCACCGCGCGGAAGCGGCGACGGCGAGGTCTCGCTGGTGCTGATGCTCGACCTCGAGACCGAGGTGGAGATGAAGCTGCCCGGCCGCTTCAAGGTCTCGCCGCAGATCGCCGGCGCGATCAAGGCGGTCGCGGGCGTGGTGGACGTGCAACAGCTTTAGCTTCTTCGCCGCGCGTTCCGGTTTTTGCAAAGTTGTCATGCTGCATCGGTTGCAACCCAGCGCTGATTCCGATTAGCATGTGCCCCGGGGAATGGAATGGGGCTGTAATGCTGCGACAGGGTGCGTTGTTGTTGGCCGTTTGTGCCATGCTGACGGGGTGCGTCAGCAATCAGGTCGGAACGGACTTTGCGTCGGTGTCGAAAAAGGTTGGTCCTCCACGCGCAGGGTACGCGCGTGTGGTGTTCCTGCAGGACAAGAGGAGCGGCCTGAGCATGGCCATTTGCGGCTGCGAGGTGAAGCTCGACGGTGCGCCGCTCGGAAAAATCGTGGCCGGCAAATATGCCTATGCCGACCGGCCTGCCGGACGTCACGACGTGCTGCTCACTGAGCTGATGTTTCCGGGCGAGACCAAGCGCGAGATCGTCATGGAGGCGGGCCGGACGCATTTCTACCTGATCAAGAGCAGCGCCAGGCACGATGCCGCCATGGGCGGCGCCGTGCTCGGCGGTTTGGCCGGACTTGCGGTCGTGTCCGTCGCGACGGCGGGCGAGGCCAATCTCGGGCCGGGCGAGCTCGTCGCGCTGGACGAGGCAACCGCGCGCACGAAGCTCGCGGAGCTGGAAGCCGTCGAGTAGGGCGCGCGCTACGACGACGTGTCTCTGATCGCGCCGGGCACAGGGGGTCCTTGGCGGGCTGATCTCGAATGCATGCTGGCGGACGCATGTCCGTGCAATCGTCGGGCGCGCGATGGGCACGCATTTCGGCTTGCAGCATGGCGCGCAGTGCAGCAATCATCGGTTGCATCAACTGGCATTTGTTCTTTCTTCATATCGGCGCTCCTATCTTCGCGACGCATCGTTTCCATTGACCCCGAGGAGATGTCACATGTGCGACAAGTGTTCTGACTCGCTGCATCACGAATCTCTGCGCCGAGACATCGCGCCGTCGCGGCGATCGGCGATGCTGTTTGGCGCCGCCGCGTTCGGCATGGCCTTCGCCGGTGGAGCTTTCGCCAGCGGCGCCCTGGCCAAGGACGCCAAGCAGCCGCCGAAGCCGCAGAACGTGCTGTCGCCCGACGCGTCGCTGAAGCGGCTGATGGAGGGCAATGGGCGCTACGTCGCCGGCGTGTCGCGGCGCCACGATTTCAAGCACGAGCGCGAGGCGCTGGTCGGCGGTCAGAATCCGTTCGCGGCCGTGCTGAGCTGTGCCGACTCGCGCATCGCGCCGGAATATGCGTTCGACACCGGTCGCGGCGACCTGTTCGTCTGTCGCGTCGCCGGAAACTTTGCCGGCACCGAGACGATCGCAAGCATGGAATATGCGGTGGCGGTGCTGAACACGCCGCTGATCCTCGTGCTCGGCCACGATGCCTGCGGCGCGGTGGATGCGACGCTGAAGGCGATCAAGGACAATACCTCGCCGCCGGGGCACATTCCCTCGCTGGTCGATGCGATCGCGCCCGCCGCAAAGGCGGCGATGCAGCAGGGCGGGGATGTGCTCAAGAACGCGATCCGGCAGAACGTGGTCGACAACGTCGCCAAGCTGAAGGCGGCCGCGCCAATTCTCAATGCGGCCGTGGAGCAGAGCAAGGTGAAGGTCGTCGGCGGCATCTATCGGCTGACGACGGGCACGGTCGATCTGATCGTCCAGGGCTGAACGGGCCGAGCAGCCTCCTGCCGCGGTGCGGTCGCGAGGCTTGCACCTGACGTGGAGGTTCGACGTGGAGTCGACTGGGGTGGCGGCGCCATGCCGTCGCCTCAATCCGCGCTTCTCGTTCAAGCGCCATTCAGCTGGCCGCGCGCCTGATATGCGGTGGCCACCTCAACGACAAAAGCGGGCACAAGCCATGCGTGGGACGCTCAAAGCCTTCATCTGCCTTCTCCTCCCGATCGTTGTCCTTGCCGCAAGCCCGGTCCGCGCCCAGCAGCAGGAGAAGCGCATCGCGCTCGTGGTCGGCAACGGCGCCTATGCCAAATCGCCGCTGGCGACCACCGCGAACGATGCCGGTCTGATCGCACAGACGCTCCAGGCGGCGGGCTTCGACGTGGTCGGCGCGCGTGATCTCGACGGCGACACGCTGCGCAAGAGCTTGCGCGATTTCATCCAGAAGGCCCAGGCGTCGGGGCCGGGCACCGTCGCGATGATCTATCTTGCCGGCTACGGCGTGCAGCTCGCCGGCGAGAATTATTTCATCCCGGTCGATTCCAACATCAGCCGCGACACCGACATTCCGACCGAGGCCTTGCGCGTCAGTGACTATGTGCGCCAGCTCGCAGCGATTCCGCTCAAGGCCAACATCGTCGTGCTCGATGCGGCCCGGGCGCAGCCCTTCATCGAGGGCGGACAGCCGATCGCGAGCGGCCTTGCGCTGGTCGAGCCCGAGGCGAACATGCTGATCGCCTTCAACGCCGCGCCCGGCACGGTCGCACCGGAGGAGCCGGGCCCCTACGGCATCTACGCGCAGTCGCTCGCCGAGATGATCCGCACCGGCGGCCTGCCGCTGCCCGAGGTGTTCGACCGCGTCCGCCTGCGCGTCAACGAAGCCTCCAAGGGCGCGCAGGTGCCCTGGAACGAGCAGAAGATCTCGGCGCCGTTCTCGTTCTTCGAGCGCGCGCCCGATGCGCCGCCGCCGGCGGCCGCGCCCGACCAGGTTGCCGCCATTCGCAACAAGCCGATCCGCGATCTCGGCGTGCAGGACGCCTATGCCGCCGCGCTCGAGCGCGACACGCTGCCGGCCTATGAGGAGTTTCTCGCGGCCTATCCGAGCGATCCGCTCGCCAAGCGCGTGATGGCGATCGTTGCCGCGCGCCGCGAAGCCATCACCTGGCGCCGAACCTACCGGACCGACACGCCGGAGGCCTATTGGTCGTATCTGCGCCGCTATCCCCGCGGGCCGCACGCGGCGGACGCACGGCGCCGCCTTGCGATCCTGACCGCGCCGCCCGAGCCGCCGCCGAGCTTCGCGATGATCGACTACGACGTGCCGCCACCGCCGCCGGAGGAGGTGGTCTATGTCGACCGTCCCGTGCTGTATTTCAGCGATCCCGATTTCGGCTTCGCGCCGCCACCGCCGCCGCCGGTCTATTATCTGCCGCCGCCGCCGCCGGATTTCGTCGTGCTGCCGCCGCCGCTGCCCGTGGTCGGCCTGTTCGTGCTGCCGCAGCCGGTGTTCGTGCCGATCCCGGTGTTCGTCAGGCCGCCGGTCTATGTCGCGCCGCCGCCGAACAACATCATCTATCAGAACATCCACAACACGACGGTCATCAACACCGTGATCAACCAGCCGCCGCCGGCGCCGCCTCCGGCTGCGGGACCGGCGCCCGGACCGGGCAATCTGGCGCCGGCCGTTGCCGGCCGCGCCACGCCGGCAGGTCCGGCCGTGCCGCAGGCGGTCGTCCAGCGCGCCGCCTTGATCCAGCAGGGCAAGGCGCCGATGCCGCCGAGTGCGACGATCCAGCCGATGGCGAGGCCGGGTCTCGCGACACCGGCTCCCGCCAATGTCGCGCCTGGCGCGACAGCGCCGCCGCCCGCAGGCGCCAAGCTGCCGCAGACCACTATCGCGCCGGCGCCGGGAGCTCCCGGCAGCCCGCCGGCCGGAACGGCGCCCGGGACTGCGACACCGGCCGGCGCACCTCGTCCGACCGCGACCGCTCCCGCCGGTACCGCTGCGGCACCCCCGCAAGCGCTGGCGCCGACCAAGCTGCCGCAGGCCAATACGCTCCCTGTGCCCGGCACACCCGGCGGGCCGCCGCCGGCGGGGGCAGGGGCCGCGCCCGGGACTGTCCCGCCCCCTGGCAGGCCCGCCGCGACAGCGACAGCGCCGAGCGGCAACATCCCGCCGGCCCGGCCGAACGCGGCGACGACGCCCAATCTCCCGCCGGCTTCCGGAAGCGCGACGAACCCGTCCGCGGCCTTGCCCAGACCGCCGGGGACAACGACCGCGCCTGCCCCTGACCTCCGCGGCCGGCCGGCCGGGCCCCAGCCGGGCGCTTTGCCGCCGCCGAGCGCGGCCACCGGCAAGCCCGCCGCCCCGACCGCGGCCAGGCCCACGATACCTCCGCCGCCGCCACCAGTGGCGGCGCGGACACCGTCCGGAGCCCAGGACCGTCGGCCACCGCCATCGCCGCAGGCCGCCAGGCCTTCCGCTGCACCTCCGCATCCTCAGGCCCTGGCAAGGCCGACGCCGCCGCCTCCGCCGAGGGTTGCGCCGCCTCCGCCGCCGCGGGCTGCACCTCCGCCCGTGGCGGTAGCGCGGCCCGCGCCACCGCCGCCTGTCGCCCGGCCGGCGCCGCCTCCGCCTCCGCCAGCGATGGCGCGGCCGGCACCACCTCCGCCGCCGGTGGCCCGCCCAGCGCCGCCGCCGATGGCCGCCGCGCCGCATCCGCCTCCGCGACCGGCCGGCCCGCCACCGAAGAGCTGCCCGCCGGGCCAGCCAAAGTGCTAGGAGGCCTAAGGGGCAGGGGACGCTGGGAAGCGACGCAGCCTAGAGGCGTCCCCAAAGGCCGTTATTTCCTTGCTTCTGGCCGAAATGGCGCTATATAGCGCGCCATCTCACACGGAAACATGGCTCACAAGGCCGTCCGGTGGCAGCCGGGGCGAGAACGCTCCGTTTTGCTCACACGTTTCCGGAGGAACCAACCGGAGAATTAGAACGATGGCACTGCCCGATTTCACTATGCGTCAGCTGCTTGAAGCTGGCGTGCACTTTGGTCACCAGTCTCACCGCTGGAATCCGAAAATGGCTCCGTTCATTTTCGGCACCCGCAACAACATCCACATCGTCGACCTCGCCCAGACCGTGCCGATGCTGCACCAGGCCCTCCAGGCCGTCAGCGACACGGTGGCCAAGGGCGGCCGCATCCTGTTCGTCGGCACCAAGCGCCAGGCGCAGGATGGCGTTGCCGACGCGGCCAAGCGCTGCGCGCAGTATTTCGTCAATTCGCGCTGGCTCGGCGGCACGCTGACCAACTGGAAGACGATCTCGGCCTCGATCAAGCGCCTGCGCCACCTCGACGACGTGCTCTCGGGCGGCGAAGCCAATTCCTACACCAAGAAGGAGCGCCTGACGCTTCAGCGCGAGCGCGACAAGCTCGACCGCTCGCTCGGCGGCATCAAGGACATGGGCGGTCTGCCCGATTTGATCTTCGTGATCGACACCAACAAGGAAGACATCGCGATCCAGGAGGCCCAGCGCCTGAACATCCCGGTCGCCGCGATCGTCGACACCAATTCGGACCCGAAGGGCATCACGTATGTGGTCCCCGGCAATGACGACGCCGGCCGTGCCATCTCGCTGTATTGCGACCTGATCGCGCGTGCCGCGATCGACGGCATTTCGCGAGCCCAGGGCGATTCGGGCATCGACATCGGTGCATCGGCCAAGCCGCTCGCCGAAGAGCTGCCGGCTGCATCCTCGAGCGGCTTCCAGGGCCTTGCGGGTCCCCGCGGTACCGCCGACGACCTCAAGAAGCTCCCGGGCGTGTCGGGCGCGATCGAGAAGAAGTTCAACGACCTCGGCATCTTCCACTATTGGCAGCTCGCCGAGCTCGACCACGACACCGCGCACACGATCGGCGAGGAAGTCGGTCTGCCGAGCCGCGCCGATGCCTGGGTGGCCAAGGCCAAGGCGCTGACCGCGGAAGCGGAATAGTCAAAAAGAGCGATGGGTTGGCCGGATAGGATCCGGCCACCATTTCAGTTGACGCGAATCCCTGAGATGGACCGCGGCGGGGCGCTTCGATGCCGCGCCGCTGCAAACCAGCAGGCACAAAGGATTTCAACGATGGCAACGATCACAGCTGCGATGGTCAAGGACCTGCGCGAATCGACCGGCGCGGGCATGATGGACTGCAAGGCCGCGCTCACCGAAAACGACGGCAACATGGAAGCGGCGCAGGACTGGCTGCGCAAGAAGGGCCTGTCCAAGGCCGCCAAGAAGTCGGGCCGCGTCGCGGCCGAGGGCCTGATCGGCGCGCTCACCAAGGGCACCAAGGGCGTCGTGGTCGAGGTCAACTCCGAGACCGACTTCGTGGCGCGCAACGGCCAGTTCCAGGGCCTGGTCAAGATGATCGCGCAGGTCGCGTTCGACGTCGGAGCGGACGTCGAGAAGATCAAGGCCGCCAAGGTCGGCGACGTCACGATCGAAACCGCCATCAATGATGCGATCGCCACCATCGGCGAGAACATGACGCTGCGCCGTGCCGCCCAGCTCGAGGTGAGCCAGGGCGTGGTCTCGCATTACATCCACGGGGCCGTCATCGACGGCGCTGGCAAGATGGGCGTGATCGTGGCGCTGGAATCGCCCGGCAAGGCCGACGAGCTCGCTAGCCTCGGCCGTCAGATCGCGATGCACGTTGCGGCTGCCAACCCGCTGGCGCTCGATCCGTCCGGCCTCGATCCGGCCGTGGTCAAGCGCGAGAAGGACGTGCTCGCCGACAAGTACCGTCAGCAGGGCAAGCCAGAGAACGTGATCGAGAAGATCGTCGAGTCCGGCCTCAAGACCTACTACAAGGAAGTCTGCCTGCTCGAGCAGGCCTTCATCCACGACACCGGCAAGTCGGTGGCGCAGGCGGTGAAGGAGGCCGAGGGCAAGGTCGGCGGCACCGTGAAGATCGCCGGCTTTGTGCGCTATGCTCTCGGCGAGGGAATCGAGAAGCAGGAAAGCGACTTCGCGGCCGAGGTCGCCGCGGCCAGCGGCAAGAAGTAAGCGCCGGAACGTTCCTTCCGGCAAGCCGCCGGAAGCGGCGCCCGGACAAGGAAGGTGCTCATGACTGATCCGGTCTATCGTCGCGTCGTGATCAAGCTGTCCGGCGAATATCTCGCGGGACAGCAAGGCTTTGGCATCGATCAGCCGACCGTGGACCGGGTTGCGGACGACCTGATCGCGGCCCGCCATCTCGGCACCGAGGTCGCGGTCGTGATCGGCGGCGGCAACATGGTCCGCGGCGTCGAGGTCTCCTCCCGCGGGGTGTCGCGCACCACCGGCGACACCATGGGCATGCTCGCCACCATGATGAACTGCCTCGCGCTGGAAGCGGCGATCGAGCGCAAGGGCACGCCGGCACGGACGCTGTCGGCCTTCGTCATGCCCGAGATTTCCGAGCTGTTCACCCGCACCGCGGCACACAAATACCTGGCCGAGGGCCGGATCGTGCTGCTCGGCGGCGGCACCGGCAATCCGTTCTTCACCACCGACACGACCGCGGTGCTGCGCGCCGCCGAGATCGGTGCGCAGGCGGTCCTGAAGGCCACCAATGTCGACGGGGTCTACTCGGCCGATCCGAAGAAGGATCCGGCCGCCACGCGGTTCGACCGCCTGACGCATTCGCAGGCGATCGAGGGCGGCTACAAGGTGATGGATGCGACCGCCTTCGCGCTTGCCCGCGAGACATCGCTGCCTATCATCGTATTCTCGATCGCGGAGCCGGGCTCGATCGGCGCGATTCTGCGTGGCGTCGGCCACGGAACCATCGTCGCCGGCTGACGGCTCATCTGGCGCGCCCGAAAGGGAACGGCGCGGAGCGGTCGCCGGGATTTTGAAGGAGAGAACGTGATGGCCACGGGTAATTTCGACCTCAACGAAGTGAAGCGCCGCATGCAGGGCGCCGTCGCCTCGCTCAAGCACGAGCTCGGCGGCCTGCGCACGGGACGCGCCTCGGCCTCGATGCTCGATCCGGTGCAGGTCGAGGCCTATGGCAGCCACATGCCGCTCAATCAGCTCGCCACCGTCAGCGTGCCGGAGCCGCGGCTGATCTCGGTGCAGGTCTGGGACAAGTCGATGGTCAAGGCCGTCGAGAAGGCGATCGTCGATTCCAATCTCGGCCTGTCGCCCGCGACCGAGGGCCAGGTGCTGCGCCTGCGCATTCCCGAGCTCAACGAGGAGCGCCGCAAGGAGCTGGTGAAGGTCGCGCACAAATATGCCGAAGCCGCCAAGGTCGCCGCGCGCCACGTCCGCCGCGACGGTCTCGACGTGCTCAAGAAGCTCGAGAAGAATCACGAGATGTCGGAGGACGACCAGAAGCGTCACGCCGACGAGGTGCAGAAGGCGACCGACGGAACCATCGCCGAGATCGACCAGTTGCTGGCCGCCAAGGAAAAAGAAATCCTCACCGTTTAAGGCATCGCCTTCATGTCCAACGCCGCCGCGCCCGCAACGGAAGGGCCCGACAGGTCCGAGGCGCCCGCGCATGTCGCCATCATCATGGACGGCAACGGGCGTTGGGCGGCCGCGCGCGGTCTGCCGCGTGCGGAGGGGCATCGCCGCGGCGTGGACGCGCTGCGCCGCGTCGTGCGCGCATCGCACGAGCTCGGCATCCGCTATCTCACCATCTTCTCGTTCTCGTCGGAGAACTGGTCGCGCCCGGCGAGCGAGATCGGTGATCTGTTCGGCCTGCTGCGGCGCTTCATCCGCAACGATCTGGCGAGCCTGCACCGTGACGGCGTCAAGGTCCGCATCATCGGCGAGCGCGAGGGGCTCGAGAGCGACATCTGCACTTTGCTGAACGAGGCCGAGGAGCTGACGCGCGACAATACGCGACTGACGCTCGTCGTCGCCTTCAACTACGGCTCGCGGCAGGAGATCGCGAAGGCGGCGCAGAAGCTGGCCCGCGAGGTCGCGGATGGCAGGCGCGATCCTGCCACGATCGATGCCGAGACGCTCGGCGCCTATCTCGATGCGCCCGACATTCCCGATCCCGATCTCATCATCCGCACCAGCGGCGAGCAGCGCCTGTCGAACTTCCTGATGTGGCAGGCCGCCTATAGCGAGCTCGTGTTCGTGCCGATCCATTGGCCCGACTTCGACAAGGCGGCGCTGGAAAGCGCGATCGCCGAATTTGCCAGGCGTGAACGCCGTTTCGGCGGCCTGGTCGCAAAGACCGCCTCGTGAACGAACCGGATCCTGCATCGGCGGGCGCCAAGCCTGCCCCGAGCAATCTGGTGATGCGGATCCTCGCAGCGCTGGTGCTGGCGCCGCTGGCGATCGCGATCGCCTATGCCGGCGGATGGTTGTGGGCGCTTCTCGTCACCCTGGTCTCGATCGGGCTGTTTGCGGAATGGCTGATGGTGGTGGGCGCAGCATCGGCCGCGCTGACCGGGGCAGGGACGGTCGTGATCGCCATGATGGGAGCCTCCGTCGCGTTCGGCGCGCTGAAGACCTCCGTCGTCACCGGCCTCATCGGCGGCGCCATCGTGACGCTGATCGCGCGGGGCAAGTTCGTGTGGGCGGCCACCGGCTTCGCCTACGCGGCGGCGGCGCTGCTGGCCTCGATCCTGGTGCGGAAGGATCTCGTCAACGGCTTCTCCGCGCTGATGTTCGTGCTGCTCGTGGTCTGGGCGACCGACATCGGCGGCTATTTCGCGGGACGCAGCATTGGCGGTCCGAAATTATGGCCTCGCGTGAGCCCGAAAAAGACCTGGGCCGGCGCGCTCGGCGGCCTTGCGGCGAGCCTTGCGGTCGCGGCCGGCTTTGCCGCCTGCGGGATCGGAAAAGCGGTTCCACTGCTGGTCGTCGGCGCCGTCCTGTCGGTCGTGTCGCAGCTCGGCGATCTCTTCGAATCCGCTGTGAAGCGGCGCTTCGGTGTCAAGGATTCCAGTCACTTAATTCCCGGCCATGGCGGGCTTATGGACCGCCTGGACGGTTTTGTCGCCGCCATCCTGGCGGCCTGGATTATCGGCTTTTTCCGCCATGGTGTGCATAGCGCCGGAAGCGGTCTTATGGTTTGGTGAGGATATGAGCGCCGTTCCCTTGCGTAACAACAGGCTTGCTGCGTCCGACATTCGCAGCGTCACAGTCCTCGGTGCCACCGGCTCGATCGGCGACAGCACGATGGATCTCTTGCGCGCCTCGCCCGAGCGCTACCGTGTCGAGGCGCTGACGGCGAACGGCAATGTCGTGGCGCTGGCCAAGCTCGCCAAGGAATTCAACGCACGCTATGTCGCGATCGCCGACACCTCCAGGCTCGCCGAGCTGAAGGACGCGCTCGCGGGCACCAGCACCGAATGCGGCGCCGGCGAAAGCGCGGTGATCGAGGCCGGTGCGCGTCCGGCGGACTGGGTGATGGCGGCGGTGAGCGGCGCTGCCGGGCTGAAGCCGGCGCTCGCCGCGGTCGATCGCGGCGCGCATGTCGCGCTCGCCAACAAGGAGTGCCTGGTCTGCGCCGGCGACTTCTTCATGCAGCGCGCGGCAAAAGCGGGCGCCTGCATCCTGCCGGCCGATTCCGAGCACAACGCGCTGTTCCAGGCGCTGAGTTCAGGCAATCGCGACGAGCTCGTTCGCGTCATCATCACGGCCTCCGGCGGCCCGTTCCGGACCTGGAAGCCCGCAGACATCGAGCAGGCGACGCTCCAGCAGGCCCTGAAGCATCCGAACTGGAGCATGGGTCAGAAGATCACGATCGATTCGGCTTCGATGATGAACAAGGGCCTCGAGGTGATCGAGGCGTCCTATTTGTTCGCGCTCTCGCCCGACGAGATCGACGTGCTGGTTCATCCGCAGTCGATCATCCACGGCATGGTCGAGTTTTCTGACTGCTCGGTGGTGGCTCAGCTCGGCGCGCCCGACATGAGGACGCCGATCGCCCATTGCCTCGGCTGGCCCGATCGCATCAAGGGCCCGGCGGCCAAGCTCGACCTCGCCAAGATCGGCCAGCTGACCTTCGAGGCGCCGGACTTCGAGCGCTTCCCCGGACTGCGGCTGGCTTACGAATCGCTCCGGACCGGGAAGGGGGCGACCACGGTCTACAACGCCGCCAACGAGGTCGCGGTGGCGGCCTTCATCGCCGGCAAGATCCGGTTCGGCGCGATCGCCCGGCTGGTCGAGGCGACCCTTGAGGATTGGATCAAGGGGGGCAACCAGGCACCCTTGGCGTCCGCGGACGATGCAATCTCTGTTGACCATGTTGCGCGAAATAGGGCTGCCGCCCTATTGCCTCAAATTGCCTTAAAGGCATCCTAGTTGGTTCGGGACCAGGGCCTTTGCGGTGCTGGATGAGGGAATTCGATGATCGACTTTTTCGTCCATAGTTTCAATACGTTGAGCCATGGGCTCCTCGGCTACGCGGTTCCCTTCCTGTTCGTCCTGACCATCGTGGTGTTCTTCCACGAGCTCGGCCATTTCCTGGTCGCGCGCTGGGCGGGCGTGCGCGTGTTAACCTTTTCGCTCGGCTTCGGCCCCGAGCTGGTCGGCTTCAACGACCGCCATGGCACCCGCTGGAAGATCTCGGCGATCCCGCTCGGCGGCTACGTCAAGTTCTTCGGCGACGAGAGCGAGGCCTCGACCCCGTCGGCCCAGGCGTTGGCTTCGATGTCGGCCGAGGAGCGCGCCGGCAGCTTCCACCACAAGAAGGTCGGCCCCCGGGCGGCGATCGTCGCGGCCGGGCCGATCGCCAATTTCATTCTGGGTGCTCTGATCTTTGCCGGAATGGCCCTCTATTACGGCAAGCCGAGCACGATCGCCCGGGTCGACGGTGTCGTCGCCGATGGCGCGGCGGCGGCGGCCGGCTTCAAGGTCGGCGACGTCGTCATCCAGATCGACGGCAAGCCGATCGAGAGCTTTGCCGACATGCAGCGAATCGTTGCGATGAACGCCGGTTCGGCGCTTACCTTCCAGGTGAAGCGCGACGGCGCCATCGTCTCACTGACCGCGACCCCGGCGCTGCTGGAGCGCAAGGACCCGTTCGGCAACAGTCACCGTCTCGGCGTGCTCGGCGTCGAGCACAAGTCGCAGGCCGGGGAGGCCTCGACCACCGCGGTCGGCGTCGGCGAAGCGCTCAAAATCGGGGTTGAGCAGGTCTGGTTCATCATCACCAGCACCTTCAAGTTCCTGGGTGCCCTGTTCGTTGGCCAGGGCAATCCGAACGAGGTCAGTGGCGTCCTGGGAATCGCGAAAATGTCGGGGCAGGCGGCCAGCGCCGGGTTCCAGTTCGTGATCAATCTCTGCGCGGTGCTGTCGGTCTCGATCGGCCTTTTGAACCTGTTCCCGATCCCGCTGCTCGATGGCGGCCACCTGATGTTCTATGCGGCCGAGGTGGTCCGGGGCCGGCCGTTGTCGGAGCGGACCCAGGAAATGGGGTTCCGAATCGGGCTTGGCCTGGTGCTGATGCTGATGGTGTTTGCGACCTACAACGACATCCTGCGGATGGCCGCCTCCTGAGTGGGGCTTTTTTGTGGCGTTGCTGTTGAGCAACGTCTTGCAATGAATTTGAAATTACGGCGCTTTCGGCCGTTTGCGGCGTCGGCGAAATTGGCTACAAGCGGCCTGAACTTGGGGAATCTCCGGACCGGCGTTGGGGTTGGGTCTGGCACGGAATGATAAGGGCGCGTTGCGCGATGAAGTTTGGACTGCGACTCCGGGGGGGCTTGATCGCAACCCTGATCTTGTTCGGCGCGCCGGTGGTTGCCCCGGTTGGGGCTGTTTTCGTGTCTTCGTCTGCGCTCGCTCAGACCGTCCAGTCGATTTCCGTCGAAGGGAATCGCCGCGTCGAGGTGGAGACGATCCGCTCCTATTTCAAGCCGGGTCCCGGCGGCCGGCTGGATCAGGCCGCCATCGACGACGGCCTCAAGGCGTTGATCGAGACCGGCCTGTTCCAGGACGTCAGGATCAACCGCGGCTCCGGCGGCCAGCTGATCGTCTCCGTGGTGGAAAACCCGGTGATCGGCCGCATCGCCTTCGAGGGCAACAAGAAGATCAAGGACGAGCAACTCACCGCTGAAGTCCAATCCAAGGCGCGCGGCACCTTCTCCCGCGCCATGGTGCAGTCGGACACGCTCCGTATCGCCGAAATCTATCGCCGCTCCGGCCGCTACGACGTGCGCGTCACGCCCGAGATCATCGAGCAGCCGAACAACCGCGTCGACCTGATCTTCACGATCGAGGAGGGCGTCAAGACCGGCGTCCGGTCGATCGAGTTCGTCGGCAACAACGCCTTCTCGTCCTACCGCCTCCGCGACGTGATCAAGACCCGCGAGACGAACCTGCTGAGCTTCCTCGGCAGCGGTGACGTCTACGATCCCGATCGCGTCGAAGCCGATCGCGATCTGATCCGCCGATTCTATCTCAAGAACGGCTTCGCCGACGTGCAGGTCGTCGCAGCGCTGACCGAGTACGATCCGGAGAAGAAGGGCTTCAACGTCACCTTCAAGATCGAGGAAGGCGCGCAATACCGCGTCGGCGCGGTCGATTTCCGCAGCTCTATTCCGAACTTCGACCCGACCTCGATGCGCGGCTATTCGCGCGTCAATGTCGGCTCGCTCTACAACGTCGAATCGGTCGAGAAGTCGGTCGAGGAGATGCAGATCGAGGCCTCCCGCCGCGGCTATGCCTTCGCCGTGGTCCGGCCGGGCGGCGACCGCAACTTCGAAGCGCATACCGTGTCCGTCGTGTTCAACATCGACGAGGGCCCGCGCACCTATATCGAGCGCATCAACCTGCGCGGCAACACCCGCACGCGCGACTACGTGATCCGCCGCGAGTTCGACATCTCGGAAGGCGATGCCTACAACCGCGCGCTGGTCGACCGTGCCGAGCGGCGCCTGAAGAACCTCGACTATTTCAAGAGCGTCAAGATCACGACCGAGCCGGGCTCGTCGAGCGACCGCGTCATCCTGATCGTCGACATGGAAGAGAAATCGACCGGCGACTTCTCGGTCTCGGGCGGTTACTCCACGACCGACGGCGCGCTGGCCGAAGTCTCGGTGTCAGAGCGCAACCTGCTCGGTCGCGGCCTGTTCGCCAAGGCTGCGGTGACCTATGGCCAGTATGCGCGCGGCTACTCGCTGTCGTTCGTCGAGCCGTACCTGCTCGACTATCGCGTCGCGCTCGGCCTCGACCTCTATCAGCGTGAGCAGAAGTCCAACAGCTACATCTCCTACGGCACCAAGACGCTCGGCTTCTCGCCGCGCCTCGGCTTCTCCTTGCGTGAAGATCTCTCGCTCCAGCTGCGCTACTCGATCTATCGGCAGGAAATCACCCTGCCGTCCTATCTGGCGAACTGTAACAACGTCGTTGGTTCGTCTGCTTTCAACCCCAGCCCGGCCTTCTCCGCTGCCACCGGTATACCTCTGGATCCGTCCACCAACGGTCTCGGCTGCTACAACGATGGCGAAGCTTCGCTGCCGGTGCGCAAGGAGCTCGCCAACGGCAAGACGCTGACCTCGGCGCTCGGCTACACGCTGACCTACAATACGCTGGACAACAACAAGAACCCGACCGACGGTCTGCTCGTCGACTTCCGGCAGGACTTCGCGGGCGTCGGCGGCGACGTCTCCTATCTGAAGTCGGTCGTCGACGCGAAGTACTACACTCCGCTCGTGTCCGACATCGTCGGCCTCGTTCGCCTGCAAGGCGGTATGCTGAACAAGATAGGCAGCACCGATCTGCGCATGCTCGACCACTTCCAGATGGGCCCGAACCTCGTCCGCGGCTTTTCGCCCAACGGCATCGGTCCGCGCGACTTGAACCCCTTCGGCACGCAGGATGCGCTCGGCGGCACCAAATACTGGGGCGCTTCGCTCGAACTGCAGATGCCGTTCTGGTTCCTGCCCAAGGAAGTGGGTCTGAAGGGCGCGGTCTATGCCGACGCCGGCGGCCTCTACGATTACAGGGGACCGACGAGCTGGACCGCCACCAACGAGGTCAACGCGCCGGGCTGTATCCCGTCGAGCATCAATCCCTCGAGCACGGGGACCTGCACCGGTCTCGTGTATGACGACAGCAAGGTCGTTCGCTCGTCGGTCGGTGTCGGCGTGATCTGGCAGTCGCCGTTCGGACCGCTGCGCTTCGACTACGCCGTGCCGCTCAGCAAGGGCAAATACGACCGTACGCAGGAATTCCGGTTCGGCGGCGGCACCACGTTCTAATTCGATCAGCACGGCACGATCCGGGCCACCGGAGCCGGTTTCCGAAAGGGATCGTGCCGATCCAAGACATGAGGCATGATGCGGCCCGACCGCTTCATGCCGAAGCCGGACCGCGACGGGGTGGAATGGCGCAGCCGACCTTCTTCACAAAACCGCCTGCCGCAGCGTTGGCCGACATTGCCACGCTGACCCAGGCGCAGCTTGTCGACCCCGCGCGGGGCGGCCACGTCATCTCGGGCCTTGCTTCGCTGGGCGAAGCGGGTCCGATGCATTTGGCCTTTTTCGACAACCTCAAATATCTCGAGGAACTCAAAGCGACCCGCGCCGGGGCCTGCCTGGTGAGTCCACGCTTCGAGGCCCAGGTGCCTGCCCACGTGGCCGTGCTGCGGGTGGCGCAGCCTTTCCGCGCCTTCGTCCGGATCGCACGGGAATGGCACGCCGATGCGCTGCGGCCGCAATCCTGGTTCGGCATCGAGGGTGTTGCACCGTCCGCCATCATCGATCCCTCGGCCCGGCTTGAGGACGACGTCATCGTCGAGCCCCTGGCGGTCATCGGCCCCGACGTCGAGATCGGCAGCGGCACGGTGATCGGCGCCGGCGCGGTCATCGGCCCCGGCGTCAAGATCGGTCGGGACTGCAATGTCGGCGCCCGCACGGCGATCCAATGCGCCCTGATCGGCAACAACGTGCTGATCCATCCCGGCTGCTCGATCGGCCAGGACGGCTACGGCTTCATCTTTTTCGGCCCCGAGGGGCATCTGAAGGTCCCCCAGACCGGCCGCGTGCTGATCCAGAACAACGTGGAGGTCGGGGCCGGCACCACCATCGACCGTGGCTCCTTGCGCGACACCGTGATCGGGGAGGGCACCAAAATCGACAATCAGGTCCAGATCGGCCACAATGTGACGATCGGCCGGAATTGCCTGCTGGCGGCCCAGATCGGCCTCGCGGGCAGCCTGACGATCGGCGACAACGTGGCGCTGGGAGCAAAGGTCGGCATCAACAATCACCTCAAGATCGGTGATGGCGCCCAGGTTACCGCGATGAGCGGGGTCAAGGACGACATCCCGCCGAATGGCCGTTGGGGTGGCTTCTTCGCCAAACCGACCAAGCAATGGTTCAAGGAGATCATCGCGGTGGAGCGCCTGGTACGCGACAGCAAGGCCGATCCGAAGGACGAGGGACGGGAATGACGGCGGAATCACCTGTTAAGTTCGAGCTGGTGGACATCAACGCGATTCTGCAGACGCTGCCGCACCGCTTTCCGATGCTGCTGATCGACCGCGTGATCAACATCCGCGCCGATTACAGCGGCATCGGCATTAAGAACGTCACCTTCAACGAGCCGGCGTTTCAGGGGCATTTCCCCGAGCGTCCGGTCTATCCCGGCGTCATGATGATCGAGGCGATGGCGCAGACCGCGGGCGTGATCGGCATCAAGTCGGTCGAGGGCACCGAGAAGCCGCGGGCGGTCTATTTCCTCACCATCGACAAGTGCAAATTCCGCAAGCCCGTGCTGCCGGGCGACACGATCGAGTATCACATGCGCTCGCTCGGCCGACGCAAGGCCATGTGGTGGTTTCACGGCGACGCCAAGGTCAACGGGCAGGTCGTCGCCGAAGCCGACGTCGGCGCCATGCTGACCGACTGAGCGGCCCCGGACTCAGGTGCAATCGTAGCGGCTGCCGGCCGCCTCGCGCCTGATGTTTCGGTTGAAGAACTGGCCCATGGACGGCGCGCCGAGGAGGCGCTCGACCGTGTCCGCCGGCACGCCGCAATAGCGGTGATAGGCGCCGTTGCTCGCGACGATCAGGTCCTGCTGCGCGCGATCGTAACAGACGCGCTGAAGCACCGTGCTGCGGGTGATGTCCCGGCATTCGAAGGTTCGGAGATCGACCAGGCGGTCTTCGCCGGTCTCGACCGCCTCCGACACGATCGGCGTGCTCGCGAGCTGTGCCAGCAGAAGGACCAGGGCCCTGACCACGATCGTTGAAGCTCCGCATGAACTTGTTGATGGGCGGGGAAGGCCGCCTCATCCAGCACTTGAAACACGCCGAGATGATACGTCACTGGACAGATCGGGCATAGTCGCGCTAACCACCCGAAAACCGAGCGACTTCAATACATAACCAGACCTTCTTGACGAGTAAGATTGGCTTGATGAGCAAGATTGATCCCACCGCGCGGATCGCGGACGGCGCCGTGATCGGCGAGGGTACCGAGATCGGACCCTATTGCATCATCGGCCCGAACGTCGTGATCGGCGCGAACTGCAAGCTGATCGGGCATGTGCACGTCACGGCGCAGACCACGATCGGCGACGGCTGCACCATTTATCCGTTCGCTTCGCTCGGCACGCCCCCGCAATCGCTCAGCTATCGTGGCGAGCTGACGCAGCTGAAGATCGGCTCGGGCTGCACCATCCGCGAATCCGTGACCATGAACGCAGGGACCGTCGCCGGCGGGGGCGTCACCTCGGTAGGCGACCGCGGCTATTTCATGAATTGCAGCCACGTCGGCCACGACTGCCATGTCGGCAACGACGTGATCTTCGCGACCTCGGCAACGCTGGGCGGCCATTGCGAGATCGGCGATTTCGTCTTCATCGGCGGGCTGTCCGCCGTGCACCAGTTCACCCGCATCGGGGCGCAGGTCATGGTCGGCGGCGTGTGCGGCGTGCGCGACGACATCATTCCGTTCGGTCTCGTCAACGGCCAATATGCCGTGCTCGAAGGCCTCAATCTGATCGGCATGAAGCGGCGCAAGTTCACCAAGCAGCGGCTCGCCACCGTGCGTGCGTTCTATCAAAAGCTCTTCCATGGCGCCGGCACCTTCGCCGCGCGGCTGGAGGCGGCGCGGCCGCTCGCGGGCGAGGATCCCGCCATCGCCGAGATCCTCGACTTCATCGGCAAGGGCAAGCGCCCGCTCTGTCTTCCCGCCATCGCGAAGTGATGCTGGGATGGCCGAGGGCACGACATCGGCGGCTTTGCAGGTTTCGTCACCGGTCGGCATCGTCGCCGGCGGCGGCGCCATGCCGTTCGCGGTCGCCGAGTCGCTCGCCGCGCACGGAATCACGCCGGTGCTGTTTCCGCTGCGCGGGGCTTGCGATCCGGCACGGGTGGAGAAGTTCCGCCATCGCTGGATATCGGTCGGCCAGCTCGGCCGCGCGATGCGGCTGTTTCGCGAGGAGGGCTGCCGCGACCTGATTTTCATCGGCACGTTGGTGCGGCCGTCGCTGTCGGAGATCCGCTTCGACGTCACGACGCTGCGCCTGCTCGGCAACGTCATCCGCGCTTTCCGCGGCGGCGACGATCATTTGCTGTCGGGTGTCGGGCGCATCCTCGAGCAGGACGGCTTCCGCATGGTCGGCATCAAGGACGTCGCGCCGGATCTCTTGATGCCCGAGGGCTGCATCAGCCGCGCCTGGCCGAGCGACGCCAGCAAGAGCGACATCGCGCGCGGCCGGGCGGTGCTGACCGCGCTTGGTCCGTTCGACATCGGCCAGGCTGCGGTCGTGATCGACGGTCATGTCGTGGCGGTCGAGGACATCGAGGGCACCGACGCGCTGCTCGCCCGCGTCGCGCGGCTGCGCGAGGAGGGCCGCATCCGCGCCGCCACGGGACGCGGCGTGCTGGTGAAGGCGCCGAAGAGCGGCCAGGATCTGCGCTTCGACCTGCCGACGATCGGTCCGCGCACCATCGAGGGCGTCGCGGCCGCCGGCCTTGCCGGCATCGCCGTCATCGCCGGCAACACCATCGCCGCCGAGCCGCAGGCGATGATCGCGCTCGCCGATGCCAAATATCTCTTCATCATCGGCCTGCCCGCGTGATGTCGCGCGATCCCAAGCGCAAGATATTCCTGATCGCGACGGAGGAATCCGGCGACAGGCTCGGCAGCGCCCTGATGAAGGTGCTGCGCCAGCGCCTCGGCGGCGGCGGTGTGCAGTTCGTCGGCGTCGGCGGCCGCACCATGGCGCGCGAGGGCCTGGACTCGCTGTTTCCGATCGAGGAGCTGTCGATCGTCGGATTTGCCGCGGTGGTGCAGCAATTGCCGAAGATCCTGCGGCTGATCCGGCAGACGGCCGACGCGGTGACCGAGGCCGCGCCCGACGTGCTCGTCATCATCGACAGCCCCGACTTCACCCACCGCGTCGCCCGCCGCGTGCGCTCGCGCAGTCCGGCGATCCCGATCGTCGATTACGTCTCGCCGCAGCTCTGGGCGTGGCGGCCGGGACGGGCGCGGACCATGCTCGGTTATGTCGACCACGTGCTCGGCCTGCTGCCGTTCGAGCCGGAGGAATACCGCAAGCTGGGCGGGCCGCCCTGCAGCTATGTCGGCCATCCCCTGATCGAGCAATTGGGCTCGCTGCGGCCGAGCGCGGAGGAGCAGAAGCGCCGAGACGATGAGCCGCCGGTGCTGCTGGTGCTGCCCGGCAGCCGCCGCAGCGAGGTCAGGCATCATCTCGACGTGTTCGGCGCAACGCTCGGCCGCTTGAGGGGTGAGGGCCGTGCGTTCGAATTGATGCTGCCGACCATGCCGCATCTCGAAGCCACCATCCGCGAAGGCATCGCAAACTGGCCGGTCAAGCCGGAGATCGTGGTCGGCGAGAACGAGAGGCGGGCCGCCTTCCGCATCGCCCACGCGGCGCTGGCGAAATCCGGCACGGTGACGCTCGAGCTCGCGCTGTCGGGCATTCCGATGGTGACGGCCTATCGCGTCGGCGCCATCGAGGCCTTCATCCTGCGCCGCGCGATCCGCGTCTCATCGGTGATCCTCGCCAATCTCGTGATCGGCAAGGATGTCATTCCGGAGTATTTGCAGGAGGAATGCACGCCGGAAAAGCTGGCACCTGCGCTGTCCGCGCTGCTGACGGATTCGCCGCTCCGCCGCGCGCAGGTCGAGGCCTTCGCCCGGCTCGATCGGATCATGTCGACCGGCAACACGTCGCCGAGCGTGCTCGCCGCCGACATCGTGCTCGCGACGATGCGCCAGGGCGTGCAAACGAGCTGAGAAAGTTCAGCCCACGAACCTGGTTTGCACGGTTTGCTGGTCCAGCTTTTCCGGTTTCGACAATGGCGCGGTCCGATGCGGATTGTCGCGGACCTCGATCATCTTGATCAGCCTGGCATTCTCCAGATCTTGAGGCTGAAAGCCGATCCCGCCGGTGCCCGCGAGCGCGAAGCAATCCACGAACTTCGTCACGTCATAATTGGGCAAGCGATAGAGGTCGGTCGCATGCAGGACGGTGGGGCGCTCCGTGACCCACTCCGCCGTACGGCCGCGTGCCGGAAATTCGATCGGAATTCCGATCGGGGAGGGAAGCGGAATCGTCGGCGCAAGGAGATCGACCGAAAGCGACTTTCCGCCCTTCGATTCATTCTTGATGAAAAAACGGACGTGGTCTGGCGCCATGACGGTCAGAACACATCTGACGTGGTCCCCCGGGTCCACTGGAAAGTTGGGAAGTGTCCACGGACCGGTGTCGCGGTCACCGCGAAACCACCATTGAACCCATGCTTCCGCGGTCGGCGTGCCGACGCTGCCGTCGTTGGCGACCACGATCTTTTGCGTCGTTCCGATCTGCGGCAGCGAAATATCGAAACGCCGATGACCATCGATCCCGATCCAGGTCGAACAGCGATAATCGCCCGGCGCGGGCGAGGGGGCGGTTGGCGTAGGGACCTTCCAGGCCCCCCACACCTGTGTGAACTGGGTGCCCTCCGTCGCCGCAATACATGCGCCCGACCAATTGAAGCTGGTTTCGTGTCGGCCGGGATAGCCCGCGCCCAAACGGCCGCGGTTGACACGAAAGTCGGGAGCGGAGCCCGGATAGATCATAGGCAGGACTTCGATAGGCTTGGAAAAAAGCTTGGCCCATAACGCCTCTGCCGTGCGTCCCGCGCCCGGGGGCGGCTTGGGCGGAAGCCGGTAGAATTCGAGGTCCCGCGCATCGGCAGTCAGCGCGTCGAAGTTCTTGGGCGGCGGTGGCGGTGGCAGCAATATCTGCCGACCCAGACTCGCGTTCAATTCATCCCGCGTAGGAAGCTTGCTCAGCTCGAGACCACTCGCGCGCGCGCTCATGGCCACTCCCCCTTGGCAGCTGTGACCAAGTCATCGAAACTTGGCACGGACGTTTTGTTGTCCAGAATACCGAAGAGATCACTGGCCAATCGAACGCCGGCGTCCGTGTCACTCTGGTAGTGGAGACCGGCGATCTGGCGGTTTCGCGCAATCCGACCTGCGAGCACGGTGAGATCATCCGCCATCGGCTTCACCGACGCCGGGAGGACCAACTTCAGGCAGAGCGCCACCAGATGCGCCTGAGTCGCGTGCCCGCTGGGATAGGACGCGTGGCCGGGAACCTGGATCGGCGGCAACAGCGCGGGGCAGATTTGCGACGGTCGCGGCCGCTTGTAGTAGGCTTTCCAATGCATCGCGACCTGGAGCGCGATCAGGCTTGCCGTCATCATCACGCGACAGGTGTTTGGATGCGAGTTTGGCGTGACGTTGAGAAGCGCCATGAAGTAGCTCAGAAACTCGTCGTTCTGTGCAAAAATCTCGCCAAGCGCATCCGCCCGCTCGTCTTTGGCCATTGTGACGAGCGTGTCGATCTCGGCTCCCGTGTTTGCACTGGGGGCGGTAACCGTGATCGAGCTCCATCCACCGTTAATGGCGAATTCGGCCAGCAGCCGCCAGGCGTACCAGTCCGGAGTCCAGTTGCGCTCCGGGAATTCGGTGACGGTGGTGCGGTTGGTGCTGACGCCTGTTTCCGTGATGAACGGCAGGTCTACGCGATCCGGAAAGATCCAACCGCCGCCAGAGCCTGCATTGCCGACGTTTCCAGCATTCCCAGCGTTGCCTGCGTTTCCTGCATTCCCGGCGTTGCCTGCCATCGCAGCCTCCCAATGATTTGCCGCCTATCTCTTGCTAAAAACTCAGTCTGGAAATCCTGCCGCCTTGAGTCGTTGTCGAAGATTGTCGCGGGTGGCCGCGTTGAGCGGCGTGCGGTCCGCCCAGGCCTGCAAATGGAAATTCGGATCAACCAGCATATGGCGTTGTGCGATCTGGCGCGCGTCTACAAACTTTCCGATGGCCACCAGGCTGGCTGCGAGGATGCGGAAGTTCGAGGTGAAGCGCTCATTATGCTTCGCCGCTCGCCAACCCCAGGCAGCCGCTTCATCGAAATTGCCGTTGATGTAGTGGGCCTGGGAAAGCAGGTGCTCGTGCCAGAACACGTGTGAATCCAGCGGCGACAAGCGCAAGCCATGTTCGGCGCGCAAGACGGCGGTCGAGCCTTCGCCGAGATAGCCGCAGGTCGCACTGCTCATCGTCCATGCCATGGCCGAATTGGGTCCGACCGTGATCGCGCGGTCCAACAGGCGGGTCGCTGTCTCGAAATCCTTGAACAGGAACGAATGCACGTGACCGTCGATCGCCAGAGCGAGCGCATCGTTGCCATCGCGCTCGATTGCCTTGGCGGCGTTGCGCGACGCCTCCATGCTGTCGGCCGCGGCGTCGGTGGACCAGCCCTGGCCGACCCTGAACATGTACCAGTATGCGAGGTATGAATAGGCCGGCGCATAACTGGGATCATGCGTGATGGCCTGCTGCAGCAAGCCGCGCGCCCGCGAGAACGAGTCATAGTCCATGCGGTACAGATAGCTCAGCGCCTGGAGAACCAGATCGTAGGCGGTCAAATTCTGCGGATGCTTGCGCAGGGCCCGTGCACGCTCCCACTCGCGAACATGTGGCGCGATCGTCGTGACCACGCGCGTCGAGATTTGCTCCTGCAGCGCGAACAGCTCGCTGAGCTCGCCTTCGTGACGATCGGAGTAGATGATGTTGCCCGACTCGGTGTCGTTGAGCTCGGTATTGATACGCAGCCGCCCGCCGGAGCGGCGAACGCTGCCGTAGAGCACATAGCGCACGCCCAGTTCGCGCCCGATGGCGCGGACGTCGATGATCTCGCTGCCATAACCCAGCGTCGATCCGCGCGATATCACGAACAGCTCCTTCAGCGCGGAAAGCGCGTGAATGATCTCGTCGACGATCCCCTCGGCGAAATAGGCATCATCCTGACTGGCGAGATTGCGAAATGGCAGAACGACGATGGATGGCCGTCCCTGCGCCCTGACCGGACTATCCGCCAGCGGACGCGGTGACCGCTCGATGCGCAGCCCGAACGCTTTCACGGGACGCGACAGATTCCGAAGATGCAGCTCGCCGAAGTCGACGACGGAGACGCCGGCCTGCTCACTGATCTGATCCGCGACAGCGCCCGAGACCACGATGCCGCCGGGCTCGGAGTAGGTCTGAAGCCGGGCCGCGATGTTCACGCCGTCGCCATAAATATCCTCCCGTTCAAAGATCGCGTCGGCAACGTTGATTCCCATCCGGAGACTGATGAAGCGATGTTCCGGTTCTTCCGCCGACATCGCATTGGCGCCGTGCTGAATTGCGAGCGCGCATTGGGAGGCGTCATTTGCGCTGTCAAACACCGCAAGAAAACCGTCTCCGGTGTTCTTGATCACTTGCCCCCTGTGCTTTGCGATCGTCGGGTCGATAATTGTCGCGCGGAGCGAGAGGACCCGCTTGTGGGTATCTTCCTCGTCCGCTTCCATTAATCGGCTGTAGCCGACAATGTCGGCCGCGAGCACGGCCACCAGCTTGCGCTGGCCGGCAGCAACCTCTCGCGCGGCGTCCGGCCCTACAAGCGCGTCGGGTCTCGGGCTGGCATCGGGTTCACGGGGGATGGCCATAGTGTTTCCGTGGTCACTCTGATGCGTCGGTCCTTGCCGCCGTTTGGACGCTGTTCCCTTAGCTAAGCCTGTTTTCCCGGGTTTCACAAGCCGCGGTTGTTTCGCGCAAATGGATTAATCCTCATTTTCGCAACCAGCCCGTGAATACGGTCGGGGGCAGGTCGCGATTCTCCGGCGAGAACGGCACCGGCCTATGCCGCGTGCGACAGAAGCGGCCTGGTCGATAGCCGCGATCGCCGGCTTGTGACCCCATTGCGGGCGTCAGTCTCCTTCGATCCGAATTCCTGCTTCGCTCAGGGCGTTGAGAATGCGGTCTATGTCTTTGGGGTCAAGCATCGCCCCCTCACAAAGCTCGTTCAGATCATCGAAGGTAATCCTACCGTCAAGTGTACCGATCTCGATGGCTCGTCCAATGATTTCGGGCACGTTCATGTTCTCTCCGTTTCGGCAGCGCCTACTATGGGGGAGAGAGTCGGAGGCCGGGCAGTCGCTATCATTTGAACTGTATTCTTCATGCGGACGAAAGCCTGCCTGGCTATCGTGGTGCAGGGCAAATAAGACGCTTCATCCCATGCCAAAATGGCTTGTTGTACTTGTCGCTCTCCTCGCCGCAACGGCCTACATCCCTCGGGTCCGCCACGGGGCGATCAACTGGCTCAAGACGCACCCTGTGCTCATTGGACCAGCTCTGACCATCGCCGGGATAATGGCAGTCGTGTATTTGCTCATCGATCCTACCACGGTCCTGTTCTTGGCGGTTGTCGCAGTCGTCTCCGGTCTCGCCGCATTTTTTGACCCAAGAACCTATTCGAGCCGATGAGAGCCTCGTACGAACGGCAGCTCGCGGCCTTGGAAGCTGCATATGGCGAATTGCTTCTGCCCGCTTTGCAAGCGTGCGCCAAGGGAGAATGGGGTCTCTTCGGCTCGTATGAACGGGTCGGCTTGCGCAGCCCGGCAAGGGAAGAACTGCTTGAATTGGGCTCAAGAATCGAACGCCTGCGTGACAAGTGCGGCTTGGAGCCCTTCGCGCTTCATGCACGATTCCTGCAGATGGGCACTCGCCTTTCAAACACTCCGGGGGAGCCGAAACTGGCTCAGAGATGGTTGGACGAGCTCACGTAAGCGTTCTCACGGCTGCAATCACGTCCAGGCCACTCCACATGCTCTATTTCGGAGTGCCGGTCTGACCACCCGAGCCGGTGGTCTGCTCACTTCCCGGTCGGCCCGGTGGATGCGGGGAAGCGGCGGGCTTGTCTTGATCGGCCACGTATCCGGACTCTCCGGAGTTGCGAGTCTTGATCCCTTTGTCTGCTTCGCGCTGCATCTGCTCATTGGGCTGGCCAGCCTTGAGTCCCTGGTCTACATCCCGGTTCATCTCCTCCTTGGTTTGCTCACTGGGTGCGGCCTTTTGCTGTTGGGCCGTTGCTTGGAAAGCAATTGCGCTTCCGGCAACTACAATCAATGCGAGAATTGCTGTTCGCATGTCTTCCTCCACCGCTTGCTCCGGCCCCTAAACGCGCGAACGTCCCAAGGTTTCCTGGTTCCGACCATTATTGTCGAAAGCCACGGAGGGCCAAGCAAAGAGGACTCGAACGGTCTTATGCGGACCCGCCCTAGGCGAGTCCGCCATCGACCCTGAAACACTGGCTGGTGATGCGCAGGCTTTCGTCGGAAGCGAGGAATAGCGCCATGTTGGCGATATCCTCGGGCGTCACCGCATCCGGAACGGCCTGGCGGGAGCGCATCTCGGCGATGACCCGATCGTCCGGATACCACAGCCGGCGCTGGCGCTCGGTGATCACCATGCCCGGCGCGATCGCGTTGACGCGAATGCGATCGGGGCCGACCGACCGCGCCAGCGAGTTGGTGAAGCCGACGATCGCCGCTTTCGCCGCGGCATAGACCGGCAGCGCCGGCGCGCCGCGCATCCATGCGATCGACGACATGTTGATGATCGAGCCGCCGCCGCGCGCCTGCATCTGCGGCACCACCGCTTGCGCGGCGAAGAAGACGTGCTTGAGATTGACGCCGACCATCCAGTCGAACTCGGCCGGCGTCACCTCGGCGAGAACCTGGCGTTGATCGTTGGCGGCGTTGTTGACGAGAACGGCGGCATCGCCGAGCGAACGGTGGATTTCTGCCATCGCCTTGCGCAAGGCATCGATGTCGAGGAGATCGCAGGGCACGAACAGCGGCGCGGCCCCGGACGAGGCCGCAATCTCCCGCACCAGGGCTTCGCCGGCGTCCTTGTCGATGTCGAGGAAGGCGACGCGGGCACCTTGGCCCGCGAAGGCCCGGACGAAGGCGGCGCCGATGCCGCTGGCTCCTCCGGTGATCAGGACCACGCGGCCGGCAAGGCTGGAATAGGTCGTCTTCGTCATGCGATCAGTCGCTCCGTCTCGGGGTCGAACAGGCAAATGCGGCGGGTGTCGAGCGCGAAGGCGGCGGTCGCGCCGGACGCGGGACGGATATCCGGCGAGATTCGCGCCATCGCGGGCTCGCCGGCGAGCCGCAGCAACACCATCGTCTCGGCACCGGTCGGCTCGACCAGCTCCACCGGCGCCTCGACGATGACGGGCGCTTCGCTGGAAAACGTGCGGCTGCCCTCGGCAATGCATTCCGGCCGGATTCCGAACACCACCTTGCGCCCGACAAAGGGGGCTGCGGCGTCGTATCCCGCGAGGCGCAGACGAAGCTCGTCCGGCCGCCCCGCGCCGATCACGACGACCGGGCCGCCATTTTCGGCCTCGAGCCGCGCCGGCATGGTGTTCATCGGCGGCGAGCCCATGAAGCGGGCGACGAACAGATTGGCGGGATAGCGGTACACGGTGTCGGGGTCGGCGAATTGCTGCACGCTGCCCTGATGCATCACGGCGATACGCGTCGCCATCGTCATCGCCTCGATCTGGTCGTGGGTGACATAGACGATGGTAGCGCCGATGCGCTGGTGCAGGCGCTTGATCTCCATCCGCATCTCGACGCGCAGCTTGGCGTCGAGGTTGGAGAGCGGCTCGTCGAACAGGAAGAGCAGGGGATTGCGCACCAGCGCGCGCCCCATCGCCACGCGCTGGCGCTGGCCGCCGGACAATTGCGAGGGCTTGCGGCCGAGCAGCGGCTCGATCTGGAGCAGCTTTGCGACATTGCCGACCGCAGCGTCCTGCTCGGCCTTGGGAACGTGGCGGCATTCCATGCCGAAGGTGATGTTCTGGCGCACCGTCATCGAGGGATAGAGCGCGTAGGACTGGAACACCATGGCGATGTCGCGGTCTTTCGGCGCGACGTCATTGACGACGCGCCCGCCAATCTCGATCGTTCCCGCGCTCGGGCGGTCGAGCCCGGCGACGATGTTGAGCAGCGTGGACTTGCCGCAGCCGGACGGGCCGACCAGCACGGTGAACTCGCCGCTCTCGATGTCGAGCGCGATGTCCTTCAGCACCTCCAGATTGGCGTAACGCTTGGACAGGGCGCGGATGCTCAGTGCTGCCATGACAACTCCATTGACGGCAACTCCATCATTTCACGGCCCCGGCAGTCAGGCCGCGGACGAAGTACTTGCCGGCGAGCAGGTAGATCAACAGCGTGGGCAGCGCGGCGATGATCACTGCGGCGCTCTGCACCCCATGCTGCGGGATATCGGCGACCGCGGCGGACAGCGCGATGAGCGCTGCGGTGACGGGCTGCTGCTGGCCGGTGGTGAACGTCACGCCATAGAGGAACTCGTTCCAGATATGGGTGAACTGCCAGATCACCGTGACGATCAGGATCGGGCCGGAGAGCGGCAGGATAATGCGCCAGAAGATGCGGAAGAAGCCCGCGCCGTCGATGCGCGCGGCCCGGATCAATTCAGGGGGAATGGCGACGTAATAGTTGCGGCAGAACAACGTGGTGAAGGAGAGGCCCTGGATGGTGTGGATCAGCACGAGGCCGGTCAGCGTGTTGATGAGGCCGACGTCGCGCAGCACGATGGTCCAGGGCAGCAGGCGCATCTGCTGGGGGAGGAACAGGCCGAGCGTCACGATGCCGTAGATCCAGTTGTCGCCGCGAAAGCGCCAGAGCGACACGGCGTACCCCGCGATTGCGCCGAGCAGGGTCGATAAGATCGTGGCGGGAATCGTGACCAGCGCGGAATTCAGCATGTAGGGCCGGATGCCGGCGCAGGTCTCGGCGACGCAGAAGCCGCTCCAGGCTGCGGCGTAATTGCGCCAGGCGACATGCTGCGGCCAGCCGATCATCGATCCCTGCGCGATCTCCTCGTTGCTCCGCAGCGAGTTCAGCACCACGACGACCAGCGGCGCGAGCCAGGCCGCGGCGATCAAGAAAACCGCGAGATAAATCAAGATCCGGCTTGGTGCGAAGCTGCGATCAGGCATGGGCGGCCCGCCGTCGCTGGATATATCGCCACGCCGCATAGGGCAGCAGTACCGCGAGAAGAATGAGCAACATGAGCACGGCCGCCGCCGCGCCGCGGCCGAGCAGGCTGCGCTGGAACATCAGATCGTACACCACCAGTGCCGGCAGCTGGGTCGCGATTCCCGGCCCGCCGTTGGTGAGTGCGCGCACGAGATCGAAGGTCGAAATCGCGAACTGCAGCTGGATCACGACGACCGTGATAGTGATTGGCCACAGCGACGGCAGGATGATGCGCCGGTAGGTTCGGACCGGTCCCGCGCCGTCGATCTGCGCGGCCTTGATGATGTCGGAATCGACGGAGCGAAGGCCGGCAAGGAAGAGCGCCATGGCAAAGCCCGAGGATTGCCAGATCGCAGCGACGACGATGGTCCAGATCGCCATGTCGCGGTCGATCAGCCAGTCGAACTTGAAGGAGGTCCAGCCGAGGTCGTGGACCAGCTTCTGGATGCCGAGCCCGGGATTGAGCAGCCAGCTCCAGACCGTGCCGGTGACCACGAACGACACCGCCAGGGGATAGAGGAAGATGGATCGCAGCACGTTCTCGCCGCGAATGCGCTGATCGAGCAGGATCGCGAGGATGAGGCCGGTCGCTGCGCTCAACAGCACGAAGGCGCTGCCGAACAGCAGCAGATTGTCGAAGGCGATCTGCCAGTTCCGCGATGCCGCGACCGCCGTGTAGTTGCGAAAGCCCACCCAGCCCGTAACGGGGACCAGCGTGGACGGCGTGAACGAGATCCAGATCGTCCACAGCGAGAACGACACCAGATGCGCGGCCGACAGCAGCAGCGGCACCCAGATCATCAGATATTCGGGCAGCCGGCGTACCCATTCGGGAAGCGCCGGCCGGCCCGGTCTCATCGCAGCGGCATTGCTCAACGCGCGCCCTCGACGGCCTCGGCGAGGCGCGTGGCCGCCTGCTCGGGCTTGATCGACTTGTTCTTCACGTACTCCGTGATCACGTCGATCATCGCGGCCGTCATGCCGTTTTCCTGCGCCATGTTGTGCGCCATGCTGAGGACGGCCTGATTGCTGGCGATGGCGTCCTTCAGGGCCTTTGCGGTCGTTCGTTGCCCATCCGACCAGCCTTCACCGGACAGGTCGACATCGGTGCGCACCGGGATGGAGCCAGTGATCTGCGAATACATCGTCTGAATCGCCGGATCCATGACGAGCTGGGCCATCAGCGTCTGGCCGGCCTGCAGGTCCGCCTCCTTGCGTTGCCAGAAGATGAAGGCATCGGCATTCAACAGGAAGACTGGCTTGCCGTTGTCGCTCGGACCCGGCGTAATCATGAAGTCCTCGAGCTTGAAGCCGGCATTGCGCAATACGCCCTGCGCCCAGCCGCCCATGATCATCATGCCCATGTCGCCGTCGATGAAGCGCTTCAGGTTGGTCGAAAAATGCTGGGCGCCGACGTTGGGGTCCATCCAGTCGGCGATCTTGCGCAGCTGGGCGAACGCGGCCTTGATCTCGGGACCCTCGAGGGCCTTCTTATCGAGATTCATGATGGCCGCGCGATAGGCGAGGGGACTGATGCCGGCGAGAGCGGCCTCGAACTTCTGTCCGTCGTCAGGGCGGGTGCCGCCGTTGGCGATGGGAGAGGCGACGCCGCCCGCCTTCATCTTTTCGGCGAGGTCGTTGAAGTCGGCCCAGGTGACGGGGACCTTGTCCGCCTTGGCCTTGTCCATCGCGCGCTTGGACAGGAACAGCATGTTGGTGCTGTAGATCTGCAGCGGCAGCGCAATCCATTTGCCGCCGGGCTTGTGCAGTTTTGCAAGGTCCGGAGCGACCACCTTCTCGTAGCCGGCGGCCGCGACGAGAGCGTCGAGATTGACGGTCGGGGCAATCTTCGACCAGGCCGCAATCTCGGGACCTTTGAGCTGCGAGCAGGCGGGCGGATCGCCGGCCATGATTTGCGCGCGCAGCTTGTTCATCATCTCGGTGGTGAAGCCGGGGACCGGCGAGTGCTGCCAGACCCCGCCCTTCTCCTCGAATTTCTTGCCGAGCGCCGTAATGGCCGCCCCGTCGCTGCCCGCAGACCATTGCGAGATCGCGGTCAGTCGCGGCTTGGCCGCGCCTTGCGCGCGGGCAAGGTGCGGAAATGCGAGCGCGGCAGCAGATCCAGCGAGCAGACGACGCCTTGTTGTTGTGATCGGCATGGCAGTTCCTCCCGGTGTGAAATCTTTCGCCCTTGTGGGGTCGTTCAGGCTCAGCGCATGTCAGGCCGCCTCCGTCGATGCCGTTGGCATGCCGCCGCGGCTGGCGAGACAGAAGGCGGCGAAGGCGAGCGCAGCCTGCGGGTCGTTGCCGGTCGAGGGCGGCACGAAGGCGAGCGAGACCTGCGCCAATTTGCGTCCGCCCAGCAGGCAGGCGTCGATCCCGTCGACCAGTGCTTTCCGATCCTCGTCCGACAGAAGCGACGGCCAGCCGCTGATCGCAACGCCGCCGCACGGCTTGACGTTCAGCGTGTTGCCGATCGCAAGACCGAGCCGGAACAGCCGCCGGCGCAATTCCTGCCGCACGCGCGATGGGATCGGGACCGTGTTCACCCATTCGTTGCCGAGCTGGAGCAGCTCGATTTCGGAAACGCCGAGAAGCTCGGCCAGCGCGGGGATCGACGCGTAGGCCTCGACGCAGCCGTGATGTCCGCAGCGGCAGCGCGGTCCGTCAGGACCGAATACCATGTGGCCGAGCTCGATCGGCTGCAGGGCATCGGCCTCGGCCGGATCATCCATCCAGGCGCCGGCGACACCGTGGCTGACGAGCACGAACAGATGCGTGTCGCTGAACGGATAGTTTTCCGTGCGGCAGCGATGAAAGGTGGCATGCGCGACGACAGAATTGGTGAATTCGAGCGGCACGCCGGCGAACATCTCGCCGAACATGTCACCGATGCGAGCGACGTCGCAGGGAATGATCGGATTGGCCGAGATGCTGAGGCGGCCGAGGCCGGGAATCGAGACGCCGATCTGGGACAGGGTGATCCGGCGGCGTCGCGTCCAGTCGCGCAGCAACGTCATCGCTTCGCGAAACGCCCGGCCGACGGTCTCGGCATTCGGCGTCTTCGGCAGCGGCACCTGCTCGGTGTAGTGCAATTCGCCCGACAGGCCGCCGACACCGACGCTGAGCCGCTGCGCCGTCAGTTCGAAGGCTGCAAGCGCCACCGCGCCGTCGAGCAACACGAGGCCGGTCGGGCCGCCGACGTAAGGGGCAGGGCGCCGCACTTCCTCGATCAGGCCCTCGGCCTTCAGGTCAAGCAGGATGCGCGACAGGCTCGCTTCCGACAGGCGCACGGCCTTGGCCAGCGGCGGACGAAACGAGCCGCCCGACTGAAGCAAATGAGTCAAAATGGCAGCACGCGTCTGCCGCCGACTTCTCGGCTGCTCCGGCATTTCCATCCCTGTCGTCATTCTTACTTAGTGTAAGAATGCGCGCGGAGCATTTGGGCTGTCAAGGCGCCTGCCGCCGTTAGCATGGACTTGTTGTTGTGCGCGGCAGCATGGATCGGTGGCGTGCTCCGTCTCTCAAATGAAAACGGCGCCATCTTGCGATGACGCCGTTTCGAAGCCGTGATGGCTGACGTTAGCGCTTGTCGATCGGCACGTAATCGCGCTTGGCGACGCCGGTGTAGAGCTGGCGCGGGCGGCCGATCTTCTGCTGGGGATCCTCGATCATCTCGCTCCACTGGCTGATCCAGCCGACGGTGCGGGCGACCGCGAACAGCACGGTGAACATCGAGACCGGGAAACCCATCGCCTTCAGCGTGATGCCCGAATAGAAGTCGACGTTCGGGTAGAGCTTGCGGTCGATGAAGTACTGGTCGCTGAGCGCGATCTTCTCGAGCTCCATCGCCACCTTCAGCATCGGATCGTCGCCATGGCCGGTCTCCTTGAGCACGGCATGACACATCTTCTGCATGATCTTGGCGCGCGGATCGTAGTTCTTGTAGACCCGGTGGCCGAAGCCCATCAGGCGGACTTCGGAGTTCTTGTCCTTCACCTTGGCGATGAACTCGGGGATCTTGTCGACCGTGCCGATCTGATAGAGCATGTTCAGCGCGGCCTCGTTGGCGCCGCCATGGGCCGGGCCCCAGAGGCAGGCGATGCCGGCCGCGATGCAGGCGAACGGGTTGGCGCCCGAGGAGCCGGCGATGCGCACCGTCGAGGTCGAAGCGTTCTGCTCGTGGTCGGCGTGCAGGATGAAGATCTTCTCCAGCGCGTCGGCGAGAACCGGGCTGACCTTGTAGTCCTCGCAGGGCACCGCGAAGCACATGTTGAGGAAGTTCTCGGCAAAGCCGAGCGAGTTCTTGGGATAAACGAAGGGCTGGCCGACGGTGTATTTGTAGGCCATCGCAGCCAGCGTCGGGATCTTCGCGATCATGCGCATGGAGGCGATCATGCGCTGCTTCGGATCGTTGATGTCGGTGCTATCGTGATAGAACGCGGCGAGGGCGCCGACGGCCGCAACCATGATCGCCATCGGGTGGGCGTCGCGGCGGAAGCCCTGGAAGAAGCGGGCCATCTGCTCGTGCACCATCGTGTGATGGGTCACGCGGTAGTCGAAATCCTTCTTCTGGGCGGCGGTCGGCAGGTTCCCGTAGAGCAGGAGATAGCAGGTCTCCAGGAAGTCGCCGTGCTCGGCGAGCTGCTCGATCGGGTAGCCGCGGTATTCCAGCACGCCCGCGTCGCCGTCGATATAGGTGATCTTGGACTGGCAGCTCGCGGTCGAGGTGAAGCCCGGATCGTAGGTGAACAGGCCGGACTGGCCGTAGAGCTTGCCGATATCGACGACGTCAGGCCCGACGCTGCCGCTGAGGATCGGGAGATCGAAATTCTTGTTTCCGACCGTCAGCGTCGCGGTCTTTGGGCTTTCTTTTGCGTCCATCAGAGGTCCCCGATGTGTGGTGAAACGGGCCGGAGCCGGAGTCCCCCAAGGGAGAAATGGGGCAGGCCGGATGTTCCAGAATGTACGGGGAGATGGGTATATTATTGCTATGTGCGCTGCAAGATGGCCACTCGCATGGTCGACTTACGTCGTAGACTGGTCCTCGAGCCGGGCGAGGCTCTCCTGGCGTCCGAGCACGTCCAAAACCTCGAATATACCAGGCGACGTCGTCCGTCCGGTGAGCGCCGCCCTGAGCGGCTGGGCGACCGCGCCGAGCTTGAGACTATTTTCCTCGGCAAAGGCGCGCAGCGCCGCCTCCGTGCTGGCGCCGCTCCACGTCTCGACTTTCTCCAGCGCGGAATGAAGCTGGCCGATCAGCTTGCGGTTTTCGGGCGTCAGCAGCGCCTGCGCCTTGGGATCGGGCGCGAGCGGCCGGTCGGCGAAGATGAAATGGGCGCCGTCGATCAGCTCGATCAAGGTCTTGGCGCGCTCCTTGAGGGCCGGCATGGCCTTGAGAAGCTGCGCGCGCGTGGTGTCGTTTAACTTGGCCTTGATCTCGTCGCGGCTCGGCACGATGTGGTCGAGCACGTCCTCGAACATCCTCACGAGGGATTGATCGTCGGCGTGGCGGATGTAATGGCCGTTGAGGTTTTCCAGCTTGGCGAAATCGAAGCGGGCGGCGGCGCGGCCGACGCTGGCGAGATCGAACGCTTCGATCATCTCCTCGGTCGAGAAGATCTCCTGGTCGCCGTGGCTCCAGCCGAGCCGGACCAGGTAGTTGCGCAGCGCAGCCGGCAGGTAGCCCATGGCACGGTAGGCATCGACGCCGAGCGCGCCGTGCCGCTTGGACAGTTTGGAGCCGTCCGGGCCGTGGATCAGCGGGATGTGGGACATGCTCGGCAGCGCCCATCCCATGGCATCGTAGATCTGCTTCTGCCGGGCGGCGTTGATCAGGTGGTCGTCGCCGCGGATCACATGGGTGACGCCCATGTCGTGGTCGTCGACCACGACCGCAAGCATGTAGGTCGGATTGCCGTCGCCGCGCAGCAGGACGAGATCGTCGAGGTTCTCGTTCTGCCAGACCACGCGGCCCTGGACCTGGTCCTCGATCACGGTCTCGCCGGTCTGCGGCGCGCGCAGGCGGATGGTGGGCTTGACGTCGCTCGGAGCCGTCGCGGGATCGCGGTCGCGCCACATGCCGTCATAGAGGCGGGTGCGGCCCTCTGCGCGCGCCTTCTCGCGCATGGCGGCGAGCTCCTCGGCGGTGGCGTAGCAGCGATAGGCCTTGCCGGCGGCCAGCAGCTGCTCGGCGACCTCGCGGTGGCGGGCGGCGCGGGCGAACTGGTAGATGACCTCGCCGTCCCAGCCGAGCTCCAGCCACTTCAGCCCGTCGAGAATGGCGCCGATCGCAGCCTCGGTGGAGCGTTCCCGGTCGGTGTCCTCGATCCGCAGCAGCATCTTGCCGCCATGCTTCTTGGCGTAGAGCCAGTTGAACAGCGCCGTGCGGGCGCCCCCGATGTGGAGGAAGCCGGTCGGCGAGGGAGCGAAGCGCGTGACGACGGAATCGGACATTCTTGGCAGGGCCTATGCATTGGAGGCGGTGGTGTATAGCAGGAACGGGACATAACTAAAGGGCGACGGCGGACCTCACTGGCCTTGCTTAAGCTCTTGGCGCGGCCACGCGAATTTGGCAGAAGAACCGCTGATTTCCCTACAGGATTTTCGTAATGACAGAACCGGTGGCAGCTGAGGTCGGGCGCGATTTCATTCGTGACATCATCCAGGCCGACCTCGACCAGGGCAAATACAAGGAGATCGTGACCCGGTTCCCGCCGGAGCCGAACGGGTATCTGCATATCGGCCACGCCAAGTCGATCGCGCTCAACTTCGGCATCGCCCAGGAGTTTCCGGGTCGCTGCCACCTGCGCTTCGACGACACCAATCCGGTCAAGGAAGAGCAGGAATATATCGATTCCATCCAGGCCGACGTGCGCTGGCTCGGCTTCGACTGGGGCAAGAACCTGTTCTTCGCCTCGGACTATTTCGACCGTCTGTACGAATGGGCGGAGCAGCTGATCCAGGACGGGCTCGCTTATGTCGACGACCAGACCCAGGAGGAGATTCGCCTGTCGCGCGGCACGCTGACCGAGCCCGGGAAGAACTCGCCGTTCCGCGACCGCAGCGTGGAGGAGAACCTCGACCTGTTCCGCCGCATGAAGGCCGGTGAATTTCCGAACGGCGCGCGCGTGCTGCGGGCCAAGATCGACATGGCCGCGGGCAACATCAATCTGCGCGACCCCGTGCTGTACCGCATCCTGCATGCGCACCATCCGCGCACCGGCACCAAGTGGAGCATCTATCCGAGCTACGACTACGCGCATGGGCAGTCGGACGCGATCGAGGGCATCACGCATTCGATCTGCACGCTGGAGTTCGAGGACCACCGGCCGCTCTACGACTGGTTCATCGAGAAGCTGCCGGTGCCGTCCAAGCCGCACCAGTATGAGTTCGCGCGGCTGAACCTGACCTACACGCTGCTGTCCAAGCGCGTGCTGACGCAGCTCGTCCGCGACGGCCATGTCGCCGGCTGGGACGATCCGCGCATGCCGACCATGGCGGGCATGCGCCGCCGCGGCGTCCCGCCGGCCGCATTGCGCGAGTTCGTCAAGCGCATCGGCGTTGCCAAAGCCAACAGCGTCGTCGATGTCGGCATGCTGGAGTTCTGCATCCGCGAGGAGCTGAACCGCACGGCGCAGCGGCGCATGGCGGTCTTGAAGCCGCTCAGGGTGGTGATCGAGAATTATCCGGACGGGCAGACCGAGGAGCTCGAGGCGATCAATCATCCCGACGATCCATCGGCGGGCACGCGCAAGATCACGTTCGGCCGCGAGCTCTATATCGAGCAGGACGACTTCATGGAGAACCCGCCGAAGAAGTTCTTCCGCTTGTCGCCGGGCAACGAGGTGCGGCTGCGCTATGCCTATTTCGTCAAGTGCACCGGCGTGATCAAGAACGACAAGGGCGAGGTGGTGGAGCTGCGCTGCACCTACGACCCCGCGACCAAGGGCGGCAACGCGCCCGACGGCCGCAAGGTCAAGGCGACCATGCACTGGCTGCCGGCGGCGACGTCGAAGCCGGCGGAGATCCGCATCTACAACCAGCTGTTCGCCAATCCGAGCCCGGACGCTTCGAATTTCGCCGCCGATCTCAACCCGAACTCGCTGGAGATCCTGTCCGATGCGCGGATCGAGGCATCGGTGGCCGAGAGCAATTCGACGGAGCCGATGCAGTTCGAGCGCCAGGGCTATTTCGTGCGCGACAAGGACTCGACGCCGGGCAAGCCGGTGTTCTCGCGCACCATCGGCCTGCGCGATACCTTCGCGAAGGAAGTCGCCAAAGGCTGAGTGACGACAATGAGCAGTGAAGCCGACGCTATCGTTTCCGCCATCATCGCGAAATGGTGTACCGGCTTCGGCAGGCTTGATGCAGCCGCGCTCTCGTCGCTCTATGCGAAGAATGCGTTCTTCTTCGGCTCGAACCCAAAACTCTATCGGGGCAGGGACGGCGTCGCCGATTACTTCAACGGCCTGCCCCGCTGGCGGAAACCCAGCGCGACCTTTTCCGAAGTGAACGCGGAGCAAGCCGGCCCGGGCCTCATCAACATGGGCGCGACCATCACGTTCGATCTCGCCGGCGAACGCCCGGAACTCGTCGTCAAGATGAGCTGGGTCATCATCCGCGAGGACGGTGATTGGAAGATCGTCAATCACCACGCCTCGGCGAAGGCGCCGTTGATCTGATCGGCGTGCACGGCATTGTCATCCCGTCGATGGCAACGAAGGTGCGTCCGGCGCGTTGGGTGGGCTCAAAAGAGGGTCTCACCATGCAGAACATCGCAGAGCATATGGAAGTGATCGGCGCCGACGGCGTCCATGTCGGCACGGTCGACAAGGTCGAGGGCGACCGCATCAAGCTGACCAAAAAGGACAGCGGCGAGGGCAGCCACAAGGGCCATCATCATTTCATCGACAAGGGCCTCGTCGCCGACGTCGAGGGCAACAAGGTGCGGCTGTCCGCCAAGGCGGACGTTGCCGTGACGATGGAAGAGGAAAAGTAGGGCGCACCGTCGCCTGTTCCCGATCTGTACCGCTATTCGTCGGCTTGCACGTTCCGGTAGCCTAGGCGCTGATCACGTCGCGTAGGGTGCAGGGGAATGGCGGAGCCGGGGCGGCCAGGACGCTCCCAGGGAGTTGCGGGGACGTGGCCGGTCGGCCGCGCCGCCCCGGCCGGCGGCTTGGCGCCAGCGGGCCTCGGCATCTGGCCGGCCAGCGTCGACACGCTGCGCCAATGGGCGCGCGCCGAGGCCGGGCCCGGCCGGCTGTTGCCATGGGTGCCGGTCGCCTTCGGCGGCGGCATTGCGCTTTATTTCGCGGCCGATCATGAGCCAGTGCTGTGGGTGGTTGCCGCGACGGCCATCGCGCTGATGCTCGGCGCGGTGCTGCTGCGGCGGAGCCGGCTGTTTGCGCCTGCCATCATGCTCGCGGCGGTCGCGGCTGGTTTTGCCGTGGCGACCGGGAAGTCCGCGCGCATCGCGCACACCGTTTTGGCAAAACCGCTCTATTCGGTGTCGCTGTCCGGCTTCGTGGAAGCGCGCGACATCCGCGAGCGCACCGATCGCTTCGTGCTGCGCGTCAGCGCGATGGAGGCGCAACGCAGCGACGTCAAGCTCGAACGCGTCCGCCTCTCGGTGCGCAAGGGCACGGCGCCCGAGGTCGGCAGCTTCGTGCAGTTGAAGGCGCGGCTGATGCCGCCGATCTCGCCGGTGCGTCCCGGCAGCTATGACTTCTCGCGCGACATGTTCTTCCAGGGCATCGGCGCCTCCGGCTTCGCGATGGGCGCGATCACGGCGTCCACGCCGCCGGACGCCGGCGGCTTGCGGCTGCGCTACGCCGCCTTCATGCAGGGCCTGCGCGACGCGATCGATGCGCGCATCCGTGCAACGCTCGATGGCGACAACCGCGCGATCGCAACGGCGCTGCTCACGGGCCGGCGCGATGCGATCACCGCGCCGGTGAACGATGCCATGTTCGTCTCGGGGCTCGGCCATGTGCTGTCGATCTCCGGCTATCACATGGCGGTCGTCGCCGGCGTCGTCTTCTTCGCGGTGCGCGCCCTGCTGGCCCTGATCCCGGGGCTGGCGGCCGGCTTTGCCATCAAGAAATGGTCGGCGGCGGCGGCGCTGGTCGCGGCCGCGTTCTACCTGCTGCTGTCGGGCGCGGAGGTCGCGACGCAACGCTCGTTCTTCATGACGGCGGTGGTGCTGATCGCCGTCATGGTCGACCGCCGCGCCATCACCTTCCGGACGCTGGCGGTGGCGGCGCTGATCGTGCTCGCGGTCGCGCCGGAAGCGCTGGTGCATCCGAGTTTTCAAATGTCCTTCGCCGCGACGCTCGGGCTGGTGGCGCTGGTGCAGATCGGCATGCCGAACCTGCTCGCCTCACCCGATCATTCCGCGACGGCGCGGATCGCGCTGTGGGGCGGCCGCGAGATCGCGATGCTGCTCCTGGCCTCGCTGATCGCGGGGCTCGCGACCACGCCCTACGCCGCGTTCCACTTCCATCGCGTGACGCCCTACGGCGTCATCGCCAATCTCGGCGCCATGCCGGTGGTATCAGTGCTGGTGATGCCGGCCGGTCTGCTCGGACTGCTCGCGGCGCCGTTCGGGCTCGACAGCGTGTTCTGGTGGCTGATGGGGATCGGCATCGAGTGGATGGTCCTGGTCGCGCGCTGGGTGGCGGCCCTGCCGGGCGCCGTCGGCCGCATTCCGGCGTTCGGGATCGCGCCGCTGATCGCCGCGAGCCTCGGGCTCATCGTGATGGGCCTGTTGCGCACGCCCTTGCGCTGGTCCGGCGCCCTGGTGCTGCTGGCGGCGATCCTCTGGGGTCTGTCAGTGCGGCAGCCCGACATCCTGATTGCCGGGGATGGCGCGAGCGTCGCGGTCCGGGGCGGGGATGGGCGCTTGCAGGTGATCCGCGCCGGCAAGGACGGCTTCCTGCTGAAGGAGTGGCTGGCTGCCGATGCCGATCCGCGCGATGCCGGCAACGCCTCGTTGGCGAGCGGCGTATCGTGCGACGAGTCCGGTTGCGTGGCGCCGCTTGCGGATGGACGGCTGGTCGCGTTGGCGACGCGCATCGACGCGCTGGCTGATGATTGCGCCCGCGCCGCGCTGGTGGTGACGGCGCGGCCCGCGCCGCCCGATTGTGCGGCGATGGTGGTCGATCGGGCGCGCCTTGCCAGTCAGGGCGCGCTGGCTCTGACGCGCAGCGGAGAGGGTTTTTCGCTGCAGGCGGTGCGGGCGAGGGGAGCAAGCCGTCCCTGGCTGCCGGCAGGTGCCGGCGAAGGGGATTTCGACGGCAGCCTTGTGCCGAAGGCGGCCGCGCCCCGCAACCGGGACGCAACGCCATCGGAGGCCGACTTGCAGGCCGACGATTGACGCGGGCGATTACAGATACCAGGCCAGCACGGCGCCAAGCCTTGCGTTGTCGATGACCGGCAGGGCCACCATGCGGCTCAGCCCGGCTGCGCAGGCTTCGGAGCCGGCGATCGAGCCGTCACGGGTGAGATCGTCGTTGAGCGCGGGCATGCCGGCGGCCCAGGCGCCGCCGATGCTGCCTTCGCCCCTGGCGATGGACTGCGCCGCATAGCGTGCGGCGAGGTCGGTCTGCGCGCTGCAATCGCCGGCGCGAAAGACCAGCGCCGAACGGGCCTCGTTCGGGACCCATATCTCGAAGCGTCGCGCAATCGGCGTTGCCTGCGCGGAGAGGAATGTCAGAACCCAGGTCTGGTCGGTGCCGGTTCGGTAGGGCACGCCGACGCCGAGATTGATCCCGACCTTGGCGGCGTCCTCCCAGCGCAGGAAGCTCTTGGCGTCGTGCAGGTCCTTGATGATCAGGGGCAGGCCCGCCTTCCAAGTGCGTCCGGGCAGGCCGAAGCCGCGCGGAAATCTGGTGTGGCGGGAGTTGAATTCGAACATGTCCGCCGTGCCGTAATAGCCGTCGACGAGCTTCATCTCATGCGAGAGATCAGGATCGTTGTGCCAGAGTTCGATCGCGCCGACATGCGCCTCGTCGTCGCCGCAGAACAGCACCAGCACGGCTTGCAGGAATTCGCCCGCGAACACGGGCACCGCCACGCCGCAGGTGAGGCCGGCCGCAAGCGCCTGATCGGTCCGCTTGAAATAGGAGTTGGCGAATTTCGTGAGGATGACGGGGTGGCCACAGGCCCAGGCCTTGCCTGGAAGCCCCTCGTCATATCCGAAGCGCAGCTCTTCGCTGACGGCCTTGAACGCGGACAGTCCTTCGTCGTAAAGGCCGCCGCCGAATTCCAGCCGCATGCGCGTCCGGTCGGGTACCCAGAGTTCAACGACGCGAATGAAGGTCTTCATCGAGCGTGTCCGCCGGCTCAAACCACGGCAGCATCGGTCATTTGGCTGCGGAGCGGACGTTCAAAATTCAGGCAGGGCGGCCCAAACTTCGTGCGGCGACGAGGCGGGGCGGCGGGCTCGCCGATCAAATGTCCTGAAACACAAACCCGCCGGGCTCGCCGGCCTCGGCCGGCGACGGCAATTGCAATCCTTGCCTCGGCCTGTAGGCCGTAGGGCGTCAGCCGATCGGCAGGCGCGTGATCGTGGGCCGCGTGTCGGCGACGATCTGCGGCTTGTGCTCGCGCTCGGGGGCCGGCTGCGTCACCGGCAGTTGCAGCACGGTCGCGCGCTGGCCTTCGACGAGCTGCGTCACCAGCACGTATTTGCCATCAGGGAATTCGATCGCGTCATGATGGCGATCGGGAATGTGCGGGTCGATCTTGCCGAACTTGCCGACGCGGGAGTTGACGGTGCGCGTCCAGATCCAGCGGTTGTCGTAGCGGACGTTGTCGGCGAAAGCGAGCTCCGTCCCCGGCAGCAGACAGACCGCGACGGAGGGATCGGCTTCGGAAGCGAAGCCGCGCGTCGAGGTGCCGCGGAAGGTTGTCGTGACGATCGTCTCGCCGACTTCGGCGGGGCGCGTCGCGACGGCATGCAGGCTGTAGTCACACATCGGGTGCTCCTCATGCTGGGATAGCGACCCGCGTCTCTTTCGAGGCGCGGGCCTCTATCAGAGTGGAAGCCCGCAACGCTCTGCTCGGTTATGGGCAAATCTGCGGCTCGTATCCGCAGCACGCGATCACATTATCTTTCCCGGATACGATAGGAACAAACCTCGCGTCCTTGCATTCGGCCGGCACCATCAGCACTGCCGGCACAACTCTACCGGCGAAGCAGAAGCGGCTGCGTGCCTGCGCGAGCGAACGTCGCGCGGGAAGAGGGGCCGGACAGTCGGCGCAGAACCAGAGAGACCATCCAGCCGGAGCGGACAAGCGTCCGCTCCTAGTTGAGCGACCGCCGGACAGCTCAATATTTCCGGTAGAGCCCGATCAGCTTGCCCTGGATCTTCACGCGGTTCGGCGGAAGAATGCGGACCTCATAGGCGGCATTGGCGGGCTCGAGCGCGATCGAGGCGCCGCGGCGGCGGAAGCGCTTGAGCGTGGCCTCCTCGTCATCGATCAATGCCACCACGATGTCGCCGGTATTGGCGGTCTCGTTGCGCTGGATCAGCGCCATGTCGCCGTCGAGGATGCCGGCCTCGACCATCGAATCGCCGCGCACTTCGAGCGCGTAATGCTCGCCCGCGCCGAGCATGTCCGGCGGTACGCTGATGGTGTGGCTGCGGGTCTGCAGCGCCTCGATCGGCGTGCCGGCGGCGATGCGGCCCATCACCGGCACCGCGACCGGGCGCTCGCCCTCGTCCGCGGGCAGGCCCGAGCTCGCGCGCACCTTGCCGAGATTGCCCTCGATGACGCTCGGGGTGAAGCCGCGGCGATTGCCGGCGGCGGCCTGGAGCTCGGGCAGCTTGATCACCTCGATGGCACGGGCGCGGTTGGGCAGGCGGCGAATGAAGCCGCGCTCCTCGAGCGCAGTGATCAGGCGATGGATGCCTGACTTCGAGCGCAGGTCGAGCGCATCCTTCATCTCGTCGAAGGACGGCGGCACGCCGCTCTCCTTCAGACGTTCACTGATGAACCGCAGAAGCTCGTATTGTTTGCGCGTCAACATCTCGACCAAAGTCCCCCGGTTGATGTCGTTCGATTCCGAGACGGTGAAGTCGGCGATAAGCCGCTACATCCTCGAAACAAATCATGAACGGACACTATATGTTCGATATGTGTTCCGCAACTGCTTAATTTATGGTGAACGAAGCGAAGCTCGCGGAATGCGTGTGGCTCGGCAGCTCAGACGGGCAGCCGCAGCACCTCGCAAGGCGTGCCGGCCACGGCCTTCGGCGCGAACGGTGCGCGCACGAGAAGTACCTGTGCCGCAGCGAGATTCGCAAGCAGGGAGGAGTCCTGATGGCTGACGGGAAGCGCGACGCGCGTGCCGTCGTCGCGCACTTCTAGCCGCGCGCGCAGATAATCCTCGCGCTGGTCGTTGGCGCCGAGATCGCAGGCGAGCACGGCGCGCTCGCGCTGATGATGAATCACGGAACGGCCCGACAAGGCGCGAATCAAGGGCACCATGAACAGGAAGGCGCACACGTATGACGACACGGGATTGCCGGGCAGGCCGATCACGCGCATCGCGCCGAGACGGCCATGCATCATCGGCTTCCCCGGCCGGATCGCGATCTTCCAGAACGCCATGGCGATGCCTTCGCCCTTGAGCGCCTGCTGGACCAGATCGTGGTCGCCGACCGAGGCACCGCCGGTCGTGACCAGGATGTCGGCGCCGCTCTCGCGCGCGCGGCGGATGCCGGCGGACGTCGCCTCCAGCGTATCGGCGGCAATTCCGAGGTCGATGGTCTCGGCGCCCTCGCTGCGGGCGAGCGCGTGCAGGGCATAGCCGTTGGAATAGACGATCTGGCCGGGACCAGGCGTGGTGCCGGGCATCACCAGTTCGTCTCCGGAGGCGAGAATCGCGACCTTCGGGCGGCGGATCACGGCGAGCTGCGGATGATTCATTCCGGCGGCGAGGGCGAGATCGCGCTCGGTGAGGCGGATTCCCTTGCGCAGCAGCACGTCCCCTTCGCGGAAGTCGACGCCTGCGGGGCGGATGTGCCGGCCGAAAATGGCGGCTTCCTTGATCGTGACATGCTTGCCGTCGGCGGCCGTGTCCTCTTGGATCACGACGGCGTCGGCGCCGTCGGGAACGACGCCGCCGGTGAAGATCCGCACGGCTTCGCCGGGGCCGACGCTTCCCGCGAACGGCCGACCCGCCGCGACCTCGCCGATGACGGTCAGCCTGGACTCGACCGCCGCGTCGGCCGCGCGCACGGCATAGCCGTCCATCGCCGACATCGCCTCCGGCGGCTGCGTGCGCCGTGCCGCGACATCGTACGCGAGCACACGGTGGTAGGCCTCGTCGAGGCCGACCTTCTCTTCAGCCAGCGGCTCGACGCCGGCCAGCACCGCGGCGAGCGCGTCAGAAACCGGCATCAGGGCCACGGGCGAACTCCTGCTATGCGCATCAGTCAATGGACGGCGAGAGTTCTAGCCGAGCGGAGGCGTGAGGCAAAGCAGCGCGCAGGATGATTTGTCCCTGCATGATCGCCGGGACGGAGGAGGTCGGCTCAACTCCGCCGCGGCATGATGCGGAAGGCGAGACAGACCGGAACGAGGATAGCCATGGCCAGGACGAGAATGACGAGCGCCACGGCCAACATCGGTCAACGCCCCGTCGGACCGCCTGGACTGATGTCCGCGACGTCGGGCGCCTTGGGGCCTTGATCCTTGTCGGGCAGCGGATCGGCCTGGGATTTCAGGTCGGCTGCCTTGCTGATCAGCTTGGCGGAGAGGTCAGAATCCGAGGTGGTTCTGGCGAATTCGAGCAGGAGAGAGGCTTGCTTGGTGAGGTAGGTCTTGCCCAGCACGTCGATCAGTCCAATGTAGATGTCCCAACAGACTCATGAGTCCGAAGGGTGGTATTCCGTTCCCGGAACTCTGTATAAAAATGCACAAAGTGATTAGGTTCCTCATCAGAACCCAAATTTAGCTCCTGGAACCGAGCACGCTCCTCCGCAGCTCAGATCCCCAGCGCTTTCAATGCGTTCCCGACGTCACGCGGCGAGGTGACATGCACGGCGGTCAAGCCGCGCGCCCGCGCTCCCTCGATGTTCTCGGCGAGATCGTCGAAGAAGACGATTCGCTCGGCCGGTACGCCGATCGCCGCGACGACATGGTCGAACGCCTCGGCATCCGGTTTGCGCAGGCCGATGCTGGACGACAAATACAGCTCGCGGAAATGGCCCAGCAGACCGGCATATTCCCTGGAGAAATAGTCGACGTGCGGCCGATTGGTGTTGGAGAAGGCGTAGAGCGGCATCTGCTTCGCCGCACGCGGCAGCAGCTCGGCGATATCGGGCATCTCGCCGGCGAAGATCGCGTTCCAGCCTTCCAGAAACTGCGCATCCGAGATGCCGATCCCGAGCGAGGACCGCAGCGTGGCGAAATAGTCCGCGTCGCTGATCTTGCCCATCTCATGCAGGCGGTAGGCCTCGTCACGCACATAGCGCGCGATGATGGCCTCCGGCTGGCAGCCGGCATGTCCCGCCCAGCAGGCGATCGCCTTGGAGAAGTCGATGTCGAGCACCACGCGCCCGAGGTCGAACAGCAGCGCATCCGCGCTGCCGGGAGAGAGCGATGTCATTGCGTCCTTTTCACTGCAGTATCGCGCATCAATAACGATAAGGCTCGTGGTCGAACAGCGGGAACGCGCTGAACACGCTGGGCGCGTTGGTCGCGGTCGCCGGATGCAGGCAGGATTTGTCGATCTCGGCGAATGAGGTGGCGCCCAGGAGGCCGAGGCAGCGCAGCACCTCGTCTTCGAGCAGCTCCAGCATCCGCACGACGCCGGCTTCGCCGGCCGCCGCCAGCGCCCAGCATTGCAGCCGGCCGATGCCGACGAGATCGGCGCCCGCCGCGATCGCCTTGACGATGTCGGTGCCGCGGCAGAAGCCGCCGTCGACCATGATCTTGGCGCGGCCCTTCACGGCGTCGACGATCTCCGGCAGCACGTGCATGGCGCCGCGGCCGTGGTCGAGCTGGCGGCCGCCGTGATTGGAGACGTAGATCCATTCGACGCCGTGATCGAGCGCGATCTGCGCATCCTCGGCGGTGGCGATGCCCTTGAGGATCAGCGGAATTTTGAACTTGTCCTTGATCATCTTCACGGTGCGCCACTCCAGGCCCTTCTGGAAATCGCCGCCGGTGGCGCGCAGACGGCTCTCGCGAACGTAGCGCTTGGCGATGTCACGTTCACGACGGCTGTAATGGGCGGTGTCCACGGTCAGGCAGAAGGCGGCATAAGCGTTCTTCTCGGTCCGGCTGACGACGTCGGCGACGAAGGCATCGTCGCCGCGGACATAGAGCTGATAGAGACGCAGCGCATCGGGGGCAGCCTCGGCGGTGGTCTCGAGACCGGGCTCGGACACCGAGCTCAGCATGTGCGCCGCGCCGAACCTGCCCGCAGCGCGCGCGACGCTCGCCGCGCCATCCGGATCGAAGATCTCGAGTGCGCCGACGGGAGCCAGCACCACCGGCAGGCGCATCTTGCGGCCGAACTGCTCGACGCTGCCATCGACCTTGCGGACGTCGCGCAGCACGCGCGGGCGGAAGGCGATCTCGTCGAGCGCCATGCGGTTGCGCCGCATCGTGGTCTCGGTCTCGGCGGCGCCGACGATGTAGTCCCAGGCATTCTGGTTGAGGTTGGCGCGCGCCTTCCGGACGAACTCGTGCAGGTTCTGGAACGGCTCGTCGCTGGCACCGAGCTCGACGTTCCGTTCCGGCCGGATGCGGGGCGCTTCATTCATTGTTGTCCTCCCGAGAATTTGAAGTCTTATCGTCATCGCCTATCGCGTCCGGCCCTCCAAAACCATCCTAAAATCGCATAGCTGCGAGGCGTGGGCGGCCCGACCGGCGCCGTCTTGCGTTGAAGCAGGTTTCGGAACGTTGCCAAAAGTTTAGGCCAAGGCGAAGGGATTTCTTCGGTCTGCCCGCCAGCGTGGCATCCCGGCCTTGAAGAAACCAGAATGGTATTGTGAGAGATGGGCTGGGTCGCCATTTGCATGGCGCGTCCCAGCCTCGAGAGAACCGCCAAGCAAAAGGCACCCCCATCCATGCGGAAATCCCTGCTGTTCCCCCTCGGCGCGCTCACCGGAGCGTGTCTGACCTTTCTGGTAGCCAGCCCGCAGGGCGGCGTATGGGCGGCGCGGGCGGCAGTGAGCGCGGATGATGCCTATGCCCAGCTCAACCTGTTCGGCGCGGTGTTCGAGCGGGTCAAGGCGAGCTATGTCGAGAAGCCCGACAACGCCAAGCTGATCGAGGGTGCGATCACGGGCATGGTCACCTCGCTCGACCCGCATTCGCGCTACATGAACGCGAAGGCCTGGACCGAGATGCAGGAGACCACCTCCGGCGAGTTCGGCGGGCTCGGCATCGAGGTCACCATGGAGGAGGGGCTCGTCAAGGTCGTCTCGCCGATCGACGACACGCCGGCCTCGAAGGCCGGCATCATGTCCGGCGACCTCATCAGCAAGATCGACGGCGAGGCCGTGCAGGGCATGACGCTCGAGCAGGCGGTCAACAAGATGAAGGGACCGGTCGACACCAAGACCAAGCTGACCATCATCCGCAAGGGCGCGGATGTGCCGCTCGACGTTGCGATCACGCGCGAGATCATCCATGTGCGTCCGGTGCGCTTCCGCGTCGAGAACGGCGACATCGGCTATATCCGCATCACCTCGTTCAACGAGCAGACCACCGACGGCCTGAGGAAGGCGATCACCTCGGTCTCCAAGCAGGTCCCGCCGGAGAAGCTCGCCGGCTACGTGCTGGATCTGCGCAACAACCCGGGCGGCCTGCTCGACCAGGCCGTGTCGGTGTCGAGCGCCTTCCTGCAGCGTGGCGAGGTCGTTTCGACCCGCGGCCGCTCTCCGGAAGAAACCCAGCGCTTCACCGCCCATGGCGGCGATCTCACCAAGGGCAAGCCGATCGTGGTGCTGATCAACGGCGGCTCGGCCTCGGCCTCCGAGATCGTTGCCGGCGCCCTGCACGACCACAAGCGTGCGACGTTGATCGGCACGCGATCGTTCGGCAAGGGCTCGGTGCAGACCATCATTCCGCTCGGCTCCGGCAACGGCGCGCTGGCGCTGACCACGGCGCGCTACTACACGCCGTCGGGTCGCTCGATCCAGGCCCAGGGCATCGCGCCCGACATCGAGATCCTCCAGGACGTGCCGCCCGAGCTGAAGGGGCGCATGGACACCATGGCGGAGTCCCAGATGCGCGGGCATCTGTCGGCCGCCGACGGCGGCGAGCAGACCGGATCGCAGTCGTACGTTCCGCCGGAAGAGAAGGACGACAAGGCCTTGCACGCGGCCTACGACTTCCTCCACGGCGTGACCGCAAATGCCGTCGCTGCGAAGCCTGCGACGAAGGCTGCGGTGCCGAACTAGGCCTTACGACGTTCCGGATAATGTTTCGCCCGGGAGCGGATGACCGCTTCCGGGCGAATTCGTTTTGCGCGCCGTTCAGACCTAACCGACCTCGCGGCGGCGGCTCTCGCTGCCTTCGCGCCGGGCGAGCCGGCTGCGGTGCAGGGCGAACAGTTCCAGCATCTTGTCGGCGGGCTTGGCGGCGCTGAACAGATAGCCCTGCATCTCGGAGCAGCCGAGCGTGCGGAGCAGGCGCTGCTGCTCCTCGGTCTCGACGCCCTCGGCCGTCGTGGTCATGCGGCGGGCGGCCGCCAGGTTGACGACGGCCTGAACGATGCTGGCGGAGCCGTCGGGACGGGCGATGTCCTCGACGAAGCAGCGGTCGATCTTGATCTTGTCGAACGGGAAGCGGTGCAGATAGCTCAGCGACGAGTAGCCGGTGCCGAAATCGTCGAGCGCGATGCGCACGCCGATGGCGCGGAGCTGGTGCAAAATTGCGAGCGCGGCATCGTCGTCGCGGATCAGGACCGCCTCGGTGATCTCGAGCTCCAGCCGGCTCGCCGGCAGGTTCGACGCGGCGAGCGCCGCCATGATCTTCAGCGCCAGCGTGCCGCTCTTGAACTGCACCGGCGAGACGTTGACGGCGAGGCGGATGTCGTCGGGCCAGCCTGCCGCGTCCCGGCACGCGGTCGCCAGCACCCATTCGCCGACCTCGTTGATCAGGCCGGTGTCTTCGGCAATCGGGATGAAATCGGCCGGCGAGACCCAGCCGCGCTCGGGATGGCGCCAGCGCACCAGTGCCTCGCAACCGGTGATGCGGTCGTCCTTCAGGCCGAGGCAGGGCTGGTAATAGACCTCGAGCCCGCCTTCGCGACCGCCTTGCGCGATGGCCTGGCGCAGGTCGGCCTCGAGCTGGCGGCGTTCGCGGACCTTGGCGTCCATGTCCGGCTCGAAGAAGCGGTAGGTGCGGCGTCCGGCGGACTTGGCCGCGTACATGGCCATGTCCGCGTTCTTCAGGATCTGGTCGAGCGCCGTGCCGTGTTCCGGCGCGAGCGCGATACCGATGCTGGCGTCGCTGGTGAGATGATGGCCCATGCAGTCGAACGGCGTGCGGATGGTGTCGAAGACGCGCGCGACGAGCTCGTTGACCTGATCGAGCGACGTCACCGCGCCCTGCACGATGGCGAATTCGTCGCCGCCGAGTCGTGCCACGAAGTCCTCCGGACCCGCACAGCGGCGGAGGTTCGCCGCGATCGATTTCAACAGCTCGTCGCCGACGAGATGGCCGAGCGCGTCGTTGACGCCCTTGAACTCGTCGATGTCGATGTAGTGTACCGCGATCTGCTCGCCGTCGCGGGCCGCGGCCAGTTCTTGCCGCAGATGCTCGTGGAACATGGCGCGGTTGGGCAGGTCCGTCAGCGCGTCGTAATGGGCAAGGTGGGTGATGCGCTCCTCGATGCGACGGCGCTCCGTGACGTCCTCGTGGGTCGCCACCCAGCCGCCATCGGCGAGCGGTTCATTGAGGATCTGGATCGAGCGGCCATCGGCGGTCTCGACCACCATGGAGTTACGGAGGTGGATGTCCTTCAGGACGCGCGCGACATAGGCGTCGACGTCGCCGGTGAACGAGCCGGTTGCCCTGCGATGGGCGATGATGTCGCGGAAGCTCGAGCCGGGCTTCACGACCTCGGCCGACAAACCGTACATCTCGATGTAGCGCTGGTTGCACACGACGAGCCGCTGCTCGGCATCGAACAGCAGCAGGCCCTGCGTCATGTTGTTGACGGCGCGGTCGAGCCGCTGCTTTTCCAGGGTCAGCCGTTGGCGCGAAAGGCGGTGCTGCTCCAACAGCTTGCGCACGACGGCAATCAGCACGCCCGCGATCGCGAGCGCGGACGAGGCCGCGACCGAGATCAGAATGCCGATCTGCTCGCGCCAGTCCGCCAGGGCCGCCGCGCGGGTCGTGGTTGCCATCACCAGGATCGGGAAGTGGGGCAGGGCACGGGAGGAGATCAGCCGGTCCTCGCCGTCGACGGGGCTGTTGAAGCGGCCGGCAAAATGATCGAGGCCGAACACCCTCTGATGCTCGAACGGACCCGTCTTGAAGTTTCGTCCCATCAATTCGCCGGCATGCGGATAGCGGGCGAGCAGCGTGCCGTCGCGATGCAGCATCGAGATCGCCGCGCCTTCGCCGAGCACGACGGAGGCGAAGAATTTCTCGAAATTGGCAGGCTCGATGCCGCGTCCGACCACACCGAGAAACTCGCCGCGCGGCCCGACGACCTTCCGGGCGACCAGAATGGTCCATGCACCGGAGATGCGGCTGTGCAGCGGCTCGATCAGGACATCAGGCGCATAGGGATCGTATTTGAAGGTGCGGAAGTAGGCACGATCGGCGACATTCACCTTTGGAGCCGGCCATGCCGTCGACGAATTGATCAGATTGCCTTCGGTATCGACGATGTTGACGCCGCCCATATAGGGCAGCGCCTCGATCTTCGACCGCAGCATCAGGTGCACGTCCTCGCCCGAGAGGCGCTTGCGATAGTCCTCTCCGGTCGCAATTTTGGTGGTACGGACGTAGTCGACGAAATCCTTCTGGATGACCGCGAAGTCCTGCAATTGCTGATCGAAATGATGAGCGAGCAGCAGCACGGTGTTTTCCAGCTCGCGGCCGGAATTGCGCAGCGCCCGCTCCCGGAAGTTCTGCGCCATCAGGACCGAGCCTATGGCGATGGCCGCGATCAGCAGCGTGCCGCCCACCACCAGCCAGCGGATCGGTCCGCTCCGTACGAAGATCTGGTCAAAGAGACGACTGCCGAATTTCATCTTCATGCTGGATCGTTGCCGCGCACACGCCAGGATCAATTCAGGACCCTGAGAACATCCGTTGGTTTACGGGGACGGTGTGGAGGTTAAGTTAGGAAGCGCGGTTAACGAGACGTGAACGGTCGCGCGCAAAAGCAATCCATGCGCGCGGCGCGAAAGTGGGGTGTTAACGCAAGCCCGCTTCAGGCGCGGTAATGGCCGGATTTGCCGCCGAGCTTCTCGACGAGATAGATGCCCTCGATGCGCACGCCGCGCTCGACTGCCTTGATCATGTCGTAGATGGTGAGGCAGGCGACCGACACCGCGGTGAGCGCCTCCATCTCGACGCCCGTCGGTCCCGTCACCTTCACGCTGGCGCGCACCACGCAACCCGGCAGCTTGGCGTCAGGCGCGATGTCGACGATGACCTTCGACAGCGCGAGCGGATGACAGAGCGGGATCAGCTCCGAGGTGCGCTTGGCGGCCATGATGCCGGCGATGCGCGCGGTGCCGAGCACGTCGCCTTTCTTGGCGTTGCCGGACACGATCAGGTCCAGCGTCGCCTTGGTCATGACGACGCGGCCTTCCGCAACCGCCAGCCGCTCCGTCGCGGGCTTGTCCGAGACGTCGACCATCCGCGCCTCGCCGGAGGCGCCGATATGGGTGAGGGCGATACCTGCTTTCTTCGAAGGCTTGGTCGTGGAAGTCTTGCGCGCCATGTCAGCGCGTGCCCGCCGCGCGCGCGAGCAGTGCGCGCGTCGCCGCCGTGACGTCGGCCTGCCGCATCAGGCTCTCGCCGACGAGGAACGTCGACATGCCGACGCGCTCCAGCCGGGCGAGGTCTTCTTGCGTGAAGATACCGCTCTCGCCGACCATCAGCCGGTCCGAAGGGATCAGCGGCGCCAGCGCCTCGCTGGTCGCCAGCGTGGTCTCGAAGGTGCGCAAATTGCGGTTGTTGACGCCGATCATCGGCGACCGCAGCTTCAGCGCCCGGTCGAGCTCGGCACGGTCATGAATCTCGATCAAGACGTCCATGCCGTGGGCGAGGGCTGCGTCCTCGAGGTCCCTGGCAGCGGCGTCATCGAGCGCCGCCATGATGATCAGGATGCAGTCGGCGCCGTGCGCGCGGGCCTCGACCACCTGATAGGTGTCGAACAGGAAGTCCTTGCGCAGCACCGGCAGCGAAGTCGCCGCCCGCGCCGCCACCATGAAGTCGAGATGGCCCTGGAACGAGGGCGTGTCGGTCAGCACCGACAGGCAGGCGGCGCCGCCGGCCTCATAGGCCTTGGCTAGCGCCGGCGGGTCGAAATCGGCGCGAATGAGACCCTTGGAGGGCGAGGCCTTCTTGATCTCGGCGATCAGGGCGTAGCCGCCCTCGGCGTGCTTGGCCTTGATCGCGCGCAGGAAGCCGCGCGGTGCGGAGGCGGCCCTGGCTTGCGCCTCGACGGTGGAGAGCGGACGCGCGCGCTTCGCCGCCGTGATCTCCTCGCGCTTGTAGGTCTCGATCTTGGTCAGGATGTCGGACATGGGGGAGTTCAGCTGTTGGAGACCGCGACCAGGTGCTTCAGCTTCGCGTTGGCCGCGCCGCTGTCGATCGAGCGGATGCCGATCGCGACGCCCTCCTTGAGGTCCTTGGCGCGACCTGCCACGACCAGCGCGGCGGCGGCGTTGATCAGCGCCACGTCGCGATAAGGGCTCGGCTTGCCGTCGAGCACGCTCTGCAACGCGATCGCATTGGCATCGGCGTCACCGCCCTTGAGCGCACCGGCCTCGCAACGCGGGAGCCCGGCTTCCTCCGGCGTCACCTCGAAATTCCGGATCTCGCCGTTGTGGAGCGCGGAGACGAAGGTCGGACCGGTGAGGGTGATCTCGTCGAGACCGTCGGAGCCGTGCACCACCCAGGCGGAGTCGGAGCCGAGATTCTTCAGCACCTGTGCCAGCGGCTGCACCCATTGCCTGGAGAACACGCCGACCATCTGCCGCTTCACGCCGGCCGGGTTGGACAGGGGGCCGAGCAGGTTGAAGATCGTGCGCGTGGCGAGTTCGACCCGGGTCGGGCCGACGTTCTTCATGGCGGGATGGTGGGCGGGCGCGAACATGAAGCCGATGCCGCATTCGCGCACGCAGCGTCCAACCTGCTCGGGCTTGAGATCGATCTTCACCCCGAGCGAGGCCAGCACGTCGGCGGCGCCCGAGCGCGACGACAGGGCACGGTTGCCGTGCTTGGCCACCGGCACGCCGGCGCCCGAGACGATGAAGGAGGCGCAGGTCGAGACGTTGACCGAGCCGGACCCGTCGCCGCCGGTGCCGACGATGTCGACCGCCTCGGGCGGCGCCTTCACGGTCAGCATCTTCGAGCGCATCGCCGTAACAGCGCCGGTGATCTCGTCCACGGTCTCGCCGCGCACCCGCAGCGCCATCAGGAGCCCGCCCATCTGCGAGGGCGTGGCCTCGCCGCTCATCATGGCATCGAAGGCGGACGCGGCTTCGTCACGCGACAGGCTGGCGCCGGTCGCCACTTTTCCAATGATCGATTTCAGGTCGTCCATCGCGTGCTTTCAACTTACTGCTGGTTCGCGCCGGTCACCTGCGCGAAGGCGGCCTGATTAATGGTGGTCCCGATGTCGGTTTCAAGCTTGTTGACGTAGGAGGCGACCTGCTCCTCGGTCTGGGCGCGGTCGAGGCTCTCCTTCAGTTTCTTGACCGCCTCCGAGGCGAAGTCGACCGCGGGATCGACGATCTCGGTGACGCGGAAGACGATCACCTCGCTGCCGCCGCTCACGGCCGTCTGCCCGACGCCGTCCTTGGACGTGCGGAAGGTGGCCGCCACGACGGTGCCGGGCACGCCGGCAGGCGAGTCGTCGCGCTTGAAGCCGGTCGCGGTCTCGACCTTGGCGCCAATTGCGGCCGCCTCGTCCGCGAGCTTGCCGCCCGCTTCGAGCTTCTGCACCATCTCGGTCGCCTTGGCCTTCAGCTTGGCCGCGATCTGGTCCTGCCGCCAGCGCGCCTCGACCTGGTCGCGGACCTCGTCGAGATTGCGGTCGCGCGAGGGCGTGATGGCGAGCACGTCGTACCAGACATAGCCGCCCTTGAACGAGATCGCGTCGTTGTCGACGCCGACATCGGTGTTGAACGCCTGCGACACCACGTCGAGGCCTTGCGGGATGTTGGCGACCGGCTGGCCGTTCGGCGCGCGGCCGGAGCGGTCGACGGCGTCGATGGTCACGGCGGTGAGGCCGAGCTTCTGCGCCGCGTCGATCACGCTCGAGCCGCCGCCGCGCTCGTCTTCCATCTTGTCGCGGAGATCGGCGACCTTGACGCGTGCGCGCTCGGTCGCGATCTCGCGCTTGATGTCGCCGGCGAGCTTGGCGTAATCGGCCTCATTGCCCTGCTCGATCTTGTCGACCTTGACGATGGAGGTGCCGAGGGCGCCCTGAATCGGCTGGCTGATCTCGCCGGCTGCAAGAGCGAAGGCAGCAGCCCCGACTGCAGGATCGAGCGCCGACTTGGTCACCAGTCCGAGATCGACGTCGGAAGCGCTCAGCCCGCGCTCCTTGCCGAGATCCTCGAACGACATTCCGCCGGCGAGGCGCTCGCGCGCCGCCTTTGCCTCGGCCTCGTTCGGAAACACGATCTGGTGGATCTGGCGCTTCTCCGGCGTGCCGAGCCTGTCCTTGCGCTGCTCGAACATCTTCTTGGCGTCCTCGTCGGAGACCTCGGTCCATTTGCCGATTTCTTCCGGCGAGATCACGACGAAGGCGATCTTGCGATATTCGGGCGCGCGGAACTGGACCTTGTGGTCCTCGAAATAGGTCGCGAGGGCTTCGGGCGAGGGCGTCTCGATGGTGCCGGCCTGAGCTGCGTCGAGCTTGACGAATTCAATGGCGCGCTGCTCGTTCTGGAACCGCGTCAGCACGTCGATCATGGCTTTCGGCGGCTCGAGGCCGGCGCCGACCGTGCCGGTGATCTGCCGGCGCAGCGACACCTTGCGCTGCTCGGCGACGTAGCGCTGCTCGGTGTAGCCGAAATTGCGGATCAAGGCCTGGAAGCGGTTGGCGTCGAAATTACCGCCGACGCCCTTGAAGTTGGGGTCGTTCATGATGAGCTGGCGGATCTGCTGGTCGGACTGTCCGAGTCCGAGCCGGCGCGCCTCTTCGTCGAGGGCGGCCTCGGCAATGGTCTGCTGCAGCACCTGGCGGTCCAGACCGAAGGCACGCGCCTGGTCGGGCGTGAGCGGGCGGCCGAACTGGCGGCTGATCTGTTGCAGGCGGTCGGTGTAGATCTGGCGGAACTCGTTGAGCGAGATCTCCGTGCTGCCGATCTTGGCGACGGTAGACTGCCCGAAGCCCTTGAAGATGTCGGCGATGCCCCAAATGCCGAAACTGACGATCAACACGCCCATCACCACGGCCATGACGATCTTGCCGAGCCAGTTCGATGAGGCCTTGCGTATTCCTCGGAGCATTTGGTCCAACTTGTTTGGTCAGGAGGGGAACGGAGCGCGTCTTAATGCAGATTCCGCAAAAGCGCGTCACCAAATTGATAGATCATCATAAAGTGGCGGCTTTCGCCCCGCAACCTCGCCTCATGCGACGGCGAGAAGCTGCGGCTAAAGGGCCTCAGTCTCTGGAACTGCAGGAGCACCTCTGCTAGCGCATGAACAAACCTCCTTCTGCTGGATATTGACATGACCGACGCCATCCGACCGCTGATCGCGGGCAATTGGAAAATGAACGGCCTGAAAGCCCAGGCTGCTGAATTCGACGCCATGCTTAACGGCGCGGCAGACGTAGCTGGCAAGGCCGACCTGCTGGTCTGCCCGCCGGCGACCCTGGTGGCGGCGTTCGCCGAGAAGGCGCGCGGCAAGAAGGTCGCGGTCGGGGCCCAGGACTGCCACCCCAAGGCCGCCGGCGCTCATACCGGCGATATCGCCGCCGAAATGCTCGCCGATGCAGGCGCGACCGCCATCATCGTCGGCCATTCCGAGCGTCGCGCCGACCACGGCGAGGGCGACGCGCTGATCCGGCAGAAGGCCGAGGCGGCCTGGCGCGCCGGGGCCGTTGCGATCGTCTGTATCGGCGAAACGCAGGGCCAGCGCGACGCCGGCCAGACCCTGGACATCCTGCGTGGGCAGCTCGAGGGCTCGCTGCCGGATGGCTCGACGGCGGCCAATCTGGTCGTGGCCTATGAGCCGGTGTGGGCGATCGGCACCGGGCTGACCCCGACGGCGAAGGATGTCGAGCAGATTCATGGCTTTATCCGGGAGCTCCTGACCTCCAGGTTCAAGGGCGAGGGGGCCAGGATGCGGATTCTCTACGGCGGCTCGGTCAAGCCTTCCAACGCGGCCGAGCTGATGGCGGTGAACCACGTCAACGGGGCGCTGGTCGGCGGCGCCAGCCTGAAAGCGGCAGATTTCCTTGCCATTGCCAAGGGCTGCCCCTAACTCGTTCAAACCGTTGGTCCGGATCCGATCGGGGGTGGCAATACCCCCTCCGATCGTGTAACACCGCGCAACTTCAGGAAACCCGCGAAGCGCGATCGGCCGCCGTCAGGCGCCGCCCGCTTGTGACGGAAGGAAATCATGCAGACCGTTGTCATCGTCATCCACCTCATGATCGTCACCGTGATGATCGGGGCCGTCCTGCTCCAGAAGTCGGAAGGCGGCGGCCTCGGCATGGGCGGCGGTGCGGGCTTCATGTCGAGCCGCGGCACGGCGAACCTGCTGACGCGGACCACGGCGATCCTGGCCGTCGGCTTCTTTCTCACCAGCCTGTTCCTGTCCTGGTACGCTGGCTACGACCGCAAGCCGTCGTCGATCATCAGCCAGCCCGGGCAGACCCAGCCGGCCGGCGGGTCGCCGATCGCGCCGCCAACTTCGGGCGGCATCCTGGATTCGCTGAAGAAGGCCGACGAGCAGCAGCAAGCACCGGCTCCGACCGGTCCTCAGGTGCCGCGCTCGCAATAAAGCAGGGGGGCCATGCAGGACGGCTGCTACCGTCCTGCATCAACAATCCCCATCAAGGCACTGTCACCACTCTCAGTTCTGGCTCACCCACAGGCCCGCGAAATCTTTGGGGCGGGATACGAATCGCTTTGGCGAATCGTATTTAGGGGATTAGAGGTTAAGTCCCATGGCGCGGTACATATTCATCACCGGCGGCGTGGTTTCTTCGCTCGGCAAGGGTCTGGCTTCGGCGGCACTGGGTGCCCTGCTGCAGGCCCGGGGCTACAAGGTCCGCCTCCGCAAGCTCGATCCCTATCTCAACCTCGATCCCGGAACGATGTCGCCGTATCAGCACGGCGAAGTGTTCGTGACCGATGACGGCGCGGAGACCGATCTCGATCTCGGTCACTACGAGCGCTTCACCGGCCGGCCGGCCACCAAGGCCGACAACATCACCACGGGACGCATCTACCAGGACATCATCTCCAAGGAGCGCCGCGGCGATTATCTCGGCGCGACCATCCAGGTGGTTCCGCACGTCACCAACGCCATCAAGGAGTTCGTCCTCGACGGCAACGACGATTACGACTTCGTGCTGGTCGAGATCGGCGGCACGGTGGGCGACATCGAGGGCCTGCCGTTCTTCGAGGCGATCCGCCAGCTCAAGAACGAGCTGCCGCGCGACCATGCCGTCTACATCCATCTGACGCTGCTGCCCTACATCCCGAGCGCCGGCGAATTGAAGACCAAGCCGACGCAGCACTCGGTGAAGGAGCTGCGCTCGATCGGCATCCAGCCTGACATCCTGCTCTGCCGCACCGATCGCGAGATCCCGAAGGAGGAACGGCGCAAGCTCGGGCTGTTCTGCAACGTGCGCGAAAGCGCCGTGATCGAGGCGCGCGACGTCGACAACATCTATGCGGTCCCCGAGGCCTATCACAATGCGGGCCTCGACGATGAAGTGCTCGCCGCGTTCGGCATCGGCTCGCGGATTCCGCCGGCGCTGCAGAGCTGGCAGCAGATCAACGAGCGCATCCGCAACCCCGAAGGCAACGTCACCATCGCCATCGTCGGCAAGTACACCGGCATGAAGGATGCGTACAAGTCGCTGATCGAGGCGCTCTCGCATGGCGGCATCGCCAACAAGGTGAAGGTCAATCTCGACTGGATCGAGAGCGAGATCTTCGAGAAGGAAGATCCGGCGCCGTTCCTCGAGCACGTCAACGGCATCCTGGTGCCCGGCGGCTTCGGCCAGCGCGGCGCGGAGGGCAAGATCAAGGCGGCGCAGTTCGCGCGCGAGCGCGACGTGCCGTATTTCGGCATCTGCTTCGGCATGCAGATGGCGGTGATCGAGGCCGCGCGAAACCTCGTCGGCATCGAGGACGCCAACTCCACCGAGTTCGGCCCGACCAAGGAGCCCCTGGTCGGCCTGATGACGGAATGGCTGCGCGGCAACGAGCTGGAGAAGCGCACGCAGGCCGGCGATCTCGGCGGCACGATGCGGCTCGGTGCCTATCCGGCCGCGCTCAATCGCGGCAGCCGCGTCTCGCAGGTCTATGGCGGCGCGACCGAGATCTCCGAGCGCCACCGCCACCGCTACGAGGTCAACACCGCCTACAAGGACCGGCTCGAGCAGCACGGCCTGAAATTCTCAGGGCTCTCGCCCGACGGCGTGCTGCCTGAGATCGTCGAGTACGAGGACCATCCCTGGTTCATCGGCGTTCAGTTCCACCCCGAGCTGAAGTCGCGCCCCTTCGAGCCGCATCCGCTGTTCGCCTCGTTCATTCAGGCGGCGATGGTGCAGAGCCGGCTGGTCTAGCCGGCTCGGTCTTCCCTGACGAAGTCCTGCTCGCACCTCCGGCTACGCGGCCGCGATGTCCATCCTGCGGCAGAAGCAAGATGCCTTGATCGGCACCTCCGCCCGCGACTGGGCAAGGTCAAGTCGCTGCTTGATCAGCGGCCTTTCGGCCTTGTCGCCACGCCGCATGAGACATTCGTGCAAGCCGTGAAGCGACCACAGATTGTCGGGATGCTGGCAGGCCCGGCTCAGCTTTCCATCGATGCCGAGGTCGGATCGGTAGACCGCCTCGGCTTCCTCGATCCGTCCCTGCTCCAGCAGCAGCGCGCCGAGTGCGTGACGCGGTGGCTGCATCCATCCCCACGGCTCGTCATAGGGCAGGGCGTCGCTGAGCGCGACGGATCGGCGCAACTCGGCGAACGCAAGGTCGTAGTTGGCCTTGCGATATTCCAGTTCGCCATTCAACATGGCTTCGGCCACGCCGAGCAGGGCGACGACCTTGTTGTTGTGCACGAGCCGGCTCTCCGGCACGCGCGTCCTCGCGTGTGCGAACAACGCTTTCTCGGTTTCGGCCTCAGTGACGTGGCCGAGCGCCGAATGCGCCACCGCCTTGGCGTAGTGGATCATCGCCGTCACCGAGCAGTATAGCTCGCGATCCTCCGGCAGCCGTTGGGCAATGATGTCGTGCCATTTGCCGAAACGCACGAGAACGTGCTGCTTCATCGTCAAATAGCCTTCCAGGAAGTCCGCCATGGGGGGCGATTGAATGCGCAGCACCGGCTCGGGCACGGTGGCAATGAGTTCCTCGGCCGCTGCGATAGCGGGGGCGTATTGACCCAGGAACATCGCGCCGTAGATGGCGAAGTGGAAGTTGTGGATGACATAGACCAGGTAGACACCCGGATCGTCCGAATAAGCGAGGAACCTGCGGTCGGTCGCCAGCGCCTTCTGATTGTAGAGCAGGACGTCGTTGTACTGCCCGCACAGCACGTCGAGATGCGTCGGCATGTGGATCAGATGGCCGCTATCGGGGACGATCGCGCGCAGCCGGTCGCCAGCCCGCATCGCCCGTTGCGGGAAGGGCGACATCTCCATGAGATGGACGTAGAGGTGAAGCAGTCCCGGATGATTCCACGCAGCCGGCCATCGATCGAAGGCTTGTTCGAGCACGGCCCTGCATTCCTCGGTGCCGGCGCCCCTGGTGGGTTCTCCAGACGCGAGGTCCCACATCAGCCACGGCGTCTCGTTCATGATCGATTCGGCAAAGATGGCTCGGACCTCGAGATCGTCGGGATAGGTGGCGTAGACCTTTCGCATCTCTCGCGTGAAGGCCTTGTCCCACGGCGCCATGTCCTCGATCGCTTCACGCTGCGGATAGCGCGCCGACAAGGCGCGGATCAGCGCTTGCTCGACCGGGCTTGCCTTATCCGCCTGCGCGAGCGCGTCCTGCGTCGCATCGTATGATGCCGCGAGTGCCAATTGACGGCCCTGCGCGTCATAGCGGACCCAGGGCAGGTTGTAGTTGGGACCCGCGGCGTAGCCGATGCCCCAATGTGCCATGGCGCAGCCGTTGTCGAACTCGAGCGCCTTGCGAAAACATTTGATCGCCTCGCCGTGGTTGAATCCGAACACCCAGTTGAGCCCTCGGTCAAACCAGAGCTGAGCACCAGGCGAAGTCGTGGTGATTTTGCGGCTGTAGGGTCCGAGATCAAAATAGGTCATTGCCTTCGCCCCCTTTGATCGCTTCGGTCGTTTTGCCGATTGCCCTCGGGCTGTCGGCGGCCGATACGCCGGACCGATCCTGTAGATTATCAAGCGCGCCGGCCCTGCGCTATCGAGCTATGCGCGAAACGCCATGAGGGTCGCCCGGGCGAGGCTCAAGACAGAGTTGTGGCCAGCAGCTATAACCGCCGCTCCTGTTGAGGGAGGGAGCAAGAATGATCTACGAAATGCGCATCTATCGCTGCGTGCCGGGCCGGTTGCCGGCGCTGCTGAAGCGCTTCGAGACCGCCACGCTGAAGATCTGGGAGAAGCACGGCATCAAGCAGGCCGGGTTCTTCACGACCGTGCTCGGCGAATCCAACCAGGAGCTGACCTATTTCCTCGCCTGGGACTCGCTCGCCGAGCGCGAGAAGAAGTGGGGCGCGTTCATGACCGATCCGGACTGGATCAAGGCGCGCGCCGAGAGCGAAGCCGACGGCCAGATCGTCGCCAACATCGTCAGCCAGATCCTGGCGCCGACCGCTTTCTCCGTGGTGAAGTAGGGCGGCACCGGGCCGGGAACCCTGGCGCAACCCTGATATTCGGGCGGTCCGGGCCGAATGGGGTTGATCCGACCCTCACGGCGGCTATGGTCGCGCCGAAACGAGGGATTTGCCTTGAGCTCTTCGCATTCGGCGGCGCCGGTCGTCACCATCGGCAGGGTCAAATTCGGCAACGACCTGCCGATCTCGGTCATTGCGGGACCTTGCCAGCTCGAAAGCCGCCAGCATGCGCTGGAAGTGGCCTCCGCGCTGAAGGAGATCGCCGCGCGGCTGAACATCGACCTCGTCTACAAAACCTCGTTCGACAAGGCCAACCGCAGCAGCGGGGCGGCGGCGCGCGGGCTGGGCCTCTCGCAGTCGCTGCCGATCTTCGCGGAGATCCGATCCTCGCTCGGTCTGCCCGTCCTGACCGACGTGCACGAAGCCAGCCAATGCGCGGAGGTGGCGCAGGCGGTGGACATCCTGCAAATTCCGGCCTTCCTGTGCCGGCAGACCGATCTGCTGCTGGCCGCGGCCGCGACCGGCAAGGTCGTCAACGTCAAGAAGGGCCAGTTCCTGGCGCCCTGGGACATGGCCAACGTCGTCGCCAAGATCACGAGCGCGAACAATCCCAACGTGCTCGTTACCGAGCGCGGCGCCTCGTTCGGCTACAACACGCTGGTCTCCGACATGCGCGCGCTGCCGATCCTGGCGCGCACCACCGGCGCGCCCGTCATCTTCGACGCCACCCATTCGGTGCAGCAGCCGGGCGGGAAGGGGACGTCCTCGGGCGGCGAGCGCGAATTCGTGCCGGTGCTGGCGCGTGCAGCTGTCGCGGTCGGCGTTGCCGGCGTCTTCATCGAGACCCATCCCGATCCCGATCGCGCGCCATCGGACGGTCCCAACATGGTGCCGCTGCGCGAGTTCGAGGGGCTGGTCGCGCGATTGATGGCGTTCGACGCACTGGCCAAAAATACGTCAAAGAGCACCACGCGCTGATGCACCAGCCTGCGACCAGGCCGTCGTCCGAGCAGAAGTTTCCACCCGCGATCAACATCATTGCGCTCGCCGGCTTCTCGGCTGCACTCTCGACGCGCGCGCTCGATCCCGTCCTGCCGCATGTTGCGGATGATTTCGCGATCAGCATCACGACGGCCGCCAGCATCGCGGCCGGCTTTGCCCTGATCTACGCGCTGGTTCAGCCGGCGATCGGAGCGGCCGCCGATCTGTTCGGCAAGGCGCGATTGATGACGGCATGCCTGGCGCTGCTCGGCGTCGCCTGCATCCTCGGGGCGCTCGCCACCTCCTTCTCAGGATTGTTCGCAAGCCGCATCCTGGCCGGCATCGCCGCGGGCGGCGTGTTCCCCGTCGCACTCGGCCTCACCGCCGATCTCGTTGCGCCGGCCAAGCGGCAGGTTGCGATCGGGCGCACGATGGCGGGCTCGATGACCGGCAATCTGCTCGGCTCGTCCGCCAGCGGAATCATCGGCGATTTCATCGGCTGGCGCGGCGTGCTCGTGATCCTCGGCGCCCTCGGGTTGATTGCGGCCGTGGCGGTCGCGGCGGGATTTCGCGGGGCCGCGCTGACGGCACCTCCGAAGACGGATTTCAGGACGTTGCGGCAGGGCTACCGCACGATCTTCTCCAACCCCAACACGCGCTACAGCTATTCGGCCGTCTTCGTCGAAGGCTGCTGCGTGTTCGGCCTGTTTCCCTTCATCGCCGCGTTCCTGTTCGATCTCGGCGAGAAATCGCTGTCGATCGCGGGCATCGTGATCGCGGGATTTGCGGTCGGCGGGTTGCTCTACACGCTCACCGTCTCGCGCATGCTGCCGTGGCTCGGCGTCAAGGGCATGATGATCGCGGGCGCGAGCCTCGTGGCGTTGCAGCTCGGCGCGCTCGCCTTCGGTCCCGGCTGGCAGCTGCAATTCGCCAGCATGCTGGCGATGGGCTGGGGCTTCTACATGATCCATGGCTGTCTGCAGGTGTTCGCCAGCGAGCTGTCGATCGGGGCGCGGGCGACCGCGATGTCGCTGCATTCGTTCTTCTTCTTCATGGGGCAGACGGTGGGGCCACTCGCCTATGGCTTCGGGCTGCAGCATGGCGGCAAGGTCCCGACATTGCTCGCAAGCGCCGCGATCATGGTGGTGTTGGGCCTCGTCTGCGCGCGATTTCTCAGGTCGCGTGCGCCGGCGGATGCGCGCGTCTGATGGCGCGTCCGGGAGAAGCGCCCTGTCAAAACGCGAGCCGTCTTTGTGGCGCTCAGGCGGCCGCGTGGGCCCCTTGCCAGAGCTCAAGCACCTCGTGGTGCGTAATGCCGCGGGTGATGAACACGATGCGTGAACGGCGGTCGGCATCGGGCCATTTTGCAAGCGCCACCGGCGGATGGAAGACGTGGTGGATGCCGTGGACCGCGACCGGCGTCGCTTCATCGCGAAGATTCAAGATGCCCTTGACCCGCAACAGGTCCTCTCCCCGGGTGGCGCGCAGATGCGCAAGCCAGCGCGATACCGCCATCCAGTCGAGGGGATCGTCGAATGCGATCATGAAGCTGAGGATCGATGCATCGTGGCTGTGATGCTCGTGATGGGCATGGCCGTCATCGTGATGATGGCCGTGCTCATGCGCCGCCTTGGCGAAGCCGGCGAACGCCTGCTCGTTGAGCCAGCGCTCGATATCGGCTGTCTTCTTTTCGGGGTCGACGAGGGCAGCGCCGAACAGCTGGGCCGGATCGATCTCGCCGTTCACCACGCTCTCGATCCTGGCGCCGGGATTGAGCCGACGAAGCCGCAAGTCCAGTGCGTCAGTGTCCCTGACCAAATCGCGTTTGGTGATCAGCAGCCGGTCTGCGAGCGCGACCTGCTTCACCGCCTCGTATTGGCGGTCGAGCTGCCGCGTTGCGTTGACGGCGTCGACGGTCGTCACCACGGTGTCTAGCCGCAGGAAATGCGAGATCAGGGGGTTGTTCAGCAGCAGCTGAGCAATGGGAGCGGGATCGGCCAACCCCGTTGTCTCGACCAAAATCCTGCGGAACGGCGGCACCTCGCCGCGATCGCGGCGCACCAGTAGCGCGCGCAGGGTCTCTTCCAGATCGCTGCGAATAGTGCAGCAAATACAACCACTCGCAAGCACTGCAACTTCGCCGTCCACGCGCTCCACGAGGAGGTGGTCGAGGCTGACCTCGCCATATTCGTTGATGACGACGGCGCTGTCCTTCATCGCGTCATGGCGCAGCAGGCGGTTGAGCAATGTCGTCTTGCCGCTGCCAAGAAAGCCGGTGATCAATGACACCGGAGTCCGCTCGGCGGATTTGTCGCTCTCGAACAGGCTCATCGGCGTCCTCGACCCTGGTCTTATTTTTGTCGCTGGACAACAGCTTAATGGAGCACGAGGATTTCGAAAACAGGTTCTTAAGCCCGATCTTAGCGGGCACAACCCGGGAGGAAACGATGGACGATACCAAAGGCGACGAAGAGAAGGGCGGCGCGGCGACCGATCGGCGAACCTTGCTCCGCACGGCCGGCCTTGCTGGTGCGGCAGGAGCGGCATTCGCAGGTGCGATGCACGGCAAGTTCTCGCTCGCACCGATCACCGCGGCCCAGGCCCAGACCGCCGCGATGCCAAAGGGCGTTGACAAGCCTTGGTGGCCCTCGAAATGGGGCAAGGACGACGAGGCTGGCGCGTCGAACCACATCACGCCGGCGAAGGTTCTCGATGCCGTGAAGTGGATCAAGGATGGCAAGATCTACAAGATCGGCCGCGTTTACGAGCAAGGCATGCCGTTGTTCGGCGCCCGCGCATTCTCGTTGCGCATTCCCGGCGGGCCGACCGGCGGCCCGTTCGGCGACAACAAGCTCGTCTATCACGACGAATTTCTCGCCACCGAAATCGGCCAGACCGGTACGCAATTCGACGGGCTCGGCCATATCGGCATCCAGCTGGGCAAGGACGGCGACAAGAGCGAGATGCGCTTCTACAACGGCTTTACCGCTGCAGAGATCAGCGACGCCTACGGCCTGAAGAAGCTTGGCGCCGAGAAGCTCAAGCCGCTGTTCACGCGCGCCCACCTGATCGACATGGTCGCGCTGAAGGGCGGCATGATGGATGCGGGCCAGGAGATCACCTCGGCCGATATCAAGGCCGCGCTGGCGAAGCAGAACATCGCGGAGAGCGACATCAAGCCAGGCGATGCGATCATGTTCCACACCGGCTGGGGCTCGCTATGGATGAAGAACAATGATCGCTACAACAGCGGCGAGCCGGGCATCGGCCTCGATGCCGCGAAGTGGATCATCGAGAAAGATCTCGCGCTGACAGCGGCTGACACCTGGGCGGTCGAGGTGGTGCCCAATCCCGACAAGTCGCTCGCCTTCGTGGTTCATGCCGAATTGCAGACCAAGCACGGCATTCTCAACCACGAGAACCTGATCTTTGACGAGTTGATTGCCGACAAGAAGTACCAGTTCGTCTACTGCTTCACGCCGTCACCCATCAAAGGCGCTACCGGCAGCAATGGCTGTCCGATCGCGATCACCTGACGCGGACAAGAAAGCCGGTGGGCGGGACGTCCCCGCCCACCACGCGAAGGCCCGCCCAATTAGCCGGCCGCGATAGGCGCGAAGGGGCATTGCTCCCCACCACGACACCGTCGGTCCCGTAAACATGGCGCACGAATCCAGAGCGGCATGGTCAGCGTCAAGCTGCGCAGCGGCGTGCGGCTCGCCTCGCTAGGGCCCGGCATGGAATTCGGCGAGATGGCGATCCTGGAGCAGAGCCGCAGCGCCGACGTCTTCGCCGACACGCCCGTCAGCTGCCTCGAACTGCCGCTGGACAGCTTTGCCGATTACCGCCGACTGCACCCGGAAACATAGTTGAAGATCATGCGCAACCTCGCCGCCATCCTGGCGCGGCGGCTGGTGCTGGCGAATGCCAAGGTGGACCTGCTGAGCGCGTACTGACGATACCAGGCCATTGTTGGTCGTTCCCCGGATGCGACGCAGCGCGCCGCACTTGGGGCGCGGTGCGTTGCTGATCCGGGGGCCGAAATTCGTGGCGCTGGGTCCCGGCACTGCGGGGCGCAGCGTTGCGCACGGCACCTTGCAGGACACGGGTGGGGCTGTCTCACTCCGCCCCCGTCAAACCGGGTGGAGGAGGCTAGCTCACGCAGTTCTTGCGATACTCAGCCGGCGTGACGTTCATGTGCCTGCGGAAAATCCGATTGAGATGGCTTTGATCGGAAAATCCGCTCAGGAGCGCAATCTCTTTCAGGGCGAGCCGATTCTTGCGCAAATGTTGGCAGGCGCGCTCCACCTTGCGACTCAGGACATAGGCATGCGGCCGCATGCCATAGTGCACCTGGAACTTGCGCGCGAACTGCACCGGCGAGCAGTTGCAGATATTGGCTAGCTCCTCGAGCGTGATGTTGCTGGAGATGTTCTGTTCGACATAGTCCTCGATCAGCCTCGCATGCGCTGGCCTGAAGCGCCCCTGCGAACAGGGCAGCTTGAATTCAACCGAGGCATAATTTCGCAAGATGTGCACGCTCGCCTGAAGCGCCAGCGCATCGTAGCAGAGCCGGCCGCCCGGGCTGCCTTCGGACACTTCCTGCACCATCCGGTCGCCGATCCAGGTCAGCACCGGATCTTCGATCCTGAGCAGATCGTGGAGTTCGACGCCTACCGACTCGCGGTCGAACGCCTCGCTCGCGGTCTTCGTCATCAGGCTCGGCGAGATGTAGAAATGGCTGACTTCGAGGTCATTGCTCCAGCGCCAGTTCGAAGGCTCCGCACGTGTCAGCAGGGTTGTGACGCCACGTCCGACGCGATCCTGCTTCCAGGCGCCGGTCACACGGCGGTTCATCGACGTGGTGCCTTCGCGATAGACGACGATCAGGAAATTCTCGGACGGCGGCACCCAGATGTCGGACGGCGCGTAGCGGAAGACGCGCAGCCGAAAGTCGGCCTTGCCCACCGCGGAACTGTCCAGCATCAATTGGCCGGGAGCGTAGCGTGGCAGCTCCTCGACCGTGATGAATTGGCCCATCGCGCGCGACTCCCTCCCTGAATTCTAAGGCGCGGTTGACCGCTTCTGCTTCTCATTGGCCGAACGGCGGAGACGAGCATAAGCCGGTTTTGCCATTTGCCAAGCGAGTCGCGTTGCCGAACTGCAGAACCGGTAACGGACGTGCGGCTTCGTTCAAAGAATTGTCCGATTTGTTCAAGCTCCAGCCGCCGGAATACTCGTAGCTTCCCCCGTCCCGTACTGACGGGATCAACAATGACGCGCTGCACCACCATCCGATCGCATGACGGGCGGGGAAGGTCTTGCGCACGCAAAAATCCTTGAGGAGGAAAAAATGGCGGAAGCCCTGACCAAATCCAATGGAAGCAACGGTTCGCATGGAACAGCGAGGTTCGATGCCGTGGTTGTCGGAGCCGGCGTCGCCGGGCTCTATCAACTCTATCGTCTGCGCGAGCAGGGATTGAGCGTCAGGGGGATCGACGCCGCGTCAGGCGTCGGCGGCACGTGGTATTGGAATCGATATCCCGGCGCGCGCTTCGACTCCGAGGCCTACATCTACCAGTATCTTTTCTCCGAGGAGCTCTACAAGGATTGGAGCTGGAGCGAGAAGTTTCCGGGCCAACCCGAAATCGAACGCTGGATGAACTACGTCGCCGACCGTCTCGATCTGCGCAAGGACATCCAGTTCAGCACGACGGTCAAGAGCGCGCATTTCAACGAGGCCACGCAGCGCTGGCTGGTCACGACCGACCGGGGCGAGGTGATCGACACCCAGTTTCTGGTCACCTGCTGCGGGATGCTATCGGCTCCCTACGTATCCTTTCCGGGGCAGGAGACTTTCAAGGGGCAGTTGTTCCATACGGCGCGCTGGCCGAAGCAGCCTGTCGACCTCGCAGGCAAGCGCGTCGGAGTCATCGGCAACGGTGCGACCGGCATCCAGGTCATCCAGACCATCGCCGGCGATGTCGGCCATCTCAAGGTGTTCATCCGCACGCCGCAATACATCATCCCGATGAGGAATCCGAAATTTGGAGCCGCGGAGGTCGAGGACTACAAGTCGAGGTTCAAGTCGCTCACCGAACGCCTGCCGCGCACCTTCACCGGCTTTGAATACGACTTCGAGCACGCCTGGGCAGACCTCACGCCGGAGCGCCGCCGCGCGGTGATCGAGGCCTGCTGGAATGACGGTTCCCTGAAGCTATGGATATCCTCGTTTGCCGAGCTGTTCTTCGACCCGGAGGTCAATGCCGAGATCTCCGAATTCGTGCGCGGGAAGATGCGCGAGCGGCTCGGGGATCCGAAACTGTGCGATGCGTTGATTCCTGCCGATTATGGCTTCGGAACGCACCGTGTGCCGCTCGAGCAGAACTTCCTCGAGGCCTTCCATCGTCCCAACGTCGAGATCGTCAGCGTCAAGAGCAATCCGATCGATCGCGTAACGCCCACGGGTATTCAGACCGCTGACGGTACGGTCCATGAGCTGGATGTCATTATCCTGGCAACCGGCTTCGACGCCGGCACCGGTGCCTTGACGCGCATCGATATCAGGGGCCGCGACGGTCGATCGCTGAGGGAGGAATGGGGCAGGGACATCCGCACCACGATGGGCCTGCAGGTTCACGGCTATCCCAACCTGTTCACGACCGCCGTTCCGCTCGCTCCGTCGGCCGCGCTGTGCAACATGACCACGTGCCTGCAGCAGCAGGTCGAATGGATCGATGACTGCATCAAGTACATGCGCAGCAAGGATCTGAAGGTGGTCGAGCCGACAAAGGACACCCAGGACAGCTGGGTGGCCCATCACGACGAGATCGCAAACGCGACGCTGATCGCGAAAACCAATTCCTGGTACCTGGGCTCGAACGTCGAAGGCAAGCCGCGCCGTGTCCTGTCGTACTGCGGCGGCGTCGGCGCGTATCGACAGAAGTGCGACGAGGTCGCGGTGAACGGTTACGAGGGCTTCGCGATGCAATGAGCGCTCGCGACGCGAGCGTCGACCACATTAATTGATCCAGCACGGGAGGACGATCATGATCATGAATTTTGGCGCGACGGCAGATGCAGTTCTCGACGGCGTCGTCACATCCACGCCGCGCGTGCCCGGCGTTGTCGCTATGGTGACGGACCGCCGGCGCAACATCTATGAAGGCGCGGCCGGCAAACGCCGTCTCGATCAGCCGGCGGACATGACCACCGACAGCGTCTTTGCCCTTTTCTCCACGACCAAGGCGATTACCGGCACGGCCGTTCTGCAACTCGTCGAGGAGGGTAAGCTCGATCTCGATGCGCCCGCGAAGCGCTACGCGAACGAGATCGGAAAGCTGCAGGTGATCGACGGCTTCGATGCAGCGGGCGAGCCGATCCTGCGTGCACCGAAGCGCGATATCACCACGCGCATGCTGATGACCCACACGGCAGGCCTGAGCTACGATTTCATCAACCACACCTATAACCGGCTGGCCCAGGAGAAAGGGCAGCCCAGCGTGATCACCGCGACCAAGGCCTCCCTGATGACCCCGTTGCTGTTCGATCCCGGCGAGCGCTGGGACTATGGGACGAATCTCGACTGGTGCGGCCAGATCGTCGAGGCCATCACGGGCAAGCGACTCGGTGAAGTCTTCAAGACGCGCATCTTCGAACCGCTCGGGATCAAGGACATGACCTTCGAGCTGACCGACGCGATGCGCCAGAAACTGGCCGGCGTCCACGCGCGAAACGCCGACGGCTCGCTGACGCCTTTGGATTTCGAGCTTCCGGCAAAGCCCGAAGTCCATATGGGCGGCCACGGCCTGTACGGCACGGTCGGCGACTACATGCGTTTCATCCGCATGTGGCTGAATGACGGGGCTGGGGAGCACGGCCGCGTGCTGAAAGCCGAAACCGTGCGGATGGCGGAAAAGAACCATCTGGGCGACAGGAAGGTAACGCCGATCACGGGTGTCATCCCGTCGCTGTGCAATGACGCGGAATTCTTTCCGGGCCAATCCAAATCCTGGGCGCTGAGCTTCATGGTCAACGACGAGGAAGCCCCGACAGGACGTCCCGCCGGCGCGCTGGGCTGGGCCGGGCTTGCCAACCTGTTCTACTGGATCGATCGGCAGAACAATGTCGGCGGGTTCTGGGCCACCCAGATTCTGCCCTTCGGCGATCCGACATCATTCATCGGCTATATGAACTTCGAGACGGCGTTCTACCAGAGCCTGAGGCAGCGCTTGGCAAGCTAAAGCATGATCCGGAAAAGTGCGAAGCGGTTTTCCGGAAAGATCATGCGCAAACAACAAACTAAAGCGCAATGACGATTCATCCAAATCTCATCGCGCTTTAGGACCATGGTGCGAGAGCGGCCTCGTCGCTGTCGACCGAGGCCGTTCTCTTTCGATGGTCAACGTGACCGAGCTATGCCCTAGCCCCGTCCGCGATAGGGCGCGACGCCTTGCTCGGGCAGCCACAGGCCCTTCGGCACGCGGCCGGTCTGCCAGAACACGTCGATCGGGATGCCGCCGCGCGGATACCAATAGCCGCCGATGCGCAGGAATTTCGGCTTGATCTCGGAAGCAATGCGCTTGCCGATCATCACGGTGCAGTCCTCGTGGAAGGCGCCGTGATTGCGGAAGCTTGCGATGTAGAGCTTGAGCGATTTCGACTCCAGGAGCCATGCCCCCGGCGCGTAGTCGATCATCAGATGCGCGAAATCCGGCTGGCCCGTGACCGGGCAGAGCGAGGTGAATTCCGGCACCGTGAAGCGCACCAGATAGTCCGTGCCCTTCTGCGGATTCGGCACGCGGTCGAGCTGGGCCTCTTCCGGTGTGTGCGGCCACTCGACCGCGCGGCCGAGCTGGAGGGATTTCTTCGCCATCGTCCTTGCATCCTGTGGAACATGATCCGGACCCGAAGGGCCGCGTTTGCGCAAAGTGGGCACCGGTTTTCCGAAAAGATCATGCTCAATTAAGAACCAGGAGCGCGATAAGATCGCGCTCCTGAGGATGCCGGGATGGACGCAAACGGGCTCGTCGTCAACCGGCGGCGATGGTCTGGATCATGACGATGCGGTCGTTGCCGGACTCGCAGCCCCACAGCTCGCCCGGACGGCCGTCGAGCTGGCGGACATTGGCGTTGGGCTTGTCGCTGGCGAAGACGTTGAACGTCTCGGTGGCGGGATCGAACCGCACGATGGCGTTGGCGGAGAAGTCGGTCAGCCAGACCTTGTCCTTGTCGTCGACGTACACGGCATAGGCGCGGGGACGTTCGCCCGGCAGCTTCCAGGTCTTCCACGAACCGTCGTTGGGATCATGAACCGAGACGTGGCCGCTGTTCCACTCGCTGACCCAGATCCGGCCTCTCGAATCCGACCAGACGCGCCGTGAACCCTGGTTCGGCGTCGGCGGCTCGACCAGTGTCGCATTGCCGCCCGCGCGGTCGATCTTCGCGATATGGCTGCCGCCGAGGGAGGCGTACCAGATATCACCCTTGGGCGTGACCGTGATGCCGTAGGGGCCGACCCCCTTCGGCGCCTTGAACACATTCATTTCGCCGGTCTTCGGAGACAGCCGGCCGTAATAGCCGGATTGCCCGGTGAACCAGTAGGTGCCGTCCCTGTCGAACACCCCGGTGTTGAGATTGGCGGAGGCGAACTTTTCCGGCAGGCGGAACAGCGTCACCTCGAGATCGGAAGGGTCGACCCGCGCGATCGCGTTCTGCCCGCCCTCGGTGATCCACGGCGCGCCGTCGGGCCCGATGGTCACGCCGTGCGGGGCCGCGCCCTGGCCGAGGCTGATCGTCTTGAAACGGCCATCACGTGGATCGAGCCTGCCGAGCAGGCCCTTGCCTTGCGCCGTGAACCAGATCGTGCCGTCAGGGGCGGGCGTGAGATCGTGCAGGCCGATGCCCGGGCTGATGGGATAATATCTCGTCCGGAACGGGCCTTCCTGAGCAAAACCTGGGCGGGCCGCGAGCAGCGCGGCGGTTGAGGCAAGAAACTGGCGGCGATTCATGGCGTTACCCCGACTGTTTGAGACTGAGGTTGGGTACGCGGACCAGGTGCAGTCGAGGATAATCGGAGGCGCGTCGCGCGTCAGTCGGAGCGGTGCGTCCAAGCGTTCACATTTGCTTGCAGCCCGTGTAAGACCCGCGGCACCGATCAGCCCCAACGAACGGAAGTGAACATCATGACCGCCATCATCGACATCATCGGCCGCGAAATTCTCGATAGCCGGGGCAATCCCACCGTCGAGGTCGATGTCGTGCTGGAGGACGGCGCGCTCGGCCGCGCCGCGGTTCCGTCCGGCGCCTCCACGGGTGCCCATGAGGCCGTGGAACTGCGCGACGGCGACAAGGCTCGCTATCTCGGCAAGGGCGTGACCAAGGCGGTCGGCGCCGTCAACGGCGAGATCTTCGAGGCCCTGAGCGGCCTCGATGTCGAGCAGCAGGCCCAGATCGACCAGATCATGATTGATCTCGACGGCACGCCGAACAAGAGCCGGCTCGGGGCCAACGCCATCCTCGGCGTCTCGCTCGCCTGCGCCAAGGCCGCCGCGAACTCGCTCGACATGCCGCTCTATCGTTACGTCGGCGGCACCTCGGCCCGCCTGTTGCCGGTGCCGATGATGAACATCATCAATGGCGGCGTGCACGCCGACAACCCGATCGACTTCCAGGAGTTCATGATCCTCCCCGTCGGCGCATCCTCCTTCGCCGAAGGCCTGCGCTACGGCGCGGAAGTCTTCCACACGCTGAAGTCCGAATTGAAGAAGGCCGGCCACAACACCAATGTCGGCGACGAGGGCGGCTTCGCCCCGAACCTGCCGTCGGCGGACGCCGCGCTGGAATTCGTCATGAACGCGATCGGCAAGGCCGGCTTCAAGGCGGGCTCCGACATCGTGCTCGGCCTCGACTGCGCCTCGACCGAGTTCTTCAAGGACGGCAAATACGTCTATGAAGGCGAGGGCAAAACCCGCTCGATCTCCGAGCAGGCGAAATATCTGGCAGACCTCGTCTCGCGCTATCCGATCGTGACCATCGAGGACGGCATGTCGGAAGACGACATGGACGGCTGGAAAGAGCTCACCGACCTGATCGGCAAGAAGTGCCAGCTGGTCGGCGACGACCTCTTCGTCACCAACGTCAAGCGCCTCGCCGAAGGCATCAAGACCGGCCGCGCCAACTCGATCCTGATCAAGGTCAACCAGATCGGCACGCTGACCGAGACGCTCGCCGCCGTCGAGATGGCGCACAAGGCCGGCTACACCTCGGTGATGTCGCACCGCTCCGGCGAGACCGAGGATTCCACCATCGCCGATCTCGCGGTCGCCACCAATTGCGGTCAGATCAAGACCGGCTCCCTTGCGCGGTCCGACCGCACCGCCAAATACAACCAGCTCCTGCGCATCGAGCAGCAGCTCGGCAAGCAGGCGCTCTATGGCGGCAAGGCGGCGCTGAAGGCGCTGGCATAAGCCGCGCCCCGACCGCGAAGAGAAGGACAGGGGAGGATCGACATGAGCGACGGCAAGACCGGACTGGAATTGCGTTCGCTGCTGAAGAAGAGCGGCGAGCTGGAATTGTCTCTCGTGACGGTCCCGACGCCGGAGCCGGCCGACGATGAGGTCGTGGTTCGCGTCGAGGCCACCCCGATCAATCCGTCCGACCTCGGGCTCCTGATCGGTCCCGCCGACATGTCGGCCGCCAAGGCCTCCGGCACCAAGGAGATGCCGGTCATTACCGCCACGATGCCGGAGGCGGCGATGCGGATGATGACGGCAAGATTTGATCAGTCGCTGCCGGTCGGCAACGAGGGCGCCGGCACGGTGATCCGGACCGGATCGTCGGACGCAGCCAAGGCTCTGATGGGCAAGACGGTGTCGATGATCGGCGGCGGGATGTACACGCAGTACCGCGTGCTCAAGGTCCGCGACGTCATGGAGTTGCCGCCGGGCACCACCGCGGCGGACGGCGCCTCTTGGTTCGTCAATCCGCTGACCGCACTCGGCATGACCGAGACGATGCGGCGGGAGGGCCACAAGGCGCTCGTACACACGGCCGCCGCGTCCAATCTCGGCCAGATGCTCAACAAGATCTGCATCAAGGACGGCATCGGCCTCGTCAATATCGTCAGGAACAAGGAGCAGGCCGATATCCTGCACAAGATCGGCGCCAAATACGTCGTAGATTCGACTGCGCCAAGCTTCATGGACGATCTCACCAACGCGCTGGTCGAGACCGGCGCCACCATCGCTTTTGACGCCATCGGCGGCGGCAAGCTGGCGAGCCAGATCCTGACCGCGATGGAAATCGCGGCCAACAAGACCGCGAAGGAATACAGCCGCTACGGCTCCAACGTGTACAAGCAGGTCTATATCTACGGCAGCCTCGACACGCGGCCGACGGAGCTGAACCGCTCGTTCGGTCTCAGCTGGGGCGTCGGCGGCTGGCTGCTCACGCCATTCCTTCAGAACATCGGTCCGGCCGAGATCGGCCGCCTGCGCCAGCGCGTGGCATCCGAGCTCAAGACCACCTTCGCCAGCCATTACACCAAGGTGGTGTCGCTCGCCGAGGCGCTCGATCCCGCCAATATCGCGGCCTACGCCAAGCGCGCCACCGGCGAAAAATTCCTCATCAACCCGAACAAGTGATCGGGTTCGGTCGGTTATCGGTAGGCATCAGGCCGCCGCTTGGCGGCCTGCTTGCTTTTGATCGTGCCCGGATCGAGCGCCAAAGGACGCATTTCCAGAAACGCAGCGTTTCCAAATCGGACCGGTTCATGCACTTGCATCTATCGCCCCGGATCGCTTAAGTGCCGTCCCGGCATTCCCGCTCAAGCCTTCAAGGACACCCAATGGCCTATAACATCGTCACGATCGCTGGCAGCCTGCGCAAGGACAGCTTCTCGCTCAAGATCGCCAATGCGCTCGCCAAGCTCGCGCCTGCCTCGCTCAAGCTCGAGGTGATCACGCCGGCGGGCATCTCGTTCTTCAACCAGGATCTCGAGGGCGCGCCGCCCGCGGACTGGCTCGCCTTCCGCGAGAAGCTCCAGACGTCGAACGGCGTCCTGTTCGTCACGCCCGAATACAACCGCTCGATCCCGGGCGTCCTGAAGAACGCCATCGACGTCGCCTCGCGGCCCTATGGCAAGAGTTCGTTCAACGGCAAGCCGATCGGCATCATCTCCAACTCGCCCGGCCCGCTCGGCGGCATTGCCGCGGCCAAGCACCTGCAGAACATCCTGCCGGGCATTTCGGGGCCGCTGCTGCAGCAGCCGGAAATCTACCTCAACGGCGTCGGCGATGCCTTCGATGCGGAGGGGAACCTGACCAAGGACTCCCTCAAGACCGTGCTGCAGCAATACATCGACGCCTTCGCCGCGCATGTGGCGAAGAATCAGGGCTGAGACCGTGGTGTCATTCCGGGGCGATGCAAAGCATCGAACCCGGAATCTCGAGATTCTCCGGTGCGCAATTGCGCACCGGAGTTCGGCTCTTCGAGCCGCCCCGGAATGACCTCTGATGCTGAATTAGCACTCCCTTAACCAAGCTGCCCCATCTTCCGAAGATGGTCTCCCGCGCGCGCCTGAAATCGATCCTGACCGGTCTTGCCCTCTATGCGATGGCGGCGGCGATCGTCGGCTATTTCGGCGTCAACGCCTACACCGGCAAATACGGTCTCAACGCCCGCCAGGAGCTCGACCAGGAGATCATCGCGCTGACCAGCGAGCTGGCTCAGCTCAAGCGCGAGCGCGCCAGGAGCGAACAACGGGTGTCGCTGCTGCGGTCCGAGAAGATCGACCCGGACATGCTGGACGAGCGGGCGCGCTTCCAGCTCGACTATGTCCATCCGCGCGATCTCGTTCGGATGATCCCGGCGAACTAGCGCATCCGCAGCTTTCGAAAGCCGCAGCGAAAGTCGCTGCTGATCCGACCACCGCACCTTTGCCTCCTCCTGCGAAGGTCGTAACCCCGGAACCGGGCGATTGCCTTGACGGCGGCGCCGCGGCGGGCTCATGCCTTTGGTGGGCGCGCGCTGAAGTTGACGCAGATCAACCGGGCAGCACCGGCGCGTCCTACAATCGATATCCGGAGGAAACTGTGATGAATGGGACAATGCCCCGGCATCACGCGGCCCGCGTCGAGGCCGCCATCGCGTCAGGCCAGGCGGCTCGGTCCGCGCTCGTGGCCTCGTGGCGCCGTTCCTCCCGATTGCATCATCTCGATCCCGGCGGCCACGCCGCGCCGATGCGGCTCACCGAAGCCGAGCTGCAGCAGGCGCGCGAGCGCATCACGCCGCTTCTTTCGGCCGCGCAGGGCGCCATGGATCGGCTTTATCAGGCGGTCGGCGCAGCCGGCTGCTGTGTGCTGCTCGCCGATCGCGAGGGCGTGCCGGTCGATCGCCGCGGCACGGTGGCGGACGACGCGACGTTTCAGTCCTGGGGCCTGTGGACGGGCGCGCTCTGGAGCGAGGAGCATGAGGGCACCAACGGCATCGGCACCTGCCTGGTCGAGCAGCGTTCGCTGACCATCGATCGCGACCAGCACTTCTTCGCCCGCAACACGCTTCTGAGCTGCACCGCCGTTCCGATCTACGACCACGAGGCGGCGCTCGCAGGCGTGCTCGACGTCTCCTCCTGCCGCGCCGACCGCACCGACGCCTTCGCCAGCCTGATCGCGCTCGCGGCCGGCGAGGCGGCCAAGCGGATCGAGGCCGACCTGTTTCGCAAGGTCTTCGCCCATGCCCGCATCGTGCTGACGCAGGCGGCGGACGGAAGCTGCGGCGGCCTCGTTGCGGTCGATGCGGACGATCTGGTGATCGGCGCAACGCGCTCGGCCCGGCTGGCGCTCGGCATCGCGCCCGGCGGTGCATTGCGGCCGGTGCCTGCGGCCGATCTTCTCGGCGGCGATGCCGCGCGCGATCATCTTGCCGGCGGCCAGCGTGCAGTGCTGCAGCGCGCGCTGCTGCGCGCCGGCGGCAATGTTTCCGCCGCCGCCAAGGCCCTCGGCGTCAGCCGCGCCACGCTGCACCGGAAGCTGAAGCGGTTCGAGCTGAACCACTAGATTTAGGTCATTGCGAGCGCCGCGAAGCAATCCAGAGTCCCTCTGCGGAAAGATTCTGGATTGCTTCGCTGCGCTCGCAATGACGGTGTGGAGCAGCGAGTGCTCAATTCGTACCGCCTCGCGCCACGACTGTCGCAAAACTGCGACAGGTCGGCGCCGCCATCGCGTCCGCCCGGGCTGACAGAAAACGCCTCCCGCATCATCGTCTGCGCCAAGTCGCGATCAGGCGACGACAAGCGCAAACAGCAACAGCGGGAGTGATCAATGAACAAGGTGGAATTCCTCAGCGTCACCAAAGTGCCCTTTGCCGAACGCTACGACAATTTCATCGGCGGCAAGTTCGTCGCGCCGATCTCCGGGAAATATTTCGACAATGCTTCGCCCCTGACCGGCCAGGTGGTCTGCAAGATCGCGCGCTCCGACGCGCAGGACGTCGAGGCGGCGCTCGACGCGGCGCATGCCGCCAGGGCCGCCTGGGGCCGCACCAGCGTTGCCGAGCGCGCCGCGGTCCTGAACCGGATCGCCGACCGCATGGAAGAGAATCTCGAGCGTCTCGCCATCGCCGAGACCTGGGACAACGGCAAGCCGATCCGCGAGACGCGCGCCGCCGACCTGCCGCTCGCGATCGACCATTTCCGCTATTTCGCCGGCGTGGTGCGCGCCCAGGAAGGCTCGATCGGCGAGATCGACCACGACACCATCGCCTATCATTTCCACGAGCCGCTCGGCGTGGTCGGCCAGATCATTCCCTGGAACTTCCCGCTTCTGATGGCCTGCTGGAAGCTCGCGCCGGCGCTGGCCGCCGGCAATTGCGTGGTGCTCAAGCCCGCCGAGCAGACCCCGGCCTCGATCATGGTCTTCGCCGAGATCATCGCCGACCTGCTGCCGCCTGGCGTGCTCAACATCGTCAACGGCTTTGGCCTCGAGGCCGGCAAGCCGCTGGCGTCGAGCCCGCGCATCGCCAAGATCGCCTTCACCGGCGAGACCACGACGGGCCGGCTGATCATGCAATATGCCAGCCAGAACCTGATTCCTGTGACGCTCGAGCTCGGCGGCAAGTCGCCGAACATCTTCTTCAAGGATGTCACCGCCGAGGACGACGATTTCTTCGACAAGGCGATCGAGGGCTTCGTCATGTTCGCGCTGAACCAGGGCGAGGTCTGCACCTGTCCGAGCCGGGCGCTGGTCCACGCCGACATCTACGACCGCTTCATGGAGCGCGCGCTCAAGCGCGTCGCCGCGATCAAGCAGGGCGATCCGCGCGATGCCACGACCATGATCGGCGCGCAGGCCTCCAGCGAGCAACTCAGCAAGATCCTCTCCTATATCGACATCGGCAAGCAGGAGGGCGCCAAGGTGCTGGCGGGCGGCGGACGCGCCGAGCTCGGCGGCGATCTCGCCGGCGGCTTCTACGTCCAGCCGACCGTGTTCGAGGGCCACAACAAGATGCGAATCTTCCAGGAGGAGATCTTCGGCCCGGTCGTCTCTGTCACGACCTTCAAGACCGACGAGGAGGCGCTCGCGATCGCCAACGACACGCTCTATGGCCTGGGTGCCGGCGTCTGGAGCCGCGACGCCAACCGCTGCTACCGCTTCGGCCGGGAGATCCAGGCCGGCCGGGTCTGGACCAATTGCTACCATGCCTATCCCGCCCATGCGGCGTTCGGCGGCTACAAGCAGTCGGGTGTCGGGCGTGAGACCCACAAGATGATGCTCGATCACTACCAGCAGACCAAGAACCTCCTGGTCAGCTACAGCCCGAAGAAGCTCGGCTTCTTCTGAGCGTGGGAGAGGGCGGCGCCGTTTCGGCGCCGTCCGCTCCGCACGCGCCGTTCTTGGTCCGGTCACGAATCTGCGCGCGCCGTGGCGTGCATAGATTTGTTGCCTGATCAGCGCCAAAGATTTTCCAAAATTTCGATCACGCTGCAGTGCGGCATAATGAAAGTCGTGCCATGCCGCCGCGGTGCTTTCCAAGGGCGTTTGACTTGGGTTAGAGAGGGCGAAAGTTTTCTCTGACCCGGAATTCCCATGGCCGCACCCAAGAAAGCCGCCGCAAGCGCTCCACAGGACAAGATCGACGGCGGTTCGCCCCCGGAATTCACCAGGGAGCAGGAGCTCAAGGCGCTCCGCGACATGCTCCTGATCCGGCGGTTCGAGGAAAAGGCCGGCCAGCTCTACGGCATGGGCGCCATCGGCGGCTTCTGCCACCTCTATATCGGCCAGGAGGCCGTGGTGGTGGGCATGCAGATGGCCCTGAAAGAGGGCGATCAGGTCATCACCGGCTATCGCGATCACGGGCACATGCTCGCGACCGGCATGGATGCCAATGGCGTGATGGCCGAGCTGACGGGACGCCGCGGCGGCTATTCCAAGGGCAAGGGCGGCTCCATGCACATGTTCAGCAAGGAGAAGCACTTCTACGGCGGCCACGGCATCGTCGGTGCCCAGGTCTCGCTCGGCACGGGTCTCGCCTTCGCCAATCACTATCGCGGCAACGGCAATGTCAGCGTCACCTATTTCGGCGACGGCGCGGCCAACCAGGGCCAGGTCTATGAGAGCTTCAACATGGCCGAGCTCTGGAAGCTGCCGGTGATCTACGTCATCGAGAACAACCGCTACGCCATGGGCACCTCGGTCTCGCGCGCCTCGGCGCAGCAGGATTTCTCCAAGCGCGGCGTCTCCTTCAACATCCCCGGCAAGCAGGTCGACGGCATGGACGTCCGCGCCGTGAAGGCGGCGGGCGAGGAGGCGGCGGCCTGGTGCCGCGCCGGCAAGGGTCCCTTCATCCTGGAGATGCAGACCTACCGCTATCGCGGCCACTCGATGTCCGATCCTGCAAAATATCGCACGCGCGAGGAGGTCGAGAAGGTCCGCCACGACCAGGACCCGATCGAGCAGGTGCGCAATCGCCTGCTCGCCGCCAAGGTCAGCGAGGCCGATCTGAAGGCGATCGACGCCGAAGTGCGCGACATCGTCAACGCCTCCGCCGATTTCGCCCAGCACGATCCCGAGCCGGATGCCGCCGAGCTCTGGACCGACGTGTACCGCTGAACGCGCGCAAGCTTTCTTTGGAGAAGACATGCCAATTCAAGTGCTGATGCCCGCGTTGTCGCCCACGATGGAGAAGGGCAACCTCGCCAAATGGCTGAAGAAAGAGGGCGAGCCGATCAAGTCCGGCGACGTCATCGCCGAGATCGAGACCGACAAGGCGACCATGGAGGTCGAGGCGACCGACGAGGGCACGCTCGGCAAGATCCTGATCCCCGAGGGCACCGCCGACGTCGCGGTGAACACCCCGATCGCGACCATTCTCGCCGACGGCGAGAGCGCGGCTGATCTCGCCAAGGCACCCGCAGCGGCCGCGAAGGCTGCGGAGTCCGCGCCGCCCGCCGCGGCAAAGGCCGAGGCGCCCGCGCCGAAAGCTGCGCCTGCTCCGCAGGCCGTCGCCGAGCCCGATCCGGAAGTCCCCGCCGGCACCGAAATGGTGACGCAGACCATCCGCGAAGCCTTGCGCGATGCCATGGCCGAAGAGATGCGCCGCGACGCGGACGTGTTCGTGATGGGCGAAGAGGTCGCCGAATATCAGGGCGCCTACAAGGTCACCCAGGGCCTGCTGCAGGAGTTCGGCGCCAAGCGCGTGATCGATACGCCGATCACCGAGCATGGCTTCGCCGGCGTCGGCGTCGGCGCGGCGATGACCGGGCTCAAGCCGATCGTCGAGTTCATGACCTTCAACTTCGCCATGCAGGCAATCGACCAGATCATCAATTCGGCGGCCAAGACGCTCTACATGTCGGGCGGGCAGATGGGTTGCTCGATCGTGTTCCGCGGTCCGAACGGTGCGGCCGCGCGCGTCGCCGCCCAGCACAGCCAGGACTATTCGGCCTGGTACTCGCACATTCCGGGCCTGAAGGTCGTCGCGCCATATTCGGCCGCCGACGCCAAGGGCCTGCTCAAGGCCGCGATCCGCGATCCCAACCCGGTGATCTTCCTCGAGAACGAGGTGCTGTACGGCCACACCGGCGAAGTGCCCAAGCTCGACGATTTCATCATCCCGATCGGCAAGGCGCGCATCGTCCGCGCCGGCAGCCACGTCACCATCATCTCCTGGTCGAACGGCATGACCTATGCGCTGAAGGCCGCCGACGAGCTTGCCAAGGACGGCATCGAGGCCGAGGTGATCGACCTGCGCACGCTGCGCCCGATGGATACCGAGACCATCGTCAATTCGGTCAAGAAGACCGGCCGGGCCGTCACGGTGGAGGAGGGCTGGGCCCAGAGCGGCGTCGGCGCCGAGATCGCCGCGCGCATCATGGAGAACGCGTTCGATTATCTCGACGCGCCGGTGACGCGCGTCTCCGGCAAGGACGTGCCGATGCCCTATGCCGCGAACCTGGAGAAGCTCGCGCTGCCCTCGGCGGCGGAAGTGGTCGAGGCCGCCAAAGCCGTCTGCTATAGGTAGACCATGGCGGGCCCCAAGGAGCAGCCACTGCCGCCCGACGTCATGACCCGCGACGATGCGGTCGAGATCCTGCGCGTGTTCGTGCTGGACGGCGGGCTGTCGATGGCATTCCAGCGCGCCTTCGAGGAGCCGGACATGTGGGGCCTCCTGCTGGTCGATCTCGCCCGACATGCCGCGCGCGCCTATGCGCGCGAGAGCGAATATACCGAAGAGGACGCGCTGAACCGGATCCTCGACATGTTCCAGGCCGAGATCGAGCGTCCGACCGACACCGGCACCACGACGCCGCGCGGCAAAGGGCACTGACCATGGCGATCGAATCCTATCATTACGATTTCATGCTCGAGGCGATCCGCGAGGCGGAAGCCTCGATCGCGCAGGGCGGCCTGCCGATCGGCGCGGTGCTGACGCGCGACAACAAGATCATCGCGCGCGGCCACAACAACCGCGTGCAGGAGAACAATCCGATCCTGCACGGCGAGATGAGCTGCCTGCGCGAGGCCGGCGCGATCTCGTTCCACGACACCGTCATGTACACCACGCTGTCGCCTTGCTCGATGTGCGCCGGCGCGCTCGGGCTGTTCAAGGTCAAGCTGGTGGTGATAGGGGAGTCCGTCACCTTCGAGGGCTCCAAGGACATCCTGGACAAGTTCGGCATCCCCTGGATCGACCTTGCCGACGACCGCTCCATCACCATGATGAAGAATTGGCGTTCCATCCCCGCCAATGAGCGCCTGTGGCAGGGCGACATCGGCAACTAAACCTGGTCTGTTCGTCTTCGCTGTCGAAAGACGACGTTTTGCAAAGTTCTTCTTGAGGTCAGCATGCCCATCAACATCCTGATGCCCGCTCTCTCGCCGACGATGGAGAAGGGCAACCTCGCCAAGTGGCTGAAGAAGGAAGGCGACAAGGTCAAGTCCGGCGACGTCATCGCCGAGATCGAGACCGACAAGGCGACCATGGAGGTCGAGGCGATCGACGAGGGCACGATCGCCAAGATCCTGGTGCCCGAGGGCACGCAGGATGTCCCGGTCAACGACGTGATCGCGGTGCTCGCCGGCGAGGGCGAGGACGTGAAGGCTGCAGGCAGCGCCAAGCCCAGCGCGTCGGCCGCGCCGCCGAAAGCTGCTGAAGCATCCGCTGCTGCCCCGGCGCCCGCGCCCGCGCCTGCTGCGCCGAAGGCTGCACCGCCGCCCCCCGCGGCTCCGGCCCCTCAGGCTGCAGCGCCTGCCGCGCAGGCCAATGGTCATGGTGGTCGCGTATTCTCCTCGCCGCTGGCGCGGCGCCTGGCCAAGGAAGCCGGCATCGATGTCGGCATGGTCACCGGCACCGGCCCGCACGGCCGCGTGGTCGCGCGCGACGTCGAGCAGGCCAAGTCCGGCAAGGGCCTCAAGGCACCCGCTGCCGCCCCGTCGGGCGCGCCTTCGATCGCGCCGACCATGTCGGACAAGCAGATCCTGTCGTTGTTCGAGCCGGGCTCTTACGACATCGTCCCGCATGACGGCATGCGCCGCACCATTGCCCAGCGCCTGACCGCGTCGATCCAGAACGTCCCGCACTTCTATCTCACCATCGACTGCGACATCGGCAAGCTGCTCACTGCCCGCGAGGAGATCAATGCCGCGGCTCCCAAGGACAAGGAGAAGAAGCCGCTCTACAAGATCTCGGTCAACGACTTCGTCATCAAGGCGATGGCGGTCGCGCTGCAGAAGATCCCGAACTGCAATGTGAGCTGGACCGAAAGCGGCATGGTCAAGCATCATCATTCCGACGTCGGCGTGGCCGTCGCGATGCCCGGCGGCCTGATCACGCCGATCATCCGCAAGGCCGAGACCAAGACGCTGTCGACCATCTCCAACGAGATGAAGGATTTTGCCGCGCGTGCCCGTTCCCGCAAGCTGAAGCCCGAGGAATACCAGGGCGGCACCACGGCGGTCTCCAATCTCGGCATGTACGGCATCAGCCACTTCACCGCCGTGATCAACCCGCCGCATGCGACCATCCTCGCGGTCGGTACCAGCGAGGAGCGTCCCGTCGTGCGCGGCGGCAAGATCGAGATCGCGAACATGATGAGCGTGACCCTGTCCTGCGATCACCGCGCCATCGACGGCGCGCTCGGCGCCGAACTGATCGGCGCGTTCAAGCAGCTGATCGAAAACCCCGTGATGATGATGGTCTGACGCGGCGGCAGAGGGGGCAGCCTTGCATGTCCGTACCCGCTGGCCTTGGATATCGCTGCTGCTCGGCGCCATCGTCGCGCTCAACCCGGTTGGGCTCGACTTTCTTCACTCTGCGTTCTTTGCCGGCGAGCAGCTGGCACGGAACATCGCCCAGCCGATCGTGCTCACCGCGCTGGCCATCATAGTCCTGGTGGTGGTGCTCGAATGGCTGGTGAGGTCTTTTCTGGTCAAGCGCCGCGCCGGCGGCGCCTCTTGAGTTGAACGGGAGCCGCCATGGCCGACACATCCTTCGACGTCATCATCATCGGCTCCGGCCCCGGCGGCTATGTCACCGCGATCCGCGCCGCTCAGCTCGGCTTCAAGACTGCGATCGTCGAAAAGTCCTATCTCGGCGGCATCTGCCTGAACTGGGGCTGCATCCCGACCAAGGCGCTGCTGCGCTCGGCGGAGATCTATCACTACATGCAGCACGCCGGGGATTACGGCCTGTCGGCGGAGAAGGTCTCGTTCGATCCGAAGGCCGTGGTGCAGCGCTCGCGCGGCGTCTCCAAGCGGCTGAACGACGGCGTCGGCTTCCTGATGAAGAAGAACAAGGTCAGCGTGATCTGGGGCGCAGCCTCGATCGATGCGCCCGGCAAGATCACGGTGAAGAAGTCCAACGTCGAGGGCCCGAAGGGCGCGCTGGGTGAGGGGACCTATCAGGCCAAGCACATCATCGTCGCCACCGGCGCGCGGCCGCGCGTGCTGCCGGGACTCGAACCCGACAAGAAGCTGGTCTGGACCTATTTCGAGGCGATGGTGCCGGAGCGGATGCCGAAGTCGCTGCTGGTGGTCGGCTCGGGGGCGATCGGCATCGAGTTCGCATCGTTCTTCCACACGATGGGAAGCGACGTCACCGTGGTCGAGGTGCTGCCGCAGATCCTCCCGGTCGAGGACGCCGAGATCGCAGGCCTCGCCCGCAAGCGGCTGGAGAAGCAGGGCATCAAGATCATGTCCTCGACCAAGGTCACCAAGCTGGAGAAGAAGGCCGACAGCGTCCTCGCCACCATCGACGACGGCAAGGGCAAGCCTGTCACAACCGAGTTCGAGCGCGTGATTTCGGCGGTCGGCGTCGTCGGCAATATCGAGAATCTCGGTCTCGAAAAGCTCGGGGTGAAGACCGACCGCGGCATTGTCGTCGTCGACGGCTACGGCAAGACCAACGTCCCCGGCATCTACGCCATCGGCGATGTCGCCGGTCCCCCGATGCTCGCGCACAAGGCCGAGCATGAAGGCGTGATCTGCATCGAGGCGATCAAGGGCCTGCATCCGCACCCCATGGACAAGAACATGATCCCGGGATGCACCTATTGCCATCCGCAGGTTGCATCCGTCGGTTTGACGGAGGCCAAGGCCAAGGAGAACGGCCGCGAGATCCGCGTCGGCCGCTTCCCCTTCGTCGGCAACGGCAAGGCCATCGCGCTCGGCGAGGACCAGGGCCTGGTCAAGGTCATCTTCGACAAGAAGACCGGCCAGCTGCTCGGCGCTCACATGGTCGGCGCGGAAGTCACCGAGCTGATCCAGGGCTACGTCGTCGCCATGAACCTGGAGACGACGGAAGAAGAGCTGATGCACACGGTCTTCCCGCATCCGACCCTGTCGGAGATGATGAAGGAAGCTGTGCTGGATGCCTATGGACGGGTGTTGAACATTTGACCGCTCGTCATGCGCGGGCTTGACCCGCGCATCCATCCAGCGAAGCGCTCTTCAAGGGATGGATTGCCGGGTCAAGCCCGGCAATGACGGAGGCAAGAAGCTGGCGACCCAAGGAAGAAGAAAGAATCGAGCCATGCACGACAATGACAATCTCACCATCGAACGCCCGACCTTCGTCACGCATCTGGAATGCGCGATGGAGGGCGATCATTACGCGGCCGACCAGGTCCACAACCTCTCCAAGGCCGGCAAGCCGCTTCTGGTCCGCTACGACCTCGCGGGCGTGAAGAAGGCGCTGACCAAGGATGCGCTCAAGGAGCGCCCCGGCGACATGTGGCGCTACCGCGAGCTCTTGCCCGTCCGCAAATGCAAGGACATCGTCTCGCTCGGCGAAGTCACGACGCCCCTGATCCGGCTGCCGAAGCTCGGCGCAAAACTCGGCGGCGGCGAGATCATCGTCAAGGACGAGGGACGGCTGCCGACCGGCTCGTTCAAGGCGCGCGGCCTCGTGATGGCGGTGTCGATGGGCAAGGCGCTCGGCATCAAGCACATGGCGATGCCGACCAACGGCAATGCCGGCGCGGCGCTCGCGGCTTATGCCACGTCCTGCGGCATCAAGACCACGATCTTCTGCCCGGCCGATACGCCGGAGGTGAATGTCAGCGAGATCGAGCTGCAGGGCGCGACCGTCTACCGCGTCAACGGCTATATCGACGATTGCGGCAAGATCGTCGGCGAGGGCAAGGCCAAGGTCGGCTGGTTCGACACCTCGACCTTGAAGGAGCCGTACCGCATCGAGGGCAAGAAGACGATGGGCCTCGAGCTCGCCGAGCAGCTCGGCTGGGACGTGCCCGACGTGATCTTCTATCCGACCGGCGGCGGCACGGGCCTGATCGGCATGTGGAAGGCTTTCGACGAGCTGGAGAAGATCGGCTTCATCGGTTCGAAGCGCCCGCGCATGGTCGCGGTGCAAGCCTCCGGCTGCGCGCCGATGGTGCGCGCCTATGAGGCCGGCACCGAGCATGCGACGCGCTGGGAGGACGCCCACACCATCGCCTCGGGCATCCGCGTGCCGCAGGCGATCGGCGATTTCCTGATCCTGCGCGCGGTGCGCGAGAGCAAGGGCTTTGCCATCGCGGTCGACGACGACAAGATCTCGGCGGCGCTGAACGAGGTCGCGCGCGAGGAGGGGCTCTTGCTCTGCCCCGAGGGCGCCGCCACCTATGCCGCCTACAAGGACAGCCTCGCCGACGGTCGCGTCAGCAAGACCGATCGCGTCATGCTGTTCAACTGCGCGACCGGCCTGAAATACCCGCTGCCGCCGGTCACCCGTACGCTCGATCGTCACAAGCCGATCGACTATTCGCAGTTCTAGCGCGGCAATACGCCACGAATGATTCCTCTTCCCGTACGCGGGAAGAGCAAGAACAATATGACATCTGGGGAGAAGACAATGAAGAAGGCCTTCTGGGCTGCGCTGATTGCTGTTCTCGCTGTTGCAGGCGCTGCGCGCGCCCAGGACTATCCCTCCCATCCCATTACCATCATTGTGCCGTTCGCGGCCGGGGGCCCTTCGGACGCAATGGCGCGGGTGCTCGCCGAGCGCATGCGGGTGCCGCTCGGCCAGCCGGTCGTCGTCGAGAACGTCACCGGAGCAGGCGGCTCGATCGGTGTCGGCCGTGCCGTGCAATCGCCGCCCGACGGCTACACCATCTCGTTCGGCCATCTCGGTACCCACGTCGCCAACGGCGCCGTCTACAAGCTCAAATTCGACCTCGTCGCCGACCTCGAGCCGGTGGTGCTGCTGCCGAGCAACCCGATGATCGTGGTGAGCAAGAACGCGGTGCCCGCGACCTCGCTGAAGGAGCTGATCGACTGGCTGAAGTCGCGGCCCTCGCCGCCGACCGCCGGCACGGCCGGCGCGGGCTCCGGCAGCCACATCGCCGGCGTCTATTTCGAGAGCGTCTCCGGCATCAAGCTGCAATATGTGCCGTATCGCGGCACGGCGCCCGCACTGAACGACCTGATCGCCGGCCAGATCGACATCATCGTCGACCAGACCTCCAACTCCATCGGCCAGGTCCGCGCTGGCACCATCCGCGCCTACGCCGTCACCGACGACAAGCGCCTCGCCTCCGCGCCCGAGATCCCGACCGCGGAGGAGGCGGGCCTGAAAGGCTTCAACATGACGCTGTGGTCGGGCATGTGGGTGCCGAAGGGCACACCGAAGGAGATCGTCGCAAAGCTCAACGCCGCGGCCGTGGAGGCGCTGAACGATCCGGCCGTGAGGAAGCAGCTCGAAAGCCAGGGTCTCGAGATGACGCCCGAGGATCAGCTCACGCCCGAAGCGCTCGGCACGCGGCAAAGGGGCGAGATCGCGAAATGGTGGCCGATCATCAAGGCGGCGAACATCAAGGTGGACTGAGGGCGGGGCGGCGCAGGCCTCGCTGGCCGCGGGGCGCTCACGACGTGGTTTGATGACCCGGTGCCAGCGCACGGTCCAGGCATTGCATCAGATCCGAGGCAGCGAACGGCTTGCCGAGAAAACAGATTGCGCCTGCATTGAGCGCCCGCACACGCACGCCCTCATCCGGGAAAGCTGTGATGAATATGAACGGCGTGGCCGAACCCTGCGCCCGCATCTGCGTCAATAGATCGATTCCGCTCATCAGCGGCATCTGAACGTCGGCGATCACGCAGGAGGTGTCGCTCGGATCGGTCGAGCTCAGGAATTCCTCCGCCGAGGCGAATGTGTGAACGTTGTATCCGCGCGATTCCAGGAGATTGTTGATCGCGGCCCGAACGTAAGGGTCGTCGTCAAGCACCGAGATGACCGAAGCCGCTGACAAGACGTCCGCTCCTCGCCGGGAATTACGCTTGCCGTCGCCACGGCCCCAAAACAAAGGCGTAAGGTGGACCTGCCGGTCATGATTGGAAACTCATACTTAGGTTTGTGCATCGGGCTTGTTCGGGCCAATCCCGAGCGCCTCGCTCATTCTCACCAGGTCGGCCAGCGACTTGGCGCCCATTTTCCGCATGATCTGGCCGCGGTAGATTTTGACGGTGATTTCGGCCAATCCGAGCCGGGCGGCCACCTGCTTGTTCATCAGGCCGGACGTCACCAGTGACAATACGTCTCGCTCCCGCGACGACAGTGTCTCGAAGCGTGATCTGACCGTCGAGACCGTCCTGTTGAGGTCGCGGCGCTTGCGGTCTCGCTCGATCGCGGCCTGGACTGCGTCGAGAATGTCCTGATCGCGGACCGGCTTGGTCAGGAAGTCGATCGCGCCGCTCTTCATGGCCCGAACCGTCATGGGAATATCGCCATGACCGGTAATGAAGATGATGGGCGTGTGGATATTTGCCTTGGCGAGGTCGGTCTGCAGCTCGAGGCCGCTCGTTCCGGGCAGGCGGATGTCGAGCACCAGGCAGCTCGGGACGTCTGGCGGCTTGGCCTGGAGCAGCTGCGGCGCCGAGCCGAATGCCTCGACCTTGAGACCGACCGACTCGAACAGATTGGTGAGCGCGCGGCGCATGGACGCGTCGTCGTCGACGATGAGGACAATCGGTTGATCGCCGTCCTTCTGCGGTGGCGGAGATTCCGCGCGCTCGGTCACGATGCGTCCTCTTGGTGGAGAGGCAAGGTGATCTGAAAAGTCGCGCCGCGCCCCTGATTTGGTATGGCGGAAAGTCGCCCGCCATGGGCCTCGATGATCGATCGGCAGATCGACAGACCCATGCCCATGCCGGACGTCTTCGTGGTGAAGAACGGCGTGAACAGGCGGTCTATCGCCTGTTCGCTGATGCCGCCCCCGCAGTCGGAAACGCTCATTTGCATCGCGCCATCGCCGCTGGCCTGTGAGCGGATCGCCAGTTCGCGCGGGCGATCGAGGACGTCTTCCATGGCCTCGATCCCGTTCATGATCAGGTTGATCAGCACCTGCTGCAATTGGATGCGATCGCCAAAGATCTTCGGCAGTGCCGACGACAGCTCCATGCGGACGGACACGGCGTGGCTGGCCATCTCGCGCTGAACGAGCGCGACGGCCTCCCGCACGACCGCATTGGCGTCCAGCGGAACCATCTCGATGTCAGACCGCTTGGCGAGCGCCCGAACGTGACGGATCACGTCGCCGGCACGCCTGCCGTCCTCGATGATCCATTCGACGGAGCGGCGGGCCGCATTGAGATCCGGCGGACTGCGCTGCAGCCAGGCGAGGCAGGCGTCGGCGTTTGCGATCACTGCAGCGAGCGGCTGATTGATTTCGTGGGCAATCGAGGCGGTCAGCTCACCCAGCGTCGTGACGCGTGTCACATGGGCGAGCTCGGCCTGCGCCTTGCGCAGCGCGTCCTCCGCTTGATTGGCTCGGATCGCCGCGGTTACGTCGGTGCACACGCCACGGTAGCCCAGGAAAGCGCCGTCGGCGTCGAAGAACGGCTTGCCGCTGGTCCGGACGTAGATCGGCTGCCCGCTGCGGTCTTTGCTGCGATACACCAGGTCGCGAAACGGGACGTGGGCGTCGAGCGCCGCTCGATGTTGTCGCCATTTTTCGGGCTCGAGAGCGGCGTCGGGCGCAATATCCCAACGCGTGAGCCCGATCAGGCCGGCGGGGGCGGTGATGGTGTCGGAGTGCTCGGATATCCGGGTGACCCGGTGGTCTGGCCCGGTTTCCCAGAACCAGTCAGATGCAGTTTCGGCATAGTCGCGAAAGCGCTGTTCGCTGTCACGAAGCCTGCGTTCGGCCTCCTTTGTCGCGGTGATGTCGCTGACCGATCCGACGAACTCGACGTGACCGCTCGCATCTCGCATCGCCCGTGCGACTGCGCGAACGTATTTGACGGAACCGTCGGGCATGACCAGCCGGTATTCGTGATCATAATCCTTGCCCTCGCGCGCCGCGCGGCCCGTCGTCTGCTGCACGGCGAGCCGGTCCTCCGGATGGATCCGCTGAAGCATGAATGGGATCGCGGGCTTCGTCCCCTCTTCGCATTGGAAGATGCGATAGGTCTCCTTGGACCAGGTGATCTCGCGGGTTGCGGCCTTCCAGCCGAAACTGCCGGTGTGACTCAATTCCTGCGCCTGGGCGAGGTAAGCCTCGCTCTGTCGCAGCGCGTTCTCCGCCTCCTTGCGCTCGGTGATGTTCTCGCAGGCGACCAGCACGATTGGCCCGCCATTGGCCCGCAGCATGGCCTTGGCGTTCTCGCGCACCCACAGCATCGAGCCGTCCTTGCGAACCTTGCGGATTTCCCAGGTGTGCGACTGATCAACGGTTTCGAGGCACAACGCGACACAGGCGCGGACGGTGGCGCGATCTTCCGCGAGGAAGACATCCAGCACGGATCGGCCGATCAAATCCGCCGGCGTGTAGCCCAGCTGGTCGGCGCCGAACGTGTTCACGTTGATCACGGTACCGGCCGGATCGACCATGAAGTACATGACCGGCGTGTGCTCGAAGACCTGCTGCCACTGCTTGACCGCTTCGAGCAAGTCGGCAGCATTGGGATCGGTGCGCTGCTTGGCGGGTATAGTTTGCCTCAGGCAGCCGACGAGGAACTGCGCGGCTGACTTCCCGAACGTCGCTGCCCGGCCAGGCTTCATCGCAGATGCTCCCGGCACTCACTTCGTGAACATCAGTAGAGCACGTTGCGGCGAGAGGAGCAATTCCGGCCAAAGTCGGATCGACCGTCACGACGTTCAGCTTTGGACTGTCGGCTCGCCGCCGGGTCCGTTGCGGCATCAAGGACACCGTGCCAGTTTTCACGTCGACCGTGCAGCCGGAGCGACGTGCGCCGTCCCGTTGAACATGAGGCTCGACCCCGGGCGAGTACGGAACAAACCTAGGTATAGCTCCTCCATGCCTAGTCATGTCGGCCATTTTACCTCCGTACAATTGAGCGCTTCGTGCCCGGCGGACTAGCCTCTCGACCATCGGGAGTGTCGAAGGGAATAGCTGAGAAAAGCGCAGTAGCAGAGGAAGACAGCAATGTGCGAAATGTCGGTACTTCCTGAGCGTCGCCCATCGGAGTCCGAAAGTTGCTCCTCACTCAACGGCTGTGCGGTGTGCGGCGGCAGGTTTGGTCTGATCCGCTACCATTTCTGGCGTACGGCGCTCTGCTCCAAGAAGTGCGTTGATCGCTTCCGCACGCGGAGCGAACGCGACCGCCGCTGGTTGTTTCGGGCTCAGGTCGCATAGGGCTGCATTGGAGAGCTGATCCGGGAGGCCGCGCGTTGAACCGCACATGCAAGCTCTTCTGCTGGATCGTTCTCATCGCCCCTATCGCGGGCGCCCAGGCACAGGAGACCGGACACGGTGCCGTTCATCGCCAGCACCCGCCCCAGGACCAGGCGCTACACGAAAAGTTCTATTCCACCTGGCACATGCCTGATAACCCGAGCGTCAGTTGTTGCAACAGCGCCGACTGTTATCCGACCGACATCAAGTACGTCGGCGGCCAGATCTACGCGCGGCGCCGGGAGGACGGGAGATACATTCTGATCCCGCCGCAAAAGGTGGAGCGAAACAGGGACAATCCGGACGGCCGAAACCATCTGTGCGCTCCACCGCCCGCACTGTCGCCGCTCGACAGCGTTTACTGCTTCGCTTTGGGAGGTGCCACATGAGATTCGCGTTCGTGCTGGTCAACGGCCGGACCCCGTTCCGGCTGACCTCGTGCATGCAGTGCTGCGAGCCGATCAGCGGCAGCTATCTGCGCGAGATCGCGACCCGTCTGCCTTACTGCGACCATCAGTGCTACGCGTTGTTCTGCGAGACGCTCGCGAAAGATGCCGTGAGAGCGGCTTCATGAAGTTCGTGGTGGTCAATCACGAGCCCCCGCTGCATGCGGCCGCGTGCAGCACATGCTCGCGCTCTCTGCGCTCCGGCTATGTCCGCCATGCGCGGACACAGCGCCGTTACTGTGACGACGTTTGCTACCGGCGCGGCGAATTCTCCACGCTGTTGATGGAATGGCCGGTGTCCGGGCGGACAGGACCGGCCCTGGGAAACGTCGAACTTGCCGCCGTCAGCATGATCGAGACGTTGACGGTCATGGGCGCCGTCTGGTGCTGGAGCTGCACGACCAACACCTGGGCCGTCGCGAGAGCCCTGACCGGCGCATATTTGGACAGTCGCGATCCGATCACGATGGAAGGAGGTGACACCTAGCTGCGCGACTGCAGGCGCGTGGAAGCCGCAGCACCATATCCTTGCAGGCGCCGCGTCCAGCCCCGGCGGCCTCGATCAGGGAACGGGTGCTGCGGCCGCCACGGGCGCCGTCGCGCCGGCCTCGTGTGTCACCACCCGCTGGTCGCTCTTGCCCGCGACCGTGCCGCTGCCCTCGAACCTTGCGCGGTAGACCAGCACGTTCTCGATCACGCGCTGGACGTAGTTTCGCGTCTCGGACAGCGGAATGCGCTCGACCCAGTCGACCGGATCGACATTGGGGTCGCGTGGATCGCCGCGCGCCTGCACCCACTCGCGCACGCGGCCGCGGCCGGCATTGTAGCCGGCGAAGGTCATGATCTGGTTGCCGCGATATTCCGACAGGAGCGCGCTGAGCTCGGCCGCGCCCATCTGCGTGTTGTAGACGGGATCGGACACCATCCTGTCCCAGTCATAGGTCAGGCCGAAACGCCTGGCGGTGTCGCGGCCGGCTTCCGGCGTCACCTGCATCAGCCCGACCGCGTTGGCCGGCGACTTGTCGCGCTGATCGAACGAGCTCTCGGTGCGCGCGACCGAATAGATCACGCTGGTCTCGATCGCGGGCGCAACCTGCTTGTGCTCGGGAATGCCGATGGTCGGGAACGCGTAATGGTCGAGCGCGAGCCCGCGCGCCAGCGCGGTCTTGCCGACCACCAGCATCACCCGCGCATCGTTGCGACGGCCGGCGAGCTCGGCGAGCGCTTCGAGCGCGGCGACATCGGTGCTCTCCTTGGCGAAATCCTCGGCGTAGTAGAACACCATGTCGCGCTCGCCGATGCCGTAGAGCATGTCGGCGGCGCGCACGCGCTCGTCCGCAAGCTGCGTCCCGGCCGCGGCCAGCACGGGCGAGGGCGCACGCAGCTCGATTCCATCGAGGCCGAGCTTGGCCCGGGCGAGCTGGCCGTAATAGGCCGTATGATAGCGCGCCGCCGCCCGATAGCTGATGCGCGCATCGGCCGTCGCACCCATGGCTTCGGCGGCGCGGCCGCGCCAGTAATGGGCTCGCGACAGCGCGATCGGATTGGCCGAGCCATCGTCGATCGCGGCGAAGTGCATCAGCGCCGTCTTGGGGTCGCTCAGAAAGCGCAGCGCGATCCAGCCGCACATGAAGTGATGGTCGACGCGGTAGACTTCCTTTTCCGGCACCGCGGCCGTGCGCACCACCTCATAGGCGGTGCTGGACTTGCCCTGGTCGAGCAGCTTGCGTGCGAGCAGGCGGCGCTCGCGCCACCACGCGTCGGTGTCCTGGGCGGCCATGGTCTCGGGCGCGGCGGCGAGGATCACCTCGGCGGCGTCGTCGATGCGGTCCTTCTGCAGGTGCCATTGCGCGCGGCACAGCACGTAGCCGAGATCGCGGCGCGCATCAGTCGGCACGTCCTCGAGATAGTCCTTGGCCTTGCTGGCCTTGCCGGTGACGGCGGCGCAGGCCTTGACGATGGCAAGCGCATCCTCGCCGAGCCGTCTGGCCGCGCGGCGCGCGCCGTCATAGTCCTTGGCGCCGAGACGCTTGTCCATGCGGGCGCGATGATCGTCCGCCGTGAGCAGATCACGGAAGGCCTGGTAGGAATCCTCTTCGCTCCGCTCGGACAGTTCCTCCGCGCGCCAGGTTTCCCGGACCAGCCGCGCCGCCCTGTCGGTCTCGCCCTCAGTGAGCAGAACGCGCGCGAGCGCGAACTTGCCCTTGGCGCTGGTCGGACGATCCATCGTGAATTTGTGCACGATGGCCGCGTCGGCCTTTTCCTGCCATAGCCGCGCCTCGGCGCGGCGGCGGAGCAGGGCGCTGCTCGGCCAATCGGGATTGGCGGCGAGGAAGGCGGCGTAGCGCTTGAAATTCGCCGTGCTCTCGGAATGGCGCAGCATGAACCAGTCTGCGAGCTTCTGTCCGGCCGGGTCCGTGATGCGCTCGCGCGCAGCGCTCGCGTCCTCGGTCTTGCCCTTGCGCGTCAGATCGATGGCGTCCTTCAGCGCGGCGAGATCGCCGGTCAGCGGCGGCGGCGCCGGCTTGTCGACGGGCTGCTCGACCGTCTTCTTCGATTTGCGCTTGGCCTCGGCGTGCTTGCCATGACGCGCCTTGCCGGCGGCGGCGTGGCGGTGCTTGCCGGCTTTCGCCTCGTGCGTCTTCTTCGGCGCGGATGATTTGTGACTGCTCTTTGCCGCCAGCTCGGTGGGAAGGAGGGCCATCGCGGCCACGGCAACGACACACGCGAGCGAGCGTAGGCACTGGTTCATTCGATGGTCCCCCCTGCGAAACCACTACAAACCAAGGTCCGCACATGCGGCTTGCGAATCAAAGCATCGAACGATGCATCGGCATCGTGTCGCATCCTGAAGCTGTCGCAACAATGCGGCAAAATACGGATCGGAACCGCGGAACTTCCGAAACGGCGGAAGAGGAAGCGGCTTTAACCTTTATTAACGATCAGGGCTCGCGCGACCATTGGCACGGCACAGGACGTCAGAACGGCCCAGATTGCGCGTGTTCCCTCGGCCAAATCCGGTGTATGAGTTCCCTCGCTTCATCCTTTCAACCTTTGCCCTGCACCTATGCCGATTTTCAACCAGTCGATCCGGCGCAAGATCGTCGGTATCGCTCTCGGATTGATCGTCCTGATGCTGGTCACCTCGATCCTGTCGATGGTGATGTCCAGCCAGGTCGGCATTTTGCTCGACGAACTCACCAACCGCTACATTCCGGCCTACAGCCATCTGGCGCGCGCGAACATCCGCTCGCTGGAGCGGGCGCTGGCGCTGCGGCAGATGGTGATGGCCAGGATGGAGTCGCCGTCGGACGAGGCGGCCTATGCGACGCGCCTGCGCGCTTTCGAGGAAACCGACCGCAAGTTCGAGGACGAGGCCGAGGCCGCTCGCAAGCTCATCAACGCGATCATCGAGGACCCCAGGACGTTTTCCGACAATGCCGCACTGGCGCGGATCGATATCCGCATCGAAACCGCCGTCACCGAGCTGCGCCGCGAATTGACCGAGAACCACGCGAAGCTCCTCAAGCAAGTCGACGCCCGGCAGATGGCCGAGGCCCGCGGCACGCTGGAGCACATCGACGTGCTGCGCGATGCCTTCAACCGGAAGGTCGATGCGATCCGCGCCGACATGCTGACGCAGGTCTATTTCTCGACGTCGCAGGTGACCGGCCGCCAGCATCAGGCGATCATCGTTTCGGGCGTCGTGACCCTGCTCGCGGCGATCGTCGGCTTCGTCTTTGCGCTGCTGGTGAGCAGCGGCATCACGCGCCCGGTACGGCTGCTGCTGGCCGGCACCCGCGAGGTCGAGGCGGGCCGGTTCGACAAGCCCATCACCGTCTCGACGCAGGACGAGATCGGCGAACTCGCCGCGGCGTTCAACCGCATGATCGAGCAGCTCAGGCACAACGAGCGCATTCGCGAGACCTTCGGCCGTTACATCGACCCGAAGGTGGTGCAGGGCCTGATCGACCGGCCGGAGGTCGCCATCGACGGCGAGCGCCGGGTGATGACCATCATGTTCTGCGACATGAGCGGTTTCACCTCGATGAGCGAGGGCATGACGCCGCGCGGCCTCGTCAAGGTGATGAACCACTACTTCACCGTGATGTCCGCTCCGATCAGAAACAATCGCGGCATCATCGACAAATATATCGGCGACGCCATCATGTCCTATTGGGGCCCGCCCTTCATCGAGGAGGATGAGCAGGGTCTGCTCGCCGGGCTGGCCGCCGTCGAGATGGCCGACCAGGTGCCTGCGCTGCAGAAGCAGCTGCCGGATCTGCTCGGCATCCGCGCCATGCCGGCGCCGTGCGATCTGCGCATCGGCATCGCCACCGGCGAGGTCCTGACCGGCAGCATCGGATCCGAGCTCATGATGAGCTTCACCGTGATGGGCGATGCGGTGAACCTCGCCTCGCGGCTGGAGGCCGTCAACAAGGTCTACGGCACCCGCATCCTGATCTCGCACGCGACCGCGGACGGGATCGGATCGCGGCTGGAATTGCGCGAGATCGATCGTCTGGCGGTCGCGGGCCAAAGCGCGCCGCAGGCGATCTTCGAGGTGATGGCGAGAGCGGGCGCACTTAACGAGGCGCAAGTGAGCTTGCGCACGCACTATGCCGATGGTCTTGAAGCTTATCGTGCGCGCCGTTTCGACGAGGCCCGCGCCGCTTTCAACGCGGCGCTCGAGGCGGTTCCCGGCGATGGTCCCTCGCGCACGATGCTCGGCCGCATCGCGCAGTTTGCGGCCAATCCGCCGGATCCCAATTGGGACGGCGTCTGGCGGCTGGAGCAGAAATAGCCGCTCCTTGCGGTCCGGCCCCGCGCCGGAAAAAAAGATGCTACTCCATAACGATGTTCGCCGTGACCTATTTCCCGGGCCTAGGCTGCATTCCCTGAGGCGTCTGATGGGGACACGCCGATGACACATCTCGAAGACAGGCTGGAACGGTTCGAAACGCTCACCGCCGAATGTGAGCTGATCGCCAAGCTCGCCACCGACAGCAGCAAGCGCGAGTTCTATTTGAAGCTCGGGGAACAGTACCGTCAGCTGGCCGTCGACATCCGGCAGGCGATCGCGACGACGGCTGCGGCCTGAGGCCGGCTGAAATCCGTTCTTAACGTTTGGCGCGCATCCTTGCAGCAAGCGAGCATCGCTGATCGGCGGCGCTCGTGTTGGGAAGGCCGGGGTTCGCTGCGATGCAGCGCGCCTCGTGAATGTGAATTGCCATGCCTGACAGGGCAATCCCATGCGCCTCGTTGCAGTGATCATATTCGCGCTCATGACGGCGGCCTGCGAAAAGGAGCAGGACATCACCGGCTCGACGACGCCCGCCTGTCCGCTGCGAAGCTACAGCTACAATCCGCGCGACCTGAACCAGTGTGTCAGCGCCTGCAAAGCGTGCGACCGCGGCACGACGGTCACCTGCACGACCTCCTGCACCCTCAAGGGGGCCCGCTGAACGGGCAGGAACCGCAATGGCCCGACGCCGTCGGTGAGGTCGAAACGCGATCGCCCACGCCATGCTTTGCGGACGTGCGGAACCGGTAGCAGCAGCCAAAGGCGGTGCTTGGACACCGGAACGATTCACATGGATTAATCATTGAAGGAAGCGGCAGGATTCGGAGTCCAATGAAATGGGTATGCTCGATCCCGGTCGTTTTCTGGTGTCGTGCTCGCATTGCGATGCCTGGCCGATGGCGGCCAATGTGAAGCGGTTGAACTGGTCGGCGTCCCCGCATGAGGTTCGCTTCGTCTGCACGCGCTGCCGCCGCGAAGAGACGGCGATCGTCTCGGCCTCCGGCGAATTGACGCCTATCAAGCGCGTCGATGTTCCGCCAACCGACGTCGCTGTCGCTTGGGCCCAGGCGCAGCGCTCGCGCGGGCGGTCCTGATGTTCAGGGTCGCCATCTCGTCGGTGTGTCGCTTCTCTGTCAATCGATCCACCTGAAAGTTTCCGCTTTGTCGAAATTCGGAAATATCTTCTATGCCGGCCAACCCGCTGCGAGAAGGCGAAGGGGTGTCCGCGATTCGAAACGCGAGAGAGAAGGGCGATGCTGCTACCTCGTACTCCGTCATTGCGAGCGCAGCGAAGCAATCCGGAATCCCGCCGCGGAGAGGACTCTGGATTGCTTCGCTGCGCTCGCAATGACGACGTTGGGACGACTGTGTACGAACACACCGGTCTCGTGCCCCGGACGGCAGCGCAGCGCTATTCCATCGGTGCGCTGCTGAGCCGGGGCCCATGCGTCAGCGAGTGCGACCCGCTGGGTCCCGGCTCTGCGCTGCAACGCTCCACGCGTTGCAGCTTGTCCGGGACACGAGCGATGCGCCTCGCTCCCAGGACGGGCGACTCACTGCCGGTATACCCGTCGGCCATTCCAGCTTGAGGGTTTTGCGCCTACCGGAAAATCTCAGGTTGTAGCCCATCATCTTCGGGCGGTATCAACGTAGGCCTATCCGTGTCTTCCCGGTAACGATTGTGCTGTGTGAGCAACACCCTCACTGGATTTAACCCTCATCACCGGCCGTTCGCAGCGCCGCCGCTTTTTGGCCACACCCGAACATGAATAAAATCGCTCGAATGTTTTAAGGCAGCGGCGGTCTTCGAGGGCGACGAGAAAATCCCAAGGTCGATTCAAATCTTGGCTCTGATTTTTCGGGTCTGAAAGGGTTGGCCGGGGAAGCTGGTTGCGATGGGCGCGAAGATTGACAAGCAGAGGCTGCCGAGCCGTCACGTGACGGAAGGCCCTGCGCGCGCGCCGCATCGGTCCTATTTCTACGCCATGGGTCTGACCACCGAGCAGATCCACCAGCCCTTCGTCGGCGTCGCCTCGTGCTGGAACGAAGCCGCTCCTTGCAACATCGCGCTGATGCGCCAGGCGCAGGCGGTGAAGAAGGGCGTCGCCTCTGCCGGCGGCACGCCGCGCGAATTCTGCACCATCACCGTGACCGACGGCATCGCCATGGGCCATGACGGCATGCGCTCCTCGCTGCCGTCGCGCGAATGCATTGCCGATTCGGTCGAGCTGACCGTGCGCGGCCATGCCTATGACGCGCTGGTCGGGCTGGCCGGCTGCGACAAGTCGCTGCCGGGCATGATGATGGCGATGGTGCGCCTCAACGTGCCCTCGATCTTCATCTATGGCGGCTCGATCCTGCCCGGCAATTTCCGCGGGCAGCAGGTCACCGTGCAGGATATGTTCGAGGCGGTCGGCAAGCATTCGGTCGGCGCCATGTCGGACGAGGACCTCGACGAGATCGAGCGTGTCGCCTGTCCCTCGGCCGGCGCCTGCGGCGCGCAGTTCACCGCCAACACCATGGCGACCGTTTCCGAGGCGATCGGTCTGGCGCTGCCGTACTCGGCCGGCGCCCCGGCGCCCTACGAGATCCGCGACGCCTTCTGCATGACCGCGGGCGAGAAGGTGATGGACCTGATCGCCCAGAACATCCGGCCGCGCGACATCGTCACCCGCAAGGCGCTGGAGAATGCGGCGGCTGTGGTCGCAGCATCGGGCGGCTCGACCAATGCTGCGCTGCACCTACCGGCGATCGCACACGAGGTCGGCATCAAGTTCGATCTGTTCGACGTCGCTGAAATCTTCAAAAAGACACCTTATGTCGCGGATTTGAAGCCGGGTGGCCGTTATGTCGCCAAAGACATGTTTGAAGTAGGTGGCATACCGCTTCTGATGAAGACGCTGCTCGACAACGGCTTCCTGCACGGTGATTGCCTTACCGTCACGGGCCGCACGATCGCCGAAAACCTCAAGAGCGTGAAATGGAATCCGCACCAGGACGTGGTGCATCCGGCGGACAAGCCCATCACCGTGACAGGCGGTGTGGTCGGTCTGAAGGGCAATTTGGCGCCAGAAGGTGCGATCGTGAAAGTCGCGGGAATGTCCAACCTCAGGTTCACCGGTCCGGCCAGGTGCTTCGACCGCGAGGAGGACGCGTTCGAGGCGGTCCAGAACCGCACCTACCGCGAAGGCGAAGTCATCGTGATCCGCTACGAGGGGCCGAAGGGCGGTCCCGGCATGCGGGAAATGCTCCAGACCACGGCAGCGCTGACCGGCCAGGGCATGGGCGGCAAGATCGCGCTCATCACCGACGGCCGCTTCTCCGGCGCCACCCGCGGCTTCTGCATCGGCCATGTCGGGCCGGAGGCGGCGGTCGGCGGCCCGATCGGGCTGCTCGAGGACGGCGACATCATAGAGATCGACGCGGTGGCCGGTACCCTTAACGTAAAATTGAGCGACGCCGAGCTCGCCCAGCGCAGAACCAATTGGAGCGCCCGCGCGACTAACCACACGTCGGGTGCGCTCTGGAAATATGCTCAGCAGGTTGGACCGGCGGTCGGGGGGGCAGTGACCCATCCGGGCGGCGCGCACGAGAAACAGTGCTATGCGGACATTTAGGCGTGCCACAGTTGCGTTTGTGTTGGGGGCGGCTGCGCTGGCCGCGCCGGCGCTCGCCTTCGACGGTGCGCCGGTCAACCCGAAGGACGCCACTATCCCGGTCGTGACGACCTTGCCCGGCGCTGCGGGTGCGGTGCGCACCAAGGTTCCGCCTGCGGTCGCCACCCAGGAAACCTCGCTCAGCGCCTTGCAATATGCCGCCGAGGGCGGCCACCCCATCGCGCAGTGGAAGCTCGGCCGCATGTACGCCAACGGCGACGGCGTCGCCCAGGACGATCTGCGTGCCTTCGAATATTTCAGCCGGATCGCCAACGCGCATGCCGAGGACAGCCCGTCGGCGCCGCAGGCGCAGATCGTGGCCAACGCCTTCGTCGCGCTCGGCCGCTATTATCTGGCCGGCATCCCGAATTCGAAGGTCAAGGCCGACCCGGACCGCGCCCGCGAGATGTTCTCCTATGCCGCATCCTATTTCGGCAACGCGGACGCGCAGTACGACCTCGCCCGTCTGTACCTGAAGACCCCGGACGCCTCGCGCGAGGACTACCGCTATGGCGCGCGCTGGCTTGGCCTCGCCGCGCAGAAGGGCCAGCACCAGGCCCAGGCGCTGCTCGGCCAGATGCTGTTCAACGGCGACCGCCTGCCGCGGCAGGCCGCGCGCGGCCTGATGTGGCTGACGCTGGCGCGCGACAGCGCAGGCGTCGACGAGATCTGGATCAAGGAGAGCTACAACCGCGCTTTTGCCAAGGCCTCCGACGACGACCGCGCCATGGCCCTGCAAATGCTGGAGCAGTGGGTGCAGGGCCGCCGGGAGTGACCGGCGGAGGCGGCCTCAAGCCGCCTCCAGATCCAGATCCGCCCACACCGGCACGTGGTCCGAGGGCTTCTCCCAGCCGCGCACATAGCTGTCGATGCCGACATTGGCGAGCTTGTCGCTGGCCTGCGGCGACAGCAGCAGATGATCGATCCGCAGCCCCTGGTTCTTCTGCCAGGCCCCGGCCTGGTAGTCCCAGAACGTATAGAGCCCGCCCTCGTCGGTGACGGCGCGCAAGGCGTCGGTGAGACCGAGGCCGAGCAGGGACTGGAAGCTCTCGCGCGTCTCGGTCTTGAACAGGGCGTCCTCGGTCCAGGCGGCGGGATTGTGCACGTCGCGGGCATGCGGGATGACGTTGAAGTCGCCGGCCAGGATCAGCGGGACCTCCTCCTTGAGTCGCTCTTTCGAATAATCAAGAAGCCGCGACATCCATTTGAGCTTGTAGGGATATTTTTCGGTCCCGACCGGATTGCCATTGGGCAGATAGAGGCAGGCGATGCGGACCACGCCGGATTTCAGCGTCACCACGCCTTCGAGAAAACGGGCGTGGGTGTCCTCGTCGTCGCCAGCGAGGCCCGACTTGGTCTCGTCGAACCGGAGCTTGGAGAGCAGGGCGACGCCGTTGAACGTTTTCTGCCCGTGCGTCACCACGTTGTAGCCGAGCGCCTCGATCTCCAGCCGCGGAAAGGCCTCATCGACGCACTTGATCTCCTGCAGGCAGACGATGTCCGGCTGGCACTCTCTCAGCCAGGTCAGGAGCAGATCGATCCGCTGCCGGACCGAGTTCACGTTCCAGGTGGCTACTCTGATGGGCATGGGGAGGGCTCCGGGCAGGGGGCTTGGTTAGAACAAAAAGCAAACACGCCCGTCAAGCCGGCCGCAAAATCTCCCACAAAATTAACCCGGCTTAAGCAGGCCGCAGGCCATTGATCGTCAAGAGGTTCCTCGGATGGATGGCCGGACAAGGCGATGAAGCGAACTCAGCCGCGTGACGGCCTGATCGGCGCGTTCCTGTATTGGCTCGGCGGCTTCGAGATCGAGGACGGCCTGACCGCCGGCCTCAGCGAGCGCGAGATTCGCCGCATCCGTGCCAAGCAGATCGACGCGGTGACCCAGCTGATGCCCGTGACGATGGCCGTGACGATGCTGAATGTCGCCATCGTGCTGATCCTGTTCTGGGGCAGGGGCTGGAACGACTTCCTCGCGATTTGGGGCCTGACGCTCGCCGCCGCCGCCTCGCTAGCGGTGCGCGCGTGGCACAAGTCGCATCAGAACCCGCCGCAGGAGGCATCGCCGCGCGCGGCACGGCAGATGCTGCGGCAGGCGTTTTTTCTCGCCGCGATCTGGGGCGCGCTGCCGCTCGCTCTGTTCAGCCGCATCGAGCCGACCGGTCAATTGATCCTGGCCTGCCTGATGGTCGGCATGATGTCGGGCGGCGCCTTCACGCTCTCGACCTTCCCGCGCGCGGGCCTCGTCTATCTCGCCACCATGACGATCGCCTGCGTCGGCGCGCTCCTCTTGTGCGGCACCGGGCCATATTTGGTGACCGCATTGTTCCTGCTGCTGTTCGCGTTCTTCATGGCGCGCAACATCGTTTCTCAGGGCGATCTCTTCCTCGGCAATCTCAAGGCCCAGCTCGAGCTCGAGCGCCAGACCGAGATCATCTCGCTGCTGCTGAAGGACTTCCAGGAGAACGCCAGCGACTGGCTCTGGCAGACCGACGCCGAGGGATGCCTCGTCGACGTGCCGCAACGCTTCGCCGACGTCGCGCAGCTGCCGCTTGCGCTGCTGAAGGGATCGCATTTCGCCGACGTGCTCGACATGCTCTGCCCCGAGGACAAGAGCGCCGCCTACAACATCGTCGGCCTGATGGAGCAGGCCGAGCCGCTGCACGAGATGAATCTCAAGGTCGTCGCTGGCGGCGAAGCCCGGCTGTGGTCGCTGACGGCGAAGCCGGCCCATGATCGTGACGGTCATTTCCTCGGCTATCGCGGCTTCGGACGCGACGTCACCGAGCGCTGGCGCGCGGAAAAGGCCGAGGCCGAAAGCCGCGCCAAGTCCGACTTCCTCGCTGTGATGAGCCACGAGATCCGCACGCCCATGAACGGCGTGCTCGGGCTTGCGAGCATGCTGCTCGAAACCAGGCTCGATCCGGAGCAGCGCGAGGCCGTCAACACGATCCGCGAGTCCGGCGACAACCTGCAGCGCATCCTCAACGACATTCTCGACCTCTCCAAGCTGGAGGCCGGCCGCTTCCAGTTCGAGGCGATCGACTTCGCGCCACAGGCGCTGGTCGAGACGGTTGCGACCGTGGCGCGCGCCAGCGCCAAGAGCAAGGGGCTCGTGGTCAAGGTCGAACTCGATCCGAACCTGCCGCCGACGCTCCGCGGCGACGTCGCGCGCATCCGCCAGGTGCTGCTCAATCTCGCCTCCAACGCGGTGAAGTTCACCGACGAGGGCGAGGTAACGATAGCGGCGACCTGCCAGGCGCGGCGCGACCTCTTGGCGACCGTCGAATGGACGGTGACCGACAGCGGCATCGGCATCGCGCCGGAAAAGCTCGGCTTGCTGTTCAGCGACTTCGCCCAGGCTGATGCCTCGATCAGCCGCCGCTTTGGCGGTACCGGCCTCGGCCTTGCGATCTCAAGGCGGATCATCGAGCAGATGGGCGGCACGATCGGCGTCACCTCGACGCCGGGCGAGGGCTCGACCTTCCGCTTCACGCTGGTGCTGCCCTGGAGCCAGGCGCAGGCCTCCGATCAGGCCGCCGGGCGCGACCAAGCCGACGAGCTCAAGGCCCGGATCGCCGGCCTCGACCGGCCGCTGAAGGTGCTGGTCGCCGAGGACGATGCGGTCAACCGCATGGTCGTGAGCAAGATGCTGGGGGCCTTCGACGTCGAGCTGCGTGTCGTCACGGACGGGACCGAAGCCGTCGCGGCAGCCTGCGAAGGCAATTACGATGTCGTGCTGATGGACGTGCGCATGCCCGATATGGACGGGCTCGCCGCCACCCGCGCGATCCGCGCGCAAGGCGAGCACTTCGAAGCCTTGCCGATCGTCGCGCTGACCGCCAATGCCTTCCCCGAGGACATCAGGATTTGCCGCGAGGCCGGCATGTCGGACTTCATCGCCAAGCCGCTGCGCAAGCCGACGCTGGTCGGAGCGCTCCTGCGGGCGCTGGACGGTCATGTCATGTCGGAGGACGCACCGCTCCAGCCGGAGCTGTCGCCTGCCGACGTCGAATGGACGGACGAGGAAACGCAGATCACGGGGGCTTGAACTGCCGGTCACAAATTGCCGACGAGGGCATCGCGAGACAATCACCCCCGCCGATCATGGTACTCGCTTGGCGCGCTGCTCAGGCGGCTATTGCCCGCAGAGGTCGCCGGCAAAAGCTTAAAGCGCTCTCCCGGCAGCCATTGCATCCGCGATCGGGGATCTCGCGATGATCATATCCTACCCCTGTTTTGCCCGACGGAGCAAGTCTGATTCGGATAATCAAAAAAACTCAATCCAAACAATGCCCCGCTACTGTGCATGGGGTTGTTTTGCGGATTTCGAGTCCGATCAGATCGAGAAGCTCGTCCCGCAGCCGCAGGACGCCGTCGCGTTGGGATTGTTGACGCGGAACGAGGCGCCGATCAGGTCGTCGACGAAATCGACCTGCGATCCCGCCAGGAACGGCTGCGAGGCGGAATCGACCAGCACCACCGCATTGTCCTGCTCGATCACGAGATCGTCGTCGGTGCGGGCGCGGTCGATGTCGAACTTGTACTGGAAGCCGGAGCAGCCGCCGCCCTCGACCGAGATGCGCAGCATCGCGCCAGAGCCTTCGCCCTTGAGGATCTCCCCAATCCGGCGTGCGGCGCGGTCGCTGATGGTCACGGCAGTCGTCATCGCAGGTCTCCGATCGTCGGTGGCGTCATACCCAATTCATTTGGTATCCCGCGCCCGACATAGTTAAGTGCCACCATACGCAGAATCAAATGGATAGGGACTAAATTCGCCGTGTCCGTCGGAATGGCTGCCCCCCGCGCGCCCTATGCCTGCGACCCCGATCGCAGCCGCGGCCGGCTGGTCGCCGAGCCCCCGAGCCGGACCCGCAGCCCATTCCGGCGCGATTGCGACCGGGTGATCCATTCCACCGCGTTCCGCCGGCTCAAGTACAAGACCCAGGTGTTCGTGTTCCACGAGGGCGACCACTACCGCACCCGGCTGACCCATTCGCTGGAGGTGGCGCAGATCGCCCGCGCGCTGGCCCGCCAGCTCGGGCTCGACGAGGACCTCACCGAAACCCTCGCGCTCGCGCACGACCTCGGTCATCCCCCGTTCGGGCATGCCGGCGAGCGGGCCCTGGACGCCTGCCTGAAGGCGTTCGGGGGCTTCGACCACAATGCCCAGACGCTGCGCGTCGTGGCTTCGCTCGAGCACCGCTATCCCGAGTTCGACGGGCTCAACCTGACCTGGGAATCGCTGGAAGGCATCGTCAAGCACAACGGTCCGCTGACCGACCGCGGCGGCGCTCCGGTCGGGCGCTACCGCGATCACGGCGTTCCCGTCGGGATCGCCGACTACGTCAAGACCTACGATCTCGAATTGTGGAGCTTTGCCTCGCTGGAGGCGCAGGTCGCCGCGATCGCCGACGACATCGCCTATGACGCCCATGACATCGATGACGGCCTGCGTGCCGGCCTGTTCCGGCTCGACGATCTCAAGGTGATGCCGCTGACGGCGGAAATCATCGCCGAGACTGCGGCGCATTATCCCGATCTCGACGACCTCAGGCGCGGCGCCGAGCTGGTGCGCGAGTTGATCTCGCACCTGATCGGTGCGGTGTTCGCCGAGACGCAGAAGAACCTTGCCGCGGTCAAGCCGCAATCGGCCCAGGATGTCCGCCGGCAGAGCCGCGCCCTGGTCGCATTCTCGGCCGAGGTCGCCGAGGAGGAGGCCGCCATCAAGCGCTTCCTGTACCAGCACATGTACCGCCATGCGCGGGTGATGCGGGTGATGAGAGAGGCGGAGCAGATCCTGTTCGACCTGTTCGCAAAATACCTGAAATCGCCGGCCGAGCTGCCGCCGGAATGGCTGATCGGGGCGGAGGGGGACGATGAGGGCGATCGGGCCCGCCGGATCGGCAATTTCATTGCCGGAATGACCGACCGCTTCGCCCTGACCGAGCACCAGCGGCTCTTTGACTCGACCCCGGATTTGCGTTAGGCGGCGGCCATGCCCCAGACCTCCTCATCGCTGCATCTGTTCGCTGACGTGCTCGCACGCGTGCACGCTGCCTGCCGCGCGCTGGCGAAGGACGCCGGCTGGCCCGAGGGCATCGATTTCTCCCGCGTCGTGGTCGAGCCGCCGCGCTATGCCTCCCATGGCGACATGGCGACCAATGCCGCCATGGTGCTTGCGAAAGAGGCAAAGGCCAAGCCGCGCGACCTCGCCGAGCAGATCGCCGAGCGGCTGCGCGCCGATGCGCTGATCGCCAAGGTCGATGTCGCCGGTCCCGGCTTCATCAATCTGACCTTGAGGCCGGCCGCCTGGGCCGAGGCGCTGCGCACCGTGCTGCGCGAGGGCGCCGATTACGGCCGCATCCGGGGCGGCGCCAAGGTCAATGTCGAATACGTCTCGGCCAACCCGACCGGGCCGATGCATGTCGGCCATTGCCGCGGCGCCGTGTTCGGCGACGCTCTGGCGAGCTTGCTCCAGTTCGCCGGCCACGACGTCACGCGCGAATATTACATCAACGACGCCGGCGCCCAGGTCGACGTGCTCGCGCGCTCGGCGTTTCTGAGGTATCGCGAGGCGCTCGGCGAGGACATCGGGGCCATTCCGGAAGGCCTCTATCCCGGCGACTACCTCAAGCCGGTCGGGCAGGCGCTGGCGAAAGAGCATGGCGACAAGCTGCTGGCCATGAGCGAGGCCCAGTGGCTGCCGACCGTGCGCGCCAAGGCCATTGCAATGATGATGGACGAGATCAAGGACGATCTCGCCGCCCTCAACATCCGCCACGACGTGTTCTTCTCCGAGCGCTCCCTGATCGAAACCGGCAACAACAAGGTCGCCGAGACCATCGACTTCCTGAAGGCCAAGGGCGACATCTATGAAGGCCGCCTGCCGCCGCCGAAGGGCGCGCCGGTCGAGGATTGGGAGGACCGCGAGCAGCTGCTGTTCAGGGCGACCGCTTACGGCGACGACGTCGATCGTCCGCTGATCAAGTCGGATGGTTCCTACACCTACTTCGCCTCCGACATCGCCTATCACAAGAACAAGTTCGACCGCGGCTTTGCCGAGATGATCGACGTCTGGGGCGCCGATCATGGCGGCTATATCAAGCGCATGCAGGCGGCGGTGAAGGCGACGACCTCGGCTCAGGGATCGCTCGACGTCAAGATCGTCCAGCTGGTGAAGCTCTTGCGCAACGGCGAGCCGGTGAAGATGTCCAAGCGGAGCGGGGACTTCGTCACTTTGCGTGAGGTGGTGGATGAAGTCGGCCAGGACGCCGTCCGCTTCATGATGCTGTACCGGAAGAACGATGCGGTGCTCGATTTCGACCTCGCCAAGGTTATGGAACAGTCGCGCGACAACCCGGTGTTCTACGTTCAGTACGGCCACGCCCGCGGCCACTCGATCTTCCGCAACGCGAGGACCGAAGTGTTCCCGGACCTGCCGGAGGATGCCGACAAGCGCATTGCCTGGCTGAGTGAGTCGGCGGTGGAGCAGCTGTCAGACCCGGTCGAGCTTGAACTTCTCAAGCGGCTCGCAATATATCCTCGTATGCTCGAAGCCGCCGCTGCGGCCCACGAGCCGCACCGAATTGCCTTTTATCTCTATGATTTAGCCAGCGAATTTCATGCACTTTGGACGAAGGGGCGGGATTTGCCCTATTTACGCTTCATTATCAATAATGATGCAGTTCTAACAAAGGCGCGACTGGCAATGGTCCAGGGCGTCGTCTCGGTCCTGGCATCGGGCCTCGCCATCCTCGGCGTCCATGCCCCGGACGAGATGCGGTAGTTTGGGGCGAACTACTTAAGGGGAATTCGGGGGTAACCGGCAGAAGCCGGATCGCTTAGACTTGGTTGAAAGCCTTGTGGGTCGAAGGCCGCGCCTTGGTCGAGGGGCGCGCGGCTTTCCCGAAGGGACGCATCATCACGATGGCCGAACGATATCAGGACAGACCGTTTCCTTCCGATGACTATGCTCGCGGTGGCGATCAGCGTGGGAAGGCGGAAGGCGATCCCTTGGCCGAGCTCGCCCGGCTGATCGGGCAGACCGATCCGTTCGCCACGCAGTCGCGGTCGACGGCGCGTCCGCCGGCAGCGCCCGCCCAAAGCTATCACGACGACGATGACCGCCAGGTCGATGATCAGCAGGATTACACTGAGCACGCGCCGGCGCCGTCGGGGCCGCCCTCATGGATGCGGCGCGCCAACGTGCAACCGCAGCCGGCGCTGGAGCCTGACTATCCCGTTTCCGTAAGCCCGGTTCACCCGCTGCATCGCTACGCGGCCAAGCCTGCCGCGCCCGAGCCTGTCGTTCATCCACAGCAGGCTTACCAGGACCACTCCTATCAAGATCAGGCGTATCAGGGGCAGGCCTATCAGCAGCACGATCAGGCCTATCAGGAGCAGTCATATCAGGAGCAGTCATATCAGGAGCCGCATGCGCAGCCCGATCCGTCGCGCTACGACGATGCGCTCTATGGTCGGCTGGAGACGGGCGAGCAGGACTATCAGCGCGAGCCGGCCTATCCCGACGACCCTTACGCCTACCAAAGCGACTATCCCGAGGACGAGGTCGAGGAGCCGAAGAAGCAGCGCGGCGGCATGATGACGGTTGCGGCGATCCTTGCGCTTGCCGTGGTCGGCACCGGAGCCGCATTCGCCTACAAGACCTATATCGGCTCGCCCCGCAGCGGCGAGCCGCCGATCATCAAGGCCGACAACACGCCGACCAAGATCGTGCCGGCACCGACGGACTCCGCGGCCAAGGTGCCGGATCGCATGGTCAGCGGTGACGGCACCGAAAAGATCGTGCCGCGTGAGGAGGCGCCCGTCGATGTCAACGCCAAGGCGAGCGGGCCGCGCGTGGTGTTCCCGCCGCTGAACCAGAATGCGAACCCGCCCTCGGTGGCGAGCGTGTCGCCGTCGAACGTGCCGCCGCCGAGCGCGGGGCCGGCCCAGAGCAACGGCACCCTGCCGAACAATTCGCCGCGCCCGATCAGGACCGTGGCGGTAAAGGGCGACCAAACCGATAGCGCCGTGCCGCAATCGGCCGCCGCCAAGCCGACGCCTGCGGCGCCGAAGCCTGTTGCCGCGCCAGTTGCGCCTGCCGCGCCGCGCAATCCGCCGACCTCGGCCAATGCCAGTGCCAACCAGCCGATGTCGCTGGCGCCGCAATCGTCCCCGGCGGCCGAGCCGCCGCAGCGGATGGCTGCGACCAACCCGACGCAGATCGCGCCCACCAGCAGCGGTGGCGGCTACATCGTGCAAGTCTCCTCGCAGCAGAGCGAGGACAGCGCCGCCGCGTCCTACCGGGTGCTTCAGAGCAAATACGGCAGCGTGCTCGGCTCGCGGTCCCCAGTGATCAAGCGGGTCGACCTGACCGACAAGGGCAAGGGCATCGTCTACCGCGCCTTCGCCGGCCCGTATGGTTCGGCCGAGGAAGCGACGCAGGCCTGCAACAACCTGAAGTCCGCAGGCCTGTCTGCCTGCTTCGTCCAGAGGAATTAACGGCCGTTTCCTTGACCCCTTGGCGGGGCAGGGTTAATCGGCCGTTATGAGCACGCGGGCCTTCATTACCGGCGTATCCGGAACGGAACTGACCGCCGCTGAGCGGGAGTTCATCCGTGCCGAACGCCCATGGGGCTTCATCCTGTTCAAGCGCAATGTCGCGACGCCGGCGCAAGTTACTGCGTTGGTTGCGGATTTGCGTTCGGTCGCGAATGCTCCCGATGCGCCGGTCCTGATCGACCAGGAGGGTGGACGGGTGCAGCGGCTGGGGCCGCCAAACTGGCCGGTCTATCCGCCGGGGGCCGTCTTCGCGAATTTGTACGACACTGATTCGGCCCTCGGACTCACCGCGGCACGCCTCAGCGCCCGCCTGATCGCGTCCGATCTCGCCGATCTTGGCATCACCGTGGATTGCCTGCCGCTGGCCGACGTGCCGGTGCCGGGCGCCGATGCGGTCATCGGTAACCGGGCCTACGGCACCGAGCCGGGCAAGGTCGCGGCGATTGCTCGCGCGGTCACCGAGGGCCTGGAGCAGGGCGGCGTGCTCCCGGTCCTCAAGCACATTCCCGGGCATGGCCGCGCCACCGCGGATACCCATTTCAAGCTGCCGACCGTCGATACGCCCCGGGACGAGCTGGAGCGGACGGATTTCGCCGCATTCAAGCCGCTGGCTGATCTGCCGATGGCCATGACTGCACATGTTGTGTTTAGCGCGGTCGACCCCGCCCATCCGGCGACGACATCTGCGACAATGATTGCTGACGTGATTCGCGGCGCAATCGGGTTCCAGGGTTTGTTAATGAGTGATGACGTGTCGATGAACGCGCTGTCGGGGAATATCGCCGAGCGGACCCGCGCGATCTTCGCGGCCGGCTGCGACGTGGCCCTGCATTGCAACGGCAACATCGAGGAGATGCGCGCCGTCGCCGCGGAGACACCAGAGCTGGCCGGCAGGGCACTGGAGCGGGCGAACGCCGCGCTCGCCGCACGCAAGCCGCCGCAGCCGTTCGACCGCGTGGCCGCACGCGCCGAACTGGACGCATTGATCGCACGGGCAAACACGGCATCGGCATGACCGCAGAAATCCTATCGTTCGAAACCGGGCGGCCCGCAGAGCTCGCCGAGGGTGAGCCGGCGTTGGTGGTGGACGTCGAGGGCTATGAGGGCCCGCTCGATTTGTTGCTCGCGCTGGCGCGGCAGCAGAAGGTCGACCTCGCCAAGATCTCGATCCTCGCGCTCGCCGACCAGTATCTGCATTTCATCGAGGCTGCGCGAAAGATCCGGCTGGAGCTCGCCGCGGACTATCTGGTGATGGCTGCATGGCTTGCCTTCCTGAAGTCGCGTCTGCTGCTGCCGGAGCCGCCGAGCGCGGAAGGCCCGAGCGCCGAGCAGATGGCTACCGCGCTTGCCAACCGCCTGCGCCGCCTGGAAGCCATTCGCGAAGCCGCCAACCGGCTGATGAACAGGCCGCAATTGCAGCGCGACATCTTCCCGCGCGGCGAGCCCGAGCAGATCGCCGAGATCAAGCATCCGAAATACACCGCAACGCTCTATGACCTTCTCACCGCCTATGCCGCGCAGCGCCAGTCGCGCGTGCTGGCGAGCGTGCATTTGGCCAAGCGCACGGTGTGGTCGCTCGCCGAAGCGCGCGCCACGCTGGAGCGGCTGGTCGGCAGCATCACCGAGCAGGACGATTGGGGTGTTCTCGACGACTTCCTGATCCGGCATGTCGCCGACCCGACGCAGCGCGCGACGGTGTTTGCCTCGAGCTTTGCCGCCGCGCTCGAATTGGTGCGCGAAGGCCAGCTCGAGCTGAATCAGAAGGAAGCGTTTGCGCCGATCTATTTCCGGAAGGGGCGCCCAAAACCGGTCCCGGACGCAGCTCCTGCGCCTGATGCGCCGGTCGCTTAAGTGCAAGAAGGAGAATCTGCCATGGCAAGCCTGGCTGAAGTGCGGGTAGAAGAGGTCGAGCCGATGGAGAACGAATCCCAGGCGCGCCCCGAAGAATTGCGGCTGCTGGAAGCGCTGCTGTTCGCGTCGAGTGAACCGCTGGACACCGCGACGCTGGCCAAGCGCATGCCCGAAGGCGTCGATGTCAAGGCTGCCCTCGAGCAATTGCAGGCCGATTACGCCTCGCGCGGCGTCAATCTCGTCCGCGTTGCCAACAAATGGACGTTCCGCACCGCCGGCGATCTGGCCTGGCTGATGACGCGGGAGAGCACCGAGACCCGCCGCCTGTCGCGGGCCGCGATCGAGGTGCTCGCGATCATCGCCTATCACCAGCCGGTGACGCGGGCCGAGATCGAGGAGATCCGCGGCGTCGTCACGTCGAAGGGCACGCTCGACGTGCTCTTGGAGACCGGCTGGATCAAGCCGCGCGGCCGTCGCAAGACGCCCGGCCGCCCGCTGACCTTTGGAACCACCGAGGACTTCCTGTCGCAGTTCACCCTGGAACAGCTCGGCGATCTGCCGGGCCTGGAAGAGCTGAAGGGCACCGGCCTGCTGGATTCGCGCCTGCCGACCGGCTTCAGCGTGCCGACACCGTCGGATGATCCGGCCCTGCGGGAGGACGAGGATCCGCTGGAACCGGGCGATGACCTCGATCTCGCCCTTGCGCCTGCGGTCGAGCCCGAGAGTCCGCCAGAAGGCGGCAATGAGGGGGGCGGCGAGGGCGGCGCCGAAGAGTGACTCCCGGCGAATTACGGGCCCCCTGCGACCAGTTAACACTAGCAAGATTGCGTAGCGCCGACAGCGAATTGGCGCTGCCTTGGTCCTTGTTTTTGAGGCCTGCCAAGCCTAGGTTTCGGTGAAGATCGGCCGGGTCCCCGGCCATGCGCGTTTGGAGGGTTGCAGGATGGGTTCACTCAGCATTTGGCACTGGATCTTGGTGATCGCAGTGGTCCTGCTGCTGTTCGGCCGCGGCAAGATTTCGGATCTGATGGGCGACGTGGCGCAGGGCATCAAGGCATTCAAGAAGGGCATGCAGGACGACGACAAGCCTGCCGAGAAGCCCGAGCCGGCCAAGTCGATCGAGCACAATGCGGCGCCGACTGCGGCGCGGTCCGACGTCGGCAGCAAGGCCGTCTGAGCCGGAAGCAGCACGCGAGACGCGGGTAGCGGACCCGATCCTGCGCGCAAGGGATTGGGCCGGCCCCGGCTTCGCGTGAACGGAAGACCTCATGTTCGACATCGGGTGGAGTGAACTGATCCTCATCGGGGTCGTGGCCCTGATCGCCATCGGCCCGAAAGAGCTGCCGGGCGTGCTGCGCATGGTCGGGCAGTGGATGGGCAAGGCGCGCAAGATGGCCGCCGAATTCCAGGGCCAGTTCCAGGAGGCGATGCGCGAGGCCGAGATGGCCGACCTCAAGAAGAGTTTTGACGAGGTCAAGGAAGCCGCCACGGGATTCAATCCGTTGACCTCGCTCCAGCAGGACGTGAGCGACGCGCTTCGCGTCGATGCGCTGGACAAGCCGGCCGAGACGCCGGCCGCCACTTCCGTCGATCCGCCCGTCACGCCCACGACACCGGAAACCCCAACGCCTTCAACCTTCATGGAAGCCGAAGCGCATGCGGCCGCGAACGAGCCGCTCGCGATCACCCGTGAAGTCGAACAGGCAAAGGTTGCGCAGGACACCGCGCCATCCGAAGCGATCAAGGACGCCAAAGCGTCATGACCGACGCCGATATCGAGGCCAGCAAAGCCCCGCTGATGGACCACCTGATCGAGCTGCGCTCGCGGCTGATCAAGGCTTTGCTCGGCTTTGGCGTGGCCTTCATCCTCTGCTTCTTCTTCGCCAAGCAGATTTTCAACGTGTTGGTCTGGCCATATGTCTTGGCCGTCGGCGAGCCCGGAAACGCCAAGCTCATTTACACCGCGTTCCTGGAATATTTCCTGACCCAGCTGAAGCTGGCGATGTTTGGCGCGGCCTTCATCTCGTTCCCGATCGTGGCGGGGCAGGTCTACATGTTCGTGGCGCCCGGGCTCTACAAGCACGAGAAGCAGGCCTTCCTGCCGTATTTGGTCGCGACGCCGTTCTTTTTCGTGCTGGGTGCGACGCTGGTCTATTTCGTTGTGTTCCCGATGCTGGCGCGCTTCTCGCTGGGCATGCAGCAGCTCGGCAGCGACGAGACCGCAAAGATCGAGCTGTTGCCGAAGGTCGGCGAATATCTGTCGCTGATGATGTCGCTGATCTTCGCCTTCGGCATCGCCTTCCAGCTTCCGGTCATCCTGACGCTGCTGGGGCGGATCGGCATCGTCACATCGAAGATGCTGCGCGAGAAGCGGCGCTATTTCATCGTCATCGCCTTCGTCATCGCGGCGGTGCTGACCCCGCCCGACGTGATCAGCCAGTGCTCCCTCGCGTTTCCGCTGATGGCGCTCTACGAGGGCTCGATCCTCGCGGTGGCGATGGTGGAGAGGAAGGCGGCGGCCTCGTCGCAAGCCACCGGCACCGACGTGTCGACGCCGGCTAATCCGGCGGAGTAGGGCACTTTCGCACTATCATGTCGCTGTTCGGCCCATGATTCGTCATGCCCGGGCTTGACCCGGGCATCCACGACTTGATCTAAGGCGGCAGACACGTGGATGGCCGGGACAAGCCCGGCCATGACGGGAAGACAGCCATGCACGACATCAAAGCGATCCGCGACAATCCGCAAGCCTTCGACGCCGGCCTCGCGAGGCGTGGCCTGAAGCCGATGTCGGCCTCGCTGCTCGCGATCGACGAGAAGCGGCGTGCGGCGATCCTGGCCTCCGAGCAGGCGCAGGCGCGGCGCAATGCAGCTTCGAAGGAGATCGGCGATGCCAAGAAGGCCAAGGACGAGGCGCGCGCGGCCAAGCTGATGGCCGAGGTCGCCGGGCTCAAGACCACGATGCCGGAGCTCGAAGCTGCCGCCAAGGCCGCGGACGATGAGCTGAACAAAGAGCTGGCCGCGATCCCGAACATTCCGTTCGACGACGTGCCCGACGGTGTCGACGAGCACGGCAACGTGCAGCATCACGTGTTCGGCAACAAGCGCAATTATAGCTTTGCGCCGAAGCTGCATGACGATCTCGGCACCGCGCTCGGCTACATGGATTTCGAGGCGGCGGCAAAGCTCTCCGGCGCGCGTTTCGTCGTGCTGAAGAAGGGGCTGGCGCGGCTCGAGCGTGCCATCGGCCAGTTCATGCTCGATTTGCACACCACCGAGCACGGCTACATCGAGATCAATCCGCCGCTCCTGGTGCGCAACGAGGTGATGTTCGGCACGGGGCAATTGCCGAAATTCGAGGATGACCAGTTCTGGGCGATCAAGGGCGAGCTGCTCGCCGCGCCGGATCATGAGCGGCTGAAGACCGAGCGTCTCGGTCTAATCCCCACCGCCGAAGTGTCGCTCACAAATCTCGCCCGCGAATCCATCCTCGACGAGAAGCAGCTGCCGATGCGGCTGACCGCGCTGACGCCGTGCTTCCGGGCCGAGGCGGGTGCGGCGGGGCGCGACACCCGCGGCATGATCCGCCAGCACCAGTTCACCAAGGTCGAGCTGGTCTCGATCACGACGCCGGAAATGAGCAAGGACGAGCTGGAGCGGATGCTGTCCTGCGCCGAGCAGGTGCTGCAGAAGCTCGACCTGCATTACCGCGTGATGACGCTCTGCGCAGGCGATATGGGCTTCTCGGCGCAAAAAACCTACGACATCGAGGTCTGGATGCCCGGGCAGGGCGATGGCGGCATGTTCCGCGAGATCTCGAGCTGCTCGGTCTGCGGCGACTTCCAGGCACGGCGCATGGATGCGCGCTCGCGCGGGCCAGACGGCAAGCCGCGCTTCGTGCACACGCTGAACGGCTCCGGCACGGCGGTCGGCCGCGCGCTGATCGCCGTGATGGAAACCTATCAGCAGGAGGACGGCTCGATCGCGGTCCCGGACCTGCTCCAGCCCTATATGGGCGGGCTGAAGGTGATCGGCCGCGACTAGGCTTGCGAAGATCGGGCGGCCGGCTATCCTGCCGGCCCGTCCACCCGAGCCTCTCCGCTCATGGCCTTGCACCGCGATATCTTCTGGGTCGGCCGACAATGGGCAGTGACCGGTGCCGGAATCCAGGCCGTCGATCAGCGCCTGCGCGGCGTGCTCGACATCGAAATCGCTCGCCTCTGGGACGACGATCTCGTGCAGAGCCGGCGGGCCAAGCCCGGGGTCAATGCTGCGGATTTCGACAAGGCGCTGACGGTGGCACGCGAGCGCTTTCCCCAGGAGCCGACGTCTGATCCGTTGGTCGCGCAGCTGAAGGCGCTTGGCGTCATCGAGGCTTCCGTCGTGAACCCGGTCGTGCCGGCGATGCAATTGCGCGCGGAGGGCCGGCTTGCGCGCTTCCTGCCGCAATGGCGCATCCGCCGCTAGCGGGACCAGCCAGGGAACCGGCCGCCGGACCGCAATCGTCCGGTTTGCCTGATCGGCGCTGGCCGGATAAGACGGCTCAGACCCGCTTTCAGGAATCGAACCTTCCGCATGCGCATTCTCTGCACCAATGACGACGGCATCCACGCTCCCGGCCTTGAGGTCGTGGAGGAGATCGCGCGCGCCCTGTCGGACGATGTCTGGGTGGTCGCGCCCGAGCTCGACCAGTCCGGCGTGTCGCATTCGCTGTCGCTGAACGATCCCTTGCGTCTGCGCGAGGTCGGCCCGCGGCACTTCGCCGTGCGCGGCACGCCGACGGACTGCGTCATCATGGGGGCCCGCCATATCTTGGGTGCCAAGCTGCCCGATGTCGTGCTGTCCGGGGTCAACAAGGGCCGCAACGTCGCCGAAGACGTGGTCTATTCCGGCACCATTGCCGGCGCGCTCGAGGGCACCATCCTGGGATTGCCGTCGTTCGCGCTGTCGCAGGAGTTCAGCGTCGAAACGCGCGAACGGCCGCCCTGGGATACGGCGCGCAAATTCGGACCCGATATCCTGCGCAAGGTGATCGCCGCCGGCGTTCCGAAGGACACCGTCATCAACATCAATTTCCCCTCCTGCGCGCCGGAAGAGGTGCAGGGTGTTCGCGTCACGCGGCAGGGAAAGCGCAATCTCGGCTTCCTCAGGATCGATGAGCGCAAGGACGGCCGCGGCAATCCTTATTTCTGGATCGGCTTCGAGCGGACCGCGATGCTCGACACGCCCGACGCCGGCACCGATCTGGCGGCGCTGCGCGACCGCTACGTTTCCGTCACCCCACTCAGGCTCGACCGCACCAATGAAGCGTTTTCGGAACAGCTCAGCGCGACGCTGAAATAGAGCTAGCCGCCGCGAAGCGCGGCTTCGATCGTCCTGCTGAGCGCGTCCAGCTGGAACGGTTTCTGCAGCGCCGGCCGGTCGCGGTACTGTTCGGGCAGGCCGGAGGAGCCGTAACCGGTGGCGAAGATGAAGGGGCAGCCCTTCGCCATGATGACATCGGCGACCGGCGAGATGACCTTGCCGTTGACGTTGACGTCCAGAATGGCGAGATCGAACTCGGTGGATTGCGCAAGCCGCATGGCCTCGTTGATGTCGCCGGCTTCGGCGGCAACCCTGTAGCCGAGCTCCTCCAGCATATCCGCGACCATCATTCTGATCATGACCTCGTCCTCGACGAGGAAAACAGAGCGGCCCGAAAGCCCTGTCGCAGTCATGGTAGAGTCCTTGCCCATTTTCGTAAACGTTCGCAGATAACGATAGACGACGCAATGCGCGTTTCGGCGAACGCAAACCTCGCAAATGGCTTAGCGTTTGAAGGCCTTGTTGTGGTCAAATGCTACGCTGAAAGAATATCATGAGTTCCTGAGCCGGAACAAGATTCTCGTCTCCGGTTCTTGCGGTGCAATACGTCGATCCGCCAGACGAGATGAGCAAAGCAGCAATGACGCCCGACCAGCAGCCGCCGGAAAAGATGATGTTTCAGCTCACGCTGAGACGTCGCGGCATCAGCGATCAGGCCGTGCTGCGGACCATGGAGGAGGTGCCGCGCGAGCTTTTCGTCGACGATGCCGATCGCGAAGGCGCCTATCGCGACAGCGCACTGCCGATCGCCTGCGGGCAGACCATCAGCCAGCCCTTCGTCGTCGCCTACATGACCGAGCAGCTCCAGCTCCGGAAGCAGCACAGGGTGCTCGAAATCGGCACCGGCTCCGGCTACCAGGCCGCCGTGCTGTCGCGGCTCGCCGGCCAGGTGCTGACCGTCGAGCGCTATCGCAAGCTCGCCGACACGGCACGCGCCCGGCTTGAGAAGCTCGATTGTCACAATGTCGAGGTGATGCTCGGGGACGGTCTTAACCTGCCTCCCAACATCGGCCCGTTCGACCGCATCATCGTGACCGCCGCCATGGAGCAGATTCCGGAGAACCTGGTCGAGCGGCTCGAGGTCGGGGGCATCCTGATCGCCCCCGTCGGCCCGCATCAGGGCGTGCAGACGCTGACTCGCCTCAGCCGCACCGAAACGGGAATCGAGCGCAAGGAACTCGTCGAGGTCCGCTTCGTGCCGGCACTGCCGGGCGTGGCGCGGGAGCTGTAGAATTCCGGATTGGCTGTGCTGCCAACAGCTTATTGTGAGGGTTAAGCCGTTATTTACTCGGCGCGTGTTTACTTAAAACACCAGTTCTGTTGCGTACGAGTGAGTAACCATGTCCGCTGTCGCCGAGTTGCTTTACTCGCGCCGCGTGCCGCAGGTCGCGGTGCTGGCGCTGATTTCCTTCAGCTTTGCAGGGTGCAGCGCCGACATGTCGTCGCGGCTGTCCCAGTCGAACTTCTCCAATCCTTTCGCCTCCGAGCAGACCGGCTCGGTGCAGCAGGCACCGCCGCCGCAGCGTGAGCTGCCGCAATATGCGCGGCCACAGACGCAGCCCGGCTACTACCAGTCGCAGGCTTTGCCACCGCCCGCAGTGTCCGCCCCGCAATCCTATCCCGTTGCCTCTGGCGGCGGCGTGTCCGGTGGCGGCCGCGGCGTCAGCTCCTATGCGCCTCCGGCGCAACCGCACCTTGAGACCACGGCCACCGTGCCGCCGCGGTCGGTCGCGGCCGCTCAGCCGGCCGGTGGGACCAAGATCATCGTCGGCACCAGCGACACGCTCGACGTGCTCGCCAAGCGCTATCACGTCACGCCGCAGGCGATCCTGGCCGCCAACGGCTACAAAGGTCCGCGCGCGCTCTCGCCCGGCCAGCAGCTGATCATTCCGTCTCCGGCGACGGCAGCTGCACTGGCGCCCGCCATGGCTCCCGTCGCGGCAGCGCCTGCAGGCAAGCCGGTTGCGGCCGTCGCGGCACCGCCGAGCATGCACTTCGTCAACCGCGGCGACACGCTCGCCAGCATCGCGCGCAAGAACCACATCTCGGCGGCAGAGCTCGCCCGTGCCAACGGCCTCGATCCGTCGGCAAAGCTCAAGCTTGGCACCAAGCTGACCGTGCCCGGCGCCAAGGCCGCCGCCGTTGCGGCACCGGCTGCCGCGGCTCCGGTCGCGGCTGCGCCGATGGCCGGAACGCTCCAGCCCGTTGCTCCGGCGCCCGCGACCAAGATGGCCGCTGTGGCCGCGCCAGTGCAGAGCGCACGCCTCGCCCAGGCCACGAGCAATGTCGAAGAGAAGCCCGCCGAGACGCCGGCGAAGGCTGCGGAGGCGACCGGCGCGCTGCCGACCTTCCGCTGGCCCGTCCGCGGCAAGGTGGTTACGACCTACGGCGCCAAGACCAACGGCAAGTCCAATGACGGCATCAATCTCGCGGTGCCCGAGGGAACGCCGGTCAAGGCGGCTGAAGATGGCGTCGTCGCCTATTCCGGCAACGAGCTGAAGGGTTACGGCAATCTGGTTCTGGTGCGGCACTCCAACGGCTACGTCACCGCATATGCCCATGCGAGTGAGCTGTTGGTGAAGCGCGGCGATACCATCAAGCGCGGCCAGGTCATTGCCAAGTCGGGTCAATCCGGTGAGGTGGCGTCGCCGCAGCTCCACTTCGAGATCCGCAAGGGATCGAGCCCGGTTGACCCGCTTCAATTCCTCAACGGGGCGTGAGGCGTCGCGGCTACGGTCGGGCACAGCCTCGCGAGAAACACGCTGGCATCGTCCGCCTTGTGCGCACTCGCGCACTGGGGCGGACGATCCAGTATTCCAGAGACACTCGTTGTTGAACCGATAAGCCGCGGCGTACTGGATTCCCCGCCTGCGCAGGGAATGACAGTTGTGGATGTGGCGGCTACTTACCCGTCAGCTTCACGCCCAGCCGTCCCGCCAGCTCCTGCACGAACTGCCAGGCGACGCGGCCCGAGCGCGAGCCGCGCGTCGTGGACCATTCCAGCGCCTCGCGCTCCAGCGCCTCGTCGTCGATCTTGATGCCGAAATGGCTGCAATATCCGCGCACCATGGCGAGATATTCGTCCTGGCTGCAGCGGTGGAAGCCGAGCCAGAGGCCGAAACGATCCGACAGCGAGACCTTCTCCTCGACCGCTTCGCCGGGATTGATGGCGGTCGAGCGTTCGTTCTCGATCATGTCGCGCGCCAGCAGATGGCGGCGGTTGGAGGTGGCATAGAGGATGACGTTCTCGGGCCGGCCCTCGATTCCCCCTTCGAGCACCGCCTTGAGCGACTTGTAGGAGGCATCGTTGCCGTCGAAGGAGAGGTCGTCGCAGAACACGATGAAACGGAAGGAGGAGGCCCGCAGCTGCTCCATCAGTGCCGGGAGGGTCTCGATATCCTCACGGTGGATCTCGATCAGCTTGAGCTTGTCGGAGGGTTTGCGTTCCGCGTTGATGCTGGCATGCGCCGCTTTCACCAGCGACGACTTGCCCATGCCGCGCGCGCCCCAGAGCAGGGCGTTGTTGGCCGGCAGGCCGCCTGCGAACCGCTCGGTGTTCTCCATCAGGATGTCGCGCATCCTGTCGACGCCCTTGAGCAGGAACAGCTCGACGCGGCTGACCCGCGGCACCGCCGAGAGGCGTCCGTCCGGGTGCCAGACATAGGCGTCCGCCCGCTTGAACGACTCGGCTTCGACCGCCGGCTTGCCCTGGGCGGAGAGGTGCGCCGCAATGGTCTCCAGGGCGCGGACGATGCGCTCCTGGGCGAGGTCGGGACCTGCCTTGGTGACCGCCGCCGTGGGGCGTTTTGCCGCGACGCGGGTGGGCTTGTTGGCAGGGGTGCGGGGGCCTTTGCCGGCCGGGCTTTTGCTATGGTTTTTGGGCATGTCCGAAGTTCCTGAGAACGCAGCCTTATCGGGCCTCACGGGCCGCCGCAAGGTGGCCGAAAAGGGCGGTCTGGCAGCGTTGCAATTGGGGCAATGGCCGCTATAGTCCGCGCGAATTTGACCGAACCGGTCGCCTTCGAAGGCCTGACCGGCTTTCCCCCGTTCTCACGAGGATCGTCCGAATGCTGATTACCCCTGCGTATGCCCAGGCCGCGGCCGCCGGCGACACCAACAGCATGTTGATGTCGCTGCTGCCGTTCGCCCTGATCTTCGTGATCATGTACTTCCTGATTCTGCGCCCGCAGCAGAAGAAGGTCCGCGACCACGCCGAGCTCGTGAAGAACATCCGCCGCGGCGACACCGTCGTGACCTCGGGCGGCCTCGTCGGCAAAGTCACCAAGGTGGTCGACGATGACCAGATCGAGTTCGAGATCTCCGATGGCGTGCGCGTGCGGCAGATGCGCCAGATGATCTCGGGCGTTCGCGCCAAGGGCGAGCCGGCCAAGGAAAGCGCCAAAGAGAGCGCCAAGGACGACACCGCGGCGAAGTGAGCGGTTCACCGCGAGTCTCTTCAAGTCTCCTGATCTGACAGGTCCAGTCGATGTTGTATTTCACGCGGTGGAAGGCGCTCGGGATCATCCTGACGGCGCTGATCGTGTGCCTCTGCGCGGTCCCGAACTTCTTCCCCGAAGCGCAGGTCAAGACCTGGCCCGCCTGGGCGCAGCGCCGTCTCGTGCTCGGACTCGACCTCCAGGGCGGCTCCTATCTGCTGCTCGAGGTCGATTCCAGCTACGTGAAGAAGGAACGGCTGGATCAGATTCGCGACGAGGTTCGCCGAACGCTGCGTGATGCCAAGATCGGATTCACCGGCGGCGTCACCGTGCGCAACGACGCGGTCGAGGTTCGCATCACCAAGGAAACCGACGTGCAGCCGGCACTCGCCAAGCTGCGCGAGCTGTCCCAGCCGCTGGGTGGCTTGATGGGATCCAGCGGTCAGCGCGACCTCGAGGTGGCGGATGCCGGCGGCGGTGTGATCCGCCTCAGCGTCCCGCAGGCCGCGATGCTCGACCGCATGCGCAAGACCATCGAGCAGTCGATCCAGATCGTCGAACGACGCGTCAACGAGCTCGGCACCGTCGAGCCTGTGATCCAGCGCCAGGGCAACGAACGCATCCTGGTGCAGGTCCCAGGTCTCCAGGATCCGACCCGCCTGAAGGAGCTGCTGGGCAAGACCGCGAAGATGGAATTCCGCATGGTCGACACCTCCGTGCCGCCGGATCAGGCGCAAGCGGGCAGGTTGCCGCCGGAATCCGAGCTGCTGATGAGCGCATCGCCGCCGCCTACGCCCTACGTGATCAAGAAGCAGGTGCTGGTCGCCGGTGGCGATTTGACCGACGCCCAGGCGACCTTCGACCAGCGCACCGGCGAACCGGTGGTCAGCTTCAAGTTCAACACCTCGGGCGCCCGCAAGTTCTCGCAGGCCACGACCGAGAACGTCGGACTGCCCTTCGCGATCGTGCTCGACAACAAGGTGATCTCGGCGCCGGTCATCCGCGAGCCCATCACCGGCGGCCAGGGCCAGATCTCCGGCAATTTCACCGTGCAATCGGCCAACGATCTTGCGATTCTCCTGCGCGCCGGCGCGCTGCCGGCGCCGCTCACGGTGGTCGAGGAGCGCACCGTCGGTCCGGGCCTCGGCCAGGACTCGATCGAGAAGGGCGAGCTTGCGGCCTATGTCGGCTCGATCCTCGTCATCATCTTCATGCTCTTGACCTACCGGCTGTTCGGCGTGTTCGCCAACATTGCGGTGGCCATCAACGTCGCCATGATCTTCGGCCTGCTGTCGCTGCTCAACGCCACGCTGACGCTGCCCGGCATCGCCGGTATCGTGCTCACCGTCGGCATCGCCGTCGACTCCAACGTGCTGATCTACGAGCGCATCCGCGAGGAGCTGCGCGGCGGCCGCAATGCGATCTCGGCGATCGACGCCGGCTTCAAGCGGGCGCTTGCGACCATCCTCGATTCCAACATCACCACCTTCATTGCCGCCGCGGTGCTGTTCTACATCGGCACCGGCCCGGTGCGCGGCTTTGCCGTGACGCTCGGCATCGGCATCATCACCACGGTGTTCACCGCCTTCACCTTGACCCGACTGATCGTGGCGTGGTGGGTGCGGTGGAAGCGGCCGCAGAGCGTGCCGATCTAGGAGCCTGATCGTGACTCAGACCGTTCTCATCGGGCTCGGCGTTCTCATCGCCATTCTCACCGTGGTCTCGGCCCTCGGCCTGCTGCCGTCGCTGCGCATCGTCCCAGACGATACGCATTTCGACTTCACGCGTTTCCGTCGCATCAGCTTTCCGATCTCGGCGGCGCTGTCGATCGTCGCGATCGTGTTGTTCTTCACCCATGGCCTGAACCTCGGTATCGACTTCAAGGGCGGCACGCTGCTGGAGGTGAAGGCGAAGTCCGGCACCGCCGACATCGCGGCGATGCGCACCTCGCTCGACGGCCTGGGCCTTGGCGAGGTCCAGCTGCAGCAGTTCGGCGGTCCCGAGAACGTCCTGATCCGTGTTGCGGAGCAGCCGGGTGGCGATGCGGCACAGCAGGCGGCCCTGCAGAAACTTCGTGGCGCGCTTGGCGACAGTGTCGACATTCAGCGCACCGAGGTGCTCGGTCCGCGCGTCGCCGGCGAGCTCCTGGCCTACGGCATGCTCGGCCTGATGCTCGCGATTTTCGGGATCCTGATCTACCTCTGGTTCCGGTTTGAATGGCAGTTCGCGCTGGGCGCCATGATCGCCAACGTGCACGACATCGTGCTGACGATCGGGTTCATGTCGATCAGCCAGGTCGATTTCGATCTGACCAGCATCGCGGCGCTGCTGACGATTCTCGGCTATTCGCTCAACGACACCGTCGTCATCTACGACCGCATCCGGGAAATGCTGCGTCGCTACAAGAAGATGCCGATGCCCCAGCTGCTCAATGAGTCCATCAACTCGACGCTGTCGCGCTCGATCATCACCCACTTCACGGTGACGCTCGCGCTGCTCGCGCTGCTCCTGTTCGGCGGCCATGCCATCCACAGCTTCACCGCGGTGATGATGTTCGGCGTGGTGCTGGTCGGCACCTATACCTCGATCTTCATTGCAGCGCCGATCCTGATCTATCTCGGCGTCGGCGAGCATCGCGAGGATGCGCCCGACACGGCGACGCCGGCGAAGAAAAGCAAGGCGTGATCCGAACCTCATGCCCTCGCAGGCGTTTGCGAGGGCAGTAAGCCCATTCGGACGAAGCTCATGGCCGGCGATCCCAACGCTCCGCATTTCCCGCGCTCGGCGCCGATCGATGCCTATGGCAAGGGCGGCTTCGCCTTTGCCGGCATGTCGCATCGGGGCTCGCTGCTCTGCCTGCCCGATGCGATCTGGGCCTGGGACGTGACCGACCCCGCGAAGATCGACCGCTATTCGCTGGATCGGGTGTTCACGGCCGCCAACAGCATCGACACGCTCCTGGTCGGCACTGGAACGGGGCTGTGGCTGCCGCCGCTGGAGCTGCGTCAGGCGCTCAAGGCGGTGAGGGTGGTGCTGGACACGATGCAGACGGGCCCGGCCGTGCGCACCTACAACATCATGATCGGCGAACGGCGGCGGGTTGCCGCCGCGCTGATCGCCGTGCCATGAGCAAGCCAGCGCCGCCGCCCGACTCCGTTGCCTTTTGCGCCGATCTCGTGCGCAGCCATGACTTTCCGCGCTACGCCGCGACCCTGTTCGCGCCGGCCGCCGAGCGCCGCGCATTGCTGGCGCTCTATGCCTTCAACGTCGAGATCGTCCGCGTTCGCGACCAGGTGAGCCAGCCCTTGCCCGGCGAGATCCGCCTGCAATGGTGGACCGACATGTTGTCGGGCCAGGTCCATGGCAGCGCCGAGGGCAATCCGGTGGCGGCCGAGCTGCTCCGCGCGGTCCGCGACTTCGATTTGCCGGTCGAGCCGCTGTCGCTGCTTGCCGAGGAGCACCAGTTCGATCTCTACAACGACCCGATGCCGACCATGACCGCGCTGGAAGGCTATCTGGCGGCGACCTCATCGGCGCTGTTCGCCCTGGCAGCGCAGGTGTTGGGACCGCCGTCGGAGGCGGCCGAGCATCTCGCCCGTCACGCCGGGCTGGCGCAGGGCATCGTCCAGGTCATCGCCAATCTGCCGCGCGATGCCGCGCACCGGCAATTGTTCGTGCCGCAGCAGGTGCTGGAGAAGCACAATTGCAGCATGGAGGATGTCTTCGCCGGCAAGGAGACACCCAATCTCCATGCGGTGCTGGAGCAGCTCGCGGGTGAAGCCCGGCAGCATGTGACCGCGGCTTCATCGCTGCTGGCGCAGCTGGCGCCGCCGGTGCGGCCGGCGTTTCTGCCGCTGCGGCAGGCTCAGGCCGATCTCGCGCGCCTGTCGCGCCCGGAACGTAATCCGTTTACGTTGCTGCCGACCTCGCGGCTGCGCACGCTCTGGACGCTGTGGCGCGCCTCGCGATCGCGTGAATTTACCAAATAGACGCCGGCTTATCGCCTGGCCCGTCCAAATGCTCTATGCTGTCCTATGGTTGACATGTCCCAAAGCTCGTCCGACCTCAGCGGCCTTCCGGTCGCACCGGAAGACATTCACGCCGCCGCCAAGACCATCCAAGGCGCCGTCGTCGAGACGCCCTGCAGCTACAGCCGCACGCTGAGCAGCATCTGCGGCTGCGACATCTGGCTGAAATTCGAGAACCTGCAGTTCACCTCCTCGTTCAAGGAGCGCGGTGCGCTCAACCGGCTCACCGCGCTGACGCCGGAAGAGCGCGCGCGGGGCGTGATCGCGATGTCCGCGGGCAACCACGCGCAGGGCGTCGCCTACCACGCCAAGCGGCTCGGCATTCCCGCCACCATCGTGATGCCGATCGGCACGCCCATGGTGAAGATCGAGAACACCAGGCACCACGGCGCCGAGGTTGTGGTCACGGGCGCGACGCTTGAAGAGGCCGCCGCCTTTGCGCGCAGCCACGGTGAAGCGCACGGCATGATCTTCGTCCATCCTTACGACGATCCGCTCGTCATCGCCGGGCAGGGCACGATCGGCATGGAAATCCTGAAGGCCGTCCCGGAGCTCGACACGCTGGTCGTCCCGATCGGCGGCGGCGGTCTGATCAGCGGGATTGCCATTGCCGCGAAGTCGATCAAGCCGTCGCTGCGGATTTTGGGCGTCGAGGCCTGGCTCTACCCCTCGATGTACAACGCCATCCACGACGGCAACCTGCCGGCGCGCGGCGATACGCTCGCCGAGGGCATCGCGGTGAAATCACCGGGCAAGATCACCACCGAAATCGTCCGCCGCCTCGTCGATGACATCGCGCTCGTCAACGAAGCCGAGCTCGAGCGCGCGGTCGCCACCCTGATCTCAATCGAGAAGACCGTGGTCGAGGGCGCCGGCGCCGCCGGCCTCGCCGCGCTGATGTCCGATCCGTCTCGTTTTGCCGGCGAGAAGGTCGGCCTCGTGCTGAGCGGCGGCAACATCGACACGCGGCTGATCGCCTCCGTGCTCACCCGCGAGCTCGCGCGCGAGGGGCGGTTGACGCAATTGTCGCTCGATATCCCCGACAGGCCGGGACAGCTCGCTGCGGTGGCGGCGCTGCTGGCCGAGGCGGGTGCGAACATCATCGAGGTCTCGCACCAGCGGACCTTCTCCGACCTGCCGGCCAAGGCGACGCTTCTGCAGCTCGTCATCGAGACCCGCGATGCCGCCCATCTCGACGAGGTGATGACTATGCTCAGCGCATCCGGGCTGAGCGCGCGCTGCACCTGAGCGGGCGCTAACGTGACGCCAAATCCGCGACGTGGTCGATCAGCCGGTCGATCTCGGCTTGGGTGTTGTAGTAGTGGGGGGAAGCCCGGACGAGCGGCGGCAACTCGCGGATCTCGGCATCGATGAGGGTGCTCGACGGGTCTGAAGCGCCGATCGTGATGCCCGCCGCCGCGGCGCTGCCGACAATGGCCGCCGCCTCATATCCATCCAAGGTGAAGCTGATGATCGCGCCCGGCGCACGTCCGAGGTCGTAAGTGATGACGCCAGGAATGGCGGCGAGGCCGCAGCGCAGGCTGCTGGCAAGCAGGCGGCTGCGCTCTTCGATCGGAGCGAGTCCGATCTCGAGGGCGTAGTCGACGGCAGCGCCGAGCCCAAGCCGGGCGGCGTAATTATTCTCCCATGTCTCGAACCGGCGTGCATCGTCGCGGAGCCGATATTCGTCGCGCGCGACCCAGGGCGCTGCGAAGTGGTCGATCATCGGCGGCTCGAGCTGCTGCAGCAGTGCGCGGCGGACGTAGAGAAAGCCGGTGCCGCGCGGACCGCGCAGGAATTTGCGGCCCGTGGCCGACAGCATGTCGCAGCCGATGGCTTCGACGTCGACTGGCATCTGCCCGACCGCCTGACAGGCGTCGAGCAGATAGGGAATGCCATGCGCCCGCGCGATCCTGCCGATTGCCGCGGCCGGATTGACCAGCCCGCCATTGGTCGGAACCCAGGTGATGGCGATCAGCTTCACGCGTCGGTCGATCATGCGCTCCAGCGCGTGCACGTCGAGCTCGCCAGTGACATCGCTCGGTACGACCTCGATGGTCGCGCCGGTTCGTTTCGCGACCTGAAGAAACGCGACATAGTTGGCGGCGTATTCCGCCTCGGCGGTCAGAATGCGGTCGCCCTCGCGAAACGGAAGCGAATAGAATGCCATCTGCCAGGCGACCGTCGCATTCTCCACGAGCGCGATCTCGTCGGGGGCGGCATTCAGCAGGCGCGCGACCGAGCCATAGACCGCGTCCAACCGCTGGGCTTCGCGGTCAGCGGCGGCATAGCCTCCGATCTCGCTTTCGAGGTCGATATGCTGCTTCATCGCAGTGACAACGGGGGTCGGCATCAGCGCCGCGCCGGCATTGTGGAGATAAGTGAGCCGGCCAGTGGCTGGCGTGTCGGCACGTATTCGGTCGAGGTCGATCACTCACGCCCTCCGCTTCTTGCGATCTTGGTGTAAGAATTAGACGCGTCGAGGACTGCGAGCAAGACGGCGCAGTCTTGGCTCAGATGCAGAGGCTGAGCAGCTTGATGGTGCAGGTGCTGGATTTGGGCTTGTTTGCGCGCGCGGGCTCGCGCTTGACGGCAACCAGCGGCTCCTTGTCCTTCTTCTTCTTGCCCTTGGGCTCATAGTCGCCGGCGATGACCATGGCCCAATAGGTGCGCTTGCCACTGACATTCTTGGCGCTGGCAATGCCGACGCGGGAGGCGTTGTGCAGCAAGAGGTTCTTGCGGTGCCCGGAGGAGTCGATCCATTGGCCCAGCGTCTTCTCGAAACTGTCGTAGCCGTAGGCGATGTTCTCGGCGGCGCGGCCCGCACCGGCGGGTGCGACACGGCGGTTGAACGGGCCGAGTGCGTCATGGCTGAGGTCGTCCTTCGCCGCCATCGCGCGAGCCTGATCCATGGCGATGCGATCGAGGGTGGCATCGCGGACGACACGGGCCTCACCATGCTTGAGGCGAAAGCTGGAGATCAGCTCGGCCGGTGTGTCGGCTATCGCGGGGGCGGCCGACAGCAGCAGAAGGCCGGCAAGCATGCCGCCAACCACACGATGCATCATCGTCCCCCGAGCGCCCATGATCTTTGCCAACCCTGCATGATCCACGCGCTTCTCGAACGCCATTGTGGAGGCTTCAAGGCGCAAACTCGCTTAGCTCGTCGGGAGCTTTGCCTCGAAATTGAAGCGGTCGCGCAGGTTCTTGCGCTGCTCCAGAATGTCCTTGAGGAAGGCGCGGTCCTGCTCGTTCTTCATCATCGGCTCGATCAGGTCGAGCTGGTTCATGGCGACCAGCTGCAAGACCTCAGTGCGCGGCTTGCCGCTGGTGTTGCGCGGCAGGGCGTGCACGACCTGGATATGTTCGGGCGGCTTCGGCCCCTTGGCCGCGGCAAGCTCGCTGCGGAGCTGGCCTTCGAGCGCCGCCTGATCGGCTTCGACGAAGGCATAAAGCCCGACGCCGGAGCGGCGGTCGGGAAAGGCGACGATGGCGGTGTCGCGCACGGCGGGATTGCGGCGGATCAGCTCGGCCAGCACCGGCGCGTCGTTGACGAGCCGGCGGCCGCCGCCCTCGCGGTCGGTGAAGTTGAACAGGCCGCGGGTGATCGCGCGATAGACCTTCTTGCCGGTGGCGAGCCACAGGCTCGCGGCGAACGATTTTCTCGCCAGGATCTTTCGCTCTCGCGGCGTCAGCGCCTCGGGCGCGTAGGACCGCTTGTGCTTGAGCAGATGCCGGAGGTCTTCGTAGGCGAGGATGCGGTAGAGCCGGCCGCGGCGCGCGAAGCACGCGGCGAGCTGGAAGTCGGTCACATAGGCGCGGCCGTCGCGGCCGACCAGCCAGTTCTGCTCCTTGGCGAGATCGTTGTGGCAGATGCCGGCGCGGCGCAGCCGGCGCAGCGCGGCCTTGGCGGAGCGGAAATAGGCGAGATCGCCGTGGGGCTTTGCCAGATGCAGTGCAACGCCATCGACGAAGCCGCGCACCAGGGCGCGGCGCCCGGCCCATAGCAGCTCGGGACCAACGTCGAGGCCTTTGGCGCGTACCAGGGCGTGCTTCTCGCGGGCGAACAGGTGGCGCGCCAGCAGGAACGACCACCAGGGCACCTCGTCGAGCCGGCGCAGCACCGCGTCGATCTCGCCGCTCTCGCTGCGGAAGCGGCCGCGCTCGACGGTCGAGAACACGTCGCGCTTGAGCAGCACGCCTTCGATCCAGCGTGCCGACAGCTCTGCGGCGTCGTCTTTGGGCAGGCTCATCTTGAACTCACGCGGCGGCGGCAATGCGCAGGTGATCGGCGATCCAGCGGTCGAGATCGGCGAGTGCCCGTGCGCTCAGCGCCTGCTTCTTGGCCACCGTCTTCTCGTTGCCGCGCAGACGCGTGCCGTCGGGCTTCTTGGTCGGCACGCTCGCGAGCGGCGGGAACAGGCCGAAATTGATGTTCATCGGCTGGAACGAGCGGGTGCCCGGCTCGATGGTCTCGATATGGCCACCCGTGATGTGGCCGAGCAGCGATCCCAGCGCGGTCGTGCCCGGCGGGCTGACAAGCGCCTCGCCACGTGCGTCCGCGGCTGCATAGAGACCGGCGATCAAGCCGACGCTGGCGGATTCCACATAGCCTTCGCAGCCCGTCATCTGGCCGGCAAAGCGCAGCCGCGGCTGCGCACGCAGGCGCAGCTGGGCGTCGAGCAGCTTTGGCGAGTTCAGGAAGGTGTTGCGATGCAGGCCGCCAAGGCGGGCGAATTCGGCGTTCTCCAGCCCCGGAATGGTGCGGAAGATTCGCTGCTGCTCGCCGTATTTCAGCTTCGTCTGGAAGCCGACGATGTTGTAGAGCGTGCCGAGCTTGTTGTCCTGGCGCAGCTGCACGATCGCGTAGGCCTTGGTCGTGGGATCGTGCGGATTGGTGAGACCGACCGGCTTCATCGGACCGTGGCGCAGCGTCTCGGGGCCGCGCTCCGCCATCACCTCGATCGGCAGGCAGCCGTCGAAATAGGGCGTGTTGGTCTCCCACTCCTTGAACTCGGTCTTCTCGCCGGCGATCAGCGCGGCGACGAAGCTGTCATACTGCTCCTTGGTCATGGGGCAATTGATGTAGTCGGCGCCGTTGCCGCCGGGGCCGACCTTGTCGTAGCGCGATTGGAACCAGGCGACCGACATGTCGATCGACTCGCGGTGCACGATCGGCGCGATGGCGTCGAAGAAGGCGAGCGCGTTCTCATCCGTGAGCTCGCGGATGGCATCAGCCAGCGGCGCGGAGGTGAGGGGGCCGGTCGCGACGATGACGTTGCTCCAGTCGGCCGGCGGCAGGCCGGCGATCTCGCCGCGTGCGATCTCGATGAGAGGATGGTCGTTGAGCGCCTTGGTGACGGCAGCAGAGAAGCCGTCGCGATCGACTGCGAGTGCGCCGCCGGCGGGCACCTGATTGGCATCGGCAGCGCGCATGATCAGCGAGTCGAGGCGGCGCATCTCCGCATGCAGCAGGCCGACGGCGTTGTTGGCGGCGTCATCCGAGCGGAACGAGTTGGAGCAGACGAGCTCGGCGAGCCCGTCAGTGCGGTGCGCCTCGGTCATGCGAGTCGGCCGCATCTCGTGCAGCACCACGGGCACGCCGGACTTCGCAACCTGCCAGGCAGCTTCGGAGCCGGCGAGGCCGGCACCGATTACGTGCACGATGTTGGATTGGGGTCCTGTCATGGGGCGGACAGGTAGCGCTTTTCGGCGGAGAGTGGAATCGCCGAGATCGAGTTTTCTGCCACCAGATACGACAACGCCCGCACGAGGCGGGCGCTATCGGTCCGTTACGGTGCAGGGCTGAACGATATCAGCCCTGATACTGGCCGGCGGCAACGCGCGGGATGTCCGAACGATCGAGGCCGATATCGGCCAGTTCGCGATCGCTGAGCTGGGACAGCTCGGCAACATTGCGCTGATAGTCCCGGAAGGCCTGGATCATGCGGATGAGCGAGAGCAGCATTGGTAGTCTCCTGTAAGTCGATTCAGCTCTTGCTTGGAGCCTCATCGTTGAAATGAATATAGGTGAGAGTGGTGCAGTGCGAAAGTTCCGATGTTGCGATGCAGCTAAGCGAAGAGCGCATAGCATCGGTAAGGGGCGATTAACCTCTTGGCACTCCCGCCCAAGAGCTGGGCGGAAGGGGGTGTTTTCTACAGCAAACGTCCGTGATATCACGGGTTTATGCTAGCATTTGCGGTGCCGACCCCGGGCGAAATAGGTTGCGTTCCCTTGATCCACAACAGCGCTGGATAGCTTGTACGCCCAAGTCTCGCATGCACGAATCGCATGATTCCGGCGCTATAGAAATGGATTAATATTCATATATTGAGTGACGTCACGTGCCAGTTCGGTCCGCCATTGGGCCCGGGGGCTGCTCAGGATCGCCCTGTCGGTGCCGTACACACGCGCAAAGCGCGAGTCTTCATTACGAAGCTGTAACGAAAATCAGAAATCTCGCATTGCGGCTCTGCGCGGCGCGCAACATCACGCAATTCTCGCGGGGAATTTATTGCGACAAGTTGCCGCAACCGGAGGAAAGTCATGTCGCAGATTCCGGCAATGTCGCCGGGTCTGGCCCAAGAACGAGAGAAGGAAAGTAACGTCATGACGAAGTTACTCGGGGTTATCGCAGTCGCCGCTGTTGCATTCGCCGCCGCGCCGGCCCAGGCCGCCAAGCACGCCATGGGCGGCTGCAGCGGAGCCAACCTGGAGAAAACGGAGACCGCGATCGAAAACATGGCCGACGGTGACAGCAAGTTTGTCGCGCAGAAGGAGATCGCTGCGGCTCAGGACTCCCTGCTCAACGGCAAAATGGGTGCGTGCAGCGCGCATCTGAACAAGGCGACGCTCGCCACCATGGGCAAGTAAACGCACCCAAGAGAGGGCCGGTCGCTCGCGATCGGCCCATGCGTTTTGTCGCGTGCTGTTTTAGGGAGCGCGTGCAAGCTGGGCGGCAAAATAGGCAACGGTCTTGGAGTAGACCTCGCTCTTGTTCCACTGCTTGAGCACCTCGAAGTTCGGACTGCCCGGCTGCCAGTCCTTGCCCTTCTGCCAGCCATAGCCGGCCAGGTAATTGGCAGTGGAGGCGAGCACGTCGGGCACGTTATGCAGAAGATCGCGCTTGCCATTGCCGTCGAAGTCGACGGCATATTTCATCCAGGATGACGGCATGAACTGGGTCTGGCCGAGCTCGCCGGCCCAGGCGCCTTTCATGTCGGCAGGCGCAAGATCGCCGCGCTGGGCGATGCGTAGCGCATCCAACAGCTCGGCACGAAACTGCTCGGAACGACGGCAATCGTAAGCGAGCGTGGCGAGCGAGCGGATCGTTGCGAACTTGCCGGTGTTGACGCCGAAATCGGTCTCCAGCCCCCAGATCGCGACGAGGACTTCGCCGGGCACGCCATAGGCTTGCTCGATGCGCGATAACACCGAGCCGTATTGCTTCATCCTGTTGGCGCCGCGCTCCAGGCGCGGTGGCACCATGCGACCGGAAAATTCCTCGAAGCTCTGGCTGAAGACCTTCTGCGAGCGGTCACGGTTGAGCACGCTCTGATCGAGCGTGATGCCGGCAAGCCCGGCGGTGATGGTCTGCTGCGAGATGCCCTTCGCCGCAGCGTCGGTTTTGAAATCAGCCAGCCAGGCGTCGAAATTGCCCGAGCCGCAGGCAACCGCGGCTGGCGCTGGCTGGACCGAGAGAAGGGACGCGAAGACGGTGAAGGCTGCGAGAGCAAGACGAGAAATCGTCGGAGTCATCAGATGAAATGGATTTCCGTGAATTGACCTGACCGGCAGGATAATCTCGGCTGTAACCGCGGCCAAAGCAAGGCGTATGGCCCTGTCCGAACCGGGCAGGGCCATCCGTCACGAGATTGTCAGACCTCCGTCCGATTCCGCCACGGGAAGAGGTTGGCCGGGAAGTCGGCGGCCGGCTTGCGCGGCCGCCGCGGCGGAGGCGGCACAGGGCGTGCGCCCGGATCGGACACGATCACCTTGCGGTAAAGGTGCCACGTGGCGTGCCCGAGCAGCGGGATGACGATGGCGAGGCCGAGGAAGGCCGGGATCGTGCCGAGCGCGAGCAGCACCGCCACGATCAGGCCCCAGGCCGCCATCGGCACCGGGTTTCTCGCGACCACGCGCAGCGAGGTGCTCATCGCCTCGAACGCGCCGGCATGGCGATCCAGCATCAAGGGGAACGACACGGCGCTGAGACAGAGTGCGGCGAGCGCGAACAGGAATCCGGTGCCGCAGCCAACCACGATCAGCCACCAGCCTTGCTGCGTCGTCAGCACGCGCTTGAAGAAGTCCGAGAAACCGGTGACGCCCTCGTAGCCGAACGCGGCAATGTAAATCGCCTGCGCCGTCGCGACCCAGGTGACGAACAGGGCGAGCAGCAACGTGCCGAGGCCGAGCATCGCACCGAACGAAGGCGAGCGCAGTACCTCCATGGCATCCCAGGCGCTGGCCGGTTCATAGCGCTCGCGCCGGCTGGAAAGCTCGTAGAGGCCGAGCGCCGCGAAGGGCCCGATCAGCGCGAAGCCCGCCGCTAGCGGAAACAGCAGCGGCAGCACCGAATAGCCCATCACCACGCGGGCGAGCACGATGCCGAGCACCGGGTAGATGATACAGAGGATGATGGCGTGGCTTGGGACGGCCTTGAAATCCTCCCAGCCGCGCCGGAGCGCATCGTGCAGATCGGACAGTTGGATGGTTCGGATCATCGGTCCAGCCGCATCCGTGGGCTGGGCCATCGTGGGGACATTGCCCGGGTAGAGTGTGGCCATGGTCGCTAGCTCCCTTGCCAGACGGCCGCGTCCGGCGCCGGCAAACGGCGCAAGCGGCCGCCCATTGTCTTGAATTCCCGCGATCCCGACCAGACGCGAATTCCGGATGGCATCGCGAGCTGAACGACAAGCATACTCCCAAGTCCGAGTCCTGTCCCTCACGCTTGGGTGAAATTCGATGCCGCGACGCAACCAACGCGGCGTCATTCTGTCGTCATTTCGCCGCAGATAAGCTGATGCTGCTGTCACACGCGGAACTTCGCGGGCGCTACGCAGTAACTTCGTCTATAAGTGTGCCACTCAGGCCCTTCCAACGGATCCTTTTCGGGGAGCAGATATGAGCATTTTCGGGAAAATCATGAGCGCGATCTTCGGTGGCCAGCCGGCTTCCGCCGCGCCTGCCGGCGGCACAGCACCCAGCAGTGCGCCCGCAGGGACCGCAACGGCGCCCGCGGCAGCGCCCATGTCGGCAGTCGACGTGGCGGCGATCGTCGACAAGGCGGTGGCTGCGCACAAGGGCGAGAAGCTGGAATGGCGGACCTCGATCGTCGACCTCATGAAGGCGCTCGACATCGATTCCAGCCTTGCGGCGCGCAAGGATCTCGCCAAGGAGCTGGGCTACAGCGGCGACATGAACGACTCCGCCAGCATGAACGTCTGGCTGCACAAGCAGGTGATGTCCAAGCTCGCCGCCAATGGCGGCAAGCTGCCGCCGGAGATCAAGCACTGACGACCCGCCCTGGGGTCGTGCCGGAGGGCCCGCGAGCGCGCGGGCCCTTTTGCATTCAGGCGACCAGATCCGCATCCTCCGGATGCCGGTCGAGATAGTCGACGACGAAGCCGCAGCCGGCGATCACCTTCTTTCCGTCGCGCCGGATCAGCTCGAGCGCGCCCTTGACCAGCTCGGAGCCGATGCCGCGCCCGCGGAGCGCGCGTGGCGTCTCGGTGTGGGTGATGATTACGGCGGATGGCGTCAGCCGGTAATTGGCGAAGGCGATGTCGTTGCCGACATCGAGCTCGAAGCGGCTCCTGTCCTTGTTGTCTCGTACCGAAGCCGCCATGCGGGATCCTTCCGAACTGCAGATTGCCTCCTGATCTAGGAGGCTGACACGGCCCTTGCCAAGATGAGACGGAGGGAGATCGGCGCAGAGGAGATATCCGCAAATGCGCGCCACATGGATCGCACGGCAGTATGGATATGGCCCTCCGCGAGCATGGGTCCCGCGAACCGCAAATAATCCCCGATGTCGCTCTTGCAAGCCGGACTTCGGTTCCCACGTCCTGGAAAGGACATACGCCCGAATGCGGCCGGCAGGGTCGTTAGATATTCGGAGTGTCATGATCGCCAGCCGCAGACGTATGCCTCTTTTGCAGGAGGGTACGATGTCGGACTCTGGTTACTTGAATACGCATCGAACATGGGAAGACTGGTGTGGCATGCTGCTGGGCGCGGTGATCGTGGCCTCGCCGTGGTTCCCGATCCAGGATGAAGCGATCGCCGGTCACCAGACGGCCATCCTGAACACGGTCGCGATCGGTTTGGTCGTGTTTGGCATCAGCCAGCTCGAATACGTCGCCTTGCAGCGCTGGCAAGAGGTGACGACGATCCTGGTCGGACTGTGGCTCGTCGCGTCGCCCTACGCGATCGGCTATTCCGGCGAAGGCTTCCTCCGCATCTATCACACGGGCCTCGGTGCGGTGGTGGTGCTGCTCGGCGTTCTCCAGCTGTGGCAGGACTGGGACATGAATGACCAGGACTTGCTCAAGCACGGACAATAGGCGGTAAGCAACCTGCTGCAGACCCGCCGGCCAATGGCGAGGGGCCTGTGCACTCACCGTGTCACGAGATCCGCATAGTCCGGGTGCTTGTCGATCCATGCCTTCACGAACGGGCATTGCGGGATCAGCTTCAATCCGTCGGCCCGGACCTGGTCGAGCGCCCCTTGCACCAGCTTCGAGCCGATGCCCTTGCCGCCAAGCTCCTTCGGCACGTCGGTATGCTCGAAGGTGATGACATCGCCGTCGAGCTTGTAGTGCTCGGTCGCAAGATGACCTTCCACCTCGAGCTCATAGCGGTGATGGGCCTTGTTCTTGATGACGTCGCTCATATCGTTGCCTTGCAGCTGCCGTGCCTTTGCGCACGAGATCGTAACGCACGGTCCGGCCGGCGGGTTTCCGCTCCGAGCCGTTCGGTTCAATCGGTCGCTTTGGCCAGCCTGGAATTTTCGGCCTGTGGTTGCGGGCGGAGGCAGCCCTGGCAGATGACCAGCGAGCGGTTGACCCTAGCGTCCTGCTCGGCCTCGATGCCGTCCTGGGCCTGCCACCATTCCTTCGAATAAGGGGCAAGGCCGGCCTGCGATCGGTCGCGCTCGGCCGTCGCGGTGGCGCGCGCCGCACGCGAGGCCGAACGGGGCTGATTGGGATTCTCGCCGGCGCCATCCCAGGCATAGCGCGCGGGCTTGAAGGCTGGATCGGACACAAGATGCGCTTGCGGGCCGACGGCGCATCCGGCGAGCGCCAGCGACAACACGAGGAGAGCGGGCGGCGCTTTGACCATGATGGAGTACTCTGTACGCGACAATTGGTGAACGTTGCGCTGATCATGTTTAAATTTCCCTGAACGATCCTGGCCGCGCTGGCGACAAACGCGCATGCGCTATCTCATCCTCATGCTCGCTCTGTTCGCCTCGACCGCGCGCGCCGAAGGCGCAAAGCCGTTCGATCCGGCCGACTATCCGCCCGGCGTGCAGAAGGCGGTGCGCTACGCCAATGAGGAATGCGCGAGCCAGGAAGGTGGCCCGGTGGCGTTTGCGCCTGACACGGTGCGCAAGGTCGACCTGACCGGTGACGGCCGCGAGGACTACATCGTCGATTTCCAGGACACCAAATGCGGCGACCGCGAGACGACCTATTGCGGAACCGGCGGCTGCGTCATGAAGATCCTGGTGACGCTGCCGGATGGCGGCGTGCGCGAGGTGTTCGACGGCTACGTGCTCCGCTACAGGATCATGGCCCCATCGGTGAAGCGCGGCGCTGCACGCACCGTCCGCTTCGATCTGCATGGCAGCTTCTGCGGCGGCTTTGGTGCGCAGGCCTGCTCGAAGACCAGGACCATCACGGCAACGCCCTTTGCGTTCAAAGCGCCGTAGGGCAGGCCCGCGGCAGCCGGCCTTGCAGGGCCACCGGCGTTGGCGATAAATGGGCTGCAATGAACGGACGGCGCGCGTGCCGCCCGTCGCCCACGAGGAAGCCCGATGCAGCCCCTGCGCATGTCCCGCCGCGTCATGAATCTCGCCTATATGCTGACCCAGAATGCGCGGCGGCATGGCGCGCGGCCCGGCTTCGTCTGGGGTGACAAATACTGGACCTGGCGCGAGGTCGATGCGCAGGTCTCGGCCCTGGCCGCGGCGCTCGCCGCGCGGGGCATTGGCAAGGGCGACCGCATTCTCGTCCATTCCAAGAACGGCGACGAGATGTTCTTCTCGATGTTCGCGGCGTTCCGGCTCGGTGCCGTCTGGGTGCCCACCAATTTCCGTCTGATGCCGGATGAGGTCAGCTATCTCGCGCAGGCCTCCGGCGCCAAGGCATTTCTGTGCCATGTCGATTTCCCCGAGCACGCGGCCGCCGTGAAGGGCGGTGCGCTGGCGTTCATCTGGAGCATCGAGGGCAACGCCGCGTTCGGCGAACGCTCGGTGGCTGACGCGATCGCCTCGCAGGCGGGAGTCGTTGTGGAGAATGTCGCCGTTGAGCACGACGATCCCTGCTGGTTCTTCTTCACCTCCGGCACCACCGGCCGCTCCAAGGCGGCCGTGCTCACCCACGGCCAGATGGGATTCGTCGTCACCAATCATCTCGCCGATCTGACACCCGGCACGACGGAGCAGGACGCCTCGCTGGTGGTGGCGCCCTTGTCGCACGGCGCCGGCGTGCATCAGCTGATGCAGACCGCACGCGGCGCGCGCACCGTGCTGCTGCCGACCGAGAAATTCGACATCAACGAGGCCTTCCGCCTGATCGAGACACACCGCGTCAGCAATCTCTTCACGGTGCCGACCATCCTGAAGATGATGGTGGAGCATCCCGCCGCCGACAAATACGACCGTTCCTCGCTGCGTTACGTCATCTATGCGGGCGCGCCGATGTATCGCGAGGACCAGAAGGCGGCGCTGAAGAAGCTCGGCAAGGTCATCGTGCAGTATTTTGGCCTCGGCGAGGTCACCGGCAACATCACCGTGCTGCCGGCGGCGCTGCATGATTCCGAGGACGGCCCGCACGCCAGGATCGGCACCTGCGGCTTCGAGCGCACCGGCATGCAGGTGTCGATCCAGGACGACGAGGGCCGCGAGCTCAAGGCCAACCAGAGCGGCGAGATCTGCGTGATCGGGCCTGCCGTGTTCGCCGGCTATTACGACAACCCCGACGCCAACGCGAAGGCGTTCCGCAACGGTTGGTTCCGCACCGGCGACCTCGGCCACATGGACGAGGAGGGTTTTGTCTACATCACAGGACGTGCCTCCGACATGTACATCTCCGGCGGCTCCAATATCTATCCGCGCGAGATCGAGGAGAAGATCCTGACCCACCCCGCGATCGGCGAGGTCGCCGTGCTCGGCGTGCCCGATGCGACCTGGGGCGAGGTCGGTGTCGCCGTCTGTGTCGTTCGTGAAGGCGCGCAGGCCGTGAGCGAAGCCGAGATGGCGGCGTTCCTGTCGCCGAAAGTGCCGCGCTACAAGATGCCGAAGCGCTTCTTCTTCTGGGACGCGCTGCCGAAATCGGGCTACGGCAAGGTGCCGAAGCGCATGGTGCGCGACGAGCTCGAGGCGCGCGGGCTGCTCGACCTCGACAAGAAGGCGGGCTGAGTGCGGGAGATGCGGAGCATCAAGCAGCCGGGACTGCCGCCTCCCGAACGCATTCAATGGGTGGAGGCGAGGGGGCGCGCTTTCTCGTTCACGCTTCAGGCGGGTGTGCCAATGCTGGAGGCTGCGCGGCGTGGCTTTACCGCAGAGGGCTTTGCCGGCGGCGTGCTGAACTTCCGCCGCGGCGCGCTGGGGCCGTTCGCCTATGTCATGCCGGCGCTGTCGAAGACCGGCGAGAATGCGGCGTTCTACAGCGATACGTTCCGCCCCCAAGGCGTGACGCGCGTGAGGCTCGGCAGCATGACGCTCGGCACGCGCGACGGCGCGCCGTTCTTTCATTGCCACGGGCTGTGGACCGAGGCTGACGGCAAGGCGAGCGGCGGCCACATGATGCCGGACGAGACCGTCGTCGCCGAGCCGTTCGAGGTCGAGGCCTTCGGTCTCGACGGTGCGATGTTCACGGCCGAGCCCGATCCGGAGACCAATTTCAAGCTGTTCGGACCGGTCGCGGCCGCGAGCACCGGCGCGCGCACGACGAGCCGCGCTTTCGCGCTCCGTCTGCGCCCGAACCAGGATTTTGCCGGCTGTCTCGAAGCGTTCTGCCGCGCCCACGGAATCGGGCGCGCGAAGATACACGGCGGCGTCGGCTCGACCATCGGCGCCCGCTTCAGCCATGGCGGCGTCACCGAGCCGTTTGCGACGGAGCTGGCGATCACGGCCGGCGCGATCGAGCCCGGCACGTCCGGCGCGCTGGAAGCTGCGCTCGATGTTGCCCTGATCGACTACACTGGCGGCGCTGCGGAGGGGCATCTGATCCGTGGCGATAATCCGGTGCTGATGACGATGGAGCTGGTGCTGGAGGCGCTGGGCTAGTCGCGGCGAGCGGTCAGTGAGCGCGCAGCTTGGCAATGGCCAGGAAGGTCGATTGGCTTATCCCCGAGCTCGATCCCCGAAAAAGGTCGAGCAAGGGGGATTGAGCCTGACCGGTGCTCTGGCTGTTCTTGACGTCATACATGGCGGAGAAACGGCCCAGCAGCTTTTCAACCTTCGCGGGATCGGAGAGATCCTTGATCTTCATGAAGCGGTCCACGAACTTGGCCTGCTGATCGATCGGCATCGCTGCCATCGAATCGGGCAGGTTGAACGTGGTCCTGAACACCTCCGAAAGCGCCTTGTCGGCAAGGATGTCGTATGCGGAGGTGATTTCCCCGGCCTTGCGCTGGAAATAAAGGGCGAGGCGCACGCCTTGGTTCATGTCGCCTTGCTGCTGCTCCAGGCTCTGCTGGAGATAGTTCGCCTGCGTTTCCCGGAATTGATCTCGCTTCTGGGGACCCATCATCGACAGGCGCGCCACGTTGCCCTTGCTGTCGAAATTGAACGACGCCACGATGTCGGCAAAGCGGGAATCGCTCTGCGTGTTCGCAAAACTCTTTGGATCGTTCAGGTCGGAGGCGAAGATCTTCTCGAGGAATTCGGTGCTGACCTTCCTGGGGTCCAGACCCTTGGCCAGGAGAATGAAATCGACCATCGGCCTGTTTGCAAGAAGATCGGACACGCTGTCGATGCCTGCGATCGCCTCCCGATAATCCGTCGCATCCTTGGTGGCTTGTGCCCGCACGGCCGCCTGCTGCTGGGGACTCGCCGTGCTTGCGCTTTTCACCGCTGAAATGACGTAGTCCTTCGTAATCTCGAGCACTTCGGCGGCGTCCTGCGCCACCAGGGGAGTGGTCAGATTGCCCTTTGCATCGAAGTTGAAGGCGCGGGCGAGCTGGACATAGCGATTGTCCTTGAGGGTATAGACGTAGCTCTTGGGATCGCTGAGGTCACTTTCGAGAACGGCCTTGATGGTGGCCTGGGAGACGTTCTTGGGATCGAAGCCGACGGCACCCAGCGCGAAATTGTACACGTCCGGCTTCGATACGAACGCGTCGAGCGAATCGACGGTGAGGAGAGCCGTTCTGAACTGCCTGATTGCGAAAGCCTCGTTCAGCGGGCTTGCCGCCGCATAGACGGCGGACTTGCTGTCGTCGAACCGCTTGGCCGTGAGTGTGACGTTTGCGGCAGTCTGCGCGGGCACGCCCGGCGGAAGCGACCCGTCAGGCGCAAACTCGAATGCGCCGGCCAGGTCGACGAAATCACCGATCGTCGCGATCTGGTCATTGAGGCTGGAAATGCTCTTTGTGTATGATTCCAGGTGATATTTTTCGACCAGGATCTGGACCTTCAACTGGTTCACGTCAGCGCCTGGTTGCGAGAGTTGGGCCGTGTAGTCGGCGATCTTTGCATTGGCGGCGCTCACGTCCGATTTGGCTTGAGCGAGCTGGGCGTTCAGGCCGGTCAACTGGGATGCGAAGGCGGTGTTGACGTAGCTGTTCGGGTCGGATGGATCGCTGCGCAGGACCTGACCAATGGTGTCGGGCGGCCATTTGCTTTGATCGATCCCGAATGCGGAATAGACGTAGTTGCGAAGACGGTCGTTGTTCAGGAGCTGGTCTGCACTGGTGATGTTGCCGATTTGGGCGCTGTAATAATTGGTGTCGGCGGCAAGTGCGTCGACCTGGCTCTTCTTGGTCGCGGTGTACAGGCCGATCATCTCGTCGGTCTGGTCCTCCGATTGCGCAACAGGCGTTGCGCCGCCGTTGAAGGAGAATGCTGCGGCAAACTCCCGGTAACGCTTGTCGACCAGCTTGTTGACGAAGCTGTTTGCGTCGGAGAGGTCGCTCTCCAGGACCTTTCTCATGAACGCCTTGGCGTAGGCCATGTCTTCCAGGCCGTACGCCTTCATGGCAAAGTGGTAGAGGCGATAATCCTTCATGAGATCGTCGACCGTCTTCACCTTGCCGATGTTGGCCTTGTAATAGGCGGCCTCTCGCGAGACGTCGGGTTGCTGTTCGACCCGCGTCAGGGACTGCTTGAGATGGTGCGAAATGTAATTGTAGCTGAAATACGTTGATACCATCGCGCATTCCTCGCGGCTTGGCGGTCCCGGACCTCCGTCAATCATTGCGGGGTCGCGAGGTGGGCGCTGGCCTCATGTCAGCAGACTGTCTCGGCATGCATCCTCAAGGGCGATTCCGCTCCACAACCTGAGATCTCGAGGTGCGGGTAGAGGAACGCGTGCCGGGCATTATTTCTACATGTTTCTCAAATGCAGCTTTCGCGAGCATTGTGTTCCTGTTACGTTCCAGGGGCTCCAGCTGAGATCGGTGGGGAAATGAGCCGGACACGACGCCGTCAGACCACGTTGGCTGCGCCTTATCTCAGGCGCGTCTGGCTCGATCCGTCGCGTGTTCACGATCGGGCGGTCTATCCATTCTGCCTGCCGATCTTTCCGGATGATTTCGAACTCAACTTCGACGCAGCCATCACGATCATCGTGGGGGAGAATGGCACCGGGAAATCAACGATTCTCGAGGGGATTGCGGCGCTCGCCGGCTATGACGATGCCGGGGGCGGGAAGGGTTACATGCCGGTCGATCACTCCGAGGCGCGCGAGAAGATGGGCGGCCAATTGTCCGAGGCTTTGCGCGCGAGCTGGCTGCCGAAAATCACCAATGGCTGGTTCTTCCGCGCCGAGAGCTTCTTCTCGGTCGCGCGATACCTCGACAAGGCTGCCCGCGACGCCGGCCAAATCGGGCCCGATTTCCTGTCGCATTCCCATGGCGAAGGTTTTCTTCGCTTCTTCGAGGAGCGCTGCCAGCGCCAGGGCATCTTCATCTTCGACGAGCCGGAATCGGCGCTGTCGCCGGCGCGCCAGATCGAGTTCCTCAAACTGCTGCGGCGCATGGACGAGTCCCGCATCTGCCAGGTCATCATGGCAACGCATTCGCCGATGCTGATGGCCTATCCCAGCGCGCGGCTGCTGCGGCTCGGCAAATACGGCCTGGAGCCTGTTACGGTGGAGCAGACCGATCATTACCGTGTCATGCGCGAGTTCTGCGACGATCCCCGCGGGTTCGTGGAGGTGAAGCTGGGGGAGTGAACGGCGTAGTTGGCGGTCGTTCTCTCCCTCGTCATTGCGAGGAGCTCTTGCGACGAAGCAATCCAGAGTCTTTCCGCCTAATGAGTCTGGATTGCTTCGCTACGCTCGCAATTACGGAGAGGAGGCGCCTGCATCGAACTCAAAATCGTCCTTATACCGGACACAGGTTCGCATCCTCGCGGCAGAGTCCGCCCGAGCTTTGCTGCATTCGCCACCCTCGAAAGTGCCGAGGGCGCAAGGAAGGCCGGGTGCCGGCTGGCACCCACGGTCCACTGTGCGAAGCGTGTGCTTGGAAAAGCTGCACAGCGGCATACAGGTGAAGCCAAACATCCGGCCTTCCCTGCGCAGTGGGTTGACGGCTTATGTCGCGCTCTCCTCGGGGAGCGATGCACTATTGCCCCCGTCGCCTTGCGGATGGCTGACGCTGCGAGCCCGGTCGGGCGCAACGTCACCGCAAGCCTTGGCGCACAGACCCCGGGCGCCAGGACCACACGATTTTGCCGTACGCGAGACTGCGCCCGTCGTGTGCGCGCAACCGCCTGCTCACGGAGTGACCCGCCCTGCAAACCAATTGCGCGCGACGCGGCCTGCGTCCACCACCTCCCATCCCGCGTTCGTGACGATCGCGATGCGCCCCTCGGCCCGGGTTGGGGTGGCCGCAACATGCGCTAATTCCGAATTCGAGTAAAGCGAATTGTTTCCAGCCCGCTGGGTTGACCCTGGTCTCGTGTGTTTTGCCCGTCGGGCACCGCAAGGGATTGCGGAGCGCGGGCGGCGACCCCTGCCACAGCCGCGCCACGAACAGGTCTCCCCACGGCCCGAAAATGCGTTACGATGACCTCAGCGCGCCCCAAGTCGCGCAGGTTGAGAAACGAGGAAACGACATGAAGATGAGAAGCGGACCGGCGATCGCCGGCGTGGCGGCGCTGGCGGTGGCGGGGATGGCTCTGATGACCGTCTTCGAGCCGGTCCGGGCCCATGGCCCGACGCGGCAGAAGGTGCGGGAATCCATCGAGATCAACGCGGCCCCGGCCAAGGTGTGGGCGGTGATCGGCAATTTCCAGGACATGAGCTGGCTTCAGCCTGTGACCAAGACCGAAGGCGAGAAAGGCAACGAGATCGGCGCGACGCGCAAGCTGACCCTGACGGGCGGCGCCATTGTCGAGGAGGAGCTCTACAAATACGAGCCCGACATGCAGAGCTATTCGTACCGGATCACCAAGGTCGACGTGAAGGTGCTGCCGGTGACCAATTATTCCTCGACCCTGACGGTCTCGCCCGCGCCTGACGGCAAGGCGAAGCTGGAATGGGCCGGCGCGTTCTATCGCGGCTATCCCAACAACGATCCGCCGCCGGAGCTGAGCGACGAGGCCGCGATCAAGGCGGTGAGCGGGCTGTACAAGGCCGGGCTCGAGGCGCTGAAGAAGAAGATCGAGAGCGGTAGCTGAACGTGAAGGCGCTGGTTCTGGCGGCGCTCGCCGCCAGCCTTTGTCATGCGAGCCTCGGCAGCACAGCCGCCGAGGAGGCGTTCGTCACCAACCAGCTCAGCGACGATCTGATGATCGTGGACCTCGCCGGCGCGCGCAGCGTCGCGACCATCCCGATCGGCGGCAAGCCGGCCGGAATCGCCGTCAGTGCCGACGGACGCTTTGCCTATGTCACGAGCCCGGATGCCAAGGCGGTGACGGTGGTCGACGCAGCCACGCGGCAGGTCGCCGGCCGCATCGAGGTCGGTGGCGGCCCGCTCGGCATTGCGGTGGCGCCCGACGGCAAGGCGGTCTATGTCGCCGATTGGTACGCCGCGGCGGTGCGGGTGATCGATACCGCCTCGCGCAGCGTTGTCGCCAGCATCGCGGTCGGCGCTTCGCCGTCGGGCCTTGCGGTGACGCCCGACGGCAAGCTGTTGCTCTCGGCCGACCGCGACGACGACAGCGTCTCGGTGGTGGACATTGCGACGCGCCAGCGCAAGGCCGTGATCAAGGTCGGCACCCGCCCGTTCGGCGTCACCATCGATGCCGACGGCAGGCGCGCCTATACCGCCAATGTCGGCTCCGACGATGTCTCCGTGATCGATATCGCGGAAGGCCGCGAGATCGGCCGCGTGCCGGTCGGCATGCGTCCCTATGCGGTGGCGCTGACGCGAGGGCGCGGCTTCGTCAGCGATCAATATGGCGGCACCGTCAGCGTGTTCGATCTCGCGAGCCTGAAGCCGGTCAAGCGCATCCATGTCGGCGACTATCCCGAAGGCATCGCGGCAACCGCCGACGGCAGGCGCGTCATCGTCGCCTGCTGGGAGAGCAATACACTTCACATCATCGATGCGGTGGAGCTGAAGGTGATCGGCGAGGTGAAGACCGGCGACGGGCCGCGGGCGTTCGGGGCGTTTTTGCGCAGGACGGAGTAGGGTTACGGCACCGGTGAAAACATCGACGCAATCTCATCCATCCGCTCGAACACATGATCCGGCCCCAGCGCCCGCAAGGCTGCCGGCGCCGCATAGCCCCAGCATACCGCGCCGCAGGCAATGCCGACAGCCCGTGCCGCCTCGATGTCGCGAACCTCGTCGCCGATCGAAATCACCTCGCTGGGCTCGACACCCGCGCGGCGGATGACCCGGCGGAATTTTGCGGCCTTGCCGAACAGCGACGCAGAGCAGTCGAAATGCGCGAACAACGCTGAGGCAGGCCCTAGCTTCTCGCGCGCATTGGCCTCGCTGTCGGAGGTCACCAGCGCCAGCTGCACGCCGCTCTCGGCCAGCGTCCGCAACATCGTCTCGACGCCGGCGAACAGCGGAATCTCAGCTGCCGCCTCCGCCTTCAGCCGCCGCGCATGGCGCGCGATCGCAGGCAGTTTCCACAAGGGCACTTGGAGCCGGGTGAGGATCTCGCGGCTTGAGGCGTGCCTGAGCTCCTCGACATCCTCATCCTTTACGCGGCGAAAGCCGAAGCGGTCGGCGACATCGTTGATGGTGCGCAGGAACCAGGGAAAGCTGTCGGCCAGCGTGCCGTCGAGATCGAAGATGGCGAGGGCGTAGGGCATGAGGCCGGATTTTGAGCTCGCTGACAAGCGTGAGGTCACGTGCTAATATTCGCGCAGTTCGAGGACAGCCATGCGACACGAGCGGATTGAAATCAACCCTGCGATCATGAACGGCAAGCCCGTGATCCGCGGCACACGTGTGCCGGTCGAACTTGTGTTGCGCGAGCTGGGCGCGGGCATGACCAACGAGGCGATCATCGCGGAGCACTCGAGGCTTACGCCCGACGACATTCGGGCGGCTCAGGCCTTCGCGGCCGACTATCTGGCTGACGAAGACATCATATATCGCTGAACTGTGCTCTGGCTCGCGGACGAATGTATTGCGGTCTCTCTGGTTCTAGAGCTGCGAAACTCCGGTCACGATGTGCTCTACATCGCCGAATTCGCTGCCAGTCTGAGTGACACGGAGGTCATGGCGCTGGCGTCGCGCGAAGGGCGTCTTCTCCTCACGGCTGACAAGGATTTCGGTGAGCTGGTCTTTCGCCGCGGCCAAGCCGTTCCTGGTCTAATCTTGCTGCGCATCGATCCGGAGAGCGGGCCATTGGTACGAACGCGGCTTCTAGAGGTCGTCGACCAATTTGGTCAGAAGCTTTTTGGCCCCTATGTCGTGATCGACGAAGTCCGTTTGCGGTCCCGTCCGTTGCAGACCTGAATTTTTGCTGCAAGTTGGGCACGTGAATATCGATCTCAATGTTCTTGAAGATCTGAGTGCTTAGATGCAAACTCTCCTCCTGCCGGCGGCGGCGTGCGGAGACCGCTGACATTAGCGAGTTACAGCATCGCCAATAGGCGGATTGATTGCGCTCGAAGAAGCGGTGGCCGACCGCAGCCGCTCACTCACCCATTCGACAAAAGCAGCGCGAGCGGAGAGATCGAAAAAGGCTCGCGCCGGGATGAAAAAGCCGTACCCCGAATTGTACCATATCGCCACCATGGTCGGCGTATCTGTCATGCCTTGGATGGAATGCCAGGAGGTCCGGCGTTCGCTTGCGGGAGTTCTGACGAAAATCGAGGTATCGTCGAGAGTAACGTGCCACGTCATTTGCTCGACGCGATCTACCTCAAATAGCTTGTCCTGGATTTGTCGGAATACCTGCCACGCCAGGAAAAATGCGTGGATCTGGCCAAGCACAAAGCCGACTATCAACACAGACAGAATTTGCAGCGTTGCCCATTCTATAGCCACGGCAAGAAGGCCGGCTACCATCACGACAGCCCAAATGATGAGCGCTTGAACTTGATGGGCTTCCCGATCGAAGTGTACCTGCAGACGTTTGCCTACAAGTTTTCGGAAGGATCTATCGTCCTCTATTGTGACATTGAATTGAAACCGAAAGCTTGACTGATCAATTACATCGCTCAAATCTGATCTCCGCGGCGAAGCCAGTCAAGTATAGCCGTCACTCGCAAAATAACCATAGGTTGAATCGACTGACAACGCAGTCATCTGAGCGACTTTTCGCACCCGCGGCCGCGTCGACCCGACCCAGCGGCCTTCGCCGATGTTTGTCTGATTGCAGACCTTTGGTTTCGCGTAGGCTGGCCGAGTCCAAGCGATGTCACTCCGCCGCCTCGCTCGCCGCACGCCGCCGCTTCGGCTTCCGCGCCTTCTCCAGCACCGGCGCCAAGAATTTCCCAGTATAGCTCCGCGGCGCCTTGGCGATGTCCTCCGGCGGGCCCCAGGCCACGATCTCGCCGCCGCCGTCGCCGCCTTCGGGGCCGAGGTCGATGACCCAGTCGGCGGTCTTGATGACTTCGAGATTGTGCTCGATCACGACGACCGTGTTGCCCTGCGCAACCAGCTCGTGCAGCACCTCAAGCAGCTTCTTGACGTCGTGGAAGTGCAGGCCGGTGGTCGGTTCGTCCAGGATGTAGAGCGTGCGGCCGGTGGCGCGTTTTGACAATTCCTTCGCCAGCTTGACGCGCTGGGCTTCGCCGCCCGACAGCGTCGTGGCCTGCTGGCCGACATGGATGTAGTCGAGCCCGACGCGATGCAGGGTCTGAAAAGTTTCGCGGACGCGCGGCACCGCCTTGAAGAACTCGGCGGCTTCCTCGACGGTCATGTCGAGCACGTCGGCGATGCTCTTGCCCTTGAACAGCACCTCCAGCGTCTCGCGGTTGTAGCGCTTGCCCTTGCAGACGTCGCAGGTGACGTAAACGTCGGGCAGGAAGTGCATCTCGATCTTGATGACGCCGTCGCCCTGGCAGGCCTCGCAGCGGCCGCCCTTGACGTTGAAGGAGAAGCGGCCGGGCTCGTAGCCGCGCGCCTTCGCTTCCGGCAGGCCGGCGAACCATTCGCGGATCGGCGTGAAGGCGCCGGTGTAGGTCGCAGGATTCGAGCGCGGGGTGCGGCCGATCGGCGACTGATCGATGTCGATGATCTTGTCGATGTGCTCGAGGCCCTCGATGCGATCGTGCGGCGCGGCGCCCTCGCTGGCATTGTTCAGCTTGCGGGCGATGGCGCGGTAGAGCGTGTCGATCAAGAGCGTCGACTTGCCGCCACCGGAGACGCCGGTGACGCAGGTGAACAGGCCGAGCGGAATCTCCGCCGTGACGTTCTTGAGGTTATTGCCGCGCGCGTTCACCACCTTGATGGTGCGGCGATGGTTCGGCGGACGCCGCTCCGGCACCTCGACCTCGAGCTCGCCGGTCAGGTACTTGCCGGTGAGCGATTTCGGGTTGCGCATGATCTCGGCAGGGGTGCCTTCGGCGACGATGTTGCCGCCATGCATGCCGGCGCCGGGGCCGATGTCGAGCACGTAGTCGGCGAGGCGGATGGCGTCCTCGTCGTGCTCGACCACGACCACGGTGTTGCCGAGGTCGCGCAGCCGCTTCAGCGTATCGAGCAGGCGGGCGTTGTCGCGCTGGTGCAGGCCGATCGAGGGCTCGTCCAGCACGTAGAGCACGCCTGTGAGCCCCGAGCCGATCTGCGAGGCCAGGCGGATGCGTTGGCTCTCGCCGCCGGACAGCGTGCCGGAGGAGCGGGACAGCGTCAGATAATTGAGGCCGACGTCGAGCAGGAAGGTGAGGCGCTCGCGGATCTCCTTCAGGATGCGGCCGGCGATCTCGTTCTGCTGTGCGTTCAGCGCCTCCGGCACGGTCTCGAACCATGCGCCGGCGCCCTTCACGGACAGCTCCGAGATCTCACCGATGTGCTTGCCGCCGACCTTGACGCTGAGCGCCTCGGGCTTGAGCCGAAAGCCCTTGCAACCCTCGCACGACACGTCATGGAAATATTTCGCCAGCTCCTCGCGCGCCCACTCGCTCTCGGTTTCGCGGTAGCGGCGGTTGATGTTGGTGATGACACCCTCGAACGGCTTCTTGGTATCGTAGGAGCGCACCCCGTCCTCGTAGGAGAACTTGATCTCGTCCTCGCCCGAGCCGTAGAGGAGCGCGTTTTGCGTCTTCTTCGGCAGGTCCTTCCACTTGGTGTCGAGCGTGAACTTGTAGTGCTTGCCGAGCGCGGTCAGCGTCTGCACGTAATAGGGCGACGACGATTTGGCCCAGGGCGCGATCGCGCCCTTGCGCAGCGTCAGGTCCTTCTCGGGGATGACGAGGTCCTCGTCGACATGCTGCTCGACGCCGAGGCCGCCGCAGGCGGGGCAGGCGCCGTAGGGATTGTTGAAGGAGAACAGGCGCGGCTCGATCTCGGGGATGGTGAAGCCGGAGACCGGGCAGGCGAACTTTTCCGAGAACAGGATGCGCTCGGGGCCGCTCTTGTCGTGAATCTTTGCGGTCTTCTTCTTTTCCTCCGCAGGCGCGGCCGCCGCGGGCGCATCGGCGAACTCGACGACGGCGAGGCCTTCGGCGAGCTTCAGCGCGGTCTCGAAGCTCTCGGCGAGGCGCTGGCCGATATCGGCGCGCACCACGATGCGGTCGACCACGACATCGATGTCGTGCGGGAATTTCTTGTCCAGCGTCGGGGCCTCTGCCAGCTCATGGAAGGTGCCGTCGATCTTGACGCGCTGGAAGCCCTTCTTGAGCCACTCGGCGAGCTCCTTCCTGTACTCGCCCTTGCGGCCGCGCACGACGGGGGCAAGCAGATAGAGGCGGGTGCCCTCAGGCAGCGCCAGCACGCGGTCGACCATCTGCGAGACGGTCTGGCTCTCGATCGGCAGGCCCGTGGCCGGCGAATAGGGCACGCCGACGCGGGCCCAGAGCAGGCGCATGTAGTCGTAGATCTCGGTGACGGTGCCGACGGTGGAGCGCGGGTTCTTCGACGTCGTCTTCTGCTCGATCGAGATCGCCGGCGACAGACCGTCGATCTGGTCGACGTCGGGCTTCTGCATCATCTCCAGGAACTGGCGGGCATAAGCCGACAGCGATTCGACGTAGCGGCGCTGACCCTCGGCATAAATGGTATCGAAGGCGAGCGAGGATTTGCCGGAGCCGGATAGCCCGGTGAACACCACCAGCTTGTCGCGGGGAATCTCGACGTCGATGTTCTTGAGGTTGTGCTCGCGCGCGCCGCGGATCGTAATTGCGCGCAGGCTGGAGCCCGCGTTCTGTTGTTGGCGCTTCGCCTTGATCACTTCATCCATCCGAGTTGCCCTCAAGGAAGCCCAAAGGTGCGCGATCGCGCCAACAAAAAAGGCGCGCTTCGCCCGGAACCGGGATCGGCGCCGATGGGTATGGCAGCGAACGTAGGAAGAACGGCGGCGGATTTCCAGTGGGAGTTGCGAATCGTCAACGGATTGTTGGCGTTCTGGCGGCATCTGGCAGCAGAAGCGCGCGGAAACCGCTGTCGGAACCGCCCAGTCAAAGCAAAAGGCCGGCGTGAGCCGGCCTTTCGTGACGATGTGACTTCGGCAGGGAGATCAGTACTTCGCGACGACCGGGCCGCCGAAGGTGTAATTGAGGCGAACGGTGCCCATGTCGACGTCCTGCTTGATGCGGTCGATGCGGTCGTTGACGCCGAGAATCGTGAAGGAGTTGTTGCGCTTGCCCATGAACAGATGGTCGTATTCGATCGCAACGGACCAGTTCGGCGCGAAACCGAACTCGATGCCGGTACCGACCGAGCCACCCCAGCGCGTCTCGCTTGCGCTATCGAAGACGACGCCCCCCAACAGACCGTCGTATTTGGCGTGCGTCAGTGCCGCGCCACCCTTCACGTACCAGAGCACGTTATTCCAGGCATAGCCGACCTGGCCGGTGAACAGGCCGAGCGCATCGATCCTGGTCTGGTTGACGAGCGGTGCAAGAAACAAGCTCGTGTTCGAGCCCTTCAGATTGGCCCAGTCGCCCTGGGCTTCGAGACCGAACACCCAATTACCCGACTGCCAGCGATAGCCGGCCTGACCACCGACGACGCCGCCGGTCGCATTGTGACACCCTTCGGCCGTGTCAGGACCCGGAATACCCAAGATATTGTTGACGTCCCAGCAATTGCGGCTCGATGCACCACCGCCGTTGATGCCGAGGTAGAAACCACTCCAGTTGTACACCGCGATCGGCGCCACCGGAGCCTTGGCGTAGGGGCGGGCCGCCAAATCGGCCGCCGAAGCCGGTGCCAACGCGCCGAGTGCGAGCAAACTGGCCGAAGCCAGCAAAAGCTTCTTCATATGCATTCCCCACTTCCATGTCTCATTCCGGTCTTCCGGAGAGCGGAAGAGCAGCGGACCTTATGACCCAAGTAACGTCGTTGCTTTTACACGATTGAAGCCAAAGGTTGTGTCACTCGGCAGCCACATCCGCCCGAAAACGCGAGCGGACCGGCGGCCGCAACAAACAAAAAGGCCGGCGCGAGGCCGGCCTTTCGTAACGCGGGTGCGTCGGAGACGAAGCTTAGTACTTCGCGACGACCGGGCCGCCGAAGTGATAGTTCACGCCGACCTGCACGGTGTGGAAGTTGAGCGTGCCGGTGGGCACGGTGCCCGAGAAGTAGGTCTCGCCGCCGAGGCTGCGATAGAGGTACTCGCCCTTGACCGACCAGTTCGGAGCAAAGAACGCTTCGACGCCAGCACCGACGGTCCAACCAGAATGGAACTTGCTGTCGGAGATGGTCGTGCCGAGCGCGGTGAAGCTGAGCTTGTTGTCGATCCAGGCGTAACCACCGGTGCCGTAGAGCAGCACGTTGTTGACGGCCCAGCCGATGCGGCCACGCACGGTGCCCATCGCATCGGTCTTCGAGCTTGCCGTCGCGCCAACCACGCCGACGCCGGGAACGAAAACGGCGCCATCGACCGAAGCGCTGACATCAGCCCACGCGCCGTCAGCCTCGATGCCGAATACAACGTTGCCGGTCTGCCAATTGTAGCCGGCCGTGCCGCCGACGAAGCCGCCCTGCATCTTCGGGTCACCGGAAGAGGCTTCCCAGGCGCCGCCGCCGACGATACCGAGGTAGAAGCCGGTCCAGTTGTAGACCGAGGCCACAGCGACCGGAGCCTTGGTGTAAGGGCGGGCCGCCAGATCAGCAGCCGAAGCGGGGGCCGCAAGAGCGAACACAGAGGCCGAAGCCAACAAAATCTTTTTCATCTTCAACTTAATCCCAGTCCCAGTTTCTGTTGTTGCCTTCCGTCGCGGAAGGACATCGGACTCAACGGCCCAACTGACGCTGCATTTACACCACCAAAGCCGCAAGTTGTGTCACTGAAAAGCCACAACAACACAAAAGGTGATGGTTACTGACTCATTGCTGTCACGCGAATTTGCGCCCAAACAACAAAGGCCGGCGCGAAGCCGGCCCTTGATTTCATAGTAGTATCAGCGAGATAATCAGTATCTGGCGATTGCCGGGCCACCCCAGCGATAGTTCACGCGCACGAGGCCGATATCAACGTCCTGACGAACGCGTTCGGTCTGGACGAAGGCGCCGCCCAGGCTGAAATCGACGTTACGATCGCCCAGGAAGATGTGATTATATTCCAGACCCACCGACCAATTCGGCGCGAAGCCAAATTCGAGGCCAGCGCCGACCGTTCCGCCCCAGCGGGTATCGCGGGCCGAACCGAAGATGGTCCCCGCACCCACAAAGCCCGGCGCGATCAGGAGGTCGTATTTGTCGTCGACGACGGCCGCGCCACCCTTCACGTAGAACAATACGTTATTCCAGGCATAGCCGATCTGACCGGTGATCAAGCCGAAGGCGTCGATCCGCGTACGGTTCTGCTGAGCCGGCGCCGTCGGGCTGATGTTGCTCCCGCTGAAATCAGCCCAGTTGCCTTGGCCTTCCAGGCCGAACACCCAATTGGCCGACTGCCAGCGATAGCCGATCTGACCACCGACCGTGCCGCCCGACGCATCATGGCAGCCGTCGTTGACCAGCGTGCCGGTGACTGGCGTGACGAAGTCCCAGCAATTGCGGCTCGAGCCCCAGCCGCCGTTGATGCCGATGTAGAAGCCGCTCCAGTCATAGATAGCGGCGACCATCGGCGGCGGAGCCTTGGTGTAGGGACGCGCGGCGAGATCCGCCGCGCTTGCCGGAGCCGACAGGCCCACTGCCATTGCACTGATAGCGCCAAATAGAATCTTATTCATTGCAGTCTCCCCAGTTGCGTCCGCTTCATGAAAGTCCCCGAAGCGGCTGATCAGGCGCGACGCCCATATGAACTAATTCCAAGGCAAACGTAGCCTAAGAAAAGGGCAGAGTCCGTCTCCGGAATGCCACACTTGCCGCTCGACTGCAGGGGAACAACTTGCTGAATGTTAAGCGGTTTTCGTCGTTCACGGGAACTCGGAAAAGTTCCATTCGCGGGCTGTCCCTGGTTCCGGCGCGGCCAAATGTTTGCCAGGCCGACACCAAGAACAAATCTGGAACAAATCTGGGGACGATGCTATATGTGGGGATAACCCTGGGGGTGGCAGGCTGACCAATGCCCGCAAGCGTATAGGGTCGCCTCAACGGGCGCAGAGAAACGCGGGCAGCGGGATTTGCCCTTTTTGAAATTCAGTGGCATTCGGAGTGGAGAGCGGCGATGGCGGGAAGCGTCAACAAGGTCATTCTGGTTGGAAATCTCGGCAAGGATCCCGAAATCCGCCGCACCCAGGACGGGCGGCCGATCGCGAATTTGAGCATCGCGACCTCGGAGACCTGGCGCGACAAGAACACCGGCGAGCGCAAGGAGAAGACCGAGTGGCATCGCGTCGTGATCTTCTCTGAGCCGCTTTGCAAGATCGTCGAGCAGTATCTGAAGAAGGGCGCAAAGGTTTACATCGAAGGCGCGCTGCAGACCCGCAAGTACACCGACCAGAGCGGCGTCGAGAAGTATTCGACCGAGGTCGTGCTGCAGGGCTTCAACTCCACGCTGACGATGCTGGATGGCCGCGGCGGCGGCGGCGGAGGCGGCAGCTTCGGCGACGAGCCGGGCGGCGATTTCGGCTCCTCCGGTCCCGTCAGCAGCGCGCCGCGGCGCCCCGTGGCCGCGGGCGGCGGCCGCAACAGCGATATGGACGACGACATCCCGTTCTGAGCCTCGGCGGGCCTGTTCGCGCCAGGCGGCAGGACATCTCACCAATTGCCGGGCAGGGCTTGATTTTTCGGCCCTGCCTCATGTGTAGCCTCAAATCTTTGACGGGGCGCGATGTGATGGTATGTTAATCATATTCACATCGCCCTTCGCCCGGACCCGAGCATGAGTCTTGCGCCGCTGCTTGAGGCCGCGCCCACGATCCCGCTGCATGCCTTTGCCGCGATCGTCGTCTTCGTGCTTGGCCTCGTCCAGTTCGCCGCCCCCAAGGGCACGCTGCCGCACAGGACCATCGGCTGGATCTGGGTGGTCCTGATGGTGGTCGTGGCCGCCTCGTCCTTCTGGATTCACACGATCCGTCTGGTCGGGCCGTTCAGCCCGATCCATCTGTTGTCGATCCTCACCCTGGTGGCGCTGCCGCTCGCAGTGTGGCGGGCGCACACCCATCGTATCGCTGATCATCGGCGGATGATGACCCTCATGTTCGCCGGGGCGCTGGTAGTGGCGGGGCTGTTCACGCTGCTGCCCGGGCGCCTCATGCACCGGGTGATTTTCGGGGTGTGAGAGCCGGTTCCGGCCGGTCTGTTCCGGGCCCGTATGCGGCAGGGCCGGGCAGGGCGTAAGTCTCTGGAAAAACAGTCGGAAAAAGCGTGTCCCGAGGCCCGGCAAGGGTGGTTATCGGGGGTGCGATGCGCTATATGATTCCCAGACAAAACCTCACCGGATTCCCCCTTGGCTGACGACGACAACAAGCCCGGCGACCAGCCGGCGCAACCCTCGGACATTCGCCCCGTCTCGATCCTCGACGAGATGAAGAAGTCGTACCTCGATTACGCCATGAGCGTGATCGTGTCGCGCGCGCTGCCCGATGCCCGCGATGGTCTGAAGCCGGTGCATCGGCGCATCCTGTTCTCGATGAACGAGCAGGGCTTCACGCCCGACAAGAAGCACAAGAAGTCCGCCGGTATCGTCGGTGACGTCATGGGTAAATACCACCCGCATGGCGACCAGGCGATCTACGACGCGCTGGTCCGCATGGCGCAGGACTTCTCGATGCGCGCGCTGCTGGTGGACGGGCAGGGCAATTTCGGCTCGGTCGACGGCGACCCGGCGGCGGCCATGCGCTACACCGAGTCCCGCCTGACCAAGATCGCGCTCAAGCTGCTCGAGGACATCGACAGCGACACCGTCGACTTTCAGGACAATTACGACGGTTCCGAGAAGGAGCCGGTGGTCCTGCCGGCGCGGTTCCCGAACCTGCTGGTCAACGGCGCCGGCGGCATCGCCGTCGGCATGGCGACCAACATCCCGCCGCACAATCTCGGCGAGGTCATCGACGCCTGCATCGCGCTGATCGACAATCCGTCGCTGACCATCGACGAGCTGATCAACATCATCCCGGGTCCGGATTTCCCGACCGGCGGCATCATCCTCGGACGCCAGGGCATCCGCAGCGCCTACCATCTCGGCCGCGGCTCCATCGTGATGCGCGGCAAGGTCGCCTTCGAGACCATCCGCAAGGATCGCGAGGCGATCGTCATTACCGAAATCCCGTATCAGGTGAACAAGGCGACGATGGTCGAGCGCATCGCCGAGCTCTACAAGGAAAAGAAGATCGAGGGCATCTCCGACCTGCGCGACGAGTCCGACCGCGACGGCTACCGCGTCGTCGTCGAGCTCAAGCGCGACGCCGTGCCCGACGTGGTGCTGAACCAGCTCTACAAATTCACGCCGCTGCAGACGAGCTTCGGCGTCAACGCGGTCGCGCTCGACAGCGGGCGTCCGCAGACGATGAACCTGAAGGACATGCTGACGATCTTCGTCGGCTTCCGCGAGCAGGTCGTCACGCGCCGGACCAAGTACAAGCTGCGCAAGGCGCGCGAACGCGCGCATGAGCAGGTCGGCCTCGCCATCGCCGTCGCCAATATCGACGAGATCATCAAGGTGATCCGCACCTCCCCGACGCCGGCTGCCGCGCGCGAGACCCTGATGACGCGGGATTGGCCCGCGCGTGACGTCGAGGACATCATCACGCTGATCGACGATCCCCGCCACCGCATCAACGAGGATGGCACGATCCGCCTGTCACTGGATCAGGCGAAGGCCATCCTGGAACTTCGCCTGGCGCGGCTCACCGCGCTCGGCCGTGACGAGATCGGCGGCGAGCTGTCGAAACTCGCCGGCGAGATAGGCGAGTATCTCGAGATCCTGCGCTCGCGCGCCCGCATCCTCGACATCATCAAGACCGAGCTTGCCGAGGTGAAAGCCGAGTTCGCCACGCCGCGCCGCACCGTGATCATGGAGCAGGAGGGCGAGGTCGAGGACGAGGACCTGATCCAGCGCGAGGACATGGTGGTCACGGTCTCGCATGCCGGCTACGTCAAGCGCGTGCCGCTGTCGGCCTATCGCGCCCAGCGCCGCGGCGGCAAGGGCCGCTCCGGCATGCAGACCCGCGACGAGGATTTCGTCAGCCGCTTGTTCGTGGCCTCGACGCACACGCCGGTGCTGTTCTTCTCCTCGCGCGGCCAGGTCTACAAGGAAAAGGTCTGGCGGCTGCCGATGGCGGCGCCGAACGCACGCGGCAAGGCCATGATCAACATCCTGCCGCTGGAGCAGGGCGAGCGCATCACCACCATCATGCCGCTGCCGGAGGACGAATCGACCTGGGGCCAGCTCGACGTGATGTTCGCCACCACGGGCGGCAACGTCCGGCGCAACAAGCTGTCCGACTTCGTCGACGTGCGCCGCTCCGGCATCATCGCGATGAAGCTCGACGACAACGAGGCGATCGTCGACGTGCAGATCTGCACCGAGCGCGACGATGTGCTGCTGACCGCGGCCGGCGGCCAGTGCATCCGCTTCCCCGTCACGGACGTCCGCGTGTTCACCGGGCGCACCTCGATGGGCGTGCGCGGCATCGCGCTCGGCGAAGGCGACAAGGTGATCTCGCTGGCGATCCTGCGTCACGTCGAGACCACCTCGGACGAGCGTTCGGCCTATTTGAAGATGCGCCGCGCGGTCGCGGGCGAGGCCGCCGCGGACGAGGCGCCGACTGACGCCGAGGCCGAGGAGACCTCGGGCAGCTTCCAGCTCCCGCAGGAGCGCTATGTCGAGATGTCGGCAGCCGAGCAGGTCGTGCTGACCGTCTCCGTCAACGGCTACGGCAAGCGGACCTCGTCCTACGAGTACCGCACGACGGGGCGCGGCGGCAAAGGCATCGTCGCCATGAGCGTCAACAACCGCAACGGTAATCTGGTCGCCTCGTTCCCGGTGGAGGAGGCGGATCAAATCATGCTGGTCACCGACAAGGGCCAGCTGATCCGCTGCCCGGTCGAAGGCATCCGCATCGCCGGCCGCTCGACGCAAGGCGTGATCGTGTTCGACACCGCCGAGGACGAGCACGTCGTCTCGGTCGAGCACATCACGGAAGAGGCGGAGAGCGGCAACGGCGAGAACGGCAACGGGGCGTGACGCCCCGTCCTAGGCGCCGTTCGCAAGCTCCCTCGTCAGATCGGCAAGCGCGCCCGACGGGCCATTCCGTCGGGCGCGAATATCATGCAGTCTGCGACGGGACGTCGCAAATATCCATGGGGGTTTCTATGAGGTCCGGACCAGGCTTGCTGACGTGAAGCTGACGGACCCGGCTACGGCGTGCGGTCGGCGGTCACGAGGCGTGCCTCACGGACATTGGCCTTGCTGCCGGCGCTGCGCAGGCAGGAGGCTTCGAAGTTCGGCCAGGCCTGCTGCGAGCAGTCACGGCCGACAGTGCGGATGTCGAGCCGGTCGCTCTTGGCGAGCGGCTGCGGCACGCTGGCTTCGACCTTCGGGGCAAAGCCGGGCAGGAGGGTGAGGGCCGCGGCAACACACGCAGACAGAGCGATCGCTGAAAGAGCCTTGATCATTGACAGTCCCCTGTGATGCGGCCGCCTACGCCCAGTGGGCGGCCCGTCTTTCGTTGGCCGGATTAGTAACCATGGCCAGTTTCCGGACGTCTTCGCCGATGCGGGAAATGGTTTCGTTCGCGGTCCGTTTTGTTTCGTGGCTGCCCCGAGGACGAAACAATTCGGGCGATTCCGACATGCTCTTGCGGAAAACCGGCCGGGAACCGGGGCGGCTTGCCGGCCCGGGCCGGGCGCGGTAGGACGGGGCCATGTCGCGCATCGCCTTCTACCCTGGTTCCTTCGACCCCATCACCAACGGCCACCTGGACGTGGTCCGGCACAGCGTTTCCTTGTGCGACAGGCTCGTGGTCGCGATCGGGGTGCATCCCGGCAAGAAGCCGCTCTTCTCGACCGAGGAGCGCCTCAAGATGCTTGAGGACGTCTGCGGTCCGATCGCGGCGCAGGCCGGCTGCGTGCTCGAGGCGACGACCTTTGACGATCTGTCGGTCGCCGCGGCCCGCAAGCACGGCGCGACCATCATGATCCGGGGCCTGCGCGACGGCACCGACCTCGACTATGAGATGCAGCTCGCCGGCATGAACGAGGCCATGGCGCCCGAGGTGCATACGGTTTTCCTGCCGGCCTCTCCCATGGTCCGCCCGATCACCGCCACTTTGGTGCGCCAGATCGCCGGCATGGGCGGGGACGTCTCGGCCTTCGTCCCGCCGCAGGTCGCGGCGCAGCTCAAGGCCAAATTCGCCAGCTAACGGCGCGCTTCCACTTCTTTCTGATCCGGAGTTGTCATGATCCGAATTCTCGCAGTTCTTGCCGCGCTTCTGTTCGCAGTGCCGGCGGTGGCGCAGCAATTGCCGGCAAATCTCGACAAGGCCAACGCCATCGTCATCGACAGCACCAAGGGCCGCATCGTCATCAAGCTCAGGACTGACATCGCGCCCCAGCATGCCGAACGCATCAAGCAGCTCGCGCGCGAAGGCTTCTACAACAACGTGCCGTTCCACCGCGTCATGGACGGCTTCATGGCGCAGACGGGCGACGGCCAGAACGGCAACGGCACCGGCGGCTCGAAATACCCGAACCTGAAGCAGGAATTCTCCAAGGTGCATTTTGCCCGCGGCATCGTCGGCATGGCCCGGCGCGGCGACAGCGTCGACAGCGCCAACTCGCAGTTCTTCATCATGTTCGCCGACGGCGGCAGCCTCGACGGCCAGTACACCGTGATCGGTGAGGTGGTGCAGGGCATGGACGTCGTCGACAAGCTGAAGAAGGCGCCCCCCGGCTCGCCCGGCGGCTCCGTCACCGACCCCGACAAGATGGTGAAGGTGCAGGTCGCCTCCGACATCAAGTAGAACAGCACGATGGCGCGCTGCGGTGACAAGCTTCTGCTGGTTGCCGCGGTGCTGCTGTCCAGCCTGTCGGGTGCTGCCGCCCAGGAGGGGCGGGTCGACACCATCAAGGACGTGTTCCGGCATCTGCACGGCTGCTGGAAGCCGCCGCCGACAGCCAAGGCCCGCCCCCTCGACATCACCGTCGTCGTGAGCTTTAACCGGTCCGGCGACATTCTGGGCCATCCGAGGATTACCTATGAATCCGCGGAGGCCTCCGACAATGACCGGCTGCAATACCGGATCGCGGTGATGGAGGCGTTGCAACGCTGCACGCCGATGCCATTTACCGATGCAATGGCCGGCGCCGCAGCGGGGCGTCCCTTCGCGATCCAGTTCCGCAGCCGCAAGACGTCACCCGACAAGACTTCACCCCCAACGCAAGAGAGACGAGCATGAGCGCCACCGAAAACACCCTGATCCTCGAGACCACGCAGGGGCCCGTCACCATCGAGATGCGGCCCGATCTCGCGCCGAACCACGTCGCGCGCATCAAGGAGCTGGTGCGCGAGGGCTTCTACGACGGCATCGTGTTTCACCGCGTGATCGAGGGCTTCATGGCGCAGACCGGCTGCCCGCACGGCACCGGCACCGGCGGCTCCGGCAAGAAGCTGAAGGCCGAGTTCAACAAGGAGCCGCATGTGCGCGGCACCGCTTCGATGGCGCGCGCCGCCAACCCTGACTCCGGCGACAGCCAGTTCTTCATCTGCTTCGACGACGCCCGCTTCCTCGACAACCAGTACACGGTGTGGGGCAAGGTCACCGAGGGCATGGAGAACGTCGACAAGATCAAGCGCGGCGAGCCGGTGCAGAACCCCGACAAGATCGTCAAGGCGCGCATGGCTGCGGACGCGGAGTAACTCCGTCTTTCCAGGGGCGCGCGTTCTCGCGCCTCTGGAGGTACGTCACGAATGCGCACCGATCTGTTCGATTTCGATCTGCCCCCGGAGCGCATCGCATTGCGCCCCGCGTCCCCGCGCGACACCGCCAAAATGCTGGTCGTCGAGAACGGTGCGCTGCGCGACCAGATCATTTCCGACCTGCCGCAATGGTTGAGGCCGGGCGACCAGCTCGTCGTCAACGACACCAAGGTGATCGCGGCGCAATTGAAGGGCCGTCGCATCGGCCGCGAAACCGAGCCCAAAATCGAGGCCACGCTGATCAAGCGCCTCGACGGCTCGCGCTGGCAGGCGCTGGTGAAGCCGGCGAAGAAGCTCGCCGCCGGCGACCGCATCCGCTTCGGCAATGAAGGCAAGGTCTGCCTGCTCGGCCATCTCGACGCCGAGGTCGAGGCCAAGGGCACCGAGGGCGAGGTGACGCTGTCGTTCTCGTTCCACGGCCCGGCGCTGGACCAGGCCATCGCCGATCTCGGCAGCCCGCCGCTGCCGCCCTACATCGCCTCCAAGCGCACGCCTGACGATCAGGATCTCGCCGATTACCAGACCATGTTCGCGGCGAACGAGGGCGCTGTTGCGGCTCCCACAGCGGGTCTGCATTTCACGCCGGCGCTCGAGCAGGCGCTGCGCGCGCGCGACGTCGGCATCAACCGCGTGACGCTGCATGTCGGAGCAGGGACGTTCCTGCCGGTGAAGGTGGAGGACACTGAAGGCCACAAGATGCATGCCGAGTGGGGCACGATCTCGGCCGCAACGGCGGAGCGGCTCAACGCCGCGCGGAAGCATGGCGGCCGTATCGTTGCGGTCGGAACCACGTCATTGCGGCTGCTGGAAAGCGCCGCGAGCGAAGACGGCACGATCCAGCCATTCGCCGCCGAGACGTCGATCTTCATCACCCCCGGCTATCGCTTCCGCGCGGCCGATATTCTGATGACGAATTTCCACCTGCCGAAGTCGACGCTGTTCATGCTGGTGTCGGCGTTCTCGGGGCTCGAGACGATGAAGCGTGCCTATGCGCACGCGATCGCGAGCGGATACCGGTTCTATTCGTACGGTGATGCGTGTTTGCTGTTCCGGGCACAGCGGTAGGGTGGGTTAGCCGCAAGACGTAACCCACCACTGCTCGTCTCCGCGAAAGCACAAGAGGCGGATTACGCCTTCGGCCAATCCACCCTATGCACCTTCTGTTACGCCATCACCCGCTGCGGCAACAGCTCCGCGATCTGAACCGCGTTGAGCGCCGCGCCCTTCAGCAGCTGATCCGCCGCGACGAACATCGAGATCGAATGCCCTGATGGATCGCTGAGATCCTTGCGGATGCGGCCGACCAGGACGTCGTCCTGGCCCGAGGCGTCGATCGGCATCGGGAAGTAGTTCCTGGCGCGGTCGTCGACCACCTTCACGCCGGGCGCCTGCGCCATGATGGCGCGGACCTGGTCCTCGCTGATCGGCTTCTCGCATTCGAAGGTGATGGCCTCGCAATGGGCGCGCAGCACCGGCACGCGCACGCAGGTGACGCCGACGGCGATCGTCTCGTCTTCGAAGATCTTGCGGGTCTCCTTGATGACCTTGGTCTCCTCGTCGTTGTAGCCGGTCTCGGGATCGACGGCGGTGTTGTGGTTGAACAGGTTGAAGGCGTAAGGGTGCGGCATCACCTTGGGCGTGTAGACCTGCCCGTTGAGATTGGCGCGGGTGGATTCGACCAGCTCCTCCATCGCGGCGGCGCCGGCGCCGGAGGCCGCCTGATAGGTCGAGATGATCACGCGCTTGATGCGGTTCTTCTGGTGGATCGGCCACAGCGGCACCAGCGCGGTGATCGCAGCGCAGTTCGGGTTGGCGATGATGCCCTTGTGGTCGCGGATGCGGCTGGCGTTGATCTCGGGGATCACCAGCGGCACGTTGGGGTCCATGCGGAAGGCGGAGGAGTTGTCGACCACGACGGCGCCCGACTTGACCGCGATCGGCGCATACTTCTTCGAAATGCTGCCGCCGGCGGAGAACAGGGCGATGTCGACGCGCTCGAAGGAGCGCTCGGTCAGTTCCTCGATCACGATGTCCTTGCCGCGGAACGACACCGTCTTACCGGCCGAGCGGGCACTGGCGAGCGCCTTGAGCTTACCGACGCGAAAGCCGCGCTTGTCCATGGTGGCGATGAATTCGGCGCCCACCGCACCGGTGACGCCGACAATCGCGACGACGGGATCGTTACTCACTTTGTCCTCCATTGGATTGAGAATTCAGACAACAAAAAAGCCCCGGACCATCGAGGGCGGGGCTTGCCGTAGAGCTGATGCGTTTAAGTCGACGACCTACGCGCGCACGCCTCCCCGGGCCCCTTCGGCCGTGGTGGTTTTGGTCGTGCGTTTGGTGGTCGTGAACATGGCGGCGACTTATGCGGGAGAGTCTTGCCTCCGTCAATGGCTTTTCGGCCCGGTCGATGCCGGGGGAGGCCAGCCGCTATTCGGCACCCGCTATTTCCCCTTGGCGCCCGGCGGCTCCAGGGTGACCTCCTTGAGGTCGTCGCCGCTGACGACGACGATCGAGAAGTTCAGCCGGCCGCGCTCGCGGACCAGCCCGCCGCTGATGGCCTTGCCCGCGGCGGCGCGCTCGGCGACGCGCACGGCATCGGAGAGGCGGTGCCTGATCGCACCGAGCGCTGCGAGGTTGCTGCGGTCCTCGCGGTCGAGCTCGGTGAGGGGCAGGGCGGCTTCCCCGCCGACCAGCTCGCCGGTTGAAGCATTGATGGTGTGGCGCCAGATCCGGTCGTTGTGCAGGGTCTTCACGCGGTAGACCGGCACGCCAGAGCCGCCGTCGAAGCTCACATCGGCGGTGGTGGCGCCGGCATGGCGCGCTTCGGCAATCGCCATGGCCTGGCTGATCGTGATCGACGAGCTGCGGAATCGTTCGATTTCGCGGCTGACTGCCTGGCGATCCGCCTCAGTATCACCATCTGTGTCGCCGTGAAGCGCGGTCGGCGTGCTCGTGGTCACGATGGCCTGTGCCGGCGCGGCGACGAGCAGCGCGGGCAATGCGATCGCAATCAGGTGCGAGGTCCATCGTTTGGCAGTCGTCATGCTCGAAACCCTCGGCCAGCGAGTGTGCCGGATGATCGTAAAGAATTCGCGGCCGGCCTTGGGCATCGGCCGGCCGCGGAGCGCCCGCGGAGGGCTGTACCCGCCGCGACGTTCGAAGCGGGTCCGGACCTCTTTGGGGCTGGTAAAAAGCGGCCCGAACCGACTGTAATAAAACCATACCGTATCGTTTCGTTTTGGTCAATGACGCTGCAGCGTCACCCCATGGGGAAAGTACGCAAGCTCACGGATTTGTCAGCGCGAGGAACGGCGTTTCGGCGCGTCCTGAACGCGGTCGGCCCGTCCCAGCGCGCCGGCCAGGAACAGCTTGATCGCCGCGCGCATGCGCTTCTCGGCGGCCTTCGGCTCCAGAGCCGTACCGAAGGTCGCCATCCGGTGGGTGTGACCGACCACGACGTCGAGGAACACCTCGGCTGCGATGGTGGTGTCTTCGACATCGAGCGCGCCTTGCGCCACCAGATGGTCGAAGAAGCGCGCCGTGGTGGCGACGGCCTTGAGCCAGCCTTCCTCCTTGCCGAGCTTGGCGACGTCGGGAAAGTTGATGGCCTGCGCCGTCATCATGCGGCTGAAGGCGACGGCATCGGGGCCGCAGGTGAAGGTCAGCATCTCGCGCCCGATCTCCACCAGCCGCTGCTCGACCGGAATGTTCGAGGCGCTGGAGAGCTGCGTCTCTGCCGCCGCCGACAGCGGCGCGAGCCAGCGCTCGATCTCGCGCCTCAGCACGGCCGCGAACAGGCCGCGCTTGTCGCCATAGCGGGAATACACCGTGGGCTTGCTGACCCGCGCGGCTTCCGCGACCGCATCGAGCGAGGTCGCGTCGAAGCCGCGGTCCAGGAACAGGCGGGTGGCGACCTCGATCAGCCGCTGATCGCGCTCGATCGCGGCGGTCTTCGTCGGCCGGCCGCCGCGCGATTTCGGCACCTCGCGCCGTGGCGCTGCCGGTTTGGTCCTGGTCGCAGTCAATCCCATGCCCAATGATTCCTGCGCGGTCGTGATATCGGTCACTCGCTCTATATCGCGCAGGAGCGGAGGCGTCATCGCGAATCTGGCCGAATTGGCCCTATCGTCAACGGTTTCGCTATCGTCTCGTTCCGTCGCGAGGGATCACGGCATCGTCGAGGTCCAGGCCCGGCCGGATGCCGCCTTCTCGTATCCGTACTGATAGAGCGCCCGCATATAGCCGGTGTCGAACCCCTCCGACGGCGGGGCAGGATAGTCGCGCGCAATGTAGGAGAGATGGAAGCCCAGCCGGTTGCGCTTGGCGAAATCGTAGGTCGAGAAGATGATCGAGCGCGTCTGCGATTGGGTGATCGCCGACAGGCTGCGCGAGGCGACGTCGATGGTGCCGTTGGACACCAGCTCGAAGTTGCGCTCGATCTTCTTGTTGACGAGGATGTAGATGTCCATCTTCGCATTGCCGGGCAGGCGGCCGCTCTGGAACAGCAGAGCTTCCGGCAAGGTCAGCACCGGCGCCGTCACGCCGCCGTCGACATGCATCTCCTGAAACTTGCGGCCCTGGCCTTCGGCATCGATCATGATGGGCGGAAACACCAGGGGAATGCTGGCGGAGGCCGCCATCACGTCGCGAAACAGCTTGAGCGCCTCCGGCGTTCCGACCGCGGCGATCTTGCCCATGTCCCAGATCGCGGTGCGCTGCGTGTCGAGGTCGGTCGTCACCACCAGCAGCTTGCGGCCTTTGGCGTCCTCGCGCGCAACCTGCTCCATGATCTCCGGCCCGACATAGCGGGCCACGAGCTCGCGCAGCCTGGTGTTGCCGAACAGGCCGGATCCGAACAGCACGCGCATGATGCTGGGGTCGTTCAGGAGGCTCTCTGCGATGCCGCTGGTGTAGACCTCCTTCAGCGTGTCGTCATATTGCGGCCCGAGAAACGCGAACGGCGCGATCAGGCCGCCGGTGCTGACGCCCGAGACGACCGAGAAGGTGGGGCGGGTTCTCGCTGCGGTCCAGCCGTTGAGCACGCCGACGCCATAGGCGCCGTCGGCGCCGCCGCCGGAGAGCGCCAGATAGGTTTTCGTCGCGGCGCTATAGTCCTTCTCGAAGCTGAACCTGGTGACCGGCTCGTCGGCGTAGCGCCTGAGCCCGTCGATATCCAGCACGCGCGAGACGCTGGCCTCAGCGGCCGTGTAGGGCGTCCGGGGCAGGGAGGTGCAGGCGCCGAGCGCCAGGCTGCAGATCAGGACCGCCGATCCGATCAGGCTGACTCCAGTCCGCCCGATCCGGTCATGCGAGGGGACGGATGCGGCGGTCGAACACGAAGGGTACGGCATTGTCGGTGGCTGGCGATCACGCATCTACCGCCGCAGGCAAGTTCGCCGCGGCATCTCGTCCAGCCCCATGTACAAAACTACACGGTTTCGTTTCGTTTTGCAAGGGCGCAGCTCGCAAACCTTGTGTTTGGTCGGTGTCCCAGTCTGACGCACAAGCCGGCCCGGGTAAGGTCTGGCGGGTTGATCGGCCTCCTCCGACACGCAATAAGCACCGCCATGAATCCCGACAATGACCTTCCCAATCACTTTGAGTTGCTCGCCACCGACGGGGCCGCGCGCACCGGGCGGCTGACCACCCCGCACGGCGTGGTGCGGACCCCGGCGTTCATGCCGGTCGGCACCGCCGGTGCCATGAAGGGCATGCACTGGCGCGAGGTGCGCGATGCCGGCGCCGACATCGTGCTCGGCAACACCTATCATCTGATGCTGCGTCCGACCGCCGAGCGGATCGCAGCGCTCGGCGGCCTGCAGAGGTTCACCGGGTGGAACGGACCGATGCTGACCGATTCCGGCGGCTTCCAAGTGATGTCGCTGGCGGATTTGCGCAAGGTCAGCGAGCACGCCGTCACCTTCCGCTCGCATATCGACGGCGCGAAGGTCGAGCTGTCGCCGGAGCGCTCGATCGAGGTGCAGCGTTTGCTCGGCTCCGACATCGCCATGCAGATGGACGAATGCGTGCGGCTGCCCGCCGAGCGCGCCGACATCGAGCGCGCGATGCAATTGTCGCTGCGCTGGGCCGAGAGAAGCAAGCGCGCCTTCGACAATGCCCCGGACGGCTACATGCTGTTCGGCATCGTGCAGGGCGGCGACGTGCCCGAGCTTCGTCATGCGAGCGCGCAAGGCCTCGTCGAGATCGGCTTCCACGGCTATGCGATCGGCGGTCTTGCCGTCGGGGAGCCGCAAGCCGTGATGCTGGCGATGATCGACGAGACCGCGCCATTGCTGCCGAAGCAGCGCCCGCGCTATCTGATGGGCGTCGGCACGCCCGACGACATCCTCGAAGCGGTGAAGCGCGGCATCGACATGTTCGATTGCGTGATGCCGACGCGTAACGGCCGGCACGGCGTCGCCTTCACGCGCTATGGCGCGGTGAATTTGCGCAACGCGCGCCACGCCGACGATCCACGCCCGCTCGATGAAGAGAGCTCATGGCCGTCGACGCGCAGCTGCGCGCGCGCCTATCTGCATCATCTCGTCAAGGCCGGCGAGACGCTGGGCGCAATGCTGCTGTCGGAGATCAATGTCGCGTACTACCAGTCCCTGATGCAGGGCATCAGGGACGCGATCGCACAGGGAAAGTTCGAGGAATTCTATCAGCGTACGCGCGCGGACTGGGCGAGAGGCGATATCGCCCCGCGCTAGATCAAGGGTCCAAACTCAGTTGCACACGATCCGCCGCTTCACGGCATGCTTGGTCACGAAGCCGTAGCCGCAATTGTCGCACGTCCAGAGATAGCTGATGACGTGGTCCGAGACGTAGGCAGATGCTTCGGCGGCGACCATGGAGTCGGCGCAGACGGGACAGGTCGGCAATTCGCTGCAACGCGGATCACGCCTTAGCGATACGGTCGACATCACTTCAGCAACTGCTGACATCGTGGTGACCTCCCTGCTTTAAGACCTAAGTCTAACATAAGCAGAATCAGTTGACGAGGTCGCAACACAAATACGTTGGTTTTCTGCTAATTAAAGCTCACGCGATTTTGCGATGCAGCGTATTTAACATGTGCCGCAATTGTCGCTTGCGTGTTCTCGCAGGCTATCCGTAACTGCGCACGTGCTGCGTAAGAAGCGCAAATCGTCGCCACAGGGAGTTCAGCATGGACGCATCGTCCAACACGGGTGCAGCGCACCAAGCCGGCCGCGGCCGGATTTATGACTCGATCGTCGAGGCGTTCGGCAATACACCCATCGTGCGCTTGCGCCGGCTGCCCGGCATGCACGGCGTGAACGCGACCATTTTGGCAAAACTTGAATATTTCAATCCGGCCGCAAGCGTGAAGGACCGCATCGGCGCGGCCATGATCGTCGCGATGGAGAAGGCGGGCATCGTCAAGGCGGACACCGTGCTGATCGAGCCGACCTCCGGCAATACCGGCATCGCGCTCGCCTTCGTGGCGGCCTCGCGCGGCTACCGGCTCAAGCTGGTGATGCCGGAATCGATGTCGATCGAGCGACGCAAGATGCTGGCCTTTCTCGGCGCCGAGCTGGTGCTGACGCCGGCGGCGCAGGGCATGAAGGGCGCGATCGCGGCGGCCGAGGAGCTTCTGAAAACGACGCCGAATTCGGTGATGCCGCAGCAGTTCAAGAACCTCGCCAATCCCGAGGTGCACCGCCGCACCACCGCGGAGGAGATCTGGAACGATACCGGCGGTAACATCGACTTCTTCGTAGCCGGCGTCGGCACCGGCGGCACAATCACCGGCGTCGGCCAGGTGCTCAAGCCGCGCAAGCCCGGCTTGCGCGTCGTCGCGGTCGAGCCGGAGGAGAGCCCGGTGCTCTCGGGGGGACAGCATACCCCGCACAAGATCCAGGGCATCGGCGCCGGCTTCGTCCCCGACATTCTCGACCGCTCGGTGATCGACGAGATCGTGAAGATCAACTCGACCACGGCCGTCGAGACCTCGCGCGCGTTGGCGCGGCACGAGGGCATTCCGGGCGGCATCTCCTCGGGCGCGGCGATCGCCGCCGCGATCGAGATCGGCAAGCGGCCGGAAGCTTCCGGGAAGACCATCCTGGCGATCGTACCGTCCTTCTCCGAGCGGTATCTTTCAACGGCTCTGTTCGAGGGAATCTAGGACATGGCAGATCAACCGAGGCGGCCGCGCACGCTGGGCGACGCGCGATCGGAGGCCGAGGCGGCGTTCAAGAAGGTGACCGCCAAGGTCGCCGCGGCGCCGCCGAAGCCCAACGTGGCGCCGGGGATCAAGGAGCAGGTCACGCTGCGCATCGACCAGGACGTGCTCGAGTTCTTCCAGGAGGGCGGCCCCGGCTGGCAGGACCGCATCAACGAGGCACTGCGGAAGGCGGCGGGGAAGTAGGGGAGCGATCCGCAGGCTGGAACGTCCCTGCGCTCGCATCTCTATCCCAATCTCTCGTCATTGCGAGCGAAGCGAAGCAATCCAGAATCCCTCGGCCGAGACAGTCTGGATTGCTTCGCTTCGCTCGCAATGTCGGCGTGTGCGGCAGCGCCGTCCTCCCGTTTGTCTTCCCGTACGAGAATGGCAAAAAGCCCGGCGCGAGCCGGGCTTCTGTCGTCTGGGATCCGTCTCGCTCTCAGCGGCGGAACATGCCGCCCATCATGCCGCCGACCACGCCGCCGACGAAGGCCGCACCCGCGGCGTCGCCGGGATTGCTGCGCTGCTGCGGCGCCGGGGCGCTGCTCTGAGCCGGGGCGGTGGCGGCGCGCCGAGCCGGCTTCTGGCTGGTGTCGCTCGCCGTGGCCGGGGCAGCCACGACCTCCGAGAGCAGGGCCTTGTGCTGGTTCTTGTTGAAATAGCCCGATGAGGGATAGCCGCGCGCAGCCTGCCAGCGCTTGATCACCGCGCGGGTCTCGTCGCTGAACACGCCGGTCTGCTTGGTGTCGAAGCCGAGACCGTTGAGGCGGCGCTGTACGTCGCGGCGCTGCGTCTTGTCGAGGCCAAGCTGGTCTTCGGTGAGCTGGTTGGCCTCGTCAGTGAAGGTCGCAGGATCGATGCCGGCGTTGAGCGTGCGGGTCGCAGTCGAGGGGCCGCTCTTGATCGCCGCAAGCCGCGCCAGCGCCAGCGCCTTGAACTGGCCGTTCGGGTAAGCGGTGAGATAGGCGTTGAGCTCCTCGGCCTTGTTGGATTCCTTGACCGAGCGCCAATATTCCAGCTCGACACCGTCCGAGCTTCCGGTCGCCGCCGGCACGATGCCGGTCGCGGTCGGGGCCGCGGCGGCGACCTGGGTGGTCGGGGCCTGATTGAGATAGACGGAGCCGGTCAGGTTGGTGTGGCCCCAGGGCAGCTGGCCCTTGCGCGTCTCCTCATTAACCTGAGCGCGCACCGACGTCATCGCCTGCTGGATCTCGACGCCGGGCTTGGTGATGTTGTCGATTAGCGCACGGGTGAACGGGCTGTTGTTGCCCTCCTGGCCGTCGAGCGCGGTCTGGCCCGGGCCAGTGGCGAATGCGATCAGCGTGCCTTCGCCGGACTTCATCTCGGCGAGGCCGCTCTGGACGTTGACGCTGCGGGTCGCCGAATTCGACTTGATCTTGGCGGCGAACGGATTGTCGCGGCAGGCATCGAGGAAGACGAGCTTGACCTTGGCATCGCCCATGGTCTGCTCGAGCGTCAGGTCGATGTTGATCGCCGCGCCCAGCTTGACGTCCATCTCCGACTTGATGTCGGCGTCGACGGGCAGCAGGTAGTTGGTGCCACTGACGGCGATGCCGTGGCCGGCATAATAGAACAGCGCGATGTCGGAGCCCTGCGCCTTGCGGCCGAAATCGAGCAGCTTCTCGGTCATCTGGTCGCGGCTGAGATTGGAGCCTTCGATCACCTCGAAGCCGACATTGCGCAGCGTGGCCGCCATCGCCTTGGCGTCGATCGGCGGGTTCGGCAATTGCGCGACGTTCTTGTAGGAGCCGTTGCCGACCACGAAGGCGACGCGGCGGTCGGCCTTGGCGGCACTGATCGACAGCGCCATGCACATCAGCGAAGCGAGGAGGGTGAGATAGCGCATTCTGAAATCCCCAGAATCGAATTGCAGGCAGCAACAAATTGGCAGCGAACCTACACGAAGTGCCCGACTTCGTGCCACCAAAACGGTCAGTCCGTTGCGTTCAACCCGCCGCTGTGTGGCCGAATGTGCACGATGGAGCGTCTCTCCAGCGTGATCAAGATCACACGGCCACTTGGTTTTGTCGCGGGAGGCGGCGTGAGGTTCACGGTGCGCGGGCGGGAACCGGCGAAGCGGGCTTCAAATTGAGAAGATTGCCGAACAGGATCAGCACGGCCCCGAGCACGGTCCAGGCATCGAGCTGTTCGGAATACAGCAGCCAGCCGGCGGTTGCGGTCAATGGAACCCGCAGGAAGTCCATGGGAACCACGATCGTCGCGTCGGCGTAGCGCATCGCGCTGGCGAGGCAATAATGTGAGAACGTGCCGCAGACGGCGATCACGCCGACCCAGGCCCAGACATACAGCGATGGCCAGGTCCAGACGAACAGCGTCGGAACGAAGCCTGCCACCGACTGAACCACGAGCATCCAGAACAGGATCGAGAGCGCGCTCTCGGTGCGGGTCAGCGATTTGACCTGCGCCATCGAGACACCGAATCCCATGGCCGCGCCGAGCGCGATGAGCTGGCCCGGATTGATCTCCCCGGCCGCCGGTCGGACAATGACGATGACGCCGACGAGGCCGAGAACGATGGCGGCGATCTTCCACGGTGTCATCCGCTCGGACAGGAAGCTTGCCGCGAGGAGGGCCGTCCAGATCGGCATGGTAAACTCGATGGCCACCACTTGGCCGATCGGAATCAGTGTCAGCGCGAAGAACCAGCCGAGCTGCGCAATATAGTGCACCAGATTGCGGGCGACATGCTGCGGCAGGCGCGATGTCTTGAGCGCCTTCAAGCCGCCGGCGCGGTAGATGATCGGTGACAGCAACACGAAGCCGGCCAGCGACCTCACTTCCATGATCTGAAAAACATTCAGCTCGCGCGTGGTCTCGCGCCCGGCCACCGCCATGACGAGCATCAGCGACAGCCAGCCGGCCATCCACAGTGCAGCCATCATTTTCGACGGTGTGGTGCTCATTTCGGCGGGGTGGAATACGAAGGGGCGGCCGGTATCGGCGACATTGCCGCCGTTTGCAACGGCCAAATCTGCGGATGCAGCGATGCAGGTCGGCATGTTAAGGCATCGGCCGAACAACGAGAACATCGGGAGAGATTGCTCATGCGTATCCTGCAGCCGGCCGAGTGGAAAAAACCGCGCGGCTTTTCCCACGGCGTCGCAGTCGAAGGGCCGGGCCGGTGGGTGGTTCTGGCCGGACAAACCGGCGGCGACGAGGCGGGCAATTACGCGCCCGACATGGCAGCCCAGGTCGCGACTGCGCTGAAGCGGATCGTCAAGCTGCTGGGTGAGGCCGGCGCCGGCCCCGAGCACATTGTCCGCCTGACCTGGTACCTGACCAGTCGCGCCGAGTACGAAGCGGCAGGTGCCGGCATTGGCGCGGCCTGCAAGGAAACGCTCGGGCGCAATTTTCCGCCCTCGACGCTGCTCTATATCGGAGGCCTCGTCGACGAGCGTGCCAAGGTCGAGATCGAGGTCACGGCGTTCGTGCCCGGCGCATAAAAATCGATCCGGCGAGGGCGCCGGATCGATCGTCCTGTCACCTGGTGTCCTACTTCGACATCGAGATGTTCGCGCCGCGGAACTGGCTGTCCGCGCGCATCGTGACGTGCTGTTTGCTTCCGGACGTCTTCAGAGAGATGTTGGCGTTGAAGCCGGCGGTGGAGGCTACCAGCTCGTAGTTTCCGCCACTGCCGCGGCCCTGGAGCGAACCGGAGATGTTGCGGCTCGTCTCAGACCAGCTGCCCGCGATGGCGCCGCCTTCGGCCTTTACGTTGGCGCCGAGGTTGAACTTGTAGGCATCGCTGGCGCAGGTCAGCGACATCTCCATGGTCGGTCCGATCGGAGCGTATTTGGCCCGGCAGCGGATCCGCTCGGTCGAGCCGTCATCCAGCGTGACCGTGCCACCGCCGCTCCAGCTGCCGGCCAGCGGGGCGAACGGACCGGACTGGGCCTTGCTTTGGGTACTGGCGATCCCCGCCGCAAACAAGACGGCGGCCGCAATCAGCAGCCGCCGGTTCCGGGCGCGAGCTTCAATTGGTTTATTGGCGCGATGCTTCCCACCGCCCGCTGCACGGTATGCCTGCAGATGCTCCATTCCACTTCCCCGATCCGGCGTTGCCGCTGAGTTGACCGTTGGCATATGCACCATTGATCGAAACTTTCACAAGGCCCCCATTGCCGATGGTGCCGGAAACGTTAGCGCCGGGCGCGGTGATCTTGCCGTCGGCAACCGTCAGCATGGAGCTTGCGGTCGGCTCGCACGAACCGCTCTTGGTCACAATGGTGACCTGCCAATTGCCGTCATAGGGATTCTGGGCGAAGGCGGGAGCGGCGAGGGTGCCGGCGAAAACTGAGGCGGCACAGAACACCGCAATGCGACCAAAACGCATGAATTCGTCCTTGAATGTGTCTGATTACCTGACGGTTATTCGGACGAAATGTGACGGAAATTTGTTGCGATGCCAAAGCGAAAATTGTTCCTGTGGGAACAATGGTTTATTTGCCCTTTTGGCTCCGATTTCCGAAGCGGAATCAAGGCCCCCTCACGTTAAGGGTAAACGTCAGGACGACTCAGGAAGGCGTGGCTCAGGGGGTTTGGCCTAAGAGAGGCTCGGTGCGGAGGTCGCGAACTGCTCGTCCTGGGCTTTGGCGGGCAGCGCCTTGTGGACCTTGGCGTAGTCGATCACGTCCGCCAGCAGCTTGAGCCCGAGCGGCGCCAGCGCGCGCTCCCAAAGCTCCCGTGCGGTCTCGCCCTTCTTGACGAAGCACCAGTCCTGGGCGGCGATCGCACCGGCATCCATGCGGTCGGCGAGATGGTAGATCGTGCCGCCGGCGATCGGGTCACCTTCCTTGATGGTCCATTCCACCGCAGCCTTGCCGCGGTGGCGCGGCAGCAGCGAGGGATGATAGCCGATCCCGCCGAGCCTGGCAGCGGCGAGCGCATCCTTGCCGATCCTGGCATGGCTGTGTGCGGTGATGATGAGATCGGTGTTCGGGGCGATCTCGGAGGCCACCACCAGCTTGGGGTTGGCTTGCACCTGGACCTCGATGTCCGCCGCCTTGGCCGCCGCGGCGAGGCGGTCGTCGGCGTCGACCACGACGACCCGGACGACCGAGACGCCGTGCTCCCGGAGCATGTTCAGGGTGGTCACGCCGAAATGGCGGGAGCCGACGAGGGTAATGCGCATGGGTGTCCGATCCGTCTCGCAACTGCGTCATCCCCGATAACACGTCCGCACGCCCTGTCACCACCCGCACAGCATTTGCGTGGGTTATCAACAATGCAACCGGGCGCCGATTGCGTGAACTCCGGGATTGCACGGCCGAGCTGACCGGTGCTTCCATGCGGGCATGACACCGGCGCGGGAGCGAGCGCATGCACAGCATGGGGTTTTTCGTCGTCGCGACACTGATGGCGGTCACTTCGGCCCAAGCTGGCGGGCCTTACCCGGCGGTGCCGCCCGAGACCGGGGTCGCGCCATCAATCGGCCCGACTTGGGACGCCTACCGTTGCGCGCAGGGGCCGGTGATCAATTTCTATCACGGCGCCTATTACGGCGAGGAGCCGCCGGCGGTCTATCGCGGCTACGCCTACCGGCCGTACTACCGTTACCGCGCCTATCGAAAATTGCCGCGCACCTATTTCTGCGTCATCGACGAGAGCACGTAACGGGTTCCTGTGTTTCGTTCTTAACGAAGATATCTCCGATGGCTGATAAAGTGCGTCAACCGGGGCTGGCGACATTTCAACCCGCATTCGTTTTCGAACCCGGCTTTGGCCGCCGGCGTGACCGCCGGCGGCCTTTTCGTGTCACGCACCACGAAATCATCGAACGGTAACACGATCTCAACCAGCTTGGCGTATCGATGAATCCGTCGCGGATTTGTATTGCGTACCGCGACACTTGAAATCGTCCGACGGCGTGGGTACGCCGCCGGGCCTTTTCGTCGGGACAGATTTCATGCCGAGCGCGATCGAACAGATCGTCGACGCCTATGTGCGTCTGAAGAACCGCCGTGGACTCGACGAGCTGATGTTGCACAGGCAGCGGCTCGCGGTCGATCTGAAGAGCCGGTCCGGCTATGATTTCAGCCTGCCGATCGGCCAGATCGACGAGGAGATCGCGATCATCGAGGCGGGACTCAGCCGGCTCAAGGCGGAGAGTTCCACGATCTAGTAAAGACTGCATCGCGAGCGGGATTGGGCGCCGACGCATTGTCGCAGTCCAGGCCCAGTTCATGCAGGGTTCAGGCCGGCCGTGTCTCAATTGTCAGGTCATTTCGTGGGACACGAATCCTGATAGGCTTGTCCCCGTGATTTGGAGGAATCGTTATGATCGAGCTTGCGCTGGCCGGCCTGCTTGCGTTCGCAACCGTGCCTGCGGCACCGACAGCGCCCATGGTGGAGCAAGTGCAATTCAGAGGCGGTCCGGGCGGGCAATGTCCGCACGGCTACGACTACAACCACTCGAACGGCCGTTGCTATCCCAATGACTATCACGCGCCGGGTGTCTATACGCGGGATCCCGGACCGGGCGAATATTATGGACGACGCGGCGGCCTGTGCCCGCACGGTTATGACTACAACTACTCCAACGGCCGCTGCTATCCGAACGGAGCGCATGCGCCCGGCGCTTACGGTCAGCCCGAATATTCCGGACGACGTGGCGGGCTCTGCCCCCACGGCTTTGCGTATAATTATGCGGACGGCCAGTGCTACCGCAACGGCATGCAACCGCCGGGACTGTACGGACGCTAGCTGATCGCCCGCGCGTTGACCGCTCAGTCGCGCCTGCCGCCGTCGATGACCGTGAACAGCGGCCGCGCCGGTGTCGGCTCCACCAACAACTCCTCCACCAGTGCGGTTGCCGCGTCGACATATTTGCGGGTCGGCTTGTCGAGAGGGCGCTTGGCCTCGTCGTCGAGTGCGACTTTTGCGGCCTCGACCAGCTTGCGCATGCGCGCGGCATGGTCGTCGCCCGCGGTCAGCGTCGCGCGCGCCAGCGAGCGCAGCACAAACAGCTCGCCCTCGAGGCGGAGCAGACGGTCGTTGAGCCTGGTCAGGATGGCGTTGAGGTCGGCCATGGTGTTCGAAGCGGAGGGGCCGTCCTGATCTAGCCCCGATCGGTGAACGGAGTCCAAACGGCGCCGGTGCAATTCGGCCGATCCGGGATCATCGCGGGCGGCTTACCACTCGACGCCGGCCCAGCGCCTCCCGAACACAGGCGGCTTCGTCTTCACGGCCTGCCAGCCGAAGAAATGATGCTTGCCGGACCAGGCGTGCACGACGCCGTTGCAGATGCCGCATTTGAAGCTGCCGCTGTGGGCCTCGCTGTGCTCCTCCTTGGTCGCGGTGTAGTTCATGCCGCAACTCGCACAGGTGAATTCTTCGATCGTCCAGATGCTGTTGGCCATGGCCCGGAATGCGTTTCGGTGACTGCGAACGGAAGGTAGTCTCCAGCATTTGCAGCGGCGTAAACCGGCGCGGGGAAATCCGGTTAACGGGCGTTAGCCAACCGGGGTTGGACTTGCCCGGATTCTGTTCCCCGTCGGGGCTGCCGCCGGTTCCAGTCGTCTTGACGCCAGATGCGTTGCTGGCAATAACGGCTGGACCCGCAAGCGCGGACGTTGCGTTCATGCCGCAAGGAAAGCTGTGCCCGTGAAAAGCCTCCGTCAGCTGCTGACGGGTGAGGACGTCATCCAGCTCGTGATCCGGCTCGGCCTGCTTGCCCTGCTGATCATCTGGACCTTCCTGATCATCCGCCCGTTCGTGCCGATCCTGGCCTGGAGCGGCGTGCTGGCGGTCGCGTTCTATCCGGCGTTCAGCTGGGTTGCCAAGATCCTGGGAGGACGGCCCAAAACCGCGGCCGCGATCCTGACCCTGATCACGCTGGGCATCGTCATCGGTCCGGCGACCTGGCTCGGCATCAGCGCCGTGGACGGCGTGCGCGAGCTGGCGCGCCAGCTCGGCACCGGCGACCTGGTGCTCCAATCGGCGCCCGAGCAGCTCAAGTCCTGGCCGCTGGTCGGCCCCTGGTTGTACGAGCTCTGGGATCAGGCCTACAACAACATTCGGGCGGTGGTGCGCGAGGTGGCGCCATATCTCCAGCCGCTGGCTGGCCCGCTGCTCTCGCTCGCGGGCGATGCCGGCGTCGGCACGCTCCAGTTTCTGGTCTCGGTGTTCGTCGCGGGCTTCCTGTTTCCGCATGGACCGCGCCTGGTCGCCGCCGGCCGCGGCTTCCTGTTTCGGATCGTGCCGGAGCAGAGCGAGCATTTCCTCTCGCTGGCCGGTGCGACCATCCGCGCCGTGGCGCAGGGCGTGATCGGCGTCGCGATCGTGCAGGCGCTGCTGGCCGGTATCGGCTTCAAGCTCGCATCGATGCCGAGTGCGGGCCTTCTTGCCTTCATCGTGCTGCTGCTCTCGATCGTGCAGATCGGTGCTTTCCTGGTGCTGCTGCCGGTGATAATCTGGATATGGACCGCCAAGGACGTCACCACGGCGCTGCTGCTCACCGTGTTCTTCGTCCTGGTCGGCTTCATCGACACCATGCTGAAGCCGCTCGTCATGGGCCGCGGCCTGACCACCCCGACCATCGTGATCTTCGTCGGCGTCATCGGCGGCACGCTGGCCCACGGCATCGTCGGACTGTTCATCGGACCGATCATCCTGTCGGTGGCCTGGGAATTGATGATGGCCTGGATCAGGACCGAGGACCGGGCGGAGGCGGGGAAGGGTTGACCTCGCCCCGCCAGCGCTGTGTCTGCCGCCCATGTCGGGTAGCGCGCGGCCTGTGATCAAGCCGCGCCGCCAACTTGTCTGTTCGACTAGACAAGTTACCATTGGGTCGATTCTGTTTTCGACAACGGCAGCAATGGCGAAGTCTTCCAAGCTGGTTGCCGCCAGACGCGGCAAGGTATTGTTGGTCAGACGCCGGTCCGACGGCCTGTGGATGTTTCCGGGCGGCCGCAAGCGTGCGCGCGAGTCGGAGAAGGACTGCCTGCGCCGGGAGATCAAGGAGGAACTGCCCAAGCTGAAGCTCGGCAGGATCAGCCTCTGGAAGGAAGTGAAGGCGAGGAACAAGCGCTCCGGCCGCAAGATGAGCGACGCGATCTTCATCGCAAAGTCCGCCAAGGGCAGGCTGGCGATCGGCGACAAGAAGGAGATCGACCGCGCCGCCTGGCACAAGCCGCGCGGCATCCGCCTGACGCCGACCTCGCGCTATATCCGCGACCGCCTGTTTCCGCGCAAGCGGCGAAGCTGAGCCGCTAGTCCTCCCGCGTCGCCGATCGCGTCCTGCCTGCAAATCTCCTCGACTGCGCCACCTCCGGCTCGGATGCGGCAAGCCTCGCGGCCTGCAGCTCCCGCATCTCCTTGCGGACCTGGCGCGCATGGCGCATCGCCCGCTTGATGAAGGGATGTTGAGAGTCCTCGCCGAAGAACAGGACGACTTCGCAGCTCGGACATTGCCTGGAATAGCCGTCCTGCAACCGCCCGGCGTGATCGCGAAACACGTTCTTGCACCGCGTGCACTGGATCTGGACCGAACTCATGCGCGGATGACAATCGCTTTGAAAATGGATCGTCAGCTGATCCGAAATATCTGAAGAAAGCTTGAATGCCGTCGGCCCGTCGCAGACGATTCCGGTCGAAACAGTCGGTCAGCCGCTATTGCTTGGCCGCCATCGTTTCCAGGCAACGGTTGAGGAAGGCGGTGCGGTCCCTCGGCAGCACCTTCTCGAGATCGGCCTGCCGCGCGCATTCGCGCTGGCGCAGCTGCTCGGCCCGGCGCTTCTCGGCCGCCTCCCGGTATTCGGGAGCGACCTTGCTGGGATCGACCAGCGTCTGTGCATGGCAGGGGACCGCCGCAAGCAGCGCGACGGCGCCGATGAAAATGAATGGTTTCAAATGATCCTCCGTCAAAGCGGGCATCATAGCGCGCGGCGAGGGCGCGCTCAAACCGGACGATGCGGTAGCCCGTTCCGGCCGGCCGGAGTTGGTCCGATCGGCCAGTCCTGGAACCTCGAATGCGTGTGAACCAATTCACAAGCGCCCGGCGAACCCGCTGCTAAGAAGAGGTCATTGCTTAACCGATTCATTTTGAACGAAACGCCCCAGCGTGGCTCCAAGCGCTGGGGTTTTTCGTGCCGCCATTCTCACGGTCAAAAGCCGGATCGAAAGGGATCGCGCCGCCGCCTCGAACGTTGCCGGGGAGGGGTGCGTTCGCATGGCAAATCCCATATGCATGGCGGCGAGCTGCCGATTCGAGGATCGAGGCGGCTCGCACTCAGTTTGCGGCGATTCAAGAGCAGAAGCGGGATCAAGTGAGGCTTTCCAAGAAGGCGGGCGTGACCAAGAAGCCGCCGAAGAAGAGCAAAGGATCGCAGCGCGCCACGATCTCGTCTTCCTCGCCTCTCGGCATGATGGCCCTTCATCTGCTTGCACAATGGAAGCAGTCCGGACGCAGCGGCATCGTCTTTCTCGCCGAGAGCGAGAACAGGGCCGAGCGGCTCGGCAGCGTCATTCACGCGCTCGACCCTTCCTGCGAGGTGATGGTGTTTCCGCGCTTGAACACGTTGCCGTTCGATCAGCTGGAGCCGTCGCACGAGCTTGCAGGGCGCAGAGCCTCCGTTCTGAGGCGTCTTGCGAAATCCAAGAAGCCGGTGTTTCTCGTCTCGACGGCGGAGGCGGTGATGGAGCGCCTGCCGCCGCCGGCCAGCCTGTCGCGCCTGAGCCTGAGCTTGAAGGTGGGCGGCCCGTTCTCCGAGCACGACCTCGAGTCCCGCCTCCAATCCCTCGGTTACGATCTCGACGACGAGCCGGACTATCCGGGCGGGGCGCTGTTTCACGGCCAGACCTTCGAGATATTTCCCGCCGGCGCGCTGGGGCCGTTCCGGATCGAGCATTCGCAGCAGACGATCAAACGGATCGTGGCGTTCGACCCGCATGAGCACAGGATCATTTTCGAAACCAGGGAGCTGCTCGTCGATCCCATGTCGGAGCGGCTCGGCCTTGCCGGCAAGGGCGGCAAGCGCGCGAGCCTGTTCGATTATTGCGCGGGCGCCAAATGGATCGCCGATGCAAGCGTTCCCTTGCACGCCGACGGATGGCTCGACACGATCGAGGAGGCCGCGCCCCGCAGCGAGCGGCAGCGCGAATATCTCGGGCGGAGCGATTGGAAGCGGCTCTCCAAGGGCATGAAGGTGTTGCCGCGGACGGCGCCGTGCCAGGCCATCCCGGAGTTCTCGAAGCTGACATCCTCCCGAAAGGCGTTGCGCGGCTTCGTCGAGGAGACGCGCCGGGCCGGGTCGCGGCTGGTCCTCGTCGCCGCGCACGAGGACGATCTGCGCGTGATGGAGCGGATGAGCGGCGTCAAGGCGGAGCGCTGTGAGGACTGGGGGGAGGTGGCGCGCGGACGGTGCGGCGAGGCGGCGCTGCTCGCCGATCTCGATGCCGGCTTCGTCGTGCCGGGGAAGAAGCCTCTGGTCGTGGTGACGGCGTCCGACGTGCTCGGCAGCCGCGCGCATCATCCGCAACCGTTGGCGCGCGCCTGGAGCGCGGCCTTCGACCATGCCGACGCGCCGGAGCAGGGCACCGTGGTCGTTCATCTCCAGCGCGGCCTTGCCGTGCTCGACGGCCTGCAGACGGTCAACACCGGCGGCGGCGCGATGCGCGAGATGATCCGCCTGAAGTTCGCCGGCGACAATGCGGTGCTGGTGCCGCCGCCCGATCTCGCCTTGATGTGGCCTTACGCCGCCGAGCTCGGCAAGGTTTCGCTCGACAAGGCGGACGGCAGCACATGGTGGGCGCGCCGCGGCGAGGCCGAGCGCGAGATCCAGATCGCGGGCAAGGCGCTCGCCAGGCACATCAGCCAGCGACGGCGGCGGCGCGGCGAAAAGCTGGTGCCGCCGGGATCGGCCTACGAGAAGTTCGTCGCGCGCTTTCCCTACTTCACGACCATCGACCAGGCCCAGGCGATCCGGGACGTGCTGGACGATCTCGCATCGGGCCATCCGATGGACCGGGTGATCTGCGGCGACGTCGGCTTCGGCAAGACCGAGGTCGCGCTGCGCGCCGCGGCCGCCGTGGTGCTGTCGGGCAAGCAGGTGGCGGTCGCGGTGCCGACGACGGTGCTGGCCCGCCAGCACGTCGCGACGTTCCAGAAGCGCTTTGCCCCGTTCGGCATCGAGGTCGGCAACCTGTCGCGCGCCACCTCGGGCGCGGCGCTGCGGGACACCAGGGAGGGCCTGCGCAGCGGCCGGATCAAGGTCGTGATCGGCACGCAGGCGCTCACCGGCAAGGACGTCAGGTTCGACGATCTCGGCCTCGTCATCGTCGACGAGGAGCAGCATTTTGGCGCGGCGGAGAAGGCCAAGCTCGCAGGGCTCGCCAGGAACGTCCATGTCCTGATGATGAGCGCGACGCCGATCCCGCGCACGCTGGCCGCCGGCCTTGCCGGCTTCCGCGATCTCAGCGTGATCGCTTCGCCCCCGGTGCACCGGCTTCCGGTCGCGACAAGGATCGCGCCGCTGTCGGATGCGGCGATCGCCTCGGCACTGCTCCGCGAGCAGCGCCGCCACGGCCAAAGTTTCTTGATCTGCCCGCGCATCCAGGATCTCGATCCCATGCTGGCGCGGGTACGGGCCGTGGCGCCGGACCTTCGCATCGTCTGTCTGCATGGCAGGCTGGCGGCCGACGAGATCGACGACCGCATGATGAGCTTCGTCGAAGGCCATGCCGACGTCCTGCTCGCGACCAACATCGTGGAGAGCGGCCTCGACATTCCCCGCGCCAACACCATCGTGGTGTGCTGGCCGGAAAAGTTCGGCCTTGCCCAGCTGCACCAGCTGCGCGGACGCGTCGGCCGCAGCGGCATCCGCGCCTTCGCGCATCTGCTCACCGAGACGGCATCAGGACAATCCGAGAAGCGCCTCGCCGTGCTCGAGGAATTCAGCCGGCCGGGCGCGGGCTTTGCCATCAGCGAGCGCGACCTCGACCTGCGAGGCGCGGGCGATCTGTTCTCGGAGCAGCAATCCGGCCACGTCCAGGTGTTCGGACCGGTGCTCTACAGCCACCTCCTGAAAATGGCCTCGGAGAAGACTGACGAGCAGCACGCTGCGCTGTGGGTGCCCGACCTCAACCTGCCGGTCGGGGACATGCTGCCCGAGAGCTACGTGCAGTCCGAGCCGGTGCGGCTCGAGCTCTATGCCCGCGCCGCGCGATGCAACGACGAGGACGATCTCGACGACCTCGAGGAGGAGACCTCCCGCCGCTTCGGACCCTTGCCGAAGCTCGCGCGCGACTTCTTCGCCGCGGCCAAGCTCAGGATCGAATGCAAGCGACGCGGCATCATCCGCCTCGACGTCGGCCCGGAAGCCGCGGCCGCGACGTTCCTGCCCGGACGCCTGCGCAAGTCACGCGGCAAGTCACTGCAACGCGACGGCGACCGCGTCGTCTATCATAGCCCGATGCGCGATGCGCCGTTCGAGCGGGTGGAGGAGCTGTTCGAGCTGCTGGACGAGGGGTAAATCAAAAACTGCGAAAACAACCCCATGCACAGTAGCTAAGTCATTGTGCGGTCATGCGTCCTGCACCGGAGACGATGGACCCCGACGTTCGACCCTTGATCCGTCGGGCAAAACAGTGGCATGATGCCAGAATTCGGAAAATCCGTTGCGGAGGCGGCCATGGTTGGGGCTGTGCGGCGAGAGCGTGCAGATCCGTAATCGACCGGGGTTTCCGAGCCGTCTGCCGGCCCGGCCGCTAACGTGGAATTAATCAGAAAAGCTCACAATTTTAGGCAGTTGTGTAAGGGTGCTGCGTACAAGGACTCGTCGTGAGGACGTTCCAAGGGCGGCCGCCTGTTGCTCGCTCATTGGGGTCCAAGCACGTGACCACGTCCTTCGAAACAGCAAGCTTCGCCGAAGAGCTCGACGCCGTCGCACTGGCCGATGCCGCGGCATCCCGGCAATCCGAGACTCCCGAGGCCGCGGAGCCGGTCAAGCGATCCAGCCGCAAACCGATCATGGCCTTTGCGCTTTGTGCGTTGGCCATCAACGGCGCGGCGGCCGTCTACACCTCGCCGGCGGATTTTTCCTCGCTGAACGTCGCTCGCCTGGCCGAGCTGCTTCCGCGTCCGGAAGCGCCCGAGCCGAAGCCGGACCCCGTCATCGCTGCGTTGAAGGACATTCAGGCGGCCCAGCAGCAACACACCGCGTTGCTGCAGCAGAACAACCAGGCGGCGGACCAGAACTCGGTTCTGCTGCAGCAGGATTCGATGCTGCTGCTGTCGCTGCGGCAGAGCATCACCGACGAGCGGATCGACGTGAAGAAGATCTCCTCGCAGCTGTCGACGCTGATCGCCAAGGTCGAATCGCTGCAGAACGTGATGATGTCGGACGTGACGTCGTCCGTTCGCAGAGCGAACGCGCGCTACGGCCTGTCCGCCGCGATGCGCAAGCGGCTGGTGCGCGAGCCCAAGCCGCTGGGGCCTCTGGGCCCGGTGTCGATCGGAGGGGCGCCACTGACCGCGCCGGCTACGGTCGCAGTGCCGGACAGCTGAAGCGAGGCGCGCTAGGCCGCTTGCTCCTCGAACGAAGAGTAGACCCGGCCGGCGGGATCGACGACCTGAACGTCCCAGCAGCCGTCCTCGACCAGCTCTCGGGCCTTCTTGAGGGCCGCCGCGAGTGAAGGCCGCTTGAGGCTGACGACGCCCGCCGTGTCGAAACCCTTGATTTCAAACATGCCGCTCCTCCGGTTTTGGGGAAGCGTACACGTTTCGCAGGCGTTGTCAGCGGGTTTTGTGGATTTCAACTACCCGGCCGCAGCGCAGCGCGGCGCAAGTACGAGGGGACGGGGATGGGGCGATGTTCCATCCCGGCAGCCTCGATCCAACACGCGATGGCATCCTGATATTGATCGCGGGTCACTGCGGCGCTGGTTGATAGGTTTCACAAGAGTATACCCACCGAATTGATCGTGGCGTTCGCCAGATGCCTCGACATCGCCCTGACGATCGCGATTGAGCGGCGGCGGACGGCTTGTGACACCGAGAGGCGAGCTTGAGAGTATCCGCTTCACAGGAGGGTGATCTGGCTCACAGTCGGCCGCAGTGGCCGGACACATTCTCGCCTGCGCAGCTATGGTACTGCAAAAGGAGAGACCAATGACCAATACAGCCGATTTCAAGGTTACCGAATTGGACTCTGATGAACTCGATCGCGTGGTGGGCGGAATTATCGTCGTAGGTGGATTACAGCACCGATTTGCCGTTTCGCACCAAGCCTCCGCGCTCGACCGTGTGGCCCTCAATCCTCAGCCGCTTCCCCCGAAGGTGTTTTTGTTGGGCCATTGAGCCCGCCGAAACCCGTCGGCTTCCCGGGCCGGCGGGTTTTTGCTGACCTGGGAAATTTACGGGCGGTCTCAAAGCGAGGTCGTATCCCCGGCCAGCCCGTTGCATTTAGAGAGGATCGTCATCGCCAGCGAAGTACGTCGGCGACAGCATATTAGGGAATGCCTTGCAGAAGTCCGCCACGATCGCCTCTGCGGTCTGCGCCAAATGCTTCAAAGCCAAAATCGCCGGCTGGCCTGCGAAGGGACCATCCAAAAGAATCAAATGCAGCGTCATATCAAAATTGCTCAGATCGACGGCTCCGCTTCTGTCCATGTAGATCGGAAAGCCGCCTGTCAGAATGGTCTTCTTGTGTAGAGGTCCCATCAGAAGTTCGTTGGCTGGGACGTAGTCGTTTGGCGGGGGCGCCTTTGTGGAGAGCCGCGGATTTCCGCCACCTGTGAAAGTGGCGTCGTCAGCCGATGTTTATCCCCGTTGTTGAGCTGATCGAGTCCGTTGATGGCATCGCTGTACTTCTCAACGATCTTTACGGCTTCATCGCCAGCCCTGATCAGGAATGTGCTTTTGATCGCTTGCTGAAGACCGTTCTTGCCGGGGAACGGGTACTGAATTTTCCTCTGCAGATTTTCATCGGGAACGTGTCGCGACGTCACCTTCCAGGCAATGTGGTCGAGCGTGGATCTCAGGTTATTGGCGACATCCCCAATCATCAGGCCGAAGCGAAGCGGTACGCTGTAGGGCGCATTGAACAGCATGCGCGTGCCGCCGGCCAGGCCGGATCGCTGTAAACGAAAGGTGCAAGTGGCTTTCAGATGCTCGGATGATTGCCGATCCAATTCGGCGATGTGCCTGTTTGCCCATTCGAGCTTTGCCGCAGCACTTTGAAAAATTCCCTCTACGCGGACCATCTCAAGAAAGGTGCGATCTCGGTCGCGCCGCCCGGGAAAGAATCCGAATTTCGGCGTGTCGGTCATTTCCCCTTCCTCAGCCGGATCTCGACCAACTGGCAGCTTTTACCTAAGTCGTTTGCAGTGTGGCTTGGGCAGCCGCAACTTCGTTCGGCACGTTGGCAGCCTCAGCCTTCTCCCTCTCTGACGCCTTCTTGAGTTTTTTCACATATGCTGTGGCGGCCTGTGCCTCTTCGCTGTCGACCAGTTCCCGCTTTACTATTTCATTTTCCAACAACGAGGACAGATATTCAGGATCTAGCCTTAGGCCCGAGAGCCGGCGAACCTCCTTGCGGATAGCTTCCAACATCTTGTCGGTTCGCAATATGGCAGCGATTGTATATTTGCTACTGGTTTGCTTTTCGGTCAGCAGCTCGGTCAGCGAGTCCTTCGAATAGCCTTCGGCGCTTAAGCTGCCGAAGCATCCAACTACGTCGTCGCTCTTGCAATCGCATGACAGTACGTCGATTTCGAAGACGAGCGTCTTATCGATCGGTTTGCCGAATTTCAGATTGTACAGTCTCCAGATCGCGCCATTCGACAGGACAACCCAAGACACGCCTTCGTTGGCAGCATAGTCGACAGCTTGCTTGACGTGAGAATCCTTCAGCTCGACGCCAATGGCTTTTGCCTCAATTAAGAACCGCTTCTTATTATCGACCGTTACGACGCGGTCGACGTAGGTGCCGCGGATGGCATGCTCACTGGAAACTTCCTTGTATTTGTCGTAGCCCAGCGCGTCGCAGAGGAAGTCAGTGATGATAGTTACTGTATCGGCTTCGCCTATGTCCCGCTGCTTCGCCGTTTCCAGCACCTTCTGATATTTTTTTAGTTGTGCTGAGATTCGCGCCGATACTTTCCCTGAAACCCCCATGCGCCGCCCCCAGTAAAATAGCTCTGAAAACTGCATGATTCCGCACCTCCGCCGCTCGGGCAAGGGTTTAGGTGGACCAGTTTATCGCGCGATGACGTTATGGTTTCTTGAGCCCGATCTCGACAAGCCGGCGGATCGCCTCGGAGCGGGTCTCTAACCATGCACGGCCCGCTATCCGTCGAGCGCCGCCAGCGGCGCTGTGCAAATGGCCGGCCTAGCTCGATATACAATAGTAGCACGTCCGTCCGAATGTGAGCGGGGTCACTGAAGAGGCCCGCTCGTTGGACCATGCTGTAGGAGTAAGAAGCAGCTCGTACAGCGGAGAAGACAAATGAATCCCGAACATATCCTCAGCGATGAAGAACTGGAGAAGGTGTCTGGCGGAAAAGAAGCAACGGCCATTCTGCAGCTGAGTATTCCCGGTTTCAAGTTCACGTACTACGATAACGGCACCTCCATCACGACCACCCCGGAGCGCAGCATGATTCAGACGCGCGGCGGATCGGCCCATAGGGTCTAATCTGGCCGGGAATAGGCCACCGAAACGAAACGCCACCAAGCCGGATCACGCTGGTGGCGTTCCGCTCTCGCGCAACGAACGAGCGAGCTTGATGGCCTCTATTTGCGCTTCCGTTTCGCTAGGCAAATCGTGCGCTCCGAAGTCCGAAACGAAATGCGCATCAATAAGCTTGTAAGTAAAAAGAGGCATCGGGATTGCCCGAGATAGCGCGAACAGCAAAGCCCCTGATGGACTAGCCAAGCAGGGGCTCGCGGATGGACCGGCGTGAGGCTCGAGTATGAGGTGTCGCCCCAAGTACCCGCATTACTGAAACAAACGACCGGCTCAGTTGGCTCGCAGAAATATTGTGCAAGCCGCGCAAATAAAAGGCCCGCCGCGCCGGGCCTTCAATGCCTCGCGAGATTCGAAGCGAAAAACTCGTTCCGCAAATGGCGTTTGATATTCTCGGGGTGGCGCTCGCCTTGGGCAGCGAGCTTGAGGACGCGTTCGGCGACCTCGACTGCGGTCCGTCGATTCTGCTGGGTGAATGTCGGACTGGAAAGAACGTCGTCCAGGACGTCGCGAAGCATTTGCACGGTGGCTGCATCATAAGACATGAGCCAGTTCCTAATAGTTAGAGCTACAACGAGCGGCGCCGAACTCGAAATACGCGTCTCGGCGGGCCTATTTTCTAACTGGGCTCTGAAATCCCAGTTGGCTCTCAAAATGCAATGGCTGTGCCACAGGCTTGTGACGGAGCAGGGCGCCGCCGCTGTTACAGCGTCGGTTCGAGCTTCCTGATCTCCTCAAGCCGGGCCAGGCAAAACTCGCGGTACAAGGTGGCAATAAGCGTCCACATGGCAATCCCCCTTAGGTCAACAAAGCGACGCGCTAGGACGGCTTTGTTTCAGTGGTGCTTCGAGGCCCGAGGGAAATGGCTTCGTGAGCTGGCAACGAGTTTGCGCGAAGTGTCTGCCACCGGATTGGGCTTTAGGTCGCCCGCTGTAAACGCCGGCAGCTGCCGCTCGGCCCGTCCTGCCGATCACCGCCCGCGCCAGCACTGTGGGAGATGCGGGCCAATCCCGGGCATTTCCGTGATTTGTGCCCCTGACGTGCCCCCAGACTGCAGCAAGCAATGATCTGATCAGCCACAACCTACTGATTTTACTGGTGAGCGCGCTGGGGCTCGAACCCAGGACCCCGTGATTAAAAGTCACGTGCTCTACCGGCTGAGCTACGCGCTCCCATGGCCGCTGATGGCTAAGAATAAGAGATCGCCATCGTCGTCGGACATTCGAGAGGCATGTCTTGCCGCTTCGCATAAAGGTCGCGTCGCGGGGAAAACCGGCTGTTTCCGGATCATGCCTTCGGCCCGCGCTGTGTAGGGGGAGTGGCTGCGGAGGTCAATAGTGCGGGTGGTTGCCGAAGATCGCGGCAGCAGCGGGGATTTGTTTGGGCTATCCGCCGCTTAGGCCACGATTCTCATCTCAATTGGTGGCTGGTCATCCACGCCGAAGACCTCGTCGATTTGAAGCACGAGGTCCCAAGACCGGCGTGGAGCAGGGTCAGTTCGCCTCCCGCCGCACCTCGGTCGGCACGGCTTGCGGCGCGCCTACGGGGGGCAGCGCGACCGGACGCAGGCCAATCAGCTCGGCGGTGCGGATCGCGCTGTCGTGCCAGAACTGGAACGAGTTGATGCGGCTCAGCTCGAGGATGGCGATCGCGACAGCGGCCAGGAACGGCAGGCTCTGCAACACCAAGACGCCGGCGAAGATGTAGATCTCGGTGATCTGCCGATAATTGTTGGTGGCGATCAGCACGCCGGCGCCGATCAGCAGGAGCGCGCCGATCACGGCCTCCCAGAACGCCTGGAACTCGATCGACATCCTGGACAGGCCGCCCTTGGAGGTGCGGGCGAAGGCGATGTGCTCGGTGATCAGGCCCTGCGCCACCGCGCGCGACACCGTCCATTGCACGCTCATCGCCGCGATCATGGCGCCCAGCATCTGGCCGGGCTTGATGGCGACGCGGGCGCGGTACATCGACAGGAAGTGCGCCAGCGAGACGATGAAGGCGCCGATGATCGGGAGCGTCAGGATCTTGTCGGGGATGGCGATGTCGGCGAAGGCGACGATCGGCACCCAGACGAGGTTGAGCAGCGCCACCACCACGCCGAGGCTTTCGGCGCCCAGCCAGTTCAGCCAGCCGAGGCCATATTCGCGCTTCTGGTCGGGCGTCAGCCGGCTCGCGCCGGGCAGGAAGCGGCGCCAGTGCTTCTTGACGATCTGCAGGCCGCCATAGGCCCAGCGGTGGCGCTGCTTCTTGAAGGCCTCGTAGGTGTCGGGCAAGAGGCCCGCGCCGTAGCGGGTGTTGGTGTAGTGGGTGGTCCAGCCGAGCTCCTGGATGGCAAGGCCAAGATCGGAATCCTCGCAGATCGTGTCGCTCGACCAGCCTCCGGCCATGTCCATCGCGGCGCGGCGGATCAGGCACATCGTGCCGTGCACGATGATGGCGTTGGCCTCGTTGCGCTGGACCATGCCGATGTCGAAGAAGCCGGCATATTCGCCGTTCATGATGTAGTGCATGATCGACAGGTCGCCGTCGCGGTGCTCCTGCGGCGCCTGCACGAGGCCAACGCGCGGGTCGGCGAAAGCGGGCACGAGGTCCTTGAGCCAGTCGGGCTCGACGACATAGTCGGCATCGAGGATGCCGATGATCTCGGCATCGGCCGCGGTGCGGTCCATCGCGATTCGTAGCGCGCCGGCCTTGAAGCCCTGCACCTTCTCGGCGTTGATGAACTTGAAGCGTTCACCGAGCGCGCGGCAATGGTCCTGGATCGGCTGCCAGAAGGCGGGATCCGGCGTGTTGTTGATGATCACCACGCATTCGTAGTTCGGATAGTTCAGCCGCGACAGCGCATCCAGCGTCTGCTTCAGCATCTCGACCGGCTCGAAATAAGCGGGGATGTGGATCGAGACCTTGGGGCAGTAATTCTCGGGCACGTTCGCGACCGGCTTGTCCTTCGTGATCAGCCGCTGCGGCGGCCGGCCGAAGGCGACCGCGGCGATCTCGTCGATGCGCGCCATCGCGATGAGGACGAGCGGAACGAGCAGGATCATGCCCAGCGTCAACGCGAAGGCCGAGCCGAAGATGAAGTAGTGGCTGTTCCAGAACGCGAACACGGTCGCGGCCCAGGCGCCGACGCCGTTGGCGGTCGCCGACAGCAGGAAAGCTTGCCTCGCGGTCGCCTTTTCGATCCGCAGGATCGGCAGCGACAGCAGCACGCCAACCAGCAGCGCGATGCCCATCAGCTTCCAATAGTCCGGATTCTCGACCGGGCCGGTCCAGGCGAATTTCGGCTCGCGGCTGGCGTTGAGCACGCCCCAATACGGACCGACGCCGCCTTCGAAGAACTTCCAGGGCTGATCGATGGCTTCGACGATGTTGTATTCCATGCCGATGGCTTCGGCGCGGCTGACGAAGTTGCGCAGCACCAGCGCCTGCTGGAACGGGCCCGGATCGGCGTTGCGTAAGTTGTAGCCCTGGCTCGGCCAGCCGAACTCGGCGATCACGATGCGCTTGCCGGGGAACAGGTTGCGCAGCAGGTTGTAGCGGTCGACGGCCTGATCGACGGCCTGGTCCGAGCGGAAGTTTTCCCAATAGGGCAGCACGTGCGCCGCGATGAAATCGACACTGGAGGCGAGCTCGGGATTGTCGCGCCAGATGTTCCAGATCTCGCCGGTGGTGACGGGCACGCGGACCGCGCCCTTCACCTTCTTGATCATGTCGATGAGGTCTTCGACCTTCTGCTCGCCGCGGTAGATCACCTCGTTGCCGACGACGACGCCGACGACGTTGCTGTTCTTGCGGGCGAGCTCGATGGCCGCCTTGATCTCGCGCTGGTTGCGATCCTTGTCCTTGTCGATCCAGGCGCCGACGGTGACCTTGAGGCCGAACTCGGCCGCGATCGGCGGCACCAGCTCCACGCCGCCGGTCGACGAGTAGAGGCGGATCGCGCGCGTCATGGTCGACAGTGTCTTCAGGTCGGCGCGGATTTTCTCGACCGTCGGGATGTTGTCGATGTCGGGGTGGGCCGAGCCTTCGAACGGCGCGTAGGAGACGCTGGGCAACAGGCCTTTGAAGTCAGGCGCGGGTTCCTTCTCGCGCAGGACTCCCCAGACGCCTGCATGGAGCGCAGACACGAGCAACAGAACGGCGGCGACAACGCGCATCGCGGCTAAACCAATAGGGGCTGAGGTGGCAGGGAAGCGGATCTGACCCCGAGATCCGACCGTGTCCGCGGCAAAGGAAGCATACCTCCACCGCGCGGTTTCACAACTGTCATGGCCTCATGTCCTTATGAGGGCATGGCATTTTGGGACGAGCGGCAGTGCCGACCGCAGATATCGCCCGTCGTTCCTGAACGGAGGCTGAAGCCGGCCTGCGACTATTTGGATGGGCCCGGCGTCGGACTGGCCGCGGGCGAGGGGCTCGCTGCCGGCTGGGGCTGCGAGGCGCCGGGAGCCGGGGTGGGCGACGGTGAGGCGGCCGCCGTCGTCTGCTGCGGCTGCGCAGCCGGGTTGATCCAACAGGCCTGGGTCAGATTGTTCAGGGTATTCGGAGCCTTGTCGTCGATCTGAGGGAGAAAGCGGGTCAAGCAGCGGAACGCGGCCTGGATGTGGCCGCCGGGACAGCCGAACCGATCGTAGAGATCGATGTGGCGGAAGGCGGTATCGAGGTCGTCCCTGTACATCAACTGAACCGCACGGCGGCCGAGCCAAACGCATTCGGGGTTGCCGGCCGGACCGTTGATGGTGCGGGCAGCCTCGGCGAACTCGTCAGTTCGCTTCTGGTTCTGATTCTGGGCGGCGTCCTTGGCGGCCTCGGCGGGCTGGGCGGCCGCCTTGCCCTGGTCGGGGGTCGGCGTGCCGCTCTGGGCGGAGGCGCCGCCAACGGCGATCAGAACGAGCAGGCAGGAGACGGCCAAGGTGGCGGCGAACTGCCGCAGGACCGCATTTCGTGACTCGAACACCCGTTGCCGCATGAATTCCCCAATGTATCCGCTGGCCGTCCGCGTCAGGAGGTCCGCGGACGCGCCAGCTGATGGCGTCCAAATGGGTCTCCAATGCGGCGGAAAAGTCTTTCGGAGTCCATGACCTGTATTTCGAATTTTGTCCAGCAAAGTCACGATCCTAGATCACGGTCGAACGGCCAAAGGTAAATTCCCTGGGGGCGCGAGGGATCCACCTTGGGTGCCCCCTTGGCAGACGGCGTGGATGCAGGTAATCGACGGCCCTTCGCGGAGGACGGAACCGATTTCTCTTCGTACGCCACTGGCGCTTCTGCTCGTCTCACTGGGTGCGATCGCTGCCGTGTGGTGGTGGCTTGCCACGCCGATCACGCTCGCGCGCGCCCCGATCGACCCCGCCGACAAGGTTCAATGCGTCTCCTACGCGCCGTTCCGCGGCGAGCAGACGCCGCTGGAATCCTGGACCCATATCGAGGCCGACCAGATCGAGCAGGACCTGCGCCAGCTCAAGGAGATCACCGACTGCGTCCGCACCTATTCGATGGAGAACGGGCTCGACCAGGTGCCGGCGATCGCCGCCAAGGTCGGCGGACTGAAAGTGCTGCAGGGCATCTGGCTCTCCAGCAACCGCACCAAGAATTACGAGCAGGCCGGGCTTGCCATCCGCCTCACCAAGCAATTCCCCGACATCATCACCTCGGTCATCGTCGGCAACGAGGTGCTGCTGCGCGGCGAGATGACGACGGCGGACCTCGTCTCGCTCATCCGCCTGGTGAAGACGCAGGTCAACGTGCCCGTCACCTATGCCGATGTCTGGGAATATTGGCTGAAGAACCGCGAAGTCTATGACGCGGTCGACTTCGTCACGATTCACATCCTGCCCTACTGGGAGGATTTCCCCATCAAGGCGAAATTCGCCTCCGCTCATATCCAGGCGATCCGCGAGCGCATGGCGGTGGCGTTTCCCGGCAAGGAGATCCTGATCGGCGAAACCGGCTGGCCGAGCGCGGGCCGCATGCGCGACGGCGCGCTGCCCTCGCGCACCAACCAGGCGCGTGTCGTTTCGGAAATCCTGGCCCTCGCGAAGGCGCAGAAATTCCGCGTCAACCTGATCGAGTCCTACGACCAGCCGTGGAAGCGCAAGCTGGAAGGCACCGTCGGCGGCTATTGGGGCCTCTACGATTCCGTGGGGCGGAATCTGAAATATCCGCCGGGCCAGTCGATCAGCAATTTCCCGTACTGGAAATGGTACATGGGCGCCGGCATGGGACTTTCCGTGCTGGTGTTCGCGGTCGCGCTGATCACGCTGCGCCGGCGGCCGTGGACGCCGCGCTTCCCGGCCTGGCTCGGCGTCGGCCTCTCGGCGACGACGGCCGGAATCCTGCTCGGGATCGGCGCCGACAAGATGTATTACGAGAGCTACGGCATCGGCGGCTGGCTGCTCTGGGGCGCGCTGCTGCTGGCCGGCATCCTGTCGCCGATCTTCTGCGCGCAGGCGATGGTGATCGGCCGCAGCCTGCCGACCTTCCTCGACCTGCTCGGCCCGCGCGAGGGCCGGAAATGGTCGAAGCTCACCGCGGTGCTCGGCCTGACGCTGGCGGTGACGGCGGTGATCGCGGCCGCGACCGCGCTCGGCTTCGTGTTCGACCCGCGCTACAAGGATTTCCCCTACGCCGCGCTGACGATGGCGGTGGTGCCGTTCGCGCTCCTGATGCTGAACCGGCCGCAGATCGGCCAGCGTCCGATCGCGGAGGCGGTGTTCGCGGGAGTGCTGGCGCTGTCGGCCGTGTACGTGCTCTTCAACGAAGGCCGCGACAATTGGCAGTCGCTGTGGACCTGCGCGGTCTACCTGCTGTTCGCCCTCACGCTGTGGCGGGCGCGGGCCGAGCAAAGCCAAGGATGAGCAGGCCGATCGCAAGGCCCGACAGCACGACATTGTAGAGCACGATGCCGAGGCCCGCGGCGACGAGGCCGACGGTGAGCAGCACGATCGACGGCCGCATCAGGTTCAGCGTTGCGACCACCAGCGCCACGATGCCGAACACCGAATTCTTGAACAGCACGGTTGCGACCGACCGCGACTTGCAGACCAGCGTCTGAAGCCCGGCGTCGCAGGCGAGCGCAACCTGCGAAAACTCGATCGCGAGATAGCGCACGTAGAGCGCGCAGCCGAGGGTGACGAATCCCACCACGAGCAGGAACTGCACCTGGTAGGGCGTGAGGCGGAAGGGCTTCTTTGTCATGGCGGCAATATGGTCGGGAAGGCGCGGGCAGGCAACAGGGCAGGCGAGGTTTCTATTGATCCGCCCGGACACCGTCCAGGAACAGGCGAGCCTCCCGCTGGTTCTCAACATGTGTTGCCGAAGGCATTGCCGTCGAGGAGTGAGGCATGGAGAAGCCGACGCAGGAGCAGCTCAGCGAGCTCAAGAGGCTGAGCAAGGAGGCGCGGGTCGAGGATTGGTCGGACATCGTCCAATCCAAGGACGAGGCGGAGATGCGCATCCGTGACCTGAAGGAAAAGGCGCGCATGGAATAGTCGTCGCCTGCGCCGACGGCGATCAGCGGGCGATCAATTGCGACCTTGCGTGTTCCGGCTCTGCTCCGCCAGCCGGCGCTCGTATTTTTCAGCCAAGGCGAGCAGTCGTTTCCTGATGTGGGGATCGGCCCGGTCGGCCAGGTCGCGGATCAACGCGAGTTGCTCCCGCAGAAAGTTCGCGTCGGTCATCTCCGCTCCGAATCGAATTCGTTGCGGATAGTGCCGTCTTACGCAAACCTCTTCCGTATCATTTGGTACGTCCCGGCAGGCCGCCGGCGCGCTATTTCAAGCCCAGCCGGCGCTCGACCCAGCCGAGAACGAACAGCACGAGCAACGTCACCGCGATCGCGGCGCCGACGAGCAGCCACGCGCCGAGCGCGCACGCAATGCCAAGGCCCGCCGCAATCCACACGGTTGCGGCCGTGGTGAGGCCGTGAACCGTCTTCGCCTTGGCGTCGTGCAGGATGACGCCTGCGCCGATGAAGCCGACACCGGTCAATACGCCGGCAACGACGCCCTGGATGACCCGGGAGATCGCATCCGGATGCTCGCGCAGGTTCTGGAACTCGATCACCGAGATCGACACCAGTGCGGAGCCGAGAGCGACCAGCGCCAGGGTTCGCATTCCCACCGGCTTGTCGTTCATGTCGCGGTCGATGCCGATCAGGAGGCCCGTACCCGCCGCGACGAGCAGTCTCAGCACATCATCAAGTTCGTTCATCGGATGCCGCAAGGTTTGGACGGGGCGGGGCGCTGTGAAAGAACGCAAACCTGCCAGCTCGGGTCCAAGCGTCCGATCGCCGCATGCAAGCGGCTTCGGTCGCGGCGGGGCGTTCTAAAGCGCGATGAGATTTGGATGAATCGTCATCGCGCTTTAGTTTGTTGCTTGCGCATGATCTTTCCGGAAAACCGCTTCGCACTTTTCCGGATCATGCTTTAGCGCCTGAAGATCGACGACAGCGTCGATGTGGCCGACGCGGCCTCCGGCTTGGCCGGCGTCGGCTGCGCCGCAGGCGGGGGCGCGGGCTCCTCGCGCTTGGAACGTTTCGACGAATAGCTGCGGCGGCGCTGCGGCTTCTCGGGCTTTGCACTCGACGTCGGCGCGGCTTCGGCCTGCGGTGCGGCGTCCTGGCTCCTCTCGACGCTGTTGTCCTGAACCCTCTCTTGCACCCTCTCTTGGGACTTCTCCTGTCCCTTGTCCGGCGTCTTGTCGGAGCCGCGCATCGACAGGCGCTGGCCGTCGAACACGGTGGTCTCGCAGTGACGGGCGTTCTCGGCGAGGCTTGCGCAGAATTTTGCGGCGGCGGCGGCGTTGACCAGGGGACCGGCGCCGAGGCGGAGCTGCATGCCGAGGCCGGTGGTGCCTTCCTTGATCATGATGATCGGCCGCAGCGCTGCGATCTCCGGGTTGGACTTGGTCACGCCGCGCCAGAGCGCGCGCAGGCCGTCGATCGAGTTGGCGCCGCCGAGATCGATCGCAAAGCGCGTCTGCTGAACGGCGATGGCCGGGGATTCGGTCTCGGCTGTGTCCGGCGCTTTCGTTGCTGTCGCGACGATCTCGGCCGCGGCGGGCGCCGGCTCGGCCTTCTTCTCGGCGGCCTTTTCAGCCGCTTCGGGCTGCATCAGTTTCGATGCGGCCGGATCAGGCGGGGCCATGAGCGACTTGGCGGGCACCAGCGGAATGGTCGGCAGCGCCGAATTCATGACCGGATTCTGCTGCACGAGCGAGGCGGCGGCCGCGGTCTGCGGCGCTGGGCTCGCCGGCTCCTTCAACGCTTCCTTCGAAGTGTCCTTCTGAGAATCCTTCTGAGCATCCTTGGTGGCTTCGCTGCGCGGCTTCTCGCCCGCCGGGGTCGGCGTCGAGGCGACCGGCGCGACACTGGGCGCTGCCAGTGCTGCGTCCTGCGGCTTCGCGGGCGGCGGCGTGGCGGCCTGCTTGGCAATGGCGCCGGTGACGGAATCGAGCCCTTGCTCCAGCACGGTGACGCGCGAGTACAGCCGGTCGCGGTCGCTGTTCAGCGTCTCGATCGCGGCGGCGAGCCGGCGCGCTTCGTTCTGGCTGTCCTTGGTCAGCAGCTGGAGCCGGTCGGCCTGGCGCACGAGATCGGCGGACGCAACCTGGTCGCGCCGCCAGCCGAGCTGGGCCTGGTTGGCCATCACGGCAATGACGACGGCGCCGACGGCCGCCACGCCCCACGAGCCCAGCCGCCACATCATGCGCCGGTCGAAGGCGTTTTCCTCGGCCAGAAGTCCGGAGAACAGCCCGCCGGTCTCCTTGGTGGAGAAGGCATCCGCCAGTGGGTCGGAATCCTTTGCCATGAATCTTAAGCGCCCAGCCCCGTCCGGCTTCCCCGAATCAATCAGGGAACATTAACAGGAAAAGCGCGCCGCACTTGAATTCCGGGCGTTTGCGGGGGTAGCAAGGCGGTAGCTTCCGAGGGCCGCACCGCCCGCCGCGCCAATTTGATTCGGCCATAGCCGTCAGGATTTCGATGACCGCCCGTTCCAGCCTCACGATCGTGCTCGCCGCCGGCGAAGGCACGCGCATGCGATCGAGCCTGCCGAAGGTGCTGCATCCGGTCGCTCACCAGAGTCTGCTCGCCCACGTGCTCGCCGCCTCACCCAAGGGAACCGGCACCTCGCTCGCGGTCGTCATCGGCCCCGATCACCAGGCGGTCGCCAATGAGGCCAGGCGCATCCGCCCCGACGCGCTGACCTTCGTGCAAGCCGAGCGGCTCGGCACCGCGCATGCGGTGCTGGCGGCGCGCGAGGCCATCGCGCGCGGCGTCGACGATCTCCTGATCGCGTTCGGCGACACGCCGCTGATCTCGGCCGAGACCTTTGCGCGGCTGCGCGCGCCGCTGGCCCGCGGCGCCGCCATTGCCGCGCTCGGCTTTCGCGCCGCCGACCCGACCGGCTACGGCCGCTTCATCGTCGAGGGCGACCGCCTGGTTGCGATCCGCGAGCAGGCCGACGCCAGCGCCGACGAGCGCAAGATCGATTTGTGCAATGCCGGCGTGATGGCGATCGACGGCCGCCGCGCGCTCGACATTCTCGGGCAGATCGGCAACGCCAATTCCAAGGGCGAATATTATCTGACGGATGCGGTCGAGATCGTCCGCAGGCAGGGATGGGAGTCGGTGGTGATCGAGACCAGCGAGGACGAGGTGCGCGGCATCAACACCAAGGCGCAGCTCGCGGAAGCGGAAAGCGTGATGCAGGCGCGCTTGCGCAAGGCGGCGCTGGAGGCCGGCGTCACGCTGATCGCGCCGGAGACCGTGTATCTGTCCGCCGACACCGCGTTCGGCAAGGACGTCACGATCGAGCCGTTCGTCGTGATCGGCCCGGGCGTGTCGATCGCGGACGGCACGGTGATCCATTCGTTCTCGCATATCGTCGAGACCACGCTCGGCAAGAACGTCTCGATCGGTCCCTATGCGCGGCTGCGTCCCGGCACCTCGCTCGGCGACGGCGCGCGGATCGGCAACTTCGTGGAGACCAAGGCGGCGACGCTGGAGGCCGGCGTCAAGGTCAACCATCTCTCCTATATCGGCGATGCTACAATCGGCGCCAATTCCAACATCGGCGCCGGCACCATCACCTGCAACTACGACGGCTTCAAGAAGCACAAGACGGTGATCGGGCAGGGCGCCTTCGTCGGCACCAACTCCTCGCTGGTCGCCCCGGTGACGATCGGCAAGGGCGCCTATATCGGCTCCGGCTCGGTGATCACGAAGGACGTCCCCGACGATGCGATGGCGCTGGAGCGGAGCCCGCAGACGATCCGCGAAGGCGGCGCGGCGCGCTATCGCGAGCTGAAGACCGGCGGCAAGAAGCCGAGGACGTGAGCGCCGCTATTCCTCGTCGGCGAATTCGGAGAAGATCGCGCGGGTCAGGCGCCAGCCGCGCGGCTTGGCGCGCTTGGCGGGTTCGCCCTGCACATGCTTGACGAAGACGGGCTTGCTTTCCTTGCCGCGCTGTGGCGGCGGCCAATGCGCGAGGTGCGTGCCCGTGGTCTCGCTGGCGCGCAGATACATCGACGATAGACCCTTGCGGTCGGACGAGCCTTTCATGACCTTGTTCTCCGGCCTGAATCGTTGGTCAAATCCGTTGACAACAAGTTAACGTGCACGGTTTAAGGTCGGCCAATTCGACGCAGGCCAAGCTCGATCGCGATTCCAGCGCTGTCTCAATCAGCAATAATTATTGAGTATCTGGTTCCCTGCGATTTTCGCTAAAAACCGGGCGCGTCGTTTAGGCGATTTTTCGACGATTTGGGGGATAGTGATCCGCATGTGCGGGATTGTCGGCATTCTCGGGCGCGAGCCGGTTGCAGAGCAATTGGTGGATTCGCTCAAACGTCTCGAATATCGCGGCTACGATTCCGCGGGCGTCGCCACGCTCGAAGGCAAGCACCTGGAGCGCCGCCGCGCCGAGGGCAAGCTGAAGAACCTGGAGAAGCGGCTGGAGGCCGAGCCGCTTCTGGGCACCACCGGCATCGGTCACACCCGCTGGGCCACCCACGGCAAGCCGACCGTCAACAACGCCCATCCGCACGCGACCGAGCGCGTCGCCGTGGTCCACAACGGCATCATCGAGAATTTCCGCGAGCTGCGCGAGGAGCTCGAAAAGAAGGGCACGGTGTTCCACACCGAGACCGACACCGAGATCGTGCTGCATCTCGTCGACGATCTGCTCACGCGCGGCAACAAGCCCGTGGAAGCGGTGAAGCTGACGCTGGCGCGCCTGCGCGGCGCCTTCGCGCTCGGCTTCATCTTCGCCGGCGACAACGACCTCATGATCGGCGCCCGCAACGGCCCGCCGCTGGCGATCGGCTACGGCGACGGCGAGATGTATCTCGGCTCGGACGCCATCGCGCTCGGCCCGTTCACGGACACGATCAGCTATCTCGAGGACGGCGACTGGGTGGTGCTGACCCGCAACAGCGCCGCGATCTTCGACAAGGACGGCCATGCCGTCCAGCGCGACAAGATCAGGCACGCCGCCTCGACCTCGCTGGTCGACAAGGCCAACTACCGCCACTTCATGGCCAAGGAGATCCACGAGCAGCCGGAGGTGGTCGGCCACACGCTGGCGCGCTACGTCGACATGGCGACCGAGCGCGTCGCGCTGCCGGTCGAGCTGCCGTTCGATTTCAACGACATCCGCCGCATCAACATCACCGCTTGCGGCACCGCCAGCTATGCCGGGTTCGTCGCAAAATACTGGTTCGAGCGCTTCGCGCGCCTGCCGGTCGAGGTCGACGTCGCCTCCGAATTCCGCTACCGCGAGGCACCCTTGCGCAAGGGCGATCTCGCCATCTTCATCTCGCAGTCCGGCGAGACCGCCGACACGCTGGCGGCGCTGCGCTATGCCAAGGCCGAGGGCGTGCACACGATCGCGGTCGTCAACGTGCCGACCTCGACGATCGCGCGGGAGAGCGAGACGGTGCTGCAGACGCTGGCGGGACCCGAGATCGGCGTCGCCTCGACCAAGGCCTTCACGTGCCAGCTCATGGTGCTGGCAAACCTTGCGATCGCGGCCGGCAAGGCGCGCGGCGAATTGTCGGACCAGGATGAGACCAAGCTGGTCCACGGCCTCGTCGAGGTTCCGCGCCTGATGGCCGATGCGCTCACCAGCGAGCTCCAGATCGAGAAGCTGGCGCATCGGATCGCCAAGTCGCGCGACGTGCTCTATCTCGGCCGCGGCACCAGCTTCCCGCTGGCGCTCGAAGGCGCGCTGAAGCTGAAGGAGATCTCCTACATCCACGCCGAGGGCTATGCCGCCGGCGAGCTCAAGCACGGGCCGATCGCGCTGATCGACGAGACCATGCCGGTCGTCGTCATCGCACCCCACGACCGCGTGTTCGAGAAGACCGTCTCCAACATGCAGGAGGTCGCCGCGCGCGGCGGCAACATCATCCTGATGACCGATGCCAGGGGCGCGGCGGAGGCGACCGTGGAGTCCCTCGTCACCATCGTGATGCCGGACATGGCGGCAGCCTTCACGCCGATGGTCTATGCCGTCCCGGTGCAGCTGCTCGCCTATCACACGGCTGTCGTGATGGGGACCGACGTCGACCAGCCGCGCAATCTCGCGAAATCGGTGACTGTGGAATAGGCAATCGGATATCGGTCGGCCGCTCTCTTCCAAAACCTGCTAGAAGACCCTAGCTTGTTGGCAGCGACCGACCTGGAACCCGAATGACCCCCCGCGACGACGCGCCTGCGCCTCTTGATCCCGTTCCGGAACCTCATACCGGCCTGATGGGCCGTTTCCGCAACTACTTCCTGACCGGCCTCGTGGTGACGGGGCCGATCGCGATCACCCTCTACCTGGTCTGGTGGTTCGTCACCTGGGTCGACGGCGTGGTGCGGCCGTTCGTGCCGCTGGCCTATCGGCCGGAAACCTATCTTCCCTACGTCATTCCCGGCTGGGGACTGATTGTCGCATTCTTCACGCTGACGCTGGTCGGCTTCCTCGCGGCCAACCTGATCGGCCGCACGCTGGTGGATGTCGGCGAGACCTTTCTCGGCCGGATCCCGGCGGTGCGCGCGATCTATCGCGGCCTGAAGCAGGTGTTCGAGACGCTGTTCTCGGGCAAGGGATCGAGCTTCCGGAAAGTGGGCCTGGTCGAGTTTCCTTCGCCGGGCATGTGGTCGATCGTGCTGATCTCGCAATCGCCGAACGAGGACATCTCGCGCAGCCTGCCGGGGCAGGAGGAGCATGTCTCGGTGTTCCTGCCGTGCTCGCCGAACCCGACCACCGGCTTCTTCTTCTATGTCCCCAAGAGCAAGATCATCGAGGTCGATCTCACCGCCGAGGACGCCGCGACGCTGATCATGTCGGCCGGCGTGGTGCAGCCGGGCTCGGCGCCCGATCCGAAGAAGGCGGCCGCGCTTGCGGGCATGGCGAATGCCGCGCGTATCGCCAATGCCTCCACGCTCCGGCCCGAACCTGCGAAGGCTGAGTAGGGCCATTCCGCCGCGGGATGGCCGCTTTCACGCAGGCGCATTCGTCCTCTGCTAGTCTCAGGGTCGAGCGAGGCTGCCGCTCGGAATTCGACCTGGAGTGCACGATGTCCAAAACCATTGCGATCCTCGCCCCCGGCGCCATGGGCAGCGCGGTGGCCCGCCGCCTCGGCGAGAACGGTGCGCGCGTGCTGACGTCGCTGCAGGGGCGGAGCGAGGCGACGCTGAAACGCGCGGCGGATGCCGGCATGGTCGGCGCCGAGGACGACGCGATCGCGGACGCCGACATCATCCTCTCGATCGTGCCGCCGGGCGAAGCCGTGGCGCTGGCCGAGCGGCTGGCCGCGCTGATCGCGAGGCGCGAGAAGAAGCCGGTCGTGGTCGATTGCAACGCCGTCAATGTCGATACCGTGCAGAGAATCGAGGAGATCATCGGCTCGGCGCAGGCGCCGTTCGTCGATGCCGGCATCATCGGCTTTCCGCCGCAGCGAGGTGGCAAGAGCCCGGCCTTCTACATGTCGGGCGAGCATGCCAAGGACGTCGCCGTGCTCGGGGATCTCGGTCTCGACGTGCGGATCGTCGAGGGGCCGGTCGGCGCGGCGTCGGCGCTGAAAATGTCCTATGCCGGCATAGTCAAGGGTCTCGCCGGCATCGGCTCGGCGATGGTGATCGCCGCGACGAAAGCGGGCGCGGCCGATGCGCTGCGCGACGAGCTCGCGCTGAGCCAACCCGCCATTTTGGCGCGGCTCGAAGTCGCACTGCCCGACATGATCCCGAAGGCCTATCGCTGGGTCGCCGAGATGCGGGAGATTTCCGGATTCCTGGGTCCGGACCATCCCGCCAGCCAGATCTACGAGGGCTTTGCGCGGTGGTTCGAGCATCTCGCCGAGGATGCGAAGGGCGAGGCGGCGGATGCGGAGCTGATGAAGGCGTTTGCGGCGAGCATCGCGCGGACAAAATCCTGATCGCGCGCATTCTCGCTCCCTCAACACGTCATTGCGAGCGCAGCGAAGCAACCCAGACTGCCTCCGCGGAAAGATTCTGGATTGCTTCGCTGCGCTCGCAATGACGAGGAGGATCCGGTGCCCTTGCGTTTGTTACGAACCTTGCGGCACTGCCTCAAAGCTATCCCGCCCCAATCAGCGGAATAGCCTCATCGCGTTCGTAGAGATACAGCAGGCAGCGTAGCGCCTCGCCGCGCTCGCCTTTCAGCTTGGGATCGTCCTTGAGGATGCGCAGCGCCTCGTCTCTGGCCTGGGCGATGAGCTGGCCGTGCACCTCCGCCCGCGCGATGCGGTAGCCGGGCAGGCCGCTCTGGCGCACGCCCAAGACGTCGCCTTCGCCGCGCAGCTTCAGATCTTCCTCGGCGATGCGGAAGCCGTCGGTGGTCTCGCGGATCACTTTCAGCCGCGCCTTCGACATCTCGCCGAGCGGCTCGCCGTAGAGCAGGATGCAGGTCGAGGCTTCCGAGCCGCGTCCGATGCGGCCGCGCAGCTGATGCAACTGGGCAAGGCCGAAGCGCTCGGCGTTCTCGATCACCATGATGGTCGCCGCCGGCACGTCGACGCCGACCTCGACAACGGTGGTCGCGACCAACAGGCCGATCTGGTGGGCGGCGAACTGGGCCATGACGCGGTCCTTCTCGGTGCCCTTCATCTGGCCGTGGACGAGCCCGACGTGGTCGCCGAAACGCTTTTGCAGGGTCTCGAACCGCTTGGTCGCGTTGGTGAGATGCTCGGTGCCCTCGGCGTCGGATTCATCCACCAGCGGGCAGATCCAGTAGACCAGCTTGCCGGCTTCGAGCGCGCGGCCGACGCCTTCCATGACCTCGCTGATCCGGCTCATCGGCACGGCGCGGGTATCGATCGGCTGGCGGCCGGCCGGCTTTTCGCGCAGCTCGGAGATGTCCATGTCGCCGAAATAGGTCAGCACCAGCGTGCGCGGGATCGGGGTCGCGCTCAGCACCAGCACGTCGACGGCCTCGCCCTTGGATGTCAGCGCGAGGCGCTCGCGCACGCCGAAACGGTGCTGCTCGTCGACGATGGCAAGCGCGAGATCCCTGAAGATCACGTCATCCTGGATCAGCGCATGAGTGCCGACGAGGAGGTCGATCTCGCCTTCGGCGAGCTGGAGGATGATCTCGCGTCGTTCCTTGCCCTTCTCGCGGCCGGTGAGGATGGCAACGCGCATGCCAGCGCGCTCGGCGAGCGGGGCGATGGTCTTGATGTGCTGGCGCGCCAGGATTTCGGTCGGGGCCATCAGCGCGGCCTGCTTGCCGACTTCGGCGACCGCGGCGGCCGCGAGCAGCGCCACCACGGTCTTGCCGGAGCCGACGTCGCCCTGCAGCAGGCGCAGCATGCGCAGCGGCTGCTTGAGGTCTTCGGCGATCGCCGCCGCAGCGCTGCGCTGTGACGGCGTCAGCGCGTAAGGCAGGGCGTCGATGATCTTGTTGCGCAGGTGTCCATCGCCGGCGTTGCGCACGCCGGCGGGGCGGCGCAGCTGCGCGCGGATCAGGGCGAGTGCGAGCTGGCCGGCCAAGAGCTCGTCGAAGGCGAGGCGCGACCAGAAGGGACGGTCGGGCAGGATGTCGGTCAGCTCAAGCGGCTGGTGCACGCGATTGAGCGCTTCCGCGATCGGCGGGAAGTCGCAGCGGCGCAGCACGTCCGGGCTGATCCATTCCGGCAGGGCCGGCAGCTTCAGCAGCGCTTGCGCAATCGCACGGCGGAGCGAGCCGAGCGCGAGGCCTTCCGTGAGCGGATAGACGGGATCGATGCCCGACAGCTTCGAGATCGCTTCCTCGTCCAGCACACGGTCGGGATGCACGATCTGCGGAATGCCGTCATACATCTGCAGCGTGCCGGAGACGTAGCGCTTCTCGCCGACCGGCAGCAGCTTTTCGACATAGCCGGGCTTGGCACGGAAGAAGGTCAGCACGACGTCGCCGGTGTCGTCGCTGGCATTGACCAGATACGGCGCGCGCGAATTGCGCGGCGGCGGCGGGCGGTGGCGATCGACGGTGACCTCCAGCGTCACCATGGTTCCCTGGGCCGCGTCGCGGATCTTCGGCCGGGCCCGGCGGTCGATCACCTGGCTCGGCAGATGCAAGAGCAGATCGACCAGCCGCGGCGTCTCGCTGCGGCTGAGCAGGTACTGCAGCAGCTTGTCCTGCTTCGGACCGACGCCGGGGAGGCTGGTCACGGGAGCAAACAGCGGATTGAGCAGGCTAGGGCGCATTCGTGCAACAATCGTCATGCGCGGGCTCGACCCGCGCGTCCATCTTTTCAAGAGGATGGATTGCCGGGTCAAGCCCGGCAATGACGACCATAAACAATTGCAACAACAAGGGCTGACATAGCCACCCCGAGTGGCTATATCACCCCCGCCCGGCACGTCCGGGCTTTCTGCGTTTGACTGGATTTGGGACATGACGGGAACGACACGATCGAGCAGCGGGCTGGACGACCGCCGCAAGCGGCTTCTGTTCCGCTGCTGGCACCGCGGCACGCGCGAGATGGACCTGATCCTCGGCCGCTTCGCGGATGCCGAGATCGGCAATCTGTCCGATGACGAGCTCGGCGAGCTCGAGCGCCTGCTCGAGGTCAACGATCCCGATCTCTATGCCGCCATCACCGGCGACAAGGTGCTGCCGGCCGACGTCACCGGCGCGCTGTTTACCCGCATCAAGGCGTTTCCGATCGCGGACGGCAACGCATGAAGCAGGGCATGAAATCTCCGGCCGAGCTGCTCGCGCCCGGCCGTGCCCTGACGCTTGCCAATGTCGCCGAGGGCGCCGAAGGGCTCGTGGTCTCGGACCTCGCCCGCGCCATCGCGGCGAGGCCGAAGAAGCCGGCCGTCAGCCTTGCGGTCGTCTGCCGCGACGGCGGGCGCATGCAGTCGCTCGAACGGGCCCTGCGGTTCTTCGCGCCCGATCTGCCGGTGCTGACCTTTCCGGCCTGGGATTGCCAACCCTATGACCGCGTCTCGCCGCATGGCGGCATCCTGGCGCAGCGCCTGACCACGCTGGCGCGGCTCGCCTCGCTCACCGGCAGCGACAAGCCGCTGATCGTGCTGACCACGGTGAACGCGGTGGTACAGCGCGTGCCCGCGCGCGAGCTCGTGGCGGCGCAGGCGTTGTCGGTTGCGCCCGGCAACGTGGTGCCGATGGACACCGTCGTCGCCTGGCTGGAGCACAACGGTTACAACCGCTCTTCGACCGTGCGCGAGCCCGGCGAATATGCCGTGCGCGGCGGCATCCTGGACCTGTTTCCGGCCGGCCTGGAGCAGCCGGTGCGGTTCGATTTCTTCGGCGACAGCCTGGAATCGATCCGTTCGTTCGATGCCGAGACCCAGCGCACGCTGCTCGACATGCGTTCGCTCGACCTCGTGCCGGTGTCCGAGTTCCAGCTCGTCACCGACACCATCCGCAGATTCCGCATGGGTTATGTCGCCGAGTTCGGCGCGCCCGAGCGCGACGATGCGCTGTACGAGGCGGTCAGCGAAGGCCGCCGCCATCCCGGCATGGAGCACTGGCTGCCGCTGTTCCAGGACCGCATGGACACGGTGTTCGACTACCTGCAGGGCGCTGCGATCGCGATCGAGCCGCAGGCCGAGGACGCCGTGCGCGAACGCTTCAAGCAGATCCTCGACTATTACGAGGCCAGGCGCGAGGCCATGGAGCATCCCGGCGGCGGCGCCATCTACAAGCCGTTGCCGCCTGACCGGCTGTATCTGACCGAGGAGGAATGGGGCAAGCGCCTCGGCGCGATCCCGCTGGCGCGGTTGACGCCGTTCTCGGTGCCGACAGATGGGACGAGCGTCGTCGATGCCGGCGCGCGCAAGGGCCGCGACTTCGCCCCGGAGCGCAACGACAGCAAAGTCAACGTGTTCGAGTCCGTCGTCGGCCACGTCATGGCGCTGCAGGCGCAGCGCAAGAAGGTCGTGATCGCGCTGTGGACGGAGGGCTCGCGCGACCGCATGACTTCGATGCTGCGCGACCACAAGCTCGCCCACACCACCAGCGTCAATTCCTGGCGCACGGTGCAGGCGACGCCGCGCAACGAGACCATGCTCGCCGTGCTCGGCCTCGAAAGCGGCTTCGAGACCGACGAGATCGCACTCATCAGCGAGCAGGACATCCTCGGCGACCGCCTGGTGCGGCCGCGCAAGGCGAGCCGCAAGCTCGACAATTTCATCTCGGAGGTGACGAGCCTCACCGCCGGCGACATCGTCGTCCACGTCGATCACGGCATCGGCCGGTTCATCGGCCTGCAGACGCTCGACGTCGCCGGCGCGCCGCACGACTGTCTCGAGCTGCATTATGCCGCCGAGACCAAACTGTTCCTTCCGGTCGAGAACATCGAGCTGCTGTCGCGCTACGGCTCGGACCAAACGACGGTCGAGCTCGATCGTCTCGGTGGCTCGGGCTGGCAGACCCGAAAAGCGAAGCTGAAGAACCGCATTCGCGAGATCGCGGGCGAGCTGATCAAGATCGCGGCCGAGCGCATGCTGCACGAGGCGCCGAAGCTGCCGGTGCATCAGGGCCTCTACGACGAGTTCTGCGCGCGCTTCCCCTATGACGAGACCGAGGACCAGCTCGGCGCCATCGAGTCGACGCTGAAGGACCTCGAAAAGGGCCGCCCGATGGATCGTCTGATCTGCGGCGACGTCGGCTTTGGCAAGACCGAGGTGGCGCTGCGTGCCGCCTTTGCGGTGGCACTCGACGGCAAGCAGGTCGCGGTCGTGGTGCCGACCACGCTGCTCGCGCGCCAGCACTACCGGACCTTCAGCGAGCGATTCAAGGGCTTCCCCGTCAACGTCGCGCAAGCCTCGCGCCTGATTCCGACCAAGCAGCTCAACGAGGTCAAGAAGGGGCTCACCGACGGCTCGGTCGACATCGTCGTCGGCACCCACGCGCTGCTCGGCAAGGCGATCAAGTTCCGCGACCTCGGCCTGCTCATCGTCGACGAGGAGCAGCATTTCGGCGTCAGCCACAAGGAGCGGCTGAAGGCGCTGCGCGCCGAGGTGCACGTGCTGACGCTTTCGGCAACCCCGATCCCGCGCACGCTGCAGCTGGCGCTGACCGGCGTTCGCGAGCTCTCGATCATCGCATCGCCCCCGGTGGATCGCCTCGCAGTGCGCACCTTCGTCGCCCCGCACGATCCCCTGATGATTCGCGAGGCGCTGCTCCGCGAGCGCTATCGCGGCGGCCAGGCGTTCTACGTGGTGCCGCGCATCGACGACCTCGCCGAGGTCAAGGACTTCCTCGACAAGAACGTGCCCGAGATGAAGGTCGCGGTCGCGCACGGGCAGATGCCGCCGGCCGTGATCGAGGACATCATGACCGCGTTCTACGACGGCAAGTTCGACATCCTGTTGTCGACCACGATCGTCGAGTCCGGCCTCGACATTCCCAATGCCAACACGCTGATCGTGCACCGCGCCGACATGTTCGGCCTTGCCCAGCTCTACCAGCTGCGCGGCCGCGTCGGCCGCTCCAAGCTGCGCGCCTATGCGCTGTTCACGCTGCCGGCGCAGCAGAAGATCACGGCGCAGGCCGAGCGCCGGCTCACCGTGCTGCAATCGCTGGAGACGCTGGGCGCCGGCTTCCAGCTCGCCTCGCACGACCTCGACATCCGCGGCGCCGGCAATCTCCTGGGCGAAGAGCAGTCCGGCCACATCAAGGAGGTCGGCTTCGAACTCTATCAATCGATGCTGGAGGAGGCGATCGTCAACCTCAAGGCCGGCGTCTCCGAGCCCGCCGCCGACCGCTGGTCGCCGTCGATCACCATCGGCATGCCCGTGCTGATTCCGGAGGATTACGTCAGCGACCTCTCGGTGCGGCTGTCGCTGTACCGGCGCCTTGCCGATCTCGACACCGAGGAGGAGATCGAGAATTTCGGCGCCGAGATGCGCGACCGCTTCGGCGTGCTGCCGGACGAGGTGCGCTATTTGTTCAAGGTCGCTGCGATCAAGGCGTTCTGCCGCCGGGCCAATGTCGAGAAGATCGACGCCGGCCCGAAGGGCGCCGTCATCGTCTTCCGCGACAATTCCTTCGCCTATCCCGATCGCCTCGTGACCTTCATCCGCAGCTACGGCCAGGCCGCCAAAGTGCGGCCCGACATGAAGGTGGTGTTCCTGCAGGACTGGGAGACGCCGGAAGAGCGGCTCGCGGGCACGACGGAGATCATGCGGCAGCTGGCGCAGCTCGCCGAGAGCAAGAAGGCGGCGTGAGGCGAGGCGGGATCTCGTAGGGTGGGCAAAGGCGCTCTTGCGCCGTGCCCACCATCTTTCGATGATGCGAGAATTCGTGGGCACGCTTCGCTTTGCCCACCCTACCGCACCGAGGTTGTCGCTACGATGCCGCCCGTGACGCGTCCGCCGACAGTCGCGCCAGCAGAGACCTTGCCGTATCCGACGGCGACAGCGAGTCCACGCTGACCACGGGATCGCTGCGCATCTCGTGCTTGCCGTTCGAGGTGTGCCGCATCACCGCGGACAGGCGGCGGGCGATCATGTGCGCGGTGCGGAAGTCGGTTTCCGCGAACACGACGATCACCGAGCCGTCCTTCTGCGCGGCGCCAAAATCCATCTGCCGCATCAGGCGGCTGAGGATGCGGGCGGCGTCGAGCTGGGCGCGGGGATTGTTGGGGTCGAAGGCGAAGCGCGCCACCGACAGGCCGCCGCCGCGGGCGAGCGTCTGCTCGACCGCCTTGGCGAAATCGCGGGCGAAGGCTTCGACCGTGAGCAGGCCGCTGCGCGGATCGAGCCAGCCGCCGGCATCGATCGAGCGCAGTGTGCGGCTCAGCTGCGCTTCCATGGCGTGCTGGCGGATCAGCGGCAATGCATTGGCTGCGATCCTCGTCGGCTCGCCCGCGATCAGCTCGAGATTGGGCAGGTCGTAGCTCTGGGTGAGCTGGTGGGCGGTCACGACCACGGGGAGGCTGCGGAAGCGGGTGTCCTCGGCGAGCACGGTCAGAAACGCGTCGGTCACGCGCGGGGTAAAACCTTCGGCGAGCACGACGCCGTCGAGATCGCGGGTGTTGAGGTGCTTTGCGGCGGCCTCGATCGAGAGCGCGCCGACCACGCCGACGCGTTCGCCGAGCGCGACGGAGAGCGCAGGGTAAGCGGCGCCGCGGCCGATCAGGAGCACGGTGGCATCGCGCGCGGGATCGCCTTCCGGCAGCGCGACCTTCACTTCGGGCAGCCGGCGCAAGACCGTTGCGTGCAGCGTCCGCACGCGCAGCGCGGCCCGGAGCCGCGCGATCAGCCGGTCGGGATTGCCGCCGCGCGAGGAGAAGGGCAGGGCGTTGTGCGGCATCGAGCCCGCCGCGTCCAGGGCCACGAAGGGCAGGTAAGGCGATTGATCGGCGATCTTCTTTGCAAGCCGCGTCACATGCCCCTCGTGCCCGACATGCACCGCAGCGAGAACCGCCGCCGGCTGCACGTCGTCGACCGCGCGCGATGCGCTGGTCCAGTCGGTGTCAACGACGGGAAACAGCCGGGCCTCGTCCAACGCCGCCACGAAGGCGGGGCGTTCGGCATCGGACACAAACAGGATCGGGCCCGCCTGGGACATCGAGACACTCAAGATCACGCGACAGATGCGCGCAATCTAGTTTGGCCGTCTTAATGCTGCGTCAACGCAGGCGCTGAAACCGCGCCTAGGCCGCTCCGGAGCGGTCGCGAAAAGCCTCGACCATCAGGGGGTTAAGCCCGAGCTCGCTGAGCGCCTCGCGGGCGCGGGCATTGTCCTGGGCGCGGCCGGCGAGCCGGTGGCCGGAGAGCCGGTCGGGCAGCGCCGTGAGCAGGGCGCCCTGGCCGAGCCGGCGCGCCCATTCCTGCAAATCGTTGGAGAGGAAGCGATAGCCGCCGACGGCCATGATGCCGGAGGGCGGCGCGGTGATGCAGATCGCGCCGCTCGGGCGGTCGAGCCGCGCGGCATAGCCGGTGTCGACATAGTCGCGCGGCGGCTGCGCCGTCAGGGTGTCGCCGACCGGCTTCGGCGGGGCGTAGGCGGCGATCGGCACCATCGCACCGCGCAGGCCGAGCGTGCCCTTCGGCGTCAGCAGGATCTCGCCCGCGATCGAAGAGCCGGACTGCTCGCGCGGGGCGCCGTGCGGCCCCGGCATCACCGTAGCAGGCATGCCGTCCTCCCCGCGGCGGGCGCCGAACAACCCGGCCTCGCCGAACAGATAGACGTCGGTCAACGGCGCATGCGGCGCGATCCAGGCATCGCTCGCCGCCACCTGCTCGGGCGCGCGCCACAGGCCGATGACGTTGCGCAAAGTAGGCAGCCGCGCCGCGAGGTCGGCATCGCCGAGCCGCAGCGCAAGCTGCGCCGGCGCGATCAGCACCTCGCATTCGTGCTCGTTGATCTGCTGCTCCAGCACATCGTTCTCGAACGGATGGTGCAGCGCCAGCGTGCCGCCCGAGAGCAACCACACCGCGAGCGAGGAGGCGAGCCCTGCGAACGACATCGGCGTGAACGCCGCCATGACCGTTGCGCCCTGCTTGATGTCGGCTTCGAGCGACATCGCAAGGCCGCCCGCGATCAGGCTGAAATGCGGCCGTGGCACCGGCCGGAAGCCCTCCGCCGTGACGTCGAAGGAGATCATGGCCGCCTTGCGGCCGTCCTGGATCACGGCGCGCGTGGTGCCGGGCGGGCGCGCCAGCACGTCGTCGAGCGAAGCCATGCCTTCGGGCAGGTCGCTTCCGAAGCCGAACACGTGCCGGATCGAGAACGCCTCGGCCGCGGCGTGCATGGCGAGATCGGCATAGCTGACGCCGTCGACCGTGCTCATGGTGACGATGGCGCGCGCGGCGGTGCGGTTGAGCGCGGCGGTCAGTTCCGCATGGCGCCACAGCAGCGGCAGCACGGCGACGACAAGGCCGGCACGATGGGCGGCGAGCACGGTCAGCACGAACTCGACCGTGTTGGGCAGCTGGATCGCGATGACGGAATTGGCCGGCAGGCCCGATTCGACGAAATGCGCCGACAGCGCCTCGATGGCGGTATCGGCCTCGGCATAGCTCATCCGCCGCGGCTGGTGCCCGGTGATGCGCCCTTTGTTCAGCGGATCGAGCAGGGCGGTCGCGTGCGGCTGCCGCGTCAGCGTGCGCTGAAACAATGTGTCGAGCGTCGGCGATATGGCTGGCTGGTTCACGGCGTCACTTCGCTTGATGAGCTTGCGGCTGCCCCTTCGACCACCAGGTCTCCGGCAAATAGCCCGAGAGCGAGGTGGCCTTTGGCCGTTCTATCCGATTCCAGCGCGCGATCCATTGCTCCGAGACGTTAAACAGCGGGATTGTGTAGAAGCCCGCGATCAGGACGCGGTCGAGCGCGCGCACCGCCGAAACGAAATCCGTATGTTCACGGGCCTCGAGCAGGGCGGCGATCATGGCATCGACGGCGGGGTCCCTGGCGCCCATGTAGTTGCGGGTGCCCGGATTGTCCGCGGCCGCGCTGCCCCAATAGAAATATTGCTCGTTGCCGGGCGACAGCGACTGGTCCCAGCGGTTCTGGATCATGTCGAACTCGTAGCCGAGCCGGCGCTGGTCGAATTGCACGGGATCGACCGAGCGCACGCTGGCCTCGATGCCGGCGCGCCTGAGGTCGCGCTGGAATGCGAGCGCGATGCGCTCCTGGTCGCGCGTCGTGACCATGATCTCGAAGGTGAGGGGGGCCTTGGTCGCGCGGTTGCGCAGCAGAGTGCCGTCGAGATCGTAGCCGGCCTCCGACAGCAGCTTCAGCGCGGCGCGCAGTGTCGTGCGGTCGCGGCCCGAACCGTCAGTCACGGGCAGGCGGTACCTGCCCTCCAGGATGTCGGGTGGGATCTGTGCGGCGAACGGTTTGAGCAGCTCCCGCTCGCGCGCATCCGCAGGCCTGCCATAGGCCGACAGCTCGGAGCCTGCGAAATAGCCGGCCACGCGCGAATAGAGCCCGAAGAAATAGCTGCGGTTGACCAGCTCGAAATCGAACAGCAGTGTCAGGGCCTGCCGCACGCGGATGTCGGCGAAGACGGGACGGCGGGTGTTGAACACCAGGAATTCGGACGGCTGCGGCATGCCGGGCCTGACGGTGTCGCGGATCACCTCGCCGCTTTTGGCGGCTGGAAAGTCATAGCCGTCGTGCCAGCGCAGCGGCTCGTGCTCGACGCGGAAATCGTAGAGGCCGCGCTTGAAAGCCTCGAACTGGCCGTTGGCCTCGCGAAAATAGTCGAGCCTGATCTCGTCGAAATTGTAGAGCCCCCGGTTGATGGCGAGGTCGCGGCCCCAATAATCGGGATTGCGCGTGAGCGTCACGCTGGCGCCAGGCTTCACCGCCGTGACGCGATAGGGGCCTGTGCCAAGCGGCGCCGCCAGCGTCGTCTCCTCGAAGGTCGCGACGTCGATCGCGTGCTTGGGCAGGATCGGCATCAGGCCGAGAATCAGCGGCAGCTCGCGGTCGTGGGCGCCTGCCAGGTCGAATCGGACGGTGAGGGGATCGGGTGCTTCGGCCTTGGCGACCTTGCCGTAGTATTGCCGGTGATTGGGGCGGCCGTGGTCGCGCAGCAGCTGCCAGGAGAACAGCACGTCCTCGGCCGTGACCGGCTTGCCGTCGGAGAAGCGGGCGCGGGGATCGAGGCGGAAGGTGACGAAGCTTCGCTCGTCATTGGTTTCGACCGTCCTGGCGAGCAGGCCGTACAGCGTGAACGGCTCGTCCTGCCCGCGCGCCAGCAGGCTCTCGACCACGTAGCTGCGGACCGGCTGCACTGCCAATCCCCTGACGATGAAGGGATTGAGGCTGTCGAAGGTGCCGAGAATGCCCCAGGTCAGGCGACCGCCCTTCGGGGCATCGGGGTTGGCGTAGGGCATGTGTCTGAAATCGGCGGGCATCGCCGGCCTGCCGTGCATGGCGATCGCATGGGCCTCCTCGGCCGCGGCGGCGCCCGCCGACAGCCCCCCGGCAAGCGCAAGGGCAAGCGCAAGGGCAAGCGCACAGAGGCGGAGGCCGGGGCCCTCGAAGAGGCGCAGGAACATGAACATCGGCACACAGTGATTCGAGAACCGGCGGGGGCCGAATCTTATCACAGGGAATTTGATGGGGGTTTTGCACCAGACCGGCCAAAGACGCTTGTCGGCATTGATCTTTTCGTCGGCCACGTTAAGAAGGCACCCGATCGCGCAAGAGCGTCGAGCCCGTCACTTATCCGCCTCAATTGACGGGGAGAGAGCCGCGCCCAAGGCGGCCAGGTTCGGCGCTTCGGAGCGGTTCGGGCACTTCCCGTTCAGAAAGGGTTTTCCGCAATGAATTTCCGTTACTTGGCCGCGTCCGTCCGGCCGCGCGGGCGACTTCTCGCCCTGTTGGCGGCGACGGCATTGGCCGTTCCGTTTGCCGCCGAGGCCCAGACCCCTGCGCCGGCTCCCGGCGCCCCCGCCGCGCCCAAGGCCAACCCGGCTCCGAAGGCGCCGCCCAAGGCAGCCCCCAAGGCTCCGGCGCCGGCAGCATCCCCGCAGGCCCAGCAGGCTCCGGCGCAAGGCGCCCCGCAGCAGGGCGCAGCCCAGCCCGCCGACCAGCAGATCCAGCTGATCTATGCGCCCTGGACCAAGTTCTGCCTCAAGGGCCAGGACGCCAATGCCAAGCAGGTCTGCTTCACCGGCAAGGACGGCCGCATCGAGTCGGGCCAGCCGGTCATCGCAGCCGTGATCATCGAGCCGGAAGGCGAGCCGAAGAAGATCCTGCGCGTGACGCTGCCGCTCGGCATGCAGCTCGTGCACGGCACCCGCATCATCGTCGACAGCAACGCGCCGCTGCAGCAGCCCTATGTGATCTGCTTCCAGAACGGCTGCATGTCCGACTACGAGGCGACGCCCGAGCTCATCAACAACATGAAGAAGGGCCAGAATCTCGTTGTCCAGGCGATCAATGCCAACGGTGCGCCGCTGACGCTGCCGCTGCCGCTCGCCGGCGAATTCCAGAAGGCCTATGACGGTCCGCCGACCGATCCGAAGGTGTTCGAGGAAAACCAGAAGAAGCTTCAGGAAGAGCTTCAGAAGAAGGCTGACGAGCAGCGCAAGAAGCTCGAGCAGGGCGGTGGTGTCCCCGGCGCCGCTCCGACCGGTCAGAAGTAATCGGGAGCAAATCCCTGACGTGAAAAAGGCGCTCGGTTCGAGCGCCTTTTTTGCTGGCCGATGACCGGCGACGATCAGTTCAGCGAGGGATTGCGCGGGCGATAGCCGCCGGCCTTGTCCTTGATGAAGATCTCGGCCACCTGGGAATGCCGGACCGGCTCGCCGGAATCGTCGGGCAACAGGTTCTGCTCCGAGACGTAGGCGACGTATTCGGACTCCGCGTTCTCCGCAAGCAGGTGATAGAACGGCTGGTCCTTGTGGGGCCGCACCTCCTCAGGGATCGACAGCCACCACTCCTCGGTGTTGTTGAATTCCGGATCGATGTCGAAAATCACCCCCCGGAACGAGAAGATCCGGTGGCGAACGACCTGTCCGATCTGGAATTTGGCGGTCCGCGCTTTAATCATTCCCCGTCGATAGACCAGGATTGTGGCCGATGCTAGTGCCCTTAGCCGGAATTAACCTTCGTTTCCGGGACGGATAGCCCCCAAGCCTTCAGAAGAAACTTCAGCAATGGTCGATATCCTCAATCTGGCACTGCCTTATTTCGGCTTGATCTTCGTCGGTTTCGCCTGCGGCAAGGTCAAGTCCATCCCGGAATCGGGGCTGGCCTGGATGAACTTCTTCCTGCTCTACGTGTCGCTGCCGGCGCTGCTGTTTTCGATCATGTCGAAGACGCCGTTTTCGGAATTGAACAATCCGCCGTTCCTGGTGGCGACGACGCTGTCGACGGTCGCGGCATTCACCCTGGCGCTGGTGGTCGGCAAGCTGCTCGGACGGCTGACGCTGCGCGAAGCGACGCTCGCGGGTCTCTCCGGCGGCTACGGCAATATCGGCTATATGGGCCCGGGCCTCGCGCTCGCGGTGCTCGGGCCGAAAGCGGCTGCGCCGACCGCGCTGATCTTCTGCTGCGACAGCATCTTCCTGTTCACGATCGTGCCGCTCTTGATCGAGCTTTCCGACCGCGACCATCCCTCGCTCGTCCACGCCTTCGGCGTCGTGCTCAAGCAGATCGTGCTCAATCCGCTGATCATGTCGGCCTGCTTCGGCGCTGCGGTGGCCGCGCTGCATATCGAGCTGCCGGTCGCGCTCGACCGCACCATCACCTTCCTGCAGAACGCGGCCGCGCCGACCGCGCTGTTCGTGCTCGGCGTGACCGTGGCGCTCCGTCCGTTCGATCGGGTACCGTGGGAGGTGCCCGGCGTGATCGCGGTCAAGCTCGTGATTCATCCACTCCTGGCGCTCGCCCTGATGCTGGCGTTCGGCCCGTTCGCGCAGCCCTGGGCCGCCACCGCCGTGCTGATGGCCTCGCTGCCGCCGGCGCTCAACGTGTTCGTCATCGCCCGGCAGAACGACGCCTGGATCGAGTCCGCCTCCGTCGCGGTGCTGCTCGGCACCTTCGCATCGGTGGTCACGCTGACCAGCGTGATGTGGGCGATCCAGACGGGACGGCTGGCGTTTCCGTGAGGCGTTCAACTCCTGACAACACGAACGGTGCGCTCCCTCTCCCGCTTGCGAGAGCTTTGCGTAATGAGTTGTGCTGGAGTGAAGTTCGATATGGGGCTTTTTTTGAACGGCCTCGCGTAGCCCCAGAGGGGTGGGGCGTCTGTTTTTCGTGGCCGCGGGGTAGCGGCGGGTGGTGGTCACGCTGCGGCTCCTATCGGGCACAGCACCGCCCATCGTTTGAGGTTCATGGCGAGGCAGATCAGGCGCAGATGCGTCTGATTGCGCGCCAAACCCAGATAGCGAGCGCGCGCCCAGCGGTAGCTGCCCTTGAGGCGCGCGAAGACCTGCTCGACCGGTGCGCGGCGCTTTCCCACGGCATTGTTGAAGCGCTTCTGCCGCTCGGTGAGCGGATGATGCTTGTTCGGCCGGAACATCAGCCTCGGCTTGATTCCTCGCGCGGCGAGCCCGCTGCGGCGCTCGTGCTTGTCATAGGCTTGGTCGGCATAGACCGCCTTCTCATCACCACAGACCAACTCGTCGGCGGGCACCGTGTCGTTGACCGCAGCGTCGGTCAGCTTGCTGCGGCGGACGATGGCCGAACTCTGATCCATGCCGATATGGGCTTTGTAGCCGAAGTACCGCTTGCCGCCCTTCTTGGTCCAGCGTGCATCTGGATCGCGCTTGCTGTTGACCAGCTTGCTCGGTTCACGGCCGTCCGGGCCGGGCGGCTGCGGGTCCTTTGGCGGCTTCGGCGGCTTTACTGCTGCCGAGATCAGGCTCGCATCGATCAATGTGCCCCGGCGCAGCACCAGCCCGCGTGCGTCGATCTGATGCAGGATCTCGGCGAACAGCTTCTCGTCCAGACCGGCTCGCTGCAAAGCCTCGCGGAATCGCCAGATCGTCGTGTGATCAGGCGTCTCGTCGCTCAGCACAAAGCCGCAGAAGGCGCGGAACGAGGCCCGGTCGTCGAGCGCTTCCTCGAGCGCCGGATCGGAAAGCCCATACCATTGCTGCAGCAGCAGCGCCTTGAACAGCACCAGTCGCGGATAGGGCGGAGGGCCGCGCTCCGGCTCCGGAAGACCATTCAGCACTCTCTCCACTGCCGCCCAGTCGACCAGTTCGCCAATCCGCTTCAGCACCGGGCTACCCTTCCCTCGCCGCGATACCAGCGCATCCGCGAAGCTCAGTTGCCCAACCTCTCGATATGCCATCCGAATCCGCCTCCACCACAGGCCCTAGAGAATCGCAAATCCTCCTCTTGTGCAAAGCTCTCGCTTGCGGGGAGGGTTGGGGAGGGGCTCTCTCCGCATCGGAATTGTCGGCGAAGGTCCCTGAATGGAGAGAGCCCCCACCGGCGCTTCGCGCCGACCTCCCCCGCAAGCGGGAGGGGTTGCACCGAGCCAGCGGTGAAGCCGTCCAACCTAACGTGCTTCGGAGCTACCGCCGCCAAGTCGGAGTCAGGCCTTCGCGCATCGCAAAGCGCCGGAGTGGGCCGATGGCGCCGAGCAAGTGCATGCCGACGGCGCGGACCGGCTGCAGCGGCAGGAAGTCGTTGAGCAAGGAGCGGTTGGCGATGTCGATCGCAAAGGTGCGGCTCAAAATGTCTGGCCGGCGGGCGCGGTCGTAGCGCTTGAGCACGTCGTCCGCGCCGGGATCCTGTCCCGCGGCGATGGCCTCGCCGGCGAGGCGGGCGATGTCGGCGGCATCGCGCAGGCCGAGATTGAGGCCCTGAGCGCCGATCGGCGGCACCACATGGGCGGCTTCGCCGACCAATGCGATACGGTCGCGGCCGAAGCATTTCGGACGCTCGATCGCGAGCGGGAACAGGTTGCGCCCGGGCTCCACCGTCATGCGTCCCAGGATCGAATGCGACTGCTTCTCGATCGCGGCCGACAGTTCCTCGTCGCTCAGGCCGCGTAGCCGTTCGGCCTCCGCAGGCGCCGCGACCCAGACGATGCTGGAGCGGTCGCCGGGCAGGGGCACGAACACGCAAGGCCCGTGCGGCGTGTGGAACTCGGTCGAGACGTTGCGATGGGGCCTGCTATGGCCGACGTTGAAGGTCAGCGCGGTCTGGTTCAGCTCGCGCCGCGTCACCTCGATGCCGGCCGCCTCGCGGCACAGCGAGTGCCGGCCGTCGGCGCCGACCACGAGGCGAGCCGAGAGAAATTGTCCGGACGCCGTGCGCAGCGCGACGTCGTCGGCTTCGATGACGACGCTTTCGGCCTCGTCGTCGAAGCGGACCAGATTGGAGAGTTCGGCCGCGCGCGCTTCCAGCGCCAGCATCAGCGAGCGGTTGTCGATGTTGTAGCCGAACGCGTCGAGGCCGATTTCGTGACAGGAGAAGCGCACCTCGGGGCTGCGGAACAGCCGCCCGGTATCGTCGACGAGGCGCATGACTTCCAGCGCAGCCGCCTTGTCCCGGCAGCGCGACCAGACGTCGAGGCTTTCCAGCAGATCGATGGAGGCACCGAGCAATGCGGTGGTGCGATTGTCGGCATAGGGAACACGGCGCGCCACCAGTGCGGTCCGGGCGCCCGCCTGCGCCAAAGCGATCGCCGCGGCAAGGCCGGCCGGTCCGCCGCCGACCACGGCCGCGTCGTGGAGTGTCGATGCGTCTGTCATGGAACGACATTTGACACGCCGGGCGGCAAATTCAAGCCCACCTATATTTCCCTGTTTTTATGGCGAATTGGGCGATCGTGCGCCGCAATGGCGGATGTGCAAACCGGTCGCATTCTGATAGCAGAAGCCATGGATATTCAGCAGGATTCCCTGAAGCCGAAACCGGCGATCCGCGCCGCGGCCTTCTCGGTGCACATCTTCACCGCGTTCGGCGCGGCGATCGCGCTCCTGGCGATGCTGGAGGCCGTGCGCGAGCACTGGGCGGCGATGTTTCAATGGCTGGGCGTCGCGCTGATCATCGACGCGATCGACGGGCCGATCGCGCGCCGGCTCGACGTCAAGAACGTGCAGCCCAACTGGTCGGGCGACGTGCTCGATCTCGTGGTCGACTTCGTCACCTATGTTTTCGTGCCGGCCTACGCGATCGTCGCCAGCGGCATGCTGCTGCCGGTTGCGGCTCCCTTGCTCGGCATCGCCATCATCGTCACCAGCGCATTGTATTTCGCCGACCAGCGCATGAAGGCCGACGACAATCATTTCCGCGGCTTCCCGGCGCTGTGGAACGCGGCCGCGTTCTATCTGTTCCTGCTGCATTGGCCGCCGCTGTGGTCGACGCTGCTGGTCGCCGCGCTGGTCGTGCTGACGTTCGTGCCGTTCCATGTGCTGCATCCGGTCCGCGTCGTGCGGCTGCGCTGGCTGACGATGTCGCTGATCGCGATCTGGGCGGTGCTCGCCTTCTACACGCTGCAAATGGATTTTCGAGTCGGCGCCGGGGTGACCATCGTGCTCTGCGCCATCGCGCTCTGGATCAGCTTCAGCGACGCCTTGATCCGCATGGCGAGATCCTTGGCGTGATGCGCGACGCACGAGAATCACGGCGAGGTCGAAGCCGATGAGGGCGAGGCGAAGTCCGCGCAGCCGCCGGAGAGCCGCCAAATAGTCGCGTTGGGTCGTTCCTGCGGGCGTCGAGTTGACAAGGCGGGCGCGATGGCTTTCGCTCAGCCGCGAGAAGAGGAGGTCAGGTGATGACCAAAGCCATCCGTGTGCACAAGGTCGGAGGCCCCGAAGCCCTGGTCTATGAGAGCGTCGACGTGCCGGCGCCCGGGCCCGGCGAGGTGCGCATCCGCCAGCATGCGGTCGGCCTCAACTTCATCGACGTCTATTATCGCACCGGCCTCTACAAGGCGCCGGGACTGCCCTTCATCGCCGGCAACGAGGCCTCGGGCGAAGTCGTCGCGGTCGGGCCCGGCGTCACCAATTTTCATCCCGGCGATCGCGTCGCCTATTACCACAATCTCGGCGCCTATACCGGCGAGCGCAACATCCCCTGGGAGAAGCTGGTCAAGCTGCCCGATCACATCACCTACGAGCAGGGCGCCGTGCTGATGCTGAAGGGGCTGACGGTCTGGTACCTGCTGCACAAAACCTTCAAGGTCGAACCGCATCATCGCGTGCTGGTCCACGCCGCCGCCGGCGGCATCGGCCTGCTCGCCTGCCAATGGGCGAGGGCGCTCGGCGCGCATGTCATCGGCACCGTCGGCTCGCGCGAGAAGGCCGAGCTTGCGGAGGCCAATGGCTGCGACCACGTCATCCTCTACAACGAGGAGGATTTCGTCGCGCGCGTGAAGCAGATCAGCCGCAACGAGGGCTGCGACGTCGTCTATGACGGTGTTGGCAAGGCGACGTTCCCGGGCTCGCTGTCATGCCTGAAGCCGCGCGGCATGTTCGTGTCGTTCGGCAATGCCTCGGGTCCCGTGCCGCCGTTCGCGATCGCCGAGCTCAACAATCACGGCTCGCTGTTCGCGACGCGGCCGAAGCTCAACGATTATGTCGGCACGCGCAAGGAACTGCTCGAAGGCGCCGACACCCTGTTCGCCGCGGTGATCAACGGCAAGCTGCACGTGCCGATCAACCACGCCTACGCACTCAAGGACGCCGCCAGGGCGCATGTCGATCTCGAAAGCCGCAAGACCACGGGCGCTTCGATCTTGAAGCCGTAACCTGCGTGTCCCGGACAAGCCGCAATGCGCAAGCATTGCAGCGCCGAGCCGGGACCCAGTTGCAACCACCACTGCGTAGAGATGGGCCCCGGCTCTGCGGCGCACCGCCGCAGAGGCGCTGCGCTGCGTCCGGGGCACGAGATCAGCACTACGCCACCCGCCGTGCCGCGCCGGCCTTGGTCAGAATCGCGTCGAGACATTCGATCATCTCGGCGATCTCGCTCCTCGTGACATTCAGCGCCGGCATGAAGCGCAAGCTGTCGAGCTGCGGGGCGTTCAGCAGCACGCCGGCCTCGAAGGCCTGCGCGACGATGCCGGGTGCGATCGGCAGCTTGAGGTCGAGCGCGAGCAGCAGGCCGCGCCCGCGCACGCCGCCGAGGCCATGCCGGGCCGAGACCTTCTGCAGCTCGCTTTCGAGCAGGAGGCCGGTCTCGGCCACCTGCTTCAGGAAGTCGGGCTTCTTGATCTCCTCAAGCACGGCAAGGCCTGCCGCGCACATGATCGGGTTGCCGTTGAACGTGCCGCCCTGGTCGCCGTGCTCGAAGCATGAGGCGCGTTCGGTCGCGAGCAGGGCCGCGAGCGGCACGCCGCCGCCGATGCCCTTGCCGAGCGTCATGATGTCGGGCGCAATCCCTGTGTGCTCATAATGGAACAACTTTCCGGTTCGGCCCATGCCGGTCTGGATCTCGTCGAGGATGAGCAACAGGCCGTGCGCCTCGGTCAGCGCGCGCAGCTGCTGCAGGAACTGATCGGTCGCAGGCCACACGCCGGACTCTCCCTGGATCGGCTCGAGCATCACGGCGACGGTGTTGGCGTTGATCAGCTTTTCCACCGAGGCGATGTCGTTCAGCTTGGCCTTCTTGAAGCCCGCGACCTTCGGCTCGAACAGCGGCTCGAACGCCTTCTTGCCCGAGGCCGACATCGTCGCCAGCGTCCTTCCGTGGAAGCCGCCTTCGAAGCTGATGATCTCGAACGCGCCGCCTTTGTGCAGGCTGCCATATTTGCGCGCGAGCTTGATCGCGCCCTCATTGGCTTCCGCGCCCGAATTGGCGAAGAACACCTGGTCGAACGCGCTGTTCTCGACCAGCGCCTGCGCAAGCTTCATGCTCGGCTCGTTGTAGAAGGCCGGGCTCGGCGTGAGCAGCCGCTTGGCCTGCGCGGCGAGCGCGTCGGCGATCGCGGGCGGGGAGTGGCCGAGGCAATTCACGGCCCAGCCCTGCACGAAGTCGAGATAGCGCTTGCGGCCGTCGTCCCAGAGGTAGGAGCCGGCGCCGCGGACGAACACGGTCTTCGGCCGTGCGGTGATGTCCATCAGCGCGTCATACGGATGCGTGGTCATGTCGTACTCCTCTGGAGGCGGGTGGAAGACGGGCGCAAAAAGCCAAGAAGGCCGCACCTTGCGGGTGCGGCCTTCTCGAAAACCTCGGCTGAATTTTAGTGGTTCAGCGGCGTCGTCGGACATGGCGCACCCTCTCATCGTCGCGGGAGCGACGACGGAGCATTGCGGTGCGCTGGTTGGTCCGGTTGATCATGGGGCGCGGCAATACATGCGAATGCCGGGGCTTGTCAAGCGGGCGTTTTGCCGAACATCCGCTTGGCGTGCGTCGGTCAGGTCAGGTGAGCGGCTTCCTCGGCGTCTTCGTCGCCCCAATCCGCCTCCGCCATCGCGGTGTCGATCAGCTCGCCGTGCATCAGCTTGAGCGGCGAATTCCAGTACAGCGCAATGTTGTGGAACGGGTCGGTCAGCACCTTGAACGCCCATACCAGGCCGGTCGTGACGTCGCGCGTGACGAAGAGCTGGAGCATGCGTGCCAGCCCGCCGCCGATTCCGATCGCGAGCCAGAGCGTGCCGACGTGCCGGATGAAGTCGAGGCGGGAGGCCGGCGCGTCTAACAGTCCGAACAGCGTCGGATAGAAGTACAGCGCGATCGGCGCGCTGCCCCAGACCAGCAGCAGCACGATCTTGCGGGTCTGGTTGTAGCCGACCTTGATCGCTTCCTTGTACTCGTTGCTGACGCCATTGACGGCGTCGTAGCCGTTCGGCTCGAAGAAGAAATGCCCGGTCTGCCGCGTCAGCATAGCAAGCCAGCCGACGATGCCGGCGAGCGCGGGGTCTATGAACAGCAGCGCGTAGCAGAACAGGAAGATGACGGCGCTGAAGAGGTGCAGCGTCTGGTTGACGGTGCTCTGGTGGTAGAAGCGGTAATCGTCGAAGCGCTGCGTGCGCAGCATGTCCGAGAGGCGGCTCATCCTCGTTCCTCGCTCGCGTTGAAAGCGCGGGCAGAGTTAGGCCGAGTCCGTGACCCCTGCGTGAATGCACTATAGTGTCATATTGCGGTGCGCAGGCCGTCTCGCCGTGTCATGCCGTGCAGCAACCATTGCATCACTGGCGCGTTTGTGATCATGGGATGCGATTTGGTTCGAACCGGATTGACGTCGGTTCAGACCAAGCAAGACGGGACCAATCAGACAGTTTCAGCCTTGTCCGACACGCCTTACCCGATCGACCTCGACAGCATTCGCGGCGCATTTCCGCCGGGCATCGACGCGCCTCCGCTGCTGGTCGATTTCGCCGCCTGGCTCGAGGGCCGTCCCTGGGGCAGCGTCGGCCGCTTCTCGCTGCAAGGCCAGTTCTCCGATTCCGCACCGATCGTCGACGGCAGTCCCTTGCGCGAAAGGTTTTCGTTGTTCATGCGCCTGCCGGACGGCTCGGCCGTCGGCGGCTGGTATGGCGCCGGCCTCGACCGCGACAATCCGCCGATCGTCGGGCTGGGCTCCGAGGGCGATTACGAATTGCTGGCGCCAAGCCTCGACGGGCTGCTGGCCAAGCTGACGTCGCAAGCTTTCGACAGGGCCTGGAGCGATCTCAAGCCCCATGACGAGGTCCAGTGCCAGACCGTCGAGCTGGCGCAATGGCTCGCGGAACGGCCGGCCGGCGAGGCCGCTGCAGCGGACGAGGACGCATCGGAGCTGCCTGATTTCCGCGGCTTCATGGAAAAATGGAGCCGGGATCGCGAGGACTTTTGGGCCAACCATCGCCTGATGGCCGAGCTCGGCTGGCGGCTCGCCGCCCATCTGCCCAAGGGCAAGAATGCCTGGGACAAGACGCGTTTCGAGGTCGCGATCGTCGGCAAGCAGTATCAGGCGCGCGTGCTGACGCGCGGGCCGCAGCCGTTCGAGGAAGCGGCTTCGATCGAATCCCTGCTGCGCGATCTGCGCGAGGAGATGTGGAAGGCTCAGCCTGAGCTCGGGTTATGGTATGCGATGAGGTTCGGACTCTACGCCGACGGCCGCGTCATGCCGAGCTTCGAATACGAGGCGCGCCCGACCATCGACGGCGAGCCGGCATTGCTCTCCGAGGCGAAAGCCGACCTCGCCCGCGCGCCAAGGCCGGAGCGCTGGGTGCCGAAATGGCTGGCGTAGCCGCCTCCACATCGTCATTGCGAGCGCAGCGAAGCAATCCAGAATCCCTCCGCGGAAGCAGTCTCGATTGCTTCGCTGCGCTCGCAATGACGGAGAGCTTCAGAACCCCGCAACGCTGCCGTGCAGGTCGTACGCGTCGGCGCGCTCGATCTTGGCGGTGACGATCTCGCCGACGCGCAAGGGGCGGCGGCTGGAGAGATAGACCGCGCCGTCGATCTCGGGCGCATCGGCCTTGGAGCGGCCCTTCGCAACGGTCGGGCCGACCTCGTCGATGATGATTTGCTGGCGCGTGCCGACCTTGCGCTTCAGCCGGCGCGCCGAGATCTTCTGCTGGCGGGCCATCAGCGCGTTGTAGCGCTCCTGCTTGATCTCTTCCGGCACCGGGTTCTCGATCGCGTTCGCGGTCGCACCCGCAACCGGCTCGTATTTGAAGCAGCCGAGGCGATCGATCTCGGCCTCCTCGAGCCAGTCCAGCAGATAGGCGAAGTCGGCATCGGTCTCGCCGGGGAAGCCGACGATGAAGGTCGAGCGCAAGGCGAGATCGGGACATTGCTCGCGCCAGCGCTTGATCCGCTCGAGCGTCTTGTCCTGGGCGGCCGGGCGCTTCATTGCCTTCAGCACGTTCGGGCTCGCATGCTGGAACGGGATGTCGAGATAGGGCAGCACCTTGCCCTCGTTCATCAGCGCGATGACCTCGTCGACATGCGGGTAGGGGTAGACATATTGCAGTCGCACCCAGGCACCTAACTCGCCGAGCTCGCGCGCGAGGTCGAGAAATTTGGCGCGGACCTGGCGGTCCTTCCACGGGCTCTCGGCATATTTCAGATCGACGCCATAGGCCGAGGTGTCCTGCGAGATCACCAGCAGCTCCTTGACGCCGGCGCCGACCAGCCGCTCGGCCTCGCGCAGCACGTCGTCGGCCGGGCGCGAGACCAGGTCGCCGCGCAGCTTCGGAATGATGCAGAAGGTGCAGCGATTGTTGCAGCCCTCGGAGATCTTCAAATAGGCGTAGTGCCGCGGCGTCAGCTTGATGCCCTGTGGCGGCACCAGGTCGAGATGCGGATTGTGCGCCGGCGGCAGCGCACGGTGCACGGCATCGAGCACGCTCTCATATTGCTGCGGGCCGGTGATGGAGAGCACGCCCGGATAGGCCTGCTCGATCGCTTCCGGTTCCGCGCCCATGCAGCCTGTCACGATCACCTTGCCGTTCTCGGCCATGGCCTCGCCGATCGCCGAGAGCGATTCCTGCTTGGCGCTGTCGAGGAAGCCGCAGGTGTTGACGATGACGATGTCGGCCCCGTCATGCTTGCGGGCGAGCTCGTAGCCCTCCGCGCGCAGGCGCGTGATGATGCGCTCGGAATCCACCAAGGCCTTGGGGCAGCCGAGTGACGTGAATGAAATGCGCGGCGCTCTGTCCATGTAATCGCCTGGGCCCTATCTGAATTGTCTGGATTTGCGATCCAAGTAATTGAACCGATGGCGAAATTCAACAACTAACGTATGCGACGCGAAGCCAAGGCAGTCCTCGCGCGTTGCTTGATTTCACGGAGCTTGACCACGATGCGCCGTTTCATCCTCGGCTTGGCTTTCGTTGCCGCTTCTTGTGGCGCCATGTTCCCGGCGCGAGCTGAAGTCGACAAGATCATCCATGTCTGCGATCGGCAACAACGAATGTGTCCGGAATTCAGGCCACGCGTGACGGCACCCGATGGGTGGACCAGGGACGAGGCCGCGAGCCTCAAATACGGCGCCTCGATGTTCGTGCCCAAGGGGAAGACCTTCGGTAACGCAGAGGCAATCATCTATGCCGAAGGCCGCTACAACAAGGACGGGACCGAATTGGGTCGATGGGTTGCAACGAGCGATAGGGAATGGGCAACGACATCCGGCAAGAATGCCAAGATCAGCACGCTTCCCTCGGTCAACCCAAAGGTCATCATCAACCGCTACGACAATCCGTCCCTGAAGGACCAGCCGATCGAAGTGATCGCCCATTACGCCGATGTCGACAGCGACGGCAATTCCTACGTCGTGCGGCTGGCGGTCTCCGGGCGCAAAGAGGCGACGGTGCTGGCGGCCCTGCCGCTTCTCGACAAGATGATCCTTGGCGCGAAGATTCCCTGAGAGCGTAAGCTCAGATCAGCTGCCGTCGGGCACAGTGGGCGGCACCGAAAGTTTACATTCGTTCCCTCACACGCGCACGAGCGACACGAAGCTGAGCTTGGGCGCAGCCGTCTGATCCATATCCGATCTGCCCGATTGACCGGCCTGAGCTAGTTCCAATTGCCCATAATTACAACCCTTTGCAGGGCGATCCGGCGTGCTATGGATGAATCAGCTGCCGTGAGTGAGCCATGAGCGCCGAACAGTCGCCCAAAATCGTGATCGTCGACGAAAGCCCGATCCGGGCCGCGATCCTGGAGGAGGGATTGCGCGAGGCCGGGTTTACCCAGGTCGTCCATATCAGCGAGATGCAGAGCCTCTTGGCCCGTATTTATGCGGCTGACCCCGACATCATCGTAATCGATCTCGAAAACCCCAGCCGCGACGTGCTGGAGGCGATGTTCCAGGTCAGCCGCGCGGTGAAGCGGCCGGTCGCGATGTTCGTCGACCAGAGCGATTCAGCCTCGATCCAGGCCTCGGTCGAGGCGGGGGTGTCGGCCTATATCGTCGACGGGCTGAAGAAGGAGCGCATCAAGCCGATCCTCGACCTGTGCGTGTCCCGCTTCAATGCCTTCGCCAAGCTTCAGGAGGAGCTGGAGCGTACCAAGTCGCAGCTCGAGGACCGCAAGGTCATCGAGCGCGCCAAGGGCATCCTGATGAAGGTGAAGGGCCTGACCGAGGACGAGGCCTATGTGCTGCTGCGCTCCACCGCGATGCGCGAGAAGAAGAAAATCGGCGAGATCGCCCAGTCGATCATCACCGCGTCGGAGATGCTGAAATGACCGTTCCCCTCCGCATCGGGTTCATTCCGCTGGTCGACGCCGCCGCGCTGATCGTCGCGGTCGACAAGGGCTTTGCCGCCGCCGAGGGGCTCGACGTCGAGCTGGTGCGCGAGGTCTCCTGGTCCAACGTCCGCGACAAGCTCAATATCGGCCTGTTCGATGCCGCGCATCTGCTTGCGCCGGTGGCGATCGCGTCCTCGCTCGGGCTCGGTCACGTCAAGGTGCCGATCGCCGCGCCCTTCAATCTCGGCATCAACGGCAACGCCATCACGGTGTCGCCGGCGCTCCATGCCGCGCTGATGGAGCAGATCGACGGCGATCGCTTCGACCCGATGGCGACGGCGAAAGCGCTGGCGAAGGTCGTTGCCGTCAGGCGCAAGGCAGGGGCCGAGCCGCTCACCTTCGGCATGACCTTCCCGTTCTCCACCCACAATTATCAATTGCGGTTCTGGATGGCGGCGGCGGGCGTCGATCCCGACGAGGACGTGCGCCTCGTGGTGCTGCCGCCGCCCTATATGGTCGACAGTCTCAAGAACGGCCATGTCGATGCGTTCTGCGTCGGCGCGCCCTGGAACTCGGTCGCGGTCGATCTCGGCATCGGCCACATCCTGCATTTCGTCTCCGACATCCTGGTCCGTGCGGCGGAAAAGGTGCTGGCGGTCCGGCAGACCTGGGCCGATAAGAACCCTGATGTGGTCGCAGCCCTGGTGCGGGCCGCCGTAAAGGCCGCCGAGTTCATCGAGCATCCCGAGAACCGGACCGAGGCAGCTGAGATCCTGGCGCAACCGGAACGGATCGGCGTCGATGCCGAGGTCATCCAACGCACCCTGACGGGGCGCCTGAAGATCTCGCCCGATGGCACCTTCCGCGAAAGCAGCCGCTACCTTTTGGTCGGACGCGAAGGGGCAGGACGGCCCGATCCGGTCCAAGCCGCCTGGCTCTATGCGCAGATGGTGCGCTGGGGCCAGACGGCGCTGACCCCTGACGGCGTCAAGACGGCGATGGCGGTGTTCAGGCCCGATCTCTACGACGCGGCGCTCGGCAACAGGGCGCCGACCGAGGCTCCCGCAGCGTTCGGCGCCTTCGTCGGCCCGACCTTCGACCCCGCCAATATCCGCGGGCATCTCGAGGCCTTCGGGGTCGGGCGCTGGAAGGCCTGAGTTCGGAGCTGCTCCGTTTTTGAGCATGCCGGCTGTTTGGCTAATGTTTGAGCGCACTGCATGAATTTCGGGAAAGTTCCCCGGCGGGATCCGCTCCCCCTTGTTTTAACTATCTGAAAATTCAAGATTTTCGATTTCCGTCAGGCTGGCACGCAACTTGAATATTGCACTGCGGCCAGCTTGTCATAGGTGCCTGCTGAGCCAAGTCCCACAGCAACGAAGCTGATCGGACCGTCGGGTAGCGAAGCAGGCGTCAGAGCCAGCTGAGTTCCCACGGGTCGCGCAATTTTCCGTCGATGCCACCGAGGTGGCCGCAGGAGCTTCGTTACCGACCATGAAAATCGATACCGTCTCAGTCGACTTTACCGACGAGCAGAAACGCTATCTCGAAGGCTTCACGACCGGCCTGCAGATCAGCCGCGTCGGCCGCGGCCTTGGCGGCGGCGGCAAGGCGAATGCCGAGCCAACCGGTCCCGACGCCGTGCATATCAAGGCGCAGGACAAGGTGATCGCGTCGGGCAAGAAGCTCGCCGACCAGGAGAAGTTCAAGCGCGACGAGCACCCCTTCGACGCCTATCCGCGGCTGCGCCAGCAGGCCCTCGACAACACCCCGCCGAGCCCGGCGGACAATTTCCGCTGGCGCTATTACGGAATCTTCTATGTCGCGCCGACGCAGGACTCCTACATGTGCCGCCTGCGCATCCCTAACGGCATCATGAAGCATTGGCAGCTGTCGGGCCTTGCCGAGCTCGCCGACGAGCTCTGCGGCCCCTACAGCCACGTCACCACGCGCGCCAATCTGCAGCTGCGCGAGATCCCGCCGAAGCACGCGATTAGAATGATCGAGGGCATCCAGGATCTCGGCCTGTGCTCGCGCGGCTCCGGTGCCGACAACATCCGCAACGTGACGGGAACGCCGACCGCGGGCATCGATCCGCAGGAGATCATCGACACGCGGCCCTATGCGCGCGAGTGGCACTACCACATCCTCAACGACCGCTCGCTCTACGGCCTGCCGCGCAAGTTCAACGTCGCCTTCGACGGCGCCGGCAAGATCGCCGTGCTGGAAGAGACCAACGACATCGCCTTCACCGCATACGAGGTGAAGGACGGCTTCGGCGTCGAGCCCGGCGTCTGGTTCCGGCTCGGCCTCGGCGGCATCACCGGCCACAAGGATTTTGCGAAATATTCCGGCATCATCGTCAAGCCGGAGCAGGCAACCGCCGTCGCCGACGCTATCGTGCGCGTCTTCATCGACCATGGCGATCGCACCAACCGCAACAAGGCGCGGCTGAAATACGTGCTCGACGCGATGGGCCACGACGGCTTCCTCAAGCTGGTCGAGGAGCGGCTGAAGACGCCTTTCGCGCGGGTGCCGGAAGAGGCGTTCGCGCCGCGGCCTGCCGCGGATCGCATGGCCCATATCGGCGTGCACAAGCAGAAGCAGGACGGCCTCAACTGGATCGGCGTATCGCTGACGCTCGGCAAGCTCAGCTCCGATCAGATGCGGGGCCTCGCCAAGGTCGCGCGCGATCTCGGTGACGGCGAGATCCGCCTGACGGTCTGGCAGAACCTTCTGATCTCGGGCGTGCGCGACGCGAATGTCGAGCTTGCCGTTGCCGCGATCAAGCAGATCGGGCTCGCGGTCGAGGCCTCCCACATCCGTGCCGGCCTGATCGCCTGCACCGGCAATGCCGGCTGCCGCTTCGCAGCGTCCAACACCAAGCGCAATGCCGCCGAGATCGGCGACTGGTGCGAGCCGCGCGTCGCCATGGACAAGCCGGTCAACATCCATCTGACCGGCTGCCATCATTCCTGCGCGCAGCACTACATCAGCGACATCGGCTTGATCGGGGCGCGCGTGCCCGTGAACGAGGAGGACACGGTCGAGGGCTATCACCTCTTCACCGGCGGCGGGTTCGGCCCCGATGCCGATGTCGGGCAGGAGGTCTATCACGACCTCAAGGCCGAGGACGCGCCGAAGACGGTCGAGGCGCTGCTCAAGGCCTATCTCGCCCACCGCGCCTCACCCGATGAAACCTTCCTCGCCTTTGCGCGCCGCCACGATGGCGAGACGCTGCGCAAGCTTGCCGATGCACAGGTGTCCGCATGAACCAGATCACGCCTCCACCGAAACTCGACATCATTCCCGCCAGCGCCCCGTTCTCGGATGCGCAGCGCTCCTGGCTGAACGGCTTCTTTGCCGGACTGCTCTCGCCCGACGTCGCAACGCCGCTGTCGGCGGAGCAGGGCGCCGCGGTGATGCAGGCCGGCGACGGCGACGACGGCGAAGCGCCATGGCACGATCAGACCATGCCGATCGCCGACCGCATGAAGCTCGCGGAAGGCCGTCCCGTCCGCCGCAAGATGATGGCGGCGATGGCGCAGCAGGATTGCGGCCAGTGCGGCTACAATTGCCACGATTATTCGGAGGCGATCGCGAGCCGCAGCGAGGCGCGGCTCAATCTCTGCGTCCCCGGCGGCAAGGAAACCGCGCGGATGCTGAAGTCGCTGTACGAGGAGCTCGACAAGGCGCCCGCGGCCAAAGCTCCCGAGAAAACGGACGCGGTGGCCGCGCCGGCCGTGACCGTGACGATCGCAGAGCCCGGCCGTTCGCGCGACAATCCGATTCAAGCGACGTTCCTGTCGCGCCGTCTTCTCAACAAGGGCAACTCGGAGAAGGAGACCTATCACATCGAGTTCGATCTCTCCGAGAGCAAGCTCGACTATGTCGTTGGAGACAGTTTTGGCGTCTTCCCGCGCAATGATATCGGCCTCGCCGACCAGATCATCGCGCTGCTCGGCGCCTCCCACACGACCAAGGTCAACGGCAAGACGCTGCGCGAGGTGCTGATCGACGACGTCTCGCTGTCGCCGGCCCCCGATACGCTGTTCGAGCTGATCTCCTTCATCACCGGCGGCGCGGCGCGCGAGAAGGCGCGGGCGCTGGCGCAGGGCGAGGATCCCGATGGCGATTCGGCGACCCTCGACGTGATGGCGGCGCTGCAGAAGTTTTCCGGCACGCGGCCGCATCCCGAAGCCTTCGTCGAGGCGCTGGAGCCGCTGCAGCCGCGGCTCTACTCGATCTCGTCCTCGCACAATGCGACGCCGGGAAAGCTGTCGCTGACCGTGGACTCCGTGCGCTACGTCATCGGCAAGCGCAAGCGGCTCGGCGTCGCCTCGACCTTTCTCGGCGAGCGGATCAAGGAGGGAGAGAAGCTCAAGGTCTATGTGCAGAAGGCGCACAATTTCGGCCTGCCGCAAGACCCGAAGACGCCGATCATCATGATCGGCCCCGGCACCGGCATCGCGCCGTTCCGCGCCTTCCTGTTCGACCGCAAGGCGACCGGCGCGCCCGGCAAGAACTGGCTGTTCTTCGGCCATCAGCGCAGCGATTGCGACTTCTTCTATCAGGACGAGCTCAACGCCATGAAGACCTCGGGACTTCTGACGCGCCTGTCGCTGGCCTGGTCGCGCGACGGCGAGAAGAAGTTCTACGTGCAGGACCGCATGCGCGAGGTCGGTCGCGAAGTGTGGACGTGGCTCGCCGAGGGTGCGCATCTCTACATCTGCGGCGATGCCAAGCGCATGGCCAAGGACGTCGAGCGCGCGCTGGTCGACATCGTCGCGCAGTTCGGAGCCCGCTCGACGGATGAGGCCGTCAGCTTCGTTGCCGAGCTCAAGAAGACCGGCCGCTTCCAGGCTGACGTGTATTGAGCCCGCTGTGGCCCGAGCCGGTTCCAACTGGCTCGGATTTGAACGAATAAGATTCTCGGAACCAGCATCTGCAGAGAATTTGCATCTCCGATGTGGCGCGGTCGGAGAAGGCGCATCGCTATTTCCGCCACCATCTTGCCTCCCGCCCTGGTTGATCCTTCATACTCCCGCAAATGGGGCGTTGGAGATCGACCATGCGCGAACTATCGGCGGAAGCCAGGCTGCACTTCTACGCGCGCTCGCTCTCGCGCCGGACCGGGGCGAGCATGCACCACGTTGCGATGTACAGCGCGTTTGCGGTGATCGCGGCGATCGTGTTCGGGACGCTGTCGGTGCATCCGTTTTGAAGGTCTCGTAGGGTGGGCAAAGGCGCGCTTGCGCCGTGCCCACCATCTCTCGACATAAGATCAATCCGGTGGGCACGCTTCGCTTTGCCCACCCTACGGCAGCTGTCGTGCCTCACGCCCCGCGCTTGAACGGCGCCACTTCAATCCCCGCAGCCTTCAACGCCTGACGCAACGTCCGCGCGATCTCGACCGCGCCGGGCGTGTCGCCGTGGATGCAGACCGTATCCGTGCGCATCTTGATGACCTTGCCTGTGACCGACACCACCGCGCCCTCCTGCACCATGCGCACCACGCGATCGGCGATCGTCTTGGCGTCGTGCAGCACCGCGCCCGGCTTCTTGCGTGACACGAGGTTGCCGTCGTCCTCATAGGCGCGGTCGGCGAACACCTCGTGCACCATCGGCAGGTTGGCCGCTTCGCCGGCCTTCACCAGCTTGGAATTGGCGAGCACGACGAAGATCAGGCCGGGATCGACCGCCTTGATGCCGGCGGCGATCGCCTTCGCCGTCATGTCGTCCTCGCAGGCGACGTTGGAGAGCGCGCCATGCGCCTTCACATGGGTGACCTTGTGGCCGGCCGCGGTCGCGATCGCCTGCAGCGCGCCGATCTGGTAGGCGACGAGATTCTCGATCTCGGAGGCCTTGAGCCCCGCGATCGGATGCCGGCCGAAGCCGTGCAGGTCGCGATAGCCGGGATGCGCGCCGACCGAGACGCCGCGCGCTTTCGCCAGCTCCACCGTCCGGCGCATGATGTCGGGATCACCGGCATGGAAGCCGCAGGCGACGTTGACCGAGCTTGCGAGCTCAATCATCGCGGCGTCGTTGCCCATCTCCCAGGCGCCAAAACCTTCGCCGAGGTCGCAATTTAGATCGACTGTTGTCATGGGTTGCTCTCCGCCTCTGGTCTTGTTGTCGCTTACGGCTCCGCCGTGACCTGCCAGGTCCCGGAATCGACTGCGCTGACCGCATAGCCCGCCACATTAGCATCGCTGAGCGCCTCGATGTTGAGCGTGACGGTGTCGGAGGAGCGCAGGCGATCGGGCAGGCTGCGGATCGTTTGCGCGAACTTGCGCGCCTCGTCCTGCGCTTCGGCCATGCTGACCGCCTTGAAGCGAAACGCGGTTCCTGCCGAGGTCTGGGCGAGGCGGCCGATGTCGGCCGTGATCACCGTTGCGATCTTCGGATAGCCGCCGGAGGTGCCGCGATCCATCATCAGCGCGATCGGCGCGCCGTTGCCGGGAACCTGGATGCTGCCGTTCACCGTGCCGTCGGAGACGATGTTGTGGCCGTGCAGATGCTTGATCGCGGGGCCCTCGAGCCGGTAGCCCATGCGGTCGGAGGTCGCCGAGATCTTCCACCCGCTATCCAGGAACAGCGCCTTGTTGGCGTCGTCGAACTCGTCGTCCTGCGGTCCGAGCAGCACGCGGATCGGACCTGTCGCCGGCTTCGGCAGCTCGATACGCAGCTCCTCGGCACCGCTGGCGGCATCGACAGTGAACTCGTCACCGGCCTGGAGTGGGCGCGGGTAGGGGCTGCCGAGGCCGGCGCGCGCGTTCACGGCGAGACTGCCGAACACCTGTTCGCCCTTGATGGCGCCTTCGATCGCCAGATACGTGAAGGCGCCGCCGCGGGCAAAGCCGAGCGTCAGCGTCTGGCCGTCTTTCAGCGTCACCGAGCTGTCCATCGCGACCGGGCTGCCGGCGATGTCCGCATTGCGCGGCGCGCCCGATATCGCCACGCGCACGGCGCCGTCGCGGGCGGTGAAGGAGGCGCCGAACGGGCCGATCTCGATCGCGGCCGCGAACGGCTCGTTTCCGACCAGCGTGTTCGCAGCCGCAAGCGACAGCCGGTCCATCGCCCCGCTCACCGTCAGGCCGTAGCGCTGCGCGCCGTGGCGGCCGCCGTCCTGGACCGAGCTGGCAGGGCCGATGCTGGCAACGACGAGCCGGCTCATGCGTCCACCTGCTCGGCGACGATCTCGCCGGCTTCCGCGGCGCGGTCCATGTCCTCGAACGTCTTGTGGTCGATGGCGTAGAACGTGACGCGGTCACCGGGCTCGGTGAGAAAGGTCGGATTGCGGTGGAGCTGATAGGTCCGCACCGGGGTGCGGCCGAGCAGGTGCCAGCCGCTCGGGGCGGCCAGGCACTGGATGCCGGCCTGGATGCCACCGATCGAGATCGTGCCTGATGGCGTCAGCAGCCGCGGCGATTGCCGCCGCGACATGTGCAGGAATTTGTCGAGGCCGCTGAGATAGGACCAACCCGGCGTGAAGCCGATCATGGCAACCTTGTAGTCGCCGCCCGAATGCCTGATGACGATGTCATCCGGCGTGGTGCCCAGCGTCTTGGCGACGTCCTCGAGATCGATGCCGTGCTCACCGCCATAGGCGACGGGAACGCGCCAGCGGCGCGCTTTGGTGACCGGCGGCAGCGGCCGGGTGGCGATCGGGAGGATCTTTTCGCCCAGCGCATCGAAGCCGATCTTGCCGGGATCGTAGTGGATCAGCAGCGAGCGATAGGTCGGCACGGTCTCGGTGATGCCGTCGATGGGCGCAGCGGCAAGCGCCTTGTCGAGCGCCAGCACGCGCTGGTTGGCATCGTCGTCGATGGTGCGGCTGAACTCGACCGTGACGGCACTGTCGCCACTGGGCAGAAGGCGGGGCGGGGGAAGCGTCGCGGCCATTGAGCTGTCGGTTGCGCTGTCGGTATCGGGCTTCTCGGAATGCGGGCTCGACCTTGAGTTCCGCGTGTCCCTGCTTCGCGTAAATGTGCCCGCAAGTCCAATAAATTAATCCAAGGGCGCACGATAAACCCTTGTTATCGCATCGCATAACAGCCCGGCGGCCCTGCGTAATTGCCAGCCTCTTTGCCCTTGACGGAAACCGCTCGGCTCGCAAGATGCGCGCGTTCTTTCCCGCACCCCGGAGCTCGTTCTCGTCCATGTCGCTATCCCCCGAAGCCCGCAAGACCCTCGCCGGCATCACCACCGCCACCATCACCACGGTCCTGCTGAAGAAGGGCCTGCGCAATGTGTGGATGCGGGGCGCGCGTCCGCTGCGGCCCGGCCTGCCGCGGCTGGTGGGACCGGCCTTCACGCTGCGCTTCGTGCCGGCGCGCGAGGATCTGGCGACGCCGGAATCCTGGTCGTCACCGATCTCGACCCGCACCGCGATCGAGGCGATGCCGGAGGGCTGCATCGCCGTGGTCGATGCCATGGGCATCAAAGATGCCGGCATCTTCGGCGACATCCTTTGCGCGCGCATGGTCAAGCGCGGCGTCACCGCGCTCGTCACCGACGGCGTCGTGCGTGACGTCGAGGGCGTGCTCGGCACCAATCTGCCGGTGTGGTGCGACGGCTATGCCGCGCCGCCGTCGGTTGCGGGCCTCACTTTCGTCGGCTGGGGCGAGCCGATCGGCTGCGGCGGCGTTGCCGTCTTCCCGAACGACATCGTGGTCGCCGACCAGGACGGCTGCGTGCTGATCCCGCAGGCGATGCTCGACCACGTCCTCAATGAGGGCGTCGAGCAGGAGCGGATGGAAGCCTGGATCGTGGGTGAGGTGAACAACGGCGCGGTGCTGCCGGGCCTCTATCCCATGAACGCCGAGACCAAGGCGCGCTACGCCGCCAGCAAGAAGTAACGGACAAGGAAACGAGGACCCTCATGGACATCACGCTCGCCGGCACGCGGCCGACCCGCCAGGCGCCGAAGGAACACTTCACCGGCACCGTGTGGCAGGACCCCATCAACATGGCCCCGGCGCCCGCGCGGCTGAACGTCTCGCGTGTCGCATTCGAGCCGGGCGCACGCACCAACTGGCACCATCATCCGCTCGGGCAGACGCTCTACGTGATCTCGGGCGTTGGCCGCGTCCAGACCAAGGGCGGCCCGGTCCAGGAAATCCGTCCCGGCGACACCGTCTGGATTCCGCCGGGTGAAGTGCACTGGCACGGGGCGTCACCGAGCAACGGCATGTGCCACATCGCCATGCAGGAAGCGCTCGACGGCGTCTACTCGACCTGGCTGGAGCCGGTGACAGACGCGGAGTACGGGGCGGCGGTGGGTTAGTTCGCGTGCCCCCGGGGGCCCAGAGTCTTCGCACCACTGAGAGCACTGGGTCCCGGCTCTGCGCAGCAACGCTCCGCGTTGCTGCTTGTCCAGGACACGGCACTTACATCTTCTCCGCCGTCCACGTGCCCGTGCACATCGCGCCGCGCCAGGTGCCGGAGCCGGACGCGCCGCTGAGCCGGCCGAAGCCGACGGCACGCTTGATGCCGGTGCTCAGGGTGACCTTGATGTTGCCGGCATCGGCGACGCGGCCCGACGCCGTCACGGCGGTGCTGCTCGAGGCGATCTGACCATTATTGATGCCGATCGCGACAGTCGCGCCGTTGCCGCAGGCCTGGCTTGATGAAGCGATGCGGACGTTCCACGCGCCATCGAACGTGCTTGTCGCAGCGTCGGCCTGCGCGAGCGGGACAGCGATGACGACGGCGGTGGCGAATAGAGCCTTGCGAAACGCGTTCATGACACGCCCCTGTGGTTGACCATGCGGGGACCGTGACACGCGTGCGGAACCGGCGATGTGAGGGCTGTCACGTGCACAGGAGGCTGTGTGAGCCTGCGCACGTCGGCACGGCGGGGCGCAAAAAGCAAAGGGGCCCGCATCGCGGGCCCCTTGTCTGCGTAAGAACGATCAGGCGGATCTCAGTTCACCCGCGTCCAGGTCTGGCCGCCGCAGAACATGCCGCCGAAGGCGCAGCCCTGCACGCGCAGCCGGTCGGTGCCCTTCATTGCGATGGTCGAATCGTAGGTCGAGCCCGAGTTGGGGTCGAGGATGCGGCCGGACCATTTCTGGTCCTTGCCGGGCTTCATGTTGATCAGCACCTGCTCGCCGTTCTGGTTCGACTTGCTGTCGACCGAATAGCCGCAGAGGTTGGTGCCGCATTGCTCGATGCGGACCTTGCCTTCCTTCTCTTCGGTGAGCCAGACGCCGACCGGCGAGCTGAGATCGCGGGTGGGCGCAGTCAACGGAGCAGGTGGCACTGCGGCCGCCTGGACGCGAGCGGGAGCCGGAGCGGGTGGCGGAGGTGGAGCCGGCGGGGCGGCAGCCACGGTCGGGGCGGGCGCCGGCGCACCGGCGGGCGCGGCTTGCTGCTCGACCGGAACGGGGGCCGGAGGCGGTGCGGGCGGCGGCGCAACGGCCGTTTGGGCCGGCGTGGTGGCGGCGGTCGTCGCCGGCGGAGGAGCTGCTGGCGGCGGTGCAGGTGGCGGAGCGACGGCGGCAGCCGGTGGCGCGACTGCGGCAGCCGCGGGCGCTTGCACAGCCGCGGGCGCTTGCACGGCTGCGGGCGGCGCAGCAGGCGCGGGGGCCGGAGCCGGAGCAGGCGGCGCTTGCGGGTCGACCGTGGCCTGCTGCGGCGCCGTCTCGTTCTTCTTGGCCTTCTTCTGCTTGCCCTGGCCAGTGTTGTCGTAGACGCCCGGGATCTGCACCGTGCCGCGGTCCGGATCGATGCGGATGGTGCGCCCGCCATATTCGAAGGTGTATTGCGCCTGCGCGGCGGTGCTCGCCAAAAGGAATGCGGCCGTGGCCAACAGCTTCCTCATTTCCGTCTCCTGAACAGGTGGTCCCCGCACCGACGCTTACGCGCCGGCTCGCTTGCAAAAAGTGATCTAGATCACTGTTCTCGGTATGTGTCGTGCTCGTACGGACCTTGGTTCAATAACGCCGAACTCGGTCCAGAGTTGGACGGTGACGTCTACTTCTGCGGACATCCCTCGCTGGCCGCCCGTTGGGCGCGGGCCAGCGCCGCATCGTTCGCCTTGTCGGTATGGATATCGACCGAATCCACGAGGCAGGCATTCTTGCCATTGACCGCGAACACGGAGAGCTCCTGGAGCTCCTTCTCATCCTCGCCGACCGTTCGCCAGGTGCGGATCACCGCAGCCCTTGGGACGCCGGCACGCATGATCCATTGCACCTTCCCGCCGAACGACTTGCCGGCACCGCGCCATTGCGCGGTCGGCCCGGACACCTTCTCGATCTCGCGCCGAGGCGCGATCGTGAGCGATACGATGTTGCCCTCGTCGGCAAAGCGGATCACGTAGCCGGCCGGCCCCGGGCATGTCCACAGACCGAGCTCCTCTGTCGACTCGTCCTTGCAGGTCGGCCCGGTCGCGGGTGTGAACGTCGTCTGCGCGAGCGCACTGTCGACCCCGCCGATCCCGAGCGCGATTGCGACCGTCAATTCCCTTCGCATGTCAGTCAAACCACGCCGCGTAGATTTTCTTGTAGGTGCCGTCTTCCATCGCAATGTGCAGCCATTGGTCGACGAAGGCCTTGAGCGCCATGTCGCGCTGGAGCCAATAGGCCTTCTCCGAAAAATCGAACGGCTTTTCCGGATGCACCGCGCAGAGCACGCCGGCGTGCTGCTTCTGCTGGTAGCGCGTCTCGGAGGCGTCCGTCATCATCAGGTCGGCATTGCCCTTGGCGATCTCGTCGAAGATCACGGTGTTGTCGGGGAACACGGTGATCTCGGCCTCCTTGATGTTGGCGCGGGCGAAACGTTCGTTGGTGCCGCCGGGATTGACGATGATTCGGGTGCCTTTCTTGTCGATGTCTGGCAGCGTCTGGTACTTGCCGACGTCGGCGCAGCGCGCGATCGGCGTCTTGCCCTCGCGCATGATCGGTGTGGAGAACAGGCCTTTCCTCTGGCGATCGAGCGTCACCGACACGCCGCCCATGGCGATATCGAACTGATCCGCTTCGAAATCCCTCATCAGCTTCGGCCAGGCCGTGGCTACGAATTCGACCTTGACCCCGAGCGCCTTGCCGAGCGCCTCCGCCATGTCGACATCGAAGCCAGAGAATTGCTGCGTGGTCTTGTCGAGATAGGTGAACGGCTTGTAGTCGCCGGTCATGCCGACGCGCAAGCTGCCGCGCTTCATGATCTCGTCGAGACGCGAGGGCGCCGCCTGCTGGGCATGGGCCGAAAGGTTCATCAGCAGCGCCACGGCCAAAGCCGCCAAAACTCGAACGGTCATCTCTTTTCCACCCAGGCCCGAGCTGTCATTGTACAGCTCTCCTGACCTGGATTTAGACCAGATGCCCGTCGCTGGCGAGGCAGAATTGAAAGGAAGCTTGGGGTGACGATTTCGCTATACGAGGCCTCGGTTAGCCTCTTCGTGCCTTATCTGCGCAATCTGTCCGTGCTGCTCGACAAGGGCGTCGCTTACGCCGAGGCCCGCAAGTTCAATCCGGCGGTGCTGCTCGGGATGCGCCTTGCGCCGAACATGTATGACCTCGCCCAGCAGGTGGGCGAAGCCTGCCGCCATGCCACGGTCGCGCCGGCCCTGCTGGCGCAGTGCGAGCCAGTGGCGCTGCCGGCGCTGGAGCACGACATGGCCGGGCTGCAGGCGCGCATCGCAACGTCCATCGAGTTCATCGAGAGCCTGCCGCGCGCCGAGATCGATGCGGCGGCAGAACGCAATGTCTTCTTCAGATTGAAGAACGGCACCGAGCTGCCGTTCACAGGGCGGACGCTGCTGCTGACGTTCAGCGTCCCGCAATTCTTCTTCCACGTCACCACGGCCTACGACCTGCTGCGGCACGCCGGCGTCGAGCTGGTGAAGAAGGACTTTTTGGGAAGGAAGTGAAGCCTAGGCTTCGCCCTTGCGCTCGTAGTCGGCGAGCGAACTGCGGCCGGCGATTTCGCTGCGCAATAGCTCGAAGCGCCTGTTCGCCTCGTCTTGCTGGGTGTCGACGAAACGCACCGCGGCCTCGCTCGTCATCGGGCCGCTGATCACAGGCGCGGACTGCTCGCCGATGGTCTCGTGGACGTAGTACTGGCCGTCATCGCCGCGATGGACCGTCCATTTCAGACGGATCGCCACCATGGGTCCCGGACCAACCTTGCTGTAGCCGTCGGCATCGGTGTGCTCGGGCGCGAGCGGCTGCTCCTCGACCACGGGATGATGCTCTTCGGCTGACGGATGCTCTTCGATCGCCGCATATTCATCCACGACCTGATGCTCGTCGGAGTCCACGTGCTCACGCTCTCCGGCGACCACGATTTCGGTCTCGGTCTGGCGAACGACGAGAACCGGCTCGGGGTGCTCCAGGATGCTGGCGATGGTCGCCAGCGCGTGGTCGGTCGGGTCGATCTCTGACAAGGGTCCATCCTCCAGCTCGCCGCGCCGGCCAGTCTGTCCCACCGCCGCCGCGTTTCAAGCCCATTACGCGCGTTTGATTAAGGCTGAGTTGGGGCCCGATCTGCACCAAAATGGGACGCTTTCTGGCGCCCCGAAGGCGGGCGGGATGGGCCGCCCGCTCACCGCTCGCTCAGCTGAGCACGTCCTGGTTGATGACGTTCTGCCTGATAGGATCGCCGTCCAGCACGCTCAGGATATTGCGCGCGGTCTGCTCGCTCATGCGGCTCACCGCCTCGACCGTGACGCCGGCGACGTGCGGGGCCATGATGACGTTGGGCAGCGCAAACAGCGCGTTGCTGACCGGCGGCGGCTCCACCTCGAACACGTCGATGCCGGCGCCGGCGAGCTTTCCGGACGTCAGCGCGTCATGGAGCGCCGCTTCCTTCACGATGCCGCCGCGCGCGGTGTTGATGAGGTAGGACCTATCCTTCATGCGGACGATCCTGCCAGAATCGAACAGGCCGACCGTCTCCGGCGTCTTCGGGCAGTGGATGGTGACGAAGTCGGCGTGAGGCAGCGCGGCGTCGAGGTCGGTGACCGGCTCGCATCCGGCGGCCTTGATGTCGGCGGCGTCCTTGTAGGGATCGTAGACTTGCACCTTCATCTCGAAGGCCAGACAGCGTTTGGCGGTGCGGCTGCCGATGCGGCCGAAGCCGACGATCAGCACGGTCTTGCCGTAGAGGTCGAACGGCAGCATGCCGAGCCGGTCGGCCCAGGTGCCTTCCTTGACGCAGGAATGCAGCTCCTGCGCGCGCTTGGCCAGCGTCAGCATCATGAACAGCGCCGCCTCCGCAACCGAGGGCGAGTTGGCGCTGCCGGCGACCATCAGCGGCACCTTGCGGCGGGAGAGGGCGGGCACGTCGACGGCATCGTAGCCGACGCCGATGCGGGTCACCACCTTCATGTCGCGGGCGGCCTCGAGCTCGGTCTCGCCGAAAGCGGTGGCACCCAGCGCCACGCCATGGACCGGCGCATGGCTCTTCAACAAGGCCTCGAAATCCTTCGCCGAGATCAGGTTCGGAAACTCGACGAGCTCGATATCGTCGCGCTGGGTGAGGAGGGCGCGTGCCCCTTGAGACAAGGTTTGCGTAACGAAAATCTTCTTCTTGTTGGTCGCCATTGCTCCCCTGCCTGCGCTTATTGAGGCGGCGTCACAGCACGGCCCCGGTCTCCTCATTTAGCAGGTGCATGTTGTTGAGGTCCATCGCCAGGCGCATGGGTGCCCCGTCCTTGGCGCCGGCATTGGGATCGACGCGGCCGCAGACCGGCGTGCCGTCGAGCCCGAAATAGACCAGCGTCTCCATCCCCATCGGCTCGGTGACGTCGAGCACGGCGTCGAAGGTCTCGACCCCTGGCCCCAGATGCGCATGCGACTCGGTGAGATGCTCGGGACGGATGCCGAGCAGCAGCTTGTCGGTGCGCGGCAGCGCGTTGTAGCGCGCGGCACGGGCCGGCGGCAGCGCGAAGGCGATGCGGTCGGTGAGGCGGAGCTGAAGCGTGCCGCCGACATCCTCGAGCCGGCACGGGATGAAGTTCATCGCGGGCGAGCCGATGAAGCCCGCAACGAAGCGCGTCGCCGGCTTGTGATAGAGCTCGTTCGGCGTGCCGATCTGCTCGATCCTGCCCTTGTTCATGACGACGACGCGATCGGCCAGCGTCATCGCCTCGACCTGGTCGTGGGTGACGTAGACCGTGGTGGTGCGCACCTTCTGATGCACCTTCTTGATCTCGATCCGCATCTGGACGCGGAGCTTGGCGTCGAGATTGGACAGCGGCTCGTCGAACAGGAAGACCTTGGGATTGCGCACGATGGCGCGGCCCATGGCGACGCGCTGGCGCTGGCCGCCGGAGAGCTGCTTCGGCTTGCGGTCGATCAGGTCGGTGATGTCGAGCAGGCGGGCGGCTTCGGTCACCCGCGCCTTGATCTCGGCCTTGGGATAGTGCTTCAGGCGCAGCCCGAACGACATGTTCTCGGCGACCGTCATGTGCGGGTACAGCGCGTAGTTCTGAAATACCATCGCGATGTCGCGGTCCTTCGGCGGCACGTCGTTGACGATGTCGCCCCCGATCATGATGTCGCCGTCGCTGATGTCCTCGAGGCCCGCGATCATGCGCAGCGTGGTCGACTTGCCGCAGCCGGAGGGGCCGACCAGCACGATGAACTCATGGTCGGCGATGTCGAGGTCGATGCCGCGCACGGCTTCGACATCGTCGTAACGCTTGACTACCTTCCGCAAAGCAACGTCAGCCATCGAACTTCAGCTCCTCGTCATCAACCCTTTGTCGCGCCGGCGGTCAGGCCGGCAATGTAGTAGTCCATCAGGAACGCGTAGATGATCAGCGGCGGCGCGGCACCGAGCAGCGCGCCGGTCATGATCTGTCCCCAGTTGAAGACGTCGCCCTTGATCAGCGTCGTGATGATGCCGACCGGCAGAACGAGCTGGTCCGTCGAGGTCGTGAACACGAGCGGATAGAGGAATTGCGCCCAGGACACGGTGAAGGCGAAGATGGTCGCGGCGATCAGCCCGGGCAGCGCGACCGGAATGAAGATCCGGGTCAGAGTCTGGAACCAGGACGCTCCATCGATGATGGCGGCTTCGTCGAGCTCCTTGGGGATGGAGGCGAAATAGCCGATCATGATCCAGGTGCAGAACGGGACCGTCAGCGTCGGATAGATGAAGAGCAGCACATACCAGCGGTTGATGAGCTGGATGCCGGTCCAGTCGCCGAATAATGCGAACACCTTGAACAGTGGAATGAATAACAGGCTGTCTGGAATGAGGTAGGTCAGGAACACGCCGGTCGCCAGCGTGGCCGAACCCCAGAACCGCATCCGGGCCAGGGCGAACGCCGCGGGCACGCTGATCAGCATCGTGATGGTGACCACGAAAATCGACACCAGCGCCGAATTCCAGAAGAAGCGCAGGAACTGGTTCGACGTCAGCAGGCCGACATAGTTCTCGAGGGTCGGGTGAAAGACCCACCAGGGATTGGTCGCTGCCGAGATTTCGGCGCTGCTCTTGAGCGAGGTGATCAGCATGTAGATGGGCGGCAGCAGCGAGAAGATCGCAAACAGCGTCAGGAAGAAATACGACCATCTCAGCGCCCATTTGCGGTCGCGGCTCATGCTGCCATATTTGACCGTGCGTGTCGGCGCGGCCTTGTCGATCGTGACTGAGCTCATCAGGCTTCATTCCCGCGCTTGTTGACGTCCCGCAGGATGAAGATCGCTGCGACCGCCAGGATTGGCACCATGAACAGGGAGACGCTGGCACCGAGCGGAATGTCGCTTCCCTCGATGCCGATCCGGAACGCCCAGGTGGCAAAGATGTGGGTGTGGTCGAGCGGGCCGCCGGCGGTCAGGATTCGCACGATGTCGAAATTGGCGAAGGTGACGATCAGCGAGAACAGCGTCGTGATCGCGATGATGTTGCGCATCATCGGCAGAGTCACGTACCAGATCCGCTGCCACCAATTGGCGCCATCGATCGCTGCCGCTTCATAGAGCTGGTCGGGCACCGATTTCAGAGCCGCCAGATACATGATCATGAAGAACGGCGCGCCGTACCAGACATTGACCAGAATGACCGAAAAGCGCGCCCAGGCTGCGTCGCCGGTCCACGGGATCGGGCCTATCCCGAAGAACGACAGCGTATAGTTGAATGCACTGTAGGAGGGATCGAACAGCCAGAGCCATGCCAGCGTGCTCATGGCGGGTGGGATCACCCATGGGACCAGCAGCATGCCGCGCCATTTGCGCTGGCCCTTGGCCGGAATGTTGTGGACGAAATGCGCGACGATGAACCCGATCAGCGCCTTGAAGACCACGGCGGTGATGGCAAAGATGCAGGATTGCTTGACGACCAGCCAGAACGTGTCTCGCCTGAACAAAAACTCAAAATTGCCGAGGCCGACGAATTTCTGCATCGACTTGTTGAGGGTCGCCAGGTGAAGCGAATAGAACGCGGGATAAATCACCAGAAGCGCGATGAGGATGATCAGCGGTAGCGTCATCAGGAACGCCGCGGTCGATCTGCGCTTGAGCGCCTTTTGCAAGCCGGAGCGTTTTCGCGCCGGTTGCGCGGTGCCAATCCCGTCCGGCCGCAATGCCACATCCGCCATGATGCATTTTCCTCGCGCGGTTTGGTACAAAGAGCTCGATGTCTGAGCGAGAGCCGAGCTGCTCGCGGCTCGTGCCAAGGCGAGGTGTCGCCGCAAGACGACTAGACGCTTGCGGCGACACCTTGGCCGTCTCAGCTCCGCATGAAGCCTTCACACTCGCCTTCGGCCCAGGCAAGCGTCTTTTCCATCGCTTCACCTTGATGGTAGCGCAAACACATCTTGGTCAGCGTGGCCTGCGCGTAGATTTGCTGTGCAATCTTCGGCGGCGCGGGGGAGGCTGCAATCGACAGCGTCTGATGCTTGTAGGGGTTGGGATAGTGATAGAGCGTACCCTTCGGCGGCCCTTCCTCCTGCCACACCTTCAACGTCGTCAGCTTCTCGTAGGCCGGTAGATCGTAGCCGCCGCTTGCGACCACCATTTTTTCGATGGACGCCGGCTTCGAGAGCTGGACCAGGAGGCTCTTCGCCGCGTCCTTGTTCTTGGAGAAATTCCAGATGCTCCAGAAGTACGGCAGGTAGGGGGCAAAACGCCCCTTGGGTCCGGCCGGGAAGCCGTGGGTCCAGCATTGCTCCGCAACCTGCGGCGCGTCGCGTTTGGCGACGGCCCAGGCGCTCGGCGGGTTCATGATCATCGCACCCCTGCCGGAGACCAGCCATTTATTGTTGGATGCGTCATCCCAGGCTGCGGCGTCGGGCGGCAGGAAGCTGATGAGCTTCTTGTAGAATTCGAGGGCCTGACGAACCGCATCGGTCTTGACGGTGAGATTGCCCTTGGCGTCAACGAGCTGGGCGCCGAACGACAGGAAGATCGCGCCCGCCGTATCGACGTTGTCGGTGGTCTCGCCGAGGCCGATGCCGAACGGGACGCCGGCCTTGTGACAGGCTTCGGCAGCCTTCAGGAATGTTTCGAGCGTCCAGTTATCAGCTTTTGGCTCAGAACCGACCGGATACATCGCCTGCACATCGATGCCGGCATGCTTCTTCATCAAATCGATGCGGGAGCAGGGACCCTTGATCTGGCTGCCGACGGAGGCCGGAACTCCAAGCCATTTGCTCCCGGCCGTGCCCAGATACTTGGCCGTGCCGTTCACCTCGCCATTCTCGGCGATGATCGGCCCCATGATGTCGCTGACGTTCTCCAACTGGTCGGCATTGGCGTGGGCCCACCACGTTGGCATGGCGAAAATATCATGGCCCGACTTTGCCTGCGCTTCGGCGGCAATGGTGAGCAGGTTCTTGTTGCCCTGGCTGGGGATGTAGTCGATCGTGACTTCGACCTTCTCCTTCGCCGCCCATTCGTTGACGATCTCGGTCGAGGCCTTGTTGGCGCCTGGCACCCAATGGTCCCAGAAGCCGATCGAGAGCTTGCCGGCGGCGTAGGCGCCCCGGACATAGGGCGCTGTGATCAGCGCCGCGGAGGACATTGCAGTGGCAGCCACAAATTGACGTCGCGTCAGTTTCTTGCGTGACATCTCGTTTCCTCGCTTGGGTGTTGTTGTTGGAGTTTCCTCTGAGACTTCTTTCTTGAATTTCTTGTTCTTGAGTTGTTGTTGGTCGATTTTCTTGTTGGCGCCGTCGGCCTGCGTTTGCAATTCACGCCTGTCGCAGCAAATTGGTAGCGCGATCAGATCATGATTGATCGCGTCTGTCGAGAAAGCCGAACGGCTTCGCGTCTAAAACTAATGTTGTGCCCCAAAACGCCGCAACGTGTGTGGCGAGCGAGGCGATGCAGGCGAGGGGCACAGTGTTTTGCGGCGCACACTTCGCGCTAAGCGCTTCCGTGCGCATTTACGCCGCAGTTCCGCACGAGCCTGGATAAGCGCTTCGCGTGAAAGACTTTTCGGGCGTGGACAGCAATCGGCCGCGTCTGGACCTTGAAGCTGTGGAAACGATAGAGTTGCGCCTGGCGGCTGACTGCCGCCGATAGACCAGATCGATGATGGAGACGAGAATGATCAAACCGGCATCACCCGCGCGGCTTCACCTGCGGCGATGCCTGGCGCTGGGGTCTGTGCTCGCGCTGTTGCTCGGGGCCGCCGCGGTGGCGAATGCCCAAGGTCTGGTCAAGGGCGTTCAGGAAGGCGCTGCGGCCGGCAACAAGGCGGCCGGTCCGGTCGGTGGCGTGCTCGGTGGCGCAATCGGCGGCGTGGTCGGCGTTTTCACCGGTGTGCTCGGTGTCGGCAACACCGGCAATCAGGCGCCGCCACCCAAGGAAGCAGGCAAGGACGCGGCCAAGGATTCCAAGCAGCCGGGCGGGGCCAAGGACAAGGACAAGGACAAGGATGCCAAGAGCGCCAAGGGCAAGGGCGCCAAGGCGACCAAGGAGGCGAAGAACGCGCCGCAGGACAACAAGGGCAAGGACAACAAGGAAGTCACGGTTCTAACTCAACCCGGTGCGCCGCAGCTGACCGCCGAGCAGATCGTCGCCAACAGCGATTCCTACATCGAGCGGATCAAGAGCGAGCTGAACCTCACACCGGATCAGGAGAAGCACTGGTACGGCTTCTCGAGCGCGATGCACTACCTCGGGCATAATGGTGCAGAGCGGCTCAACCTGCGGATTGCGCGCGCCAAGCGCGATCCGCCCGACGACATCATCGAGCAGATGCGCAACGAGGCCCAGTTCCTGATCGATCGCGCCGGCGACCAGCGCAACGTCGCCGATGCCGCCGAGCCGCTGTTTTCGAGCCTCGACGACAAGCAGAAGCAGGTGTTCATCCAGGCGATGGTGCGTCTCAGCCACGAGCGTGGGCTGGATTGATCAAGTTGAATCGGTTCGGGCGCGCCTGGATTAACGGCACCCGCCACGAATTCGTGTATCCACAGCGCAATTCGGTTATGCTTAGCTTCGCGAGGCTGATTGCGGGGTTGATATGGCGGACGGACTCTCCGTTTTCCTGGTCGAAGACGAGGCGTTGATCCGGATGATGATCGCCGACATGGTGGAGGAGCTCGGCCACCACGTCGTTGCGGAAGCCGACAATGTGCGCGACGCCAGCGCCTTTGCCATGACCGCGCAGTACGATCTGGCCATCCTCGACATCAATCTGATGGGCGTCTATGTCGATCCCGTCGCCGATCTGATCGAACGCCGCGGAAAGCCGTTTCTGTTCGCCACGGGCTACGGACCGGAACTGCTGCCGTCCTTGCTCCGGCGCAGGCCGATCCTGCGCAAGCCGATCGCGATGGATCAGCTCAAGGCGATGATCGATTCGATGTTTCCAGAGCGGTCGGCCAAGGTGCCGAGCTGACCGATCGCGCTTTTGCCGCATGGCGGGAGAAGGGCTCAACCGGCAGGATTGCGGCCGTTCCTCAGCACCGTGGCAATGGTGTGAGCCGTCATGGCCGCGCGGTCCGAAGCGCGCTGGGCAGCCAGCTGGTCGCGGGCCTTTTCCTCGATCAGGAGCTCGATAAGCGCCAGCCGCTTGTCTTCGCTGTCCGCTTCGCGCAGTAACCGGTGATAGCGGTGATAGTCGAAACCCGTATCCTGCTTACGCATGTCACGCCCCCGGAACTACGCCACACACGGCTGAGATTGTTTCTCATCGGGAACATGCAGGCAAGCACGAACCTGCGTGGAACCGCAGGTGTGCTGCAATCAGCTGTGCATGACGGGAACTCGCCGCGCGGAGGTCGCCCTCAGCCGGGATTGTGCTCGGCAAACATGGTCAGGCCGAGGAAGCTCGCATCGGGCTTGATCACCAGCCTGGTCGGGATGTTGCGCAGGTAATCCTGGAACCGTCCCTTGGCTTCGAAGCGTGCCCGGAACGCGGAGGCGGCCAGGAACTCGCGGAAGCGCGGCACGATTCCGCCGGCGATATAGACGCCGCCGCGGGCGCCGAAGGTCACCGCGAGATTGCCGGCGACCGAGCCGAGAATGGCGCAAAACATCTCGAGCGTCGCGCGGCTGACCGGACAGCTGTTCTCCAGCGCGGCCTTGGTGATCCCTGCGGCATCGCGATGCGGCACCTGAACGCCGTCGATCTCGGCCAGCGCCTCATAGAGGTTCTGCAGCCCGGAGCCCGAGAGGGCGCCGCGCTCGATCGAGACATGGCCGAGGCGCTGCCGCAAGCAGGCGATCACGCGCTCCTCGCGCTCGTTCTCCGCCGGCAGGGTCGCATGTCCGGCCTCCGTGACGACGGCCAGTCGCGAGCCGTGGCGGTCGACCAGGCAGGAGACACCAAATCCGGTTCCGGGCCCAACGACCAGCAACGGCTCCCCGTGCAAGCCGTCGCCGCCGCCAAGTGGGACCAGGTCTGAAGGCTCCAAGGCGGGCAGGGACCAGGCCACGACCTCGAAATCGTTCAGCACATGGACGCTGTCGAAGCCGAGCGCGCCCTGCAGCTCGTTGCCGTCGATGACCCAGGGACTGTTGGTCATGACGCAGCGATTATTGGTGACGGGACCCGCCACCGCCAGCACCGCGCGATGGGGCTGCTCGCCGTTGGACCGGCGCGCCAGCACGTCCGCGATGGCTTCGCGGACGGTCGGGAAGTCCGCGACCTTGACATAGTCGATCGGTCCGGTCCGACCGCTCGGGCTCAGCGCGAAGCGCGCATTGGTGCCGCCGATATCGGCGAGAAGAATTTTTCCGGTCTTGCCGATATTCATGACCTCATCGCCGCCACGACCCTCAGGCCCTGGCAGCCCTGTCCTCCGCTGCTTCGACCCGATCCGCCTGGCGCGGGCGGTGCGAGAATCTGCCCTTGGGTGCGCCTAGTCAACACGGACGAGGTCAATCCGTTGCATGGTGGCAGCCTACGGTGACCAATTCGCGCAGCTGTCGCGCGCGCCAGTGGTTGCGCAGCAGCGCGGGAAGGCGGACACTGAGCCGGCTCGCCCGGCGCCCTCGCGCCCGGCAGATCGAATGGGACGGCGATGAAGATTTCCGACCGCGACGTGCTGCTGGTGATCGACGTACAGAACGACTTCTGCACCGGCGGGGCGCTCGCCGTTCCCGGTGGCGAGAAGGTCGTCCCCGCCATCAACAGGATCGCCCAAAAATTCGCCAATGTGGTGCTGACCCAGGACTGGCATCCGGCTGATCATGTCTCCTTCGCGCCCAACCATGCCGGCAAGCAGCCATTCCAGACCATCGCGCTCGACTACGGGCCGCAGGTGCTTTGGCCGACGCATTGCGTGCAGGGCACGGCCGGCGCGGAATTTCATTGCGATCTCGACGTGACGCAAGCGAGCCTCGTGGTGCGCAAGGGCTTCCGCCGCGGCATCGATTCCTACTCGGCATTGTTCGAGAACGACCATCGGACGCCGACCGGATTGCTCGGATATTTGCACGAGCGCGAGCTGAAGACCGTGTTTGTCGCGGGTCTCGCGCTGGACTTCTGCGTCCGCTTCTCGGCGGAAGATGCGCGCAAGGCGGGACTGGAGGTGGCCGTCATCGAGGATGCCTGCCGCGGCATCGATCTCGACGGCTCGGTCGCGGCGACCCATCGGAGTTTTCGCGACCTCGGCATTGCCGTCGTGAGCCTCGAGGCGTTTCTGTGAGGATGTCGAGGTAGCCATGGTGGACAAGATCGCCAAACCGCCGCGCGGGCCAGGGCAGGCTCCTGATGATCCCAGGCTCTGGCCGTTTGCGGCGGCGCAGCTCGCCATGGATGCCTGCTTCTGGTGGCTGGAGCGGACATCCGAGAACCAGGGCGACAGCAGCCTGCCGTGGACGACGCCGAGCAGCGTTGCGCTGGAGCTCGCAACCATGGGCTTGCGCGATTGCTCGCAGACCCGGTCCGGCCAGCCGGCGCTGGTCTGCGCACCCTATGCGCTGCACCGGGCCCTGATCGCCGATTTCGCCGCAGGCCACAGCGTGGTGCAGTCGCTGCGAAATGGCGGCATCGACCGGGTCTATCTCACCGACTGGCGATCGGCGACGCCGGACATGCGCTATCTCTCGATCGACAGCTATCTTTCGGATCTCAACGTCGCCATCGACGAGATCGGCGCGCCGGTCGATCTCGTCGGGCTCTGCCAGGGCGGATGGCTGTCGCTGCTCTATGCCGCGCGCTTTCCAGCCAAGGTGCGGCGGCTGGTCCTGGTCGGTGCTCCCGTGGACCTGTCGATCGAGTCCTCGTTGTCCCGGCTCGCCCGCAACGCGCCCGAGCTGGTCTATGACCAGCTCGTCGCGCGCGGCGGCGGCAATGTCAGCGGCGAGGAGATGCTGCGCTTCTGGTCCAAAGCGCCCGACGACGACGATATCGTGGCGGCATTGCAGCGGGATCTCTCGGACGAGCAGGGCGCCGAGCTGCTGGCGCGGTTCGACCGCTGGAACGCCGAGACGCTCAACCTGCCGGGCACTTATTATCTCGAGATCGTCAACGCGATCTTCCGGGAGAACCGCATCGCCGAGGGCCGTTTCGTGGCGCTCGGCCGCCCAATCGATCTGAAGGACGTCAAGGCACCGATCTTTCTGCTCGCCGGGCTCGACGACGATGTGGTGCCGGCAACGCAAGCACTGGCCACCGCGGGGCTTGTCGGCACGCCACCCGCCTTCATCGCGGCAGCGTCCGAGCCCAGCAACCATCTCGGCCTGTTCATGGGCGCGCGCACCCATGCGCACGCCTGGCACCGGATCGCCGGGTGGCTGCGCGACGATCGGCCCGGCGTGCTGGCCCGCAGCGCCTGAGCTCGCCGGCACTGGACCGGACGAGGCGCAAACCCGTTATGCATGACGGCTGATGGCCTGCACGGGGCCAGATCGATGGGCTACATTTGACTGGAACTGACGGCGACTGCCGCCGGCAAGAGACTTGAGGGTACTGCGCTCGATGACGTTCCACTCGATTTACGCCCATGGATTTGCGCGCGTGGCGGCCTGCGTGACCACCTCCCACGTCGCCGATCCCAGCGCCAATGCCAAGGCCGTCCTCGCGGCGGCCGATGCCTGCCACGAGCAGTCGGTCGCGGTCGCGGTGTTTCCCGAGCTGTGCCTGTCCGGTTATGCGATCGAGGACCTTGTGAAGCAGGATCCGCTGCTCGATGCGGTCGAGCGCGGGCTCGGCGCGATCGTTGAATCCTCCGCGGGGATGATGACGGTCCTGATCGTCGGGGCGCCGCTGCGCTTTGGCAATCGAATCTACAATTGCGCCGTCGTCATTCATCGCGGCAACGTCCTCGGCGTCGTGCCGAAATCCTACTTGCCGACCTATCGCGAGTTCTACGAGGGACGGCATTTCGCCTCCGGCGCCGGCATCGCCGGCGAGAGCATCGCCTTCGGCGGACTGCACGCGCCGTTCGGGGTGGATCTCCTGTTCGCGGCCGAGGACGTTCCGGGCCTCACCATCGGCGTCGAGATCTGCGAGGACATGTGGATCCCGGTGACCCCGGCCTCGGAGCTCGCGCTTGCTGGCGCGAGCGTGCTGATCAACCTGTCGGGCAGCCCGATCACGATCGGCCGGGCGCGTTCGCGCGCATTGCTGTGCCAATCGACCTCGGCGCGTTGTCTTGCGGCCTACGTCTATTCCGCGGCCGGGGCTGGGGAATCCACAACCGATCTCGCCTGGGACGGTCAGACCTCGATCTACGAGAACGGCGTGCTGCTGGCCGAGGGCGAGCGGTTCCGCCAGGGCGGCCAGATCACGCTTGCCGACGTCGATCTCGACCTGCTCAGGCAGGAACGCGCGCTGATGGGAACGTTCGACGACAACAGGCGGCAGCGCGAGGCGTTTTTCCGCAAGGTGACATTTGCCCTGAAGCCGCCGGCGGCCGATATCGGCTTCCTGCGCAAGGTCGAGCGCTTCCCGTTCGTGCCAAGCGATGAGAGCCTGCTCGAGCAGGACTGCTATGAAGCCTACAACATCCAGGTCGCCGGCCTGGTGCAGCGCATGCGCGCGACCGGCACCAAGCGCGTCGTGATCGGCGTCTCGGGCGGCCTCGATTCCACCCATGCCCTGATCGTCGCCGCCAAGGCGGTCGACCTGCTCGGCCTGCCGCGCGAGAACATCCTCGCCTACACCATGCCGGGCTTTGCCACCGGCAGCGAGAGCAAGACCCATGCGCTCGCACTGATGAAGGCGTTGCAGACGAGTTGGCAGGAGCTCGACATCCGCACCACGGCGACGCAGATGCTGAAGGATATCGGCCATCCCTTCGGCAAGGGCGAGAAGGTCTACGACGTCACCTTCGAGAACGTGCAGGCGGGCCTGCGCACGGATTATTTGTTCCGGCTGGCCAACCATCACGGCGGCATCGTGATCGGGACCGGCGATCTCTCCGAACTTGCGCTCGGCTGGTGCACCTATGGCGTCGGCGACCAGATGGCGCATTACAACGTCAACGCCGGCGTGCCGAAGACGCTGATCCAGCATCTGATCCGCTGGGTGATCTCCTCGAAACAGTTCAGCGACGACGTCAACCGGACGCTCGGTTCGATCCTGGCCGCCGAAATCTCGCCCGAGCTCGTGCCGGTCGAGGCCGGCGAGAAGCCGCAGAGCACGGAAGCGTCCGTCGGACCGTACGAGCTGCAGGACTTCAACCTGTTCTACACGCTGCGCTTCGGCATGCGGCCGTCCAAGATCGCCTTCATGGCGCTGCAGGCGTGGAAGGACGTTGCCAAGGGCGAATGGCCGCCGGCCTTCCCCAGCGACCGGCGCAGGGCGTATGATCTCAAGGAGATCCGCCGCTGGCTGGAGGTGTTCCTGCGCCGCTTCTTCGCCTTCAGCCAGTTCAAGCGCTCGGCCATGCCGAACGGGCCGAAGGTCTCGGCCGGCGGCTCGCTGTCGCCACGCGGCGACTGGCGCGCGCCCTCGGATTCGAGCGCGGCGGCATGGCTCGAGGATCTCGAGCGGAACGTGCCGAACTGATCGGGGCAGCGGATCGGTGGGGGATGATCGGATGTCGGCTGGCGATGCGGCGGAAGCGGGCGAGGAGGCCAGGGTCGTCAACGGCCTCTACATCTTCGACATCGAGATGCGGGACGGCAAGCGTGGGCAGGCCAGGGGCGTGGTCGTGCTCTGCGACGGCCGCATCATGGGCGGCGACAGCTACTTCTACTACACCGGCAGCTACACCTTCCGGAACGGCAAGTGGCGGGGCGACATGATCGTCAATCAGCACACCGAGGCGGTCGGCAGGACGCTCGCATTCGGCGGCAGGGAGGTCACCTGCGGCTTTTCCGGGGACTATTTCCCCGGCGGCGCGGAAGTCGAAGGCATGGCGCTGGTCGGCAAGACCAGCGTGACCTTCACGGCGCGACTGACGCTGAAGGATGCGATGTGATCGCGACCTGATCGGCTCACTTTCACGACTGCGTTCCTGCTCAGGAACCTTCGCACGGACAGAACGTTCGCGTCTGTTGTTGCGAATTGTCGAGGAGAGGGACCATGCGTCAACATTTGTTGTTATCGACTGCGGCCATCGGACTCATGCTCGCGTCCGGCCTTGCTTACGCCCAGGCGCCCGGCGAGCGCAGGGACGAGCCGAAACGGACCGAGGAACCGGCCAAGGGCGCTGCGCCGCAGCGCGGTGGTGCGGCTCAAGACCGTGTTCAAGAGCGCGCGCAGGGCGCCCAGGAGCGGCTTCAGGGCGCAGGTCGCGAGGATCGAGGCGGCGCTGCCAAGAGCGAGGCAAATGACGACAAGCGCCAGCCGGCGACGGCTTCGGAACGCAACCAACCGAAGGCGAAGGATCAGGCGCAGGAGTCTCGCGAGCATTCGCGCGATCGCAACCGGGAAGCCGAGAGCGCGAAGCCCGGACGCGATGCGGGCAAGAGCAGCGCGGAAACCAAGCAGGACAAGGCGACGCCGCAGAAATCAGCCGCCGAATCCGAGAAATCCAAGACTGGCCCGACGACTGGCCAGCAGAACGAGCGCGCGGGAGCGACAGCCAACCAGAACGAGCGCAACCAGGCCCAGCCGCCGCGCAATGCGGCCGAGCAGCAGCCACCGGCGCAACAGGGCAACCGGCCGGCCACTGCGACGGATACCAACAGCACGGCTCCGACCAACAATGCGCAGACCGCGCCCGGAACCTCGGGCACGCAAACCAATCAGGCCAACCAGACCACGCAGACCAACACGCAGGTGAATCAGCAGGCCCAGGTGACGACCGAGAGGCAGGTGCGGATCTCCGAAACGGTGAGCCGCGCGCGTCTGGCGCAGCCGGAGCGCAATCTGAACATCTCGATCCGGGTCGGCGAGACGATTCCCTCGCGCGTGCGTCTGCATCGGCTTCCGCCCGAGATCGTCTCGATCGAGCCTGCATATCGGGGCTACGAATATTTCACGACGGAAGACGAGGTCATCATCGTGGAGCCGCGCTCGCATCGCATCGTCAGCCAGGTCCCCCGCGATCCGTCGCGGGCGCGTGCCCAAATGGGCGGCAGCACCTCGTCGTCAAGCATGGCGGCGGCAAGCGGAAGCAACATGGTGAACTGCCAGATCATGCGACGTGACGCCTCCGGCAACGTGGCCCAGGCCGAGCCGACCACCGTGGGTTCGACCGCGCGCACCGATTCCCTGAGCGTGATCGTCCAGATGCCCGGCGGCGGCTCCTCCGCGCCGATCGCCCTCGGCGCTCCCGCGGGCAACATCGTGGTCGCGACGCAAGGGCAGGGCGACTGCACCGTGACGCTGGAGCCGCAGACGCGCTAAGCGCTGAAACGACAACGCGCCGCCCGGATGCCCCACCGGACGGCGCGTTGCTGCGTTCAATCTAAAAAGTTTCGAGGTCCGGAGTGCCTAGGAGTCCGGACCTCGTCACCTTGCCCCAGCCTTCAATCCCCCGCCCCATGTGGTCCCCCAACCCCAAGGGTAGCGCGATCAGAGGGTGATGCCCGTGGAAGTGGCCGCCGATCGATGTCCCGCGATGTACGCGAAGGTTGGCTAGGATTCCATTCCGGATCACTACGGGCACGATAGCGCTTGCCCTGTGCCCGTTCGGCATCGCTCGCGAGCGATCGATGCGGTGAACCGCAGCACGCGCGGGCAGGATGTCCACATCTCGTCCGCGCTGCGGAAGACGGATTTCACGGGCCTGTCATTGAACTGGTCTAGCGCTGCTCCCCGTCATTGCTGACGACGAAGGAGCATGCCATGTCGAAGCCGGTGCTGGGCGCCGCATTGTCCATCAAATCGATCCCCGCGCATCGCGACTGGCTTCTCGAAAAGCAGCGCGATCTGGAAATCCAGGACTTCTTCCGCGCCGACCTGCTCGATAGCGACTGGCGCACGACCGCCGGCGAGATCAAGCAGATGCTGTCGGGCCATACCGGCCGGCTCGGCATCCACGGTCCGTTCTGGGGCTTCAAGATCGACAGCCACGATCCCATGATCCGCCAGGCCGTGACCAAGCGCCTGCTCCAGGGGCTCGAGGCCGCCGAGTTCCTCGGCGCAACGCAGATGGTGATCCATTCGCCGTTCACGACCTGGGATCACAACAATCTCGATCTCTATCCGGACAACCGCGCCAATATCGTCGAGCGCGTCAAGGCGACGCTCGCCGAGGTGATCGCGCGTGCCGAGACGATCGGCTGCGAGATCGTCATCGAGAACATCGAGGACAAGGATCCGCGCGACCGCGTCCGCCTGGCCAAGGCGCTGGAAAGCAGCAAGGTCCGCGTCTCGCTCGACACCGGCCACGCCAATTACGCGCACATCTCCACCGGCGCGCCGCCGGTCGACTATTACGTCGAGACCGCCGGGGACATGCTGACGCATGTGCACCTGCAGGACACCGACGGCTTCGCCGATCGGCACTGGGCCCCGGGCGAGGGCAACATCCCCTGGGTCGCCGTATTCCGCGCGCTGGGACGGCTGACATCAAATCCGCGGCTGATCCTCGAACTGCGCAATCACGACGACGTCCGCAAGGGCGCGGCGCATCTCGCCGCCCTCGGTCTCGCCGAATAACCGACATCACAAAGGGTAGGGCTTATCGCCATGAGCAAATTCACCCGTCGCACCATCCTGAAATCCGGCGGCGCCGCCGCAGGCGCGCTTCTGCTGCCGCGCTTTGCGATCGGACAAGCCGACAACCGACCGTCGGTGACGATCGCCGTGCAGAAGGTCACGAACGCCAACGTGGTCGACGTGCTGCGCGAGCAGTCCAATGTCGGCGAGCGCGTGTTCTTCTCCTCGATCTGGGAAGGCCTGATCTCGAAGAACTGGCGCGGCAGCTTAGAGGCCGTGCCGGGCCTTGCCACCGAATGGCGCCGCATCGACGACCAGACGGTCGAGGTGAAGCTGCGCCAGGGCGTCAAGTTCCACAATGGCGACGAGCTGACGGCGGAAGACGTCGTCTTCACCTTCAGCCGCGAGCGCATGTTCGGCGAGACCGAGGCCAAGAACCGCTCCACCATCAAGGCGTTCGAGAAGATCCCGACGCCGCGCCCGGGCAAGGAGCTGCCGCCGGACGTTCCCGCGGTCGCCCGCCGCATCTGGCCGGACCTGGTGCGCGTCGATGCCGTCGACAAGTACACGGTGCGCTTCTACAACGCGACGCCCGACGTCACGATCGAGGGCCGGCTGTCGCGTTACGGCTCCGACATCATGAACCGCCGCGCCTGGGAAGAGGCGGCGAGCTATCTCGACTGGGCCCGCAAGCCGGTGACGACCGGCCCCTACAAGGTCGTCGAGCTCAAGCCCGACGTTTCGCTGACGTTGGAAGCGCACGATGAATATTGGGGCGGCCGGCCACCGCTCAAGCGCATCCGCTTCCTCGAAGTGCCCGAAGTTGCCAGCCGTATCAACGGACTGCTCTCGGGCGAATACCAATTCGCCTGCGACATCCCGCCGGACCAGATCGCCGGTATCGAGAAGAATGCAGCGTTCGAGGTGCAGGGCGGCACGATTCAAAATCACCGCCTCACCGTGTTCGACAAGAACCATGCCGTGCTCGCCAATCCGCTGGTGCGGCGCGCCTTCACCCACGCGATCGATCGCCAAGCCATCGTCGACAGCCTGTGGTCTGGCCGCACCCGCGTGCCGAAGGGCCTGCAATGGGAGTTCTACGGCGATATGTTCAACGCCGACTGGAACGTACCGGCCTACGATCCGAAGCTCGCGCAGGATCTGCTCAAGCAGGCCAACTACAAGGGCGACCCGATCCCGTACCGCCTGCTCAACAATTACTACACCAACCAGGTCGCGACCGCGCAGATCCTGGTCGAGATGTGGAAGTCGGTCGGACTTAACGTGCAGATCGAGACCAAGGAGAACTGGTCGCAGATCATGGAGCGTAGCCCGACCCGCGCGGTGCGCGACTGGTCGAACTCGGCCGCCTTCAACGATCCGGTGTCGTCGCTGGTCGCCCAGCACGGTCCCAACGGCCAGCAGCAGCAGATCGGCGAATGGACCAATGCCGAGCTGAACAAGCTCTCCGAATTCCTGGAGACCTCGACCGACCGGGCCGCGCGCAAGAAGGCGTTCCGCCGCATGCTGGAGATCGCCGAGCGCGAAGACCCCGCCTACACGGTGCTGCACCAGAACGCGACCTTCACGGCCAAGCCGAAATCGATCAAGTGGAAGGCAGCGCCCGCCTTCGCGATGGATTTCCGCGCCGGCAATTTCGAGGCCTGAAGGTGAAGCCGCTGGTCAGCATCGAGGATCTGCGCGTCGCCTTTGGTGGCGTGCCGGTCCTGCGGGGCGTCGACATCGCCTTGCAGAAGGGCGAGGCCGTCGGCCTCGTCGGCGAGTCCGGCTCCGGCAAGTCGGTGACGTGGCTCGCCGCGCTCGGCCTGTTGCCGCGCCATGCGCAGGTCTCCGGCTCGGTGCGGCTCGACGGGCGCCAGATTCTCGGCGCGCCGGCCAATGAGCTCGACCATGTCAGGGGCGGGCGCATCGCCATGATCTTCCAGGATCCGGCGAGCGCGCTCAATCCGGTGCTGACCATCCGCAGGCAGCTCTGCGAGGCGCTGGCGCTGCATCGGGATCTCCAAGGCAACGCCGTGAAGGCGGAAGCGCGGCGGCTGCTCGATCTCGTCGGCATTCCCGACGCAGGCCGGCGGCTCGAGGCCTATCCGCACGAATTCTCCGGAGGCCAGGTCCAGCGCATCATGATCGCGATGGCGCTGGCCGGCAATCCCGATCTCCTGATCGCGGACGAGCCGACCACGGCGCTCGATGCCACCATCCAGGCCCAGATCCTGGAGCTGCTTTCAACCGTCCGCCGCGAGCTCGGCATGGCGATGGTGCTGATCAGCCACGATCTCGGCGTCGTCGCCGAGAATTGCGACCGCGTCGCGGTGATGTATGCCGGCCGCATCGTCGAGCAGGCCCCGAGCAACCAGCTGTTCGCCGATCCCGTGCATCCCTATGCGCAAGGGTTGATCGGCGCGCTGCCGCCGCTCGATGGTCCGCGGCGGCGCCTCACCGCCATCCCCGGGACTGTGCCGGATCCCGCGCATATGCCCGGCGGCTGCGCCTTCGCGCCGCGTTGCGCGCTGGTCGCGGACGCATGCGGCCTTGCGGCGCCGACGCTTGCACCGATTGCCGATGACCGCAGCGTCGCCTGCGTCCAAGCCGAGGCCTCGCGCCGCGCGGTGCTCGGGATTGCCGCCGAATGAGTCCGCCGCTCGTCGAGGTCTCCGCGATCTCGCGCACCTATGCGATGCGGTCCGGAATGTTCGGGCGGGCTGCGGCCGTGCATGCCGTCGATGGCGTGTCGCTGACGATTGCGAGGGGCCAGACGCTGGGACTCGTCGGCGAATCCGGTTCGGGTAAATCCACCACGGGCCGCATCGTGCTCGGCCTCGAGCCGCCGGACAGCGGCGAGGTGCGGTTCGATGGCAAGCCGATGGCCGCGCCTGGGACGACGGCGTGGCGTGCGCAGCGCGCGCGGATGCAGATGATTTTCCAGGATCCGCTCGGCGCGCTGGACCGGCGTCTGCCGGTCGCAGCGCAGATCCGCGAGCCGCTCGACATTCACGACATCGGCACGCCTGCTGTGCGCGAGGAGCGCGTCCGCGAGCTGCTGCGCGCCGTCGAGCTGACACCGGCACACGGCGCGCGCTATCCCGGCGCGCTTTCCGGCGGCCAGCGGCAGCGCATCGTGCTGGCGCGGGCGCTGGCGACGAAGCCGGATTTCCTGGTCTGCGACGAGCCGGTCAGCGCGCTCGACGTTTCGATCCAGGCGCAGGTGGTGAACTTGCTCTGCGATCTCCAGGCGCAGCTGTCGCTGACGCTGCTCTTCATCAGCCACGATCTGCGCGTTGTCAGGCAGATCAGCAATGTCGTCGCCGTGATGTATCTCGGCCGCATCGTCGAAATCGGCAGCGCCGACGATCTGTTTGCGCGGCCCGAGCATCCCTACACCCAGGCGCTGGTCTCGGCCTCGCCCGCACCGGGCCGCCGCAGCGCCGGCCGCATCGTGCTGTCAGGCGATCCGCCGAACCCGGCCGCGCGCCCCGCCGGCTGCGCCTTTCATCCACGCTGCCCAAGCGCCATCGCGCGCTGCAAGAGCGAGGTGCCGGCGCTCGAAACCGTCGGCGGCGACAGGCAGGTCGCCTGCCATCTCGTCACCGGCGCTGCGACACGGGACGCCGCGTGATGGGACGCTATTTCGCCATTCGCATCGGACGCGCCGCGCTCACGATCGTGCTCGTCGTCACCTTCGCCTTCATCGTGTTGCGGCTGTCGGGCGATCCCGCGTTGATGATCCTGGGACCGGAGGCGCCGCCGGAGGTGCTCGCGGCTTTCAGGAAGGCGTGGGGCCTCGATGATCCCATTTGGGCTCAATATTTCGACTATTTCGGCGCCATTGCCAAAGGTGAGCTCGGCCGCTCCATGCGCGACGGCCGGCCTGCGATCGAGCTCGTGCTGGAACGCATTCCCGCGACCTTGGCGCTGACCTTGCCGGCGTTCTTCTTCAAGGTGGCGCTCGGCATTCCCGCCGGCACCTACGCCGCGCTGCATCGGGGCTCGGGAATCGACCGCGCCGTGATGATGACGGCGGTCGCCGGCTTCACCGTGCCGAGCTTCGTGCTCGCGCTGCTGCTGGTGCTCGTCTTCGCCGTGCAGCTCGGCTGGCTGCCTTCGGGCGGACAGGACAGCTGGCGCCACGCCATCCTGCCGATCGCAACGCTCAGCCTCGGCGGCGCCGCGGTGTTGGCGCGCTTCACCCGCAGCGCCATGCTGGAGGTGCTGGGCCAGCCCTATATCCGCACCGCCTCCGCAAAAGGCGTGCCCTGGCGCAAGGTGGTGACCTCGCATGCGCTGCCGAACGCGGCGATCCCGACCGTCACCATCCTCGGCTTCATGGTGGGCACGCTGATCGCAGGCGCCGTCGTGGTCGAGAGCGTGTTCGCCTGGCCGGGAGTAGGGCGCCTGCTCGTCGTTGCTGTTGCCAACCGCGATCTCGCGGTCGTGCAGTGCATCCTGCTGCTGGTCGCGATGACCATGGTGACGTCCAACCTGATCGTCGATTTCCTTTACGGCTTCCTCGATCCGCGCCTGCGCAGCAAGGGAGCCCATGCATGACCGACGCGACGCTGAAGGATACGGCCGTCCGCCGCCGCATCAGCCTGCCGGCCATTCCGGTCTCGGTCGCGCTGGCGATTGCCTGGATCGTCGCGATGCTCGTGATCGCGGCTTTTGCGGAGAAGATCGCGCCGTACGGCTTCACCCAGCTCGACCTCCGCAACCGGCTGGCCGCGCCCGGCAACGCCGCGCACTGGCTCGGCACCGACGAACTCGGCCGGGACGTGCTGTCGCGGCTGCTCGTCTCGATCCGCATCTCGCTGCTGATCGCGTTCGGCGCCACCGCGATCTCGGCCGTAGCAGGCACCACGCTCGGCTTTCTCGCCGCGCATTTCCGCGGCGCCGTGGAGCAGCTCGTGCTGATGCTGTCCGACTTCCAGGCCAGCATGCCGTTCCTGATCATGGCGCTCGCCGTGCTCGCCTTCTTCGGCAATTCGCTGCCGCTCTTGATCGGCCTGATGGGCCTGTTCGGCTGGGAGCGCTATGCCCGCATCGCGCGCGGCCTTGCCATCTCCGCCAATGCGCAAGGCTACGCCGCCGCGGTCCGTCAGTTGGGCGCGACGCCGTCGCGGATCTACCTCCGGCACATCCTGCCCAACATCGCCTCGACGCTGATCGTTTCGACGACGCTGGTCTTCCCCGAGGTGATCCTGATGGAGTCGGGCCTGTCCTTCCTCGGCCTCGGCGTGCAGCCGCCGATGACCAGCTTGGGCAACATGGTCGGCTACGGCCGGGAATATCTGACCCGGGCGCCGTGGATTATGCTGGCGCCGGCGACCACCATCGTGGTGACCACGCTGGCCGTCTCTGTGATCGGCGACTGGCTGCGCGACCGGCTCGATCCGACGCTGCAGTAAATGCTCGTCATGGCCGGGCTTGTCCGGCTTGTCCCGGGCATGACGGTTGAAACCGCCTGAGCCCCCGCGCCGGGAGCAGGGGAGCCCTGTCCACCCCAAGTTCCCGTTGCGCGCGTTCCCCGGCTGCGCTATCCGGCCACAAAGGCCTGAGGCGACGCCATATTTTCCCGCCCTGCGCCCCAAACCGAGGACGGAAACCGCCATGCCAGCCTATCGCTCCCGCACCACCACCCACGGCCGCAACATGGCGGGTGCCCGCGGCCTCTGGCGTGCGACCGGCATGAAGGACGCCGATTTCGGCAAGCCGATCATCGCGGTGGTCAATTCCTTCACCCAGTTCGTGCCCGGCCACGTCCATCTGAAGGACCTCGGCCAGCTCGTGGCACGCGAGATCGAGCAGGCCGGCGGCGTCGCCAAGGAGTTCAACACCATCGCGGTCGACGACGGCATCGCCATGGGCCATGACGGCATGCTCTACAGCCTGCCGTCGCGCGAATTGATCGCCGACAGCGTCGAGTACATGGCCAACGCCCATTGCGCCGACGGCCTCGTCTGCATCTCCAATTGCGACAAGATCACGCCCGGCATGCTGATGGCAGCGCTCAGGCTCAACATCCCCGCCGTGTTCGTCTCCGGCGGGCCGATGGAGGCCGGCAAGGTCAAGCTGGCCGGCAAGACCAAGGCCGTCGACCTCATCGACGCCATGGTGGCTGCGGCCGACAGCAAGGTCAGCGACGAGGACGTCAAGGTGATCGAGCGCTCGGCGTGCCCGACCTGCGGCTCCTGCTCGGGCATGTTCACCGCCAATTCCATGAACTGCCTGACCGAGGCGCTCGGCCTCGCGCTGCCCGGCAACGGCTCGGTGGTCGCGACCCACGCCGACCGCAAGCGCCTGTTCGTCGAGGCCGGCCACACCATCGTGGATCTGGTCCGCCGCTATTACGAGCAGGACGACGCCTCCGTGCTGCCGCGCAACATCGCCAACTTCAAGGCGTTCGAGAACGCCATGACGCTCGACATCGCCATGGGCGGCTCGACCAACACCGTGCTGCATCTGCTCGCCGCCGCCCATGAAGGGCAGGTCGCGTTCACCATGAAGGACATCGACCGGCTCTCGCGCCGCGTGCCCGTGCTGTGCAAGGTCGCGCCCTCGGTTGCCGACGTGCATGTCGAGGACGTGCATCGCGCCGGCGGCATCATGGGCATCCTCGGCGAGCTCGATCGCGCCGGCCTGATCGACACATCTGTGTCGACCGTGCACGCGCCGACCATGAACGAGGCGCTGGAGCGCTGGGACATCAAGCGCACCAAGAGCGAGACGGTGCGCACCTTCTATCGCGCCTCGCCCGGCGGCATCCCGACGCAAGTCGCCTTCAGCCAGGAGCGCCGCTACGACGAGCTCGATGCCGACCGCGAGAAGGGCGTGGTGCGCGATCTCGAACACGCCTTCAGCAAGGACGGCGGCCTCGCCGTGCTCTACGGCAACCTCGCGCAGGACGGCTGCATCGTGAAGACCGCCGGCGTCGACGCCTCGATCCTGAAATTCTCCGGCCCCGCGCGCGTGTTCGAGAGCCAGGACGCGGCCGTCGACGGCATCCTGGGCGGCAAGGTCGTCGCCGGCGAGGTCGTGGTCATCATCTATGAAGGCCCGCGCGGCGGCCCCGGCATGCAGGAGATGCTCTATCCCACGAGCTATCTGAAATCGATGGGCCTCGGCAAAGCCTGTGCGCTCGTCACCGACGGCCGCTTCTCCGGCGGCTCCTCCGGCCTGTCGATCGGTCACCTGTCGCCGGAAGCCGCCGAAGGCGGCAACATCGGTCTCGTGCGCACCGGCGACATCATCGCCATCGACATCCCGAACCGCAGCATCAGCCTCGAGGTCTCCGACGAGGAGCTTGCCAAGCGCCGCGCGGCGGAGGAGGCAAAGGGCGATGCAGCCTGGCAGGCGCAAGGCCGCAAGCGCAACGTCTCCACCGCGCTGCAGGCCTACGCCGCGCTCACCACCAGCGCCGCGCGCGGCGCGGTGCGCGAGGTGAAGCGTCGCTCGAACTGAACGCGCGCCATTCGCCTCGCGTTGCATGGTCAACAAGTTCTGAACGGCCGGCGAAAGCCGGCCGTTTGCATTAAGGATGCCCCGACGAAGTTCGGCAAAGCAGGATTTTGCGGCGTATACTGCGGCGACCTTCGCAAATCCATTTCGGGCAACTGGGGCACCACTGCAATGTCTCGTACTCTCGCCGTTGTTTTCTCCGCGGCCGTCGCCGCGATTTCCATGACGGGCGCAGCCTCCGCCGGCTGCTACAATTGCTACACGCCGCCGCCGTGCACGACCTGCTATCAGCAGCAATACGTGCCGCCGCAATACCGCACCGTCGACGAGACCGTGATGGTGTCGCCCGGCTCTGTCGTGGCGCATCGCACGCCGGCGCAGTACCGCACCGTGATGGTGCCGCAGACCGTGATGGTGGCGCCGCCGAGCGTCCAGTACGAGCGCATCCCGCCGCAATACGCCACTCGCCAGCGCGTCGAGATGGTCTCGCCGGGCTATTCCTATTACGCCCCGGTGCAGATGAACTGCGCGTCCTGCGGCTACTGAGCCGAACGCAGCCAAGGCGAACATTGGCGCGGCGTTCCTCGCGGGGCGCCGCGCTTGTTTTTTGCGCGACTCAAAAGTGAGGGAGCTTTTGAACCGCGAGGCCCGGAACGACACGAAACGGCATGATGCTGTTTCTGGACTCTCTCGAGCGACCGCAACTCGGGCTGGTCGCTGCTCTCGCTGTTTCGCTGATGTGCGCAGTTGCGATCGTCTGGTCGGTCGGCTCGACGGACCGCGTCACCTATCTCGGCCCCGACCACGGCCAGGAACAGACGATCACACAGGTCCGCCTGAAGACGCTCCCGGAAGGGAGTTACGTGATCGAGCGGGGCGCGATCTACAAGGCAATGCAGGCAGGGTGCCGCTACGACCTCAACTACAGCCCTCAATTCGGCCGCCATGTCAGCGACCGGCAGAGAACCAAATATATCCGGAGCGCCGTCCTGGTTGATTGCCCGAAGAGCTAGGCACGCCGCCGCGCTCCGGCCGGGACGCTGTAACGGTTCGGTGAATGAAACACGTTTCCCCTCGCTCGAAACATCCCGGAAACACGATGGGGCCAACTTTCGATCGGGACTTATCGTTGGGGAGACTTAAGATGATCGCACTTCAAGGAATTGCGCTTGCTCTCGGTGCCGGCCTTGCTTGCTGGATTTATTCCCCCGAGTTCGGAGCCGAACTGGTCCTCGCTATCGTTGCCTGCCTTGCATGATTGCCAGCGTTTGCCTGCGGAGAGCAGCCCCGGTCAACCCGAGCCGCGCTTCGTCGGCGCCAGTTGCGGAAGCCGCGACGCCGGTGTCAGGCCGGATTTCCAGAGTAGGACGCCGCCACAATTCGCAAGATCGAATGCCCGCTGGTATCGGAGCCAGCCAGGGGCGCGCGCCGGTTGACATTTGATAATGCGGGAACTCTCGGTAATTTAGTAGGATTGGCGCTGCCGATCTCCAGGCCGTTGTTGCCTACCGCATTCCTGCCGTCCGAGGAGCCTGGCCGTTGAACCGGGAATTAAAGGAATTCCGCAGGCTCGAACGCGCGTGCAGAGAGCACGCGCCCCTCGCTTCCCTCGATCTTGAGCGTGAAGGCCTTCTTTCAAGTGGCTGAGTACTACCGGCTTGCCATTGAAACCCTTCAACGCCAGCAGGCGGCGAACGGCCCCCCTTAGGTTTCCAAAGGAAGGCCCGCCAGCGCGAGCTTGCAACGGCTAAGGCGGCGCTCCACAAACAAAAGGGGGCCCCAGCAGGGTCAGCTGCCGGGGCCTGGGGGTCTACTCCGGTTTCAGGGGGGCGTTGGGGACACCGGAGCAAAGAATAGACTCTCCAGATTGCCACTTGTTCCCGATTTGGATCGCGGGGGCGCATACCCAGGTGGTTAGCGCGGCGTGAGCTGCTCGGTGCGGACAACGGGCCTGTCTTCGCCCCGGTCGTAGCTCCTGCTCGCGATCTGCTCGATCTTCAAGCGGTACCGCTGAAACGTGCCTTCGACGTCCGTTTGACGAGTCCCATCCTTTGCAGCGCGATCGATCAAGGCAGCCCAGGTGACGAAGCAAGGGACGCGATGTTCGCGATCGAACATCGCAAACGCGATGCCTTCGAAAAGCCGGAGCTCCGTGTTGCGAGATGGATCGGTCGTAAGGGGCATGCATTGAGGTCTTGGACTGTGCAAACCAAGACAGGCGCGACGGCGGCCTTAGGTTCCTGCTGCTGTTAAGGACAAAGTGGCAATTTAACTTGATCCTGAGGCCGGGCTGGATTTACTTTCGGTTCTGCCGGGGCTGGCATTTCATTCCCGAACAATATTTCAACCGGCAAGAGGCTACCGAAAGGTAGCCTCTTTTAATTCCGACGACGGACCTGGCTACCTAGCTTTGCGGCTGCGATGTTGATTTGCTCAGCGCAGGGATCGTTCGATCAAGGTGTTCCCGCAGCCTCGCCAGGATGGTTGCAGCCTGGGCCTGATCTCCGCGCTCCAAGGCATTTGTTGCGACGACGAGCATCGTCTCGGCTTCGAGCAGCGCATTCTTTGCGCTCTGGCTGCTTTGCAACGATCGTCCATCCCGTCTCATGATCTCCTCTAACAATAGATGATGCGGGAGAACATGGCAATCTCTGCGACATGCGGACTTTACGGAGCCTCACAGGCATCATCCGCAGTCGACCACCGGTCGCGTAAGCCAGGTGATGTCTCCGTTTTGAGCGCGCTTCACTTGCGAAAAGCATGTTGACGAGGGGCGGCTCAGTGCCTGCGATCCTCTCGCTCGGCGGTGAGGATCTGTGCCGGCTGCCGCTGGAGATGCGCAAGACTCGCCCGCGGATGCGGACGTCGGGGCTCGTTCAACGCCCCTTACTGCTCTGTTCGAATGTGCTGCGCTTCTCGCATATCGCCGAAGCAATTCGGCGGCGCTTTGACCAAACGTTGTGCTTGCAGTCGGCAGCAAGCTCGGCTTCGATAGCGGTATTGGTTCTACAAGTTCATTGCCGTTATCGACCGAAAGTTTTCATGACGACCATCTTGCTGGTTATCGGCAGCTGGTTGCTGCTGAACATCCTATTCGTCTTGATCGTCATTCCGCCGCGCCAGACCAAGCTGACATCATCGCTGGGTCGAGCAATCGATGCTCTACGACACTTCGTCCGGCGCAGCCGTCGACCGCCTTCATGAATTGGCGTCGGGCTCTGAGCACGAGCGCCTGTTCTCTCTCTCGACCGAGCTGGCTCCAAGACGCAAACGGCCCCGCTCGCTCCGGGCAGAGTGAGCAGGACCGTTCATTCCCAGAAGCGGCCGATAGGGGCTTGAGGATTGGCCGCAACGCAGAGCTTATCCGATTCCAGCGGAGCAGCCCATGGCTACGTGCTTTCGGCGTGCCGGTTGATCACTCTGATACCGGTTGGGAAGACATCCGGATATTTCCGCCCCGGCCGGTTATTGCCACTTTTTCCCGGTTGCACTACCGTGGTTCCTGACGTCGAAGCCCGGCGTCAAACCTGAGATGACTGACCGTCGTCGCCCGTCCTCTGGTTCGCAAGATCGAACACAGAGGGCGGGCTTCGAGGCGGAGTTTGGTGCTCGCTTTGCCTCAAGCTCAGCGCTGGCAAGCTTCCCGATGACGCGTTGCTGTTCGTCAACCTCGATGGCGCGCTGCCGTCCCAGAAGCGCGACGGCAGAGCCTGGCGCGACTTCCAAACTGACATGGGGTTCCACAATGTACGGCACCCTCAGAGGAGCCAGCTCGTCGACGCGTGGAAATTGGCACGATTTCCAAACGCATCGAGCATGCAATGCCCGATATCACGTTGCGCATCTACGCCCAGCTGTTTAGGAAAGGCGATGGCAAGGCGGCAGCGGCGATCCATGCGGCGCTCAATCGCTGGGGTGCCAATCGGGTGCCTACTTCGCACTTTGTTCTATTCAGAGCATGAGCTAAGCACTTGAAATTATTGAGACGGAAGGGTGGCCGAGTGGTTTAAGGCACCGGTCTTGAAAACCGGCGTGCCCGCAAGGGTACCGTGGGTTCGAATCCCACCCCTTCCGCCAGTCTATCCGAACGGGGTCTCTCGGTCGGGCTCTCCCGAGCAGGTGACCAGTGAATCAAACGTCCAATCCAGCCGCGCTCGACAAGCTCAAGCTGCGCATCCAGGCGTTGCGCGCCAAAACCATCGCCAATGGCTGCACCGAGGACGAGGCGCTGTCTGCCGCCGCCAAAGTCGCCGAGCTGCTGGACCGCCACGATTTGTCGCTTTCCGATGTCGAGCTGCGCGCCTCGCCGTGCGAACGGAGGGTGTTTGAGACCCATCGCAAGAAGCGAATTCCACTGGACGACTGCATCGGCGCGATCGCTCATTTCTGCGATTGCCGGGTCTGGCGCGAGAAGAATGCGGCCGGCGAGAACGTCTATGTTTTCTTCGGTCTGGCTGCGGATGTCGAGGTCGCGCATTATTTGGCCGAACTGATCGACGGCGCCGTGCGCGCCGAGCTCGGCCGCTTCAAGACCTCGGTCGATTACAGCAGGTTCCGGCACCAGGAGCGGTATCTGGCCAACGCCTCCTTCGCGCTCGGGATGGTGGCGTCGATCGCGCAACGGCTGGTGGCGATCAAGGCCGGCCGCGATCAGGTCAATGAAAGCACCGGCCGCGGGCTGGTCGTCCTCAAGACCTCGGTGGTCGATGCCGAATTGGACAAGCTCGACCTCAAGCTCAGGACCGCGCGCAGCACCAGCCGGATGGTGTCGATGACGGCCTACGAAGCCGGCGGCGCTGCTGGAGCGTCGCTGGCCATCAATCCCGGCCTTGGCGGAGCGGGGGCAGGGACCACCGCCAAAGGAAGCTGAGCGCGGCGCATCGGGGCAGAGGCGGCCTCCGGACGATAGGTCCGCCTCTCCTCAGCGGGCAGGTTCGCCGAACCGAAAACCTCAGCTCTTGGTATCACCGCCCTTTAGCGCGTCCCACGCGGTCTTGTTGGCCTGATCGAACGCCTTGCGGGATTCGGCGAGTGCAGCGCTCATCACCGACCAGGACTCGCTGCCGGCCTGCTTCAGCTTCTGCAGGCGTGCTTCGGCTTCGGAGGCGTCGGACTTCATCTGCTTGAGCGCGGCGTCGATGTCCACGGTGCGGGCAGCGGCGACCTTGCCTGCGGCCTCGCGGAATTTCTCTGCGGCTTCACCCCAGGCCTTGGCCTGTGCAGCCGCAAGATCCTTGAAGGTGGCCTGCTGCTGTTCGAGCTGTTTTCCGGCGCTTTCGAAGTAGGTCTTCATCTGGGCTTCGAATGCGTTCCATTGCCGCTCCAGCTCGGCCTTGGCGTCCGCCCATGCCGCTTCACCGGCCTGCGCCTTGGTCTTGAGCAGCGCCTGAAACTCGTCGCGGCGCTTGGTCAGATCGGCCAGGAGCTGATCGGTCTTGACCTTGGACTCTTCCTTGGCCTGACCGGCCTTGACCTCGAACGAGGCCAACGCCGCGTCCATCTCGTCGATCCGCTCCTTGGCCCAGTTGAGATAGAAATGCATGCTGCTCTGCTGTGACATCGCGGCCTCCGTTGATTTGCCGAGGTCAGTTTTCCAGAGCTTCGGCGCGCTCGTATTGACCTGTCTCAATGACGCACGGAAAGCGGTTGCCTGCTCGAGCCAAGAGAGGCGACGCGCCAGGAACCTGGCCCCAGCTCGCCTGTTGTTCGCAGTCTCGACCACACGGAGAGCAGCCTTGGAAAGCACCATCATTGGAGAATTCGACACGCGCCGCGGCGCCGAGCTTGCGGTCGAGCATGTCGTGCAGGAATGCGGCGTGCCGCGAGCCGACGTCTTCGTCCAGCCCGCCGGCGCTGCGAACACGGTGGGAACACGCGCGGCAGGTCCCGACGCCAAGACAGCGCCCACTCCGGAGGGGCGGCAGAAGCTGGAAGGTCTGATCGAGGTTTCCGTCGATTTCCACGGCGATGCCCCTGAGAAGATCGCGGATGTGTTGAGGAGCGCCGGCGCGAAGACGGTCCGCACCAAATGACGAATTGTGCGATGGGCCCAGTGAGCGCCGGAGTCCGGCATTCGCGTCGTGGAACGCCCTGAGCCTCCAGCGCGTTTAGACGCAAACGCGAATTGCGAGGTCCATCTGCTTCAGAGCGCATCGACACTGATACCCGGCGACACCGTCTGGCGGCGGTGCAGGGCGCGGCGCGTGGCGGTTCTGAACGATGGCGCCGCCTATTTCGCAGCCCTGCGGGAGGCCCTGCTGGAGGCGCAGGATCTCGTCTACATTATTGGCTGGGATATCCATAGCAGGACGCGCCTGGTCGGAGCGTCCGGACGCGCGGATGACGGCCTGCCTGAGGAGCTTGGTCCCTTCCTGCGCGCCCTGGTGCAGCGCCGGCCCTCCTTGCGCATCAATATTCTCGTCTGGGACTTCGTCTCGTTTTACGCCTCCGAGAGAGAGTGGAATTCCGCGGCGAAATTCACCGCCGATACCGATGGCCGCGTCCGCTTTCATCTGGACGCCACGCTGCCGTTCGGTTCGGCGCAACACCAGAAGATCGTCTGCGTCGACGGTTCACTCGCGTTCGTCGGCGGCCTCGATCTGACGATCAGGCGCTGGGACACGAGCGACCACCGCGCCGACAATGCCATGCGCTGCGATACCCAGCGCAAGCCGTATCCGCCGTTTCACGATGTCCAGTGCCTGGTCGACGGCGAGGCCGCGGAGCAGCTGTTCGCCCTGGTGGAGCAGCGCTGGCGTGCGGCAGGCCAACAGGCCGATGAACGGCGCGCGCGCAAGGCCGGTCGCTGGCCCGCGAACGTGCCTGTCGAGGCCGAGCATTTGCCGGTCGGGATCGCCAGGACCGAGGTGGTCTGTCCGGCCGGTTCGACCATCAGGGAGGTCGAACGCTCGTTCATTGCGGCGATCCGTTCGGCAACGAGCTTCGTGTACATCGAAAACCAGTTCACCAGCGCAACGAGGATGGCGCATGAATTGGCGGAGCAGATGCGTCGCGTGCCGTCGCTTCGGGTTCTGGTCGTCGCCCCGAAACTGCATTCCTCGTGGCTGGAATCCCAGGCCATGCAGAACGGCCGTGGCGCCTTCATCGACTGCTTCAGCGCGGCTGGCGTCGCCGATCGCATCCGCTTCGTCTATCCGGTCTCCCGCAGCGGCAATAAGGAAGCCGCGGTAATGGTGCACAGCAAGCTCATGGTCGTCGACGACCGGATCCTGCGGATCGGCTCGGCCAATTTGAACAATCGATCGATGGGCGCCGACAGCGAATGCGACCTGATTTTCGAAGCTGAATCCGAGGAGCATCGGGATTTCATCGCGTCGGTCCGCCGTCGCCTCATCGCTCATTTCTGCGATCTCGACGAACAGGCCGTCACGCAGAACGAGCATCGACTGTTCGCTCTGCTGGACCAGGTGTCGAAAACGGGTGGGGCGAGGACGCTGCGAAAAGTGGAGTCCTCGGTTCTGACCAGCACGCTGGCCAATTTGGTTCAGCCGGTGGCGGACCCCGAGCTGCCGCTTCATCTGGAGCGCGCGGCATCGCGCATGTGGAGCACGAAGACGATCATCGGAATCGCCTCGATCGCGCTGGCGCTGCTTGGACTGGCGCTGGCGTGGTCGTACACGTCGTTGAGCGATTATGCCAATACGGGCCGCATCTCGTCATTCCTGTCTGCCTATTCGCAGTCGGGCTGGGGACCGCCATTCGCGATCCTGGCCTTTGTCGTCGGCGGGCTGGTGATCTTTCCGGTTCTCGTGCTCATTGCCGCAACTGCTGCCGCGCTCGGGCCCTGGCTGGGTTTCGTCACCGCCATGGCCGGCGTCTTGCTGAGCGCCCTCCTGCTTTTTGCGATCGGACGGTTTCTGGGGCGGGAGCGTCTTCAGCGCCTGCTGGGACGCCGTGCCGCGCGCATCCAGGAACGGGTCGTCGGCAAGGGAATTCTGGCGGTCGTCGTCATCCGGATGATTCCGATCGCACCGTTCTCGCTGGTGAACGTCGCGGCCGGTGCGAGCACGCTGCCGCTGCGTGATTTCATGGTGGGAACGCTGCTCGGCATGATGCCCGGCATTCTCGCCATGGCCGTTCTGGGCGCGCAGATCGCAGATCTCGCCAGGAATGCGTCCTGGAGCAACATCGCGCTGCTGGCTCTTGCGTTCCTGGGCTGGGTCGGGATCTGCGCGGGCGCACAGTTTGTCGCGACCTGGCTTGCCGGGAGACGTTGATGCCGGTGCGTTTCATGACGTGGAATGTGCACGGCACCTTCAATCTCAATCCGACGTTCGATCTGGAGGGGGTTTGCTCCATCATCCGCAAATGGTCGCCGGATGTCGTCGCGCTCCAGGAGGTGGATTCCCGATCGCGCTCGGATGATCCGTTTGCGAAGCTGGCGCGCGTCGTCGGCGATCATGACGTTCATGCCAAGTCGATCGTCACGGAGGACGGTGACTACGGCCAGATGCTCATGAGCCGCTTTCCGTTCTCCAGCGTGCCCGAGATCGTCGACGTGTCCTATCGGGAGCGGGAGCCGCGGAGGGCGATCGCGACGGGATTGCTGACGCCTTTCGGCGAATTCCGCGTGGTCGCCACGCATCTCGGCCTGAGCATCCACGAGCGTTATGCGCAGGCTCAGGCCCTGGCGAGCCTGGTCAAGTCGGAAAGGACCGTCGTGCTCGGCGATTTCAACGACTGGTTCTGGGTGAAGTCGGTGCGGCGCGTGCTCGCGCAGGTCTGCCCGAACCGGACGCGGCTGCGAACCTTTCCGGCGCATTTGCCCTTGCTTCGGCTCGACCGCATCTATGCAACGCGGGACAGCCGGTTCGGAAAAGTCTGGACCGACGCGGAAGCGCGCGCCTATTCGGACCATTTGCCGGTGATTGCGGACATCGCGATCTGACGGTTCCGGGGCGTGGACCGTATCGCCTGTTGCCGGGCGTAGCGCGCGAAAATGCTCGCATTTGCAGCTGTTTGGCCCAACGAGAGCACGTGCTCCTGCGCTGTCGAGAAAAGCGTTGTAGCAGAACGACTTAGCTACTGTGCATGGGGTTGTTTTCGCAAGACTTCACTACCCCGCCAGACGTCGCGGCCGGAACTTTTTCCTGTCGGCCACGTTCACTCGGCATGACTGAAGACCTTTCGTTCCGACGCAAGCCCCTGACCCCCGAACAACGCCACGCCCGCGATGCGGCGCGCCGGGTCGAGGCCGAAAAGGCCATGCGCGACCACGAAGCGGCGCAGAAGGCGTTCTACGCCAACAAGGAACGGCTGAAGGCCGAGCGGCTGGCGCGCGAAGCGGCCGCGGCAAAGGGCTGAGCGCACGCGCTTCGCTGCCCAAACTCCCAGATCGCTTCTCCTGCGGCCGACCTAATGCCGCCTGGCCTTCGCGCTCAGGGCCAGCTTGAGCGCCTGGACGGCGTCCGCGAAGACCCCGCGAGGCAATTGCGCCTCGATCGCTTCGGCCGCGATCCGGCAGTCGTCGGCGACCTTCAGCAGCCCGCTGCGTGTCAGGTCCATGGAGAGGGCAGCCTGCTCCAGGCAGACTTGTTCAAGCCGTCGAAACTCCCGCAGCTCTCTGTTCATGCGTCAGCTCTCGATGTCTTCGTCCCATCCGTCACCGAGTCTGGTTAACGAATGGTAAACGACAGCTTGCCGGAGCCGGCTTACGCGGGGCTGGCGGGTCCATGCGCCCGCCTTGTGAGCGCTCGGCAGGCTTGACGCCGTTCGGCTTCCGGGAGGAAGCTTCAAATGATCCTAAACTGACGTGAACCACGGAGACGTTCGCTCCCAGCAAGTCCGATCCTCATCAGCGAATCAGAATGGAGCTGACCATGACCACGTTCGACAAGCGCGAGCAGGGCTTTGAAGCCAAATTCGCCCACGACGAGGAATTCATGTTCAAGGCCACGGCGCGGTCCAACAAGCTGCTCGGGCTGTGGGCAGCAGGCCAGCTCGGGCTCAGCGGTGACGCCGCCGCAAGCTACGCAACCGCGCTGGTGACGGACCATCTGGAGAGCCGGACGATCGACGACGTCGTCCGCAAGGTGTCGGACGATCTCGCAGGCAAGGGCATCGCTCGTGAGCGGGTCGCAGCAAAGCTTCAGGAGTGTCTGCACCAGGCGCTGGCGCAGCTCGAAGCGGACCGGCAATGAGACCGGCCGGAGAGCGCTTCATTCGGCATGATTGCGCATTCCGGACTCGCTGAGCTTGTCGACATAGGCGATGCCGATTGCCGAGACGATGAAGGTGATGTGGATCAGCACTTGCCACATCACGCCGGTCTCGGTGTAGCCGGCGCGGTTGGAGCCGAGATTTCCGGCTTCGATGAAGGTGCGCAGCAGCGCGATCGAGGAGATGCCGATGATGGCCATGGCGAGCTTGATCTTCAGGACGCTCGCATTGACGTGGCCGAGCCATTCCGGCTCGTCGGGATGGCCCTGGAGGTCGAGCCGCGAGACGAACGTCTCATAGCCTCCGACGATCACCATCACGAGCAGATTGGAGATCATCACGACGTCGATCAGCGCCAGCACGCTCATCATGATCTGCTGCTCGGTGAGCTCGAGGGCGTGCCAGGAGAGGTGCCAGAGCTCCTTGAGGAACAGCGCGATGTAGACGCACTGCGCCACGATCAGTCCGAGATAGAGCGGCAGCTGCAGCCAGCGTGAGCCGAAGATGATCATCGGCAGCAGGCCGAGCTGCGGCGAGGGCGGGCGGGGACCAGGTCTTTTCTCGGGCTCAACCGACATTCGGGCAACACCCTCGCATCGAGACGATCTCGCCGTCGTGTACCCCGACAAGATGGCTGGCGGAAGACACGACGCGCGCCTCGCCTTCCGCGGGCTGGGCCGTTTCGTGCTACCGTGCCGACCGGCCGGTCAGGGGACGGCGGCGAGCGGGAGGCGGGGCGTGTCTCGGTGGGACTTTGGCAAGTGGTTCGGCGCAATCGCATGCGCTGGCGCCATGCTGGTCGGTACAGGCGGCGCCGAGGTCTCGGCGACGTCGCTGACGCCGTTTCGCTACGAAGCGCAGGCCCAGCGTCATTGCCCGCACGACAAGGTGGTATGGCTCGACTTCAGGAAGGGCGTCTACTACCGCAAGGGGCAGAAGCGCTACGGCCAGGGCTTCGACGGCAGCTTCGTCTGTCAGAACGAGGCCCGCGACAGCCTCTACCACCGCTCGCTGTTGGGTCTGCGCTGAGCGGCGGGTGTCGCCGGCTGATGGAGGCGTCGGCTATTTCGGCGGTGTCGGCCTGACCGGCACGTGCGGGGAGGTGCTGATGACCCGGGGGCTTCCATCCGGATAGGTGCGGTCGCCGCGGATCAGGGATTCCAGGACCAGGAAGAATTTCTCGGCAAGCATTTGCGTCACCCTCGTTGGTGATGGCCTCTTGCAAATACGTCGAGGCGCCGGCCGCAAAAATTCAATCAACTGAATGGGAGCAGGGACGGCCCGCGCCCGCTGCGCCGCAATGGAGCCGTGTTGGAAACGAGCGTTGGAAGATGGACGCGCGGCTCAGGCAAACGCCAGCGCGACGAGGCTCGAGCAGAGCAGCACCAAGCCGCCGGCGGTCAAGGCCAGGAAGCCATCGGATACGAGGTCATGGTTACGCATGGGACACCTGCCGCTCTCGTGTTCGATGCGCAATCGGATCGACCAGACCGTCCCGAACGCGCCGCATTGAAAGAGGTGATGCTTGCCGCCCGCGCGAGTGCCTTCAGGCCCTCGTGCGGTAACCTTCGAACGCATGGGCCAGGAAGATCCCCGCGCTTACCAGACCCATCAGTGCCGAAACCGTCTCGATCATCGTTAAATTCCAAATCCCGCCCTTGCATCCGAGAGAACGCGTGCGGCCTTGCACAGTCAAAAGAATTTCGGCCAGCGGCGCGACAATGGGGGTGGAGTGAGGATTTGGCGCAACAGGATGCCCAGCGCTGGCACAATGCGGGCGCCATCGTCCCGTAGAACAACGGAAAAATGCGAACGTCCCGTTTACCATCCCGGCGCGATCGCCGCGGGCTCCCCATTTCCGCCGCGTTCGGGTTGCGTTATCCTTACCACGTCCGATGCGGTGGTGGGCCGCCTCGGAATCTGAAGGACCGGACAGCGCTCCCCGTCACCAAAGCGGGTTGGGTACGCCTCCGGCGAAGTGGTATTTGGGGCGCATGGGGATCCGTCGGTCAGATTCGGTTTTGCGGGCCGCGCGCGGCGTTGCGGCGGTCGCGACCTGCCTTGCGCTCGCCAATTGCGCCTCCTCGAACAAGTTCGCCAGCCGCGTCGATCCGAAATACGGCGTGTCCTCGAGCCCGCGTGTGGTGGCCTTCGGCGACCCGGTCCCGAAGGGCGGTGGCACCTACCGCGTCGGAAAGCCCTATGTCGTGGCGGGCAGGACCTACGTCCCGGAGGAGGACGTCAACTACCGCGCCGAGGGCATGGCGTCCTGGTACGGCGATGATTTCCACGGCCGCCTGACGGCCAACGGCGAGGTGTTCGACATGACCTCGCTGACCGCCGCGCATCCGACCCTGCCGATGCCGTCCTACGCCCGGGTCACCAACATCTCGAACGGCAAGTCGCTGATCGTCCGCGTCAACGACCGCGGACCCTATCACGGCAACCGCCTCATCGACGTCTCGAACAAGGCCGCCGAACTACTTGAATTCAAAGGCAATGGCGTCGCCAAGGTCCGGGTCGAATATGTCGGCCGGGCGCCGCTCGAAGGCTCTGACGACCGTCAGCTTCTGGCGACGCTGCGCACCGGCGTTCCGGCGCCGTCGCCCTCGATGGTCCGGGTCGCCTCGGCCAAGCCGTTCGTGCCGGAGCTGCCGTCCTCGTCCCGCGGCGCCCTTCGCGGCGACGTGCCGATGCCGGAGGGGCGGCCGTACAACCTCGGCAGCACCTCGGCCGACATGGCCTCGCTCAATGCGACCTCGGAAATGTCGGCTTCGACCCGCGGCCGGGGCCGGGCGCTCCCGAACGCCCGCGCGGTGTCCTATGACGAGGAGGGCCGTTACGCGAGCCAGAGTGCTCCGTCGGCCGGCTATACCTCGGACGGCGCGGCCGAAGCCCGCAGCATCCTCAGCGGCCGCGGCCTCTACTGAAGAGGTAAATCCAGCCGGCGCGTTGCGACGCTGCCTGGCTGATCAGAACGGGATGCGCGCCCGTCCCGAGAATGTCCAGATCTGCGTGTTGCCGCCGATGCCGCCGAGTTCGGCGCCGAAGCCGACCGTGGCGCCGCTGGCGAGCCTTGCGCCGATGCCGCCCGTGACACGCGCCGACCAACCCTGGAGCAGCGGCGTCGAAGCCAGCGGGATGCCGCCCGCGGCAACGATTGCGGCAGCATCGTCCTGGGTGAAGTAGTAGTCGCCATACACGCCGGCATAAGGCAACAGCAGCACGCTATCGAGCCAAGGCACGGGGTAGGACACCCTGTTGCCCGCCGACGCACGGCCGCTCGAGAAGGTCCGGGCGGCCTGCTGGGTGCCGAGCGAATCGACATAGGCGTTTTCCCGCTCCCACAGCGCGTACACCTTGGCCGACGGCTCGATGTTGAAATTGGCCCAGCTGTAACTGCCGGTGAAGCCGGTCGCGAACATCCAGCGATTGCCGTTGAAATTGCCCTGGGCCGTGCCGGCGGTGCCGTCATAGCCGATGCCGGAATAGGTCACCGCCACGTCGTAGCGCAGCGTCGGGATGAGCTTCCAGCCGAGATAGGCGCCGACGGTCCAGCCGTCGCCCTTCAGCTTTCCGTTGATGTCGGTCTGGGTGTAGCTGAAATTCTCGTAGCCGCCGACCACGCCAACCAGGAGATCGGGAGCAGCCCGGTAGGTCAGGCCGGAGAGCAGGTTGATCTGCTGGCCATAGAGCGTGGCCTGGGTTGCCCCTTGACCGATATTGCCGGACGAGCTCCAGCGGTCGATGCCGGTGCCGCGTGCATCGATCCAGAACAGCCAGTCCTTTTGTTGCCTGAACCGCGCGGGTGGCGCCTTGGTCGGTGCCGCCCGATCGATCGCAGCGAAGGCGTCGTCGATCCGCGATGGCCCGCGGCCGGTTCTGCCGGGGCGCCCGTCGCCGGCATAGGCATTGGAGCTCTGCGGATCGCTTGGGCGACCGGCTGGCGGCTCATCGTCACCATCGGGGGCGGCGGCGAAATTGACGCGCAGCCCGCCGCCGCCCGGCGTGATGTACTGTCCGCCATTGCTGAAGCCTTCGGAGATGGCGGTGTCGATGGCGCCGGAGATCGCCTGTCCCGAGCTTTGTGCGACGATCTTGGTAACGTTGACCTGAAGCGCGCGCAGCCTGGCGCTGTCGGCGGGAATATCGACGGACTGGGTCAGGGCCGCCGAGGTCGAGGCATTAAACGCCGGCGATCCGTTGTAGGTCGCGGTGATCGTGTGATTGCCGATGGCGAGCGCGGCTGTCGCGAAAGTCGCGACACCTGCCGACAGCGCTGACGTTCCGATCGGCGTGCCGCCGTCGTTGAAGGTCACCGTTCCCGTCGGCGTTCCGCCCGAGCTGCTTACGGTGGCCGTGAAGGTGACGGACTGGCCGTAGCTGCTCGGATTCTGTGACGATGTCACCGCGGTCGTGGTCGTGGAGGACAGATAGGCGAACCGGTCCGCGGCCGAGGTCGGCGAGGTCCCGCCGCCCGTGGTCACCGTGACGTCGACCGTGCCGGCGCCGGCCGGTGACGTCGCCGTGATCGACGTGGCCGAGTTGACCGTGAAGCTCGTCGCATTGTTGGCACCGAATTTCACGGCGGTGACACCTGTGAAGCCGGATCCGGTGATCGCCACTGACGTTCCGCCCAGCGCGGGGCCGGATGTCGGGGAGATCGACGTCACCGACGGCGCTGGCGAGTAGTTGAATTGATCCGCCATCGATGTCGCGGATGTTCCGCCCGGCGTCGTCACGGTGACGTCGACTGTGCCGGCGCCCGCTGGCGAAGTCGCCGTGATCGAGGTTGCGGAATTGACCGTGAAGCTGGTCGCGTTGGTTGCGCCGAACCTCACGGCGGTAGCGCCGGAGAAGGCAGTGCCCGTGATGGTGACCGACGTTCCACCCGTCGTCGGGCCGGCATTGGGCGAAACCGATGTCACCGTCGGGGTCGCGGCGTAGGTGAACTGATCCGCGGCGGAGGTGGCCGATGTGCCGCCCGGTGTTGTGACCGTGAGGTCAACCGTGCCGGTTCCGGCGGGAGCAGTCGCGGTGATCTGGGTTGCGGAATTGACGGTGAAGCCCGTCGCGGCCGTCGCGCCGAACATCACCGCGGTCGCGCCGGTGAAATTGGTGCCCGTGACCGTCACCGACGTGCCGCCGGCCAGCGGTCCGCCCGTCGGCGAAATCGAGGTCACCGTCGGTGCGCCGAAATAGGTGAACTGATCCGCCGCTGACGTCGCCGAGGTGCCGCCGGTGGTCGTCACTCTGACGTCCACGACGCCGCTCCCGGCCGGCGAGGTCGCAGTGATCTGGGTCGCCGAATTGACGGTGAAACCTGTCGCAGCCGTTGCGCCGAAGGTGACGGCAGTCGCACCGGTGAAATTGGTGCCGGTGATGACCACCGTCGTGCCACCGGCCTGCGGGCCGAGGGTCGGCGAGATCGAGGTGACGGTCGGGGTCGCGACATAGGTGAACTGATCCGCCGCTGATGTTGCCGAGGTGCCGCCGGCCGTCGTCACCCTGACGTCGACCGTGCCGCTACCCGCCGGCGAGGTCGCGGTGATCTGGGTGGCGGAATTGACGGTGAAGCCCGTCGCGGCCGTCGCGCCGAAGGTCACCGCGGTTGCGCCGGTGAAATTGGTGCCGGTGATCGTCACCGTGGTGCCGCCTGTGCCCGGACCTGCGGTCGGCGAAATCGAGGTGACCGTCGGTGCAGCGACATAGGTGAATTGATCGGCCGCCGACGTCGCCGACGTCCCGCCGGGCGTCGTGACGGTGATGTCGACGGTGCCGGTGCCCGCCGGCGAGGTCGCGGTGATCTGGGTGGCGGAATTGACGGTGAAGCCCGTCGCGGCCGTCGCGCCGAAGGTCACGGCGCTCGCACCGGTGAAATTGGTGCCGGTGATGACCACCGTCGTGCCACCGGTCTGCGGGCCGAGGGTCGGCGAGATCGAGGTGACGGTCGGGGTCGCAACATAGGTGAACTGATCTGCCGCCGAGGTGGCCGATGTGCCGCCGGGCGTCGTCACCCTGACGTCGACAGTTCCGGTACCCGCCGGCGAGGTGGCGGTGATCTGGGTGGCGGAATTGACAGTGAAGCCCGTCGCGGCCGTCGCGCCGAACATCACCGCGGTCGCGCCGGTGAAATTGGTGCCGGTGATTGTCACCGCGGTGCCGCCGGCGGTGGGACCGGCCGTCGGCGAGATCGAGGTGACCGTGGGAGCGGCGATATAGGTGAATTGGTCCGCCGCCGACGTGGCGGATGTGCCGCCGGCGGTCGTCACCCTGACATCGACCGTTCCTGTCCCAGCCGGCGCGGTCGCTGTGATTTGGGTGACGGAATCGACGGTGAACCCCGTCGCAGCCGCAGCTCCGAAACTCACGGCAGTCGCCCCGGAAAAATTGGTGCCGGTGATCGTCACCGTGGTGCCGCCTGCGCCCGGACCCGACGTCGGCGAGATCGAGGTGACGGTCGGTGCAGCGACATAGGTGAATTGATCGGCCGCCGACGTCGCCGATGTTCCCACCGATGTCGTGACCGTGACGTCGACGGTGCCTGCCGCCCCGGCCGGCGAGGTCGCCGTGATCTGAGTGTTGGAATTGACGGTGTAACTCGCCGCATTGGTGCCGCCGAACTTCACGCCGCCGGCTCCGGTGGTCGTGCTGAGATTCGTGCCGGTGATGATGACCGTCGTGCCGCCGGCGGTCGGACCGGCAGTCGGCGATATCGAGGTCACGGTCGGCGGGTTTGGCAGATTGACCGTGATCGTGAACGAGGTGTCGGTGGGATGAACGCCGGAGGTACAGGGCACACTCTGCGAACAAGTGCTCGTGTACCAGAGGGTGATCGTATCGGTGCCGGATCCGGAAAGTGTGTTGATCTGGATGCCGTATTCATCGGTATGCTGGTTGTTGACCCCGTTGTTGACGGGCACCAGCGTGTAAGTGGCCTTGGCTGACGTGTAGCTCAGGTTCGTGAGGGTCAGTCCCCCCGCGGTCATCGGATAGTTGTTGAAGGCGTCGATGCTCGGATTGGCGCCGTTCGAGGAGCCGTAGAGGCCCCAGCGTACCGTATCGTTGCTCACGCAAAGACCGACGGCGTTGCCGGCGCCGGTCCCGGTCATCGTGATCGTGCCGCCGGAGGGCGACGCTGACGAGAAATCGCACGCAGCATTCGCCGCGATCACGGCGCCGAGCATCAGGACGGCCGCGATGCAGATGCGTTGAACCGCGCGCAAAAGAGTCCGCAAGACGTGCCGAACCACAGCTCCGCCATTGCGCGCGGAGATCGTCGATTCCCCACTCATGTCTGGCACGGCCACCGCAATTGCGTGACTCACCGGCCCCCCTTCGCGGCCCCTTTCCGAAGAGGTCCGCGCTGAAATCCCTGATTGTGCAAATTTTCACGTATATCCTTGCGTGTATTTGGCTGAGGCGCGGCGCACAAGGCAAGCGGAGAACCGGATAAATCGCTGAATGCCTCGCACGGAGCGCAACTTTCCAGAGAACCGTTGCGCCGCGGCAACAAAAGAGCGATCGTGCACCGATAAACAATATGCCGCAGGATGCATTTCTGGTTGTGTTGGAGCTTGACTGTCGGCTCTGACTGTTTCACAATCTTAGCGAGTAGGTCGTTTTTCGTTCATTCTTTAATTTAGAATCGGTCGTCGTCGCATCACGACACGACAGGGCGCCTGATCTTCTTGGGGAGGGGTCATGCCGTACCAGCCAGTTCTTGGCCAGATCATGCCTTTTGCGGGCGCCGTCGTTCCCAGAGGCTGGGCGCAATGCAACGGAGCATTGCTGGCCATCACGACAAATCAAGCGCTGTTCTCGCTGCTCGGCACGTTTTACGGCGGCGATGGCGTGCGAAACTTCGCGCTGCCGGACCTGCGGGGTCGTGCTATCCTCGGCTCGTCAGGTGGCAGCGGCCAATATCCCCTGGGTATGATCAGCGGATCGATGTCGGTCACGCTTACTGCGGCTCAATTGCCTGCCCACAATCATCTGATCCAGGCGATTGCGACGCAGGGAAGCGGACGTGGCGCTTCGCCGGCCGGCAACATCTTCGGCACAAATACGCTGCCATCCGATAAACCGAAAGCGATCTTTGGGGCATCCGGGAGCGGGGACACGCCATTGGCGTCCGGTACCAATCTGTTGAACGAAGGCGGAGGCCTGCCGCACAACAACATGCAACCCTATCTCGTCATCGGCTATCTGATCGCGACGCAGGGAATTTATCCGAGCCGAAACTAGGCGGCTGAACAGCGACATTTTCGCAGCCGAGCTCTTTTCACATCAATTTCGAAGATGGCGCATTCACCGATCGCATCGGGGCGCGCGTGCAGAGGATCAGAGGCGATGTCGGATCCGTTTATCGGCGAGATCAGGTTGTTTGGCTTTCCGCGGGTGCCCGATGGCTGGCTCGCCTGCAACGGCCAGGCGATGTCGATCTCGGAGTATCAAGTGCTCTATGCCGTGATCGGCACCACCTATGGCGGTGATGGCGTCAACACCTTCAATCTCCCCGATCTTCGCGGCCGCGTAGCGATCGGACAGGGGCAGGGGCAGGGCTTCCCGTTCTACGCGCTGGGCCAGACGGGAGGAGAGGAAACGCATACGCTGGTCGCAGGCGAAATGCCGACCCATAGTCATGCGCTGATGTCCTCGACAGGGACGGGAGAGACACCCACGCCCGGACAGACGGTCCATCTTGCGACCGCATCAACGGGCAATCTCTACGCGCCCGTTGCGAACGCAGCGCCCTACGCGACGATGGCAGCCTGCGTCACTCCGGCGGGCAACAGCTTCGGGCACGACAACATGATGCCGACCGTCGTTGCCAATTACTGCATCTGCAACGACGGCATCTTCCCTTCGCCCGGCTAGCCTGCACCGGACCATATTCAGTCTCGAGGAGACACCATGTCAGATCCGTATATCGGGGAAATTCAGGCCTTTACGTTCCAGTTTGCCACCAGCGGATTCAACAATGCTTGGCTGCCATGCTTTGGCCAGATCGTTGCAATTCAGAGTTTCACTCCGTTATTTTCGCTCATCGGCACTTATTACGGCGGCAACGGCACGACCAATTTCGCCTTGCCGAATCTCAACGGTTCGGTCGCGATCAGCCAGGGGCAAGGTCAGGGATTGCAGAACTACCTCATCGGTGAGGTCGTCGGCAGTCCGACGGTCAACCTGAGCTCGGGCGAGATGACCATGCACACGCACGCCCTGCAACTCGGCGCCGGCAACGCAGAGAACGCCGCCCCGGGTCCCGGAACGTCTGCGAACATGGTTGCGATCGATCCCCAGTTCAATGGCTTCATCGCTCCGCCTGGCAACCTCACCTTGGCGGCGAATGCGGTCACGCTGACCGGGCAGGGGCTGCCCCACGACAACATGCAGCCGACCCAGGCCATCATCTGGTGTATCGCCTATGCGGGAATCTTTCCGTCCTTCGGCAGCTCCTGAACGTGACGGCGCTGCGTGACGGCATCGTCGACAGCATCTGGCTCGACATCGTGCCGGACGATTCGGCTCTGCGGCTGCGGTCCGATAGCCCGACCGACGCGCCGTTCATCCGGCATCTCTTTGAGGAGGTGAGGACAGCCCAGTTCACCGCGACGGGCTTGTCCGGACTGGCCGTCAGGCAAATCATTGCGCAACAGTTCCGCAGCCAGATGGCCGGCTATGCCACGCAATTTCCAGGCGCGATTTCCCTGATCGTCACGCGAGACGGGGCCGCGATCGGCCGGCTGCTGCTTCATTGCGCGCGAGAACGCTGGCACATCATCGACATTGCGCTGCTGCCGGCCGATTGTGGTCGAGGCGCCGGGACGAAAATCGTCCAGGCGCTCGGAGCGGACGCGCGGCGGCGGGGCGTCTCGGCGCTGACACTCGTGGTGCTCGCGACCAATGGAGCGGCGCGCCGGTTCTACCAGCGGCAAGGATTTGCCGACATCGGACCGGTAGGTGCCACGCACATTGCGATGCGGAAGGATCTTGCGGGCTAGCGCGGCGGCAAGCACCCTTGCCAACGGGGCTTCGCGTCGGGCTGCGAAATTCGGAGGTGAGTGAGGCGGTGAACGCCAGCGAGAAGAACCCGAGCCGCCGGCCGGTGGCTCAGCTCCCCCTACCAAGGCAGAGCTGAGCCTGTCCGGATCGCGCTGGCCGTTGCGGCTGACGCGGTGAGCAGAAGTCCGGGCTGGGCCCAAAGGTTCCGCTCGTCCTTTCAAATTCGTGGTTTGGCCGCGATGCGCGGCATCACATCTACCTGACCAGCCGGCTGGATGCCGGCATCACGCTGGCGAGATTCACCGGGTCCTGCTGAAGGCCGAGGCCGTTGACCAGAAGGTCGGCAGCCACGATCAGCAGCAAGACGGCCGAAATCATCGTCGCGAGACAGATCTTATCCATGCGGATCAAGCCGGAATGTCGGGAATCCGTTCCCGTCCCTCCTGCATGTGCCTGTGGATTGCGCGGGTCCGCCGCAATCGACACGCCGCGGAATTGTCGCAATTCGGCAACAATGTGGTACGAATACATCAGTATCCGCGCGTCCGCGGACCCGTTTTCAGCACCGCCATTGCCGGAATGACCAGCGCAGACACCTCGGCCGCACACTTTGACACGGCCCCAGCGGAAGAGCCCCGGCGTTGGTCGGTGCGACGCTGGCTGGCACCCTTTGCCGTCGCGCTGGCGCTGCTGTCGGCCTTCCTGACCTTCCTGGTCCTGACGGGTCTCACGCGGATCGATCCGACGCCGGAGGTGGTCCGCACATTCTATCTGATCAATGCCGCCACGATCCTGCTGCTGGTCGGGATCATCATCCGGGAACTCTGGCAGCTCATCCTGGCGCGGCGGCGGGGCAGGGCGGCGGCCCGCCTCCATGTCCAGATCGTCAGCCTGTTCTCGATCGTCGCCGTGTTGCCGGCCGTACTGGTGTCGGTCGTCGCCAACATCACCCTCGAGCGTGGCCTCGACCGGCTGTTCTCCGGGCCGACCAGGGAGGTGATCCAGAACTCACTGGATATCGCGCGGGCCTACATGCAGGACCATGCGCAGCTGATCCGCGGCGACATCCTTGGCATGGCCAACGACATCGCCCACGCCAGGCCGCTCTACGACCAGGACCGGCGCTCGTTCCGCGAGATGCTGACCGCCAGCGCCGGCTCCCGCAATCTGCCGGGCGCGATGATCATCGACAAGAACACCAACATCCTGGAATCCGCCGACACTGGCATGCGGCTGGCCTATTCGCCGCCGGCGCCGGACTTTCTCAGCAATGTCAGCGACGCCGAGCCGGAAATCGCAGTGCTGCCCGATGCGAGCTTCGTCGCCGCCGTGATCCGGCTGCGGGCCTTCAACGAGACGTTCCTCTACGTCGCGCGGCCGCTCGATCCGAAGGTGGTCAACCAGCTCAAGCAGACCGAGATCAGCGTCGCCGAATACGCCCAGATCGAATCGCGCCGGCTCGGCATCCAGGTCGCCTTCGCGCTGATGTTCGCGGTGATCGCGCTGACCATTTTGATGGCTTCGGTGCTGATCGGCCTCAACTTCGCCAACTCGCTGGTCTCGCCGATCCGGCGGCTGATGAACGCGGCGCATACGGTCTCGACCGGCGACCTCCACGTCCAGGTGCCCGTGCATCAGTCAGAGGGCGATCTCGCCCAGCTGGGCGAGACCTTCAACAAGATGACGCAGGAATTGCGCAGCCAGCGCGACGAGCTCGTCAACGCCAGCGATCTCATCGACAGCCGCCGCCGCTTCATCGAAGCGGTGCTGTCATCGGCGAGCGCCGGCATCATCGGCGTCGACGCGTCCGGCAGCGTCGGCATCCTCAACCGCTCCGCCGAGAAGCTGATCGGACACTCCGAAGCCGAGACGCTCGGCCATTCGCTCTCCGACGTGCTGCCCGAGCTCGACGAGATGATGAAGACGGCGCGGGAAGGGACCCAGCGCCTGGTGCAGGGCCAGATCACGATCACCCGCGACGGCACCGAGCGCAACCTGTCGGTCCGCGTCAGCGCCGAGAAGAACCAGCCGCACGACAGCTACATCATCACGCTCGACGATATCACCGAGCTGGTTTCGGCGCAGCGCACCTCGGCCTGGGGCGACGTGGCGCGCCGCATCGCGCACGAGATCAAGAACCCGCTGACGCCGATCCAGCTCTCGGCCGAGCGCATCCGCCGCAAGTTCGGCAAGGACATCACCGAGGCCAAGGACAAGCAGATATTCGACCAGTGCACCGACACCATCGTGCGCCAGGTCGACGACATCAGGCGCATGGTCGACGAGTTCTCGCGCTTTGCGCGGATGCCGAAGCCCGTGATGGAGGGCGAGGACGTCGCCGATACCGTGCGCCAGGCGGTGTTCCTGATGAAGGTCGCCCATCCCGAGATCGACATCGAGGCCGAGTTCAAGCAGGATCCGCTGCGCGCCCAGTTCGACCGGCGGCTGATCTCGCAGGCGGTCACCAACATCGTCAAGAACGCCACCGAGGCGATCGAGCAGGTCCCGCCCGAGGAGCTCGGCAAGGACGGGGGCAAGGGCCGGATCGACGTCGTGGTGTCGCGCGAGGGCGACGACGTACTGATCGACATCATCGACAACGGCATCGGCCTGCCCAAGGTCGCGCGCTCGCGTCTGCTCGAGCCGTACGTCACCACCCGCGCCAAGGGCACCGGACTCGGACTCGCCATCGTCGGGCGCGTGCTTGAAGATCATGGCGGGCGGATCGAGCTGAAGGATGCCTCCGACTTCCGCCCAGGCCAGCGCGGCGCCTGGATGCGCATGCGCTTTGCCGTCTCGGGGCAGCCGGCGAAGTCCGCGACAACGGAGCAAGTGCCGGCGGCCAACGCCACGACCGAGACGACCTCCAAAGCCGATATCACGCAAATGGTGACGGAATCCGTCGCGAACCAGCAAACAAAAGAGCCGTCCGGCGGAACCAAAGAGCCGGCTGAAAAGACCAATGATTCAACCAAAATCGAAGCCTCAACAGGCAGCTGACAAGGCGGGCGCGATCCATGGCGAATGAAATTCTGATTGTCGATGATGAGGCCGATATTCGGGATCTCGTTGCAGGCATTCTCGAGGACGAGGGATTCGTCACGAGGACCGCACGCGACAGCGACTCGGCGCTCGCCGAGATCGCCAATCGCCGGCCGCATCTGGTGTTCCTCGACATCTGGCTGCAAGGCTCCAAGCTCGACGGCCTGCAGTTGCTGGAGCAGGTCAAGAAGGATAATGCCGATCTGCCGGTCGTGATGATCTCCGGCCACGGCAACATCGAGACCGCGGTTGCCGCGATCAAGCGCGGCGCCTATGACTTCATCGAGAAGCCGTTCAAGGCCGACCGCCTCATCCTGGTCGCCACCAGAGCGCTGGAGAACTCGCGGCTCAAGCGCGAGGTCAAGGAGCTGAAGCAGCTCGCGCCGAGCGCCAGCCAGCTGGTCGGCCGCTCGCCCAGCATGAACCAGCTGCGCCAGACCATCGAGCGCGCGGCCAAGGCCAACAGCCGCATCCTGATCGTCGGCCCCGCCGGCGCCGGCAAGGAGCTGACCGCGCGCACGCTGCACACCGCCTCGGGCCGCGCCGACGGTCCCTTCGTCGTCATCAACGCCGCCGCGATCACGCCCGAGCGGATGGAGCACGAGCTATTCGGCGTCGAGCAGTCCAATGGCGAGCAGCCGCGCAAGCCCGGCGCGCTCGAAGAAGCACATGGCGGCACGCTGTTCATCGACGAGATCGCGGACATGCCGCGCGAGACCCAGAACAAGATCCTGCGCGTGCTGGTGGAGCAGTCGTTCCAGCGCGTCGGCGGTACCGCGAAGGTGCAGGTCGACGTGCGCATCATCTCATCGACTGCGCGCAATCTCGAAGAGGAGATCGCCGCCGGCCGATTCCGCGAGGACCTCTACCACCGGCTGTCGGTGGTGCCGATCCGCGTGCCCGCATTGTCGGAGCGGCGCGAGGACATTCCGGAACTGATCGACTATTTCATGGAGCAGATCTCGGCCGGCAGCGGCCTGCCCAAGCGCCAGATCGGTCAGGACGCCATGGCGGTGCTGCAGTCGCATGTCTGGCCCGGCAATGTGCGTCAGCTCCGCAACAACGTCGAAAGAGTCATGATTCTCGCCGCCGGCGGGCCGGAGGTCATCATCACCGCCGACATGCTGCCGCAGGACGTCGGCTCGATGGTGCCGGCGATGCCGACCAGCAACAATGGCGAGCACATCATGGGCCTGCCGCTGCGCGAGGCCCGCGAAGTGTTCGAGCGCGACTATTTGATTGCACAGATCAGCCGTTTCTCAGGAAATATTTCTCGCACTGCCGAGTTCGTTGGCATGGAACGTTCGGCTTTGCACCGGAAGTTGAAAGCGCTCGGCGTCGGCTAACGCGGCGAGCGAGGTGGATACCGGCCCGCACACAGGAAATGCGTCAAAACACGAAGCGAGCGCCGCGACATCGCGGCGGCTCGCCAACGATAAGCGAGGAAAATCATCGATTTCCGTAATTTTTCGGGGCAATAGAGCCGGGCCTGCCGCTTCAAGCGGCTTGCCTAATATCCCGACCTGTCCTCTAATCGAACCGCTGTTCCTTCCGAGGGGGATCTCATGAGGGACGGCAACCGGAGGAGGCCCCGAACCGCAAAGAGGGCCGCATCCGGCGCAATAAAAAGAAACTCAAAGCGAGAAAAAAACAATGGCGGCAGACCGCGCACAAAACCTACAGGACACCTTCCTTAATCACGTTCGCAAAACCAAGACGCCACTGACGATCTTTCTGGTCAACGGAGTGAAGCTCCAGGGCATCGTGACCTGGTTCGACAATTTCTGTTTGCTGCTTCGGCGCGACGGTCATTCGCAGCTCGTCTACAAGCATGCGATCTCGACCATCATGCCGGGCGCTCCGATTCAGCTGTTCGAAGGCGGCGAGGACCAGCCGGCTTGAGAGTGATCTGATTGGAACCCCGGAATTTCGACGGGGATGCCGACCGTCCGCGGTCGGCAGGGGCTACGCAGACGGGGCGGGTGCTTGTCATCGGCCCCTACTTGCGCGTGCGCGCGGGCGGTGCCGACGCGCAACCGGAGACCCATGCCTTGCGCGATACCGAGGCCCGGCTTGATGAAGCCGCCGGCCTCGCGCGGGCGATCGATCTCGTGATCGCGGATGCCATCGTCGCCCCGGTCAGCCAGATCCGGCCCGCGACCTATATCGGCAAGGGCAAGGTCGAGGAGATCGCCGGGCTGATCAAGACCCTCGAGGTCGAGCTCGTGGTGATGGATTGCGCGCTGTCGCCGATCCAGCAGCGCAACCTCGAGAAGGAATGGCACGCCAAGGTGCTCGACCGCACCGGGCTCATTCTCGAAATCTTTGGCCGTCGTGCCAAGACCAGGGAAGGCTCGCTGCAGGTCGAGCTCGCCCATCTCAACTACCAGCGCTCGCGCCTGGTTCGGTCCTGGACCCATCTCGAACGCCAGCGCGGCGGGTTCGGCTTCATGGGCGGCCCCGGCGAGACCCAGATCGAGGCCGACCGCCGCCTGATCCAGGAGCGCATCTCCAAGCTCGAGAGCGAGCTGAAAAAGGTGCAGGCGACGCGGCGGCTGCATCGCGCCGGCCGTCAACGCGTGCCGTATCGCGTGGTCGCGCTGGTCGGTTACACCAATGCCGGCAAGTCGACGCTTTTCAATCGCCTGACCCGCGCCGAGGTGCAGGCGGCCGACATGCTGTTTGCGACGCTCGATCCGACCTTGCGGGCGCTCACCCTGCCGCATGGCGGCAAGGCGATGCTGTCCGACACCGTCGGCTTCATCTCCAACTTGCCGACGCAGCTCGTCGCCGCCTTCCGCGCCACGCTGGAGGAGGTGCTGGAGGCCGACGTCATCCTGCATGTCCGCGACATCTCGCACGAAGACGCCGAGGCGCAGCAGAGCGACGTCGACGCGGTGCTGCGCCAGCTCGGCATCAACCCTGATGATTCCGGCCGCATCATCGAGGTCTGGAACAAGATCGACCGTTTCGACCCCGAGCAACGCGAAGAGCTGCTCAACATCGCCGCGCGCAGGCCGGAAGATCATCCGGCGATGCTGGTCTCAGCCGTGTCGGGCGAGGGCATCGATGCTCTGCTCGCCGCGATCGAGCAGCGCCTGGCCGCCAAGCGCACCACGCTCGATCTCTCCATCGACGCCGCCGACGGCGCCGGCATCTCCTGGCTGCACCGCAATGCCGAGGTGCTGTCGAAGGAGCTGCACGACGGCCGCTTCGACATGACGGTGCGGGTGGACGAAACCAAGCGGGACATCGTGGTGTCGAGGTTCGACGCCGTGCCGCATCACGCCACATAACCGCGGGACGCGCATTGGTGCGCGGGCTTCGGCCGCGTGCTGCGGACGATGGATCACACGCGCCTTGTGATCGGCACATCAGAACGGAATCGTCAGGCCCGGATGCTTCGCCTGCGCCCTTGTATAGGCGACGCCGTGAACCTTGATGCCACGCTGGTCCAGCAGCGAGATGATGCCGCCCTGGTTCGACAATTCCATCGGCTTCTGTACCTCGACGGCGAGCGTTCCTCCGGCCGCGATCTTCCCCGACAGCGTCATTTTCTTCTTCTGCTTGTCGGCCAGCTTCCAGCCGGTGAGATCGATGTCGCGATCGGCCGTGTTGAGCAGTGTGACGACTTCGCGCTCCGGCGTCTTCACGGCGTTGACGAGCGCCGCAATGACGCGCACGAGCCCATCCGGCATTTCCTCTGTCGGGGGGGCCGTCGGATCCAGCGGCGCTGTCGGCGTGCCGCCGCCGAGATCAATCGGATGACCGGTCTCGTCGTCAGTGTGCCAGGCCTGCGTCTGGAATTTGAGGAAGACCGCCGTCCATAGATTTTGCTCCGGGAATTCGAACACCAGCCCGCCGTCTTGCCACGGCCCGTTGTCGCCCGAGAACCTTCCGATGGGATTTCCCTGGTTCATATGGATGTCGTGAATGCCGCGTCCCGGCCTGAAGCCGAAATAATTGTCGGCCTTGGTTTCCGGGCCCCACGGCTCGCCGAACGCGTAGACCATCGCGCTTTCGTCCGAGAGTGCGCGCTGCACGAACTGGTCAAGCTTCTCGTTGAGGTCGTTGTCCGGCCCAGGCACGGACACCGGCAGCGGCACCATCTCCTGGGGCTGCATCAGGTTACCGCGGATGAAGTCCAGCGCGAGGCTGCCGGGCTGGGCGGTCTGCGGGTGCAGCCCCTCCGGGAGTGCCGCGAGCCGTTCGGTGATCGGATGGACGAAACGAGATCGCACCAGGAATTCGACCTCGCTTCCGTCGGCCGACTGCACGTTGACGGCAATACGGAAATCTTCACCGCCGGCGACGATATGGACTTGATAATGCGGCGACCTGCCGGTGCCGAAACGCATCGCAATCGGGCGTCCCTTGAGGACTGAATAATGTTTCAATGACATCGCACTTCACCTGCCGTTGGGGGTGGCTGCGTCAGGATTATTGTACAACTTTAGACTGTTCGCGGTGACAATTTCATGGCGGCGGCTTAACGCATCTCTTCGTGCGAGCCGCTGGGGCCGATCAATCGGGGTACATTGCTGACCGATCGGCGATGGATGATGCTGCCTCTCCGCCGCTGCACCCGGCTAGGTGGCGGTCTTCGCCGCATTCCAAAGCGCATCCATCTCCGCGAGCGAGGCCTGTTCCACCGTTCGGCCCTGTGCCTCCAGCACCCGCTCGATATAGGCAAAGCGCCGCTCGAATTTTGCGTTGGTCGCGCGCAGTGCGGCCTCTGGATCGGCGTCGACATGGCGGGCGAGGTTGACGAGGGCGAACATCAGGTCGCCGGTCTCTTCGGCGAGGCCCGCGCGGTCGTTGCGGTCGAGCGCGGCTTCGATCTCATCGGCTTCCTCGCGGATCTTTTGCAGCACCGCGCGCGGGTCGTTCCAGTCGAAGCCGACGGTGGAGGCCTTGCGCTGCAGCTCCATCGCGCGGGTCAGCGCGGGCTGGCCGACCTTCACGCCTGACAACAGCGATTTATGGGATGGTGCTTCCTCCGGCGGCCGGCGCGCGGCGCGCTCCGCCTTCTCCTCGGCCTTGATGCGGTCCCAGACCTCCTTGACGTGGTGCGGGGCGAGATTGCCGTCCTTGTCGGCGAAGACGTGGGGATGGCGGCGGATCATTTTTCGCGTGATGGCCTCGACGACGTCGCCGAAAGCAAAGGCGTTCTGCTCCGAGGCCATTTGGGCGTGGAACACGACCTGGAGCAGGAGGTCGCCGAGCTCCTCGCGGAGATCGTCGAGATCGCCGCGGGCGATGGCGTCGACCACCTCGTAGGCCTCCTCGATCGTGTAGGGCGCGATCGTCGAAAAATCCTGCTCGAGGTCCCAGGGGCAGCCGGTCACCGGGGTGCGCAGCGCCGCCATGATCTCGATCAGGCGGGAAATGTCGCGGGAAGGGGTCATTGCGGGGCAGTCTCCTGGGATACAGCCTTATGCCAAAAGCGGGCCCCCGATCCCAGCGCAAGGCGGCGGAACGGGCCGATTTCCACCGATTGGCGGGCACGTCGCGCAATGCTAAAGCCCGGGCCATGAGTGATGCATTTTCCTCACAAACCGCTTTGGTGCTGTTCTCCGGCGGCCAGGACTCCACCACCTGTCTCGCCTGGGCGCTGAGCCGCTTCGCCCGCGTGGAGACGCTGGGGTTCGAGTACGGCCAGCGCCATGCCATCGAGCTTGCCTGCCGCGACCGGCTGCTCGACGGCATCAAGGGCCTGCGTGCGGATTGGCCCGCAAGGCTCGGCGAGAGCCACACGATGTCGATCCCGACGCTCGCGGCGGTGTCCGAGACGGCGCTGACCCGTGACGTCGCGATCGCGATGGGCGCGGACGGCCTGCCCAACACCTTCGTGCCGGGCCGCAACCTCGTGTTCCTCACCTTCGCCGCAGCGCTGGCCTACCGGCGCGGCATCAGCCACATCGTCGGCGGCATGTGCGAGACCGACTATTCCGGCTATCCCGATTGCCGCGACGAGACCATCCGCGCCATGCAGGCCGCGCTCTCGCTCGGCATGGCCAAGCCCTTCGAGCTGCACACGCCGTTGATGTGGATCGACAAGGCCGCGACCTGGAAGCTCGCGCAGGAGCTCGGCGGCGAGGGGCTGGTCGATCTCATCCGCGAGCAGTCGCACACCTGCTATCTCGGTGAACGCGGCGCACCGCATGAATGGGGTTACGGCTGCGGCGAATGCCCGGCGTGCAGTTTGCGGGCGAAGGGGTGGAACGAGTACGTGGCGGGGCGCTGAGGCCGCGCGTTGCAGCCGCGCGACGTCGGGTGGAGAAAATGCGCGCTCTCTCCGCCGTCATTGCGAGGAGCCCTTGCGACGAAGCAATCCAGACTGCCGCCGTGGAGGGATTCTGGATTGCTTCGCTGCGCTCGCAATGACGGGTGAGGCAGCTACCCCGCAAAATCCTCGTCCCGCAGCTCGATCGGCTTGCCGTGCGGCGTGCGATCCGCGGCGTGGTCCCAGGCGTCGCGATAGCGGTGCAGCGTTTCCTTCGAGGTGACGCCCTTGCGCGCGACGAGGCCCTCCAGCGTGGCGAGCCAGTGCAGATAGTAGGTCTCGCCGGTGTCAGGATCGCCCGCGGCCTGGGCGCGCTTGATCTCGGAGGCCAAGGCTGCGGCCCATTCCGGCCAGGTGAACACGCCGCGCTCGTGCAGGCTCAAGGCCATCGCAAACGCATGCGCCTCCCAGGGCGCGCGGAACACCGGGCCGTCATCGTCGCGCGGAATGCTCGGGATCGCCGCCGTCGCCGCGGCCGCAAGGGCGCTGCTCATCACGCCGGCTCCAGATAGGGCTCGAACGCGTCGATCGAGACTTTCAGCGTGGGATCGCCGTCCTCGCCCCAGAGATCGCGGCCCTCGAACACCACGGTATAGAGCCATTGCGGATTCTCGCCGCGCTCCATCGCCGCACTATCCGGAAACACGTGGCAGCCGTGGTTCAGCTCGACCACGCCGACATGGCCGCGGACATAGCGCGGCAGCCGCGTGTGCGTGGCTGGATGGATGTTCTTCGCCCGCACGCGGTCGCCGACGTTGAATTTGGCCGGAGCGGGGGCAGGGCGATCGAACTTGCCGCGCACCATGATGCGTTCGACATTGGCGCGGTCGAACTTGCCGTGCTTGAGCGCCTTTGCGGGCTGCATCGCATGGCCGGCTGCGACCTCCTCGCGGGTGAGATAGCCCTTGTCGATCAGCATCTCCTCGAGCCCGAGAAACCACTTCTTGTAATAGGAGCTCGACAGATACACGTGCGGCGGCAAGGTCTCGCGATAGAAGCGCGAGGTGTCGATGTTGAAGGCGCCGGCCGCGCCCATCGCGCGCACCATGGCCAGCACGCGCGACTCCCACTCCTCGTGAAACATCGGCTCGTTCGGCTCGGGCTCGACCTTGCCGAACCCGTCCATGCCGCCCATGTCGTGCACGCCGTTCACGACGGTGCTCCCGGCGTCCTGGGGAAACCCGTGCCGATCATGGAATCGCGCGTGACGAGCTCGGCGAGCTGCTCCTCGCTCCAGCCTTCCGTGCCCGCGGGACGCATCGGCAGCACCAGGAAGCGCGTCTCGGCGGTGGAGTCCCACACGCGGATCTCTGTGTCCTTCGGCAGCGCGACGCCGAAATCGGCGAGCACGCCGCGCGGGTCCTTCACCGCCCGCGAGCGGTAGGGCGCGGCCTTGTACCAGACCGGCGGCAGCCCGAGCATTTCCCAGGGATAGCAGGAGCACAGCGTGCACACGACCATGTTGTGCCGCTCGGGCGTGTTCTCGACCACGACGAGATGATCGCCGACGCGGCTGACATGGCCGAGGGTGCCGATGGCCTTGGAGCCGTCCTGCAGCAGCGCCTGCTTGAACGCCGGATCGGTCCAGGCCTTGGCGACGACGCGCGCCCCGTTGTGCGGGCCGATCTTGGTCTCATAGGCCTGGATGATGGCATCGAGCGCGGCCGGCTCGACATAGCCTTTTTCGGTCAGGATCGTCTCGAGCGCGCGCACGCGCAGCTCGGTCTCGGACAGCTCGGAATGGTCGTGATCGTGGCTCATGCGGCGGAAGATAGGCGTAATGGCCTGGGCCTGTCGAGGGTTCGTTGCAGCGTAGTCCTGGCACGTATGCGTGAGGGCATTTGTGCGCTAGCATCCCGTGGACATCGTGGAGATGATGGTGACCGAGTACGTGAGGATCGAGAAGGGCCTTGGGCCCGAGGGACGGATCGCAGTGGTGCGGTTCGACCGCGGCGACGGCATCAACGCGCTGTCGCCGGAGGCGCTGCGCCAGCTCACGGCGGCGGCGCGCAGCTTCGAGGACGACGCTGCAACGTCCGTCGTGGTGCTGACCGGCAACTCGGGCGCCTTCAGTGCCGGCTTCGACCTCAAGGACGCCGAGGGACGCTCGCGCAAGGAGATGGATCTCGGCACCTTGCGGCGGCATCTCAAGCTCGGCCCGCGTCTGACCCATGCCTGGCAGGAGATGGAGCAGATCACGATCGCGGCGATCGAGGGTTTCTGCGTGGGCGGCGGCGTCGCGCTGGCCGTGGCGCTCGATTTTCGCATCATGGGTCGTGATGCCCATTTGCGCGTGCCCGAGATCGGGCTTGGCATGAACATGAGCTGGCAGAGCATCCCGCGCATGCTGCATCTGATCGGACCGGCCCGCACCAAGCAGGCGGTCATTCTGGCCGACCAGCGCATCAGCGCGGACGAGGCCTATGAATGGGGGCTTGTCGAGCAGGTGACGGATCCCGGCCACGCCTTCGATGCCGCCATGGAGCTTGCCCGGAAGGTCGCCGCGCAGCCGCCGCTTTCAGTTGCCATGACCAAGCTGACCGTCAACCGCTTCGCGCATGCGCTGGACGATCTCGCCAGCCACATGGACGTCGACCAGTTCGCGCTCGCCAGCCTCAGCGAGGACCACAAGGAGGGCGTCGAGGCATTCCTGACCCGCCGCAAGCCGCGGTTCCAGGGGCGGTAGCCCGCCCACGCGCGGATGTTGATGCTGGGCAGATGGATATTCTTAGCCTGGCAGAGTTTGGGAAATCTTCGTCCAACTCCTGCCAAATATCTGAAATTGCAAGAAAGACCAGAAAAGGCGATGGTGCGTGCTGCGATGCAGCGCGTTCGATTGAGCCCTCATCGCCATTCTCACCCCGTCGCAGACGCGACCGGTTCCCGTGTGCTCTGGGCATGTGGGTGACCGAGTTCTTGTGCATGAAGGCTGCCTCCATGAATGCCCACCAATCGCTCGCGATCGGACGGCCGATTGAAACGCTCGCAGCGATTTCACCCGCGCCGGCCGAGCCGGACGCGATGGTCCGTTTCACCGGCATCTCGAAGACCTATCCGGCCTATCGCGGCAAGCCCGGGGTCAATGCGCTGCAAGACATCGACTTTGCGATTCCGCGCGGTTCCATCACCGGCGTGATCGGCCGGTCCGGCGCCGGCAAGTCGAGCCTGGTCCGGCTCATCAACGGGCTGGAAAAGCCGACCACGGGCCGCGTGATCGTTGACGGCCGCGCTATCTCGGCGCTCGCGGGTAGCCAGCTGCGGCTGGCGCAGCGCTCGATCGGCATGATCTTCCAGCACTTCAACCTGCTGTCCTCACGTACCGCCGCCGACAACATCGCGCTGCCGCTCGAGATCGCCGGCTGGACCAAGACCGACATCAAGGCCCGGGTCACCGAGCTGCTCGCGCTGGTCGGCATCGCCGACAAGCACGACCGCTATCCTTCGGAACTGTCGGGCGGCCAGAAGCAGCGCGTCGGCATCGCGCGGGCGCTGGCGACGCGGCCGAGCGTGCTGCTGTCGGACGAGGCGACCTCGGCACTCGATCCGCAGACCACGCGCGCGATCCTCGACCTGCTTGCGAACATCAACCGCGAGCTCGGCGTGACCATCGTGCTGATCACGCATGAGATGTCCGTGGTGCGCCAGCTTGCCAAGGAAGTGGTGGTGCTCGATGCCGGCCGCGTTGTCGAGAGCGGCCATGTCGCCGACATCTTCACCCATCCAAAACATCCGATCACGCAGTCCTTCCTGGCCGAGGTGATCGGCGACAGCCTGCCGGTGTCGCTGGCGAGCCGGATCGTCTCGGACCGGACTGCCGGCGGGCAGGCCGTGATCCGGGTCCAGGTGCGCGGGGCAGGGGCGGGCGATACGGTCGTAGCCCGGCTCGCGCGCGAGCTCGGGCTGGATGTGGCGCTGCTGTCGGCGCGCATCGACGAGATCGGCGGCCAGCATGTCGGCTCGCTCGTTCTCGGCATACCCGGTAGCGAGGACGCGCAGGCGCGGGTCCTTGCCTGGCTGTCTCAACATCAATTCCCGGCGGAGCATCTCGGCTATGTCGCCTGAACTCATCAACCTGATCATCCAGGCCACGGGCGAGAGCCTGTACATGGTCGGCATCGCCGCGCTGCTCGGCACCGTCTTCGGCCTGCCGCTCGGCGTCTTCCTCGCAACCAGCCGGAAGGGCGAACTGTTCGCGGCTCCGCTCGTCAACCGGGTGCTGGGCGCCATCGTCAATGCGACGCGCTCGACGCCGTTTATCATCCTGGTCGTCGCCATCATCCCGTTCACCCGCCTGGTCGCGGGCACCTCGATCGGCTCGACTGCGGCGATCGTGCCGCTGACGATCGCATCGGCGCCGTTCATCGCGCGCCTGGTCGAGGCTGCCATTCGCGAGGTCGACGGCGGCCTGATCGAGACCGCGTCCTCGTTCGGCGCCTCGCCGATCCAGATCGTGCTCAAGGTCCTGATCCCCGAAGCGCTGCCGGGGCTGCTGCTGGCGCTGACGCTCGCGGTTGTCAGCCTGCTCGGCTATTCCGCGATGGTGGGCGCGGTCGGCGGCGGCGGCCTTGGCGATCTCGGTATCCGCTACGGCTATCAGCGCTTCATGCCGGAGATGATGCTGGCCGTCGTGGTCGTGCTGATCGCCCTGGTGCAGATCGTCCAGAGCGCCGGCGATTATCTCGCGCGCCGGGTCAATCGCCGGCTGCGGCATCGCTGAATCGTTTTCCCGCTGTTGCAGACGAGGCCGCTTCTGTTTCTGTCTGGAAGCATTCCAAACTGCGAAGCATGCTGAGCGCATTCGCCGCACGTGCTGCGCACACGTCTGGAGAGATTCTAACCCGGTTCCTATCGCACTCGAAAACCGCCTGAGTTAGGGCGGGGCATCAAAAACGATACCGGCGAAGCCGGCAGTGCGTGGGGCCTCGAAAGACGTGAGCGACTACCAATTTTCTGCGCGTGGCGACACGCGTCGTCGACAGATTCAGGTGCTTTTCCTCGGGGCGGTCAGCACATTCTCTCTCGTCATTCCCTTCGCTGCCGTGGAGGCGCAGACGCAAATTCCTTCGGTCACCGTCGAAGCGCCGGCGCAGCGTGCACGTCCGGCGGCAATTGCGTCGTCGCGACGGGCGGCAGCGGCGCGCACCGCACGCGCCAATCGTCGCGGCCCGGCGCAGCAGGCTGCGCCGACCCAGTCGGCCTCATCGAACGGCGCAACGGGCGAACGCGCCAATGGTCCGGTCCGCGGTTTCGTCGCGACGCGCAGCGGCACCGCCACCAAGACCGATACGCCCTTGATCGAAACGCCGCAGTCGGTGTCCGTCATCACGACCGACCAGGTCAGAAACCAGGGCGCGGTCTCGATCGGCGAGGCCCTGCGCTACACCGCCGGTGTCAGCGGCGACGTCAATGGCGGCTCGGACACCCGCTTCGGCGGCCTCCAGATCCGCGGCTTCGACATGACCATGCCCGGCCTCTACGTCGACGGCTTGCGGATTCCCTCCAGCAATTACGTGCATTTCAATGGGCTCGATCCCTACGGCGCCGAACGCCTCGAGGTTCTCAAAGGACCGTCTTCCGCGATGTATGGCGGCAGCGGCACAGGCGGCATCCTCAACTACGTGACAAAACTGCCGACGGCGCAGCAGTTCGGCGAGGTCTCGATCTCCGGCGGCAGCTTCAACCGCTATCAGGGGCAGTTCGACATGGGCGGTCCCGCCAACAAGGAAGGCACCGTGCTGTGGCGCCTGACCGGCGTGGTGCGCGACGGCGAGACGCAGGTCGATTTCAGCAAGGACAACCGGGTCTTCATCGCGCCCGCGGTGACGTTCAAGCCGAACGAGGACACCACCATCACCTTGCTCGCCAACTACCAGAAGGACCGGGCAGGGTGGGGCCTCCAGTTCCTGCCGGCCTCGGGCACGGTGTGGCCGAACAACGGCCGCACCATCCCGGTCTCGTTCTTCGCGGGCGTGCCGGGCTTCGACGCGTTCAACACCGAGATCGCAACCGTCGGCTACCAGCTGGCGCACAATTTCACCGACAACATCACGTTCCGGCAGAACCTGCGTTACGCCTATCAGCACAACGAGGAGAAGGTGTTTTACGGCGGCGGCTATACCAACGAAGCCGCAGGGCAGCTCGCGCGCTACGGCAGCTACAGCAACTCCTACATCAACTCCTTCGCGGTGGACAATCAGCTCCAGGGCAAGTTCAACACCGGCATTCTCAGCCACACCACGCTGGTCGGTGTCGACTACCGCAACACCAGCTTCCGCGACGTCGCATATGGCGTGACGACCTCGTCCCCCGAGATCAACGTCTTCAACCCGAACTACAGCTACGACTATGCCATCGGCGCCATGAGCGACCACACGGGCGTCAAGCAATCCCAGGTCGGCGTCTACGCGCAGGATCAGATCAAGCTCGGCCGGCTCTCGTTCCAGCTCGGCGGGCGCCAGGATTTCGTGACGACGCAGGTCGACAACGGCATCGCCAACACCACGGTGGCGAAGGACGCCTCGGCCTTCACCGGCCGCGCCGCCGTCATGTACAATTTCGACAACGGCATCGCGCCCTATTTCAGCTACTCGGAATCGTTCCTGCCGCTGCTCGCGACCGGCTTTGGCGGACAGATGCTCAATCCCGAGACCGGCGTTCAATACGAGGTCGGCGTCAAGTACCAGCCGATCGGCTGGAACGCGCTGTTCACCTTCGCCGCGTTCGACCTGACGCGCGACAACGTCGCAGTGTACGTGCCTGCTGCCACCTATTACGAACAGATCGGGCAGGTGAAGTCGCGCGGCATCGAGCTCGAAGGCACCATGTCGCTCGCCGACGGCTGGAACCTGCGCGCCGCCTATGCCTATGTCGACGCCATGGTCACGCAGGATCCGGTCAATGTCGGCAAGGCGCCGGTCACCGTGCCGCTCAACCGCGCTTCGCTATGGAGCGACTATACGCTGCAGAACGGGCCGCTCGCGGGCCTGCAGTTCGGCGGCGGCATCCGCTATGTCGGCGCCACCTGGGGCGATGACGCCAACACCTTCAAGGTGGGATCGTCGACCGTTCTCGATGCGCTGCTGGCCTACACCCATGACAATTGGCGGCTGTCGCTGAACGTGACCAACCTTGCCGACACCCGCTACGTCGCTGCGTGCTACAGCCTGTCGGGCTGCTTCTATGCCGAGGGACGCAGGGCGATCGGCAAGCTGACTTATCGCTGGTGAGTTCGAAGACGGTCCGGCACTGGGGGCCGGACCCGCTGGATGAGAGTGGAAGACGATGAGAGCGATATTCGGCAGGCTGCATCGCTGGGCGGGATTGCTCACGGCCGGATTCCTGTTCTTCTCCGGCATCACCGGCGCGATCATCTCCTGGGATCACGAGCTCGACGACGTCCTCAACAGCCATCTGTTCGACGTCTCGACGAAGGGCCCGGCCATTGCCTCGATCGAGCTCGCCAAGATGATCGAGCAGCGCGATCCCCGTGCGCGCGTCGTCTATCTCTTCATGACGCCGGAAGAGGGCCACTCGCTGTGGTTCTTCGTCATGCCGCGGATCGATCCTTCGACCGGCAAGCGCTACCTGCTCGACTACAACCAGGTTTTCCTCGATCCCAACACCGGTGCGGAGCTCGGCCGGCGCTACTGGGGGGCGGTGTGGCCCGTCACGCGCGAGAATTTCGTCTCGTTTCTGTACAAGCTGCACTACACGATGCATATCCCGGAATTCTGGGGCAGCGACCGCTGGGGCATGCGCGTGCTCGGCATCATCGCCATCATCTGGACCATCGATTGCTTCGTCGGCTTCTACTTGACGCTGCCCTCGCGCCGGCGCGCCAGGGCGGCGCGGGCGCCTGAGGTCACGCGCCAGCTCGAGCGCGGCTTCTGGGCACGCTGGGCACCGGCCTGGACCATCAAGACTTCGGGCAGCGCCTACCGGATCAATTTCGACATCCACCGCGCGTTCAGCCTGTGGACCTGGGGCGTGCTGTTCATCATCGCCTTCACCGCGTTCTCGCTGAACCTTTATTTCGAGGTGTTCTCGCCGCTGATGAAGATGGTCTCGAACTACACCCCGACGCCCTACGAGCAGCGACCCTATCGCGGCCTCGACGACCCCATCGAGCCCAAGGTCACCTTCGCCGACATCGCTGCGCGCGCCGCGGCCGACGGCAAGGCGCGTGGATGGACGGTTCCGGTCGGGTCGATCAATTACGGCCCGGCCCATGGCGTCTATGCCGCCGCGTTCTTCCACCCCGGCGACGATCACGGCGCCGGCGGCGTCGGCCCGGCGCAGCTCTATTACGACAGCGAGGACGGCCGCCCCATCGGCGAGCGGCTGCCCTGGGTCGGCACCGCCGCCGACATCTTCGTGCAGGCGCAGTTTCCGCTGCATTCGGGCCGCATCGTCGGACTGTTCGGACGCATCCTGATCTCGGTGATGGGCCTCGTGGTCGCCGCGCTCTCGGTCACCGGCGTCGTGATCTGGTGGCGCAAGCGCCGCGCCCGCATACGCGTGCGCGAGACGGCGGCCCTGCGGCTGAACCGGGAGCAACTGACGCCGGCAGAGTAGGGCATCCGCGTTCTGCCAACGGATGAACCTTCGCGCCCGGCGCCGGCACAAAGATGGGAGATCGCTCTCCAGTCTTTCCAGAATTGCAATGAGATTGCTTGCCTTGCTGTGCCTGCTCGTTCTCGCCATGCCCGCCGAGGCGGCCGCGCCCGAGCAGCATTATCTCGACCTGCGCGACCGCTACATCGCGAAATTCTCGAACGCCAAGGAGAGCGACGAGATCTACAGGCAGCACGATGCGGCCCTGAAGGAGCTGGCCGGCGTGCTGCGTGGCCTGATCGGTCCGGTCGCGATCAAGGGTCTGCCGACTGAAGCCAAGTCGAACGTCGATACGCTGTTCAAAGACGACATCGGCTTCGGCCATCTCGATGGGCTGAGCTTCGCATCCGAAGGCGACAAGATGCAGGCCGTGGTGACCACGACCGCGCTGCTCAAGCACTGGCTGGGCGAGCATCGCGACGACGGCATGCCGCAGGAGAGCGGCGCCGCATTGAAATCCGACCGCTTCTATTATTACGCGATCCAGGACGCCGCCTTCGCGATCTATGCGGAGTTGCCGATCACCAAGCCGGCCAGGGCAAGCGCCGCAGCCGCTGTGCTCGGCGTGCGCGGCAATGGCGGCCTCAAGGGTCCGCCGGACGAAATCGACGTCGTCGCGATCCAGGGCGAGAAGGTCTATTTCCTCGCGGCGAGGGAGGCCGTGAAGACCGCCCCGATCCCGACCTGCGAGAAGGTCTGGAAGCAGATGATGGCAAAGCCCGTCGACAAGAAAGATCCGCGCGGCGAGATGACCCGCGAGGACAAGGCGATGACTGCCTTCACGGCGTGCTTCGCCAGGGAAGCCCCGAGCCAGAGCTGGTATGCGACCGCCGTCAAGAAAGCGCAGAGCCAGTTGGAGCGACTGCCGCTTCCCTAGGCCCCCCAGATCAAGGTGCTCCGTCTTCGCCTGAGCAGGCGAAGCGGCCGCATGGGGTGTCCCGGACGGGACAGACGTGAGATTTTTGACACTTGCGGATTGGGCGAGTTACTATGGCCTTTTGTCATACTTGCTGCATCCGGTCTGGCACCAGCTGGAGACCGTTCTTGCGGTTCGTCAACGAGTTGGCTGCGATTGACGATGATTACGCAGACCCGCGCCCCAAAGGGCGAACGTCATCGATTGACGGTGCTGTTCTCCGACCTGGTCGGATCAACGGCGCTGGGCCGGGATGTCGAGTCCGAGCACCTTTCCGAACTCCTCAGCCAATTGCGGCAGATCTGGCATCGCGCGGTGGCGAAGCACGGCGGTCACATCATCCGCACGCAGGGAGACGGTGCCCTCGCCATTTTCGGCTATCCCCAATCCGGTGAAGACGACGGTCGTCGTGCCGCGGAAGCAGCACTCGACATTCACGAATGGGTCGGAGAGCTGCGCCACGACGGCGTGTCGCCGGCGCGGATGCCGCTTCGCATGCATTCGGGTATCCACGCCGGCACCGTGCTCTTGACCGAAGGCGACATCGAGTCTGGCCGGTATGACCTGATCGGCGATGTCGTGAACACGGCAGCGCACCTGTCGCGCCACGCCGGTGCGGATCAGATCCTCGCCAGCCTCGATGCCCTCGGGCCGCATGCCAACTTCTTCGAGCTCGCCGCCCATCTCCCGGCAGCTTCGGGAATGCCGCAGGCAAGGCTGGTGTTGGGTCGAAGCACCGCGACCCGGCGCTTCGAGGCAACCTCGCGCCGCGGCCTGACGCCCTTCATCGGTCGCAACGAGATGTTCGGCTTCCTGTCACGCTTTCTGAGCGAGGCACCTGCGCAGGCGCAACGCTGCGCGGTGGTCGTCGGCGGACCCGGGCTCGGCAAGACGCGCCTTCTGGAAGAAGTGCTGGGGCATGTCGGCACCGAGCGCATCAGGCTGCTGCGGGGCAGTTGCGAGAGTTACGTCGGTGCCGAGGTTCTGCAACCATTTCTGCAGATGCTGCGCGCTGTACTGGGAATTCGACCGGACGCCTCCCTCGTCGAGGCAAAGGAGATGGCGCGCGCGGCTCTGGAGCCATGGGTGGCCGAGCTCGGTCCGAATGCTGAATCGATCCTCGCACTGGCATCCGCCGGCGCCGATGCGCGCGGTGGCCGCATCACCGTCGACGGCGTCGTCGGTGATCTGCTCGCCTTCTTCACCGGACTGTCGGCACGTGGCCCGCTGGTGCTGGTGATCGACGACTGGCAATGGTCCGACGACGCGAGCCGCCAATTGCTTCAGGCTTTGCTGGAATTGCCCAGCGGACCTCGCGTCGTCCTCGCCAGCCGGCCGCGCGAGGACGGCACCGAATGGATTTCCGACGCACCGCATCTGTTTCTCGAACCGTTTCAGGGCCCGGAAACCGACTTTGCCGTACGACGCTGGGTCCCCCAGGCCGATCCCTTCCTCGTAGCCCGCATCCATGCCTATGCGGGCGGGGTGCCACTGTTCATCGAAGAGCTCTGCCATTCCATCGCCGCCAACGATCCTGCCTCGTTCGAAGCGCGCAGCAAGCAGGGCTGGATCGCAACCCTGGTCGCCTCGCGCCTGGCGCGCCTGCCGCCCGACGAGGCGAAGGTGGTGCGCGCCGCGGCGGTGATTGGCAATACAGTGCCGCACGGCTTGCTGGTTTCTGCCTGCGGCAGCGAGCCCGACCCGGCCATCGTGCGGGCATTGGCGGATGCGGACTTTCTCTTTGCCGATGATCCAGCGGGCGGCGTCCTTCGCTTCAAGCACGGCATCACGCGCGATGCGGTCTACGACACCATTGGCCTGCACGAGCGTCAGGCATTGCACAAGCGGATCGAAGCCACCCTGCTGGCGCGGTCCGAGCAGGCTGATCGCGAGGAGGCGATGGAAGCTCTGGCCTACCATTCGCAAGGCGCAGGTCATTGGGAAAGCGCAGCCCATTATGCTGAACGCGCCGGCGACAAGGCCATGGCCGCATTTGCGCTCGATCGTGCCAGTGCGCAATACCAGGTTGCGATGCAGGCGCTGGATCGCGTGCCGGATCGCTCGCGCGAGCAATCGCTGCGCTGGTGCCTGCTGGCCAACAAGCTGGGTATGGCCAACATCTTCGACCCGCTGTCGCTGACCGACGACACCTCTGTGTTCGAACGGGCGGTTGCGATCGCGTCCTCCCTCGGCGACACCGCCGCGATGGCCAGCGCCTATGAATGGCTCGGCTACATGTGCTACGGGTTCGGCCGCTTCCGGGAGGCCGTGATCCACACGCGGACAGCGCTGGAATTGGCGCGCAAGCTCGAAGATCGTCGCCTGATCGCCCAGATCGAAGCTACGCTCGGGCAGATTCTGGCTGCAAGCTGTCAGTACGACGAAGCGATCGCCTTGATCGACGCTGCCATATCGACCAAGCAGCAGCGCAGCCGGCGGCATGGGGCAATATCCTTCGGGGCGGCCTACGCGCTGTCGTGCAAAGGCGGCGTCCTGGCGGATCGCGGCGATTTCGAGGACGCCCACGCCTGTTTCAGTGAAGCCATGGCGCTGGTCGGAGGCTCGACCCACCCGGTCGTCAACTCCGTGCGCAACTGGATTGCGGTCGCGCTGATCTGGCAAGGCCGCTGGCAGGAGGCGGAGCAGCTTGCCGTCGAAGGGGCGCGCATCGCCGAGAACAGGCGCAGCCTGCTGCTTCTGGCCGATTGCCGGGCCGCCTCGGGATTTGCACGCTGGTCGGCGACCGGCGACGCCAATGGCTTGCTGCAGTTGCGGAACGCTGCGGAATGGATGGAGCGGCGCAACTTTCAATTCTACACATCGGTTCAATATAGCTGGCTTGTCGAGGCGGCGACGGCCGAAGGCGATGTCGAGACGGCGCGGCGCTATGCCGCCCATGTCCTGCGCCGCGCGCGCGAAGGCGAGCGGCTGGGGGAGGCGGCGGCGTGCCGTTCGCTGGCGAAACTCGCAGCCCTGCGCCAGGATCTCGGCCTTAGCGAGCGCTGGTTGCGACGGGCAGAAACCTCCGCAGGCTGGCGCGGTTCGCTGCGCGATGCGGCCCTGAACCTGGTCCTGCGCGGCGAGCTTCTCGCGGGGCAGGGCCGGGGCGAGGCGGCCCGCCAGACGATGACGGAAGCCGCCGAGAAGCTGCGCGCCCTCGGCATGCACTGGCATGCGGAGCAGACGATCAGGCTCGTCGTCGGCACACCCATCATCTACGCCAACGATCAGCTCCCTCGGCATTGTGCCGTCTAATCGCTGCGTACCTCCTTACACCGCCTTAGGATGGAGGCGGGCTCGGCGCGGGGACTCTTCCGTCCATCGTCAGGCTCATTGGAATGGGGCCGGTCCGCAAGGGTAGCTCCGTCTCCACCAGTGCGCTGAAGAAACCCAACATCACCGCCAGGGCCGGGTCTGCTCCGGGACATGAATGCGTGGGATGCCCCGCGACCCTGCGGTTGCCGCCGAAGGCATGGTAGATGTCCTGGCGACCTTCGGCGAGACTTTGCTGGGTGGCGGAGACCGCGCCGGCGACGATGACGTCTCCGGGCCTCACCTCGACACCTCCGATGGTTTGCGAAACGACGGCCGTCCGCCAGATCAGTTCGGGCACCGCGCGAAGTTGCATTGCTGGGATGAAGTCGTCTCTCAGCCGGTTGAGGGCATCCATGTAGTTCTTTGCTTTCGTGCCGGCATGGCGAGCGCGCAACGCCCATAGCGTTCCTTCGCGCAGCCATTCGTTCAATATCCGTCGCAGGTTGCCGTCGACGGTCGGAATGAATCCCATCATGGCGCCGGCGACCGTGCGTGCCACGAACGGAATGTCGCCGGTGCCCCGCGGCGAGTTGTAAACCGCCTTCGTCACCGGCGCGTTTGTCGGCCCGAACTGCGTCAGGAAATTTTCCATGGCACGGCGCGCAGCGTCGCCATGTGCCGCGCCGATCGCCTCCACTGTCGCGTTCGGGTGCGGCTGGAAGATGTAGCGCGAAGGGGACAGGAAATGCCCGGGATAGCCGGGCGGCTCGCCCGGCGTCCAATCCCAGCGATAGCCGACGCGGCGGAAATGCCCCCCGTCTTCGCTCAACCCGAACCACGCCTCGCAGAAGGCGGCGAGCAGCGGATCCACCAATTCGTGCACGTCGACGGTCAGCTCCCAGCTCGCTTCGCCGTCGCTGGCGGCATAGTCAATCGTCTGCTTGACCATGAAGCCCAGCACCTTCTGGGTGACCGCGCGCGCCAGCTCGAATGCCGCGGGCTGGTCGAGGGCCATGATCGCAGCGTTGCAGGCTGTGGATTCCTGCTCGTAGACCTGATCCGGCTGTCCGGCGTCGCGGCCAAGATAGAGGATGCCGAACGAGCGCAGCATGCGGGGAAGATAGCCGGTGATGGTCAGCTTGGTGTCGGAATCGGCGAACACCTTGTAGACCAGGTCGCGGTCGGCCACCAAGACCCCGAAGGGCGTGCGAAGCGCGCCGCCATGGCGCTCGCGGATCGCAGCCCAGATCGACGCGTTGACGAAATGCGAGGCTGAGTCCGGATCCTCGAGCGCTGTCTTCCAAGCGGCCATCGCCGCGGCTTCACCGTGCTGGCGCTCGATCAGGCGCAGACGCGCGATCTCCTTTTCCCCCTGATCCGCGCACCACGTCACCGCCGGCTTGTACCCCTGGCTCGCCGCCCATTGCTGCAGATCGGCAAGCGCCTTCTTCGATGGCGCAAAGAAATACGCTCCCCATTCCAGACGAACGAACGGACGGGGTTCGTCGTGCAGCCGGTCCGAGCCGTCCAGCGCCACGCGAATGGTCTGGCCGCCATGCTCGAAACGGAAATGTCGCAGCCGGCCAGGCTCGGCGAGGCCGAGGAAAGGATCGCTTACCCCCGAGGACGAACCCGCGCTGTTGCCGCCGGCCAGCCAGCTCTGCACCACCTCGAACTGCTCGCCGAGGCTGGCATTGTAGGCCATGAAAACCAGGCCGCGCTCTGGTTGCTCGCCGGATTTGGCGGCTTGCGGGTCGACGGGCGGACCGTAGGACATGCCGCGCCTGACGATCCGTGGGGGCCGGGCGCCGGCATCCGCCTTGGTGATCGAGACGCGCGGATTGGCGCGCCGTATGTGCGCGTGAAACGGGCACGATTGGGCCTGCGGATCGGCGTCGTAGTTGAAGTCGTTGTATCCTTTGTCAGGGGGCGGAGTAGGGGTCAGGGGTTGCCCCGCCTGGGGATGGCCCGTCGGCCAGCGTCCCATCATCTTGGCCATCAGCGTCTCGCGCGTCAGGGCAGGTGCGTTCGGTCCGGCCGTCTCGGTTGCCTGTCGCGTCGCGCGGGCGAGGACATCCTCGAGCAGCTCGACGTCCTGTCGCAGCTTGCGCAGCGCCATGAAGCTGCCGTCGCGCAGCATCGCGTGAGCACGATGGGTCGGGTTGCCGAACGGCGCCGTCTCGTCGGCGAGGTTCGGGTAGCCGCACAGAATTTCGCCGAGATGCACCTGATTGGAATAGTGCGCTCCGGCCTGGCATTCGCGCAGCACCGGGTTCGAGCTGCCGTCGGCGAACCCGAAATGGTCCTGCATGTCGCCGGATCTCTTGTCGCGCTGCCGCTGCATCCATTGGATCGAAAGGGGCCTGATACCCGCATCGACCTCGACCAGGCGGTTCATTTCCGCCATCAACGCATTTCTCGCATCCGCCGTCGTCTGCGCATCCTTGGACAGCAACAGGCGGAGCTGGAGGACGGCATGGACCGAGCTCATGCTGATGCGCGGCGCCGGGTCGCCTTCGGGCAGGTCCGGCGCATTGATCCCGAGCGCCCAATTGCTGGCGGGAAGGCGCCATCGCTGGGGATGATTCCAGCGCACGTCGCCGAGCAGGCCGGCGCGTCTTTCCATGCCCTGCACGAACTCTTCCGGCAGTGTGCGTACCTCTTCATCGGATAGGCCGGCCTGACGCAGTCCCTCGACCGTGAAAGCGATGTTGGTGACGATCTGCCCCGGCGTCAGAACGTCGGCTTCGGAGGTCACCTGGAGGACGTCGAGAAACGCGGCCAGTGCGGCCGGATTGGCGAATTGCAGCAGCAGCAGGCAGCCGTGATCTGAATTGTAGGCGGTCAGAATTCCGCCTTGCACGTTGCCAGGATCCTGCAACGGCGGTTCGGCGGGCGGGGCGAAGGGCAGGTTGCGCCGGACCGGCGCCACGTCGGGCGGGGTCATCAACCAGCGCAGGGCCTCTTCATAGCGCCGGCGGGCGCGCTTGACGCCTTCTGCGTAGGTGGGGTCGTTGATCATGGTGACGAATTCGGGCAGCAGCTCGTGGCCGGCCCGATGCAGAAGCACCCCGTCAGGCGTCCCCGGCGGATAGAAGTCGGCCAGACGGTAGAGCCCGGCGAGTGCGCGGATGCCATGGCGAAACGGAGGCCGGGCGGCAGCTTCGATGGTCAGCGGTTTGCTGAAGCCGGCATTGGTTGGATCGACGCCGATCTGGCCATCGACCTCGAATATCGAACGTCGCGCAATGTCTTCCGGCGACGGAATCCTGATCCGTGTGACGATCCGGTCGGCGCCGGCGCCCGAGGTGCGCCGATAGACCCGCTCCTCCATCCGCAGGAAGCGCGTGTCATCCACGGTCAGATCTGGGGTGGCATAGAGGAAGTAGGCTTCGGTCTGCCTGCTCTTGAGCCAGATACCCCAGTTTTCGTACGTGTTCTCGTATCCGAGCACATAGCCATCGGTATTGCAGAAGATGAGGTCGAGCAGCCGGGCGGCCTTCTGCCAGATGACGCGAACATAGGCCTCCCAGGAGCCGTCGAACGTCGCGGTCAACAGCACATAGTCCAAGCCGTCCACGGATTCGTCCTCGGGCTCAAGCACGGCGATGCCCACCGAGTGGATCCGCCCGACGCGGTCCACGGAATCGGACAGCACGCGGGCGAGCTCGGATTCATACGCATTGGCGCGTCCGCCATTCAGCGCCCGCAACACATATTTGACGCGGGTCTTGTACGTGGTCGCATCCAGGGACGGCACGAACCCCTTCTTGATCGGCGCCATCACCCTGAAATCGGACGTGCCGGCCATGCTGCCGGTCTTGATGGTCAAATCACGACGCATGTCTCTGGCTCCCCCGGGTCGCACGCGGGCTCGAGGCGCATTCCCGCCTGGGGGCCCGGCAACCAAAACGTGTTTCGTTATGCAACAACGCTATTTGGGAATAGTGCGGCTCGCGGCCGCTCGATTGTATGAACTGGCCCACACTTTCCGAACTTTCCGTGGCGGTCAGCGGTCGGAAAGTTCGCCGAAGCGACACAATCGGCTACCGGCCGCAAAATGAACCCGGCCCGACAAAAGACATGACCCTAGGCGAGCTTTCCTCGCGCCCTGTTTGCCGCGGACCACCGCCGCTCGATTTCCCTCACGGCCGCCCGCATTCCGGGCAGATACTTTTTGGCGGCGACCTCAGGGGTCATCGACGATGAGAAGAAGATCAGATTGAGACTACCAAGAACGGGACCGCCTCCCGGAATGGCGAGCGCAATGGCGCTGATGCCAGCTTCCGATCCGCCCACGGACGATGCGTAGCCGTCCTTCCTTGTTTGCGAGAGAATATCGTCGATGAAGCGGCGGTCCTTCGCCAACGCCGCGTCTTCCTCGACGAGCGATGCCGTCAGGTCCAGCATTTCGCGCCGCAGGGGCGGCGCGGAGGCAGCGAGGATCGCCTTCCCAAGCGCGCTGCGCACCAAGGATCGCCTCCGTCCGACCATGGAGCGATGAACGGAGAAGGGGCTGAAAGGATGAGTGCTCTCCCGGATCAGCACCGAGCCGAGCTCAAAGACGCCGAAGTCGCTTGGCCAGGAAACCTCATCGAGCAGGCCGAACATCGCCGGCAGCGCCGCCTGGCTCGATAGGTCGCGTGAGGAAACGCCCTCGCTGAGGGTGCGCACTTGGGGCGTCAAACCGAACAATGCGTTCGTTTCGTCGAACGTCACGTAGCCGTCGTCCCGTAGCGTATCGAGCAAGCGGTAGCAGGTTGTCCGGTTGAGGCCGGTCCTCTTCGCGAGCTGCACGACGTTCGACGGCCCGCTCGCATTGAGCTCATTGATCAGGGCCAACCCTCGGGAAAGTGCCCTGACGTTGCGGTGCATGAGCGCCTCCGGCCGTGTTCGCAGTGCGAACATTTCACAGACTCAGATGGAATGATAGTTCAATCGGAGGCAATCCATCCCTCGCACGCCCAAACAGGCGGCGACGGGAGGAAACGATGGTTCATTCAAGCTTTTACTTGTTCGCGGTCGTGTGTCTCGCCTTGACGGCGCCGGCGGCGGCGCAGACCGCCGGAGGCACTCCGAAGCTCAGCGACGGCAAGGTCAAGATCGGCGTTTTGACCGACATCGCCGGTCCGACTTCCATGGCGAATGGCAAGGGCTCGGTCGTCGCCGCCCAGATGGCCGCCGAAGATTTCGGGGCTGGCCTGAACGTCGAAGTGATCTCGGCCGACCATTCCGGCAAGCCCGACATCGGATCCCAGATCGCCGGCCGCTGGTTCGACGTGGAAGGCGTCGATGTCGTTGCGGACATGCAGGGCTCGCCGATAGGCTTCGCCGTGCAGAACATGGCCGCGCAAAAGAGCAAGATCATGCTGCTCTCGGGATCGACCTCGTCGGACTTCAACGGCAAGGCGTGTTCGCCGCTCACGGTTCAGTGGACCGTCGATACCTACAATCTCGCAAAGGGCGCAGCCAAGTCCGTGATCGATGCAGGTGGAACCAAGTGGTACTTCCTGACCGTCGATCAGGCGTACGGCAATGCCCTGACGCGCGATACGTCAGAGCAAGTCAAGCTCAACGGCGGCCAGGTGGTGGGCAACTCCGTGTTTCCGCCGAACACGTCCGACTTTGCATCCTTTCTGCTGACCGCCTCCAGCGCCGGCGCCAACGTCATCGCGATCGCGGCTTCCAGCGGCGATACCGTGACGGCGATGAAGCAGGCCGATGAATTTGGGCTGAGCGCGAAAGCGAAGATCGTGCCGCTGCAGTCGGTGCTGACGGACGTGCACGCGGTGGGCCTGAAGATCGCACACGATGCCTACGAAGTGTCGCCGTTCTATTGGGACCGGACGCCTGAAACGCGCGCCTGGGCCGAGAAATTCTTCGCCAAGGCGAAGCAAATGCCGACCAGCTTCCACGCCGGCGTCTATTCGTCCGTCGCTCACTACCTGAATGCGGTCAGGGCGACGGGTACCGACGATGCTTCGACAGTGATGAAGCAGATGGAAAAGGAGCGGGTACACGACTTCTTCGCGGCGGACGGCTACATCCGCGAAGATCGCAAGATGATCCACGACATGTACCTGCTCAAGGTGAAGAAGCCCGGAGAGAACAAGGGCGATTGGGATCTCTACAACGTCGTGCAGACGTTGCCTGGTGAGTCCGTCAACCGCCCGCTGTCCGAAAGCCCATGCCCGCTGGTGAAGAAGTAGCCAGCCGTAGCCATCGTTCGACAGCTCAACTCGGCGTTTGAAGGAATTCGCCCATGTCAGCCGCCATCGTCTGCGCTTCCCATACTCCCCTGATGTACAAGGGGCCTGCCAGCAATGAGACCGAGCAACGCGTCCGAACCGCCTTCGAGCGGCTCGGAAGCTTCGTGAAGGAGTTCGCGCCGGACTACATCGTCCAATTCGCGCCAGATCACTTCAACGGCTTCTTCTACGACCTGATGCCCTCGTTCTGCGTCGGAGCCGGAGCCGTGTCCCTGGGCGACTGGGGAGGCGGGACGGGCCCGCTGGACGTTCCGGAAGAGACCGCACTCGCGCTGATTGATCATTTGCGCGGAGAGGATTTTGACGTGGCGGTTTCCTACCGGATGCCCGTCGATCACGGCTTCGTGCAGATCTGGGAAGCTATGCTCGGCGATTTTCGCTCCATCCCGATGCTTCCCATCTTCATCAACGGCGCAGCGCCTCCCGTTCCGACCTACCGGCGGGCGCGTCAGCTTGGTGAATCCGTCGGACGGTTCGCGGCTCGGTCTGGAAAGCGAGTTCTTTTTGCCGCATCCGGCGGGTTATCGCATGATCCTCCGCTACCATCGATTCGGGATGCTGCGCCCGAACTGCGCGAGCGGCTCATCAGCGGGCGCAATCCAAGTCCGGAAGCCCGCAAAGCCCGCGAGGAGCGCGTGTACGAGGCGGGCGTACTCGCCGAAGCCGGCAAGGGTCCATGCAAGCCCCTCAATCCGGAGTGGGATGCAGAGTTCATGGACCTGCTTCGAAGTGGCCAGATCTGGCGGGCAGACGGCCTGAACACGGAGACTGTTCGCGACGTAGCCGGCCGCGGCGCAAACGAGGTGCTGAGTTGGGTTGCGGCCTTCGCAGCGCTCTCCATGGCCGGCCAGTTCACGATGGAGCAGGAGTTCTACGAAGCTATTCCGGGATGGATCGCCGGCTTGGCCATGATGGCTGCCAAGCAGGCCGAGCCCGCTCACTGATCCTAATTCCTGGTCCGCGCGAATGCGGCGACATCGCGGAGCAACGTCGATGACCTACGAAACGGACGTACTGATTATCGGATCGGGACCTACGGGATCCGCTGCCGCCTTGGCTTTGGCGAATGCCGGAGTTCGTTGTCACATTGTATCGCGCGGCAATTGGCTGGCTGACAGCCCGCGTGCGCATATCACGAACCAGAGGGCCAACGAGGTGTTTCGCGACCTCGGGATCGCGGATGAGATCGCCCGCCATGCGAGCCCCTGGGAGCTGATGGGTGACACGACTTTCACGACAAGCCTCGCCGGCCCCGAACTCATCCGCATGCGTACCTGGGGGACCGGGGACGATCGCCGGGGTGATTATCTCAGGGCCAGTCCGTGCGGCATGGTCGACATCATTCAGCCGTTGCTCGAACCGATCCTGTTCGGGAAGGCGGCCGAGAAGGGCGCGACCTTCGCCTTCAACACGGAATACGTCGCGCACGAGCAAGACGCGGACGGTGTCACGGCGACCCTCCGCGATCGACTGAGCGGCCGAGAGTACACACTTCGCGCGCGCTACATGGTCGGCGCCGACGGAGGACGGTCGTCAGTCGCTGAGCACCTCAAGCTGCCGATCGAAGGGCAGATGGCCCGCGCAGGGACTGTCTATACGATCTTCAATGCCGATCTGGCCAGATACAGCCAGCACCGTCCGAGCATCCTGAACTGGATCGTCACTTCGCATGCGAGCTTTGGCGAGATCGGAATGGGACTTTTGCGTGCCATCCGGCCCTGGAGCCAGTGGATCGCCGGCTGGGGCTTCGACATCAGCAAGGGCGACCCCGATCTGTCCGAAGCGCACGTTCGCGAGCGAATAAAGGTACTGATCGGCGATCCGGACGTGTCGTTTGACATCGTGAGAACGTCGGTGTGGTACGTCAACCAGGCTTACGCGACACAGTACTCCAAGGGACGCGTTTTCTGCGGCGGTGATGCCGTCCATCGGCACCCACCTTCGAGCGGGCTTGGCAGCAACACTTGTGTGCAGGATGCCCATAACCTCGGCTGGAAGGTTGCTTACGCCGTCAAGGGCTGGGCCGGACCGAAGCTGCTCGAAAGCTATTCCGTGGAGCGGGCGCCCGTTGGCAAACAAATCGTCTTGCGCGCCAATCAGTCGCGGCTCGATTACGCCCCGTTGAATGCCTGTTTCCGCGTGGCAGGAGCGGACGATCCAGTGGCAGCGGGCGTCGCGCGTTTTCGCGATCCGGGCCCCGAAGGCGTGGCCGCCCGTCGAGCGATGCAGGCGGCGCTCGATCTGAAGCAGACCGAATTCAACGCGCAGGGCGTCGAGATGAACCAGCGCTACGAATCCTCCGCTGTCATTCCTGACAAGGATGCAGAGCCCGAAAAGTGGCTGCGTGATCGGGATCTCTACAACCAGCCGACGACGAGGCCGGGCGCAAAGATTCCGCATGCGTGGCTAGTCGGGTCCGATGGGAAACGGATCTCAACTCTCGACGTGACCGGAAAAGGGCTCTTCACGGTTGTGACCGGACTTGCCGGAACAGTGTGGAAGGAGGCCGTCGGACGCCTTCGTCTCCCATTCCTACGAATTGTCGTGACCGGAGCGCCGGGCACAGAGGATCTCTACTGCGAATGGCAGCGTGTTCGCGAGATCGACGAGGCTGGTGCCCTACTCGTGAGACCCGACGGGGTCGTGGCTTGGCGCGAAAAGGTCGGCACACTCGATGCCGACGACGCCACCGAGCAGCTGCGCAAGGCGCTCTGTGCGGTGCTCGATCTTCCGAGCCTTGCCGGCATCCGCGAGCCCGAAAGGTCAGCCTGCACAAGCAGCGGCCTGCCGTCATTTATCTTTACCCAGTAACAGGAAGAAAGCCATGAGCGAAACCAGGCCCGCAAATTTCTCTAGCGTCTGGGCTGATCTGAAGGGCGTTTCCTTCAAGCAGCACTACATCGACGCTGGCGGTGTCCGGACGCGCTGCATCGAGTCGGGCGACCCATCCAAGCCCCTCGTCCTGGCGCTACACGGCGTCGGCGGGCACGCGGAGGCGTATTCCAGAAACTTCGGTCCGCACGCCGATCACTTCTGGTTCCTTGCCATCGACATGCTCGGACATGGATGGACCGACAAGCCCGCCATCGACTACCAGGTCAAGGACTACGCTGACCATGTGCTCGCGGTCCTCAAAACGCTCGGCAGAGATAAGGCGATGATCAGTGGTGAATCGTTGGGCGGTTGGGTCGCGACTTATCTCGCCGTGCATCGTCCCGCGGCGGTCGAGAAGCTTGTCCTCAACACCGCCGGCGGATGGACAGCGCACCCCCAGGTGATGGAGCGGCTGAAGAAGCTGTCAAACGAGGCGGCCTCGGACCCCTCTTGGGAACGGATCAAGGCGCGTCTCGAATTTCTGATGTGCGACAAGAGCATGGTCTCGGACGATCTGATCGAGACCCGACGCGCGATCTACGCTCAGCCTGGGTTCGCCGACACGATGAAACGGATCATGTGCCTGCAGGAGATGGAAATCCGCCGGCCCAACATGATCACCGCCGGCCAATACCATTCGATCAAGGCGCCGACCATGGTCGTGTGGACCTCGCATGATCCGACCGCGACCCCCGAGGAGGGGAAGCAGATCGCGGACATGATTCCGGGTTCGAAATTCGTGGTCATGAACCGCTGCGGCCACTGGCCCCAGTTCGAGGACGCCGAGCAGTTCAATCGGCTCCACATCGAATTCCTGCGGACCGGCAAATAAGGATCGTTCAGATGAACCAGCAAGCCAGGCACAGCGAACTCGCCGCTCAGATCCGCGCCGCTTATGCGGGCACCCCAATCGCGCCCATCAGGCCGCGGTTGGCGGACCTCGACGTCGATGGAGCCTACGCCATCCAGCAGGAGAACACCGCGCATTGGGAGAAGGAAGGCCGGCGCGTTGTCGGAAGTAAGATCGGGTTGACATCGCGCGCGGTGCAGAAGCAACTTGGGGTCGATCGTCCCGACTTCGGGGTTCTCTTCGCCGACATGATCGTGGGCGAGGACGAGCCTGTCGCTGCGGGGCGCGTGCTTCAGCCGAAGATCGAGGCGGAGGTGGCTTTCCTGCTTGATCGGGACGTCGATGTCGAGGTGCCCACGGTGGCCGACGTGCTGCGCGCGGTGGCCTACGCGATGCCGGCCCTCGAGATCGTCGGCAGCCGCATCACCAATTGGGATATCGGCATCGTCGATACTGTCGCCGACAACGCGTCGTCGGGCCTGTTCGTTCTCGGAGGACCCGTCCGCCGGCTGGATGGCTTGGATCTCCGTGCTCTCCAGATGCAGATGACGAGGAAGGACGAGGTGGTCTCGAAGGGGACCGGCGCGGCCTGTCTCGGCAATCCGCTCAACGCGATGGCCTGGCTTGCCGGCGAACTAGCCCGCCGCAAGCGGCCGCTGCGCGCCGGCGACGTCGTGCTCTCCGGAGCGCTCGGTCCGATGGTACCGGTGAACCCCGGGGACGCGTTCGAGGCCAACATCGCAGGTCTTGGCACCGTCTCGGCACGGTTCGCCTGAGCATTCCCGAAGGAACACCAATGAAGCTCGTCAGATTCGGCAATGCCGGCGCCGAAAGGCCGGGAGTCATCGACGATCAGGGGCGACTGCGCGACCTGTCGAACGTCATCGCCGATCTCGTCCCCGCCAACCTGTCGCAGTCCGCGCTCGAAAAGATCGCCGCGATCGCTCCATCCACGCTGCCGCTCGTCGCCGGCGTGCCGCGTTTCGGCGTGCCGGTCGCAGGCGTTGGAAAATTCATCGCGATCGGTCTGGAAGGGCGGCTACGGTCGCATCGTCAACGTCGCCTCGGTCGCGGGAAAGGAAGGCAATCCGAACGCTTCGGCCTATAGCGCGTCCAAGGCCGCCGTGATCGCGCTCACGAAATCGCTGGGCAAGGAAATGGCCACGACCGGCATCCGTGTCAACTGCATCACGCCGGCGGCGATCAAAACGCCGCTGTTCGATCAGATGACGCCCCAGCACATCCAATTCATGCTGTCAAAGATTCCGCTTGGACGCTTCGGAGCGATCGAAGAGGCGACATCGATGGTCTGCTGGCTCGCGAGCGAGGAGTGCTCGTTCAGCACGGGCGCAGTATTCGACCTTTCGGGCGGGCGAGCGACTTATTAGCGTTTCGACATGTTCCCAGCGCGAGCCCTATTCGAAATTCGCATAAGGTATATTATGGAATATATTTATCTCCAATCAGATCAATTATTTAGAGAAAACTCCTGCGACCGTATCTCCGCTTGAACGCCGTTTTCGGCCCGCGCCTCGACCGTCGTCTGAGTCCTTGACGGCTACTGTGCATGGGGTTGTTTTTCGGGTTTTGAATCGGGTTGAGGTCTGCCGATATTGCCGTGACCTTGTCCGGCTGCAATAAGCGAGGCTTCCGCGAGATCGCAGGTGACCTTAAGGCCGACCGTCCGTATAGGTTTGCGTCTCAGAACAACAACAAACTTTCCGAGGAAGCAAACTGATGAGCTTTTCCCGACGCACGCTTCTCAAGGCCTCCGCCGCGACCGCGGTTCTGGGCGGCCTCGCGGCGCCCCATGTGGCCCGCGCCCAGAGCGCCGAGTTCACTTACAAGTACGCCAATAACCTGCCCGACACCCATCCGCTCAATGTCCGCGCCAAGGAGATGGCGGCGGCGATCAAGGCCGAGACAGGCGGCAAGTTCGACCTGCAGATATTCCCGAACAACCAGCTCGGCTCCGACACCGACATGCTGAGCCAGATCCGCTCCGGCGGCGTCGAGTTCTTCACGCTGTCGGGCCTGATCCTGTCGACCCTGGTGCCGGCGGCGTCCATCAACGGCATCGGCTTCGCGTTCCCGGACTACGATACGGTCTGGAAGGCCATGGACGGCGATCTCGGCGGCCATGTCCGCGGCGAGATCAAGAAGGCCGGCCTCGAGGTCATGGACAAGATCTGGGACAACGGCTTCCGCCAGACCACCTCCTCGAGCAAGCCGATCGCCGGTCCCGACGACCTCAAGGGCTTCAAGATCCGCGTGCCGGTGTCGCCGCTGTGGACCTCGATGTTCAAGGCGTTCGATGCCGCGCCCGCCTCGATCAATTTCAGCGAGGTTTATTCCGCGCTCCAGACCAAGATCGTCGAGGGCCAGGAGAACCCGCTGGCGATCATCTCGACCGCCAAGCTCTACGAGGTGCAGAAGTACTGCTCGCTGACCAACCACATGTGGGACGGCTTCTGGTTCCTGGCCAACCGCAGAGCCTGGGAAAAGCTGCCGCAGGACGTGCGCACCATCGTCGCCAAGAACATCAACGCCGCCGCCGTCAAGGAACGCGAGGATACCGCCAAGCTGAATGCCAATCTGCAGCAGGAGCTCGCGGGCAAGGGCCTGACCTTCAACCAGCCGGCCATCGCGCCGTTCCGCGACAAGCTGCGCTCGGCCGGCTTCTATGCCGAATGGAAGGGCAAGTACGGCGACCAGGCCTGGGACCTCTTGGAAAAGGCCGTGGGCAAGCTGTCGTAGCGCGTCGGGGCCATCATGGCTCATGTCGAGGTCGAGGTGACCGGAGTGGCGGGCAAGGCGACTGTTCAGTCCCCTCGCCGACCTCAGTTGCTGGGCTCGCTGGAGCGGGCACTCGGTGTTCTCGTGGAGGTTCCGGCGGCGGCCCTGGTCGTCGCCGAGATCGTGATCCTGTTTGCCGGCGTGGTCGCCCGCTACGGCTTTCACCGGCCGCTGATCTGGTCGGACGAGCTTGCCTCCATCCTGTTCCTGTGGCTGGCGATGCTGGGCGCGGCGGTGGCGTTCCGCCGCTCCGAGCACATGCGCATGACCGCGATCGTGGCCAGCGCCAGGCCGGCGATGCGCGCCTATCTCGATCTGGTCGCGACCTCGGCGGCGCTGGCGTTCCTGGCGCTGATCGTCTGGCCGTCCTGCGACTACGCCTACGAAGAGAGCTACATCACCACGCCGGCGCTGCAGATCTCCAACATGTGGCGGGCCGCCGCGCTGCCGGCCGGCATCGGCCTGATGGCGGCCTTTGCCTTGCTGCGGCTCGTGCGCGCGGCCGAGCCCCGCATGGTCGCAGCCGCCGTGCTGTCGGTTGCCGTCGTGATCGGCCTGTTCTGGCTGGCCGAGCCGTTGCTGCGTCCGCTCGGCAATCTCAACCTCGTCATTTTCTTCGTCGGCGTTGCCGGCTTCTGCGTCTTTGCCGGCGTTCCCATTGCGTTCGGCTTTGGTCTTGCGATCTTCGGCTATCTGGCGCTGACCACACGCACGCCGGTCATGGTGCTGGTCGGGCGCATGGACGAGGGCATGAGCCACCTCATCCTGCTCTCGGTCCCGCTGTTCGTGTTCTTAGGCCTGCTGATCGAGATGACCGGCATGGCGCGGGCCATGGTGGCGTTCCTGGCCAGCCTGCTCGGCCATATCAGGGGCGGCCTGCATTACGTGCTGGTCGGCGCGATGTACCTCGTCTCCGGCATCTCCGGCGCCAAGGCGGCCGACATGGCCGCGGTCGCGCCCGTGCTGTTTCCCGAGATGAAAGAGCGCGGCGCCAAGCCCGGCGATCTCGTCGCGCTGCTGGCGGCAACCGGCGCCCAGACCGAGACCATCCCGCCGAGCCTCGTGCTGATCACGATCGGCTCGGTCACCGGCGTGTCGATCGCCGCCCTCTTCACCGGCGGCCTGTTGCCCGGCGTCGTGCTCGCGATCACGCTGTGCATGCTGGTGTGGTGGCGCTACCGCCACGAGGACATGAGCCACGTCCGTCGTGCCACGGCTTCCGAGATCGGCAGGACCTTCCTCATCGCCCTGCCCGCGCTCGCGCTGCCCTTCGTGATCCGCTATGCCGTGGTCGAGGGCATCGCGACCGCGACCGAGGTCTCTACCATCGGCATCGTCTATGGCGCCGTGGTCGGCCTGCTCGTCTACCGCCGCTTCGACTGGCGGCGGCTGTTCCCGATGCTGGTCGAGACCGCGGCGCTGTCGGGCGCGATCCTGCTGATCATCGGCACCGCCACGGGCATGGCCTGGGGCCTGACCCAATCCGGCTTCTCGCGCTCGCTGGCGGCAGCCATGACGGGATTGCCCGGGGGACCGGCGACGTTCATCGCCGTCTCGATCCTGGCCTTCGTCATTCTCGGCAGCGTGCTGGAGGGCATCCCGGCGATCGTCCTGTTCGGGCCGCTGCTGTTTCCGATCGCCCGCGCCGTCGGCGTGCACGAGGTGCACTATGCCATGGTGATCATTCTCGCCATGGGTATCGGGCTATTCGCCCCGCCTTTCGGCGTGGGCTATTATGCCGCCTGCGCCATCGGACGCGTCGATCCGGCCGAAGGCATCAGGCCGATCTGGGGCTACCTGCTGGCGCTGCTGGTGGGACTGATCATCGTCGCGATCTTCCCCTGGATCTCGATCGGATTCCTTTGAGCCGTTTTCAGGAGGTGTCGATGAGTGAGCGGCAGAACCAATACAATATCGGCCTCGACAAGACGCCCGCCAATTATGTGCCCCTGAGTCCGCTGAGCTTCCTCGCGCGCAGCGCCGCGGTCTATCCCAATCACGTCAGCACCGTCTATGAGGGCCGCAGCTGCACCTGGGCGCAGACCTATGAGCGCTGTCGGCGCTTTGCCTCCTGGCTCGCAGGCAAGGGCATCGGCGTCGGCGACACCGTGGCGGCGATGCTGCCCAACATCCCGGCGATGAACGAGGCGCACTTCGCGGTGCCCATGACCGGCGCCGTGCTCAACGCGCTCAACATCCGCCTCGATGCGCCTTCGATCGCGTTCCAGCTCGACCATGGCGGTGCGAAAATCATCCTGGTCGATCCAGAGTTTTCCGGCGTGATTGCCGAGGCGCTGGCGCGGATGACCGGACCCAAGCCGCTGGTGGTCGACGTCGACGACGCTTCGTTCAAGGGCGGCAAGCGCATCGGCGAGATCGAATATGAAACGGCCGTCGCCCAAGGCGATCCAGGCTTCGCGGCGATCCCGCCGAGCGACGAATGGGACGCGATCGCGCTGAGCTACACCTCGGGCACGACGGGCAATCCCAAGGGCGTCGTCACCCATCATCGCGGCGCCTATCTCAACGCCGTCAGCAATATCCTCGCCGGCAATCTCGGCCAGCATCCGGTCTATCTCTGGACGCTGCCGATGTTCCACTGCAACGGCTGGTGCTTTCCCTGGACCATTGCGGCGGCCGCCGGCATCAATGTCTGCCTGCGCAAGGTCGAACCGAGCAAGATCTTCGAGCTGATCAAGAGCCACGGCGTCACCCACATGTGCGGCGCGCCGATCGTCTACAACACGTTGATCAACGCGCCCGACGCGCCCAAGGGGAATGCGGCCCGCCGTGTCGTCGGCCTGATCGCGGGCGCCGCCCCGCCCGTCGCGGTGCTGGAAGGCGCCGAAAGCATCGGCATCAAGCTCACCCATGTCTATGGCCTGACCGAGGTCTACGGCCCCGCCTCGGTGTGCGCCGAGCAGCCCGGCTGGGACGAACTCCCGCCTGCCGAGCGCGCCCGCATGAAGCGCCGGCAGGGCGTGCCCTACCCGCTCCAGGAAGCCGTCACCGTGATCAATCCGCAGACCATGAGGCAAGTGCCGCGCGACGGCGAGACCATCGGCGAGGTCATGTTCCGCGGCAACATCGTGATGAAGGGCTATCTCAAGAACGAGAAGGCAACGAAGGAAGCCTTCGAGGGCGGCTGGTTTCACACCGGCGATCTCGGCGTGCTCGACGAGCACGGCTACGTCATCATCAAGGACCGCTCCAAGGACATCATCATCTCCGGCGGCGAGAACATCTCCTCGGTCGAGGTCGAGGACATCCTCTACAAGCACCCGGCCGTGCTGTTTGCAGCCGTGGTGGCAAAGCCCGATCCGAAATGGGGCGAAGTCCCCTGCGCCTTCGTCGAGCTGAAGGATGGCGCCAGCGCGACCGAGGCCGACATCATCGCCTTCTGCCGTTCGCACATGAGCGGCTTCAAGACGCCGAAGACGGTCGTGTTCGGGCCGATCCCGAAGACGTCCACGGGCAAGATCCAGAAATTCCTGCTGCGCAACGAAGTCGGCTCGGTGAAGGCGATCTCGGCCTGAGCTGTTCCTGAAGAGGCTTCCGCCCGCCCGAGCCCGGCGAGCGGAAGCGCTCCCGCGTTACATCTTCTTGTAGGCGTCGACGACCGCCTGACCGTCCGCGCCCGCCTTCTTGAGCCAGTCCGCCGTGAGCTGGTCACCGATCTTCTGGAAGCCTGCCTTGAGTGCCGGGCTCGGCGGCTCGACGCTCATGCCCTTCGCCTTGAGCTGATCGAGGTACCAATTGGCCTTCTCTTGCCAGGCCTTCCAGCCGCGGGTCTCTGCGGTGGCGGCGACCTTCAGGATGGCCTCCTGGGTCGGCTTGTCGAGCGCGTCGAACGCAGCCTTGTTGACGAAGGTGTAGTCCTTCGGAATCCAGGCCTGCACGTCGTAGAAGTATTTGAGCGACTCCCACGCCTTCGAATCGTAACCGGTGCCGCCCGACGACATGAAGGAGTTCACCACGCCGGTCGCCAGTGCCTGCGGCAATTCCGCGGCCTGGATCGTGACCGATTGTGCGCCGACCAGTTCGCCGATGCGCGCGGTCCCGACATTGTAGGCGCGCCACTTCAGGCCCTTCATGTCCTCGATCGTCGCCAGCGGCTTGTTGACATAGACGCCCTGCGGCGCCCACGGCACCACGAACAGCAGCTTGAGACCTTGCGCGTCGAGCTTCTTGGCGATCGCCGGCTTGGAGGCCTGGTACAGCTTCATCGCATCGGGAAAGCTGGTCGCGAGGAACGGCACGACGTCGATGCCGAACATCGGGTCTTCGTTCTCGTGGATCGACAGCAGCACCTCACCCATCTGCGCCTGCCCGGTCACCACCGCGCGCTTGATGTCGGGCGCCTTGAACAGCGAGGCGCCGGGATGAACCGTGATCTGGAGCTTGCCGGAGGTTGCGGCCTCGACGTCCTTGGCGAACGCGACCAGGTTTTCGGAGTGCGGATTGTCGGCAGGATATGCCGCCGGCAAATTCCATTTGGTCTGGGCCAAGGCTGGCGTTGCGGCCATCACGACGCCGGCGATCAGGCATGCGCGGACTAAACGAGACATCATCGGGCTTCTCCTCACGGTCATTCTAAGAACGGATACGCTCAGTCTGGGAAAGCGAGCTTGGGCAAGAACATCACGATCTGCGGATATTCGGTGATGATGAACACGGCGGCAAGCAGTAGCATGAAGAACGGGAAGGCCGCCCGCGCGACCGTGAACGTGTCGCGGCCGCTCATGTTCTGGAGCACGAACAGGTTGAACCCGACCGGTGGCGTGATCTGCGCCATTTCGACGTGGATGATCAGGTAGACGCCGAACCATACCAGGTCTAGGCCGGCCTGCTTGACCATGGGCAGCACGATGACGGCGGTCAGAACGATCATCGAGATGCCGTCGATCAGGCAGCCCAGGATGATGTACATGATGCTCAGATACAGCGCCAGCATGCTCGGCGTGAGGTGCTGGCCCTGGACCCAGGTGGCAAGCGCGGCCGGAATACCCGTATAGGCCATCGCCGCCGTGGTGTAGGCTGCGCCTGCCAGGATCAGCATGATCATGCAGGTGAGGCGCGTCGCGCTCATGATGCTCTCGAGGAAGTTCTTGCGCGTGAGCGTGCCGCTCCACCAGGCCAGCAGCAGCGCGCCGGAAACGCCCCAAGCCGCACATTCCGTCGCCGTCGCAAAGCCGAGAACGAGCGACAGGAACACCGCCAGGATCAGCATCAGGCAGGGCGCGAGCTTGGCCGACTCGCGCAGCTTCTGCCGGAACGGCATCGGCGGATCGCGCGGCGGAACCTTCTTCGGGTTGAGCAGCGACCAGATGATGATGTAGCCGGAATAGAGTACGATCACGAGCAGTCCCGGCAGGAATCCGCCGAGAAACACTTGAAGCACGGAGACGTTCGCCGTGACGGCATAGACCACCATCGGAATCGACGGCGGGATCAACAGGCCGAGCGTGCCAGAGCCCGCGAGCGATCCGAGGCTCAGGCCCTTGTCGTAGCCGCGCTTGTCGAGTTCCGGCAGCGCGATCTTGCCGATCGTCGCGCAGGTCGCCGCCGACGAGCCAGATACTGCTGCAAAGATCCCGCAGCCGATCACGTTCACATGCGTCAGTCGTCCCGGCAGCCACTGCACCCAGGGCGACAGGCCGCGGAACATTTCCTCGGACAATTTGGTGCGGAAGAGAATCTCTCCCATCCAGATGAACAGCGGCAGCGCCGCCAGCGTCCAGGATGAGCTCGCGCTCCAGGTGGTGGTCGCAAGCACGGTGCCGAGCGGCAGGCTCGTGGTGAGCGCCATCGCCACGAAGCCGACCAGCCCGAGCGAGACCGCAATCCAGACGCCGCTTCCCAGCAGCAGGATCATGACGCCGAGCAGGACGAACGACAGCTCGATCATGCCGAGATTGGCCATGGTCAGCCTCCACCGCCCTGCGAGATGCGCTCGACGAACTCTTCCGGAGTTTCGTCAGGGGAGCCCTTCTCGTAGCTCGGGCGGTTGCCGCCGATGACGTTGACCATCTCGTCGATCAGCGCGATCGAGAGGATCACGAGGCCGCCGGCGAAGCCCAGCTGGGGAATCCAGAGCGGCAGCGCGACGACGCCCTGCGCCACGTCGTTGAAGCGCCAGGAATCGTAGGTCATCTGCACCGCATGACGGGTGAAGTAGAGGACGAAGGCTGTGGCAATGCCGAGCGCCACGACCTCCGCTATCTGCTTGGTCCGCCCATGCAGACGTTCCAGCAGCAGGCCGACGCGGATCATCTCTCCGCGCTTGAAGGTATGGGCGAGGCCGAGGAACGCCATCGCGGCCATGCACCAGGATGCGAAATCGTCGCCGGCCGGAATATTGAGCGTAAACTGACGCCCCACCGACATGATCATCATGATTGCGAAGATCGCGACCAGGAAGGCGCCCGCGGCATAGCCCGCGCCAAGATAAAGGAGGTCCAGAGCGCGTCGCACCGGCCCCCGATTGGCTACCTCGTCCTCTGCCAACGCGATCCCCATCCTCACACGAGGCGATTCGACCGACCGATTGCACCTTGGGTGCCCGGTCCCGTTTGAATATCGCCCTGCCCAGCGCCTGTCTTTCAGACGTTAAATCAACATGATGGGGCCAGCGCAAGCAAGGTCTATGCCGGCAGGCGGGAGAATTTCCACCGCGGGTTTAGTGCGTCTCCAGCCGCAGCCCGTCATAGGCCGGCACCACGCCAGGCGGCAGCGACTGCCGGATCACCTCGTAATCGACGTCGGCGGTCATGTTGGTGATGACCGCGCGCTTCGGCTTGAAGCGCTCGATCCAGGACAGCGCATCGTTGATGCTGAAATGGCTGACATGGCTGGTGTAGCGCAGGCCGTCGACGATCCAGAGGTCGAGGTTCTCCAGCGCCCCCCAGCTCTCGCGCGGGATGTCGTTGAGATCAGGCGTATAGGCCGCATCCCCAATGCGGTAGCCGAGCGCGGGAATGTTGCCGTGCTGCACCAGAAAGGCGGTCATCGTCACGGCGCCGCCCTTCCCCAGAATGGTCTGGCTCTCCCCCGCCTCGATCGAATGCCGGGTCAGGATCGGCGGATAGTCGCTGCCTTCGGGCGAGATGAAGCAATAGGAGAACCGCGACAGGATGTCCTTGGCGGTCGACTGGTTGAAATATGTCGGAATGCGTCGGCGCATGTGCATGACGACCGACCGCAGATCATCCATGCCGTGGGTCTGGTCGGCATGCTCGTGCGTCAGGAACACCGCGTCGATGTGGTCGACATTGGTCGAGAGCAATTGCTCGCGCAGGTCCGGCGAGGTGTCGATCACGATGCGTGTCGTGCCGTGCTCGGACGTCCGTTCGACCAGCAGCGAGCAGCGGCGACGGCGGTTCTTGGGATTGGAGGGATCACAGGCGCCCCAGCCGAGTGCCGGGCGCGGCACGCCGGCGGAGGAGCCGCAGCCCAGGATCGTCAGCGTCAGCGTCATGTGGCCCCCAGTCTCAAGCCTTCACCTTCGAGAACAGGCGGAAGAAATTTTCGCTGGTCTGGCGCGAGATCTCCTCGAGCGACACGCCGCGCGTCTCGGCGAGCACCTTTGCGACCTCGACCACGTAGGCCGGCTCGTTGCGCTTGCCCCGAAACTTGCCCGGCGCAAGATAGGGCGAGTCCGTTTCAACCAGAATACGATCCGACGGCAGTTCGGCTGCGAGCGCGCGCAAGGCCTCCGACTTCTTGAAGGTCAGGATGCCCGTGAAGCCGATCGAGAACCCGAGCGACACCGCCTTCAGCGCCAGCTCGCGCCCGCCCGTGTAACAATGCAGCACGGCGCGAAACGATCCCTTCGCGGCCTCCTCTTCTAGGATGCGCGCGCAGTCCGCGTCGGCCTCGCGGGTATGGATCACCAGCGGCAGGCCGGTGGCGCGGGCGGCGGCGATGTGGGCGCGAAAGCCCCTCGCCTGCGCTACCGGCGAGCCGTTGTCGTAGAAATAATCGAGCCCGGCTTCGCCCAGCGCGACGACCTTGGGATGCTGGGTGAACGCAATCAGCTCGTCCGGCGCGATGCCGTCCTCCTCGTCCGCGTGGTGCGGATGAGTGCCGACCGAGCAATAGACGTCGTCATAACGCTCGGCGATCGCGAGCAGGTCCTGCAGCCGTCGCACCCGCGTCGAGATCGTGACCATGCGACCGACGCCGGCCGCTCGCGCCCGCGACACGATCCCATCGAGATCTTCCGCAAAGTCCGGAAAATCCAGATGGCAATGACTGTCGACCAGCATCGTGCAAACGCCCTCAGGCCGCCGGCTCGACGTAGCGCGGGAACGCCGGCGTCGGCGCCGGCAGCGTCGAACCGGGCGCGATGCGCTTTGCACCGCCGAGCATGTCAAAATTGCGCTCGGCTGCGGGGATGCCGAGGCTGTCGAGCAGCTTGCCGGAGGCGGTCGGCATCGCGGGCTGAGCCAGGATCGCGATCTGACGCACGACTTCGGCGGTGACGTAGAGCACCGTCTTCTGCCTGGCCGGATCCGTCTTGGCGAGCGCCCACGGCGCCTCGCCCGCGAAATAGCGGTTGGCTTCCGCGACCACGGCCCAGACGGCGTTGAGCCATTGATGGATCTGCTGGGTCGCCATGGCCTCGCGCGAGGCCGCGATCATGCCGTCGGCCATCGAAAGGATCGCCTTGTCGTTGTCGCTGAACTCGCCCGGCTCGGGCAGCACGCCGCCCAATTGCTTGGCGATCATCGACAGCGAGCGCTGCGCGAGATTGCCGAGATCGTTGGCGAGATCGGCATTGATGCGCGCGACGATAGCCTCGTGGTTGTAATTGCCGTCCTGGCCGAACGGCACCTCGCGCAGGAAAAAGTAGCGTAACTGGTCGACGCCATACTGGTCGGCGAGGTTGAACGGATCGACAGTGTTGCCGACCGACTTCGACATCTTCTCGCCCCTGTTGAACAGGAAGCCGTGGGCATAGACCCGCTTCGGCAGCGGGATGCCGGCCGACAAGAGGAAGGCGGGCCAATACACCGCATGGAAGCGGATAATGTCCTTGCCGATGACGTGCACGTCGGCCGGCCAATAACGCCAGTTCTTGTCGCTCTCGTCGGGGAAGCCGACGCCGGTGATGTAATTGGTCAGCGCGTCGACCCAGACATACATCACATGATCTTCGTCGCCTGGCACCTTCACGCCCCAGTCGAACGTGGTGCGGGAGATCGAGAGATCGCGCAGACCGCCCTTGACGAAGCTCACCACCTCGTTCTTGCGGGAATCCGGCCCGATGAAATCGGGCTGATCCGCATACAGCTTGAGCAGCTTGTCCTGGTACTCCGAGAGGCGGAAGAAATAACTCTTCTCTTCGACCCATTCCACCGGCGTGCCCTGCGGCCCGAGCCGCACACCGTCGTCGTTCACGCGCGTCTCGTCCTCGGCGTAATAGGCCTCGTCGCGGACGGAGTACCAGCCCGAATAGGTGTCGGCATAGATGTCGCCGTTCGCTTCCATGCGCCGCCAGATCTCCTGGCTGGAGCGGTGATGCTGCTCCTCGGTGGTGCGGATGAAGCGGTCGAACGATACGTTCAGGCGCTCGTCCATCTCCTTGAAGCGGCCGGCATTGCGTGTCGCGAGCGCAGCGGCGGACATGCCCTCGCTCGCCGCCGTCTGAATCATCTTCTGACCGTGCTCGTCGGTGCCGGTCAAAAAGAACACGTCCTTGCCATCGAGCCGCGCAAAGCGCGCCAGCGCGTCGGTCGCGATCGCCTCATAGGCATGACCGATATGCGGACTGCCGTTGGGATAGGCGATCGCGGTGGTGATGTAGAAGACGTTGTCGCGCGCGGCGGCGGCCGCAGGCGCGGCTACTTGCGGAGAAGCGGCGGGCTTTGGCGCACGTGGAGCCTTTGGCTTTGCCGCCGTCGGCTTCACAGGCGTGACGACGGAAGCCGGCGCGGCGGTCACGGCAGGCGCAGCCGCCTTTTTCGCGACCTTCTTCGCAGGAGCCTTGGCCGGTGTTTTATCGGCCTTCTTCACCGCCTTCTTGGCAACGGCCTGCTTCTTCGCGGCCTTCTTGCCGGCTTTCCTTGCGGCGCCCTTCTTCACGCTCTTCTTGGCGGCAGCCTTCTTGGCCTTCTTGGTCTTCTTGACCTTCTTGGCGGCTTTGCTCGCGCGCGCCTTCACGGCCTTCTTCGCAGCCTTCTTGCCGCTCTTGCGTTTGACGGATTTCTTAGCTCGCGTTGCCACCACGAATTCCTTTACCGGCTTCTCGAATTTTGGAAACGGCTCGGCGTTCCGTTATTGTTTTGCGCATGATCTTTTCGGAAAGCCGCTACGCACTTTTCCGGATCATGCTTTAGCGCGTTGCGTCCGCCAGCCAGCCGAACACCGAGAAAACCAAGGGCTTGCGCTCCAGATTGTAGGTTTCGGTGTCGCGCGCGGCGCGGACGATCTTTTCCCATACCTCAGCTAGCCGCGCAAGGCGCCGCAGGTTCTGGTTGGCATCGGCCTCATCCGCATGCAGGCGCTCCGCAATCCAGCGGTCGATGCCGTCGATGAAGGCCGCAAGCGCCACGCGGTCGCTGGTGCCGAGCGAATCGCCGAGCGTGTGCAATTCGCGCGGATCGACCTGGGGCAGGCGCGCGAGCAGCGCCGCCGTGCGCTGCTGAAGCTTCAGGGCGTCGCCACCGAGCAACGTCAGCGCCCGTGCGACGCTGCCCTCGGAGGCCTCGGCCGCCTCGCGCAGGGCGGGATCTTTCGGATCGAGCTCGGCCACTGACGCCGCAGCGCCGATTACATCGCTCGTGGCGAGCGGCCGCAGCCGCAACTTGCGGCAGCGCGACTGGATGGTGGCGAGCACCCGCGCGGGTGCGTGGCTGACCAGCAGGAACAGCGATTGCTGCGGCGGCTCCTCGAGAATCTTCAGAAGCGCGTTGGCCGCGTTCGGATTGAGCTCGTCGACGGTGTCGACGATGCAGACGCGCCAGCCTTCGGCCGCCGCGGTCGAGCCGAAGAACGCGATCGTCTCGCGCGTCTCGTCCACCGTGATCACGGTACGCATCACGCCACGCTCATTGGCGGTGCGCTCGAGCGTCAGCAGGCCACCATGGGAGCCAGCCGCCACCTGCCGCGCCACGGCGTCATCAGGGTCGATCGCCAGGCTTTCGGCGCGCTGCACCGCCGGCGCCAGCGGCTGCGCATGGGCGAGCACGAAGCGCGCCATGCGGTAGGCAAGCGTCGCCTTGCCGATGCCTTGCGGCCCTCCGATCAGCCAGGCGTGTGGAATGCGTCCGCTGCGATAGGCGGCAAGCAACGCGGCCTCCGCCTCGCGATGGCCGAACAGCTGCGCTGTCTCGCGCGGATGCGGTATGGCGGTTTCCCGCTCGACCTGGCGGGGACTCATGCCGACACCACTGACGCAGGCGTCGGCAGCAGGCGCTCGCGCAGCGCCGTCCAGACGCGCGCGGCAACGGTGTCCGGATCGGAATTGGCGTCGATCAGCACGCAACGCGCCGGATCCTCCGCCGCGATCCTGCGATAGGCCTCGCGCAGGCCCTGATGGAAGCTGAGCTTCTCGGCCTCGAACCTGTCAGGCGTGTCGGTGCCGCGGCGGACGGCCGCGCGTTGCAGGCCAATCTCGACCGGCAAGTCGAGGATGATGGTGAGATCGGGCTTGAGATCGCCGATGGTGACCCGTTGCATGGCGTTGATCAGGCCCTCGGGCACGCGGCCGAGGCTGCCCTGATAGGCCCGCGTCGAATCGGCGAAGCGATCGCACAGCACCCAGACACCCTGGCTCAAGGCCGGCTGGATCACGGTGCGGACATGGTCATCGCGCGCGGCGGCAAACAGCAGCGTCTCCGCCTCGGGGCCGAGCAGCTTGCCCATGCCCGACAGCACAAGATGGCGCATGATCTCGGCGCCCGGCGAGCCGCCCGGCTCGCGCGTGACGCGAATGCGCAGCTTGGCCGCCTTGAGGCGGTCGGCGAGCTTCTTGATCTGGGTCGACTTGCCCGTGCCCTCGCCGCCTTCAAAGGTGATGAAGCGTCCCCGTCCGGACGGCCGCTGTGCCGCGCTCTCACTCATGATCAGAGCTTCTCGGCACCTGCGCGGAACATGCCGATCACGAGTTCGCTGGCGCCGTCGATGGCACGGCGCATGGTCGAGCCGGTGCCAACAGCCTCGGCGGCATAGACCGGCGTTTCGACCGCGATGTTGCCGCTGCGCCAGACCCTGACCACGCCGACCCGCTGGCCGGCCTCGACCGGCGCGCGCACCGGGCCGCTATAGACGACGCGCGCAATCAGCTTGTCGCTGCCGTTCTTGTGCACCATCACCTTCACCGGGGTCTTGGCGACGAGCTTGACCGACCGGCTCTCGCCGCCGAACACCTTGGCGTAGCCGACGGGCTGCTCGGCCGCGATCAGGGTGCGGGTCTCGAAATTGCGAAAACCCCATTCCAGCATCTTCTTGGCTTCCGTGGCGCGGTCGTCGGGATCGTCAAGTCCGTTGACGACTACGATCAGGCGCGTGCCGTTCTGCACGGCGGAGCCGACCATGCCGTAGCCGCCTTCCTTGGTGAAGCCGGTCTTCAGACCGTCAGCGCCTTCCATCGAACTGAGCAGCGGATTGCGGTTGGGCTGGCGGATCTTGTTCCAGGTGAACTCCTTCTCGCCGAACAGTTTGTAGAATTCGGGGAAGTCCAGGATGATGTGCCGGGCGAGCATGCCGAGCTCGCGCACCGTCATCTTGTTGCCGGGATCGGGCAGACCGCTGGAATTGGCGAAGGTCGACCTGGTCATGCCGAGCTCGCGGGCGCGCTTGGTCATGAAGTCGGCGGCAAAGATCCGCTCATTGCCCGCCATGGCTTCGGCTAGCGCGATGCAGGCGTCGTTGCCGCTCTGGATGATCGCACCGTGCAGCAGGTCGTCGACCGAGACCTTGCTGTTGATGGCGGCGAACATGGTCGAGCCCCCCGAGGGGGCCCCGCCTCTGCGCCAGGCATTCTCGCTGATCCGATACTCGTCGGTCAGCTTGATGTCGCCCTTCTTGACCGCATTGAAGACGACCTCCGCGGTCATCAGCTTCATCATGCTCGACGGCGCGCGCAGCTCGTCGGCGTTCTTCTCGAACAGCACGCTGCCCGACGAGGCTTCGATCAGGATCGCGGTCGGGGCATCGCCGTCGAAGCCGGCATCTTCCGCTTTCTTGGCGCCCTGGACGCTCTGGTTGGCGGCATAGAGCGCCCCGCCCCAGCCGATCCCCGCCGCCAAAACCATCGCGGTCAGCCCGCGCGCCAACGTTCCGGCGGAGAGCCGGTTGCGGCGGAGCGAACGAAGACGAAGTGCCATGGCGAAGCCCTCGGAGAGGCGTTCTAACAGCTGGAACAGATGCGAACAACACGCGGTTGGACGCTTGCGCTGAGATTGCACGATTCTCGCTACGCCCCTATCGTGCTGCCTCATGTTTTTCGACCAAACCCCTGAAACAAGGCGGAAAAGCGAATGCCCGCAACGCGCATGATCAAGGCCAACGGGGTCGAGCTGTTCGTCCGCGAAGCCGGCCAGGGACCGCTCGTGGTGCTGTGCCATGGCTGGCCGGAACTGTCCTATTCCTGGCGCCACCAGATCCCGGCGCTCGCCGAAGCCGGGTTTCACGTCGTCGCGCCCGACATGCGCGGCTATGGTCAGAGCGCGGCGCCGCTCGATGTGAACGCCTACTCGATCTTCGACACGGTCGGCGACGTGGTCGGCCTCGTCCAGGCCCTCGGCGAGACCAAGGCGATGGTCGTCGGCCACGATTGGGGCGCGCCGGTCGCCTGGCACGCGGCGCTGTTCCGGCCAGACATCTTCACTGCGGTCGCGGGGCTAAGCGTGCCGCCGCCGTTCCGCGGCCGCGGCAAGCCGCTCGACCTGTTGCGCCAGGGCGGCGTCACCAATTTCTACTGGCAGTATTTCCAGTCGCCCGGCGTCGCCGAGGCCGAGCTCGAGCGTGACGTCGCACGCACCATGCGCATCGTCCTCGGCGGACGGGGCCTCGCCGATCCCACCGCGGCCATGTTCGTGCAGGAGGGCAAGGGCTTTCTCGGCCATGCGGGCGCCGAAGAGCCGCTGCCTGCCTGGCTGAGCGAGGCAGATCTGGCCTATTTCACCGAGGCCTTCCGCAAGTCCGGCTTTCGCGGCGGGCTGAACTGGTACCGCAACATCGACCGCAACTGGGAGCTGACCGCGCCCTGGCAGGACGCGCAGATCCATCAACCCTCACTGTTCATCGCCGGCTCCAAGGATGCCGTCATCACCGGCCTGATCGGCGCCAAGCGCGTCAACGAGCTCGAACGCGTGCTGCCCAATCTCAAGCGCAAGCTGATCCTCGAGGGCGCCGGCCATTGGGTGCAGCAGGAACGGCCCGGGGAAGTGAACGCGGCGCTGGCAGGCTTCCTGCGCGAGGCGGCGGCGCGTTAGTTCTACTGTGTCATAAATTCTTGCGCCGGTTTATATGCGCGTTGAGCCACACGCTGTCGAACCCGAAGATTTGGGATTCCGGGTGCGGCCCTGCAGACCGCCCCGGATAACGCCTACAGAGCTTACCCCCCGCTCCGATACACTTGGATATCGAGGTCCCGGATCTTCTTCCGCAGCGTGTTGCGGTTGAGGCCGAGCAGGTCCGCGGCGCGGATCTGATTGCCGCGGGTGGCGGCGAGCGCGGCCGTGAGCAGCGGCACCTCGATTTCCTTGAGGATGCGGTGATAGAGGCCCGGCGGCGGCACGCCGTTCGGGAAGCCCTGGAAGTGCGAAGACAGATAAGCTTCCACGGCACCGCCGAGATTGTCGACGCCCTGCTGGACCGCGGCGCCCGGGCTGACCGAGGGCGGTGCGAGCTCGCCGTCGATGACGGAGGCCGTGATCACGTCCTGCGGATAGAGCGCGGCGAGGCGCCGGGCAAGATTCTCGAGCTCGCGCACGTTGCCGGGCCAGCGATGCTGCTTCAGCCGCTCCAGCGCCAGCGTGTCGAGCTTCTTCGGCGGCAGGCCGTCCTTCTCGGCCAGCGTGAAGAAGTGCCGCACGAGATCCGGCAGGTCCTCGATGCGCTCACGCAACGGCGGCAGCCGCAGCGGAACGACGTTGAGGCGGAAGAACAGGTCTTCCCGGAACAGGCCCTGCTGGATCAGGACCCGCAGGTCCTTGTTGGAGGCCGCGACGATGCGCACGTCGGTCTTGATCGGGGTGCGGCCACCGACGGTGGTGTATTCGCCCTGCTGCAGCACGCGCAGCAACCGCGTCTGCGCCTCCATCGGCATGTCGCCGATCTCGTCGAGGAACAGCGTGCCGCCTTCGGCCTGCTCGAAGCGGCCGGAGGCGCGGGTGTTGGCGCCGGTGAAGGCGCCGCGCTCGTGACCGAACAATTCGGACTCGATGAGGTCGCGCGGGATCGCCGCCATGTTGACGGCGACGAACGGGCCGTTGCGGCGCTTGCCGTAATCGTGCAGCGCGCGCGCCACCAGCTCCTTGCCGGTGCCGGACTCGCCCGTGATCATCACGGTGAGGTCGGTCTGCATCAGTCGCGCCAGCACGCGGTAGATTTCCTGCATCGCGGGCGAACGGCCGACCAGCGGGATCGCCTCCATCTCGGCGTCCTCGTCCGGCGTCGAGGTCCGCTCCTTCGGCTCGGCAAGGGCGCGGCCGACGATGGCGATCAGCTCCTTGAGGTCGAACGGCTTCGGCAGATATTCGTAAGCCCCGCGCTCGGAGGCGCGGATCGCCGTCATGAAGGTGTTCTGCGCGCTCATGACGATGACGGGCAGGTTCGGCCGCATCTTCTTGATCCGCGGCAACAGGTCGAAGGCGTTTTCGTCCGGCATCACAACGTCGGTGATGACGAGATCGCCCTCGCCCTGGCTGACCCAGCGCCACAGCGTCGCGGCATTTCCGGTCAGCCGTACTTCGTAACCGGCACGGGACAGTGCCTGATTGAGAACGGTGCGGATGGCGGTATCGTCATCGGCTACGAGTATGCTACCTGCGGGCATTGTTAATCCTCATTTTGCCCCCTGTGACGCAGGCGACGACTTCCCGGCAGAGCCGTCGCGACTGCTTTGATCGGCGTGTTTCACCGACGTGGAATACATCGGCATCAGCACGCGGAAGGTGGTCTTGCGCGGCTGAGATTCGCATTCGATGATGCCCCCGTGATCGCCGACGATCTTGGCGACCAGCGCAAGACCGAGGCCAGAGCCGGTCTGCTTGGTGGTCACGAAGGGGTCGAACAAATTGGGCAGAAGATCATCGGGCACGCCGGGTCCGTTGTCCTTCACGCAGAATTCGAGCGGAAGGGATACCCGGGATTTTTGACCGGGGACTGACAGGCGCACACCGGGACGGAACGCGGTGGTGAGCTGGATCTCGCCGTCGGGCACGTCGATCAGCGCCTCGGCGGCGTTCTTCACGAGATTGAGGAACACCTGGATCAGCTGGTCCTGGTTCGCCAGCACCGGCGGCAGCGAAGGATCGTAGTCCTCGATGAAGCGGATGTTGCGGGCAAAGCCCGACTGCGCCAGCCGCTTGACGTGATCGAGCACCGAATGGATGTTGACAGGGCCGCGCACCACGGGGCGCTCGTCGCCGAACACCTCCATGCGGTCGACCAGCGTCACGATGCGGTCGGCCTCGTCGCAGATCAGCCGCGTCAGCATGCGGTCCTCGGACGAGGCCTGCTGCTCGAGCAGCTGTGCCGCGCCGCGAATGCCCGAAAGCGGATTCTTGATCTCGTGCGCGAGCATTGCTGCTAGCGCTATCACCGAGCGCGCGGCGCTGCGATGGGTGAGCTGCCGGTCCATCTTGTCGGCGATGGTGCGCTCCTGCAGCATCACCACGATATGGCCGGGCCGCTCGGTAAGCGGGGCGACATGCAGGTCGACCTGGCGGTCGCCGCCCATGCGCGGCGTGCCGAGATCGACCTTGTACTCGTTGACCGGCGAGTTCGAGGAACGCACCTGGTCGATCAGCGCCAGCAACGGGCTGCCGAACGGCACCAGCTCCTTCAGCGACTGCCGCTTCAGGAATTGCGTCGAGATCTCGAAGAAGGCTTCGGTGGCGATGTTGGCGGCGACGATCTTGCCGTCCGGCCCAATCATGAGCACGGGATTGGGCAAGGCATCCAGGATTGCGTCGCTGTCGGACTGAAGCGGCCGACGATGTTCAGCGGCTGAGCTCATGCAGCAGCGCTCCATGCGAAGTCGTCGAAAGCGTCTTGCAGTGAAACGTGAACGAGGCGCGGATCCTCCGAGACCAGGATCTTCTGGCGCCAGGATTTCAGCTTCGCGGCCGGCGCACGGCTCGCCTGCGCGGCGACGTCGAGCGCCCAGCCCAGATGCTTGCGGGCGTGCCTCAGCCCGATGCGCAGACCATAGAGCGCACAAACGCCGTCATAGAGCGTGCGGATATAATGCAGCTGCGTTTCGAGCGAGGGCACGGTTTCCTCGGCCCCGCCCTTCAGGCGGCGGCCGATCTGGCCCGGCAGCCAGGGCTGGCCCTGCGCGCCGCGGCCGATCATCACGGCGTCGGCGCCCGAGGCCTCCAACGCCGCCAGCGCCTTGTCGAAGGAGGTGATGTCGCCGTTGACGACGAGCGGAATGGAGACCGCCTCGCGCACGGCGCGGATCGCATGCCAATCGGCCTCGCCCTTGTAGAACTGGCAGCGGGTCCGGCCATGCACCGTGACGAGCTTGATCCCGGCCGCCTCCGCGCGCCGCGCCAGCTCCGGCGCGTTGCGGCTGCGGTCGTCCCAACCGAGGCGCATCTTCAGCGTCACCGGCACCTTCACGGCCGCGATCGTCGCCTCGATCAAGCTGACCGCATGGACGAGGTCGCGCATCAAGGCCGAGCCGGACTGGCCGCCGGTGACGTGGCGGGCGGGACAGCCCATGTTGATGTCGATGATATCGGCGCCTTCCGCTTCGGCGATCCGGGCGCCTTCGGCCATCCAGTGTGCCTCGCAGCCGGCCAACTGGACCACATGCGGGCCGATGCCGGTGGCTTCGCAACGCAACCGGGACAACCGGTGGCCATTGGCGAGCTCATCGCTCGCGGTCATTTCGGACACGACGAGACCGGCGCCAAGCTCGGCGGCGAGCCGGCGGACGGGCGAGTCAGTCACACCCGACATCGGCGCCAGGAAGACCGGGGCGGCGACTTCAATATCGCCTATTTTCAACGGCTTAGAGCCTGATACTGCCGAGCCGGTCACGGGGGTCTCGTTGACTGGGCAGGGCCTCATCGCGCCTGCCATGATCTATCTTGCGCACAATTCTTGTGCAGTCAAGCGTCATGCCTACAGTTTAGACAGTTCTGCAGATCTTTCAAGTGCAGTGCAGCAAAATGCTGTTTCCCACAATCCGGGGAAACCCCTTTTTTTGCGGGCCTGCCGTGCTAGAGGCATGCCGCAAATCATCCCTGCTCTTTCTCTGGCAATTGAGTATTTGAATCCTATGGCGAAATCACAGCGCACCGCGGTCGTCCTCGTCGCAGCCGGGCGTGGATTGCGCGCCGGCGCCGGCGGGCCGAAGCAATATCGCGAGATCGGCGGCGTGGCTGTGATCCACCGCGCCATGGAGGCCTTCAGCCGCCACGCCGGCGTGTTCGCGGTGCAGCCGGTGGTGAACCCCGACGACAGCGCAATGTTCAGCGCAGCGGTCGCAGGGCTCAGGCACGAGCCGCCGACCAATGGCGGCGCGACTCGGCAGGCGTCGGTGCTCGCCGGCCTCGAAGCGCTGGCCAAGCACAAGCCGGACATCGTGCTGATCCACGACGCCGCACGGCCCTTCGTCTCGGAAGGCGTGATCTCGCGCGCGATCGAAGCGGCGAGCCGCACCGGTGCTGCGATCCCCACCGTTCCCGTCACCGACACCATCAAGGTCACCGGCGAAGGCGGCAACGTCGAGGCCACGCCGGACCGCGCCTCCTTGCGAATCGCACAGACGCCGCAATCATTTCGTTTCGACGTCATCCTCGAGGCGCATCGTCGCGCGGCAAGGGATGGACGCGTCGATTTCACCGACGATGCCGCGATTGCCGAATGGGCGGGATTGACGGTTGCAACCTTTGAAGGCGATGTTGCCAACATGAAGCTCACCACTCCCGAGGATTTCGTGCGCGAGGAAGCGCGCCTGGCCGCCCAGCTCGGCGACATCAGGACCGGCACCGGCTACGACGTGCATGCCTTCGGCGAAGGCGACCATGTCATGATCTGCGGCGTGCGCGTGCCGCACACCAGGGGTTTCCTGGCGCATTCCGACGGCGACGTCGGCCTGCATGCGCTGGTCGACGCCATTCTCGGCGCGCTCGCCGACGGCGACATCGGCTCGCACTTCCCGCCGAGCGATGCGAAGTGGAGGGGCGCCTCCTCCGACCAGTTCCTGAAATATGCCATCGAGCGCGTCACGGTGCGCGGCGGCCGCGTCGCCAATCTCGAGGTGACGCTGATCTGCGAGCGACCGAAGATCGGTCCCTTGCGCGACACCATGCGCGCGCGCATCGCCGAGATTTCCGGCGTCGACATCTCGCGCGTCGCGGTGAAGGCGACCACCAGCGAGCGGCTCGGCTTCACCGGCCGTGAGGAAGGCATCGCGGCCACCGCGAGCGCCACCATCCGCCTGCCCTGGAGCTTGTAAGGCCATGGGCGGCAGCGACGCACGCGCCCTCTCCCGCTCGCTGCTCGATCTGTGCCGGATGCGCAAGCTGACGATCGCGACCGCCGAATCCTGCACCGGTGGTCTCGTGGCCGGCGCGCTGACCGACATCCCCGGCTCGTCCGATGTGATCGACCGCGGCTTCGTCACCTATTCCAACGACGCCAAGCGCGCGATGCTTGGCGTCGAGGCGGGCACGCTGGCGAACTTCGGCGCGGTGAGCAAGGAGACCGCAACCGCGATGGCGATCGGTGCGCTTGAGCGCGCCGATGTCGATCTCGCCGTCGCCATCACCGGCATCGCCGGCCCGGGCGGCGCCACGCCCGGCAAGCCCGTCGGTCTCGTGCACTTCGCCGCCGCCGCCCGCGACGGCCGCATCATCCATCGCGAGCACCGCTTCGGCGCCATCGGCCGCAGCGCAGTGCGCGCGCGCTCCGTAGTCGAGGCGCTGCGCATGCTGATGGATCTGGCCCGCGGCCCGCAAGTCGCGGCCAAGCCGCAACGTGCCGCGGCCAGCCGCCTGCGCCCGCGCGTCACCCGCTCGCCGCGCCGGCATGTGGTGAAGCGCAGGCCGCCGCGCCCGCCGCGGGGATAAATGGCCTCGTCGTGCGGGTGAGCGAAGCGATACCGCCGCGACACTCGCAACAAAGCCCCACTGTCATTGCGAGCGAAGCGAAGCAATCCAGAATCTTTCCGCGGAGGAATTCTGGATTGCTTCGTCGCAAGAGTTCCTCGCAATGACGGCGGAGAGAGTTACCTACGTCGGCGCCAGCTTCGGCCGGCCGTAGATCGCGTCCGCGCGCTTCTCGAACGCGGTGGAAAACCGCGCGAATGCCGCGTCGAACATCGAGCCCATCAGCATCGCCAGCATGCGGCTCCTGAATTCGTAGGAGAGAAAGAAGCCGACGTCGCAGACGCCGTTGCCGCCATCTTGGCCTTTCGGCTCGAACGTCCAGCGATTCTCCAGATTGCTGAAGGGACCTTGCAGATATTCGACCAGGATCTTCAGATTGGCGCGATCGAGCGTCACACGGCTGGTGAAGGATTCCTTGATCAGCTTGAACGACACTGTCATGTCGGCAACCAGCACCTCGGTGCCGTCGGGTTTGGCCATGCGTTGGCGGACTTTGAGCGCGCTGCACAACGGCACGAATTCCGGGTAGCGCTCGACATCGGCGACCAGATCGAACATCTCGGATGCGCTATGATTGACACGGCGCTTGCTCGAAAAACGGGGCATATCGGTTCAGCGGGCGATCGCGGCCCGCGCGGCCTTCAGTTTCGCAAAGTCCTCGCCGGCATGGTGCGAGGAGCGGGTGAGCGGGCTCGCCGACACCATCAGGAAGCCCTTGGTGTAGGCGACCTTCTCGTAGGAACTGAACTCGTCCGGCGGCACGTAGCGCATCACCGCGTGGTGCTTGCGGGTCGGCTGCAGATATTGCCCGATGGTCAGGAAGTCGACGTCGCCCGAGCGCAGATCGTCCATCACCTGGAGCACCTCGTGGCGCTCCTCGCCGAGGCCGACCATGATGCCGGACTTGGTGAAGATGGTGGGATCGAGCTCCTTGACCCGCTGCAGCAGCCGGATCGAATGAAAGTAGCGCGCGCCGGGCCGCACCGTGAGATAGCGCGACGGCACCGTCTCGAGATTGTGGTTGAACACGTCGGGCTTCGCCGCGACGACGATTTCGAGTGCCCCCTCCTTGCGCAGGAAGTCGGGTGTCAGGATCTCGATCGTGGTCGAGGGGCACGCGGCCCGGATCGCGCGGATCGTCTGAGCGAAATGCTCGGCACCGCCGTCAGTGAGGTCGTCGCGGTCGACCGAGGTGATGACGACGTGGGCAAGGCCGAGCTTGGCCACGGCCTCGGCGACGTTTTGCGGCTCGGCCACGTCCAGCGCATTGGGCAGGCCGGTCTTGACGTTGCAGAAGGCGCAGGCCCGGGTGCAGGTGTCACCCATGATCATGAAGGTCGCGTGCTTCTTGTCCCAGCACTCGCCGATATTCGGGCAGCCCGCCTCCTCGCACACCGTGTGCAGGCCGTTTGAGCGCACGATGTTGCGGGTGTCGGCATAGCCGCGGGTGTTGGGCGCGCGCACGCGGATCCAGTCCGGCTTCGGCGGCGAAGCGGAGTCAGGGCGATTCACCTTTTCGGGGTGGCGCGGGCGCAGCGGGTTCGAGATGGTATCGAGAATAACGACCATGGTCTGTCCGGTCTGTTCAGGTCCTACCTAGTCGGTCTGGCCCGGCATCGCAACCCGGCTCGCCCCGCTTCAGGGAACATGGCAGATATGGGCAATATCCTGCTCTGTTCTCAGGCGATTCTCACCTCGAATGGCTCCAATCTCTAAGACGTCACCACCACGCCTCGGCAAGCCCCTGAAGCGCGCCTTTTTCGGACGCAGCGTGCACGAGGTCGCGCCCGACCTGATCGGTGCCACCATGCTCGTCGGCGGCGTCGGCGGGATCATCGTCGAGGTCGAGGCCTATCATCATACCGACCCGGCCGCGCACTCCTACCGCGGACCGACGCCGCGGAACCAAGTGATGTTCGGCCCACCAGGCTTTGCCTATGTCTACCGCTCCTACGGCATCCACTGGTGCGTCAACTTCGTCTGCGAGGAGGAAGGCTCGGCCAGCGCCGTGCTGATCCGTGCGCTGGAGCCGACACATGGCCTGGCTGCAATGCGCCGGCACCGGCATCTGCAGGACGTGCATGCGCTGTGCTCGGGCCCGGGCAAGCTGACCGAGGCGCTTGGCATCACCATCGCGCACAACTCCCTGCCGCTGGACCGGCCCCCCATCGCGCTGCATGCCCGGACCGGGGATGTCGAGGTCGCAACCGGCATCCGCATCGGCATCACCAAGGCGGTCGAGCTGCCCTGGCGCTATGGCGTCAAGGGCTCGAAGTTTTTGAGCAAGCCGTTTCCGAAGTGATCGTCATTCCGGGGCGGCTCACAGAGCCGAACTCAGGTGCGCAATTGCGCACCTGAGAATCTCGAGATTCCGGGTCTGGTCCTTCGGACCATCCCGGAATGACGGACACCTCACGACGCCTGCTTCAGCCGCTCCAGCGCCTCCAGCAGCTTGGCCTTGCGGGCCAGCGCCGCCTCGCGCTTTTCGCGCTCCTCCTCAACGACCTCCTCGGCCGCGTTGGCGACGAACTTCTCGTTCGCCAGCTTGGACTCGGCGCGCTTGATGTCGGCCTCGGCCTTGGCGATCTCCTTGTCGAGACGCGTGCGCTCGGCGGCGACGTCGATCACGCCCTTGAGCGGCAGCGCGGCAACCTCGCCGCGCACCAGCAGCTGGACCGCGCCGTCAGGCGCGCGATCGGCGAACGAGATGTCCGACAGCCGCGCCATGCGCTTGATGACATCGGTCCAGCGCGGCGCACGCTCCTTCGTTTCAGTGGAGGCGCCCGCGAGCACCAGCGCCGTCAGCGTTGCCGGCGCGATGTTCATCTCGGCGCGCACCGAGCGGATCTGTGTGACGAGGTCGATGACCCAGCCAATCTCGGCCTCGGCAGCCGGATCGGTGAAGTCGGCATGATCGAAGATCGGCAGCACCCAGGCCGGCGAGACGAGCGCGTCGGCCGGTCCCGCGGTCGCTGCGAGCATCGCGAGTTGCTCCGGCGTCGGCAGGGCCGGCCTCAGCGGCCACGGCGCCAGCGCGAGCAGGCCGTCGCGCCTGGCTGTCACCTCCCACAGCTCTTCGGTGATGAAGGGCATGAAGGGATGCAGCAGCTTCAGGATCTCGTCGCGCGCCCAGGCGACCATGGCGCGGGTCTCGTCCTTGGCGGGGCTGTCGGGGCCAAGCAACACGGGCTTGGCGAGCTCGACATACCAGTCGCAATAGACGTTCCAGACGAAGCGGTAGATGCTGCCGGCGGCATCGTTGAAGCGATACGCGTCAATCGCCTCAGTCACCTCGCGCGTGGTGTGGGCGGTCTCGTGCGCGATCCAGCGGTTCAGCGTCTCCGTCGCCTTCGCCGGCTCGAAACCATCAGGCACGGCGCAGTGATTCATCTCCGCGAATCTGCACGCGTTCCAGAGCTTGGTCGCGAAATTGCGGTAGCCTTCGACGCGGCTGGTGGCGAGCTTGATGTCGCGGCCCTGCGCCGCCATCGCCGCCAGGGTGAAACGCAGCGCGTCCGCGCCGTATTCGTCGATCAGGCTGAGGGGATCGATGACGTTGCCTTTCGACTTCGACATCTTGGCGCCCTTCTCGTCGCGGACGAGGGCGTGGATGTAGACGGTCGAGAACGGCACCTCCTTCATGAAGTGCAGGCCCATCATCATCATGCGGGCGACCCAGAAGAAGATGATGTCGAATCCGGTCACCAGCGCGTTGGTCGGGTAGTAGCGCTGCACCTCGGGCGTCTCGTCGGGCCAGCCGAGCGTCGAGAACGGCCACAGCGCCGAGGAGAACCAGGTGTCGAGCACGTCCTCGTCGCGCGTGATGAAGCCTTCGCGCTTGCTGCGGTCGAGCGCCATCTCGCGGCCCTGCGCGGGCGTGATGACCTCCTGCTCGACGTAATAGCCGAGCGCGTGGCTGACGGCCTCCTCCTCGGTCTCGGCGACGAACACCTTGCCGTCAGGGCCGTACCAGGCCGGGATCTGATGGCCCCACCAGAGCTGGCGCGAGATGCACCAGGGCTGGATGTTCTCCATCCACTCGTAATAGGTCTTTTCCCAGTTCTTCGGCACGAACGTCGTTTCGCCCGAACGCACCGCGGCGATCGCAGGTCTCGCCAGCGTCTTGGCGTCGACGTACCACTGGTCGGTCAGGTAGGGCTCGATCACGCTGCCAGAACGATCACCGTGCGGCACCATGTGGGTGTGCGGCTCGATACGCTCCACGAAGCCGAACGATTCCAGCCGCTCGACGATGCGCTTGCGCGCGGCGAAGCGGTCGACCTTGTGGAACTCCTCGGCAAATTGCGCGGCGCCTTCCGGCAGGTCGCGCAGATAATCCTCGTTGTCGACGAGATCGAGACAGCCTTCCCTGTCGAGCACGCTGATGCGGCGCAGGCCGTGGCGGTTGCCGACCTCGAAATCGTTGAAGTCGTGCGCCGGCGTTACCTTCACTGCGCCCGATCCCTTCTCGGGATCGGAATAGTCGTCGGCGACGATTTTGATCTTGCGACCGACCAGCGGCAGGATGACGTTCTTGCCGATCAGCTTCTGATAGCGCTCGTCTTCGGGATGCACGGCCACGCCGGTATCGCCGAGCATGGTCTCGGGGCGCGTGGTGGCGACGACGATGAAGCTCGAGGGATCCTCGGGGCTGAAGGTCTTGCCTTCAATGGGATAGCGCAGATACCAGAGGCTGCCCTTGATCTCGGTCTGCTGCACTTCGAGATCCGAAATCGCAGTGAGCAGCTTGGTGTCCCAGTTCACCAGCCGCTTGTCCTTGTAGATCAGGCCCTCGCGGTGCAGCTCGACGAACACCTTGACGACGGCCTTCGACAGGCCCTCGTCCATGGTGAAGCGCTCGCGCGACCAATCGCAGGACGCACCGAGCCGCTTGAGCTGGTTGATGATGGTGTCGCCGCTCTCGGCCTTCCACTGCCAGACCCGCTCCAGGAACTTCTCGCGGCCCATCTCGCGGCGACCGGGCTGCTGGCGCTCCATCAGCTGCCGCTCGACCACCATCTGGGTGGCGATGCCGGCATGATCGGTGCCGGGCTGCCACAGCACGTCGCGGCCGCGCATGCGCTCGAACCGGCAAAGGATGTCCTGCAGCGTGTTATTGAGGGCGTGGCCCATGTGCAGCGAGCCCGTCACGTTCGGCGGCGGGATCACGATGGTGAAGGGCACGGCATCACGGCGGTCGGGCCGGCCAGCCTTGAACGCAAGGCTGTCCTCCCACACCACGGACATGCGGGTTTCGATATCGGCGGGCTGATAATTTTTCTCGATCATGGGGCTGCTAGAAAGCCGCGCGAGAGGGCCAAGTCAACGAAAAGGTCAGGGGACGCCGAGGCGGCAACGGCGCTTTCCGGCCCGGTCCGGGCCCGGATATGACACCCAAGCCGGGCATTATGAGGGCCCGTAGGCCGCCCTCAGCGGCCGCCGCGCGAGACCCGCTCGATTTCGGCCTTCACGATGCGTTCAACGAGGCCCGGCAGATTGTCGTCGAGCCAGGACTTCAGCATCGGACGCAGCATCTCCTTGACCAGGTCCTCCAGCGTCCGCGCGTTGCTGCTGAGCACCGTATGGGCCAGGGAATTGAAGGCGGATTCGACCGCGGAGACCGTCGATTGCGCCAGGATCGGCTGCTGCGGAGGCAGCGGCGGCGCGTCGAAATCTACCGGCGCGTAGGACGGTGGCGGAGCGGGCCGCGGCGGCTCGGCGAATTCGAGATCGTCGCGCGGCTCGACCTTGCGAAAGCTCGGCGGCGGCGGAGGCGGTGTCGGATCCATCGCCATGTCGTCGGTCAGCTCGAGCACATCCGGCTCAGGCTCGGGCTCTGGCGCGCGGACCTCGGGCGCAGGTGTGGCGGCATCGAGACCCGCCAGCAACGCGTCGATATCGTCCTGGCTGTTGGAGGCGTCCGCCTCGGGCGCAGGCGCAGGTGGCGGCGCCGGCTTTGCGGCCGGCGGCGGTGCCGCAGGCTTTTCGGCAGCGGGTTTGGGCGGAGCGACCTTGGATGGCGGAATGTCGTTCATCGCCTGCGGCTTCGGCGGCGCGGCGGGCGCCGCGGCCTTCTCGGGCTTGGCGGTCTCGGCCGGCGGGGGCTTCGCCTCATCGTCGGCAATGATGCGCCGGATCGAGGCCAGAATCTCCTCCATGGAGGGTTCTGTGACCTTTGCAGGCTGCGTCATCTCCGACTCCACATCATCAACGCCCTCGCATGCGCTGTTTTACACCAAGCACGGCAGGATTGGCCGGTTCCGCAACGACAGGCCCGGCATTTTCGTCGTCGCAGCCCGAGTTGTCCCCAGATCACGGCTCGACGTGCAGCAGTGTGCCCCTGCCCCCCGGCACCGACGCGTTACGCAAACGACATCAATGCGGGGCGAATCGACCCGCATCTTCTTGGCAAGGCTATGTCAGGGATTTTGATGATTGCAAGCAAAGCACCGGTCGACCTCGGCAGTTCGCGAGATCGACCGGACGATTGCGGGAATCAGCGCCCGTCAGGCGCGCGCACGCCCGCCCAGCTGTCGCGGACCTGATGGTAATGAACGCTGGGGTCGTAGGTTGTGGTCGCAAGGCCGAGCACCTGGGGCGACAGACGACCGACGGCGGCAAGAACGTTGTACGATGCCACGACGCGATCGTGCTGTGCGGTCACCAACGCAACGCGCGCATTCACCAGCGCCTGCTGCGCATTGAGCACGTCCAGCGTGGTGCGCTGGCCGGCCTTGGCCTCCTCACGGACGCCGTTCAGGGCGATCTCGGATGCCGCCACCTGCGCCTGGGCCGACTGGACCTGCGCCTTGGTGGCCTGCAGCGAGCCCCACCATTGCACGACGGTCGCGCGGGTCTGGTCGCGAGTCGTTTCGAGGTTGAGACGCTGCTGCGCCAGGTTTTCCTTGGATTGGCGGATCAGTGAATATTCGCCACCGCCCTGATAGATCGGCACCGAGATCTGCGCGACCGCCGCTGCGGTGAACGACCGGTACTGGATCAGCGACTGCTCGTATGCCTGCGTGGCGCTGGCCTGCAACGTGACCGTCGGCAGCAGAGCACCCTCGGCGACCTTGACCTGCAGGAAGTTGACGTCGATGCCGTACATTGCGGCCGTGACGTTGGGATGCTCGATCAGGCCGAGCTCGATCGCTGCGGCAAGCGTTGCGGGGAGGAAACGATCGACAGGCGAACCCGGCGCGAGGTTCGTTGGCTCGTTGCCGATGATCCGGCGGAAGTTCGCCCGCGTCGTGGTGAGATTCGCCTCGGCGGTGAGCGCCTGAGTCCTGCCGGCGGCCAGCTGCGCTTCCGATTGGGCGACGTCGGTGCGGGTCACCTCGCCCACATTGAAGCGATCACGCGTCTGCTTCAGCGTCTGCTCGAGCACGCGCACGTTGCTGCGCTGGACTTCGAGCGTGGCCGCATCGCGCAGATAATCCATGTAGGTCGTAGCGGCTTGGAGCAGCACACTTTGATCGAGGCTGCGCAGCGCCTCCCGGGCGCCGGACACCTGGCTCTCGGCGGCGCGCGTCCGATTGGCCGTCTGGTTGCCGTTGTACAATGTCTGCGACGCTGTCACTCCCACGCTTCGCGGAAAGCCGCTCCCGTTGATCGGGTCGCTGTTGCTGGCGCTCTTGAAGTCCGAGTACTGATAACCGCCGTTTGCCGAGAGCGAGACCCTGGGGCGATAGCCCGACAAGGCCTGCGGCACGTTTTCGTCAGTCGAGCGCACCTGGGCACGCTGCGCGTTGAGCTGCGGATTGTTCTGATAGGCGCGCACCAGCGCGGCGTCGATCGTGTCCGCCAAGGCAGGCGTCGGCCCGGCAAGCGCCAGCAGCAGGACCGAAACCGCAGCTCCGGTGAAGAGCTTCACCCCATGCATCCCTGAAATTCCGTTCATCTAACGCCCAGCTCGTGCCCGCGAGCTGAGTTACCGTCTACGAGTGGAGTCGTTGCCCCGCCGCAACATAGGACGCGGTCAAGCGCGACGGAACTACCTGAGGGTGGTTCTCAGTGGAAACTCTTCACGTGCAGCATCCCGGCCACACTTCTGATTCAGAACGGGATTTGGGCGGCTTTGGGGCCGTCAGAAGACAAAGGCAGCCGCCCGCTCCAGTCCGGGAAGGACCGGGGCGGCGGCGTCGAACAGCGCCCGATGGCCGAATTCACCGTGGGTACGGGTCACGATCAGGGCGCGCGGCGGCCTCGATTCGGCCGACACCCCCACCAGGCGCCCCCCCTCCTTCAGCTGCCCGAGCAGAGCTTCCGGCATCATTTCGGCCGCGCCGTTGAGGAGAATCACATCATAGGGGGCGGCGGCAGGATCCCCGACGGTGCAGGCCGCCGCCTTGCAGGCGACATTGGCCAGCCCCTGGGCGGTGAAGGCATCCTTGGCCTTGGCCGCCAAAGCCGAATCGCATTCGGTCGCCGTGACCTGACGCGCCAGCTTGGCGGCCAGCGCAGCGAGGTAGCCGGTGGCACAGCCGACGACCAGCACGTTGTCCCCCTCGCCGATTTCGGCGGCCTGGAGCAGCTTGCCGGTCAGAGCCGGCTTGATCAGGAACCGCTTGGCGGTGCCTTCGCTCACGTCGAGATCGAGATCGAGATAAGCCAGCGCCTGCCGGCCGGCCGGCACAAAGGCTTCGCGCGGCAACGTGAGCATGGCATCGAGAACACGACGGTCGGTGACGTCATTGGTGCGCACCTGGCCATCGACCATTTTTTGGCGCGCGGTCGAAAAACCGGACATTTGCGGACCCTGCAATGCGGACAATGCCGCGGAGAAAAATCGCGGCATCTTTGGAGCATGCCCGGTCAAAACGCAACATGGCCGTTGGCGAGGCACATATCACGCCCCGCACCCCTCCGCAGGGAAGGCTCGACCAGCCCTATTCGATGGCCACCGCCAGGCGGCCGATCAGGGCGGCGACCTCGTCCAGCCGCGCCGAATCCGGTGTCTCGACTGCGCGCGCGAGACAGGCAAGGCATTCATCGTCGCTAAGCTCGGGAATGCCGGCCGGCAAGATCGATGGGGCGATATCCGAACGGTCGATCTGAATCTCTGGCATTGGAAGCAGCTCCGCAAATGTCCGGCGTAACCCACACTCGACGTGAATTGAGTCGATTTGGCGCCATCCCAATGGCGGGACCACGCTGACACACACATCTGTTTGAGCGCGATTCCGCGCCGGAATGCTCAAGAACCAGGGAAAGCAGATCGCGCACCGTGCGAGGATGCGCGCGCAAATCATTGAATTATATGCAAGATTTGGCTCCCCGGGCTGGATTCGAACCAGCGACCATCCGATTAACAGTCGGATGCTCTACCGCTGAGCTACCGAGGAAAGGGCGAACCGTTCGTTCGCGCGCGGCTGCGTATAACAAAGCCGCTTGCGCTTGCAAAGGACGAATTCGTCATCATCCGCAACGCGCCCGGGAGCGCCTGGAAATGGCCTCTCCTCCGGCCGGCCTGGGCAAAGACTATTCGGCGAGAAACGAGGTGGTCTTCGTGCCGGGGTCGTAGCGCAAGCGGAGCGCCGTCAACTTGCAGAGATTGACGCTCTTCCACAACACCGGCTCGTCGTAGTTCTGCCAGTCGACGCGGATGTTCCAGACGCAGCCTTCGTCGTCGTCGTCGAACTCGACATAAGTGCTGGCTTGGTTCTGCAACACCTTGTCGAGCTCGTTCTCCCATTCGTCCAGCCCATCATCCGGCGCGTTGAAGCCGAGGAACTTGATCGCATAGCCGGTCTCGTTGACGACGGTGACGTTGCGGGCATCGGCCGCAAGCGACGGCGCGGCGGCGATCGAAAGACCAATGGCGATCAGTCCAGACAGAAAATGCTTCATGTGGAATTCTCCGATCGAAACAGGTCTCAGCGCCCGACGTCGATCGACGCAGGCGCTGCGGCAAACAAAACGTTGCCTCAAGACAAGTCCGGAGCGAGATCGAACGATTCAGCTCAGGATCGAGCTGCGTTCCGGAACGTTCGCGCGCCGCGAGACGCGCCAGCCTGTTTATCGGTTAGCATTCTCCGCAGCAATGAACCGGCATTCATAGTTCGGCGGCGCTTGTTTTCTCCGGCGCCGGCACGGCTGCGCCGTTGCTCTTTCCCGTCACGGCGCCGACCAGCGCCTTCACCGGATCGTCGTCTGGCGCAAAGCCGCTCTGGCGCAGGATCTCGTCGATCATCGGACGCAGCGCGTGCACCTTGAGGAGTTCGCCGGCCAGACCTTCGCCGAAGCCCACATTGCCTCCGCTCGCGCCGTTGCCGCCGAACGCGCCGCCGGTGTGCAGGATGCGGACGTCCTTGAGGTTCGCGATCGGCTTCACCATCTCGGCCAGGGCCGACGGCATGGTCTCGATCCGCTTCTTGGCGATCTCGAAATCGATCACGTTGCTGCCGAGCTTGTTCTGCGCCTCGTTCTTCATGGTGATGACGGCGGCTTCCGCCTCGCCGATGTTGCGCACACCGACCGCCTTGATCTTGTTGGATTCGGCTTCGGCGGTGGCCAGCGTCTTGACGGCCTCGGCGCGGTCGAGCGAGGCCTTCTTCTCGGCTTCTGCCGCGACGATCAGCTCGGTCGATTTGCGCTCGGCCTCGGTCCGCGCGGCGAGCACCTGGGTGAGACGGGCGCGATCGGCGACCTCGATGGCGCGCGCGGTGACGACCTTTTCCTCCGCGGAGACGGCCAGCGCCTCGGCGGTCTTGGCTTCGGCGACGGCTTCCGACGTTTCCTTGCTCTTCGCCGCGATCTGGATCTCGTTCTCCTGCGTCGCGATCTGGATCTCGCGCTGGGCGTCGGTCTTGCGCTTGTTGATCGCCAGTTCCGACTCGATCACAGCGGTTTCCTTGACCTGCTTGGCACCCGCCTCCTTCTCGGCAACCGCACGATCGGTGTCGATGCGAGCGTTCTCCTCGGTCAGGCGCGCGGTCTGTGTCGCGGTCGCGACTTCGGCGCGGGTGCTCGCGGTCTTGTTGGCGATGTCGCGCTCCTGCGACAGCTCGGCTTCCTTCTTGGTCCGCTCGATCCCGAGGGTTTGCTGTCGCGCTTCGAGATCCTTTTGCGCGATCGCCACCTCGTTGTCGCGGACGATGGCGTTTCGATCGCGCCGCCGGGTCTCGGTGACGGTCTTCAATTGGGTGAGACCTTCGGCGTCGAAGAAATTCTCCGGGTTGAAGAACTTGACGTCGGTCTGGTCGAGCTTGGTCAGCGAAACCGATTCAAGCTCGAGGCCGTTCGATTTCACGTCCGACTCGACCGTGGACTGCACGTGCTTGACGAAGTCCGAGCGTTTCTCCTGGAGCTCGAGGATGCTCATGGTCGCGGCGACCGAACGCAGGCCGTCGACGAATTTCGCCTCGACCTGGTTGCGCAGCGCCTCGGCATCGTTGGTCAGCGCGCCCAGGGTCTGGCTCGCGAGCGCGATGCTCTCCTCGTCGGGGCGGACGCGCACGTAGAACTCGGCAACGATGTCGACGCGCAGGCGGTCCTTGGTAATCAGGGATTCCCGCTCCTTGCGCTCGACGGTGAGGCGCAGCGTCTTCAGATTAACGCTGGCATAGGAGTGGAAGATCGGCAGGATCATGGCGCCGCCGTCGAGCACGACCTTCTTGCCGCCGAGTCCGGTGCGCACGAAGGCCTCGTCGCGGGTGGCGCGCTTGTAGAGGATGGTGAAGACGATCCCCAGGACGACGATCAGCGCGACGCCGATCACGGCCGGGACTGCGATGTCGAACATGGCTTTCTCCGCTGTGGGACTTGCTAACTGCTTAGAGTGGGCTTGGACGGCTTGAGTTCATCGTCGGCCTTCACCGCGACGAAACGGGTGCCATCGCGGTCGACCAGGAGGACCATGGTTCCCTGCGGCAAAGGTCCCGATGACGGCGCCGCGACCGCCGAGACGAAATGGCGGTTGCCGTGGACGTCGGCGACGCTGACGCGGCCGGGCGGCCCCTGGTCGAGCGGGCCGACGACGACCTCGCCGATGCGGCCGACGAGATCCCCCAAGCCGATGACGTAGCTTTCGTCCTTGGGAATGACCCGCGCGATGGCCCGGCTGGCGGCGCGGACCAGCGGAACCGACACCACGACGGCCGCGGCAGAGGCGACGGTCGCCGGCAAGGGACCCGCAACCAGCCGCGCGATGTCCTGGATCAGGAACCCGGTGATGGAGAAGGCGCCGAGCAGCAACAACAGGAAGATCAAGAGCGGCACGCCACCGACATTGATCCACGAGATCGCGTTGATCACTCCATTGTCGCTGGGGTGAGCGAAATCGATGTTGGTGCCGAGCATTTCGCTGAGCGAGGCCCCCACCAGCATGGAGACCACTTCAATCGAGCCGACGATGACGATCATGGCCGCCGCGATCGCGAACGGCCTGACTTCCGGCGACATGACGTGTTCGAGCAGAGCGCTCATGACACGGCACTCAGGAGCCCGACTTCAACCGGGCCAGCCGCGCTGCAATTTCCTTGTCGCGATGCAACGTGCTGAGCTCGTCGATGTCGCTCGAATAGGGGATGCCCGGCGGCACGCCGGTGGCCCGCGCCACCGCCCTGCCCGCGCGCAGCGCTTTGGCGGCTGCCGAACTGCCGCCTTGCTTCTTTGACGACGTCGAAGCCTGCTGGCTTGCAATGGCCTCGCTCTTTTCGAGATCAGCGCGGCGCTGCTCGGCGTCCTGGAGCGCCGACAGCACGGCGCGCAGCGAGGTCACGCTTTGCTCGATCTTCTCATTGTTCTCGTCGATGGCCCGCGAGAGCACCTCGAATTGCGCCTCCAAATCCATCTGACGAGCGATGCCCGCGCGAGCGAGATCGTCGCGACCATCGGCGATCGCGCCCTCGATCTTGGCGGTCAGGTCGGTCATGGCGCGCTCGATTTCGCTACGGCGCGCGTTGAGTCGGTACTCCTCCGCGCGCGCGGCCGCGAGCGCATCGCGCGCTTCGCTCTCGGCACGCTCTATCTCGCGGATGGCCTGTCCGACCACCTTGAGCTTGTTCTTGCCTTCCGCCTGCTCGATCGCATCGTAGGCGATCCCGGCGATCAGGCGTCCGACCCGGGACAGGAAATTGTCGGGGGCGGCAGCGATGTTATCCATAGCGTTCTCCTCCTCTGGCAGAATGTTCGGCGTGACGCCGTAGTGAACTTCGAAACCGTCGTCGGTACGGATGAGGCGCGCCGGCACGCTCTGCCCCCAGCCCTCGGCATAGCCGGCATAGTCGAAGGGCACGCTGAAGCGCCCTTGCACGGTCGCGATCGAAATGGTGGCGGGCCCTTTGATCTTGGCGAGCTTGTCGTCAAGCGGCAGGCGGCGCCCCTGTGCGGCGCGGTACTCGTTGCGGTCGCGCAGCCCGAGCGTCACCAGCCGCGATGGCAGCGCGGTCTGTTTACGGATCGCCTCGTAGGCATGGGCGTGGAGCAGGACCACGTTGGAACCCACATTGTGAGCCCGCGCCACCTCGTCGAGGATCTCCATCATGCGGTCATAGGCCTGGAATGTCGCCTCGATGGCGGCCTTGGCGGCCGGGTCAGGGGCAAGCCGGTAGCGCAGCGCGGACGGCGCGTATCGGGGCGATTGGCTCATGGAAAGCACTAAAGCACAATTTTGGTGCTTTAGAAAGAGGAAGCTCGATCACATTCTACTGATCCATATGCACTCTGTGGGTTAGTCGCGGCAGTCCAAGCCCGCGTTCAAGGCGTCCGATCACCACTAGCTCACGGCCGATCAAGACTTCCTGCACGCGCCGGTTGCAATTTGAGACGAAATGCGGGGAGTGTTCGGTAGGTCGCACCTCTCAGCTCGTCATTGCGAGGAGCACTTGCGGCGAAGCAATCCAGACTGGTTCCGAGGAGCCGTGGACCGTCACGGCCGCCGGCACACCAGATCGATCTCGATCAGCGCATCATAGGCCAAGCCGGTGACGCCAACGCAGGTGCGGGCCGGAAGGCGATCCGGCGGAAAGTATGTCCGATAGGTCTCGTTCATCGCCGCATAATCTTCCTTGAAGCGTGTGAGATAGATCCGCGTCATCACGACGTGCTCGAGGCCGAGGTCGAGGCCCGCGAGAACCACCTTCAAGTTCTCCATCACGGCCTTCGTCTGCGCAACGATGCCCACGGGCAGCACGCCCGGCGCTTGCGGCGTATCGGGCATCTGGCCGGTCACGAAGACGAAGCCATCGGTCTCCACCGCGTGGCTGAAGGGCGCGACCGGCTTCGGTCCGCCGCTGATCATGTGGAATTTCACCTGAATGTCCTTGTTAAGATGCGTCCTGAAACAGGCGCTTGCTGAGGATGGCGTGCACGCCCCAATTGCCGTCGACGACTTGCGTGACGCCGAAATCGACGGCGGCCGACATCAGCGCGATGGCCTCGTCCTCGCTCAGGCCTTTGACGTTCATCAGGAAGCGCCGCATCTTGCGGAAGGCGTCCTTCATGGCAAGGTCGAGCGAGGATTTTGCGTAGACCTCGCTCTGGCCCTGCGCGCCGAACTCGGCGAGATAGTTGGGATGGCTGAAGCCGGTCAGCACCCAATCGGTTTCGGTCTCGATCAGCGGATAGGAGAGGTCGGCGAAGGGACGGCCGGCAAGATCGGCCTTCTTGTGCAGGATCACCTCGAAGGTGCCGGTCATCGAGCATTCGATCGCGGTGCCGCTGAGCTCGCCGTCGCCTTGCGCGGCATGGGGATCGCCGACCGACAGCAGAGCGCCGGGGACAGATACCGGAAGGTAGACGGTCGCCCCCTTCCCCAGCCGCCAATTGTCGAGATTGCCGCCGAAATAGGACGGCGGCACGGAATCGACGAAATCGAGCTCGCGCGGTGCCACCGCGATCACGCCGAAATGCGGACGCAGGGGAATCTTGATGCCGTCGAGCACGGCGTGCCGGCGCTTGATCGTACCGGCTGCGACGGGAACGCCGGGATAGTCGTAGGTGGCGTGCACCACGCCGAACGGATCGGTCTGCGGCTCCCAGCGATAGGAATAGAGCGCGCGGGCGTGCGGCAGCTCGGCGTCTTCGAAGATCTCATAGATGGTCACGGCTTCGCGCGGCTTAGGACCGCCGAGAAACTCGTTGTAATGATAGCCCCACCACGCCGCGACCGACGAGCCGAACACGCGGCCCGCATGGCTCGGATTGCGGCTCGCCCGCGGCACGATGTCGAGGATGCGCACCTCCAGCACATCGCCGGGCTGAGCGTCCTTCACCGCCACGGGCCCGGTGCAGATGTGCACGCCAAACCCCTCCCCGGCGCCGCGGCCGAACACGCTGGCATCCATCGGCCCTGCCCCGCGGCGGTCGACGTTCTTCTTGTTTCGCGTCCAGCCGAACACGCTTTCGGCGGCGGCATCACCTGTTATCATCAATTCGGGATCGTCGGAGGCGTGCTGGGTCAGCGTCTCGATGGTGATGGTGTCGCCCGACGCGATCTCGACCTGCGGCGGCAGCGAGCGGCTGAAATAGCCCCAGTGAACGCGGCTGGCCTCGACCGGGAGATGGTGATGACGGCGTTCGGTGGTGGTCGGCTCCCCGGCGCCGGCGCAAGCGATGCTGCTGCGGGCCTCCACATTCGGATGCGCGCGCAATTGCGCCAGCGCCTCCTGCGGCCAGCCGCGCTGGCCGGCGACGCCGTGCTGTGCAATCGCTCGCTCCGCCTCCTGCTGGCGAAATTCCCGCGGTGGCAGGCCGAAGCGATGGCGGAAGGCGCGGCTGAAATGCGCGGAATCACCAAAGCCATAGGCGTAGGCGATCTCCGAGATCGAGCGATGCGCTTCGGTCGGGTTGGACAGGTCCGCCCAGGCGCGCTGGAGCCGGCGCTCGCGAACGTAATGGGTGAAATTGTCGCCGACCGTCTCGAACAACTTTTGCAGGTAACGCTCGGAGATCCCCTCGGCTTGCGCGACGCGCGCCGGCACCAGATCGGGATCGTCGAGGCGACGCTCGATGGTCTGGCAGATCCGGTGCAGCAGCGCAGCCTGTGTTGCACTCGATCCGGCATCGGAGCTCGAGGCCGCCAGTTGATGCGCGAGCGTCAGGAGCAGATCGACCAGCGACTGCGCGAGCGAATTCCATTCGGCATCGCTCAACGTGTCGAGGGTGCGCGCGGTCGCGTCCAGCATGCGGGCGAACACCTCGGCAAAGCCGCGGGTCGGAACGACGCGGGGCTCGCCGAGCCGCGGCCTGCCCGAAAGGCGTCCATGCAGTGCCTCGGAGGTGACTGAGAGTACGATGGCGCGCATGTCGCGCTGGAACACGATGCTCCAGTCCCCGCTGCGCGGCAGCATCACGAGATGACCGACGGGAACGATGCGGTGGCCGCCGGCGGTTTTCAGCACCATGCCGTCCTCGACCGGCATCAGCGCAATCGGAAGGTCTTCATTCGCCTGCGGGAGCGGACCAACGCTTTGCGCGCCGGCAGCCATGCGCGTCAGCGCGACTCCTGCGGCATGACGGTGGGAAGCGGTTGCGTGCCCGTCGAAGAAGGAATGGCCGGCTGCCGGCTGCAGGCCGACCGCAGCCAGCACGTCCCGCCAGGCTTCGGGGCGGTCGTCTTGCGCGTAGGACTCGCTCGTGAACGGCCGGAAGCTCATCGGATCGACCCAGATTGCGGTCGATCGAAGCAACCTCTGTGCCAGACGAACGCGGTCATCTGTCGCGGCGAGGGGCCGCAAATGGTCTCCGCTCGTCATCTGCTCATCCCGAAAACAGACCGCGTCTCACAGCATCAGTCGCATCGGAACATGTCCTTTCTGATCGTGCCATGGACGCCCCAATTGGCGTCGACGACTTGAGTCACCCCGAAATCGGCGCCGACCGACATCAGCGAGATTGCCTCGTCCTCGCTGAGGCCGTGCACCGTCATCAGAAACCGGCGGAGCTTCCTGAACGCATCGCGCATCGCACGGTCGAGACTGGAGTGATTGGCAATCTCGGTTTGTGCGTCAGCGCCGAGCGCGGCGAGATAGTTCGGATAGGTGAAGCCGTAGAATGACCAGGCGTGGTCGGTCTCGAGCATGGGATGGTCCAGGCCTTCGAGGCTGGTCCCGCCAAGGTCGGCCTTCTTGTGCAGGATGAATTCGAAATCGCCGGTCAGCGAGGTCTCGATTGCGGTGCCGCCGAGTTCGCTGTCGCCTTGCGCGGCATGGGGATCTCCGACCGAGAAATAAGCGCCGGGGACCGCGACCGGATAGAACATCCGCGCGCCCTTGCCGATCCGCCAGTCGTCGATATTGCCCCCGGTATAGCTCGGCGGGATCGAGCTGACGAAATCAGCCTCCGACGGCGCAAGGCCCATGGTGCCGAAATGCAGCCGCGCCGGCACCCTCACGCTGGTGAGGACGTTCTCGCGCTTCCTGATGGTGGCATGGTCCACGCGCACGCCCGGATAGTCGATGGTCGAGTGCACGATGCCGTCAGGGTCGGTCTGCGGCATCCAGACGTAATTGTAGACGGCCTTCGCATAGGGCTCGCCGGAGGTGTCGAGCTCGAAGATGGTGACGACCTCGCGCGGCTTCGGCTCCTCGATCAGGTCGTGGTAGTGGAAACCCCAGTTCGCCGCGACATTGGAGCCGAAGCAGCGGCCGGCATGACAGGCACTGCAGCTCGGCCGCGGCCTGATATCGAGGATGCGCACCTCGAGAATGTCGCCGGGCTCGGCGCCTTCGATCGCGACCGGGCCGGTGAGCAAGTGCACGCCGATCCCCTCGCCCGCGCCGCGAATGAACGGGCCTTTCGTCGGGCCCGAGCCGCGCCGCGCCACCGCCTTGTGCTCGCGCGTCCACTGGAACACGCTTTCGGCACCGGGATCGCCCTGAATCATGCGCTCGTAATCGTCGTTGGCATGATGGGTCAGCGTCTCGATCGTGGCCCGGTCTCCCGAGCGCAGCGTCAGGGCCGGCGTGACTGCCTTGGAGAAATAGCCCCAATGGACGGTCTTCGGCGAAACCGGCAACGTGACATGCTTCATGACGTGACCTCTTCGGGGATCCTGTACCTGGCGGAGAGCGCGCTCATCGCACCGTCTCCGGAGCCTTGCCCGCTTCCATCACGCTGAGGAAGCGCGCCGTCAGCGGATTGCGGGGATTGGAGAGCACCTCGTGCGCCGGCCCCTCCTCGATGATCGTGCCGCCGCTCAGGAAAGCGACACGGTCGGCGACCTCGTCGGCAAAGCGGATCTGGTGCGTCGAGATGATCATGGTGAGGCCGTCGTCGATGGCGAGGCGGCGGATCACCTCCAGCACTTCATTGACGAGCTCGGGATCCAGCGCCGAGGTCGGCTCGTCCAGCAGCAGCACGCTCGGATTGGGCGCGAGCGCGCGGGCGATGGCGACGCGCTGCTGCTGGCCGCCGGAGAGATGTCGCGGCAGCGCATCGGCGCGGTGGGACAGCCCGACGCGGTCGAGCAGCTCGGTTGCGCGGCGCTCGGCGTCGATGCGGGTCATGCCGTGGACCCAGCGCAACGGGCCGGCAATATTCTCCTTCGCCGAAAGGTGAGCAAACAGGTTGAACTGCTGGAACACCATGCCGACGCCGACGCTGGCCCGCTCGTTGGCGATGGCGCGCGGCGACAATGGCTTGCCATTCTCGCCGAAGCCGAGCCGCCGGCCGCCGACGCGCACGGTGCCGGCGTCCCAGTTCTCAAGATGGTTGACGCAGCGAAGCAGCGTGCTCTTGCCCGAGCCGCTCGGACCGAGCAACGCCACCACCTCGCCCACGCGCACGGTCAAGTCGAGGCCGTCGAGCACCTTTTGCGCGCCGTAGCTCTTGGTGAGGTCCCTGGCCTCGACCGCGATATTGTTGCGCGCGATCGTCGCCGCGCGACGCGCGCGCTCCTCGCGGGTCAGGGCGAGTGGCGGCGTATCGGCCAGCTCTGCCGGTGCAGGCTCGGGATCGGCGGCGGCCACATCGGCAATGTCGAGCTTGGTGGCGAGTTCAACGCGGCGCCATGGCAGATAGTCGGCGAGCTTGCGCTGGCGGCGCGTGGTCCGGTCGAGATCGAGCAGCCATTCGACGAAGAGCTGGATCGCGCTGATCGTCGCGGTCAGCACGAGATAGAGCAGCCCGGAGGCAAAGAAGATCGAAAAGAAGTCGAAGGTCGAGGACGCCAGCTGCGTCGAGCGCAAGGTCAGCTCCTGCACCGCCACGACGGAGGCCAGAGATGAATTCTTCAGCGCGCTCACGGCCTCGTTGCCGAAGGCCGGGATCATGGTGCGGATCGCCTGTGGCGCGATGACCCTGCGCATCAGCACCGACGGCGTCATCCCGAGCGCCTGTCCCGCCGTCACCTGGCCGCGGTCGACGCCAAGCACGCCGGCGCGCAGCATCTCCGCGATGAACGGCGCCTCGTTGCAGGCAAGCGCAAGGCCTGCCGCCAGCACGGCCGGCAGCTTGATGCCGATATGCGGCAGCGCGTCGTAGGCGAAAACCATTTGCAGGATCAGCGGCGTGCCGCGGAAGATCACGGTGTAGGCCCTGGCGATCGCCGCGAGTAGCCAGAAGCGCGAGAGCTGCATGCCGGCGAGGATCAATCCGAGGATCAACCCGCCGCCGAGCCCGAGGGCGGTCACCTCGAGGGTGAGCTCGATGCCCGCGAGCAGATACGGCATGCTCAGGTAATGAAGGAACAGCGACATCAGTCGACAGTCATGACAGCGGGATCGGGTTTGGTCGAAGACGGGCGCCTCGAGGACGGGCCACCTCTCGAAGCGAAGCTTCGGCTACGTCGCATCGTCGATGCGATCCGGATGAGAGGCTATGCCCCTCACCCGGCGCGTCGCGCCGATCTCTCCCCGTCGGGGAGGGTCAAACGCGCTCAATCAGCCGTGAGGATTCCCGGCTCCATGAAGTTGTTCACATCGAGCCCATGCTTCTTCAGGAGCTCCATGTGCGTGCCCGCCTTCTGCACCTCGATCAGGGCGGCGAGCACGGCGTCGCGGAATTTCGGCTTGCCCTTGGGAACAGCGATGCCGACCGAGTATGGGATCGTCACAGCGACCGCCTTCTCCAGCTTGTCCGGATAGGCCTTTACGGCGCTGTCGACGGTGTTGACGTCGTTGACATAGGTGTCGGCGCGGCCGGCGAGAATAGCCTGGATGCAATTGGCGTTGTTGTCGTAGAGCTGGATGGTCGGCTCCGGCTTGCCAGCCTTCTTGCACTCCGCGGCCAGCGCCTGGATCAGGGGCACCTCGACATAGCCGGTGTTTTCGGCGGCAGCCGCGCCGCACATCGACAGGTTGATGCCGTTGATGCCCTTTGGATTCCCCTTGGCGACCAGCACGCCGTCGAACACTTTCGAATAGGTGATGAAGTCGGCCGCCTTGGCGCGCTCCTTGGTGGCGTAGATGTCGGAGATGACGATGTCGGCCTGACCGGCGGCGAGCGTGGTGAGGAGCGCAGCGAACACCACGGGCTTGTAGGTCAGCTTGAAGCCGAGACATTCGCCGATGGCCTCGCCGAGATCGATGTCGAAGCCGATATACTTGCTGGGGTCCTTGGGATCGATCGTCTCATAGCCCGGCGTGTGCGGATTGATGGCGTTGACGAGCGTCTTGCCCTTCCAGTCCGGATATTTCTCCTGCAGCGCAGCGCAGGCGGCGGGAACTGCAGCCTGCGCGCTCAGCGGCGCGGCGAGAGCGAGACCGAAAGCAATGGCGGCGCCGAGCATGAGCTTCCGCCGCAGCGATGATGCGCGCGCCATTCCCCGTCGCGCCTGGGGCCCAATCGACTTCTCCATCTCGCCAGCTCCTCCGCAATGTCATGGCGTCTGCCATGCTCCAATGATCGGGAGGAACGTGCGGGAGTGAGCCAGGAAAAGCTTGTCCGCGGGCGTACAAAAATTTGGATGGAGCGCGCCCGGCATTTGGGCAAACGGTTGCACAAAAACTGTTCGGGGGATCGCGAATCGGCGCAAATTCAGGGTGTCCGAATTCGAGACCACCAAATGCCTTCGGCCATAGCAACCACCCGCCGCGTCCGCAGCAAATTCACTGGCCGTCCACAGCCTGTCCGCAGCATATCCACAGGGTGACAAACGCCGATTCGTGAGGTCGTGCGAGGCACTTGCTGCGCACAAACCCACAGGGCGGGCATTCAACCACCTGCCTGATCGAACACCGATCGGCAGGCCTCGCTGAGGCTGGCGCGGTTGCGACGCAGGCAGGCGGTGATGGCGCGGACGTTGGGGATCTCGCCGGCGCAGAGCCGGTAGACGTCGGGGGTACAGGCCCGCCGCTGCTCCGCCGTTCCCTGTGCATGGGCGGCGGAGGCAAACAGCGTCAGGAACAGCCCGACCGTTGAGGCGCCCCGCGCCCGGCTCTTCACGCCCGCAAACCGCAAGAACCTCGCCTTCATGACCAGTCTCCCGCTCTGCCCTGCCTGATCCGGCCTGCATTGGCCGGCACGGTGCAAAGGGGTTACGAGAAATAAACCGCCGGGAATGTGATCTGCTTCACACCTGCTGCGCGGCGGCGGCACTTAGGGTTGCCCGGGGGATTTTCAGGAATCGCTAACCATTCGGGTCCCGATCGCCGCATCGTTAAAATGCGAACGATCCGGTCAATCCGGAAACAAACCGGCTTTGCGACATTGCGCCATCCGCGTTCTGCGAGGGTGTGATGAGCGAAGCCGAATTCAATCTGCTGCTGGATGCTGTCCGGGACGCCATGGTCTTCGAGGATTGCGCGCCTGTGCCGGTGGAGGAATACGTGCCCCGCTCGTGGAGCTTCGACGCGACACTCAAAGCGGCCAATGACAACGAGGGCGCCTGGCCCCTCCTGCCCTTTCCCGACGGCTGGTACGCGGCCTGCTGAGGCCCGTCTTGAAGTGAACCGATGCGTCCGCCTTGCGGGCGGTTCGGCATGACCGGGCGCCGGGGACCCGGCGCAGCCCCGATCAAGTCTTGACGCGCTCCTCGCCCTGTTGCGGCGCCCGGTCGGGAGCAGCTGGCGGGAAGATGCTGTCATAGATCGCGCGCGCCTCGGCAATGAGGCGGGCCCGCTCCAGCTCGGATTTCGGGACAAATCGAACGACGTCGCCCACGTGCTCTCCAGCTCCAGGGTTTGGATGCGTCTCTTCGCAGATGCGAAGTCTATGCCAGAGGACCTGAATCGCACCTTTCCGCCAAGCCCCGGGCAAACCCGGTGGGACTGGCGGGCGCGTGCGGCTCGGCGGAACCGCGCATGAGCCCAAATTTTGTGGAAAATCAGAAGCTTGTAATGGAGGCCACGACCAGAATTGAACTGGTGTACACGGTTTTGCAGACCGTTGCGTAACCACTCCGCCACGTGGCCCCGTAGGGGCGGAGCAATATAGGGGATCAATGGCTTAGGCAACCCCGCGGCCCGCCGGCCGCACAGCGAAATGTGCCGGCCGAAATCAGACCCGCTTGCTGCGCCGGAAATCGCGGCGGCGGCTCTTTGCGGCGGGCTTTGGCGCCAGTTCCGGCATCTCGGCCTGGACCTCGCGGTAGCGGGTCAGCATCCGTTCGAAACTGGCAAGCAGGGTGTCGGCGATATCAGGACGCCGCTCGATGCCGGCGAGGATCGTCGCGGCGGCTTCGATGGTCGAGAGGCCGTCGCGGCGCGGCTCCTTGCGCAGGCGCCCGTAGCGCGAGGGCTTCTGCGGATTGAGGATCACGCGTTGGCATTTCAGCATCCAGGGATTGCGCCACCACAGCGCCTTGGCTTGGCTCCAGGTACCGTCGAGCAGCACCACGCCTTCGAGCTTGCCGAGGATCGCGCGCTGGTTCTCCGCGACCTCGCCCTTGCGGTTGAGCGCGACGATCTCGCCTTGGGCGTCGAGATCGGCCGCGCGTGCCGAGCCGAGATAGAGCACGGCCCAGTGCGAGGCATTCTCGACCGGCCGTCCCAGCGCCTTGGAGAGGCTCGGCCAGGACAGGCCGACCCGCACGGTGGCACCGGCGAAGTGCCTGGCCAGCAGCCGCGCCGTGCCGAGCGCCCTGTCCTGCTCCTGCGGATGCTGCAGGATCAGGAGCGAGAGCCGGTTCTCGATCGGCGCGACGCTGTCGCAAATGCACAGCGGCATCGACTTCTGGCAATGCGGGCATTCGGGAATCGGTTCGGCCGGCGCGGCGGCGGTGTCGGGCGGATTGGACATGGTCGCCGCTATACGCTTCGCGCGGCGCTGCAACAACCTATTCCGCCGGTGCCGCCAGCGGACGCGGCTCGGATCGCCGCCGCAGGCGGTCGATCAGGAGGTAGATCACGGGCGTCGTGTACAGTGTCAGGATCTGCGAGACGAACAGGCCGCCGATGATGGTGATGCCGAGTGGCCGGCGCAGCTCCGTGCCCGGGCCCGTCGCGATCACCAGCGGAATGCCGGCGAACAACGCCGCCATGGTCGTCATCAGGATCGGGCGGAAGCGCGCCTGGCAGGCCTCGAAGATCGCCTCGGCCGAGGACAGGCCGCGCTGGCGCTCGGCATCGAGCGCGAAGTCCACCATCATGATGCCGTTCTTCTTGACGATGCCGATCAGGAGGATGATGCCGACGAAAGCGATCACCGTCAGCGGCGTGTTGGTGAGCTGCAAGGCGAGCAGCGCGCCTAGGCCCGCCGACGGAAGCGTCGAGATGATCGTGAGCGGATGGGCGAGGCTCTCGTAGAGCACCCCCAGCACGATATACATCGCGACCAGCGCGCCGAGGATCAGGAGCGGCTGGCGCCCGCTCGTCTTGGCGAAATCGCCGGCGTTGCCGTCGAAGCTGCCGCGGATGCCTTCGGGCATGTGCAATTCGTCGACCGCGCGCTGGATATTTTGCGTCGCGGCCTGGAGCTGCACGTCGGGCAAGAGGTTGAACGACACCGTCGTCGAGGGGAAAGACTGCGAGTGATAGACCGCGAGCGCGGCAAGCCCACGCGTCGCGTGCACCACCGCCGACAGCGGCACCTGCACGTCGTTGCCGCCCGCGACGTAGATGCGATCGAGATTGGAGGGGTCGACCTGGAATTTCGGGTTGATCTCGAGCACGGTCATGTACTGGTTGCGCTGGGTGTAGATGATCCCGATCTGACGCTGCGAGAACGCATTGTTCAGTGCATTGTCGATGTCCTGGACCTTGACGCCGAGGGCCGAGGCCTTCTGGCGATCGATCGACAGGGTCAACTGAAGCCCGCCGGGATCGCGGTCGCTGGAAATGTCGGTGATGCCCTCGACGGTCTCCATCCGCTTGGCGACGATCGGCGCCCATTTCTGCAGCAGGCCAAGATCGGTGCTGGTCAGCGTATACTGGTAGTCGGAATCGCTCTGCCGCCCGCCGGCGCGCACGTCCTGGGCGGCGAACATGAAGAGGCGAATGCCCGGCACGGGATAGAGCGCGCGCCTCAGACGGTCGATCACGACCTGTGTCGAGACGTGGTCGCGCTCCTCGGGCGGCTTCAGGCTGATGAACATGGTGCCGCGGTTCGAGGTCGCCGCCCCCGGCCCGCCTCCGCCGCCGACGGCCGAGCCGATGCCGGCGACGGCCGGGTCCTGCATCACGATGTCGGCGAGCCGCTGCTGGAGACCCAGCATCGACTGGAACGAGATGTCGGCCGAGGCACGCGTTGCGCCGATGATGAAACCGGAATCGTCGGTCGGGAAATAGCCCTTGGGGACCTTGATGTAGAGTGTCACCGTGAGGCCGATGGTGGCGAAGAACACCAGCAGGGTCAGCAGCGGGAATTCCAGCGCGGTGCGCAAGGTGCGGGTGTAGAAGGCGACGACGCGCGACAGCGAGCCTTCGATCAGCCGATCGAACAAGGTCGCCGTGCCCGAGGTGGCCTGCCGGATGTAGTGCGCGCAGATCATCGGCGTGACCGTGAGCGACACCAGTGTCGAGACAAGGATCGCGAAGGTCAGCGTCAGCGAGAACTCGCGCAGCAGCCGGCCAACGACGCCGTCCATGAAGATCAGCGGCGTGAATGCCGCGATCAGCGACAGGCTGATCGAGACCACCGTGAAGCCGATCTGCTTGGCGCCCTCCTGCGCCGCCCGGAACGGCCGCATGCCGTGCTCGAGATTGCGATACATGTTCTCGATCATGACGATGGCGTCATCGACCACGAAGCCGACCGAGATCGCCAGCGCCATCAGCGACAGATTGTCGATCGAGAAGCCCGCGACCCACATGCCGGCACAGGTGCCGGCCAGCGCCAGCGGCACCGAGATGCCCGCCGCGATCGTCGGCGTCAGCCGGCGCAGGAACACGAACACCACGACCATGACGAGGAGCGCGGTCGCCAGCAACGTCCATTGCATGTCCAGCACGCTGGCGCGGATCGTGCCCGTGCGATCGACCAGGGTGGAGATTTCGACGCCGGCCGGAATCCACTGCTTCAACGCGGGGATCAGGGCCTTGACCCGGTCGACGGTGTCGATGACGTTGGCGTCGCCCTGCTTGGTGATCTGGATCAGCACCGCCGGCTGCTTGTTGAACCAGGCGAACGAGCGGGCATTGCGGACGGAATCCTCGATGTCGGCGACGTCGGAGAGCCGCACGAAATTGCCGTTGGAGCTCTTGATGACGATGTCACGGAACTCCTTCGCCGTGCGCATCTGCTTGTTCAGCGCCAGCGTCTCGCTCTGGCGCTCGCCGTTGAAGATGCCGACGGGACCGAGCGGATTGGCGTTGATGATCGCGGTCCTGATATCGTCGGTGGCGATGCCCGCATTCGACAGCGCCACGGGGTTGAGCTGCACCCGCACGGCCGGCTGGTCGGCGCCGGAGACCGTGACGTCGCCGACCCCAGGTACTTGCGAGATGCGCTGAGCGATGACCGTGTCGGCGACGTCGTAGATCGCGCTGGCCGACAGCGTCTTCGAGGTCAGCGCCAGCACGAAGACCGGCGCGCCGGCCGTGTTGGCTTTGCGGAAACGCGGCAGCGTCGGCAGGTCGGTCGGCAGATCGACCATCGAGGCGTTGATGGCGGCCTGGACGTCGCGCGCGGCCTTGTCGATGTTGCGGCCGATGTCGAACTGAAGCTGGATGTTGGTGATGCCGAGCGAGCTCGTGGACGTGATCTGGTTGATGCCGGCGATCTCGCCAAGGCGCCGCTCCAGGGGCGAGGCCACCGTCGCGGCCATCACGGACGGATCGGCGCCGGGCCGGCTGGCGGAGACGAAGATGGCGGGAAAGTCGACGTTCGGCACCGAGGCGACGGGAAGGAACTCGTAGGCGACGACACCCAGCAGGAACAACCCGATCGACAGCAGCGTGGTCGCGACCGGGCGGCGGATGAAGGGCTCCGAGATCGATGGCATCACTGCATCCCCTCGGTCGCGCCCGCGACCGGCGGGCCGCCGGATTCGGCCGGCGGCAGCGCCTGCTCGAGGCGGCGGTTGATGCGGTCGAGGGCGAGATAGATCACCGGCGTCGTGTAGAGCGTCAGCAGCTGGCTCAGCAGCAGGCCGCCGATGATGGAGACGCCGAGCGGGAAGCGCAGCTCGGCGCCGGTGCCGCTCTCGATCGCCAGCGGAAGCGCGCCGAACAGCGCCGCCAGCGTCGTCATCATGATCGGGCGGAAGCGCAGGAGGCAAGCCTGCACGATCGCCTCGTGCGGCGGCATGCCCTGCCCGCGCTCGGCCTCGAGCGCGAAGTCGATCATCATGATCGCGTTCTTCTTGACGATGCCCATCAGCAGGATGATGCCGATCAGGCCGATCACGGAGAGGTCCTGTCCGCACAACATCAGCGCCAGGATGGCGCCGACGCCGGCCGAGGGCAGCGTCGACAGGATCGTGATCGGGTGGATGTAGCTCTCATAGAGCACGCCGAGCACGATGTAGATGGTGATCACGGCCGCGAGCAGCAGCCAGGGCTGGCCGGCCAGCGCCTTGGCGAATTCGGCGGCATCGCCGGCATAGACGCCGACGATGCTGTTGGGCATGCCGATGCGGGTCTCGATCGTCTTGACCGCCTCGACGGCGTCGCCGAGCGCGGCGCCCGGCGCCAGGTTGAAGCTCAGCGACACCGAGGGGAATTGCGCCTGGTGAGAGATCGCGAGCGGCGCCGTTGTGCGCTTCAAGGTCGCCACCGCCGACAGCGGCACCTGGGCGCTCGGCGCGCCGGCCGTCGTGCTGCTGGCGGCACCCGGCAGATAGAGCTTGGACAGGACCGAGGGATCACGCTGGTACATCGGCAACGCCTCCAGCACGACGCGGTACTGGTTGGCCTGTCCGTAGATGGTCGAGATCTGCCGCTGCGCGAAGGCGTCGTTCAGCGTATCGGTGATGGCCTGGAGGCTGACGCCGAGCTGGCCCGCCCGCGTACGGTCGACGTCGAGCTGCGCCCGCAGGCCGCCCTCCTGCGCCTCGGAGGAGACGTCGCGGAACAGGGGATCGCGTCGCATCTCGGCAACCAGCTTGCGCGACCATTCCGAGACCAGCGCCGCATCGGTGCCGGTCAGCGTGTACTGGTATTGCGAGCGGCTCGACTGGGTCGAGATCTGCACGTCCTGCACCGGCTGGAAATAGACGGTCATGCCCGGGATGCCCGCCACCCTCTCCTTCAGCCGGATCACGACGGCCGCGACATCGTCCCGCCGTTCACCGCGCGGCTTCAGATTCATGACGAGGCGTCCGACATTGGTGGTCGGGTTGACCGAGCCGGCGCCGATCACGGAGACGACGCCCACGACATCGGGATCGGCCTTGATGGCGTCGGCCACCTCGGCCTGCCGCTTCTGCATCTCCGCGAACGACACGTCGGGACCTGCCTCGGTCACCGCCGTGATCGAGGCCGTGTCCTGGAGCGGCAGGAAACCCTTTGGCGCGACGACATAGAGGACGAGTGTCGCAATCAGCGTCACGAAGGTCACGACCAAGGTCGCGCGCTGGCGCTCCAGCACCCACAGCAGCGTCCGGTGATAGGCTTCGACGGTGCGGTCGATGAAGCGGCTGATCGCGGCGAGGCCCGGCACCGCCAGCTCCTCATGGGCATGCTTGAGCAGGCGCGAGCACATCATCGGCGTCAGAGTGAGCGAGACCACGGCCGAGGTCACGACCGCGATCGTCAAGGTCAGCGCGAATTCGCGGAACATGCGGCCGACCAGGCCCGACATGAAAAGAAGCGGGATGAAGACCGCGATCAGCGACACCGTCAGCGAGATCACGGTGAAGCCGATTTCGCTGGCGCCCTTGAGCGAGGCCTCCATCGCGCTGTCGCCGTTCTCCATGTGGCGGACGATGTTCTCGATCATGACGATGGCGTCGTCGACCACGAAGCCGGTCCCGATCGTGAGCGCCATCAGCGACAGATTGTCGAGACTGAAGCCGGCAAAATACATGATGCCGAAGCTCGTGATCAGCGACAGCGGCAGAGCCACGCCCGCGATCACGGTGGCGCGCAGCGAGCGCAGGAACAGCAGCACCACCAGCGTCACCAGCACGACGGCAAGGACCAGCGTGAACTGCACGTCGCGCACCGAGGCCCGGATGGTCACGGTGCGGTCGGAGACGATGGTGAGGTTCACGCCGGCCGGGATCGCGCGCTGCACCTTGGGGATTTCGGCGCGGATCTGGCTGACGACGTCGATGACGTTGGCCCCGGGCTGGCGCTGGATGTCGATGACGACGGCCGGCGTGCCCTGGTACCAGCCGCCGGTGCGGTCGTTCTCCAGCCCGTCGACGATCTGCGCGACGTCGCCGATGGTGACGGGCGAGCCGTTGCGATAGGCGATGATGATCGGCCGGTAGGCGTCGGCGGCGACGATCTGGTCGTTGGCGGCGATGATGTAGGCCTGCTGTGCGCCGTCGAGCGAGCCTTTCGGCCCTGAGACATTGGCGTTGGCGATCGCGGTGCGCAGGTCCTCCATGGCGATGCCATAGGCGGCGAGCCGCGCGAGGTCCGCCTGGATGCGCACGGCCGGCTTCAGTCCGCCGAGCACGGATACGCGTCCGACGCCGGAGATCTGGCTCAGCCGTTGCGCCAGAATGGTGTCGGCGATGTCGCTCATCGCCCGCAGCGAGATCGTGTCCGAGCGCAGCGCCAGCGTCATCACCGGGGCGTCCGCCGGGTTCACCTTGGCGTAGGTCGGGGGGTAAGGCAGCGTCTTGGGCAGCACGCCGGCCGCGGCATTGATGGCGGCCTGCACGTCCTGCGTCGCCCCGTCGATGTCGCGGTTGAGGTCGAACTGCAGCGAGATCTGGCTGACGCCGAACGAGCTCGTCGAGTTCATTGCCGACAGCGACGGGATCTGGCCGAGCTGCCGCTCCAGCGGCGCGGTGATCAGCGAGGCGATCACGTCGGGGCTCGCACCCGGCAGCTGCGTCGTCACCTGCACGGTCGGGAAGTCGACCTGCGGCAGCGCCGAGACCGGCAGCGCGAAATAGCCCAGCAGCCCGCCGATCAGAAGCGCAATGCCGAGCAGCGAGGTCGCGATCGGCCGGCGGATGAAGGGTTCAGAGACACCCATGGGTTACGCCTGCCGCATTACGCGGCTGTTGTCGGGATCATGGCTGCTTGACTCCACTTCCCGATGCCCCCGGCCCAGGAGCCGGCCCGGTCTGCCCTTTCTGGTCGCCTTCGCTGCTCTTGCGCTTGGCGCGGAACTCGCCGTCCTTGCCTTGCCCGTCCTTCTGGTCTTCCTTGGCACCGTCCTTCTTCTGAGCGTCCGGTGCGCGCGGGCGCTTGCGCGGGGCGAGATCGGCCGACGGAGTCTGATCATCACGGCCGACAAACACCTTGGACCCGTCGGACAGATTTGCGAAGCCCGTGGTGACCACCCTGTCGCTCGCCGACAGGCCGCTGGCGATGACGGCGTCATGCTCGTTCTGCTGGGTCACCGTCACGGCCCTTGCCGAGACGATGTTGTCCGCGCCGATGACGTAGCTGAAAGTGCCGATCGGGCCGCGCTGCACCGCCGAGGTCGGCACCACCAGCGCCTGCGTCAAGGTCTCGACCTTGAGACGGACATTGACGAACTGGCCCGGCCAGAGCTGGTAATTGGCATTTGGGAATTCGGCCTTGAGCTTCAGCGTTCCGGTGGTCTGGTCGACCTGGTTGTCGATGCCGGTGAGCTTGCCGGTGTCGATCACCGTAACGCCGTCATTGCCGAACACGTCGACGGGGAGCGTCCCCTTCGCCGCCGCGGCGTTGACGCGCATGATCTGCTGCTGCGGCAGGCTGAACCACACCGCGATCGGCTGCAATTGCGTGATCACGACGAGGCCGGTGGTGTCGGAGGCGTGAATGATGTTGCCTTGGTCGACCTGGCGCAGGCCGGCGCGGCCCGAGATCGGCGCCACGATCTTGGTGTAGCTGAGTGTCGCCGCCGCGTTGTCGATCGCGGCCTGATCGGCCTTGACCAGCGCCTCGGTCTGCGCCACCAGCGCGCGCTGGGTGTCGGCCTGCTGCTTGGAGCCGGCGTTGGAGGCGGCGAGCTGCTCGTAGCGCGCGAGGTCGATGCGCTGGTTGGCGAGCTGGGCCTGATCCTGCGCCTTCTTGGCGACCGCCTGGTCGTACTGTGCCTGGTAGATCGCCGGATCGATCTCGCCGAGCACGTCGCCCTTCTTGACGTCCTGGCCTTCCGTGAAGTTGACCGCGATCAGCTTGCCGTCGACCTGCGAGCGCACCGTCACGGTGTTGAGCGCGCGGATCGCGCCGACGCCGTCGAGATAGACCGGCACGTCCTGGATGCGTGGCGTCGCCGCCAGCACCGGCACCGGCAGATCGGGCCGCTGGTTGCGGCCGTTCGCTTGCTGTGGTTGCTGATGCCAGACGGTCCATCCGAAATAGCCGAGGCCGCCGAGGATGGCGAGCGTGATCAGGGTCATGACGAAGCCGCGGCCGCGCGATCTTCTCGCCGTCCCCTCCTTCGCGTCTTGCTTCGTCTCCGGCTTAAAGAGCATTGACCGGTTTCTCCATCCTCGGCTCCCAGCCGCCACCGAGCGCCTGGTACAGGCTGACGATGGCGAGAAGCCGTGCGAGTTGGGCCTGCGACAGCGCGTCTAACGCCGTGAACAGCGTCAGCTGGGTGTTGAGCACGGTCACGATGTCGGCGGTGCCGGCGCGCAATTGCTGCTCCGACAGATCGAAGGCGCGCTGCGAGGCGGTAACGACGTCGCGCTGCAATTGCAGCTTGATCGTGGTCTGCTTGATCGAGAACAGCGCGTTGTCGACGTCGGTAAAGGCCTGAATGATTGTCTTGCGGTAGGTCTGCAGCAGCTCGTCCTGCCGCGCCTTGGCGAATTCGAAATTGCCGAGGATCTTGCCGCCGTCGAAGATCGGCTGCGTGGCGCTGCCGACGAGCTGGAAGAACGCCGCATGCGGCTGGAACAGCGAGACAAGCGCCGAGCTCTGATAGCCGCCATTGCCGGTGAGTTGGATCGTCGGAAAGAACTGCGCGCGGGCATTGCCGATGTTCGCCGTGGCGGAGGCAAGCTGGGCCTCCTGGCGGCGGATGTCCGGCCGCTGCGTCAGCAGCTCCGACGGCAGGCCCGGCGTCACACGCGGAATCGCGATCCGGTCCAGGGAGCCGCCGTGCACGCGCACGCTCTCCGGCGGGCGCGACACCAGCACGGCGAGCGCGTTGACGTTCTGGTCGAGTGTCTGGCGCAGCGGCGGCACCAGCGCCTTCTGGTTCGCCAGCACGCTCTCCTGCTGGGCGACGTCGAGATCGGTGCCGGTGCCGGCCTTGCGGCGCTCCCTGACCGCATCGAGGATGCGCTGCGCGCTCGCGATGTTGCGCTGAGAGGTCCGGATGCGGTCCTGCGAGGCCAGCACCTGGAAATAGGCGTTGGCGACGGCGGCGAGCGTGGTCAGCGCGACCGTGTCGCGATCGAAACGGTTGGCATTCGCCGTCTCCTCGGCCGATTGCAGCGCGTCGCGGTTCTGGCCCCAGAAATCGAGCTGATAGCTCGCGCTGAGCGAGGCGGAATAATTGACGACCTCGCGCCCGCCATTGGTGAGGCCGGACGACGAGGAGCCCGAGGTGCGCGAATAGGTTTCCGATCCGCCCCCCGACAGGCTCGGCAGCAGCGCGGCGCCGGCCTGCCGCGCCTGGGCGTCGGCCTGGACGATGCGTGCCACGGCCGCGGCGATGTCGAGGTTGACGGTCTGCGCCTCCTCCATCAGCTGCGTCAATTCCGCGGAGCGGAAGCCGCGCCACCAATCCAGCGACGGCGGCGCATCGCGCTTGCCGGCATATTTGTACTGCGTGGGAACGTCGAGCGCGGGATCGGGAAGATCCTGGGTCAGCACGCAGGCCCCCGAGCCGGCGGCGAGGCACAGCACCGCAATCCATCGCGTTGCGCGCAGCGTTCCGAATGCAGAACCGAGAGACCGCCGCGAGGCGATCGCTGGAACTTGCTGTGTCACATCCACCCCCCGCCGGGCAGATCAAGCCGCCGCAACGCTGCCGGATTAACCGATTCGCGGCAGGACAGTCGGGGGGCCTTGGACGATGCGTTCACAGCGATGATGCTTTCTGCGGAACCTGAGATCCATACTAGCCGGGCGCGGAACGGCGGGACAGTGCCACAGTTGCGAGATGCCCGAGCCAACGAGCTGGGAGCGAGCCAGAAAGAATACGAAAAATGCCTGTCCTGCAGAGATTTCTCTCAACACGAAGCATTGGAAAACGTAAGCAAGCTTACCAAGATTTCATGTGATATTGCGCCCGCACCCGTTGCCGCAGCGCTATTGCTGCTGGATCGCACCAGAATTGTCCGCGGGCGTGCTTCGCCGCTCCCACTTGGCACGCGGGAGAGCGAGCCCAGTCCCGACGCCGAAGCCTCGCGTGCCGTAGGTGACGACCCGTCTCACGCGGCAAAATTGGTCGCGGGACCGCACATCGCGAGCATAATCCTTTCGTGTACAGGCCGGGGTTGGGCCGTTTCCTGCTGCCGACATCCCGCCTCGCGGCGCGCATCATCACCGGTCTCGTCTCGAGCAGATCACTGTTTCCGCGAGCGTTTCGGTCGGGTTCGCCGCAGCGCAAAAGCCTTCCCCTTTGGCCTCCCAAGCACTAGGTTCGCACCCAAAGCCGATCAACCCATTGGTAGTGATTTCCCCTGACATGACCATTCGCAACGACGTTGTCGAAGCCATCGGCAACACCCCCCTCATCCAGCTCAAGCGCGCCTCGGAATTGACCGGCTGCACCATCCTGGGCAAGGCCGAATTCATGAATCCCGGTCAGTCGGTGAAGGACCGCGCCGGCAAATGGATGATCCTGGAGGCCGAGAAGCGCGGCGAGCTGAAGCCCGGCGGACTGGTGGTGGAATCGACCGCCGGCAATACCGGCATCGGCCTTGCGGTGGTCGCCAGCGCGCGCGGCTACCGCACCCTGATCGTGATCCCGGAGACGCAGAGCCAGGAGAAGAAGGATTTCCTGAAGCTATGCGGTGCCGAGTTGATCGAAGTGCCGGCCCTTCCCTACGCCAACCCCAACAACTACCAGCATGTCGGCCGGCGGCTCGCCGACGAGCTGCGCAAGACCGAGCCCAACGGCGTGCTGTTCGCCGACCAGTGGAACAACCTCGACAACGCCAAGGCACATTACGAATCCACGGGGCCGGAGATCTGGGAGCAGACCGGCGGCAAGGTCGACGGCTTCGTCTGCTCGGTCGGCAGCGGCGGCACGCTCGCCGGCGTCAGCCGCTATCTGAAGGAGAAGAACAAGAACATCCGCATTGCCTGCGCCGATCCGCATGGCGCCGGCATGTACGAATATTTCAGGACCGGCGATCCCAAGGCGACGCCGGGCGGCTCGATCACGGAGGGCATCGGCCTCAACCGCGCCACCGCGATCGTCGAGACCGCCAAGGTCGACGATGCCTATCTCATTCCCGACACCGACGCCGTCAGCGCGATCTACGAGCTGCTCCAGCACGAAGGTCTGTGCCTCGGCGGCTCGACGGGCATCAATGTCGTCGGCGCGATGCGGCTTGCCAAGCAGCTCGGGCCCGGCAAGACGATCGTCACCGTGCTGTGCGATTCCGGCAGCCGCTATCTGTCGAAGCTGTTCAACGCCGACTTCATGCGCGCCAAGAACCTGCCGGTGCCGGAATGGCTGGAGAAGCGCAGCAACATCAAGCCGCCCTTCGTTTGATCGTCGCCGCGCGTCCGCGGGTCGAGGGCGCACGCCACAAGCTCTGCGCAGTTCGGCCGGTTTAGGCGACCTCCCCGCCTTCCGCGGCGACGGCACAATAATCGCGCCAGAACTTGCGGTAGCCCTCCTCGACCCTGCGGGTGTAGGTTTCGACATTGCCCGCGGCCGAAGCTGCGATCCGGGCCGGCAATTCCGCGCGCAGCTTTGCCAGATGCGCGGGCTGGGCAGCGAATTTGCACGCAATCGCGGCGTAGCCCTCGTCGTCCTCGGCCACCCAGTCGTCGAGACCGACCGCGGCCACGATGGAGCCGCCGGCGCGCGAGGATGCGCCGTGGCCGAGCTTGGCGACGACCGGGACGCCCGCATAGAGGGATTCCCAGGTGCTGACGCCGCCGTTCTGCGGAAATGGATCGAGCGAAATATCGACCAACGCGAAGGCTCGCAGATGATCGGTGCGCTCGGACGAGCCGAGGCAGGTGATCTTCTCCTCGGCAATCCCGTGGGCCACAAAGCGCGCGAGGAGACCGTCGCGCACCAGGGGATCGTCGAGCAGCGTATGCTTGATGATGATCTTTGATCCCGCCACCTCCCGCATCACCTTCGACCACACGCGAATGGCCTCGTCCGAGATCTTGTTGACGCGGTTGAACACGCCGAAGGTGACGTAGCCGTTGCGGAGCATGGGAAGCTCCGAAGGCGGCACATCCAGGATGGGATCGATCGTGATCAGGCACGGCAAATCATAGACCTTTTCGGTCAGCAGATGCCGTGCCGATTGCGGAATGAAGACGGGGTCCGCGAGCACGTAGTCCATCGTCCGAAGGCCCGTACCGGTCGCGTGTCCGAAGCCCGTGACCTGGATGGGAGCCGGCTTGCGGGCGAAGATCTGGAGCCTGTTGCCCGACGAATGCCCGGACACGTCGATCAAGATATCGACCTCGTCGGCCTCGATGCGATTGGCCAGTTCGTCGTCGAACATCTGCCAGGCATCGACCCAGACGTCTGCCGCCGACTTGAATTCGGCTGTGATCGCATCTTGAGTCGGCGAACACGAATAGCAGACGACCTTGAAGCTGGCATGATCGTGATGGCGAAGCACCGGCAGCAGGCCGAACGCCGCCGAATGATACCAGAATTCGGCGGAAACATAGCCGATCACGATCCGCCTGTCGGGATCGAGCTGCCGGGGAGCGAGCTTCCGCTGCGGCACGCGGGCACCGATCGCTTCGCCCCAGGACCTTCGTGTCGCCTGCTGGATCGTGAAATCGGCGTCGGGGAGAAAATCGAGAAAATAGATCTTCCGCGCCATCAAGTCCGGATCCGGCGAGATCGCCAGCGCCGCGTCGAGATGTTCGATTGCGGAGGCGATTTCTCCCTGATTTGCAAGACAGGAGCTCAGCAACGCCAATGCGATCGTGGAACGTGGATTCTGCTCGAGCAAGGTCGTGCAGGCCAGGATCGCCTGCGCCGTTTTCCCCAGGCCGAGCGCGGCCTCTGCCTTTCCCCGCAAGGCCACTTCGAACCGGGGCGAAAGCGCGAGTGCCGCATCGAAGTCCGCGGCTGCCTGCTCCAGCCGCGACAGGGCCGCGTTGAGGCGTCCGCGTTGCGCCAGGATCTTCGCCGAATCGGGCTTGATCGCGAACGCCGCTGCGAGCGCAGCTTCCGCTTCGTCATAGCGCCTGAGCTCGATGCTGACCATGCCCTTGCCGATGAGCGCTTCGACGTGGCGCGGCTGAAACAGCAGCGCGCGATCAAAGCTCTCCCTGGCGCGGTCAAACCGGAACAGCGCCAGCTCCGCCACGCCACGATTGCAAAGCGCGTCGGCGTAGTCGGGCTTCAGCTTGATGGCACGATCGTAGACCTCGATGGCCTGTGCGGGCAGGCTCATCTGGAGCAAGGTGTTGCCGAGGCCGACGAGGGCCGGCGTAAAATTCGGCTTCAGCGCGATCGCCTTCTCCTGACAGGCGCGGGCCGCCTCCAATTTCTGAAGAACGACGTAGACGGTCGCGAGATTGGTCTGCGCCTCGTGCGAACGCGGATCGATCGCGATCGCGCGCTCGAGCAGCTGTTGCGCCTCCTCCAGGCGCCCGCCCTGCTGCACGCTCAGGCCGAGCAGGTGCGTGGCGTCGAAATGATCCGGAACGGCTTGCACGATCTGGCGGCAGAGCGCTTCGCACTCCGCATACCTGCCCTGGCCATAGGCGTTCGCCGCGGCGGGAATGATGGCGTCGGCCTGCTTCTTCAATTTCTTCTGCAATCGCGCATTCTGGAATGCACGCGCACCGGCGCTGCTCTGCAAGGTGTCTCTCCGGAAGATGGCCCAGGGCCGAGTCTAGCTGATTCGCGTATCGGCCCGGCCGAACTGCCGGACCAGAAATCCGTCCGGGAGATCCCGGGGCTCACCGGCAGGATGCGGTTCAGGAGCCGCCAGATGCGTCCGTCCCGCTGACCGCAGCGTCGCCGCGCTCGGCGGCAGCGGCGCAATAGTCGCGCCAGAACTTGCGGTACCCCGCTTCGAGCTCGCGGGTGTAGATCTCGACATTGCCGCCGGGCGAGGCCGCGATCTTGGCCGGCAGGTCTGCGCGCAACTTCGCCAGCAGTGCGGGCTGCGAAGCAAATTTGCGAGCGATCTCGATATAGCCCTCGTCGTCCTCGGCGACCCAATCGCCGAGCCCGGCGCCGGCCACGATAGAGGCTCCGGCACGCGAAGAGGCGCCGTTGCCGAGCTTGGCCACGACAGGAACGCCCGCGTAGAGCGACTCCCAGGTGCTGATGCCGCCATTTTGCGGGAACGTATCCAGCGAAATATCGACCTTATCGAAGGCCAACAGGTGGTCGTGGCGCGAGGTGACGCCGAGGCACGTGATGTTCTCCTCGGCAATGCCCTGCGCCACGAAGCGTGCAACGAGGCTATCGCGCAGCAGGGAATCATCGAGCAAACCATGCTTGAGGATGATCTTCGATCCCGGCAGTTCCCGCATCAGGCGCGACCACACGGAGATCGCCTGATCCGAGATCTTGTAGATGCGGTTGAACACGCCAAAGGTGACGTAGCCGTTACGAAGCATCGGCAATTCGGAAGGCGGCAGATCCAAAACGGGTTCCATCGTGATCAGGCAAGGCAGGTCCTGGATCTTTTCTGGAAACAGGTGCCGGACCGAAGGCGGAATGAAAACGGGATCCGCGAGCACATAGTCCATGGTCTGCATGCCCGTGCCGGTCGCATGTCCGAACCCGGTGGCCTGGATCGGGGCCGGCTTGCGCGCGAACACTTGCAGCCTGTTTCCGGTCGTGTGGCCCGATACGTCGATCAGAATGTCGACCTTGTCGGCCTCGATGCGGTCGGCGAGTTCGTCGTCCGAAAGCCCCCAGGCGTCGACCCAGACGTCCGCCAGTGATTTGAACATGGCGGTGTACTCGTCCGCCCCCGGCCATGAGTAATAGCAGATGATCTTGAAGTTGGCGTGATCGTGATGGCGCATGATCGGCAGCAAGGTGAGGCCCGCCGAGTGTTGTCGGAATTCGGCAGCGACGTAGCCGACCACAATCTGCTTGTCCGGATCAAGCGGTCGCTTCGAGAGCGTCCTTTGCGGAATCTTCGAGCCGATCGCATCCCACCAGGACGTTCGCACCGCCTGCTGGACCGCGAAATCGGCCTCCGCCAGGTAGTCCAGCAAGAAGATCTTGCCCCTGATCGCATCTTCGTAATCCGGCCGGAGGGCAAGCGCGCGATCGAGATTTTGGATCGCAGCTTCCATGTCTCCCTGGTTCGAATAAGCGAAGCCCATCAGGGCGTGCCCCATCTCGGAGCGCGGACTTTGCTCGATCAACGCCGCTGCAGCCGCCATCGCCTGCGCGGTCTTTCCCATCAAGAGGCAGGTCTGTGCCTTGCCGCGGAGCGCCAGTTCGAGCTTGGGCGAGATCGCGAGCGCCGCTTCGAAATCCGCCAGCGCCTCGGGCAGGCGCTGCAGCTCGTAGCTGAGCCGCCCGCGCTGGGCCAGGATCCTCGGCGCGCCGGGCTTGATCGCGAGCGCCATGGCAAACTTGGCTGCCGCCTCCGCGTGATGCCGCAGTTCAATGCTGACCATGCCGCTGCCGACGATGGCCTCGGCGTGACGCGGCTGAAACAGCAACGCGCGATCGAAACTCTCCTTGGCGCGCGTGATCTGCCTAAGCACGATCTCGACCATGCCGCGATTGCAGAGCGCATCGGCATAATCCGGTTTGATCTTGATCGCGCGCTCATGCATCTCGAGCGCCTGTTCGTACAGCCCCATATGCATCAGCGTGTTGCCGAGATTGGTGATCGCCACTGCGAAATTCGGCTTCAGCGCGATCGCCCTCTCCTGGCAGCGCCGCGCCTCCTCGTAATTGCCGAGGTCGAAATGCACGGTCGCGAGGTTGTTGTGGGCATCGTGCAGGCGCGGATCGAGCGCAATCACGCGCTCCAGCAGCTCTCTCGCCTCATCGAGGCGCCGGCCGTCATGGGCGCACATGCCGAGCAAGTGCATGGCATCGACATGATCCGGAAGGGCTTTCAGGATCTCGCGGCACAGCGCCTCGGTCTCGGCGTATCGGCCTTGGCCGTAGGCGTTCGCCGCAGCGGCGATGACGGCGTCGGCCTGCTTCATCAACTTCTTCTGCAATCGCGCATTCTGGAACGCGCGCGCGCCGCCGCTCTTCTGCAAGGTGTTTCTCCGGAGGATGCCCTGGGTCGAGTCTAACTGATTCGCGAGCCTGGCCGGCCGGTCACCCGAGCCCCGTCGCCTCCGGGATTTCACGGGGCCCGGCGCAGGATATTCTTACGCCACCTCTGAGGCGGCGGCGCAATGATCGCGCCAGAACCGACGATAGGCCGCTTCGACCTCACGCGTGTAATGTTCGACATCACCGGCGGGCGAGGCTGCGATCCGAGCCGGCAGATCCGTCCGCAGCTTTGCCAGGTGGGCCGGCTGCGCCGCATATTTGCACGCGATCGCGGCATAGCCCGCGTCATCCTCGGCGACCCAGTCCTGAAGGCCGACGGCCGCGACGATGGAGCCGCCGGCACGCGACGAGGCGCCGTTGCCGAGCTTGGCGACCACGGGAACGCCGGCATAGAGGGACTCCCAGGTGCTGATGCCGCCGTTCTGCGGGAAGGTGTCGAGGGAAATGTCGACCATCGCGAAGGCCCGCAGATGCTTGGGGCGCGAGGTCGAGCCCATGCAGATGACGTTCTCTTCGCCGATCCCCTGTGCCGCAAACCGCGCGATCAGGCGATCGCGCAGCAATGGATCGTCAAGCAGCCCGTTCTTGACGATGATCTTCGACCCCCTCACCGCATGCATCACGTTCGACCACACCTGGATCGCCTCGCCCGAAATCTTGAAGATGCGGTTGAACACCCCGAAAGTGACGTAGCCGTTGCGGAGCATGGGAGGCTCCGAAGGCGGCATGTCCAGGATCGGATCGATCGTGATCAGGCACGGCAGGTCGTGCACCTTCTCGGCCAGGAGATGGCGCGCCGAGTGCGGGATGAAGATCGGATCCGCGAGCACGTAGTCCATAGTTCGAAGGCCTGTTCCGGTGGCGTGCCCGAAGCCCGTGACCTGGATCGGCGCCGGCTTGCGAGCAAAGACATGAAGCCTGCTGCCGGTCGTGTGCCCGGAGACGTCGATCAGAATATCGATCCCATCGGCCTGGATGCGGTCGGCCAGTTCGTCGTCCGACAATTGCGCGGCATCGACAAAGACATCCGCGAGAGGCTTGAAGCTCTCCGTCATCTCGTCCTGCACCGGCCAGCAGGAATAGCAGACGACTTTGAACTGGGCGTGATCATGATTGCGCAGCACCGGCAACAGAGAGTAAGCCGCCGAGTGGTTCCTGAATTCGGACGCGACGTATCCGATCACGATCCGCCGGTTCGGATCGAGCGGCCGCGGCGCCAGCGTCCGTTGCGGCAGCTTCGCGCCGATCGCGTCCCACCAGTATTTTCGCGCGGCCTGCTGCGCGGCGAAATCGGCCTCCGGCAGGTAGTCCAGCACGAAAATCTTGTATCCGATCGCCTCCGGAAAGTCGGGCGCGATCTCGAGCGCCGCGTCGAGATGTGCGAGTGCGGTTGCGATATCTCCCTGGTTCACGTGGCAAGCCGCCAGCAGCGCCAGCCCCATCTCGGATCGCGGATTGACCTCGAGCAGCGTCTTGACCCCCGCCATTGCCCGCGCCGTGTCTCCCGCGAGAATGTCGATCTGCGCCCGCCAGCACAGCGCGAGCTCGAGCCGTGGCGATTGCGCCAGCGCCGCGTCGAGATCCGCGGCCGCCTGCTCCAGCCGGGATAAACTCAAGTTGAGCCGTCCACGCTGCAGCAGAATCCGCGGCGAACCCGGCTTGATCGCCAGCGCGGCGTCGAAGGCGGCGGCCGCCTCCGCGAAGTGCCGGAGCTCGAGGCTGACCATCCCCCTGCCCGCGATCGCCTCGGCGTGAGACGGCTGAAGCGCCAGGGCGCGATCGAAGCTCGCTCTGGCGCGCTCGAACTGGCCCGTCATCAATTCCGCCATGCCGCGGTTGCAGAACGCATCGGCGTAGTCCGGCTTCAGCCTGATCGCCCGCTCGTGCAGCCCGATCGCCTCATCGCCGCGGCCGATGTGCAGCAACGTATTGCCGAGATTGGTCAGGGTGATCGGACAATTCGGCTTCAGCGCGATGGCCTTCTCCTGGCATGCGCGGGCCTCGCTGAATTTCTCCAGCGCAAAATACACCGCTCCGAGATTGCCGTGCGCATCGGGCGAGCGCGGATCGAGCGCAATCGCACGCTCGAGCAGGAATTCCGCCTCGTCGAGCCGCCCGCCGTCGAACGCACGCAGGCCGAGCAGGTGCGTGGCATGGAAATGATCCGGCACCTCCTTCAAGATCTCGCGGCACAGCATCTCCGCCTCATCGGGCCTGCCCTGCCCGAGCGCCTCGATCGCGAAGGCCATGACGGCGTCCGCCTGCTTCCTCAGCTTCTTTTCCAGTCGCGCATTCTGGTATGCGCGCGCGCCGGCACTGCTGTGCAAGGTCTCTCTCCGGAGGATGGGTCCGGAAAGAGGCAAGCCGATTCGGATGGTGCCAGGCTTGCGGCCAGACCAGCGGAGCCACAGGTTGCCGGACTCAGCGCAGAATTTGGCTCAGGAACAGCTTGGTGCGGGCGTGCTGCGGGGCAGCGAAGAACTCGTTCGGGGTGTTGGCCTCGATGATCTGCCCGGCGTCCATGAACACGACGCGATTGGCGACCTCGCGGGCAAAGCCCATCTCGTGGGTGACGACCAGCATGGTCATGCCTTCCTCGGCGAGGTCGACCATGGTGTCGAGCACCTCCTTGACCATTTCGGGGTCGAGCGCCGAGGTCGGCTCGTCGAACAGCATCACCTTCGGGTTCATGGTCAGGGCTCGCGCGATCGCGACACGCTGCTGCTGGCCGCCGGACATTTGGCCCGGAAACTTGTTGGCCTGGTGCGGGATCTTAACCCGCTCCAGGAACTTCATCGCGGTCGCCTCGGCGTCCTTCTTCGGGATGTTGCGGACCCAGATCGGCGCCAGCGTGCAATTGTCGAGCACGGTCAGATGCGGGAACAGGTTGAAGCTTTGGAACACCATGCCGACTTCGCGGCGGACCGCGTCGATGTGCTTGAGGTTCGGCCCGAGCTCGATTCCGTCGACGACGATCTCACCCTCCTGGAATTCCTCCAGCGCATTGATGCAGCGGATCAGCGTGGACTTGCCCGAGCCCGAGGGGCCGCAGATCACGATGCGCTCGCCCTTCTGCACGGCGAGGTCGACGTCGCGCAGGACGTGGAATTCGCCGTACCATTTGTTCAGGCCGGAAATATTGACGATGGGCTCGGACATGGTGGCCTCGATCAGTTACGGCGGTGGGCGTTGAGGCGGCGCTCGACGAACAACGAATACCGCGACATTCCAAAGCAGAACAAGAAGTAGATGATCCCGGCGAAGGCGAAGCCGGTAAACGCCGTCGACGGCGTCGACCATTTCGGATCCGCGAACGAGGCGCGCAGCGAGCCGAGCAGATCGAACAGGGCGACGATCGAGACCAGCGAGGTGTCCTTGAACAGCGAGATGAAGCTGTTGACGAGGTTCGGAATGACGTGGCGCAGCGCCTGCGGCAGCACGATCAGCGAGGTGGTCTTCCACCAGGACAGCCCGAGGGCGGCGGCCGCCTCGCTCTGTCCGCGCGGGATCGCCGCGAGCCCGCCGCGGACGTTCTCGGCCTGATAGGCGCCGGTGAACAGCGCGATGCCGATCAGCGCACGCACCAGGCCATCGACGGTGAAATTGCCGGGCAGGAACAGCGGCAGCATGTAGGTTGCGAAGAACAGCACGGTGATCAGCGGCACGCCGCGCCAGAACTCGATGAAGGCGATCGAGAAGACCCGGATCAAGGGAATGGTCGAGCGGCGGCCCAGCGCGAGCGCAATGCCGATCGGCAGCGAGGTGACGATTCCGGTGACGGAGACCACGAGCGTCACCAGCAGGCCACCCCACAGATTCGTCGTTACGATGGGCAATCCGCCGTGGTCGAGATCCAGCAGCCTGATGACGACGGCGATGCCGATGAAGGTGGCGATGCTCGATGCCAGAGCCCGCCCTCCGGTGCGAACACCGCCGCCGAGAACGAAGGCGATCACGCAGACGATCGCGGCCGTGACGGCGAAATCCGCCCAGACCGGCTGGCCCGTGCCCTGGATATAATCGCGCAGCCAGGTGAGCGGAAAGATCAGCCAATGGATCACCGTGCCGAGCAGGACGATGAGGCTCCCGAGCCCCCACAGCAGCGGGCCGATCGCGGAGGTCCTGCTCGAGGTGAGCAGCGCCTGTCCGGCCCCGACGATGCTCTCGTCGAACAATTGCAGCAGCCCGGCCGTCCAGCTCAGCCCAAAGCCCTTGATGCCGCCGCCGTGCAGCAGGAAGAAGGCCACCACCGGAAAGGCGACGAAGAACAGGCCGGCATTCAGGCTCTTGGCCGGCAGCCGCGGAATGAGCAGCGGCAGCAGCAGGACGACGGCGAGCAACAGCGTCAGGTTCACCCGCCAGCGCTCGGCCTCGGGATAGAAGCCGTAGATCAGTTGCGGGAGCTTAGCCTGGATGTAGGGCCAGCAGGCGCCGACCGCAAAGCCGGCATTCTCGGTGAGGCATGCGGCGCGGTCCTTGCCGCTCCAGACCGCATCGACCATCAGGAACTTGACGGAGGGAACGATGGTGAACCAGAGCAGCAAGGCGCCCAGGATCGTCAGCAGGATGTTGGTCGGCGAGTTGAACAGGCGCGTGCGCATCAGGCCGATGAAGCCCGTCGTCTTCACCGGCGCCGGACGCTCGGCGAGCAGGTCCCGGCGGACGAAATTGGATGAGATGACATCGCTCATGCGCCGAGACTCCGGCTGACGCGCCAACCGTAGACGCTCATGATCGCGCTGGTGAGGAGAGAGATCAGGAGATAGACGCCCATCGTCATGGCGATGATCTCGATCGCCTGCCCGGTCTGGCTCAGCGACGTGCCGGCGAACACCGACACCAGGTCAGGATAGCCGATCGCGACCGCCAGCGACGAGTTCTTGGTGAGATTGAGGTACTGGTTGGTCAGCGGCGGCACGATGACGCGCATGGCCTGCGGCACGACGATGAGGCGGAGCGTGGCGCCTCGGCTGAGGCCCAGCGAAGATCCCGCCTCCATCTGCCCCTTGTGAACGGACAGGATGCCGGCGCGCACGATCTCGGCGATGAAGGCGGCGGTATAGGTCGACAGCGCCACCGTCAGCGCGACGAATTCCGGGATGATGCGTGAGCCGCCGGCGAAGTTGAAGCCCCTCAGTTGCGGCAGCTCGAAGGTGAAGGGCAGACCGAAAACCAGCATCGTGGCCAGCGGAAGCCCGAACAGCAAGGCCAGCACGGAAGGCCAGATGCGGATCACCTGCCCGCGCTGGAACAGCGCTCGCCTCGCATAGAAGCGCAGCGCCAGCGAGGCGACGATGCCGAGCGCCAGCACTGCGAGGAACGGCTCGAGACCGCCCTGGCCGACCGGGCTGGGAACGACGAGGCCCCGATTGCTGATGAAGGCAATGCCGAACAGGGAAATGCTCTGCCGCGGATTGGGCAAAGCCGCGAGCACTGCCAGATACCAGAACAGGATCTGGAACAGCAGCGGCAGATTGCGGATGACCTCGACATAGATCTCGCCGACCCGCGACAGCAGCCAATTGGGCGACAGCCGGCACAGCGCGACGATGAAGCCGATCACCGTGGCGAAGAAGATGCCCACCACGGAGACCACGAGCGTGTTCAACAGCCCGACCACGAACACGCGCAGGAACGTGTCCGAGCCGGTATAGGAGATCAGGGTCTGGTTGACGTCGAAGCCGGCATTGTTCCTCAGGAAGCCGAAGCCGGCGGCGATGTGCTGGTTTTCGAGATTGGCCCGCGCATTGGAGACGATCTCGTAGCCGATCCAGCCCAGGATCGCCGCGAAGGCAAACTGGACGGCAACGCCGTTCCAGCCTGCCTTGCCGCCCATAATGCGCCGGATCTTCAGCGCGATCTGGGGCGGCGGTTTTCGAGCCTCGGTGCTCATGCCGCTGCCGGCCGATCAGGGCTGATCAGCGGATCGGCGGCGCGTACTGAAGACCGCCCTTGTTCCAGAGATTGTTGACACCGCGATTGATGGCGAGCGGCGAGCCGGCGCCGACGTTGCGATCGAACACCTCGCCGTAATTGCCGACGGTCTTCACGATCCGCACCACCCAGTCCTTGGTCAGGCCGAGCTGTTCGCCGAAATTGCCGTCGCTGCCGAGCACGCGCTTCAGCTCCGGATTTTCCAGCTTCGCCTTCTCGTCGACGTTCTTCGAGCTGATGCCGAGCTCTTCGGCGGTGACCATCGCGAACAGCGTCCATTTCACGATGTCGAACCACTGGTCGTCGCCGTGGCGCACCATCGGCCCGAGCGGCTCCTTCGAGATGATCTCGGGCAGCACCATATGGTCGTTGGGATTGGCGAGCTTGAGGCGGTTGGCGTACAGGCCCGACTGGTCGGTGGTGAAGACGTCGCAGCGGCCGGCTTCATAGGCCTTGACGGTTTCGTCGTTGGTGGCGAACGCGATCACCTCGTACTTCATGTTGTTGGCCTTGAAGTAGTCGGCGAGATTCTGCTCGGTGGTGGTGCCGGTCTGCACGCAGACCGATGCGCTGTTGAGCTCGAGGGCCGAATTCACCTTGAGCGACTTCTTCACCATGAAGCCCTGCCCGTCGTAATAGGTGACGCCGGTGAAATTGGCGCCGAGCGAGGTGTCGCGCGAGATGGTCCAGGTGGTGTTGCGCGAGAGCACGTCAATCTCGCCGGATTGCAACGCCGTGAAGCGGTCCTTGGCGGACAGCGGCACGAACTTGACCTTGGTCGGATCGTTGAAGATCGCGCCGGCAATGGCGCGGCAGACATCGACGTCGATGCCGGTCCAGTTGCCCTTGTCGTCGGGCGACGAGAAGCCCGGCAGGCCCTGGCTGACGCCACAGGACACCATGCCCCGGTCCTTGACGGTCTTGAGCGTTTGCGCATCGGCGGCTTGGGCGGTGAGGCCGGCGGCGAGGGCGAGGGTGAGAGCCAGGGGTACGCGTTTCATGGGCTTTGGGCCTTTCAAGGTCGTCTCAAGGTCAGGAATGTTGTCTTTAGGTTCGTCTCTGCCAGGCCAGGTCTTTCAAGAGTCAGGTCTTTCAAGAGTCTGGCCTTGCAAGAGTCATGCTGGAAACCTTGCCGAACACTCGCCGATCCCGGGAGGCCACACCTTCATCCCCGCCGCTGGCGCCCGCCATCTCTTTGGCTGTGACGCGAGGTCCGGTCAGGCAATGGATCGAAGGTCGCGGCAGGCCCCTCAACATGCGGCGACTGAATAGCACCTGCGCATCACAGAACGACTGGCGAGCCGGGTCAAGGGGTTGACGGGACTCTTCTGTGTTCTGTTATTAACGACCGCGGCCTTTCGGCCGGCCCAGGCGGCGCGGTGCGTCCGTTGGAAACGCGGTTTTGAAAGCAGACGCATGGATTCTTCGCACCCCCAAGAGCAGCAGGCCGAGACCCGGCTGGTCACCTCCGGCCGCGACACCAAGGCGCAGAAGGGGTTCGTCAATCCGCCGGTCTTCCACGGCTCGACCGTGCTCTATCCGACCGCCGAGGACCTGCACGCCCATCGCGGCGAGTTCACCTATGGCCGCCATGGTTCCCCAACCACCAAGGCGTTCCAGGAGACGCTGACGGCACTGGAGGGTCCGCAATGCGCCGGCGTCGGCATCGTGCCGTCGGGACTGTCGGCGATCTCCACCACCCTGCTCTCGGTGCTGAAGGCCGGCGACCACATCCTGGTGGTCGACAACGTCTATCGGCCCACGCGCAATTTCTGCAACGGCATGCTGACCCGCTACGGTGTCGAGACCACCTATTTCGATCCGCTGATCGGCGCCGACATCGAAAAGCTGTTCAAGCCCAACACCCGGGCCGTTCTGGTGGAGGCGCCGGGCTCGCAGTCGTTCGAGATGCCCGACATCCGCGCCATCGCCGACGTCGCGCATGGGCGCGGTGCGCTCGTCATCGACGACAATACCTGGGCGACGCCGCTCTATCACCGCTCGCTGGAACAGGGCGTCGACATCAGCATGCAGGCCGCCACCAAATACATCGGCGGCCATTCCGACATCATGTTCGGCACCATCTCGGCGAACGCCAAGGCCTGGCCGATGATTGCCGAAGGCATCCGCCTGCTCGGCGTCTGCGCCGGCCCCGACGACGTCTTCCTGGCTCTGCGCGGTCTGCGTACGCTGTCGGTGCGGCTGGCGCAGCATCATCGCTCCGGGCTCGAGATGGCGCGCTGGCTCGCTGGCCGGCCTGAGGTCGCGCGCGTGCTGCATCCCGGGCTCGAGACCGATCCCGGTCATGCGATCTGGAAGCGCGACTTCACCGGCGCCTCGGGCCTGTTCAGCATCGTGCTGAAGCCGGCGCCGCAACAGGCCGTCGACACCATGCTCAACACGCTGAAACTGTTCGGCATGGGCTTTTCCTGGGGCGGCTTCGAGAGCCTTGCGATTCCCTTCGATTGCGATGCCTATCGCACCGCGACCAAATGGGCGCCCGGCGGCCCGACGCTGCGTCTCCACATCGGGCTCGAGAGCACCGACGACCTCAAGGCCGATCTCGACCGCGGCTTCGCTGCCCTCAAAGCGGCGATGTGAGCATCAGGATTGGGCATCTCGCCCGGCAACGTTGCCGGGCTTCAACAAGCGGAGCCGAACGCTGGATCAGCGGTCCAGCGTCTTCGAGGCGGTGCCGCGGTTCTTCCAGATCAGCATGATGTTTCTGATGTAGATGATGGTCGCCAGCGACTGTCCGAGGATGATCACGGGCTCGCGCTTGACGACGCCGTAGACCAGCGTCATCAGCCCGCCGCCCATCGAGCAGAACCAGAACGCCATCGGCACCACGCTGTTGCCGGCGCGTTCGCTCGCGATCCACTGCACCAGGAAGCGTGCGGTGAAGAACAGCTGCGCGACGAGGCCGAACGCCAGCCAGAAGTCGAACTTGGCGACGAAGACGTCATAGAGATAATTGCTCAGCGCCTGACCGTATTGAATGATCATGCGTTCACCTCAGTCACCTCAGGCGTCGGCTTCTTGCGGCGGATCAGCCACCAGACGCCGGCGAGATCCATGATGCCGATCCACAGCCGGTCGAAGAAGCCATAGTTGGACACGCCGGAATGGCGCGGCCGGTCGATCACGTCGACATAGGCGATGTCGTAGCCTTCGCGGCGGACCAGCGCGGGCAGGAAACGATGCAGCCCGTCGAAATAGGGCAGCATCAGGAAGACGTCGCGGCGGAACGCCTTCAGCCCGCAGCCGGTGTCGCGCGTGCCGTCCTTCAGGATGGCATTGCGAACGCCGTTGGCGACGCGCGACTGGAATTTCTTGAAGCCGGTGTCCTTGCGCCCGATCCGCTGGCCGGCGGCGAGCCCGACGCGCCCTGCCCCCTTCTCGACCGCCGCGATCAGGTCGGCCAGGAACGCCGGATTGTTCTGGCCGTCGCCATCGAGCGTCGCCACGATCTCGCCCCGCGCCGCGCGCACGCCGCTGCGCACCGCCGCCGACTGGCCGCCCGATCTGGCATGGCGAAGCTGACGCAGATTGCTCCGCTCCTTCATGATGGCGGCAAGCCGCTCGCCGGTGGCATCGGTCGAGCCGTCGTTGACGTAGATGATCTCGTAAGCCCAGCGGCCGTCGAGCGCCGCGCCGATCTCGGCGATCAGCGGCGCGACGTTGTCGGCTTCGTTGCGCACGGGAACGACGATGGAAACCGAAGGCTGGGAAACCGAAGGCTGGGACGTCGACAAATCGAGGCTCGTGGTTGGACGTGACCTGCCCCAAGGGAACCGGCGGTCCCGGCAGGCAGCCGCTTTTATGGGGCGGATGCCCGGTGGGCAACCCTTTTGAGGCGGCCGGAAACTGTCCCAGAAAGCGGCACGATGGTGCCGTCGGCGCGGATGGCAAAGCCGAGCTTTCGGGCCGCGAACCAGTAGCGAACCGCCATGGCGCCGACCGTTCCGACCAGAGCGCCGGCCACGACGTCGCTCGGGTGATGCGCCAGCAGCACCAGGCGCGTCAGCAGGATCACGATTGCGTAAGTGAACATGAAGACGCGCAGGCGCGGCCACAATGCGGAAACCGCAAACGCCAGGGCGAACGCCGCCACGGCGTGGCCCGACGGCAGGCTGGCATAAGCCCCCGTCCCTTCGAACGGGACGAAGTTGAACGGATTGGCCTTGCCGCCGACGAACGGACGTCCGCGGCCGATGAGATATTTCAGGATCTCGGCGACGAAGGCCGACACGGCAACCGACAGAAACACGAACTGCAACCGCGTGCCGAAGCCAAGCAGCAGTGTGCGGCGGCTCCCGCGCAGCCCGGCCGCGACGAGCGCCAGTACCACCAGCGCAGCCCCCAGCACCGAGAGGATATACTCGTCCTTGCCGAAATCGGTCAGGATCCGGATCGGCCACAGGCTCGGCGTGCCGCGCGGCGGCATCAGCAGGATCTCGGTCTGATCGAACGCGACCATCAGGGCGATCACCAGCGCTGCACCCGCCATGGCAAGCCACAGCGAATGCCGCGCCAGCCTCCGGGCGGCCTCGGCGCGGCGCGAATGCGACGGCGACCGCGCGAGCTGCGCCAGCGCGCGCCAGGACACGGCGAGCAATTGCGCGGGGTAGCCGGCATGCGGCGCAATGTCGGTCGGGGCCCGCATCCTATTCGGTGCCTTCCGAGCGGAAGATCGAGATCGAGATCGCGCGCCCTTGCGAGAAATTATAGCCGTCGATGCGCGCGCCGACCTTGTAGCGCAGCCCGATCGCCTCGGCGCGCTGCACGAAGCTGCGCTCCGAGCGCTGCTCGATCAGCGCGAAGCGGCAGCTGCCCTGCCGGAGGAAGTCCGCTGCACCGGAGCCGTCGGTGAGCACGGTCCTTGTGCCCGCCAGGAAGACGAGACTCGGCTCGTGATAACCGGCCGCAGCCGCCTTCGGTCCGACACAGCCGACGTTGCGGAGCGCGCGCGCGATCTCGATGCTGGGGAACAGCGGCGTCAACGACGGCAGCACGATGCCGTAGGTCGTCACGGCCAGCATCAGGGCAGCGACCAGCGCGTTCAGGAATGAGCGCTCGGCGCGGTTGGTGTCGAACAGCCACCAGGCGAACAGGCCGCAGATCAGCGCGGCTGCGATGAACGGCCAGGCCACGAAGGCCGGCTGCCGCGTCAATATCACCGCGCCGACCACCGCAACGATCGAAGCGGCTGCGGGGATCGCGAACCACCAGGCCGAGCCGCGCATCAGCCAGGAGCGCGACAGCACGCGCCGCTCCACGGCGCCGGCGGTGAGGATCGCGATCGCGGGATACAGCGGCAGCACGTAATGCGGCAGCTTGGTCAGCACCGCCTCGAACACGATCCAGGACGGGATCAGCCAGGCCAGCAGGAACTGCGCGCCGGGCTCGCGCCGTGCCCGCCACACCGCAGGCGCCGCCATCGCTGCCAGCGGCGCACCCGGCCAGAACGTGATCCAGAACAGCGCCAGGTACAGTCCGGGCGGCGCGCCGTGGGATTCCTGGGCGCCAAGCTTGCTCAGCATGTCGCCGCCGACGGAATCGGCGAAGAAGGTCTCGCCCGCGCGCCAGAAGATCGCGACGAACCACGGCAGCACCAGCACCAGCATCCACATCAGGCCCCAGACCGGCCGCAGCTTCCACAGCCAGGAGGCGTCGCGGTCCTGGATCGCGAGCGCGACGATGGTCAGGCCCGCGAACATCAGGATCAGCGGGCCCTTGATCAGGATGCCCACCGCGAGCGCGGTCCAGAAGATCGCGGGCCAGCTCCAGGGCGGATGCGTCTCATCCTCGGCGCGCTGCCAGGACAGATAGGCCCGCGCCATCGCTCCCATCGCGGCGACGACGCAGAGCAGCAGCATGGCGTCGGTCTTGGCGAGCCGCGCTTCGACGCCGAGCAGCACCGAGGCGCACATCATCAGCGCCGCCAGCACCGCGGCGCGCCGCGTGACGAACCCGAGCGCAGCCCAATAGGTCATCAGCACGGCGCCGATCGCGCCCATCAGCGACGGCAGCCGGTAGACCCAGATCCGCAATTCGGCCTTCGGCAGCTTGAGCATCGAGGCAGCTTCGACGGTCGCCGATTGCAACCAGTAGATGCCGACCGGCTTCTTGTAGCGGACGTCCTCCTGGAAGCGGATGTCGACATAGTCGCCGCTCTCGACCATCTGCTTGGTGGCCTGGGCAAACCGCGCCTCATCGCGATCGATCGGCGGAATGGTGAAGAAGCCCGGCAGGAAAAGCAGCAGCGCACAGAGCACCAGGAAGCCGACCGCGCGCGCGTGGCTGGCAGTGACGATGTCGAGCATGCGCACGAGCCCGCTGCCCGGATTTGCGGGCGATTTCGACTCGCGGGGGGCTCCAAAACGAGGGCTTGGGTAGGTCTCGGCCATTGGTTCCGCTTACGCTGAAACCGCCATGGCCACAACCGCTTAAGGCAGGGTCATTGAATTCGAATGACGACTGTGTCCGCGGCGCCCGTGGCGTCGATCACGGTGAGCCGTGCAAAGCCCGGGCCGGGCGGATCGATCAGCCGCTGCCGGCGGCCGTCGATCTCGCCGAGCGCGGTGCCGTTAACCATGACGGTCATGGGCAGCACGCCGCCGGCGACCTTGACCGGCATCGCCGCGCTCTCCCGGCCCCCCGATCGATCGACGTCGATCCGCGAGCCGTTCAGGGGAAACTGGATGTGCAGCGGCTGCTCGCCCCCGCTTCGCACCAGTTCGCCGACCGGACGGAACCGCTTCAAGGGCAGCGGCAGTTTTGCGTTGCTTGCGACCAGGGTTCCCCTAGGCGGCTTCGGCAAGGGAGCCAGCGTCTTGCCGCTGCGGGCGAAGGCGTCGAACAGGATGGGCGCGGCGGCAACCCGTCCGATCAGGCCGGGAACCGGCGCTCCGTCCGGACGGCCAACCCAGACGCCAATGGTCATGCGACCATCGAAGCCGACCGACCAGGCATCGCGATAGCCATAGGAGGTGCCGGTCTTGAAGGCGATGCGGTTGTGGGCGGCGTTTTCCGGCGGCGGCGTGCCGAGCAGGACGTTGCCGACCTGCCAGGCCGCGACCTGATCCAGCAGCCGGAGCGGCTCGCGATCGTCCTTGGCGGTGACGATCTCGCGCAGCGGCTTGGTGGTCCCAAGACGAGCGAAGCCGGCATAGAGCTGGGCGAGGTCCTGGAGCGTCACGCCGACGCCGCCGAGGCCCATGGCAAGGCCGGGCGCTTCGTCCTTGGGCAGGACGAGGTTGCCGCCGGCCTGCCGCAACCGCGAGGTCAGCCGACTCGAGCCGACGCGGTCGAGCAGCACGATGGCCGGCACGTTCAACGACAATTGCAGCGCCTTGCGAACCGGCACCGTGCCCTGGAAGGTCATGTCGAAATTTTCCGGCGCGTAGGAGCCGAAGCGGACCGGCCGGTCGTCGATCAAGCTGTCCGGATGGACGAAGCCGTCCTCGAAGGCGAGCCCGTAGATGAAAGGCTTCAGTGTCGAACCTGGCGAGCGGACCGCGCGGGTCATGTCGACCTGCCCTGCCCGGGTCTCATCGAAATAATCAGCCGAGCCGACCCGCGCCAGCACGTCGCCGCTCTCATTGTCGACCACGACGATGCCGACCGAGATGTTCGGACCCAGCGCAATCGCGCGGTCGCGCGCCAGCGGCTCCAGGACATTCTGTAAGGCCGCATCGAGCGTCAGCTTGATGATCGGCGTGTCCTTGACCGTCGACAGCGCGGTGTCGGAGGCATGCGGCGCCAGGATCGGCATCGGCTTGCGCAGTTTCGGCACCGGCACCGCCTTGGCCTGATTGGCATCCTCAGTGCTGACCACGTGCTCCTCGACCATGCGGTCGAGTACGCGGTCGCGCGCCTTGCGCGCCGCCTCCGGAAAGCGGTCGAGCCGGCGCGTCTCCGGCGATTGCGGCAGCGCGACCAGCAGCGCGGCCTCGGCCAGCGACAGCCGCTTCGGCTCCTTGCCGAGATAGGCGATCGACGCCGCGCGGATGCCTTCGAGATTGCCGCCATAGGGCGCGAGCGCCAGATAGAGATCGAGGATCTCAGCCTTGCTCATGCTGCGCTCGATCTCGATCGCACGCACGATCTGCCGCAATTTGGCATAGAGCGAGCGTTGCCGCCGCGGCTCCATCAGGCGGGCGAGCTGCATCGTGATGGTCGAGCCGCCCGAGACGATGTGGCCGCGCGTGCCGAGCTGCATCGCGGCGCGCCCCAGCGCCAGCGGATCGATGCCGTCATGGGCGTAGAAGCGCTGGTCCTCATAGGCGAACAGCAGCTTCAGGTAGGTCGGATCGACGTTCGTTTTCGCGTCAACCGGCAGCCGCCAGCGCCCGTCCGCCATGGCATAGGCGCGCAGCAGCCTGCCGTTGCGATCGACGATGGTGGTAGAGACCTGGCGGGCTTCGTCGAGCGGGAGCGGGCCGAGCGAGTAGACCCAGGCGACGAAGGTGGTGATGGCGAGGATGAGGGTGAGTGCAGCGGCCGACAGCAGACGAAAAGCAGTCCGCCCCCTCCGCCCGTCATGGCCGGGCTTGTCCCGGCCATCCACGCCAACACCCACCGCCGGCGCGGCCGTGGATGCCCGGGTCAAGCCCGGGCATGACGACGGTGTATGTGGCTCGACCTCGCTCATCTCACTTACTTCTCGCTCACTTCGCCGCCCGCACCTCGACACTGCCGGTGCCGGTCCGACCATAGCGCGAGGGATTGTACATGTCCTCGACATAGGCCTGGGGCAGCACGTATTTGCCGGGCGAGACCGCGCGCACGACATAAGCGAGCGTGAAGACCGACTTGGAATCCGAGGCCCGGTCGACGGCGGCCGTGAAGCGGTCGTCGCGGAATTCGGTATGTTCCGGCTCCTCGCCGTCCTCGATCCAGTCCAGCGTGCCGCTGTCGCCGGACGACACCAGGTTCGGATTGTCGATTTCCATGCCCGCCGGCAGATAGTCGGACACCATGATGTGTCCGTACTCGGGCTTGGCCTCGGTGATCTTCAGCACCACCGCGAAGCGCTGGTTCTGCTTGACCTTGCTGATATCGGCGGGCTTGCCGTCGAGCGTGTGATAGCTGCGCTCGATCTTGAAGCCGTTGGACGCGGCCGGCTCCGGCGTCACCGGCGAGCCCGACACCGAGACGACCGCCTGAACCGGCGCATCGCCGGTGTTGGTGATCTTCAGCGGCTTGCCGCTCAGCGTGTCCGGCTTGTAGCTGCGGTACAAGGCGGTCTTGACCGGCTGGCCATCGACCTCGATCGAGAGGCTCTCCTTGGCGAGCGCCCGCGCCGCCAGCACCAGCCACGCGTTCTCCTGCGTCGAGGTGTAGGGCGTCAGCCCGCGCGCAGTCTCGACCCGCGACACCGCCTGCGTCAGCGTCACCTTGGGCGCGTTGCCTTCACTGGCGAGCGACACCAATGCTGCGGCATCGCGCAGCTGCGAGCCGTAATCGGTGCGCCCGAATTCCAGCGCGGGCTTGGGCGCGAGGCTGTCGAGGGCTGCGCCATAGACCCGCTCGGCGCGGTTGCGGTCGCCGACCAGCGCCAGCGCCGCGGCAAGCTGCGACTTCGCGATCGGGGTCGCGAGGTTGGCAAGCTTGGTGTCGGCGAGATAGCGGAGATCGCCGATCGGAGCTGCGCCGTTGCGCGCGAGCACGTAGAGGCCGTAGGCGAGCTCGCGCCCACCGTCCTTCTCCGGCTCGTTGGCATTGACGACGGAGTTGCGGATACGGTCGAGCGCGCTCTTGAACAGCACGTCCGGCACCGCAAAGCCCTTCTCCCGGGCGCGGGTCAGGAAGTCCGTCACGTACGCATCGAGCCAGGCATCGTCGCCGCCGGCCAACCACAGGCCGAACGAGCCGTTGGAGCCCTGGCGCGCCAGCAGCCGCTCGATGGCGTCGCGGATGCGCTGGTCGACCTCGGTGTCCATGGCGAGATGCGCGCCCGCCGCCAGCTCGTTGACATAGAGCAGCGGCATCGCCCGGCTCGTGATCTGCTCCGAGCAGCCATAGGGATAGCGGTCGAGCGCTTTCAGGATCGTTGCCGCATCGAGCGCGGTCGACAGGCTGGCCGAGACCGAGACGCTGCCGGTGCCCGGCACGAGATCGGAGAACATGTCCGAAGTCAGGGTCAGGCTTTCGCCCTTGGCCAGCGTCCGGATCGAGCGCCGCGCCAGCACCTGCGTCGCCGCCTTGACGTCGAACGCATAGTGACGCGCCAGCGCGAGGCCATTCGGCCCCTTGATGTCGACGTCGAGCGTCGCCTGCCCCGCCGCGGTCGCGTCGATCGCGAGCGTGAAGGAGTTGCGCTGCTTGGCGGCGAGCTTGACCGTGGTTGCGGGATTGCCTGATATCTTCACCGGGCCGCCCGCCTTCACGTTGATGACGTAGTCGCCGGCCTGGCCCTCGACATTGTCGATCTCGAGATTGACCGTGCCGTGGTCGCCGTTGAGCAGGAAGCGCGGCAGGGTCGTGGTCAGCACGACGGGATCGCGGATCACGACGTCGGTATTGGCGCGGCCGAGCTTGGTCGCGGTCCACGCCACCGCCATCACGCGCGCGGTTCCCGCGAACTCCGGGACATCGAAGCTCACTTCGGCCGAGCCGTCGGCGGCAACCGTGAGGATGCCTGAATACAGCGCCAACGGCTTCTGCGCGGGCGGCGAACCCTGGAGCTCGCCACCGGCGTCGCCGCCGGATTTGATCTGGCCGCGCGTGCCGGACATGCCGTCGATCAGCTGGCCGTAGAGATCGCGGATCTCGGCGCTGAGGCGGCGCTGGCCGAGATAATAATCGTCCGGCGCCGGCGGCTTGTAATTGGTGAGGTTGAGGATGCCGACGTCGACGGCGGCGATCACGACCTTGGCGTCCTCGCCCGGATTGAGGCCGTCGAGCTTGACCGGGATCTTCAGCGTGGAGTTCGGCCGGACCAGGGCCGGCGGCGACAGCTTCACCTGTAAGGTGCGGGTCTGCTTGTCGATGCCGAACCATTTCAGCCCGATCGCCCGGCCCGGCATGCGCTGGGCGGCGGCATCGAGCGGACGGCGCAGCGTCGCCACCACATAGGCGCCGGTGCCCCAATCCTTGCCGATCGGGAGCTTGACCTGCGCGGTGCCTTCCTTGACGTCGACGGTCTGCGTCGTCAGCAGCCGGTCGCCCAGCACGTTGACGGTGAGCTTGCCGGCGCTGCGGACGTTGACCGACACCGTCATGGTGTCGCCGGAAGCGTATTGCGGCTTGTCGATCGACGTCTCCAGCAGGTCCGGCGTGTCGGCGCTGCCGTCCGAATACCAGCCGACGTCGAACTGCACCGAGGTTACCGGGCCGTCGGCGTCGTTGGACTTCACGTCGAGCCGGTAACGGCCGGGCTGCGGCGTGAGCGAGATGCGCGCCGGCTTGTCGGCCGCGATCGTGAGGTCACCGTCGGCAACGCGCGAGGTCGACTTGACCGGCTCGTACTCCCAGTAATTGTTCTGGCGGTACCATTGGTAGCGCGACTCCATCTTCAGGAGCTCGTAGCGCAGGGCGTCGCGCCGCAGCTTCTCGCCCTCGGGCGAGACGAACACGACGTCGAATTCGGCCTTGTCGCCCTCCGCGACGTTCTTGTCGCCGAACAGCGGCTTGATGCCGATCTGCGCATTGGCGGGCGCGACCGGCAGCACGATCTTGCGCTCGACGGCGCGGCCACCGGTCTCGACCATGCGGACGAAGACCTGCGCCTCCTGCGGACGCGTCGAGGCCGGCTGCTTGTCCAGCGTCACGGGGAAGGTCGCAACGCCATTGGCGTCGGCCTCGGGCAGGTTCTCCAGAGGCGTGCGCTCGTTCGAGGTGGTCTCCTCGTCGTCGACGCCAAACTTGTAGCCGGCAAAGCCGGGCCGCTCGGCCGCGGGTGCGATCAGCATGTCGCCTTCGAGCTGCAGGCCGGCGGCTGGTGCGCCATAGAGGAAATGACCGTCGGCCTTAAGCTCCACTGGAGCGTTAGCTTTGATCAGCTTGTCCTTGGCAGACAAGTCGAATTCGATCCTATCAGGCACGTAATCCTCGACCATGAAGGTGGTCTCGCCCACTGATGCCCCCTTCGGATCGGTGAAGGCGCGCACCCGCCAGGTGCCGGTCGGTACGGCCGAATTGAGCGGCACGGACAGCGTGCGGCCGCCGGCGCCCTGATCCGCCAGCACGGCGCGACGATATTCGACGCCGTCGGGGCGCTCGACCACAAGCGTCATCGGCCCGCCCGTGACGGCATTGCCCTGCCCGTCGCGGAGCAGCGCGGTCAGGAAAACGGTCTCGCTGGAGCGGTAGACGCCGCGCTCGGCATAGACGAAGGCATCGGCGCCGGCGGGCGCCGCGCGGCCCGAGACGCCGCGGTCGGACAGGTCGAAGGCCGAATTCTTCAGGCTCAGGAAGGCATAGTCGGCCTTCTCGCTGGTGACCGTGAGCATCGCCGGCGACAATCCGCCCTCGCCGCGCGCAAGGCCGGCCTCGAACAGCACGTGACCGGCATCGTCGGTCTTGCGGGTCGCCAGGATCTCGTTGTTGCGGGCGACGAGCCGCACCTCGGCCTTGCCGACCGGATCGGTCGACGCCAGCGAGTTGACGAAAACATGGATGCCGTCATTGCCCGAGTAAGCGGCGATGCCGAGATCGGACACGATGAACCATTGCGTGGCGAGCTGGTAGTCCTCGTCCGAGGCCCTCGCCGCGGCCGTCATGACGTAGACACCGGGCTGGAGCTCGCCGAGCGCCTGGTCGACCGGGAACGCCGTGGTGACGTCCTGGTTCAGCGTCATCGCGGTCGCAAGCTCGCCGGTCCAGACCTTGACGCCGCGCTCGTCGCCGAGCTCGCTGAGCTGGTACTTCGACAGCGTCTTCTGGAAATCGCTGTCGACCACCGTATTGATCAGGTTGCGGTCGCCGATCCTGTAGACGTTGATGTTAACCGCGGGCGTGTTGACGCTGACGACAGGAATGCCGCGCTGGCCGGTCCGCGGCAGCACATAGGCCCGGCTGGTGAAGCGCACGAACGGCTTGCGGTCGCGCACATAGATGTTGAACTCGGCCGATTTCGGCAGGCCCTCCTTCACGGTCGAGGGCAGGCCGGCGCGCAGATTGATGTTGTAGCGCTCGCCGTGCTTCAGCCCGTCGACGCAGAGCTGCTTGGCTTCGGCCGACAGCGCCGGCTTGTCCTGCCCGGCGAGAGCCAGGAACGGCGCGAAATCGGTGCGCTTGGCGAGCTCCTCGGAGAACTGGAAGCAGGCGCGCGGGCTCGCCGAATCCGAGTCCACGGTGTAGTCGAGCAGCCGGAAGCCGTGCTCGTCGCGCATCTTCTCATATTGGCCGCGGACCTCGGCGACCTCGCGCATGTCGAGCGACAGCCGCAGCGCATCCAGCGCCGGCCGCCACAGCTTGCGTTCGGCCAGCGCCTTGCCGAGCACGGCGAGCGCGTCGGCCTCCTCGCCCGGATTGCCGGCGCGCATGTAAGCGATATAGGCCGCGGTCGAGGCGCGCTCCAAAAGGAAGGTCTGCTCGCTCGAGCTCTTCGGCGAGATCTGGAAGATGACCTTGGCGAGCCGCAGCCAGTTGCCGGTATCCTCGGGCGTGGTCGCGGCGATCTGGCCGAGCACCGAAAGGCCCGTGCGGTAATCATTGCGCCGGAAGGCGGCGTCGGCGTCCGTCTTCAGCGTCGCATTGGTCTTGGCGACCGGCCCCGCCTCGCTCTTGATCTGGGCCTCCAGCTTGATCGCGGAATCGGCGAGGTCGTCGCGCTTGAACGCCTTGTCGGCGGCCTGCGCAGCGACGAGGCCGAGCGCCAGCGCGGCGCAGATGGTGACGGCGCGAACAAGACCGATCATGGAAGACTCCCGGAAAGCGCGGACGAACGCCGCGGCGGCAAATGAAATGCGCGGAAAGGTGACCGACTCAAGGCGATGGAACCGTAAGGTGCAAAGCGTCGCTTTCGCCATGACAAGGCAGGCCCAGAGGAGACCGGCCGAGATATCGCCGCGCACGCCGTCCTGATGGCGCAGCACTACCTGACCAATCGACCGGCGGCCGTGTCCCGGAAGCTGTTCAGCGTTCCCGGCGATGTGATCCATCGTCCGGTCCGCTGCCGCTCACCCCGGCACCCTGACACCCCACCGTTCCGCTTTGTCGTCGCAATGAGGAAAACGGTTCGGTTCAGGCTTGGCGAAACACCCAATTTTTCATATTGGCATGCTAGATGAACGGCCAGCCGCCCAAACCGGCCGGCTCAAGACGGTCCCGTAGCTCAACTGGATAGAGTAGCGGATTTCTACTCCGCGGGTTGCAGGTTCGAGTCCTGCCGGGATCGCCAGTCTCTCTTTCTGGCCTTGGTTTCATTACGTTTTTTGCCCGGAATGGCTACCGGGATTAGTCGGTTAGCCACTCGATGTTCGCATTTTGGCACCTGCACTTTCTGCCAGTCGGATGCGGTTTGCTTCATCGACATAGCGCTGGGCCTCGCCGATAGTCTTCCAGCCATGCCAAGCCATCAGCTCGAACGCGCTTGCGCCGTTCAAGGCGTGTCTGACGGCTGAAGCCTTCCGGAGGCCGTGCGCTGAGCAATGGTGCAGCTCAGCCTGATCGCACCATTCCCGAAACTTGTTACCAAATCCGGCAGCGGTAAACGGCTTGCCATGCTCGGTGACAAGGTACGCAAGATCAGTCTTCGGATGCAGATCGATCTCGTTAGCCAGATCGGGCAGCATCGGAATATCGAACTGCACATTCGTCTTCTGCCGGCGCATCGACAACTTGCCGTTTCTAACGTGCTGTCGTCCCATGCGTACCACGTCGGCGCGCGCGTGCCCGGTCTGCAACAACAGCTCAAGCGCGAGCCTTGCCTTGGTTCCTGACGCATGACGCTTTTGATATTGAGCAATCTCCTCTTCGGTCCAAGTGTGATGCCCCTTGGTTTTCATCTTTGAGAACTTCATACCTTCGAGGGGATCGACCTTGATCAAATTGCGGCTCATGCAGTGATCAATGAACCCACGCATCGCTTTCTTGAAATTCCGCTGTGCAGCCGGTCGCTTCCTATTAACGATATTCTGAAGGGCGGTCGCATGCATCAAGGCGACGCGCTTATCGCCGTGCTCGACGCGGAAAGCTTCCAGAATAGCGCGCCGGTTCTGCTGCGTGCTTCTCGCCAATGTCTCAGTAAATTCGATTGATTGATAGTAACCGATCAGCGCCGCGTTAATGGTGCCGGGCTTCGTGCGCTTGGCGCCAATTTCGATCGGCGCGCACTCTCGCAGCACACGCTCGTAAACTTCCATGAATTGAGGCGACCATGGAAGCCCGGGAAGTGCAACGGACTTTTGTCCAGCTCTTCGGAAATAAAATCGGGGCGTGCCGTGGCGATCAACATAGGCGTGCGTGTAGCGCGGGAGCTTACGAGGCTTCATTGGACCGTATCCCACTCGTTGAACGTCTCATTATGAACGCTCGAAGGTTTGCCGAAGATCAATGTCACGCTGCCATCTGCGTTAATGATGGCCGATTGGACCGAGACGCCGGCCTCATTCGCCTGCCGCATCGCGCGAGTAAGCGTCATGCGGCGCTTGCGCATACGCTTTTGCTTCGGCGGCCGGGTGACGATATCCCAAGGTTCGTGGAGCGGAAAATTGTAGCCCCGGAAAATCCCAAACCATTGACTATTGTTGACCATGGAATGCACTCAGCGCCTTCGTTGTAATTAGCGGCCTCGCCGACCTTGGCCCCTGACAAGGCATCGGACACAGCGGGGAGGTATGGCTTGTCGTTGTTGGGCTGGCCGCGTCGCCCTCAGATTGAGCTGTGTCCGCCCTCAGTAACCTTTCGATGACCGCACGACGCCGACCGTCGGCGCCGCCGTGCCCGTGATCTGTGCGATCTCGGCGTTCAGTGAAGCGATGGCCTCACGCATCTCGGCCGCGCTGACGTATGTTACAACGCGACCGTCATATTGAAGCGTGCGCGTACCTGAACGATACGCGCTCTTCAGCGCTTCAAGCTGTGCCCGCAGTGCTGCGAGATCAGCCATGATCACGCGCCCGCGTTGGCGTACCAGCCACGCCAATCCACGAAGCCGGCGCCGTAGTCGAGGCGAACCTTGACCTGCACGCCGTCAACGTCGAAGCCGGCGCGCGTTTCGATCTGCGGACCGGGAGAGCCGGCGAGATAGGCGTACTCCAAGCCGTCAATCTCGGCGGGATCAGCGACCAGATACCAGCGGGTGGCGCTCGCCAGACGCGGCTCGACGACCAGCGACAGCCGCGCAAACGGGTTGACGTTATCAGTCGTCACCGCCTGCACCTGCGTCAGCAGCTTCTCGCCGGCCGTCTCCAAGTCGGGCGGCACCAACAAAAAGCGCGGCGTGACCGAGATCAAGCCGCCGCCTTGCCCGGTCTGCTTGCGCATCGCAAGGCGAGCTGCCGACAACGTCGTTTCGCTCGGCGCGGCGCCGGACGCGGCGACGTTGCCATGCGAGCTGTCGAAAAGGTTCTCGCTGTCACTCATGACCGGACCAAGGCCGCTGTTGGCAATCAGCAGGTTGACGAGGAACTGAGCCTCGAACGCGCTCGCGGCCTGACCAAGCCGGCGGGACAGGTCGGTGAACGCGCCGAGATCATCGTTGATCAGCGATTTCCGCGAGATCGCGAACACTTTCCCGTAGCTGTCAACGCCATAACTCTCGCCGGCTTCCTCAAGCGTGCCGCGCTTGAACTCCGCGCCTTCGTTGACCTTCTCAAGCGTGAAGCCAGAGGCATCAAGCTGCAAGCGGCTCTTCTTGCGGAAGTCGGCTGCGGTCGTCTCGCGAGCGAGCTGGCGCACGCCAGACGGAGCCGCCGAATACGCAACGCGCAAAGTGCGGCCGACCGTGTCGGCAAGGATCAGCGCGAAGTCGGATGTCGTGTGCAGAGCGCGCGTGATCATCGTGTCGGCCGACATGCCGCTGACGCTGATGCCGTGACGGCGCAACGTCTCGCCGGCAATGTCGGCGATGCGCATGCCGACATACTGACGCGCCGGGCCGCTCGGCGTCGCGCTGGGGTCGATACGCTGATACAGCGCTTCACCCGCCGCCCGGATGAAGGTTTGGGGATTTTCGAGTGTCGTGTGCATGCTGGAAACTCCTGCGCTCCGGACCGTAACGTCGCGGGCGACAATGTCATTGAGGAAAGCACGGCGCGCATCGATGATGGAGGCGCCAAGCTCAATCAGCGTGTCGATGCGCTCGCTGGTCACGCCAACACGGCGACCAAGTTCGCGAATGGCGCGGGTGTCGTCGAGCGAGCGGGTCCGCGCACGGGCATCAGCCGGGACCGGCACGAAGCTGATCTCGCGCGGCGTCCACTTGACGGCGGTGCGGGTACGCTGGCCGCTGACATCGGTGCCGTCGCGCCACTGATCGACGACATAACCGATGCTCACGCTGGCGATCACGCCCTCGCGGATGTCGTTGACGACGGGGGCGACATCCGGTCGGGTTGAGAGACGCAAACGCGCGACAACAACGTCACCCTCGCGCCATGCATCCTCAACCGTGCCAAGGATCGACGCGACACCGCTTTGCTGATGCGCATCGAGCACACTCGCGCCGCGCAAGGCATCGAGATCGGCACCGGCCGCATCAAGGACTTCGAAATACGTTCCCTTGACATCGCGGCGCGCGACCGGCGTCGCGGTGGCGGCAATCACTTCAATCGTATTGTCGGCATCGCTGAACGTGCGCGGACGCACGTCGCGGCGTGTGAGGTCAACCGCGCTTTCGCGCAGAAGCAGTGCAGAGCTACGCATTCTCATTCTCCTGATCAGGTTGATTGGCGATGTTGTCGGCGCTCGCCGACAGATCGTCGGCGGCAAACGGGTCATTCTCGATTTCGCGGTCCACGTCGGCAGGGTCTCGTCCACCCTCGCTGATGATCTCTTGGCGCGAACGCAGCTTGGCCGCGACCATAAGCGTGTTGGCCTTCGCGGCCTTGAGTTCGTCAATCGCGGGCCAGCCGGCGAACAGAAACTCGGCGCAATAGTTCTCGGGATTGCTCTCATAGTCCGGCGCGCGAAGCCGACCCGAGAGAATTTCGAGCAGCACGACACGGTCCCAAATGCGCGAGAGCAACTGCGCGACAATGTTGTTTTGCTGAAGCGCTTTGACGCGACGCTGGAAGGTCGCAAGGCCAAGCTTGCCGGCGCTGTAGTTGATCGCGCCAAAGTCGCCCGTCGCCATGAACGGCGGCACGCCAGCGCCCGCGCAAACTTGGCGGGCGATGTAGCTCATGACTTCGGAGACTGTGGACATCTCGGCGACCGGAGGGAACGTCACGTCGGTGCCGGGCGGAAGGCGCAACGTCGCGCCGGGTTCAAGTTGCAGCGACGCAGGGTCGGTCGTCGCATCGAGAGGCACATTGCCGTCGATGTCGCGAATGATCGCGGCGAAGAGCGATGTTGTCTTGAGCTTGACGATGGCAGCGTCAATCGCTTCGTCGAGCTGCAAGGCGAGCGGTGCGACCGGCGCCAGCGGCGACATGCCGCGCGGCACACCGGGAAAGCGCGGCTCGAACACGTGGCAGATGTCGAGCGCAGAGATCGGCGCGGCCGGTTCGATGGAAGCCCACGGGCTATCGGGCGGGCTGCTAAACGCCCAATAATGCGTGATCTTGCCGGCATCGTCGAACTGGACGCCGGCAACGATCAAGGGCGCATCGCCAGTCAGACCAAGGCTCGGCACTGTCTTACTGCTATCGATCTGCTCGGCGCTGAGCAGTTGCAGCCGCAGCGTCATCGTCTGCGAGTCAACGATCATTTTGACAAAGGCTTCGCCATCGATCAGGAAGCCCCGCGCCACGCGGCTCAGGAAGCCGCCAAGGTTCATGCCCGCGCCCTCAACCGTGCAATTGCTGTAGAACGCGTTCCAAGCCCGATGGAGCTGAGCATTAACCTCAGGATCAGGATGCGACGGGCGGACGGTCGGGCCGTCCGCAACGATCGCGGTCACGAGATGCTGAACAATCGACGCTATGAGGCTGTTATTTTCGACTTGGTGCGCGATCTTCCGCGCCGCCAACCGGCTCGCGGCAAGCTGCTGGCTGATCGGGGCGTTCAGCACATATTGCGACGGCCAGCGCGTCGAGTTGCCGGCGATGTCGTAGCCGCTGAACGCCCGCGTGAAGGCGCGCAATGCACGGGCTGTGCGCGGAAGAATGTTCATTGCAGCACCAAGGCCCGCGCCTTGTCGCCAAACTTTGCGGCGTCCTGCTCACGCCGCTTCAGCTTGTTGACTTCATCAACCGCCTTGTCACGCTGCTTGAAGTAATCGGCGTCCATCAGCGTCTTGTATTCATCCGTTCCGGGGAACGGCATAAACGGCGTGCTGAGATCAATCTGCTCTTCGACGGGCTTGTGCTCGTTGTAGTCATTGGCGGCGCGACGGATGCGACGAATGATTAACGAAACGTTGACGCAATTCATACGACGCTGAAACCAACCCGGCTGCTGCATCATGTGCTGGACAACGGAAAGGGTCTGCTCGTTGTTGCCCATGGTGCCCATCACCATGTGGCCTGCCTTTCCGTCGCTTTCACGCTCGCAGTCGATGACGCAAAAGCTGACATCCTGAGCATTGGTTTCCATCAGTCCAGCTTCGGCATGCGCAACACATTCCAGCCATGTGTCGCCGTACACGCGAACCAGCTGCGCGGGGAACGTGAGCTTGCCGCCGTAAGCCTCGCCAAGAGCATCGACCAGCATCATGCCGACGCAGTCAGCAGGAATGTAGTCGAGCGACGCGGCGGCGGTGCGACGACCAAACGCCATTGCGATCTGATCGCGACGGCGCAGTGTTTGGAATTTTTGAAAGGGCGTGCCGGTCAGCGCGAGAACCTGCGTGAGCGAGAGAAGCGGCATCGGAAATTTCCTTATGTCTGGCTGACATAGTTTCGATTGACATTCTGTGTCAGGCAGACATAGTGCACTGCATCATTGGCTATGTCAACGAGACACAGTTGCCGAGCGCCGAACGCGCCAAATCGGGAAATGATCAATGCTTAGTGAGGGTTACGAGGAAAAAACCGCCGATGCATACCGGCGATTTCCGGAGCTTTGTCCGTATGGCCTCCGGCACTACCGGGGCAATCACCCGGTTGAGCCCCGCTCGATCCGGGACGATGAGGTCGCAACCGCCATGGCGTTCCTTCGCCGGTTCCACCCAACGAAAAAGGGTACAGCATCAAGCTATTGGCTGAAGCACGAAGCGGAAAACTGGGGCCGCAAGAATGGCATGTCCGGCTATGTCAGCAATGGTGCGATGTTAATCGCAGCTCTGCTGCTCGGTTTCACCGTCTTGCCGCATCGTTCGCCGTCGCCGAACGCGCAGATCGGTCTCAGCAAGCGCGATATCCACAAGTTTACGAGCCGCCGCTATGGATAAAACCGGCTGGCGCGCTGAACTGATCCGCGCCAAGAATGACATCCCGAAACCCCTGTTTGCCAACGCAGTGATCGCGCTTCGTGGCGCTCAGTGCTGGCAAGGTGTGCTGGCATTCGACCTGTTCGCGCATCAGACGATGTTGATCGACGTGCCGCCGTGGCAGCCGTGGATCGACGCAGCCAACTTCGAGCCGCGCCCGTGGACCGAGCAGGACGATCTGGCCCTGACGCATTGGTTGCAGACCGTGGAAGCCATCGCGGTGACGCCTGCGGTGGCGGCGCAGGCCATCGAGCTGGTGGCCCGTGACCGCAGCTATCACCCGGTGCAGGACTATCTCAACAGTCTTGAGCATGACGGCGTGTTCCGGCTCGATACCATGCTCTCCACCTATTTCGGTGCCGAGCAGTCGGAATATACCAAGCTGGTTGGCCGCAACGTGATGATCAGCGCCGTCGCACGCGTACTCGGTTGTGGCGAGAAGGTCGATACGATGATGATCCTCGAAGGTCCGCAGGGCCTGCTGAAATCGACGGCCATCAAGGCGCTGTTCTATCCGTGGTTCACCGACGACATCGAACAGTTCGGCAGCAAGGATGCCTCTATGCAGTGTGCCGGTGTCTGGTGCATCGAGGTCGGCGAGTTGGACGCCATGAGCAAGACGGAGGCGTCGCGCATCAAGGCGTTCATCTCGCGGACTGATGATCGCTTCCGGCCGCCCTACGGGCGCCGCATCGTTGAGCGCCCGCGTAGCTGCATCTTTATCGGCACGACCAATTGCAACGATTACCTCAAAGATTGGACCGGCGCCCGCCGCTTTCTGCCGGTGAGCGTGAAGCAGATCGATATCGAAGGCTTGCAGCGTGATCGTGACATGCTGTGGGCCGAGGCTCGCATTCTCTATGAGGCTGGCGTGGCTTGGTGGTTCACCGACACCGAGACCGGGAAGGCTGCTGCCGCAAAGGCGGAGCAGGAGCAGGAGGCCCGCTATCAAGCCGACGCGTGGGAGCCGTTGATTGCCAACTACCTCGATAGCCGTTTGCACCAGCCGCCGGACTATCCCGCGTACCGGGTCGTTATTGAGCACGTGTTCAAGAACGCCATTGGTCTCGACGAAGTGAAGTGGGATCAAGCCGCGATGAACCGGGTCGCCCGCTGCATGAAACGGCTCGGCTGGGCGCGGAAGCAGGTCACGGTCGAGACCACGGTGCAGGGCAAGCCGCAGGACAAGCGCGTGTGGATGTACGTGCGCGCGCCGACGAAGGACGAACTGGTGCAGGATGCCCGCCAAGAGGAGATCGATGCGCGCAAGAAAGCCGCCGAGACTGAGCCGGGCAGTAATGTCACCACTCTCAAGCAGCCTGCACCAGTCGCCGCCGACGCAGTGGTGATGCAGGAAACCGCTGTGCCGCAGGCGTAATCACCACTGCACCAGTATCACCAGTAAGTCTCTTAAGAGCGAATAGGAATAGCGTTTTTATAGGAGTTTAGGAGAAGGCCAAAAGACCGGTGCAAGGTGGTGCAGTGGTGCACCGGCTGCGCTGGCGGCGTCGGGGAGCCGAGTTCGCGCGTCGAGTTGGGCAACTATCGGGCAAGTGCGGTCGCAAGTGTCACCTTTCAGGTACTGTGCCCGTGCGCATAATGCGGGGCGACTTTCGCCCGGCATATCCGTCGTTGCAAATTTTTGGAGATGAAACGGCACCATGGCTCGACCTGCATCAGAACGCGCTCCGGCTCTCGCTGAGGCGTCGAAACAGCGTGCCCGGCTCGCGGCAGCCCAAGCCGATCTAAACGAGCTGAAGGCCGCCAAGCTGCGTGGCGAGCTGGTGGAGGCCGCCGCTGTGGAAATGGAATGGGCTGGCGTGCTGCGGACGGTCCGGGCTGGTATGCTGGCGGTGCCGGCACGGGTCGCGGCGCGGCTGCCGCATTTGTCGAAGCGCGATGTTGCCGAGATCGATGCCGAGATCAGGGCCGCCCTTGCGGAGATTAGTGACGTGAAGGACACAATGTGATGACGTGGATGATGTCGCCGCCACCTGAAGAGATTGCCCTTGAGGAGGCAGCGCATGCGGTCGCGATGATCTTGTGCGGCCTGGGAAGTACAATCGAGTTTGTGACTACAAAGGCGCACGAGGGAAGCTGGGGCATGGTCAAGTATCGCGACCCAATTCTGCGCGATGGCGATCTAGACAGCTACCACGATCCCGCAGCCAGACAGCGCATCGATGCGTTTATATTGGCGCATCTTGCCGGCCAATACGGGCGCAAACTCCTCTCTCCACAAACATGGCGCGGCGAAGATCGATCTACGTCAGACTATGAGCAAGTTAAGCTCGTTCTTCGTCACCTTTTCCCTCAATTGCAAATCGATGATCCGATCGTGGTCAAATTCCTCACTGAAATGGAAGCGCGATGCGAACACATGATCGGAGACTATCTGAAGCAGGTCGAGGCGCTGTCGATAGCGCTTCTGGAACGCGAGACATTAAACGATGATGAACTCATGGCTGTATTCAAGGAGGATGGCGCACTCGATTGACCACCGTCGCCACATTCGCAATGCTAGAGATCAAGACGAAGTTGAGCGAACCGGGAGTATCAAACGGAGCCATTGAATGTCCAACCGCGTCGTCACCTACATCGACATCAATCTCAATTCGGTGGAAGAGTACTGGGGTGAACTGGTCATTCCGAACGTGAAAGCGTTTCGATCTGAACCGTCTCCGCGTTCACTGTTCAATGCAGCGCACTCGGCGTGGCATCTGCACGATTGGGTTTGGCATGATCGTTACCCCGGACAGGATAGTCGCGGGACCGTGTTCAACTCCTATCGCGCCGGTCTATTGCAAGCGTGCCCAGAACTCGGCTGGCTGCGCGATATTGCCGACGCGGGCAAACATCGTGGATTAGGTCGGTTGCCGGAAGTTAAGGGCGCCGAGCCTCACGAGCAAGGTAGCGGAAGTTTCTTGTTGCTTGGCATTCCCACTGGCTACGTTCTTAAGTTTTTTCTCGTGTTCAATGATGGTTCAAAGGAAGCTGTTGATATCGTTTTGAGCAGAGCGATCAGCTTTTGGCAACGTGAATTGAAGGACAAAGACTTACCTGCCCCATGAGCACTCTCGCCACCATCCGCCGCAACGCGCTGCGCTCGCTCATCCCGCCGCCACGCCTGCGATTGTCGGAATGGATCGAGAGCAACATCAAGCTGCCCGAAGGCGTGAGCGCCCTGCCCGGCGCAATCAGACTGTATCCGTATCAAGCCGAGATCGCCGACGCCATCGGCGATCCCGAGATCGAGCGCGTGACGATGGTCAAAGCCGCGCGGCTTGGCTTTACAACGTTGCTCTCCGGCGCAGTTGGCGCTTACGTTGCCAATGAGCCCAGCCCGGTCCTGTGCCTGTTGCCGACCGATAGCGATTGCCGCGATTACGTTGTCAGCGATCTCGAGCCGATCTTCAACGCAAGCCCTGTGCTCAAGGGCCTGATCAGCAATGATAGCGAAGACGGCGAACGCAACACACTCACGAGCAAGCGTTTTGCGGGCGGCTCGCTCAAAGTCGTCGCAGCCAGATCGCCGCGCAATCTGCGCCGGCATACGGTGCGCGTGCTGATGATCGACGAAGCCGACGCGATGGAAGCCGGCCCGGAAGGCAACCCGCTGCGGCTCGCCGAGCGTCGCACGTTGAGCTATCCGAACCGCAAGATCATCATCGGCTCGACGCCGACGCTGGAAGAGACCAGCAACGTGCTGCGGTCCTACGCGTCGTCGGACCAGCGTATCTATGAAGTGCCTTGCCCTGAGTGTGGCGGCTTCACCGAGATCAAATGGCAGCACATCGAATGGCCTGATGGCTCCGGCGGCGAAGGCGCGGCCTTTCGCTGTCCGCATTGCGCTGCTCTGATCGATGAGAAGCACAAGGCGCAGATGGTCGCCGAAGGCGAGTGGCGTGCGATGGCGCCCCAAGTCAAGGGACATGCGGGCTTCAGGCTCAACGCGCTTGTGTCGCTACTGGCGAATGCGTCGTGGTCGAAGCTCGCCGCCGAGTTCATCTCAGCCAAGGATGACCCGAACGAACTGATGGTGTTCACGAACACGGTTCTCGGCGAAGGCTGGGCCGCGCAAGGTGCCGAGATCGACGAGAACACCCTTGCCGGTCGCGCCGAGCCGTTCAGCGTGAACGCTGCGCCGCCTGAAGTCCTGTGCATCACAGTCGGTGCCGACGTACAGGATGATCGCATTGAGGCGAGCATTGTCGGCTGGACGCGTGAAGGCACGGCGCTCGTGCTCGCCCATTGCGTGATCTGGGGACGCTTCACCGACGACACGACATGGCTTGAACTTGACGAGTTGCTAAAGACACGTTGGAAACATCCGCACGGCGGATTGCTCAAGGTCGATGCCGCCGTGATCGATGCCGGAGACGGCGATCATGCCGATCTCGTGCTCGCCTTCTGTGGCCCCCGCACGAGCCGGCGAATATTCGCCGGCAAGGGCGCATCAGGAACGCGGCCGGGCTTTGTGGTGTCGAGGACGAAGAAAGGCGCCCGCCTGGCGATCGTTGGTGTCGATGTGTTGAAAAGCGCGATCTTCGACCGGCTGGCGCGCGGCGCCGCGATCAGGTTCTCGAACTTGCTGGCGCCCGTCTACTTCGAACAACTGGCGAGCGAGCGGCGCGTCGTCCGATACAAACGCGGGCAGCCAAGCCGACGCTTTGAGCGTATCCCCGGACGCCGTGCGGAGGCGCTGGATGCGTTGGTCTATGCGCACGCGGCTCGGCAGGCCGTTCAGATCAACTTCGACCAGCGGGCCTCCGAGCTGGCCGCAGCGCCTGTGCCTAACATGCCAGCCGTCATCAGATCGAATTGGATGAGTAGATAGCGACAAATTTCGCCCATTCCGAGTGTGAGGTTCAATCGATGCCAAACAAATGGGGAGCCGTGCTGCGTGGGCACGAGTTCGATCAGCAGGACTGGCGCGATATGCTGAAGCCGCCTTTTGACCCTTGGGTGGAGGTGCATGGGCAGGATACCATCTTGCGATCTAACTCGCTCGATGACGCAATGTCAGCGATCGAGGTGCGCGATCGTTTCTCGGCTCACATCGATCGATTGAACGGTGCAATGTTGATCGCAAAGCAATCGCAGCCCCTCTCCTGCGGAAGCGTTGTCGAATTTGCACAGGACGGAAAGATAAATCAAACGATTTTCATGAAAGGTCTGGCACCCGGTCGCTCGAAGGTTGGGGCCATGGCTATAAAACTAGTGGATGGCAAGCCCGAACCTGAATTGTTGCCACATGCAAGTGACGTGCAAAATTGGGCGGCGATAGCTGATAATGACGATCTGTTGGAAGATGCCTTAATTTACTTCGGGCGGACATCAGGGTCCGACGCCGGGCAGTATCCGCCGACGTTTTGGTTTGATATTTACAAGGCACTTGAGTGCCTGATGGAGCGGTCGGGTGGCGAGCCAAAGTTTCTGAAGCTCGACTGGGCGCCGCGCAACGCTATCAAGAAAGTGAAACAGACGGCGAACTGGTCAAGGCACGCAAGGCGAAAGAACGAACGACCATCGCCGGCATCGAGCGAACAGGAAGCGAGAGAGCTGGTTGCGCGGCTACTGCGAAGGGCTTTTGACGGCGGGGGCTAGGAACCGTCGTACTCGGTTGGATGATCTGATCTCGCAAAGCATTGTCGGTTATCCACTGGCGCGAGAACGTTAAGCCGTACATTGCTGCCTTAAGAGAGGTTATCCAGCGCAAGATATTGAAAGTGCTGATCATACCTCTCCTGCCGGGATCGCCAGATTTTCAGCTCGTAAGTCAATAGCCTGGTCGCCTTGTGATGGGGCCATGCGAACTCAAAAGATCACCTTCCGTGAGATGCGCGAGATGGGCGTGCAAACGTCCTGGTCTATTGCGCGACTACCGGTGCGGCCACAACTAGGCGCTGGACGCCGACTACCGGCCTGACGATATTAGGTTATCAGGTCTCAAGTCGCGGTTCGTTTGCAAATCGTGCGGCCGGCGCGGCGCTGACGTTCGGCCGGATTTCGTCAGCGACCAGCCGCCACTTCGGTTAGCAAGCCCCCGGGACTCCGGGAAGCGGTCTTGATCATCGGGGCTTATGCCGCAACGACGATAATGTGCTTGCACTTTAAACGTGCAAAGAGTCTTATGCTCGCCCGGCAACGTTCGTTGTCGCTTTTCACAAACCTGTTTATTTGGAGATGAGGACATGGCGAGGCAGACGATCAAAAGACGCCACGTAACGGAACGTGGAACCGTCGAAGTTGACAACGCGGAAGACAAACGGCGGGATGCGAACTTTGAAGTCAAATTCGCGGCTCGGTTTCAGCGGAAGCCGGACGTGACGGTTAGCGTTACCCGCGTACAACTCGATCGCGACGGAGAGCATCCCGTTTCGGCAAGAGTGGCCGTTGTAGAAGCCACGGCTGAAAAACTCATTGGCAGGCTGGAAACTACCCAGGATCCTTCGGCAGGATTGGTGAATTCAGCGACTTTCGAATACTCAGCTTCTGGCGATATCGAGTAGCGGTAACCTTCCTAAGAGGGCCCGCCAGTTCACGCTGGCGGGCCGATGGGAAGCAGATCAGCGCGCCGCCGAGAACCTTCAGGCACGATTGCTCGGAGTTTGAATTTGCCATTTTTCGCGTGTTCCTTGCTGCTCGAAGCAGGATCGATAGTGAAACCCGGAAATTGGGGCAGAATCCTGCAGTTGATCGGTGAGCAGCACAAAGAGTGGAATAGGGAAGCCATTTTAGAAGCGGTGCGGAAGTCGGAATTTCCCACGCTTCCCTCCCGTCTCGCATGCGCCTTCATAATAGACGAGCTAGCCGAGGCTCAGTACTATGCCTCGGAGTTCTCGCCACTATCCATCCTGTACGAAGTATCGCTCGTCGATGCAGGCGCGGCGACACACGAGGCTGACTGGAAGGGGACAGGCCCCTACGACCATACCAAAGAATGGGCGCGACGATATTGGCGGGGCGATATCATGCCCCACCCAGAAACGACCCTTAAGCTTCGTGAGCGGCTAACAACCTCCCGCCTTCGCATCGAGAGGCAAGTTTAGCTCAGCCTCGCTACAACGCTAGCAAGGAGCTAAGCCTTGGATCTGACCCAGAATCCGAAAGGTTTCTGCTCCATGGGTTGCAGGTTTGAATCCTGCTGGGATCGCCATTCACCATTTGCAAAGCCGCCGTTCTTCACGAAAGCGTGGGTAACCCTATGCCGGCCTTTGATCGGCGGCGACCGCGCCTATGTAAGCGCCGGGCGAGACGCGCCCGATAGGTTTGGGAATGCAGCACTCCGAGCTGACGAGAATGGCGATCGCATCGGCGGTCGCGATCGTTTCGGTATCGTATCTGGCCGTCGATGCCGGCGTGGTGAACACCAATGTGGTCACGAAGCCCGTGAAGGTGGTCCAGGCCTCGATATTTGGCGCGATGGGACAACGTCAGCCTGCATTTGCCGTTGAGGACTGGAAGCGCGGCGACGACAAGCCGCGCCTCGAATATTGCCTGGCGGTCGACTGATCGACGCCTTGCCCTTGCGGCCTATCCACCGCCTGCCCGCTGACGACCGTGCCACCACCGCGCAATCGCCGCGGTGAGACCGTCCCACATCTCGGTCGGCAAATCCGGGACCGCGACCCGGACGCTGTACTGATCTGTCGTCGCGTCGTGAAACCATTCGGTCGCGGCGAAGTCGAAGCCGAAGCTGCCGGCGTGGCGGATGGGAAAACCCTCGCCGCGCAATTCAGAGCTCATGTCCTCGGCCGCCTGCCGCGCGGCCGCCTCGTCGAGCGCGCACCGTCCGCGAAGGGTCACGTAGAGACCGTGGGCGAACCGGAGCTGAGCGGAGAGCGCCGGGATCTCGGCGGCGAAGTATCGCGCCGCGCTTCGGCCGTTGCGCAAGATCGCCGCCACGCGCCGCCGCGTCAGCGCCCAGTACGGCGCGCTGCCCGCGAACGGCGGGAAATGGGCCGGCAATGCCGCGCCGCCGAGCAGCCGCACTGCGTTGCGGGTTTCAGACGCGAGACGTGTCCATTCGACGTCCCCTGCCCGCGCCGGACGCTCATGCCCGCGCACGAAGACGGCCGAGCCGAGCCGGCCATATTCCGCCCCGAGCGAATCGAGCTTGTTGTGGCTTCGCACCAGCACCAGCGCAATTCCGTGTCGCCTGGCCCACCTCACAACCCGCCTGATGCGACCCGACCTGCCGGCGAAGCACGTCGTATCGAAAATCAGGAGATCGAGGCCAGAGCCGTCAAGGCGCAGCACCGCCTCGATGGCGCCGGCGACGGAGCAGGAATCCAGCAGCAGGATCCGCGGCGGGCTCGCCCGTGCCAACGCATCGCCGAGCGGCAGCTGCAAGGCCTCGATCCGCAAATGCGGGATGAAGCTTCGGATCAGCTCCAGCGTCTCGCCGTAGGAGCCTGGCAGCACCAGGATGTCGGCCTTCGCGATAACCTGCGCGGAGGCAAGCAGCACCGCGGAGATCGCCGCCATCCCCGAGGCAGTGTAGATCGCCGTGCTGGAGCAGCCGCCGTCGAGCTCGTAGAACGATGGACCGCGTACCGTGAGATCGGCCCGCTGGTAATCGTAACTGAACTCGAACGGCCCGCTGGCGGGATCGGCCGTGTGCGACCAGGCGGTCTCGGTCGCCTTCCACTCGTGCAATTCGTGCTCCGCCCTGAGCGCCGCGGTGATCTGGAATTTGGATCTGACGACGTCGTCGACGGAACACGGCGGCGCCAAATCGAGCCGGTTTCTCAGGCTGCCGTTCAACAGCCGGAGTTCCCGGTGCTTGCGTTCCAGATAGGCTCGAACGGTCTCCATTGCGCTTCTTGACAGATCCAATCAGCGTCAACGTCCGGAAAACCCAACGGGTCCAACGCGCCTGCTGCAACGAACGGGCGCCTTCGCCGTTGAGTCCATGCAAGGAGGACAGCATGGCTGATATCAGAGAACACATGAAAATCATCGGCAAGGACGGCGCACATGTCGGTACCGTCGATCGCCTCGAGGGCAACCGCATCAAGCTGACGCGCAAGGACAGCCCGGAAGGTCACAAGGACCATCACCACTACATCGACACGAAATATGTCGGCGCCGTCGAAGGCGACGTCGTCAAGCTGTCGGTGAATGCCGACGCCGTTCCGAAGACGGAAGCGGCCTGAAACACTGAGCCCCTGCGGGGGCTTTTTGTTTGTTCACGGTCCGACTCCGCTTCGTTCGCGAAGCACGAATCGCGACCGCAATTTCGATCACGGAGCATTCGTTAACGTTGGCTTCCTGCGGGGGAGGAGGCGATGGGATTCAGCGCTGCGGATTGATTGGGAACGAATGCGCGATCAGCGCATTGGATGACCGAATAGAGTGGTGCCGACCCGCCAGCCCCGGTCGGCTTTGAAGGACCCCGTGCTTGTCCCCCGAGCACGGGGTTTTTCTCATCTCGGCGCTATCGGAGCGGAGACCTGTGCCCGGCTGGATCCGAGGGACCGGGCGTGCTCATCGCGCAGATCGCGGGCGAGCTCATGCCATGCCAGGGCCAGCTGGATCAGCCGTTGCCTGTCGGCACCCTCGGCCTCCGCGGCGCGCTTCATTGCGGCCTCGGCCTCATGTTGCGGATCGTACTCGGTGTACATGAGGCCGACTCTAGCCGGCCATCTGGACAAGCGCGTGGCAATTTCATCCGTATGATTGCGGGGTCCCCGTCAGCCATCGCGGACCGATCTGTGAACCACGTCACAGCCCGTCCGCGACATCTCCGCTAAATAGACATCTCCGCTAAATAACTGCCAAGGCTTCAGAGGTGATGTCCGGTCATGACACGCAAAGCGGCAACCGAAGTCATCGTCCCGACGCAACGACATCGGATGGGCCTGCGCGGCGTTGCCTATCTCGGCACCATCGGCGTTGTCATGGTGGCCTGGATCGCCGGCCTGGTCTGGGCCTCGATCGCGTTCTTCGACTGGCTCGTGTCCTGACGCACGACGTGACTGGTCCGCCCGCTGATCGCGCCAGAGATCAGGCTGGGCCGCACACCCGCCGGAGTTTAATTCCGCCGCAAACAATGGTCGCCCAGAGCGCCAGGTCGTCTGGATGGCATCCAGCAAGTCCCATATCTCCGCCAATCATCCCGTCATTCTTCTTTTGGATTTGCGTGAGGCGGCGGCGAGCGCGAGAGCTCATTCAAGCAACCGCGGCGTGCAAAAGGATGAGGCGGGCCCAAGCCCGCCTCCATGGTCCATTCCGGCCCGAAAAACTCAATGGTAACTCAATAGCAGGCACGGGGATCGGCCTGCACATATTGGCCGTTCGGATAACGGTAGTAGCAGGTGCCCTGCGCCCAGTAGTAGCCGGGCTGCGATGCCGCGGTCGCGCCGGCGATTGCGCCCGTCGCGCCGCCGACCACCGCGCCAGCGGCGGCCCCTGTTGCATTGCCCGAGATCAGGCCGCCCAGCAGGCCACCGACGATCGCGCCGCCAAGCGCGCTGGCGCCGGGATCGGCTGGCGGCGGAGGCGGAGGTGGCGCCGCGTAGGCGACCGGAGGTGGCGCCGGAGCATAGGCCACCGGCACGTCGTCGTAATATTCCTCTGAAATGTAGGCGGGCGGACCCGCCATGCGCTGCGGATAATAATACCAGACCCCGCCGACATCCCACCACCAGCCGGAGCGACCGTTGCGGACCTCGTGGCGCCAGCGTCCACCATCCCAGGCGCGGTTGCCGCGATAGGCGTGGCCGCCCCAGTCGCGCTCCGGAACAGGCCCGCGGGCGTAATGACGTCCGGGCTGCGGCGCGGGCCGAGCCGCCTGCTGCGGCGGCCGATCCCTGCGCACGTTCTGATTGCTTTGGGGCGGCGCGCCTGCGGCTGGGCCGGCCGGCGGCTGGACGGCTTCCCTCGGCGGTCTGGCCTCCTGCGCCTGCGCCGACAGCGCGAGCAACGACATGGCCGAAACCAAGGGAATGAAGATTTTGATATGCTTGGAAGCACTCATGCGTGCTCGCCCCCTGCTCTCTCGATGGCCGCGGTTTTCCAGCGCATAGACGATTCGTCCCACGCCGGGCTGATGCCCGCTGACATAACTGACCTGCTTGATGGGCTAAGTCCCGTTACAAATGATTAAGATCACGGCAATTTTTCGGCTCGGCCGGCCAGGCTGGAGCGCCTCTAGCGGACCGGCTCGATCACGTTGCAATTGGTCCGCCCGGACATCAGGCAATCCTGCATCTTGCTGGCCGAGGTCAGGTCGCGGGCAAGCCACCAGCCGATGCCGAGGATCAGAAGCGCGATGATGAGGCCAGCGACCGCGCCCCGGCGATTGTCGCCGGCCGGGGTCTTTGGAGAGGGTTTGGGCTTCAGGCCCGGCTCGGGCTTGGACATGACTACCTGATCGCTCGGGTCAGACGCCTTTATCACCTCTGCGGCGTGGCGTCACATCCGGTCGGCCGGCCAGGTTCAGCCGCGGGTCGGCGGGATTGCATCCTTGCGCGAGGTCTCGACCGCCGGGATCGGTCGAGGCGCGCAGGTCGTGAGCACGAACGCAGTCTGGGTGCACTCCCAATCAGCACCCAGGACGGCGTTGTCGACGGGGTGCGGACGTGCGAACAGGAGCGTGGCACCGACCAGCGCTGCCACCGCCAGGGTGAGCGCGAGCGCCTTGAGGCTCAGTATTGAGATGGTCATGCCCGTGCTCCGTCTCGTCCGGGGCGGACGCTAGGCGTCGCCCGTGAGCCCCTTTATGAGGGACATCACAATTCAGCAGTTTTTTCGGGCTACGAGAGATCGTCGGAGGGGGGCGATTTTTCGTTGACCTGATCGGCTGCGATTATGGGTGGCTTCGCGACGCGCGCCGATGTACACGCTTCTACGTCGCGTGGCGCCTGCTATGCCCAGCCGACGTACCAACTGGCAGTGATGTAGGATCGAAAGCGAGGAAGACAAGGCTCGTAGATGAGTGGATTCAGGGAACCCGGCTTTGCAGACCGGCAAAAGGCGGCACAGGACGCCCGCAAAAATCTTTTGAACAAGTTCAAGTCGCAGCCGGGTCCCGACGATCCAGCGGTGGCGGCGAAGCGTGCCGAACGCGAGGCCCTCGCAGCCAAGCGCGCCGAAGCCAAGGCCGCGCGCGAAGCTGAAAAGGCCGAGCAGAAGCGCCTCGAGGAAGAAGCCAAGGCCGCCGAGGCCGCGCGGATTGCGCGCGAGGCCGAGGAAGCCGAAGCACAGCGCGCTGCGCTCGAAGCCGAGCAAAAGGCCAAGCGCGACGCCCGTTACGCGGCCCGCAAGGCCAAGCGCAAGTAACGTTCGCAAATCGCGTTCAATTGAAATTGAACTGAAGCATCATTCCGGGGCGGTCCGTCGGACCGCGCCCGGAATTCGAGACCGTGTGGCCGCCGAGTGCCGGCGCTGCGCGACGACGACGGATCAGTTCTTCTTCATCATCCCGTCGTCTTTCTTCATTCCGTCCTTCGACATGTGGTCCTTCTTCATGCCGTCGTCCTTGGACATGGCATCCTTCTTCATGGCGTCCTTGGACATCGTGTCCTTCTTCATCATGCCATCGTCCTTGCCCATCTTGTCCTGAGCAAAGACGGCCGGCGACAGCGCGAGGCCAAGCGACAGAGCGGCAGCCGAAACGCCGAGCACGATGCGGGTGCGAATGGTCATGAGCAGTCTTCCCTTCGAAATGGAGTTGTCAGCGACGGATGCCGCTATCCTGTCTCGACGGATGGCCGTACGGCGTTGTTACGCCGACCCTCGATATATTTCTGAGACCAGCTGTCATCCTTGATCGACGAGCCCGCGCGGACCGGAGTGCTGCAGCGCAGCACAACCGGCACTTGCCGCGACACTCGGTCTCGAACTATCAGATGAGAGATCATCGGATGGAGACCGGCCTGGATTGGCCCACGCGGTCGCGAAGAACCCAGCCCAAATCAACTCCGCCAAAAAACGCTCCGAGAAACGCCCAAGGGGATCACACCATGCTCACGCGCCGCCATCTGCTCGCGACCGCCGTCGCCGCGCCCGCCATCCTCCGCTTCGGCACCGGCACGGCGCAGGCCGCTACCACGCTGAAGATCTCGCACCAGTTCCCGGGCGGCACCATCGACAAGGGCGATTTCCGCGACCGGCTCTGCCGCATGTTCGCCGCCGAGATCGCCAAGCGCAGCAACGGCGAGATCGCCGCCGAAATCTATCCGAACTCCTCGCTGATCAAGACCAACGCGCAGTTCTCCGCGATGCGCAAGGGCGCACTCGACATCAGCCTCTATCCGATGCCCTATGCCGGCGGCGAAGTGCCGGAAACCAATATCGGCCTGATGCCGGGTCTGGTCACCACCTACGACCAGGGCCTGCGCTGGAAGAAGGAGCCCGTCGGCAAGGCGCTGACCGATTTCCTTGCCGACAAGGGCATCATCCTCCTCACCTGGGTCTGGCAGGCCGGCGGCGTCGCCAGCCGCTCCAAGCCGATCGTTGCGCCCGAAGACGCCAAGGGCCTGAAGGTGCGCGGCGGCTCGCGCGAGATGGACATGGTGCTGCAGACCGCCGGCGCCTCGGTGCTGTCGGTGCCGTCGAACGAAATCTACGCCGCGATGCAGACCGGCGCCTGCGATGCCGGCATCACCTCCTCGACCAGCCTGATCTCGTTCCGCCTCGAAGAGGTCGCGAAATCGCTGACGTCAGGGGCCGGCTCCTCGTACTGGTTCATGCTCGAGCCGCTGATGATGTCGAAGGCGATATTCGACAAGCTGCCGAAGAACCATCAGGACATCCTGCTCGCGGTCGGCACCGAGCTCGAGGCCTTCGGCCGCAAGGGCGCGCAGGACGACGACGTCGAGGTCGCCAAGGTCTATGAGAAGGCCGGCGCCAAGGTCTCGGCGCTCGACGCTGCGACAGTTGGCAAGTGGCGCGACATCGCCCGCGACACGGCCTGGAAGGACTATGCCGGCAAGACCGCCACCGCTGCCAACCTCCTCAAGCTCGCCACTGACGTCGCGGCATGAGCCACGGTCCGCTTCCGGATCGTGATGACCAGGTGAACGCTGCCGCAAGCACCGGCTTTGCGGCGGCGATCGATCGCGGTCTCGCCATCCTCAACAGCATCATCGTCGTGTTCGCCGCGGTCGCACTGGTCGCGGCCTGTGCGATCCTGAGCTACAGCGTGCTCAGCCGTGCCCTGTACAAGGCCGCGAACTACTGGCAGGACGAAGCCGCCGTGTTCCTGCTGGTTGGCGCGACCTTCATGACGGCCGCCTACGTGCAGCAGCATCGCGGGCACATCGGCATCGAGGCCTTCGTCGGCCTGCTCTCGCCGCTCGCGAACAGGGTCCGGCTCTGGCTGGTCGATGCCGCCACGTTCCTGTTCTGCGCCTTCTTCACCTGGAAGTCCTGGACGCTGGCGCACGAAGCCTATGTCGACGGCCAGGTCTCGAACTCGATGTGGTCGCCGCCGCTTGCCATTCCCTACACGCTGATGGCGCTCGGGATGAGCCTGCTCTGCATCCAGATCCTCGTGCAGCTTGCGCTGCCCTTCACCGGAGCCAAGCGGCCATGAGCGTTTTCGGTATCGGCGTCGCCTACGGCGTTGCGACGCTGCTGGTGATGTTCTCAGGGATGCCCATCGCGTTCGCGCTCGGCGCGGTCGCGGTCGTGTTCATGGCGATCTACATGCCCACCGCCTCGCTCGATACGGTGACGCAGAACGTCTATGAGGAAATGGCCTCGATCACGCTGTTGTCGATCCCGCTCTTCATCCTGAAGGGTGCTGCGATCGGCAAGTCGCGCGCCGGCCAGGACCTTTATTCGGCGCTGCACGCCTGGCTGCACCGGGTCCCCGGCGGCCTCGGCGTCGCCAACGTCTTCGCCTGCGCGCTGTTCGCTGCAATGGCGGGATCTTCGCCCGCGACCTGCTCGGCGATTGGCTCGGCCGGCATCCCCGAGATGCGCAAGCGCGGCTATTCCGGCGGCTTTGCCGCCGGCATCATCGCCGCCGGCGGCACGCTCGGCATCCTGCTGCCGCCCTCGATCACCATGATCCTGTTCGCGGTCGCCGCCGAAAAGTCGCTGGGACGGCTGTTCCTCGCCGGCATCGGACCGGGCCTGCTGCTGGTGACGCTGTTCGGCGCCTATGCCGTGATCCGCTTCCGCCAGGAATATGCCGCGGCCGAAGCGGCGTACAAGAAGGGCGGCCCGGAGGCCGCGATCCTGCAGCGTGACGAGTACACGCTCGCGGAACGCTTCAGCGTGCTGCCGCGGGTCATTCCGTTCGTGCTGCTGCTCACGGGCGTCATGATCGCGCTCTATGGCGGCTACGCCACGCCGTCGGAGACCGCCGGCCTCGGCGGCCTGCTCGCGCTGGCGCTGATCGCCGCGATCTACAGCGTGTGGCGGCCGGGCGACCTCGCACCGATCATGAAGTCGACGATCCGGGAATCGACGATGCTGATGATGATCATCGGCATGTCCCTGCTCTATTCCTACGTGATGAGCTATCTGCACATCTCGCAATCGGTCGCCGAATCCATCGTCGCGATGCACCTGCCGCGCTGGGAGCTGCTGTTCGCGATCCTCGTCATGGTCGTGGTGCTCGGCTTCTTCCTGCCGCCGGTCTCCATCATTCTCATGACCGCGCCGATCATCCTGCCGCCGCTCCGCGCCGCCAATTTCGACATCATCTGGTTCGGCGTGGTCATGACCATCGTCATGGAGATGGGGCTGATCCACCCTCCGGTCGGCCTCAACATCTTCGTCATCCGCAACGTCGCGCCCGATATTCCCCTGCGTGAGGTGATCTGGGGCACTCTGCCCTTCGTGCTCCTGATGATGCTCGCGGTGCTGCTGCTGTGCCTCGTGCCGGGGATTTCGACCTGGCTGCCGGATCTGGTGATGGGCCCGGACGGGAGCCGGTAGCGACGATCGCAACTGCTGTAGGGTGGGCAAAGCGCAGCGAAACCCATCGTCTCCCCGCGCGGACGGAATTGATGGATTTCGCTTCGCTCTACCCATCCTACGGACGCAGCGACTACGGCTCGCTCTTCCTTCGCCCCTTCGGCGCGTTCGCCACCACCTGCAACAGGTCCTTGCGCACGGCCTCGATGTGCCGCTCCAGGAAGCGGCAGGCCTCGTCCACCTTCTGCGCGCGGCAGAGCGCGATGAGCTGGGCGTGCTCCTTCTCGGCAATGCCCATCGCCTTGGTGTTGGAAAGCTGTAGCCGCGTGTAGCGGTCGCTGGTCTGCAGCAGCGACAGCACGATCGCGCGCGTGCGCGGCTGCGGGGCGTGGACGTAGAGCGCCATGTGGAAGTCGGCGTTGAGCTGGCCCCATTCGCTGACGTTGCGCGCCTTGATCGCTTTCTCGAAGCTCTTGTGGATGTCGTCAAGCCCGTCGAAATCGTCTGCGGAGAAATGCGGCGCCGACTGTGCCAGCAGGCGCGGTTCCAGGATGCGGCGCAGGTCGAACACGTCGTTGATCTCGTCCAGTGACAGCTCCGAAACGATGGCGCCCTTCTGCGGAACGATCCGCACCAGGCCTTCCGCCTCGAGCTGGAATAGCGCCTCGCGCACGGGAATGCGGCTGACGCCATAGGCCCCGCCGAGCGCGTCCTGGCGCAGCTGCGATCCGGCCGGATAGGTACCGTCGAGGATCGCCTGGCGGAGCTGGTCGACGATCGCAGCCGACAGGGTGCGATGCTTCAGAGGCTGTTTCATCTGATCGTCCGTTGTCCTTCCCGACTCGTGCGGCCGACGCGGTCCCTGTCTTGCATGTCGGGCTGCCCGGCAAAAGCCGGGGCGCCACAAGCGAACTGCCCAGCAAAAGCGCGCCCTGCCGCCGAAATGACCGCAAACTCCGTTTGACTCCCAAAATGTATAAATTATACATTTGGCAATCGCACGACAAATCTTTCGGGGGTCGGGGCCTCTTTCATGATCGAGCAGACCATGCCGGCCACGCGCGCACTCAGCCTCCGACGCATGATCGTCCGGACGTCGAGCGCCCTGCTCGCCTGCGAGCGGCTGGCGCTGATGGGCCTGATGTACCTGCTCACCGGCCTGATCCTGGTGAACGTCGTCACCCGTTACTCGCACTTTCCCATCTACTGGATCGATGAATCGGCGGTCTATTGCGTGGTCTGGCTGACCTTCATCGGCGCGTCCGCGATGACGCGGCTGCGGCTCGATTTTGCGGTCACCATGCTGACGGAGCGGCTTTCCGCTCAGCACCAGAAGTTTGCAAAAGTGATCTCGACCGGCCTCGTCGTCGTGTTCGGCGTCGCGCTGATCGTCACCTGCGTGCTGTGGATGGACCCGGTCGGCCTCGCCCGCGCCGGCTTCGACGGGCGCAAGCTCGCGGCCGAAACGTTCAACTTCCTCTACACCGAGCGCACCCAGACGCTGAACTGGCCGACCTGGGTGCTTTATCTGACGCTGCCGATCTTCGCGGTGTCGATGACCATTCACGGCCTCGCCAATCTCCTTGAAGATCTCGAGCTGGTCCCGCGCACGGCGCCGAAGGGTTTCCAGCTCTCCGAGCTCGACGGGGTCAATTGATGATTACGTCAGCAGCCTTCATGGCCTTCATGCTGGTCGGTGTGCCGATCGGCCTCTGCCTGTGCCTCGCCGGACTCGTCTATATCGCAGCATCCGGCAACCCGGTGCTGTTCCAGTCCTATCCGCTCCAGCTGTTCGGCGGCGTCGACAGCTACGGCCTGATCGCCATTCCCCTGTTCATCCTGATCGGCGAGATCATGAATGGCGGCGGCATCACGCGGCGCATCGTCGACATGGCGATGGCGTTCGTCGGCTCGCTGAAGGGCGGGCTCGCCTACGTCAACATTCTCGCCAACATGTTCATCTCGTCCATCCTGGGCTCGGCAACAGCGCAGGTCGCGATCATGGCCCAGATCATGGTCCCCGAGATGGAGAAGAAGGGCTACGACAAGACCTTCGCGGCGGGCCTCACCGCCTATGGCGGCATGCTCGGCCCGATCATCCCTCCTTCCGTGATGTTCGTGGTCTACAGCGTGCTGGCGCAGGTCTCGGTCAGCGACATGCTGATCGCCGGCATCGTGCCGGGCGTCATTCTCACCGTGATGTTCTGCCTCGTCATTGCGCTGATGGGCTACGTCTACAACTATCCGCGCGCCGACTATCAGACGCCGCGCCAGCGCGTCATGACGATCCTGCGGACGTCGCCGACGCTGCTGATCCCGATCGTCATCGTCGGCACCATCCTCGGCGGACTCGCCAACGCGACCGAGTCTGCCGCGGTCGGTGCGGTCGCGGCAGCGCTCGTCGGAAAATACTGGACCAAGGAGTTCGAGTTCTCGCAGCTGCCGCAGATGATGCTGCGCAGCGCGATCTATTCGGCGATCGTGCTGTTCCTGGTCGCGGCCGCCGCGGTGTTCTCCTGGGTGCTGATCTTCGGCAAGGTGCCGCAGGAAACCGCCGCCTGGATCCAGACCGTCGCCAAGGATCCCGTCAGCTTCATGCTGATCTGCAACGCGATCCTGCTGGTGATCGGCACGGTGATCGACGGCATTCCCGGCCTGATCATGACGGTGCCGATCCTGCTGCCGGTCGCGACCGAGGTCTATCACATCGACCCCCGCCAGTTCGGCGTCGTCGTGGTGATCAATCTCGTGCTCGGCCTGCTGTCGCCGCCGGTCGGGCTTTGCTTCTTCGTCGCGGCCGCCGTCACCGGCGCCAAGCCCGGCAGGATGTTCATGGTGACGCTGCCCTTGTTCGTCATCTCCTGCATCCTCCTGGTGCTGCTCTCGCTGTACCCGTCGCTCTCGCTGATCCTCGTCAAATAAACCCATCCGAAAGGAACCCCGACCATGCCGCTGTCACGCCGCCGCTTTCTCGCCGCCAGTGCCGCCGCCTCGGTGTTTGCGCCATCGCTGGCGCTCGCCCAGGCCAAGGAATTCCGCCTCGGCCTGATCACGCCGAACGGCCATTCCTGGAACAAGGCCGCGCTCAAGTTCGGCGACGAGCTCAAGGCCGCCACCAACGGCCGCCTGACATTGACCGTGTTTCACTCCGGCCAGCTCGGCAACGAGACCGCGATGATGCAGCAATTGCAGTCCGGCGCGCTCGACATGGGCTTCATCCAGGCCGCCGAGCTCGGCTCGCGCGTGCCGCACATCGCCGCGATCAACGCGCCCTACATCGTGCGCTCGACGCCGGCGGTGGCGAAATTCGTGCGCCATCCGGCGGCGGTGAAGCTGTTCGAGGTGCTGCCGCAGGAGACCGGCACGATCGGCCTCGGCTGGGGCATCACCGGCATGCGCGCGGTGTTCTCCTCCAAGGACCTGAATTCGCTCGCCGACATCAAGGGCATGAAGCTGCGCATCAACCCGACGCCGGTCTATCGCGATTTCTATTCCTCGCTCGGCGCGGCGCCGACGCCGATCCCGACGCCGCAGGTGTTCGACGCCATGGCCAACGGCCAGGTCGACGGCCTCGAGGCCGATCTCGAATTCTCCTGGAATCAGCGCTTCGACAAGGTCTCGAAGGTGATCCTGCAGATGAACGCCGTCTTCATGCCGATGGCCGCCGTCGTCTCCGGCCGGGTCTGGCAATCGCTGCCCGCCGCCGATCGCGAGCTGATCACCAAGACGATCAAGTCGACGCTGGACGCGCAGATCGACGAGCTCGCCGGCAACGAGCCCAAACTGATCGAGAACTTCAAGAACGCGCCGATCCCGATCCGCCAGGTCGACGCCAAGGACACCGAGGCCGTCATCGCCGAGTTCGACAAGATCTGGCTGCCCAAGGCCCCCGTCCTCGCCGAGCTGCGCAAGGTCGGCGCGACGCTCTGAAGCCCACCCATTCCCTTCACGCCAATGCCCGGCGGATCGAACGATCCGCCGGCACAATTTCAATCGGAGCCAAGCAATGAGCCCACGCATCTCCTGGGAAGGCGTCTTCCCGGCCGTCACCACACAATTCAACGACGACCTGTCGCTGAACATCGATGCGACCGCCAAGGTCATGGACGGCTTGATCCGCGACGGCGTCTCCGGCCTGATCGTCTGTGGCTCGGTCGGCGAGAACACCTCGCTCGAGCGCAAGGAGAAGGTCGCGATCATGGAGACCGCGAAGTCGGTCGCGAAGGGCCGCGTGCCCGTGCTGTGCGGCATCGCCGAATTCACCACCGCGTTCGCGGTGGAGACCGCCAAGGAAGCCGCACGAATCGGCATCGACGGCGTCATGGTCATGCCGGCGCTGGTCTATTCCTCCAAGCCGCACGAGACCGCCGCGCATTTCCGCGCGGTTGCCAGCGCGACCGACCTGCCGGTGATGCTCTACAACAACCCGCCGATCTACAAGAACGACGTCACGCCCGATATCCTGGCCTCCCTCGCGGACGTCGAGACCGTGGTCTGCTTCAAGGATTCGTCCGGCGACACCCGGCGCTTCATCGACACCCGCAACATGGTCGGCGACCGCTTCGTGCTGTTCGCAGGCCTCGACGACGTCATCGTCGAGAGCGTCGCCATGGGCGCGGTCGGCTGGGTCTCGGGCATGTCGAACGCGTTCCCGCGCGAGGGCGAGACCCTGTTTCGCCTCGCCAAAGCCGGGCGCTTTGCCGAGGCGATGCCGCTCTACGAATGGTTCATGCCGCTCCTCCATCTCGATGCGCGGCCGGACCTCGTCCAGTGCATCAAGCTGTGCGAGCACATCATGGGCCGCGGCACCGCCCTGACCCGCCCGCCGCGCCTCGCTTTGCTGCCGCAAGAGAAGGCCGAGGTCGAGGCCATGATGGCGAAAGCGCTGAAGAGCCGGCCGCGCCTGCCGGATGTCGGGCTGAAGGCGGCCTAACGGCAGGTTTCGTAGGGTGGGCAAAGCGTAGCGTGCCCACGTTCTGCGGACAATTGCGAAAGATGGTGGGCAGGGCGCTTCGCGCCTTTGCCCACCCTACCAGATTTGAGCCCTACGAATCTGCCCGCTTCTTCTTCGCATTCAACGCGGATGCTACGCGGCTCACCGGCGGCTTGCCGAGCACGACGCTCATCGCGTTGGTCGCCGCCAGCAGCTTCTCCATATCGACCCCCGTCCTGATCCCCATGCCTTCCAGCATGTAGACGACGTCTTCGGTGGCGACATTGCCGGTCGCGCCCGGCGCGTAGGGACAGCCGCCGAGGCCGCCGGCGGCCGCATCGATGACCCGGACGCCTTCCTCCAGGCCGGCGTAGAGGTTGGCGAGCGCCTGGCCGTAGGTGTCGTGGAAGTGCATCGCGAGCTTTGCGGGCGGGATGTTGGCGGATACCGCGCGCAGCATCTCCTTCGCCTTATCGGGTGTGCCGACACCGATGGTGTCACCGAGCGAGATCTCGTAGCAGCCGAGATCCCACAGCGTGCTCGCAAGATCGGCCACCGCCTTCGGCTTGATCTCGCCATCGAACGGACAGCCGAGCACGCAGGAAATATAGCCGCGCACCTTGACGCCATCAGCCTTGGCGCGTGTCAGCACCGGCTTGAAGCGCTCGATGGATTCCGCAACCGTGCAATTGATGTTGGCCCGCGAGAAGCCTTCGGAGGCCGCTGCGAACACCGAGACCACTTTGGCACCGGCGGCGCGCGCGGCGTCATAGCCCTTCTCGTTCGGCACCAGCACGTGGAATTCGGCACCCTTCACATGCGCGATGCCGCGCAGCACGGCGTCCGAGCTCGCCATCTGCGGGATCGCCTTGGGCGAAACGAAGGCGCCGACCTCGACCGTATCGAGGCCGGCCGCGACCAGCGCCTCGACGAACGCGATGCGGGCCTCGACGCTGACCGGAATCTTCTCGTTCTGGAGGCCGTCGCGCGGCCCCATTTCGATGATGCGGACCTCCTCGCTCATGTCACTCTCCCGCCGGCTCGACCACGGCGAGCTCGACACCCTCCTGCACGATGTCGCCGACCTTGCACTTGATGGATTTCAGCACGCCGGCATAGGGCGCGCGCAGCGTCTGCTCCATCTTCATCACCTCGAGCGTGAGGATCGGCGCGCCCTTGTCGAGCTTGGCACCCTCCTCGGCCAGCACGGCGACGACGGTTCCCGGCAAGGGCGCAGCGATCTTGTCCTCGCCGACATGCTCCTCGCTCTCGCCGCCGAACGGATCGACCCAGTGCAGGTCGAAGCGGCCGTTGCGGGTGCGCAAGTACAGCTCATGGCCATCGATCACCGCGGCCACCGACGATTTGACGCCGTCGAGGGTCAGGTCGAAGCCGCCGTCCTTTGCCGCGATCGCGAACGCCAGCTCGCGCTCGCCGATCGCCAGCGTCGACGGCCCGCTGCCGTAGTTCAGAATGATCTTCTGCTCCGGACCATGGCCGACGCGGAACGCAAAGCTGCGCTGGCGGCGGCCGACCGGCTGCCAGCCGAAGGTCCGCCAGGGCGAATTTGCTTCCGCCTGCACCGTCTGCCGCTCCTCGTTGACGATTGCGGCGACTGCGGCGCAGAGCTCCAGCTCTCCGGGCGCCGGCGCCGACGCGGTCAGCACCGCCAGCTCGCGCTCGATGAAGCCGGTGTCGATCGCATTCGCCCGCACCTTCGGATGCGTGATCAGCGCCGACAGGAACGGGATGTTGGTGACGATGCCGCGAACGTCGGACTCTTCCAGCCCGCGGTTCAGGCGGTCGATTGCAACGTCCCGCGTCGGCGCCCACGCAATCGTCTTTGCAAGCATCGCATCGTAGTAAGGCGAGACGCTATCGCCCTCACGATAGCCGGCGTCGATGCGCAAGCCGCCGGTTTCAGCCGGCATGTGCCAGGTCGAGATCCTGCCGACCGAAGGCATGAAGTTCTTGGTCGGGTTCTCGGCATAGACGCGCGCTTCGATCGCGTGGCCGTTGAGCTTGATCTCGTCCTGCCTCAAGGGCAGCGCCTCGCCGAAGGCGACGCGCAGCTGCCATTCGACGAGGTCGATGCCTGTGATCAGCTCGGTCACGGGATGCTCGACCTGCAGGCGCGTGTTCATCTCGATGAAGAACACGTCCTTGCCGTCGGAGACGAACTCGATGGTGCCGGCGCCGACATAGTTGACCGCGCCTGCCGCCTTGCGCGCGGCGGCACAGACCGTCTCGCGTTGCGCGGCATTGAGCGTCGGCGACGGCGCCTCCTCGATCACCTTCTGGTGCCGGCGCTGCAAGGTGCATTCGCGCTCGAATAGCGAGAGCAGATTGCCGTGGCTGTCGCCAATCACCTGCACCTCGATATGCCGGGGATTGTCGACGTATTTTTCGATCAGCATGCGATCGTCGCCGAAGGCGGCCAGGGCTTCGCGCTTGGCGCTGACGATCGCAGGCCCCAGCTCGGCCGCGGAGCGCACGATGCGCATGCCGCGGCCGCCACCGCCGGCGGAGGCCTTCACCAGGATTGGGAAGCCGATCTTGTCGGCCGCCTTGGCAAGCGTCGCCTCGTCCTGGGCTTCACCGTGATAGCCTGGCACCAGCGGCACGCCGGCTTTCTCCATCAGCTCTTTCGAGCCGGACTTCGAGCCCATCGCATTCATCATCCCGGCGGTCGGGCCGACGAACACCAGCCCAGCGTCGAAGCAGGCCCGCGCAAACTCGGCATTTTCGGACAGGAAGCCGTAGCCGGGATGCACGGCCTCGGCGCCGGTCTTGCGCGCAGCCTCGATCAAGCGCTCGACATTGAGATAGCTGTCGCGGGCCCGTGCCGGCCCGAGCAGCACGGCTTCGTCCGCCAACGCGACATGCATGGCGTCGCGATCGGCCTCGGAATAGACCGCGACCGTGCGCAGGCCCATGGCCCGCGCGGTGCGAATGACGCGGCAGGCGATCTCGCCGCGGTTGGCGATCAGGAGGGTGCGAAAACGGCGGTAGAGCTTTGAGCGGTCCATCGCATCACATCCTGAACAGGCCGAATTTCGTCGGCTCGATCGGCGCATTCGACGCCGCCGAGAGCCCGAGCCCAAGCACGAGGCGCGTGTCGGCGGGGTCGATCACGCCGTCGTCCCAGAGACGCGCGGTCGCATAATACGGATGTCCCTGGCTCTCATATTGCGCGCGAATGGGCTCGCGGAATTTGTCTTCCTCTTCCTTCGACCAGCTGTCGCCCTTGGCCTCGATATTGTCGCGGCGGACCTGGCTCAGCACCATTGAGGCCTGCTCGCCGCCCATCACCGAGATGCGCGCGTTGGGCCACATCCACAGGAAGCGCGGCGAATAGGCGCGACCGCACATACCGTAATTGCCGGCGCCGTAGGAGCCGCCGATCACCACCGTGAATTTCGGCACAGAAGCCGTCGCGACCGCCGTCACCAGCTTGGCGCCATCGCGCGCGATGCCGCCCGCCTCGTATTTCTTGCCGACCATGAAGCCGGTGATGTTCTGTAAGAAAACAAGCGGGATGCCGCGCTGGCAGCACAGCTCGATGAAATGCGCGCCCTTCAGCGAGCTCTCACTGAACAGGATGCCGTTGTTGGCGATGATGCCGACAGGATAGCCCCAGATATGGGCGAAGCCGCACACCAGCGTCGTGCCATAGAGTTTCTTGAACTCGTCGAACTCCGAGCCATCGACGACGCGCGCGATGATGTCGCGCACGTCGAACGGTTTGCGGCCGTCGACCGGCACCACCCCGTAGATTTCCTCCGCCGGAAACAGCGGATCGCGCGGCGCATGCATGTTCAGGTTCGGCCGTGCGGAAGGCTTGAGCGTGCCGACGATACGCCGGGCGATGCCGATCGCATGCGCATCGTTCTGGGCGTAGTGATCGGTCACGCCGGATTGCCGCGAATGCACATCCGCGCCGCCGAGTTCTTCCGCGCTCACGACCTCGCCGGTCGCGGCCTTCACCAGCGGCGGGCCGCCGAGGAAGATGGTGCCCTGGTTGCGCACGATGATGCTCTCGTCTGACATCGCCGGCACATAGGCGCCGCCGGCGGTACAGGAGCCCATCACGATCGCGATCTGCGGAATGCCCTGCGACGACATCTGCGCCTGATTGAAGAAGATGCGGCCGAAGTGCCGCTCGTCCGGAAAGATCTCGTCCTGCAGCGGCAGGAAGGCGCCGCCGGAATCGACCATGTAGACGCAGGGCAGATTGTTCTGCCGCGCAATGTCTTGCGCCCGCAGATGCTTCTTCACCGTCATCGGGTAGTAGGTGCCGCCCTTGATGGTGGCATCGTTGGCGACAACAACGCATTCGCGGCCCGCGATGCGGCCCACCCCCGTGATGACGCTGGCCGAATGCACGTCGCCGCCATAGAGACCGTAGGCCGCGAGCGGCGATAGCTCCAGGAACGAGGTGCCGGGATCGACCAGCAGGTCGACGCGCTCGCGCGCCAGCATCTTGCCGCGCGCGGTGTGGCGCTTGCGCGAGGCCTCGCCGCCACCGCCAGCGACCTGGGCAAGCTTTTCGCGCAAGTCGGCGACGAGGCCGCGCATGGCCTCGGAATTGCGCGCAAAATCTGATGAAGACGGATCGATGCTGGAATGAAGCGGCATGATGATTCCAATGAGGTGAAAGACTTAAGCCGTCTCGGCCATCAGCTCGCGGCCGATCAGCATGCGGCGCACCTCCGAGGTGCCTGCGCCGATCTCGTAGAGCTTGGCATCGCGCCACAGCCGCCCGACCGGGAATTCGGAGGTATAGCCGACCCCGCCCAGCGCCTGGATCGCCTCGCCCGCCATCCAGGTCGCCTTCTCCGCGGAATAGAGGATCGCAGCCGCGGCGTCCTTGCGTAAGCTGCGTGCGTGATCGGCGCGGTCGCAGGCGCGGCCCACCGCATAGACATAGGCGCGCGTGGCCTGCCAGGTCGAATACATGTCGGCGAGCTTGCCCTGCATCAGCTGGAAGTCGCCGATCGGCTGGCCGAACTGCTTGCGCTCGTGCATGTAGGGCACCACCGCGTCCATGCAGGCCGCCATGATGCCGAGCGGACCGCCCGAGAGCACCGCGCGCTCATAGTCGAGGCCGGACATCAGCACCTTGACGCCCTCGCCCACCTTGCCGAGCACGTTCTCCTCCGGCACCTCGCAATCGTCGAAGAACAGCGGATAGGTGTTGGAGCCGCGCATGCCGAGCTTGTCGAGATGCTGGCCGTGGGTAAAGCCCTTGAAGCCTTTCTCGATCAGGAACGCGGTCATGCCGCGCGGGCCAGCCTCCGGATCGGTCTTGGCGTAGACCACCAGCACGTCGGCATCGCCGCCATTGGTGATCCACATCTTGGAGCCGTTGAGCACGTAGCGGTCGCCGCGCTTGTCGGCGCGCAGCTTCATCGAGACCACGTCGGAGCCGGCCCCGGGCTCGGACATCGCGAGCGCGCCGACATAGTCGCCGGAGATCAGCTTGGGCAGATAGCGCTGGCGTTGGGCATCGTTGCCGTTGCGGCGGATCTGGTTGACGCAGAGGTTGGAATGGGCGCCGTAGGACAGGCCCACGGCCGCCGAGCCGCGCGAAATCTCCTCCATGGCGACGATATGGGCGAGATAGCCCATGTTGGAGCCGCCATATTGCTCCGGCGCGGTCATGCCGAGCAGACCGAGCTCGCCGAAGCGCTTCCAGAGGTCCGCGGGGAACAGATTGGCCTTCTCGATGTCGGCCGCACGCGGGGTGATCTCCGCCTCGACGAAGGCGCGAAGCGTATCGCGCAGCATGCTGATGTCTTCGCCCAGATCGAAATCGATGCTCGGGATGTTCAAGGCGAGTCCTCCCTATTTTGGGCTCCGAACCTAGCCCGGTCCCGGCCCTCTTGCAGTCGAAAAGGTTGCATTTTCCGCCAAACTTGGCGAGGATTTCCTCACAGGAATTCCGATGCCTTTTCAAGCCGCCACCGCAATTCCGCGCCGCGCCGTCACGCCCGCCGCCTTTGTCCGCGGCGTGGTGGCCGCTTATGAGCGCTACGGCCGCGATCCTGCCGAAGCCTTGAGCCGGGGCCAGGTCGCGCCGGAGCTGGTCAATTCTCCGGATGGGCGGGTCACCGCGGCCCAGTTCGAGGCGCTGGCTGGCCATGCCATGCGCGAGCTCGATGACGAGGCGCTCGGCTGGTTCTCGCGCCGGCTGCCCTGGGGCACCTATGGCATGCTGTGCCGGGCCTCCATCGCCGCACCGACGCTGGAGGTCGCGCTCAAGCGCTGGTGCCGGCATCACCGCCTGGTCACCGAGGATGTGCTGCTCGATCTCGAGGTTGGCGAAGAGACCGCTGTCGTATCGATCCGTGAGCTGCGTGACCTCGGGCCCTTCCGCGAGTTCTGCCTCGTCACGCTGTTCCGCTACGTGCTCGGCTTCTCATGCTGGGCTGTCGACTCCCAGATCGCGCTCCGCGCGGCTGAGTTTCCTTACTCCCAGCCCGGCCACGTCTCGGTCTATCCGACCATCTTCTGCCGGAGCGTCCGCTTCGATGCGGACCGCGCGGCCATCATCTTCGACAAGCACTATCTGTCGCTGCCGATCACGCGCAGCGCGGCCGATCTCGACAACATGCTGAAGGGCGCGCTTCGGCTCACCGTGCTGCCGTACCGGCGCGACCGCCTGCTCGTCGAGCGCGTCCGCCGCGTGTTGCGCGATGCGCGCGGACGGGTCCTCGGCGCCGAGGACGTCGCGCGCGAGCTCGCGCTCTCCACCCGCACCATGCATCGCCGCTTGCGCGAGGAGTCCACCTCGCTGCGCGATCTCAAGGAGGAGGCGAAATTCGAGCTGGCCAAACAGGAGCTGATGCGCGGCCGCACGCCGGTCAAGCGCATCGCCGAGATCGCCGGCTTCCGCAACGAGAAGAGCTTTTCGCGGGCCTTTCGAACCTGGACCGGCACCTCCCCGCGCGAGTTTCGGGGGCGGTATCGCTGAGGCGCTGCGATGAAATTCCGATTTCCGCTGGGATATTCGCAGCCCTACCGGCTACGCCACCGCGACCTCCTGCAATGGCAGCGGCACGTCCTTGGCAACTCCGAGCACGGGGAAGCTGCGGACGTTCTTCACGTTTGGCATCGCCGCGAAATGCAGGAGCTGCTGGCGCATGCTCTCGACACTCGGGGCCACGCATTTGAGCAGATAGTCGGTGTCGCCGGAAATCCGCCAGCACTGCTGGATGCGCGGGATCGCGGCGATCGAGCTCTCGAACGCCTCCAGCACCGGCTGGGCCTGGCTGCCGAGCTGGATCGAGACGAACGACACCACCTCATAGCCGAGCAGCCGCTCGTCGATCACGGCACGCACCGCCCGGATCACGCCGCGACTGAACAGCGACTTCAGCCGCCGCAGGCAGTTCGGCGCGGACACGCCGACGCGTAGCGCCAGCTCGTTGTTGCGCACCCGCCCGTCCTGCTGCAGCTCGGATAGGATTTTCAGATCGACGCCGTCGAGCTGGTCACGCCCCGCCATCCCCGCCTCGCCATGGTCGTGTCATGACCGCCAGCGAAGCACGGTTGGAAATGGCTGCCAAGGGCGGGCACGGGCGACCAGCCGCTCTCTTCGTCATGGCCGGGCTCGTCCCGGCCCATCCACGTTCTTCATCTACCGCCGCGCCGAAGCGGCTTCGGCCGCGCGGGAAGCCCAGGCATGACGGCACTTCAGATGCTTCGGGAGAGAATGGCCCCTCAATGCGTCCAGGGCTCGCCGCGGCGGAACGAGAAATTGTCGGCATAGGCGACCGGCCGGCGGATCGACTCCTTGGGCTCGATCACCTGATAGGCGATGCCCTTGCGCTCGCAATAGGCGATCGCCTCTTCCTTGCTGTGGAAGCGCAGCGTAATCTGCTGCTTCATGTCGGCCGACGACGTCCAGCCCATCAGCGGCTCGACCGACCGCGGCTGCTCCGGCTCGTAATCGAGCTGCCATTCCCTGGTCTTGGACCGGCCCGATTGCATCGCGTTCTTGGCAGGCTTGAAAATGCGTGCGGTCATGACTGGTCCGGGCCTCCAGGTCTTTTCGTTCGATTTCGATGCGTCACGGTGGCAGTTGGTGGAAATCTCGGGGATAGTATAGAGAAACCGGCTGGGAACTGATCGTGATTCCGGCCCCGGCCCCCTCGCCAACGGTATAGTCATTATGCTGCACCGTGACAATTGCGTACCCGCCTTCCGCGCCGGGATCCTGCCCGGCGCCGTCTCGTCAATACCAGCAGATCCGTCCTCTCTGAAAGCTCCCGACGCATGGCCTTCCTGAACGTCAGCGCCACGCTTCCCGACAAGGGTCGCGACCTCCGGCTCGACCTGTTTCGCGGTGTCGCGAACTGGGCGATCTTTCTCGACCATATCCCCGACAACGTCGTGAACTGGATCACGACCCGCAACTACGGCTTTTCCGACGCGGCCGACCTGTTCGTCTTCATCTCCGGCTACACCGCCTCCTTCGTCTATGCACGAATGATGCTGGACCGCGGCTTCATCGTCGGCGCTACGCGCCTGACCAAGCGGGTCTGGCAGCTCTATGTCGCCCACATCATCCTGTTCGTGATCTACATCGCCTCGATCAGCTATCTCGCGCTGCGCTTCGGCGATTCCGAGATGATCAACGAGTTCAACGTCGCCGGCCTCGTCGACAACGCCACCGAGACCCTGCGCCAGGGCCTGTTCCTGCGCTTCAAGCCTCTCAACCTCGACGTGCTGCCGCTCTACATCGTGCTGATGGGCCTGTTTCCGCCGGTGCTGTGGTTCATGCTGCGCAAGCCCGATTTGACGATGATGCTGTCGATCGTGCTGTGGCTCGTCGCGCGTCATAATGGCTGGAACCTGACCGCCTATCCGGCCGGCCAGTGGTACTTCAATCCGTATTGCTGGCAGGTGCTGTTCGTGTTCGGCGCCTGGTGCTCCATGGGCGGCGCGCGCCGCTCGATCGCGCTGATCAATTCGCCAATCACGCTGTGGGTCTGCCTCGCTTATCTCCTGTTCGCGCTGGTCATGACCATGGCCGGCCGCTTCCCCACCTTCGGCGGCATGTTCCCGGAATGGCTGTTCTCCGCCTTCAACCCCAATGACAAGACCAACCTCGCGCCGTACCGCTTCCTCCACTTCGTCGTGATCGTGATCCTGGTGATCCGCTTCGTGCCAAAGGAGTGGCCGGGGCTGGAGTGGAAGGTGTTCGACCCCTTGATCGTCTGCGGCCAGCAGTCGCTCGCCGTGTTCTGCGTCGGCGTATTCCTGTCCTTCGTCGGTCATTTCGAGCTGTCGATGAGCTCGGGCTCGCTGCTCGCGCAGATCTTCGTCAGCGTCGCCGGCATCGCGATCATGACGACGGTGGCTTATTACATCTCGTGGTCGAAGAAGCAGGACAAGCCGCTGAAGCCGCCGCCGGCCAAGCCGGCTGCGGAGGCGAAGGCGGCCTGAGAACGTTCGGTGCGGCCTTCGGAACGCCCCCGCGAGGCGGGCGCTCGGGATTCGAATTGACCTGGGTCAACAGAGGTGACGCCGGCACGCATAATGTGGCCGCGACTTAAGCCGCCGCACAGAGCCCGGCGGCCTCCTCTCGCACAAGGCCCAACTCATGCCCTCTCATTTCCACGCCGTGGTATGGATCGATCACTCGCAGGCCCGCATCTTCCATCTCGGCCTGAGCGGCTCGGACGAAGTCACGCTGCATCCGCACCTGGCGACGCGTCATCTGCACCACAAGGCCAATAGCATCGGAAGCGGCCATGCGGCTCCCGACAAGGCATTCTACGCCGAGGTGGCCACGGCCCTCGCCGATGCCGGTGAGATCCTCATCATCGGGCCGGCGAGCGCGAAGACGGAGCTGGCCAGCCACATTCGCGCAAGCGCACCCGATCTCGCCAAACGGATTGTCGCGGTGGAAGCGGCCGACCATCCGTCTGACGCCGAAATCGTCGCCTATGCGAAGCGTCACTTCAAGCTGCCGCTGCCGCGCGTGCAGGCGCCGGGATCGGCGGCCGGCGAGCGGCACGCGGGCTAGGACCGTACAGCGTCAACGACAAATCGAGGCGCGATGACGGTCATCCCGATCTCATCGCGCTTCAGGCCGCCTCTTCTTTGTCGAACTCGGTGAACTTCTTGTAGATCCAGTCTCGGCCGTCGTGGCGACGCCAGACCTTGCCGAGAACGAACTGCCCGTTGATGGAGCGGCGCGGCACGATCACCGTCCAGAGGTGCCAGATCTCGGTCCAGTTCGATTGCGGACCGACGGTCCTGATGTTGCGGTCAAGAGACATGGGCAGAACTCGCTGGCGCAGAACTCAAAAGATCCGCACACCGCGACGAACAATCATCTGTGGTCACACAGAGTGAAAACTGCCCATCGCGAGCCGGGACCGACCTGATAACAGCCAGCCAAACGGCCGCAACGGCCGCTCGCCTTTAACCTTGCCGATCAACCTTACTTCCTGGGATGGAGCGACGCGATCGGTTGAAAGCCTGCGGCGGTTTTTCTAGAATGCCCGCGATTTGAGGAGAAGCGCGCCGTTTTGGCGCACGATGATTTTTAGACTGAACTTTGCCGACGGTCGGACGTTTGAAGCAGGTGAATTGCGCGGGGGGACGACAATGATGAAACTGCAATGTGCGCCTCTGCGCCTCGCGCTTCGCGTGGCGCCGCCCGCGCCGATCGTGAGCATGGCTTCGCAACGCCCGCTGCAAGCCGCCAACGACAACCAATTGGCCTGGCCGTACGTGCCATTTCCGCCCGGCTGGTACGCCTCGAACTGACGAGCGCGGGTCGGATGCTGACCTGAGAGAGCCGGCGCCGCCAGGGACTGGTCGGGGCAGCTGGATTCGAACCAACGACCTGCAGTACCCAAAACTGCCGCGCTACCAGGCTGCGCTATACCCCGAATGTCCGGCGAGCCCCGTCGATACACGCTTCCCAGGGCGCCAGCAAGCTTCCAAACCAGGTCGTCAGCACGCCCGGCCTGAGCCGCAATCGCCCCTGCCCCGTCCTATTTGCCGCCGAACAGGGGGTGGCCGACGCGGTCACCGGGGCGGATGCCGTACTTCTGCGCCGTCCCCGCCACCACCTCCAGCACGGCCCGGGCGGGTCCACGGGAGGAGATGATCTTCCTCGACAGCGGCTCGGTATTCTCCGCGATGCGCAGGATGCGGCCATCGGCGCGGATGAAGATCATGTCGAGCGACACGTAGGTGTTCTCCATCCACATCGAGATTTCCTGCTCGGGATTGAAGTCGAACAGCATGCCTTTGCCGTCGGGCAATTCCTTGCGGTACATCAGGCCGGTTCGCTTCTCCTCCTCGGTCGTTGCCATCTCGACCGAGAACACCTGCACGCCGTTCTTGGTGACGATCTCGAGCGGCTGGAAGCTGGCGGCGCCGGCCGGCGTGCCGGCGACGGCCCAGAAGGCGATGACGAGGATGGCGGCCAGCCAGCCCTTCAGAGCGGACCAGACGGCCTTTCGATCAGAAGTCATGGGGGCACTCGCGGCGTGGGACGTGAAGTCAGTCCTTACGCGGCGACCGCCCGAAAAGGAAGAGGCGCGCCGGACTTGCAGCGCGCCTCTGCTCACGATTGCGGGAATTGATATTGCTAGTGCGACTGCAATCCGGGCGATCCGGTCTCGGGATGGATCTCGGCCGCCATCATGCCCTTGGAGCCGGGCCCGAAGCGGACCAGCACATACTGGCCCGGCCTGAGCTCTGTCATGCCGAAGCGGCGCAGCGTCTCCATGTGCACGAAGATGTCGGGGGTGCCCTCGCCGCAGGTCAGGAAGCCGAAGCCGCGCAGGCGGTTGAACCATTTGACCTGGGCCCGCTCCAGTCCGCTGGTCGGGGTGACCGTGACATGGGTGCGCGGCGGCAGCATCTGCGCCGGATGGATCGCGGTCGATTCGTCCATCGAGACGACGCGGAAAGCCTGGTAGCCCTTGGCGCGCTGGATACACTCGACGACGATGCGGGCGCCTTCGTAAGCCGTCTGGAAGCCGTCGCGCCTAAGCACGGTAACGTGCAGGAGGACGTCGGGCCAGCCATTGTCGGGAACGATGAAGCCGTAACCTTTGGAAGCGTCGAACCATTTGATGACGCCGGTGACCTCGACGAGGTTGGCGCTGGCTTCGCCCAACCCGGTGAAGGGATTGAGTGCATTGTCGTGGCCGGCGCTGCCATGCTCGCCCGGCGTCAATCGCCCCGGCGAGGTGCCCTGTCCGGGAACTCCAAGCTTCTTGGACTCAAATCCGTCCGACGACCCCATAACCCCGGACCCCACACTGCCATGCAACCCGCCACATTGGCGGCGCTCGAATCACGCGTCTTAAGAGAATGTTCTCGATTCGACGCGACGCGAATCTTTCGACTCAAAAGATAACACTCCCGGTTGCGACGCATAGACAAAAAAGAGATTCGCCGGAACCTATGAACAGCTTGCACAGCCGCGAATCAAATTGCCGCCTCAATTTCCGACAAAGGGCCCGAGAGTCTCGCCGATGTCGTGGTGGATGACGAGGTCGGCGATGTCGTCCTGCTCGGTCGGCTCGCGATTGATGATCACGAGACGTGCACCGGCGCGCCTGGCCATCATCGGAAAGCCGGCGGCCGGCCAGACCACCAGCGAGGAACCGATCGCGATGAAGAGATCGCAGGCCTGCGACAGCGCCGTCGCGCGCTGCATCTCGTCGTCCGGCATCATCTGGCCGAAGGAAATCGTGGCGGTCTTCACCGGCTCGTCGCAGGCGGTGCAGGCGGGCGCGCGGCCTTCGTCGTCGAAGCGGCGCCTCACCCAGTCGAGCGGATAGGCCTGCCCACATCCGATGCAGCGCGCATAAGTGGTATTTCCGTGAAGTTCAATCACATGCTCCGGGGCGAAGCCGGAAGCCTGGTGCAGATTGTCGATGTTCTGGGTGATGACGGCGGGAACCTTGCCGGCGCGGTAGAGCGATGCCAGCGCCCGATGGCCGCGGCCGGGCTTCGCTGCGGCAAACACCTCCTCCATCGCAAAACGCCGGCGCCAGGATTCGTCCCGCGCCGACTGGCTCGCGACGAACTCGTCGAACGGGATCGGACGGTTGCGCGTCCAAACGCCGCCGGGCGAGCGGAAGTCGGGAATGCCGCATTCGGTCGAGATGCCGGCACCGGTGAACGGGACGATGGTCCTGGCCTCGGCGATCATGTCGCCGAGCCGCTCGATGCCGCTCTGAAGATCCGATGCGATCAATCGCGCCTCCCGATAGTTTGGCCTGGCAGCAACATGCGCAAGCGGCAAGATCGCTGACGCTCCTATCAAGCGCCAACGCAATGCGCTCGGCAATTTCTTCCGACCTTCGCATATCACATTCCTGCAATGCCTCCTCCCCATTGACGCCCCATTCGGGAGTGCCAATGGATGTGTTGACGCGACTCAACGTGATTGCGGCGGCAGTGCTTTGAGTTCGGATGTGCACATACTCAAGGTGTAGAGGGGATTTGACATGACCGAGGACGAACAACGCAAAGAGCGCGAACGCGAAGAAATTGCCGCCCGTGTCGCCGCCTTCCGTGCCACTCAGGAGAAATTCAAGCGCGAGCGCGAGGAATACTTCGTGTCGACGCTGGAGAATGCCCGCAAGGTCGAGCGGCCCTCGCTCTGGCCGTAACATCGTCGCGCAGGGCGGCGAGATGCGAATGAAAAAAGCCCGGAGCAGCGCTCCGGGCTTTTCGCTTTTGGCGACGACCAATGCCGCCAGTGATGGTCGCGGGGTGCCGGGAACCCGATCGTCGTCAAAAAATAGATGCGACGGGAACGAAATCGCCCGCCGCGGATTGATGTTCCAAGTGCGGGAGCCTCCGCCATCCGGGTTGAGGCGACAGCATGAAGACCCCGTCAGCATCTCCGCGATGCTGGCGGGGTTTTCAGTTTCACGGGAGCAGATGGCAGCAGACCATGACGGTTGCCAGCGGGGACGACGATCGAGGAGGAGAGCTTGCCGTTATCCGCTTTGCTGGCCCGTATCCGCAAATTGGTTCCCAGATCCGACGATGAGCACTACGACGAGATCGTCCGCAGCTTCGGTGTCGGCACGCTGCGCCCGCCGCCGACGCCGATGAGCGACCGCGAGCTGGCGCAGGCCATTGCCGAGTTCCTGAAGGAGCAGCCGTCGACCGAATCCGTCGCGACTCTCGGCCGAAGGCTCGACCCCTCCTCTCCGCTCTGATTTCTCTGCAGGAGCATGGAACCGGGATTGCGCGCAGACGTTGAATCTTTCCTCACGCCGAGTGGAGGGAAAGAGGCCGATATGCCCGTCTGGCTCGAAGTCTTGCTCAACCTGTCCGGCTATGCCGGCTTCGTGGCGCTCGCCTCGCGCGGCCCCGCAGGCCCGCAGGCGCGGGCCGACGAAAGCCGCTGCGGCGACGAGCGTTAATTGGCGCGCGGCGCCTGGCCGGCCGTACGCACCAGCCGGTCGGCCTTGACCGCAACGCGCGTGTCCTCGGACTGCGGCCGCAGCGAGAAGCTGACCACGACGAAAGCAAGACAGAACAGCGCGCCGACGACGGCAACCCGCCGGTAGGTGTGCCGGTCGCCTTGAAAGAAAGACGGCTCTGAAAAAGGCGTCATGGCAAATTGCTTCTTGGGCAATCGTTCTTTGGCAATCGTTCTTTGGCAATCGTTATTGGGCAAGGTCGTTTCTTGCTTGTCCTTGCCGGAACACCTACCCCAACGCGCGACCAGCGCAACGCGATTGGGCTTTTAACCTAACCGAATAGGGTTATCGGCATCCGCGTAAGCTATCGTTAGCCAGGCCGCACCTGGCAGCTCCGGGCGAAGCGCGGCGCAACGAGCATCCGGCTTTGTTCCAGCTTCGACTCCATTTCGTTCGCGAAGAACGAATCGGAGCAGCGGGATCGGACGCAGAGCAAATCCTAACGATCGATGAAAGCGCGCGCGCTCACACGTTCGATACGGCAGAACTCCTCGGCGGCGAGACCCTTCTCCCACAAAGCTTCTCGCACGCCGTCGCCCCGAAGCAGGTCATGCCGCCCGCTTCGGCTTTTCCTTCGAGAAGCATGCGAGGATCTGGATGCGGAGTTCTTCCGCGGCAGGGCCTTCCAGCTTCCTGAGCTCGTTCCAGAGCCTGATCACCTCGCGCTGTTTTTCGACGGTCATGAGCAACCTCCAACGGTCCACCAGGGGCGGCTCACACTAGAACAAAATGAGAACAAAAAGTCCAGCCCCACCCGCGAAATTATCGTTGAGGGCGGCGTTGAACCTTTTTCGGCGCGGCAAGCACCTATGGAAGCTGGGGATTTCAGCGCCCAGTTACACGGCAGCGTCGCCTGACGAATATACTCCGTCACGGCGGCGCTGTTGCTTTTTCCGATTTCAACTTTAGGTTATGACCGAGGGCTGCCGGCGAGGCGCTGAAATCCCAACGCCGTCAGCCAAAAAAGCCTCGCGCGAAAGCGCGAGGCTTTTTCTCTTGGAGTTCTCTTGGAGCGGGCGACGATGGCGACGGAGCGGACCTCGCCGTTCCGGACAGCGCGAGGACCGCGCTATGCTTCGTCCCGATGGTCGTGGGTGATGTTCGGCATGGCCGAGCACCACCTGCTCTTCAGCCGTCGATTGCTGCGCCGTGGCGCCAATGCGCCGACCGCAACGACATCGCCGGCAGGTCAGACGGCGTCCTTGGCCACCTTCAGCGGCGAGGCCTTGACCGACTTGCTGGCGGGCTTGGCCGCAAACTGCATCGGCTCCTTGGTGAACGGATTGACGCCCATGCGGGCTTCGGTCGCCGGCTTGTTCACGACCGACATCTTCACGAAGCCGGGAATCACGAACTCGCCGGATTCGTTGAGCTCCTTGTAGCCGACGGTCGCCATGTACTCGATCACCGACTTCACGTCGTTCTTCGAAAGCTGCGTGCCCTCGGCAATTGCATCGATCAATTGGGTCTTCGTCATCTTCGCCATGGTCTGAATTCCTTTGAAGGGGTGCGCGGAGCAATCTGCTGCTGGGGACGCGGCCGGACCCGCGAATGCGCGCTGCTGATTCATGCCAGAAGTCATGAAGTGATCGGGCTTAGACCCTATCGAGGCCGAAAACGCAAGCATGGGCGCTACGGGATTCCCGACTTCCTGTGCAAGATGCTGTAAGACCTGCAATTTTCTTGAACCCGGCAGTGCGCCGCGACTGCTATAAGGCCGCAACTTTTCTCATGGAGTGCTGATGAAGGTCGCTATCGTCATCGCAGGTTTGATCGTGTTCGCCGTCGCAGCCCTCGTCGCGATCCAGCCGAGCTTCCTGAAGCCTGCGTCCCTCGCGCTCGTGAAGAAGTCCGACATCTTCGGCTTCTCGCCCGGGATGACATTCGACGAGGCGAGCAAGCTCGTCGGTCAACGCCATTATCTCTGCCGGCAGAACCGAGGTCCGTACACCTTCGAATGCGAGATCAACGGGGCCAGGGTCACGGCTCACGGCGTTGAAGCTGACGCCAGGCACCCGATCTGGCGCGTCAATGCGACGCTGAACAATCCGGGGGCGCAGGAAGCTGCCGTCAAGTCGATCTCCGACCAGTTCAACGCGCCGGCCATCAAGGACCGGGACGGCTGGACATGGATCGTCGGCCGCGGGTTCAAGCTGAGCTTTGACGGCGCCAGCCTGACTCTCGTGGACGAGGCCGCGGAGGCGAGGCTTCGCGAGGACGACGCCAAGCGCTAGAGCATGATCCGGAAAAGTGCCAAGCGGTTTTCCGGAAAGATCATGCGCAAACAACAACCTGAAGCGCGATGACGATTCATCCAGATCTCATCGCGCTTTAGAGCATGATCCGCTTGAGAGCATGAGGTCACCTCGCCGTGAAACTTGTGGCCCGGCGACCCGTTGTTGACGCTTCAGTAACCTAACGCGACCAAGCTTCAATCAGGTTGGTTGCGTTGGAGTATCCTCACAGTGCTGGATTTTAACGAGCTGCGTGAACTCGCGGCGGATGTTCGTATTTTCGTCGATGTCGCCGAAGACAAGGCCGAAGCGCTCAAAGCCGTGATCGCCGCCTACGACGTGGTGCTGGCGATCTTCCCGGTCGATGACGGCATGGGCCTCCATGTCATCAAGGGCAAGGAGATCCTGGACCAGATCGCGACGTCGCGGACACACGCGATGCACAGCCACACGGCGATCGCGGTTCCGGATCTCGCGCATGCCGAAGCGCTCAAGTTTCTGACGGCTCCCGTCGAGCACCGGATCGCGGCCTGAGCCTGGCCGCAAGGGCGTGACGTGCGCGCCGACGTATCCGCGCTTCGGCGAAACTGGCGCATGTTCTTTTGAACTTTCTCAGCCCTCGCGCGTCTTACAGTTGAAGCGTCCCTAAGCTTCACCTCGACAGAGAACCCCGCTCCCGAAAGGGCGGGGTTTTCGCTTTTGGCGCTGCATCAGCTCGCCCGGGATTTCAAGCGCTCTTTGCCGTTGACCCGGCGGCCGCCCGGACGCAGTTTTTGCGGCGGGCAGGGTTTTGAGGAGCCGTGATGCCGAAAACCCTTGTGGAATTCAGAGCGCAGAACCTTCGTTTGCTCGAGCGGCTTTGTCCCGATGACCCGCGATACATCGCGGCCTGGCTGAAGCAGTTCGACGAGCAGAACGGGATCACGCCAAAAGCCGGTCCGAAGTCCGGCAAGAACCGCCAGACTGCTCCGCCGCGAAGCAAGACCGCTTCGCCCGCGCGCACGAGGTCGGCGCCCTCCGTCGCACCGCGCTGAGCGGCGGCAGCGACAAGCGCGCAGCCTGGGGTTTGCCCTGCGCGCTCGCCGCATGACCGAGCGCGCTCACGGAATGTCCGCCGCCTTCCGGTTGTCCCCGATCGAAACCGGCTTGTTCAGGAAATATTCGCGGTTGCCGGTAGCTGCTTCCGCGTATTGATCGATGGCGACGATGATGGCCTGGACGTGGGCATAGCACCACCCTTCCCGCGTCGCGCGCCGGCGAACGTCCTCGAGCGCGGTGAGGAACGGCGACAGGTCTCTCTCGTCGTCGAACCACCGCCTGCTCACCACGACCTCCCGCCGAGCACCCGGCCCTTGGCCGGGCGCGGCTCTGCCGCCTTCAGCGCATCGCGTTCCGCGCACAGGCTTTCGACCTTCGCCTCCATCCGCGACAGCAGCGCCTGCGCCGAAGCCGTGCCGATACCTGCCCGCTGCAGCTGGAGGATCTCCTTCCTCTGCCTGCCCATCTGGATGCGCATCCGTTCGATCTCCCGCCTGAGAAAATCCAGGTCCGGCATTGTTCCGCCTCGCGAATTCGAGATATGCCCCATGAGAACAAAAACGGAACGAAGAGTCGAGTCCGACGTTCTACGGAAGACGGAAATAGGAGATGTGCGATGGCCGACAACACAAGGAAGGACCCGAAGGATTGGGTTTCCGGCGACGACCCGATGACCGGAGCCCAGGAATCCTACCTCAAGACCCTCGCCGAGCAGGCGCACGACAGCCCGCCCGCGGACGAGCTGACCAAGGCCGAGGCCTCCGAGCTGATCGACAAGATGCGGCAAAAGGCCGGGCTGGAGCAGTGAGGCATCCGATTGCGGGAACCCGGCTCCGTGCGTAAGCAAACGGAATTGGGAATCGAGAATGGCTTATTTCGTTTGCGCCCGCGACGGAGCGGGCCAGATCATCTTGAAACGAGAGACAAGGGAAGCGGCTGAGAAGAAAGCCGCCGAGCTCCGCGACATGGGCTATTTCGAAGTCGAGGTCGTCGCGAAGGGCGACGAGGAGACGGCGTGAGGGATCATGCTTCCCGGAGCACCTTGACGGCGCCGAGAATGACGAAGGCACCGAGACCGTAGGTCAGCGCATTCACGACCCAGCACATGGCGATGCCCAGCAAGGTCGATCCTCCGACCGCTCCCCGGACAAAATACGCTGCGCTGATGCCCGGCCACTCCAGCCAAAGCAACGCGAAGTCGGTCAGCGGCTCCAGCACGAGGAGCGCCGTCGAGATGAGCGCCCCGATGGCCAATGCGATGACGAGGTATGTCTTCAGCCAGGGCATCAAAGACCCAGCAGGCCGGCGATAACAGGAATGATGAAATAGGCGGCGGCCCCGAGCAGGAGGCCGACGACAAGACGTGCCGTGCGGCTGTGAATCCTGGTATCGACCCACGCACCGATGGCGAACGCAGCCTCTCTCAGCCAGCTCCCCACGAGCGCTCTGACGAGATCGAACAGGAGTTCTGCAACGAATGCGGCCATGGCGTTTGGTCGCCCTCGCCTCAGGCACGGTTCATGAGGCCGGTCACCGCGGTGTCTAGATCGACCGACGCAAGGCGCTCCGGCGATGTACCGCAACGCTTAGCGGGCCGGCGCCGCAGTTCGCGCCGCTATTGCGCTAGTCATTCAATTGAATTACATTGCCATACCGCATCGGAGGAGGCGAACATGGCCGCAAATGCCCTTGTCCAGACTCGCATAGACGCCGAAGTCCGCGATCGCGCCTCCGCCGTCCTTGAGGAGATGGGGCTAACGGTCTCGGACGCGGTTCGCATCCTGCTGACCCGGACCGCCAATGAGGGCGCGCTACCGCTAGAGCTCCTCACGAACAGCAAGGCTCATGACGCCTGGTTTCGCGAGAAGGTTCTGGAGGCGTTGAACGATACCCGGCCCGATGTCTCCGACGAACAGGCTGAAGCGCATTTCGCAAAGCGGCGCGCGGCGGCCCGGCGCAGGGCGGACGAACCAAAGTCGTGAAGCTCGTCTGGTCCGCCTTCGCGCTGTCGGACCGCGATGGCATCTTCACCCACATCGTCGCTGAAAGTCCTCGGGCAGCCACCGCGCTCGACGAGCGGATCGCTGCCGCTGTGCATCGACTTGTCGACTTCCCGAGAGTGGGCGCCCTGGCCGCGTGGCCGGCACACGCGAGCTCGTCATTGTGGGCACGCCCTATGTCGCTGCCTACGCTGTAACTGAAGGCTCCATCCGGATATTACGTATCCTGCACGGCACCCAGAAGTGGCCCGATGAGCTTCCTGGAGATGAGTAATCGTTGCGCGACAAACCATGATGGGTTTCGCAAGTGTCTACCCATCTACGAGCTCTCAATCAGCGATCAGCCAATCAACGCAAACCGGTGGCTTGAATGAAAACCGCACTTGTCTTCGGCGCAACCGGCTTCATCGGCTCGCATTTGCTGCGCGACCTCTTGGACAGTCCCGACTATGCGCGGGTTGTCGCGGTGGCCCGCAAGCCGCTGCCGGTGAGCCATCCGAAGCTCACGGTCCTGATCGGCGATCTCGCGTCCCTGCCCGCGCTCAAGCCGCAACTGGTTGCGGACGAGATCTTCATCGCGCTCGGGACGACGCGCAAGCACACCCCTGACGAGGCCGCGTACTACAAGATCGATCACGATTATCCGCTACTCGCGGCCGAGATCGCCAAAGCGAACGGCGCGCGGTCGGTGTTTCTCGTCACGGCCGTCGGCGCCAACGCCGCTTCCGGCGTGTTCTATCTCAGGACCAAGGGCGAAGTTGAGCGGGACATTCTCGCGCTCGATTTCGAGCACACGCACATCTTCCGCCCGTCGATGATCCTCGGTGCACGCGCCGAGGACCGCCCGCGCGAACGCCTCATCGTCGCGCTATGGAGCGTGCTCAATCCGCTGCTCGTTGGCCCGGTCGACCGCTATCGCGGGCTCACCGGCAACGACATCGCGCACGCCATCGCCAAAGCCGCGCGGCATCAAACGGAAAAAGTGCGCATCTATCATTGGAAAGAGATGGCGGCACTGCTTCGAACGCGAGGCGGTGCGTAGGATGGGTAGAGCGAAGCGAAACCCATCGAGAGCCGTTGCGTGACGAAGCATGATGGGTTTCGCAAGTGCTCTACCCATCCTACGAGCATGCGCCGCTGGACTGCACCTCCCGAATAACACAAGATGGTTGCAGTATCGGTGCACCAGATCGTCCAGAGCCAGGATGAGCCGCGTGCGCCGCAGTAAAATTCAAAAAAAACGGCAGGGAAGAACGATGCAGGGAAAGAGAAATCTGGCGCTTGATGGTGCCATGGCTTGCCTGGCTCCAGTCGCAGCGATCATGGTCATTGCGATCTCGCCGGCAAGCGCCGACAATTCAGCCAACATACCACCTGCGCTCAAATGCGCCGACTTGACCGGCTGGAAGATGCCGGGATCGACGGCAACAGTCACCAAGGCCGAGCTGGTGCCGGAGGCACCGCCGGGGACCGTGCAGCCGTCACCGCCGGCGCCGGCCACCGTGTCGGTGGCGCTGCCGCCGAACTGCCGCGCGGATGGCGTGATCGACCAGCGCGTGGGGGTCGAGGGCAAGTCCTACGCGATCGGCTTTGCCGTTGCCCTGCCCGATCGCTGGAACGGCCGGTTCTTGTTTCAGGGCGGCGGCGGTTTGAACGGCTCGATCCGGCCGCCGCTGGGTTACCAGGCGGCCGGCGAGGTGCCGGCACTGGCGCGCGGCTTTGCCGTGGTCTCGACCGATAGCGGCCATCAGGGCGCGGTGTTCGATGCCTCGTTCCTGAAGGACCAGGAAGCCGCGCTCAACTTCGCCCATGCATCCGTCGGCAAGGTGACGATCGCCGCCAAGGCGATCGTCGCGCATTACTATGGCCAGCCTGCAAAGCGTTCCTATTTCACGGGGTGCTCGACCGGGGGCCGCGAAGGCATGCTGGCGTCGGCGCGCTATCCCGAACAATTCGACGGCATCGTCGCCGGCGCGCCTGCGATGCGCACCGGCAATTCCAATCTAGGTCTCGCCTGGGCCAACGCTGCCTTCAGCCAGATCGCACCGAAGGATGCGTCCGGCAAGCCGGAGCCCGCCAAGACGTTTTCCGCAGGCGAGCGAAAGCTGATCACGAACGCGATCCTCGATGCCTGCGACGCCAAGGACGGCGTCAAGGATGGCCTGATCTTCGACGGCAAGGCCTGTCAATTCGATCCCGCGGTCCTCACCTGCAAGGCCGGCAAGACGGATGACAAGACGGATTCCTGCCTGGCGCCGCCGCAGGTCGACGCCTTGAAGAAAGCTTTCGCCGGACCGAAGAATTCACGCGGCACGCAGGTCTACCCGCCGTTCCCGTGGGACAGCGGCGTGGCAGCCGAAGGCGTTGCCATTCCCGGCATCCTGGCCACCGGCGCGCGCAGTCCGGTCGGACCGCCTGTTTGGGAAAACATCAACGTCGATCAACTCGAAGACCGGGTCAACGCGAGCGGGATGGATCGCCTCACCAACACCGCCTACTGGACCAACCTTTCGAGCTACTTCGGCCATGGTGGCAAGCTGCTGTTCTACCACGGTGTGAGCGATCCCTGGTTCTCGGCGAACGACACCGTGAATTACTACGAGCGCATGGCGGCGGATTCCGGCGGCATGGAATTGGTGCGGGACAAATCGAGCCGGGCCTTCCTGGTGCCCGGCATGGGTCACTGCTCGAGCGGCGCCGCGCTCGATCGTTTCGATCTCCTCAGCGCGGTCGTGAACTGGGTGGAAGACGGCAAGGCGCCCGATCAGGTGGTCGCGACGGGACCAGCCTTTCCCGGCCGCAGTCGGCCGCTGTGCGCCTATCCGCAACACGCGCGATACAAGGGCCAAGGCGATCCGGAGAGCGCGGAGAGCTTTGAGTGCAAGTAGGGCACTTGCGCCACTCGAGATAAGTGCACTGTCATTGGTATTCCAAGCTCCCCACAGTTAAGCGTGAAGGCCCAGATGCAGTCTAGACTAACACAATTGTGGCGATTGCGTCATGGTGCTTTCAACTTGCCGAATTGAACAATCTCTAAGATTGTGAGAGCGTGTTTCATCGCGCTTTGCGTCGCACCATGATACTGCTGGGGAAGATTATGGCTGTTCCTGATTTTCAAAGCTTACTGTTGCCCGCCTTGAAAGTTGCCCAAGACGGGCTAGAGCACAATCTAACTGAGACGCTCGATAGCCTCGCTGAACAATTTGGGCTGAGCGAGGAAGATAGGGCCTATTACGGTGACAGTGCACTAAACCGGATCTCGCCGTCCAGCTTCGGGCCGCGTTTTGCGCACAACGCGAATTGAGTGCACTGTCAACGTAACTGCCGTCTTCAGGGCCTGACTTAAATCGGGAGGGTCGATCTTCCAGCGGTTGATGGTTCGCTCGTCCTTACTGAAGAAGTCGGCGATTTCTGCGTCGCTCGCACCTAGGCGGCAAAGCTTCGCGGCCCGGTCTGCATACTCAGGGAGGTAGTAGGACGGGCGTCTGGGCTTACGGGCAACCTTTGCATTCACGCCGCAATTGTGCTCACATCCACAGATTGCAGACAATGGAGCGGATTATGCGCCTCAAATTGATTGCTGCCACTGCGCTTGTGGTCACCTCTTCCGCTTGCCCGACCGCCCAGGCCGAGTCTCTTGGAGAATCCATCGCCGGTCAGTGGGCGGTCGTCGGCATGACTACGAACGCCAACGGAGACATCTACGTGATGGTGAGGAAGCCGGGAGAAAAACCGTCACTCTGCCTCATCAATAAGCCCAACTTTAATTCCGACACCACCTCGACGATTTTTGCCCGGAAGTGTCTTCCGATTAATTAACGTCGGCCCGCCGAACGGGTCATGCCGGCTTCGAGCGATGCCACTTCGATTACGGTGCACTAAACCCCCGGGTTTCACCGGCCGGCTTCGGCTCGCGTTTCGCGGATGGTGCCAATTGAGTGCACTGTCACCGTAATCGCGAACATCGCTTCCCACGTGTCCCGTCCCTGGAGTGATAAAGGCCGTGGTCACGCGTCGCGAGGGGTAAGACAAATCCGGGGTGAGTAGTTGTGGTGGCTCCAGTGGACACCCTAGCTGCACACACGCCTCTAGCGCAGCCCACCACTATCAACTATAAATTGTCTATCGACATCACAGGAGGGATCGATGGCCGGAGACTGGGGACGGGTTCAGCGCGACATGGAATGGATACTGAATCCGGCGAACAATGCCAAGGGATACGGCTCTATGAAAGCTGCCCTCGAAGCAAACGACGTTAACAGGATGGGGCAGGTAAAAAATGCGTTTCACGAGAGCACCGTGCAACCGGGCCAGTGGGCCAACTTCGATGCATGCGCTGAAGAGGACCAAGGTCGCCTTTACGCTTTAGGCCGTTCCATTCTTCATCTCTAAATTAATCGCCCCGCCGAAGGCGCTATTAAGAGCCCCGAGTGCCCGCCAGGTCTGGCAGATGCTGTCGGCGATGCTCGAGCTACCCTTGCTGTGCCGATCCACACGTTGTCTGAGCGCGGACCGGCCCATAGCAGTCCACTCAACTCGCCCGCCTGGCGTTCGAGTTGAGTGCTGTCGCCGTAATTTACTCTTTCTTGGGGGGCGCAGCTACCGCCATATCATACGTGCTCGTATCGCCATACGAGCCACTAGGCCCGACTTCCACACCCCACACGGGTACTTTCAAACTTCCACTCAGCTTCTTCACTAAGGTGACCTTGTAGTGGCAACCAACTGAACCGGTGCTGTTTCCCAGCGCATACGACAAGGTTGGATATTTTTGTTCTCCAAGGCATCGATAAACACCTACGCCTTCCGGGATAATGCGTTTCCTATATCCCTTGCAGACCGAGTAATTGTCTGGGTGAAGGTTGAATGTGATCCCCTCAGAGCTAGCCTCATTCAACTCTTCCTTGCTTAAATCTCCGGAAAAGCCGAAATCGAAGATCGGAAACTTGAATCCTCCTCCAATTCCTCCGTTGTTGGTGCGGCTATCCTTCCATGTCACCGCCATCTTCTTATCGAGTGGCAGATTTGCCTGTTGCAGCTTCTTACCGATCTTGCCTGCCTCACAGCGCAACGAGTTGATCATGATGTCATCAGGTACGCCTTGGGCGAACGCAAAACTGGAAAATGCAACAGTGGCAATCGCTGAAATCGCACAAGTCTTCAAAGTCTACCCCCATTTCTCTGTAGAAAGAGTAGCAACTTAGCGACGCATCTCGGAGTTGTACAGTCGGGCGAGGCAGTACTGTTCAACGCAAGCTCTTTCGCTTCAATTTCAGCACCTTCATCTCGGCGCGCATGCCCCCCGCTTCTCCCTCACGTGTCCTCGCCCACTGCCCCTCCTCCCCGTTTCCTGCTATCTCTCCCCAGCCGTCTCGGCCCAAGACAAACCCCTCCACCCCCAGGGAGCAACAACCATGCGATACCTCCACACCATGCTGCGCGTGCGCAATCTCGATGTCGCGCTGAAATTCTATGTTGATGCTTTCGGCTTGAAGGAGGTGCGGCGGATCGAGAACGACAAGGGGCGGTTCACGCTGGTGTTTCTGTGCTCGGCGGACGATCTCGAAGCCCTCAAGAAGCAGCCGCCGACGCGCGGGGCGCCGCTGGTCGAGCTCACCTGGAATTGGGACGAGGAGAAGTACGGCGAGGACCGCTTCTTCGGCCATCTCGCCTATGAGGTCGACGACATCTACGCCACCTGCGAGAAGCTGATGAAGGCCGGCGTCACCATCAACCGTCCGCCGCGCGACGGCAACATGGCCTTCGTCCGCTCGCCGGATCTGCACTCGATCGAGCTGCTGCAGAAGGGCGATCCGAAGCCGCCGCAGGAGCCCTGGGCGTCGATGCCGAACACCGGCCATTGGTAAGCCACAGGCAGGAACCAGACCCCTTGCCGGACGTTCTCCTTTCACGAAACCGATTTGGAGGAGAATGCGATGGCGAGAGGGCTGTTGCTGTGGATGCTTGGCGTGCCGATCCCGGTGATCATTCTGTTGTGGCTGTTCTTCGGCCGCTGAGCGTCAGTTTGAACTTTGCAATGAAGGCTCCGCCGCGTGCGGAGCTTTTTGCATGAGGGGCACGATGCAATCGCGCATCGCTCGGCGCACCGAATTCCGCTATCACCCGCAGCGGGCGACAATGCGGGGAGACGCTTCATGCCTGACGCCAAGCCGACGATCTGGGGCCGCGCCAATTCGGTCAACGTGCAGAAGGTGCTGTGGTGCTGCACCGAGCTCGGCCTCGCTTACGAGCGCATCGATGCCGGCATGCAATACGGCAAGACGCGCGAGGCCGATTATCTGGCGATGAATCCCAACGCGCGGATTCCGACGCTGGTCGAGGGCGACTTCGTGCTGTGGGAATCCAATTCGATCATGCGCTATCTCTGCCTCGCGCACGGCCGCGGCGCGCCGATCTATCCGGAGGCGCCGAGGCAGCGCGCCTCGGTCGATCGCTGGCTCGACTGGACGCTGTCGACGGTGCAGCCGGTCGACCGCCCGGTGTTCTGGGGCATCGTGCGCACCGCGCCCGCCGAGCGCGACATGATCCAGGTGCAGCGCGATGCCGATGCCGCCGCCGAGGTCTGGGCCATCGCCGACCGCCTGCTCGCCACGCGCCGCTTCATCGAGGGCGATGCGTTCACGCTCGCCGATATCGCGGTCGGATCCTATGCGCGGCGCTGGCTCGGGGTCGAGGGCATCACCCGGCCGGCCCAGCCGCACCTCACAAGCTGGCTCGCCGAGCTCGGCAAGCGGCCGGGATTTGCGCAATTCGTCGCACCGCCGATGTCGTGAGCCGGCCATGCGGCGCAAGCCGCGGCGAAGACGCGCGGAATCGTGGTTGGGGCGCATGCGCCCGCCGGTCACGGCAGACCTTGACGGCTACTGTGCATGGGGTTGTTTTCGCAAGTTTTGATGTGGGCTAATTAGCGCCAGCCGCGCTCGACCAGCAGCACGACGATGATCAGCAGCAGCGTCACCGCCGCCGTTGCCAGCCGCGCGGTCCAGCTGAGGCCGCGGCCGACCCACCACAGCAGCGCGCAATACATCAGCACGGGGACGATGATGTCGAGCCGGACCAGATCCGCGGGCATGGGATTTCAGCGCCGGATGCCGGTGTCGACGCTGGTCGAGCCGCCGAGCTTGACGCAGGTCCCGGTGCCATCCGCCATCGCGAAGCCCGGGCCGTAGGCGGCGCAGGCGCCTGCCCTCGCCTTGCCGGCCGTGCCGCCGTTCAGCGGCAGCCCCTTGCCCGCCTGCGGCGGCTCGGCAGGCGGCAGGCGCAGGCTCTCGGCCGCCGTCGCGGACGTGGTCAGCAGGGAGATCAGGATCAGGAGCGGCGTGCGCATCGCCGCCTTGTAGCCCGGACCGGCGGCGCGCGCCATCGGACGGCGGCTAGAGGAACCTGACGCCGGCCGACTTGCCGCGGCGCCAGATCACCTGGCAGCTGCGCCCGGTGCGCGCATCGCGTGCGAAGGCCATCCGGATCACGCCGGGAAGCTGGCTTGCGTCCTCGTCGAGGGTGATCCGGGCGCCCGAATCCGAGATGTCCTGGACCAGGCAGTGCCGCGCGGCGAAGCCGCCGTCCAGCGTGATCCAGGCGTGCCGCGACAGCAGCTTGCGGGCTGCGCGCTTCTTCGGCGGTGGCATCGGCAAATCTCCTCGTCCAGCGCTACGCAGGGAACCCTAACAAACCGTTGAAATCGCCTCCGAATGATCCCGCACCTCGGGGCTATCCACCGTAGCCGGAAGACCCGTTCCCGAACGGCTTGCCCGGGAGCGCAAAGGCCACTATACGTTCGCCCGCTGCAAGCAGCCCTGCCCTGTTCGGCCGGCCAGCGGCCGTGCCGGGACAATCGGCAGGGCCCTGCGTTTGCTCCCTTCGTCTATCGGTTAGGACGCCACCCTTTCACGGTGGAGAGAGCGGTTCGATTCCGCTAGGGAGCGCCACCGTCCAAATCGCCCATTGTTCTTGCTGCGAAAAACAGCTGCTAGCGACCCACTTTTTGGAACGGCTGTTCCGGTGGGTCACATTGCGAACCGCCGGGCAAATGACCGACCAGAAAATCACCCTCGGCCAAATGCGCCACCCGGAAGGCGGGCGCGGCGGCACGCGCGGCCTGTTGGTCTATTGCGGCGATTATCTTCGCTGCGGCCACATGGTTCGCCTGGCGCCTGCGGAGGTCGACCGTTGGCCGGACGAGGTGCGCCTATCGGATCTCGAGCCAAAATTCACCTGCGCCAAATGCGGCCATCGCGGCGCCGACGTCCGGCCGGATTTCGATCGGCCGCTGATGGGCAAGGGTTGACGACCGACGAAGCTGAAGGGAACATTCATTTCCGCCGCGCAGTTGATGTCGGTCGTTTCGGAGTAAGCGTATGCGTGCCTCGCCCCCGATCGTGCCGGCCGACCGCCTCGATCGCGACATCTACCTGGTGCTTGAGGATTTCGGTGCGCGGGCCGGCTGTGCCTGGCGCGAGACCGACGAGGCCGACACGGATCTCGAGACCATCCTGCAGGACATCATCTCCGGCCAATACGCCTACCCCTTGCGGATCGTCTGCTTCAACCCGGTCGAGGGCTGGTCGCGCGATGCCACTGCTGACATCGCTGACGCGCTGGCCGAGCGCGCCGCCAACACCAGCGCCGAGATCACGCCGGCGCTGCAGGACTTCATCAATGCCAACGCGACACGGCGCTTCGACCTGCAGCTCGCCCTGCCCTTGCGCGGCGCCGCCCAATGACAAGCGAGGGCAAGCCGCTCGGCTGGACCCCACGCGACGAGCGCGAGCACTTCATCCGCTGCCCGGTCTGCGGCGAAATGCTGGACATGCGAGATCTCAGCGAGGTCCTCGAGCACCTGCACGGTCAGGAGGTCGAGGAGGAGCCGACCAGGCATTAGGAGCTGATGTGACCTGCACCCGTTGCGATGACACCAATTGGGTCTGCGAGAACCATCCCGATCGACCGTGGGACGGTCCCAAAGCTTGCGGCTGCGGCGGCGCCGGCGCGCTCTGCCCGGCCTGTAACGTGCCGGGCGAAGGCGAGCTGCCGCGCATGCCGGAGGGATTCCGAGTCGAGGTCGACAAGGACGGCTGGCGGCACTGACGGCCGTGCCGGATTCGCAATCGGCGACGAGGATGCCTATCTGGAGATCCATGCCCGCATTCGAATTCTGCCTGCCGACGGCCGCCAAGGTCGTGCCCGCCGGCCCCGATTGGCTGCACGAAGTGAAGTATGACGGCTATCGCCTGCGTGTCGAGCGCAGCGGCCGCGACGTGCGCCTGCTCACCCGGAAAGGCCACAACTGGACCAGCCGCTTCCCCTGGATAGTCCAGGCCGCACTCAAGAACCGGGAACAGCAATTCGTCGTCGACGGCGAGGCGGTGATCCTCGGTGTCGACGGCGTTGCCGACTTCAACGCCCTGCACTCGCGCCGTCACGACGAGGAGGTGCAGCTCTACGCTTTCGACGTGCTCGCGCTCGGCGGCGAGGATCTGCGGCAACTGCCGCTCTCAATGCGCAAGACCAACCTCGCGCGCCTGTTGCGCGGCCGGCCGGACGGCATGTTCGTCGCACCGTTCGAGGCCGGCGAGATCGGCCCGGATCTGTTTCGCGCGGCCTGCCGCATGGGCCTCGAGGGCCTGGTCTCGAAACGACGCGACCGGCGCTACAGCGCCGGCCGGTCGAAGGACTGGGTCAAGGTCAAGAACCGGACGCACCCAGCGATGTCGCGGGTGATGGACAGCTTCAAATGAAGAATCGGGGCGCGAGGAGCGTCTCGTGCCGGGCCCAGCCAGAGAATTAAGAGCGTTAGGAGCCGAGTCAATTCCGCCGACGCGGCCCGGACTTCGGCCTGCCTTTAGCTGGCGAGCGCGCCGCCTTGCGAGCTTTGAAACGAAGTACGGACTCGACCGCCTCTTCCAGGGTTGCGAGCTGGCTGTTGTTGATGTTGCCCGGCGTGCGCTCACCCGTGAGCAGGAACGCGCCCGTCAAGCGTGCTGGCGGCAGCACGACATAGCTCATGACCTCGCGATTGTCCTCGTCCATCCGTGCGACCACGACGAGATCGGCGCGCGGGTCGATACGCCGCCGGAGGCCCCACCGCGGAAATTTCCCGCGGGCAATGCTCGCGCGCGCTACCGCGATCGTGACCTTGACCGCACGATCAATGGTGATGAGGCCTGTCTTCGGGTCGAAAGCGAGCGAATGCCCGAACGCAACGAGTTCGTCGACGAACTCCTCCCGGACTTCAACCAGGGTCGCTATGACCGCGCGGCGCCCGTCTTGATATCTCAGGCTGTCCGGAAAATAGCCGATGGCGGCATAGGCCTTCCTCAGGCTGCCGAACCTCTTGATATACGCGCCGTTGCCGGGAAGATCGAAAGACGCATCGATGATCGACTTACTCAGCTCGCCTTTCTGGACCAGCAGGGCCTTCAACCGGTCCAGCATGTCGCGATCCGACAGCAACAGCCGTCGTCGGCTGGAAATCTTCTGAGCTTTCCAGAACAGCGCCGGCTTCACGATCGGCGCAAACGACGCTTGAGAGCGGATCCAGGCCTCGGGCGGATTGCGTTTGGGTTTTTGGCCGAGCTTCCAGTTGCTGCGGTTGTAGACGTTGACTCCGATATAGTGCTCGTTCTTGAGCAGATAGCGGAGCGTCCAGCTGGTCCATCGCCGGCCGAACTGGTTCAGAATGCCCTCGCCGTTCAGCTCTTTGGCGATGGACGATGGGCACTTCCGCTCTTCGACGAACGACCGGAAAATCCGCTGGACGACCTCCTGCTCCTCTGGTGTCCCCGGTCGCAGCAGTACCCGATCCTCCTGCAAGGCCTTGCGTTGGCCGTTGGCTAGAAAGCCCTTCGATCGGCCGGCCGCGTCGACGAGCTCACGACGCAAGCCATAGCCCGCGGAACCACCTTGGCGAAATCCAAGGGTGACCAGACGGCACTGCGCGGCGAATACCTTCTTCGACAGATCGAGGCTATATTGACCAGCGCCAATGCGCTTCAGCTGCTTTGCGATGTTCGACATGAAGCTACCGTCGTTGTCGAACTGCTCGGCGCAGTACTGCACCGAAACGCCGGCGTTTCTGCAGATGAACTCGTAGTGAGCGGCTTCGTCGGCGTCCTGGAAACGGCCCCAGCGGCTGACATCGAAGACCAGGATGACCTTGTAATCCGCTTGGGCCGTCTTCACGTCATGAAGCAGCTGCTGCAGCGCGCTGCGCCCCTTGATCGTCAATCCGCTCCTCGCCTTGTCGATGTAGCTTTGCACGATCTCGAGGTCGTGCTCGATGGCGTAGGCTGCGATCGCAAGCGCCTGGTTCGCGGTTGAATATCTCTGCTGCTCGCTGGACATGCGAATGTACTGGGCGGCGCGCACCCGCACTTCGCTTGCTTCGACAGCCCCTCGCGCCTGCGCCACGCCCCGACCCCTTTGCCGATGCCATGGTTATGCCACATCCTTGGACGGGAGTTCGGCAAAGCTCGCCCATGGTTGGCACTCTCCCAACCGATCGAGCAAGGTTCGACTATCTTTTTCGGAAATGTTGTCGGGCGAGGCGACAACATAGAAAGCCCGGCGCGAGGGGCACCCCGCGTCGGGCCTGAGGTTTGACACGATGTGAAGAGCGGAGGGCCCTTCACCCAACACTTCAGTCCAGCCGCTCGACCCGCACGAAGCCGAGCCCGCCGATGCCGAGCGCATCGGCGCCGGCGCGGCCGAGGTCGACACAGCGGCCGGCGATGAATGGGCCGAGATCCGTCGACACCGCCTCGATCGAAGCGCCGGTCTTCAGATTGGTGATGCGGAATCTGCGGCCGAGATCGTTCCGCGACGGCCGCGCGATCGTGTAGGGATCGCTGGCATAGGTGTCGAAGATCCGGCCGGACGCGGTGCGGCGGCCGTGATAGCCGTCACCGACGCCATATTGCGAGGCAATGCAGACTTCGGACGCGTGCGCGGGGCTTGCCCCGTTCGCGCCAAACAACACCCGCGCGGACGCGGCGCCGGCGATCGCCAGCGCGACAATCATCGTCATCCGTTTCATTGCCGCAACGAGACCTTGATGTTGAGCCAGTTGGAGAGCACCCAGCCGGCGCCGAGCGTCAGCCCGAAGGCGAGCCAGTAGAGCCCGCGCGACGACCAGCGCACCGCGGTCACGACGCCTTCCGCCTGCAGCTTCGCGCTCTCGACGGCCTCGACCGTCGGCTTCATCAGCGCGATATCGGCGATCGCCGCCTTGACCTCGCCATCGAGCTTTTGCACGTCGAGGCGCAGCGCATCCATCTTCTGATGCAGGTCGCGGCGCCCCTGCGAAGCCTTCTCGTCCTGCTGTCGCCATTGCGTCGTCAGCGTCTCCACCGCCGAGGCAAGCCCGCCGACCTTCTCGGCCATGCGCAGCAACGCGGCGTTGACCGTCTCCTCTCCCGTGCTCACTTCGCGGCACCAGCGCGCGCGCGGCAGACCCGGATCTGATCGCGCAGCTGCTTGTAATCGCCGACGAACAGCCGCAGCGCGGAATCCTTCGGCAGCGCCTGCAGCTCGGCCAGCGCCTTGTCCTGCGTCGCCGCATCGTATTCGTTGATGCGCGGGCAGACGATCTTGACGACGACTTCAGAATTTTCCGGATTGCAGGCTGTCAGCAACAGCATCGTCGGAAGGGCGAGCAACCTGGTCCATCGCATCGATCGTCTCCACGGTTTCGGCATTGACCTTCGCTGCGGTCGCGGCCGCGCCGGCGCTCTTGAGCGCCTTGTCGGCCTGATGTTCGTTGAAGGCATCGAGGGCGAGCTTGGCGAGGGCGCCGAGCAGAAGCCCGGCGCCCTCCTTTGCGAACCAGGCGAGAATGGCCGAGCCCATGTCAGGCCGCCTTGCTCGGCGTTGCCGGCGCCCCACTTGGGGTCGCCGGGTTGGCGACGTCGAGCGCAATCGCCTGCGCCTGCGCGACGGCCGGCTGCTGCGGCAACAGGTCGAGGATCCGCTTTTGCAGCGCCTCCGGCGTCAGGCCGAAGAACTTCAGCGCGTCCGGGATCGCGTGCAGCGCCGTGTTCGCGGCGACCGCGAGCGCATCGCTGCCGACCTCGACCTTGAGGCCCTGCACCTTCACCGCGCCCTTGGCGACCAGGCTGGACGCCTGCCGGTTGAGGAACGCGGTCAGCGCCTCGCGGTGCTTGGCCTCGATGTCGATGTTGAACTTGTTCTTGATCACCATGGCGACCCACGCCACCAGAGCGGTGATGCCGGCGGCGACGGCGCCGTTGATGATGTCGACGAGACTGCCGGTGACGGCCTGGCCGATGTCGATCGTCGCGGCGTGCACCGGCACGACCGACAGGGAGAACAGCAGAACGGACGCGGCAGATGCCGCGCTGAAACAACGCCTCATGATTTCACCTCTGATGTGGTTGGAAGCTGTTCGCGCGGCAAGGAAGCGCCGCCCGCGCGCGGCGATCAGGTCAGGAGCGGAACATCCGCTGCATGAATTTGCGCAAGGCCTCAAGGCCGGGGCCGAGCAGCAGCGCCAGGACGATGACGGCGACGATGACGAACAGGACGAACTCGCCCATTGGCTCAAGCCTCGCTGCTGACCGGCTTGCCGGCCGTATTGACGATCGGGAGCGCGACCATGCCGAGGGTCGCCGGCAACTGCGCTCCCTTCGGCCAGAAGAAGCCGAGAAAGACGTCGGGACGGTACGGCGAGACATTCACCTGGTCGTTCTGGTTGCCGCCGCAGCACGCGAGGGCGCCGTCCCTGGTGCGTCCTGCGACGAAGGTGACGTGGCCGCCGCCGTTGCGCGTCTTCACCGCGATGGCGCCGACCGCCGGACCCGCCAGGCGCACCACCGGCTCGCTTTTGGTGTCGGCATAAGACAGCGCCCACAGTGGCCGGCTCGACGGCTTTTCGCCGGCGCGCGAGAGGCAGAAAGAAACCCAGCCGGCGCACCAGGGCGTTGCATCGTGCTGGTAGTCACGTGCGACGGTCCGGATGTTGGCGACGAGCTCTGGATTGTCCGCAGCACCGGCGCCCTCCTTCAACCCCAGGTGAGCAAGCGAGACCGCAAGCCAGAGCGGCACCGCCGGCGGCGCCGACACCACGGGACGGTCGAGCAGCTCGGCCGTTGCGAGATCGACGATCCCAGTGACCGGCAATCCGGCGCGGCGCTGGTAATCTTCCACAGCCGCATCGGTCTGCTGGCCGAAATACCCGGTGCCGGTGAGCGGATAGCCGCGCGCCTTCAGCGCGAGCTGGACGGTTTGCACGGCCGGCCCGCTTGCACCCATGCGCAAGGGGCCGGCCGCCACGAGAGAGGCGATCGTCATGTCATGTCTCCATTAACGACGAAGGGGATAGAGGGCATTTTGCCGTTCTCTTGGTGGTTGCTTTGCTACAGGTTGACGTGATCGGTTTCGCTCGTTATACGGGTGGAATGAAAATGGGCAGCGCAGGGCCAGATCGAACTCCGGCGCACCCAGGCGCCACACCTATCGCGCGCCATAACGGGCCGAACGATGATTGACATCGGAGGATTGACCGCCTTCGCCGCGATCGCGGTGCTCGGTATCTGGATCACGATCCTGTCCCGGCAACGACGCGTCCAGCGCGGTTATGAGGAGATGCGCAAGGATTACGGCAGCGATTGGGGCTGACGCGACCCTCGAGGCGTCCGGCCGCCTCAAGGGATTTCTTCGATTTCGCAAAACAGCGATGTCAGTGTTGTGGTGCCCCCGGCCGCGGCGCGCTGGCGCAGGTCAAACCAATACGCGGTGCCAGGCGTAAGGCCGGTCACGAGTCCACCTGACGAAAACGGGACCGCCTGCCCTGCGACCGCCATGCTCGCAAGCTTTTCGCCATCGATGGCCGTTCCGGTAATCGCCGCGGCGTTGGCGGGTGCTGTGCCCGTGCCATAATAAGCCCGCACACCGGCAGCTGTATTGACCGTGTTATCGCTCATGACCCCCGTGAACAGGACGCGGACCCGCGATGAATAGACCGGCGTCAGTGTGCACGTTCCGCCAAGCCCGGCCATGACGCCGGTCGAACTCGTTGAGCCGGTTGGGTTGCTCGGCGTAGCTCCCAGGACAGCCGGCAGACTCTGCGCAATGGTGCATGTGCCCGACGTCGTGATCGTACAGGAGCCGGTCGCCGCAACACCATATCCCGCAGACACCTGCACGCTCGTAACGGTGCCACCGCCGCCGCCGCCTGATCCCGACCCCGTCATGTTCCGCCAGCGCGAGCTGGCACCGTCATACTTGAGATACGCTGCCGCCTTCGAGGCCAACACGAAATCGGCGCCGAGATCGAGCCTGTTCGCCGCCGTCGACGAGGCGCTGCTGTCCTTGAGCGTGATCGGAAAGCTGCCATTGTTGAACAGGAACAGGTCGCATCCCGCGACGCCGCCGGCGATGCCGGTGATGTTGCGAGCCGCGTCTGAATTGACGAGCAGCGTCGAGGAGGTCGCGCAAACGACTGAGGACGGATTGTAGTCGTTCTGGTCGGCCGTGATCTGTGCCGGCGCCGATTGTGTCGAGTCCCTGCGCGCTCCGGAGAAGTTCGCGAGGCCGCTGATCGTGGGCGCCGAGATTGCCGGCGTGTTGATCGTCGGGCTGGTCAGGGTCTTGTTGGTCAACGTGTCGGTGGTGCCGCGGCCTACGTAGGTGTCCGTTCCCTGGAACGTCAGCGTAACGCCATCAGTGCCGGCGAGCGTCAGTGTGTTGCTGAACGTCAGCGTCTTTGAAGCGCCTCCGGTCAGCGTATAGCTGCCGCTGGTGAAACTGTTGCCGTTGAGGCTGGTGGCGGTCGCGACGCCGAGCGTCGGCGTCACCAGCGTCGGGGACGTCGCGCGCACCACCGCGCCCGTGCCGGTGTTGGCGGTCGCCGCAAGCCCGTTGATCGAGAAGCTGTTGCCGGTCCCCGCCGTGTCGAATGTCTTGTTCGTCAGCGTGTCGGCCGTGGCCTTGCCGACCAAAGTATCGGTCGCGGCCGGCAGGGTCAGCGTCCCGGACGCGGTCGCGGACGCATCCAGGATCGTGGAGCCGGACGTAGTGCCGGCAATGCGCAAGCGCCCGACCGCACCGCTCGATCCGAACGTCTTGACGCCGGTGACTGTCTCGGTATTGCCGAGCGTCATTGCCGTGCCAGACGAGGCCGGGCCAGTCAGCGTCACGCCATCAGGGAGGGTCAAGGTGGCGCCCGTTGCAGGCGCTGTGATCGCCACCTTGTTGATCGAGGTGGCCGAGGCCGTGCCGAGCGTCGGTGTGACAAGCGTTGGCGATGTCGCCAGTACCATCGACCCGGTGCCGGTGACCGAATTCGCCAGGGAAACGCCGCCATAAGTCAACGGGCTTGTGACGGAGACGCCGCTGCCGGAGAGGATCACGCTGCCAGTCGATAGCGACCCGAGATAGATCGAGCCGGATCCCTTCGCATCGATGCCCAGATTCTCGTTCGTGCCTGACGAGATGACCCGCATAGAGAGAGAGCCACCCGCCGCCTGCGGAAAGATCTTGATGCCGGTTGCGGCCGACGCGACCGAGTTATCGACCTGAAGGCCGGGGTTGGTCGCCCCGTTCGCCCCGACGGCGAGAGCCGCGGCGGAATTCGACGTGATGCTGACGGCTCCGTTGACCGCCGCCGCTCCGGTCCAGCAGATCACATTGCTGCCGATCGTGCAGCCGGCGAGGGCCAGCGACGTGCCGCTCGCCACGCCGAGCGCCGGCGCCGTCAGCACAGGGCTGGTCAGCGTCTTGTTGGTCAGCGTCTGCGTCGCCGCCAGCGTCGCGATGCTGTCGCTGGCGTTCGGCAGCGTATAGGTCTTGATCGAGTCCGCCGGCCCCGTGAACTGCATGAATGCATTGTTCGTGCCGCCCTTGGCGCCGGAGAGCGGCGACGTACCAGGATTGGTCTGCGCGAGCGCCGGCGCGCACGACAGAGCGAGCACAAGCGCTATGGTGCCGAGAAGCTTCATCATGTTCTTTCCGTGTCGAGAGAGGGATCAAACCCAGCCGGTTCCGTCCGAAAGCGGCGTCAAGGTGATCGAACCGCCGTTTGAATCGATCACGTAGGACGCGCCGCCCATGATCGTCTTTGATGTTCCGGCCGAGGTGATGGTGATGTTGTTTGTCGCCGCGTCGTACTTGCGATCGACAATCCGAACCGGCTTCGTCGTCGTCGAGGGGTCCGGAAGACTGACTGCGGTCGCAGCGCCGACCGTCTTGTTGATCAGGATGACATCGGCATCGTCGTTGGTGACCGTCACAGACCCCGCCGCAGTGACTTCCCGCTCGGAGTGTCCTGAAGCTGCGAGGTCGCTCCCTTGCGCCAGGCCGATCCCGACATAGCGATCAGTGTGCTCGGTCGTCGGCGATCCACTCGTGCCGGTATAGATCCGAATTTTATAGTAGCCGCCGACGACGTGGAAATAGACGTAGCCGTTGGCGTCTGTGTCGATCGGATTTCCCGCGGGAATTGCCCCGTCACGATCGGTATAAAGCGCCGCCAAGGGCTGCCCGGGCACTTCCGAGCGCACCTCGACATGAGCGCCGGGAACGACGTTGCCCTGCGAGTCCTGAACCGTGAACTGATGCCGCGCCAAGGTCATGACGTTTCGTCCCTAGTTGATGCGAGCGCCGCGGATATCGCCGGCGCCGAGGGTCAGCGTGACGTAGCTGTCGCCGTCAATCGCCTTGCCGGCCGCGCCGCCGGCGCCGCCGCTTCCGGGTGTGCCCGAGCCAGGCGTTTGCCCCGGCGAGCCGGCCGCACCCGCAAGCCCGGGACCGCCGCCGGCGCCTCCCGTGCCGCCCCCGTCGTTGGGAATGAATCCACTGCCGCCGCCAGCCCCGCTGCCCCCCGCAGACGATGTGCCGTCCGCGCCAGCGCCGCCGGCAGACGTGCCACCGACCGGGCCACCGGCGCCGCCGTTGGCGCCGCCGCCGCCATTCCGTCCGGCGCCACCACCGCCGCCGCCGCCACCGCCGCCGCCGGTGGAAAAGCCACCACCACCACCACCACCACCGCCGCCGCCGCCCCAGAGGCGCCCACCACCCGACATGTCGAGCGCGATCGCCTGCCGCGTATAGAGCGCGAGACCGCCAGGGTTGCCCACCAAGGCGTTCTGACCGCCCTCGCCGCCAGGCCCGCCACCGCCGCCGGCTCCCTCGATGGTGCCGTTGAGAACGAGATTGACCGTCACGCCGGCAGGCCACGTCCCGACATCGAACGCCGTCAGCGTGAAATAGGTGGACCCGATGGTGACGCCTGCATTGACCGTCGCGGTGATCGTGTCGCCCGATTGCGGCGCCGGATAGATCGAGTCATGGGCCGTTCGCAGATTGACGTTGAAGGTGTCGGCATCGAAGACGATCTGGCGATCGGTGAGGTCCGCGTCCGGCGCGGTCCACAGCATCTCCTCCGCCTCCACCGTGAACTTGTCCGGCCCGGGATTCACGCGCGTCGTCTGGATCGGAATGTTGCTCTGCGCCCCGGTCGCATCCTGCACGCAGAAGGATTCGATGCGGTAGCCCTGGCCAAGACTGACATCCGTCTCGGCGTAACGCGCGGTCGCGAAGGTCACGCGCCGCGGCGGATCGCGAAAGCGGCCGATCAGGATCTCGCCGAGCCGGTCGGCGACGGTCCGGCCGGCCTCCGGAATCCACCGCGAATAAATCGTCTTGATCGCCGACGAGCCGTAATCCGCCTCCGCCTCGTCGTCGATCGTGAGCGATGTCGAGCGGTAGTTGTCGAGGTTCGAAAGCGGCTTGGTCGGGTCCTTCTGGCCGAAATAGACCTGCACGCGCGAGAGCCTCTGGTCGGGCTGCTCCTTCAGCGTCAGCGACTTCTCGATCGTGTTGTCCGGCGTGAAGGTGAAGGCATCGGTCAGAACGCCATGCAGCACCTTCAGCCGGACCTGCTGCGCGATATTGTCATCCCAGATCGCGAGGCCGGCCTGCTCGGCCAGCTCAGACAGCAATGTCGCGACCGAGGTCGGCTCGCAAATGTTCGCCGTGTAGACCGTACCGAGATAGGCCGCAGTTTCTGCCTGCCACTCCGCAACATTGATGTAGCTCGACGGCACATCGGCGTAGGTCACGAGAAGGTCTTCGACGATATCGGCGACGTCCTCTCCGACGTAGCGCAGCACCAGCTGGCACCGGTCCTGCGCCTTATGTGTGGTCGCCGTGGTCCCGAGCTGGCCGCGGACCAGCGTCAAGGTGTTGCCCGACCGGGTGAACGAAGCCACCTCGCTGCCGCCGATATTGATATATCCGGAGGCCGGATACTCGGCATTGCCGATGCCGGACGGAAGCAGCGTTGCCGACGTCGCCACGGCGGTGATGTCCGCCGAAAGAAAGCCGTTCGACAAGGCCGGCGCCTGCGCGCGGTCGCCATCGGCGTACTTCAGGACATCCTTCGCAATGATGGTGTACTTGCCTTCCGGCGTCGGCCCGTCGAAGCTGTCGATGACGAAATAGCGCGTCTCCATGTCGGCGAGCTCATCGCCGAGCAGGCCGGTGATCCAGCGCAATTCCTGCCCGCGAACGAACGGCTGCCGCGCGCGGAACTTGCCCCAGAACGTCCCCTGGCTGTACGGATCGTAGGTCCGGTCGGCGAGATACTTGTCGAACCCCTCGCCCGTGTCCGAATGCGGATGATCCTTGAACGTGATCTGCAGCGTCGCGCGCGTGCCGAGATCCTTGCCGAGCGAGATCGTCGCCGGCGTGTAGGAGATGTCGAGGATCGATGCCGCGACGATCTCGATGTCGTCAGGCAGATACGAGGCCGGCCTTGCGAACCGCCAGACGACGTCATCCGCCAGGAAGTTTGCGGTGTCCTGGCAGGTCGCCTTGCTGTTGAAGCATTTGATGCTTCCCGTCGCCGGGATCGAGGCCGTGCACGGCGCAACGCCATAGGTGCGCGTGCAGACCGGAACGTCGAACTCGATATAAGTCAGCGATTTCATCAGGCGACGCCGCCAATCTTGAGATCGAACGCCAGAAGATGGCTGGTCGTGTCCGGCGTCGGCGCGGGGTCATCCATCAGCCAGCCGTAGCCGACCTCGCGCGGATAGGTTTGGGGACGCCAGGCGAAGAAAAACGGACGATCGCGGCCATCCTTCAGGAACGGGCGCATATAGGTCCGGAACCAGGCCGGCGAGATCAGCGACAGCGGCACGGTCGTCTCGCGCCACTCGTCGAGCACGATGCGGCCAAGGAAGTTGCCGCTTTCGCTGCGGCCGTTGGCGACGCTGACCTTGATGCCGTCAGGCATGGCCATGTGGCCGGCATAGACCTTGCGCTCGACCACCAGGAGCTTGCCGACATAGACGACGGCGGCACGCGCGGAATCAGAGCCCGATTGCAGCCTGATGCGCACCTGCGACAAGGATTGTGCCTCAAACCGGAACAGCGCCGGCCCGTCGTCGGGCAACATCACCTCCTCGACGACCTCGGTCCACACGCCGCCGATATAGCCTTCGATCGACACCGGGATCGCGGCCGACGCCAGATTGTGGCGCGCGATGGCGACATAATCGATCTCGTCGACATAGTTGGTCGTGACCGTCAGATATTGCTCGGTGTCATCTGCAGCCCGCCATTCAAGGTGCGTTGCCGGGTTGGCGAGATTGGAGGCCGGATAGTTCGGCGCCTGCGTATCGGCGACGATCGTTGCCGCGGTCACGATGTTGTGCCAGCCGATCAGGGGATGATCGAGCGACAGGCCATCCGCCGCATCAGCGAGAACGACGGCGCTAGAGATGACGAGCGACATCAGGCCGGCCTCACCTTCAGGACGTAGCCGTCGGCCAGCATGTCATTGAGGCCGTCGATCGTCTCTCGCAGCCATTCGCGCGTCGCGCCGGCGCCCATCGCCAGGTTCACCACCGTCGGCTGCGACCCGGCGCCGTTCCGCTGCCCCTGATTCCCACCGCGGTTCGGCGTGATATCGATCTGCTCGCCGGGCTCGACCATCGCCTGAAACAGCCTGCTGTCGCCGCCGCCGACGCCACCAGGAACGGTCATCGACAAGCCGTCCTTGAAGCCGGTCGGGACCGACTGGCTCTTGATCTGCGCCACCAGCGTGGCGCCCTTGGCCAGCACGGCGGCCATTGCGGCAAGGTTCGCCGGGAATGGAAGCTCGAGCGCCTTCGCCGCGCCGGTGAACATCGAAATGGTCGCCTGGATGGCTCCAAAGACCTGCGCCGCCGTCGCCATGGCAGAGCTTTCCTTGCCGAAGGACGCTGCGATCGTCGCGAAGCTTCCGGCCATGGAGGCGCCCGCGATGTTCCATGCGGTCCCGGCGTTCTCCGCGGCCTTCTGCATGGCCTGGTCGTAGGTCTCTGCGCTGATCTTGCCGGCGTCGAACAGCGCCTGGATCTTTTGCAATTCGAGCTGGTACGTCTGCGACGGCATCAAGTTCGATTGCGTCAACTGCAGCCCGGCCAGGGTCAAGGCGTAGTCCGACGTCTTCTGCTTCAGAAGATCGAGCTGCGCCTGTTGTGCGGCGGTGATCGTGGTGTGGTTGGCGGTCGCGATCGACAGCGCCTGCAGCTGGATCTTGGTCGCCTCCATGGCACCAGGCAGCATTCCGAAGGTCTGGACCTGGGCAGACTGCGACTGCAGGGACTTGTTTTGCGAGTCGATGAAGCTGTCGACCGCGTTCTTGCCACCCATGGTCGCGAAGTTGAAATCCTTCTGCGCCTTCGAGGCCTTGTCCGTCGAGGCCGCCGCGGCATCGGCCCCCGACTGCTGGCCCTTCCAGAGCCGGTCGATGATGCCGAAAGTCGCGGTCGCGGTCTCGCCGACGCCGGTGACGCCGCCCTTGACCGCATCGAACGCCGCCGCAAACTGGCCCTTCAGCACGAGCGACATCGCCGAGGACACGGTCGAGATATAATCGGCCAGCGACTTGAAGACGGCGCCGACGATCACGCCACCGCTCACCAGGGCCTTCATGGCCGTTGCGACACCGGTCAGGGCGACATCGAGAGCGCCGGAATTCTTGGCGCTCTCGACCATCGCATTGGTGATCGCGACCATGGACGGCAGCACCTGCGCGGTCGACTGGGCGATCAGGCCTTTCCATGCGGCGTGCAGCCGGGTCAGATTATCGTTGAAGTCTTCCGCCGCCTTGCCGGTCTGTCCGTCGACGATCAGGCCGAATTTTGCGGCCTCATCCGTCATCTCCTTGAGCCCGTCGCGGCCGCCGTTGAGCAGCGGGATCAGGTCGGCGCCGGTCTTGCCGAAGATCGCCATGGCCGCCGCGGTCTTGCCGGAACCGTCCTTCAAGCCCTCGAACCTGTCGGCGACATCGCCGAGCACCTCATCGGAGGATTTCAGCTTGCCGTTGGAATCGACGACGGAGATGCCGAGAGCCCGGAAGGCGTTGGCGGCATCGCCGGTCGGCTTGGCCGCGGCGTCGACCAGGTTCTTCGACAGCTTCGCCACGCTCTTGCTGAGCGCCTCAAACGAGACGTCCGACAGCTCGCCGGCATAGGCCAGCGCCGACAGCTGCTCGATCGGCACACCGAGCTTGGCCGACGTCTTGGACAATTTGTCCATGTCGTCGATCGTGCTCTTCATGGCAACGCCGATTGCGACGCCCGCCGCGGCAACCGCAGCGGCCGCAGCCGCCATGCCCGTCGCCACCGTCATTCCGAACGCCGCCAGGCTCGACTGCGAGTCCTTCAGACCCTTGTCGAGCCCGGCGGTATCGGCACCGAGGATAACCCTGAGGGCTCCGATGACGGAGGCGCTGGACATGCTAGTTTTTCCTCGAGACCTTTGCAGCTTCCGCAATGGCGCCGAAGATGGCCCATTGCTGCTCGGCGGTCTGACGCGGCCGGGACGCCTGGCTCCCGCGCGCCAGGAGCTTTTTGAAATTCGGCCGTTTCTGGCGGGGCAGGAACGCGGTGTGCCAGGCCAGCACCATCCGCTCGTTATGCTCTCGACGCTGGCGAATTCGGGCCGCCTCGAACGTCAGCGCGAGCGTCCTCGGCGTCTGGTCCCAGAAGGATTCATGCGTGTAGCCGAGCGCCAGCCAGTCGATGATCAGGCGGTCCCAGTCCCACTCCGGCGCCGCCTCCGCCGAGGGCCCGCAGTGCCGTTGGCAACCTCCGGCGGATTGGCGATCCCGAACGCCTTGAGCAACAGCCTGGAGCATTCCAGCGGCCCGATCTCGTCGATCAGATCGCCGACCTCCTCTTCCGTCAGCTTGTGATGCTGATAGAGACCGGCCCACATGATGATGATGCCGTCACGCTCACGCCACTCCTCCTCCGGACGATTCATCAGCGACGTCCAGGACACCCCCGTCTTGCCCTCGACCAGCGCTCTGGCATTGGTGCCAAGGCGCATCGTGAAGGTCTTGCCCAGCGCCTCGAACGACACCTCGCCCTTTTGCGGATTTGCCATCAGGACGCCCCCACTTATGCGGCCGTCACGGCCGCGCTGGTCGCGGTGGCGCTGCCGGCGGAATTGAGGCCGGTCACCGCGACCGTGATGGCGTCGCCGCTGTCGCCCGCGGTTATGACGTAGGTCTTGCTGGTCGCGCCGTTGATGTTCACACCGGCATTCTTCCACTGGTACGTGAACGAGGTCGGCTCGTCATCCCAGACGCCCTCATAGGCGGTCAGGGTTGCGCCCAGGGTCAGCGCGCCGGAGATCGCGGGCAGCACAACATTGCTCGGCGCGGTCGCCGCATGTCGCTCCGGAGCACCCGTGACCTTCCAGGTCAGCGACATCACCATCTTGTCGTCGATCGGGGTGTCCGGCTCCATGCCGGTGATGAAGGCGCTGTAGTCTACATACGCGCCGCTCGGAAACACGTTGCGGCATTCCTGGGTGGTGCGCAGCATCGCATAGAGCTGCGCCTCCGCCGTTCCGGTCGGCACGTAGTGAATGTCCGCCGTCACCTCGCCGGCATCGGCAAGACCCGGAATGAATTCGCGCGTGCCATCCGGGCTCAGCTGGTGGCTCGCATCGATCGAGTCGACCGACATCCCAGGCGGGGTCACGTTGGCCTGCTCGCCGATGGTCGTATAGACGCCTTCAATCTTCACCTTGAACAGCGAGCCATAACCAATGCCTGCAGCCGTCATGTCAGTCTCTCCTTCGTGTTGTTTTCTGAAAAATGAATTCGATCAGGCGACCGCAGTCGGCGCGCCCTCGACGGTGCGATAGGTCACCAGATACTCAACCCGAACCCCGCCGATGTGACGCTCGCCATCGGCTTCCGCCACGCTCTCGGTCGCGGTGAGCTGGACGTTCTGGGCCAATCCGCCGAAAAACACAGCGGTGCCGTAGTTGATCATGGCGGCGATGCCAGCCTCGATCTCCGCGGCGACCTGGTCGAGCAGGTCATCGGGCGGACCAGCCGTCGACACCCGCCCCTCGACATGCAACGTGCAGCGCCGCTCGATTTTCGGCGGACGGCCGAGCACGGCACGATTGGAGGATTCCGAGCGCGTATAGATCAGCAGCGTCGGTTGGTGTTCCTTCGGAAGCGGCCGGGTGCGGCCCACGTAAACGCGAGACTCCGTTGTGGCGAGGCCAGTCAATCCGGCCACGACCGCGTCACGGATCTGCTTTCGCGCATGGTCTGGCATCAAGCCGCCCTTTTCAGGTTGGCGCCGACGAAACGGTCCCAGCCCTCGCGCGCACGCGGCACCAGCTTGTGCTGGAACACCGCCTGCGCCCGCTCGTAGAACGGGAATCGCTTCTGGTAGCGCGGCGGCTTCACGAACATGATCACCGGCACCACCTCGCGCAGATCGGCGCGGTAATAGATGCCCGGCGCCACGTTGCGATCAGCTGCGCCCCCCACGCCGGGACGCAGCACGAAATAACGGCCCGCCTTCTTCCGCTTGGCTTTCGAGCGCCGGCTGTTCGTCGCATTGGCCTGATAGCCGGACGACTGCTCGGCCGCACCGAGTTGCGACAAGATCCGGGTGATGGTGCCGCCCGAAATGTTGCCTGACGCATCCAGCGTCGCGCCTCTGCCCGGAACGGCATATTCGCCCTGCTCCATCAGGCCAGACCGGATCAGCGCGCGCTCGAACGATTTGTGGACGCGGGCGCCGCCCTCGACCTGCGGGCCAAGATACCGCCAGGCCGGCACAGAGCCGAAACCGTCCTTGAAATAGACCTCGGCCACCAGGTCGCGCTTCGTCGCCGGCTTGACGTAGAGCGCATTGAGCGTGAAGCGGGTCGGACGATCGAACACCGATTTCATGGTTTCGATCTCATCGGCCTTGATGTCCTGTGCCGTCTTGGTCAACGCATAGGCCGTGACGATCGGCGCATCGCGCTCCGCAAGGTTGCGCAGAGCCTTCATGACATCGGTCGCGTCGACCCGGAAATGAAGTCCAACCATCAGACCAGCGCCCCCAGTCGCAGCAGGGCCATGCCCTGGCCGTCCGGATCGATCGACGCCACCTCGAAGGCGCCGACGCCGGCAACCGTCAGCTGATCGCGGACACCGCCGTTGGCCGTCGCCGGCAGATCGGACTGCCGGCAAAAGAACGTCGGTCGCGCGTCGAGCGAAGCCGCGTCATTGAGCGCGACTGCGATCGTCGGGCGATCGAAGATGCCGGGAAACGGCTCGCTGGCGATTCCGCCGGACGGCGTGTAGACGCCCTCGTCGCCGAATTCATCGACGTCGAGGAAGACCAGGCGGTCGGCGGCGGTTTCGATCGGCATGGGTGGTTACTTCTGCTGCGCCGCCGCTTCCTTCTGGCGCGCCGCGAGATAGTCGTCGAGCTTCGGATATTTCGCCTTGATGGCCTCGTTGGCGGCCCACTCCTCCGACCAGGCGCGCTGCTGCGCGGCAGCAGCATCCGCCCTCTCCTGCGCAAGTCGCTGCGCTTCCGCACGGGCGGCTGCAGCCTCCCGTTCCATCTCGGCCCGCTCGGCGCGCTCCTCGAGCACGCGCACCGCATTGAGCAGACCAACCACCGGATCGTCGCGGTCGCGCTTGCCCTTCGGCGCCTCCAGCTCCTCGACCAGGCCCATCTGGCCCTTCGGCGGCTCGGTCAGGCCGAGCAGCTCGCCGACCTTGAAGGCCTGCGTTTCCTTGGCGCGCGCGAGGCCAAAGCCATCGCTGACGCGGCCTCCGCCCTCGATCGGCTCCAGCTTGTGCTGGCGCGCGACGGACTGCGCCGTGCTCAGCAGCAGCAGCGCGCCGGCGCCGACATTGAAACCACGTCCGATGACACGAAAAGCCTGCATGGGAAGTCTCCTTGGGAAGGTGTTGACGAGGGCTATCGGCGGTCGCGGCACAGGCGCGGCCGGCGACAACCCTCCCCGGCGCACGCCGGGGAGAGATGCAGCGATTGCAATCAGATCAGCGTGACCTGGACGGCGCGCTGCCAGTAGCCGTAGCCGACACCGCGCCAGGCATCGATACCCATCTGCCAGGCATCGTTGTCGAATTCGTATTCGGACCCTTCGGCCTTCATCTTCATCTCGACTTCCTGCTCGCTCTGGCGGATCAGCGCCTTGATCGGCGAGTCGGTGCGGAAGATGACGAACTTGTCGGTCCAGCCCGCCGAGGTCAGGCGGACGTTCATCACCACCTCGACCCTGAAGTTGCGCAGCAGGTTCGGATTGAGGTTCTGCTGCAGCATCGCCGGCACCAGCTGCGACACGGCGCCGAGCGCGGCCTTCATCAAGCCGATCGGCACCATGACCAGGAACGCCGAGGCGTTCTCGTTCATGGGCTCGCCCTTGTCATCCTTCAGCTTGAGGATGGCGACGATGCCGGCCGTGATCGCCTGCTGCATCTCCTCGACGCTGGGGTCGGTTACGATGCCGTGCAGCGTCGCCGGGAAGGCCGAGATGTCGGCGTCGATCTTGTTGGACTGCGAACCGGAATCGCCCGTGACGTGATCGGTGTCGAAAAAGTACTGACCGTCATAGCAGAGCGAGGTCGCGCCGTTGACGATCAGCGCCGAGGTCAGCGAAGCCCAATGCGTCTGGCTGCGGTCGGCAAACTCGTCGACGCGGGCGCGGATCTGGCCGGTCTTGTCGCGGCGCGCATCTTTCTTCTGGATCTCGAGCGTCGCCTCATAATGCTTGTTGATGATGGTGAGGCCGTCGCCGCTGAAGCCCTTGGCCTGGCGACCGCCGATCCACTCGCGCATCATCGGGGTCTGACCGAGGAAATTGTAGGTCTCCGAGGCCTGGTCCGAACCGAAGAAGTTCGAGACGCCATCGAGCCAGTTGGTGCCGGGATCGGATTCGAGCCGCGCGAAGTACATGCCCCGGATGGCACGGCTGGACAGAAGCTGCTGGTCCATTTGCGATAGTTCCTTGTTTGCTGGTGATGCCCGCGCCGAGCGGCCGGGTGGAAGGGAACGCAGCGGCGACGTGCCGCTGCGCCGGCGTGATGATGGCGAGCCTTACGCCTCGCGCGCCCAGGTGCCGCGCAGCGCCTGCACCGCGTAGCCGTCGGCATCGTTGCCGCCGATGATGGCGAAGTCGCCGCGGCGCGCCGTCGCCTTGGTGTTGATGAGATCCTTGTTGTCGGCGCCGGTGATGTCGGGGCCGAGGATCATGTCGGCCGCGTTCGGGCTGATGTTGACCGCCACGGCGCCGAAGGCCCCGCCATTGACGACCGCGAAGCTGTCGAGGCCGGTCGCGATTGCCGGCAAGGTGACGATCTTCGCGTCGGTATCGACCCAGAACAGCTTGCCGGAATCCTCGGCATCGAGCGTCTTGTCGGCGCTGATGGTCTCGCGCACCGTGTACTGCTGCCAGGGATCGCGCAGCGCGTCGACATCGAAGCGCACCACGACGACGCCGGCGGAGACGAAGCGATGCACGAAGCCAATGAAGCTGCTGCCGACCGGCGAGAAGCTGAACGTGTCGTCATCGCTGGCATAGACCGGCTGGCCCTTGTCGGTGATGACGGCCCCGGTCACCGGCAGCTCGACCTTGCCGGCCGTGCGCAGGTCGACGTTGATCGCGGCGGCCGCACCGGCGGAATTGTCCGCCTTGGCATTGGCGAACCCGGCGAAGCGGTCGCCGGCGACCAGCGGCCGGCCGTGGCCGGAGGCATCGACGACGCCGACCGCGGCGCCCTCATAGACGATATCGGCGGCGATGACAGGAAGGCCGCCCTCTTCGATCACGTCCTTGCCGCCCTCATACGCGCGCGGCTTGTTAGCTGCCAAAGTCGTCATTGGCTGTTGTCCTTTTCAGATGGTTGGTACGGAAGCGCCGGCGCAGGATGCGGAACGGCGAAAACGAAACTGGCCGGCGATCAGCTCGCCGACCGGCCCCCCAGCACGCGCACCTTGCCCGACGCCTCGGCGCGCTTGAGCGAGACGTAATCCTCGGCGGAGGCAAACTCGGCCTGCAGCTGCGGCGAGGCCGCATATTCCGCCTTCCAGCCCTCCGGCGTGGTCGCCTTCTCGCTGCCGGACGCCGGCGCGGCGGACGCACTCGGCGCCGCCGGCACCTTGCCTGTCAGCCTCTCGACGTCGGCAATCGCCTGCAGCTGATTGCCGCGCAGCTGCCGCTCGGCGGCAAGGATGCGGCCCGCAGCCATGTCGGGCGTCACCGATGCATCCGCCTTCATGTCGGCGATCAGCTTGTCGTGGCCGGGCAGTGCATGCGCCTCGATGCCGAGGATCCGGCTGCGCTCGGCGGTGGCGCCCTCAAGGCGCAGCGCGTTGCAGAGCTCGGGATAGGCCGCGACCAGGTCCGCGGTCGTCGTGGTGGTCGCGGCGGCGGGCGCCGGCAGCTTCTCGCCTGGCGCCAGGCTCACGATAGCACCAGGCGGTTGAGACTGCAGAGCGGTCTGCAGGGCAGTCGTCGTCGCAGCCGCAGCGAGATGCACGGCCGCCAGTCCGGAAGTCGTCATGGTCTTCTCCTTGTGATGGCCGATTGGCCTAGTGAACGCTCTTTACGAATTCGGCAAAGGCGAGTTGCGGGTCGATGATCCCGTCAACCAGCCCTGCCCGCACGGCGTCCTCGCCGTGATAGACCTGCGCCTCCGTTGCCAGCGCCCGCGCCATAGGCAGGCGAGCGCCGCGCGCGGCTCCGACCACCTCGGCGAATTGATCGCGTCGGCGATCGACGCGCGCTTGCAGGGCGGCCTTGACGTCGTCGCCGAGCGGCATCGTGGGGCTGCCATCGGTCTTGTGCTTGCCGGATGAGATCAGCGTCACCTTGATGCCGTCCTGCTCGAGCTTCTTCGACAAATCGGCATGCATGGTGACGACGCCGATCGAGCCCGCGGCGCCGGTTTCCGGCATCACGATCTGCCGCGCGGCGGAGGCCATGAGGTAGCCGGCCGACAGCGCGAAATCGGTGAGGATCGCCAGCGTCGGCTTTTGCGCCGACAGCGCCGCGATCATCGACGCCGTCTCGAACGCGCCATTGACCTCGCCGCCAAAGCTGTCGACCTCGAACACAACACCCTTGATCTTGGGGTCGCGGGCCGCCCGCGCGATCTGCGTCTGCAAGCCTTCATAGGAGGTCTCGCCGGAGGATTGCCCGATGAACTTGCCCTTGTGCACGAGCGTGCCCTCGATGCCGATCACGCCGACATTGTCGATCATCTGCACCAGGCGGTCGCCGCGGCCTGCGGCTTCAAACGCGCGGCCCATGGGATCGCCGACCTTGCCCATCGCATCGGACGGACGGCCATTCTCGAACGCGACGTGATTGACCGCGGCAATGCCCGGCAGCGTCACGCCGCCCTCGACGATGCGCGCGCCGAGACCGATCAGGAAAGCCTGCAGCTTGCCGGGATCGACCATCAGCTCGGAGCCGAACAACCGGCTGGCGATGTGAGGCATCAGCAGCGTCATGACGCTTTGCTCCGCTTGGGTTGGGTTTCGTCATCCGACGTATCGTCGGCTTGGTCCGGATCTTGCGGCTCGGCGGCCACGCCCGGCCCGGACGGCGGCGGCGCGCCGAGACCCGCTTCCTTGCGCATGCGCTGTTCCTTGGCGCGCTGCGCGTTCTTCTTCTCGAACTCGCCGCCGGTCCGCTCCATGCAGACCTGCTCGATGGTCTTGAAACCGGCCTCGACGTCCTGCTTGTCGGCATCCGATTCCTGCTTCGGATTGAGGCTGGCGCGCTGCGGCCCGATCCACTCGGCGCCGCAATAGGCCTTGCGCATGATCGGATCGGTGAAAAAGCCGGGACGGTTGAGGCGGCCGGAGGCGACCGCCTCCTCCATCATCCATTCATAGACCGGCTGCACGAAGCCGGCGGCCAAGCGCCGGCGCCGCTTGCGGAAATACTGCCAGGCCAGCTCGAGCGCGGCGCGCGAGGCGGAATAGGACGCGGTGAAGTGCTTGACCAGCAGCTCGAATGGCAGCTCGAGCGCGACGCCGATCTGCCGGCAGAACGCCAGAAAGAACGGATCGAACTTCTCGTTCGGCCGCGTCGGATTGATTGCGGTCGCCTTCTCGCCTGGCGCAAGGCTGATGACCGCGCCGGCGCCGAGCTTGACCTCGTTCGAGGCCAGTGAGGAATCGGTCTCGCCAATCAGCGGCTCGCCGCCGTCCTCGGTGTCGGGCGTCTCGATCGCCAGCGTGAACATCGCCGAGATCACCGCGGCGGTCACCTCGGCGTCGGAATAATCGGCGAGCTGCTTGATGGCCTCGATGACCGGCGCCAGATACGGCACGCCGCGGGTCTGGTCGGGCCTGGTGCGCTCGAACATATGCAGCACCAGGGCGCGGCCGTCATCGGTACGCGCCGGCACCCGCTCCCACGCGAGGCCCCCGACATGCAAGCCGCCGGGATGCTTGTTCGTGATGTGGTAGGCGACCGGCACGCCGTTGCCATCGTGCTCGATGCCGCCCTTGATCGTGTCGCTGTCCGCCGCCCGATGCGGGTTGCACACCCGATCAGCCTCGATCAGCTGCACCTTGGTGCCGTAGACGTCACCCGGATCCTTGCGATACCGGCGCACCGCAAAGTTGTCACCGCTCTCGAGCTCGGAGCCGAAGGCGAGCGCCTCCATCTCGTCCATGCACTGCACGCGCGTGAAATCGCAGCGCTCGGAGAACAGCTCCCATTCGCGTTCCTGCTCGCGCTCCATCGCATCGGCCTGCGCCGGCGTGATGCCGAGCGCCTCATGGTCGATCGAGGCCTGCAGCTGCAGCCCGTCACCGACGACGTGGGTGATGTTGGTGGCAATCGCGCCGGTCGCGAGCGGCGCATTGCGGCGCAGGTCGCGCGATCGGGCGCGCAGATCCGGCAGGTCGAGCAGCGTGTCCGCGTCGGCCGAGCCTTCCTTCGGCCGCCAACGTTTGGTCGGCCGCCGATCGCGGGCGCCGCCGTTATAGCTGCCCGACGCCATCATCAACTGCGTGCGCGCCTGCAGACGCGCCAGGCCGGCCGATGGCGAGAACGCGGAAACGACGCGGTCGATGAAGGTCGGAGAGGCGACCGGGATCTTGCTCATTCGGGCACCACATAGCGGGTCCGCCGCCGGCCGCCGGCGGACACCGGCGTCAGCGCGTTGACCTGGCCTTGCCAGAACTGGATCTGCTGGCGGATCTCGGCGGCATCGGCGCGCTGCAGCTTGCGGCGGCCGTTGCCGGTCTCGATCTCGTAGCTCTGGCTGCGTGCGACGGCAGCCGAAGCGGCGAGCCACAGGGTGAGCTGGGCTTGCGCCTGCTCGAGCGTAATGCCTGCCATCTCAAATGCCCGTCGAGAGAACGCGCCGGCCACGCGCGCGGATCTTGGCCGAAGATTGCGCCGTCGGCGCCAGCGATGCTGCTGCAGTGGCGCCACGCGGCGCGAGCAGATCTTCCAAGTCGCCCTGGACTGGCGCCAGCGGGATTTCGCGCTCCTGCTCGAGCTTGAGCCAGATTGCATCCGGCAGGCCGCGGATGCCGAAATTGTTCGCAGCAGTCTCGGCCTGGTTCATGGTGTCGAGCGCTTCGTTGGCCTGGCCGGGATCCTTCTCCCACTTGTAGACTTCAAAGCCTTGGCGGTTCTTCTTCGCCTTGCGGTACTCGGCTGTGAGCTGGCGGAAGTACTCGTCGTCGAGTCCGCGTGGAAACGACACAAAGCCCTTCTGCAAAGGATCTTCCTTGGCAAGGTCGCGGTACAACGCCATCTTCAGCACCGAGGCGCCGAAATTGAAGAAGCGCCCAGCCCACTTCAGGATCTTGCCGGTGCGCTCGTTGCGCTCCTTCTTGACGCGGGCGATGCGTGGCGCCGAATCCTCGCCTCGGCCGCGCACCATGATCAGCTTCGAGCGCGGATGACGCTTGGCCCAGCTCCAGACGTCCTCGGTCCAGGCATTGCCGTCGATCGCGGCGCGGTCGATGCCGATGCGCCGACCGAAGCCGTTCGGCCAAGTCTGCTGCAAGAGGCCGTCGAGCCGGGTGCGCGTGATGTCTTCCGAGATGTGGCCGGGGATCACGCCATAGGCGATGACGAAGCGACGGAAGTCGCGGCCCCAGCCCACCAGCTGCCACTCGACGCGGTCCGCCTGGCAGTCGATGCCGAGCGTAATGACCAGCGCGCCGGCAGGGATCTCGCCGCAGGCGTAGTGCGAGGCGGCCGCGCGATCGCGCAGCTTCTCCCACGGCGGCGCCTCGCCCTTGGCCTGGTATGCCTTGCCGCAGGTGTCGTTGAGGAAGGTCTGCTCGGCGGCGCTGTCGCCCTTGACCCGCAGCCACTCCATGGCGATGCGAGCCCAGGACTGCAGGTAGGAATAGGCGCTCCAGATCCAGAACGAACGATGGAAGCGCTTGGCTTTCTGGTTGTGAGCGCGCCACTCCAGGCCGGCGAGCATCTGCGGACGATGGTGTTCCTCGATCTCGCAGCCGCAGGCGACGCAGGTGAAGTGCGCGGCCTCCGGCTTGTCCGGATCGAGATGGGCCAGCATGTTCTCCCATTCGAGCACCTGCATGGCCTGGCAATGCGGGCACGGGACGTAGGGATACTCCTGGCTACCCTGCTCGAAGCTCTTGGTGATCCGGCATCCCGGCATCACCAGCGGCGTCGACGTCTTCAGGATCTTGGCGAACTCGGCGGCCCGCGAGCGGCCGTCCGCCTGCATCTCCGGATCGCCCGCCGCATTCATCTCCCACTTCGCCAGATCGTCCTGCACCTGGCGGGGCATGGTGACCTGCGACAGCGACGCCGGCGAGTTGGCGCCGGAGATCAGGATCGCGCCGAGGCCGTCAACATGCTCCTTCATCAGCACCGAATTGGCACCGTCGCGCGAGCCGGCTGGGAAGATGCGGTTGAGCGAGGTCGTACCGCGCAGCATCGGCAGCAGCTTCAGCTTCGACCAGCGGATCGCGTTGTTCTCGGTCGGATGCGTGTACAGGAAGTCGGTCGGATCCATGTCCATGGAGCCACCAACGAAGACGTTGCCGACCACCGTCTTGCCGATCTGGGCCGATCCAATCACCGTCACGACGCGGCAAGGATCATCCGGAGACAGCGCTCGCAGCGGCTCGTCGAAATAGCAGAACAGCTTGCGATTGTACGGGCCCGGAAATTGGCTCTCGCGCTTGGTGAAGACGATGTTCTCTTCGGCCCAGCGCACATAGTCGACCTGCGGTGGCGGCTCGATCGCCGCGGCCGCCGCTTCCATCGCCAGCCGTTCTGCGTTTGCGATCTGGATGCACATCAGCTGGTTTCCGTCTCGTCCTGGTCGATGTCATCGCCGGCGAGCTCGTGGTCGACGACTTGCGGCAGGGTCTCAACCTGGTTGCGGATCTCGCCGGCAGCCGCGGCGCGGACCTCGCGAAATTTGGTGCGCAGCAGGTGCAGCACGTCGCGCTGCGGCAACTTGAACTCTGCCGAGATCGCGGTCGCAAATTCGCTCAAAGCACCCTCAAATGTCATCACCAGCTGTGCCACCGCACGTCCGACCTGCGCCCGCGCCGCCGCTGCATCGGTCAAGAGGCCTGCGCTGACGGCTTCCTGGCGGGCGCCCTCGCGGTTCTGCCGCTCGAGCTGCTCGAGCCGCTGCCGCTTGATCTTCTCCTCGACAGAGTCGACGGCGCTGGATGGCGGCGGCGACGGCGGCACACCGCCAGGCGGCGAGGTCGGCGACGGAAACGGCAGAACGTCACCTGATGACGTAAGCGGCGCCGGCGGTGCGACATCCAGCTTCGTCGACAGACCGTTGCCCGTCATCTGCAGCGGGTCGAGCTTTACGCGCAGCTGCTGGCACGCCACGCTCTCGCGGATCATCGCGGTGCGCCCCTCGCCGACGATCGCGGCGCCGAAGATCTTGCCCTCCGACAGCCACTGGCTGACTCGACCCGGAGTCACATTCCGGCGCCGAGCGAACTCGCCCTTGCTGATGACGTCCGGATCGGCCATGGCGGCGGCAACGCTCACAAGTTTAGGCCCTCACTTTAGGCAGCCCTTTAGCCCCGTTTAGGCTCTCAAAACCGGCTCAGCCTGGAGACCCGCCGCGGTCCGAATTACTCGCGGCTGGGGTTTTGCTGGAAGGACCCGTGATCGATCGAGGCACACGGCGCGAAAATTGTTCGATCGATTGGAATTTTTTTCGAAAGATCAGGGCCACCATTGTGCCGGGTATGATGGTGGCCCTGAGGTTGTCCTTCGAGAGGAGCGATTGGGTGTGCGAATTCACCCATCGCATACCCATGGCATGGCAAAGCCCGACCTGATCAGGCCGGGCTTTTTGCTTTGGATACAGTGAGAGATTGATGAAGCGCGCTTTTCGCTTCGGTCCGCCTAGTCCTGGAGCATACACCTTGACGGCTCAGCTTCGAGAAAACAGGAAAGGCTTTGAGGTCAGCACGAATGGCCGATTCCATCCTTGGGAGTCAAGAAGCCGGAAGGGGTTTACCACCACGGAAGGCAGCCCTCAGCTTCCGGCTCTTCTTCGGCTTCGACCGCTTCACCTTGCGCAGGATCTCTTCCTTCAGCTCCTCGCGCGCAACAGCATCGAGACGCTCGCAGCTTTCCAAATAGCGAAGGCGGTCGATCTCGCGATCGTCGATCCAGCCAACCACCAGCGTCACGCCCCAAACACGAAGCAACCGCTGAAAATTCTCGTCTGTTTCCCACAGGAACACGAAGACGTAGCCGCCGATCATCGGCGTCGCCTGATCGTATTTGCGCCCGCGCCGAACGACGGTTTCGATCGTCTCGGGCACATAGATGCCGAAACGGCGCTTGGCGAGCTCCTTCTCGACCTGACGCGACTTGATCTCCACCACATACCATCTCGGCTTGCCGCCGAGCTCGGCGAAGCGCGGATCGACCGGCGAATAGGGCCGCTCCATCTCGCGACGCGCCTTGGCGGAAAGCGCCGCCAACACCTCCGGCGAGAAAGCCGCCGGCAACTTCGTCGTCATGTCCCAACATTCCGTTCTCCACCCGGTTTGTTGGCCTCACCCGCCTGTGACAGCGGTTCGAGAAATGGTTCTGCGGAGAACCATTTCTCCGGGAGGATCGATGGGAGCTTGCCTAAGGCCCCTCATCGATCCTCCCGTCTCGAAAAAGCATTGTAGGACAATGCCTTCTCAAACCCATTGGGAGGTTGGGAGGATTGGGAGCTTATTTCCGTGTCTGTATTGTGCGCCCGCGCGCCCGCGTATGTAACGTATGGAAACAAGCTCCCGAAATTCCCTCAACCTCCCATTCGCTGAAAACTCAACGGCTTATCGAACTTTGATTCCTCCCAACTTTGGGAGGTTGGGAGGATGCGTCGCCGCTCTTCGAGCGGCGACGCACACGTCAGATCTCGATGTTGCCCGCATCGGCCGTCTCCTTGTCCCCATCGGCACGCATGCGCAGCGGATTGCCCTCGTGATCGAGGAAGTCGCTGACGCTCTTGGTCAGCTTGATGTCGAGGAACCACATCACGTTGGACTGCTTGCTCTTGTAGCCGCGCTCCTGCATCGCCAGCGACAGGCCGCGGTTCTTCCACGCGGTCTCGCCTGAAGCCTTGCACCAGGCCTCGTAGACCTGATGCAGCACGGATGATTGGACGCGATCGCCGAGGCTGGGCGCGACGCATGCGGTGAGGAAGCGGCCGAGAGGGTCTGAAGCCGCCCGATATTCGTTCGTCGCCTCCACGACCTCCGCAGGCTGCTGCAGGCCCTTGTCGAGCCAGACCCTGAGACCATCGAGCAGCCAGTTGAGAATGCCGGCGCCTTCGTTGCGGAGCTTTTCAGCGAGATGGATGTCGCGCTCTTCCTTGGGAATGGTGACGTTGAACGGCACCAGCTGAACGCGCCGCCAGATGCCTTCATCGGCGCCGGAGATCGTCGGCCGGTAATTGCCCGACATCGTCAGCTTAAATTGGGGATAGAACTTGAACAGCGGCATGTTGAGATGCCGCGCCTGCATCGGCTCGCCACCAGTCACAAGCTTGATCAAGGCCTCGGCGAGCTTGGCGCCCTTTTCCGGCTCGGATGTGCGCAGCATGCGCACGCCTGGCAGGATGGCCAGATCCGGCGACGGGCCGGAAGCGTTGCGCGTGCGGCCGCCATCCAGGAAGGTTTCGATCGGCACGGTCTCGCCGTAATCGCCGGCGACGTAGGACGCGGCTTCGATCAGGACGGACTTGCCGTTCGAGCCCTTGCCGTAGAAGAACGCGAGCAGCTGCTCGAGCGCGCCCGTCATCGACAGGCCGAGCCACTGCTGCAGAAATGCCCGCATCTCAGGTTGCGGCTGCACGCGCGCCAGGAAGGCGTCAAATACGGGCCGCTCGGCCGTCGGATCATAATCGATCGGCGCCAGCTTGGTGATCAGGTCGGCCGGATCGTGCGGCCGGAACTCGACATAATCGCCTTCATCGCGCTTCGCGATCACCAACGTGCCGTTACGGACGTTGATCTTCATCTTGTCGGCGTCGAGATCGGCGATCTGCACTTCGAAGTAAGGCGATCCACGTTTCGACAGGGCGCCGAGCTTGTTGGCCGACTCCGAGCTGCGACCATAGGACGCGATCTTGTCGGAGTAGAGCAATTCCTTGTCCGGATCGAACATGAAATCGCGCGCGCCCTTCGGCGCATCGGGGACGTCCTTGCGACCGCTGCTGCGGACGGCCTTGGCTTCCTCCTGAATCATCCGCACCGTGTCGTGCTCGGCGATCTTGACGATGCCGTCGGCGCCCTCGCGGCTCCAGCGGCGGCCGTCCCATGTCAGCCAGCCGATCGCCGCGCACCACAGCAGCCGATCCTTGTAGCGCTCGCGGAATCGCTCGGCGTTGCCGAGATCCGTCAGCGGAAAGAACGCCAGGCGCATATTGCGGGCGCCGTCGGTCTCGGCCGGCGGCTTCGGCGGCTCGCCCCCCGCACCCCAGCCGACGGCGGATTGACGCGCTGCTCCCGTTTGGGAGCTTGGCTTGCCATTCGCCGTCGGCAGGGGTGCAGGGGAGACGGAGGAATCGGGAGGATTGGTATCATCGGGCGGCTGCGTGTCGCCGGCGGCGGAAGGCGCGCGGCGGGACGAGGACCTGCGGTCGACCGCGTCGGCATCCTCCCTGCGGCCGTCATCTCGAGTCACACTCCCAGCCTGCCCGCGGCCGCGCGGCCGGCTTTGCCGATCCGCCGCTGCGCGTCGGATCTCGTCGAGGTCGCGCGGTTGGGTTCGGCCTTTGCGGAATCCGCTCTCGATCGTGGCCCTCACCGCGCGCAGACCATCGTCGCGGATCAGCCCGCAATCCGCAGCCGCGTTCTCGAGCGCGGCACGGACGAAGCTTTCGTTCAGCGCGCCGGCGGCGACCAGCTGCGCCAGCTTCAGGCTGGCGATGTTGAGCGCATCGTTGCGGCCGCCCTTGCCTGCCTGGCGCACGCTCTGCAGCTCGGCATCGAGCGCAGAGAGGCCGTATTTGCGCACGGCGTCATCACCGGCCGCGATCGCGCCCTCGCCGCCCTTGCCGGCCGGCGGCTTCACGCCGGCGGCCGCGCGGGCGCCAATGCCGGATCCTTGGCCTGATCCTTGCGGCTTCTCCTCGAAAGCGCCGCGGCGCAGGATTAGGTCGACCAGCGCCGGCGGCGCCGGAGCGATCGCCATGTCGGCATCGGCCCCCCAGGTATAGGCGACGCCGTCATCACGCAACGATGGCGGCAAAATCACATAGCCGTTGTCGCCGCGGATATCGGTCCTTGACTGCCTACCGAGCAGCTCGCCTCGATTGCGGATCTCGTCGACGTCGCCAGGCTTCTGGAACCAAAGATGCACGCCACCCCGCGGCGTGCGGGTGAACAGGGTCGACGGAAGCTGGCCGCCGATCGCGGCCTCGAGCGCCAGCTGCAGGTTAGCGGCCTCGAACACCTCGCCGGTTTTCTTGTCCTCACCGGCGTCGAAGTCAACGACGAACACGCCGATCGCGCCGGGTGAGAATCCGATCATCGCCTTGGGCCAGCGCTTCCACCACGTCCGGATCGTTTCCGGCTCGATCGTCGCGAGCTTGTAGCCACCCTCGCCCTCGACATCGCTCTTAACCAGCGGCTGCTTGGTCTTGGGATGACACGGGAAGATGGGCCAGCCGCGGCCGGCATAGGCGAGCGCGTGCTCGAGCATGCTCATTCCGGCTCGACCTCAGCGTCGACATTGAGCTCGGCCGACCGCGCGATCGCGGCGCGCGCCATGCCGACTTTCAGCCGGTCCAACATCACCGCGTCGGTCTGGATGACGTCGATCAGCCGGACGATGCCGGCGAAATCATCGCGACGCTCGATCGCTCCGGCGTCTGGCGCCTTCAGCAGGCCTTCCGCGACCAGCGCACGTTGCGTGATCTGGATGCGCTCCATCTCCTGCAGCGCCGTCTGCTGCATCCGGACCAGGTTGGTTTTGCCGGGGGGCTTCACGGCTGATCGCCCTCCAGGAACTTCCAAGCGGCATCAGGCCCGTCAGCGATCAGCCTGCGGACGAGGTCAATGATCACGAGCTTGGCTTCAAGTTCGGAAATAGTCTTACGATCCCGCTGCGCGATCGCCGCCAGCGCCCCGCCGGCGCCACCGATGCAGATACCGGAGGCGAGCAGATAGATCCGCAATCTCTCACCCGGATCAGCCGTGAGCTGGAGCACATCCTCGAGGGCGCGTTGCACTTTGTCGGAAGCGTGTTTTGGCAGGTCGAAGTTGAGACTCATCAGGCGCTCCCCCGCGCTTCGACGTGCCCCAGCATCTCGGCCGGAATCTCCCCGGCCTTGTTCTTGGCGTCGACCTCGTCAGCCAGCTTGCGCAGCTCCGGCGCGACCCATTCGAGGCCGGTCGTCTTGCCGCGCCATTCCGGCGAGCGGTGATGCTTGTCGTAGATGTCGGCGAGGCCGCGCGCTTCCTTAGGCCCTAGATGCAGCGAGGCGGTATGCACCATCATCGCCACGCGCCAGCCCTTGCGCTCGATCCAGCTGACGCCGACGGTCAGCTGAGCGTCGGCCGGCGCGTTCATGCAGGCCTGGCCGAACTTGCGGAAGGCTTTATTGGGGTTCATGACGCGTTCCTGATCTGGCGCCAGGTGCGCTTGCAGGCCTCCTCCGCCTTGGTGAAACTGTCCCAGGGACCGCCGTCGATCCTGATGGTTTGGCTGCTGTTGTGATGATCGAGGAGGCGATAGGACGCCGAGTAGCCGACGAACTTGCTCTTCTCGTCATCGGTCCAGTGCGACACGCCCGGCTCATAGCTGATCGCCCAGCTGTAGCCGCCGTAGACGGCCTGCCACAGCCGCACGCGGCCAAGGCTCGGAATCGCAACGTTGAGAGGCTTGCCGTGGTCCTTGTTGCCAGGGTAGTCGAGCACGGCGCCGAGGCGCTCGGACACCTCCTCGAACCGCATCGTCATCCCACCCCTCCCGCCGGCACCAGGCCGGCCGCATTGAGCCAATCATTGATCTTGAGCAGGGCGAGCCGCCGGGCGTCGGGAACGTCGCGCGCGGGCCGCCAGGTCGTCGAGGCCGAGGCCTCCGGCAGCGTCAGGCGGAAACAGGCCTGGTGCCGCGCGCCGTCGTTGCGCATGATCTCGCCGACCTGGACGCGGCCGAGCATGATCACCTCGCGGCCGACCGTCTCAGGCCGGAACTCCACCACGCCTTCGTGCGCCTCGTCCGCCATCGCCGTCAGCGCTTCTTTGCCGTCTTTTTCGCGGCGGTTTTAGCGACGCGCTTCTGCGCGATTGCGGCCTTCCTGGTGTCGCGATCAGCCTTGGCCTTCTTCACGGCCTCACGCGTCGACGGCACCTTCGATTCCGGCTTCGCCGGCGCCGCCGGCGCGGCCGCGGCAGGCGGCTTGTATCCATCGCTGCCCGGGCCCTTGTAGTGCACCGTGCGCAGCTCCTTCGGAAGCCACCCGGTCTTGCCGACGTTGGCGAGCGCGAACTTCCAGATCTCCGGCTTGGTCTTGCCGGCGATCTTACGGGCCTCGTCCTGGTTGATCGCCTCAGTGATCGCCTTCAGCACGAAGCCTTTCGGCGCCGAGGAGAAGTAATCCTCGGCATCGAAGCGCTTGGCGAGCGCGGCGTTGAACACTTCGGCATCGAGCGTCTGGCGGATGGTCGGAAACTTGTTGCGCACCGCATCGGGCGTGCGGTACCGGCTTTCCGGCACGATCTGCGCGCACACGATCTTGGCCAGCACCTCGGCGAAAGGCGATTCCCGCAGCAGCGGATCGCCGGCGATCGCGTCACGCGTTGCGGCCGTCAGCTGAGACTCGAGCCGCTCGATCAGAGCGTTCGAGAGCGACTTCGGCTCTGGGGCCGGCTTTCCCTCAGCCTTCGCCTGCTTGGCTTCGGTTTTGCGCTGCTCCTTGCGCTCCTCGCGCTCCATCTTCGCAGCGGCCTCCTTCTGCGCCGGCTTCACCCGGCCGAACATAACCTTGAGCAGGCCATTGTCGTCGACCTCGAGGAAACATCCGGCCTTCGCCTTCATCGCCGGCGTGTAGGCGCGCTCCTCGATGGTGCGGTTGAGCGCGCGGAGCTCGAGAAAAGCCTGCTGCCCCGCAGGCGACAGCTCGTGCAGCATCGCGCGGGGCCCGGCTTCCCGCGTAATCTTGACGTCGAGCTCGGCGATACGTGCCTGCTCTTCCTCGGTCGGCTTGCCCTTCGCGTTCAGCTCGCCATAGTGCCAGGCGTTGTTCGGCCGGGCCATCGCGAAGCCCCAGCCGCCCGCCCTGAGTGCCCTGCATTCGTCGGCGAGCTTTTCGTCGGCAAGCTTCTTGACGAGCTTAGCGTCTGAAACCTTGTGGTCGACGCCGAACAGATCGCGCGTCACCTGCCCGCCGCGGGCCACATAGGCGTCGATGCCGACGAACTCGACCAACGCGCCGGTTTCCACGTCGATGTCCAGGATCTCTTTGACGTCGGACTCGTCAATCTCGCGGCGCCATGCGTTGTCGCGCCCTTCGGCGCGCAGCTGTTCCAGCACCTCGTCTTGCCGCTTGTGGTCGGCGAGCGTGAAGGCCTTCGCCGCGTCCGCCTTGAACTCGCCATTGCGCCAGGCGTTGCGAACCGCCGGCGACAAATGACCGAGGGCCAGGACCTGCTCGACCTCACGCGTCGTCATGCCATATTGGCGCGCGATCTCCTCTTCGGACTTGCCCTTCTCGTCGCGAAGCTTGGCGAAGGCCTCATATTCGTCGACCGGATGGAACTTCCTGGCGGTCACCGACACCGCCAGGGAATCCTCGAAGGCTTGGTCGGCCGTCGTCAACTTGCAGTCGACCAGCTCGGATGAGCCCTCGCCGTAGATCATCCGCAGCGCGTAGAGCGAACGGTTGCCATTGGCGACGAAGTAGATATCCGGCACACCATCATCGTAGACCAGGAGATCATCGATCTTGCCGCGGGCATGGATGTGCGCGGCGAGCTCGGCGATGCCGTCCTCCCGGCCGGTGACGCGCGCGTTGCCGGGATGGTTCGGCGCTTCGTGGCCTGGACGGAGGAACTTGAGCGGCACCTGTAGATGTGCTGAGGGCACTGTCAGTCTCCCTTGTTTTGCTGGAAAAGATCGGCGCAGTAGCGGCAGATGCGCTGCGGCGATATGTTGCGCGCGCCGTCCCAATCGCCGGGATAGTCCGGCCCCTCACCGCGCGACGATGTGTGAAAGCTCACCTGCCCGTTGGGCAGGTCGACGTAGAGCACCCAGCGATGAAACTCCTGGGCGGGATCGATCTTCCAGCCCCAGCGCAGGCTGCCCACCTCGGCGAGCGCCCTGCAGAGATTGTCCATCGCCCATTGCTTCTTGTCGTAGGCGCGGCCGCGAAAGCCGCCGCCTCGATACACTTTCGCGCGCGCGGAGGCCTTCTGCGCTCGGAACAGCTCGAGTCCGACGACGCCGGCGACGCCGAGTTCGCGCAGATCGTTGTAGAGCGCGATCGTCGCATCGCCGTTCGAGCCTTCGTAGATCGCGAGAATGTTGGCGAGATCACGCATCGGCTTGCTCGCCTCCGAACAGATCCGTCTCCTGCTCCAGCTCGGCCGCTCCGGCATAGCGCATGGCGATCAGCGCCCGGGCAACCAGATGCCAGACGTGGATCCGCAGCCGCGGATAGCCCAGGACGGTCCCGCCCCGCTGGCACACGCCCCGATCGAGTTGCTCGCGCGATCGGCCGCGCAACGTCTCGGCGGAATAGTTGCCGATGTCCTTGGTGCCACCGGCGTTCCGGATGTGCATCCGCGCGATCTCGGTGACCTTGCGGGTGATTGCCGAATGCAGCTCGACGCGAACGACGATCATGCCGCCCTCTGCAGCTGCTCGAAACGATCGAGGAAGGCGACCTTTGCCGTCGATGGCGACCAGCCACCGATCTGGATCGGCAGCGGCTCCTCGGCATCGATCACCCACGGCTCGGCCGAGGGCGCCATGATTTGCATCCGCTCGGTCTTGAGCAGGCGTCGATCGGCGAGCTTCACGCTTTCGGGCGTGACCTCCGAGAGCCCAAAGCGACGGTAGACGACGGCCTGGCAGCGCTTCTCGGCCGCCTTGTAGTCCGGCATATAGGCCTTGATCGGCGACAGCATGTCGAGGAGGTAGGCCTCACTGCCATCGTGCAGCAATCCAGCCAGAGCGTCGGCGCCGCAGTGGTGCGAGACGTAGACCGAATGCTCTGCGTTGGCGTAGAAGCGCAGGCAATGGCCGCCGAAGCGGCACTGCATCGCCAGCGCGTGGGCGATATCGACGATGTCGACATCTTCCGGCCGCGGATCGAGCGGCCAGAACTTCTTGCCCGTGTAGGTTTGAATCCAACCGGCGAGTTTCACGCTGCCCTCCTCATCACGGGATGTTGAGTAAACCGCTCCGCATCGTCCGGCCGCGTCAGCGTTTCCCGGCACACGGGCGGAATCCAGAACGGCGGTTGCGCGCGGCGGCCGCGCAGCCAGACCAGCCAGACATAGGCGGTCGCCGTGGTCCCTTCCGGATCCCAGCGGCCTTTGCAGAGGTTCACGCGTTCCGAGAAAAAGGCGACGCAGGTCGGCGGCGTCTTGCTGTAAATGCTCTCGTAGCGGCCGCCGCCTTCCAGCCATTGCAAGCGAACAAACATGGCGACGCCGACGCGGGCGAGCTCCAGCATGCGGGTGAAGAAAGCCTCGGCCTTTTCGTCGAACGGCGGATTGGTGACGAACCAGTCGGCGGTCTGGCTGGTATGCTCGTTAAGGAAGTCGGCTACGGCCCCATAGCCGTAGTCGAAGACGTCGCTGGCGAAGACTTCGGCAAAATACTCCTCGAGCACCTCGGCGATGTGGCCCTCGCCGCACGCCGGCTCCCGCACGCTGTAGCGCTGGGCGTCGATCTTCAGATGCGCGAGCACGTGCTCGACCAGCGCGCGCGTCGCCCAGGGCGGCGTCGGGAAATAATCGAGGCTATCGTCGGGCTCGACCCGGCCGGACATGATCGAGCGCGCGCCATGGATCACGCCGGAATCGTCGATCGGGTCGACCAGGATGGCGCGGCCGCCGCGGATCTTCTCGCGCACGGCCTGGCACAGCGCGGCGAATTCGTCCGGATCGAGCTCCGCCGCCCTCTGCGCCTTGGTCGACAGCTTCTTCCTGACGCCGATCTCCTCGAGCGTCGCGCGCCGGGTCTCGTCTTTCTTGCGCCGGCCGCCGCCTGTGCCGAGCAACCCCGCCTGCTGCAGCGCGAGCAGCATGCCGCCGAGCTCCCGCTCAGCCTCCATCTGCACCACCGTCACCTCGATCAGTGCCTCGCGGTCCTGCACCTGCCGCGCCCTCAGCTTGACGTGATCGAGCTGCTGGTGGATCTCCAGCACTTCTCTCGGCTGCCGGGCCCGCACCAGGGCCGCCCGTGCGCGATCGCAGATGTCGACATAGTCGTCGAACAGGGTGACGGCGGAGGTCATGCAGCATCCTGATCGAGGCGGCGCTGCCAGCGCGCCTGCAGCACGCGCCACAGCGGCGTGCGATCGCCGGACGCCTTTGCGCGCGCCTTGGCAAAGCCGGCCTCGCCGTCCATGCGAATGATCCTGGCGAGCGCCTCGAGGTCGACCTGCGGCCGATCGGCAAGGATGTTCTCGACAGCCGTGATCGCGCCGGCGGCGATCGGCGCCATCTCGCCTTTGACCAGGCACTCCAGGATCTGCCGCGACTTGATGACGCCGCGCTTCCTGATCATGTTGCGGATGATGGTGACGGCCTTGGTGTCGCCGACATGGATCGTCGAGGTGTTGGTGTACTCACGGATGGTGACGCCGGCGCGCTTGCAGACCCGCTCGACGTCGAGCGCATCCGGATCGCCGGAGGCGCGCAGCGCGTTGTAGATCGCGATCGGCGACACCGCGATGCGGTCGGTGTTATGGCCGACGAACGCCCTCGCCCGCTCGTCCTGCGCGACGGCCTCGACCACGAAGCACGGAAGCTCGGTGATCCCGAGGCTTGCGGCGGCGATCGCCGTGTGCTGACCATCGATCAGGTGATACTTGCCGCCATCGTCGACGGCGATCGGCGGCTTGACCCTGTTCCAGGCAAAGCCGCGATAGATCCGCTCGATCAGCCGGAACGACCGATCGGTCAGATCGCGCTGGTAGGTTTCGTCGACGAACAGATCCGTCGGCGCCACCCATTTCAGCTCCGGTTTTTTGCCGGCGATCGACGCTGGCGCAGCATCGGCGAATGTGAGCGGCTTGATGCGACGGAGGGTCATCGGCGCACCCCCGGCATGCTGTTGTGCTCGACGCCGTCGAGGAAACGGCCGGTCTTGCTCTTGCCGAGGCGCCGCATGTACTGGCCGTCGAGCATCAGCCCGACGTTGCGCAACTCCTCGTCCTCCTGCGTCTCGCTGGCAGGCTCGACCGCCGGCGACCACGCGCCCCATTGCTTGAAGAAGAACGGAGTCTCATTCCGATCGCACTGATCGCGCAGGCTCCGCACCCAGTCCGGATGCATGGCCCGCGCCGAGGCGCCGCTCTCGCCCCCGACAATGACCCAATCGACAACGGCGCCATGGAATTCCTGGTCGTCCTCGACTGCGACGTCGCATTCCAGAGCGCTGTGATGTTCTTCGCAGCCATTAGCAGCTCTCACGAGATCTTCGAGATCGATCGGGCCGAGCAGCGGCTCGAGCGAGACGAAACGCACGGCCGCCGGCGTCCTCTGGAGCTCCGGAATCCGCGCGTTCGCTTCCTCCTGCCGCTCGGCCGAGACGCCGAGCCAGACGTTCGGGAGAGGCCATGGCGAATATCCTCCCCTCAGATTGAACGCGGTCGCAAAAGCGTCGCCCTCGAGAATTTCGTCTGCCGTTACAACCCTCTGGGACGACGGCTTGTTACGCGCGACGGCACCAGACGTTCCGAGGTACGCCCGCATCCGCTTCGCGCGCTTCGATAAGGTCGTCGAAGCAATCGATGCGATCGGAAAGGCGGCGCGCTTCGCCGTGATGGCGCTGGCGCCGCAGCATACGTTCCAGGTGCTGACGAACATCTTGTCGAGCATCTCGTCGGTGACGAAGTCGGCGAAGGCGTCCGTCATCGAGCAAACGAAGATCTTGCGAGGCTTCTTCCAGCGCAGCGGCTGGGTGAGCATCTCCTCATCGAGCAAGATCTCGATATCCTTGCGATGGCCCGGCTTGTAGGGGAGCCCGGTACCGAGGCGCTTGTTGAAGCCTTCCGAGTAGCAGAACTCGCACCCGGTCGTGGCGTGCTCGCAATGCCAGCCGACCTTGCCGGTCTTGAGGTTGCGCGCACGGATCGGATTCCAGGAGGCATCCGTCCATTCGATCTTGGAGCGGTCGCTCATCGCCGATACCCCTCCCCCGCCCCGTCTCGCTCGTTGCGCAGCGCCTGCCATGCCTCGGTGCGCAGGATCGGCAGCAGCGCGCCAAGCGCAGCGAGCCAGCGCGAGCCGGGATCCATCTCACCGCCGAAAAACGCCTCGCAGCACTCCACGATCGCGGCAGCGGCGTGAGTGCAACGGATACCCTCAGCCGGACGGCTCGATGCCGCGCGCACCTCCTGCGCCAGCACGGCAAAACGCGTGTCGGCGGCCAGGCCATGGTGGCGCGCGGGCCTTGTCAGCACCTCCTCGGTGAAGCCGATCAGCTGGGTCAGCGTCTGCGACAGCGGCCTCATGCCGAGGCTCCGTGGTCGCGCGCAAACCGGGCGCGCTCGTGCTGCACGAGTTCGATCAGCGAGCCGACCACATGCATCCAGCGATCAAGCCGCTGGGCATCAGCCTGCGGATCCGCAGCAACCACCGCCGTGGTGCCCATGGCGACGTTGAGCATCCGCACCGGATTGAGCAGGCCATTGGCGAGCGGGTCCGCGAGCAGCAGGTCGAGCTGCAGCTGCTCGGCGTGCATGCCGAGCAGCGTCGGGCCGTCCTGGCCCTGCAGGAAGGACGTGGCGTGCCTGACGGCGCGCACCGCCAGCATGTTCGCGACCTGGCGCGAGGCGTGCGAGAGGCGGTCAGACATTGCCGGCCTCCTGGCGATCGCTCCTGATCAGACGGACGACGGAGCTGCGCTCCGCGCGGAAGTAGCGGACGGCAGGAAACCCCGGGTGGACCTGGTCCCCGCCGTCCGCCTCGCCGGCGGAGGGCAACCGCACGGAGCTGAAGAAGAGCGGCCGCCGCAGCCCCAGCGGATCGAGCGCACTGCGCGCGCGGCTGCGCGTCGTGAGCGCATCGAGCTCGGCGCGCGTGTAGCCGAAAGGATGCTTGTCATCGAAGTAAGGCTTGGCCGACGGGTGTCGCTGCCGCCGGCCAAGCTCGGGCTCGCGCGCTAAGCGCGATGCCCAAACCGCGCATGCAAGACCGAGCGCGGTGAAAACCAGTGCGATCGAGATCAGGATCTTGGCTGCCATCATTGGAGACACGTCTCCTCATTCGCCGGAGAGCATCCGGCGGCGGGTTGGCTCGAAACGCGGGTGGCTACAGCGGGAAGGCCTTAAGCAGGCCCCTCCCGGATTGTGGACGGGCTGTGGAGCACGCCGGGCGAACCTTGCGACTCACCCGGCGCACCGTCTTGGCTGGCAGGCGAGCCGCCATCGGCCCCTTTTCGGACAGCGCGATCGCGCCAGCCGCCGGCATTCACCGTGCCGGCGTGAGGCGGGGATAAAGCCCCGCCGCGATCCGAAAGGAGGTGATGGTGCCATGCGGAAGCGTGGCAGAAGCCCGAAGGTTCAATACGTTCGAAGGTATGCGCGATGGGTGAAGGGCGATCGCCGGCGTGTGGGTGACCACAGGCGCGGTGAAGACCCGAAACCAGCGAGCAGACCGAGCGAGCTCCAACTTGAACTCTTCGATCCCGAATGACGGGGGTCGCAACCCCGTCAAACCGATGGCGGCTCACCATCGAAAACCTCTTGAAATGCAGGCCCGGCGCGCCGTTTCCACACTTGTCCACAAGCGCCGAATTCGGATTTGTGAAAACGGCCAGATCGCGTGCCGCTCGCGGCGAAAAGTTTTCCACAGGCCCAAAGTCGGGGCGCAGCTGCGCTCGAACGGTCTCGCCGGTTCCGCCTGAGAAACGTAGGGTGATGTTCATGACATCGCCCCGCCCATACCTGCTGCCGCGTCGATCGGCTCCACTTCGGAACGCGGCCCCACCCCGACCCAGTCGTTCGGGGTGACATCGCCACCTGTGAGTTCGAAGATGATCGCCATCGCCGCGGCGTCGGGCTCGCGCTTACCAAGCCGATAACGGCGCACGGTCTCGCCAGACCATCCGGCCTTTTCCCCGAAGCCCGGGTTGGTCTCTCCTGTCCTGATCATCCAGTCGTCGAATCTCATGAACATAGACCAACACCATTTTGGTGTGATTCGGCAAGAGGGACACACCAGGTTGGTGTTTGAAACCCACACCAATCTGGTGCCCCCTTGCTCCATGAAGGGGAAATTTCCAAACGGGCTCGCTGAGGCGATGAAGCGACGCCCTGATATCAGCCAGGGAAAGCTGGCGAAGGCCATCGGCACCAGTCAGCAGCAAATTGGCAAGTTGCTGCATGGGGAGCGAGAACTCGGAGCGCATTGGGCGGAGCGGATTGCCCCCATCCTCCTCACATCCCCGGAGCAGCTAGTCTTCCCGGGGCTTCGCACGTTCCGGGCACCCGTTCTGTCCTGGGTCAGCGCCGGCCGGCTCGCAACGCAGGAGGGCGTGCGCAAATCCGATGTGCGCCGCTACGTGCACTTGGCCGATCTGCCAAAGGGTGACTGGATCGTGCTCGAGGTACAGGGCGACTCGATGGATCGCGTCGCTCCTGACGGAAGCTTCATTTGTGTCAACCTCACCGATCAGCGCGTGGCGAACGATAAGTTCTTTGTTTTTTCCACGCCGGAGGGCGAAGCCACATTCAAGCGGTATCGCGGCGGCAACCCGCCCCGCCTCCAGCCATTCTCGACCAACCCCGATCACGAAACGATCCATATGACCGACGGCATGCTCGTTCTTGGTCGAGTCGGGCGGGTGATCAATGACCTGCAATAGGGCCATCACACCAAATTGGTGTTGATATAACACCAAAATGGTGTAGCTTGCGCTCCCGCATCATCCGGGAGACGCCCCCATGCCGACCCTGGCATTTCAGCTACCGAGCAGCACGCTTTTCCTCGATCTCCGGGAAAGGCGTGTATGCAACGCCCTCGCAAACCATCCTGGAATACTGGGTCTCGTCCCAGGCGTTGACGACCTTCTCATTGCTCAAAGCGAGAGCGGTCACCTTGCGGCCCGTGTAGGCGCCCATGCTGTTTTTGGCGTTCGCCCGCAGGCAAACGACCCATGGAGTCGTGAAGCCGTCCGAGTTGAGAGAGGGTCCTGTGCCCGGTTTCGGAGGCGCAATCTCGGCATCGCGGATGCTGTAGGGGTCTTTGAAGCTGGATTTCACGTAGTCCGCCGCAAGCTGCCGATAGTTCGCCGGCGGCGCCCCAGCCGTTGCAGCGTTCGCCGACGGCGTCGCTTCGCCGCTCGTCTGGCAACCAGCAAGTGCGAGCGCACAAGTCGCCAACAAGACCCAACGCATCGGGCGCCTCTCCCCCTGACCAAAACCACTGCGAAGCCTACCACACCTTGCAACCGAAGCGAGTAGCCACCCCATGCCGCGCCGCAACGACGACGACATTTCCAAATCCGACTTCGCCTGGCAGCTCCGGCTGCACAGCGTCGCTTTCCTCCCCAACATCAACCGCTTCATCGACCTGAAGCACCCGAAGGCCGGCCGGCAGATCCTGCCGGTAATGGACGAGACCGGCCGACACCTGCTGCGGCGCGCCTCGATCGAGTCCTGCCTCGCCGCCCGCGCCGCCTATGAGGCCGAGCTGGCCGAAAAAGAACGCGCCGAGCAGCAGAAGGCGGCTCTCGCCGCCCAGCTGGCGCCGAGCGCGCTGGCGCCCTGCCGCGCCGATCTCGACGGCCCGGCTGCCGTCAACCAGCTCGCCGACGACTTCATCGTGCAGACCACCCACGGCGAAGGCGTCGCGTTCGGCCAGCTGATCCGCCTCGGCTGGCAGGCCGAGCAGCTGAAGCAGCACAGCCCGGCGGCGCGGATCGTGGCCCAGCGCCGGCAGGAGAAGCAAATGGCGGAGGTGCACGCATGACCCTGCTTCGCCCTCCGAGCTTCGCTGGGCACAAGCCCGCCAACGCCAAGGACATCATCACCGCGATGGCCGAGCAGCTGCGCAAGGTCGGCATCCCCGAAACAGAGCGCGAGGCGATCCGCATCCTCTTGGCGCACGGCTTTCGCCATGGCGACGTACTGGCGCTGGCCGACGATGCGCTGCTCGCCGCTCGCCAGGCGGCCGTCGCCGACATCATGGCGGCAGACGGAGGCGCCGATGCGCCGGCCTGATGCCTATCCGCTGCTGCGCATCGCGCTGACGCATCTGCGCTGGGACGACTTTCAGTCGGCGCGCGAGCTCGCCGGCCGGCTCGAGCGATGGTCGGTCGACAGCGTGCGCGACCAGCTGCAGCTGCTCGAGTCCGAGGGCCTGCTGTGGTCGATCGTCGAAGAGGGCCGTCTCTCCACGCACAAATGGGCTCATGTCTGCGCCGGCACCGCGGAGCTGATCATTCCCGCCGGCGGGCGCCGATCGGTGCGGCGCACCTGGCGACCCGTGGGGAGGGTTGCGGCATGAGGGGGCCCGTCACCACCGCCATGGCCATGCTGCTGCAGCAGGATCTGCGGAGCCGCGGCCATTACCTCGAGCTCGGCGATTGCGAGGCCGTGCTGGCCCACGTCCTCGACGCCACCGCGCGGTTGTCGCGCCGGGCGGCGATCGCCGCGGTTGAGATGCCGCTGTGCCCGGCCGGCGGAGCCACGGGGGAGCCGTCGTGAAGCAGGTCGCCGACCATCGGGAGCGCGCCTATGCCCCGCGCGGCCTGCGCCGGGCCGCTGCGGCCGACTGGGTCGGGATGTCGTCCAGCAAGTTCGACGAACTGGTGCGTGAGGGGCTGATGCCGCGCGGCAAGCTGGTGCGCGGCTGCCGAGTCTGGGACCGCTATCTGCTTGACATCGCCTTCGAGAACCTCCCGGATGAGGACGAAGCCGCGCCGCTCGCGCCCGACACGGATGCCTGGGCCGGTGTGACCTGAGGGAGACCTTCATGGACCCAATTGTCCAAGCCACGAGACAACAGACGGCCGCCATCCTCGCCGCGGCTATGATCACAGCATCGGGCAGAGCTTGGTCCATTGAGCAGGCTACCAATCTGGTACGTGACATCGAGCATACGATGTTCCCGCAACCGAGCTACGGCAGCTATCAGGCCTGGGCGCAGACGCGCGACGAGACGATCAAGAAAATCCAGTCCTGATCGGTGGCGCCGTGCCAGAGATCGACCAGCGCTATTACTATGAAGACACCGATCGCCACGGCAATCTGCGGCGCTATTTCCGCAAACGCATCACCGGCTCGACGAAGTATCGCAAGGTGCGCCTGCGCGAGCAGCCCGGCACTGCCGAATTCCTCGAGGAGTTTGCCGCGGCCATGGCCGGCCGGCCATATCTGCGCAAGGATGAGACACCGCGCCCTGCCCCGCCGAAGGTGGTCGAGCGCTCGCTGCGCTGGCTGATCGAGAAACGGTATTTCCGCGAGAGCCTGGAATTCCGCGGCTATGACGAGGAGACACAGAAGGTCCGCCGGCGCATCCTCAACGCCATCTGCAACGAGCCCTGGAGCGAGACCGACAGGCGCGAGATCGGCGACCTGCCCTGCGACATCCCGGAAGACAAGATCAAGGTACTGGTCAAGCGCAAGGCCGCCACCTCGATCGACAGCGCCAACGCCTGGCTCAAGGCGCTGCGCAAGCTGTCCGAGTTCGCCGTCGACGAGAAGCTGATCCCGGTCAACCGCGCCGCCCAGGTCGACCTGCTGCCGCGCATCGAGACGGGCGGCTGGCATACCTGGACACTGGAGGAGATCGCACAATATCAGGAGCGCCATCCGGTCGGCACCAAGGGCCGCCTTGCGCTGGCCCTGTTCCTGTTCTCCGGCCAGCGCCTGTCCGACGTCGCCCGCCTTGGCAAGCAGTTCATCCGGCGGCCGGAGCACATGGCGCCGGCGATGCGGCAGATCCACCCCGGCCGCTGGCTCGCCTTCCGCCAGTTCAAGAACCGCAAGCGGGCGCCGGTCGACCTGGTGATCCCGATGCTGGCCGACCTCGAGGCGGAGCTCGCTGCGGCCAAGGCCGCCGGCGCGCTGGGCGCCATGGCCTTCCTCGAGACCGAGCACGGCAAGCCCTACAGCACCAAGGGACTCGGCAACTGGTTCGAGCGGCGCTGTATCGAGGCCGGCGTCCCCGGCCGCGCCCACGGCCTCCGCAAGGCCGGCGCGACCCTGGCGGCGGAGAATGGAGCCACGCCGCACCAGCTGATGGCGATCTTCGGCTGGAAGACGCTGGCCCAGGCCGAGCTGTACACGGAAAAAGCCCGCCGGCAGCTGCTCGCTGGCGGCGGGATGGGGCTGATCAGCGTGGGCGGTCAGTCCGGGCGGTCGAATACTTCTGGATAGCTCGCCGGACTGTTCGAGCGGTCAGAATCCCAGCTGCGACATATAGAACCGAGCGGAGCCGTCATGTTCCGCATACGGGTAGCGAACGCGTCGCCGCAGGCCGCCGAATCGAAATTGCCCTGGCTCGATGGAGTATCACTCGGCACCTGCGGAATTGCCTTCCGCACCATAATCCGTGATTTCATCGTGGCCTCCAGCCTTCAAACAGTCTTTGGTCGTTTATCGCTTCCTGAGGGATGTTAGTACCCGGGATCGGGTATTGCACCCTTGTCAGTTCGCCCTCGCTCACAAAAATGTGGCCGGGATAAGCAGTGCTTTCGAGCAAGCAGCGCGTGCAGGAATATTTAACGGTTTGGTTAACGCCGAGTAAAGCATTGGGATCGAACGGGCTCGTCACCTCCAACTCGGCGCGCATCGCCTGGAGCCAATCCTTTATCAATCTGTAGAGCTTCTCCGACGGCACTTCGACGTTGAGCCCGAGCTGCTTGGCCTCGCGGCGGTTGATCGTGTAGTCGTGACTGCCACTTTCGCTGCACAGAAAATCGATGATTTTCTTCGTTTTGGCAGCGTCCTTAACCTGCCCCTTCAGAAGCTCACGCGCTAGCGACTGGATCTGACTGCGGCTGCGGAAAATCGATCCGAGCACCAGCGGATGAACTTTTTCTGACAGATTCATCAGGACGTGAGCCATGTCGGAGCCAGCCTTCACGCCGAAGTCCTGCTTCGCCATTTCGATGTAGCCGCGAACGGCCTCGACGCTGACCGGGGCTCTCGCGTCGGGCGACGCTCCTGGGATGCCAGGGTTGAGGGGCCCACTGAGCGAAGGATCGATCGGGCCGAGGGTCGCCTGCTTGGTCATCAAAACCATGTCGGCGCCCAGACACATCAGCGTACCGGCGCTGCGAGCCCGCGATGGCACGATGATCTCAAGCTCGTCACAGAACATTTTCAACATGTTGACCATGTTCCAGGCCGCCATGGTGTTCCCGCCATTCGTATAGAGAATGAACGAGATTTTCTTTGCTGGAAACAAGGCGTCCAGATGCTCCGAGAGCAGATCGACCGAATCGTTCCCGATCTGGGTCTGCATATTGGGCCGATCGCCGGTGACAAGGGCCACAACCCGAGACTTCCGATCCTTTTCAATTGCCGCGTACAGCGCTTGGCGCGCATCGTAGGTATCTGGCAACTTGATGTCCTCCCCACCACTCGCGCGCAAGTAGCACGCCGGAAGACGCGGTCGCAACCTAGCCATTGCGCCTAGGTGGGTCACAGCTTCGGAAATCCCCTGCATTTGCATGGAAGTGTGATGTGGCTCACCTTCCCATAAGGCCTTGAGCTTGCCCAAAGCTTGGCTCCGCTAGGGAGCGCCAGCCAGGCTGATTCCCCTCACCGCTGCTCCAGGAAGCTGCTGCCGACCTTCGCGCAGGCCAGCCCGACGCTATAGACGTGGATCCCCTCGATCACGCAATGGTCGGGATTGAGCCCCAGCAGCCCGATCGAGCTTTCGGCATCGAGCGCCGCCGGGGCGCGGACGATGATGCAGGGATAATCCGCCGCGAGCTTCGCGTAGCTGTCCGGACGAAAGTTGTGCTTGAGCACGTGCGTGTAGCCGTTGTGGTCCAGCAGCGGGATCCTGAAGACGCCGGCATAGGCCGCGGAGAACCTGTCCCGCATCGCCCTGTCGCCCCAGAGCTGCACCGTCATGTCCCAGCCGTGGTTCATGTCGTTCTCCGGCGCGCGCACGAACATGCTGGAGACGTTGGCGCAGGCCGGGCCTGCCGCGACCACGGCCTTGGAGAGCCTGGCCCCGATCGCATTCAAGCGAGACGAATGCAGCGCGGCGGCCCGGGCCTCGATCAGCGTCCCCGCGCTGATCGCCGCGCACAGGCTGCCGGCAAGCAGGCTCAGCGCGGCCGGCGGGACCGCCGGGACAAGTCGCCTGACCTGCACCACGATAAGGACCAGCACGCCGCCCGTCAGCACCCACGGCAGCAGCATGTAATGGACCGCATAATGCTTCGAGGTTGCCACCAGGTGCGCGGCATAGATGAGGACGGCGGCAGCGAGCGTCAGGCTGACCGGATCCCGCCAGCTCCGGCTCTTGATACACCAGGCCAGCGCCACGGCTGCGGCGACGACGTAAACCCCGAGCACAAGCGGCGCGGCTCTGACGATCGCGGCCATGTTCGACCAGAATATTCCGAAGTCAATGAACCCCGGCTCGCCCTCGCCGTAATTTCCCTTGTGGGTGGCGATCTGCGCGAGCCATCCGAACCCGCGCGTGATCGTTCCCGGATTGAAGATCAGGCTGAAGCCAACGAAGCCGATCGCCCCGGCGATCCCTGCGGCGACGAACGCGCGCCTGCTTCTGAGCAGGCACACGGCGAACAGCGCCTGCGGCAGATAGAGATATTTGGTCGAAAATCCCAGCGCGAAGATGACCCCGGACGCGGCGCCGAGCCCCGTCCCCGGCGGCTGCACGTCGAGCGCGGCCTTGATCACGATCGCCATGCCGAACAGCGCGATCGCGGCCATCAGGCTTTCCGGCGCAAGCACCGTCTGGAAGTGGAACGAGTCGGAGTGCACGAACGCACCGGCCTGAAACAGCATCGCAGCGATCGCGCTTTGCGTGGTCCGACCGACGATGAGTCCGCCGGCCAGCAGCGCGCCGGTGAACGCCAGCGCCTCTCCGGTTCGCGCCGCCCATGTGATCGCATCGTAATGTTCGAGCCCGAACGCGACGATATCCCCGGCCCCGGCAACCAGGGCCCACCCCTTGACGATCAACGCGACGAGCAGCGTCGTCGTCGTCCCCGGGTGATCGAATTTCAGCGAGCCGTATCCCGCCGCCATCGCCAGCCCGTTCATCGTATAGGCCGATTCCGGATCGACCTGGACGCCCCAAACGGCCTGGTAGGCCGAATAGAGCAACGTCGCCGCCAGATACAGCGCCGGCACGATGAGGATCAGCAACGTTCTGATCCGTCCGCTCACGCGCGCATCGGGAAACCAATCGTCTGACATCATGGTCGTCGAACCGTGGCTTCCGCGGCCTAGATCGCCTTGATCTTGAAGAAGGCGAAAGCCACCATCTTCAGCAACATCCAGCCATGGCGAAACCTGGAGATCTGGGTCTCGCCGTAGGTGCGCGCGGCATAGCGGATCGGAAGATCCACGGTTTTCAGGTTGAGCTTCGATGCGCCGAAGATCAGGTCGAAGTCGCCGAACGGATCGAAATCACCGAAATACGCCTTGCCGGCCTTCAGGCGCTGATAGTCGCTGCGGCGCAGAACCTTGGTGCCGCACAGCGTGTCGGTATAGCGCTGATTGAGCAGCCAGGAGAACAGATAGGAGAAGATCTTGTTGGCGATCAGGTTGAGAAAGCGCATCGCGCCATCGTCCATGGGATAGACCAGGCGCGATCCGTTGACGAACTCGCCCTTGCCCTCCCGCAGCGCCTCGACGAATTTCGGAATCTGCTCCGGTGGCATGGTCAGGTCGGCGTCGAGAATGATCAGCACGTCGCCGCGCGCCGCGTCGAAGGCGGTGAAGACGGCGTCGGCCTTGCCCTTGCCCGGCTGCCGCATCACCTTGATGTCCTTGGATGGATACGCCTGCTTGACCCGCTCCATCTCCTCGAAGGTGCCGTCCTGGCTGTGGCCTTCGATGAAGATGATCTCGATGTCGCTGCAGAAGTCGGGAATTCGCAGGACCGCAGGCTCGATATTGCCGCGCTCGTTGCGCGCCGGGATGACGATTGTGGCCGAGGCGAATTCTTCCATCGCGCTGCGGCGGGAGCGCGCGACCAGATAGTGACGAAGCGCCAATTGGCGGATCCCCGGGAGCACGCTGACGAAACGATTGAGAAAACGACCGACCCCGAACATCCGGACCGGCGAGAGCACGCGTTGCTCCGACTTCACTGGATCGAAATCCGCAAGCCTGGCGAGGCTGCGCAGGTCGGTCGGCGACAGCACGTTCTGGTCCGGTTGCGGCATCCGCAGGCCGAAGAATTCGGCGAGTTTCAGCACGGGATACCAGAGATGCGAGAAGTAGCCGACCACAAGGCGCGTATTCCGCGTACAGAACGGATGCAGCTGGGCGATGAACCTCTGACAATCCTCCACCGAACCGATCGTATCGAGGACGAGGATATAGTCGAACGGACCTTGCAGCGCGCCGAGCGTCGCGGGGTCTTCGGCATCGCCTTCGACGAAGGTGAGATCGGGGTGGCGCTGCCGTGCGATCGCGATCTGCTTGCGACAAAAATCGATCCCGACGCCATGCGATGGCGCGAGACTGGCGAGCGTATCGCCGATGCCGCAACCGATGTCGAGGACGCGGCTTCCCGGCGGGATCAGAAACCGGAGATAGCGTTCATCCTCGTCGTGAAAGAAGCGGTTCTTCTCGCGCCACGCCACGCGATCGGTGGCGATCCGGTCGGCGTGATCGAGAATGCCTGCCTTCCGTGGGGACAGGCAACCGGACGCGACGGTCAAGTCCATGGCAAGGCGCAGGTTTCATTGAGCCTGCTCGAACTGAAATTGACTGCAAAATCAAACGCCGCGGCGCAAGGCGCCGCCGCCACAAAAATAGACATCAACATGGTCCCCCAGACCTGCGGGTAGTCAAGCGCAACTGGGGGGCGAGATCAACAGGAAGATCATCGACCTGGGATCGCCGGATATGCCCGCCACCTGTCCTCGGCCGGGGACGATGAGCGGCAGAATCCGTCAGACGGCATGAACCTCCCCGGCCCTCGCCCGCAACCAACGTCTGAAGGAAACCGCGGCCGCGGCGGCGCCCGGCTTGAAGGATCTGGTCCGACTCATGGAGCAGGGCAAGTCGACCTTGGAAGGCCAGTCCGGCCTCTCCTCCACAACGACCACGCCACCGGCATGGATGCGCCGCACCGCGCCATGCTCGCCGGACCGACGCGCCAAAATGCTCGAGCACATGGCGCGCGCCCGGTCGATGCCGCGGCCCCAGGCAGATTTTGCGGCGGCCGCACCCGTACTGTCGGGCAGCAGCGCCAAGGACCTCGTTAGCGAGGTCATCGGCTACGTCGTCCTGTTCGGTGTCGTCGGGCTGCTCTTGCAGTCGCGCGTTCCCCTCTATCTCGGCGCGTTTCTCTTCCTGACGGACGGCGAGCGCATTGAGCGCGCGCTGGCGAGCGTCGGTATCCGCCTCGAGCCCGAAACGATCGGCCCAGACATCGTCAAGCGCTCTGTATTCTGGTTCGGATGGTTCGCCTTGCTCGATGCGCTGAAAGGCTCCGTCCCCGCCTGGCTCGCGCCATGGATGCCTCCGATCGAGTCATGGTCTTCCCTGGCCGGCCTTTCCCTTCTGCTCGCCATCGTCGAAGCATTGACGGCGCTCGCGCTACGGCGCGCATTGCCGCGCTTGGGATGGGAGATCCGTTCGAACGGCCTGACGTGGACGATCCAGTTCGCCGTAGCCATAGCCGCACTGACCATTCTGGTGCTGTTCAGGCCCGGCTAAGCGCCGCCACGGCACGCCGTGGCTTCCCCGCGCTTTTGAATGAGAAACGCTGCGCGTTTGCCTGCAGCATAAACGGGTCCCTAAGTCGCGCCTCCTGCTGCGGCGCCGAGCCGCGCATTTACCGAAAATTTACCCCTGCTCTTGGTCAGCGGTATCACTTGCTTAGAATTTCGCCGTTACCGTGAAACTACGGAAATCATCCAAGAACAGATTGGCGCTCATGTCCGTCGCGGAGTTCCTGAGGCAGCGAGCAGTGGATGTTGCGGTCAGCGGCAGCTACTCGCTGCCCCGCTGGTACGATTGCGAGGGCAAGCTCCGCAGCTTTGCCTGCCGGACCAAGCGTGTCTCGCCCTTCCGGATGATCGTGGACGTGCCCGTGATCGGCAAGGTCGGCGAGCGCGTGACTTCCTACTTCCAGGATTTCGGCGAATTCCAATGCACCATCAGCGCGACACTGAAGGCTGGCTTCCTGATGGAGCTCGATATGACGCGGGCGCGCCGCGCCTGGATGTCGGAAAAGCTGACCTGGCTCGAGAAGAAGCAGAAGGATGCCAGCGTTCAGGAGCTGCGGCGTGACGCGCGTTTCGTTCCACAGGTCTCGCACACCGTCCTGACCCTCGCCGACGGCAGCAGCCATCCCTGCTTCATCATCGACGTCTCGACGGCCGGCGTCGCGGTGTCCTCCGAGTACGATCCGGCGATCGGAACCCCGCTTGCGGTCGGCGCCTGCGTCGGGCGGGTGATCCGCAAGTTCGACTACGGCTTTGCGGTCAAATTCGCCGAAAAGCAGGACCGGGACGATCTTACGCGCCTGATCGTGCGCGCGCCCTTGCTGAAATCCGCCTGACCCTCCGCCTCGCCGCCCTATAGCGGCCCCAATGCCGGATCAGCCTTATGGGGTCTGCGCCTCGCGCCGGACGTCATTTTGCAGACTTGCGATCGGGGGACCGAATGGCAGTCGACAAGATCACGATCGATAAGGTCAAGCTTGGCAAGATCACGCTTGGTAAGATCACTTGGGACAGGGTCGGCCGGGTCACCGAGCCCGGACGCTACATGTACACGTTCGGCTGGCTCACCATCACCGCCGGCGATCTCGAGATCTGGAAGCGATACCCGCAGGCCGCGTTCACGCTGCTGGCGCAGAGTTCCGAGTCGCCCGAGTCCGCCGGCGAGGAATTTCATCTCGGCGCCTTCGACGTCGCCCCCGATGCACCGACTCCGATCACCACGCACTGAGCCGGAAAAGCTCGGATCACGCGCGCTGTGAATCGAAGAAACCCGCGCATTTGCTTGATCTAGCTCGCCAATCTCGATCCGATATCCGGCGCGCGGTCGTTGCCACGGATGACGAGCCTTCTTTGTCATCCAATTGATTGCGCTTGTATTCTACTTCCGGGTCCGTGGCGCCGATGAACGGCAGCTGTCGCATGCGTTAAGCGACCCGACAGCAGGCGCATGACACATGGTCGCATCGGCCGACGTAGATAAGCGGATCAAGGGAACCTATTTTCGGCGCCAATGTACCTGATCGAAGCGCTCCCCACCGTCCTTGGAACTGCCGCCATCGCCCCGGCGCTGCTGATGCTCTGGCTTGTCATCGCCGCCGAGGAACGGCCGGGGCCGCCGGCCCAGGTGTGGACCGCATTCCTGCTTGGGGCGGCCAGCATTTCGCTCCTGGGTCTCGCCCGCGCCCCCTTCGCCAAGATGGTCGCCGCCCCTGATGACCCCTGGGCGGCGCTGGCCATGCACTCGATCTTCGGCGTCGCGCTGCCGGAGGAGGCCGTCAAGGTGGTCGCCATCGTGCTGGTCTCTTCCACCAAGCGGCGGAACTTTGCCAATCCGATGGACACCGTGGTCTACGGCGCCGCGGTCGGTCTCGGCTTCGCCGCCTACGAGAACCTCGCCTACCTGGTCCAGCACGCCGACATGTGGCGCTCGCTGGCCGCGCTGCGCAGCGTCCTGACCGTGCCCTTCCACGGTGCGCTCGGCATCATCGCCGGCGCCTACCTGACCATCGCGCGCGCCGGCACGGCGCTGGGCGCGAACCGTCATCATCGCGATTGGGCCCGTCTCTCCAGCCGACTGTTGATCTTCGCCGCCCCCCTTGCGCTGCATTCGGCCTTCGACTTCCCGCTGCTGACGCTCCAGCGCATGCCCGACCTCGATCCCAGCTTGCGCATGTGGCTGGGCGCCGCGAGCCTGTTGATCGGCTTCGGCTCGATCGCCTTCGCAATCCGCCTGGTCCGGCGCGTCGCGCGCCACCATGCGCCGCGGACCGATGTCGCACGCGAGCGGCTCAGCCAGCTGCGCCGGATGTGGGCGCTGCTGCTCGCCGGCGGCGGCATCGGCTTTGTCGGGCTCGCCTTCGTCCTGACCTCGATCCATCACTGGCTGATCAACCCCGAGCGTAATCTGACGCTGGCGCTGATCCCGATTGGTTTCGTCTCGATCCTGCTCGGCCTCGCGCTTCTGATTGTCACATCGGCGATCTACATTCTCGGCCGCAACCGCATCCGCACCAACGCGGAGGGCTTCTCCTCGGCGCCCGGCGGTACTTGATCCACCGCATGGCGAACGCGCCATCGGCCCACTAGATTGGGAATAATCCTCTCGTTCCGGAGCCAGACGATGACATCGCCCGAGGAATTTACTCGCCTCCAATCCGAGATGAACCGGGCGGTCAAGGCGCATTGGAAGGCTCTTCTGTTCGAAGGCGTCCTGCTTGCCGTCCTCGGCATTGCCGCGCTCATCCTGCCGCCGCTCGCCAGTCTTGCGACTGCGATCTTCCTCGGCTGGATGTTCCTGATCGGCGGCATCGGCGGACTGATCGCGACCTATTGGGCGCGCAGCATGCCAGGCTTCTGGTGGTCGCTGATCTCGGCTGCGCTGGCCGTGCTCACCGGCTTGCTGCTGCTGGCCCGGCCGATGCAGGCCGTGCTGACGCTGACCATCGTGCTCGGCGCCTATTTCCTCGCCGAGGGCGTCGCCACCATCATGTACGCGCTGGAGCACCGCCGCGAGCTCAGCGGCCGCTGGTCGTGGCTGCTGATCTCGGGCCTCGTCGATATCGCGATCTCGTTCATGGTGATCACGGGACTGCCGAGCTCGGCGGAATGGGCGATCGGCGTCCTCGTCGGTATCAACCTGCTGTTCGGCGGTGCCACCCTGATCGGCATGGCGCTGGCGGCACGGAAAAGCAACACCTGATACGCGCGTTGCGTCCTGTGCCGTCTTCGGGGGGTGACAAGGCGGCAGCGGCACGCTATATGGCCTTTCCATGATCACCGTCGCCACCAGCTATTTTTGGTACTTTAGCTACGACAGCTCGCTGGCGGCGGGAGGATCGCGCTCAATCTAAACCATTGCAGCAAACGTCCGAACAGCCGCCAGACCTGGCGGCTTTTTTATTGGCCGGCAGGTTCTCAAACAGACAGGAGCCCGCCGTGCTGAGCACGACCGACGATCTTCGTATCCGCGAACTGAAAGAGCTGAGCACGCCGGAAGAGGTGATGCGGGAAGTCCCACGCACGCTCACGGCAACGCGTGTGGTGATGGCCGCACGCAACGCCATCCACGCCATCCTGAGCGCCCAGGACGACCGCCTTCTGGTCGTGGTCGGCCCCTGCTCCGTGCATGATCCCGAGGCTGCGCTCGACTACGCCGAGCGGCTGGCAAAACTGCGCGAGGATCTCGCCGATCAGCTCGAGATCGTGATGCGGGTCTATTTCGAGAAGCCGCGCACCACGGTCGGCTGGAAGGGCCTGATCAACGATCCCGACCTCGACGGCAGCTTCGACATCAACAAGGGCTTGCGGCTCGCGCGCAACGTGCTCGCGGCCGTGAACAATCTCGGCCTGCCCGCCGGCACCGAGTTCCTGGACATGACCACGCCGCAATACATCGCCGACCTCGTCTCCTGGGCCGCGATCGGCGCGCGCACGACCGAGAGCCAGATCCATCGCGAGCTGGCGTCGGGCCTGTCCTGCCCGGTCGGCTTCAAGAACGGCACCGACGGCAACGTGCGGATCGCGGCGGACGCGGTAAAATCGGCCTCGCATCCCCATCATTTCATGGCCGTTACCAAGCTCGGCCGCTCGGCGATCGCCTCGACCGCCGGCAACGAGGACTGCCACATCATCCTGCGCGGCGGAGCTGAGCCGAACTACGATGCGGCAAGCGTTGCGGCCGCCTGCAACGAATTGACCAAATCCGGCGTCGCACCGCTGGTGATGGTCGATGCCAGCCATGCCAATTCGAGCAAGAAGCCGGAGAACCAGCCGCTGGTGATCGCCGATATCGCCCGCCAGATCTCGGGCGGTGAAAATCGGATCATGGGCGTGATGATCGAGAGCAATCTCGTCGCCGGCCGCCAGGATGTCGTGCCGGGCAAGCCGCTCACGTATGGGCAGAGCATCACGGACGGTTGCATCGACTGGGCAACGACGGCAAGGACGCTCGAGCAGCTCGCCGACGCCGTCGAGATCCGTCGCAACACCCGGCGCGCCGGACTCCACGAAAGGTCGGCCTGACGGATGGCCGTGTCAGGAAGGCTCGTTCCTCACCTCTCCCCGACGGGGAGAGGTGAAGGCCTCAGCAGCCGCGGCAGATGCTCTTGATCTTCTTGTCGAGCGCCTGGTTTTCCTTGCTGAGCGGATCGTTTGGATCGCTCAGGTTCTTCTCGCTCGGCACATCGCTGGCACGCGGCTGGCGATGACCGACCGGCGCCGGCAACACCGATCCGGATGATGCGCCGCTTGAGGTCGATCCCTTGGAGCCGCCGGTCTGAGCAACAGCCGCGCCGCCAAGCAAGACCACGAGCGATGTTGCCAGCATGATCTTCTTCATGTCCGTTTCTCCATTCTCAAATCAGCGTCCAAGTCAGCGGCGATGCCATCCCCGCTCATGTCTCGGGCGGATAGAGATGAACGTCGCCGCAATAGTCGACGATACGATAGCGCTTTTCCGATTCCGCTTCACTCGCCTCGGCTGCGGTATTTTGCACCGCCGAGACGTAATTCGGACCCACCGGCGACTTGCCGGCGCCGCCGGGAATGTCGATGACATAGTCCGGCTGACACAGGCCCGACACCCGCCCGCGCAATTGCCGCATCAATTCCTGGCCCTGCGCCAAGGTCGTTCGCAGATGCGCGGTGCCCGGCGCGAGATCGCCGTGATGCAGGTAATACGGCTTGATTCGGCATTCGACGAAAGCTCGCATCAAATCCGACAGCGCGGCGATATCGTCATTGACGCCGCGCAACAGCACGGACTGGCTCACCAGCGGTATCCCGGCATCGACGAGCCGCGCACAGGCGGCGCGTGCGGTGTCCGTCAGTTCGCGCGCGTGGTTGGCGTGTACCGCGACCCAGGTGGCGGCGCCCGTGACCTTCAGCGCCGCAACCATCTCCGCGCTGACGCGGGCGGGTTCGGCCACGGGGACGCGGGTATGAAGACGGATGATCCTGACGTGATCGATGGCCGCAAGGTCGGCCATGATCTCGCTCATCCGCCGGGGCGACAGCATCAGGGGATCGCCGCCGGTCAGGATCACTTCCCAGATATCGCGGTGCGACCGGATGTAGTCGATCGCGGTGCGATAGGCACTCTCCGACAACGCATTGTCCTTGCCGGGCCCGACCATTTCGCGGCGGAAGCAGAAGCGGCAATAGACCGCGCAGACATGCACGAGCTTGAACAGCACGCGGTCGGGGTAGCGGTGCACGATTCCCGCGACCGGGGAATACGGGTGATCGCCGATGGGATCGGCACTCTCGCCCGGCTGCGCCTCGAGCTCGGCCGAGGTCGGAACGAACTGCCGCGCGATGGGATCGTCGGGATCGGTCGCATCGATCAACCGCACCAGATCAGGCGTGATCGCCACGGCATAGCGCGCAGCGACGCGTTCGAGCGCCGGCAGCGCCGATGCGGGGGCGAGGCCCTCGGCCACCAGTTCGGCAGGTTCGCGCAAAGTGCGTGCAAGATTGATCTTTGTCATCTCTCATCCGCAGGCGGCGTCCACACCACCTGATCAATTCGTGTCGCGCCGCTCGCCAGCATCACCAGCCGGTCGAAGCCGAGGGCGACACCGCTCGCCTCCGGCATTGCGGCAACCGCCGCCAGAAAATCCTCGTCGAGCGGATAGGCCTCGCCGTAGCGGCGCTGCTTCTCCGTCATCGATTCCGTGAAGCGTTTGCGCTGCTCCTCGGCATCGGTCAGCTCTCCAAAGCCGTTGGCGAGCTCGACGCCGCAGGCATAGACCTCGAAACGTTCGGCGACCCTCGGATCGTCCGCCTTCACCCGCGCCAGCGCCGCCTCTGGAGATGGGTATTCAAACAGGATGGTCAAACGCCCCTGCCCAAGCTGCGGCTCGACGTGCTCGACCAGGACCTTGCTGAAGATGTCCGACCAGGTGTCGTCCTCGGCGACACGGACCTTGCCGGCTGCCTCCGCGGCGAGCGCCGCACGGTTACCCTCGCCGCCCGAGATTGTCGACAGCAGGTCGATGCCGGCGAAGCGCTCGAAGGCGCCCGCGACCGTCACGAGCTCCGGCTCGGCAAAGGGATCGGCGGTCCGGCCGCGGAAGGAGAAGGTCCCGATCCCGGTCGCCTGCGCCGCCCGGGCGATCACCACGACGCAATCGGCCATGATGGCGTCATAGGGGGCACCCTCCCGGTACCATTCCAGCAGGGTGAATTCGGGCAGATGCAGGTCGCCGCGCTCGCGGTCCCGGAACACCCGCGCGAACTCGAAAATCCGTGTCTCGCCCGCGGCCAGCAGCTTCTTGCAGGCGAATTCGGGCGAGGTCCGCAGGTATCGGCTGGCCCGGCTGCCGTCGGGCCGCATGATCTCGGTCCGGGGGGCGTGCAGATGGGTCTCGTTGCCCGGAGAGACCTGGAGAACGGAGGTTTCGACCTCCACAAACCCCTGTTCGGCGAAAAACCCCCGCAAAGCTCCGGTCACGGCGCCCCTGGCCTGGAGGAACGGCCGCCGGTCGAGGTGCCGCGCGGGCGACCAAAACGGCGACATCGGCTTGTCCCCAGCCATCAACCGGCCACCCCAGCCGGCAGCAAAATGCTGGCATCCAACGGCAAAATCAGTATGTTGCGGCCCGAAACGGGTCCCGAGGTCCGATTTGAGGCCCCAAGTCCCCCAGCAATTCGACCACGTCCTGGCTGGTGCCGGGCCAAGCAAGCAGGAAATACAGCTTTGAGAGTCATCGCCAGTTCTATTCGCAAGGGCAACGTGATCGAGCAAGACGGCAAGCTCTATGTCGTCGTCAGCGCCGAGAACATCCATCCCGGCAAGGGCACCCCGGTCAGTCAGATCGAAATGCGCCGAATCTCGGACGGGGTAAAGATCTCCGAACGCTACAAGACCACCGACCAGGTCGAAAAGGCCACGATCGAAGAGCGCAACTACACCTTCCTGTATGAAGATGGTGACGGCTACCACTTCATGAACCCGGAGACCTACGATCAGGTCCAGGTCTCCAAGGACGTCGTCGGCGACGCCGCCGCCTATCTTCAACCGGACATGACGGTCAAGCTGTCGATGCACGACACCAACCCGGTGTCGATCGCCCTGCCGCAGCGCGTGACGCTGGAAGTGGTCGAAACCGAGCCCGTGACCAAGGGCCAGACGGCCTCGTCGTCCTACAAGCCCGCCGTGCTCTCCAACGGCGTGCGCACCACCGTGCCGCCGCACATCTCGGTCGGCACCCGTGTCGTGGTGATGACCGAAGACGGCTCCTACTCCGAGCGCGCCAAGGATTAAGCGAGCATCGAGGATCGGCACAGGTACCGCCGGGGGGCGAGGCAGTGGGCAGGAAGAGTTTCCGCTTCGTCTCGCTTCTAATGGCGCTGCCGTCGCTCCTCGTTGCCGCACCGCTGGCTGCGGATGAATTCCGCAGCCCCTCGCTGACGGCCCTGCGCGTCGACTGGCGCGCGGCGCTCGACCAGATGCGCAGCGAGATCAGCAGCCGTCCCCAGGTTGCGGGCGACTTCATCTTCGCACCCCGCCGTTCGGTGCCGCGCTACGATCCGCGCGCGACGCCGGCACTGGTGCAGCTCAATGCGATCTCCTCGCGCTTCTTCACCGGGATTACCCGAAGTCCCGTCCCCGTGCTGCTGCCGTTCGACGCCGCCGCGTATCTCGATGCGCAGCGTAGCGGCGCGCCGGTGACGCTCGCGCTGTCGCGCTACCAGGCCGATTTCAATCCCGTCGACATGTTCGATGCCGGGCCTGCCGGCTACAGCGCGACCTTCTCGCTCGATCCGGGCGCCGGTGACGGCATGCCGAGCCGGGTGTACGCAAGGCCGGTCGAGGTGCAGATCACGGGCTCGGCGCTGGTCTACGACATCGCCGATCCCACCGGGGGCAAGGGCGAGCCAGTCAAGCCGCTTGCCGCGACCTATCCGGATCTGCGCAGGTTCATCCGGGAAGGCTATGTGCGCTACGCCTTCACCCGCTTCGGCGCCGCCTATGTGGTCTCGATCCAATGCCTCGACAGCGTTGCGAGGCCACGGCGGCTCGCCTGCAAGGAGGCCTATCCGGTCGCCGAGCGTTTCCTGAAGGCGTTGCGCGTCGCAGGCGGCCAGCGCATGCGTCCACTGACGGACGTTGCCTCGAACATCGTCGACCGCCCCGCGGTGCGTTCACCGGATTTCAGCTACCGGCCGAGCGGCGATATCATCCCGAACACCGGCTACCGCAAGCAGGGCGGCCACCCCGACGCCATGGCCTATGCCCAGATCCGCTTTCCGCTGGAGAAGGCGCCGGCCTTCGTGCGCTCGCAATCCTTCGGCAAGCGGGACAAGAGCGAAGGGCCGACCGCCTATCCCTGGCGCGACAATTTCTGCGAGTCGCGCAGCTTCGAGGTGTGGCAATGCGGCGGAGGCTACGGTCACCAGGGCGAGGACATCCGCGCCGCCGACTGCCCGCCGCCCGGTGAAAGCCGCGAGCCCTGCGATTCCAAGCGGCGCGGCGTCGTCGCGGTGCGTGACGCAATCGTCATCCGTGGCGCCAAGGACCAGGCCGCGACGCTTCAGGTCAACAGCCGCACCGAGCACATTCGTTTCCGCTACATGCACATGAATCCGCATGCGATGAACGCCGACGGCCTCGTCAACGGCCGCATCGTCACCGAGGGCGAGCAGATCGGCGTGATCTCGAACTATCTCGACCGTCCCGCCGGCACCTCGATGCACCTGCATTTCGACGTCCAGGTGTTCACCAGGGATGGCTGGATCTGGGTCAGCCCCTACGTGACGCTGGTCTCGGCCTACGAACGGCTGATCCGCGCGCGCGGCCGCGAGATCGGCCCTGAGATCGCGGTCACGGCACAGCCGGTGGCCCATGCGCGGCCTGAAGACGTGCTCAAGCCCGACTTGCGCGAGGGAGCGGGCGAGGAGAACTGAGAGCGTGCTCGTTCGTTGCCGGAGGGGGCAAAGCATCTGGTCGCGCACTCCACCCGCTCGAACGAAGAAGGACAGGTTGATGAGTGTCGGACTGATCGGTCTTCTCGACGATATCGCGGGGATCGCAAAGGTGGCTGCAGCCTCGCTCGACGATGTCGCGAGCCAGGCTGCCAAGGCGGGCACAAAGGCGGCCGGCGTGGTCATCGACGACGCGGCGGTCACGCCGAACTACGTCATCGGCTTCGCTTCGCAACGCGAGCTGCCGATCGTCGGCAAGATCGCGGTCGGATCGCTGCGCAACAAACTGCTGATTCTGCTGCCGATTGCCCTGCTGCTCGGCTATTTCCTCCCCGCTGCGGTCACGCCGCTGCTGATGCTGGGGGGCGCCTTTCTCTGCTACGAGGGCGCCGAAAAGGTGCTCGAAGCCGTGATGCCACATCATGCGCACCAGCACGAAGCTCAGTTGCAGCCGATCGCGTTGAATGCCCAGTCGGTCGAGGACGAGAAGGTCGCTGGCGCCATCAAGACGGACTTCATCCTGTCTGCGGAAATCATGGCGATCACGCTGGCGGCTATCCCTGCGGGCAGCATCTGGACGCAGGCGCTGGTGCTGGCGCTGGTCGGCCTCTTCATCACCGTTGGGGTCTATGGCGTGGTCGCCCTGATCGTGAAGGCGGACGATGCCGGCATCGCCCTCGCGCGCTACGACGGCGCCTCACTCGCGGGCGGCGCGATCCGCCTGCTTGGACGCGCGCTCGTCCGCGGCATGCCCGCTTTCCTGGCGGTGCTGAGCACGATCGGCACCGCCGCCATGATCTGGGTCGGCGGCGGCATCATCCTGCACGGCATCGAAAAGTACGGCCCGCCCGCGATCGGCCACGCGGTTCATGCCGCAACCGAGGCTGCCGCTCATCTCCTTCCATCGGTTGCCGGCATCATCGAATGGTCGGTCGAGGCAGCCATCTCGGGCGCGCTTGGACTGCTCGTCGGCGCGCTTGCCATTCCGGTCGTCCAATACGGACTCGCGCCTGCCTGGAAGCGGTTGAGGCGATCGCGATCGGCCTGACGAACACCGCGATCAATTCCGACGGCTCGGTCATGCCCGCATGGCCGACACCAGATGCGTCGACCCCGGCGGCTCCAAGAAGGGCGGGCCGACGCCGATTGGCGCAATTCGAACCTCACCGCGCAGCTCCCCGCCTCATATACGCGCAGACTGCCGGATCGGCCTCAGGGCCGTCCCGAAGCAATTGCGGCTTCTCTGGCCCCGGAATTGCTTGGCTCCCACCGGGCAAACTGGAGAAGGGAAGCACATGCGTTGTCTCACCACGGCGGTCGCTCTGGCCGTTGCATTCGCCGTGCCGGCTCATGCAGAGGAATTGACGGGTACGTTGAAGAAGATCAAGGACAGCGGCGCGATTGCGCTCGGCGTGCGCGACAGTTCCGTACCCTTCAGCTACATCGACGAGAAGCAGAAGACCGTCGGCTACGCCATCGACATCTGCATGAAGATCGTCGAGGAGATCAAATCCGAGCTGAAGCTGGACAAGCTCGCGATCAACGAGAACCTCGTCACCTCGTCCACCCGCATTCCATTGATGGCCAACGGCACCATCGATCTCGAATGCGGCTCGACCACCAACAACGCCGAGCGCCAGAAACAGGTCTGGTTCACCAACACCCATTTCCTCACGGCAAGCCGCTTCGTGTCGAAGAAGGCTTCGAAGCTCGACCAGGTCGATGACCTCAAGGGCAAGGCCGTCGTCTCGGTCTCCGGCACCACCAACATCACCCAGCTCAACAAGGCCAACGCGGCCCGGTCGCTCGGGATCACCGTGATGACTGCCAAGGATGTCCCGGAGGCGTTCCTGATGGTCGAGACCGACCGCGCGGTAGCCTTCGTCATGGACGACATCCAGCTTGCGTCCATGATCGCCTCGGCGAAGGATCCGTCGCTCTACGCCATCAGCACCGGCGCTTTTTCCGATCCCGAGCCGTATGGCATCATGCTGCGCAAGGACGACGTGCTGTTCAAGGCCGTGGTCGATCGTGCCACCGCAAAGCTCTACAAGAGCCCGGAGATCGAGAAGATCTACAACAAATGGTTCATGGAGCCAGTGCCGCCCCGCGGCCTGAACTTCCACGTGCCGATGCCCGTCTCGATGAAGAAGTCGTTCGAGCATCCCTCGGACAACCCGGATCCTGCCTCATACGGGGGCTGACGGCACGCTCGACGCGTAGCCCGGACGAGCGCAGCGATATCCGGGGATTTTTGCGATGACTGCCCCGGGTCTCGCTCCGCTCACCCGGGCCACCGTCAATCCAGATACGTCGTCAGCTGCGCGCCTTCATCGGCCACGAACACCGCGATCAACTCCGCGGGCTCGGTCATGCTCGCGTTGGCCGAGACCAGATGGGTCGCGCCCGGCGGCTCGAAGAAGGACTGACCGACGCCGAACGTCTCGACCGGGCCGCCGCCGAGCTGCGAGCGGATCTCGCCCTTGGTGATGTAGGCCGTCACGGATCCTGCATGGCGATGCGGTCGGGAAAACCCGCCTGGCCCATAGGACACGCGTACGATGGTGACGCGTTTGCCGGGCACGTTCGGAAGCGCGTAGGAGCCGATCGGCTCGACCTTGTCGAGCGGTGAGCCCTCCGCCGCCGTCGCGCAGAGCGGCGCGAGGGCGTTGGATACACTGTCGATCGTCACCGGCAGAGCTTTGCCGATCGCAAGCGCGCAGGCAAATCCTGCGACAACGGCGAACGCCGTCGAACGTGACGGCGCCTGCACGGCAGAAGCGCTCATGGCTGTCATCGTGATCTTCCCTCTCTCCGTCAGGACGAAGCTGCAACGGCGGCCGCCGGCCGCTGTGCCGGTGTCCAGCGAAACGCCGCGCCAAAGCGGTTCCAGACGTTGATCGAGGCGACCGCCGAGGTCAGGTACGTCAGTTCAGTCTCGGAGAATTCGCCGGACGCCTGCGCGTAAATCTCTTCGCTGACGCCGTCGGGCAGGCAGGTCAGCGCCTCGGCCCAGGCGAGCGCAGCCCGCTCGCGCGGCGAAAAGATCGGCGCCTCGCGCCAGACCGCGACCAGATGGAGCTTGTCGATGGGAACGCCGATCCGTTCCGACAGCAGGACGTGGTGCTGCACGCAGAAGGCGCAGCCGTTGATCTGCGAGGCGCGCAGCTTGACCAGCTCGAGCAGCTGCCTGTCGAGGCCGGCCTTGGCTGCAAGCTGGCCCAGCGCCAGCACCAGATCATACGCATCGGGCGCGATCCGCTTGAAATCTTCGTATTCGCTGCGGGCGTGTGACATTGCCATTCACCTCGGGCTACTATAAGAGCTCGGATATATTATAAGAGCTCTTATATGTCGCGCAAGACGAATGACGTCACGAGATCGCAATCGGGCCGAAGGGCCGTTGAAGACGGCGCGGTGCCTGTTCCCGCACCGGGCGAGGGCAAGCGTGGCGAGCAAGGCTATCTCGGCTATCTGCTGCGCCAGGCCCATGCCGCGGTGCGCCTGACGATGGAGCGCACGCTCGCCGATCTCGGCGTGACGTCGCCGCAATTCGCGGTGCTGACGATGCTGAACGCCTATCCGGGCTTGTCGGGGGCCGATGTCGCCCGCCTCACCTTCCTGACGCCCCAGACCGTCGGCGTCATCATCCGCAATCTCGAACGCGACGGCGCGATTGCGATGACGCCGCACCCCGTCCACGGCCGCATCCAGCAATGGACGTTGACCCCGCGCGGCGCGACGCTCTTGAAAGCATGCCGGCAGCGTGTGCTCGAACTGGAAAAGCGCCTCGCTCGCAATCTGGATTCAAAGGCCGAAACCACGATCCGGCGCTGGCTTGCCGGCATCGCGGCTGACTTGCAGGAAGACTAGAGGGGCCGGCATCGCAGCTGTCGCGGCCGCAGTGCTAGCCACCCTTCAAGGCGTTCTTGACTGCGCCGTCCGGCCAAGTCCCGTCCGCCGCAATCACCCGCACGCGGGTCTCGTCCGCGGTATTGACCAGCACGTGCGAATTCACCCGCTCACCGCTCGCTTCGAGACGCAAGTCGGTTTCGGGCGTCCAGCTCAGCGTCGTCGCGAGGTCGCCGGGAAAGATCTTCCATTGCGATCCGTCGTCGAGCTCGACGATATGGCTTTCCGCATGCGCGCGTATCTTCATTCCACCCCGATGCTTCGATGAACAGCCGTAACGAAGGCAGGCCCGGCCCCATGGCCGAGGTTTTTTCCTGACGTGGAGGGAATGCGGGAAGAGCGACACTTGTTCCGGTGGGAACGGCCGACGCCATCAGGCAAGATTGACCCACGTTTCCGTCCCGGGAACCGGCTCACACGAGCCATGTTTTCCGTCTAGAATGTGTTCATGAAACACGCTGATTCCTCGCTCGGTCACACCCGCCGCGCCCTGCTCCAGTCGACGCTCGGTGCAGCCGCTTTGCTCACGCTTCCGACCCGCGCTCTCGCTGCGCCTCCGGGCTTCGACGAATGGCGTGAGAGCTTTCGCGCACGTGCGATGGCAAAAGGTATTTCTGCCGCGACATGGCAGCGCGCGATGGGCCGGGTCGAGCCTGACATGAGCGTGTTCGCGCAGATGCGCAACCAGCCCGAATTCCGCGAGCAGGTCTGGCAGTACATCAACCGCCGCGTCTCGGACTGGCGCATCATCAACGGCAAGATCGCGCTGAAGAACAACGAGGCGCTGCTCGCCCGCATCGAGCGCGATTTCGGCGTCGAGCGTGGCACGCTGCTCGCGCTGTGGGGCGTCGAGTCCGCCTATGGCGATCCCTTGGTGCAGCAGAACCACATGAGGCCCGTGTTTCCCTCGCTCGCCGCGCTCGCCTGGAACGAGCCGCGCCGCAAGGCCTATTGGGAGACCGAGCTGATCAACGCGTTGCGCATCGTCGACAAGGGCTGGTCCACGCCCGAGGAAATGCGGGGCTCATGGGCCGGCGCGATGGGGCACTCGCAATGGATGCCGGAGGTCTGGCTCAATGTTGGCATCGACTACGATGGCGACGGCAGGGTCTCGCCGTTCGGCAAGCCCGACGATGCGTTGGGCTCGACCGCAAAATACCTCGTCAATCGCGGCAAGTGGCACCGCGGCGAGCACTGGGGCTATGAGGTGCGTGCTCCCGGTAATATGAGTGGGAGCAAGACCTATGCGGCGTGGCAGGCCGCAGGCGTCACTCGGGCCGATGGCCAGCCGTTCCCGCAGCCCAACGCATCGGCGCAAATGTGGACGCCTGTCGCGGGCGGACCGACATTCCTGCTGGGACCGAATTTCTACTCGGTGAAGAGTTACAACCCCTCCATGAACTACGCGCTTGCGATCTGCCATCTCGGCGATCGCTGCCTGGGGGCCCCGCCCTTCATCCAGCCCTTCCCCGGCTCCGAGCGCGCGCTGACGCTCGCCGAGGTGCAGGAGATGCAGACGCGCCTGACCAAGGCCGGCTTCGATACCGGCGGCACCGACGGCCGCGTCGGCAACGACACCATGAAGGCGGTCAAGGAGTTCCAGCAGCGCGCCGGCATCACGCCGGCGGACGGCTATGGCGGGCTGAAAGTGCTGGCGAAGCTGCGGCAGGGATCGTAGGCCGACACCCTCGCCCGCCGTCATTCCGGGGCGCGTCGCTTGGCGCGAACCCGGAATCCATTCCACCGCGTCGCTTGTGCTGCACGATGGATTCCAGGCTCGCGCTTCTCCCGCCCTGGAATGACGGCCTGCCTCAGTGCCTGTATTGCGGCTCTTCCGCATCGAGCTGCCGACGGATCGCGGCGAGATGCAGCCGGGCGGATTCGGAGTCGCCCTCGCGCATCTGCCGGTAGGTCTCGGCCGCAATCGCGGGATCGACCGGCAGCACTTTTCGTCCCGTCGACATCGCCAGCACCTGCACCTCGGCGGCGCGTTCGAGATAATAGAGATCGTCCCAGGCTTCCGCGATGGTCGGCGCCAGCACCATCACGCCGTGATGCTTCATGAAGACGATGTCGGCGTCGCCAACGGCGGAGGCGATGCGCGCGCCTTCGCGGCTGTCGAGCGCGAGGCCGTTGTAGTCGCGGTCGACCGCGGTGCGGCCGTAGAATTTCAGCGCGGTCTGGCCGGCCCAGATCAGGGGCTCGCCCTCGATCATCGACAGCGCCGTGGCGTAGGGCATGTGGGTGTGGAAGGCGACCTTGGCGCGCGGCAGCAGCCTGTGCATCTCGGCATGGATGTAGAACGCGGTCGCCTCGGGCACGCCCTCGCCGTCGAGCACGTTGCCATGGAAATCGCAGATCAACAGCTTCGACGCGGTCAGCTCGCGGAAGGCGTAGCCGTAGGGGTTGACGAGGAAGAGGTCGTCATGGCCCGGCACGACCGCGGAGAAGTGGTTGCAGATGCCCTCCTCAAAGCCGTTGCGCGCGGCCATGCGGAAGCAAGCGGCGAGATCCTCGCGCGCGGTGCGGATCGCGTCGGTGGCAAGATCCGGCCGGTTGGAGCGAAACGGCGCTGGCGCGGGTGAGGACGCGTGAAGACTGTGCGCCATGGCGAAGAACACCTCTGTTGGTTGGCGATTGGCCACGTTGTACAGGGGCCGCGCCTTCGCGTCAGCCCCTGCGGCCGCCACCCTGCCCTGCACGGCTCAAGCGCGCCGCGGCACCCCACCGGCATTCATGCCGCCATCGATGACGAGCTCGCTGCCGGTGACGTAGCGCGAGGCATCGGAGGCGAGATACAGCACGCCCGAGGCGATCTCCGCGGCCTGGCCGGCGCGGCCAAGCGGGGTAACGATGCGGGCGCGCTCCTCCGGATCGATCGGAGCATTCTGGCCGGCGCCCGCCGCCCCTGTCGGGATCTTGCCCCAGATCGGGGTATCGATGATGCCGGGATGAACCGAGTTGACCCGGATGCCGTCGCCCGCGGCCGCGCATTCCATTGCGATCGATTTGGCGAACAGCCGCACGCCGCCCTTGGTCGCCGAATAGGCCGACAGACCGGGCGAGCCGCGCAGGCCGGCGAGCGAGGACATCATGACGATCGAGCCGCCGCCGGTCTTTCGCATCAACGGCAGGCAGTGCTTGACCGACAGAAACACGCCATCGAGATTGATCGCATTCTGCTTGCGCCAGTCTGCGAGCGTCATGTCCACGATCGAGGGCACGGCAAGGCCGATGCCGGCATTTGAGACGAGAATATCGAGCCGACCGTAGCGCCTGGCAATCTCATTGACGATCTCGATCCAGCGCTCCTCGCTGGTGACGTCCTGCTCCAGGAAGATCGCCTTGCCGCCGGCATTCGTCACGCGCTTGGCGAGGTCGGGCCCGCGCAGCTCGTCGATGTCAGTGATGATGACGGTCGCGCCTTCGCGCGCGAACAGCTCGACGATAGCCTCGCCGATGCCGGAGGCGCCGCCCGTCACCAGTGCGACCTTGCCCTCAACCTGCCCTGCCATGTCCACTCCCTTTTTTGTTGTTTGAGCAACCTACTTCTGACGCATGATCTCGTCGACATGCGTCATCTAATCACGGATGGACCCTGGTCCGGTAGCGCGACGTCGATGACGCGGAATTGCACGCGCTCGGCGCCCTGGTAGCGATCCACCGAGAGCGAGCCCGCGACATGCATCTGCTGGCCGCGATTGGCGAGCAGCGCATTGCCGAGCTTCTGGCCGATCGAACGGAACGCGATGCCGTTGACGATGGCGCCGTCACCCGCCTTGAAGCGCAGGCGCAGATGCGCCTGGCCGACCTCGTCGGCAAAGACGAGCTGGTGTGCCGGCAGCGCCAGCACCGGCTCCGGATTGCCACTGCCGAAGGGACCGGCGCGATTGAGAATCGTCGCCAGCTCCGGCGTCACCGCACGCGCCGAGACCGCGCCGTCGATATAGAGCTCGTTGACGTGGCGCGCCTCGGCGACGTCGCGCGCCAGCGCGTTCTCGAGATAGGCGCGGAATTCGGCGAGCTTCTCCTTGCGCAGCGTCACGCCTGCGGCCATGGCGTGGCCGCCGCCCTTGAGCAGAATGCCGTCGGCGACCGCCTGCCGCACCGCCTTGCCGAGATCGACGCCGGCGATCGAACGGCCCGAGCCCGTGCCGATGCCGCCGGGCTCCAGCGCAATGGCAAAGGCCGGCCGCGAGAACTTCTCCTTCAGACGTGAGGCGACGAGGCCGACCACGCCGGGATGCCAGCCTTCCGAGGCCGTGACGATCACGGCGAGCTTGTCCTCCAGCCCGATCGAGGCCAGTGCCTCCGCCTCGGCCTGGGCCTCCGCCGCCTGCTCGATGACGCGGCGCTCGCTGTTGAGGCGGTCGAGCTCGGCGGCGATCCGCGCCGCTTCGACGCTGTCGCCTTCGAGCAGCAGCCGCACGCCGAGATCGGCGCGGCCGATACGGCCGCCGGCGTTGACGCGTGGCCCCAGCATGAAGCCGAGATGCCAGGCCTCCGGCGGGCCGTTGAGCCGCGCCACGTCCATCAGCGCGGTGTGGCCGACATGGTCGCGCCGACGCATCGCGATCAGCCCCTTGGCGACGAAGGCGCGGTTGAGCCCGATGAGCGGCGCGACGTCGGCGACAGTGCCGAGCGCAACGTGATGCAGCATGCCCAGGAGATCGGGCTCGGGCATCTCGCTGGTCCAGAAGCCGCGCTGCCGCAGCTCGCGGTTGACCGCGACCAGCGTCACCAGCACGAGGCCGACGGCGGCGAGATGGCCGAGGCCGGAGAGATCATCGGGGCGATTTGGATTGACCAGCGCATCGACCTCGGGGAGATCGAGGCCGCATTGGTGGTGGTCGATCACCACCACGGACATGCCGAGGCGCTTCGCCTCGGCGAGCGGCTCGATGCTGGTGGTGCCGCAATCGACGGTGACGAGCAGCGTCGCGCCCTTCGCTGCCAGCGCGCGCACCGCCTCCGTGTTGGGGCCGTAACCCTCGAAGATCCGGTCGGGAATATGGATCAGGGGATCGAGCCCGCAATGGCGCAGATGCCAGGCCAGCAGCGCCGCCGAGGTCGCGCCGTCGACGTCGTAGTCGCCGAAGATCGCAACCTTCTCGCCCTTGGTCGCGGCATCCGCGATGCGTTTGGCGGCGGCCTCCATCTCCGTCACCGTGAACGGGTCCGGCAGCAGCTTTCGGATGGTCGGATCGAGGAAGTCGGCGACGGCGTCGATATCGACCCCGCGGCCCGCCAGCACGCGCGCCAGCAGCTCCGGCAATTGGTGCCGCTGCACGATGGCGAGCGCCTGGGCCGCCCCGCGCGCATCGAGCCGGTCGCGCCACAGCTTGTCGGTGAGCGAACGCGCCACGCCAAGGAAGGCCTGGGGCACTTCGACGGGGAGTGCGGATGCGGGAGGCGTCATGAGGGCTATCGATTGGGAACTCGGGTCCGGGCGATCACGCTCGCGACCGGGACAGGCTTGAGAGGATTGGCTGGGAAACCCCGGCGATTTGCAACGGCCGGGACACACAAAGCGGTGGATGGCCGGCAGGCGGGCCGGAGTGACTATCATTTAGGCATCCCGCCAAACAGCAAATTAAGCAGGCGTTAGGCGGAATCCTCGAAAAAGAATCGTATTCGATCTGACGTGATTTTGTCCCGGGTTCATTGCAGATCAGGCCTCATTGCCAAGGGAAGTCCCCGATGTCTGCTGCGCTGGGTCTGAAAGCCAAGCCGATCGCCACCGAACCGGCGGACGATGATTCCGACATCTCCGCGCTGATCAACCGCCTGACCGCGGAGGTCAACCAGATCGCGGTCGACAAGACCAAGTCGATCCAGCAGATCACCAACCAGATGAAGATGCTGGCGCTGAACGCGCTGATCGAGAGCTCCCGCGCCGGCGCGCAAGGCGCGGGCTTTGCGGTGGTGGCGCAGGAGGTGCGCGGCGTCGGCCAGCAGGTCGAGACCATTGCCCGCGAGCTCGAGACCCAGCTGACCAAACGCACCGGCGATCTCGTCGCCTCGATCGACCGCATGAGCCAGCGCTCCCGCGGCGAGCGAATGGTCGACCTGTCGCTCAACGCGATCGAGCTGATCGACCGCAATCTCTATGAACGCACCTGCGACGTGCGCTGGTGGGCGACCGATTCCGCCGTGGTCGATTGTGCCGCCTCGCCCAGTGCTGCGGCCGTCTCCCATGCCTCGCAGCGCCTCGGCGTGATCCTCGGGGCCTACACCGTCTATCTCGATCTCTGGCTCTGCGACCTCGACGGCAACGTCATCGCCAACGGCCGCGCCGACCGCTTCCGCGTCGTCGGCCAGAACGTCGCCCACACCAAATGGTTTCGCGACGCGAAAGCCCTTCGCTCCGGCGACGATTATGTTGCCGGCGACGTCGAGAACCAGCCGCTGCTCGGCAATGCGCAGGTCGCGACCTATTGCGCCAGCGTCCGCGCCGGCGGCCAGGCCAACGGCGCGCCGATCGGGGTGCTCGCCATCCATTTCGACTGGGAGCCGCAGGCCCGCGCCATCGTGCAAGGCGTGCGCGTCGGCGACAGCGACAAGGCGCGCGTGCTGCTGGTCGATTCGAATTTCCGCGTGATCGCGGCGTCCGACGGCCAGGGCATCCTCAGCGAACGCATCTCGCTGTCACTGAACGGCCAGCGCTCCGGCTTCTATCAGGACCGCACCGGAACGCTGGTCGCCTTCCATGCCACCCCGGGCTACGAGACCTATCGCGGGCTCGGCTGGTACGGCGTGATCGTCTGCGGGGCGTGAGGCGAGCAGCGGCCGCCGGTCCAATCCAAACTGCGAAAACAACCCCATGCACAGTAGCCTGGGGATTGTTTTTGTTAGCCTTTTTCTAGCGGCCTGCGCCGTCCCAGTGTGCCGTCACCCTGTGCGCGCCGCCATCTCCGCGGCGAGCAGCAGCGCGGCGCGGCTGGCGCCGATCGATGCGATGCCTTGCCCCGCGATGTCGTAGGCGGTGCCGTGCGCGGGCGTGCAGATCGGGAACGGGAAGCCGCCGAGCAAGGTGACGCCGCGATCGAAGCCCATCAGCTTCATCGCGATCTGGCCCTGGTCGTGATACATCGTCAGAACGGCATCGAAGGCGCCGGCCTTGGCGCGCAGGAACACGGTGTCGGCGGGAAACGGTCCCTCCGCGGCAATGCCCTCGCGCTGGCTTGCTGCGACCACCGGCGCGATCATGTCGATCTCCTCGCGGCCGAAATTGCCGCCATCGCCGGCATGGGGGTTGAGGCCTGCGACCGCGATCCGCGGCCGCGCAAAGCCGGCGTTGCGCATGCAGGAATCGGTCAGCTTGAGCGCGCGATGGATGCGTTCGCCGGACAGCTTCGCAGCGACGTCCCTGAGCGGGATGTGCGAGGTGACCCGTGCGTTCCAGAGCCGGTCGAGCACGTTGAATTCGCTTGCCGGCGTCTCGAGACCGACGATTTCGGCCGAGAACGCGATCTCGTCGTCGTACGCGGCACGGGCAAGGCGCATCGCCTGCTTGTTGAAGGGGGTGAAGCAGACCGCGTCGACATGGCCGTCGCGGCCGAGCTCGAGCGCGTGCCTGTAATTGGCCAGCGCGAATTGTCCGCCGGCAAGGGTCGCGGTCTTCGGCTCGACCTCCCCGGGATCGAGGTGGCGGAGATCGATGAACAGTGCATCTTCCTGCGCTGCGCGAAGGTCGGCGCCCTGCCCCATCATCTTCAGTTCCGGCTTGACGCCAGCGACGCGCGCGCCTTCGTCGAAGATACGGCGATCGCCAATAACGACGAGCCGGCAGCGCGCGCGGATGTCGTCCTGCGCCACGAGCTTCGCGGTCAGCTCCGGGCTGATGCCGGCGGGATCCCCCATGGCCAACGCGATGAGCGGCTTTGCGGTCATATGATCGCCCTTTCCTGGACTGGCGCATCGGTCGCGGGGGATGCGGGTTTGCGCCAGAGCCGCGTCAGCTGCAGCAGAAGCGGAAGCAGCAGCAGCGCGATGCCGCCCACGATCAGGCACGTCACCAGCTTGTTCGCGAAGAAGATGCCCAGCGAGCCCTTGGAGATCAGCATCGATTGCCGGAACGCGTCCTCGGCCTTGTCGCCGATGACGATCGCGAGCACGAGCGGCGCCAGCGGATAGAATAGCTTCTTGAAGAGATAGCCGACGACCCCAAAGCCGAGCATCATGACGACGTCGAGATAGGAGTTCGACACCGAATAGGCGCCGACGACGCAGATGATCACGATCAGCGGCGCGATCACCACGAAGGGAATTCGCATCAAGGCGGCGAACACCGGGACCGTCAGCAGCACCAGCGCGACGGCGACGATGTTGCCGACATACATCGAGGCGATCAGCCCCCAGACGAAGTCCTTGCTGTCGACGAACAGCATCGGCCCGGGATTGAGGCCCCAGATCATCAGCCCGCCCATCATCACGGCCGCGGTCGCCGAGCCGGGGATGCCGAGCGAGAGCATCGGCAGCAGCGCGCTGGTCCCGGCGGCATGATCGGCGGTCTCCGGCGAGATGATGCCTTCGACCTCGCCGGTGCCGAAGTGCCGGCCGCGGCGCGAGAAGCGGCGCGCGATGCCGTAACTCATGAAGGAGGCCGCGGTCGGGCCGCCAGGCGTGATGCCCATCCAGCAGCCGATCGCGGCACTGCGCAGCAGGGCAACGCCGTGCCGCGGCAGGCGGCCGACGGCGCGAAAGACCTCGCGCCAATCGATCTTGGACGAAACCGCGCGGGCGTGAAATTCCTCCTCGACGGCGACCAGCAGCTCGCCGATGCCGAACAGGCCCATCACCGCGACGACAAAGCTGACGCCCTTGACCAGCTCGTCCACGCCCATGGTGAGGCGTACGCTGCCGGAGACCGTGTCGATGCCGATGGCGGCGATGGCAAAGCCGAGCGCCAGCGCCACGACGGTCTTGATCGGCGCCGCACCGCCCATGCCGACGAAGCTGGCAAAGGCGAGAAAATAGACCGCAAAATACTCGGCCGGCCCGAACGCGAGCGCAGCCTGCGCCACCCAGGAGGCGAGGAAGGTGATCAGGATGACGCCGACCAGCGCGCCGAACGCCGCCGAACCGAAGGCGGTCGCGAGCGCCGTGGTCGGCCGGCCGTCGCGCGCCATCGGATAGCCGTCGAAGGTGGTCGCGACCGACGACGGCTCGCCCGGAATGTTGAACAGGATGGAGGTCACCGATCCCCCGAACAGTGCGCCCCAATACATGCTGGAGAGCAGGATGATGGCCGAGACGGGCTGCATGCCGAAGGTGAGCGGCAGGAGCAGCGACACGCCGTTCGGCGCGCCCAGCCCCGGCAGCACGCCGACGAGAATGCCGAGCAGCACGCCGACCACCATGAGGAGCAGATGCGGTGCCGTGACCGCGATGGTGAAGCCGTGCAGGAGCTCCTGGAGATTGTCCATCCCGCCGCTCCCTCAGAACCCGAGCGCGGCAGCGAGCGCGCCGTGCGGCAGGCTGACCTGGAACATGCGCTCGAACACGAGGTAGAGCGCCAGCGCCGTGGCGCCTGCCATGGCGAGCGCGCGCGGCACGGATTGGTGCCGCGGGATCGCGAGCACCGCGAAGACATAGAGAGCCGAGGCGACGTACATCCCGGCGAGCGGGATCGCGGCGACGAAGATCGCAGCCGGCACGAACAGGCCGGCGAGCCGGCGCAGCTCGATCGACGTGATCGCGATGGGAACGTTTGCGAGCGTCGCGGCCGGCACCACGCCGCGCAGCAGATTGTAGAGGCTGCCGAGCACGACGATGATCCCGGTCAGGCACGGGAACGTGCCGGCATCCACGCCTGCGCTCGACCAGCCGATGCCGTTGTCGAGGCTGGAGACGACGACGGCCACACCGAAGCTGCCGGTGAGCACGGCGGTCGCAAGTTCAAGCGCGCGGCGGGAGATCATGGCGTAATGCCTTACTTCACCAGCCAGCCCTGCTCGCCTGCGACCTGCTTGACGTGCTCGAGGTCCTCCTTGATGAACTTGTCGAGTTCGGCACCGGTCAGGAACGTGTCGACCTGGGAGGTCTTCTCGATGTAGTCCTTCCACTCCGGCGTTGCCTGAACCTTCTTCATGAGGTCGACATAGAACGCGGCCTGCTCCGGCGTGACCTTGCCGGGCAGCCAGACCGTGCGCGGCTGCTCATATTGCTTGATGTCGAGGCCCTGCTCGACGCAGGTCGGAACGTCGCTCCAGCCTTCGGTCGCGGTGACTTTCGGCCCTTGCGGCAGCCGCTTCGGGCTGAACACGCAAAGCGGGCGCTGCGTGCCGCCGCGCCATTGCCCGAGGCTTTCGCTGGGATTGTTGACGTGGGAGTCGAGATGTCCGCCGGCGAGCTGCACGGCGGTCTCGGCGCCGCTCTTGAAGGGGATGTAGGTCAGCTTGACCTTGCCGGTCTTCTCGATCATGCGGGTCAGCACCTCGTCGGTGTCCTTGGACTGCGCGCCGCCCATCTTGAATTCGCCCGATGCGGCCGCCTTCAGATAATCGCCCGCATTCTTGTAGGGCGCGTCCTGCTTGACCCAGAGCAGGAACTCGTCCTGCGCCATCGCCGCGATCGGGGTGAGATCGGTGTAGTTGAACGCGACTTTCGAGACGAGCGGCTGCTGCCAGGCATTCGAGGTGCCGAAGATGACCTTGTAGGGATCGCCCGCGGAGGCCTTGCCGTAGACGTAGCCTTCGGCGCCGCTGCCGCCGCCCTTGTTGACGACGACGATCGGCTGCTCCGTCAGCTTGTGCTTGGTGATGATGTTCTGCACCGCGCGGGCGAGATTGTCGGTGCCGCCGCCAGGGCCGGCGGTGGCAATGAACTCGATCGGCTTTTGCGGCTGCCAGGCGGCGAGCGCCGGCATGGCGCCGGCGAGCACGGCTGCGGCTGCGGAGAGCAGATATGTTGACGTCCGACCCATGATTTCCTCCAGCTGATTTTTTGTCTTTTGTCGTTGTCGTGTCGACGTCCGGTCAGGCGACGTGTTCCTCGCGTCTTTCCTGGGCCGAGACGATTGCGCCTTCTTTTTCGAGCGCTTCGATTCGTGACTGGTCGAAGCCGTGCTCGGCCAGAACCTCTCGCGTGTGCTCACCATAGACCGGTGCGCCTGACCGCACTTTGCCCGGAGTCTCCGAAAACTTGACGGGAAGCCCGAGCGTCTTGACGGGACCGAGGGTGGAGTGCTCGACCTCGACGACCATCTCGCGCGCCAGCGTCTGCGGATCGCTCAGCGCCTCCAGCATGTCGTGGACGGGGCCGCACGGCACGCCCTTCTCGTCCAGCGCCGCGAGCCAATGCGCCCGCGATTGGTTGCGGAAGCGCTCGCTCAAGACGGCTTCGAGCTCTTTCAGGTTGGCCATGCGATCGGCACCGGTGACGAAGCGCGGATCGTCGGCGAGCTCGCTCGCGCCGAGCGCTTCCAGCATCAGCAGCCAATGCTTCTTGTTGGCACCGCCGACCACGAGCCAGCCGTCCGAGGCTTCGAACGCCTGATACGGCGCGTTGAGCGGATGCGCCGAGCCCATCGCGCGCGGCGCGGTGCCCGCGGCGAGCGCGATGGTCGACTGCCAATAGGTCTGCACCAGCGCAGCTTCATAGAGCGAGGTCTCGACCCACTGCCCTTCACCGGTCTTGAGGCGATGGGTGTAGGCCGCCAGGATACCCATGCTCGCGAGCAGGCCGGCGGTGATGTCGGACAGCGGCGGTCCGCACTTGACTGGCGGGCCGTCGGGCCGCTCGCCGGTGAAGCTCATGATGCCGCTCATGGCTTGGGCGACGAGATCGAAGCCCCTGCGATGCTTGTAGGGGCCGGTGCGGCCGAAGCCCGACAGCGAGCAATAGATCAGGGCCGGGAATTCCGCGTGCAGCGCTTCATAGCCGAAGCCGAGGCGCTCCATCGCGCCAGGCGCAAAGTTCTCGACCAGCACGTCGGCATCGGCGATCAGGCGGCGCAGCACCTCCTTGCCGCCGCCGGTCTTCAGGTCCAGCACGATGCCGCGCTTGTTGCGGTTCATCATCAGGAAGGACGCCGCCTCGTCGCCGATCTTCGGCGGCACCGAATGGCGGGTGTCGTCGCCGTTCGGCCATTTCTCGATCTTGATGACGTCAGCGCCCATGTCGGCGAGCATCAGGGTGCAGGTCGGTCCCGCCATGACATGCGTGAGGTCGATGACCTTGAGGCCGGCCAGCGGCCCCGAACGGCGGGAGGTGGATTGCGAACTTTGCATCGGCCCGTCCTATTGGCCGCGCCATTTCGGCGCGCGCTTGTTGAGGAAAGCATCGAGCCCTTCGCGAAAGTCCTGGCTCGTGTAGCACATCAGGATGAGGTCTTCGCCCTCGTCCTGAGTCAGCCGCCGCTGCAGACGGCTGACAGCCTGCTTGGTCGCATTCAGCGTCAGCGGCGCATGGCTGGCGAGAAGCCGGGCGACCTCATCGGCCCGCTTGTCCAGCGCGGCACTGTCTTCGACCACCTCGCCGAGCAGCCCGACGCTTGCTGCCTCCGCGGCGTCGACGAGACGCGCCGTGAAGATCAGATCCTTGACGCGCGCAGCGCCGATCAGCGCCGTGAGACGGCTGACATTGGACATCGACAGGCAATTGCCCAGCGTCCTGGCGATGGGGAATCCGATCTTCGCGCTTTTGGTGCCGATGCGGAGGTCACAGGCGGCAGCGATGCCCGCTCCGCCGCCGGTGCAGAACCCGTTGATCGCCGCGATCGTCGGGACCCGGCACTGCTCCAGCGTGGTCAGCACGCGATCGATGCGGTTCTCGTAATCGATGGCGTCCTTCGGCGTCTTGAATTCGCGGAACTGGTTGATGTCGGTGCCCGAGGCGAAGGCCTTGTCGCCGGCTCCACGCAGCACCAGCACCTTGATGTCATGGTCGCGGTTGGCCTCCTCGCAGATCGCGGCGAGCCGTTCGTACATGGCGAAGGTGAAGGCATTGCGGGCCTGCGGGCGATTGAAGGTGATCCGCCCGATGCCGTCGTTGCATTCAAAAACGAGGTCGTCCGCCTCCGGAGCCAGGTCCATTTCCTCATGTCCTCTTGTTTTTTGTATTTTTGAATGCAAAATCCGAGATTAGCAAGCTGGAACTTCCGAATATCGCCAAATGATCCCGCTTTTGAATTCAAAATGGAGTGCCTCCATGCTTCACGAGGAGGTCGTGGGCCGCATCCGCGCCATCCTGCTCGACGGCGATATCCCGCCGGGCGCGCGAATTCCCGAGCGCGAGCTGTGCGAGCGGCTCGAGATATCGCGCACGCCGCTGCGCGAGGCGCTCAAGGTGCTGGCCGCGGAAGGGCTCGTGCAGCTGCTGCCGCATCGCGGCTCGCGCGCGGCAAAGCTGACCGACAAGGACATGCGCGACCTGTTCGAGGTCTGCCAGGGCCTGGAGGCCCTCGCCGGCGAGCTCGCCTGCGAGCGCATCAGCGATGCCGAGATCGACGCGATCGCCGCCGCGCATGCGGACATGGTGCAGCATTATCGCGAGCGCGACCTGATCCAGTACTACCGCGGCAACCGCACCATTCACGAAGCCATCGTGACCGCAGCAGGAAATCCGGTGCTCGCCGGGCTTTACGCCTCGGTGACCGCGCGCATCCGCCGCGCGCGCTACGTCACGCCGATGACGCCGCAACGCTGGGCGCTTGCGGTGAAGGAGCACGAGGCAATCCTGAACGCGCTTCAGCGGCGCGACGGCGTCGGCCTCGCCCACATCCTGCGGGCGCATCTCCGTCACAAGCGCGAGGAGGTGCTGCAGGCGGGCTTTGCCGAGACGGAAGGCAGTGACGTCACATTGAGAATTGCGTAACGCGCAATTTCGCGTCTTGGCACAACCTGCGTTTGCACGTCGCCTTCGCGCTCCGACCATCGTTCTCGTTCAACGTGCAGCGCCAAGTGATTCCACTTGCTAGCTTGTCGCAACCGGCGCAGCATGCTTTCCGCCGCCCTCCGGCCACATGGCCGATCGGGCGGCCGCTTACCGCGAACGATTGCGCAAAACAAAAGACGAAAGCGGAGGAAAAGAATGACATTCGACGTCTCGCGTCGGTCCCTACTCGCACTCGGCGCCGGTCTCGGTGCTAGCCTTGGCGCCAGCGCCATGCTCGGCAGCAGCGCGATGGCACGAGCGCCCAAGCTCGGCACCCAGACGCCCTACTGGCACCGCTTCATTCTCGGCGATGCCGAGGTGACCGTCGTGTCCGACGGACCGCTTCCGCTCGGCGATCCCTCGGGGACTTTCACCGGCGTTCCCAAGGAAGAGGTCAAGAAGATGCTGGCCGACAATTTCCTGTCGCCGGACAACGTCGTGCTCGAACAGAATTCCCCGATCGTCAATACCGGCGACAAGCTCATCCTGTTCGACACCGGCATGGGCTCGTCGAAGATGTTCGGCGCCAGCACCGGACGTCAGCAGAAGAGCATGATGGAGGCCGGTATCAAGCCGGAGGACATCGATGCCGTCGTGTGCTCGCATGCCCATATCGATCATATCGGCGGCATCGTCGACGAGGGCGGCAAGCCGCTGTTCCCCAACGCGCAAGTCTACATTGCCCAGAGCGATTTCGACTTCTGGACCGACGAAGGCAAGCTCGGCAGCGCGGCCAAGGACTTCGTCGTCCACGCCCGCAAGAACCTGCTGCCGGTCCGGGACCGGATCAAGTTCTTCAAGGACGGTGAGGAATTCCTGCCCGGCGTGCAGGCGATCGCCGCGCCCGGCCACACCGTCGGCCACACCATCTTCATGGTCTCGTCGGCCGGCAAGTCGTTTGCCTTTCTCGGCGATCTCTCGCACCATTCGGTGCTGCTGCTGGAGAGGCCGCGAATGGAGTTCTCCTACGATTCCGATCCGAAGCAGGCGGCCGAGTCGCGCGTCAAGCTGCTGACGATGCTGGCGGCGAACAAGATCCCGGTGATGTCCTATCACTTCGCCTGGCCCGGCTACGGCCACGTCGCCAAGGCCGGAGACGGGTTCCATTACTATCCGCAACCGATGCAGATGACGTTGTAGCCGTCAGTTCAGGTCCGGGTGGCGCCGGCCGCCCGGACTGTTCGTCGCTGCGCGAGGGAGACGCAAGCTGGTCTCATGCGCGCGATCCTGAGTTAGGATCTCCTGCTCCGCTATGGATCCATATCGGCATCGCCGAAGACCGCGACCAGGCGGAAACGCTCGCACATCAGCATCATATCGTCGCTATAGCGCCCGAGCCTGCCGAAATAGGACTGATGGGCACGGCGCCAATAGGCCAGGCTACGGTCCCCCTCTCCCTCTTCATACGCGAACGCATCGTCGACCTCGTTGAAGCGCCGGTAGGTCACCTCGATGGATTCGATCACGCAGCGCGGCTCTCCTCGCCCGTCGAGCACGACCCAGCGCTCACCGGGCGTCGAGGTGTTCGGCTCGTCCTCGGTGCTGCACGTCGCGGTCTTGATGCCCTTGGCGACGAGCTCGACCAATTCGTCGGCCAGCGCAGGACTGTCGCCGAACGCGAAGCTTCGCAGATCTCGATATTGCTCGGGGATCTGCCTGCCCATCCTAGCAGCCGAGCTTGTCGGCGATGCCGCCAAAATCCTTTGCGACGATGTCCCAATTGCCGGTGGCTTCGAAATCGACCTTCTGGAGCGGCCCGTATTCGGTCGGCCGCGCCACGAACGCGGTCTTGAGCCCGTTCTTCTGGGCGGCGGCGAGATCGCCGTTGTGGGCGGCGACCATCATCACCTCGTCCGGCCTGAGGCAGAGCAGGCGCGCGGCGCCGAGATAGGTTTCCGGATCGGGCTTGTAGTGCTCGAACAGCTCGGCCGACATGATGAGGTCCCACGGCAGGCCGGCGAACTTCGCCATGTTGGTGAGCAGCGCGACGTTGCCGTTCGAGAGCGGCGAGATCACGAATTTTGATTTCAGCCGCCTCAAGCCGGCGACGCTGTCGGGCCAGGGATGCAGCCGATGCCACCCCTTGGTGAGGTAATCGAGATCGGCCTCAGTCAGGCCCTTGATCGCGAATTGATCGACCAGCTTCTCCAGCGAGCGGCGATGCAGATCGTCGAGCATGACATAGCCGCGCTCGGGATGCTTGCGCACGTCGTCCATCGAGGCCATGTACATGCCGCGCCAGCCGTCAACCAGCGCGGTCCAGTCCGCGCTGATGCCGCGCTGTTTGCTCCACCACATGAAGTCGGTGATCAGGCTGGTGCGCCAGTCCACGACCGTGCCGAAGACGTCGAAGACCAGGGCTTTGACGGCGGAGAGATCGGACATGGAGGCTTCCCCCGATTGTTCTTGTTGTCAATTTTCTTGCTGTCATTCCGGGGCGATGCGCAGCATCGAGCCCGGAATCCATCTCGATACAGACCCTGCCGCTCGATGGATTCCGGGCTCTCGCTTCGCGAGCCCCGGAATGACGGCAGTTGGCGTTGCCCTGCCTAGTCCAGATGGAACTTGGCGAGCTCGCGATGCTCGGCCTTGATGTAGCGCACAGTGCCGGTGACCGAGCGCATCACCACCGTCTCGGTCTCGATCACACCGTCCTTGCGGAACTTGACGCCTGACAGCAGCGAGCCCGTGGTGACGCCGGTGGCGGCGAACAGGCAGTCGCCGCGCGCCATGTCCTCGATGCCGTAGATCATCTTGGGATCGTTGACGCCCATCTTGGCGGCGCGCTCGCGCTTCTCCTCGGAATCGAGGATGAGGCGGCACTGCATCTGGCCGCCGATGCAGCGCAGCGCCACGGCGGCCAGCACGCCTTCCGGCGCGCCGCCGGTGCCGAGATACATGTCGACGCCGGTATTGTCGGGGTCTGCGCAGTGGATCACGCCGGCGACGTCGCCGTCGGTGATCAGGCGCACGGCAGCTCCCGTCGAGCGTACGCTCTCGATGATGCTGGCATGGCGCGGACGGTCGAGCACGAGCACGGTGATGCCATCGGGCTTGACGCCCTTGGCCTTGGCGAGACGGCGGACATTGTCGGCCGGCGAAGCATCGAGCTCGACGACGCCCTTGTCGTAGCCGGGGCCGATCGCGAGCTTCTGCATGTAGACGTCGGGCGCGTGCAGCAGCGTGCCGCCGTCGGCCATCGCCATGGTGGCGATCGAGCCCGGCATGTTCTTGGCGCACAGCGTAGTGCCTTCGAGCGGATCGACCGCGATATCGACCTCAGGACCTGCCTTGAGGCCGACCTGCTCGCCGATGTACAGCATCGGCGCCTCGTCGCGCTCGCCCTCGCCGATCACGATGGTGCCCTGGATCGGCAGCTTGTTGAGCTCGCGCCGCATGGCGTCGACGGCGGCCTGGTCGGCCGCCTTCTCGTTGCCATGGCCGCGCAACCGCGCCGACGACACCGCCGCCCGCTCCGTCACCCGCACGATCTCCAGCGTCAGGATGCGCTCGAGCAAGGCGTGCGGGGGGACTTCAATATGGGTCGACATCGGCTTACTCCTTCGAAACGTTTGGGACGGGCATCTCCGTCCGCATCAACTCACAACGCCCGGTGTTCGTTCGAACGAACGACCGCCTTATGGCTTGAGCATGACCTTTCCGGAAAACCGCTCAACACTTTGCGCTGCGCGGCCCTCCGGGTCCGAGGTCATGCTCTAGTTCTTCTCGATCCGGATCACCTGCGGCCGTCCGCTGATCACCTTGTCCTTCTGCACGGCGGCGAGCGCACGGCGCACGGCATCCTCGTGCGTTGCATAGGTGATCAGGATGACGGGCACGGGGATCGCCTTGCCGTCAGCGGGGGCAGCGCCGCCATTGGGATGACGCTGCACGATCGACTCGATCGAAATCTTCTGCTCGGCAAGCCGCGTCGCGATCGCGGCCGCGGTGCCGGGGAAATCGCGTGCGAGCAGGCGGATGTAATAGCCACCCTCGTGGCGCTCCATCGGCGCCTTCTTGGTGTCGCGCAGCTGCGCGATCGGCCGGCCGAACGGATTGGCGCGGATGCCGCGCGCAACATCGGCGATATCGGCGACGACGGCAGATGCGGTCGCGGCACCGCCGGCGCCCGGGCCGACCAGCGTGATCGGCGGAATGCCCTCGCCATCGATCGTGACCGCATTGGTGACACCCATCACCTGCGCGATCGAGGAGGATTTCGGCACCATGGTCGGATGCACGCGCTGCTCGATGCCCTTGGCAGTGCGAACGGCAACACCGAGCAGCTTGACGCGGTAACCGAGGTCGGCGGCGGCGCGAAGATCTTCCGGCGCGATGGATGAGATGCCTTCGACATACACGGCGCTTTGAGCAACTTTCGTGCCGAAAGCGAGGCTGGCGAGAATGGCGAGCTTCTGCGCGGTATCGTGGCCGTCGACGTCGAAGGACGGATTGGCCTCGGCATAGCCGAGCCGCTGCGCGTCCTTGAGGCATTCGGCGAAGGACAGGCCCTCCTGCTCCATCCGGGTCAGGATGTAATTGCAAGTGCCGTTGAGGATGCCGTAGACGCGGTTGATGCCGGTTCCGGCAAGACCTTCGCGCAACGTCTTGATGACGGGGATCGCGGCGCCGACCGCTGCCTCGAAATTCAGCGCGCCGCCGTGCTTTTCAGCCGCCTTGGCGAGCTTGAGGCCGTGCTTGGCGAGCAGCGCCTTGTTGGCCGTGACGACCGACTTGCCGGCGCTGAGCGCAGCGTCCACCGCCGACAGCGCGGGGTCGCCGGCGCCGCCCATCAGCTCGACGAAGCAATCGACCTCCGGATGCGTGGCGAGCGCCATCGGATCCTTCGCCCATTCGACGCCGCGCAAATCGATGCCGCGCTTCTTCGCCTTCGAGCGCGCGGTGACGGCAACGACGCGGATGCCGCGGCCGCTGCGGCCCGCGAGCACCCGCGCCTGCGTGTCGATCAAACGGACAACTTCGGCACCCACGGTGCCGAGCCCCGCTATGCCCACTTTCAGGGGTGCAACCATGATGTCTTAGAAAACCTGCCGAAGAGAACTCAACGCCGATTGGCGAGCGGAACGACGTTGTGCAACGTTTCGATCCCGCTTTCAAGGAAGCGGCGCACGCCGCGCGCGGCCTGCCTGATGCGTTGCTCGTTTTCCACCATGGCGATGCGGACATATCCTTCACCATGCTCGCCGAAGCCGACGCCGGGCGAGACCGCGACGCCGGATTTCTCCACCATCAGCGTGGCGAACTGCATGCTGCCGATGCTGCGGAAGGCTTCCGGCAGCGGCACCCAGGCGAACATCGAGGCTTCCGGCGGCGGGATGTCCCACCCCGCGCGGCCGAACGATTCCACCAGCGCATCGCGGCGCTTGCGGTAGGTGTCACGCATCTCCTTGATGCAGTCGTCCGGGCCGTTCAGTGCGGCGGTCGCCGCGACCTGCACCGGCGTGAAGGCGCCGTAATCGAGGTAGGATTTGACCCGGGCAAGAGCTGCGATCACGCGCTCATTGCCGACCGCAAAGCCCATGCGCCAGCCGGCCATCGAATAGGTCTTCGACATCGAGGTGAACTCGACGGTGCAGTCCATCGCGCCCGGCACCTGCAGCACCGAGGGCGGCGGATTGCTCTCGTCGAAATAGACCTCGGCATAAGCGAGATCGGACAGGATCAGGATCTCGTGCTTCTTGGCGAACGCGACGAGATCCTTGTAGAAGTCCAGGCTCGCGACATAGGCGGTCGGGTTCGAGGGATAGCAGACGACGAGCGCGATCGGTTTGGGGATCGAATGCACGATCGCGCGCTCGGCCGCCTCGAAGAACTCAGGTGTCGGCTCCGAGGGCACCGAGCGGATCACGCCGCCCGCCATCAAGAAGCCGAAGGCGTGAATCGGGTAGCTCGGGTTCGGGCAGAGGATGACGTCGCCGGGCGCGGTGATCGCCTGCGCCACGTTGGCAAAACCTTCCTTCGAGCCCAGCGTCGCCACCACCTGGGTGTCGGGGTTCAGCTTCACGCCGAAGCGGCGGGCGTAATAGGCGGCCTGGGCCCGGCGCAGTCCGGGGATACCGCGCGAGGCCGAGTAGCGGTCGGTGCGCGGCTTGCCCAGCGTCTCCTTCAGCTTCTCCAGCACATGGGGCGGCGCCGGCAGATCCGGATTGCCCATGCCGAGGTCGATGATGTCGGCGCCGGCATTGCGCGCAGCCGCCTTGGCCCGGTTGACCTGCTCGAACACGTAAGGCGGAAGGCGGCGAATGCGGTAAAATTCTTCCATGGCTCTCTGGGCTCCGGGCAACCGGTCAGGACAGAATCGACGGCCCGCGAGGGCCATTCCAAAAGCAACCCCGCCTCAACGCGAAAATTGCTCAAGATCAAACACTTAGAGCAATCGTCGACGACGAAGACTGAAGTCGTTCGCCTGACTCTCGGCTGAACCGAGGTCTTTTAGCACGGCAACGCGGAGGCGCCAGCGATTACCTTGCCGGTGTCACCGTCGCGGGCCTATTTGGCGTCCTTGGCGGCAGCGGCCTGGCGATCGCGCGCAGCGGCGAGCTCGGCCTCGATCTTGGCGCGCTGCTCCAGCGGGATGATCGCCTGATCGCGATCCGGCGGCAGATCGTGCACCGGCAGATAGGACCCGGGCTCCCGGGTACGCGACTGCGCGTCCGCAGGCGCCAGGTCCGCAAACTGGCTCGAACACCCGCCCAGGGCGAGCGCCGCGAGAAGCACCGCACCGCAGATCGGCAGCGTCTTTTCCAGGTCCCATACCGCCAACACTTGGGAAATCCCCTACTCGTCCCAAAGCACGGCCCCGGGTAAGCTTACCCAAGACCGCGCCCAAGCTCAAACCATTGCTGCCCATAATGGTGCGAGCCAGAAAACAGCCGATGCCCAACAAGCCGAGCCGTGCGGCCCGATTGTGACGGAACCAAGAAGATTTGTCGCAGTGCAACACATCTTCGAGAGCGTTTAACGTCAAACATGCGAGCTTCGCGGTGACGAATACGGAATGAATCGTTACTGTTCTGCCCATGAGCATGGCCACCACCGATACGCCGAAACCCGAGACGAAGTTCGATGCCGAAGCCTTCGCGATGAACGTCGCGCGGGCGATGGAGAGCGGCGGCAAGGCGCTCGCCGCCTACCTCAAGCCGCGCGAGAGCGGCGAGGTGCAGGATCGCCCGCCGGCCGAGCTTGCCGAGGTCGTCAAGACGTTCACCTCGGTCGCCGAATATTGGCTGTCGGACACGTCCCGCTCCTCCGATCTCCAGACCAAGCTCGCCAAGGACTATCTCGACCTCTGGGGCTCGGCCGTGCGCCGCCTGGCCGGTCAGGACGCCGAGCCCGCGATCGCGCCCTCGCCGCGCGACAAGCGCTTTGCCGATCCGGAATGGAAGTCGAACCAGTTCTTCGACTTCGTCATGCAGCTCTATCTGCTCACCACCAAATGGGCTCAGGAGCTGGTGCGCGACGCCGAAGGGCTCGATCCGAACACGCGTCGCAAGGCCGAGTTCTACGTCCAGCAGGTCACCAACGCGCTGTCGCCATCGAACTTCGTTCTGACCAACCCCGAAGTGCTGCGCGAGACGGTGGCGTCCAGCGGCGAGAATCTCGCCCGCGGCCTCAAGATGCTGGCCGAGGACATCGCCGCCGGCAAGGGCATGCTGAAGATCCGCCAGTCCAACCCGGACAATCTCGTCGTCGGCGTCAACATGGCGACGACGCCGGGCAAGGTGATCTACCAGAACGAGATGATGCAGCTGATCCAGTATTCGCCGACGACGGAGAAGGTGCTGCGCACCCCGCTCCTGATCGTGCCGCCCTGGATCAACAAGTTCTACATCCTCGATCTCAAGCCGGAGAAATCCTACATCAAGTGGTGCGTCGACCAGGGCATCACCGTGTTCGTGGTCTCATGGGTCAATCCCGACAAGCGGCTCGGCACCAAGGGCTGGGAAGACTACATGAAGGAAGGCCCGCTCACGGCGATGGACGTGATCGAGAAGGTCACCGGCGAGATGAAGGTGCACACCGCCGGCTATTGCGTCGGCGGCACGATGCTGGCGACCACGCTGGCCTGGCTCGCCGAGAAGCGCCGCCAGCGCGTGTCGTCCGCGACATTCTTCGCGGCCCAGGTCGACTTCACCCATGCCGGCGACCTCCTCGTGTTCGTCGACGAGGAGCAGATCGCAGCACTGGAGCACGACATGAAGACGGCCGGCGTGCTGGAAGGCTCGAAGATGGCGATGGCCTTCAACATGCTGCGCTCCAACGACCTGATCTGGTCCTATGTGGTCAGCAATTATCTGAAGGGCCAGCAGCCGAGCGCGTTCGACCTGTTGCACTGGAACTCCGATGCGACACGGATGACGCAGGCCAACCATTCCTATTACCTGCGCAATTGCTACCTGGAGAACCGGCTCTCCACCGGCACGATGGTGCTCGACAACACCCTGCTCGATCTCTCCAAGGTGAAGGTGCCGGTCTACAATCTCGCCACCCGCGAGGACCACATCGCGCCCGCTGAATCGGTGCTGTACGGCTCGCAGTTCTTCGGCGGCCCGGTGAAATACGTATTGTCCGGCTCGGGCCACATCGCAGGCGTGGTCAATCCGCCTGCCGCGAACAAGTACCAGTATTGGACCAACGACAACATCAAGGACGTCAGCGTCGCGCAGTGGATAAAGGGCGCCGTGGAGCACAAGGGCTCGTGGTGGCCGGACTGGCGCCAATGGCTGGGCGAGCTCGATCCCGAGGAAGTCCCGGCGCGCGCGGTCGGCAGCGAGGCATTCCCGCCGATCGAGGACGCGCCCGGCAGCTACGTCAGAGTTCGCGCGTAGCGGAATCCGGCGCGCTTTCGTATAGACAGATTGTTTGAGCATGATCGTTTCGGAAAACCGCTACTCACTTTTCCGGATCATGCTCTAGCCTCAATCCAGCGACGACACAGGGGACCGGCACTATGACACGTGAATTGTTCTGGCTGACACTGACGGTGATCCTGACGGGAGTCCTGTGGGTTCCCTACATCATCAACCGCTGCCAGGTTCGCGGGTTGAACGGCGCCATGGCCAACCCCTCGCGCGGCGACAAGCCGCAGGCGGAGTGGGCGAACCGGCTGATGTTCGCCCATGACAACGCCGTCGAGAACCTCGTCATCTTCGCACCTCTGGTGCTGATCCTGAACGCGATCGACTATTCCACCAAATGGACGGTGCTCGCCTGCGCCGTCTATTTCTGGTCGCGCGTCGCACACATCATCGTCTATGCGCTTGGAATCCCGGTGTTCCGCACCCTCGCCTTCACCGTCGGCTTCCTCGCCCAGGCCGTGCTGGCGCTGGCGATCTTCAGGGTGTTTTGATCGCATGCCTTCGGCTCCCGGCCATGCTTAGCGAATCCGGCCGGGATTTCGTAGAATTCCACGACCTCGATGCCGACACGATCCGCTCCATCGTCGATCGCGCGCAGGGGCTCGCAGCGGCATGGGCCGACCGCGCCATGCCGCAGAGCCTCGCCGGCAGGCGCGTGGCGCTCATCGTTGACGATGGCGGATGGAGGAATACCACCGCCTTCGAACTGGGCGTAAAGGCGATGGGCGGAATCTGCGCCAACGCACCGGTGAGATTCAACTTCAGCGAAACGGCGGCCGATATTGCCGCATATCTCGACAATTGGTTCGACGTCCTTGTGGTCCGCACCCGGGAGCTGTCGGCTCTGCAAGAGCTCGCCTCCCACGCCCGTGCGCCGGTTGTCAATGCGAGAACGCGATCGAACCACCCCTGCGAAACGCTGGGCGATCTCGCCTATGTGCGGAGCCGGAGGGCAAGCCTGGACGGGCTGAAAGTCGTCGGCCTCGCTCCGGATGCGAACATCCTGAGATCATGGGTCGAAGCCTCCATCGCACTGCCGCTCCAGGTAACCCAGATCTCTCCGGAAGATTGGCACGTCAACGACCTCGCGGCTCCGAACTTCGCCACCAGCACCAGCCTGGATGCCTTGTTCGATGCGGACGTGATCGTCACGGATTGCTGGCCTGATGGCGCAAGCGCGGATCAACTCCTTGGGTACCAGGTATCGGCATCGCTTCTCGACAAATGCCGTCCCGACGTCATTTTCCTGCCCTGCCCGCCAGTCACCCGAGGCCGGGAGGTCAGCCTTGATGCGATGTCGCACCACGCCTGCCAGAGCCCAGCCGCAAAAGCCTATCTGCTGCACGCGCAGAACGCATTGCTTGAATGGATCGTCGCCTAACGGACGCCGGTGACAACTGGAAGATGCTCGGCTGCGCCGTCTGTTTCTGGTCGCGCCTCGCGCACATCATCGTCTATGCAATCGGCGTCCCGGTGTTCCGCACGCTGGCCTTCACCGTCGGCTTGCTCGCCCAGGCCGTGCTGGTGCTGGCGATCTTCAGGGTGTTTTGATCTCATGTCCCGGACGCGAGAAGCGCGAGCCGGGACCCAGCAAGTTTTAATTGAGCAGCAAGAATGGGCCCCGGCTCTGCAGCGCATCACTGAAGACGTGCTGCGCTGTGTCCGGGGCACGAGCGGTGCCTGCCTCACTCCTCCGGCAGGCCCAGCATCAGCCGCATGTTCTGGACGGCTGCACCGGATGCACCCTTGCCGAGATTGTCGAGCCGGGCGACCAGGAGCGCCTGGTGATATTTGTCGCTGGCGAAGACGTAGAGCTCGAGCATGTTGGTCTCGTTGAGCGCCTCCGGCTCGAGCCGGCCGCCCTTGCTCGCCTCGTTCTGCAGCGACATCACCTTGACGTATTTCGAGCCGGCGTAACGCTTTGCCATCGCGGCTTGCAGGTCGGCGCCGCCAGGCTTGCCCGGCAACGTGTCGAGCTGGAGCGGTACCGAGACCAGCATGCCTTGCCGATAATTGCCGACCGAGGGAATGAAGATCGGCCGCCGTGTCAGGTTCGAATAGAGCTGCATCTCCGGCAGATGCTTGTGCTCGAAGCCGAGGCCGTAGAGCTCGAAGGACGGCGCGCTGCCATCCTCGAAGCTCGCGATCATCGACTTGCCACCGCCGGAATAGCCGCTCACCGCGTTGACGGTGACGGGATAATCTTGCGGCAGCACGCCGGCATCGACGATCGGCCGCAGCAGCGCAATCGCGCCGGTCGGATAGCAGCCGGGATTGGAGACCTTCTTCGCCGACTTGATCTTGCCGGCCTGGTCCGGCGTCAGCTCCGGAAAGCCGTACGCCCAGTCCGGCGCGACCCGGTAGGCGGTCGAGGCATCCAGCACCTTCGGCGCGTGAGTGCCCATGCTGTCGACCAGGGCAACGGTTTCCTTCGCGGCGTCGTCGGGAAGGCAGAGGATGACGAGATCCACCTCCTCCATCAGCGCCTTCTTGGCGGCGGGATCCTTGCGCTTGTCGTCGGGAAGCGTCTTCACGACGACGTCGTTCTGGTGCTTCAGCCGCTCGTTGATGCCGAGCCCGGTGGTGCCGGAGCCACCATCGACGAAGACGGTCGCAGGCTTCTTGGCCGCGCTGGTGGTCGGGGCTTTGGTGGTGTCAGCGAGGCTCATGATGCGCTCCCTTCGAGCATGTTCGCGTCGTCTGCGAAAATCTGCGGCCTTGCCTGCCGCATCAAATGTGAGATCCGCTTGGCATCGGCATCGCCGCCGTCAAGCGCATTCGCGATCGCTGCATAGTCGGCATCCGACTTGTGCTGGTTCAGCTTGAAGCTGCCTTCGACCTCCTCAACGGTCATGACCAGCCCAACGATCCCTTTCTTCATCATCTCCAGCCGACCCGCCGTCATCTTGGCCGACGTCCACGGCTTTTTCGGCAGCAGCCAGCCCTCGAACTTGTCGCTGAGCGTGTCGAGCTGCACCGCCAGCTCGTCGTCCGACAACAGCCGCACCGGCCCGCTCAGATGCACCGACTGGTAGAGCCAGGTCGGAACCTGATCCGGCGAGACGTACCAGTCCGGCGATACATAGGCATCGGGGCCGTTGACCGCGAGCAGCCACGACGCATCGCCGCCCGCCAGCTTTAGCAGCGGATTGTGACGGGCGAGATGAAAGGCTGCCTGCGGCGTGCCGTCTGCGGCATAGGTCAAATAGAACGGCAATGGCGAGGCGATCGGCTTCTTGCCGTCGAACGCGCACATGGTGCCGAAGCCGCGCTCCTCGGCGAATTTCAGGCTCGCGGCGCGGTCCTGCTTGAAAAACGGTGGCGTGTACATCGTGGTCTCCTGCTGGGCCTCCTAAGGAGCCGCCGGATCAGATCGCGCTGACAGGAGAGAGGATGCCGCGGATCGGGTCCAGCGGCAAAGACGATGATCTCAAACGCGATCGACCGCCCAAACCGCTAAGCTGCGGCGGCGGCGACGGGCGAACAGGATGGTCGCGGCGTTGATCATGGCGCGCGGCTATAATGCCAGCAGGTTCCATGGTCAAGAGCAAATCGGTTCGGGGGGACGGCAGGATGCCGCACGCGCGACGGCAGGATGCGCACAGATGTCATCGGGCCGCCATGGAATTTCCACCAGCAATGGGGGTTCCGGAGAAAGACCGACACGTCACAACCCCGCCGGTCCAAGCCTTTCATAACCAGCCTCAGGACATCGCCATGACCGAGATTACCCGTCGCGCAACGCTAGCCGGCGCCGCCGCCTCGGCGCTCCTGCCTTTCGTCAAGACCTCGCCCGCGGCCGCCGCCGCGCCGATGGCCGACAAGCAGAATGCGAGCTTCTATCGCTACAATGTCGGCACCCATCAGGTCACGGTGGTCTGCGACGGCGTTGCGACCGTCAATCTGACCGACAACTACGCCGCCGGCGCCAGCAAGGACGACATCAACAAAGTGTTCGCCGAGCACCACCTGCCGATCGACAAGGTCACCCACACCTTCAACCCGGTCGTGGTCAACACCGGACCGAAGCTCGTCGTCATCGACACCGGTCTTGGACCCGACCAGTTCACGCAGAGCAAGGGCAAAGTCGGCCAATTCCAGAACAATCTCGCCGCCGCCGGCATCGACCGCGCGGCGGTCGACACCGTCATCATCTCCCACTTCCATGGCGACCACATCAACGGCCTGCTGGCGGCCGAGAACAAGCCCGCCTTCCCCAATGCCGAGATCATGGTGCCGGCGGTGGAATGGAAGTTCTGGATGGACGACGGCGAGATGAGCAAGGGGATCGGCAATCCGATCCTCGAGAACAATTTCAAGAACATCCGCCGCGTGTTCGATGCCCTCGGCCGCAAGGTCACGCAATACGAGGCCGGCAAGGAAGTCGCGCCCGGTATCACCTCGGTGGCGAGCCCCGGCCACACGCCGGGCCACAATTCCTTCGTCGTCGCCTCCGGCGCCGAGAAGGTGCTGGTGCAGGTCGACATCACCGCGGGCGCAGCGTTCCTGTTCGTGAAGCATCCCGAATGGAACATCGCATCCGACGTCGACAAACCGCTGGCTCAGCAGACGCGCCGCAAGCTCTACGACATGGCGATCGCCGAGAAGATGCCGATCCAGGCCTTCCACGCCGCCTTCCCCGGTCTCGTCCGGGTCGAAAAGGAAAAGGACGGCTCCGGCTATCGCTGGATCCCGGCGATCTGGAACGCATCTCTGTAGGCCTCTCCCGACGCCCTGACCGGGCGACCCGGTTGCCCGGTCAGATCACCCGCCAGATCCATTCCATGATCTTGGCGAGCACGTCGCCGAACAGCAGCAGCACGGCCGACCAGATCAGGGCCGAGACGAAATTGGCGGCCTGGAAGCTCCAATAGGGCATCTCGAAAATGCCGGCCGCGAGCGGCACGGAGGCGCGCAAGGGGCCGAAGAAGCGGCCGATGAAGATGCTGGGGATGCCCCAACTGCGCACGAACGCCTCTCCTCTCGGCAACAGATCGGGATAGCGCGAGAGCGGCCACATCTGGGCGACCTGCTCCTTGTAGCGGTAGCCGAACCAATAGGAGACCCAGTCGCCGAGCGCCGCGCCGAGGCCGCCGGCGATCCAGACAGGAAAGAAGCTGATGCCGCTGACGCCGATCAGGGCGCCGATCGCCACCAGCGCACCCCAGGCGGGGACCAGCAGCGAGATGAACGCAAGCGACTCCCCGAACGCGAGCAGGAACACGATCGGCGCCGCCCAGGCCTGGTGAACGCGCACGAATTCAGCGAGGGCGTGCGCATATTGCTCCATCAAAAATAGCCTTCCCGCCCCGTCTCAAAGGTGCTGCTCGATGAAAAGGACTGGTAAGCCAAGGACTTGTGTGACATCAAGTCACAAAAGCCCACATGTCCAGCGCCGGCACGTCAAATTGACGGGAATTGGTCGGCCTGCGGCGTAAAACCGCCGCTATTGGCTCCCAACCCACACCCCTGCCCCGGCCTGCGGTAACCTTTCCAAGTCAGAAGTGGCATAGTCGGCACCAACCGATTCGCCGCCCCTGCGGCCCTCAGAAGCTATCAAGACATATGTCCAAGCAGTTGAAGCCCAAAGCAAAAGACGATTTTTTCGGCGGCGACGAGCCGAAACCCCGCGCCGCCAAGGCGGCGCCGCGCGGAAGCGGCGGGGAAGCCGATTACACGGCCGCCGACATCGAGGTGCTCGAAGGCCTGGAACCGGTGCGCCGCCGGCCCGGCATGTATATCGGCGGCACCGACGAGAAGGCGCTGCATCATCTGTTCGCCGAGGTCATCGACAACTCGATGGACGAAGCGCTGGCCGGGCACGCGACCTTCATCGGAGTCGAGCTCAGCGCTGACGGGTTCCTGACCGTGACAGACAACGGCCGCGGCATCCCGGTCGACCCGCATCCGAAATTCCCGAAGAAGTCGGCGCTCGAAGTCATCATGTGCACGCTGCATTCGGGCGGCAAGTTCGACAGCAAGGTCTACGAGACCTCGGGCGGCCTGCACGGCGTCGGCATCTCGGTGGTGAACGCCCTCTCCTCCCGTCTCGAGGTCGAGGTCGCGCGCAGCCAGAAGCTCTACCGCATGACGTTCGAGCGCGGACACCCCAAGGGCAAGCTCGAGGATCTCGGCAAGGTCAACAACCGCCGCGGCACGCGCGTGCGCTTCAAGCCCGACACCGACATCTTTGGTGCCAAGGCCGCGTTCAAGCCGCAGCGGCTGTTCAAGATGACGCGCTCGAAGGCCTACCTGTTCGGCGGCGTCGAGATCCGCTGGAATTGCGCACCCGAGCTGCTCAAGGGCATCGAGGACGTGCCGGCGGAAGCGACATTCCACTTCCCGGGCGGGCTCAAGGACTATCTCGCTGCCGCGATCCACGCCGACACGCTGGTGCATCCCGACATCTTCTCCGGCAAGTCGGGGCGCAACGGCGCGCATGGCGCTTGCGAATGGGCGGTGGCCTGGACCGCCGATGCCGACGGCTTCCTCTCCTCCTACACCAACACCGTGCCGACGCCGGACGGCGGCACGCATGAATCCGGCCTGCGCAGCGCGCTGCTGCGCGGCCTGAAGGATCACGCCGAGCGCGTCGGCCAGGGCAAGCGCGCGGCCTCCGTCACCTCGGAAGACGTGATGGTGGGCGCTGCCGTGATGCTCTCGGTGTTCGTGCGCGAGCCTGAATTCCAGGGCCAGACCAAGGATCGCCTCGCCACCGCCGAAGCGCAGCGCATCGTCGAGCAGGCGATGAAGGACCCGTTCGACCATTGGCTGTCGGGCAATCCGAACATGGCCAACAGGCTGCTCGATTTCGTCATCGACCGCGCCGAGGAGCGGCTGCGGCGGCGGCAGGAGAAGGAGACCGCACGCAAGACCGCCGGCAAGAAGCTGCGCCTGCCCGGCAAGCTCGCCGACTGCACCGATGCCGGCACCGAAGGCTCCGAGCTGTTCATCGTCGAGGGTGACTCGGCCGGCGGCAGCGCCAAGCAGGCGCGCGACCGCAAGACGCAGGCCGTACTGCCCTTGCGCGGAAAAATCCTCAACGTCGCGTCCGCCGGCAAGGACAAGCTGACGGCGAACGCGCAGCTCTCGGATCTCGTGCAGGCGATCGGCTGCGGTACGCTCGCGCAATATCGCGAAGAGGATCTGCGCTATCAGCGCATCATCATCATGACCGACGCCGACGTCGACGGCGCCCACATCGCCTCACTGCTGATCACCTTCTTCTACCGGCAGATGCCGCGGCTGATCGATGAAGGCCATCTCTTCCTCGCGGTGCCGCCGCTCTACAAGCTGACCCACGGCTCCAAGTCGGTCTACGCCCGCGACGACGCCCACAAGGAGGCGCTGCTCAAGAGCGCGTTCAACGCCAACGCCAAGGTCGAGGTGAACCGCTTCAAAGGTCTCGGCGAGATGATGCCGGCGCAGCTCAAGGAGACCACCATGGACCCGGCCAGGCGGACCCTGCTCAAGGTGGTGCTGCTGGCCGACGACCGCGACACCACGGCGGATTCGGTCGAGCGGCTGATGGGCACCAAGGCCGAGGCGCGCTTTGCGTTCATCTCGGACAAGGCCGAGTTCGCCAGCGACGAGCTGCTGGACGTATAAGGCGGCACCAAGCCGGCCGCACGCCAACACAGCTCCGGCCCAAGCCGGGGCTGTGTCGTTTGAGGAGCGGCCGCCGATCCGGCCGGCCTACCGCTGCGCTGCCGGCATTTCGTTGATTCCCGGATCGTCTCGATGCGACTCGGCCAGCGACTCAGGGATGCAACGGCCGAGGCCGGATTGCCTTCATTTCGGACAAGGCCGGATTCACTAACGAGACGTTACCAAAATTCGAGCCACCTAAATTCGCTCAACTCTCTGAAATATCTCAGATATTCTAGATTTCCGCGACGACGCCGCAAACACACCCGCACCGGCGTTTTCCGGCGACTGTGCCTGCCCTGCAACAGCATTTCGGCGAGAACCGTCTATAGTTCGGGCATCAGATGACACGGACTTCAGTGCGCTCGCGCCTACAAGGTTTGGGGATTTAAGATGAAGAAGACTTTGCTCGCTTTGACCGCGATCGCCGCGATGACCGGCTCGGCCTCGGCTGCCGACCTGGCTGCCCGTCCCTATGCGAAGGCCCCGATGCCGGCGCCCGTCGCGAACTGGACCGGCTTCTACGTGTTCGGCGGCGGCGGCGGCGGCCTCTCGAATGCCGACCAGAGCATTGTGGACACGGCCACCGGCACCCCGTTGACGATCACGCAGCGTCAGGGCGGCTCCGGCTGGTTCGGCACGGTTGGCGCCGGTTACGACTGGCAGTTCAGCGGCACCTGGGTCGCCGGTGTGTTCGCTGACGGTCAGTTCGGCAGCATCCGCGCCACCATCCAGGATCCGATCTTCGGCCTCACCGGCAGCCAGAAGCTGGAAACCTCCTGGGCTGCAGGCGTCCGCCTCGGCTGGCTGGTCGCTCCGAACGTTCTCTCCTACGTCAACGGCGGTTACTCTGGCGCTCACTTCGGCCGCACCAACTTCACGACGCTCGGCGGTACCCCGGCCGGCGTTCACCTCAACGGCTACGATCGTCATGGCTGGTTCATCGGCGGCGGCGTCGAGAACAGCCTGAACATCTTCGGCGTCACCTCACCCGGCTGGTTCATGAAGACCGAGTACCGTTCGGCCTTCTACGATGCCAAGACCCAGACCGAGATCCTCGATGCCGGCAACGTGCCGCTCGTGAACAGCGTCCGTGCCAACAGCTGGAACCAGACGATCTCGACCTCGCTGGTCTACCGCTTCAACTGGACCGGTCCGGTCGTCGCGAAGTACTGATCTGATCTCACGATCAAGCGTCAAAGCCCCGGCATCGCCGGGGCTTTTTCGTTGTTGGGGACGCGCTCCCTTCCCGCCGGCTGCTTGCACCAGTGCCGGCATTGTATCCACACCGAAGCTACGGTTACTGTGGGCCCAAGCTTTCGGCGCCGGGGATCCTTCATCATCGCGCGCGACAGAAGCGGACCGATGGGAGGAAGGCATGCGCAGATTTCTGCTGGTGGCAGGCCTGTTTGCAACCGCTCTCGGGCTGCTCTGGATCGGACAGGGCACGGGCACGGTTCCGTGGCCGCGATCGAGCTTCATGGTCAACCAGCTGCAATGGGCCGGCTATGGCGCAGCCATGGCCGGGTTCGGGCTGGTGCTGATCTGGCAGAGCAACCAATAAAGAAACCAGGGAATGAGAGCATGACATCCAGCCGGTTCGATCTCCGCGGCAAGGTCGCGATCGTCACGGGAGGCAATGGCGGCATCGGGCTCGGCATGGCGCGCGGCCTGGCCGATGCCGGCGCCGATATCGCCGTGGTCGGACGCAACGAGGCCAAGTCCGCCGCCGCCGTGGCCGATCTCAAGCAGCGCGGCGTGAAGGCGATCGCCGTCGCCACCGACGTCACCGACAAGGCGGCGGTCGCAGCCATGATCGACCGCGTCGTCAAGGAGTTCGGCCGCATCGACGTCCTCGTCAACAATGCCGGCATGAGCATCCGCAAGCCGCCGCACGAGCTCGAGCTCGACGAGTGGAACAAGGTGATCGACACCAACCTCACCAGCGCCTTCGTGTGCTCGAAGCTGGCCTATCCGGCGCTGAAGGCGTCCGGCAACGGCAAGGTGATCAACATCGGCTCGATGATGTCGATCTTCGGCGCGAGCTTCGCGACCGCCTATGCCGCCAGCAAGGGCGGGATCGTGCAGTACACCCGCGCCTGCGCCAATGCCTGGGCGCCCGACAACATCCAGGTCAATGCCATCCTGCCGGGATGGATCGACACCGATCTCACCCGCGGCGCGCGGCAGCAGGTCTCGGGGCTGCACGAGCGCGTGCTGGCGCGCACGCCCGCGGGGCGTTGGGGCGACATCGACGACTTCGCCGGCATCGCCGTGTTCCTGGCATCGCCCGCGTCGAATTTCGTCACCGGCACGGCGATCCCGGTCGACGGCGGATTCTCGGTGATGGCCTGAGTGCCCGCCGGCCAACGACGCAAAAAGAAGCCCCGGACAAGGCCGGGGCTTTTGAATTTGAGCAGTGATTTTCTTGATCGTTGGTCGCGTTGCGTCGACGTGCTCAGTAGCGGGCGATGACCGGCGCGTCGAACTTGTAGCTCGCGCGCACCACGGCCCACTGAATGTCTCGCGGCTTGGTATCGAAGGTGTAGTTGCCCGCCGTGCCGCCGAGCTGATAGGTCTGGCTGACGAAGGCCGCGTAATTGTATTCGAGACCGACGATCCAATTGCGGGTGACGCCGTATTCCCAGCCGGCGCCGACGGTCCAGCCGTTGTGCCAGTGGGTCTGACCGCCGGTTCCTGTCACCACCGGATCGGTGACCGAGAGCCGGTTGTTGACACCCGCGTAGCCGCCCTTGATGTAGAAGAGGTTGTTCTGCACGGCAAAGCCGGCGCGACCGACGATCGTCGCCAGCACATTGGCGCGCCAGGAGAACACGTCGTTCGCCGGCGGGAATGCGGTGTTGACGAACGAGCCCTTGTTGTCGAGACCCGAGATCGTGCCTTCCACGCCGAACACGTAATTGTTGGCCTGCCAGTTGTAGCCGATCTGCGCGCCGCCCATGACGCCCGACTTGCGCTGGCGATAGCCTTCTCCCGGCAGCAGATCGCCGAACGCCGCGCCGGTGCCGTTGTTGATGAACTGCTCGTTGGTCCATGCGCCGCCGATGTGGCCGCCGACATAGAAACCGGTCCAGTTGAACAGCGGCTCGACATAAGCGGGCGCCTTCGTGTAGCGCGCACCGAGATCGGCGGCGGAGGCTGCACCCGTCGAAACCAGAGCGGTCGTGCAGGCGAAGGCGGCAATCAACTTATTACGCATGGTACACCCCGTGTCCTTGGATGGGCGCACGGTCACATCAGGCTCTTACTAAAATTGAAATCAACACGGTTAACGCGGCGGTTGAACGCGGACCGCGCCGTGAATCCGGCGGCGCTGTTGCAGCCGCGCAACGCGCCGGGCGCAATTTCACGCGGCGTTATCCCTACCGAAGTCCTACGCCGGGGATTGCGGTACGGCCCGCGAATGCACGTGCTCGGGCCGCACGCCGAGCGCAAGCAGGCGCGCCGGAATGCCCTGCAACCATGGCAGCGCGGTGATGAGACGAACGACCAGCGGCACCTTCAGCGGCCGATCGCCGCCCTGCAACGCGCCGCTGATGATGTTGTTCTGCACGATGACCTGCATTGCTTGCGTCATCTTCACCGGAAACCCGCGACGGCGCCTGATGGCATCGAGCTCGTGCTCGGACGGGCAGCCATGCTGCAGCTTGTCCGCCAGCAGGTTCGCGGTCGCGACCGCATCCTGCACGGCGAGATTGACGCCGACGCCGCCGACCGGCGACATCGCATGCGCGGCGTCGCCGATGCACAAAAGGCCGGGCTGCGTCCAGCGCACCAGACGGTTGATCGCCACGGTGAGCAGCTTGACGTCGTCGAAGCTCTTCACCTCGGCGATGCCGGAGCGGAGGATCGGCGCCATGCGCACGACGTCGTCGAGCAGCGCCGATAGTCCCCTCGCCTTCACCGCCTCGTACTGCCCCTTGGCGATGACATAGGCGCACTGCCAATAATCGCCGCGGTCGAAGGTGATCATCATCTTGCCGGGCTCGACCCGCGCGAACACGTTTTCGGTCTCGTCGGGTCTGCGGCCGGCGCGGAACCAGAGCACGTCCATCGGCGCACCGATCTCCTCGACGTTGAGGCCGGCGCGTTCGCGAACCGTCGAATGCCGGCCGTCGCAGGCAATGGTGAGATCGGCTTCGATGTCGATGATGCCGTCGCCCGTCTTCGCCCGCACGCCGGCGATCGTCTCGCCGCGGCGGATCAGATCGACCGCCTCCGCGCTCATCATCACCTCGAGCGAGGCGAAGCGGCGGCCGGCCTCGCGCAGAAAGTTCAGGAAGTCCCATTGCGGCATGAAGGCGATGAAGGGGTATTTGGTATGGAGGCGACTGAGATCGGCAATGCGCACCGGCGTGCCACCGAACAAGCCATCCATTTTTTGCAGGCGCTGATGCGGCAGCTTGAGGAAGCCGTCGATCAGGCCGAGCTCGTCCATCACCTGAAGCGTCGAGGGATGCACGGTGTCGCCGCGGAAGTCGCGGAAGAAATCCGCATGCTTCTCCAGCACCACGACGTCGATGCCGGCCCGCCCCAGGAGATAGCCGAGCATCATGCCGGCAGGTCCCCCGCCGACGATGCAGCAGCGGACTTTCATGGTCCGGCGCGATTGCTGCTCGGATGTCATTGCACCACGATCCGCGAGCCGAGTATCGATCGAGACATGCCCGTGATTGTAACGCCGGTTCGGATCGATGACAGCCTCAAATTGCTCGGCGGCGTCAGATCACGCCAGGGCTCCGGTCGCGCGGGTGTCGGATCTCAATTATTGCTCCGGTTCGCGCTCCGAAAACTCTTGATCTCCGACACGCTGCCGTCGCGATAGGTCAGCTCGACCGAAACGGATTTCGTGCTTGGCGCGAGCTTCATGTAGAGCGGCATGCCGGCGCTGACCGCGCTGGGATCGCGCATGTCGCAAGGCGGCATCTTCAGGACCTGGTTGGGCACGGCGGTGTCGACGCCGATGCGCACCTCGCGGATGGCGCAACGGTAGGAGACGAGGTGGGTGTAATAGACGAGCAGCCCGTTGAACTCGCGGAACGACAGCCAGCTCGTCGAGGTCATGTCGAGGATCTTGCGCTGGTCGCGGATCAGCGCGGCCTCGGGATCGAACCTGATCGGGAACGGGCCCTGCATGTCGCCGGACTGATCGACGTAGCGGACCTCGATGGTGCCGGCCACAGCATCCGGCGGCAGCTCGATCGACGGGTTCGGCATACGCTTGCGCGTGCGCGGATCGAGCGTGTCGATGAAGCCGGTCTCGCGGAAATCGCTCTGGCCTGCCATGCGCCAGGAAATGCCGAGAGTCGGATCGGCGAACGAGAAGGTCACGCTCCAGCCGCCATTGTGCCGCGAGAAGCTCGCGATCGGCGCGTTGAGAGTCTCTTCCTTGGGCATCTTCGGCACCGACACCGGCGGCAGCGCCGCAAGCTTCGTGGGAGGCGGATCGTCGGAACGCGCGACGGCATCCGCGACGGCATCCTTGGCGAGGCCGCTGAGGAAGACGTCGTCGACCATCTGATCGAAATAGACGGGCACCTGCCGGTGCTTCACGGTGTCGGCCAGCTCGCTGACGGCACGGCGGGTGCGCTGCGCCACCTGCACGAGGTTCTCGCCGGGCTTGAGCAGCTCCTTGGCGAAGGTGCGCGTGAACACCGAATTGGGATTGGCATCGTCGTTGGACAGGCGATCGAGCGCGGTCTGGCGGGGCCCTGCGGAGAACACCGAGAACACGCCTTCCGGCAGCTGCGTCATCGGCGCAAGCCCGCCGGCGCCGGCGACCGCGCGGGTGCCCTTGCGCTCGAACGGATTGTTGCGGCAGGCGTCGAACACCAGGATCGAGGTCCGCGCCTTCTTGTTCTGCAGGCGCTCGACGATGCGGTCGGCGAGGATCGAGGCGTCGCGCACCAGCTCTTCCTGCCCTTCGGTCGCGGCCGGCACGTCGGTCGGCAGCAGATAGTTCTGGCCGGCGATCTCGAAGCCGTGGCCGGCATAGAAGAAGAACGCGGTGTCGCCGGGCTCGATCGCCTTGTCGAAGGCGAGCAGCGTCTCGGAGAATTGCTGCCGGCTCTGGTTCTCGGCGACCATCACCGAGAAGCCGAGCTGCTTCAGCGTATCCCCCATGGTGCGGGCATCGTTGACGGCCTTGAGCAGCTTCGGCACGTTCTTGTAATCGTTGTTGCCGACGACGAGCGCGACGCGCTTCTCGGCGAGAGCGGGCGCTGCGAAACCGCTCAGGCCCGCCGCGAGGCCAAGGGCCGCCAGAATTCTGAAAAGCCGACGCGTCATCGCAAAATTCCTGTTGCAGAACCGGCCCTGCCGCCGATCTTCGAGCGGCAGTCGATGGGACCCCCTGCCGCTGTGTGATAGTCGGCCCAGGCCTGACCACGGTTCAAGGAACCCGGGCTTCCATTGGACGATCCGACTATGGCCGATTCCGCGGGAATCTGTTTCCTTTTGGACAATTTCGCCGCAAGCGAGGGACTGCCGTGTTGCACTGGTGTACGGACGAGGTCGACCCGAGGGACCGGTTCGACTATTGGCGCGAGGTGCGCGCCAAGGGGTTGTTCGGCGTCACCGCCGAGCTCGCGCGGGAACGGCGCGCGGATTTTTTCGGCGAGTTCTCGCTGCGTCGGGTGGGTGGCGCCGGCCTCGTCGAGCTGAAGGCCTCGCCCTACGCGGTCGAGCGCAGCGCATCGGACATCGCCTACGCCCCGGGTGAGGCGATCTGCGTCTACCAGCAGCTCGGCAGCGGCGGCTGGTTCGGCGGCATGCGCACAAGCGAGTTTGCGATTGCCAATGGCAGCTTCGCGACCAGCCATACCGACCTGCCCTACCGTACCGCCCCGCTGGGCAGCGGGGGTTTCCACCTGCGAATCCTCAAGATCCCCGTGAGCAGCATGCCGGTGCAGGACAAGCGCCTGCGTGAGCTTGCGCCCCGGACCTTCAACGATCAGGCCCTGGCGCCCCTGCTCGCGGCCTGCTTTGCCGATCTCGACGAGATCGGCGCGGACGATGCGGCCTCGACCGTCCAGTCCTCCCTGGTCCAGGCTTTGGCCCACCTGGCGCTGATCGAGCGCGGCGTCGTGCGGCCGGGCAGCCGTCGGGGACAGGCCGCGCTGCGGACCGCCCGCCTCTCGCAGGCCCGGCGGCTGATCGCGCGCCGCCTTCAGGATCCCAATCTCGCGCCGGCCATGGTGGCCGACCTGCTCGGCGTCTCCGTGCGTCACCTGCACATGCTGTTCGAGATGGCGGAGAAGAGCTTTTCCCAGACGGTGACCGACGAGCGCCTGAAACAGAGCCGGAAGCTGCTGCGCGAGACGCCGGACCGGCTGATCGCTGATATCGCAGCCTCGTGCGGATTCGAGAGCCTCGCGACCTATTACCGGGTGTTCAACGCCGCCTATGGCATGGCCCCCGGCGACTTCCGGGCCAAGGGGACGGACGGGCGTTAGCTGCTGTCTCGGCGCTGGCGGCCGGTTGAGGGGCTCGGGGAAAACCCCAGAAGCGCCCATGATTTGAGCAAAAACCTCAGGTTTTTTAGGCTCTTCCCGCGCCCGCTCCATTGACTTTGGCCAATTCCCGCCTATGTTCCGGATCGACGCGGCTCAGATCGAAGAGCGATTCCTGAGCCTTGCGCTGTGTTCGCGTGAGTCAGCACCCCCAGCTTCTTCGAGAGCGCGCCGTTTCGGGGTGGAACGCGACAGCCTTATTACCCTCGATTCCGAACGGCGGTTTCGACCAGAGGCTCAATGTCCTTTTCAGATCTCGGACTGTCCGAAAAAGTCCTCGCCGCAGTGGCGGCCACCGGTTACACCACCCCCACCCCATTCAGGAACAGGCGATCCCCCACGTCCTCGCACGCAAGGATGTGCTCGGCATTGCCCAGACCGGCACCGGCAAGACCGCGGCCTTCGTGCTGCCGATGCTCACGATTCTCGAAAAGGGCCGCGCCCGGGCGCGCATGCCGCGCACGCTGATCCTCGAGCCGACCCGCGAGCTGGCGGCCCAGGTGAAGGAGAACTTCGACCGCTACGGCGCCGGCCAGAAACTCAACGTCGCCCTCCTGATCGGCGGCGTCTCGTTCGGCGACCAGGATGCCAAGCTGATGCGCGGTGTCGACGTGCTGATCGCCACCCCCGGCCGCCTGCTCGACCATACCGAGCGCGGCGGCCTGTTGCTCACCGGCGTCGAGCTGCTCGTCATCGACGAAGCCGACCGCATGCTGGACATGGGCTTCATCCCTGACATCGAGCGCATCTGCAAGCTCGTTCCCTTCACGCGGCAGACCCTGTTCTTCACTGCGACCATGCCGCCGGAAATCCGGCGCATCACCGAAGCCTTCCTGCACAATCCGCAGAAGGTCGAGGTTTCCAGGCCCGCCACGACCGCCGTCACCGTCACGCAAGCCCAGGTGCCCGCCGGCCGCGAGGCGCACGAGAAGCGCGAATTGCTTCGCCGCCTGCTGCGCGAAGCCAAGGACCTCAAGAACGCGATCATCTTCTGCAATCGCAAGCGCGAGGTCGCGATCGTTCACAAATCGCTGCAGAAGCACGGCTTCAGCGTCGGCGCCCTGCACGGCGACATGGACCAGCCGGCCCGCATGGCCGCGCTCGACCAGTTCCGCAAGGGTGAGCTGCCCCTCCTCGTCGCCTCCGACGTCGCCGCCCGCGGCCTCGACATTCCCGAGGTCAGTCACGTCTTCAATTTCGACGTTCCCCATCACGCCGACGACTACGTCCATCGCATCGGCCGCACCGGCCGCGCAGGGCGAACCGGCACCGCGATCTCGATCGTGACACCGCTCGACCAGAAGTCGATGGCAGCGATCGAGAAGCTGATCGGCCAGAGCATTCCGCGCGCCGAGGGCGACTATGACGTCCACGCCGAAGCGGGCGAACAGGGCGAGCGTCCGCGCGAACAGCGCGGCCGCGAGCGTTCACGCGGCGGACGCGGCAAGCCGCAGCGCGGCGAGCGACGCGGTCATGACCGCGAACGCAGCCACGAGCCGCGCGAGGCACGTGGCGAGGCAAGGCATTCGACAGAAGCACGGCCCGCCGCCGAGGCAAGGCCTGCGCGCGAGGCAAGGCCTCCACGCGAAACCCGGCAATCCTCCGAGCCGCGTCACGCCGCGCGCCCGCAAGCCAATTCGTCGCATGTGCCCTCGATCGGCCGGCCCGAGCCGCGCCGCCAGCGCGAGGTCGATACCGAGCCGGGCGATCACTCGCATCTGCCGGCGTTTCTGCTGCGGCCGGTTCGTTCCCCCGCCGGCGCCTGAAGCGCGCCGGCACCAGCCCATTTCGGTTGAAAAACCTCACTTTGCAATTTTTTGGATGCCTCGTGGACGTATATTTACGGGGCGTTCATGATCGTCCGTTAGCCTACGAACATAATTTAAGGATTGCTGCGGTCGAGGGCGCGTCGGCCGCTGTGGGGATGTTCAGTGATCAAGGTGCTCGACGAACACGAACGCACGATGGCGTTCGCCGAGGTGGCGCTCGGTCAGATCCGATCGCTCAGGCAGACCGCCATTCCCCGCAACTACGAGATCTGGTACGTCTACGCGACCGGCTACAACGCACCGCTCAACAAGATCATCAATGAGACGCTGGCGCGCAGCGGCAAGCTGACCGAGGCCGATCTCGAGCAGATCTACGAGACCTATCTCTCCCACATCAAGACTACCGACCGCATCGACAAGGTCGGCGCGCGCGTCGTCGGCGAGATCGACGACGTGGTGAAGGTGCTGGGCGAGGCGCTCGGCATGACCGGGGCGTACGATACCAGCCTGTCGGGTGCGACCGAGAAACTGTCGTCGGCCGAGAGCCGCGACCAGATCAGGGCGATCGTCGAGGCGCTGCTGCGCTCGACCAGCGAGATGCGCGAGACCAACAAGGCGCTGGAAGACCGGCTGACGCTGTCGAAGAACGAGATCAGCAATCTCCAGCAGAGCCTGGAGGCGATCCGCGCCGAGAGCCTGACCGATCCGCTCACGGGCCTCGGGAATCGCAAATATTTCGACCGCATGATCGGCATGGCCGTGCAGAGCGCGCTCGCCTCGGGCGAGCCGCTGTCTCTGCTGCTGTTCGACATCGATCACTTCAAGTCGTTCAACGATTCCTACGGCCATCTCACCGGCGACCAGGTGCTGCGGCTCGTCGGCCTTTCGCTCAAGCAGACCATCAAGGGCCAGGACGTCACCGCGCGCTACGGCGGCGAGGAATTCGCGGTGGTGCTGCCCAACACCGCGATGCGCCAGGCTCTCACGGTGGCCGATCACATCCGCCGCGCCGTGATGGCAAAGGAATTGAAGAAGAAATCCACCGGCGAGATCCTCGGCCGCGTCACCATCTCCGTCGGCGTCTCCATGCTGAGGGAGGGCGACGACACAGACGCGCTGATCGAGCGCGCCGACGCCTGCCTCTACGCCGCCAAGCGCAACGGCCGCAACCGCGTGATCTGCGAAGCCGATCCGGAATTCGCGATCGAGAGCCACAGCCGGGTGGCATAGATTTTCGTCAGCTGCCGTAGGGTGGGCAAAGGCGCGCAAGCGCCGTGCCCACGATCTCTTCAACACGGTTATCCCCAATGGTGGGCACGCTTCGCTTTGCCCACCCTACCGCACCGACTTCTTGGCGGCCTTATGGGCCGACCGCTTCTTCGCTGCGGCTTTCTTCGGCGCGAGCTTCTTCGCCGGCTTGCCTGCTACCTTCTTCGCCTTCGGCCGCTTCTTCACCTTGGCACGCTGGGCGGCGGCGAGCGCCGCCCTCGCCCATTGGGCAAGCTCCGCGGAATCATCGAACAGGCGCGCGGGCAGCTCCCAGTAGGAATTCACCACCACGGTCTTGGCGCGGGTCGAATATTGGAACGGCTTCGAGCCCTCGGCTTCGAAGTCGGGAATGGTGGTGTCGTCGGCGCGGAAGAACAGGCCGGCGCGCAGCGACAGCGCGAAATTGACGCCGTCGGCGGAGATGCCGTAGCCGGAAAACATCTTTCGGATGGTGACCGGGCCGAAATCGGCGAACAGGTCGATCAGGAATTCGCGGTCCATGAAGAGCGTCCTGGCGAGAAGGCCAGCATTCATAGCACCGGTGTCATTGCGAGCGAAGCGAACCAATCCAGGCTGCCTCGGCAGAGACAGTCTGGATTGCTTCGTCGCTTCGCTCCTCGCAATGACGGGAAGAACTACCCGTCGATCTTGGCCGGCCGCAGCTCGACCGATTCACCGCAGCCGCACGCGGAGATCTGGTTGGGATTGTTGAAGACGAACTGGGCCTGCATCTTGTCGGCCTTGTAGTCCATCTCGGTGCCGAGCAGGAACAGCACGGCCTTGGGATCGACGAGGATCTTGACACCCTTGTCCTCGACGACCTCGTCGGTCGGGCGGATCTCGTGGGCATATTCGACCGTGTAGGACTGACCGGCGCAGCCGCCGTTCTTGACGCCGACGCGCAAGCCCACGATCTCGGAATCGGCGCGCTGGGTCAGCTCGGTAATGCGCTGGGCAGCAGCGTCCGTCAGCCGCATCACCTGCGGGCGCGGCCGCCGCGGCTTCGGGGTAGATGCTGGTGATGCCTGTGTCATGTCAGTCATGTGGTCCGTTGCGAAGCAAATTCAATGCCGGTGGCGGCCGTCACCACATGTTCAGCACGAGGCGAGCCTCGTCGCTCATGCGCTCGGGCGACCACGGTGGCTCCCAGACGACCTTGACGTCGACCACGCCGACGCCGGGCACGCTCGCCACCGCGTTCTCGACCATGGTCGGCAGTTCGCCGGCGGCCGGACAGTTCGGCGTCGTCAGCGTCATCTGCACGTCGACCGAGCGGTCGTCCTTGATCTCGACCTTGTAGATCAGGCCGAGCTCGTAAATGTCGGCCGGAATTTCCGGGTCGAACACGGTCTTGAGCCCGGCGATGATCTCGCGGGTCAGCCGCTCGGTCTCCTCGGGCGGCAATGCCGAATGGGTCTCCATCGGATTGGCTTTGATTTCGGCCGTGTCACTCATGCGAACAAATCCCGCGCCTTCAAAAGCGCCTGTGCCAGATGATCGACTTCTTCCCGCGTATTATACATGCCGAACGAGGCCCGGCAGGTGGCCGTGACGTTGAACCGCTCTAAAAGCGGCATCACGCAATGGGTGCCGGCGCGCACCGCGATGCCCTGGCGGTCGATCACGGTCGCGACGTCGTGGGCATGCGCGCCCTTGAGCTCGAAGGAGATCACGGGGCCCTTGCCCCGCGCGGTGCCGATCAGCCGCAGCGAGTTGATCTCGCGCAGGCGCTCCTGGGCGTAGGCGGTGAGGTCGGCCTCGTGGGCGGCGATGCGTTCCTTGCCGATCGAATTGACGTAGTCGATGGCGGCGCCAAGGCCGACGGCCTCGACGATCGCCGGCGTGCCCGCCTCGAACTTGTGCGGGGGATCGCCATAGGTGACGATTTCGCGCGAGACCTCGCGGATCATCTCGCCGCCGCCGTTGAAGGGGCGCATCGCGACGAGATGGTCGTACTTGGCCCAGAGCACGCCGATGCCGGTCGGACCGTAAACCTTGTGGCCGGTGAAGACGTAGAAGTCGCAGCCGATGTCCTGGACGTCGATCGGCAGATGCACGGCGCCCTGGCTGCCGTCGACCAGCACCGGAATGCCGCGGGCATGCGCGACCCTGACGACGTCCTTGACCGGCACGATGGTGCCGAGCGCGTTCGACATCTGCGTGATCGCGACCAGTTTTGTCCTGGACGTCAGCAGCTTCTCGAACTCGTCGATCAGGAAATTGCCTTCGTCGTCGATCGGCGCCCATTTGATCACGGCGCCCTGGCGTTCCCTCAGGAAATGCCAGGGCACGATGTTGGAATGGTGCTCCATGATCGAGATGACGATCTCGTCACCTTCACCGATGTTCGGGCCGCCCCACGAGGACGCGACGAGGTTGATCGCCTCGGTCGCGTTGCGGGTGAAGATGACCTCTTCGGTGCGCGCAGCGTTGATGAACTGCGCGACCTTGGTGCGGCCGCCCTCATAGGCTTCCGTCGCGGCATTGGCGAGGTAGTGCAGCCCGCGATGCACGTTGGCGTATTCGGACTTATAGGCCTGCGTCATGCGGTCGAGCACGGCGCTCGGCTTCTGCGCCGAGGCGGCGTTGTCGAGATAGACGAGCGGCTTGCCGTAGACCTGCAGGCTAAGCGCCGGAAAATCCTGGCGCACGCGCGCAACGTCATAGGCGCCGTTCTTGACCGCCGGATGCGTGCTCATGACCGCCGCTCCAGCCAGCGCTCGGCGATTCCGATCACGTGCTCGCGCAAAGTATCATCGGCGATCTGCTCGATCGCCTCGCCGACGAAGGCCTGGATCAGCAGCGCCTGGGCCTGCTTCTCCGGCAGGCCGCGCGCCTTCAGGTAGAACAGCAGGCTTTCGTCGAGCGCGCCGGCGGTGGCGCCGTGACCGCAGGAGACGTCGTCGGCAAAAATCTCGAGCTCGGGCTTGTTGTCGGCTTCGGCCTCGTCCGAGAGCAGCAGTGCGCGGGTCATCATCTTGCCGTCGGTCTTCTGCGCGTCGGGACGGACGATGATGCGGCCCTGGAACACCGAATGGGCGCGGTCGTCGATCACGGCGCGGAAGATCTCGCGGCTGACGCAGTTCGGCACGGCGTGGTCGACCACCAGCGTGGTGTCACCGTGTTCGGTTTTCTTCAACAGGTTGACGCCGTTGACCGAGAGCTCGCTGCTCTCGCCCGCCAGCGTGATGAAGCCCTGCAAACGGCTCACGGCCGCGCCGCTGGTCATATTGAAGAAGTTCAGTTTTGCATTCGCGCCCACAGTCACGAACTGCGAGGTGATGTTCACCGCGTCGGGCGCGTCATCCATCAGCCGCACAAACGCAACGTCGGCATCGTCGCCGATCGAGACGATGACGGCATCGTTGACCTGGTACGCCGCAGCGCCGGCGGCGACGAAGCTCTCGATGATAGTGGCGCGGGCGCCCTTCCCGATCCGAACCTGCGAACGGGTGACGGCCGAGGCCGATGCGGCGGTCGCAACATGGATGATCTGGACCGGCGCAGAGAGCTGCGTCCCATCCGCGATCGACAGCACCACGCCGTCGGTCGCCAGCGCCGCATTCAGCGCGACCACGGCGTCGGTAGAGGCGGTCTTCAGGAGACCAGCATCCTTGTCCAGGGTCACGCGCAGAGTCTTGAAGCTGACTTCGGCGGCAAGCGCCTTCACGTCGGACAGCTCGGCCGCGAATACGCCATCGACCAGCACCAGCTTGCGGGCGCCGGCGATTGCATGCGCCTTGACCGCCTCCGCGGCGCGCTTCAGCGCGGTCGCATCGGGCGCGGCTGCCAGCGGCAGCACCTCGCCGACCAGCGCGCGCAGATCGGTGTATTTCCATTCCTCGATCCGGCGGTGCGGCAGGCCGAGACGCTCATAGGTCTCGAACGCCTCGCGGCGCACCGCAATCACGTCAGGCGAACCCGGCAGGCGGCCTTCGGCGCTGGCGAAGAGATCGCTCACCGCGCGGCCGCTCCCGGTCTTTGCCACAGCAACGTTCATCTCCAACAATCCTTACGCGGCATCCTCGAACTGGGCGTAGCCGGACGCTTCCAGCTCCAGCGCCAATTCCTTGCCGCCGCTCTTCACGACGCGGCCCCTCGACATCACGTGCACGACGTCGGGCACGATGTAGTTGAGCAGCCGCTGATAATGGGTGATGACGACCATCGCGCGCCCCGGCGAGCGCAGCGCGTTGACGCCGTCGGCGGCAATGCGCAACGCGTCGATGTCGAGGCCGGAATCCATCTCGTCGAGGATGCAGAGGCTCGGCTCGAACAGCGCCATCTGCAGCACCTCGTTGCGCTTCTTCTCGCCGCCGGAGAAGCCGACATTGACGCCGCGCTTGAGCATGTCCTGGGGAATGTTCAGCGACTTCGAGACCTCGCGGACCTTCTTCAGGAAGTCCGGCACCATCAGCTCGCTCTCGCCGCGCGCCTTGCGCTGCGCATTGAGTGCGGTGCGCAGGAAATTCATGGTGGTGACGCCGGGAATCTCGACCGGATACTGGAAGGCCAGGAACACGCCCTTGGCGGCGCGCTCGTCCGGCGACATCTCCAGCAGGTCCTCGCCCCTGAACAGGATCTCGCCGTCGGTGACCTCGTAGCCGGGCTTGCCGGCGATGACGTGCGAGAGCGTCGACTTGCCGGAGCCGTTCGGCCCCATGATCGCGTGCACCTCGCCCTCGTTCACGGTCAGCGTCAGCCCGTGGAGGATCTCACGCTCCTCGACACGAACCTTGAGGTCTTTCACTTCAAGCAAAGCCATCTTGGTATCCAGTCTATTCAATTGATGTTGGAGCGCCTGAGCGCACCGCTGGGGTCGGCAATCAGCCGACCGACCCTTCGAGCGAGATCGAGATCAGCTTCTGCGCTTCCACCGCGAATTCCATCGGCAGCTGCTGCAGCACGTCCTTGACGAAGCCGTTGACGACGAGGCCGACCGCTTCTTCCTGCGAGAGACCACGCTGGATGCAGTAGAACAGCACGTCCTCGGAGATCTTGGAGGTCGTCGCCTCGTGCTCGAACGTTGCCGAGGAGTTCTTGGCTTCGATATACGGCACGGTGTGCGCGCCGCATTTGTCGCCGATCAGCAGCGAGTCGCAGGCGGTGAAGTTGCGCGCGCCGGTCGCCTTGCGGTGCGCGGTGACGAGACCGCGATAGGTGTTCTGCGACTTGCCGGCGGCGATGCCCTTGGAGATGATCCGGCTCGACGTGTTCTTGCCGAGATGGATCATCTTGGTGCCGGAATCGACCTGCTGGTAGCCGTTCGAGATCGCGATCGAGTAGAACTCGCCGCGGGAATTATCGCCGCGCAGGATGCAGCTCGGATATTTCCAGGTGATCGCGGAGCCGGTCTCGACCTGGGTCCAGGAGATCTTGGAATTGGCGCCGCGGCAATCGCCGCGCTTGGTGACGAAGTTGTAGATGCCGCCCTTGCCTTCCGAATTGCCGGGATACCAGTTCTGCACCGTCGAGTACTTGATCTCGGCATCGTCCAGCGCGACGAGCTCGACCACGGCGGCATGCAGCTGGTTCTCGTCGCGCTGCGGCGCGGTGCAGCCTTCGAGATAAGAGACGTAGGAGCCCTTGTCGGCGATGATCAGCGTGCGCTCGAACTGGCCGGTGTTGCGCTCGTTGATGCGGAAATAGGTCGACAGCTCCATCGGGCAGCGCACGCCCGGCGGCACGTAGACGAACGAGCCGTCGGAGAACACCGCCGAGTTCAGCGTGGCGTAGAAATTGTCCGAGGTCGGAACCACCGAGCCCAGATATTTTTGCACCAATTCAGGATGCTCGCGGATGGCTTCCGAGATCGGCATGAAGATCACGCCGGCCTTCTTCAGCTCGGCCTTGAAGGTGGTCGCGACCGAGACCGAATCGAACACAGCGTCGACCGCGATCTTGCGGCGCGCAGGGTCTTCCTCGCCGGGCTTGGGCTCGACGCCTTCGAGCATGGCGACTTCCCGCAAGGGAATGCCGAGCTTCTCGTAGGTTTTCAGGATCTCCGGATCGATCTCGTCGAGGGATGAGACCGTCTTCTTCGGCTTCGGCGCCGCGTAGTAATAGAGATCCTGGAAGTCGATCTTGGGATAGTCGACGCGCGCCCAGGTCGGCTCCTGCATGGTCAGCCAGCGCCGATAGGCCTCCAGCCGCCACTGCAGCATCCAGTCGGGCTCGTTCTTCTTCTGCGAGATGAACTTGACGGTCTCTTCCGACAGCCCCTTGGGGGCCTTGTCGGACTCGATCAGGGTCTCAAACCCATAACGATACTGGTCGACGTCGATGCGCTTCACGCGCTCGACCGTCTCTTGTACGGCTGGCATTCCATCCTCCGCTCGCGGTTTCAAGGACCGCGGTGGATCAAACTCGGACGAGTATTACGATATTTCTCCACGGAAAGCACGGGCTTAGAACCGTTCAAGCCGTGTTTCGTCGCTTCAAGCCTTAAGTAGGGTATTACCAAGCTTTCGCCAAGCCTCTAACGCCCTGTTGATGCCATCAGGTTCCGTGGACCAGCCCAGACTGAGGCGCACCGCTCCCTGGGCCACCCCTGGATCATAGCCCATCGCCGACAGGACGTGAGACGGCTGGACCTTTCCGGAGGAACAGGCGGAGCCGGAGGACACCGCGATGCCCTCCAGATCGAAGCCGATCACGGCGGTTTCGGCCTTCAAGCCTGGCGCCGTGAACAGGACGGTATTCGGCAACCGCCCTACGTCTTTCGCGAAGACGGTCGTACCGGGAATGTCGCGGAGGCCATTTTCCAAGAGATCCCTGAGACTTGCCATACGCTTCGCATCCTCCGGCAGAGTCTGAAGCGCAGCCTTCACCGCCGCCCCGAAGGCGGCGATCCCGGCAATGTTCTCGGTTCCGGCCCGGCGGCTCTGCTCCTGCCCACCGCCCCGCAGCACCGGCTCCAGGCCGCCTATCCCTTCGCGCATCACCAATGCGCCGACCCCCTTGGGACCGCCGATCTTGTGCGCAGACAAGGTCGCAAGGTCGGCGCCTACCGAATTGATATCGAAGGGAATTTTACCTAGCGCCTGAATCGCGTCGACATGCAGGAGGCCGCCGGCGTCGTGGACGATGCTTGCCGCCTCCGTGACGGGCTGAAGGGCGCCGGTCTCGTTGTTGGCGGCCATGATCGAGACCAGGGCCGGCGGGCCGTCCTTCAGCAGCGCCCTCAGATGATCGAGGTCGACCACGCCGGAGCGCGTCACCTCGATCAGGCCGATCTTGTCCGCCGGGAACCGGCCGCCGGCCAACACCGAGGCATGCTCGACGGCCGAGACCAGCAGCCACGCGACAGGTCCGCCGGACGGGCCCCGCAAACCCGGCGAGAGCGCCAGCGCATTGGCCTCGGTTCCAGCGGAGGTGAAGACGATATTGCGCGGCTGCGCTCCGACCGCGGCTGCAAGCGTCGCGCGGGCGTCTTCGACCAGCCGCCGCGCCTGCCGCCCCTCGGCATGGACCGAGGATGGATTGCCGACGAGGTCGAAGGCCGCGACCATCGCCGCCCGCGCCTCGGGGCGCAGCGGCGTGGTCGCATTCCAGTCGAGATAGACCCGGTTCGGCATCTCGCCCTCTTAGCACCTTTTATCGTCCGGCCAATCGGAGGGTGCGCACTCGTCAGGCCGGCTGCTGCTCCACACCTCGCACCGGTCGCGGCGCCGCCCGCAACCCGAACAGCGGCCGCAGCCATGAAATGCGCCGGACGATCTCATAGGTCGCCGCACATGTGAGCGCGGTGCCGACGATCACAACCGACGCTTCGATCCCAACCGGCAGACCGCTGTCATGCATTTGATGCGCGATCACGATGATCGCGGTCTGATGCACGATGTAGTACGGGAAGATCGCGTCGGTGAGATAGCGCCGCGCCGGGCTGTCGGCGGTGAGATGGCGCCGCGCAAAACCCAACACGGTAGCGATCGCGAGCCATTGATAGCAGCCATAGGCCGAGGCCGCCGCCCACTTCAGTGCAGGCGACGGCGCAAACAGACCAGCGCGTACCAGGATGAACGCAGCGAAGCAGGCGGCGGCCGCCAGCAGGGCCACAGAGCGCTGCCGCTCGAGTTCGCGCCAGATCCCCTCTTGCCTCGCCAGCAGGAAACCGATCAGGAAGGCCATCGCATGGTCGGCGTGGTTGTACCAGTCGCCGAACAGCGCGTGTGTCGAGGGGAAAGCCGGGAACAGCACCAGGCGCCAGGCCGCGTACAGCAGGCAAGGCCCGATCAGCAGCCCTGGCCCGGCCAGCATGCCGGCCAGCTTCCGGCCGAGCCAGTCAGCGCCGGCCGGCCATAGCGCGAGCACGCCGATCAGCGCCATCGTGTAGACCCACAGATAGACCACGAACCAGAGGTGGTTCCAGGTCGGCAACACGATGCAGGGGTTCGGACAGAACTGCGCGCCGAAGGCAAAGTAGTGCCTGGTATAGAAATCGAGGAAGCCGGCGGGATAGCCGAGGCTTTCGACGATCTGGAGATAGGATTGCGGCGGCACGATCACGAGCATGCCGAAGATGAGCGGGATCAGCAGCCGTGCCGACCGCGCGCCGGCGAGCGAGGCGAGGCTCGACTTGCCGAGCATGAAGCGGGTGGCAACCCCTGACACCAGGAACAGCAGCGACAGCCGCCATGGGTTGAGGAAGAGCATCACCGGTTCCAGCCAGGTCAGCCGGTGCGCGCTCTTGATGTGAAATCCCCAGGACACGTAGAGCATGCCGACGTGGTAGAAGATCAGGAGCCCGAAGGCTAAAATCCGCACCCAGTCCAGGTCGATGCGCCTGTCCGAGCTTTGGAATTGCTGTGGTGTTGTCATGGTTTTCTGCTCCTTGACGGGACGACGAACGCGGTTCTGGCGCCATGGCTGACACCGAAAATGGTTGACACCGAAAATGCTCCGCCTGCGGCGCGCGTCGAGCCGGTTTGGGATCAGAATCGGACGCGAGGGGATGAGCCGCCGGCAGCAGGGACGAGTCGCGGGTTTTTCGGGATCAGCGGCGCCGACCGGATGATGTTCGCAGCGATCGCGGCCGTCGCGTTCGCGATCGGGGTCGTCAATGCGTTTTCAGGCGCTCAGGACGCGGCCTGGCGCGGCGACAGCTACGACATCGGCCGGCGGCTGTTCTGGGAGATGTCGAGCATCGGCGTCATCCTGCTGCTCTTGCCGATCCTGGTCCTGGCGGTCCGCCGCATGCGCCGGACACCCGGCCTCGCCGCACAGGCGGCGATCGGGACGATCGCCCTGCTCGGCTTCTCCACCCTCCACATCGCCGGCATGGTCTGGGTGCGAAAGCTCGCGCTCTGGCTCGCCGGCGGCGCCTACGATTTCCGTTTCTCGCTCGCAACGGTCCTGTACGAATTCCGCAAAGATGCCGTGGCCGTTGTCCTGATCGGCGCCACGATCTGGCTGCTCGAAAGCCGGCGTGAGCTGAAGAGCGCGGCAGTCGCTCCGTCGGCGCCGCCCGCCCCGCCGCAGCCCTCCTCCCCCGATCTGATCTGGCTGCGCGACGGCACCAGCCGCATTCGCGTGGCGCCGCGGGAGATCCTCTGGGTCGCCTCCGCCGGCAATTACATCGAGTACAGCCTCGCCGACGGCACCCAGTACCTCATCCGGGGCACGCTGGCGGCGGCGGAAAGCGAGCTGGCGGGCTTTTCCATCGTTCGGGTGCATCGGACCAAGCTTGCCAATCTCGACCGGGTGCGCGGCGTGGACCTGAAGCCATCAGGCGATTTCGAGCTCGCCTTCGACAACGGCCAGACCCTCGGCGGCAGCCGGCGTTACCGGCCGGCGGTCGCCTCGCTCGGAAGCCGAACCGCGCCAGCGGGAAGCACCGGCGGCGATTCCTAAACAATCGTGATTTCAATGGGTTGAATACACCCTCCGGCAGCACGGCCGGCTCTTGCGGTGCTGCGGTCGATTCAGGCTGGTCCAGGTCGCCGGAGGCAAGCCAGAGATGACATTGCAATGACCGGCTAAGCTCTTGAGCAGATTGAGAGATGTCGAAGATGCTTGCTTTTTGACCCTGGCCTTGTGTTAGAAGCGCGCGTCAGTTCACCTGCGCGCCACTCGCGCATCATCCGAGGGCGCGCCTCTCCACCCTTCATCCGTGCTCGCGTCGGCGGCAACGCTGCGAGAGCCACAATCGGACGATTGCGCAGGGATCACCTCCAAGGGACTTAGATCAGAGATCATCGATGCCTGAAGTCATTTTCACCGGACCCGCCGGCCGCCTCGAGGGCCGCTATCACCCGGCCAAGCAGAAGAACGCGCCGATCGCGATGATCCTGCATCCGCACCCGCAGTTCCACGGCACGATGAACCATCAGATCGTGTATCAGTGCTACTACGCCTTCGCCCATCGCGGCTTCTCGGTGCTGCGCTTCAATTTCCGCGGCGTCGGCCGCAGCCAGGGCTCGTTCGACCACGGCACCGGCGAATTGTCGGACGCGGCGGCCGCGCTCGATTGGGCGCAGACCATCAATCCCGAGGCGCGCGCCTGCTGGGTCGCCGGCTTCTCCTTCGGCGCCTGGATCGGCATGCAGCTGTTGATGCGTCGTCCCGAGGTCGAGGGCTTCATCTCGATCGCGCCGCCGGCCAACCTCTACGACTTCTCGTTCCTCGCGCCCTGCCCGTCCTCGGGCCTGATCGTTCACGGCGAGAAGGATGCGGTGGTGCCGCCCAAGGACGTCAACACGCTGGTCGAGAAGCTGAAGACGCAGAAGGGCATCGTGATCGACCAGCAGATCATCCCCGGCGCCAACCACTTCTTCGATTCCAAGCTCGAGCCGCTGATGGAAACCATCACGGCGTATCTGGACATGCGCCTCGCCAACGTGCGGTGAGTGGTGCGCTCAAGCGAGCTTGAGCGCGACGATCCCCATCAAGACGAGCGCGATGCCGGCAAGCTTCATCGCGCTCAAACTCTCGCCGAACAGCACCACGCCCATTATGAAAGTGCCGGCCGCGCCGATGCCGGTCCACACCGAATAGGCGACGCCGACCTCGAGCACCTTCAAGGCGCGTCCGAGCAGAAAGACGAAGGCCGCAAGCAGCACGAGCGAAATAACGCTCCAGCCTGCCCGCGTGTAGCCTTCCGCGTATTTCATCGAGATCGCCCAGCCGACATCGAGCGCGCCGGCGATCACCAGCAACAGCCAGGCCATTGATTGCGACATGTGCTCAGGCCGCGAGCTTGAGCAGATGCGCGTCGTGGCGCACGAGGAACGCGCGCAGCAATTGCGGATAGTCCGCGCCGACAGCGCTGCGCACGCTCGGGCGCTTTGCGAGTTCGGCGCGCCAGGCGCGAACCTTCGGCACGTCGTTGAAGATGCCGTGCGGGGTCAATTCGTCGAACAGATCGAAATAGCGGAAGATCGGCGCGAACACGGCATCGACCAGACTGAATGCATTGCCGGCGAAGAACGGCCCCGTGCCGAGCGCGGCCTCGACGCGCTCGAATTTCGCGACCAGTGCCTGCCGCTTGCTTTCGAACGTGGCCGGATCCGTCGTCGTCTCCAAGCCCCAGAGGTCGCCAAGGATTGCCGAGCCGAACTCCATCCAGGCGCGGTGCTCGGCCCGCTGCAACGGATCGACCGGATGCAGCTTGCTGCCTGCTTGCGTCTCCTCGATGTATTCGCAGATCACGTTGCTCTCGAACAGCGCGACCTCGCCCCTCTCGGTCGGCACCACCAGCACCGGCACCTTGCCGAGCGGCGAAAGCTTCAGGAACCAGTCCGGCTTGCTCGCGAGATCGATGTCGATCCGCTCGAACGGCACGCCCTTCTCCTTCAGCGCGATCACCGCGCGCTGCACGTAGGGACAAAGCTTGTGGCTGATCAGCTTCAGTGACGCGGTCATGGCAACGATCCCGGGGGTTATATGCAATTGCATCCAATATAGATGCATCTGCATCCACCCGTCAAGTTCGATGCATTTGCATCTTCCGAGCGTGATCGTCAAGGCCGCGCGATCACCCCGCCCGTCATCGGCATCGGCACGCCCGTGGTCGCCGGATAAGACAGTGGCAGGCCTTTCATGCCGCGCACGGCGAGAAAGCCGAAGGCCTGGGCCTCGATGGAGTCCGAGGCCCAGCCGAGCGTTTCGGCCGCCTCGACGGTGGCCGAGCCCACCCGCTCCCGCAGCATCCGCAGCAGGGTGAGGTTGCGGGCGCCGCCGCCGCAGACGATCCAGCTCCGCGGCCGCCGCGGCAACAGCGGAATGATTCGGGCGATCGCGGCCGCGGTGAAGGCGGTCAGCGTCGCCGCGCCGTCGGCAGGCGCGACGTCGCCGAGCCTCAGCGCGGCAAAGTCGTTGCGGTCGAGCGATTTCGGCGGCGGGCTTGCGAAGAACGGCAGCTCCAGCGCCCGCGCGATCCAGGCCTCGTCCACCTTGCCGAGCGCTGCGAACTTTCCTTCCGCATCGAAGGCCTGGTTCATGGTGCGGTACATGAAATCGTCCAGCAACGCGTTGCCGGGCCCGGTGTCGCAGGCGATCAACGTATCGTTGCCGTCGATATAGGTGATGTTGGAGACGCCGCCGATATTGACCACGACGATCGGCCCCTCGCGCGCCAGCGAATGGGCGAGCGCGCGGTGGTAGACCGGCACGAGCGGCGCGCCCTGCCCGCCGGCCTCGACGTCGGCGGCACGGAAGTCGTGCATCACCGGTATATGAATGGTCCTTGCCAGTGCCGGCGCGTCGCCGATCTGCACCGTCAGCCGTCTTTCCGGCCGGTGCAGCACGGTCTGGCCATGGAAGCCGACAATGTCGATGTCCTCCGCCCTCATCCGGTTCTGGGCGAGGAAGGCCGCAACCGCCTCGGCATGGGCCTGCGTCACCGCACGCTCGGCATGGCCCAGACTGCCCGGCCGGGCGTCGCGCTGCTGCAGATGCACGGCCTCGCTCAGCGCCTGGCGCAGCAGGTTGCGCTCGGCCGGGCTATAGGGCCGGTAGCCGGTCGGTCCGAACGCCTTCACCTGCTTTCCATCGGTTTCGATCAGCGCGACATCCACCCCGTCCAGCGAGGTGCCGCTCATCAAACCGAGTGCCGTCAACATCATGGACCAGCGTCCTCAAGAAACCCGCCCCGGCATGCCGATCTTGTGCCAGAGGGACACATCTTATAATGCCAACGCGCCAAGTGGCGGGCGGCCAATCGGGTTCCCACGGAAGACCCTTAAACTGCTCCCGAAACAGTAAACCAAGAATTGTTGGGCATGCCGACAAATGACTGCATTCAAATCGGATTTCCTCAATATCCTGCAGGAACGTGGATTCATCCACCAGTGCTCCGATTTCGAGGGGCTGGACGCGCTCGCCGCCAAGGGCGAAGCGACCGCCTATGTCGGCTACGATTGCACCGCCCGCTCGCTGCACATCGGCAACTACCTGACCATGATGATGCTGCACTGGCTGCAGCAGTCCGGCAACAAGCCGATCACGCTGATGGGCGGCGGCACCACCATGGTGGGCGATCCCTCCGGCAAGGACGAGACGCGCGCGATGCGCACCATCGCCGAGATCGAGGCCAACAAGGAATCGATCCGCGGCGTGTTCGCCAAGGTGCTCCGCTACGGCGAGGGCAAGAGCGACGCCGTCATGCTCGACAATGCGGAATGGCTGACCAGGCTGAACTGGATCGAGATGCTGCGCGACGTCGGCCGGCACTTCTCGGTCAACCGCATGCTGACCATGGACTCCGTGCGGCTGCGCCTCGAGCGCGAGCAGGAGATGAGCTTCATCGAGTTCAACTACATGGTCTGCCAGGCCTATGACTTCGTCGAGTTGGCCAAGCGCACCGGCTGCCGCCTCCAGATGGGCGGCTCGGACCAATGGGGCAACATCATCATGGGCGTCGATCTCGGCCGCCGCATGGGCACGCACCAGCTGTTCGCGCTGACGACGCCGCTGCTGACGACCGCCTCGGGCGCGAAGATGGGCAAGACCGCGCAGGGCGCGGTGTGGCTCAACGCCGACCAGTTCAGCCCTTACGACTTCTGGCAGTACTGGCGCAACACCGAGGATGCCGACGTCGGCAAGTTCCTGAAGCTGTTCACGACGCTGCCAATGGCCGAGATCAGGAAGCTCGAGGCGCTCGGCGGCTCCGAGATCAACGAGGCCAAGAAGGTGCTCGCAACGGAGGCGACCGCGCTGCTGCACGGCCGCGACGCCGCGCGCGAAGCGGCGGAGACCGCGCGCCGCACCTTCGAGGAAGGCGCGCTCGCCGAGAGCCTGCCGACCGTGGAAATTCCGCGCGGCGAGCTCGACGCCGGCCTCGGCGTGCTCAACGCCTTCGTCAAGGCCGGCCTCGTCGGCTCCAACGGCGAAGCGCGGCGCCAGATCAAGGGCGGCGGCCTGCGCGTCAACGACGTATCAGTCACCGACGAGAAGATGGCGTTGTCGGCAAGCCATCTGACGCCGGAAGGCGTGATCAAGCTGTCCTTCGGCAAGAAGAAGCACGTGCTGATCAGGCCTGCATAGGCGTATGAGCTTTTCACTGCTTGTCAGGGCGCGCGGATGCGCGCTCCCTGACGGCAATGGACCAGAACACGCCCAAGAAAACGACAGCGGAAACGACAGCGGAAACGGGCAAGGGACGAATCGGAGGCACCCGGGACGCGGTGCGCACCGCGCTCGTCGTGCTCGGCCTGTGCTTCACGCTGGCTGTTCTTGGCCGGGGCTTGAGCGAGAGTTTCACCGTCTTCCTCAAGCCGATCTCCGAAAGCCTGGGCTGGGATCGCGCCCAGGCGGTCTCGATCTACTCCCTCACCTGGCTCGTCAGCGGCCTGACCGCACCCTTGGTCGGCCGCCTGTTCGATCATTCCGGCCCGCGCCTCGTCTATGCGCTCGGCCTGCTCCTGCTCGGCTCGGCCTTTCTGATCGCAAGCCATGCGCAAGCGCTCTGGCAATTCCAGCTGTCGATCGGCATCTGCGTCGGCGTCGGCGTTGCCTTCATCGGCAATGTTCCCAACTCGATCCTGCTCGGCCGCTGGTTCGGACCAAAGCTGCCGACCGCCATGGCGGTGGTGTATTCGGCGATGGGCGGCGGCGTGCTGGCCTTGCTGCCGGCCTCGCAGCTTCTGATCGATCATCTCGGCTGGCGCGAGACCTACCAGGTCTACGGCTTCGTCGCGCTCGCCCTGCTGGTGCCGCTGCTGCTGCTGCCCTGGCGCATGTTCGCGGCCGGCTCGCCGCACGTCGCCAAGAGGAGCGATCCCGACTTCGTCGACAGCGGCTGGACGCTTGCAAGCGCGATGCGGCACCATGCCTTCTGGGCGCTGTTCTCGACCTTCTTCTTCACCGCGGTCGGCATGTATGCGATCGCGGCGCAGATCGTGGCCTATCTGATCGATGCCGGCTTTCCGCCGCTACAGGCCGCCACCGCCTGGGGCTTCTCCGGAATCGTGCTGGTGTTCGGCATGCTCGGCGTCTCCGCGCTCGACGGACTGATCGGACGCCGGCCCTCGGTGCTGCTCAGCTACGCGATCTCGATCCTCGGCATCGTTCTGCTCTGGCTGCTGCAGTACTACCCGAACGTCGTCCTGCTCACCGGCTTCGTCGTCTGCTTCGGCAGCATGATGGGCTCGCGCGGGCCGCTGATCAGCGCCACCGCGATGAAGATTTTTCGCGGCAAGCGGGTCGGCACCATCTTCGGGACGATCTCGATCGGCAGCGGCCTCGGCTCGGCCTTCGGCTCGTGGAGCGGCGGCCTGATCCACGATGCCACGCACGGCTACGATCTCCTCCTCGCCTTCGCACTTGCGAGCGTGATCCTCGGAATGATTCCGTTCCTGGTCGTCCCTGCCTTGCGGGAGTAGGTCTCCCCGACGTAACCAGCGCAAGTCCACGTCACCGGCGAACTACTGACGAAAACCGCGGCTTGCGCGAGACGAACACCGCGGCCTGCGATGTTTTGTCCGACATGACAAAAATGTCAGCGCGGAATTGATCCTCAGTGGCTTGCGAGACGAAACTGAATGCGGTCCAAGTCGCGCATTGGATGGAGTGCACAAACCAATGGACTTTCCCTATCTCACTCGCTTTCAACCGGTTCTGCTGAGCCTGTTTCGCTTTATCACCGGCCTCTTGCTGTTCCAGTACGGCGTCGCCAAGCTGTTCAAGTTTCCGGCTCTTCCGATGTTCGCCAAAGTCGAGCTGCTGTCGCTTTACGGCGCGGCCGGCACGCTCGAGCTGGTGCTCGGCGGACTGTTGATGATCGGCCTGTTCTCGCGCCTCGCAGCCTTCATCTTGTCCGGTGAAATGGCCTTCGCCTACTTCATGGGCCATATGTTCAGGGGCGAGACGCCAGTATTCCTGCCGCTGCTGAACCACGGCACTGAGGCGATCATGTTCTGCTTCGCCTGCCTGTATCTCTCGGCGGCGGGCGGTGGCCCGGTCAGCGTCGACGCGGCGATGGGCAAGAAATAAACGGCGGCGCGTCCGCGCCCCGCGCACAAATCGGATCCGCAAAGCACGACGGCACCGGCAGATTTCTGGTGCCGTCTCAGCGCGCCCCGAGCACGTTCCAGATCAGGACGAGGGCCGCGACGAGCAGCAGAGACATGATGATGCGATGAACGAATCGGGTCATTGCAGGACCGTCCAGTCTCTCCAGCTGCCGAAACCCACGATCGTTTCTCTGGCCTTGAGCCCACCTGCACGGCGTTTTGCCTGCACCATTGCGCATGCGCCTGCGAATGCTGTCCGCGCGGCAGGCCGCCGCATGCCTCCCTTCATGATTGGTAAGAACTTCATGCTACCGGTGCGAGCAATAACAACCATTCCGTAGGGGCTGTGATGAAACTGCTGAGTCATCTGAAGATTCGCACCAAGCTTGCCAGCATGGTCTGCCTTGCGGCTCTCACGGTCACGGCCATCATCGGCGCATCGGCCGCGCTCAGCAAGAGCCGGATGATGGAGGACCGCGTCCAGCAGATGCGGACCGCCGTCGAGCTCCTCTACAACTACGCCCAGGCGCTCCAGGACGAGGTGACCGCCGGCAAGCTGACGCCGACCGAGGCCAAGAGCCTGTTCCACCAGCGCGGCCGCCGCATGAACTTCAACGGCAACCAGGGCTATCCGGTGGTCTACAATCCGGACGGCTCCCTGGTCGTGAACGGCGCCAATCAGCAGCTCGAAGGCAAGATCACCGGCGCCAAGGATTCCAACGGCGTGCTGATCGCCGAAGCCATCATCAAGGCCGGCAGCGAGACCGCGCAGGGCGGCGTCACCTCCTATCTCTATCCCCGTCCCGGCCAGACCGAACCGCTCCGCAAGACCGTGTTCGCGCGCAAGTTCGCGCCCTGGAACGTGATCATCAGCTACGGCCTCTATGTCGACGACATCGATGCCGACGTCCGCTCCCTGACGCTGGAGCTCGCCGCGGTCGGCATCGCCCTGATGCTGCTGATGGCGGCGCTGTCCTGGCTGATCGCCCGCGACGTGCTCGGTGCGCTCGACCGTCAGAAGAACCGCATGCAGGCGATTTCCGAAGGCGCCATCGATAAGCCGGTCGAGGAGACCGACCGCGGCGACGAGATCGGCCGCATGGCCGAGACCCTCGAAATCCTCCGTCAGACCGCGCTCACCGCCCGCAATCTGGAGGCCGAGCAGGTCGCGGCCAAGACCCGCAGCGAGCAGGAGAAGCGCGAGGCCCTGATCGCCCTTGCCGACCGCTTCGATGCCTCCGTCGGTCAGCTCGTCGGCCTGATGGCCTCCGGTTCCGGCGAATTGGAGACCACCGCCAAGTCGATGTCGTCGACCGCCGAAGGCACCAATCGTCGCGCTGCCGTGGTCGGCTCGGCCGCCACCGAGGCCAGCCAGCGCGTCCAGACCGTCGCCGCGGCCGCCGAAGAGCTGTCCTCCTCCATCACCGAGATCAGCCGGCAGGTCGCGCAATCCGCCGAGGTGACCGGCCGCGCGGTGGACAGCGCGCGCCGCACCGACACCATCGTGCGCGCACTCTCCGACGGCGCGCAGCAGATCGAGCACGTCGCCGAGCTGATCTCCAACATCGCAGCTCAAACCAACCTGCTCGCGCTCAACGCCACCATCGAGGCCGCGCGCGCCGGCGAAGCCGGCCGCGGCTTTGCCGTCGTCGCCTCCGAGGTGAAGTCGCTGGCGAGCCAGACCGCGGAAGCCACCCGCGAGATCGGCGACAAGATCGCCCAGATCCAGGGCGCGACCAAGGAGGCCGTGGATGCCATCGGCGGCATCACCGCCACCATCGAGGAGGTCAGTCGCATCGCCACCTCGATCGGCGCCGCCATCGAGGAGCAAGGCGCCGCCACCGCCGAGATCGCCCGCAGCGTCTCGCAGACCGCGGAGGCGACCCAGGAGGTCACCACCAATATCGGCGGCGTCTCGACCGCTGCGAACGAGACCGGCAACGCCGCCGGCATGGTGCTCGCCGCAGCGAGCAACCTCTCCAAGCAGGCCGAGCAGCTCTCCGGCGAAGTCGGAACGTTCCTGAAGGGCGTGCGCGCGGCGTAGGCGCTCGTTCACCTCTCCCGCTTGCGGGAGAGGTCGCGCCGAAGGCGCGGGTGAGGGCTTTCTCCTCTTGGGGATTTTCCCATCGCGGAGACACCCTCTCCCCAACCCTCTCCCGCAAGCGGGAGAGGGAGCGCATCTTACTTCGTGGCTGCAATCGAATCTGATCAATGACGAATTAAGACGAGCCCCGCCGCTACCGCCGCGCGAGGGTGCAACCGCTCGACAGCTGGCGGGTCGATCCGGTCGAGCCGTCGTGCGACTGCGACGGGAATTCCTCGAACGGCGAGTTCTGCTTGCCGGTGTTGAACTCGAAGATCTTGCGGAACAGGCCCGGCGCCATCGCCGAGATCGGATTGACGCGCATCACCGGCGCGGCCGGCGTGCCGACGACCTCGTAGGTCACGCCGATCAGTCCCTCGTTGTTGCCGCCGCCGAGGAAGATGCCGAACAGCGGGATCTGACCGAAGATGTTGTTGACGCCGTACATCGGCACGAAGGTCCCGCTCATGCAGACCTGGTTGCCGGGATAGTCGATCGAGCCCTCGATGGTGGCACCGATCATGGGACCCTTGACCACGCCGTCGCGGACCGTGAGCGCACCGTTCTGCCGGGTGAACTCGGCGCGAAGCGCGCTGAAGGAGACGCCGTTCCCGGTGCCGTTCGGCGCGCCGGCGGCAACGCGTTCGAGCTGCGCCTCGCCCTTCACGGTGAAGTCGCGGACATTGATCAGGCCCTCGCGCGCGGCGTTCGGCTCGGACGACGGCGGCTCCATCGCCACCACCATCTGCCCGCCGACCGCCTTGGTGTAGGTATCGGTGAAGCGCAGCAGGGCGCCGGCATCGTTGGTCTGCAGGTAGATCACCTCGCGGTTACCCTGGGCGCGGCCGCCGCGCAGATCGGCAGCCACCGGCGTGTCGCGGCCGATCTTGCCGCTCAGCGTCAACGCCTTGATGGCCCCATTGCGCTTCGACATCTTGGCATCGAGGCTGCGCATGGCTTCGCCGTTGAAGCCGGCGACGGCACCGAGCTTCACGTCGATGTCGAAATCGACGTTCTTCAGCTTGTTCTTGTCGTCCCTGGAATTGCCCGAGATCGCCGACTTCAGGAAGCCGCGGCCGTCGAACACGTCGCCGCGCATGGTGCCGCGCACCACGCCGTCCTGGCTGCGCTCCACCCGCAGCGAGGCCTTGTCGCCGTCGGACGGCGCGTAGGTCGGGAAGTTCGCGTTCATGAGATCGCCGTTCGCGTCGAGCTCGAGCGAACCCTTGATCGAGGCGCCGCCACCTTCGATGACGATGTCCTCGAAACGCGTCGATTGCGCCGTCGGCACCACCTTGAAGCTGGCCTTGCCGGACTTGCCCGGCAGCTTGACCCAGCCGGGCAGGATGTTGTCGAGCCTGACCGCGGTCAGATCGGCCTCGACGCCGAGCTTCGTCGTCTGATCCGCGCCGCTCGCGATCTTGCCCGACAGCTTGATCGGCAACGATCCGCTGACGGCGGGGCTGAGATCGAAGCCGAGCCGCGAGCGGCTGGCATCGTCCAGCGTCGCCTGCAATCTGACGTCCGCGTCGCCCTCGGCCGGCTTGCGATAGTCGAGCGAGGCCGCCTGCCCGTTGATCTTGACGTCGCCCTTGACCTGATAGCCCTGGTTGTTGGCTGATATCTTGAGGTTGTTGGCTTCCAGCTTCTGGTTCATCACCAGCTTGTCGGCGGCAAAACCGTTGAGATCGGCGGTGACGGCGTAGGTGGTATCGGCCTTGGTCAATTCGCCCTTGACCGGCATGCCGAGCTGGATGGTCGCCGCGAACGTTCCCTTGCTGGTGTTGGGATCGACGACGGTGGCCGACAGGTCGCTCAGCCGATCGTTGGCGAGCATTTCTGCGGCCGCAGGCACTGGGCCCTCGACACGGAATCTGGTCCGCGACGGCGACGGCTTGGGCGCCATGTCGGGCACCTCGAATACGAAGTCGGAGATCGTGACCTTGCGGCCCGCGGGCGTATCGGCAATGCCCTGCCCGATGTTGACGGTCGCGGTCCGTCCGGTCACACGCGCCTTCAGATCGGCATCGCGCACCACCGGCATGCCGTCAACGGGACGGACCGCAACGCCGCTCGCCACGATATTGACCGACAGGCCGTCGTCCGGAATGGGCGGGCCCTTGCGCGGCAGGTTCCTGGTCGGCGAGTTGACGCCGATCTCGATGCGCTGGAGTGTGCCGCGCTCGATCCGCTCGATCACCCATTCACGCAATTCGGGGACGATCAGCGTCGGCCACATCCGCTTCAAGGCGGAGGCCGACATCGGCGTGCCCGCAAAACCGAGGGTGAGCCGCGGCTCGCCCGAATAGTCGAGGGCGCCGGTGCCGGCGACGCCGATCTCGCCGTTGGAGACGTCGGCCTGCGTCAGCAGGATGCGCTTGTGGTCGGTGTCGAAGCGGAAGCCGATCGCAATGCGGTTGAAGACCAGCGGCGGCTCGTTGTCGATGCCGCCGAGCAGGATCGACCCGCCGCTGAAGCCGAGCTGCCAGTCGTTGATGTTGCCGTTGGGCGGCTCCAGATGGGCCAGCAGCGTCAGGCGGTTCGCGCCTGAGAGGATCTTGAACGGCGCAACCAGCACCCGCCGGTTCGCATCCCACTCGACATTGATCTCGGCCGAGTCGATTGCCATCGGGTAGTCGGGCGTGTCGGTGTCGATGATGTTGCCGGCGCCGACCGCGATCTTGCCGCGGAAGAAGGTCGGCACGCCGTCGCGGCCGAGCTCGCCCTTGAGCTCGCCCGTCAGCGGCAGGTCGGCGGTGTAGGTGAGGTCCTTCACCCGGAGCGCCAGCAGGATGTTGGAGGTCGAGACCTTGTCGGCCTTGATGTCGACCGAGCGGACGCCGTTCTCGGCCGGACCGATCGTGGCGCGCAGCATCCACGGGCGCGCGCCCTGCTCGCCGAGGCTGAGCGCGACGCCGCCGCCGCTCGGCCGGCGCAGGCTGAGCGTGATGTTCTCGAACGACCATTTGCTGCCGCGCTGCTGATCGTCCACGATCAGAACGCCGTTCTTCAGACCGATCTCGTTGAGGTTCTGACCGTCGAGGCCCGTCATGCTGAGGCTGTCGAGCCAGTCGAGGCCCTGAAGGATGCCGCTCTGCGCGGTCGCCTGCGGTGCGGCCTGCGATGCGTCGGGGGTCGCAGGCGCGGTCGCGAAGGGCGGCGGGGGTACGCCGCTGCGCGGGAATGTCGGCGGCAGGCCGGCGTCCTTCTTGGAGGCGACACCGGTCGCCAGCGGCTTTGCGGTGTCGCCGGCGGACACGGTGACGGTGCCATCAGGCGCAATGCGGATGGCGAGCTCGGCATCGACCAGGTTGAGGCTCTCGGCCCGCAGGTGCCCCATCAGGAGGGCCGCACCCGACAGCTTCACCTCGGCCTTCGGCGCGCTGGCGACGACGGCATGATCGCGGTCGCGAACGATGATGTCCCGGATGCGAACGGCGATGCGGATCCGCCCGGCTCGCTCGATCTGGGTACCGCCGACCTCGACCGTGTTGCCGTGGCCGATATTGTCCTCGATCGCGGCGGCGAGCCAGGGCGTTGCGATGTCCAGATTGATGGGACCGGCGCCGAGCCGCCACCACAGCGCACCGAAACAGCCGACGAAAATCGCGATGACGGTGGCGACCACCACGGCCACGCGCTTTAGCCAGCGCCCCCCACCCGCCCAGCGGCGCAGCGCGCCGAATCCGCCACCGAAGCGAGGGAATCCCGAGCCGGAACGCGCCAGCAGCCGGCGTGCGCGATGGCGCGCCGCCGCTTCCTGATCCGGATCCCAGTCGGCGTCGTCCCATTCCTGCGGCTCGATTTGGCCGCTGCGCCGATCAAAATCCCGGTTGGTGTCCTGGGGCGACGTATTCCTTGCCATTGCTTCTCGATACAGGCGCCCGTCATAGGGTTGAGCGCCGCCGGGACCGCAGCCGTTCGCGGGAGGTGAAGCTCCCTGCGCCGGCACTGCCGCCATACCTCGAATATTCCTGCTGTTCGTCATTTCGCCCCGGGAGCGCGTTCAACGAGCAGTGGGGTGGTGCGTGGAATTCCTTGTAACCATACTCCGGCGTGGTCAGACTTGCCCAGCCAAGGGCGCGATTCCGGCTCGCCGGACAAGAGCTGCAATACCGCTTCGGTTGACCTGCCGAAAGCGTCGAAAGGAAGGCGTATGTCCAAGAAATCCCGAAAGAAATCGTCCAAAACGCCCTCCGGCAGTCCGACCGCCAAAAAGAAGACCGCAAAAACGCGGGCATCTATTCAAACTAAGTCCGCGAAAACCGAGCGGACACCGGCACGCAAATCAGCCGCGACCCTAGCAAAAGCAGGATCACATAAGGCCGCATCGAAACAGTTAAAATCCTCCAAATCGGTCTCCTCCCCGGCTGCGGCCAAATCCAGCTTGAAGTCCGGCTTGGCCGAGGGCCAGAAGGCCCCCGCCTTCCGCCTGCCGCGCGATGGCGGCGACGTGGTCACGCTGGCGGACTATGCCGGCCAGAAGCTCGTCCTGTTCTTCTACCCGCGGGCCGACACGCCCGGCTGTACGCGGGAGGCGATCGACTTCACCCGCCTGGCCGATGCCTTCGCTGCGGCCGGCACCGCGGTGCTCGGCATCTCCGCCGATCCGTTAAAGGCCCAGGAGAAGTTTCGCGACAAGCACAAGCTCGGCATTCCCCTCATCTCGGACGAGACCCATGGGATGCTGGAGGCTTACGGCGCCTGGGGCGAAAAGTCCATGTATGGCAAGAGCTTCCTGGGCATTCTTCGCACCACGATCCTGATCGGGGCCGACGGCAAGATAGCGCGGATCTGGCGCAATGTCCGGGTCGACGGCCATGCCGACGAGGTGCTGGAGGCAGCAAGGAGCCTTTAACCAATCCTTTAAATTCGCGCATTCCCATTTGCGGAAAATTAACCATGACCGGCCCAGATTGCTGCGGCAATTGAGCCGCAAGGAACCCATCCGACCGGCGCGGGAGTGCCGATGTCGAAAAGTTCTGCCCAATACTCGCAGTACCCCCAGCATCATCCTCACGACCACGGACGGGCCTTCCAGCGCCGTCTGGGTGTCCCGGCGGCAGTGACCGCGATTCCCCTGCCCGCCACCGACGACGCCTACACCATCGCTCATGCCGGCAAGCAGGTCCGCTTCGGGCCTGTGGTGTTCTGGATCGTGGTCGGCACGGTCGTGCTGCTTGGCCTCTGGTCGGCCGCGACCGCCACCTATTTCGCCTTCCGCGACGACGTCCTGACCCGGCTGATCGCCCGCCAGGCCGAGATGCAATATGCCTATGAGGACCGTATCGCCGAACTCCGCGCCAAGGTCGACCGCACCACCAGCCGCCAGTTGCTCGACCAGGAACAGTTCGACCAGAAGCTCGACCAGATCATGAAGCGCCAGACGGCGCTGGAGTCCCGGGCCACGGCGCTCGGCGCCATGCCCGACGTGACCGGCTCTATACCCCGCGCCGCCCCGCAGCGCAGCGATTCAAGCCAGGCCACGCCAAAACCGTCGCCGATCAGCGACACCGTCATCTTCGTGGCGCCGCCGGATCGCGAAGCGCGCCTCGAATCGCGTGCGCCGGGCGTCGTGGCAGCGCCATCCAGCCAGTTCGCCAGGAACCAGGGTTTCGACAACGTGCTGGTCCGGCTCACGACCTCGCTTGATCAGGTCGAGCGGCGCCAGATGGCGACGCTCAGCGCCGTCGAGGAAGGCATGGATTCGCGCATGCGCCGGATGCGCAGCGTGGTCAGCGACCTCGGCCTGAACCTTTCCCATCTCGAAGCCGCCGTGCCGCGCAGTGCGATGGGCGGGCCGTTCGTCCCCGTCAAGTTGACGGCCAATGCCGGACCGTTCGAGAAGCAGCTCTATCGCATCCACACCACGCGCGCAGAGATGGACCGTCTCAACCGCACGCTGGCGCTGGTGCCCTACCGCAAGCCCGTCATCGGCGAGGTCGAGTTCACCTCCGGCTTCGGCGTGCGTAGCGATCCGTTCCTGGGCCGGCCCGCGATGCACACCGGCCTCGATTTTCGCGCCGCCAGCGGTGACCCCGTCCGCGCCACCGCCTACGGCAAGGTGGTTTCCGCCGGCTGGTCCGGCGGCTATGGCCGCATGGTCGAGGTCGATCACGGCAACGGGCTTTCGACCCGCTACGGCCATCTCTCCGAGATCAACGTCAAGGTCGGCGAGGTTGTGAAGATCGGCCAGGTCATCGGCCTCGTCGGTTCGACCGGCCGCTCCACCGGTCCGCACCTGCACTATGAGACCCGCATCGAGGGCGAAGCGGTGGATCCGCAGAAATTCCTGCGCGCCGGCGTGCGGCTCAGCGCGGGTTAGAGCATGATCCGGAAAAGTGCGTAGCGGTTTTCCGATAAGATCATGCTCAAACAGTAACCTAAAGTCCTCGCAAGCCAGAATTTACTGGCTGCGCTCGTGTCCGACCTCGCCGGTGATGACCTCGCCGAACAGCTCCCAGGCCTGCCCGTTGAACCGCATCAGCTGCATCTGCTCGATCGGGAAATAATCGTCCGGGGACGTATTGACCATGATGCCCGGCAGCATCAGGTCGGAGTGATAGTCCTTCAGGTTCGCCGCCTGCTTCATGACGTTCTCGCGGGTGAGATTATCACCGCACTGCTTCAGCACCTGCGCCATCGCTTCGGCCTGCACGTAGCCATAGACGTTGTTGGAATTGGCCTTGTCGCCATCGGGGTAATATTTGTCCATGAACTCCCGCCATTTCACCACGGCCGGATCCTTGTCCCAGGTCGGATTGGTCGGGTCTTTCAAATAGATGGTCGAGATGATGTCCTTGGCATAGTCGAGCCCGGCGGGCTTGAGCACCGAGGCGACCGAGGTCGCGGTGTTGGCCAGGAAGAATTTCGGCTTCCAGCCGAGCTCGCCGACTTTCCGGATCGCTTGCGCCGATCCCTTCGGCGCGGCCCATGAGAAGAAGATGTCGGCGCCGGAATCGTGCAGCGCGACGATCTGCGAGTCGATCGAGGGATCGCTGACCTCGTAGGATTTGTCGGCGATGATCATGCCGACCTTGTCGCCGAGCCCGTCCTTCAAGCCCTTGAACTGATCCTTGCCGGCGTCGTCGTTTTGCCAGAACACCGCGATCTTGCCGTTCGGAAAATTGTCGCGGATGTATTTGGCGTAGATCCGCCCTTCGCTCTGATAGTTGGGCTGGAAGCCCATGGTCCACGGGAAATTCTTGGGGTCGCCGAACTTGGTGCCGCCAGAGGCGACGAAGAGCTGCGGCACCTTCTTGGCGTTCATGTACTTCATGATCGCGGAGTTCGAGGGCGTGCCGAGCGCCTGGAAGATCAGCAGCACCTCGTCGCTCTCGACCAGCTTACGCGCCTGCTCGATCGCCTTCGGCGGCGAATAGGCATCGTCATAGCTGATGAAGTTGATCCTGCGCCCGTTGATGCCGCCCTGGTCGTTGATCATCTTGAAATAGGCGGCCTCGGTCTTGCCGATCACGCCATAGGACGACGCCGGTCCGCTATAGGGCATGATGTTGCCGATCTTGATCTCGGTGTCGCTGGCGCCGCGGTCGTATTTCTTCTGCGCCAAAACCGGCGTCGCGGCGAGCGCTCCGGCAACAAGTATGGCGAGGGCAGCGAGATTCTTGCGACGACCCGGCATCGTTCTCTCCCCTAATGTTTTGTGGTCTTGTTTTGAGGTGTCGCAAGGCGCACGGGGAGTGGCAAGCGTCTCGATTTTCCGCAAGATGAAACGACGGATCGGAAACTATGCCTTGCGCCGCAGCAGGTGCAAAGCGCGCCCATCGATCAAAAGGCCTGCGCTGCGAGGCCGGCCCTTGTCCGTTCAGTCTCCGATACCGGACATGGCCAAGTCGCCCCCGACTGGTCGGCTAAGGGCCCAATAGGCGACATCGCAAGTGCGTCCTGATATGAGGAGACTGCCCTTAGTCATGAGGTTCATATGATAACTGACCGAAACGCGCTGTCCGTTGATGTCGAATACTTAATTGATGCGAATGGCACGAAGACGGTTCTGGTGGTCGAGACCGACTTGCAGCTAGACCCACCCGAGATCGATTTTGATAGGGCGGCAGTGGATGCGCTTTGCTCTGATCTGGAGCGGCATCGTGCGTCAAATCCCTACATAGACGCTGTCCGGCTTACGCGGCGACGGCTCGGGCCAGCCGAGCCGATAACGGTAACCGGAACGCTCGGCGAGCACCGAATTAAGACCCAGCCCTAACCCGAGCTAGGGGACGGCTCAGTTCACCGGATGCCCGTTTCGGGTCAGAAGCCGAAATGCTCTGGCCCTGAGAACATGTCCACTCGAACCCCAGCGGCCGACATCGGCTGTCGAAAGCCCGCGGTATCCCGCGGGCTTGAGCTTCAAGAGTTCGATACGCGGGTCAATACCCGAATATTGCGCTGATCCTCGGCCTCCGGTGAGGCCGGCTTGGTTGGCGAGCCGTCCACCAGCGCCGGACTCTCAGGCTTGTAAGCAAGTGCGTCGGCGATCCATCGCGGCCATTCGGGTTTCGGCCCTGGCTCAACCCGCGTTTGAAGCAACTGCTTAAGTATAGTGCTCATGCCTTCTCCTGCGATTCCAGCCAAAGCTCTTCATAATCGGCATCCTCATCGCGCACCCCGCCGAGGCTGCCCAGGACACTAACGGGCCCCGCGCTCTCCTCGATATGTGCCTCCATCGTCACGTCGTCGCCGGGATGCACGATCACCCGTTCGATGCGGTGTACGAACCTTATGGGGTTCTCGTCTTCGCTCGCAATCGGCTGCAACGGCTTGCCCCATCCCCGGTCGAGAATGGCGTTGGCGGCCATCACACGGGCATGGGCGGGAGCGTCCTTGTCGCGCATGATCTGCACGAGCGTCTTGACGGCGACATTCGTGTGCGTCCGTGCCAAGGATTTGATCTCAGTTAGCGTGCGGTGCTTCAGCGCGCGGCGGGCCGCCGCCCTCGCGAGAGCATTTTGGGAAAGAAGGTCGTACTTCGGTGCTTCAGTCATTTTGAAAATCCGTCTGAAATTTACTCCGATCATCCTGGATCGAGACGCAAAAAACCCGCGGCGGAAAAACCGGCGCGGGTGCAAAACAAACTCGTCTCGATGATGCTATTCTGCCAGTGTTTTGCCCGACGGGTCAATGCCAATCGGCTCGTGCAAGCGACTGCTTGCTTCTACCATAGAGGGGATTGGACGGGCTGAGGCTAGCCGGCAACCGAATGTCCATAAAGGCACCGGCCGACAGTTGGTGAGCATCTGACAGCCTTGTTGTCCACAGCCACGAGAGGCAGTAGCTCGCCGGCTCCCTCGCCTACCAGGAATCGATAATTTGCCAAACCCTGTCGGCTCATGCCTTTGATGGCCGCATGTCCACGAAGTCGCGCCAATATCTCTTCGGCACTCAGATCAAGATCGCAGCCGAGCGCGCCAGGGAGGCGCGCAAGGAAGCTGACAAGCTCGCCTGCGTGGCGTGGAACAGCCGGATGTTCGGTACAAGGGACCCGCGCAGCCCTCGCCGACCATCGGCGATGCGATCAATGGAGGGTACCCATACCTCGAGGTTCGCTGTCATGGCTGCGATACAAATCAGACGATAGCGCTCGAGATCATTCGGCGGCCGAAAACGACTCCGATCCACGAGCTCGAACGCCACATGCGCTGCAAGGATTGTTCGCAGGTGCGCGGCTATCCGTACAAGCGCAGCGAGCTTGTAGCGCTAAGACCGACAAAGATTTCAGCCAGCGACCCAGCTTCGACATGGTGGCCGGGCGAGCGATAAGAGAAAATCCCACTCATGTGCAATCTGTATTCGATCACCACCTGTTCCGTATCGTCCGCCGCTACGAGGGCAACTTGCCGCCGATGCCGGGCGTGTTTCCAGATTACCCGGCCCCCGTCATTCGCGACGCCGGCGGTGAGCGCGAATTGGTGATGATGCGTTGGGGTATGCCGCCGCCGCCCAGCAAGGGCGGGCCGCCCGTCACGAACATCCGCAATACCTCGTCGCCGCATTGGCGCGCCTGGCTCAAGCCCGAGCACCGCTGCCTCGTGCCCGCCAATAGCTTCGCCGAATACGCGCCCGAGCCGAACCCGGAGACGAAAAAGAAGGACGTTGTTTGGTTTGCGCTTGCGGAGGCGCGCCCCCTTTACGCGTTCGCCGGCATCTGGACTACTTACAACGGCGACCGCGGCACGAAGTCCAAGCCCGTTCCGGGACCACATCAGGTCTATGGATTTCTAACGACGAGCCCGAATGCAGTCGTTGAGCCGATCCATCCCAAGGCCATGCCGGTGATCCTGACGAGCGCGGAAGAATGGGACGTGTGGCTGCGAGCGCCTTGGGATGAAGCCAAGGCGTTGCAACGGCCGCTTGGAGACAACATATTGAAAATCGTGGCGCGAGGGGCTGAAAAGGAAGACGTGATCGCCTAGTGCCCGATGATGTCATTCTGCCGGTGTTTTGCCCGACGAGTCAAACGATGGTTAGCGAATCTACCTACAAGATCCGCTACGTCCGCTTATCTCCCATGAGCGGCGTGGAGGCTGACGTTGCGTGAGGTCCGAGAAGGGCACGACAAGCGAGTCGGAGTAAAGAGGCGATGGCGGCTTACTGCTTGCGTGAAGAACGACACCACAGATAAAGGAACGGCCCCAACACAAGACCGTCCAGTAGCATCCCGCCGAGATAAGCCGAACCTTTAAAATAAACTCCAATGGGCACGCTAGCAGCTATAGCGGCCCATAGTATGGCTCGCTCCCACTTTGTTGTTAGAGGTGGTTGCCATCCGATGAGCGGTTGATCATGTGTCGGACTGATGGCGCCGCTCACGTCGGATCGTGCCACCCCTTCGGGTGGAGGGTCAGGACGCACGCTTCTCGGTTCGCGAGACTCGGTCATGCAGTGCCATCTTAGTCGATTGGGCAAGCTGCCGATTTCAATTGTTTGTTAGCCGGCCCCCCATAGTCACGAGTGCGTTTCATTCCCCGCAGTTTGTCACCTGTCCCCGGATCGCAGTGGCGATTATACTCGCGCAAGGATAAGTCGAGCGGCAGGCCTCTCCAGCGCAAGAAGCCAGCGTGAACAACTGCCCAGATAGCGGCTGTGGAAATTCCCGAATAGAGAATATCGCCAGCTGATCTCCCCATCAAAAACGTGACCAGAACAACGCCAAGCATCGCTCCTGTGGCGACCATGAGAACGTACGGTAAGCGATCCATCGAGCGGCCTCATTCGGAGGTTGCGCAACAAATATGTCACAGCCTTGAACCAGGTGTCCATGCTCAAGCTAGCGCGTAGGATGGGTTGAGCCCTTGCGAAACCCATCATGCTCCTTCGCATACGGAGGGAGGGCGATGGGTTCGCTGGCGCTCTACCCATCCTACGAGCTTTGTTCTGGTGAGCCGATTTCTTTGATGGTTAGCTCCGCCAACGCAAGTGCATTCGTCACGCCCCGTTGATGGATGTCGATCATCTTTTTAGCGACCAAAGCACAGACGGGATCGTCGCGGTCGGTTAGGTGGAGTTTGCGCAAAGCTTGGCGATAAGCCAATTCGAGAACGTGCGCCTGTTCGCTGGTAAGCTCAATATTGGAGATCAATCGCGAGATCGGCATGAAAGTGCACCCGGTGTCAGAGAAGGCGGGAGCGCAACGGTCTCTCAGTCACCGAAGAAGCCACGAGCCGGGCGATGATGTAAGTACCTTGCTACCTCAAGCAGTGGCAGTCAACCGGCTTGGAGTGCTAAATTACAGGTACCGCAAAATTCAACGTTCGTGGGGCTGCACCTTGAAGCTGTTGACGGAATATCTTGAGCGCGCAGTTCAGCTCGAAAAAATGGCAGCGAGCGAGCCGGATTCTGCCTTCAAAGACCAACTGCTTCAACAAGCTAGCGCATACCGGAAGCTCGCTGCAAAGCGAGCAAAAGACTATGGGCTGCCAGCTCCCAGCCCGCCTGAAAAAGCAGATTAGCGCACTCACCTCTACTCCCGACCGCTGCGCGTAGGATGGGTTGAGCCCTTGCTAAACCCATCATGCTCCGTCGCATATGGAGGGAGGTGATGGGTTTCGTTGGCGGTCTACCCATCCTACGAGCTGCCTAACATGGGATATTTTTCGGTGATGCTTCCGGCTTATAATTAGCAATCAACTCAAAGGTTTGGAACGTAGCACAACTCCAGAGGTTGGCCCGATGAGCGTTCCAGGAGCAACAATGGTCCCCCAAGAGCAGCTGAAGAGCGAGCGCGTGAGGGTTTTGCTCGTGGAGGACGAATGGTTCATCCGATTTGATCTAGCTGAGCAGCTTCGAGGCGCGGGCTTTGAGGTTGTTGAGGCGAGCACCGCAGATGATGCGATGGAGTACATTTCATCTGGCGAGCGGATCGACGCGCTTATAACCGACATCCGGATGCCGGGAACCCTTGACGGCCTCGAGTTGGCTGAAAGGGTACACGATATGCAACCCATGCTGCTTATCCTCGTTGCCTCTGGAAGCATTGAATTGGAGAGCGCAGCGAGCCGCGTAGGTAGGTTCATCCGCAAGCCCTATGATCCCAAGCAGATCGCAACATTGATCGCGGAGATGCTCGGCCCGGCGCTATAGCAAGCATGCAAACAGCAACTGTATTGCTCATCGAGCAAGACGTTCTCGTTCGCCATCCGCTCGCGGAGTACCTTCGCGAGTGCGGCTACCGCGTGGTGGAAGCAACTCAGCACGACGAGGCGCGTGAATGCCTCGAAAGCGGCGAACACGATATCGCCGTTGCCTTGATTGACGTAGGCGGCCCCACCGGTTCGGGGTTTGCGCTTTCTGCGTGGATACGGAGCAACCACCCGACTGTGAAGACGATGCTGGGCGCCACAATCGGGAAGGTTCTCGCTCTCGCGGGGGACCTTTGCGAGGAAGGTCCGCACGCCGCGAAAAGGCTGGATTATCGACCCGTGCTGAACCACATCCGCCAGCTGTTGGCGACGCGAAAGCGGACGTGACGTCCGCTGTGGGTCACAAGCCGTACAGCTCTCACGATTGAGGGCGTCCGCTTAAAGTCGCCAAGCTGAATTTATGAGTACACGTCCTACGCTTGCGTCGTCGGCCGCGACACCAGCTCGATCAACCGCCCTTCATCCTCGTCCGGCATCGCCGCTTTCGCCTGCGCGTAGGCCTCGACCGCGGCGCGCGCGACCAGCGGCTTGGCGGCCAAGAGGCTTTCTGCGAGCTTCACGGCGTAGGCGGCATCCTTGTGCCGCAGCGCTGCGGTAAACGTCGCGCCGCTGAAATCGCGGGCGACCATGCGCTTGGAGTGACGCTGAACCTGCGGGCTTGCGGCGACGCCTGACAGAATCGATTCCAGCACCAGGTTCATGTCGAGCCCGGCCTGCTCGGCAATCGCAAGGCCCTCGGCGAGGCCGGCGATCTGGATCGCGCCCATGAGATTGTTGATGAGCTTGTAGACCGTGCCGGAGCCGACCGCGCCGAAATGGCGGATGGTCGAGCCGATCGGTTCGAGATAAGGCCGCGCACGTTCGAGATCGGCGCTATCTGCGCCGACCAGAAGCGTCAGCTTGCCGGCCGCTGCCGCGTCCGGCAATCCCGTCACGGGGCAGTCGATGTAGATCAGCCCGCGCGCATTGAGCTCGCGGCCCATCTCGCGCGCATGGTCATAGGAGACGGTGGAGCATTCGATCGCGATGGTGCCTGATTTCGCCGTCTTGGCCGCGCCTTGCGGCCCGAGCCAGACCGCGCGCGAGGCCTCGTCGTCGGCGACCATGGTGACGACCGCGTCGGCATCGATCGCGGCATCCTCCGGCGAGGTCGCCCAGATCGCGCCGCGCGCGATCAGGTCCGCGGCCTTTGCCTTGCTGCGATTCCAGACCGTCACCGTGAAGCCGGCATCGAGATAGCGGCCGGCCATGCCATGGCCCATCCGCCCAAGCCCGATGAAGGCGACGCGCGGCATGGCTAGTCCACGTCCTCGACGTCGCCGGCGGTGGTGCCGAAGGCGCGCTGCGCCAGCGTCGCGGCCATGAACTCGTCGAGCTCGCCGTTGAGCACACCAGAAGTGTCGGAGGTCTGCACGCCCGTGCGCAAATCCTTCACCATCTGATAGGGCTGCAGCACGTAGGAACGGATCTGGTGGCCCCAGCCGATATCGGTCTTGGCGGCCTGGTCGGCGGCGGCCTTCTCCTCGCGCTTCTTCAGCTCGATCTCGTAGAGGCGCGCGCGCAGCATGTCCCAGGCCTGCGCCCGGTTCTTGTGCTGGGAGCGGCCGGCCTGGCAGACCACGGCAACGCCGGTCGGGATATGCGTCAGGCGCACCGCGGATTCGGTCTTGTTGACGTGCTGGCCGCCGGCACCGCCCGAGCGCATCGTGTCGACGCGGACGTCGGATTCCTTGATGTCGATCTTGATGCTGTCGTCGATGACGGGGAACACCTGGACGCTCGAGAACGAGGTGTGCCGCCGCGCATTGGAATCGAACGGCGAGATGCGCACGAGGCGATGCACGCCGGCTTCGGTCTTCAGCCAGCCATAGGCGTTGTGCCCGGACACCTGGATCGTCGCCGACTTGATGCCGGCCTCTTCGCCCTCGGATTCTTCGAGGTACTCGACCTTGAAGCCGTGGGTTTCGGCCCAGCGCGTGTACATGCGCAGCAGCATCTGCGCCCAGTCCTGGCTCTCGGTGCCGCCGGCGCCGGCGTGGACTTCGAGATAGGAATCGAAGCGGTCGGCCTCGCCCGACAGCAGCGCCTCGAGCTCGCGCCGCGCCACTTCCTTCTTGAGGTTCTTCAGCGCGGCTTCGGCTTCGGCCACGACGCCGTCATCGCCCTCGGCCTCGCCGAGCTCGATCATGCCGATGTCGTCTTCGAGCTCCTGCTCGACCTTGCCGATGCCGGAGAGCGAGTCCTCCAGCGAGGTTCGCTCCTGCATCAGCTTCTGGGCTTTCTGGGGGTCGTTCCAGAGGTTGGGATCTTCTGCGAGCTTGTTCAGCTCAGCGAGGCGCGCCGTCGATTTCTCGACGTCAAAGATGCCTCCTCAGCAGCCCGACTGACTGCTTGATCTCTTCTACCAACCGTTCGATTTCGGCGCGCATGTTGTTCTCTGTCTTGCGGAATCCCGCGTGCAGTTCGAGAGGGGATGTAGCGGCGGCGGCCGCAAAGCGCAACCGGTCCGAACCGAGATCGTCGGCCTTATCCGCGGCCTACCACAGTCCGCCGGTGCCCGGCCGCATGAGGAAACCGGAATCCGGCTGCTGTTGCGAAGCCGGCATGCCGCCGCGCCCGTCGGCGTCGGCAACGCCGATGACGGAGTAATTATCCGGCGGCGCCGTGCCCGGCTTGAAGGCTTCGAGGATGATCCCGCCGGTCTCGCCGGGGCCGGCACGCATGCCGGTCTTGGCGACGACGCGGACCAGCTTGATGCCGGCCGGCACCTTGAAGGGAACGGCGGGCTTGTCGGCGAGCGCGAGCTTGAGGAAATCGCGCGCGATCGGAGCGGCCAGATGGCCACCGGTCGCGGCATTGCCTTTGCCGAGCGGACGCGGCTTGTCGTAGCCCATGTAGATGGCGACGGCGACGTCGGGCGAGAAGCCGACGAACCAGGCGTCCTTGGCCTCGTTGGTGGTGCCGGTCTTGCCGGCGACCGGCTTGCCGACCTCCTTGACCACGGTCGCGGTGCCGGCCTGGACCACGCCTTCCATCAGCTCGGTGATCTGATAGGCGGTCATGGAATCCAGCACCTGCTCGCGGCGGTCGATCAGCTGCGGCTCGGGCTGGTTCTTCCAGCCGCCCGGCGCATCGCAGCCGCGGCATTCGCGCTGGTCGTGCTTGAAGATGGTGCGGCCGTAACGGTCCTGGATACGGTCGATCAGCGTCGGCTTCACGCGGCGGCCGCCATTGGCGAGCATCGAATACGCCGTGACCATGCGCATCGCCGTCGTCTCGCCGGCGCCGAGCGCGTAGGAGAGATAGTTCGGCAGCTCGTCATAGACGCCGAAGCGGCGGGCATATTCGCCGATCAAGGGCATGCCGATGTCCTGCGCGAGGCGCACCGTCACCGTGTTGAGCGACTGCCGCAGCGCATTGCGCAGCGTCACCGGTCCCTGGAATTTGCCGGAGGAGAAGTTTTCAGGCCGCCACACGCCGGCACCCTGGCCCTGGTCGATCTCGATCGGCGCGTCGAGCACGACGGTCGAGGGCGTGTAGCCGTTGTCGAGCGCGGCCGAATAGACGATCGGCTTGAACGACGAACCGGGCTGCCGATAGGCCTGGGTGGCGCGGTTGAACTGGCTCTGGTCGAACGAGAAGCCGCCGACCATCGCGAGCACGCGGCCGGTCCAGGGATCCATCACCACCATGGCGCCGGAGACCTCCGGGATCTGGCGGAGCCGGTACTGGCCTTCGACCGGGTGGCCGTCCTTGTAGAGCGGATCGGCATAGATCACGTCGCCGGGCTGGAGCACCTGCGACACCGCCGTCGGCGTCTTGCCCTTTGTGCCGCCCTGCACGGCCCGCGCCCAGCGCACGCCGTCGACCGTGACAATGCCGGTCTCGCGCTGCTTGCTGACGGCGCCGCCGAGCTCGCGGCTGGGCTGGAAGCCGATGCGCGCCGACTGGTCGCTGGTCTCCAGCACCACCGCCATGCGCCACGGCGAGATGTCGGACAGCGACTTGATCTCGGCGAGCTTCACGCCCCAGTCGCCCGAAATGTCGAGCTTGCTGATGGCGCCGCGATAACCCTGCTGCTCGTCATAATTGACGAGACCGGTGACCATGGCCTTGCGCGCCATGACCTGGATCTTCGGATCGAGCGTGGTGCGAACCGACAGGCCGCCCTCGTACAGCTTCTTCTCGCCGTAGCGCTCGAAAATGTCGCGGCGCACTTCCTCGGCGAAATATTCGCCGGCGAAAGTGTGGGCGCCGTTGGAACGGCTGGTGACGGCGAGCGGCTCCTTGCGCGCCTTGTCGGCGTCGGCCTGCTTGATCCAGCCGTTTTCCACAAGGCGGTCGATCACGTAATTGCGGCGCTCGATGGCGCGGTCGCGGTTGCGGACCGGATGCAGCGTCGCCGGCATCTTCGGCAGCGCCGCCAGATACGACGCTTCCGCCACCGTCAGCTCGTTCACCGACTTGTCGAAATAGACCAGCGAGGCCGCCGCGATGCCGTAGGCGCCGAGACCGAGATAGATCTCGTTGAGGTACAGCTCGAGGATCTTGTCCTTCGAATAGGTCTTCTCGATGCGCATCGCCAGCAAGGCTTCCTTGATCTTGCGGGCGAAGGAGACCTCGTTGGTGAGCAGGAAGTTCTTGGCGACCTGCTGGGTGATCGTGGACGCACCCTGCGGACGGCGGTTGGAGCCGTAGTTCTGGAGATAGAGCAGGCCCGCGCGCGCCATGCCGGTGTAGTCGATGCCGCCGTGCTCGTAGAAATTCTTGTCCTCGGCCGCGAGGAAGGCGTTGATGACGAGCTTCGGCACGGCCTGGATCGGCAGATACAGCCGCCGCTCCTTGGCGTATTCGCCGACCAGCGAACCGTCGACCGCGTGCACACGCGTCATCACCGGCGGCTCGTAATCCTGAAGCTGAGAGTAGTCCGGCAAGTCCTTGGAGAAATGCCAGATCAGGCCTGCCACGGCCCCGACACCGACAAGGAACACCACTGTTCCCGCGGCGAACAGGAAGCCCATGAACCGCACCAGCAAGCGCATTATCTGTTTATCCGTTCAAACCCTGGATCAGCCCAGTATCAGCCCCAAGTGGACCCAAAAAGCGGCACCCCAAAACTGGCACCAACCTCACGTCGCGAATTCACCGGCTTACGCAATCACATCAAGGCCGGACCTAAAGACGCTTGCCGAACAGGATTCTCGCCGATTCCGGAACCCTCTACCGGTTTCTATAAAGCGTCCGCTGTGGCCAAACTAGGGCCTTCCGGTCAACGGGAACAAACCGGCTCAGTTCGATGTCCCCCCGGTCGTCAATTTGACGATCCGGCGGTCGTCAATTTGACGATCCGGCGGTCGTCAATTTGACGATCCGGCGGTCGTCAATTTGACGATCCCGCCGTGGCCATCCGCTTGGTCAGGAATCCGTCGATCGCCTGGGCCATCGAGCCCACGGCGCGGGACCGCCAGCCCTCGGAGACGAGGTGCTCGAGATCCCCCTTGTTGGAGACGTAGCCGATCTCGACCAGCACCGAGGGCACGTCGGGCGCCTTCAGGACCCGGAAGCCGGCGGACTTCAGGGGATGCTTGTGCATCCGCACGGTCTGCTTCATTTCGCTCATCAAATGGCGGGCGAAACGGTTTGAAAAGGTGCGGGTTTCGCGCTGCGTGAGGTCGATCAGGATGTCGGCGACGTCGGTCGGCTCCTCCGCGAGATTGAAGCCGGCGATCGCATCGGCCCGGTTCTCCGCATCCGCCAGCCGCTGGGCCTCGGCGTCGGAGGCCTTGTCGGAGAGCGTATAGATGGTCGCGCCCTGCGCATCGCCCTCGGCCCGCGGCAGCGCATCGGCATGGATCGAGACGAACAAGGCGGCCTTGAGATTGCGGGCGATCTTGGTGCGGTCATTGAGAGGGATGAACGTGTCGTCCTCTCGCGTCATCACCACGCGGTACTTGCCGGCCTTTTCCAGCTTGTCGCGGAGCGCCAGGCCGAAAGCCAGCACCAGGTTCTTCTCGCTCTCGCCGCTCGATTGCGTCCCGTTATCGATGCCGCCATGGCCGGGATCGATCACCACCACCGGCCGACCATCGCCCTTCTGCTGCGCGGCCTCCGGGGCCGGCGCGCTTGGAGCCGTGGCAGGCGGCGCTTCCGCGATTCCAGGACGCAGCTCGGGTCGGTTCTCGGGGGCACGCGACGCCACGAAGGCGGCGCGGTCGACCTCCTCCAGCTCGAGCACGAGCCGGGCCGGTTGGCCGTTGGCCGCCTCCAGCACGTAGGACTTGGCGATCTTCGCCGGCCCGGTCAGGTCGAACACGATTCGCGAGCCGCCGGGCATGACGAGCCCGTAGCGGAAGGCCTTGACCAGTCCCCGCCCCCCGCTTCCGGTCCCGGCGGGCAGCTGAAAATTCAGCTGCGGCACGTCCACCACCGCGCGATAGGGGTCGGCCAGCGTGACGGCGCGGAAGGTGACGGTCTGGTCGAGGTCGAGGATGAAGCGGGTCTGCTTGCCGTCGCCGGCCAGGCGTGCGGCCGAGGCGACCGGAAAATTCTCTGCGACGGCAGCAGGTTGCGGCCGGCTTTCGGCGGCGATCAGGCGCGAGGAATCAGCACACGGCAATGCCGCGACGCACAGCAACACGCCACCCAGCAGAATCCGTCGATTTGTGCGGCTCGCCACCGATTCCGTGCCTCCGAGCAGCTCTCTTAACGCAATAAAACCACAGGGTTAATCGATCCTTAATGACGGTAACGCGAAACTCTCCGACTGTGACCGCCGTGCGACGCTCCCTTGCACCGATGGCTCATTCCTCGTATGTACGGAGTGCTGACGGCCGATATTTCCGGTTGTGTCGCATTCAGCCTCCCGGTGCAGCGCCGGAACTCTCAAGGTTTGGGAATTCCAGCGTTTTCCGTTTCCCTCTAAGACCAGCGCGGTGCGCGGCAGCGAGGTGGAGCGGGTCAAGCCCCGGCGGCGGACGGTCTCGGATTACCACTCATGTGACCGGGACGGTTCTGACAGCGGCGTAACCCATTACCCGGCCCCTTGATCCCAAGGGGGCGGTTCGTGATCCCCAAGGCGAGCGCGCTCGCGCCGTGCCTGGCCAGCAGCAAACGATTGAAGGGCGGCCTCGCCGCCCAGTGTTTCATACGGGCCGACGCTTGATGCGCCAGACTGTGCCGACGAAATCTGAAGGAGCATTCGCGACGCTGCGGAGTGACAATCCCGCGCGTCGCAATGGTCCTGAAGCTTCCGGTTCGGCAAGGCGCGAGAGACGGCGTTTCGGCCTTCCCCTCACCCCCGAATCAGGTGGACCGTCGCGTCACCCGGCGGCGCGATACGCGCCCACGGCTTATCGCGCCCGCCGCCGCCAAGAGTTAAGACATGCCCAACAAGATGTTGATCGATGCCACCCACCCGGAAGAGACCCGGGTCGTCGTGGTCCGCGGCAATCGCGTCGAAGAGTTTGATTTCGAGACCGCGCAACGCAAGCAACTGCGCGGGAATATCTACCTCGCCAAGGTCACAAGGGTCGAACCCTCGCTCCAGGCCGCCTTCGTCGAATATGGCGGCAACCGCCACGGCTTCCTCGCCTTCAGCGAAATCCATCCCGACTATTACCAGATCCCGGTCGCCGACCGGCAGGCGCTGATCGAGGCCGAGGAACAGGCCCACCGCGAGGCCGAGGAAGAGAGCGAGAATCGCTCGCACGGGCGTCGCCGCTCACGTCACCGCAACGCCCGCCGACGCGGTCATGGCGAGCGCGTGCGCAGCGACATCGTCGAAGGTCTCGAGGCCGGCGCCGATCCCGCCGCCCAGCCGGTCGAAGGTGCCGCGCTGCCGGAGCATGCCGAGGGCGAGCATCTGCACGCCGATGCGGAGCATCACGGCGAGCACGAGGGCCACGATCACGAGCATGGCGACCATGATCATGACGATCATCATCATGCCCATGACGACGAGCACCATCACGCTCACGATGACGGCCATGAGCACGAGCGCGATCATCACGATCATGATCACGCCGACGAGACGCCCGCGCCTGTCGCGGCAATCGGCGCCGAGCCCGCGGTCGAGACAATTGCCGAGCCGCAGCCGGCTCCAAGCTTCGACGCTCCCGCTCCCGAAGCTTATGCCGCGGAAGCGCACGCGGAGCCTCTGGCCGAGGCCGTGACGTCGGCCGCCGAGCCGGCCGATGCCGTCTACGTCGCCGGCGAGAGCACTGACGGGCCGCATGCCGAGGCCGCCCAAACCGGAGAAGAACAAGCCGGTGAAGAGGACGACGAGGACGAGGACGACGGCGAGGAAGCCGAAGAGGAAGTCGTCGAATCCGTCGGCGGCGACGACGTGCTGGAGGAAGTGCCGGAGCGCACCTTCCGTCCGCGCCGTCAGTACAAGATCCAGGAAGTCATCAAGCGCCGCCAGGTGATGCTGGTGCAGGTGGTCAAGGAAGAGCGCGGCAACAAGGGCGCGGCGCTGACGACCTATCTCTCGCTGGCCGGCCGCTACGCCGTGCTGATGCCGAACACGGCACGCGGCGGCGGCATCAGCCGCAAGATCACCAGCGCGCAGGACCGCTCGCGCCTGAAGGAAGTGGTGCAGGACCTCGACGTGCCCGAGGGCATGGGCATCATCCTGCGCACCGCGGGCGCCGCCCGGACCAAGCCCGAGATCAAGCGCGACTTCGAATATCTGATCCGGATGTGGGAGACGGTGCGCGACCTCACGCTGAAGTCGCAGGCCCCGACGCTCGTCTACGAGGAAGGCTCGCTGATCAAGCGCTCGCTACGCGACCTCTACAACAAGGAGATCGACGAGATCCAGGTCGCCGGCGAAGCCGGTTACCGCGAAGCCCGCGACTTCATGAAGATGCTGATGCCCGCCAATGTCAGCGCGGTGAAGCAATATCGCGACGGCCAGCCGCTGTTCTCGCGCATGGGGGTCGAGAGTCAGCTCGACGCGATGTTCTCGCCGACCGTGCAGCTGCGCTCCGGCGGCTACATCGTGATCAACCAGACCGAGGCGCTGGTCTCGATCGACGTCAACTCCGGTCGCTCGACCCGCGAACACCATATCGAGGACACCGCGCTCAAGACCAATCTGGAGGCGGCCGAAGAGGTCGCCCGCCAGCTCCGCCTGCGCGACCTCGCCGGCCTGATCGTCATCGACTTCATCGACATGGACGAGAAGCGCAACAACCGTGCGGTCGAGCGCAAGCTATCCGACTGCCTGAGGCAGGATCGCGCGCGCATCCAGGTCGGCCGCATCTCGCATTTCGGCCTCTTGGAGATGTCGCGCCAGCGCATCCGCGCCAGCGTGCTGGAGAGCTCGACCGATCCGTGCCCGCATTGCGGCGGCACCGGCCACGTCCGCTCGGTGTCTTCGGTGGCGCTGCAGCTCTTGCGCGGCCTCGAAGAGATCCTGATGAAGGGCGCGACCCACAATCTCGTGGTCCGCACCCGCACCGACGTCGCGCTCTATGTGCTGAACCACAAGCGCGGCCATCTGCGCGATCTCGAGAACGGCTTCAAGGTCACGCTGTCGGTGATTGCAGACGCAAGCGTCAACGGCCCGCAGGCCTATGTGATCGACCGCGGTGAGCAGGTGCATACGCTCGAAGCCGCCAAGGCGCTGCTCGTCGCGCAAGCCGCTGCGAGCCCGCCGCCGCTGGCCGAAGAAGCCTATGACGACGAGGACGGCTTCGACCTGGAGACCGAATCCGAGGTCGAAACCGACGAGACCGAGGGCCTTGCCGACGACCAGGCTGGCGGCGAGGCAGCCTCCGAGCAGGACGGCCAGCGCCGCAAGCGCCGTCGCCGTCGGCGCGGTCGCGGTAGCCAGCGCGAAGGTGAGTTGCGCGAGGATACGGCGCCGACCCTGCCCGAGCCCGCGATGGTCGCTGGCGAAGGCGAGGACGAGACCGAGTCCGAGCAGGACGGTGAGGAAGGCGAGGAACAGGCGGCCCGTGGCGAGCAGCAGGGCAGCGGTGATCGCCGGCGCCGGCGTGGTCGCCGCGGCGGACGCCGCCGTCGCGGTAGCGGCGAGGAAGGTCTTGCCGGCTCCATCAGTGACGAGCTCGGCATCAACCCGCCGCCGGAAGCTGCTGACGCAGTGGCCGATTTCGACGGCTTCGGCAGCCAGGCTTCGCCCTCGATCGCGCAGGCCGAGCCGACCGGCGAGCCGCAAGTTGCGCAGCCTGAGCCGCATACCGAGATAAAGACCGAGGCGCCGGCCCAGCCGGAGCCCGCTCCCGCCGCGATGACCGCAACGGCGGACGAAGAGCCGGCCGGCGACAAGGTCGCGCGGCGCCGCTCCACCGTGCGCGAAAAGGTGAGCTTCCTGCCGAACAGCCAGGCGGAGCCGGCAACGCCGGCGGCGGAGGCAACCGAACCGCTTGCCGCGCCGGCACCTGAGCCCGTGCCGGAGGCGACGAGCGAAACCCCGGCCGCCCCGCGCCGTGCGGGCTGGTGGTCACGCCGTTTCGGCGGCGGCGAGTAAAGGGACAAAAGGAGTTGAAACCGCCCGGCCCAACCGGGCGGTTTTGATTTGAAGGGGTCAGCTGCGATGCAAAGCGCAATCATTCTCGGCGGCGGCATGGTGGGCGTGGGCGCCGCGCTGCATCTGCAGCAGCGCGGCTGGTTGGTGACGCTGGTCGATCGCCGGGAACCGGGCCGCGAGACCAGCTACGGCAATGCCGGGATGATCCAGGCCGAAGCGGTGCGCCCCTATCCGATGCCGCGCGACCTCGCTTCGCTCTTGAAGATCGCGACCGGCCGCACCAACGACGTGCGTTACAGCCTCTCCTCGCTGCATCTGCATATCGAGCCCCTGCTCCGCTATTGGTGGCATTCGGCGCCGAAGCGCCATCGCGAGGCGATCGAGGCCTGGGCTCGGCTGATCGCCTACGCAACTTCCGAGCACGACATCCTGATCCGCGAGGCGCATGCCGACAATCTCATCCGCCGCGCCGGCTACCGCGCGCTGTTTCGCGATGCCGCTTCATTGGATCTCTCGGTCAAGGCCGCCGAGGAAGACCAGCGCGAATTCGGCGTGAACTTTCGCGTGCTGTCCGGCAGCGAGCTTGCCAGGGCCGAGCCGATCCTGCGCGACGATCTCCCGGGAGCGATCCATTGGCTGGACACCTGGACCGTGTCCGACCCCGGCGCGCTGGTCACGGCCTATGCCGAGTTGTTCGAGCGCCTCGGCGGCAGGATCGTGCTCGGCGATGCGCAGAGCTTGCAGCAGACCGCGACCGGCTGGTCGGTCGACACTGACCAGGGCCGCATCGACGCAGCCCACGCCGTCGTGACGCTCGGGCCGTGGTCGCCCGATTTGTTGTACAAGTTTGGCTATCGCATCCCGCTGGTGCGCAAGCGCGGCTACCACATGCATTACAGCGGCGGCGCTTCGCTCGACCTGCCTCTCATCGACAAAAACGGCGGCTACGCCATGGGGCCGATGGCCAAGGGCATCCGCATCACCACCGGCGCCGAATTGACCGGCGCGGACGCGCTCGCAACCCCGGTGCAGCTCGCCAGCGCCGAAGCATCCGCGCGCGAGTTGATCGACCTCGGCAAGCGGGCCGAGCCCGCCCCGTGGTTCGGCACCCGCCCCTGCACGCCCGACATGCTGCCGGTGCTCGGCCGCGCCCCGCGCCACCCCGGTCTCTGGATGAATTTCGGCCACGGCCATCAGGGTTTTACGCTGGGCCCGGCGACCGGACGCCTGCTCGCGGAGATGATGAGCGGCGAAACACCGGCAGTCGATCCCACGCCGTACCGGCCCGAGCGGTTCTAGCCCATAAGGAACAGGGCTGATCGAGGATCTCGACCAGCCCTGTTCCTTGAAGGTCCGACAGCGCAGCTCGCGCTGCCGGAGCCGGATCAGTCCGTGGTGATCGCCGTCTCCATGTCGGTCGGATCGATCTCCTTGGCGAGGTTGGCATTGAGCTTGTCGCGGTCGAGCTCGCCTTCCCACCAAGCGACGATCACGCAGGCGACGCCGTTGCCGCACAGATTGGTCAGCGCGCGACACTCGCTCATGAACTTGTCGATGCCGAGCACGATCGCCATGCCCGGCACGAGGCGCGGATCGACCACCGCGAGCGTCGCCGCCAGCGTGATGAAGCCGGCGCCGGTGATGCCGGAGGCGCCCTTCGAGGTCAGCATCGCCACCACCAGGATGGTGATCTGCTGGCCGAAGGAGAGCTCGACGCCGAGCGCCTGCGCGATGAACAGCGTCGCCAGCGTCATGTAGATGTTGGTGCCGTCGAGGTTGAACGAGTAGCCCGTGGGCACGACGAGGCCGACCACCGACTTGGAGCAGCCGAGCCGCTCCAGCTTCTCCATCATGGAGGGCAGCGCGCTTTCCGAGGACGAGGTGCCGAGCACGATCAAGAGCTCGTCCTTGATGTAGGCGAGGAACTTGAAGATCGAGAACCCGGCCATGCGCGCGATGAGGCCGAGCACGACGAACACGAACAGCGCAGCCGTGACGTAGAAGGTCGCGATCAGGCCGATCAGATTGAGGATCGCACCGGTGCCGAACTTGCCGATCGTGTAGGCCATCGCGCCGAACGCGCCGATCGGCGCCGCGCGCATCACGATCGAGATGACGCCGAACACCGCGTGCGCGGCGTCGTCGATGAAGGCGCGGATGGTGTGGCCGCGCTCGCCGAGGCTCATCAAGGCGAAGCCGAACAAGATCGCGAACAGCAGCACCTGGAGGATTTCACCCTGCGCGAACGCGCCGACCACGGTATCGGGAATGATATGCAGGACGAATTCAACGCTCTTCTGTGCCTTGGCCTGATCCGCAAATTTTGCGACTGCCTCCGCACTTGCCGCCGCATTGCCGAAGCCGGAGCCCGGCTTGACGAGATTGCCGACGACGAGGCCGAGCACCAGGGCGAAGGTCGAGACGACCTCGAAATAGACCAGCGCCTTCACGCCGATGCGGCCGACCTTCTTGGCGTCCTGGATGTGGGCGATGCCGGAAACGACCGTGCAGAAGATGATCGGGGCGATCACCATCTTGATCAGCTTGATGAAGCCGTCGCCGAGCGCCTTGATCCAGTCGTTGGTGGCGACGGACGGCCACAGCCATCCGACGATGGCGCCGAGCACGATGGCGATCAGCACCTGGACGTAAAGGACTTTGTACCACGGCTTGGCGACGGGCGGCGCGACCGGCGCCCCCGCTATCGTTGTCGTCGTCATCGCTTCACTCCCCTCAAACGCTCGGGCCAGCCAAGATCAACTTGGCCGGCCCTGTCAATTCAAACTGCTGGTTGTATCGCGCTTTACGCGCGGCGATCGACGATGCGGCGTGCTGCCGGCATCAACGCCGCACCGAGTGCGTTCTTGACCAACGACCCCGCAATGAACGGCACAATGCCGACCTGCCAGGCCTTCGCTGCACCGAGACCGAGGCCAAAGGCCAACCAGCCGAAGCCGGCGGCAAGAATGACCACATGGCCAGCGGCCATCGCTGCAAACAGCAGCACGACGCTCCGATCCCAGCCGCGTTCGGCGAGCCAACCGGTCACGAAGGCTGCCCCAACGAAACCGAACAGATAGCCTGCGGTCGGCCCGACCAGCGGCGCGATACCCCCCACAGGGCCCGCAAACACCGGCAGCCCGAGCGCGCCCTCGGCGAGGTAGGCGATCATGGTTGCGCTGCCAAGCCGCCAGCCATAAGCGGCGCCGATCATCAGCACCACCAGCGTCTGCAGCGTCATCGGCACGTAGGGCAGCGGCAGGTTCACCTTGGCCGACAGCGCCATCAACGCGGTGCCGAGTGCAATCAGCACGACGGCACGAAAGCCGCCGACCGCTTCGCCCGGTCGCGTCGGCCACATCAATGCGGCGAGAGAAGAATGTGGCGTAGCGGCGGACGGGGCGGAACGGTCGGGCACGTCGAACTCCGGAGGCTGAAGAAAACTGGCGCGGTTATTTAAGCCACTCAGCAATCCGGTCAACTGCCTCCCTCATCTCTTCAGGAGAACGTGCATAGGAAAAGCGGACGAACGAGCGTCCATGGACAGGATCGAAATCGAGGCCGGGCGTTGCCGCCACGCGCGCCTGCTCCAGCATCTGCTTGGCGAAGTCGAAACTGTCCGAGGTGAAGTCCGAGACGTCGGCATAGAGATAGAAGGCGCCGTCAGCCGGCAGGAATCTCGTCAGTCCGGCCTTGGGCAAACCATCGATCAGGACACGCCGGTTTTCCTGATAGCCGTGCTTGATCGCCTCCATCTCCGCCGCGCCGTCGAATGCAGCCTCCGCCGCAATCTGCGACAACGACGGCACCGAGATCGAGAGGTTCTGCTGCAGCCGCTCGATCGGCCGCACCAGGATCTCGGGCACGACCATCCAGCCGACGCGCCAGCCGGTCATGCAAAAATACTTCGAGAACGAGTTGATCACGAGCGCGTGCGCGGACAGCGCCGCCGCCGTCACGGCTGGAAACGCGTAGTCGAGCCCGTGATAGATCTCATCCGAGATGAAGCGGATGCCGGCGTCTTCCGCCGCCGCGATCAGGCCGGCGAGCGCGTCGCGGGACATCATCGTCCCCGTCGGATTGGCGGGGCTGCCGACCAGAACGCCCTTCAGCGGCGCCTTGCGATGGGCCGCGAGCAGCGCCTCGCCGGTCAGCGCGTGCCGCGTCTCGTTCGTGGTCTCGATCAGCACCGGCTCGCAGCCGAGCGCGGTCAGGATGTGTCGATACGGCGGATAGCCCGGCACCGTCACGGCGACGCGATCGCCGGGCTCGAACATCGACAGGAAGGCCAGGATGAACCCGCCGGAGGAACCTGTCGTCACCACGATCCGCTCGGGGCTGACATCGCAGCCATAGGTGTCGCGATAGTGACGGGCGATCCGTGCGCGCAGGCTGGGGATGCCGAGCGCCGAGGTGTAGTCGATCCGTCCCGCCTCGAGCGCGGCATGGGCGGCAGCGATCGCGGTCTTGGGCGCGCCGGCTGCGGGCTGGCCGACCTCCATGTGGATGACATGCCCCCCGGCGGCCTCGATTCGGGCCGCCGCGGCCATGACGTCCATCACCATGAACGGGGGAACATCGCTGCGGCGGGAGGGCTCGAGCCACTGCCCCAACCGGTTCCTCAATGTCGCATCGTGCATCGATTTCTGCTATTGGCTGGCGAACCGGCCCGTCCGGTCCGAAAACGGGGCACTTGCGCCCCAGACTGGCCGCATTGTACGGCTCATTAAGGGCAACGCTCGCAAGGGCATATCGCGTATCCGGTCCCCCGCCAATCACCAAAACCAACACGAAACTGCTTGACCGAGACCACTTGACAGAGCCCGTTTGACCAAGACCGTTTGATGTCGCTCCAGATCGCATTGCGCAAGAAGGCCTCCGCCCTCACCGTCCTCGTCACGGCCACGGCGATCGCGCTGACGCCGTTCTCGGCCGCGCGCGCGCAGGCCAAGGGGCCGCCGGTCCTGCGCGACACCGAGACCGAGCAGCTGCTGCGCGAATACACGCGCCCGATCCTGCGCGTTGCCGGTCTGGAGAAGCAGAACATCCAGATGGTGATCATCAACGACGGCTCGTTCAACGCGTTCGTCGCGGACGGCCGCCGCATCTTCGTCAATTGGGGCGCGATCCTGCAATCGGAGACGCCGAACCAGATCATCGGCGTGCTCGCGCACGAGACCGGACATCTGGCGGGCGGCCATCTGTCCAAGCTGCGCGAGCAGCTCGCCGCCGCCCAGACCCAGATGATCATCGCGATGTTGCTCGGAGCCGGCGCGATTGCCGCGGGCAGCGCAGGCAACAATGGTCTCACCAATGCCGGCGCCGCCGCGATCGCCGCTCCGCAGGAGGTCATCCGCCGCTCGCTGCTGTCCTATCAGCGGCAGCAGGAGGAGAACGCCGACCGTGCCGGCGTGAAATTCCTGGCTGCGACCCAGCAATCGCCCAAGGGCATGTACGAGACGTTCAAGCGCTTCACCAGCGAGAGCCTGTTCGCCGCGCGCGGTGCCGATCCCTACCTGCAGTCGCATCCGATGCCGGCCGAGCGCGTCGCCGCGCTGCAGGAGTTCGCAAGCTCCAGCCCCTACTGGAACAAGAAGGACGATCCCGCGCTCCAGCTCCGGCACGACATGGTCCGCGCCAAGATCTCCGCCTTCATGGAGCGGCCGGAGACGGTGTACCGCCGCTATCCCCAGACCAACGACAGCCTGCCGGCGCGCTATGCCCGCGCCATCAGCACCTATCTGCACGGCGATCTGCGCAGTGCGCTCGCCCAGATCGACGCGCTGATCCAGGTGCAGCCGAACAACCCGTATTTCTACGAGGTGCGCGGCCAGGCGCTGCTCGAAAGCGGCAAGGCGGCCGAGGCGATCGCTCCCTTGCGCAAGGCCGCCGCACTCTCGAACAACGCCCCCCTCATCGAGATGTTACTTGGGCAGGCTCTGGTCGGAACCGATAATAAGGCCTACACCGACGAGGCCGTTCGGATTCTCCGCGCCGCGGTGGCCCGGGAGCCCGAGGCGGCGCTCGGTTATACCCAGCTCGCGATGGCCTATGGCCGGAAGGGAGATTATGCGGAGGCAGATCTCGCCTCGGCCCAGGCCGCATTTTTGCGCGGCGACAACAAGACCGCCCGCGAGCTTGCCACGCGCGCGAAAACCCGTTTCGCCGTCGGCACGCCCGGATGGGTCAAGGCCGACGACATCGTTGCGGCGAAGCCGCCGCGCAACTGACGCAACTCGAACGACGCCCGACCACGACGTCACGACACCGGGCTTGAATCCACCGGGACGTTTCTCGAAACCTGCTTTGGATAAGAGGATTTGACTATGCCTTCGCTGCGCCTGCTCGCTCCTGCCTTGTTCGCGCTCGCCATGTTCGGCGCAGCCGTGCCCGCCTCGGCCGACAGTTTCTCCGACAGCCAGCGCACCGAGATCGAGAAGATCATCAAGAACTATCTCGTCAGCCATCCCGAGGTGCTCGAGGAGGCCATGGCCGAGCTCAGCAAGCGCCAGGCCGCGGCGGAAACGCAGAAGCACGAAGCCAGCATCGCGCAGAACGCCGAGGCGATCTTCAACTCGCCGCGCCAGGTCGTGCTCGGCAACAGGGACGGCGACGTCACTTTCGTCGAGTTCTTCGACTACAATTGCGGCTATTGCAAACGCGCCATGGACGACATGCTCACCATCATGAAGGGCGATCCGAAGCTCAAGGTCGTGCTGAAGGAGTTTCCGGTGTTGAGCCAGGGCTCGGTCGAAGCGGCGCAGGTCGCGGTCGCCGTGCGCATGCAGGATCCCTCCGGCAAGAAATATCTCGACTTCCACCAGAAGCTGCTCGGCGGCCGCGGCGCCGCCGACAAGGCCCGCGCGATGCAGGCCGCCAAGGAAGCCGGTCTCGACACGGCCCGCATCGAGAAGGACATCGCCAGTCCCGAGGTGCGCGCCACCATCGAGGAGAATTTCAAGCTCGCCGAAGCGATGGGCATGAATGGCACACCGAGCTACGTGATCGGCAAGCAGATCGTGATCGGCGCTGTCGGCGTCGAGAGCCTCAAGGAAAAGATCGGCATCGCCCGTTGCGGCAAGGCGACTTGCTGATCACACGTTTTGCGATAGCGAGAACGGAAAAGGCCGGCAGAGATGCCGACCTTTTTTCTTGCGCTGAACGTGGGCGCCTTCGTGCAAAGTCATTCATCTGGCGTTCAACAAACAAATGCCGCGGAACAGTCGAAGTTCCGGAACAACTCAAATCTCCTTTCGTTGTCGGCGCGGGCAATGACGCGAACGAACACGTGAGGAGAATTTCGATGTTGAACCGCTTTATGATTTCGGTTGCCGCCGTCGCACTCGTCGCGGGCGCTGGTCTGGCGAACGCACAAGACAAGGGCCGCGACACCGGCGGTGGCTCGCAGCAGATGCAGCATTCGCAGCCTTCCGGCGGCGCCGCTGAGCGCGGCGGGTCGATGGGCCGCGATTCCATGAGCCATGACAAGGGTACTGTCGGCCAGTCCGGCGGCTCCGACACCATGAAGTCCGGTCGGGCTTCGGAGGACAAGTCCGGCACGATGAACAAGAACGCGGCCGACGACAAGTCCGGTGCCACCAAGGGCCAGCGCACCGACGACCGCGCGCAAGGTCAGATGGACAAGTCCCAGCAGGACAAGTCCAAGAGCATGAGCCAGGACACCAGCAAGTCCGGAGCCAAGGACCAGAAGGACATGAAGGCTGAGGGCAGCAAGAGCGGCACCTCGACCAACAACGCCGAGACCCAGAAGGGCACCGGCACGAGCACCAACCAGAATGCCCAGGGCCAGACCGGCACCAGCTCGACCCAGAACGCGCAGGGCCAGAGCTCGACCACGGTTGGCCAGGCCGGCGCCGCTGCCAAGCTTTCGACCGAGCAGCGGACGCAGATCACGTCCGTGATCCGCGAGCAGCGCGTCGCCCCGGTGACCAACGTGAACTTCTCGATCGCGGTCGGCACCCGCATTCCGCGGGAGGGTATCACCCTTCACGCCCTGCCGTCGCGGGTCGTGACGATCTATCCGGAGTGGCGGACCTACAAGTACGTCCTGGTCCGTGATGAGATCGTCATCATCAATCCGGACACCTACGAGATCGTGGCCGTCCTGAACGTCTAAGGCCGGACACCGGCAATCTCGGGGGCGGGCAGCTTGCCCGCCCCTTTGCATGCGCCCGGCAGCCATGCTTCGGCCTGGTTAACAAGCAATTTCCGTAGTTTCCGCACAGGTTTTTGCGCACTGGATGAGGTGCTTGAACCGGCCCTCGAGGCCCTTCAAGGCTTCCCCTCACGCGCTTTGTTACCTATAACCCCCGCCACGCCGAAACACCTCTTTCCGGGATTGGAATGGCCGAACCTGCAACCGACACGATCCTCGTCCTGAACGGGCCCAACCTCAACATGCTGGGGACCCGCGAGCCCGACAAGTATGGCCACGCGACGCTGGCCGATGTCGAGGCGCTGTGCCGGGAGACGGCCGCGACGTTCGGCCTGAAGGCCGACTGCCGGCAGTCCAACCGCGAGGGCGAGCTGATCGACTTCATCCACGAGGCGCATCGGCGCAAGATGAAGGGCATCATCATCAATGCCGGCGGCTATTCCCACACCTCGATCGCGCTGCATGATGCGCTGCTCGCCGTGCAGATTCCGACGGTCGAAGTGCATGTGACCAACATCCATGCCCGCGAGAGCTTCCGTCACCATTCCTACACCGCGCGCGCGGCGTTCGCCTCGCTCTGCGGTTTCGGCATCGAGGGCTACCGCCTCGCCATCCAGGGCCTTGCCGCCAAGCTCGGCATCAAGCCCAACGCCTGACGCCCCCTTCCAACAGAACATTCGGATCAAACAACATGGCGCGCCAGCCAGACGACAAAGCAGCCGCAAAGTTTTCCAGCGAGGATTCCGCGCTCGTTCGCGAGCTTGCTCTTCTGCTCGACGAGACCAGCCTCACCGAGATCGAGATCGAGCGGGCGGGCCTGCGCCTGCGCGTCGCGCGCAACATCAGCGTTGCCGCGACCATGCCGATGCAGGTGACGGCTCCTGCCGCCGCGCTTCCGGCGGCAAGTGCTGCCGCGCCCGCCCCTGCCGCGGCCGATCTGTCGAAGCATCCCGGCGCCGTGACCTCGCCGATGGTCGGCACCGCCTATTGGGCGCCGGAGCCGGGCGCCAAGCCGTTCATCGACGTCGGCGCCAAGGTCTCCGTCGGCCAGACGCTGCTGATCATCGAAGCCATGAAGACGATGAACCAGATCCCCTCGCCGCGCGCCGGCACGGTGACGCAGATCCTGGTCGAGGACGGCCAGCCGGTCGAGTACGGCGAGCCGCTGGTCATTATTGAGTGACGCGAATGGGGAATAGCGAATAGCGAATGGCGTCAGCCTTCCCTACTCGCCATTCGCCACTCGCCATTCGCTGCAGGACAACATGTTCGACAAGATCCTCATAGCCAATCGCGGCGAGATCGCCCTTCGCATCCTCAGGGCCTGCAAGGAGCTCGGGATCGCCACCGTCGCCGTGCACTCCACCGCAGACGCCGACGCCATGCATGTGCGGCTGTCGGACGAGAGCGTCTGCATCGGGCCGCCGGCGTCCAAGGACAGCTATCTCAACGTGCCCGCCCTGCTCGCGGCCTGCGAGATCACCGGCGCCGATGCCGTGCATCCCGGTTACGGCTTCCTCTCCGAGAACGCGCGCTTTGCGGAAATCCTCGCCGAGCACAATCTGCACTTCATCGGCCCGAAGGCCGAGCACATCCGCCTGATGGGCGACAAGATCGAGGCCAAGAAGACCGCCAAGCGCCTCGGTATCCCCGTGGTGCCCGGCTCGGACGGCGCCGTCGGTCCCGACGACGATGCGCTGGCGATCGCCAGGAAGATCGGCTTCCCCGTACTGGTGAAGGCGGCGGCGGGCGGCGGCGGCCGCGGCATGAAGGTCGCGCACAGCGAGGCCGACCTGCAGGTGGCGCTGTCGACGGCGGCGAACGAGGCCAAATCCGCCTTCGGCGATGCCTCCGTCTACCTGGAAAAGTACCTGCAGAAGCCGCGCCATATCGAGATCCAGATCCTCGGCGACGGCCGCGGCGGCGCGATCCATCTCGGCGAGCGCGACTGCTCGCTGCAGCGCCGCCACCAGAAGGTCTGGGAGGAAGGCCCCTCGCCGGTGCTCGCCGCCGCCGCGCGCGCCAGGATCGGCGAGACCTGCGCGAAAGCGATGCGCGAGATGAAATATCTCGGCGTCGGCACCATCGAATTCCTGTTCGAGGACGGCGAGTTCTACTTCATCGAGATGAACACCCGCATCCAGGTGGAGCATCCCGTCACCGAGAGCATCACCGACATCGATCTCGTGCTGGAGCAGATCCGCATCGCCGCCGGCGGCGACCTGCCGGCCAGGCAGGACGAGGTCCAGGTCATCGGCCATGCGATCGAGTGCCGCATCAACGCCGAGAACCCGCAGACCTTCCGCCCCTCGCCGGGCCGGATCCTGCAATATCATCCGCCCGGCGGCCTCGGGGTGCGGATCGATTCCGCCGTCTACCAGGGCTACACGATCCCGCCCTATTACGATTCCCTCGTCGGCAAGCTGATCGTGCACGGCAAGACCCGCGCCGAATGCCTGATGCGGTTGCGGCGGGCGCTCGACGAGATGGTGGTCGAGGGCATCGAGACCACGCTGCCGCTGTTCCGCGCGCTGGTGCGCGAAGCCGACATCATCAACGGCGACTACCACATCCATTGGCTGGAGCAGTACCTCGCCGGCAAGGCGGAACCCGCCCCGCGATAACCTCGTCCCCGCATGGAACCCTTTGGCCGCCATCGCGTTCTGGACGGTTGGGGCTGGTCGAAGGGGGCGTCTTGTACGTCATTGCACGCAAGCAGGTGAACCGTCGTGACGGCTGAAGGCCAGCGGCGGCGCGCATTCTGGCAGATCCTGCTGTTCGCGGCGGGCCTTTTGGTGCTGACCGTGATCAGCGCCGGCTCGGTCTACCTCGTCAACAAGGCGCGCGAGGACAACAAATGGGTGGTTCACACCATCGAGGCTGAAAACCAGATCAATGCCCTGCTGCTGGAAATCCGGCGTGCGGAAAGTGCCGCCCGAGGCTACCTGCTGACCCGAAGATCGGATTTCAAGGTAGACCATGACAAGGCCGTCGCTGCGGTCGTGCCTGCGCTCGACAGGCTCACCCGCCTGATCGGCGACAACCCGCAGCAGCGCCAGAGCATCGAAAAGCTGAGTTCGGCGATCGAGACGCGGCTCGGCCAATTCGCGCAGGAGATGGACTTCATCCGTCAGGACCAGCCGGAGAAGGCCGCAGCGTTGGTTCGCGAGCTTGCCTCGGCCGATGCCACGGCGGCGATCGCCGAAGTGGCGGCGGGAATGCTTCGGGAAGAGGAACGGCTGTTCCGCCTCCGCACCGCCAACTCCGACCGCAGCCAGACCCTCGCCGCCTCGATGACCGGCGTCGGCTCGGGTCTCGTCGTGGTATTGGCCCTGATCTCGATCTGGCTGGTGCGGCGCTCTTCCCGCGCCCGCGACGAGGCCGAAACCCGCCTGCGCGAGGCCTACGCCAATCTGGAGGCCGTCGTCGACGAGCGCACGGCGGACCTGCGCGAAGCCAACGACGAGATCCAGCGCTTTGCCTATATCGTCAGCCACGATCTGCGCTCGCCGCTCGTCAACATCATGGGCTTCACCAGCGAGCTGGAAGAGCTCGGCCGGGACATCTTCCGCCGCATCGGCAGCCTCGCGCAGGGTCCCGCGGAGGGCGCGCCGCTCGCGCCTGCCGCGCCGGGCGAGATCGCGCTCGAAGGCGCCGACAAGCAGCTCTCGGAGGATTTCGCCGAAGCGCTCGGCTTCATCAAATCGTCGATCGCCAAGATGGATCGGCTGATCTCGGCCATCCTCAACCTGACCCGCGAGGGCCGGCGCGAATTCCAGCCGGTGAAGATCGACACGCGCGAGCTGATCGAGGCGATCGTCTCGACGCTGGCGCACCAGGCCGCCGAGGCGCAGGCCGAGATCCACCTCGAGCCGCTGCCGGACCTCGTCAGCGACCGGCTCGCCCTCGAGCAGATATTCTCCAACCTGATCGACAACGCGGTCAAATATCTCAAGCCCGGCGTGCCCGGCGTGATCAGGATCCGCGGGCGGACCAAGCTCGGCTACGCTATCTTCGAGGTCAGCGACAACGGCCGCGGCATCGATCCCAAGGACCATCAGCGGATATTCGACCTGTTCCGCCGCGCGGGAACCCAGGACAAGCCCGGCCAGGGCATTGGTCTTGCGCATGTACGTGCACTTGTGCGTCGCCTCGGCGGCACCATGTCGGTATCATCGGAACTTGACGAGGGCAGCACCTTCACGATCACGCTGCCGATCGCCTGGAACGCGAGCAACCGGAACAGAGATCGATGACCCAGCCTGTCACCATCATCATGGTCGAGGACGACGAGGGCCACGCCCGCCTGATCGAGCGCAACATCCGCCGCTCGGGCGTCAACAACGAGATCGTCTCCTTCACCACGGGAACCGACGCCATGCGGCACCTGTTCGGCGCCGACGGTTCCGGGCTCGTGCAGAAGGGCAACGCCCTCCTGATCCTGCTCGACCTCAATCTCCCCGACATGAGCGGGATAGACATCCTGCGGCAGATCAAGGAGAACAAATATCTGAAGGCCTCGCCCGTGGTGGTGCTGACCACCACGGACGATTCCCAGGAGATCAAGCGCTGCTACGAGCTCGGCTGCAACGTCTACATCACCAAGCCCGTCAACTACGAGAATTTCGCCAACGCCATCCGGCAGCTCGGGCTGTTCTTCTCGGTCATCCAGGTCCCGCCCGCCGCCCCATGAACCAGCGCACGCCGACACTGCTCTACATTGACGACGACGATGCGCTGGCGCGCCTGGTCGATCGCGGCCTGACGCGGCGCGGCTTCCGGGTCGTCCATGCCGCGAGCGGCGAGGCAGGCCTCGAGCGCATCCGCCGCGCCGACACCGAAGGCGGCATCGATGTCGTCGCGCTCGACCAGTACATGCCGGGCCTCGACGGGCTCGAGACGCTCGAGCAGATCATGGCGATCCCGGAGGCGCCGCCGGTCGTGTTCGTCACGGCTTCGCAGGATTCCAGCATCGCGGTCACCGCGCTCAAGGCGGGAGCGGCCGATTATCTGGTCAAGGACGTCCAGGGCGACTTCATCCCGCTCCTCCACGTCGCCGCCGAAGGCGCGCTGCGCCAGGCCGAGCTGCAGCGGGCGCGCGAGGAAGCCGAGGCCGAGATCCACGCCTCGCGCGACCGCTACGCGGCGCTCGCCGCCGAACGCGAGCTGCTGCTGCGCGAGGTCAACCACCGCGTCGGCAACTCGCTCCAGATCATCGCCTCGCTGCTGCACCTGCAGGCAAGCTCCGCCGCGCAGGACGAGGTCAAGGCGGCGCTGACCAATGCGATGGGCCGCGTCGCCGCGGTGGCGCAGGTGCACCGCCGCCTCTACACCTCGCAGGACCTCAAGAGCGTGGTCCTCAATCAATACCTGGACTCGCTGCTCGAGGATCTCCGCCGCTCGGCCGAAGGCAACCGCATGTCGCGCCTGACGCTGAAGGCCGAGCCGATCGAGATCGATCCGGACCGTGCGGTCGCCGTCGGCATCATCGTCAACGAGCTGGTGATGAACGCGGTGAAATACGCCTATCCCGACGGCGCCGGGCCGATCCATGTCGAGCTGATCTCGCGGGGCGATGATCTCCAGCTGTCGATCACCGACGACGGAGTCGGCGACAACGTCAAGGCCGATCCGCGCTCCACCGGCATGGGCCAGCGCATCGTCGCAGCCATGGCCACCAAGCTCGATGCCGCGGTCGAGCGCGATCCCGCCCATTCCGGAACGCGGGTCGTGCTGAAGTTCGGCCGCCTGCCCGCAAGCGTCGCCAAGGCCAGCACCGCTGCGGCGAGCTGAGCGGTCCGGCCGCCACCCATCGCAACTGCCTTGCGATCCTGCTATGATGGCAAGCCATGACTTCGCGCGACTCCGCCCCGTCTGAAATCACGCCGGCCGTGCTGCTGCGCGCTTATGCCTGCGGCATTTTTCCGATGGCGGAAAGCGCCGATGATCCGACCCTGTTTTGGGTCGAGCCGGAGCTGCGCGGCGTCATCCCGCTCGACGGCTTCCGCGTCGCCTCGCGCCTCGCGCGCACTGTGCGCTCGGATCAGTTTCGCGTCACCGTCAACACCGCGTTCAAGGCGACCATCGCCGGCTGCGCGGCGCCGCAAGCGGGACGCGAGGACACCTGGATCAACAAGCGCATCCGCGACCTCTATGGCGGCCTGTTCGAGCTCGGCCATTGCCACAGCGTCGAAGCCTGGCAGGGCGACGATCTCGTCGGCGGTCTCTACGGCGTCAGTCTGGGGCGGGCCTTCTTCGGCGAGAGCATGTTCCACAATGTGCGCGATGCCTCGAAGGTCGCGCTGGTGCATCTGGTCGCGCGGCTCATTCACGGCGGCTTCGAGCTGCTCGACACCCAATATGTCACCGAGCATCTGAAGAGCTTCGGCGCCGTCGAGATCTCGCGCCGACGCTATACCGCGCTGCTCGACAAGGCGCTGGCGGGCGAACCCGGCGATTTCCTGAAGCTCTCCGCGGGCGAAGCGATCCCGGGGGCACGCGCCCTCGAGATCATTGCTTCGCGGCAATAACCAATTGCTGGCCTAGCGGCCGCCGAACCCGGGAATTCCGAACAGGCCCGGCCGCTGCTCCGGTGGGGGTGGCGGCGGCGGCGCCGGTTGCTGCTGCTGGATCGGCGGCAATGGCTGCGGCGGGCGCTGCTGCACCTGCTTGGGCGCGGCCTTCTTCTGCGGGGGCGGCGGGGGCGGCGGCTTTGCCGCGGCCGGATCCGGTGCCGCGGTGGCGACGGTCTGCTGCGGCTCTTTGCAGTCGGTCAGCCAGATGTCGTAGATCGGGTGCTCGACGCCGTGCAGGCCGGGGCTCGCCGCGTACATCCAACCGGAGAAGATCCGCTTCACCTCGCCCTGCAAGGTGATCTCGTCGACCTCGACGAAGGCGTCGGTGTTGGCCGCTTCCGTCGCCGGACGCGTGTAGCAGGCGTCGGTCTTGACGCGGAGCGCACCGAACTGGACGGTCTCGCCGATCTCCTCGTCGAAATTGATGATGCGTCCGGTGATCTTGTCGAGGCCGGAGAAGGTCGCCTTCTTGTTCACGATCTTCTGGGCCGGCGGCTCGGTCACGACCTCGTCGCCCGGCTGCAGGCTGGCCGGCGTCTGCGGCACGGCACCGCCCGGCCCGCCCTTCTGCTGGGGCTGGCGCTGACCGGGCGCACCCGGGGCGCCTTGCGGACCCGGCGGAGCGGTCGCAGCGGAGGGCGGCTGGTTCGGCGGCGCGAGGGTCGAGCCCGGCGGCGGCGCCAAAGGCTGGGTCTCGACCGGCCCCGGCATCACATTGCCCTGCCGGCCCGGCGGCGGCATCGGGCGCGACGGCAGCACCCGGCCCTGCGGCGGCAGCTCCGGCACCTCTTCGTCGTCCTCGGGCATCGGCTGCGGCTGGGGCTGGCCGCGCGGAATGCTCCCGGGCGGCCGCAGCGGCGGCGGATCGGAGAAGATCGTGCCGATCTGCGCAACTGCCGGCGTCGCAGCCGTCAGTGCGGTGGCGGCCAAAAGCGCCGCAAGACCGGTCAGGGCAAAGGTTTTGAACATCTCGCGCGGCTTCAACAGCGAATCGGGCTCGTTGGACATTCTACAGGGGATACCGCCGCTCGCAGGCCCTCCGGTTAACACGCCGAATACGGCGGGGGAAGGGCGGCATCCCAGCCCTTCCCGGCCCGCTCTGGCCAGGCCAGCTCCCGGATGGGATAGTCGTGAGCCCCTCCCCGGGGCCGCAGGCGGGTATGCCCCCGAACCGACAATCCCGACAGAGATGCCCTCCTCGCTCGAAGCCGCCCTCGCCCTTCCCCTGCGCGCCCTGGCCTGGCTCGGCGGCCAGGGCACGCGCGCGGTGGCGGCGATCGCCTTCATCGCGGTCGCGGTGCCGCCGCTCGGCGCGCTGCTGCGCCCCTATGTCACCGAGGCGATCTTCCTTCTGCTCTGCATCTCGTTCATGCGCGTCGATCTCGTCGCGCTGTCCGGACATCTGCGCCGCCCTGCCCTGGTCGGGGCCGCCACGGCCTGGACCACGATCGCTGTGCCGCTGATCGTCGGCCTCATCGCCCAGGGAAGCGGACTCGACGCAAGCTCACCCGGCCTCTTCCTCGCGCTGATGCTCCAGGGCATGGCTTCGCCGATGATGGCAGCACCCGCGCTCGCCGCGCTGATCGGCCTCGACGCCACGCTGCCGCTGGTCACGCTGGTCACCGCAACCGCGCTGGTGCCCTTCACCGCCTCGGTGTTCGCCAGCCTCTTTCTCGACGGCATGCTCAGCATCTCGCCGCTCGCGCTCGGCCTCAAGCTGCTCGGCATCCTCGCCGCATCGCTGCTGGCCGCGACACTCATCCGCCGCCTGTTCGGCACCGAGGCGATCCAGCGCCACAAGCAGCCGATCGACGGCTTCAACATCCTCATCCTGCTGGTGTTCGCATCCGCCGTCATGGGCGACGTGGCGCACGATTTCGTCGCCGATCCGCTGTTCGCGATCGCCGTCGCACTGCTCGCCTTCGCGGTCTATTTCACCCTGCTCGCCGTCACGACGCTGATCTTTCGCCGCGCCGGCACCGAGCGTGCCTTTGCCATCGGCCTGATGGTGTCACAGCGCAATCTGGGCCTGATGCTGGCGGCCACCGCCGGCGCATTGCCGCCTGCCACCTGGCTCTATTTCGCGCTGACGCAGTTTCCGATTCACCTTGCGCCGTACCTGCTGATGCCGATCGCGCGGCGGGTGATTGTGCGGACGGATACGTCCAGCGGGGCCGCCACAAGCGGCACCACTTAGCACGAGCTCACGAACGACATCGGCATTTGACCAGACTATGAGGTGTTTCTGTCCTCTGCATATCGCTCGACGAGCTCGGACCAGAACGGAATGTATTTGATCTGCGCGGGCCAGGGTTTGCTGTTCCAGCCCGCGAACTCTCGATCAAAATAGTCGCCCAGGTTCACACCATAATAAATTGCGTCGATGCCGTAGATCGAAAAGACCGGGTTGCCCGCCTCGTGCGGCTGCTCCGGCAAATATCGGTGTGCAATCAACGGGATTAGTTTCGGTGCCCGGGAAACTATCTCTCGAAGCGTCTCTTCCCGCACGCGCGCGCTGGACGGCCACGCTCCCCATTCCGACCACCACAATTGTCCGTGCTCGACAGAATGACGAAGGCTTTCAAAGGGCCATTCCAGCGCTCGTCTTATCGCCCGGTCGTCCGTCCAATCGTGTCCATCCATCGGTCGCCTTTGCTTCAGGAGCGCAACCAAATCGGGAGGAAAGACCAAGCCAAATCGACGTTGCGCCCTGTCGAGCTCCGATTGCGTATAGCCTTTGGTCCAACGAATCCTGTCGTTGCCTGACACTTCTACCCCACTTCTCGCTCGCTTTCCCGTTCGGATACGGGCCGCGATCACGCGTACGTCCGATGTTCGAATGCCCGCCCCTACCCCGCCCGCGCCGCGCGCCGCAGCGCCTGCGGCGGCTGGCCATAGGCGCGGATGAAGGCGCGCCGCATGCGCTCGGGGTCGCGGAAGCCGGTCACCTCCGCCACGCGCTCGATCGCCTCGCGCGAGGACTGCACGCGCTCGCGCGCGACTTCGAGCCGCAGCCGCTCGATCGCCTTGGAGGGCGTCGTGCCGGTCTCGGCGGCGAAGGCGCGGGCGAAGTGCCGGGCGCTCATGCCGGCCCGGTCGGCGAGATCCTCCACCGTCAGCGGCGCGTCGAGATTTTCGCGCGCCCAAGACAGGAGCGTGCCGAAGCGTCCGTTCGGCGTCTTCAGCTCCAGCAGCGACGAGAATTGCGACTGCCCACCGCTGCGGCGGTGATAGAGCACGAGCTGGCGCGCGGTCGCCTGCGCGATCTCCTCGCCATGATCCTCGGTGACCATCGCGAGCGCGAGATCGATGCCGGCGGAGATCCCGGCCGAGGTCCAGACATTGCCGTCGCGGGTGAAAATCCGGTCCGGCTCGAACTTGATCCTGGGAAAGCGCGCGACGAACTCGCGCGTCCGCGCCCAATGCGTGGTGGCGCGGCGGCCGTCGAGCAGCCCGGCCTCGGCGAGCACGAAGGCGCCCGAGCAGACGCTCGCGACCCGCACGCCGCGCCTTGCCAGTCGCTGCACGAAGGCACGCGTGATCTCGCAGCGCGCGGCCTCCGCGACGCCCATGCCGCCGGCCACGACCAGCGTCGTGATCGCGTTTGCCGTCTTGAAGTCACGCGCCATCATCTCGACACCCGACGTGCTGCGCACCAGCCCCGGCTTCGCCGCCAGCACGCGGATGGCTGGGGAATTGCCGGAGGCGCGCGCAGCGATCTCGAACACCGAGATCGGACCTGCCGCATCGAGCAGCTGGAAGTCCGGGAAGATCAGGATGCCGATCATGGAGACAGATCCTAATGTCCGAAAGCGAGGGAATTATGCCATTTCTGACGAGAGGGCACCATGCCATTCTGCCGGCGTCAAGCGCATTGTCGGAGGCTCCCATGTCGTCACCGCTCCAGATCGGAATCCTGGTATTTCCGCGCGTCACCCAGCTCGACTTCACCGGCCCGTTGCAGGTGTTCGCGATGGTTCCGGACGCAAAGCTGCACCTGATCTGGAAGCGGATCGAGCCGGTGCCGAGCGATTCCGTGCTGACGCTGACGCCGACCACGACCTTTGCGGATTGCCCCCAGCTCGATGTGATCTGCGTGCCCGGCGGCCAGGGCACCAACGACCTTCTGGGCGACGAGGAGGTGCTCGCATTCCTGCGCAGGCAGGCGGCAGGCGCCAAATACGTCACCTCGGTGTGCACGGGATCGCTGGCCCTCGGCGCCGCGGGCCTCCTGAAGGGCTATCGCGCCGCCACCCATTGGAGCGCGATGGACATGCTCGCACAGTTCGGCGCGACGCCGACCAAGACCCGCGTCTGCGTCGATCGCAACCGCATCACTGGGGGCGGCGTCACCGCCGGCATCGATTTCGCGCTGACGCTCGTCTCGATCATGGTCGATCGCACCACGGCCGAAGCAATCCAGCTCCAGATGGAATACAATCCAGCCCCGCCGTTCGATGCGGGCTCGCCCGACACGGCGCCCGCCGAAGTGCTGGCGCTGCTGAGAGAGCGCGGCGCGCAAAACCAGGCGCGGCGGCTCGAAGCAGTGAAGCGCGCGGCCGAGCGGGTGACGTAACGCGCTGCGGGTGTCCCGGACGCGCTGCATCGCGCAGCGATGCGGCGCAGAGCCGGGACCCAGGAAGCCACGCCGACCGCAGCAACATGGCCCCCCGAACTATTTCGCACAGCTACATCATCCTCGTCATTGCGAGCGCAGCGAAGCAATCCAGGCTGCCACCGCGGGAAGACTCTGGATTGCTTCGCTGCGCTCGCAATGACGGAGTGTAGAGCAACGAAGGGCACTCCCCATCCCGAACGCGGTGCAAGTCCGCAAAAGAAAAAGGCCGCTCGGTTTCCCGAGCGGCCTTTCCTGTCTCACGGTGGCTGCACATTCACATCGGGCGATGTCGGAGCTTCCAGACCGGGGGCCTATCTCCCGATCGAGTCCTTCCTCGGCGGCCGCTGCATCTCGGGACAGTCGCGAACTGTTGCCCGAACCGAACGCGATGGTTTCCCATCTCCGTAAGATGGGATCATTGAGCCGCATCGCCCGCATCGACGCAACGTCCGCGCAAGCGGCGTCCCCGCTGTTCCCGTTGTCCACAGCGGCGCGGCGCGCATGCATGTGCATCCGCTTTGGAGGATGATGGTCCGTGGGTGGCCCGAAAGGGCTAGCCGGGCGTCCAGGGCTGATAGTCGCCGGTCGCCTTGGGGCGCCTGCCGCTGGCCAGCGTCGAGCCGGAGGGACGATAGGCCTTGGCGGTGCCGGTGAGATTCGGCTGGTGCGGCTTTTCCCACTCGCGCGGCTGGTAATTGATCTCGGTCGGCGGCTTGTCGACGACGTGGTGGATCCAGCCATGCCAGGACGGCGGAATCCGGCTCGCTTCGGCATAGCCATTATAGATCACCCAGCGCCGCTCGAAGCCGAGCGTCGGGTCGATCGCCCCGCCCCGGGTGCGGTAGTAACGGTTGCCCTGCTCGTCCTCGCCGACCAGCTCGCCATACCGCTTGGTCCAGAGCTGGGTGCCAAAGGTCTGGCCACTCCACCAGGTGAAGAACTTGAGGAAGAATTGTTTCATGCGGCAAGGGCCCTGCTTCGTCGGGTCCTGATGCCATCCGGGGGGCGAAATGTCCAGTTCGGCAGACGTGTCGGCGCCCCCGCAAATCCGCCTACCGCGCACGCCGCTGCCGCAAAGCCGACGCGATTCATTCATGCCCGGTACAGCAGCAGGGCCTGAGGCTCCATTGGCACGCAAACCGGCGTGATCCCAGGAACCCCCGCGCTTTCGCAGGGTTGCTTTCCGGGAAAGGAGTTCAACCATGAACAGTCTGAAAATATTGAGTGCCGCTGCGACGGTGGCCTTGGTTCTCCCGCTGGCAACGCCGAGCTTCGCACAGGGCCATGGTGGTCGGGGTGGCGGCGGCGCACATTTCGGCGGCGGTGGCGGCGGTGCTCACATCGGCGGCGGTGGCTTCGGTGGCGGTGCGCGGATGGGTGGCGGCGGCGCGGCCTTCCATGGCGGCGGCGGCAATTTCGGAGGCGGCGCGGCGATGCGTCCAAGCGGCGGCAGTTTCGCGGCGGGCGCGGCGATGCGTCCGAGCGGAGGCAGTTTCGCGGCCGGAACTGCGGTCCGTCCGAGCGGCGGCAGCTTCGTCGGCGGCGTGGCGGCAGGTACGGGTATCTCGCCCACCTATAGCGGCACGCGCAGCGTCGCGACCGCCTCGCCGGGCACCTGGAGCGGCGGCACATGGAACGGCGGCTGGCGCCACCACCATCATCGCCGCGGCGGCTTCTGGCCGGGCTTCGCCGCCGGCGCCGCAATCGGTGGCCTCGGCTCCTACGCCTATTACGGCGGCGGGTACGGCTATTACGACGATCCCTACTACTATGGCAGCTACTACGACGAGCCGTCGGTTGCGGTGGTGCAGGATGACGGCGGCGACTCCGCGGCCTATTGCGCGCAGCGCTACAAGTCGTACGACCCGGCGTCGGGCACCTATCTCGGTTACGACGGCCGGCGGCATCCTTGCCCGTAAGCAGATCGCCGAGAGGCAGATGACAAAGCCGTGAGGCAGAAGGCGTCGCAGCGATGCGGCGCCTTCTTCGCTATCGTCTTCCTCATTGGTTTCGGCTCCATCACGCTCGTGCCCACGAGGATAGATACAAATCGATGCAAATGGACCTTTATGCACCGAACCGTGCATATCCTTCGCGATCCAATCCCAAATTGACCGGAGCCACGATTCGCGGATATCACAAACCACAGTGGGGACTTCGATCTTCTGGGAAGTGTCATGCCGCGTATTCTCGTGGTTGATGACGATCCGATGGTCGGCGCGACCATCGAGGTCCTCCTCCAACGTCAGGGCTTCGACGTCACGCTCACCGACGGCGGCGAAACAGGATTGGCTGCGCTGGAATCGCAGGCCTTCGACGTGATGCTGGTCGACATCTTCATGCCGCATATGCGCGGCTTCGAATCCATCCGCATCTTCCACGAGCGCGCGCCGGCGACCCCCCTGATCGCGATGTCGGGCTACGCCTTCGCCTCGTCCGCCTCGCCCTCTCCCGACTTTCTCCGCATGGCGCTGGAGCTCGGCGCCACGCGCTGCCTGCGCAAGCCGTTCACGCCGGAAGCGCTGCTGACCACGATCCGGGAATGCCTCGCCAGCGCGGGCGCGCCGCCGATGGATCAGAAAGAAGCCCCTTGATTCCAACGCAGCGCGTCATTCTCGGTGCCGGACTTGCCATCCTCCTGATCATCACCGCGGCCTCGATCGCCCTCGACGTCAAGTCGCGGTCCGACGCGGCGTGGGTGAACCACACCGTCCAGGTGCAGAAGAAGATCTCCGATCTGCGCGTGCTGCTGCGCCGGGCCGAGAGCGCCGCGCGCGGCTACGAGCTCTATCGCAGCCAGGGCTTCAGCGACGAGTTCCAGGCGGTGCACGCCAAGATCGCCCCGGCCCTCGCCGAGCTCAAGCGCGACGTGCGCGACAGCCCCGATCAGGTCGCGCTGCTGGAGGGCACCGAGCCGCTGGCGCTGCGCCGGATCGAGATCGCCGCCACCGCGATGCGCCTGCGCGCCGCCAACGACCAGGCCGGCATTGCCGCGCTCAACAGCAAGGCCGAGGGCCGCGGGCTGATGGACACGGTGATGGGCAATCTCGACCGCCTGAGCGCGGAGGAGGAACGCCTGCTCGCCGCCCGCTCCCAGGATTCGCGCCGCACCGGCATCGTGCTGCTCGGCATCGACGTTGCCGGCGCCGTGCTGATCCTGCTCCTGGTCGCGTTGGTGATGCGCGAAAGCCGCCGCACCACGGGTGAGCTCCAGAGCTCGCTCGAGCAGACCCAGGCCGCCAAGACGGCGCTCGAGGCCGCGGTGGCCGAGCGCACCGAGCACCTCGTCGCCGCGCATGACGAGCTGCGCCTGTCGGTCAACGTGCTCCAGAGCACGTTTCGCAGCATGGCGGAGGCGGTGCTGGTGATCGACAACGAGGGCACCGTGCTGCTGTCCAATCCGGCCGCCGAGCGCATGCTGCTGCATCGCACCGGCATGAACGTCGGCAACCTGCGCGCGCTGTCCGACGTGTTTCACGGCGACGGCGTCACGCCGCTTCTGCCCGACGAGCTGCCGTCGGCGCGCGTGCTGCGCGGCGAGCAGTTCGAAGAGCTGGAGATGATCGTCCGCCCGCACAGCGGCAACCCGCCGCGCCAACTCATGGTCAGCGGCCGGCCGATGCGGGACGGGCAAGGCAACATCTCGGGAGCCGTGCTGGTCTATCACGATGCCACGACCTCGCGCGAGACCGAGCGGCAGCTGCACCAGTCGCAGAAGCTGGATGCGATCGGCAAGCTGACCGGCGGCGTCGCGCACGACTTCAACAACATGCTCACCGTCATCTCCGGCAACACCGAGACGCTGGTGGAGAAGCTGAAGGACCAGCCCGAGCTGCAGCGCACCGCGCGGCTGATCGACGATGCCGCCGAACGCTGCGCCGAGTTGATCCAGCACCTCCTGGCGTTCGCGCGCCGGCAGCCGCTCGAGCCGCGCAACGTCGACATCAACGCCGCGATCTCCGACATCGCAAAGCTTCTGCGCCCCACGCTCGGCGAGCAGATCCAGATCGAGACCGTGCTGGAACAGGGACCGATGACGACGCATATCGATCCGTCCAGGCTCACCAACGCCGTGCTCAACATGGCGATCAACGCGCGCGATGCCATGCCGAACGGCGGCAAGCTGCTGCTGGAGACGCACCGCGTCGTGCTCGACGAGGCCTATGCGCTGGCCAATGCCGACGTGACGCCCGGGCCCTACGTGATGCTTGCGGTGAGCGACACCGGCACCGGCATGCCCCCCGACGTCCAGCTGAAGGCGTTCGAGCCCTTCTTCACCACCAAGGAGGTCGGCAAGGGATCGGGCCTCGGCCTGTCCATGGTCTACGGCTTCGTCAAGCAGTCGGGCGGCCACATCAAGATCTACAGCGAGGAAGGTCACGGCACCACGATCAAGCTCTATCTGCCGCCGGGCGAAGGCGCCGCGGAGACGGCAGCCGGCGTCACGCCGCAGGCCGAAGGCGGCGCCGAGACCATCTTCGTGGTCGAGGACGATCCGCTGGTGCGCAACTTCGTCACCGCGCAGCTGCAGAGCCTCGGCTACAAGACGGTCGCCGCGCCCGACGGCAAGGCGGCGCTGGACCTGATCGAGGCCGGCCAGAGCTTCGACCTGCTGTTCACCGACGTCGTCATCCCCGGCGGCATGAGCGGCCGCGAGCTCGCCGAAGAGGTGGCAAGGCGCCGGCCGGGCCTGAAAGTGCTCTACACCTCCGGCTACACCGACAACGCCATCGTCCATCACGGCAAGCTCGACGACGGCGTGATGCTGCTGACCAAGCCCTATCGGAGAAACCAGCTCGCCGAGATGATCAGGAAGGCGCTGGGGGCTAACCGCGCGTCGCCATCACCACCGCCGCCAGCGTGAACACCAGCCCCGCGACCTGCCCGGCCCCGAGCGGCTCGCCGAGCGCGAGCGCCGATGCCACGACGCCGATCACCGGCACCGCCATGGTGCCGATCGCGGCGACCGAGGCCGGCAGGCGCGCAAGCGCTGCGAACCAGCTGACATAGGCGATGCAGAACTGCCCGACCACCGAATAGACCAGCAGCCACCAGCCGAGCGGCGTCACCTGCGACAAATGCGTGGTCTCGATCAGAAGGCCGACGATCGAGATCGGCAAGCAGCCGATCCCGATCTGCCAGGCGGCCGCGGTGAGTGGCGGCAGGTGAATCGGATACTTCTTCGAGAGCACCGTGCCGAGGGCGAAGCCGAACGCGCCGACCAGCACCATGATGATGCCCGGCAGCTTCGCCGTGCTGGCAGCCATGCCATTGCCGCCCATGATCGAGCCAAGCCCCGCGAAGGCCAGCACCAGGCCGAGCGTGCGCAGCACCGTCGGCCGCTCCCCGAGGACCGGCCAGGCGATGATCGAGGCCCACACCGGCATCGTGTAGGCGATCAGCGCCGCCTCGCTCGCCGGCAGCCAGAGCAGCGCCAGCCCCATCAGCACCATCCAGCCGGTGACGTTGAGCGCGGCCGCGGTGAGCAGGCGCGGCCAGACCGGGCCCTGAACGCGCAGGCTTTGCCGGCGCATCACAGCAAGCAGCGCCAGCAGCAGCGCGCCGAGCACGCCGGTGACCCCGCGCAGGGTCAGAGGCGGCAGTTCGCCGAGCAGGAATTTCGTCACCGGCCAGTTGAAGCCCCAGCCGATCGAGGTGATCGCAAGGAACATCAGGCCGGCCGGGGCGATGCGCGGCCGCGCGCCCGGCTTCATCGAATCAAGCATGTTGGGTAGTCCGGCAAATCTGGCGGCCAGCTTGGCCCGGATTCGCAGGTCCCACCACCAGTTCGGCGGGCATGCCTGCCCTCACCTTCCGTAGGGCTACGTGAGTCCTGCTGACGCAATCCCATCGCTCAAAAATATACCCAGCCTGTGAACAGCGGGATGAAGCTCCGCATCATCACGGCATGCAAATTTTTTCGGTTGGGAATCCCTGAGGACTCACTGATACTTGGGCTCACGACAGGCGCGGCGAAGACCCCTGTTATCCCCCACAATCCACCATATTTAGTATTTGATTCAGGAACTCGCACTAGTTCTTGACGGGCGCAACGGAGAGTCCTAGCTTTCGGTCCGTTCGGCGCGAGTGAGTTTGCGTCCCGCCGGCACTCCCCCAAAGGGTCTCGCAAATTTCAGCTCCGCCAGCCGGCCAAAGGCTGCGGAATGAGGGCGTGTCTGCCCTCGGAATGCGAGGCTCTTCGGGCGCCAGAACGGGCCGGCAACAGGCCCGGATGGCATCGATGACGAAGTGACGTTGTGGGGCGTTGAACGCATGTCGCAGGCATCCCCTTGGGGGCGGATGGGTGTGGACATGCCGGCGGGATGGTCGATGCGACGCATCGATCTCGTGCCGGGAAAAAACAGGGCCGGATCCACCGGCTGAACTGCGGTGCCCCAAGGCCGAACGGCTGAAGGCGCCGCGCGATGCAATGACGACCCGGCACGCCCGAGAGCGAGGGGCAGGACCGGTCAAAGAAAAGGACGGGGCAAGACCATGCGGATTGAGCGGCGCCACACCATTTCGGGACAGTCACCTTATGCGGGAATCGATTTCCGCCTGACCACGTCGGAGATTCGCAATCCCGACGGCTCGGTCGTGTTCAAGCTCGAGAATGTCGAGGTCCCGGCCGAGTGGTCGCAGGTCGCCTCCGACGTGCTGGCCCAGAAATATTTCCGCAAAGCCGGCGTTGCCGCGCGCCTGAAGAAAGTCGAGGAGGAATCCGTCCCCTCCTTCCTGTGGCGCTCCGTGCCCGACACCGACGCGCTCAATGCTCTCCCTGAGAAGGAGCGCTATGTCAGCGAGCTCAGCGCAAAGCAGGTGTTCGACCGCCTCGCCGGCTGCTGGACCTATTGGGGCTGGAAGGGCAAGTACTTCTCGACCGACGAGGACGCCCAGGCCTTCTATGACGAGCTCCGCTACATGCTCGCCATGCAGATGGTCGCGCCGAACTCGCCGCAATGGTTCAACACCGGCCTGCACTGGGCCTACGGCATCGACGGCCCCGGCCAGGGCCATTATTACGTCGACCCCTTCACCGGCAAGCTGACCAAGTCCAAGTCGGCCTACGAGCATCCGCAGCCGCATGCCTGCTTCATCCAGGGCGTCGGTGACGACCTCGTCAATGAGGGCGGCATCATGGACCTCTGGGTCCGCGAGGCGCGCCTGTTCAAATACGGCTCCGGCACCGGCTCCAACTTCTCGCGCCTGCGCGGCGAAGGCGAAAAGCTCTCCGGCGGCGGCCGCTCAAGCGGCCTGATGAGCTTCCTCAAGATCGGCGACCGCGCCGCGGGCGCGATCAAGAGCGGCGGCACCACCCGCCGCGCCGCCAAGATGGTCGTGGTCGACGTCGATCACCCCGACATCGAGACCTATATCGACTGGAAGGTGAAGGAGGAGCAGAAGGTCGCCGCCCTCGTCACGGGCTCCAAGATCAACCAGAAGCACCTCAAGGCGGTGCTGAAGGCCTGCGTCAATTGCGAAGGCTCGGGCGACGATTGCTTCGACCCCGAGAAGAACCCGGCGCTGCGCCGCGAGATCAAGCTCGCGCGCCGCAGCCTGGTGCCCGACAATTACATCAAGCGCGTCATCCAGTTTGCGAAGCAAGGCTACAAGGACATCCAGTTCGACACCTACGATACCGACTGGGACTCGGAAGCCTATCTCACGGTCTCCGGCCAGAACTCCAACAACTCGGTCTCGCTACGGGACGACTTCCTGCGCGCGGTCGAGACCGACGGCGACTGGAATCTGAACGCCCGCACCTCCAAGAAGGTGACGAAGACGCTGAAGGCGCGCGACCTCTGGGAGAAGATCGGCTACGCCGCCTGGGCCTCGGCCGATCCGGGCCTGCACTTCAACACCACGATGAACGACTGGCACACCTGCAAGGCGTCCGGCGACATCCGCGCATCGAATCCGTGCTCGGAATACATGTTCCTGGACGACACCGCGTGCAACCTCGCCTCGGCGAACCTGCTGACGTTCTACAACACCGAGACCAAGCGCTTCGACGTCGAGGGCTATGAGCACCTCTGCCGGCTCTGGACCATCGTGCTTGAAATCTCCGTGATGATGGCGCAGTTCCCGTCGAAGGCGATCGCCGAGCTCTCCTACGAGTTCCGCACGCTCGGCCTCGGCTACGCCAATATCGGCGGCCTCCTGATGACCATGGGCCTGCCCTATGACAGCAAGGAAGGCCGCGCGCTCTGCGGCGCGCTGACCGCCGTCATGACCGGCATCACCTACAAGACCTCCGCGGAAATAGCTGCTGAACTGGGCACCTTCCCCGGCTACAAGAAGAACGCCGCGCACATGCTGCGCGTGATCCGCAACCACCGCCGTGCGGCGCATGGCGAGGCCTTGGGCTATGAGGCGCTGAGCGTCAACCCGGTGCCGCTCGACCTCGTCTCCTGCCCGCAAGCCGACCTCGTCAACCATGCCCAGGCCGCCTGGGATGCGGCGCTCGAGCTCGGCGAGAAGCACGGCTATCGCAACGCCCAGACCACGGTGATCGCGCCGACCGGCACGATCGGCCTCGTCATGGATTGCGACACCACCGGCATCGAGCCCGACTTCGCCCTGGTCAAGTTCAAGAAGCTCGCCGGCGGCGGCTACTTCAAGATCATCAACCGTGCGGTGCCGGCAGCGCTCCGCGCGCTCGGCTATCGCGAAGCTGAGATCGCCGAGATCGAGGCCTACGCCGTCGGCCACGGCTCGCTGTCGAACGCCCCCGGCATCAACGTCAGCACGCTGAAGGCCAAGGGCTTTACCGATGAGGCGATCGCCAAGGTCGAGAAGGCCCTGCCGACTGCCTTCGACATCAAGTTCGCCTTCAACAAGTGGACGTTTGGCGAGGATTTCATCCGCGACCAGCTCGGAATCGGCGCGGAAGCCATTGCAGCGCCCGGCTTCGACCTCCTCCAGGCCGTCGGCTTCACCAAGCGTGAGATCGAGGCGGCCAACGTCCACATCTGCGGCGCGATGACGGTGGAAGGTGCCCCGCACCTCAAGGCCGAGCACTATCCCGTGTTCGACTGCGCAAATCCCTGCGGCAAGATCGGCAAGCGTTATCTGTCGGTCGAGAGCCACATCCGCATGATGGCGGCGGCGCAGCCCTTCATCTCGGGCGCGATCTCCAAGACCATCAACATGCCGAACGACGCCACGGTGGAGGACTGCAAGTCCGCCTACATGCTGTCGTGGAAGCTCGCCCTCAAGGCCAACGCGCTCTATCGCGACGGCTCCAAGCTCTCCCAGCCGCTCAACTCGCAGCTCATCAGCGATGACGAGGACGAGGACGATGCCGTCGAGCAGCTGCATGAAAAGCCGATGGCGGCGCGCGCCACGCATGTGGCCGAAAAGGTCGTCGAGAAGCTGGTCGAGCGCATCGTCGTGATGCGCGAGCGCGAGAAGATGCCCGATCGCCGCAAGGGCTACACCCAGAAGGCGGTCGTCGGCGGACATAAAGTCTATCTCCGCACCGGCGAATACGATGACGGTCGCCTCGGCGAGATCTTCATCGACATGCACAAGGAAGGCGCGGCGCTGCGCTCCTTCATCAACAACTTCGCCATCGCGGTGTCGCTCGGCCTGCAATACGGCGTGCCGCTCGACGAATATGTCGACGCCTTCACCTTCACCCGCTTCGAGCCGGCGGGCCCCGTGCAGGGCAACGACAGCATCAAGTACGCGACCTCGATCCTCGACTACGTCTTCCGCGAGCTCGCGGTGAGCTATCTCAGCCGCTTCGACCTCGCCCATGTCGATCCCAACGAGACGGGTTTTGATGCGCTCGGCAAGGGCGTCGAGGAAGGCAAGGAGCCGGACGAGGACGGCGGCCACCACGCGACCAAGCTGGTCTCGCGCGGCCTCACCCGCTCGCGCACGGACAACCTCGTCGTGATGCGCGGCGGCTCGGCCGCGGTCAGCCAGGGCAACGACAGCGCGCCCTCCGGCGGCAGCCGGGTCACGGCGCTGGCCGCCCACGGCACCTCCTCCCGCGTCGGCGACGCCATCGAAGGCGCCGTCGCCCTGAAGCAGGAAGCCCAGCACGACCTGTCTCCGACGGAGAAGCTCGAGCAGCTGCAATGGAGCAAGGCCGGCACCGCGGCAACGGCGGTCCCGAGCAAGGCCGAGCGCCGCGCGGAAGCGAAGGCCAAGGGCTACGAGGGCGAGATGTGCTCAGAGTGCGGCAACTTCACGCTGGTGCGGAATGGGACGTGCATGAAGTGCGATACGTGCGGCAGCACGACGGGGTGTTCTTGAGGCGATAGTTGCGAAGAAGCAGCAGCAGCCAAAGAATTGATCTACATACCGAGAAGGGCGGCCTTACGACCGCCCTTCTCTTTACAACCAGAGGGGGGCACATTCTAAATTCCACCCAATACTCATGAATAAATTAAGGGGAAACCAATTGGCTATTGGAGAACCAGTCGACACCGATCTGTGCTTCGTAATCGGCCCAATTGGCAAAGATGGCACCGCAGAACGAAAGCACGCCGATTTGCTTCTTCATTCAGTGATCAAACAGGTGCTTGAAAGCGACGAATTTAAGTACCGAGTGAAACGTGCAGACCAGGATGCGGACCCCGGAATGATCGGCGACCGGCTATTACGGTGACAGTGCACTAAATCATTCGCTGTCGCCCGCCACCATGACCACGGCTGGAGGGCGTCGATCCAATGCACCGTCACCGCAATCACAGCTAAGCCGCACTACTGCGCTGCGTGTGCCGCCCCTCCCTCACCTCTTCGATGATCTTCGCGCTGAAGGCCTTGAGGTCGCCGGGGTTGCGCGAGGTGATGAGGCCCTGGTCGACGACCACCTCCGAATCCTCCCATTTCGCGCCGGCGTTGGCGACGTCGGTCTTGATCGATTTGTAGGACGTCATCCTGCGGCCCTTGGCGATGCCGGTCTCGACCAGCAGCCAGGGCGCATGACAGACCGCGGCCACGACCTTCTTGGCCTCGAAAACGCTCTTGATGAATTGAAGCGCCTTCGGCTCGACGCGCAGCAGATCGGGGTTGATCTGCCCGCCGGGCAGCACGAGAGCGTCGTAGTCTCCGGCTGCGGCCTGATCGAGGGTCTTGTCGACCTTGACCGGACGGCCCCAGTCCTTCTCGTCCCAGCCCTTGATCTCGCCGGCTTGCGGCGAAATGATCTCCACGGTCGCGCCGGCTGCCTTGAGCGTATCACGCGGCACTTCGAGTTCCGACTGCTCGAAGCCGTTGGTGGCGAGAATCGCGATCTTCTTCCCGGACAGTTCCATCCGTGTCTCCTTTGAGCGTCAGGTGATGCCAGTCAATCGAACGCTTCGGCGTTTCGTTCCTCACGCCACGCCGCCGAATTGCCTTTGCGGTCGACCTCTTCACCCCTAAACTCCACCGGCATGGGTTCCGGTGCGTCCGGTAGAAGCGGAGTCACGATATGCCCAAACCGGAAAGCTTCCCGATCGAGAAGATCTTCGTTCCCACCAAGCAGAAGAAAGCCCTCAAGCCCGAGACCGTCGCGGAGATCGCGGAAAGTATTTTGGAGATCGGACAACAGGCCCCGATTTCCGTTTGGCGCGACGGCGACCGCCTCGTCCTGGTCGAGGGACTGCATCGGTTGGAAGCCTGCAAGGCGCTCGGCGAGACGACCATTCTCGGTGTCCTGGTCCCGGCAGAGGTTGCCCAGCACAAGCCGCAGCTGGCCGAGCGACCCGAAGTCGAGGCCGAGCGTATCAAGATGGCGCGATTGAAACAGCTGCGCCTGGAGAAGGAGGCTGCCGAGGCATCTGCCTTGAAGAGCGCTGGCGCAACGGAAGCGTCGCGCACCCGTCCGGCGAAAGGCGTCCGCGACAATCCGAAGGCATCAGCGGGCCGGACTGCGAAATCGACACCGAAATCATTGTCGGACTGGATCACGCAGCAAAAGAGCAGCGGCGGCCGCTATTGATGGCCGAATTTGGTTGAGCTCGTAGGATGGGTAGAGCGGAGCGAAACCCATCAACAGCGCGTAGGATGGGTAGAGCACTTGCGAAACCCATCATCTGTCCGCGCGTATGCCGATGGGTTTCGCTACGCTCTACCCATCCTACAAACTGCAGGCTGGTTTGGTCTCACTCCTCGGGGATCAAATCGCGAATCTCCGCAAGCGCCTCCAACGCAATCTCGCAAGCACGATCGATGAAATCCTCCCCCCGCGGTGTCGCGTTGATCAGGCTTCTCATCTCCGCTTGATACTGGTTCTTCGCGAGGTTCAACCTGTTTTGTGCAGACGACACGACGTGCTCAGTGATGGCCGGACATTGCGCGATCTCGCTCAACGCCGAACGATCATGCAGGAAGATCGCGGCGAGATCGAAGGCGTCTCGTGCCGTGTAGGTCGATGCGCGGTAGACCAGCTTCTTGGTCGCGATTTCCGCGGATCGCTCCGCCGCGATGCTGCGTTCGCCGACTTTCAGGTCATAGGTCGGATTGTCGATGTAGGACGGGGCGTTCAAAAAATCGATTTCACCGACGTCGCGCAGGATGAGCTTCAGGTACTTGCCGGGCCATTGCCAGGTATCGCACAGCGACTTCGTCACCGGGTTCGCGTTCGGCGCGAGCTTCTTCAAGGCCGTGCTCGAGTCCAGAAAGATATCGACGTCGTAGCTGACCCGGTGACCCAGGATCTGCGCGAGCGCGGTGCCCCCGCCGAACGTCCACGGCCCGGCGCCGCCCTCAAGACTATCGAGCGCGACCAATGCCTTCTCCAGGAGGTCTTCCCACCTCGAAGGAAGCCATCTCCCTGACCCATCTTTCATTCTCGGACTCCGTGACCTGCCAGGCGTCGATGGCCTTCGATAATTCGTCGAACGTCACGATATGATCAACCACCAGCTGATGGATGACGGAAACATCGACCTCGTCGAACAACGCCTGCACGTGCACGCGCCATTTGCGCTCAAGAATCTCCCCTTTCAGACATGCGAGCAGAGTAGCTTCGTCGATCCCCACGGGCATCGGCGTGTTGATCGTCGTCACGGCTGAGGTCAGGTTCGCGAGCGCATCCTTCGACATTCCCGCAATATGGGGGAATTCGGGGAAAGTCTCAACCGGCGCCCAGACACGCTTCGTCCAGCTCACCACCAATACGGCCAGCGCCATCCCTCATAGCGCACGTAGGACGGCACCAAGGGCGGGCCGTAGGGATCGACCTTGTCGTCCTCCGGGCGATAGCGGTAGCGCGGAACGACGTTGTAATCCCACGGCGTCGGCCGCAGCACGGGCGCCGTGACGATGAGGCGCTCTTGCGGGGCGCGAACGACGACGGCTTTGCGCGTGCGCGCCTCCGCACCCGATGTTGCGAGGCTGCCCAGCACCAGGGCGGTTCCGAGCGCGCAGGCGGCGGTCAGTTTTGTCATGCGTTGGTCTCCTTCGCGCAAAGAGTGCAAAAGGATGTGAGGCAAGGCAAGCAAATTTCGCGCGAGCGCGCAGGGGCGGCCGCTGCTGGCTTTTGCGCTCCGCTCTCTCCACGTCATTGCGAGGAGCCCTTGCGACGAAGCGATCCAGAATCTTTTCCGCGGAGGGATTCTGGATTGCTTCGCTTCGCTCGCAATGACGGGGAGAGAACGGTGCCCTCGCGCTAACAAACCCTACGCCGCATCCACCTCCTCCGCCGCCGGCCCCGCCACGAGCCGGTCGAGACCGACCATCAGCAAATCGGCGACATGCATCAGCTGGTACAGCGGAATGTCCGCCTCGCCCTGCTCGGCCGATGCCACGAAGGCCGGCGTGACGCTGAGGTGCTCGGCGAGCTGGCCTTGCGTGTAGCCGCGGGCCTCGCGCGCCGCCCTGACGCGCGCACCGATGCCGCGGCGGTGGCGGGCCTGCTCCTCCGCGGTCATCATCACCGCCTGCTCGGTCAGGCTGGCACAGCCGTCCGCGAACGCAGCTCCGACCAGCCGGCCCTTGCGCCAGGCGACGCGGCAGCCCTTGCGCAGGCCGCTTGCGAAAACCAACGTGAACGCTTCGGCGACCCATGCCGAGCTGTTGAGCTCCAGCCGCGCGCCGGTGCCGGAGACGTCGCGGATCGTGCAGGGCACGCTGACGGTGCTGCCGCTGCCGTTGTCGAATTCGACGATGCCGGTCCTCAGCGTGTGATGCCTGATCGCGGCGCGATGATCGCTCATGACGGCTCCCGAAGCGCAATTCCTATCCGGGCGACGATAGCGCAGAATTTTGCCGCAACTCCTAAACGTCGGGCGAGACGGCGGGGACCGGATCGCATGGTAAAGAAATTCCTTCCCCCTTGCGAAAGCTACTCGCGCGCCCGGCGCAGCGCCTGCTCCAGCTTCTTCCTTTGCTGGTCCCAGCGCGCCTGCTCGGCCTCGGCGCGCGCATCGAGCGCGGCACGCTCGGCTTCGATCGCCTCGGCCTTGGCGCCGTGCTCGCGCCGCGCCTTGTCCAATGCCGCTTCCGCAGCAGTCACCGCCTTGTCGCGGCGCGCGCGCTCCCTGGCGCGGGCGGCCTCTTCCCTGGCCCGCGCGACCTCGCGCCGTCGCTCCTCCTTCTCGAAGGCCGCGGCGGCCTTGCGGACGGCTGCATCATCGATTGCGCGGCTTGCCTTCCGCGCCGTCCTGGCTGGACGCTTCTGCGCTCCCGATTTGCGCTTCGACTTGCTCCTGGGCCTCGCCTCGCCCTCGCCGAGATCGGTCGGCAGCTCCGCGCTCTCGGTGAACGGGCCGTCCGAGCCGACCGGGCGCCTCAGCACCACGCCCGGCTTCGCCATGGTCGCGGCGACGACATCGGGGTCGTCGGTCTCCTTCGCCGCGCCCTGGTGGAACAGGTTGGAGCTGGCGCCCCAGGCCTCGAGCGCCGCCTTCATCGAGGGCGCGGCGATCGCCTGGTCGAAGAAGCCGAGCGAGGTCTGGTAGGTCTTCAGCTTCCTTCGCGGTTTTGCCGGCATGTCGTCCCGATTGTAGCTTGCTGCGATCGTTGCCCGGGTTACGAACTCTCCAGCAACGCATCATATCCCTTCGCGCTGAACGCCAGCAGACAAAAGCCGTGCCCGAACGGATCGGCCAGCATCGCGATCCGGCCATAGGGCGCATCGCTCGCCGGCACCTCCAGGATCGCGCCTGCAGCGAGCGCACGCGCGACGGCGGCATCGACATCGTCGACGACGACGTCGACATGCACCGGCGTCCAGTGCCGCCCGTAGCGGCGGCGGTCGCCGCCGGCGCCGATCGTGCCGGCCTGCTTGGTCAGGAGATACACCGGCGCCGGCCAGCCGTTGAGCTCGACGAAATCGGCGCCGAAGCGGCGGCCGACCGTAAGGCCGAAGGCTTCGGTGTAGAACGCCGTGGCTTTCGCCACGTCGGGAACATCGATGTTGAGGAGGAAGCTCATGAGGGGCTCGTCGCAGATTGCACAGTGAGCCTAGCCCGGATGGAGCGTCAGCGGAATCCGGGATGGTGCCGCACCCGACGCCCCGATCAATCGCCCATCAACGGACCTGCGCCAGCATGGCATCATGCCATTGTTTTGCCCGACGGGTCAAATTCGCATTCGGAATCACCGAATCAAAACAAAGCCCAGTGATTCCATAGGCTTGGCTACTGTGCATGGGGTTGTTTTCGAAACTTTGCCTGGCCGGGCCCTCAATCGCGCTTCAGGCTCAGGATATAGGCCGAGAGCACCTCGGCCTGCTCCGGCGAGATCACGAGGTTCGGCATGTTGCGGTGGCTGGTCCGCCAGAACACCTTGAGCGACAGCGCGGTGGTGCCCTTGCGGTCGGCGATGGATTGGAAGCTCGGCGCCTCGTCGAAGAAGCCGGCCATGTGCGGCTCGATCGCGTGACACGACTGGCACCACGCCTGCGCCAGGCGATGACCCGCGGCGATCGCGCCCGATTGGGGCCTCGGCGCCCCGGCGGCGGTGTGGACGACGCTGAAGAGAAACAGCACCGACAGCGCAATCAGGATGACGATGCCGATCGAGATTCGAGCACTGTGCGACATCGCCCACCTCACCGCGATTGACTGATCGCGCAGCCTAGATTTGCACCACGGTGCCAGCTTGATCTGCGTCAAGCAAGCGGCTCAGCACGTCACGAGGTCGGTGTGGCCGAAGCCCTTGGAATAATCGAGCAGCGAGATCACCGTCGGCCTGAGGCGGATCAGCCGCACCTCGGACGGCTTCGGCACGGGAAGGCCGAGGGCCTTCTGCTCGGGATAGCGCGCCATCAGAAGCGCGATCGCCTTCTCGGCTTCGGCCGGGTCGGTCACGGCCACCGCCCGCGCCGCCATGGACAGTCCGGTGATCTCCATCACCTGCGCCGGATCGTCGTCGATCGCCAGCGACACGCGATCGTCCCGCGCGATGTTCTGCGCCTTCTGGCTGTCGGGGCCGCAGAGGAAGTAGATGGTGAAACCTTCGTTGGCATAGCCGACCGTCGTCACTTGCGGCCAGCCATCGGCGCGAAGCGTCGCGATCCGCATCGTGCGGTGCTGGTCCAGCAAGGTCTGGATCTTTGCTCTGAGCGTGTCGTCCATCGCGGCCTCCGGCGGTCATTTCCGAGGAGACGATACGACCTTCGCGCGCAGTGCCCGTTGATGCATCTCAACGCGCGCGTTGGTTCATTGAAGGGCTCGGGCTGGTTCGGTGACATCGCACCGGCAGGCGCCGCAAGGCCCACGCCGTACGCAGCTTTTCCTTGCTTTCCCGCCTCCCGCCTCTACGGTCGCGCCGCGATACGAACCCACGAGACAAGACCCGTCATGACCGACACGATGAAATGCCCGACCTGCAATTCCGAGCACGCCTATCAGGACCGCGATCTCTGGGTCTGCCCGGAATGCGGCCATGAATGGAGCGGCGCGGCGGACGCGGTCGCGGACACGGCGCAGGCAGCGGGTGTGCGCGATGCCAACGGCAATTTGCTCGCCGACGGCGACAGCGTGATCGTGATCAAGGATCTCAAGATCAAGGGCTCGTCCTCGGTCGTCAAGGGCGGCACCAAGGTGCGCAACATCCGCCTGCAGGACGCCAGCGACGGCCACGACATCGCCTGCAAGATCGACGGCATCGGCGCGATGAATCTGAAGTCGGAGTTCGTGAGGAAGGCCTGAGGTCCGCTAGCTTTGCCGCTGCGCCAGGTAGAACCCGCACAGCACCGTCACGAGGCCTGCCGTCTGCAGCATCGTCGGCGGCTCGCCAAGCAGCAGCCAGCCGGTGAGCAGCGTCAGCGCTGGCACGCAGGCCGGAAACACCGCGGCGCGGGCGACGCCGAGACGCTGGACCGAGACGGCGTAGAGATAGAGCGCGGCGGGGCCGGCAAGCGCGCCCTGCGCCAGCGCCTGGATGGCGTTCTCGGTCATGCCGATTGATGCAATGTGGGCGAGGCCGACCGTGGCGACGTAGACCGGCACCAGCAGCAGCGACAGCACGTTGATCACGAGCGCCGCCGACACGGCCGAGACGCGCCATCGGCGCAGCATCGCGCCGAAGCCGGCGAACATGAACCCGGCAAGCACGAAGATCAGATCGCCCTGAATGCCGTCGGCACCGATGTGGCCGATCGATTCCGCACCGATCACGCCGAGGCCTCCGACGATGACGAGCGCGCCGGTCAGGCGCGAGGCGGAGATCCGCTCCTTCAGCACGACCGCCGCGAGCAGGAGACCGCCGAGCGTCGCGCAAGAGGGCTGGATCACGCTGCCGTGGCCGAGCGGGACGAACAGGAATCCGATGTACGAGATCAGCGACATCACGGGACCGCCGAGCACCATCAGCACGAGCCCTCTGCCCCAGCCGATGCCGCAGAGATCGGAGAGTCCGGCGCGCAACACCAGGGGCAGGAAGGCGACCCCCGACCAGACATAGCGATGCACCAGCAGATCGACCGGCGTGAAGCCGGCCTTGAGGCCGTGCCGCGTGGCGGCAAAGCCGAGCGCCCAGAACAGCGCCGCGGCAAGCCCGCAGACCACGCCGAGCAGTGCCGGCGCGGCATCCTTCTTCTGAGCGTCGGCGCCGCTCGTCCGCTGATCCATGGATCACTCGATATGTCGGCGCGCTGAGCCGCTCAACCCACGCGGCTGCAGAGCTGTCACGCGAGGGCGATGCCGACTGCGCGTGTTACAGCCCCTCATCGAAGACCATCCGCCATCCCTTGCGCGTATCCATGTATTCCCGCACCTGCCTGATACGGTCGCCCACCACCTCGAACACGAAGCAATACTCGTTCTCGTACGGCTTGCCGCCGGGCAGCGTGGCGCGCATCCGCTCCTCCACGATCACGACATCGCCGTCGACATACACGCCGCGGAACGCGATATCGATCTCCGAAAACAATCGGTGCATCTCCTGCGCGATGAAGCGCCCGATCTGGTGCGACCCCTTCATGTGATCGGTGTGGTCGAGCGCGATGGCGGTGGCATTGCCCTTCGGCGCGATCCATTCGGCGTCTTCGGCGAAGAGTGCCGCTATGCGCTCGGGATCGCGTGATGAAAAGGTCTTCCAGGCGTTCAGTACGACGTCTCTCGGGCTGGTCACGATGGCGCCTCCGGCCGTGTTGCGATGAGAACCGCCTTCTAGGCCGCGAGGCGCGCCGCGGCTCGTCATAATCGGACTCGGTCATCCGGCTAGGCCTTCCGCCGCCGCCCCCATGCGCTACTATCCGCTCATGCTGAGCTTCGATGTCTGCAACGCCGCGCGCCTGCGCCGCGATCCCCGCTATGACGGCCGCTTCTTCACGGCGGTGAAGACCACGGGCATCTATTGCCGGCCGGTCTGTCCGGCCAAGCAGCCGCTGGCGCGCAACGTGGTCTATTATCCGACGGCGGCGGCTGCCGAGGCCGCCGGCTTCCGGCCCTGCCTGCGCTGCCGTCCCGAGACCGCTCCATTCTGCCCGGCTTGGAACGGCACGCGCTCCACGGTGGCCCGGGCCATAAGGCTCATCGATGACGGTGCGCTGGATGAAGGCTCGGTGGTTGATCTCGCGACGCGGCTCGGCATCTCGTCGCGTCACCTGGCGCGCCTGTTCGAGCGCCATGTCGGCGCTACGCCGCAGCAGCTCGCCAAGACATTGCGCGTCCAGCGCGCCAAGCGCCTGCTCGATGCCGGCGATGACAGCATGACCGCGATCGCATTCCAGGCCGGGTTCGGCAGCCTGCGCAGGTTCAACGCCGCCTTCGCCGAACTGTACGGCCGCTCGCCGTCAAGCCTGCGCGCGGCGAGCCCGGCGACCCGCGCTTATTCGAGTCGGCCGCGCCGCAGCGCCTCAATGGGTGGTGCTCAGCCACCCAGAACGTTGCCCCAGCCATCGAAGAGATAGGTCTTCCAGGCCACGGTCCCATCCGCGCCGGGCCGGCTGGCGCGGCGGTAGTCCTCGGCCTGATCGGCGGTCCAGGTGATGATCGTGTCGGAGAGACGATCGTGCAGGATAGCGGGCTCGGTGGGGTCGAAGGCGTCCATGGGACGAAGCGAGGGATGCGTCATGGCGCCTCCAACGCACCAGCAGCAACAAAGTTGCGGCAACGCGGAATGGAACCGGGCGTTGCACTTCGGCAACACCCGCCTCGAAAAGCCCGCGCTCGCCGATTTGCGCCATTGCGCCGCCACACCGTGGCCCGAACAATCGACGCGCTGCATGCCTTTCCGTGCAAGACTGTTTTCGTCAGACTGTTTGCATCATCACTGTTCGAGCAAGATGGTTCGGGCAGACCGTTTGGAGGCAGGGATCATGAACGATCGGCGGTCTCTTCTGGTGGCGGTGTCGTGTCCCTCGGCCGTTGTCGCCGGCTGGCTCGCGTTGTCTCTCTCCGCCTATGCGCCTGCGCTCATCGAGAACAGCGGTGCCAATGCGGCCGCGATCTCGCGTGCCAAAGATCTTTCCCGCATCGACCTCGCCGACGTGCCTCGGGCTGCGACCATCGAGGACGGCCTCGCTCTGACCGCCGACATCGCCGCCGCCGTCGCTGCGGCCCCTGCCCCTGCGGCGCCAGCAGAGATAGCGCCCGAGCAGCCCGCCGCCACCGTCAAGCTTGTTTCGGCCGATCCGGTCCTGATCTTGCCGGCGGAACCTGCTCCCGCGCCGCAGATCTCCCCCGAGCCGGAGCCTCTCGTCAGCGAGGTTGCCCCCGCCCCTCTGCCCGAGCCCGTCAAGCTCGCCTCCGCCGACCCCACCGAGATCGTGACGACGGACGCATTGTCCCCCGCGGCGATCGCGAGCGGCCCCGTCGCGCCTGCGGGCAAGGCGTCACCGCCGGCCGACAACATCGCCGTGCTCGACGAATGCTTCGTCATGGAAGCCTGCATCGACCGCTATCTCTGGGCGCTCTATCAGCGCACCGCCAAGGAAGACACGATCAAGGTTCAGGAGCGGCGCGCGGTCACCGTCAAGCGCAAGGGCAAGACCGTCACGGTGATGCGCAGCTTCACGAAGCTGGTCGACCAGGACTTCACCTGGAAGGATCCGAACGCGGCCGAGCGCGCCGGCATGTCGATGATGGACTACGTCATCGGCGGCATGGACAAGAGCTTCAAGCAGAAGCTGTTCCGCATGATGCTCGCGGCGGAAGCCGCCGGCCTTTCGCCGGGCATCACCAGCGCGTTCCGCGACGACTATCGCCAGTCGATCGCGAGCGGCCTGAAAGCCGCCTCCAACCGCTCCTATCACGGCGGCAGCACGCGCGGCGGGTATGGCCACGGCATGGCGGCCGACATCGTCAGCACGCAAGGCAATAACCGGGCGCAGCGCTGGGTCTCGACCGAAATCCTGTGGAAGTGGGTCGATGCCAACGGCAAGGCGTTCGGCATCGGCCGGCCCTATCTCGGCCGCGATCCGCCGCATGTCGGCCCGATCGACGGCCAGGAATATATCTCGAAGCGCGGCACCTCCGATCGCAAGGACGTGGCCGGCGCCAAGCCGAAGACGCCGCGGGCCGTCGCGAGCGCCAAGCCGCCGAAGGCCCAGGCCGCGCGCGAGCAGAAGAGCCCGGCCAAGCCGCAGAAATCGGCGCAATCGGCCGTCAAGCGCGCGACCTGACCGTTTACAGCTCGCGCTCCGCCGTCGGCAGCGGCACCAGCCGCATCTCGGCCGAGCCGGTAGCTTGCGTGCGCACCAGCACCGCGAAGACCGTGTCGACCGCGCGCCGCACCGCCAGCTCCATCGCTTCGCCCTTGGCCAGATGCGCCGCTATCAGCCCGGTGAGGAGATCGCCGGTCCCGAAGGGACGGATCGGCAGGTGCGGCGTCGCAAAGCGCGACAATCGTCCGTCGCGGCACAGGATCGTCTCCACCTGCCCCGCCGCCGTATCCGCGAGCGTGCAGCCGGTGGCGACGACGTGGGTGCGGCCCGCCCCGGCCAGCACCGCGCACGCCGCACTGAGGCTCCCGGCGTCGGAAATTGTGACTCCCGAGAGCAGCTCGAGCTCGAACTGATTCGGCGTCGTCAGGTTCGCCGCCGGCAGCAGCCGGTGCCGAACCACGTCGAGGATGCCGTCCGCGACATAGACCCGGCCGTCGTCACCGATCACGGGATCGCAGAGATAGATCAGCTTCGCATTCCGCGTGCGCGCCCGCTCGACGAAATCGGCGATTACGCCGGCATTGCCGGGCGAGCCGAGATAGCCGGTGACGAGCACCGCGGCCTCCTCGACCAGGCCGCGCTCCTCGACGCCCGTCAGAAGATCGGCGACGAGCTCGGTCTCCAGCACCCGCCCGCGCAGGCTCGGATAGCGCGGATGATTGGACAGCAGCGTCGTCGGCACCGCCGCAACGTTCACGCCCTCCGCCTGCATGGCGTAGGCGGCCGCGCTGTTGCCGACATGGCCGTGGACCACCTGGCTCTGGATCGAGATGACGAGCATGAATGAGGTCCGTACGGACAAACGCCGCGCGTGGCAAGAGTAGCCTCGATGCAGCGCAAGTCACCGGGGCCCGTCGGCAATGTCGCAGGCTCGTCATTCGCGCGTGATATTGGCGACACCCGCGCGGTATCTTCCCGAGAGGCTCATGACCTCCGCCTTCAACGCCTATACGGCTCTCGCCCTCGCCATCGTGTTCGAGGTCACCGCGTCGGCGTTCCTGCAGCAGTCCGCGCAGTTCACGCGTCCCTGGCCGACGCTGGCCATGGTGCTGTTCTACGTCGCCTCGTTCTACGCACTCTCGGTGGCGATCCGGGTAATCCCGTTGAGCATCGCCTATGCGATCTGGGGCGGGGTCGGCATCATCCTGACCGCCACCGTCTCCTTCGTGCTGTTCCGTCAGATCCTGGATGCCGCAGCCTTCGTCGGCATCGCGCTGATCGTATCAGGGGTGGTGATCATCAACCTGTTCTCGGAGACCACGGTGCGCTGATGCGCGCGGTACCGGCTCTGAGAGTAAGGTCGCGTCCCACCGTTACGCTGCGGACAGCTGATCGAATTCGGGCGGCGCGTAGGCCTTGCCATCCTGGTCGGTGATGACCACTCGCCACCCCTCGCTCGCCCACACTTTCGCCTTCGCCACGATGAGCAACCGGCTCTCGCGGGCGAAACTGTACTTCTCGTTGTCGCGTTCTGCGACCATCTTGTAGGCCAATTGCATCCCCTTGCGTCGCCCTGCACCCGGCCTTGTCGTGGCAGCGGGCTTTGGCGGCAATTCGCCGGGAGCGTGGCAATTTGGTGCCGTCCAGGAGGCCTGTGGCCGGCTCCGGGCCGCCGCAACAGAGCCGATCGCGTTACCTCGGATCGGCGCTAGTGCACGCGGATGATATGAGGGCGGCCGAGATTGATCAGGCCCTGCACCGCCGAGAGGCGGTCATCGAGGGCTGCGATCGTGAGCAGCAGATTGTTGCGACGCTCATCCAGCATACCCATTTCGGCGCCCGACAGCTTGGTGCCCGCCCGCTCCTTGTGGATTTCCTCGAGGGATTCGCGCAGTCCGGCAATCAGGCCGGCCAGCTGCTTGGCCTCCTTGGTCATCGACCGCTTCGCGACATTTTGCTGACGGCGCGTCTCCGTTTGGTTCTGTCTCATCGTCATCCTCCGGTGCCCCCGCTGCCCCGATTGGATGCTTACAGCTTTGGATAGACATCTTACGATCGATGAAATCTGGCAGCGAAGAACCTTCTTAAATTGTACGCGCACGGAACCCGACGGCGCGCGCGGTGCTTTCGGCCTCAGCTGACCGGCAGCATGAAGGCGTCGAAGAAGGAGGCGAGCCCGGCAAAATCGTCGAGCGGCAGCACAGTCGCGACATACTGGTCGGGCCGCACCACCACCATGCAGCCGGACGCCCGATCGATGCCGCGCATCGTGAAAACGTCGTGGCCGCTCTTGCGATCCGAGCAGAACATCTTCTCGTAGTCGTGCAAGCCGTAACGGCCCTTGCTCGGGAGCAACATCGGCGGCATCGCCGCGATGGCAAGCTCGCGATGATCCTGCTGAAACACCGCGCGCAGATCGATCACGCTGTCGATGTCGGCGCCAACGGGCGTATATCGACGGATCGGTGATGTCCGGGACTCCGCGAGGAAATTGCACAAGGCACGAATGGCCGATCGCGGGCCTGCGGGATCTTCAGCGGGCGAGAACGCGTAGATGCGGAAACGGCCGTCGGCCTGCGCGGCGTGGCCGAGATGCACCGGCTTGGCATCCGCCAGCCGGATCACCGGCGCGGAATGAAAACGCTTGCCGATCACGAAGCCTTCGGCGAGATGCTGATGCGTGGCCGCGCCGGTCAGCGCCGAGGGCCTGTAATGCGTTGCCGTGCCGGCGGTATAGCGTCCGTGCCGGACGAAATAGTCCTGCGTCTTGGCGGCATCGGCGCCGCCGGCCTTGGCGGCGGAGGCGAGGATACCGGCCCATTCGCGATCGAAATCGATCAGCTCCTTCGCGACCGCCTGGCGCTCGGCCGAGTAGGAATGCAGGAGGCTTGGCGCGCACTGCCTCCGCAGCACGGCGGCGAGCTTCCAGCCGAGATTGAAGGCATCCTGCATCGAGACGTTCATGCCCTGCCCCGCCTTCGGGCTGTGGGTGTGGCAGGCATCGCCCGCGATGAAGATGCGCGGCAGGCGCGTAGCGACCTCGCTCTGCGGCACCTCGTCGAACTTGTCGGTGAGGCGCTGGCCGATCTCGTAGACCGACCACCAGGCTATTTCCTTCACCTCGAGCCGGTGCGGCTTCAGGATCCGCTGCGCTTTCGCAATCACGTCATCGGCGGTGATGTTGCGATTGGCAACGCGTTCGCCGATGTCGAGCTTGGCGAGCTCGACATAGATCCGGACCATGTAGCCGCCTTCGCGCGGAATGATCAGCAGGCTGCCGTCCTTGGCCGACTGGATCAGCGACTTGAAGCGGATGTCCGGAAAATCGGTCACCGCCAGCACGTCCATCACGCCCCAGGCGTGGTTGGCGGAATCTCCGTGCAGCTCGCGACCGATCGAGTTGCGCACCGTGCTGCGGGCGCCGTCGCAGCCGACGACGTAGCGGGCCTTGATCGTCTCGACCTTGCCCTCGTTCGCGGCATCGACGCGTTCGAGGCGCACGGTCACGGCATGGTCGGCGGCACCGGCGGCCGGATCGACATTCAGGTCAAGCACGCGGCGGCTGTAATACGGCGCGAGCTTCGCCGGCGCTTTGCGCATGACGTCGAGAAAGCAATCATGGACGCGCGCCTGGTTCAGGATGACGTGCGGGAATTCCGAGAGCCCGTCCTCGACGTCCTGAACCCGGCCGCTGCGGACGATGTTCTCCGGCGCCGCTGCATCGGGCTTCCAGAACGTCGTCTCGTTGACCCAGTAGGCTTCCTTCAACACGCGCTCGCTGAAGCCGTAGGCGTGGAACATCTCCATGGTGCGGCAGGCGATGCCGTCGGCCTGGCCGACCAGCAGGCGGTCCGGCTTCTGCTCGACAATGCAGGTCTTGATGTCAGGAAATTGCGCGAGCTGGGCGCCGAGCGTCAGGCCGGCCGGCCCGCAGCCGACGATGAGGACATCGACCTCGCCGGGCACGGCGCCCGCCGCCCCCGATGCCTGAACGCGCGCGGCGGGATCGGCGATTTCAGGGTCGCCCGGCTGAAATCCATTGAGATGGAATTGCATGAGCACCTCTCCCGCGAGTTTTCTGTTTGGATATTGCTCAGTATGCTGACTATCAGTATACTTGTCAACGACCCGCAGCGCCCCTGCCCGCAGAGGAGATTTCGGTGAAAGACAACAATGAGATGCCCGGGCATCTGGCGCGCCGCTTCCAGCAGATCGCAGTCGCGGTGTTCCTGGCCGAGGTCGAGGACGCCGGCTTCGATCTCACGCCGGTGCAATACGCAGCCCTCGCGACCATCAAGGCCAATCCGGGGCTCGACCAGGTGACGCTCGCCGGATTGATCGCCTACGACCGCACCACCATCACCGGCGTGATCGATCGCCTGGTCCAGAAGGGCCTCGCGGAGCGCCGCCCTTCCAGCCGCGACCGCCGCGCGCGCGAGCTCGAGATCACCGACGAAGGCCGGCGGACCCTGCGCAAGATCACCCCGGCCGTCGAATCCGCGCAGCGCATCATGCTGCGCGGCCTCAGCGCGAAAGAGGGCGAGGAGCTGATGCGGCTGCTGCGCAAGGCCATCGCCGCCGGCAACGAGCTCAGCCGCGCGCCGCTGCGCGAGGCGCAGCTCTGATCTCGGACCATGTCCGTAATTGTCGCGGCACGCGAAACCAGGAACTAACCTTCGGCTGCTAACGTCGGCCGCATTGGGGCGCTTAACGCGCGATTAACTTTGCGGGCGGAGTTCGGGAATGTTCAGGTTCCTCGTTGGGGCTGCGGCCATCGCGCTCTCGAGCGGCCAGGTGCTCGCAGGCGGCCATGGCGGCGGCGATCCTCCTCCACCGAAGGTCGAGCCGGCGGTTGCGCCGGCGAAGGTCATCCTGACCAAGCAGGGCGCCAAGCTGGTCGATCTCAACGGCATGACGCTCTACTATTACGAGCGCGACACCACCGGAAAATCGTCGAACTGCAACGGCAAGTGCACCGAGAGCTGGGTGCCGCTGGCGGCGACCGCCGACGCCAAGGCCGTCGGCGATTTCACCGTGATCAGGCGCGACGACGGCAGCAGGATGTGGGCGTACCGCTATCGCCCGCTCTACACCTCGCCCGCAGACAAGGCGCCCGGTGACGCCAACGGCAATGCCACGACGCTGCAATGGCGAATCGCCCGGCCTGAGAACTAAAGCGCGATGCGATTAGGATGAATCGTCATCGCGCTTTAGGTTATTGTTTGAGCATGATCTTTTCGGAAAACCGCTTCACACTTTTCCGGATCATGCTCTGGAGCAAGATCACCGAATGCCTCGGCCGGCCGGCCCGGCCAGCTCGGTCGAGACGGGCCTGAAGGCCGGCATGTTCGCGCTCGGCTGAAGCGGCTTGACCTCCGCACCCACGACCACGGGACCGGTCGTGAACCAGAGCGCCGCCACGGCCGCGATCGCCAATCCCGCGCCAAGCGCCGCCAGCTCTTTCATGGTTCAGTCCTGCGTTCAATTATTGAGGATGACACCGTGCTGGTGCCGCGACGGATGATCGGCACCGACCAGCGCACTTGGATCGGTTGCGATCACGACTTCCGGCAATGGCATCGGCTCGAGGCCGGCGAAGCGACGGTAGAGCGCGCCCATCACGGCTCCGGAAAAGGCCGCCGGCACCACGAGAAAGACAAGCAGCGGCACCGCAAAGGCGAGCAACAAAGCGCAGCCGAGCGCCGCAACCCCGCCAATTACCGCGTATTCCCACGCGTTGCTGCGCCTCATGGCGCGCGCGACGTGGTGAACGCAGAGCATGAAAATGCTTGAAGGAATGACCGAAATCACCATCATGACCATGAAGGTCTGCGCCGGGATCACCGCAGCGAAAATATGCGCGGTGCTCTTGTCCGCGAAACCGTTCATCAGCAGCGGCAGCAGCGTATAGGGCAGCAGAGTTGCAAGCACCGTCGGTATCAGTGCTGCGATGACGACGCCCGCAAGCGACGTCCTGACGCGGACGGGCCCATCGAACGCCTGGGGCGACTTCGCTGATGCGGCGGCAACGGAAGCCTCCGTGGCTGCCGGCGCAACCGTGCTTAGCCCGGCGAACTGGCCGTAGAGAAATCCGCCAATCATTCCCGCAATGGCCGGCAACAAGCCGATGGTCACCACTGTGCCGTCGCCGGGAGCGGCAAGCTGGATGTGATTGCGGATCGCAATGCCGTAGCTCACCGCCGCCATGACGCCGCCCATCAGGCCGTAGGCAAACCGGCTCGATATCGCCCACTGCCGCAGCACGGTGTGACCGGCGAACAGGAGGGCCGCATTCATCGCCATGCGACCGGCATAGATCACCAGTATCTGGTCGGGTGCCGGCACACCGACCGGATCGGTCACCTGCCCGCCTGCGAGGGCGTAGACCAGCAGCACGGCTTCGACGATGGCCAGCGGAATCAGCGCAGCACACAGCGCGCGCGACGAATTCTTCACGAGATACATGCGAGCAACCCCTTGCGCGCTGCACGCTAGACGCGAAGCATTACGGCTCGCGCAAGACAATGGCTAAAATTGTCGACAAGCGCGCCTCTTGGTCCGAACGACTACCCCCGCCAGCGTCCACCCGCCTCGGCCTGCGCGCTCTGTCCTGGCGGCAGCACCACGACCATCGAATTGAGCTTCACCCGGTCGTAGAGATCGATGACGTCCTCGTTGCGCATCCGGATGCAGCCGGACGAAATCGCCTGCCCGATATATTCGGGCTGGTTGGTGCCGTGGATGCGGTAGAGCGTGTCCTTGTTGCCGGCATAGAGATAGATGCCCCGCGCGCCCAGCGGATTGGCGGGCCCGCCGGGAACGCGCGCCGGATATGGGCCGAGCCGCGCCTGGATGTCCGCGGTCGGAACCCAGTCCGGCCATTCCGCCAAACGGCCGACCCGCGCGACGCCGGAGAACGCCATGGCTTCCTCGCCGACGGCAACGCCGTAGCGGATCGCCTTGCCCTCGGGCAGCACGTAATAGAGGTAGCGTGCGTCGGTATCGACCAGGATCGTGCCCGGCTGCTCCTTGCGGTGGTAATCGACGATGTGACGCAGATACTGCTCGGGCACGTTCGCCTTCGCGTAAGGCGCGTGCGCGAGCAACTGACGGTCGCGCGGCGTCATGCTGGCATCCGTCGATGGCGAAAGTGTCGTCTGCATGCAGCCGCCTAGCGGCAACAAGGCTGCGACGAACAAAACGAGTAGAGATCTTGGCACCGCCGGCCCCCCCATAGCGCAACAACAGCGCCCCCAGCGAAGTCAGATATTGCCAAAATCGTGCTGAAAACAAGGCGGTGCCGGAACACATGCACGTGTTCGGCAAATCCGGTTCCATCACCACAAAGGACGGAAGACTGTCGCATCATCTCCATCCCCTCGCCTTGCTTTGGTCAAACCCGGCTGGACTCGTGCGGCATGGGGACCGGCATGGGCTCACCTCGGATCAGTCCGCGCCAATGCGGACCAATTTAACCTCGAACACTGCGCTTCAAAGGAGCTGCGATGCTCGCGACGCTGAACGCCAAGCAAATCGTCGATGAGATCGTGAAGGACACGGTCAAGGACAACGATCCGCACGACGCGGTCCAGATCTCGCCCGAGATCGTGCTGGCCTCGCGTCCCGCCAGCGTGCCGCCTGCGCTGGCGCCGGAGATCGCGCCGCGTCCGGAGCCCAAGTTCAGACCGGAGTTTGCCGCCGAGCCCAAGCTCACGCCGAAATTCACTCTGGAGCCCGCGCGCGCGCCCGAGCCCACCATCAACGTCGTCTACGGAAAATCCGCCGCCGCACCGTCGATCGACACGGCTGTCCGCGTCACGTCCAGCGACGGTCCCGTGATGCAGAAGCGATCTTCGGTCGGCAAGTGGCTGCGCGGCGCGTTCATCGCGTTCCTGCTTGCCGGCGCCAGCGTGGCCGCCAGCATCGCCTGGGAGAACCACGGCGACACGGCAAAGCAGTTGCTGGCCGAATGGACGCCGGCGCTGACCGCGCTGCTCCCGACGACGTCGTTGCTGTCTGCGACCCCGCAGCAGAGCGCGCCGGTCGCCGCCGCCGAGGCCGCGCCGCCCGCAGCGGAAAACACACCCAGCCAAACGGCAGACCAGGCTGCGAGCCCGCCCGCGGCTCAGCTTGCTGCGGCCGCGCCTGCGGCAACACAGCCCGTCGATGCGGCGCAGTCGGTACAATCGATGACACGCGATCTCGCCGCGATGGCGCAGCAGATCGAGCAGCTCAAGGCCAACATCGCCGAGCTGAAGGCCGGACAGGAGCAGATGGCGCGTGAGATGGCCAAGCCCCCTGCACCGAAGCCGGTCACCGACGCGCGGCCGCCGGTCGATCCGCGCGCTCGTGCTGCTGCGCTCCCGCCGCAGCCTGCGGCGCCGCCGGTTCGCAAGCCCAAGCCGCCGGTGACGCGGACCTACATGCCGGCCTCTTCGCCCGCGCCGCTCGCACCTCCGCCGCCGCCATCGCAGGCCGCCGCCGCAACGCCGCCAGCTGCGCCGACCACGACGACGCAAGCCGTTGCCGATGACGACGGACCCATCGTGCGTCCGCCGATGCCGCTGCGTTAGAGCAACGCCGCAGTCACGCGCTCGCCTACGCTGTCCGAGTCGATGTGAAGCGTTAACCCCGGGCGATTACGGTAAGCGACGTCACGCTCAAGAGAAAAGGCCGTCGGGATCTATGCCGGCGGCCTTCTCTTGCAGCTGCCGGTTCCCGGAGCCCGGTTCTGCTGCAATTCCATGCCTTAATGATTGCGCAGGCATATTTAATAAACTCCTAACGAGCCCGCACGCTGCACATCATTTCTGCGCCATAAGCCCAGAGATTGCGCGCTCTGTTCATTCGATAAAGATCGACTCAGTGGTACCATCCGACATGCGTTGAGACTTGCACTGAAGCTCAGATCGTCACACCGGGGAAGTCGGATGCCCTACTACTATTTCGATCTCGTGGTTGGTGAAGAGTTCAAGAACCAGGGTGGAATCATCCTCGAAGACATCGAGGTTGCCTCCGATCGCGCAGATCAACTGGCTTGCGAGCTGTCGCAGGTGAAGCCGGAGCTGCAGCAGAAGGGTTGCGCGGTGCGCGTCACCGATCGCGATCACAACGAGCTCTATCGCACGCCGCTCGATCCCGTGCCGGCCTGGCAGCGCTAATCCAGCACCGGTGCCTCGAACCAGTTCGTCAGCGACAATCCGCCGTCGACGACGAAGGCTGCGCCGGTGACATAAGCGGACAGCTTGTTCGACAGCACCGTGAGTGCCATGGGTGCGAGGTCCCTGGCCTCGCCGAGACGCCCGAGCGGAATATGCCGCGCCAGCGCGGGATCGGCGACGAACCCGCCGGCCGCGATCGCGCCGGGCACCAGAGCGTTGACGCGGATGTCGTAACGTCCGAGCGTCTTGGCCAGCTCCTTCACCAGCATCGCCATGGCGGCCTTTGCCGTCGAATAATGCACCAGGTTGCGAGGCGTGCCCGCATGCAGCGATGTCAAGAACAGGAATGAGCCCGGCCGCTTCGCCGCGATCAACCGCTTGGCCAGCTCGCGCGCCAGGTGAAAGCCGGCATCGAGATTGACGGCATGCATGTCCTGCCAGGTCTTGTGATCGACCGCGAGCGCGTGATCGGCCTCGCGGCGCGGCGGCGAGGCGCTGTGGACGAAATGCGTGACCTCGCCCAGCGCAGAATGAGCTGATGTCAGCAGCTCATCGCAGGCCTCGAGGCTGGCGAGATCGCCGACCCAGGGCAGGGCAAGATCTGGCCTCTCGCTCGCGCCGATCGCGGCGCGCACCCGCTCCGCGCTCACATCCGCGAACATTGTGCGGACGCCCTCGCCGACGAGGCCCAGCGCAATCGCGCGGCCGATGCCGTTACCCGCGCCGGTGACGAGCGCGGTGTCGCGTGTGGGGTCGAACGGCGTGCTGAACAGGCTCATGTCGCGCTCCGATGCTGGGAGCGCAGGTTACCCCACCGGACCGAGCGGCGACAATTGTGTCCCGGTCCCATTGCCGAGCGGCGCGCCGGACGCTAGCCTCTCGAAAAAATGGAGGAGGTCACGGGGATGCGCACCGGTTTTCTGATGACGGGCCTGTTGCTGTTGGCCGCGCCGGCCCTCGCGGGCGACGCGCCGCCGCGGTCGACCTATGTGACGATGGTCCTGCAGGCCTTCGCCGCCAAGGTCGAGTGCCCCAACACCGATCTCGTCTATCAGGACCTCGTGCAGAGGGCGCAGCAGATGCACCTGCCCGACGGCACCACCGAGAAGGTCCGCAAGGCGATCGCCTGGATGCACACCGGCGGCAAGATGGGCGAGAAGCAGGACGATGACCTGATGGCGGAGGTCGCCGTCGCGACCCAGGCCACCGACCTGGACCAGCGCCGCCTTGGCATGTCCGGCTGGTGCGAAGCCCAGAAGACCAATCTTGCCGGCCTGATCCGCAGCAAAGGCGGCTAGCGCGGCCCCGTTAAGCACGCCGCGACGGAACTTCTGCCGCGGCCCAAAATCGTCACATTCCTCGAAAGCATGCGGCCTGTTTCCGAATTCGAACAGGAGGTCCTCATGCGGAGTATCCATTTCGTTTTCGCCGGCGCGATTGCAGCCGCCGCGGTGCTGACTGCGCCCGCACTGGCGAGAAATTCCGACGCCCAGAAGGGCGGGGAAAAGTCCACCTCGCCGTCCTGCAGTGCCTATCAACAGGCGCCGGACGGCTCGTGGGAACCGCTGCCCTGCAAGGAATCGGGCGAGCGCGCGCAGCCGCAGACACAGAACCGCAATTCGTCGCAAGGCGCCGATCGCGGCGAGCGTTGAGCAGGCTCGCGCCTTCGGAGTCAGCCTTGATGCGGGCCGCGCATGATCTTCATGGCGTCCACGATGTGACGCCATTCCCTCGCCTCATCGGCCTCGCCGCGGCCCTCGCAGGCCTGGGCCTGCTCCGCGGCCTTCGCGATCGCAGCAAAGCCGTGCTGTTCGAGCATCTGCCGGGCAAGTGTATGGACCTGGACCTCGGACATCATGGGCACTCTCCCGTGTGACCAGAGGCGGCGCGACGCCGCCGGGGTCGCTCACAACGATCGAGGCGTGGGGCGCGTTCCGCCCAATCGATGTGAATCGCACGAAAAAGGCGGTCTGCCATGCCCGGCGGACCGCCTTCTCACCCACCCCAAAACGGGAGTCTGCGGCGGCGTCGCCTACGCGACCGCCACCTTCTTGCGCTCGAAATCGTTGGGCACCTCGATATCGACCTCGAGGGTCGAGACCTCGTCGCCGCGTTCGAGCCGGACGATGACCTTGGTCGGGTCCAGCGTCACATGCCTGGACACGACCGCGAGAATTTCCTCACGCAGCACTCCGAGCAGATCGGGCTGGCCGCGCATTCCACGTTCATGGGCAAGCAGTATCTGCAGCCTTTCGCGAGCGACGGGTGCCGAGGCCTTCTTGCCGCGGAGAAGTCGAAGCAGACCCATGCTCATGCAGCCCTCCGTCGCAACAGGCGGTCCATAAATCCTCTGCGCTCGGCAGGAACGTGCATCGTCACGCTCTCGCCGCAGAGGCGCTTGGCGGCGTCCATATAGGCTCGTGCGGGCGCTCCATCGGCATTCGACAGAGTCACCGGCGTGCCGACGTTTGAGGCCTTCAACACGTCCTGGCTCTCGGGGATGATGCCGAGCAACGGCGTTGCCAGTATTTCCAGAATGTCGTCGATCGTCAGCATCTCGCCGCGCGCGGCGCGGGAGGGATCGTAACGGGTGATGAGAATATGCTTCTCGACGCGCTCGCCCTTCTCGGCCCGCACCGTCTTGGAATCGAGCATGCCGATGATGCGGTCGGAATCGCGCACCGAGGAGACTTCCGGATTGGTGACGATCACGGCCTCGTCGGCAAAGCGCATCGCCATGGAGGCGCCGCGCTCGATGCCGGCCGGGCTGTCGCAGATCACCCAGTCGAACCGGCTGCGCAACTCGGCGATGACCTTGCCGACGCCCTCCTCCGTCAGCGCGTCCTTGTCGCGAGTCTGGGACGCCGGCAGCAGCCACAAATTCTCCAGCCGCTTGTCCTTGATCAGCGCCTGCGGAAGTTTGGCAACGCCCTGCACCACGTTGATGAGGTCGAATACGACGCGCCGCTCGGCGCCCATCACGAGGTCGAGGTTGCGCAACCCGACATCGAAATCGACGACGACGACCTTGTCGCCGCGCTGCGCGAGCGCCGCTCCCAGCGCCGCGGTGGTCGTGGTCTTGCCGACCCCGCCCTTGCCTGACGTCACGACCAGTACTTTGGCCATCTCGATTGTCTCCTTCTGGTCAGTTCAGCGCTGTAATTCGCATGGTGTTGCCTTGCAGGAAGGCCTGGGCCGGCCGGCCGCGCAAAGCGTCGTCGATGTCCTCGGCGGTCTGATAAAATCCGTCGATTGCAAGCAGTTCGGCTTCGATCTTCTGACAATAGATGCGCGCGCTGGTGTGCCCGTTCACGCCCGCCATGGCGCGGCCGCGCAGCGCGCCGTAGACGTGGATGGAGCCGCCGGCGACCACCTCGGCGCCGGAACCGACCGAGCCGAGAATGGTGACGTCGCCTTCCGGGAAGATCACGGTCTGGCCCGAACGCACGGGGTTTTCGAGCAGCAGCGACGTCGGCTTGGCCTCGGACTTCGCCTCGGCTTTCTTCGGCGCGCTCGGCTCGACCACGCAGCTGCGGCCGCCCGACAGCAACGGCGGCATCATGGGCGTCAGCCGGCCCTCCTCCACACCCTCGATGCCAAGCACGCGGATGTTGCGGTCCTGCAGGCTGGTGAGCAGCTGGCCGATGCCGGCCTGGCTGAGATCGACCGAGGAGAGGTCGATCACCACGGGCCGGCCGGCGAAGAAGCCCGGCGAGCGCGCAATCGTGGCGTCGATCTCGTGCAGCCAGTCCTGGACCGGAACCGTCGGCGTGAACACGAAAGCCACATAGGAGCGCCCGCGCAGGCGCACCATCTGACGTTGGACCTTTGCTGCAGCCTCCATGGCGGCCGACTCGTTCCCTGTTATTGAATGGTTAACGATGCGGCGGATATGGTTAATGGCCGGTTAATTTCTCCGTGGCGTTACGTGAGATGGGCTCCCCGCCCCAGCGTGTCCCGGAAGCAGCAACGCATAAGCGTTGCTGCGCCGGGACCCAGGGGGACCCGGTACGGCGCCATAGGTGGACCCCGGCTCAGCAGCGCACCGTCTCCGGACGATGCTTCGCATCGCCGGGGAGACGTTGCGCTGCGTCCGGGGCACGATCGAGCAAGACTTCGCTCAGCCCTTGCGCATCTTGCTCAGCAGATAATTGTCGTAAAAATTCTCCGCGATCTGCGTGTAGAACAACAGCTCCTTCATATACGCGTCGTGGCTGTCCTTGGTCCGCTTGAACAGATCGCTCTTGGCGGCGAGCTCGTTCAGATGGTCCTGGGTCGCGTTGTAGCAGGCCTCCAGCACCGGCTGCGGGAACGCTTTCAGCTCCGTACCGCTCGCGATCAACCGCTTCAGCGCGGCCGGGTTCACGCTGTCGTATTTCTCGAGCATCCAGGCACCGGCCGCCGCGCCCGCCTGATTGACGATCGCCTGATATTGCTTGGGCAGCGAATTCCACTTCTCGTCATTGACGATCATGTGCAGCATGGCGCCGCCTTCCCACCAGCCGGGGAAGTAGTAATATTTGGCGACCTTGTAGAAGCCGAGCTTCTCGTCGTCATAGGGACCGACGAACTCGACCGCGTCGATCGTGCCCTTCTCCAGCGCCGGATAGATATCGCCGCCGGCGATCTGCTGCGGCACGACACCGAGCCTTGCCAGCACATGGCCGCCCATACCTGCGATACGGAATTTGAGACCCTTGAGGTCGTCGACGGTCTTGATCTCCTTGCGGAACCAGCCGCCCATCTGGGTGCCGGAATTGCCGCAGAGGATGGCGTGCGTCTTGAACGGCTTGAGCGCCTCGTTGGTGAGGTCGGCGCCGCCGCCGAAATGCCACCACGATTCCTGGTGGCGATGGTTCATGCCGAACGGCGCGCCGGTGGCATAGGCCAGCGCCGGCTCCTTGCCGATGTAGAAATAGAGCGGCGTCTGCGCCATCTCCACCGATGCGGTGCTGACCGCATCCAGCGCCTGAAGACCGGGAACGATCTCGCCGGCGGCAAAAGTCTGGATCTGGAATTTGTTGTCGGTGGCCTCGGCGACATATTTCGCAAAGGTCTGCGCCGTGCCGTAGATGGTGTCGAGCGACTTCGGGAAGCTCGATGTCAGGCGCCATTTGATCTCGGGCGCGCTCTGCGCAATCGCAGGTGCAGCAACCAGCGTCGTTGCGCCGGCAACCGCGCCGCCCTTGAGGAATGTACGGCGTTTCATGATGACGACTCTCCCTTGAAGTATGTTTCAAACATGCGGCCGTGCGGCGACGGTCTTCGCGGACCGTTTGCCCGTTCCCACAGCGGAGTTCAAGATACGACAGAACGGCCTGTGGCCGCTTCACAGCAGCTTGGCACTGACGAACAGCGCGCGCACGGCGTTGGTTGCCTGCACCGCCAGCATGGCGTTACCGGCGGCGCCTTCCAGGGCCGCGACGGCGTCCTCGTGCAGCGAGCGAAATTCCATCCACTCGACCGACTTGAAGTTGGTCAGGAATTGATAGGCCTGGCCGACGGTCGCGATCGCCAGCGTGTCTCCGTTCAGCTTGATCTTGAACGTCGTGCGCAGCGGGGTCTCGGAGCTGGATGGATCACTCATGGGCTGCTTCTGGACGAGGACGACTTAACGAAGGGAAAACGGCAGCCCCGCCGCGGCAGGTGAATATCAGGAATCGGTGCTGGCGCGCTGCGAGGCGGTCGCCGCTCCGCGCAGGCTCGGCACCACGACCAGGCGGTTGAACTCGCCATTGTCATAGGCCTTGAGGAAGCGATCATAGTCCTTGATCGAGACGCAACCGTTGGAATCGCCGCGCGGCCCGAGCAGGTAGTTGTGCGTGAGCAGGCCGACGCGGCCGAGCGCGCTGGTGCCTTCGACCGGGGTCATGCGCAGCGCACGGACGCCGTGGAACGGCTTTTCGCGCGGCTTCAGATCGTAGGTCGCCGGCGGCGTCGCGCCGACCATCCGCCGGTCGACATGTTCCGGGTCGTCCATCAGCGCGCCCAGGCCGGAATGGGCTTCCAGCGCCACGCCGCTCGGCAGGTAAACCGCCTTGGCCGAGATGTCGTAGACCGCAGTGCGCGAATCATAGCCGAGCGCGGCGAGGTCCGGCGCCCTGCCGAGCAGGCCGTCGCCGGGCGTCAGCGAGGCCAGCCTGATCTTGTCGGTGAATCTTTCGAAGAAATTGCGGTTGTCGACCCTGAGATTGGTGTCCGCATAGGCCTGGCTGGAGGCGATCTGAGCGGAGAGGTCCGCCTGGACCGGACGCGCGCGCGGCATGGGGATGGCGTCGGCGCGCTGCGAGCGCCTCGCCTCCTCGGTCATGTACCGGTCGTCCTCGGTCAGGATCGAGCGCCAGTCGTCGCCCTGGAGCTTCTGGGCCAGCATCGCCTTGGCGTCCCGCAGCTTGAGCTGAACCGCATTCACCGCCGAGCGCTCCAGCACCCGCAGGCCGAGCTCGCGCGGAGACGGGCTGGCGGAGGCCGAGGCGAAGCGGTCCTCGAATGAGGGGGCATTGGAAGGCGGCAGCGCGGCGGAGACCAGCGGGGTCGAATCGCTGGTGTCAGCGACCCACGCGGCGGCGCCAAGCGCCAGCGCGATCGCTGCCACAGACAGCAGAATCGTCTCGGCCCGCCCGACACGGCGGCGCGACAACAGCCTCTCGGCGTGTGCTGCGTCGGAAACCATCAGATCCCCAAATCGACCCCCGGGGGCTTACCCACCCCCACCCGGAGACTCTATACCAGCTACCACATTGGGAGCCAAAAGTTAGGCATAATCGGGGCCGTGAATGCCCCGTAAGGTATCCAATGACCGATCCCTTCGATCTCAATCGCTTTGTCCGGGCCCAGGACCCGGTCTACCGCGACGTCCAGGGCGAGTTGGCCAGGGGCCGGAAGCAGACCCACTGGATGTGGTTCATTTTTCCCCAGATCGCAGGTCTCGGCGTCAGCGCCATGTCGCAGCGCTACGCCATCGGCTCCCGCGCCGAAGCCGAGGCCTATCTCGCCCACCCCATCCTGGGCGGGCGGCTGATCGAATGCACCAGGCTGGTGCTCGCGGTCGAGGGCCGGACCATCAACGCGATCCTCGGCGCGCCCGACGACGCCAAATTCCGCTCGTCGATGACGCTGTTCGGCGCGGTGTCGGACGAGCCCGTCTTCGATCAGGCGCTCGCCCGATATTTCGCGGGCGAGCCTGACGGCGCCACACTGGAGATCCTCGACGGGCTCGAGCGGACTTCCAGCTGAGCCGGCCAAGTAGCGTAAACCGCAGATTAACGCGGCCGCCCTATCGTCCGGGCAAAATAATTCTCCGCTATTTGCCGGACAGATCATGAAAATCGGTACGCTCCTGACCAGCGCCATCGTCTCGCTCTCGACCGTCGGGGGCGGCCTCGCCGTCTACGTCGCCGCGACGAAGTACCAGACGATGGAGCGGATCACCGAAGCGCAGGGGCGGCTTGCGATCGTCCGCGCGGTCAGCGACATCCCGCGCTATCTCAATCCGGAGCGCGGCTTTTCCACCAACATCCTCTACGGGCCTGCTTCCATCGACCCTGCGCTGCTGGCCGAGCAGGACAAGCTGCGCAAGCAGACCGACGGCGCTCGCGACAAGATGAACGCGCTGCGCAAGGAGCTGCCCGGCCCGTTCGACGACGGCACCGTGATCGGCAGCAACATCGACGGCATCAACGCGAAGTTCACGTCGCTGCGCGAGGCCATCGACAAGGCGCTGGCAGGTCCTGCCGATGCGCGCAAGGACGCCGCCAGGAAGATCGTCGCCGACAATGCCGTGCTCAACGGCGGGGTGACCGCGCTGCTCAACGAGCAGGTTCGCCGCATGGCGATCCTGAACGGTGATGCTTACCGGCAGGCCAGCTACGCCAATGTCGCGATGACGCTGCGCGACGTCGGCGGCTTCAACTCCAGCCTGCACAAGAATCTCGTCGGAGGAAAGAAGCCGGCGACCGACGCCGAGAAGGCCGACATCGGCCGCTCGCAGGGCCGCAACGACCAGCTCGTGATGGCGCTGCTGGAATTGCGCGGCAATCCGGCGACGCCGGCCAACGTCGCCGCGGCGCTGGAAAAGTTCAATTCGGTCTATGTCGAGGAGTTCGGCCGCGAGCTCAAGCTGGTGAAGGACGGCGCCGTCACCGGCAAGTACGAGCACGACATGGACACCTATTACGCCGCCACGCAGCGCGGCCTCGGCACCATCATCGAGGTCCGCGACGCCTTCTACGACAATGCCGAGCATATCCTCGCCGGAGCCTCCTCCGCTGCGCGCACCAGCTTCACGATCGCGCTCGCCGGCCTTGTCGCCGTGCTGATCGCGAGCGCCGGCCTCATCGTGACGGTTCGCCGCCGCGTCTGCGCGCCGATCGTCGGCCTGACGACGCGGATGTCGCGGCTCGCCGACGGCGAGGTTGCGGAAAGCATTCCCGGCGCCGAGCGTTCCGACGAGATCGGCGCGATGGCGGCGGCCGTTCAGGTCTTCAAGGACAACATGATCCGGGCCGACCGGCTCGCGGCCGAGAAGCAGGCCGAGAACGACGGCAAGATGCGCCGCGCCCAGGCGCTCGACGATCTCACCCGCGCCTTCGAGGCCAAGGTCACCGAGCTGGTCGGCGGCCTGTCGCGGGCCTCTGCGGCGATGGAGAGCACCGCGCAGTCGATGACCTCGACGGCGGCGCAGACCAACAGCCAGGCCGCGGTGGTCGCCGCGGCCTCCGAGCAGACCTCGACCAACGTGCAGACGGTCGCGAGCGCCACCGAAGAGCTGACCTCCTCGATCGCGGAGATCGGGCGTCAGGTCGCCCAAAGCACCGAGATCGCCGCCCGCGCCGTCGACAACGCCCGCCGCACCGGCGATACGGCGCGCACGCTCGCCGAGGGCGCCCAGAAGATCGGCGACGTCGTGACGCTGATCCAGAGCATCGCCGAGCAGACCAACCTGCTCGCGCTGAACGCGACCATCGAGGCCGCCCGTGCCGGCGAGGCCGGCCGCGGCTTTGCCGTGGTCGCCTCAGAAGTAAAGTCGCTGGCCGGTCAGACCGCCAAGGCCACGACGGAGATCTCCGAGCAGATCACCGCGATCCAGACCGCGAGCGACGAGACGGTGGCGGCGATCCGCAACGTCGCCGACGTCATCGCCGAGATCGACCAGATCGGCACCGCGATCGCGGCGGCGATCGAAGAACAGGGCTCGGCGACCAAGGAGATCGCCCGCAGCGTTCAGGAGGCTGCCCGGGGCACCCAGGAGGTCAACAGCAACATCTCCGGCGTACAGCGCGCCGCCGACGACACCGGCACCGCGGCCAGAGAGGTGCTGGGCGCGGCCGAGCAGCTCTCGACCCAGTCGCGCGATCTCGCCGGCCAGTTCGAGCGCTTCCTCGGCGAGGTCCGGGCGGCGTAAGCCGCGACCTCAATACGGCGGTGCCTTGCGGGCCCGTTGTGCTTTCGCCGCTTCGATCCACCAGGTCAGATCGTCGGCGAAGCGCGGGAACGAGCGCTCCAGGGCCTTGCCGCCGTCGCCGATCGGCTCGCCGGCGTCCGACAGCGTCTGCGCGATCGGGCCGACGCCGATGGTGCTCGACACCACCACCATGCCCATCTCCGAGAGCGTGCCGTGCCAGGCGGTCGCCGCGCGCGCGCCGGACAGCCGGCCGGCCGAATAGCTCACGATCGCGGCCGGGCGCCAGAACCATTCCTCCAGGAAATGGTCGGTGAGGTTCTTCAAGCCGGGCTGGATGCCCCAATTGTACTCGCCGGTGACGAAGACGAATCCGTCGGCATCGCGGATCTGCCCGGCCAGCTTCTCCAGCGCCTCCGGCGCCGAGCCCTTGGGATATTCCTTGTACATGCGGTCCAGCATCGGCAGGCCGATCGCCTTGGCGTCGATGAACTCGACGTCCTCGCCGCGGCCGCGCAGCCGGTTGATGACGAAATTCGCAAGGCGGATGCCCATGCGGTCGGAACGGTAGGAACCGTAGAGAACGAGAATGCGATTGCTCATGGCCGGACGGTAGCACGAAACCGGCGCCGGGCCCTACACGGTTTGTCGCACTACCGTCCGCGACCACGGTCCAGCGTTTGCGACGGCGTCTCGCCGAACTGATCGCGGTAGCTTCTGGAGAAATCGCTGAGATGCCAGAAGCCATATGCCAGCGCGACCGCCTTGACGCTGTCGGCCCCGGCAAGCAGGCGCCGGCGCACCAGCCACAGCCGGTGCAGACGCAAATAGCGGTGCAGGCTCATGCCGCGATAGCGGCGGACGACGTCGTGCATGGTGCGAACGGACAGCCCGAGCTTGCGCGCGATCTCATCGCTATAGATCGGCTCCGCGAGATCGTCAGAGAGCAGCGCGCGGATGTCCTGGAATATCCTGAAATTCCGTCCGTCATTGGGTCCGAGAGTCCAGCGGGCCGAAACGATCGTTGCAAAGGCCTCGTCGACGGCTCCGAGCAGGGACTCCTTCATCGCCGCGCCCTTCAACAAGAGCTCCGGTGCCTCGACCGGGCCGGACGCCTCGGCCAGCACCTCGCGAACCACGCCGCGCAACCGCTGCAAGCCGGCCGCGGAGATCTCGAAGATCTTGAAGCTCGAGAGCGTGGGCGGCCAGCCACGATCCCTCACCTCCGGCCGGAAGACCACCGAGGCGATTTGCCGCTGCACCTCCTCGATGGTGGTGTAGGCCGCCCCGCCGTTGCCAATGACCACGGCGGGTCGCGCCCGCTCCGAGCCGTTGAAGCGAATGGGCACGTTGAGATCGTCCATCATGAAGCCGATCGCCGTGCAATTCTCCACGAGTTGTGCGTCGACCACCCGCGGAAACGCGCGCGTCAAGTTCACGTCGCAGCCGGGTAAGGCCAGGACCGTCTGTTCAGCCGAAATCTTCCGCACGAAGGGGGTGAATTCGAAGTTCAGCCCGCGGATGGCGTATCGAAATTCGTCGACGTCTGAAAAGCGAAATGTCTTGAGTGCCGACCTCGGCACATCGTCGATGCTGTTCATGAAAGTGCGAAACGCCGCGTCGCGTTACACGTGCGTCCGGCCGCGGTGCCGGATTCGCCTCCCCCTTCGGCTTTTCCGCTGACGCGAAGGAATCAATCCTAACGTGTCCCGACTAAACTGGCGGGCGCCCGGATGAAAGAACAAGCCGCGACCTCCTGTCTTGCCGAATTTCGATAACGTTTCCTGCGATCAAGGCGGTGCGCGAATACCAAAGCCGTCGACGTTTAAGATTCAAATTAACGCCTTTACGGCGGAATGTCCGTCGTTTGATCGTGGAATATGTTTCATTTCATTTCAGGCTCCTGCCATGACGGCAAATTCGCCTGCTGACAATCTGGTCGAGTTGGAGAACGCGGCTGCAACGTGTCCGCTGGACCGGTGCGCTCGCATCATCTCCGGCATCTTGCAACTGCTCACCAGCAGCCGCGACCGATCTCAGGAATTGCTCGCCGTCGTGGCCGACGGCGTCCTGCTGCGGCTGATCGAGCGGGTTGAGGCCAGCACGCTGATCGACGTCAGCGTGACGCTCGCAGAGCTCGAAGCGGCTCCGCCGAAGACCGTGCGACGTCTCGCCTCGCACCACGATCCGGAAGTCGCCTGCCCTGTCTTGCTTCGATCGCAAGCACTGTCCACGGCCGATCTCGCGTCGATCGCAGCCGCGAGCGGCGAACGACAGCAATGTGCGATCGCCGGCCGGGCGCCGATCGATCCATTGGTGATCGAGACGCTGATCGAGGGTGGCGCCCGCAGCGTCTGTCTCGCACTGGTCGGCAACAGGGAGGCAAGATTCTCCGATGCCGCTTACGTGGCTCTGACCGAGAAGTGCCTGTCGGATGACGAACTGACCAAGGCTCTGGCGCTGAGGCCGGACACGCCCGATCGGGTCATGCGGGAGTTGCTGTCGCCCTCGCCAGGGCCGAAATCCGGCACAGGGCCCAAGGCCATCGACTCGCATCAAGCCGCAGCGGCCGCGCCGATCGTCGCCAAGCTGCCCTGCGCCGCCTCCTATGCAAGCGCCCGGCCGGAAATCGTCGCGCTCAACCGCATCGGCAAGCTCAACGATTCCGCGGTGAACCGCTTCGCCATCCGCGGCGAGACCGCCAACCTCGTCACCGCGCTGTCGGTGCTTTCAGGCGTTCCCATCGAGATCGTCGAGCATGTCATGACCGACGAGGATTGCGAAGGTCTCGTCATGGCCTGCCGCGCCTCGCGGCTGAACTGGCAGACCACGCTTGCCATCCTGAGCAACCGCTGCGGCAGGAGGCTTTCCTTCGCCGGGCGCGAACGCGCTCAGCAGATTTTCGAGACGCTGCTGCTGTCGACCAGCCAGTGGACGGTGCGTTGGGGCGAAATTGCCGCAAACGCCAGGGAGAGCGATGGGGGACATCGCGGCGCGGGAAAGACGGGGGTTAGCCGATGAAGTTCGACGGTCGCAAAGCCGTTCGCGTGAAGATGGACCACAGGCAGCCGGTCAATCTCATGGGGTCCGACGGCACCTGGCGGCGCAGCTGCGTCCTGCTCGACGTATCGCAGACGGGCGCGAAGCTCGAGGTCGAGGGCACGCTGGACGTGCTCCAGGCCAAGGAGTTCTTCATGCTGCTGTCGTCGACAGGCCTCGCCTACCGGCGCTGCGAGCTGGTCTGGATCGACGGCACGACCGCCGGCGTCCATTTCATTACCGTTGACGGCAAGAAGAAATCTGCCGCCGCACCAGCACCCACGCAGAACGCGCTCCAGGGCAAATAAAACTCGAACATTCCACCCGCAGTTTTCACATCCGAACAAATCGCAATGCAGGTCAGACCGTGCAACACGCGCGAACCAGATCGGGCTTCCTCGATGGTGACGGCGGCATCCGAACGAAGGCCACGGCTCGTCCCTTCCTGCACGTGCTGGCCGACACGTCCGACAAGCTCTCGGGCATATGCTCGATCCTGCAAGAGAGGTTCACCATTGCCGGCGAGCGGCTCGATGCCGATTCCAGGCTGTCGCAGACGCCGGCCGCCGTCGTCATTCGCGCGGAGCTGCGCGACGTCGACAATATCGCGGCCATCAAGCAGCGGGCGGGCAAGCTGGCGAAGGTCAGCAAGCGCATCTTCCTGCTCGAGCACACCTCCCACGTCTGCATTGCGCAGGCCTATGCGCTCGGGGCGACGCTGGTCCTTCCCGGCACCGTCGGCCGGACCAAGCTGCTGGCGGCCCTGGCCGATCCGGCCGTCCGGCCGTCCGCTTCGTCAGGCGATGCGCTGCAATCCGACAACGCCGTCGAGACCGCGGCGACCGCGATCGCATCGATGTTCACGGCTGTCACCTTGCGTCAACCGCTCGACGTCGACGGTACCAAGGAGGCCGGCCGCCAGATCGCCGATCGCATCACCCGGCACGGCCTGACGGACTGGCTCATGACGGTGCGGCGGCACCACGAAGGAACCTATCAGCATTGCCTTCTCGTCACCGGCGTTGCCATCGACTTCGGACTGAGCCTCGGCGTCGGCAGGGCCGACCTGGAACGCCTCTACTCGGCGGCCATGTTCCACGACGTCGGCAAGGCGCAGATTCCGCTCGCCATCCTCGACAAGCCGGGCCGCCTCGATGCCGCCGAGCGCGCGCTGATCGAGACGCATCCGGCCGCCGGCCACGCGTTTCTCAAGGACCATCAAGGGATCTCGCCGGAGATCCTCGGTGCCGTCCGCCACCATCACGAGTATCTCGACGGGAGCGGCTATCCCGATGCGCTCTGCGGCGAGAGCATTGGTGACATCGTGCGGATCCTCACCATCTCGGACATCTTCGCGGCGCTGATCGAGCACCGGCACTACAAGCCGACCATGCCACGCGCGCAAGCCTACGACGTTCTGTGCGGTATGACAGGCAAGCTGGAGATGGCGCTGGTCCGCTCGTTCAAGCAGGTCGCGCTCACGCGGTGAGCGCCGCGACCCGTATCGAGCGCGGCCTAGTGCGTCGCACGATAGCTGGCGCGGCGCGGGATGGAGCGGCAGGCCAGCCCGTCGGCCAGCAGCTTCATGTCCTCGTGCCGGCCGCTGCGAATCAGCCGGCCGAACTCCTCGGGTGTGAAAGGAAGACTTGGATCATCATCGATCGTGTGCCGCAGTCGCGGCCCGAAGAACCGCCGTACCAGGCTAGCCAGCCGCCGCATATCAATTCCCTCGCGCCAGCAACAAACCTCTTAGTCCGCATATTGTTCCTCCCGCAACTTCGAGATTGCAAGAGGCCACTCGCGACGCCGCACCAAAAATTTCCGCCAGAGAATAATCTCCTCTTGCTCGCGCCAATCGGCAAAACCCACGTAACGCACGAACTCATGGTTGTGCTCGCGGTCCGAGCGAACCGCGTTCGCGGCAAAGCTGTCGGGGTTAGCCCGTCGCAACGCAGGTCATGGTGTTCACTCGACGAGGGCGCGCGCTTGGCGCTGTCGACGTTGCGACGGACTGCCGGTTGCCGATGCGGCGCGCAAAACCTATGCTATTGACCAAGCAAGACCAAGAACCCTGTGAGGAAAGTCCATGGCCGCACCGCTCGATCCCGTCATCGCCCAGATCATTCCGCTCATGCCGATGCGCGATCCCACGGTCATGACGCCACAGAGCGCCCGCGATTCCTTGCGCGCACTGGCTGCCTCGCGCGCCGCCATTCCGCCGCCGCCCGTCGATCGCGTCGAGGATATCCAGGTGAAGGGCGGCGCCGGTCCACTTCCGGCACGGGTCTATCGGGTCGGCGCCACGCCGGCACCGACGGTGGTGTTCTTCCATGGCGGCGGCTGGGTTGCTGGCGATCTCGAAACCCACGACCGGCAGGCGCGCAACCTTGCGATCGAGACCGGCGCGGTCGTCGTCTCCGTCGACTATCGCCAGCCGCCCGAGACGCGCTTTCCCGGCGCCTTCGAGGATGCCTTCGCCGCGGTGAGCGACGTGTTTGGCCGCGTCGCGGAATTCGGCGGCGACGCAAAGCGCTTCGGCGTTGCCGGCGACAGCGCCGGCGGCAATCTCGCAGCGACGAGCGCGATCGCCTGCCGGGAGGCCGGCATCAAGCTCGCCGCGCAACTCCTGGTCTATCCCGTCACCGACGTCGTCGGCGCTTATGCCGATGCGCGCGAGAACGCGCGCTATCCCTCGCGCAGCGAGAACGCCGAGGGCTACTTCCTCACGCGCGCGACGATGGAATGGTTCTGCGGCCACTATCTCGCCGATCCCGCGCACGCCAGCGATTGGCGCGTCTCGCCGCTGCGGGCCGCATCGCTGGCGGGCGTTGCACCCGCGGTCGTGACCACCGCCTGGTTCGATCCCCTGCGCGACGAAGGCGCGGCCTATGCGCGGGCGCTGGAGGCGGCCGGCGTCCGCGTCAAGCATCATGAGGGCCCCGGCCTGATCCACGGCTATTTCGGCATGGGCGACGCCTCCGAGGTGGCGCGCACTGAGGCGCAGCGCGCGCGCGCCGACTTCAAGGCGCTGCTCATGCGCGGCGTGTGAAGGCGGTCAGGCGCGCTGCGCCGCGGTATGCCCCCAGGTCTCGTCCCAGTCCTGGCCGGCGGCATCGACCACGCGGCCGTCGGCCTCGAAGAACTTGTTCGGCACCTGGAAGATCGCCAGGATCAACGCGCCGTCTGGACACCAGGCGGCGTGCCGGCTGCCTGCCTCGCGCCAGATGAATTCGCCGGCCTTGCAGGCAATGCCCTTGGCCGGGCCCTCCTTGTCCACGAGCGCGCCTTCGATGACCCAGCTCTGCTCGATGCCGACATGCTCGTGATCGGGCAGCACCGATCCCGGCGCAAAGCGCATCAAGGCGGTCATCAGCCCCGACCGGCGATCGAACAGCAGCGTCTTGGCCTCGCAGCCCGGAAAGCGCGTTGTCTGCCATTCCATGTCTTGGGGTCGAACCAGGTGCGAGTGCCCGTCGGCGGTTTCCTGGTCTTTCGCGATCGCGGCATCCATCACGATACTCCCTCGGTTTCGGCCGTGCGAGGCTATCAGGATCGCGCAGCCGGGTCAGCGAGCGGTGCAACAGAGAGGATCGCGCGCGAAAAAATCGGCGGGGCGACCGGGCGGCCGGTGCTCATCCTGCTTGATTGCGCCATGATTCCCGGCTCCAATCCGCCCCGCCATTTTTTGTTAGGGAGACACCCATGATGAAACGGATTTTCGTGGCGGCGATCGTTGCCACCTTTGCGGCGGGCTCGGCCTTCGCGCAAGAAACTTGCGAGAGCAAGGCGGTCGGCAAGGACGGCAAGCCGCTGGCCGGCGCTGCCAAGACCTCGTTCCTGAAGAAGTGCAAGGCGGATGCCTGCACGCCCAAGGCCGTCAGCGCCGACGGCAAGCCGCTCGCCGGCGCCGCCAAGAACAGCTTCATGAAGAAGTGCGAGACCAGCGCGTAAGCGCACGGTCCGTTCCCGGCTTCTTCAGCAAGCCATCACAAACGAAATGCGTCGTGGCCGGAAGCGCGTCGAGCGCTAGCGCATGATCCGGAAAAGTGCGAAGCGGTTTTCCGAAAAGATCATGCTCAAAAAATACGCTAAAGCGCGATGTCGATTCATCCTAGTCGCATCGCACTTTAGACGTCCCGGCCATTTGCTTTTTGTGCCTCCCCGCCGCGAGTTTCCGACACGCGCCGAACGCGTAAAGCAAACGCGCCGCGACCCTGGACAGAACGCCGCGGCTGACGGATGATGCAGCGCTGAGCGAACCGGGGCGCATCAACGAGGCTTCCAGCAAAGGATGGGCGAGATGTTGCAGTTCCGCGTGCGTGATCACATGATGGCGATAGTTAGCGTGCTCTTTGCGCTGCTCATGACGATTGACGTGGCCAACGCAAGAGGCCCCGGCCTGCCCAACGTCATGGTTCTCGCAACCGGCGGCACGATCGCCGGCAGCGGGGCGAGCAGCACCACCGTCGTCGGCTATACCGCAGCCACGGTAGGCATCGAGACCCTCCTGAACGCCGTCCCCGAGTTGAAAACGGTGGCCAACGTCAAGGGCGAGCAGGTCTTCCAGATCGCCAGCGAGAATATGAACAATGATTACTGGCTGAAGCTCGCCAAGCGCGTCAATACGCTCCTCGCGCAGGACGACGTGGACGGGATCGTGATCACGCATGGGACCGATACGATCGAGGAAACCAGCTATTTCCTGAATCTGGTCGTCAAGAGCAAGAAGCCTGTGGTCGTCGTCGGTGCGATGCGGCCATCGACCGCGATCAGCGCGGACGGTCCGATCAACCTGTTCAATGCGGTGATCCTCGCAGGCAGTGAAGAGGCCGTCGGCAAGGGCGTGCTCGTTGCCCTCAACGATCAGATCAACGCCGCGCGCGACGTCACCAAGAACAATACGTCCACGGCAGACACCTTTCGCACGCCCGAGCTCGGCTTTCTCGGCTACATGCAGGGCAACAAGCCGTATTTCTATCGACAATCGACCCGCCGGCACACCGCGGATTCCGAATTCGACGTGTCCAACCTCGATGTGCTGCCGCAGGTCGACATCGTCTACGGCTACGCCAACATGAACCGGGTCGCGATCGACGCTTTTGTCGCCGCGGGCGCCAAGGGGATCGTGCACGCCGGCGTGGGTGACGGCAGCCTGGCCCGCCCGGCGGTCGAGCCGGCGCTCGACGATGCCCGCAAGAAGGGCGTGGTGATCCTTCGCAGCAGCCGTGTCGGCAACGGCATCGTCGCGCGCAATGGCGAAGCCAAGGACGATGAGCACGACTTCGTCGTCTCGGACACGCTCAATCCCCAGAAGGCGCGCATTTTGCTGATGCTGGCGTTGACCAAGACGACCGACACCAAGGACATTCAGCGGATGTTCTTCGCCTATTAGAGGCGTCGGCTATTCCTGCTTGAAGCAGCGGTCATCACAGGCAGCACGGCGTCCATGACGAGGTGCTGCGCGAGATGTTACGGTAAGCGATCACGCGAAATGCCGGCTGCGCGGTCGATTTCGTAGGGTGGGCAAAGCGAAGCGTGCCCACGATCTGCCGCAGATCAGAACAAGATGGTGGGCACGGCGCGAGTTGCGCCTTTGCCCACCCTACGAGAGCCGCGTCCTTGCAAGGTCCGCGGTGCTCTCACTAGCTCCGCAACCCCGGCGCCTCCTGCCCGGTGCGCGCGACATATTCCGTGTAGCCGCCGCCGAACTGATGAATGCCTTCCGGTGTCAGCTCCAGCACCCGGTTCGACAGCGTCGCCAGGAAGTGCCGGTCGTGCGAGACGAACAGCATGGTGCCCTCGAAATCCGACAGCGCGGTGATCAGCATCTCCTTGGTGGCGAGATCGAGATGGTTGGTCGGCTCGTCCAGCACCAGGAAGTTCGGCGGATCGAACAGCATTTTCGCCATCACCAGGCGCGCCTTCTCGCCGCCCGAGAGCACCCGGCAGCGCTTCTCGACGTCGTCGCCGGAGAAGCCGAAGCAGCCGGCGAGCGCGCGCAAGGAGCCCTGCCCCGCGGTCGGAAACGCGTCCTCCAGCGATTGGAACACGGTGCGCTCGCCGTCGAGCAAATCCATCGCGTGCTGGGCGAAATAGCCCATCTTGACGCTGCCGCCGAGCGCCACCGTGCCCTCGTCCGGCTCGCTCGCGCCGGCGACCAGCTTGAGCAGCGTCGACTTGCCGGCGCCGTTCACGCCCATCACGCACCAGCGCTCCCTGCGGCGGATCATGAAGTCGAGCCCGTCATAGATGCGCTTTGAGCCATAGCCCTTGTGCACGTTCTTGAGCGCCACGACGTCCTCGCCCGAGCGCGGCGCCGGCGGGAAATCGAAGGCGACGCTCTGGCGGCGGCGCGGCGGCTCGACCCGCTCGATCTTGTCGAGCTTCTTGACCCGGCTCTGCACCTGGGCGGCGTGCGAGGCGCGCGCCTTGAAGCGCTCGATGAACTTGATCTCCTTGGCCAGCATGGCCTGCTGGCGCTCGAACTGCGCCTGCTGCTGCTTCTCGTTCTGCGCGCGCTGCTGCTCGTAGAACTCGTAATCGCCGGTGTAGGTAGTGAGCGAGCCGCTATCGATCTCGATCACCTTGGAGATCACGCGGTTGATGAACTCCCGGTCGTGCGAGGTCATCAAGAGCGTGCCTTCGTAATCGTGCAGGAATTTCTCCAGCCAGATCAGGCTTTCGAGGTCGAGATGGTTGCTCGGCTCGTCGAGCAGCATGACATCGGGACGCATCAGGAGAATGCGCGCCAGCGCCACGCGCATCTTCCAGCCGCCGGAGAGTTTTCCGACGTCCCCGTCCATCATCTCCTGGCTGAAGCCGAGCCCGGAGAGCGCCTCGCGCGCCCGGCCGTCGAGCGCGTAGCCGTCGAGCTCCTCGAACCGGTGCTGCACCTCGCCGTAGCGCGCGATGATCTCGTCCATCTGGTCGGCCCTTTCAGGATCGGCCATTGCGGCCTCGAGCTCGCGCAGCTCGGCCGCGACCTCGCTGACGGGCCCCGCGCCATTCATGACCTCGGCCACCGCGCTGTGGCCGGACATTTCGCCGACGTCCTGGTTGAAGTAACCGATGGTAATGCCGCGATCGGTCGAGACCTGCCCCTCGTCGGGCAGTTCCTCGCCGGCGATCATCCGGAACAATGTGGTCTTGCCGGCGCCGTTCGGCCCCACGAGGCCGATCTTCTCGCCCTTGTTGAGGGCCGCGGAGGCTTCGATGAACAGGATCTGGTGGCCGGCTTGCTTGCTGACGTTGTCGAGGCGGATCATGAGGACTTTTGGGGGATTTTTTGCGTTGCAGCGTCATAGGGCATGCGGGGCGCGAGGGGAAGCCCGGGACAGGCCGGGATCCAGCCCATTCGCTCGTCACCGCTCAGCTTCGGGGCCTCGACCTCGGAGGCTCGGCGCCTTGGGCTCTGGCGGCGGCATTCATGCGGACTATATGGTTTGTCAAACGTCCGCCGCATCACGCCCTTGAAGAAGCCCTTGCTGATCTTTCTGTTCCTTGTCTTCGCACCGCTGGCCATGTCGGCGGTGAGATATTTCTGGCTGGGCGATGGCCGCCAGAACTGGCAAACCGCCGATCGGTCGAGCGCAGGCCTTCTACCTGCCGCCGCCGATCATCCCGAAGCCGTGATACGGGTGTTCGGGGCGAGAACGGTGCGATGGCGCAGCATTTTCGCGGTCCACACATGGATCGTCGTCAAGGAGAAGGATGCGCCGACCTACACCCGCTACGACTACACGGCGTGGGGCGAGCCGGTCCGCACCAACGGCTTTGCTCCGGACGGACGGTGGTTCGGCGCTGCGCCGGAGACCATCGTCGCCGTCAACGGCGAGCGCGCCGAGGCGCTGATCCCGAAGATCCGATACGTGATCGAAAACTACAGGTTTCGGTCCTATGGAGATTACAGCGTCTGGCCCGGCCCCAACTCGAACACCTTCGTGCAGGCCGCGCTCGACGCCGTCCCCGAGCTTCGGGCCGTGCTGCCGCCGACCGCGATCGGCAAGGACTTCCCGTATACGGGCAAGTGGGTCGGCCTGACGGCCTCCGGGACCGGCATCTATGCTTCGCTCGCCGGATATGTCGGCTTCTCCGTCGGCTGGGTCGAAGGCCTGGAGATCAATTTCTTCGGCGCCGTGCTCGGGCTCGACGTCCGACGCCCGGCGCTCAAGCTTCCTGGCCTCGGCCGCTTCGGGGTGACGCCCGGCCTGTGAGAGCCATGCGAGTCCCATTGTTGGTCTCTTCGCCCGCATGGCGCGTGAAAGCGGCTGCGAGAAAGCGATAAGCCGCCTTCACCGAAATCTCGAGGAGACCGGCGACCGGTTCTCTGGAGGCGTCGCCGCTCCCTGCCCTTCATCATCACGGTTGCCAAACGGCCACATACATCCTAAGGTAATCACATTGATTGCCGGTCTTCATTTTGCATTGTTGCCGCAGGTCCCATTCATGACCTCCCGATATCCGGCCCCCCCGGCCCGCAGGCTTCGGGTCTACGCTTTCGATCCGCAGACGGCCAGCAGGCTTGGCTCCGTCGATTATGCGTACGCGACGATCTCCTTGCCGTGGGAGCAAGCCTGGGAAGACAAGCTCCAGCCCGGTCCCGTCAACGAATACGTCGAGGTCATTGACGTCGACCCGGCGAGCGGCCAGTTCTACGATCCGGTGGACCTCAACAATTCATACCTGCTCGCGCAGGATGGGCTCACGCCATCTGAAGGAAATCCACAATTCCACCAGCAAATGGTCTTTGCGGTGGCGATGAAGATCATCCGCATCTTCGAGCGCGCGCTCGGGCGCAAGGTGATCTGGGCGCCCCATTGGAATCGGCAGCGCCGCGAGTACGAGCCGGTCGACAAGCTGCGCATATACCCCCATGCGTTGCGCGAGGCCAACGCCTATTACAGCATGGAGAAACGGGCCCTTCTGTTCGGATATTTCCGCAGCACCAACGCCTCGGCTGGCGCGAGCTGGATTTTCACCGCATTGTCGCACGACATCGTCGCCCATGAGACTACACATGCGGTGCTTGACGGGCTGCACAGGCGGTATGCGGAGGCCACGAGTGTCGACAGCCTCGCATTCCACGAAGCTTTCGCAGATATCGTCGCGCTGATGTCGCACTTCACCCTGTCCGAGGCAGTATCAGCCCATATCCAGCAAAAGGGAGGATCCCTCGACGAAGCCAGCCTCCTCAGCGGGCTTGCGGAGCAATTCGCTCGCGGCACGGTCGGCCGAGAGTCGCTGCGCCAATATGTGGGCCATAAGCCCGAGCCGGAACTGCTCGCCGTGACCACCGAGTGTCACGACCGGGGCGCCATTCTCGTTGCGGCGGTATTCGACGCCTTCCTGACGATCTACAAGGCGCGCACGGACGACCTGCTGCGGATCGGAAACGTGACCCGCGGGGACGGCAAGCGGCTCAATACCGACCTCGTCGCCCGGCTGACGAGAGAAGCGGTGAAATCGGCCGACCACGTTCTGCGGATGTGCATCCGGGCGTTGGACTATCTGCCACCCGTCGACGTCCGGTTCGGAGAATTCCTGCGCGCGATCATCACCGCCGACAACGATCTCGTGCCCGACGATCCTCACAATTATCGAATTGCGTTCGCAGAAGCCTTCCGCGCGCGCGGCATTCTCGTCGAGGACTGCCTGTCGATGTCGCCCGATAACCTGCTTTGGGAAAGCCCCGAGCAGATGTTCGGAAAGAACCCCTTGGAAATAGACGACCTCGACGACATCGACCTCGATCTCGAGGCGCACTACACGCGCGCGAAGATTCTCGAGAGTTCGGAAAGCAATCGCGCGAGAGTCTGGGAATGGCTCAGCACGCCAGACCCCGACAACGTCTCCGTCGATCTCGACTGGGAGCGGGCGCTCGGCCTTTACTTCATGTTCCGGGAGAAAACGCCCCGCAGCATCTTCTCGAGTGACGGCTACCCAAGCGTCGAGGTGCACAGTGTGCGTACGACACGACGGGCCGGACCTGACGGGCAGGACCTGCGGCAGCTCGTGATCGAGGTGACGCAGCGGCGACGCGCTTATTTCGATCCCGGCGAGCAGGACAAGGCGGATGTCGGCAAGGGGCCGCCCGCGAAGGAGCACGACTTCATCTTTCGTGGTGGCGCGACATTGATCATCGATCTCAGGGACAGCAAGCTGCGCTACGCGATACGCAAGTGCGTCGACGACGACGAGCGTCTGGACGAGCAGCGAAAGCTGCTGTCGAACCCCGAGGGCTTTGGCTTTACCTATCAACCGGAGAGCGGCGAACGCGAGCCGTTTGCCATGATCCATCGCGGTCATTAGGGGGCGAACGTGGCGGCGAAGGCAAAGACTGTCAAAAAGAAGGCCGCAAAGCAGAGCAAGAAGGCGCCGAGGTCCGCCTCTGCACCAAGCAAAGGAAGGCGCCCTGCTCCAGACACGAGATCCACGGCCGAGGCGACGGACACCCCGGCCGCGGCTGCCGCTCCGCCGGCCGACGGTGCGAGCACCGTATCGATCCGGATGTACCGCGGATTGCTCGGCGATTTCTTCCTGGTCAGGCACACCGTCGGCAGCCGTGCCTTCAAGATGCTGATCGACTGCGGGGTTCTGCAGTGTATCGGCTCGGAGGCGGCGAAGCCTTCCACAGCTCTTGGCAAGAAGCGAATTGTTGCCAACGTGGCGAACTTCATCGACGAGTGTGAGGGGCACGTCGACCTGGTGGTTGCAACGCACGAGCACTACGATCACCTTTCGGGCTTCATCCTGGCACGGGAGCAATTCGAGCATTTCACCATCGGGAAGGTCTGGCTGGCGTGGACCGAAGACCGGACCGACAAGCTCGCGAACAACTATCGCAACAAGACGAAGAAGGCTCTCGCGGCGCTGGTGAGGCTGGCGCTCAATCCGGCGCTCGCTGCGGGCGGCGACTCGATGCGGACGGTCAGCGATCTGCTCCAGTTCTACGGCGGACTAGACAGCCTTCGAGACGATGCTCTCGGCCTTGCCAAGCCGGCGGACGATGGAAACCTCTCCGGCAACGCGAGCTGCGAGGCCGTGTTGGCTTGGCTGAGGAAGCGCGCCGGCACCGGCAACGTGTCGTTCCTCAAGCCGGGCGACGTGGTCCGCTGGGGGCTCGACGATATGTTCCGGGCCTACGTGCTTGGTCCGCCACGCGACGACGAGTTGCTCCGAAAACTCGACCCATCCAAGGGAAACAGCGAAGTCTATCTCGCACGTAACGAAGACGTGGAAAACGTCGTCGGTCTCGCCGCGATTCACGGCAAAGGCGGTGCAGAGGGCGATGGGAAGGAGCAGCCCTTCACGCGCATGCATCAGCGTCCGTACAATCGCGACAACAAGAAGCCCGGTGACAGGGAGAGCGACCGGAACGAGGCGGTCGAAGCCGCGGCAGCAATGGACCGCGACGAGATCATCGCGCGCTATGAACGGAAGCAGAGCTTCGATCGCTCCATCGATCACGAATGGCTTGGAAGTGCAGAAACTCTCGCGCTCAAGATCGACGGCGACGTCAACAACACGTCGCTGGCGCTCGCGCTGGAGCTCGCCGACAAGAGCGTCCTGCTGTTTCCCGGCGACGCGCAGGTCGGCAATTGGCTGTCGTGGAACCGCCAGAATTATCCTGCCGACGACAAGCGGGGCGGACCGGTTCTGAGGATCGAGGACATTCTGGCACGTGCCATCTTCTACAAGGTCGGACACCACGCAAGCCACAATGCCACGCTGCGGGAGCGAGGCCTCGAGCTGATGACGAATTCCAGCCTGGTGGCGATGATTCCCGTGGTGGAGGCGACAGCTCGGGAACAGAAGACGACGAAATCGCCCAAGGGTTGGGCCATGCCCTATGACAAGCTCTATCAGCGGCTCGACCAGCGCACGAACGGCAGGATCATCCGCGGGGACGGTGACCCGACCAAAGAGCAGATCAAATTCAAGGACTCGGTTTTCAAGCTCTCTTATGGAAAAGATTTCGAAGACAAGGGTCCATTGTGGACGGAGCTCCGGCTCGACGTCGGCTGACGCACCGCGTTGATGATTCGGAGCTGCGCTGGCGGATGACCGAGCAGTCCCGCGGTCCGGCAGGCAACTCTAGCCGAAAGCAGACATCGTCGGCCCTATATCGGCAGGTCGATATCCAGAGCTCGCCACCGATCGTACCAGCTTCGATCCGGAAACTGGCGCAGTTCAATCGTCGTGCCCTGGGTGCGAGCGATTGTGCGTTCGACAATCCGATTTCCATACTCCCAGTAGTGCTCGCGCGCCGGAAACGCGCCACGTTCCACCACCGACTTCAGGAGAATCTCGACATAGATACAGTGAATGGCGCGACGCCAATCGGCGGCGACGCCTGATGAGCACGGCGCATCCCCCGACCTGGCGCGCCACATGATCCAGTAATCCGCTTCCTCGCAGGCCCAGCTTTCGGGATCATTGGATGGATCGACACATGGCGAACGACACGGCAGCGGCCTGCCGGTGGCAGCATCGACGAAGAGAAAGAAATCCAGCTTCTGATAAAAGCCTATTCGCAAGATTTTTCGGATTTCATCCAATTCTGCCTGCGAGACCGCCTCGGGGTTGGTCTTCAGTCGTTCTATCGTTGCGTTCACGGCATCGATGTCGAACGGCTCGACCTCCAGGATCAGTGCCTCGCCATCCCGGAAGAGATCCGCGAGCACCGCGACGATTTCCTGAAACAGAGTCCTTGCGAGTTGGCCCTCCCGCCAACATCGCTGCAATCCGACATAATTCACGTAGGTCAATCTGGCCCGATAGTCATGGGTGACAAAGCCGAGGCCGATCGCCCTTCTGGCAACATTCAAGACGAAATAGCGAGAGTCGAGCTGATAGGATATTTCGCCGCCGCCTGAAAGGTCAAAGGATCTCACCGTTCCGACGTCGGTGCTCAAAACCCACTGTGCGATATCCTCTGGATCGTCACGCTCTTTTGGCGGAAAGAATTCGGCGTACAGCTTGAAGACTTCGGTTTCATTGAGGGTTTCTGCATTCCAGATGTCGCAGCGCGTGACCAATAGCGTCGGCCGCATGAACGCAATCAAAGCACTGCGCGCCGCCGGGTAAACCAGTTCGTCAAAGGCGGGATCGAGCGCAAGAAGATCCGACAGCTCCCCCGAGTCGAAGTCTCGAACAGGAAAAGCCGGTGCTGTTCCAAGCCTTCGCCAGTGCGCCTCTCTGGCAAAAACTTGGATCACAATCGGCCGATATCCCTCAGTCCCCCGCTGGCGGGCGCACGCGAGACCTATCTGTCGCTGGATACGATCAGACGCGAGCGACTTGTCGCTGACAAAGAGAACAAAGAAATGCGCGTTCTCGATCTCGCTCTTGCTGTCCTCGTTGCCGGACGTGACCGAGAAACCGGAAGCCACAAACAGGCTCTGGTACTGCTCGGCCTCATGACGATCCTCGTTGCAATGGGCAACGAAGACGGAGTGCTTGCTCGCAGGCTCGACTATTCGCATGGATTAAACCAGAGCGCGCAGCTTCAGACTGATACATCTTACAATCTCTCGATCGGGTTTCAACACCACGAAGGAGGTCCGGCACCGCACGTCGAAACTTTCGGCTATTGCCTTGGGCGGCGTAGCGAGCCCGACGGCTACCAAGACGTCGGCGCCGACATTTGGTTCGACTTTCCGCGCGACAGAAGCCCGCATACCTCGAGGCCGCCGAACAGGATGCGTCGGACAAGCTGAGCGATGCACCGCCGGCACAAGTCCGGCTGCATCTTTGCTGCGCTGCGACAGGCGCGCGACATCGGACTGCTTGGAGTCGAACGTCTAAGACCAATAATGCGACACCGGGGCTTGTCGGATGCCGGCAATGCGTCCAAACTGTGATCAAAGTCGCTGGAATGCGGCATACCTCCAGCGGTTAACAACGAGAAGCGCACTGAAGCGCGTTCGAATAACCAGGCCGCCAGGGAGGACGTCCATGAACTCAAAGTCTGAAAAGACCAGAACCACGCGTCGCAAATTCCTGCTGACGGCCGGCGCGGCTGGCGCCGCCACCATCGCCATGCCGCAAGTCAGTCGGGCGCAAACGGTGGCCCTGAAGATGCAGGGCTCCTGGGGCAAGGCCGATGTCTTCAACGAGATGGCCGAAGATTATGTGAAGCGCGTCAACGATATGGCCGGAGGCCGGCTGCGCATCGACTATCTCGTCGGCGGCTCGGTCGTGCACCCGTTCCAGGTCTTCGACGGCGTTCATGGCGGCCAGATCGACGCTGCACACACCGTTACCGTCTACTGGTACGGCAAGCACAAGGCCGCCTCGCTGTTCGGCACCGGCCCGGTGTTCGGCTTCAATGCCAACGAAGGCCTCGGCTGGATCCACAACGGCGGCGGCAAGGAGCTGTTCGAGGAGCTCCAGACCAAGATCATGAACGTCAACATCAAGAGCTTCTTCGCCATGCCGATGCCGACGCAGCCGCTCGGCTGGTTCAAGAAGCCGATCACCAGCGACGCCGATCTCAAGGGCTTGAAGTATCGCACGGTGGGCCTGGCCGCCGACCTCTTCCAGGCGATGGGCGCATCCGTCGCGCAGCTGCCCGGTGGCGAGATCGTGCCCGCGATGGAACGCGGCGTGATCGACGGATTCGAATTCAACAATCCGACCTCGGACCGGCGCTTCGGCGCGCAGGACGTTGCCAAGAACTACATGATGGGCAGCCATCATCAGGCGACGGAATATTTCGAGATCATGTTCAACCGGACGAAATTCAACGCGCTGCCGAAGGAGCAGCAGGCGATCCTGCAATACGCCGCCGAGGCCGTGTCCTCCGCCAACGAATGGAAGGCCATGGATTATTATTCGAAGGATCTGCAGGAGCTGATCAACAAGGACAAGGTCAACGTCCAGCGCACACCGAAGTCGGTGTTCGACGCACAGATCAAGGCGTGGGACGGCCTGATCGCCCAGCTCGGCTCGGATCCGTTCATGAAGAAGGTCATGGACTCGCAGAAGGAATGGGTGCGCCGCGTGGTCTACTACAACATGAACAACGCGACGGACTACCGCGGCGCGTTCGAGCATCACTTCCCGGGCGTGCTCAAGGCCTGAGTGCTGTCGCGGCGCTTCGCGGGAGGCCGTAGGGACGGGCGGCGCAAACGAAGCGCCGCCCACGAATTTGGAGGGGGACGTCCGGATGCACCGCGCGCAGCGAGCTCGGCTCGCATGACGAAATTTCTGTTCTTCATCGACGAGCTCAGCACCTGGGTCGGCAAGGCGTTCGCCTGGCTGATCCTCGTCCTGACGCTCGGTGTCAGTTACGAGGTGTTCGTGCGCTACGTGCTGCGTGCGCCGACCACCTGGGCTTTCGACATCAGCTACATCACCTATGGCGCGATGTTCCTGATGGCCGGCGCATATACGCTGTCGCGCAACGGCCATGTCCGCGCCGACGTGGTCTACCGCCTCTGGTCGCCGCGCACCCAGGCAACGATGGACCTCGTCCTGTACATCCTGTTCTTCCTGCCGGCGATCGCGGCGCTGATGTATTCGGGCTGGAACTACGCCCAGATGTCGGTGCGGTTCCGCGAAGTCAGCATCTTCAGTCCGGCCGGCGTGCCGGTGTTTCCGCTGAAGGCGCTGATCCCGCTCACCGGCTTCCTTCTGTTCCTGCAAGGGGTCGCCGAAATCATCCGCTGTGTGTTGTGCATCCGCACCGGCCGATGGCCGCAACGCCTGCACGACGTGGAGGAGACCGAGAGCCTCGTCATCCGCGAACATCAGCAGCACGCGGCCGAGCCGCAGAGCGAGAAGGGACCAGGCGCATGACCGATCCTCAACTCGGCATGCTGATGCTCGGCCTGTTCATCTTCATCATCATGCTGGGCTTCCCGATCGCCTTCACGCTGATGGCGATGGGCGTCTCGTTCGGCTACTATGCCTACTACACCCCCGGTCAGGACTTCTTCCAGAACCGCATCTTCACGCTTCTGGTGCAGAAGACGTTCGAGGTCACATCCAGCGACGTGCTGGTCGCGGTTCCGCTCTTCCTGTTCATGGGCTATCTGGTCGAGCGCGCAAACATTCTCGACCGCCTGTTCTACTCGCTGCAATTGTCGATGAAGAACGTGCCGGGCGCGCTTGCGGTGGCCACGCTGATCACCTGCGCCATGTTCGCGACCGCCACCGGCATCGTCGGTGCCGTCGTCACGCTGATGGGGCTGCTGGCATTGCCCGCGATGCTGCGAGCCGGCTACGACACCAAGCTGTCGGCGGGCGTCGTCTGCGCCGGTGGCTGCCTCGGCATCCTGATTCCGCCGAGCATTCTCCTGATCGTCTATGCGGCGACCGCCGGCGTCTCGGCGGTCAAGCTTTATGCGGCGGCGTTCTTTCCGGGGTTCCTGCTCGCCGGCTTTTACGTCCTCTATGCGATGACACGCGCGATCATCAATCCGGCGCTCGCGCCGAAGCTGCCGCGCGAGCAGACCGACGTGCCGACCTCCACGGTCCTCTGGGCGCTCGCCACGTCGTTCCTGCCGCTGGCGTTGCTGATCGTTTCGGTGCTCGGCGCGATCCTGTTCGGCTTGGCGACGCCATCCGAGGCGGCCGCGGTGGGAGCCCTCATGAGCATCGTTCTGGCGGCTGCCTATCGGTCGCTGAACTACGAGATGATACGCGAATCCGTGTATCTGACCGTCCGCGCCACCGCGATGGTCTGCTATCTCTTCATCGGCTCCTGGACGTTTTCGGCGGTATTTGCCGTCCTCGGCGGACAGACGGTGGTCGAGCAGTTCTTCACCTCGATGAACCTTTCGCCGATCCAGTTCCTGCTGCTGACCCAGCTGATCATCTTCCTGCTCGGCTGGCCGCTGGAATGGACCGAGATCATCATCATCTTCGTGCCGATCTTCCTGCCGCTGCTGCCCCAGTACGGCATCGATCCGATCTTCTTCGGCATCCTGGTGGCCCTGAACACGCAGACGGCGTTCAATACGCCGCCGGTCGCCATGGCCGCCTTCTATCTGAAGGGCGTGGCACCGCCTCAGGTGAAGCTGACCGACATCTTCTCCGGCGCCCTCCCCTTTGTCGGCCTGGTCTTCCTCACCATGGGGCTGGTCTACGTCTTCCCGGCAATCGCATTGTGGCTGCCCGCTTATCTCTATGGATCGCGATGAGCGGACCCGATCAACCGCAGAAGGACAGCGCATGAGTCTCAACGCGCTCGGCCTTACGGAAGCTGTGGCCGGCATCCGCGACGGCCGCCTCAGCTCGGTGGAGCTTGTCGGCGACTGCCTCAGGCGCATTGATGAGGTCGATGGCGATATCCAGGCTTGGGCGTTTCTCGATCGCGACCACGCGATGCGGCAGGCCGAGGCGGCCGACGATCATCGCAAGCAGGGCAAGGCTGTCGGCCCGCTGCATGGCGTGCCCCTGGGCATCAAGGACATTTTCGACACCGGCGACATGCCGACGGAATTCGGATCAACGCTGTGGGCCGGACGCACGCCGCGCCGCGATGCGGCGGCCGTGGCGCGCCTGCGGATGGCTGGCGCCGTGATCCTCGGCAAGACGGTGACCACCGAGTACGCGTACTACAATCCGGGCAAGACCCGAAATCCGCACAACCCAAATCACACGCCCGGCGGATCGTCCTCGGGCTCCGCCGCGGCCGTCGCGGCGCTCATGGTGCCGGGTGCCATCGGCTCGCAGACCAACGGCTCGGTGATCCGTCCTGCCGCCTTCTGCGGCGTGGTCGGCTTCAAGCCCACGCATGGCCTCATTTCGCGCAGCGGCGCGCTCGAATTGTCGCGTACGCTCGATCATGTCGGCGTGTTCGGGCGCAGCGTCGAGGACGTGGCCCTGCTGGCGGAGGTCCTGGCCGGCTTCGACCCGGAGGATCCGGACACCCGGCCCGTCGCGTGTCCGCCCTTCACCGCGGTAGCGGCGAGCGAGCCACCGTTACCGCCGCGATTTGCCTTCGTGCGCTCTCCGGTCTGGGATCAGGCCGAGCCGGTGACGCGGGATGCCTTTGCCGAGCTCGTCGAGGTCCTGGGTGACGCGTCGAGCGACGTCGAGCTTGGACCCAGCTTCGCCAAGGCCGTCGATATGCACCGCATCGTCATGGAAGTCGACATGGCGCACAATCTGCGGCGCGACTACCAGCGAGGCGCCGACAGGCTGAGCACACGGCTGTGCCAGGCGATCGAGCGCGGCCGCACGCATCTTGCAGTGGACTATTGCAACGCCCTGTCCGGGATCGCGCCGCTCAACCAGGCCCTGGACCATATCTTTGACGAATACGACGCCATCCTGACGCCCGCGGCGCCGGGCGCGGCGCCCGGAATCGAGACGACCGGCAACCCGATTTTCTGCTCGCTCTGGACCTATCTCGGCGTGCCCGCCATCAGCCTGCCGTTGATGAGCTCCGAAACCGGCCTGCCGCTGGGCGTCCAGCTCGTCGGCCGCCGCGGCAACGATGCCCGCCTCTTGCGTACGGCGCACTGGCTCGTCAGGACCCTCGGACGCACCGGTCGTGGCGCTCGGCGCAAGATCCCGAGCGCCGGGGCGAAATCGGCTCCCGCTGCGGAGAAAGGAAAAGTGCCATGACCAATGCGATCACCGGTCTCATCGGCCTCGCGCTCGTGCTGACGTTTCTTGGAATCCTGTTGGCCTGGATCAAGGCCATCCCGCTCATCATCATCGTTGTCTTCGTGATGAGCCTGGCCGTGATCGATTTCGTGCGATCGCTGCGGACGAACGGCAGACTTCGCTGACTGCCGGGCGGGCAAGAAGAAGCTTCACCTTTCAGCATTGGCCGGAGCACCGCCAAAACAATAGGACACAAAAGATCGCGCGCCGCTTCGTTGCGCATAACATCTGGCCGTGACCTGTCTTCACTTCAGCATTTGGACCCGCAGCCGGCCTGAGCGTCATTGCCTGACAATTGAGGCCTCACGCCTAGCCCTTCGCGGCAGGTACGGGCGGCACAGGGAGAATGATTTCAGAAGCGACCTTCCAATCCTTCCCGACGCGAAGCCAATCGATGATCATTATAAACGGCTTGGCGGTTCCATCCTGCCCCGCGTAGGAGACCGTGATGTTCATCGGAACATAGGACTCCGCGACGTCGCGCGTCAGGCCGACAACCCTGAGCTTCGAATAGTCTGGTGCGAGCATGACCGGACCGGAGCTACCAATATCGTGCAGCTTTTGATCAATCGCCTCGTTGCCCCAATAGCCGGCCCAGTTTCCCTCGGACTGAATCGCGCTCTTGGCTACCAATAGTGTGGAGGGCGACTGCCAGAACATCTCATGGAGAGCCTTGAAATCGTGCTTGTTGGCCAATTCCATCAGCCTGCCGAACTTCGATTTTATGGCGCTGAGGGTCGTAGCATCCAGTGGCTCTTTGCTGGCGGCAGGAGCAGACGCGACAGTCCCGGCGGAAGGAACCGAGGCAATGACAGCGACAACAACTGTCTTGTACATGCAGGGATTTCCCTTTCGACGTCTGGCTCTCGTCATGATAACGCCTGTCGCATTCCGCGATTGATATGAACTGCCCAATCTATTGGCCGAACATCACGGCGTCTTAGCCTGCACACTCGCGTAGCAAGGTTGTGATTTTCGTATCGAGATCTCGGGCGACGGCAAGCGCTTGCGAGTTGCCATAATGCAGTAGACAACTCTCCATAGTGTCATAGGAGACGTGCACGCCGTCGGCACGCTCATCGATGAGCACTGTGACGGGAGCGTAGGATCCGGCATCGGGCACGTGCTTGACCATTTCCTTCATGATGAGCGGATTGCCGATCACAAACCGCATGATCTTCGGCGTCTCGGATCCAGTTTCGCGACGCAGGACGTCGCCCAGGTCGAATTGCGCGAAGAGCATGAGGTCCGTTCGGCCGAGGCCGCTTCTTACGACGCGCTCGAAATCCGGGAATCTGTCGCCCTCGTCCCCTTGAAGAATTCGATCATGTCGGGCTGCCCGACCGCCGACTTGAGTGCCGCCACGATAGCGTCGAATGATCTCGAGCTCGTGAGGCTGAAACGCTCGACCTCGACCTTGGTGCTTGTCATCTTGTCCTCTGTAACAACGCTCGTGGCGTGCGTCCGATGGCCCGGAATGGGATCATGCGGCTGCGCGCCGGGCATCCAGAAAGGTCCGGACGTGGCTGACGAACAGCTCGTGGTGCTGAAACAGGGCGCCGTGCCCTGAATCGGGATAGAGCACCAGCTGAGCGTTGCTGAGTCCCTTGAACATTGCGTAAGCGTTGCTCGCAGGCAGCATGGTGTCGTGGCTGCCGCTGATCACAAGAGCAGGTTGGCGAATGGTGCGCAGAATGGCGTGCCCTGGATCAGGTGTGGCACACCACGTGATCAGCGCCATCGCCTGCGGATCGGTTACCGCGCTGCCATTATCGGTGTCCCGATCGTCCTTGCGCACCTGCGTCCTCTTCAGGAAAGCCAGGCCGGCCGACCAACTGGCGGATGAATTCGTGAAGAACAGCGGCAGGCGCGGGTCCGGCACGTCAGTTTGGGAAAACGCTTCCTGCAAGACCGCCAACAGGTGTTCCTCTCCACCTTTCGGCGCAGTCCCGACGAGTATGAGCTTGCGGACAAGTTGTCCGTGCTCGGCGGCGATCTGCTGAGCGACGCAGCCGCCGAGGGAAAAGCCAAGCAGGTCCACTTCGGCGAGGCCGAGCAAGTGAATGAAATCGACGGCGTCTCGCGCCATCGCCTCGACGTTGTCGGGCGTTTGACCGGTCGAGCGGCCGACCCCTGCGTTGTCAAAGGCGATCACGGGGCGATCAGCAGCGAGAGCGTTCACGACAGCGGGGTCCCACGAATCGATATTCCCCGAGAAGTGCTGCAGAAGAATGAGCGGAGTTCCGGTCGCGGGGCCGAGACGGCGATAGGCGAAGCGGATTCCATTGCCTTCGATGTAACGGGTTGGCACCGTCTCGAGCGTTGCGGCGTCCTCGCTCGCGATGTCGAGTTTCGTCATGTCGTCCTCCGGATGATTTGCAAGAGTTATCGAGTGCGTGCGCTCCCGGCGCGAAAGGCCGGGAGCGGTACCGTCACTTCGCGAGCGCGGCCTTCTCGATGACCTCGGCGACCTGCTTCGCATGGACGACGAGCGAGGCATGACTGCCGGCGACTTCCGTCGTCTGAGCCTTGATCCTGGCTGCGAACGACTTTTGCGCCTCCGGCGCGAGCACCTTGTCCTTCGTGCTGATGACATAGAATGTCGGCTTGTCATGCCAGGCCGCGATGTCGACCGGGGCTTCAAACGCGACGTGGTTCAATGGGAGTTGCGAGTTGGCCAGGTGCTCAGCGATTTCCGAAGGAAGGTCGGCCGCGACGGCCGACGGAAAGACCTTGGGATCGATGTACAAATCGCCCTTTGCGTCGGGATGGATCGCTTTGCCGCCTTCTGTCGGCGGGCCGGCTTTTGCCAGCGACGCCAGGGATTCACCGACCTCCGGCGCGAAGGCCGAAACATAGACCAGCGCCGAAACCTTGGGATCGTTGCCGGCCTGCGTGATCACTACGCCGCCCCAGGAGTGGCCGACCAACACGGTCCGGCCGTCCTGCTTCGCGAGCGCCTGTTTGGTGGCATCGACGTCGGCGCCGAGCGAAGTGAGCGGATTCTCCACGAGCGTGACGCTGTAGCCCTTCTTCGTGAGAATATCGGCAACGGGCTTCCAACTGGTCTGGTCCACGAAAGCGCCGTGTACGAGCACGATGTTATGGGCTGCTCCCTTGGGCAGTTCGGCGGAATGGACGGAGCCAGCCAAGGACGTTCCCGCCAGAAGGACGGTCGCAGCTGAGAGGAGGATATTTCGCATTGATAATTCCTGTTGGCATGTCGGACGAACTCGGTCCGGGGGAATGGACAGGCGTTTCCAGCAAGGTCGCGGTTCTTCCATCCGCCATCGGCAAGATGGTTGCCGCACGTGATGTCGGCTCGCGGCATGACCTAGTTCGCGGACAGTTCGGACGATAGAGATCAATCGTCCGGATGTTGTGTCGGATCGTCCACTGGTCTAGCTTTGACGACATGGACATCCTCGCCCAAGTGCTCGATCGCGTTCGCCTCGGCGGCACGCTGCTCTTTCACTTCGAACTCGGCCATCCCTGGAATCTGGAGTTGCCGGCGCGTCCCTACGCCCTGTTTCACTATCTCAGCGAGGGTTCTGCGACCCTCGCACTCGGCCAGGGTCCGGAAATCCAGATGAGCAAGGGCGATTTTGTCGTCATCACACGCGGCGAGCCCCACGTGTTTTATTCAGATCGCCGGGCCAAGCCTCTGCGGATCATAGACATCGATCGAGCGTCGTCGCGGTTTGGAATCATCCGTCACGGCAGCCGAGCAAAGCCGCTCTCGACGATGATCTGCGGCAATTTCACGGTGTCGCGGCCGCTGTTTGGCAGCGTGCTGGAGCTGCTGCCGCCCGTACTCCTGCTGAAGCCAACGGCAGACAGAGGTTGGCTCGAAGCGATCCTGCGTCGCATGGTCAGCGAGTCCGCGCTTGAGCGTCCCGGCCAACGCGTCGCGCTGTCGCGGCTGACGGAAGTGCTCTTTGTCGAAGTGCTCCGAAGCTGGATCTCGTCGCTCAGTCCCGGGCAAGGTGGCTGGCTCGGGGCCATTTCCGACCCGCATATCGGACCGGCGCTCAAGCTCATTCATGAAAATCCGGAGCGGCCCTGGACTCTGAGCGGCCTTGGCCGCCGCGTCGGGCTGGGCCGCTCGGTATTTTCTGCGCGCTTCACCAAACTCGTCGGTCAGTCCATGCAACGTTATGTGATTGAACGCCGGATGGCGGAAGCGGCGTTCCTGCTGGAAACCAGCGATGAGTCCATCGCGCGGATCGCCAGCCGGGTCGGTTACGAGACAGCGGCGGCGTTCTCGAAGCTGTTCCACCGACATCATGGCCTATCGCCTGGTCGGTACCGGGCAGCGCGACGCTCTGACAGCGGCGAAAGGCAAGAAGACGTTCGGCAAGCCGCGGTCGCCGATTAGCCGTGCGGCGGCCACCCCACCGATGGTCTGCTATGACCCCAAGGCGGACATCCAGATTCTCTATTCGAATGTCGCCTTCTGACAGCAAACGCGACGGAATTACGCCCGTCGCATCAGCTTGAGCGAGGCCGCAAGCCGCAGGCTTCGCTTGCCCGCGAGCGCGATGCCTTCGAGCTCGCCGCTGTCTTCGGTGCAGGTCCCGGAGAATCCGATCCCGACCTCGAGGCCGCCGAACACGGGGTTCTCGCCTTTCGCCGGCGTGTGCTCCTGGTTCAGCATCTCGCCCTTCCAGCGGCCGTCCGCCGAGGAATAGGCGCCGAGATAGTAGAAGAACGCATCGCCGCCGAGGATGCGCCCGTCGATCAGCAGCATCACGCCGGACAGTCCGGCATCGACACCGTCGAGCGCGCGCAGGCTCATCCCGTAGAGCCCGTTGGCGATGCCGCCCGGTCCGACCGTCCCGCTCGGCGGCAGTCCCGCGTCGTCGAGGCGTGTGAGATTGGCCCAGAACCTGGCGCCCGGCATGGTGTCCGCGCCGCCCTCGAGACGGATCTGGTTGCCGTAGAGCCGGCCGCGCGCCCCGATCGAGGCGACGTCGGCGCCCATCAGCGGCTTGTAGCTGGGGTCGAGGTTGTGTCGCTCGGTGATGACCTGGGCGATGATCTCGCCGTCGCGCTCGACATAGCTGCCGAGATGCGCAAAGCCCGAATTGCCGCCCAGCATCCTGCCGTCATGCAGGCACATGATGCTGCAGCCGAACCCATCGTTGACACCGTATTCGACCTTGTAGAGCCCGTCCAGCAACGTCTTGAACCTGCAAAATCGGAAATGAATTGCCGGCTACCTAGCATCGACGCCACAGCGAAGCCACCGGCTTTTCCGCGCATCGCCACCCCGGGGAGCCGCCCGCCATGATGTCATTATGCCCCTGTTTTGCCCGACGGGTCAAAACCCCACTTCGTAAAATCCGCAGTCAATGATTTCAGGGACTTGGCTACTGTGCATGGGGTTGTTTTTCGACGTTTTGTTTGCCTCCCCCGAAAAAGCCCCTCAGCCGATCGGCGCCAGGCTCGAACCTGCCCCCACGAACGCACGACCAATCGCGCATGGACACGCAATCAGCCGAGGACGAAGTCAGCGCGATCATCGCCGGCGCCGCGAAGCAGCCGCTGCTCGATGCCGCCTACGCGCTCTGGCGCCAACGCTATCGCCTGGAGACGATCGCGGGACATCCGACTGCCGAGGAGGTGCGGGTCAATCGCACCCTCACGCCGGAACAATTCAGCGTCCAGTACCGCTACCAGCGCGACCACGCCCATGAAGGCCCTATGTTTGGATACCTGAAGCGCGCTCACCCGCGCACCGACGACGATGCGATCCGGCAGGCCATCATCACCGCCGTCAAGTTCGAAGACGAGTACAACAAGCACTTCGACTGGAACCGCGATTTCTGGGATTGCGTAGTGCGCGCGGTGGCGCACGCCGCGCGACGATATCCTAATTACCTCGAGACCACCTATCGCGACGCCCGCAACGACCTCGCCTACTACATGAAGTGAACTAGAAGCACAGCGTGGTGACGAGCCTGCCCTGCTTGTCCTTTATCGCATAGGGACAGCGAATGCGCTCCAGCGCCTTCTTGGCGTCCTCGTCGCCGAGCGCGGCGGCGCGCTCGTAATAGGCCTTTGCGGCGTCCTTGTCCTTCGGACCGCCGCGACCTTCCTGTGCGAACGCGCCCATCCGCTCCAGCGCGCCGGGATGGTTCTGCGCCGCTGCCTTCTCGAACAGCGCGCGCGCCGCTGCATCATCCTTCGTGCCACCCGCACCCTCGGAGAACATCAGGCCGAGCTGGTACTGCGCTTCCGCATTGGTCTCGGCGGCCTTGCCCAGCAGCGCGCGGGCCTGCGCGGGATCGGCGGGTGCACCACCGCCAGCGCCGCCGAGCGCGGCGAGGTTGCTGACGCCGCGGGGATTGCCGGCCTGCGCCGCCTTCTCGAACAGCTTCCGGGCCTGCGCGTCGTCCTTCGAAACACCGGAGCCGGTAGCGTAGGCGACGCCGAGCTCGACCATGGCCGCGCTCGATCCTTTGTCGGCGGCCTTGCGCCAGGCGGCCATCGCCTCGCCTGTTTGCCGGTTGGCCGCATAGGCGCGGCCGAGCGCGAACATCGCACGCCGCGAGGATGCTGCAGCTTGCTTGCAGAACTTGATCGCCGTCGCGACGTCGGACGCCGCGATGTCGGTCACGCCCTTCACGTCGGCCGGCTTGTCGGGATCGCTGGGATCGGCCGCCACGCGGTCGCACAACACGAGATCGGCCGATTGCGCCTGCGCCGTCAGGGGCGCGGCGAGCGCAAAGAGCATGGCAAGGAGGAAAGTCCGCATGGTCGTCACGTTGCGTCTGTGGCTCGGCAAATTCAAGGCTCAAGTCGGTTCGCGTCTACGATGGGCGGCTCAGGCGCGATGCATCAGCTTGAGCGCAGCGGTCAGGCGCAAGGATCGCTTGCCAGCCAGCGCGGTTGCCTCCAGCACCGCCTGCTCCGCGTCATAGCTGCCGGAGAAGCCGATGCCGACCTCGTGGCCGCCGAAGATCGGATCGTCCTTGGCCGGCGTGTGCTCCTGGTTGAGGATCTGCCCCTTCCAGCGGCCCTTCGCGGCCGTGTAGCTGCCGAGATAATAGAACGCCGCATCGCCGCCGAGGATGCGGCCCTGGTTGAGCAGCATCACCCCGGTGAGTCCGCCGTCGAGGCCGTCCAGCATGCGCAGATGGATGGAGTAGAGACCATCGGCGATGCCGGCTTCGCCGACGCCGCCGGCGATCGGCACCTCCTCCTCGGTGATCGGCGTCATCAGCGATTGAAACGGCACGCCCGGCAGCTCCTTGAGCTCGCCCTTGAAGCGATAGAGATCGCCGTCGGCCCAGCCCTTCGCAATCAGGGTCGCATCGTCGGTACCGGCCATGGCGCGGTAGCTCGGATCGGGATTATGGCGGACGGTCTTGATCACGACGTCGACGCCGCTGCCCGTCTTCTCGTAGCTGCCGATATGGGCGAAGGCCGAATTGCCGCCGAGCATCTTGCCGTTGCCGGCATGCATCACGCTGCGGCCGACGCTATCGCCGAGCTGAAATCTCACCTTGTAGAAGCCTTCAAACACCAGCCGTGTCCCCGGCCCTGCGCGCATCCGAAGGCACTCTATCCCGCTTTCGGCGGCGATGGACAAGTTTCGCGACGCCGAGATCGGCAGACGGAAGAACACCTGTCATCAAAATGCAAAAATCCGCCGGAGCTTGTCGCTCCGGCGGATTGAATGCCAACCCGGGCCAGCCCCCAGCCCGGGCCGGGAGGATCTTAGGCCGCGGCCTTCTTGTCGGTCGGCACGGAGGAGATCGTCTTCAGTATCTGCGAAGCGATCTGGTAGGGGTCGCCTTGCGAGTTCGGACGACGGTCTTCCAGATAGCCCTTGTAGCCGTTGTTGACGAAGGAGTGCGGAACGCGGATCGAAGCGCCGCGATCGGCAACGCCGTAGCTGAACTTGTTCCAGGGCGCGGTCTCGTGCTTGCCGGTCAGACGCTTGTCGTTGTCCGGGCCGTAGACGGCGATGTGGTCCATCAGGTTCTTCTCGAAGGCGGCCATCAGGGCCTCGAAATACTCCTTGCCGCCGACCTCGCGCATATAGGCGGTCGAGAAGTTGGCGTGCATGCCCGAGCCGTTCCAGTCGGTGTCGCCGAGCGGCTTGCAGTGGAATTCGATATCGATGCCGTACTTCTCGGTCAGGCGCAGCATCAGGTAGCGGGCCATCCACATTTCGTCAGCGGCCTTCTTGGAGCCCTTGCCGAAGATCTGGAATTCCCACTGGCCCTTCGCGACTTCCGCGTTGATGCCTTCATGGTTGATGCCGGCCGCGAGGCAGAGGTCGAGATGCTCTTCGACGATCTTGCGGGCGACGTCGCCGACGTTCGAGAAGCCGACGCCGGTGTAGTACGGGCCCTGCGGCGCCGGATAGCCTGATGTCGGGAAGCCGAGCGGACGGCCGTCCTTGTAGAAGAAGTATTCCTGCTCGAAGCCGAACCAGGCGCCGGCGTCGTCGAGGATGGTGGCGCGCTTGTTGGACGGATGCGGGGTCTTGCCGTCGGGCATCATGACTTCGCACATCACCAGCACGCCGTTGGTGCGCGCACCGTCCGGGAACACCGCGACCGGCTTCAGCACGCAATCGGAGCTGTGGCCTTCGGCCTGCTGGGTGGAGGAGCCGTCGAAGCCCCAGAGCGGAAGCTGCTCGAGCGTCGGGAACGACGCGAATTCCTTGATCTGAGTTTTGCCGCGCAAATTCGGAGTCGGCGTATATCCGTCGAGCCAGATGTACTCGAGCTTGTACTTGGTCATTGAGCCTCTCTGTAGATGATGCGAAAGGTTGGGGGCCCGGGAGGGGCCCCCGCACGTTTTGTACCCGGCCATCATCGGCCAGCCTTTCCCAAGCATTTCGCGTGCCAAAAGGCCGCAGTACGGGCGGTTTTCCACCGCTTGCGGCTCCTCTTCCCCAAGGGCGAAGCCTCCACGGCACCGTGCGTCATAGCCGCGCACCTTGACGCGAAGCTGCACTGCAAAAACCCCGCGGAAAACGCCCGATTCAGAAGCAGCGGATGCCGCACCGCGCATTGCCGATGAAACACGCATCAACGTCCGGTAACTTTCGCAAACTCCCCCACCCTTCCCCAGCAACCTTCGGAATGGCCCACGCGTTGGTCAGCAGCAGCGTGCCTTGGAGGATGCAGAAGGCCATATGCCTACAAATTGGGCTGAAACTGATTTCGTTTTCAGCACTTTCCAATCGGAGATGGGCAGCCGATATGGGGATTCCAGTAACCACAATCGAACGAGTCGGGCGCACCATGGAGGCCAAGGCGCTTCGACCAAGGAGAATCGCAATGATGAACAATGGTCTGAGTCACGGATCTGCAAAGATCTACCAATTCCCCGTCGGCGGCCGTGCGGCCCTCGCCGGACGCCGCTATGGCGAGACCCGCCTACCGGCCGATCAGGCTTCGCTGCCCGCGAACGTCTCGATCTGCAGCGACAGCTGGTATCACCAGGATGCGGTCGACGAAGCCAAGCCCAAATGCGAACGCTAATGCCAGCTGCTGGTCTGACAGTGCCGGGCTTTCGCAAGCGGCCGGCGGCAGTTTGAAAAAGGGTCGAAACAACGGCGTTTCGGCCCTTTTTGATTCCAGGTGCACCCCCGCCTAATTTAGATCCCGGGCTTTTCGACCACCGTGCAGGCCGTCACCGGCCGCTTCAGGTGCTTGACCGTGGCGGGCCCGGTCTTGGGAATCCTCAGCGTCACTCCTGCCCCCGAATAGCGTGCCCCTGAAACAGCGAGCCGCTTGGCGAGCGTGACGGGCTGGCCATCGATCTGGACGAAGGCCCGCTTGTCGTAGTCATAAAAGCCCAGGATGAACTGCGTACCATCGGCGCAACGATAGGCTTGGAAGGTCTGCGCATCGGCCAACCGCCCACCGAGCATTGCGCCCACCAGCATGCTGACCGTCAAAACAATGGCCTTGTGCCGGCCCATGATCGCCCCCTGTAATAGACCGCAAGGACGCCGAACGTGCATCCGGTGGAACCATAACCCAAGCTGATCCCATGCAAGACTCCTCGCTGAAGGACTCTCCTGCGCGTCATCTCGCCCTCCAGGGTGCGAGCAATTTCCGCGACCTCGGCGGCTACCCGACCGCCGATGGCCGCACCACGCGCTGGCGGCACATTTTCCGCTCCAACCATCTCGGCCAGCTCACCGCGGCCGACGTCGAGATCGTCCGCGCGCTCGGCGTGCGCAGCGCCTTCGACTTCCGCGGTGTCGAGGAGCGCGCGGCCGGCATCTGCGTCGTGAACGAGATCACGGTGCATTCGCTGCCGATCGAGCCGACCGTCGTGGCCGCGCTGCGCGCCGAGCTCGCGAAGGGCACGCTGACCGCGGCCGTGGCGCTCGAGCTCATGCGCGAATCCTACCGCAACTATGTCCGCCACAACACGCACAGTTACCGTGCGCTGTTCGGTCATCTGCTGGAAGACCGTGCACCGCTCGTGATCCACTGCACCGCCGGCAAGGACCGCACCGGCTTTGCCAGCGCGCTGATCCTGCACGCGCTGGGCGTGCCCGACGAGGTCATTGCCGAGGATTATCTCTTGACCAATCGGCACTACAAGCGCGACCTCTCGAACGCCTCCGATCTGCCCGCCGATGTCCTCGACGCGATCGGCAGCGTCGAGGCCTCTTACCTGGCGGCGGCATTCGACGCGGTCGGCAGCGAATATGGCGATCTCGAAACCTATTTGCGCGACGGGCTCAAGTTGGGCGCAGCAGAGCGCACCGCACTGAGGGAGCGTTACCTTCAGGCGTGATCAGGATTTCCATTCGGCAGGCAACCAACTCGCGGCGGTCGTTGCATCAACGATCGAATTGCACAGCGCCCTGGACACCTGGAGTGTGCTCCAGTCGCTCTGGTGGAGCTTGTCACCATCCGTGGGATCAAGGAATTGCTCGAATGTCGCGTTGTTGGTCACGTGCCAATGCCGCATTAGAGCCCAGCGCTGAAATACGCTTATCTTCGCATCGTCCGCAATCCTGCGGATCTCCGAGACCATCTTTTCGGACAGCTCCGCCTTATCGTCGCGAAGCATGGCCGTCACATATTGCGGGTCGATCAGAACGACATCCATCGTGTGCTTGGCAAGCAGACCAACACCCTCGGCAATTTTATCGACCACCTCGTTGAAGTTGAATTCCTGCTTGCGAAAGACCGCGTTGGTTCCCACCTGCCAAAGCACCACGGTGGGTTTGTCATCGAAGATATCGGCATCAAAGCGCTTCACTTCCTGCGGCGCCTCTTCTCCGCCTTTGCCCCGATTCAAGACGTCGATCCGAACCTTCGGCAAATGCTCGGCGTAGCTCTGCCTTAGATACATCTCGAGGCGAGACGGATACGGCACGACATCCGCGCGACCGGCGGTCGATGATGACCCCATTGCCACGATCCGAACCGGACCTTCCCTTCGCAGCGCTTCGACAAAGTTTCGCAGCGGTTGCTTCAATTTGATGATGTCTCTGGGGAAGTCCACTGCCGGCAGACTCTCGGACATATCGCCCCCTCCAGCCATCCAAGGTTGCAACGACCATTCAGCCTTGAAGCCGCCGGCATTGCAAGTCCAATTCGGACCGCGCAATAGTGGGCGCAGGTTCGACGGACGGAGAAGCACCGTGCAGGGAAAAGTCATCATCGTGACCGGTGCGCTCGGCGCACTCGGCAGGGTCGTTGCCGAGACCGCGCAGTCGCGCGGCGCGCACATCGCCGGCATCGATTACGCGCCCTCGCAATCGCCACCGACGCCCGAACGCATCGTGATGGGCGGCGTCGATCTGTCCGACGCAGCGCAAGCGAAGAATGCCGTCGATGCGGCCGCAAAGCATTTCGGCCGGCTCGACGCGCTGATCAACATCGCCGGCGGCTTCGCCTTCGAGACCGTCGGCGACGGCGACATCGCGACGTGGCAGCGCATGCACGCGCTGAACGTGCTCACCGCGCTCAGCGCCTCGCGCGCGGCGCTGCCGCACCTCGCCCAGTCCAAGGCCGGCCGCATCGTCAATATCGGCGCCATCGGCGCGCTGCAGGCCAGCAGCGGCATGGGCCCCTATGCCGCCTCGAAGGCCGGCGTGCATCGCCTGACCGAGGCCCTCGCCAACGAGTGGAAGGGCAAGGTTACCGTCAATGCGGTCCTGCCTTCGATCATCGACACCGCGGCGAACCGCGCCGACATGCCGAAGGCGGACTTTTCCAAATGGGTGACGCCACAGGAACTCGCCGAAGTCATCCTGTTCCTCGCCAGCGATGCCGCGAGCGGCGTCACGGGCGCCCTGATTCCGGTCGGCGGCCGGGTATAAATCGCGTTCCGATCGAAACGTTGGAGACATCGGCACCGATTCAATCTGGGACGAGAAGGCTCTAGACTGTCTGCAACTGATTCTCCGATCGGACGTCCCTTGGAAACCGCGCTTTACCTGCCCGTCAAACGCTTTCTCGAAGAGCTCGGCTTCACGGTCAAGGGCGAGATCGGCGGCTGCGATCTCGTCGGCCTCAGTGCTGACGATCCACCGGTCGTGGTGATCGGCGAGCTCAAGCTTGCCTTCAATCTCGAGCTGATCCTGCAGGCGGTCGATCGCGCGCCGGCCGGCGACGAGGTCTGGATCGCAGCGAAAATGTCTGCGCGCGGCAAGGGGCGCGAGAGCGATGCGCGCTATCGCAATCTCTGCCGCCGCCTCGGCTTCGGCATGCTCGGCGTGACCGATCGCGGCCAGGTCGAAGTGCTGGTGAAGCCGCCGACCGCGGCGCCGCGCCGTGAGCCGAAGCTGCGCTCGCGCCTCGTCGCCGAGCATCAGCGGCGTCAGGGCGATCCCGTGCTCGGCGGCAGCACGCGTGCACCGATCATGACGGCCTATCGCCAGCAGGCGCTGGCCTGCGCGGCGGCGCTTGCGGAGGGGCCGAAACAGGTGCGCGCGCTGCGCGAACGCTGCCCCGATGCCGGCAAGATCTTGCTTAACAATGTGTATGGCTGGTTCGAACGCACCGAGCGGGGAATCTACCGGCTCACCGAAGCCGGACACGGCGCCCTGAAGCGTTGGCCCCAGCAACGGGTGGAGATCGGCGCAGGTGCTGCGTCACCGCTGTGACACCAGAGCGGTGCATAGCTGAGATGCCACACCGATTTCATATTGCAATGCAACATTGGCGGCACTAGGTATCCGGCATCGAAATGAGGCCGTTATGAGCGCAGACTGGAATACCAAATATGGCACGCGGCGCGTGCGCCACGATCCGCCGACCCTGGACGAGGCGATCTTCGCTGCCATCGGCATCACCGACGACCAGGCGCAGCAGGCCGAGATCGCCGCAGCCTTGATGGGGATGCCGCTCGACGTTGTTCAGGCCGAGGTGAAGAAGCAGGCGCGCAGCAACAGCCGCATCACGGCCACGCGCGTGATCGCCGGCGAACAGGGTGCCCAGCGCTCCGTCGTGGTCGAACGCCGCGTCGTCCGCCGCTTCGGCGCCGCCACACGCAGCTGAGCATCGATTTCATCGCCCAGAACACGAAAGCGGACCGGCCTTGCCGGTCCGCTTTGTGATTCCTGCGCGCAATTTCCGGACTATGCGGCGCGATTGCCGTACATGCTCGAGATCAGCTTCCAGCACGTGCTGTTGAAGCTGAGAAGCGCGCGCCCGGCCGTGAATGGCGAGGCCGCGAGATCGGCAAGCTCGGCCTCGGGCGTCTTGGCAAGGTCGATCGTGCCGGTCGATTCGCCGTGGCGGAACGCCAGATGGGCCCCGAACTTCCTGGCGAGCGCCCGCATCGCATGATTTTCGGCACCCGTCGTAATGCGCAGCTGCTTGTAGCCCTTCCAGCGCGCCTCTGCGATCAGGCGGCGGAACAGCACGGTGCCGACGCCCTTGCGGCGCGCCGAGGCTTCCACGCTGAAGGCAACCTCCGGCAAGGAACCGTCCTCCGGCGGATGCAGCTCGGCCGCACCGCGCACTACGCCATCGACCATATAGGCAACGATCACGGTGCCATCCTCGGCGCAGCGGGCGGCGTAGCGCTCGATGAAGCTGTCGTCGAGAAAGCCGTTGAAACGGTCGTGCCGGCTGGCGGCATCAAGCCTCAGCAGGTGATCGCGCAGGAGCGGCAATTCTTCCTGCTGGATCAAGGTCCGTACATAGCCGGGAACGGTACGGACGGTGTCTTCAAGTACCACGTCAGAAACTCCTCTTGGTGTCCCTCGAGGAGGCGTTCGAATCCCTAGGCCTCCTATATTGTGCATCGCACCATGATTTTCAAGACGGAGACCTGCCCAAGTTTCAGGCACCGGGCACGACCAATTCGTTAATAAAATCAAAATTTTGGAGCTTCACAGCACCAGCTGCGTCTGGGTTACCACCGCAACCAGCTTGCCGTCCTCAGTCTCCAGCCGGGTGGTCCAGACCTGGGTCCGCCGGCCCCGGTGCACCGGGGTGGCGGTCGCGATGACCGTGGCCCCCTCCTTCGCCCCGCCGATGAAATTGGTCTTGCTCTCCAGCGTGGTCGTCCCCTTGGCGTCCTCAAGCAGATTGATCACGGTCGCCGCCGCGCCGACGGAATCGGCCAGCGCCATCACCGCCCCGCCATGGATGGTGTGGTGAAGCGTGCAGAGTTCGGGCCGGACCGCCATCCGCGCCACCACGCGGTCCTTCTCCGCCTCGACGAACTCGACGCCCTTGAGCTCGGCGAACGGCATCTTCATCGCTTTAAGCTTCTCGAGCGGCGTCATCGGAACTGCTCCCAAATGGTTGTTCTCTCAGCGTGAATTGCCCCGCGCGGCAAAGCAATGACGTCCCAGGTAATCATCCCGAACATCGAAGGAAGCGTCCGCCCTCACGTTACTGCATGCACGACCTGATATTCCGGCCGTCGCCACACCTCCCCTGAAATCACCTCGTCGATGATCTCCGCGGCCCGCACGATCTCGCTCTCGCCGATGTACAGCGGCGTGAGGCCGAAGCGCATGATGTCGGGCGCGCGGAAATCGCCGATGACGCCGCGGGCGATCAAGGCCTGCATCGCGGCATAGCCGCCGGCGAAGGCGAAGGAGACTTGCGAGCCGCGCCGCTCGTGGTCGCGCGGGGTCACGAGCTTGAGTTGCGGACAACGGCGCTCGACTTCACCGATCAGGAGATCGCTCAGCGCCAGCGAACGCGCACGGACTTCGGCGATGTCGACCTTGTCCCAGATGTCGAGCGAGGCCTCCAGCGCCGCCATGGCGAGTACCGGCGGAGTGCCGACGCGCATGCGTTCGACACCGCCGGCGGCCGCATAGGCGAGCTCGAACGCAAACGGTTTTGCGTGGCCCATCCATCCCGACAGCGCGGCGCGCGCGCCGTCGGCATGGCGCGGCGCGACGTAGAGGAAGGCCGGCGCGCCAGGGCCCGCGTTGAGATATTTGTAGGTGCACCCCGCGGCGAAATCGGCGCCGCAGCCGGCGAGATCGACCGGCAGCGCGCCGGCGGAATGGGCGAGATCCCAGACCGTGACGATGCCGAGCGCATGCGCTTTCGCGGTGAGCTTTGCCATGTCATGGCGGCGGCCGGTGCGGTAGTCGACCTCGGTGATGTACAGGACGGCGATCTCTTCGGACAATGCGGCCTCGATCTCGTCCGGCGCCACCAGGCGCAATTGATGGCCGCGCCCGAGCGTGGCGATCAGGCCCTCGGCCATGTAGAGGTCGGTCGGGAAGTTGCCGGTGTCCGACAGGACGATCTTGCGGGACGGGGTCATGTCGAGCGCGGCGGCGAGTGCCTGATAGACCTTCAGGGACAGTGTGTCTCCGACCATCACCGAGCCGGCCTCCGCACCGATCAGCCGCGCGATGCGATCGCCGACATGGCGCGGCTGGACATACCAGCCCGCGGTGTTCCAGGCGCGGATCAGCTCGTTGCCCCACTCCTTGGTGATCACGCGGTCGACACCATCGGCAACGCCCAGCGGCAGCGCTCCGAGCGAATTGCCGTCGAGATAGACGAGGCCGTCAGGCAGATGGAACAACGCTTTGGTGTCGTCGTAGACGCGAAGCCTGGTCATGGACATCCCTACAGAATCGTACGCACGCGCCAGAGCTCGGGAAACAGCTCGACCTCGAGCATGCGCTTCAGATAACTGACGCCGCCAGTGCCGCCGGTACCACGCTTGAAGCCGATGACGCGCTCGACCGTGGTGACGTGGTTGAAGCGCCAGCGCCGGAAATAGTCCTCGAAATCGACCAGCTTCTCGGCCAGTTCATAGAGCATCCAGTGCGCTTCCGGCGCCTCGTAGACGATACGCCAGGCCTGCAGCACGCCTTCGTTGAAGCTGTGGGTCTCGCGAACGTCGCGCGCCAGCACCGCGGCGGGCATCTTGAGCCCGTTGCGGTCGGCGAGCCGCAGCACCTCGTCATAGAGGCTTGGCGTCGCGAGCTCGGCTTCGAGCAGCTTGACCGTCTCGGTATCGTGCGCGTGCGGCTTCAGCATGGCGTGGTTGCGGTTGCCGAGCAGAAATTCGATCAGCCGGTATTGCCGCGACTGGAAGCCCGAGGATTGTCCGAGCTGCGAGCGGAAGCGGGTATATTCGCTCGGCGTCATCGTGCGCAGCACGTCCCAGGCCCCGTTGAGCTGCTCGAAGATGCGCGACATCCGAGCCAGCATCTTCATCGCGGGCTGCACCTCATCCCGCGAGATTGCGCGGCGCGCAGCGCTGAGCTCGTGGATGGCGAGCCGCATCCACAGTTCCGTTGTCTGATGCTGGATGATGAACAGCATCTCGTCATGCGCTTCCGACAGCGGATGCTGTGCGCCGAGGATCGCGTCCAGCGCGAGGTAATCACCGTAGGACATGCGCCGGGCGAAGTCGGTCTCGGCGCCTTCGCTTGAGGGATCGTAATCGCTGGACGTCATGGCTGGCCCTCTCGATCGATCGTCCCCGGCCTCATTCATCGAGGCCGATCAGGCGCGCGGTGATCTGCGACGACGGGTCCTTGAGCCCGTCGATCACCGTGAAATGGTTGAGGCCGGGTTCGACGACGAGGTGCGTCGGCACGTCGAAGCCGGTCCAGATGTTGGCCATCAGATCGGACTGGCGGATGAATTCGGGCCGCTCGTTGCCGCCGACCCAGGCCGTTACGGGCGAATGTCCCCGCGGCAAGCGCAGCACTGCGCTTTCCAGCGTCGCCTCCTCCATCGTCATGCGCAACGTCTCGTTCATCCCGGTCTTCAGAAGCGGACGCAAGTCGTGCAGGCCGCTGATCGACAGCGTACCGGCGATGCGGTTGTAGACGGCGGGCTCGAGCCGGCTGTCGTCGCACAGCATGCGCGTGACGAGATGGCCGCCGGCGGAATGGCCGGCGAGCCGGATCGGCCCCGAGACGAGCGATGCCGCTTTGGCGGTCGCGGCGGTGATTTCCGCGGTGATATCGGAGATGCGTGCAGCCGGTGCCAGCGTGTAGCTCGGCAGCGCCACGGTCCAGCCATGATGCCGCGCACCCTCGGCGAGATCGGTCCAGGTCGACTTGTCGAAGCGCATCCAGTAGCCGCCATGGACGAAGACGACGAGACCCTTGCTGTCGCCGTCAGGCAGGATCAGGTCGAGCTTCTGGCGCTCGCCGGCGCCGTAGGCGATGTCGGGGCGAAATTCCTTCAGCCCGGCGCGGTAGGCCGCCGCCCGCTCCGCCCACAGCGCCGGCATCTTGTCCGAGCCCGGGATGTGGGCCGAATTGGCGTAAGCGTCATCCCAATCGCGCATCGTTGCTCCCGAGGACCCGTCCGACGAACCGGACGCCAGTCTGCCACCGGTCAGGACGGCATCCTAGTCTTTCTTTTAAGCTTAAAGGAGTTGGGAGGAGCCCATCGATTGCGCAGCCGACGACTGGCCGTTGCGTTCCCCGGGCGCAGCGTAGCGTGCAACAATGCGCTGCTGAACCGGGGTCCCGTGCATGGGACGACATGGGTCCCGGCTCTGCGGAGCACCACGCGGAACGACCGTTCGCATCGTCCGCGCGCTGCACCGCGTCCGGGACGCCAGCTACGCCTTCTCCACGCCGCACCATTCCGCGATGAAAAGCGCCATCGCCTTGGTCGCCTTCTTCAACGACTCCAGGTCGACGAACTCGTTGAAGCCGTGCATCTCGCCTCCGCTCGCACCGAAACAGAGGCTCGGGATGCCGTGATTGAGGCCGTAGAAGCGCGTGTCGGTCAATGCCGTGAAGACGAGATCCTCCGGCGTGCCGCCATAGACCTTGTTGAAGGCCTTCCCGAACGCAGCCTCAGGCTCCGCGGCATTGGTCAGCTCATAGCCTTCCGACAGGAAGCCGGACCATTCGACCTCAGGCGGATTGTTGGCGAGGAAGCGGTGGTTGCGCGAAGCGACGGCGACGCAAGCCATGATCTCCTTCTGGTGATCGGCGATCGACCAGCCCGGCAACACCGCAATCCGGCAGTCGACGTCGCACCAGGCCGGCACGCTCGAGGCCCAGTCGCCGCCCTTGATGACGCCGGCGTTGAAGTTGACGGGATGGTCGAGTGTCTTGAAGTGACGGTCGGCCTTGGCCCGCTCGTTCCATTCGATCTCGAGCTTCTGCAGCGCCTGGATCAGGTGATACGCCGCCATGATCGCGTTCGAGCCGGAGCCTGCGAAGGCAACATGGGTCGGGTGCCCCTTCACGCGCAGGCGGAACCAGATCACGCCGACCTGGGAGCGCACCATCTTGCCGCCGGTCGGCTCCGGAATGAAGCAGGCGTCCGCGCGATAGCCGCGTTGCAAGGTCGAGAGTGCGCCGACACCCGTGCTCTCCTCCTCGATCACCGATTGAAAATGGATCCGCGCCGTCGGCCTGAAGCCGGCGGCCTTGATCGCATCCAGCGCATAGAGCGCACCGATCGTTCCGGATTTCATGTCGCAGGCTCCGCGCCCGAACATCTTGCCGTCCTTGATGACCGCCGCGTATGGCGGCGTATCCCACAATTCAAGCGGACCGGCCGGCACCACATCGCAGTGCCCCTGCAGGATCAGCGACTTGCCGCCATTGGTTCGCGGACGGTAAGTGCCCACCACAGATCGCGCCTTCGAAAAGTCGTGCTCGATCGGACCGAAGCCGCGCAGGTCCTTCAAATCCTCGACATCGATGTGCCAGTCGTCGACCTCGTAGCCGCGTTCGCGCAGGAGATCGCCGATCATGTCTTGGCATGGTCCCTCCGCCCCGCGGGTCGAAGGGATCGCGACGAAATCGCTTGTGGTTGCAAGCTGAGCCTCGAAGCCGCTGTCGACGGCGTCAAGAATCCTCTGCTGCGTTTCGGCATTCATTCGGGCGACTCCAGATATTCCAATGGTCCCAGGGAGCGCGCAAACTAGCCGATTTCAGCCGTTCGGGTACTCCAGAAAATATGCATCCCGCAATGCATCTTCGAGCAGCCGGCCTTCGGAATAGCCGTTCAGCGTCGCAGGCCGGCTCACACCATCGAGCAGGCGCGGGCACGGTTCGGGGGCGCCGAGCACGGTGCGGACCGGAATGCGCTCGGCATAGATGGGCAACGCGTAGTCCTCGTCGTCGTCGGCGACACCCTTGGCGCGGATCTTGGCCGAGGCTTCCTCGATTTCCATTGCGATGAAGGACGTCGCCTTGATTTCCTGCGTGGTGCTCTGTCGCAGGCCGGCGGTGCGGTCCGGGAAGAAGCGATCGACCATCGCGATCACCGCGCGCTCCTTCTCATCCGGATCGGTGACGAGATAGGCCGTGCCGAACGCCATGACGGCGCGGTAGTCGGCGGAATGGTTGAAGCCGCAGCGCGCCAGCACGAGGCTGTCGAGATGGGCGACCGTCAGGCAGACGCGCTCGCCCTTGCTCTGGTTGCGCAGCATGCGGCTGGCGCTCGATCCGTGCCAGTAGAGCCTGGTGCCCTCGCGCCAGAAGAAGGTCGGCGTGCAATAGGGCTGGCCGTCGATCGCGTAGGAGACGTGGCACAGCATCGAGGAATCCAGGATGCGATGAACCGTGTCGTGATCATAGAAGCCGCGGTCATGCCGGCGCTTCACCTGGTTGCGTGCCGATGTCGGATAGGAATTCGAGGTCTCGGTCTGGCTCACGGCCGCTCCTGCTCTGATGGAAGACGTCCGGAGCAGTTGTAGCGGCGCATTTGGTCTGCGATAGTTCCAATTCCATGCAAAAAATTCCGACCAATTCTTCCTCCCGAGCCAAGCCCGAGCTTCCGCTCGACCTCACCGGACCTCACGTCACGGCCGACGCTTCCGCTGCGCACCGGCTCTATCAGGCGCTCTGCGAGATGATCGTCTCCGGCCTGGTCAAACCGGGCGAGCCGCTGCCGCCATCGCGGACGCTGGCGAGGCAGACCGGCTTCCGCCGCAACGCCGTCGTCACCGCCTATGAGCGCCTGATCGCCGACGGCTTTGCCGGCGCGACGGTCGGCTCCGGAACGTTCGTCGCGGCGCGTATTCCCAAGCGCGCCGCCGAGCCGAACAAGCCGAAGGTCGTTCTCGAAGCGCCAAAGCAGGGCGCGTTTGCGCTCGGCTGTACCCATATCGACGAACGCGCCGTGCAGCGCTTTCGCGCTTTCGTCGGCCGCCGCATGCGGGCATTCGGATCGGAGCACCTGCATTATGGCGACCCTCGCGGCAGTCGCGAGCTGCGTGTGGCGATCGCCGACCACCTGTTGTCGGCGCGCGGATTGCGTTGCGATCCCGACCAGATCATGCTGACCTCGGGCACGCTGCACGCGCTGCGCCTCGTGCTGAGCGCGATCCTGAAATCCAGCGACCAGGTCTGGTGCGAGGACCCGGGCTATCCCGCTGCGCGAAAAACCATCGCCCATTGCGGCTATCGCACCGTGCCTGTCCCGGTGGACGAGCATGGAATGCGCGTCCCCAAAGGCCGGATCGCGGCTCCGTCCGCGCGCGCGGCCTACGTCACGCCGTCGCACCAGTTTCCGCTTGGCGTGCAGATGTCGATGCCGCGGCGGCTCGAGCTTCTGGACTGGGCGAAGCAGGCCGGCGCATTCGTGCTCGAGGACGATTACGACAGCGAGTTCCGCTATGACGGCGCGCCGCTGATGTCGCTCGCCGGCATCGATCGCCTCCAGCGCGTGATCTATCTCGGCACCTTTGCCAAGACGCTGTTTCCGGGCTTGCGGATCGGTTATTGCGCCCTGCCCGAACGCCTGATCGCGGAGGTGACGGCGGCGCGCGCGGCGCTCGACCGCTTTCCCGGCACGCTGATGGAGGGCGCGGTGGCGGACATGCTCAATTCCGGTGCCTTCGCCGCGAACCTGAAGCGCATGCGAAAGCTCTATCGCGAGGCTCGCGACGCACTCGCCGAGACGCTGGAGATCGCGTCCGGTGGCGCGCTTTCGGTGCCGGTGCCCTCACAAGGCCTGCATCTTGTCGCCCGGTTCGATCCTGCCGTCGATCCGGCGGTGGCGGCGCATGCCAAGCAGGCGGCCGGCGCCGAAGGCTGGCTATTGGCCGACACCTATACGCGGGGGCGTCCCCTGCCCGGCTTCGTGCTGGGATTTTCCGGGCATCTCGTGCCGCAGCTCGTGGCCTCCGCCGAACGTCTCGCGAGGGAATCACGCGCAGCCTTGGGCGCCAGGGATAAAGGCGCCAAGGGAAAACCGGCCCGCCGGGCGTGACGAAGCTTCACTATCAGAATCGCCCGCCGCTCCCTAGATTGCGGCATCGATGCCGGGACCTCACATCATGCTGCTGCGCCAAGCGACCTGCCTATCGCTGCTGATCTCCATCGCGCTCGCCTCGACGGCAGGCGCCGCCACAATCGGACGCGAGCAGGACATCGGCGACCTCAAGCTCGGCCAGCGTGTGCTCGTGGATGACGGAACCTGCCCCGCCGGCCAGGTCAGGGAAGTGCGCGGCGCGAAGATGACCGACAAGGGAGTCTCGCGCACGAGCTCCTGCGTGCCGCGGCACGGCCCGAAAACGAAGTGATGACGCGAGAGGCTATTTCGCCGGATCGAACATGCACTGAAGGGTCGGTTTGGCGATCTTGGTGAAGGTCGGGCCGATCTCGCTCTGCTTGGAGGCCGGCACCCAATCGGTCTCGATGGTGGGCACGCCGGTCTCGCTGATGCCGCGCAGCAACGCTTCGCGCAGATCGCGGTCCTCGACGGCCGCAGCAGCGTGATCGTGCAGGCAGCCGCAGACCTCCTCCGGATGCTCCCAGCGCCCGAGCATGCGCGGGGCACACTGGCGCACGAATTCGCCGCGTGGATCGGGTAGCCTGGAAGGTGAGCGGACCTGCGCCTGAACGGAGCTGATCGTCAGAAGGGACACGAACGCTGCGGCGCAGAGACGAAGCAACATGATGGCTTTGCCGGCTGTTTTGTGGGTGGCGGTCAGAAGCGCGCAGCGACCACGATCGGCTGGGCGGCCGGAGCCGCAACGGGCGAGCCGCTGTACTGGAAGGTGCCGACGCCGGGCAGATTGCCGTCGGGCGCGCCCGCCCATGAGGAGCCGGCGAGGACGAGACCGAAAGCAAGGATGAAGCTGAGCGCGCGCATGATGTGTGTCCCAATTCGGTGGCCGGCGGGGCGCCGTCGTCGTTATGAGCCTGATAACCATGGGTGGTTTCGCGCGTGATGCGCGAAACGCTGAAAATGGTTTCGTCTTCGTGAGAATTGTTTCGTCCCGGCCGCGGCGACGAAACAATTCTCGGAAAATGCCAGATATTTCAGACAGGTCTCGCGGCAGGCCAAAGTCGCCTGCCAGGTTCCGCGCGGGCACATCGTCATGCGGCCGCCGCGCGCATTTCACACGCATTTTACGTTTTTCTGCTGAAAGACGGCAAAAGAAGGCTGGATCCTGTCGAACCGGGGTTGGTTCGACAACGACCAAAGCCATCGAAACCGAGACGCCCGAATCATCGGGCGCATTCACGTGAGGGATGGCCATGATGGCGGCAAATCGCGCAACGCCGCGCGATGAAAATTTACCGACGGATCGCGGAGATCAACCGCCCATTCGCGGCAGCGCCGGCGCTATGGCGCTGCAATCGAGCCGCGGCTTCGAGGCGGCGCCGCAGACCTTTGTGCGGCTGACCGGGTCGCGGCTTGCGACCCAGCGCGACCGCCACCGGGTGAGCGCAGGCTCGTCACAGGCATGAAGGACGCATCATTGCGTGAAGAACTCGCCGCACTTCTGGACGTTTGCGTCCGCCGGCCCCCACGGCATGATCGGCACCGTCGAGGTTGAGTTCTTGGGCGAGCCTTCGATCAGCTTGTCCGAATAGACCATGTAGACCAGCACGTTGCGCTTGGCGTCGCAGCCGCGCACGATCTGCATCTTCTTGAAGAACAGCGAGCGGCGCTGGCGGAACATGTCGTCGCCCTGCTCCATCTTGTGCTTGAACTTGATCGGACCGACCTGGCGGCAGGCCAGCGAGATGTCCGAGACCTCCTCGGCGAGGCCGAGCCAGCCCTTGAAGCCGCCCTTCTCCGGCACCGTGAAATGACAGGCGACGCCCTCGACTTCGGGATCGTCGAGACCATAGGTCGCGAGCTTGTCGTTCGGGCTCATCCATTTGAACACGGTGGAGCGGCGGAAGATCAGATCGGGCTCGTCGGCCGCAGATGCCGATGCCGATGGCGCGATCAAGGCCAGGAGGAATAAAGCGAGGGCTTTCAAGCGGATGCTGGAAAGACCAGGGAAACGAGATGACATGAACTTCTCCGGTAACAAGTCCCCGCAATGTAGGAACGCAAACGGCGATCAGGAAGGCGGCGCAGGGTGGGACGCGGCCGCCGTTTACCGCTCCGTGAGGCTTTTTTGCTACGCCTTGGACAAAAGTAGCTGATGGCAGAACCGCGCTGCTGGTGAACGCGTATCCCCTTTGCGAGACTAACGTCTGATTTGGATTATGGATTCGAGGATGAACAGCGTGAACGGGTGGGGTTCTTCTGCCAAGCCGGCACGGCTGTGGCAGGTCGCCATTCTGACGGCGGCGGGTGCAATCGGCGCGACCAGCCAGGCAGACGCAGCATATTATTATTGGACCGACTATTCCCACGGGTCCTACTACGCCCGGCAAGAGCGGCTTCCCGAAATGCCGCGCCAGAAGCCGCAAAAGCGCGGCGCTGCAAGCAAGAAGGACGTCGTCGTCGAGAAGGAAGCCGGCACCAAGCCGCAAGGACCGCTCGTCATCGTCGTCTCGATCGACCGGCAGAAGGTGACGGTCTACGACAACACCGGCGTGTTCGCGGAATCGCCGGTGTCGACGGGCATGAAGGGCCACTCGACGCCGATGGGCGTGTTCAGCATCATCCAGAAGCACAAATTCCACCGTTCCAACATCTATAGCGGCGCGCCGATGCCGTATATGCAGCGGATCACCTGGTCCGGCGTCGCGATGCATGCCGGCGCGCTGCCGGGCTATCCGGCCTCACATGGCTGCATCCGCATGCCCATGGCGTTCGCGACGAAGATGTGGAACTGGACCAGGATGGGCGCGCGCGTGATCGTGGCACCCGGCCAGATCTCGCCGCAAGGCTTCTCCCATCCCCTGCTCGCCTCCGTGCGCGTGCCGCCGCAGCCCGCAGCGAGCCTCGCGCCGCAGACCAATGTCGCCGACAAGGCCGATAAAGGCACGACCGAAGCCAAGCCGGTCGAGACCAAGACGGCCAGCGCCGACAGCGTGATCGAGCTGCGCACTTCCGTCGGCCACGCCGTGTTGTCGGACGTAACCACCGGCAATGCGGCTGCGCGCGAGGAACCCGCCGCGACGGCCGACGAGGTCAAGACGGCCGAAGCGGACAAGCCAGCGTCCGAAGGCGCCGCCAAGCCGGCGAACGAGAACAAGCCGGCCGACAAGGTCGAGCCGGTTAAAACGGAAGCCGCGAAGGCACCCGATGCGCCAGCGCTCGCCACCGTCCCCGATGCAAAGAAGGACGAGGGCCGCGTCACCGATCCTGCGCCGGCGGCAAAGCCGGACGCGCCGAAGCGGGCCGGCCAGATTGCCGTCTTCATCAGCCGCAAGGATTCCAAGCTTTATGTGCGGCAGAATTTTGCGCCGCTGTTCGAGGTGCCCGTCACGATCGCCGCGAGCGACCGGCCGCTCGGCACGCATGTCTTCACGGCCGAACTCGACAAGGCCGATGCCAACGCGCTGCGCTGGTCGGTGGTGTCGCTGCCCGTGTCCGCCCGTTCGGCGGTGCGCGAGGACGAGAGCCGCATGACGCGACGCCAGCGCGGCGCAGCCGTGATCCCGGTCGCCGCAAAACCGGTGGTGACGCCGGACAGCCCGGCTGAAGCCCTCGACCGCATCTCGGTCCCCACTGAGACCATGGCGAAGATCAACGAGATGCTCACGTCGGGCGGCTCGATCATCGTATCTGACCAGGGCATCAACCAGGGCGAGACCGGCGAAGGCACCGACTTCATCGTCCGCCTGTACTAGCTCGCGAGGCCGCGTTCGATAACGCGGTGTTGACGCGTGAGGCCGCACTGGCGGAGTAACATGCCCTTGGATCATCTCGGGGGACACCGTCATGATGAATCGCAGGACCGTGCTGAGCGTCACGCTTGCAGGCGCATTCGCGCCTGTCACGCGCGCCCTCGCTGATGGCGCAATGAGCCGGATCTCGGCTTACGCCTTCTCCTTCCCCGCTTTGTCAGGCGACGATATCCGCCTCGCAGCGTTCACCGGCAAACCGCTGCTGGTGGTGAACACGGCCTCGCTCTGTGGCTACACGCCGCAATATGCCGGCCTGCAGGAGATATGGAACGAGTTTCGCGGGCGCGGGCTCACCGTGATCGGCGTGCCCTCCAACGATTTCGGCGGCCAAGAGCCCGGCGGCAGCAGCGAGATCACGCAGACCGCGCACCACCAATATGGTGTTACCTTTCCGATCACGGCCAAGGCGGCGGTGGTCGGCGCAAAGGCGCATCCCTTTTACAAATGGGCCGCCGAGGCCCGACCGAAAGAAGTTCCGCGCTGGAACTTCCACAAATACCTGATCGGCCGCGATGGCTATGTCGCCGAGGTGTTTCCATCCGCCGTCGAGCCGGCCGACACGCGGATCAAGACCGCCATTGCCAGAGCCCTGGCCGACACTTGACGCAAGGTGCACGCCATCCGGTTGGGCACAATTGCGGCGCGGCATCAAACAGCCGTTGCAATGGCGATGGCCCACCATCTAGGCTAGGATGGTTTGGGCAGGACGGTTTTTGCCGCAGGCGAAAAGCCGCGGCGGAACAACGGGATCAATCTCGAGGACAACACCATGCGTGTGGCGGCAGGACTGATATTAGCAGGTGCGATCTCGGTGGCGATGACCGGCGCCGCATGGTCGCAGACGCCGGCCGCGAAGCCCGCGGCCGCACCGCAAGCCGCGCCGGCGGCAACACCGGCGGCTGCAACCTCCCCCGCAGCGCCCGCGCCTGCAGCAGCGGCTGCGGCGCCGGCGGGCTTCGTCAATCCGCCGCCGCCGAAACAGGCGCCGCAGCCGGCCCGCGCGGCGTGCAACACACCGGGTGCGCTCGGCGTCGCCCGCACCGTCGAGATCGACACCACGGGCGGCCCCGGCTTCGGCTTCGAGCATTTCAAGGAGCTCGACTTCCTGCGCGACAAGGAGGTCGTGCTGACCTTCGACGACGGCCCCTGGCCGCGCAACACGCCCGCCGTGCTGAAGGCGCTCGCGGACGAATGCACCACCGGAATCTTCTTCATCATCGGCAAGCACGCGACCTACGAGCCGGAGATCCTCAAGCAGGTCTACGCAGCTGGCCACACCGTCGGCGCCCACACCTGGTCGCACGCCAACCTCAACAACAAGAAGCTCAACGAAGCGCAGCGCAAGGACGAGATCGAGAAGGGCTTTGCGGCGGTGAAGTGGGCGCTCGGCGGTATCTCGCCCGCGCCGTTCTTCCGCTTCCCGGCGCTGCAGCATCCGCCCGAGATGGTCACCTATCTCGGCAACCGCAACGTCGCGAGCTTCTCCTGCGACATCGACTCGTTCGACTTCAAGGCCTCCAAGCCCGAGAAGATCGTCGAGACCGTGATGAAGAAGCTCGACACCAGGGGCAAGGGCATCGTCCTGATGCACGACTTCCAGAAGCACACGGCCGAGGCCCTGCCCGAGCTGCTCAAGCGGCTGAAGGCCGGCGGCTACAAGGTGGTGGCGATGCGCGCCAAGTTCCCGGCCTCGACCCTGCCGGAATACGACCAGGAGCTGATCAAGGACCTCAAGCTGCCGACGGTGAGCCAGCGCCCGGTCAATTCGGTGGTGACGACCGTTTCCGAATAGCCGTCGCAATTGTCTTTCCGTATCGAAGGCTACGTCATCGTCTCCGCGGACGGCATGCTCGCCGATCCGTCGCACATCATGCCTGAGACCTTGAAATTCGAAGGCGACAAGCGGTTCTTCGAGCAGGCGCTCGATCGCGCCGCGCTGATCGTGCACGGCCGACGCTCGCACGAGCAGCAGCCGAATTCGGCCAAGCGCAAGCGGCTGATCCTGACCCGCAAGATCAGGGACCTCACCGTCGATCCGGAGATGCCGAACGCGACGCTGTGGAATCCGGCGCATGCGAGCTTCGAGGAGGCCTGCGCCTTTGCCGACGTCGCCTCCGGCATGGTCGCCATCATCGGCGGCCCGGTCGTGTTCGACCTGTTCATGGACCGCTACGACACGTTCTGGCTGTCGGAGGCTCCGCATGTGCGGCTGCCCGGCGGTGAAGGATGCTTCGTCGGCGTGCCCCAGCGGACGCCTCACCAGGTGCTGGCTGCGCACGGCCTGAAGCCGGGTGCGCCGTACCTGCTCGACGCGGCGCATGAGGTGACCGTGACGCCGTGGCGGCGAGCTGGCCTCTCGGCATGAGCTCGCTCACATCGGGGGAGCCGATTCAAACTACGAAAACAACCCCATGCACAGTACCGGCAATATAATACCACTTCTTATCTTGCTGGCTTAGCGGGCTGAAATTGGCCCCGCCGCCGACCAGCGCAAAGCCGGCTGACATATGTGCCGAGACCCGATAATCGGCCGCGGAGTGAGCGCTAGACGTCGCCGTAGGCCGCCTCGGCCGGGCGCGTAATGCGGCCGTAGCCGATGATCATGCAGAGCGCGCCGATGATCGAGAGGTTCTTGAGCGCGTCCACCAGCATCTTGGCGTTTTCGGGCGCCGCCATGTTCCAGAAATCGTAGAACAGGAAAGTCGCGACGGCGACGTAGACGATCAGCAGCATCGCGAAGAAGCGCGCGCCGAAATTCAGCGCGATCATCAGCCCTGCGATGATCTCGAGTCCCCCAATCGCGATCGCCAAGAGCTGCGGCGTGGTCATGGCCGTCGCCGTCTCGACCTGCTTGGCGTAAGGCGCGACGACATCGGGCACCACGAGCTTGCCAGCGATGACGTCGGCGGTCGCCTGCATGGCAAAGAGCTTGGTCGCGCCCGTGTAGATGAACAGCACGGCGAACAGGATTCGCCCGAAAGTCACGAACGCTGGCATGATCGACCTCTTGGCAAAGTGCTCCTGCACGGAACGCTTGATGGGATTATGGAGAGTCGTGCGCCGGTTTACAAACGAGGAAATCGCGAACTGAAAGGAATTCAAAGTTGGCGCTCTCTAGCAGAATCGAACCAACTGGAATGAGGTGACTACCACTCTCTCGGCGTCATGGCCGGGTTTGACCCACGGCTGTCCGGTTTAATTTTCGTGGACAGGGCGCATGGCGTGGATTCTTCTACGGTCTTGAGCATCGCCAAATGTTCGAGACACGCCAGGAGAGTCCCGCCATGCGCCACCACAATACAGTATTTCACGGCATTCTGAACTTGGTGCCGTGGGGTGTTCTGGACCGGCTTGTGGACAGGTACCAGGCCAATAAGCGGGTGCGGCGGCTCAGCACACAGGATCAGTTTGTTGCGATGCTGTACGCGCAGCTTTCGGACGCCCAGAGCCTCCGATCGATCGAAGCATCCTTCGAGAGCCATGCCGCACGGCTCTACCATCTCGGAACCAAAGAGCTGTCGCGCTCGACCTTGGCTGACGCCAACGCCAGGCGGTCCAGCGCGGTCTTTGCCGAACTGTTGGCGGTGCTGATGGGCCGCTGCGAACGTGATCTTGCCGATAAACTGGCCGAAGCGGTGTATCTGGTCGATTCGACCGGCTTTCGGCTGAACTCTCTGAGTTCCGATTGGGCGCGGTTTTGCTCCGGCGTGCATGGGGTCAAGCTGCATATCGTCTACAATCCCGACAGTGAGCTTCCGAGCTTCGCCGAACTGACGCCCGCCAACGTCAACGACATCACCGTCGCCAAGGCCATGCCGATCCGCCCCGGGGCCACCTATATCTTCGACCTCGGCTACTACGATTATGGCTGGTGGGCTGAGCTCGACGCTGCGGGATGCCGCCTGGTGACACGGCTCAAGGTCAACACGCCCCTGAGCGACACGATCGAGAACAAGCTGCCTGAAGGCTCCTGCGCGCTCTCCGACCGCATAGGTCTGTTGCCTGCACGGCAAGCAAAGTCCCGCAAAAACCCCTTCAGGGATCCGGTGCGCGAGATCACGGTTCGCACCGAGACCGGCAAGATCCTGCGCATCGTGACCAATGATCTCGATGCCCCGGCCGACGAGATTGCTGAACTCTACAAGAGGCGCTGGCAGATCGAGCTGTTCTTCCGCTGGGTCAAGCACACTCTCAAAATCCGTCACTTCTTCGGCACGTCCGAGAATGCCGTGCGCATCCAGATCGCCATCGCGCTGATCGCCTTCCTGCTCTTGCGTTCGGCCCACAAAGCACAACAAAGCGTCGAGAACCTTCTGATCTTCACCCGCCTGGTCGCTCAAAATCTCATGCAGCGGCGGCGGATCGATCACCTTCTCGACCCACCGCCCCCAATTATCAAAAATGACCGCCAGATGAGCCTAAGACTATGCCAAGTTTAAACCGGACAGCCGTGGGTTTGACCCGGCCATCCACGAGTTGTCCCACCGCACAAAGAACGTGCATGCCCGGGCCTCCGCCTCGCCGAAGCGGCTTCGGCCGCGCAGGCGGGACAAGCCCGGGCATGACGGCATCGTGGGAACGTTGACGCCTTACGTAAACAACGTCGGCTGCTGGCGCGAGGCGCGTTCCTGCGCTTCGACGACCGCCACTGCCGTCATGTTGAGGATGCCGCGCGCCGTCACCGAGGGTGTGAGGATGTGCGCGGGCCGTGCCGGGCCGACCAGGATCGGGCCGACCGGCAGCGCGTCGGCCAGCGACTTGATCATCTGATAGGCGACGTTGGCGGTGTCCAGGGTCGGCATGATCAGGATGTTGGCCTCGCCCTCGAGCTTGGAGTGCGGCAGCACCATTCGTCGCGCCGCGGCGGACAGCGCGGTGTCGCCCTGCATCTCGCCGTCGGCTTCGATCTCCGGATGCTTGTCCTTCAAGAGCTGCGTCGCCCGCCGCATCTTGCGCGAGGATTCGGTGTCGTAGCTGCCGAAATCCGAATGCGAGACGAAGGCGATCTTCGGCTTGATGGTGAAGCGCTGCACGTGGACCGCGGCGAGCGAGGCGATCTCGGCGAGCTCCTCCGCGCTCGGGTTGGGACGAACCTGCGTGTCGGCGATGAAGAAGGCGCCCTTGCTGGTGATCAATAGCGCCAGCGCCGCGTAGTCGCTGATTCCCGGCGAGAAGCCAACGATCTCGCGGACATGGCGCAGATGGCTCATGTAGCGGCCCTCGACGCCGCAGAGCATCGCGTCGGCCTCGCCGCGCGTCACCGCGAGCGCCGCGATGACCGTGTTGTTGGTGCGGACCACCGTGCGCGCCGCATCCGGCGTCACGCCGTGGCGGCCGGCGACCTCGACATAGGATTGCACGTAGGAGCGGTAGCGCGGATCGTCCTCGGGATTGACCAGGTCGAAATCCTTGCCCGCCCTGATCGAGAGGCCGAAGCGCTTGAGGCGCGCCTCCACGACCGAGGGACGGCCGACCAGGATCGGCCGCGCCAGCTTCTCCTCCAGCACGACTTGCGTGGCACGCAGCACGCGCTCGTCCTCGCCTTCGGCATAGATCACACGCACCGGCTGGGTCTTGGCCTTGGCGAACATCGGCTTCATGACGAGGCCGGAGCGGAAGGCGAAGCGTTCGAGCAGCGCGGTATATTCGTCGAAATTGGTGATCGGGCGCGTTGCGACGCCCGATTCCATCGCCGCCTTCGCCACGGCCGGCGCGATGCGCAAGATCAACCTGGGGTCAAACGGGCTCGGGATCAGCGAGCCCGGACCGAAGCCCTGGGTCTCGCCGGTGTCGAAGCCCTGCGCGACGGCATCTGACGGCGCCTCGCGGGCGAGTTGGGCGATGGCCTCGACGGCGGCGTGCTTCATCTCCTCGTTGATTGCGGTGGCGCCGACATCGAGCGCGCCGCGGAAGATGAAGGGAAAGCAGAGGACGTTGTTGACCTGGTTCGGGTAGTCCGAGCGTCCGGTGCAAATCATGGCGTCCGGCCGCGCCTTGCGCGCCTCTTCCGGCATGATCTCCGGTGTCGGGTTGGCGAGCGCCATGATCAGCGGCTTGTCGCCCATCGCCTTCGCCATCTCCGGCTTGAGCACGCCGGGCGCCGAGAGCCCGATGAAGATGTCGGCGCCGCCGATGACGTCGGCGAGCGTGCGCTTGTCGGTCTTCTGCGCATAGACCGCCTTCCAGCGATCCATCGAGGTGTTGCGCCCTTCGTGGACGAGGCCGTCGATGTCGCAAACCCAGATGTTCTTGCGCTGCGCGCCCATCGAGACCAGCAGGTTCAACGTCGCGATCGCCGCGGCCCCTGCCCCCGAGGCCACGATCTTGACGTCGGACAGCTTCTTGCCGTTCAGCCTGAGGCCATTGGTGATGGCGGCGGCGACGATGATGGCGGTACCGTGCTGGTCGTCGTGGAAGACCGGTATCTTCATCCGCTCCTTCAGGCGCGCTTCGATCTCGAAGCATTCCGGTCCGCGGATGTCCTCCAGATTGATGCCGCCGAAGGTGGGCTCCAGCGCGGCCACGGTCTCGACCACACGGTCGATGGTGTCGGCGGCGATCTCGATGTCGAACACGTCGATGCCGGCGAATTTCTTGAACAGGACGGCCTTGCCCTCCATCACCGGCTTGGACGCCAGCGGCCCGATATTGCCGAGGCCGAGCACGGCGGTGCCGTTGGAGACCACGGCGACCAGATTGGCGCGCGTGGTGAGCGTGGCCGCCTCGGCCGGGTTCTTGGCGATCTCAGTGCAGGCCGCCGCGACGCCCGGCGAATAGGCCAGCGCGAGGTCGCGCTGGTTGGCAAGCGGCTTGCTTGCCTGGATCTCGAGCTTTCCAGGGCGCGGGAGACGATGGTAGGCGAGCGCCGCCTGGTGGAGATCATCAGAATAGGACGACATGCGGTATCTCGCCTCGCGTAACCGGCCTCAAAATGCATGATCCGGGGCCGCTGTCCAAGCGAACACTATTTCCGGGTCATGGAAAGGCGATGAAGCACGCCGGGCGGCTTGGTGGCAACATCGGATTGCGCCCCCATCAACAGGGCGCGCCGTCAAATATTTGAAACCATAGCTTTCTCTGGACCGAACGCCCTTTCGCGAATATGGCAGGTTGCGCGGTGCAAAACGAGCAACTGGAGCTGGGAATGAAGCGGATCCTGATCGGCCTGATCGTGGCTGCAGTGCTCGGCGCGGGCGGGTGGTTCGGCTTCAACCTCTACGCAAGGCATCGCGTCACCGCCGAGATCGAAGCGGCCTTCGAGCAGATCCGCAGCAGTGGCGGCAAGGCGAGCCACGGCAAGATCGGGTTCGACCTGCCGTCGCGGACCCTCACAATCGAGGACATCGCCGTGGAGCCAGGACGGCCCCCCCTGGCCGGCATCAAGGCTGCGAACATCAAGGCTGTCGGCGTTCGTCAAGCCGACGAGGCGCATATTGCGGCCGACAACATCGAAATCGATGGCGTGGAGCTGGCGATCGACGGCGCCGCAGGTGCGGCGGGCATGAAGCTGACCTATAAGATCCCGCAGATCACATTGGCCAATTATTCCGGGCCCACCCGCATGCAGGGCGCGCCGGCCTCGGATTCCATTCTCGACGCGTATCGTTTTGGGCTTGAGCAATTTGCAAACATTGCAGCCGGCTCGCTCAACGTGCCAACCATAACCGCCGCAATGACCGGAGTGACCGGGGGAGGAACCGGCGAGATTACCTATTCGGGACTGACGCTCCGCAACATCAATCGCGGCAAGATTGAAGCGGTAAAAATTGACCGCGCTGTTGTTGGCATCAGCACGCAGCAGCCGCGCCCGGATAAAGTCACCTCGGGCTTCTCTGACGTAACGATCGACGATTTGGACGCAAACGTCGTAATCGCGGCTCTCAATCCGGAAAAAACTAAGGACGACAGCTATCACCGTGTTTATCGGCAGATATCGAGTTCGTACACGATGACTTCGACGTCCGGCATCGGCGCTAAAATTGGCCGCATCTTGATCGAGGACATCGCGTATCAGCCGTCGAAGTTTCGTCCTGGAGAGCTGCTCGCTGTTCTGCCAAAGGAATCGCCTGCATCTCAGAACCCAGCGCAGATGCGCGAACTGGCGGAGAAGGTCGCAGACCTCTATGACGGCGCGCGAATCGGCAAAGTGACGTTAGCCGATTTGTCGATGAGCTCGCCGCAGGGGACTGGTAAGCTCAACGCCGTCACATATTCCCAAGGCGAGTTCGCGCTGGAAGGCCTCGATGCACCGCAAGGTCAGTTCAAGATGGAGCACTTCGCGCTGAAGTCCTTCAGCGTCGCGAATCTGATGCGTTGGGCGGCGGGCCTCTCGAAGAACGGCGGGCGGTCGCCCTCGCCGGATCAGATGCTCGGGCTGTTTGGCGTGCTCGCAGGCGCGGAGGTCAAGGGCGTCGTGGCGCCCTACAAGAACACACGGCAGCTCGTCACCATCGACACGATCAGCCTGAACTGGGGCCAGCTGGTCGGATCGATCCCCAGCAAGGCCAGTCTGGTCGTGAAGATGGTCACGCCGACCGATCCCGCCAATCCGGCGCTGCAGCCGCTGATCGTGGCAGGCGTGGACAAGCTCGCGATCGACCTCGATCTCGGCGCGGCCTGGACGGAATCGTCGGGCGCGTTCGCGCTCGCCCCCGCCACGCTCGATCTCGGCAATCTCGCCAGGGCGCAGCTCAGCGTGGCCCTTGGCAAGGTGCCGCGCGACCTCTTCACCACGACGGACCGGTCGGCGGCGATGGATCAGCTGGCGCAGGTCGAGGCCGGCGCCATCGAGCTGTCCTTGCGCGACCGCGGCGTGGTCGATCTGGTCGTGGCCCAGTTCGCACGCATGCAGAATGTCAGCCGCGATGCGGCGCGCAGCGCCATCGTCTCGATGATCCGGGCGCAGGGCGAGAAGATCGCTGGGGCCAATGGCGACGCGAGGATGGCGGTGGATGCGCTCGCCGGTTTCGTAGAGACGTCAGGCCAAACGCTGAGCGTCAAGCTGATGCCCCGCGCCAAGGTCCCGCTGATGCAATTGATGCAGCTGTCGCAAAGTGACCCCGAGAGCGCGCTGGCGCAGTTCAGGATCGAGGCGTCGACGGGGCTGTAGGCTGCGACACGCAACTCTCTCCTCGTCATTGCGAGGAGCCCTGGCGACGAAGCAATCCAGAGTCCCTCCGCGGAAAGATTCTGGATTGCTTCGCTGCGCTCGCAATGACGAGGAGGAGAGAGCGCGCCGCTCCGTGCACGAGGAGAGGCGTAGCCTCACATCACTTCTGCGGCAGGTTCACCCGGATGTGCAGCTCGCGGAGCTGCTTGGTGGTTGCTTCCGACGGGGCGCCCATCAGGAGGTCCATGGCCTGCTGGTTCATCGGGAACAGCGAGATCTCGCGCAAATTCGTGGTGCCGCACAAGAGCATCACGATGCGGTCGACACCCGCGGCCATGCCGCCATGCGGCGGGGCGCCGTACTGGAAGGCGCGGTACATGCCGCCGAAACGCTCGACCACTTCCTGCTCGCCGTAGCCGGCGATCTCGAACGCCTTGACCATGGCTTCAGGCACATGGTTGCGGATACCGCCCGAGGCGATCTCGTAGCCGTTGCAGGTGATGTCGTACTGGAACGCCTTGATGGTCAGCGGATCCTGCGACGTCAGCGCCTCGAGCCCGCCTTGCGGCATCGAGAACGGGTTGTGCGAGAAGTCGACCTTCTTGTCGTCCTCATTGTACTCGTACATCGGGAAGTCGACGATCCAGGCGAGCTCGAACCGCTCCTTGTCGGTGAGGTTCAACTCCTCGCCGACCTTGTTGCGGGCAAGGCCCGAGAATTTCCAGAACTTATCGGGGTCGCCGGCGACGAAGAAGGCGGCATCGCCTTCCTTGACGCCGAGCTGCGCGCGGATCGCGGCGGTGCGCTCAGGGCCGATGTTGTTCGCCAAGGGACCTGCGCCCTCGCCGCCCTCGCGCCACATGATGTAGCCGAGGCCGGGCTGGCCCTCGCCTTGCGCCCACGAATTCATGCGGTCGCAGAAGGCGCGGCTGCCGCCGCCGGCTGCGGGAATCGCCCAGACCTGGTTCTTGGGATCTTCCAGCATGCGCGCGAACACCTTGAAGCCGCTTCCGCGGAAATGCTCGGAGACGTCCTGCATCTCGATCGGGTTGCGCAGGTCCGGCTTGTCGCTGCCGTATTTGCGCAACGCCTCGGCGAACGGAATCCGGCGCCAGCCTTTTGTCACTGGCTTGCCGTTGGCGAACTCCTCGAACACGCCGGTGATGACGGGCTCCATCGCCGCGAAGACGTCTTCCTGAGTGACAAAACTCATCTCGACGTCGAGCTGGTAGAACTCGCCGGGCAGACGGTCGGCGCGCGGGTCCTCGTCGCGGAAGCAGGGCGCGATCTGGAAGTAGCGGTCGAAGCCGCTCATCATGAGCAGTTGCTTGTACTGCTGCGGCGCCTGCGGCAGCGCGTAGAATTTTCCCGGATGGATGCGCGACGGCACCAGGAAGTCGCGCGCGCCCTCCGGCGAGGACGCGGTCAGGATCGGCGTGTTGAACTCGAAGAAACCCTGCCCCTCCATGCGCCGGCGCATCGACTTGATGATCGCAACGCGCGTCATGATGTTCTGGTGCAGTTTTTCGCGCCGCAAGTCCAAGAAGCGATATTTCAGGCGGATGTCTTCAGGATATTCCTGGTCGCCGAAGACAGGCAGCGGCAGGTCGCCGGCCGGGCCCAGCACCTCGATCTCGCTGATGTAGACCTCGACCTTGCCAGTCGGCAGATCGTCATTGTCGGTGCCTTCGGGGCGGCGGCGGACCTTGCCATCCATCTTGACCACGAATTCCGAGCGCAGCTTCTCGGCCAGCGAGAACGCCGCCGAGTCCGGGTCGACCACGCATTGGGTGAGGCCGTAATGGTCGCGCAGGTCGATGAACAGCACGCCGCCATGGTCGCGGACGCGATGGACCCAGCCGGAGAGGCGGATGGTCTCGCCGATGTTGCTCTCGCGGAGCGCGCCGCATGTATGTGACCGGTAGCGATGCATGGTCGTCCCAAAATCAATGTCTGAAGGATAACGAATCGAACGGCCCGTGATGGCCGGTCCGAAGTTGTGGCAGGGTTTACCCCGGCAGCACGGGGGCGGCAACCAAGGGAACGCCCTGTTTTGGGCCTCAGATGCCCATTTTTGGCTTATCGGGCCCGCAGCCTTTGCCGATGCCCGTTCCAGCCCTATCTTGAGATCATGACCATCCATTTCCCCTTCCAGAACTCCTATTCGGCGCTGCCGGACAGCTTCTTCGCCCGGGTCGCGCCGACACCGGTCGCCGCCCCCCGGCTGATCAAGCTGAACCGGCCGCTGGCTCTCCAGCTCGGCCTCGATCCAGACCTTCTGGAGACCCCCGAGGGCGCGGCGATCCTGGCCGGCAAGACGGTTCCCGCCGGAGCGGATCCGATCGCCATGGCCTATGCCGGGCACCAGTTCGGGCAATTCGTGCCGCAGCTCGGCGATGGCCGCGCCATCCTGCTCGGCGAGGTCATCGACAAGGACGGCGTCCGCCGCGACATCCAGCTCAAGGGATCTGGCCCCACGCCGTTCTCCCGCCGCGGCGACGGCCGCGCGGCGCTCGGGCCGGTGTTGCGCGAATACATCGTCAGTGAGGCCATGTACGCGCTCGGCATCCCGACCACGCGCTCGCTCGCGGCGGTCGTCACCGGCGAGCACGTCATCCGCGAGACCGCACTGCCCGGCGCGGTGCTGACCCGCGTCGCCTCGAGCCATATCCGGGTCGGCACGTTCCAGTTCTTTGCCGTCCGCCGCGACACCGAGGCGATCCGCCAGCTCGCCGATCACGTCATCGCGCGCCACTATCCGGACCTGCGCCAGGCGGAGCGGCCGTATCACGCCCTGCTCGCCGCCGTGGTCGCGCGCCAGGCCGAGCTGATCGCGCGCTGGCTCTTGGTCGGCTTCATCCACGGCGTGATGAACACCGACAACTCGTCGATCTCGGGCGAGACCATCGATTACGGCCCGTGCGCCTTCATGGATTCCTACAATCCCGGCCAGGTGTTCTCCTCGATCGACGAGATGGGCCGCTACGCCTACGCCAACCAGCCGCGCATCGGCCTGTGGAATCTGACGCGCCTCGCCGAATGCCTGCTGCCGCTGTTCTCGGACGAGCAGGAGAAGGCGGTCGCGGAAGCGCAGGATATTCTCGGCGCGTTCTCCGATCAGTTCAGCGCTGCCTATCAGGCCGGCCTGCGCAAGAAGGTCGGCCTGTTCACGGAGCGCGACGGAGACGAGGCGCTGATCGAGGACCTGCTCGATGCCATGGCCAAGAACCAGGCCGACTTCACCCTCACCTTCCGCAAGCTCGGCGAGGCCGCCGGCGATGACGCGGCCGACGTGCGCGCCCAGTTCATGGAGCCCGCGGCCTTCGACGAATGGGCCGGCCGCTGGCGCGCGCGCATCGCCCTGGAGCCGCAAACCGCAGCCGAGCGGCAGGCCGCCATGCACGCCGTCAATCCCATGTTCATCCCGCGCAACCACCGCGTCGAGGCCGTGATCCAGGCCGCGGTGAACGATGACGATTACGCGCCGTTCGAGGAACTGGTGAAGGTGCTGGCGAGGCCGTTCGAGGACCAGCCGGATTACGCGGCTTATGCCGATCCGCCGCTGCCGGACCAGCGGGTGCTGCAGACGTTCTGCGGGACGTGAAGCGGGCTCCGCCGCAAACCACCATCTCTGATTGATCCACGGCATGGATTGCGCGTTGCGCTGGTCCATTCCCTTCGGGCGAGCGTTGTGGACCCGTCCGGTCCAAGGGAACCGCTGTCATCAAACTGAAACACACGCGCTCTAACGGGCTGACAGCGCCGTCTTGCCGGAGGCGCCGATCCTCCAACCCTCCCGATCTAGGCGCGCCATGCCCTTCAAGTTCATCCACCTCACCGATACGCATCTCGCAAATCCCGGCGCGAAGCTCTACGGCCTCGATCCGCGGGCACGGCTGGATGCGGCGATTGCCGACATCAACAAGCACCAATCCGACGCCGCGTTTGCGGTGGTGACCGGCGACCTCACACATTGGGGCGAGCCTCAATCCTACGCCAATTTCGCCGAGGCGATGGCCGCGCTGAAGATCCCCTACATCGCGATGGTCGGCAATCACGACAAGCGCGTCACCTGCCTCGATGCGCTGAAGGCCGCGCCGCGCGATGCCAACGGCTTCGTGCAGGGCACGCGCACCACCGAGCACGGCCTGTTCGTCTTCCTTGATACGCTGGACGAGACCAGCCATGCCGGCGAGATGTGCGCAAAGCGCCTCGGCTGGCTGGCGAGCACGCTCGCGGCCGCGCCCGCCGACCAGCAGTTCGTCGTTTTCATGCACCATCCGCCCTTCCCGGTCGGCGTCCACGCCATGGACGAGATCGCGCTGAAGCAGAGCGCCGAATTCGCCGAAGTGATCGCGCCCTATCGGGCACGCATCCGCCACCTGTTCTTCGGCCACGTGCATCGGCCGATCTTCGGCAGCTACGGCAAGATTCCGTTCTCGACATTGCGCGGCACCAACCACCAGGTCTGGTTCGAGCTCGACGCTGCGGCCAGCGAGCATCTCGCCAGCCACGAGCCGCCGGCCTATGGCGTCGTGCTGATCGATGACGAGAACCTCGTCGTGCACAGCCACGATTTCCTCGACCAGAGTCTGCGCTTCCCCTTCGAGCCGCCGGCAGGCGTGGACGGCCGCGACTACGCGCTCAATTTCCGGGCGCCATGAGATGAGCCTCGCTGAACCCGCGGCTCTCCCGGTTGCGGCATCAGTGGCACCGCGTCTCAACGTCCTGAAGCGGTTCATGGGCCGCTTCAGGGCTTCGCTGCCGGCCTATCTGCTGTTGTTGCCGTCGCTGGTCTTCCTCGCGCTGTTCACCTATGGCGCGATGGGGCGCGTGCTCGTCGATGCGCTCTATCAGCGCGCGACGCCGAAGGCCCCGGTGCGCTTCGTCGGCTTTGAGAACATCAGCGCGGTGCTCGCCGACCCCGCCTTCGCAGGCGCCGTCGTCAACAACTTGATCTACGCATTCGGCACGGCAGTGCCGAGCATCGCGCTGGCGCTGTTGTTCGCGCTGGCGCTGTCGCGCACCAACGCGGTGACCAGCGCGCTGCGCGCTGCGCTGTTCCTCCCCGTCCTGATCCCGATGGTCGCGGCCTCGGCGCTGTTCCTGTTCATCTTCCTGCCGAATGTCGGCCTGCTCGACTATTACATCGGCCGACTGCTGCCGTTGCTGCCGAACTGGCTCGGCGACCCTGATATCGCGCTCACCGCCATCATGGTCATCACCATCTGGAAGAATGCCGGCTATTACATGCTGTTCTTCCTCGCCGGGCTCCAGTCCGTGCCCGAGGACGTGATGGAGGCCGCGCATCTCGACGGCGCCGGGCCGTACCGGCGGCTGCGCCACATCATTCTGCCCGAGCTCAAGCCCACCTTCCTGTTCGTCACCGTCATCGCCACGCTGAATGCGGTGACGCAGGTCGACCACGTCTTCGTCATGACCCAGGGCGGGCCGTCCAACGCGACCAACCTCGTGCTGTTCTACATCTACCAGCAGGCGGTCGAGCACTACGACATCGGCAAGGCTTCGGCGGCGACGCTGCTGACGCTGGCCGCGCTGATGGGCCTCACCGCGCTCTCCTTCCGCACCATGGCCAGCCGCGAGGGCGGAGCATGAAGCTGTTCGACAGGCTGTGGAAGGATGCCCCGCTCGCCACCCGCGGCGAGATCACGCCCAAGCTCGGCTTCGGGCTGACCGTGCTGCTCGCGATCGTCTGGCTGATCCCCTTCCTCTGGATGGGCGTTGCGACGCTGCGCCCGGCCTCCGACGGCATCAACGCCATGGCCGAGCTGATGCCGAGCCTGAAGCCGACGCTCGATAACGTCAGGGATGCCTGGGAGATCGGCGATTTTCCGCGCTACACGCTCAACACCACGATCATCTGCACCGGCATCCTGCTCGTGCAGTTCGTCACCATCACGCTGGCCGGCTTTGCCTTCGCGCGTCTGGAATTCGCCGGCAAGACGCTGCTCTTCTACCTGTTCCTGATGCAGCTGATGCTGGTGCCGGTGCTGCTGATCGTGCCGAACCTGTCGCTGGTGGCGCAGCTCGGGCTCTACGACACGCTCACCGGCGTGATGATGCCGTTCTTCGCCTCGGCCTTCGGAACCTTCCTGATGCGCCAGGCGTTCGAAGCCATTCCGACCGAGCTGGAAGACGCCGCCCTGATCGACGGCGCCAGCTTGCTCCAGCGCATCCGCCACATCTACGTGCCGCTGTCGATGCCGAGCTTCTCGGCCTTCGCCATCATCTCCGTGACCAGCCACTGGAACGACTTCCTGTGGCCGCTGATGGTGATCAATTCGCCGGACAAGCGGCCGCTCACGGTCGGCCTCTCCGTCTTCACCAAGACCGCCGAAGGCACCCAGGCCTGGGGCACCATCGCCGCAGGCACGCTGATGGTGATCGCGCCGCTGCTCATCGCCTTCCTGATCTTCCAGAAACGCTTCATCAGCTCTTTCGTCACCTCAGGCATCAAATAGGAGATTTTCCGATGCTGTTCTCCCGCAGGCTCATGCTCGGCCTTGCCATGATAGGCACCATGGCAGGCACCCTCGCCGTTCCGGCCAAGGCCGAAGGTCCGACCGAGGTCGACCTGTTCTTCCCCGTCCCCGTCGACGGCAAGCTCGCCCGCGACATGGGCACCTTGATCAAGGAGTTCAACGAGACGCATCCGGCGATCAAGGCGACCGCCGTCTACACCGGCTCCTACGACGACACGCTGATCAAGACCCGCGCCGCGATCAAGGCCGGCAAGCCGCCGGCGGCCGTGATCATGTCGGCGAACTTCCTGCTGGACATGCAGATCGAGAACGAGCTCACCAATCTCGATGCGCTGATCAAGGCCGACGGCACCACCAAGGAGCAGTTCCTCAGCCAGTTCTTCCCGGCGCTGCACGGCAATGCCGTGATCAACCGCTCGGTCTACGGCGTGCCGTTCCACAATTCGACGCCGCTGCTCTACATCAACGCCGACAAGGCCAAGGAAGCCGGCCTTGATCCGAGCAAGCCGCCGCAGACCTGGGCCGAGCTCACCGACTGGGCCAAGAAGCTGACCAAGCGCGAGGGCGACAAGGTGACCCAATGGGGCATCGCGATCCCCTGCGCCTACGATTATTGCGGCTGGATGATGGAAACGCTCACCATGAGCAATGGCGGGCGCTATTACAACGAGGAGTTCGGCGGCGAGGTCTATTACGATACGCCCTCGATGCTCGGCGCGCTCTCCTGGTGGAACGACCTGATCTACAAGCACAAGGTCCACACGCCCGGCGCCACGCCCGGCCCCGCCGTCAGCACCTCCTTCATTTCCGGCAATGCCGCGATGATGATGCTGTCGACGGGCTCTCTCACCTATGTGCGCGACAACGCCAAGTTCGCCTACAAGGTCGCCTTCATCCCGCGCAACGTCCGCAACGCCGTGCCGATCGGCGGCGCCTCGCTGATCATGCCGGCAGGGCTCGAGGCCGACAAGCAGAAGGCCGCCTGGACGCTGATCAAGTGGATGACCTCGCCGGAGAAGAGCGGCTGGTGGAGCCGCGCCACCGGCTATTTCGCGCCCAACATGGCGGCGTACAAGACGCCTGAGATGGTCGACTTCCTGAACAAGAACCCGGACGCCAAGACCGCCGTCGAGCAGCTCGATGTCGCAAAGCCCTGGTTTGCGACCTACAAGACCGTCCCTGTCCGCAAGAATCTCGAGGACGAGGTGATGCTGGTCCTCAACGGCAAGAAGCAGCCGAAGGAAGCCCTCGCCGCCGCCCAGAAGGCCGCCGACGAGACGCTGAAGCCGTATAATGCGGAGACGTCGCTGAAGCTGCCGTAAGGCGGGCTGCTCTCCCACGAACAACATTCGGCGCTCCGCCATGCGGGGCGCCGAAATCGTTTAGGGTCGAACCCCAATCCATTAACCCCCCGTCCACCATCCGCCCCGACCTGCCGCCGGTAACCATTGCAATTAACAGACCCTCAACGCAGCCCCGACAAATCTATCCATGTTTCTGGAGGTTTCGCCGTGGATCTGTTGGTTATCGAGTTCCTGGGACTGGCGCTGGTCGCCATGTGCGTGATCGTGGTGGCGTTGCCTTGCGCCCGAAAATCCTCGCACCGGGTCCGCTACGAATAGGATTTTCGTCGGAAAGAGACGATTCCGGCCGGATGCAAGGCTCGAATTTGCTTAGAGCCCCTTGACATCACAGCACTTTCGGCAGAACGGCTGATATCAAGTGTCATGGGCCGTTCATGGATTTGATTACCACCACCGCTGACCTCGCGGCTGCCTGCAGCCGGCTGGCCAAGCACCCCGTCATTACAGTCGATACCGAGTTCCTGCGCGAGACCACTTATTACCCGCTGCTATGCGTGGTGCAGATGGCCAGCGCCGAGGAGGCCGTGGTGATCGACACCCTGGCCGAGGGAATCGACCTCAAGCCGTTCTTCGAGCTGATGGGCAACGAGGCCGTGCTCAAGGTGTTTCACGCCGCGCGGCAGGATATCGAGATCATCTGGCACCAGGCGGGCATCATCCCGCATCCGGTATTCGACACCCAGGTGGCCGCGATGGTGCTCGGCTACGGCGACAGCATCGCCTATGACGCGCTGGTCGAGAAGGTCACCGGCCACCGCCCGGACAAGACCCACCGCTTCACCGACTGGTCGCGCCGGCCGCTGACCAAGGAGCAGATGCATTACGCGGTGTCCGACGTCACCCATCTGCGCGACGTGTTCGCCGCGCTGGACGCCGACCTGAAGAAGCGCCGCCGCAGCGAATGGGTCTCCATCGAGATGGAGGTCCTGACCTCGCCCCGTACCTATGACTTCCATCCCGAACGCGCCTGGGAGCGGCTCAAGACGCGGGTCCGCAAGCCCAAGGACCTCGCGGTGCTGATGGAGGTCGCGGCCTGGCGCGAGCAGGAGGCGCAGAGCCGCGACGTGCCGCGCGGCCGCGTGCTGCGCGACGAAGCCGTCACCGACATCGCGACCCACGCGCCGACCACGCTGGAGAAGCTCGCGCACCTGCGCTCGGTGCCGAAGGGGTTCGAGAAATCCAAATGGGGCGCCGACATCATCGCCGCGGTCGAGCGCGGGCTGGCGCGGGACTTCACCAAGCTGCCCAAGCTGGAGAAGCCGCGCAACAATTCCAACGGCGCCGCCATCGTCGAGCTGTTGAAGGTGCTGTTGCGGATGACCGCCGAGCGCCACGCGGTCGCAAGCAAGGTGATCGCGACCGTCGACGATCTCGAAGAGATCGCCGCCGACGATGAAGCCGACGTGCCCGCCCTGCGCGGCTGGCGCCGCGAGTTGTTCGGCGACGCCGCGCTGAAGCTCAAGCGCGGCGAGCTGGCGCTGGCGATCGAGAAGGGGCGCGTGATCGGGGTGCAGCGGGCGTAGGCTTTGTCGCTCTCTCCATCGTCATTGCGAGGAGCTCTTGCGACGAAGCAATCCAGACCGTTTCCGAGGAGGGATTCTGGATTGCTTCGCTTCGCTCGCAATGAATTTGACGCGACAGCGTGCCCTTACGCCGGCGTCAGCTTGGCCACTTCGCTCTTCATGTCATTCAGCACGCCGGAGATCGCCGCGACCAGCTCGTCGATCTGGGCCTTGGTCGTGATCAGCGGCGGGCAGATGGCGATGGCATCGAGCATGTTGCGCGAGATCACGCCGCGCTCCTGGAGCATGCGGCTGGCGATGCCGCCGACGGCGCCGGGCGTCGCGGCCGCGGTCTTGCGGCTCTTGTCGATCACGAGCTCGAGCGCGGCGATCATGCCGACGCCGCGGACCTCGCCGACCAGCGGGTGGCTCGCCAGCTCACGCAGGCGGCCCTGCATGTAGGCGCCGAGCTCGGCGGCATGCGCGACCAGGCCGCGCTCCTCGATGATCTTGAGGTTCTCGAGCGCAATGGCCGAGCCGACCGGATGGCCTCCGGCGGTGAAGCCGTGGCCGAGCACGCCGATCTTGTTGCTCTCGTCCGCGATCGGCTCGAACATGCGATCGTTCATGATGATCGCGGAGAGCGGAAAATAGCTCGAGGTGATCTGCTTGGAGACGACGATCGCGTCCGGCTTGATGCCGTAGGTCTCGCAGCCGAACATCTTGCCGGTGCGGCCGAAGCCGCAGATCACCTCGTCAGCGACCAGGAGGATGTCGTACTTCTTCAGCACCTTCTGGATCTTGTCCCAATACGTCGCCGGCGGCACGACGACGCCGCCCGCTCCCATCACCGGCTCGCCGAAGAAGGCCGCGATCGTATCCGGCCCTTCCTTCTGGATCAGGGCGTCGAGCTCCTCGGCCCGGCGCGTGGCGAAGGCTTCCTCGCTCTCGCCTGGAGCACCGTCCTTGTAGAAGTGCGGCGAGCCCGTATGCAGGATGTTCGGCAGCGGCAGGTCGAACGAGCGGTGGTTGTTCGGCAGGCCCGTGAGGCTCGCCGATGCAATGGTGACGCCGTGATAGGCACGCAGGCGGCTGATCACCTTCTTGCGCTGGGGCTGGCCGAGCGCGTTGGAGCGATAGGCGATCAGCTTCAACACGGTGTCGTTGGCTTCCGAGCCGGAATTGGTGAAGAACACCTTGCTCATGGGCACCGGCGCGAGCGCGACCAGCTTCTCGGCGAGGTCGATCGAGGGACCGTGCGACTTGGCGGAGAAGGTGTGGTAGAATGGCAGCGCCTGCATCTGCTTGTACGCCGCCTCGACCAGCCGCTTCTCGTTGAAGCCGAGCCCGACGCTCCACAGGCCCGCCATCGCCTCGAAATAGCGCTTGCCCGATGCGTCGAAGACGTAAGGCCCCTCGCCGCGCTCGATCACCAGAGGACCGGCCTGCTGATGCGTGCGGGCGTTGGTGTAGGGATGGAGCTGATAGGCCACATCCCGGGCCTCTTGCGAATTGGGCAGCATGGACATTTGCGAAGATCCCTGGAAGCGTCACGCCGCCGGCTCAGCCGGCGTCATCACTCGATGGCAAGTACTCGTCTCGAGTCCTTGGCTATTGCCATGACGCAAAACTTGCAACGCCAATTCGTCGGCGGCAAGCGCTCAGCAGCGATGCACAAAGCCGCACATGACGGCACCCGCGGATCGCAGAAGCCGACCGCGCAGCCCTCACGCCGCGCCGTCGTCGTCCCCCTCGTCGGTGGCGGCAACGGCTTCCCTCACCTCCACCTGCGCCATCGAGAGCAAGTAGACCGTCGTGGGCAGCCCAAGCCTGCGCGCCGTCTCGGCGGCACGTGACAGATCGCTTGCCAGCTCCTTGAGCTCGTCTCCCCGCGACAATTCTCAACCCCATCGACCGGCCGCGGCCGCCTACACCGCGACGGCGCCGCTGGTTCTGATCAGTTCGGCGCTGGACTGGATTGTAGCAAAATTCGCGATGACATTCACTACCGCATGCCGGTAGGCAGCAGCATCGTCCGCGCCTGGCTGCCGGCAGGCCACGGCGTCATTGATCACATGGTAGCGATGACTGCGGTGAAACCCCTCGACGGCGGTGGCCAGGATGGTCTCGTCCAGGGAAAAGCCGACCAGAATGCAGCGCATGGCGCCGATGGCGGACATGTGGCCGACAAAGCGCGACGAACTGTAGGCGGACGGCAGCGGGTGCTCGAACGTCATCTCGCCCGGCCGGGGCCTGGCCTCCGCGATCCAATCGGTCAGCCTGGATGACGGATTGAACCAGGCCGCCTGCGCGATGCGCTTCAGATGCATCACCGGCCATAGATTGCTGCGCCACAGCGTCAGGAGTTCCAGGCAGCGCGCCGTCGTCGCATCGCCTTCGCTTATGACGTGGCGGCGGCCGGGGGTCAGGTACTCGACCTGAAGATCCGCACAGACCAGGATCGGCGGATCATCGTGCATGGAAGACAGCATCTTGTTGCGCGTAGCTGCACCAATTTCAGCGGTCGGCGAGCGCGAGATCCCGCAGCGGTGAGGTCACCGACCGCCCCGCCGAGGCATCGAGCACGCCAGGGCGGTCCCAATCGCCCTCGGGACGGATGATCACATAGGGATCGCTGTCCAGCGTGATGGCGTCCGGGCCCGGCTCGATCTCCAGCAGCATCTCCGTGTAGGAGAAATCGGAGAAGGTGATCTTGCGGTTGTGACCGAGCGGCTTGGCACCGAAATGGGCCCAGAAATCGACCAGCCGGTCCTGCGCCTGGCCGTAGATCTTGCGAAAGCCCTTGCGCTTCACATAATCGACGCTGGCCTGCACCAGCTTGAACGAGACGCGCGAGCGCCGATATTGGTGACGCACCGCAAGCCGCTCCACCTTGGCGAAATCGCCGAAGAAGCGCACCCGCAGGCAGCCCGCAGGCTCGTTGCCGACGAAGCCGATGAAATGCGCTGCGACCATGTCGTTGCCGTCGAACTCCTCCTCGAACGGACAATCCTGCTCGGCCAGATAGACCGCCGAGCGGATGGCGGTCACCAGCATGAGATCGCTCGGGTCGCGCGCGAGGCGGATGGTGATGGCGCGGGAACAGGGCTTGGCGACAGGAATTCTAGTACCGTGCATCTGCAAAGCTCCTTGATTGAATGATCGCACCCGGCATCTGCATCGGCCGCCGATGCCAGGGCCGCTCGTAGCACCAGAGGTCGGGTTGGAAGCTCGGGACGGGTGCAAAGCCCGTCGCCTTCATGATGTCGCGTCCGGCCACCGTTGACGGCTGCGCATAGCAATCCGCGCCGCGAAACCTTATCTGCCGCAGATGAGCCGCGGCCTTGCCGAGACCGGCGATGCCGCGGCCCGTCGCCGCGATCGCCCAGATGTAGATTGCAGCGACGTCTTCGTCCGCCGATGCGAGATAACGCGTCTCGGGCGCGGTGAGGCAAATCTCGTCGAGCAGCAGCGCGTCATGTCCGCGGTCATTGAGAAACAGGAAGGCCATGCCGCCGACGAGCTTGCCTTTGCGGCTGAATGTCAGGATGCTCTGGGGATCGAAGACGTAATATTTGGCAAGCTCCGCCGTCCCGATCTGCACGCCCGGCACCAGCCGGTGCGCCATCTCCGAAAGCGCTCCAATTTCGGAAAATTGCGCACAACGGACGTCGACGTCCGGGCTCAGCGGCAAGGCATCGAAATCATGCCTTGCGGCAAACGTGCCCCTTTCCATACTCATGTCGCGCCTCTATCGTTCGAGGCTTTCATGCCCCGCTATGACGATGAGCTTAGCGGTTGGGGATCAGGAGTATGCACCAGTTATTGCACCGGGGTGCTGCGATGATGCAGCACCGTGAAGAAGCCCTGGGCGCGTCCTGGGATGATTTGAAGCTGTTTTTAGCATGCGCAAAATATAAAAGTTTTCGCAATGCCGCCGAAGAGCTCGGCCTCACCTCGACCACGCTGATGCGCCGCATCGACCGGCTCGAGGAGAGCATCGGCTGCAAGCTGTTCCTGCGCGACCAGAGCGGGCTGACGCTCAGCGATGAAGGCACCGCGATGATCGCCGACGTCACGCATATGGAGCGTCACGCCTTCAACGTCTTCCGCCGCGCCGCGCGGTCGTCGAGCGACACCTCGGGCACCGTGCGCGTCGCGGTGACGGAAGGCCCCGGCAATTTCTGGATCCTGCCGCGGCTGATCGACTTCCAGAAGACCTATCGCAAGATCACCGTCGATCTGCGCTGCGCGATGGAGCAGGCCGACGTCGCGCGGCTCGAATCCGATATCGCAATCCAGCTCGAGCCGCCGACCAATCCGGACCTGATCGTCGCCAAGCTCGGCCGCCTCCACATCTATCCCTTCGTCTCCAAGGAGTATGAAAGCCTCTACGGCGTGCCGGCAACGCTCGCCGAATTGAACAACCACCGCATCATCAAGCAGAGCGCGCCGCAGGTCGACGACGGCGCCTATGCCCGCGTGCTCGGATTGCAATCGCTGGAAGGCATCGTCGGGATCAAGACAAATTCGTCGGTCGGCGTGCTCTATGCGGTTGAGCGCGGCGCCGGCATCGGCTTCCTGCCGACGGTGTCGATCGCGCTCGGCGCGCCGCTCGTTGCCGTCGATCTCGGCGTCAGCCACCACGCCGATCTCTGGCTCACCTATCACAAGGAGTTCCGCAGCTCCGAGCGGCACAAGATCGTGGTCGACTGGCTGAAGAAGATCTTCGATGCCAGGACCTATCCCTGCTTCCGCGACGAGTTCATCCATCCGAACGCACTGGTGCCGATGATGACCGCGGCGCGCGAGGGCTTCGGCTTGACGGGCTATGTGGCGACGGCGCCGACCTGAACGCGGGCGAGCCTCGCCTCACCATTTGTACTCGAAGCCGAGCGTGCCCTGGTGCGAGGTGAGCTCGTTGCGGAACTTGCCGTCGTAATTGACGTAAAGCCGCGCCACGTTGGTCAGGCTGAGCGAAGCCGAGGCCCCGGCATCCGCGCCGTAACGGCTCTCGCCGATGCCGGGGACGATGATGTTCTGGGCGCCCAGGCTGACCTGGATGGATCCCAGGTCCTGGTGGAAATTGTCGACGAGCTTGCCGTAGGCCGAGAGGTCCAGGATCTTCTGGTCGATGATGAAGTAGCGGCCGATCTCGGCCCCGATCATGATGCGCGCGCGCGACAGCGCTGACGAGCCGACGTTGAGCGGATCCAGTCCTCCGGTCTCCTGGAACGCGGCGCTGGTGGCGCGCACATATTCCAGCGCGCCCTTGGGCACGATGCGCATCTGGTCCTTGGTCCAGTAATAGCTGATCTCGGTCAGCCCGCCGTCGACGGCGGCGCGATAGCCCGCGGTCGCAAAGCCGAGGCCGGTGTCGCGGCTGGAATGGACCTTGCCGAAACCGTGCACCACCGCAAAGGCCCAGGTCCACGGACCCTTGTCCACCGAGCCGCTGAAGCCGAGCTGGGTCAGGTCGAGCGTTGCGGATTGCAGCGCCAGCGGCACGTCGATGTCAGTGTGGCTGTGGTCGACGGAGAATCCGATATTGACGCCGGGTGCGAGCCGCGCGCCGAAGCCGGCGACGCCGCCAAAGGTCTTGCGCTTGTCGCCGACGAAGTCGCCTTGCGCATCGGTGCGGACCGAGAGGCCGTAGCCTTCGATCCAGGTGCGGTAGCGCGGATCTTCCGCAGCCGCCGAGGCGCCGCCGCCGTCCGGATTGGTGCGGAACGCCCGGTTGACGCCGCCGGATGCCTGATTGCCGAGCCGCTCCAGGAAACCCGAGCCGAAATTGAGCATGCTGTTGCCGGCTGACTGATTTTGATTGGTCGAGGTCGGGGAAGGAATCGGGGTCGGTGACGGCGTGGGTGTCGGGGTGGGCGTCGGCGTCGGGCTTTGCGCGAAGCTGGGGCTCACGGCCGCCATCGTCACGACCAGCGCAAACGCCATCGCAAGCGCAGCGGCGATCCGGCGGACGCGGTCCAGCCCGATCGTCTGCCGTGTCCCGGAGAGCTGCGCGGCGCAGCGCATGACGATGAATCCCGAAAGCGAAGTGGCGGCGCGCAAAAATGCAACACGGTCTGCGGCGCTTGCGGCGATTTGTGCCGAACTACCACGAGGGGTCAACGGGTTGGCGCATGACGGCGAAGGCTATTGCACCGATTGTGGTTCCGCTGCCACAGGTCGCAAATTGCGCTTGAAGGCAGCCGGCCAGGTCTTGAAATCCGCGCGCGGCTTGCTAGCCGGCGATTTTCATGTTGCAATATCGGTCACAATCGGAATTGGCCGTTTGCTGTGCGTTTTGCGACATTGCGCCTCAAGACTCGAACAGACTTCCGGAAGCCCGTTTGTGGCGTGGCACGCGAAAAAGCGGCCGCGTCTTTTTTGTATCCAGTGGAGGAGACGAGCGATGCCGCAAAAGGGCACCGTCAAATGGTTCAACCCGACCAAGGGCTATGGGTTCATCAAGCCGAACGGCGGCGACAAGGACGTGTTCGTCCACATCTCCGCGGTCGAGCGTGCCGGACTTTCCACCCTCAACGAAAACCAGGTGGTTGAATTCGACCTCGTGGAGAACCGCGGCAAATCATCCGCGGAGAACCTCAAGGTTTCCTGATGTCTCTCGCGGCCTGCGGGCGATCATGACGTTGCCCCCGGCTCTGCCGGGGGATTTTGTTCGCGGGCTCGCCCGATGCGCGTAGATTCATGGTTCGGCCCGCTCGCGCCACATATTCCGTCATTGCGAGCGAAGCGAAGCAATCCAGAATCTTTCCGCTGAGCGATTCTGGATTGCTTCGTCGCAAGGGCTCCTTGCAATGACGGCGCGGAGCGGCTGCTCAGCCGACCACCGGCGCCACCAGAAAATTCTCCGACGCTGCGCTGCCCGCCGTCCTGCACACATCGCCCTCGATCCGAACCTTGCCGGTCGCCAGCAGCCTCAGCGCCTCGGGATAGATGCGGTGCTCGACCTCGAGGATGCGCTCGGACAGCGTATCGCCCGTGTCGTGGTCGCTGACGGGAACCGCGCCCTGCATCACGATCGGGCCGGCATCGGTCTCGGGGATGACGAAATGCACCGTCGCGCCGGACAGCTTGACGCCGGCGCGCAGCGCCTGGCCGTGCGGGTCGAGGCCTGGGAACGAGGGCAGCAGCGAGGGATGGATGTTGAGCATGCGCCCGTACCAGGCCCTGGTGAACTCGGCCGTGAACAGGCGCATGAAGCCGCCGAGACAGATCAGCTCGATTCCGTGCTTGTCGAGCGCGGCCTGCAGCACCTTCTCGAATCCGGCGCGGTCCTTGCCGAACGGCTTGCTCTCGATCACCTCGGTGGTCACACCGCTCGCCCGGGCACGTTCGAGTCCGGGCGCATCGGGCTTGTTGGAGATGACGAGCGAGATCTCCGCCGGGAAATCCGCGGCGGCGGCGGCCCTGATCAGCGCGGCCATGTTGGAGCCGCGCCCGGAAATCAGGATGGCGACGCGGCGCTTCATCACAGCGCCAGTCATTACAAGGCCATGTCGAGGTGGCCGTTATAAACGACGCGGTGCTCGCCTTCGGCGGGAATGACGGTGCCGAGCTGCGCCACGGTCTCGCCGGCCTCGGTGAAGACCTCGATCACCTTGTCGACCTTGTCGGGCTCGACGATCGCGATCATGCCGATACCGCAATTGAAAGTGCGCAGCATCTCGAGCTCGGCGATGCCGGCCTGCGCCGCCAGCCATTTGAACACCGGCAGCACCGGCAGGCGGGCGAGGTCGATGCCGACGCCGAGGTGCTTGGGCAGGACGCGCGGGATGTTGTCGGTGAAGCCGCCGCCGGTGATGTGGGCGAGCCCCTTCACCGCGCCGGTCTCGCGGATCGCGCGCAGGCAGGATTTGACGTAGAGCCTGGTCGGCGTCAGCAGCGCGCCGCCGAGCGTCATCACCGGCGCGAACGGCGCCTGCGCCTCGAAGCCGAGGCCCGACTGCTCCACGATCTTGCGGACCAGCGAGAAGCCGTTGGAATGCACGCCGGACGAAGCGAGACCGATCACGGCGTCGCCCGCGGCGATGTCCTTGCGCGGCAACAACGTACCGCGCTCGGCGGCGCCGACGGCGAAGCCGCCGAGGTCGTAGTCGCCGTCCTTGTAGAGGCCGGGCATCTCGGCGGTCTCCCCGCCGATCAGCGCGCAGCCGGATTCGCGGCATCCTTCTGCAACGCCGGCGACGATCGCGGCGGTGGCCTCGGGGTCGAGCTTGCCGCAGGCAAAATAATCCAGGAAAAACAGCGGCTCGGCGCCCTGCACCACGAGGTCGTTGACGCTCATGGCGACGAGGTCGATGCCGATGCCGCCATGCAGGCCGGTCTCGATCGCGATCTTGACCTTGGTGCCGACGCCGTCGGTCGCAGCCACCAGGACCGGATCCTTGAAGCCGGCCGCCTTGAGGTCGAACAGGCCGCCGAATCCGCCGATCTCGGCATCGGCGCCCGGCCGCGCGGTGGCGCGCACCATCGGCTTGATCAGGTCGACCAGGCGGTTGCCCGCGTCGATATCGACGCCTGAATCGGCGTAGGTGAGGCCGTTTTTGCGGTCGGTCATGCCCGATTTCCAGTGGGTTTGCGGCTGGTTACGTCGAATTCCGGGGACGCGCAATGGCTCGCATGGCGCTCCTCGCTATACTATGTAGACATATCAACCGGTTCAGCCTGCAACGGGCCGGATTTGAGGTCAGAACCGGTGCCGGGAAGCGCTGCGTGAGTATTCCGAACATTATTACCCTGGGCCGCATCATGCTGGTCCCGATCATCGTCTGGGCCATCGTGTCGAGCCAAATGGAGGTGGCGTTCGCCGTCTTCCTGATCGCCGGCATCAGCGATGCCGTGGATGGCTTCCTGGCCAAGCGCTTCAACATGACGAGCGAGCTCGGCGCCCTGCTCGACCCGCTCGCCGACAAGGCGCTGCTGGTCTCGATCTACATGGCGCTCGGCATCTGGGGCGCGATCCCGCGCTGGATCGTGATTCTGGTGGTCTCGCGCGACATCATGATCGTCGCCGCCGTGATCGTGTCCTGGCTGTTCGACCGGCCGGTCGAGATGAAGCCGTCGAAAGTGTCCAAGCTCAACACGGTTGCACAAGTCGCGTTCGCAGCTTTGGTGCTGGCGGCGCTTGCCTTCGGCTTCAAGCCCGCGCCTTATGATATCATCCTGATGGGCCTCGTCACGGTCTTCACGCTCTCCTCCGTGTCGCTCTATCTCGTCGAGTGGCTGCGGCACATGAGCACGATAGAGGCCAAGTAGCACGATAGAGGCCAAATGAGAGTGGAAGCGGCCTCGCAAAGGCCATCTCCACTCGATCAAATCTCTCTTCGGACGGGCCGGCGCCCCGGCATGGAGCAAAGCAAGCGTGGCAGGCCGCGTTCATCCCCGACAATTGGCGTTCGCACTTCCGCATGCGGAGAGCCTCAGCCGGGACAACTTTCTCGAAGGCCCCGCCAACGCGGCCGGTCTCGGCCTGATCGACAGCTGGCCGGAATGGCCGAACCGAATCATGTGGCTGACCGGTCCGGAGGGAAGCGGCAAGAGCCATCTTGCGGCGATCTGGGCGGAAGAGGCCGGCGCGCGCTCGACCAGCGCCGATGCACTGACCGCGGCAAGCGTTCCGGGCGCGCTCGCCACCGGCGCGCTGGTGGTTGAGGACCTGAAGGCTGGAAAATTGGACGAGCGAGCCCTGTTTCACCTGATGAATCTCGCCCGCGAAGACGGCGCCTACGTCCTGTTCACCGGGCGCGAGGCGCCGGCCGCGCTTCAGATCGAGCTGCGCGACCTGCGCTCGCGCCTGCGCGCCGTTCCGGTGGTCACGCTGCTGCCGCCCGACGACCAGCTGTTCCGCGGCCTCATCGTCAAGTTCTGCGCGGACCGCCAGCTCACTGTGGATGAGAGCGTGGTCGGCTACCTCGCCACGCGCCTGGAACGGTCCTCGGCCGCCGCCCGGCGGGCGGTCGAGCTGCTCGACAGCGAAGCCCTGCGGCTCGGCCGTCCCGTCACCCGGGCGCTGGCCGCCGAGCTGCTCCGGGACCCCTGACCGGCTCGCGAGGCCCCTGACGCCCCGCTTGACGCGGCGCGGCCGCGGAACATCAATGTCATCGAAACGTCATCGCTCTAACACATGCTCCCGCCGATTTTGCGCGTAAGTCGCAATTGGGGTGAACTGGATGGACCGACTTCTGATGGACTCTGCGCAAGCTGTTGAAACAAAAGAGAAAGCCCCGGAAGCCGAGGGCCTTCCGGCGATCGCGTCCAGCCCCGAGCGGTTCATCAACCGCGAGCTGTCCTGGCTGCATTTCAACCGCCGCGTCCTGGAGGAATCAGTCAACCCCAGCCATCCCGTGCTGGAGCGCGTGCGCTTCCTGTCGATTTCGGCGAATAACCTTGACGAGTTCTTCATGGTCCGCGTCGCCGGCATCAAGGCCCAGGTGCGCGAGGGCATTGCCGAGCGCGCGCCCGACGGCCTGACGCCGTCGGAGCAGCTCGCGCTGATCAACCGCACCGTGTCCCAGCTCGCGTCCGACCAGCAGGCGATCTGGCGCGACCTCCGCCTCACCCTGGCCGGCGTCGGTATCGTGCTGGTGGACGGCAAGGACGTCACCAAGGCGGAACGGACCTGGATCGAGGACTACTTCCTCCACAACGTGTTCCCGCTGCTGACGCCGCTCGCGATCGATCCGGCTCACCCCTTCCCGTTTATTCCGAGCCTCGGCTTCACCATCGCGCTGCAGCTCACGCGCGCCGCCGACGGCCGGCAGATGAACGCGCTGATCCGCATGCCCGGCAAGATCGACCGCTTCATCCGCCTGCCGGCGGAGGGCACCGTGCGCCTGATCTCGCTGGAGCAGGCCACCGCCCTGTTCATCAACCGCCTGTTCCCCGGCTACAATCTGCACGGCCAGGGCGCCTTCCGGATCATCCGGGACTCCGAGCTCGAAATCGAGGAAGAGGCCGAAGACCTCGTCCGCCTGTTCGAGACCGCGCTGAAGCGCCGCCGCCGCGGATCGGTGATCCGGCTCGAGATCGACGCCAAGATGCCGGAGGAGCTGCGCAGCTTCGTGCAGCACGCGCTCTCGGCCGCCGACGACGAGGTGTTCCTGGTCGACGGCGTGCAGGCGATGAACGAGCTCTCGCAGCTCACCCGCCTCGACCGGCCCGACCTCGAATTCACCCCTTACGTGCCGCGTCATCCCGAGCGCGTGCGCGAGCATGGCGGCGACATCTTCGCCGCGATCCGGCAGAAGGACCTGATCGTCCACCATCCCTACGAATCCTTCGACGTCGTGGTGCAGTTCCTGCAGCAAGCAACGCGCGACCCCGACGTCGTCGCGATCAAGCAGACGCTCTACCGCACCTCCAACAACTCACCGATCGTGCGCGCGCTGGCGGAAGCCGCCGAAGCCGGCAAATCAGTCACCGCGCTGATCGAGCTGAAAGCGCGGTTCGACGAAGAAGCCAACATCCGCTGGGCGCGCGATCTCGAACGCGCCGGCGTGCAGGTGGTCTACGGCTTCCTCGAACTGAAGACACACGCGAAGCTTTCGATGGTGGTGCGCCGCGAGGGCGGCAGCCTGACGACCTACGTCCATACCGGCACCGGCAATTATCACCCGGTCACCGCGCGCATCTACACCGACCTGTCCTACTTCACCTCGGACCCGACGATCGGCCGCGATGCCGCGCGCGTGTTCAATTTCATCACCGGTTATGCCGCGCCGAGCGATCTGGAAAAGATGGCGGTGTCGCCGCTGACGCTGCGCAAGCGCATCATCGAGCACATCCAGGGCGAGACCGCGCATGCGCGGCATGGCCGTCCGGGCGCGGTCTGGATGAAGATGAACGCGCTGGTCGACCCCGACATCATCGATGCGCTCTACGAGGCGTCCCAGGCCGGCGTCCAGGTCGAGCTCGTGGTACGCGGTATCTGCTGCCTCAGGCCGGGCATTCCCGGCCTGTCGGAGAACATCCGGGTCAAGTCGATCATCGGCCGCTTCCTGGAGCATGGCCGAATCTACTGCTTCGGCATGGGCCAGGGCCTGCCGAGCGCGAAAGCGGCTGTGTATATCTCCTCCGCCGACATGATGCCGCGCAACCTCGACCGCCGCGTCGAGGTATTGTGTCCGCTGCAAAATCCGACGGTGCATCAGCAGGTTCTCGAACAGATCATGGTCGCGAACCTGAAGGACAACGAGCAGAGCTGGCAATTGTTGCCGGATGGGTCTTCAACGCGTATGAAGACCGCGAAGGGCGAGGAGCCTTTCAACGTCCACAACTACTTCATGACGAATCCGAGTCTGTCTGGCCGTGGAAAGTCGCTCAAGGAATCCTCGCCGCGTCGTCTCACGCGCCGGAACGAACGCCATCAATCCTGATCGGGGATTTGCGCCGTGAAGCGGCCGCGCAAGCGCGGCTCGAGCGTCGCGGTTATCGACATCGGCTCCAACTCGGTTCGTCTCGTCGTCTACGAGGCGCTGGCGCGCAGCCTCATCCCGATCTTCAACGAGAAGACGCTGTGCGGCCTCGGGCGCGAGGTGCAGAGCACGGGCCTGCTTGCGCCCGACGCCGTCGACAAGGCGCTGACCTCGCTGAAACGGTTTCGGGCGCTGTGCCGGGTGATGCAGGTCGGGCGCGTGTTCGCGATCGCGACCGCGGCGTGCCGCGACGCCTCCAATGGTCCCGACTTTATCGCCAAGGCCGAGCGGATCTGCGCGGTCAAGATCGAGATTCTGTCCGGCCCGCGCGAGGCGCGGCTGTCCGCGCTCGGCGTGATCTCCGGCATCCACCTCCCCGACGGCATCGTCGGCGACCTCGGCGGCGGCTCGCTCGAGCTGATCGACGTGCGCAGGAACGCCGTTCGCAGCGGCGTGACATTGCCGCTCGGCGGCCTCGCGCTGCAGGACCTCGCCCACAAATCGCTCAAACGCGCCGATCGCATCGTGCGCGAGGAGATCGACGAGGTGCCGCAACTGACCGCGGGCCGCGGCCGCACCTTCTACGCCGTCGGCGGCACCTGGCGCGCGCTCGCGCGCATCCACATCATCCAGAGCGGCTATCCGCTCCAGGTGATGCACGGCTATTCCATTCCGGCTGCCGAAGCGCTCGACTTCTCGCGCCGCCTGCGGCGCCTCGCCGCCGCCGAGATGCTCGCCGACATCGAGATCGTCGCCGACGCGCGGCGCCCTCTCCTCACCTATGCGGCGCTGGTGCTCGAGCACATCATCCGCGTCGCGAAACCCAAGAACATCGTGTTCTCGACCTTCGGCGTCCGCGAGGGCCTGCTGCACGAGAAACTGCCGGAGACCGAGCGCAACAAGGACGGGCTGATCTGCGCCGCGGAAGAGCTGAACCAGCTGCTGTCACGTTCGGCCAAGCACGCCCGCGAGCTGATCGCCTGGACCGACCGGCTGGTGCGCGTCGTCAAGCTGCGCGAGACGGAAGAGGACCGCCGCCTCCGCCACACCGCGTGCCTGCTCTCCGACATCGGCTGGCGCGTGCATCCCGACCATCGCGGCGAGCAGACGCTCAGCCTTGTCGTCAACGGCAATTTCGGCGCGATCACCCACACCGAACGCGCCTTCGTCGGCCTGTCGGTGTTCTATCGCTATGCCGGCCTCAGCGAGGAAAACCAGCCGCCGGTCACCATGCAGGAGCTGCTGACGCCGGCCCAGCTCGAACGCGCGCGCCTGCTCGGTGCTGCGTTCCGCGTCGCGCATCTGATCTCGGCGGCGCGTCCGGGTGTGTTGCCGGCCACGCATTTCCGCAGCCAGGGCCGCAAATTGATGCTGGTGTTCGAGCACCGGCTCGGCGACCTCGTCGCCGACCGCGTCGGCAGCCGCTTCCGTCAGCTCGCGCGCCTGATCGGCCGCTCGGGATCGATCGTCCGGCGGTAACCGGCGAGCGCCACGCGAGCAGTGCTGCGCAGCCAGGAGCTACTACCAAAATTTACTTGGCGACGAAGCGGCTTCCGTTCCAGCGCAATATCCGGCTGCTTCCATTCACGCCCATGAGTTCGACAAAGGCCTGATTGTTGGAAGACGACAGGCGCACATCATGGGCGTGCACGGCGAGCACCCGACGATACCGGCCGCCTGCCGCAACATACACCTGGTGCAGGCAGCCGGCGGAATTGCAGAGAGTGGCGGCACTGCGGCAGCGAAAATCGTCGAAATGCAACGCGACGAACTCGGTCCCCGCCGCGGTCAGATAAAGAGCAAAGCGTTGAGCGGCAGCGATCGAGCCTCCGCAGGCAGCGTCCCACTTCCGTACGTCCGCGCGAATTTCCGCCGGGAGCATGTCGAGATACGCGGGACTCCAGGGATCTTGCGCCGTGCCGCTATGGGAAAACGCTGATTGCACAAACGCGAGCGAGGCAATGGCGGCGCTCAGCAGCATGCAAGTGAGTTTGCTCAAGTTCACGCCTTTGCTCCTGACGAATCGCGACCGACCGCTTTGGCCGATGTCAGCGCCTCAAAATATACCGTGCAGACAAGCCGCGCTTGATGCACGTCAACTCACTGGCCTCTGGTCAAGCGGCGGCTCGGATCATCGAGCAGCTGCAGCCATCCGATGGCGGCCGCCCTCTGGCGCGACGATGGCTTTCAATCCGCCGAGTTCGGACTCGGCCAGGACAAGCTGCCATCCATAGACACTGAGCACGTCCTGAACGATCGCGAGGCCGAGGCCAGCCCCTTCGCCGCGCTCATCCAGCCTGGCGCCGCGTTCGAGCACGCGGGCACGTTCGGCGGCCGCGATGCCCGGGCCGTCGTCCTCGATCGTGATCGCCGGATTCGCGCAGGCATCCGCGCCAATGCGTACCTGGCTCCTGGCGTGACGGGTGGCGTTCTCTAGGAGATTACCCAGCACTTCGGCCAGGTCCGTGCGATCGAGCGGCACGCTCGGCTCGCCGATGATGCAAGTCTTGAAGTAGAGCCCCCGTGCAGCAGGGGTGCGCGCCAGCGTCAGCATCAGGGACTCGACCAGCGGTCTGAGCGGCGTGGGGAGACCGCCGCGCTGTCGTGCCGTCCCCCGCGCCCGGGCACGCGCCAACTCGCGATCCACGTGACGGCTCATTGCCTCGCCGACGGATTCGATGGCCTTGGCGACGTCCTGCTCACCCCGTTGGCGCAAAAGCGCGGCATCGGCCGCGAGTGCGGCGAGCGGCGTCTTCAGCCCATGCGCCAAGTCAGCGGCGCGGCTGCGCGAACGGTCGATCTCTCGCTCCTGGGCGTCGATCAGGCTGTTGACCTCTTCCACCAGAGGCTTCACCTCGGTTGGGACGTCGACGGGGAGATACTTACGCCGCCCAGAGCGAACGTCCGCGACACCGCGGCGAAGTGCGTCGAGCGGCCGTAAGCCCAATCCGACCTGGATCGAGGTGGCTGCCGCCAGCACCAAGCCCAGCACGCCGAGCGCCAGCGCCAGATCCCTGGCGAAGTACGAGGCGGCAGCCGATATGCGGGCGAGATCGGCCGCCACCGCGACGCGCACCGGCGCACGGCGGTCGCCTATCGTGAGCAGCACGCGACGTTCACTGACCAGGAGCCGAGCGTTCGCCGGACCAAGGATGACGTGACGGTGCATTTCGCCTGGCGATGGCTGATCCTGCGGCAGGTCCAACGCAGTATCCCACAATGACCGTGAACGCAGCACTTGGCCGCCGTCGTCCGACACCTGCCAATACAGGCCCGAAAGCGGATCGGCAAAACGCGGGTCGGCCGGCGGCCGTCCCACCACCAGCTTGCCCTGCGCATCGGTGTCGATGCCCGCCACCAGTTGCTTGAGGTAGACATCGAGCTCATCGCCGACGGTTCGCGAGACGTGACGTTCGAACAGCAACGTCAGCCCGACGCCGGCAATGGTCAGCGCAATCAGGATGGCCACCGCTCCGCCGGCCACCAGCCTCAGCCGCAACGAGCCCCAGCTCACGGCGTCGCGTCCGGTACCAGATAGCCGAAGCCGCGCCTGGTCTCGATCAGATCGGCGCCCAGCTTCTTGCGCACCCGGCCGACCAGCACCTCGAGCGCATTCGACTCGTGGTCCTCGCCGTGGCCATAGACGTTCTCATCGAGCTCCTGCTGCGACACCACGCGGCCGCGATGATGCAGGAGAAAGGCGATCAGGCGGTATTCCAGCGGCGACAGCGCGACCGGTACGCCGCGCAGGGTCACCTTCATCTGGCGCTCGTCCAGTTCGACGGCGCCTGCCACGATCCGCGGCGAAGCGTGGCCCGCCGAGCGGCGTACGATCGAGCGCAACCGTGCCAGCAACTCCTCCATGCGGAACGGCTTGGGCAGGTAGTCGTCGCCGCCCGCGTCGATTCCATCGACGCGCTCGGCCCAGCTGCCGCGCGCGGTCAAGATCAGCACCGGCATGGACCGTCCGTTCGCACGCCAGCGCTTGAGAACCGCCAAGCCGTCCATGCCGGGCAAGCCGAGATCGAGGACGATCGCGCCATAATCCTCGGTGTCGCCGCGGAACCAGGCCTCCTCGCCGTTGCGCACGGTCTCGACCACATAGCCCGCCGCTTGGAGCGCGCTCTCCACATCGGCCGCGATCCGGCGGTCGTCCTCCACAAGCAGCAGGCGCATCACTTCTCCTTGATGCGTTCGATCTCACCGCTGCGCGCATCGACATAGGCCTCGAAGAGCCGACCCCTGTCGCCAACGATGCGAAACTCGTAAATCCAGCGGCCACGCACGCGCTCGATCTCGACCCCGGCAACCTGCCCCGGCAGCTTGCCACTAAGCGATGCGAGAATGTCGGCGAGTGACTTGATCTCGCCCGCTTCGACCGCACGGCGAACCGCGTCGGGCGGTGCTCGATCGCGGTCGCCTGCAGCCGCAGGCGCCGCTGCAAGCAGGACGCCTGCCAGCAATGGCATCGTGAGGAAGTCCAGAAAGCCAGAGGATCGCATCGACAGAGAATGCCTCAATCAACCTGACAAGTTGCTGACGTGGATCAACAGGCGCCGGTCAGGGCTCTTCTGCCAAAGTCCGCACATCGCCTCGCCGCATGACGCGGCCGGGCGCGACACAGCGGAGAAAACCATGCGCAAGACCACCATCTTCACCGCCGCCGTTGCCTTACTTGCAGCCGCCGCGACCGCTCATGCCGGCAGCCTCGGGCGGCCCTGCACTGCGGCGCCCCAGACAAGCTGGCTGCCGCTCGAGCAACTGCAGGCCAAGATCGAAGCTCAAGGCTACAAGGTCCAGAAAGCCAAGCTCAAGAATGCCTGCGGCGAACTTTATACGATCGACAAGTCCGGCAACCGGGTCGAGTTGTTCGTTGACCCGACCAGCGGCAAGATCATCGGTCAGCTGTAAGGGGCTGCACCATGAGCGCCATTCACGACGCGATCTCGGCCGGCGGCGATAAGCCGTCGGCTTCGGTCAAGGTCTGGGACCCCTTCGTGCGCGTGTTCCATTGGTCGCTGGCCGGGCTGTTTCTGCTCGCTTATGCGACGGGCGACGAGATCGAGAACGTCCATATCGCTGCCGGCTACACCATTGCCGGATTGCTGACGTTACGGATTTTGTGGGGCATCGCAGGGCCGCGCCATGCGCGCTTCAGCGAGTTCGTGCGCTCGCCGCGCGCCGTGCTCGTCTATATGCGCGACGTGGCGCTGCTGAGGGCGCCACGTTATCTCGGCCACAACCCGGCGGGCGGTGCGATGGTCGTGGCGCTGATCGTCATGCTGATCGGGACCTGCACCACCGGTTATATGATGACGACCGACAGCTTCTGGGGAGCAAAATGGGTCGAGGAGGTGCATGAGGCGTTCGCCAGCTTCACGATCGGCCTCATCGTCGTCCATGTGCTTGGCGTCCTGGTGGCGAGCTTCGAGCACCGCGAAAACCTGGTGAAGGCGATGATCACCGGCAGGAAGCGTGCATCGTGAGCGACCGAAGCGCTGCACGAACGGCAGGCAGCCTTCCGCGATGGCTCGCCCGCTTGAGGCAAATCAACCCGCCAACACGCTGGTGGAGTAGTCGAAACCTGCAATCGGGCCGGGCTTCGCCCGCCCCTGGGTGTGGACCATCCCTGATGCGAATCCTTCGCAGTACTCTCCTTCTCACCTCGACAGGGGGCAGATTCGTTCGCGCATTGCTCGCCGCCGCACTCGGCTTGTTACCTTCCGTATCCATGGCCGAGAACGAGGTGAAGCTGAGCGATGCGCAGGCGCGCAATCTCGGTGTGCGCGTGACTCACCCGCTCCCGATCCGAACCGACCTGACGCTGCCCTACCCCATCCAGATCGTCATCCCCACGCAGCAATTGTGGGTCGTCAGCGCGCCGGTGGCCGGCATGGTGGCCACTCTCCTCGTTGGACGCGGCGATCGCATCTCGGCCGGCCAGCCGCTCGTGATGCTGGAGAGCCCCAGTTTCGTCTCCCAACAACGCGACTACCTGCACGCGATCGCACAGGAGCTGCTCGCCAGTCAGCAGCTGAAGCGGAATATCGATCTGTTCGAGGGCAAGGCGGTGCCTCAGCGCGTGCTGGAGACGAGCCAAGCGGAAGCCCGCCAGGCCTCCCTCGTGGTCGCCGAGCGGCGTCAGATGCTGCATCTGAGCGGGATGTCCGACGAGGCCATTGCCCGGCTGGCACAGGACGCGGCGATCAGCGCCACGCTCACGGTCAACGCACAGCAGACGGCATCCGTGGTCGAGGTCGCGGTATCGCCGGGGCAGCGGCTCGAACAATCTGCGCCGCTCGTCAAGCTCGCGCGGCTCTCGCCGCTATGGGCGGAAATCGCGGTTCCTGCAGCCAATATTCGTGCGATCCGCGCCGGAGCGAGGGTCGAAATCGAGGGTTATTCCACGCCCGGCAAGGTCGTGCTGGTCTCCGAGACCATCGACGCCGCCACCCAGACCATCCTGGTTCGCGCGGAGATCCCGAACGACGGGGAGCTGCATCCCGGACAGGCCGCCGCCGCCCGCATCGGCTTTCTATCCGCCGGCGAAAGCGCTTGGGAGATTCCCTACAATGGACTGGTGCGGCGCGGCGAGCAGACGTCGGTGTTCGTTGCCGTCCCTGATGGCTTCCGGCTCGTGCCGGTCAAGCTCGTTGCCGAAGATCAGGACCATGTCGTCGTGTCCGGTGCCATCACGGATCAGGATGAGATTGCGATCGGCGGTGTCTCGGCGCTTCGCGGCATTCTCTCGGGCCTGGGGCAATAGATGCTTCGGCACCTGGTCGCGTTTGCGCTTTCGCAGCGACTATTCGTGCTGCTGGGCGTGTTGCTGCTGATCGGCGCCAGCGCCGTGCTCCTGCCCGGCCTGCCGATCGACGCGTTTCCCGATGTCTCGCCGGTCCAGGTCAAGATCATCATGAAGGCGCCGGGCCTGACGCCCGAAGAGGTCGAGCAGCGCATCACGGTCCCCGTCGAGATCGAACTGCTCGGACTGCCGAACAAGAAGGTCCTTCGTTCGACCACGAAATATGCGCTGGCCGACATCACCGTGGATTTCGAGGACGGCACCGACATTTACTGGGCGCGCAACCAGGTCTCGGAGCGGTTATCGAACGTCGCGCGCGACTTCCCCGACGGAGTGAGCGGAGGCCTTGCGCCGATCACGAGCCCCCTGGGCGAGATGTTCATGTTCACGATCGACAGTCCCGAGCTGTCGCTCGCCGAGCGCCGGACCCTGCTCGATTGGGTGATCCGTCCCGCGCTGCGGACGGTCGCCGGCGTTGCCGATGTCAATGCGCTCGGCGGTTACGTCCGCGCCTTCGAGATCGTGCCGCGCAACGATGCGCTCGCCGCGCGCGGCATTTCCTACGAGGTGTTTCGCCGCGCCATCGAGGCCAACAGCCGCAATGACGGCGCCGGACGGGTGAACCAGGGCGAGGACAGCGCCCTGGTCCGGATCGAGGGCAGCATCCGATCGGTCGAAGACATCAAGGCCATCGTCGTCGACACCCGCGAGGGCGTGCCGATCCTGGTCAGCGACGTCGCGAGCGTCAAGGTCGGGACGCTGACCCGCTATGGCGCCGTCACGTCGGACGGCAGCGGCGAGACCGTCGAGGGGCTCGTCCTCGGATTGCGCGGCGCCAACGCCGGGCAGCTCGTTCGCGATGTGCGCACCCGGCTCGCCGAGCTGCAACCCTCGCTGCCGAAAAGCGTCTCCATCAACGTCTTTTACGATCGCAGCCGCCTGGTCAACCGCGCCGTCGGCACCGTCGTGCGAGCGCTCGGCGAGGCCACCGCCCTCGTCGTCGTTCTCCTGCTGCTTTTCCTCGGCAATTGGCGGGCCTCGCTGGTGATCGCGCTCACCCTGCCGCTGGCCATCGTCATCGCGCTGATCGTCATGCGCCTGGCCGGGATGTCGGCCAACCTGATGAGCCTCGGCGGACTTGCGATCGCGATCGGGATGTTGATCGATGCGCTGGTCGTGGTGGTCGAGAACATCGTCGGCAACCTCGGCAAGCACGAACCGGGCAAAGCCGCTCCTCTGGTCCACCTGGTGTACCGTTCGGTTTGCGAAGTCCTGGAACCGGTCGCCTCGGGCGTCCTCATCATCATCATCGTGTTCCTGCCGCTGCTGACGCTGCAGGGACTGGAGGGGAAGCTCTTCATCCCGGTCGCGCTGGCCATCATCTTCGCGCTGGCCGGCTCACTGCTGCTGGCCCTCACAGTGGTGCCGGTCATGACCTCCTACGTGCTGACGTCGGCCTCGCATCGCGATCCGATGCTGGTCCGTGCGGCGCAGCGGCTCTACGCGCCCGCATTGGGCTGGGCCTTGAGGAACGAGCGCAAGGTGATGGTTGCGGCTTTGATCGGCCTGGTCGCCGCGGGCTTCGCCTATACCAAGCTCGGCAAGACCTTCATGCCGACGATGGACGAAGGCGACGTCATCGTCAGCGTGGAGACGTTGCCTTCCGTCAATCTCGACGAATCGCTTGCCATCAATGCAAGGCTGCAGAGGGCACTTCTGGCCGTTCCTGATATCGCCGGCATCGTCGCACGGACCGGGTCGGACGAGCTCGGCCTCGATCCCATGGGGCCCAACCAGACCGACACGTTTCTCGTGCTCAAGCCGGCCGCCGAGAGGCAGACCGACAATCGCGACGCGCTGCTGCAGAAGCTCCGCGAGGTCCTGACGGGCTTTCCGGGCATATCACTCAGCTTCACCCAGCCCATCGACATGCGCGTACAGGAGATGATCAGCGGCGTGCGTGGCGACGTCGCAGTCAAGATCTTCGGCTCCGACATCGCCAGGCTGAACGAAGCGGCGGCCAGGCTGGCGGCCATCCTGTCCAGCATCGACGGAGCCGAGGACGTCTACACCACCCTGAACGAAGGCGCCCAGTATTACACGGTCGCGGTCAACCGCATGGAGGCCGGCCGCCTCGGCCTCACCGTGGATGCCGTCGTCAGTTCCCTCCGGACCCAGATCGAGGGGCGGACGATCGGGACCGCGCTCGAGGAAGGCCGCCGCACACCGATTCTCGTCCGCGGCAGTGAGACGACCAGGGCGGCACCGACGCTGTTGGCAAGCCTGCCGTTGACGCTCGCCTCCGGACGGCATGTGGCGCTGTCGCAGGTCGCGCGCATCCAGCGCGTGGACGGGCCGCTGAAGATCGACCGCGAGGACGGCGCACGGATGAGCGTCGTCCGCGCCAATGTCCGCGGTCGCGACATGGTCGGCTTCGTCGAAGCGGCCCGCCAGAAGGTTGCAACGGAACTTCCGCTCCCAAGCGGCTACCGGCTGACATGGGGCGGACAGTTCGAAAATCAGCAACGCGCTGCCGCACGTTTGTCGATCGTCGTGCCCGTCGCGATCGGTCTCATCTTCCTGCTGCTCTTCACCACGTTCGGCGCCATCCGGCAGGCGCTGCTGGTGCTGGTCAACATCCCCTTTGCCCTGATCGGGGGCGTCTTCGCCCTGGTGCTGACCGGTGAGTACCTGTCGGTGCCGGCCTCGGTCGGGTTCATCGCCCTGCTCGGCATTGCCGTCCTCAACGGCGTCGTGCTGGTGTCCTATTTCAACCAGCTCCGCGCCCACGGCCTGCCCGAGGACCGTATCGTCGTCGAGGGGGCCATGCGCAGGCTTCGGCCGGTGCTGATGACCGCGAGCATCACGGCGCTTGGCCTGATCCCGTTGCTGTTCGCGTCCGGACCAGGGTCGGAAGTGCAGCGGCCGCTCGCTATCGTCGTGATCGGAGGACTGGTGTCCTCCACCCTGCTCACCCTGATTCTCCTCCCGATCCTGTATCGCCGCTATGGCGGAACATCGAAGGTGGCGAAATGACCGATCAGCCGCTCTGTCTCACGCTGATCGTGCCGCATCAGCTCCGCGACGAGGTATTCGACTATCTCGCTGAACAGAGCGATCTCGTTTCAGGATTCAGCGCATCGCACGGAGCCGGTCACGGCGCCGACGTGCGACTACACTCGGCTGCCGAACGCGTGAGGGGCCACGCCGATCAGACCGCCGTACAGGTGATCTTGACGCAGACAGCGGCCGGCAGCCTGCTTGATCGGCTGCGGGCTTCATTTGCCGGAACCAGGCTCGTCTATTGGACGATGCCCGTGACGGAATTCGGCACGATCGAGTGAACAGCCTATTCCGCCGAGGCCCTGGCGTGGCGCTCGGAGGATGCCAGCGCGACGGCGGTCAATCTGCGCCGGCGCCAGATGCTGCCGACGACCAGGACGACGACGACGCCGAGCGCGGCGCAGAAATACTCGCCGCCTGCCCCGCCATGGCCGAATTGCGACGGGATGCGGAATACCCCGAGCATGGCATCGAGCGAGGCACCGAACGGCCCCTCGAACATCGCGTGCAGCCGCGGCGCGACGCCGGGATCGGTCGCCATCACCTCGCCCGCGATCCAGCCGAGCAGTGCCGCGCCGGCCCAGACCAGGACTGGCAGCTTTTCCAGCAGCGCCATGATCAGCGCCGCGCCGGCGACGATCAGCGGCACGCTGATGGCAAGGCCGAGGATCAGGAGCGGCACGCTGCCATTGGCCGCGGCGGCCACCGCGATGACGTTGTCGAGGCTCATGACGATGTCGGCGACCACGACGATCTGGATCGCCTGCCACAGATGCGCGGCAGCGTCGACGTCGTCGTCCTCGTCGTGCTCCGGCACGAGCAGCTTGGCCGCGATCACGATCAGCGCAAGTCCGCCGACCAGCTTGAGATACGGCAGCTCCATCAGGCTGGCGACGATGCCGGTGAAGATGATCCGGAGCATCACCGCTGCGCCGGCGCCAAAGATCATGCCCCAGAGCCGATGCCGCGGCGACAGACCGCGGCACGCGAGTGCGATCACCAGCGCGTTGTCGCCGGAGAGCAGGATGTTGATCCAGATGATCTTGCCGACCGCGATCCAGAACGTCGGAGCGGCCATCTCGTTGCGGAACTGGGTGAAGAAGGTCCCGATCGTAGCGGGATCGAAGATCTGCCAGAGCCAGTCCACAATGAGTCCTTTCGCCCGTCGCCTCTAACCTGCCGGCTGGATCAGCCGACGATCTCGTTGCCCGAGAAGAATTGCGCGATCTCAATCGCGGCGGTCTCCGGCGCATCCGAACCGTGGACCGAGTTTTCGCCGATCGACTTGGCGTAGAGCTTGCGCACGGTGCCCTCGGCCGCCTTGGACGGATCGGTCGCGCCCATCACTTCGCGGTACTTGGCGATCGCGCCCTCGCCTTCCAGCACCTGAACCACGACCGGGCCGGAGGTCATGAACGCGACGAGCTCGCCGAAGAAGGGGCGTGCCTTGTGGACGGCATAGAAGGTCTCGGCCTGCTCCTTGGTCATGCGGATGCGCTTCTGCGCGACGATGCGCAGGCCCGCCTTCTCGATCACGGCGTTGACCGCGCCGGTCAGGTTACGCTCGGTCGCGTCGGGCTTGATGATCGAGAAAGTGCGTTCGATGGCCATGATGTTGTCCCTGGGAAGAAAGCGGTGGTTGGCGGGTTGCGGGGCTTATATCGGCGGCTTGGCCGGACGGCAAGCGACCGCCGGAACAGCCTCACAGGCCTTGCCGCAGGGGGCGGCGTCCGATTTCGGCTTGGATGACAAGAATTTCACCCGGATGAACCCAATCTGAAACCGCCGTCAGGGTTCGGTTCAGCTTCGCCGGCGTAAGGTCCGGCCTATCGAAACCGAAGCCTGATCGTCAAGGCGGACCGTTTCGGCGGCCTTTCCATCGACGCGGATCCCCCCGCGCCGGCAGTTTTTGAGGAGATCACCATGTTGAGGAAACTTTCGCTTGCCGCTGTCGCCGCGGTTGCGCTCGGTGCCGCGCTGGCCCCGACCTCGGCCTCCGCTCACTGGCATGGCGGCGGCCCGGGCTGGCACGGCGGCGGCCCGGGCTGGCACGGCGGCGGCTGGCACGGCGGCTACCGCTGGGGCGGCCCGCGCTTCTACGCCCCGGTCTCTTACGGCTATGGCGGCTGCTATGTGCGCCGGCTGGTCCCGACTCCCTGGGGCCCCCGCTGGCGGCTGATCAACCGCTGCTACTGAACCCGTCAGCACCTTTCGAAAGGTACCTAAGCCCCCCAGGTACCTTCCAGGAGAAGCCCCGGCGCCCCCCTCGCCGGGGCTTTGCCTTGAGCGTACAAGGCGCGACTCATACAATTTTTACGAGAATGCCCGTCACTGCCCATAATCAGCGAAACCATTTCGCCGGCAATGACTTGGTACCGTGTCCTTACTTCGAGCACACGGAACCTTGCGATGGCTGGGCTTTTTGCCAGTGACAGCGAACAGATCGACCGGCGCACCAGCCGCTCGATTTGCGATGCCGTGGGCGAACGGTTGCAGCAGAGCCTCCGGCCCGAGCCGCGCCTGCCGACCCATCTCGAGCAGCTCCTGAACGAGCTGCAGCGGCGCGAGCGGGAGCGCGAGAGGTACTGACGGAAAAACGAGTTGCGTTCGACGCGCCTTGCGGTGACAAGGCCGCATGCTCTCCATCACCGACCTCTCCATCCGCCTCGCCGGACGCCTCTTGATCGACCAGAGTTCCGTGCAGATCACGCCCGGGTCGCGCGTCGGCCTGGTCGGACGCAACGGCACAGGCAAGTCGACGCTGTTCAAGGTGATCCGCGGCGAGCTTGCGGCCGAGCACGGCACGGTGACCCTGCCGCCGCGCTGGCGCATCGGCAGCCTGGCGCAGGAAGCGCCGAACGGCCCGGAAAGCCTGATCTCGGTCGTGCTCAAGGCCGACCTCGAACGCGACGCGCTGCTCAACGAGGCCGAGCACGCCACCGATCCGCACCGCATCGCGGAGATCCAGACCCGCCTCGTCGACATCGACGCCCACTCGGCGCCGAGCCGCGCGGCCGCGATCCTCTCCGGCCTCGGCTTCTCCGCTGCCGATCAGCTGCGACCCTGCGCCGAATTCTCCGGCGGCTGGCGCATGCGCGTCGCGCTCGCCGCGACGTTGTTCGCGGCGCCCGATCTTCTGCTGCTCGACGAGCCCACCAACTATCTCGACCTCGAGGGCACGCTGTGGCTGGAGGATCACCTCGCGCATTATGCGCGCACCGTGATCGTGATCAGCCACGACCGCGACCTCCTGGAAAGCTCGGTCGACCAGATCCTGCATCTGGAGCGCGGCAAGCTCACGCTCTATAAGGGCTCGTATTCCTCGTTCGAGGAGCAGCGCGCCGCGCGCGAGCTGCTCGATGCCAAGGCGGTCAAGCGCCAGGAGGCCGAGCGCGCCCGCCTGCAGGCCTTCGTCGACCGCTTCAAGGCCAAGGCATCGAAAGCCCGGCAGGCACAGTCTCGCGTGAAAATGCTGGAACGGCTGAAGCCGATCACGGCGCTGGTCACCGAAGACGTGCGCGAGATCAGCTTCCCGGCGCCGGAGAAGATCCTGTCACCGCCGATCATCGCCGTCGACAACGCCTCGGTCGGCTACGACCCGGCGAGCCCGGTGCTCAATCGCGTCACCTTGCGCATCGACAATGACGACCGCATCGCGCTGCTGGGTGCCAACGGCAACGGCAAGTCGACGCTGGTGAAGCTGCTCGCCGGACGTCTCGCGCCGTTCTCGGGCAAGGTGACGCGCGCCGACAAGCTGTCGATCGCCTATTTCGCGCAGCACCAGCTCGACGAGCTCAACGAGGACGCCTCGGCCTACGACCACGTCCGCAAGCTGATGGGCGATGCGCCCGAAGCCAAGGTGCGCGCCCGCGCCGGCGCGATCGGCTTCTCCGGCAAGGCCGCGGACACCAAGGCGGGCAAATTGTCAGGCGGCGAAAAGGCGCGCCTGCTTCTGGGCCTTGCGACCTTCTTCGGACCCAACATGATCATCCTGGACGAGCCGACCAACCATCTCGACATCGACAGCCGCGGCGCGCTCGCGGAGGCGATCAACGAGTTTCCCGGCGCGGTGATCATGGTCTCGCACGACCGCTACCTGATCGAGGCCTGCGCCGATCGGCTCTGGATCGTCGCCGATCGCACCGTCACCAATTACGACGGCGATCTCGACGAATATCGCCGCCTGGTGCTGTCGACGCGCAACGCGGAGGCCCCGCGCGAGCGCAACGCGCCGCCTGAGAAGCCACAGCGCCCAAGAGCGGACAATCGCGGAGGCTTGAAGAAGCGCATCGCCGAAGCCGAGGCCGAGATCGCCCGCGTCAGCGAGATCATCGCCAAGATCGACACGGCGCTGGCCTTGCCCGACATTTTCACGCGCGATCCGAAGCAAGCGGCGCAGCTGTCGAAGGCGCGCGCCAATGCCGCCGACGCGCTGGCGCGGGCCGAGGAGCAATGGCTGGAGGCGAGCGCGCAGTTCGACGAGGCGGCGGGTTAGCGCCTCCACGGCGGGCTCGCTCCAAACCAAACCTGCAAAACAACCCCATGCACAGTACCGGTAATTTGACACCGGCAAGCAACCTATTGAAAAAGCTGCATCTTACTCGCTCGGCCGACAAGCCTCACGGGCCGCATGAGCTCAATCCGCGAATTGCCCGGCCGCCTTGATGATCGGCGCCCAGCGGTCGATCTCGTTCGTCAGCATCGCGCCCAACGCCTCCGGCGTCGCCTTGTCCTGCGGGACCGGCTCGGTGTTGATGTCGTTGAACCGCGCGATCAGCGCGGGATCTTTCAACGCGGTCTGCAGCGCCGCAGTCAGCTTCTGAACGATCGCCGGCGGCGTGCCCTTGGGCGCGTAGATGCCGTGCCAGACGCCGAGCTCGAAGCCCTTGAGGCCCGCCTCGTCGGCGGTCGGCAGATCGGGCAGGCTCTTCAGCCGCTCCTTGGTGGTGATCGCATAGGCCTTGACCTGCTTGGCGGTGATCGGCCCGGTGGTGTTGGTCGCCTGGTCGCAGGTGAGATCGATCTGCTTGCCGAGCAGATCGTTCATGATCGGGCCGTTGCCTTTGTAAGGCACCGTGGTGAGCTGCTTCTGGATCGCGGTCATGAACAGCATGCCGCACAGATGCGAGGCCGCACCTAGGCCGGCATTGGCATAGGTCAGCTTGTCGCCCTGCTGCTGGGCGTAGGCGACGAGGTCCTTGAGCGTGTCGGCCGGGAAATCGGGCCGCGCGATGATGGTCATCGGCGCGTTGGTGACGAGCCCGATCGGCGCAAAGGCGGTCTTGGTGTCGTAGCTGAGATTGCGGTAGAGCGTCGCCGCGGTCGAGATGCCGACGTGATGGATCAGCAGCGTGTAGCCGTCCGGCTGGGCGCGCGCGGCGCGGGTCGTGCCGATGGTGCCGCCGGCGCCGGTCGCGTTCTCGACGATGATCTGCTGCCCCAGCGATTTCGCCATGCCCGCGGCGGTCAGCCGCGCGATGGTGTCGGTCGGCCCGCCCGCGGCGAATGGCACCAGCATGGTGATGGGCCTCGTCGGATAGTCCTGGGCGAATGCCGCACCGAGCGGCAGAAGCAGCGCCGATACGAGGGCAATGAACCGCATAGTTTCCTCCGGATTGTTGTTTGCGCCATCAAAGCGCATTCCGGGGCGCGCGACCATCACGAAAGCGGGCGGCATACCGCGAAAAAGAGCTGCAGGCTCGGGACGAGCTCTCTCTGGCGCCGGTCATGCCCCGGTCGGATTGAAGACCGGACTGGTCCGCCGGCGCGCGATGCGTACGCCACGCCGGGTCAGGTCGCGCAACTGCACGAACATCATCGCCGTCATCAATGCGTCGTTGAAGGCATCGTGCTGTCCGAGCGGCGGGATGCAGAGGTCGCGGAGAATCGCGGCGAACGACAGGTCGACCGAGGTGTTTGGCGGCGCGTCGCCGTATTTGCGGTCGTAGTAAAGTCGCGACACTTCGATGCGTTCGTTGGGCAGCTCAATTCCCACCAGCGGCAGGATGTACTTGTCCAGCATGGCGATGTCGAAATCGATATAATAACCGATCAGCGGACGCGGCCCGATGAAGTGCAGAAAGCCCGGCAACACCTTCCAGACGATCGGCGCAGCTTCGACGTCGGACCGGCGCAAATGGTGAATTCTGATCGCTTCCGCCCCGAGCTCCCTGTCGGGATGGATGATGGCTTCGAAACGCGCGCTGGTCAAAATCCGATTGCCGCGGATCTTGATGGCCGCGATGGCGACAACATCGTCCGTTCGCACGTTCAGACCGGTGGTCTCGCAATCGATGACGACAAACTCGTCGTCTGGCGCGCGACCGAACATGAAGCGGTAGGACTGGTCGCTCAGGGTTGCCTGGTGCAACAGTCTCTTGATCGCGCGAGGCAGCATTCTAGAACATGCCCAGCTTGAAATGATGACCAACGATCTCGCGAAACTTCTTCACCACCTGGAGCGCGTCACGCAACAGATGGCGCTCCATGCTGGACAGGTGCGCCGGCCGCACCAGAGTCCCCGATGCGCCGGCGGACGCGGCCAGCTGCCCGTCGAGCCGAAGCATCAGCAGGAACCGGAACGCCTGTTTCAGATCGCGTCCAAAGTCCGCTTGCAGCACGCCGAGATCACATAGCCGGGAGATGCGTTTATCGGTGGAGGTCTCGCGCAGCCCCTGTTCGAGCGCCAGGCTGCGAACGCCGTGCACGATCGGAAAGATACCACCTTTCTTGAGGTCGAGCGCGTCTCCCGTGCCCTCGGACGTGATCAGATTGTTGAAGAGGCCGATCGGCGTCTCGAACGCGTCAACCGCGCGGGCAAAATGGGCCATGAACGCCTGCTCGCCCCGGGTCATGTCGATCAGCGCCGTCTTGGCGTCGTCCAGCAGTTGCTCATCGCCCGCGATCGCCTGGGCATCGTAGATGATGGCCACATTCATGTGCCCGGCCTGGTTGGGAAGCATGATCCAGCGGCGCAGATCTGCAAGATATTCGGAGAGCGGCCTGGACCATGCCGGATTGCGCACCATGATATCGCCGGGACAGGGCGGAAAGCCGAAGCTCTCGAGCGCGGCGAAGAACTCGCGGCGGAACGCCTCGAGGATTTCATCCCGCATCGGGCCGGCCAGGATGAGGCCGTTGTCCTGGTCGGTCCGTACGGTCTGCTCTCCCCGCCCCTCGCTTCCCATCACGATCAGGCAGCCGCCGGTGCGCAGCTCGGCCGGCGCGACCATGTCGAACAGCCGCGACAGCAGGCGCCGGTTGAGATCGGAGACGATCTCCGCAATGACCTCCACCTTGACGCCCTGCCGCCGCAGCACGCGCGTTTGCGTCTCGATCTCGCGCGCTGCGGTGGCAAGGTCCTGCCGGCTCGAGGCGCGATCGATGCGGCCGGCGGTGACCTGGGCGCTTCCCGCCAGGAATCCCAGCAGGTCGATCTCCTCCAGAATGCCGACGAACTCCTCACCCTCGCGCACGACAAGCCGCCGCTTGTTGTGCTTGGTCATCAGCAGGAGAGCCGAGGATACGAAATCGTCGCGCCGCAAAGAGACGAGGTCGTAATTGGCGAGCCTGCCCACCGCCGTCTGGATCGACTGCCGCCCCAGCACCACGGCCTTGGACAGGTTCATGCCTGTGACGATGCCGATCCGCTCGCCGTCCCGGACGAACAGCGCATTGCTGTTGACCTCGCGCATCAGGTGACCGGCGGTCTCGATCGTGTCGCTGGCCGCCAAGAAGACCGGCGGATGCAGGAACAATTCGCCGACCTTGGCATGCATCAACGAGCCGTAGCGCCGCGCCTCCTCATCGTTGGCGAGCTCGTCCAGCTTCTGGGATATCTCGCGGTAAAAGAACGCGGCAAAGCGCGGATTTGTCTTGATCAGATCGAGGGCGACCTTCCGGGGGATCACATAGCAGAGCGTCTCGTCGCGGGCGAAGAACTGATGGCCGCTATGATCGTGAACGAGCGCCCGACTGTCGAACGTATCCTTGGGGCCGAGCAATGCGAGCAGGTCGACATCGCTCCGCTCCTCGACGATGCCCTTGATCACGACGTAGAGCGCCTCCGCCGGGGCGTCCCGCCTGATGATCGCTTCACCCGGACTGAAGTAGGCGATGTCGAGCGCGGCCCGCAACGTCTCGGCCTCGTTCGGCGTCAGACGATCGAATGGCGGGTTGCTGATATCGAACGCCTTGGGCATTTCGACCTTTCAAAGACGCGGACTATCTAAAGCGCGATGCGATTGGGATGAATCGTCATCGCGCTTTGGGTCATTGTTTGAGCATGATCTTTTCGGAAAACCGCTTCGCACGTTTCCGGATCATGCTCTAGGACGATCGACCATCGGACGAGTCGCACCGGCAGGGCCAACTGAGCCCGCCGGTGCCGAAGCGATATCCCTGGAGCCCCGTTCAGTGAGCCTTCAGTGAGCCGTGGCCGAAGCAGCTCCGATACCGGTCTGGGACCGGACATATTGCGCATCGAAGCCATCGCGATCGACCGCCGCGCGCTTGCTGCGATCCATCATCGAGACCAGCCAGATCCCCGCAAAGGCGATCGCCATCGAGAACAGCGCCGGATTGTCCAGCTTGATCGGAGCCGAGCCCTTGGCGAAGCCAAGCGTCACCTCCCAGACGGCCGGCGAGAGCACCACACCGACAACCGCGCTGACCAGGCCCAGGAAGCCGCCGACCACGGCTCCCCGCGTCGTCAGGCCCTTCCAGAAGATCGACATCACCAGCACGGGGAAATTGCAGGAGGCCGCGATGGCAAACGCAAGGCCGACCATGAAGGCGACGTTCTGGTTCTCGAACACGATGCCGAGGAAGATCGCGAGCACGCCGAGCACCAGGGTCGCGATCTTCGACACGCGGATCTCGTCCTGCTCATTCGCGTTTCCGCCCTTGATCACCATGCCGTAGAGATCGTGGCTGATGGAGGATGCCCCCGCCAGAGCCAGCCCCGAGACGACGGCCAGGATCGTCGCGAAGGCGACGGCCGAGATGAAGCCAAGGAACAGATTGCCGCCCACGGCGTTCGCGAGGTGAATCGCCGCCATGTTGGAGCCGCCCTTGATCGCCGCGATTCCGCTCTTGGTCTTCTCGAGGATGCTGCCATCCAGGAACATCGCATCGGTCGACACCAGCGTGATCGCGCCGAAGCCGATGATGAAGGTCAGGATATAGAAGTAGCCGATGAAGCCGGTGGCGTAGAACACCGACTTGCGGGCAGCCTGGGCGTCCTTCACGGTGAAGAAGCGCATCAGGATATGAGGCAGGCCCGCCGTTCCGAACATCAGCGCCAGGCCGAGCGAGACAGCCGAGAGCGGATTGGAGATCAGGGTGCCGGGTTCCATGATCGCGAGCTTCTTGGGATGCACTTCGGTTGCCTTGGTGAACAGGGCTTCCGGGCTGAACCCGAACTTGTAGAGGACGGCTCCGGCCATGAACGTCGCCCCCGAGAGCAGCAGCACCGCCTTGATGATCTGCACCCACGTCGTCGCTTTCATGCCGCCGAACGTCACGTAGATCATCATCAGGCCGCCGACCAGGACGACTGCGATCCAGTAATCGAGACCGAACAACAGCTGGATCAGCTTGCCGGCTCCGACCATCTGCGCGATCAGGTAGAACGCGACAGTCACCAGCGAGCCGCATGCCGCCAGGATCCGGATCTCGGTCTGCCCGAGACGAAACGAGGTGACGTCGGCAAAGGTGAACTTTCCGAGATTGCGCAACTGCTCGGCGATCAGAAAGGTGACGATCGGCCATCCCACGAGCCAGCCGACCGAATAGATCAGGCCGTCGTAGCCCGAGGTGTAGACGAGACCCGATATGCCGAGGAACGAGGCCGCCGACATGTAGTCGCCTGCGATCGCAAGCCCGTTCTGGAAGCCCGTGATTCCGCCGCCGGCCGAGTAGAAATCCGCAGCCGATGCGGTCCTCTTGGCGGCCCAATAGGTGATGGCGAGCGTCAGCCCGACGAACCCGACGAACATGCCGATCGCCGCCCAGTTGGTCGCCTGCTTCGCGCCGCCCTCGACGGCGCCGGCCGCGAGCGCGATGGCGGGCATACTTGCGAGCAGAATTGCCGATGGCCAGGCGAATTTCTTCACGAGCGGTTCTCCTCGACAATCTTGCGGATGAGTACGTCGTAGCTGGAATTCGCCCGACGGACGTAGATGCCCGTCAGCACAAAGGCGAGCACGATGACGGACAGTCCGACCGGAATACCGACCGTCGTCACGCCGCTGCCCAATGGTATTCCCAGAAACTTGGGAGCGTAGGCGACCAGCAGGATGAAGCCGAAATAGATGACAAGCATGATCGCCGACAACAGCCAGCCCAGCGACGAGCGCCGGCGCACCAGCTCCTGGTAATTCGGGTCGCGTTCAATCTTTGCGAGGTTGCTCACATCAATGATCCCTGGAATGTTTCTCTGAAATTCTTGCCATGACGGCAGCCCCTTCTCTCGGGGAGCTGTCCCAGCTTGCACCGGCGGACGACCGAGCCCCATGATCCAGATCAAGGACGGTCGATCCTCGTGCGATGTGGCTGGCGGCGCCGCGTCAATCGGAAATATCCGGGCCTGCCGACGAAATGCCCGTGTCGCCTGCGCGTATTTGGGGTTAGGCTGGACGCAATTTGCGTCAGCGCATTGCGGTTGACCCGGCCCTACGGTCGAGAACGATCGGCATTTTCAGCACAAGCGATTTCCAGTCCAAGCGATATGCAAACAAGGAATGATGAAGGGATATCTCGATGTCGACACCCGAACCGATCAAGTTCACCGACGGTGCGGCTTACGAGCGCTTCATGTCGCCCTGGAGCCGATCGGCCGGCAATCTGTTCCTCGACTGGCTCGCGCCCCGTCCGGGACTGGCCTGGGTGGATGTTGGCGCCGGCAACGGCGCGTTCACCGAACTCCTTCTTGCAAGATCGGCCCCTTCATCGGTTTGCGCAATTGATCCCTCCGATGCCCAGATTGCCACGGCGCGCGAAAAATTGGCGGCAAAGCCGGTCGAACTCTCGATCGGCGACGCGATGGCCCTTCCCTATGAGCCCAACCGCTTCGACATCGCCGTGATGGCGCTGGTGTTGTTCTTCGTTCCCGATCCGCGCAAGGGCGCCGCGGAAATGGTCCGCGTCACCAAACCCGGCGGCCTGGTCGCGTCCTACACTTGGGACATTTTGCGCGGCGGCACGCCCACGCAACCATTGTGGGAGGAGCTGGATGCGCTTGGCATTCCGACAGCGCGGCCGCCGAGTGCAGACATCTCGCGTTTCGAGGCACTGAAGGCGCTCTGGGCCGAGCTCGGTCTGCGCGATATCGAAACCCGTGAGCTGGTCGTCGAGCGAACGTTCCCTGACTTCGACGACTACTGGCTGTCCATGGTCGTGAGCAGCCCGACCGGCATCGTGGGAAAACTATCGCAAGCCGAGAGCGCGGAGCTCAAGCATCGCCTCCAGGCGCGACTGCCGGCAAGCGCGAGCGGGGCGATCACCTTTCATGCCTCGGCGACTGCGATCAAGGGCCGCAAAGCGGCTTGAAGACCTGCGCGGCTCGGGTGTCGCCCGACCTTGCCATTCGCCCACCTTACGTCTGCGCCTCGACGTCGCTCTCGAGCTTGGTCCGCAAGGCCGCGACGATGCGATGAACCGTTTGCAGATCCTTGACCGCAAGCCCTTCGGACAGGCTGTTGACCCACGGCATCTGCAAAGCCATCGCAGCATCGAAAGCGCGCCGCCCCTTGTCGGTGAGGACGACGAGCTGCGCCCGGCGGTGATGCGGATTGGCCTCGAATGCAACGAGGCCTTCCGCGTGGAGGTCGTTGACGATCCGCTGCACGTTCTGGCGATTGCCGCCGAGATCGCGGGCGAGCCAGGCCACGGGCTGGGGCCGCTCCACCTGCACGATGGCGCCGAGAATTTGCCAGCGGGCGCTGGTGAGCCCGAGCGGGGCCACCAGGCGGTCCCCTGCGGTCAGGAGCAGGCTGTTCAGCCGGAACAAGTCGAGCATGAGGTTCGTCAGAGCATCGCCGGCCGGCGTCCGTCGGGATTTTCGCATCTGTCACCATAGACAGTTATTGACATCATGATGTCAATTTACTAGATTTCTTATAGTACCAGATTGACACCATAAAACCATCTCGACGGAGGTCGTCAGGCCGATGACCAGGACCATCCACCCGGTCGCGGGAGCGGTCGCACTGACGATCATTGCGACCTTCTGGCTGTCCACGGCTCTCACCGAGCTATTCGCCTCACACCAGACCATAGCCATGGTGAAGACCGCCATACCGTGGGGCTTCCTGTTGCTCGTTCCGATGCTTGCGGCGGCGGGAGGCTCGGGATTCGTCCTGGCAAAGGAGCGGCGCGCCGGCCTGATCGGTGCGAAGATCAAGCGTATGCCGTTCATCGCCGGCAACGGCATCCTGGTTCTGGTTCCGGCCGCGTTGTTTCTTGCCTCCAAGGCGAAGGCCGCGGAGTTCGACACCACGTTCTACGCCGTGCAGAGTCTCGAACTGTTTGCCGGCGCGACGAACATCGGTCTTCTCGGCCTCAACATGCGTGACGGCTTCAGGATGAAGGGCCGTTTCCGCGGCCGCCAGCCGGATCGCTTCAATACCGAGCCGATCCTCTGAGTGCCGCCGCCGACCCGCATCGAGTCCGCCCCTCACGTCCAGGATCGAGGATTCTTCGGGTCACTGCGGCGCAGGCGTCCCCCGCCTACGCGTGCTTCTTCTTCGGCTTGGCCGCCCTCGGCACCGGCTGCGGGTCCGGATTGCCTTCGATCGAGGACAGACGTCCGGCCGTGAACGTATAGATGCCCGCGCGCGGGCCGGTGCTCCAGGTCACCACGGCGACGCGGCGGCCGGCGGCATCGTTGGAGAGGTTGACGCTCGAGGGCACCCCGATGCCGCGCACCACGTCGCATTCGGTATGGCCGAGCGCGACCGTGCCGCCCATCGGCGCGGCCGTGGTCGAGGCATTGGCATCGGCCGGCCCGGGCGGCGGCGCCATGCCGGGACAGCCGCCGTCGGCGCTGACGAGGTCCTCAGGTCCCACAGGCTTTTCGGGCGTCAGCGGCGGCGATTCGATCGAGATGCTCTTGATGAACAGCCGGCTGGGCGTGTTGAACCATTGTGCGTCCTTCGACAGCAGATCGGACGCGCCCGAGCAGCCGGCGAGCAGCGGAGCTGCGGCAGCCAAAGCAACTATGAGCGAGCCGGGAAGCTTTTGATGTCGCACGATAAACGAATTCCCCGCGTGAAGGACCAGCCCTAAGCGATTGTCCCAACATCCCTTTGCGGCACGAAGGTGGCCGAAGCCAGTATCGCCCGAAAAGTGCAAATTATCATTAATTGCGGCTAGAGCTTAGGTTCTGATTGAATCAGAACCTAAGCTCTAGATTCTTGTTTTGACGCGTTTTCTTCACGCGAACCGGTGTCCACTTCGCTCGAAAACGCTCTAATTGCGCTTCTGCCACCGGCCGCGGTCGTCAGCCTGCCAATAGGTGACATCAAATCCCTTCGCCTTGCAATCCGTCCAGGCCGTGCGGGCGAGCGCAAGCGCGTCGGGATCGTCGCCGTTGAACAGCAGCACCATGCGCTCGTAACCCTCCGCATCCTCCGGCAGCGCGGCGCTGTCGACCAGGAAGCGGACATTGGCCGCATTGGGATTGCCGCCCTCGATCGCCAGCACGATCGGCTGGTCGGCAACATCGTTCACCCGCCATGTCGCGTGCGGCAGGAACGAATCGTCGCGATAGGTCCACAAATGCGAATCGAGCGCATCCGCACGCTCCTCCGAGGTCGACTGCACCACGACGCGCCAGCCGCGCTCGAGCGATTTCTCCAGAAGCGGCGGCAACACGTCCTCCACCGTCTTGTCTTGCAGATGGTAGAACAGCACTTCAGTCATGTCGGGTCATTTGCGCTCGTAATGGTCCGCGACCAGGCGGTCGAGCAGGCGGACGCCGTAGCCGCTGCCCCAGCTCTGGTTGATGTCGGTCTTCGGCGCCCCCATCGCGGTGCCGGCGATGTCGAGATGGGCCCAGGGCACGTTGTCGACGAAGCGCTGCAGGAATTGCGCGGCGGTGATCGAGCCGCCATGGCGGCCGCCGGTGTTCTTCATGTCGGCAAACTGGGAATCGATCAGCTTGTCGTATTCGGGGCCGAGCGGCATGCGCCAGACCTTCTCGCCGCTCTCGGCTCCGGCGGTGAGCAGCCGGTCGGCCAGCTCGTCGTTGTTGGAGAACATGCCGGCATGCTCGGTGCCGAGCGCCACCATGATCGCGCCGGTCAGCGTCGCAAGATCCACCATGAATTTCGGCTTCACCTTCTTGGCGACGTACCAGAGCACGTCGGCGAGCACGAGGCGGCCCTCGGCGTCGGTGTTGATGATCTCGATGGTCTGGCCGGACATCGAGGTGACGATGTCGCCCGGCCGCTGCGCATTGCCGTCGGGCATGTTCTCGACGAGACCGATGGCGCCGACCGCGTTGACCTTCGCCTTGCGCGCCGCGAGCGCATGCATCAGGCCGACGACGCAGGCCGCTCCCCCCATGTCGCCCTTCATGTCCTCCATGCTGCCGGCCGGCTTGATCGAGATGCCGCCGGTGTCGAAGCAGACGCCCTTGCCGACGAAGGCAACCGGGGCCTCCCCTTTCTTGCCGCCGTCCCAGCGCATGATCACGGTGCGGCTCGGCCGCGCCGAGCCCTGGCCGACGCCGAGCAGCGCGCCCATGCCGAGCTTCTGCATGGCCTTGACGTCGAGCACCTCGACCTTGACGCCGAGCTTGCGGAGCTGACCGGCTCTGCGGGCGAATTCCTCCGGGAAAAGCACGTTCGGCGGCTCGTTGACGAGGTCGCGGGCGATGATCACGCCGTCGACGACGTGCCCGGCCGCGGCGAACGCCTTCTTCGCCGCACCGGCATCGCCGACCGCAAGCGAGACGTCGGCGCGCGCGCCGCCCTCCTCGCCGTCCTTCTTCCTGGTCTTGTAGCGATCGAACTTGTAAGCGCGCAAGCGCAGGCCCGAGGCGATCGCGACCGCCTGCTCGCTCGTCATGGCGCCGCCCGGCAGCTCCGCCAGGATGGTCATGGCACTGGTGCCGGCGGGCAGCTTGCCGGCCGCCACCCCGCCGAACTTGAGGAAATCATTGGCCTTGAGATTGGTCGCCTTGCCGGCGCCGATCACGATCAGCCGGGTCGCCTTCACCCCCTCCGGTGCCAGAATGTCCAGCGCAGCCGCGCTCTTGCCCTTGAACGCGGCCGCAGCCGCAGCGCGCTTCACAATTTCGGCAGCGCCACCCAGCGCCTTGGCCGTCGCCGGACCGAGCTTCAGGCCATCGTCGCAGAACACGACCAGGATGCCACGGGGGGCGGCAGACAACGGGACAAAGCCGACCTTGATGGCATCGGACATGGATAACTCCTCCAAAACATGGGGTTTTTCGTCGTTCGTGGGTTCCAGCCAGAAACCGGAGCTGAACGGCGATTCACTGAGGCTTCCCCCACTATGGGCCAGCGGCCAGCCCCGTGCCAAGGCCGCCGTGGCCGCGAGGCCACAACGGGCGAAATATTAACCATATAATGACGGTGCCACGGGGCAGCCATTTTGTTGACGGATCAAAGGGATGGTAGTGAGAGAATGAACCGCCGGAAGAGCTGTCGGCCGACCTTGGGGATCCCCTGACGGGGATGGGTCGGACCGCCGGAATTCCGGCCGACATTGGGGACTTGGTGGGTACGTGCGGTAGCGCATGGGGTCGATCGACAGGTATATCTTCCGCACGACGCTGGCGTCGTTTGCGCTGGTCCTGGTCAGCCTCACCGGCGTGATCTGGATTACGCAGGCGTTGCGCGGCATCGACCTGATGACGAGCCAGGGCCAGACCATCCTCACCTTCCTCGGCATCACCAGCCTCGTGATTCCGGCCCTGGTCCTGATCATCGCGCCGATCGCGCTGATGATCGCGATCTCGCACACGCTGAACAAGCTCGCGACCGATTCCGAGATCATCGTGATGAATGCGGCCGGCTTCTCGCCGATCCGGCTGTTCGTTCCGTTCTTCTATGCCACCTGCGTGGTGGCGCTGCTGGTCGCCTTCATCGCGGCCTATCTCTCCCCTGACGGCATGCGGCGCATCAAGCAATGGGATGCCGAGATCACCGCCGACGTGCTCACCAACATCCTGCAGCCCGGCCGCTTCGCCCGGCTTGACGAGAACCTCACGATCCGGATTCGCGAACGCAAGCCGGGCGGCATCCTCGCCGGCATCTTCATCGACGACCGCCGCGATCCGAACGAGCGCGTCTCGATCGTCGCCGAGCACGGCGAGGTCGTGAAGAACGAGACCGGCTCGTTCCTGGTGCTGGAGACCGGCAATCTCCAGCGCTTCGAGGCGGGCAAGCGCGATCCGGCGCTGGTGGCCTTCGGCCGCTACGGCTTCGACATGTCGAAATTCGCCAAGGGCCGCGACGTCACCCTCGGCATCCGCGAGCGCTATCTCTGGGAGCTGCTGTCGCCGTCCGAGAACGATCCCGTCTACAAGCAGATTCCAGGGCAGTTCCGCGCGGCCCTGCATGACAGCCTGCTCGCGCCGATCTATCCGTTCGCCTTTGCCGTGCTGACCTTTGCCTTCCTCGGAGCGCCGCGCACCACGCGCCAGAGCCGTAACTTCTCGATCGCCTCGTCGATCGTCGCGGTGTTCGGCCTGCGCATGGCCGGTTTTGCCTGCTCGGTGATGGCGGTGAAGTCGCCGAGCCCGGTGCTGGTCCAGTATGCGATGGTTTTCGGCGCGATCGGCGCCGGGCTGTGGATGATCATCCGCGGTGTCGTGGTCGAGCCGCCTCCCGGCCTGATGGAGGCCATCAACAGGTCGAACGCACGGATCGCGCGGCTGTTCGGACGTCCGGCCACCGCATGAGCATGCTCACCAACACGCTCGGGCGCTATTTCGCCGGCCGCTTCGTGGTCGCCGCGCTCGGCGTCTTCGGCGGCATTTTCCTGCTGCTGGTGCTGGTCGACTACATCGAGATGGTGCGCAAGACCTCGGGGCTCGCCTCCGCCTCCGCGATCATGGTGGCCGAGACCTCGCTGTTCCGGGTGCCGCAGCTTTTGGAGAAGCTGACGCCGTTCTGCATGTTGATCGGCGCCATGACCTGCTATCTCGCCCTCTCCCGCCGGCTCGAGCTCGTGGTGGCGCGCGCCGCGGGCATCTCGGCCTGGCAGTTCATCTCGCCGGCGCTCGGCAGTGCGCTGCTGATCGGGGTGATCGCCACCGTCGCCTACAATCCGATGTCGGCCAATTTGCGCGAGCTGTCCAAGCGCATGGAGGCCGAGCTGTTCGGCTCGGCGCCCGGCGGCGGCATTCAGGATGCCTCGGGCTTCTGGCTCAACCAGGTCACGAGCGACGGCCAGACCATCATCAATGCGGCGCGCAGCGAGCAGCAGGGCATCCGGCTCACCGGGCTGACGCTGTTCCGGTTCGACGCGGACCAACATTTCAAGGAGCGGGTCGAGGCGCGCGAGGCGACGCTGGAGGCCGGCCGCTGGCTGTTCAAGGGCGTCCGCCGCTTCTCGCTGGACGGACCGCCGATCGACCAGGCCACGCTGGAGATTCCGACCACGCTGACCGAGGCGCAGGTCCGCAACAGCTTTTCCACCCCCGAGACTGTGTCCTTTTGGCAACTACCGAGCTACATCCGCTCATCCGAGAGCTCGGGCTTCGCGACAGCCGGATACCGACTCCAGTATCAGAAGCTTCTGGCACAGCCGTTTTTGCTCGCAGCCATGGTGATGCTTGCGGCCTCCGTGTCGTTGCGCTTCTTCCGGATGGGCGGCGTGCAGAAGATGGTTTTGAGTGGCGTGGGCGCAGGCTTTCTGCTCTACGTTCTGTCGAAAGTGACTGAAGACTTGAGCAAGGCTGAGTTGATGCATCCGATCGCTGCGGCGTGGTTGCCCGTGGTGGTGGGCGGCCTCACCGGCTTTTTGGCCTTGTTGTACCAGGAGGACGGTTAGTGACTGCCGTCCGTCGAGGACCCGTGTCTCGTTTGACGCGGCGCACATGGGTGCGCGCGAACGGGAGCGGCTTGTCCGTCCGCAGGCTCCTGATTGCCGTCGTCGCGGCTGCCTCGCTCGGCGGCTTGATCGACGCTGCCGCGGTAGCACCGGCGCAGGCCCAGGGCTTCACCTACAATCCGCTGCCGCCGCGTCCGAAGCCGCCGAGGGCCCCCAACGACAACCAGATGCTGGTTCAGGCCACCGAGGTGGACTACGACTACAACAATTCGCGCGTCTCCGCGGTCGGTAACGTGCAGCTGTTCTACAACGGCACCAGCGTCGAGGCCGACCGAGTCATCTACGACCAGAAGACCAAGCGGCTGCATGCCGAAGGCAACATCCGCATGACGGATGCCGACGGCAAGATCACCTATGCCGAGATCCTGGATCTCTCCGACGATTACCGCGACGGTTTCGTCGATTCGCTGCGCGTGGACACGGCCGACCAGACCCGCATGGCCGCGAGCCGCGCCGACCGCTCCAGCGGCAATTACACGGTGTTCGAGAACGGCGTCTACACGGCTTGCGCGCCGTGCAAGGACGATCCGAAGAAGCCGCCGCTGTGGCAGGTCAAGGGTGCCCGCATCATCCACGACCAGCAGGAGAAGATGCTGTATTTCGAGACGGCACAGATCGAGTTCTTCGGCGTGCCGCTCGCCTACATGCCCTATTTCTCGACGCCCGACCCGACCGTGAAGCGCAAATCCGGCTTCCTGATGCCGGGCTATATTTCCGGCACGGAGAACACGGGCTATGGCGTCGAGGTTCCCTATTATTGGGCGATCGCGCCCGACATGGACGCAACCTTCACCCCGCGCTTCTTGTCGCGGCAAGGCGTGCTGCTGCAGGCCGAATTCCGGCAGCGCCTGATCGACGGCGCCTACCAGATCCGCGCCTACGGCATCAACCAGCTCGATCCCGGAGCATTCACCGGGCAGCCCGGCGACCGCGAGTTCCGCGGCGCCATCGACACCAAGGGTCAGTTCGCACTGAACGACAAATGGGTCTGGGGCTGGGACGGCGTCCTGATGTCCGACTATTATTTCTTCTCGGACTACCGGCTCTACCAGTACCGCGATCCGCTCGGCTCGTTCCTGTTGCTGCCGACGGAAGCGCTGTCGCAGCTCTATCTGACCGGCGTCGGCAACCGCAGCTTCTTCGATGCGCGCACGATGTACTGGCTGAGCTATTCGGGTAACCAGAGCCAGGTGCCGATCGTCTACCCGGTGATCGACTATTCCAACGTGCTCAACTATCCCGTCTTCGGCGGCGAGTTCAGCTACAAGACCAATTTCGTCAACCTGTCGCGCGACGAGGCTGTGTTCGACCCGATCACGACGCTCGCCAACACCAACAGCCTGTGCACCACGGCATCGGCCGATCCGCTGGCACGCACGCCCTCGCAGTGCCTGCTGCGCGGCTTTCCCGGCACCTACACCCGCCTCACCGCGGAAGCGCAGTGGCGCAAGTCCTTCACCGACCCGTTCGGCCAGATCTGGACGCCGTTCGCGAGCCTGCGGGCCGACGCGATCAAGTCCTCGGTCTCCAACCAGCCGGGCGTGTCGAACTACCTGCCGGTCGGCGACACCGAGGCGTTCCGCCTGATGCCGACCGTCGGCCTGGAGTACCGCTATCCCTTCATCAACGTTCAGCCCTGGGGCTCGACCACCATCGAGCCAATCGCGCAGATCATCATCCGGCCGAACGAGACCTATGCCGGCAAGCTGCCGAACGAGGACGCCCAGAGCCTGGTGTTCGACGCCTCGAACCTGTTCAGCGTCGACAAGTTCTCCGGCTACGATCGCGTCGAGGGCGGCGGCCGCGCCAATGTCGGCGTGCAGTCCACCACCCAGTTCGACAAGGGCGGCGCGGTCAAGGTGCTGTTCGGCCAGTCCTACCACCTGTTCGGCCTGAACTCCTTCGCGGTCCAGGATTCCATCAATACCGGCCTGAACTCCGGCCTCGACAAGCCGCGGTCCGATTACGTTGCGAGCGTCAATTACTCGCCGAACAGCACCTACACGTTCAGCGTCCGCTCCCGCATGGACGAGCAGACCTGGAACGTGCAGCGCTTCGAGGCGGAAGGTCGCGCCAACTTCAATCGCTGGTCGGTCAGCGTGGTGTACGGCAATTACGCCGCCCAGCCGGAGCTGGGCTATCTGACCCGCCGCGAGGGCATCTTGACGACGGGCTCGCTGAAGGTCGCGACCAACTGGGTGGTGTCGGGCTCGGCGCGCTGGGACCTCGAGGCCAACAAGATCAACCAATATGTGCTCGGTGCCGGCTATGTCGACGATTGCTTCGTGCTGGCGGCGAATTATGTAACTTCGTATAGCTATTCCGCGGGCACCGCACCGCCCACGCTGAGCCATGCGTTCATGTTCCAAATCGGCCTGCGCACGCTCGCGAACTCGTCGACGACCAGCAGTTCCGCCGGCCTCCAGTGAACGGTTTGAAGTGCCGGCCGCGCTTGCCCCATCTCAACGCGGCCGACATGCGAGCAACATCATGACGACGCCATTTCCTGTCTTCCGCCTCCTTCTCGCCATCGCTGCCGGGCTGATGCTGACCGTCCTGCCCTCGCCGTCGCGCGCGCAAAACATCGTTGTGATGGTCAACGGCGATCCGATCACCGATTTCGACATCGAGCAGCGCACCAAGCTCGACCAGCTGTCGACGCAGAAGACGCCGAGCCGGCAGCAAGTCATCAACGAGCTGATCGACGACAAGGTCAAGATCAAGGAAGGCAAGAAATACGGCGTCGATCCCAGCGTCTCCGACATCAACCAGTCCTTTGACGGCATGGCGCAGCGCATGCGCATCACGCCGGATCAGCTTTCCAAATCGCTCGAAACCAAGGGCGTCCGCGCGGAGACGCTGAAGAGCCGCATGCGGGCCGAGATGGTCTGGGGCAGCCTCGTGCGCGGCCGCTTCAAAGAGAAGCTGCTGGTCGGCGAGCGCGACGTCGCGCAGGCCGTGCAGGCGCAGACCGGCGATAAGCTCCAGGTCGAGGGCACCGAGTACAAGATGCAGGCCATCGTGCTGATCGTGCCGCGCGGCTCGTCGGCGGCGTTCCTGGAAACCCGGAAGAAAGAAGCCGAGTCCTATCGCGCCCGCGTCGGAAGCTGCGAGGAGGCCAATTCGCTGTTCCGCTCGACCCCGAACGCGACCATCCGCGACACCGTTACCAAGACCACCGCAGAGCTGCCGGAGCCGCTCCGCAAGGTGCTCGACGACACCCCGATCGGCCACCTGACCGCGCCGGAGATGACCAAGAACGGCATCGAGATGGTGGTGCTGTGCTCGCGCAAGCCGACCATGATCGACACGCCGAAGAAGCGTGAGGTCCGCGAGAAGATGTATCAGGAGAAGTACGAGAAGACGCAGAAGGCCTATCTCGACGAGCTCCGCAAGGCGGCGATGATCGAATATCGCAACCGCTGATGGCCAAGCCCCGCCCAGAGCCCTCCACCACGTCCGCAGCCAAGCCCCTTGCCCTCACCCTGGGAGAGCCCGCCGGCATCGGACCCGACATCACGATCGCGGCCTGGCTCAGGCGGGGCGAGCTGAACCTGCCCGCCTTCTATCTGCTCGGCGACGATGCGCTGATCGCGCGCCGCGCCAAGGCGCTCGGCGCCGAGATCAGGATCGCCGCGGTGAGCCCCGGCGAGGCGACGTCCGCCTTCGCGGATGCCCTGCCCGTGGTCGCGACCGGCGAGCGCGCCACCGCCGAGCCCGGCAAGCCCGATACATCCAGCGCGCCGGCCGCGCTCGCCTCGATCCGGCAGGCGGTCATCGACGTGCGCACAGGCCGTGCCGGCGCCGTCGTCACCAACCCGATCGCCAAGAGCGTGCTCTACCGCGCCGGCTTCCGTCATCCCGGCCACACCGAATTCCTCGCCGAGCTCGCCGCGGAGAGCGGCCGCGTGCCGCAGCCGGTGATGATGCTGTGGTCGCCGCAGCTCGCCGTCGTGCCGGTGACCATCCACGTCTCGCTGCGCGATGCGCTGGGAGAGCTCGCCAGCGAGCTGATCGTCTCGACCGTCCGCATCGTCGCCGCCGAGCTGAAGTCCCGCTTCGGTATCGCAACGCCGCGCATCGCGGTCTCCGGGCTCAATCCCCATGCCGGCGAGGAGGGTTCGCTCGGCCACGAGGAGCAGACAATCATCGCCCCGGCGCTGAAAGTGCTGCGCAACGACGGCATCGAGGCCAGGGGTCCGCTGCCCGCCGATACCATGTTCCACGAGGCGGCGCGACGGAGCTATGATTGCGCGGTCTGCATGTATCACGACCAGGCGCTGATCCCGATCAAGACCGTCGCCTTCGACGACGCGGTGAACGTCACGCTCGGATTGCCGTTCATCCGCACCTCGCCCGATCACGGCACCGCCTTCGACATCGCCGGTACCGGCAAGGCCAATCCGGCGAGCCTGATCGCCGCGCTCAAGCTCGCGAGCCGCATGGCGGCCTCGCAAAGCTGATGAGCGCGATCGACGACCTCCCGCCGCTGCGCGAGGTCATTCGCCAGCACGCGCTGTCGGCGCGCAAATCGCTCGGCCAGAATTTTCTGCTCGATCTCAACCTCACCGCCCGCATCGCGCGCGCGGCCGCGCCGCTGGAAGACTCCACCATCGTCGAGATCGGCCCCGGCCCGGGCGGGCTGACGCGGGCGCTGCTCGCGCTCGGCGCAAGGCGCGTCATCGCCATCGAGCACGACGAGCGCGCGATCCCCGCCTTGCAGGATATTGCCGCGCGCTACCCTGGCAGGCTCGAGATCGTGCATGGCGATGCCATGACCTTCGATCCGCGTCCGCTGCTCTCGGGCGAGCGTGCCAAGATCGTTGCCAACCTGCCCTACAACATCGCGACCCAGCTCCTGATCAACTGGCTCACCATCGAGCCCTGGCCGCCCTGGTACGAGATGATGGTCTTGATGTTCCAGCGCGAGGTCGGCGAGCGCATCGTCGCGCGCGAGGACGAGGAGGCCTATGGCCGGCTCGGCGTGCTCGCCAATTGGCGCTGCGAGACCAAGATCCTGTTCGACATTGCTCCGTCCGCCTTCGTGCCGCCGCCGAAGGTCACCTCCTCCGTCGTACGCCTGAAGCCGCGCCCGGAGCCGCTGCCGTGTGATCGCCGGCTGCTCGAGCAGGTCGCGGCCGCGGCCTTCGGCCAGCGCCGCAAGATGCTTCGGCAAAGCCTGAAATCGCTTCAAGCGGATCCGGCGCGGCTTGCACAAGCCGCCGGCGTCGAGGCGACGCGGCGCGCCGAAACCATCCCCATTGCCGGCTTTGTTGCCATGGCCCGTGAATTGGCCGATATACGCAGCGAAACGTGACAAAGAGAATTTCGGAGGAAGGAATATGGCGTTGATGCGTCGGCAGTCCCTGGTCAAGTTCGATGCGCCCTTGTGCGAGACCATTGTCGAGACGCCCAAGCCGCAAGGACACGAAGTGCTGGTCCGCATCGAGCGCTGCGGCCTCTGCCATTCCGACCTGCACATCCAGGACGGCTATGCCGATCTCGGCGGCGGCAAGAAGCTCGACACCACGCGCGGCATGACGCTGCCCTTCACGCTCGGACACGAGATCGCCGGCGTCGTCGAGGAGACCGGCGCTGACGTCCCGGCCGGCCTTGTCGGCAGCAGGAAGGCGGTGTTTCCGTGGATCGGCTGCGGCCAGTGCCGCGACTGCCGGAACGGCGACGAGAACCTCTGCGTCAAGCAGCGCTTTCTCGGCGTCTCCATCGACGGCGGTTTTGCAACTCACGTCCTGGTGCCGGACGCAAAATACCTGCTCGACTACGATCCCCTGCCGGTCAACCAGGCCGCGACCCTGATGTGCTCCGGCGTCACCGCCTATGGCGCGCTCAAGCGCCTGGTCGACCGTCCGCGCCAGCGCAACCTCTTGCTGATCGGTCTCGGCGGCGTCGGCATGATGGGCCTGTCGTTCGCGCAGGCGATGTTCAAGCAGCCGATCACGGTCGCTGACCTCTCGCCGGCCGCGCGCGAGACCGCCCTCAAGAACGGCGCCGCCGTGGCCTACGATCCGGCCGAGGCCGACGTCATCAAGCGCATCCTGAAGGAGACCGAGGGCGGCTTCGACGAGATCGTCGATTTCGCCGGCAACGAGAAGTCGATGGCCTTTGCCGTCGCGGTAGCCGCGCGCGGCGGCAAGATCGTGGTGTCCGGCCTGATGGGCGGCCAGTTCACGCTGCCGATGGTGCAATGGGTCTACAAGCGCATGACCATCGAAGGTTTCATGGTCGGCACGCTTTCCGAGGCTCACGAGCTGATGGCGCTCGCCCGCGCCGGCAAGATCAAGCCGACGCCGATGCGCGAGGAGCCGATGGGCGACGTGCAGAAATGGATCGACGAATTGCGCGCCGGCAAGGTCGTCGGCCGCATCGTCCTGAAGAACTGACGGAGGCACGGCGGGTCCGACGCAAGTCTCGCCCGCCGCACGGAACGCCTGCGGCCTGCCTGCGTTGGCTGCGCATGTCGATCCGTTGCACCGTCGAAAGCGCATTCTTCATCGCCTGGAGCTGCCTGGAGAAGAGCGGCGAGCTGGGCCTGCCGGATGCCAGCGCGAACTTCCTGCTTGACGCCATCGAGGCCCAGATTCGAACCGGCGAACGCCGGCAGTTGATGCTCGCCAACAGAGCGATCGACGCTTACCGCGCCGCTGCGGCACAAGGCCGACTGACGGGGAAGCGCGAAGTCCGCTGCGGCTGACGGCCCGCGCTGGCGTCGAGCCCGCCGGTCGCTTGACGCCGTGCTCTAGTTTTCGATGCCCGAACCTCCGTTGTGTGCACTTTGGAACCGTCGGTTCCGCCGCGGAAACGTAGCTTTGCCGCTGGCGCCGATTCCCGGCCCGCCCAAGGGAACACGACAAGAGAACACGATGTGACCGGTCGGCCCCAGAACGATCTGCTGCGGCAGCTCAACCACCAGGATTTCGAACTGCTCGCGCCTCACCTCCAGCCGGTAGAGCTCGAGGCGAGCCACGTCCTGCATCACGCCGGCGACGACGTCGCCGCGGTCCATTTTCCATGCGGTCCCGCGCTGGTGTCGTTCGCCGTCCCGGTCGCGGACGATCGCGAGGTCGAAAGCCTGCTGGTGGGGCGCGAGGGTGCGGTGGGCATCGCCGCCGGCCGCAGCCCTTCGCTGGCCTATTCGCGCATGATCGTGAAGCTCGGCGGCACCCTGATGCGGCTGCCGCTGCGCCCGCTCGAGCAGGCACAGCAGAGGTCGGCGACGCTGCAGGAGGCCTTCGCGCGCTATGCCGACTGCCAGTTCGCGCAGCTCTTGCAGACCGCGGCCTGCAACGCTGCGCACTCGATCGAGCAGCGTGCCGCCAAGTGGATCGTCTCCACCCAGGAACATGTCGGCGGCGCCGAGATTCCCCTCACCCACGAGCAGCTCGCCGGCATGCTGGGCGTCTCCCGCAGCTATGCCAGCCGGGTCATCCAGATGTTCAAGGCGCGGCGCATCCTCGCGACCCGCCGCGGCGCCATCCTGATCCTCGACGCCGCAGCGCTCGAAGCAAGGGCCTGCTGCTGCAACGATTGGGTGAAGAAGCATTTCGACGAGGTGCGGGGTGGAGCGGCAACCGCAGCGGGCTGACGCCTCAATCTCACGCAAGCGGCGGCGACTGCCGCTTCAGATACAGATAGGCGGCACTGAAATCGCCGAGCCGCTGCAGCTCGCGCCATTTCAGCACGACCAGCTCGCCGTCGCGAAGATCCATCGCGCCGCTGCGCCTGAGATCGGCGAGCGTCCGGTTCACCGTCGCGATCGCCATGCCGAGCGTCTCGCCGAGCTGCGCGAGGCTGATCGGCATGCGGCAACGATTGCCGCGCACCAGCTGCGCCGCGCGGGCGCGATAGAACAGCTCGCAAAACAGGTGCGCCATGCGCGCCTGCATCGGCCGGGCGCTGTTGTTGGTGATGGCCTCGCGAAAGATCGCTGCGTCGAGCAGCGTCTCGCGCCAGACGGCGAGGGCGAAGGTCGGCCGCCGCCGGAACGCGATGAACAATTCGCGGTGCGGGATGAACGCGACCGACGCCGGCCCGAGCGCACTGAGCCCGTGATCCATCTGTTCGATGAACAGCCCCTGCGCGTCCGGGAGATCGCCGGTGAGGTGGAACGCCAGATATTGCCGCCGCCCGCTGCCGAGCAGGTGATAGCGGGCGACCATGCCGGAGACGACCAAGGCGGAATGCTCGGGTTCGTCGCCCTGACGGATGAAATCCTCGTTGGGCGCGAAATCGCGCAGCATGAAGGTCAGCGCGCGAATCTCGGCCATATCGTCATCTGCGAGCGCGGTGTGCTCGCCGAGGTTCCGTATCAGCACGTCGTGAGCTTTTTCCATGGGGGCGCCAATAATCGCGCCGGTTCTATCAAATGATACGTCCGGCTTGCGTTCAGCGGACTAGAACGCCGATCGGAAGCACAGGTTGCTAACGGGCTTGCGACGAACTGATCGCAGCCACGCCATTCCCCCGATTTCGAAGCGAGCCGACCCGACCATGAGAAGTGCCACTCTGCTGGAGCGTATCCGCCGCCTGTTCGCATCCGAAGCGTGCGAGCATCTGGACAGCATCGGCGATGCCTTGCTGAAGGGGACGTTGAGGGAGCCGGTCCGGCCGATGTCGGATCAGGAACTCGCCCGCGCCATTCGCGAGTTCCGATCCGCGCCGGTTTCCGACTGGACTCTCGCGAAACTGTCGCGTCGCCTGGCCGAGGCGCCGGTGCCGCGGGACGGCTGAAGCGGCACGCGAGGCTCATGCCGCATCCGAAGTTCATCGCCCGTCTGCAGGCGATCGAAGGCCTGTCCGAGGACGAGCGCCGACAGATCGCGGGCTTGCCGTCCACGCTGCGCCAGGTCGCGGATGGCGAGATCGTGCTGCGCCAGGGCGAGGCCGCGACCCGCTGCGTCTTCGTCGTCAGCGGCTTCCTCTACCAGTCGCGCATCGTCGGAGACCGCAGCCAGACCCTCGCCTTCCACGTTCCCGGCGACATGCCGTGCCTGCACACGCTGCTGGTCTCGCCGATGGATGCGGACCTCGTGGGGCTCGGCCCGACCATCGTCGGAACCGTCGCCCACGGCCAGCTTCGCCAGCTGCTCGACAGCTCGATCCACCTGACCCGCGCCTTCTGGCGCGAGACGCTGATCGACGCGGCGATCTCGCGGCAATGGATCGCCCGCCTCGGCGCGCAGGCGGCGCTGCCCAAGGTCGCGCACCTCATCTGCGAGCTGGCCGCAAGGCTGGAGATCGTCGGCCTCGTCAAAGGGAACGGTTTCCAGATGCCGATGACGCAACGTCACGTCGCGGACGCCTGCGGCCTGTCGATCGTCCACGTCAACCGCACCATCCAGGAGCTGCGGCATCGGGGGTTGATCGCATGGGAAGGCAGCGAGATCGAGCTGCTCCAGCCCGACGAGCTGCGCAGACTTGCGGATTTCACGCCGGATTATCTGAGCTGAGTCGTCCGCCACGCGGCGAGCAGCGGCCCGCTGCTTCCCAGCACGGGATCCGTCTTGGGCTTGCGGACCTTGGCGATGCGCTTGACTGCCTCGGGACGCTGGCGCGTGTCGGTGCATTCGTCATAGGTGCCGTCCTGCGGGTAGGCTCCGACGACCAGAAAGTCCCGGCTCGACTCGATCAGCCGGTGGCCGGTGCCCGCGGGCAGGACCAGAACGTCGCCGGCTTTCACACTCAGGATGCGGCCCTTGATTCCGCCGCACTCGATCCTGCCCGTGCCGCGCGCCACACCCATCACCTCATGGATCTGCGAATGATAGTGGACGAAGTCGTACACGGTGTCGCGCCACGACCGGCCCCAGCCGTTGCTGCCGAACAGCGTGTCGATGACGACCTCGGGCGGAAAGCGCCGACCGTTCAGCTTCACCGCCCCGCGATACAGCAGCGCCGGGAAGCGCGGATGGTTCGGCACGATGCCGTCGTCGCGAAAGTGCATGGCGGCCGGCTTGCGGGCCCGCACCAGCGCCCGCAGCGTCGCGGCATCGGGCTGCTCCTCCACCAGCTTCTTGGCGAAATTCTTGATCTGATCCTTGACCGGCATGACGTCTCCTCAGCCGCGAAACAACGGCTGCGGAGGTGAGAAGTTTCCAGCCGCTGCTTGCTGTCGCACCGCTTTTCGCCCCGGCACCCAGCTGTTAGACTGGCGCCATTGTTTTGGGGAATTTCAATGCGCGCGAGCATTTTCAATCGCGTCGTGAAGCTGGCAGCACTGGTCGCCGCCACGCTCGCCGCCGCGCAACCTGCGTCGGCCGAGAAGCGCATCGCGCTCGTGGTCGGCAACTCCGCCTACAGGAACATCACGCCGCTGGACAATCCGTCCAAGGACGCGAGCCTGATGGCGGAGACGCTTGGCGCGCTCGGCTTCACGCTGGTCGGCGGACGCGCACAGCTCGACCTCGACAAGAGCGCGATGGACCTCGCCGTGCAGAGCTTCGGCCGGCAGGTGCAGGGCGCGGACGTCGCGCTGTTCTATTATGCCGGCCACGGCGTGCAGGTCGCGGGCGCCAATTATCTCGTGCCCGTCGGCGCCAATCCGACCCGCGAGGCCGATGTCGATTTCCAGATGACCGACGTCAATCTCGTGCTGCGCCAGATGCAGGGCTCCGGCACGCGGCTCAACCTCGTGATCCTCGATGCCTGCCGCAACAACCCGTTCGGCTCGCGCGGCCTGCGTGCCTCCGACGGCGGCCTCGCACAGATGCGCGCGCCCGAGGGCACGCTGATCTCCTACGCGACCCAGCCCGGCAATGTCGCCCAGGACGGCAGTGACGGCCACAGCCCCTACACCAAGGCGCTCGCCACGACGATCCGGGTCGCCGGTCTCGACGTGTTTCAGACGTTCAACCAGGTCGGCCTTGCCGTGAAGCGCGCGACCGCAGGCGCGCAGCAGCCCTGGGTGTCGTCCTCGCCGATCGACGGCACGTTCTACTTCGTGCCGCCGGCGCCAGCCGCTCCGCCGCAGGTCGCGGCGATGCAGGCCGATCCCCTTGCTGCGGAGCGCCTGCGCGCCGATCCCGACCGCGTCCCCTTGCGCGATGCGGCGCTGCTCAGCGAATTGAGCGAGCGGCTCTACGAGCTCAATTTCGACCCCGATACGCCCGACGGGATGACGCGCGCCATCACCAAGCTCCAGCAGCGCATCGCGATGGCGCCGACCGGCGAAGCGACCGAAGGCCTCTTGCTGCGGATGCGCAAGATGGAGGATCTGAAGCCGTGGGGCTCGATCGTCTACGGACCCGACAGCAGCAAATGGGGCATCTCGTGGAATCACGCCTCCCGGCGTGCGGCGGTGGCGGACGCGCGCGGCAATTGCGGCGGCGCCAAATGCCCGATCGAGCTCTCGTTCTACGGCAACAGCTGCGGCGCCTTCGCCATTTCCGACAAATCGTGGTCGCTGGTCCAGCGCGAGGGCGTGCAGCGCGCCAGGAACGCCGCGCTTGACGAGTGCGGCAAGGCTGGCAAAGCTTGCCGCATTATCGGATCCGTCTGTGCCGACGGCTCCGGCCGCTGATACCTTTCATTTGGATTTTTTGCTCATGCGCGATGCCGTCAGCCGTGCGACCGCCCTCGCCTTCGTTCTCAATCTCGCCATCGCCTCAACTCCCGCCTCGGCGCAATCCGGCAGCGCCGGCGGCTCGATCGGCAATGACGAGAAGTCGCTGTCGGGCTCGCGGTCGGACCGCTCGGCCGAGCCGGCTCCGGCCGCACGCCGGAGCAAGCCGGCCGAGGAATCGCGCTCCTCACGGCGGAGCGGTGGCGGCGGTGGCGGCAGCTTTGACGGCGCTTGGATGGTCACCAGCATCGGCTGCGGCGGCTCGGTCAGCGGCGCCGTCGTGGTCTCCTCGGGCCGGGTGATCGGCGAAGGCGTGACTGGAACCGTGAGCCCGAGCGGCTCTGTCAGCACGCAGGGACGAGGCGAGGGTGTGACCTTCACCAGCTCCGGCCGCCTCTCCGGTCGCAGCGGATCCGGGACGTGGCGCCGCTCCGACGGCTGCGGCGGAACCTGGAGCTCGACCAAGCAATAAGGCCAAGACGTGCCCGAACTCGCGGCGGAACGAACGCCGCGCAGGCCCGATTCAAGCCACATCCTCTCCGGATTTGCGGCTCATTGCCACCCAAGTCTTTGATGACAAAGCGGTGGTTAAGAGTTGCGTCGGGCGTAACCGGGAGACCAGGATGGGCAACCGCGCCGCAAAGTTCATTTCGACCCTCGTCGCCAGCATCGTTGCGGGCGCGCCATTGGCTGCGGTTTCGCAGAACGCGCCGACACCATCGAGCACGGCCAATGCGGCGCCCGACTGCCTGGCTTCGCCGAAGGATGCCGCGCCGCAGGGCCAGCACTGGTACTATCGCCTCGATCGCACCACGAAGCGGAAATGCTGGTATCTGCGCGCCGCCGGCGACAAGGAGAGCGCTCGGACCGCGCAGGCCGCCCCGGCCGTGAGCGATCAACCGACCGCGGATGCGCCGGCCCCGCAGCAGACCCCGGTGCAGGACGCGCGCGCCGAATATCTGACGCCACGCGCTACGGCCAAGCCGGCGAACGTTCCGATGCAAGCCGCCCCTGCAACACCGGCGCAACAATCTGCGGACCAAGCCGCTGACGGCAACCCCCAGCAACCCGCTGGCGCCACGCCCTGGCCCGACGTCTCCACGACATCCGCTCCACCCGCGCCGCCCCCGGCACCGGCCGCTGTTGCGGCGCCCGCGCAGCCGAGCGCAAAGGCGTCGAAATCCCCGTCGTCCGTGGCGCTCGCTGCGGCAGACAACAGCTCCACTGACAAGCCGACCGGCCCGCTGCCGATGCTGCTGCTCGTGATCGGCGGCGCGCTCGCCCTCGCTGGAATCCTCGCCAGCCTCATCTACCGCTTCGCGGGCGCGCGCGTCCGCCTCCGGGCGGCGGACCGTCACGGGCATTGGGACGATTGGCAGGCGCAGAACCAGGACGGAAGCCGCGCGCCCTGGCAAGATTCACAGCCGGCCGCCGCCCAGCCGCCGCGCCCGATCGACTTCGATGCGGCACGTCGGCAACCGGCAAGCCAACCGGCAAGACAAGTGACGAAGCTCGCTGCGATCGGCCGCGAGATCGAGCTGATCGACGCGCGCAAGAAACGCGCCGCCGCTCCGGCCGCAGGGCCGGCCGAGACCAGAAGCAAGAAGGTCGAGATCGAGATGGTCGACAAGAAAGCCGAGCCCGTCGCCGCAGCGACACAGCCCGCCACCGGCAAGACCGGCGAGGATCGCGACGACGCTCCGGCAGGTCGGGACTCCGACGCCGTCGATGTCGACGTCATCACGACGATGCTGGAACAGCTGGCCAGGCAAGGGCCGCGCCTGTCACGACCTAACCCTGAAGCTGACCCTGCAAACTTCGAACAAAGCCTACGAGGCCGATCCGCCGCTCGCGCTTGAGGCGCTCGGCCTTCAGGATCGACTGCACCTCGGCGAAGGCGTCGTCGACCGCGTGGTTGATCACGATGTAGTCGTACTCGGCCCAGTGGCTCATCTCGTCGCTGGCCCGGCTCATGCGCTTGCGGATCACCTCGTCGGAATCCTGCGCGCGCGAATGCAGGCGCTTCTCGAGATCGGCCGCCGAGGGCGGCAGGATGAAGACGCTGACGACGTCGGCGCGCGCCTTCTGCTTCAACTGCTGGGTCCCCTGCCAGTCGATGTCGAACAGCACGTCCTGGCCGGCCGACAGCGCTGCCTCCACGGGTCCGCGCGGCGTACCGTAGCTGTTGTCGAACACCGTCGCCCATTCCAGCAGTTCGTCGGCCTTCACCATCGCATCGAACGTCGCCTTGTCGACGAACGTGTAATCCTTGCCGTTGACCTCACCCGGGCGCATCGGCCGCGTGGTCGCCGAGACCGACATCTTCAGGCCGGGCATCCGCTCGATCAACAGACGCGACAGCGTCGTCTTGCCCGCACCTGACGGCGAGGACAGCACGAACATCAATCCGCGCCGCTCCACACCGTCAGTTCCGTGACCGCCGCTCGTCATCGATCACTCCAGATTCTGCACCTGCTCGCGGAACTGCTCGACCACGTTCTTCATGGCGAGCCCTGTATTGGTCAGCTCGATGTCGTTCGACTTCGAGCAGCAGGTGTTGACCTCGCGGTGAAACTCCTGCGCCAGGAAATCCAGCTTGCGCCCGATCGGGCCGCCCTTGCCGATCAGCTCGCGCGCCTGGGCGACGTGCGAAGCGATGCGGTCGAGCTCCTCGCGGATGTCGGCCTTGGTCGCGATCAGGATCGCCTCCTGCATCAGGCGGTCGGAATCGAAACGGTCGGAGGTGTCGAGCAGCGCTGCGATCTGTTCGGCCAGCTTCGCCTTGATCGCCTCCGGCTTGCGGCCGGGCGCGGCTTCCGCTTTTTTCGCCAGCTGCTCGATCTCGTCGACGCGCTGGGTCAGGATCTGGCCGAGCGAGGTGCCCTCGCGCTTGCGCATCGCGACGAGCTCGTCGAGTGCCTTGTCGAAGGCCTCGGCGGCAGCAGTGCGCGCGGCCTTGTCCTCCTCTTCGTCGCCCTCCGGCTCGGCGACCTCGACGACGCCCTTGATGGCGAGCAGGCCGTCGATGCTCGGCGCCACCGCGTCGACCTTCCCCGAGATCATCGCGGCGGCCTTCAGCACGGCGTTGAGCACGTCCTCGTTGACGCGCACCGTGGCGGCGGCGTTGGTGCGCTTGACGTTGAGATTGGCGTAGACGGTGCCGCGCGAGAGCAGCTCGCCGGCGCGCTTCTTGGCATGGGCCTCGAGCTCGTCGAACCCCTGCGGCAGCCGCACGCGCAAGTCGAAGCCCTTGGCGTTGACCGACTTCAATTCCCATTCGAACGTGTACGGCCCGCTCGTGCCGTGGCTTCTCGCAAAGCCGGTCATGGACGATAGCGCCATCAGTTCAGTTTCTCCAGAAGCACGGGATTCGCGCGGGATTCGCAAAGCCATCAAGCCACGCGAATCTTAAGACTATTTTGCCGGAAAGTGGAATCCGCAATGCCGGTCAGCTGGTCTGCACCAAGAAGGTCTGCACCAAGGCTTTAGCGCTGGACCACCGGCGGCGAGCCCTGCACCGCGCCCTGCCGGGCCGGTGCGGGATTGGCGGGAGCGGCCGGGCGTGCCGCCGGCGGCTTCTTCTGCTGATTGGGCCGCGCCGGCGTGGTCGCGGTCGGCGCGTCGGCGGCGCCGGGCGCGGCCGCCGCCGGCGGCGGCGCGTCCTCGGCCGGCTCGACCGTGTCGTTCTGGATCTGCTTCTCCATCGCGCGCAGCTTGGCGACGTTCTTCTGGTGCGCGTCGTAGGTTTCGGTGAAGGCGTGCCCGCCGGTGCCGTCGGCGACGAAATAGAGGTCGCGGGTACGGGCCGGGTTGGCCGCGGCCTCCAACGAGGCGCGGCCGGGATTGGAGATCGGGCCCGGCGGCAGGCCGTCGATCACATAGGTGTTGTAGGGCGAGGGCTGCGTGATCTCGCTGCGCTTGATCGGCCGGCCCAGCGTGCCCTTGCCGCCGACGAGGCCGTAGATGATGGTCGGATCGGACTGCAGCTTGATCCGCTGCTTCAGCCGGTTGACGAACACCGCGGCGACGCGGCTGCGCTCGTCCGGCTTGCCGGTTTCCTTCTCGATGATGGACGCCAGCGTGACCAGCTGCTCGGGCGTCTTGACCGGAATGTCGGGATTGCGGCGTTCCCAGATCTCCGTCAGCACGCGCTTGTGCGCCTGCTGCATGCGCTGGACCACCTGCTCGCGCGGGGTGCCGCGCGGGAATTTGTAGGTCTCCGGGAGCAGCGTGCCTTCGCGCGGCAGCTCGCGCACGCTGCCGGTGAAGATGTCGTTGTCGGACAGCCGCGCCACGATCTGCTCGGAGGTCAGGCCTTCCGGTATGGTGACGGCGTGCTGCACCACCTTGCCTTCGACAATGGTGGCGATGACGTCGCGCAAGGACGCGTTCTTCTGGAACGAATACTCACCCGGCTTGAGGTCCGAGCTCGCCTTCAACGCGGCGACGCTGGCGATGAACACCCAGGGATTGACGTCGGTGACGCCTTCACGGTTCAGCGTCTCGGCGATGTCGCGCTTGCCCGCGCGCTGCGGAATGTTGACGATCTTGTCTTCTTTCAGCGGTCCGGGTGCCTCGAGCACCTGCCGACCGTAATAATAGATGCCGCCGGCGCCGAGCATGCTGATCAACAGCAGGGTGATGATGGCGTTGCCGACGATGACGAGCGGATTGCGCGCCCGGTCCGACCGCTTGGGCGGCGGCGGCAGTTGCTCGGGCTCGAGCGCGGCCCGCGGACTCCGGGGTGAAATGGGCGGCCTTTCACTCATCGAAACAACCTGAATCCTGCCGGTTCAATCGCGGCCCGACAATCGCTTGCCCTGCCAAAATGCACGCCCACGCCCATGACTATCGCCGAATACGGCAAAACGGTGGATTCGTCTCAAACGCAAACTAATCGGGCAGCCGCCGGAAGATCACCGACGCATTGGTACCGCCAAAACCAAAAGAGTTCGACAATGCGACGTTCACCTCACGCTGCTTCGCCTTGTGCGGCACGAGATCGATCGCGCTCTCGACCGACGGATTGTCGAGATTGATCGTCGGCGGCACGACATTATCGCGAATCGCCAGAATCGCGAAGATCGCCTCGATCGCACCGGCCGCTCCGAGCAGATGGCCGGTCGACGACTTGGTCGAGGACATCGCCACCTTGGAGGCGGCGTTGCCGAGCAGACGCTCGACCGCGCCGAGCTCGATCTCGTCGCCGAGCGGCGTCGAGGTGCCGTGCGCGTTGATGTAGTCGAGATCGGACGACGTCAGCCCGGCGCGCTTGAGCGCGGCCGACATGCTGCGGAAACCGCCATCGCCATCGGGCGACGGCGACGTGATGTGATAGGCATCGCCCGAAAGGCCGTAGCCGATCACCTCGGCATAGATCCTCGCGCCGCGGCGCCTGGCGTGCTCCAGCTCTTCCAGCACGAGGACGCCGGCGCCCTCGCCCATCACGAAGCCGTCACGGTCCTTGTCGTAGGGACGCGAGGCCTTCTCGGGCGTCTCGTTGAAACCGGTCGAGAGCGCGCGCGCGGCGTTGAAGCCGGCAATGCCGATGCGGCTGATCGGCGACTCGGCGCCGCCCGCGACCATCACGTCGGCATCGCCGAGCGCAATCAGGCGAGCGGCATCGCCGACCGCATGCGCGCCGGTCGAGCACGCCGTGACCACCGAATGGTTCGGTCCCTTCAGCCCGTGCGCGATCGAGACGTAGCCGGAGGCGAGATTGATCAGGCGGCCGGGAATGAAGAACGGCGACACCCGGCGCGGTCCGCGCTCCTTCAGCAGGATCGCGGTGTCGGCGATGCCGTTGAGGCCGCCGATGCCGGAGCCGATCATGGTGCCGGTCGCACACTTGTCCTCTTCGGTCTCGGGATGCCAGTTGGCGTCGTCGAGCGCCTGGCCGGCCGCGGCCATGCCGAAGATGATGAAGTCGTCGACCTTGCGCTGGTCCTTCGGCTCCATCCATTTGTCCGGATTGAAGCTGTCGTTCGAGCCGTCGCCGCGCACCACCGTGCAGGCGATCTTGGTCTGCAGATCGGAGACGTCGAAGGTCTCGATCCTGCGCGCACCGCTTTCGCCGTTGAGGATGCGCTTCCAGGTCGGTTCGACGCCACAGCCGAGTGGCGAGACCATGCCGAGACCCGTGACGACGACCCGCCTCATATCCGAAAACTCCGCATCGAAAGATTCACGGCCAATAACAAGAAACCGGCTGACCGCTGCGAAGCGGCCCGTCCGGTTTCAATGCTGTCCCCGCGAAAATGAAGAGCCTTAGCTCTTCGCGTTCTTCTCGAGAAACTTCGTGGCGTCGCCGACGGTGAGAATCGTTTCCGCAGCGTCGTCAGGAATCTCGCAACCGAATTCCTCTTCGAATGCCATCACCAGCTCGACGGTATCCAGACTGTCGGCGCCGAGGTCGTCGATGAAGCTCGCGTTGTCGACAACCTTCTCGGGTTCAACACCAAGGTGTTCGACCACGATCTTCTTAACCCGCTCGCCAATGTCACTCATTGCTTAACCTCGTGTTGTTCCCTGTAGACCCGACCCCCCGGGACGATACGAGCCGTCGTGGTCGTTTGACTGCCTTCGCTTACGAACTTGATTTGGCCCATCCTAACCGATGCAGGCCCCGGCGAACGACGGCCAAAGGCTCCGCATCGCCAATATACAGGGTTTCAAAAACCTGCAATGGCGTTCTTTGCCCATCCGTTGATGGTCCGGTTATCATACTTCAATTGCCTTGACTACAAGCCTCATTTCGCTCCGGAAACGGCCGTTTGCCGCATGCCGCACCGCCGTGACGGACGGCGCGACACGAGGCGTCAGATCATGGCCATGCCGCCGTTGACGTGGATGGTCTGACCGGTGACATAGGCTGCTTCGTTCGAGCTCAGATAGACGGCGGCCGCCGCGATGTCCTCGGGCGTTCCCAGGCGGGCGGCCGGAACCTTGGTCAGAATCGTTTCGCGCTGCTTGTCGTTGAGCGCATCGGTCATCGGCGTCTTGATGAAGCCGGGCGCGATGCAGTTCGCGGTGACGCCGCGCTTGGCGTATTCGGCCCCCAGCGTCTTGATCATGCCGATCAGGCCGGCTTTCGATGCAGTATAATTGCCCTGCCCGGGGTTGCCGGTGACGCCCACCACCGAGGTGATGGCGACGATGCGGCCGAAGCGCTTGCGCATCATCAGCTTGGTCGCGGCGCGCGCCAGGCGGAAGGTCGCGGTCAGATTGACGTTGATGACCTCGTCCCAGTCCTCGTCGCGAAGCTGCACGAAGAGATTGTCGCGCGTGATGCCGGCATTGGCGATGAGAATGTCGACCTGGCCCATCGCCGCTTCCGCAGCGGGCACCAGCGCCTCGACCTCATCGGCCTTGGAGAGATTGCAGGGCAGCACGTGGGCGCGCTCGCCGAGCTTGCCGGCAAGCTCGTCCAGCACTTCCTTGCGCGTCCCCGATATGGCGACGGTGGCGCCCTGCGCGTGCAGCGCCTGCGCGATCGCGCCGCCGATACCGCCGGTCGCGCCGGTGACGAGCGCCTTTCGGCCAGTCAGATCGAACATTGATGGACTCCCTCAAGCCTGCTTCGCAGCGGCCAATGCATCCTTGGCTGCGGCAATATCGTTCGGGCCGCCGACCGCGACGCCGACGGCGCCGTCCGCGATGCGCTTGACGAGACCGGTCAGCACCTTGCCGGCGCCGATCTCGAAGAAGCGGGTGACGCCCTGCCCGGCCATGTAAGCCACCGACTCGCGCCAGCGCACCGTGCCGGTGACCTGCTCGACCAGGCGGCGGCGGATCTCGTCGGGATCGGTGATGGCGCTCGCCAGCACGTTCGAGACCAGCGGCGCGGCCGGCGCCTTGATCGTGACCTTCGACAGCGCCTCCGCCATGGCATCGGCAGCCGGCTGCATCAGCTTGCAATGGAACGGGGCGGACACCGGCAGCAGCATCGCGCGCTTGGCGCCCTTGGCCTTGGCGATCTCAACGGCGCGATCGACCGCGGCCTTGTCGCCGGAGACGACCACCTGGCCGCCGCCATTATCGTTGGCGGCCTGGCAGACCTGCCCCTGTGCCGCCTCGCGCGCGACCTCCAGGGCGGCCTCGTAGTCGAGACCGAGCAGCGCGGCCATCGCGCCGGCGCCGACCGGGACCGCCTTTTGCATTGCGAGACCGCGGGTGCGAAGCAGACGTGCGGTATCCGAAACCGTCAGGCTGCCGGCCGCCGCCAGCGCCGAATATTCACCGAGCGAGTGGCCGGCGACAAAGGCCGCGTCTCGCCCCACGGAAAAACCAGCCTCGGCCTCGAGCACGCGCAAGGTCGCGACAGACACCGCCATCAGCGCCGGCTGGGCGTTCTCGGTCAGTTGGAGGGTTTCGGCCGGACCTTCCCAGATAATGGCCGTCAGCTTCTCGCCGAGCGCGGAATCGACCTCGTCGAACACGGCGCGCGCCACCGGAAAGGCGTCGGCCAGGGCCTTGCCCATGCCGACCGCCTGGGAACCCTGCCCAGGAAATGTGAATGCAGCCGTCATCGGCGCTCCCTGCTGTCAGGCATGATCCTATCGAGAACCGGCAGCCGATTACGCCCGGCCTTGGTCCGTGGTTCCTTGGCCATGGTTCCTTGGGCCAGGGTTCCTTGGGCCATGGTTCCGGATCATGCTCCAAAGGGGGCCGTAGACACCGTCCGGGGCCGCACTGTCAAGCCGGGACGGGAACCTGGCGCAGCATTCAACGGGGAATGGGCCCTCTTAAAACCCGCCGGCGGTCTGGTTGGCATCGACGTCTGCCCCGGCCCGCGCGCGGCGCGCACTGCTCACGACCTGACCCGGCCGATCATCAGCGTTCGGCTTTGCCGTGGCCAGCCGCAGCACCGAAGCGTAGTTCGGCTGCACTTCCATGCGGCCTGCGAACCGGCTCGCGCTCAGCAGTCGATGCACCTTCGGAAGATTGTAGCAGGGCACGTAGAACAACAGGTGATGCTCGAGGTGATAGTTGACGTAATACGGCGCTATGAACAGGCGTTCGAGAAAATTGGCGTGCGTCGTGCGGGTGTTGCGCAGGGGGTCGCTGCTGTCGGGGACGACGGCATGCTCGGCGATGTTGCGGATGCGGGTGATCACCATCATCCAGGTCAATAGCGGCACCAGCCAGAGCAGCGGATAGGCCCACCACACGCCGGCCGCCGCGAGCGCGGCAAACATGATCCCGTTGACCACACATTGCGGGCCGAGCACCTCCCAGAAATGCGCCGCACGCCGCCGCGATGACCAGTCGCTTGGCCCGAGCGCGTTGAGCAGCTGCGCCTTGCGCTGCTGGTAACCGGTCTGCCCGGTGATGTCGCGGATGAATTTGCGGCGATAGCTCAGCCCTGTGATCGGAAACGGCGCCGACAGCACCAGATCGGGGTCGTCCTCCTGCTGGGTGCGCGCATGGTGCTGAAGGTGATAGCGCCGGTAGCTGCGCGTCTCCGCAAACAGGGGATAGGCACAGAGCCACTGGCTCAGCGCCAGATTGGTTTTCTCGTCGGCCGACAGGCAGCCATGGGCGCCGTCATGCATCAGGATCGCGAGCCCGAGTTGGCGCGAACCGATGATCGCGACGGCGAGGATATAAGTGACCGGATTGGGCCACCACGCGACCAAGGCGATCGCGCCGATGATCAGCGCCCAGGCGTGCGCGATCAGCGCTGCGCCCTTCCAGGTCACGCGCCGGCGGACGTCAGCCAGCTGGTCGTCGGTCAGGAAATCGCGGGCACGCATGCGAAGCGCGGTCATGGCCTAGCCTTCCTCGTTCGAATTGCTTGCTGCGTCGCGCCCCTCGACGAGACGCAGCCGCGCCGTGTCATCGGATTTCGCCTGCTCGCCGAGCACGCGCAGCATCTCGGCGCAGAGCGCCTCGGGCGAACGGCCCATGGCGTAGCCTTCGAGAATGATTCCGACGGCGACGGCCCAGAACCGCCGCGAGGTTTCGTCGGGCGCACGCAGCGAGCGCCAACCGTGCCGCGCCACCTGGCCCGCATAGGCGCGCGCGCCTTCGCCGTGCAGGCGTTCGATCGTGCGCTCGACCAGCGGCGCGAGATCCTGGCGGCGCCGCGTCAATGTCAGCGCTTCGGCGAAGAAGGCCACTGAATCGCTCGCCGTCACGGTCTCCGCCAGCGCATGCACGTAGTCCCGTGGCGTGCGCGCCTTCAGCGCCGCCTGCTCGGTCGCACGCGCCAGATACAAGAGGTCGCGGCAGGCGCATTCGACGAACAGCGCCTCCTTGGTGCGGAAGTAATAGGTGATCTGGCTCGGGAACGCGTCCGCCGCGGCCGCGATGTCGGCGATCGCCGTACCCGACAGCCCCCGCTCCCGGAATAGCGGGCTCGCCGCGTCCAGCAGCAGCGAACGCATCTTGCGCCCGGCCGACCGTGTGGCCCGCGCAGCGTGCTTCGGGTCGCCCGCCGACGCCCCAAAAGGAGCCTGGCCCGATTCACCCGTCATCAGCTATCTCCCGACCCCTTATTTGTATGACATACAAACAAATAGGTCAAGCTGGTACGGGAGGGTGGTTTGGACACCCCTGTCAGCACTGCCTGCCCGAAAACGAGACGCTCCAACCTTGCAAAGCCGGCCAAAATCCGTATAAGGCGCCCATCCGCAGACCCCGGCCGGGAGCTGAACGGACGGTCTCAGCAAATCATTCGTGATTTTGGTGTGGCAGGGCCAGTCGGCCCGTCGTCCCGTGTTTCCGCCTTCTGAGCTTGATCCCAGAGTCCTTTCCGAAGGCCTCTTAAGGGTTTGACGCCGGGCGATGCGCCAACATGAGGAAAGGACGACCATGCCTCTTTACGAGCATGTTTTTCTCGCGCGTCAGGACGCGAGCCCGCAGCAGGTCGAAGAGCTGACTGCGCAGATGACCGGTATCGTCGAAGGTCTCGGCGGCAAGATCACCAAGACCGAGAATTGGGGCGTGCGCTCCCTCACCTACCGCATGAACAAGAACCGCAAGGCGCACTTCGTGCTGCTCAACATCGACGCGCCGTCCGCTGCGATCGCCGAGATCGAGCGCCAGGAGCGCATCAGCGAGGACGTGATCCGCTATCTCAGCGTCCGTGTCGAGGAGCTCGAGGAAGGCCCGTCCGCGATGATGCGCAAGGCCGATCGCGACCGCGAGCGTGACGACCGTGGCGGCGGCTTCCGCGGTGAGCGCGAAGGCGGCTTCCGTGGCGACCGCGAGGGCGGTTTCCGCGGCGATCGCGGTCCGCGTCGCCCGCGCGACGAAGCTGAAACGACGGATGGGGAGTAAGAATCATGGCTGAAGCTGGTGCACGCCGCCCGTTTTTCCGTCGTCGCAAGAGCTGCCCGTTCACGGGCGCCAATGCTCCGAAGATCGACTACAAGGATTCCAAGCTCTTGATGCGTTACGTCTCCGAGCGCGGCAAGATCGTGCCGAGCCGCATCACCGCGGTGTCCGCGAAGAAGCAGCGTGAGCTCGCCCGCGCCATCAAGCGCGCGCGCTTCCTGGGCCTGCTGCCCTACGTTATTCGCTGACACGAGCAATTCGGCCGGCGGCGGTTAGCGCCGCCGGTCGCGACGTTTCGAACTCATAAGGCTTCCGGGTCGTCCGGTCGCCGATGGTTGGGGCAGACGATGCCTCTAACCGCTCGAAGGGAGCGGGACAGCTGATGATGGCTTTTGGACTGATAGCCCTGATCGCCGGCGCCGCGTCGGCCCTGATGTTCGCCTCGATCATTTCGGGCGCGATGATCGCGCTCGTCCTGTTCTATCTCGCTCCGCTCCCTCTGATGGTCGCCGCGATCGGCTGGGGGCCGCTTTGCGCGAGCCTCGGCGGCATCGCTGCCGCGATCGGCCTTGGCGCCCTGTTCGGCCTGCCCTACTGCATCGCCTTCGCCGTCACCGTCGCATTGCCGGCCTGGTGGCTTGGCCATCTCGTCCTGCTCGGGCGGCAGGTGGGAAGCGCCACTCCTGCCACCGGCACCACGCCCGCCGCGGAGCCTGACATCGAGTGGTACCCGGTCGGCCGTATCCTGCTCTGGATTGCGGGCTTCGCGATGCTGACCACGATGGCCGCTCTGCTCACGCTTGGGACCGACGCGGAGACCATTACCGGCACGTTGCGCCGCGGCCTGATGCGCCTCCTGCGCTCGACCGACCCGCAAACTTCGGGCGAAGCCAGTCAGTTCATCGACGCGCTGGTGCGCATCGCTCCGGCCGCCGCCACGGTCGCCGCGACGATGACGCTCACTCTCAACCTCTGGCTCAGCGCCAAGGTGACCGCGACGTCGGGCCGGCTGCGCCGTCCCTGGCCGGATCTCAAGACCACCGAGCTGCCGCAGATGACGCTGGTGGTGCTGTGCATCTCCCTCGCCTTTTGCTTCACCGGGGGAATGCTTGCCATCGTGGCCCAGATCGCCACCGCCGCGCTGATGATGAGCTATGCGCTGGCCGGTTTCGCCGTGCTGCATACGCTGACGCTCGCGCTGAACGGCCGCACGTTCTGGCTCGGCTCGACCTACGCCGCCGTCATCGTGTTCGGCTGGCCCGTGATCGCGATGGTGATGCTCGGGCTTGCGGATGCCGTGTTCGGCTTGCGCGAACGCTTCCTGCGCAGCCGGCAGCCGCCACCACTGCCTACCCCTTGAGTTCAACCCGAAACTGAAACCTTACAGAGCACTTCAAAAGGAGAACGAATATGGAAGTCATTTTGCTGGAACGCGTCAACAAGCTCGGCCAGATGGGCGAAGTCGTGAAGGTTCGCGACGGCTACGCCCGCAATTTCCTGCTCAAGCGCGGCAAGGCGCTGCGCGCCACCGCCGACAACCGCGCCAAGTATGACGGCATGAAGGCCGAGCTCGAAGCGCGCAACCTCGCCTCGAAGGCCGAGGCGTCCAAGGTCGCCGAGAAGATCGAAGGCAAGAACATCATCGTGATCCGTCAGGCCTCCGAAGCCGGCCAGCTGTTCGGCTCGGTCAACGTGCGTGACATCGTGATCGCGTTCGAAGCCGACGGCGTTGCGCTCGCCCGTCCGCAGATCCAGCTCGACGCGCCGATCAAGACCATCGGCAAGCACTCGATCACCGTTGCCGTTCATCCCGAGGTCGAGGTCGAGATCACCGTGACGGTCGCGCGCAGCCAGGACGAGGCCGAGCGCATCAACCGCGGCGAGGACATCTCGACCCGCAACGAGGATCGCGACGCGGCCGCCGAGGCGATCGCCGCCGCCGGCGAGTTCTTCGATCCGGAAGCCCGGCTCGACGAGGTCGAGCCGGCGCCGGCTGCGGAAGAGAAGTAAGCCTCGCGTCATGCGCGAAGCGAAGCCCGGTCGCCTCAGGCGGCCGGGCTTTTCGTTTTTGCAGCGACGTCATCGCTCAGCATCGCGATCGAGGCCAGCGCAGTGGCCGTATGCTTCTCGACACCATCGCTGACGCAGAACACGTCGGCCGCGACCACCGCGACCTGACGGCCCGGCTTGATCACCCGGGCGCGGCAGATCAGCTTCTCGCCGACCGCGGGCGACAACAGATTGAGCTTGTATTCGGCCGTCAGCGCCGGCTGGCCGCGCGAGGTGGCGGCTGCGATCGTGGTGGCGTTGTCGACCAGGAAGGCGGTGACGCCGCCATGGAAGAAGCCGTGCTGCTGCAACAGCTCCGGCCGGCGCTCCACGGCAATGGTGCAGTTGCCGCGCGACAATTCGGAGAGTCTTGCGCCGACCAGATTCATGAAACCCTGCCGGCCGATATTGGCGTGGATGCGCTCGGCAATCGGCGCAAATTCCGGATCAGCGTCGGCCCGCATGCGGTCTCCCCTTATTGCTCGTTGATGCGATCGAACGGCCTCAGCGCACGATTGGCGCAGGCAATCAGCGTGTCCGCCTCGATGCGCGGATCGGTGCGGTCGCGCCCCGACAGGAAGGCGCGGCAGAAGATCTGCGCCGGACCGATCAGCTGGCTGATGAACATCACCGGCGGCATCGGCAGAAGCGCGCCGCTTGCGACCAGCGGCGCGCGCCAGCGCTCGATGCCGTCGGCAAGCCGCGCATTCTGCGCCCGCTGGGCGTCACGCACGTCCTCGCCCCATTCGCTGCGCGATATCTCGAAGAGGTAGCGCGCCTCGCGCCGGCAGGTAACGACCCAGTCGAGATGCGCCCGGATCAGGCGATCGATGCCCTGCTCGGCGTCGGGGACGGGATCGAGCGCGGCCAGCACCGCGGAATGATAGTGCCGCAAGACCTCCAGAAACAACGCGCCGGCGAGCTCCTTCTTCGAGCCGAAGACGTGGAAGAAGCTGCCATTGGAGGCGCGCGCGCGGGTGCGGATCGCGGCCACCGTCGCGGCCTCGAAGCCGACGCGGTCGAACACGGCAAGGCCGGCCGCCAACAAATCGTCCCGCACGCTCGCCGTCATGGCGCCTCCTAGAGTCCTACTCTAGAGCACCACTCTAATTGCGGTCAAGACGATGCAAAGGCCGCGGATGGGCGGCCTTCATCGTGATCGAAAAATTCGGGTGCCTTAGCGCGAGATCGGCGGGGCCGGCGGACCGGAGGACGCGGGCGGGGCTGCAGCGGTCGCGGGGGCCTGTTCCTGCGGCTTGGCCGCGGGCGCCGGCTCGGCGGGTTTGGGAGCAGCCTCTTCCACCGGCTTGGGCGCGGCCGGCTCAGCGGGCTTGGCGGCGGCTGGAGCTGCCGGCGTCACCTGCGGGACCGGATCGGGTCGCAGCGCCGGCGTCTCGCTGCTGCGCGGCTCGACCTTGGCGCTGCTATCCGGTTTCGGTTCGGCAGGCCTCTCGGACGCCTTGCCGCTGTCCGGCTCGGCCTTCGGGGTTTCGGGCCTCGCGGTCTCGCCCTTCTTGTCGTCGGTCGCAGGTGCAGCGGCATCGACCTTCGGGGCTTCCTCAGTCCCGGGCTTGGCGCGCCGCTTGCTTTTGCGGGCCTCGGGCGCAGCCTGTTCATCTGGCTTCGTGCCGTCCTCGGCCGGCCGCGCAGCACGCTTCTGGCGCACGCCCTCGGCGGCAGGAGTAGCGCCCTCGCCCTCGGGCCTGGCGGCCTCCTGCGCGCGCGGGCGTCGGCCCTGCTGTTCAGGCGAGGCGCCGTCCTTCTTGGCGTCCTTGGCCTGGTAGCGGGTGTCGGTGGCACCGTTCGAGATCAGATAGGCGGAGAGGACGCCCGCCATGTCCGAGCTCGTGGTGTAGTGCTGGCGCAGGAAACCGGGCAGCGATCCGGGCGACACGGACTTCAGCAGTCCGCGCGGGCTCTTGTGGCAGGCATTGCAGGTCTGCGAGAACAGCTGGGACGGGGTCTTGCCGGCCTCGAGGTTCGTCGCCTGCGCAAGAACGGAATCGGCCGCACCGAAGCCGATCAGAAGCACCACCGTCGCGAGGCTGAGCGCTCGGCTCGACATTCCCATCATCTCCGTTGAATTTTACTGCGAAGCAGCCGGCATCCGGTGCGGCGGCGGTCACCTTTTAACCGATTGAGCCGCGAATGGAAGCAGGTCCACGCGCAAGGATGTGATTAAGCGGTTTTCGAATATCTACTTTGAATACAGTGCAATAGCGCAGCCGGAACCGGCTCGCTAGATTTAGATGCAAGCGCATAGGAACTGCTGCGGCGCCTGGGCGTCAGGTGTGAAGGCCGGGTAGTCGCATCTTTCGGGTTTGCCCCGAGAGGAGTGCCGATGGACCGTCTGTTGCGTCGATTCCTGTCTCAATTCATCCGCCGCGGGTCGCTGACGGTGACCGGCGCAAGCGGATCGAGGTTCACCGTCGGCGACGGCTCCGGCGAGCCGGTCGCAGTCCGCTTCGTTACCGCGGACGCCGAGCGGAAGGTCCTCATCAATCCCGAACTCGGGCTTGGCGAGGCCTACATGAACGGCGAGTTCGTGGTCGAGCGCGGCACCATAGCTGATGCCCTCGCGATCCTGCTCGATCAACCCGACCTATTGCCGCAGTGGGCAAAGCCGTGGTGGCGCCTGCGCTACCTGACGCGGCACCTCAAGCAGTTCAATCCCCGCCCCCGCTCCCGTCAAAATGTCGCGCATCACTACGATCTCGACGGCCGGCTCTATTCGCTCTTTCTCGATGCCGACAAGCAATACAGCTGCGCCTATTTCGAGACGCCTGAGATGTCGCTGGACGACGCGCAGCTTGCCAAGAAGCGGCACATCGCGGCGAAGCTTCTCGTCAGGAGTGGCCAGCGCGTGCTCGACATCGGCTCCGGCTGGGGTGGCCTCGGGCTCTATCTCGCCGAGATCGCGGGTGCCGACGTCACCGGCATCACGCTGTCGACCGAGCAGCTGCAGGTCGCCAATGCGCGCGCCGCCGAAAAGGGCCTGACGGGCTCGGCCAGATTCCAGCTCCAGGATTATCGCGACGTCGAAGGTACGTTCGACCGCATCGTCTCCGTCGGCATGTTCGAACATGTCGGGGCAAGGTTCTACGACGCCTACTTCCAGCGCTGCGCCGAGCTGCTGAAGGAAGACGGCGTCATGTTGCTGCATTCGATCGGCCGTTCGCAGGGCCCGGATTCGACCAATCCCTGGATCGCCAAATACATTTTCCCCGGCGGCTACATCCCCGCCCTCTCGGAGGTGCTGCCGGCGATCGAGCGCGCAGGCCTCTTGGTCTGCGACGTCGAGATTCTGCGCCTGCACTACGCCGAGACGCTGAAGGCCTGGCGCGAGCGCTTCATGGCACGGCGCGAGGAAGCCGTTCAGCTCTACGACGAGCGCTTCGCCCTGATGTGGGAATTTTACCTCGCGGCCTGCGAGATGACGTTCCGCAAGCAAGCCATGATGAACTTCCAGATCCAGATCACCCGTCGCCAGGGCGTGGTGCCGATGACCCGCGACTACATCCCGCGGGAGGAAACCCGGCTGCGGGCGCGGGAGGGCGCGGCCATGCCGAGGCTCAAGTTGGCTGGTGAATAAGTCTGAACTCTAATGACGAAGCGTCGAAATCCCGGACGTGCGGAAAGACGCCGTTAACGCCAATTGCGCCCGCAATTCCAGCATGATTTCGGGGGCGACCGGCTGGCGCCGCACCTCGGGCCGCTCCGCGTGCTTCATGGCCGCGATGAGCCCCGACAGCCAAAGCCGGCTGCCGGCATCGCTTCGCCAATTCTGGTGCTGCCGTTCTGGCTGCATCGCTCGCCTCGTATCCCTGTCGGCGGGGCTGAGATAACCCCCTGCCCATCTGCCTGTTCCGGCATGACCCCCGAAAGAATCCGGGGAGATGTGATCTGTTTCACATAAGTCCAGTCGGGCCTGGCTTAGACAGTCGCCATGAGCAAAGAGACCCAAACCTCATTCGACGTGCAGGACGACCTCCGCACCGATTACGCCCTGATGGTCACGGGCGTTGGGGCGGCCTTGGTTGCGCTGGTCTACCTCCTGCTGGTTTAGGGCCGAGCCCAATGCCAACAGCGTGCGTCATCTCGCGCGCCTCCCCATAGGTCTGCGCGCCAGCCCTCAGGGTTCACGGGTTTCAGGATTTTTCCATGGCGCGACCGCGGCCCCTTTGCGACGAGCGAGCTCCGCCAAAATCCAGTCAAGCGCGGCGCATGCTGCGGCTGCTAATCATCCACCATTTTAACTGAGCGGTTGATAGCGGTCAGCTTTTGCTTCCGCTTTGGCCTGCGGCGGCGCTTTATCCCGGCCCCGCATCCGCCCAAGAAAATTGCTAAGCACGTCCGACCATGGCCCTGACTGATTCGAACGTCCTCAAACTAACGCCCGATGCCGGAACTCCCGCCTATCGGAGCGCGCCGCACAATATCGAGGCGGAACAGAGCCTTCTGGGCGCGATCCTGGTCAACAACGACGCCTTTTACCGCGTCTCCGACTTCCTGGAGGCGAAGCACTTCTTCGAGCCGCTGCACCAGACCATCTTCGAGACCGCCGGCAGCCTGATCCGGATGGGCAAGATCGCGACCCCGGTCACGCTGAAGACGTTCCTGCCCGCCGATACCGATGTCGGCGGCATGACCATCGGCCAATATCTGGCGCGACTCGCGGCCGAAGCAACCACGATCATCAACGCCCAGGACTATGGCCGCACCATCTACGATCTGTCGTTGCGCCGCGACCTGATCGGCATCGGCGAGGACATGGTCAACGTCGCCTATGACGCGCCGGTCGACTTCCAGCCGCGGGCGCAGATCGAGGACGCCGAACGCAAGCTTTACGAGCTCGCGGAATCCGGCCGCTATGACGGCGGCTTCCAGAAATTCTCGCAGGCGCTGACGGTCGCGGTCGACCTTGCGGCGAAGGCGTTCCAGCGCGACGGAAAGCTGTCGGGCATCTCCACGGGCCTGCGCGATCTCGACACCAAGATGGGCGGCCTGCAGCACTCCGACCTCATCATCGTCGCGGGCCGCCCCGGCATGGGCAAGACCTCGCTGGCGACCAACATCGCCTACAACGTCGCGCAAGCCTACGTGCCGGAACTTCAGGCCGACGGCACCATGAAAGCCGCCAACGGCGGCGTGATCGGCTTCTTCTCCTGCGAAATGTCGGCCGACCAGCTCGCCACGCGTATCGTGGCCGAGCGCACCGGCATTCCCTCCTCCCACATCCGCCGCGGCGGCATTACGGAGGCCGATTTCGAGAAGATCCGGCAGGTCTCGATCGAGCTGCAATCGCTGCCGTTCTACGTCGACGCCACCGGCGGCCTCTCGATCGCACAGCTGATGGCGCGCGCGCGCCGGCTCAAGCGCCAGAAGGGTCTCGATCTCCTGGTGATCGACTACATCCAGTTGCTCTCGGGCTCGGGCAAACGCGCCAGCGACAGCCGCGTGCAGGAAATCACGGAGATCACGACCAGCCTGAAAGCGTTGGCCAAGGAGCTCAACGTTCCCGTGATCGCGCTCTCGCAGCTCTCGCGCCAGGTCGAATCCCGCGACGACAAACGGCCGCAGCTCTCGGACCTGCGTGAATCCGGCTCGATCGAGCAGGACGCCGACGTCGTGCTGTTCGTGTTCCGCGAGGAATATTACCTCGCCATGAAGGAGCCGCGTCCCGGCACCGAGGAGCACGCCAAATGGCAGGCCGACATGGAGCGCACGGTCGGCCGCGCCGAAGTCATCATCGGCAAGCAGCGCCACGGTCCGACCGGCACGGTCGAGCTGCATTTCGACGCCTCGGTCACGCGCTTCGGCGACCTCGCGCATGACGGGCAGCTGCCGGATCGCAGCGACTACTAAGTTCCCCGGGTTGAACGGGGCCGGCCTCTTGCGTAAAACGGCGCCATGACAATGGCGTCCGCTCCGAAGACAACCACCCAATCCGGCCCACTCTCCGCGGAGGCCAACCAGGCTGCCGCGCTCGCCGCCTTCGGCGGCGTGCTGACCGTCGATCTCGACGCGATCATCGCCAATTGGCGCAAGCTCGAGAAGACGGCGGTGCCGGCCGAATGTTCGGCGGTGATCAAGGCCGACGCCTATGGCTGCGGCGCCGAGCAGGTGTCGCGCGCCCTGAGCAAAGCCGGCTGCAAGACCTTCTTCGTCGCCACCATCGAGGAAGCGCGCAAGGTGCGCGCCGCCGTTCCCGAGCCCGCGATCTACGTGCTCGGCGGCTACTTCCAGAACACCGGCGAGCACTACGCCAGGATCAATTGCCGGCCGGTGATCGGCGATCTCAACGAGCTCGCCGAATGGGACGTGTTCTGCCGCCGCACCGGCTGGAACGGGGGCGCAGCCATTCACATCGATACCGGCATGAACCGGCTCGGGCTGACGCTGTCGGAGGCGCAGGCCATCATCCCCCGCATCAACGCCGGCGATCACGGCATCACGCTGGTGATGAGCCATCTGGTCGCGGCCGAGCAGCTCAACAGCCCGATCAATGCCCGACAGCTCGCGGCCTTCCGCAGCATCGCCAGCGAGTTCACAGGCGTGCCGGCGGCACTCTCCAACTCCTCCGGCATCTTCCTCGGCGCGCCGTTCCAGTTCGACCTGGTGCGGCCGGGAGCTGCGCTCTACGGCGTCAACCCGACGCCGGAGGCCGACAATCCCATGCAGCAGGTGGTCGACCTCAAGGCGCGCATCGTGCAGATCCGCAGCATCGATCGCGGCGAGACCGTCGGCTATGGCGGCACCTGGACCGCGCGGCGGCCGACCAAGCTGGCGATCATCGCGGTCGGCTATGCCGACGGCTATTTCCGTGCCGCCAGCTCCAATGACGGCACCCGCGGCGCCGAGGTCATCGTGGCCGGCAAGCGCTGCCCTGTCGCGGGCCGCATCTCCATGGACCTGATCGCAATCGACATCACCGATCTGCCGCCGAACACGACGCGGCGCGGCCACATGGTGACGCTGCTCGGCGAAGGCATCACCGTCGACGAGCTTGCGCATCATTTCGGCACGATCGGCTACGAGGTGCTGACCAGCCTCGGCCGGCGCTACGCGCGCGTCTACAAGGGCGGCATTGTGGAGGAGCCGCTGGTCAAGCCCGAGCCGGCGTCGAGTGCCGGGCAGCCGGCAGCCCCGCCGCTGCCGAGCTAAGCCACCCGCAGCTACTTCTTCTTCCGGCTGTCGAGTGCCGTCTTGCAGGTGGCGCTGAGCTGGTCGCGCTTGGCGTTGAGGCAGGCGACGATGCCGCTGCCCGGCGCGATGCCGGCGCAGAATTTGTCGTAGTCCGCCTTGCACGCGCCGCGCGTTTCGGCTGAGTGTGCCGTGGCCCCGGAGAACGCGACGACGAAGGCGATAGCGGCAAAGCTCAACTTGGACATTGTATCTCCGAGGACGGAAGGCAGGAGCCGGTAGCTCTACATGAAGATCGCGACGTTCAACATCAACAACATCAACCGCCGCCTGCCCAATCTCCTGGCATGGCTGCGCGCTGCGAAGCCCGATGTGGTCGCGCTTCAGGAGTTGAAGGCAAGTGATGGCGAATTTCCGGCGGCCGCGATCGAAAAGATCGGCTATGGCGCGGTCTGGCGTGGACAAAAAACCTGGAACGGCGTCGCCATCCTCGCCCGTAACGCCGAGCCCGTGCTGACGCGCGACCGGTTGCCGGGAAAACCTTCCGATCTCGAAGCGCGCTACATCGAGGCCGCCGTGCGCGGCGTCATCGTCACCAGCATCTACCTGCCCAACGGCAATCCGCAGCCGGGACCGAAATTCGACTACAAGCTCGACTGGTTCGCGCGGCTGCGGCGCCACGCCAAGACCTTCATCAAGCAGGACCTGCCGGTGGTGCTCGCCGGCGATTACAACGTCGCGCCAACCGAGATCGACATCTATCCGACGCGCTCATGGGACAAGGACGCGCTGATCCAGCCGAAGAGCCGCGCGGCCTTTGCCGCGCTGGTCGAGCAAGGCTGGTGCGACGCGATCCGCCAATTGCATCCGGACAAGCGCATCTACACCTTCTGGGACTACATGCGGAACCGCTGGCCGCGCGATGCGGGGCTGCGGCTCGATCATCTCCTGCTCAGCCCCGCCCTCGCCCCGCGTCTCGCCAAGGCCGGCGTCGACAAGAAGATCCGCGGCGAGGACGGCGCCAGCGACCACGCGCCGGCATGGGTGGTGTTGCGGTGAGCCTCACCACAAATTCCTGCCGTCGATCACGTTGACCGGCACGGAGTCGAGATCGACATTGTCGAACAGGCGCGCCTTGACGGCGGGATGCCCCACAACAAGAACATGAAAACAACCCCATGCACAGTAGCCCGCCTCCAGCCGATTCAACGGCTTAAGGAATCGCCCATGCGCCTTGCCATGGCGGACGAACGGACCGGCTCGTCATCGGGACACCCGCTCGCTGCCCAAAGCGGCAGCGGTTCGAGGAGCTCAATTCTTCGCCGCGACCAGCGGTGATGCGCCGAACCTGTAGTTCAAGCCGACGCGGTATAGGTTGTTGCTGATATCCGACTCGTATGTCGAGGCAACGATGCCGATATTGCCTTGAGAGCGAAACGTCCCGAGATTGATGTGCAGATATTCGAGCTTCGCGCTCCAGTTCTCGGCGATCGCGGCCTCGATACCGCCACCGACAACCCAGCCGCCGCGCTCAAAGCGGGCGGCAGAGAAGCTGCTAAGCGGTGGCGCAAATTGGCTGAGATTCTGCTCGACACGCCCAAAAGCACCGCCGCCCGTGACGTACAGCAGAGCGGGCCCAGCCCCGTAGCCGATGCGCGCACGCGCGGTCACCAACCACGGCAGTCGATGCTCGACAATGGACGTTCCAAACCCCGGCGTCGGCGGACAGCCACGGCAGATGCTGTCCTTCTGAGCGGACCACTGCACGTCCGCCTCCAAACCGGCAACAACGCGTCCGGCCTGCCAATTGAAACCGACCTGCCCGCCGCCGACCGCCCCGTCAGGCGCAACAACGCTGCGCAAGGTGGCCGCCGGGGTCGCCACGAGTTCCTGGGTCAAGGGAGTGCGCGCCGCCCCGAAACCGAGATTGACGCCGGCATAGGCGCCGGCCCAGTCGCGGGTCTGCGACCAGGAAGCCCCCGCAGTCTCTTGGCCAAATCGATAATTCACCCCGAGCCGCGCCAGATGGGCGTTAAACTCGCCACCCGCGCGCACAGCGTCCGGCGCGAACGGAGGCGCGAACGGCACCACCTGGAAAGCGGTCCCGAGATGGAGATACAGATACTCGGCTTTGACCGTCCAGTTGCCGCCAAGCGCGGCTTCGATGCCTGTTCCCGCCGTCCATCCCGTGCGGGTGGCCGCCAAATTCGAAACAAGCACCTGCCCGCCCACGCAGCAGTTCACGTCCACGCTAACGCGGCCGAATGCTGCGCCGGCCGTGCCGTAGAACAGCAGCGGCCCCGTGCCGAGCCCCGCGCGGCCGCGCACCGTCGCAATCCAGCTGACCCGCTGGGTCATTCCGCCGCCGGGATCGACCCCGCAATTGGTGCAGTAGAAATCGTCCGCGTCGGCTCCCTGCCAATCCGCCTCGACACCGAAGACCCAATGCGCAATCTGCTTGTTATAGCCGGCCTGAACACCGCCGATGGCACCGCGCGGCGCCAGCGTCATGCTTGCTCCCACCGGCGCGCTGTCCAGGGAATAATTGCTCGGATTGTGCCCAGTCAGATAACCGAGGTTGACGCCTGCATAAAAGCCGGTCCAGTCGTACACGGCAACCGTGCGCTGCGCTTTCACCGGCATGGCGTGATCTGCGGCGGACGCCGCGCTCATCCATCCTGCGATCGCGACGACGATCGGTCCGATCCGCCGCATGCTCATCCACCGTTCCATTCCCAGTGCCATTCCAAACATGTCAGGTGCGCCTGAAACGTGATCGCCAAGCACCTTGCTCGTGCGCCACATTGCCCCTCGAACTTTGCTTATGTGAAAATGTGGTAGCTGGATGTAGCAGGAGGGCCACGCTCGATGCCTGCCGGAGGTTGTATCTGCAACTTCCCACTCGACGGCTCTTGCGTTCCCACAACGGCCCAGCCGACATTGGCGACATGAAAAGGCAGAACGGCACGCGGACACTCCGCGAAGACGCGCAAACCGTGGTCGACAGCTGCGGCTCCCATCTGGCGCGGATCGCAGCCAGGCAGATCACGCGTTTCGTCGACCAGAAGATGCGGAAGACGGATCTGGCGATCGAGCAATTCACCCTGCTTGCGGTGATCGCGTCGGCAGAGGACGACAGCCTGTCCGCGATCGGCGAAGCCGCATGCCTCGACAAGTCGACCTTGTCGCGCAACCTTCGCGCACTCGAGAGTAAGGGTCTGGTCGAAATCGCCGCGAACCTCAGGGGCTCGCGGCGGCGGCTGGCGTGGTTGACGGAAGCCGGTGCCCGCAAGCTCGAAGAAGCCATGCCGGTGTGGCGCGCCGCCAACGCAGCCCTGAACCGGCATGTCGATCTCGTGGTCACGAAGAAGATTGCCGGCGAGGCGCGGCGGCTGAACCGAAACCGCAGTCCTTAAGCATCGGCTCTGGTGTGGGTTCCGGCCTCGTAGCCCCGGTCGGGTGGGACAGACATTCGCGCTCCGCGCCCGCTCCGGCTACACTCGATGATTCCCGGAGCGCGCCCCTTGGCCTTCCTGTTCGTCCTCACCGTCGGCCTCATTGCCGGCACCATCTCAGGCATCGTCGGCACCGGCTCGTCGATCATGCTGATGCCGGTGCTGGTCTACGCTTACGGGCCGAAGGAGGCCGTGCCGATCATGGCGGTGGCCTCGGTGATGGCGAACTTCTCGCGCATTTTGGCGTGGTGGCGCGAGGTCGACTGGCGGGCCTGTGCGGCCTATTCGGTCACGGGCATTCCAGCGGCCGCGCTCGGCGCGCGGACGCTGCTGGCGCTGCCCTCGCATGCCGTCGATCTCGCCATCGGCCTGTTCCTGATCGCGATGGTGCCGGTGCGGCACTTTCTGGCGCGGCACGACCTCAAGGCCAATCTCTGGCACCTTGCGATCGGCGGCGCGGTGATCGGCTATCTCACCGGCATCGTGGTCTCGACCGGGCCGCTCAGCGTGCCGCTGTTCCTGTTCTACGGCCTGTCCAAGGGCGCGTTCCTCGCCACCGAAGCGGCCGCCTCGCTCGGGCTCTATTTCGCGAAATCAGTGACCTTCGAGCGTTTCGGCGCGCTCACCGGCGAGGTCTTCATCAAGGGCCTGATCGCGGGCTCATCGCTGATGCTTGGTGCCTTCATCGCCAAACGCTTCGTGCTGCATCTGAGGCCGGATGTTTTCCGCCTCTTGATGGACGCGATCATGATCGCGGCCGGGGTCTCGATGCTCTGGACCGCAACGCAGCCGTAACCCGGCCGCGGCTCAGGCGGCGAATTCCGGGCTGATCGATGGGCTGTCAGCGACGACGCGGCCCGACACGGCCGGCTGGCCCTCGAGCCATTGCAGCACGGCCTCGAGCGGCTGCGGCCGCTGATAGAGGAAACCCTGCCCGAGCCTCACGCCCATCTCACGCATGGCCTCGGCCTGTTCGGCGCGCTCGATGCCTTCGGCGACCAATGTCAGCCCCAGCGTGGCGGCAAGCGATGCGATGACGCCGACGATGGCCTTGTCCTCCGCGCTGTCGGGGATTTCGCTGATGAACGCCTTGTCGATCTTCACCTTGTCGAGCGGAAACCGGCGCAGATGGGCAAGCGAAGAGTAGCCCGTGCCGAAATCGTCGAGCGCGATCGTGGCCCCCAGGCGCCGCAGGCGATGCAGCGTTTCGGAGGCGCTGGCGATGTTGTTGATCAGCGATCCTTCCGTGATCTCGAGCTCGAGCATCGATGCTGCGACGCCGAAGCGCGCGCAGGTCGCGCGCAACTCGGCGGCGAGCGAATGGTCGGCAAGCTCGGATGGCGGTAGATTGATGGCGACCCGGATCTGCGGCCTGCCCGCGGCAGCCAATTGCTGCAAAGCCCGGCAGGCATCGGTCAGCACGTAGCGCGTCAGCCGCGCATTATTGCCGCTGCGCTCGATCAGCGGCAGGAATTCGCCGGGGCCGATCACGCCGTGCTCGGGATGGCGCCAGCGGATCAGCGCTTCCAGACCGACCACCTCATGGCTGTCGAGATCGACCTGGCTCTGGTACCAGACCTCGAACTGGCCCTCGGCGAAGCCGGTGGGAATGGCGAGCTCGAGATCCCTGCGGCGGCGATAGTCGCGCTGGAGCGCTTCGTCCAGCACGGCGACCGTGCCGGGCGCCTTGCTCTTGGCGTGATAGAGCGCGATGTCGGCGAGCGTCGGCAGATGCGACAGCTCCGGATCGTCGGCGTGGCGCACGGCCAGGCCGATGCTGGCGCGCGGCACCACCTGCTTGTCGTGGAGGCGGATCGGTTCGGAAATGGCATCGAGCACGCGTTGAGCGAATGCATGCGCGGCCTGCTCGTTGCTCACCTCGGGGCGAATGACGACGAACTCGTCGCCGCCGAGCCGGGCGACCCAGTCCCCGGCTTCGACCGCGCGACGAAGACGCTGCGAAATCTGGACCAGGAACGCATCGCCGGCCTCGTGACCGAAGGTGTCGTTGATGCCCTTGAAGTCGTCGAGATCGATGAAGCAGAACGCGACCAGCGTATCCGGCGCGCCTCCATTCTGGCTCGTCACGGCGAGGCGCTCGGTCAGGGAGCGCCGGTTAGGCAGCCCAGTGAGCGGATCGTGGGTCGCCATGTGTCCGAGCCGGTCCAGCGCGCCCGAGGTCGTGTGCTGCATGGCATTGAATGCGCGCGCGAGCTGGCCGAATTCGTTCGAGGAGGTGACGTCGGCCGGATAAGCCCGGCCGTCCTGCTTGCTGCGCTGGATCGCCGACATCATGGCCGCGAGCGGCCTGCCGATGAAGATGTTGGCGGAGATCCGCATGGCTATCAGGGTCGCGAACGTTGCGAGCAGCCCGACGACGAGCAGCAGCAGCAGGCGGCTGCCCGCATCCGCGTACAGCGTCGCACGCGAATAGGCGATGGCGATGCGGCCGGCCTGAACGGCCATATTGCCGTTGCTGTAGTGGATCGGGTGCGAGACCTCGGCGACCGACTGGCCTTGGGGGCGCGCGACCACGCGGGCGATCGCAGCGCCGGTATCGTCATAGACGGCCGCCGCCGCAATGGTCTCGTCGTGCATGATCTCGTTGAGCACGCCCGTGACCTGGTCGTAGCGCATCTTCCAGAGCGGCTCGGCGATCAGCTCGGCCCGGCTTTCGGCGACGCGGGCCATGCGGGCGTCGAGTTGCCTGAGCTGCGACCAGAAGCTCGATGCCTCGACGCCGGCGGAGGCGAGCAATTGAACCAGCAGCAGAACGGGCACGGTGGCCCAGATCATCGCGTGGACGACCGAGCGCAAGCGCGGCGGCGCTGCCTGCACGCTGCGATCCGGATCGGTCATCGCCTCATCCTTGCGCATCAATCCGCCACGCCTTCGGCAACCGGCAGCGACGAGATGAGCGCATCGAGCGAGAAATCGTATTGGCCGCAGCGTCCGGCCTTCGCCCGGAACCGCGTGAAGTCGATCCGGTCGAACGCACGGGTCTTGATGAGGTCGCCGACAGACGCGAGATTGTCGCGCGTGATCGCCGAGGTCTTGACCTCGACGCGGGGCGAAACGGCTGCAAAATCGCAGCCATCGGCATAGTCGCGCAGCAGAACGACTGACCAGCCGCCGAGCAGGAAATGTCCGCCATCGGTCAGGAGCATGCGGCCCGCCTTGATCTCCCGCAGCGCATCCTCCGACCAGTTGAGGCCGACCACCTGGATGTTCTCGCCGGGCACGAGGCCGGCGGCGATCGCCGCGCGTACCGCGCCGAGCGCCATCGGATCGTTACCGGCCCAGATCCCGGCAGGCCGGATCTGCTTGCGCGCGGCCCAGCTCAGGTAGTTTGCCGTAACGCGCTCGGCCTCGGACTGCGTCCAGTTGGCGAACAGCATGCGGTCCACCACGACGTCGGACGCAGCATCCACCGCGCGCGTGAGGCCGGCGTTGCGGGCGATCGAAGCCGGCGTGGTCTCGTCGCCACCGATGCCGAGAATGTGGATCTTGCCGTCCGCGCTCTGCCATTTTTCGGCGCGCGCCGCCGTGATCAGCGCATTGGCCATCCGCGCGCCCGCGGTCTGAAGATCGGTCGTGATGTCGCCGAGCCATGTCTTGAGCTTTTGCCTCGGCGGTCCAAAGCGCACCGCGTCCTCGCCGATCAGCGTGTTCGAGAGCAGCAGCGTCTTGACGCCCGCGGCTTCGGCCGCCTCGAGGATGGGAACGGCGGCGGATTCCTCGTTCGACAGGATGAGGAAGTCGGGCTTGTCGGGACGGGCCACCACGCCGAAGCCGAGCTCCTGCATGGTGCGGTGGTTGCGTTCGCTGGTCAGCACCTCGACACGCGCGTCGAGCTTGCGGCCGGCGGCCTGCATGGCCTGCGCGACCATGTCCCAGTAGACCTCGCCGGCCTTGCCGGGATTGACGAAGACGATGTTGAGGGGCTTGGCAACGCTACCGCCAACGGACCCAAAAGCGCCGCAGACCATGCCCGCCGCGAGCAATATTCGCAGGAATCTCGTCAATTTCGCCGCCCCCATTGGGTTCCGAGATTGCACCCACGTCCGCTAAGAATTGGCAAAATCGCACCGGGCACAGCGGCGCAAGGCTAACGAAAGGTATATCTCGCCTGCCGAATTCAGATATTCGAAGCGCCGGCGATCGACCTGCCAATCCGTGCTATCAGCAGATCTGAAACCCGCGACTCGCTATCCTCATGGCCAAATCCACCCTCTCCTTCGTCTGCCAGAACTGTGGCGCGGCCTATAACCGCTGGCAGGGCAAGTGCGAGTCCTGCGGCGAGTGGAATACGCTCGCTGAGGAAGACACCAGCGGCAGTGTGCCGGTGTCGATCCGCTCCAAGCGTAAGGGCCGAACGTTCGCGCTGGAAAGCCTCGCCGGAAAAAGCCCGGATGCGCCGCGCCTGTCCTCAGGGATGAGCGAGCTCGACCGCGTCACCGGCGGCGGCTTCGTGCGCGGCTCGGTGCTGCTGGTCGGCGGCGATCCCGGCATCGGCAAGTCGACGCTGCTGACGCAGGCGACCAGCCTCTTGGCGCGGGCCGGCCACCGCGTCGTCTACATCTCCGGCGAAGAGGCGGTCGCGCAGGTGCGCCTGCGCGCCGAGCGGCTCGGGCTGTCGGACGCGCCGGTGCAGCTCGCCGCCGAGACCTCGGTCGAGGACATCGTCTCGACGCTGTCGGAGGGCGCGGTGCCCCGGCTGATCGTGATCGACTCGATCCAGACCATGTGGACCGACACGGTGGAATCGGCGCCCGGCACGGTGACGCAGGTGCGCGCCTCGGCGCAGGCGCTGATCCGCTTTGCCAAGAAGACCGGTGCGGCCATCATCCTGGTCGGCCACGTCACCAAGGACGGCCAGATCGCCGGCCCGCGCGTGGTCGAGCACATGGTCGATGCGGTGATGTCGTTCGAGGGCGAAGGCTCGCAGCAATTCCGCATCCTGCGCGCGGTGAAGAACCGCTTCGGCCCGACCGACGAGATCGGCGTGTTCGAGATGACCGGCCTTGGCCTCCGCGAGGTCACCAATCCTTCCGAGCTGTTCCTGTCCGAGCGCGATCTCGGCACGCCCGGCACCGCGGTCTTCGCCGGCATCGAGGGTACCAGGCCGGTTCTGGTCGAATTGCAGGCACTGGTGGCCCCGACCTCGCTCGGCACCCCGCGCCGGGCCGTGGTCGGCTGGGATCCGAGCCGGCTCTCGATGGTGCTGGCGGTGCTGGAGGCCCATTGCGGGGTCAAGCTGTCCGGCCACGACGTCTATCTGAACGTCGCTGGTGGCCTGCGCATCCACGAGCCGGCGGCCGACCTGGCCGCGGCCGCAGCGCTGGTGTCCTCGCTGGTTAATGCGCAGTTACCCACCGATGCCGTCTATTTCGGCGAAATCTCGCTGTCGGGCGTGGTGCGCCCGGTGGCGCAGACCCCGGCCCGGCTGAAGGAAGCGGCAAAGCTCGGTTTCCAGCGCGCCGTGCTGCCCGAATCGGCACGGGGCGATGCGGGCGGCGACGCCGGCCTGTCCCTGAACGCGGTGAACAGCCTGACGACATTGGTGGCCGAGATCGCAGCCAGGGGCTCCCGCCGGGGCGAATCCAGCGCGCAGCCAGAGAAAAATGCCACACCGGCAAGATTCCGCCGCGGAGAGGGTTAGGTGGAGGTGACGCCGGAGGCCCTCGCCGCTATACAGCCGTCACAAAAGCAGCATGGGATTGCGTGGTTGCGGCCTTGCCGGGAACGCCGTCTGCCCGTCTTTTAGGGCAGCGGCCAAGCACCGATTCGGCCAGAAGCACCTTTGAAGTACGAGCGGACCAGACCAGCCGATGCCAGTAACACTCCTCGACCTGATCCTGCTCGGTGTGATGCTGATTTCGGGCCTGCTCGCCATGGTCCGCGGCTTCATGCGCGAAATCCTGTCGATCGCGGCCTGGGGTGCGGCGGCAATCGTGACGCTGTATTCCTTCTCGAAGCTGCTGCCAACCGCCAAGACCTATTTCAACAACGACACGGTCGCGAGCGTCGTCGTGGTCGCGGGCGTGTTCATCGGCACCCTGGTCGTGGTCTCCGTCATCACGGTCCGGATCTCCGACATGATCCTGGATTCGCGCATTGGCGCGCTGGATCGCACCCTTGGCTTCCTGTTCGGCCTGGCTCGCGGGCTTTTGATCGTCGTGGTCGCGTTCCTGTTCTTCACCTGGCTGGTGCCGGACAAGCAGCGCCCCGACTGGGTCACCGGGGCCAAGTCCCGGGTCGTGCTCCAGGGAACCGGCGATTGGCTGATGGCCCTCTTGCCTGACGACCCCGAGAACACCATCTTGAAGAGATTCAAGAAAAACAAACCAGATGATGATCAAGCTGAATCCGAGCAGCAGCCTTCGGGCAGTGGCGACGGGTACAGTAAATCGGCTCGTGACGGCATGAAAAAGCTGATCGAGAAACCTGCGGCGCGTTGATTTGGCCCTAAAGAGAGGCGCGGACGAGATGCGACACCCTGACCAGGACGCCCACACTGAACGCGATCCCGGCTCGGCCGCGTTAGAGCTTCAGGACGACCTGGACGGAGACACGATCCGCGAGGAATGCGGCGTCTTCGGCATCTACGGCCATCCCGATGCGGCCGCCATCACCGCGCTCGGCCTTCACGCCCTGCAGCACCGCGGCCAGGAGGCCGCCGGCATCGTCTCCTACGACGGCAGCCGCTTCCATTCCGAACGCCGCCTCGGCCTCGTCGGCGACACCTTCTCCCGCCGCGAGGTGATCGACCGCCTGCCCGGCAATGTCGCGGTCGGCCATGTCCGCTACGCCACGACCGGCGCGACCATCCTGCGCAACGTGCAGCCGCTGTTCGCCGAGCTCAATGCCGGCGGTCTCGCCGTCGCCCACAACGGCAATCTCTCCAACGGCCTGACGCTGCGCCGCGAGCTCGTCAAGAGCGGCGCCATGATGCAGTCGACCTCCGACACCGAGGTGATCCTGCATCTGGTGGCGCGCTCGAGGCGCAGCCGTTTCATCGAGCGCTATATCGACGCGCTGCGCGAGATCGAGGGCGCTTATGCGCTGGTCTCGGTCACCAACAAGAAGCTGGTCGGCGCGCGCGATCCGCGTGGCATCCGCCCGCTGGTGCTCGGTGAGCTCGATGGCTGCCCGATCCTGACCTCCGAGACCTGCGCGCTCGACATCATCGGTGCACGCTTCGTGCGCGACATCGAGCCGGGCGAAGTCATCGTGTTCGACGAGAACGGCCAGGACATCCACAAGCCGTTCCCGCCGATGGCGCCGCGCCCCTGCATCTTCGAATACATCTACTTCTCGCGGCCGGATTCCATCGTCCACGGCCGCTCGGTCTACGAGGTGCGCAAGGCCTTCGGTGCGCAGCTCGCGCGCGAGAGCCATGTGCCCGTCGACGTCGTCGTGCCGGTGCCGGATTCCGGCGTGCCCGCGGCGGTCGGCTACAGCCAGCATTCGGGCGTGCCGTTCGAGCTCGGCATCATCCGCAACCATTATGTCGGCCGCACCTTCATCCAGCCGACGCAGGCGATCCGCGAATCCGGCGTGCGCATGAAGCACTCGGCCAACCGCGCCGCGATCGAAGGCAAGCGCATCATCCTGATCGACGATTCCCTGGTGCGCGGCACCACCTCGAAGAAGATCGTGCGCATGATGCGCGATGCCGGCGCCAAGGAGGTGCATTTCCGCCTCGCTTCGCCCCCGATCCTCTATCCTGACTATTACGGCATCGACCTGCCCGACCGCGGCGGCCTCCTGGCTGCGACGCATTCGCTGGAGGAGATGCGCGAGCTCATCGGCGCGGACTCGCTCGCCTTCCTGTCGATCGACGGCATGTACCGCGCCATGGGCGAGCCCGGCCGCGACCCCGCCAATCCGAAGTTCGCGGATCATTGTTTTACCGGGGCCTACCCGACCCACCTCACCGACCAGACCCAGACCGAGCCGCAGCCGCGGCAGCTGTCACTGCTGGCGGAGGCGAGCTGACGCGAGGCCGCGACCATGCAGCTGGCCATCGCCATCGTCTGCGGACTGGTGTTGATCGGCTTTATTGTGTTCGCCTTCAGGCAAGGCATGAAGGTCACCCCCGACGGCTCGGGAAACGGAACCAACAGCGACAATATTCAGTTGGGCGGCGGTAGCTAAAAGCTTGAGGGCCTAAATTCCGTCATGACCGGGCTTGTCCCGGCCATCCACGCCTGTAAAACCCCCGCCATGACCAAACCCCTCGCTGACCGTATCGCTCTCGTCACAGGCGCCTCGCGCGGCATCGGCTTCGCCACCGCTATCGCATTGGCGAAAGCCGGCGCGCACATTGTTGCGGTCGCGCGCACGCAAGGCGGGCTGGAGGAGCTCGACGACGAGATCCGCAAACTTGGCGGCAGCGCCACCCTGGTGCCGCTCAACCTCACCGATTCCGACGGCATCGCGCGGCTCGGCGCCGGCCTGCACGAGCGCTACGGCAAGCTCGACATCCTGGTCGGCAATGCCGGCGTGCTCGGCCCGTCCTCGCCGATCGGCCATATCGAGCTGAAGACCTTTAACGACGTGATGGCTGTGAACGTCTCCGCGAACTTCCAGCTGATCCGCTGCATGGAGCCGCTGCTGAAGCAGTCCGATGCCGGCCGCGCCGTGTTCATCACCTCGGGTGCCGCCAACAAGGCCACTGCTTACGTCAGCCCCTACGCCGCGTCCAAGGCGGCACTGGAGACGCTGGCGCGCGCCTGGGCGCAGGAAACCGCGAACATGAAGTTGCGCGTCAATTTGTTCAATCCCGGCCCGGTCCGCACCCGCATGCGCGCGACCCTGATGCCCGGCGAGGATCCCGAGACGCTCGACACGCCCGAGCAGGTCGCCGAATTCATCGTGCCGCTGTGCGCGCCCGACTGGACCGAGACCGGCAAGTTCTACGACTACAGGACCCGCACCCTGATGAGCTTCCGCGCGCCGGCCTGATTGCCATCGGACGCCATACCGGGGGTAACGTCTATACCGCCGTGTCGATACCGAAAAAACGCATTCAGAAATTCAAGCCGCATCGGACGCGCTGAATAGCGTCTCAAGGCATTTTGCCCAAAAGTTAACCGATGGATGACGCTAGGACGCAGCGTCATCCGGCTTTAGGTGCATTGCCGTCTGGCGTCGGACACGGTAGAGCGTCAATCGGAACAAGGCTCCCGAAGAGAGCCGTCCGCTTATTTGACAATGGAGGAAAGCCTTTTATGACGATGCCCTCACGCCGCACCGCGGCTCTTCTGGCCTGTGCCGCTTTCGGCTTTGCCACATCCGCGTTCGCGCAAGACAAGACCATCAAGATCGGCGTGCTCAACGACATGTCGAGCCTCTATGCCGACATCGGCGGCCCGAACTCGGTGGCGGCGGTGAAGATGGCGGTCGAGGATTCCGGCCTGAAAGCCAAGGGCTGGACCATCGAGGTGCTCTCCGGCGATCACCAGAACAAGCCCGACATCGGCGTCAACATCGCACGGCAATGGATCGATGCCGACAAGGTCGACGCCATCGCGGACACGCCGAGCTCCGGCGTCGCGCTCGCGGTGAGCAACCTCGTCAAGGAAAAGAATGCGGTGCTGCTCAATTCGGGTGCGGCCACCGCCGACCTCACCGGCAAGGCCTGCACGCCCAACACCGTCTCGTTCACCTACGACACCTACATGCTCGCCAACGGCACCGGCAAGGCGCTGACCAAGGCGGGCGGCGACAGCTGGTTCTTCCTCACCGCGGATTACGCGTTCGGCCATGCGCTGGAGCGTGACACCGGCGCCGTCGTCACCGCGACCGGCGGCAAGGTGCTCGGCGGCGTCAAGCATCCGTTGAACACGGCGGACTTCTCCTCCTTCCTGCTCCAGGCGCAGTCGTCCAAGGCGAAGATCATCGGCCTTGCCAATGCGGGCGGCGACACCACCAACGCGATCAAGCAGGCCGCCGAGTTCGGCATCGTCCAGGGCGGCCAGAAGCTCGCCGCGCTGCTGCTGTTCATCAACGACGTGCACTCGCTCGGCCTCAAGACCGCGCAGGGCCTGACCTTCACCGAGTCCTTCTATTGGGACCTCAACGACCAGACCCGCGAATGGTCGAAGCGCTTCCAGAAGGCCTCGCCCAAGGGCTCGATGCCCTCGATGACTGTTGCGGGCCTCTATGCCGAGATCCTGCATTACCTGAAGGCGATGGACGCGCTCGGCAGCAATCCGCGTGACGGCGCCAAGGTCGTCGCCAAGATGAAGGAGCTGCCGACCGACGATCCGCTGTTCGGCAAGGGTCCGTTGCGCCAGGACGGACGCCGCCTCATCCCGGCCTATCTGTTCGAGGTGAAGAAGCCCGAGGAATCGAAGGGACCGTGGGACTATTACAAGCTGGTCGCCACCATCGCGCCGGAAGATGCGGCCAAGCCGCTCAAGGACAGCGACTGCCCGCTGGTGAAGAAGTGACCGCGTAGCGGTTCTACAACGGTGTCGACGACGTCATGCCCGGGCTTGTCCCGGGCATTGGCGTTTCAGGCCGTCTTCGCGCCACCCAGCGACCGCACGGCGATCACCACGCACACCACCATCAGCACCGCCGCGAGCAGGAACGGCGCGCCGGGCAGATGCAGCGGCGCGCCGGCGCCGATGAAATAGGAAAACGTCAGCGTGAACAGGAACGGGCCGACGAGCTGCGACACGCTCTGCACGCTCGCGGTCGCGCCCTGCAGCTGGCCCTGCTGATCGGGCGCAACGAGCCGCGTCATCAGCGCTTGCGAAGCGGCCCCCGAGATGCCCCACAGCGCCAGAATGGGAATCCCGAGCCAAGACAGCGGTCCGGTCGGCGCAGCGCCGAGGACCACGAAGCCGACCGCGCCACAGCAGAGGCCGAGCAGCAGCGCGTTGCGCTCGCCGAGCGCATGCACGATGGGTCCGATCGCAAACCCCTGCACCACCATGGCGCAGATGCCGACCATCGCGAGCGTCAGGCCCACCGTCTTGGAATCCCAGCCATAGCGATAGGTCGCGTAGAGCACGAAGGTCGAGGGCAGCACGACGTGGGCGACCTGCGCGATGAAGTTGACGATCGACAACGCGGCCAGCACCGCGTTGGAACGCAGCAGCTGCAGCGCGCCGAGCGGATTGGCGCTGCGCCAGCGGAACGGGGCGCGCTTGTCGGGCGACAGCGACTCCGGCAGCACGAACAGGCCATAGAGCGCGTTGGCGAAGCTCAGGGCCGCCGCGGCCCAGAACGGCAGGCGCGGATCGACATCGCCGAGCAGGCCGCCGAGCGCCGGGCCCAAGATGAAGCCGGCGCCGAAGGCCGCACCAATCCGGCCGAAGACCGCCGCACGCCGCTCCGGCGGCGTGATGTCGGCGATATAGGCGAAGGCGGTCGAGATGCTCGCCGAGGTAATGCCGGAGATGACGCGGCCGATGAACAGCCACGCAAGCGACGGCGCCAGCGCCATCAAGACGTAATCGGCCGCGAGCCCGAAATTCGACAGCAGCACCACCGGCCGGCGTCCGAAACGATCCGACAGCGCCCCGAGCAGCGGCGAGAACACGAACTGCATCAAGGCCCAGGCGGTGCCGAACAGGCCGAAGATGCGCGCGGCATGTGCTGTGTCGTTGTCGACGAAGCTCTCGATCAGCTTCGGCAGGACCGGCATGATCACGCCGAGCGCGATCATGTCGAGCAGGATCGTGACGAAGATAAAGGCGACCGCGCCGCGCCGGACGGGCGCAGCGCCCTGCACCGCCGCCTCGCCGGCGCCGTCGCTCACGACGGCCGCTTGCGCTTGTGCGCGAAGGGATTGGCCTTCTCGCGCAGCGTGATGCGCACCGGCGTGCCCGGCAGCTCGAAGGTCTCGCGCATGGAATTGGTCAGGTAGCGCAAGTAAGACTGCGGCACGGCGTCCGCCCGCGAGCAGAAGAGAACAAAACTCGGCGGGCGCGCCTTGGTCTGAGTGATGTAGTTCAGCTTCAGCCTGCGGCCGGAGACCGCCGGCGGCGGGTTGGCCTGGATCGCCTGCTCGAACCAGCGATTGAGCGCGGCGGTCGGCACGCGCCGGTTCCAGATCGCATAGGCGTCCTGGATCGCCTGCATCAGGCGATCGATGCCCTCGCCCATCAGGCCGGAGACGGCGACGATGGGCACGCCCTTGAGCTGCGGCAGCCAATGGTCGGCGTCGCGGCGCAGGCCCGAGATCGCGCCGCCGCCCTTCGTCTCCATCAGGTCCCATTTGTTGACGGCGAGCACGACCGCCCGTCCCTCGCGCTCGATCAGGTCGGCGATGCGCAGATCCTGCTCCTCGAAGCGGTTCTGCGAATCCATCATCAGCACGACGACTTCGGCAAAGCGCACCGCGCGCAACGCGTCCGCGACCGAGAGCTTTTCCAGCTTCTCCTCGATGCGCGAGCGGCGGCGCAGGCCTGCGGTATCGAACACGCGGAAGTCGCGGCCCTTCCAGTTGATCTCGACCGCGATGGAATCGCGCGTGGTGCCGGCCTCGGGGCTGGTCAGCAGGCGCTCCTCGCCGAGCAGGTGGTTGATCAGTGTCGACTTGCCGGCATTGGGCCGGCCGACGATCGCGACCCGGATCGGGCGCGTCGCGGCCTCCTCCTCGGTGAGCGGCGCGTCGTCCTCATCCTCGTCTTCCTCGACGGGCTCGGGCATCAGCCCGGCGAGCGCGTCGTAAAGCTCGCCCATGCCCTCGCCGTGCTCGGCCGAGATCTGGATGGGATCGCCGAGGCCGAGCGCGAACGCTTCCATCGCGCCGGCATCGCCGTGCTTGCCTTCGCTCTTGTTGGCGACGAGCAGCACCGGCTTGTTGGCCTTGCGGGCGAAATCGGCGAAGGCGCGATCGGTCGGCGTCAGGCCGATACGGGCGTCGACGACGAAGAACAGCGCGTCGGCCTGTGCGATCGCGGTCTCGGTCTGCTCCTGCATGCGCGCGGTGAGCGAGCCCTTGGCGCCCTCGTCGAGGCCGGCGGTGTCGATGATGGTGAAGCGGAGATCGCCGAGCCTGGCCTCGCCTTCGCGGCGGTCGCGGGTGACGCCGGGCAGGTCATCGACGAGCGCGAGCTTCTGCCCAACCAGGCGGTTGAACAGCGTCGACTTGCCGACATTGGGCCGGCCGATGATGGCGATCGTGAAGGACATCGGTCATTCGTGCGCTGCCGGGGCTGCGCCTGTCAATGCAACGGGAAATATTGTTTGAGCATGATCTCTTCGGAAAACCGCCTCACACTTTGCGCTAACGCGGCCCTTCGGGTCCGGATCATGCTCTAGCGCGAGAAGCTGCCGCTCGGCAGTGGCGCCGGAAAGGCGCTCTGCGATTGCTGCTGCGTGGCGGGGGCGGGTTGCGCCTGCGGGGCCGGCTGATCCGGCGCGGTGGTGCGCCTGCGGACGATCTTGTGCTTGGGCGGCGGAGCGGAGGTCGCTGGTGCTGCCTCCGGTTGGGCCTCGCCGTCGACCTCGCCGGCGGGGGCTTCGGCCGGCGCGGCCGCCGTGGCGGGCTGCCTGGTCTGCTTTGCCTTGGCCCCCTTCGCCGGCTTGGCCGGCTCCGGCTCCGCAGGCAGAGCCGCGACAGCAGGTGCGTTCGGGTCGGGCTGCTGCTGCGCGCCCTTGTACAGATCCCTTGGCACGCCCTGCTCGAGCCCCGGCACGCCCTCGGGGAAGACCGGCTTACGGTCGCCCGGCAGCTTCTTCTTGGTGTCGAGGAAGTCGAGCAGGTCGCTCGGATCGAAGCTGGAGCAGCCGCCCAGGACGCCGGTGAAGGCGATCAGGACGGCGGCTGCGATCAAGCGTGGCGTGCGGCGCATCTTGGTGTCTCGTTACGTCAGAGAACCGTCGTCAGCTCTTGGCGACGGGTGGCAACAAAGCCTGGAGCGCCTCGGCGCGGGAGCGCAGGCCGGGCGGCGTTTCGCCGTCTCTGTCAATCGCCTCGAGCCATTTGCGGGCTGCAGTCATGTCGTTGTTACGCCAGGCCGACAGCGCCAGCATCTCGCGGGCGGTGTGGCGGAAGGTCGATTTCGGCGCGGCGGACGCCTCCAGCCGCTGCTGCATGTCGGCATAGCTGGCGCTGTCGAGCAGGAGGCCGGCGGCGCGGATCCTGGCCAGATCCTGCCACTCGCCGCCAATGCTGCGGTCGGCCGCGATATCGTCATACATCTTCGCGGCCGCCTTGGGATCGCGGCTCGCGGCCTCGGCCGCAGCACGCAGCCGCGCCAGGGTGCGATAGCCGGACGGCGCCTTGGCGGCGAGCTCGGTGAAGGCCTTCTCGGCGTCCTCGTGCTTGCCCTGCTCGGACAGCTCGGCGGCCTTCTCGAAAGCGGCACCTGCCTCGGCGGCCTTCTGGGCCTCGAAATATTGATGGGCGCGCCAGCCGCCGACGGCGACCACGATCAGCACCATCAGGGCGATGAAGTAGATCGAATACTTGTCCCACAGTCTCTTGAACTGTTCGCGACGGACTTCCTCGTCGACTTCGTCAAATAATTCAGACACTTATGCCAATCCCATGCCCGTCCGGGTGCGCGCGCCAAAGCGTTCGCGTCAGGAATCCCGTCCCCGTGTGGCGGCGAGGTAGCCTAACGATATGGCGGTGGCAAGGCAAAGCGAGCCCGATCAAGGCGTTAACCACCCGGGACAGCCCGGATGCCCCTGCCCGGCTCAAACTCCGAGCAGTTCCCGCAGCTGCCGCTTCAGCACCTTGCCGTTGGCGTTGCGCGGCAGCGGGTCTGCCGTGATCGCCATGGTTTCGGGAACCTTGTAGTCGGACAGGCGCTCGGCGCACCAGGCGCGCAGATCCGCATCGGCGACCGGCTGTCGCGTCACCACCACGGCATGGACGCGCTCGCCCAGCACCGGGCAGGCCTTGGCGATGATCGCGCTCTCGACCACGGCGGGATGACCGGCCAGCACGGATTCGACCTCGGCCGAATAGATCTTCAGGCCACCGCGGTTGATCATGTCCTTCTGCCGGTCGAACACGCGCACGAACCCGTCCGCATCGACAGAGCCGAGGTCGCCGGAGTGCCAGAATCCGCCGGTGAAGCTTTCGGCGGTGGCCTTCGGATTATTCCAGTAACCCTTGATGACGGAAGCGCTCTGGATCCAGAGCTCGCCGATCTCGCCGGGCGGCAGCTCGCGCCCGTCCGAATCTATTGCGACGATGCGCGCGCCCGGGCACGGCAGGCCGACGCTGTCGATATGGCTCTCGGTCAGCTCGCCCGGCATGATCGTCGAGGGCGAGGTCGTCTCGGTCGCGCCGTAGCAGTTCATCAGCTTCAGGCCCGGAATCTTCGCCTTGAGCTTCTCGATGGTAGCGACCGGCATCGGCGCGCCGCCGAAGCCGCCGATGCGCCAGCTCGACAGATCATAGACGTCGAAATCGGGCTGGAGCAGGCAGAGATTGTACATCGCCGGCACCATCACCGTGTAGGTGACGCGCTCGCGCGCGGCGAGCTTGAGGTAATCGGCGGCCTTGAACTCCGGCATGATGATCAGCGTCCCGCCGCAGCGGATCATGGTGGTGATGTTGGCGACGACGCCGGTGACATGGCCGAGCGGCACCGCCGCGATCGAGCGATCGGCCCCCGTCAATTGCAGGCAGGACGCGAACACCATCGAGGAATGCACGATGTTGCAATGGGCCAGCATCGCGCCCTTCGGCTTGCCCGTGGTGCCGGAGGTGTAGAGGATCATCGCGGTGTCCTCCTCGCTCACCTCGACCGGTGCCGATGCCGGAGCATTTTCGGCGAGCGAAGACAAGCACGATCGGGCGGGATCGTCATCGACGGCGATGCGATGGATCACATCGGGCACGTCCTTTGCGTCGGGCAGCCGCTCGGCGAGCGCGGCCTCGTGAATCAGGATCTTCGCGCCGCAATCGGCGAGCACATAGGCGATCTCCGTCTTCTGCTGGCGCGTGCTGAGCAGCACGGTGACCAGCCCCTCATGCGCGGCGGCGAACAGCAGCAGCGGAAATTCGATGCGGTTGCCGAGCAGGATGGCGAGGCGATCGCCGCGCTGTAATCCAAGCTTGCGAAACCCGGCCGCGATCCGCGCGGCCTGCTCCAGCGCTTGCCGCCAGCTCAGGCGGACGTTGCCGCAGATCAACGCCTCGCCATCGGCATTATGCTCGCGCGCCGCCGCGATCATCGCCCAGAGGCTCGCCGGCCGTTCCGAAAATGCCGGCACCACCCGATCGCCAAAGCGCGCCTCGAGCCGCATCGGCGGGATCTGAGATTGCGACCAGTCCATCGGGATGCCCTCGGCTTGTTGTTCTTGTTATCTTCCCCGCATGGACATCTGGGTTTCGTCTTGCGCTGACCGGCTGACTTTATTCTTGCGCATGATCTTATCGGAAAACCGCTGCACACTTTGCGCTGGGGCTGTTCGGGTCCGGATCATGCGCTAGACCCCGATCACGGGCACGCCGATCACCACCGGATGGAACGCGAACGCAAGGGCCAGATAGGCGACCACGCCGACCGCGACCGCGATCAGGTCGTTGCTGACGCCGCCGACCGGAATCGGCGGGCCACCGGCGTCGGTGCGAGCTTTGAGCGAGATGCGGTCAAACACCGCCCAGCCAAGGAACGAGCCAAACAGGATGATGGAGCCGAGATCGCCATTGGCCAAAAGATGCGCCGCCGCCCACAGCTTGATGCCGGCCAGCATCGGATGCTTCAGCGTCGCATAGATGCGGCCACGCATGTAGGACGCCACCACGAGGATGACTGCAGGCAGCATCAAGGCCAGCGTGATGTGCTTCATCGCTTTCGGCGGATACCAGACGTCGATCCAGCCGGAGCTGCGGTAATGGGCATAGCCCCAGACGATCAGCGCGAGGCCCGCCAGCGAGACCGCCGAATAGAGGATCTTGTAGGTCCCCTCGCCGAACTTCGCGATCGCCTGCGCGCGCGCCTCTCGTTTTGTTGTGAAAACATGGGCCGCAAAAAACAGCACCAGCCCCAGGATCATGACCAGCAGACCCACGACATCCTCCCCGCAAAGCAACCCCCGCCCCTGAGGTATCATCGATTGGCTGCCGCTCGCAACTCGCGCGCTATTTGCCGAGCTCCCGATTGTCGACATAACGGATGGCAATGGGTCGCCCGGCCAATGCCCCGCCGAGACCGCTGGTAAATTTCAACGGCAGGCAGGCCTTCAGCGATGCATTGATCGCGTTGAGATAGGTGGTTCGGATATCTGCCGGCACACCCGCGGTCGCGAAGGTCAGGCGCGGCGGGCCGATCAGGCCGCCGGTCTTGTTGAAGCTGAAGCGCACCGACATCTGCATGCCTGCGCGCGCATGGTCCGATGGCGGCGACCAGCAGCTGCGCAGCGCGGCAAAGAGGTCGCCGATCGTGTCGAGATCGTGATCGGGCCTCCGGTATTTGCCGCGGTCGGCCTCGGCAGGCACGCTCTCGATCGTGAGCTGGAGGTTCTGGCCATAAGGGTAATCCATCTCGGGAATGCAGGGGCCGGGCTCGAGCGGGCTGCAATAGGAGGGCGTGCAGGGCTCGCCGTCGAGCACGCTGCAAGGCTCGTGCGCGAACGGAATCGGGTTGATCTGGCGCGGCCGCGCATCGACGGCGATCGTCGATGCCAGCAAGGTAAGAGCAAGAATGCAGCGCCACATGTGCCGGGACCGCAATGGCATTTGCAACAGGTGGCGACGGTTATGAAAGGTTCAAGGCTGGCTTCACTCGACAATCTGATCCGCTTGCGCCACCAGCGTGGGCGGTAAACTCAGTCCCAACGCATTTGCTGTCTTGAGATTGAGCAGGAACTGGAATTCATTCGGCTGCTGGACTGGCAGGTCTGCGGGACGCGCTCCTCTCAAGACGCGGTCGACATAGTCCGCCGAGCGTCCGGCAAGGTGCGAAATCGAGACTCCGTACGACATCAGCCCGCCGTCGGTGACGAAGAACGGGAATGGATACATCGCCGGCAGACGGTGGGCGGCGGCCAAATCCAGAATCAATCTCCGGTGAACGATCGGAAATGCATCGGGAAAGATCAGCAGCCCGCCGTCTGGCTCCGCTGCAAAGCGGGAGATCGCCTGTTCGAGCTCGGCCGCGTCGTGCGCCGGCGCCGGAACGAGCTGGAGCTTGACGGCCGGAATGGCCGCCTCCACGGACGGCATCAAGATCATGGGCGCCGTCCGCGGATTGAAGACTGCGGCAACCCTTCGTATCGCAGGGGCCGCCTGCTTGAGCAGTTGCAGCCACTTGCCGGCCATTTCAGGCTCGAAAGTCGTGAAGCCCGTGATATTTCCGCCCGGCTTTCCCAGACCTTGAACGAAGCCGGCACCCACCGGATCGGCAACGACCGTGAAGATGATCGGCAAGCTCGGCGCGCGTCGCTTCAAGGCGTCCACGGACGGAGTGCTGATTGCCAGAAGCACATCCGGCCGCGACTCCACGAGCTCAGCCGCCAGAGTATCGGCGAGATTCCGATCGCCGCCCCACCAGCGATACTCGATATGGATGTTGCGTCCCTGTTCCCAACCAAGCTCACCCAGACGCTGTATCACTTTCTGGTAGCTGGCCTGACTCTCCGGATCGCCGGCCCTGCCTCCCGCCAACACACCGATCCGCCGTACATTCCCCTGCGCGGATGCGCTCAGCGGATAGGCCGCCGCGCCTGCAGCGAGCATGATGAATTCGCGCCGCCTCATGACCGTCGACCTCACTGTCCTGCATCACGGAAAAGGTCTGGGAAACATTACCCCTTTTTCTTGACGTCCTTGACGTTGCTGAACTCGATGCCCTCGGCGCGCTCCCTGGTGTAGCCGAGATAGAACTCGTTCCGCGCCAGATACACGGGATCGCCGTCGACGTCGTCGGCGATGCTGGAGGTGTTGGCGGCGATGAAGGTGTCGAGCTTCTTGCGGTCCTCCGAAGACACCCAGCGCGCCAGCTGGAACTCGCTGATTTCGAACTCGACCGGCAGCGAATATTCCGCCTCCAGCCGCGCCTTGAGCACGTCGAGCTGCAGCGCGCCGACCACGCCGACCAGTGCCGGGGCGCCGTCGCGCGGGCGGAACACCTGCACGACGCCCTCTTCCGACATCTGCTGCAGCGCTTCCTTCAGCTTCTTCGCCTTCATCGCGTCGGTGAGCCGCACGCGGCGGACGATTTCGGGCGCAAAGCTCGGCACGCCGACGAAGTTGAAATCCTCGCCCTCGGTCAGCGTGTCGCCGATGCGCAGCGTGCCGTGGTTGGGGATGCCGACGACGTCGCCGGCGAAGGCCTCGTCCGCAACCGAGCGGTCCTGCGCGAAGAAGAATTGCGGGCTCGACAGCGGCATGCTCTTGCCGGTGCGCACGAGCTTGGCCTTCATGCCGCGGCTGAGCTTGCCGGAGCAGAGCCGCGCGAACGCGATGCGGTCGCGGTGGTTCGGATCCATGTTGGCCTGGATCTTGAACACGAAGGCGCTCATGCGGGGATCGGTGGCCTCGACCTTGCGCTGGTCGCTGTCCTGCGCGCGCGGCTCGGGAGCGAACTTGCCGAGGCCCTCCAGGAGGTCGCCGACGCCGAAATTGCGCAGCGCGCTGCCGAAATAGACCGGCGTCAGATGGCCTTCGCGGAAGGCTTCGAGCTCGAACGGCTTCGAGGCCTCGGTGACCAGCTCGAGCTCGTCCTTCACGGCGGAGACGTCGAGATTGGCGTTGAGCTTGGCCAGCTCCTCGATCGCGATCTGCTGCGCCGCGCCGGTCTTGGCGCCGCCGCCTTCGAGCAGGCGCACGCCGCCATTGACGACGTCATAGGTGCCGAGGAAATCGCGGCCGCGGCCGACCGGCCAGGTCATCGGCGTGGTGTCGAGCGCCAGCGTCTTCTCGATCTCGTCGAGCAGCTCGAACACGTCGCGGCTCTCGCGGTCCATCTTGTTGATGAAGGTGATGATCGGGATGTCGCGCAGGCGGCACACCTCGAACAGCTTGCGGGTGCGCGCCTCGATGCCCTTGGCGGCGTCGATCACCATCACGGCGGAATCGACTGCCGTCAGCGTGCGATAGGTGTCTTCCGAAAAGTCCTCGTGGCCCGGCGTGTCCAGCAGGTTGAAGACGAGGCCTTCGAATTCGAAGGTCATCACCGAGGTCACGACCGAGATGCCGCGCTCGCGCTCGATCTTCATCCAGTCGGAACGGGTGTTGCGCCGCTCGCCCTTGGCCTTGACCTGGCCGGCGAGATTGATGGCGCCGCCGAACAGCAGCAGCTTTTCGGTCAGCGTGGTCTTGCCGGCGTCGGGATGGGAGATGATCGCAAAGGTCCGCCGCCGCGCCACCTCAGCGGCAAGCGGAGAACGGGCCGGCGATTCGGCTGTGGTGGTGGCGATGTCGGACATGGCGGGAGCGTGTGGCAGGGAAAACGGGCCTGATCAAGCCTCATTTGGTGATTGCAGGGCCTTCCGGCCAGCCCCATATCGGCCTTCGGGAGGGACGACCTTCCCGTTTCTCAGCACTTCAGCGGGGACGACCCTGCCTTGAATGGAGGGTCGTCATGGCCTGGAGCATCCTGTTCGTCGCCGGTCTTCTCGAGATCACCTGGGCGATCGGCCTGAAATACACCGAGGGTTTCAGCAAGCTTGTTCCGTCCGCGGTCACGCTTGCGGCCATGGCCGGCAGCGTCATCCTGCTCGGGCTTGCGCTCAAATCCCTGCCCGTCGGAACCGCCTATGCGGTCTGGACCGGCATCGGCGCGGTCGGCACCGCGACGCTCGGCATGGTCCTGTTCGGCGAGCCGGCCACGGCCTTCCGGCTTGCCAGCATCGGCCTGATCGTCGCCGGCATCATCGGGCTGAAGCTCGTCACCTGACGAGCTGGACCACCCACCAAGTCAGCGCGGCGACGATGGCCGAGGCCGGGATCGTGATCACCCAGGCATAGACGATGGAGCTGGCGACGTTCCAGCGCACCGCCGAGACGCGGCGGGCGGCGCCGACGCCGACGATGGCGCCGGTGATGGTGTGGGTGGTCGAGACGGGAACCCCGAGATAGGTCGCCATGAACAGCGTCGCAGCTCCCCCCGTCTCGGCGCAAAAGCCCTGCATCGGCGTCAATTTCGTGATGCGCAGGCCCATGGTGCGGACGATGCGCCAGCCGCCCATCAGCGTGCCCAGCGCCATCGCCGCCTGGCAGGACAGCACCACCCAGAACGGCACCGAGAACTCGCTGCCGAGATGGCCCTGCGAATAGAGCAGCACCGCGATGATGCCCATGGTCTTCTGCGCGTCGTTGCCGCCATGGCCGAGCGAATAGAGCGAGGCGGAGGCGAATTGCAGGATGCGGAAGGCGCGGTCGACCGCGAACGGCGTCGAGCGCACCGAGGCCCAGGACACGATCGCCACCAGCAACATGGCGAGCAGGAAGCCGACCAGGGGCGACAGCACGATCGCCAGCACGGTCTTGGACAGGCCGCTCCACACCGCGGCCGAGATTCCCGCCTTGGCCATGCCGCCGCCGACGAGCCCGCCGATCAGCGCGTGCGAGGACGAGGACGGAATGCCGAGCCCCCAGGTCACGAGGTTCCAGACGATGGCGCCAACGAGCGCTGCGAAGATCACCTGGGCGTCGACGACCGCGGGATCGATGATGCCGGTGCCGATGGTCTGGGCGACGTGCAGCCCGAACACCAGGAAGGCGATGAAATTGAAGAAGGCGGCCCAGAACACCGCGAATTGCGGCCGCAGCACGCGGGTCGAGACGATGGTCGCGATCGAATTGGCGGCGTCATGCAGGCCGTTCAGGAAATCGAACAGCAGCGCGACGGCGATCAAGCCGACCAGGATGGGAAGACCCAACGCGGCATCCACGACGAGGCCCTGCCCTAAAGCTTGCGCATGATCTTCGCGCAAACGCGTTCCACGTTTGTCGCGAAGGAAAACCGCTGCACACTTTTCCGGATCATGCGCTACACTTGCTCGATGACGATGCTGTTGATCTCGTTCGCAACGTCATCGAAGCGGTCGGCCACCTTCTCCAGATGATCGTAGATCTCGACGCCGACGATGAAATCCATCGCATTGCCGTCGCGGTGCTTGAGGAACAGCTCCTTCAGGCCGATGTCATGGAGGTCGTCGACACGGCCTTCCAGCTTGCCGAGCTCCTCGGTGATCGCGGTCAGCATGGCGACGTTCGGGCCGATCGACTGCATCAAGGGCAGCGCGCGTCCGACCAGATTGGCGCATTCGATCAGGAGCCCGCCGATCTCGCGCATCGGCGGCTCGAATGTGCGAACCTCGAACAGCATCACGGCCTTGGCCGTCTGCTGCATCTGGTCGATTGCATCGTCCAGCGAGGTGATCAGGTTCTTGATGTCGCCGCGGTCGAACGGGGTGATGAAGGTGCGGCGCACCGCCGTCAGCACCTCGCGGGTGATGTTATCGGCGTCGTTCTCGAACTGGTTGACGCGCTGGCAATAGACCGGCGTCTCCTCGCCCCCGTTGAGCATGCCCTGGAGCGCGATTGCGCCCTGGATCACTGTCTGGGCATGCCGATCGAACAGGTCGAAGAACCGTTCTTCCTTGGGCAGGAACGCACGAAACCATCGCATCATGGGGATAGGCTACCGGTTGGAAATGGTCGGGCCCGCGAGGGCTGTCACAAAACTGTCATAGACCATTTTCGATCCGCGCGCGTGTCGTCTCACGCCCGCGGAGCCGGATCATCCACCGCTTTCATGCATCAATGAAATTGATGCAATATCAGCCACTTAAAGCGACCGCCGGAAGTAATGCGCGATTTCGCCGATGACGCCGCGGCGGAAGGTGAGCACGCAGACCACGAAGATCGCGCCCTGGATCACCGTCACCCACTGGCCGAAGCCCGCCAGATATTGCTGCATGGCGATGATCACGAAGGCGCCGACCACGGGACCGAAAATGGTGCCCAGCCCCCCGACCAAGGTCATCAGCACGACCTCGCCCGACATCGTCCAGTGCACGTCGGTGAGCGAAGCGTTCTGCGCCACGAACACTTTCAGCGCGCCGGCAAAGCCGGCGAGCGTCCCCGACAGGACGAAGGCCAAGAACTTGTACTGGTCGGTGCGGTAGCCGAGCGAGATCGCGCGCTGCTCGTTCTCGCGGATCGATTTCAGCACCTCGCCGAACGGCGAGTTGATGATGCGGAAGATCAGCAGGAAGCCGGCGAGGAAGCCGACCAGCACGACATAGTACAGCACCGTCGGCTTGGACAGATCGAGCAGGCCGAACATGCGTCCCTGCGGGATGCCCTGAATGCCGTCCTCGCCATGGGTGAACGGGGCCTGGAGATAGATGAAGTACAGGAGCTGCGACAGCGCCAGCGTGATCATCGAGAAATAGATGCCTTGGCGGCGGATCGAGATGTAGCCGGTGATGATCGAGAGCACGAAAGCCGCAGCAATGCCAACGAGAATGCCGAGCTCGGGCGGCAGCGCCCACACTTTCAGCGCATGCGCGCTGCAATAGCCGGCTGTGCCCAGAAACATCGCGTGGCCGAACGACAGCAAGCCGCCATAGCCGATCAGCAGATTGAAGGCGCAGGCGAGCAGCGCAAAGCACAGCGCCTGCATCACGAAGAACGGGTAGACGCCCGTGAACGGCACCGCCGCGAGCAGCAGCGCCATCAGCACGAATACGATCATCTCGTCGCGCATCGCGCGCTGGGTCACAGGGAGCGTGTCGTCCGTCAGGGTTGTCATCTTTAGGCCGCCCTTCCCGTCAATCCCGTCGGCTTCACCAGGAGCACCAGCACCATCAGCACGAACACAACGGTGTTGGACGCCTCGGGGTAGAAATACTTGGTCAGCCCCTCGATCACGCCGAGCGCAAAGCCGGTGATGATGGAGCCCATGATCGAACCCATGCCGCCGATCACGACCACCGCGAACACGACGATGATGAGGTCGGCGCCCATCAGCGGGCGCACCTGGTTGATCGGTGCGGAGAGCACGCCGGCGAGCGCGGCAAGGCCGACGCCCAGACCGTAAGTGAGTGTGATCATGCGCGGCACGTTGATGCCGAAGGCCCGCACCAGGGTCGGGTTTTCGGTAGCGGCGCGCAGGTAGGCGCCGAGCTGCGTCTTCTCGATCAGGAACCAGGTCGCAAGGCACACCGCCAACGAGAACACGACGACCCAGCCGCGGTAGACGGGTAAGAACATGAAGCCGAGATTCATGCCGCCCCTGAGCTGGTCCGGAATCGCGTAAGGCAGGCCGGATGAGCCGAAATAGTTCTGGAAGACGCCCTGCACGATCAGCGCGATGCCGAAGGTCAGGAGCAGGCCGTAGAGATGATCGAGCCCGGTCAGCCATTGCAGCATGGTCCGTTCCAGGATCATGCCGAAAATGCCGACGATGATCGGCGCCAGCAGCAGCGCCCACCAATAATTGATGCCGCCGAGGTTCAACAGGAAATAGGCGACGAAGGCGCCCATCATGTAGAGCGCGCCATGGGCGAAATTGATGATGTTGAGCATGCCGAAGATGACGGCAAGCCCGAGACTGAGCAGCGCGTAGAACGAGCCGTTGATCAGTCCCACCAGTAGCTGAGCGTAGAGAGCCTGCATCGATCCCGCACCCGGTCCCTTCTATTCCTCAACAACAGGCCGGCGCCGTTGCGCACCGGCCTGCATCGTTCAGTTACTTCTTCACCAGGGGACAGGCGCTTTCCGACAGCGGCCGGAAGGCCTGGTCGCCGGGGGTCGTGCCGATCAGCTTGTAATAGTCCCAGGGCGCCTTGGATTCCTCGGGCTTCTTGACCTCGAAGAGATAGGCCGGATGCAGCTTGCGACCGTCCGCACGGATCGTTCCCTTGCCGAACAGCGGATCGTCGGTCGGCATCTCCTTCATCTTGGCGACCACCTTGGCCCCGTCATGCGGGTTGCCGCCCATCGCCTCCAGCGCCTTGAAATAGTGCAGCAGACCCGAGTAGACGCCGGCCTGCACCATCGAGGGCATCGCCTTGTTCTTCATGCGCTCGGAGAAGCGCTTGGAGAACGCGCGCGTGCCGTCGTTCATGTCCCAATAGAAGGTCTCGGTGAAGTTCAACCCCTGCGCCACCTTCAGACCGAGCGAGTGCACGTCGGTGATGAAGAGCAGCAGGCCCGCAAGCTTCTGGCCGCCCGAGACGATGCCGAACTCGGCCGCCTGCTTGATGGTGTTGGTGGTGTCGCCGCCGGCATTGGCCATGCCGATGATCTTGGCCTTGGAGGCCTGCGCCTGCAGCAGGAAGGACGAGAAGTCGGCAGTATTCAGGGGATGCTTGACGTTGCCGATCACCTTGCCGCCCGACTTCACCACGACCGCGGCGGTGTCGCGCTCGAGGGCATGACCGAAGGCGTAGTCCGCGGTGAGGAAATACCAGGTGTCGCCGCCCGCCTTCACCAGCGCCTGCCCGGTGCTGTTGGCCAGCATATAGGTATCATAGACCCAGTGGACCGTGTTCGGCGAGCATTGCGCGTTGGTGAGATCCGACGTCGCCGCGCCTGTGTTGATCAGGATGGAATTCTTCTCCTTGACGATGTTGTTCACCGCCAGCGCAACGCCGGAGTTGAGGACATCCATGAAGATGTCGACCTTCTCGACGTCGATCCATTGCCGGGCAATCGTGGAGCCGATGTCGGGCTTGTTCTGATGGTCGGCGGAGATCAGGTCGAGCTTCCAGCCCTTGGCTGCGAGCCCGGAATCCTCGATCGCCATCTGTGCGGCGACGGTCGAGCCAGCGCCACCGAGATCGGCATAAAGTCCCGAATTGTCGGTCAGCACGCCGATCTTGATGTTCTTGTCCTGCGCGACCGCGCCGCCCGCCGCACCGAGCGCCAGGGCCGTCCCGAGCAACATTGCCGAAATGCCGTGCTTCATAATCAGCCTCCCAATATTCCTTTGATAGTTGCTCTCGATCGTCCGGCCTGCACGGCTACACACCGAGATAGGTGTGCAGCTTGTCCATGTTGGCGGCAAGCTCGGAATTGGAAAATCCGTCAATGATCTTGCCGTGCTCGACCACGTAATAGCGGTCGGCGACGGTGGAGGCGAAGCGGAAATTCTGCTCGACCAAAAGGATCGTGAAACCTTCCTTCTTGAGCCGCGCAATGGTGTGGCCGATCTGCTGGATGATGACGGGGGCAAGGCCCTCGGTCGGCTCGTCCAGCATCAGGAAGCTCGCGCCGGTGCGCAGGATGCGCGCGATCGCCAGCATCTGCTGCTCGCCGCCGGACAGCTTGGTGCCCTGGCTGTTCAGCCGCTCCTTCAGGTTCGGGAACAGTTCGAAGATCTGCTCGAGCGACAATCCGCCTTCGCGGATCACCGGCGGCAGCATCAGATTCTCGCGGACGTCGAGGCTGGAGAATATGCCCCGCTCTTCCGGGCAGAAGGCGATGCCCATGCGTGCGATCCTGTCGGAGGTCGCGCGGATGATCTCCTGGTTGTTGAACTTCACCGAGCCGGTGCGCTTGCCGATGATGCCCATGATCGACTTCAGCGTGGTCGTCTTGCCGGCGCCGTTGCGCCCGAGCAGGGTGACGACCTCGCCTGCGTTCACGTCGAAGTTGATCCCGTGCAGGATGTGGGACTCGCCATACCAGGCTTCCAGGTTGCGGACTTGCAGGATATTCCCGCCGGTCGCGCTCTTGGCCGGAGCCTCGGCGATCGCAGTGTCAGGCATGACCGGCTCCCAGGTAAGCTTCCTTGACGCGCTCGTCCTTGGTGAGCTCGGAATAATGGCCCTGCGCGAGCACCTGCCCGCGCGTCAGCACGGTGATGATGTCGGAGAGGTTGGCCACGACGCTTAAGTTATGCTCGACCATCAGGATGGTGTATTTCGCGGAGATGCGCTTGATCAGCGCCGCGATCTTGTCGATGTCCTCGTGGCCCATGCCGGCCATCGGCTCGTCCAGCAGCATCATCTCCGGGTCTAGCGCCAGCGTGGTCGCGATCTCGAGCGCGCGCTTGCGCCCATAGGGCATCTCGACCGCCGGCGTGTTGGCGAACTCGCTGAGGCCGACGTCGTTCAAGAGCTCGCGGGCGCGATCGTTGAAGCGGTTGAGCACCGACTTGGAGCGCCAGAAATCGAACGAGGAGCCATGCTGACGCTGCAGCGCGACACGGACGTTTTCCAGCGCGGAAAGATGAGGAAACACCGCCGAAATCTGGAACGAACGGACCAGACCCATGCGGGCCACATCCGCCGGCGCCATCGCCGTGATGTCCTGTCCCTTGTACAGGATTTTCCCGGCCGACGGCTTGAGGAACTTGGTCAAAAGATTGAAGCAGGTCGTCTTGCCGGCCCCGTTCGGGCCGATCAACGCATGAATGCTCCCACGGCGAACCTTGAGCGCAACGTCGCGGACGGCGAAGAAGCCCGCGAACTCCTTGGTCAAGCCTTCCGTTTCGAGAATGAACTCATCGGCCAAACAGTTTTCCCCCTGCCCGCGCGCGGCGCGTGGCTGTGCTTGTTGCTTCGGCTGTCCGGAGGACCTGCGGCCCACCGGAGCGCCGCCTCCGGGCGCGGAATATGCCGGAGGTGACGGGGGTTAGGCAAGGCGGAAAGCTGAGCAGGTCAGGCCTCCGGCCGGGGTGCAAATGCTCCCTTGGTCGGAGACGTTCGATGTGCCTGCCCGGCCACCCGGTTCGCAAGGCACCGGCCATCAAGCCGTCGTTAACGGTCTTTCGTTTCCCGCGCCAGCCTTCATCAAAAATTTCCCCACGTGCCCGATCATGCGCGGGTTTTCACCTGCGGAGAGTATTGTTTGGATTTTGCAAGCGCGGCTCCCTCCGTCGTCAAGTCGATCCGGCAGCGCGATCTCCTCAACACGTGGCTGCGACTTTATGCGCGCCAGCAGATCGCTCCGGCGATCTGGGAGTATCAGCCCGCGCGGCTCGAGGAGGAGCTGTCGGATCTGATCTACTATACGGTGGAGCTTTCGACGCCGACGCCGCGTCTCGTCATCCAGAGCGAAGGCACGCGCGTCTCGCGCGCCTATGGGCATACCGGCAAGGGCGTTTCGCTCGCTGATTACGTCGGACCTCGGCTCGCGCCCTACGTGGTGCCGATCTATCATGAATGCGTCGCGCGCGGGCTTCCGGTCTACAGCGTTGCCGACGTCGACGACATCTATGGCCGCATCGTCGCCTATGAGCGGCTGCTGCTGCCGTTCCAAACCGACGGCAGGGTCAGCCACGTCATCGCGTCGGTAAAGACCTTCTGCGAGGACGGCGGATTCGAGATCAAGGACCTGATGCGCGGAAATGACGCGCTGCCGCGCCCGAAGCTGCGGGCCGTGATCGATCGCGAGCTGTTTCATCACGTCCCCGGCCGCATCGCACCCGCCGAGCCGGTCGAGTTCTCGGGCCAGCCGGGCTCTGCCATCACTACCGAGATCATCGAGCTGAACTAGCCGTCAGCGCGCCTTGCCGCCGACCTCCTTGGCATAGATATCCGGCTTGAAGCCGACCAGCAGCTTGCTGCCGATTTCGAGCACCGGCCGCTTGATCATCGATGGTTGCGCTAGCATCAAGGCCAGCGCCTTCTTCTCGGTGAGGCTTTCCTTGTCGGAGTCGGGCAGCTTCTTGAATGTCGTCCCGGCGCGATTGAGCAGGGTCTCCCAACCGACCTTGCCGCTCCAACGCTCGAGCCTGTCCTTCTCCACCCCCGCCGCCTTGTAGTCGTGAAACGCGTAAGCCACGCCATGGGCATCGAGCCAGGCGCGGGCCTTCTTCATGGTGTCGCAGTTCTTGATGCCGTAGATGATGGTGGGCAAGACAGTCCTCGGGCATGGCGTATCGATGATGTGCGTTGTACGAAACTCCGGCTCGCGCGACAATATTGCGACACGCGCCAACTCTCCGGACGGATACCTCATGCACGTCACTCACGATCCCGCCGCGGCCCCCGCACCGAGCATCGACTTCGACACTTTCCTTGCGGTCGATGTCCGCGTCGGCACCATCGTCGACGCAAAGCCGTTTCCGGAAGCGCGCAAGCCGGCCTGGCGGCTGTGGATCGATTTCGGCCCCGCCATCGGCGTGCGCAAGAGCTCGGCCCAGATCACCGAAAACCACCCGCTCGAAAGTCTCGTCGGGCAACAGGTCGCGGCCGTCGTCAACTTCCCGCCGCGCCAGATCGGCCCGGTCGTCTCCGAGGTGCTGACGCTCGGCTTCCCGGATGCCGACGGCAAGGTCGTTCTGGTGCAGCCGAGCAAGCCGGTGCCGAACGGCGGACGGCTGTTCTAAAGCGCGATGCGATCGCGCTTTAGGTCTTTGTTTGAGCATGATCTTTTCGGAAAACCGCTACGCACTTTTCCGGATCATGCTCTAGGAATGGCTCACGGCCGCTGCGGAATGTTCAGCCCGCGCTGCACGGCCGGACGCGCAAGGCCGCGCTCGAGCCAGGCGCCGACCGATTGGAAGTGGGCGAATTCGACGAGATCGCCGGCGCCGTAGAAGCCGATGAGATTGCGCACCCAGCCGAGCATGGAAATGTCGGCGATGGTGTAGTCGTCGTCCATGAACCATTGCCGGCCGGCGAGATGCGCATCCATCACGCCGAGCAGGCGCCTGGACTCGCCCACGTAGCGTTCCAGCGGCCGCTTGTCCTCGTAATCCTTGCCGGCGAATTTGTGGAAGAAGCCGACCTGGCCGAACATCGGCCCGACGCCGCCCATCTGGAAGTGCAGCCATTGCAGCGTCTGGTAGCGCGGCGCGGCATCCTGCGGCAGCAGCTTGCCGGTCTTCTCCGCGAGGTATTGCAGGATCGCCCCGGATTCGAACAGCGGCAGCGGCCTGCCGCCGGGGCCGTTCGGATCGAGGATCGCCGGGATCTTGCCGTTCGGATTGAGCGAGAGGAATTCGGCCGTCTTCTGATCGTCCTTGCCAAAATCGACGAGATGGACTTCGTAAGGAAGCCCGATCTCCTCCAGCATGATCGAGACTTTGACGCCGTTGGGCGTCGGCAACGAATAGAGCTGGAGCAGTTCGGGATGCTTGGCGGGCCAACGCCTGGTGATGGGGAAGACGGACAGATCGGGCATCGGGACCTTGGGTGCATGGACTGACGCGCGCTCAATCTAGGCAAGATGCCATACCGTGCAAGTCACTTCCGGCTGTGTGCTCAGGGCGGCAGCGTCGCCATCGCTACGATCGGAGGCGTTGCTCCGTGCTGCAGCCGAGACTCGATGAACTGTTGACCCGTGATCAAAAGCAGAGCCGTAAAGGCGATCGCGAGAATCGCGGTCGCCAATTGGCACACGTCGTACATGGTATTATGTCCCTCGACAGCCTCTGGCTTAGAACGTCGGCTCAGGCGCGACGTTCCAGGCGGCACTGAAATATTGCTATTTTCTCCCGATGCCGCTGCGCAGCGATCGTGCTGTTCCGGCGGCTTGCGCAGGGACCAATGGCCCCCTCGCGCGTTGTCGCTCGATGAACATCGAGAAACGCGCTCTGCTGGACCACGCCGAACGCTGTCGCCGCGTCGCGAAGGACCTCACTCACAGCAAAGCCGCACAACGGTTGCGGACGATGGCCGACGAGTACGAAGCGCGAGCAACGAGACTGGACCACGAGGGTCGCTCGCATCCCGGCCACAACATCCGCGGTCACCACGAAGGCGAGGTCGAGGGCTGATCGCCTTTAGAAGTTGATCTCCATCCGCAGTCCGCGCGGATCGGTCCTGCCGTCGCCAACGGATTGCACGCTGTCGCGCGCTGCGACGGCACACGCGCAGGCGTCGATGAGATCGTCGCGACCGATGCCCGTGCCGTGGCGCAGCTTGAGCCATCTCTCGACCTCGGTGAAGCCGCGCTCTCTCAGCAACGCGATACGCTGCTCTCGACCCCGCGGCGAGGTCTTCGGCTCGAGCCGCACGCGCCCTGCCAGATTCCAGAAGATCAATTCCGGATGCGCCTCGCCGATCGTCGCCTGCCGCGCCGGCGTCATGGCCTCATCAACCTCCCTCATCTTGTCCCTGATATTCCAGAGCTGCGCCGACACGCCCCTGCCCTTGCCTTCATGCTTCCAGTAATGGCGATTGGCCGCCGCCATGTCCGGAAATGTCCAGAGGTCGCGGCGCGCGCCGAGAAACACGGCAGGGCCGATCAGCTCACGTGCGCGCAAATCGCAAGCGCGATAACCGCTCAGGTCCAGTCCGATCGGCATGTCGATCATCGCACGGGCGTGCGGCAGCGCGAGCAGGCGCGTCAGGCTAGGTGAATAATCGAAGCCGTGATCGCCACGCTCGTCGATCCACGCGGCGACCCAGCCGAAACGAAATCCGTCGACCCCCAAATAGTTTTTGCAAGCCATGCGTCCGTCAATTTCATTTTCCGCGCCCCGCCGCGCTTGACATCCGCAAGTTGCGGGCGTATGTCCCGCGCCCTCGCAGACACTTCCGTTTGCGCCAGACACCATGAACCGAGCGATGTCGTACCGCTACGAAAGAATTGTCCGCATGCCGAATAGCCCCAAGCTATTCGATTGCGCATGCCCGGCTCATGGGAGCGATCTTGCCTGACCGCAAGATCGACAGTCCGCTTCTCACGGACCCTCCCGAGCCTGCCGCTCCGGAGGGTTTTTTGTTGCCCGCCGCGCGGCCCAACCGAACAACCCGGCAATGGCCGGAACGGGAGACCCGGATCCCGGGGCTCGCGCTGAGAAGGCGCGTGCCCAAGTGCGCGGGGCCTGCCGGAGGGAACGAGGCGATGAGCCGGACACCGATGGCAGAGCGAACCCTTCAGGGTTCGCAAAGTGCGGCGCGTCGACAGCGCCGCGATCGAATTTCTGTAACTCGGTTTGCCGTGAGAGATCGCGGCTCAACCGACGCTGGTGGTGAGGATATCGAATACTTCACACGATGGAAGAGCGGGCTCGAATTTCGCCTCTGACTTACGCGCTCTGCGCCGCGTCAGCGGTGGAAGGACACTTGGTTGCCATCCCAACAAGGCGATATCGTCCGTTCCCCAGCGTACCCATCAACGGCCGGTGTCAAAGCGCCGGCCCTGGCGGTGGTGAAGATGTCTGTTACTTCGCGGTGAAGGCGCGAAAGCGCCGAGCAGGTTCGAACCCTGCGCGCCGAAAGGCGGATCGCCCGCAAGGGCAGCAACAGCATCGATCGTTCCCCGCCAACCCCATCACGGTCCGTGGTGAAGATTTCTGTTACTTCGCCTGCAACGCGAGAGGTCGCGGGTTCGAATCCCGCCCGGTGTCCCATGCACCGGTAGCTCAGTGGATAGAGCGCTTTCCGGCGGCTTCGGCTCGCTGGGTACAGCAATCGCCTGTTCCCGGATCGTGTCCCATTAGCCACCGCCGGTGGTGAAGAGTGCTGTTACTTCGTGAATCACACTGTCGAAGGTTCGACTCCTTCCGGACGAAAGTCCGTAGCTCAGCGGTAGAGCATGTGGAGCCCCTCGTGGGCAGAGCAGCCTCGCCTGTTCCCCGGCACCCGTTTCATGTCCCCGTCAACCCAAGAGGAGGCCGTCATGGTCAGGCTCAACAAGATCGTTCGCGCCCTCACGCGGGAGGGCGCGCGCGCAAGGCGCTTCACGCCCGAGATGGAGCTGAAACGGGCGCTGATGAACTGCCTCCTGTGGGAGGACCAGTTCTATGAGGACGGCGTTGCGATCGCCGACCGCATCAAGGCCCTCGTGCCCAAGGTGGCGCCGCAGCGCGTGGCGCAGCTTGCGATCGAGGCGCGCGAGGTGATGAAGCTGCGGCACGCGCCGCTGCTCGTCATCCGCGAGATGGCGCGGAACGAGAAGCACCGCGCCCTCGTCGCCGACACGCTTCACAAGGTGATCCAGCGCCCCGACGAGATGACGGAGCTGCTCGCGATCTACTGGGCGGATGCGCTGGGGCCGATGCAGCAGCGCAAGCGTCAGCCGGTCTCGGCGCAGGTGAAGAAGGGTCTTGCCCGGGCGCTGACCAAGTTCGACGCCTATCAGCTCGCCAAGTGGGACCGCGACGGCGCGGTGCGGATCAGGGACGTGTTGTTCCTGGTGCACGCCAAGCCGAAGGATGCCGAGCAGGAGAAGGTCTGGAAGCAGCTCGTCGACGGCGAGCTCGCCTCCCCCGACACCTGGGAGGTTTCGCTGTCGGCCGGCAAGAACAAGCGCGAGACCTTCGAGCGGCTGATCGCCGAGCGGAAGCTCGGCGGCCTGGCACTGCTGCGCAATCTGCGCCTGATGCAGAACGCGCAGGTCCCGCGCGAGACCATCGCAGGCGCGATCGAGGCGATGCGGACGGATCGTATCCTGCCCTATCGCTTCATCACGGCGGCGCGCTACGCGCCGGACTTCGAGCCCGAGCTCGAGGCTGCGATGCTCAAGTCGATCAAGGACCATGTGCGGCTTCCGGGCCGCACCCGGCTCCTGATCGACGTATCGGGATCGATGTTCGCGACGCTCTCCGCGCAGTCGGAAATGACGCGCGCGGAGGCGGCGTGTGGCCTTGCCATCCTCGCGCGCGAGATCTGCGACGAGGTCGAGATCTTCACCTTCTCCAATGAGGTCGTGAAGGTCCCGCCCCGCCGCGGTTTCGCGCTTCGGGACGCGATCATCAACTCGCAGCCGCATGGCGGAACGTATCTCGGCAAGGCCGTGACGGAGATCGACCGCAAGGGCGACCGCCTGATCGTCTTCACCGACGAGCAGAGCCACGACCAGGTGCCCGAGCCCAGGGCGCACGGCACCATGGTGAACGTGGCCTCGTATCAGCACGGGGTCGGTCACGTCGCCTGGACCCGCGTCAACGGCTTCTCCGAGGCCGTGGTCGCGTGGATCGCGGCGTCCGAGACGGCGTTGAACTGATGCGCAACGACAACGGCCCCGGACGCGAGCCGCGCCCGGGGTCAGCAAAATCTCAGAAATGATCCGCCCGCCTCGCTATGATGCGCGCGGAATGACAAGGACCTGCGACCATGCGACGACCCGATTCCTACATGGAACGCGCCCGCGAGCTCTGCCTCGCCGCCGGTATCGATCCCGACTCGCGCGTCGGCGAAGGACGCGGCCAGCCCGCCTGGTGCCTGTACAAGGATGCCGCGCGCAAGGAGCATCTTGCCCGCGAGGCCAATGCGACCGCGAGCTCGATCGCCGAGTTCCGGACGCAGGACGCCCGCTTCCAGAATGCGCCGCTCAAGGTGTTCGGCCCGCACGAGGACGCGACGATCGCGCAGATGCGCAATTGCATGGCGATCGGCAACGTCGTCTCCGGCGTGATCTGCGCCGACGGCCATCTCGGCTACGCCCAGCCGGTCGGCGGCGTCATCGCCTATGAGAAGCAGATCAGCATCTCCGGCGTCGGCTTCGACATCGGCTGCGGCAACATGGCGGCGCGGCTCGACACCCGCTTCGACGACATTGCGGAGATCGCTCCCACGATCATCCGCGACGTCGCCAAGGTGATCTCGTTCGGCGTCGGACGTGCCAACGCGGAGCGGGCCGAGCACGACCTGTTCGACGACGGCGACGCCTGGCGCGAAAGCGACATGGAAGACTACCGTCAGAAGGCGGTGAAGCAGCTCGGCACGGTCGGCTCGGGCAACCACTATGTCGACCTCATGCGCGACGAGGAAGGCTTCGTCTGGATCGGCGTCCATTTCGGAAGCCGCGGCCTCGGACACACCTCCGCGACGCGCTACCTCAAGGCCGCCGGCGGCAAAGACGGCATGAACGTCCCGCCCGCCGTGGTTGACGAGGATAGCGAGCTCGGCCGCCGCTACATCGCGGCGATGCAGCTCGCCGGGCGTTACGCCTATGCGGGCCGCGAGTGGGTCGTCGAGCGCGTCCGCCGGATCATCGGCGGCAGCGTCACCGAGAGCGTGCACAACCACCACAATTATGCCTGGCGCGAGACCCACGACGGCAAGGATTTGTGGGTGGTGCGCAAGGGCGCGACCCCGGCGTTCCCCGGCCAGAAGGGTTTCGTCGGCGGCTCCATGGGCGACGACGCCGTCATCCTCGAAGGCGTCGACAGCCCGGAAGCCAGGGCCTCGCTCTACTCGACCGTGCACGGCGCCGGCCGCCTGTTCGGACGACGGGAGGCCAAGCGGCGCTTCTCGCGCGACGAGATGGACCGCTGGCTGAACGAGCGCGGCGTCACCTTGATCGGTGCCGACCTCGACGAGAGCCCGATGGCCTATCGCCGCCTGCCGGACGTGCTGGCGCAGCACGCCGGCACGGTGCGCGTACTGCACACGCTGCGGCCGTTCGCCGTCGCCATGGCCGGCGAAGGCGAGTTCGATCCGTGGAAGGACTGACGCGAATTGCAGGCGAGAGGCCAAACCTCTCGCCTGCATCCTCTATGCTTCCCTCATCTCGTCAGATATTCGCGCATCAACGCGCGGGCGCGATGCAGCCGCGCCTTCACGGTCTGCCTGGTCGCGCCGAGCGCGGCGGCAATCTCATCGATCGTCATCTCCTTGACGTCGCGCATCAGCGCGACATCGCGATAGTGCGGCGGCAGCGCCTCGAAGGCCGCGGCGAGGTCGAGCCGCAGATCGGCCTCGGGGCGCAACAGCAGGGCAGCCTCCGCCTCGCCGTCATCGACAGCCGGCACAAGGCCGGACCGGCGCGCGAGCCGCAGGCATTCGCGCCGGACGACGCTGAACAACCAGGCCGAAAATGCCAGCAGCGAGCGGATCGTGCCGACATGCCGGAACAGGATCCACAGTGCTTCCTGCGTCGCATCCTCGGCATCCGCCGAGCTGCGGCAGGTCGCGCGCGCGTAGCGACGGATATCCGGCTGCGCCGTCTCGAGCAGGCGTGCGATCGCCTCGGCATCGCCGAGCCGCGCGGCCTCGAACAGATTTGGCGAGATCGCCGCCGCGCTCACGACATCTCTCCCTTGCCGATGCCCGCCATCGCGCACATCGGGCAATAGCCGACGAGACCGGTCAGCGCGAACCCGGCACCACCGAGCGCGACCAGCCATGCCGGGGCGCCGGCCAGATAAACAAACGCCGCAGCCGCGACTGCAATACCCAGGACGACCCGCACCGCCTGATGCAGTCCGCCGATGTTCTTTCTGTAGAATCCCATCACATCCTCCGATATGGGCCGAGACCGATTGCCTCGACCGTCAAGAGGACGCGACGGCCAGAAAGGATTCGCGCGGACAGAAGATTCTTTGCGCTCAGCCTCCGACGGCCTGATAGGCCAGCCGCTTGAACTCGAAGAAGAACAGATTCCAGAAGCCCACGTAGCGCTGCGCCATCAGGGAGCCCGCCGTATTGGCTTCCGGACATGTCCACCAATGGGTCCCGGCCAGGCCGCCCCCACTGGTTACAATCGATATAGCGCGATTTCGCAGGATATGAAGCCCACCGCGCGGCTCATCCCTGCTTCGTCAGCACGGTGACCTGTAGGCGGCGCCGAATCCGCATGCCCTGCCGCTGGTACAGCGCAATCGCAGACGTATTGCTCGAGAACACGTGCAGGAACGGTATTTCCCCGCGCGTCTCGATCTGGCGCGCGATGGCGGCGAGCAACGCCTGAGCATAGCCGCGACCGCGATGATCGGGATGCACGCAGACCGCCGTCATCTCGGTGAAATTGCCGGGCTTCATCCGCTCGCCGGCCATGGCGACCAGCTCGCCACGAGCACGGATGCCGAGGAAGGTGCCGAGCTCGTGCGTCCGCGCCGCGAACGGCCCGGGCTTGGTCAGCTCGGTCAGCGCTGTCATGGCGGGAACGTCGGTCGCGCCGAGGCGGACGATCTCGGCATCACGAAGCGAAGTGTCGGCGGGCGAGCCGATCAACTGCTCGCCGGGCTCGGCGAGCAGCACCTTGAAGCCGGCGGGAATTTCGACCGGCTCGGGCGTGAACAGCACCGCGACTTGCGAGCCCGACATGAGATCGCCGAGCGCCGCAAAACTTGCCGCGGACGTGTCGACCATGTCGGCAAACGGCGTCATGTCGACGGGATAGCGCAGAGCCCGCGGGCCGCCCTCGGCCAGATGCTTCTGGCTTGTCGTCAACGCGTTCCAGATCGGGCGATCCAGCAGCGCCTCATCGCTCGCAGACATCGGCCTAGTTCTTGTCGAAGCTGACGATGACGGCGGCATTGGCAATCAGGATGGGATCGTTGGCCACTTCCGTGGCCGAGGGGATCTCCAGCCCGCCCTTGACCGCGGTGACGGTCACGGTGCCGTAAGGCAGCTCCTTGGCGACAGCCTCCTTGTCGACGGCTTCAGGATTCGGCACCCCGATCGTGACGTCCACGAACATGTCGTTCGCGGTCTTGCCGATCATCCGGAAGAAGCCGAGGCTCGAATGCCTGATGGCATCGGAGACCGCGCGCGTGGCCGCCTTGGTGGCGTCCCGGCCGTGGACGTCGACGCCCATGCCCATCTCGGTGACACAACGAATGCGGGTCATTTCATTTTCCTGTGGTTGGTTGGATCGAGTGATTGTGAGTGTCGGCGATCGGGCGACGCGAGAAAAGTTGTCAGATCGATGGAGGATCTCCGCCACAGTCTCCGTCATTGCGAGCGCAGCGAAGCAATCCAGACTGCCACCGCGGAAAGATTCTGGATTGCTTCGCTGCGCTCGCAATGACGAGTGTGGACAGAGCTCGCATCGTCAATCACGCCTTCGCCTTCTCGTGCGCGCGCAGCTCGTCCACCAGCACGCGCACGTTCTCCGAATAGTCGATCGGGATCGAGACCAGATGCACGCCGCCCTCCCTGAAAGCAGCGTCGAGCGTCGGGACAAAGCTGTCGATGCGCTCTATGCGATGACCCTTGGCGCCATAAGCCTTGGCGTACAGTGCAAAATCCGGATTGCCAAAGGTCATGCCGTAATCAGCGAAATGATCCACCGCCTGCTTCCAGCGGATCATGCCGTAGGCGTTGTCCTCCAGCACCAGCACGACCAGGTTGAGCTTGAGGCGGACCGCCGTCTCCATCTCCTGGCTGTTCATCATGAAGCCGCCGTCGCCGGCAACCGCAAGCACGCGGCGGTCGGGATGGAGCATCGCGGCCATCATCGCCGACGGCAGGCCGGCGCCCATGGTCGCCAGCGCATTGTCGAGCAGCAGCGTGTTGGCGAGCCGGGTGCGGTAGTTGCGCGCGAACCAGATCTTGTACATGCCGTTGTCGAGCGCGACGATGCCGTTCTCGGGGATCACCTGGCGGATGTCGTGCACGATGCGCTGCGGCGTCGGCGGCCAGCGCGCCTCGGTGGCACGGTCGGCGATGTGCTTCAGGATCCCTTCGCGCAGCGGCAGCAGCGCCGTGGCTTGCGGCAGCTTGCCTTCGAGCCGGTCCGCCAGCAGCTCCAGGCTCGGACCGACGTCCCCGACGACCTCGGCATCGGGGAAATAGACCTGCTCGACGCTCGCCGGTGTGTAACTGACGTGAATGACCTTCGGCCCCTTGGGGCCCATGATGAAAGGCGGCTTCTCGATCGGGTCGTGACCGATTGCGATGATCAAATCGGCGGCATCGATCGCATCATGGACATAGTCGCGTTCCGACAGCGCGGCGGTCCCCATGTAGAGATTGGTGCCGCCGGGCACGGTGCCCTTGCCCATCTGCGTCGTGAAGAACGGAATGCCGGTCCGCCGCACGAAATTTGCGATGCCGTGCGTCGACCGCGGCCGGCTGGTCGCCGCGCCCATCATCACCAGCGGACGCCTTGCGGCCATGATCATCCCGGCGGCGCGGTCGAGCGCGGCGCGATGGGCGACCGGGATTTCGATCGGATGGACGGGGATTACCGGCACGTCAGACACCTCGTCACCGGCGATGTCCTCGGGCAGTTCGAGATGCACCGGCCCGGGGCGCTCCTCCATCGCAACGCGAAAGGCGTCGCGCACCACGGTCGGAATGCTCGAGGCGCTGACGATCTGCCGCGACAGCTTGGTCAGCGGCTTCATGGTCGCGACCACGTCCACGATCTGGAAGCGCGCCTGCCGGCTGCTCATGATCGGCTTTTGACCGGTGATCAGGATCATCGGCATCGCGCCGAGATGCGCATAGGCGGCGCCCGTCGACAGGTTGAGAGCACCGGGGCCAAGCGTCGACAGACAGACGCCGGGCTTGCCGGTCAGTCGCCCATGCGTGGCGGCCATGAAGGCGGCAGCCTGCTCGTGCCGGGTCAGGACCAGTTCGATCCTGGACGCGCGCAGCGATTCGACCAGATCGAGATTCTCTTCGCCGGGAATGCCGAAGATGCGGTCGACACCTTCATTCTCCAGGGCCGCGACGAACAGGTCCGATCCCTTCGCTTTGCGATCCATCCCGCCCAACGCCGCCTCCCACTATGCCTGCTCCCGCGTTCCACGGCAGCAGCCGAATGGTAACGCTCCGCGGCGCGGGCACAATTCACAAAGAGAGGCGCGACGGCATCAACTTCGCCGCTTAAAGCCTCGATGCGCTAGTCATCGGCCTTGGTCGCACGCAGCAGATTGTCGCGTAGCCTGCTCACCGTCTTCTGCACGACGGCAAAATCGTCGCCAAGGCCTGTCGCCTCCCTCAGCGACCCGCCGAGATCCTGCTCGATCAGCTTGCGCCCCGCGGGCGTCAGGCTCAGGCGCACCTGCCGCTCGTCGGCGGGATCGCGGTGGCGCTTGATCAGCGCCATCTGCTCGAGCTTCTTCAGGATCGGCGTCAGGGTGTTGGATTCCAGGAACAGCTTCTCCCCCAGCGTGCCGACGGTCTGCTCGTCTTCATCCGAGAGCGCCACCAGGGCGATGTACTGCGTGTAGGTCAGGCCGACCTTGTCCAACAGGGGCTTATAGGCACGGCCGAAGGCGAGATTGGCCGAATAGATCGCAAAGCAAAGGAAATTCGACAGTTTCCGGCCTTTGCCGGCTGATTTTGGAGAACGGGCCACGGGAACCTCCGCAATTCGTGATCTATCCGGCCATATAAATCGCATCCGATTAAATCGGAAGGGCTTGACCCGACCACTCAGCGGGATTATTCCAGACGCATCCGATTAGATCGGATACGATTTATAATCCAACCGAAGGATACGGCCATGACATCCGCTGCAAAGGTTCTCTTCACCGGCAAGACCCACGTCACCTCGGGCGCCGACGGCGCTGCGCGGTCCAGCGACGGCTTCCTGAACGTCCAGCTGGCCCAGCCGCACCCGGCCGCCGAAAACCTGTTCGCCGCCGCGTGGTCGGCCTGCTATCTCGGCGCACTCGGACTCGCCGCTGCGCAGCGCAAGCTCAAGCTGCCGAGCGAGCCGTCGGTCGACACCGCGATCGACCTGAACAACGCCGGCGGCGCCTTCTTCCTGCGCGCTCGTCTCGACGTCAGCGTTCCCGGCGTCGACCGCGCGGTGGCACAGGAACTGATCGAGGCCGCTCACGGCATCTGCCCCTACTCCAAGGCGGTGCACGGCAATATCGAGGTGACCACCACCCTCGTCTGAAGCGCCACCACGCGGACCGGCCGGCATCGGCCGGGCCCGCGCGGCGCGGACAATCTCGAGACCACAAGGAGCCGACCATGAGCCAACATCATCTTCGAACCCTGCGCGTGCTGTCGAGCGCGGTCCTGCTCGCGGCAAACCTGTTCACACTGCCGGCCGCGGCGGCGCAGGCCGGCGTCACACGCACCGACCTCCAGCGCCACGATCTCGGCTCGCCCGGGCGCGAGGTTGTGCAGGTACGCGTCGACCTTGCCCCGGGCGTGGCGTTCGGCCGGCACACCCATCCGGGCGAAGAGATCATCTACGTGCTGGCGGGTGCCATCGAATACGAGGTCGACGGCAAGCCGCCGATCACGCTGAAAGCCGGCGACGTGCTGTTCATCCCTGCCGGCGCGGTGCATGCAGCAAAGAACGTGGGCGGTGAGACCGCCAGCGAACTTGCCACCTACATCGTAGCCAAGGACAAGCCGCTTCTGATGCTGGCGGAGTGAGGCCGGCGATCCCGATTGACAGCCCCCGATATCTGACTAAAGTCAGACATCATGCTCGACCCCGTCTCCCGCGTCCGCCGCTTCAACCGTGCCGTCACCTCGGCCGTCGGAGCACTCGATACGTCGTTTCTCGGGCGCGGCCGGCCGCTCGGGGCGGCGCGCGTGCTCAATGCGATCGGGCACGGCCGCTCGGACGTGGCGGAAATCCGCGACTATCTCGGTCTTGATTCCGGGCTGATGAGCCGGCTGCTCCGCAGCCTCGAGGACGAAGGGCTGATCGAGACCACCGCACGCGAGGATGATGCGCGGCGGCGCATGGCAAAGCTCACGCGGGCGGGCCGGCGCGAATTCGCAGCCTACGAGGCGCTGTCGAACGCGCAGGCCGAAGGCTTCCTCGCTCAGAATTCGCAAGGCGAGGCCTTGCTCGCGGCGATGGACCTGATCGCATCCGCCTTGACGCGAGAGCGCGTTTCGCTGGACGAAATCGACCCGCAATCCGAACAGGCACGCTATTGTCTCGGCGAGTACTATGCCGAACTCAGCCGCCGCTTCAAACAAGGCTTTGACGTCTCGCTGTCACGCGATCCCGACGCCAAGGACATGCGCCGGCCGCGCGGCACCTTCCTCGTCGCGATGTCGGACACGCTGCCGATCGGCTGCGTGGGCTTGAAGGGAACCGATCACGGCTATGCCGAGATCAAGCGGCTCTGGGTCGCCCCGGCCGCGCGCGGGCTGCGCCTCGGCCGGCGCCTGATGGATGCGGCGGAGAGCGCTGCGCGCGAGCTCGGCATCACGCTGTTGCGGCTCGACACCAACAGCGCGCTGCCCGAGGCCGCCCAGCTCTACCGCAGCACCGGATGGCGCGAGATCCCGCGCTTCAACGACGATCCCTATCCGGACCTGTTCTTCGAAAAGCGGCTCTGATGCTGGACCGGTTGCGCTGCTCGCGCGTTAGGTCGAAGCCGTGTTAGTCGAAGTCTTGTTAGTCGAAGGCTTGTTAGTCGAAGTCTTGGGAGCTTCGGTATGACGAGAGACGACCTCGCCGACATCTACCGCGCCTACATCGCCTGCCTGAACCGGCGGAATTGGCCGGCACTCGGACAATTCGTGCATGATGAAGTCGCTCACAACGCGCGGCCCCTCGGGCTTGCGGGCTATCGCGCGATGCTGGAACAGGACGTTCGGGATATCCCCGATCTTAAGTTCCAGATCGAGATGTTGATCTGCGATCCTCCCCGCATCGCCGCCCGATTGAAGTTCGACTGCGCACCCGTCGGGACATTCCTCGGTCTTGCGGTCAACGGGAAGCACGTGTCCTTCTGCGAGAACGTGTTCTACGAATTTCACGACGGCAAGATCCGGCAGGTCTGGTCGGTGATCGACAAGGCCGCGATCGAGGCGCAGCTCTGACGCCGCGCCTCGATCTCGAACTCACGCCGCCGCCGGCGCCACCTCGCCTTGCGGCTTGGCGAAGGGGCGGAACGTCATCGCCATCAGGAAGGCCCCTAAGCCCATCGCCCAGGAGGCGATGTAGAGCCAGGCGTAGCTGGAGAAGGCATCATAGATCAGGCCGCCGGCGAGCGGGCCGGTGGCCATGCCGAGGCTGCCGGCCATCGCCGTGCCGCCGATCACCGTGCCCATCATCTTGAGCGGGAAGTTCTCGCGGATCAGCACGGCGTAGAGCGGCATGGTGCCGGCATAGATGAAGCCGAAGATCGCGCCGACCGCATAGAACGTCGTGAGCTGATGCGCGAAGACATAAGCGAGCGCGCCGAACGCCTGCAGCAGCAGGCCCGAAACCAGCACGCGCTTGGCGCCGAAGCGGTCGCCCATCAGGCCGAAGGCGATGCGCCCGCCGAGGCCGGCAAACCCCTCGATGCTGTAGATCGTCACCGCCGCGACCAGCGGGATGCCGCAGCTCACGGCATAGCTGACGGTGTGGATGATCGGGCCGGAATGGGTCGCGCAGCAGAAGAAGTTGGTGGCGAGCAGGATCATGAATTGCGGCGAGCGCAGCGCCTCGCCCATCGACATCTCGTTTTGGCCGGCGGCTTCGTTCACCGGCGCCGCCGCAGCCCGCGCAAGCGCCGGCGGACGGCGCACCAGGAACGAGACCGGGATCATGATGGCGCCGACCACGAGCGCGATGATCTGCATCGAGGTGCGCCAGTCGTGGCCGGAGACGAGCCAGGCCGCCAGCGGCGACATCGTCATCGGCGCCATGCCCATGCCGGCGGAGACCAGCGACACCGCAAGGCCGCGATTGGTGTCGAACCAGCCGGTGACAGTCGCCATCATCGGCGCGAAGATCGCGGCGCAGGCGGCGCCGACCAGCAGGCCGAACACGACCTGGAACACGAGAAGCGAGGTGGCGTGGCTCGCGGCGAACAGGCTGAGCGCCAGCACGGTCGATCCGCTCAGCACCACCGGCAGCGGCCCGAACCGGTCCGACAGCGTGCCCCAGGCCATGCTGGTGAAGGCCATCGCCAGGAAGCCGATCGTCATTGCGCTGGAGATGCCAGTCACCGACCAGCCGGTGTCCTTGGTGATCGGCTGCAGGAACACCGGCAGCGAGAACATGCCGCCGATCGCGACGCAGCCAAGCAGGCCGCCGGCGGCGACGATCACCCAGCGATAGTTGGAAGCAGTCATTTCAGTCTCCCGTCAGGTCTGTCTCGCGTGGAAGACGAACGGGAACTGCGCCGGCCGACAGGCTGGCGTCATTTTTGCCCCACGCTTTCGTGAGCTGCCGACAAAACTCGAAAAACAACCCCATGCACAGTAGCCGGCGCCAGCGGGATCAACGGCTTACATCAGGAACCACCAACTTGGCGCCTCCCCTCGTCGACGGCCCACATCATCACCCGACCGGTTGACACGTCGGGCAAAACAGCCCGCTGTGCTTCACGGTCAATTGTGTATTGCAGGAATCTCCTCCATGCCAAAGATCGACGTCGCCACCGTGCCGGCCCGCAAGGGCTCCGGCTATCCGGCCCCCTTCAACGCCCCCTGCGCCGAGCGCATCCGCAAACGGCTCGGTGATGCCGGAGGCCTGTCGGATTTCGGCGTCAACCTGATGCGGCTGCCGCCGGGCGCCTGGTCGAGCCAGCGGCACTGGCACTCGCACGAAGACGAGTTCGTCTACATTCTCGAAGGCGAAGTGACGCTGATCGAGGATGGCGGCGAAACCGTGCTGCGCGCCGGCGATTGCGCCGCCTTCCCCAAGGCCAGCGGCAACGGCCATCACATGATCAACAGGTCGAGCGTGACGGCGGTGTACCTCGAGGTCGGCTCGCGCTCGCAAGCCGACCTCATCACCTGCTCCGACATCGACATGATGAGCCCGGCATCGGACGGCCGTTTCCTGCACAAGGACGGCACGCCTTATCCGTAGGTGACATGGCCGTTCACAGGGCCGCGTTGCGCCGCCAGCTGCCGATCGCAAGCCAGACCGCTGAGACCAGGAAGTAGATCGCGCCGACCGCAGCATAGCCCGCGACATTCGCAATCGACGGCACCGCAGGCATTGTGGCCTGAAAGATGAAGAAGCCGCCCGCCAGGGCCGACTGGCCACCGCTGAGCACCATGGCCCATTGCGCGCCGAAACGCTTCCAGCGCCGCACCGCCGTGCCGAGCTGGAGCAATCCGGACAGGATCGCCCAGGCTCCGAAGATTCCGAGCACCCAGTTCATGCTAGCCTGCAAGGCCAGGATGACCGCAATGGTGGTCGCCAGGCTGACCAGGACGTTGAGGCCCTGCGTGCGGTTCTGGTTCAGGCCGCCGCTCCAGAGCGCATCGAGATAATTGGCGGCCGCGTCCCAGGCCGGATAGGCGACCAGCAACGTTGCTGCGATCACTGCCGATGACGGCGCGATCGTGAAGGCCGCAATGACCCAGGCGGTGGAGAACGCCGCACGCACGAAGTAGTACTGCTTCAGCCATTGCGCCTGGTCGGCGCCCAAAGCCATTTCGCTGTTTCTCATCTTCTGCTCCTTACCTACTAGTTGGTAGTTTACATGCGACGCCAAAGCACCGCCCTGCCGGTCTGTGCCGATCTCGTCAGTGCCTGGTGGAAAGCCGCTCCAGTAGCGGCCGGGTGATGGTGCCGAAGATTTTTGGATCGCCATAAGCGCGCGCCGACAGCATCGCGCCGTGAACGGTTGCCATGAATCCCTCCGCCTCGGCCCGAGCCGTACCGGAGAGATGGAGCCGGCCTTGCCGCTTGCCGCGCTCCATCACCGACGCCAGCCACGACGACAGGAAGCGGAAATGCGCGCGGACTTCGAGCGCCACCTCCTCGGGCAGGAGCGGAAGCTCGCTGGCAAGGAGCGCGCAGACGCAGAAGGGAGCGGTCGCATCCTTGATGCACGCCTCCCAATAGGCGATGTAGCTTTTGAGCTGCTCGGCGGGGTCGGCGACATTGCGCTCGAGCGCGGCCAGTCCCGCCTGAGCCTCCTCTCGATAGCGCGCCACGAGGGTGCGGACCAGATCGACCTTGCTGGCAAAATGGTGGTGGATGCTCGGCTTGCGGATGCCGACGACATCGGCGATGTCGGCGTAACTGAAGCCGTTATAGCCGCCGGCGATGATCAGCGTGCGGGCGCAGGCGAGAATGTCGTCGGCGGTCGAGGAAACAGTGCTCATGGCGTTTAACTACCTTCCAGTAGGTAGACGGTCAAGCCGCAATGCTTCAATGATCCGTGAGCGAGTGGTAGGAGGCAGCATGACCATCCGCCCGATCGTCCGCTACCCCGACCGCCGGCTCGCGCTGCCGGCCCGGCCCGTCACCGCGTTCGACGGCACCTTGCGCGAGCTCGCGCAGGATCTGCTCGACACGATGCGCGCCGCGCCCGGCATCGGCATCACCGCGCCGCATATCGGCGTGCCCTTGCGCGTCGTGGTGCTGGAGCTCGACGCGAAGGACGGCGCGCGGACCTACGTCAATCCGGAGATCACATGGGCCTCGCCGGAGATGATCATGCATCGCGAAGGCAGCGTCTCGATGCCGGGGGTCAACGACGAGGTGCAGCGCCATGCGCGGGTGCGCATCAGCTACCGGGATGTCGAGGGCAATGTGCAAAGGGAGGAATCGGACGGCTTGCGCGCCGTCTGCCACCAGCACGAGATCGACCAGCTCGACGGCATGTTCTGGATCCAGCGGCTGTCGCGGCTGAAGCGGGAGCGGCTGGTGAAGAAGTATGAAAAGATGTCGAGGAGTTCGTAACTTTGTAGGGTGGACTAGCGAAGCGTAATCCACCATCCGAGCCGGCTTAGCGAGTGGTGGATTACGCCGCCCGCCGCGCTTCGCGCAGCGGTCTGCTAATCCACCCTACGCGTACCCTATCCTCACGCCCTCTTCCCGCCGCGCTTGGCGATCGGCGCCTTGCGGCGCTCTCGCTTGCCCCGCGCGATCTCGGTGGCGAGTGCGTCGAGCTTCGGCTCCCAGAAGGTCCTGAACTGGCCGACCCAGGCATCGACCGCCTGCAGCCCGGCGGCGTCGACCGAATAGAGGCGCCTTTGCGCCTCGGCCCGGACGCTCGCAAAGCCGCTCTCGCGCAGCACCTTGAGATGCTGCGAGACCGCCGCCTGGGTGATGCCGAACTCGGCGCCGATGACTTCGACGACCTCGCCGGAGGCCATCTCACCGGGCGCCAGCAGCTCGAGGATGCGGCGGCGCACGGGATCGGCGAGAACTTCGAAGGCGTGCATCAGCTTCCAGTGCCGGGATGAACGATGTCGGGCGGCATCTCGCCGCGATAGAACGCGATGGTGCGGTCCGAGCGCTCCTTCGCCGTGGCCGGATCGACCCCGCTTGCGACATGCGCCGCACGCCAATATTCGCCGCTCGTCGTCATGAAGTCCTTGCCCTCCGGCGAGACCATCCAGGCCTCCGCCGTCTCATGATCGACCGATGCCCCGGTCGCAAGATATCGCTCCAGCCCCGCAAGCGCGAGGTCCCAACCGATTCCGACCGCACCCGGGCCGAACTGATTCCAATGATCCTCGATGATCGCGGTGTGCTCAAGCGTCAAGCGCGCCTGGCTTCGCTCGGCTGTCAGGCTGACGTCGATCCAGCTCGTGGCGCCGCCGAATTCCCAGGTCGCAGCGAAATGGGTCGGCGGAGTACAGGACGTGATGGTGCCGCCCGCATTGCCCTTGACCTGGTAGCGTCCGCCGAGCCGGAGGTCGCCCTCGACCGGCGCAAACCAGCGCGGGATCCGCTCCCTGCTGGTCACCGCGTCCCAGAGATCATCGAGGCCGGTGTCGTAAAGACGCGTCAGGGTCACGACGCTCGCCGGTTTCCCATCCTTGTCGAAATTCCTCACCGAGCGTGTCACGAGCCCGAGGACCCGGGCGACGTCGATCTCCATTTGCGCTTCTCCCTGTCGCTTTCGCGTAAGGCACGGAATATCGGTCATAACTAATATAAGTCAATGCTTATAAACGCATGCCCGCTGCGTCAAACCGCCTCGCGGGAAGATGCGAAACCAAACGCCTGCCCGGGGCGTCTATCGGTGCTCCCACAACCCCGCCCAAAACGGAAGGAACTCATGAAAGTTCGCAAATTCGCCATCGCCGATGCTTCGCTCGAACGCTCGCCGGGACAGGACGGCGACATCTTCGCCGGCAACGTGATCGACCAGCGCCACGGCGGACCGATCACGATCGGCTTCGGCCGCTACGCGCCGAACCAGACTCTCGACGAGACGATGAAAGTCGACGATGTCATGATCGTGCTGGAGGGGAAGCTTTCGGTCACGAGCAACGGCAGCACCGCGACCGCGGGCCCCGGCGAGATCGTCCACATGCCGAAGGGCGAGACGGTCACCATCCGCTCGCACGAGCAAGGCGCCCTCACCGCCTACGTCACCTACCCGCATTGGCAGGAGGCGTGACGGCTGAGGCGCGATGTAATTCCGCTGTGGCCATCCTTCGAGACGCCCGCCTTGCGGCGGGCCCTCAGGATGAGGACGGAGTGCATGGCGGCGTTCCGACGGGCGCAGGTGCCGCTTAGCCTCATCCTGAGGGACGCGAAGCGGTCGTCTCGAAGGACGAGGCGTGCGCGCCGAGCGAGGAAGCGCTACTTCAGCGGCAGGAAGATCTCGGCCACCGTCTCGTTCTCCGGAACCTCCGGGAAGAAGCTCAGCCGCTGGCAATAGATCGGGAAGTCGCGCGCCTCCTCGCCGCTGGCCGGAAGCCAGTCGCGATAGAGATAGAGCGCGGCGGGCTCCAGATTGTCGGTGTAGCCGACGACGCGCAGCACGGCGCAGCGTCCGCCGGGGATCTCACCGGCTTTGATGCCCTCGTCGCATCCCGCGATCGGCCGGTCTGTGCCGACGCAAAGGTCTATGCTGTAGTCGGCGGGGCGCGCAGGACGTCGCTCGGACCGCCAGATGTTGAAGGTCGGGTTCGTGCTGGGGTGCAGGCCGGCTGCCTTGCGCCAGGCGATGAAGCGCTGGATGGTGGCGGGGAGCGTCGACGGGTCGCCCCGATGCTCCATGATCGCCACCTTGGTGGTGGGCACGTTTCGGATGGTCACGTCGTCGCTGGTAAAAGTTCTCTGCATGAGCTTGCTCCTCGCGATATCGAGAGGCCCGAAGGCCGCAAGCCACGGCTCCCAATCGGGAGAATTCCGGAACGAGGACGGCGATTGCCCGAACCGTTGCCGAAAGGCGCGGGCGAAGGCGTCAGGTGCCTCGTAACCAGCCTCCATCGCAATGTCGGTGACGCTTTGTGCGTCGAAATAGGCGAGCTGATGCGATGCGCGCTTCAGGCGTGCCAGCTGGACATAGCGATGCACTGATAGCCCGAAGGTCGCCGTGAACTGCCGGTGGAAATGGAATTTCGAGAAGGCCGCGACAGCGCTCAAGCTTTCCAGGTCCAGATCGTCGTCGAGATGCCGGTCGATATGCTCCAGCACCCGCCGCATACGCTCCTGGTAATTCCGCAGCGCCGCCGTCATCGTCCCTCCTCCGTGGCGGCTCCAGTTAGCGGCTGACGGTCGTGGCGTGCTCGACCGATCTTGCGGTTCTGGCAGGAAAGAACGCGCAGGATGGGTAGAGCGCAGCGAAACCCATCAGCTTCTTCGAGGAAGGCACGATGGTGGGTTTCGCTTCGCTCTACCCATCCTGCGACGCCCCTACCCGCCCGCCATCAGCGCCTTCGCCAGCGCCATGTAGGCCGGCAGCGTCACGGGATCGTTGGCGGCGTTGCCGGCCATGGGATGCGAGGCGTAGCGGGCGATCACCATCTCGGCCATGGGGTCGATGTAGATGCCCTGGCCGTAGACGCCGCGCGCCATGTAGGCGCCGTGTTCGTTGTGCGTCACCCACCATTGATTGCGGTAGGAGGCGCCCGGCAGCGTGGTGTAGCCGGCCGGCTTGAATTTTTCGGGGTCGCCGCCGCGCGCGATGTCTTCGACCACCTGCGACGGCACGATCTGGCGGCCGTTGAAACGGCCGTGATTGCGCATGGCCTCGCCGAAGCGGGCGAGATCGCGCAGTGTCGTGGAGAGACCGCCGCCGCCGCTTTCGGTGCCGATGCGGTCGACGTGATAATGCGCGTCCTCCTCCGCACCCATCTTCTGCCAGATGCGCTCGGAGAGGAGATCGGACAGCGCCAGGCCGCTGGCACGCCTGATGATCCACGCCAGCACGTCGGTGTTGACCGTCTTGTAGGCAAAGGCCTTGCCGTGCTCGCCCTGCTTCTTCTGCGCGATGAGGAAATCGAAGATGGTGGTCGGGCCGTCATAGCCCTGAGGGATCGGCGCCATGCCGTTGGCGCGCCTGAGGCCCCACACGTCCGAATTCTTGTCGGTGTAGACCTCGGTGTAGGCGAGCCCCGTGGTCATATCCATGACCTCGTGCACGCGCGCGTCGCCAAACGCGCTCGGCTTCAGCTCCGGCACGTAGTCCGCGACGAGTGCTTGCGGATCGATCCTGCCCTCGGCGACCAGAATGCCTGCGAGCACGCCGGTGAACGACTTCGTCACGGACATGCCGATGTGCGGCTTGTGCGGCTTCAGCGCGCCGAAATAGCGCTCATAGATCAGCCTGCCCCGATGCAGCACCGCGATGCCGTCGGTGTAGGTCTCCTCCAGCATCTTGTCGAAGGTCATGGGCCGGCCGTCCATCGTGGTCGAGGCCACGCCGCCGATGTCCTGCTCCGCGCGCGGCAGAGGCGACGCCGGCCCAGCTCCGCGCCAGACGTTCACCGTCGGCACCAGCTGGCGGATGTTGCTCCAGGCCCAGCGGAGCTCGGGGAAGCTGCGGAAGGAGCCGTCCTGGAAGGTGATGGTGCGGTCGGGAGATGGCGGGAAGCCGCGCATATAGCCGAGGGATTCGGGGTCGGTGGTGGTGGCGGAAGGTTGGGCGGACATCGGCACTGGCTCCGGAAGGGCGATGCTGAGGTCCTAGCATGGGGCCGCGCAGCGCACATCCGACGCAAGCGCTGGGGCACATGCACGATAGTGTGGTGGGATCAGAAGTTGATCTTGCGCAACCTTGCTCGATTGCGAGCGGGACTATCGCCTGCACTCAAAAGCGACGACATGAGCAAGCGCCCGATGCTCGGGACTTTCGAGAGCCGTAGCCATTCGTCATAACTTAGGACCACCGCCTGCTTCTTGCCGTGACGCACGATCAGCACGGGCTTGCCGTCGATCGCATCATCGACGATCGCTGAGAGATTGGTCTTTGCATCACGGAGTTGAACTTGGCGCACGGCGCGCCTCACTCGCGGTTGTAGAACGGATAGAGCGGAAGCGAAACCCATCAATCGCTTTCGGACGCGATGGGTTTCGCTGCGCTCTCCCCATCCTACGGGCTGCTGCTCAAATGAGAAAGGCTTATGATGCCCGGTCTTTCTCGCCGCTCTCGTCGGGGAAGAAGCTCTGCACAATTTCATAGACTCCGGGATCGAACGTGGCGAACGTGAGCGCCTCCCTGAAAAGCGCGAGAGGACCAGGATCCCGACGCATGACTTCATAGTCCTCCATACTGCGCCATTGGGCGCACATCGTCACCTTCGAGCCATCGAGACTGCGGTGAAGCGTCGAAGAGAGAAAGCCGGGCGCCCGGCAAACGTGTCCGTTCGTGGCGCGGGCAAGCAAATCCAGTAATCGCTTCTGGTTGGCCGGCTCGACAGTGAAGACGTTGATCATCGTGATCATGGTGCAGACCTTCGCAAAAATGTTCATCGCACGATTAGAAGGCGTCGCGAGCCGCGAAACGCCGGAAACCGCACACTCGACTTGATATTGGGTGGCAGTGGCGGCTCTGCAATCAGGTCGTTCGCTTGGCCGATTTCCGCAGTCCCAGCGTAGATGACGCGTGCGCCAAACGCAGCGCAGCTTGGACGCCATCTTCCAGGATCTGCTCCGCCTCGGCGGCATTCGGCACGGCCCGCGCGAGTTGGAGTCCCCCAGGGTATCCTATACCCTCACTCCCACTCGATCGTCCCGGGCGGCTTGCTGGTCACGTCGTACACCACCCGGTTCACGCCCTTCACCTCGTTGATGATGCGCGTCGCCGTCTCCCCTAAGAACTTCATGTCGAACTGATAGAAGTCCGCGGTCATGCCGTCGGTCGATGTCACCGCGCGGAGGCCGACCACATAGTCATAGGTGCGGCCGTCGCCCATGACGCCGACGGTCTTCACCGGGAGCAGCACGGCAAAAGCCTGCCAGATCTCGTCGTAGAGGCCGTGCTTCCGGATCTGGTCGATGTAGACGGCGTCCGCCTTGCGCAGGATGTCGAGCTTGTCTTTGGTGATCTCGCCGGGGCAGCGGATGGCGAGGCCCGGGCCCGGGAACGGATGGCGGCCGACGAAGATTTCGGGAAGGCCGAGCTCGCGCCCGAGCTTGCGCACCTCGTCCTTGAACAGCTCGCGCAGCGGCTCGACGAGCTTCATGTTCATGCGCTCGGGCAGGCCGCCGACATTGTGGTGCGACTTGATCGTGACCGACGGGCCGCCGGTGAAGGAGACGCTCTCGATCACGTCGGGGTAGAGCGTGCCTTGCGCCAGGAAATCGGCGCCGCCGATCTTCTTGGCCTCGGCCTCGAACACCTCGATGAAGAGGCGGCCGATGGTCTTGCGCTTGGCTTCGGGGTCGGTGACGCCTTCGAGCTCGCCCAAGAACTGTTTCGAGGCATCCACGTGCACGAGCGGGATGTTGTAGTGGTGGCGGAACAGGTCGACGACCTGCTCGGCCTCGTTGAGGCGCATCAGGCCGTGATCGACGAAGACGCAGGTGAGCTGGTCGCCGATGGCTTCGTGGATCAGGACGGCCGCAACGGCCGAATCGACGCCGCCGGAGAGGCCGCAGATCACCCTGCCCTTGCCGACCTGCGCGCGGATCTTGGCGATCTCCTCCTCGCGGAAGGCGCGCATGGTCCAGTCGCCGGAGAGGCCGGCGATCTTGCGCACGAAGTTGCGGATGAGCTTGGCGCCGTCGGGCGTGTGCACCACTTCGGGGTGGAACATCAGGCCGTAATATTTGCGCGTCTCGTCCTGGATGATCGCGAACGGCGCATTCGGCGAGGTGCCGGCGACGGAGAAGCCCGGCGGCATCCTGGTGATGCGGTCGCCATGGCTCATCCAGACCTGGTTCTTGGTGCCTGACGACCAGACGTCCGCGAACAGCTGGCTGTCGGCCTTCACCTCGACATCGGCGCGGCCGAATTCGCGGTGATGGCCGCCCTCGACCTCGCCCCCTAACTGGGCTGCCATGGTCATCTGGCCGTAGCAGATGCCCATCACGGGCACGCCGGAATCGAAGATGAGCTGAGGGGCGCGGGGCGAGCCGGCCTCGTGCACCGATTCCGGGCCGCCAGAGAGGATCACCGCCTTCGGCTTCATCTCGTTGAAGGCCTCTTCGGCCTTGTTGAACGGGACGATCTCGCAATAGACGCCGTCCTCGCGCACGCGACGCGCAATCAGCTGCGTCACCTGGCTGCCGAAGTCGACGATGAGAATCTTGTCGTGCGCCGAGGCCACCGGGGGCGTCGACGCGGAGCGGTCGTTCTGTGCTGCTGTCATGGCCAGCAGATACGCTGGCGCGGCCCGGGCCGCAACCGCGGCAGCAGTGCGCCCACATGCTTCTTTGGGCATGGACAGGAAGCACTTGGGTAAGTAATCTTTACCTAATTTGCTTGCCGACTTGGGCGTCGCGCAACGCGATCGAACGCTCCAGGCAGAAGCGGCCACACCGAGCCGGACGATCCACGCATCTCGGCCGGGATGACCGAGGCAACGGCGTGCGCTAACAGACGCGGCGCCGGCTCTGAGACAGGATTCCCCCATGAAACTCCCCACCTCCCCCTTCACCGTCACCGACTGGAGCAAGGTCGAGCCGACCACGCATGCCGGCGAGAGCGGCGAGGCCACATGGCGCACACTCAACATCGGCGAGCTCCGGGTGCGGATGGTGGAGTACTCGCCGGGCTATCTGGCCGATCATTGGTGCGACCGCGGCCACGTGCTCTACGTGCTGAAGGGCGAGCTCGATTCCGAGCTGCGCGACGGGCGCAAATTCAAGCTCAGTGCGGGCATGAGCTACCAGGTGTCGGACTTCGGCGACGCCGCCCACCGGTCCTCGACGACGACGGGCGCCACGCTCTTCATCGTCGACTGAGACGCCGAGAGCGCGGTCAATTTGCACCGCAAAATAGCAAAGTCGCGCGACGTTTCGGGCCACGGGTAGTGCCTTGAAGTAGCCCCAAATTCTCGCTATATTGTGATCATCGATACTTGGCCGAACGACTGGGCCGCTTCGCTTCGTTACAGACGGGCGCGCACGCTTCAGATGACTTCTCCAAACATCGACTGAACAGGATCAAGGGCGCAGCGACGCGTACCGGTCCGCGTGCGTACCCTCTCTAACAAAGGAAATTCCCATGGCTATGGGCACCGTGAAGTGGTTCAACACCCAAAAGGGTTATGGTTTCATCCAGCCGGACGACGGCCAGAAGGACGTGTTCGTGCACATCAGCGCCGTCGAGCGCGCCGGCCTCTCCACCCTCAACGAGGGCCAGAAGGTCTCGTTCGACATCGTCGCCGATCGTCGCAGCGGCAAGTCCTCGGCTGACAATCTCCGCGTCGGCTAACGCCTGCGCACCGTTCTGACCGCGGACGTACCGGCAGAACGTCAGAGCTCGAAAGCCCCGCGACCGGGACCGGTCTGCGGGGCTTTTGTTTGTGGGCCCCAGTCATCGTCATTCCGGGGCGCGCGAAGCGACAGCCCGGAATGACAACGTGGATCAGCCCGCCTTCTTCAGCACCGAGACGAAGAACCCATCCGTCCCGGTCCGCCGCGGCGTCATCAGCCAGCCCTCGGCTGACTGCAGCGCGGCCGCGCCAAAGGCCTCCGCCTTGTCCCAAAGCACGCTCGCGGTCTGCTCTGGCGGCACCACTGCAAACTCGCCATGGCGGCTGACGAACGCCCTCACCTGCTCGCCGTTCTCCTCCGCCAGCACCGAGCAGGTGATATAGGCGATGCGGCCGCCCGGCTTGACCAGCGGAACCGCACGCTCGAGCACCTCGGCCTGGTCGCGCAGGCGTATCTCCAGCGCGCCGGGGCGCATGCGCCATTTGGCATCGGGGTTGCGGCGCCAGGTGCCGGTTCCCGTGCAGGGGGCGTCGATCACGACGAGATCGGCGGTGCTGCGGATGTCCGAGAGCGGATCGGCCTCGCCCTTGGGCGTGCGGATGTCAGCGTTGTGGACACCGGCGCGCGACAGCCGCTCATGGATCGGCGCAAGCTGGCGCTTGTCGCGGTCGGTTGCGATCAGCCGGCCCTTGCCCTGCATCAGGGCGGCCAGCGCCAGCGTCTTGCCGCCGGCGCCGGCGCAGAGATCGATCACCTGCTCGCCGGGTTTTGCCGCGGTGAACTGGGCCGCAAGCTGCGATCCCTCATCCTGCACTTCAATTGCGCCCTTGATGAAATCCTCCTCCGCCTGGATGCCGGGGTTGCGCGCATCGGCGGAAAGCTCGATGCGCAGGCCGGTTGCGGACCAGGGCGTCGGTTTCGCATGAAGATGAGAAAGCGCCTTCAGCACCTTGTCGCGATTGGATTTTAGCGTGTTGACGCGCAAATCCAGCGGCGCCCGGCTCGCCATCGCGGCCGCCTCTGCGGCGCGGTCCTCGCCGAACACTTTTGCAAGGTGCGGGTCGAGCCACTCCGGATAGTCGCCGGCGACGGCGGCCGGTGCGTCCTGGAGGGAGCGCGAGGCGAGCGCAGCCTCTTCCGCCTCGGTCAGCGGCGCCGGCGCAAAGCGGCTGCCGTCGAACAAGGCACCCATGGTCGCCGTGTCCATGTTGCGCTCGAGGCGGAGCATGCCGATCAGCCGCGCCCGCGCGGTATCGGAATCCATCAGCCAGGCGCTCGAGGCGTAGCGGCGCAGCACGTCCCAGACGAGGCCGGCGATGGCGGCGCGATCGCCCGAGCCGGCGAAACGGTGCGCGGTGCCCCACTCCTTCAGCGCCTTCGCCGCGGGCACGCGGTCTCTCTCGATGGTGTCGATCAGTTCGATGGCTGCGGACAGCCGGGCAGCGGGGGTCATTTCAAGTCTTTCAGATTGGATCCGGCGCGTCAGGCTCAGATCAGCAACAGCAGCTTCAGCGCGAAGTAGATCCACATCGCGAGCAACACCAAGACGCCGGCGAGCCAGACCGTGGAGCGGCGGCCGAGATCGTTGGAGGAGACGAACACGCCGGCATGGGCAAAACGCGTCACCACGAACACCCAGGACATCAGCACGATGAAGAGGTCGGCCCGGCGCAAGGGCAATGCCAGCGCGATCAGGACGTAGAACAGTACCGGCAGCTCGAACTGGTTGCGGTAGCAATTGGCGATTTGCGTGGCGCCCTTCGGCCAGTTCGGCTCGCCGAGCGCAATGTCGCGGATCCTGGTCTCGCCGGAGACCAGGGTCTTGCGGCGCGCCAGGACCATGCCGATCAGTAGCGCGAAGGTGAGAGCGACCTGCACGAAGACCGGCAGCAGGACCATTTGAACGGACATCGGAACTTTCCCGAACTGAGGCACGAACGGTCGCTCGCGCAAGCAACCGCTACACGGTGCGATCGAATTCGACAACGTTCGCTTTCGTCAGGCGGAACAATTGCGCCGGTCGCGCCGTCACCTTGCTGAGGGAACCCGCGACCGGCTCGATCATCCGGAGCTCGTCGATCTTGCGGCGAAAGGCGCTGTCGTTGAGGGAGCGGCCGAGCGCGGCCTCATAAGCGCGCCGCAGCTCCGGCAGCGTGAATTCCGGCGGCAACAGGAAGGCCGGCAGCGACGAATAGGCCGCACGGCGCCGACACCGCTGTATCGCGCCGGCCACGATCGCATCGTGATCGAACGGCAGCCCCTTCGCTTCGGCAACCGGCAGCATCCTCAGCGAGGCATCGCCCCGCGCGGCGAAATCCCGGTGCGGCAACAGCGCGTAATACGCGACCGACGCCGACCAGCCGCGCGGATCGCGGCTTCCGCCGGAAAACGTCATCAATTGCTCGAGCACGCGGACCGAGAGGCCAGCCTTGCCCCTCAGCACGCGCGCCGCAGCGGTCTGCGTGGACGGATCCTCCTCGGGGTGAACATAGCCGCCGATCAGCGCGAGCTGGCCGGCATGCGGGGCCTTTTCGCGCGCCTGGAGCACGACTTGGATGCGGTCGTCGTGCAGGGTGAGAAGCACGACATCGACGGTCAGGATCGGACGGATCAGCTCGGTGGCCATAACCCCAAGCTATCTCACACAAATAGCAAATTGCAAATAACAAGTTGCAATAGAGAGGCAGCGAGCCCAGGCTTGAATAAGGCGATGGCAATCATCGTCTGAGACAGTGAGGCAAAGAGAGAGGCCAACATGATCGTCGTCTGGCGTGTCGTGGACAGTTGCAACCTCGCCTGCGGATTCTGCGCGTATGACAAGCGGCTCGGCTTTCCGCGCAGCCAGGCTGCCCCGGCGGACGTCCTCCGCTTCGCCGCGGTGCTGGCCGAGCACCAGGCGGAGACCGGCGACCGGGTGCTCCTGAGCTGGCTCGGCGGCGAGCCGCTGCGCTGGCAGCAGTTGCAGGCGCTGACTCACGCTGTACGCGGGCTCGGTCTCGAAGTGAGCGCGACCACCAACGGCACTACCCTCGGAAGCCCGGCGCTGCGCCAGCATCTGTGCGAGACCTACAAGGAGCTGACCATCAGCGTCGACGGCTTTGCCGCCTTCCATGATCCTTCGCGCGGCTGGGCCGGCGGCTTCGAGAAGCTGCGCCGCTGGGTCCCTCAGCTCAAGACCGAGGCGCACGCGCTCGGCTCCAAGCTGAAGCTGCGCGCCAATGTCGTACTGATGCGCCAGAACGTCCGTGACTTCGCCGCGCTGTGCGAAGAGCTCACCGATTGGGGCATCGTCGAGATCACCTACAACCAGCTCGGTGGCCGCGACCGCCCGGAATTCTATCCGCAGCACCGCCTCACCCGCGCCGACGTCGACGCGCTGGAACAGGCGCTGCCGGCGATCCGCAAAAACCTCGCAGCACGCGGCGCCATGCTGGTCGGCGGGGAGCAATATCTGGCACGGATCCGGGCGAGCACGCTGGGCGAACGGATGCCGGTGGCCAATTGCGATCCGGGCGAGAGCTTCCTCTTCATCGACGAGAAGGGCCAGGTCTCGCCCTGCAGCTTCACGACGGAAGACTACGGCATCGATATCGGCAGCCTGCGCAGCGCCGCCGATCTCGCCGCCCTGCCCGGCCGCTTCCGCCTCTTGCAACAGGCCGCGCGTTCGCGGCAATGCGACGACTGCCTCAGCACGCAGGTGTGCGGCAAATTCAACGCCGCGAACCGCCGCCCGACCCCAGTATTGGCCGCCGCGGAATAGCGTTTCGGATACCGCCGGCACGCAGCAGCGCCGGCGTCTTTCGCGGGATTGCTGCCGTCGCCCGCGAGCAAGTTGAACCGGCGTTCCCGCCCTTGCGACCAACCACAGATTGTTGAGGCGATTTCGGCCACTCGGGCCCGCGAGACAACGCCATGAATTCCTTGTCCAGCTTCTTCAGCGAAGCCGCCGATGGCCAGCTCGGCCTCCTGATGTCGGCGCTGTCGGGGATTGCAGCAGCGCTCGCGGTCGCGCTGGCCATGACGGTCTACTTCCGCCTCAGCTATCGAACCTGGCGCGACGTCATCAGGCATGGCCTGGCCGGCTTGGCCGCGCTCGCGTTGTTCGCCTTTGCCGCCTACGACATGCGCCACGCTGCGCTCGCCTATCTCGGTCTCAATCCCTCCAAGCCTGCCGTCGAGTTCGAGATCCGCATGCCCCGGGAGATGCTGGCGGCGGCGAACGACAGCCAGATCGAGCTGCACACCGATCGCAACCAGACATTGGCGCTGCTGGACGGCGTGCGCGACCTCTCGGACGGCCGGGCCGTGCTGCGCGGCGCAGTGGCGCTCAACCACCGCACGGCCGATCGCGTTCTGGTCGTGAACCTCTCAGGCAAGGGCATCTTCGAGTTTCGCCTCCGCCTGCCGGCCGAGCCGCATCGCTCCGCCCAGTTCGGCCCCTGGCACCTCGCCGACCGCATCGCCGCCCCGCTCGCCGGTGCCGTCGCCCCGCAGGACGGCTACACCATCCGCTACCGCGTGCTTTAAACTTTGTTCGTTGCGATCCATGCCCGCGCCGTCATCGTTCCGACGCGCGGCGACGGGTAGGATGATCGCATGTCCGAATTTCGTCTCACGCAGATTTCCGACACCCATCTCGGCCAGCGTTTCCCCGGCCTGATCGCCAACTTCCATCGCATCAGCGAGCACATCGACGCCAGCAGGCCCGACCTCGTCGTCAACACCGGCGACGTCTCGTTCGACGGGCCGACCAGCCGCAACGACGTCGAATTCGCCAAAGGCCTGCACGACGCGCTGCCCGTCACCTGCCGCTACATCCCCGGCAATCACGACATCGGCGACAATCCGACCGCGATCGGGCCGGCGCCGAAGCCGCCGGTCAGCGAGACGCACCGCCGGCAGTTCTGCAACATCATCGGCGAAGACCATTGGGCGTTCGAGGCCGCGGGCTGGCGCTTCATCGGCCTCAATTCGCTGGTGATGAATTCGGGCCTCGCCTTCGAGGCGGAGCAACTCGACTGGCTGTCTCAAGAAATCTCGCGCACGAACGGCCGGCCGGTCGCGCTGTTCCTGCACAAGCCGCTGTTTCTCAACCTGCCCGACGACGCCGAGACGCCGGAGACGTCGATCCGCTACGTGCCGCAGCCGGCGCGGGCGCGGATGATCGAGATGTTCGGCAAGGTCGACCTGCGTCTCGTCGCCAGCGGCCACGTGCATCAGCGCCGCGACTTCACCTTCCGCCACACCCGCCACGTCTGGGCGCCGTCAGCGGGCTTTGTCATCAACGATTCCCGCCAGGACCGGATCGCGATCAAGGAAGTCGGCCTCGTCGAATACCGCTTCGGGCCCGACAGCGTCGAGGTCCGCCACGTCAGGGCCGCCGGCCAGGTCGATGTCGACATCGAGGAGCTGCTCATCCAGATGGGCGGCGGGCATTAGCCTACTCCACGGCAGAGCTCCCTACCTTAATACCTAGATTCATCAAATTCGGCCTCAGATTGGCTAAAATCCGCTAATGACAACGTTGTCACTAGAACGTATCGTTTCTTGCCGCGGTCGAGAGCCGCTGAGGGAGCGATGATGCAGTTCTTGTCCCGGTGGGATCGCCAACGCCTGTCGACGACGATAAGGGGCATTCCCCTGGTCGATGGCGTGACCATCGAGGACATCGGCAACCAGCGCTGGTCCCCTGCGCGCGGCGATCTCGCCCTGCCCGTCCTCACCCTGGATGAAGCCGCCTTCGCGGCCAACCGTGACCTCTTCCTGAAATGGTGCGCGAGCGCAGGCGTTGCCGTCGCTCCGCACGCCAAGACCCCGATGTCGCCGGAGCTCGCCCATTCGCTGCGCGCGGCCGGCGCCTGGGGCACGACAATTGCCAACGTCCAGCAGGCCGCCGTGCTGCTTGCGAGCGGCGAGCGGCGCCTGCTGCTGGCCAACGAGATCGGCGGGCTCGCCGCCGGCCAGCGGCTCGGCGCGCTCCTGAGCGCCTATCCCGACGTCGAGTTTCACGCCTTCGCGGATTCCCCGGCCGCGGTGGCTGCGCTCGCCGAGAGCGCGCGGATTGCAGAACGCCGGGATCTGTCCGTATTGGCCGAGCTCGGCGCCGGCCGCGCCGGCGCGCGCGACCGCGCCGCGGCCGAGGCGACGATCGCAGCCGTGCGCGCCGCCGACCGGCTCGTGCTCGGCGGCGTCGCCACTTACGAAGGCGCCGCTGCAACGTCCGATACCAACGAGACGATGCGCGCGATCGCCGCGCTGCTGGAGCGCACCGTCGAGACATTTGCGCTGGTGCGCGCCGCCGCCCCGAAGCGGCCGTTGATCATCAGTGCCGGCGGCTCGGCCTATTTCGACATCGTCGCACGCGCCCTTGCGCCGGTGGCGCGGGCCGACGGCAACGCCACCGTCCTGCTGCGCTCCGGCGCGCTGTTCTTCGCCGATCACGGCATCTATGCCCGCGCCTTCGCTGAAATCGACCGGCGCGGCGGCCTCGTCATCGACGGGCTGCACCACTCCGCCATGGAGAGCTTTCGGCCCGCGCTGACGCTCTGGGCCGAGGTGCTGTCGCGTCCCGAGGACGGACTTGCGATCGCCGGCTTCGGCATGCGCGACGCTTCCTTCGACCAGGGACTGCCCGTGCCCTTGCGCGTGGTCCGGGACGGCGTCGAGCAGCTAGGCCTCGCCGCCGCGCTCACCGTGACGCGCCTGAACGACCAGCATGCATTCCTCTCGATCGCATCCGAAGCCGCGCTTGCGGTCGGCGACATCATCGCCTTCGGCATCTCGCATCCCTGCACCTGCCTCGACCGCTGGCGCGTCATCTTCGGCCTCGATGCCGACGGCGTCGTGACGCGCGCCCTCCCCACCCAGTTCGGCTGAGAACGGCGCGATGAACTTCCTGCCGCTCTGGCGCTACCAGAACCAGCTCATCGACGGGGCCATCGTCACGCTGGAGCTGACGGTGATCTCGGCACTCGCCGGGCTCGTGATCGGCATCGCCGGTGCGGTCGCGCTGAACGGACGCATCACGTCGCTGCGCTGGCTGGTGCGCGGCTACATCGAGCTGTTCCGCAACACGCCGTCGCTGATCCAGATCTTCATCGTGTTCTTCGTGCTGCCGAACTTCGGCCTGAAGCTGCCGGCCCTCGAGGCTGCGGCCGTCGCGCTGTCGCTCTATTTCGGCGCTTATTCCGTCGAGATCATCCGCGCCGGTCTCGATTCCATTCCGCGCAGCCAGGTCGAGGCCGGCCAGTGCCTGGGGTTGTCAGGCTGGCAGGTGTTTCGCCACATCATTCTGCCGCCGGCGCTGCGCAACGCCTATCCGGCCGTGACCAGCCAGTTCGTGCTCTTGCTGCTCGGCACCTCGCTCGCCTCGCAGGTCGCCACTGATGAGCTGTTTCACGTCGCCGGCTTCATCGAGAGCCGCACCTATCGCAGCTTCGAGGTCTACGCCGTGATCTGCGCGGTCTATTTTGCGATGGCGATGTCGTTCAAGGCGCTGTTTGCAATCATCGGCCTGGCCGCCTTCCGCTGGCCGCGGCGGCGCTGAGGGGCGAAGCGATGCGATCCTTCTCCCTCATCGACTTCGTCTCCCTGTTCGCGGCGCTGCGCTGGACCGTCGCCCTCGTCGTGCTCGCGCTTCTCTTCGGTGCGCCGCTGGCGCTCGGGCTCGCGCTCGGCCGCATCAGCCGGTTCGCGAGCCTGCGCTGGGCCATGGCGGCGTGCATCCAGGTGATCCAGAGCGTGCCGCTGCTCGGGCTGTTGTTCTTTTTCTATTTCGGCATGCCGGTTTTCCTCGGCATCCAGGTGCCGGCGCTCGTCGCCGTGACCGTCGCCTACACGCTCTACACGGCCGCCTTCCTCGGTGAGATCTGGCGCGGCGGCTTAGAGGCCGTGAAGCAGGCGCAATGGGAGGCGGGCGCCTGCCTCGGCCTCTCCGCCTGGCAGCAGTTCCGCCACATCATCGCGCCGCAGGCGCTGCGGCTGTCGCTGCCGCCGACCGTCGGCTTCCTGGTGCAGCTGATCAAAGGCACCTCGCTCGCCTCGATCCTCGGCTTCGTCGAGCTCGCCCGCGCCGGACAGGTGGTGAGCGCGGCGACGTTCCAGCCGCTGCTCACCTACGCGCTGGTCGCCGCGATCTATTTCGCGCTGTGCCTGCCGCTCACGCTCTGGTCCCGCTCCCTGGAGGCCCGCCTCGATGGCTCTCGTTGAAATCCGCGACGTGCGCAAGACATTCGGCAAGGTCGAGGTGCTCAAGGGTGTCTCGCTCGACGTCGAGGAAGGCGAGATCGTCACCATCATCGGCCGCTCCGGCTCGGGCAAGTCGACCCTGCTCCGCTGCATCAACGCGCTGGAGAGCGTCGATTCCGGCGAGATCTGGGTCGAGGGCCAGAAGGTTCACGCCAAGATGTCCGACCTGAAAAAATTCCGTCAGCGCGTCGGCATCGTGTTCCAGGCTTTCAACCTGTTTCCGCATCTGAAGGTCGAGCGCAACATCACGCTCGCTCCGCTGCTCACCGGCCGCATCGAGAAAGCGAAAGCGCGGGCGCTGGCCGAGGACGTGCTGACCCGCGTCGGGCTCGCCGACAAGATCGATGCCTGGCCCGAGCAGCTCTCCGGCGGCCAGCAGCAGCGCGTCGCTATTGCCCGCTGCCTCGCCATGGCGCCTCACCTGATGCTGTTTGACGAGGTGACCTCGGCGCTCGACCCCGAACTCGTCGGCGAAGTCCTGAAAGTGATGGAAGCGATGGCGGAACAGGGCATGACCATGATCCTGGTCACCCACGAGATGGGCTTTGCCCGCAACGTCGCCGACCGCATCGTCTTCATGCATCAGGGCCGCGTCTGGGAACAGGGGCCACCGGCAAAACTGTTCGCCAACCCTGAGACCCCCGAGCTCGCAAGCTTCATCGCATCTGCCAAATGAAATCTTCAAAGTGTGAAACCTTCCCCTGCAAGGAGAGAGTCATGAGACCATTGAAGTCCCTCGTCACCATTGCGGCGGCCCTCGCCGTCCTCGCCGCACCGAGCCTTGCCAAGGCCGACAAGCTGCAGGACGTGCTCGGCGCCGGCAAGATTCGCGTCGGCATTCTCACCGATGCCGCGCCTTGGGGCTTCAAGGACGACAAGGGCGAGATCGCCGGCCTCGATGCCGATCTCGCAAAACTGATCGCCGCCGACATGGGCGTGAAGCTCGAGCTCGTCCCGGTGACGGGCGCCGCGCGTATCCCAAGCCTGCTCTCGGACAAGCTCGACATCTTGATCGCCGGTCTCGGCGCCACGCCCGAGCGCGCCCAGCAGGTGATGTTCTCGCAGCCCTATGCCGTGGTGAATCTCGGCGTCTACGGCGCAAAGTCGCTGCCCTCCGCCGCCGGCAAGAAGCCGGACAATCTCGACGGCCGCAGCGTTGCGGTGGCCAAGGGCTCGACGCTCGACGTCTGGCTCACCGACAACGCGCCGAAGGTGAAGCTGGTGCGCTTCGAGGACACGCCGGCGGCGATTGCGGCCTATCTCGCCGGACAGGCCGACACGTTCGCGGAGAACAGCGCCATCGCGCTGAAGGTGCAGGACCAGAACCCGACCAAGGAGGTCGAGCTGAAGTTCCTGATCCGCCAGTCGCCGGCCCATGTCGGCGTCCGCCAGGGCGAGCAGAACCTGCTCAACTGGATCAACACCGACATCTTCTTCAACAAGCTCAACGGCAAGCTCGGCGCGCTTCAGCTGAAATGGTTCAAGGAAGAGCAGTCGTTGCCGACGCTATGAGTTTTGGACGGGCTCTTGCATCATGCGAGAGCCAGCTTCCCGAGGAGAATTGAGATGATCAAACGTTACGTCGTGGGATCGCGCATGAGCCAGGCCGTCGCCGCTGGCGGAATGGTGCACATCGCAGGCCAGGTTGCCGATGACCGCAAGGCCGGCATCGTGTCGCAGACGCAGCAGGTGCTCGCCAAGATCGACGCGCTGCTCAAGGAGGCCGGCTCCGACCGCTCCAAGCTGATCGCAGTCAACGTCTTCCTGCCGCATATCACCGACTTCGACAGCATGAACTCGGTTTATGATGCCTGGATCGATCCAGCCAATCCGCCGGCGCGCGCCTGCGTCGAGGCCCGTCTCGCCGATCCAGATCTGCGCGTCGAGATGACCGCGGTGGCGTTGCTGTAGAGCGAGATCCGTCGTGGTTGAATCGATGCGCGCCCGGAACTCGAGTCACCTCTCCCGCAGGGAGAGGTCGGATCGCATCGAAGATGTGATCCGGGTGAGGGGTTCAGGTCTCACCAAATGTTGCGGCCCCTCACCCGGATTGCTCGGGCGCGCAATTGCGCGCCTGAGCAATCCGACCTCTCCCCGCTGGGGAGAGGTGGACCGCAAAGCGCCGCCCTTCCTTTAATTTTCGGCCGGCTTCGGCGACGACGCGGCCTCGAGGCAAGCCATGCATACCGGACTTTTCCACGAGATCGATTTCGACAAGGACCAGAAATGGTCCGGCCATCTCGGCATTCCCTTCTCGATCGACCGCTCGCCCTACTACCAGCTCAAGATCCCGATCTTCCGGATCAAGAACGGCGCCGGGCCGAAGCTGCTGCTGATGGCCGGCAATCACGGCGACGAATATGAGGGCGAGATCACGCTGACGCGGCTGTATCGCCGGTTGGATGCGAAGGACGTCAAGGGCGAGATCACCATCCTGCCCTTCGCCAATTGGCCGGCCGTGATGGCGGCGCGCCGCCGCTCGCCGCTCGACGAAGGCAATCTCAACCGCGCCTTTCCCGGCGATGAAGCGGGCACGCCGACATTCCGCCTGGCGCATTTCCTCGAGCACGAGCTGTTTCCGCGCCACGACGTCGTCTTCGACATCCATTCCGGCGGCACGTCGATGGCGCACGTGCCTTGCGCGTTGATCGAGCGGCAGGGACCGCCCGAAATGTTCGGCCAGGCGTTGCGCCTGATGGAAGGGCTCGGCATGCCCTTCGCCTTCGTCGCCGAGAACGGCGCCGCGGCGCCGACCTCGATGGCCGCTGCCGCGCGCGCCGGCGCGATCGGGCTTTCCGGCGAATTCGGCGGCGGCGGCACGGTGACGCCGCAGACGATGGCGTTCACCGCGCGCGCGGTCGACCGATTGCTGCTCGCGCTCGGCCTCGTCCAGGCGCCCGTGCTGGGGCCGCATGCGCCGGTCGAGCGTGCCACCGAGCTGTTGGCGTTGCAGAGCCATGCCCAAGCGGTGTTCGCGACGCGCCGCGGCTGGTTCGAGCCCGCGGTCACCGTGGGCGCGCGGGTCAAGGCCGGCGATATCGCCGGCTGGTATCACGATTTCGAGCGCCCGGAGCTTGCCGAAGAGGTGCTGCGCTTCCCCGCCGACGGCATCGTGATCTCGCAGCGCCTGCACACCGACAGCCAGAGCGGCGACTGCCTGGTGCAGGTCGGCCGCGTGCTGAAGCGTGAGGAGTTGCCTGCACGCTGAACTTTGGCGACGATGCCGACCGCGGTAACTTCAGGATTCGATGACAGATCCGGCAAAGCCAGGCTATGACGACGTCGTGCGCATTCCGGCGCCGCCCGGCCGCAGCAACGCGACCGGGCGGCCGCCGCGCATCGAGGAGGTCGCCGAGCGCGCCGGCGTCGCGCCGATCACGGTGTCGCGGGTGCTGCGCCACCCCGAGAAGGTCAATCGACAGACCCGCGAGCGCATCCTCGAGGTGATCGAGGCGACGGGCTATGCCTCCAACCCGCATGCGCGCGCGCTGCGCTCGGGCCGGTCCAACGTGGTCGTGGCCTTCGTCTCCAACATCCTCAGCCAGCAGTTTGGCCTTGCGGTGCGCAGCTTTGCCGCGACGCTGGAGCCGGGAGGCTTCGAGGTGCTGGTCGGCCAGACCTCCTACTCCTATGCCAAGGAGGTCGCGATGATCCAGTCGCTGCGCGGCATCCGTCCCGCCGCGGTGATGTTCACCGGCGTGATCGAGCTCGAGGAGAACCGCACGGCGCTGGCCGAGCTCGGTATTCCCGTGATCGAGACCTGGGCGTTTCCGCGCGATCCCATCGACATGCTGGTCGGCCTGCCCAATGCGGATGCCGGCGCGATGGCGGCGAAAAGGCTGGCGCAGGCCGGGCATCGCCGCGTGGCCTTCGTCGGCCGCAGCAGCGGCCGTGGCGCGCTCCGCCGCGACGGCTTTCGCGCCGCCGCCGCACTGCTCGGGCTCGAGATCGTCCACGAGATCGGTGTCGGCGAGATCACGGGCCTCGTCGACGGCCGTGCCGCGTTCACCGCCCTGCTCGACCGCGGCGACAAGGTCGATGCCGTGTTCTGCGCCAACGATCTGCTTGCGACCGGTGCGCTGATCGAGGCTCGCGCCCGCGGCCTGTCGGTGCCGCGCGATCTGGCCGTGCTGGGCTTCGGTGACAACGACGTCGCCGATCAGATCACGCCCGGCCTCACGACCATCTCGTTCGACGCGGCGGCTTTGGGACGTCTCGCGGGCGAACTGCTTTTGGCGCGGCTCTCGGGCACGCCGCTCGCCGAGCAGCGGCTCGCGGTGGATCTGTTCCTGGTCGAGCGCGGCAGCGTCTGAGCGTTGCGGCTTACGCGACGCTCTTGAGATCCTGCTGGATGGCCGCGAGCAGCGATTGCAGCGCGGCGCTGTTCACCGGCTTGGCCTCGGTGCCGGCTGGCTGAACAAAGGCGGGCTGCGCAGCTTTCACCGGTCGCTTCGGGAATGGCGGTGGAGCAGGCCTTGTGGCCGGCGTGAATTCGCCGTCGTCCTCGGCGTGAACGAACTTGCCATGGATGACGTCGTCGCGACGGCCCATGATGAACATGGTCGCCCAATAGCCGGCGGCCAGCAGGATGACGCTGAAAATACCAATCTCTAACATCGCAGCACCTAAAATATGCGCGATGATTCAACGCCTTCGCTGGGCCGTCAATGAACAGCCGGTTACACCTGCGGCTTTTGCGGGCAGGTGTGACCATTTGGTGACTCTTTGTTAACTATCCCCACGCGGCGTGTGGCCAGAGGGCCACGTGAGTCCCATTCCCTGTCGCGCTAGGCCTTGCAGCTAAGCCTTATCTTGCCCGACCCTGACCAGTTGCTTGCCGAAATTGGCGCCCTTCAGCAGGCCCATGAACGCGCCGGGCGCGCTCTCCAGGCCCTCGGTGACGAACTCCTTGTACTTGACCTTGCCCTCGCGAACCCAGGCGGACATGTCGCGCAGGAAGTCGCCGTGGCGGGCCGCGAAGTCGGACACGATGAAGCCGCGGAAGGTCAGGCGCTTGGTCAGCGTCGCGAACATCAGGCGGCTGGCCCATTTCGGCGGATTGGCCTCGGTGTCGTTGTAATGGGCGATCAGGCCGCAAACGGGCACGCGCGCGAACGGATTGAGCAGCGGGAACACGGCCTCGAACACGGCACCGCCGACATTCTCGAAATAGACGTCGATGCCTTTCGGGCAGGCGTCCTTCAGCTTGGCGGCCAGATCTGGGTCGCGGTGATCGATGCAGGCATCGAAGCCGAGCTCCTTCACCACGTAGTCGCACTTGTCCTTGCCGCCAGCGATACCGACCGCGCGGGCGCCCTTGATCCTGGCGATCTGCCCCACCGCCGAGCCGACCGCGCCCGAAGCACCGGCCACGACGACGGTCTCGCCCGGTTGCGGCTTGCCGATGTCGAGCAGGCCCGTATAGGCGGTCATGCCGGGCATGCCGAGCACCCCGATCGAGGTCGAGATCGGCCCGAGCGCGGGATCGACCTTGATCAGGCCCTTGCCGTTCGAGATCGCATGCGACTGCCAGCCGGTGCGGCCGCGCACGATCGCGCCCACCGCGAAATCGGGATTGTTGGAAGCCGCGACCTCGCTGACCGCCTCGCCTTCCATCACGCCGCCGACGGGCACCGGAGCTGCGTAGGACGGCCCCTCGTTCATGCGCCCGCGCATATAGGGATCGAGCGACAGCCAGATCGTGCGCAGCAGGACTTCGCCCTGCCCGGGTGTCGGCACGGCGAATTCCTCCAAACGGAAATCAGACGGCTTGGGTTCGCCGACGGGACGCGCGGCGAGAACGATGCGTTTGGCTTGGGCCATGGCTTCCTCCACTTTTCTGTCATTGCGAGCGAAGCGAAGCAATCCAGCCGCGTCAACACAAAAGGACTGGATTGCTTCGCGGAGCCTGTCATCGGGCCGCGCTTCGCGCGGACCCGTTGGCTCGCAATGACGAGATGGAGAGGCTTGTCCCGGGCATCCACGAGCCGCAGAGCGTGCCATCAGACGTGGATGGCCGGGACAAGCCCGGCCATGACGAACGAGTGAGCGGAGAGAACGACCGAAGTGACTAACCCCCGCCCGGATAGTTCGGGCTCTCGCGCGTGATCGTGACGTCGTGGACGTGGCTTTCGCGCAAGCCCGCGCCGGTGATGCGGACGAACTGGGCCTTGTCGTGCAGCTCCTTCATGTCGCGTGCGCCGACATAGCCCATCGCGGCGCGCAGGCCGCCGGCGAGCTGGTGCATGACGTTGCCGACCGGGCCCTTGTAGGGCACCTGGCCCTCGATACCCTCGGGCACGAGCTTGAGCGTGTCCTTGATGTCCTGCTGGAAGTAGCGGTCGGCCGATCCGCGCGCCATCGCGCCGACCGAGCCCATGCCGCGATAGGCCTTGTAGGAACGGCCCTGCCACAGGAACACTTCGCCGGGCGTCTCGTCGGTGCCGGCCAGCAGCGACCCGACCATGGCGATGTCGGCGCCGGCGGCGAGCGCCTTGGCGAGATCGCCGGAGAACTTGATGCCGCCGTCGGCGATGACGGGGATGTCGGCCTTCTTCGCCGCGTCCACCGCGTCCATAATCGCGGTGAGCTGGGGCACGCCGACGCCGGCGACGATGCGCGTGGTGCAGATCGAGCCCGGGCCGATGCCGACCTTGATGCAATCCGCGCCTGCGTCGATGAGCGCCTGGGCGCCTTCGGTGGTGGCGACGTTGCCGGCGACGACCTGCACCGAGTTCGACAGGCGCTTGATGCGGTTCACCGCCTGCAGGACGTGACGGGAATGGCCGTGCGCGGTGTCGACGACGACGAGATCGACGCCGGCATCGATCAGCCGCTCGGTGCGCTCGAAGCCGGTGTCGCCCACCGTAGTGGCGGCGGCGACGCGCAGCCGCCCCTGCGCGTCCTTGCAGGCGAGCGGATGGGCGACCGCCTTCTCCATGTCCTTCACGGTGATGAGACCGACGCAGCGATACTGATCGTCGACGACGAGCAGCTTCTCGATGCGGTGCTGGTGCAGCATCCGCCGCGCCTCGTCCTGGTTGACGTTCTCACGGACCGTGACGAGCCCCTCATGCGTCATCAGCTCGGAGACTTTTTGCCGGCGGTCGGTGGCAAAGCGGACGTCGCGGTTGGTGAGGATGCCGACCAGCTTGCCGGGCGTGTTCTTGCCGGCGCCGGTGACGACGGGAATGCCGGAGATGCCGTGATCGCTCATCAGCTTGAGCGCGTCGTCGAGCGTGGCGTCGGGGCTGATGGTGAGCGGGTTCACCACCATGCCGGACTCGTAGCGCTTGACCTGCCGCACCTGGGCGGCCTGCCCTTCCGGATCGAAATTGCGGTGGATGACGCCGAGGCCGCCGGCCTGCGCCATGGCGATCGCCATGCGGGCCTCGGTGACGGTGTCCATGGCGGAGGCCATGATCGGGATGTTGAGCGGGATGGCGCGGGTGACGCGGGAACGGATGTCGACCTCGCCCGGCATGACGTCCGAAAGGCCCGGCTTCAACAGCACGTCGTCGAACGTAAAGGCTTCGCGGATGCCCTGAAGTTGCACCGTGGCCATCTGCCAACTCCTTCCTGCGGCCTTGCCGCAAATGCTAATGGATGAGCGCCGCCCTCGGCGTCCCTTGCGGCAACGCCTTGAGAATCGGAGCCCATCGGTGGGGTTGACGCGGGTCGATAGCACGGCCGCGTGACGAATCAAAGCAATTCGGGCCGCTGGCCAGCCATGCACAGGGTTTTTTGGCTGGATTCAGCCGGGCGGCGGCCTGCCGGCCGTCAGTCCGGACCCCGCGCCGGAATGGCGGAGAGGGTCACACCGTTGTTACGCAGCATTTAGGTGCCATGCGTCGATCCGCAATGGTCGGCGGCGGATGGCGGTGTTAAGCCGCAACTCCATCCCTCCTTCCGATTTCATACCCTCATGGTCGACAAGCAACGCGTCATTCCGCTGATCGTGGCCACGGCTCTGTTCATGGAGAACATGGATTCCACCGTGATCGCCACCTCGCTGCCGGCGATCGCGGCCGACATCGGCACCAGCCCGCTGACGCTGAAGCTCGCGATCACGTCCTATTTGCTCTCGCTTGCGGTGTTCATTCCGGCGAGCGGCTGGACCGCCGACCGCTTCGGCGCGCGCATGGTTTTCGCGATCGCCGTCGGCGTGTTCATGGTCGGCTCGGTCGGCTGCGCGCTCTCGACCTCGGTCACCGATTTCGTGTTCGCACGCATCCTGCAAGGCATGGGCGGGGCCATGATGACGCCGGTCGGACGCCTCGTGCTGCTGCGCTCGGTCGACAAGAGCGCGCTGGTCAACGCCATGGCCTGGGTCACCGTCCCTGCCCTGATCGGCCCGGTGATCGGACCGCCGCTCGGCGGCTTCATCACGACCTATGCGTCCTGGCACTGGATCTTCCTGATCAACATCCCGATCGGGCTTCTCGGCATCTTCATGGCGCTGAAGTTCATCGATCCGATCAAGAGCGAGGCGCAGGAGCCGTTCGATCTCTACGGCATGGTGCTCGCCGGGCTGGGGCTCGCAGGCATCGCCTTTGGCCTGTCGGTCGCCGGGCTAAACCTGCTGCCGTGGAGCACGGTTGCCGCGCTGGTCGCAGGCGGCGCGATCTCGATGACGCTGTACGTCATCCACGCGCGGCGGACCGGATCGCCCGTCCTTGACTTCTCGCTCCTGAGGCTGCCGACGCTGCGCGCAGCCGTGTTCGGCGGCTTCCTGTTCCGGCTCGGCATCGGCGCGCTGCCGTTCCTGCTGCCGCTCCTGATGCAGATCGGCTTCGGCCTGTCGCCGTTCCATTCCGGCCTCGTCACCTTTGCCTCCTCGCTCGGGGCGATGGGCATGAAGACGCTGGCGGCGAGGATCATCCGCACCTTCGGCTTCCGCAATTTGATGACGGCGAACGCGATCGTCAGCGCGTTCTTTCTCGGCGTCTGCGCGCTGTTCACGGTGACGACGCCGCTGCTCATCATCATGGTCATCCTGGTGGTCGGCGGCTTCTTCCGCTCGCTGGAGTTCACCGCGATCAACACCGTCGCCTATGCCGACGTCGAGACCGCGCAGATGAGCCGCGCCACCACCCTCGTCAGCGTCAACCAGCAGCTCGCGATCTCGGCCGGCGTCGCCGTCGGCGCGGCCTGTGTCGAAACGACGATGTGGTTCAGCCATGTCAGCGAGCTCAACGCCAGCGTGTTCGCACCGGCTTTCGTCGTGGTCGCGCTGACCTCGGCGGCCTCGAGCTGGTTCTTCTGGCAGATGCCCGCCGATGCCGGCAACGAGATTTCGGGCCGCAAGGCGGTGGAGATCGCGAGCCGCAAGGGAGCCGGCAAGGGTGCGGAGAAGGCCGCGGTCAAGGCAGCGTCCGAGGATACGCAGGACGTGCGGGATCAGCGGCTGGGGTAGTGTCTCTTTGACGGAGTGGGTGGCTATTCCTCCGCCCCGCCGCGAAACCCTGTCGCCAGCACGTAGCGCTCCGAGGAATCCTGCCGGCTCGCGGCGGGCTTCACATGCCGCACCGTGGCGAAGTCGCGCTTGAGCTGGGCGAGCAGCTCGGCATCGGCGCCGCTCTGGAACGTTTTCGCCAGGAACGTGCCACTGGGCTTGAGCACGTCGCAGGCGAACGCAGCCGCGGTCTCGACCAGGCCGACGATGCGGAGCTGGTCGGTCTTGCGGTGGCCGGTGGTGTTGGCGGCCATGTCGGACATCACGACGTCGGCCTTGCCGCCCAGCATCGCGGTGAGCTTTTCGGGGGCGTCGTTGTCCATGAAGTCGAGCTGCGCGAAATCGACGCCGGGAATCTCGGGCATCTCCAACAGATCGATGGCGACGACTTTGCCCTTGCCTTCCAATGATCCGACGCGCTTCGCTGCAATCTGGCTCCAGCCGCCGGGCGCCGCGCCGAGATCGACCACGGCCATGCCCGGTTTCAAGAGCCGGAACTTGTCGTCCATCTCCAGGAGCTTGAACGCGGCGCGCGAGCGATAGCCCGCCGCCTTGGCTTTCGCGACATAGGGATCGTTGAGCTGCCGCTCCAGCCACAGCTTCGACGACAATTTGCGCTTGCCGCCGGTCTTGACCTGAACGTGCAAGCGGCCGGTGGTGTCCTTGGCCATACTCACCAGCTCCTGAGCGCACCGTCCTCGCGCATCATCTCGACCAGCATGCCCTCGCGCAGGCCGCGGTCGGCGACGCGCAGGCGCGGCAGCGGAAAGGCGCGGCGGATAGCATCGAGGATGGCGCAGCCCGCCAGCACGAGATCGGCACGCTCGACGCTGATGCAGCTGTTGTTCGCGCGCTCCTCGTAGCTCATGCCGAGCAGCTTGTTGATGGTCGCGGTGATGTCGGCGTCGTTCAGCCAGATGCTGTCGATGCGGCGGCGGTCGTAGCGCGCCAGATTGAGATGAATCCCGGCGAGCGTCGTCACCGTGCCCGACGTGCCGAGCAGATGCATGCCGGCGAGATCGCGGCCGTGCTCTTCCGCGAACGGCACGACGTGGCTTGCGACCTCCCGCTCCATCGCCGCATAGATCTCCGGCGTCACGTCGCGGCCGCCGAACTGCTCGGCGAGCGTGACCACGCCATACGGGATCGACATCCAGGCTTTGATGCGCGGCTCCGGGTTTTCCGGATCGCGCTCGATCCGCACCAGCTCGGTCGAGCCGCCGCCGATGTCGAACAGGATTGCGCCGCGTCCCCTGGGGTCGACCAGCGGCGAGCAGCCGAGCACCGCGAGCGCGGCCTCGGTCTCGCGGTCGATCACCTCGAGCTCGATGCCGGTCTCGGCCGCAACGCGGCTGCGGAAACCTTCCGCGTTCGAAGCCGCGCGGCAGGCTTCGGTCGCGATCAGCCGCAGCCGCCGCGCCTTCCGCAGATTGATCTTGTCGCGGCAGATGCTGAGCGCGGCAATGGCGCGCTCGATCGCGGCCTCGCTGATCGAGCCCGTCGCCGAGACGCCCTCGCCGAGCCGGATGATGCGCGAGAAGGAATCGACCACGCGAAAGCCGTCCTGGGTCGGACAGGCGATCAGCAGCCTGCAATTGTTGGTGCCGAGGTCCAGCGCCGCATAGACGCCGGTTCCCGGCGCCTGCGCGCCGACGGGTGGATCGGTGGCCAACGCCACCGCCGCCATCGACCCCTCCAGCTCACCGTGCGGCAGATGGCCGTCGCGGAGCCGCGTGTGGTCATTCATACAAACTGTCTTTCCGCGGCCGGTCGGGCCGGTCTGGAATTGATTATTCACCTGAAACATTAGCAGCGCGGCAGGCCTGCGCAACAACGCATCACATGGGACCATGTCCAATCGTGCGTTGTCGTGAACGGGGGTGGTGGGTTATTTGAGGGAGTCCGGTGCTCCGCTGCCGCGAAAATGCGCAAATACCGGCTTTTCAGGTCAATTCCCATGCAAGAACACACCAAATCGTCGACGCTCGAGAACGCTATTGCACTGCAAAAATACGGCGTCGGGCAACCGGTCCGCCGCAAGGAGGACGACACGCTGGTGCGCGGCAAGGGCCGCTATACCGACGATTTCAACCTCCCGAACCAGGCCTATGCCGTGGTCGTCCGTTCCAGCCATGCCCATGGCCTCATTCGGGGCATCGGCCTCGATGCCGCCAAGGCGATGCCGGGCGTGCTGGGTGCGTGGACCGGGAAGGATCTCGATGCGGCCGGCTATGGCCCCTTCACCTGCGGCCTGCCGCTGAAGAGCCGTGACGGTTCGCCCCTGCTCCAGACCAACCGCCAGCCGCTGGCGACCGACAAGGTCCGCTTCGTCGGCGATCCCGTCGCCTTCGTGGTGGCGGAGACCCTGGCCCAGGCGCGCGACGCGGCCGAGGCGGTCGAGCTCGACATCGAGCCGCTGCCGGCGGTGACCGACCCCGAGGACGCCGCCAAGCCCGGCGCGCCGCAGCTCTATGACCACATTCCGAACAACGTCGCGCTCGACTACCACTATGGCGATATGGACAAGGTCAACGCGGCCTTCGCCAGCGCCGCCCATGTGACCAAGCTCGACATCGAGAACACCCGCGTCGCCGTGGTCTCGATGGAGCCGCGCGTCGGGCTTGCCTCCTACGACAAGAAGACCGAGCGCTACACGCTTCAGGTGCCGACGCAGGGCGTTGCCGGCAACCGCGCCAATCTCGCCAAGAACCTGAAGGTGCCGAACGAGAAGGTGCGCATTCTCACCGCCAATGTCGGCGGCTCCTTCGGCATGAAGAACATCAACTATCCCGAGTATATGTGCATCCTGTATGCGGCGAAGGCGTTGGGACGGCCGGTGAAGTGGCTGGACGAACGCTCGACCGCCTTCCTCTCCGACAGCCACGGCCGCGCGCAGAAGATCCATGCCGAGCTCGCGCTCGATGCCGAGGGGCACTTCCTCGCGGCCAAGCTGTCCGGCTACGGCAATCTCGGTGCCTACATCACCGGCGTCGCGCCGGGGCCGCTTTCGCTCAACACCGGCAAGAACTTCTCCAGCGTGTACCGCACGCCGCTGATGGCGGTCGACATCAAGACTGTGCTCACCAACACCACGCTGATGGGCGCCTATCGCGGCGCGGGCCGGCCCGAGGCGAACTATTACATGGAGCGGCTGATCGACCGCGCCGCCGACGAGATGGGCATCAACCGGCTCACCTTGCGCAAGCGCAATTTTATCAAGCCGAACCAGATCCCGTTCGCGGCCTCCTCCGGCGTCACCTATGACAGCGGCGACTTCCAGGCCGTGTTCAACAAGGCGCTCGAAATCTCCGACCACGAGAACTTCGCCAAGCGCAAGAAGGAGAGCAGGAAGGCCGGCAAGCTCCGGGGCATTGCCGTCGGCTCCTATCTCGAGGTCACCGCGCCGCCGAGCCCCGAGCTCGGCAAGATCGTGTTCGACCCCGACGGCACCGTGCAGCTCATCACCGGCACGCTGGATTACGGCCAGGGCCATGCCACGCCGTTCGCGCAGGTGCTGTGCGAGCAGCTCGGCGTCCCCTTCGACAGCGTCAAGCTCGTGCAGGGCGACAGCGACATCGTCCACACCGGCAACGGCACCGGCGGCTCGCGCTCGATCACTGCGACGGGCCAGGCCATCGTGGGGGCTGCGAAGCTCGTCATCGAGAAGGGCAAGCGCGCCGCGGCGCATATGCTGGAGGCGTCCGAGGCCGACATCGAGTTCGAAGGCGGCAGCTTCACGATCGCCGGCACCGACCGCAGCATCGACATCATGGAGCTCGCGAAGAAGCTGCATGACGGCAAGGTGCCGGAGGGCGTGCCTGATACGCTCGATGTCGACCACACCAGCGAGCCGGTCGCATCGGCGTTCCCGAACGGCTGCCACGTCGCCGAGGTCGAGATCGACCCGGAGACCGGCGTGGTGCAGATCGTGCGCTACAGCGCCGTCAACGATTTCGGCACGGTGATCAACCCGATGCTGGTCGCGGGCCAGCTCCATGGCGGCGTGGTCCAGGGCATCGGCCAGGCGCTGATGGAGCACATCCGCTACGACGACAATGGCCAGCCGATCACGGGCTCGCTGATGGACTACGCCCTGCCCCGCGCGGAGGACGTCCCGAACATGACGGTCGGCGACCACCCGGTGCCCGCGACCACCAATCCGCTCGGCAGCAAGGGCTGCGGCGAAGCCGGCTGCGCCGGCAGCCTCTCGACGGTGGTGAACGCGGTGCTCGATGCGCTGTCGGAATACGGCATCAAGCACATTGACATGCCGCTGACCCCCGAGCGGGTCTGGCGCGCGATCCAGGACGCGAAGGCCAAGGCGGCGTAGGGGGCTCTTTCGCAGACGGTCATTCCCCCGCGTCTACAGGCACAACTGTCATCGCCCGACTTGATCGGGCGATCCAGTACTCCGAGGCGGCAGCGATTGACCGAGAAGCTGCGGCGTACTGGATTCCCCGCCTCCGCGGGGAATGACACCGTCTTTGGAGCGGCGGCTTTTGCCTTCCCGCCTACGCCGCCGCCTGCTCGCGCGGCTGGTAGATTGCCGTGTGCTGGCAATGGGCGAGCGGCGTCGTGCCGTTGGCGACCACCAGCGCGTCGAGCTCGACGAAGCGGTGGCCCTTCTTCTCGTAGTTCGCAATGACTTTTGCCCGCGCGGTGATCTCGTCGCCGGCGCGCGCGGCGGATAGCAGCTGCATGCGGCTGCCGACGTGGATCCACGGACCCAGGATGGTGTTGTCGACGAGGACGCGATTCATCACCCGCTGGATCAGGCCGGGATGGCCGAGACCCTCGCGCGCGAAGATCGGATCGGTCTCCCTGATGTCGGCGAGGTAGTCGGCCGCATCCTGCCCGGCCCAGCGGCGGGGCGTGGTGCCCAGCCATTTGCCCGTCTCGAACGTCGCGGGACTGACCGGCTTGCGTTCGGCGACTGCGGGCACCGCGACATAGTCGTTCAGCGACACCGCCGGCGCCGCCGCCGGCAGCGAGGCCGTCCCAGTCGCACAGAGTTCGGTCCGGCTGAACACCTCGATGGTCAGCAGCCCGTTGTGCTCGGTGGCATCGACATCGGCGGTCTCGCCGTCATAGACCGGCTTGATGAAGCGGGCCTCGACCAGTCCACGGGAGAGGAAGTCACGCCCCCAGCGCGCGATCGGCACGTGCATCATGTAGGCGAACACGTCGACGCCGGGGACCAGCCCGCCGGAAAAGCCGAAGCGGCGGGCCACATTGTCATCGTGCATCTTGTTTTCGGACTGTTTGGCGGTGTTGTAGGCCTCGACGCGCCAGGTTTCGAGCCGGTTCGGCATGGCTTGGCTTTCCCATATTCTTATTGTTTCAGGAGCGATCGTAGGGCCTGAGGAACCACGGTCAATCCCCTCGCCTTTGCCGCCCGAATGCGGTACCACGCGGCGGAATGACCGAGACCCCGACCCGCATCTATGTCGACGCCGACGCCTGCCCTGTGAAGGACGAGATCTACCGCGTCGCGATCCGGCATGGCGTGCCCGTGAGCGTCGTCGCCGGCAATTTCATCCGCGTGCCGCAGGACCCGCTGATCGAGCGCATCGCGGCCGGCGCCGGCATGGATGCGGCCGACGACTGGATCGCCGAGCGCGCCAGGCCGGGCGACGTGGTCGTGACCTCGGACATCCCGCTGGCGAGCCGCTGCGTGAAGGCGGGCGCCGACGTGATCGCGCCGAATGGCAAGCCGTTCACCGAAGAGTCGATCGGGATGACGCTGGCGGTGCGCAATCTGATGACGGATCTGCGCTCGGCCGGCGAAGTCACCGGCGGCCCGCGATCGTTCGCGCCGCGCGACCGCTCCGCCTTCCTGTCCGCGCTCGACCAGACGCTGCGGCGGATCGCACGGCGTCGCGCTGATGCGGCCGCAACGAGTCAGGGCTGAGCATGGCGCCGCCGCTGATCCAACTCAAAGACATCAGGCTGACCTTCGGCGGCACGCCACTGCTGTCAGGCGTCGAGCTCAATGTCGCGCCATCCGAGCGGGTCTGCCTGATCGGCCGCAACGGCTCCGGCAAGTCGACCCTGCTGAAGATCGCAGCCGGCCTGGTCGAGCCGGATTCCGGCACGCGCTTCGTGCAGCCTGGCGCAACGGTGCGCTACCTGCCGCAGGAGCCGGATTTCGGCGCGCACAAGACCACGCTCGCCTACGTCGAGTCCGGGCTCGCGCCCGGCGACGACCAGCACCAGGCGCGCTATCTCCTGGAGCAGCTTGGCCTCACCGGCGAGGAGAACCCGCACGACCTCTCGGGCGGCGAGGCGCGCCGCGCGGCGCTGGCCTTTGTGCTGGCGCCCTCGCCCGACATTCTGCTGCTGGACGAGCCGACCAACCATCTCGATCTCGCCACCATCGAATGGCTGGAACAGGAGCTCGACTCCAGGCGCAGCGCACTCGTCATCATCAGCCACGACCGCCGCTTCCTCACCAATCTCTCGCGCTCCACCGCCTGGCTCGACCGCGGCAGGATCAGGCAGATCGACCGCGGCTTCGCCTCGTTCGAAAGCTGGCGCGACGAGGTGCTCGCGGAAGAGGAGCGCGACCAGCACAAGCTCGACCGCAAGATCGTCGACGAGGAGCACTGGCTGCGCCACGGCGTCTCGGGCCGGCGCAAGCGCAACGTCAAGCGGCTCGCCAATCTGCATGCACTGCGCGACCAGCGCCGCAATTATCGCGGCACGGCCGGCACCGCCAGCCTCGCAGCCAGCGAAGCCGAGCAGTCCGGCAAGCTCGTGATCGAGGCCAAGGGCATCAGCAAAGCCTACGGCGAGCGCAAGATCGTCGAAAATTTCTCCACCCGGATCCAGCGCGGCGACCGCCTCGGCATCATCGGCCCGAACGGCGCCGGCAAGACCACGCTGGTCAACCTGCTCACCGGCGGCATGCAGCCGGATTCCGGGACGATACGTCTCGGCGCCAATCTGGAGACGGCCACGCTCGACCAGCATCGCGAAAGCCTCGATCCCAAATCGACGCTGGCCGAGGCCCTGACCGGCGGCCGCGGCGATCAGATCATGGTCGGCGGCAAGCCGAAGCACGTCGTCGGCTACATGAAAGACTTCCTGTTCGCGCAGGAGCAACGCGGCACGCCGGTGGAGGTGCTCTCCGGCGGCGAGCGGGGCCGGCTGATGCTGGCGCGCGCGCTGGCAAAGCCGTCGAACCTGTTGGTGCTGGACGAGCCGACCAACGATCTCGATCTCGAGACGCTCGACGTGCTCGAGGAGATGCTCGGCGATTACGAGGGCACGGTGATCCTGATCAGCCACGACCGCGACTTCCTCGACCGCGTCGTCACCGCCGTGATCGCGCCGGAGGGTAACGGCAAGTGGATCGAATATGCCGGCGGCTACAGCGACATGCTGGCGCAGCGCGGCGCGGATCTCAAGCGCGAGACGGCGAAGGCGCAAGCGCCAGTGGAGAAGAAAGAGGAGCGCGCCGCCGCTCCCTCCTCGGCACCCAAGCGCAAGCTCAGCTTCAACGAGAAGCATGCGCTGGAAACGCTGCCGAAGAAGATGGAAACGTTGCAGGTCGACATCGCGAGGCTGCAGCGCTTGCTCGACGATCCCAATCTCTATGCAAAAGATCGCAAGAAATTCGACGACACGTCAGCCGCGATCGCCAAGGCGCACGAAGAACTGTCTGCCGCCGAAGAGCGCTGGCTCGAACTTGAAATGCTCCGTGAAGAGATTGAACAGGCATAACTCATGACAACAACTCTTGCCGCCAAGATCGCCCGCGAATACGGCACGCCCTGCGCCGTCATCGACATGGACCGGGTCGAACGCAACATCGCGCGGATCCAGAAGGCCTGCGACGAGGCGGGAATTGCCAATCGCCCCCACATCAAGACGCACAAGAACCCGACAATCGCCAAGATGCAGGTCGCGGCCGGCGCCAAGGGCATCACCTGCCAGAAGCTCGGCGAAGCCGAGATCATGGCCAATGCCGGCATCGACGACATCCTGATCAGCTATAATCTTCTCGGCGAAGAGAAGATGGCCCGGCTCGGCGCGCTGCAGGCGAAGGCCAACATGACAGTGGCCGCCGACAATTCCACCGTCGTCGCGGGGTTGCCGAAGGCGGCCGCGGCGTCAGGCCGCCCGCTCTCGGTCGTGGTCGAATGCGACACCGGGCGCAAGCGCGCGGGCGTCGAGACGCCGGCCGAAGCGATTGCGCTGGCGCGCGAGATCGCTTCGTCCAACGGGCTCGAATTCGCCGGCTTCATGCTCTACCCCACCGAGACCGGCTGGGCGGATGCGCAAAAATTCTACGACGAGGCGCTGGCCGGCGTGCGCGCGCACGGGCTCGATGCAAAGATCGTCTCGACCGGCGGCACGCCGAACCTCGTCAACATCGGCAAGCTCAAGGGCGGCACCGAACATCGCTTCGGTACCTACATCTATAACGACCGCATGCAGGTCGCCGCGGGCTCGGCGACCTGGGACGATTGCGCGCTGCACATCTATTCGACCGTGGTGAGCCGCGCCGCGCCCGAGCGCGGGATCCTCGACGCCGGCTCGAAGACGCTGACCACCGATACCGGCGGGCTCGACGGCCACGGCCTGATCCTGGAGCATCCCGAGGCCAAGATCGCCAAGTTCGCCGAGGAGCACGGCTTCCTCGACCTCTCCCGCAGCAACACAAGGCCGAATGTCGGCGACGTCGTCCGCATCGTGCCGAACCATGTCTGCGTCGTCGTCAACATGATGGACGAAGTCGTCATGGTCCGCGGCGAGGAGATCATCGGTACGCTGCCGGTGGCTGCGCGTGGGAAGTTGCGGTAACGGCGGGCACGCTGCCGTAGGGTGGGCAAAGCGAAGCGTGCCCACGACTTTCCCGTCGTACCGGCGAAAGATCGTGGGCACGGCGCTTCGCGCCTTTGCCCACCCTACGATTTCTGCGATTGGTCGAGCCACCCCAGCACGCCCCTGCCCGCCGCAGCCCCCGTCGCGAACGAGGCCTGCAGCAGATAGCCGCCCGTGGGCGCTTCCCAGTCCAGCATCTCGCCGGCCGCGAACACACCGGGCAGCTTGCGCAACATGAAGTGCTCGTCGAGCTCGTCGAAAGTGATCCCGCCCGCGGTCGAGATCGCGCGATCGATCGGCGCTACTCCGGTGAGCTGAACCGGAACAGCGTTGACCAGATGCGCCAGCTCGGCCGCCGAGAACGCGGCCAGCGGCCGTCCCGATGCAATGGCGGCCTCCTGCATCAGGCCGATGCCGACCGGCGAAAGCTGCGCCGCCTTGCGCAGGAAGTTCGCCAGCGATTGTTTTCCGCGGGTGCCTGACAGCCGTGTCGTCAGCGCAGCAACGTCGAGATCGGGCCGCAACGCGATCATGAGCGTCGCCTGCCCAAGCCCCAGCACGGCCTCCCGCAGCTCCGCCGACAACGCGTAGATCGCGCCGCCTTCGATGCCGCTACGCGTGATCATGGCTTCGCCGCGCACCGTATGCGCGCCGATCGTCAACGCCACGCCCTTGAGCGGCTGGCCCTCGAAACGGTCGCGGAACACATCGGACCACGCGACCGTGAAGCCGGAATTGGCCGGCCGCAGCTTCGAGACGGCAACGCCTTTGGCAGCGAGGAGCTCGACCCAGCCGCCATCCGAGCCCAGGCGCGGCCAGCTTGCGCCGCCGAGCGCCAGCACCGTCGCACTGGCCCCGATAGCATGTGCGCCTTCCGGTGTTTGAAACGCCAAACGCCCTTCCCCGTCCCATCCGGTCCAGCGATGGCGGAAGGCAAACCGCACACCGCCCGCATCGAGGCGCCGCAACCAAGCGCGCAGCAAGGGCGAGGCCTTGAACGCCTTGGGAAACACGCGTCCGCTGCTGCCGACGAAGGTGGTCTCGCCCAGCGTTTCGCTCCAGGCCCGCAGCGCATCCGGCGGAAATGCCTCGACCGCCGCTTGCAGCTTCGGTGCAGCCTCGCGATAGCGCGCCATGAACTGCGGCAGCGGTTCGCTGTGGGTGAGATTGAGCCCGCCGCGGCCCGCCATCAGGAATTTGCGCCCCGCGGATGGCATCGCGTCGTACACGGTGACACGGGCGCCGCCTTGCGCCAGCACTTCCGCCGCCATCAGCCCGGCGGGACCGGCACCGATGACGGCGACGTCGGTCAGAGCTTGATCCCCGCCCGCGCTGCGGCCTGCGCGACGTATTTCTGCGTCTGCTCGAACGCGCCCTGCAGCGCCCTCGCCTTCGACATGTCGCTGATCTCGGCGAAATGCGCGGCGATCGCATCCGGCGTCCACTCCGACTCCGGCAAGTTGATGCCTTCGCTCTCCAGGATCTTGATCACCGCAAACGAGCCGGCCCCCGCGCCCATGATGGTGCGGGTCGGCGCATCCTCGCTCAGCATGTACTCGACAGCGGGCGTGATCGCGTTCGGCTTCATCAGCTGCAGCGCCTGCGGCGGCAACAGCTCCTCGGTCATGCGGGTCGCCGCCGTCGGCGAGATGATGTTGACGCGGATGTCGTTCTTGCGGCCCTCCTCGGCGAGCACGTTCATCAGGCCGACCATGCCGGTTTTCGCGGCGCCGTAATTGGCCTGGCCGAAATTGCCGTAGAGACCGGAGGACGACGTCGTCAGCACGATGCGGCCGTAATTGCGGTCGCGCATGCCGGCCCAGGCCGCCTTGCAGCAATAGAAGGTGCCGACGAGATGCACGTCCAGCACCTTCTGGAAATCGGCGACCTCCATCTTGCCGAACGACTTGTCGCGCAGGATGCCGGCATTGGCGCACAAGAGGTCGACGCTGCCCCACTCCTTGGTGGCGCGCTCGACCATGGCGGTGACCTGCTCGAAATTGGAGACATCGGCGCCGTCGGCCATCGCGGTGCCGCCGGCCTTGCGGATCTCCTCGACCACCGCTTCGGCCGGCGACAGCGAGCCGCCGGTGCCGTCGCGCGCGCCGCCGAAATCGTTGACCACCACCTTCGCGCCGCGGCTGGCCAGCCCCAGCGCATGCGCGCGTCCGAGACCATTGCCTGCGCCGGTGACGATGGCGACGCGTCCGTCGAACCTGATTGCCATGAGTGCGTTTCCCAGATGTTAGCCGTCATGGTCGGGCTTGATCCGGCCATCCATCAAAATCGACAGGCTTTTGAGCAGCGATGGGTTGCCGGGTCAAGCCCGGCAACGACAGCGCGGGCCTTACGCGAAATAGATCAGGCCGAGCCAGTCGGCGACGAGCGCCGGCTTGTCCTCGCCTTCGATCTCCACGGTGACGTTGGTGCGGGACTGCAGCTCGTTCGGCTTGCGCAGCTTGGCCTCCGTCAGCACGAAGCGGCCGCGGACGCGCTTGCCTGATCGCACCGGCGAGATGAAGCGCAGCTTGTCGAAGCCGTAATTCACGCCCATCGTGGTGCCGGCGATGACGGGCATCACCTCGTAGGACATGATCGACAGCAGCGACATCGTGAGAAAGCCGTGCGCGATGGTGGTGCCGAAGGCGGTTTCCTTCTTCGCGCGGTCCGGATCGACGTGGATGAACTGGTGATCCTCGATCACGTCGGCATAGCTGTCGATGCGGGGCTGGTCGATCAGGTGCCATGAGGACACGCCGATCTCCTTGCCGACCATGGCCTGATAGGCCTGAAGCGTAACAGGCGGCTTCTTCCAGACTTCGTTCACTTAGGTCTCACTCCGTGTCTTCGCCAGCTCCGGAAAATCCTCCTCACGGAATTCCCGGCCGCGCAGCGGATCGTTGCGATCGTTGTCGCGTTCGAGCCGTCGTAGCTGGACGCGGCGGATCTTGCCAGAGATCGTCTTCGGCAGCTCGGTGACGATTTCGAGGCGGCGGATGCGCTTGAACGGCGCCAGACGCGCGTGCAGGTGCTTGAAGATCGACAGCGCAGTCTCCGGCGTCCGTTCCGCGCCTGCGGTCAGCAGCACGAACGCCTTGGGGATCGCGAGCCGGATTGGATCCGGGCTCGGCACCACCGCAGCTTCCGCGACGAGCTCATGCTCGAGCAGCACGCTCTCCAGCTCGAACGGGCTGATGCGGTAGTCCGACGACTTGAACACGTCGTCGGATCGGCCGACGAAGGTCAGGTAGCCGTCCTCATCCGCGAATACGACGTCACCACTGCGATAGAGCGCGCCTTCGGCGCCGGACAATTTGCCATCGTCGCCCTGATAGCCCTGCATCAAGCCCGCGGGTCGGTCATCGCCGAGCACCAGCGTCACCTCGCCCTCTTTCGCCGGGTTACCGTCGGCGTCGCTGATCTGCACGCGATAGCCCGGCAGCGGGCGGCCCATTGAGCCGATTTTGATGGGCTGGCCCGGCGAGTTGCCGGCGAGCGCCGTGGTCTCGGTCTGGCCGTAGCCGTCGCGAATGGTAAGGCCCCAGGCGGCCTGCACCTGGTCGATCACTTCAGGATTGAGCGGCTCGCCAGCACCGCAGACTTCGCGCAGGGCCACCTTGAACGAGGCCAGGTTCTCCTGGATGAACAGCCGCCACACGGTCGGCGGCGCGCACAGCGTGGTGACGCCGCAGCGGCCGATGGTGGCGAGCAGGCCTTTCGCGTCGAAGCGCGGCTGGTTGACCACGAACACGGTCGCACCTGCATTCCACGGCGCGAAGAAGCAGCTCCAGGCATGCTTGGCCCAGCCGGGCGATGAGATGTTGAGATGGACGTCGCCGGGCTTGAGGCCGATCCAGTACATGGTGGAGAGATGGCCGACGGGATAGCTGCGCTGGCTGTGCCGGACGAGCTTTGGTTTTGCCGTCGTGCCCGAGGTGAAATAGAGCAGCATCGGGTCGTCGGCATTGGTCGGACCATCAGGCGCAAAACTTTCGGAAGCTTTTGCTGCTTCGTCATAGGCAAGCCAACCATCGGAAGGCACGCCGACGACGATACGGACGATATTCTCCGCACCGAGGCTTGCGAATTTTGCGACCTGGTCTTGCGCGGCGACCACCGCCCTCGCCTTGCCGCGATCGAGCCGGTCGCGCAGCTCGTCAGCGGTCAGCAGCGTCGTGGCGGGAATGACGACTACGCCGAGCTTCATCGCGGCAAGCATCGTCTCCCACAGCGGAACCACGTTGCCGAGCAGCAGCAGGAGATGATCACCGCGCTTCAGGCCCTGCGCGCGGAGGAAGTTCGCGACCTGGTTGGAGCGGCGCGACAGCGCCGCGAAGGACAGCTTCGTCTGCTTGTCCTGCGCAGCGTCGACGATCCAGAGCGCGGGCCGATCCTTGCTGTCCGCAAGGGCCGCGAGCTCGGCGTCGAACCAGTCGAGCGCCCAGTTGAAAGGAACCGGATCGGGCCAGCGGAAACCCTTGACCGCGGCCTCGTAATCCGTGCGGTGTTGCAGAAGGAACGCGCGTGCTTCCTGGAATGTGGTCATCAAGCTTTCCCGGCTAAACTCCTAACGTGCTTGATAATTCCGGAAAAATCCACCCCGCCCTGGCCGGCTGCGTCGAAAGACTGATAGATCTCCTGGGCATGCTTGCCGAGCGGCGTCGCCGCGCCCGCGGCCTTCGCCGCATCCTGCGCCAGGGTGAGATCCTTCACCATCAGCGCGGAAGCAAAACCCGGCTTGTAGTCGTTGTTGGCGGGCGAAGTCGGCACCGGGCCCGGTACCGGGCAATAGGTCGTCAACGACCAGCACTGGCCTGACGAGGTCGAGGCGACGTCGAACAGCGCCTGATGCGAGAGCCCGAGCTTTTCGCCGAGCGCGAAGGCCTCGCTCACCGCGATCATGGAAATGCCGAGGATCATGTTGTTGCAGATCTTGGCGGCCTGGCCCGCACCGGCGCCGCCGCAATGCACGATCTTCTTGCCCATGTTCTCGAGCACGGGCTTTGCCGCGGCAAATGCCCTCTCCTCCCCGCCGCACATGAAGGTGAGCGTCGCGCCCTTGGCGCCGCCCGTGCCGCCGGAGACCGGCGCATCAACCGAGAGTACGCCGTGCTTGGCGGCGAGCGCATGCGCGGCCCGCGCGCTTTCGACGTCGATGGTGGAGCTGTCGATGATCAGCGCACCCTTGGCCATGGCGGGCACGACCTCGTTCCAGACGCCGAGCACGTGCTTGCCGGCGGGCAGCATGGTGACGACGACGTCGGCGCCCTTCACCGCGGCGGGCGCGCTGTCGGCGATGCCGGCGCCATCGGCCTTGGCCTGATTGCGCGAGGCCTCGACCAGGTCGAACGCCACCACCTTGTGGCCGGCCTTGACGAGGTTGGCCGCCATCGGGCCGCCCATGTTGCCGAGACCGATGAATGCGATCGTGGCCATTGTCGTTTCCTCCGCTGTCGCGTTGTTAGTTGAACTTCAGCTCGTCGGCGCCGATCTCGGCGAGATACGGCGCAAGCATCTGTGGCGTCACGTCCTCGATCCGTGGTGGCGACCAGGTCGGGTTGCGGTCCTTGTCGATCACGGCGGCGCGCACGCCCTCGCGAAAATCGTCGCTGCGGAAGACTTCCAGCGCGGCGCGATACTCGCGCACCAGGCACTCCTCCAGGCTCGATGAAGCGCGCGCGAGCCGCAGCAGCTTGAGTGTCACCACCATGCCGCGCGGCGATTTTTCGTTGAGCGTCTTCAGCGTCGCCAGCGGGAAGTCGGAGCCGTCGCGCGTCAGCGCCGCGAAGATGTCCTCCATGCGGTCGAAGCCGAACAGCGCGTCAATAATCGGCTCCTTCGCAGCCACCGGCCCCGCGGTCTCGCCAGTCGCGAAGCGGCCGATGAGCTTGCCGATGTCCGTGGCGGTCGCGCCGGAACGGACCTTGGTGAGCGCCTCGCGCAGCTCCGGCAAACTCGCCGCCGGCACCACCCAATCGGCAAACTTCGCGTGGATCGCATCCGGCCCGTTCATGGTCTGGCCGGTGAGCCCGAAATAGGTGCCGATCTCGCCCGGCGAATGCGACAGCAGGTAGGTGCCGCCGACATCGGGGAAGAATCCGAGCCCGACCTCCGGCATCGCCAGCTTCGTTCGGTCCGTGACGACGCGATGGCTGGCATGGGCGGACAGACCGACGCCGCCGCCCATGACGATGCCGTCCATGAAGGCGACATAGGGTTTTGGAAACTTCTTGATCCGGGCATTGAGGATGTATTCCTCGCGCCACAGGATCTTGCCGAGGTCGCCGCCAGCCTTCGAGCTTTCCCAGAGCGTGCGGATGTCGCCGCCGGCGCAGAGGCCACGCTCGCCGGCGCCTTCGAGCAGGATCACGCTGACTGCGGGATCCGCTTCGAAGCGATCGAGCGCCTTGTCGATGTCGCGAAACATCTCCAGCGTGACGGCGTTGATGGCCTTGGGACGGTTGAGCCTGATGATGCCGGCCGCGCCTTCGACGCGCGCGATCAGATCGCCCTCTTCCGCTCCGCTCATCGCGCGCCCTCGATCAGTTTGCGCGCCACGATGAGCCGCATGATTTCATTGGTGCCTTCGAGGATCTGGTGCACCCGCAAGTCGCGCACGATCTTCTCGATGCCGTACTCGCTGAGGTAGCCATAGCCGCCGTGAAGCTGCAGCGCATGGTTGGCGACCTCGAAGCCGATATCGGTGCCGAAACGTTTCGCCATGGCGCAGAGCATGGTGGCGTCGGGGTCCTTGCGATCGAGCGCCGCGGCGGCGCGCCACAGGAAGGTGCGCGCAGCCTCGAGCTCGATCGCCATGTCGGCGAGACGGAACTGCAGGGCCTGGAATTCGTCGAGCCGTTTTCCGAACGCCTTCCGTTCCTTCATGTAGCTGCGCGCCTTGTCGAGCGCGGCCTGCGCGCCGCCGAGCGAGCACGCGGTGATGTTGAGACGGCCGCCGTCCAGGCCTGCCATCGCGATCTTGAAGCCTGTGCCCTCCTCGCTCAGGCGATTGGCCACAGGCACGCGGGCGTTCTCGAATATCACCGCGCGGGTCGGCTGCGCGTTCCAGCCCATCTTGCGCTCATTGGCGCCGAACGAGACGCCGGGTGTCTTGCCGTCGATCACGAGGGTCGAGATGCCGCCGGGGCCATCGCCGCCGGTCCTGACCATCGCGACCAGCAGATCGGTGCCGCCTGCGCCGGAGATGAACTGCTTCTGGCCGTTGAGGACGTAGTGGTCACCGTCGCGCACCGCGCGGGTGCGCAAGGCTGCCGCGTCCGAGCCGGCGCCAGGCTCGGTCAGGCAGTAGCTCGCGATCAGCTCCATGGTGCAGAGCTTCGGCAGCCATTGGTGGCGCTGGGTGTCGCTGCCGAAGGCATCGATCATCCAGCTCGCCATGTTGTGGATGGAGATGAAGGCCGAAGTGGTCGGGCAGCCCGTCGCCAGCGCCTCGAAGATCAGCGCCGCATCGAACCGCGTCATGGCAGAGCCGCCGACATCCGCGCGGATGTAGATGCCGCCCATGCCGAGCGTTGCGGCCTCGCGCATCACGTCGACGGGGAAATGCTTCTCCTCGTCCCAGCGCAGCGCGTGCGGCGCGATCTTTTCCGCCGCAAACGCCAGCGCCATGTCGCGAATTGCGATCTGATCCTCGTTCAGAGCGAACTGCATGCTGCCGCTTACCTTCTTCCCGTCATTGCGAGCGCAGCGAAGCAATCCAGACTGTCTCTGCGGAAAGACCCTGGATTGCTTCGTCGCAAGGGCTCCTCGCAATGACGGCTGAGGGAGTTTACTTCATCAGCGGGATCGAGAACTCCGCACCTTCCTTGACGCCGGACGGCCAGCGCGAGGTCACCGTCTTGGTCTTGGTGTAGAAGCGGATCGAGTCCGGGCCGTGCTGGTTGAGGTCGCCGAAGCCGGACTTCTTCCAGCCGCCGAAGGTGTAATAGGCGATCGGCACCGGGATCGGCACGTTGATGCCGACCATGCCGACATTGACCTTGGCCGCGAAGTCGCGCGCGGCGTCGCCGTCGCGGGTGAAGATCGCAACGCCGTTGCCGTAATCATGCTCGGACGGCAGCGCCAACGCTTCCTTGTAGTCGTGCGCGCGCACGACCGAGAGCACGGGCCCGAAGATCTCTTCCTTGTAGATCCGCATGTCCTTGGTGACGTTGTCGAACAGCGAGCCGCCAAGATAGAAGCCCTTCTCGTAGCCCTGCATCTTGAAGCCGCGACCGTCGACCGCCAGCGTCGCACCTTCCTTGATGCCGATGTCGATGTAGCTCTTGACCTTCTCGACCGCCTCGCGCGTGACCAGCGGACCGTAATCGGCCGACGGATCGATCGAGGTGCCGATCTTCAAGGATTCGACGCGCGGGATCAGCTTCTCCATCAGGCGGTCGGCGGTGGACTTGCCGACGGGAACCGCGACGGAGACGGCCATGCAGCGCTCGCCGGCTGAGCCGTAACCTGCGCCGATCAGCGCGTCGACGGCCTGGTCCATGTCGGCGTCGGGCATGACGATGGCGTGGTTCTTGGCGCCGCCGAAACACTGGCAGCGCTTGCCGGTCTGGGCGGCGCGCTCATAGATGTACTGAGCGATCGGCGTGGAGCCGACGAAGCCGATGGCCTTGATGTCGGGGTCGTCGAGGATGGCGTCGACCGCTTCCTTGTCGCCGTTGACGACGTTGAGGATGCCGGCTGGCAGGCCCGCTTCCATCATGAGCTCAGCGAGCAGCATCGGCACACCGGGATCGCGCTCCGACGGCTTCAGGATGAAGGCGTTGCCGCAAGCGATCGCGGGGGCAAACTTCCACATCGGGATCATGGCCGGGAAGTTGAACGGCGTGATGCCGGCGACGACGCCGAGCGGCTGGCGCATCGAATAGATGTCGATGCCGGGGCCGGCACCTTCGGTGTACTCGCCCTTCATCAGGTGCGGAATGCCGCAAGCGAATTCCGCGACCTCGAGGCCGCGCTGGATGTCGCCCTTGGCATCGGGCACGGTCTTGCCGTGCTCGCGCGCGAGCAGCTCGGCGAGCTTGTCGTAGTCGCGCTGAACCAGCTCGACGAATTTCATCATGACGCGGGCACGGCGCTGCGGGTTGGTCGCGGCCCATTCGGGCTGCGCGGCGCGGGCGTTCTCGACGGCGGCGCGAACCTCGGCCTTGGACGCCAGCGCCACCTTGGCCTGCACGTCACCGGTCATCGGCTCGAAAACGTCGGCGGTGCGGCCAGAGGTGCCCTTGACCTCCTTGCCACCGATGAAATGTCCGATTGAACGCATTGAATGGTCTCCTTCAGGCCGAGCGTGGTCGCTTTGACAAATCCTATCGACCTGCATTTTATAGGATTCAAGTCTGAGATAATGCACCATAGATGTGCGAAAATGCTGGATCAAGGCGCTATCGATTGGGACGACTTCCGCTTCGTGCTGGCCATCGTGCGGGGCGGCTCGGTCTCGGCTGCGGCAAAACAGCTGGGGGTCGACCATGCCACGGTGATCCGCCGCGTCGACCGGCTGGAGAAGCACCTCTCGGCCAAGCTGTTTGACCGGCGCAAGACCGGCTACCTCCTGACCGAGGCCGGCCAGCGCGTCGCCGACAGCGCCGAAGCCATGGAATCCACCATCGTGGCCAACCAGGAGCAGGTCGGCGGCTCCGTCGCCCGGCTGACCGGGACGGTGCGGATCGGCGCACCCGACGGGTTCGGCACCGCCTTCCTGGCGCCGCGGCTGGCGCCGTTCGCGGACCGCTATCCCGATCTCGATCTGCAACTTGTGGCCACCGCGCGGCTGTTCAGCCTCTCCAAGCGCGAGGCCGACATTGCCATCAGCCTGACCATGCCGAAAGAAGGCCGCATCGTTGGCCGCAAGCTGCTGGATTACCGTCTCGGCCTCTATGCCGCCCCCGCCTATCTCGACCGCTTTCCGAAGATCGCCTCACGTGAGGTGCTGCCGCAGCACCGCTTCGTCGGCTATATCGAGGAGCTCCTGTTCACGCCGGAGCTCGACTATCTGCCGCAGGTGTCGCCGCGGATCTCGGCGCGGTTTCGCAGCGCCAATCTGATCGCCCAGCTCAACGCCACGCTCTCAGGCTTCGGCATCGCGGTGCTGCCGCATTTCATGGCCAGCGACTATCCGCAGCTCAAAGCCGTGCTGCCGGAGGAGATTTCGATCACGCGAACGTTCTGGATGCTGATGCACGCCGACAGCAAGGATCTGGCGCGGATCAGGGCCGTGGCGGATTACATCAGCGAGATTGTCGAGCGCGAGCGGGCGTTGTTTGCAGGGCGATAGCGCCTAGTTCTTCGCCTTCTTCGCGGCGGCAATCTTCGGTTCACGCTTTGCGCCCTCGAGCGCGTGGTCCCGGCCGGCCTTCAGCATCTCGTCGGACAATTCGCTCGAGCCGGCGATGCGCGCCAGCAGCATGGTGCCGGCCATCGTCGCCAGCGTCGCGATCGCCTGCTTGCGTGCCGCCTTGCGCGGCATGTTCGGGATGGTGTCGGTCAGGGTCTCGATCATCTCATCCAGCTTGCCGGCAAAGGCCTTGCGTGTCTTCGGGCTCTCGCGGGCGATCTCGGCTCCCAGCGCGGGAATCGAGCAGCCGTGACCGGGATTGTCGCGATGCAGCGTGGACAGATAGCTTTCCGCGATCAGCGCCAGCCGTTTTTCGGGCGCGGCCTCGCCGGTGAGCTTGCGCCAGTGTTCCATCGAACGGTCCATGGCGTAGGCAAAGGCCTCGATCACCAGCGCCTCGCGGGAATCGAAATGGGCGTAAAAGCCGCCGTGGGTCAGCCCCGCCTCCTTCATGAGGTCGGCGACGCCGATACCGTGGGCGCCCTTCTCCCGCAGCCGCACCGAGGCCTTCTTCACGATGCGATCGTGGGTTTCCTGCTTGTGTTCCCGGGAATAGCGCATGCGGAGCTCATTGGATGTCGAAGATCATCTCATAGCACGCAAATGACGAAATGGGTGCATTAATTCATGTTAAGTTGTTGCGCTGATCATGGAAAAGGTTGCAGTTGCATGGACCGCCAGGGCCCCCTTGCCGTCGCGCACGAAACCCTCGGTGTAGCTGGTCTGGCGTCCCAGCTTGATCACCTTGCCTTCGGCCGAGATCAAGCCGGAGCGGACCGACAGCGGGCGCAGGAAGGTCATCTTCAGGTCGAGGGTCACCGAACTCTGCCCGGCTTCCAACCGGGTCGAGATCGCGCATCCCATCGCAGTATCGATCAGTGCCGCCGCGGTCGCGCCGTGCAGAAGGCCGATGGTATTCTCGAGATCCTCGCGCGGCTCCAGCTCCATGACGATCCGCCCCGGCTCGACCACGGCCATGATGAAGCCGATCAGCTTGGCGAAGGGCGGCGGCGGCAGCCGGCCGTCGCGGATGCCCAGCATCGCCTCCATGCCGGACAACCCCCTGGCCGCCCGCGCGACCGGCGCAGGCACCTGCCAGTCCACCACGCGTTCGCGCCGGTGCGTGGGCGAAAACAGGTCGAGTTGATCATTACCGGTCATGGCAGCCTCTTTAAATGATATACATCATACTATGCCACGGACTTCGCGCTGGCAACTCCGCTGCCCTGCCCGCTTGACAAGCCGGGGGTTTCGGCCCGGAAGTGATCCGGACCGGCGCACCTCGCGCATGTCCACGAAACCTTTCGAGATCCCACGATGGAAATGCTCAACCAACACTGCGGCATCACGCGCGATGCTCGCGGCGTCGTTCACGTCGCCATCTGCAACGCCGGCCCGCTCAACATTCTCGGCTCGCCCGTGACTGACGCCGTGCGCGAAGGCCTGCAGCAGCTCGCATCCGACCGCGACATCCGCGTCGTGGTGCTGCGCGGCCAAAGCGAGAAGAGCCTGATCGGCGGGGCCGACATCAAGGAGATGGCCGGACTCGACCAGACTTCCGCCGAGGCCTTCATCAGCCGCCTGCGCGATCTGTGCGAGGCCGTGCGCCAGTTCCCGGCCCCGATTATCGCACGCATGCCCGGCTGGTGCCTCGGCGGCGGGCTCGAAGTGGCGGCAGCCTGCGACTTCCGCATCGCCGCGCATGATGCCCATTTCGGCATGCCGGAGGTGCGCGTCGGCATCCCCTCGGTGATCCATGCCGCGCTGTTGCCGCGCCTGATCGGCTGGGCCCGTGCGCGCTGGCTGGTGATGACGGCGGAGAACATCGATGCCCCGACGGCACTCGCCTGGGGGCTGATCGACAAGGTCGCCGCTCCCGGCGAGTTGGATGCCGAGGTCGAGCACGTCGTCACCGCACTGCTCGCATGCGGCCCCGAGGCGCTGCGCTCGCAAAAGGCGCTGCTGCGGCAGTGGGAAGAGCTGCCGTTGACGGAGTCGGTGAATTTGAGCGTGAAGGTGTTCGGCGAGTCGTTCCTGACGGACGAGCCGACGCGGCTGATGGGCGCGTTTGTGACCCGGAAGCGGTAGGTGCTCCAAAGACGGTGTCATGCCCCGCGTAGGCGGGGGCATCCAGTACGCCGCTGCCCATCGGTTTAATTACGCTCGTCTCTGGAATACTGGATCACTCGCCTTCGCGGGTGACGACAGTGTACCGTGGGGTAAGCACCTCCGCCACCGCCCAACAAATCTCATCCGACCCACGACATTTTCTCATCCCCGCCGCGGTTGCATTTTTTGCGCCGCATCATATGATGATCGTCATCTTACCCGCCATCGCCAGGGAGTTCCATCATGGCCGAAGCCGCCGATCCCGTCGTCATCGTCTCTGCCGCACGCACCCCGCTCGGCCGCTTCATGGGCGAATTGTCGCCGCTGGCCGCGCACAAGCTCGGCTCACACGTGATCGGGGCGGCGCTGGAGCGCGCCAGGCTTGCGCCCGAGAAGGTCGACGAGGTCTTCATGGGCTGCGTGCTGCCGGCAGGGCAAGGCCAGGCGCCGGCGCGGCAGGCGGCACGCGCAGCGGGTCTGCCCGATGCGACCGGCGCGACCACCGTCAACAAGGTCTGCGGTTCCGGCATGAAAGCGACCATGCTGGCGCACGACATCATCCGCGCCGGCTCCGCCGAGATCGTCGTCTCCGGCGGCATGGAGAGCATGAGCAACGCGCCCTATCTGCTGGCCAAGGCACGGGGCGGCTATCGCGTCGGCCATGACCGCATAATCGACCACATGATGATGGACGGCCTTGAGGACGCCTACGAGACCGGCCGCTCCATGGGCGACTTCGGCGAGGCGACCGCAGAGGCCTATCAGTTCACCCGCAAGGACCAGGACGCCTATGCGATGGAGACGCTGAGCCGCGCCCGCAAGGCCGTCGAGGGCGGCGCGTTCAAGGCCGAGATCGCGCCGATCACGCTGACGGAAAAAGCCGGGCCGCGCGTGATCGCCAATGACGAGCATCCGCTCAAGGTCGACCCTGCCAAGATCCCCGGATTGAAGCCGGCGTTCCGCGCCAACGGCACCATCACCCCGGCCGCCTCTTCCGCCAATGCCGACGGCGCCGCCGCGCTGGTGCTGACGAAGCGCTCGCTCGCCGATCGCGGCGGCCTGCCCGTTCTCGCCGAGATCAAGGGCCACGCCACCCACAGCCAGGAGCCGCAATGGTTCACCACGGCGCCGATCCCGGCAATCCGCAAGCTGCTCGACAAGGTCGGCTGGGCTGCGCCCGATGTCGACCTGTTCGAGATCAACGAGGCCTTCGCGGTGGTGGCGATGGCGGCGCAGCGCGACCTCGGCATTCCCCGCGACAAGCTCAACGTCAATGGCGGCGCCTGCGCGCTGGGCCATCCCATCGGCGCCACCGGCGCGCGGCTGATCGTGACGCTGCTGCATGCGCTGGAGGCCAACAACCTCAAGCGCGGCATCGCCGCACTCTGCATCGGCGGCGGCGAAGCCACGGCGATCGCGGTGGAACGACCCGCCCACTGATGCAGAGTCCTGAAACGAGGGAACTCTGTCATTTGCGACAGACTCATCCCGTGTCATTCTCCAGACTGACGCAGGTCTGTTGCGGCCTGCCCATCAACGTTGAGGCCCAATGATCTCGAACTGGCTCGCGGCAGCACTGTCCCGCCGCAACATTCATTATGGCTGGGTGATGGTCGGCGTGACCTTCCTCGCCGCGCTGATCAGCGCCGGCACGGTCGGCGCGCCCGGCGTCTTCATCGTTCCCCTGCAAAAGGAGTTCGGCTGGAGCACGGCGGAAATCTCGTCCGCGCTGTCGATCCGCTTCATCCTGTTCGGGTTGATGGCGCCGTTCGCGGCCGCCCTGCTCAACCGCTATGGCCTGCGCAACGTCACGCTGGCGGCACAGCTGATCGTGGTCTCGGCGCTCGTGCTCTCGCTCGGCATGACGGAAGTCTGGCAGCTCATTGCCCTCTGGGGCGTGGTGATCGGCATCGGCACGGGCATGACCGCCTTGGTGCTCGGCGCGACCATCGCCACGCGCTGGTTCGCTGCACGGCGCGGCCTCGTGATCGGCATCATGACGGCGAGCGTCGCGACCGGCCAGCTGGTGTTCCTGCCGCTGCTGGCGAGCCTCACCGAACGCTACGGCTGGCGTCTCGCGCTCGGCCTGGTCTGCATCATGCTCGCTATTTCGTCGCTGGCGGTGCTGCTTGCTATGAGCGACCGGCCGAGCGATGTCGGCCTGCGGCCGTTCGGCGACGAGGGCACCGAGCCCCTGCCCGCGCCGCCGGTCAGCCACGGTTCGATCACGGGCGTTGCGCTCGGCACGCTGCGCGACGCCTCGACGTCGATGGCGTTCTGGATCCTGTTTGCGACCTTCTTCGTCTGCGGAGCCTCCACCAACGGGCTCGTGCAGGTGCACCTCATCCCGATGTGCCTCGATTTCGGCATCCCGCAGGTGCAAGCGGCGAGCCTGCTCGCCGCGATGGGCATCTTCGACTTCTTCGGCACCATCATGTCGGGCTGGCTGTCGGACCGCTACGACAATCGCTGGCTCCTGTTCTGGTACTACGGCCTGCGCGGGCTTTCGCTGATCTTCCTGCCGTTCAGCGATTTCTCGTTCTACGGCCTCTCGGTGTTCGCGATGTTCTATGGTCTCGACTGGATCGCGACGGTGCCGCCGACGGTGCGTCTCACCGCGCAAAAGTTCGGGCCCGAGCGCGCCAATCTGGTGTTCGGCTGGATCTTCGCCGGCCATCAGCTCGGCGCCGGCGCGGCGGCGTTCGGCGCCGGGTTCTCGCGCACCGCCTACCAGAGCTACCTGCCCGCCTTCTTCATCGCCGGTGCGCTCTGCGTTTTCGCGGCCTTGATCGTGCTGGCGCTGTCGCGGCAGCCGAAACTGCAGCCGGCTGCGGCCTAGCACCTGATGGTGAGAGGACCGCCGCCAAGCACTCGGGGGTGTCAACATCCACGTGCAAGGCGGCGGTCCTCAGGCGCGAGAACTTGGGGAGTTCTAGGGCCTGAAGGAAGGATAGCGGTGGCGATACCCTGCCACCAGCGGAGAACAATTGCTGCTTATGGAAAATTGTTACGGATGAAGCGCGGTCACCTGGTTTCCTTCTTCAGTTCGATCGCGACCTCCGACATCCAGGAACCCGGTGCCTCCATCAGGAAGGACTGGCGATTGCTCTGGGTCTTGATCGTCACCAGCGCGGCTACCGTGTTTCCCTCAATACGCGCTTCGATCAGGCCGTCGTTGTTCGTGCCAGAGACCTTGCCGCCTTGCCGGTATTCGCTCTCGAACCAGTTGCCGGAAAGCTCCGTCCCGCTCTGCTCGATATTCGCGGACAGGACCATCTTGTAGGCATCGCTGGCACAGCGCAGGTCGAGTGTCAGCGACCGTCCGGGCCTGGTGACGTTGTATGATACTTTACAGCGGACCTTCTCACGCGGACCGTCGGACGGCTTCATCGTGCCGGTGCCCGACCATGCGCCGGCCAGACTGTCGAACACCGGCTCTGCGCTGAGCGGACCGGTGCCGACGAGCGCGAGGCAGACGGCGCCAATGCCCATGCGCGCCGTCAAAGACTTCAAAACCATTCTGCCGATCCTGATCCGTGGAGTATGGGCCACCGTAGGCCCGAATAGCCGCGGGATGTTGACGAGGATGTCTAGAAATGTTGCAAAGATTGCCTGAACGTTGCCGGGACCGGCACATCGAGTACACGCCAAGATGTACCCAGGGGAAACAAATGCCTGCTCCGTCCTCCGAACCCATCATCCCAACCGCCCCATTGACCGCCGAGATGCGCGATGCGCTGCGCGCTATCGTCGGCGACAAAGGCCTGATCGAGGACGAGCACGGCAAGCAGCCGTTCGTGACGGATTGGCGCGGATTGCTGGTCGGCAACGCCGGGGCCGTCGTTCGCCCTGGGAGCACCGAGGAGGTCTCCAAAGTAGTCCGGCTCTGCCATGAGCATGGCGTGGCGATCGTGCCGCAGGGCGGCAATACCGGCCTGATGGGCGGGGCAACGCCCTGGCCTGCGCACACCGGCATCGTGCTGTCGCTCGGCCGCATGAACCGCGTGCTGGAGGTCGATCCCGTCGGCTATACGATGACGGTCGAGGCCGGCTGCGTGTTGCAGACGCTGCAGGAGACCGCGAGCCAGCACGACCGCTTCCTGCCGCTGAGCCTCGGTGCCCAGGGCTCCTGCATGATCGGCGGCAATCTCTCCACCAATGCCGGCGGCGTGCAGGTGTTGCGCTACGGCAATGCCCGCAATCTCGTGCTGGGGCTTGAGGTCGTCTTGCCGAGCGGCGAGGTCTGGAACGGATTGCGCGCGCTGAAGAAGGACAACACCGGCTACGACCTCAAGCATCTGTTCATGGGCGCCGAGGGGACGCTGGGCATCATCACCAAGGCTGTGCTCAAGCTGTGGCCGGCGCCCAAGGACGTCTGCACGGCGTGGCTGGCGGTTCGCGATCCCCGCGCGGCGCTGGAAATCCTGTCCGAGGCACACGCGGCATCCGAGGACAATGTCGGCTCCTGCGAGTTGCTCAGCCGGGCCGCCATCGACCTCGCCCTGCGCCACATTCCCGGCACGCAGGACCCGCTGAAAGCGGACACGCCCTGGTATCTGCTGCTGGAATGGTCGTCGGCGCGCCCGCGCCAGGACGGAACCGAGGGCATGTCCGGTAAGATGGAGCAGTTTCTCGCAGATCAACTCGAAGCCGGCCGCGTGCTGGATGCGACGATCGCGCACACATTCGGTCAATCGCGCAACATGTGGCGCATCCGCGAAGCCATGGCGGAGGCCTCCCGCGCCGAGGGACCCGGGATCAGTTTCGACGTGTCGGTGGCGATCTCCAGGATTCCGGACTTCATCGAGAGGGGCCTCGAGGCCGTGCTCGACATTCTCCCGACCATCCGGCCCTACCCGCTCGGGCATATCGGCGATGGCAATCTGCACTTTTCGTTCATGGGACCGAAGGGCATGGACCAGCAGACGCTGAATCAATACGCGGCCGCCATCACGCGAGCCGTGAACGATCTCGTCACCTCCATGGGCGGCTCGATCTCGGCGGAGCACGGCATCGGCATCGACAAGCTCGACGAGCTCAGCCATTACCGCTCCAAGACAGAGCTCGACATCATGCGCAGCATCAAACGTGCGCTCGATCCTGAGAACATCATGAACCCCGGCAAGGTGCTCCGGCTCTGACCTAGAACTTCGCGCCGGGGCCACCTGGACCACCCGGCGGCCGGCCACCGCCGCCTGATGGCGGCGATGTGCCCGACTTCAGCTCGGCCGCCGTCACTTTACAGTCCGCGTTCCTGTCATATCGGCCGATGAAGCGGCTCGGCTTGTCCACGAACTCCTGCCGGCTCACCTTGCCGTCGCGATTGTCGTCGAAATATCCCAACTCCGCCTGGGCGAATGTCCGCTCGGCGCGGCGGATGGCAGGGAATTCCGACGCGCCCAGAAAGCCGTCCCGGTTCTGGTCGGCAAACCGGAACAGCTGCTCCATGTAGCGCTTCCATTCATCGCAAGTGTAGGTGCCGTCGCGATCGTAGTCCCATATCAACGGCCCGTCGGGAAGCGGATCGACGGGCGGCGGCGATGCGCCTGCCGGAGGCGTCTGTGCGCGTGGCTGTGAGATGCAAAGGAGAGAGACTACGCCGACCAGCAAATAACTGGTGGCTCGTGATGGGCGCGTCATCTGAGTGAACCGGAGATCGGAAGCTGCATGCTGGACCGAGCAACCAATCGCCGGCGGCGACAGTGTGGCCCCGACCTGCCCAGCAATCGACTGATACAAATCGGGCGCGCCCGAGGCCCGGACAGCCGCAAGGAAGTTGACGAGGATGTTTACAGATGTTGCGGAGATTGCCTGAACGTTGCCGGCCGGCGCGTCAATCGGTGATGAATCCAATGCCATCGCGACGATCTTCCGTCGGCCCCGTCCGGCCGTAAATGCGGTTGATGTTGCCGATCAAATTGGCCTGCGCGTCGCTCGCGCCGACAAAGCCGTCAGTCGGCCGGGACAGCTCTCTCGGGCTCACGGCGCGGACCAGGTACGGCGTCACGAGAACGACGAGCTCGGTCTGATTGTTGACGAAATCCTGGCTGCGGAAGAGCGCGCCCAGCAGCGGCACCTGCATGAGGCCGGGCAGGCCATTCACGGCACGCTTGGTCTGGTCCTGAATGAGGCCCGCGATCGCCATGGAGCCGCCGGAGGGAATCTCCAGCGTGCTCTCGGCCCGGCGCGTCTTGATCGACGGCACGGTCAAGGAGTTGGTGGTCGTGTCGCTCACGGCCTGGGACAGAGTAATCGAATTCTCGTTCGAGAGGTCCGACACCTCGGTCATCAAATGCAGACTGATGCGGCCCTCCGCGAGCACGACCGGCGTAAAGCTGAGCGCCATTCCGAACTTCTTGAAGCTGATCTGCGTGGTGCACACATGGGTGGTCGGATCGCAGGAATAACCTGCGGGAACCGGAAATTCGCCGCCGGAAATGAAGGTCGCCGCCTCTCCCGAGATCGCCGTCAGCGTCGGCTCCGCCAGGGTGCGCACCACCCCCGCATTCTCCATCGCCCTCAGCGTCGCGGTCGTTCCACCCGCCGAAAGCGAGACACTGTTGCCGTCGACGAGATTCTTGCCATAGGCCGTGAACGGGTTCGCATTGGTCAGGCTGACCACCGAGGTACCGGAGCTGAGACTCGTGCTGAGATCGACGCCCAGCTGCTTGATGATCTGGCGGGAGACCTCGGCGACCGTCACCTTCAGCATCACCTGATCACGGCCCCGAACCGTGATCGAGTTGACGACCTTGTCGGCGCCGCCCGTGAGGCGCGCGGCGATGTCGTTGGCCTGCTGGGCCTCGACGGGCGTCGCGGCAGTACCGGTCAGGATGACGCCGTCGCCGACGCCGTCGATCTGGACGTTGGCGGCGGGAAGCGCCCGTTTCAACGCGGCGCGAACGCCGTTCAGGTCACGCTTGACGGCGATGTCATAGGCCCTGATCGACTGGCCGGCATCGTCGAAGAACACCACGCTGGTCTGACCGACCGCCGCGCCGATGACATAGGCGCGCTGCGCCGATCGCAGCACGACGTTGGCGATCTTGGGGTCCGCGACCAGCACGTCCTTCACCTCGCGCGGAAGGTCGATCACGAAGGATTTGCCGACGCCGAGCGACACGAACTGCCCATCTGACTGGCCGGTCGCATCCTGCTGTCTCGAGATACGGCGGTCGGCAGCCCCCACCGCCGAAGGCGATGGACAGGACACCGCAGCCAGAACGATGAGCAATGGGAGCACGCGCCTGAACGCTCCCGACAACGATCCGGCTCTGCCATACATGACGATCATCCTCAACGTCCAGTCCCACGGAAGATGCCACGGAGCTCCGCGCAGATTGCGGGATCCAAGTGGCATCAACGCGGGTTTAACGTCGCAGGTCGGCCGTTCGGTCGCCATTACAACAAACGAAACAAAACAGAGGAGAGCGATACACGCCGGAAAAGAAACGCCCGGCGCGCACTCGATCCGTAAATCGCGCAAGATCTCCGGCCGCAACGGAGCCGGGCACCCTCACCCTTTCTCAGCCGCGCGGGTTGACCACAGCATAGCCGCGCAGCGAGCGCGCGTGAATGCGGGTCGCGCGGCCGCCCGAATTGGCATCATACGCCATCCACATATCGCCGCCGAGGTGCTGCTCCAGAACGAAGACGTGGCCGCGGCGGGCGGCGACCATCCCGGGCGCCGGCGACGTCCGCGGGAAGCGCAGCCAGTTCGAGGCCAGATTCAATTCCGGAACGATACGACCAAACACGCGCAGGGACGCGCCGCAGCCGCAGAAGGACGAGGGGCACCCGGCCGGACGCCCGCCAACAATCCGGTCATTCGAGACAATCGTTGAGGTGGCAGTAGTCCCCACGTCAGTCACCGTCATTCGCGTCGAGCGATAGGCTTGCAACGCGTTTCCGGGAGCCCGCTCGCGGCGCGCTTGCGAATACGAGAAGTCGCAGGGCATGGTGACGTTGCATTCGGGCGCTTGAAGGCTGCGATAGGGCCGTGCTTGCGAGGCGGCGCAGGTACAGACAATGAGAATGCACGCAGAAAGAACTCGTTTGATCATTGCAGGTCTCTGAGTTGGAGATCCTGCCCCGGCCGGGAGAAGCCAATATCGATTTGGCCAAAATGGGCCTAAAGCGCGGCCAAAAATCTGCTTCTACTTGCGCTCTTAACATGGATTATGCCCAAAGCGCCTGGTCGACGGCGCAAGGCGCCTTCTACTGCATGATCGCAGCCGCGATCTTCTCCGCCGACATCAACACCGGAAAGTTGGTGTTGGCGCATGGCACCACCGGAAATATCGAGGCGTCGACGACGCGCAGGCCCTGCACGCCCTTGACGCGGCCCTGATTGTCGACCACCGCCATCGGATCCTCAGTGCGGCCCATGCGGCACGAGCACGAGGCGTGCCAGACGCCGATCGTGGCCTTGCGCACAAAGGCTTCCAGCGCCTCGTCGTCGTCCATCACCTGATCGAAGGTGAAGCCTTCGACGACGAAATTGTCGATCATGTAGTGGCGCAGCGCCGCCGGCCCGTCCATCAAGGCCGCGGCGATCGTGGTGAGAATCTTGTTCCTGGTGTTGACCACCCCGATCTTGCGGACGCGATCGGTATAGGCCGCCGGGAACGGCTTGTCCGTCACCTTCCGGACGACCTCGCTCATCTGGATCGCCGCCATCTTGCGGAAGCCGCTCATCAGGCGATCGAGATCGCGCCGGTCGGAGAGCAGGTTGAACTCGACGATCGGCTCTGCGGAAGGATTGCGCGAGGCAAGCTTGACCTGTCCGGTCTCGGAATAGGTCTTGTTGACGAAGGTCAGGAGCGAGCCGATCTGCGCACCGACGGCATGCCAGGCCGATTTGCTGATGACGACGACGAACATGTCGCCCCTGGGCACATCAGGCAGCCCGGAGGAGTAGCGCAGGCCGAGTTGCATGTGACGCCTGGTGTGCCCGTTCATGCGCGCGCCGCGACGGACAAAGGACGACAGCGAGATCGAGGGATGATCCATCAGGCGCTGGCCGACACCCGGCAAGCCCATCAGCACGGGAATGCCCAGATCCTTGAGGTGACCGACCGGGCCGATGCCGGCGCGGAGCAGATGCGCCGGCGAATGGATGGCGCCGCTGGAGAGGATAATCTCGCGTCCGCGGAATTCCTGCTCGCGTCCGTCGACCATCGCCTTCACGCCGACGCAGCGCGAGCCTTCGAACAGCAGCTCTCGCACCTGCGTGTTGGTGGAGATCGCAAGGTTCGCACGCGCGCGGGTCTCGCGATCGAGATAGCCCATCGCGGCCGAGACGCGCTGCTCGGCCTGGTTGGAATGGGTCACCGGGAAAAAGCCGTCGACGAATTCGCCGTTCTGGTCGGCCACGAATTGATGGCCGGCCTGCTGGAAGGCTTGCGCGAACGCCTCCGAATGCCGCGTCCAGTGCGCGCGCGGGATGCGGCGGACCGGGATCCGGCCGTCCTTGCCGTGATACGGTCCGTCGAAATCAAGGTCCCGCTCCACTTTCTTGAAGAACGGCAGCACGTCCGCCCACGACCAGCCCTCGGCGCCGCGCGCTTCCCATTCGTCGTAGTCGGTCGGCGCGCCGCGGTTGGCCATCTGCCCGTTGATCGACGAGCCGCCGCCCAGCACGCGCGCCTGCTCGTATTTGCGCAGAGGCGGACGCACTTCGTCCGGATTGTTGTGGCTGACGACCTGCGTCGTGACCTTGAGCTCGGTCCAGTGAAAACGCGGATCGAAATAGGCGGTGCCGGGATAGCTGTCCCTGATCTCGGCCGGCTCGTTGCCCGGTGGCGTGTCCTGACCGGCTTCGCAGAGCAGGACCCTGTTGGCGCTCCTGGCGGAGAGCCGGTGGGCCAGCACGGACCCCGCCGAGCCGCCGCCCACGATGATGAAGTCGTACACGATTGGCGTTTCCTGTTGCTTTTGTTGGCCGAGCTTAGCGCGTTATTGTTTTGCCGTGGAAGTGGCTTGAATGGCGTCGGCGCCGCACCTCGTGTCCCGGACGCGCCGCAACGCGTAGCGTTGCGGCGCTGAGCCGGGACCCAGCAGGCTCCGGATTCGCTGTGGCATGGGCCCCGGCTCTGCAGCGCACCGCTGAAGGGAGGCGCGCTGCGTCCGGGGCACGAGGATGTTACGGCCTGATCGAAAAATTCTCCGGCGGCCCCGCTTTTCGCAGCGGCTCGGCGAGGCGTGCGAACTCGCACAACAGCGATCGCGTCTTCCTGGGATCGATGATCTCCTCGACCCAGAATTTTTCGGCCGAGCGGAATGGCGAGCGCAGCTTGTTGAGACGCTCCTCGATCTCCTTCAGCTTCGCCGACTTGTCCTCGGCCGCGTCGATGTCGGCACGGTAGGCCGCTTCGATGCCGCCTTCGAGCGGCAGCGAGCCCCAATAGGCCGATGGCCAGGCGTAGCGGATCGAGAAGCGGTCGGCCGGCTGATGCACGACGCCGGCGACACCGAACGCGTTGCGCAGGATCACGGTGCACCAGGGCACGGTGGTCTGATTCACCGCGGCCATGGCGCGGACGCCGTGGCGGATGGTCGCCGCCTTCTCGGCGTCGAGGCCGATCATGAAGCCGGGGCAATCCATGAGGTAGACGATCGGCAGATGGAAGGTCTCGGCGAAGTCGACCCAGCGCACCACCTTCTGGCAGGCATCCGCGGTCCAGGATCCGCCATAGTGGAAGCTGTCGCTGGCGAGCAGCAGCACTGCCCTGCCCTCGAGCCGGGCGAGGCCGACAATGATCGGCTTGCCGAAGTTCTTGGCGACCTCGAAGAACGAGCCCTTGTCGACGACGGACTCGATGATGGGCCGCATCTTGTAGACCTGCTTGCGGTTGCGCGGCACCGCGTTCATCAGGGCTTCGTCGCTGCGCTCGGGGCTGTCCGTGCAGGGCAAGGTCGGCGGCAGCTCGTAGACCGACGACGGCAGGTAGGAGAGGAAGCGCCGCGCGCAGGCGAACGCCTCCTCCTCGGTGTCGACGGCGTGATCGACCGCGCCGGCGCGGGTCTGGATGTCGGCGCCGCCGAGCTCCTCCTTGGTGAGATCCTGGCCCAGCGCCTTCACCACCGGCGGCCCCGCGACGAACATCGCCGACGTCCGCGTCATGATGGAAAAATGGCTGGCGGCCAGGCGCGCGGCCCCCAGGCCCGCCACCGAGCCGAGACCGAGCGCGACCACAGGCACGCGCGACAGGTTCTCCGTCGTGAAGCGATACCAGCGCGTGCCGCCGATGCCGCCGGGCAGATTGGCCGCGCCCTTGGTCTCGATGGTCTTGACCGAGCCGCCGCCGCCGGAGCCTTCGATGATGCGGACGATGGGCAGGCGGAAATCGTGCGCCATCTCCTCCGCCATCAGCGGCTTGGCCGAGATCGACGCATCCGCCGAACCGCCGCGCACGGTGAAATCGTCGCCGACCACGACAACGGTGCGACCGTCGACGCGCGCGCGGCCGAACACGCAATTGGCCGGCGTGAGCTTCTTCAGATCGCCGCTGGTATCGTACTCACCGACGCCGGAGACGGCACCGATCTCGTGAAAGCTGCCTTTGTCGGTCAGCTTGTCGATGCGCTCCCGAACAGTCAGCCGGCCCTGGTCATGCTGTCGCTTGACCTTGTCAACGCCGCCCATCTCCCGCGCGAAGGCTTCGCGCCGGGCGAGCTCGTCGAGTTCCGGCTTCCAGTTCATTCACTCCCTCCGAATGGATCGGCTTGTTATTGTTGTGCACGGCCATGGCGACCGGCTTGCGCGAGATACGGTTGTTGAAGGCGTCGCCTTCCGCCCCTTCCATCAGGCTGCCGAGCGAGCGGCCGAGCTGGAGCATCAGCGGTGCGACTTCGTCGTGCAGACGCTGCTCGTCGTACATCGCCGACAGAAGCCCGATCGTGATGACGACGAAGGTCTGGTATTGCGGCGACCAGATCGGCACCGCGAGGCCGTTGATATGCGGACTCCAGAGGCCGCAGGCGACGACATAGCCGCGCTCGCGCAGCATCTGCCGGTTGGCCTCGATGCGGGGCTTGAGAATCTTCGCAGCCTCGGGGGCTTCCCGCTCCATGTCGGCGACGAAGGCATCTCCGATTTCGGGCGCGAGCGCCGCGGTGTAGGCTGCACCCGCGGCGGTCGAGGCCATCGAGATGCGGCTGCCGGTGCCCTCGTGCAAGCCGAGCGCGGTCGCCGAGCGCGCGAATTGGAGATAAACGAGATGGAAGCGGTCGGGGACGACGAAGCCGACCGTGCCCGGCAGCTGCTCGGCGACTTCCTGCAGCCGCTGGCGAATCATGCTGCGCAGCTGCGCACCCTTCATCATCGAAGCGCTCATCGCCACCGCGCTCGGGCCGATGCGATACTTTTGATCGCGCGGCAGATACACGAGCTGGCCCATGCGGGTCAGCGTATGCGTGAGCCGCGATACCGTCGAGCGCGGCAGACCGCAGCGATTTGAAATCTCGAGATTGCCGAGTCGCGCTTCGTGGCCCTCGAAGCATCGCAACACGTCGAACGCGCGCGACACCACCTGGATCACATCACCCTCACCGGCTTCACCAGCGAGCGCACCTTGCCTGCTCAACCGCTCCGAACGTCGTCCCATGATCCCTACCGTTGTGTTCCGCTCTGCGGAATTAAATTCCACTTGCAGACGACGCTACCTCAGGCATTTTGCGACGACAACAAAAAGGCGATGGCATGCCAGAAATTAAGATCGTCACGGAGGTCGCGGGACGAATCTGCGCAACTCCCGTGCAAGTTGGAGGAACCGTTGCGGATGGCGATGACGTTGTGGTGGTCGAAGCGATGAAGATGGAGATACCAGTGCCCTCACCCGCGAACGGCACGATCAAATCGCTTCTGGTGAAGGTCGACGACGTCGTTGCCGAGGGGCAGACGATCGCGATCGTCGCGAGTTGAATGTTTCATCCGTTGTTTCCGCGACAATCTGTCAGCCGTATTCGTGCATGCTCGGTACGGCGTTGCCATCGCTTGATCGCGGTGACATGATCGGTTTCAAACAAAACGTTGTTTCAAACAAAGAATGAAATCTTCGCGGCTAAGCGAGGATCATTGGAGGGAAACATGCTTCGTGGGCTGCTCGTGCTCGCGCCTGCTTTGGTGGCGGGCGTTTCTTTTGCGTCTACACGCTACTCGTTCGCCGAAGATCTCAAGCTGCCGGCGACATTGACGTTCACCGCCTACGACACCGGCACCGCCGGCTTCAACATCGCGGTCGGCGTCGGCAAGATGATGAAGGACAAATACGGCACCGACGTGCGCGTGCTCCCGGCAGGCAACGACGTCGCGCGCCTGGCGCCGCTGCGCGCCAAGCGCGCGGTCTCGTCTGCGATGGGATCGGGCACTTACTTCGCGCAGGAAGGCGTGTTCGAGTTCGGCTCCAAGGAATGGGGGCCGCAGCCGCTGCAGACCCTGCTCTCGACCGTCGACTGCAATTGCGCCTCGCTTGCGGTGGCCGCCGACACCGGCGTGAAGGAGCTGAAGGATCTCAAGGGCAAGCGCGTCGGCTTCGTGGTCGGCTCGCCCGCGCTGAACCAGAACTCGCTCGCGGTGCTCGCCTTCGCCGGGCTGACGCAAAAGGACGTCAAGGCCGTCGAGTTCGCCAGCTACGGCGCGATGTGGAAGGGCCTGATCAACAACGACGTCGATGCCGCCTTCGGCACCACCATCACCGGTCCCGCCAAGGAGGCCGAGGCTTCCCCGCGCGGCCTGATCTGGCCGCCGCTGCCCGCCAATGACAAGGAGGGCTGGGCGCGGATGCAGAAGGTCGGCTCGTTCTTCTTCCCGCAGCTTGCGACCTGCGGCGCCGGCATCTCGCCGCAGAAGCCGATCGAGCTCGGCAATTATCCCTACCCGATCTTCGTCGCCTACGCCTCGCAACCGGCCGACCAAGTCTATGCGATCACCAAGGCGATGATCGTCAATTACGACGCCTACAAGGATTCCGCGCCCGGCGCCGGCGGCCTTGCGGCCGACCGCCAGACCAAGAACTGGGTGGTGCCGGTGCATCCCGGCGCGGTGAAGGCACTGAAGGAAGCCGGCCACTGGAGCGACGCGCAGGAGGCGCACAACAACAACTTGATCAAGCGTCAGGAGGTGCTCGCCGCGGCGTGGACGGAATTCGGCAAGTCCAATCCGCCGTCGGACGACAAGGCCTTCCTCGACGGCTGGACGAAGGCCCGCGCCGCGGCGCTGGCGAAGGCCGGCATGCCGAACGGGTTCGAGGAATAGAGCGGGATGTTGTCGGGCGTGATCGTCGCGCCGCCGAAGGTGCGCTCCCTCTCCCGCTTGCGGGAGAGGTTAAGCGAGCCCGCGGCCGCATTCGATTCAACTATCTGCCATTCGCTTTAGTCTGCAGTAGTAGCGCACGCGGGGTCGATGATGTCTGCTTCCACTTCAACCGCCTCGGCCAAGCGGGTCGTGTTCGACGATCCGCATGGCGCCGCCGGCAACATGCAGGAGGCGGAGGTCACGCGCGTGCGCACGTTGCGCGGCGTCTGGCGGTGGGCGCTGGTCGCAGCCACCGCGGCGACGATCCTGCTCTGCATCAACCAGCAATTCTCCCTGCGCTTCTTCATCGGCTACACCCAGCTCAACACGGAGTATTTCTATCTCCTGATCGCATTGCTGCTGCCGTTCACCTTCCTGATCTTTCCGGGCACCGAGCGCGCGCCGCTCGACCGCGTTCCCTGGTATGACCTCGTCTTGTTCGTCGTGACCTTCGCGGCGGCGCTCATGCTGATGGTCAACGTCCGCAAGGCCGCGGAGGCCGGCTGGGAATTCGGCGGCGCGCCGAACACGGTGATCGCTGCAGGCCTCGTGATGTGGGTGATGCTGATGGAGGCGCTGCGCCGCACCGGCGGCTGGAGCCTGCTCCTCAGCGTGCTGCCCTTCACGATCTATCCGCTGTTCGCCGAAGCCCGCTGGCTCGGGCCGTTCCGGGGCACGCAGTCGACACTGGAACAGGCGACCAGCTATCACGTGCTCTCGGGCGAGAGCCTGCTCGGCATTCCCATCCAGGCCTTTGCCGACACCGTGATCGGCTTTTTGGTGTTCGGCACCGCGCTGATGATGACGGGCGCCGGAAAATTCTTCATCAACCTCGCCTTCGCGCTGTGCGGCACCTTCCGCGGCGGCGCGGCAAAAGTCTGCATCTTTGCCAGCGGCCTGCTCGGCATGATGTCGGGGTCGATCATCTCCAACGTGCTCACCGCGGGCACCATGACCATCCCCGTGATGAAGAAGAGCGGCTTCCGTGCCTCTTATGCCGCCGCGATCGAGGCCTGCGCCTCGACCGGCGCGGTGCTGGCACCGCCGGTGATGGGCGCCACAGCCTTCGTCATCGCGCAATTCCTCAACGTCAGCTACGCCGACGTCGCGCTCGCCGCGATCATTCCGGCGGTGCTCTACTATGTCGGCCTGTTCATGCAGGTCGACGCCTATGCCGCGCGCCACAAGCTGAAGGGCATTCCGCGCGCCGAGCTGCCGCGGATCACGGATACGATCAAGGACGGCTGGTACTACGTCTTCGTCATTGCCCTGCTGATCGTGATGCTGCTCTACTTCAAGCGCGAGAGCCACGCGCCGTTCTACGCCACCGCGCTGCTTCTCGTGCTCAACCAGGTCTTCTCCAAGGACACGCGCTGGACGTTTGCAACGATCGGCAAGTTCCTGGAGGTCAACGGCCGCACCTTCGTGGAGCTGGTCGGCATCCTCGCCGGCTGCGGCCTCTTGATCGGCGCGTTCTCGATGACCGGCGTGGTGTCGAGCCTTGCCAACGACCTCCTGCACATCGCCGGCGACAATGCCTTCCTGCTGCTCGGCATGTGCGCCCTCACCAGCCTCATTCTCGGCCTCGGGCTGACGACGACGGCCTGCTACATCTTCCTCGCCATCCTGGTCGCGCCGGCGCTGGAGAAGCTCGGGCTCAACCGCATGGCGGTGCACATGTTCATCTTCTATTGGGGCATGCTGTCGTCGATCACCCCGCCCGTCGCGATCGCCTCCTTTGCCGCCGCGGGCATCGCCGGCTCGCCGGCGATGAAGACCGGGTGGGAATCGATGTGGGTTGGCAGCATCATCTATTTCCTGCCGTTCTTCTTCGTGCTCAATCCGGCGCTGGTGCTGCAGGGACCGAGCCCCTATCTCGCCGGTCTCGGCCTGATGGGCCTTGCGGCGTTCGGTACGCTGTTCATCTGCGGCGGCATCCAGGGCTATCAGCCCTTCGTCGGCAACCTCCGTGCCGCCGGCGCGCTGGAATGGCCGATCCGCGTGCTGCTGGTGATCGGCGGCTTCGTGGTGGCCACGCCCGGCGGCGGCATCATGCCACTGTCGCAGATGCAGGTGACGCTGCTGGGCCTTGGCATCCTGCTGCCGACGATCCTGGTCGCGCTGCTCCTGGTCCGTCGCCAGCCTGTGATGCCGGACGGGTTGCGCGTGCCCTGATTGCGTTGCACAAGGGAGGCGATGAAACCGCTCTCGCCTCTCGCCACCGCCTGGACCCGCTCGAAGCCGCCCTTACTGCGGTTTCTGGACAATTGTATCAGCGAATTCTCCGCCGAGACGTCGGGCCATGTCGCCGATTACATTCCCGAGCTCGGCAAGGCCGACCCTGCCTATTTCGGCATCAGCCTGGCGACGCTCGACGGCCACGTCTACGAAGTCGGCGACTCCAGGGTGCCCTTCACCATCCAGTCGATGTCCAAGCCCTTCGTGTTCGCGCTGGCGCTGGACCTGCTCGGCGCCGGCAAGGTCGAAGCCGCGATTGGCGTCGAGCCCTCCGGCGATCCCTTCAACTCGATCCGGCTGAATTCCGAGAACCATCCGTTCAACCCGATGGTCAATGCCGGCGCGATCGCCTGCACCGGGCTGATCTACGACAGCAAGGGCGCGGAGGCGTTCGAGCAGATCCGCCTTGCGCTCAGCCGATTTGCAGGACGCGATCTTGCTGTCGACGAGGCGGTCTATGCGTCCGAGAGCCAGACCGGCGACCGCAACCGCGCCATCGGCTATCTGCTCAAGACCAATGCGGTGATCTCGGACAACGTCGCCGGCGTGCTCGACGTTTATTTCCGCCAATGCGCCGTGCTGGTGACCGCGCGCGACATCGCGGTGATGGCGGCAACGCTCGCCAATCGCGGCATCAATCCCGTCACCGGCGAGCAGGTGCTGAGCGCCTACGCGATCTCGCGCACACTGTCGGTGATGACGTCGTCGGGCATGTACGACTATGCCGGCGAATGGATCTACCGCATCGGCATCCCCGCCAAGAGCGGCGTCGGCGGCGGCATCCTGGCGGCGCTCCCGGCCCGCCTCGGGCTCGGCAGCTATTCGCCAAAACTCGACAAGCACGGCAACAGCGTGCGCGGCATCAAGGTCTGCGAAGCGCTGTCCTCGCATTACGACCTGCACATGCTCAACCGCAGCGACGATGCCCGCAACGCCGTCATCGCCGACTACGACATCGGCAAGAGCCCTTCTCGCCGCGTGCGCCGCCCGCAGGAGCGTGAGATCCTGGCGGCCCACCAGCAGGAGGTGCGCATCATCGAGCTGGTCGGCACGCTGTCGCTGTCGGCGGTCGACTACGTCTCGCGCCGGCTTGCCGGACGACCGCGGCCGCAATTCGTGATCTTCGATCTCCACCGCGTGACCTCGACCACGCGCGCCGGAGCGCGCCTCGTGGCGGAAGCGTTCGAGGAATTGGCCGCGCTGAATGTCACGGTGGTTCTGTCGGGCGTCCGGCGCGCCTCCAAGGAATGGAATACGTTGCGGGAATGGACCGCCGAGCTGAAGAACGTCCGCGACTTCTATCTGCTCGATACGGCGATCGAATGGGCCGAAGACCAGATCGTCTATCGCTACGGCGGCTCGATCGATTTTCACGAGACCACCGAGCTTGCCGAGCAGCCGCTTCTGACCGGGCTGAGCGAGGAAGAGCTGACGGATCTCGCCTCGCTCTGCACCGTCAGGACCTATCAATCCGGCGCGAAGATCCTCACGGCCGGCGACCCCGCCGATGCCCTGTACTTCCTGCGCAGCGGGGCCGTGCACGTCACCTTGCCCGACGGCATCAGGCTGGCGACGCTCACCGCCGGCATGGCGTTCGGCGAGATGGCGCTGCTGGAGCAGACCCGCTCCGCCGACGTGTTCGCCGACATGGCCGCGACGGCTTGCGAGGTGCCGCTCAAGGATTTCGAGCGCTTCCGCAGGCAGCACCCTCGCGCCAGCGAATGCATCATGCGCAACCTGGCCCAGCTCCTGGCCGACCGCCTGATCGTCGCCAACGCCAAGGTGGATATTCTGACATCGACGTGAGCGCAGAGGTCTTCACCTCTCCCCGTCGGGAGAGGTGTAACGGCTTCGTCCGCACCTGACCTAACGGCTCGCCGCTTCGCTGATGCGTCGCTTGATCTTGGCGGCACTGGCATCGAGCAGCGCGGATGGCTGCTGGCCGGTGGCGGCGCACAGGCAGGCCCAGTAGTAGACGACATCGCCGAGCTCTTCGACGAGACCTGCCTTGTCGAGCCAGTCGTCGCGCAGCAGCTTCTTGATGTGCTCGGCGACCTCGCCGGCTTCGCCGGCAAGGCCGAGGCCCAGGTAGGACAGCCGCTCGTTGGACGGATGCTGGTCGACTTTCGCAATGCTCGCGGCCCAGGCCGCATATTCATCGATCGTCATGGGCATCCTCGCGGCAAGTTTTGAATCAGCCCACCACTTCGGTGACGGGCTGAAGATCGATCTCGAAAGTCTCCAGGAACTTCGACGTCATGATGTAGAAACCGACCGAGAGCTGGAGCTCGACCAGCGCGGCCGGCGTCAGCTTCGACGCGATCGCCTTGAAGGTCGCATCCGTAGGTTTCTTCAGCTTGACGATCTCGTCGGTGAAGGCGAGCGCGGCGCGCTGCACCTCGTCGAAGCAGGACGCGCCCTGCCAATTCTCGAGCGCTTCGTTCTGCTCGTCGGTGACGCCGACATTCCTGCCGATGCGCTTGTGCGCGACGATCTCATAGGGTGCCTCGCACAGGATGCCGGTGCGGGTGATCGCAAGCTCCCGCACGATGGGGTCGAGCTCGCCCTTGTGCCTGATCGCGCCGCCGAGACGGCAATATTGCTCGAAGTAACTCGGCGAGTGCGCCATCATCCGGAAGATGTTGGCATGACGGTTCTTGTCGAGGATTTCGCGGGTGCGGTCGGATGCCTTGGACGGGTCGCTGTACTGAATGCGGGCCATGATTTTCCTGAAGTTTTCCCTGATCTTTTGATGCTTCTTGTCGCCATCGGCGCAGGTTCCCGAAGACTCTATTCGCGCGCGGACGCAGGAGCAACATCATCGAGTCAAATTGCCGCCGCATTGCTGATCGACCCTGACACAGTCGATATTCGCCGCGTGGGGACAGATCGCGGCGGATACTCGCAAGGGGTGTTCCGAGTAACAAACAATTGGCCGTCGCGTGCGCTACCCGCGCAACGATGAGTCACGCCCAAGTCTAGGGAGAAAACGGCATGAAGGAAGCCACCAAGGGGGCGGCCTCGGGAGCGCTCGCGCATATGCTGGCGGTGACGGCGATGCTCGTCATCGCCAGCATCTTGTTCTACGGGCGTTGAGTTCGAGTTTGAGCGTTTTCGTCATTCCGGGGTGGCTCTCGCACAAGCCAAGCCCAGAATTCCCGTTCCAGGCTCGGTCACACGACCGCCCCCGAATGACGGATCCACACTACTTCGGTCTGGCGAAGAACGGCACCAGCTTGCCGGCAAAGGGCTTGAAGCTCGCAATGACCGAATCGCCGATGGCGAGGTCATTCTCGCCGTGGGCCATCATGCGAAAACCCTCGGCGCAATCGACCAGCAGGATGTTGTAGGGCAGGTGCGCGCGCGTCTCGGGCGTTGCCGCGCGGCAGACCAGCGAGGTCGCGTACACCCTGCCCTTACCGCTGGCGCGTGCCTCGCGCGGATCCGATTCGCCACAAGCCGCGCAGAAGGCGCGGTAGAAATACTGTACATGCCCGCATGAGCTACAGGTCTGGTAAGTGATGGCCTCTGCGCCCGTGGTCCAGTCCGCCAGTCGCTCGCTCATCTGACCCGCTCCAGGAACATGCTGACGTGAGACGACAGCACGCCGCCGTCGCCGTGCAGCAGCGCAATCGAGGCATCGCGCACCTGGCGGGTCGCCGCCCGCCCCGTCATCTGCAAATGCGCCTCGACCAGATGCGCCATGGCCCCGCCGACGCCGCAATGACCGTAGCTGAGCAGGCCGCCATGGGTATTCAGCGGCATCGTGCCGTCGCGGCTGAAATGGCCGGCGCGCACGCGCGCGGCCGCCTCGCCGCGGCCGGCGAGCCCGAGATCTTCCAGCAGCATCGCGAGCGTGATCGTGAAGCTGTCGTAGATCGCGGCATAACGCACGTCGCAGATCGCCAGGCCCGTGGCCTGCTTCGCGCGGGCGATGGAGATCTCGGCACCAAGCTCGCTGAGGGCGGGCGCGGCCGTGACATGCTGATGGGTGTGCGCCTGGGCGCAGCCGCGGATGCGCACGCCCGCTTCCCCGGTTCGCTCGCGGCTGACGACGAAGGCCGCGCCGCCGTCGGAGACCGGGCAGCAATCGAGCAGCTTGAGCGGCATCGCCACCGGCTTGGAGGCCATGACGTCGGCGACATTGATGGGATCGTGGAATTGCGCGCCGGGATGGGTGCAGGCGTGGGCGCGCATCAGCACCGCGACCTCGGCGAGGTCCTCTTCGGTCACGCCGTATTCGTGCATGTAGCGGTTGGCAACGAGGCCATAATAGGCCGGGATAGTTGGGCCGAGCGGCACCTCGTAGTCGGGATGGCCGACCTGCGCCAGCGCCTGGATCGAGGCATCGCGGCTCTGCCCGGTGAGGCGGTTCTCGCCGGCGACGACCAGAACGTTGCGGCAGACGCCTGACGCGACGAGGTGATGCGCCAGCATCGTCATCGCAAGACCCGTGGCGCCGCCGACCTGAACGGCGTGAGCGTAGCTCGGACGGATACCGAAATGCTCGGCGAAGACAGTCGCGAGCATGATGTGCGGGGAGACCGTGGAATAGCCGCAGAGGATGCCGTCGATGTCGGTGCGCGCGAGGCCGGCATCGTCGAGGGCTAGTTGCGCGGCCTTGCTCATCAAGTCGAGCGAAGTCGAGCCCTCGTGCTTGCCGAACGGCGTCAGGCCGACGCCGGTGATGAAGCTCATGCTCTCACCTCCGGCGCGTCACGCGTGACACCGTCGCGCACCATCGCCGCGATCTCATCGTCCGAGTAGCCGATCTCGCGCAAGATCTCGGCGCCGTGCTCGTTGAGCCGCGGCGCCAGGCGTACCGGCTCGGCTTCGGTCTCGGACCAGGTCGCCGTCACCTTCATGCTGCGGATCGGACCTTCGGTCGGATGGGTCACGACCGGAAAGAACCCGGTCGCTTCCAGATGCTCGTCATGCAAGATCGAGGCGAGGTCGTGCATCGGCATGACAGGCACGTCGGCTTTCGTCAGCAGGTCGATCCATTCTTCCGTGGTCCGCGTCTCGAAGATGCGCGCGAGCTCAGCGTAGACCTCATTGATATTGGCGGCGCGGCCGGCGAAGGTCGCGAATTTGGGATCGGCGCGCAGGTCGTCGCGCCCCGTGGCCTTGAAGAAGTTCTCCCACTGCTTGTCGTTGTAGACGATGACGCTGAGATAGCCGTCCGAGGTCTTGTAAGGCCTGCGGTCGCGCGAGAGATGGCGGGCATAGCCGCCCTTGTCGAGCGGCGGCTCGAAGGTGAGCCCGCCCATGTGATCGCCCATGACGAAGCCGGCCATGGTCTCGAACATCGGGATATCGACGCGCTGGCCGCGGCCGGTGCGGTCGCGGTGCACCAGGCTGGCGCAGATCGCGCCGACTGCGGTGAGGCCGACGATACGATCCACCAGCGCGTTCGGCACATAGCGCGGCACGCCGTCGCCGGTCTGCGCCATCAGCGCCGGCAACGCGGTCGCGCCCTGGATCAGATCGTCGTAAGCGGGCTTTGCGGCATAGGGCCCGTCCTGGCCGAAGCCGAACACGCCGGCATAGACCAGGCGCGGGTTGATGGCGGAGACGACGTCGTAGCCGAGCTGCAGCCGCGCCATGGCCTGTGGGCGGACGTTATAGACAAGGACGTCTGCGTCCTTCAAAAGCCGCAACACGGCTTCGCGCCCCGCCGGCTTCTTCAGATCGAGGCAGATCGAGCGCTTGCTGCGGTTGGTGTTGAGGAACACCGGACCCATGCCGGCGTGACGCATCGGACCGATCAGGCGGGTGACGTCGCCGTCCAGCGATTCCACCTTGATGACATCGGCACCGTAATCGCCGAGCATCTGGGTCGCATAGGGCCCCATCAGCACGGTGGTCATGTCGATGACCTTGATGCCCTTCAGCGGCCCCATCGCTTGCTCCCGATTACGCGGGGCTCAAATGCCCTCGCGATTTCAGTCCAGCTAACGGCAGTGCCGCCGCTCGCGCAAGGGCGGGCGGCGTATGGCGGCATGCGCCGCGGGGCAACATCGTCCGCTATTTCTTCTGGCGGGATTCCCGGATCTTCAGGAGCCGGTCGAGCTCCTCGTTCTGCTGGCTGATCCGGTCGGCGATGCGCGACTCGTTCTGCTCGCCCGAGGCGGCAGCGGCCTGCTCGATGAGCTGGCGGATATTGTCCTCGAGGATCGCGATACGATCGTTCAACGCGTCCATCGACAGCGAGTCTTCGTAGTCAGTGCCCATGATGCATTTCCCTGCAAACCAATCAGAGCATTAATGGGGCCGCGCGGGCCCACCATGATCTAACGCAAAGAAGGTGGGCACGGCGCGTGGCGCCTTTGCCCACCCTACAGGACTGAACTACTTCAGCGGCTCCAGGACGGAGACGTAGTTGGCGACGGCAGCACCGCCCATGTTGAAGATGCCGCCGAGTTTTGCATTTTTCAGCTGCATGCCCTCGGGCGCCTGGCCCGCGAGCTGCATCGCGGTCATCACATGCATGGAGACGCCGGTGGCGCCGATCGGATGGCCCTTGGCCTTGAGGCCTCCGGACGGATTGATCGGCAGCTTGCCGTCCTTCAGCGTCCAGCCTTCCTTGATGGCGCGGGCGCCCTGCCCCTTCGGCGTCAGGCCCATCGCTTCGTACTCGATCAGCTCGGCAACGGTGAAGCAGTCATGGGTCTCGACGAAGGAGAGATCGGACAGCGTGACACCGGCCTTCTCCAGCGCGCGCTGCCAGGCGACCGTGCAGCCCTCGAACTGCAGGATGTCGCGCTTGCTCATCGGCAGGAAGTCCTGGGCGTGCGCAGTGGCACGGAAGCCGATCGACTTGCTCATGCCCTTTGCCGTCTCGGCATCGGCCAGCACCAGGGCGGCGGCGCCGTCGGAGACCAGCGAGCAGTCGGTGCGCTTCAGGGGACCGGCGACGTAAGGGTTCTTCTCGCTCTCGGCGCGGCAGAAGTCGAAGCCAAAGTCCTTGCGCATCTGGGCGAAGGGATTGGCGACGCCGTTCTTGTGGTTCTTGGCCGCGATCAGCGCCAGCGCGTCGGACTGGTCGCCGTATTTCTGGAAGTAGGAGCTGGCGATCTTGCCGAATACCCCGGCGAAGCCGCCGACGGTGTCGCCGTCCTCGGGCAGGTAGGACGCCTTGAGCAGGTTCTTGCCGATCTCGGGCCCCGGCGTGCGGGTCATCTGCTCCACGCCGACGACCAGGACGATCTTGGCGGCGCCTGCGGCAATCGCACGCAGGCCCTGATGGACGGCGGCCGAGCCGGTCGCGCAGGCATTCTCGACGCGGGTCGCCGGCTTGAAGCGCAGCTTCGGATCGGCCTGAAGCACCAGGGAGGCGGTAAAATCCTGCGGCGAGAAGCCGGCATTGAAATGGCCGAGCACGATCTCGTCGACATCGGAGGCCGAAATGCCGGCATCGGCCATCGCCTCGTTGGCGACGCGGGTGACGAGGCTTTCGACGGTTTCGGTGTCGAACTTGCCGAACGGCGTATGCGCCCATCCGACGATGCTGGCGGTCATGGTCGTCTCTCCCTGCAGGTCTAGTCCTGAGCTAAGTCTTAGCCCAGGGATGGCAAGACTTCACGCGGCTTTCAGCGCCTTGAGGGTCCGCTCGCAGATGGCAGTTATGCCGGCCCAGTTCCCGGCCCGGATCTCCGCCGTCGGGCACAGCCAGGACCCGCCGACCGCAACGACATTGGGTTCGGCCAGCCAGGTCGCGGCATTGGCCTCGCCCACCCCGCCGGTCGGGCAGAACCGCACGTTCGGGAACGGCCCGCCGAGGGCGCGCAGGCCCTTGATGCCGCCGGCCTGCTCCGCCGGGAAGAACTTTGCGACGTCGAAGCCGTAGGACAGCGCCATCATCAGCTCGGAGGCCGTGGCAATGCCCGGCGCGAACGGCAAGGAGCTGTCGGTCGCCGCCTTGAGCAGATCCGGGGTCAGGCCCGGACTGATGCCGAACGCGACGCCGAGCCTTTCGACCCGGCTGAAGTCGGCCGGATTGAGAATGGTGCCGATGCCGACGACCGCCTCGGGCACCTCGGTCATCACTGCGCGCGCCGCCTCGATCGCAACTGATGTCCGCAGGGTCACCTCCAGCGTGCGGACACCGCCGGCAACCAGCGCGCGCGCCAGCGGCACCGCATCCTGGATGCGCTCGATGGTGAGCACGGGAATGACGGTCGCGGCTTTGAACAGCGCGACGAGGTGGTTCTGTTGGGCAGAAGTGGTCATAGGTCTCGATTCATGTGGTCGCTGTTTACTTGGCGGCCTGGCGGGAGGCCGCCGGCCGGTGCCGCTTCTTCGGCGGCATGGCATAGCCCGGAATGATGGCGCCGGGATAGCAGATCACGAGGCTGGCGAGGCGATGCCCTGATAGGGCTGCTTCGACCGGCTCAGCGCCGGCGAGCCGGGCCGCGATATAGGCGGCGGCGAAGCTGTCGCCGGCGGCGGTGGTATCGACCACCGGCTTGGTCATGGGCTCGGCGCGGACCTCGCTGGCGCCGCCGGGATAGCGCAACAGGCTCACCGGCTCGGGCAGACGGAACACCAGCTCCGGGGTGGGGATGCGCGCCATCAGTTGCTCGTGACTTTCGCCGGGCCAGAGCGCGAGCAGGTCCTCGGTCGAGGTCAGCACGATGTCGGCGATCGCGAAGGCGGTTGTAAACACCTCCCGCGCGATATCGCGGTCCGGCCAGCCGCGCGCGCGGAAATTGGTGTCGAACACGAACCGGGTGCCGAGCAGGCGCGCGCGCTTGATCGCGGCGAACAGACGCTCGCGCCCGGGCGCATCGTAGATCGAGAGCGTGATCGCGGAGAGGTAGACGATGTCGTAGCTCATCAACGAGTTGAGCAGCTCGTCCGTCTCCGGCAGGCTCATCAGCTGGCGCGCGGCAGAGTTGTCCCGCCAGTGGAAGAACTGGCGCTCGCCCTTTGCATCCGTCTGGATCATGTAGAGGCCGGGCAGCTTGCCCGGCAGGCGCACGACGCGCCGCGTGCCAACGTTCTCCGCGTTCCAGGCGGCGATCATCTCGTCGCTTAGCGCGTCGTCGCCGAGCGCGGTGAAATAGTCGACCTTGACGTCCAGCCGCGCCAGATACACGGCGGTGTTGAGGGTGTCACCGCCGAAACTGCGCGAGTACAGGCCGCCGCCCTGCCCCTGCCCGGCAGACGCGCCGCCCTGGGCCTGCCGGAGCTCGACCATGCATTCGCCGATGCAAGCAACGCTCGCCATCATCAGGACCCGCTCAGTCGGAGGTCAGGCGACGAAATTGCCGCCGAGCTCGTCTTCGATGTGAATGCGGATGATATCGTCGAAGGTCTTCTCGGCGGTGGTGAAGCCGAGCTCGCGCGACCGCCTCGCGTCGAAATTGCGCGGCCAGCCGCCGACGATCCCGACGATGAAGGGATCGGGCTCGCGCTTGATGCGCGCGGCGACCTTCTCGCCCGCAACCCGCTTCAAGGCGGCGATCTGCTCGCCGACCGTTGCCGACAGGCCGGGCATGGTCAGGTTTCGGCGCGGCCCGACGGCCGCGAGATCCATGGTGCCGGCGTGGAGCAGGAAGCCGACGGCCGAGCGCGGCGTCGCGTGCCAGTGGCGGACGTCCTCGGAGACCGGGAGGATTGCTTCCTTGCCGGCCAGCGGCTCGCGCAGGATGTTGGAGAAGAAGCCCGAGGCCGCCTTGTTGGGCAGGCCCGGCCGGATGCAGATGGTCGGCAGGCGGATGCCGATGCCGTCGAGGAAGCCGCGGCGGGAATAGTCGGCGAGCAGGAGCTCGCCGATCGCCTTCTGGGTGCCGTAGCTGAGCAGCGGGGTATGGAAGAACTCGTCGCCGATCGCATCGGGAAACGGCGCGCCGAACACTGCGATCGAGGACGTGAACACCACGCGCGGCTTGTAGCCGCCGCCCGCAAGGCGGATCGCATCGAGCAGCATCCGGGTGCCGTCGAGATTGATGCGATAGCCCTTGTCGAAATCGAGCTCGGCCTCGCCGGAGACGATCGCGGCGAGATGGAAGATCACGTCGGGGCGGCCGGCGATCAGCTTCTCGGCGGCGCCCGGGACGGCGAAATCGCCCGAAACGGTCTCGACCGGGAAGCCGGCTATCTCCGGCTTGTTGGGCTCGACCACGTCGTGCATGGTCAATTTCGTGATGTCGCTCTTGCCGAGCCGGCCGTCGCGGAGCAGCCGTTCACAGAGTTTGCGGCCGACCATGCCGGCGGCGCCGAGAACCAGAATGTGCAAGAGCTCAACTCCTCATTTTATTGGCCGAAGCGCGCCGCTCCTGACGCGCCCTCGGCAAGCCCCGCGATCACTCCTTCACGGCGCCGGTCATCGCCGACACATAATGCTCCACGAAGAAGGCGTAAAGGATCACGAGCGGCAGCGAGCCGGCCAGCGCGCCCGCCATCAGTGAGCCCCAGCGGTAGATGTCGCCGTCCACGAACTCGTTCACGATTGCGACCGGCACCGTCTTGTTGCTGGTCGATTGCAGGAACGTCAGGGCGTAGATGAACTCGTTCCAGCACAGCGTGAAGCAGAAGATGAAGGCCGAGATCAGGCCGGGAATGGCCAGCGGCACCACGATTTTGACCAGGATCTGCCAGCGGCTCGCCCCGTCGATCAGCGCGCATTCCTCGAGCTCGAACGGGATGGTCTTGAAATAGCCCATCAACAGCCAGGTCGAGAACGGGATCAGGATGGTCGGATAGGTCAGGATCAGGGCCAGCGGCGAATCGAACAGGCCGTACTGGTACACGACCGTGGCGAGCGGAATGAACAGGATCGACGGCGGCACCAGATAGGCGAGGAAGATCAGGCCGCCGACGAGATTGGCGCCCTTGTAACGCAAGCGCACGATGGCGTAGGCGGCGAACACCGAGGCGATGATCGAGAGCACCGTGGCGCAGATCGCCACATACATCGTGTTCCAGAGCCAATAGGGATAGTAGCTCTCGAACAGCAGCTTGTGGAAGTGCTTGAAGGTCGGATTCCAGGTCCAGAACGGATTGTACTTGTCGAGGTCGAGCAGCTGCTCGTCGGGCTTCACCGAGGTCAGCGCCATCCAGTAGAACGGGAACAGCAGGACGACGACGATGATCGTGAGCGGCAGGTACAGCGTCACGAGCCTGCGCGGCACCGACTGCAGATAGCTCATGCCCTCGCTGTGATCGGCCGTAGGCGCCGAGCCCGACAGCACATTCTTGAGATCGATGGATCTGGTGGGCAGGTCAGTCATTGCTCTCTCCCTGCTGCCACTTCCGGCGCTGCAATCCGAACCACGAGACCATGATCGCGGCCAGCAGGAACGGGATCATCGCGCTGGAGATCGCGGCGCCCTCGCCGAGCTGCCCGGCGATGATCGCGCGCTGATAGGACAGGGTCGCCATCAGGTGGGTAGCGTTGACCGGGCCGCCACGCGTCATCGCCCAGATCAGCTGGAAGTCGGTGAAGGTGAAGAGCACGGAGAAGGTCATCACGACGGCGATGATCGGCGTCAGCAGCGGATAGGTGATGTAGCGGAAATTCTGCCAGCGCGTGGCGCCGTCGAGCGTCGCCGCCTCATAGAGCGAGGGCGAGACGGTCTGCAGCCCTGCGAGCAGCGTGATCGCCACGAACGGCACGCCGCGCCAGATATTGGCGAAGATCACGCAGATGCGCGCCCAGGTCGTGTCGCCGAGGAAGTTGATGTTCTGGTTGATCAGGCCGAGATGCTTCAGCGACCAGGAGATGATCGAGAATTGCGAGTCGAAAATCCACCAGAAGGCGAGCGCGGAGAGCACCGTCGGCACGATGAAGGGGATGAGCACCATCGCGCGCAGCATCGCCTTGAACGGCATGTGCTCGTTGAGCAGCAGCGCGAGGTAAAGGCCGATGCCGAACTTGATGGCGCTGGCGACGAAGGTGTAGAGCAGCGTGTTGAACACCGACAGCCAGAAGATGGAATCGTCCCACAGCCACTCGTAGTTCTCGAAGGCGATGAAGTGTCCGACCCTGCCGATGCGCGTGTCCGTGAAGGACAGCCAGATGCCGAGCCCGAGCGGATAGGCCAGGAAGAAGATCAGGAACACCATGGCCGGCACCATGAACCAGAAGCCGAGCCAGTTGCGATTGTGTTTGAGCTGGGCCCAGGCGCCAGCCTCGGTCATCTGAGGCTTGGCCCGGGGAATTGCGACATCAGCCATGCCCGATATCCCTGATCGAAATGTTGAAGGGCGGGCGGCCGGATGGCCGCCCGCCCCGTGACCCTCAGCGATAGATGCGCTTCAGCTGGCGCTCGGCTTCCGCCATCGCGCCCTTCGCATCCTTGGCGCCAGTGCAGTAATTGGCGAACATGTCGACGACGATGAAGTCGGCGATCGCGGTTGCCGCCTTCTCGCCGACGGTGCCGATGCCGGACGCCGGCAGTGTGCGCTTGGAGGCCTGCGAGAACACGGCGTTCTTGGGATCGGCCGTCCAGATCGGGGCCGATTCATAGGCGTTCAAGGTCTGCGTCAGATAACCCTGCGCGCCGGCCAGCCACTTCTCGTAGTTCTCCTTCTCCAGCATGAAGGCGACGAAGGCCTTTGCCGCATTCGGATATTTGGTGAAGTTGAAGGCGAGGATCGGCAGCGCCAGCTGCAGCTCGGTCGGCTTGCCGACCGGACCGACCGGCCAGAGCGCGTGATAGGTGTCCTCGGTAAGCTCCTTCTTGCTGGCATCGGTCTTGGCAGCGACGTAGATCGAGATGCCGTTCGCCGTGCAATAGAGCTCGCCGGCGAGGTACGCCTTGTTGTTCGAGGAATCGTTCCAGGACGCCGTGCCCGGAATGAAGCTGTCGTACAGCGCCTTGCAATATTCCAGCGCCTTCGCCGTCTCCGGCGAATTGATCACGATCTTGTCGTTCTGGTCGACCGTGTAGGCGCCGTGGCCCCACAGCACCCAGTGCAACCAGGAATTACCGTCGCCCGAGGCGTGACCGAGCGCGAAGCCGGCCGGGGTGTTGTTGGCCTTGAGCGCCTTGCACATCTCGAGGAAGCCGGGGAAGTCCTTCGGGAATTCCTTGAATCCGGCCTTGTCGAGCGCCGACTTGCGGTAGGTCATGTAACCGCCGTTGGTCGCAACGGGAATGCCGAGCCAGTCGTTGCCGAGCTTGCAGGTCTTGGCCGCCGCATCGGTCCAGCCGCCGTATTTGTTGCCGAGATAGTCGGCGACATCGTTCATCTTCAGCACTTTGGTCGGGAACAGCTGCGGCAGCGTGTGCAGGCCCCAGGCGAGATCGAGGCCGGAGCCGGTGTTGGCCGCAACCGAGGCCTTCGGCTGCACGTCCTCGAAGGACTCGCTGAAGGTGTTCATCTCGGTGCCGGTCGCGGCCTTGAACGCCGCCACCATCGCGTTGAACGCATCGTCCTCGGCCGGCACGAAGCGCTTCCAGCGCATCACGGTCAGCTTGGCGCCGGGCTCGGCCTTCCAGGGCGCGCTCTGCGCCCAGGCCTTGGCGAAGTCGAACAGTGCCGGCCCCGTCAGCATGCCGGTTGCAGCCAAAGCGGTTCCGCCTTGAAGCAGAGACCGGCGGGTAAAGTCTTGCATGTTGTCCTCCCTGTGATGCTTTTTGTCGTCTGATGGCTTGTCGCCTTATGCCTTGTCGTCTGATGCGCTAGGCGTTCATGCGCTTGCCCGTCGCATCGTCGAACAAATGGACCAGCGACGGGTCGGGCTTCAGCCGCACCTTGTCGCCCGGATTGAACTGGTGACGCTCGCGGAAGACCGCGACGACCTGCTCGCCGCCGACCTTGGCGAACACCTGCGTCTCCGAGCCGGTCGGCTCGACCACGATGATCTCGGCCTCGGCGCCGTCGTCCGCGATGGTGAAGTGCTCCGGCCGCACGCCGTAGACCGCAGGACGGCCGTCGGAATTGGCCGGTGCGGTCTTGAGCGGCAGCTTGACGCCGTTCGGCCCTTCGAAGGTCGCAACGCCGTTGACGCGCACATGGCCTTTCAGGAAGTTCATCGCGGGCGAGCCGATGAAGCCGGCGACGAACTGGTTATCGGGCTTGTCGTACAGCTCGAGCGGGGTGCCCATCTGCTCGACGATGCCGTCATGCATGACGACGATCTTGTCGGCCATGGTCATGGCCTCGATCTGGTCGTGGGTGACGTAGACCGTCGTCGTCTTCAACCGCTGATGCAGCTCCTTGATCTCGGTGCGCATGGCGACGCGCAACTTGGCGTCGAGATTCGACAACGGCTCGTCGAACAGGAAGACCTGCGGATCGCGCACGATGGCGCGGCCCATCGCGACGCGCTGGCGCTGGCCGCCGGAGAGCTGGCGCGGATAGCGGTCGAGCAGCGGCGACAGCGCGAGGATCTCGGCGGCGCGCTTGACGCGCTTGTTGATCTCGTCCGAGCTGGCATTCCGCAGCTTGAGCGAGAAGCCCATGTTGTCGGCGACCGTCATGTGCGGATAGAGCGCGTAGTTCTGGAACACCATCGCAATGTCCCGCTCCTTGGGCTGGACATTGTTGACGACGCGATCGCCGATCGAGATCGTGCCGGAGGTGATGTTCTCGAGGCCCGCGAGCATGCGCAGAAGCGTCGACTTGCCGCAGCCGGAGGGGCCGACCAGGACGACGAACTGACCGTCCTCGATCGGAATCGTGACGCCGTGCAGGACTTCAAAATTGCCGAACGATTTCCGCACGTCGCGGATTTGCACAGACGACATCTAGCTCCCTCCTCGAAAGTCCACAGCGCCTTGCGCGCCGCGACCGTCTTGTTTTTCGGACTTCACCGAACGAAGCCCGAGCTTAGCGGGCGACATTGTCGGTAGTTTGTGCGGTTTTGGCAATTTGTCTTTGGTTAGTCGTTGCTGGTAGCGCTGTCAACGTTCCTTTGTTTGCGGGACTGACTGTGTTAAGAGCACCAAATGGGTCGAAAACGCACCAAGTCAGGCAAAATCAGGCTGGCGGAAGTCGCCGAGCTCGCCGGCGTCAGCCCGATTACCGCGTCGCGTTTTTTCCGCAATCCGGAGGCCCTGTCGGTCGCCAAGCGGACGCGGGTCGAGAGCGCCGCCAAGGAGCTCGGCTATGTGCCCAATCTTGCCGCACGGGCGCTGGCCTCGCAACGCACCGAGGTCATCGGTGTCTTGATCCCATCGCTCACCAACAACGTGTTCTCGGACGTGCTGCGCGGCATCTATGACGCCTCCGAAGGCAGCCGCTACTCGATCCAGTTGTCCAACACGCGCTACAGCATCCTCCAGGAAGAGAGGTTGCTGCGCCTGTTTCTGGCGCAGAAGCCGGCCGGGCTGATCGTCACCGGCATCGACCAGACCGCGGAGTCCCGCGCGATGCTTCAGGCCGCGGACTGCCCGATCGTGCAGATCATGGAGATCGGCCCTGACCCCGTCGACATGATGATCGGCTTTTCGCACTATGATGCGGCGCGCGCGGCGATCGCGCACCTGTTCGAGCAAGGTCACCGCAAGATCGGCTTCGTCGGCGCGCGGATGGATCCCAGGGTGCAGCGGCGGCTGGACGGATATGTCGCGGCCATGAAGGATGCCGGATCGTTCGACCAGCGCCTGGTGGTCACGACGGCGACGCCGACCTCGGTGACGCTCGGCGGCGCCCTGTTCACCGATCTGCTGGCGCGCGAGCCCGACATCGATGCGGTGTTCTGCGCCAATGACGACCTCGCGCTCGGCGTGCTGTTCGAATGCCGGCGCCGGGAGATCGCAGTTCCCGGGCAGATCGCGATCGTCGGCTTCAACGACCTCGAATTTATGGCCTCCGCCGTCCCCACCCTCACCAGCGTCCGCACCAATCGCTACGAGATGGGGAAGACGGCCGCCACCATGCTGATCAACGCGATCGAGGGCCGGCGCCCGGAGCAACCGGTGCTCGATCTCGGCTTCAAGGTGATCGAGCGGCAAAGCTCGTCGGGACGACGTTCGGACAGCAGGCCAGCCGTATCAGGCGCGGCCGCGGCGAACAAAATGATAGCGTTACCAAGCAGCCCCGACTAGTATCGGAATCGTGAGGAAACGACCCGCCAGCGGGAAGGCAGATCATTGCGCGCGCCGTTGGGCACCGCACATGCCGACACCATGAGACGGACGGTAGTCGCGTTTGCATTGCAGGAGAAACCAATGACAAAGAAACCAACCAACGGGCATGCCGCCGGCAGCAACGGGACCCGCCGCCATCTTCGCTCGCAGGAATGGTTCAACAACCCGCATAATCCGGGCATGACCGCGCTCTATATGGAGCGTTACCTGAATTACGGCCTCACCCGCGCCGAGCTGCAATCCGGCAAGCCGATCATCGGCATCGCCCAGACCGGCAACGACTTGTCCCCCTGCAACCGCCATCATCTCGAACTCGCGCACCGCGTCCGCGAAGGCATCCGCGAGGCCGGCGGCATCGCGATGGAATTCCCGACCCATCCCATTCAGGAGACAGGCAAGCGCCCGACCGCGGCGCTCGATCGTAACCTCGCCTATCTCGGCCTGGTCGAGATTCTCTACGGCTATCCGCTCGACGGCGTGGTGCTGACCACCGGCTGCGACAAGACCACGCCGGCCTGCATGATGGCGGCCGCGACGGTGAACCTGCCTGCGATCGTGCTGTCGGGCGGCCCGATGCTGAACGGCTGGCACAATGGCGAGCGCACCGGCTCCGGCACCATCGTCTGGAAATCGCGCGAGCGGCTCGCCGCCGGCGAGATCGACTACGAGGAGTTCATGGAGATCGTGGCCTCCTCGGCGCCCTCGGTCGGCCATTGCAACACCATGGGCACGGCCTCGACCATGAACGGGCTTGCCGAAGCGCTCGGCTTCTCGCTGCCGGGCTGCGCGGCGATCCCGGCGCCGTATCGCGAGCGCGGCCAGATAGCCTACGAGACCGGAAAACGCATCGTCGAGATGGTCTGGGAGGATTTGAAGCCCTCGGACATCCTGACCCGCAAGGCGTTCGAGAACTGCATCGTGATCAATTCGGCGATCGGCGGCTCGACCAACGCGCCGATCCACATCAACGCGCTCGCCCGCCACATCGGGGTCGAGCTCACGATCGAGGACTGGCAGAAGTTCGGCCACGACGTGCCGCTGTTGGTCAACATGCAGCCGGCCGGCTTCTATCTCGGCGAGGAATTCCACCGCGCCGGCGGCGTGCCCGCCGTGGTGCGCGAATTGATGAAGCACAAGCGCATCCACGAGGACGCCGTCACGGTCAACGGCCGCGGCATCGGCGAAAACTGCAAGAACGCGCCCGCACCCGATAACGACGTGATCTGGGCTTACGACAAGCCGCTGGTGAAGGACGCCGGCTTCCTGGTGCTGAAGGGCAATCTGTTCGATTCCGCGATCATGAAGACTTCAGTGATCTCCAAGGAATTCCGCGACCGCTATCTCAGCAACCCGAAGGATCTCAATGCCTTCGAGGGCCGCGCCATCGTGTTCGAGGGGCCGGAGGATTATCACGAGCGGATCGACGATCCCTCGCTCGATATCGACGAGCGCTGCGTGCTGTTCATCCGCGGCACCGGTCCGATCGGCTACCCCGGCGGTGCCGAGGTCGTGAACATGCAGCCGCCGGCGGCGCTGATCAAGCGCGGCATCCTGTCCCTGCCCTGCATCGGCGACGGCCGCCAGTCAGGCACCTCGGGCTCGCCCTCGATCCTGAACGCCTCGCCGGAAGCCGCCGCCAATGGCGGGCTTGCCATCCTCAAGACCGGCGACAAGGTGCGCATCGACCTCAACAAGGGCAGCGCCAACATCCTGATCTCGGACGAGGAGCTGAAGAAGCGCCACGCCGAGCTCAAGGCCAGTGGCGGCTTCAAGCATCCGCCGAACCAGACGCCGTGGCAGGAGATCTATCGCAATACCGTCGGCCAGCAATCGACCGGCGCCTGCATGGAGCTCGCCACGCGGTACCAGAACGTCGCCGGCACGTTCGGTGTGGCGCGGGATAATCACTGACAGCCATACCGTCATTGCGAGCAAAGCGAAGCAATCCAGAGATATCTCCGCGGAGACAGTCTGGATTGCTTCGTCGCAAGTGCTCCTCGCAATGACGAGCCGATAGACACATTCAAGGTGAGGAGAAAAACAAAATGGCCAACCGCCTCAAGGGCAAGCGCGCCGTCGTCACGGCAGCGGCAGCAGGCATCGGGCGCGCCTGCGCCATCGCATTCGCGCGTGAGGGCGCAACCGTGATCGCCACCGACATCAACGAGGCCGGCATCGCTGATCTGACCAAGGAAGGCATCACTGAGGTCGCAAAGCTCGATGTGCGCAACACCGCCGACGTCAACGCTTTTGCAAAACGCGTCGGCAAGATCGACATCCTGCTCAACGCGGCGGGCTTCGTGCACCACGGCACCATCCTGGAATGCTCGGAAGAGGATTTCGACTTCTCGTTCGACCTCAACGTCAAGTCGATGCACCGGACCATCAAGGCCTTCCTGCCCGACATGATCGCGGGCGGCGGCGGTAGCATCGTCAACATCTCGTCCTGCGCGGCCTTGCGGCCGCCGGCGAACCGCTACGTCTACAGCTCGTCGAAGGCGGCGGTGTCGCTGCTGTCCCGCGCGGTCGCGCTCGACTTCATCACCAAGGGCATCCGCTGCAACGCGATCTGTCCCGGCACGGTCGAGACGCCGTCGATGCTCGACCGCGCCGCAGCCCAGGGCCCGCAGGGCAAGGAGATGTTCATCTCCCGCCAGAAGATGGGCCGGCTCGGCACCGCCGAGGAGATCGCCGCGATGGCGGTCTATCTCGGCAGCGACGAGAGCGCCTTCACCACCGGCGTCGATCTCGTCGTCGACGGCGGCTACATGCTCTGACGCGAGAAGGCCTCCGGCATGAACAAGATCGATCTCAACGGCCGCATCGCCATCGTCACCGGCGGCGCGCAAGGCTTTGGCCGCGCCATCACCGAGCGCTTCGTCGCCTCCGGCGCCAAGGTCGCGATCTGGGACTTCGACGCCGCGATGGCGGAGAAGACCGCAAAGGAGATCGGCGGCGAGACCAAAGTCTTCAAGGTCGACGTCACCGACACGGCGGCGGTCGAGCAGGCGCGCGATGCGACGCTGGCCGCCTTCGGCAAGATCGACATCCTCGTCAACAACGCCGGCATCGCCGGCGTCAACAAGCCGGTCTGGGAGACCGACCTCGAGGAATGGCGCAAGGTGCTGCGCATCAACCTAGACGGCCCCTTCATCGTCAGCAAGGCGATCGTGCCCGAAATGCTCAAGCAGAAATACGGGCGGATCGTGAACATCGCCTCGATTGCCGGCAAGGAAGGCAACCCGAACGCAGCGCATTATTCGGCCTCCAAGGCCGGCCTGATCGCGCTGACGAAGTCGCTCGGCAAGGAGCTTGCCGCCCACGACATCCTCGTCAACGCGGTGACCCCGGCGGCCGCAAAGACCGCGATCTTCGACCAGATGACGCAGCAGCATATCGACTTCATGCTGGCGAAGATCCCGAAAGGCCGCTTCGTGCTGGTGGAAGAGCTTGCCGCGATGGTGAGCTGGCTCGCCTCCGAGGATTGTGCCTTCTCCACCGGCGCCGTGTTCGACATCTCGGGCGGACGCGCAACCTATTGAGGACATCATGATCCGGGAAGGCGGCTGCCTGTGCGGCGCGGTGCGGTTCAAGGCGGAGGGCGAGCCGCTCAACGTCCGCATCTGCCATTGCCGCATCTGCCAGAAGGCGATGGGCTCGCCCTATTTTGCCCGCGCCCAGTTCGACCAGCGCGCGCTCAGCGTCGAGGGCGAGACCGCCCGCTACGCCTCCTCGGAGAATATCGACCGGGTGTTCTGCAAGCGCTGCGGCACGCGGCTGTTCGCCTGGCGCCGCAACGGCACGCTGGCGGGTATTGCGCTGGCCACTTTCGATGATCGCAACGCCTTCGCGCCGACCGAGCACATCTGGGTGTCGGAAAAGCTCGCCTGGTTGAAGCTCGACGACGGCTTGGTGCAATATCCGGGGACAATCCCGGCGTGAATTTGCTCGACTGCACGACGGCAGGCCGAGGCAATCCATCTGCACCGTGGCATTCCGGAACCGGCCACCCTATGTTGAGCCGAAGCGTTTGCTGCACGCCGGTTTGGCTGGGACGGCTGCAAGGCCGCTAGCTAGCGAACCGAAATGGATGAGCTGTGAACATTTCTGTCTATGACCTCTCGGTATGGGTGCTCCCCCTCGTCCTCGCCATCACCTTCCATGAGGCCGCGCACGCCTTCGTCGCGAACCGGCTCGGGGACAACACGGCCTCGCAGCTCGGCCGGGTCAGCTTCAATCCCATCAGGCATATCGACCCGTTCGGCACCCTGATCCTGCCGGCGATGCTGCTGTTCGCGCATTCGCCCTTCTTGTTCGGCTATGCCAAGCCGGTGCCGGTGAACTTCCGCAAGCTCAACAACCCCAGGCTCGACATGGTCTGGGTGGCGCTCGCCGGGCCCGTCACAAACATCCTGCTGGCGCTGGCCGCGGCCGCCGCCTTCCATGCGATGCCCTTGGTGCCCGCAAGCTCGGCGAAATGGGTTGCCGACAATCTCAAGAATGCGCTCATCATCAACGCCATCCTGGCGGTCTTCAACATGATGCCGATCCCGCCGCTGGACGGCGGCCGCGTTGCGGTCGGGCTGCTGCCGCGAGCGCTCGCCTTGCCGCTGGCCCGGCTCGAGCCGTTCGGTATGTTGATCCTGATCGGGCTCTTGATCCTGCTGCCGCTGGCGGGCTCGCAGTTAGGTCTAAATCTTGATGTTATTTCAGCAATACTGCGGACGTTGACCGGTTATGTGATTCAGGCTGTTCTCTTCCTGACCGGCAACGCGTAGTTGAACCTGACATCCGAACCCATGCCGAAGGGCCAGAGGCCGACTTGGTCAAAGCTGCCGATATGCTGATCGCGCGACGCGCCGACACCCGAGCCCGCGCCGATTTCGCCACCTGGAAGATGATGGCCAAGCTCAACGGGGCGTCCGCGCTGCCTCCGGAGGCCCAGGAGTTCCTGAGCAGCTACAAGAACCTGCTGGCGCAGATGAGCGAGGGCGAGGCCACCGAGGCCACCATCGGTGCGATCTACAAGGCCTATTACGTCGAGATGGGCGGCACCGGAACGCCACCCGACGTCCGTCCCCGCCAGGCCGAGCCGGCGGCGGACAATGTTACCGCCTTTCGGCGCCCGGCGCCGAAGCCGAAAAGCGCCGGTTTCTTCGGGACGGGCGCGGCCAGCGGAGCCCAGAAACGCCCCCTCCCCGTGGCGCTGATCTTCGCCTGCCTGGTCGTGGTCTATGTCGGGATCCGGCTCTACTGGCGCTGAACCGTCTTCTTCTTCTTGGAATCCGGCGGCGTGAAGATGATGTCCACGGTCCGTTCGAAGCGGTCGTCGGTCAGTCCGGCAGGCGGCTGCGGGATCGGATCGGACTTGCGGACGATCGACACCGCCGCAGCATCGTAGGCTGCATCTCCCGACGATTCCGCGACATCGACCGACAGCACGTTGCCTTTCCGGTTGATCGCAAAGCTCACCTTGACCTTCTGGTTATTGGGCTGCTTGCCCTCCGGATTGACCTTGTGAGCCGCGAGATGCGCGCTGATCTTGCGGTTCCAGTCGGCCGTGATTTTCAGGATGTCCTTGCCAAGCCCCAGAACCGGTGCCAGCGCCTTCTCGGCTTCGCGCGCGTCCTCGTCGAGCGTCTGCCGCGCACTTGCAACCGACTTCGGCGATGCCTCGGCCGCGGGTGTTTCGACGGCCTGAATCTTCGGATCGTCTTCCGTTGGCTTCTTCGTGTTGTTCTCGGTCACGACGCGGTCGGGATCCTCGACCTCCTGCGCCTGATCCTTCGGAAGCTCGGTCTCCTTGGTCTCGGCCTTCTGCTCGGGAAGCGCCTGCTGCTCTTGCATCGCTTCGCTGTCAGGCCCAGGCGGCAGATCGGTATCGGGGACCTTGGGCGAAGCCATCTCGACCGCGAACTCCGCACCGGCCGCGCCGAGACCATCGCCGTCGTCGTCGGCGCGCAAATGCGCCAGCGCGAGCGCAGCACCACCGAGATGGAGCGCGAGCGCGGCCACAGCCGCCAGGATCCAGAGCTTCCGGGATGGTCTCGGTTCGTCCGCCATCGTTCCGTCTTCTTAAGGCTGGGCGGCGCCGGCCGCAGGAGCCCCCGGCGCGCCTTCCAGCGCGACCAGCTTGACCCGCGTATAGCCGCCCGAGCGCAACAGCTCCATCACGCCCATCAACTCGCCATACGGCACCGAGCGATCGGCGCGCAGGAAAACATACTTGTCCTTGCTCATGTCGGAAAGGCCATCGAGGGTCCCGATCAACTCGGCCCGGTGAACGGGGTTCTCCCCAATCGCGAGCGTCAGATCGGGCTTGATGCTGAGATAGGTCGGCTTGTCCGGCTTCTTCTGCGGCGTCGCACTCGAGGTCGGCAGGTCGATCGGCAGGTCGACGGTGGACAGCGGCGCGGCGACCATGAAGATGATCAGCAGCACCAGGATGACGTCGATGAACGGCGTGACGTTGATGTCATGCGTTTCCGAGAAATCGTCGTCGTCGTCGTTGTCTGCGAGCGAAACGGCCATGGTCTACTCCGCCGCGCGCGAATGCGCGCCGCCGTGGCTGCGGTCGAGATCGCGCGACAGCAGCCGCCCTGCAGCCCCCGAGGCGCGGCTGACGAGCTCGAGATAGCCCTTCGTCACGCGCGAGAAGTGGTTGTAGATGATGACGGCGGGAATGGCGGCGACGAGACCGATCGCGGTGGCGAGCAGCGCCTCGGCGATGCCCGGCGCGACCACGGCGAGATTCGTGGTCTGCGACTTCGAGATGCCGATGAAGCTGTTCATGATGCCCCAGACCGTGCCGAACAGGCCGACGAAGGGCGAGGTCGAGCCGATGGTCGCGAGCACGCCCATGCCGATCCGGATGCGCCGCTGCTCCGCGCGCACGATCTCGGCAAAGCTGGAGGCCGCGCGCTCCTTGATGCCGGCATCGCTGGAGAGGCCGGCCGACATCCGCGCTTCGCGCAGCGCCGCCGCCAGGAACGACGGCAGGATGCCTTCCTTGGTGCCGAGCGCCATCTGCGCTTCGGCAAGCGAGCGCGCCTCCGCAATCTTCTTCAACGCCGAACGCAGCTTGCCGGAGGCGACCGACAGCTCGATCGACTTGGCGATGAAGACGGTCCACGTCATCAGCGAAGCGAAGGCGAGCCCGATCATCACCGCCTTCACGATGACGTCCGCCGACATGAACATCACCCAGGGCGACAATTCCTTCATGGCCGGCGCGATGGCCGCCTCGGGCTTCGCACTCGCGAGATTGGCGGCCACAGGGGCGGCGCCGGCAACGGCGGGAGCCGTCGAGGCCACAGGCGCAGCCGGCGTGGTTGCCGGGGAAACGGTTCCGGCCGCGGACGGCTGAGCGGTCGATTGGCTCGGTGCCGGCGGGCTCGGTGTCTGGGCGGAAACAGGAGATGCGAGCCAGGCGGACGCCAGCATCAAGGCTGCGGCAAGGCTTGCTTGGAACGACATGGTCTTCATACTTCGGCCCAGTAGCGAATGAGATTGTGATAGATACCCGTCAATTTGACCGTTTCGGGATCGTCACGCCCGAGCCGTTCCACCAACGCCTGTATCGCGGTGTCGAGGTCAAAGATCATGCTCCGGGCTTGATCGTCCCGTATCATGCTCTGAAGCCAGAAGAAAGACGCAACCCGCGTTCCCCTGGTCACGGGCGTGACGAGATGCAGGCTGGTCGAAGGATAGAGCACGCAGTCCCCGGCCGGCAACTTGACCTCGTGCGAGCCATAGGTGTCCTCGATCACAAGTTCGCCACCGTCGTACTCCTCCGGTTCGGCGAGGAACAGCGTGATCGACAAGTCTGTGCGGATGCGAAGGCCGGTCAGGCGGTCGCCTCGGATCGCATTGTCGACGTGCAGGCCGAAATGGTGGCCGCTGCTCGCCGCATAGCGGTTGAACAGCGGCGGGAAGATTTGAAGCGGGATCGCCGCCGCGATGAAGCGCGGGTTCGAGGTCAGCGCCGAGATGACGCGATTGCCGAGTTTTCGCGCGACCTCGCTGTCCGGTGGCAGCTGTTCGTTGCGCTTGACCATCGCCGACTGCGCTCCGGCGGTGGAGCGGCCATCCTCCCAATCGCTGGCGTCCATGATGCGGCGGAAATCCGCCACATCATCCTTGCTGAGAACGCCAGGCAGGCACGTCAACATGATCAGAACTTCGCTGTCGTCACGACGTAGAATGCCCGTCCCGGCGCGACCGCCACGAAGGGAACGTTGCTGCGATAGAACGAGTCATAATAGAGCTTGTTGGTCAGGTTCTGCGCGTAAAACTTCATGCTCCAGTTCTGGTCGATCTTCTTCTCGACGAACGCGTCGAAGCGCCAATAGCTCGGCAGCTCGTTGGTGTTGGCCGCGAACGTGCCGCCATAGACCTTGGAGCGATATACCGCCTGGCCACCAAGCTCCCAGCCGTCGTCGAACTTGTACTTGGTGAGCATGCTGAACGACTGATGGGCGATATTGGCGAGTTGCAACCCGAGATTCGAAGCAACGCCGCTCTGTGTGACCTTCGACTGCATCAGCACCAGCCCGCCGAAGATGCTCCAGCGGTCGGTGATCTTGCCTTCCGCTTCGATGTCGATGCCCTGGATCCTGTAGGCAGCACCCGATGTGAGCACGTTGCTGACGGTCTCGCGCGCGTTGTCCTTGGTGGTTTGGAACAGCGCACCGGTTACCAGCAAATGGCGATCCGCAAGCTCCCATTTGGTGCCGACCTCGATCGCCTTGTTGCGTTCGGGCCCGAGCAAGATGGTCGAGTTCGGGGGAACGCCGCCGTATTCAGTGCCCGTCGCATCCAGCTCCGACCCGAACGGATTGGCCGAGGTCGCATAGGCTCCATAGACGCTGCCGATCGACATCGGCTTGTAGACCACACCGACGTTGTAGTTCACCAGATCGGAACTCTGCTTCACATAGTTCGAATTGTTGGATGCGCTCTGGCTGTAGCCGTCATAGCGGACACCGCCGTTGACGATGATCGTGTCCTGCCAGTTTGCGGTGTCCATGACGTACACGCTGCTGGTGTTGACGCCATAGCGCGTTGGGTTGCCAATCAGCGACGGTATGCCGAAGGGAATGTAGGTGAACTGCGGAGAGTAGAGATTGACGTTCTGGACGGCACCGTTGCTGGTGAAGCCTGCCCCGGACAGTTCCGACGCGAGACCGGCGTAACGATCGATGGAGATGTTCTCGTTCGAATATTCGACGCCGAACACCGCCGTGTGCTTGACCCCGCCGGTGTCGAGCTTGAACGTGGCCTCGTTCTGGTTGGCCCATACGTCGACGTTCTGATAGCGGCTCTGCGCACTCGCCGTCGTGGTCCAGAGCAGCGGGTTGGGGCTGGTCGTATTCGGGTTCTGCGGCAGCGTGCCGATATAGTTGAGCAGCGAGTGCTCGCCGCGCACCTTGCTGGTCAGCGTGATCGCCTCGTTGACCTTGTACTCGATCGTGCCGGTGCCGAAATCCTGCCGCGCGGTCTGGAAGTCGCGATTGAGGAAGCCGTACCAGTTGCCACGCGGAATGCCCGCCGACGTCACCGGCACGTTGCCCTGCTTGTAATAGGGCACGCCGAAATCGGGATAGCCGCTGAGGTCGGTATGGACGTAGTTCGTCGTTATCTTGATGTCGTTGGTCGGGGTGTACTTGGTCGAGATGAAGCTACCCCAGCGATTGTCGGTCACGTAGTCGCGGCCGGCGACGTTGGCATCCTGGAACAGCCCGCCGACGCGCACCGAGAAGGTCGGATCGATGACCTGGTTGACGTCGAGCGTGACGCGCTTGGTCATGTCGGTGCCAAACTCGCTGTCGATCCGCTTGAAGTTGACGTCGCCGGCCTGCTTGGTGACGATGTTGATGGCGCCGCCGGCGGTGCCGCGGCCGGCATAGGAGGATGCCGGCCCACGCAGAATCTCGATCTGCTCGGTGAAGAAGTTCTCGCGGATGGAAACGGCGGGATCGCGGATGCCGTCGATGAAGACGTCGTTGCGCGCGTCGAAGCCGCGGATGAAGAAACGGTCGCCGAACGCGTTGCCGCCCTCGCCCGAGCCGAGCGTCACGCCCGCCGTCGAGCGCCCGATCTCCTTCAGCGTCGTCGCGTTCTTGTCCTCGAGCACCTCCTTGCTCAGCACTGTGATGGACTTGGGCGTATTCAGCATCTTCTCGGGAAACTTGCCCGAGGCCTGGACGTGGTCGACCTTGTAAGGCGCGGCAGGGTCGGCATAGGGATTGCCGTCCGGCACGCCGGACGGGGTGGCTGGAGCCGCCTGCGGCGCCTGTTGGCGCTGCGCGGCACGGCGAAGCGCGTTGCGGGCTCGGACCTGCTCGGGCGAAGGCTTCGAAGCCGCCGGACGCGGCCGCTCGACCGGAGCATCGACGGTCACCGGCGGCAGGTTCGATTGCTGCGCCTCTGCGCCGCTCGACACCGACGCCATCGCGATCAAGCTTGCAACCGCAGAAACCTTCTTACCGGAAACCCCCGTGAGCTTCTCATCCAATGAATTCAACGCTGCGACCGAACGCAACGATTTCGGTGCGACTACCTGCGCCATTAACAAACGCCCCATCTTCCTGTTCGTTCGTTTACTTCGAACGTACGATGAGCGTTGGTATCGGCCGCAAAATAGCGGGTCAATGCGAGCCGCGCGCGAGAACCCTTGAATCAATCCAGATCAAAACGATTCTAATCTGTAGTTTGAAATCGTTCTAATCCTGGATGGGATTTGTTCGAGAGAAGCGACGCAATTCGATTGTTCCGTTCTCAGTCGCTGCTCGGCGGCTTCATCAGCGAGAACAATTCGTCGACCGTCTTCTGCGCGACGGCGCGCACGCGATCGGTGTTGTCCATGCCGGCGATGTTGACGCCGTTCACGACGGCTTTGATCTCGTCGCGAAAGTCGGTGAGGAAGCGCAAAGGATCGCGCTGCTCGTTGGCGACACGCGCGATCAATCCCGTGATCAGAATCTGACAAGCGATCAGCTTGCCGTTCAGCTCATCCATCCTGCGCTCCATTCATGGCGGGGCCGATATGGACGATGCTGATAACCCTGACAACGGAAACGGTCACAACGCAACTTAGAACCGTTCTTGCGACTGATCCGAACCACGACCCGGCACGGGGCCCGACCGGCCCCGAGCACGCCGCTGCGCGTGCTGCGCAAGAATGGCACGCCGACCGGCCGCGGCGGGCAAATGCAGCGCTGCACACCGCCGCGCCAGCAAGCTGCCTGCACAGTGCAAAGCTTTCCAATTGTTTAGGATTCTGAACCGATAGTGCTGTTTACACCGGAATTTGGCGTGTATTATACCTCGACATGGAACCCGCACGATTGCCCCGATTAGCCGAGGGCATACGAGCCGACACGAGACGACATGAAAAAGTCCCGGCCGATCCTTTGGCTTCTGATCATCGCGGCCGCGGCCTCCGCGGGTTATTATGGTTGGCAGAATCTTGGCTCCGAGGTCGGGAAATCGCAGGCCGCACAAAAAGGCCCACCTCGCCCCACCGCCGTCCCCGTCAGTATTGCACCGGTCCAGAAGACCGACTTTCCGGTCTACCTGACCGGTCTGGGCACGGTTCAAGGCTTCAACACCGTCCAGGTCCGCAGCCGGGTTGATGGCCAGATCGTCAGGCTCGAGTTCAGAGAAGGCCAGATCGTCAAGCAGGGCGATCTCCTGGTCTCGATCGATCCCCGTCCCTACCAAGCTGCGCTTGACCAGGCGAAGGCCAAGAAGGAGCAGGATGAGGCCAGTCTCGCCAACGCCAATCTCGAACTTCAGCGCGCCACGAAGCTCGGCGAATTCGCCACTGCACAGCGGGTGGATACCCAGCGCTCCACCGTCGCCCAGCTCACCGCGCAGATCGCCGCCGACGAGGCCGCGATCGCCAACGCGCAGACCCAGCTCGACTACACCCAGATCAGGGCACCGATCACCGGCGTCGCCGGCCTGCGTCAGGTCGACATCGGCAACATCGTCAATGCCTCCTCGCAGACCGGCATCGTCACGATCTCGCAGGTCGAGCCGATCGCCGTGATCTTCACTGCGCCGGAAGACCAGCTTCCCTATATCAGCGAAGGCCAGAAGGCCGGCGCGCTCAAGGTGATCGCCTTCACCACCGACGGCAAGAAGACGCTGGCCGAGGGCAAGCTCGCGGTAATCAACAACCAGGTCGACACGGGCAGCGGCACGATCCGGCTCAAGGCGGTGTTCGACAACACGGAAAGAACGCTGTGGCCGGGCCAATCGGTCTCGACGCGGCTCCTGGTGCGAACGCTGAAGGATGCGACCGTCGTTCCGGATGACGCGGTCCAGCACTCCACAAACGGGCTCTACGCCTATACGGTCAATCAGGACAACAGGGCCGAGCTGCACAAGGTCAAGGTCAGCTATGGCATCGACGGGCGTTCGGTCATCGAGGAAGGCTTGAGCCCCGGCCAGCAGGTGATCGTCGGCGGACAGTTCAAGGTCCAGCCCGGAAGCCTGGTATCGACGGCGGTGGCAAGCTCGGATCCGGCCCAGAACAAGGTACGACAGCAATGACCGAGGGCGGGATTTCGGCACCATTCATCCGATATCCCATCGGCACCTCGCTGCTGATGGCCGGCATCCTCTTCGTCGGCCTGGTCGCCTATCCCCTGCTTCCGGTCGCGCCGCTGCCGCAGGTGGACTTTCCGACCATCCAGATCACCGCCAACCTGCCCGGCGGCAGCCCTGAGACGATGGCTTCGTCCGTGGCACAGCCGCTCGAGCGGCAGTTCGCCCAGATCCCCGGCATCGCGCAGATGACCTCGACGAGCTATCTGGGCACGGCGTCCATCACCATCCAGTTCGACCTCAACCGCAGCATCGACGGCGCCGCCAACGACGTGCAGGGCGCCATCAACGCGGCCAGCGGTCAGTTGCCGAAAAACCTGCCGTCGCCCCCGACCTACCGCAAGGTCAACCCCGCCGACGCGCCGATCCTGCTGCTGTCGGCGACATCGGATACGCTGCCACTGACCACCGTCAGCGACGCGGTCGACGCCCAGCTCGCCCAGCAGATCAGCCAGCTCTCGGGCGTCGCCCAGGTCTTCATCGGCGGCCAGCAGAAACCCTCCATCCGCATCCAGGTCGACCCCGCAAAGCTGGTCGCCAAGGGCTTGTCGATGGAGGACATCCGCAGCCAGATCGCGATCACCACGGTCGACAGCCCCAAGGGCAATATCGACGGCGAGAAACGGGCCTATACGATCTACGCCAACGACCAGCTCACCCAGGCGAAGGACTGGAACGACGTCATCATCGCCTATCGCAACGGCGCTCCGTTGCGCATCCGCGATATCGGCCGGGCGGTCAGCGCCGCCGAAGACGCCAAGCAGGCGGCCTGGGCCAACGGCAAGCGCGGCGTGTTCCTGGTGATCTTCAAGCAGCCGGGCGCCAACGTCATCGAGACCGTGGACCGGATCAAGGCGACCTTGCCCCGCCTCGTTGCCGCGATCCCGCCCGCCATCAAGATCGAGCTCATCAGCGACCGCACCACGACCATCCGCGCCGCGGTCGAGGATGTCCAGTTCACACTGCTGCTGACCATCGTCCTCGTGGTTATGGTCATCTTCATCTTCCTGCGCAGCTTTTGGGCGACGGTCATCCCTACCGTCACGGTTCCGCTGGCGCTGCTTGGCGCGTGCGCCATGATGTGGCCGGTCGGCTATTCGCTCGACAATCTGTCGCTGATGGCGCTCACCATCGCGGTCGGCTTCGTGGTCGACGACGCCATCGTGATGCTCGAGAACATCACGCGCTACATCGAGGAAGGCTATTCGCCGATGGAGGCCGCCTTCAAGGGTTCCAAGGAAATCGGCTTCACCATCGTCTCCATCAGCATCTCGCTGGTCGCGGTGCTGATCCCGCTGCTCCTGATGGGCGGCATCATCGGGCGCCTGTTCCGCGAATTCGCCGTGGTGCTGGCGATGACCATCTTCGTCTCGATGTTCGTGTCGCTGACCCTGACGCCGATGATGGCCTCACGCTTCCTGCGCGCCCATGGCGAGGTCCAGCACGGCCGCTTCTATCAATGGAGCGAGCGCGCCTTCGACGCGATGCTGCGCGGCTACGAATATGTGCTCGACCATGCCCTGGCCTGGCGCCGCACCACGCTCGCGATCTTCTTCGTCACGCTCGGCCTGTCGATCTACCTGTTCGTGCTGATCCCCAAGGGCTTTTTCCCGCAGCAGGACGTCGGCCTGATCACGGCCACCTCCGAAGCCTCGCAGGACATTTCGTTCAAGGAGATGGTGAGACGCCAGGAGCAGCTCGGCAAGATCATCCTGGCCGATCCGGACGTTGCCAGCGTTGCGATGTCGATCGGCGGCAGCGGCCGTGCCGGCAACAACGGCAACCTGTTCATCACGCTGAAGCCGCGCAACGAGCGCGACGCATCGGCCCAGCAGATCATCGCGCGCCTGCGTCCGCAGTCCGACAAGGTCCAGGGCGCCCGCCTCTACATGCAGGCGGCCCAGGACGTGCGGCTCGGTGGCCGACCCACGCGCACGCAGTTCGAATTCACGCTGCAAGACGCCAATCTGGATGAGCTCAACGAATGGGCGCCGAAGATCCTCGCCAAGATGCAGACGCTGCCGGAGCTGCGCGACGTCGCGACCGACCAGCAGACGCAGGGCACGACGGTCCAGCTCAAGATCAACCGCGACACCGCAGCCCGCTACGGCATCCAGCCCCAGCTGATCGACGACACGCTGTATGACTCTTTCGGACAGCGGCAGGTCACGCAATATTTCACGCAGCTCAACACCTACAAGGTGATCCTGGAAGTCCTGCCGGAGATGCAGGGCGATCTGGAGACGCTGAACAAGCTCTACGTGAAATCGCCGCTGACCGGCGACCAGGTGCCGCTGTCGACCTTCGCGAGCTGGACCACCGATCCGGTCCGCCCGCTCTCGATCAGCCATCAGGGTCAGTTCCCGTCGATCACGATCAGCTTCAATCTCGCGCAAGGCGTCGCGCTCGGCCAGGCCACCGAGGCCGTGCAGAAGGCGATGGCGGAGCTCGGTACGCCGCCGACGCTGAATTCGAGCTTCCAGGGCACCGCACAGGCGTTCCAGCAATCGCTCGGCACCGTGCCGCTCCTGATCCTCGCAGCGCTCGTCGTGGTCTATCTGATCCTCGGCATTCTCTATGAGAGCTACATCCATCCGATCACGATCCTGTCGACCCTGCCTTCGGCCGGCGTCGGCGCGCTCGCGATCCTGATGGCGGCCGGATTCGACTTCAGCCTGATCGCGTTGATCGGCATCATCCTCCTGATCGGCATCGTGAAGAAGAACGGCATCATGATGGTGGACTTCGCGATTGCCGCCGAGCGCGACGAGCACAAGACGCCGGAGGAATCGATCCGTCAGGCCGCGCTGCTGCGCTTCCGTCCGATCATGATGACGACGATGGCGGCCCTGCTCGGCGGCGTGCCCCTCATGCTCGGCCACGGCACCGGCGCCGAAATCCGCCAGCCGCTCGGCTACGCCATGGTCGGCGGCCTGATCGTCAGCCAGGCGCTGACGCTGTTCACCACGCCGGTGGTCTATCTCTATCTCGATGAGCTCAACAACTGGTTCTCGGGCTGGGGCCGTTCGGGTGACGGCGAAGGCCAGGAGGCACCCGAGCACGGCAGCGTCAAGGAAGCCGCGGAGTAAGCTTGCGCCGCGCCTGCCGCGACGCTACAGCGAGGCCCCGGTTCGCAAATGCGGTTTCCCATGCCTATGCAATCCAGACTGGTCGCCCTCGTCGCTGCTGTCCTGTTGTCGGCGAGCGCAGCACACGCCCAGCAGGGCGCCAAGAAGAACGCCGCGCCCACCCCGGCCGCGCAGCCGGCGCCTGCCCCGACGCAGGCTGACGGGGCTTCCGGACAGCCCGGCTGGATCGTCCGCTGCACCAGCGCAAGCCGCGACGCGCCGCTCGAATGCGCCATGGAGCAGAACGCGGTGCTGACCAAGACCGGCCAGACCGTGGTCCTGATCAACATCCGCATCGCGCCCGATACCCGCACGCCGATCGCGCTGTTGCAACTGCCGCTCGGACTCAACCTTCCCGTCGGGGCCAAGCTCCAGGTCGACGAAGGCAAGTCGTTCGATCTCCAGGTCCAGACCTGCGAGAATCGCGGCTGCTACGCCTCGACCCCGGTTGCGCCGGACCTGCTCGCCGCCTTGCGGTCGGGCAAGCAGCTGAAGGTCTCTTTCCAGAACATGGCCAAGGAGACCATCGCGATCCCGATGCCGCTCGGCGATTTCGCTTCCGCCTACGACAAGATCAAGTAGCGGCGCACGTCACGTCGCGATGTCGCCCGCCCGAAGCAGCGTCGTGAAGCCGCCATAGATCATGCGCTTGCCGTCGAACGGCATGCCTTCCATTTTCAGCCGCGGGTCGGCCATCACCTTCTTGTTCACGGCATCGCGGCTCTCCCGGTCCCGATAGACGATCCAGGCGAACACCACGATCTCGTCCTCCTTTGCCATCACCGCGCGAGGAAACGAGGTGAGCTCGCCATAGGGAACGTCGTCACCGATGCATTCGACATAGTCGAGCGCGCCGTGCTCCATCCAGATGGCGCAGGCCGTCGTCGCCATCGCCTTGTAGGCCTCGAGATTGTCCTTCGGCACGGCGAGAACGAAACCATCGACATAGGGCATTTGCAGATCTCCTTGGGTTGTACAGCCCAAGGACGATGGAGCGTGCCGCGATCCGACCTGGGAATGCCGATGTCGGGTGAGGCAAACCGCCGCGTGTGGAGAGATGTGACGGGGCTTCTCGATGCGGGCAGCCTGTGAAACCGCGCCTGTGCTCAACCGTTGCCGGCGCCTGGCGCTCAATCCCGCCTTTCGCTGACGATTGGCGGGACGATCTTGTCGGCCCGGGCGCGTTGGATCGCGCATTCGCGGACGAAAAAGTCGATCAGCGCGCGGACCGAGGGGAGAAGTCCCCGGCGCGACGGGAATACGGCGTGCACGATGCCCGAACGGGGCCTCCAGTCAGGAAGGACGTGGACGAGGCGTCCCGCCTTGATGTCGTCGGCGACAATGATGGTGACAGCGAGGTTAAGATCCCCCCGGGACAAGTCATCTGCTTTAGGGGACCAGACCACGCCCGGCGACTTATAGCTGCCGACGCGACGCGGTCATCGCGATCCCGTTCAACTGGCGCGCCGATCTCGGCCAGGGCGCGGCGCTCGATCTCAGCCCGGCGATGAGCTAGCCGGAACCGTTGGTGGCCGAGGATCTCGATGTCGTCCCTGACCGCGCGCCGGTGGGCACGATTCGCGGGCGCCCCAGCGTCTGGATCGAGTGATTCTTCCTGCCGAGCCAGGCCGAGCATGTGAGGCAGCACGATGATGTTCGCGCCCGCACGCGCCGAGTTCGCGGCCAACTCCTCCATCGCGCAGATGTCTGGTCCGGTTTCGGCAAAGCTGCCATTCGTGCGTAGAGCGAAGCTCTCCGCGAGGCACGGCTGGCTTACATTTGGCTCTTGGCTCCCCATCCGAAGCCCGGCTAACAAAATCGTCGGACAGATCGCTGAGATCATCTGAAATTGAGCAGAACCGACCGGGTGTGGGAGTAGTAGATCGTAGATGAGCGTACGCGGGAGTGCGTGGCTGGGGAACCTGGATTCGAACCAAGACAAACAGAGTCAGAGTCTGTTGTGCTACCGTTACACCATTCCCCACCGAAGCGCTTGAAATCGCTAAGCTTTCTTCGGGATTTCGGCAAGCTGGCTGAAATTTTGCAAATCAGCGGCCTGCAGGCCGCTCATATAGCCGCGCTGCTCTTCGCGGTCCAGTCCTTCTGTAAACAACGTCCCTTGTTCTCGCTGCGTTCACGCCCAAGCGAGCTCCTCTTGCTGGTCGTTCGGACAGATTTTTCCTCGTTCAAGCAGCGTCAGGCCGGTATTGCGGCCGGGAGGACTCTGGTCTTCCTTCCCGGATGTAAAAAACCGACCGGCGCGCCCGGTCAATCCACCGCTGCACCGTGAACTCAAAGGCGAGCGCCACGGCAGTGCTTACCAACAGGATTCCCGCGGTCTGGAAGAGAATCCGCCAGTGACTTACGCTGGTCGGCTTCGTCAACGTGGTCGGGTCAAAGATCTGCAGATCGATCGCGATCTGGATGAAGAGAAAATGCAGGAGATAGACGCCATATGACGCGTCGCCCAATGCGGTGGACAGCGGCCCGTTGATCCGCTCAAAGAGCGTCGGTATCACGATGCAGGTCGCCAGAACCAGCACCACTCCCTGAACGATGCCCCCGTTTTGGTCTATGTCGGCATAGTGGTTGCCGAGGAGGTAGAGGGTATAGAGAGCGAGGAGCCAATAGCCCGTACGCGTCGACCATGTCAGGCGATCTCGCAGCCAAAATAGCAGGATTCCTGTGCCGAAATAACCGATCTGGCTGAAAAACGGGTAATAAGCCCACCTCAATCCGCAGCACTGGATCATGGTGATCTTGAACGCGAAGGCAGCGACAACGAAAGCGGCCAGGCTCTTCCCGTTGAGCAAAAGCAAGGCGGGAAGCAGTGCGTAGAACACGAGTTCCGCACTGATCGACCATGCCGGTGGAATGAGCAGGTACTTGTTGCTGTGGATTGCTGAAAAGAGATCGAGGCCGATCAGCGAGAGGTTGACCAGATACGGCGGCGTGTCGGTCCGGAAGTAATTCAGAATGCCGGTTTGGTTCGCCGGGTTCCACCAATGCAGAACGAACGTCGCCATCACGACGATGATATAGAGCGGATAAAGCCTCGCGAAGCGGCTGGCGACGAACGCGGCAGGCTGGCCAGAATAGTGCCGCTCATAGGCGGCGGCCATATAGAAGCCGCTGATAATGAAGAAAGCTTCAACCGCGGCCAAGCCTCCGATCGTCTGATGAATGACGCCAAACTTGCAGTGAAATCCGACGACGATCGCCGCCAGCACAAAACGAACGTACCCCATCGGCCCCGCATCCGTTAGTTGCTGCGAACCTAGACCGGCAATCAGCCCTTAACAAGCACCCTCCACGCGGCTTTATCGGCCCCGGATTTCACATCGCATGGTCTAAGGTCAAATGCACTTTCCAGGATCCTATGGCGTGAGCGCGAGTTACGCGTTTCTTCGGGAACAACAGACGGCCGCATCGGCGTCGCCTCGCTCTGGGCTGATCAAACGAGGATGCGATCGAAGTCTGCGGCGATCCGGGTATTCGGGAAGATCTTTGCCGCCTCGGCTAGAATGTCCGCGTCCTCGTAGCGTCCCGACATGTGCGTCAGCACGAGCTGTCTGATCCTGTTCGTGGCGGCAAAGGAGGCCGCTTCCGCCGCGGTGAGATGGCCGTAATTCCGCGCAGTCGGCGCGTCGCGATCGAGGAACGTCGCCTCGATCACCAGCATGTCGGCACCGGCCACGTATCGCGACAGCCCGTCGGTGGTCTCGGTGTCGCCGATCACGACGAGCTTGCTGCCGCCGCTCGGCGGACCCAGGACCTCTTCCGGATCGATGGTTCGGTCGGCAAGCACGATCGATCGTCCCGCGGCCAGCTCGCCGCGCAAGGGACCGTCGGGGACACCGAGCGCCATGAGGCGATCGGGCCGCAGATGACGGCGCGCGGGGCTCTGGAAGACGAAGCCAAAGCTGTCGGTGTCGCGATGCCGGACGGGAAAACAACCGATGGTGAATTCACCGGCATCGATGACTTGTCCCTCGGTCAGCGCCGCGAACGCGACGGAGATCGGCGCCCTGCCCGCGCCCCACAGGCCGGCGAGCATGCGGGTGACGAGGTCGAGCGTGCCTGCACCGCCGTGAATGGTCATGATCTCGGACGTCTGCCGCAAGCCGAGCGTCGAGAACAGTCCGGGGATGCCGAGCACGTGGTCGAGATGGGCGTGGGTGAGCAGGATGCGATCGAGCCGCCGGAAGCCGGCGCCGCTGCGCAGCAGCTGGCGCTGCGTGCCCTCGCCGCAATCGACCAGGACGCGCTTGCCAGCGGCTTCCACGAGAAGCGCCGGATGATTGCGCTCCGCCGAGGGAACGCTGGCCGATGTCCCGAGAAACGTCAGGGCGAACATGGTCGTCGATACCTGGCGACCGCCCTTCTCCGCGCCAATACGGTTGACGGTCTCACCGTCCCCAATGCCACGCGAGCAGCAGCGCGTACAGGCCCATCGACGCGGCATAGAGCGCGGCAAGCAACACGTAGCCCGCGATCTGGCGACTGATCGTCGCCCTCGACGTCACCCACCAGTCGAGCGCCTTGAAGGCGGCGGGCACCAGCCACCAGCCAAGCAGCTGGGTGCTGACGAAATTGCCGAGGAATAGCGACAGCCAGACCGGCACGCCGTGACTGTCGATCAGCGGCCTGCTGATGAAGAAGCCCCAGAGGTAGACGACAGGATAAAGCACCAGGAGAACGATCAGGTTGCTCTTCCAGATGAAACCGGGCCCTTGCTCCGGAGCCGGCGTCTTGCCGGCCGGGAACCAGAAATTGAAGCCGTAGCTCGCCCGCTTCACGTTCATTCCGGCATTGAAGCGCTCGCCCTCCTTAAGAAGGGTCTGCCGCAAGGACGAGTCGAGCCACGCATTGAGGTTGGCATCAGAATCGAACGACAGGATGATGATCCATTCGTCATGCAGGCCCGGAATCGGCCGCTCGATCTTGTGGCGCAGAAATCCCTTGAACTCGGCCTCCGCCGCCTGGATGCGCTGCTGCCAGGTGAGAAAGGCGTCCTCCAACCCTGCAGGTACCTTGAAGGAGATGACGGCGGAGACTGCGCTGTCGCGTTGGACGCCTGTGTCCGGAAGAATATGGACATCTTCCGAACCGACGAAGAAACGCTGTATCTCCGCAATCAGCCTTGCCCGCACCTCGCTCTGAAGCCAGGCGCGAGCTGCGGCCGGACTCGCAAAGCGCACGATCGTCACCCAGTCCACATGCGCGGGCGGTTGCGGCGGCACCACCTCCTGGCTGAGAAAGCCGGGCCAGGCCTTGAGCACCTCGCCGACCTCGCCGTTCCACCGTGCGAACGCAGCAAAGCCGTCGTCGGCGATGCGGCGCTGGATGACGAGGGCGACCGGCTGGCCGGCTTTTTCAGGAGATGCGCTCATCGGCGACTGTCTCAGCTCTTCTTGTAGAGACGCTTGCCCATCACCCAGGTCTCGTCGACGCAGCGATCGTCACCGACCATCATGACGGCGAACAGCATGCTCGCGGCTTCATCCATCGTGCGCGGCCCGGCGCCGTCGGCGATCAACGATTGATGCCACGCTTGCGCGACCTGCCCGCCGTTCGGATCGAGCGCGACGAAGTCGGCCTCCTTGCCGGGCTCGAAATTGCCGAGCTTGTCGTCGATGTAGAGGCCCTCGGCGCCGCCGAGCGTGATCGACCAGAAGCCACGATAGGGCGAGAGCTTGTTGCGCTCGGCTTCCGCGAGGTCCTTGCGTGTGGGGTCGATGCTGCCGTCGAGCAGCGTGTTGTTGCACATGCCGACCTTGTAGGCGTCGTCGAGCACGGAGATCATCGAGAAGCGGTTGCCGCCGCCGACATCCGTTCCGAACGACATCTTGACGCGGTGCTCGGGATCGGTGGCGCGGCCGAGGCGGAACAGGCCGCTGCCGAGGAACAGGTTCGAGCACGGGCAGAACACCACCGCGGCGCCCTTCTTCGACATGCGGCGGAACTCGTTGTTCGAGAGATAGACGCCGTGGCCGCCGGAGAATTTCGGCCCCACAAGGTCGAACTTCTCGTAGACGCCGAGATAGTCCTGGCAATCGGGATGCTCGACCAGCACGCCGCTGCACTCGGCCGGATTCTCGGAGATGTGGGTGTTGACCCAGCAATCCGGATGCTCGTGCTTGAGGCGCTGACACGCCTTCAGCAGCTCCGGCGAAGCGCCGAAGGCGAAGCGCGGCGTGATGGCGTAGAGGTTGCGGCCCTTGTTGTGATACTCTGCGATCAGCCGCTTGCTGTCCCGATAAAAATTCTCAGGGGTATCGATGAAATCGGCCGGCGCGTTGCGATCGATCCCGGTGAGCCCCGCGATCACGCGCATGTTGCGGCGGGCTGCTTCCTCGAACAATTCCTCGGTCGAGACAGGCGAGGAGCTCGTGAAGGCCTGGCAGGTGGTGGTGCCGGAGGCGAGCAGCGCATCGAGGAAACGCTTCACGCCCTCGCGGGCGTAAGTGCGGTCCCGGTATTTGAGCTCTTCCGGGTAGACCCATTTCTGCAGCCACGGCAACAGCTGCTCGCCATAGGCTCCTAACACGCGCGTCTGTGGCAGATGAATGTGGCCGTCGATGAAGCCGGGAACGATGATGCGGTCCTTGATATGGGTGATCTCGACGCCCGGATGCGCGGCGGCGATCTTGTCGTAGGGGCCGAAGGCCTTGATCACGCCATCCGTGACGACCATGAGGCCGTCCTGGTGAAAGCGCGCGGCGGCCTGCTCATTGCCGACGTGCTTCCAGGGATCGTCGACGAAATCGAAGAACGTGCCGCGAATTCCGACCGTGGTCATGATTTAGTTCCTTCCTTAACTGTGTGTCGCCTGCCGCACCGACGGCAGCGAGATCGCGAGCAGCGTCCCGGCAATGGCGCAGAGGCCGAGATAGAGCCATCCGATCGGCGCCTGCGTTGCTTCAGGCAACACCGCCGTGATCGCCATGGCGCCGCTCACGGCGAGATAGCAGAGCGCGCTGATGAGGCCGCCGATCAGGCCGTGGTCGCGCTCGAACAGGCCGAGCGCCATGCCGTACATCATCGGGCACAGCACGCCGCAGCCGCCGAGCACCAGCGCGCCGCCGATCGTGATCGAGGCGAAATCGAGACCGATTGTCATGCCTGTTGCGGCCAGGACCGCGGCGCCGACGAGGAACAGCGCGAAGGCGCCGAAGCCCAGCAAGCGCGCGGGCAAAAGCTGCGCGAAATGCGCGCAGCCGAGCTCACCGGCGAGATTGACCCCGCCAAGGCCGAGCGCGACGAGGCCGTAGATGGCCGCCGAGTAGCCGAGACCGGTCTGGTAGAAGAACGGCGCCACGACGCCGAACGCCAGCTGCGCGCTGGCCGCCGCGGCAAACACCAGCACGAAAGCGAGGAAGCCCGGGCGGACCAGCGCCTCGCGCAAGATCCCAACCGTGCGGCGCGGATCGAACGGCGCGCGTCGCTCGGCCGGCAATGTTTCGGGCAAAAGAAACGCGACGATCGCGGCGACGATGGCAGCAGCGATGGCAATGACGACGAAGACGCCACGCCAGGAGGTCAGCTCGACGATGAAGCCACCGGCCGCCGGCGCCAGCACCGGCGCAAGGCCCCAGGCGGCACCCAACAGGCCGGAGATCGCGGTGAGCTCACGGCCGCGGAAACAATCAGCTGCGACCGCATAGGCGACGACGAGACAGGTGCAGCCGCCGATGCCTTGCAGGAAGCGCAAGCCCAGCAGCAGCGAGGCACTGGTGGCGAGCGCGCATGCGATGCTCATCGCGATCAGCACCGACAGGCCTGCGAGCAGCACGTTGCGGCGGCCGATTGTGTCCGAGGCGATACCGACCGGCACCAGCGCCAGAGACATGCCGAGCATGTAAGCGGTGACGGTGTTCTGCATCGACGCCGCGTCAGCGGCGAGATCCACCACCATCTGCGGCAAGCCCGGCGTATAGGCATCGAGCGGAATCTGGCTGAACGGCACGACGCACAACAGGATCGGCACGATCCCACTCCTGGCGCGACCGGCGTCCGAAGCAAGTGCAGTCATGACTTACGCCCCTCGATGCCCGCGGCCCCGTCTTTTCGTGCGCGCAATGAGAGGCGACGATGCAGGTTGCGGATATTGACGCGCGGGAAGCTGACACAACTGTGTGTAGAAACTCTTAGGAGGCGCGTAGCGACACGAAATCTGACAGCTGATGCTCTGGCCGCGGGGCGCGCCGACAAAAAACGCGAAAACAACCCCATGCAAAGTAGAAATCACTGAAGAATTTCGTCCGCCGCGACTCGTGCCCTGTCGACACGAGGGTTTGACTCGTCGGGCAAAACAGGCGCAGAATCACAGCATGGCCAATTGCGCGCTCGTCATTGCACCGACGCCATTAACCGCTCGGAAGGCATCGCTGATTCCGATACGCGACCGGCTCCGGCCGGGCGAAGCTCAGAGCAGGAATCCCTCGAGTGCTTCGAGAAACTGCCGCGGCGACTGAAGTTGCGGCACATGCGCACAGCCTGGAATGACCTTGAGTTCGGCGCGCGGCAATCCTGCAACGAGTTCGTGCGACATCGGCGGAGGCGTTGCTTCGTCGTGCTCGCCGACCAGAACGAGGACCGGAACTGTCACCGCGGCAAGCTCGGCGCGGAGATCGAGGCCAGCCAACGCAACGCATGCGCTGCGAAACACATCGGGATCGGTCCGTAAGAATGCTGCACGACGATCCTGCATCAGGTCGGGGTGCCGCACCTGAAACTCGGGCGCGAACAGGCGCCGCATCGCGACGTCGGCGACGGCCTCCAGTCCTTTCTCGCGCGAGACCTTCGCCATGTTGCGAAACGCTTCGCGGCCGGACTCCGAGAACACCGCGCCGCTATCGGCGAGAATGAGCCTGGCTGCGATCTCCTTGTGCCGGATCGCCATCTGCAACGCGACGAACCCGCCATAGCCATTGCCGAGCACGATCGCCGGCGCGCCGCCGGCGGCATCGCGCACGGCCTCCGCCATCCGGTCCGCGACCGCTGCAAGCCCACCTTCCACCGCGCGTGAACGGCCGAAGCCCGGCAACTCTGGCACGATGGTTCGAAACGATCCCTGAAGCGCCGGCACGATCGCATCATAACTGGCGCGATCCGACAGCAGCGAGTGGAGCAGAAACAGCGGCGGCCCCTCGCCCGATTGCGCGGCGTTGACGGTCCCGTTGGCAAGAAGCCTGTCCATATTCGGTCTTTCCCTGGCTCGCCGCCGGGTCGGATGCCGCGGAGGCCGCTGATTGATAAATCAACTGTCAGGGATTTCAAGCATTCGGCACTTGACGTGAAATATCAGGCTTGCCAGATTGTGGCCAACGAGGGCCAAGAATCATGCTTTTGCGCGAGAATATTTATGATCTTCTCAGATCTGATATTTTAGCATGCCGGCTTGCTCCTGGCGATGAAATGCGAGAGCAGGATCTGGCCGAGCGCTATTCCGTGAGCCGGCAGCCGGTTCGGGATGCCCTTCTGCGGCTCCAGCGCGAACACCTCGTGACGGTGCAGCCGCGCCAGGGCTGCCGCGTGACGCCGATCTCGCTCTCCGATGCCCGCGATCTCCTGCGCTTCCGCCTCGCGCTGGAGCCGGCCTGCGTCGCTGAAGCGATCGAAAGTGCATCCGACAGCGTCTTGAAATCGCTCGACGAATTCCGCCGCTTCTCGGGCAATCACGAGGACTTCATCGCCTACAATCGTGGCTTCCACACTGCGCTGGCCCATGCTTCCGGCAATCGCCGCATGGCGACGGCGCTGTGCGACCTGATCGGCCAGGCCGACCGGCTCGTCCGCGTCAGCATTTCCAACCTGAAGGGCCACGACCCAGCAAAGCTCGTCGCAGAGCACGTCGCACTGATCGACGCCATGCAGAGCCGCGAAACGCGCACCGCGGCGCGCATCATCAAGGCCCACATCGGGGACACCGAAAAACGCGTTCTGCCGGCGCTCAAGCGCAACGCCGTCATCGTCGAAGAGAGGTCGTCATGAACATTCCGTCGAAACCTGCGTCGATCGACGTCGAAATCCACGGCAATTTCGTCGATGGGCGTGAAGTCGAGGCCGGCAACGGCGCGATGCTCGATATCCGCAATCCCGCGACCGGCGACGTGATCGCCCGCATTCCCAACTCCACCGCCGACGACATCGACCGAGCCATGAAAAGCGCGCGCGCCGCGTTCGAAGGCAAGGCCTGGGGCGGCATGGACACGCGCGCCAGGGCCAGACTGGTCAACAGGCTCGCCGACGCGTTCGAGGCCAATCTCGACAGCCTGTACCGGCTGGAGACGCTCAACAACGGCCGCCCGGTCAACGAGACCCGCGCCCAACTCTCCCGCCTGCCCGATTTCTTCCGCTACTTCGCCGGCCTAGCCTTGTCGCGCCGTGACTCGGTGATCCCCGTCGAAGGCGCCTATCTGAACTACACGCTCCGAACGCCGATCGGCATCGTCGCCAATTGCACCCCGTTCAATCACCCGCTGATGATCCTGTGCAAGTCGCTCGCCGTGGTGCTGGCAACCGGCTGCGTCACCGTGGTCAAGCCATCCGAATACACGCCGCTGACGACGCTGAAGCTGGCGCAGATCTTTACCGAAGCGGGCCTGCCGCCCGGCGTCTTCAACGTCGTGCTCGGCCTCGGCGCGAGCGCCGGCAAGATGCTGGCCGAGCACGGCGACATCAACAAGCTGGTCCTGACCGGCGGCACCGAGGCCGGCCGCATCGCCGGCAGTGCCGCCGCAAAAGTGTTTGCACATCAGACCATGGAACTCGGCGGCAAGACGCCGGTGATGGTTTTCGACGATTTCGACGTCGACCGCGCGGTCAACTATGCCGCCTTCGGCGCCTTCATCGGCGCCGGACAGACCTGCGTCTGCGCCTCGCGCCACATCGTCCAGGCCTCGATCTACGACGAGTTCGTGGAGAAGCTGCAGGCCAAGACTCGCACGATCCGGGTCGGCGACCCCTTCGATCCCAGCACCCAGATGGGCCCCGTGATCTCGGCCAAGCAGCGCGACCGCGTTCTCACCTATGCGAACTATGGTCACGCCGACGGCGCGCGTCTCGTCACCGGCGGCGTTGCCGCCAAGGTGCCGGGCCATGACAACGGCTATTTCGTCGAGCCGACGGTCTTCGCCGACGTGAAATCCGACATGCGCATCTTCCAGGAGGAAGTGTTCGGTCCCTTCACCTCGGTGACCCCGTTCAAGGACGAGGCCGATGCGCTTCGGCTCGCCAACGACTCGCCGTTCGGCCTTGCCGCAGCCATCCGCACCCGCGACGTCGCCCGCGCTCACCGCGTTGCCGCGAACGTCAAGGCCGGCATCGTCTGGATCAACGATCATCACCGCCTCGACCCGGCCTCGCCCTGGGGCGGCGTCGACGATTCCGGCATCGGCCGCGAATGCGGCGCCGAAAGCTTCAACGACCATTTCAACACCAAGAGCGTGATGGTCGCGACCCACGAGCAGCCGTTCGACTGGTATCGCGACACGGCCAACCAGAAGCGGCTGAACTAGCAGAACTGCACCCGGCCGACCGTCCATAGAAGGCGGGCCGCATCAACCAGAATGACAGTCAAGGGAGAGCGTCAATGTCGACCTCGGTGAACGCAGGCAGCCGTCTCGATCGGCTACCGATCGGGCCATTCCACCGCCGCATCATGCTGCTGATCGGCATCGGAATGTTCTTCGACGGTTTCGACATCTACATTGCCGGGACGGTTCTCAGCGTCACGCTGAAATCAGGCTTTTCGACGCTCGCCCAGAACGCGGCCTTCATCTCCGCGACGTTCGTCGGCATGATGCTCGGATCGTTCGGCACCGGCTTCCTCGGCGATCGCTACGGACGCCGGTTCACGTACCAGTTCAATCTGCTTCTTTTCGGCATCGCTTCCCTTGCCGCGGCATTCGCGCCGAACATGGCCTTCCTGATCGCCTGCCGCTTCGTGATGGGCGTCGGGCTCGGCGCCGAGAACGTCGTCGGCTATTCGACGATGACGGAGTTCGTGCCCGCCCGCACCCGCGGCAAATGGCTCGGCCTCACGGCCGTATGCGTCGTGACGGGCCTGCCAGCGGCACTTTTGATCGCATCCGTGCTCGTTCCGCAGTTCGGCTGGCGCTCGATGTTCGTGCTCGGCGGCATCGGCGCGCTCGTCGTCTGGTACATGCGCAAGTCGCTGCCGGAATCGCCGCGCTGGCTCGAAGCCGTGGGACGCACGGCCGAGGCGGAAGCGTTGATGCAGGCGATCGAGAAGGAAGCGGCGCAAGGACAGCCCTTGCCTGCTCCAGCGCCCACGACACCCGCTCCGGTCGCTCCCGATCTCGGCACGTTGTTCACTGCGCCCTTGCTGTCGCGGATGATCGTCGGCGCCATCTGCCTGATCACGATCAACACCCTGCTCTATGGCTTCGTGACCTGGCTGCCCGTGTTCTTCGTCAAGCAGGGCCTGTCGGTCGCGACCTCGTTCGGCTATTCGCTGCTGATGGCGCTCGGCGCGCCGATCGGCGCGGCTATCGGCGCATTGACCGCCGACCGCTGGGGCCGCAAGCCAACGATCATCGGCGCGTCGCTGATCTCGGTGGCGCTGGGCATGCTCTATCCCATGATCTCCGATCCGATCCTGCTGCCTGCGGTCGGCTTCGCGCTGACCGTGCCGATCTATGTGCTGGTCGCGCTCCTGTTCGGCATCTACATCCCCGAACTGTTTCCGACCGAGGTCCGCCTGCGCGCCTCCGGCCTCGTCAACACGCTGGGGCGCGGCGCCACGATCGTCACGCCGTTCCTCGTTGTCTCGCTGTTCGAGTCGCGCGGCGTGGCCGGCGTGATGGCGCTGATGATCGGGCTGCTGGTGGTGCAGATCATCACGGTCTCGGCCCTCGGCATCGAGCCCCGGCATCGCAGGCTCGAGGAGCTCAAGGCCGAAGAGACTGCCGCGCCGGTCCTGAAGGAAGCGTCATGAGAGGCCGCACGGAGGCGCAGGACAAGGCGCAGGCAAGCTTCCACTCCGACCGATGGGCAGATCTGCGGGCCGCGAGATAGTTACGTCTTGTCAGTCGACTGCGCCTCGACCGCCTGCACGGCGACATCAGCGACCTGCCGCAGCGCTTCGCGGTTCGCGCCTGAGGACGCCATCACGCCCATGCCGACCGACACCGCCGAGACATAACGCGCGAGCGCGGCCGGATCGGCGCTCTCCTTGAGATCGCCTTCGGCCTTGGCGCGGACGAAACGGTCGCGGAGCTGGTCCTCGTTCTGGGCGCGGCGCGCGGCGAGTTCGAAGGGAACGTTTTCCGAGCCGGTGCCGCATGCGATGCCACCCTGCACGAGCAGGCAGCCGGGCGGATTGGCGGGATCGGTCTGCTTGTCGGCGATGCCCATCAGCATGCGCTCGGCAACGGCTCGGGCGGTGGGAGCTGCGACCACCTCGTCCATCCAGATGTTGCGCAGCTTGGTGTAGCGGTCGAGCGCGGCCTTCAGCAGGCCTTCCTTGTTGCCGAAGCAGGCGTAGAGGCTGGGCGGATTGATGCCCATGGCCTCGGTGAGCTGGGCAATGGTCGCGCCCTCATAGCCATGGCGCCAAAACACTTCCATCGCCTGGTCCAACGCCGTTTCGGCGTCGAATTCGCGGGGGCGTCCCATGCCCATGTGCCTGTCTCCTCGGATCCGGCGTTCTGCCTCAGCCTAACGCCGGATCGTATCTATTTGTTCTGGCTTTCTTTTTCTTGTGTCTTCCAATCGTCGCGGTATCGGCGTACAATTTTCTTAGTGAATGGTACATAAGTATCTTGCACTGCGGTATCCAGCTCCACATCTGTAGTGAACACTACATATCTGGAGCGCGCAAATGCCCCCCTCCCAAAATACCTCCCGCACCGGCCGTTTTCGCCGCCTTCTGGGCGGCGTCGCCATCGTGGGCGCCCTCGCTGCGGCCGGCTCGATCGTGACCGGCCGTTATTTTCATGCGGCGCAGGCGACCGCACCGGCGGCTGCGGCTGAACAAGCCGTTTCCGTCACCGTCGCGATGATCGAGCCGCGGCAAACCGTCTTGTGGGACGATTTCTCCGGCCGGCTCGAGGCCATTCAACGCGTCGAGCTTCGCCCGCGCGTGGCCGGCGCGATCCTCTCCACCAACTTTACCGAAGGCACGCTGGTGAAGGCCGGCGACGTGCTGTTCAAGATTGATCCCGCTCCCTACGCGGCCGAGGTCGACAAGGCCGCGGCCCAGCTCGAGGCCGCGAAAGCGCGCGTTGTCTTCACCCAGAGCGAGCTCGAGCGCGGCGCGCAGCTCGTCGGCAACGCCGTCGTAACCCGCCGCGACTACGACCAGCGCGACAATGCCCATCGCGAGGCCATTGCCAACGTCAAGGCGGCCGAGGCGACGCTGCAGACCGCAAAACTCAATCTCGACTACACCGAGGTCCGCGCCCCCGTGGATGGCCGCGTCGGCAAGATCGAGGTCACGGTCGGCAATCTCGTCGCCGCCGGCACCGCCTCGCCGGTCCTGACCTCCCTGGTCTCGGTCAATCCGATCTATGCCTCGTTCGATGCGGACGAAGAAGTGGTGCTGCGCGCGCTGAACTCGATCGCGGATGCTTCCGGCCAACGCGGCAAGCTCGACCAGATCCCGGTCGAGATGACGACCTCGGGCGGCCTGTCCGCGAAGGGCAACATCCAGCTCATCGACAACCAGGTCAACGGCCAGAGCGGCACCATTCGCGTCCGCGCGGTGTTCCGCAACGACGATGGGCGCCTGATCCCCGGCCAGTTCGCGCGCGTGCGCATGGGCCAGCCGAAGCAACAGGCCCTGGTGATGATCGACGAGCGCGCGATCGGCACCGACCAGGACAAGAAGTTCGTGATGGCAGTCGGCGACGACAGCCGCGCCGCCTACCGGCCGATCACCCTCGGCGGCGCCGTCGATGGGCTTCGCATCGTCACCTCGGGCCTCAAGTCCGGCGACCGCATCGTGGTCAACGGTTTGCAACGCGTGCGTCCCGGCGCCCTCCTCAAGACGGAGGTGGCGGCGATGGGCGCGCGTGGGCCACACCAGGCGTCGAACCACAGCAACCAGGACGTGGTGCAACGCTAGTTACGTCGTCCCGGGGCGCGCGTAGCGCGAGCCCGGGATCCCGCAGTTTCGAAACTCCGATTCACCTCTGGATTCCGGGTTCGCGCTTCGCGCGCTCCGGAATGACGAATGGAGGTCTCGGAGAACCGCAGGATATTGCCCAGGGGCAAGGCCATGAATCTCTCGAAGTTCTTCATCGACCGTCCGATTTTCGCCGGCGTGCTGTCGGTCCTGATTTTCCTCGCCGGCCTGATTTCGCTGTTCGCGATGCCGATCTCGGAATATCCCGACGTCGTGCCGCCGTCCGTCGTTGTGCGCGCGACCTATCCCGGCGCCAATCCCAAGGTGATCGCGGAGACGGTGGCGACGCCGATCGAGGAGCAGATCAACGGCGTCGAGAACATGCTCTACATGTCGAGCCAGGCGACCACCGACGGCGCGATGACGCTGACGGTGACATTCCGGCTCGGCACCGACCCCGACAAGGCGACGCAGCTGGTGCAGAACCGGGTGCAGCAGGCCGAGCCGCGCCTGCCCAATGTGGTGCGCCAGCTCGGCATCATCACCAAGAAGTCGTCGCCCGACCTCACAATGGTGGTGCATCTGCTGTCGCCGAACGGCCGCTACGACATGACGTATTTGCGCAACTACGCGGTGCTCAACGTCAAGGATCGTCTCGCGCGGATCGACGGCGTCGGCGACGTCCAGCTCTACGGCGCCGGCGACTATTCGATGCGGGTCTGGGTCGATCCGCAGAAGGCCGCCGAGCACGGCCTCACCGCCAGCGATATCGTGCGGGCGATCCAGGCGCAGAACGTCGAGGCCGCCGCCGGCGTGGTCGGCTCCTCGCCGAACGTCAAGGGCATCGATCTACAGCTCTCGGTCAATGCGGAGGGACGGCTCGCCAACGAGGAGCAGTTCGCCGACATCGTGGTCAAGACCGGCACGCGTGGCGAGGTCGTGCGTCTGCGCGACGTCGCGCGCATCGAGCTTGGCGCGTCCGAATACGGCCTGCGCTCGCTGCTGGACAACAAGCAGGCGGTGGCAATCCCGATCTTCCAGGCGCCGGGCTCCAACGCGCTGCAGATCTCCGACAATGTCCGCGCCACCATGGCGGAGATCAAGAAGAACATGCCGGAGGGCGTGTCCTACCAGATCGTCTACGATCCCACCCAGTTCGTGCGCTCCTCGATCGAGGCCGTCATCCATACGCTGCTGGAGGCGATCGCGCTCGTGGTGCTGGTGGTGATCCTGTTCCTGCAGACCTGGCGCGCCTCGATCATTCCTCTGCTGGCCGTGCCGGTGTCGATCGTCGGCACGTTCGCGGTGATGCACGTGTTCGGGTTCTCCATCAACGCGCTCAGCCTGTTCGGCCTCGTGCTCGCCATCGGCATCGTCGTCGACGACGCCATCGTCGTGGTCGAGAACGTCGAGCGCAACATCGAGTCCGGACTGTCGCCGCGCGATGCCACCTATCAGGCGATGCGCGAGGTCTCGGGCCCGATCATCGCGATCGCGCTGGTGCTGATCGCGGTGTTCGTGCCGCTCGCCTTCATCTCCGGCCTCACCGGGCAGTTCTACAAGCAGTTCGCGCTGACGATCGCGATCTCGACCGTAATCTCCGCCATCAACTCGTTGACGCTGTCGCCGGCATTGTCGGCGCTGCTGCTCAAGGGCCACAACGAGCCGAAGGACCGGCTGACGCTGATCATGGAGAAGAGCCTCGGCTGGTTCTTCCGTGGCTTCAACAAGGCCTTCACGCGTTCCTCGGAGAATTACAGCGGCAGCGTCGGCAGGGTGATCTCGGGCAAGGCCGCGGTGATGGGCCTCTATGCGGTGCTGGTCGGGCTGACGGCGTTTCTGTTCCAGCAGGTGCCCGGTGGATTCGTGCCGGGCCAGGACAAGCAGTACCTGGTCGGCTTCGCCCGCCTGCCCGATGGCGCCACCCTCGACCGCAGCGAGGAGGTCATCCGCAAGATGAGCGACATCGCGCTGACCCAGCCCGGTGTCGAGAGCTCGGTGGCCTTCCCGGGCCTGTCGATCTCCGGCTTTACCAACTCCTCCAACGCCGGCATCGTGTTCTCGACGCTCAAGCCGTTCGACGAGCGCAAGGATCCCTCGCTCAGCGGCGCCGCGATCGCGGCCGAGCTGAACAAGAAATATGCCGGGATCCAGGAAGCCTTCATCGCCATGTTCCCGCCGCCGCCGGTCAACGGCCTCGGCACCATCGGCGGCTTCAAGCTGCAGATCGAGGACCGCGCCGGTCTCGGCTATGACGCCCTGAACCAGGCAACCAACGCCTTCATGGCGGCGATGCAGAAGGCGCCGGAGATCGCCGGCGTGTTCTCCAGCTTCCAGGTCAACGTGCCCCAGCTGTTCGCCGACATCGACCGCACCAAGGCGCTGCAACTGGGCGTGCCCGTAACGGAGGTGTTCAACACGCTGCAGATCTACCTTGGCTCCTACTACGTCAACGACTTCAACAAGTTCGGCCGCACCTATTCCGTCCGCGTGCAGGCCGATGCGCCGTTCCGCGCCCGCGCCGACGACATCAGGCAGTTGAAGGTGCGCTCGTCGTCCGGCGACATGGTGCCGTTGTCGGCGCTGCTCACGATCCGTCAAAGCGCGGGGCCGGAGCGCGCGATCCGCTACAACGGCTTCCTGTCGTCCGACATCAACGCGGCGGCCGCGCCCGGCTTCTCGTCGGGCCAGGCACAGGAGGCGGCGACGCGGATCGCGGCGGAGGTGTTGCCGCCGGGCTTTGCCTTCGAGTGGACCGACCTGACCTATCAGGAGTTCATCGCCGGCAATTCCGGCATCTGGGTGTTCCCGCTGGCGATCCTCCTGGTGTTCCTGGTGCTGGCCGCGCTCTATGAGAGCCTGACCCTGCCGCTGTCGATCATCATGATCGTGCCGATGGGCTTGCTCGCCGCGATGTTCGGCGTCTGGATCTCCAAGGGCGACAACAACGTCTTCACCCAGATCGGATTGATCGTGCTGGTCGGCCTCTCCGCCAAGAACGCGATCCTGATCGTCGAATTCGCGCGCGAGCTCGAATTCGCCGGACGCACGCCGGTCCGGGCCGCGATCGAGGCCAGTCGCTTGCGGCTGCGCCCGATCCTGATGACGTCGATGGCGTTCATCATGGGCGTGCTGCCGCTGGTGCTCTCGACCGGTGCGGGCTCGGAGATGCGGCGCGCGATGGGCGTTGCCGTGTTCTCGGGCATGATCGGCGTCACCGTGTTCGGCCTGTTCCTGACGCCGGTGTTCTACGTGCTGCTCAGGACCGTCACCGGCATGAAGCCGCTGGTCCATCACGGCAGCGACATCAGCGCGGCGCCGGTCCACGGGCCTGCCGAGTGAACAGCGTCCCGCCGCGGCACGCCCCGGCGGGACCGACAGGACCGGATCGCAACGCTTATTTCCGGTTCTCCTCGCAGAATTTCAGCGCCGCCAGCGCCTCGCCGGCCCGCGGGATCTGCATCTCGATGCTGTCATCCTCGTCGTCCTCGAAGTCGAGCGTGAGGCGCTTGGCCTTTGCGAGGCGGTCCATGATCGACTGGTCGTAGGCGAAGATGCCGCGCACCGTGGTCTTGTCCATGACCTCCCACTTGGCCTTCTTCATGATGTCGGCATCGTCGGTGCCGACGTCGGCCCGGAGAATCTCGCCGACCTTGTCCCATTCCCAACCGTCGTAGATCATCACGATCACGATCGCCTGTTCGGAATAGGTGATCACGATGACGTAGTCGCGGTTCTCGTCATCCTTGTCCTTGTAGCCGCGGCTGGCATTGCAATGGGTGTCCTGCGCGCGCTTCTCGATGGTCCAGTCGCCGACCTTGGATTGCTGCGCAAGCGCGGGCCTCGAGATCGAGACGGTTGCGCTCAAGGCGCAAGCGAGAATTCCGGCGGCGAGAACAGATCGTTTCATGTCGGCCTCCAGCGCGTTCCCGGCGCCGAGATGACCACCTCCCCCGGCGGCTCGCAAGTGGCCGAACGGGCTGCGGGCGTCCTATCCCCGCCGCGGCACGATCGCGATCGGAGTGAAGGTGTAAACCTCCTCGCCGCTCTGGTTGAACATGGTCCATTTCACCAGCGCGATCCCCTGCGGCTTCGATTTCGACGGCGTCAGGCTCATGACCTCGCCGACCAGATGCACCCGGTCGTTGGGCCGCACCGGCATGGTCCAGCGCAGGCCATCCACGCCGGCGCCGATCAGCGGATGCGGGCCGAACGGACGGGTCTGGATCGCAAGGTTCATGGCGATCGCGGCGGTGTGCCATCCCGAGGCGGCAAGCCCCTTGAACAGGGTCTGCTTCGCCGCCTCATGGTCGAGATGCATCGGCTGCGGATCGAATTCGGCGGCGAAGCGCTTGATGTCGGCTTCGGTGACGACGACTTCGGGGGATGTGAACCGCATTCCGATGGTGAGATCGTCGAACCACTCGACCTGCGCCATGATTTTGCCTCGCAATAAGATGTGCCGCTCCCGCAGAGACCGCTCAAAATCGCCTGAGCCATGAGGGATATAGCGGGCCCGCAGCGCACAAACCAGCGCCGGGTTCCTCACGAAACCCCTTTCCCGATGCGACGAAACACGCCTGAAACAGATCGCCGGTTAAGTGGTTGTCAAAATAAATACAGGGACGGCCAACATGCAGTTCATCCTCGACCTGATCTACGAATATTCGTGCTGCCAGAACCTCGTTGCCCAGCCGGTACGGGAGGACGAGCAATGATCGAGCTGATCTCGGCCCTGCTCGCACTCTGCAGCATCGGCGTCTTCGCAGCGCATGCGCTCGACGCCTACCGCACCACGCATTCCTGACCGTTGCCGTTCCCAACGCTAGAACGGTCGCCGGTAGAAGTGCTCGGAATGTGTCGCCGGCGGAAACCGGTTGGCGAGCGCAAGCGCTCCCCTCTCGTCCGTCTCGAGTGCGATCTTCTGCGCCAGCATCACGTCGCCGGGCACCAGGAAGCCTGACGGGACGAAGCACCACCCCATCGTCGCGCGCCCCTCACTGTCGACCTCGTGGACGTTGGCGGCAGTGCCGTAATGGATGCGATAGGTCCTGCCGGTGTCGCAACCGACGACGTCGAAATACCGGTATTGCTCGAATTGCGCGCGCTGCGCCGGCGACAGCCATTCGGCCAGAAGCCGGCGGCCGCGGGCATCCGGCGTATTCTCGCCGAAGAAGCGGCGATAGAGTTCACGCAGCGCATGCAGGCGCGCACGCGCCGGTGCGCGGAGCCAAACTGCCGCGATCATGAGCAGCTCAGATCAGCCGCCGACCAGGCGGGGATAGAACAGCGTTTCCTGCGCGGTCGGATCGAACGATCGGATCCGGGTCACTTCACCGGGTCCGGTTCGAAGCGCGGCGGTGAAGCCCGCTCCGGTCAGCTCACGAAAGCGCCGTTCGGCTCGCGCCAGCGCTTCGGCATTGCCAGGATCAAACTCGTGGCGCGTATCGCCAGTCTGGTCCATCACGATCTGGGTAGCCATGTTGAGTCTCCTCATGCCCAGCCCTGAACTTGATCAAAGCAAACCTCGTGCCGTCGGTTCCAGAACGCAACAACTTTCTCACGCCGTCGCATCACACGTCGCTGAGCTAGAGCTCAGCGCAAGGCCGCAGCACCCCCGCCCTCGTCGATCTGCCGACCCATCAGCGCGATCGCCTTCTGATAGACGCCGGCCGCATTCCAGGCCTCGATGGCGGCGAAATTCGGCTCGCCCGGCTGGTAGCCGGCTCCTGCTTTCCAGCCATGGGCCTTGAGAAAATTCGCTGTCGAATTCAGCGCGTTGGCGGCGACCTCCAGATTGCCGGTGCCGTAGGCCAGGATGCTCTTGGGCATGAACTGGGTCTGACCGACCTCGCCATGCATCGACCCGCGGGTCGAACCCGAGAGTACACCGCGGTCGATCAGCTTCAACGCCGCATAGAGCTGGTCGGTGAAGAATTCGGGACGGCGGCAGTCATAAGCGAGGGTCGCGATCGACGACAGCATGTTCTGATTGCCGCGCTGGCTGCCGAAGCCGGTCTCCATGCCCCAGATCGCGATCAGCGGCCCCGGCGGGACGCCGTAGCGCTGCTGGATCGAGGCGAACAAGGCGGCCTGCGACTGCTTGAGCTGCCGCCCCTTGGCGACGATGGTGGTGGCGCCGCGCTTGGCCAGGAACTGGTCGAGCGTCAGCGAGAAGCTGCGCTGGCCCCGGTCGGCCGCGATCGTGGCGCTGGCGTAGTTCGTCTGCATCAACGCCGACAGCGCGGTGGGGCCGATGCCCTTTCCTTGCGCCTCCGCGCTGAATTCGCGCTTCCAGGCCTCGAAGCCGGCCGGCGAACTGCCGCAAGTGGCGGCCTCGGCGGAGGATGCCAGGCAACCGAGCAGCGTCATTGCGCCAAGAACCGCTCCCGCAACAGCTCTGCCCCTGATCATGCCCGACCTCTCCTGTCCTGTACCGTTGGCGGCGCAATCTTACCCGGTCGAACGCGCCGACTCCATGGCCTGATCATAGGACAATTCGAGGCCTTCCAAATTGCCCTCCTTGCGCCATTTGTCGAGCAGCCGCAGGAATGCCACCGGCCCGCGCCAATATTGGCTGTTTCTTGCCGCGATCGGATCGAACACGCCTTCGTTGTTGTAGTAGCCCGGCGTGCATTCGGCGAGATAGGTCTGACGGCCGAGCGCGGCCTTGACGACCTCCTCGACCCAGGCGTTCTCCGCGGCATGCGTCGGCTCCAAAGTGCGTGCCTTGCGCGCGCGGGCCTCCTTGATGACATAGGCGATGTGCCGCGACTGCTCGTCGATGATGTGCGGAAAATTGGCGCTCTGGCCGGCCTGCACCATGACGATCAGGAAGCAGTTCGGAAAGCCGCGGCTGTAGAAGCCGTGCAGCGTCTTGACGCCGTCCTGCCAGCGCTCGGACAGGCTCATGCCGTCGCGGCCGTACACCTCGAAGCCCATGCGGCGGGCGTAATCGGTGCCGACCTCGAAGCCGCTGGCATAGATCAGGCAGTCGAGCTCGTAGGCCTTGCCATCGGCGACGACGGCATTCTCGGTGATGCGTTCGACGCCCTTCCCCCCGGTGTCGACCAGATGCACGTTGGGACGGTTGAAGGTGTCGAGATATTCGTCGTGGAAGCACGGCCGCTTGCAGAACGCCTTGTACCAGGGCTTCAGCGCCGCCGCGGTCGCCTCGTCCTTGACCACCGCGTCGACGCGCGCGCGGATCTCCTCCATCTTGCGGTAGTCGGCCTGCTCGATGACCTTCAGCGCCTCCTCCATCGAGGTCACCGGCTGGGGTTGCCGGCGCGGCGCCAGCAGGATCTCGCCGAGCAGCCCGGTCCAGCCGTCCTGCACAAGATCCTGCTCGAACGGCTCGCCCGAAATCACGGCCGTGAAATTGTCCATGCGCTCGCGCTGCCAGCCCGGCGCGAGGCTCTGTGCCCAGGCCGGGTCCGTCGGACGATCGTCGCGAACGCCGATCGCGGACGGCGTGCGCTGGAACACGTAGAGCTCCTTGGCCGAGCGGCCGAGATGCGGCACGCATTGCACGGCGGTGGCGCCGGTGCCGATGATGCCAACGCGCTTGCCGGCAAGACCGGTGAGACCACCGTCCGCATTGCCGCCGGTGTAGCCGTAATCCCAGCGACTGGTATGAAAGCTGTGACCTCTGAACGTCTCGATGCCGGGAATGCCCGGCAGCTTCGGACGGCTCAGCGGTCCACCGGCGAGGATGACGAAGCGTGCGCGGATCTGGTCGCCCCTATTGGTCTCGACCAGCCAGCGCGCCTCCTGCTCCTGCCAGGTCATTCGCGAGATCACGGTCTGAAACAACGCGCGCTCGTACAGCCCGAAATGCCGGCCGATGCGGCGCGAGTGCTCGTAGATCTCCGGCGCCCGGGCATATTTGCGCACCGGCATGTAGCCGGTCTCTTCCAGCAGCGGCAGATAGATATAGCTCTCGGTATCGCAGGCGGCGCCGGGATAGCGATTCCAGTACCAGGTGCCGCCGAAGTCGGCGGCCTTTTCCACGATGCGAAAATCCGCGATGCCGGCCTCGCGCAATCGCGCGCCACACAAGAGACCGCCGAAGCCACCGCCGACGATGAGCACTTCGGTCGCTTCGCTGATCGCCGCGCGCGCGAATCCGGGATCGGCCCAGGGATCGTCGAGATAACGGCCGAACTCGCCCGTGACTTCGACATACTGCGCCTTGCCCTCGGCGCGCAGACGGCGGTCGCGCTCGTCGCGATAACGGGCACGGAGGGCGGAAATATCGACCGTAGATGCGTCGGTTGCATCGGTCTTGTGTCTTTCCGCTGACATTCGAGTCCTCCCGCGCATGCTGCTTCACCGGCAGCTCACTGCAAATTAGCGCCGAAAAAGCGCGGCATGCAATCACGCTGATGGTTTTTTGCGTGAACGCTGCGTGACGTTCCGCTAACCTCAGGCGCAAATCACAAGCCTAGGCCATGCAACGACGTGGCATTCCGGAGGGAGACCATGCAGGGATTGATGATGGACATGCCGCTGCTGATCAGCGGCCTGATCCAGTACGCAGCCGATTATCACGGCGAAGCGGAGATCGTCGCACGCGAGATCGAGGGCGACATTCATCGCTACACCTACGCCGACGCCCATCCGCGCATCAAGCGCATGGCGCTGGCGCTGAAGCGGCTCGGCATGAAGCAGGGCGACCGCGTCGGAACGCTGGCCTGGAATACGCACCGGCATTTCGAGATGTTCTATGCAGCGCCGGGCATGGGCTACGTGCTGCACACCGTCAATCCCAGGCTGTTTCCCGAGCAGCTCGTCTACATCATCAACCACGCCGAGGACCGCCTGCTCTTCATCGACCGCGCCACGCTGCCGATCGTCGAGGCGATCGCGCCGCAGCTGAAGACGGTCGAGGCCTATGTCGTGATGTCCTCGCGCGAGCGGATGCCGGAGACGAAGCTCGCGAACGTGCATTGTTACGAGGACCTTCTGGAACGCGAGAACGATGCCGGCTTCGCCTGGCCGGCGTTCGACGAGAAGTCCGCCTCCACGATCTGCTACACGTCGGGCACGACGGGCAATCCCAAGGGCGTGATCTATTCGCACCGGGCCGCGATCCTGCAGACCATGACCTGCTGCAATTTCGACTTCCTGCCGGGACATGTCGAAGGCGTGCGCGAGGCGATGATGCCGATGGCGCCTCTCTTCCACGGCAATGGCTGGAACATGCCGTTCACCGCGCCCTATACGGGATCGAAGCTCGTGCTGCCCGGCCGCAACTACGAGCCGGACAAGCTCTATGAATTGCTGGAAGGCGAGAAGGTGACGCTGTCGGCGGGCGTGCCGAGCTTCTGGCTGATCCTGCTCGATTGGCTGGCGCGGACCGGCAACAGATTCTCGACCTTGCGCGCGACGCTGTCGTCGGGCTCGGCCCCGCCGCGCGCGATGGTCGAGAAGCTCAAGCGCGAGTACAATGTCGATTACATCCAGGCCTGGGGCATGACCGAGGCGCTGGGCTGCTCGATGCCGGGCCTGCGGCCGGGCTCGGAGCATCTCAGCGAGAAGGAGAAATTCGACCGCCGCCAGGTCTCCGGCCGCGCCTGCTTCGGCACGCATCTGCGCATCGTCGACGACGCCGGCAATGAACTGCCTCGCGACGGCAAGACGGTCGGCCATCTGCGCGCCCGCGGCCCCTGGGTCGCCTCCGGCTACATGAAGCTGGACGAAGGCCTCGACCGCGACGGTTGGCTGATCACCGGCGACATGGCCGTGATCGATCCACAAGGCCACGTCACGCTGACCGATCGCTCCAAGGACGTGATCAAGTCCGGCGGCGAGTGGATCTCCTCGATCCAGCTCGAGGACATCGCCCTGTCCCACCCCGACGTGCTGCAGGCTGCCGTGGTCGCGATCAGCCACGAGAAATGGCAGGAGCGTCCCCTGCTCCTCGTCGTCCGCAAGAAGGGCGCGACCGTCGACGGCAAGACGCTGCTCGAGCACATGCGTCCGAAGATCGCGAGCTGGTGGCTGCCGGACGCCGTCGAATTCCTCGACGAATTCCCGATGACCGGCACCGGCAAGGTGTTGAAATCGGCGCTGCGCGAGCGCTTCAGGGAGTACAGGGTCGGCTGACGGCCGTCGGCACGCCTCGTCTCAGTTCACCGCGTAGACGTCAGGATCTGCGCTCGAGCTCGGTTTCTTGAAGGCGTTGCGCAAGGCTGATGACATCGGGACGTTGTAGTTGAGGCCGTTCGGCGGCGTCGGCGATTGCAGCCATTTCTTGTAGAGCACCTCGATCTCGGGGCTGGCATAAAGCTCCGCGGTGGCGCGATCGGCGAGCGCCTTGAACGGCGCATCCTCTCGCCGCAGCATGATGCCGTAGGGCTCGGGCTTGGAGAACGCTTCCTCGCTGATCATGTAGGCCTGCGGCTCCTTCGACCGCGCGATCGCCACCGCGAGCTGGACGTCGTCGAGCGCATAGGCCTGGGCGCGATCGGTCTCCAGCAGCAGGAAGGCCTCGGCCTGGTCCTTTGCCGGCATGATGTTGATGCCGAGATTGCGCTCGGTATTGACCTTGGCGAGCTGCGTCAGGTTGACCGATCCGGCCACCGCCGTGACAGCCTTGCCCTTGAGATCGTCGATGGTCCTGATGTTCGCCGCCTTCCTGGCCGCGAAGCGCGTCGCGCTGAGGAAATGCGTGTTGGTGAAGGCGACCTGCTTCTGGCGGTCGGCATTATTGGTGGTCGCCGAGCAATGCAGGTCGAGCGTGCCGTTGACCATCAAGGGAATCCGGTTCGAGGACGTCACCGCGACCGTCTCGACCGAAATGTCTGATATGCCGAGCTGCTTCTTCACCGCTTCGACGATCCCAAGGCAGATGTCCATGGCAAAGCCGACCGGCTTCTGGTTGCCGTCGAGATAGCTGAACGGGACGGAGGCCTCCTGATAGCCCAGCGTGATCTTCTTGGTCTCCTTCACCTTCTGAAGGGTGCCCGTGAGCTCTTCGGCTGAAGCTGCGCCCGCAAGACATGTCAGGGTCAGGAGAATGGTCAGCAGGCGCATCAGGGGCTCCTCGAAGGGGATTGGTGTCGAACTATCGAGGAGCTGATAGCCTACAGGTCGGCCCTGCGCCAGACGAGGCTGCGTCTACCTGCTATCGCTGTTTGATATACATTCCGTCGCGGCGCCCATCGGAACGTCACTCGCAGGTCAGCTGCTGCTCGAACCAGCCGCTCAGCCGATCCGACAGGGACGGCCACATCCGCCGGAAGCCGTCGAGCTTGCCGACATTGGCGCGGTACATCGCTCGCAACTCCTGCTCGATGGCCGGCAGGTCGACGCCGGCGCAGATCCCGTCCCGCACGATCGTCTTGCCGGCAACGACGACCTCCTTCACCAGCGAGGCGTTGCCACGCGCGAACAGCAGCGCCATGGGATCGACCGGCATGATCCGGTCGCGATCCAGCCGATCGAGATCGATCACGACGTAGTCGGCCGGATTGCCCGCCGCGAGCTCACCATTCCCGGGCGCGCCGGTCGCATGGCGTCCGTTGCGGATGGCGAGCGAAAACATTTCGGCCGGCACCCATGTCGCCTTGAAGCCGAGGCCGCCATGGACCATCTGCACCAGCCGCATCTCGCGCAAGATGTCGTCGTCCTCGTCCAGCGCCAGGCCGTCGACGCCCACAGTGATGGCGCAGCCGCATCTGTGCGCGGCGGCGATCGGGGCGAGGCCCGAGCGTAGATGCATGTTCGAGCTGAAATTGGTGACGATGCGCGCGCCGGAGGCCGCGATCATCTCGAGCTCTTCGGGACGGGCGTGAATGCAATGCGCCAGCGTCAGCCGCTCGGAGAGAAAGCCGACATCGCGCAGCCAGCGCACCATGTCCGGAAACTGCTGGTCGGCCCAAGCGCGCTGGTACACTGTTTCCAAGAGATGCATGTGGATGCGGCGGCCGGTCCGCGCGGAGTTCTCCGCCACGGCCTCCAGCAGCGGCTTCGAGCACCATTGCACGCCGGCGGGCCCGAGCTGCACGTCGATCATCGGCCCGGCGATGGCTCCGGCAAGCGCATCGGTCAGCTCAATATAGGCCTTCGGCGACATCGGCGCGCGAACGAAGAGATCCTCGATGGTCTTGCGATCGCCTCCGGGGAGCCCTGAAAGCATGGGCTCGGCATCACCGTAGACGATGGGATTCTGGTCGCGCACGGCCAATGCAAACGCGATGCGGATGCCGACGTCGGACGCGGCTTTCGCAACGGCCCTGGCCTCGTCGACCAGGGGCATCGTCCCGCTCGGGCGGGTGTAATGGACCATCATCGCCGCGCAACCAGCCTTGGCGGAACGGGCCAACGCAGAAGCCGCGGTCAGATAGGGATCGACCGGCGAACCCAGTGCGGTGCGCAGAATCCAGCTTTCCAGGGGCATGCCGACCGCACCGAAGGACGATGCGGTGGCGCGGGCATGATCATGGGCGTTGACGAAGGCCGGAATGACGAAGGAGCGAGGCCCCGGCCCCGCTGCTTCCGAGATATCGGTGATGATTCCGCCGTCGTGCCGCAGCACGACGTTATCGCTGACACCACGATCAGGGCCACGGAACAGGCTGATTGCCGAAATCTCCGTGGCCATGATCCTCTCCCCGAAATCAGTTGGCAGTATACACCAGCTCCCGCTCCGCGCGCGGCGGCAGGAATTCGCGCGAGAACACCTCCGCCGGCGTCGGCGCACGGGCGAGTTGATAACCCTCGACCACGATGCCGATGGCGCGGGTCATGCGGTCGTCCTTGATGTCGCCGATGCCGATCTCCTTCATCTCCGGCGAAACGATCAGCTTCTCGAAGGAATATTGCAGCCGGCGCTTCTCCACCTCGGCGTTGATGAGGTTGTCGTAGTTCAGCGCCGCCTTCATGCCGGCATTCTGGTCCTTGGCGACCGCGATCGCGCCCTTGTTGATGGCGCGCACCAGGCCCGCCACGGCCTTCGGATTCGAGGCGATCAGCTTGCGCGAGACCATCACGCCGTTGGAATAGAGATCGAGACCGTACTCGCCGAACGAGAACCATTTGAAGTCCTTGTCCGGATCCTGGCGGTTGAGCACGAGGTTGAAATAGCTGGTGATGTTGAAGACCAGGGCCGCATCGATGTCGCCCTTGATCAGCATCGGCTCCTGCAGGTTCGGCGCCATGTTGGAGATCTTGATCTTCTCGCCGTCGAGCCCGTTCTTGCGGGTGAATACCGGCAACAGGCGCGTCGTGGGCGTGCCCTGCGCACCTCCCAGCGTGTGGCCTTCGAAGTCCTTGATGGTGTTGATGCCGCTGCTCTTCTTGGCGACGATCGCGAAAGGCGGCTGGTTCCACATCATGTAGACCATGACGGGCGCCTCCTGCGGCTTGGTCGAGGCGTTCTGGATGATGGCGTTGACGTCGCCGAAGCCGGCGTCATAGGCACCGGACATCACGCGCGTGACGGTGGCGCCGGAGCCCTCGCCCTGATCGATGACGACGTTGAGGCCTTCGGCCTTGAAGAAACCGTTGTCCTTGGCATAGAAGAAGGCGGCGTCGCTGCCCTGGGTTTTCCAGCCCAGCGTGAACTTGATCGTGGTTTCCTGCGCTGTGGCGGCGCCTGCGGACAGCGCCAATCCCAGCAGCGCGGCGGTGACTTTCCTCAACATCGAGACCTCCTCAGCTTCGTTGCGTGACGGTTCAAGAAATCAGGTGGCGATCACGTCGTTCTTGCGGGTGGCCCAGCCGGTGACCTGCCCTTCGATCAGCGAGAACACGACGTAGAGTGCGACGCCGAGCCCGGCGAGCACGAACAGGCCTGCGAACACCAGCGGCACGTTGAAATTGGAGGACGCGGTCATCATGACGTTGCCGATGCCGCGGTTGGAGGCGACGGTCTCCGACAGCACCGCGCCGACGAAGGCGTAGGAGACCGCAACCTTGAGCGATGCAAAGAAGAACGGCATGGTGCGCGGCAAGCCGACGTTCCAGAGGATGTCGAGCTTGCTGGCGCCGAGCGCCTTCAAGACGTCCTCGAGTTCGGGCTCGGTGGTGGCAAGGCCCGTCGCGATATTGACGACGATCGGAAAGAAGCAGATCGACAGCGCGGTCAGCACCGCGGGCACCGTGCCGGAGCCGAACCACAGCACGAAGATCGGCACCACCGCGACCTTGGGGATCGAGGAGAAGCCGATCAGCAGCGGATAGCAGGTGTCGTAGGCCGTCTTCGAGACGCCGATGATCGCGCCGAGGGCGACGCCGAGCACGACGCCAAGCACGAAGCCGAGCATGGTGGTGGCGAGCGTCTGCACGATGTGCGGCCACAGCACCGGGAAGCGCTGAACCAGCGTCACGAACACCTGCGAGGGCCGCGGCAGCACCAGGTCGGACATCCCGGTCATGAGGCAGAACAGCTCCCAGGCGACGAAGAACAGCACGATCAGCCCCGCCGACCACGCCTTCTGCCTGATATCGACCCCGAACATCAGCCTGCCCCCTCTTCAGCGGCGCTGCGCGCATCCTCGATGAAGGCGCGCAGCTTCTGGTTCAGCGCGACGAAATCCGGCTCGAAGGTCATCGCCACGGTGCGCGGCCGCGCGAATTCGACGCGACTGTCGTCGAGGATGCGGCCGGGACGCGCGCTCATCACGCAGATGCGGCTGGCAAGGAAACCGGCCTCGCGCAAATCGTGCGTCACCAGCAGCACGGTCGGCTTGTGCGTCATCCAGAGGTTCTGGAGGATCGCCCACAGCTCCTCGCGGGTGAACTGGTCGAGCGCGCCGAAGGGCTCGTCGAGCAGCAGCATGCGCGGCTCGTGGATCAGCGCGCGGCAGAGATTGGCACGCTGGAGCATGCCGCCGGACAGCTGCCAGGGATAGCGATTGCCGAAGCCCTTGAGGCCGACCTGCTCCAGCAGCGCATTGGCCCTGTCGCGGAATTCGGTCTTGCGCAGCTTGCGGAAATTCGAGCGGAACGGCTCGACGATCTTCAGCGGCAGCATGATGTTTCGCTCGATCGTCATCCACGGCAGCATGGTCGGATTCTGGAATGCCATGCCGACCCGCAGCGCCCGCGCCGCGACCTCGCGGCCGCCGACGATGACGACGCCGCTGGTCGGCTGCACCAAGCCGCTGACCAGACGCAGTATGGTCGATTTGCCGCATCCGGATGGGCCGACCAATGCGACAAACTCGCCGTCGCCGATCTTGAGCGTGGTCCTCGACAAGGCAGGCACGGCGCGGTCGCCGCGCCCGAAGGTCACCGAGGCCTCGGACAGCTCGATGGCGGTCGTCGCAGAGCCTTCGGGAACGGGCCGGCCGTAGAACTGGGCGTTGGGTTGCATGCGCATCACAGGCAAAGTGCATGCAAGCTGGATGCCAGCGGTCGGCGCTCGCGAAATCAATGGCCTAGCCGAAACCCCGCGCAGACCGCCGGATTCGATTTAGGCAGGCTGGAAGCCGAACTGCATGCAATTGGAGCGCTGAATCGACGCGAACCTATGCTAATGAAAGGTGTCACCTCCTATGGGATTCGCCGGATGGCGGCGCGCGCCAGCAGCAAGACTTCTGAATCGTCGGACAAGGTCAGCGTGATCTGCCGCGCGCTGCGGCGCGCCATCATCGAGCAGGCGCTGGAGCCCGGCGCCAAGCTGCCGGAGGATGCACTCGGCGAGCGCTTCGGCGTCAGCCGCACCATTGCCCGCCATGCCCTGGGCCAACTCGCCGCCGAAGGCCTGGTCGAGCTCCGCCGCAACCGGATCGCGGTGGTGGCGACGCCGAGCTGGCAGGAGGCGCGCGATGCCTTCGACATCCGCATCGAGCTCGAACGCCTCGTCGTGCGCCAGCTCGCGGGCAAGCTGACCAAGGCGCAGATCGCCGAGCTGAACGCCCATGTCGACGCCGAGGATCGCGCCCGCGGCGGCACGGATGCGGTGTCGATCCGGCTCGCGACCGAATTCCACATCCTGCTCGCCCACATGACGAACAGCCCGATCCTGGTGCGCTATGTCAGCGAGGTCGCCTATCGCTGCTGCCTGACGCTGTCGCTCTACAGCCGGCCGCATTCCACCGAATGCGCCATCAACGAGCATCGCGCCATCATCGCGGCGCTGGCAAAGGGCGATGCGGCCAAGGTGATGGAATTGATGCACCATCACCTGGATTCCGTCGCCAATCGCGCGCTGGTCGCCCCGACTCCGCAGCGCGGCCGCGACCTGCTCGACATCCTCGCACCCTATGCGGACGAGGTGACGAGCAATCGCGTCGTCAAGCTGCCGAAGATCGCGCGAAGGGGCTAAGCCTCGATCCCGCGCTGAACGAGAATGCGCTCGGCGCTGTCGTTCCAGACGTCCATCTTCACGATCTGCCCGCCCCTCACGACGAAGCGATCGACATAGCGGTTGCCCTCGAACGGCGTGCCGTCCATCCACTCGCCATAGAGCGTTCCGACGCTGTAGACGACGGTCTCGTCCGCGCCCGGGCAGACGTCGAACCGGTCCATCTTCTTCTTGACCCAGCGATAGCGTTTCGCATTGAAGCCGGTCGGCCCGCGCGGATGGTCGAACGTGCGCCCGCCGGTGAACGTGATCACCGTGCCCGGCTTCATATAGGCCGCAGCGGCGTCGGGATCAGGTATCATCGAAGCGGTGAGATAGGCTTCGACAATCTCGGCGTCTGTCATCGGGTTTTCGGCTTTTGCGGGATTAGACATCGCGGTTCTCCGGATGCCACCATTCTACAATCCGAACTCGAAAGTGTATGCACATTTTTTGGACAATCTGGCCGAGCTCTGCACACAATCTGGAGCTGCCCGGCCCGATGGCTTCCGCTAGGCTGCCACAGCTGAATCCAACGCCATGACCACCCAAGCCGCCTTCGACCTGATCTTCCGCAACGCACTGTTGCGCTCTTCCGCCGCACCCGTCGATCTCGGCGTGAAGGACGGCCGTATCGCCGCGATCGCGCCCAAGCTCGCCTGCGAGGCCGTCGAGGTCGATCTCGGCGGCCTCCTTGCCCTGCCCGGCTTCGTCGACACCCACATCCATCTCGACAAGGCCTGCCTGCTCGGCCGTTGCGGCCACGATCACGGCAACGTCTCGGACGCGATCCGCGCCGTCGCCGCGATGAAGAAGGATTTCACGATCGAGGACGTCTATGCACGCGGCGCCAGAGTGCTCGAACGCGCCATCGTCAACGGCACGACGCGCATGCGCACGCATGTCGAGATCGATCCCCGCATCGGCCTCCGCGGCTTCGAGGCGGTGAAGGCGCTGAAGCGCGATTACGCCTGGGCGATCGATCTCGAGCTCTGCGTCTTCCCGCAGGAAGGCCTGACCAACGATCCCGGAGCCGAGGAGCTGCTGATCCAGGCGCTCCGCCAGGGTGGTGAAGCCATCGGCGGCTGCCCCTACATGGACACCGACCCGAACGCGCACCTCGCGCGCATCTTCGATCTCGCCCAGGAATTCGACGTCGACCTCGACCTCCATCTCGACTTCGATCTCGATCCCTCCTGGTGGCATCTGGACGAAGTCTGCCGCCAGACCGAGCAGCGCAAGTACGGCGAACGCGTCGCGATCGGCCACGCGACAAAACTGTCGGCGTTGCCGCCGGACCGGATGAAGGCCGCCACCGCGCAACTGGCGAGATCCGGCGTGGCCGTGACGGTGCTGCCGGCGACCGATCTCTATCTGATGGGGCGCGAGGCCACCCACAACGCGCCGCGCGGACTGACCCTCGCCCACAAGCTTGCCGGTGACGGCGTGCTCTGCTCGGTCGCGACCAACAACGTGCTCAACCCCTTCACGCCGTTTGGCGATGCCTCGCTGCTGCGGATGGCGAACTTCTATGCCAATGTCGCGCACGCCTCGGTCAGCGACTTCGATGTTTGCCTGGACCTCGTGACCGAGCTGCCGGCCCGGCTGATGAACCTTGATGATTACGGCATTAAGGTTGGCAATCCCGCCGACCTGATCGTGCTCGATACCAAGGACAGCCGGTTCGCCATCGCCGAGCTGCCCGACGTCCTGATGGGCTTCAAGCGCGGCCGGCAGACATTCGCGCGGCCGCGGCCGACGTTGTTCCGTCCGAAGAGCTGAGAGCAATTTCGTTCGATATCCCGGCACTTCGTGCCGCGCCTTGCCCGGGACATTCCGAATCGGTCATCGCGACGCCGTAGGAGCGTTTCCCTGCAGTTCGATTTTACCGCCGGATCGAGCCCGCCCGAGTTCGGTAGAATCCCGGACCGTAGCTCAACGCATTGCGCGACCAGCCTCGCCTGCCATAATTACGACGTGCACTGATCATCTGCGTTCGGTGGGGAAGTATGAGTCTGTTCAGCGCATTCAGCAGCATCGACGTTTCCATCCAGGCCCGAACGCCGACCGATGCGGCGGCGAAGCGGCTGGACGGCATCGGCCACGTCCTCTCCGGTCTCGATATCTCGGGGATCCAGACGCAGGCCGACGTGAACCGTACGCTCTGGACGCTCGATGCCGCCAGCAAGTGTGTTCGCGCCGTGCTGGCCGAGTTCCGCACCCAGCCGGCCACCGAGCAGCTCGTCCGCAAATCCCGCAATCTGATCGACCTGATCGAACGCGCGCGCGACCAGGTCGTGAGCTTTCAGGCTCACGATCCAGTCCTGGGCTGACTATTTCGTCCGATGGATCCTGGCGAGGATCCGGTCCGCCTCGGTGCGCCAGTCCGCGCTGCGTGCGAACTGACTGCTGGCCCTCACCCCGAACAGCCCCTCATCGGCGAGATCGGCCATCCAGGCCTGCCGCTCGGCCGTGCCTTGCGCCGACCACGGCGTCAGCCCCGCCTCGCGCACGGTCTCAGCAACCTCGCGCACCTCCTCGGCCCGGCGGCGGCCGTGCTCGATCACGCGCTGGAAGCAATAGGCGCCCTGCTCCTCCCAATCGATGCCGGGGAACGTTTCCGCAAGCGAAGCCAGCACCGCATCCTCGACGCCATAGGCGCGCGCGGTCGTAAAGCTCTCGATCACCATGGCCTCGAGGCCCTTGATCATGATGCTGCGGCACATTTTGACGGCCGAGGACACGCCGAGCTTGTCACTGGCCACCTTGGCCGCGAAACCGATCGCGTTCAGCAGCGGCTCGAGCTCTCTCGCGCCGGGGCCGCCCAGCAGCAGGGGGACCCTGATGCGATACGGCGGCACCGAGGTCATCACCGCGCCCTCGACATAGCGCCCGGCGGCGCCATCGATCAGCGCCGCCGCGCGCTGCTTGGCGCCGGGCGAGGCCGAGTTGAAATCGAGGAACCAGGTGCCCTGGTTGATCACCGCGGCACAGGCCCTTGCGACGGGAACGGCCTGGCTCGCCGTGACCGCCGAGATGATGAAATCGGATTTCGTGGTCAGCTCTGCGTGAGAGGTTACAAGAGCGACACCGAATTTCGCCGCATGCTCCTTCAGCGGGGCGCCCTGCTCGCCTCCGAGCTTGATATCGTAGGCTGAGACCTTGATGTCCTGCTGGCGCAAATCCTCGGCCAAAATCCTGCCGACCTCGCCATACCCGACCAGCCCGATCTGCCAGCGCCTGGGATCACCTGCCATCAGTTCAGTCCTCGTGTCGTCTCGTCGAACAGCTCTTCGACCGCGTAGCGGCGCGGGATCAGCGCCTGCTGGAATGCGTAGTCGACGATCAGCTCGAGCGGCTTCCTGTTGGCCTCGATCCCGAACGGAACGAGGTCGGGCGTTGCCGCTGGCCCCGCCTGCGCCTTGCTCCGCTTGAGCAGATCATAAACGCCCGCGACCACGTCGGGGCGCGATTTCGCCAGTTGCTCGGTCACGACCACGAGATGGTTGACCGGGACCACGCCGCGCCGCTCATACCATCTGGCAGCTTCTGCGGCCGGATCGGCAAACAGCGGCTTCAGCCTGGGATCATCGGAGGTCTCGCCGAGGACGGCATCGAGCTCGCCGTCGCGTAGCATCTGGAGGATCTTCTTGTCCTTCGGCGCGCGCTCCGTGGTGTCGACATATTCGGCGACATGCGGATCCTCGAAGGTAACCCAGCGGATCCTGTCGAGATCGACGCCGTAATCGTTGGCGAGGATGCCCCTGATCCAGGCGCCCGTCGTTGTCGTGAAGGAGCGGATGCCGACGCGCTTGCCTTCGAGATCGGACGGCCCGAGCGTCCCATGCACGGGATTATAGAGCGCGTAAGAATGCTGGAAGCGGCCGAGCATGGTCGCCGGCAGCAGCACCAGCGGCTTGCCATGCGCTTTCGCCATCAGATAGGTGACGATCGCCATCTCGCAGACGTCGAAGGCCTGCTCGCGCACCATCGGCTTGAACGCCGTGTTGGTCGGCGTGTACGCGACGAAATCGAGATCGAAGAGGTCGGAGCGGAGCTCGCCGCTCTTCACCGCCTGCACACGGGGGTGATTGCCGAGCACGGCTTTCAGCTTGAGACGATCCATCCGTCCGCTCCGCTTCTTGTACCTTCAGACGTCTTCGGAAGTGTCGACATAGATGAGGCCCGCTTTCGCCAGGCCTCGCGCATGTTGTACATGTCGAGGCCGAGCTCGCCCGAGGCGAGGCGCTTGCGCTTGCCGCCTTCATCCGCGGTGCGCTTCTTCGCTTTCTCGGCGACTTCGGCCGCGTAGCGCTTCGGCACCACCACGACGCCATCGTCATCGGCCACGACGATATCGCCGGGATCGACATTGACGCCGGCGCAGACCACGGGGACGTTGACCGAGCCGAGCGTCGCCTTGACCGTGCCCTTGGCCGAGACCGCGCGCGACCACACCGGAAATTTCATCTCGTGCAGCGCCTTGACGTCGCGGCAGCCGGCATCGATGATCAGCCCTTGCACACCGCGCGCCTGAAGCGAGGTCGCGAGCAATTCGCCGAACATGCCGTCGGTATTGTCAGTGGTGCAACCGACGACGAGAATGTCGCCCTTCCTGCACTGCTCGACGGCGATGTGGATCATCCAGTTGTCCCCGGGCTGCGCCAGCACGGTGACGGCGGGACCGGCGATCGACGCACCCGGCCAGACCGGACGCAAGTACGGCTTCATCAGTCCGATGCGGCCGTAGGCCTCGTGCACGGTCGAGACGCCGTACTCGGCCATGCCGGCGGGATCGGCACGCTTGATATTGCGAACGACGACCGACTTCACGCCAGTTCCTCCGCCACGGTCGGAAACAGGCGCTGATAGGCCTCGCCATAGGTCATGGGCACGCCGGTGTTGCGGCTGCCCTGGATGCCCCGATTGAGCGCGACGCGCTCGTAATAGCCCCAGAGATGCTTTTGCGCGGCGAGGATCTGGAACGCCTCGTACTTCTCCTTCCAGACCTCGTCGATCTTGAGGATGGTGTCGGGCTTGTAATTGCACTGCTCGGGCTGATGCGGCTCGAACAGGAACACCGGCGGGGCCGAATATTTGTATTGCGCGCCGGGCTTGTGACCCATGGCCTGCGCGACCACGCGCGTCTCCTGCGCGAAGTGCGCCGCGTTCGGATGGTCGAAATTATAGGGGTCTTCCAGCGCGTGCGTCAGCACGAAGCTCGGATTGAGCTCGCGGTAGATGTCGACCATACGGTCGAAATGCGCTTCCGTCAGCTTCAGCGGATAGTCGCCGCAATCGAAGAACTCGATCTCGGCGCCAAGCAGCCTGGCTGCCCGCTCCGCCTCGTCCTTGCGGCCGGCCTTGACCGATTCCAGTGTGGCGCCCTTCTCCTTCCAGGCGAACTGGCTCTCGCCGCGCTCGCCGAAGGACAGGCAGACGATCTTCATGCGATACCCCTTCTTCGCATGCAGCGCGATGGCGCCGCCGGCGCGCCAGACGAAATCGCCGGGATGGGCGGTGACGACGAGGCCTGTTTTCATGGGCTACTCCTTTTCGTTCTCATGCATGCGTCCACAGCGCATGTTCGCGCAGCGCGTCGATCGCGAAGACGTCGTCACGCCTCGAACTCGAACAGGCGCGCGGGATTGTCGACCAATATCTTCGTCTGCAGCTCCGGCTCCGGCGCGAACAGCGGGATCAAATCGACGAGATCGCCGTCATTCGGCATCACCTTGACGTTGGGATGCGGCCAGTCCGTGCCCCAGATGACGCGATCCGTCGCGGTCTCGACGATCTTTCGCGCGAACGGCACCGCATCGGTGAACGGCGGACCGGCCGAGGACACCCGCTCCGAGCCGCAGATCTTCACCCAGCACTTCTCGTCGCGCTGCATCAGCTCGATCAGGATTCTGAACGGGAGCTGGCCCGGCCCGTCCGCAGCCTTCACGCGGCCCATATGGTCGATGGTGTAGCTGAGCGGCAGCCTCGTCAGCATGTCGGCATATTCGGGCAGATCGATCGCATCGAAATGCAGATCGACATGCCAGCCGAGCGGCGTGACCATCGCGACGATGCGGTCGAACGCGCGCTTGTCGGGGACGCCGCCGAGATGGCGAACGAAATTGAAGCGACAGCCGCGAAAACCGCCCTCGTGCAGCACGCGCAGCTCGCGCTCGGTGATGGTATCGTCGATGTTGGCGACGGCGCGGTAGGCACCATTGCTCTGCGCGATCGCATCGAGCGCCACCCTGTTGTCGGTGCCGTGCACGCTGGCATTGACGATGACGGCGCGCTCGACGCCGAGCTTGGCGTGCAGGATGCGAAAATCCTCCAGCGGCGCATCCGGCGGCGTATACGAACGCTCCGGCGCGTAAGGGTATTTCGCGCCGGGCCCGAAGATGTGGCAATGCGCGTCGCACGACAGCTTCGGCAGCCTGAACTTCGGCGTGCGCGTGTTCGGATCGGGCGGTGGAATGGTCGGCGTGTACATCATCGTCATCAGGTGAACCGCCGAAGCGAGACCGCTTGCTTCACGTCTTGCTGCCGACGACCGGCCGCCGCCGCGCCGGCGCGGCCTGGTCCAGCGCCGGCGCCTGGAAGGCGGCGACGGTGGCCTGCACCAATTGCTCGATGGCGGCCGCGGCATCGCTGCCGTCGGCCTCGCCGCGCGACAGGCGCGACACGCGCTCCGGCGTCACCAGCGAATAATAGAGTGCGCCGAGCAGGAAATGGCTGCGCCAGACGATGTCGGTGCGCGGAATGTGCGGCAGGCTCTCGTGGACCGCGTCGATGAAGGCGTGGCTGGTGTCATCGAAGGTCTGCGCGATGATCTTTCGCGCGACCTCGTTGCCCTCCGCCGACATCACCGCGCGCAGCCGCGTGAAGCGCGCCCCGCCACCGGCGAGATCGCTGCCGGAGGTGAAGGCCGGCACCACATAGGCGCGAACGATCGCCTCCAGCCGGTCCTTAAGATCGCGCACGCGCTTTGCGGCGGCGAGCAGCTCGGAACGGCGCAGGTTCATCGGCCCGCAATGGCGCCGGTAGATCTCCAGCAGCAAACCGTCTTTGGTCTTGAAATGATAGGTCACGCTGCCCGGATTCGCCCCGGCGGCCTGCGCGATGTCGCGCACCGAGACGGCATTGAAGCCGTTGGTGGCGAACAGCTCCTCCGCGGCGGCGAGGATCGCCTCGCGCATGTTCGGCTTGCGGGCCGCTTCCTTGCTGGTGGGCTTGCGTACCATGTTATTTGTACTATCGTACAAAAGATCAGGTCTCGTCAACAAGAACGTGGTGGCGGCCATGCGCGAATGGGCGCTCGATCCGTCGAGGTGCGCGCTTGCGGGGGCAGATCGCGGCGACGCGTGACCGGCGTCACTCGCATACCGTCGGCGCAAGCAGTGCCGAAGTTTAATTCCGGCTGCAGCAACCCATCGCAACAACATGGATAAAGCGTCATTTGTGTTTTGCACCGCCGTGCGCGAGCACGGTCGCAAGACACCGAGGAATGGCGAATGGGCAAGCCCGCATTGTTGAGACTTCATCGCTGGATCACCCTGGTCTTCGCCCTCCCGCTGTTCGTGATCATCGCCACCGGCCTGATCCTGTCCGTCGAGCCTGTTGTGCAAACGGCTGGCATTGGCGGTCCCGCGATCGACGCTGGCCGTGTCGTCGAGCTGATCGAGCGTCACGATCCCGACGGCAAGGCGCGGGGGCTCTTCATCAACGCCGGCAGTCAGAGCATGAAGCTGCAAGGCAGCAACGCGCCGGCGATTGACCTTGCAACCGGCGAAGCCGTCTCGGCGGGTTCGACCCTGTCGAACGTCTTCCTCTGGGCGCGTTTCACCCATGAACGTCTCATCGGGCAGGCCTGGCTGGTGACGGCGTCCACGGTCGCGCTGGTGATCATCCTGCTGCTCGGCATCGTCATGGGACTGCCGCGGCTGCGCAATACACTCTCGGGATGGCACAAGGGGACCGCATGGTTCACGCTGCCGCCGATCCTGCTCAGCCCGTTGACCGGCCTCTGCATGGCGTTCGGCCTCACGTTTCAGGCGGCACCAGTTTCCGGCGCGGATGGTCGCCCCCTCGCCCTGCCCGATGCGATCCGCATGGTCGCAGCCTCGCATGAGCTGTCGCGCGTGATCTCGATCGGGACACGCGGCGACCGCATGATGGCGCGACTTTACGACGGCGGCGAATTGCGCGCTTATGCCGTCACGTCGGCAGGGGTCACGCCGCTGCCGCGCAACTGGCCGCGCCTGATCCACGAGGGAAACTGGTCGGCCCTGATCGGCTCGCCGCTCAATGTCGTGACGTCAATCGCGCTGCTCACCCTGCTGTCGACCGGCCTCCTGATCTGGGCGCGGCGAACGCTGCGCAAGCGGCGACCGCGCGCGGATGGCCCAACCGACGTCGCCATGGCTGGCAGCCGGTGATCGCGTCCGGTGTCAATTGTGTGCAGCCGACCGCACCTTCTCCGATGGGTTGGCGCGCCGGAAAAGATCGGCTTCTTCGTCTCCCGACGGGATCAGAATGGCGCGGTCGCGCGGCAACGCCTCCGGCATCTCGTCGCGAATGAAGGCGATGAGCTTTTCCCTGATCTCGCAGCGCAGGTCCCACGACTGCGGTGCATTCCTTGCGCTGACTAGCGCACGCAACTCGATGGTGCGGGCATCCGCGTCGATCACCTGGAGATTGACCACCTCCCCATCCCACAGCTTCGACTCCTTCACAGCGCCCTCCAGCCAGCGCCGGATGCGCGGAACGTCGGCGCGATAGTCGACATGCAGCGCGATGACGCCGATGAGGGATGCGGTGTCGCGGGTCCAGTTCTGGAACGGCTTCTCGATGAAGTAGGACAGCGGCACCACCATGCGGCGCCAGTCCCACAGCCGGATCACGACATAGGTCGAGGCAATATCCTCGACCCAGCCCCATTCGTTCTCGATGATCACGGCATCCTCGATGCGGATCGGCTGGGTGATGGCGATCTGCAGGCCGGCGATCAGATTGCTGAGCAGCGGACGCGCCGCAAGACCGACGATGATACCGGCGGCGCCTGCGGAGGCGAACAGGCTGAGGCCGTATTGTTTCACGGAGTCGAACGTCATCAGCGCGGCGGAGACCGTGATGATGACAATGATGGTGTCGGTGACGCGCTTGAACACGCGCACCTGCGTCACATGCTTGCGCGCGACGAAATTCTCGGTGACATCGCGAAAGTTCTGCAAGTAGCGCGCCGCGCTCATGTCGACGATCCGGATCGAGATCCAGCCGATCAACGCGATGAAGGCCACCACGAACAGCCGCGTCAGGGGGGTGCGGATCGTATCGTCGAGCGGCGCCAGCGGCAGCACCATTGCGACCGCGGCAAGGCAGAGCGCCATCTGCGCCGGGCCCGCCGTACGCTCGATGAACACGCTCAATAGCGGAAGGCGCGTTCCGAAACCGCGATTGAGCAGCCACGTGCCGATCCGGTAGGCGAGCAGGGCGAGAAGAATCGCACCGGCAACCAGGCTCAGCCCGATGAACCATGACGGTACCCAGCGGAACATGCTGTCGATTTCGGCCGCAACGGCCTGCCAATCCATGGAACGTCCCCATCATTGCATTCACGCAACCCGCACAACGCCTCCCGGCCGGCTTCGCTCCCCCGCCTCGTGCAATGCAGCATCCCGCAGGTGCAACCGTCGCTGAGCTGGGCTAGGCTTGCCAGCATGACTCGACGTACCGGCAGCGCCGATCTTCCTCTTCACACCGGGCGGGTTCCGCCCTGGCTGGCAAGCCGCATGTCCTCCCTCGGGGCGATCGTCACCCAGGCGATCGTGCATCATTACGGGCGCGATGCGTTTCTGCAGCGGCTGTCGCATCCATTCTGGTTCCAGTCGTTCGGGGCCGTGATGGGAATGGACTGGCACTCCTCCGGCATCACCACCTCCGTGATCGGCGCGCTGAAGCGCGGGCTCGGACCGCTGCAGGACGAGCTCGGGATTTACGTCTGCGGCGGCCGCGGCCAGCATTCGCGCAAGACGCCGGACGAGCTGTTGCAGCTCGGCGACCGGGTCGGATTCGACGGCATCAAGCTGACCCGGGCCAGCCGTCTGGTCGCCAAGGTCGACAGCGCCGCGGTCCAGGACGGCTTCGACCTCTACCTGCACGGCTTCTTCGTCACCACTGAGGGCAAATGGACGGTGGTGCAGCAGGGCATGAACGGCGACAGGCGCCAGGCCCGACGCTATCACTGGCACTCCGAGGCGCTGAAGAGCTTTGTCGATACGCCGCACAGCGCAATCGACGGGCCGCAGCAGGGCGAGATCGTCAACCTCACCGATCATCGCGCCGACATCTCTCGGACCGCCCAGCTCGAGCTGCTCTCCGATCTCGGCCCGGATCGCATCGTCTCCGAATTCGAACGGCTCATGGGGACCCCGTCCACGCCGGCGCAGGGCATGCTGCCGCATCTGATCATGCCCGCGCATCACGACGTCCGGCCGAAGGACGTGTTCGCGCGCCGCCTGCACGGCACGCTCGCCGCCGCGGCCGAGCGCGGCCCGGAGGATTTTCCGGAACTACTGCTGACGCCGGGCGTCGGCGCGCGCACCGTGCGCTCGCTCGCAATGGTCGCGGAGGTCGTGCACGGCGCGCCCTATCGCTTCACCGACCCCGCGCGTTTCTCTCTCGCCCATGGCGGCAAGGACCGGCATCCCTACCCCGTTCCGATCAAGGTCTATGACGAGACCATCCGGGTGCTGAAGGGCGCCATCCAGAACGCGAAGCTCGGGCGCGACGAGGAGATGCAGGCGATCAAGCGCCTCGACGAGCAGGCGCGGCGGCTGGAGCGAACCGCGCAAGGCCCTTCCGTAGAGGCCTACATCGCCGGCGAGCGCGCTGCCTCGCCCGCTCTCGACGGCCGTTCGGTGTTCGGCTGGGAGCGTGACCTTGCGCCCACAAAAAAGCGGACCGGCTGAACACCGGCCCGCAAGTTTGGCGGGAGGAATGCCCCGTCTTCAGGTCTGCCCGGTCCCCGGCTCATCCTCGAGCCGGTTCGCAGAATGGTCCTGATATTGCTCGGTCTGGATCGTCTTGCCGTCCATGCCGCGGATGTCCGAATGCTGTTTCTTGTCGCGGTTGGACAGGACCATGTTGTCGCCGATCATGTCCTTGGGGACTTCGGTCATGCCGCCGGTGCCGTCGCCCTTGCCATGCATGCCCGATCTGAAGTGCGTCTTGCTGCCGTGCCCACCAGGCATCCGTCTCTCCTCTTGCAGTGATCTCTTGTAGTCGTCTTGCGAAGATTAATGCTTCTGTTGCGCCGTCGTCGGCTTGGGCGGCTTGTGGCCGCTCTGGCCGGGATCGTTGTGCTTGTTGTGATCGCTTTCCTGGTTGAGGCCGCCGCGACTCACCGGAAATTCGCTGTGACGCACCTCCGGCTTGGCACGATGGACGCGGGTGTCTTGCGGGTTATGACCTACGGCCTGCTCGAGCTCTCGCGCATCCGGAACATCGGGCTTCCGCTCGAGGATGCGCACCTGTTGTTCGTGTGTCTTCTTGCCCTGCATATTGATCTCCAATCGTCACCTGCCGCCGCCTTTTCCGGCCTCGTCGTGCCTGTGATGGGAATCGTGCTCTCCACCGCCGCCGGACACCCGGCTGTGGCTGCGCTGCGGATCGTCCGCCGGCGGCTTCTTCACCTGAAGCGGCGCCTTCGCGTTCTCGTGCGAAGCGCCGGGTCCGCCCTGACGAATGCTGTTCGGTGTCTTCGTGGATGTCGACATGAATGTCGTCCTCCTCAGCGATCTTGCTGGTAGCCTTGATTGGTCGTGTTCTGCTTGATGTTGCCCTGCTGTCCCTGCTGATCCGGATTCTCTGCACGTTGCTGACCGTGCGGCATCTGATCGGCGGGCATTTGCTTGCGATCGCCAGTTCCCTTGCGGCTCTGATTGTCCGGTGGAACAGGTGGCATCTTGCTGGCCATGATCTTGTCTCCCGTTCAGACGTCGATCTCTCGACATGCGCGCAAGGAACTTCCTCCGCGTCATGTCGGGATGACAACAGCACGAACGGCACACCGTTCCTGACCGGTCACAACGGGCAAAGATTTTCCGAAAGGGCGTCGCCGACGTCAGTTCGCCGCGGTGAGGGAACGATGGTCTCTCGTTCCGGTGCGGGCAGTCGTCGCTGTTCCGCGGCCCTCTGCCGTGACGGGAAGCCTCGCGATCGCGCGCAGGCCCGGCCGCTTGCGCCATTGGATATCGGCGGGATCGACCGCCAGACTCAATTTCGGCCAGCGCACGAGCAGCGCCTCCAGCGCGCAGGCCGCCTCGATGCGCGCGAGCTGATGGCCGAGACAGAAATGGATCCCCGTGCCGAACGAGAGATGGCGGTTCGGCTTGCGTTCGAGATCGAGGCTTTCAGGGCGGTCATGCATCGCCGGATCCATGTTCGCAGCGGCGAGCATCACCATGACGCGATCGCCCTTCTTCAGGCGCACGCCTTCGACCTCGACGTCGCGCCGCACGTAGCGCGGCTTGGAGAACTGCACCGGCGAGACGAAGCGCAGGAACTCCTCGACCGCGAGCCCGACGCGGCTCCAATCCTGTTCCAGCCAGTCGCGCAGCTCGGGATTCCTGAGCAGCTCGTAGGCGGAACCGCTGATGAGATGGGTCGTGGTTTCCGATCCCGCGGCGAGCAGCAGAAACACCATCGAGACCATTTCATCCGGCGTGATCTGCCCGCCTTCGCGCTCGACCTGAATCAGCTCGGCAATCAGGCCCTCGCCGCCTTGCACGCGCGCGATCTGCAACTGCTGCTGGAGGTAGGCGCGCATCTTGCGCACCGTGAACAGCAGGGACACGAAGCTGACGACGTTCGTCAGCGAGGACATGGCGTTGGCCCAGGCGATGAACTTCCGACGATCGGCCAGCGGCAGGCCGAGCAGCTCCGAGATCACCGCGAGCGGCAGGATGCGCGCATAGCGCTCGACCAGATCGGCCGGGCTTCCTTGCGCGAACAGCTCGTCGGTCAAACCGTCGGCGATGGCCCGGATCCGCGGCTCCATCGCGACGATCGCGCGGCGGCGAAACGCTTCGTCCACGATGCTGCGCAGGCGCGTGTGATCCGGCTCGTCCATCGTCAGCATGTTGTTGGCGATGCTGCGGACGAACCTCGGCATCCACCAGCGCAAGCCCGCGACGTCGCCATCCTCCTTGCGCAACGTGAAGGTCGCGCCGTCCTTCAGGACCTGCGCGGTGGCGTCATGGGTCGTGGTGATCCAGACATCGCCGACGAGAGGAAACCGCGTCGCGACCACGGGGCCGGACATGCGCAATTTCGCGATCGCCCTGGGCGGATCGCGAAAAAAGGCCTCGCTGGTGAAATCGAGGCGCGCTGTCATGGGGATCACCGGAGCGATTGGTGGCGTATCACCGAGATGGTGTGCGGCGCGGCCGGCGCAAGGGTGGGTATGCTCGTCGGCCGCAGGCGCAGAGAGCGGCGCCTATCCGCGCCCGGAGGAGCGCTGGCCGCTCTTGCGCTGCTGCTGGGTATAGGAGTCCCAATGGCTCCAACTGCCATTGCTGAGGCTTTGCAGGTCAGTGCCAAGTGGACGGCGCGTGCGCTTGTCGTGATCGGCGATCGTGCGCTCCGACTGCGCGATCTTGCGCTTGAGTTCCGCGATCGTCTTCTGCGTCTGGCCGTTGCGCTTCGAGGTGGCGATCTCGCCCATCGTGAAGCGCGCGGTCTCCAGCGCCTTCAGCTCGGCGCGGTTCTTCTTCAACTGAACCCGGTGCCAGGCGATGTTGCTGTCGCTGTCCGCAACCATGTGGGAACTCCGCTGATTCGGTCCCACAGTGTATCGTGCGCCGAATCGGCGCCGCAACGCCCCGGTGGTGGCGAAAATGCGATCTTCTCGCGCAGAAATTCCGGATCCGGAGCCCCGCAACGGGGCTCTGGATTCCTACTTTGGCGCGTTTTCTTGACGCAGACCCCACTTCGCTCGAAAACGCTTTAGCGCTCGGCGAACGCCTTCTCGACCACGAACTGGGCCGGCTCGCCGTGATTGCCCTCGACGAAGCCGCGCTCGCCGAGGAGCACGCGGGTATCCGCCACCAGGGCCGGGCTGCCGCAGATCATGACGCGGTCGTGGGCGGCTTCCAGCACCGGCAGGCCGATATCGGCGAACAGCTTGCCGGAGGTGATGAGGTCGGTGATGCGGCCGCGGTTGCGGAAGGGATCGCGGGTCACGGTCGGGTAATAGATCAGCTGGTTCTGGATGTACTCGCCGAGCAGCTCGTCCTTCGGCAGATGCTCGGTGATCATCTCGCCATAGGCCAGCTCCTTGACGTGTCGGCAGCCGTGCAGCAGCACCACCTTCTCGAACCGCTCATAGGTCTCGGGATCCTTGATCACGCTCAGGAACGGCGCAAGACCGGTGCCGGTGCCGATCAAATAGAGGTTGCGCCCCTCTTCCAGATTGTCGATCACCAGCGTGCCGGTGGCCTTGCGGCTGACGATGATCTCGTCGCCTTCCTTCAAGTGCTGGAGGCGCGAGGTCAAGGGGCCGTCCGGCACCTTGATCGAGAAGAACTCCAGCGTGTCCTCGTAATTGGCGCTGGCGACGCTGTAGGCCCGCAGCAGCGGCTTCTCGCCGACCTTGAGCCCGATCATGGTGAATTCGCCGTTGCGGAAGCGGAAGGTCGGGCTGCGGGTGGTCTTGAAGGAGAACAGCGTGTCGGTCCAGTGGTGGACGCTCAAAACGCTTTCCTGATTGAAATTGCTCATCTCACCTTCCCTGTCGCGTCAATTGCGGTTCCGAGGCCGGCAGCTATGCGTCGTTTGTACACGATCATTCGTATACTAATGAATAATCCGGCTTGATCCCGCGGTCAAGGCTGCCCAAGATCGGAAGCGTTGCAGTTAGGAATAAGGAGCCCCTTCCATGGCGCATGACGCACCCCAGGCCACCGGACCCTCGAAGCTGGTGATCCGCAATATCGGCCTGATCCTGTCCGGCGCTTTGGAAAAGCCGATCCTGGACGGCGACACCATCGTGGCCGAGAACGGCAAGATCACCGCGATCGGCCGTTTCAAGGACGTCAATACCGAAGGCGCCACCACCATCGTCGACGCCAACGGCACCACGGTGGCGCCGGGCCTGATCGACAGCCACGTCCACCCTGTGGCGGGCGACTGGACGCCGCGCCAGAACCAGATCAACTGGATCGACAGCTATCTCCATGGCGGCGTCACCACCATGATCTCCGCCGGCGAGGTGCACATGCCCGGCCGCCCCCGCGATGTCGTCGGACTCAAGGCCATGGCCGTGTTCGCCCAGCGCGCATTCTGGACCTTGCGTCCCGGCGGCGTGAAGGTTCACGCCGGCGCGCCGGTGATCGAATGCGAGATGGTGGAAGAAGACTTCAAGGAGATGGCGGCCAACGGCGTCAAGCTGCTCGGCGAGGTCGGCCTCGGCGGCGTCAAGGACGGTCCGACCGCGCGAAAAATGGTCGGCTGGGCCCGCAAATACGGCATCCAGAGCACCATCCACACCGGCGGCCCGTCGATCCCCGGCTCCGGCCTGATCGACAAGGACGTGGTGCTGGAGGCCGACACCGACGTGGTCGGCCACATCAACGGCGGCCACACCGCGCTGCCCGACGACCAGATCCGCTGCATCTGCGAGGGCTGCAAGCGCGGCCTCGAGCTGGTGCACAACGGCAATGAGCGCTCCGCCCTGTTCACGCTGCGCACCGCGCGCGAGATGGGCGACCTGCACCGCGTCATCCTCGGCACCGACGCGCCCGCCGGCTCCGGCGTGCAGCCACTCGGCATCCTGCGCATGGTCTCGATGCTATCCTCGCTCGGCGACCTGCCGGCCGAGATCGCCTTCTGCCTCGCCACCGGCAACACCGCGCGGATGCGCCAGCTCGATTGCGGCCTGATCGAGGTCGGCCGCTCCGCCGACTTCGTCATCATGGACAAGGCGCAGCACTCGCCGGGCAAGAACATCCTGGAGAGCGTCCAGCTCGGCGACCTCCCCGGCATCGGCATGACCATCATCGACGGCATCGTGCGCACCCAGCGCAGCCGCAACACGCCGCCGGCCGGCAAGGTGCCGGAGGTGGTGGCGAAGTGAGGCAGCCGGAGCGGCCCGCGGCTCGCATCGTCCCTCGAAGGCATTGAACAAGTCGCAAGCCTGTTGCGTCTAACGCAGGCAGCCCTCGGCGGCGGCAGTTCATTGCTCGACCATCGAGGGAGACATGAAGGACTCATCACGGATAGCCGTCGGCGTCGCCGGCGCGGTGGCGGGCTATTTCGCGATCTTTGTGCTGTTCTCCCTGCTCGGCGTCGGCAACCGGGCAGACCCGATCACATCGGGTCTGCTGGGACTGTTCGTCTACTCGCCCATGGGCGCTATCGCCGGCGCGATGCTTACCAGTTGGCTGGTGACGCGTTCAGGCAAAGATACAGGGCAGGATGCAGCCATCGGCGGCGTCGCGCGGAACAGCTTGAAGTCGCTCGGCGTCGTCGCCCTGCTCTGCACCGCCGGCATCGGCGCCTACATCGCCTACGCTTACGCGACCGCAACGCCCTGGCTCAACCGCAACGGCGCCACTCCCCTGCTCGTGTTCGAGGTCCGCTTTCCGGCGGGGGTTACGGTGCCGACATCAGCGCAGGGCATCACCATCGAACTGCAAACCGACCTCAACACGATGCCGGGCGAAGTCAGCCCGGCCGCGTTCTATCGCGACGGCGACCAGGAGGTTATCGGCGGCGAAGTCGAGCTGGCGTTTCGAACCTCGCACCGGCAGCTCGCCGTCAACATCCAGGGCCAGCCGAGCCGGATCTATCCAATCGATTTGACGGCCCGGGCGCCGCATACGCCGGAATTCGGAACGTGGCGGCGGCTTGGCGACGGCAGCGAGATCCGCTACCGCGCCAAATGGCCGGGAAAGACCTAAGAGATCAGCGCTTCTTCGCAATCTCACAGCGCACATAGGTCTGGCGCTTGACCTGCCCTACCGGACCGTTGTCCATCACCAGTCTGCCATCCGCAGCGATGGAGACGCGAGGATTGGAACGAAATTTCTCGCCCTCGCCTTCGCAGGCCAGCTTCATTTTCCAGCCAAGCCTTCCGTCGGCCGTGATCTCGCTGGCGCGGCACCGCGTCTCGTACCAGTACAGGCGGTTGCCGCCCTCGATGCTCATGCGGTTGGGACTGTCGTCGTCGCGACAGTCCTTTTTGGTCGAGGCCCAGAAGCCTTCGTAAGGCTGCGCCGCCAAGGCAGGAGCGCATTGGCCGGCGAGCACTGTGGCCAGAGCGAGAACCATTGTGAAACGCGTTGCCGCTCTCATGCGAAACCTCGATGAAATCATCATCGAGGTTAGTCGCGCGATGCTGCATCATGTTCAACAGGTGCCGTAGGGTGGGCAAAGCGAAGCATGCCCACGACTGCGCTTGCAAGGTGAAAGATGGTGGGCACGGCGCTTTGCGCCTCTGCCCACCCTACGAGACTACGGCACCTTCATCTGAGCTTGTTCAGCAGCGCCATCAGCGTGTCGCGTTCTTTCGCGTCGAGCGGCGCCAGCGTCTCGCGGGTGATCGCCAGCGCATTCGGCGCCAGCTTCTCGGCAAGCTGCTGGCCGGCGCGGGTCAGGCTCACCAATAGGCGCCGCCCGTCCTCGGGATCCTGGCTCGTCTCGGTGAGGCCGCGCGCGGTGAGACGGTCGATCACGCCCTTGATGGTCGCAACGTCCATCGCCGTCAGCCGGCCGAGCTGGTTCTGCGAGCACGGCCCGGTCTCGGCCAGCTTTGACAGCGCTGCCCATTGCGTCGGCGTCAGATTGGTGCCGATGTCGCGCGTGAAGATCGAGCTGTGACGCTGCCAGACCTGGCGCAGGATGAAGCCGACTTGCTCGTCGAGCACATAAGGCGGCTTGTTGAGCGCTTTGGCCGGTTTGACGCTCTTCTTCGCCGCGACGCTTCTCGCCATCCGTCCCCCGCCCTTCCCCTTGCCTCACAACGACAGATGCGCGTCGCGGATATCCGGACGCGCGTCGAGCTCGGCCATGGTGCCGCCGAAGCAGATTCGGCCGCGCTCGATGATGTAGGCGCGATCCGAAATCAGCCGCGCGAAATGCAGATTCTGCTCGGAGACGACGATGCTGACGCCTTCCTTCTTCATGGTCAGGATGGCATCGACCATCTGCTCCACGATCTTCGGCGACAGGCCCTCCGACGGCTCGTCCAGCAGCACCAGCGAGGGATTGCCCATCAGCGTACGCGCAATGGTGAGCATCTGCTGCTCGCCGCCGCTCATGCGCCCGCCCGGGCGGTTCTTCATCTCGCCGAGGTTCGGAAACAGCGCGAACAGCTTTTCGCGCGTCCAGTGCGGCGCGTTCGGACGTTTCGGCTGGCGGCCGACTTCGAGGTTTTCCTCGACGGTCAGGTCCGTGAAGATGCGGCGCTCCTCCGGGACGTAGCCGAGACCCTCGCGGACGATCTCGTGGGTCGGCTTCGACGAGACGTCCTTGCCCTCGAACGTGATGCGGCCGGTGCGCTGGGCGACGAGGCCGACGATGGAGCGGAACGTCGTCGACTTGCCGGCGCCGTTGCGTCCCAGCAGCGCCACCACCTCGCCCTCGCCGACCTCGAAGCCGATGTCGAACAGGATATGCGCGGGGCCGTAATGGCTGTTGAGGTCCTGCACCGTGAGCTTCATGTGGAGGCTCCCTCGCGGTGGCGGGAATCGTAGACCAGGCCCTCGCCGAGATAGACCGCCTGCACCTGGGGATTGCCGCGCACCTCCGCCGGCGAGCCCTCCGCGATCAGCGTCCCGCGGTTGAGCACGAGGATGCGGTCGGCATGCTCGAACACCACGTCCATGTCGTGCTCGGTGAAGAGCACGCCGATGGATTTTTCCCGGGCAATGCGCGCGGTCAGCCGCATCAATTCGACGCGCTCGCGCGGGGCCATGCCGGCCGTCGGCTCGTCCATCAGCAGCAGCTTGGGCTGGTTGGCGAGCGCGACCGCGAGCTCGAGCCGCTTGAGATCGCCATAGGCGAGCTCGCCGCAGGGCCGGTCCGCATAGCCGCCCATGCCGACCAGCTCGAGCAGGCGGCCGGCCTCGGGACGATCGAACTTCGGTGCCGAGCCGAACAGGTTGAACAGCTGCTTGCCATGGGAAATCAGCGCGACCTGCACATTCTCGCGCACGGTCATGGTGGCGAAGGTCGCGGTGATCTGGAACGTGCGGCCGACGCCGAGCCGCCAGACCTCGCGCGGCTTGCGGCCCGTGATCTCTTCGCCGAGCAGGCGGACGTGCCCGCTATCAGGCCTGTTCTGGCCGTTGAGCATGTCGAAGCAGGTGCTTTTTCCCGCCCCGTTCGGACCGATCAGCGCCAGGATCTCGCCGGCCCGCAGCGAGAACGAGACGCCGCGCACGGCATGGATGCCGCCATAGGATTTGGTCAGGCCTTCGACCGCGAGAAGTGGAGGTGCAACGCTCATTCGGCAGACTCGATCGGCTTGGCGAGCAAGGGAGATCCCGGCGGCGATGCTTTCTTGCGGCGCTGCGCCAGCATCTCGAGCATGCCGACGATACCCTTGGGGAAGACGACGACGATCAGCATGATGAAGCCACCGAGCACGAGCTTCGACAGATCGGTCTGGCTCACCAGCCAGATGTTCAGGGCCTTGTAGACGATGGCCCCGATCACCGCCCCCGACACCGTCTCAACGCCGCCGAGCAGCACCATGACCAGCGCGTCGACCGAGAGCGAGATGCCGAGATTGTCGGGGAACACGCTGCCTTTGAGATAGGCGAACAGCGCGCCGCCGATGCCGGCGGTCGTGCCTGAAATCACGAAGGCGGTCCACTGGATGCGCTTGGCGTCGATGCCGACGGCCTCGCTGCGCAGACCCGAGTCGCGCGTGGCACGAAGCGCGTAGCCGAACGGCGAGAACACCATGGCCCGCAGCGCGACGGTTACCAGCGCCGCGACGCCGAGCGCAAGCCAATAGAAGCGCGACGGGCTTGCCGCCCAGCTCGACGGCCAGAGGCCGAGAATGCCGTTGTCACCGCCTGTTACGTTCACCCACTGGAATGCGATCGACCAGACGATCTGCGCGAAGGCAAGCGTCAGCATCGCGAAGTAGACGCCGGAGAGCTGCACCGCGAAGAAGCCGAATACGGCCGCGCCCATGCAGCCGAGCAGCGGCCCGAGCAACAGGCAGACGATCATCGGCAGTCCCGCCATCTTGGCCAGGAAGGCGATGCCATAGGCGCCGAGGCCAAAATAGGCGGCGTGACCGAACGAAGCGAGGCCGCCGACCGACATCAGGAAGTGCAGGCTGACGGCGAAGATCACGAAGATCGCGATCTCCGAGGCCACGGTCAGCAGGTAATTGCCGGCGAACAGCGGCAGCATCGCCGCGATCACGAGCGCCGCAAGCGCCATCAGCCGCTCGCTCGAGGTCAGCGGCCGCCAGGGATTGACGGTGAGGCCCGGCGTCTTGCGCGCGGCGGCTTCCGGCTTGCCGAACAGGCCCCAGGGACGCACGATCAGCACCACCGCCATCACCAGGAAGACCAGGATGATGGAGATCTTCGGGAAGATCAGGATGCCGAAGGCATTCAGCTCGGAGACCAGTACCGCCGCGACGAAAGCGCCGACGATGCTGCCGAGGCCGCCGATCACGACCACGACGAAGACTTCGACGATGATGCGCAGGTCCATGGCGTGATGCACGGCATCGCGCGGAATCTGAAGCGCGCCGCCGAGCGCTGCGAGGAAGACGCCGACGGCGAACACTGATGTGAACAGCCACTTTTGATTGACGCCGAGCGCGGCCACCATGTCGCGGTCCTGCGTCGCCGCCCGCACCAGCACGCCCCAGCGCGTGCGCTGGAACAAGAGCCAGAGAATGCCGAGCACGACGGGACCGAGCACGATCAGGAACAGATCGTAGCTCGGGATGTTCTGGCCGAAGAAATCGATCGCGCCCCTGAAGCCCGGCGCGCGGCGGCCGACGAGATCGTCGGGGCCCCAGATCAAGACGACGAGATCCTCGACCATCAAGGTCAGGCCGAAGGTCGCGAGCAGCTGGAACAGCTCGGGCGCGTGATAGATGCGCCGCAGCAGCACCATCTCGACGATGACGCCGATGACTGCCACAGCGAGCGCGGCCAGCACGATGCCACCCCAGAAGCCGAATGTGCCGGACAGGCGTTCGGTCAACGTGAAGGCGATGTAGGCGCCGATCATGTAGAAGGCGCCATGCGCGAAATTCACGATCCGCGTCACGCCGAAGATGATCGACAGGCCCGACGCCACCAGGAACAGCGACGCTGCGCTGGCGAGACCGGTCAGAAACTGTACGACGTAGAAGGCCATCTTCGGTCCGGGTTAGGTGTTTAGGTCCCTCTCCCCGCTTGCGGGGAGAGGGAGAGATAAAAAGAGAAATCAATCCTTCGGGCGCAGCTTCGCGACTTCGGCATCACCAGGCAGATAGTCCGCGCCCTTTTTGTAGGACGAATCCACCATCACGCCCTTGCCGTCCTTCAGCGCGGTCTTGCCGACATAGGCACCGAGCGTCGACTGATGGTCGATCTTGCGGAACGTGATCTCGCCGAACGGCGAGGGCATCGAGATCCCCTCGGCCGCTGCGATCAGCTTCTCCGGATCGGTCGAGCCGGCCTTGGCGAGAATCGCGGCCGCCGCCTTGATGGTCTGATAGCCGACGATCGAGCCGAGACGCGGATAGTCGTTGTACTTGGCCTGATACGCCTTCAGGAACGCATCATGCTCGGGCGTCTTGATCGAGTACCAGGGATAGCCCGTGACGATCCAGCCCTCCGGCGTCTCCTCCTTGAGCGGATCGAGATATTCGGGCTCGCCGGTCAGGAACGAGACGACCTCGCGCCCCTTGAACAGGCCGCGGGTGTTGCCTTCGCGCACGAGCTTGACGAGGTCCGCACCGAACGTGACGTTGAGGATCGCTTCCGGGTTGGCGGCGGCAACCGCCTGCACCACCGGGCCGGCGTCGATCTTGCCCTGCGGCGGCCATTGCTCGTCGACCCACTGGATGTCGGGGCGCTTCTCCGACATCAGCTTCTTGAACACCGCGACCGCCGACTGGCCGTACTCGTAGTTCGGCGCGATCGTCGCCCAGCGTTTTGCGGGCAGCTTGCTGGCGGCTTCCACCAGCATCGCCGCCTGCATGTAGTTGGAGGGACGCAGCCGGAAGGTGTACTTGTTGCCCTTGGACCAGGTGATGGCGTCCGTGAGCGGCTCAGCCGCGAGGAAGAACACCTTCTTCTGGTTGGCGAAGTCGGAGACCGCAAGACCGATGTTCGACAGGAACGTGCCGGCGAGCATCGCCACGCCCTCGCTCGAGACGAGCTCGTTGGCCGCGGTCTGCGCGTCCGCCGGCTTGCCGCCGTCGTCCTTGGAGACGACGACGAGCTTCTTGCCGTTGATGCCACCGGCCGCGTTGATTTCCTCGACCGCAAGCTGCCAGCCCTTGCGATAGGGCTCGGTGAACGCCGGCAGCAGCGAATAGCTGTTGATCTCGCCGATCTTGATGTCCTGCGCCACGGCAGAATGAGCCATGCCGCCCGCCAGAAGCGCGAAGGCCGCGCCCGCAAAATAGTTTCTCGCTCGCATCCCAACCTCCAGTTTGAACTCGCTTACGACTTCTATCTATCTCAGACCGTCTTCGCCCTTGATCTCCGCAACCGTCAGCCCGCCGACGCGCGGCAGCGGACGGCCGCTGTCGGTGACAGCGACCGCGACCATGATCTCGTTGGCGCGCGGCGCATCGTTGATCTGCACTTCCATGCCGTCGAAATGGCTGCGCACGAAGGCCGCGTCCTTGTGCCCGAGCGGAATGTCCAGCGTCGTGCCCGGACCGCTGCGCTTCTTCGACGACGGGATCAGCGCTGCGCCCTTGCCCAGAACCTTGCGCACCGGCGCGCCCATCTTGGGGTGCAGGATGGCGGCGGCATGCTCCAGCTCGCCGTTCTCGCCGACCGCCGCGGCCTTGCCGTAGCTGTGCGCCTTGGCACCATCGATGCCGAGCGCGGCCACTGCGCGTTTCGACAAGAGCTCGCCCAGCTCCTCGCCGATCGCGATCAGCGGCGAAAGATCCTCGACATATTTTCCGGCGAACGGATTCTCGATGACGGCAATCGCCGCCGCACGCCGGGTCGGCGGCGACACCTGCCGGCCCATCTCCATCTGGGTCTCTTCGACGACGGTGACGATCTTGCGTATGATCGCGCTCATGGCTGCTTCCTCTGGACACGTCCCTGTTCAGGCATGAACCGCGGGCTCCAGCTGACGCGGGCGCGATTCCAGCCGCTCAATATCTTTCGGTCCGATGACAAGCATATCACCACAAAGCTGCAGCACGGCACCCTCGATCAGCCCACGATCGAACAAATGCCGTGCACATTCCGCGCCAGATTCGAGCGCGGCGGCGATCTCATTGCGAGACAGCTCGCCGACATCGCGCGTCACGAGGCGCGCGCCGAGATCGCTGTCGGGCTGAAGCTCGTTCGCCGGCCTTCGGATGATGGCGGGATGCCCGGGCAGATCGACGGCATTGGCGATCATTGTGGCGGCCGCATCGGCCTGCGAAGCGGTTGTCGCCAGCACCGTCACGGCATCGGCGATCCCGAGCGAAAAGCTGCGGCCGTGCCGGCCGCTGGTGGCGACGCCCCGCACCGGATCGTCCGCCTCGATCCGCATCGTCCGCATCACGCCGTCGCGGTCGGGCCGATCCATCAGGCCGACCGTGAAATGCTCGCCCACACCGAGATGCAGCGCGATGTCGCCGCCATTGTTGACGTAAGCCCGATCGAGCGTCGCGGTGCGCAGCATCGCAGCCAGAATCTCCTCCGCGACGCTGCCGGCCACGGCCGCCATCGGCGTGATGAAACCATCGACGGCATGGGGCGCCACCGCGGCATGCATGCGGCGCGCGACGAGGCCCTTAAGCGACGTCCGCATCCCGGCGGCGGACCGCAATTCCGGCAGCTCCGCGCAAAGCTCGTCGAGCAATCCGGTGAACCGCAGCGCCGCAGCGTCATAGGCCGCACGCACTGCATCGGTGCGTCCCCTCGCCTCCACGATCAGATCGATCGGTCCATCCTGCAAATGCAGCCGCCGGCCATCAGACAGCAATGCGATTTGCGGGCGTCTGATCATGTGCGGGGCCCCGGAATCTGGTTCTGCCAGGGCAATTGGCGGATATCGTCGCCGCTCTGCACCTCGGCGAGCGGCTTCACATAGTCCATGTGTCCGCCGAGCGCGGCATAGTCGGACAGCTTCATCGTGAACTCGATCGGCGCGACCAGAGCCGGTGTCGGCACATAGCCGAACGCGCCTGACGGCATCTGCGTCACGTCGACCATGTAGGTGATGCCGCCGCCGGGCCAGACATAGACCGGCGCGCCGCCGCTGGTGACACGCGTCAGCGCATCCTTCACCGAGCGCGTCAGCCGGACCGGGTTGTCCGTGACGCCGGCGCGCAGCGAGCCGCCGGCGCCTGCCATGAACAGCACGGTGCACAGTGCCGGCTCGCAATTTTCCTGGATGCGCTCGACCGAAAACCTCAGCTCGGCAGGCATCTCGGTCTCGACCGGCTTCAAGGCCTCGTCGAGCACGTAGTAGGACGAATGCTCCCCGGTGGTGGAGACCATCAGCATGGTCAGGCCGGGCTTGGCTTCCTTGGGATCGAACGGGCCCAGGATCGACAAGGGATCGGAGATGTCAGTGCCGCCCCAGCCCGTGCCGGGATCGGCCACCTGGAAATAGCGGCCGGGCGTCGAGCGACGGCCCTTCATCTTGATGCCGGTGTCGGCGATGTCGAGCAGTTTTCCGGCCTGATGCTCCGAGAGCACGCCGGTGATGTGGTCGTCGACCACGACGACCTCGTCCACCTTACCGTGCCATTGCTTGGCGAACATGCCGATCGTCGCCGAGCCGCAGCCGACGCGCATGCGCTCTTCCTTCGCGCCGTTGACGATCGGCGGCTGGCCGGCCTGCACCACCACGGTGGCGCCGCCGTCGATGGTGAGTTCCACCGCCTTGCAATTGGCGAGGTCCATGAGCGTGTCGCAGGTGACGCGCCCCTCCTTCTTGGAGCCGCCGGTGAGATGATGCACGCCGCCGAGCGACAGCATCTGCGAGCCGTATTCGCTGGTGGTGACGTGGCCGACCGCTTCGCCCTGCGCCCGGACCGTCGCAGTCTCCGGACCGAGATAGCGGTCGGTGTCGATCTTCACCTTGATGCCGCAATAGGAGAAGATGCCCTCGGTGACGACGGTCACCATGTCGACGCCATCGACCTCTGCCGAAACGATGAACGGCGCCGGCTTGTAGTCGGGATAGGTCGTGCCTGCGCCGATCGCCGTCACGAAGGTCGAGGGCTCATGGACGATCTTGCCGTCCCAATCCTCGGTGCGGTTGAACGGAACGAGCTTGCCGCCATGTGAGACGGTGCGCTCCAGGATGACGTGCGGATCGACGCGGACGAGCTTGCCGTCGTGATTGGCATAACGGTCGCAGGCGCCCGCCGCACCCGGCTTGATGTAGCACATCACCGGACAAGCATCGCAGCGGATCTTGTCGATGACGGCGCTCGTCGTTTCTGTCACCATGTCGGAGCCGGCGGACATCGCAGTTATCATTCGTATACGAACGATGTTGCGCGCGCTGCCCCAGCCCTGTCAAGCGGCGGTGCAGCGTAAAAGATGCCGATGCCGCATAAAACCTCATTTGCCTATCCGCCCTGTCCACAAAGAAGGCAATCGCGCTGCAGTGCGGCATGCACGGCTTGCACGTTTGTGTACAAACGGTATCGTCGCGATGTGGAATTCATGCGGGCTTAGGACCAGAGGATGACGCAGACACCGATCCGCCTCACCGTGAACGGCAGGATCCACGACGTCACGGCAGCGCCGGACACGCCGCTGCTCTATGTGCTGCGCAATGACCTCGCGCTGAACGGCCCGAAATACGGCTGCGGCTTGGGGGAATGCGGCACCTGCACTGTCCTGATTGATGGAGTCGCGGCACGCTCCTGCGTGATTCCGGTGAGCGGCTGTGTCGGCCGCGACATCGTGACGCTCGAAGGCCTCGGCACAAGCGACAAGCCCGACGTCGTGCAGCAGGCCTTCATCGACGAGCAGGCCGCACAATGCGGCTACTGTCTCAACGGCATGATCATGACCACCAGGGCGTTGCTCGCGATCAACCCGCGGCCGACCGAGCGGGAAGCGCTGGCGGCGCTGCGCTACAATCTTTGCCGCTGCGGCACCCATGTCGAGATCCTACGCGCGGTGATGCGCGCCTCTGGCCAGCTCACCGAGGCCGCAGATTGATGGCCTCCCTTGTTTCGAACGGAGCTGCGCGCGCGGGTTCGCTCATCGTCGCCCGCAGCGTGGACGAGGTCACGTCCGAGACCTTCATCCGCGTCACCGCGGACGGTTCGGTCACGGCCTATAACGGCCATGTCGATCTTGGCACCGGCATCCGCACTGCGCTGGGACAGATCGTCGCCGAAGAGCTCGACGTCTCCTTTGCGCGCGTCGTCGTCGTGCTCGGCGACACGGCCGTTGTGCCGAACCAGGGCGCGACGATCGCGAGCGAAACCATCCAGATCACCGCCGTGCCGCTGCGCAAGGCCGCGGCGCAAGCCCGGCACTTTCTGATCGCGCGCGCGGCGGAACGTCTGGACTTGCCGGAAGCCGAGCTCAGGATCGAGGACGGGCTCGTTCGCGGCCACGACAATCGCAGCATCAGCTATGGCGAGCTCATCGGCGACGAGACGATCCGCCTCGAGCTGGCCGACGACGTCACGCTCAAGCCGGTCGGCGATTACGCCATCGTCGGCCAGTCGGTGCCGCGCGTCGATCTGCCTGCCAAAGCCACGGGCGAGCTGACCTTCGTGCACGACATCCGTGTGCCAGGCATGGTGCATGGCCGCGTGGTGCGGCCGCCCTATGCCGGCGTTGATGCCGGGCCGTTCGTCGGCACCAGCCTCATTGCGGTCGATGAATCCTCGGTGCGCGACATCCCCGGAATCATCGCCGTCGTGCGGATCGGCGATTTCGTCGGCGTCGTTGCCGAGCGCGAGGAGAATGCGATTCGCGCTGCCGAACAGCTCAAGTTGAGCTGGAAGCCGACACCCAAGCTGACCGATCTCGCCGATGTCGAGACCGCGCTGCGCGCCAATCCTTCAACCCCGCGCACGCTGATCGACAAGGGTAATGTCGATTCTGCCATTGCCGGCGCGGCCAGGCCGATGCAGCGCACTTACGTCTGGCCGTATCAGATGCACGCCTCGATCGGACCGTCCTGCGCGGTCGCCGACTATAGCGACGGCAATATCCGCGTCTGGTCGGGCACGCAGAATCCCCACGTGCTGCGCAGCGATCTGGCACTGCTGATCGAGCGTCCCGAAAGCGAGTTCGAGGTGATCCGGCTGGAGGCCGCCGGCTGCTACGGCCGCAACTGCGCCGACGACGTCACCGCCGATGCGCTGCTGCTGTCGCGCGCCGTCGGCCGTCCCGTCCGCGTGCAGCTGACGCGCGAGCAGGAGCACGCCTGGGAGCCCAAAGGCACCGCGCAGCTCATCGACGTCAATGGCGGCCTCGACGCCGACGGCGGCATTGCGGCCTACGATCTCGCCACGCGCTATCCCTCGAACGCCGCGCCGACGCTGGCGCTGCTGCTGACCGGCCGCCTCTCGCCGGAACCCGCCGTGCTGCAGATGGGCGACCGCACCGCGATCCCGCCCTACGATTACGAGCACATGCGCGTCGTCGCCCACGACATGGCGCCGATCGTGCGCGCCTCCTGGTTCCGCGGCGTCTCGGCCTTGCCGAACACCTTTGCCCATGAATCCTATATCGACGAGGCCGCCTCCGAGGCCGGCGTCGACCCGATCGAATACCGCCTGCGCTATCTGAAGGACCAGCGCGCGGTCGATCTCGTCAACGCGGTCGCCGAACGCGCGGGGTGGAAACCACGCCCCGTGCGCGAGGAGAAGGATGGCGATGTCGTGCACGGGCGCGGCTTTGCCTATGCGCTCTACGTCCACAGCAAGTTTCCGGGCTATGGCGCGGCGTGGTCGGCGTGGGTTGCCGACGTCGCGGTCAACAAGACGACCGGCGACGTCAGCGTGACGCGCGTCGTCGCGGGACAGGATTCCGGGTTGATGATCAATCCGGACGGTGTGCGCCACCAGATCCAGGGCAACGTCATCCAGTCCACCAGCCGCGCGCTGATGGAAGAGGTCTCGTTCGAGCGCGGCGCGGTGGCCGCGCGCGAATGGGGCGCCTATCCCATCATCCCCTTCCCCGACGTCCCCAAGATCGACGTCTTGATGCTGCCCCGGCAGGACCAGCCGCCGCTCGGCGTCGGTGAGTCCGCCTCGGTGCCGAGCGCAGCGGCGATTGCGAACGCCATCTTCGATGCCACCGGCGTGCGCTTCCGCGAGCCGCCGTTCACGCCCGAGCGCATCCTGAAAGGGCTGCACGGCGAAGCATCGGCGACACCACAGTCGCTGCCAGCGCCCGCAGCCCCGCCGCCGTCGCGCATCTGGGAAAATCCATTCGCCAGGCGCGCCGGCATCTTCGCGACGATCGCAGCCGTCTGCACCGCCGCCCTCAGTATTGGCGCGGCGCTTCTTCCCGGCCGCGCGATTGCGCCGATCGCCCGGCCGGATGCGTCGGTTTATTCCGCGCAGACGATCGCGCGCGGAGAGCAACTCGCCGCGCTCGGCAATTGCGCCGAGTGCCACACCAAGATCGGCGGGGCACCGAATGCCGGCGGCCGCGCCCTGGAAACGCCGTTCGGCACGATCTACGCGACCAACATCACGCCCGATGTCGAGACCGGCATCGGCGCCTGGTCCTATCCCGCGTTCGAGCGCGCGATGCGCGACGGCCTGCATCGCGACGGACGCCAGCTCTATCCCGCCTTTCCCTACACGCACTTCGCCAGGACCAGCGACGCCGATCTGCAGGCGCTCTACGCCTATCTGATGGCGCAGCCCGCGGTTCGCGCGACGGCACCGGAAAACACGCTCGCCTTCCCGTTCAATCTCCGTCCGCTGCTCGCAGGCTGGAACGCGCTGTTTCACGACACGAAGGAGTTCAAGCCCGATCCCGCCAAATCGGAAGCATGGAATCGCGGCGCCTATCTGGTCGAGAGCCTCGGTCATTGCAGCGCCTGCCATTCGCCGCGCAACGCGCTCGGCGCCGAGCAGCGCAACGCCTATCTCGCCGGCGGCTTCGCCGAGGGTTGGGAAGCGCCGGCGCTGACCTCGCTCTCGCACGCGCCGATCCCGTGGAGCGAGGATGAGCTCTACGCCTATTTGCGCACCGGGCATTCGCGCTACCACGGTGTCGCCGCCGGCCCGATGGCGCCGATCGTCAGGGATCTCAGGGCCCTGCCCGATCAGGACATCCGCGCGATGGCGGTCTATCTCAACTCGTTCAATGACACCGCGGTCGGCCCACGGGCGCAGGAAGCGCTCGCCACCAGGCTCGAGAGCGCGACCCAGGTCACTGTCGCATCGTCGACTGGTGCGCGGCTCTACCAGGGCGCCTGTGCGGTGTGCCATGAGGTCGGCGGCCTGCCGCTGTTCGGCGCCAGGCCTTCGCTTGCGCTCAACAGCAATCTGCACAGCGCCACGTCGGACAATTTGGTGCAGGTCATCCTGCACGGCATCGCTGAGCCCGTCTCGAGCGATCTCGGCTACATGCCCGCGTTTGGGAATAGCATGAGCGACGCGCAGGTCGAGGAGCTCGTCAGCTTCCTGCGCCGGCAGTTCGCGCCAGACAAGCCGGCCTGGACCGGCATGCGCGAGACGATCGCAAAGGTGCGGGCGTCGGCGCACTAGAGCCTGATGAGATTAGGTTTCATTTGCCGCGACACGGAAGGTGCGCTCCCTCCCCCGCAAGCGAGAGCTTTGCGTAATGAGTTGTGCTGGAGTGAAGTTCGATATGGGGCTTTTTTTGAACGGCCTCGCGTAGCCCCAGAGGGGTGGGGCGTCTGTTTTTCGTGGCCGCGGGGTAGCGGCGGGTGGTGGTCACGCTGCGGCTCCTATCGGGCACAGCACCGCCCATCGTTTGAGGTTCATGGCGAGGCAGATCAGGCGCAGATGCGTCTGATTGCGCGCCAAACCCAGATAGCGAGCGCGCGCCCAGCGGTAGCTGCCCTTGAGGCGCGCGAAGACCTGCTCGACCGGTGCGCGGCGCTTTCCCACGGCATTGTTGAAGCGCTTCTGCCGCTCGGTGAGCGGATGATGCTTGTTCGGCCGGAACATCAGCCTCGGCTTGATTCCTCGCGCGGCGAGCCCGCTGCGGCGCTTGTGCTTGTCATAGGCTTGGTCGGCATAGACCGCCTTCTCATCACCACAGACCAACTCGTCGGCGGGCACCGTGTCGTTGACCGCAGCGTCGGTCAGCTTGCTGCGGCGGACGATGGCCGAACTCTGATCCATGCCGATATGGGCTTTGTAGCCGAAGTACCGCTTGCCGCCCTTCTTGGTCCAGCGTGCATCTGGATCGCGCTTGCTGTTGACCAGCTTGCTCGGTTCACGGCCGTCCGGGCCGGGCGGCTGCGGGTCCTCTGGCGGCTTCGGCGGCTTTACTGCTGCCGAGATCAGGCTCGCATCGATCAATGTGCCCCGGCGCAGCACCAGCCCGCGTGCGTCGATCTGATGCAGGATCTCGGCGAACAGCTTCTCGTCCAGACCGGCTCGCTGCAAAGCCTCGCGGAATCGCCAGATCGTCGTGTGATCAGGCGTCTCGTCGCTCAGCACAAAGCCGCAGAAGGCGCGGAACGAGGCCCGGTCGTCGAGCGCTTCCTCCAGCGCCGGATCGGAAAGCCCATACCATTGCTGCAGCAGCAGCGCCTTGAACAGCACCAGTCGCGGATAGGGCGGAGGGCCGCGCTCCGGCTCCGGAAGACCATTCAGCACTCTCTCCACTGCCGCCCAGTCGACCAGTTCGCCAATCCGCTTCAGCACCGGGCTACCCTTCCCCCGCCGCGATACCAGCGCATCCGCGAAGCTCAGTTGCCCAACCTCTCGATATGCCATCCGAATCCGCCTCCACCACAGGCCCTAGAGAATCGCAAATCCTCCTCTTGTGCAAAGCTCTCGCTTGCGGGGGAGGGTTGGGGAGAGGGTTCCTCCACAACGGGACACTCTCCTGGAGGAGAGAACCCTCACCCGGCGCGTTGCGCCGACCTCTCCCGCAAGCGGGAGAGGTGCACCGAGCCCGCGGCGGCTTGATTCAATCCAAACCTCATCCTGCTTTAGCCGTGCTTCGTCATCTCCACCGGCGGCGTGCCGTGGGTGTGGAACGACTCGATCGTCTTCAGACCCCAGGCCTGGCCCTTCTTGCGCTCTTCCTCGGTCCACACGATCGGCTTCCAGTCGGGCGCGAGGATGAGGCGCGCGCCGGCATTGGCGACCTCGACGCGGTTTCCGCCGGGCTCGTAGACGTAGAGGAAGAAGGTCTGCTGGATCGCGTGCTTGTGCGGCCCGGTCTCGATATGGATGCCGTTCTCGAGGAAAATATCCGCCGCGCGAAGAATCTCTTCGCGGCTGTCGAGAGCGTAGGTGACGTGGTGGAAGCGGCCCGGCACACCGGAATGATCGAGCGAATAGGCGAAATCGTAGCTCTTGTTCGACATGGTCAGCCACATCGCCGCTTCACGGCCGTCGTTGAGCACGATCTGCTCGGTGAGCCGGCAGCCGAGATAGTTTTCGAAAAACTCGCGGTTGGCCTTGATGTCGACGGCGAGGCAGTTGAGGTGGTCGAGCCGGCGGACATTGACGCCGCGGGCGGGAAAGCGCTGCGCCTGGTTCTTCAGCGCCGGCTTGAGTTCCGGCGGCGCCTGATACCATTCGGTCTCGTAATAGAGCTCGACGATATGACCATCGGGATCACGGCAGCGGAACGTCGGCCCCTGCCCCATGTCACCGTCGATCCAGCCGATGTCGAAGCCGGATCCTTTCAGCGCGGCGACACGCCGCTCCAGCGCCTGCTGGCTGCGCGCACGCAGCGCCATGTGGCCCATGCCCGAGGTCTTCGACGCCGTCAGCTTCAGCGAATAGCGCTCGTAATCGTCCCAGCCGCGCAAATAAACCGACTCGCCCTTCTGTCCGCTGACCGTCATGCCCATGACATCGACGAAGAATTTCAGGCTCTCGTCCGGTTTCGGCGTCAGCAGCTCCATGTGGCCAAGATGGGCGAGATCGAGGATCGGTTCGGGCTGCATGGTTTTCTCCTGGAGCGTGGCTTGCGATCCGCCTGAGCGGGCGGCGCGATCGAGACGCCCGCGGCACGAGGCGCGGGCGGGCTGTGTGCGCCGTGCCGACAGAGACGGCCTCATTTGTACTAATGTACAAATCATTAGGTCCCGTCAACAAAACAACGGCGTCCCCGCCGCGAAGGCGCCTGACCGAAGCCACAGCGGTCGGCCCCAATCAAAGGCCTGCTCGGATGGTAAAGGCTTCCTTAAGGACCATCTCGCCCCTAAAGACCCGGAAATTGCAGTGTTTTCCCGGCGATTCCAGCCATGAGCAGGCATTGGCGACAAGGCTCCGGACCGAATTACCGCGGATTTAACGAAGCGGGCGCGCCCGGCGTTTAACCGTTTGTGCAGCGACCGCCATGCATAGTCCGGGCAAATCCCTCGCTCTTGCCAGGTTCATTCATCGTGACATCCTTTGGACGCGTGATTTCGGTTCGCGGATCGCTCGCCCGGGTCGGGCTTCTGGCGGAAAGCCGGATGCCGATCTCGGAGGTGCGGGCAACCGTCGGCCGCTTCGTCAGCATTCGCTGCGCCAGCTCGGTCATCGTTGCGATGATCACGGAGGTCTCCTGCGAGAATCTGTCGAGCGCGGACAATTACATCGCGATCGCCTCGGTCGACCTGCTCGGCGAGATCCTCAATGCCGCGGACAAGGCCAAATTCCAGCGCGGCGTCACCAACTATCCGACCATCGGCGATGCCGTCGACCTGATCACCAGCCAGGAGCTGCGCACGATCTATGCGCCGACCGGCTCGGACCAGATCAATGTCGGCTTCCTGCAGCAGGACCGCTCGGTGATCGCCTATGTCGACGTCGAGGAAATGCTGTCCAAGCATTTTGCCGTGCTGGGATCGACCGGCGTCGGCAAGTCGACCGGCGTCTCGCTGCTGCTGAACGAGATCCTGAAGGCGCGGCCGAACCTTCGTATCTTCCTGCTCGACGTGCACAACGAATATGGCCGCTGCTTCGGCGACCGCGCGCTGGTGCTCAATCCGCGGAACCTCAAGCTGCCGTTCTGGCTGTTCAACTTCGAGGAAATCGTCGACGTGCTGTTCGGCGGCCGCGCCGGCGTGCCGGAAGAGCTCGACATCCTCGCCGAGGTGATCCCGCTCGCCAAGGGCGTCTACACCCAGTACCAGAACGCCGACCGCATCGGCCTCAAGCGCATCGATCCCAAGCAGATCGGCTACACCGTCGACACGCCGGTGCCTTATCGCCTGGTCGACCTGCTGTCGTTGATCGACGAGCGCATGGGCAAGCTCGAGAACCGCTCCTCGCGCATCATCTATCACAAGCTGATATCGCGCATCGAGGCCGTCCGCAACGACCCGCGCTACGCCTTCATGTTCGACAACGCCAATGTCGGCGGCGACACCATGGCCGAGGTGATCAGCCATCTGTTCCGCCTGCCCGCCAACGGCAAGCCGATGACGGTGATGCAGCTCGCCGGTTTCCCGGCCGAGGTCATCGATTCCGTCGTATCGGTGCTGTGCCGCATGGCCTTCGACTTCGGCCTTTGGAGCGACGGCGTCTCGCCGCTGCTGTTCGTCTGCGAGGAGGCGCACCGCTACGCCTCCGCCGACCGCAACATCGGCTTCGGCCCGACCCGCAAGGCGGTGTCGCGTATCGCCAAGGAAGGCCGCAAATACGGCGTCTATCTCGGCCTCATCACTCAGCGCCCCGCCGAGCTCGACGCCACCATCATCTCCCAGTGCAACACGCTGTTCACGATGCGCCTCGCCAACGACCGCGACCAGGCGCTGCTGCGCGCCGCCGTGTCGGACGCCGCCGCGAACCTGCTCTCCTTCGTGCCGTCGCTCGGCACCCGCGAGGTGCTGGCGTTCGGCGAAGGCGTCGCGCTGCCGACCCGCCTGCGCTTCAAGGAGGTGCCGCCGCACCAATTGCCGCGCGGCGAGGCCACCATTTCGAGCGTGCCGTCCGTCACCTCCGGCCACGACATGCATTTCGTCAGCGCCGTGCTGGAACGCTGGCGCGGCGCCACCTCGCAGCGCGACGTGCCGAACGACCCGGTGTTCTCGGCACCGCCCGCGAAGACGATGTCCAGCGTCGAAGCCCCGATGCTGCAGCCGTCGATGGGGCTCGACCCGGACCGCTTCTCGCTGCTGAAGAAGCCGCTGCGGTAAGGCAACGCTCTCTCCACCCCGTCATTGCGAGCGCAGCGAAGCAATCCAGAGTCTTTCCGCGGAGCGATTTCTGGTTTGCTTCGCTGCGCTCGCAATGACGGCAGATAGAGCGTCGCTCATAACTCGCACGTTCGTCGCGGTCGGAACGGCCGGCCCGTTGAGCCCGCCTTCCGCATCGACTATGGTTCCCGCCTAAAACCGGAACCATGCCCATGACAACGCCCGCCTCGCAGCGCTTCCCCGCGCCCGCCATCGACACGCTGCCCGACGACATCCGCACGCGCCTCCTTGCCGTGCAGGAGAAGAGCGGCTTCGTGCCGAACGTGTTCCTGACGCTGGCCTACCGGCCCGACGAGTTCCGCGCCTTTTTCGCTTATCACGACGCGCTGATGGAGAAGGACGGCGGCCTCACCAAGGCCGAGCGCGAGATGATCGTGGTGGCGACGTCGGCGGCCAACCAGTGCCAGTATTGCGTGATCGCCCACGGCGCGATCCTGCGCATCCGCGCCAAGAACCCGCTGATTGCCGACCAGGTCGCGATCAACTACCGCAAGGCCGACATCACGCCGCGGCAGAAGGTGATGCTCGATTTCGCCATGAAGGTTTCGGCCGACGCGCAGCGGATTTCCGAGGACGATTTCGCCGCGCTCAGCCCCCACGGCTTCAGCGACGATGATATTTGGGACATCGCCGCGATCTCCGCCTTCTTCGCGCTGTCGAACCGGCTGGCGAATTTCACGGGCATGCGGCCGAACGAGGAATTCTACCTGATGGGCCGGCTGCCGAAGACATGATCGAGGCGCCATGACCGAGCTCGATTGGCCCGAAATCCTGCTGCGCCTCGGCGCAGCGACGCTCGCCGGCGGCGCGATCGGCCTCAACCGCGACCTGCACGGCAAGCCGATCGGGCTGAAGACGCTCGGCATCGTCGGGCTCTCCACCGCGAGCGTGGTTCTGCTTGCATTGCAACTCGCCGAACCAGCCAGGGTCGTCGACGCCGCCAGCCGTGTCATCCAGGGCATCCTCACCGGCATCGGCTTTCTCGGCGCTGGCGTCATCGTGCACCAAAGCACGGGTTTTCGCGTTCGGGGCCTCACCAGCGCCGCCTGCACTTTCCTTGCCGCCTGCCTCGGCATCGTCTGCGGCGCCGGACAGTGGAGGATCGTCATCGTCGCCCTGGCGCTGGCCTTCGTCCTGCTGACGATCGGCCGCCGCCTCGAGCGCCGGCTGCATCGCATGCTTGGCGGCAAGGACGAGACGCATGAGGTCGAAGACGCCCCGGAAGAGCAGCACCGATAGGTGCCGGTTGGCCGTCAGCGCCGGCGGCCTGCGCGGTGCCAATGGAACGCGGCAAGCGCAACCGGCAACGAAAGCGCCAGCCACGACAGGTCGTCCCAGATCCCATCGCCGACGAGCGCCAGACCGAGCCCCACGGCGCAGACCAAGCCGACCAGGAGCGGCACCCGGAACACGTCCCACCCGCTTCTGGAGTGCCGGGCCGGGTCGGTAGCGTCCGCCTTGGACACGATAGGGCGCATGGGATCAGACACCGACTGCCGTGGGCCGCTCGGCACGCAGCGGCTTTCGGGCCGACGGCTTTCGCCTTGCCGCCCAGAGATAGATTCCGCTGACGAGAACGATGATCGCCATGGTGTCGAGAAGCGCCCAGACGATCTTCAACGGAAGCCCGCCGTAATCGCCGAAATGCAGCGGACGCGAGACCTGAAGCGTCTTCAGATACCACGGCACCTCGGGCGCGACGATCGTCTTGCCGTCATTGGCGTCGACCAGCATCGGCTGGAACATGCGTGCCGTGAAGGGCGTCGCTCCTTTGGTCCAGACCACGAGGTGCTGCGGGCTGCCGAAGCGCGCCGCGGTCGGCATCGTCACCGAGGTGACGAGGCGATCCGGAAATCTGGTACGGACGAGCTCGACTGCGGCTTGAACCGAAGGGATCGGAGCCACAGGCTTGCCCAGATGAGGCGCCAGCAAAACGCGAATGAGCTGCGCCCGCCACAGGTCGAACAGCGGCGTCGCCAGTGTGTTGATCATGCCGGTGAGACCGATCGCCAACATCCACGTCAAGATGACGATGCCGAGGAGATTATGGGTGTCGAGCCATTTGAGTCGCGGCGATGACCGCCGGCGGATCGTGCCGAAATCGAGCCGCCGCATGAACGGCCAATAGACCACGATACCGGAGATGATCGACACGGCGAACACCAGCCCCATCGCCCCGAGAAACAGCTCGCCGGGAAGCCCAGCGAACATGTCCTTGTGGATCCGCAGCACGATATCCATGACGTCCTGATGCGGGGCTTCCTCGCCGAGCATTTCGGCCGTTCGCGCATCGAATGTCAGACGATGGAAGTTGCCCGGCGCCGGGACAGCGGTCGGAGAAACGGCCACGGTCACCAGTGGCTCGATCTGCTTCAGATTGAGCAGCAGGACGTGCTGACCGGGAAAACGCGCTTGCGCCGCCGCGATCATCCGGTCGAGCGACAGACGCGGCGTTCCTTCCGGCATCGCCGGCGCCGCGATCTCGTCCTCGAGCAGATCGTCGATCTCGTCGTGGAAGACCAGGGGAAGTCCCGTCACGCACAGCATCAGCAGGAACAGCATGCAAACCAGCGACGTCCAGGTGTGAATGCGGGACCACAGGCGGATCGTGCGGACTTGAACCATGACGATCCTTACCAGCGATAGCTGACCGTGCCCGTGATCGTGCGCGGGCTGGTGTATTGGCAACCGCCACTCGTCGTGCATGCGAGGGTGACGCGATCGGCGATGTTCTTCACGTTCAGCGCGAGGTTGACGCCCTTCGGCTGGCGATAATGCAGGCCGGCATCGAACACCACATAACCCTCGTTGACGATGGTGTTGGTGGTGTCGGCGAAGGTCGGCCCGTTGTAGCGGATGCCGCCGCCCAGCCCCCAGCCGTCCCAGGTCCCGCCCTGCACCGTATGGTCGACATAGATCGAGGCCATCTGGCGGGCCACCAGCGTCGGCATCTTGCCGAGGTCGGCGGCAGTGGAGGTTTGCGTCACTTTCACATCCTGGTTGGTATAGGTCGCCACGAGGTTCAGTCCGGGCATGATCTGCGCCAGCGTCTCGAACTCGACGCCGCGCGAATTCACCTCGCCGAGCTGGACCGAGAAGCCGGCACGCCCTGGTGCCGGGTCTGCCGTGAGTGAATTCTGCCGCGTCAGATCATAGAGCGCCAACGTCATCAGGAGGGTCCGTGACGGCTGGTACTTCACGCCCACTTCATGCTGTTGCGCCGTGGTCGGCTTGAACGGACTTCCCGCAAAATCCGTGCCCGGCGTCGGCAGGAACGATTCCGAATAGCTGTAATAGGGCGCCACTCCGGAATCGAACACGTACGAGACTGCTCCGCGCTTGGTGAAGGCCGTGTCCTTGGTGTCGGTCGTCTTGTTGGTCGCCAAGGCGTAGGTGTTCTGTTCGGCCGCATCGTAGCGGCCGCCCAATGTAAAGATCCAGTTCTGGATCTTCATCTGGTCCTGCACATAGACGCCGATTTGATCGATCCTCTGGTTCGCCGAGGGGGTGGTGAGCTTAGTCGGAACCGCGATGGCTTGGTCGTAGACCGGATTGATCCTGCTGAGCGGCGGGGCATCTCCGAACGTGGTCCGGTCCGTCATGTTGAACGTCAGATAGTCGACGCCGGAGACCACCGTGTGCTGAAGCGGCCCTGTGCCGAACTTGCTGATCAGGTGGTTGTCGGTCGACACTGTGTCGACTTGCTCCTGGATGCGCATCGCGCGACGCGGAAAGAGCGTGGCCGTATCGAGCGGCGTTCCGATGAACGTCAGATAGCGATAGTCGAGCTCGGTGTGGCCGTAACGGGCCTTCGATTCGAAGATCAGATTGTTGCTGAAGCGGTGTTCGAACTGGTAGCCGATACGCTCCTGCTCCTGGTCGAACCTGTTGTAGCTGGGGTCCCCAAGAAAGATCGGCAGCGCGGTGATACCGGTGACCTTCGTGCCGCTCAGATGCGCCATCGACAGCGGAAACGCATTGCCGGTCAGATCGTGCGTGTAGTCGGCCAGGATGGTCAGCGTGGTGTCGTTGGTCGGCTTCCAGGTCACGGCGGGAGCGATATAGGTCCGATTGTCCTTCACGAAGTTGGAGAAATTGGCGATCTGCGCGTCGGAATCCCTGAATACGCCGGTCAGCCTGTAAAGCAGCGAGCCATCCTTGGTCGCGGGCCCGCCGAAATCGAACGCCCCCTGAAACCGGTCGTAGTTGCCGAACTGGCCGACGATCTCGCCAAAGGCCTTGTCGGGCGGCCGCTTGCTGATGACGTCGACAAGACCGCCCGGCGCACCCTGCCCGTACATGACGGAGCTCGGCCCCTTGATGACGTCGATGCGTTCGAAGCCGTAGGGCTCGTTGCGGAATAGCGACAGGAAGTTGGGATCGCCGACCTCGCGAAGCCCGTCGCGATAGGCGCCGTAGCCGTTGTTGTCGAAGCCGCGAATGAAGACGTTGTCGAAGCGCGGGTCCTTGCCGCCCGGCTGGATGGCGAGACCTGCGACATACTGCAACCCTTCGACCAGTGTCGTGACCGAGCGCGCATCGAGCTGGTCGCGGCTCACGACGGAGACGGATTGCGGTGTCTCCAGGATCGGTACGTCGGACTTCATCGCAGCCGAGCTGACGACGGGGACGAAACCCCGCACCGGATCGGTACCGCGTTCCGCTGCAGCGGCAACCGGCTGGGAAGCCGCTTGGACTGCCTGTCCTCCCGCACGCGATCGCGTCTGGCGGGCGCTCGCAGATCGCGAGCTGCGCGGTATGGTGACCTGGCGCTTGGTCGGGCGGCTTTGCTCGACCACGACGGGCGGAAGGACCGATGCCCCGCTCGGGCTCTGGGCCTGCGCGTCCTGGCCGAAGGCGATGGCTGAAGGAAGCGCGACAAGACCACACAACATCGACACGCGTCCGCGCTTCGTTGCGCGTGCGTCAAACACCAATTCCAGCATTCCCAGTCCCCGAACTTGCGGGACCGACCATGCAGAGACACCGAACGCACAATCAAAGTCTTTTGGGCGTTCGTGTCGTAGAATCTATGTAGACTGGATCCGTTCTAATGAAATGCCGTCGGCATCTCGCACGCGTCTTCCGTGGCCTGCATGAATTCCGGATAGAGACTCGTCGCGCTCGGCGCATGGTCGAGCTGCCACAGCACGATCTAGAATCGCAACCGCCGGCCCCAAAGCGGCTTCAGCAGTTCGAGCGCCGTGAGCACCAATAGTCCCGCGCCGAGCGTGATCATCAAATCGTCGAGATGCAGGGGGCCGAAGCGAAACAGACCGGAAGCCGGCGGCCAGAACAGCGCTGTGGCGAGAACGAGCGCGATCGCGAGGAATATCCAGAGCAATGCCGCGTTCGGACGGAAGAAGGCAGACAGAAAGGATGCGCTGAAGGATCGGTTGACCAGCACCAGCGCGAGGACGCAGACGACGAGCGCAATGAATGCGAGGGTGCGAGCCTCATCGGGCGGAATTCCGGAACGAAGCGCTGCGAGGAAGATCACCGCGATCAGGGCGAAGGCCATGGCGCCCTGCAGGACGCTCCAGGCGATCAGGGGCCACGAGAACAGCTCCGCGTCGGCACGCCGCGGCGGACGCTTCATGACGTCGCGCTCCTCGCGCTCGGCCTCGAACACCAGCGAGCAGACGGGATCGATGATCAGCTCCAGAAAGGCGATGTGCACCGGCCCGAGCACCAGCGGCAGCCCGAACACCAGGGGAAGCAGCGCAAGACCCGCGATCGGCACGTGGACGGCGAAGATGAAGGCCATGGCCTTGCGCAGATTGTCGTAGATCCGGCGTCCGAGTCGGATGGATGCGACGATGGAGCTGAAATCGTCGTCGAGCAGGACGATCGCGGATGCCTCGCGGGCGACGTCGGTGCCGCGGCCGCCCATCGCGATTCCGATATGGGCGGCCTTCAGCGACGGCGCGTCGTTGACGCCGTCGCCCGTCATCGCGACGATCTCGCCGCCGCGCTTCAGCGCCTGGACGATCCGCAGCTTCTGCTCCGGCAGAACCCGCGCGAAGACATTCACCTTCCTGACGAGCGCCTCGAGCTCGGTGTCATCAGCGAGCTTGACCTGCTCCCCGGTCACGACCTCATTGACGTCGAGCCCGGCCTGCCCGGCGATCGCCATGGCGGTCGCCGGATAGTCGCCCGTGATCATGATGACCCGGATGCCGGCCGAACGGCACTCGCGAACTGCCTCCGGAACATGAGGCCGCAACGGATCGGCAAGCCCGACCAGGCCAACGAAGCGAAAGACGAAAGCCTCCTGGGATGCCGGCAGTGCAGCGTCATCGCACGCGGCAACCGCCACCCCCAGCACGCGAAGACCGTCCTTCGCCATGGCCCCGACGGCGGCTTGCACGGCCTGTCGATCGGCCTCGTCCAGCCTGCACAGGCGCGCAATCGCTTCCGGCGCGCCCTTGGCGCATGCGACGAGCTCCGCCGCTGCGGATGTCCGCCAAACCTGAGTCATGGCGAGCAGCTCGGGGCGCAGACCATAGGTGCGCACCAGCGTCTGCCCGCCATCCATCGCGTCGTCCCGCAGGACATCACGCGCGAACGCGTGTAGCGCCTTCTCCATCGGATCGAACGGCTCCGGAGAGCTTGCCAGCGCGCCGCAGCGCGCCAGCTCGGCGAATTCGGTGCCGATGCGATCCGGCCCGGCCGCCTGCGCACGCAGGCGCGCCCCGTCGAGCAGGCGCAGCTCGGCGACCGACATCTGGTTCTGCGTCAGCGTTCCGGTCTTGTCGGTGCACAAGACTGTCGCTGAGCCGAGCACCTCGATGGCGGCGGCTCGCCGCGTCAGGACGCGAGCCTGCGAAATCCGCCACGCGCCCATGGCCATGAACACCGTGAGCACGACGCCGAATTCTTCCGGAAGCATCGACATGCCGATGGCGACGCCTGCCAGCAGCGCCTGCAGCCAGTCGCCGCGCGAGACGCCGTAGAGCACAATCGCGGCCAGGCTGACGATGGCGCCGCCGAGAAAGCAGAGCCGCACCAGCCTTGCGGTCTGCTGCTGAAGCCGCGGCGGCTCGGCCTGCAGGCCGCGAAGCGACAGCCCGATCTTCCCGATCTCGCTGCGCGGCCCGGTGGCCTCGACCAGCGCCAGCCCCTCGCCGCGCACGACCAGCGAACCGGAATACACGAATGGCTGATCCTCGCCGCCGGGCCGGTGACCGGCCGCACCGATATTGTCGGAGGTCTTCTTGCGGACGGGCATCGACTCCCCGGTCAGCAGGGACTCGTCGACCTGCAGATCCCGCGCTTCGACGAGCGCGGCGTCGGCGGGGACACGATCGCCTTCGCCGAGGACGAGAAGGTCGCCCTGCACGACCTCGCGGCCGGCAATTCGCCGACGCGCACCGTCGCGCACCACCAGCGCCCGCGGGCTGGTCAGGTCACGCAGGGCTTCCAGCACGCGCTCGGTCCGGGTTTCCTGCACCACCGTGATCACGATGGACATCGCTCCGAACGCCAGCAGGATCAGCGCCTCCTTGAGATCGCCGAGCACGAGATAGATCAGCCCGCCGCAAAGCAGCAGCAGCAGCATCGGCTCGCGCAGCACGTCCACCACGATGCGCAGGGGACTGCGCCGTTCCGGCCGAGGCAATTCGTTGGGGCCGTCTGCCGCGAGCCTCGCCCGGGCCTCGGTCTCGCTCAGGCCGCCCGCGCGTCCGCGTTGCACCTCGCTCACGACTTTTGCCGCAAGCTCCAGAGGGCGCCGGCACCGATGATTGCGGTGACGAGCAGGACGGCGACGAAAGTCTGGATGATGGTGAAGTTCAGCGCGTCACGCGCGACGAACAGCGCCGTGATCGCACCGGCGAGGACAAACAGAATGCGAAAGATGATGCTCATGGCCATGCCTCCAAGATCTGCATGAAGCTCTGCATGACTTGGAGCCCGGGGCCCTTGGCATCGGGGCACAACGCTGTCTCTGCAACCATGCAGGGCAGAGCTTAGCCGGTCAGGGCAAGGCAGGTTTGCGACAGGTCAAGCCCACCCGACCATCATCGCTCGGCAGGTGCGACGTGATGTCCGCCTTGGAGCGAGCAGCCGCTGCATCGCGCTCGGCTGCGTGGCGTATGCGGCTAGCGCTTTGCCATCAACTCGAGCGCCGGAGCAAAGCGCTCCGCGAACGTCAACGACTTGGCATGGTGAACTGCGGCAAAGGACGCCGAGATTCCCGCCGAAGCAACCGCGAGCAAGGCAACTACGAAAGCCAGACGGCGCATGTTCGCCTCCTGTATGAGCTCGACTACTCCATAGAGATGGGACGGCTCTGTTTCAGGACGGTTTCGTGGGCACGGAAATTGATTTCGCTCAAGCAGCTGTGATGAGATCCGGCTTATCTTGCGGCATTCCGTAACCAACTAACTAAGGTCGACGTGTTTTGCAGCGCCGGCCGTGTTGGGAGTTTCGTACCCGCGACCGCGATCCCAGGCACTTCGGCGACGAGCAACATTCGCTGGAATGGGAGTCATCGAGGACGACGTAAATGAAGATCGTGATCCAGAAGCTCAATGGCCTGTGGCACCTCATCGTCGGATCGTGCCAGATCCGAACGCCGTTCCTGGACACCCAGGACCGCGCGCTGGTGATCACTTACGCCCGCCGCGCCTACCCGGGCGCCAGGATTTTCCAGCGCGACTGACGCAAATACTCTCAGTCGTCGTCCGCCGGGCCGCACCAGCCGGGAAGATAGATCGCATTCCTGCTTCTCGCCGCGGCCATCGCCTTCTCCAGCGCCTTGTCGAAATCGGCCTCCACCGCCTTGCGCGAGACCTGCCGGCGCAGGAAGTCGGCCCACAGGAATTCGGAGAACGGCGTGGTGTCCTTGGCGAAGCCGCCCATGCGGCGCAATTCACCGGCAAGGCTGCGGAAGGGATCGTCCTTGAGATCGGCGACCGATTTGGGCAGGTCGCGAAACGACCGCCGCTCGCCCTTGGCGTCGTAAGGATAGACCCAGCGCTTGTTGTCCATGACGCCCCAGAAGGCCTCGCGCTCCACCATCCTGAGATCACCGACGATGGTCACCAGCACCTCCTTGACGCCTTCGTCGTGCAGCGCGCGGCCGAGGTGATGATGGTCGATCACGTAATAGCGCGCGTCGGGGCCGTAAACGACGGGGATCATGTGCTTGCCGAGCAGATCCGCCTGCTTCTTCTTGCCATGCTCGCGCCAGCGCTTCCGCTTCTCCTTGACCTCGCGCATGCCGACCGTCATCTGCGTCGGCCGGAGCGACAGGATCGGAACCGGATGCACCCTCGGCTCGCGCGCGTTGGTCGTGGTCATGATCGAAGTCCCTCGCATGGATGCAACTGACGGTTCGGTTCCCGCGACTATGCCATGGGCTCCGCGGCGGCAAAAACCGTTCGGAGCACGCCCAGATCACAAGTCGATGCCGGCCGGTAAAAAAGACGTCCCAATGGCTGTCGCTATGGCCGCGTTGCGGCGCAACGCGCGCCACGGACACGACAGCCCGCTCCCGGATCGCGGCACATCGGCCCATGCGCCAATAGTACGAACGCATAAATGCACCCTGCAATTGCGAAGATTTACTGCAACGCGTGCATCACCTATGCTATCTAAATCACTGCTTCGGAGTGATCCCCGCCCCATGAACAACCAGCGGCCCATAAGCTCTGATGAGGAGCACCGGGTGCTCCAGTTCAGGCCGCGCACCCCGCCCTCCCCGGGGGTCCAGCGCGGCAATGGCACCATGCAACCGCAGCGCGCCACGCCCGAACGGCTGGACCTGTCCCGCTACGAGCAGCCGCGCGCCGAGCCCGATAATTTCCGCCAGCGCATGCTGGCCAATATCGCGGCGCTGGCCTTCACCATCGCGCTGACGGCGATCGGTATCTGGCTCGCGGTCAGCATCGCCGACCTCCGCCGGACCCAGGATTGCGTGCTGATGGGCCGCCGCGACTGCGTCAAGATCACGACACCGCATATCTAGGACCGGCTCGGCACGGACCTCGCGGCGGAAGGGTCCCGACCGGCATCCCCAGCCCTGTCCGTTGCTGTGCCCCGGGCCTTGGCCGGCTCCATTGAACTCAGGGCGGCGCTCCGATATACGGGCTTTCGACCCGGCCAGAGGGGGGTTTGAGGGCATCATCAGGGGCGCGATGCCCAGCCACCGTGCCACTCTGGGCAATCTGACAAATACCTGCAATATATCAAAGGCTTAGTGATGTCCTCCACATTCGATCAGGTCGCCACGATCATCGCTGAAACCTGCGACATCCCGCGCGACACGATCACGCCGGATAGCCATGCCATCGATGACCTCGGCATCGACAGCCTCGATTTCCTCGATATCGCCTTCGCGATCGACAAGCAGTTCGGCATCAAGCTGCCGCTGGAGAAGTGGACTCAGGAGGTCAACGACGGCAAGGCGACCACCGAGCAATATTTCGTGCTGAAGAATCTGTGCGCCCGCATCGACGAACTGGTTGCGGCCAAGGGCGCGAGCGCCTAAGGGCGCAGTCATGCAACTCGAATACTTCCACATGATCGATCGCATCGTCGACCTCAAGGTCGACGAGAAGACGATCGTCGTCGAAGCACAGGTGCCGCAGGAAAGCACCATCTTCGAAGGGCACTTCCCGGGCTATCCCCTGATGCCCGGCGTGCTCCTGATCGAATCGATGGCGCAGGCCTCGGGCTGGCTTCAACTCGGCGTGTTCAAGTTCGAACGCATGCCGATCCTGGCCGCCGTCAAGGAGGCCAAGGTCCGCGGCTCGGTCTTCCCGGGCGAACTCATGAGCATCGAGGCGAGCCTCGCCCATGAAGGCTCCGGTTATGCCATGACCGAGGCCAAGATCCGGGTCGGCGGCAAGCTGCGCGCGAATGCGGCGCTGACCTTCACGCTGATTCCCTTCCCCAATGCGGATATGCGCGGATACATGGCGAAGGTCGCCGAGCGCGTCGGCTTTCCGCAACAGGTCGTATCGCCATGACTGACACTGCTTCGAAGCCCGGCCAGACGGAAGTCTGGATCACCGGCATTGGACTCGCCACCTCGCTCGGCGAGGGCCTCGAGGCCAACTGGGCCGCGCTTTCCGAGAAGCGCATCAATGTCGACGAGAAGGGCTTTGCGCCCTACATCGTGCATCCCTTGATGCCGGTATCCTTCGACAGCCAGATCCCCAAGAAGGGCGACCAGCGCCAGATGGAAGCCTGGCAGCGCATCGGCACCTATGCCGCCGGCCTTGCGCTCGATTCCGCCGGCATCAAAGGCAACAAGGACATCCTGTCGAAGATCGACATGGTCGTCGCCGCCGGCGGCGGCGAGCGCGACATCAACGTCGACAGCGGCATTCTCACCGCCGAGGCCAAGGGCGCCAACGCACCGGGCTTCCTCAACGAGCGGCTGATGAGCGATCTCAGGCCGACGCTGTTCCTGGCACAGCTCTCCAATCTGCTCGCCGGCAACATCGCCATCGTGCACGGTCTGGGGGGCACTTCGCGCACCTTCATGGGTGAGGAGGTCGCCGGCGCCGACGCCGCCCGCATCGCGCTCGCGCGCATCGCCTCGGGCGAAAGCGACATCGCGCTGGTCGGCGGCTCGCACAATGGCGAACGCAAGGATCTGCTCGTCCTCTACGAATTCGGCGACTTCAACCTGAAGGACAAGTTCGCGCCCGTCTGGGCGCGCAAGGACCATCCCGGCTTCGCGCTCGGCTCGGCCGGCGCCTTCCTGGTGCTGGAGTCGAAGGCCCACGCGGAGGCGCGCGGCGCCAGGCCGTTCGCGAAGCTGTCGAGCGTCGTCGCAGACCTCGCCAAACGCAAGCAGCCCGGCGACATGGCCGCGACGCTCGAGAAGCTGTGGGCCAAGCTGCCCAGGCGCGAGGGCAAGGGCGCGATCATTACGGGAGCGACCGGCGCGGAGCCCGCGACCTCGGACGAGCGCGCCTTCCTGAAGAGCCATGCCGACTTTCCGGTGCGCTCGACCGGCACGGTGTTCGGCCACGCCATGGAAACGCAATTTCCGCTCGGCATTGCCCTCGCCGCATTGTCGATCTCGCGCGGCGCACTGTTCCCGCCGAATGATTCCACGGGGACCGAGATTGAAATGCAGGGCGCGCCCACCCAGATCGTGGTGGTGGGAGCCGGACACTGGCGCGGCGAAGGCATGGCGCTGGTCGAGGCGGTTTAATCAGCTCAAGCGGGGATCGACATGACTGCACCACGCGACAAACTCGGGCGTCCCGTCGTCGTCGTCACCGGCATGGGCATCATGACCTCGCTCGGCGCCGGCAAATCCGACAATTGGGCAAAGCTCGTCGCCGGCGAATCCGGGATCCGCACCATCACGCGTTTTCCGGTCGACGGCCTCAAGACCACGATGGCCGGCACAGTCGATTTCGTCAGCGCCGATCCGTTCTCCTCCACCGCCCTGTCCGAGCGGATGGCCGAGCTGGTGACGCAGGAAGCGCTGGAGCAGGCCGGCATCGGCGCCAAGGCCGATTTCCCGGGTCCGCTTTTCCTCGCTGTGGCGCCGGTCGAGGTCGAATGGCCGCAGCGCCGCGAGCTCGGTCGCGCCGTCGGCCAGCAGGACATCACCTATGACGATCTGCTCCGCATTTCCGGCGGCGGCAAGTTCAGCGCCTATCATCATCGCTTCATGTTCGGCTCGGTTGCCGCCTATCTCGCCGAGACCTTCGGCACCAAGGGCTCGCCGATCTCGCTGTCGACGGCGTGCGCCTCCGGAGCCACCTCGATCCAGCTCGGCGTCGAGGCGATCCGCCGCGGCGAGACCGACGCGGCGCTGTGCGTCGCGACCGACGGCACCGTGAACCCGGAAGCGCTGGTGCGCTTCTCGCTGCTGTCGGCGCTCTCGACCCAGAACGACCCGCCGCAGGCGGCCTCCCGCCCGTTCTCCAAGAACCGCGACGGCTTCGTGATGGCTGAAGGTGCCGGCGCGCTGGTGCTGGAGAGCTACGAAGCGGCTGTCGCGCGCGGCGCAAAAATTCTCGGCGTGATCGCCGGCTGCGGCGAGCTCACCGATTCGTTCCATCGCACCCGCTCCTCGCCCGACGGCAAGCCGATCATCGGCTGCATGAACAAGACGCTGGCCGATGCCGGCATGACGCCGGACCAGATCGACCACATCAACGCGCACGGCACCGCGACGCCCGAGAACGACAAGATGGAGTTCAACACGACCTCGGCCGTGTTCGGCGAACTCGCGCAGAAGATTCCGGTCACCTCCAACAAGTCGATGGTCGGCCACACCATCTCGGCCGCCGGCGCGGTCGAGGCGATCTTCTCGCTGCTCACGCTCGAGCATCAGCGCATTCCGCCGACGATCAACTACGACAATCCGGATCCCACGATCCTGTTCAACGTCGTCGGCAACAAGGCGCGCGATGCCCGCGTCACCGCGGTGATGTCGAACTCGTTCGGCTTCGGCGGCCAGAACGCTTCGCTGATCCTGACCCGCGAACCGGCCTGACCGGACGCATGGCGCTGCTGACTGCGAGCACGAAGGCCCGCGCGCGGGAGGCTGCCAAATCGCTGGGCGGCAGCCTGATCGGCGCCGCGACCGTCGCGATGCTGCGCACCACGCGCTATTTCGATCCGGCCAAGACCTCGGACTTTTTCGCCCGTGCCGTGAAGCTGATCGGCCCTCGCCTGCGCGAGCACCGCATCGGCCGTGCCAATCTCGCAGCCGCCTTCCCCGAGAAGTCGCCGGAGGAGATCGACCGGATCCTGATGGGCGTCTGGGATAATCTCGGCCGCGTCGGCGCCGAGTTCGCCCATATCGACCAGGTCTGGAATTACGAGCGCGATGCCCCGGAGAAGAGTCGGATCGAGATTTCCCCGCGCAGCATCGAGCTGTTCGACCAGATCCGCGACGACGGCAAGCCGGCCCTGATCTTCGCCGCACATCTTGCCAATTGGGAATTGCCGGCGCTCGCCGCCGTCTCGCATGGCCTCGACACCGCAATCCTCTATCGCCGGCCGAACATCGCCTCGGCCGATCGCATCATCCAGGAGATGCGCCAGGTCAACATGGGCACGCTGATCCCGGCGGGGCGCGATGCGCCGCTGCGGCTGGCGCAGGCGCTCAAGGACGGCAAGCACGTCGCCATGCTGATCGACCAATATCTGACGGCCGGCGTCGAGGTCACGTTCTTCGGCCGCAAGACCCGCGCCAATCCGATGCTGGCGCGCCTCCTGCGCCAGGTCGAATGCCCGATCCACGGCGTGCGCATCATCCGCCTGCCCGACGGCCGCTTTCGCGGCGAGCTCACCGAAGAGATCCAGCCGGTGCGCGATGCCGATGGCAGGATCGATATCCAGGGCACGACGCAGGTGATCACGAGCGTCGTGGAAAGCTGGGTTCGCGAGCATCCCGAGCAGTGGCTGTGGCTGCATCGCAGGTGGCGGTGATTACTCCGTCATTGCGAGCGCAGCGAAGCAATCCAGAATCTCTCCGCGGTGAGATCCTGGATTGCTTCGTCGCAAGGGCTCCTCGCAATGACGGGCATTGAGCGCTGGCAGCAGGCCCTTCAGTGCACGACCATCCTCACTGCTCCGGCAGTCCCGCATCCACCTCGGCCTGCACGACACGCTCCCAGGCCGCGATACACACCGGACTCGCGTTCTTCATCGGCGGCGAGACGTTCAGCCTGGTCGTGCCGGGCCGCAAGCGCAGTCCCTCGGCGATCGCCGCCCTCGCCTCATCGAGGCGGCCCGTTCTCTGGTAGGCGGCCCCGAGCAGGAAGTGCGAACGGCCGGTCCCGGGCGTGATGGCGATCGAACGCTGCAGCCAGGGCAACGCCTCCTCAAAGCGTTCCATCAAGGCATAGGTCATGCCCGCGCCGAGCAGCCAGGTCCAGCGCGAGGCCTGCGGCGTGTCGTAACGATCGGCCTGCAGAAAGGTCGCCAGCGCATCGTCGAAGCGGCCGAGATAGACCTGCCCGAGGCCGATCAGATAGAGCGCAGATCCGTTCCACGGATCGAAGCTCAAGGCCTTGGCGCAGGTGACGAGACTTTCGACAAAGTGGTTCGTCGCGCTGAGGAAGCGGCAATGGGCTTCGAGCACGGCAATCGAATTCGGCTTCGATCGCAACGCCTGCTCGAGCGTCGCGTTGGCCCTGGCCTCGACGGCGACAGCCTCCTCCGGGCTGAACCAGACCATCTGGATGCCGCGCATCTGCAGCGAAGCGAGCGCGACCGCGACGTCGAGATTGTCGGGGTCGTCGCTGAGCGCCTTTTGCAGCATGGCCTGGGCCGCGCCAAAACGCTCGCGCGTGGTCTGGTTGATCGATGCGAGCGCCTGCTCGACGGCCACCTTGTCGCCGCCGGCCGACGCCCCGGCAGCCGGGGCGCGCACACGCGGCTCCAGGATTTCGTTGAGACGGCGCGCGAGCCCATGACCCACGCCCGCGACGAGGCGCGACTGTGCGAGCTGCGCGTCCGCCTCATCCGCAGCGACCGACGCTGCGACGACCGACTGCACCTCGCCGGTGGCGGCCTTGATGATCCGCGCGCGTAGCGTCCAGGACTGGTCGCGACGCTCCAGTTCGCCGCGCAGCTCGTAATCGGATGAGGGAGCAGACGCAGCAGTGCCGGCGCCGCCCTTGGCCGCCAGTCGCGGCGCAACCACGCTGATGTTCTGGACCTTGGCAAAACCATCGGCGAGGCGCGCGGTGATCTCCGCGGCCATCGCCGCGCCGCGCGCATCATTGCTCTCGTCGGCGATCGGCATCACCGCGAGCCGCGGCGGCGTTCGCTTGAACAGGAGGTCCGGCTTCAGCACGGGCGCGGCAACCGCCAGCCCCATCACGATCACGCAGAGGCCGGCCACGGCGGCAACCGTGGCCTGCCGACTCAAGCCGAACAGGGCGCGCTGCGGCTTCACGGACGCCACGATGGCCTCGGCCGGCAGGAGCGCGACGTCATCGGGTGAACCGGACGGAAACTCCTCGACCGGCACCGGGTCGGCTTCGCCCGCTGCCTCAACCTCCGTCGCGAGCAGATAGCCACCGCCGGAGGCGAGCTTGATCAGCTGCCGCCGCTCGTCGCCGAGCGCGGTGCGGAGCTCGCGGATGCATTGGAACAGGCTGTCCTCGCCGACATGGACGTTCGGCCAGACCGCCTCCATCAGCTCCTGCTTGCTCAGCACCCGGCCGCCGCTGGTGGCGAACAGGCGAAGCATCTCGAACGTCTTGGGCCGGAGCTTGATCGGCGTGCCGTCGGCCCTGCGCAGCTCAGCGCGATGCAGGTCCAGCTCAAAGCCGGCGAAACGAAGCAAGTAATCCCCCAACACGTCTCAAGGCGGCTCGTATAGCGGAAGTCTGCCGAAAATGCCCGAAAATCGGGTCTGAAACGCAAATATCAGAAACTTTCAGAAATGTGCCAACCCCTTATCAGGACACCACTCCCGCCCGGTGCGAAGAATCCGCTTGAGGACTCGCGATCGTGCGTTGGGGGAAGTGTGAGGACCGGGAAAGAATATGTCAAAGCGACCCGCCACCTGCGGGCCGCACTGCTGACCTCGTCGGCACTGGCCCTGGCCTGGGCCCTCCCGGGCGCGCCGGCTCGCGCGCAGGATGCCACCTGGGGCACCGCTCCCGCGACCGGCTCTTACAACGATGGCGGCAACTGGAACACCGGGAGCGTACCTTCCGGCACCGCCTATTTTGGCGCATCGAACGTGTGGTACCTGACTATTGACGGCGCTGCCACGATCGGCGGCTGGACCTTCAATCCGGGAGCGTCCGACTACAGCATCACCAACATGAACGGCGCCGCGCTCACGTTCACCGGCGCCGGCATCATCGTCAATGGCGGCAGCCTCAACCTCAACACCCAGAACAGTTCGACAACCACCTTCCAGAATTCCAGCTCGGCCGGCACCGCCACGATCGGCAATCAAGGCCTGATGGTTTTCGCGAACAGCAGTACCGCCGCTGGCGCCTCGATCAGCAACGGAAATATCCTGAAATTCCAGGATAGCAGTACCGCCGCGAATGCCGTCATCATCAACAACCACGTCATGGCCTTCGTCGGCTCGAGTACGGCCGGCAACGCTACTATCACCAATAACACGCTGCTGGATTTTCGCGACAGCAGCACTGCCGGTAGCGCGACCATCATCACCGGCAACGGTGGACAGACCACTTTCAACGACACCAGCGCGGCCGGCAGCGCCACCATCATCGTCAATAGCGGCGGACTCCTCTCCTTCTACGGCAACAGCACGACCGCCAACGCGACCATCATCAACAATGCCGGGGGCAACATCTATTTCTCGGGGACGGGCCCCGCCGGTGACGGCAAGCTCTCGGTCCAGTCCCTCACCGGCGCCGGCACCTCCTACCTCGATTTCATCGAGCTGACGCTGGGCGCCAACAACCAGTCGAGCGAGCTGAGCGGCACCATCACGGGCACCGGCTCGCTGGTCAAGGCCGGCACGGGCACGCTCACACTTTCTGGCGGAAACAGCTATGGCGGCGGCACCACGATCACGGCCGGAACACTCCAGCTCGGCACACCAGCTAGCACCGGCTCCATCATCGGCACGGTTGACGTCCGCGCCGGAACCACACTCAGCCTCATCAACAGCAATGGCAACGGCATGGCCATCACCGCCGCGGCCGGCAGCACGGTGGATTTCTCGGGTTCTGCGGGTCCCGCCGGCGATTACAAGCAGACGGTCGGCTCGATCGCAGGCGCCGGCAGCTACCTTCTCGGCGCCAACGAGCTCACGGTCGGCTCCAAAAATACATCGACCGAAGTGGCCGGGGTGATCTCCGGCACCGGCGGCTCGCTGGTCAAGATCGGCGCCGGCACGCTGACGCTGTCGGCAACGAATACCTACACGGCCGGCACCACCGTCGACGAGGGTACACTCCAGCTCGGCACCCTCGCCAGAACCGGCTCGGTCGGCGGCGCGGTCGGCGTCGGCGCCGGAGGGGCGCTCAGCGTCGTGAATGCGGGCGCGATCTCCAGCATCTCGAACGCCGGAAGCACGACCTACAGCAACGGAATGTCGGCCGGCAGCACCACAATCGCCAATAGCGGCACACTCGAGTTCGTCGATACAACGACGCCCGGCAGCGCTCAGATCACCTCCACCGGCGCTGCGAATTTCCGGAACACCAGTTCGGCCGGCAACGCGGCGCTCAGCATCAATGGCGGCACCGCCACGTTCTATGACACGAGCTCCGCGAGCAACGCGACGATCAACATCAACAGCAGTGGCACGCTCGGCTTCCGCAACAGCAGCACTGCCGGCAGCGCCACCATCAACAACAGTGGCACACTCCGCTTCGGCGACCTCAGCTTGAGCGAAAACAGCACCGCCGCGAGTGCCGTCATCAACAACAGCGGCGCGCTCGTGTTCGTCGGCTCCAGCACGGCCGCAAGTGCCACAATCAACAACAACGGCAACTTGACCTTCGGGTACGCCAGCACGGCTGGCAATGCCGCCATCACCAACACCAGCGCGACCGCATTGACTCAGTTCTCCTCAAATGGACCTGCCCTTGACGGTGTGATCAGCGTCGGTTCGATCGCCGGCGAAGGTACTTTTCTTCTGGACGGCCGGTGGCTCAAGGTCGGCGGCAACAATATGTCGACTGTCGTAAGCGGAACTTTCTCCGGCAATGGCACCCTGGAAAAGGTTGGCACCGGTACTTTGACGCTGACGGGCACGAACACCTATGGCGGCGATACGATCGTCTCTGGCGGCCGGCTGCGGTTCGGTGACGGCAGCGCAGGCGGCAGCAACAATCTGGGCGGCAGCGTCAACGTCACGGGCGGTTCGCTGGCGATCGAGACGCCGGCGACCCTGAACGTCGCTCAGACCGTGATCTTCGGCAACAACACCGCGCTGTCCATCGCTGCCGGCACGAGCGGCCCCGCGCTGTCTGCCGACAGCGTCGCGCTCGGCAACGGCGTCGTGTTCAATATCAGCGGCATCAGCAATGCGAGCCAGCTCGACAAGGTGCTGATCGATACCCAATCGGGCATCAGCGGCGACTTCGCCGCAGTCACCGTCGGCGGCTTCAGCGGCACGGTGGACTACCTCACGGTGTCCACCCGCAAATCGGCCGACGGCCTGCAATACCTCGCCAGCTACGGATTGAGCTGGACTGCGGGCAACTCCCTCGCCCATGGCACCTTCACGCTGACCAACGCCAGCGACACCTTCACGCTGGGCATGGCGCTGACCGATCAGGCGGCGAACCCCGCCACCGGCTGGGACGGCAGATCGCTCACCAAGGCCGGCGCCGGCACGCTCGTCCTGACCGGACACAACAGCTATAGCGGCGGCACGGCGATTTCGGGCGGCACGCTCCAGATCGGCAACAGCGGCGTGACCGGCTCCGTTGTGGGAGCGGTGACCGTCGGCACCGGGGCGACATTCGAAATCGTCAACGCCGACACGAGCGGAATCACGGGCATCGCGAACGGCGGGACCACGAACTTTCGTAACAGCAGCAGTGCCGGCAGCGCCACCATCACCAACGGCGGCACCCTGAACTTCAACGAGACGAGCACCGCCGGGAGCGCCACCATCACCAACAGCGGCGCCGGCAACGTCTACTTCAACAATTCGAGTTCGGCAGGCAGCGCGACCATCGTCAGCGACAACAACTTCCTGTATTTCAACGATACCAGCACCGCGGGCAGCGCAAATATCAGCAACAGCGTCAACAGCAGAGCCATTTTCCAAGGAAACGCCACGGCCAGCACCGCAACGATCACCAATAGCGCTTACCTGTATTTCTATGGCAGCAGCACGGCCAGCAACGCTGTTATCACCAACAACGAATGGCTGTCTTTCAACGAGACCAGCACGGCAGGCAGCGCCACACTCGCCAACAATCGCTGGCTGTATTTCTACAACAACAGCACGGCTGGCAGCGCGACCATCACCAACGCCAATTTGCTGGTGTTCCGCGACAACTCCACGGCCGGCAACGCCTCGATCGCCAACAGCAATACCATCAATTTTGTCGTCAGCAGCACGGCCGGTAGCGCGACCATCACCAACAATGCCGGGGGCACGACCACCTTCCAGGACAATTCGACTGCGGGCAATGCGCAGCTGATCAACAACGCGGCCAATGCCGTCTTCGATTTCTCCGGCAGCACCGGCCCGAACGGCGACCACAAGCTCAGCGCTGGCTCGATCGCCGGCAACGGCACCTTCTATCTCGGCGCCAACGCGCTGACGGTCGGCGGCAACAATCTGTCGACGACCGTCAGCGGCGTGGTCGCCGACGGTGGCGCGAGCGGCGGCACCGGCGGCTCGCTGGTCAAGACCGGCACCGGCACGCTGACGCTGTCGGGCGCGAACACCTATACCGGCGGCACCACCTTCGCCGACGGAACGGTCAGCGTCTCCTCGGACGCCAATCTCGGCGACCTCGCGGGCGGCCTGACCTTCAACGGCGGCACCCTGCAGATATCAGGCACGGCATTCAACGCCACCGCACGCACCGTCAATCTGGGGGCCGGCGGCGGCACGCTCGACATTGCGGATGCCGCCAATAATTTCGTCATCAGCCAGGGCGTCAGCGGTAGCACGCTGACCAAGTCCGGCACCGGAACGCTGACCTTAACGGGCGCGGCAAGCTTTTCCGGCGCGACGGTGTCTGCCGGCACGCTGGTGTTCGACGCCAATGCGACCGCCGGCAATGCGGCTATTACCAACAACGCGCAGCTGGTCTTTGCAACCAGCGCCACGGCCGGCAACGCCACCATCACCAACACCAATCAGTTGACCTTCTACGGCAACACCACGGCGGGCAACGCCGTCATCAACAACAGCGGCACTGTGCTGTTCGACGGCAATTCGACGCCCGGCAGTGCACAGCTCATCAACACCGCGTCCAGCGCCGTTATCAACTTCTTCACCCCCGGCCCGAGCAGCGACGGCAAGCTCACCGCCGGCTCGATCGCCGGCAACGGCCGCTTCGACCTCAACGGCGCAGAGCTGGCGGTCGGCAGTAACAACCTGTCGACCGTCGTCACCGGCGTGCTCACTGGCGACGGGAGCATCACCGGGATATCGCTGATCAAGGTCGGCACCGGCAAGCTCACCCTGTCGGGCGTCAACACCTACACCGGCGCGACCACCGTCGACGGCGGCACGCTCGCGGTAAACGGCTCGATCGCTTCATCGGGCGGCGTCACCGTAAACGCGGGCGGCATCCTCGGCGGCACCGGCATCGTCGGCAACACGGCGATCGCGAGTGCTGGCACGCTGGCGCCGGGCAACTCCATCGGAACTCTCACCGTCAGCGGCAATCTGGCGTTCGCCGCCGGCAGCTTCTACACGGTCGAGGTCTCCACGACCGCCGCCGACCGCACCAACGTTTCGGGCACCGCGACGCTCACCGGCGCCACCGTGCAGGCGGTGGCAATTCCCGGCAGCTTCCGCGGCCAGACCTTCACGCTTCTGAATGCGAGCGGAGGACTCGGCGGAACGCAATTCGCCGGGCTGACCATCGTCGGAAGCTTCAGCCCTGCCCGCAATCCGCGCCTCAGCTACGACCTCAACAACGTCTATCTCGTGCTCGATCCCGGCAAGATCGAGCTGCCGGCCGGCACGAGCGGCAACCAGACCGGCGTCGCAGGCGGCATCAACAACGCGGTCGAGAGCGGCGCGACGCCACCGGCCGGTTTCGATACACTGCTCAACATGAGCGGCGCGCAGCTCAACCGGGCCCTCAGCGAGGTCTCGGGCCAACCCGGCGCCGCCACCACGCAGGCCGCGTTCAACGCCATGCAGCAGTTCCTGGACATGCTCGACCCGGTCGGCGGCAGCATGGAAAGCGAACGCGGCATGAGCGGCAGCACGTTGGGCTACGCCACCACTGCGCAGCACGACGCCAGGGTGCGCGAAGCCTATGCCGCGGTGACGCCGCGCGAGACAAGCGGCGATGTCATCGACCGGCGCTGGGGCGTCTGGGCCTCTGCTTACGGCGGTGCCAGCACGTTGAGCGGCAATGCGGCGGCGGGCTCGAGCTCCACCACCAGCCGCATCTACGGCACCGTGGTCGGCGCGGACTATCGTTTGTCGCCGGATACACTGGTCGGCTTCGCGCTCGGCGGCGCGGGCTTCAATTTCTCGGTCGCCGATAGCCTTGGTGGCGGCCGCGCCGACGTCTTCCAGGCCGGCCTCTATGCCCGGCACAATTTTGGCCCGGCCTACCTCTCCGCCGCGCTGGCCTATGGCTGGCAGGATGTCACCACGGATCGCACCGTGACGGTGTCGGGCACCGACAGGCTGACCGCCAACTTCAAGGCCAGCACCTTCGCCGGCCGCCTCGAAGCCGGCTGGCGCTTCGCACCGATCCCCGCCTCCAGCTTCGGCGTCACGCCTTACGCGGCCGTGCAGGCGACCACCTTCCACCTCCCCGGCTACGGCGAGACCGCGCTTGTCGGCAACAACCAGTTCGCACTCTCCTACGGTTCGCAGGACACGGCCAATGTCCGCAGCGAGCTCGGCGCGCGCACCGACCAGCGCTTCCTCGTCAATGACGGCGGGCTCACGCTGCGCGGCCGGCTCGCCTGGGCGCACGACACCAACACCAGCCGCCTCGTCAACGCCGCCTTCCAGACGCTGCCCGGCGCGGCGTTCACCGTCAGCGGCGCGCGTCCCGCGGCCGATTCCGCGTTGGCCGGTGGTCGCGCCGAGATGAAATGGCGGAATGGCTTCGCACTCGCCGGCACAATCGAAGGCGAGTTCTCCCGCAGCACCCAGACGTACACGGGCAAAGGCACGGTGCGTTACGAATGGTAGGAGGTGGTCTGGTGCTGGCGCACCATCCCGGATGACGGCAAGCCTCAGCGTCCCGTCTTCACCTTGGTCCAGAGCCGGTTGATGATCCGCTGCGTCGCCGGCTCGCGCGCCGTGATCACGAACAGCTTTGAAAGCGTCGCCTCGTCCGGATAGATGTTCTTGTCGTTCAGGATTTTCGGGTCGACCAGCTTCTGGCTGGCGAGGTTGCCGTTGGCGTAGGACAGGAAGTCCGAGTTCTTGGCGGCGACATCAGGACGGTAGAGATAGTTGATCAACTCGTGGGCTTCCCTGACGTTCTTGGCATCCGCGGGGATGGCGAGATTGTCGAAGAACATCTGTGCGCCCTCCTTCGGAATGGCGTAGCCGATCTCGATGCCGCTCTTGCCCTCCGCCGCGCGGGCACGGGCCTGCATGATGTCGCCGGACCAGCCGACCACGAAGCAGATCTCGCCAGTCGCGAGTGCGCTTAAGTATTCGGAGGAGTGGAACTTGCGCACGGAGGGACGGACTTTCGCCACGGCCTCGGCGGCCTTTTCGAGGTCGGCCTGCTTGGTCGAGTTCGGATCGAGCCCGAGCCAGCTCAGCGCCGCCGGGAAGATGTCGTCGGCGGAGTCGAGCATGTGCACGCCGCAATCCCTGAACTTGGCGAGGTTCTCCGGCTTGAAGACGATGTCCCAGCTGTCGATCTTCGCTTCAGCGCCGAGGATCTGCTTCACCTTGGCGACGTTATAGCCGATGCCCGTCGTGCCCCACATGTAGTTGGCGGCGTAGAAATTGCCGGGATCGTAGGTGGCGAGGCGCTGCGTCACCACCGGCCAGGCGTTGACGAGGTTCGGCAGCTTCGACTTGTCGAGCTTCTGGAAGATGTTCGCCTTGATCTGGCGCTGCAGGAAATACGCCGTGGGCACCACGACGTCGTAGCCGGACTTGCCGGCCATCAGGCGCGTCTCCAGCGTCTCGTTGGCGTCGAAGGTATCGTAGACCACCTTGATGCCGGTCTCCTTGGTGAAGGCCTCGAGGACGCCAGGCGCCATGTAGTTGGACCAGTTGTAGAAGTTGACGACCCGCTCCTCGGCCCCGGCGGGAGCGGAGAGCAACGTCAGTGCCGCGGCGATCGCGAAACCAAGCCCGGAGCGGCCGACGTTCGTCATCTCGATCTACCTCTTGCGTCCACGCACCGCGTCCGACAGCCGCTCCAGCGCGGTGTCCAGCGTCTCGTCCTTCTTGGCGAAACAGAAGCGCACGACCGAGGTCACGGGGTCCTGCTCGTAGAACGCCGAGACCGGGATCGCCGCGACCTTGTAATCCTTCACGATGCGCCAGCAGAACTCGGTGTCGCTCTCGTTGAGCCCGAGCGGCGACAGGTCGACGGTGAGGAAGTAGGTGCCTTGCGACTTCAGCACGGGGAAGCCGAGGCTCTCCAGCCCCTTGGTCAGCCGGTCCCTGCTCCGCGTCAAATCCTTGCGCATCGAGAGGAAGTAGTCGTCGGACTTGCCGAGGCCGTAGGCGACGGCGGCCTGCAGGTTCGGCGCGGTGGTGAAGGTCAGGAACTGGTGCACCTTGGCCGCGACGCGCAGCAGCGGTGGGGCGGCGCAGACGAAGCCGATCTTCCAGCCCGTCAGCGAGAAGATCTTGCCGGCCGAGCCGACCTTGATGGTGCGCTCGCGCATGCCGGGGATGGTGATCAGCGGGATATGCTTGTGCTCGTCGAAGGTGACGTGCTCCCAGACCTCGTCGCAGATCGCGATGACGTCGAACTCCTGGCAGTAGCGCGCGAGCAGCTCGAGGTCCTCGCGCGGATAGACCACTGCGGACGGATTCAAGGGATTGTTGAACAGCACCGCCTTGGTCTTTGAATTGAACACGCTTTTCAGCATGTCCTCATTCAGCCGCCAGTGCGGCGGCTCCAGCCGGACCAGGCGCGGAATGCCGCCGGCCTGGCGGATGATCGGCAAGTAAGAATCGTAGACCGGCTGGAAGCAGACCACCTCGTCGCCGGGCTGGACCACCGCGAGGATCGCCGAGGTCAGCGCCTCGGTGCCGCCTGAGGTGACCATCACCTCGCTCATCGGATCGAGCTTGAGCCCGTGCCAATGGCCGTAGTGGGTCGCGATGGCCTGGCGCAGCTCCGGCAGGCCCATCATCGACGGATACTGGTTGTAGCCGTTCAGCGAGGCCTCGGCCGCGGCGCGGCGGATGTCCTCGGGGCCGGGATCGTCGGGGAAACCCTGGCCGAGATTGATGGCATTGTTGTCGCGCGCGGCCTGCGACATCGCCTCGAAGATGGTGACGGGAAGGTCGGCGAAGACCTTGTTCAGCGAAGAGCTCTTGGTCGTCATTGCGCGGTTAGCCACCGACCTTGCTGGGAAGACCCGCCGCCTTCCAGCCCAGCATGCCGCCGGCCAGGTGCTTGTCGTAAGGCAGGCCGGCCGCCTGTGCCGCCAACGAGGCCGTCACCGAGCGCTTGCCCGAGCGGCAGGCGAACACGACCTCCTTGCCGGCGGGATCGGGGATCGCCTTGGGATCGAAGGTCGAGAGCGGAACCACGACGCCGTAAGGGTAAGCCTCGGCCTCGACCTCGTTCGGCTCACGGACGTCGACCAGCAGATAGCGCCCTTCCGCGACACCCTTGGCGACCTCGTCCGGGGTCAGATCCTGCACTTGATTTGCCACATCATCCTCCAACGTCGCGGGCCGCGTGCCGGGGTGATCCCGGCCGGCGGCAACCTCGCCTCTCGGGAGACGAAAATCAAGCGCCACAAAGGCTTGAGCCGCGCGGCGCAAGTTAAAGCTAAATCGCAGCGACTTGAAGTCCGGCGTTGGCTGGCCTGGCTAGATCGTCACCTGCGTTCCCACCTCGACCACACGGCCGGAAGGGATCTGGAAATAGTCGGTGGCATCGTTGGCGGAGCGGCTGAGCGAGATGAACAGCCGGTCCTGCCAGCGCGGCATGCCGGAATGGGCCGCGGGCTTGAGCGCCCGGCGCGACAGGAAGAACGAGGTCGACATGATGTCGAACTGCCAGCCCAGCTTGCGGGCGATCGCGAGGGCCTTCGGCACGTTGGGCGATTCCATGAAGCCGAACTTCAGCGTCACCTTGGAGAAGGTCGGCGAAATCTGCTCCAGCTTCACCCGCTCGGCCGGATCGATCCGCGGGGTCTGCGCGGTCTCGATGGTGAGAATGACATTCTTCTCGTGCAGCACCTTGTAGTGCTTCAGACTATGCATCAGCGCGGTGGGCGCGCTGAGCGGGTCCGAGGTCAGGAACACCGCGGTGCCGGGCACGCGCTGCGGCGGCCGCTTCTCCAGCATCGCCACGAGGTCGGCGAGCGGGAACTCGAGCTTGCGCGATTTCTCGAACAACAGCCGGCTGCCGCGCCGCCACGTGTACATCAGGATGATCATGACGGCACCGAGCGCCAGCGGCACCCAGCCGCCCTCGAACACCTTGAGCAGATTCGCAGCCAGGAAGGTCAGATCGAGCAGCAGGAACGGCGCAATCAGCGCGCCGGCGGCAAGCGCTGACCACCGCCAGCCCTTCCAGACCACGACGAAGCCCATCATCGCCGTGACCACCATGGTGCCGGTGACGGAGATGCCGTAGGCGGAGGCGAGCGCGCTCGACGAGCGGAACAGCAGCACCAGCAACACCACCGCGACCAGCAGCAGCTGGTTGATGCGCGGAATGAAGATCTGGCCGGAATGGGCTTCCGATGTATGGCGAATTTCGAAGCGCGGCAGCAGCCCGAGCTGGATCGCCTGCCGCGTCAGCGAATAGGCGCCGGTGATCACGGCCTGGCTTGCGATGACGGTCGCCATGGTCGCCAGCACGACCATGCAACCGCGGAAAAAACCCTGCGGGAACAGCTGGAAAAACGGGCTGACGATCGCACCGGGGTCGCCGAGCACCAGCGCGCCCTGCCCCAGATAGTTCAGCGCCAGCGAGGGCAGCACGATGAACAGCCAGGCGGTCTGGATCGGCCGCTTGCCGAAATGACCGAGGTCGGCATAGAGCGCCTCGGCGCCGGTCACGGCCAGGAACACTGCGCCGAGTGTCACGAACCCGATGATGCCATGGTGCAGCATGAAGTTCACGGCATAGAGCGGGTTCAGCGCGAGCAGCACCTGCGGATGCTCGATGATCGGCGGGATCGCCGCCAGCGCGAGGACGGCGAACCAGACGCACATGATCGGGCCGAAGAAGGCGGCGACCCGCGCCGTGCCGCGGGACTGCACGGCGAACAGGCAGACCAGGATCACCAAGGTCAGCGGAACGATGTAGTGCTCGAACCTCAGGGTGACATCCTTCATGCCCTCGATGGCCGACAGCACCGAGAGCGCCGGCGTGAGCACGGCATCGCCGTAGAAGAGCGCTCCGGAAATGATCCCGAGCAGCACGATGGTCGCACTGCCGCGGCCGGTGCCGACCGCCCGCTGGGCCAGCGCCATCAGGGCGAGCGTGCCGCCCTCGCCGTTGTTGTCGGCGCGCAGCAGGATCACGACGTATTTGAGCGTCACCACAATGATGAGCGCCCATAGGATCAGGGAGAGCACGCCGAGCACGGCCGCAGCCGTCGGCAGGCCATCGTGCCCGGAAGCTGCCATCACCGCCTCGCGGAACGCATAGAGCGGGCTGGTGCCGATATCGCCGTAGACGACGCCGATGCTGCCGAGCGTCAGCGCGCCGAAACCGGCGGTGGTGTGGGCCTCGCCATGCCCGTTGGCCGCCGCCGTTTCCGGGGCGGGAACTGCTACGTCGCTTGTCATGGGAGAGCCCGATGGCCTCTAAAATGCTTCACTGCACAACGGCGGAAGAGCGCGCGGCTTATAGTGCTGCGCCACCGGCATAGCCTAGCCCGATTTCGGGCCATAGTCATGCAAATTTGCATGGCTGGGCCGATTGCGTTCTAGATAGTGACCTGGGTTCCGACTTCCACCACCCGGCCGGTGGGGATCTGGAAGTAGTCGGTGGCATCGTTGGCCGACCGGCTCAGCGCGATGAACACATGATCCTGCCAGAGCGGCATGCCGGACTGCGCGGAGGCCTTCAATGACCTTCGCGACACGAAGAACGACGTCGACATGATGTCGAACTGCCAACCCTGCTTGCGTGCGATCGCGAGCGCCTTTGGCACGTTCGGCTGCTCCATGAAGCCGAAGCGCAAGCGGACCTTGGAGAACTTCTCGCTGACCTTCTCCATCCTGAACCGCTCCGACAGATCGACCCGAGGCGTCTGCGCGGTCTCGATGGTCAGGATCACGTTGTGCTCGTGCAGCACCTTGTTGTGCTTGAGATTGTGCAGGAGCGCGGTCGGCACGAAGGCGGGATCGCTGGTCAGGAACACCGCGGTGCCCTTGACGATGTGCGGCGGCCGCTTCTCCAGGCTGCGGATCAGATCGTCCAGCGGCACCTCGATCCGTCGCGTCTTCTGGACCAGGATTGCCGAGCCCTTGCGCCAGGTCCAGATCGTCCCTGCCATGACGATGCCGAACAGCAGCGGCACCCAGGCGCCTTCGAGCAGCTTGAGCAAATTGGCGCTGAAGAAGCTCAAATCGACGATGACGAAAGGCACGATCAGGGCTGCGGCGGTCGCGGCGCGCCAATTCCAAAGCTTCCAGATCACGACGAAGCCCATGATCCCGTCGGCGACCATGGTGGTCGAGACCGCAATGCCGTAGGCCGAGGCCAGATTGCTCGGCGTGTGGAACAGCAGCACCAGCAGCATCACGCCGATCAGCAGCAGCCGGTTCACGCGCGGCAGATAGATCTGGCCGGCATGCGATTCTGAGGTGTACCGCACCTCGAAACGCGGCAGCAGGCCGAGCTGCACGGCCTGATAGACCAGCGAATAGGCGCCCGTGATCACCGCCTGGCTCGCGATCACGGTTGCGGCCGTCGCAAGCCCGACCAGCGGCAGCACCAGCTTCTCGGGCACCATGCGATAGAACGAATGCTCGATCGCGCTCGGATCGGACAGCACCAGCGCACCCTGCCCGAAATAGTTGATCAGCAGCGCGGGCAGCACGAAGAACATCCAGGCCGACTGGATCGGCTTGCGGCCGAAATGGCCGAGATCGGCGTACAGCGCCTCGCCGCCCGTCACCGCCAGGAACACGGCACCGAGGGTCACGAGGCCGATCGTGCCGTGCGACAGCACGAACTGCACGGCGTAATAGGGATTGATGGCCGCCAGCACGGTGGGATCGTCGGCGATGTGGACGGCCCCCATGATGGCAATGACGGTGAACCAGATCACCATCACCGGCCCGAAGGCCGAAGCGACCAGCGCGGTCCCCTTGCTCTGGACCGCAAACAGCAGCACCAGAATGAGGACGGTGACCGGCACGACATAATGCTCGAGCGCGGGGGTTGCGAGCTTCAGACCTTCCACCGCCGATAGCACCGAGATCGCCGGCGTGATCATGGAATCGCCGATGAACATCGAAGCGCCGACCACGCCGAGCGCGAGCAGAACCCAGCTTCGCCGCCCGAGCGCGCGCTGGCCCAGCGCCATCAGCGAGAGCGTGCCGCCCTCCCCGTTGTTGTCGGCGCGCAGCAGCAAGAGGACATATTTGGCGGTGACGACGATCAGGAGCGCCCACAGGATCAGCGAGAGCACGCCGAGCACGATGACGCGCGAGACCGGCGCGCCGTGGGCTGCGGCCTTGACCGCCTCGTGAAATGCGTAAAGCGGCGACGTGCCGATATCGCCGAAGACGACGCCGATGCTCCCGAGCGTAAGGGCCCAAAAACCTGTGGTGGCCCGCCCGTCCTGGGTCTCGGCCTGTGTGATGCTCGCCGTCATGAGGGTGGAGAACGCTTCGTCCCTGAAATTGATCCGGCGCCTTTTGACGCTTCCGGTGCGCCTGTCAATCGGCGCACCATCATAGCAGGCGCCGAGCCGGATGCTGTGACGCCGCAGCCACGCTCATCGCCAGCGCGACCACATGCCTCAGGTAAGATGGTAGCGCAAGGGTTACGGCTTCAGATTCGGCGGCAGCGGCGGATCTTCGCGCATCAAGGTGATGGTCACCCGCCGGTTCGCTGCGAGCGAGGGATCGTCTGGAAACAGCGGCTGGGTGTCGGCCTTGCCGGACACGGCGAAGATGTGCGACGACGGCAGGCCCTCGCGTTCGAGGATCTGGCGCACCGCGTTCGCGCGATCGGCCGACAGATCGAAGGCGCCATAGTCGCTGCGGGTCGGCACGAACCCCGCCGCAGTGTGACCGGCGATGGAGACGCGGAGCGGCGTCGCCTTGAGCGGGATCGCGAGCTTCTCGACCAGGCGCCGGGTGCGGTCGTAGGGCACCCTGGAGCCGTCGGCGAACATCGAGCGGCCGTCCTGGTCGACGATCTCGAGATTCAGGCCCTGCTTGGTCTCCTCGAACATGATGTGCTTGGACATCTCGGTCAGCTCCGGCATGTCCTGCAACGCCTGGCGCAGCGAGGCCGCGGCCAGCGCGAAATTGCGGTCGACCTTGATCTTCGCGCCGGAGGTCTTTTCGCGGTCTTCCTGATCGGGCGTCGGCGTGTTGGAGGCATCTTCCGGCTGGATGTGGTCGACGTTCTTGAGCCGCGGGCGCGTCGGCAGGCCGTCGGATTCGACGATGCCGGAGTAGCGCGCTTCGCTCTGCACGCCGAACGCCTCGCGCATGGAGCCCGCGACGATCTTCAGCTTGTTGGCATCTTGGGTGGAGAATGCGACCAGCATCACGAAGAACGCGAGCAGCAGCGCCATCAGGTCGGCGAAGGTCACGAACCAGCCGTGGCCGCCGCCGTGAGCATTGCCGCGCTTCTTCTTGGCCATCTCTCAAAATCCAGGCGGCGGCCTCAAGCCGGCACCGGCTCGCCTTCGGTGTGACGATGCTTCTCCGGCAGATAGGCCAGCAGCATTTCGCGCACCAGGGTCGGGCTCTTGGAGTCGCGGATCATCAGGATGCCGTCGATGATCAGGGTGCGATTGGTCTCTTCGTCCAGCAGCTTGCCGTGCAGCTTGTCGGCGATCGGCAAGCAGACCAGGTTGGCGACGACGGCGCCGTACAGGGTCGCCAGCAGCGCGGTGGCCATGAACGGGCCGAGCTTGGAGGGATCCGACATGTTGGAGAACATCTGCACCATGCCGAGCAGCGTGCCGATCATGCCGAACGCCGGGGCGCAGTCGCCGACGGCGCGGTAGATCTTGCTGCCTTCGTCGAGATGCATCAGGAAGTTGTCGCGGTCGCGCTCCAGATTGTCGCGAATGAAATCGAGGTCGTAGCCGTCGGCGACATAGCGGATGCCCTTGGCGAGGAACGGCTCGTCGGTCTCGACCTTTTCCAGGCCGACCGGGCCCTGCTTGCGGGCGATTTCCGCGATGCGGGCGAGCTCGTCGACGAGATCGTGGGCCGAAAGGCGGCTCAGAGTGAAGGCAAACTTCGCGCCGAGCGGGACGCCGTGGATCATCGCGGACAAGGGAAAGCGGATCATCGTTGCTGCGAACGAGCCGCCGAAGATGACGATGACGGCGTGGATGTCGTAAAACATCCCGAAGCTGCCGCCCATCAAGATCAGGGTCGACACCACAGTGGCGCCCGCGGCCAACCCGACAAGTGTTGCGATATCCATTACCGACTCCAACACGTACGCAACAACGGCTGTCCTGGCCGCTGGCGCGGCCCAAGGCGAGCCGCTTCGCAGGACCCTAGAGCGCCGCCCTTAAAGCCGCGTAAAGGTTAAGTCCGGACGATGAGCCGCCCGCCGCCGCAATTGTTCCGGTTGCCGGCCAGCGATAGGAATTTCAACCTTTCGCTAACCATAAGCAGGCGCGCCACGACGTCACATCGGCTGCGGCCCTCCGCCACATCGTGGACGGGGATCAGTTGGTGTCTGCTGGCCTTGCGACGTGGCCGATCGCGGAGCCATCGCGATGTTGACGCTGTTCAGCCTTCTCACGGCGCTGCCCGCGGCGCTGGCGTTCCACCTGCTGGAGCCGGAGCTCGTGCTTCCGGCGTTCAGCGTGCTGCTCTTTGTCGAGGCCGGCTTCGCCGTGCTCGCAGCGCGGTTGATGCACAGCACGGCCAGCGCGGACGACATCACGCTTTGGGACCTTGCCGGCGGCTTCACCCTGATCGGATGCGCCGCCGCGGTGCTCGGGGAACCGGATCAGGCCGCCCTGCTTCTGACCGAGCAAGGCGGCCTCCGGCCGTCGCCGCGGCCGTAGATTCCAACCGTCAATGGATCTCCGCCGAGCGCTTCAGCGCGGCCTTCAGCTTCTCGAGCGAGAAGTCGGGGCCGCGGGCGATCTCCAGGATCGGCGTCTCGCGGCGGCCGCACAGTTCGGCGGCCTCCGGCAACTTTGCGGCAATTTCGAGCGGAATCACGATGGCGCCATGCCGGTCGGCGTGGATGAGATCATCCGACTTCACGGTCATGCCGGCGACGCGCACCTCGCCGCCGAAGCTTTCCGCGTGCACCCAGGCGTGCGACGGGCCGATCGAGCCGGCCAGCGCCTGGAAGCCCGGGGCCCATTGCGGGATGTCGCGGATCGAGCCGTCGGTGATGACGCCGAGGCAGCCGAGCGCCTTGTGCACGTTGCTCTGCACCTCGCCCCAGAACGCGCCATAGCCGACGTCGGGGCCGTCGATGTCCTGGATCACCGAGATGCGCGGACCGTGGCCGGTGCCGACATATTCGTAATATTCGATGCGGCGCCTGGACTGCTCCTCGGCCGGAAGCGACGATTTCAGCACCGAGCGGATCGTCACCGTGCGGGCGTAACCGACGATCGGCGGCAGGTCGGGAAACGGGCAGACCAGCTGCTTGGTGGTGTAGCCGATCAGCCGCCGCTCGGGCGCCACGATCTCCATGGCATTGCAGATCGTCGGCGTGTCGTAGCAGCCCAGCGCTTCGAGGACGGAAGCGGGCAGCGGCCCGGTCGCGGAATTGGTCACGGCGTTCTCTCCCAGATTGGCGGCTGATTGACGCGATGCCGCCGGCACTGGGCGATATAGCCGAGATCGGGCCTCTACCCAACTCGGCGCGCCTTCATGGCAGATATCCGTAACTCAGTGCAGCCGTCCGGGCCGGTCGTCATCCTGCGGCGGCTCAGACAGGTTCGACAGCGTCGGCGCCGAGGGCGGTGACGAGATTTCGCCGTCCACAGGCGCAGCCGCTTCCAGCGACCGCGCCTGGTCGCGGTAGGATTTGTAGCCGAGCGGCAGCGCGAGAAGATACAGCACCGTGCCGATCGACAGCACGTGCCAGGGATAGGCGATCAGGAGCGCGATGAAGACTATCACGGCGACGAACGCCGGCAGCACCAGCTCGGGCGGCACGCGCATGCGCTTGGTCTTGCCGGAGAACACCGGCAGGCGCGACACCATCAGGAAGGCGATCAGGAGGGTGTAGGCCGCGGTCACCGCCGCAGGTGTGCGGCCGAGATCGAGGAACGCGACATAGATCGGCAGCAGCACGGTGATCGCGCCGGCGGGCGCCGGCACCCCGGTGAAGAAATTGGCGGCGAAGGCCGGCTTGTTCGGATCGTCCATGGTGGCGTTGAAGCGCGCGAGCCGCAGGCCGCCGGAGATCGCGAACACCATGGCGGCGATCCAGCCGGCATTGCCGAGCTCGTGCAGCTGCCAGAAATACAGCATCAGGCCGGGCGCCACGCCGAAATTGACGAAGTCGGCGAGGCTGTCGAGCTCGGCGCCGAACTTGGACTGCCCCTTGATCATGCGCGCGATGCGGCCGTCGATGCCGTCGAGCGCGGCCGCGAACACGATGGCGTAGACGGCAAGCGAAATGTGTCCCTCGATCGACAGCCGGATCGAGGTCAGGCCGGCGCAGATCGCCAGCAGCGTGATGACGTTGGGCACCAGCATCCGCACCGGAATCGGCCGGAACCGCCGGCGGCGCGTATCGGGGTCCTTGAAATCATAGGGCGTCATGGCTCGTCCTCACCTCAAGGCGAGATATAGCAAGCCGCATCCCCCTCCGCCATTGCGGCGGAACGCCTGCGAGGGCCGACTATTGGTTAATTGGCACGGAAAGTGCGATCGGGATCGTCTCCGGCGAGGTCCGCCAAGATCGTCTCTCCGGCGATCGCGGTCTGCCCTTCCGAGACCAGCGCCTTGGTGCCCACGGGCAGGTAGACGTCGAGGCGCGAGCCGAAGCGGATCAGGCCGAAGCGCTCGCCCGCGCCGATCGCCTGCCCCTCCCGAACGAAGCAGACGATGCGCTTGGCGACGAGGCCGGCGATCTGGACCACGCCGATCCGCGCCGTCGGCGTCGTGATCACCAGCGAGTTGCGCTCGTTGTCCTCGCTCGCCTTGTCGAGCTCGGCGTTGATGAAGAGGCCGGGCCGGTAGGCGATGCGGTCCACCCTGCCCGCCACGGGCGCGCGGTTCACGTGGCAGTTGAACACGCTCATGAAGATCGAGACGCGCGGCAGCGGCCGGTCGCCGAGCCCGAGCTCGGCCGGGGGCAATGCCATGGTGATCATCGAGACGCGCCCGTCGGCCGGAGACACCACGAGGCCCTCGCGCACCGGCGTCACGCGGACGGGATCGCGGAAGAACAGCGCGCACCACACCGTCAGGATCGTGCCGATCCACCCCAGCGGCGACCACAGCCAGAACAGGAGCAGGCTCGCCAGCGCAAAGGCGCCGATGAAGGGATAGCCCTCCTTGTGGATCGGCGGAATCTGACGCTGGATCGAATCGAGAATGGACATTGCTTTTGCCGGTCGGGGTTGATGCCACGGGGACGTCGCGCGGGCTTGTTTAGGCCAGACTTTGTTTAGGCCAGACTTGGGACCGGAGACAAGGTCACTCCGCCGCCGCGGGCGTTGTCAGGCTATCGTCGACCGGCGGTGGCTCCCGGTTGGGGGCGGCATTGGTGTCGGCCATCTTGGCCAGCTTCTCGCGGGCCGCCTCGGCCTCGCGCTGCCTGTTCCACATGCTGGCATAGAGCCCGCCCTGCGCGAGCAGGCTCGCGTGAGTGCCGCGCTCGGCGATGCGGCCCTGGTCGAGCACGATGATCTCGTCGGCGCCGACGATGGTGGAAAGCCGGTGCGCGATCACCAGCGAGGTGCGGTTCTTCGCCACGCGGTCGAGCGCCCCCTGGATCTCGTGCTCGGTGTGGGTATCGAGCGCCGAGGTCGCCTCGTCGAGCACCAGGATCGGCGGCGCCTTCAGCACCGTGCGCGCGATCGCCACGCGCTGCTTCTCGCCGCCCGACAGCTTCAGGCCGCGCTCGCCGACCTGGGTCTCGTAGCCCTTCGGCGCCATGCGGATGAAGTGGTCGATCTGCGCGAGGCGCGCCGCCTCCTCGACCTCGGCATCGGTCGCGTCCCAGCGGCCGTAGCGGATGTTGTAGCGGATGGTGTCGTTGAACAGCACGGTGTCCTGCGGCACCATGCCGATCGATGCGCGCAAGCTGGCCTGCGTGACCTCGCGGATGTCCTGGCCGTCGATCAGGATCCTGCCGCCGGAAATGTCATAGAGGCGAAACAGCAGCCGCGAGATGGTCGATTTGCCGGCGCCGGAGGGACCGACGATGGCAACGGTCTTGCCGGCCGGCACCTCGAAGCTGATGCCCTTCAGGATCGGGCGCGCCGGCTCATAGGCAAAGCGCACGTCCTCGAAGCGCACCGTGCCGGCGGAGATGACCAGCGGCTTCGCGCCAGGTGCATCCTTGATCTCGGCCTCGCGGCCGAGCACGCCGAACATCTTCTCGATGTCGATGATCGCCTGCTTGATCTCGCGATAGACCATGCCCATGAAGTTCAGGGGCTGGTAGAGCTGGATCATCATGGCGTTGACCAGCACGAAGTCGCCGACCGTGTTGGTGCCGTTGCGCACGCCGATCGCGCACATCAGCATGGTCGCGGTCAGGCCCAGCGTGAAGATCACGGCTTGTCCGGTGTTGAGCACGGCGAGCGAGGTATAGGCGTGGACACTGGACTCCTCGTAGCGCGCGACCGATTTGTCATAGCGTTGCGCTTCGCGCGCCTCGGCGCCGAAATACTTCACGGTCTCGTAGTTGAGCAGCGAGTCGATCGCCTTGGTGTTCGCCTCGGTGTCGGAATCGTTCATCTTGCGCCGGATGCCGATCCGCCACTCGGTCGCGACGTAGGTGTAGTACATGTAGAGCGTGACCGTGATCAGGGTGGCGACCACGTAACGCCAGTCGAATTGCCAGAGCAGCACCGCCAGCAGCAGCGAGACCTCGACGATGGTCGGGATCAGCTGCAGGATCACCATGCGCACGATGACCTCGATGCCCTCGCGGCCGCGCTCGAGCACGCGCGTCAGGCCGCCGGTCTTGCGCTCGAGGTGAAAGCGCAGCGACAGCTCGTGCATGTGGATGAAGGTGAGGGTCGCGAGCTTGCGCACCGCATGCATGGCGACGCGGGCGAAGATGCCGTCGCGCCATTGCGTCAGCACCGCCATCAGGATGCGCATCACGCCGTAGCTCGCGGTCAGCAGCAGGGGCGAGGCGATCACCCAGAGCTGCCAATTGTCGGCCGCGACCGGCGCGGTGTTGGCGCCGGTCAGCGCGTCCGTCGCCCATTTGAAGCTGAACGGCACCGCGAGCGTGATCAGCTTGGCGGCGAGCAGCAGCACCAGCGACCAGACCACCCGCATCTTCAGGTCGAAACGATCGCCCGGCCAGATGTAGGGCCACAGATGTGCCAGCGTGCCCATCAGCGTGGCCCCGGCCTGCGGTCCTGCCGGAGGAGGATCAGGAACGTCGGCGCCGTCGAACGATTGAGGTTGGTCCATCAAGAAGCCTGAAAGCCCGCCGGATGCGGGCGCAACTGCGATTGACGATTTTCGCCCGTCATATAGAGCCTTCCCGATGCCCGCGCACCCCGCCAGATGGCGAATCCTGGATTGTTTGTCGCCATTTACCGGTAAATTCCGGGAAGTATCGAATCACCGTTTGGGCTTGACGCCACTTCGCTGCAATGCATCATGGCACCAATGAGCACGATCAAAACCGTCTGTGTCTATTGCGGCTCCGGCCCTGGAACAAATCCCAACTTCATCGAAGCGGCGAAAGCGCTCGGCAAAGCCCTGGCCGAAAGCAAGATCCGCCTCGTCTACGGCGGCGGCTCGCTCGGCCTGATGGGGGCGGTCGCAACCTCCGTGCTCGATCACGGTGGCATGGTCACCGGCATCATCCCCGACTTCCTGCGGATGCGCGAGAACGCGCTGACGCGCGTGCAGGAGATGGTCGTCACGCCCGACATGCACGAGCGCAAGCGGCTGATGTTCGAACGCTCCGACGCGTTCGTGGCCTTGCCCGGCGGGCTCGGCACGCTGGAGGAGCTGGTGGAGCAGCTGACCTGGCAGCAGCTCGGCCGTCACGCCAAGCCCGTGCTGCTCGCCAATGTCGACGGCTTCTGGGAGCCGCTGTTCTCCCTGGTCGCCCACATGCGGCAGACCCAGTTCATCCGCGCCGGCCTCACCGTCGATATCCTGAAAGCGGACAAGGTCGAGGAGATCATCCCACGGCTGCGCGCCGCGGCGGCGCAGATTCCCGACGACCAGCGCGATCTCGCGCCCGACGTGGCCCGGCGCCTGTAGGGCGCTATTCCTGCGGAAACGTCACCGCCTCGATCCGGTTACCGTCGGGATCGGTGACGAAGGCGGCGTAATAGCGCACGCGATCGTGCGGGCGAAGGCCCGGTGCGCCGTCGGAGGCGCCGCCAGCGGACAACGCAGCTGCGTGAAACGCATCGACCTCCGCCGTTGTTTTCGCCCGCAGGCAGATGTGCACGCCGCTCTCCGGCGCGACACGCGGCATGCCCTCGCGCAAATTGATCCAGAACTCCGGATAGGCCTTGCCGAACCCGACCGTCCGCGGCCGTATGACGAGGCGCGTGAGGCCGAGGGCGGCGAGCACGGCTTCGTAGAATTTTGCAGCGCGATCGAGATCGCTGACGCCGACGGAGATGTGGTCGATCATGGCCGTGCTCCTCCTCCGCCGTCATTGCGAGCGAAGCGAAGCAATCCAGAATGCATCCGCGGAGACAGTCTGGATTGCTTCGTCGCTTCGCTCCTCGCAATGACGGTGTTTGTGGTCGCGCCCGCCTACGCCGGCGCGCCCGACTTCACGAGCTTGTAGATCACCGAATCCATCAGCGCCTGGAACGAGGCGTCGATGATGTTCGGGGACACGCCGACCGTGGTCCAGCGATCGCCGGTCTCGTCCTCGCTCTCGATCAGCACGCGCGTGACCGCGCCGGTGCCGCCATTGAGGATACGGACGCGATAGTCGATCAGCGTCAGGCCCTCGATGAATTTCTGGTACTTGCCGAGGTCCTTGCGCAGGGCGACGTCGAGCGCGTTGACGGGGCCGTTGCCTTCGGCCGCCGAGATCAGATGCTCGCCGGCGACGTCGACCTTGACCACAGCGAGTGCCACCGTGACGCGCTCGCCGAGCGCGTTGTAGCGCTGCTCGACGTTGACGTCGAACTGCTCGACCTCGAAATAATGCGGCACCTTGCCGAGCGTGCGGCGCGCCAGCAGGTCGAACGAGGCGTTGGCGGATTCGTAGGCATAGCCGGCCGCCTCGCGCTCTTTCAATTCCTCGACGAGCCGCGTCAGCTTCGGATCGCTCTTCTCGTAAGGGATGCCGGCGCGGTCGAGCTCGGCGATGACGTTGGAGCGCCCGGCCTGGTCGGACACCAGCACCTTGCGGTGATTGCCGACCAGCTCCGGCAACACGTGCTCGTAGGTCTGCGGATCCTTCAGCACCGCGGAGGCATGGATGCCGGTCTTGGTGACGAAGGCGCTCTCGCCGACATAAGCCGCATGCCGGTTCGGCACGCGGTTGAGCATGTCGTCGAGCGTGCGCGACACCTTGACCAGCGTCGCCAACTTCTCGGTGGTGACGCCGATCTCGAAAGCGTCGGCAAAACCCGTCTTCAGCTTCAGGGTCGGGATCAGCGAGCAGAGATTGGCGTTGCCGCAGCGCTCGCCGAGCCCGTTCAGCGTGCCCTGGATCTGCCGCGCGCCGGCACGCACCGCGGCGAGCGAATTCGCCACCGCCTGCTCGGTGTCGTTATGGGCGTGGATGCCGACGTGATCGCCGGGGATGTGCCTGGTCACCTCTCTGACAATGGCCTCGACCTCATCGGGCATGGTGCCGCCATTGGTGTCGCACAGCACCACCCAGCGCGCGCCGGCCTCATAGGCGGCCTTGGCGCAGGCCAGCGCGAAGCTCGCATCTTCCTTGTAACCGTCGAAGAAGTGCTCGCAGTCGAGCATCACCTCGCGGCCGGCGGCCTTCGCGGCCGCGACGCTGTCACGGATCGAGGCGAGGTTTTCTTCCTTCGTCGTCTCCAGCGCGACGCGCACCTGATAGGCCGACGACTTCGCCACGAAGCAGATCGCGTCAGCCTTTGCTTCCAAAAGGCCCGCGACGCCCGGATCGTTAGACACCGACCGGCCTGCCCGCCGCGTCATGCCGAAGGCGGTGAAGCGCGCTTGATTGAGCTTCGGCTTGGTCGCAAAGAATTCGCTGTCGAGCGGGTTGGCACCGGGATAGCCGCCCTCGACATAGTCGATGCCGAGATCGTCGAGCATCGCCGCGATGACCTGCTTGTCGGCCAGCGTGAAGTCGACGCCGTTGGTCTGCGCCCCGTCGCGCAGCGTGGTGTCGAACAGATAGAGACGCTGCTTGCTCATTGCTCCGCTCCGAGCGTCTTTTTCATGGTGGTGTTGGCGAGCCATTCGTCATTGATCGTGACGCTGTTGCGCTGCTGGGCGGCGTAGCCGCGCTTGGCGAAGAACCCCTCTGCGGTATCGCTGGCGTCGACCGAGAGGCTCTTGGCGCCGCGGCCGCCGGCGAGCTTCTCCAATGCGTCGACCAGCATGGTCGCGATGCCTTGCCCCGCGACGGCCGGATGCACATAGAGCATCCGGATGTGATCGGTGCCGCGCAGCGAGGCGAAGCCGACGGGCGAGCCCTCGAGCGTTGCGATCAGCGTCAGGTCGGAGGCGAGCCGCTTGCCGAACTCCTCGTCCTCGGCCGCCGACATCCAGGCTTCCTGCTGCGCCTCGCTGTAATCGTCGCCGGTCAATTGCTCGATGCTGGCGGCGAAGATCGCGGCGAGGACCGGCACATCCGCCGGCAGGAAGGGCCTGAGCGCGGGCTTTGGCAAAGTCTGTCCCATCGTCCTCACCACATCCCATAGAGCTTGAGCGCGATCGCCACGGCGCCGGCGAGCAGCGCGATCTTCAGCGCGATGTAATAGAGCCAGTGGCGCGGAAATGGCGTGTCGGGCCGCTTCATCGCGCGATCTCCCAGGTCGTGCCTTCCTTGGAGTCCTTGATGGCAACGCCCATCGCGGCGAGCAGATCGCGGATGCGGTCGGACTCCCCAAAGTCCTTGCGTGCACGCGCAGCCGTTCGCTCCGCGAGCAGGCGCTCGACCTCCTTGGCATCGACCCCGCTCGCCTGCTGTTTGCGCCCTTCCCACTGCGCCGCGCTCTCGGAGAGGAATCCGAGCAGCCGCAACGAGCCGGCCAGCCCGCTCACGTCGTTGCCGCGCAGGCCGTGCAGCGCCGCGATCGCCTGCGGCGTGTTGAGGTCGTCGAGCAGCGGCTCGACCACCGACGCAGCCGGCTCGCCTGGCGCGAGATCAGCCGCGACGCGATACCAGTCGTCGAGGGTCCTGGCGCTCTCCTCCAGCGACTTCATGGTCCAGTCGATCGGCGAGCGGTAATGCGTCTTCAGCATATTGAGGCGCAGCACCTCACCCGGCCAGTCCCTGAGCAATTCGTGGATGGTGATGAAGTTGCCGAGGCTCTTCGACATCTTCTCGCTCTCGACCTGCAGGAAGCCGTTGTGCATCCAATAGTTCGCCATGCGCTCGCGATGGAAGGCGCAGCAGGTCTGCGCGACCTCGTTCTCGTGGTGCGGAAACACGAGATCGATGCCGCCGCCATGGATGTCGAAATGCTCGCCGAGATGCTTCCAGGCCATGGCCGAGCACTCGATGTGCCAGCCCGGGCGCCCCTCCGCCTTGATGCCCGATGGCGACGGCCAGGACGGCTCGCCGGGCTTGGACGGCTTCCACAGCACGAAATCGGTCGCATCGCGCTTGTAGGGTGCAACATCGACGCGCGCGCCCGCGATCATCTCGTCGAGCGAGCGCTTCGATAGCGCGCCATAGCGCGGCAGCGCCGAATTGGCCGCGTTCATCGCCTGCGGCGAGAACAGCACGTGGTCTTCGGCGACATAGGCAAAGCCGCCGGCGACCAGATTCTCGATGATCTCGCGCATCTCGCCAATATGCTCGGTGGCGCGCGGCTCGACGCTCGGCCGCAGCGCGCCGAGCGCATCGACGTCGGCGTGAAACTGTTTTCCCGTCTGCTCGGTGACCTTGCGAATGGCCTCGTTCAGCGGCAGGCCGGGAAAATCGCGCGCGGCGCGGTCGTTGATCTTGTCGTCGACGTCGGTGATGTTGCGAACATATTTGACGTGCGCCTCACCGTAGAGGTGGCGGAGCAGCCGAAACAGCACGTCGAACACGATCACCGGCCGCGCATTGCCGATATGGGCGAAGTCATAGACGGTCGGTCCGCAGACATACATGCGGACGTTGTTCGGATCGAGCGGCACGAAGGTCCGCTTTTCGCGGCTCAGCGTATCGTAAAGACGCAATTCCATGACAACCCATCCCTCTCGGCCGGGCGTCCAAGGCTCTCAATGTGTTTGAGAAAAGACGGCTCCAGCCAGCGAATCGCTAGCTCGTAATCTCGCGGCAAATGGCGCAAATGGCGAGGAGACCGTTCATGCGGCCACATATGGGCCAGCACGGGCCCCGCCGTCAAGGGCCGCGAAAATGCCGCTTTTGCCTCCGCAAAGGACCGGCCCGCCCCGGGGGGTTCATGATCCCCTAACCATTTGAGGCCATTCTGGAACCCGCGGTTCCCGAATTTTTTTGCCCCCGGTATTTTCATGCGATCCCTGCTCGCGCTCATTTTCGGCGCCTCGCTCCTTGCAGCACCTCAGGCGTGCGCCGAGACCCGTGTCTTCATCATCGCCGACCAGTGCCCGGCCAAGAGCGACAACAAGGGCGACAACAAGAGCCACAACAAGGGCGACACGTGCGGCGCCTCCGCCGCCCGCACCTATTGCCAGTCACGAGATTTTGCGAAGGCATCGAGCTATCGCCGGGTCGATCCCGACGAAATTACCGGCTCCGTCCCCAAAACCGGCACAAACTGCTCCCATGGCCGTTGCGACGAATATGTCGCAATCACCTGTCAGCGCTGAATTCGCTCGGAGCTGGCGGACCTTAGGACCAGTTCGGCCCCTGAAACGACGTGACGATGCCGCAGGAAGCGGCTATTGGGGGGCGCGCTTCGGCCCCCAGTTCAAATTGGACGACACCTGGGCCGTGACCTCGCTAGAATGGCGGATATGCCTGAATTCCTCTCTCTCCTCCGTGCCCGCTCCCTCCTTGCCTGCACCGTGCTCCTCGGCACACTCGTGCTCGCCAATGGCGCTATGGCGCAGGCCGGCCCGCCGCCCCAGCCCGGCCAGAACGGGCTCGGACCGAACCCGATGTGCGTGCGGCTGGAGGCCCAGCTCGCCGCGCTCGATCGCGGCGGCGGTGATGCCGCGCGCGAGGAGCAGATCCGCCGTTATCAGGATTCCCAGGCCAAGCAGCAGGCCGAGCTCGACCGCGTCACCATGCAGGCCAAGCGCATGGGCTGCGATTCCTCCGGCTTCTTCTCGCTGTTCAACGGCCAGTCGGCGCAGTGCGGCCCGGTCAACACCCAGATCCAGCAGATGCGCGCCAATCTGGACCAGATCACCGGCAGTCTCGAGCGACTGCGCGGCGGTTCCGGTGCCAGCCCGGAGCGCGACAACCAGCGCCGCTCGGTGCTGATGGCGCTGGCGCAGAACAATTGCGGCCCGCAATATGCCAACGCCGTGCAACAGCAAGGCGGCGGCAATTTCCTGACCAATCTGTTCGGCGGCAACAACCCGAACAATCCCCAGGCCATGCCGCCCTCCGATCTCGGCCCGCAATCCGGCACCTTCCGCACCGTCTGCGTGCGCACCTGCGACGGCGCCTATTTCCCGATCTCCTTTGCCACCGTGCCGGCGCGCTTTTCCGACGACGAGAGGACCTGCAAGGCGCTGTGTCCGGCCGCGGAAGCCGTGCTCTACAGCCATCGCAACCCCGGCGAAGACATGAACGCGGCGGTCTCGATCGGCGGCCAGCCCTACACGGCGCTGCCGACCGCGTTCAAATTCCGCAGCGAGTTCAACCCGTCATGTTCGTGCAAGGCGGCGGGGCAGACCTGGGCGGACGCGCTGAAATCGGCCGACGACAAGGCCAGCGTCGAGCAGCAGGGCGACATCATCGTCACCGAGGAAAGCGCCAGGAAGATGCAGCAGCAGCGGGCGAGCAAGGGCGCGACGCAGCCTGCCAACGCCAAGAAGGGCACCACGCCCCCCGCGACGACGGCGAATGCACCGGCCGCCTCCCCGCCGGCGGACACCGGCACGCCCGCGCCGGGCTCGGAGAACAAGCCGATCCGCTCGGTCGGCCCGACCTTCCTGCCGCAGCAGCAGAAGTAGCCCACGCTCAACTGTCATGCCCGCGGAGGCGGGCATCCAGTACTCCGCGGCAGCAATTGGTTTTCACGATCTCCGCCGCGGCGTACTGGATCATCCGCCTTCGCGGATGATGACGGCGTGTGTGTGGCGACAGCGTCCCCAAACAAGCAGCGCTGCCCCTCACCCCTCGAACGCGTCGATCGAAGCCTTGCTGCCGCGCGACACCAGCGTCTCGTCCGGCGCGGGCAATGTCTCGCCCTTGTCGCGAAAGCGGTTGGTGATGGGATAGCGGCGGTCGCGGCCGAAATTCCGTCGCGTCACCTTCACGCCGGGCGCGGCCTGGCGGCGCTTGTATTCGGCGACGTTGAGCAGATGGTCGATGCGGGTGACCGTCTCGCGGACGAAGCCGGCGGCGATGATCTGGTCCAGCGGCTCTTCGCGCTCGACCAGGCGCTCCAGGATGGCATCGAGCACGTCGTAAGGCGGCAGCGAGTCCTCATCACGCTGGTTCTCGCGCAGCTCCGCGGTCGGCGGACGCGTGATGATGTCGGGCGGGATCACTTCGCCCGCGGGGCCGAGCGCACCGTCGGGCTTCCAGCTGTTGCGCAAGCGCGCCAGCCGGAACACCTGCGTCTTGTAGATGTCCTTGATCGGGTTGAAGCCGCCGTTCATGTCGCCATAGAGCGTGGCGTAGCCGACCGACATCTCCGACTTGTTGCCGGTCGTCACCACCATCAGCCCGGTCTTGTTGGAGATCGCCATCAGAAGCGTGCCGCGGGTACGCGCCTGGAGGTTTTCCTCGGTGATGTCGGGCGGCAGGTTCTTGAAGAGGCCGGACAGGATCGTCTCGAACCCGGTCACGGCTTCCGCGATCGGCAGCACCTCGTAGCGGATGCCGAGATGGCCGGCGAGTTCGCCAGCATCCGCGATCGAATGCGGCGCGGTGTAGCGGTAAGGCAGCATCACGCCATGCACCTGGTCGACGCCGAGCGCATCGACCGCGATCGCCGCGCAGAGCGCCGAATCGATGCCGCCGGAGATGCCGAGCAGCACGCCGGGAAAGCCGTTCTTGCCGACGTAATCGTGCAAGCCGAGCACGCAGGCCGCGTAGTCGGCCTTGTCGCCCTCGGGCAGTTCGGCGATCGGCCCGGTGCAGCGCCAGTCGTCGCCGTTCCTGCTGAAGCGCAGCGTGACGATGCCCTCTTCGAAGGCCGGCAGCTGCGCCGCGAGCGAGAGATCGCCGTTGAGCGCGAAGGATGCGCCGTCGAACACCAGCTCGTCCTGGCCGCCGACCTGGTTGAGATAGACCAGCGGCAGCCCGCTCTCGGTGACGCGCGCCACCGCGACCGACAGGCGCACGTCGTTCTTGTCGCGCGCGTAAGGCGAGCCGTTCGGCACCAGGATGATCTCGGCGCCGGTCTCGGCCAGCGTCTCGACCACGTTCTCGTAGTCCCCGGACTCCTCCAGCCAGATGTCCTCGCAGATCGGCACGCCGATGCGCACGCCGCGCACGGTGACGGGACCCGCTGCAGGGCCGCGCGAAAACAGCCGCTTCTCGTCGAACACGCCGTAATTCGGCAGGTTGCACTTGAAGCGCAGGCTCGCGATGCGCCCGCCATCGAGCAGCGCGCAGGCATTGTAGAGCCTGCCCTCCTCGACCCAGGGCGTGCCGACCAGCATCGCGGGCCCGCCATCGGCGGTCTCGCGCGCGAGGCTTTCGATCGCGGCGCGACAGGCGGCCTGGAAGGCCGGCTTCTGCACCAGGTCTTCCGGCGGATAGCCGGCGATGAACAATTCCGGAAACAGCACGAGATCGGCGCCGTCGGACCTCGCCTGCGCCCGCGCCGCCCGCGCTTTGGCCGCATTGCCCTCCACGTCGCCCAAGGTCGGATTGAGCTGGGCGAGCGTGACCGCGAATGTGTCGAGGCGTTCGGTCATGGCCGCTTTATCCGATCCCGAGTTACAGAAACCCCAATCGCTCGATGACGGCAATGATCCAGAACGCGCCCGTCATCAAGAGCGCAACGCCGACAGCGGCCGAGCCCATGTCCTTGACGCGGCCGATCTGCTTGTCGTGGTCCATGGTCAGCCGGTCGGCGAGCTTCTCGATCGCGGTATTGAGCAGCTCGACCGTCAGCACGAACGCGACGGAGCACACCAATTCGACCGCGCGCATCGCGGTGGCGCCGACGAACCAGGCCAGCGGCACCGACAGCAGCAGCGCAAAGATCTCCTCGCGGACGGCCTGCTCCGACCGGAACGCAAAGGCCAGACCGTTGCGCGAATTGATCGTGGCCTTCCAGATCCGCAGCAAGGTCTTACAGCCCCGCTGCGGCCGGAATCGGCTGGGCCTTGCCGGCGCGCTCCTGCTTGAGCAGCTCAGCGACCAGGAACGCCATATCGATGGATTGCTCGGCATTGAGGCGGGGATCGCAGACCGTGTGGTAGCGGTCGTTGAGGTCCTCGTCCGTGATCGCGCGGGCGCCGCCGAGACATTCGGTGACGTCCTGGCCGGTCATCTCCAGATGCACGCCGCCGGCATGGGTGCCTTCGGCGGCATGGACGGCGAAGAACGACTTCACCTCGGACAGGATGCGGTCGAACGGGCGCGTCTTGTAGCCGGACGTGGAGGTGATGGTGTTGCCGTGCATGGGATCGCACGACCAGACCACCACCCGGCCCTCGCGCTTCACGGCGCGGACCATGTTCGGCAGATGCTCGCCGATCTTGTCGGAGCCGAAGCGGCCGATCAGCGTCAGGCGGCCCGGCTCGTTGTCGGGGTTGAGCACGTCGATCAGCTTCAGCAGTTCGTCGGACTTCAGCGACGGGCCGCACTTGAGTCCGATCGGGTTCTTGATGCCGCGGAAATATTCGACATGGCCGTGATCGAGCTGGCGGGTGCGGTCGCCGATCCAGAGCATGTGGCCCGAGGTCGCGTACCAGTCGCCGGTGGTGGAATCGACGCGGGTCATGGCCTGCTCGTAGCCGAGCAGCAGCGCCTCGTGGCTGGTGTAGAAATCGGTGGCGCGCAGCTCCGGATGGCTCTCGAGATCGAGGCCGCAGGCGCGCATGAAGTTGAGCGCGTCCGAGATGCGGTCGGCCAGTTCCTTGTAGCGGCGGGACTGCGGTGAATCCTTGAGGAAACCGAGCATCCATTGATGCACGCTGCCGAGATTGGCGAAGCCGCCGGTCGCAAAGGCGCGGAGCAGGTTCAGCGTCGCCGCCGACTGGCGATAGGCCATCAGCTGGCGCTGCGGATCGGGAATGCGCGCTTCCCTGCTGAAGGCAATGTCGTTGACGATGTCGCCGCGATAGCTCGGCAGCTCGACGCCATCAACCTTCTCGGTCGGCGAGGACCGCGGCTTTGCAAATTGCCCGGCGATGCGGCCGACCTTCACCACCGGCACGGCGCCGGCATAGGTCAGCACCACCGCCATCTGCAGCAGCACGCGGAAGAAGTCGCGGATGTTGTTGGCGCCGTGTTCGGCGAAGCTCTCGGCGCAGTCGCCGCCCTGGAGCAGGAAGGCCTCGCCGGCCGCAACGCGGCCCAAGGCCTTCTTCAGATTGCGCGCCTCGCCCGCGAACACCAGCGGCGGAAAGGTCGCAAGCTGCGCCTCGACGTCGGCCAAGGCCTTGGCGTCGGGATATTCGGGCACCTGTAGCACCGGCTTGCTGCGCCAGGACTCGGGCGTCCACCGCTCGGACATCGCAATCTCTCCGTGAAGCAAAAACCACAACCTGATCTAGGGGTTGCGAGGGCTGCCTTATACACAGGCCGGCCTCGCCCCGCTACTTGTAAATCCATTTCGCAGCGCAAACCCTTGCGGCCAAAGCCGAATTCGCATTTGCTTGGGCAGGCTTGGGAATCCGGCAGGACACCGACCGCCATGGGCGCGGCACTGGATGACGTTTACATCGACGAGATCAGCTTCCCGGCGGCCGACGGCTATGCCCTGGCCGGCACCCTGTTCCTGCCGCGCGGCGCCAAGCGCCATGCCGTGCTGATCAACTCGGCGACGGCCGTGCCGCGCAAGATCTATCGGGGCTTTGCCTCCTATCTCGCCCATCGCGGCTGCGCGGTGCTGACCTACGACTATCGCGGCATCGGCGATTCCCGCCTGCCGGCGATGGTCGGCTACAACCAGCCTAAATCGCTGGTCGGCTTCAAGGCCTCGATGTCCGACTGGGCCGCGCTCGATGTCACCGCCGCGGTCAGCTGGATGCGCGAGCGCTATCATGCGCTGCCACTCGCCTATGTCGGCCATTCCTTCGGCGGCCAGGCGCTCGGGCTGATCGCGAACAACAGCGAGATCTCGCGCGCGGCCTTCGTGGCCTCGCAGGCGGCGACGTGGCGGCTGATGACCTCGCCCGAGAAGTATCGCGTCTACGCCTTCATGAATTTTGTCGGCGTGCCGCTGGTCCATGCGCTTGGTTATGCACCGGGCTGGGCCGGCGTCGGCGAGGATTTGCCCAAGGGCGTCTTCCTGCAATGGACCGAATGGGTGTCGAGCCCGCGCTATCTGTTCGATTCAAAGCTGCCGGCACTCGAGAACTTCGCCAGGTTCAAGGGCGAGCTGCGCTCGCTCTGCTTCTCCGACGATCCCTGGGCGACGCGCCCCGCGGTCGAGCTGCTCGCGAGCGGATTCACCGCGATCGAGCCGGAGGTGCTGACGGTCGCACCGTCCGAGGTGGGCGCCAAGAAAATAGGCCATTTCGGCTTCTTCCGCCCCGAGCACCGCGACACGCTCTGGCGCGGCGTCGCGGAATGGATCCAGGGGGAGTAAGGCCGCGTTAACGAATGATCGTCGTCAGCGACGAGTAGCGCCGGTTCGGCTTGGCCTCGCTGGGCGCGAACTGCGCGAAGGCGTCGCTGACGCGGACCGCCGGCGGCGTGTCGTTCGCGAACCGAAACTCCTTCGGCCGCGGTGCGTAGAAGCTGGCGCGGTAATAGGCGTCGTCGAAGCGCGCCTCGCCGACGCCGAACAATGCGTCACAGACCAGAAGGAGCGCGTAGACTCCCGCGACTGCTGCGACCATCTCCCTGAGAATTGTCATGCCGATGCCCTGCCCTTTTGCGGGCAGGATGCAGATCGGTTCCAAAGGCCTGGTTTAAGGTGCCCTGCTTCTTGTCCTCAGCGTTTGCCGGGGCTGAACCGATTGCAGACAATTTTATCGATCTTGAATGGAAAGCCCGCCCGACCGGACGATCAGGCGGGCTCCAGGATTCCGCTCGGGAGGTATTTGGCGGCCGGATTGATCAGCCGTGCTCGGCCTCCTTGCGATGGCCGCTCTCGCTGAGGCGGTCGACCCAGGCGATGCCGATCGCCGAGATGATGAAGGTCATGTGAATCAGCACCTGCCACATCACCCCGGTCTCGGTGAAATTGCTCCGCGTCGTGCCGAGATTGCCGGCCTCGATGAAGGTCCTGAGCAGCGAGATCGAGGAGATGCCGATGATCGCCATCGCGAGCTTGATCTTGAGCACGCTGGCATTGACGTGACCGAGCCATTCCGGTTCGTCGGGATGGCCGGTCAGGTTCAGCCGGGAGACGAAGGTCTCGTAGCCGCCCACGATCACCATGATCAGCAGGTTCGAGATCATCACGACGTCGATCAGCCCGAGCACGACCAGCATGATCTGCTGCTCGCTGGCATCGAACGAGTGCAGGACCAGGTGCCAGAGCTCCTTCAGGAACAACAGCACATAGACGGCCTGGGCGACGATGAGGCCGACATAGAGCGGCAATTGGAGCCAGCGCGAGCCGAAGATCAGCTTCGGAAGCAAGCCGACCGGCGGCAGCGGCGCGGCCGGCGCCGAAGGTGCTTTGGATTCAGACGTCATTGATCACTCCGGATTGCAGACAGGCCTCGCCTCTAGAGACTCGCGATGACGGGTGCGAGCTCGAGCGAGCCCCGATAGATCATCTCGAAGGCGACGTAAATGATGATGGCCAAGCCGACATAGGCAACCCAGCGTTGCTTCTGGAGCACGCGGCCGAGCAGATCGGCGGCAACGCCCATCATCGCGACCGACAGCAACAGGCCGAAGGCGAGGATGTAGGGATGCTCGCGCGCAGCGCCCGCAACTGCGAGCACGTTGTCGAGCGACATCGAGACGTCGGCGGCAATGATCTGCAAGGCCGCCTGGCCGAAGGTCTTTCCCTGCACCGGGGCAGCGTCCGTGCTGCCGCCATGGCCGAAGGCGAGCTGCTGCGAATGTGCTGACTGCTCGCGCAATTCACGCCACATCTTCCAGCACACCCAGAGCAGCAGCACGCCGCCGGCGAGCAGCAGGCCGATGACCTGCAGGAGCTGGGTCGCGACGCCGGCAAAGACGATGCGTAGCGCAGTGGCCGCGGCGATGCCGACGATGATCGCCCGGCGGCGTTGCGCTGCCGGCAGGCCCGCCGCGGCTAGACCAATGACCACGGCGTTGTCGCCGGCCAGCACGAGGTCGATCAGGATGACTTGGAACAGCGCGGTCAGCGCCTCGGCGGTGATGAATTCGGTCATGTTTGATCATCCTTCGATGCCGACGATTCGAGCCAATGCGGCTTGCGGCGCTCGATCCAGTCGAAGACCTTTGAACGGGAGGAACGCAGCGCCGGCACGTCCTCGGCGAGCAGCGCGAGGCCGAGCGGCAGCATCCAGACGCCGAGCACCGGCAGGACGGCGAGCACGCCGCCGACGACCAGCAGCGCGCCCGAGGGAATCCTGACCCAGCGGCTGGACGGCTTCAGCAGATAGGTCACCGTGTCTCCCATGCGCGGCGGGAGGCGGTCGACGAGCTTGGCGAGGCGCGGGTCTCCACCGGCGATCTCGCCGGTGTTCCCCTCGGTTTGCCTGGCGTGCTCGTTCGAAACCATGCTCATGCTTACTCCTTCGAGGTGGCCTGCAGCTTGGGGCCCGCTGCACTTGCCACGACCGGCTTCGCGCGCGGCAGCACCAGCGTCAGCAAGCGCAGCAATTTGATCGCCTGGACTTCGTGGGGATGTACGTCCTCGTCTGCGGCAGCAACGCGCTCCGACAGCTCCATCAAATGCGACGAGAGCGGCAGGTTCGAAACGGGCCGCAGCGTATCGATCACGACATTGGCAAAATCCGGCTCTTCGAGCCGCTCGGCGAGTTCGTCGAACATCGCACAGAGCCGTTCGTCGGCGATGTGCGGCGCCAGCTTGCGATCCCTGATGAAACGGATCACCTCGTCGCGCTCGACCGGCGAGACGCGCCGGTCGGCGACCGCAACCAGCGCGCCGACGATCACCAGCGCGGCCGCGGCCTGCTCGTTCAGGCTGGACGGCTCCGTGATCTCGATCTCGAAGGGATTTGAGGTTTTGGCGTCGGACATCGTAGCTCCCTTAGCTTGCGAAATGGCCGCACGGAGCTGAGATGGAGACGAATGGTCGGAGAGAACGAACAGGGGCCCGACAATCGGCTGATCCATCGCATGCGCGCGGGACAGGTCATCCGACATCACGAGGTTTGCCGACGTCGGTCGGCGTCCTCGCCAGAGGGGCCCGGATTCTTGTTCGCACCAGAAATAAAGGTGGGCCTGCCGGAATCAAGGCGATCCGACTGCGACCAGCAGCCGCATCGGATGGGCGTTGCCGGACTTGGTTAAGCAGTCCCTTGCGTCGGGAACCATGCAGCCCTGACCCGTGTTGGTGCACCTCGCGACACGTCAATCGAGCTGCCAGGAACCCGCATGTGCCGCTGGATCGCATACCGGGGCGAAACCACCTCGTTCGAGCCTTACGTCACCGAACCCGAGCATTCGCTGATCGCCCAGAGCATCCGCTCGCTTCAGTCCACGGCGGGCTCGAACGGAGACGGCTTTGGGCTCGGCTGGTATGGCGAGCATCCGGAGCCGGGCCTTTATCGCGAGACGCGCCCGGCGTGGTCGGATGAAAACCTGCGCTACCTTTGCCGGCATTTGCGATCGCATTTGTTCTTTGCGCATGTGCGTGCCGCCACCGGCACGGCCGTGACGCGGCAGAATTGTCATCCCTTTGCCTGCGGACACTGGATGTTCATGCACAACGGATTCGTCGGCAGCTGGAATCGGCTGCGGCGCAAGGTCGAGGCGCTGATTCCCGATACCTATTATCCGTCGCGGCTGGGAACCACTGACTCCGAAGCCGTGTTCCTGGCAATGATGGGCGCCGGTCTCGAGCATGATCCGCTCGGCGCGACGCAATCCGTGCTGCAATCCCTCGTCGAATTGGTCAACGAAGGTGGGCTTCGCGAGCGGCTGCGCTTTACCAGCGCGATCGCCAACGGCCGCGATCTCTACGCATTTCGCGTCTCGGTCAATGATGCAGCGAACACGCTCTACTACCGCGAGGACGGCGGCCAGGTCATCGTCGTCTCCGAGCCGTATGACAAGGAATTGGACTGGGCGGAAGTCCCGGCGAATCATGCCCTGATCGCGCGAGCGTCCGAATCCGTCAAAATTGTTCCGTTCGCTCCCGCAATTTCCAGTACATCGGGTGCGGAACCGGCAACATTCGGACGGATTATCGCCCGCAGGTAGTGACCGCGCCGGTGGCCAATGACATTTGATTCAGACGTTTCGAAGCTGCTTCGCCTCGCCCCATCCGAGGATAGGCAGCACGTCGTCATCCGTTCTGCCGGCGGCGGCGGCAATCCGGCGGAATATTCCTTCGGCATCGAGGAGGAATACTTCCTCGCCGACCGCCGCAGCTTCGAGGTCGCGATCCGCACGCCCAACGAGCTGTTCGAATCGGCAAACTGGTCGACCGGCGGCCAGGCCATGCGCGAGATGCTGCAATCGCAGCTCGAGGTCGCAACCAACGTTCATGTCGACGTGAACGACGCGCGCGAGGAGCTGCGCTTCCTGCGACGCGAGGTCGCGAACGTCGCCGCGCAATACGGCTTCGTGATCATGGCCTGCGGCACGCACCCGAGTGCTGTCTGGCGCATGTCGCAGCCGAGTCCCAAACCGCGCTACGAGGAGATGATCGAGGATCTGCGCAGTATCGGTCACCGCAACATGATGTGCGGCATGCATGTGCACGTGCAGTTGCCCGACCCCGAGAAGCGCATGGCGGTGATGCGGGCGATGCTGCCGCTCCTGCCGTTGTTCATCGCGCTGTCGGCGTCCTCACCGTTCTGGAATTCGCACAAGACCGGGTTGAAGGGCTACCGCCTCGCAGCCTATTCCGAGCTGCCGCGCACCGGCCTGCCCGAATTGTTCGAAGGCAAGCAGGATTTCGACGCCTATGTCGGCGCGTTGCAGCGCTCCGGCGTGATCCCGGACGAAAGCCACATCTGGTGGGCGATGCGCCCCTCCATGAAACATCCGACCCTGGAGCTTCGCGCGCCCGACACCTGCACCTTCGTCGACGACGCGATCGCCATCGCCTCGCTCTACCGGTGCCTGACGCGGCATCTCTATCTGCGCCCTGAGCTCTGCCGGGAGGTCACTGCGGTCGAGCGCGCGATCGCGGTCGAGAACAAATGGCGCGCCCAGCGCTACGGCACCGACTGCATCTTCGCCTCCAGGGACGGACCGGTGACGATCTCGGAGCTGCTCACGCGGGTGATCGACGACATCGCAGAGGACGCAGCCGCACTGAACTGTTCCGCCGAGATCGAACACTGCCGAACCATCGTCGCGGGCGGCAGCTCGGCGGAATTCCAGCTTCGCGCCTATCGCGAAAGCGGCGACGACATCGCAGCCGTGTCACAATGGATCGCTACCTCTACGCTGTCCGGAACGAGTGCGCCTGTCCAGCGCAGCGCTCCTGCGCCGTCATAGCGCTCGCGCAAGCTTCGGCGACGAAAATGCCATTCCTGAACTGCTGAGATCGTGGAGAAGCGCATGAATCGCACCACACCCTGCACCGGCTGCGGCCAAGCGCTCGTCCCGATGCTGACGGCCGAAGGCCACACAGAGCCGAGCTGCCTCTGGTGCGAAGGCTTCGACGCGCGCGCCACGGACATGGCGAAATGGGCAGGCAGCCCATCCGGCAAGCCCGAGCCGGCGCTCCCTCGATCGTTCGACTGAACCGAACCGGCGCCCATCGCGGCAGCCGGCACGGCTGCATGCGCTTTCGCTGGGCGTGCCGACAAATTAGACAAGACGAGTCGCTTCGCCCGCGGGCGTCTTGCCCGCACAGGTCGGGCGAATTCGGCGGCACCCATCGTCTAACCTCAGGTGCAATCTCGATTATTTGCGCGCCGCGGGCAGCCGGCGGGCCGACGCGCCGCATTGCGCTCCGGCTGGCCTGAAATTCGCAAGACAACAAAAGGCCAAGTCCCTGCCCGGCCACGACGAGGAGCGGCCAGTTGCGTGCGCTCGGCTCCGGGATGGATGGCCTCAGATCGGAGAATGCCATGAACGTGCATGCTGCCGGAGACATCAAATTCACCGGTCTCACCCATCCGAACGGCGCCCGGCTGCGTCTCAACGACCAGGACTTCGTGGCGATCGATCGCGACAGGAATGCGAAATTCGAGGCGACCTACCGGCCGCAGGCGCTCTACAACCGCGCCAACGAAGGCTTCCACGCCAACAACGAAACCTTCCTCCTGCACGAGGTCGCGACCAATCTGCCGATCTATCGTCCCGACACCGGTCCCACCGATTTCCATCTGCATCTGCCGCCGGGCGGCTTTCAGCTGGTGCTGGTCACCTCCGGCGCGTTCACCTTCGACTATGACGGCCGCTGGTACAACGTCGGCCCGGGCGCGGTGATGCTGCAGAGCGCGATCGTGCATCGCCAACTGTTCTACACCTGGTCGGGCCTGTCGACCGAGGAGAACCTGAAGACGCCGCAAACCGTCGTGCCCGATCCGATCTCGATGGGCTATTCCGGCAAATTCCTCGAAGCTTTCATCACCGATCCCACCACCTTTCCGAACCCGACCATCGTCGGCCCGGACCAGATCAACGAAGACGAAACGCCGCGCGTGGCCTGGAGCCATCCGCTGCATGACCGCCCGGCCGATGCCCGCTTCTGGCTTCAGGATCCCCTGGCGCTCGACGCGCTTTTCAAGCCGCTCACCGATGGTTCAGTCAAATCGGCGATGCCGGTCTACGTGCGCGATATCGGCATCGAGATTCCGAGCGGACATCTCGTCACGGGCCACATCATCGCGACCGACCCGCGTGGCCACGCACTCTTGCCGAAGAGCACGTCTGCCGCGGCGGACGCGACCTGTTTTGCCAAGGGCGAGGTCGTGATCTATCGCGTCATTCGCGGCACGGCCGAGTTCTTGAAAAAATCCGGCGAGAGCTTTGAACTCTCTGCCGGCGACGTCGTGACGGCGGGCAAGGGGTCGATCAGCCTCATCGGCGTCGGCGAGAACACCCAGGTCCTCCGCCTCGGCCTGCTCAAGGGCATGAACGAGCTGCGCAGCTGGACGCCGACGCAGCGCGACGAGATCGACGGCCTCGCCGGCCAGATCATCACGCAGAAGGACGTGCGCCCGCTGCGCACCGAAGGCAAGCCGGTCGGGTATTTGTACGGCTAGGCGGTTCGCAGCTACGCGACCGAAGTCTCATGGCGCAGGAATCGTACTTGAGACCAACAGCAGGTCGTTTGACAAAACACTTAGTGCTTGCGTCGCTATGTAACGCCTCTGTAGGTGCTCCAGCTCGCAAGTCGCTTCGCGGTGTCGACGATCTCCTCTGTAGCCGTGATTCCGAGCACGCTAACAATCGCGCTCGCTGTTCTGCGATTTGCTTGCGGCTGCCTCCAAGCCGAACGGCGATCTCCGCGTCCGTTTTCCCGGCGGCCAAGCGCCTGAGAAAGCGCTTCTCGTGAGGGCTGAGCAAAATGTCGGTCATTTGTTTCTAGTCGTGTTTCGTGACTATTCCGCAGCGACGGCGGTCAGAAGTTCGAATTGACTCGCGAGGCCGCTTAGGCTGTTTGCGACGTTCTTGAGGAGGTTCGCCATACTCGGTGACACTGGTCCAGTTCGGCTTTGATGCGCCAATTTGGAATTAAAAGAAGGCGACAAGAGAAACGGCCGCGATTGTGAATATGCTGGCCACACGACGAGCGCCAGGTAAACGCGGTCTCGCATGGATTACATCTCCACCGGCCCGACAACCTTAAATCGAACCCCCGCGGGCAACAGTTCAAAAGCGAACGTTCGGCCTCGTGAGGTAGAGCTGACAAGCGCTCGTTGCCTCCCGCTGTTGCGACGGCCGGTCCATGGCCGACGTTTACTTCGGAAGGCACTCGACGTTGTAAGCAATGATGATTTGCGCCGGATCGGCTTTCCCGAGGCTCTTCAAATCTTCCAAACCGCTTCTAAGCTTGGCTCCTGCCTCGCTCAAGCTGCCTTCAAGAGTAGTCTTGGCCTTCCGGCATCGCTCTTCACTCGTGAACTCCTGAAACACGACCGTTGGGAGGAGCCTCCATTCCGCCTTGTCACTGGTGGCGGCCGGGCTGACTGAGTAGGAGAAGACGTACATCAGGACCCACATCCCTCTTGCTCCATACGTGATGAGCACTGCTGGCTGGCCCCTCGACTGAGCTGCTCGTGCCGTGCCGCTAGTTGACGTAGATCAAACTCCTGCGGTTCTGATTGTCAAAATGGAGCACAGGGAACAGTCGACCTTTTTGGGGCGATAGGCATGAAACGCTGGATGGGGCTTCTCATCACAATGCTCATGTTGGTTGGATCATGCGCGAGCGAGGCGGCCGTGCGGATCGCATACGATCCCGGTGGGAGGATTGGGAAATATATCTATCGATATGAGCGACTGCGCGCTTCAGGCCAGGACGTAATCATCGATGGTTTCTGCGCATCTGCCTGCACGATTGTCTTGGCAACCTTGCCGTCCAACAAGATTTGCGTCACGTCACGTGCAGAATTAGCGTTTCACGCCGCTTGGGACATTGGGCATCGTGGGCGGCCCGTGACAAACCCCGGCGCGACGCGCATGATTTATTCGATGTATCCGGGGCCGGTGCGTCGCTGGATCGCCCAACGTGGCGGGTTAACGCGGCGAACGATATTTCTTAGTGGAAGCCCCCTACTGGCCATGTATCGCTCATGCCCGGCCTGAGGCAGCAAGAGAGAGCTCGGCGGTAGAAAAGGTCAGAACTGCTGCCAAAGCCTGATTGAAGGATTGCAAATTCGTTCGCAAGAGCAGCCTGAAGGCACCGCGAAGAAGTCTGCATCTTACCCACATCGGTCGCCGAGAGAGCGAGGAACGCCGCCGCCCCCGCTCCCTCGCTTGGCTCAATACTGATACGGATACTGACCCGGGCAGACGTAGCTGCCGTAGGCATCGTAGTAGCAACCATTGTTGTAGTTGTTATAGTACCCGTAGGCTCCCGCCGCCGCGGCGGCGCCTACAGCAGCGGCACCGTAGCCCCAACCTGGGCGATAGTAGCCGCCCCCGTATCCGGGATAACCCGCGATCGGTCGTCCCGGACGGCCGGCGATTGGACGACCTGGATAACCCGGTCGCCCTGGACGTCCTGCTATCGGATGCGAAGGCCGTGGACCTCCAGCCACGCGATAGCCGCGACCGCCGTGAACGCGTCCCGCGTGAACGGCGCCGCCCCGAACGTGGGCAGCCCTCATGCCGCCGCCATGAAAGCCTCCCGCGCGCATGCCGCCGCCGTGAAATCCTCCCCCGCCGCGAAAGCCGCCACCTCCACCGCGGCGTGCAAATGCATCATCAGGAACAAGGCTGGCAGCGACGAGGATCGCGGCCGCAAAGCCGATCAGACCGTATCGGACCATAGCATCCTCCCGGGGGTGATGTGCCGACGGCTGCTGTCTTCAGAATTGAACGCTTGCGCCAGCGGCACCGGTCGCAATCAGTTCTCTTCCTTCACCTTGCGCGCTTGATTTAAATCAATTGAGCAAGGCCGCACTCAATCGGCGCGCATGTTCCCGTCGGGAACTTCCGCGTCCATATTGCTGAGGAAGGTGGACGAAGAACCGTGTCATCGCAAAGCATGGGCATGCTTGCCAGCCTCCTCGCGGAGCGACGGGAGAGTAAGCAAGAGCCGCTCGTGCCCCTACTCCGCCGCCTGCCGCACGTGCCGTGCGGTCGGGGTGCGCATGGTGACGAGCTCTTCGGCCGCGGTCGGATGCAGCGCGATGGTCGCGTCGAAATCGGCCTTGGTCGCCTTCATCTTCACCGCGATCGCGACGGCTTGCGTGATCTCGGCGGCGGCATCGCCGACGATGTGGCAGCCGAGCACGCGATCGGTCGCGCCGTCGACCACGAGCTTCATCAGCACGCGGGTGTCGCGGCCCGACATCGTCGCCTTGATGGGCCGGAACGTCGTCTTGTAGATGTCGACGTGGCCGAATTGCGCGCGCGCCTCGGTTTCCGTCAGGCCGACCGTCCCGACCTCCGGCTGCGAGAACACGGCCGTCGGGATGTTGGCGTGATCGACCTGCACCTCGCGCTTGCCGAACACCGTGTCGGCAAAGGCATGGCCTTCGCGGATCGCGACCGGCGTCAGGTTGAAGCGGTGGGTGACGTCGCCGATCGCGTAGATGCTGTCGACCGAGCTCCTGGAGAAATGATCCACCGCGATGCCGCCGTTCGCCGGATTGATGGCCACGCCGGCATTCTCGAGGCCGAGATTGGCGACGTTCGGATGGCGGCCGATCGCGAACATCACCTGATCGGAGGCGAGGCTCGAGCCATTCGACAAATGCGTGGTGAAGTCCTCGCCGTGGCGGTCGACCTTGGTCACGGTGCAGCCGGTGAGGATGGTGATGCCCTGCTTCTCCATCTCGGCGCGGACATGGGTCCGGACATCCTCGTCGAAGCCGCGCAGAATGTTGTCGCCGCGATAGATCACGGTGACGTCGGAGCCGAAGCCGGCGAAGATGCCGGCGAATTCCAGCGCGATGTAGCCGCCGCCCTGGACCACGATCCGCTTCGGCAGCCTCGCAAGATGAAACGCCTCGTTGGAGGAGATCACGTGCTCGATGCCGGGGATCGCCGCGCCGTGGTTGGGCGCGCCGCCGGTGGCGATCAAAATGTACTTCGCCGTGATCTTCCTGTCGTTCTCGAGCAGGCGGACGGTGTGCTTGTCCTCGATCACCGCGCGGCTCTTGACGATCTGTGCGCCTGACTTCTCGACATTGGCGGTGTAGGCCGCCTCCAGTCGCGCGATCTCCTTGTCCTTGTTGGCGATCAGCGTCGGCCAGTCGAAGCTCGCGGGCGGCACGGTCCAGCCGAAGCCGGCGGCATCCTCGAGCTCGTGCCGAAAATGCGAGCCGATCACGAACAGCTTCTTCGGCACGCAGCCGCGGATCACGCAGGTGCCGCCCATGCGGTATTCTTCCGCGATCATGACTCGGGCGCCGTAGCCGGCCGCGATGCGGGCGGCACGGACGCCGCCCGAGCCGCCACCGATGACGAAGAGGTCGACGTCGAATTCAGCCATTGTCCACTCCGACCCCTTTCAAGAACCGCCTTTCAGATAGGTGCGCTCAGATCTCCTTGCCACGCTTGCGCATCTCGGCACGGAAGGCGCCCATCACGGTTTCCGAGAAGGTCTGGGCCCAGGTGTTCATGAACGCCATGCTCTGCCCGATCGCGCGCGGCTCGGCCTCGATCAGCTTCTTGCCCAGGGGCGACTTGTAGAAGGTGACGAGGTCCTTCAGCTCCTGCTCGGTGAACTCGGTGGCATAGATCTGCGCCATGCCTTCGCCGATCTCGTTCTGGCGGCCGTTGAGCTGCTGGGCCACGATCGGGGCGACCTCGTTGAGCTCCTTCTGGTAGTTCAGGTTCTGCTGGATCAGCGCGCCCTTGGTCTTCTCGACCATGCCCGGCACGGCGCCCGCATACATCGCGGCGGCGTTCTTGATCTGCAGGATCTCCTTGGCCGCCGCGATCGCCGCGGGCGAAGCCTTCGGCTGGGCCGGCGCCGCGGGAGCCTTCTGGCCCGCCTGCTGCGCCACGGCCGGGGCGGCCGAAAGGGCCAATCCCGCAACGAGAGCCGCAGCCGGCAAGAATTTCAACACGGTCTTCATTCCTGGTCTCCTTTCGGCTTGCGCCGTTCAATCACGCGGATTCCGCCGCCGCCCGCCAGAACGGCCGAGCTGGCCAAGCCGATGAACAACCCGTGCTCGACCACGCCGGGAATCGCGCTCAACGCCTTGGCGAGACGCGGCGGATCCGGAATACGTCCGAGCTGGGCATCGACGATCCAGTGGCCGCCATCGGTGACGAAAACGTGGCCGTCCTTGTCCCCGCCTTTGACCTTGCGGACCGCCATGTGCCCGGAAACGCCGCATTCGGCAAATGCCTTTTCGATCGCGCGGCGCGTCGCACCGAGCCCGAACGGGATGACCTCGACCGGCAGCGGAAACTTGCCGAGGCTCGGCACCCATTTGCTGTCGTCGGCAATCACGATCATGCGATCCGAGGCGGCCGCCACGATCTTCTCGCGCAACAGCGCGCCGCCGCCGCCCTTGATCAGGTTGAGCTCGGGATCGATCTCGTCGGCGCCGTCGATCGTGAGGTCGAGACGATCGATCTCGTCCAGCGTCGTCAGCTTCACGCCGCAGCGTTCGGCATCGGAGCGCGTCGCCTCGGAGGTCGGCACGCCGATCACCTTGAGCCCGGCGGCGACGCGCTCGCCGAGCAGCTCGACGAAATGCTTGGCGGTCGAGCCGGTGCCGAGCCCGAGCTGCATGCCGTCGCGCACCTCTTCCAGCGCACGCGCCGCAGCCTGCCGCTTCAACTGGTCCATGGTCACGTGTGCGCCTGCCCTGTGAAATCTCGAACATGCGGCCGATTCCGTCCGCTTTCGGGCGCCTATGTAGCCTCGTTTTCCCCAAGAGAACAGGGCCTGGAACAGGGTCTGGGAGCAGTCCTATAAGGTGATCTTATGGGCCCGCCCCTTGCGCGGATAGGACCGGACCGGTAGCGCTGGGATCATGACCTCCTTCAAGACGACGTCCCCTCACACCATCGTCTTCGATCTCGACGGCACGCTGGTGGATACGGCGCCCGACCTGATCACCGCCCTGAACTACGTGCTCGACCGCGAAGGCCTGCCGCCGGTGCCGATGGCCTCGGCCCGCAACATGATCGGCGCCGGCGCCCGCAAGCTGATCGAGCGAGGGCTGGAAGCGGAGGGCCGCACCGTCACGCCCGCGGACATGGACCGGATGACCGCGGATTTCATCGCGTACTACGCCGACCATATCGCGGTGGAATCCCGCCCCTTCGAGGGGCTCGAGGCCGCCCTCGACCAGTTTTCCGCGCAAGGCCACCGCCTCGCGGTCTGCACCAACAAGCTGGAATGGCTGTCGAAGCGCCTGCTGGACCAGCTCGACCTCAGCCGCCGCTTCGCGGCGATCTGCGGTGCCGACACTTTTGGCGTCCAGAAGCCCGATCCGACCATTTTTCGCGAGACCGTGGCCCGGGCCGGGGGCGAGGTGAAAGCCAGCATCATGGTCGGCGATGCCGGAACCGATGTCGGCGTCGCCCGGCGGGCCGGGGTGCCCGTGATCGGGGTCAGCTTCGGCTACACCGATGTCCCGATTGCCGAGCTGAAGCCCGACCGGCTGATCCATCACATGCGCGACCTGCCGGCGGCCGCGATCAGCCTGATGATGGCTTGACCTGCCGCAAGCCACTGATATCTTTTAACTATTAAAAAAAACACCTGCATTAACCATCTATTGCCTATGCGTCGCACGCCAATTGCCTGCCCCAGGCGACACTTCTAAGGTCGGCCCCGGGGGATGTGGCAGCGCGCCGCAGTTGAAGTGGATGGTTCATGCGTCGTCTCATCGCGATTGCCTTGGCAGGAGCGAGCCTGGGTGGCTGCTCCTCGATGTCCTGGGACATGTTCAACTCGGCGCCGCCGCCCATCCAGGTCCGGCTCGAATCCAATCCGCCAGGGGCTGACGCCACCACATCGCTTGGCCAGGGCTGCAAGACCCCCTGCTCGGTCTCGGTTCCCGCCCCCGACGCCCCCTTCACCGTCGCTTTCACGCTGCCCAAGTACCAGCCGACCAGCGTGCCGGTGAACGTGATCAAGAATCCCGGCGATTTCACCACGCCCGCCTCGGTCACCACCGATCCGAATCCGGTGTTTGCGGAACTCCAGCCGGCGGCGCCGCCGAAGCCCGCTCGCAAGCCGCATCGGCCCAAGAATTCGAAGCCGAAGCCGGCCGCGCCCGCCGCGCCGCCGGCCGATGCTGCACCCGCACCGAGCTCGCCCTTCCCCGATCCGAATGCAGGCAAGCGCTGAGTTACCCATACCACCCGATTGTCCTAGCCGCCTCCGATGCTTAGATTGCTCAGGCCGCACCGCTGAAGCAGGTGCGCCCGCCGCCGTAAGTGACAAGGCATTTGCTATGAACGGACTTCCTGCGAGCCCCCGCGCCCCGCTGTCGAGCGCGATGACCGATCCGTTCGGGCGGACCATCACCTATTTGCGTGTCTCCGTCACCGACCGCTGCGACCTGCGCTGCTTCTACTGCATGTCGGAAGACATGACGTTCCTGCCCAAGGCGGACCTGCTGACGCTGGAGGAACTCGACCGGCTCTGCACGGCCTTCATCGCCAAGGGCGTGAAGAAGCTGCGCCTCACCGGCGGCGAGCCCTTGGTCCGCCGCAACGTGATGTCGCTGGTGCGCTCGTTGTCGCGGCATTTGTCGAGCGGCGCCTTGAGCGAGCTGACGCTGACCACCAACGGCACCCAGCTTGCGAAGCACGCGCGGGAGCTCGCCGATTGCGGCGTCCGCCGCATCAACGTCTCGCTCGACACGCTCGATCCCCGGAAGTTTCGCGAGATCACCCGTTGGGGCGAGATCGACAAGGTGCTGGAAGGCATCGAGGCCGCGCGCGCCGCAGGGCTTGCCGTCAAGATCAACGCCGTGGCGCTGAAGAACCTCAACGAGGACGAGCTGCCTTCGCTGATGCGCTGGGCCCACGGCAAGGGCATGGGCCTGACGCTGATCGAGGTGATGCCGATGGGCGAAATCGGATCGGGCCGTATCGACCAATATCTGCCGCTGTCGCTGGTGCGCGCCCGCCTCGCCCAGCAGTTCACGCTGACGGATCTGGCCGAGAGCACCGGCGGCCCGGCGCGCTATGTCAGCGTCGCCGAGACAGGCGGCAAGCTCGGCTTCATCACGCCGATGACCCATAATTTCTGCGAATCCTGCAACCGGGTGCGCATCACCTGCACCGGAACGCTGCACACCTGCCTTGGCCACGAGGATGCCTCGGACTTGCGGAAACCTCTGCGTGCATCCGGCGACGACCTGTTGCTTGCGGATGCGATCGACCGCGCCATCGGGCTGAAGCCCAAGGGCCACGATTTCATCATCGACCGTCGCCACGACCGCCCCAGCGTCTCCCGGCACATGAGCGTCACCGGCGGCTGACAGCACTCGGTTCCGGCCTTATTCCCCTTAACTATCAACAAACTTCCGATTGACTGGCGGCACGCCCGCTGGTTTGGTGCGGCGGCCTCATGCCTGCGCGGCGAGACAAGCCACGCGCCATCTCGGCGCAGTCAAGACGGCCGGGGCACAATCGGGGGAGGACCTATCGTTGCAAGCGCTCCTTAAGCTGAGCAGCAGGATCGACGCGTTCACGCGCTGGACCGGCAAACGTATTGCGTGGCTGATCGTGCTCGCCGTGATCATCTCGGCGGTCAACGCGATCATCCGCAAGACGTTCGACACCTCGTCCAATTCCTGGCTGGAGCTGCAATGGGTGCTGTTCAGCATCGTCTTCCTGCTATGTTCGCCCTGGACGCTGCTCGACAATGAGCACATCCGCATCGACATCGTGAACAACACGATGCCGAAGAAGGCGCGCAACGTCATCGACGTCGTCGGTCACGTGTTCTTCCTCGTTCCGATCTGCATCGTCATGATCATTACCGGAGTGCCGTTCTTCCTGCGCTCCTTCCAGATCAACGAGCAATCCGGCAATGCCGGCGGTCTGCCGCAATGGCCCGCCAAAGCCCTGATCATGATCGGGTTCGCGTTCCTGCTGGTGCAAGGCATCTCCGAGCTGATCAAGCGGATTGCGGTGATGCGCGGCTTGATACCGGACCCGCATGAATCACAGGTGTCGGCGCTGGAAGCGGAAGTCGAGCATCTCGTCGAAGCGATCGAGAAGAAGTAGCCGTTGGCGACGGTGTAGGGGGAATCCATGACCGCATTCATCATCGCCAATATGGCGCCCATCATGTTCGTGTCGCTGGTCGTCATGCTGCTGCTCGGCTATCCGGCGGCATTCTCGCTCGGCGCCGTCGGCCTGTTCTTCGCCATCGTCGGCGTCGAGCTCGGCCAGTTTCACCCCGACTTTCTCCAGGCTCTGCCGGAGCGCGTCTATGGCGTGATGAACAACGACACGCTGCTCGCGATCCCCTTCTTCACCTTCATGGGATTGGTGCTGGAGCGGTCGGGCATGGCCGAGGACCTGCTCGACACCATCGGCCAGCTGTTCGGCACCATCCGCGGCGGCCTCGCCTATGCCGTGATCTTCGTCGGCGCGCTGCTCGCTGCGACGACCGGCGTGGTCGCAGCGTCCGTGATCTCGATGGGCCTGATCTCGCTGCCGATCATGCTGCGCTACGGCTATGATCGCCGCGTGGCCGCCGGCGTCATCGCCGCGTCCGGCACGCTTGCGCAGATCATTCCGCCCTCGCTCGTTCTGATCGTGATGGCCGACCAGCTCGGCAAGTCCGTCGGCGACATGTATGAAGGCGCCTTCATCCCGGGCCTCGTGCTCGCGGCCCTCTATGCCGGCTACGCCTTCCTCGTCAGCATGATCTGGCCGAAAGCCGCGCCGGGCCTGCCGAAGGAGGCGATCGGCTTTCGCGAGGACGACGGCAGCCGTGGTCTCGTCTCGCTCGGCATGCTGTTCCTCGCAAGCTGCGTGTTCGGATGGTTCATGATGCGCAATTCGAGCGTGCATGGCGCCGATTACGTCGTGCTCAGCATGTTCTACGGCATCATCTTCGCGTTCGCCGTCGCGGTGGTGAACTGGGGCATCGACAAGCTCACCGGCTTCCGCTTCCTGTCCAAGATGGCCCAGCAGACCACCTTCGTCATGGTGCCGCCGCTGTTCCTGATCTTCCTGGTGCTGGGCACGATCTTCATCGGCATCGCGACGCCGACCGAAGGCGGCGCGATGGGTGCCGCCGGCGCCCTCATCCTCGGCGCTGCAAAGCGGCGGTTGAGCTGGGACCTGATCCGGCAGGCCACGGAATCGACCGCCAAGCTGTCGGCTTTCGTCGTGTTCATCCTGGTCGGCGCCCGTATTTTTTCGCTCACCTTTTACGGGGTCAACGGTCACGTCTGGGTCGAGCATCTGCTCACCTCGCTGCCGGGTGGCCAGATCGGCTTCCTGATCTTCGTCAACGCGCTCGTGTTCGTGCTGGCCTTCTTCCTCGACTTCTTCGAGCTGGCCTTCATCGTGATCCCGCTGCTGGGGCCGGCCGCCGAAAAGCTCGGCATCGACCTGATCTGGTTCGGCGTCATTCTCGGCGTCAACATGCAGACCTCGTTCATGCACCCGCCGTTCGGATTTGCGCTGTTCTATCTCCGCTCCGTCGCGCCGAAGGAGCGATACACCGATCGCGTCACCGGCAAGCGGATGGATCCCGTCACCACCGGCCAGATCTATTGGGGCGCGGTGCCCTTCGTCGTCATCCAGATCATCATGGTCGGCCTCGTGATCGCGTTCCCGTCGATGGTGATGCACTACAAGGGCGTGGCGACGAACATCGATCCCTCTACGATCAAGATCGAGGTGCCGCAGATCGAGCTGCCGCCGCTGGATCTCGGTCCGCCGCAGAAGTAGCGGGAACGACGCGCGCCGTCATGCCCCGCTAGAGCGGAGCATGACGCGTGCCGGCGCGTGACAAGCACTGGAATTGGAGGCATACCGGGCGGTCCCCACCCTCATGGATGGCCGCGCATGCCCCGATCGCACCCTGTTTCCTCGCTCGTCGCTCCGTTGATCGCCTCGCTGTGGCTGGCATGTGCCGCTGCGATCGCGCAGGCCGAGCCGATCGCCGACGTCCATGCGCTGGCGCAAAAGGAGCAGCAGCCGCTGCTCGACACGCTGCGCGATCTCGTCAACATCGAATCCGGCAGCAAGGACATCGAAGGCCTGAACCAGATCGCCGAGCGCGTTGCCGGTCAGCTCAAGCAGCTCGGCGGCACGGTGGAGATCCTGCAACCCACCGACATCCATCGCCTCGACGACACCCCCGAGAAGATCGGACCGGCGGTCCACGCCGTGTTCAAGGGCACGGGGACCAAGAAGATCATGCTGATTGCCCACATGGACACGGTGTACCTGAAGGGCATGCTGAAGGACCAGCCGTTCCGCATCGACGGCGACAAGGCCTACGGCCTCGGTATCGCCGACGACAAGCAGGGCGTCGCGCTCATTCTCCATACCGTGGCGTTGCTGCAGAAGCTGAACTTCAGGGATTACGGCACGCTCACGGTGCTCACGAACGGTGACGAGGAGATCTCCTCGCCCGGCTGGCGCAGCACCATTACCAGGCTCGCATCGGATCAGGACGTGGTGTTCTCGTTCGAGGGCGGCGGCACCGACGGCACGCTGCGCCTTGCCACCAGCGGCATCGGCTCGGCCTATCTCAGCGTGCACGGCAGGTCGTCGCATGCCGGCGCACGGCCCGAGGGCGGCGTGAATGCGCTGTACGAACTCTCGCACCAGGTGCTGCAGATGAAGGACCTGTCCAAGCCCGAGCAGGGCCTGAAGCTGAACTGGACGGTGTCCAAGTCAGGCACCAACCGCAACGTGATTCCTGCCGAGGCCACCGCCCAGGCCGACGCACGCGCGCTCAAGGTGTCCGACTTCGACGAGCTGCAGAAGACGCTGCAGGACAAGATCAAGAATCGCCTGCTGCCCGAATCCAGGGTCGAGTTGAAGTTCGAGGTGCGCCGTCCGCCGCTCGAAGCCAGCGAGGCCTCGCGCCGCGTGGCGGCCTATGGCAAGACGATCTATGGAGAGATCGGGCTATCCCTCAAGGTCGACGAGAAGCCGACCGGCGGCGGCACTGACGCCGCTTTTGCCGCGTTGCAGTCCAAGGGAGCCGTGGTCGAAGGCATGGGCCTGTCGGGCTTCGGCGCGCACTCCAACGATGCCGAATATGTGCAGGTGGGCAGCATCGTGCCGCGGCTGTATCTGGCGACGCGCATGATCATGGACCTGTCCACCGGCAAGCTGAAATAGCGCCTGCGTTTTCTTCCTTCTCCCCTCATGTCCGCCGAAGCCTTGGCGAAGGCGGATGTGAGAGAAGGTGGCGCGAACGCAGTTCGCGCCGGATGAGGGGTCTCTCTCCGCGCATTCAATCGAGACTGGACTGAGACTCGCGGACAGAACCCCTCACCCGTCTCGCCGCTATCGCGGCGAAGCGCCCTTTCCCGCCAGCCGAAACCGCAGCGTGAACTCTGCACCGCCGCCGGGGAGGTTCTCCACCGCGACCGTGGCGGCGTGATCATCCGCTACGGTACGCACGATCGAGAGTCCCAGTCCCGCACCGTCGCTGCGCCGGCGATCGGCGCGCCAGAAGCGCTGGAAGATCAGCTCGCGCTCGGCCTCCGCGATCCCCGGGCCGGAATCGCGCACGCGCACCGAACCGTCCTCGCCCACCTCGACGTCGACGGTGGTGCCCTTCGCCGTGAACTTGATGGCGTTTTCGGCAAGATTGAAGACCGCGCGCTGCAGCATCTCCGAATTGCCGTGGATCAGCACCGGCGCGTCGGTGCCCTTCAGCGCGATGTCCTTGCGTTGCGCGATCGCAAACGGGGCGATCGAGGCGACCACCTCGGCACAGACGGCGCGCAAGTCCGCGGTCTCGCCGGGATCGAGCACCAGCGTGTCGAGCTCGGCGATCTCCAGCAGCTGGGCGACGATCCGGCTCATGGCTTCGATGTCGGCATGCAGCGCCTGCCGTTCGGTCCCGTCGCCGAGCGTCTCGATCCGCGTGCGCAGGATCGCTAGCGGCGTGCGCAATTGATGCGCGGCATCCGCCGTGAACTGCCGCTGCACGCGGAAGCCGGCCTCGAGGCGGTCGAGCGCCTGGTTCACGGCGGTGACCAGCGGCACGACCTCGCGCGGAATCCGTGCTGTCGGCAGCCGGATGTCGGTGCGGGCGGGGCCGATATTGCTGGCCTCCTGCGACGCCTTCCACACCGGCGCGATCGCGCGGCGAAAGATGATGATGTCGGTGGCGAGCAGGACCAGCAGGATCGGGATGGTGATCCACGCGACCCGCCGGAAGAAGTTCGAGACGATGTCGTCGATGATGACGTCGCGGTGCGCGAGGTCCTCCGCGACCTGGATCCGCACCGTCCTGCCGGCAATATCGCGGCTGACGCCCGCGCCCGAGATGGTGTCGGACAAGCGTGGCGCCGCCGCCGTGGCGGTGCGCCGGTGCGATGAGAACAGCAACCGGCCGTCGGAATCGCGAATGTCGAACTGGTAGCGGCCGTAAGCGTCCGAATAGAGTCCCTTGAGGCTGTCGGGCAGGTTGAAGGTCAACGTGCCGTCCGGCTGCGCGACGATACGCTCCGCCAGCACCTCGGCCTGGGCGCGCATGGCATCGCGATGCAGCTGATCGATCTCGGAGTTGAGCAGCCAGAACAACACCAGCGGCAGGAAGATCGCGACCACCGCGACCGCGACGATGTGCAGGAACACGATGCGCGAGATCAGCGATTTGAACGCCAGCGATCCGGCGCGGCCTCCGGCGGCCACGCTATTTCTCCTCGGTCAAGAGATAGCCGACGCCACGGATGGTATGGATCACAACCCTGGCGCCGTGCTCGGCCAGTTGCTTGCGCAGCCGCGACACATAGACCTCGACCGCGTTGGAGGCGACCTCGCCTTCGAGCCCGAAGATGTGGTCCTCGACGTTCTTCTTCGGCACCACCCGGCCCTGCCGGCGCAGCAGGATCTCGAGCACCGAGGTCTCGCGCGCGGAGATGATCCGCGGCTGGTCGTCGACGAAGATCTGCCGGCTCTCGGTGTCGTAGACGAGATTGGCGAGACTGAGCGAGCGGCCGAGCAACTGGCCGGGGCGGCGCAGGATTGCCTCCAGCCGCGCCACCAGTTCCTCCATCGCAAACGGTTTTGCCAGATAATCGTCGGCGCCGCTGCGCAGGCCAGTGACGCGATCCTGCAAGCCGCCGCGCGCGGTCAGCACCAGCACCGGCAGGGGCTCCATCCTGAGGCGCAGCTCGCGCAGCACCGACAGGCCGTCGCCGTCGGGCAGGCCGAGGTCGAGGATCATTGCGGCATAGCTGACGCTGCTCACCGCCTCGCGCGCCTCGGCCGCGCTGCCGACGATGTCGCTCTCATAGCCGGCCTTGGACAGCCCGGCGGCAATGAGCCGCGACAGCTCGGCATTGTCCTCAACGATCAGAAGGCGCATCGAAGTTCCGTCAGGCAGTCCGGTGTCACCATACGGCTCGCGCCGCGACGATGCCCTCTTCCACCATTCTGCACGCTGGAGCCAGTGAAAAAGCAGCGGGCCAGCCAGTCAAGGCACTTGTCAGCTTCGTGTAAGCCGATCAGATCTGGTGACTTGGGCGAGGCCGGCAGAATTCGACCTCAGGACGAAAGGATGAGCTTCATGAGCAAACCGTCGAAAACGGAGAGCGAGTTGATTGCTATGGCGAGAGCCGAGTTGAAGGTTCACGCCGACTGTCCCGACGCAATGACGATTTCCATCATTCGCGACGGCAGCTCCTGGGAGTTTTAAGCCAGCGCAGATCAGGCCACGGTGGATCGGCCGGGTTATCCGGAATGTGTCGCCATGCTGGTTCAGATCGGCGATCACCTCAGCAAGCAGTACGACGTCAAGGATTAGATCACGACCGCGCTTCGCGGCGCGCTTCCGATCAGTCACATGACGATCCTCATCCAATCACAGTATGGAGAGACCCAGCCCGCCAAATTGTACCGAGTGCAATGCTCCTATTGATCCGCACCAATTATCGGTACAATCCAGCTGCACGATTTCGGTTTGCATCGATTGCACCGAGTTTGGTTCTGGAGCACAGCCATGGAGCTGACAGTCAGCACGGTCCTGATCGCCTTCGCCGGCGTCTTCCTGATCTGCTTCATGAAGGGCGCCTTCGGCGGCGGGTTTTCGATCGTCGGCATTCCGCTGCTCTCTCTCGTGATGGATCCTGTGACGGCCGGCGGCCTGCTCGCCCCCCTGTTCATCGCGATGGACCTGTTCGCGCTGCGCTACTGGAAACCATCGACCTGGTCGAAGCCGGATATCGTGCTGCTGTTGCCGGGTCTCCTGATCGGCATCGGATGCGGCTACCTGCTCTTCCGTGTGCTCGACCATCGCGCCGTGGCGATCGTGATGGCAGTCGTCACCCTGATCTTTGTCGGCATGTGGTTTGTCGGCGGTTCGGAACCGACCGTTCGTGCGCGTTCGTCGCCGAAAGCCGTCGCTGCGGGCTTGGCCTCCGGCGTCACGACCATGGTTGCGCATTCGGGCGGACCACCGCTTGCGATGTATCTGCTGCCGCTTGGCCTCAGCAAGGACGTCTATGCCGGCACGACGAGCCTCTTCTTCACGGTGGGCAATGCGACCAAGGCGGTGCCATGGCTGCTGCTGGTGCGGCCCGCGGGCAATGTCTGGATATTGATGGCGGCTTGCCTGTTCGCCATTCCGGTCGGCGTATGGCTGGGTTGGCGGTTTCATGCAAAGCTGGACCAGAAGCAGATCTTCCGGGCCTGCTACGCCCTGCTGGTCGTCACCGCCGTGAAACTGTTGTGGGACGGTGTTTCCGGATATCTCGCGTGAGCAGGCCGTCGATGGGCGAGATGTTCTCGGAGCTTGGCTGCCGCGCGACACCTTGAGCAGCTCTCCGATCATGTTGTCACAGCGCAGCCCTTCACGAACAATGCGGCACAAGCGCTTGCACGCCGCTCCAGCTCCTTTCGGCCAGGCACCGCGGCACGTCCGAACAGCGCGGCACGTTGCGGCTGAAATACGAGCATGCCGAGCAGCATGCCGGCAGCAAGATCGGCCTCACCGACCGCGATGAGGCCGCGTTCCGCCTGCGCCTTGAGCCAATTCGCCAGCGTGCTTTCGGTGCGCCTGATCGCCTTCTGGTAAAAGGTCTGTGCCATCTCGGGAAAATGCTTGCTTTCGCTGAGGATCGTGCGCTGGAGCGCGATGACATCCTCATCAAGGATCAACTCGCCGCAGGCGATCAGCGCCTCTCGCAGCGCACTTTCGATATCATCACCATCGCACGCCTTGAGCCGGACTTGAGAGACGAAGCGATCCATTCTGTTGGTGATCGTCGCCTCGAACAGTGCGGCCTTGTTCGGGATCAACCGGTAGAGCGTCTTGGTGGATACGCCGGCACTGCGTGCCACACTTTCGATGCTGGTCGCCGCATAGCCCGTCGCCGCGAATTCATGTCGAGCAGCGTCCACGATCACGGCGCGCGTCTCTTCGTCCGACCTGACCTGCGGCCGGCCCCGACCGCGCGGCGCCTCCGATCCGGCACGTCTCTTCGTTGTCACGCCCTTCGTTCTTGTCATTGCTCTCGCCTTCGTGATCGCGATGTTCAGTCATGCCTTCCGACGATAGCAGACATTCCATTGACAGCCGGAATATGTGGCCTATTTTGGAAAATATAAAGTTTCCTAATTATGGAGGCGCGCCATGGGCGCCCAAAGCACAAGCGGTCAAGTCACCTCTCTCCAATCCGGCCGGGAACCAGAGGCTGAGACCGGCGGCTCCAGAATGCCCGCGCCGGCTTCGGCCACTGACCTCGAAGCTGTTTCTGTGAAGCAAGCGGGAAAGGGCGCGCTGAAGCGCTTCTTCTTTGCCGGCGCCGCGGTCGCCCTGCTCGCCGCCGCCTCCTGGTACGGCTGGGATTACTGGACGGTCGGGCGCTTCACCGTTTCCACCGACGATGCCTATGTGAAGGCCGACAACACCACGATTGCCCCGAAGATCTCGGGCTATCTGAACCAGGTCCTCGCCGCCGACAATCAACACGTCAAGGCGGGACAGGTGCTGGCGCGGATCGATGACCGCGATTTCAAGGTCGCGCTCGATCAAGCCAAGGCCGACGTCGCTGCGTCTGCCGCAGCGGTCGCCAGCAAGCACGCACAGCTCGACGTGCAGCAGTCCGTGATCGAAGCGGCCGAGGCAACGCTCGATGTCGACATGGCCGCGCGCGTCTTCACCGCCCAGGAAAACAAGCGTTACACCGATCTTGCGGCCACAGGCTATGGCAGCCTTCAGAATGCGCAGAACGCGGAGGCGCGCGACAAGGCTGCGCTCGCCTCCACCGAACGCGACAAGGCGAACCTCGCTTCTGCCCGAGGGCAGGTTGAGCTTCTGAAGGCGGAGCTGGCGCAAGCCGTGGCGGCGGACGCGCGTGCCAAGGCGCTCCAACGTCAGGCCGAACTCAATCTGTCCTACACCACGATCACCGCGCCCATCGATGGCATTGTCGGCAATCGCACCTTGCGCGTCGGCCAGTATGTTCAGGCCGGCACGCAACTGATGTCGCTGGTCCCGTCGAATGGCGCCTATGTGATCGGCAATTTCAAGGAAACACAGCTCGGCCAGGTCCGCGCCGGCCAGCCGGTCGACATCGAGGTCGACATGTTCCCCGGCAAGGCCGTGCAGGGGCATGTCGACAGTCTCGCACCGGCGAGTGGTCAGGAATTCGCGCTGCTGCCGCCTGACAACGCCACCGGCAACTTCACCAAGATCGTGCAGCGCATACCCGTGAAAATCCTGCTCGACAGCGACGCGGCCGGGCTGCGGCCGGGCATGTCGGTCATTCCGCGGATCCAGACCAGGCCGGCCGTGAAGGAGGCTTCGCAGCCCGCATCTCCTGCGCCGGCTCTGGCGCAGCTCGCATCGCAAAGGTGATCAAAGGTGATGTCATGTCAGACCTCGTCCTCACCGGCCCGACATCGGCAGCGCGCCAGGCGCCAACCCCGGTCGCGCTAACCGCCCAACCCGCGCGCGCCAGCGCGGCCGTGTGGGTCGCCATCCTCGCGGCCATGGTTGGCGCGTTCATGGCGATCCTCAACATCCAGATCACCAACGCCTCGCTGCTCAATATCGAGGGTGGCATCGGCACGGGCGTCGACAACGGCTCCTGGATCTCGACCTCTTACCTGATCGGCGAGATCGTGGTGATCCCCCTCACCGATTATCTCAGCCGCGTGTTTTCCTTCCGCAACATCATGCTGAGCTTTGCGAGCCTGTTTGCCGCGTTCTCTGTCGCCTGTGCGTTCGCCACCGATCTTCCGACCATGATCGCGTTCCGCGCCTTCCAGGGATTTTTCGGCGGCGTGTTGATCCCCATGGCGTTCACGCTGGTCTTCACCAGGCTGCCGAAGGTGCAGCAGCCGATCGGGCTCGCCATGTTCTCGCTGGCAGTCACCTTTGCGCCGGCCATCGGCCCCACCATCGGCGGCTACCTCACCGAGAATTACGGCTGGCAGACCATCTTCTTCGTCAACGTCGTGCCGACGGCGGTGATGGTGACGTTGCTCTATCTTACCCTCGAGCGGCAGCCGCTGAACCTCGGCCTGCTCCGCGAGGGCGACTGGTTCGGCATCGCCACCATGGCGATCGGCCTGTCCGCGCTGCAGGCAGTGCTGGAAGAAGGCAACAAGAACGATTGGTTCGGCTCGCCCTTCATCGTGAAGCTCGCGATCGTAGCCGCGGTCAGCCTCGCCGTGTTCGTCGCCAACGAATTGCTGATCGAGAAGCCGCTGCTGCGCCTGCGGCTGCTGGCCCAGCGCAGCTTCGGACTCGGTACCCTCGCGGGCGTCTTCATCGGCTTTGCCCTGTTCGGCTCGATCTATTTGCTGCCGGCCTATCTGGGCCAGGTGCAGCACTACAATGCCGAGCAGATCGGCACCGTGCTGGCCTGGACCGGGCTGCCTCAGCTCCTGCTCATTCCATTGGTGCCGAAGCTGATGCAGCGCTTCGACATCCGTCTGATCGCCTTCGCCGGCACGGCGATCTTCGCGGCAAGCTCGTTCCTCAACACGGCGATGTCACCGGACTATTCCGGCGACCAGTTCCTGATCCCCAATATCGTTCGCGCCGTCGGCCAGGCCCTGCTGCTGACGCCGCTGAGCGCGATCTCGCTCGGCAGCGTCGCGCCGCAGGATGCGCCGGCGGCCTCCGGCATCTCCAACATGATGCGTAACCTCGGGGGCGCGATCGGCACCGCCTTGCTCTCGACCATCGTGACCAAGCGCGAGCAGTTCCATTCCAACATCATCGGCCAATCCGTCGATCTCGGCCGCGAGGAGGTGCGCGAGCGGATTGCAGCGATGACGGACTATTTCATGGCCCACGGCATGACCGACCCGGCCGGCGCCCGGCATCAGGCCATCATTGCGCTCGGCAAGACGGTCAAGCAGCAGGCGCTGGTGATGGGCTTCAGCGACACCTTTGCCGTGGTCGGCATCGTACTGCTGCTGGCAGGCATCGCACTGCTCCTGACAGGCAAGCCGACGGCCTCGCCGGCGGGCGGCGGGCACTAGGTCCGGCGAGCATCGAACGCAATGCTCTTTTGAGTTCAAGGCGATCGGAAGCTCATCGAATCCCGAGTCATCGATCAAGCTGTCCCCGCGTGCTGCTCACCGCGAGAGAAGATGGGCGCTCACGTCCTCTGTGTGGCTGGATCAATGTCCGCAGCTTCGTAAGCCATGGAGCTGCCAACCAGATGGACGACACGGTCCCACCTTCTTCTGCATTCCACGTAAGCGTCCAGCGAATGGAGGCGATCGTCGGTTACAGAGATGCCGGCGTGCTGTAGTCGCTGTCGCGCACGATCGCACCGGATGCGCCAGAGCTGCCGATCTGCGTCGTCGGCTTCATGCGACGGGTTCTTCTGCAGGAAGACATCGCTGAGAGTGGAAAGCAGCAGCAACGTGGAAGACCAGATCTGCGTGACCGCACCCGATTGTTTCAGCCAATCCGCATCTGGAGGCAACGCGCTTCGGATCAGCGAAACAGCATCAAGCGCGATCAGCCACGACCTGGACACGGCGTAAATCGGCTCCGGGAAGCGGAAGTAAAACAGAATGGGATAGAAATGGTGCGCTTCCTTCGCGTTCGTGAGTTCTGCCGCGAGCTCCGAGAGATTGTTGTAACCCGCGCTGAGCTGGTTCTTTGCAAACAGGTGCGCTAGCAACTCGGCGGCATCACCGGTCTCGCCCGAAAGCGCGTGAATCTTGAGACAGAGTGAGTTTCTGCTCCTGAGAGCGCCGTAGATCTGCATCAGGTAGGTGATGGTGAGCGATATGACGGAGGTTCCGATCACCGAGTTGAGAAGAAACAGCAGTTTCGCTCCGGGGCTTTGCGGACCGAAATCGCTGCCGCCGACGATGGAGAGGCTGCTTCCAGCCACGTAAAGCGCCGTCACGAAATCCGTTGGAGTGTCCTGGTTGCTGTTGGTGATGCTCGTTCCCAGCAGCGGGTGAACGATCAGTGCCGTCCCCAGCGCGAGCAAAATCGACCAGGTCAGTAGCAACGCGACCACGATGACGGGTCCGCAGAACGAAAGCACATGATTCTTGTGGCTCGAAGCCATCCCGCGCAAGGCCAGCCACACCAGCCTTGCCAGGCGGTCGCTCAAGAACCCGGTGCCCGCCCGGGCGTAGAGGACAGTAAGAAAGACGTCGGCAAGCACCAGTGCCATCAGCAATGTGCCCAGAATGGGCTCGAACCAACGCACCGTCGGCCTCCTCGGATTGATTGGCTGGCTCGAGGCGCCCTTACTTCCCCTTGCGCTCGCCGTCGAGATCGCCCGGCATGAACTTGAACAAGGTGAAGTTCTTGTCCGTCCAGGCCATGTGGAACCAAGGTGAATCCTGGATGTGTGAAGCCGTCACATAGATGTGGCCATCAGGTCCTTGCGAGAAGGTATCCGGCCAGCGCAGGCGCGAGTCGGTCAACACCTGCCGTATGCTGCCGTCTCGCGGATTGATGATCTTGACGGCGTTGTTGGCGAGCGAACTCAGATAGATATTGTCATTCTCGTCCGTCCAGAGTCCATCAGCCGGCTCTGTCGTGGCCACCGTCTCCGGACGCACGTGGCTTGCCGCGTCACGATTCTGGATTGCGGACGTCGCAATTCGGTAAAGGGTTTTCCCGGTCAGGGCCTGCCAATACAGCGTGCCGCCGTCCTTGGACAACGCCAGGCTATCTGCATTGAACAACGGTTGCCGTCCGTCGGGCCGCCGCAGAGGCTTGCCGTCGGTCATCACATTGACGCTCGGATCGAATTGGGTCGAAGGATCGTCACTCAGCACACGCCAGGCCTCTCCTGACTGGATGTCGAGAACGATCAAGCCGCCGGGTGAACCGGCGTCGGTCAGATAGGCGAATTTTCCGTCAGGCGCGATGCGGACATCGTTCAGATAACTCCCCGGACCGGCTACTTCGGGAGGAATCGGGTAGGATCGTTTCGCGTTGTTCGATTTCAGATCTATCTCGACGACCTTTGGCCCGCCCTTGATGGTCTTCTCGGCATTTGGAGCTGCCGGATCCACGACCCAGAGCGATCCCCGTTGGTCCGCAACAACGCTTTGAACGCAAACAAAATGATCGTTCGGTGAGAGTTCGGACATCCGCGCGTTGCGCCAGCTGTTCCACTCCTCGTTCGGGTAAGGCCTGGTCGACCCGTCCGGCATGAGCTCAGCCACCGAAACGGGCGCATCCTCGGTCCAGCGCGGGAAATTCACGAAGATCCGGCCGTCCGGTGCGACAGTGACGCCGGTGACCTGATGTTCGAACGTCGCGACCACGCGCAGGCGATCGTCCCGCGCGTCGACCAGAGGAGACACGAGTCGTTGCGCCTTGGCCTTGACATCTTCCGTCGCTGATTGCGCGTGGGCTGCGGATGAGATGGACATGAGCACTGCTGCGAAGCAGGCGAACGTGTTTGGACGCATCGAGCGGTCCTCTCATTGAAAATTCAAGGTCCAATCCTCCCGTTCCAACATCGTTCCCGTGCAGAGAGGTTGCGAGAGCGCAACCCGCGTCCGACGATGCGACGCCTAAACCTGGGTTAAGAAGCATCTTCGGACCCAGGCGCTCTGTTCGACATACACACGCCGAAGCAGCACGCGCCACAAGGACCGATAGCAGCAGCAGGCCGGGATGACGGTGCGGAATCTTTTCTGCAAAATTTGCAACCGCTCCCTGGTCCACAAGTTCGCGCTTCGGCGGGGCGTGTATCGGAGAGATCAGCATGAAGGCGCTCGTTTGGCACGGCAAGGAAGATATCCGGTGTGACACAGTCACCGATCCGGAGATCGAGGACCCCAGAGACGCGATCATCAAGGTGACGAGCTGCGCCATCTGTGGCTCGGACCTGCACCTCTTCCACAACTTCATCCCGGCCATGATGCCCGGCGACATCATGGGCCATGAAATGATGGGCGAAGTCGTCGAGGTCGGCTCCGGCGTAAATGGAAAATTGAAGAAGGGCGACCGGATCGTCGTGTCGCGCGCCATCGGCGCTCCCAAGAAGCTCCGCAAGCAAGTCGCGGCGACCTAGCTCCGAACCCCGTAGGCAGGCGGTGGCTTGCAAGGAGGCAAGCCACCGTGTTCAATTCAGGATCGCGGGTTTGGCTGAGGTGCCGGTTGCGACGATGGTGCCGCTGGAGCCGACTGATCGGGGGATACGACAGGTTTCTGAGCATCGGCACCATGAGGGACACAGGTGCCAATATTGGCGAGAAGTCTCTTGGCTTGGAGATCGCGAGCTTTCGAGTATTCACGGCGTCGCTCGATGTTTGCGGCCGCCCAACGGTCCCAAGCCTCGAACGCGTCCGAATAGTGCTTTCGCATTTGCTCTTCGGCTGCGAGACAATCCGCGAATTTGTCGAAGACCAAATCGGTATTCACGGGCGTGATGCCGCCGACCAAAACCACGAGCATCCATTTCATTGTTGCTGACGAAACACGACGATCGCTCCCGTTGCGTTGTTGGAGGCGCCAGCTCGCGGGCAATGGGATGCGAGCCTGGTGTTTTCTCCTGGAACGCGGCTATCGCCGCGCTCCGGGAAAACGTTGCAACGAAGTCATGGTTCCGGCGTCGGCGCTCCGCCAACTTGCCCAGGACAGCCATAGCCTCGCGGCTCGATCCGGCGCTCGTTGCCCAGCCGTCTGAAACACGGACGCCGTCAGCTGAATTTGACCCCGCATACCGCCAGCGATATCATTGCCTGCCGGTGCCCTCTTGCGGACGCAGCCAGTTCGGGGTGCTCATGGAATGGTCCACCAGGCCGCAACGTGCGGATCAACCCTTCGGAAGCTGGGCAGACGACCTCGCCGCGGCCTTTGTGCGTCTCGAGCCGCGCCGGCTTGCCGACCTGCCGTTTGAAGGCACGATTTCCAGGGCTGACGCTGCTCCGATCCAGGTATCGCTGGTGACGGCGACGCGTCACACGGTGCTGCGTCTTGCGTCGCACATTGCCTGCAGCACCGAGGATCTGTGCTTCATCAATCTCCAGCTCGAGGGATTTGGGCGTACGACGCAACGCGACCACGAGCAGGCCTGCGCACCCGGCGACCTTGCGGTGGCGGATACGACGGAGCCGTTCGAGATCGCCAACTCCCGTGACTTCAAGCTCTTCTGCTTCGCCGTACCGCGGCGGCTACTGCCGAACGGGTTGCTCGATCGTCCGCGGCTCAATTTGTCCCGGACCGAAGCCGGTCGGGCGCTCTCCAAGACACTCGCCGGCTATGCCGAACTCTGCCTGACCGACCGTCAGCGTTCCATGACCTCGGCTCTGATCGGTGCGCATGTGGTTGATCTGATCGCGCATGCCCCCGGTGCGCTCACCGATTTGTCTGCGGAACGCGTCCACATCCCAGTGCTGTTGTCGATGATGATCGACCACATCGAGCGCCACAGCGAGGATCCCGAACTCGGCGCAGCCGCGCTTGCTGCGACGTTCCGTTGCTCCGAGCGCTACGTCCACCGCCTGTTCGCCACGACGGATCGTCCCGTCAGCGAACACGTCAACGATCGGCGCATCGCCGCCTGCGCGCGCCGGCTGCTTGATCCGGGGTCCTCTGACAGGACTATTGCCGAAATCGCCTTTGCCTCGGGTTTCCGCGACATCTCGCATTTCAACCGGCTGTTCAAGCGCAGTCACGGATCGGCTCCGCGCGAGTTCCGACGTGCGGCACTGCGCGCTGACTGATCCGGTTCACTCCACGCCAAGAGATCGGACGCTGCCGTCCAAGATTTTTGTCTGATGCCGGGATAGCCATGCCGGACGGCTGACATCAGAGGACATCGCCATGGCGATCGATTTCACGCTTACGACGCAACAGCGGGACCTTCAGAGGAGTTCGCGCAAGTTCGCCGAAGAGGTGCTCGGCGGGGTCTGGCGGGCCGAACTGCTGGCAACTCCGGAAGAGCGCTTTCTTGCGACCAAGCCAACTTACGAAGCCATGGTCGCCGCAGGCTTTTTGCGCAAGTGCATCCCTGCACCGGCCGGCGGCGAGAACGCAGGCCTGATCGACATGGCGATCCTGGCCGAGGAATTCTATAGCGTGAACGCCAGCGTGACGCTTACGATGCTCGGCACCGTGCTCGGCCTGTTGCCCATTCTGCTCGGCGGCACGCCCGATCAATGCCAACGCCTGCTGGTGCCGTTCCTGAAGACGCGCGGCGCGCCGCTCGCCGGCTTCTGCTCCAGCGAGCCGGGCGGCAGCGCCAATTCCAGTTCGCCTCCGCCCGGCGAAGGTGTCCGCACCAAAGCAAGGCGGGAGGGTGATACCTGGGTGATCAACGGCCGCAAGAAATGGGTATCCTCGGCCACGGGCTGGAACCGCAACGGCGCCGATATCCTGTGCGTCGTGTGCCGAACCAATGCCGCCGCGCCTCCGAGCGAGGCGATCTCCATCATTGCCGTCGAAGGACCAGCCAAGGGACTGACGTTCGAACGCGCGATCGACACGATCGGCCATCGGGCGCATCTCGTGCCGCAGTTCGGGTTGCAGGATGTCGTGGCCCCGCACCACAACCTCCTGGGCCAGGAGGGGGCTGGGCTCGCGTTGACGGCGGCAGCCTTCACCGGAACGGCAGCGCTCGTTGGCATCTTCGGCGTCGCGTTGATGCGCGCGGCTTTCGAATTCGCGCTTCATTTTGCACAGACCGAAAAGCGCGGCGGTGTCCACCCGATCATCGAACATCAGGCGGTCGGATACGCGCTGGCCGATGCCAAGATCACGATCGAGGCGGCACGCTATCTGAGTTGGCGCGCCTGTCATGCCGTCGATACCCAGTCGCCGGGCGCGGATGAGCTCGCGATCGAGGCGAAGATTTATGGATCGGAGGCCGCGGTGCGCGTCATCACCGATCTCATGCGCGTCGTGGGCGTCGACAGCTACGATCATGAAGCACCGTTTGCCCGCCTCCTGAACGATGCGTTGGCGCTGCCCATCTTCGACGGTGGCAATATGGGCGTCAGACGGCGCCAGTTGCACATGATGTTCCGGCAGGGCAACTACGATCCGCTTGCGGCAAGCGGCGCAACTTGAGAGGCAGGTCATGAACTCAGAGCGGAAAGTAGCGGTCGTGACGGGGGCATCTCAGGGAATCGGTGCCGGGATCGTCGAGGCCTTCCGGCGGCGAGATTATGGGGTCGTCGCGACCTCGCGGTCTATCAAGCCAAGCGATGATGCCGAAATCCTGGCGGTGCCTGGCGACATCGGTGATCCCCGAACGGCGCAGCGCGTGCTCAGTGCGACGCTGGAGCGATTCGGCCGTGTCGATACGCTCGTCAACAATGCCGGCATGTTCATGGCAAAGCCATTCACCGCCTACACGCAAGCCGACTATGACGCCTACGTGTCGACGAACGTGTCCGGCTTCTTTCACATGACCCAGCGGGCGCTCGACGTCATGGGCAAGCAGGGGCGCGGCCACGTCATTACGATCACGACCAGCCTCGTCGATCAGCCGATGAACAGCGTGCCGGCTGCCCTGGCGTCCCTCACGAAAGGAGGCTTGAACGCGGCCACGCGGAGCCTCGCGATCGAGTACGCGAGCACCGGTGTTCGCGTCAACGCTGTCTCACCGGGGATCATCAAGACGCCGATGCATCCGCCTGAGGCACATCAAACACTGGCCGGGCTCCATCCTGCAGGCCGCATGGGAGAGATCTCCGACATCGTCGATGCGGTACTCTATCTCGACGGAGCAAACTTTGTGACCGGCGAGATCCTCCATGTTGATGGAGGGCAAGCCGCCGGTCACCACCGCATCTGATCGCACCGGGAGAGACGCTCACTCGCCGGAGGCCTGCAGCGCCTGCGCCGTCGCGATGGGGAAGCCGCTTCAGACGGGACTCGGCAGCTGAGGCCGGGCGATTCCGGATTTAGTCGATGATGCATGTCTAGCACTGTTTTGCCCGACGGAACAGAAAAATTCGTAAATTCCGCAATCATTCATGTGATGCAGCCAGGTCACCGCCAAGTCATTGACAATGCTGCCTCCGTCTACTGTGCATGGGGTTGTTTTGCAGGTTTTGTTTGGACTCCCTTCGAGCGCCGAAACGACAGCGTCCCGGAGCCATGGCTCCGGGACGCTGCATGCGAAGGGGCGATCAGCTCTGCGAGCGCCGCGCCATGAAGATGTCGTAGCCGACCTCGGCCACCTGGAACCAGGAGTAGCCGTCGCTCGTGAACTTGGCGAGCGAGTCGTTCACCTTCTTGAAGTTCGGGTTGGTCGCAGCGACTTCGGCGTGCAGCTCCTTGGCGGCCTTGTAGCAGGCATCCATGATCGCGGGCGAGAAGGCGTGCAGCTTGGTGCCGCCCGCCAGCAGCTTCTTCAGCGCGAGCGGATTGGCGTTGTCGTAGCGCGCCATCATGTAGTTGTTGGCGTAGTGGCCGGCCTGCTCCAGCACGCTCTGGTAATATTTCGGCAGCGCGTTCCATTTGTCGAGGTTGACGAAGGCCATCAGCATCGGACCGCCTTCCCACCAGCCGGGATAATAATAGTGCGGCGCGATCTTGTAGAAGCCGAGCTTCTCGTCGTCATAGGGGCCGACCCATTCGGCGGCGTCGATCGTGCCCTTCTCCAGCGCCGGATAGATGTCGCCGCCGGCGAGCTGCTGCGGCACCACGCCGAGCTTCTGGAGCACGCGGCCGGTGAAGCCGCCGATGCGGAACTTCAGGCCCTTGAGATCGTCGGGCGTGTTGACCTCCTTCCTGAACCAGCCGCCCATCTGGGAGCCGGTATTGCCTGCAAGCAGGGAGACGACGTTGTAGCTCTTGTAGAACTCGTTGAGCAGGTCGCGGCCGCCGCCCAGCATGTACCAGGCCTGGTTGAGGCGCATGTTGGGACCGAACGGCACGGCCGAGCCGAAGGTGAAGGTCGGGTCCTTGCCGAAATAATAATAGGACGCGGTGTGGCCGATCTCGCAGGTGCCGTTCTGCACGGCGTCGAGTACCTGGAGGCCCGGCACGATCTCGCCGGCCGCGAAGATCTGGATCTGGAATTTGTTGTCGGTCGCCTCGGCGACCATCTTGCACATCATCTCGGCGCCGCCAAACAGCGTGTCGAGCGATTTCGGCCAGCTCGTCGGCATGCGCCATTTGATGTCCGGCATCGACTGCGCGATCGCGGGAGCCGCGAGCGTGGCCGCGCCGGCCGCACCAAGTCCTGTGACCTTGATGAAGTCTCTTCTCTTCATGATTTCCTACCCTGATGGATCTGATTGTGGAGCCTTCTTTGCGAGGCTTGGGCGCAGCATGGAACATCACGGGACCGAATGCCATCCCGATCGCACTGCGGCAAAGAAAAAGCCCGGCCTCGCGAGCGAGGCCGGGCTTTTCCGGTGTTACGACTTGAGCCGTAGATCAGCCGCGGGTGCGCGAGCGGATCATGAAGCTGTCGTAGGTATATTCGGCAACCTGCCACCACAGATATTCGTCGGAGCGATAGGCCTGCATGGCCTCGATCGACTTCTTGAAGTCGGCGTTCTTGCCCGAGATCTCCGCCCACAATTCGTTGGTCGCCTTGAGGCAGGCTTCCAGCACCTCGTTGGTGAACGGACGCAGCTGGGTGCCGCCGGCAACCAGTCGCTTCAAGGCTGCCGGATTCTGCATGTCGTAGCGCGCGGCCATCCAGGTGTTGGCGTTGGCCGTCGCGTTGGTGAGGATCGCCTGGTAGTTCTTCGGCAGCGCATTGAACTTTTCCAGGTTGGCGAAGGCGTGCACGGTCGGACCGCCCTCCCAGAAGCCGGGATAATAGTAGTACTTGGCGACCTTGGCGAAGCCGAGCTTCTCGTCATCGTAGGGGCCGACCCATTCGGCCCCGTCGATGGTGCCCTTCTCCAGCGCGGGATAAATGTCGCCGCCGGCGAGCTGCTGCGGCACCACGCCGACCTTCTGCAGCACCTGGCCGGCGATGCCGCCGATGCGCATCTTCAGGCCGGAGAGATCGGCAACGGTCTTGATCTCCTTGCGGAACCAGCCGCCCATCTGGGCGCCGGTGTTGCCGCAGGGGAAGCCGACCACGTTCGACTTCTTGAAGAACTCGTTGGCGAGCTCGTTGCCGCCGCCCTGATACAGCCACGAATTCTGCTGGCGCGCATTGAGGCCGAACGGCACCGAGGCGAAGATCGCAAACGTGGGGTCCTTGCCGACGTAGTAGTACGAGACGGTGTGGCACATATCGACCGTGCCGTTCGAGGTCGCATCGAGCGCCTGCAGGCCGGGGACGATTTCGCCGGCGGCGAACACCTGGATCTGGAACTTGTTGTCGGTCATCTCGGCGACGTACTTCGCCACCTGCTCGGCGCCGCCATAGATGGTGTCGAGCGACTTCGGGAAGCTCGAAGTCAGGCGCCACTTCACCTCGGGCGAGGATTGCGCGATCGCCGGCGAGGCCACCGCGGTCGCCGCCGCGCCTGCTGCCGACACTTTGAGAAAATCACGACGCTTCATCTTCAGGTCTCTCCTTGCTGGGGCGTTTCCCCTTGGCTTCTCTTATGCCGCCGCGCATTTCGGCGACGCGTTGAGGTCGCGTCGAACCGAAGGGGCTTGACTGCCGTGGGCCTTTAACACGGCCAGCCCGGTTTCGGAACGCGACAATGGCATGACGGGGCTCTACGAAAGTCGCATGTCCCCGGCGCTTGCCGCGGCGACCGGTCAGGCCGCCGCAATGACGGCCTTGAGCTGGTCCCGGACCTGGCCGGCAATGGCGCGGTAGATCGCCGCATGAGGGCCGTCCGGCTCGCTGTCGACCACGGGATTGCCGGCGTCCGAGGTGGCGCGAATCGCCATGTGCAGGGGGATCTCGCCCAGGAACGGCACGGCGAGCTTCTCGGCCTCGTGCCGGGCCCCGCCATGGCCGAAAATGTCCGACCGCGTGCCGCAATGCGGGCACTGGAAGTAGCTCATATTCTCGACGATGCCGAGCACAGGCACGTTGACCTTCTTGAACATGGCAAGCCCCCGCCGCGCGTCGATCAGGGACAGGTCCTGCGGGGTCGAGACGATCACGGCGCCCTTCAGCGGCACGTTCTGCGCCAGCGTGAGCTGGGCATCGCCGGTGCCCGGCGGCATGTCGACGACCAGCACGTCGAGCTTGCCCCATTCGACGTCGCGCAGCATCTGCGTCACGGCCGACATCACCATCGGGCCGCGCCAGATCATCGCGGTCTCCTCCTCGACCAGGAAGCCGATCGACATGATGGCGAGGCCGAAGCGCCGAAGCGGAATCATCTTGCGCTCGTCGTTCAGCTCTGGCTTGTCGCGCAGACCCGTCAGGCGCGGCACCGAGGGGCCGTAGATGTCGGCATCGAGCAGCCCGACCTTGAGGCCGAGGTCGCGCAGGCCGAGCGCCAGATTGAGCGCGGTGGTCGACTTGCCCACCCCGCCCTTGCCGGAGGCGACCGCAATCACGGCGGCAACGCCGGGAATTTCCGACTGCCGTGCCATCGGCGACCCACCGCCCTGCGGCGGCTTGTGGGCATGGACCGGCTGCACGCCGGTCGCCCCGCGGCTCGGCTGCGGGGGGGGCGGCGGCACGGAGCCCGGCTTGCGCTCGGCGGTCAGCGCCACCATGACGGTGGTGACGCCGGGAATGCCGCGCACGGCGGCCTCCGCTTCGGCCCGGACCGATTCCCAGGCCCTTGCCTCGGCGGCGTCGACATTGATCGAGAAGAACACCTTGCCGTCGGAGGCGCTGATCGCGCTCAGCACATTGGCATGGGGGAGCGCGACCCCGCGGGGCGACTGGACCCCCTTGAGGCTGTCGAGAACCTGTTGCTGCGTCACGCTCAAAGCGCATCTCCTGGAGTTTGCGGATGCCCCATTAGAGCGGAAACGCCCAAAAGGCTACTGCCTGCCGATATCGTCAGCCTTTTCGGCCGGCGCCGCCCCCTGCTCCCGGGCGGCCTCGTAGTTCAGCTCGATCATGACCCCGTTGGGGTCGTGGACGAATATCTGCCAGAGATCGCCGCCGGGCACCTGGCGGGACTCGAACTTGACCATCTTTGACGCCAGCCGCTGTTTCATGCCGTCAAAGCCGCGGCTGACGAAGGCGACGTGGTGGACAACGCCGGAATCCGGCTTTTGTGGCTCGTCGGTCGGTGAAATGTCGACGAGGTGCACCACCGGCCTGCCCTCGCTGTACATCCAGGCCCCCGGGAAGGCGAAGTTCGGCCGCGCGCCTTTTTCCAGGCCCAGCACGTCTTCGTAGAAGCGGACGGTCTCGGCCAGATTCCGGGTCCGGATGTTGAAATGATCGAGGACGCCCACGCTCACGCCGCCCATGCTCTCGCTCCCTTGTTTTGAAGTCGTTCGAGCGCCACCCTAGCACGGCAGGCCGCCAAACGAAGCCGTTGCCCTCTGGCCTCAAGGGTTTATGGTGCGCCTCCGGTCCGCCCCACCGCGGAACCCAGGCGTCCCTCGCCTGGCAAGAAGCGTAAACCCAAACTACGGACAAGGTACCACAATGGCTAAAGTCGCTTTCCTCGGTCTTGGCGTGATGGGCTTCCCGATGGCCGGACACCTCGTGAAAAAAGGGGGCCATGAGGTCACCGTCTATAACCGGACCGCGGCCAAGGCGAAGGAATGGGCGGACAAGTTCGGCGGCAAGACCGCACCGACCCCGAAGGCGGCCGCTGAGGGGCAGGATTTCGTGATGTGCTGCGTCGGCAACGACAACGATCTGCGCGCGGTCGCGATCGGCCCCGACGGCGCCTTCGCCGGCATGAGGAAGGGTGCGACCTTCGTCGACCACACCACGGCCTCTGCCGAGGTCGCCCGTGAGCTCGATGCGGCTGCCGCCAAGGGCGGCTTCAAATTCGTCGACGCCCCCGTCTCCGGCGGCCAGGCCGGCGCCGAGAACGGCGTGCTGACGGTCATGTGCGGCGGCGCGCAGGAGGCCTATGCCGGCGCCGAGCCGATCATCACGGGCGCCTATGCGCGGATGTGCAAGCTGCTCGGGCCCGCCGGAAGCGGCCAACTGACCAAGATGGTCAACCAGATCTGCATCGCCGGCCTCGTGCAGGGCCTCTCCGAAGGCATCCATTTCGCCAAGAAGAGCGGCCTCGACGTCACTGCCGTGATCGAGACCATCTCGAAAGGGGCTGCCCAGTCCTGGCAGATGGAGAACCGCTACAAGACGATGGACGAGGGCAAATACGATTTCGGCTTCGCCGTCGAATGGATGCGCAAGGACCTCTCGATCGCCCTGGCTGAGGCCCGCCGCAACGGCGCCAACCTGCCGGTGACCGCGCTGGTCGATCAGTTCTATTCCGAGGTCGAGAAGATGGGCGGCAAGCGCTGGGATACGTCGAGCCTGCTCGCACGCCTGCAGCGCTGACTGTTGCGGCCTGGTTCAGGGGACGCCGACTTTGAACTTCGTCGCATCCGCCGCGACGGAGTTCCGTAAAGCGCGCCGACCGAAACAATCATGGACTTCCGGGGGGAAGCATTGCCTAGCGTGATCGCCGCCATCCTTGTTGTTGTTGCGCGCCTGCTACCGGTCGCGCTCGTGATGGTGCTGGCCTCACCCTCGCAGGCGCTTGCCGCATCGCTCGATGGTGCCAGCATTGGCCCGCAATGGGCGCTTCCATTCGCGGGCATGCTGCTCTCGATTGCCATATTTCCGCTCGCAGCGCCTCACTTCTGGGAGCATCACCAAGGCAAGATTGCCGCGATGTGGGCGGCCCTGATCGTGCTGCCGCTTGCAATCTGGTACGGCCCGCTTCCGACTGTCCAAGCGCTCGTTCATACGGCGCTGCTCGAATACGTTCCGTTCATTCTGCTGCTCCTTGCCTTGTTTACCGTCGCAGGCGGAATCGTGGTGCGCGGCAATCTTCACGGCTCGCCGGTCCTGAATACGCTGCTGCTCGCGCTAGGCACGCTGATCGCGAGCGTCGTCGGGACGACCGGCGCGTCCATGGTCATGATCCGACCAGTCATCCGCGCCAATGACGACCGGCGGCACAACGCGCACGTCGTCATCTTCTTCATCTTTCTGGTGTCCAACATCGGCGGTTCGCTCTCCCCTCTGGGAGATCCCCCGTTGTTTTTGGGGTTCCTGCGCGGCGTGGACTTTTTCTGGACGACGACACACCTGTTCCCCCAGACCACGTTCGCGGCCTGGATTCTGCTCGCCCTGTTCTTTTGCATCGATACTTATCTCTATCGCAAGGAAGGCCGCGTCAAACCGGACCCAACTCCGGACAATCCCTTGCGGATCAGCGGCGGCCTCAACTTCGCTTTGATGGGAGTCATCATCGCTGCGATCCTCTTGAGTGCGAAGCTCGACCTCGGCGGATTCGAGGTTCTCGGCACGCACCTCCAGCTGCAGAATCTCCTGCGCGATGCCGTGATGATTGGAGTCGTGTTCGCATCTCTCGCCGTCACCTCGAAGGAGGACCACGACGCGAACGGCTTCTCTTGGGGCCCCATGATCGAAGTGGCAAAGCTGTTTGCCGCGATCTTCATCACCATCATTCCCGTGCTCGCGATTCTCAACGCCGGCAGATCCGGCGCGTTTGCCTCAGTCGTAAACATGGTCACCAACGCCGACGGCACACCGAACAATGCCGCATATTTCTGGTTGACCGGCCTGCTCTCATCCTTTCTCGACAATGCGCCGACCTACCTGGTCTTCTTCGAGCTCGCCGGAGGCGACGCCAAGCACCTGATGACGAACGGCGCCTTGACCCTTGCCGCGATTTCCGCCGGCGCGGTGTTCATGGGCGCAAACTCCTACATCGGCAACGCGCCCAACTTCATGGTGTACGCAATTGCCCGAGCGGGTGGCGTCGCAATGCCCGGCTTCTTCGGGTACATGGCCTGGACCTCCGTCCTGCTGCTGCCGGTTTTCGGGTTGGTCACGCTCGTTTTCTTCAAATGATCGAAGCGCGGGATGAGGGAAGCGGCCGCCCTGACTGCGCATGAATTAACGCCCGGTTAACGTAATTCTTTAGCTCCTTAAGTCAGCTCTTAAGGATTTCTTGCCAGAGATAGACAATGCAGAAAGCCCGCGTCCGGCGTGGGCAGGAATCCGTGTTGCTTGATGAGTAACCCCGCTGAAAAGCCCGAGGTCGTGCAGCTTCCGGCCGAGCCGGTGAGCGCGCCATCGGCGAGCAGCCGAAGGGCTGCGGCGCAGCGGGTGCGCGAGGCCCGCGACAAGTTAACGTCGACCAGTGGAACCCGCCCGGCGTTCGACGCCGAGATGCTGCGGCAATACGCCCAGACGCGGCTGTCCGCTTCCTATGTCGTGATGCTGCTGGTGGTGGCCACCGGCGTGCTGTTCGGGCTGTGGATGCAGCCGATCCCGGCCGCCGCCTGGACCGCCGGCATGCTCTGTATCCACAGCGCCATGATCCGCAGCTGCCGGCGCTTCCTGACCGAGCCCGCCTCTCCGGCCGCGACACGCGCGTGGCGGACGCGCTTCGTCGTGCTCGACCTGCTTTATGGCCTGTGCTGGATGGCGATCCTGATCCATCCCGTGCTCGACCTGGTCACGGAAACGCTGATGATGTTCCTGATGCTGCTGGTGATCGCAGTATCGAGCATGCTCGCGGCCAATCTGCCGATCGCGGCCCTGGCGGCCACGGCGCCGGTCGCGGTTGCGATGGCGCTGAGCTTCGTGATGACCGGCTCGCTGGACAATTACATCCTGGCAGCGCTGTCCCTCGCCGCCGAAGGCTATTTCGTCCTGCTGGCGCACCGCCTGCACTCTTCCACCTTCGCCACGCTGGAAGCCCGCGCGGAAAAGGATGCGCTGATCGGCGAGCTGGAGCAGGCCAAGGCGATCTCGGACGAAGCGCGCCACCGCGCCGAAGCCGCCAACGTCGCCAAGTCGCGCTTCCTCGCGCAGATGAGCCACGAGCTCAGGACGCCGCTGAATGCCATTCTCGGTTTCTCAGAGGTGATGAAGAGCGAGATTTTCGGCGCGCATGCCGTGCCGGTCTACAAGGAATATTCCGCCGACATCCATAATTCCGGCGTGCACCTGCTCAATCTCATCAACGAGATCCTCGACCTGTCGCGGATCGAAGCCGGCCGCTACGAGCTCAACGAGGAAGCGGTGTCCCTGGTCGGCATCGTCGCCGACTGCCATCATTTGATGAAGCTGCGTGCCTCGAGCCGTGGCATCACCATCCACGAAGTGTTCGAGCAGGCCATGCCGCGGCTTTGGGCAGACGAGCGCGCGATCCGCCAGGTCGTGCTCAACCTGCTCTCCAACTCGATCAAGTTCACCCCGCAAGGCGGGGAGATCTGGCTCAAGGCCGGCTGGACCGCCTCGGGCGGACAATATCTCTCGGTGAGGGATTCCGGCTCCGGCATCCCCGAAGACGAGATCCCCGTCGTGCTCGCCTCGTTCGGCCAGGGCTCCAATTCAATCAAGTCGGCCGAACAGGGCGCCGGCCTCGGCCTGCCGATCGCCAAGAACCTGATCGACCTGCACGGCGGCACGTTCACGCTGAAATCGAAGCTGCGCATCGGCACCGAGGTGATCGTCACCTTCCCGCCGGAGCGCGTGATGAGTGCGCTGCCGCCGCTGTCGGACGATTCTCCACCGCTCCAGCCGGAGGGTTCCCTCGTTCCCGACGAGAAGCGCCGGCCGCGCCACAAGCCGATCATGAGTGCTGGCACAGGCTCTTAACGAGATGCTTGCAGACATGCCCGACCATCCCTCACTATGTCCGTATGAGCAAAGAAACGCCGTGCGTCGCCGTCTGCATGATCGATCCCAGGACCAAGCTGTGCTTCGGCTGCGGCCGCACCTTGCCCGAGATAGCGCGCTGGCACGCCATGGACAGCGCGGAACGGCTGGCTGTCATGGCGCTGTTGCCGGCTCGGATGAATCAGGCCGGCCTTACGCCCATCGCGCCATCGCCGAGGCGTACCTGACGGGCACGCGCATGCGCGGAGGCGCGCGATGATCCGCTTCCTGCTCGTCCTGATCATGCTCGCCGGCACGGCAGGTGCCGTCGTCGCCTATGGCGATCCCGACCAGATCACGCGCGCCAGCCACAAGGTCTCGCACATTTTTCGCGGACAAGCCGCCTCCCCGGCGCCGGCCGTGCAGATCCCGCGCGGCCAGGGCGGCGAATTCACGTTGCGTGCGAAGATCAACGGCGTTACTGCGCCGATGGTGATCGATACCGGCGCGACGTCGGTGGTGCTGACATGGGAAACCGCAAAGGCGATCGGGCTGCCGCTCGAGATGCTCGAATACGACGTCGACCTGGAGACCGCGGGCGGCCACACCAAGGCGGCCCGGCTGACGCTCGACCGTCTCGCCGTCGGCAAGCTGGTCGAAAAGTCGGTGCCGGCCCTCGTCGTGCAACGCGGACAGATGAAGACCAATCTGCTCGGAATGAGCTTCCTCGACCGCCTGGAAAGCTGGGGTGTGCGCGCCGACACGCTGATGCTGACGGGGTATCCGGAGCTCCAGAGCGGCCCGCGCCGCCCGCGCGCGGCGGCCAACTAGCTAGAGCGACCTAGGCCGCCGCCTCCGCGGGCGCACGTGCACCGACACGCGCGATCGCATCGCGCAGCACGTCGAGACCGGCACCCGGCTTCACACCCTGCTCGGCCAAGTGACGGCGGAAGGCGCGCGCCCCAGGCACCGCGTGAAATGCGCCGACGAAATGCCGCGTGATCGCGTGCAGCCGCGTGCCGCGCGCGAGCTGCTCCTCGATGTAGGGCATCATCGCCTCGAGCGCGTCCTGCATGGTCGCGTGCGGCGCCGGCCCGCCGAAGATTTCGCGATCGACCGCGAGCAGTCGCCATGGCTCCTGATAGGCGGCGCGGCCGAGCATCACGCCGTCGACATGCGCAAGATGCGCCTTTGCCTCGTCGATGCTCGGAATGCCGCCATTGATGATGACGGGCACATCGGGCATCGCGCGCTTGAGCCGGTAGACGCGATCATAGTCGAGCGGCGGGATATCGCGGTTCTCCTTCGGAGACAGGCCGTTGAGCCAGGCCTTGCGGGCGTGCACGATCAACGCATCGCAGCCTGCGGCGACCACCGCACGCGCGAGGGCATCGAGCGCGACCTCCGGATCCTGATGATCAATGCCGATGCGGCACTTGACCGTGACGGGAACGGCAACCACGCGCTTCATGGCGTCAACGCACCTCGCCACCAGCTCCGGCTCCGCCATCAGGCAGGCGCCGAAACGGCCTTCCTTCACACGATCGGACGGGCAGCCGACATTGAGATTGATCTCGTCATAGCCGAAGTCCTCGCCGATCCGCGCCGCCAGCGCGAGCTCCTGCGGATCCGATCCGCCGAGCTGAAGCGCCACGGGGTGCTCGACCGCGTCGAACCCAAGCAGCCGGTTCCGGTCGCCATGAATGATCGCGCCGGTCGTCAGCATCTCCGTATAGAGCAATCCCCGTCGCGTCAGTTGACGGTGGAACACCCGGCAATGCCGGTCAGTCCAATCCATCATCGGGGCCACAGAAAAGAGATAGTCTTGCGATTTCAATTATTTACCTTACATTCTCAATGGAATGAACTCGGAACATGTGCACCCCAAACTAGTCGAAATTGCACACGTTTGTACCTGCTTTGACCTCTCAGTGCACACGTAAGGCACACGAGTTGGGGGTGTGCACACGCCCGTGGCCAGCTTCACTCAGTTGCCTTCCGGGAACTGGCGCGTTCAGGTCCGCCGCAAGACCCGCTATGTGTCAGAGACCTTCCGCCGTCGCAAGGACGGTGAAAACTGGGCGCTCAATCCGCTTCCTGCAGCCAACGGCGGTGCTGCGACGCGCGCAAGCCCTGGACGACGTCGGCCATCGTGATCGGCAACTTCCGCTTTGGATGACGAGCTCATTCCTGATGCGGACGATCGCTTCAGGTCCGTCCTGCCAGCACTCCTCTCAAACGAGGTCCTTCGCTCGCAAACGCTCTGCGCTACGACGATCTGATCTGATGAATCCCAGACTGTGATGCAAACGCAACGGCGTCTGTTTTCATCAAGACGACGGCCTGTTCCGACGGATATACATCTCGGTCGAGGCCGGGTTCGCTCCGCATTCAACCGTCGAATAAGCCCATCGAGGTAAGGACTTGCCGAACATCAATCTCAAGCTCCTCCACACCTTCCTCCTCGCCGCCGAGCACGAAAGTTTTCGGAAGGCTGCGGAAGAATCCAACCGATCTCCCTCTGCGGTCAGCATGCAGATCCGCGACCTGGAGGAGCAGATCGGCGTCCTCCTTTTCCGCAGGACGCCGCAAAAGGTATTGCTCACGCCCGAGGGGCGAATTCTGTTCGAACAGGCGAAGCGAGCATTGCAGGAGGTTCAATCCGGGCTGGATCTGCTGAGCGAGTCAGTGCAGTCCCGCAGCCGCCACATCCGTATGGCCTGCGTTCCGACGCTCGCCTCTGGATGGCTTCCGAACATCCTGGCAACATTCAAGGTGCGCTATCCCAGGAGCCAGGTCCAGCTCATGGAGCTCTCCACCACGCCAATGCTTGAACTACTCAAGCGGCAGGATGTCGAGTTCGGTATTGGTCCGCAAGTCCCCGACATGGGGGACTATGAGTTCGAACCGATGCTCGAGGATCCTCTTTTTGCCTGCGTCCCGCCCGTGTTCGACGAGGGGCAAGCAAGCACAGGCTTCGCCGATCTGGTGGAAAAGCCTGTCATCCTGCTGTCGAAAACGACGGCGGTACGAGGATTGATCGACGAGACGCTTGAGACGCTTGCTGTCCGACTCGATGTTCAATTCGAAGTCCAGGCGGCCACGACGGCCGTGGCCTTGGCCGCGTCCGGCCTCGGCATCGCGATCGTGCCACGAGTTGCACTCGTGCAAGCCGGCGTGCAACGGTTTCGTGTGGTCCCGATCTCCGACCAGATCAAGCTTCGCCAAATCGGCTTGATCACCATGCGCAGCTCGGTCAGGCGTCCCAACACCGAGCAGTTGATGGCTTTGATCCGCTCGAGTTTTTCCCAGCTGCGCTAGACGCCCTCGCGCTCAGAGCAGCTTCAGAAGCGCATCGACGACCTGACTGGTCGTCGCATCGCCGCCGATGTCCCGTGTTCTCAGGGCAGCATCTTCCAACCCGGCGCGGACGGCAGCCTCGATCCTGTTCGCACCGAGGCGCAGCCGGTTGTCCCGATAGCGCTGATCGAGGCGTCTCAGCATCAGGATCGCAGCCAAGATCGTACCATAGGGGTTGGCGAGCCCCTTCCCCGCGATGTCGGGCGCCGAGCCGTGCGAAGCCTGGAAGAAGCCGATTCCATCACCGACTTCTTCCGACGGAGACATGCCCATGCCGCCAACCGTCGCGGCACCGAGATCGGAAATGATGTCACCGAACATGTTCTCAGCGACGATAACGTCGAAGTGTGATGGCTTGTTGACCAGGTGAACCGTCATCGCATCGACAAGGACGTGCTCGGCCTCAATGTCGGGATAGTCCTTGGCTACCTCGTCGAAGACGGCACGGAAGAACGCATAGGTGCGCAACACATTGGCCTTGTCGCAGCAGGTCACGCGACGCCGTCCGTCCTTGGGCGAACCGTTCCTCGTTCTGGCAAGCTCGAAGGCGAAGCGGACAATGCGTTCGATACCCTTCCTGGTCTGCACTAGCGTGTCGACGGCAACCTCTTCCCTCAGCAGCGCGCCGGCGCCGCGCGCAGCATAGAGCCCCTCGCTGTTCTCCCTGACGATAACGTAGTCGATGGCCCCCGGGCGCCCGAGCGGAGACGGAACGCCTTTGTAGAGCTTGATGGGGCGCACGTTGGCATAGAGATCGAGCTTGAAGCGAAGCGATAGCGTAAAATCCAGACCGGCTTCGGTCCCATCACGATGAACCACACCGGGGATTCCCGCCGCCCCATGAAGGATGGCATCTGCCGCACGGCAGCCCTCGAACGACTTTGCCGGGAATGATTCTCCCGTTTCAAGAAAATGCGTGGCGCCTGCTGGATACTCCTCGAACTGAAGCGTGCCGGCCTGAACGCTGGCTTGCAGCACCGCGAGCGCCGCACCGGCGACTTCGGGTCCGATGCCGTCTCCGTGCACGACGGCAATTTTGTAGTTGTCCTTCATGATACTCGCTCAGTGAGTTGAATATTCCGGGTCGTCACGTCATTTCACGGCGTCGCACCTGACCGCGAGCTCTGCTGGCTCAATCCAGCTTGATCCAGACCCCCTTCGTGTTCAGATATTCATCGAGCTGCTCGGTACCGCCCTCACGGCCATATCCGCTCATCTTGTAGCCGCCGAAGGGTAACGCAGGATCGATGGCGTGATAGGTGTTTACCCAGACCGACCCTGCGCGCAGGCTGCGTGAGACGATGTGGGCCTTGCTCACGTCGCGCGTGAAGACACCTGCCGCAAGCCCATATGGCGTCGCGTTGGCTCGTTCCACAGCCTCGTCGAGCGTGTCGAACGGCAGGGCGGAGATCACCGGACCAAATATCTCGTCGCGGGCAATCTGCATGTCGTCGGAGACGCCTGCGAACACGGTCGGCTCGACGAAGTTACCCTTGGCGAAACTCCCCTCCCTCAAGCGCCGACCTCCGGTCACGACCTTGGCACCCTCGTCGCGCCCGCTTCGCAGGAAGCCTTCGACCTTGTCGAGCTGTCGCTCGGACACGAGAGGCCCGATCTCAGTCGACGGGTCGGCTCCATCGCCGATCCTCAGCGCCGAAGCAAACTTCCCGAGTCGCTCGACCAGCTCGTCGTGGATCGCCCGCTCGACGAACAAGCGGGAACCGGCGATGCAGATCTGGCCCGAATTGGCGAATGCTGCCATCGCAGCGATGGGGACGGCCTTGTCGAGGTCAGCATCGACGCAGACGATGACGGGCGACTTTCCGCCAAGCTCGAGCGACACCCGCTTGAGGTTGCCGGCCGAGGCGCGAATGATTGCCTGGCCGGTGGCGGTGGACCCCGTGAAGACGATCTTGTCGACGGCCGAGTGTTCGGCGAGAGGCGCACCCGCCTCCTGTCCGGTGCCGGTCACCACGTTAACAACGCCGGGTGGCACGCCTGCCTCGTTCATCAGGTGTGCGATCAGCAGCGGCGTCAGCGGTGCCTCTTCGGAAGGCTTGAGGACGATCGTGCAGCCAGTCGCGAGCGCAGGTCCGATCTTCCACACAGACGCGGCCGTAGGCGCGTTCCAGGGGATGATGGCGCCGACGACACCGACGGGCTCCTTCCGCGTGAAGGAGACGATGTCGCCCGGAAGAGAATTGTCGACCGTCTGACCATGAATTGCGGTTGCCATGCCGGCGTAGTATCTGAGCATGCCGAGCACACGAAGCTTGTTGGCCCGTGTCCTGACGATCGGCATGCCCATGTCGGCCGTATCGGACTGGCTGATCTCCTCCCAATGCTTCTCGAAGAGGTCGGCGACGCGCAGGAGCAGCGCCTGCCGCTCGAACGGCTTGAAACGGCTCCACCGTCCCCCGAAGGCGCGGCGGGCGGCGGTGACAGCCGCATCGATGTCGCCGGCATCTCCGCGCGGGACACGGCCGATCACCTCGCCGGTCGCAGGATTTCGCGTCTCGAAGACTTTCCCCGAGCGGGCCTCGACCCACGCGCCATCGATAAACATCTTGCGAGTTCGGCCGTCCAAGGGAAATAGAATTTCGGCTCTTGTCACTGGTTGGTCTTCCCTGTCTTGATGATTATTTTCCGCCTAGCCAGCCGGCTTTGCCTTCCGAAGAAGCCGCGTCAGGTCCGATATATAGGATTGGCCGTGACCGTTCTCGACTACAGCCGCGATGGCGGCGCCGACGCCGTCGGCGATCGTTTTGGATACGCCGGAATTGCTGGCCATCGCCTGGTAATAGGAGATATCCTTTAGCGCATTGCCGATAGAGAACGGAACGGTACTGACGTCACCCGTCACAAGCGCCGGTGCCATACGTTGGAGCGCAGCGCCGGCCCCGCCTCCCTTGGCGAGAACGTCGACGAAGATGGCCGGATCGACACCCGCATCGGCGGCCTCCGCCGCAGCCTCACCGAGCAGTGCCATGAAGCCGATCGACACATAGTTGTGGAGCAGCTTGAACCGATGGCCAAAGCTCACCGGGCCCACATGCTCGATACCTTCGGCAAAAGAGTCGAGTACCGCGCGGACGCTCCGAAGGTCAGCTTCATTGCCACCAACCAGAAGGTTGAGCTTTCCTTCTTCCGCGTGCTTTGCGGTGCGTGTCATGGGCGCATCGAGAAAGCGTCCACCCGCCGCCTCGACCGCGGCGGCCATCCGCAACGTCGAGTCCGGCAGCGCCGTCGAGCAGTCGACAATGATGGTGCCCTTACGGAGACCAGACAGAACGCCCGCTTCGCCTGTCAGGATTGCTTCGACCTGAGGCGAACCCGTTACGCAGAGGATGATAATATCCGACGCGCTCGCGACCTCACCGGGCGTCCTGCAGGCCGTGGCCCCGAGGCTGAGGAGATCGTCAACGGGCTGATTGCCGGGATGTTCGAGAAAGACCAGAGGAAAGCTGCCCCGCGCGCGGACATTCTTTGCGATTCCATGGCCCATCAGACCTACACCGACAATTCCGACTCTCAGCATAGTCATCTCATTCATCGTTCATGCAAGCCTCTCGTGAATGGCGGCGCAGATGATCTGTTGCTCTGTCGCCTGATCGCGTCGACGATCTTGCCGCGCTTGGCGACCACGATCCGATCCGACGGCGTCAGCAATTCTGGCAGGTAAGGGCGGATCACGACGCTAGCCGAGCCCGCATCCGCAGATGCTCCGCCCGTCTCATTTGGTCGGCGCAACGTTGCGGCACCGACCCGTGGCGGCGCGACCGGAATTGAAGGCCGACGCGAAGCCGTACTCTTGCGCTGGATAGGCCGCTTGCAACCATCGTTTCCTCGCCTGCGACAGGCTTCCGCTTTTTTGATGGCCAAGATGAGCGGCGTCGTCCGGCTCCGTGCAAGGCGCTTTTTCTGACCTCCCGTTCGGTTTTTTTGATCTGCCGGCCTCCCCCACGGGTACTTCCGTCATGCCGAGGCACGCCGACGGTCCAACGAGAGCCGCAGTGTCACCCCGACGTCGACCCGTGAGAAAAACTGACACCCCGTTCAGAATTACTGCGCTACGCCAGCATTGCTTCACCACTCTGCCGAGAATTAGATCCACAAGTATCAATCATAACGAAGCCAAGTCGACTTGGCGGACAGACGGGGGAAGCCATGAGCCAGACCACCTATGCCGGTTCCGCCGGCGGTGCCGAGAGCGCCAGCAAGAGCGACATCGAAACCTCCACCATCCGCGCCATCTCCTGGCGCCTGATTCCGTTCCTGATGCTGGCCTACTTCTTCTCCTATCTCGACCGCGTCAATCTCGGCTTCGCCGCCCTCACCATGAATGCGGACCTGAAGTTCACCCCGCTGATCTTCTCCTGGGGCGCCGGCATCTTCTTCATCGGCTATTTCATCTTCGAGGTGCCGAGCAACCTGGCGCTGGAGAAATTCGGCGCCAGCCGCTGGATCGCCCGCATCATGGTGACCTGGGGCATCATCTCCGCCCTAATGGCGCTCGTCAGTGGCGTCACCAGCTTCTATGTGCTGCGCTTCCTGCTCGGCGTCGCCGAAGCCGGCTTCTTCCCCGGCATCATCCTCTATCTCACCTATTGGTATCCGGCCGAATATCGCGCCCGCTTTCTTGCGGCCTTCGCCGTCGCCGTGCCGGTCTCGACCGTGATCGGCGCGCCGATCTCGGGCCTGTTGCTCGGGCTCGATGGCATGATGGGGCTGAAAGGCTGGCAGTGGCTGTTCATCATCGAGGGCATCCCGTCGGTGCTGCTCGGCATCGTCACCTGGTTCTACCTCACCGACAAGCCGGAGAAGGCGGACTGGCTCTCGGCCGAGCAGAAGGCCTGGCTGAAGGCGAAGCTCGATTCGGAAGTAGCGGCCAAGCAGGCGGTGAAGCATTTCTCGCTCGGGGAGGCGCTGTCTTCACCGAAGGTGATCGCGCTCAGCCTGATCTATTTCGGCTTCGTCGGCGCGCTCTATGGCATGCAGTTCTGGCTGCCGCAGATCGTCAAGGCGTTCGGCCTCACCAACGCCCAGACCGGCTTCGTCACCGCGATCCCGTATCTGTTCGGCACCATCGCCATGATCCTGTGGGCGCGGCATTCGGATGCGAGCCGCGAGCGCGTCATGCATGTCGGCGCGCCGCTGCTGCTCACCGCGGTCGCCCTCGCCGTGTCCTCCCATCTGACTGATCCGACTCTCACGATGGCGGCGCTGACGATCGCCGCGATGGGCGTGTTCTGCTGCTTCGGCGTGTTCTGGACGCTGCCGACCGCCTGGCTCTCCGGCACTGCGGCCGCAGGCGCGATCGCCTTGATCAACTCGATCGGCAACCTCGCCGGCTTCGGCGGGCCGTATCTGATTGGATGGATCAAGGAAGCCACCGGCCAGACTTCGACGGGACTGCTGGTGCTCGCCGTGCTGCCCCTGATCGCAGGCATCCTCGTCTTCGTCGGTGGCCACGACAGCAAGCACGAGTTCGCCGAAAAGGGGCGGTAAGCCTTCCGTTCGGCGGATTCCTGCTAAAGGGACGGACCGCGACCCGGTCGCCATAGGAGCCGCGCGCCCGCTATACCTGCACTGAAGTCAACTTCTTCAGGCAGCGCAGCGCAAAAGATGACCGGCTGTGGCGGATGCCCGGGATGCGATAGAGCTTCTCACGCAAGAAGCGTTCATAGCCCGCGGTGCTTTCGACCGCGACTTTCACAACGTAATCGTAATCGCCGGTGGTGAGATAGGCTTCGATCACCTCCGGCAAGTTCGTGAGCAGTTGGCCGAAACGCTCGAGCATCTCCTCGTCGTGCCGATCGAGCGTCAGTTCGATGATGACTGTTTCAGGCAGGCCGAGCTTGTCCTGATTGAGCAGCGCGACGTAGCCATCGATATAGCCCTGGGTCTCCAAGCGCTTCAGCCTGTTCCAGCATGGTGTGGTGGAGAGGCCAACGCGATCGGCGAGTTGCACCGTGGTCAGGCGCGCATCCTGCTGCAGGGCGCGCAAGATCTTGCGATCGATCTCGTCAAGCCGAAGCGCATCCTTGCGCGGAGCCTTGGCCAGTCCTGTGGCACGTCCGACTGGCGCCATACCGAGAACTCCATTCTGGTCTCACGCCACACTTATAGAATATCTATGCTGCCATTCCAAGCTACACCCAGATTAAAGGAACAACAATCCTGACCTTTACCAGTACGGTATGCTGACAAAGCGAGACATATGCGGTGTTTTTTCTCGAACTTCAGACCAGCGATATGCACGCCGCACTCGGCCGCCTGCTCGACCAGACTCGCGTCGCGGGGCTTCGGCTGGCTGCGGTCAGCGCGCGCGCAGGCGCGAGCGAATGCCGCATCTCGGCTTCCATAGACATCGATGACCGCGACATCGTCGACCGGCTCGCTCGCCGTGTTGGCGCGTTGTTCTGCATCGATGCGATCGAAGTGAGAGGTGAATGCCAATGCCCGACCCCAGCCTCACACATGACGCCGTGATCCCGCGACGCGAAGCCGCTCGATCTCCGGAGTCTACGCCGTTGAAGCTGCACGTACCGGAACCAGCGGTACGCCCCGGCGGCACCCCCGATTTCTCGAACATCCGCATTCCACGCGCAGGTCAGGTCGATCGTCCCCCCGTCGACGTGGACGCCGAGGCGATACGTGACCTCGCGTTTTCCGTCATCCGCGTGCTCAACCGCGATGGCGAGGCGGTCGGTCCGTGGGCGGGGGCGCTCTCGGACAGTGAGTTGCTTGAGGGCTTACGCCACATGATGACGCTCCGCGCATTCGACGCGCGCATGCAGCTGGCGCAGCGTCAGGGCAAGACGTCGTTCTATATGCAGCATATGGGCGAAGAAGCCGTGAGCTGCGCCTTCCGCAAGGCGCTCCTTCCGGGCGACATGAATTTTCCGACGTACCGGCAGGCGGGGCTATTGATCGCCGGCGGTTATTCGCTGGTGGAGATGGCCTGTCAGATCTACTCCAACACGCACGATCCGCTGAAGGGACGCCAACTCCCGGTGATGTATTCCTCCCGGGAGCATGGCTTCTTCTCGATCTCCGGCAATCTCGCCACCCAGTATATCCAGGCGGTCGGCTGGGCGATGGCATCCGCGATCAAGAACGATACCAAAATCGCGGTTGCCTGGATCGGCGATGGGGCAACTGCCGAATCCGACTTCCATGCCGCCCTCGTGTTCGCCTCGACCTACCGCGCACCGGTCGTGCTCAACATCGTCAACAATCAGTGGGCGATCTCAACGTTCCAGGGCATCGCGCGTGGCGGCTCCGGCACGTTCGCAGCGCGCGGGCTCGGCTTCGGCATTCCGGCACTGCGTGTCGACGGCAATGACTACCTCGCTGTCCATGCGGTGGCGAAATGGGCCTGCGAGCGTGCACGCCTCAACCTCGGTCCGACCCTGATCGAGCATGTGACTTATCGCGTCGGCGCACATTCCACCTCCGACGATCCCGCAGGCTATCGGCCGAAGACGGAATCCGAGGCTTGGCCGCTGGGAGATCCTGTGATCAGGCTGAAGAACCATTTGATCGTACGCGGCGCATGGTCGGAGGAGCGGCACAAACAGGCCGAGGCCGAGATCATGGACACCGTGATCGCGGCGCAGAAGGAGGCCGAGAGCTACGGCACGCTGCATTCACCTCAGCATGCCTCGGCGCGCGACATGTTCGAAGGCGTGTTCTCGGAGATGCCGCCGCACCTGCGGCGGCAACGCCAGGAAGCCGGAGTCTGAGCGATGCCGCGCAAAACCATGATCGAAGCGATTCGCGACGCGATGGATGTGATGATGTCGCGCGACGAGGATGTCGTCGTGTTCGGCGAGGACATCGGCTATTTCGGCGGCGTGTTTCGCGCGACACAAGGCCTGCAGGCGAAATATGGAACGAGCCGCTGCTTCGATACCCCCATCAGCGAGCTCGGCATCGTCGGCATTGCCGTCGGTATGGCAGCCTATGGCCTAAAACCCTGTGTCGAGATCCAATTCGCCGATTACATGTATCCTGCCTACGATCAGATCGTCTCCGAGGCAGCGCGGCTTCGCTACCGCTCAAACAGCCAGTTCACCTGTCCGCTCGTGGTGCGCATGCCGACGGGTGGCGGCATTTTCGGGGGTCAGACTCACAGCCAGAGCCCGGAGGCATTGTTCACCCATGTCTGCGGTATCAAAACGGTCGTGCCATCGAACCCGCGGGACGCCAAGGGCCTTTTAATTTCGGCTATCGAGGATCCCGATCCCGTGATCTTTCTCGAGCCGAAGCGACTCTACAATGGCCCGTTCGATGGTCATCATGACCGGCCGGTGACGCCCTGGTCGAAGCATGATCTCGGCGAGGTCGACGACGGACATTTTGCAGTTCCCCTTGGCAGCGCCGCGATCCGCAGGCAGGGCAATGCCCTCACCATCCTCGCCTACGGCACGATGGTTCATGTCGCCGAGACCGCCGCGGCCGAGATCGGCATCGATGCCGAGATCATCGATCTCCGCTCGCTGTTGCCGCTCGATCTCGACACCATCGAAACTTCAGTCAAGAAGACAGGACGCTGCGTGATCGTGCATGAGGCGACTTTGACTTCTGGATTCGGTGCCGAACTCTGCGCGCTGGTCCAGACACGATGCTTCTATCATCTGGAGGCACCGATCGTTCGCGTCGCCGGCTGGGACACGCCCTACCCGCACGCGCAGGAATGGGACTACTTTCCAGGCCCCGCGCGAGTTGGTCGCGCGCTGATCGAAACGCTGGAGGCTTGAGATGGCCGAGCGCGTCGTCAGGTTGCCCGACGTCGGCGAAGGCATCGCCGAAGCCGAGCTCGTGGAATGGCATGTGAAGGTCGGTGATATCGTACGTGAGGACGCCGTGCTCGGCGCCGTGATGACCGACAAGGCGACGGTCGAAATCCCCTCGCCGGCAGACGGACGCGTCACCTGGCTCGCCGGCAACGTGGGCGACTTGCTCGCCATCGGCTCGGATTTCGTTCGGCTGGAGGTAGATGGCGAGAGCGAGCAGGCACCGAAGACGGCCGAGCTCGCATCGCCTGCATCAAGCGTGGGGGCTCAATCGCCCCGTCATGCCGCAAGCGCCCCGCGCGCGACGGCGAACGCACCACCCAATGGGATGAAATCGCAGCCCGGCGCGGCGCCGCTCCACCATGCGGCCAACCGGCCCCTGGCCGCTCCTGCGGTTCGTCTTCGTGCGCGCGAAGCAGGCATCGACTTGCATCAGATCCGCGGTACGGGCCCCGCTGGCCGGATCACCCACGACGATCTTGACGCCCACTTGACGCATGGCCGCACCGGAACCAGGGCAACGCCGAATCCGGCGCAAACTGCCGTGACCGACATCAAGGTCGTCGGTCTGCGCCGCAAGATCGCCGAGAAGATGTCAATTGCGAGCTCGCGCATTCCGCACATCACTTACGTCGAAGAGGTCGACGTCACCTCGCTCGAGGAGTTGCGCGCCAAGGTCAACGGCCAGAAGCGGCCAAACAAGCCCAAGCTCACTTTGTTGCCGTTCCTGATGCGCGCCATGGTGCGCGCAATTGCCGAGCAGCCGCATCTCAATGCCCATTTCGACGACGAGGCCGGGATCGTGCACCAGCATGCTGGCGTCCATGTCGGGATCGCCACGCAGACGCCGACAGGACTCGTGGTCCCCGTCGTCCGGCACACGGAAGCGCGCGATATCTGGGATTGCGCCAGCGAGGTCGCCCGGCTCGCCGAAGCGGCTCGCAATGGCAACGCCACCCGCGACGAACTCACGGGATCGACCATCACCATCACATCGCTCGGCGCCTTGGGCGGGTTAGCCACGACCCCCATCATCAATCACCCGGAGGTCGCGATCGTCGGCGTCAACCGGATCGCCATCCGCCCGCACTGGGACGGCGCCGCCTTCGTGCCGCGCCAGATGATGAATCTGTCCTCTAGCTTCGATCATCGCGTGATCGACGGCTTTGATGCCGCGCAATTCGTCCAACGCATCAAACTGCTGCTGGAAACGCCGGCGATGATCTTCATTGATTCGTAGAACGATGACCGAAAGCACCTGCAAGCTCCTTATCATCGGCGCCGGCCCCGGCGGCTACACCTGCGCAATTCGTGCCGGCCAGCTCGGCATCGATACGATCATTGTCGAAGCGGAAAAACCGGGCGGCACCTGTCTCAATGTCGGCTGCATTCCTTCGAAGGCCTTGATCCACGCGGCCGGCGAGTATGAAACCATTACAGGTGCCGCGGAGGGCAAGAGCGCACTCGGAATTTCCTGTGCAAGGCCATCGCTCGATTTTGCCAAAACCATGGCCTGGAAAGACGGCATCGTTCGGCGCCTGAACGGGGGCGTGGCCGGCCTTCTGAAGAAAGCGGGCGTCAGGCTCATCCCCGGGAACGCTCGCTTTGTCGATGGCAAGTCCATCGAAGTCGAAACGCGATCCGGCCTACAGATGATCCGTGCCGAAACGGTGGTCATCGCGACAGGCTCTGAGCCGATCCGAATCCCGTCCTTGCCATTCGGGGACCGGGTGATCTCGTCAACCGAGGCATTGGCGCTCACCGAGATCCCGAACAGGCTTGTGGTGGTTGGCGGCGGCTACATCGGCCTCGAGCTAGGCACGGCCTTCAAGAAATTGGGCGCGGCCGTCACGGTCGTCGAGGCCGCGCCACGAATTCTGCCGCAATATGACGGCGAGCTGAGCGCGCCGGTCGGACGGCGCCTGAGCGCACTCGGCGTCACGGTGTTGACAGGCGCGAAGGCGAAGGCGCTCGCCGCGGACGGCAAGGCACTCGCAGTCGAAACCGCCAGCGGCGAGCAGACATCACTCGAAGCCGACAAGATCCTCGTTACGGTCGGTCGAAGGCCAGCAACGTCTGGCTTTGGTCTAGAGACGCTCGATCTCGACATGATCGGCCCCTTCCTCAGGATCGACGATCGATGCCGTACCTCGATGCGCGGCGTCTTCGCGATCGGCGACGTCACGGGAGAACCGATGCTCGCGCATCGCGCCATCGCACAAGGCGAGATGGTCGCAGAGATTGTCGCCGGCCGCCGCCGTGCCTGGGACCGGGTTTCGATCCCTGCGATCTGCTTCACCGATCCCGAGATCGTCACCGTCGGCCTGGCACCGAGCGAGGCGAGCGGCCAAGGCTTCGACGTCAAGACGGACCTCTTTCCGTTCAAGGCGAATGGTCGCGCACTGACCTTGGAACGGGAGGACGGCTTCATCCGGACCGTGGCGCGAGCGGACAACCATCTCCTGCTTGGAATCCAGGGTGTCGGAGCCGGCATCGCGGAGCTTTCTGCAACCTTCAGTCTTGCGCTGGAGATGGGCGCGCGGCTCGAAGACATCGCGATGACGATCCACGCGCACCCAACCCAAAGCGAGGGCTTTCACGAGGCGGCGCTGAAATCGCTGGGACATGCGATTCATATCTGAACGTATAGGCGCGCTGGTATCAACTGCGATCGACAGCATCATGCCACCGACCGGCTACGGACGGGGCGCCACGCCAACCAACACCACGATCAGAAGTACCGTTGATCTTGCGAACCACATTGGACGTTGCAGGATTTTTCTTGATCTCCCGGTGCACACGTCATGCACACGCGCCCCTCTAACCGATGGAAAAACTTGAACTCTCGCTCCAATCATGAGCCAATTTGAGTGAGCTCCGGCAAACAGGGTCTCACGAGATCATATGCACATGGTTGCCTGACCGGTGGGAATGTCGTGGTTCGAACAGGACTTCCACGCTGACGTATCGATCCACGATCGGTAGCCGGCCCGCGCATTAGCCTGAATGCGTGCCCCGGCTCACGCCGGCGTCAGAATGGAGAGAACGAGCTTGCTATTCGCGACCGATTAGTCTAAATATGCAGCATGATACGACAGACTTCGCAACGAATGCGTGGCCGCCCGAGAGAATTCGACCCGGATGAAGCTATAGAATCCGCTATGGGCGTTTTCTGGTCGACCGGTTATCACGCGACATCTCTTCCCGATTTACTTGCGGCTACAAATCTATCGCGCGGAAGCCTCTATGCCGCCTTTGGCGATAAGCACGGGCTTTTCTTGCGTGCGCTCGACCGATATATCGCCGATTCCCTGACGCGCCTCGATGCCGAGCTTGACCCGCGCAAAGATGCTCTGGAGGGCGTCCGAGCGTGCCTTGCGAGATATGTTGAGCGGACCAGCGGCGCTGGCGCCAAGCGCGGATGCCTCGTCGTGGCGACCGCGATGGAACTGGGAAGCCACGACGCCGAGGTGGAGCAGCGTATTCGCCGGTTCTTTAGGACAATGGAGACGCGGCTGACGGCGGCGTTGGGACGTGCAAAGTCCGAAGGACGACTGGCGGATGGGATTGAGCCCGCGACCGTCGCTCGTTTGCTCATGTGTGTGCTCGAAGGCATGCGTGTCGTGAGCAAGACGAACTCGGACCGCAGTGCATCGGAAGCTGCAGTCCGGATTCTCCTCGACCGCTTTGGGAAGTAGATCGTTCCATGACGACCGCGTCGTTACGCAGGCCAATTTATGGACCATATGGTCATAAAATAGCCTCCCCCACTTTCGGGGATACGGACCGGCTTCCGAACATACGATGCGTCGGGTCGCGAAAGAAGTTCGAGGAACGATCATCGGACGCTGCGGACATTATCCCGCGGAGGAGTGTCCGAGTGAGTTGGCTCGCGTCATCATCGACTTTTTGGCGAAGACGACATCGATCTCACGTTAAGCGCCCCGACGTTAAGTTCAACGAAAGGATCCAGGATGAGTTATGAGCTGAACGACTTCCGTCACCAGGTCCTGCGCGCAGGAAATGTAAATATCCATGCTGTCGTAGGTGGCCATGGATCGCCACTCGTTCTCCTCCATGGCTGGCCACAGACCTGGTGGGAATGGCGCAAGATCATGCCGGTGCTTGCCGAACGGCATACCGTGGTTGCCCTCGATCTGCGCGGAGCTGGGCATTCCGATTGTCCTCAGGGCGGCTATGACAAGGCAAGCCTGGCCGAAGACGTGCACGGCGCAATGGGAGCACTCGGTTTCGAGCGCTACGACGTCTGCGGGCATGACATCGGAGCGATGGTAGCCCTAGCCCTAGCCTTCAAGCACCGCCAAGCCGTGACGCGCCTTGCGATCCTCGATGCGCCGATGCCGGGGTGGAGCCAATGGGAGGCGAATTTCGCCGATCCGATGGTCTGGCATTTCGCGTTCCATATGAAGCGTGATCTGCCGGAGCGCCTCATCTACGGTCGCGAGTTCGACTACGTCTCGGTATTCTTCGCCGATCGCACGTTCAACCATGGTGCGCTACCGGTCGAGGAAGTGGAAGTTTATGCGCGCGCCATGGCTAAGCCCGGGAACACCCGCGGCGGCCTCGAGTGGTATCGCGCTTTTCCGGAGGACCACGCAAACGCTCTCGGCTGGAAGCGGGATCCCTTGACGATGCCGGTCCTCGGATTGGGAGGCGATCGCCGGTGGGGACCGAAGATCGTCGCCATGCTGGAGGAATTCGCCACCAATGTCTCGGGCGGAAGCATCCGGGAGTGCGGCCATTGGTTGGCGGAGGAGCGGCCGGCCGAGACGGCCAAAGCACTCCTCGAGTTCTTCGCGAAATGAAGCCGTAGGGATCGGCACTCCCGCATTGCGGCCGTCGCGATCGGCGAGAGTGCGAAGCGTCTTTCCTGGCAATGCCGGTTCGGCTGGTTCCGAGCTGCTTGTTGGAACGCGAGGCCACAGGTGTGCATCGTCGCTTCCGCGCATACCGCACGAGCTCCGCATCCCGCCGCAACGCGCAGCGCCAACTCTCCTTTTGATCCGGGGTGCAGACTACAAAAGCCCTGCGGCAGCCCAGCCGCTCCAACTCCGCTGCTAGTTCTCGCGTTCTACCAGAGCAGAACGGCACGCGGCCAGGACTTGGACGTAAGTGAAGGGAAGCATGCGCGGCACGGCTAGAGTTTCGTCCCGCTCAGCCATGCGGCGCCGCGACTATAGAGCTGGTCTACCGCCGGTCCCTTGAGACCAGGCATATCGGGTTTGACGGTGTAACCGATCCGCGTCTGCATATAGGCTAGGTGGCGGTAGCCTTCGGGGAAGCGAGCCAACAAGGCAGCGTCGAGTTCCAGCTTCGCTGCCGGAGAGACCGGGTCCATTCTATCCTTCTCATAGATCGGCTGCCGCAGCACTATTCCCCAACGACCATTCCGCTTCTCCAAAAAATCATAGAAGCGGCCGGTGCAAACGACATCGCAAGCTACACCTTCGACATCGCCGCGCTGGGAGATCGTCATTTTGGTTTGCGAAATTGCGCGGTCTCCGGCGACCTCGATCGAGATTCCGCCGAGAAAATGAAGGATGCTCACGCCCCGGGCCCAGCCATCCTGACTGACCCGAATGAACTCCTCGGCGCTTCCCTGAAACCAGGTCGCCATCATACGCCCGTCAGGATGCCACACCTGACGAAATTGCTCCCAATGACCGGCGTCGCGCCAGACGACCCAGTTCTCGAGCAGATCCCGAATCCGTCGGCGATCCGACTCGTGTACGTCCGTTGTCGCCGCTGCATCCATACCAATTATCCTTGTTCTTGCATGAGAACAAGTTCTTATATATGTACATGCGAGGGCCTGTGTCAACTCAGCGGGTGGTTTTTCCTCCCGCCTGGGCGACCCAACAGTAATTGCCGTAACAAATCATCACGGGTTTGAATCAACGCATGCTCCGCTTTGCGTTGCACTTCGGAGTTAAAGCGCGATGCCGGAATTGCGACGTTGATGGCCCCCAACGGTTCTCCGGCCGGGTCGAGCACCGGAACTCCTATGCCGACGATGCCCGGGGTCCACTCCTCAAGGGAATAGGCGAAGCCTTTGGCACGGATTTTTTCGATCTCCTGACGCAGGACCTTGACCGAATGGATGGTCTTCGGCGTCGCCCGCTCGAACTGAACACGAGCGAAATATTCCTTCTGAAAATCGCTTGGCATATGCGCCAGGATAGCTTTGCCGCCAGAGGTCGCGTAAAGCGGAGCCAGATCACCTAACCGCATATGAGTGACCAATCGATGCGGTCCGAGAACGGTCGCCACGACCTCCGCTTCGTCGCCTCTAAGAAGATTGAGCGCGCTACTTTCGCCGGTCTTACTTGTCAGTTCCGCCAGGAATGCTTCGGACAGAGTTGCTAGGTCCCGCATTCGCCCGACGCCCTGCGCCAAGCGGAGCAATGTTTCACCGAGACGGTATCCGCGACCGCCAACCGTGACCTCAACATAGCCGCGGGCAATCAGATTTTTCAGCAACTGAGAAAGGCTACTCTTGGGAATCTGCAACGTGTCCGCGATTTCGCTATGCGACATCTCGCGCCCCGCATGCGCCAACAACTCGAAAAGGTCGAGCACGCGATCGGCAGATTTTACCGCCGCCAAGCTTGTGTCACTCATAATGACATCTCCGTTCATGTATATGAACTATTCTGCCATTCTGGGGAACATGTCAACGCGATGCCGCCGCGCCGCGGGGTACCGTTGTCACGAGTGCATCATTTGGAACGTGCGCCGGCAATACTGGGGGCGCTTGCGAACCAAAAGCGCGGGGATTTGCGCTCAGTCCCGCAATTATCAATGATATTGCGCCACAGTCATGCGCTTATGACGCAAGGCGATCTCGTGCCAGCTCAATGAGCCGCGGATGCTTTCCTGAGCAAGCCTTCCCGAAAGAACGAAACTTGAGCGTCGAGCTGATAAAGCATGACTGCCTCACCAAGTTGGATCCGGCAGCCGCGCGCCTTGGCCTGTTGCAGAAATGGAGTGACCGGCGGCTTCATGACCACTTCGGCCACCATCATCTCCGGCGACAATAGCGCTGGGTCCAGTGGAAGAGGATCATCCTGACGCATCCCGAGGGGAGTCGCGTTCACGACCAGGGCTGCTCCGCTGGGGTCGGCCGTTTCAGCCGACTCGATCGCATAGTTGGCCTGCTGCAAGCGCTGCGCGAGCGCGTGGGCGCGAGTGGCAGAGACATCGAAGACGCGCACCGAAGCGCCGGCCAAAACCAGTTCCACGGCAACAGCAGAACCAGCGCCACCCGCACCAACAACGAAAGCGCTCTGCCCCTTCGGATCGAACCCGCGATCCGTCAAGCCGCGCACAAAGCCGACACCGTCGAGAATATCACCGCTCCAGGATCCATCCGCTTCGCGACGAGCCACGTTAATCGCACCGACCAGACGCGCGCGCCCGGAGGAGCGATCAACCAGTTCGGCCATCGGAATCTTGTGCGGCACGGTGATGACCAAACCATCGAGATTTCTGATCAGCTTCAGGCCGCCAAATGCTACCGGCAAGACGACGGCCGGCACATGCAGCGGCACAAGGGCCGCGTTGAGGCCGGCCTGACGCAGGCGCTGAGTCATTGGAGACGGTGCGCGCACCTGCGACACCGGGTCACCAATGAGTCCGTAGATGCGCAACTGTCCGTTGGGAAAGCCGTCATCCAGGCGAATCGCTCCCGATGCCGCGGCATCGACTAAAGGCTCAGCGCCAGCCATGGCGATACAACTCTTGCCGAGCGTCGGCCATATCGGCGTCCGGTGTTTCAGAGATTAGTTCTACGATGCTTGTCCCTGAAAAGCCGATCTCCCGCAGTGCCTGCGCGACCGCGGCGAAATCGACGGCCGACCGTCCAATTGGAGCATGGTCCCATTTGTTGCGGCTTGCATCGGAAAGATGCACTTGGCGTAGCCAGCGGCCGGCAGTGCGGATGGCTTGGCTCTGGTCTTCGCCAACGAATTCACCGTTCGCTACGTCGTAAGCAATCCCGAGCTGATCGCTGCCGAATTCCTCGAGAAACGTCACCATCTGGCGCACGGTTGGCATCGGACTCATGTGGTGATTTTCCAAGATCAAACGCACACCTGCGCGCTCCGCGTGGGGAACAAGGAATTCAAGCCCGGCCTTCAACCAACCATGCGCCGCTTCCAGCGGCGGCGGGACAAAGTTGGCTCGTCTTCCGGGAACAACGACGATCATCGGAACGCAGACCTCTTCGCAGAGGTCAATTATGTCAAGAAATTGCTGCACCGAGTATTCGCGCATCTGCAGCGTAACGCTGCATAGATTTTGATCGGTACTCGGCAAATTCAGCGAATCGAAGCTCAAGCCTTCGCCGGCGAGCAGGTTACGAAGCTTGCGACGTTGAGTTTTGTCGATGTCATAGGGCCACAAATGCGGTGGAATCGTCAGCACGTCGAAGCGACTGTAGCCCGCGCTCTTCAGACGCTGAAGAGCCGTTTCCAAGCCACATGTCTGGAGATAGGTCCATGTACTTGCGCCAAGGGAGAGAGTTTCCACAAGATGATCCTTGAATTTGACGAGAAGCAAGATTACCGCAGTGCAACGACTTTAGCCTCTCTGGTTCCTGCTCAGCTCAATCCTTTGTTAAGCTTAGCAATGAGGCATCAAGGAACGGGACGACCTTCTCGATTACCGCTTCGGCAGCCTGTTCCGGCAAAAGATGACCGCAAGCTATGTCGAATCCTCGGACGTCGTCCGCCCAACGGCGCCAGACATCGGACGCCGTCAACGCGCCAGTTTCCATCCCGCTGGCAACAAGCCGTTCATCGGCCCAGAGCACCATTACGGGGCAAGTCATCCTATGTCCCGATGCCCGGTCAGCCGCATCATGATCGGCATCAACGTCATAAGCGGCCCGATAATCTTCGATCATCGCTTGGCGCACCGAGGTCTCGCGAAACGCTTCGCGATAAGCGGCCACGGCGGCGGGGTGTAGCTTCTCGATCCCACCAGCCATCTGGTTCAGCGTGGCATCAAGAAAGGCATCGGGATCCGCCGCCAGCATGCGCTCCGGCAAATCGCCTGGCTGGACGAAAAGAAACCAGTGAAATGCTCCCTTGGCAAATTGCCGGTCGACGGCGGGCCAAACATCAAGTGTCGGCACCACGGCGAGCGAACAATAAGCGCTCACACTGTCCGGATGGTCGAGCGCGAGCCTATAACCGACGCGCGCTCCCCGATCATGTCCTACGACCGCAAAGCGATCGTGCCCGAGCGCGCGCATCATTGCGACGAGTTCCGTGCCGACTGCTCGCTTATGCCAAGGCCCGGCGTCCAGAACGCGGCTCTTCCCGTAGCCCGGCAGATCGGGTGCAATTACGGTGTAGCGCTCCGCTAACGCTGGCGCGACGTCGTGCCACGTGGCGTGACATTGCGGATAGCCATGCAACAAGAGAACCGGCGGCCCCTCTCCGCCTATTACGCCTGCAAAGCGCACGCGAGAGGTCGGATGCTCCAGCGCTGAAAATCCTTCGAACAGGTGCAAGGCTCGGCTCATGTAGATATCTTTCGTAAATCTCGGAATGCCATGTCGATTCAGCTTCTTCCGCGCGAGAAATCATCGGAGGGCGCGGATGAAGGTCAGCAAATCATCCGCTAGTAAATTGGGCTCCTCGGTAGCCATGAAGTGTCCCCCGCGCGGTAAGACGCTCCAGCGCGCGATCTCGAACTGCCGGCGGGCAAAGGATTCAGGCGGTATGCCGCCGATCTCCGCGGCCGACAGGTAGAACCCGACCGGCACCTTGACTTGTGTGCCATCCACTCGTGCGCCGGGCGGCCAATCATAGACAAAATATGGCAGGAACGATGTAGCGATCGTATTTGAGATCCAATACACCGTCGCATGGCTGAGGATGATGTCCATGACCTCAGAGTTCGCGCAATTTTGCCCTTCACTCCAGGAACACCATTTCTCCGCCAGCCAAGCGGCCAGTCCTGCGGGAGAATCGCTCAGGCCATAAGCGAGACTGAGCGGTTTGGTCTGTTGAACGTGCATATAGCCGCCCTCCGCAGCAGCCCATTGATTGCGCTGGGCAAGATAGGCCAGCTCAGCCTCTGTCGGTATCGCCTCGCCCGGCAACTCCAACCGGAGCGCATTCGAACTGACATGAATGCCCCTCGCTCGCTGCGGATGTCGCACGCCCAGCCACGACGTCACCCGCGCGCCGATATCACCGCCGCTGGCAAAAAATCGCTCGTATCCCAGAAACGTCATCGCGCGCGCCCACAGGTCGGCGATAGCAGCGCCAGTATAGGCTTCAAGCGTTCGTGCTGGAGAGGAAAACCCGAATCCTGGCAGCGACGGGATAACCAGATGGCAGGCATCTTCGGCACGCCCGCCGAACCGTTCCGGCTGAGTCATCCGTTCGATCAGCGGAACGATTTCCAGGAAGCTGCTGGGCCAGCCGTGGGTTATGATCACGGGCACCGCGTGTGCATGCGGGCTTCGGACATGGAGAAGATGAACCGTCACATCATCAATGGTGACGTACGCATGTGGCAGCGCAGAAACGCGTTGCCGCAGAGATTCGAAGTCAAACTGAGTGGCCCAATAGTCCACCAGGCGCTTGGCATCATCACTGCTGGTGCCCAACGATCGATCATCACGCGAATCGTAAGAGGGCCAGCGCGTTGCCAAGAGTCGAGCCCGCAGAACGGCGATTTGCTCGCTGATATCTGAAAGAGTGAAGATAGCGGTCATTTCGCGCTCAACTCGTTCAGCAACCGCTTTGTCCTTTCCGCGGCCAAGGTTGCACGTGCCGCTGGTGGCAATCCACCCCGGTGTTCGCTTGGGGCTTCGATAGCGATCGGTGTGTCGCGGGGAAATGCTCTAATGAAATCAGCGAGCCAAAGCCCACCTTCGCCCGGATAAAGCCGTCCTTCTCGTGATTCCGACCGCACACCTTCGGGCGCCGGTGGGATAGCCGGCGCATCACACAAGTGCATGTAGGAGAACAGCGCCGGATCATATTGCGCTAGGTCCGCCGGGCTCCCGTCCGAACGGCTCAGATGCAAGGCATCGACCAGCACACCGGCATTCGCGGGACCGACCTCGCCCAGCATTGCCACAGCTTCTGCCACAGAGCGAATCTGGGAATACAGAAGGAACTCCAACATCACCCGTACTCCCCTGAGATTGGCCGCGGCACAGAGACGGAAAAGGTTTTCTGCGAGGCGACCGCGATCGGGATCGTTGCCCGCGACGATCACGTGTCTGGCCCCTAGCTCGACGGCGACGTCGAGAGCGGGCTCAAGCGCCGCGACATCGCTTTCGGCCGAAAGCCAGATCGCCTCGACATCGAAAAGTTCGAGACCCGTGTCGGCGAGCCGGCTCTTGATGCTGCGTATCATACTCCGATCGCCGATGACTGGAACAACGTGATCGGTTGGAAACGGCGCTACGATACGCAACCCGATTGCATCATATCCTCCGGCCTCCGCGGCTTCGATCAGCGTAATCGGATCTGCGTCAATGACCGTGAAGTGGGCTAAAGAAAGCAACGGCAAGAGCTTGTCCTCATCGATCGCGGCCAAGGCGGCCCAATTGGTTATTCGCTCAGTATGATCGTTTGACCGGTGGCTGCCGCTTCCGTGACAGCGAGAGTCGCTTGGAGCGTACGTGTTCCGTCCAGGCCTGACACGAGTGGCGCCTCTTCGCGGCGAATGACGCGAGCGAAATGCTCGATCTGGCGCAAGTAAGTGTCCGTGCTTTCGACCGTTAAGACTTCCGCGTTGAGATCGCTGCGCCAACCTGGCTCGGCAACATCGCGATAGTTGTAGTAATCCAACGTCGGCAGCGTCACAGAGCCCTCTGTTCCTGCGAAAACATGTGTGCTGACCTTCTGCCGCTTCATACGATCGGACGTTCCTAGCATCAGGTCGAATTCACCCGAGGCAAGATCCCATGAGAAGGGCGAGACAGCGGTGTCTGAAACACTGATCGTCCCGATAGCTCCGCTTTGGGAACGCAACAGCACCGCAGCAGTATCTTCGACTGCGAATCCTCGCACTGCATTGGAGCTGAGGGCCTGGAGCGAGTGGATCTCACCGAACATGAAGCGGATCAGATCGATCTCATGAATGAGATTGATCAGGACCGGTCCGCCGCCGACCTGCCGCCGCCAATCGAGATCAAAATAGCTCGCCGGCTTCAGTTGGTTGTACATGACCGTGGCTGTTACCGGCCGCCCGATGAGCCCGTCACGTATGGCCTGACGCACCCGTTGAACCGCCGTGTTGTGGCGACGATGATGGCCGACCAACACCGGCACATCCCGCCCCTCCGCCTCTTTGCACATGGCTTGCGCGGTCTCGACCCGATCGGCCACCGGTTTTTCGACCAGTACTGCGATGCCTCGCTCGATGCAGGCGAGCGCGACCGGTACGTGCTCCGCATTCGGCACCGCGACGACTACTCCGTCGAGTGTCTCGTTTTCCAACATTTCGCGGTAGTCGGCATAGGCCGGGATGCTCTCGGCGCGAGCGAAATCCAAGGCCGAAGGCGTCGGATCGGCGACCGCGATCAGCGTTGTCTGAGCCGACTCCCGGATGACCTTCCAGTGAGCTTTGCCAATCGTGCCGAGGCCGATGATGCCGATACGTACTGAAGCCACTCTAGCTCTTCCTTCTTGCTTACGCGATTGCTTCTCGCGCGAACGAGGCTGGCTCTTCTTGAACCACACCAAGGAGCCTGGCCTGAAGTGCATGGTCCTTCGCCAACTCGGCGGCCTTACCCTCAAACGCGACTGCGCCGTTTACGAGCACGTAGGCCCTGTCGACGATGGTCAGTACGGTCTCGGCGTGGTGTTCCACCACGATCATCGCGACCTTTTCGCGCAACTTGACGAGCGCCTCCATCACCTCGTTGACGACCGCCGGGGCAAGGCCTTCGAACGGTTCGTCGAGCAGGATCAGCTTGCTGGGCACGACAAGGGCGCGAGCGATAGCAACCATCTGGCGCTCGCCGCCAGATAGGTTTTCCGCCTTCGCTTTTTGACGGGTTTGAAGACGGGGAAACAGTTCGAACACTTCAGCGATGCTGATACCACCCGGCCGCGCTGCGAGTTGAAGGTTTTCCATAACGGTGAGATTTGGGAACAGGCGGCGGCCTTCCGGAACCAATGAAATACCGAGTCGGTTGATTTGATACGGCTTGAGTCCGTTAAGTGTGGCACCATTGAATGTGATTGCACCTGCGCTCAACGGTAAGCTTCCAGTAAGCGCTCTGAGCAACGTCGTTTTGCCGACGCCGTTGCGGCCGAGAAGCGCGACCGCCTCACCTTCATGAACCGTTAGATTCACTCCAGAGAGCACCGTACTGCCGGAATAACCCGCCGCTATGGCCTTCGCGTCCAGCAGCAGACGGCCTGAGGCATGGACCAGCCGCTCCACCGCTGGAGTTATCTGCGGCTCGCTTGCCTTGCCGCCGCCCAGATAAGCCGCAATCACCTCCGGATTTGCAGCCACCTGCGCGGGCTTGCCATCGGCGATAATCCGTCCCTGATGCAGAACAGATATACGATCGGAGATGGCCAGAACCCGGTCGATGTCGTGTTCGATCAGCAGCACAGCGTGCTTTTCAGCAAGCCGTTTGATCAGATCGGCTACCACGACACGATCTGCCTCCGCTAGACCGGCAAGTGGCTCGTCAAGCAGTAGCAGTTTGGAGTCGATCGCGAGTGTCACAGCAATTTCCAGCAGGCGCTTGGCTCCGTGAGGGAGATTGACGCAAGGGTCGGCCGCCCGGTCGGCTAGACCGACCGCATCGAGAATCGACCAGGCTCTATCGTTTATGCTCGTCAGGTCATGAGCGTCGAAAAAAAGCCCGCCTAAGCCGTGGCGCTGAGCCTGCACTGCAACCCGCACGTTTTCGAATACGGTCAGGTTGGGAAAGATTGACAGGATCTGAAACGAACGGCTGATGCCAAGACGCGCACGGGCGTGGATCGGCAAGTGCGTGATGTCCTCCTCTTCGAACAATATCTGCCCCCCACTCACCGGCAAGACGCCGGTGAGCATGTTGTACAGCGTTGTCTTACCGGCCCCATTCGGGCCGATGATGCTGTGGAGCGCAAAGGGGCGAATCTGGAGATCAATCTCCTTCGCCGTGACGAGGCTACCGAAATTCTTGGAAAGCTTTCGCGTTTCGAGGATCGGCCTGGTCGGATCGATTGCCAAGGCTGCGCTTTCATAAGGTTTGATTGCGTGAGGCCGGGGCGGAATCGTGTTGTTGGTCAACGTCCAGCGTTGGCGACGCATCGCTCGCTGTGCCAATCCCTGCATTCCTTCGGGCGACATCAATGCGAAGAGAATCAGCACGGGCGCGAACATCAGCCACCAGCTTTCCGTGAGCGCCGACAGGCGGTTCTCCAGAACAATGAAGGCGATGGCCCCCCAGAGCGGACCGAGGAAATGGTGGACGCCGCCGAGGACCGTCATCAACAGGCTGTCACCGGCATGCTGCCAGCTCAGATTGTCGGCATAGACGCCCTGGAGCATCAGGGTCAGTAGAGCGCCGGAATAACCTACGACTGCCGCCATGAGCGTGAAACCACCGAGACGGATAAGGTAGACATTGTAGCCGAGACTGCTTGCACGCTGCTCGTTGTCGCGCACGGCCTGAAGCGCGCGTCCGAAGGGCGAGTGCGCCAGGCGCCACATGAGCCACATGGCAAGAATCACCGTGACGACCACGAAGATGTGGAACGACGTGTCCCCGGTAAAGCTGGGACGCGCCAGTCCCTGAATGCCGTTCTCGCCGCCCGTGACCGAAGTCCATTTGAACGCGACCTCAAAGGCGATCTGCGAGACGGCGAGCGTCAACAGCGAGAAATACAAGCCCTTGCGGCGCAGAATGACCGCACCGATGGCTAGTCCGAGCAGGATCGAGAACAGAATCGATAGAGCCAGCGCGGCAAACTCGTTGCCAACCCCACCAAGCAGGAAGAATGCCGCCGCGTAGCTCGCGCAGCCGAAAAAGACGGATGCACCGAACGGAACCAGGCCCGTGTAGCCGACAAGCAGATTCACCCCGGCACCATAAAGCGTATAGATCGCAATCTGCGTGACAAGTGAAACCGGTGCGCCGAGCGCGAGCCAGAGAGCGGTCAATGCGGAGAGGACGGCGGCGCCCCAAAGAACGGGATGTCGCAGGATCGATCGGATCATTCGAACCTCTCCCACTTCTCGCCGAAGAGGCCGCGCGGACGCACCAGGAGAATGATTGCCATGAGGATGTACATTGCGGCACTGGACCAATCGGGATGAAACTGAATGGTCATCGACGTCACGACGCCGACAAGGACGCCGGCAATGATCGCACCGGCATAGGAACCAAGACCGCCGATGGTGACGATCACGAAAGCGGGCATGATCGCGCCCGCAGCCATCGAAGGATTGACCGTCCAGAGCGGACCCGCGAGCATGCCGGCGAGACCGGCGAGCAGGCAGCCAATACCGAAAACACTGCTCAGGGCGATCGGAAGGTTGATGCCGAGAAGGCCCACCATCTCTGCGTCGCGCGATCCGGCGCGAATGATCCGCCCGAACGGCGTGTACCTGAGAAAACTCCAGAAGGCGATGAGCGCGAAGACCGTAACGACCAGCACGGCGATGCGGTACTTCGTGATCAGGATCGGGCCATATTCCACAAACCCTGACAGGAATCTCGGCGGGCTGAAGGGAAGCGGTGCGGCGCCGAACACGAGACGAAGGATTGCCTCGGCGAACAGAGCCAGCGCAAAGGTGAGAATCAGGCCGAGTAGCGGTTCCTTTCCGTAAACCCGCCGTATCAGCGCCACCTCTACAAATACACCGATGAGGCCGGTGACAATCGGCGCAACCAGCGCTGCCGTCCAGCCGAACTCTCGACTCAACGTCAATGCGAGATACGCGCCGATGGCGAAGAACGCACCATGCGCAAAATTGACGATGCCGAGCATTCCGAAAATGACCGACAAGCCTACGGCAATCAGAACGTAGAGAAAGCCCAGAACCAGACCGTTCACGGCCTGGGATACGATCATGTCGAACATGAAGCACTCCCATCGGGCGGGCCGCGTTTTCCCTCGGGAACTGCAGCACCGCTTATCCGTGACTGGCTCTCAGAGCCTGTCCATCTTGCATGCGCTTTGGGCTTGGCCACCAAAGACCGTTTCGATCTCGCGGTCAGTCGAAGGCGTTTCAGCTAGGATGTCGAAATAATCCCATTTGTCGGTGATTTTGGGCTTGATACCAACTACGAGCAGACGGTTGACCATCTGGTGATCGAACGCGCGATAACCTGCCTTGACGCCACCGCGCTGAACGCTCCAATTTTCGAGCGCGTTGACGATCGCTCCGGGCTCCGTCGTTCTCGCCGCTTCGATCGAATCGAGCATTGCGTTCATCGCCATCCACCCCATCCAGGCTTTGTCGGCTGCCGGGCGTTTGTGTTTCTGCTCATAGCTCGCCGCCATTGCTTGTTCTTCCGGCGGGTTGTTAGGATTCTTGTGGTACCAGTTGAGCGTGAACAGACCGTCGGCGGCTTCCGGGCCTACGCCCCAGAGATCCGTGGCGCCGACGGCGATTTCTGCGAACGGAATCTTGCCCTTCATGCCCAATTCGTTCCACTGTTTCAAAAACGTGGAAATATCGCTGCCCGGTACCCCGCCCACAACTACGTCCGGCTTGGCGGCGCGAATCTTGAGAATGAAGGAACTGTAATCGGCGGTGTTGACCGGCACTTCATCGGCACCGACGATTGTGATTCCGTTGGCCGCAGCGAATTCGGTGAATGAGCGTTTGATATCCTGCCCGAAGGCAAAAGCCGCAGTGATGAGATACCATCTCTTGCCGAGACCTGCGCAATACGGCGCAAGAACACGAGTGTGAACATCCGCAGGCGGCTGAAGCCGGAAGGTATACTTGTTGCAAAGCCGACCAGTGAGATCGATCGCCCCGGCATTGGGAGCGACGAATGGGAGCTTGGCCTTCTTCACCACCGCGGAGATTGCCAGCGCGCTTGGGCTCAGCGAGCCACCAACAATGCCGACGACTTTGTGTTCGCCGATCAATCGCTCAGCATTTTGCTGTGCGGCCTGTGAAGTCGGCTCATCGAGCCAAATGACTTCCGCTTGGCGACCCAGAAGAGAATTTTTGCGGGATTCGAGCGCCAGCAAACTGCCTTGCGCCATGTACTCAGCTTGATCCGCCACGGCTCCTGTCTTGGCGTAGATCATTCCAATCTTGATCGGATCTGAGGCGGCAGCGCTCCGGATATACGGCATGCCGAACTCTGAAGCAGTTGCGCTCGCCAAAACGACGCTGCCCGCACCACCGATCAATGCACGGCGACTAATCTTGATCGCATGGCGCGATGAATTGGATGACATACCTTCCTCCCCTCAATGTTTCGGCTTGCGGCTCTCAAGAGCTCTTCAGATAGTTGCCGCCCACGGACGGCCGGCCCCTGTTCTTGTTTGTGAACAAGTTCGTATATATGTCCTATAGGATTAGATGTCAACTCGGTCGATGCGGCTTGCGAGAAGGCGCGTCGCTTCGATTGCATTTAACGACCTTTTGGTCTATATTTCAATCGGAAACTCTATTTTCTTCGCTTGCGGACCGATTGATCTGCAGGGAGGCTCTCCGTTTGCGGCTTTCAAAGGCGGAGTCTGCTGTTAGCACGGCGCGAGATCGGACTTCCCTACCTCGTGTGGCGAAGACTGGAGCAGTGCAATGGACAAGGCTCGCTCCGTGAGCAAACATCCGTCGCCACAGATCCGCCTTCTCACAATTCGGAAGGGATACCAAACCAAGCCTGCTTGACAATCGTACATATCTGCGAAGATGTTCTTATTTGTGAAGCCTCACGTTTAATCCGGAGGATGAAGTTCATGCATCGCAGACAGTTTATCGGCAACGCCGTGACAGGAATCGCCGTTGCGGGTTCTGTGCTCGTGAGTTCGGAGGGTGCTACAAGTGCCGAAGCCAGACCGCCATTGACTTTCGTGCTTGTGCACGGGGCCTGGCATGGAGGTTGGTGCTATCGGGACGTCGCCGCCGAACTCCGCGCCAAGGGACACACGGTATTTACTCCGACTCTGACGGGTTTGGGAGAGCGCTCTCATCTAAACGGGCAAAGCATCACGCTTGAGACCCACATCAGGGATGTCTGCGGGGTCATCGAGGCGGAAGAACTCTCCAATGTTGTCCTTTGCGGCCACTCCTATGGCGGCATGGTGACGACGGGCGTGGCCAGAGGGATTTCGGGGAAGCGCCATCAAGAACAATAGTGGTCTAATGGCTCCTCAGCCGGCCGAAGGTTTCAAAGTCGTCGCCGACAAGCGTGCGTGGGTTGATCGGCGTTGCGTTTCTCAGGCGCTGGCAACTTTCGAGACACCGGTCCTGCTCACCGGAGCCGCTTCATCAATCAGGGAGCGCGTGTTCATCTTGGCCGAAGGCTGGGACCCAAGCCCGTTCCGCTACTACGCCGCGAAGGTAACTGGACTACCAGGTTGGCGCGTTACCAAAATGCCGTGCGGTCATGACGTTATGGTGGACATGCCACTTGAGCTTGCCCGCGAACTTGTGAATCTTTCGTAGGGTGTGTCTAGGTCTGCGATCCCTCCCAAACTTGACCGGGATATCCAACGATCCCGGTCCCTTTGGCAGAGTGACAATACTTGGGATGTGGCCACCCAGATGCACCGCGTCTCTTCAGAGATTTATTGATCTTCTGTCGAGTGCCAAGGACACGGCGGATTTTCTGAAGTACTCGCAGTCACGGCGACAGCTTTGGTCTTGCTTTGCGTATCTCGCGCTACCGCATAGACCACAGGGAGAGCCTCGCCTTATCTCCACATATCCCTCCAGTTAGACATCCCACTATCTACGCAGCAACGATCAGTCCATCGATCCTGTCATCATCGCGGCGCTTCGGACTGTCGAGCCTTTCCGCTGCGGAGTTGATTTGCGATCGAGATCCTCCTCAATCGCAGAGCAGCGACTGTTTGATGAAGGGCCGCAATTGCGCCGATACCACTCTCGGGCGTCGGCGCCCTATTCCGTGCAAGAACTGACGTGATGGTCGATGCTGCCGGCACCTTTTCGAGGCCGCGCCTGCGAAGCTCACCGGCAATGCGCCTTCCTCCCCACTGCGGATGATCGGCTCGGATGGACATGACGACATTCTCGACCTCTCCAGAAAATCTTCGTTGGATTGTGGAGCGGCCGGCGCGAAAGGTCTTGAAGACCCGGTGGCCCCATCATGCGAACGCGCGTCAGAAACTTGTAAGCCGTCTTTGGACTGACCTCGAACTGGCGGCACAAAGCCCGGATGTTTGCGCCGGGTGCATTTGCCAGCCTGACGAACTCCTGCCTCGCCTCAATGACCACGGCATAGCTGTTCTCCCTGTCTAGGGATGATCCGTGTCTGCGGCAACAGCTTGGCTCCGTAAGGAGGAACGGGTCGAGCTGCGCAAAGGGGAGTGACGATCTGCATCTCTGACAACTGAGTCAGCCCGTCCCTACTCTCCTGTTCCCCCAGATCTCGGAAAATTCTGTCTGGCAGAGGGCCAACCAGGAGCGGTCCCACCTTCCCATAGAAGAACCGCTCACAACGGCTTTCGCAAGATTTTCTTTGATCTCCCGGTGCACACGTCGTGCGCACGGCACTCTCTAACCGATGGAAAACCTTGAACTCTCGCTCCAATCCGTCATGGGGGCGACGGAGAACTTGAATCCTTGCAAATTCAACAGCTTGATCTTGATTTTAAGCTCGCGAGCTATCCCGCTCAGGTCATTGCGATATATATGCGCCACTTTCAACAGAAAGAACTTTGCTTCTTGGCAGGGAGAGCAACCGCCTCGAGTGCGACAGGGAGATCGGCGGTACGCGATGATCTCGCTTTCGATCCGCCATGGGCCAGTTTGAGATGGCGAGGTCGAATGCAAGGCAAACGACGATACGTTTTGCTACAGCTGCACCCCACGCGTGAGTGCACCGTCGACGACAAGATTTGTGCCCGTGATGAAGCTGGCCGCGCGGCTGGCGAGGAACACCACAGCATTTGCCATCTCCTGCGGCGTTCCCATCCGCCCCATCGGGTTGAGGGCCAACGCAGTCTTGTAGAGCTCGGGATTGGTGTCCTTGATCATGTTCCAGACCCCGCCATCGAAATAGGTGTTACCAGGGGAGACCGAGTTCGCGCGAATTCCCTTCCCCGCGAGCTGATTGGCCAATCCCTGGGTGTAGTGGATGATCGCCGCTTTGAACGTGCCGTAGGGACCGGCTGCGAAATCGACCTCGCGCCCTGAGACACTGGAAATGGTGACAATCGCGCCGGCGGAACTCTTTTCCAGATAGGGCATTGCCGCATTCACCAGCCGAACCGTACCCATCATGTCGGTCGAAAACTCCTTCGCCCAGCTTTCGTCGTCCTGTCCGATGGCAAGCGCGCTGACATTGGCGACGACGACATCGATGCCGTCGAGCTTGGCCGCCATGGCGCCGACCCAGGCCTTCAGTGCTGTTGCATCGGAGACGTCGACAGCATTGCCGTAGGCCGCGATGCCATTGGCCTTGAGCGCGGCAATCGTGCCCTCGACCTCGGCCTGATTGCGCGAGCACACGCCGACATTGGCGCCTTCGGCGGCAAATGTCTCGGCGATCGCACGACCGATACCCTTGGTGCTTCCCGTGACAAGAACCTTGGCACCCTTCAATCCCAGATCCATGGCTTGTTCCTTTTTCTTGGTTCAGTAATTGTTCGCCGCCGCCCTGACCAATCCGCGATAGCTGTGCGGCATTCGCATCGAAACCAGATCCTTTCGCCGCACGACATTGGTCGGATAGACGCTGTCCAGATTGGTCGTGTCGATCAATGCGGTTGCGATGCCCGTGGCGTCGGCCGCGATCGCTTCCCGCCGCGGAAACGCGAATGTATCTGGACCGAACACGCCGCTCAGCCCGGGATAGCCGCGTTGGGAATCGACGACATTGGCGAAGGCGAAGAATAGGTTGTTTTCACCCGCGCGAACGCGGAAATGGTGCCAGTGATGTGGATCCGGGCCAGTCGGAATCGGCTCCGGCTGCGCTACCTCCGTGCCGGCATGCGACGAGGTGAAGCGTCCCTTGATCGCGGCAGGACAGGCAATGAGATCGCAGCCGCGCAGCGCCAGGACCCGGCCCGCTTCCGGGAACAAGGCGTCGTGGCCGATCAGCAGCCCAATGCGGCCCATCGGCGTGTCAACGACGGTCCAACTATCCCCAGCGGTGGCCCAGCTTCGTTCGTCGGCCGCCAGATGCGTCTTGCGATAGACGGAGATGCTTCCATCGGGTGCGACCAGGCAAGCGCCATTATAGACCAAATCGTTGCTACGCTCGGCGAGGCCGCAGACGAGATAGAGGCCGAGTTCCCCCGCAAGCTGGCTGAGGCGATCAGTAGCCGGTCCCGGTATCGGCTGCGCCGACTTCGCGGGATCGGTCAAGCCTGTTGCTGCCAGCTCCGGAAACACGACAAGCTCCGCCCCCTCCGCTTTTGCGGCGCGCGCGTACGCCTCGATCTCTTTCAGATTTTGAGCGGCGTCATCACCAGGCGCGAATTGCGCGATGCTGACACGCGACGTCTTACCGGGCGGCCAGGGTTCGTGGCCGTAGAGGCCAAAGAAGTCACGCGGGTTCCAGCTGAACGTGTCGGTGAGCAGTTCCGGGTAGAGCTCCGGCCGTCGCTGCGCGAACACGGTTTCGCCGAGCACGCGGCGCGCGCGCGCGGTATCGAGGTCGATCTCGGACAGCAGGACGCCATCGCCCTTGTCAAGCACGGCGACCACCTGCCCGTCCGGCGCGATCACGCAGCTTCCGCCGCTGAACTGCACCGTACGCTCGAGCCCCCACCGGTTGCTCTCGATCACATAGCAGCCGTTCTCGAAGGCGCGGCTGATCCAGTAAGGTGCCGGCGTGCGCTCGGCCAGCCAGTTCGAGATGTGGCAGATGACGTCGGCGCCGCCCAGCGCCATCAGCCGCGCAGTTTCAACGAAATGGATATCCATGCAGATGAGCAGCGCGATCCGCCCGATCGGCGTATCGAACACCTGATTATGCAGGTCGCCCGCCGCCGCCCATTTCGGCTCGGAGATATAGGGATGGGTCTTGCGGTGGCGGCCGACGATGCCATCGGGCCCGATCAGGACGGCAGTGTTGAAGTAGATGTTGTCCTCGTCGACCTCGGGCATGCCGATCACGATGTAGCAATCATGCTTGCGTGCCAGCGCCGCAAATCGGCTCGTGGCCGGCCCCGGGATGATCTCGACGAACGGCGCAACCTCAGCGCGGTCGAACCAGCAATAGCCTGTCGTTCCCATTTCCGGCGTGACGATCAGCTTTGCACCGGCGGCCGCCGCTTGCTCGCAGAGTTCGAGCAGGCGGGCGATGTTGCCGGCCTTCTCGAACAGGATCGGCTCGAACTGGATCGCAGCGACCTTGTGAATGGTAGACATTCCGATCGGCCTCAGGCGAGATATGACTTCTTGAGTGAGGCGCCCAACGTGTATTTGGGATCAACCATATTACCGAGCCTGACACGGCCCGCCTGGGTCAGCAGCATATAGGCGTCGATCTCGTCGAAGCCGTAGTCAGCTGCCATCCAGCGGCAGAGTTCACGATAGGCGATACGGGCTGCATCTTCCATCGGGCGCGCCGAGCCGATGGTCATGATGAAGTCCTTGGTCTCGAGCCGCGGCCAAGCGATGGTCCAGCCCTTGATCAGATCGACCTGAACCGTCGTCACCGTCGGGTGCTCGATGGCGACACCGCAGAGCTCGCCGTCACCCTGCGCAGCATGGCAATCGCCGAGATAGAGCAGCGCGCCCTTGGTATTGACCGGCAGGTAGATGACGGCGCCGACGCCGACATCCGGCAAGTCCATGTTGCCGCCGTAGTAGTCGGGGACGAGCGATGATATCGCCTCGATCTCTGGCGAGGTGCCGATGGTGCCGATGAACGGCTCATAGGGCAGCGTGATCTTGTCGTTCCATTTGGTTCCGGTCTTGGCGTCGATCTCGAGCTTCTTGACGCGCTCCGGCAGCGCCGGGTTGAGCAGCGCGGTCTGCCCGGTCGAGACCAGGCCGCCGAAATCAGGCATCACTACGGTCGTGCCGCAGGGCTGCGGCCCGCGCGGCACGATGCTCTCGATGTAGACCGCGAGTGTATCGCCCTTCTCGGCCCCGTTGACGTGGATCGGTCCGTTCTGCGGATTGAGGAAGGGGAAGTTGAGGATCTTCGACGGGCTGTCGGTCTCCTTCTTGATGGCGCCCTCGAAAGCGTCATGGGTTTCTGCGGCCACCACCGCACCGGGATCGACGGTCAGCACCGGTTTCACGTAGGGACCGTAGACATAGTGGTACTTGCCCTGCTCGCTTTCCGTGATGGTGTGCTTCGTGCCGCGCTCGCCCTTGGCGACGCCCTTGCGGGCCATGATGGAATCTTTCTGCCAGGACATTTGCTTTTCTCCTTGTGTCGTTGGCTTTGAGTCTTCAAACCGCGAGATGACGGCGCATCTCGGCGGCATCGTCGAGTGCCGCGCGATCGAGGTTCGCAACGATGCGGCCCTTGTCCATGACGTAACAGCGCTGTGCCATGGCGCGGATCATGTCGAGGTTCTGCTCGACCAGGATGATGGTCACGCCGGTCCTGCGGTTGAGCTCGACCATGTTGCGCGCGATGTCCTGGACAATATTTGGCTGGATTCCCTCCGAGGGCTCGTCGAGCAGGATGAGGTTGGGATCGGCGATCAGCACGCGTCCGATCGCAAGCTGCTGCTGCTGGCCGCCGGACATGGTGCCGGCGCGCTGATGCCAGCGCTCTCTAAGGATCGGAAAGGCGTCGACGATCTTGCGTCGGCCGGCATCCGGAATCCCGCCCCCCTTGATCGCGGCGCCGACGGCGACGTTCTCGCCGACGGTCAGTCGCGGAAACACGTCACGGCCCTGCGGCACATAGCCCATGCCGAGGCGCGCGCGCTTGTGCGCGGGCAGAAGCTCGACCGCCTCGCCACGATAGACGATCGAGCCGCTCATCGCCGGCACGAGGCCGATCAGGCTCTTCATCAACGTGGACTTACCGACGCCGTTGCGGCCGATGACGGCGACGATCTCCCCTTCCCGCACCTCGATCTCGAGACCCTGGAGCACGGGCTTGCCGCCATAGCCGGCGCGCAAGCCCAGCGTTGCGAGGATCACTTCCTTACGCGGCATATCAAGCATGGGCCTGCCCCAGGTAGATCGCAGCAACGCGCTCGTCGGCCACGATCTCGTCGATCGAGCCTTGCGCGAAGACCTGGCCGAGATGCAGCACGGTGACGCGGTGCGCAACCTGCCGGACAAAGGCCATGTCGTGCTCGATCGCCAGCACCGTCATGCCGTCGGCATTGAGCCGCTGCACCATCTCGCCGGTCATGTGGGTTTCCTCGGGCGACATGCCTGCCGTGGGTTCGTCCAGCAGCAGAAGGCGCGGCTTCAGGCTGACCGCCATGCCGATCTCCAGCCATTGCTTCTGGCCATGGCTGAGATTGCCCGCGATCTGCGCTTGTTCGGATTCAAGGCCAAGGAAAGCCAGCAGCCGCGCGATCTCAGCGTTGAGCTCTGCACCGCGCTGCCGGCTCTGCAGGGCGATCTCGAGATTCTGACGGACCGACAGGCCCTTGAAGACGCCGGGCACCTGGAACTTGACCGAGAGGCCACGGTGGATCCGCGCGAAGGACTTCAGGGCCGTGATGTTCTCTCCGGCGAAGAGAATGTCACCGCTGCCGGGATGATGCTCGCCCAGGATCAGGCGGAACAGTGTGCTCTTGCCGGCGCCGTTCGGGCCGATCAGGCAATGGATCTCGCCGGTCTGCAGCGTGAGATCCACGGAATTGGTCACGTGCAGGCCACCGAAATGCTTGTTCAGCTTGCGCAGCTCGAGCAGCGACATCAGCCGGCCCTCTGCGTGAGGCGGCTGGCGAGGCGGCCGAGCCAGTTCATCACCCCGAGCACGAGGCCGTTCGGGGCGATCAGCACCGTGAGCACGAGGAGAACGCCCATGAAGACCAGCGCGTACTGGCTGCCATAGATCGTCAGCGCCTGGAACGCGGCGAGCACCACCAGCGTGCCGATCACGGTCGACGTCAGATCGCTGCGGCCGCCGACGGCAACCCAGATCAGCGGCAGCGCAGCCGCCGTCATGCCCATACTCGACGGCGTGATGTATTGCCCCCATACCGTGTAGAGCACGCCGGAGAGCCCTGCGAGCGCGGCGCCGATGACGAAGGTGATGAGTTGGTATTTGCGGATGTCGTAGCCGAGCATCTCGGCCCTTTCGGGGTTCTCGCGGATCGCGACGATGATGTTGCCGAACGACGAGTTCATCAGGATGCGCAAGGCGAGATAAACGAAGACCAGAAGGCCGAGCACGAGGTAGTAGAGCCCGACATCGGCGAACAGTACGATCGGCTCGCCCGGCCAGGGGATGGTCAGCGGCGGCATCGCGCTCATGCCGTTGAAGCCGTTCAGCCGCGCGGCCCCGATATGCCATTCCGGCCCCGCGGTCTGTGCCATGAAGCGTTCCAGCATCAAGGTGACGGCGAGCGTGACGATGCCGAGGAAGACGCCGGCGATACGGCCGAAGAACATGAAGTAGCCGAGCAGGACCGCGAACAGCGCGGCGATCGCCACCGCCGCAACCAGCGCCACCAGCGTGAAGCCGTAGGCCGAGCCGAAATTGATGGTGAGGATGCCGTAGCCATACCCCGCGATCCCGAAAAAGGCGGTCTGGCCGAAGGAGAGCGAGCCGCCATAGCCCCAGATCAGGCACAGGCTGAGCGCGATGAACACCCAGACGAAGAAGTAGACGGTGTTGCCGACCGTGTAGCCGTCGCTGAACAGCGGATAAGCGAGCGCGACGGCCAGCACGAGTGCGAACAGGCCCCAGAAGGCCGGACCGCGGCCGACGGTCTGCGGCCCTTCGAGACGGCGAAACAGCGAGAGGAAACCATTCACGACGCCATCACTCCGTCAGGTGCGCTCGCGCAGGACGAAGCCGGAAATGCCTTTTGGCAGCACCCGGACGACGATGATGACGGCGACCAACAGGCCGATCTGGCCGAACAGCTGGCCTTGCCAGGACGTCATCACTGACTTCACCACCGCAAGCACACCACCTGCCGGTGCCGTGCCGAGGAAGACATCAGCGCCGCCGATCACGACGGTGACGAAGGCCTCCATGATGAAGGTCGCGCCCATGGTCGGCACCAGCGTCATCGTCGGCGCGTAGAGGCCGCCGGCGAGGCCTGCGAGCCCTGCCCCGCAGGCGAACGTCAGGCTGTAGATCAAGCGCGTGTCGACCCCGAGGGCAGCGGCCATATGCGGCACCTGGATGGTCGCGCGTGCCAGCACGCCAAAGCGGGTCCAGTTGAACAGCGCGTAGAGGGCGGCGAGCACGCCGAGCGCGGCGCAGAACAGCACGATGCGATAGATCGAATAGGAGTAGTCGCCAACCTGGAAACTGCCGAACGGCGTACCGACGCCCGCCATGGTCGATCCCACCATGATCAGCGTGCCCTGCGTCGCGATCAGGCTGAGGCCCCAGGTGGCGACGATGGTGTCCAGCGGACGGTCGTAGAGATGACGGATCACCGCGAGCTCCACGACGACGCCGACCAGAGCCGACACGAGCGTGCCGGCAAGGATTCCCAGCGGCAGCGGGAGGCCCGCATGCACGGTCGCGGCGGTGACGTAGGCGCCGCACATGATGAATTCGCCATGGGCGAGATTGATCACGCCCATCATGCCGAAAATCACCGCGAGCCCGCAGGCCGAAAGCACCAGAAACGCGAAGGCGTCGCCGAATTGATAGAGCGCCGAGAAGACGTGGGTCGCGATGTCCATGAATCAACCAGGATGTGGGAGGATGCGGCGTCGCCGCCGCAGATGTCCGTGACCGCCCCGGCGCGCCGCGAGCGCCGGGGCGATCAGCCGCCGGTCAGGGCTTCGGCGGCGGATTCGATGGCGTGTACTGGGCCATCGGATCCTTCTTGGTGAGATCGCAGCCGGCTTCACCCAGCCAGTACGGCTTGATGTCCTCCCAGACCTTCGGGAAGGAGATGGAGTGATCGGCACCGACCTTGGCGAGATAGATCGTGTGCGACATGTGCTGGCTCTTCGGATCGATGCAGACCTTGCCTTCCGGCGCGCCCATGCAGACGTCGCCCAGCGCGATCACCTTGCGGATCTCCTCGCGCTTGGTCGATTTGGCGCGCTCCACCATCTGCTTGTAGAGATAGACCGCGAGATACGAGTTCTCCGCCTCCTGATTCACATAAGGCTCGCTCGGGAACTTGGCCTTGAACTTGGCGTAGAACTCCTTGCTCTTGGGCGAGTCGATCTCCTCGATGTAGTTGGTGGTGACGAACATGTCCTTCAGGCTCGGCGGCTTGAAGCGCTTGTGCTCGTAGCCCTGGCCGACATTGACCGAGGAGGCCATCGGCAGGTTGACGTTGGCGGAGGCGGCCTGCTCGTAATAGGAGGCCTGCGCGGTGCCGACCAGCAGCGTGACCACGAAGTCGGGCTTGGCCTTCTGGATGTTCTGAATGCTCTGGGAGAATTGCGATACGCCGAGCGGGATGAACTCTTCGCCGGCCATCTTGCCGCCGTTCTCCTTGACGATCTTGCGCACCCATTCCGCCGAGATCTGGCCGAAATTGTAGTCGGCGGCGAGCGTGTAGACGTTCTTGCCGTACTTCTCCATCATGTAGGGGATCAGCGTGGAGAACTGCTGCTCCGGCACGGCACCGGTGACGATCATGTGGCCGTCGCAGACGCCGCCTTCGTACTGGTTGTTGTAGAAGGCGAAGCCGTTGAACTGGTCGACGATCGGGCGGTACGCCTCGCGCGATGCGGAGGAGAAGCCCGCGAACACGACGTCGACCTTGTCGCGCTGGAGCACGCGCCGCATGAACTCCTGGTAGCGCGTGTTGTCGGATTGCGTGTCGTACGCGACGAGCTCGATCGGCCGCCCCATGATGCCGCCGGCCTTGTTGATCTCCTCGGTGGCGAGCTGGATGGCGTGGACCTTGCCGATGGTGGCCGCAGCGAAGTCGCCGGACTGATCCTCCAGCACCCCGAGCTTGATCGGGTTTTCCGCCGCGAGCGCCTGATGCGATCCGAAGACAAGCGTCCCCGTGAGGGCTGCGGCGCGCAGCCCTCGCAATACAGACTTGGTCATTTGGCTTCTCCTAGATGGCCTGCTTGTTGCCGCCTTGCAGCGTGATGCCGGTCGTGCGGCCGGACGTATCGGGCGGCTTCGCCCGCTTGCTCAGAAACTCCTCGCAGTAGAGCTCCATGTTCTGCCGCGCGCGCATGCTGTCGCGACGGAGCCGGGAGTAGGCACCTTCCTCGTCGAGGCCGTCCTGCTGCATCAGCAGGATGACGGCCCGGATCACCGCGCGGCGGCCGCGGCGGCGCTCCTCGAGGCCCTGCAGGCGCTCGAACATCTCGGCGCGCAGCAGGAATTGGTTGATGCCCATGAACAGGGACGTGTAGACCGCGCCGCCATGCACCGGCTTGCGCAGAAACGAAGTGGCGCCGAGATTGACCAGCGCTTTCAGCCGGCTCGGCGCCTCGACGCCGACGAGGCCGATCACCGGCACCGGAGGCAGCCGCGAGGCCGGGTTGACCTCGATCGCGACCGCACCTTCGAGATCGCCGTCGATGAACAGGATGTCACGGTCGGCCTGGAGGCTTGCCGCATTGATCAGGGCGCGGCCGTCGATGATTTCAGGATATTCGGTGGAGACGCCGAGCTTGGCCAGCGTCGTCTCGAGCGTGCTCTCCCAGCCGCCTCGCCGTGTGACGACGATGGCGCGGCCGCCCTTGAAGTTCTGCAGCAGTCGGGAGCTCATGATTGCACCACTTTCAAAAGCGGAGAGCGCATTGCGCTGGCAAAGCGCGGCGACGACTGGACAAGATAGGGGTCGGGCGCGATCGGCTCGCGGGATTCCAGCAACACCTCGAACTGTCCGTTGGCAGCCGAGCGGCCGATCCGCGGCGTAAGCCAGGTGTGAAAGGTCTGCCGGTCGATACGAACCTCGCCCTGCGGCGCGCGCAACCGCTGGTCCGCCACAGCGGCGCGTACGGTACGGGCGTCATCAGTGCCGGCCTGCGACAACGCCGCCGCAAGCAGCTTGACGGCAATGTAGGAGGACTCGGCGTCTGCCGACGAGACCGGTCCGTCAGGAAAGGACCGTGTATAGGCATCGATGAAGGCGGCATTCTCGGGCGACTTCAGTGACGAGAAATAGACGCTGGAGGAAAGATGTCCGTCGACTGCATCGGCTCCGATCTCGGGCAATTCCGGTTCGGACAGCGTGCAGCTCGCAACAGGGATTTCCGCGGCCTGATCGATGCCGCGTGCGCGGCAGGCGCTGCGGAACGCGCGGAAGAAGGCATAGGCGCTGGTGCCGATCAGATTGTTGAAGACGAAATCCGGACGCTGGTCGATGATCGCCGCAATGACTTGCTCGACCTCGATGTCGCCGACCGACAGATAGCGTTCCGCGAGCACGGTACCACCGCGCGCGATCAGCGCCTCGCGAAAGATGCGGTTGTTCTCCCAGGCCCAGATATAGTTGGAGCCGACACAAAAGGCGCGCGAGCCGACCCGGGACGCCAGGTAATCGACCAACGGCAATACGTGCTGGTTCGGTGCAGCGCCGGTGTAGATGACGTTATCGGAGCTCTCGAAGCCTTCGTAGTGAGATGGATACCACAGCAGCCCATCGAATTTCTCGAAGCACGGGATCACCTCCTTGCGGCTCGACGACGTGTAGCAGCCCACCACCTGGCGAACGCCGGACCCCAGTAGTTCGAGGCTGAGCGAACGATAACGAGCGAGGTCGCCGGAAGGATTGACCACGACCGGCTGCAACACGACGTCGCCACTGCTCGCATTGACCTCCTGGAAGGCCAGCAACGCACCATTGAGGATCGAGCTTGCGACGACGCTGTAGGAGCCCGTCGTCGAGAACATCACGCCAATTCTATACTGCTTCTGCGTCATCTCTCGATCCAAAACAAAAAAGCGCCCGTCGGCCGTGAAGCCGAGGGCGCCCTCGCCGCCAACCGAACACGCGATGAACACGTGGCGTTGGAAATGGTTGAACTCTGCGCGTTGATGGGCCGTCTTGCCCTACGCTTGCACGATACGGTCGTTGAGATCGGATATTATGTCAAGCGCGTTGTTGCGGCGAAACTTGCCGCAATTCGTGCCGGCCTGTAGTAAAACTATGCAGGGTGGTTCAGCTCCCGCAGCCCTCGCGGGTCACTGTCGCGCCGCGACCCCGCGCCACAACGTCTCGACCGAGCTCAGCCACAATCCACGTTGGTTCACGGCAAAAACGAAATTTCGGCGCGAGATCGAGATGATCGTACCGGCTGTGAAGATCGTCATCGGCGAAGGCGTGACACCGCGTCCGACTAAGCATGCCAGCCAAGGGGTCGTCCTGCATCAAGAGCTGCCCTGAGGCTCGATCGAGAAGCGGCCGCACCGGCGTCTGGAACGTGGCACGGGCGACGGCGTCGCTCGATGTCAGAACGGCGTCGGTTTGGCCGGCGTCGCGTTCTGACAGTTCGCAGACCGCCAGACTACCTGCCTTTCTAGTTTGGAGCCTACAAGCTTCCTGCTGCTACATTCTCGAAGGGTTGGAGGGACTTCAAAGAGATCCTTCCTAAGAAGCTCGATCGTCCTGCAGCTGTGAACGGACCGAAGTAACTCTTCTCTCATGAGCCGGCGCCAGCCCAAAATGCCGCCTGTAGCTTTTTGAGAACTGGGTCGGTAGCGCAAAGCCGGTTGCAAGCGCAATCTCCCTGATCGACTTCGTTGTCTGCCGCAACAGGACTCTGGCGTGTTCAAGCCGTGTCCGTTGGTACTGTCGGTGGATCGTTGTGCCGAGATGGCGCGCGAACAGGCGTTCGAGCTGTCGCAAGGACACACCTGCGAATTTGGCCAGTTCGCGCGGCGACAGGGGCGTTTCGATCTCCCCTTCCATCCGCAACAGCGCTTGAACCAGTTTGGGATGATGGACTCCGAATCGTTCCGTGGGCGATAGCCGTTGCGCGACTTCGCCACGGCGCACCTCCGTCTGAAGAAACCAGTCGCTGACAGCGGAGGCTAGCGCCGCGCCGTGATCGATGCGGATGATGGCGTGCATCATGTCCAACGCAGCGATACCACCGGCACAAGTGAAGCGATCACGGTCGATCTCGAACAATGAGCGGCTGAGGTGCAGGAACGGAAACGTCTCGGTGAAGGCTGGGATATGCTCCCAATGCACGGTGCATCGATATCCCTCCAGCAGCCCGGCCTGCGCAAGGAGATAAGGGCCCGCTGACACGCCGCCCAATTGCACCCCGTGTCGGGCGGCCTTCCGTAGAAAGGTAAGCGTCGGCGTGTGATCGAAGGCTTGCGGATTACCGCCTGCGCAAACCACGATCGCATCGAGGCGGCCGGCATTATTGATGCTGGCGTCGGCCTGAATACGGACACCGTTTGAGGCGGCAATATCGCTGCCGCGGATGGCGATGTGCCGCCAACGATAGAGATTCTTGCCGGCCAGCACATTGGCGGCGCGCAGCGGTTCTACTGCCGATGCGTAAGACATCAGCGCAAAGCCGGGAATCAGCAGGAAACCGATCCGGCGCGGCCGCGTGATGTCGCCAAGAGGAATCTTTTGGTCGCTTTTTGCCATCTTGCGTCAGCCATAGCAGCGCATATTGCCTCTCACAAGTTCGGCTTGAGGCGGCTCGGCTCCCATGCACTACTCCTTCCTGAACCTCGCTCGGCAAGCTCTCCGCGGACATCGCGATTGGCAACCTACGTGGCGTGATGCGGCTCCCCGCCCGCGCTACGACATCATCATCGTCGGTGGTGGCGGACATGGCCTCGCCACCGCCTATTACCTCGCCAAAGAGCACGGCATCCCAAACGTCGCAGTGCTCGAGAAAGGCTACATCGGCTCCGGCAATGCCGGACGGAACACCACGATCGTCCGCTCGAACTATCTCCTGCCCGGTAACGAGCCCTTCTACGAATGGTCGATGAAGCTCTGGGAAGGGCTTGAGCAGGACCTCAACTACAATGCGATGGTCAGCCAGCGCGGGGTGCTCAACCTCTATCACTCGGACGCCCAGCGCGATGCTTTCGCGCGGCGCGGCAACGCCATGATCCTCGCCGGCGCCGATGCCGAGTTGCTCGATGCGGCCGCGGTGCGTCGCATGCTTCCAATGCTCGATTTCGACAATGCCCGCTTTCCGATCAAAGGTGGCTTGCTGCAGCGACGTGGCGGCACCGCCCGACATGATGCAGTCGTATGGGGCTACGCCCGCGGCGCCAGCGACCGCGGGGTCGATATCATCCAGAACTGCGAGGTCACCGGCTTCCTGCGTGAGGGCGGCCGTGTCGTAGGGGTTCAGACGACCAGGGGCAGGATCGGCGCCACCAAGGTGGGGCTGGCCGTCGCCGGCAGTAGCTCGCGCGTCGCAGCACTTGCCGACTTGAGACTTCCGATCGAAAGCCATGTGCTGCAGGCCTTCGTCTCGGAGGCGATCAAACCTTTCATTCCGGGCGTCGTCACCTTCGGTGCCGGTCATTTCTACATCAGTCAGTCCGACAAGGGCGGTCTGGTCTTCGGCGGCGACATCGACGGCTATAACTCCTACGCCCAGCGCGGCAATCTACCGACCGTTGAGGACGTTTGCGAAGGCGGCATGGCCCTGATGCCTGCAATCGGGAGGGTGCGCATGCTGCGCTCTTGGGGCGGGCTGGTCGACATGTCGATGGACGGCTCGCCGATCATGGACAAGACACCAGTCGACGGCCTCTATCTCAACGCCGGCTGGTGCTACGGCGGTTTCAAGGCAACGCCGGCTTCAGGGTGGTGCTTCGCGCATCTGCTAGCGCGCGATGAGCCGCACCCGGTCGCGGCCGCCTACCGTCTCGATCGCTTCGAGACCGGCCATCTCATTGACGAAAAGGGCCAGGGCGCCCAACCGAACCTGCATTGAGAACCGACATGCGAATCGAATGTCCCTTCTGCGGCCCGCGTGATGTGGGCGAGTTCGCCTACCATGGCGATGCCACGCGCCGACCCGAGGCATCAACGTCGGACGCGACGCAGCCATTCTATCAAGCAGTCTATCTGCGCGACAATCCGGCGGGTCGTCACAAGGAACTCTGGTATCACGCCGGCGGATGCCGGAGCTGGCTTAGCGTTACCCGCGACACCCGTACTCATGAAATCTTCGGCGTAACCTTTGCAGCCGAGGAGTCTTCATGAGTGGGACAGCATCGCAAGTGAAGCCCAACCGGCTCGAGAAGGGTGGCCTGATCGATCGCAGCAAGCCGCTCAGCTTCACTTTCGACGGGAAGCGCTATCACGGCTATGCAGGAGATACGCTCGCCTCCGCTCTGCTTGGCAACGGCGTCAAGCTCGTCGGCCGCTCGTTCAAGTATCATCGGCCGCGCGGCATCCTGACCGCGGGCAGCGAGGAACCAAACGCCCTGGTCGAGTTGCGGAGCGGTGCGCGGCGGGAACCGAATACACGAGCGACTGTCGTCGAGCTGTTCGACGGTCTCGAGGCGCAAAGTCAAAACCGCTGGCCTTCGCTGACCTTCGACGTGGGCGCGGTCAATTCTTTGCTTTCGCCATTTTTCGCCGCAGGCTTTTACTACAAGACCTTCATGTGGCCCGCCTCCTTCTGGGAGAAGGTCTACGAACCGGCGATCCGGCGTGCCGCCGGTCTCGGACGCGCCAGCACGGAAGCCGATCCGGACGTCTACGAGAAGCTGTACGCGTTCTGTGACGTACTCGTTGTCGGCGGCGGTGCGGCCGGGCTTGCCGCGGCGTTGAGCGCGAGCCGATCGGGCGCGCGCGTTATCCTATGCGACGAGGACTACGTCCTTGGCGGCCGCCTCAATGGGGACATCAGGGAAATTGGAGGCGAAAGTGGCTCCACATGGGCACGCAATACGAGCCTTTCCCTCGACGCCCTGACCAATGTTCGTGTGCTGCGCCGGACGACGGTGTTTGGCGTCTACGACGGCGGAACCTACGGCGCGGTCGAGCGTGTCTCCGACCATCTTCCGGTCCCGGCGCCACGTCAACCCCGGCAGCGGCTTTGGAAGATCGTCGCCAAACGAGCGGTGCTTGCTACGGGTGCGATCGAGCGACCCATCGTGTTCGGCGGCAACGACCGGCCAGGCGTGATGATGGCTTCGGCGGTTCGCACCTATCTGAACCGGTTTGCCGTACCGGCGGGCCGCCGCGCCGCGATCTTCGCAGGCTGCGACGACGGGTGGAGAACTGCTTTCGACCTATTCGGGTGCAACACTCCCGTCGAAGCCATTGTCGACATGCGAACGGAGATCGACTCCCGTCTCATCGAGAAGGCGAGCCGGTTGGGAATTCGGGTCTTTGCGGGCGCACAGGTTATCCAGACGAGCGGAAGCCAAGGTCTCAAGGCCATCTCCATTCACACGGCAGATGGACGGACGAGCGACATTGCGGTCGACGTGCTCGCCATGTCCGGCGGATGGAATCCCAATCTCGCCCTGACGACCCACCTCGGCGGCCGACCGAACTGGTCGGAGACGCTGGGGGGATTCGTTCCAAATACGGCTCCTCCCGGCATGACGGTCGCCGGTGCCGCGCAGGGATCATTTGCGCTGGCTGATGCCCTTCGCGAGGGCGATTCAGCTGGCGCGGCAGCAGCCAAGGCGGCCGGATTTGCCGTGCAAGATCATCCTCTGCCTCAGGCAGATGATGAGACGATCGGCTCCAAGCCTTTCTGGTACGTCGCCGACAGCGGATCGAAGGCATTCGTCGATTTCCAGAACGACGTTACGAGCGACGACGTCGCACTCGCCGCCCGCGAAGGTTTTCGGTCGGTCGAGTTGCTGAAGCGATATACCACCCTCGGCATGGCCACCGATCAGGGCAAGACCTCGAACGTCAACGGACATGCCTTGATGGCACAACTGACCGGGCGCTCGATGTCGGAAGTCGGCACAACCGTGTTCCGGCCACCCTATGCGCCAGTCGCGATCGGTGCACTGGCCGGTCACCATCGTGGTTCGGAGTTCAAGCCAACGCGGCTGACCGCAAGCCATGGCTGGGCCGAGGAGCACGGCGCCACGTTTGTGGAGGCCGGGCAGTGGCTCCGCGCACAATGGTTCGCTCGACCTGGCGAAGCCGACTGGCTGACGACAGTGTCGCGCGAGGTCCGAGAGGTTCGCAGCAAAGTCGGCGTCTGCGACGTCTCCACTCTCGGCAAGATCGATATCCAGGGCAACAATGCGGCTGCATTCCTGGACCGCGTCTACATCAACATGTTTTCGACGCTTCCAATCGGCAAGGTCCGCTACGGCCTAATGCTACGCGAGGACGGCATCGTTATGGACGACGGTACCGCGGCGCGCTTAGCGGACGACCACTATGTCGTGTCGACGACGACCGCGAATGCGGCCAAGGTCATGCAACATCTCGAGCATGCACGCCAGATCCTCTGGCCCGAGTTGGACGTCCAGCTCGTGTCCGTCACTGAGCAATGGTCGCAATACTCGATTGCGGGACCGCATTCCCGACTGCTCCTGGCTCGGCTGCTCGGTGATGCCGCAGACGTCTCCGATGCCGCCCTTCCCTATCTCGGGTGCATCGAATTCCGTTGGCGCAACGTTCCGGCCCGCCTGTTCCGTGTCTCCTTCTCCGGCGAACTGGCCTACGAGCTGGCGGTGCCGGCGCAATTCGGTGATGCCACCATCCGGGCGGTCATGGATGCCGGCAACGTACTCGGCATCGTGCCCTATGGCACGGAAGCCCTGGGCGTGATGCGCATCGAGAAAGGTCACGTCGCCGGCAACGAACTGAACGGCACGACGACGGCGACCGATCTCGGCCTCGGCCGGATGATGTCGCGCAAGAAAGACTTCATCGGCCGCACGCTCGCAATGCGCCCGGGCCTCGCCGACCCGGAGCGGCCAGCACTGATCGGCATCAAACCCGTCGCCAAGAGCGCGCGACTGCACGGCGGTGCGCATTTTCTGGCCGTCGGCGTGAAACCGAACACAGAGAACGACGAAGGTTACGTCACTTCCGTCGCCTTCTCGCCGATGCTCGGGCATTGGATCGGCCTTGGCCTGATCAAGAATGGCTTGGCACGGATCGGCGAGGTCGTGCGCGCTTACGATCCGCTCCGCGGTCGCGACACCGAAGTCGAAATCATCTCTCCCATCTTCTTCGATCCCGAAGGGACGCGTCTGCATGGCTGATCTTGCTCTACCATCACGTCCCGCAACATTGGACATTGGCCAATCGCAACCCGGTGCCGGCGTCACCGTCCGCGAGTTGCGCGGACTTGGCTTGGCAACGATGCAGACTCGCAAAGGACGGCACGCGCTGCTGCGCGACCGTATCAGGCAGCTTTTCCTTCTTGAGCTGCCCACGACGCCTTCCATCGTGCGTGCGGGCGAGATCGCCTTCGTGGCCATAGGCCCGAATTACTGGCTCGCCATGAGCGACGGCGCAGGCCCGCTGTTTGGCATGTCACTCAAACAGATCGTCGAGCCGCTCGCGTCGGTGTCGGACCAAAGCGGCGGCTATGTGGTTTTCCGCGTCGGCGGCCATGCGGTCAGGAACACCCTTGCCAAGGGTTTTCAGATCGACCTTCATCCTCGAGCGTTCGAGATCGGAGCCGCCGCGACCACGATCGTCGCCCATATCGGCGCCACCATCTGGCGTTGCGAAGACGACGGCGACGGCAGCCCCTGCTTCGAAATCGCCTTGTACCGCAGCCTTGCCAAGAGCTTCTCGCGCTGGTTCTCAAGCAGCGCCGCCGAGTTTGGCTGCGAATGGCAAACCCAAGCGGCTCAATGAACCATAGCTTTGTCCCAAGAGACGCCCATGTCCACCGACGGCTACATTTTGACCTTCTCTTGTCCCAACAAGCCTGGCATCGCTACCGCCCATTATGTGACGCCAGATCTCGATGAAGGTCCGATCATCGAGCAGGATGTCGAACGCGTTTCGCATCATGACCAACCCGACGACCTCGTATGTTGCCTCCAAGGCACCCCAGACCATCGCCACCGGAATCCGTAACCGTCGTCGCCGGCGAGCACTTCGAGCAGCGGCGCATTGTCGGCGACCGTCGCGGTCATCGGGCGGACGCCCCTCAGCAATCCAGCGTGGTTTCGCGCTCCCATGCCGTCAAATGGCGTGCATACGAATTCCATTCGTCGGTCTTGAGCTTGACGTAGCACGGTACGAACTCGCCCAACTTGTCCGACAGCACCGATGACGACCGCAGTGCTCGGATCGCATCGAGCAGGTTCAGCGGCAATTTCTTGCCGGTCTCGACGGAATGACCGTCCAAATACATGTTAATGTCGAGACGACTGCCGGGATCGCGCTGGTTGTCGATCCCGTCAAGCCCTGCGGCGAGCAATCCTGCCTGCAGCAGATAAGGATTGACCGCGCCGTCGGCGAGGCGGACCTCAAAGCGCCCGCCCTCGGGAATACGGATGAGGTGGGTGCGGTTGTTTCCCGCATAGGTTACGGAGTTCGGCGCCCAGGTCGCTCCAGACGTCGTACGTGGCGCATTGATGCGCTTGTAGGAGTTGACCGTCGGATTGAGCAGAGCCGCCAGCGCATCGGCCGAGTGCATGATGCCACCCAGGAACTGATAGCCGAGCTTTGACACGCCGAGTTCGCCAGCTTCGTCCTCGAACAGATTGCGGCCATCGCGCCACACCGAGACGTGGGCGTGGCAGCCGTTGCCGGTCAGGTCGACGAACGGCTTCGGCATGAAGGTTGCGCGCAATCCATGTTTCTCCGCGATCGAGCGCACCATGTATTTGAAGAATGCATGGCGGTCCGCGGTCTTCAAGGCCGAGTCGAATTCCCAATTCATTTCGAACTGGCCGTTCGCGTCCTCGTGATCGTTCTGGTAGGGTTTCCAGCCAAGCGACAGCATGCAATCGCAGATTTCAGCAATGATGTCGTACCGCCGCATCAATGCCTGCTGATCGTAGCAGGGTTTGGGCTGGTGATCGGCATCATCGGAAATCCCAGTCCCGTCGCGCGAAATCAGGAAGAACTCGCATTCGACGCCAGTTTTCAGCTCGAGTCCCTTGGCGGCGGCATCGGCGATCAACCGCTTCAAGAGATTGCGCGGCGCTTGCGCAACCGGCTTTCCGTTCATCCAGGGATCTGCGGCAAGCCAGCCAACTTCAGGCTTCCATGGCAACTGGACCAGGCTTGCCGGGTCCGGCATCGCGAACATGTCGGGGTCGGCCGGCGTCATGTCGAACCATGTCGCGAAGCCTGCAAAGCCCGCCCCGCTCTTGAGCATGCCGTCGATCGCTGCAGCTGGCACAAGCTTGGCGCGTTGCACGCCAAACAGGTCGGTGTAGGAGATCAGAAAATACTTGATGCCCCTCTCTTGCGCCGTGGCGTGAAGACTATTGGCCATAGTTACCTCTTTGATGCGTCAACACCCGGCATCGAAACTTGCAGTCAGTTGAATTCGCGCGGCGCGTATCCGCTACTGCGTTATTCCCGGAATCCAGTTGGTTCCGGCGAGCGGCACGCCCGCCATCGCCGCAGCCTCGATCGACAGGGCGACGAGGTCCTCCGGTTCGAGATTGTGCAGATGGCTCTTTCCGCAGGCGCGCGCGATCGTCTGCGCCTCGAGCGTCAGCACCGAGAGATAATTTGCCAAGCGCCGGCCGGCCTTGACCGGGTCAAGTCGTGCTGCCAGCACTGGATCTTGCGTGGTGATGCCGGCAGGATCCAATCCGTCCTGCCAGTCGTCATAGGCCCCGGCAACGGTGCCCAGCTTTTCGTACTCCGCCTGCAGCTGCGGATCATTGTCGCCGAGGGCAATCAACGCCGCGGTGCCAATTGCCACCGCGTCCGCGCCGAGCGCCAGCGCCTTCGCCACGTCGGCGCCCGTGCGGACGCCGCCGGAGACGATCAGCTGCAGCTTGCGGTGCAAGCCCAGATCCTGCAATGCCTGCACCGCGGGTCGAATAGCCGCCAGGAGCGGCAGGCCCACATTCTCGATGAAGACCTCCTGGGTTGCGGCTGTTCCCCCTTGCATACCGTCGAGCACGATTACGTCGGCACCTGATTTGGCGGCAAGCGCGGTGTCGTAATAGGGACGGCTGGCTCCAACCTTGACATAGATCGGCTTTTCCCAATCGGTCAGCTCCCGCAACTCCTCGATCTTGATCTCAAGATCGTCAGGTCCGGTCCAGTCCGGATGCCGGCAGGCTGAACGTTGATCGATCCCTTCCGGGAGGGTGCGCATCTTGGCCACCCGTGGAGAAATCTTCTGGCCCAGCAGCATGCCGCCACCGCCGGGCTTTGCGCCCTGCCCGATCACGATCTCGATCGCATCAGCCCGTCTCAGATCGTCCGGGTTCATGCCATAGCGCGACGGTAGATACTGATAGACCAGGATGGAAGAATGACTGCGCTCTTCGGCAGTCATCCCGCCGTCGCCGGTGGTGGTCGACGTTCCAACCGCGGAGGCGCCGCGTCCCAGCGCTTCCTTGGCCGGCGCTGACAATGCGCCAAAGCTCATTCCCGCAATGGTGACGGGTATCTTGAGCTTGATCGGCTTCTTGGCGAAGCGCGTGCCCAGCGCAACATCGGTTCCGCATTTCTCGCGATAGCCTTCGAGCGGATACCGCGAGATTGAGGCACCCAGGAACAGAAGATCATCGAAATGCGGCAGCGCGCGCTTGGCGCCGCCGCCGCGGATATCGTAGATGCCCGTCGCGGCGGCGCGCTGAATTTCAGCGATCGTCTGCGGACTGAAGGTAGCAGAAAACCGAGGCGGTGTACGATGGGGCGGCGGGACGGTCATCAGAAATCCTGCTCAGTAGGCGTCGACGTTGTCAATGTGGAAGTGATAAAGGCGACGAGCGGAGCCGAACATCTTGAAGTCATCGGGGCTGATCGACTCGTTCAGGTCCGCACGTTTCAACAGTGACTTGAGAATCGACTTATCTTCCGCCGACATCTCTTTCTCGATACAGTCGGCTCCGAGACCTGCTACGCTGCCGCGCACGAACAGGCGGGCTTCATAGATTGAGTCGCCGAGCGCATCGCCCGCATCTCCGAGCACGACGAGATTGCCGGCCTGCGCCATGAAGGCACTCATCGGCCCAATCGAGCCTTTGACGACGATGTCGATGCCCTTCATCGAGATTCCGCAGCGCGCGGATGCGTTGCCGTCGATCACGAGCAAGCCGCCGCGGCCGGTCGCTCCGGCAGCCTGGCTCGCGTCTCCTTTGACACGAACCTCGCCCGACATCATGTTCTCGGCAACACCGACGCCCGCATTTCCCGAGACGACGATCGTCGCTTCCTTGTTCATGCCGCCGCAATAGTAGCCGACGTGCCCCTCGATATCGATCGTGATCGGCGCATCGACGCCGCAGGCGATCGCATGTTTTCCACCCGGATTGGTCACGACCCAATGGGTTTCGTTGGTGGAAGGCGGCAGCGAATGAAGGGCCGCGTTGAGTTCGCGCAGCGGCACCTTGGCAAGATCAAAAATTGACATCACGCGCGCTCCCACGCGTAGACGGTCGCCGGATTGGGCTCAAAGAGATGGGCTTTGTCGACGCCTGGCAACATCGCGAGCGCGCGATACTCCGAGCCAAACGCCACATAGTCGTTGGTCTCGGCCATCACCGCCGGCTTGCAGGAGATCGGATCGCGCAACACGGCAAATCCGCTCTCCGTACCCACAACGAAAGTGTAGAAGCCATCGAGATCAACGAGACTTTGCGTCAATGCTTCCTTGAGTGAGGCGCCCTCCCGGATCTTCCAGCTGAGATAACCTGCTGCGACCTCGGTGTCATTTTCGGTTTCGAATGTCATACCTTCGCGACGCAGGACACGACGCACACCGTTGTGATTCGAGAGCGAACCGTTGTGAACGAGGCACTGGTCGAGGCCGGTCGAGAACGGATGTGCGCCGCGCGTGGTCACTGCAGATTCCGTCGCCATGCGGGTGTGGCCGATGCCGTGGCTGCCTGCCATCCTGGCCAACCCAAACCGTTGCGCGACTCGCTCCGGTAGACCGACCTCCTTGTAGAGCTCCATTCGCGTCCCAGCCCCGACAAAGCTGATGTCGTCATGTGCAGCGATCCAGCCGCGCGCCTGCCGTTCCTTGCTCGCGGGGAGCGAAATGACCGCGTGCGTGTCACGAAAAGTCGAAACCAGATTTTCTCCGAGAGCGCGCCCAAGCTCGGTAAGCGATTCGCGCAGCGCGGTTTCGCTCGCGCCACTCACGGTCAGCTTCACACATCCCGTTTGGCCATCGCCATAGACCGCGAAGCCCGCGCTGTCGGGACCGCGATCGCTCATCACGGCCAGCATGTCCGACAACATCGCCCCGAGCTCCGGCTCAAGCTTCCGCTGCTTCAGAAACAACCCTACGATTCCACACATAACACCCTCCGCAGCGAGGTTTACGCCCATGCACCCAATCTGTTACTATAAAGAATATTTCTTTCTCGTCAAGAAAATGGCGTTGTCCGGAGTTTGGAGTTTGGAAATCGGCCCACCTAGCCCTCGAAACAGTGTCGCGGCGGCACGATACGATCATACTGGCGCGACAATCCCGAAGGCTCGAAATCTCAGCCGTGAATCGCCTCGCATGCAGCGCGATATCCATGCCGACCTCCTCCAATCTTTCCCATCAGGCAATAAATTTTCATGCAATTATCGTGCAAGCCCGCCCCGGCCTATGGCGACAATTCAGGCAGCAGAACAATCTCGTGGCGGGACGACAGGATCACTTGCAGTCAAGAATGCCCGGCTCCGAAATCGGCCGCGGTCGGCTAGCAATGTTGGCAATCGCAGCAGGGGCTGCGCTTGGCTAGCCGCAGGCGGCGCGCCACAGTATAGAAAGGCGACGATCCATCATCCGGTCGGAGGATCTACGGCAGCCGAGCTTTAAGGCTGGACTCAGTAGATACAGCGAGGTTTCACTGTGGCTAAAGGCGCCATCAAGCGTTCGAAAGCGGTCTCCCCGCGGCAAGAACCAGAGCTTCTGACCGGTTCGCTAGCTCCAAAGGAAGTAACCCCCACTCTTGAATCGGAAATCGGAGCCGAAGTCCGTCGACTGAGGAAGGAGCTGGATCTCACCGTCATGGAGCTCGGTGCGGCGGCTGGTATTTCAGCCGGCATGATGTCCAAGATCGAGAACGGGTCGATCTCGCCCTCTCTGGCGACCCTATCAGCGCTGGCGAAGGCCCTGAATGTACCGATCGGCCGTCTATTCCGCGAAAGCACAGAGCAACGTGATTGCTCCTTCGTGAAGGCGGGGACGGGCGTCCGGATCGAGCGGCGCGGCACCAAGGCCGGGCACCTCTATGATCTCCTCGGGCACAGCGTCGGCGGCGATATCGTCGTCGAACCCTATTTGATTACGCTCAAGGGTGACGCCGTTCCCTACACCGATTTCCGGCATGCCGGTGTGGAGTTCATCTACATGCTTACCGGCAAAGTGCGCTATCGACACGCCGATCGTAGCTATTTGCTCGAGCCCGGCGACGCGCTTTTCTTTGACGCGGCCGCCCGTCATGGGCCGGAAGAGCTCGTCAAGGCGCCGATGACGTATCTCTCGATTATCATCTATCCGCGGCGAAGCTGACATCGAGCGTCCACGCGGTGTTTGGACGGCACGCCGCCGGCATCGCTGGCCAGTTACGCGAGAATTCGGCGCAGACCGAGCTAGCAAAATACACGTCCCGTCTTTTCACCGAGCTGGAAGTCGAGACTGGCCAGGCGACATGCTGGAAGCAGAACGGAACGCTGCATCTCGCCCTGTCAGACATTCGGGCGGAGCAACTGCTTCGTAACCACGACCATGCCGTGCGGATGGAAATCGACAGTCGTCTCGTGCTCGAGGAAAAAGTTCACCTGCGCGGCCACGACTTCGGAGCAGGCCCTGCTACGCGGCAAGTCCTCCAAACCACGCTCCGAAATAGCCGGCATAAAGCGCCGGGCGTTCGAGATTCATCGAATGCCCGATGCCGGGCACGATCACCAGCCGGCAATCCGGCATCGCCGACGCCATGGTGCGGAGGTCGGCAGGTGCAATCCAGCCATCCCTCTCGCCCCACAGCACGAGGTGCGGGTGCCGGATCTCGGGCATACGGCGCTCCAGCTCACGGCTCTCCTTCTCCCGCGTCAGGTTCACCGGCGTGCCGATCCAGATCCCCTCCGATACGCCGAAGGTCTGTTCGATGATCCGGTCGAACAGCATCTGGATCTCTCCCAGCCCCTCGCGAAAACGAGGGATCTTGTTCGGCTCCATGCTCTCCGGGACGAACAGCGAAGAAGCGGCCGTCGCCATCACGGACCGCGTCAGCTCCTTGCTCGACATCATGGCCCTGAACAATCCGATCTGGTCGGCATTGAAGGCCATGCCGAGCGGCGTCACCGGATCGAGCGCGAACACGCGGCCGAAGCGCTGCGGCTGCTCGAGCAGCATCCTGGCGGCGATGATGCCGCCGGTGGAATGTGTCGCGAGATGGCAATAGCCGATCCCGAGCGTATCGAGCGCCGCCAGCATGTCCTCGGCGTGCTGCCGCATGGAATAGTTGGAATAGTCGGGCGCCGGCTTCGGCCGGTCGCTGTCGCCGCAGCCGCGCCAGTCGATGCCGATCACCCGAAGGCCGGATGGGAAGAACGGCGCGGCGAGCTCGATCCAGTCCTTGCTGGCGAGATTTCCGTGGATGAAGACGACGGTGACGTCGCCTTCTCCCCACTCCCGCCAGCCAAGCTGGACTTCGCCCGCCTGCACCCTCGGCATCGCCGGGCCCTATTTGTTGAGGCCAGCCGTCGGTGCCGCGCCGGGCGGTGTCGGCGCCACTGGCAGGGCCGAGACGACGGCACCCTTGATCATGCGATCGGTACCGAGCGGCGATGATGTGTCCACCTCACCCTTGGTCACGAAATCCACGACATCGGCGGCGTATTCCACCGGATTGTCGGTGTGGATGAAGTGCCCGGTCTCCGGATAGATCTTGAGCATCGGCCGGTTGCCGGCATTGGTCATCCGCGTCATGAACGGCGTGATGACGTCGCGGCCGAGGTCCGTCAGCCCGTTGAACGCAGGCGTCGGAATAAACGGCTCCTTGTCGCCGAACGCCAGGAAGATCGGCGCTTTGATCTGGGTCACCCGCTCATAGAGGTTCTTCGGGTCATCCTGCTGGAGTTCGGCACCGATCGTGTAGATGTCGAAGATGAAGACGTTGCACCACTGATCGAGCTCCTTCGGGTTGCCCTTGGTGAGCCCGACGCGCTGCTCGGTGTGGAAGCGGGCATATTCGCTGTCGCTGAAAAAGTAGCCGCTCTTCGCAGCCGACACCACGCCGCTGTCCGGGTCACGCTTCTTGAAATAGAAGAAGTCGCGGATGTTCTGCTCGCTGCGCGCCTTCTCCGCGGCGAGAATACCGGTCTGGTCCCAGACCTGCTTCCACTTGTCGAAGTCGCGGCCGAGGCCGTCGGCGAACAGCGGCGCCTTCTTGTCCTTGGCGATCGTGATCTCACGCGGATATTCCTCGAGGCCGGACGGCGCTTCCAGGGCGAGGCCCTGCACCGCATCCGGCCAGGTCAGGGCGTAGCCCACCACGAACTGGCCGCCGAGCGAGTGACCGAGATAATACGCCTTCTTGACGCCGAGCTGGTTGACCACGAGGTCGTAGATCACCTCGCGCATGTCCTGCATCGTACGAGCCGGGTTCTTGTCGAGATTGCCGGGCCCCGACATGCCGTAATGCGGCAGGTCGGGCACGATCACGCGCAGGCCGCTGCGGAGCGCGTACTGCATGACGTTGCCGTAATGGCCGCCGAACGCGCCCTTGCCGTGGATGATCACGAGCACCTTCGGATCCTTGTCCGCGCCGGCATACTCGTCCATGTAACCGATTTCCCAGGAATTGCCGCTCTTGTCCTTGGCACTGCCGAATTTGACCGGATAGGGATAGGTCACATAGGCCTTCCAGAACGACTTCTTGGGATCGATGGTCTGGGCGACGTCGGGCACGCGGTAATTCTTGTCGACGAATTGCTGGGCGCGGTCGAGGGCCGCCACGTCATCCATGAAGGCGACGAACTTCGGATCGTTCTTGCGCTGGTTGATGATCGGGAACACGCCGTAATGTGCGACCGGACTCTCCTGCGCGATGAGATCGGCGCCGGGCACGCGATCGACGGCCTTCTGCGCCAGCTTGAAGTTCAGCCAGAGGTCGTTGGTGATGTGCATCACCAGCGTGCGGGCCTGAATGCGACCGAGATAGGGATTGACGTTATGGGTCTCGCCGACCCGGTTGCGCCAGACGAGGTCGACCGCATCGTAGAGCTTGGCGCGATTGGTGACGTTGAGGCCGGCCTTCTCGTTCGGCGGATCCCAATAGAAAATCTCGGGCTGTACCGCCGCCCAATTCTGGGTCGTGCGGAAGGCGAAATCATAACCCGTCATGCCGAGGATCGACCAGCCGAAGGCCACGCCGGGCACCGGATGCTTTTCCTTCGGGAGCTTGTAATAGTCGCCCTTGGTCGCCTGCCAGACCGGATCACCCTGGATCGCGGCCGTCATCATCTGGAAGGTCCAGTTGCCGACGGGGTCGTCGCCATCCGATTGCGTCGTGCCGCCGATCGGCATCAGGGCGCTGACATATTCCGGATGCATCACGCCCCAGACATAGGTCTGCGTGCCGCCCATCGAGACGCCGGTCACCAGTGCGACGCGCGCGACCTTCAACTCGTCGCGCAGCAGGCGGTAGTTCGCCTGCACCATGTCATAATAGCTGTACTGCGGAAACTTGATGCCGAGACCGTCGGACGGCTTGCTCGCGCCCCAAGTGCCGAGCGGATCGACCATGATGACATAGTAGCGATCCGTGTCGATCGGCCGGCCCGGACCGATGATCGGCACGCCGCCCGACAACGGCGCACCTTTGACCCACTGCTCGTACATGTCGGTGGAATCGCCTGAATAATAGGAGTTGATCACGATGGCGTTGGTGATCTCGCCGGCCGCGTTGCGCCTTGCGTTGCCGACGGCGATGTAAGCCGTACGCAGCTTACCGGCCCCGAGCGATTCCAGCGTGACGCCGCCCTCGCCCCCGTTCTCCCATTTGGAGGGGGCGGACAGGTCGTACTTGCCGCCGAGACGGAAGTTGGCGATCTCGTAGGTCTTCTTCAGCCCGTCATGCTGCACCTGCGACGAGCGGCGCGTGAAAGGCTGTGCGGTTGCGATCGCCGTTCCGAGCAGCAGCACGATCAAGCCCAACAGGCAACGCTTCAACGCATCTTGTCCGGCCATGATGCGATCCTCCCGTGAAGATTTTCTCGAGACGCTAGGCACGGCGGCACGGGAAGGTTTGATCTAGCTCAATGGAATCCGCTCGCGGAGATCGAGGATCGCGGGCATCAAAACACCGGCAGTACCCGCGCGATGCCTTTCCTCAGCCACGGCTCATACCGGATCCGCTATGAGCTCGACGGACCGGCGGGCGCACCGGCCTATGTTCTCGTGAACGGGCTGACGCAATATTCCGAGTTGTGGGGCGCTTATCGCGAGGCCTTGCCGGCGCGAGGCTTTCGCGTTGCGACCTTCGATCTGCTGGGCCAGGGCGCCTCCGACAAGCCGACGCTCTTCATCAGCCAGGACGACCAGGTCGCCGCCTTGCGCCTTTTGATCGACGAACTGGGGGACGGTCCGGTCTTTCTGAGCGGGATCAGCTTCGGCGGCCTGATCGCGCTGCGATATGCGATCGAGCATGGCAAGCGACTGGCCGGGCTCGTGCCGATGAGCTGCTTTGCGGAGCTGTCGCCGCAACTCTTGCTGCTCGGCAATGCGCTACGGACCGGCCTGATCCTCGGCGGCACAAGTTACCTCCAGGATCTCCTGTTGCCCATGAACCTCTCCGACCAATGGCTGAAGCCGCTGCTGGACAAGCTCGACAGCGTGAAGCGGCAAGGTTGGTTGGTCAACGACGTCTTCGCGCTTCAGAACCTGATGGAATCCTTCCTCGACTTCCAGCCGCTCACGCCGCGCCTGTCCGCGATCGCCGTTCCGACCATGATCCTCAACGGCGAGTTCGATTTTCTCACGCCGCGGGGTCTCCACGAAACCTTGCGCCTCGAAATCCTCAACAGCTCCTTGGTCATCATTCCCAAGGCCTATCATGCCTTCACGCTGGAAAAGGGCGCGCTGACGGCGGACCTGCTGGCGCGCTTCGCCGATGACGTGCTGGCCGGGCGATGGGAGGGACAACAATCCATCTGGGTGGCACCGGATGAGGCCGGCGGGGAGCTGACGCCGTTCCCCGACGGCTACGACCATCTGCGTGCCATCCCGGTCAGGAGAGCGATGCCATGAGCGGCTTCCTCGGTCCGCTCGATCCCGACGGCCGCATTCCACCGCGGCAACAATCGCGGGTCGGCGCGTTCCTGATCTCGGCGCATGGTGCCCTGGCGCGGCAATTTGCCCTTTCGCTGCCGGCAAGGTTCGAAGCGGCCTGGCAGACCGAATTGAACGCACAGTTCTATCGCGAGACCGAGATCGTCTCCCTGCTCATGCGCGCCACCTCCTGGGTCCCCGATATCGCCCTGGGATATATGCTGATGACCTGGGAGACCGCCTGGCTTCCTGCGCCGCTCGCAGAGATCACGGATCCTCGGCTTGCCCAGGCGGTCCACCTCGCAACGCTCGCCCATGCCGTGCACGCCGGCATCAGGCCCGCTGCGCTGCTGCCGGTCGAAGCCAATCCGCAGGATCCCTTCGTCATGGCGCTGCGCCGCATCGAACTCGAGAGCGGCCGGCTGCTGCAAGCCCAGATCCTGTTCCTGAGAGGCTCCGAGCTCGCTCCATACCGGGATGCGGTGAACGCGGCACTCGAGCAGCGCCATGCCGGTGTTCGCAAGCTCTGGCGCGAGACACTCGAAAGCATCGGCATCGACGCAGCCGGAGCGGAATGATCCGGAAGCCTTGACCCAGATCAAGGGAGCCCGCCCCCCGCCCGCCAACATCCGCACATTACCGCCCTTCAGCCATCGTCGGCCGACCGGGAGTTTCGATCATGAAGGCCGTTTCCGTCGAAGAAGCCGTTGCGATGATCCCGGCGGGCGCCAGCGTCATGGTTGGCGGGTTCATGGGCGTTGGAACGCCGGAGCGGCTGCTCGACGAAGTCGTGCGCCAGAGGAAGACAGGTCTGACCTTGATCTCGAACGACGCCGCCACGCCCGGCAAGGGCGTCGGCAAGCTGTTCGATCAGGCGCTGGTGGCGAAGCTGACGGCAACGCATATCGGCCTCAATCCGAAGGCGCAGCAGCAGATGCTGGCGAACCAGATCACCGTCGATCTCGTGCCGCAAGGCACCTTCGTCGAGCGCATCCGCGCCGGCGGATGCGGCCTCGGCGGCGTGCTGACGCCGACCGGCGTCGGAACGCTGGTGGCCGAAGGCAAGCGCCAGATCGAGGTCGACGGCAAGCCGTTCCTGCTGGAGACGGCGCTGCGGGCGCAGTTCGCATTGGTGCACGCCTTTCTCGCCGATTACCTCGGCAACCTCGCCTACGCGCTCACCTCACGCAATTTCAACCCGGTCATGGCGATGGCGGCCGACACCGTCATCGTGACGGCGGAGCATATCGTCCCCGTCGGCGTGATCGCGCCCGATCACGTCGTCACCCCCGCGCCGCTCGTCGACTATCTCATCACCAACGGGTGACATCATGGATCCCCAGATCATCATCGCCCGGCGTGTCGCCAAGGAGCTGAGGAGCGGCAATCTCGTCAATCTCGGCATCGGCATTCCGACCCTGGTCGCCAATTACGTGCCGTCGGACCTGAAGGTGTTCTTCCAGTCCGAGAACGGACTGATCGGCACCGGGCCGATCCCCGAGCAGGGCATGGCGCATCCGACGCTCACCGATGCCGGCGGACGCCCGATCAGCGCGCTGCCGGGCGCCTCCACCTTCGACAGCGCGATGTCGTTCGGACTGATCCGTGGGGGCCACGTCGACGTTACCGTGCTCGGCGGCCTCCAGGTCGATGCGCACGGCCATCTCGCCAACTGGATGATCCCGGGCAAGATGGTCCCGGGCATGGGCGGCGCCATGGACCTCGTCACCGGCGCCAAGCGCGTGATCGTCGCCATGCAGCACGCCGCCAAGGGCAAGTCAAAGATCGTGGCGAAATGCTCGCTGCCGCTGACCTCGGCGCGCCCTGTCGACCTCGTCGTGACCGACATGGCGGTGATCGGTTTTCCCGCGGGCAAGGCGACGCTGCTGGAAACGGCACCCGGCATGAGCGTCGGCGAGGTCCTGGCGCTGACCGAGGCCGAGCTCGCCATTCCCGACAACGTTCCGGAGATGAGGATCTAGACGGCCCATGCGAACATTCAGCGACTTCAACGAGATCAAATCTGCAATCGGCACCGAGATCGGCGCCAGCGACTGGATCGAGATCACGCAGGACCGCATCAACCAGTTCGCCGAAGCGACCTGCGACGAGCAATGGATCCATGTCGACCAGGAGCGCGCCAGGCAGGAGATGCCGGGCGGCAAGACCATCGCCCATGGCCTGCTCTCGCTTGCCCTTGCACCGCTGTTCATCCGCTCGGTCATCGGCCTGAAGGGGCTGCGCAACACGCTCAATTACGGCGCGGACCGGATCAGGTATCTTGCGCCGGTGCCGGCGGGCTCGAAGCTGCGCGGCCGGGTCACGATCGCCGAAGCTGAGGACGTGCCGCCGGACGGGCTGCGCGTCAATTATCACCTCGTGATCGAGATCGAGGGCGGCAAGAAGCCGGCCTGCGTGGCCGAATTGATCGCGCTGCACTATCGCTGAATCAAAGAGTCGAAAAACAACCCCATGCACAGTAGACATGGGGCTGATTTGACTGAGGTATTTCTTGTTCACTCCGGATTCGCGCCGGAGCCGTTGCGCCGTCGGGCAAAACACTGGCAATATGTCACCATCAGCCCATGGATCGCCGGAGGGTCGCCGGAGCTCTGCGCGGCGGCAACGCGCGGGTCAATCGATGATGTGATAGCCGCCGTCGATGTAGAGCACGCCGCCGGTGATCAGCTTGGCGCCGTCGAGCGCCAGAAACGCGGTGGCATTGCCGACATCGTCGATGCTGACGAGACTGCGCGAGGGCGCCTTGGATTGCGCCTTGTCCATCAGCTCGTCGAACTCCGGAATGCCCGAGGCCGCGCGGGTGGCGAGCGGTCCCGGCGAGATCGCGTGCACGCGGATGCCCTTCGGACCGAGCTCGGCAGCGGCATAGCGAACCGCGGCCTCCAGCGCCGCCTTGGCGACGCCCATGATGTTGTAGTTCTCCACCACCATCTGGCTGCCGTAATAGGTCATGGTGAACATCGTGCCGCCGTTCTTCATCAAGGGTTCGGCAAGATGCGCCATCCGCAGGAACGACCAGCAGGAGACGTCCATGGTCTTCAGAAAGCCGTCGCGGCCGACATCGACGACGCGGCCGTGCAATGCTTCCTTCGGCGAGAAGGCAATGGAATGAAGCAGGAAATCGAGTTGTCCCCACTCCGACTTGATCCGCTCGAACACCGCCTCGGTCTGGCCCTCGACCATGACGTCGAGCGGCAGGAAGATCGGCGCCTCGAGGGCCTGCGCCAGCGGCTCGACGTGCTTCTTGGCGCGATCGTTCAGATAGGTGACGGCGAGATCGGCGCCGAGCGCACGAAACGCCCTGGCACAGCCCCAGGCGATCGACTGGTCGTTGGCGATGCCGACGACGAGGCCCTTTTTCCCCTTCAGAGCAACCTTGCTGTCCGGAAATACTGGAATCATGACACCCTCTCTCGTCTGGGGTTGGGCGATTGGCCGTTCATCAACAGCGTCAGTGTGTGCTGCGCGATCATGAGCTCCTCGTCGGTCGGGACGACGTAGACCGGAACGAGACTCGTCTTTGCCGATATCAGCCGCGAATGGCGCGTGTTCTCGGCAGGATCGAGCGCCACGCCAAGCCAGCCGAGCTGCTCCGCCACACGCGCGCGGATGCTACTCGAGTTCTCGCCGATGCCGGCGGTGAAGACGAAGGCATCGATCCCCTGCAGCGCCGCCGCCAGCATGCCGGCGTTGAGGCCGATGCGATAGACGAAATAGTCCACCGCCAGCTTCGCCTGCGGATCAAGGCTCGCCTCCAGCTCGCGCATGTCGTTGCTGACCCCGGAAAGCCCCTTCAATCCACAATCGCGATAGAGAAAATCCTGCACCTTCGATGCCGTCATCCCCTTCTCGGACATGAGATACAGCACGACCCCCGGATCGAGCTGGCCCGGACGCGTGCCCATCGGCAGTCCGTCGAGCGCGGTGAATCCCATCGTGCTCTCGACGCTCAGTCCATTCTTCATCGCGCACATCGACGCGCCACTGCCGAGATGGGCGACAATCACCCGGCGCTTTGCGATCTCCGGGGCGATCTGCGGCAGGGTCCTGGAGATGTACTCATAGGACAGCCCGTGAAAGCCGTAGCGCCGCACACCTTCGGCGTGGAGCTGGTGGGGGATGGCGTAATGATCCGCCAGCCGACCGTGGGTGCGGTGAAACGCGGTGTCGAAGCAAGCGACCTGCGGGATCGTCGGGAAATTGGCCAGGATCGAGCGGATCGGCGCCAGATTGTGCGGCTGGTGCAGTGGCGCCAAAGTGACGAAGCGTTCCAGCCGTGCCACCACGCCATGGTCGACGAGAACCGGCCGCTCGTAATCCGGCCCGCCATGGACGACGCGATGCCCGACCGCCAATGGATTGACGCGCGCTTCGTTCCGGAGCCATGCCCCTGCGACGTCCATCGCCGCGGGAACGTCCGGAATGGTCTCGATCGGATAGGCCCGGTCGGCCATGGGATCGTTGCTCGCCCCGCTTGCCCGCAAGCGCGGCCGGCTGCCGATGCCGTCCACCTGCCCCTTGATCAGGCGGCGCAGAACGCCCTCACCCTCGACCGCAAAGACCTGGAACTTGACGCTCGAGGAGCCGGCGTTGACGACGAGGATGCTGTCCATGGCGGTCACGCCGCGACTGTCGGCGCCTTCTGGCGCCGCGCGTGAGCATAAAGTGCAGCAACCGCGCAGGACGCCATCCGCGCCCTTGGGCTGTCCGCACGCGAGGTCAGGACGACGGGTACGCGTGCGCCGAGCACAATCCCGGCGCCGTCCGCCTTGGCGAAATAGGCGAGGTTCTTGGCAAGCATGTTGCCCGCTTCGAGGTCGGGCACGACGAGGATCTGAGCGCGACCGGCCACCTCGGACTTGATGCCCTTGATCCGCGCCGATTCGAGGTCGATCGCGTTGTCAAACGCCAGCGGCCCATCGAGCACGCCGCCCGTGATCTGGCCGCGATCCGCCATCTTGCAGAGCGCCGCGGCCTCGATCGTGGACGGAATCTTCGACGTGACGGTTTCGACCGCGGAAAGGATGGCCACCCGCGGCGACTTGCCGAAGCCGGCCTGATTGTAAAGGTCGATCGCGTTCTGAATGATGTCCCGCTTGGCGTCCAGATCAGGGAAGATGTTGATCGCGGCGTCAGTGACGAAGATCGTCTCGGAATAGGCCGGCACATCCATGACGAAAACGTGGCTGATGCGCCGATCGGTGCGCAGCCCCCCGACCTTGGCGGTGACGGCCCGCATCAGCTCGTCGGTGTGCAAGCTGCCCTTCATGAGCAATTCGCCCCGCGCGGCATGGATCAATTCGACACCTTTTGCCGCGGCTTCGTCGCTGTGCGCGGCATTTACGATCTCGTAACCCGAGATGTCCAGGGCGAACCTGGCAGCAATATCCCTGATCTTCGGCTCCGGTCCGACCAGGATCGGCCGGATGATGCCGGCAGACGCGCTGTCGACGGCCCCCCGCAAGGATGTCTCGTCGCAGGGATGCACCACGACGGTCGGCGTCGGCGGGATCGCCTTGGCCGCCGCGATCAGGCGATCATACTTGCTGGGAGACTGAATGGCCGTCGCATCTGCTGACATGATATCGCTCCCGATCCCTACAACTCGCGTTACGACGCCTTCGCCTTGGGATCGAAAGGGGCAACGTTCGACGCCCTTTCGGAACCTTCCATGGTGTCGATGCCAAACAGGCCAGCGATCTGCCGCAGCCGATTTGCGCGCTCGCCGGTGACATCCGCACTGGCCGACAGCACCTGCTCGATCGCTTCAAACGCCTGGCGACGAACGTTGATATCGTCGGGCAGCATGTTCGGTATTGCGGCGAGGGCCCCTTCCCGATCGAGCAACAGCATGAAGAACTGCTCGCGGACCAGCAACTTGAACTCGGCAAGAGACAGCCGTTCGCCGCCATGATCCCGGCGGAGCTGGCGCAGAGCCTCGATGCTGCGTTCGTCCACCATTCCCCGTGCCGAGCCGACATAGAGCAAAGCGCGCAGCGCCGCTTCACGGAGGCCGCCCTCACCGATCCGCGACTTCAGCTCGGCGATGCGCTTGTCGAGCATGGCGCGATGCTCGGCGGACATCTCACGATGCCGCGACGGCGTGGACGTCGGATCGATCCCGACCGCCGCCTGGAGCGCCGGGGATCCGTAGACGCTGAGGAACATCGCTTCGCTGAGCGCCTCCTGTGAATCGCGCCAGCTGTCGAGAGCGTGCACGATCTGCTTGGAGACCTGTTCCTGAAACGCCAGGAACGGATTGTCCCTGGCGACCGGCTTGCGTTCCTCGGCGGCCTTCTCGGCCAATGATTTCACCGTCGCCATGTAGGGATTCTGGCTGCTGAACAGCTCGTATTGCAGCCGCAGCGGATGCATGTTGTGAGCCCATTCCGCCATCTGCGGCGTCACCATGCGCTTGAGCCACGGCTGGACGAATTTCTGATAGGCCGACAGATTGATCTCGGAGATCCGCTTGGCCGTGGCGAAGCGCCGCTCGTCCTCGGGCGAATTGCCGCCCATGGCGCGGATGTCGTCGAGCGTCCGCGCCTCGCAGCGCATCACCCACTGCCCGACGACCAGATCCGAGCTCGAGGTTTCCTCACCCTTCGCCTCGAATGTCGCTTCATAGAGCCCGGGCGGCAGAACGTCGATGAGGTCGATGTTGCTGGAGAATTCCGCGTGCTCCTTCTTGGCGACGCCGCCGGAGACGAAGATGCCGAGATGGCCGACGCTCTGGTGCACGGTGTAGACGATGGTCTGGCCATAGGCCCGGATCTCATCGACATCGGCATAGCAATCGAGGATCCAGTGCAGCGCCTGCTGCGGCGGCGTGATGTTGTCGCCCTCCGAGCAGAACACCACGATCGGAGATCTGATGTTGCGAAGGTCGACCTTCCGGCCATCGGACATTTCGATGTTGCCGGCGGCGAGATTGTTGCCGACGAACAGTTCATCGACGATGAACTGAATTTCCTCCGCGTTCAGGTTGACGTGGCCGCCCCACCAACGCTCGAATTCGAGGTAACGATCCGCCTCGGTGTCGACCTTGGAATAGACGTTGTACTGCTTGGTCCAGAGCGTATTCGACGGGTTCTGGTTCTCGAAATTCTGCACCAGCCATGCACCATCGAACTTGCCGGCGCCGAGATCGGAGGTCAGGGCCGTCAACCAGCTTCCGCCCAACAGCCCGCCCGAATAGCGCATCGGATATTTTCCGTGCACGCCGGCCCAATAGGCCAGCGGCGCGCCGGCGATGATCAGCGGGCCGAACAGCTCGGGACGCAGCGAGGCGAGGATCATGACGGCCCATCCGGCCTGGCAATTGCCGATCACGCAGGGCTTGCCGTCGGCATCCGGGTGAAGGCTTATGACCTTTTCGATGAAGATGGCTTCGGCACGCGCGATGCGCTCGATGGTCTGACCGGGCATCGGGTCCGGCAGGAATCCGATGAAGTAGCAGGGATGGCCCGCCTTCATGGCCACCCCGATTTCACTGTCCGCCTTGAAGCCGCCGATGCCGGGACCGTGACCCGCACGCGGATCGACCACGACGAACGGCCGCCGGTTGATGTCGATCTCGACGTTCTCAGGCGGAACGATCCGCACCAGCGCGTAATTGACGGGTTCGGCGAGCTGGCGCCCGTCCATGATCAATTCGGCCGCATATTGCAGAACGTGCGGCGCGGTCTGCGCGACGTGCTCCCTGTACTGATCCCCGCGCCGACGCATGATATCCAGGAACAGCACACTGCGCTGTCCAGCATCGACCAGGTATTCGACCGCCGAGGCGACCAGGCCCGACATGGGACCGCCCGGAATTTGCACCTTGTCCATGGACATGTTTTCGACCTCTCCGTCGCCTTGGCCAATTGACGGCGCTGGGCAAGGACGAACGTTGATCTAGGTCAAGATGATCTGCACGCTTCGGAGGCGTCTATCCTGCATTATAAGGCATGAGACGCGGCCGGACGGCTTTTGACGAGCGACATCGGCATGTCACAAGTTGCAACTTACAGCGTGCAAACCGTCCTGAAGGACGGCACTCCGATCCAGATCCGCGCGCTTCGCGCCAGCGACGAGGCGGATATGCTCGCCGCCGTCGCGCGTACCAGCCCGCAATCGCTGCAGAGCCGGTTCTTCATTTTGAAGCGTCATTTCTCGGAGAAGGAGCGCGCCTTCTTCATGGACGTGGATTTCAGCAATCACGTCGCGCTGGCCGCTCTCGTCGAGGAACAGGGGCGATACGCCATTATCGGCGGCGGCCGGTACGTCGTCGTCGAGCCCGGTCGGGCCGAGATGGCCTTCGTCGTGGTGGATGCCTGGCAAGGCCGCGGCGTAGGCTCGCTGTTGCTGAGGCACCTGACGAACATCGCGCGCGAGCAGGGCGTACGAGAGCTCGTGGCCGAGGTTCTGTCCGACAACGCGTCCATGCGCAGCGTGTTCGCGAAGGCGGGCTTCGAGCTCGCGCGGAGCGACGATCCGAGAACGGTGCATCTGTCGCTGTCGCTTTGATCCGCGCGCCCGGCCTGAGCCTCACCTCAAAGCAATCGTGATCCGACTGATATTGGCCGCCAGCTCGAGCCCCGCCTTCGGGCCTTGCAGCACCATCGTGACGCCCTTTTCGTTGCGGAGGTGGACACCGTTGGCACCGCCGACCAGCGCGAAGCCGCCGCCCACCGAACTGTAGGTGCCGGCGAAATCGCCGACCTCCCGGATACCGGATGCCCAGCCGTCGAGACGGCCGAAAGTTGCACCGACCGTGATGCCCAAGCTCACGCCGCTGACTTTGAAGGGGTAGGTCTTGCCCCGGTACGTCAACACGCCGCTGCCGGCACCACCACCGGCCAGGAATCCCGCTTTGACGATCTTGACCCTGACCTGGCCGGCGGCCTGCGCGAAGGACGGCGTCGCCGGCATGGTCAACCCGAGCGCGAGCAGCAGGAGCGCGATCAGGCGAAATGCGCGCACGCGCGGCTCAGGGTTTTGCGGCATCGACCTTCTTCCAGGTTTCATCGGGATCGAACAACGTGGTGCGCTGCGCGATGAACTCGGTGCGCTTGCCGAGATCCTTCTGGTAGACGGTGCCGGCATGGTTGACCAGGAAGGTCATCACGCCGGAATTGCCGTATTCCGCGGGCCAGGCGATCAGGGCGAAGCCACCGATCATCTTGCCCTTGACGACGTAGTTGAGCGCACCGCCGGGCGCGTCCCGCCCCTGCCCTTTGAGAATCCGGAAGTAATAGCCGTGATAGGGTTCAGGTCCGACGTCACCGCCGCGATAGCCCTCCTTCGAGGCTTCGGCCGCGAGCGCGCCGAGCGGGCTCGGATCGCTGTCGTCGCGCCAGAACAGTCCGTCCTTCTTGCCGGGCGAGGAAACGATGCGCTGCGCGTAGACGCCGACGCCCTCACCGCGGTCCTTCTCGGCATATTCGTTTTGCGCGTCGACGAAGGCGAGCGCGGTCTGGATCGCGTCGAGCTCGTTGCGGCCGATGCGACGGCGCAGCACCTCGATGCGCCCCTCATCGGTGTCGAACGCCCAGCCCGTCCGGGTGTTGACCAGCGGGATCGGGAACGGGAAGTCGTCCGGCCCGAGCATCAAGGTGGCGGTCTTGTTGCCCTCCGCCTTGATGCCGTGCTTGGCGTCGTACATCGCGGTGAAGCGCGCCCGAATGTCGGTGTCGGCAACCTCGTCGCCGGACGAGACGATGTCCTCCGCTTTCCTGCCCAGCACTTTCAAGATGTCTTTCGGGCCGCTCTTGACCGCGGCGGCAAGCGCAGACGCGGCTTCTTCCGGTGTCTTGTAGGATTCCTGCGCGAGAGCGCCCGATCCGAGCAGCGCGAGCGCGAGGACGCCGGGCAGCAGCGTACGGCCAAACGATTTCAGACCCGTCATGGCATCACCTCCGCGGGAATCTTCGCGCCGCCGGCGAGCCAGTCGCGGTAGGTGCGGAACGTCAGCCCGAGCTTTTCGTAATGGACGCGCAGATAGCCGTCGCTGCCGCGGCTCACGGCATCGGGCATCACCTGCTCGACCTCCTGCGCCATCACCCCGACATAGGCCTTGTCGCTGCCGATATAGCTGAAGCGATAATAGCCGAGACCGTTCGCGAGATGCCCGAGCAGCAGGACATCATGCTTCAGCGCGAGGTCGGAACGCCGGCCACCGCCGCCACCGCCGCGGAAGCCGCCTCCGCCACCACCACGCATCGCCGCTCCGCCACCGCCGCCGCGGCCGGCAAAGCTCGGTCCGCCGCCACCGCCGCGCGGCATGCTCGCCATGCTGGACCGTCCGCGCGCCGATGCGGCGGCCGCCGATCGGCCGGATGAGACGTTCATCGCGCCACCGCGATTGCCGCCACCGCCACGATTGGCCGCACCACCGCCGGCGCGGTTGGCAGCCTTGGCGCGATCGCCGCCTTTGGCGGCAGCCTTGGACCTGTCACCGCCACCCTTGGCGCGATCCCCGGCACCGGCACGGTCGCCGCCGCCGGGCCGGTCGCCCCGATCGCCGGCGCGATCACCTGCACGGCCCCCGGCGCGGTCGCCAGCCCGGTCACCCGGTCCGCCGCGATCACCCGCGCGATCTCCTGCCCGGTCCCCGGCCCCCTGGTTGGGGCGCAGCACCTGGTTGCCGTCACGGCCGCGGAAATCCATCCGGTCAGACACGCCGGCCTTCAGATTGTTGTTGCCGAAGCGCTGCTGAACATTGCTGTTGTTGTAGCGGACGCCGCCGCGATGCGCCGGATTGTGCTGCCAGCCATTGCCGATGTTCGTGGTGCGATGGTTGACATAGACGTTGCGGTTGCCCCAGTTGCAGCCGCCGCCCCAGTAATTGCCCCAGCGCCCGATCGCCCACGCCGTGCCGAAGGCGAGTCCGGCCGCGATCACGCCGGCGCCGATATAGGAGGGATAGCCCCAATAATACGGCGGATATTCCGCATAGGGCCAGCTGCCGTAGACCGTCGCCGGATCGTAATACGGCACGTACATCGCCGCGGGATCGGCCTGCTGGATCACGACGACCTGCTTGCCTTCCTGAGACTGGACGCTGACCTTCTGCTGCTTGGTGGTGACGAGCTTCTTGTTGTCATAGGCCTTGTTGCGCAGACGCTGGATCGCGTCCATCACGTCGGGCTGCTGCGCGAGGAAGGCATCGCCCAGCTTCTGGGTCCAGTCGAGCTGGTCGCTCATCATCGCGAGGACATCGGCGGTGCTGGCGAGCGCCTTGACGCTGTCGTCCCAGCCCTGCTTCTCCACTTCCGTCTTCAACGCGTCGCCCTTCAGGCTCTTGCGCGCCTTCAGCCAGCGGTCGGCCTGCACCACTTCCAGCGGATAAGTCGAGGCGGCCAGGACATTGGCGAGCAACTCGTCGGGATAAAGCGCGATCGGCGCGACGAGGGCCTCGAGCTGCTCGGGCTTCAAGAGTTCGGCCGCCGGCGCGGCCGGGCTCGCGGGCTGCGCCTGCGGCGCCGGGGCTGCAGGCGTCGTTGGCGTCTGCGCCGTTGCAGCAACCGAAGTCGCCATCAACAGCGTCAACGCCATCAGGGTCTTGCCGCAACGAAACATCGCATCCTCCCTCGCCACGTCCAGTGCGGGAGGATCGAGCCGGGGCGCAGGCGTTTGTTGATCGAGATCAACGAAACGGGTCGTCGCAGCTGCTGCAGCGCAAGGACGCACGTCTCTCAGTGCGCGACCGGAAGCCTGATCGTGAACAGCGCGCCTCCCGCGGGCTGGTTCGCCGCGACGATCGTGCCGTGATGGGCTTCGATGATGGTCCTGGCGATGGCAAGGCCCATGCCCATGCCTTGCGGTTTGGTCGTGAAGAACGGATCGAACAGGCTTGCGAGATCGGAGGCAGGTATTCCGGGCCCGGTGTCGGCAATCCTGATTTCGGCCTGATTGCCGGTGCTGAGCGTCGACACGCTGACCTCCCGCTTTCCGGTATCCGCATCGGAAATTGCATCCATCGCGTTGATGATCAAATTGAGAATGACCTGCTGGAGCTGGACCGGATCGCCCTTGACGTGAAGGCCGGACAGGACCGGCAGATAACTCAACGTGATCCGGCGCCCCTGAGCGAGCGCCTTCACGAGATCGATTGCTTCGCGCACCGTATCGTTGAGCTCGATGTGCTTGACCTCGAACGGGGTCTTTTTCAGAACGCTGCGCAGCCTGCGGATCACCTCGCTCGCCCGTTGGTCGTCCCTTCTGATGTCGGCAAGGATCTGCTGGATCTCGACCAGATCGGGCTGGGCAGCCCTCAGCATGAGCTCCGCCGTTTCCGCGTTGGTCAGGATCGATCCGAGTGGCTGGTTCAATTCATGCGCGATCGAGGTCGTCAGCTCGCCAACGGCGGAGTATCGGTTGACGTGGGCGAGTTCCGTCAGCCGCTGACGCGACTCGACTTCCGCAACCCGCCGGCGGCGACGCTCGTGCAGGAGCCCGCTGATGAGTCCGGCCTGGACCAGGAACACGGCCAGGATCATCAGCATCTGCCAGCGATAGCGCTGCCAGATACTCGGCTCGCGAAACAGGATGGTGCTTCCCTTGGGCAGGCGACTCTCGCTGATGCCCCAGCGCTGCAACTCCCGCCAATCGTAACGCGGCGCGGCGAAGGCGATCGGCTCGTAATTGATGCTCGCGGGTTTGGCGCCGCCGAGAAGACCGATCGCGGCGCTGACGGTCCGCGACGTCGTTTCCGCAATCACGTGCATCGGTCCGCCGACCGTGCCTTCGCCGAAAAACGGCTCCTGGTAGGAAAAGATCGGCGCGTTCGCGACGGCACGCAGGCTGCGCAGCGCCCAGTCGCTCTCATAGACGACCCCGGCCGCATCGACGGACATCAGGCCCCAGAACAGCGCGGTGTGTGGCGGCAACTTCGACGAGCGCTTCAGGATCTCCTCGAAGGACAAATCCGAGTACCAGACGAGTTCGACCCGCTCGGCAAAAGGTTTCAGCTCCCGCTTCAGCTCCTCCATCCAGAACCTCTCGAGCGGCGAGGCGCCGACCACGATCGCGATCGATTTCGTGTCAGGCAGAACCTGAAGAATGTTATCGACGGCCGCGACGAAATCGTTGCGGACGGCCACGACGACATCGTTGTCGCCGAGATCGGCGCGCTCGATCAGTCGATGCTCGACTGCGGTCAAGATCAGCGGCGCATTGGGGAACAGTCGGGCGCGGTATCTCTGCGCAAACCGGGCGGCAGGCGCGCCGATGCTCACGACGATGTCGGGCGTCGCCCCCTGGTACAGCGAGTGCAGATACTCGACGAAGGGCGCCTCGGGACCCGGATTGTTGAAGCGCGCGGTGAGCAGCGCGTGCTCCTGGATATCGAGTGGCCAGGGCGATTGCCGCTCGAGCTCGGCCTTGATGTCGCGCGCATACTCGCTCCAGGGCCGAAACTCGCGGCCGAAGGAATGCAGCAGCAGCACGCGCTTGAGCTCGCCGCGCCGGTTCCGCTCGACCGCACCGGCCTGCCCGACCGCCAGGCACTCGGCCAGCAGCAGGCCGAGACAGAGGAGCGCGGCCGCGAGCCGTGGCTTCAGCCGGACTATGGACGCGCCCCCGCTCATGCTGCACCCTCGCAGCTTACGGCCGCTGCTTTCCCGGCAATTCTAGCCGGAATCGCACCACACGGACAGCCCCGAGGCGGGCCTCAGCACCGCGTGACGACGCGGCCATAGGCGTCCACGACTTGCACGCAAGACGGCGCATAATAGGCACCGGCTGCTCCCGCCGCGGCGCCAACCGCAACCGCTCGGCGTGTCGTTCGGCGCGCGACGCCGGCATAGCTCATCGGCGTGAGCGGGCGGCCAACCCTCGCCTGCGCTTCCGAAAGGAAGCTGCCCTCGCCGGGGCCGGGTGCATCGTTCCAGGACAGTCCTGCGGCAAAGGCGACCATTGCGGCCGCGCCGATCAAGGTCTTTCGCAGCATCATTTCTTGGCTCCTGTTGGCAGGCCCGGGGGGAGTTCGTCGAGATCCGCCATCGCGACCGAGTTGATGTCGATCTTGGTGGCGCCGGCCGGCGGCTTGAACACGAAGGTGTCCTCGGCAAACGCGTCGGTCTTCCAGTCCCGGGTCCGCAGCGTGTATTGCGGTGCGCCCGTCACCGTCTTGCTGGTGATCACGTATTTGCGCGGCACCGGCCTCGCGCCCGTCTCGATCCAGATCTGCCAGTCGGTGTCGGGGGTGCGAAATGCGAGATGCTCGCACTCGACGCCGTCGACCACGCCCTGCCCGATATGCTTGCCCTCGGTGGCCGTGCCCGTCAGCTCCTCGAAGGCGTTGGTGAGCAGCAGATCGGTGCCGGGCATGCCGAGCCCGGAACGGGCCTGCATCTCGCCGATCATCTGGTCCACCGTGCCGGCCAACTCGGCCTGCATGTAGGACTTGGCGTCGTTGCCGTAGAGCGAGAGCGTCTTGCCGTCATAGACCAGCTCGACATCGGCATAGCCGCCGGTGCGCCTGACGCGGAGCTTGTCGGGCCTGCCCAGCTTGATCTGTCCGGAGCTCGCGAACTGGATCTTCTGAAGCTCGGGCGTGATGATCTCGATGTCGCTGTCGAACGAGGCGGACAGGGCTTTCTGACTGGTCAGATAGTCCGTCATCGCTTTCAGGATCTTGGCCGGATCGTCGGCAAGCGCGGGCGAGGTCGCCAGCACCGTCGCTGCGCCGATGGCGAACCACGTCGAACGAAGAATTGTTGTCGATTTCATCGCATGTCCTCCTCGGATGAAGGACATTGAGATGCGCCGGCGGTCGCCTTGCTTGACATGAGTCAATACTTGCAGACATTGCCGCGAGGATTCCGGCCGCGCGGACCGGCGCGGGCGGCCGAAACGGCAGGCGAGTACGAATTCCGGCGAACTCGTCTCGTCCGTCCTCTCTCTCGTTCAATGCCCGCCGCTGAACACCAGCGTCTGGATCGGCAGCAACAGCGCCTGGATCCGCAGCAGCAACGCATGGACGAGGCCGACGCCGTCGACGACGTGCAGCGCGATCTTCCGGCTGGTCGGGGTGTCCTTGGCCGAGATCTCCTCGTGGTTGCTGGTGTAGGCATTGACGACGCAGCTCGAGCCCGGCGTGACACCGTCGAGACCGCCCTTGTACAGCGGCTCCAGGAACACCAGGATCGTGCCGGGACGGACCGCGTTCTGCGCTTCCAGCAATTGCTCGCCGGACCGGAATTGACCGGCCGCGATGTAGTCCTGCACGGTCGTGATCACCATGGGGATGATGACCCAGGGCTTCGATATGCAGGCCGCTTCCGCGACCATGCCGGTCTTCATCACCTGCGCCTCGATCTGGCCGAAGCCGGCCTGAAGAACCTTCCGGCCGGCCTCTTCCGGGATGAGGACGCCGGCCGGGCGCATCAGCTGGTTGACGACGTCGCCGGGGCGAACCAGGAACTGCTCGACGCGCCCGTCAACGCCGGCACGGACGACCGTCTTGTCGAGATCGACCTGGGCCTGGTCGCGTGCAGCTTCGGCGCTGGCCTTTTGGGCCGGCAGCAGAACCGAGACCTGCAAGAACGCCGATTGCCTCGCCGCCGTCGCGGCGTCGATGCCGGACTGTCGCTGCTCGACCAGAACCTGGAGCTTGTCGATGTCCCGCTGCGGAACGATACCGGGATTGCGGCGCTGCAGCTCGGTCTTGACCTCGAGCTCGTCCTTGGCCTGCTGGTAGTTCGCCTTCGCTTCCCCGAGCTGCGCCTCGGCTTTGACCACATCGACCTGTGCCGTCTGCATGGCGGCATCGACCTCGGCCACCTTCCGCCTGGCGGTCTCGAACGCCGCCTGCTGCTTCGAGCTGTCGAGCGTGAACAGAACGTCGCCCTTCTTGACCGGCGCGCTGAACCCGACCTTGACCTCGGCGACCCGGCCCGAGCCTTCCGGGAGGATCGGCACGGTGCGGAAGTACAGCGTCGCGGATGGGGTGGCTGGATGGAAATAGAAGATCATCGTGATCAACGAGATCGTCAGCATCAGGCAGCTCGTGATACCCCAACGCAGCTCGTGCCAGACCGAGAACAGCGTGATCTCCTTGCCGAAGCGCTTTCCTTGCGCGTAGCGCCGGTAGAGATAGTCCGGCAGGATCGTCACGAGGGAGCAGATCAGCAGCTCAAGCATGGCTGGGCTCCTTCTCCCTGGCGGGTCCCGACTTTTCCGCGGGAGGCGGCGCGACGGCTGCCTCGGCCTGGACGTCCCCCGCATCGGAGGCCGGCGTCGCATCGGCGATCTTCTCGACGGACCCTGCAATGCTGCGCAGTGGCGTGCCGAAATCCGGAAGATCGACCATCGCCAGCAACAGGCCGGCGATCCAGAAGATGTGCATGTGCGTGAACAGCGAGATCAGGCCGAGCACCGCAACGAACTCGAACTGCAATTTCTGCGATTTGTGTGCCATCCGCTCGGGCAGGCTGTGCAGTTTCCAGTAGAGCGTGCCGACCCAGAGCACGATCCCGATCAGGAATACGCCCATCACCACCATCAGCGTATCGGTCCCGCTCCCCGGTGCGAGATAGAACGGCAGATGATGCGGTGCCATCGGATGAAGCTGCTCGCTCAAGCGTCTCTCCCGGTCAAAACGTGCATGGGTAGCACTGTGTTCGGGCATGTTCGCATTTGTTTGATTTGAGTCAAGGAACCGCGGTCGAGCCAACCTAGCGTCCGCAGCATGCCGATCGCGCCATCATCAGGAGCCGCTTGCCATGCCCGGCCTAGACGATCTCATCCCCAGCGCCGCCCAGATTCGTAAGGAAGCCGCCCTCAAGGAGGCCGAAAAGGCGGATGAATATGTCCGCCTTGCCGCCGCGGCCGAGGCAGAGAAGCGTGCCTTGATCGAGCGCTTGAGCAAGCCGTCGGGCAAAACAGAGGAAGAGAAGATCAAGCTCGCCTCGACCATCATCCAGCGCGCGGTGCGCAACGGCCTCACGGAAGTGCTGGTCTATCGCTTCCCCAACTCGCTGTGCACGGACAAGGGACGCGCCATCAATCAGATGGAGAAGGGCTGGGAGAACACCTTGACCGGAATTCCCAAGGAGATCTTCCAGCTCTGGACCGATTACCTGAAGCCGCGCGGCTACCGCATCGCCTATCAGATCATCGATTTTCCCGGCGGCGTGCCCGGCGACATCGGCGTGACGATATCCTGGGACGACTAGGACGGACCGGCATGGCCAAGGACGCAACTGCGGAGCGGATGAAGCGGAAGGATTACGAGAAGGAGCTCGAGAAGCTCCAGGTCGAGCTGTGCCACCTCCAGGATTACGTGCGCGAAAACAAGCTCCGGGTCATCATCCTGTTCGAGGGCCGGGACGCCGCCGGCAAGGGCGGCACCATCAAGGCGATCACCGAGAAGGTCAGCCCGCGCGTATTCCGGGTCGTCGCCCTCCCCGCGCCATCCGACCGCGAGAAGACGCAGTTGTTCTTTCAGCGCTATATGGAGCGGTTTCCGGCCGGCGGCGAGATCGTGATCTTCGACCGGAGCTGGTACAACCGCGCCGGCGTCGAATACGTCATGGGCTTCTGCACTCCCGCCGAGCACGAGCGCTTCCTGAACCTCTGCCCGCAGATGGAGAAATACGTCATCGACGGCGGCATTATCCTGGTCAAGGTCTGGCTCGAGGTCGGGATGGACGAGCAGGAGCGCCGCTTCAAGGCCCGCATCGACGACCCGGTCCGGCAGTGGAAGCTCAGTCCGATGGACCTGGAATCCTTCCGGCGGTGGTACGACTATTCGCGGGCGCGCGACCTGATGCTGAAGAAGACCAGCACGAAGGATGCGCCATGGCACATCGTCCGCTCTGACGACAAGCGAAAGGCGCGGCTGAACTGCATCGCCCACCTGCTCGCCGCCATTCCCTACAAGCGCATCAAGAAGGACAAGATCAAGCTGCCGAAGCGCTCCGACAAGGGACGCTACAACGACCAAGCCAGCCTCAAGGGAATGAACTTCGTCGCCGAACGATATTGAGCGCGAGCGGGCTGCGCTGACGCAGCCCGTCGCCTGCTCCGATCACTTCAGACGGATCGTGACGCCGCCAACGGCAGCCGAGACTTCCGCGCCGACCCTGGGGCCGCTGAGCTGAAGGATCACGCCATTGCTGTTCTGCAACTGAACCGCGCCAGCACCTGCGGCGATTGCCCCACCCGCTCCTCCCACGGCGTAAGAGCCTTCGATGGATGCCGGTCCCTTCAGATTGAGCGCCCGGCCGACGAACTTCGTCGTCGACGCCCCGATGGTGAGGCCCACGCTCATGCCAGAGACCGTGAACGGATATTTCTTGCCCCGGTAGAGCAGAACGCCCTCGCCGCCGCCGGCGCCGACGATGAAACCGCCCTTGGTGAAGACGACCGCGACCTGGCCGGTATCGGCACACACGGACGTGCTGAAGCCGGCAACGGTGGCGAGCGAGGCGACCAGGACGGCGCCGATGGTCAGTTTTCTCATGACGTTCTTTCCTCTTATTGAGCCAGGATCATCGCGAAGTAGCCGAAGATGGTGAGAAGGATGCCCGAGACGGCATAGCCGACCGGGAATCCGATCCAGGGCACCGAGCTCTGGATCTCGACCGCGGCCTCGCGGCACGGGCCGGAATGCGAGCGCGCGCCGGCAACGCCGCCCATCAGCACCGCCGGATTGATCTTGAAGACGTGGAATCCGATCGCCCAGACGATGAACGGCGGGATCGTGCAGGCGATGAAACCGACGATGAAGATCTTGAGCGCGACCGCGCCAGTGAGCTGCGCCAGAAGGCCGGCGCCGGCATTGACGCCAACGATCGCGACGAACACGACGAGGCCGAGATCCTCGAGCACGTTTCGCGCCGCATTCGGCGTGTTGCCGAAGAAGCGCAGACGCGACACGACCGAGGACACGATCACGCCCGACAGCAACAGACCACCGGCATTGCCGAGGCCGACCTTGGCACCGAAGGCCGGGAATTCGATCATGCCGATCAGGAATCCGATGATCATGCCGACCGACAGCGTCAGCAGGTCGGTCGAAGTGTTGGAGCGGGCGATGCGGCCCCACATCTCGCCGAGTTCGTTGACCGCAGACTTCAGGCCGACCACCGAAACGATGTCCATGCGTTCCAGCTTGGTCTTGAGACCGGCCGGGATCTGCACGCCGCCGCGCTCGACCTTGGTCACCTGCAGCTGGCCGGCGATGGCCGTGTCGCGGAAGGATTCGAAGGTACGCCCGACGACGTCCTTGTTGAAGACGACGATTTCGGCCTGGTCCATGGGTATGCCGAGCGTCTTGGCATCTGGGACTTCCGGACCGATCAGGCCCATCTTCTCGGTCAAATGTTCGGTCGAGCCGCCCAGCGCGACGATATCGCCCTTCTGCAGCACGAACTCGGGATCGGCGCCCTGTGGCTCGCCACCACGCCCGACATTGACGATCCGATATTCCGGATTGACCGCGCGGAACTTGGCGATGCTCATCCCCACCGTCGCAGGATTCTCCAGCCGGTAGGCGCGCAGACCGAACTGACGGTAGCCGGTCAGGCCGCCGCCTTCGAGATCCTTGACGCCGAACTCCTGCTCATACTTCTTTGCGGCAGCCTTGGCATCGACGCCCCACCAGCGCGGCAGATATTTGCAGATCAGGATGATGCCGACGGTGCCCCAGATATAGGTGATGCCGTAGGACAGCGCGATCATGCCGGAGGCATCCTCGGGCTTCATGCCCGGAGGCAGCTTCACGACACCCGACGTAACGGCCTGCTCGGCCGAGCCGATTGCCGCCGACATGGTCTGCGATCCCGCCAGCATGCCGCCGGCCGCTCCCGGCGGAAGCGCGAACAGCTTGGCGCCGATCACCACCAGCGCCAGGCCGATCACGCTCGACACCACCGCAAGGAACAGGAACTTGACGCCGTCGCCGCGCAGGCTGTTCACGAAGGACGGGCCGACGCGCAGACCGACGCCGTACATGAAGAGATAGTAGAACAGGCTCTTGGCGAAGTTGTTCAGCTCGAGCTTCACGCCATAGCTGGATGCCCAAACCGAGATGCCCGCGCCGACCACGATGGCACCGGCAACCATGCCGAGGCCATAACCCTTGATGCTGGCCCGGCCGATATAGACGGCGAGACCGACCACGAAGAAGAGCAGCAGATACGGGTACTGCTGCAAGAACTGGAAAAATGCCTGCATGTTCGTCCCCTCCAGACCTATGACGCGGCCTTGAGCTTTGCCTGCGCGCCCGGCTTTGGTCGGCCGAGCTTGGCCAAGGCTTCCGTCCGCACGAGCTTCAAGCCTTCCTTGGCGTCGTAGCCGTGGATCTCCTTCACATCGAGCTTGCGCATGAAGTCGATGGTCTCCTGGGTGATGACCTGGCCGGGCACCATGATCGGGAAGCCCGGCGGATACGGGATCACGAAGTTGGCCGAGACGAGCTCGGGACCTGCCTTCAGCCGCCGGTCGATCTCGGCATCGTTGAGGCGGATGTGCTCACAGCCGGCAACGTCATAGGCCGCGTAGAAGCCGCTGCGGATGTCGCCTTCATTGGTCTTGGTGCCGGCATCGCCGCGGAAGCTCGGGTGGAAATGCGAGAAGTTCGGCAGGTCGGGCACGTCCTTCATCAGGCTCGTCACCCGTGCCTCGAACGTCTTCCGCGCATTGGCACCGCCCTGGGCAAGGCCGCGGTCGATCTCGCCCGCGATCTCGGCGAGCACGCGGACGAGATGCGCGACGTCGCTGCGGGTGTTGTTGATGTTGGACTGGACCAGGACCGAGTTGCGCGAGGTCTTGTTGACCTGGATGTTGTACTCGTTGGCGAGAATGCCCTTGAACTGCGTGCCGTCGTAGCCGGCCATGCCGCACACCAGCGTCATGCGGGTCGGGTCGAGGCAGAACTCGTCCTCATTCAGGCTCTTCAGCGTGTTCGCCCAGTTGACGCCCGGGGCGAGGAAGTCGGTGAAGCCGCTCTGACGGTACTGCACCGGCACCATGGCGTCGGCACCGAGAATGCGGAAGTATTTCGATATCAGCGGATTGTTGTTGACCGCCTGGCGGATCGCGAACGCGATCTCGATGGCATTGGCGACGAGGCCATAGCCCTCCAGCTCCATCTGCCGCCGCGAGACGTCGAGGCTGGCGATCAGCTGCTGGTTCGGACTGGTCGAGGCATGGGTGAACACCGCCTCCTTGAACTGCTGCTCGACGGTGTGGAATTCGACGTCCTTGACCGAGAGCATCGAGCCCTGGCGGATCGCCGACATCGACTTGTGGGTCGAGTTGGTCTGGTAGACGCGCAGCCGGATCTGTCTGGGGTCCGGAATCAGCCGGGTCTTGAGCAGCACCTCGTCGGAGGGGTTCTTGCCGAGCTCGGCCTGCTGCTTCTCATAGATCGCGACCGACCTGGGATCGCGCATCCATGCCTCGATCTCGTTGGCGGCGCCAAGTCCGGTGCGGCGGCGCAGGAACGGCGAGAATCGCGCAAAGCCGAACCAAGCTTCGTCCCAAAGGAAGATCAGATCGGGCTTGATGGCGAGGCATTCCTCCATCACCCGCCTTGTGTTGTAGATATGGCCGTCGAAGGTGCAGTTGGTCAGGTCGACCATCTTGACGCGGTCGAGCCGGCCGTCGGCCTTGGCGCCCAGCAGCGCCTGCTTGATGGTCTTCAGCGGCACCGCGCCGTACATCGAATATTCCGTCATCGGGAAGGCCTCGACGTAGAGCGGCTGCGCGCCTGCCAGCACCATGCCGTAGTGATGCGACTTGTGGCAGTTGCGGTCGACGATCGCGATGTCGCCGGGCGCGAGCAGCGCCTGCACCGCCATCTTGTTGGACGTCGAGGTGCCATTGGTGACGAAGAAGACGCGGTCGGCGCCGAGCGCCCTCGCCGCTTTCTCCTGCGCCTTCTTGATGTTGCCGGTCGGCTCCAGCATGCTGTCGAGACCGCCGGTGGTGGCGCTGCTCTCGGCCAGGAACAGGTTCGGGCCGTAGAACTCACCCATGTCCCGGATCCAGTCGGACTTGAAGATCGACTTGCCGCGCGCGATCGGCAGCGCGTGGAAGGTGCCGATCGGGCGCTGGGCGTATTTCTTGAGATTGTCGAAGAACGGCGTGTCGTAGCGATCCTGGATGCCTTCGAGGATCGACAGATGCAGCTCCAGGAGCTCCTCGACGGAATAGAAGATGCGGCGGACCACGTCCGCCTCGGGATTGCCCGCGAGCTCCTCCACGTCCCGGTTCGAGATCATGTAAAGGTCGAGCTCGGGCCTGACGCGCTTGATGATCTGGGCGAGCCGCAGCGCCGAGGCGTCGGTTTCGTCGCTGAGACCGGCCGTGGCCATGATCGAGCGCAACACCGGCGCATCGTGGCGCGAACGCAGGCCGAAGCCCTCGTTGATGATGACGGCTCCGAGGTTCGGATTGAGCATGGTCGCGCAGAAGGCGTCCTCCAGGCTGCCGACGATGACGGGTTCATAGACGAAGGCGTCGACCGGGCGCCGCAGCTTGCGCCATTCAGCGGCCAGCGCCGGCCATTGGCTCGATGATACGCCGGTGACGATCAGGGTCTCGAAATATGGCCTGCGCGCGCTGTGGGCACCAAAGGCCGGCGGCACCAGCTCCGGCGCGTCACCATTGCCGTCGTCCTTGGCGTTCCAGTCGCCGGCATGCTGACGGAAGGATCGCGTCGCCAGCGCCTGGGCAATTCGCGTCGCAAGGGCGAACGATGACGCACCGTCGCCGGCGGCCGCAGCTTCACGCAACGCCGCCATGAGGTGCGGACCGGGATAGCCGTGAAATTCTTCGGTGACGGAGAGATCGGCCAGCGCCGCGTCGAAGGCCGCGCGATTGCCGACGCGCGCCCAGGTCTTTGCTGCTTCCACGAGGTCGCGCCAGTCGTCTGCCCGTGCACCGGGGCCGGAGAAGAACTGGTCGATACGCTTCTTTGCGGGCTGGGCGTCCTTGGACATCTCTCTCTCCCGATCTCTTGCCGAAGGTGATGCGGGATCGTGGGTGCGGCGCGGGTCGCTCCATTGATCCAAGTCAACGGTCGCGTGCATTCTGCGAGTCGATGCAGCGCCGTTCGCACCGCAACACGACAACATCAAGCCGTTCGTTGTGCGGCGCTCGCCTGATCATCGCCGAGCAGGCTATCGAGCGACCGCAGCCACTGGCCGCTGTCGGTCTTGTCTGCGAGCCCCTCGGCGCGCAGGAGGTCGCGGAGCTGCGCATGAGCGCCGACGATGCAGAAGGTCACCTTGCGTGACGCAAGCTCGTCGTAGAGATCATGCAACATGCGTGCGCCGGCCAGATCGATATAGGGCGACGCCGAGAGGTCGCAGGCCACCAGCCGGACGCCGGGCGACCTCCCGAGCTCACCCAGGACGGTTTGCAGGATCGTCTCGGCATTGATGTAGAGCAGCGACGCTTCGGGCCGGAAGGCGATGATCCCGACCAGCGGCTCGACGCCCTCATGTCTTGCGCTATCCGAATAACGGCCGCTGCCGGGCAAGCGGCCGAGGAACGCGACATTCGGCTGCGAGGCCCGCGCCAGCAACAGCAGGATCGAGGCGATCGCCGCCAGCAGAACGCCCTGGAGGATGCCGAGCAGCAGAACGGAGATCAGGGCAATCGCCGCCGCGTAGAAATCGATCCGGCTGACCTGCCACATCCGCAGCAGCGCCCGAAGGTCGACCAGCCTGTAGACGGCGGCGATGACGATCGCCGCGAGCACCGCCTTGGGCAGGTTGGTCAGCAGCCCCGTGAAGAACAGCAGGCACAGCCCGAGCGCCACCGAGCAGATCACCAGCGCCAGCGGCGTCCGCGCGCCGGCATTGTCGTTCACCGCCGATTGCGACAGGCCGCCCGCGACGGGGTAGCCATGGCCGAACGCGGCGGCGAGGTTCGCCGCGCCCAGTCCCAGGAACTCCTGGCGGACATCGAGCGGATAGCCGTGCTTGGCGGCGAAGCTCCGCGCCGCCGATACGCCCTCGATATAGGCCAGCAGCACGCAACCTGCAGCGAGCGGAAACAGATCATCGAACGCCAGAAGGCCAAAGGTCGGGATCGCCAGCGCCGGCAGCCCTTCCGGTATCTTCCCGGTGACGGGCACACCGAGGGCTGGCAAGCCCAGGAGCGTTGCCAGGGCGATCGCGAGTGCCACGACGGAGATGCCGACGGGTTTTCCCGGCAAAAGCCGTTCGCCGAGCAGAAGCAGCACGAGCGCGACCGCGCCGATGCCGAGCACCAGCAGATCGATGCCGCCGAGCTGCCCGGACAACTTGATCGCGCGATCGAAAAAATTGTGCCCGCCGCCGGCGATGCCGAGCAGGCTCGGCAGCTGGCTCATGATGATGGTGAGCCCGGCCCCCGCCTTGAAGCCGACCAGGATGCTGTCGCTGACGAGGCGGACCAGCACGCTCAGCTTGAACAGCCAGGCGATGAAGCACAGCACGGCCACCGCGAAGGCCGTCAGGCTTGCGATCTGCGCATAGCGGACCGCATCGCCTCCGGCGAGGGCGCCGACGGTCCCGGCGATCATCAGGGAGATTGCCGAGGTCGGGCCGATTGCGAGCTGGCGCGACGCCCCAAACAAGGCATAGCCGATGCCTCCGAGCATGTAGCCGTAGACGCCGATCTGCGGCGGCAGGCCGGCCAGTGCGGCATAGGCGAGCGAGACCGGGATGGCGTAGGCGGCAAGCGTGATGCCGGCGATCGCGTCGGACGGCAGCCATTCGCGTCGGTAGGCCGCGAGCCATTCGGCTGGTGGAAAGAAGCGGGTCCAGGTCGGAGCGGATGGCCGGTTCATCGCCCGTCCTCCGAACGGGACGCTTCGCAGCGCAGCAGCACGATCAACAGCGCGACTACGGGCAGGCCCAATGCGAGATCGGGAATGCTCTTGGTGGCGAGAGCGCCGGCCGCGGCACCGAAGCCGAACACGGCACATAACGCGAAAAAGATGCCCGACCAGCGCAGCGTTCCGGCCGGAGCGCCCCCGGACGCAACTGCGAACATCGCCTCGATCGCCTGGCGCATATTTCCGGTGATCATCACCGTGCTGCAAGCGGTGCCCTCGACCCTGGTGAACGTCGCGGCCTGCATTGCCGCAACGAAGGAAATACCCAGCGTGCCCGCGGCATCCGGCAGACGATTATGCAGGATGCCGACCGCGATCAGGAGGATGATCTCGACCAGGGTGCTGATCACCTTGGCACGCTCACCGGCAACACGGCGCAGCCATGCCGCGATCACGATGCCAAAGGCGAAAGCCACGATCGGCGGCACGAAGTGCAACGCCTCCGTCCAGTTTCCGGCGGTCGCATGAACCCAAAGGAAGATCAAATTGGCGGTCTGGGCGTTCGCCAACACGCCGTGGATGATCCAGGTATAGGCGTCGATATAGCCGCCTGCGAAGGCGAGCAGCAAGACGATCCCCACCGTCTCATCGCGGCGGATCGCTCCGGTTGCGACGTCCAAGGTACTCATGTCGGCAATATGCGCTGTCGCAAACATTCCATCGCGTCATGGCGCCGCCACGTCGCCGCGAAGGCTTGATCTGGATCAAGCAACATCCCGCCATCGCCAATCAAATCACGCCAAAGCGCCGGGGGAATGCCATGGAAACCGTCAGGTGGATCATCGCCACCGCACCGGAAATATTCCTGCTGCTCGCGATCGCGATCGGCACCATCCTCGGACGCATCAGGATCCGGGGCTTCTCGATCGGAACCACTGCCTGCATCCTGATCGTCGCGGTGTTGATCGGGCAGCTCGGGAGCTTCACGTTCCCGCCGATCCTCAGGGCGATCCTGTTCAGCCTGTTTGTGTTCACGATCGGCTATCGTTCGGGACCGGAATTTTTCGCCTCGCTGAGCGTTCGGACCCTGGCACAGGTCGCGCTCGCGCTGGTGATCGGAGCCACGGGGCTCATCCTGGTGCTCATCTTCGCCCGCGTCTTCACGTTGGACACGGGGACGGCGGCGGGACTGGCCGCCGGAGCGCTGACGCAATCGTCGGTGATCGGCACCGCATCCGGCGCGCTGGCGCAGCTCGGTCTGCCAGCCGAAGCGCTGAAGCAGCAGGAAGCCAACATCGCGGCCGGCTATGCTGTGACCTACGTGCTTGGCTACATCCTGACGCTGCTGTTCGTGCCGTTCGTGGCGCCACGGCTGATGCGGATCGACCTGAAGGCGGAGGCCAAGAAGCTCGAAGTCGAGCTCGCGGGCGGTGCGCCGCCGAAGACGGAAAATCTGTCCTATCGCAAATTCCAGGCTCGCGCCTATCGCGTGTCGGCCGCCGCAGGTCGCACCATCGGTGCGATCGAGGCGGAGATCGGCAGCCGCACGGTCGTGGAGCGGATCGTGCGCGGCGGGGCCGACATCAAGCCGCAGCAGGACACCGTGCTCGAGGCCGGCGACGACATCGTCATTGCCGGTCCGACCGCCGCGATCGTCGCGGCCAAGCCGATCCTCGGGGCCGAGATCGACGCGGGAGAGCTGCTGCGCAACCTGCCGGGCAACGTGATCGAGGTGCTCGTCGAGAACCGGCAGTTGCACGGCCGCTCACTTCGCGAGATCGTCGACCGGCTCGGTGCCGATGCGCGCGGCGTATTCCTGCGTGCGCTGACGCGCATGGGACGGGAAGTGCCGCTCGGTCCCGACACGCGGGTCTATCTCGGCGACGTCATGACGCTGGTCGGCAGCACAAGCAATATCGCGCGGGCAACGGCGCAGGTGGGATACGCCCTCAATACCAGCGATCGCACCGACATCGCCTTCCTCGCCGCGGGCATCTCCGTAGGCCTCCTGGCGGGCCTTGCCAGCTTCAAGGTCGGCACCGTCGCATTGACGCTGGGTGGCGGCGGCGGCGCGTTGATCGCCGGGCTCGTCTGCGGCTGGTTGCGCTCGCGCAGGCCCGGCGTCGGCGCAATGCCGCCGGCGGCGCAGCAGACCCTGAGCGACATCGGGCTCGGCGGCTTCATCGCGGCGATCGGTCTGGGCAACGGGCTTGCCGCCTGGTCGGCGATCCAGGCCCACGGCTTGTTGCTGGTCGGCATGGGCATCGTGGTCACGCTGGTTCCAATGACGGTCGGAACGCTGGTCGCCTATTACCTGCTGCGCATGAACCCGGTCGTGACCTGCGGTGCGCTCGCCGGGGCCATGACGGTCGATGCCGCCGTCACCGGCGCCTGCGACGTTGCCGAGAGCCAGACGCCGGTGCTCGGCGTCGCCGTCCCCTACGCGGTCGGCAATGTCGTCCTCACGGTGCTCGGCCCGATCGTCGTGGCCGCAACCTATTCGGGTTGAGGGAGGAGCGGATGCGACGCGGACCCGCATGGCTCCATTCTCTCGCGATCAGTTTCCTGGCCCTTTTCCTGGCCGCATCCCCCACGCACGCCGCGGACGAGATCCGCATTCAGGAGGAAATCTGGGCGCTGCCGCTGCCGCTGCCGATGTTCGCCTATCTGGTGCGCCCGGTCGGCGAAGGTCCGTTTCCGCTGGCGATCATGAACCATGGTGTCTCGCTCAACCCGACCAATCGCAGCTTCTTTCCTCTGGTGGAATTTCGTGATGCCGCCAAATGGTTCGCAAGGCGCGGCTATCTCGTCGTGGCGCCGGTCGGCAGCGGGTATGGCGCAGCAGCCATCGATATCCCCGAGCGGGCGCTCTATGGGCCGTTCTTCTCGAAGGTCGGCAAATGCACCAATCCGAACTTCCGTGATGCCGGCCTCGCGGTCGCCCAGGTCGATCTCTGGATCATCGACTACCTGGCGGCCGAGAAGCGGATCATCCCCAAGGATGTAATCGTGGTCGGCCAGTCCGCCGGCGGTTGGGCCTCGATCGCCCTGTCGAGCGTGAACCCGCCACAGGTGAAAGCCATCATCGTCTTTGCCGGGGGCCGCGGTGGACGCGTCGACGGCAAGCCGAACAACAATTGCGCGCCCGACCGCCTGGTCGAGGCCACCGCCGATTTCGGCCGCACATCGCGCGTGCCGATGTTGTGGATCTACATCGGGAACGACACGTTTTTCGGTCCCGAGCTGTCAAAGCGCATGCACGCTGCCTTCATCGCCGCCGGCGGCCGGGCCGAATATCACCTGATGCCGCCGTTCGGTGACGAGGGACATTTCTTCATCGGTTCGCCGGACGCAGTTCCGCTCTGGTCGCCGTTGGTCGCCAAGTTTCTCGATGCCCAGAACTAAAGTACGGATCTCGGAGGTGCAGCCATGGCCCGTGCTCTTGATTGCCTGTCTGGCCTGCTGATGGTGGCAACAGTCGTGGCCGCCACGATCTCGGCTGTCGCTTCGCCCAAGGCGGCGCAATCCGAAAAGCCCCCCGAGGTCACAACACGCGGACAGCGCGAAGCGAACGACATCAGTTATGACAGCTGGCAAAAACTGTGCTTCAAGGCCGGCGGCGCGCCCACCCTCTGCCGGACCTCGATCACCGGCCGATTCGCGACCGGGCAGACGGCCGTGCGCGTCGATCTGATCGAGCGGGAGGACGCGCCCGCAGCGCGCCTGCAGCTTTTCGTCCCGGTCGGGATGTACCTGCAACAGTCACCGAAACTGGCGGTCGACCATGGCGCCGCGTTCCGCATTCCCTATACCTGGTGTCTCACCAATCTCTGCATCGCGGCCGACGTCGTGGCGCCAACGATCGTCGAGGAGATGGAAAACGGTCAGACGCTTCTGCTCGAGCTCGTCGACTCCAATCTTCTGGCCCTGACGACCTCGATTCCGCTCGCGCAATTCGCTTCCGCCCACAAGGGGGCGCCGGCCAGGACGCTCGAGCAATATGTCGACGAATGACGGCCGGCGTGGAGCTACAGGACGCGGGCGCGCTCGACGGACTCGATCAAGGACTGCGCCGCAAACGGCTTGGTGAGATAGGCGATGCAGCCCGAGGCGATCGCCGCGGCGCGGTTTGCCGGGCTGTCATTGCCGGTGACGTAGATCACCGGCGCCGCGATGCCCTTCTCGGCCAGGTTTCGCCGCACCTCGATGCCGGACTTTGCACCGAGATCGATGTCGAGGATGATGCAGATCGCGGTGTGGAACCTGTCATGGTCCAGCAAGGCGCTACCAGTCTCGAACAGGGTGGTGGCGAAGCCGTGTCCTCGCAGAAGCCTGTCCATGCTGGTACGCATGGACGGGTCGTCATCGACGACAAAAACGGACTCGCGCAGGGGCAAGGCGACGTGCCTTTCCGAAAGAGGACGGCGTGATATTGGAAACGACAGCCGCATCTCGACGCGGTCGTATCTGCGTTATTGCACACGGCTTGTCGCGCACTGTCAACACGCCGGGCATTGTCCTTTGGGACAGGCACATCGAGGGAACCCACGCCGTCCCGAAGCCGTCAGCGGGCATCCGGATCGAGCATGCCGAGACGCTCTGCGATCGAGACGAGCTCCGCCAGCGAGCGAACCTGCATCTTCTCCATCACTTGATGGCGGTGCGCCTTCACCGTGCGCTCGGTGGTCCCCAGCTCGTGCGCGATCTGCTTGTTGATCCGGCCGCGCACGATGAGATCAAACACCTGCCGCTCGCGCTGTGTCAGCGCGGCCAGATGACGACGAAGCAAATCGAGCCTGCTGGCCTGGGCCCGCGCCGTCCGCTGACTGGCCAGCGCCCGTTCGATGGCATCGAGCAGATGCTCCGACGACACCGGTTTGGTCAGGAAGTCTTCCGCACCGGCCTTGATCGCCCGTACGGTCGTTGGCGTGTCGGCATGACCGGTCAAGAAGATGATGGGCAACATCGAACCGGACGCGACCAGCCGGGCCTGCAGGTCCGGACCGCTCAGGCCGGGGATCCGGACGTCGAGCAGGATACAACCGGCCGGCTCGCCGTCCGACAGCGAGTCCAGCAGCTCCAGCGCGGACGCATAGCTTGCGACCTCGTATCCCGCGAGCTTCAGCCGGCGCTCGATCGCGGTCCGGAAGGATTCGTCGTCGTCAACAACGTGAACCAGGCCAGGCAACTCTACCTCTCGCTAAAATCAATCAGGACGCTCGGCGTCGTTCTCACTCTGCAAAACGATCTTCACCGTTCGAAGATCGAAATAACTGCATCGCAATATATTGCATCCTACCCGTAGCAAGGGCTTCTCATCCAGCGCAGCGATCACCCGTGCTGTCCCTTGGTACAATGAACCTTGGGACAATGGATAAGAATACTTCCTTGGCCGAAAATCAACTTCGGCGGGAGTGGGATAGCGCGGCCGCATTTCCGGCAAAGTATTTCCTCTGACAGACCAATTCGGCGGAAAAGCTGAGGAGTTGGCCTATGTTCGTTCGCATCACGACGGATTCCACGCTGCGTCCCAATACTCTCCGCGACCTCGGCATGGCAAGTCATTCAAATGCTCTGGTCAATTTAAGCGAATTTTCCTACCGAAAAGGCTCCGAGATCTACGGCGAGAAAGAGCCGGCCGAGTATGTCTACCAGGTCAAGTCCGGCGCGGTGCGTAGCTACAAGCTGCTGTCGGACGGCCGCAGGCAGATCGGCGCATTTCACCTCGTCGGCGACATCTTCGGGCTCGAGAACGGCGGCGAGCATCGGTTCACGACGGAAGCCATTGTCGACACCACGGTACGGCTGATCAAGCGGCAAAGTCTCGAGAACGTGGCCGAGAGCGATGCCATGGTGGCGAGAAACCTGCTCAGCATGACCACGAGCAACCTCCAGCATGCGGAAGACCACATGCTGTTGCTCGGCCGCAAGACCTCCCTGGAGAGGGTCGCCGCGTTCCTGCTCGAGATGGACAAGCGCCTGACGGCTGCCGGCGTCATGGCGCTTCCGATGTCGCGACGCGATATCGCCGACTATCTCGGCCTGACGCTGGAGACCGTCTCGCGCGCCTTGTCGCGGCTGCATGAGCTCGGCGTGATCGGCTTCCTCGGCAACACCCAACGCCAGATCGTGCTGCTCGACCGGCAACAGCTCGCAAGCCTCGATCTGCAGCCCTGAATCGGCGAAAGGCCGGGTCACGATCCACCTGCTCGCGCGGCGACGGCCTCAAGCGCGTGGCAGGTCCGCGCCGGGCTTTTCCGTGAGCCCGAGATGCTCGAGCGTCTTGAGCAGGACTTCGAACAGAATGGCGGCGGACCAGCCGAACAGAAGAGCACCATTCATGGCAGTGAGCGGGCCGATCAACCGCCATTCGCGCACCGGCGTGATGTCGCCGTAGCCGAGCGTAGCGTAGTTGACGAACGCGAAGTAGAGCATGTCCGCGTCGGCGGCAGCGGCCTGGATGACGTGATAGGCCGCCGCCCACACCAGAACTTCGAGCATGTGGGCGATCTTCAATACGACGGCGATCGCGATCATGACGCTCATGAGGTGCAGTCTCGGCCGCCTGGTACGGCGCGGAACGGCCCTGCGGGCAATGGTCACGGCCACCACCGTCACGAGCGCGTGGATTCCGATATTGATCACGCTGACGAACGTGCCGACAAGAAACTGGAGCATCATCGGTGCGAACCCAACCTCGTTTCGACCTGGGTCAACCGTGCCTCGATGGTTTCCTTTGCGACGACCGTCGCCTGATCCACCGGCGCCGACGCCGCGCGGTCGATCCCCATCCATGCGGTCGCAAGCTCCCAGGCCACCGACAGGATGATCGGCCCGATGAACAGGCCGATGATACCATGTGCGAGCGTCCCGCCAATGACCCCGATCAGGATGACGAGCGTCGGCGTCGTCAGGCCGCGCCCCATCAGGAGCGGCTTCAGCACGTTGTCGAGCAGGCCGACGACGACCAGATAGACCGTCAACAGCAGCGCTACGGTCACGTCCTTGTCCATCCATATCCAGATCAGCACGGGGAGAAGGACGAGGCCGGCGCCGAGCTGGACGATGGACAGCAGGAGCACGATGACCGCGAGCAGTCCCGCGCTCGGGATCTCCGCGAGCTTGAAGCCGATGCCCGCCAGCAGGGCCTGGAGGATGGCCACGCCGATGACGCCCTGCGCGACGGCGCGAATGGTGGCGCCGGCGAGCTCGAGGAAGTGCTCGCTCTGGCCGGGCACGACGCGCAACAGGAAGCCGCGGAGCGCGGCGACGAGCTGTGCGCCGTGCGGAAGCAGAAAGCCGGCGACGAGCACCGACAGCAGGAACTGGAGCATTCCAATTCCGGTGTCACCGGCAAACGACAGCATCATTCCGGCGAGCGGTTTCAGGTACGGCGCCACCTCGCGCAACGCCGCGCGGATGTTGGTGTAGGCCTCGTTCCAGATGGCGTGGAGCTGAGGACCGATCAACGGCCAGCTCTTGACCTGCTCAGGTGCGGCCTGGAGCGCAAGATCGCCACTGACGATCTGGCCGGCAAGGTCCCGGAGCCCTTCGACCGCACTGAGGCCGAGCCAGGCGGCGGGACCGATGACGATCCCCAGCGTGATCAGGGTGAGAACGGCTGAGGCCGTCCGGGGACGCCCGCCGAGGCGTTGGGCGAGCCAGGCGAAGGCGGGATGAAACGCCACGACCAGCACGGCGCTCCAGCTCAGGATGGGCACGAACGGCCGGATCACGAGGAAGGTCCAGAAGATCAGCAACCCGAGCAAGCCCAGCCGGATCACGAGCTGAACAATGTCCTCCGCGGACAGAAGCTGGCGAAGGGTCTTCAAGACGCATTGCCTCCAGGCCAACAGACGGCTGCCGAGCAGCTAGCGGGCGGCCCACCGCGGAGGCTTGATCCAGATCAAGCCAGGCGTTCGTCGCCTCGCGAGATCGGCGACCTGCGCGCGCCAATTGCATCTCGGCGCAGATTGCGCGGTTCGTCGCGGCTTAAAGCACGCCGGCAGTTCGCAGCGCCCGCTCGAGCGCCTGCAGCTCGCTGCGTGTCGCCGCCGGCTGCGGCGGCCGCGCCGCGTCGCACGACAAGCGTCCAAGCAGCTTCAGGCAGGTCTTGAGCCGCACTGTTGCCCGTCCTCCCGGCGGATCGCGGTAGATCGCGACCGCGAGCGGATAGAGCTTGTCGTGCGCGGCGCGCGCCCGGTTCCAATCGCCGGCCTCCGCAGCATTCCAAAGGCCCACCACGAGCTCCGGCACCACGCAGGCAAGGCTCACCTGGCTGCCGGCCGAGCCGACAATGTAGCTCGTCAGGAGATGCTCGTCGCTGGAGCCGAGCACGACGAAATCCGGCCGCTGCTCGCGGATCAGCCTGAGATTCTGTTCATAGGCCGCAACCTCCCAGCTGCCCTCCTTCACCGCGACGAAGCGGGCATCGGCGACAAGCCGCCTCAGCAGCGGCGGCGCGTAGGCCATGGCTCCCGCGCCGACGGGCGCAGCGTAGAGCATCAAGGGTCCTGTCGTGGCATCGCGGATGCGGCGGTGATGCTCGATCACGCAATCATCGGCGTGGCCGAGCGCCCAGCTGTTGGGGGGAAACACCAGCAGCGCGTCCGCGCCGGCCTGCTCCAGCGCGGCCGCCTCGCGCGCCGCCTCCAGGCTCGATTCATGATTGACCCCGGAGACGATCAGGCAGTCCTTCGGCGCGTGCCGGCGCGCCAGCTCCACCACGCGCCGCTTCTCGGCCAGCGACAGCACGAAGTTCTCGCCGGCGTGACCGTTGACGAGGAGGCCATTGATTCCAGGCGTAGACGCCACCGAGGTGAGATGGCTTGCGAGCTGCGCCTCGTCGACCTCGAAATCGGGCGTCATCGGCACGATGGTGGCGGCGTGGATGCCGCGCAGGCGGTCGCTGAATCTCCGCATCCTGGTCGATCAGTGAATGATCTGGTCAAGGAACGTCCGCGCCCGTTCCGACTTCGGATGCTTGAAGAACTCCTCGGGCGCGGCCTGCTCGACCACCCTGCCCTCGTTCATGAACACGATGCGGTCGGCGACCTCGCGGGCAAAGCCCATCTCGTGGGTGACGCACAACATGGTCATGCCCTCCTCCGCAAGCTTCTTCATGGTCTCCAGCACTTCCTTGACCATCTCCGGGTCGAGCGCGGAGGTCGGCTCGTCGAACAGCATGATCTTGGGACGCATGCACAGCGCGCGTGCGATGGCGACGCGCTGCTGCTGACCGCCCGAAAGCTGCCCGGGGAATTTCTCCGCCTGATCCGGAATCCGGACCTTGGTCAGGAAATGCATGGCGAGATCCCTGGCCTCGGCCTCGCTCATGCCGTTCGCGGTCATCGGCGCCAGGGTGCAGTTCTCCAGCACTGTCATGTGCGGGAACAGATTGAAGCTCTGGAACACCATGCCGGTGTCCCGCCTGACCGCATCGATGTTCTTGCGCTGATGATCGAGCTCGACGCCGTTGACGTAGATCAGCCCTTCATCGTGCTTCTCGATGTGGTTGATGCAGCGAATGAGCGTCGATTTGCCCGAGCCTGAGGGACCGCAGACCACGATCTTCTCGCCCTTGGCAACCTTGAGATCGACCTCGTTCAACGCGGTGAAGTCGCCATAGTGCTTGTAGACCGCCTCCATGCGCACCGCAGGCACCTCACGGAGCTGCGGCTGCATTGTTGCACCTTCGGCCCTAACCATCGATCTCTCGCTCATGCCCGGGCCCCCGCACTCGCCTGCGCAACCGGCGCACTCGCTGCGACCCGCCTCGTTTTCGCGGCACTCGATCGACCGAAATGCTTCTCGAGCCGGCGCTGAACCGCGTCCCAGACCGAGGTGAGGATCAGGTAATACGCCGTTGCCGCTGCATAGACTTCGAGGATCTGGAAATGCTCCTGCATCAGCATGTCGCTGCGGCGCATCAGCTCTTCGACCGAGATCACGGAGGCAAGCGAGGTTGCCTTCAACAGCGAGTTGATGGAATTGCCGAGCGGCGGAATCATCAGCCGGAACGCCTGCGGCAGCGTCACGCGGCGGAACGTGACCCAGGGCGACAGGCTGAGCGCCCAGGCCGCCTCGCGCTGGCCCGCCGACACCGCCATGAAGCCGCTGCGCACGATCTCGGCGAGATAGGCCGCTTCGTTGAGGATGAGGCCGACGAGCGCGCAGGTGATCACGCTGAACTTGATGCCGAGCTGAGGCAATCCGCTGTAGATCACGACGAGCTGGATCAGCAGCGGCGTGCCGCGGAAGAACCAGATGTAGAAGCGCGCGGCACCTGCCAGCACCGGATTGGACGACATGCGCAACAACGCGATGCCCATGCCGAGGATCAATCCACCGACGACCGCCGCCACCGTCAAGCCGATGGTGACGAGCACTCCCTTCATCAGGAAGTAGTTGAAGAAGTAGCTGACGGCGGCCGTCGGACTGAAAAGGCTCATCGGCTCGTCTCCGTGGGTTTCAGGCCGGACCGGGGCCGGCGATCGCGAGCGGCTGATCGGCCGGCATGGCGGTCAGGCCGAATTTGTCGAACAGCGTCTGATAGAAGCCGTCGGCGCGCATCGCGTTGAGCGCCTTGACCACGGTATCGGCAACCGTCTTGTTGCGGAAACCAAGCGTGGTCCTGGCCGTGCCGAGTCCGCCCAGGACTTCCTTCACGCGACCACGGCCGACGAGATCGCGTGCCACGCTGTCGACCAGCAGCGCATTGTCGACCTGGCCCGCAAGCAGCGCGGCGACGACGTTGGTCGCAGTCGGGAACGTCCGCATCTCGACGGCCGCTCCGCCTTTCGCGACGCTGGCATCGCTGAGCTTCTTGAGCCAGTTCATCTGGTAGCTGCTGACCTCGACCGCGGATGATTTGCCGATCAGATCAGTTTCGGTAGCAATTTTTGTGCCGCTGTCGGGTGCGACCACCACCGAGATCGCCTGAATGGCATAGGGCACCATGTACATCAGCTTCGAGCGTTCCTCGGTCCAGAACATGCCGGTATTGACGCCGTCGATGCGCGCCGCGCCCAAGGCGGGAATCATCGCCGGAAAATCCATCCGGACGAGTTCGACGGGAAGACACAACCGCTTGCCGAGCTCGGCGGCGAGCTCGACGTTGAGGCCCTGCAGTTGGCCGTCCTTGTCGACGAATTGCTGCGGCGGGTTGGTCGGGTTGATGGAGAGCTGCAATTTGCCCGGCGCGATCAGATTGTCGTCGGTGATCGCGGGCGTGCAGCCGGCATGCACCGCCGTGGATGCGAGAACGAGTGCGGCAGCCGCACCCAAGCGAAACAATGTCGAGACCATGGATACCTCCAGTAAGACGCCAATGACCGATGCAGTTCCTCGCGCGGGATTCCCCTCGACGTTTATTGGATGCGGCCGGCCGGATCTCGCGACACGGCCTGCAGCATCGTCTTCGATCTGCTCAAGCCGGTCCCGACATCGGCCTGAGCTGGATGCGCATGAAATTCTTCACCAGGGATTCGAACGGGCCAAAGCCCTTCACCTTCAGAAATTCCGGCGTCTCGAACGCCCACCTGCCCGCGACCTCGTACATGGCGGCGTATTTCGGCCCGTCGCCGACCGAGACGAAGCGCTTGGCCGAGAGCCAGCCGGGACAGGCGAGCAGATCTGGAAAATGCGTCTGCTCGTACCAGTCGTTGAACGCAGCCTCGTGCTCGGGATCGATGTCGACCCGCACGATATGGATGAAGGCTTCGTCCGGCATCGGCTCGCCCCTCACCCTAAGTGCGGATGTCGCCGGCCGCGCGCGCCGCGCCGACCGTTGCTGCGATGGCATCGCACAGCGCCGACAGAACCGGCAGCAGCGGCGGCCGCGGATCGGCGTTGCGGATCAGACCGAGCGCCTTCAGCCCGACCTTCATGCGCGTGTGCATGTCCATGATCGGCGCAGGCCCGTAGATGGCACGAACGATCGGATAGAGCCGCTCGTTGACGGCGCGCATCGCCTTGAGGTCGTCGGCAAGCGAGGCCTGCCACAATTCGGCGAACAGATGCGGCGCGAGGCTGACGAGGCCGGAGAGAATGCCGTCGCCGCCGACGGCGAGCTGCGGCAGGAACCAGTTGAAGTTCGACGGCAGGATCGCGACGGAGGGATCGGCCTGCTTCACCGCCCGCCGGTTCTCGTCATAGGCCAGCATGGTGTCGCTGCCTTCCTTGATGGCGATGACGCTGTCGAGCGCTGCGATCTTCGCCAGAGTCTCCGGCGAGTAGCCGAAACCGGACGCCAGCGGATACTGGAAGATCGACACCGGAATTTTGATCGCCGAGCTGACCGCCTGCACGAAAGCCAGTGGCGCGCGTGAGGTCGCCGAGGCACCGCCGCCGAGCGGCGCGGGCGGGAACAACACGGCGCAATCGGCGCCGGCGGCTTCCGCGAGCTGAGCCTGGTGGATCGCTTCCGCCGTCGAATGAGCGATGATGCCCGAAAGCAGCGGCTTGGCGCCGATCTGCCGGCGCGTCCGCTCGATCACGGCCTGACGCTCGTCATCCGAGAGCGATCCGCCCTCGCCGGCATGGCCGTTGACGAACACCGCCGCGACTCCATCCGGGCAGGCGCAATAGTCCAGCACGCGGGCATAACCGTCCCAGTCGATCGAACTGTCGTCCCTGAAGGGCAGCACGGTCGCGACCGTGACGCCGCGCAAGTCAGGTTTCTTCATCGCCTTGCTCATGACGGTTTCCGCCGCGGAAATTTCAGGCTCGCGCGCGCCTTCAGCACTTCGAGGCCGCCCTCGTTGCGCGCGCTCGCCTCCCAGATGATGGTGCGGGTCTCGTCGTGCTGCTCGGCGATCCAGACGTCGAAGGTGAGCGTGTCGCCGTAGAACACGGGACCTGTGAACCAGAACCGGTCCTCCACCGACACGCCGATGGTGCCAACCAGCTCGGAGGTGAGGATGCTTGTACAGAGGCCCGCGACCATGATCCCCGGCGCCAGCCTGCGGCCGAAGCGCGTGGCACCGGCATAGACCTCGTCGACATGAACAGGGCCGAAATCGCCGGTCGCGGCGATGTAGAGCGCGCCATCGGCCTCGGTGATGGTCTTGCTCAGGCTGACCCTGTCATTCACCTTGAGATCGTCGAAGGCCTTTGGCTCGTACATGGCTCAGGCCTTCGTGAACGGAACCAGCGTTGCGGTGCCGTCCACCACCGTCGCGCCCGAGGGCGACAGCGTGCAGGTGACCCGGCAGACCGCCTCCTCCCCGGCAACCGAGACGATCTCGGCTTTGGCTTCGACGGACTCGCCGACGATCACGGGCGCGGCAAAGTTCAGCGCGATGCTGCCGATCCGCCGTGTCGGCCCGCCGAGCTGGCTGAGGCAGGTGGTTGCGAGACCACCCACGGCGAGCTCGAAGGCGACCATGTTCGACGCGCCAGCTTTCCTGGCGCGGACGGCATCAACATAGAGGCCGCCGAGATTGCCGCTGATACCGGTGAACATCGCCTGCTCGGCCACCGTCATGGTCTTGCGGAAGGCGAAGGCGGCGCCGGGCTTGAGAGGTGCGTGAGACATCGATCGCTTCCTACAGCTGCAAGCCGTTCTTGATGGTGCTGCGCGCAACCAGCATGCGGTGAATCTCTGAGGTGCCGTCATAGATGCGGGTGACGCGGGCGTCGCGATACATCCGCTCCAGCGGCAGGTCCTTGCTGAAGCCCATGCCGCCGAACACCTGGATGGCGCGGTCGACCACGCGGCCCTGCATCTCCGACGCCGCGACCTTGATCATCGAGACCTTGTCGCGCGCATCCTTGCCTTGGTCGATGTCCCAGGCGGCGTTCATCACCATCATCTTGACGCCGAAGATCTCCGTGGCGGAATCGGCGATCAGCTTCTGCACCATCTGGAATTCGCCGATGAGCTGGCCGAACTGGCGCCGCTCGCCGGCGTGCTTGCGCATCATCTCCAGCGCGCGCTGCGCCATGCCGACGGCGCGCGCGCCGATATGGGCGAGACGGATCTGGAGCACGCTCTGCATGATCAGCTTGAAGCCGCCGCCGACCTCGCCGAGCACGGCCGCCTTCGGGATGCGGCAATCCTCGAAGCTCAGCTCGGCATGGCCATAGCCGCGATGGCCCATCATCGGTTGCGTGCGCGCGACCTTGAAGCCGGGCGTGTCGCGGTCGACCAGGAACAGGGTGATGCCACCGCGCGCCCGCTTGTCCTTGTCGGTCAGCGCCATCAGGATGATGTAGTCGGCGATGTCGCCGTCGCTGATGAAATGCTTGGTGCCGTTGAGCACCCATTCGTCGCCGTCGAGATGAGCGGTCGTGCTGATCGATGCGGCGTCGGATCCCGCGCCCGGCTCGGTGATCGCCATGGCGCAGATCTTGTCGCCCTTCACCGTCGGCTTGAGATAGCGCTCGACCTGATCGCCCTTGCAGGCCATCAGCATCGGATAGACCTGGCCGAACACGCGGCGGATCAGCGCATCGGAGGTCCTGCCGAATTCTTCCTCGACCAGGCAATGCTCGACGCAACTTAGCCCGCCGCCGCCGACATCTGCCGGCATGTTCATGGCGTAGAGGCCGAGCTTCTGTGCCTTGGCCTTGGTGACAGCAAGCGCATCGGCCGGCACCGTGGCCGTCTGCTCCACGACGTCTTCGAGCGGCTGCACCTCCGTCTCGACGAAGCGGCGGACGGTGTCGACCAAAAGGCGCGTCTCCTCGGGGATTGAAAAATCGATCATCGCGCCACTCCGACGGACTTGCCGGCAACCATCGCGTCGATCTCCGCGGCTTCGTACCCGATCTCGCCGAGCACCTCGCGCGTCTGTGCACCCAATCGCTGCGGCACAAGCCGCACCTCGGGCGTCCGGCCGTCGTAGCGCGCGGGATGCGCAACCATGCGGATCGGCGCGCCGCCTGCACTCTCCGCGCTCTTGAACACGCCGAGATGGTTGAGCTGGGGGTCGGAGACGAGATCGCGATAGTCCTGCACCGGCGCGTGCCAGATCTTCGCGGCTTCGAGTGAGGGCAACCAATCGGCCGTCGATTTCTGCTTCAGGCGCGCCGCCACGATCCGCGTGATCTCCTCGCGCTTCGAAAAACTGTCGGTATCGCCGAACTGCTTGAGTGCTTCGGTCTCGAGCGCGACCGCGAGCGCCTTGGGCGACGCCATCGAGATCGCCATGTGACCGTCGGCGGTGGCGTGAATGCCGTAGGGACCGGGGCTGAACCAGGCCGCGATGCCGGCCGGACCGCGCGACGTCGGCGATGGCGCGCCGTTGAGCCAGGCGGTCAGCGGCTCGACCTGGAGGTCGAGCGCGGCCTGATAAAGGTTCACCTCGACGAGCCGGCCCTTGCCCGTCTTCGTTCGCGCGAACAATGCCGCCAGAATGCTCATGGCATAGAGTGAGGCGGCGTGCTGATCCACGATCACCGCACCCACCGCCGTCGGCTCGCCATCGGCGCGCCCGGTCCGCATCGCAAGGCCCGACATCGCCTGAAGCAGCAGGTCTTGCCCCGGGCGATCCTTGTACGGCCCGTCCGATCCGAAGCCGGTCGCCACCGCGTAGATCAGGCCTGGGTTGATCGCCTTCAGCGTGCCGTAGCCGAGACCGAGCTTGGCCATGGTGCCCGGGCGAAAATTCTCCATCACGACATCTGAGGTCGCGACCAGCTTCTTCACCGCGGCGATGCCGTCGGGGTGCTTGAGGTCGACGGCGAGGCTGCGCTTGTTGCGCCCCGTGGCGAGATGATTGACGCTGTCGCCTGCGACAAAGTGGTTGGCGACCGCCCAGTTGCGCTGAAACGCGCCCTCGATCGGCTCGACCGCGATGACGTCGGCGCCGAGATCGGCGAGCGTTTGCGCGGCCAGTGGGCCCGCGAGGTAATGATTGAAGCTGAGGATCCTGACGCCGTCGAGCAGATTCATCCGTTCGCACCATGCTGGCGCTCAGGCTTTCGCATTCGTGAATGCTTCGTCCATCGCGCGATGTCTTCGCGTGAAGCGTAAGCTGACACCTGAACGACCGACAACATCGCCATCAATTATTTTCCGAGCGAGGTTGATAACCGAAATCTATGATGCACACTGTCATCGCTCACTCTTGACCGGACCATGCCGGATGAATCTTCGACAGCTCGAAATCCTGCGCGCCGTGATGCGAACGCGTTCGACCATTGCCGCCGCAAAGGATCTCGGCATGTCGCAGCCGGCCGTCAGCAACGCCATCAAGCACGCGGAAACCGCGCTCGGCTTCCTGCTGTTCGACCGCGTCAACAAGCGCATGGTCCCAACGCAGGAGGCGCAGATCCTGCTCGCGGAAGCCGAGCCGCTGTTCCTGATGCAGGATCTGATCAGCCAGACGGCCGCGCATCTGCGCGCCGGCCGCAAGGGGCGGATGCGAATCGTCGCCACCTCCGAGCTGTCGGAATCGCTCCTGCCGCAGGTGGTCGCGCGCTTCAGCCGGGATCACGGCGGGGTGGAGATTTCGCTGGAGACCCAGCGGCTCGACGATCTCCTCGAATACGTCGAGACCGGCATCGTCGACATCGGCTTTGCCATGGAGCCGCATCCGCGACCGACGCTGGACTATTTGCCGCTGGCCCAACTCGACATGGTCTGCGCCTGCCCGGCCGACGGTCCGCTGGCGCAATTGAGCTTCGTCAGTCCGACCGATCTGCGCGATACGCCCCTGATCAACGCCCGCACCTCGAGTCGCATCAGCAGCCTGATCCAAGAGGCGTTTCGCCGCAGCGCGGTCAACTTCGCGCCCGCCATCGAGGTGCGCTTCATGAATGTCGCCGGACTTTTCGTCGAGGAAGGGCTCGGGGTGACCATCATGGACGAGTTGACGGCGTCCTCGACGCGCTATAGCCGCCTCAGGAGCGTACCGTTCAAACCGAAGACCGAGGTGACGGTGTCCGCCATCGTGCCGGCCGGCCGCATGCAACAGCGGCTGACGCAATCCCTGATCAGGCACGCGCGCGAGGAGATCGCGGCCCGGATTGCGGCGGCGCGGCAGTGACGCGCTCATGCGCTCGCTCGCTTTGACGGATCCGGCCAGGCCAGACCGAAGCGCTTGACGAGCGCCAGTGCGGCCGCATCCTGCGCGGCCGGAAGCGGCAGCCGCGGCGGACGCGGATGGCCGGCTGCAAAGCCCATATGACCGAGCAGCGTCTTGGTGCCGGCGACATAGGCCTGGCCGCCGACGAATTCGATCACCGGCAGGTATTTCAGATAGAGCTCGCGCGCTTCCTTGATCGCGCCCTGGTCGGCGACGAGGCTGAATATCCGCGCCATCTCCGCCGGAACCACGTTGGAGGCCACGGCCACCCAGCCCTGAGCGCCCTCGACAAAGGACTCGAAGCCGAGGATGCCGCCGAACACGGTCATCCTGTCCCCACAGAGGCGGATGATGTCGCGCACCCGCGTCACCTCCAGTGTCGACTCCTTGATGTAGAGACAATTGTCGATCTCGGCGATCCGTGCCACGAGTGGCGGCTTGAGATCGACGTTGGCGGTTGCCGGATTGTTGTAGACCATGATCGGCAAAGCGATCGCGTCGGCAACGGTCTTGTAGTGATGGACGAGCTCGTCGTCGGTCGGCGTCGAATAGAACGGCGGGATGATCATCACGCCGTCGGCGCCCAGTTTTTCGGCACGTCGGCTGAGGCGCACCACCTCGCGCGTGTCCTCCGCGCCGGTTCCGATCAGCACCGGCACGCGCCCCGCGGCCTGGCGAATGACGACTTCCGCGACGAGCGCCTTCTCGTCATCGTCCATCGACAGGAACTCACCGGTCGAGCCGAGCGGGATCAGCCCGTGAATGCCTTGCGCGATCTGCCAGTCGACGAAAGCACGCAAGGCGGCGACATCGACTTCGCCCGCCGCCGTGAACGGTGTGATCATGACGGTGTAGGTGCCGCGGAACGCCTTCATCGCGGCACTGCCGGATACTCGGGTGAATTCAGACGACGGACGCCGCCTGCGGAATATCGGCAGCTCTTCTGCAATCGTTTGCATAAATGGCTCTGCATTGGGCAACACCATCCATTTTTTGAGCTTGATCCGTGCAGAATAAGCTCTTAGCGTTTCTGCAATCGTTTGCAGTCTATCGGCAGGTTTGATGAGCGTCACGCTCAAAGATGTGGCACAGGCGGCCCGCGTTTCAGTCAGCACCGCTTCCCGCGCGTTGACGGGAACCGGCCTGACCAGCGAACGTACGCAGCAGCGCCTGGTGCGCATCGCGCGCGAGCTCGGCTATCGGCCGAACCCGATCGCGCGCGGATTGAAGACCGGGCAGTCGCGACTCGTTGCTCTCCTCGTCCACAATCTCACCAACGCCTCGTTCCAGGTGATGGCGGAAGTGGTGCAGGCGCGCCTGAAGGCGCTCGGCTATCAGATGCTTCTGTGCATCGGCGGCGACGACCCGCAAGCCGAGAGCGACACCCTCACTACGTTGGTCGATCACCGCATCGACGGCTTGATCGTGGTGCCCACAGGCAAGAACGGCGCGCAACTCGAGACGCTCTCCAAGAACGTGCCCATCGTCTGCCTGGTGCGGCGCGACGACGCGACCGATCTCGAGACCGTGCTCGCCGACGATCCGCAAGGCGCTTATCTCGGCACGCGTCATCTGATCGAGCTCGGGCACAAGCGCATCGGGCTGATCGTCGGCCGTCAGGACACCACGTCCGGCCGCGAACGCTTGTCCGGCTATGCGCGCGCGCTGCGCGAGGCCGGCATCGCCAGGGACGACACGTTGATTCATGCCGGCCATTACGTGCCGGAGACCGGGGCGACCTGCGCGCGCAAGCTGCTCGACCTCCCCCGCCCGCCCAGCGCGATCTTCGTCGCCAATCATGAGGCGACGCTCGGCGTGCTGCGCGTCACCGCGGAACGGAACATCGCCATTCCCGATGATCTCTCGCTGCTCTGCTACGAGGACATGCCGTGGTTCGAATGGCATCGCCCGGCGATCAGCATCGTCGACAACGGCGCGCGCGATCTCGCCAACCTCGCCGTCGACCGGCTGCTGCATCGCATGGATGCGAAGGGAAATAGCAAGGGCAATGGCAGCGATGGCGCCCGCGAGTATCGCGTCGGCGCCCGGCTGATCCAGCGCGACTCCTGCCGCCAGATCGACGCATCAGCTCCTGCCAAATCCGGCAAGTCCAAACCGTCTTCATCCAAATCGTCTGCGGCCAAATCCGTGAAGGTCTGATCGATGCCCTATGTCGAAGTGCTCGCCCCGCAAGTCCCAAGCCAGCGCAAGGCCGCGCTGGCGCGGTCGGTGACCGACGGCCTGATGTCGGCGTTCGGGGTCACCGCCGATACGGTCACGCTCTATTTCCTGAACATCGCGCCGGATGACTACGCCCATGCCGGCAGGTTCGGCGCGGAGGCCGCCGGCCAGCGCATCCTGCTCAAGGTCCACGCCTTCCGCCGCAGCGAGGCCGAGCGGCGCGCCGCCGCGATCGCGCTGACTCGCGCCGTATGCAGCGCCTATGGCGTGCCGGGCGACGATGTCGCGGTCTATTTCTGCGATCGCGATCGCAGCGAGGTCTCCCACGATTCCAAGCTCGCCAGCGATTGACGGGAGCACGCCATGGACCGCTTCTACAGCCAAGACCAGAGGGCCCTGCGCGAGACCGCCCGCCGCTTCGCTGAAGCCGAGATCCTGCCGCGCGCCGCGGCGATCGATCGCGAGGACCGCTTCGACCGCGCGCTCTACAAGGGCATGGCCGATCTCGGCCTGTTCGGCATCTGCCTGCGCGAGGGCGCCGGCGGCGCCGGGCTCGATGCGGTGGCAGCCTGCATCGCGATGGAGGAGCTGGCGCGCTGCTCCGGCGCGGTCGCCAACGCCTTTGCGATCCCGGTCGAGGCCGTGCTGTTCTTCGATCATCACGGCACCGAGGCACACAAGGCGCTGATCCCGAAAATCCTGAGCGGCGACATCATTCCCGCCACCGCCGTCTCCGAGCCCGATCATGGCTCCGACGTCGCTGGCATCCGCACCAATGCGGTGCGCGAAGGCAATGGCTGGCGGCTCAACGGCACCAAGGCCTGGGTGACCCTCGGCGGCGTCGCCGACCGCATCATGGTGTTCGCACGCACCGGCGCGGACGCGGGCCACCGCGCCATCTCCTGTCTTCTCGTCGACGGCGCCCTGCCCGGCATCGCCCGCGGCAAGAACGAGGAGCTGCTCGGCATGCACGGCCTCGACGACTGCCAGATCACCTTCTCCGACGTGCGCCTGCCGTCGGACAGCGTGATGGGGCCGGAGAACCAGGCCTTCAAGATGGCCATGAGCAACTTCAACTTCAGCCGGCTGATGATGGCCTCGATGGCGCTCGGCATGGCGCAGGCCGCGTTCGAGGACGCCACCGCCTATGCCAGGGACCGCAAGCAGTTCGGCCAGGCCATCATCGGCTACCAGGCGGTACAGTTCATGCTCGCGGACATGTCGACCGACATCGCGGCTGCGCGCCTCTTGATCCACCACGCCGCGCGCCTGCACGATGCCGGCGAACCGATCGCCAAGGAGGCGGCGCAGGCCAAGCTGTTTACGACCGACATGGCGATGAAGCACGTCTCTAACGCGCTGCAGATCCACGGCGGCAACGGCTATTCGCGCGAGTACCGGATCGAGCGCATCTTCCGCGACGTCCGCCTCGCCCAGATCTACGAGGGCACCAACCAGATCCAGCGGCTGATCATCGCCCGCCAGGTCGAGAAGGAGGCCGCGTGAGGGCATGCTGAGCATCATCACAGCGGCGGAGGCCGCCGGCCTGATCCGCGACACCGACACGCTGATCGTCGGCGGCAATGGCGGCACCGGCGCTGCCGAAGCCATTCTCGACGCGCTGGAACAGCGCTTCATCAGTGGCGAGGGCCCGCACAATCTGACACTCATCAACATCACCGGCGTCGGCGCGGTGACCGAGAAGGGCCTCTGCCATCTCGCCCATGAAGGCCTGATCGCCCGCGTCATCGGCGGCAATTTCGGGCTGCAGGTGCCGTTCATGCGGCTCGTCCGCGACGAGCTGATCGACGCCTATAATTTCCCGCAAGGCGTGATGAGCCAGCTCTGCCGCGCCATGGCTGCCAAGCATCCGGGCGTGCTCACCCATGTCGGCCTCAACACCTACATGGATCCGCGCCAGGACGGCGGGCGCATGAACAAGCGCACCACCGCGCCGCTGGTCGACCTGCTCGAGCTGCACGGCCAGTCCTGGCTGCTCTACCGCGTCCCTGCCCCGCCCGACGTCGCCATCATCCGCGGCACCTCGGCCGACGAGGACGGCTATATCAGCATGGAGCACGAGGGCACCACGCGCGAGGATCTCTCGATCGCGCAGGCCGTGCACAATGCCGGCGGCACCGTGATCTGCCAGGTCAAGCGTATCGTCAAGCGCGGCTCGATCCATCCGCAGATGGTGAAGATCCCGGGTTTCCTGATCGACCACGTCGTGCTCGAGCCCGAGCAGATGCAGACCTACGGCACGACTTACGACCCCGCGCGCTGCGGCGAGACGCGGGTGCCTGTCGCGATGATCACGCCCGATCCGCTCACCGAACGGCGGGTGATCGCCCGCCGCGCCGCCTTCGAGCTGCGCCCGCGCGACGTCGTCAATCTCGGCGTCGGCATTTCTGCGATGATCCCCAATGTCGCGGCCGAGGAAGGCATCTCCGACCTGATCACGCTGACGGTGGAATCCGGCGTCGTCGGTGGCGTGCCGGGTCATGCCCGCGAATTCGGCACCGCGATCAATCCGCGCGTCATTCTCGATCAGGCCTATCAGTTCGACTTCTACGACGGCGGCGGCCTCTCCTGCGCCTTCCTCTCCTTCGCCGAGGTCGACGCAAAAGGCAACGTCAACGTCACTCGTTTCGGCGAACGCCGCGACGGCTCCGGCGGCTTCATCGACATCACCCAGAACGCCAAGCGCCTGATCTTCAGCGGCACCATGACCGGCGGCAAGTTCGACATCGGCGTTGAGAACGGGCGCCTCGCGATCCGGCGCGACGGCGCCTTCCGCAAGTTCGTCGCGCAAGTCGGCCAGATCAGCTTCAGCGCTTCCCTTGCCGCGCAGCGCGGCCAGCATGTCAGCTACGTCACCGAGCGCGCCGTGTTCGAGCTGGAGAGCGGCCACGTGACGCTGACCGAGATCGCGCCGGGCGCGCGGCTCGAGGAGGACATCCTCGCCCATATGGGATTCAAACCGCGGATCAGCCCGCAGCTGAAAGACATGGACCCGCGCATCTTCCGCTCCGGGCCGATGGGCATCGCGCAAAGCTTCAAGGCGCTCCCGGCGCGGCCACGCAAGGTTGCCTGAGGGACCAGCATGGACACGAGCGCCCCGATCAATCTCCGTTACGAGGACATCGCGCTCGGCGCGGAGTTCGAGACCGCCATGCACACCGTGACGGAAGCCGACATCGCGGCCTTCGCCGACGTCACCCGCGACCATCATCCGCTCCATGTCGATGGCGCCTATGCGCGCTCGCGCGGCTTCCCCGCGGTGATCGGCCATGGCCTTTACGGCCTGTCGCTGATGGAAGGGCTGAAGTCGGAGCTGAAGCTGTACGAGGAGACCTCGGTCGCCTCGCTCGGCTGGGACGAGGTGAAGTTCAAAGGCCCCATCGTCGCGGGCGATCGCTTGCGGGTGCGCTTCCGCTTCGTCGAGAAACGGCCGACCAAAAACCCCGCGCGCGGCATCGTCGTCGAGACGCTCGACCTCCTCAACCAGCGCGACGAGGTGGTGACCGCGGCGCGCCACATCTCGCTGATCCTGACCCGGCAAGCCGATCAACTGCCACCCACCATTTGACAGGAGTACCTTGATGCGATTTCCCAAGACTCTCTCCGCCCTCGTCCTTCTGGCCGGCCTGACGCAGGCCGCCGGTGCGCAGACCTGCACGCCGAAAGTGCCGGCCTCGAGCCTGATCGAGGCGCCGAAATGGCAGATGTCGATCAACCCGACGCTGCCGCCGCAGCAATTCGTCGACGACAAGGGCGAGCTGCAGGGCCTCAACGTCGAGCTCGCCCGCGAGATCGCCAAGCGCATCTGCGTCGAGCCGGTGTTCCTGCGCATGGACTTCCCGCCGATGATCCCGGCGCTGCGCTCCGGCCGCTTCGATGCCATCAACACCGGCCTGTTCTGGACCGAGGAGCGCTCCAAGATGCTCTACCTCGTGCCTTATGCCCAGCAGGCGATCAGCATCTACACCGACCCCTCCTCCACCCTGAAGCTGGAGAAATTCGAGGACCTCGCCGGCCGCGTGGTCGGTGTGGAATCGGCGACCTACACCGAGCGCAAGGCGCGCGAGTTCAGCACGGCGATGGAAGCCAAGGGCCTCAAGCCGGTCGAGCTGCGTACCTTCACCACCGTCACCGCCACCTCCGCGGCGCTGCGCGCCGGACAGCTTGAGGCCGCGCTCAACATCAACGAGACCGCAAACTCGCTGGAGCAAAAGGGCATCGCCAAGATCTGGGTTCGCGACATCGCGGGCACCGACATCACCTTCGCCTTCCGCGACAAGCTGCTCGCCCAGGCCGTCGCCGACGCTCTCACCTCGATCCGCACTGATGGCACCTATGACAAGCTGTTCGACAAGTTCGGCATGACCAAGCTGAAGGCGACGACATTCGCGATCCGTGGCGATGGGCCGACCAACTGACAGCTGAGCACCGCCTCGATAGCACCGATATTCCAAGGAGTTATCACACACTTACGAGGGACTAGAGCGGGACCAGGTGCACACACATATGCACTCCGACCGGGATGCGCGTTCAGAACGCAACGCCGGGCACTGCCGCTTGGCGGCCGGTAGCACGGAACTTGCATAAATTCTGGGCGACATGGACGCCGCATGAACCTCATCAGCCTCGACATCCGCATGCTCCGGTCGCTGATCTCGGTGGTCGAGACCGGCAGCATCACCGAGACCGCGCGCCGGCTGGGCCGCACCCAGCCGGCGATCACGCTGCAATTGCAGCGGCTGGAGGAATTGACCGGCAAGCAATTGTTCGAGCATGGCGGCCGCAGGCTGACGCTGACCGACGACGGCACCACCGTTCTCACCTACGCCAAATCCATCCTGCGGTTGCATGACGAGCTGATCTCGCAATTGGCGTCGCAGGAGATCGAGGGCCAGGTCGTGCTCGGCACGCCCGACCTCTATGCGGCGTTCATGCTGCCCTCGATCCTCAGCGTGTTCCGAAAATCCTTCCCGCGCGTGCAGGTCGAGCTCAACTGCGCCCTGTCGACGCCGCTGGTCGGCCTGGTCAAGCGCGGCGACGTCGATATCGCGCTCGTCACCCGCATGAACGATTTCACCGGCGGCCAGGTGGTGCGGCGCGAGCAATTGGTGTGGATGACCGGCGAGCAGTCCGCCGCGCATCAGGAGCGTCCGATTCCGCTGGCGCTCCTGCCGCCCGGCAACATCTATCGCGACTACGCCATCGACACCCTGGAGCGCGCGAACTTGCGCTGGCGCATCGCCTGCGTCAGCGAAAGCGTCGGCGGCCTGCAGGCCGCGGCCTTCGCCGGCATGGCCGTCACCGTGCTCGGCCGCAGCGCGCTGGTGCCGGCGATGCGCGAGATCGGGCCGAACGAAGGCCTGCCCCCGCTGCCGAAGATCGAGCTCCTGCTCTACAAGTCGAGCGGCGCGACCTCGAAAGCGGCAACCGCGCTGCACGATTATCTCGCGCATTATCTGCGGCTCGACGAAGAGCTGAGCGGCCGCGGCGCGCCGATTGAGCTTTCCTGAAGTGTATCGCAGAGGTGGTCAAAAATGAGCTTCGTTCTTGATCCGGTTCATAAGTACGCCCTAGTCCAGCACCGGCCCGGTATGCTTTGATGCGTGGCGCAGGAACCGAGACGCAAGGGTGGCCTGATGTTCATACTCATTCGGAAGTACACCAAGGTTCGTTCAGTCGCGGATGCTGCCCGCCGCGCCAAAAGCGGCGTCGGTCAGATCCTGAGAGAGTCGCCCGGTTTCAAGTCATATTATGTGTTGGACGGAGGCGAAGGCGTTGGTGTCGCCGTGACGATATTCGAGGACCGCGAAAGCGCCAATGCGGCGAACGCGAAGGTGATGGGGTTCATTCAAGCAAGCATGCACGACCTTGATCTTGGGGATCCCGAAATCATCGCCGGAGAAGTCTTGGTGAATATTGAGTCCGCTGCGTAGATGCTCACAAGATTTCTCGTCAGCTACCTGCGCCGGCACCGTTATCTCACGCCCTGACGAACGCCAAGGCTCTGCTCGCGCAACGCCAGTTGCGGCCAGAACTTTGCCCAGGGTTGTGCCGCTTCGAAGGCGGCGGCGATGCGGAAGATGGTGGGCTCGTCGAGCCAGGGCGCGACGATCTGCAGCCCGATCGGCATTCCGTCGCGGTCGAAGCCGCACGGCAGCGTCGCGGCCGGAAGGCCGGCGAGATTGATCGGCCAGGTGAAGGGCGACCAGCCGAGATGCGGGTCGACCTCGCGGCCGTCGATCGTGCCGACGCCGATCTGGCCGGCTTCGAACGCGGTCACCGCGACGGTCGGCGTCACCAGCGCATCGACGCGCTCGAACAGCTTGACGAAGGCGTTGCGCGCCTGCCCGCGGCGATAGCCCGCTTCGATATAGTCCGTGCCGCTGTAGCGCCGCCCGACGCCGACGACATCGCGATAGGCGGCCTCGGAGCCGGCGAGATCGGCCGCGCTCTTGCCCGCGACGGCCGCCGCCTGCTCGGTGAAGGCGATCGGCTTCAGCGTATGCTCCAGAATGCCGGGATCGAGCGTGGGGCCCTCCATGGTGACCTGCGCTCCGCAGGAATCGAGAATGGCGAGCGCCCTGCCGAATGCGGCCGTCACGTCGGGACTGACGGCGGCATAACCGAGATCGACGCTGGCGGCGATGCGAATGCCGTTCAGCGCTGCGGCGTCGATATCGAAGCGGCGGGACGGCACGGGAAGGCTTGCGGCATCGCGCATGTCGTAAGCAGCGATGATCTCCAGCGTCAGCGCAGCGTCTGCGACCGTACGTGTGATCGGCCCGGTATGCGCAAGCGAAGCCCAGGACGGCGGCGAGAAGCCGGGCGAGCGCGGGACGAGACCGAAGGTCGGCTTGAGGCCGAACACGCCGCAGAACGACGACGGCACGCGGATCGAGCCGACGCCGTCGGTGCCGATCGCGATCGGGCCGCAGCCGGCGGCAACGCCGGCCGCCGCGCCGCCGCTCGATCCGCCGCTGGTGCGGCCGGGATTCCAGGGATTGCGCGTGGTGCCGGTGACCGGGCTGTCCGCCGTGAGCTTGTAGCCGGACTCGCAGGTCGTGGTCTTGCAGGTGATGATGGCGCCGGATGCTTTTAACGCGGACACCACGGCGGCATCGACCTCGGGCACGAACGCCGTATTCATGGGCGAGCCGGCATAGGCAGGCACCCCTGCGACGAAGACGAGATCCTTGATCGTGACGGGCACGCCGGCCAGCGGACCCATGACTTCGCCCGCGCGCATCTCCTTGGTGAGACGATCGGCCTCCGCCCTCGCCTGCTCGTACATCGGGGTCACGATTGCGTTGCAGGCTTCGTTCGTCGCCTCCAGCGCGGCGATGGTGTCGTCGACGACATCGCGCGGCGTGAATGCCTTGCGCCGATAGCCGGCCACGATCTCGGTTGCAGAGAGCGCGCCAAGGCCAGTCGGCGCCGGCGGGAAGGCCGTTCGGCCGGAACCATCAGTCATCATGAACCCTAAGAGAGTTAGCTGAGCGCCGCTTCGACGGCGCGTTTGGCCATGACCGTGACGAGATGCGCACGGTAATCGGCTTCGGCATGGATGTCGGAGGTGAGGCCGTCGGTGTCGATCTTGATCGCCGCGATCGCGGACGGATCGAAATTGCCCGACAGCGCCGCCTCCATCGGCGGCACGCGGAACACGCCGGGCCCGGCACCAGTGACCGCGACGCGAACGCCGTCGGCGAATTTCGCGACGAACACGCCGACCAGAGCGTAACGCGACGCGGGGGCCTTGAACTTCGCGTACCCCGCTTTGACCGGCACGGGGAAGCGGATCGCGGTGACGATCTCGCTGGGATCGAGCGCGGTCTCGAACAGGCCGAGGAAGAACTCGTCCGCCGCGATCTCGCGTTTGCTGGTGATGACGGTGGCCCCCAAGCCGAGCACGCCGGCGGGATAATCCGCGGCCGGATCATTATTGGCGACCGAGCCGCCGATGGTGCCGCGACTGCGCACGGCGGGATCGCCGATCATCGAGGCCAGCGCTGCGAGCCCTGGGATCTTTGTCTGCACCAGCTTCGAGGCAGCCACCACCGCATGCGGCGTCATGGCGCCGATGGTGATGGTGGCGCCGTCGTCGGTGATGCCCTTGAGGTTTCCGAGCTTCGACAGATCGACCAGCGCGGATGGACTGGCCAGCCGCTGCTTCAGCGTCGGGATCAGCGTCATGCCGCCGGCGACGAGCTTGCTGTCCTCGATCGAAGTCAGGAGCTTGGCCGCATCGGGGATCTGGTCCGGCTGGTGATAGGCAAACGGTTTCATTGTTATCCTCCCTATTCCGCCGCGACCGGCAGCGACGCGTTTTGCAGCAGGCGCCAGATCCGGTTCGGAGTCGCCGGCATGTCGACATGGGTGACGCCGAGATGCGACAGCGCATCGACCACCGCGTTGATGACGGCGGCGGGCGAGCCGATGGTGCCGACTTCGCCGCAACCCTTCACGCCCATCGGCGTGTGCGTGCACAGCGTCGAGTGGGTCGCAACGTTCATCATCGGCAGGTGGTCGGCGCGCGGCATGCAGTAATCCATCAGCGAGCCCGACAGCAACTGGCCGGAACCTTCGTCATAGACGGCGTTCTCGAACAGCGCCTGGCCGACACCCTGCACGATGCCGCCGTGCAGCTGGCCCTCGACGATCATCGGGTTGATGACCGTGCCGACGTCGTCCACCGCCGTATAGTTCACCAGCGTCACCGTGCCCGTCTCGGGATCGACCTCGACCTCGGCGATGTGGCAGCCGCCGGGATAGGTGAAGTTGACGGGGTCGTAATAGGCCTGCTCCTCGAGCCCCGGCTCCAGCACTTCGAGCGGGTAATTGTGCGGCACGTAGGCTGCGCCCGCGATCTCCTCGAAGGTCTTGATGCGGTCCGTGCCGGCCACGGAAAACTTGCCGGCCTCGAACTGGATATCGGCCTCGGATGCCTCGAGCAGATGCGCGGCGATCTTCTTGCCCTTGACGATCACCTTGTCGGTCGCCTTCGACAGCGCGGCGCCGCCGACGACCAGCGAGCGCGAGCCATAGGTGCCCATGCCGAACTGGACGCGGTCGGTATCGCCGAACACGATGTCGACATTCTCGAAGGCGACGCCGAGCTTGTCCGAGACGATTTGCGCGAAGGTGGTCTCGTGGCCCTGGCCGTGATTGTGCGTGCCGATCATGACCGTTACCTGGCCGGTCGGGTGTACCCGCACCGTGGCGCTCTCATAGAGGCCGCCGCGCGCCCCTAACCGCCCGGCGAAGCGCGACGGCGCAAGGCCGCAGGCCTCGACATAGGTGGAGTAGCCGAGCCCACGGAACTTGCCCTTGCTGGCGGACGCCGCCTTGCGCACGCCGAACTTCTTGACGTCGGCCGCCACCAGCGCGCCGTCGAGACAGCCCATGGGATCGCCGGAATCGTACTGCACCAGCACCGGCGTCTGATACGGATAGGCCTCCTTCGGGATCATGTTGCGGCGGCGGATCTCGACCCGATCGATTCCCATCTCGCTGGCGGCGACATCGACGATGCGCTCCAGCACGAAGGTCGCCTCGGGCCGGCCCGCGCCACGATAGGCGTCGACCGGAACGGTGTTGGTGAAGACCACCTTCACGTTGCAGTAGATCGCCGGCGTGGTGTAGACGCCGCCGAGCAGCGGCCCATAGAGATTGGTCGGGATGTTCGGCCCGAAGGTCGAGAGATAGCCGCCCATATTGGCCAGCGTGTTGACGCGGAAGGCGAGGAATTTTCCGGTCTCATCGAGCGCGAGCTCGGCCTCGGTGACATGGTCGCGGCCGTGGCGATCGGAGACATAGCCCTCCGAGCGGCTCGCCACCCATTTCACCGGCCGCCTGACGCGCTTGGCGGCCCAGGTGATCACGGCCTCCTCGCCGTAATGGAACTGCTTGACGCCGAAGCCGCCGCCGACATCCGGCGCGACCACGCGCAGCTTGTGCTGGGGAATGTTCAGCACCAGCGCGCCCATCAGGAAGCGGACGACGTGCGGGAACTGGCTGGTGGTCCACAGCGTGTAGCGATCCGTGCCCGGCTCGTATTCGGCGATGGCCGCGCGCGGCTCCATGGGGTTGCCGATCAGGCGGTTGTTGACGAGGCTCAGCTTTGCGACATGCGCCGCCTTCTTGAACGCAGTCTCGACCGCGGCCTTGTCGCCGAGCTCCCAATTGCAGCAAATGTTGTTCGGCACGTCGTCGAACAATTGCGGCGCGTCGGGCCTGACGGCTTCCAGCACGCCGACCACCGAGGGGAGCACCTCGTAGTCGACCTTCAGCAGGTCGGCCGCCGCATTGGCCTGCTCCGGCGTTTCCGCGATGACGAAGGCCACCATGTCGCCGACGAACCGCACCTTGTCCTGCGCCAGCATCGGGAACGGCGGCTCCTTCATCGGCACGCCCTTGGCATCCGTGATGCCCCAGCCGCAGGGCAGCGAGCCCAGCCCATCATCGGCGACATCGTCGCCGGTCAGGACCGCGATGACCCCAGGCGATGCCAGCGCGGCACTCTTGTCGATCCCGCGCAGCACCGCGTGGCCGTGCGGCGAGCGCACAAACACGCCGGCGGCCATACCGGGGCGCTTGATGTCGGAGACGTAATTGCCACGGCCGGTGAGGAAACGCTGGTCCTCTTTCCGTTTCGGTGCGGCGCCGATGCCGATCACATTGCCCATGGTCACTCTCCCTTGGCGGCGTGCATGGCGGCAGCACCGGCCATCACCGAGATGACGATGTTCTGGTAGCCGGTGCAGCGGCAGATATTGCCTTCGAGGCCGTGGCGGACATCGGCCTCCGTCAGATCCGGCTTCTCGGTCGCAAGCGCGACGGCCGTCATCAGCATGCCCGGCGTGCAGAAGCCGCACTGCAGCCCGTGATGCTGGCGGAAGGCCTCCTGCATCGGATGCATCTGGTTCGAGCCTGGGTCGCCCGTCAGGCCCTCGATCGTGAGCAGTGTCGCACCGTCGAGCGCGGGCGCGAGCAGCGTGCAGCTCTTCACCGGCAGGCCGTTCAGATGCACGACACAGGCGCCGCACTGGCTGGTGTCGCAGCCGATATGGGTGCCGGTGAGATGGAGCTGCTCACGCAGAAGCTCGGCGACGAGTGTTGCCGGCTCGACGTCCACGCTTGTCGGCCGTCCGTTGAGGGTGAAGGATATCTGCACGGTCATGCTCCTGTGCGCGGCGGGTCTTCAGGCGAGTGGAAGTGCGCTGCCGGTGGCCCACGTGGCCATCACGACATCGCCGACGGTGAAGGGATCTGCAAAGAAGGTCTTTTCCGGCACATAGGCGACGAACTCGTCGTCCGGCACGGTGTCGAGCATGACCTTGACGAAATAGCCCTGGTATTCGATGGCGAGCACCCGGCTCGGCAGCGACGCGGTGCAGCCCGGCGGCAGCTCCCTGCCGGGCCTCACCAGCGCGACGTCGTCGCGCCGCACGGCGATATCGACCTTGTCGCCGACGCTGACGGTCGGGCGGGCCTGAAGCGGCACCTCGATGCCCGAGGGAGCCGCCTGCGCGAGCGTGAAGCTCGCACCATTGACCTTCTCCACTCGGCCCGACAGCACGTTCTGGCCGCCCATGAACTCGGCGACATAGCGGTCGTGCGGATGGGCATAGACCTCGCGCGCTGCGCCCGCCTGCTTGATCCTGCCCTGCTCCATCACCACGACGAGATCCGCAAGCGCGATCGCCTCGAGCTGGGTGTGGGTGACGTGAATGAAGGTGATGCCGAGCTCCTGCTGCATCCGCCTGAGCTCCTGGCGCATCTGGACGCGGAGCTGCTCGTCGAGCGCCGACAGCGGCTCGTCGAGCAGCAGCACGCGCGGCTCGGTGATCGCCGCGCGCGCCAGCGCCACGCGCTGCTGCTGGCCGCCGGACAACTGGGCCGGCAGGCGGTCGGCGAAGCTCGTCAGCCGGACCTTTTCGATCATGGCATCGGCTGCGCGCAAACGATCCGCCTTGGACTGGCCGCGCACGCGCAGCGCAAAGGCGATGTTCTCCCGGACCGTCAGATGCGGAAACAGCGCGTAGGACTGGAACATCATCGCGGTGCGGCGCTGCACCGGCGCGAGCCCGACGACGTTCTGTCCGCCGATCACGATCTCGCCCGCGGTCGGGTCGTCATGGCCGGCGATCATGCGCAGGATCGTGGTCTTGCCGCAGCCGGAGGGGCCGATGAAGCAGCAATAGGCCCCATCGGCGATCTTGAGATTGACGCCGTCGACCACATTGGTCACGCCGTCAAAACTCTTGCAGACGCCTGCCAGCTCGATATCGCCGCGATCGTTCTTCATTCTTGTCCCTTTGCCCGGCTGCCGCGCTTCTTCTGGATCAGCACGATGGTGCCGAGGCTGGCACCGATCACGACGAAGGAGACGATGGTGGTCACCGTGCCCAGCGCGTAGAGCGAGGGCGATGTGACGTTCAGCGTCATGCTCCAGATTTCCAGCGGCAGGGTGTTCAGCGAGCCCGCGGTCTGCAGGCTGCGTGCGAACTCGTCATAGGACAGCGTGAAACCGAACAGCGCGACCGCGACGAGGCCGGGGGCCAGGACCGGGATCATCACCAGCCAGATCGATTGCCAGCGGCTGGCGCCGAGATCGTAAGCCGCCTCCTCCCACGCATGGTTGAAGCGCGACATCACCGCGAACATCACCAGCACGCCGAACGGCAGCGTCCAGGACAGCTGCGCGCCCAGCGCCGAGGTGTACCAGCTGGCATTCAGCCCGAGCGCCTGGAACAACAGGCCCGTACCGAGGCCGAGCACCAGGCCGGGCGCGACCAGGCTGCCGATCATCATGTAGAAGACGAACGTGTCGCCGCGAAAGCGCTTGCGAAAACCGAGCCCGGCGAGAAACGACACCACCACCGTGATGATGGTGACGATGACGGCGAGCTTGATGGAGCGGTCGAACGAGCCCTTGACATCGCCGGTGCGCACCTGGGTGAAGAGATCGATGAACCAGTGCAGCGACTGGCCCTTCATCGGGAAGACGAGGCCGCCGCGGATGTCCTGGAATGACAGGATGTAGATGCAGAACATCGGGCCGTAGAGCGCGAGCACGTAAGCCACGAACAGCGCTGCCAGGACATAGAACGTCCAGGGCCGGCCACCCTTGCTCGGCGCGATGGCTTTGGTCGTCGCGGGCGCCACGGTCCCCGGCATGTCGGCGAGAACCGCGCTCATCGCGTGATCTCCTGCCTGATATCGACGGTGCGCAGGATCAGCGCGACGATCGCGACCAGCACCAGCGTCAGCAGCACGGCGCTTGCCGCTGCGGTCGGATATTGCAGCACGCCGACGTCCTCGTAGAAGGCGCTGACCACGGAGGCGGAGCCGCCGCCGGACATCACCTTGACCACGAAGAAATCGCCCATCACGATCGAAACCACGAAGATGGTGCCGAGCGCGATGCCGCTCTTGGACATCGGCACCACGATCAGGCGCATGATGTCGAAACGGCTGGCGCCGGCATCGATCGCGGCCTCGATCAGCTTCTTGTCGATCCGCGCCATGGAATTGAAGATCGGCACGATCATGAAGATCGTGAGCTGATGGACATAGGCGATGACCACCGCAAGATCGGAGAACAGCAGCACTTCCAGCGGCTGGCGGATCACGTCGAGTGCGAGCAGCGCCTGGTTGATCAGGCCTTCCTTGCCGAGCAGCGGGATCCACGAGATCATCCGGATGATGTTCGAGGTCCAGAACGGCACGGTGCAGAGCAGGAACAGGCCGATCGCCAGCAATTGATTGCGGACGTGGAAGACCAGGAAATAGGCAACGAAGAAGCCGATGATCAGGGTGAAGATCCAGGTCAGCACCGTGAACTTGATCGTCGCCAGATACAGCTTCAGCGTCAGCGCCGAGTGCAGCACCTCGACGTAGCTCGCCAGCGTGAAGCCCGGCGTCAGGCCGCCAAAGCCGTCGGTGGCGAAGAAGCTCGCCGCCAGCACCACCAGGATCGGCGCCACGAAGAACGGCACGAGCACCAAGACCAGCGGCAAGACGTAGAGCCAGCCGGCCAGATTCGATCGCGATGGAATTGGACTTTGAGCTGGCTGCATGTCAGCGAATGCCTCGACGTCGATCTCATCCACCGGCGCGTCGCCGCGCCGGCGCCTTTCGTCAGGGAAAGCAGGTTTCAGGCCACCTTGAAGTCGTTCCAGCGCTTGTTCATGTAGGCGGCCTCGTCCATCAGCGTGTTCCAGCAGGAGATGTTCTTGACGCGGTCGAGGAACGAGCCGCCGTCGCGCTTGGTGCCGGCCTTCTCCATCGCGACGCCGTAGGGGTCGTTGACCACCTCCGGCGCAGGCTGGCCCTCGTACCAGAACGCCCATTCCGCCGGGGTGAGGAATTTCTTCGCGGTCGAGGGCACCGGGCTGTAATAGCCGTAGCGCGCGACGAAGCCGCCCTGCCAGCCCGAGAGGTACCAGTTGAGATATTCGTAGGCGGCATCGAGCTTCTTGCCCGAGAGGTGCTTCATCAGGCCCATGCCGTTGCACCAGCCGCGATAGCCTTCCTTGCCGTTCTTGACGTTGACGGGCGCGTAGACGCAGGGAATTTCCTTGACGCGGACGGCGGCCACCGCCGGCGACCACATCGACTGGATGATCACCTCGCCCGCCGCCATCAGCTGCACCGACTGGTCGAAGGTGGTCCAGGTCGCGCGGAACTGGCCCTGCTTCTTCAGCTCGATCAGCTTGTTGCAGGTGAAGTCGATCTCCTCCTTGGTCATGTTGCCCTTGTTGCCGTACTTGATCAGGCCGGCGCTCTCGAAGCAGAGCGCAGCGTCCATGATGCCGATGGCGGGCACGTCGAGGATCGCGGCCTTGCCCTTGAACTTGGGATCGATCAGGTCCTTCCACTCGGTCACTTCGTGGCCGACGAGATCGGGGCGATAGCCGATCGAGTCGGCGTTGTAGACCTGCGGCAGGAAGGTCGCCCATTCGGTGACGCCGTCATTGAGGTCGGTCGCGTCGGGCTTGGCGATGTACATGGCTTCAAAGGGCGAGATGCCCTGGCGCGGGATCTTGTGGCCGTCGATCTCGCCTTTGGTGAAGATCGGCAGGATGTTGTCGAACTCCTTGATCTTCTTGACCTCGATGCCCTGGATCACGCCGCGCTTGGCCGCCAGCTTGGCCTGCCAGCCCTCGAGATCGGCGATGTCGACCGTATTAGGCTGGCTTATGAAGCGGTTGATGGACGCGGAGGTGTCGAGGTTCTGCATCGTCACCTTGAAGCCGAGGTCCTTGGCGGCCTGGTCGCCGATCGCCTTCACCACCGAATAGGAGACGCCGACATGGCGCAGCTCGATATCCTTGATCTCCTGCGCCCAGATGGTCGGGAAGCCGCGAATTGCGTCGGAGCCTGCGGCTGCGCCCGCAATTGCTGCGGCACCCTTCAACAGCGTGCGGCGGCTCAGCTTTTTTGCCTCCCCCGGATTCGTTCCGGCGTGGCCGGCAGCGGCATTCCCCTTATCCCTGTCAAGCATGGCAACCCTCGTTGGTTACAATGAGCGGCCGCAACGATCTTCAGCGATCCCTGCGGATGTGATCAGTTGCGCGTGAGGCTATGGGCGGGATTTTGCGAAGTAAAATTGGAAGTAAAAATTCGCGACATAAGCGCGACTAATGACTCATCGCTCTGCATTTCATCTCGGCACGCAGCTCAGGAAGGCGGCAGGCGGTATACCGGGCGCGACGAATGCAAGCTTGATGATCTCATCAGTTCGGAAACTCGTTCGTCTGCTGGCGACGCGGCTGCGCGTTCTCGCGGCTGATTTCGCCCGAGCTTTGCTTGGCCTCGCCGCTCTCCAATCCAAGAGGGCGCAGGGAAGGCCGGGTGCCGACATGACACCCGCGGTCTGCTGCGCAAATGCACACGCAGGAAAACCGCACAGCAGCATACAGGTGGTGCCGATCACTCGGCCTTCCCTGCGCGATGGTCGGACGGCTTATGCCGCGCTCTCCCGGGAGCCGAACTTTCCTTCTGGCCTCCCTCGCCCCGCGAATTTGAATGATGCCGTCCGCCCGGTTGGGCTCGCGCACATCTCCGCAGACAGCTTGACCGTAGCAACGACGGCCAGGACCACACGGTTTTGCCGTACGCACGGCCCGCCATTTCGCCGCAGTATTCCCTGACACCGTCGACAGCGCCGGAAACTTACAAACGAGACGAAGCCTGGCAGCGCCGTTCGTCCGCACGCGGGTTTCGGGCTCACAGGGACTACCCGCCCTGCCCGCCCCATCTCGTGCCGACGCTGCCGCGTCCACCGCAAGCCCGGCTCGCGAACAAGACGACCGCATGATCGCCCCTCAAGAATGAGCCGGGATGAGCGAAACATACGCCAAAACCGAATTTCGGTAAAGCGGAATATTTTTGCGCCGACGGGTTGACAGCCGGACGAAACAGACCGGCACGGGAAGCCGCGCGTGGCCTTGTCCGCTCGATGGCGCCGATGCGCGCAAGAGCTGTCGAGAAAGTCCAGGAGAGCACGACGCAGATTTCCGCCCAGGACATTTTTGCGACGCGGCGCTGCTGCACCGCGAAAATCACTCGCGCCGCAACATTCAAAAATGAGACTGCCAGTCAAGCCGAGCGAGGCCGCGATGGGTGCAGCGCAGGCGACTTCGGTTAGCTTTCCTCCAAAGCCGCGGGCTCCGAAAGCCACGGGCATCGTACGGTTCGTCGCGGCAACAAGCGATGACAGAAGGGGAGGAGCACATGTCGAAATGCAGCATCGGACTGCTCGCGTTGAGCAGCCTGTTTCTTTCGGGCGCGGCGATCGCCCAGGAAAAGATCAAGGTCGGCGTGACCGCGACGCTCGAGGGCACCTACACGGTGCTCGGCGAGGACGGCATGCGCGGCCACCAGACCGCGCTCAACGTGCTCGGCAAGAAGATCGGCGACAAGGAACTCGAATTCATCGTCGCCTCGACCGACGCGACGCCGGACTCGGCCGTGCGCGCCGTGCGCAAGCTGATCGAGCAGGACAAGGTGCAGATCCTGCTGTCGCCGCTCTCCGGCGACGAAGGCATCGCGGTGAAGAATTTTGCCAAGACCCATCCCGAGCTGACGTTCATCAATGCCGCATCCGGTGCGCAGGAGACGACCTATGTCGACCCCGCCCCGAACTTCTTCCGCTACAACATGGACGGCGCGCAGTGGCAGGTCGGCCTCGGCAAATACGCTTATGAAGAGAAGAAGTATCGCAAGATCGCGACCGTCGGCGAGGACTATTCATTCATCTACACGCAGGTGTTCGGGCTGGTGCTCGAGTTCTGCGGCGCCGGAGGACAGGTCACCAACCGGCAATGGGTACCGCTGGGAACGAAGGACTTCGCCTCCGTCATCGCCGCCCTGCCGGACGATGTCGACGCCATCTATCTCGGGCTCGGCGGCGCCGATGCCGTCAACTTCCTCAACCAGTATCAGCAGGCCGGCGGCAAGGCGCATCTGATGGGCGGTTCCATCATGATCGACCAGACCATCCTGTCGTCGAAGGGCAACGCCAAGAACGCGCTGATCGGAACCATCGCGGCGAGCGGACAGGCCGACACCTGGGAGGATCCGGGCTGGCAGAAATTCGTGAAGGCCTATCAGGACGCCTTCCCCCCCAACAAGCGCTTCCCGAGCCCGTCGCTGCTCGCCACCAACTACTACGATTCAACCATGGCGCTGATCCTCGCGCTGCGTCAGGTCAACGGCGATCTCTCCAACAACCAGGCGAAGTTCCGGGAGGCGCTGGCGAAGATCGAGCTCGACGCGCCGAACGGCAAGATCAAGCTCGACTCCAACCGCCAGGCGATCGGCACCAACTTCGTCACCGAAGTCGTCGACGACGGCAAGGGCGCGCTGTTCAGCAAGGTCGTGAAGGTGATCCCGAACGTCAACCAGACGCTCGGCTACGACCCGGCCGTGTTCTCCAAGATCGGGCTGCCGAGCCGTACCGTGCCCGAATGTAAGAAGTACTGACGCATCCCGTCAGGTAGACGCAACCGGGGAGCGACTCGCTGACGCGGTCGCTCTCCGCTCTTGCAATCTCCGCGGCATTGTTGAAGGCTGGCCGAAAAGACAAGAATATCCGGGAGGGGAAGGCATGAGCCGTGCGCTCGCCGTCTTCCATGGCCGCTTCGGCCGGGCGACGGTTTATCAGTTGAACCGCCCTTTCAATATCCACGCCCATCGCGAAGGTCATCTGATCTTCCATGTCGGCGGCATGCCGGCATGCATCGACGTCTCCGACGGGCATTACGATCTCAACGAGACGTCGGTCGTCGCCGTCAATCCCTGGGAACCGCACAATTTCCTGCCGACCGATCTCGACGGCGGCGCGATCTTCTTCGTGCTCTATGTCAACGCCGAATGGTTTGCGCCGGATGCCTCCGGCTCCGACCGGTTGCGCTTCGGCCGCACGCAGTTCAGGCGCACCCCCGCGCTCGACAAGCACATCAGGCGGACCGCCGCGCTCGTGTGCGGCGCACCATCGCTCTCCAGCCTCGATTCCGAGCTGCGGCGGCTGATCGACATCTGCTACGACGAAAGCTGGCAGCAGGCCGAGATCGCGCGCGATCCGCGCGCAGGCGGCGCCGTCACCGACTTTCGCGTGCGCAAGTGCATCAAGATGATGTCGGAGAGCCCCGGCGCCGAAATCGAGCTCGACACCATCGCGCGCGAATCCGGCCTGTCGCGGCCGCATTTCTACCGGCTGTTCCGCGTCCAGACCGGCGTCACGCCGAACCTCTATCTCAACACGCTGATCATGGAACAGGCGCTCGAAGCACTGGTGGCTAGCGAGGTGCCGATCGCCGACATCGGCTTCGACCTCGGCTTCTCTTCGCAGAGCGGTTTCACCCGTTTCTTCGCTGCCAATGTCGGGATGGCTCCGACCGATTATCGCCGCGCCGCCAAGGTTTTGCGCGCCTGAGCGCAGGCCACGAAAAGATACTCACGATCAAACGTCGCCCTCACCGCCTGGCTAGGATGCCGGCAACGCGATCCCGAAAGAGGATCGCGACCGACGGGAGCGCACGTTCATGGCGAGGCTAGCGGCCGACACAAGGCTGCCTGACCTGATTATGTTGGGCGTAAGGGATGCGCCCTGGCCAAGCGGGTGGCGCACATGAGCCGCTTCGTCGAACGCCATCCGGCCTGGGCGCTGGTTACGATCATCGCAGTTGCGGTCGCGCTTTGGCTGATCTTCGCGGTGTGGCCGCCGGGACTGGAAGAGGCGATCGGCCGCAAGCGCGTCTTCCTCAACGCGGTGTTCAACGGCATCACGCTCGGGGGCCTCTACTTCCTGGTCGCCAGCGGCTTCACGCTGATCTTCGGCCTGATGCGCAACGTCAACCTCGCGCACGGCTCGCTCTATCTGTTCGGCGGCTATGTCGGCTACGCCATCAGCTCATCGACCGGCTCCTGGATCCTCGGCTTCGTCGTCGCCTTTATCCTGACGGCCTTGGTCGGCGTGCTGCTGCAGGTGATCGTGTTCCGCCGGATGGAGGGCCAGGACCTCCGGCAAACGATGGTGACGATCGGGCTGTCGATCGTGTTTGCCGATCTCATGCTGTGGGCCTGCGGCGGTGACTTCTACCAGATCCAGACCCCGAACTGGCTGATCGGTCCCATCGAGCTGCCGCTGGTCACGGCGATCAAATCATCGGGCGAGCCGGTCTATCTCAGATATCCCATGGTGCGGCTCGTGATCTTCATCGCGTCCGTGATCATCGGCGTCGCGATGTGGCTCGCGCTCAACCGCACCCGGATCGGCATGATCATCCGTGCCGGCGTCGACGATCGCGACATTCTCGCCGCGACGGGGGTGCGCATCCAGCTCGTCTTCGTCGCCGTGTTCGCCTTTGGCGCGGGGCTTGCGGGCATCGCCGGCGTGGTCGGCGGCACCTTCCAGTCACTGTCGCCCGGTGAGGACATCCGCTTCCTGCTGGCGTCCCTCGTCGTCGTGATCGTGGGCGGCATGGGCTCGATCCCCGGCGCGGCGCTCGGCGCGCTCATCATCGGCCTCGCCGAGCAGCTCGGCTCGGTCTACATCCCGACCTACGCCATCGTCGTGACGTTCCTGATCATGGTGCTGGTGCTGGCGATCCGGCCGCAAGGCCTGTTGGCGAGGCGCTGAGATGTCGCTCGCCCACGATGCCCCCGTCACCGTAGGCCGCGCCACCAAGACGCAGCGCCCGGCCCGGACCTGGCCGGAGATCAACAACCCCGCCGCCTGGGCCGTCGCGGCCATCCTCCTGATCATGCCGCTGATCGCGAGCAGCTTCTTCCTGATCGAGATCTTCGCCACCACGCTGATCCTCGGCACCATGGCGCTGAGCCTGATGTTCCTCGCCGGCTATGGCGGCATGGTCAGCCTGATGCAGCTCACCATCGCGGGCTTCTCGGCCTATATGGTCGCCGTGTTCGGCGTCAGCGGCAACGCCAATATCAGCCTGGGCTGGCCGTGGTGGCTCGCCGTGCCGATGGCGCTGGCGCTGGCGACCGCCTTCGGCACGCTCGGCGGCGCGCTCGCGGTGCGCACCGAAGGCATCTACACCATCATGATCACCCTCGCCATCGGCGCCGCCTTCTACTATTTCACCAACCAGAACTGGGCGATCTTCAACGGCCATACCGGCATCAACAACGTGGCCACGCCGCGCTTCTGGGGCGTGAACTGGCGCGCCGACATTCCCTTCTACTATGTCGTGCTCGCGGTCGCTGCGCTCTGCTACTTTGCGGTCGAATATGTCTCGCGCGCCCCGTTCGGACTCGCGCTGCAGGGTGTGCGCGACAATCCGCGGCGCATGGCGGCGCTCGGCTTCAACGTCAATGCGCACCGCGTCGCCGCCTATGCCTTCGCCTCCTTCGTCGCCGCGTTGGCCGGCGTGCTCCAGGTCTGGAACTATCGCCAGATCTCGCCGGGCTCGGTCAGCGTCGGCGCCTGCATCGACGTGCTGATCATCGCCGTGGTCGGCGGCATCACGCGCCCGATCGGCCCCTACATCGGCGCGCTGATCTTCGTGCTGCTGCGGACCTTCGCGCTCGACTTCCTGGTCCGGCTCGGGCTCGACGGCAACCGCTTCCGCCTGCTGATCGGGCTCGGCTTCCTCGCCATCGTGTTCTGGTCCTCGGACGGCGTCATCGGCCTCTGGCAGCGCTGGCGTCAGCATCAACGGCGCGAGGTGGGCCGCGCCAGTGGAGGGGGCCGCCATGGATAGCGTCGCCCAGCGCCTCTCCGCCGTCGGTGCCGGCGCGGCACTGGAGCTGCGCGGCGTGACGCGGCTGTTCGGCGCGCTGGCGGCGCTGACCGACGTCACCATCACCGTGCGACCGGGCGAGCGGCGCGCCGTGCTCGGCTCGAACGGCGCCGGCAAGACCACGCTGTTCAACTGCATCACGGGCGACTTCCCGCCCTCCTCCGGCACCATCCGCTTCTTCGGCGAGGACGTCACGCATTTCCCGCCCTATGAGCGCATCCGCCGCGGACTGCGCCGCACCTACCAGATTTCGGCGCTGTTCCCCGGCCTTACCGTGCAGGACAACGTCTATCTCGCCTGCCGCGGCGTCTCGCGCGGACGCTTCTCATTCCTGCGTCCGGGACAGAACGATGCCTTGATGCATGCCGCGGACAACCTGGTCCAGGCCGTGCATCTGTCCGCCGTGAAGGACCAGCGCGTGGCCGAGCTCGCGCACGGCCAGCAGCGCCAGCTCGAGATCGCGCTGGCGCTCGCCGGCGCGCCGCGCTTCGTGCTGTTCGACGAGCCGGCCGCGGGCCTCTCGCCGACGGAGCGGGCCGAGCTGATCGAGATCCTGACCTCCCTGCCCGCCCATATCGGCTACATCATCATCGAGCACGACATGGACGTCGCGCTGCGCGTCGTCGAGAGCGTCACGATGATGCACAACGGGCGTATCTTCAAGGAGGGTCTGCCGCAGGAGATCCAGTCCGATCCTGAAGTTCAGGAGCTCTATCTCGGAGGCGGCCATGAATGAGGTCCGCCGCAGCGGTGCCGCACTCGAGGTCCGCGGCCTCGACGTCTACTATGGCCACTCCCACGCGCTGCAGGGCGTCGACCTTACGCTGGAGAGCGGCGTGTTCTCGGTCGTCGGCCGCAACGGCATGGGCAAGACCACGCTGTGCAAGGCGATCATGGGGCTGGTCGCCGTCAGCGGCGGCTCGATCCGGGTCCGCGGCGAGGACATCACCCGGCGGCCGCCGGCCCAGATCGCCCGGCTCGGCGTCGGCTACGTGCCGCAGGGCCGCCGGCTCTGGCGCTCGCTCAGCGTCGACGAGCATCTGCAGCTCGCCGCTGGCCTGCGTTCGGGCGCCTGGACCGTCGAGCGCATCTACGACACGTTCCCGCGCCTCGCCGAGCGCAAGGGCCACGGCGGCGGCCAGCTCTCCGGCGGCGAACAGCAGATGCTGGCGATCTCGCGCGCGCTGCTCACCAACCCGCATTTGCTCATCATGGATGAGCCGACCGAAGGCCTCGCGCCCGTCATCGTCGCGCAGGTCGAGGAGATGCTGCTGCGACTTGGCGAAGACGGTGACATGTCCGTGCTCGTGATCGAGCAGAATATCGGCGTCGCCACCGCGATTTCGCGCAATGTCGCGATCATGGTCAACGGCCGCATCAACCGCATCATCGATTCCGCGCGCCTTGCCGCGGACCGCGAGCTGCAGCAGCGCCTGCTCGGCGTCGGACTTCACGCGGAGCTCGAACCGGATATCGACGTCGCCGCGTCCGGCGCCGAAACGAAACCAGCGCCGGCGCCACGCCGCGACGGGCCGGTGCGCATCTATATCTCCAACCCGACGCTGCCGACGCGATGGTCGCAGCCGGTGCCGATCGCCCGCATCGAGGCAGCGGCGCGGACGCTCTCGACGCAGGTCGCGCGGCTCGACGAGACCGCACGGCGCAAGCGCGAGCCGGCGGCGGCGCAGGCGTCGGGCCCGCCCGTGGTGCTGGTCGTCGGCACGCTCGATACCAAGGGCCAGGAGCTGCGTTACATCCGCGACATCATCGCCGAAGGCGGCCTGCGGACCCGGCTGGTCGACGTCTCGACCAGCGGCAAGCATTCATCCTGCGATGTCTCCGCGCAGGAGATCGCCCTGAACCACGGCCGCGGCGGCTCCGCCGTATTCGGCACCGACCGCGGTGCCGCCGTCACCGCAATGGCGGACGCGTTTGCCAACTGGCTTCGGCGCCAGGGCAATGTCGCCGGCGTGATCTCTGCCGGCGGCTCGGGCGCGGCCTCGCTGGTCGCTCCCGGCATGCGCGGCCTGCCGGTCGGCGTGCCCAAGCTGATCATCTCCTCCGTTGCGTCGGGCGATGTCGGGCCCTATGTCGGCCCGGCCGACATCACCATGATGTACTCGGTCACCGACGTGCAGGGGCTGAACTCCATCTCGCGCGCGGTGCTCGCCAACGGCGCCAATGCGCTCGCCGGCATGGTCAAGGCACGGCTCGACGCGCGTGCCGGAACGGCGCGCGAGGCTGGCGGGCTGCCCGCAATCGGCATCACCATGTTCGGCGTCACCACGCCGGCCGTGCAGAAGATCGCCGCCGACCTGCGCGACGATTTCGAGTGCCTGGTGTTCCACGCCACCGGCGTCGGCGGACGCTCGATGGAGAAGCTCGTGGAATCCGGCCAGCTCGCCGGCGTGATCGACCTCACCACGACTGAGGTCTGCGACTTCTTGATGGGCGGCGTGTTTCCGGCCACCGAGGACCGCTTTGGCGCCATCATCCGCAGCCGCCTGCCCTATGTCGGCTCGGTCGGCGCACTCGACATGGTCAATTTCGGCGCGCCCGACACCATTCCCGAGCGCTATCGCGGCCGCAAATTCCACGTCCACAATCCGCAGGTGACGTTGATGCGGACGACCCCGGAGGAGAACGAGCGCATGGGCCGCTGGATCGGCGAGCGGCTGAACCAGATGGACGGCCCGGTGCGCTTCTTCCTGCCCGAGGGCGGCGTCTCCGCCCTCGACGCGCGAGGCCAGCCGTTCTGGGATCCGGATGCCGACGCCGCGCTGTTCCGCACGCTGGAGCGCACCGTGCGGCAGACCGGCAACCGCCAGCTCGTTCGCACGCCCAAGAACATCAACGATCCCGATTTCGCCGCCGCCATCGTCACCGCGTTCCGGACCCTGTTCGGGCGCACCGGGGCGCGGCGGAGAGTAGCGAGGTGACCGATGGCCAGGTTTGAACGCGCGGCGCTGCTGAAAAGGTTTCGCGACATGGCGCGTCGCGGCGAGCCGATCGTCGGCGGCGGCGCCGGCACCGGGCTCTCAGCCAAGTGCGAGGAAGCCGGCGGCGTCGACCTCATCGTCATCTACAATTCCGGCCGCTATCGCATGGCCGGGCGCGGCTCGCTCGCGGGCCTGATGGCGTATGGCGATGCCAACGCCATCGTGCTGGAAATGGCGAACGAGGTGCTCCCCGTGGTCGGCCAGACCCCGGTGCTGGCGGGCGTCAACGGCACCGATCCCTTCCGCGACATGGACGTCTTTCTCGACCAGTTGAAGGCGCTCGGCTTTGCCGGCGTGCAGAACTTTCCGACCGTCGGCCTGATCGACGGCACCTTCCGCGCCAATCTCGAAGAGACCGGCATGTCCTATGCGCTCGAGATCGACATGATCGCCAGGGCGCACGACAAGGACATGCTGACCACGCCTTACGTGTTCAGCGAGAAGGAAGCCGCTGCGATGGCGATCGCCGGAGCCGACATCATCGTCTGCCACATGGGCCTGACCACCGGCGGCACGATCGGTGCGCAGACCGCCTTGAGGCTCAAGGACTGCCCGGCGCGTATCGACACCTGGGCCACCGCCGCGCTCAGCGTCAATCCGGACATCCTGGTGCTCGCGCATGGCGGCCCCATCGCGGATCCCGCGGATGCCGATTTCATCATGAAGAACACCCGCCATTGCCATGGTTTCTACGGCGCGTCGTCAATGGAGCGGCTGCCGGTGGAGCGGGCGCTGACGGAACAGGTGCGTCAATTCAAGGCGATCGGCGCGCGATAACGCCGAAGGTACGAGGGAGGGAAAGATGTCGGCGACTCTGGTAGGTGAATTGATCCTCTGGCTGATCGTCGCGATCATCGTGATCGTGGTTGGCGTCTACATCGTGAACTGGCTCTACCACCGCTCCTCCAAGGAGACCTCGTTCGTCCGCACCGGCTTCCTTGGTGAGCGCGTCGTCATCAACGGCGGCGCCTTCGTGCTGCCGTTCATCCACGATTACACGCCCGTCAACATGAACGTGCTGCCGATGGGCATCGTGCGTTCGAAGCAGGATGCCGTGATCACTCGCGACCGCATGCGCGTCGACATCGAGGCCGATTTCTACGTTCGGGTGCAGCCGACCCGGGAGGCGGTCTCGATCGCCGCCGCGACGCTCGGCCGTCGCACCCTGGAACCCGGGCAGCTCCACGCGCTGCTGGCCGGCAAGTTCATCTCGGCGATCCGCTCGGTCGCCTCCGAGATGACCATGGAGGAAATGCACGAGCGTCGTGGCGACTACGTCGCGCGGGTCAAGACCGAAGCGGCGGAAGCTCTCGCCCAGAACGGCCTCGAGCTGGAATCGGTCGCGATCACCGATCTCGACCAGACTGACCTCGAGTTCTTCAACCCTTCGAACCGGTTCGACGCCGAAGGCCTGACCCGCCTGATGGAGGACATCGAGGCCAGACGCAAGCTACGCAACGACATCGAGCAGGATTCGATGATCAAGATCCGCTCCCGCAACCTGGAAGCCGAACGGCAGGCGCTCGAGATCGAGCGCGAGAGCGAGACCGCGCGCCTGGAGCAGGAACGCGACATCGAGATGCGGCGCGCGCTTCAGCGCACTGAAGTCGCGCGCGAGCGGGCCCTGCGCGAGACCGAGGCCGAGCAGGCGCAGATCTCCGCCCGCGAGGCCATCGAGCGCGCCCGCATCGCCAATGAGCAGGCGATTGCGGAAGCCCGCATCGCCTCCGAGCGCGAGACCCGCCAGAAGGAGATCGAGCGGACCCGCACCATCGAGGAAAAGGAGCTGCTGGCGCGCGAGGAGATCGAGAAGACAAGGATCGCCAACCAGCGCTCGATCGACACGACCCGCATCGCCTCCGAACGCGAAGTCCGCCAGCGCGAGATCGAGCGGATGCGCACGGTCGAGGAAGCCGAGATCGCCGCGCGCGAGGCCATCGAGAAGGCCCGGATCCAGCAGGACCGCGTCGTCACCGACGCCCGGATCGCCAATGAAGAAGAGACGCGTCGCCGCGAGATCGAGCGGACGCGCGCCGTGGATGAGGCCGAGATTGCGGCACGCGAAGCAACCGAAAAGGCCCGCATCGCTCAGACCTTGATCGTCAACGTCGAGCGGATCTCCTCCGACGAGCGCACCCGCGCGCTGGAGATCCAGCAGGTTCGGACCATCCAGGAGGCCGAGATCGAGGCCCAGCGCGCGGTCGAGGCCGCCCGCATCGCCCGGGAGCGGACGCTGGCGGCCGAGCGCATCGCCGCCGAGCAGAACACGCGGCAGCTGGAGATCGAACGCAACCAGGCGCTCGACGTCGCCGGCATCGCCGCGCGCGAGACCACGGAAGCCTCGCGTATCGCCCAGGAGGAGCGCGTGCGCTCGCTGGAGATCGCACGCAACCGCGCCGTCGAGGAAGCCGATATCGCCTCGCGCGAGGCGATCGAGGCGGCACGCATCGCCCAGGAGAAGGCGGTTGCGGCCGAGCGCATCCAGGCCGAACGCGAGACGCGCGCGCTGGAGATCGAGCGCACCGGCCTCCTCGAGGCGGCCGAGCTGAAGCGGCGCGACGCCATCGAGCGGCAGCGCATCACGGTCGACCTGGCGCTCGAGGCCGAGCGCATCAACTCCTCCAAGAAGCGCGAAGTGCTCAACATCGAGCAGAAGAAGGCGATCGAGATCGCGGACGAGGACCGCGTCATCGCGCTGTCGACCAAGAAGTCCGAGCGGATCGACGCCGACCGCCATGTCCGGCAGGCCGAGATCGTCGCGCGCAAGGAGGTCGAGACCACCGACGTTTCGCGCGAGCAGGCGCTGGAGGCCGCCCGCATCGAGCGGCGACGTGCGATCGAGCAACTCGAAGTCGCCCGCGTGCAGTCGCTGCAGGAGGCCGAAATCGCCGCGCGGGAAGAGGTCGAGCGGGCCCGCATTGCCTCCGACCGCGGCCTGGACGAGGCCCGCATCGGCCGCGAGCGCGAGCTGCGCAAGCTCGAGGTCAATCGCGAGAAGGAGGTCGAGACCGTCCTGATGGAGAAGGCGATCGCGATCCACACGAAATCCCTGGAGGAGTCCGCAGCCAAGGCCTCTGCCGAGGAAGCCCGGATGCGCGCGACGGAAGCCACCGAGCGCGTCGTCACCGCGCGAGAGAGCGAGATCGCCAAGCGTCGCAAGACGGTGGAAATCCTGCTTGCCGAGAAGCAGGCGGAGGAGACCCGCATCGCCGCCGAAGCCGAGCGCGTGCGCGCCGCGGTCGAAGCCGAAGCGCAGCGCATGCTCAACGAGGCCGAGAACGTTCTCACTGACCAGGCGCGCTACTCGCTGTTCCGCAGAAAACTGCTCGACCGCATCGAGGGCATCGTGCGCGAGAGCGTCAAGCCGATGGAGAAGATCGAGGGCATCCGCATCCTCCAGGTCGACGGCCTCAACGGCAACGGCAATGGCAACGGCAATGGCGGCCGCAGTGCCACCGACGAGGTGATCGACTCGGCGCTGCGATACCGCGTCCAGGCACCGCTGATCGACTCGATCCTTGCCGACATCGGCGTCGAAGGCGGCAACCTCTCCAAGATGCCGGGCCTGATCCGCGAAGCTCGTGACATGCAGGGGATCAAGGAGTCCGCGCGCAAGAGCGGCGGCGGAGGTGGGGGCGACAAGCCTGCGGCTTCCCCGCCCGCGACCGAAGGCGGCGAGCCGGCGGCCGAGCGCGGACCGCGGAAGAAGGGCTGAGGTCGCACCATGGCCCGCGTCTACGTCTCCACCGTCGTCAACGCCCGCAACGACCGCGTCTGGGCGCGGGTGCGCGATTTCAACGGCCTGCCGAACTGGCATCCGGCCATCGCCGAAAGCCGGATCGAGGGCGGCGAGCCCTCGGACAAGATCGGCTGCGTACGCGATTTCCGCCTGCGCAACGGCGACCGCATCCGCGAGAAGCTGCTCGGCCTCTCCGACTACGACATGTTCTGCACCTACTCGATCCTGGAATCGCCGATGGGGGTCGAGAACTACGTCGCGACCCTGCGCCTGACGCCCGTCACCGACGGCGACCAGACCTTCATGGAATGGACCGCCGAGTTCGACTGCGCGCCGGAGCGGGAGACCGAGCTCGTCAGCAATATCGGCGGCGGCGTGTTCCAGGGCGGCTTCGACGCCCTGAAGCGCGTGTTCGGAGGCTAGCCGTGCCGCATATCGTCAAGAGCACGATCCTGAACGCACCGACGGACGCGGTGTGGGACGTGCTGCGCGATTTCAACGGACACGACCGCTGGCATCCGGCGGTCGCGACCTCCGCGATCGAACGCGCGCAATCCGCCGACAAGATCGGCTGCGTCAGGCGCTTCAAGCTCCAGGACGGCTCCGAGCTGCGGGAACAATTGCTGGCGCTGTCCGATCTCGAGCAGACCTTCAGCTATTGCCTGCTCGACACCCCGGTCCCGATGTTCAACTACGTTGCCCATGTCCGCTTGCTGCCGGTCACCGACGGCGATCGCACCTTCTGGCACTGGGAGTCGCGCTTCACGACGAATCCGGAGGACAAGGACCGCATCACCCACATGGTCGCCGAAGACATCTATCAGGCCGGATTCGACGCGATCCGCCGCCATCTGAAGGAGGCCGCTTGAGCCATGGCCGTGACGGTAAAGACCTTTACGAATGCGAGCGAGGCGGCGGGCGCGCTCTCGTCGGACCGGAGCGCGCGCTATCTCGGCGGCGGCACGCTGGTGATGCGCGCGCTGAACGAAGGCGACGTCTCGATCTCGACGATCGTCCGAGCGCAGGACCAGGCGCTGACCCGGATCGATGCCTCGGGTCCGCGCATCACGCTGGGCGCCGGCGTCACCTTCGCGCGCGTGCTCGCCGAGCGCGACCTCGCCTTCCTGCATGCCCCTGCCCGCTCGATCGGCGGTCCCGCCGTGCGCAACATGGGCACGGTCGGCGGCAATCTGTTCGCGCCGAACCCTTACGGCGATTTCACCGTGGCGCTGCTGGCGCTCGACGCCACGATTGCGGTGCAAGGCGGCTTCGGCTCGCGCGATATTCCGATCGAGGAGTTTCTACAAGGGCGTGAGCGCCAGGCCGGGACTTTGGTGCTGTCGGTGTCCTGCACGCGGCCGGCCAGCAGCGAGGCGTTCCGTTATCGCAAGATCGCGCGCATCAAGCCGAAGGGCGGCTCGGTGATCACGCTCGCGGCGCATCTGCCGGTCAGCGGCGGACGGATCGCGGGTGCGCGGATTGCGCTGGGCTCGATGGCGCCGACGCAAATCCGTGCCCGCGCCGCCGAGCGCGCACTGGAGGGCCGCTCGCTGGATGCGGCGACCATCGCGGCTGCGGCCTCCGCCGCCACGGAAGGAACATCGCCATCCGACAACGCGCTCGGCAGCGCCTGGTATCGCCGCGAGATCGTCGGCGTGCATTTGCGGCGCCTGCTGTCGGGACAGGAGTAGCTCGCCATGACAAAGACCCCCCTGCAGTTTCGCCACAACGGCCGCGACGTCGCGATCTTCGTCGATGGCGGCACCAATTTGCTGGTCGCGCTGCGCGAGCTGATCGGCGACATGACGCCGAAATTCGGCTGCGGCCAGGGTGGCTGCGGCACCTGCAGCGTCCTCGTCGACGGTGAGCTACACCTCTCCTGCCTGACGCTCGCCGAGACCGTCGCGGGCCGCTCGGTCGAGACACTCGACGGCATGAAGCAAGGCCCGAACCTGCATCCGCTGCAGCGCGCCTTTGCCGACAGTTTCGCCGCCCAATGCGGCTATTGCACGCCGGGCATGCTGATGGCCGCCAAGGCGCTGCTCGACCGCAATCCCTCCCCAAGCCGAGCCGACGTCATCGAGGCGATCTCCGGCAACATCTGCCGCTGCACCGGCTACGAGCCGATCATCAATGCCATCCTCGCCGCCGCGGGCGGCCGGGCCAGCGCCTGAGGTCAGACCATGCTGGAACTACGCAAGGACATCTTCGCCGACGAGCGTGACGATAATTTGAAGGAAATCGGCAAGGGCACGCAGCGGCAGGACATGCTCGGCCACATCACGGGCACGTCCAGCTATTTCAATGACCACCAGTTGCAGGGCATGCTGCACCTGAAGGTCGTCCGGTCGACCCAAGCCCATGCAAGGCTGCGCCGGATCGATACCACCGAGGCCGAGCGCTCGGATGGCGTGCGCCGGATCATCCGCGGTGCGGACGTCCCGCGCAACCTCAACACGCTGCTCAGCCTGATCAACTTCGGCAAGGACGACGAGCCGTCGCTCGCCGTCGACAAGGTCCGCTACAAGGGCGAGCCGATCCTCGCCATCGTCGCCGACAGCGAGCGCGAGGCGTTCGAGGCGATCGCAAAGGTCAAGATCGACTACGAGCCGCTGCCGACCGTGTTCGACGTCGAGGATGCGCTGAAGCCGGGCGCGCCCGTGGTCAACGAGACCTATCCGAAGAACGCCTTCATCTATCACGACGTCTACGACCACCAGCGCCTGCGCTTTGGCGACGCTGATGCCGCGCTCGCGACCGCCGACCACGTGCTCGAGCAGCGCTACCAGATGTCGCCGATCGAGCACGCGCCGACCGAGACCAACGGCGCCATTGCCGCGCCCGACACCAACGGCCGCTACGTCGTCTACACCTCGACCCAGGCGCTGTTCTTCTCGGTCGATACCTGCGCCAAGATCCTGGACGTGCCTTCCAACACCTTCCACTTCATCGGCGGCACCGTCGGCGGCGGCTTTGGCGGCAAGGTGGACACGCTGACCGAGCCGCTCGCGATCCTCGGCGCCATGCTGACGGGGCGCCCGGTGCGCTACGTGTTCGGGCGCGAGGAGGAGATGCAATACGGCCCACCGCGCGGCGCCGAGCGCATCTACATCAAGGACGGCGTCATGCGCGACGGCCGCATCGTCGCGCGCAAGATCCGCGCCTTTTTCGACAGCGGCGCCTATACCCGGCTGTCGAGCTATGCCGCGGTGAAATGCGCCGCGCATTTGCCGGGGCCCTACACCATCCCGAACGTCTATGGCGACGTCTATTGCGTCTTCACCAACCGCACGCCCGCCACCGCCATGCGCGGCTTCGGCGTCACCGCGATGGACTTTGCCATCGAATGCCAGATGGACAAGCTCGCAAACCTCGTCGGCATGGACCCGATGGAGTTCCGGATTCTGAACGCCTATCGCGACGGCGACATGAAGGCGCACCGGCGCGAGGCCAAGAACACCGCGCTGATCGAATGCGTGCAGGTCGCGGCCGAGAAGGCCAAATGGCCGATCCGCGACGAGTTCAGGCGCGCCTCCTCGCGCAAGGACGGCGGCGGCAGCCGCGCCGTGATCCCACCGACGCCGACGGAATCGCGGGCGCGGCCGGCTGCGCCGGCGCAGCAGCGCACGAGCTATGACCGCGCGCCGCCGCCAACGACGCGGGAGCCGCCGCGCGAACCACCGCCACCGTCGCCGCCTCCTCCCCCGCCGCGGCCATCCGCGCCATCGCACGGCGCGACCCGGTTCTCCTCCGTCTTCGGCACCAGGAGGCGCTAGATGACCCGGCATCGCGGACGCGGCATAGCGTCGATCAATTATCCCATCGGCATGAATCTCGGCGGCGATCCGAGCCAGGCGCTGGTGCATTCCAACCCCAGCGGCAAGTTCACCGTGGCGCTGTCGTCGATCGATCTCGGCCAGGGCATGAAATCGGTGACGCGGCAGATCTGCGCCGAGACGCTCGGCGTTCCGGTCGAGGACGTCTATGTCGACACGGCCGATTCCGACACCGGCCCGCACTGCATGGGCTCGTTCGCCTCGCGCGGCACCCATCGCGTCGGCAACGCCGTGATGGCTGCAGCACGCGAGGCGCGCGGCGTGATGATGGAGGCGGCAGCCGAGGAGCTCGAGGTCAACGCCGCCGATCTCGAAACCGACGGGCGCGGCAACATCCACGTCAAGGGCGCGCCGCACCGCTCGATCTCGACCAAGGACGTCGCGATTGCCGCGCAGTTCAAGCAGGGCAAGACCATCTCCGGCCGCGGCATCTTTCTCGTCCCCCTCTCCAATGTCGATCCAGAAACCGGCGAGATGTCGCCGGCGACCTGCTATGCCCATGCCTGCCTCGTCGCCGAGGTCGAGGTCGATGATGAGACCGGCGAGGTCGCGATGGTGCGGATGGACTCCGCCTACGAGCTCGGCCGCGCGCTCAATCCGCGGCTGGTCGAGCAGCAGCTCGTCGGCGGCGCCTGGATGGGCGTCAGCCACGCGCTCTACGAGACGCCGGAGCCGTATTATCCCGATCCCGTCCACGGGCCGCGCGACTTCGTCGAATATCTGATGCCCGGTCCCGGTGACATCTGCCCGCATGACATTGCCGTACTGGAACGTCCCGCCCCTGATGGGCCGTTCGGGGGAAAGGGCCCCGGCGAGATGTGCGCCAATCCGGTGCTGCCGGCGGTGGCGAATGCGATCTTCAACGCGGTCGGCGTCCGCATCGACAACCTGCCGATCACGCCGGAAAAGGTGCTGCGCGCGATCAAGGCCCAAGGCGGCGCGCGGCCGCAGGCGCGGCGCTAGAGGATCGGCCGTGGCAGTTCGCAGCAACATCGTCGGCATCGACAGCCCCGAGGCGCTCGAAAGGGCACTGCGCGCGGCCTATTACCTCGCCGACGAAGGGCTCGCGACATCAGCCTATCTCGGCCTCGCGCTGGGCAAGCCGCTGCTGCTGGAGGGCGCGCCCGGCGTCGGCAAGACGGAAGCCGCAAAGGCCATTGCCGCCGTGCTCGGCCGCCGCCTGATCCGCCTGCAATGTTACGAGGGTATCGACGCGTCTGCCGCGCTCTACGAGTGGAACTATCCGCGCCAGATGCTGGCGATCCGCCAGGCCGGCGATGAGAGCATCGACATCTATGGCGAGACCTTCCTGATCGAGCGGCCGATGCTGGCGGCGCTGCGCGCGCCCGATTCCACCGTGCTGCTGATCGACGAAATCGACCGCGCCGACCAGGAGTTCGAGGCCTTCCTGCTCGAATTCCTCTCCGACTTCCAGATCTCGATTCCCGAGCGCGGCACGGTCCGCGCCGCCGAGCGGCCGGTCGTCGTCCTCACCTCGAACCGGACGCGCGATCTGCACGAAGCATTGCGCCGCCGCTGCGTCTATCACTGGATCGACTATCCCAGCGCCGAGCGGGAGGCGCGGATCATCATGATGCGGGCATCCAGCGTCGCCGAAGCCACGGCCCGTGCGGTCGTCGCCGCGGTCGAGAGATTGCGGCGTGAGCCGCTGAGCAAGGCGCCCGGCATCGCCGAGGCGGTCGACTGGGCCGAGGCCGCGACCCTGCTCAACAAGGGCGGCGCGCGCTGGCCCGATGCCTTCAAACGCTCGATCGGCGTGGCGCTGAAGGACGAAGAGGACCTGCACTTCATCGCGCCGCGGCTCGATGCCATGCTAGCGGAGGCGACCGCATGAGCCTTGAACCGCAGCTTCCGCGCGCGGCCCGCACCTTTGTCTCCTTCGTCGCGCTGCTGCGCGCCAACGGCTTTGCTGTCGCGCCGGAGCAGACCACCGCGTTCCTCGCCGCGATCGACCTGCTCGGCCCGCGCGACCTCGGGGATATCAGGCAGGCAGCGCTCGCCACCCTCGCGCCACCGCCCGAGCGCCGCGCCACGTTCGACCGGCTGTTCGACCTGCATTTCCGCGGCAGCGAGGCCATCACACGCGACGATGAGGGCGAGGACGACGAGACCGTTCGTCTGCAGGAGGAAGGTCGCGGCGACGAGGAGCCCCTGCTCGCCGACGATGCCAACGAGTCCGGCCTGACCGCGACGCGCAGCGAGGCGCTGGTCGAGCGCCGCTTCGCGCAGCTCTCCACGACCGATGCGCTCCGCCGCCTGGCTCGCGAGGCCCCGCGGCGCCTGCCGCGGCGGCGTGGGCACCGCCGCATGCGGGCGCGCCGCGGGCCCTTCGCCGACCTCCGCCGCACTTTGCGTGACTCTGTCCGCAGCGACGGCGAGATCCTGCAGCTCGGTCACATGAAGCGGCGGCAACGGCCGCGCAAGGTCCTGCTGTTGATCGACGTCTCCGGCTCGATGAAAAGCCGCACTGAGGAGAACATGAAGCTTGCGCATGCGCTGGTGCAGGCCGCGCCCAATGTCGAGGTCTTCACCTTCGGCACGCGGCTGACCCGTGTCACCCGCGCGCTGCGGCTGAAACGCCGCGAGCAGGCGCTGAGCGCCGCGGCCCATCTGGTCAGCGACTGGGACGGCGGCACCCGGATCGGCGACGCGCTGCAGGCGTTCCTGGCGGTCCCACGCTTCGGCGGCTACGCCCGCGGCGCCGCCGTGGTCATCGTCTCCGACGGGCTGGAGCGCGGCGAGCCGGACGCCCTTCGCGACGCCGTCGCGAAATTGTCGCGGCGGGCGTGGCGCCTGAGCTGGCTGACGCCGCTCGCGACGAGCCCCGGCTTCCGCCCGCAGACCGAAGCGCTGGTCGCGATCGAGCGCTTTGTCGACGATCTCGTGGACGGCGGATCGAGCGCCTCGATCGTCGCCCACGTCCTGGCACTGGGAAGGAGAGCTGCGTGAACGACATCGTCGACGGCCATCACCACATCTGGCGGCAGGCCGACCTGCCCTGGCTGACCGGCCCCATGCAGCCGCGCATCTTCGGACCGTACGAGCCGATCCGGCGCGACTATCCGATCGAAGAATATCTCGACGACCTCAGAGGCACCGGCGTCACCCGCTCCGTCTATGTGCAGACCAACTGGGCCAACGACCGTTTCGAGGACGAGGCCGCTTGGGTACAGCGGACCTCCGACGAACACGGCTGGCCGCACGCCATCGTCGCCTATGCCGATTTCGCCGCCGAGGACGTGCGCCCGCAGCTCGATCGTCTGAAACGCTATCCACTGCTGCGCGGGGTGCGGATGCAGCTGCACTGGCACGAGAACCCGCTGTACCGCTTCGCCGCGGGGCCGGACCTCTGCGCCGATCCGGTGATCCGCCGTAACGTCGCGCGCCTGGCCGATTACGGCTGGAGCTTCGATTTGCAGGTGTTCACGCCGCAGATGCCGGGGGCGGCACAGCTCGCCGAGTCCTGCCCCGACGTGACGTTCATCCTTCAACATGCCGGCATGCTCGAAGATCTCTCGCCGGCAGGACGCGCAGCCTGGCGCACCGGGATGGCCCGGCTCGCGGCCTACCCGAATGTGGTCTCCAAGCTCTCCGGGCTCGGCACCTTCATCCACCGCAACGATCCCGCGCACATCGCCGCCGTGCTCGCGGACACCGTCGCGATCTTCGGCGCCGAACGCTGCCTGTTCGGCTCGAACTTCCCGATCGAGAAATTGTGGATCAGCTATCGCGAGCTCGTCGGCGCCTATCGCGCAGCCGCCGTCCCATTCAATGCGGAGCAACAGGCCGCGATCTTCAGTGCCACTGCGGCGCGCGTCTACCGGCTTTGACGGACAGGAAACGAGACAGGAGGAAATCGAATGGCGCTGGAGATCAAGATCCTGGACTACGGCGATATCGAGCTGGAATCGAGCTTTCTGGTGCTCGGCCGCGACTGCGGCCGCACCCGCCGCGTCCTCACCCTCGGCTTCCTGATCCTCGGCGGCCCCTATCCGGTCGTGGTCGACACCGGCTATCGCTCCAACCAGATCATGGAGACGCTGGGCATGCGGGGGCTCCAGTATCATGAGAACATGATCGAGAACCAGCTCGCGCGTTACGGCGTCCGCATGGGCGACGTCCGCTTCGTCTGCCACACCCATCTGCACATCGACCATGCCGGCAAGGACGATCTGTTCCCGATGAACACGACCGTCGTGCTCAACCGGAAGGAGCTCGAATATTCCGTCTCCGGCCTGATGCATCCGCAATATCCGGCGCCCGACATCAAGCACCTGATCGACCGCCTGCACACCAAGAGCGCGCTGCGCTTCCTGGATCTCGAAATCACCGGCCCGATCGAGCTGATGCCCGGCGTCTATTGCGATGCCGCCAACGCCCACACGGAGGGCTCGATGAACATCATCGTCCATACCGCCGACGGCATTGCGACCATCTGCGGCGACGTGATCTACGATTTCAACGACCAGATCGTCACGCCCTTTCACGAAATCCAGGATTGGGAGCCGCGCACCACCGGTAATCACGGCACCAGCAAGCGCGCGGAGAAGGCCGCGATCAAGAAGCTGCTCAGCACTTCGCGCTATTTGCTGCCGGTCCACGACCGTCCCGCCAAGATCGAAGGCGGCAACGTGGTGGGGCGGCTGCATGATCAGGTCCCCGGCCCGATCGTGCAGTCCCTGCCCCAACGCAACTGGTTCCCGGCCTGATGATGTCGAGGACGGACGGATGACGCACGTCACTTTGCGAAGCGAGTTCGAGACCCTGATCGATCCCTATGCGCCGGTCGCCCAGATCGGCACCGGCTTCGACTTCACGGAAGGGCCGATCTGGCATCCGGTCGATCACTATCTGCTGTTCTCGGACATGCCAGCCGACGTGCGGCGGCGCTGGGACGCGCGGCGGGGCGTCGTCGAGGTCAAGCGCCCCTCGAGCAAATGCAACGGGATGACCTATGACGCCGAGCTCAACCTGATCGTCTGCGAGCACGCGACGTCGTCGCTGATCCGCGAACGGCCGGACGGACGGCGCGAGGTGCTGGCCTCGCACTTCCAGGGCCAGGAGCTCAACAGCCCCAATGACGTCTGCGTGCATTCGTCCGGCGCGATCTATTTCTCCGATCCCTGGTATGGTCGCATGCCGGTCTATGGCGTCGAGCGGCCGCGCCAGCTCGGCTTCCAGGGCGTCTACCGCGTCGTGCCGGGCGGCGAGCCGAAGCTCGTGGTCGACCGTCACCTGTTCGATCAGCCGAACGGGCTGTGCTTCTCGCCGGACGAGAAGCTGCTCTATGTCAACGACACCGTGCAGGCGCTGATCCGCGTGTTCGATGTCAGCGGCGACGGCTCGCTGGCCAATGCGCGGGTGTTTGCGAGCGGCATCAAGTCCGAGCTCGAGCCAGGCCTGCCCGACGGCATGAAGTGCGACCAGCACGGCAATGTCTGGGTCACCGCACCCGGAGGGGTCTGGGTCTATTCGCCGCGCGGCGAGCTGCTCGGCAAGGTCCGCGTGCCGGAGCTGGTCGCCAACCTCGCCTGGGGCGGGCCGGATTTCCGCACGCTCTATCTGACCTCGACGCATTCGGTGTATGCGATCCCGACCAAGGTCGGCCCGCGGCACGAGCCGTATATGAGCGGCCGGCGAAGCGCCGGCGGGGCAACATCGAGCTCCGCGCCGGCGGCGCCCATTCTCGCCGAAGGCGAGATGCGGCTCGATCCTCAGCGCTGCGCCATGATCATCCAGGACCTCCAGAACGACGTCATCATGGACGGCGGCGCTTTCGCCGAGTCCGGGGCGCCTGGCCACGCCAAGCAGCAGCACGTGGTCGAGAATGTGCGGCGCCTGGCGGAAGCGGCACGCGGGCGCGGCGTCGTCATCATCCATGTCTGGTTCGTGGTCGAGCCCGGCGCGCCCGGCGTCACGCTGAACGCTCCGCTGTTCGAAGGTCTCGTCGACAGCAAGGCGATGGTGCGCGGAAGCTGGGGCGCGGCTCCGGTGTCGGGCCTGGAGCCACGGCCCGGCGATTTCGTCGTCGAGAAGATGCGGATGAGCGCCTGGGAAGGCACGCGGCTGGAGACGATCCTGAAAGCGACCGGCCGCGACATGATCATCAATACCGGCGCCTGGACCAACATGTCGATCGAGCACACCGCGCGGACCGGGGCCGACAAGGGCTATTTCATGATCGTGCCCGAGGATTGCTGCTCGACCATGAATGCCGAATGGCACAATGCCTCGATCAATTTCGCCATGCAGAACGTCGCGGTCGTCACCAGGGCCGATACCGTGATCCGAGCGCTGGGATGAGTTGTGGCAAAGCTCCTGCACCTGTCCTGCTCGCCGCGCCCCGAGTCCGAATCGTCCGCCGGCGCGCGGGTCTTTCTCGACGGCTTCCGCCAGGCCCGGCCGGATTGGGACATCGACGTCGTGGACATCTGGCGTGAGCGCATGCCGGAGTTCACCGGTCCGATCGTCGAGGCAAAGTACGCGCGCATGAAAGCTCAGGGCTTCACCGATGCGCAGCGCGACAGCTTTGCCGAGGCCGAGCGAATGGCGCTGCGCTTCTCGCTCGCCGATCGCGTGCTGATCTCGACCCCGATGTGGAACTTCGGCCTTCCCTACAAGCTGAAGCAGTGGTTCGACATCATCGTCCAGCCCGGCCTCACTTTCCGGTTCGATCCGGTGCAGGGATATCTGCCGCTGCTCAAGGACCGGCCGACGCTGGTGGTCATCGCCAGCGGCAGCGATTTCGCCACCGGCATGAACCGCGGCCGCATTGATATGGCCACGCCCTACTTGCGGGAAATCCTGCGCTTCATCGGCATCAGCAATGTCCGCTTCGTGCTGATCGGCCCAACCACGGGACCGCAAGCGCCGATCGATGCCGCCCGCGAACGGGCCCATCAACGCCTCGCTGCAATCGCGGCGACGTTCTGAAGCGCGATGAGATGAGAGTTAACTGCTGCGACAACGGTAGTGCGCTCCCTCGCCCGCTTGCGGGAGAGAGTTGGGGAGAGGGTGCTTCCGCAATGGGATTGCCCCCTAGAAGAGAAAGCCCTCAGCCGCGCCTTCGGCGCGACCTCTCCCGCAAGCGGGAGAGGTGAACGAGCCGCGGCAATCGATTCAACCTCAAGCCATTCGGCTTTAGAGCGCTTCGGCGGCGTCTGGAGCCGGATCAGATCAGGCTCGACTTGCCCCGGCTCAGCACCTGGCCTGCGCCTTTGGTGCCGACGATCCGCCCCTCGCTGTAGACCACCTGTCCCTTCGCGATCGTCGTCACCGGCCATCCCGTGACGTCGAAACCTTCCCAGGGCGTATAGTCCGAGCCGTGATGCAGATCAGCCTGCCGGATCGGCTTCTTCAATTTGGGATCCCAGAGCGCGATGTCGGCATCAAAGCCGACGCCGATCGAGCCTTTGCGGGGATAGAGGCCGTAGATGCGGGCGTGGTTGGTCGCGGTCAGCTCGACGAACTTCTGTAAGCTGATGCGGCCCTTCGAGACACCTTCGGAGAACAGGATCGGCAGCCGCGTCTCGACGCCGGGGATGCCGTTCGGCACCCAGCGGAACGAGGTGCGGGCGTTCGGCGTCAGCTTGCCCTGGGGATCGTCGTAGCGGAACGGGCAGTGATCGGACGAGAAGGTCTGGAACACGCCCGACGTGATGCCTTCCCAGATCGCCTGCTGGCTCTCGACATCGCGCGGCGGCGGCGAGCAGACGTATTTCGCGCCCGTGATGTCCATGTTGAGGCCCTTCATGTCGTCGGCCGTCAGCGTGATGTATTGCGGGCAGGTCTCGGCGTGAACGGGCAGGCCGCGCTGCTGGGCCCAGCGCACCTGCTCCATCGCCTCGCGCCCGGAGACGTGTACGATCATGATGGGCACGCCGATCACCTCGGCATGGCTGATGGCGCGGTGCGTCGCCTCGCGCTCGACCGCCTGCGGCCGCGAAGTGCCGTGATAGTACGGCGCGATATGACCTTCGCGCTCCAGCTTGGAGGTGAGGAAGCGGATGGCGTCGTAGCCCTCGCAATGGACCATGACCAGCGCCTCCTCGCGGCGCGCGACCTCGAACACTTCGAGCAGCTGCTTGTCGCTGAGCACGAGGTCGTCATAGGTCATGAACACCTTGAACGAGGTGTAGCCGTCCTTGACCAGCGCCGGCAGCTCCTGCCCGAGCACCACGGCCGTCGGGTCGGAGATGATGAGATGGAAGGCGGTGTCGATGTAGCACTCGCCTTCGGCAAGCTTGCGATAGTCCTCGACGCAAGCGCGCAGCGAGGTGCCCTTCTCCTGCAGCGCGAAGGGCAGCACCATGGTGTTGCCGCCGGCCGCCGCCGCGCGCGTCGCCGAGGCGAAGTCGTCGGCCATCACCACGTCGGGGCCCGAGGGCTGCGAGATATGGACGTGGCTGTCGATACCGCCCGGCAGCGCCAATAGGCCCGTCGCATCGATCTCGCGCGCCGCGCCCTCGATGCGATCGGCGATACTGACGATGCGGCCGCCCTGAATGCCGATATCGGCACGAAACTCGTCGCTGGCCGTCACGATGGTGCCGCCGCGGATGGCGAGGTCGAGCTGCGTCACTGATGTCTCCGTCACTTGATGTCTGGCATGGTCTGGAAGATCCGCCCCCATGGCGCAAGAGCCGTCACAGCGCCGCCGGCAAGGCCCAGGGTCCGCCACAATGTGACCGCGACCGAATCGAGCACGGCGATGCCCAGCTCCCGCTCCAACGTGGCCGCGAGCGCCGCACCATCGAGATTGGTGCAGAGGATGACGATCGCGTCGGCGTCCTCCGCCGCCACCGCCCGGATCATGTCCGCGATATCGGCCGGCGCGACCTCACCAAAGGAAAAATTGTCCCGCAAGCCGAGATGCCGCTCGGCATGCGGGGCGATCCCCTCCTCGGCCCAGACGTCGGCAATACGGCGCTGCACATCGTCGGTATAGGGCGAGACCAGGCCGATGCGCCTTGCGCCGAGCGCGCGGGCTGCATCGATGCACGCCAGGGTCGATGTCGTCGCCGGCACATTCGTGCGGGCCGTGATCGCCGCGCACAGGCTGCGGTCGCGGCCGATGCCGAGCCAGCTTGCCGACGTGCCGTTCCACGCGATCGCGTCGACCTTGGCATCCGCCAGCAGATCGGCCGCCGGCAACATCACCGAGGCATCGAACTGGCTCAGCGCAGCGGCATCGAGCGCGATCTCGGTGACACGGAAACGCGAGAAATGTGCGGTGATGCCGGGGGCTCCGGCTAGCATGGCGCTGGTGACGGGCTCCAGCACCGAGTTGGAGGACGGCGTGATCATGCCGAGGCGTTTGCGCATGGCGATACCTTACGACGCCTGCGCAAGCCGCGTCGACTCCTCCCGGATCAAAGCCAGGATGCGGCGCTTGGCGTCGTTGAACTCGGGACTGGTGATGTCGCGCGGGCGAGGCAGGTCGAAATTGACGGCTTCGCGGATCCGGCCGGGGCGCCTCGTCATCACCACGATTTTGTTGCCGAGCACCAGCGCCTCGTCCACGCTGTGGGTGACGAACACGATGGTGCAGCGGCGCTTCTGCCAGATCGCGACCAGCTCCTCCTGCATTTCGAGCTTGGTCTGGGCGTCCAGCGCCGCGAACGGCTCGTCCATCAGGATCACGCTCGGGTTCATCAGCAGCGCGCGGGCGATGCCGACGCGCTGGTTCATGCCGCCGGACATTTCGGAAGGATGATGGTGCTCGAAGCCGCGCAGGCCGACGAGGTCGATGAACTCCATCGCACGGTCGTAGCGCTCGGCCTTGGCGATGCCCTTGAGCTTGAGGTGGAAGGCGATGTTGTCGATCGCGGTCAGCCACGGCATCAGGGTCGGCTGCTGGAACACCACGCCGCGGTCCGAGCCCGGCCGCTCGACCTGCTTGCCGCCGACCAGCGTGCGGCCGCTCGTCGCCTGCTCGAAACCGGCGATGATGTTGAGCAGGGTTGACTTGCCGCAGCCGGACGGGCCGAGCAGGCAGACGAAATCGTTGGCCTCGATGTCGAGATTGATGTTGTCCAGCGTCAGGAGGTCACGACCGCGCCGCTTGTCGGAAAACACCTTGACGATGTTGCGAAGCTCGATGGCCGCCATCAGCCCGCCCTGCCCTGCACGGTGGTGGTCTGCTGCCAGCGCAGCGTGCGCGCCATGATCGCCTTGAGGCCGAGGTCGGAGAGATAACCGAGCAGCCCGATCGAGATCATCGCAGCGAGCACGATGTCGTAGCGCAGGAAGTAATAGGAATCCCAAAGCACGTAGCCGAGACCGCTCTTCACCGCGACCATCTCGGCCGTGACCGTCAGCATCCAAGCCGAACCGACCGCGATGCGTAGACCTGCGAAGATCGAGGGCAGCGCCGCCGGCAGCACGATGTCGGTCAGCATCTGCCGGCCGTTCGCGCCCATCATCGCGCCGGCGCGGACCAGATTGTGGTCCACGGTCTTGACGCCATGGATGCTGTTCATCAGCACCGGAAAGAAGGCGCCGAGGAAGACCAGGAAAATCGCCGGCTTGTCGGCGATGCCGAACCAGATGATAGCGAGCGGAATCCAGGACACCGGCGGGATCGGACGCAGCATCTGCAACGTCGGCTCCAACGTCTTCTCGAACAGGCGCGACCAGCCGATCGCGACGCCGGCGAGGATGCCGAGCAGGCTCGCCAGCGCAAAGCCGCCGAACACACGAAGCGCGCTGGCGAGCGCGTCGCGCAGCCAATGGCCGGAATAGGTCTGCGTGGTCTCGTCGAAGCCGAACACCCAGTCGCCGAGCGCATGCAGCACCGCGCTCGGCGCCGGCAGCAATGCGGGCGGAAGCATGCCGCTGCGGGCAAAGACTTCCCAGCCGGCGATCAGCAGCGCCGGCACGACGAGGCGTTCAATCCCCCCAAACGCCCGTGTCAGCCGAAACGCCGGCCTTGCCGGCGAGACGTCAGTAACCGAGGTCATTCTTGGTTTTTCCGGTGGCCTGCTCCAGGAACGAATAGTCCATGTTCTTCGCTGCTTCCGCGGAGACGTCCTTGGAGATGTATTTGAGGTCGCGCATCATCGCGGCGATCGCAAGCGTCTGCGAGCGATGGATCGCGGGATCGGGCGAGGCATTCTTCAGCGCCTCGGTCGCCACGTTCTTGTCGAGACCGGTGAGCTTGTTGATGACCTCGATCCACGGCGCCTTGTCGGCGATCAGCTTGTCGTCGAGCTCGACCACGGCGCCGACGACGCCCTGGACGCCGGCGCGCTGGCTCGCGATCACGTCGGAACGGGTGACGATTAGGTTGGTGAGATTGCCTGCAGCCTGCTCGTACGGCAGCACGAAATGCTTGCCGGCGCCGGCGAGGCGGATCTGCGAGGCGAATGGCTCGACCGAGCAGATCATGTCGACCTCGCCGCGCTGGAGCGCTGCGAGATGGTCGGACGGATTGGGAATGTTGATGAACTGGATGTCCTTGTTGGGATCGACGCCCTGCTTGAGGAACGCGCCGCGCATGTGGATGTCCTGCGCATTGCCGCGGGACGCCGCGACCTTGAGCGGCTGACCGTCGCTCTTCGCCTTCGCAACGGTCGTCTTGAACGTGGCCCAGTCCTCAGGGGGAAGGCTCAACTTGGCGGAGGAGAGACATTCCGAGCCGCCATTGATCTGTCCGGAGACGGCGACGACGTCGAAACCTTTGTCGAGCGCGGTGATGTAATGGAGATAGGTGACCTGTGCGACGTCGATGCTCTTCGACACCAGCGCGGTGAGCACGTCATTGCCCGAGTTGAAGCCGGTGGCCTGGACCTCGACGCCCTTCGCCAGGCCCGGGATCAGCGACATCGGCAGGCAGTGCGCGCATTTGGCGTAGCCGAGCTTGATCTTCGCGGTCTGCGCCAAAGCGAGATCGCTGCCGCCAAGCACTAAAGCCATCACCACCAGGCCCAGTCGCACACTCGTCCGCATCGCTCACTCCGTTTCGAAGGCGCGTCATTCCCGCGCGTCGAAAACGATCATCCGCCGGCCTTCGCTGCGGCGCAATCCGGTTTTTGCATGCTGCATACAATTTGCGCGGTATGCCATTGTTTTCAGCGGGATGCGTCGGTATTTTGGGCAAGCAGACAGGCCGCAAATGGCTAAGATCAACGTGAGAAGTGAGGCACGCGTGCAGCCAAAATCGGAAGCGCCAAAGGGACGAAAGTCGCCCAAACTCAAGCGGATGGGCCTGCATGAGCGCGCCGCCGCGCGGATGCGGACGATGATCATTCGCGGCGAGCTGGCGCCGGGCTCGCAGACCCAGGAGACCAGGCTGTCGAAGGAGCTCGGGGTGTCGCGCACCCCGTTGCGCGAGGCGATGAAGGTGCTGGCGGCGGAAGGGTTGATCGAGCTGCGCCCCAACCGCAGCCCGCGCATCGCCGATATCGCGGTCGACGGCATCTCGGAATTGTTCGAGGCCCTCGCCGGCATCGAGCGGCTCGCCGCCGAGCTCGCCGCGGAGCGCGCCACCGAGCGCGACCTCGCCCGCCTGCGCACGCTGCAGACCCGGATGGAAGGTCATCACCGCAGCGGCAAGCTCGACGATTATTTCGCGCTCAACGGCGAGATCCACAACACCATCGTCCGCATGGCCCGCAACACGCCGCTGCGCGAGGCGCACGAGACGCTGATCTCCCGCGCCGAGCGTGCGCGTTATCTCGCGCTCGGGGCCGACAGGCGCTGGAGCAATTCGGTGAACGAACATGCTGATATCCTCGCCGCCCTCGAAGCGCGCGACGGCGAAGCGGCCGGCCGCCTGCTCGGCGCGCACGTCGCACGCACCGGCACGGCGCTGCTGGAAGTTCTTGCCGCCTCTCAGGCCAAGCGGACGGCGGCATAATCATGAAGCTGCTGCTGCTCAACCCCAATACCAGCGCCGAGGTCACGCAGCTGATGCTGGGCGTCGGACAGCGTGCCGCCTCACCGGGCACCGAGCTGATCCCCTGCACCGCGACCCGCGGCGTGCCCTATATCGCCACGCGCACCGAGGCGCAGATCGGCGGCGCCATCGCGCTGGAGATGCTGGCCGAGCAGCATAGGAAGGTCGACGCCGCGATCATCGCGGCGTTCGGCGATCCCGGCCTGTTCGCCGCACGCGAAACCTTCGACATCCCCGTGGTCGGCATGGCGGAGGCGGCGATGCTGACGGCGTGCATGGCCGGACGCCGCTTTGCCATCGTCACCTTCGCGCAGGCGCTGGGGCCGTGGTACGAGGAATGCGTCCGCGCCCATGGCCTGTGGGAACGCTGCGCCGGCATCCGCATGCTGGATACGCCGTTTCAGGCGATTTCCGGGGTCGGCACCGAGAAGGAGGACGTGCTGGTCGATCTCGCCCGGCGCGCCATCGTCGAGGACGAGGCCGATGTGCTGATCTTTGCCGGCGCCCCGCTCTCGGGCCTCGCCGAGCGCGTCGCGGACCGCATCCCCGTCCCCGTGGTCGATCAGGTCATCGCTTCGGTGAAGCAAGCCGAGGCGCTGCACGCGCTGCGTTTGCGCAAGGCCATTGCCGGCACGTTCCGCCGCCCCGCCGCCAAGCCGACTATCGGCCTTGCCGATGCGCTCGCCGCCCGGCTCGAACATCGCGACAGCTGATCAGAGAGGCGGCCGGCGATGCGAAAAACCCAGTTCGTTCTCAAGCACACGGCCGAAGGCAAACAAGCGGGATTCGCATCCCGGTGGCGCGATGATCTGGATGCCGAAGGGCAGCTCATTCTTCCCGCGCGGCACCGGGAGGGTCAGCACCGGAAAACCGACCAGCGACACGATGAAGGTGACGGCGAGATAATCGATCGGCGTCTCCAGCGCGGCCCCGTCGATGGCAGTGACGTCGCTGATCTCGTTCGGCCAGGGCAAGACGGACGCGGCCGGTGCGACCAGGAAATCGGCGTGAGCGAACAGCTCGCGGAAGCTGCGGTAGATCGCGCTGCGGCGGCGCTCCGCGTTGAGGTAATCCTGCGCGGACAGGTTCGCGCCGGCTTCGATATTCCAGATCACCGTCGGCGTGAGCTCCGCACGTCGCGTTCCCAGCAACTCGCCGTAAGCGTTGGCGATGTGCGCGGCACGCAAAGTGCGGAAGGTTTCGATCGCCCCGCCGCAATCGGGCGAGGATGGCGCGACAGCGGCAACACCCGCGAGCGCCTCGCAGGCCGCCGCGAAGCGCGCACGCACCTCGCGCGCAACCGGCGCGACACCGAAATCGGGCGTGACCGCAATCCGAGGACGGCCGGCGATGAGCGGATCGTCAGCGGCACTGCCGAGCGAGATCGGATCATTCGCATCGCCTCCGGCGCAAACCGACAACGCGAGTTCGAGATCGTCGACACCACGGGCGAGGAAGCCGTGGGTCGCCAGCATGTCCCAGCCGAGCGGTCGGCGCGGCGACGGGATGCGGCCGGGCGTCGGCCGGATCGAGGCGACGTCGCAGAAGCTGGCGGGCGTGCGCACCGAGCCGCCGAAATCGGTGCCATGCGCCAGCGGCACCATGTGGGAAGCAACCGCAACGGCAGAGCCGCCGGAGGATCCGCCGGAGGTCAACGCGGGATCGAACGGATTGCGGGTCGGCCCGCACAATCTGTTGGTGCAGACCGCGCCGAAGCCAAACTCCGGCGTGTTGGTCTTGCCCAGAATGATCGCGCCGGCGCGCCGCAGCCGCGCCACGACGAGATCATCCTCGGCCGGGACGTGATCGCGGAACAGCACCGATCCGTAAGTCGTCGCAAGTCCCGCAGTGTCGGTGAGGTCCTTGATCCCAATGGGCACGCCATGCAGCGGGCCGATCGGCGCAGAGGCGGCATCGCACATCTGCGCGGCGCGGCGGGCACCGTCGGCATCGACCGTCACGAACGCCGCCAATTGGCCGTCGAGGCCCGCGATCCGCGCCAGATGCGCTTCGACGACCTCACGCGAGGACACTTCGCGCCGCGCAATGGCGCGGGCAAGCTCCGTGGCCGTGAGGTCGCAAATCGATCGATCCGATGTCATCGGACCACCATGCCAAAACGCCCGCCGAAAAGCGACGGGTGCGGGCACGAGACTTGCTTTCTCCTCGGGGGCAACGGGAGGCAACACCATGGCTGATGCGCCAAGCGGCCGATCGCTCGTCGTTGATGCGGTCACCCACCGGTATCCAAGTGGCGCGCTTGCGGTCGAGAACATCAATCTCGACATCAAGGGCGGCGAGATCATCGCCCTGCTCGGCCCGTCCGGCTGCGGGAAGACCACGCTCCTGCGCATCATCGCGGGCTTCATCGCGCAGACGCAAGGGCGGATCATCATCGGCGACGACATCGTTGATGCGCTGCCGCCGAACAGGCGCGCCGTCGGCATCGTGTTCCAGAACTACGCGCTGTTTCCTCATCTCAGCATCAGCGAGAACGTCGCCTACGGCCTTGCCGCCCGCGGCATCGACAAGGCGACGCGCCAGCGCGAAGCGCAGCGCCTGCTGGAGCTGGTGCAGCTGCCGACCATGGCCGAGCGTTTGCCGCGGCAGCTCTCCGGCGGCCAGCAGCAGCGCGTGGCGCTCGCCCGCGCCCTCGCGATCAAGCCGTCGATCCTGCTGCTCGACGAGCCGTTCGCCGCGCTCGACAAGAATCTGCGGCTGGACATGCAGATCGAGGTCAAGCGGCTGCAGCGGGTCTCCGGCATCACCACGCTGATCGTGACGCACGACCAGGAAGAAGCACTGTCGATGGCCGATCGTGTCGCCGTGCTGAGCCATGGCCAGCTCGAGCAGTTCGGCTCGCCGTCCGACGTTTACGACCGGCCGCAGACGTTGTTCGTCAACACCTTCGTCGGCTCCACCAACCGCATGCCGGGTGTGGTGGTCTCGGCGGACCGCACGGCGGCGAAGGTGCGCCTCGATGCCGGCGCGGAGATCATCGCGCGTCCCGCGGGCGGTGCGCTCAGCGAGGGCGGCCGCGTCACCGTCTGCATCCGCCCCGAGCATCTGCAATTCGTCGGCGACGAGACCGGCTTTGCCGGCGTCGTCGGCATGTCGCTGCCGCTGGGCGCCACCGTCGTGCATGAAGTCACCACGGCCGACGGCTCCGGCGTCAAGGTTTCCCAGGCGCGCATTGGCGAGACGCGCGCCCTTACGAACGGCGCGGCGGTGCGCCTCGCGCCGCTCGCCCCGTCGCTCGCCAACGCCTTTCCCGCAACGCTTTAGATCCAGTTTTTGTCCAGAGGGGAGTTTGACATGATCATGAACCGCAGAAGCCTGCTGACCACGGCGCTCACGCTCGGGGCCATGAAGGCGTTTCCAGGCCTGAGCTACGCCCAGGCGCGCCCGCTGGTGTTTGCGACCTTCACCGGAAGCTGGGAGGAAGCCCACAAGGCCGTGCTGGTGCCGGCGTTCCGCAAAGCCAATGCGGATGCCGCGATGGTGCTCGATCCCATGCTCTCGGTCGACCAGATCGCCAAGGTCAACGCGGCCAAGGCCAATCCGCCGATCGACGTCATGCTGCACGATCCCGGCCCTGCCCTCGTCGCCATCGGCCAGGACCTGGTCGAGCCCTATCCGGTGGAGAAGAGCGCCTATTACAAGGACCTGATCGCCGAGGCCCAGGAGCCGACGGGCCCCGCCCCGTTCTTCCAGGTCGTCGGCCTCACCTACAATCCGGAAGCGGTCAAGACGCCGCCGACGTCGTGGGCCGATCTCTGGAAGCCGGAATTCAAGGGCCGCGTCGGCATCACCAACCTCAACTCGACGCTCGGCACCGGCTGGCTGGTGGAAATCGCCAAGATGCGCGGCGGCTCGGAGGCCAATGTCGATCCCGGCTTCAAGGCGCTGGAGGAGCTCAAGCCTAACCTCGCCGCGGTCGCCGCCAATCCCGGCGCGCTCGCCACCCTGTTCCAGCAGGGCCAGATCGACATCTCGCCCGGCAATTTCAACGCCATCCAGATCCTCAAGGCGCGCGGCGTGCCGGTCGAGTTCGTGGCGCCGAAGGAAGGCGCGATCGCCTTCAAGACCACCATCCACATCGTCAAGAACTCGCCGAACCGCGAGCTCGCCTTCAAGCTGATCGAGGCGGCGCTGACGCCGGAGGTGCAGACCACGCTGATGAACCCGCCCTACCTGATCGTGCCGACCAATTCCAAGGTGACGATGGGCGGCGAGATCGCGCGCGTGCTGGCCAAGGACACGGCTGAATTGAAGAAGAAGTTCGTGTTCCAGGACTGGAAGAAGATCAACGAGCAGCGCTCGGCCTGGATCGAACGCTTCAACCGCGAGATCAAGATCTAAACCTCGAAGGCTCAAGCCATGGGCGTAGCACCGGCAGCACGGGACGTGACGTCCTACGGAATGGGATTGGCAGCGCCGCTGGCGCTGTTCTTCCTGGTCTTCTTCGTCGCGCCGCTGCTGCAATTGTTCTGGCTTTCGCTGCACAACGACACGGCCGGGCTCCATTGGGGGCTCGGCCAATATCTGCACTTCCTCACTGACCCCTTCAGCCTCGGCGTGCTCGGCTCGACGCTGCTGCTCGGCGCCGAGGTGACGGCCGTGTGCCTCGTGCTCGGCTTCCCCATCGCCTGGCTCTATCAGCGGGTCGGGCCAAAGCTTCAGACAATCATCATCCTGATCGTGCTGCTGCCGCTCCTGACCAGCGTCGTGGTCCGCACCTTCGCCTGGATCGTCATCCTCGGGCGCCAGGGCATCATCAACGCGACGCTGCAATCGCTCGGCATCATCGATACGCCGCTCAAACTGCTCTACACCCAGTTCGGCGTCGTGATCGCGCTGGCGCAGGTGCAGATGCCCCTGATGACGCTGCCGCTGATCACCGCGCTCGGCCGCATCGATCCCAATCTCGACGATGCCTCCTGCTCGCTCGGTGCCGGGAGCTGGCGCACCTTCTTCCGGATCGTGCTGCCACTGTCGCTGCCCGGAATCATCGCCGGCTGCACGCTGACCTACGCCGCGGCGATCACCGCCTTCATCACCCAATCGCTGGTCGGCGGCGGGCAGATGCTGTTCATGCCGATGTATCTCTACCAGCAGGCCTCGACGCTGCAGAACTGGCCGTTCGCGGCCGCGATCTCGATCATCTTCCTGCTTGCCGTGCTCGCGGTCGTCTCGGTCTTCACCACGCTCGGCCGCATGTCGCGCGGCTATGGAGGGGCAGGATGAGCGGCCGCAAGCGCACGCTCGAGGCGATCAGCTTCGAGCTCGTCATGACCGTGATCGCGGTGATCGCGCTTGTCATCATCATCGCCCCCTCGCTCGTGGTGCTGATCGTCTCCTTCACCAGCGGCTTCTCGCTGCGCTTCCCGCCGCCGGGCTATTCGCTGCGCTGGTACGTCGAGCTGTGGAATGCCTGGCAGCTGCATTTCGCCGCCAAGAACAGCCTGATCGTGGCGCTGTGGGCGACGGGCCTGTCGGTCGGCCTCGGCGTCGCCGCGGCGCTTGCGATCTCCAGGTCGCGGGCGCTGTCGGCACGGCTGCTCGATTCCCTGTTCATGTCGCCGCTGGTGCTTCCCGCCCTCGCCTTCGGCCTCGCCGCGCTGATGCTGTTCTCGCTGGTCGGCCTGCCGGTGTCGCCGCTGACGCTGGTGATCGGCCACACCGTCGTGTGCGTGCCCTATGTCGTGCGCAACACGGTCGCAGCGCTGGCCCAGCTCGAGCCGACCCTGCTCGAAAGCTCGGCCGTGCTCGGCGCGAGCCGCCTCTACACGTTCCGCCGCATCGTGCTGCCGTTGATCCGGCCGGGCATCATCGCCGGCGCCTTCATCGCCTTCATGTCGTCCTTCGACAACGTGCCGGTGTCGCTGTTCCTGCGCGATGCCGCCACCGACATGCTCCCGATCCGGATGTGGCAGGATCTCGAAGGCAAGCTCGACGTCACCATCGCCGCGCTGTCGGGCGTGCTGATCATCGCCACCGTCGCGCTGGTCGCGATCATGGAGCGCGTCACCGGCCTGTCGCGACGGCTGACCAACTGATCAGGCGCCGCGGAACAGCGAATAGCCCCAGCGCGTGAATTTCAGCGGCAGATGAAAATGCTCGTCAACGTTCTTGATGCGGAAGCGGAACGGGGTCACGGTGAGGAAGCCGTCGTGATCGCCAAAGAACTCGCCGAGATGAAACAGCACCTCGTACTCGCCGGCCGTGACGCCCGCGCCTTGCGCAACGGCATGATCGAGCACGCCGTTGGCGCCGAGCCGCCCGTCGGCGATGCGCTGGGACTCCGGATCGATCCGCCAGATCTCGACGCGCAGGCCTTGTGCCGGGCGCCCGCTCGCGACATCGACCGCGTGAATGGAAATACCACCTGCCACAATGTTCCTCCCGTGAGCCTGCCGCCATGGTAGCCGGAAACACGGCCGCTCCGCCAGCGCCCGCGCTGCTGCCGGCGCTGGGGGCGATGACCGGGCTGCAGGCCCTGGTCGCGCTGGCCTTGTTCGCGCCGGGCGTGGTCGCCCCGCGCGCGCATATCGAGGTGTGGCAGCTCTCGATGTTCTCCTGCGCCGTGTTCGCGGTCGGCATCCCCGCCTCGTTCTGGGGCGGCGGCTTCATCGCGCGCCTTGGCTCGCTGCGGGTCGCGAGCCTGTGCGCGGCGGCCATCGTCCTCGGCATGGCACTGGCTTCGCTCGGAACGAGCGCCGCCCTGCTGGCCGCCGGCCTCTGCATCGGCCTTGCGATGGGGCCCGAGACGCCGGCCAGCGCGGCGCTGCTGGCGCGACTCGTCACCGCCGAGCGGCGCGCCTTCGTGTTCTCGGTGCGCCAGACCGGCAACCAGATCGGCGCGGTCTGCGGCTCGCTGGCCCTGCCCGCAATCGCGATCGCGTTCGGACCGGCGTGGTGCTATGCGGCCGTCGCTACCTTGGCGCTGGTTGCGATCGCACTGTTCGAGCGGCTGCGGCCGGCCTACGCCGGCAAAGTCGCCCCGCCGCCAAAGCTCGATCTCCGCGCGCGGCTGGCGCTGGTGATTGCGGATCGGCGGATCGCGATGCTGGCGCTGGCCTCGATGCCGTTCAGCGCGATACAGGTGTCGCTCAACACGGTGTTCGTCACGCTCGGCACGCGCGAGCTCGGCCTCAGCCATATCGAGGCCGGCATGGCGCTCGCCTGCGCGCAAGCCGGCGGGCTCGTCGGCCGGCTCGGCTGGGGCTATGTCGCCATGCGCCTCGATGCTTCGCGCGCCGTGCTCGTCGTCATCGGCCTCGGCATGGCCTTCTGTGCCGCGCTGCTGGGCCTCAACGGCGCTTCGCTCGGGCGCAGCGGACAATTCATCATGGCCGCATTGTTCGGCCTGACGGCGTCGGGCTGGAACGGCGTCTTCATCGCCGAGATCGCGCGCCTCGCCCCGCAGGACCGGATTGGCGAGACCACCGGCGCGGTGCTGACCGCCTCCTATGCCGGGCTGCTCGCGGCGCCGGCGCTGGTATCGATCCTGGACGGCGTGGCGAGCCTCGGCACGGCCTTCTTCGCCCTGGCGTGCCTTGCCCTCGGCGGCACATTGGCGTTGATGTGGGGAGGCCATGACAACGCGGACACATAGCGCGCGCGAGATCGCTGCCGAAATCACCGCCGGAAGGACCAATGCCGTCGAGACCGCGACAGCCGCGCTCGGCCGCGTCGAGGCCGGCAAGGCCTTGAACGCGGTCGTCACGATCGATCCTGCACGCACGCTGGTGGATGCTGCGGCGGTCGATGATCGCCTGCGCATGGGCGAGATCATGCCGCTCGCCGGCGTGCCCGTCATCGTCAAGGACAACATCTGGGTCGCCGGCTGGCGCGTGACGCAGGGCTCACGCTTGTTCGCCGACTTTGTCGCGCCGCGCGATGCCATCGCGATCGAGCGGCTGCGCAGGGCTGGTGCCGTCGTCGTCGGCATCGGCGCGAGTTCCGAGTTCGCATGCAAGGGCGTCACCACCTCGCAGCTATACGGGCCGACGCGACATCCGCTCGATCCGGCGCTGACGCCCGGCGGCTCATCGGGCGGCCCGGCCGCGGCGGTCGCGGCCGGCCTGGTGCCGCTCGCGATCGGCACCGATGCAGGCGGCTCCAGCCGCAGGCCGCCGGCCCATGTCGGGGTCGCCGGCTTCAAGCCGTCCTACGGCGCGATCCCCTATGGGCCGGGTTTCGCCGAGCCGTTCTTCGGCCTCTCCGTGATCGCGCCGATCGCATCCGATGCGACCGACATCGCGCTGGCGTTCGAAGCCATGGTCGGCAACGATCCGCGCGATCCGGATTCAGCCGTCGTTGCGCTTGAGGCCAAAGACATCGGCACTCAGCGCATCGCGTTCTCGCCGCGCCTCGGTCTCGACGTCGCGGTTGACGACGTGGTCGCGAACGGCCTCGGCTCCGCCGTCGACCGGCTTTCCGCCGCAGGTCTGCGCATCGCACGACGCGATCCGGTCTGGCCGGCAGGCGCCACGGAGGACGCGATCATGCCGCTGCAGCATGCGGGCCTCGCGGCGCTCCATGGCGATAGCTTCCGCAAGGATCCGGCTGTGTTCGATCCTGACATCGCCAAGCAGATCGAGCGAGGTCTGTCCTGGTCGGGCGCGGAGGTTGCGGCAGCGCTGCTCGCTAGCACCGCGATCGCCAATGCCTTCGCGGCGTTCTTCACTGAGGTCGACCTGCTGCTGGCGCCGACCGTTCCCTGCGTCGCCTGGTCGCTGACGCAGCTCGGCCCTGACATGATCGGTGGAAAACCCGCAAGCCCGCGGGCCCATGCGGTGTTCACGCCCTTCGTCAATCACGCCCGCCTGCCGGCGATCTCGATTCCGTGCGGAACGGATCGGCGCGGGCTTCCCTTCGGCCTACAGATCATCGCGGCGCGCGGACAAGACCGCTCGCTCCTCGCAGCCGCGCAAGAGATCGAAGCGATCTTGCGAGCGTAGCGCCTGACGCAAACGGAGACTCCCATGGTTGAGAACGCTCATTCGACTACTCGGCCGCTCGACCCCCGCGACCGCTGGTCCGAGTTGTCCCGGGCGGAGCGCAGCGCGGCCTATGACAACAACGCGGCCGTGAAGAACAGCCCGGCCCTGATCGCCGAGCGCAATGAGACTTCGGCACGGATGCGGGGCACGCTGAAATCCCAACTCGACCTGCCCTATGGCGAGCGGGCCAACAACAAGATCGACCTCTATCCGGCCGCCAAGCCCGATGCGCCCTGCCTGGTGTTCCTGCATGGCGGCTACTGGCAGCGCAATTCGCGCGAGCTGTTCGCCATGCTGGTCGAAGGCGTCGCCGCGCATGGCTGGTCGGTCGCAATCCCCGGCTATTCGCTGGCGCCCGAAGTGTCCCTCAGCGACATCGTCGCCGAGATCCCGCGCGCACTCGACTGGCTCGCGGCGCACGGCGCGTCCTATGGAGTTGCCGGGCCGGTCGTGCTGTCGGGCTGGTCCGCCGGCGCCCATCTTGCTGCGATGGCGCTGGACCATCCGCGTGTCCATGCGGGGCTGGCGCTTTCGGGCGTCTACGATCTCGCGCCGATCCGCGATACCGGGCTGAACGACGCGCTGAAACTGACGGACGCGGAGATCGCCGCGCTGTCGCCGCTGCGCCTGCCCGTCACCCGGAAGCGCCTCGACATCGCCTATGGCAGCAGCGAGCTGCCGGCGCTGGTCTGCGATTCAATCAATTTCTTCGACAAGCGCGCAGCGGCGGGAGCGCCGGGCAAGCTCATCGCGGTCGAAGGCGCCGACCATTTCACCATTCTGGAGGCGCTGCGCCGGCCGGACGGAGTCCTGGTGGAGGCCGCGCGGCGGCTCCTGGACTAAAGAGTGCTAAAACAACCCCATGCACAGTAGCGATGCCGTTGTTTGCAAAGGCGAATTGTTTGAGCGTCGATCGAAGTCGCCTCGGCCGCTTTGACTCGTCGGGCAAAACAGGGGCATTATGGCATCATCGCCCAGGCTGCCGCCCCTGCATCTCAATCCAGATTCGCTCGCCGATGATCCGCGCCGGATAAAGCCGCAGCGGCCGGCTCGGCCATCCCGCGCTGATTGCGCCGTCGCGCAAATCGAATGATGCCGCATGGCGGGGACAATTGAGCCGCCCGGCCGTCACCTGCCCCAAGGCCAGATCAGCCTGTTCGTGCGGGCACGCACGTTCGCAGGCGACGACGTTGCCCTCGTTCCAGATCACGAGCAGGTCGCGCCCGGCGACGCGGACGATCGTCTCCGCCTTCAGCCGGTCGAGATCGCAGACGGCAATCCACCCGGTGTCGTCACCCACCGAGATAGGCCTTGCGCACATGCTCGTTCGCGATCAGCTCGCTGCCGGCGCCGGACAGCACGATGCGGCCGCTCTCGAGCAGATAGGCGTGGTCGCACATCTCGAGCGCCGCGAACGCGTTCTGCTCCACCAGCAGCACCGTGGTGCCGGCATCGCGGATGGCGCGGATGATCGCAAAGGTGCGCTCGACGATGTTGGGGGCGAGCCCGAGCGACGGCTCGTCGAACATGATCAGCCGCGGCCGCGACATCAGCGCGCGGCCGATCGCAAGCATCTGCTGCTCGCCGCCGGATAGCGTGCCCGCCGCCTGCCGGCGCCGCTCGGCGAGCCGCGGAAATTCCGTGTAGATGCGGTCGCGATCGGCCGCGATCTCGCTCGAACCACGCCGGAGGTAAGCCCCCATGTCGAGATTTTCCTCGACGCTCATATGCGGGAACACGCGCCGGCCTTCCGGACAATGCGCGATCCCGCTCGCCAGCACCCGCGGCGGCCTCGCCCCGGTGATGTCGATGCCTTCGAACGTCATCTGGCCCGAGCGCGGCGGCACCAGGCCGGAAATCGCGCGCAGCGTCGTGCTCTTGCCGGCGCCGTTGGCCCCGATCAGGGCGACCAGCTGGCCGGCCTTCACGTCGAGCGAGATGCCGCGCAGCGCGGTGACGCCGCCATAGCCGCAGACCATGTCGCGGATCTCAAGCACGTCCTGCTCCATGTCCGAGATAGGCTTCGATCACCGCGGGATCGTTGCGGATCACGTCGGGCGTGCCTTCCGCGATGATGCGGCCATAGTTGAGCACCACGATGCGGTCCGAGACGGTCATCACCATCGGCATGTCGTGCTCGACCAGCAAGATCGTGATGCCGCGGTCGCGGATACCCCGGATCAGCTCGATGAAACGGTGCGTCTCCGAGGCGTTCATGCCGGAGACGGGCTCGTCGAGCAGCAGCATCGACGGCTCCGCCGCCAGCGCCAGCGCGACGCCGACGAGGCGCTGCTCGCCGTAGGAGAGCGAGCCCGCGGCATCATGGGCGCGGCGTTCGAGCCCGACCCATTCGAGCAGCTCGCTTGCCCGCTGCCGCAGGCGGCGCTCCGAGGCGCGGGCGCCTGGCAGGCCGAGGATGGCGTCGAGCAGCCGGACCCGGCTCTGCCGGTGCAGGCCGATCATGAGGTTGTCATAGACGGTGTCGTTCGGGAACACGCTGGTGCGCTGGAAGGTGCGGATCAGGCCGAGATCGGCGATCTCGTGCGGCTTCAATCCGGCGAGCGCCGTGTTGCGGTAGGTGACGCGGCCCGCGCTTGGCGTCAGGAAGCCGGTCATGACGTTGAAGGCGGTGGTCTTGCCGGCGCCGTTCGGCCCGATCAGGCTGACGATCTCGCCCTCGCCGACCTCAAAGCTCATGTCGGAGATTGCAACCAGTCCTCCGAAGCGGACCGCGACCTGATCGATGGTCATGGCGATGCTGCGCGCATTCATCACGCCGGCTCCTTGGCAGCGGTCTCCGTGACGGTGACCGGCGGAGGCCCCGCAGGCCGCCGCCACTTCGCCAGGCGCAGTGCGAGCGAGGGCACGATGCCGCGCGGCAGCACGAACAGGATGGCGATCAGCACGCCGCCATAGGCGATCCATTGCGCTTCCGGTGCCATCACCGGACGTAGCCCCACCGGCAGCAGGCCGAAGATCAGGCCGCCGACGACGGGCCCCGCCAGCGAGCCCTTGCCGCCGGTGATGACCATGATCACCATGGTGACGGTGTTGATGAAGGCGAAGACCTCCGGATCGATGATCCGGATGTAGTGCGCATAGAGGCTGCCGGCCGCACCGGCGATCGCGGCGGAGATCACCGCGGCAATCGTCAGCGTCCTGGTCACGTCGATGCCGACGGAGACGGCGAGCGTTTCGTTCTCCATCAGGCCACGCATGGAGCGGCCGAAATGGGAATGAACGAGGCGCGCGATCAGGAGATAGGCGATGAGCGCGACGACCAGGACGAGATAGTAGTTGTGGAATTTCGTGCGCAGCGTCAGCTCGCCGAAGCCGGGCAGCGGCAATGCGATGGACGGGATGTTGGTCAGCGCCAGCGGGCCCTGCGTCAGCTCGACCCAGTTCAGCGCGACCAGCCGGACCACCTCGGCGAAGGAGATCGTCACGATGACGAAATAGGCGCCGCGGACGCGGAACGACAACAGGCCGACGAAATAGCCGCACAATCCCGCGATCAGGATCGCCAGCACGAAGCCTATGATCGGCGGCCAGGGTGCGTGGACAAGACGAAAGCCTCCGGGCAGGCCGATGTCGAAGCCGAGCGAGGTCAGTGCGCTGACATAGGCGCCGATGCCGAAGAAGGCGATATGGCCGAGGCTGAGCTGGCCGGTGAAGCCGAGCAGCAGGTTGAGGCTCATTGCGCCGATGACGAAGATTCCGGTCGTGATCAGCGCGTTGAGCAGATAGGGGTCGCGCAGCCAGAGCGGCACCGAGGCCAGCGCTGCGACGGCGAGAATGGTGACGATCGCCTTCATCCGACGCGCTCCGCGCGCGCGAACAGGCCGGTCGGCCGGAAGATCAGCACCGCGATGATGATGAGAAAGCCCATGGCGTCGCGGTAGCCCGACGAGACGTAGCCGGCGCCGAGCTCTTCGGCCAGGGCGAGGATGAAGCCGCCGATCACCGCGCCCGTGATGTTGCCGAGGCCGCCGAGGATGACGATCGCGAAGGCCTTCACCGCGGCGAGATCGCCCATCTGCGGGAAGATCACGTAGACCGGCCCGAGCAGTGCGCCCGCGGCGGCGGCGAGGCTCGAGCCGATCGCGAAGGTCGAGGTGTAGATCATGTCGACGTTGACGCCCATCAGCGAGGCCGTGTCGTGGTCCTGGAACGTCGCCCGCATCGCGCGGCCGAGGCTGGTCTTGTTGATGAGCAGATAGGTCACCAGGATCAACATGGCCGCCGCGGCGAGCACGAACAGGCGCAGCCATGAAACGGAGACCGGCCCGAGCACCAGCGGCGCCTCCGGGAATGGCGTCGTCACCGACTTGGCGACTCCGCCCCAGATCCACAGCGTGCCCGACTGCATCGCGATCCAGGCGCCGATCATCACCAGCATGGTGGTGTCGATGTCGGAGCCGCGCAGCGGACGCAGCAGGGTCAATTCGATGGCCGCCCCGAGCAGCCATCCGGCCAGCACGGCCACGGGTAGCGCCAGAAAGAAGTTGAGCCCGAGCTGCTGCACCACGATGAACATGATGTAGGCGCCGAACGTGTAGAGCACGCCGTGGGTGAAATTCACGACGTTCATGATGCCGAAGATCAAGGTGAGCCCGATGCCCAGCAGCGCATAGGTGCCGCCGAGCACGAGCATGTTGATCAGATGCTGGAGGAATTCGCTCAAGGCCGGTCCTGATGTTCTGGATGCCGGCGAAGGCCGCAACGTGCCGCCCTCGCCCGGGATTGATCGATGCTAAAGCGGAATCGCTTTAGGTTGGATCGATGACCGCGGCAGCTTGTTCACCTCTCCCGCTTGCGGGAGAGGTCGGCGCGTCCCGGGCGATGCGAAGCATCGTCCCGCGCGCCGGGTGAGGGTTCTATCCTCTTGGGGAATCCCATTGCGGAGACACCCTCTCCCCAGCCCTCTCCCGCAAGCGGGAGAGGGAGCGCACCACCTTCGTTGCTACGCCGAACCTGATCTCATCGCGCTCTAGAGCGTCTTCATCTCGATCTTGCCGTCGGCGATCTCGATGAGATAGACGTTCGGCTGGCTCTGCCCGCTCTCCTTGCCTTCGGGGCCCGACTTGCGGAACACGATGTCGCCGTTCAGCCCCTTGATGTTGATGTTCCAGAGCGCCGCCTTGATCGCGGCGGGCTCGGCCTTGCCGGCCTTCTCGATCGCGGCGGCCACGGTGCGGATGCCGTCATAGCCGCGGAAGCTTTCGGTGCAGCCGGCGAACTCGAAGCCGCGCTTCTTCCATTCCGCGACGAAGTAATTGGTGGCTTCCGGGTTCGGCGTCTTGTCCGGGAACCAGGGCAGGAAGGTCGTCAGGTGCATGGTGCCATTGGCGGCAGCGCCCGCCTGCGCGATGATCTGGTCCGGGTTCTGCGATCCGCCGGTGGTGATGATGCGCTTCTTCAGACCGAGCGCGGCGGCCTGCTTGAAGATCAGGGTCAGCTGATCGACGGCGGTCGTGACGATGACGGTCTCCGAATCCGAGCCCTTGATCTTGGAGAGCTGCGCGCTCATGTCCTGCGCGCCCTGGTCCATGGTCTCGACGAGGCCGATGGCGATGCCCTTGTCCTTCATCATCTTGCTGAAGTCCTCGGCGGTGCCGCGGCCCCAATCGTTGTTGATGACGAGGAAGTCGACCTTCTTCAGCGCGAGCTTGTCGACGATGTTCTTGAACGCGGCCGCCTCGACCGCCGAGGGCGGCGAGATGCGGAAGATGAAGGGATTGCCCGTGGTCGTGATCTTGCCGGAGGACGAGGTCTCCACCACCATCGGCGTCTCGTATTCCATCAGCTTGGGCATCACCGCGAGCGTCAGGCTCGAGCCCCAGGCGCCCATCAGCACCGGCACCTTGTCGCTGGTGATGAGCTTCTCGGCGACGGCGGCGGCCTCCGTCGGGTTGCTCTTGTTGTCCTCGATGACGAGCTCGATCTTCTTGCCGAGGATGCCGCCCTTGGCGTTGATCTCGTCGGCGGCGATCTTGGCGCCGTTGACGACGTAGGTGCCGGACGCGGCGAACGCGCCTGTGAGCGGCTCGTTGACGCCGATCTTGATGGTCTGCGCCCCTGCGGCGCCGCCAATCAAGGTCGTCGCCAGCGCGATAGTCCTGACCAGTCCGAGTGCTCGTGTCATGTTTGTCTCTCCAAATCCCACGCTGTTGATGTCTAGGCAGTCCAGGCTTCGTCACTCCGCGGCGCCGGCGCGCCGATCATTCCGCACCACCTCTTCCGAAGGCGCGGCCGAAAATCCGGGCGAGCCGGGCTCGCAAGACGTCCGATGCAACCGACCAGAAGCCGAGCTCCGCGGGAGCTGCCCTCCCCGATGGCGCACCGGACATGTGGCGGTCGAGATTTGCGGCGAACTCCGCGATCAGGCGTTTGGCGAGGTCGCGCACCAGGCCGGGCCGGCCGACCTGGGCGAGCATTCCCGTCAGCGTGTAGCCGATCGACAGTTCGACTGATGTCGCCGCGCCGTCTTCGAGCGGCAGCAGGCGGTAACGGATCTCACCCTGCGTCGCCGAATGGCTGCGCTGGTCGGTGCCGATGCCGACGATGCGTCCCGAGAGCGCCGCGGGATCCCGCTCGACGCGCGCTGCCCCCTCGAAGCTTGCTACGATCGGACCGAGCCTGACGCGGATCGATCCTTCGACGCGCTCCGACCTTAACGACGTCAGCGACACGCCGGGAAGGCAGGATGCGATGCCTGCGATATCCTCGAACATCGCGAACACCTTTGCCGGCGGATGCGGCAGCGTGAAGCGCTGATCGAGTATTGTTGCCGGCGTGAAGTCGGAGATGCTGCTTGGGGTGGCACTTTCCGATGCCGGCGCAGGCCGCGCAGGCCGCAGCTCGCTCCGGGCGGTTGCCGCTCGCCCCGAGCCGGCAGGACCAAGCACGGTCCGGCCGCCATCCGCCAGCGGCCCGACATTGCGCGCGCGCCTCGCCTCGATCACGGACTGCACCGCGCGCACGATGCCGACATAGCCGGTGCAGCGGCAGAGATTGCCGCTGAGGCCGATGCGAATCCGGCGCTCGTCGGCGTCGGGCAGACGCAGCACGAGGTCGCGCGCGGAGACAAGCATGCCCGGCGTGCAATAGCCGCATTGCAGCGCGTGCTCGCGGGTGAAGGCGGCGCGCAGCTCGGTGGTGATCTCGTCCTCGTCGAGGCCTTCGATCGTCGTGACGTCGGCGCCCTCGCAGGCTGCCGCATAGGTGATGCAGGAGCGCGCCGGAACGCCGTCGAGCAGCACGGTGCAGGCGCCGCAGACCCCATGCTCGCAGCCGAGATGGGTGCCGGTGAGATCGAGCTTGTCGCGGACGAAGTCGGCAAGGCTGGTGCGCGGCTCGGCGGGCAGCTCCACCGCGCGGCGATTGACCTGAAGCGCGATCGTGGTCATGCCGCGGCCTCCAGAACGGCGCGCTTCAACACGCTGATATGGATATGGCGCTGCGCGGCGTCGTCGATGCCGGCTTTTGCAAGGAGCACGTCAGCGACACGGGCATCGAAACGCTGCTTGTAGTCGGCGGCGATGCGGCCGCCGAACAGCTCCGCGGCATCAGTGACGACGATGGGCGTCGTATCGATGGCACCGATCACGATACGCGCCGAGGCGGCGGCGGGATCGACCAACACCGCACCGATCGCATGGGCGAATTCGCCTGTCTTGCGGCAGCTCTTGGCATAGCCCCAATGCGCGGAAGCCGTGCGCGCCGGGACATGGACCGCCTCGACGATCTCACCAGCATGCAGCGCGGATTCAAGTGCGCCGACGATGAAGGCCTCGATCGCCAGGGTGCGCGCACCGGCAAGGCTGCGCAGCGTCACGCGCGCGCCGAGGGCAGCGAGTGCCGAAATCCAGTCCGCGGCGGGATCGGCGTGGCTGAGCGAGCCGCCGATCGTGCCGCGATTGCGTACCGCGCGATAGGCGATGTTGGCGGCGACGGCCCGCATGGCGCCGCGGGTCACGTCGGCCGTGCGGCCGTCCTCGATATCGGCATGGGTGACGAGGGCGCCGAGCACCAGCTCGCCGCCGGAGACCTCTGCGCGCTTGAGTTCGGCAAGGCCGGAGATGTCGACGATCAGCTCCGGCTGCACCAGCCGGAGATTGAGCATGGGGCCGAGCGACTGGCCTCCGGCGATGATCTTTGCCGATCCATTGCTTCCGGCCAGCATCGAGAGAGCCGCGTCGAGGTCGCGCGGGCGTTCGTAAGCAAAGGGCGCCGGTTTCATGCCGCACTCCTCTCCGCCGCACGCGCGGCCAGCACGGCCGCGACGATGCGATGCGGGGTGATCGGCGATTGCATCAGCTCGACGCCGAGCGGGCGCAGCGCGTCGTTGACGGCATTGGCGATGGCGGCGGGCGGCGCGATGGCCCCGCCCTCGCCGATGCCCTTGACGCCGAACTGTGTGTAAGGCGATGGCGTCTCCATGTGATCAAGGCGCGCAGCGGGAACCTCGGTCGGCCCGGGCAGCAAATAATCCGCGAGCGTCGTCGCCAGCGGCTGGCCGGAGGCGTCGAACGGCATTTCCTCGTAGAGCGCGGTGCCGATACCCTGGGCGAGGCCGCCATAGATCTGGCCGTCGACGACGAGCGGATTGACCAGCACGCCACCGTCCTCGACGATCACGTAGTCGAGGATCTCGACCTCGCCGAGATCGGAGTCGACCGCGACGACGGCGGCATGCGCGGCATAGCTGAAGGTGCCGCTGTCGCGTACCGGCTTGTAGCCTTGCGTCACCTCGAGCCCGCCAGGATCGACGTCTACAGGCAAATCCTGCGGGCGGCGATACCAGGTGTGGGCGATAGTCTGGATGCTGACGCTGCCGTTGACGCCGCGCACCTCGCCGTTCTGCAACACCACGGCGGCCGGATCGTGCTGCAGGAGTTTCGCGCCGATGCGGCGCGCACGTTCGCCGAGCTCGCGGCAGGCGGCCGCGACCGCACCACCCGCCATCACCATCGAGCGCGAGCCCCAGGTGCCGGTCGAATAGGGCGTCATCGCGGTGTCGCCGAGGATGATACGCACCTTGGCAACATCCACGCCGAGGATTTCATGCGCGACCTGCGCGAGCGTGGTCTCCATGCCCTGCCCGTGCGAGTGCACGCCGACGCGCAGTTCAAGGCCGCCGTCCGGCGTCAGCCGGGCGGAAGCCTGTTCGTGGCCCGGCACCATCGGGATGCCCCAGCCGGAATAGACCGAGGTGCCGTGCGCGGCCTGCTCGCAATAGATGGAGACGCCGACACCAATGCGGCGGCCGTCGGCCTCGCCCTGCTCTTGCCTGGCGCGGATGGCGTCGATGTCGATGGCTGCGAGCGCGCGGCGCATCGCTTCCGGATAGTCGCCGCTGTCGAAATGCTTCCTGGTGATGTTGTCGAACGGCATCTGCTCGGGGCGTACCAGATTGCGCAAGCGGACCTCACCGGGTTCGAGACCGGCTTCCGCCGCCACGAGATCCAGCATCAATTCCAACGCAAAGCAGACGCCGGTGCGCGCGACGCCGCGATAGGGCAGGATCGGGCATTTGTTGGTCGCGACCGAGAAGGTGCGGCAGCGATAGGCCGGCATCTTGTAGGGGCCGGGCAGGATGCTGGCGACCTGTGCGGCCTCCAAGCAGGCCGAGAACGGATAGGACGAGTAGGCGCCGGAATCCACCGTCGCTTCGCAATCGATGCCGCGCAACGTGCCGTCGCTGTCGGCATAGACCGTGATCCTGTAGTGATGCTCGCGACAATTGGAGCTGGCGACGAGATGCTCGCGGCGGTCTTCGAGCCAGCGCACCGGATGGCCGCAGCGCATCGTCAGCCAGGACAGGCAGACCTCTTCGGGCAACAAAATGCCCTTGTGACCGAAACCGCCGCCGACATCGGGCGAGATGACGCGGATCCGGCCCTCCTCCATGCCGAGGCATTCGGCAAGGCCGCTGCGCGTGATATGCGGCATCTGCGCCGCCGAATGCAGCGTGAGCTGGTCGAGCCTCGGATCGAACGTCGCGACCACGCCGCGGCCTTCCAGCGGCGACATGCACTGCCGCGCCGTCGAGATCTCGCGCGTCACCTTGATCGGCGCATCGAGCGCTGCGGAGATGTCGACCTCGTAATTGGTCTCCAGGAAGACGTTGTCGCCCCAATGCTCGTGCACCAGCGCCGAGCCTGGCTCGCGCGCCTTCAGCATGTCATGGATCGCCGGCAGGTCCTCCAGATCGAGCGTCACGGAGGCTGCGATGTCCTCCGCCTCGGCGCGGGTCGGCGCGAGGCACATCGCGACGAGCTCGCCGACCTGGCGCACCTTGCCGGTCGCGAGCACCGGCTGCTCGGAGATCTTGAAGCCAGGGAGCCCTGACACCGCACGGATCGGCTTGATGCCGACGAGATCGGCCGACGTGAAGACACTGCCGCGATAACGTTCGGGCACATCGATGCCGCGGATGCGCGCATGCGCCAGCGGGCTGCGCACGAAGGCGACGTCCTGAAGGCCGGCGAGCCTGACGTCGCCGACATAGAGGCCGCGGCCCCGCATCAGGCGGTCGTCTTCCTTGCGCGGCAGCCGTGCGCCGACGCCCTGCCCGGTCTCTCGTTGCGGAAATTCTCGCTCGTTACGCAACTCGGCGTTCTCCTTCACCGCCCGGCCTTATGCCGCGACGGCCTGCGGCAGGATCGGTGCGACCGCGTCGAAGCGGGTGCCGGCGCGCAGGCAGAAGGCCGGCTGCAGCAGGCGCTCGGCGATCACCTCGTTGTTCTCGTTGTCTTTGAGGACGAAGCGGCCGTTTCTCTCCGCGAGCACGGAGACGTCGGCGTCCATGCCGACCCTGAGCGCACCGATCTCGCCGCTGCGGCCGAGCATTTTCGCGGGATTGGAGGTGACCATCGGCACCACCTGCTCCAGCGTCAGGCCGAGCGCCATCATCGAGCTCATCGCCTGGACCAGGCTGAACTTGGCCTGGCCGGCGAAGGGATGGTTCTCGTCGTCCTCATGCTGGTCCGGCGTTCCCGCCGGCGCCGGCACATGGGTGTTGTAGCCGTGGATGTCGGCACCTAACGTGGTCGGCATGATGCCGGCAGCGATCGCCTTCTTCGCGAGCCGATAGGAGAAGTGGCTGCCGTGGCCGACATCGACCTTGAGGCCGCGGTCGAGCGCGGCCTGGATCACCGGATGCACCTCGCCCTCGCGGTTGACGAAGCCGCCGGGATGGCGCGTGAAGGGATGAGCAAGGATGTCACCCTCGCGCAAGAGCGGGATGACGCGGGTGAGGATGGTGTCGGCGTCCTCGCCGTTGGCGCCGCTCTCGGGCAGACCCCAGAGCTGGCCGAAATGCACATAGACCGGCAGGTCGGCGCGCTTGCCGATCTCGGCCGCCATCTCGATGACGCGGATGCCCCAGCGCGCGAAGCCGCCGATCTCGGCGTGAGCCTTGATGCCGCGCACGAGATCGAGATTGGCGGTTGCCGCCTTGACGGTCGCGTCGATGTCGACGCCGTCGGGGCTATAGAGCTGCGGATAGAAATGGCCCTCGAGTCCGCCGACGAGATAGGCGGAGATGAACGCATAGACGCGCGAGGCCGCTGCTTCCGCGATGAAATGGCGGAAGCCCGGCAGCGTCATGCAGGACGGACCGCCCTGATCGACCAGCGTCGTCACGCCAGACTGCACGCCCACCATGTCGGGGTTCATGCCGAAGCGTCCCGAGACATATTGATAGACATGGGCGTGGGTGTCGATCAGACCCGGCAGCACGAGCTTGCCGCTGACATCGACGACCTCCTTCGCGCTGGTCGGCAGAATGTCGGATGCGACCGCCGCGATCTTGCCATTGCGGATGGCGACGTCCTTGAGGCCATCGACGCCGGAGGCCGGGCAGATCACGCGACCGCCTCGCAGCAGAAGGTCGAAGCTGGCAGTGACGGACATGGCGCTCTCCTTACTCTCGCGCAGGCGGTTGCCCCGCTCTCGAAATACGAAGCATGCTTCGTATTTTGACATTACGAAGCATGCTTCGCATTTGGACAAAAGCAAGCTTCGTGCCATGATGCTGTTGTGGCGGGCGCGTTCGAATCGAGCTAAGCGCGAACGGTTTTCGGGGTTGGGAGAGCGTGCATTGCGGCAAGCCAGGAAAAGTCGCAGCGGGGGCAAGCACCGCCCCTGGCCATTGTCGGAACGGCCCGGCTATCTGATCCGCCGGCTGCACCAGATTCACGTCGCGCTGTTTCAGGACGCCTGCGGGGAATTCGAGGTCACGCCGCTGCAATACAGCCTGCTCTCGGCGCTGGCGGTGCGCGAAACAGCCGATCAGACCACTTTGGCGGCCGATATCGCGCTCGATCGCACCACGACGACCGGCGCATTGAAGCGGCTCGCCGCGCGGAACCTGGTCGAGCGCGCGGTGAACAAGGACGATCGGCGCGCGCGATTGTGCCGCCTGACGCCCGCCGGTGCCGCGCTGCTGGTGAGAATCGAGGGCGCGGCACGGCGGGCGCATCGCGCAACGCTCGGCGATTTGAGCCAGCGCGAACAGGCGCTCTTCATCGAGATGATGCAGCGCATCGTCGCCGGCAATCCCAGTCGCGACAGCGCCGCTGCCCTATTCGACTAGCGGCGCGTGCTGCGCTTTTGAGTTGGGCTGCTTAATTTATCATCGTACCGCTGCCCGGCCGTGCACCGATCGCCACCATCGGGCGGCAGGTCCGGTGTGCCGCGGCAAGCCGGCGCAGCAGCCTGGCCCGCGCTCGAAAACGCAGTCGCATCCGAGGCGCGCCTCGTTGCATTCGGCATCGAAACGCGCCCTCCCCGGCCGCACCGCTAGTCCATGGCACGATTTATGCTGCGATGATGCGAAGCGTGCTTCGTATTGGGGGATCTCATGACGGATACCGAACTTCGCGCTGATATTCACAGCATCGAGCCGATCCCGGACGCGGACCGGGACTCCACCGGGCCGCAGCAGATGTGGATCTGGGCCGGCGCCAACATCGCGCCGGTGAACTGGGCGCTCGGCGCGCTCGGCATCATCCTCAAGCTCGGCCTGATGGAGACGATCGCGGTCATCGTGCTCGGCAACATCGTGGGCTGCGCGATCTTCGCGACCTTCACGGTGATGGGACACAAGACCGGCGTCAACCAGATGGTGCTGAGCCGGTCCGCCTTCGGCGTCCGCGGCGCCTACCTGCCGAGCATCCTGATGTTCCTGATGACGCTGGGCTGGATCGGCGTCAACACCTACTTCCCCGTCAAGGTCTCGATGGGCATCCTCGGCCAGTTCGGCGTACCCGACACCTGGTTGATCGAGATGGTCGTCATCACGCTGGTGATGGCGGTGCAGGTGCTGATCGGCGTCTACGGCTTCTACGCAATCCGCACCTTCGAGAAGTACACGGTGCCGCCGACCATCGCCATCATGGTGCTGATGAGCGTGCTGGCCTGGACGCGGCCCGGCGTCGTCAACTGGAACCTGACCACCTCGCTGCCGCCCGGCGCGCATCTGGCGATGCTGACGATGCTGATGACCGCAATCGGCGTCGGCTGGGGCATCTCCTGGGTCACCTGGGCCTCCGACTATTCGCGCTTCGTGCCGCGCTCGACGCCCTCGAAAGCCGTGTTCTGGTACAGCTATGTCGGCATGTTCGTGCCGACGGTCTGGCTCGGCATTCTCGGCGCGACCATTGCCTCGACGACGCTGGACACGGACCCCGCCAAGATGGTCAGCGCGGTGTTCGGCGGTCCCGTCAGCATCCTCGTGCTCCTGATGGTGCTGCACGGCCCGATCGCCACCAACATCCTCAACGTCTATTCGGCGGCGCTGGCGGCCTTAAGCGCAGGGCTGAAGCTCTCGCGCTTCTGGCTCACAATCATCGTCGGCGTCGCCGGCTATCTGGTGACCCTCTACTTCATCTTCGCGCCGTCCTTCGCGAAGGCGTTCGACCATTGGATGATCAGCCTGCTGTTGTGGATGAGCCCGTGGGCCGGCGTGGTGCTCGCCGACTTCTACATCAAGCGCAAGGGCAAGATCGAGGTGGCCGAGCTCTATCGCTCGCCGGAGACCAGCGCCTATGGCGACATCAACTGGGCCGGCATGATCGCGTTCTTCGCCGGCCTCGTTGCCGGGTGGCTGGTGGAGGACGGCCTCGTCAGCGCATTGCAGGGGCCGGTCTCGATCTATCTGCTCGGCGGTGCCGACCTGAGCTGGCTGTTCGGAATCGGCGTGGCAGGCCTCGTCTATCTCGGGCTCGGCAAGTTCGCGACCTCGCCGACGCCGGCTGTCGCGAGCCGTGCCGGAGGGTAGCCCGCTCGTCAGCGCTTGCGGCCAAGCCTCACGATCATGTCGCCGGGCGCAAGTGCTCCGGCGACATGAGGACGCAATCGCCACAGGCTCTCGCCGTCGACCAGCGAGGGCATCGGCAGTTCGTGGTCGGCGAAATTGGCGACGATCTGCAGAACGTCGCCCTGCTCCGTCTGCCAGCGCACATCCACGCCGCCCATGCGGGGATCGGTACCCAGCAGCTGTCGCTGCGCCGAAACAAACCCGCGTTTGACCAGCGGGACGATCTTCTCGCGCCTTATCGTCAATAGCTGCGTCGTCAGCGTCCGGAACCTTGTGCCAGTGGGCGATTGCTCGATGCTGGTCCAGTCCAGCCTGGAGGCAAGGAAGGTTCTCTCGTCGCACGGGTCCGGGATCCCGGCGCGCGTTTCGGGCGACGCGAAGGCCTTGAAGTGTGAAAACTCCTTGCGGCGGCCCTCCCGCGTCAGTTCGGCAGCCTCGCCCGTCCAGTCGGCGAAGAACAGGAAGGGCGTTTCGGCGGCCGCTTCCTCGCCCATGAACAGCATCGGAATATGCGGGCTGAGCAGAACCAGTGCGAGGGCCAGCTCCAGCCTGTCCGGACCGACCAGCCCGGACAGCCGTTCCCCGAAGGCGCGGTTGCCGATCTGGTCGTGGTTCTGGGCGAAGAAGATGGTGGCTTCCGGCGGAAGATAAGCACTCGGCTCGCCGCGCGGCGCCTCGTGCAGCGGAAACACCTCGCCCTGATAGGCAAAGCCCTCGGTGAGGGATCGCGCCAGATGCTCGAGCGGCTTGTCCGCAAAGGCCCGGTAATAGCCTTCGTCCTCGCCGGTGAGCAGGACGTGGAGCGCGTTGTGGAAATCGTCGCCCCATTGCGCGTCGTAGTACGTCGCCCGTCCTTGTGAACGCGCGAGCAGGTGCGCCTGATTGGCCTCGTTCTCCAGCATCAGATGGACGCGCCGGCCCGCCAACTGACTGCGCAGGGTCTCGGCGAGCTCGACCAGGAAATGACGGTCCGAATCGTCCTTCAGCGCATGCACGGCATCGAACCGCAAGCCGTCGAACCCATAGTCGCGCAGCCACATCAGCGCATTCTCGATCAGGAATCCACGCACGAACGCGCCGTCGGCGCCTTCCAGGTTGACGGCGGGCCCCCAGCCGGTGGTGTGGCGCGGGTTGAAGAAGTTCTCCGCATAGAGATGCAGATAGTTCAGCTGCGGTCCGAAATGGTTATAGACGACGTCGAGATAGACCATGATGTCGAGGGCATGCGCGGCGCGCAGCAGGTGCTTGAGATCCTCCGGCCGGCCGTAGCGGGCATTCGGCGCGTTCAGGAGCACGCCGTCATAGCCCCAATTGTGCCGGCCGGGGACGTCGTTGAGCGGCATCAGCTCGATGGCGGTGATGCCGAGATCGCGAAGATAAGGCAGCCTCTTCGCGACGCCGGCATAGGTCCCCTCCTCGCTGAACGTGCCGACATGCAGCTCATAGATCACCGCTTCCGCCCAGGGGCGGTCCGGATAGAGCACCGGGTCCCTCAACGCGGCCGTATCGACCACCTCGCTCGGCGCGCCGACATCGTCCGGCTGGAAGCACGAGGCGGGATCGGGCACGACGAGATCGTCGTTGATCCTGAACTGATAGCGCGTGCCGGCGCGCGCGGTGTGGCTGAGCAGCTGGTACCAGCCGTCCGCATCGCGCGGCATCTTCCGTGGCGGCTGGCCGATTTCGAGCAGCTCGACCGATCGCGCCGTCGGCGCCCACAGGTTGAACAAGACCCCGTGATCGACGATCTGGGGACCATGGCGCCGACTTTGCTCGGCCTTTCCCAGTCTTTGATTCAAGCCCGTCGCCTTTCGCCGCATGCCCGCCTTGGCACGCTTCAAGATCGCTTGCGCGCGTTGGGGCGACAAAGCGGAGCCGCGTGCGTTCGTTCCTCCGCGGCGCCGGCGCCGGACATTTGCAGCGCGACGGGAACGGAATCAGCCGCGCGACGGTTACCATCCCACACAGGAGCCGTGGCCATGCGCCGCCCGAAGCCGCAACCGATCCGCAACAAGCTCGACCTGACCGACCGCACCCAGGTGCGCCTCGTCAAGAAACGGCTCGGACTGTCGGACGCCGAGCTGATCGCGATCGTTGGACGTATCGGCAACTCCATTCCGGCCATCAGCAAGGAGGCCGCCCTGCAGAAAACCAGCGCGCTGTCCAAGCCGGCCGACGTGGAGCCCCTTGCCGCGACTGCGCCGATATCCTGACGGGCAATTCGGGGGCAGAGATGGACCAGCCAGCACATCCGGACGACGCCCTGACGCGGGCGGCCTCGCGCCTGCGCCGCACCCGGATCACCGAAGGCAGACCCTTCCCGCTCGGCGCCACCTGGGATGGCCTCGGCGTCAATTTCGCGCTGTTCTCCGCCCATGCCACCAAGGTCGAGCTCTGCCTGTTCGACGATGCCGGCGAAACCGAGCTCGAGCGCATCGAGCTGCCCGAATATACCGACGAGGTCTGGCACGGCTATCTGCCCTCCGCCCGCCCCGGCACCGTCTACGGCTATCGCGTCCATGGTCCTTACGAGCCCGACGCCGGCCACCGCTTCAACCCCAACAAGCTCGTGCTCGATCCCTACGCCAGGCAGCTGGTCGGCCAGCTCCGCTGGGGGCCGGAGCTGTTCGGCTATCGGCTCGACCACGCCGACAAGGATTTGTCCTACGACGAGCGCGACAGCGCGCCCTTGATGCAAAAATGCCGCGTCATCGATCCTGCTTTCACCTGGGGCGTGGCGCGCAAGCCGGAAGTGCCATGGGAGCGGACGATCGTCTACGAGATGCACGTCAAGGGCTTCACCCAGCTGCACCCGCTGGTGCCGGAAGCCGAGCGCGGCACCTTCTCGGGCCTCGCGCATTCGGAAGTCTCGGCCTACTTGCGCTCGCTCGGCATCACCAGCGCCGAGCTGCTGCCGATCCATGCCTTCGTCGACGACAGCTATCTGGTCGAGAAAGGCCTGCGCAATTACTGGGGCTACAATTCCATCGCCTTCTTCGCTCCTGATCCGCGCTACCTCAAGGCGACGTCCGCGAACGAGTTCAAGGCCATGGTCAACCAGTTTCACGCCCATGGCATCGAGATCATTCTCGACGTCGTCTACAATCACACTGCCGAAGGCAACGAGCTGGGCCCGACCCTGTCGTTCAAGGGTATCGACAATGCGAGCTATTACCGCCTGCTGCCGGACAAGAAGCGCTACTACATCAACGACACCGGTACCGGCAACACCGTCAATCTCTCGCATCAGCGCGTGCTTCAGCTCGTCGCCGATTCCTTGCGCTACTGGGCGACCGAGATGCGCGTCGACGGCTTCCGTTTCGACCTCGCCACCATCCTGGCGCGCGAACCCTATGGCTTCGATGAAGGTGGCGGCTTCCTCGACGCCTGCCGCCAGGATCCCGTGCTCTCCAGCGTCAAGCTGATCGCAGAGCCCTGGGACATCGGTCCCGGCGGCTACCAGGTCGGCCAGTTTCCGCCGGGCTGGGCCGAGTGGAACGACAAGTTCAGGGACACCGTACGCGCCTTCTGGAAGGGAGATCCGGGCACGCTGGCCGATTTTGCCAAGCGCGTCTCGGGCTCCGGCGACCTCTTCAACAAGCGCGGTCGCCGGCCCTGGGCCAGCGTCAATTTCGTCACCGCGCATGACGGCTTCAACCTCAACGATCTCGTCTCCTACAACGACAAGCACAACGAGGCGAATGGCGAGGACAATCGCGACGGTCACATCAACAACCATTCCTGGAATTGCGGCGTCGAAGGGCCGACCAACGATCCGGAGATCACCGCCTTGCGGGAGCGCCAGAAGCGGAATCTGCTGGCCACGATGCTGCTGTCCCACGGCACGCCGATGCTGCTCGCGGGCGACGAGTTCGGGCACAGCCAGAACGGCAACAACAATGCCTACGCCCAGGACAACGAGACCACCTGGCTGAACTGGATGGGTATCACCGCGAACGGCCGCAGCCTGCGCGAGTTCGTGCGCAAGCTGATCGCCACCCGCAAGGCGTTTCCGATCCTCTACCGCAGCCGCTTCCTGGTCGGTTCGCACAACGAGGAGCTCGACGTCAAGGACGTCACCTGGCTGTCACCATCCGGCGAGGAGATGGCGACGGAGCAATGGCAGGACGGCAATGCGAAGTGCTTCGGCATGCTGCTCGACGGCCGCGCGCAGGAGACCGGGATCAAGCGCCGCGGCTCGGATGCGACCATGCTGCTGGTCTACAACGCGCACCACGACGTCGTGAACTTCACCCTGCCGGAGGTCACCGACGGACGCAGCTGGCTCGGCCTGATCGACACCAATCGGCCCGACGCGCCGATGGCCGAATTCGAGTTCGGGCATGCTTACGCGGTGACCGCGCGCTCGCTCGTGGTGTTCGGCCTGGCGAACGACAGCATCGCGACGCGGCGCCTCCGCCAAGGCCTCGGCGCGCTCATGGACATCGCCGACACGCCTCTGCCCGAGTAGCCGCGTCGTTCGAGCCTTTGGAACACCGCATCGGGAGCCGCGTTCAATGTCGAAATCGGAGGTTTGAGAGGAGATATCGATTGCTCACCGCCGCTCTTGTGATCAATCCCTCCTGCCACTATGCGCGCCGTTACAGGAGTGCTCCGACGTCCCGGCTGGCAACTGGCGCCCATCTTGGCTGACAGTGCACCTGGACCAGGCGGCGCGGCCGCAGCCGAGCGTCCTCTCACCGCAGTCGTGTTCTCCGGCGGCCTCGGCCTCGGCGCCTATCATGGCGGTGTGTTTGAAGCACTCATTTCGCTTCGGCTGCCAATCGACTGGGTGACCGGTTCGTCGGCTGGAGCCATCACCGCTGCGCTGATCGCGGGGAGCGCGCGCGACGACCGGCTCCAGAACCTGCGCAGCTATTGGCATGCGCCAAGCAGTCCGGCCGACGTGCCGAACCCGGGCCGCCATGCGTTTGCGTGGCTGAACTCGATCAATACGCGCGTGCTGGGACACTCCGGCTTCTTCCACCCCCGCCTCCCGCTCCCTGCATCTCACTTCGGCGGCCTCTACGATCTCGGCCCGACCCGCGAACGCCTTCAGCGCTTGATCGATTTCGGACGTCTGAACGGCGGCGATTTGCGCATCACGATCTGCGCCACGGACGTCGAAAGCGGCGATGCCGTGTTGTTCGACTCCGCATCGGAGCGGATCGAGATGGACCACATCATGGCGAGCTGCGGATTCCTCCCCGAATTCGCTCCGGTGCAGATCGCGGGCCGCTGGCTTGGCGACGGCGGGTTCTCGCTGAACGCGCCGTTCGATCCGATCCTCGATACTGCAGGCCCGCTCCGCCTCTATGTGATCGATCTGTTTCCGCGCGATGGCAAGGTCCCTGACGGACTCGAGGCCGCTTCCGAGCGCAAGAGCGACCTGACCTTCGGCAATCAGACCTTCCAGCGCCTTGGCTACGCGCTGGAGGCCCGTCAGCTCCGCGCCGAGCTCCAGGACCTCCACTACGAGGACGAGGTCTATCTCATGAGCTACCGCCCCGGCCGCGAGGAAGCCGGGCCCGAGAAATCCTTCGACCTGTCGGAGACGGCCATGGCGCAGCGCTGGCGCGCCGGCTTTCTGGACATGCAATATGCCGCAAGCCTCACGCCAGCTCCGAACGAGATCTGCAGCGTGCGGCGGCCCTAAAGCGCGACGCGATTTGGATGGGCTATCGCATACGACCCATCGGGGTCGCCTGCGCGCACGCCTCGTCCTTCGGGACGGCGCTTACGCGCCTCCTCAGGATGAGGCTGATCAGCATCGGTGCTCGTTGAAACTGCGGCCGCGCACTCTGTCCTCCCCCTGAGGAGCCCGCCTCAAGCGGGCGTCTCGAAGGATGGCCGCCGGGAAAAGCGATCAATGCCACTCCTCACCGGCTCAGCGGCAAGGTTGCCTCGCGCGCCGTCTGCGCCGCGAACCGGGCGATCAGGCGCCGAAGCTGCGCCTTGTGCACCAGGCGCGCCGCCGTCTTGGGCGAGACCCAGATCGCTTCCCGCTCACCCTTCTCGGGCCACCAGCGCTCCCGCCCGTGCACCTTCATGGGGAAGACCGCAACGTTCATGGTCTGCTTGCGATCGCCTTTTCGCTTGCGATGCTTGAAGCTGCCCAATGCGCGCGTGGCCACGACACCGACCAGGCCCGCCTCCTCATAGGCCTCGAGAGCAGCCGTCAGGTGCGGCTCCTTGTTGCGCATCGGCGAGCCCTTTGGGACGCTCCACCTGCGCTTGCGCCTGGTCGTGATCAGCATCACCCGCAGCTCGGACTTGTCCAGCCGAAACGGCAGAGCGGCAAATTGCTTCTTTCCCATCAGGCGCCTCCAACTCGCGTCTGATAAGCGGGCGCCGCAGCCATGGTTCCTGTTTTGCGAAGTGGCGCGTTAAGCGAGCGAGACATTCGTCGGCACGCATGCGCGATTGGCTATCGGCTTCATTCACCGATAGGAACGTTCGATATCACGTTGCGTCTGTCGTCCACACGATGGAGATGCACATGCCGAGAAGATCGTTCTTGCTTTGGGTGGATTGTCGACCCTGAGTAACCTCAGGGAAATCGCATAAAGCGTAGCGACGAAAGCCAGAGAGGCGATCATGGCATACGCCCTGTTCAAGGACGGAGACAAGGTGAGCCGCACGTTTTCGACCAAGGAGGAAGCGCTGGAGAAAGCCGACGAGGCGGGACTGGTCGAGCATGCCGAGGGCGAGGCGGTGCTCCAGGACGGGTTAAAGATCAGGCCTTGCCCGGCTGACCCCCAGCCTCGCGACGATGCAGACCTGGACTGGACGCCGGTCAAGCCGGCGTCCTGATCAAGGGTTCAGCATCATGGGCTCAGCATCGTGAGCTCAGCATCCCTTGCAGATGCTTTTGATCTTTCGATCCGCCTCGGAATTGCGCGAGGTCTCGGAGCGAATCTGGTCGTCGCCCTCGAGCGAGGGTCCGGGCGTGACCGTCCCATCGATGCGTCCGACATTGGCGCCCCCTGCCGGATTGCCGGGTCGCCCGACCGTCGTCGATCCGCGCGGGCCTGCGCCGCCACTCGACTGAGCCGTCCCCGCCGAATTGGTTCCCGGCGCCGACGACGTGCTCCCGGCCGCCCCGCCACCGGCGCTTCCTCCCGCGCCGCCGCCACCTCCCTGCCCCCATGCGGGCCCGGCGGAGGCGGTGGCCAGCACGGCGGCCAGCACAAGACCCGTCATGCGCATCGAGCGTCTCTCACTGCGTCTGTCGAGGTCGAGCATCATCGATCCTGCTGGTAGCCCTGGTTGGTCGTGTTCTGCTTGATGTTGCCGTGGCGGCCCTGGGTGTCGAAATTCTCGCGGCCCGGCACACGTTCTTCCACTTCGGTTGCCGGATCTGCGCCGGGTCCCTTGTTGCTTCGCTGCTCTTCGGGGACGGGAGGCATTTTTGACATCTTTTGCTCCTGTATCGCTTCGCGATCCTGACATGGAGCAATGAATTGACATCCGGAGTCGTTCCTGAGCCGATCGCCGCAGCCGGAACCATGACGAAGCCGCTGGAACGAGCTGATCCTGCTCGGGTTGTTGCCCTACCGGCACGCGCAAATCCCGGGAGAGCACACATGCCAAAGGCGACCGACCCTGAAACCGACCCGCGCGAGACACCGCTTGACGATCCGCGCCAGCAGACGGACATGCCGACCCATCGGCAAACCACGAAACCCTGGCAAGGCAATCCCGAGAAGGACCAGATCGATCCGAAACGGCCGCCGGCGGACCTGGAGCGTTGGCAGAAATCGAAGACGCACTAGGCAGCGGCCGCTGGCCCAGCGTCAGATCCTGTCGAGATCATGAATGACGGGCCGCAGCGGCCCGCCGGAACCGAGCTCCAGAGTTGCCAGCGTAATCGGCAGCTTGAAGCGCCGCTTCCCTGCGCTGCCTGGATTCAGATAAAGCACGCCGTTGACGGTTTCGATCCGTGCACGGTGGGAATGCCCTGAGACCACGACGTCGATGCCGCGCTCAGCAGGATCGATCGTCAGCGCGTTGAGGTCGTGCAGGACGTGGAAACTGAAGTCGCCGAGCCGCAGCGTTTGGGTTTCGGGAAAGCGTTCGGCCCACGCGCCCCGGTCGACATTTCCCCTGATCGCGGTGACGGGCGCGATGCGGCAAAGCCCATCCATCACAACCTGGGTGCCGATGTCGCCGGCGTGGATAATGTGCGCGACGCCGGCGAGGCAACGCTCCGCCTCCGGCCTCAGCAGTCCATGCGTGTCGGCGATCACTCCAATCCTGAACGTCATGTCAGCTCATCGTTAATGTCGCACGAATTCGTGGAAACGGCTGGGCTTGCCGCCTCGCCGCCCCCGCTGAGACCGACAGGGGCCGGCCGCCTACGCCGCCGGTAACGCGAAGGAGAACATCGCGCCGCCGTCCGGCTCGTGCGCGGCGACCAGCTCGCCGCCATGCTCCCGCACGATGCCATAGCTGATCCAGAGGCCGAGCCCGGTGCCTTCGCCGACCCGCTTGGTCGTGAAGAACGGCTCGAAGATGTGGCTGATGTGATCCTTGTCGATTCCGGGACCGTTGTCCGAGATCCGGAACAGGATTTCCTCGCCCTTGCGCGCCGCGGAGACGACCAGCCGCGGCGCCTCGGTGCCGCGCATCGCGTCGATCGCGTTCTCCACCAGGTTGACGATCACCTGGTGCAACTGCCCCTCGTTGCCCGAGACCCACAGCTCCGGCTCGATCTCCAGCTGCAGATCGATGCGCACCTGCTTGGTGCGCACCGCCCACAGCACGGCGGTGTTGATGAGCCGCTCGATATTGACGCGCTCGACCTCGCCCAGCTTGCTGAAGGACAGCCGGCGCAGGTTCTTCACGATCTCGCTGATGCGGACGGCACCTTCCATGGTGCCTTCGATCAGCGGGCCGAAATCCTCCAGAATCTCGTCGATGCGCAAGCTCCGCCTTTGCGCCGAGAGATCTCCGGCGTTGCTCTTGCCATGGACCGCGTCGAGATAGGCCGTGATGGCGGTGCGGTAGCGCATCAAAGTGTGGACGTTGCCATAGACGAAGCTGATCGGGTTGTTCAGCTCGTGCGCGACCCCCGCGACGAGGCGGCCGAGGCTCGCCATCTTCTCCTGCTCGACCAGTTGCCGCTGCGCGCGCTGCAGCTCGTGATGCGCCTTGTGCAGCTCCTCGTAGGCGCGGCGAAGCTCACCGATCGGACGTCCCGTCAGCACCACGCCGATGAAGCGGCCGCGATGGTCGTGGCGCGGGGATGCGTTGATCGCAAACAGATCGGAACGGCCGCCCTGGCGCGAGAACCGCAGCTCGCCGTCGACGACGTCGGAGGCGCTGCGCGGCTTGAGCAGCGGAACCAGCTTGACCTTGTCAGGGCCATCGATGACATCGGCGATGTTTCTGCCGACGATGTCCGCAACGCTGCAGCCGAGCGTCTGCTGGAACGCCGAATTGACCTGCTGCACCAGCCCTTTCGCATCGCAGACGATAAGGATGTCGGAAACGGATTCGATGACGTTGGTGACGAAGGCCTGCGCCTCCTCGAGCTCCGCATTCTTGTGCTCGAGGTCGACCTCGTAGCGCAGGAGGTCGGAATAGACCTCGTCCATCTTGCGGATGACCTCGATCCAGGCGCCTTCGCGCTCCTGGTCGAGCTCCATCGCACCGCGATTGGTGATCAGCTTGAGCAGCGGTGCGGTCTCGCCGGCCTCAGGAGGATGGATCGGCTTTGCCATTCTTTCTCAGATCATACCTGGACAGCTTGTTTCTCAGTCCGACACGCGACAGCCCGAGCTCGGTTGCGACCCGGCTGATATTGCCTTCGTATCGCTCCAGACAGTTGATGATAACCGACTTCTCCAGATCTTCCACCTTGTCCTTGAGCGTCGCGGAGCCGTTCAATCCGCCCTGGAGTGCGGCCGCCGGCTGCCTGCCGTTGCGCCGGCCGAGCAGCGGAGGCGCCTGCAAGTCATCCGCATCCGCCAGCACCACCATGCGCTGGATCTCGTTCTGCAGCTCCCGGACATTGCCGGGCCAGTGGTAGTTGGCGAATGCCTCCAGCGCCGAGGCCGCAAAGCGCAGGTCCGGCCGGTTGAAGGAGGTCTTCACCGACGACAGCACCCCTTGCGCGATCAAGGGAATGTCCATGCGCCGCTCGCGCAACGCCGGCATGTGGACGGGAAACGCCGCCAGGCGGTAGTAAAGATCGCGCCGGAAGCGGCCGGCCTCGACCTCGGCCTCGAGATCCCGGTTGGTCGCGGCCACCACGCGGACGTCGACCTTGCGGACCCGCTGCGCGCCGAGGGGGCGGATCTCGCTCTCTTGCAGCACGCGCAGCAGCTTGACCTGGAAGGCCGGCGAGGTTTCCCCGATCTCGTCGAGGAAGATGGTCCCGCCGTCGGCGACCTCGAACAGGCCGATACGGTCCTGATAGGCGCCGGTGAAGGCGCCCTTCTTGCAGCCGAACAATTCGCTCTCGAGCAATTCATCCGGCAATGCGCCGCAATTCTCGACCACGAAGGCCTTGCCGGCGCGGGCGGAGCCGTAGTGAATGGCGCGCGCGAGCAGCTCCTTTCCGGTCCCGGACTCACCCGTGATCAGCACGGAGATGTCGTAGTCAGCGGCGCGTTTTCCGAGCTCGATCACCTTGTGCATCGGACTGTCCATCGAATGCACGATGCGGTCGAAATCATAGAGCTGCTTGGCGACGCCGCGCTTGACGGACACGACCTTCTTGATGTGCCCGGGAGTCGCCTTGACGTCGACGCCGGCCGTTTCCGTCTCCTTCTGCAGGCGATAGAGCTGGACCGCCTCCTTGACCGTGTCGACCAGCCGGTCGGGCTGCCAAGGCTTTGTGATGTATTGATAGATGCCGGCCTCGTTGAGGCCGGCGATGATGTCCTCGGAGTCCGAGTAGCCGGAGATGATCATCCGCACCGGATCGGGCCAAAGCTCGCGCACGCGCTTCAGGAAGCTCACGCCCGACTCGTGCGGCATGCGCTGGTCGCAGAGAATGGCGTGGACGATCTCCCCCTCCAGCAGCTTCTCCGCATCGGCCGCATTGCCGGCGCAAAGCACCTCGAAATCCTCCTTGAGCACGCGCCGCAGCGCCTCCTGCGAACGGACCTCGTCGTCGACGACGAGAATGGTTCCCTGGACACTCATGAGGGCACCGCCATGCGCTGGGCCCGTTCGGTCGCGCGCCGCGAGCGGTGGTTGGCGATGGTCAGCGGCGTGCGCGACTTCGGCACCTTTTGGATGAAGTTGTAGCGGGCGACGTGGTAGCTCGGATCGAAGCCGTAGAAGTTGAGCCGCATCCGCCGCAACTCCTCGTCGCGGTAGGCCTGCAGCGGCTTCTCGCTCTCGTCCGCTTCGCGGCGTCTCCTCTTGTCGGCGAGACAGAGTGCAAAGCCTGGGTCCGAGCCTGCATCAGCAGCGAGCTTCAGGAGAGCGTCGCGCGCAAGCTCGTTTCCAGCGAGCACACGATCGACGATCCCGAGGCGCTGCGCCTCGGCGACACCCATCGGCAACCGGCACTGCGTAATCCGTCTCGCGTTCTCCGCGCCCGCGCGGCGCGGCAACAGATAGGTCCAGTATTCGGAGCCGAACAGATTGCCCATGTCCTTGTAATGCGGATTGAGGACGACCTGATCACCGGCCCAGACCTCGTCGGCCGCCAGGCTCAAGAACACACCCCCGGCGCCGGCGTTGCCTCGGATGACGGATATCACCAGCCGGTCCGTCGTCTCGATGACGGCGCGTGCAAGATCGTCGATGGCATTGATGTTGCGCCAGGATTCATCGGCGGCGCTGTCGGCGGCCTCGATCTCGGCCAAATGAATCCCGTTCGACCAATAGTCGCTGCCGCCGGTCAGAAGCAGCACCTTCGTCGGGCGCGCCAGTGCGGTCCTATAGGCGTGCAGCAGCGCTTCGCAGTCATCGGTCGACATCGCGCCGTTGTAGAAGGAGAACTGCAACTCGCCGACCTCGCCATGCTCGCGGTATTGCAGTGGCGCATAACCGCAATCCGGCCGCCGCGGCAGGCGCGCGGCTTGCCCGGCGAACACCTTTGCCGCAGATCGCTTCAAGCTCTTCGGGGCCAGCTGCCGCACATGGCCGATCCAGACCGCCCCATCGACCGTCGCGCACGCCAAGGCACCATCGCATTGCGCCACGATCGTCCCGGGAACACCGGAGATGCCGTGCGCTTCATGGACGTCGAAGAGCCGCACGTCCTGGAAGAACAGGCTGTCGATCAGGCCGGGCATGCCGTCGGCGCTGTTGATCTTGCGCAGCACGATCTCCGTCGTGTCGTGCTGCCAGTCGATCGCCCGGTCGGACTGGCGGCAGGGCCCGCGCACGCGAATGCGCGCGTCGCCCTCCCGCATCGGGTGCGGCGTCGGCTGTCCCGCTTCGATCGCAGCGATGGCTTCCAACACCGCATCGACCGCGCCCGATGTCACCTCGTTGCGGTAGATGCTGGATTTCGCGGCGCGCCGCAGCGGGAAGGAGCGGAACGCCCACACTGGACCGGCGTCGAACTCGCCGGTCGCCTGCAACACGGTGACGCCCCACTCCGCCACGTCTTCGAGAATGGCCCAGTCGAGCGCCGCCGGGCCGCGGTCGCCGGGCGGACCGGGATGGACGATCAGGCAGCGCACGCTGCGCCAGACGTCTTCGGGAATGGCCCGCTTGAGGAACGGCGCGATCACCAGATCCGGCCGGTAGAGCGCGACGCTTTCGCGCGTGACATCGGCATGGATGTCGAGCTCGACCGAAACCTCATGGCCGCGCTCGCGCAGCTCGACATGCAGGCGCTGCGTCAGGCTGTTGAACGAATGCGAGAGCAGCAGGATGCGCATCGTGGGCCTCAACAAATCCGCGGCAATTGCTCGCCCGACAGCCAGTCGACGATCCGCCCGCCGCCGAAGCTCGTCGCCATCTGCACGAAATGGTGGTCGTCGGCGACGGCCTCGCCGATGTCGGCGGCATCGCGGCCGAGCGGATGCGCCCGCATGGCGGCGAGCACCGTGCCGGCGACATCAGGCGCGACGATCGCAACCAGCTTGCCCTCGTTGGCGACATGGAGCGGATCGAGCCCGAGCAGCTCGCAGGCCGCCGCCACCCCCGGCTTCACCGGGATCGCCTCCTCCTGGAGGTGGAAACCGACATCGGATTGCAGGGCGATCTCGTTCAGCGTGGCGGCGAGCCCGCCGCGGGTGGGATCGCGCATCAGGCGGATACCCCGGCCGCCGGCTTCCACCATCCTGGCGACGAGATCGTTCAGCGCCGCCGAATCCGAGACGATCTCGGTCTCGAAGGCGAGATTCTGCCGCTTCGACATGATGGCGACGCCGTGGTCGCCCAGCGTGCCCGAGATCAGGACGCGATCGCCGACCCGCGCGTTCTCGGCCGAGAGATCGAGCCCGTCGGGCACGATCCCGACCCCCGCGGTCGAGATGAACAGCCCGTCGGCCTTGCCGCGCTCGACCACCTTGGTGTCGCCGGTGATGATGTGGACGCCGGCCTCGCGCGCCGCCTGCCCCATCGACTCCGCGATCAGCTTGAGATCGGCGAAGCGAAATCCCTCCTCGATGATGAAGCTCGCCGAGAGATAGAGCGGCTTCGCACCGGCCATGGCGATGTCGTTGACGGTGCCGTGCACCGCGAGCGAGCCGATATTGCCGCCGGGGAAGAACAGTGGCGAGACCACGTAGCCGTCGGTCGTCATCACCATCCGCCCGGCACCGACGTCGAACGCCGACTGGTCGTTGCCGCGCGCCAGCCATTCATTGCCGAAGGCCTCGTGGAACAGGCCCGAGATCAACTGCGCCATGGCGCGGCCGCCCGAACCGTGGGAGAGGTCGACACAGCCGTTCCTGATATCGAGCTTGCGCTGATAGGCCCTCATGACGCCCGCCTCTGCTGATGGTCGCGGAAGCGGCCGTAGGTCCAGTGCGCAGCGCAGGCGCCTTCCGAAGAGACCATGCAGGAGCCCATCGGCGTCTCCGGGGTGCAGACGGTGCCGAACAGCTTGCAATCGACCGGCTTCTTCACCCCGCGCAGGATGGCACCGCATTCGCAGGCCGGATTGTCGTCGACGCGAAGCTCGTTCATGCCGAAGCGGATTTCGGCGTCGTATTTGGCGTAAGAGCGCTTCAGCTTCAGCCCGCTATAGGGCACCTGGCCGAGCCCCCGCCATTCGAACTGATCGCGCAGCTCGAAGATGTCGGACACTTCCTCCTTGGCCCGCAGATTGCCGTCGCGGGTGACGGCGCGGCTGTACTGGTTCTCGACCTCATGCCTGTGCTCGTTGACCTGCCGCACCAGCATCAGGATGGCCTGCATCATGTCGAGCGGCTCGAAGCCCGAGATCACCACCGGCTTGCCGAACTCTTCGGCGAAGAACTCGTAAGGCGCCGTGCCGATGATGGTCGAGACGTGGGCGGGTCCGACGAAGCCGTCAATCTCGACCCGGCCGATATTGCGGATATCGGGGCTCTCCAGGATGTTCTGCATCGCCGGCGGCGTCAGCACGTGGTTGCAGAACACGCTGAAGTTTTCGAGCTGCTTCCTCTCGGCGAGCCGTATCATCACCGCGGTCGGCGGCGTCGTGGTCTCGAAGCCGATCGCGAAGAACACGACCTCGCGCCCGGGATTCTCCTCCGCGATCCCCAAGGCGTCGATGGTGGAATAGACCATGCGGATGTCGGCGCCGCGCGCCTTCGCCTTCAGCAGCGAGCCGCCCTGCGAGCCCGGGACGCGCATCAGGTCGCCATAGACGCACAGGATGATGTCCGCACGCTCCGCGAGGCGGATCGCCATGTCGATGCGCCCGGCCGGCAGCACGCAGACCGGGCAGCCGGGACCGTGGATCATCCGCACGTTCTTCGGCAGCATGTCTTCCAGGCCGTAGCGCGAGATCGCGTGGGTGTGGCCGCCACAGAACTCCATGAAGCGATAGGCTCGTCCGGCGTCGGCCTCGGCCCGGATCGCCTTGGCAAGACCGAGCGCGATCTCCTTGTCGCGAAACTCGTCGGCATATTTCATGGCGAGACCCCCTGTCCTTCGGCGCTGAGCTCGCGCAACAGCTCGAGCGTCCGCCGGGCCTCTTCCGGATCGATCTTGGTCAGGGCATAGCCGACATGGATGATCACGTAATCGCCGACGGCGAGGTCCTCGATCAAGGCGACCGAGATCTCCTTGCTGACGCCGTCGATCGAGACGATCGCCATCTGGTCGGGCAGCAGCTTCGTGACCTCTGCCGGGATCGCGAGACACATCAGGCGGTTCCTTCCAGGGCTTGCCGTTCGAGGAGCGTTAGCGCGGCGATCCAGGCCTGACCGAGGCTGAGGCCACCGTCATTGGGCGGCAGCTGGCGTTGCAGCAACGGCACGAGGCCGGCTGCGCTGCAGCCGCGCTCGATCGCGGCACTGAGGATCGCGTTGAGGAAGCAGCCGCCGCTCAAGGCAACGGTCGTGATGCCGGTCGCAGCTGCTGCGCGATGGATCCAGTCGACGCAGGCTGCGGCCAGCGTGCCGTGGAACAGCTCGGCACCTTCGACCGGATCAATCTGCTCGGCGGCCAAGCGCGCAAACAGCGGAGACAGGGACAGCACGCCGCTTTCGATGGTCCAGCCGTCCTCCGCGACACCAAGTGTGCGGACACGCGCTTCCAATTTCATCGCGGCCTCGCCCTCGTAGCTTTGCACCGGGCAAAGACCCAGCAGCGCCGCCGCCGCATCGAACATGCGGCCTGCGCTGGTCGTCGTCGGCACGCCCGGCTGGTCGAGCATGGTGCCGAGGCGCGCGGCTAGCGGCTGTGCACCGAACCGGGTCGCAATCGCGTCGCCATGCCCCAGGCCAAGCAGCACGCTCGCGGCCATGCGCCACGGCTCGCGCGCGGCGCGATCGCCACCGGGCATCTTCATCGGCGCCAGATGCCCGAGCCGCCTGAATTGAGCGCCATCGCACAACAGCAGCTCGCCGCCCCAATTGCCGCCGTCGCTGCCGTAGCCGAAGCCGTCGAGGATCAGCGCCAGTGCCGGCTCCGCGACGCCATGTTCGGCCAGCACGGAAGCCGCATGGGCATGGTGGTGCTGAACCGCGATCAGCGGCTTTCCCCTGGACTCGGCGAAGCGGGTCGAAGCCATGTTGGGATGCAGGTCATGGGCAATGACGACCGGCTCGACGTCGAGCGTCGAAAGCAGGTGATCCACCGCCTCCGCGAAGAAGCGGACGCCTTCCGCCGTGTCGAGGTCGCCGATGTGCTGGGAGACGAAGGCTTCGTTGCCGCGCGTGAGCGTCACCGTCGATTTCAATGCGCCGCCGACGGCGAGGATCGGCGGCACCGAGCGGGCGAGGCGAACCGGCTCGGGCACGTAGCCGCGGGCGCGGCGGATGAATTGCGTCCGGCCCGCGACGAATGCGGCCACGGAATCGTCGGCCCGGGTGACGATGTCGCGGTCATGCGTGACGATGAGATCGGCAATGCCGGCAAGGCGCCGCTCGGCCTCGCGATTGTCGATCAGAAGCGGCTCGCCGCCGGGATTGGCACTGGTTGCGACGATCGCCCAGCTCCCGCACGCCCGCCGGTAGCCCGCATTCAGGGCGTCGAAGATCAGGTCATGGAGCGGCGTGACCGGCAGCATGACGCCGAGGCGCGACAGCTCCGGTGCGATGGCCGGCGCGAGTTGGTGGCGCGAGGCCATCAGCACGATCGGCCGCGGCGACGTCTGCAGCAGAGCGAGCTCGGCGGCATCGGCCTCGGCGATGTCGGCAACCGCCGCCACCGAGCCGACCATCACGGCAAAGGGCTTTTGGTCGCGCTGCTTGCGCCGCCGCAGCCGCCGCACGACGTCGTCGTCGCGGGCATCGCAGAGCAGCTGATAGCCGCCGAGCCCCTTGATCGCCACGATCTTGCCGCCCGCGATCGCGGCGGCTATGTCCGCGACCTCGTGGCTGAGCCGCGGGCCACAATCCGGACAGGCGATCGCCTCGGCATGGAAACGGCGGCTGCTCGGATCGGCGTAATCGTCCGCGCAGGCTCTGCACATCGCAAAGCCCTTCATTGCCGTGGTTGCGCGGTCATAAGGCAGCCGCTCCGCAATGGTGTAACGCGGGCCGCAATGGGTGCAGTTGATGAACGGATAGCGATAGAAGCGGCTGCTCGGATCGAACAGCTCGCGCAGACATTCGCCGCAGGTCGCGGCGTCGGCGACGATGCGGGTCGATACCCTGCCCTGCTCGCTGGCGCGGATGCAGAACTCCGCGCTCGCGACCGCGCCGACCGGCTGCACCGAAATGTCGTCGATCCGGGCCAGCGGGGGCTTTTCGAGCCGAAGCGCGGTGACGAAGTCGGCGGCACGCTCGCCCTCGACCTCTATGACCACCCCGTTGGGATCGTTGGCGACGAAGCCGCCGAGACGATAGCGCGTGGCGAGACCGTAGACATAGGGACGAAATCCGACGCCCTGCACCGCGCCGCGCACGTGCAGTCGCAACCTCCTCCCGTCCTGCGCGCCCGTCGCTCCGTTCATCGTCAACCCTGCGCAGTCCTCTCAGCCTGCTTCAGCTTCGCCCAGCGCTTGCGGATCCAGGCATAGAAGGCGGAAAACCCCTCGCCCGTGCGCGCCGACACCGTCAGCACCTCGATGCCCGGATTGACCCGCCGCGCATATTCAATCGTCCTGTCGAGGTCGAAATCAAGCACCGGCGCGAGGTCGATCTTGTTGATCAGCATCAAGGAGGAAGCCGCGAACATGTCAGGATATTTCAGCGGCTTGTCCTCGCCCTCGGTGGTCGAGAACACGACGATCTTGCAGGCTTCGCCGAGATCGAATGCCGCCGGACAAACGAGGTTGCCGACATTCTCGATGAACAGCAGGCCGCCGTTCAGCCAGGGCAGCCGGTCATAGGCCTCGCCGACCATGGCCGCATCGAGGTGACAGCCCTTGCCGGTGTTGACCTGGATCGCCGCAACGCCGGTGGCGCGGATGCGCTCGGCATCGTTGGAGGTCTGCTGGTCGCCCTCGATCACGCCGATCGGAAAACTGTCCTTCAACTCCGCGACCGCCCGGACGAGCAGCGACGTCTTGCCGGCGCCGGGGCTCGAAACCAGGTTGAAGACGAGCACCCCGTCGGCGCGGAAGCGCGCGCGATTGTCGGCCGCGAGCCGGTCATTCTTGCCGAGAATGTCGCGTTCGACCTGGATGATGCGCTCGCTGCTCATGCCGGGAATCGTCTGCCCGGCCGGGTTGGCGCCGCGGTCGAGCAGTCCGGCATCGCCGGGCGCGAGATCGTGGTGATGGTCGTGGTGGTGGTCGTGGTCATGCCCATGACCGTGATGGTGATGATGGTGATGCCCATCGTGGCCATGATGATGATCATGCGCATGTTCGATGGATGCCTTGCCGTCGCTGCAGCCGCAGACCGTACACATCAGTCGACCTCCAATTCCCGCACGCGCATCTCCTCGCCGCCCGTGACCTGCAAATGATAGCCGCCGCAGGACGGGCACGGCTCGTAGCGCTGCCTGATCTCGACGCTCCTGGAACAGTCCATGCACCAGGCCGTGCCCGGCGTCTCCACGATCTCGAGCCGTGCGCCTCGCGCGATGGTCCGCGCGGCAACGGCCTCGAAGCAGAACTTCAGCGCCTCCGGCGCGACATGGCTGAGCGCGCCGATCTCGAGGCAGACCACGTTCACCTTGGCGAAGGCGCGCTTGCGCGCCTCCTCCTCGACGATGCCGATGATGCCCTCGCACAGCGCCATCTCATGCATGGCCCACCTCGCGGAAATCGAGCTTGAAACCGACGCAAGGGTCGAACGCGCCGACCAGCGTGCGAACCGCGTCCTGGCCGCGCCGGCCGGCGGCCAGCATCGCACCCTTGAGACTCCGGACCAGCGGTCCGCGTGCGTGGAAATTCCACTCGGTCGGCGCCAGGAATTCGAAGCTCACGATGCGTTCCGCCTCGTCGAGCGCGACCGCGTGGTAGAGCCGGCCCCGCGCACACTCGACCGCGGCCGCCGCCTTGCCGGCGCCCAGCCGGTAGCTCGCAACGACACCGTCGTCGAGGTCAGCCTCGCCATGATCAAGCCAGGCGCAGAGCCGCGCGACCTCGGCGATTCGCGCCTCGAGCCGCGCCGTCGGTCCCGCCGCCAGCGGCACGGGCTCGCGCTGCGCCCGGCGCGCCCAGACGCCGGTCTCCGGAATTCTGCCGCAGAGGTCGGGCGCATCGGAATAGGCCGGCCCGTCCGCGAGCAGGCGCGTGACGATGTCGAGATCATCGGCGGTCGTCAGGAATGATGGCTCGGCCGCCGGCGGCGACAATGCCTTGCTTTCGCAGCGTGCGACATAGAGGGCGAGCGTACTGCCGGGCGCGAGAGCCGGACCTTCGCCAACAATCCCCAGTGAGGCCAGCGCAGCCTTGATCTGTGCCACGGCCTCGCGCCGCGAGCCTTCCGGTACGCCTTCGCTCGCCACGCCGAGAACCGCGCTCGCCTGCATCATGGCGCGGACCGCACCGGCGCTGCCGCCATCGAGCGCAATTGCTCCGACGAACAGGCCCCGCAACAACTCGGTCAGGCGTTCGGCAACGACCGCCGTGACGCGGCGGCGTGCAGTCGCTGGCGTCGCCTCCTGCCCGGAAGCGGTCTCGATCGCCGTCAGATACGCCGTCTGATGTGCGACCGAGCAGAGCGAGAACAGCCGCGGCAGCACCGGAACCAGGGACGACGCGGGCTTTCCCGCAAACAGCCGCGTCAGCGGCGGCCGGCTGCGCGGCCGGATCGCGACATCGGCGATGGTGGCGCCGGCGAGCCACACCGTGATGTCGATCTCGTTGCGGAAGACCAGGCTCATCCGCGCCGCTCCGTCAAGGCCCCGCGCAGGAAGTTGCGCCGATCGATCTGACTTGTTGCGGGCGCGCGGCGGCGGACCGCTTCCTCGCTGTCCGCGGGCAGCATCAGCTCCGCAAGCGCAGCTTCGGCCGTTGCCCGCGCAGCTGCCATATCCGCGAACTCGAACATCGGCGAGAACAGCGAGCAGCTCGCGACCCGGCCCATTTGCCCGATCTCGCTGAGGGTGAACTCGATGTCGCCCGCGGGAAAGCGGATTCGCACGCTGGTGCCCGCCGTCTCCCGCGCCGCGCTCGCCGGCATTACCACGTTCATGAACCACGGCGTGACCATGATGCCGACCATCGTGCCATTGAAGGAGCAGAAGCCGACCGCCTCGACGCCGAGCGCATCGTTGTAGATCGGCAGATCGCGCATCGCGCGATCGCCGATCTCGCGATAGCTTGCGGCCAGGAGCTCGCCCCACGCCGCGGCGTCCGGGTCGCGAGCAGGATTGGGCACGCTCCCCGTCATGCCTCGATCGCCATGAACTTGGATTTGGGCGCGTCGCAGTTCGGGCAGTGCCAGTCCTCCGGCAGCGCCGCGAACGGCGTGCCGGGCGCGATCTGGGCGACCTCGTCGCCGTCGGCGGGATCGTAGACGGTCCAGCAGATGCCGCATTCGAGCCGCGTCACGTCGGCCACGTCCTGGCGCACGCCAAAATTCTCGAAGGCGCTCATTTGAAATAGGCCTCGATGATTTCCTGCAGCCGCTCGGCGGAGTCCTCGAAATCCTCGTCCGCCGCGAGCGCGACGGTCGGCACGCCGCCGACTTCCAGCGTGTCGAGAATGATGGTGTCCATGGCGTTGAAGAACTGTACCGACCAGACATTGCGGATGCCTGTCGACAGCACCCGGCAGGTGCCGTAGCCGCGCGACACCAGCTGGATCGGTCCGTTCCGGATCGTGTCCTGCAGGAAGCTCATGTCGACCGGGCTCATCGGCAGCAATGTGAAATTGATGATCTGCGAGCGAGTGCCGGGCCGCCAGGCCAGCGCGCGCTCGCGGATCTCCGCGAGTACCGGCAGCACGTTCATCGCCCCCTCCGGCACCTGTCCGATCTCGAAATCGGCGGACGTCAGGTCGGCCGCCGCGCGCTTGACGATCTCCGGGATGGCGCCGATCTCGACATATTCGGAGGCCGCGTCGGTCTCGAGCCGCACGCGCCAGATCCCCGCGAGCACCGATTCCTGGATCTGCGCCAGCGAACCGTCCGGAAGCGCGACGACGCCGCCGACCTCGCCCTCGCCGAGCACGTCCGCGACGAGCTTGCTCTCGAGATCGTTGAGGTTGGCGAGCCGGAACAGCTGGTTCGGTCCGTCCGCCTTTTGCTCCGCGATGGCCGCCGCCATCTTCGAGAGCAGCGCCACCGCGTTCGGGCAGCGCCCGGCAAGCTCCGCGCTGTCGAGCGTTGCGAGCCGCGCGAGCGCGCCAGCGGCCGTCAAGCTGCCGCTCGACGCATTGAGACTCTCCTCACCGATCGGAAACACGCTGACCGGTTGCTCGGCGCCTTCGGGCGCATCCCAGAAGCCCACCTTCATGGCGCGATACCTTGTGTGCGATGCTGGGGAACGATGTTGACCGCGACGGCGGCGCTCTGCCCGCGCGGCCTTTCGATCAGCGTCGTGATGCGGTCGATATAGACCGACCAATCCTGGATCTTGGCGATCAGGCCCAGTGTTTCGCCCTTGGCGACGAAGATCAGCGTCGGTTGCACGCGCACGGCGAAGCGCTCGCCCAGCGCTCGCTCGGCATCGCGTGCGATGACCGCGCCACGCAGCCGGCCTCCGAATGCGGCGATCAGCTCCGGCAGCACCACGGCGACGTCGATCGCCTCGGGAAAGCGGTTGGGATCGCCTGCGGACAGCAGCACCGCGATCGCACCGGCCCCGTCCGCTCCGCCCAGAAACTCATCGACCGTCGCGGCATCGACCTCAGGCAGACCGTGCCGCGTCAGATCATGTTTCCCCACCTGGAATTCCATCAGACCTCCCCCTGGCAAGCTTATGTTTTCGCTTCGAAATGGGGTTAGCAAGGCACATGCCAGGATAGACTAGCAATCCGCCCGGATTATCCATTTGATCTACATCATGTATTTTCGAGCCCACATAAGGGCGCATACATCGATGGCAAGATACTTTCCAGTTTTGCATGGAAGTCATCTTTGCAGATAGAAAGATGACTTCCAGGAAGCCTGCACCGCGCAAGCCGATCCCGCGGCGGAGCACGGTCATCGCAGTGCCGGAGGCTCGCTTACTCGGAGCGAAGGTGTGGGGGCAGTTGCGGCTCACGGTCGATCAGGTCCGCGAAGAAGCGGTCGCAATCCTCGCCCTCGAGCGCAGCGCCGAGGCCGTCGATGGCCGCGCCGATCAAGCGCGCCTCGTTCTCATCCAGAAGCCGGATGGCGCTATCGATGTAGACGAGCACGTGAGCGCCGACCGGCGGATTGGACAGCAGCAGCACCGAGACGCGGCGCTGTTCGCCGCGAAATTCGCACAGCGCCGACATCCCGTCGGTCTCGACAATCGTCATCGGCAGGCCGAGGCACATCGCGCGTTCTCCAGAAGGCCGGTGCCGGTCAGGCCGGCCGCATCTCGTAATTGAGATGATCGATGTCGTTGGCGAGCAACCGCTCGGACGCGACCATGGGTTCGCTGCGCTGCCGTACCTCGATGCCCCAATCGGCCAGGATCTCGCAGGCGAGATTGATCGCGGGCGCGATCTGGTCGCGCACCGGCTGCGTCAGCGGTCCGCCCCAGTCTTCGAGGTCGAGCGGCTGGCAGCCGATCAGCACGAGATGCTCAGGGCAGCGGCCGAGCAAATCGGCCGCGCTGATCACCTCCTGGAAACCGGTCTGGTGCAGGCTCATCTTCTTGGCGCCGGTGAAGCGCGGCACCTCGTCGTCGCGCACCAGCTTCAGCTGGCCAGGCTCCAGGCCATAATCGATGGCGTCGAACACGATCAGGCGATCGGCGTCCTCCAGATAGTTCACGAGGTAGAGACCCTGCGTGCCGCCGTCGAGAATGGTGACGTTGTCGGGCACGGCGTAGCGGCGGTGGAACTCTTCCACCACGCGCACGCCAAAGCCTTCGTCGGCCCACAGGATGTTGCCGATGCCGAGCACCAGGATGCGGTCGTCTTGCGGAGATGTCAGCATCGATCGCGTTCCCGTCTCAGTCGCGGAATTGCCGCTCGCCGGAGACCATCGAGGAGATGATGCTCTGGCGCGACATGATGTCCTCGCGGATCGCGGCGTAGATGTGCACCAGCACGAACATCACCAGTGCCCACATGCCGAGATGGTGCCAGGTGTGCACGTCCTGGCTGTTCGGCCAGATCGCAAACACCCAGCCGAACAGCTTGTGCTGCCAGCTGTCGATCCCCATGCCCTCGGAATAGAGCGCAAAGCCGGTGACGATCATGAAGGCCACGAACAGGGTGAAGCCCGTGAACATCGCGGTCTGCGCCAGCGGATTGTGGCCGACATACATCTTCGGCTCGCGCTCCAGGAACGCGTACCAGCGGATCTCGTGCAGGACCTCCTTCCAGAACTGCCCGCGATGCACGGGAATGTAGAAGATCTGCCGGGAGTGATGATTGCCGACGAAGGCCCACAGAATACGCGTCAGGAAGAAGACCGCGAGCACCTGTCCCGCGGCGAAATGGGCGAAGCGGATATAGCCCATCACGAAGTGGTCGGACGCTTCGCCCGCGACCGTCGGCAGCGGCGATGCGATGAAATAGCCTGTCACCATCAGCACGAGAATCGAGAACGCGTTCACCCAGTGGCAGATCCGCACCGGCGCTTCGTAGACGTAGACGGTGGGCCGGCCCACCGCACGTTCTCCGGCAGCGTCGGCGGCGATCGCGGAGAGGTCCGGCCTTCCGTCCGAACCGGGAGCAATGGCATCCATCATGGCCGCCTCCTACCTGACCTTGACCTTGGCGAGTTCCTGACCGTCAGGACTCATGACGTGCGTCGAACAGGCGAGGCACGGATCGAAGGAATGGATCGTGCGCAGGATCTCCAGGGGCTGCTCGGGATTGACCATCGGCGTGTTCATCAAGGACGCCTCGAAGGCGCCGATGTTGCCCTTGGGATCCCGCGGCGAGCCGTTCCAGGTGGTCGGCACCACGCACTGGTAATTGTCGATCTTGGTATCCTTGATCCTGATCCAGTGCGCGAGCGCGCCGCGGGGCGCCTCGGTGAAACCAACGCCCTTGGCCTCCTTGGGCCAGCTCTCCGGCTTCCATTTGTCCACATTGGCGGTGGAAGAGTCGCCCGACTTGATGTTGGCGACCAGCTTGTCCTGGAAGTAGCGCATCTGGCGACCGGCCCAGACGGATTCAAGCGCGCGCGCGGCGGTGCGGCCGAGCGTCGAGAACAGCGCCGAGGTCGGCAGGTTCAGATCCTTCAGGAACTTGTCGACGGGATCCTTGAACTCCGCCTTGTTCTGCGCGTATCCGACGACCCAGCGCGCCAGGGGACCGACCTCCATGGCGTGTCCCTTCCAGCGCGGCGCCTTGATCCAGGAATATTTGCCGGCCTCGTCGAGCTGCTCGATCGCGGTCTTGGTCCCCTTCGCATTGGCGCCCAGCACGTAGTTCGGCTCGGTGACGCCGTCCCAGGGATGCAGGCCCTTGGTCTCGTCGGGATATTTGTACCAGGAGTGCACCACGAACTCCTGGATCTCGTCGGGGTTGGCGAGATCGACCGGAAACACTTCCGAGAGATTGCCCTTGATGATGGCTCCGCGCGGCAGCTTCAGACTCTTGGCGGAATAGTCGTTGGCGTGTTCGGGCACGTCGCCATAGGCGAGCACGCTCTTGCCGGAGAGGCCGCCGCCATAGAGCCAGTCCTTGTAGAACGAGCCGATCGCCGCGACGTCGGGCAGATAGACCTGCTCATTGAACTGGATCAGCTGATCGATGATCGAGGAGATCAGGTTCAGCCGCTCCATGTTGATGGCGCCGACGGCACCCGTGCCGTCGACATTGATCGGACAGGGCACGCCGCCGACCAGCCAGTTCGGATGCGGGTTCTTGCCGCCGAAGATGGTGTGGATCTTGACGATCTCCTTCTGGAAATCGAGCGCTTCGAGATAATGCGCGACCGCCATCAGGTTGGCCTCGGGCGGCAGCTTGTAGGCCTTGCTGCCCCAATAGCCGTTCTTGAACGGTCCCAATTGGCCGGATTCGACAAACTTCTTCAGCCGGGTCTGCAAATCCTTGAAGTAGCCCGGCGAGGACAGCGGCCAGCTCGAGATCGACTGCGCCAGCGTCGAGGTCGCGCGCGGATCGGCCGAGAGCGCGGAGACCACGTCGACCCAATCGAGCGCATGCAGATGATAGAAGTGGACGACGTGGTCGTGCACCTGCAAGGCAAGCTGCATCAGATTGCGGATCGAATTGGCGTTCTCCGGAATGGTGATTCCGAGCGCGTTCTCCACCGCGCGCACCGAGGTCAGCGCGTGCGTTCCGGTGCAGACGCCGCAGATCCGTTCGGTGAATGCCCAGGCGTCGCGCGGATCGCGGTTCTTCAGGATCACCTCGATGCCGCGCCACATCGTGCCGGTCGAGACCGCGTTGCGGATGACGTTGTCGGAATCGACGTTGACCTCAACCCGCATGTGTCCCTCGATGCGGGTCACGGGATCGACGACGATGCGCTTGCCGGAATTGTCGAGATTGAAGCCGTTGGGAGTCTGGATGCCCATGATTGCTCTGCCCTGGTCTGTCGCTTTGATCAGCTGTTGTGGTCGGCGTCTTCGCGCTTCGACGCGAGCCGCTTGACCGCCGTCACCGCCGCGTGCGCAGCCACCGCGGCGCCGACGGCGCCGGCCGCCACCATGCCGATCTGATCGGCATTCTTCTCGATGCCGAACTGCTTGATGTTGGTGAGGCGATCGTAGAACGAGCCCTTGTCCCAGAAGCCGTCCTCCGAGCAGCCGATGCAGCCGTGGCCCGACTGGATCGGGAACGAGACGCCGCCGTTCCAGCGCACGGTCGAGCAGGCGTTGTAGGTGGTCGGGCCCTTGCAGCCCATCTTGTAGAGGCAATAGCCCTTGCGCGCGGCTTCGTCGTCCCACTCCTCGACGAACTGGCCTGCGTCGAAATGCGGGCGCCGGTAGCACTTGTCGTGAATGCGCTGCGAGTAGAACATCTTCGGACGACCCTGACGGTCGAGCTCGGGCAGCTTGCCGAATGTCGTGATGAAGGTGACGACGCCGGTCATCACCTCGGCGATCGGGGGGCATCCCGGCACCTTGATGATCGGCTTGCCGGTGATGACCTTGTCGATCGGCGTCGCCTGGGTCGGATTAGGCTTGGCCGCCTGCACGCAGCCCCAGGACGCGCAGGCCCCCCAGGCGATGATCGCCATGGCATCCTCGGCCATCATCTTCAGCTTCTCGACGAACGGCTTGCCGCCGTCGATGCAGAACATGCCACCTTCGTTCAGCGGCGGATTGCCCTCCACTGCGAGGATGTACTGGCCTTTGTGCTTGGCGCGGGTCTCCTCGAGAATGGCCTCGGCCTGATGGCCCGCGGCCGCCATGATGGTATCGTCGTAGTCGAGCGAGATCATCGACAGCACCGCATCCTTCACCAGCGGATGGGCGGACCGGATGAAGCTCTCCGAGCAGCAGGTGCATTCGAGCCCGTGCATCCAGATGACGGGCACGCGCGGCTTGGTCTCGAGCGCGTTCGCGATGCGGCTCGCCGCCAGGGGGCCGAGCCCGAGGCTCGTCGCCGTCAGGCTGCAGAATTTGTGAAAGCTTCGACGCGTGATCCCTTGCCGCCTGATCACGCTGTAAAACGTCTCCGTCGCCGCGCCCATATGTCCTCCCGCCTCGGCTTTGACTTTTCGATGACGCCAAAGACAGCAAGAAGCAGGCCAACGATCTGGAGTGATTCAAAAGTAGAGAGATTCCAAAACCTTGGGGGTTGAACTGCTCAACGTACTGCGACGCGGCGGTGCTGAAAGCAGGAGAAGCGGAAACAATTCGATTTGCACTCGGCAACGAAGTTTCCGCCTAGTGCGCGGTGCACACCATGCAGGGATCGAACGAACGCACGATGTGCTGGATCGCGACCGCGCGCGCGCCGGCTTCGCCGACATCGGTGCCGACAAGCGCCTGCTCCAGGGGGCCACCGACGTCGCAAGAATCGCGCGGCGAGAAATTCCAGGTGGTTGGTGCAATGATCTGGTAGCGCTCGATCTTGCCGTTCCGCACCGCCAGCCAGTGCCCGAGACTGCCGCGCGCGGCCTCGACCAGCCCGACATAGCTGCCGTTCGGGGTCTCGCGCGAGTCGCGACAGAACGGCTCCGACAGCCGCAGCGCGCGCGTCCACTGCTCCATTGCGAGCGCGATGCGCGCGGTCTCGATCAGCCGTGCGATCACGCGGTTGCGCACATTGGTGCCGCTGACCGAGACCAGGTCGGCAATCAGCGACTGCCCTGCAACGGTCTGGCGCGCGACGGCGCCGACCTCGATCGGCTGCCCCGAGAGCCGCGGCGCCTTGCACCAGCTGTAGGCAGCCGGCTTATCGGGATCCGGGACCGTGCTGCTGTGGGCGGGGTCGACGGAGGACTCCCGCATCCAGGCGTGAGAGACGTCTTCGGTAATCTGGGCCAACGGCAGCGGCTCGATCGCAGCGCGCGGGCCGAACAGGCCGCGCGGAAACAGCTCGCCGTCGGGACCATGATAGGCGCCGTAGCTCATCATCAAGCCCGTCCCCTTGCCGAGCCCGGCGAGCGCGAGGCTATCGGCAAGCCGCAGGAAATGGGCGAAATCGCCGCCACGGCCGTCGCGCCAGCGATCGAGCTCGTCCGCAGTCGCGATCGCCAGCACATTCTCCAGCGCATCCGCAAAAACGATCCGCTCGAGAAAGCTTCGGAACGCCGTCGCGATGGAGAGCAGCCGGACGCGCTCGCCGAGATCGATGGCACGCGTGGTGCCGCCGGGCTGGAAGGCGAGGCTGTGCGGCCATTTTCCGGCGATGATGCCCATGGTCTCGAGCAGCCGCGCCCGCGCCGGCAGGGCGTCCCGTGCCGCGCTGCCGCGCGTCGCGGCAAAGCGCTCGCGGGTCGCCGCGTGCCAGCCATGCACGGCATAGGCCTCGCGGGCGAAGTCCGGCATGAAGAAGATATAGAAATGGGTCAGATGGTCGGCCGCATTCTCCGCAGCATGCGCGATGTTGGTCGCAAGCAGCCCGTTCGGCGCAGCCTCGATGCCCATCGCCTCGCGCAGCGCGGCGGCCGCGGCAACCGATTGCGAGACCGAGCAGATGCCGCAGATCCGCGGCGCCAGCGCCAGCGCATCGAGCGGCGGCCGCCCTTCCAGGATCTGCTCGAAGCCACGGTAGAGCGGTGCCGTCACTTCGGCACGCACCACGCGCCCGCTCTCGACGTCGAGACGGACTTCGAGATCGCCCTCGACACGGTTGAACGGACCGATCGTGATCCGTGTCATGGCGTTCGCTTGGCCCCGGCGCTGCCGGGCGGCACCACGACGTGGTCGGCCGTTGCGTTCAACCGCACGCGCCGCGGCGTCGCGGACTTCGACAACGCCGCGAGCGCGACGAACCAGGCCTTCGGCATGTCGGTGGGCAGGCCGACCGGGATGCCCGCGAGCTTGGCGGTCTCGAGGAAGTTCTGCGCGCCTTCGAAACCCGGCGACGTGCAGGCGATGCAGGCATAGCCGCCCTTGGTGCACGAGCCGCCGCCGTTCCATGAGCGCTGGTTGCAATCGCCCACGGCCTGCGTTGCCTTGCAGCCGAGATGCTCCATCAGGCAGCCGCGCTCCGACATGGTCTCGGCGCTCGCCTTGAACTCGTAGAATTCGTTGCGCGAGCAGCCGTGATGGGCCAGATGGTTGGCGATGAATTTCGGCCGCCCGTATCCGTCGAGGTCGATTGCTGCAATGTCCTTGGTGGTCAGTGCCAGAATGGTTTCCATCATCCAGCCCGGATGCGGTGCGCAACCCGCGACGTTGATGACGGGCAGACCGAGCCGCGAGCGGAACGCCGCGCCCAGCGCGCCGCCACTATCGGATCCCTCGAACTGCAGGCCGACGGCATCGGTCGGGTTGGCGCCGGCGGCTGGAACGCCACCATAGGCCGCGCAGCTTCCGACCGCGATCACGTAATCGGCGCGCGGTGCCAGATCGAGCATCCAGCTGTAGACGGAGCGGTTGGTGCCCGCGAGCATGTTGAAGCGGCCGGTGTCGTTCGGTCCCCTCGCGACCGAGCCCTCCAGCAGAAGCAGGTCGAGCCGCACCTTGCCGTCGAGCACCGATTGCAGGACCTCGACCGCCTCCTCGCCCGTCTCCTCGCTGACGGACGGATGCCAGAGCAGGTTGACACCGAACTGCCGGAGCTCGTCGAACCAGCCCGAGGCGCCGCTCTCGAGGATCGACATGGTGCATCCGCCGCAACTGGCACCCTGCAGCCAGAGCACGTTGGTCATTCCGTCGGATCGGTCCATCTCATGTCTCCCGGTCGCCCCCAGCTTCAACCGCTCGCCTGCGAAGCGCAAGGGGCTCGTTGCCGGCCTCAGTCGTGAGCGCCCGGCATTTCGTCGTGTTTCAAGTGCCGTCTGCGGATATTGCGGGTAACGAGCCAGATCACGGCCACGGCCACCGGCACGAAGATCGCGGTCGCCAGCGAAGGCTCGACATGCAGTCCGCTGTCATGGGCGCCCTTGGCGAGATAGCCGAACAGGCTGACGACGTAGTAGCCGATCGCCGCCACCGACAAGCCTTCGACGGTGCTCTGCAGCCGCAATTGCAGCCTTGTGCGCTCGTTCATCGAGTGCAGCAGATCGCGATTCTGCTCCTCGAGCTCGACGTCGACGCGCGTGCGCAACAGATCGGCCGCGCGCGCGAGCTTGATCGACAGAGTGGCTTGCCGGTCCTCCGTCGTGGCGCAGGTGCGCATGGCCGGTGCCATGCGGCGGGCAAGGAACGAGGACCAGGTCGGATATCCCGCGATCTCGCCGCCTTCGATCACGGCCAGACGCGCCTGCACGATCTCGTAATAGGCGCGGCTCGCGCCGAAACGAAACAGGCTGCCGGCAGCGCCTCTCTCGAGCGTAGCCGCCAGTGCGGTCAGCTCGTTCAAGAGATGGTTGTTCAGCTTGAGATCCTCGGCGCGCTGCATCTCCTCGAGCACTTCGACCAGCCGGCGGCCGATATGATCGACGGAAGGCGCGAGCTCGAGCGCGGCGGGCAGGCCGAGCAGCGCCAGCGTGCGGTAGGTCTCGATCTCCAGCACGCGCTGCACCAGCGCGCCGAGGCGGCCGGGCGACAGGCCGTCATTGCACACGAGAATGCGGACGAAGCCCTGCTCGTCGGTGCGGAAGTCGGATGCAACGACCGCGGGCCCGCTGCGGACCGCGGCCATGGCGAGGCTGGCTCGCTCGAAAAGCTGCTGGGCACGCTCAAGCGCGGACGAGGTCTGCTCGACCTCGAGCTTGACTGCGACCAGCAACTGGCCGGCCTGGTGCAAAGACCGGATCAGCGCCGCAGCCTCGTCGCCGATCTCGCCGAACTGCCGCGCGGACGGGCCTTCCAGAATCCAGGTGAAGGTGGCGAATTCCGAGTGTTGCTCCCAGCGCAGCTGGGTCGTGCCGATCGTGACCTGATGATGCTTGGCCGCGGCATCCGGCGGCGCCTGCCCGTGCGACGTGCAGAACGCCACGAACCTCTCGCGATCGGCCGCCGCAATCTCGCCCTGGCTCAGAAAGGCAAAACGCAGCACCGTGAGCGGCGCGATGAGCCGGGTGAAGGGACGGGCATGCACCTCGGCCAGCACCGCACCACGCTGCGGATGCAATTCGAAGTCGGCGAGATCGAGGTCATTCTTCATCCGACGTCCCTTGGTAGCGCTTTCAGACGGCGATGTCCCGCACGCCTCGCCGTTCACTACCACGACACGCCCCTGCTGTTGCAATCACCCCTTTGCAGGATACGACCGCCACCTCAGGCCGCCGCGACGTTGGCCATGAAGCTGTCGAGCTCGAGGCGCAGGCGCTGGCTGGCCTCGGTCAGGCCGCGGGCCGATTGCAGCACGGCGGAAGCCGCAGCGCCGGTCTCGGTCGCTTCGCGATTGACCTGCTCGAGGTTGGTCGAGACCTGGCCAGTGCCGGCGGCCGCATGCTGGGCGTTACGCGCAATTTCCTGCGTGGTCGCGGTCTGCTGATCGACGGCGGAGGCGATCGAGCCCGAGATCGAGGAGATCTCGCCGATCGTGCCGGCGATGGTCTTGATCGCGGCGATCGATTCACCCGTCGCCTGCTGCATGCCCTGGATGTGCGCGCCGATCTCGTCCGTGGCGCGTGCCGTCTGGCTCGCGAGCGACTTCACCTCGGATGCGACAACCGCAAAGCCGCGCCCGGCCTCGCCGGCGCGTGCGGCTTCTATGGTGGCGTTGAGGGCCAAGAGATTGGTCTGCTCCGCCACCGCGGTGATCAGCTTGACGACGTCGCCGATGCGATGCGAGGCCTCGGACAATGCGGCGATGCGTGCATCGGTGTCGCGCGCCTGTTGCACCGCGCTTTCCGAGATGACGTTGGAGCTGCGCACCTGCGAGCGGATCTCGTTGATCGAGAGCGACAGCTCCTCCGCGGCGGATGCGACCGACTGGATGCTGCCGGCCGACTCCCTGGACGCGCCGACCACTGCATTGGTCAGCTCCCCGGTCGCCTCCGCATTTCGCGACAGCGACGAGGCGGCGGCCTCCAGTTGCCGGGCCGAGGTCGAGATATCGTTGACGATGTCGCCGACTGCCGCCTCGAACGTGCCGGCAAACCGGCTCAGCTCGGAGCGACGCAACTCCGCGGCCGACCTGCTACGCTCCTCGATCTCGGCGGCCTCCCGCTCGGTACGCTCGATCGCCTGGCGCTTGAACAGCTCCACCGCACCAGCCATCCGGCCAACCTCGTCGCGGCGGCCGAGGCCCGGCAGCACGATCTCGTGCCGCCCCCTGGCGAGCTCCATCATCGCGCCGCACATCACGATCACGGGCCGTGCAATGCCGCGTCCGATCGCGAAGGACAGAACGAGGCCGATGGCGATCGACGCCAGCGCCAGCATCACCACCACGGACTGACCGCTGGCGATCTGCTCCGAGGTCTTCTTCTCGGCCTCGGCCTGCTCGGCCAGCGCAACGCGCTTGAGCGAGCTCGCCGCGCCCGACAGGTTGTGCCGCAGCTTCCACATGCCGTCGACGAGACGATCGGTCTCCTGTGCGGATTCGACCACGCGCGAAACATGCTCGCCATACACGACAAGGCGGTCGGAGAGCGTCTTCTCGCCGACGGCATCGAGCGACCGCAGCGCACCGCCTTCGACAAGGCGCTTCATTGCCGCGAGCCGGTGCGTGGCGCCCTGCACTGTCGCGGCATTGTGCCGTTTCAACTCGGCCATCACGAGCAGATCGATGACCTCGAAACGATCGAGCAGGCCGCCGGTCGCATCCGCATCGCCGCGCAGCACCCTCGCATCCGTCAAAGCCGCCTTGATGGCTCGCGCCTGCTCCGCCAGCATCGCACCGGAACGGTCGATCTCCGAGCGCAGCGCCAACACCTTGTTAAAGGCGTTGGTATAGGCGCGATAGGCCTCAAAAAGCTCGTTGATCGATTGCTGCCAGCTCAAGGTCGATGTTTCGGATTTGGCCACGGTCATGGTCCGCTCGAGCTGTCGCCTCGCCTCCTCGGCGGCAGCCTCTGCTTCCCTGGTGCCGGCGATGGCGAAATAGCGCGCATTGCTCTGATAGGCGGACAGGGAGCTGTCGATCTCGCGCGCATAGCCGGATTCCGACATGCTGACCCGGTAGATGCCGAATCCGTCGAGGATCTTCTCGTAGCCGAGCCAGGCGCCGGCCATGGTGACGGCCGACAGCAGCAGCACGACGGCAAAGCCGATCATGATCTTGGCTCGGATCGATATGTTGGCGAAGACCGGCTCGCTCTTCGGAAGGCTCATGGCGGCGGCATTCATCCGTCCATGGCCGTGAAACAGGCCCGACATCGAGTGCCCGTCCCGGGCAAGAACACGTGTGATGAAGTTCGGATTCATTTGGCAAAAACCGTTCTCGAAAGCTCGCAATGGCGCGACGATGCGGCCTCTCCCCTAATCATCGGTAAACCGAAACCTGCTGCTCCGCAGCGAATGAAGCCGCGAACGCGACGATATCGATCGTGCTCGCGCGCAACAATTGGCAGAACGCCTGCCCGCGCGGAAAAAAAGAGCGAGCAGTTTCAAGCAGTGTCTGAGAGGTGAATTTCCATCGCGAGACAAAGCTTGTTTCCAACGCGTCGCATCATGCGCCGCATCACGCGCTGCAAGAAATTTTTTCGCTGCGGGGATTTTGCAGAGGACCGCGCGCGATACTGTCGGAAGGGTCAGCCGATTCGTTTGTTGCTGCGTCGGATCGCTTGGGGGCAGGAGCAATCGATGACTGAGATGACCGAGATTCCCGGCACGCTCGATGCGGTCGGCGCCGTCGGGACCAATCGCCAATCGATCTATGTGTACGAAGCGCCGGTGCGGATCTGGCACTGGCTGAACGCCGCCCTCATCACGACGCTCGTGATATCAGGCTATCTGATCGCCTCACCGTTGCCGTCTATGCCGGGCGAGGCCTCCAACTGGTACACGATGGGTTACATCCGCTTCATCCATTTCGCCTCGGGGCAGGTGCTGGCGGTGGCCTTCCTTTATCGCGTGTACTGGGCGTTCGTCGGCAACGGTTACGCGCGGCAACTCTTCGCGCTGCCGTTCTACAACCGGATCTGGCGCTGGGGCCTGCTCTACGAGCTGCGCTGGTATCTCTTCCTGGTGCGCTACCCGAAAAAGTATATCGGCCACAACCCACTCGCCAACGTCGCGATGTTCCTGTTCGTCATGGCAATGGTCGGAATGATCTTGACCGGATTCGCGCTCTATGGAGAAGGCGCGGGCATCGACAGTCTCTGGTATCGGCTGTTCGGCTGGGTTTTCAGCATCTTTCCGAACAGCCAGGACGTTCACACGCTGCATCATCTCGGCATGTGGTTCATCGTCGTGTTCGTCATCCTGCACATCTACGCGGCGCTGCGTGAGGACATCATGTCCCGCCAGAGCATGCTATCCGCCATCATCACCGGCGAACGGACTTTTCGCGATTCGCGGCCCGACTGAGGTTAGAAGCTCGCTGCAATGCTGACCCGAAAGGCCATCGGCTCGACCGGGTGCAACACATAGTCCATGACGCCGTTCCGGCAGACGGCGGCCGGGGCGGCATTGGCTGCGCAGAGATTGTAGAGCGTGTCCGTCTTCAAGAGCGAGCCGTAGGCATAGGTGATCTGGTCCGCCTTGCTGTTGAAGAGATTGAGCACGTCGAACTGGATGCGCCAGCCGTTCTCGGCGCGGTAGCCGATCCGTGCGTTGACGATGCCGGTCGGCCGCGAGCGGAACGCATTGTCCTCCGTCAGCGGGCGTGAGCCGATGTAGCGCCAGCGCGCGCTGCCGAACCAGCCGGTCTTCTCGCCGAGCGTTATTCCGGCCGATGCCACCATTGCCGGGGCGTTGGGAATGTAGTTGCCGGGTGCATTGCCGATCTGTGCCTCGGGATAGCCGGCGAGCGAGGCATAGACCGCGGCCTGCTCGTCGTCATGGCCGCGGAAGCGCGCATGCGTCATTGCGAGATCGGCATCGATGTCGATCCAGGACCGCGGCCGGTAATGGTTGGTCCACTCGAAGCCGTAGCGGCGGCTGGCGCGGGTTGCCGACGTATCGCCGGCATCGCCGGAGAACAGGATCTCGGAATCCTGGTCCAGGATGAAGAGGCTGAGAGAGCTGTCGAGGCCGGGAACGATCCCGCTGCGAACACCGATCTCCGCGCCTCTGGTGCGCACCAGGAGCGGCGACGGCGTCAGCCGTGTCGCGGGATCGGCGGGATCTTCCGTCGTGGTCGCGCCGCGGGCATCGTTGGAGTGCATGCCGTAGCCGGCACCGAGGAAGAATTCGGTCTGGTTGAACGGACCAAGCACCATCCTGAATTTCGGGCTGCCGAGCGCGGCGTCAGTGCGGCCGGAATTTGCGGCGTTGAACAGAGAAGTGACGTCGGCGGCGTAATAATCGCCGCGCCAGCCCAATGTCGTCCTGAGCCAGTCGGTCCAGCGCACCGTGTTTTCGGCATAGACCCCGACGCTGCCCTCGCCGACCTTGTCGCTGCGGATATTGCCGATGAAGCCGCGCTGGAACGTGTTGGTGAGCGCGAGGTCGACCGCATCATAGCGCGATTGCAGACCGAAGGTGGTCTGCATCGGCAGGCCGGCAAGGGAGCCGTTCAGCGTGCGCGAGACGTTGGCGCCCGCCATCACGCGGTCGTCGTGCTGGTGGAATTGGTCGCCGAGCACCGGATCGTCGAGGACGTAGGTGAAATTGTTGAAGAGGTCGAGCTGGCTCTTCACCAGATAGGCGTTGGCTTTCCACGCCCCCGCGTCATCGGTCTGCGCGATGCGCCCGGACAGCGCAAAACGGTTGGCATGGCCGCCGTCGCTCGGATCTTCCGAACCGTGGCGGCCGAGCAGGCCGCCCGTGATGGCGCGCTGCGGCACCTGGTCGGTCGAATTCCATTTGTTGACGTAGGCCATGCCGGTGACGGATGCGCCGTCGGTCGCGGTACCCTGGCTGTAGCGTACGAGGCCGTTGAGCTTTCGCACATTGTCCGGATTGTCCCAGGGGCCGTCGTAGGTGCCGATCTCGCCGGCCACCAGGATTGAACCGTCGCCGACCTTCGCGGAATCCATGCCGAGCAGACGGCGGTAACCGAAGCTGCCGGCGCTCGCCTGCGCCAGCCTCCGGGTGCTGTCGATCAGGCCGATGTGAACGCTTCCGACCGAGGCGAAGTCGCCTTCGTCGGCGAAGTAAGGTCCCTTGCGCACGTCCATTGCGGCGATGGTCTCCGGGATCAGCCAGTTGAGATCGGCATAGCCCTGGCCGTGGGCGTGGGTGCGCATGTTGACGGGGACGCCGTCGACGATGATCGCCAGATCGGTCCCGTGGTCGAGATTGTAACCGCGCAGGAAATACTGGTTGGCTTTGCCTTCGCCGGAATGCTGCGTCACGATCAGACCCGGCACGGCCTCGAGCACCTCGCCCGGCCGCGTGAAAGGGCGCGCGTTGATCTCCTCGCCGGAAACGGTGATCTCGCTGGCCATGCCGGCTGCAGCCTTTGCACCCGAGCCGGCACTGCGCGGATCCGCCGCCTGCATCGTTGCGGGAGCCACGAAGATGCGGCGGCCGGCCGCGGTCGGTCTGCCGATACGGCGCGATGCGACCGGCATCTTGCGCCCGGGCGCGGCGCCGCCACTGACCTCGATCGGCGGCAGCTCGCGTGAGGCGCTATTGCTCTGTGCAAAGGCGCGGCCGTCATCCGCGAGCAGCGCCAAGACCGAAAGTGCCGTCAAAGCGCCGCCGCGACGACCGGGCTCAGGCCGCCTCGGTCGCATCGGCACATTCCAAAACTTTCGTGCCGGCGCGGCGACGGCCATTCGCGAACATGCGGCGATAGAGCACGACCGAGACGAGCCATGCGGCCGCGAACAGCGCGATCACGACGAAGCCGACATTGGCAAGCGATTCGTTGAGATCCTCGACCAGCGCCCATGCGCCGCCGGAGAGGCCGAGCCGGTCGCTGATCAGGCCGAGCGCCTCGATCCCGCCGATGAACAGCGCGACCGCCACGGAGGCGCCGGTGATCGTGAGATTGTACCAGAGCTTGCGCAAGGGATCGACGAAGGCCCAGCGATAGGCGCTCACCATCAGCGCGGAATCGGCCGTGTCGACCAGCGCCATGCCGGCAGCGAACAGCGCGGGGAAAACCAGCACATCGGCGAGCGAGGCGCCGCGCGCGGCTTCGCTGGCGGAGATGCTGAGCAGGCTGATCTCCGTCGCAGTGTCGAAGCCGAGGCCGAACAGGAAGCCGAGCGGGTACATGTGCCAGGGCTTCGTCACCAGGCGGAACATCGGGCCGAGCAGCCGCGCCAGCACGCCGCGGCTGGCAAGCAGCGCATCAAGTTGCGCAGCATCGTGAACGCCCTGCTCCCGCGCCGCGCGAAACGTCCGCCACAAGCCGGCGAAAATGACGAGATTGATCGCGGCGACCGCGAGCAGGAACAGCGCCGAGACCGAGGTGCCGACGAGGCCTCCGACCTCCTTGAGCAGGCTGTCGCCGCCAAGGCTCACGACGCCCAGTGCCAGCAGCAAGGTCGCCACCACCACCACGGTGGAATGGCCGAGCGCGAAATAGAGGCCGACGCTGCGCGGCGTTTCACCCCCGTGCATCAGCTTGCGCACGACGTTGTCGATCGCGGCAATGTGGTCGGCGTCGACGGCGTGACGCAGGCCGAACACCCAGGCCAGCAAGGCGGTCGCCATCACCGTCGGCCGCTCGCCGAACAGCGTGAAGGCCCACGCCCATGCGGCGAGGTTGGCGGCGACGAGCCCGCCAAGCAGCACCGCCGTTCCGGGCTCGACCGCCCGCAAAGTCCGCACCGCTGCTCGTTCCATTCGCCCGCCTTTACAGTATGACGTTTACCAAAATCTCTCATACTGGCAAGAGCAAGAGCCGGACCAGTTTCGCGCCGGCGCCTGACGAGCCGGCGAAATGCGGGCCAAATGGCTGGCTTGATGGAAGAATTCCGTCTCAGCCGATCGCAGTGCCGGTGCGGGATGAGGCGCTTGCATTGGCAAGCAGATATCCACTTCGACGACGAAGTTGACGGTCGCCGGGGAGCCCGCAGGTGGAACCCATCGCTGTGAAGCGGCTCACATCGGGTTTGACGAGCCGGATGTATTCATCGTGGCGGGTGGAGATGGCAGACGGAGACGCGCATGAAACTCCTCATGCTCTCGCTTATTGCAGCCATGCTTCTCGCCGGTGCGGCCAACAGCGTGTTCAGGCCGCATGCAGTGCCTCATGTCGGGCAGCCCGGCATGGCGTCCATTCAAGACATGCAGACGGGAAAGGCCGACAAGCTTCCCGAGCAGGAGCTGCAGGACCGCTCCGTCTTGTTCGCGAAAGAGCCGGCCCGGTAGGCCGGCCCGGCCGCGCAAGAACCGCCCTACTCTGCCGCCGCGGGTGCGGGTTGCCGCGGCCCGTCGTTCGGTCCCGTTCGCGCCATCTGCTCGTCGAGCCAGAGGCTGTGGTGCTCGCGCGCCCAGTTGACGTCGACTTCGCCCGAGCCCATGGCCGCGAACGCACCTTCCATGCCGATGGTGCCGATATAGATGTGCCCGATCATCGCCGCGACGAACAGCACCCCCACGATCGAGTGAACGATCTGGGCCATTTGCATGCCCTCGATCCCGGTGCCGTAGAACGGGAACATCAGCGCGTAACCCGACGCTGCGACCAGTCCGCCGCCGATCACGACGATCCAGTAGATCATCTTCTGGCCGCCGTTGAAGCGATAGGCCGGCGGATGGTCATGTCCGATCAGTCCGCCGCCGCGCCTGGCCCATTCGATATCCACCTTGTTCGGGATATTGCCGCCGATCCACATCAGGAAGATCAGGACGACGCCGAGCGTGAACGGGAAGCTCAGATAATTGTGCGCGTACTTGGCCCATTGCGACCATTCCGAGAACGCCTCGAAACCGATCAGCGGCAGCAGGAGCGGCCGGCCGAACGTGATGTTCAGCCCGGAAATGGCCAGCACGATGAAACAGGTCGCCGTCAGCCAGTGCACGAAGCGCTCGAAGGCGTTGAAGCGCACGATGGTGCGGCCGGACCGTCCGGCTTCGAGGCGCACCATCCCCACCTTGAGATAGAAGATCACGATGGCCGCGATCATGCCGAGGATGGCGATGCCGCCGATCCAGCGCAGCGTCACGTTGCGGAAGTCCCGCCACTCCCGCCCCTGCGGCTGCTCGAGCACGCCGGAGCGCTGATCGGGAATGCTGACGCGGCCCTGGATCCGGTTGAGCTCCTGCAGGAGCTGCTGCTCCTTGACCGAGCTCGCGGTCGGATTGACCTGCTGAGCGCTCGCGGACGCCATGCTCACCAACAGAAGCAGCGCCCAGGCGCCCAGCGCCAGACGAATGAACCTTCCAAACGACGCCATCACGTCCTCCCCGGTCTTGCGCGCCCGTCGACTGCCCACGTCAGGACTCGATTGTCTCGCGATAGGCGGTCTTCCAGCCCCACGCACCCGAGCCATAGCCGCGCTTCATGACGCGCTCCTTGTAGATCTGCGCGATGATCTCGCCGTCGCCGGCGAGCAAGGACTTGGTCGAGCACATCTCGGCACACAGCGGCAGCTTGCCTTCGGCCAGCCGGTTCGCACCGTATTTCTCGTATTCCTCCTTGCTGCCGTCGGTCTCCGGGCCGCCGGCGCAATAGGTGCACTTGTCCATCTTGCCGCGCGAGCCGAAGTTTCCGACCTTCGGATATTGCGGCGCGCCGAACGGACAGGCGTAGAAGCAATAGCCGCAGCCGATGCAGAGGTCCTTGGAGTGCAGCACCACGGCATCGGCCGTGGTGTAGAAGCAGTTCACCGGACACACCGCCGCGCAGGGCGCGTCCGTGCAGTGCATGCAGGCCATCGAGATCGAGCGCTCGCCCGGCTTGCCGTCGTTGATGGTGACGACGCGCCGCCGGTTGATGCCCCAGGGCACCTCGTGCTCGTTCTTGCAGGCGGTGACGCAGGCGTTGCACTCGATGCAGCGATCAGCGTCGCAGAGAAATTTCATTCGAGCCATGTGCGTGCTCCTCTCAGGCTGCGACGATCTGACAAAGCGTGACCTTCGGCTCCTGCATGCCGGTTGCAGGATCGTAGCCGTAACTCGTGATCGTGTTGGCGCTCTCGCCAAGCACGATCGGATCGGTGCCGGCGGGATAGTTCTTCCGCAAATCGTTGCCGCCGAGCCAGCCGCCGAAATGGAACGGCATCCAGGCGACGCCCTTGCCGACGCGTTCGGTCACCAGCGCCTTCATCTTGGCCCGCGAGTTGTTCTCGGCGCCGCTCACCCAGACCCAGCCGCCGTCCTTGATGCCGCGATCGGCGGCGTCAGCCGGGCTGATCTCGATGAACATGTCCTGCTGCAATTCGGCAAGCCACGGATTGGTGCGGGTTTCCTCGCCGCCGCCTTCGTATTCGACCAGACGCCCGGAGGACAGGATCAGCGGGAACTGCTTGGCGATCCCCTTCTCCACCGCCGCCTTCTGCACCGAGAAGCCGATGTTGGGCAGGCGGAACTGCTTGGCGTCGGGCAAGGTCGGATATTTCTCGACGAGGTCGACGCGCGGCGTGTAGATCGGCTCGCGATGCACCGGGATCGGATCCGGCAGACCGAACGCGTTCATGCGCGCCTTGCCGTTGCCGAACGGCACGCAGCCGTGCTTCAGCGCGACGCGCTGAATGCCGCCGGAGAGGTCGAGCGCCCAGGACACCGCATCCGGATTGGCCGGGTTGACCCGCTGGATCGTCGCCATCTCGGCCTCGGTGAGATCCTTGTCCCAGCCGAGCTTCTTCAGGCTCGCCAGCGTGAACTCGGGATAGCCGTCCTCGATCTCCGAGCCCTTGGAGAAGGACTTGTCGGCGAGCAGGCTCACCTTGCGCGTCGTGCCGTCCGGCAGCTTCTCCTCGCGCTCGATGCCGAAGCGCGGACGGAATGCGCCGCCGCCGTCCATGACGTGCAGATTGTTGTTGTAGAGCAGCGGCGAGCCGGGATGCTTCACCTCGGGCGAGCCCCAGCACGGCCAGGGCAGGCCGTAATAATCGCCGCCGACTTCCGGATCGTCCTTGGGCGCGCGCATCGTCACCAGGTCGAACTTGTGCTGGTTCTTCATGTGCGCCTTGATGCGCTCCGGCGACTGACCGCAATAGCCAGTCGACCAGCTGCCACGGTTGATCTCGCGCAGCACGTCCTCGGCGACCGGGAGATTGTTCTCGACCTTGATGTTCTTGAACATCTTGTCGGCGAAGCCGAGCTTCTTCGCCATCAAATAGATGATCTCGAGGTCGTCCTTGGATTCGAAGATCGGCTTGACGATCTGCTCGCCCCACTGCATCGAGCGGTTGGAGGCGACGCGCGAACCCGTGCATTCGAACTGCGTCGCCACGGGCAGAATATAGACGCCGTCCTTGCGTCCGGCCTCGACGGCCAGAGACGCCCAGGTGGTCGGGTGCGGATCGGCGATCACCAGCAGCTCCAGCGCCTTCAGGCCCTTCAGCGATTCGGGAATGCGGGTGATGCTGTTGCTGGCGTGGCCTTGCACGAACACGGCCTTGACGTTGTCCTTCTGCGCGACGTCGGCCTTCGGCAACAGCGCGGCGTCGAACCAGCGCGTCAGCGGGATGCCTGGCGTCTCCATCTGCTTCTTCTCGTCGAAGCGGGAGACGAGATAGTCGTAGTCGACTTCCCAGACCCGGGACCAGTGCTTCCAGGCGCCTTCCGCGAGGCCGTAATAGAACGGCAAGGTCACGATATCGAGGCCGACATCGGTCGCGCCCTGCACGTTGTCATGGCCGCGCAGGATGTTGGCGCCGGCCCCGGCCTTGCCGATATTGCCCGTCATCAGCAGCGCGATGCAGCTCGCCCGCACGTTGGCGGTGCCGACGGTGTGCTGGGTCTGACCCATGCACCAGATGATGGTCGCGGGTTTGGCGGTGGCAAACGTCTTGGCGACGCGCTCGAGCTGCGCGGCGGGAACGCCGGTGACGCGCTCGACCTCCTGCGGATTCCATTTCTCGACCTCCTTGCGCAGGTCGTCGAAACCGTAGACGCGCGAGGCGATGAATTCCTTGTCTTCCCAGCCGTTCTTCAGGATGTGCCACATCATGCCGTAGAGCACGGGAATGTCGGTGCCGGGACGGATGCGGACATATTCGGTGGCATGCGCAGCGGTGCGGGTCAGGCGCGGATCGAAGACGATGAAGTTCGCCTTGTTGATCTCCTTGGATTCGAGCAGGTGCTGCATGCTGACGGGATGCGCTTCCGCCGCGTTGCTGCCGATGAACAGCATCGTCTTGGAGTTGCGCATGTCGTTGATGCTGTTCGTCATCGCGCCGTAGCCCCAGGTATTGGCGACGCCGGTGACGGTGGTGGAGTGGCAGATCCGCGCCTGGTGGTCGGTGTTGTTGGTGCCCCAGAACGCGCCGAACTTGCGGAACAAATAGGCCCCTTCGTTGGTCATCTTGGCCGAGCCGAGCCAATAGACGGAATCGCTGCCCGACTTCTCGCGAACCTGCAGCAGCTTGTCGCCGATCTCGTTTACCGCAATGTCCCACGACACGCGCGTCCACTGCCCGTTCACCAGCTTCATCGGATAGCGCAGGCGGCGATCGCTGTGCACGAGCTCGCGCACCGAGGCGCCCTTGGCGCAATGCGAGCCGCGGTTGATCGGCGAATCCCAGCTCGGCTCCTGCCCGATCCAGACCCCGTTGAGCACTTCCGCCGTCACCGTGCAGCCCACGGCACAATGCGTGCAGATGCTCTTCTTGACGGTGGCGCCGGCCGCGAGCGGGCCGGCTGCGGCCGCCTCCGCCTTGCGCACATTGCCGACCGGCATGGCCCCGAGCGCGGCGAGCGCGCCGCCGGCGAGGCCCGATTTACGCAGGAACGTGCGGCGATCAAGTCCTCCGCCCTGGCTCGCAAGCGAGTCGGCGACGGATCCGCGGCGATCGGAACGCTGGTGTGTTCGCTTGATAAGCACGGGCAGCCTCCCTGTCAGGCCGGATAACGGTTGACGCGGTAGAACGTCTTGACGTGATCGGATTCCTTGTAGCGCGCCTTGCGCTTCTCATCGTTGGTCTCGCTGTCGGCCTGGGCGGCCCCGACCAACGGCGTCGCAAGCGTCGCGCCGACGCCGGCCGTGCCCAAGCCGACCTTGCGCAGGAAATCGCGGCGTCCGACCTTTGCTTTCGTCTCGTTACTCATCGCATCTCTCCCGGACCGAGGCGCCTCGGTCAGCTGGCGAATGTGAATGCTTCCGTCTCGATTTCGATGAAAGTGCGGCCGAGCGCGCCGACCGCGCGATAGAAACGGGCATCCCCCGCGTTCTCCATGTCGGCGAACAGCCGCCCCATCCAGGGCGAAACATGCTTTTCGAAGAAGGCGCGCTGCGCCTCCGCCGAGGCGTCGAAGCGGCCCTCGGCGAGGCCCGACATGATCTCGCACAGGATGGCGGCGTGATCTTCGGGTTCGGAATTGTTGGCGATACGCTCGATGCCGAGCGTCATCAGGTCGCCGCGCAGGCGCGACAAGGGCCGTTCGTTGAGAAAGCCCGTGAGATAATAGGAGGCATAGGGCAGCAATTCGCCGCGGCCGAGCCCGACGAACAGGTCGAAATATTCCCGCTCGACTTTCGCCGGGACGGCGCTGGAGGCGGCCTCCGCAAGCGCCGCATGCGCGCGCCCGAGCGGCGTCGCGTCACCGCTGAGCGCGGCGAGTTGATCGAGCAGGCGCTTCGACGGAGGCGCAGACAGCAGCACCGCCAGCAGCGCGTATTCGCGCGCACGCGCCGCGTCGATGGGATCGACGAGCTCGGCGGAGCCGGCTTGCTCGCCGTAAAGATCGGGCCGCAGATCGTTCCGGGATACGCCGGTCGCCGTTTCGACCGCAATCACCCGTTGTGCGGGCACACGGGTCCAATTCGATACGGAGGGCTGGCTGATGCCTATTTTGCGTGCAAGCTGAGCGATGCCGCCTGCGGCATCGATCGCTCGATCAAGCCCGTCATCTCGCACGTGGACCTCCCATCCAAGTCCCGTCTGCTTGATTATCGCTTTTGTTACAAAGCAGTAGGTAGCGTAAACCGGGTTCCGGCAACGGTCAATCGCCTGCCATAGCCTGTCCCTATAGCCTTTGGTCGTGGTCAGCGCGGCAGAGCACCACCGTGCGTACGGAACCTGACCGGCTCCGCAGAATTCGCAGATCTTTCACCCACTGCCGGTTGCACCGCGGCAGCCATTGCCTGGCGCTCCGTCTCATCCGGCGCCTCGACCATATTGGCGGTCACCGGCCCATCGGCTCGCTGCAATTCTGCCGAGGAATTCGCTGGTTCGATCGATGCCTCGGCGAGAGACTGGGCCGCCTCCCGCACGCCGCCGACAATGCGATCGACCAGTGCTGCCAGTTCGTCCGAGGAGCAATCCAGCGGGCCAAAGCCCGGCATTGCCGTCGGATCGTTGAAGTCCCATGCATTCTCCGCAAGCCCGACGAAGTCGCGAATCGCGGGATCGGTCGCCCAAGCGCGGCGAAGAGCCGCACGGCTCAAGTCGCGAGGAATCCCCTTGGCGAGAAATGCTGTGATGTCGGTGGCAGCATTGATCTCGTCGATCGACGGCAGGCCCGACAGATCGAGCTCAGTCTCGTCCTCTTTGGTCTCGGACGGCGCCGTCGGCTGTGCCGGGGCAGGCTTTGCCGGCTCCGCTTGCGATTCGCGCTTGCGGCGGGACCAACGTGCAAGGAATTCCTCCTCACTCATTCCTGTCCGCCTTCATGTTCGCGCCGCGCCAGCGCCTCCGGGTCGGCACGGCGCCGCTTGCGCTTGACGAATTCCCGCTCGACATGGTGCTCGGCGATGAAGCTTTCAATCGCCTCGCGCAGCACCTCCGGCATCGGCACGGCCTCGACGAGGTTGTCGGCTGCCTCGGTGAAGCCTTCGCCCTCGGCGGGGTCGGCGGTCACCGCGGCGATGGCATAGGGCCAGGCGCCATCCGAGGGCGACAGCACGATCCAGACGCTCGGACTTCCCGAGGCGAGATTGTCGCGATAGCGCGCCGTCTCCGAGGGATAGAGATCGACGGACGCGCTTCCGGCATAGAACAGGGTCGTGCCGTCCTGCTCGCGAAGCACGGTCCAGGATTGCGTCGACGGCTCGTCCGGCAGGACGGCAATCCCGCGCCAGACGAAATCGACCCAAGGCGAATTGGCCTTGCGCCGCTCGACGACGACGCCGACGGCAATCGAGAGCGATGGCAATGCCGCAGGGCTCATGTCGCCATCTCCAGGTGCTTCACCGGCAGCCCCGTCAGCAGATTCTGCGGCTTCATCCGGAGCTTCTGATCCGCCGTCATCGACAGGATCAGGTAGACCGGCTCATCCCCGACATCGTCGAGGGCACGGGTGGAATCCGCAAACGTCAGGCGGAACAGCGCGAGCACACGAGCGGCGTCGCGCTCGCCGAGCTCTTCGCCGTGCCACAGACGATCACCGAGCCTCGTGGCATCGGCATCGAGCCCGACATACCAGGTGAGCTTTGCCTCGCGCAGCGCCCGTAGCGGCTCGATCACGACGTCGATGCCGAGCAGATGGGAGATCCAGCGCGTCATCGCCTGCGCCAGCGCTACAGGTCCGCGGCCGTCCGCGGTCAGGTCGAGGGCCATGTCGAACTGGTCGCTGCGGTGCCAATAGGCCCCGGCATTGTCCTCGCTCAACACCTCCACCACCGCATCGGTGGTGGCGCCGAGCATCGACATCAGCGAAAGCACCGGGGTCGGGCTCCGGCCGCCGACGACCTCCTCGTCTCCGAGCAACAGCGCCTGCTCATGCGGCAGGATGCGCTGGGTCCGGAAGAACAGTTCGGCCGCGCGCAGCACGAACGGGTCGTCGCAGCCATCGAGCGCGTTGCGCAGGATGACGTGCACGAGCTGGTTGACGAACAGCGGCGGCAGATCGTTCGCCCCCGAGCGCAGCCAGGCGAGATAAGCGGCTTCGAGCGTCGGATGCCGCAGCAGAAGATCGCGAAACGCCAGCACGAACTGCCAATTCTCCCGGGCATCTGGATCGAGGATCGCGGCGATCTCGCCGGCGCTGACCACCTGGCGCGGGTCGGCGAGCAAATCGCGGTGCAGCCGGCGTTCGACCGGGCATGCCTCGTCCGGCGGCATCAGCTCGGGGCGGGCAAAATAGGCTTTGAGAAACTCGTCGGTGACACGCAGCCCGCCGCCCTCGTCGCGATCGAGCAGGTGGTGACCACAGGCGATCCAGAAATCGTTCATCTGACGGTCGGCTCCCGGCGCAGATCCGCAAGCCTGAGATCGCCGTCCGGCTGCACGTCGTCCTCCATCTCCATGAACGAGAACGCCTTGCTGTGTCCTTGCCCCTCCCGGAGTTGCAGCCGGCGGAACGACTCGCGAACCTCACCGTCGCTCGACGTGCGGTGCACTGCAATCAGCGAGCTGATGGGATGGCTGCAGAGCGATTGCGCGAAAGCGACCTCCTCTTCCGCGGCCGTTTTCGCCGCCGCCATGTCCGGCGCACCGAAACGGTCGACCAATTGCCTCGCCAGCAGATCGACCAGGCCATGATAATCGTCTGCCGTCGCCGGAACGATCTGCGCCAGCGTCGACCAGCCCCAGGATTGCACCCCGAGGAAACCGCCGCGAAACGCCGCGCGGGCCTTGCCCTCGAGCTTCCCGCCGTCGCAATCCCAGAAGCGGAAGGCGCCGGAGACGGCCCATTCGCCCGGCTCCGCCGCCACGTCGAACACGAAGGTGTCGGAGGGATCGAGCGCGATGGTGCGCAGGAGCTTCACAGGCGCGGTCCTCCGAGGGCCGGATCGAGCCAGGACGGCGAAGCGAGCGCCCGGACGAGGTCGCTTCGTTCGGTCATATCCGTCCCGATGCGGCGCGTCAGCAGGTCGCCGCCATCGTCGATGCGCTGCACCGTCTGCCTTTCACGCGGCATCCGCGTGAGATAGTCGCGCGCGACACTGTCAAAGCCGTCGACCCGCCAGCCGTCCAGCGCCAGCATCAGGTGCCGGGCGAAGCTCTCCGTGATCTGCGCCGCGCCCGCTTCGCCAAAGCCTTCCTGGTCGAGCGCCGAGGCCAGCGGGTGGACGCCTGGATCGTCATCGTTCATGGCAACCGTCCGTATCATGGCGCCGAACACCAGCCAGGGCGGCGGCGCGTCCTCGTCCGCTCCGGACAGCCAGCCCAACCGTCCGCCGCCGACCAGTCCCCCGTCGATCCTGACCGCATCCGGCCAGCCGATCGTGATCGGCTTGCTCGGCGGCGCGTAGGCGCGAAGCGCGTCGGTCAGCGCGACCATGCCTGCGTAGAACGCGCGCCGCGCACTGCGCAACGGTTCGGCCGGCTCGAGCACCACGGCGAACTCGGCGAGGTCGAAGCGGCCGACATAGACGAGCGTTCCGGCGCCGCTCTCCGGTGCGATGCGGCATGCATGGGCAAAAGCGTCGCCGCTCTCGCGCAATCGCACCAATGTGAAGGGCGGCGGCAGGTGGATCGGTTCCGCCGCGGAAACATGGCTCACTGGGATCGACGGCAGACCGTCCTCCACTTTCCTTTTCTTCCCAATGGATAATGTCTATACGAGGCGAACGGCCGGCGCGAGTCCGTCGTCGGTCCGAATGGCGGAGGGTTTAACCTGGAGCAGCCGTCGAAGACCGTCCTGATCTGCTCGTGCGAAGACACGATGCCCCTCGACGTGGCTGCGATCCGGCGCGGATGCCCGAGCAGCGAGGTCAGGAGCTTTCGCCACCTCTGCGGGGCGGAGCTCGATCATTTCCGCAAGATGGCCGCGACGGAGGGCGTGTTGACGGTCGCCTGCACGCAGCAGGCCGCGCAGTTTTCGGACGAGGCCGGCGAGCGGCGTGAGGCGATCAGCTTCGTCAATATCCGCGAAACGGCCGGCTGGTCCCGCGACGGCGCGCGAGCGGGTCCAAAAATGGCCGCCCTGCTCGCATCCGCCGCTATCCCGGCCCCGGACTATCCGCTCGTCACCTTGTCGAGCGAGGGCGTCATCCTGATCTACGGACGCGATGAGGCCGCGATCGAGGCCGGCCGCCTGCTTGCCGATCACCTCGACGTCACGGTGATGCTGAAGCAGCTCGACGACACGGTGCCGCCGGCGGCAACATTGTTCCCGATCGTGAAGGGCACGATCCGCTCCGCGAAGGGACATCTCGGCGCGTTCGAGCTTGCAATCGACGATTATGCGCCTCCCCGCCCCTCCTCGCGCGATCGCTTCGTGCTCGACCCGCCGCGAAGCGGGGTGACCTCGCGCTGCGATATCGTGCTCGATCTTTCCGGCGGCCCGCCGCTGTTTCCTGCTCATGACCTGCGCGACGGCTATCTCCGCGCCGATGCGAAAGATCCCGCCGCGGTGCTGCGCGCCGTGCTGGCCGCGCGCGATCTCGTCGGCAGCTTCGACAAGCCCAGATATGTCGAGGTCGCGCCCTCGCTTTGCGCCCATTCGCGCTCGAAGCGCACGGGCTGCCATCGCTGTCTCGATCTTTGCCCGACCGGGGCGATCACGCCGGTCGGCGACCACGTCGCAATCGATCCGAACATCTGCGCGGGCTGCGGCCAATGCGCGGCGGCCTGCCCGACCGGCGCGGTCTCCTACACGCTGCCGCCCGCCGATACGCAGCTCCAGCGACTTCGCGCCATGCTGCTCGCCTATCGCGAGGCCGGCGGCGCAAATGCGGTGCTGCTCTTTCATGACAGCCCGCACGGTACGCCGCTGATCGACGCCCTCGCGCGGCATGGCGATGGCCTGCCGGCGAACGTGCTTCCCTTTGCCGTCAACGAGCTCACGCAGGTGGGGCTGGAGGCCATCGTCGGCGCCTTCGCCTACGGCGTCTCCGCCGTGCGCTTCCTGCTCCGTGGCAAGCCGCGCCACGACGTAACAGGATTGACGCAGACGATCGCGATGAGCGAGGCGATCCTCGGCGGCCTTGGATTTGCGGGCCGTCGCCTCGCCAGCATCGAGACCGATGATCCTGACGCGCTCGGCCAGCATTTGACTGATATCGGCGCGCTCACTGCTGTCGCGACGCCGGCAACCTTCAAGACCGTCGGCAAGCGGCGCGATCTCTTGCGGTTCGCCCTGGGCGAGTTGCACCGGCTGGCGCCGCAGCCGGTCGACGTCATCGCGCTGCCGCAAGGTGCGCCGATCGGCGCCATCAGCGTCGACACCGAGGGCTGCACGCTGTGCCTCTCCTGCGTCTCGGCCTGCCCGACCGGCGCGCTGCGCGACGACCCCGAGCGACCGGTGCTGAAATTCATCGAGGACGCCTGCGTGCAGTGCGGCCTTTGCCAGAGCACCTGTCCGGAAAAGGTCATCAGCCTCAAGCCGCAGATCGATTTCCGCGCCGCGCGCGCGCCCGCCGCTGTGATCAAGGAAGAGGAGCCCGCACTCTGCGTCCGCTGCGGCACGCCCTTCGGCGTCAAAAGCACGATCGACCGCATTGCGGCCAAGCTCGAAGGCCGGCACTGGATGTACCCGGCCGGCGACAAGCGGATCGAGGCGCTCAGGATGTGCGCAGACTGCCGCGTCGTGGTCATGAGCGAACAGCAATTCGATCCGTTCAAGGGCGTTCCGGAACGCACGCCGCCGCGAACGACGGATGATTATCTCCGCGAACGCAACGGCAAGGACTAAGCAAGGCGAACAGGCATCTTCTAAAGGGGTCGGAAAACCAGGGAAGCATCACCATGTCTCGTTTGATCACAGCTCTGTCGACGTCCATGATCTTCTTCGCCGTCGCCGGCGGAGCGGCCGAAGCTGCCGCGCCTCCTATGACCAAGGCGCAGAAAACGGCGGTGAAGCAGGCGATCGTCGCCTGCAAGGCCGAAGCCAAGGGCAAGAAGATCGCGTGGCTGTCGCGCCGGAAATACGTCAACCATTGCGTGGCGGAAGCGCTCAAGGAGCACCCCACGATCGACGTCATTCAGATCCTCAAGGAGCATCCCGAAATGAGGGATTTCCCGATGGATAATTGGGACTCGATCTGAGCGAATTTCAGCGCGAGGTCGCGCGGCCCAGAAACTCGGTGAGCGCGCGCCGGTCCTCGGCCGAGCCGATGCGCTGCTCCGGCATCTTCGTGCCGGGGGTGTAGGCATTCGGCCCGATCTCGAACAATCTTGCGACGGTTTCCGGCGTCCAGACGATGTCCATCGCCTTCAGCGCATCGGAGAAGCGATATCCCGGCAGCGAGGCGATCTTGCGGCCGTAGAGTCCCGCAAGTGTGGGACCCGCACGCTGCACCTCCTTGTCCGAGAGCGTGTGGCAGGCAACGCACGCCCGAAACACGTCGGCGCCATGATCGCCGGCGTAGGCCGCAAGCGGATCGGCCGGTGTGCCGATCAGGCTTGAACCGATGGGATTGCCGGTGCGCGCATTCCAGCGCCTGATCCTGCCGTCCGCACCACCCGTCATCAGTGTCTCGCGATCGGCAAGGAAGGCGACCGCCCACACCGGCAGCCCGGGACCAACCAGGCTGCGCAGCAGGATGCGCGACTTGCGCTCGATGATCGCCACGGAGCCGCCGATCCCGGCCGCAGCGATCAGCGCACCGTCCGCCGACATGGCCAAGGCCACCACCGGTGTCGGACTGGCCTCGACCTCGCCGCTGACCTTGCCGTCCGGTGTCAGCATGCGCAGCCTGCCATCGACGGCGCCTGTGACGATCTCGCCGTCCGGCGCGACAGTCACCGCGTTCAGCGGCGCCGGCAACGTCACGATGTCGGGCTGTCCATCCGGCAGACGCCAGATGCGCAGTGCAAGATCGTAGCCGACACTGACGAGCCGGCCGTCGGGGAGGAAAGCGACGCCGTTGACGTTCTGCGTATGCCCTTCGAGCACGCGGGAGGTGCCGTCCGACAGCGACCAGAGCCGCACCGTCCGGTCCCATGACGCCGATGCGAGAAGCGTCCCATTGGGCGACACCGCAAGCGCCGCGATGGGTGCGACATGTCCCTCCAGCACCCGGTCCGGCTCCGGCCGGCCCGCCTCCCACACCGCAATGCGCGCATCGGCGCCGGCCGTGATCATGCGGCCGTCCTTGAGAAAGACGACGGCATTGACGCCATCGGCATGATACCGCAGCACTTGCTCGGCGGTATCCGTCCTGAGCGACCAGCGGATGACGGCCGTATCGAAGCTGCCGGACAGAAGGCTGTCGCCATCAGGCGAAATGGCGAGAGACCGTATTGGGCCGCCGTGTCCGACCATGTCGGCCTGCACCGACGACGCGGCAAGGATGGTCCACAGCACCGCGGCCACCTTGGTGCACAGAGATGATCTGTTCATTCCTGGCCGCCTGCTGACATCCACCCTCTCGAGATTGCCAGAACAGGCAATGGAAATGAATATCCTGAAACGGTCTACTTGGCCGGGGCGGTCGTGGTCTTGGACGACCCCTCCGGCGCAGCCTGCATTCCAGGCGGACTCTGGCCCTGGGGGCTCTCGGGCGGCGCACCACCCGAGCCGGTGTTGATCGGGCCCGTCCAACCTTGCGGCTGGAGTTGGCCCTTGTCTTCGGGAGGCGTTTGCGTCGCCGGCGAGTTGGTTTGGGCGGGCTGGGCCAGGGCACCCTCGACAAGACAAAGTGCCGCGAAGCACAGGATCGTTCTCGGAAATTTCACGCAAGACCTCCGATGCGCTGACTGGGCTTGCAGAAAACTTGCAAGGCCTGCATCCGTTCCGGATCGTGCAGCGCAAACAGCCGGTTCGCGGGATGCTCCGCTTGAACGGCGATCGCCGCGTCGCGCTTGCTCGCCGCAAGCCCTGTCGTATAGATGGCTTGGTCCTATCGAGGGAGGCTGAGGATGAAGGCTTTTTTGCTTGGCTGCGTCGCGGCCGTTGTGATCGCGCTTGCCGGGATGGCGATCCTCAATCGCATGCAGGAGCCCGCCGCGCAGGCGTTTGCTACCACCGGGGTGCGACTCTGAGAGACCCGCACTCGCGCTGGAGCCCGACCATTTGGCAATATGTTAACCATACGAGCATGGTTGAACGCATTGGCGCAAATCGCGCGGTGCTGGTGTCCGACCTGTAACGCCCTTTGCTATAAGCGCAGTTACGGTTCGAGCGACGCTCGCGAATGCCCCGGTTTTCCTGATTGCTCATGAACAAGCCCAGCAACACGTTCGACATCGCCGTCGAGAAGTCGTTCGACTTTCTGTCTCCGGAATATGCGGAGCTGTTCGATCGCTCGGCTGCCACCGCGTTCCAGCATCCGGTCTGGCTGCATAGCCTCTACACCAGGCTCGTGCCTGAAACGGGTGCAACAGCTCTGGTCGTCGTGGTGCGTTACCGCAACACCGGTGTACTTGCGATGGTGCTGCCCCTGCTCCGGATCCGGCGCGGTCCGATACGAACCGTCGAGTTCGCCGACCTCCGCGTTTCCGACTATCTGGCGCCGGTTTGCAGCCCGGACGTGTTCGCACAATTGCTCCGCGATGCGGCCGCATGCGCGCAGATTCGCCGCCTTGTCCGCCCCTTTGATCTGCTCCGGATGGCCAAGCTGCCCGACGGACGGCTTCCCATCGAAGACCTGCTGGCGACGTCCCGCCGCGTCTCGATGAACACCAATGCCTACGCCACGGTTCTGGTCGCACCGTACGAGCAATGGCGGGCCAGCGCGTTGGATCGCTCCTACCAGAAGGAGCTCGCCAAGAAATACCGTCAGCTCCAGAAGAAGGGGGCGCTGAGCTTCGCATGCTGCGGCGACAGCGCCGGCGTGCTCGAGGCGATGGACGTGATGAGGAAGTTTCGCGGCCCACGCTTTCATGCACAGGGCGACGGAGACCTGCTGCAGCGCCCCGAATATTACGGCTTCTATTCCGACGTCTCCGTTCGGGGCCTCGGCTCCTTCGTCCGCCTCTATGCCATGAAGATGGACGGCGAAGTGATCGCCACCGTGCTCGGATTGTGCCACCGCGGCAGCTTCCTCATCATCATGAGCGCCTTCGACATCGACGGCTACAAGAGCCAGTCGATCGGCGCGCTGATGTTCGAACAGGTGGCGCGGGATTGTATCGAGCGCGGAGACCAGATGCTCGACTTCACCATCGGCGACGAGCCCTACAAGAAATCGTTCGGGGCACAGCCTTCGCCGGTGTGGGAGGTGACGCAGGTCGGCAGCGCCATAGGCGCCATCGCCCTGTTCGGGCTGAAGCAGGCGCCCTGGCTCAAGCTGGCGGCCAAGCGGCTCTCGGATCTCAAGGTTCAGCCCGCCCACACGCCGAGGCCGACGCGCTGACCTGCCGGCGTCGCAGAGCTCAGGCGCGCAACGCGCCGCGGACCCGCCCAAGCCAGCCCGGATGCATCTGATCGACGCGGTGTGCAAGACTGCGCCGCAGGAAGTGCAACCGTCGCCGCACGTCCCAGCCGATATCGTTGCGCGAGGTCAGCGCCTGGCGGAAGCGTGCCATCTTCAGCGACTGCTGATCCGCCGCGATCTTGTCGCGGTCGGCATAGAACTGCGAGATCTTGTCCAGGTCCATGCCTGCGGTCATGAGCCATTGCGGCACATATTCGGTGCAAAGACGGTCGACGTCCACCAGAAGACGGGCGACACCCGTTCCGGCCGCGGGACAATTGGTCTGGAACGCATCGCCGATGAGCACGATTCCGGGCTGGAGATGCCCCTCGACGACGGTCAGGTCCATCACCCAGTTCTGCACCCGGTCGGTCACACGGAAATCGCCGAGATAGCTCCGCAATCCCGGCAGCAGGCGCAAGATTGTCGCCTCCGGCTCGCGGCGCAACTCGCGCATGATCGGATCGGTCGGATCGCGAAACATGAAGAGATTGGCACGCATTCCGGCGCGGACGGGAAACAGGCTGAGATAGTCGATGCCATCCGCCGTGCGTTCGCCGTAACAGGTCAGCGCCTCGAAATCGAACGGATTGCCGTCCTTGCGAGCGATCGTGAAGCCGAACGAAACCGAATGGCGCTCGGCCAGAACACGCCGCCTGATGCCGAGCTTGTAGCCCAGGGCCCCCGCCATGCCCGTGGCCAGAACGACGAGGCGCGCCGTCACGCGCCGTCCGGAGGCCAGCTCGAGATGCTGGACGTCGTCGCTGTTGTCGATCGCCGTGACCTCGTCGACGATCAGGCTGGTGGGATCGGGAATCTGGCGACGCGCCATGGCGACGAGATCGGCATAGGGAAATCCGTAAGCCCGGCCGACACTGACATCGACCACCTTGCCCTCACGGATGTTGAGCACTTGATCATATCGGCAAGCGACTTCTTCGAGCGCGTCGAGAAAGCCGAGCTTGCGGAGCAATTCCAGCTGATGGCCGCTGATCTTTTCGACCCGGAACTCGTCCGGATGGACCGCCCGCTTGTCGACGAGAGCGACGCGATGGCCGGCCCGCGCCAGCACGGCCGCCGCGAGCGATCCCGCAAGGCCGCCGCCGACGATGGCGACGTCCGCGTCGATGGTTGCGCCTTCGCCTCCCTCGACGGGCTCGGTCGCGGTTCTCGTCATGGCTCGGGCTCCCACGGTTAACGACGTCTGCAGTGCAATTCCCTCGCCTGATGTCGCATCGCAGGGCCCGGTGCGAACATTTCCTGAGATCGAGGTTAATGACCGGACGCCCGGAGCGCGCCGCCTCGCCGCGGCACGCGTCTTGCTGCCGCGAATCCATTCTGCACGCGAGCGCCAGATCTTGTCTTCTCAGTCATCGATGCTGCGCTATGCCGTCCGTCGCGCGAGCTGGAACTCGCAGAGCTCGGACAATGGAGACAGCAATGTTCCAGAACGAAGCAAGCGATATCGCCGCGACCGCCGAAATCCTCCACTCGTCCATTAACACTCGCGGTTTCTCGACATGCTAGGTTCTCGCCGGTATCGGAACATGTCTCGTCCGGGGAGCGCAGCCCCTTTAACCCTTCCATGATCGCATCCATTCTCCAGTTCATGCGGCGCGACGTCACGCGCGGTGTTGCCGGGACCATCCTGCTCAAGGTCGGCAGCGGCGTGCTCGCGTTCGCATTGTTCTCGCTGGCGGCGCGGACGATGTCGCCTGACGGCTTCGGCAACTTTGCGACCTGGCTTTCGGTCGCGCAGATCGCGGCCGTCGTGGGGCTGGTCGGCCAGGAATCCCTGCTGGTGCGGTTCCTGAACGAATATCAAGTCGGCCAAAGGCCGGACCTTACCAAAGGCGTCCTGCAATCGAGCTTGAAGATCGCCTCGGTCGCAATGCTGATCGTGATCGGCGTCATCGCGATCGTCGCGAGCATGAGAGGCGACTGGTGGGTGCTGATCCTTGCGGTGTCGGCCTACACGGCCGTCAATGCCGGATTGATGCTCGGCAGCCAGATCGCGCGCTCGCTGGTCAGCATTCTCATGGGCGAAGGAAACCGCGAGTTCCTCTGGCGGGCCATCGTCGTCCTGTTCCTGCTCGTCATGCTGCTCGCCCATCGCCAACTCGATCCGGCCGAGCTGTTCGCGGCGATAACGATCGCGATGTCGGTTGGACTGATTGCGCAAATCGTATCCGTCGCGCGCGTGCTGCCGGATCTGCGCAATACGCCGGCTCGTTCCGAGACGTCACGCTGGCGATCGAGTGCCCTGCACTTCTGGCTCGCATCGATCCTCGAAGTCGCCAACCAGTATCTCGACGTCATTCTGGTGTACTGGATGCTGGACCCGACGACCGCGGGAATCTACTTTGCCGCCTCGCGCCTCGCCAACATTTTCGCCATGGTGTCCGCAGCACTTTACACGTTCGGGGCGCGCCGGCTCCCATCGCTGTATTTCAGCAAGAACCACAGGGAGTTCGAGCGGACCTCGCGCTTGATGGCGGAAGTGACTGCGCTCTGCGTCATCGCCGGTCTCGCCACGATCTGGATCGGCGGCCCCTATCTCCTCAACCTGTTCGGACCTCATTTCGCCGAGCAGCATTCGGTCCTGATCGTGCTCGCAATCGGAACCGCCATCCAGGCGGCGGGCGGCCCGTCTGCTGCGATCCTGCAGCTGACCGGCCATGAACGAATCTATGTGCCGGTGATCGCCGCCAACGTCGCGCTGCGGCTCGTCGGATTTCTCGTCCTGATTCCCTTCCTCGGCGTGCTTGGCGCGGCTATTTCGACGACCGTGTCGCTCGCGCTCGCGACCATCGCGCTGAACGTCCTCTGCCGCCGGCGAAGCGGGGTGGATCCCTCCATTCTCGTGCTCTTGCGCTTTCCTGCGTCGAGGCGCGGCAATTATGCCGTCCGCAGCGCGGACTCGCGCGACTAGGTGTCGTCACGTGCCGCTGGGGTCAACGCACAGGACCGATTGGTTAACGCGCCAGCCGGGAACCAGCGGAAATGCTGCGCGAACGACGCCCTCGCCATGGCGCCGCATTAACTCCGTTTGTTGCTAGCCGGTGTCCGCGAGATGCCTGCATGTTAGGTACGGAGTTAAGAAGGTGAACATTTCCTTTCTTTAGCGGGTCGGGATCCGTGCTCCATTTTCAGCCGAACAAGGACTTGGGCGAGACAAGCGCGACGGCACCTGCGCGGCCGAACGGCAAGGTGCGAAAACTTCACGTGCTTCTTGCGCAAACCCAGGCCGAGAACGCCGGTGCACAGGAAATCTCCCGGCTGCTCGGCGCCGGGCTGACCGCGCGCGGCTACCGGGTCACCAACCTGTTCTTCTTCCGCAAATCGGACTCCTTCGACGAGCCGCCGGAGACGCTCTACTGCGCGCCGAGCCGGCCGGGCAATCCGCTGGCGCTGCTGCGGATGCTGTGGACGCTCGGCCACCACATCAGGGCCACGAGGCCCGACGCCGTCCTGACCTTCCAGCATTTCGGCAACGTCATCGGCGCCGGCGTCACGCGCCTCGTCAGCCGTGCACCGGTCGTCGCCAATCAGGTTTCATCCGCGCTGGCGATGAGCTGGCCGGTCCGCACCGCCGACATCGCCATGGGCAGCCTCGGCTTCTTCGACTGCATCACGCTCAATTCGCAGGACATGGAGCGCGAATATTCGCGCTACCCGGCGGCCTACCGGTCGCGCATGGTGCATGTACCGCATGGCTTCGACGACAAGGCCCTCACCCTCTCGAAGGAGGCTGCGCGGCAACGATTCAATCTGCCGCCGGACCGCGTCCTGCTCGGCTGCGCAGCACGACTGCATCCGCACAAGCGGCTCGATCTGGCGATAGGTCTGCTGCCGGATCAACCGTCCTGGCATCTTGCGATCGCCGGCCAGGGTGCCGACGAGGCCCGGCTGAGGCAGCTCGCGGACGACTTGAACGTCTCGGACCGTCTACATTTGCTCGGGGAGATCCCTCCCGGCCGGATGGCGGACTTCCTCGCCTGTCTCGACGTGTTCGTCTTTCCGACCCAGGCCGAGACCTTTGGTCTGGCTGCCGTCGAGGCCGCCAACGCCGGCGTTCCCTCCGTCGTCACCGATCTTCCCGTCCTGCGCGAAGTGTTGTCCTACGAAGGCAGACCGACTGCACTCTTCGTCGATGCCTCCGATCATGCCCAGCTCTCCGCGGCCGTCTCGAGGCTGCTGACGGACCAGCAATTGCGTGACGACCTGCGACAAAACGCCAAAGGCCTGCGGCTGCGCTATTCGGTAGATGCCATGGTCGAGGAATACGTCCGAATTCTCGACCGGGTCGTTTGACCTGATGCGCTGGAACAGATTGGCTCGACATGATCATCGAGTTTCGCTGTGAACGTGACTACGCGCGCCGCTGGATGGACCGCAGGACCCTGTCGGTCGACGGCCGGGACGTGCCGGTGCAAATCGCATGGACGGCAACGGCGGAGCCGCGGCCGGCGGGCCTCGATGCCCTGTTCGAGCTCGAGCGCCTGGTGTTGCACAGGGGCAAGCACAGTGACGCCGACAGGTTGACGATCGGCTCCGAACCGGCACGGGGCAGCGTCGGCCCGGACGACGTGATCGTCGATTTTACCAGTGTGCCGCGCGATCCGGCCTGCCCTGCCCGGCTCTATCTCCGGCCGCTGTTCAATGGCGTCGCAGGCGAAAATGCCGCGCTCGCCGCCATCCTCGCCGGCGACCTGCCGGTGATCGAGATCGTCAACGAGATCGACGGCTCAGTCCTCGACCGCGGCCATCCGTCCGGAGAGATTGCCGCGGGCCTCAGCGGTGCGCTCGAAACGGTCATGGCGCGGACCCTGACCATGCTGGCGGCGATCCTGTCGGGAAGGCCGCGCATCGTGCCGCAACTGCCGCTCCCCGCTGCAAGCGTCCCGCGCCGCGGACCCGTTGGCTACGTTGCGCGCGGCCTTGCCGTATCGATCGCCAAGGAGATCTATCGGCTCTGCTGCTATGCCCCGCATTGGCATATCGGATGGCGCTTCAACGAGGGCCCGGGCGTCTGGCAGACCGGAGACCTGTCAGGTCCCGGCTGGAACGTTCTGAGAGATCCTGGAAACCACTTCTACGCCGATCCCGTTCCCGTCTCGTGGCAGGGGCGGACCTTCGCCTTCTTCGAGGATCTCGATCACCGCGTCGGAAAAGGCATCATCTCGGCGATCGAGTTCGGCGACGCTGGGCCGGTCGGCGAAGTGATGCCGGTGCTCGAGGAGCCCTGTCACCTCTCCTATCCGTTCTTGATCGAGGACGATGGCGAGTTGTACATGATCCCGGAGAGTTCGACCCGCGGGGATGTCGTCCTCTATAAATGCGTTCGGTTTCCGGACAAATGGGAGCGATACGCGACGCTCCTTTCCGGCCTCGAACTGGCCGACGTCACGATCACGCGCCACAACGGCCTGTATTATCTGTTTGGCGCCTGGCGCGACGGAACGGGTGGCTTTTCGGATTCGCTCGCGATCTATTACGCCGATCGCATCTTGGGGCCTTGGTCGCCTCATGCCAGCAACCCCGTCCTGATCGACCGCGCCAGCACTCGGCCGGCAGGAAACTTCGTCACGCTCAATGACAAGCTGTGGCGACCGGTCCAGGACTGCAGCGATGGATACGGCGCAGCGCTTGCCCTGGCGGAAGTGGTCGAACTGTCGCCGACGGCGTTCAAGCAGATCGTCCGCCACGCGCTGAAGCCCGGACCGGCATGGCCCGGCAGGAAGCTGCATACCTTGAATCGCTGCGGCCGGCTCGAGCTGATCGACGGATCGCGCGTCCAACCCAAGACCAATCTCTTCGCGAGCGCGATTCCATCGACTGCCTCGCCTGCGCGAACCAATCCCTCCGCCGCGCGCTAGCTGCCGCTTGCCAGCCGCGCGCCTTCGCTGTCACCGCGCCCGAGTGCGCGGCCGAGCACGCGTCCGATGGTTCCGGCCTGCGATGCGTTGCCGCGCCAGGCCACGATCTGGTCGGGACGTATCAGGGCGAGATCCGCCTCGTAGAGATCGCGCAACGATCCGGGCAGCGTGACGAGCTTTACATCGGCCCCGATCGCGCGGACGGTCTCGGCGAAGGACGCATGGGCCGACATCACGTCCCCAAACTGAAGCAGCGTCCATTCGAATCCGAACAGGTCGTACAGCGACATGCCGTCGTCCAGCCACGCATGCGGTGCGCGGCCGCCGGGACAGGCGGTGGGAACGTAGATATTGGCGGCATCCGGCGGCGGCTCTCTGCCGTCGGGGACGATGATCGGCGAGCCGTCGTAGCGTCCGCCGAAGGTGACGCCGGGGATGTTGAACTCCGCACGGGCATGCCGATCGAGATAGGCGCCCGCAATCCGCCGCGCCTCGTGGCCGGCCTCCGTCGCATCCTCGATCTCCGGGGCCGGCGCGAAGAGACCGAGCGAATCGGCAAAGCGCCGCGCATAATCGGTGTTGCGGAGCGCCACGGGGCGCCGCTCGACCTCGTAGCTGTCGAGCAGTGACGCCGGGCTCACGCCCTTGACGACGCTCGCGAGCTTCCAACCGAGATTGACCGCATCCTCGATCGCGGTGTTGTAGCCGAGCCCGCCGGTCGGCGTGAACAGATGCGCCGCGTCGCCGCCGAGGAAGACCCTGCCCCGCTGCATCCCGTTCGCGACCAGTGCGTGGCCGGCGGTCCAGGTCAGGAAGGACAGAACTTCGCAATCGATCGGCGCACCGCAGGCGCGCTGGAACGCGGTTTTGGCCTCGTTGATCGTAATCGCGCTTTCGTCCTCGCCCGGGCGCAACTGCGTGTGGAACGCAAACTCGTCACGGCCATTCACCGAAGCCATGAAGGCGCGGCGGTCGCCGTTGAAGCAATTGTACATCCACGCTTTCGCGTGGGGGACGCGCGCGTAGAAATCGGGCGCGCGGAGATAGACCGCGAGCATGCGGCCGCCCATGAAGTCGCGCTGCGTCCCGGTCTCGCCGCCGTAGACGATCCCGAGCGACTGCCGGACCATCGAGCGCGGCCCGTCCGCCCCGACCAGGACATCGGCGCGGACGCGGAAGCGGCTGCCGTCGTCGAGACATTCGATGTCGCCGACGATACCGTCACTGCTTTCGGTGTAGCCGATCAGCCGGTGACCGTAGTTGATCTTGATGCCTTGCAGCCGTTCGGCATGGCGGCGCAGCACCGCCTCGACATATTTCTGCGAGACCCGATGCGGCAGCTCCGCCGCGCTCCAGGAGCCCGACATGCCCTTGATCAGCTCGCCCGCCCGCGACGCCGACGGCAGCGCGAACCGCGCCAGCTCGTAACCGGTGTAGCGCGTGAAATAGGCGACATCGGTCGGATAGTCCGCGGGCAGACCTTCACGCCTGATCTCGTCCGCGAAACCCAGCCGCCGATAATGCTCCATCGAGCGCGCCTGCGTCGCATTGGCTTGCGGATTGAAGGCCGTGCCGGGCTTTTCGTCGACCAGGATCGCGGACACCCCGCGGCGGCCGAGCTCGTTCGCCAGCATCAGCCCGCAAGGGCCCCCGCCCACGATGAGCACCGCGGCCGTCATACACGTTTCCAAGACGCTTCCCCCCACCAGCAACCATCTTGCATGGTAAGGTCACCTGACCATATCGTCAAGCTACCTGACTATTTGGGATCGTCGAGCGTGTCGAACTCGGTGCCATAGACCGCGAGGCCCTTCAGGATCGCGTCCATCGTGGCCTTGCCGAGCTCGGCGCGCATCTCCCGCTCGGCAATGTCGACGGCATCGCGGAACGCATCGAGCCATTTGCGTCCCCTGGGCGTGAACATGACGATGCGCGCGCGGCGGTCGGTCGGGTCGGCGATGCGATCGACGAGGCCGCGCGCGGCGCATTGATCGACCAGCTCGCCCATCGCCTGCTTGCTCATGGAGGCGCGGCGGGCGAGCTCGGTGAGCCGCGTCCCCTCCACGTCGAGATTGCGCGTGAGGCTGATATGGGCGATGCGCGTCTCGTCGTGGCCCCGCTCGCTCATCAATTCGAGCACACGGCCTTCGAAGCGCCGCACCGCGTTGTTGAGCAGGCGGCCGATATTGGCATGCCGCCACGCCGTGCCTGACGTCCTGGACTTCACCGGATCTGCTTTCCGAATCGACCGATCGAGATCGTGGAAAGCTAGCACAGGCATCGCTGCGTACTACCGGTCAGCGCGCTGGGTATCGGCGGCGGGCGGCGCGATCGAGCGCCGCCCGTCATCTCTCATGGTTCGAGCGCCTCCAGCAGCGGACGATGCCTTACTGGGAACGATCCGAGGTCCAGCCCTTGTACTGGGCGACGTTGTCCCTGGTCACGAGCTTGGACGGCAGCAGCTCGACGGTCGACGCCGGCTTCTGGCCGTTGAGAATGCCGACACCGACCTGCACGGCCCGCCGCGCCATGAAGAACGGGTCCTGCGACGCTGAGGCCTGGATCTGCGGCGATTGCGGATCTTTCAGCGCCGCCTCGATATCGGGCGCGCCGTCGACGGCGGTGATGACGATGCCCGTGCGGTTCTGCTGGCGCGCCGCAAGGTCGGTGCCGATCGCCTGCGGATCGTTGATGGCGAAGATGGCGTCGATCTTGGGGAAGCGGGTCAGATAGCCCTGCGCGACGGTGAGGCCGCCCTCGCGCGAGCCCTTGCCGTCCTGGTCGCTCGACAACACCTTGATGCCGGGATTCTTCGCGAGCACGTTCTTGCAGCCGACCACACGGTCGATCACGGCGGAGACCTGCGGCCCGTTCTCGATGATGACGTCGCCCTTGCCGCCCAATTTGTCGACGATGTACTGGCAGGAGATCTCGCCGGCCTGCACGTTGTTCGTGGTCACGGTGGCATCGGCACCCTCGGCCGCGGTGTCGACCGCGACGACGACGATGCCAGCGGCCTGCGCCTTCTTGATGGCCGGCCCGATCGCCTTGGGATCGCCGGGATTGAGCAGGATCAGGTCGACGCCGGCGGCGATGAAGTTGTCGATCTGGGTGACCTGCTTGCCGAGGTCGTATTCGAAGCCGACCGCCGTGATCTTCACGTTGGGATTGGTCTTCTTGGCCTCGAACTCGGCGCCCTTCGCCAGCGCGACGAAGAACGGGTTGCCCATCGATCCCAGCGAGACGCCGATCGACTTGAGCTCCTTGGCGGAGGCTGGTGCGGTGGTCAGGGCAAGCGCCATGGCGGCCCCAGTGAGCATAATCGTCTTCAACATGGTCTTCCTCCCTGGTCTGTCTTCGTCCCCGCGCGGCAGACCAGTTGCCGCAACGGAATCTCCTCTCAAGCCATGCGCACATCGCCGCGCGCCAAGCCTCAAGTCCTCGCGGAGCCTTGCAGCCGGTAGCGGTCCAGCGCCACGGCGCCGATGATCACGAGGCCCTTGATCACGTATTGCCAGATGTCGGAAACGCCGATGAGGATGAGGCCGTTGGACAGCACGGCAATGATCAGCGCACCGACAAGCGTGCCCCAGATCGAACCGATGCCGCCGACGAAGGAGGTGCCGCCGAGGATCACGGCGGTGATCGCATCGAGCTCGTAGGACTGGCCGAGCTGGAGGCCGTTGGCCGCATAGAGCCGCGCCGCCTGCATCGCGCCGCCGAGCCCGGCGAAAAGTCCGGAGATGCCGTAGACGAAGATCAGGACGGCCCAGACCTTGATGCCGGCAAGCCGCGCTGCACTCTCGTTTCCGCCCACGGCATAGATATGCACGCCGAGCACGGTCCGGCGCAGCACCAGCCAGGAGACGAGAATGACCAGCAAGGCGATTACCGAGAGCCACGGGATCGACGCAACGCCGGGAACGAGGGTCAGCGACCCGTTGCCGATGAAGGCATAGGGAATGGAGGGATTGAACACGGTAGTGTCGGCCCCGAGCAGCCGCGCCAGGCCGCGCACCGCGGTGAGCGAGCCGAGCGTGACGATGAAAGGCGGCAGGCGAAGCAGCGCAATCAGCGCGCCGTTGACGATGCCGAAGACGAGGCCGGTGAGCAGCGAGGCCGGCAGCCACAGCATCCCGAGCTCCGGCACCTTGGAGAGCGTCAATCCCGCCATCGCGGAGGCCGCCAGGATCGAGCCGACCGACAGGTCGATGCCGCCGGTGAGGATGACGAAGGTCATGCCGGCGGCGAGCACGGTGTTCACCGCGGCCTGCTGCAATACGATGCCGAGATTCTGTCCGGTGAAGAAGCGGCCTTCCGACAGCACGTTGAAGCCGATGCAGAGGATCAGCAGCACCGGCAACATGCCCAGCGCGCTGATCAGCATCCGCATCCGCTGGCGTCTGGTTTCCGCGGCAGCGCCGTTGGTCGGGGTCGATGCCGGCTTCGCCCCCACCGCACCCTTGTCAGGCATCGAGATGCTCCATCCCCGTGGCAAGCCCCATGATGTCTTCCTGCGCCAGCGGCGAATTCGGTCCGCGGCTGACCTCGCCGGCGATGTGCCCCGCACGCATGACGACGACGCGGTCGCAGATGCCGATGATCTCGGGCAGATCGGACGAGATGACGAGGATCGCCGTGCCGGCCTTGGCGAGATTGTCGATGATCGAATAGATTTCCGACTTGGCGCCGACATCGACGCCGCGCGTCGGCTCGTCGAGGATCAGGACCTTCGGTGCGATGGCAAGCAGCCGGGAGAGCAGCACCTTCTGCTGGTTGCCGCCTGACAGGCCGCCGGCGGGAACGCCGACATTGGCGGCGCGGATGCTGAGGCCTGCAAAGGCGCGGTCGGCGCGCTCGCGGGCCTTGTCGCGGTCCAGAATCCAGCCGAGCTTCGCGTCGCGGCCGAGCACGGCGAGGTTGATGTTGTCCAGACACGACATGTCGAGAAACAGGCCGAGCGCCTTCCTGTCTTCCGTCAGATAGGCGATACCGGCCTCGAGCGCCTCGCCCGGCGTGCGGATCTCGACCGGACGCCCCTCCAGCTCGAGCCGGCCGGAGATTTTCGGCGACGCACCGATGATGAGATGCGCAAGCTCGGTGCGACCGGCGCCGATCAGGCCGGCGAGGCCGACCACCTCACCCGCATGCACGGTGAGCGAACAGCCCTTGACGCGTCCGCCATCGGCCATGTCGATCGCCGCGAGCACGGGATGCCCCCGCCCCGCCTTCGGATCATGGTCCTTCTTGTAGAATGAGGAGACGTCGCGGCCGACCATCAGCCGCACGATGGTGTCGGCGCGGATCTCGGGCTTGTCAAGCGAGCCGACCAGGCGACCGTCGCGCAGCACGGTGACGCGATCGCCGAGCGCGTAGACTTCATCCATGCGATGCGAGATGTAGATGATGGCAAGCCCCTCGGCGCGAAGCTGGCGGATCAGTGCGAACAGCCGCTCGCTTTCGGCGGCCGACAACGAGGTGGTCGGCTCGTCCATGATGAGAATTTTCGACCTGACGTGCAGCGCACGCGCGATCTCGACCAGCTGCCGCTGGCCCATGGACAGATGCGCCACCAGCGTCGAGGGCAGGAAGTCCGCGCCGAGGCGCTTCAGGATCGGGCCGACGCCCTCGCGCATGGCGCCGTGCGCCAGCAAGCCCGAGCGCGAGACCTCGCGTCCCAGATAGATGTTCTCGGCAACGCTGAGATTCGGAGCCAGCGACAGCTCCTGATAGATAATGGAGATGCCCGCCGCGCGGCCGCCGAGCGGGCCTTCGATCCGCACCGCCCTGCCCTCGATGTGGATCTCGCCGCCCGGGTCAGGCCGGTAGGCGCCGGACAGGATCTTCATGAGAGTCGACTTGCCGGCGCCGTTCTCGCCCATCAGGGCGTGAATTTCACCGGGATAGACGGTGAGATCGACGGCCCGCAGCGCCTTGATGCCGAAGAAGGTCTTCGAGACCCCGCGCATCTCGAGGATCGGATCGTTCATCGTGCCTCCCGGCGCACAATGCGTTTCCCACCCGCGTCTCGATGTTCTGCCAGCGCGGTTCGCGCATTAAACAAAAGGCCGCGGCACAGGGCAACAGCGAACAGACGGAAATGCTCAAATCGAAGCGATGCTAGTGACGCGGCCGATACAGTTCACGCCAGGCGGGAAGCCGCTCGGCATAGGCATCGGTCAGCCCGGCGTCAGGTTCGAATGTCTCGATGCGCTGCGGACGTGTGCACACGGCGTCGATTGCCTCACCGCTGACAGCAAGCCGCCCCAATCTCGCCGCACCGAACGCGGCGCCGGTCTCACCTCCGGCGAAGCGATGAACCGGAACATTGAGCACATTCGCCAGCACCGAGAGCCAGAAGGCCGAGCGTGAACCGCCGCCGATCACGTCGGCTTCCGCAATCTCAATGCCGGCATCCGCGAGCGCATCGCGGCAATCGGCAAGCGCGAAGGCCACACCTTCGAGCACCGCCTGCACGATCGTCCCGCGATCGGTGCCGTGGCTGAGACCATCCAGCATGCCGCGCACGACGGGGTCGTCGTGCGGCGTCCGCTCGCCGGCGAGATAAGGCAGGAAGCTCACGGGCGACGGCGATCGCGCTCGTGCTCCCAGCGGCGCCAGCAGCTCGGTCTCGGTGGCGCCGAACAGGCGCGCGAGCCAGGCGAGGCAGGAGGCGGCCGAGAGGATCGCGCCGGCCTGAATCCACATGCCGGGAATGGCATGGCAGAACGTGTGCACGACGCGGTCGGGATTGGCGGCGATCCTGTCGGTCGGAGCCATCAGCGCACCCGAGGTTCCCAATGATATGAAGGAGGCTCCCGGCCGGATTGCGCCGATGCCGACGGCGCCCGCGGGGTTGTCACCCGCACCGCCCGCGATCACGGGCTGCCGCTTCATGCCCCAGCGCCGCGCGAGCTCGTTGCGCAATGTCGTTGCGGGTGCGCATCCCTCGACAAGGCGCGGCATGTGCTCGCGTGTCAGGCCGGTCGCGGCCAGCGCTGCATCCGACCAATCGCGGCGCGCCGCGTCGAGCCAAAGGGATCCCGAGGCGTCCGAGACGTCCTCGACGGCCTCGCCCGACAGCACCAGTCTCAGATAGGCCTTTGGCAGCAGAACGAGTTTGGTCGCCGCGAAGATCTCGGGCTCGTGCGTGGCGATCCAGAGCAGCTTTGGCGCGGTGAAGCCCGGCATCGCCTTGTTGCCCGTCACGGCGCGCAAGGCGGGCCAGCGTTGCTCCAGGACACGGCACTCGTTGGCCGATCGTCCGTCGTTCCAGAGGATGCAGGGCCGCAGCGGCCTCGCGCTCGCATCGAGCAGCGTGGCGCCATGCATCTGGCCGGACAGCCCGATGCCTGCGACCGCGGCCAGTGCGCCGGCGTGCGTCGCCTTGAGGGCATCCAGCGTGGCAAAGGCCGCATCGATCCAATGCGCCGGATCCTGCTCGGAATAGCCGGATTGCGGCGAGGCGGTCGCGAGCGCCCGGCTCTCGCTCGCGATCACGCGCTGGTCGTCGTCGACGAGAACCGTCTTGACCGCCGACGTGCCGAGATCGATGCCGAGATACATGGAGGCTTCCCGCTCACTTCGCCGCGTCGATCCAGATCCCCGGCTCCGAATGGTCCCGGATGTAGCTGACGAGGAAGTCGGAGAACACCCTGATCTTGGCGGGCAGCCTGACGCGATTCTGATAGGCGATGTTCATGGTGAGCAACGGCAGCTGCCAATCCCGGAGGACAGACACCAGCCGGCCGGCCGCGATATCGCCCTGCACGATATAGAGCGGCTGGATCAGGATGCCGAGCCCCGCCCGCGCTGCACCACAGATGATCTGGCCGTCATTGCTGTCGAGCGTCGGCGCGATCCGGATCGTCTGCGTCGTGCTGCCCTGGCTCAGCCGCAGCGAATAGGGATCATTGGCGAGGTTGTAGATCAGCATGTTGTGACGGGCGAGATCGGCGGGATGCTCGGGCCGGCCGTGCTTCTCCAGATAGGACGGAGCCGCCGCAAGCACGCGGTGCATCTGGCCGATGCGGCGGACGACGATGTTTGAATCCGGCTCCTGCTCGCGCGTGCGGATCGCAACGTCGATGCCGGCCTCGATGAAGTCGAGATAGCGGTTTGCGCTGATGATCTGCACGCTGAGATCAGGATAGAGCGCGCGGAAGGCGGGCAGCATCGGCGCGAGATAGATCATCGCAAAGGAGAGCGAAGACGTCACGCGCAGCATGCCTTTCGGCGACAGCGCGCGGTCGGAGACGGCGTCCTCGGCTTCGGCGAGCTCGTTCAAGAGCGTGCTGCAACGCTGCAACAGCTCCTGCCCGGCTTCGGTCAGCCATTGCCGGCGCGTATTGCGCTCGATCAGCCGCACCGCCAGCCGCTCCTCCAGCGCACTGAGATGGCGGCTCGCGGCCGCGTTCGACATCCGCAGGATTTCGGCGGCCTTGGACAGGCTGCCGAGCTCAGCGGTTTTGGAGAAGACTTCGAGTTGGAGCAGCCGGTCCATTTTTGCAAAAACAGGAAAAGAGACTTACAAAATTTGACCTTTATTTCCGTTTTCTGCAAGGCAAAATAGCCTCAACAACGCATAATCGCAGGCGAGGAAATCAGGAAATGTCGGGCCCGATCAGGCACATCGTGATGTGGCGGCTGCGCGGGGAGACCCCTGCGGAGCGCTCCGCCGCCCGGCTCAAGGTCAAGACCCTGTTCGAGGGCCTCAAGGGCCGGATCGACGGCCTCACCCATATCGAAGTCGGCATGGACGTCAGCGGGGTCGATTACGCCTGCGACGTCGTGCTGTTCTCCGAATTCACCGACCAAGCCGCGCTCGCCGCCTATGCCAAGCACCCGGAGCATCTGCGCGTGCGTGAGGCACTGGGCGACTTGCGGATCGGGCGCTTCCAGGTCGATTATCCCATCAAAGAGACCGGCGCATGATCGGTTCGTTCACCTTTGAAAACCTGCCCTGCCGCGTCGTGTTCGGCAGCGGCACGCTTGCCTGTGCCAAGGCCGAGGTCGAGCGGCTCGGCGGCAAGCGTGCGCTGGTGCTGACGACGCCGCAGCAGGAGGCGCAGGGCAAGAGCCTGGGGGCCGCGCTCGGTCCGCTCTATGCCGGCATCTTTTCCGGCGCCACCATGCACACGCCGGTCGAGGTCACGGAACGCGCGCTCGCGGCGATGAAGGCGTGCGAGGCCGATTGCGTCGTCTCGCTCGGCGGCGGCTCGACCACGGGCCTCGGCAAGGCGCTGGCGTTGCGCACCGGGATCAACCAGCTCTGTATTCCCACCACCTATGCCGGCTCGGAGATGACGCCGATCGTCGGCCAGACCGAGAACGGGCTGAAGACCACGGTGCGCGATGCGGCCGTGCTGCCGGAGACCGTGATCTACGACGTCGACCTGACGCTGACGCTGCCGGCAAGCTTGGCCGCCACCTCCGGCATCAACGCGATCGCGCATGCGGTCGAGGCGCTCTACGCCCGCGATGCCAATCCTGTGACGTCGCTGATGGCGGAAGAAGGCATCCGTGCGCTGGCGCGCGCTTTGCCCGCGATTGCCGCCAAGAGCGACGATCGCGAGGCCCGCACTGAGGCGCTCTATGGTGCATGGCTGTGCGGCGTCTGCCTCGGCACAGTCGGCATGGCGCTGCATCACAAGCTCTGTCACACGCTCGGCGGCACTTTTGATCTGCCGCATGCCGAGACGCATACGATCGTGCTGCCGCACGCGCTGGCCTACAATGCACCGGCTGTACCCGATGCGATGGCGCGCATCTCCCGCGCGATCGGCGCGGCCGACGCATCGCAGGGACTTTACGACCTCGCCAAGCAACTGGGGGCAAAGCTCGCGCTGCGCGACGTCGGCATGCCCGAGAGCGGCATCGACAAGGCGGCCGATCTCGCCGTCACCAATGCCTATTGGAACCCGCGCCCGCTCGAGCGTGGCGCCATTCGCGACTTGATTGCACGCGCCTGGGCGGGCGAGCCGCCAAGCGCTGTGAAAGCGGCGGCGTGAGGCGATGCGGCGCACGCTGATCAGATCGGCCATTGTCATCAGCATGGATGACGCGATCGGCGATCTCTCGACCGGCGATGTGCTGGTCGAAGACAGCCGGATCGCCGACGTGCGGCCATCGATCGAGGTCGCGGCCGAAACGGAGGTCATTGACGGAACGGGCCGCATCGTCATCCCCGGCCTGATCAACGCGCATATGCACACCTGGCAGACCGGCTTGCGCGGCTTTGCCGCCAACTGGACGCTGCTGGAATACTTCCGCCGCATGCATGCGGGCCTTGCCACCGTGTTCCGGCCCGACGACATCTACATCGCAACCCTCGTCGGCGCGCTGAACCAGATCAATTACGGCGTCACCACGCTGGTCGACTGGTGCCATAACAACCCGACGCCCGATCATACCGACGCCGCCGTGCGCGGCTTGATCGAGAGCGGCATCCGCGCCGCGTTCTTCCACGGCTCGCCGAAACCCGAGCCGAAGCCGGGCGAGCCGCATTTCTCGGAAGTGCCGCATCCGCGCCGCGAGGTCGAGCGGCTGCTGACAGGCCCCCTCGCCGACCGCGACGGGCTCGTCACGCTCGGCCTCGCCATTCTCGGCCCGCATTATTCGACGCTCGACGTCGCCATGCACGATTTCCGCCTGGCGCGGGAGCTGAACCTGATCGCATCGATGCATCAGGGCGGCGGCCCGGCCAAGACGCCCGGCGGCTGGGAGAAGCTGCTCGCGGCCGGTCTCGTCGGCCCCGGCATCAACATCGTCCATGGCAATGATCTGCCTGATGAACTCCTGGACCGGATGGTCGATCTCGGCGTGTCCTTCTCGGTGACACCCGAGAACGAAATGATCCAAGGCCATGGCTTTCCGATCACCGGCCGCCTACTGAAGCGCGGCGTGCGACCGACCGTCGGCATCGACCTGGAATCCGTGCTGGCCGGCGATCTCTTCTCCGCCGCGCGCGTTGCGTTGTCGATGCAGCGGGCGCTCGATAATGCGGAATCGCGTAAAGTGAGCGGCACCATTCCAGCTACCACCACTATCCCACTCCGCGAAGCGCTGCGCTGGATCACGACGGAAGGCGCCCGGATGCTCGGCCGCGAGCGCCAGATCGGCTCGTTGACGCCGGGCAAGCTCGCCGACCTCGTCGTCATCAATGCCTCCGATCTCAATCTCCTTCCGGTGCACGATCCCGTCGCAACCGTCGTGATGCAGACGAGCCTTGCCAATATCGAGGCCGTCATGATCAACGGCGCCTGGAAGAAGCGGAATGGCCGGTTGCTGTGTGACGGGCTGGAGGAGAAGAAGCAGCTGCTGGCGCAATCCGGCCGGCGGCTTGTGCAGGATATCGAACGACAGGGACGCGCTGCCTGACGGCGCCAACGGACAACAACAATGACTGACGCTTCGAAGAATGTTGCTTTCATTGGCATCGGCAAGATGGGCCTGCCGATGTCGGTCCTCGTCTCCAAGGCGGGCTACGCCGTCACCGCGTTCGATCAGAACGCGGCGCGGATCAGCGAGGCACGTGCGCAAGGCATTGCGATCGCGGCTTCGCCGGCCGAGACCGTGAGCGGCAAGGCGGCTGTCGTCACCTCCTTGCCCGACGACGCTGCCCTGCGCGGCGCGCTGCTCGGTCCCACCGGCATCATTGCCGCGATGATGCCCGGAGCCGCTCTCATCGAAACCAGCACCGTGAGTGTCGAGGCTTCCACCGAGGTTGCAGCTGCCGCACAGGCACGCGGCATCGCCTATCTGCGCTCGCCGGTCTCCGGCAATGCCAGCATCGTTCACACCGGCGCGCTGACCTGTTTCGTCTCGGGTCCAAAGGACGTCTTCGAGAGCGCCAAGCCGCTGTTCACCGCCTTCACCCGCGCCCAGACCTATCTCGGTCCCGCCGAGGAAGCGCGTTACGCAAAACTCTCGGTCAACCTGATGATCGCGGTGTCAGCCGCGATGATGGCCGAGAGCCTGGCGCTGGCGCGCAAGGGCGGCATCGCCTGGCAGGATATCTTGAAGGTACTCGACGACAGCGCGGTGGCCTCCCCCATGGTCAAGTACAAAACCGCACCGCTGCGGACCCGCGACTTCGAGTCCACCTTCTCCTGCAAGCAGATGGCCAAGGACCTCGACCTGATCCTCGGCGCGGGCCATGCTGTCGGCGTACCGCTGCAGCTCGCCGCGCAAGTGCGCGAGACCTACGGCTCGCTCGTCGCACAGGGCGACGGCGACACCGACTTCATTGCGACCGTCAAGCATCTCGAACGGCTGTCCGGCCTCGGCGAGCCAAAACTCTGATCGCGGAGATTCACATGCGTAACTTCAACGAGACCACCATCACCGACGCCGTTCTGGAGCGGATCGCGGGCGCGACCGATCCGCGCATCAAGCAGGTGAGCGAAGCGCTGGTGCGGCACTTGCACGCCTTCGTCCGCGAGGTGCGGCCGACCCAGAAGGAGTGGGAGTACGGCATCGACTTCCTGACCCGCACCGGGCACATGTGCACCGACAAGCGCCAGGAATTCATTCTGCTGTCGGACACGCTCGGCGTCTCCATGCTGGTCGATGCCATCAACCATCCGGTGCCCGAAGGCGCGACCGAGACCACGGTGCTCGGACCGTTCTTCGTCCAGGCCGCGCCGGAGAAGGACAGCGGCGCTGACATCTCCGGACCGATGGAAGGCGATCCGATGCTGGTCACCGGCTCGGTCTCGACCGTGGACGGAAAGCCGCTCGCCGGCGCCATCGTGGACGTCTGGCACTCCGACGACGACGGCTATTACGACGTGCAGCAGCTCGACAAGATCGGCGATCTCGCGATGCGCGCGCGCTTCCACACCGACGCCAACGGCCGCTTCCATTTCTGGTCGATCAAGCCGGCCGCCTACCCGATTCCGCATGACGGGCCGGTCGGCGAGATGCTGGAGGTGCAGGGACGCCATCCCTGGCGCCCGGCGCACGTGCACTTCATGATCTCAGCGCCAGGTTTCGAGCAGCTCGTGACGCACGTGTTCGTTGCCGGCGACCAATATCTCGACAGCGACGTGGTGTTCGGCGTCAAGGACAGCCTGATCCGCGAATTCGTCCGTCATCCCGCCGGCCGTGCGCCGGATGGTCGCATGGTGGAGCACGACTATTTTCATCTCAACTATGATTTCGGCCTGAAGCAGGTCGCAAGTAACGCAAGAGCCGCTTAAGCTCGACGACGGACCGACAAGAGTCCGCAAAACAGGGAGTGGAGCTTTAGGATGGGACCGCGGATCAGCACGGGCATGTTGGCCGAGCGCCTCACCGGCATGATCGGTTCGCGCGCGAGCGTCGCGCGCGGCGTGCTCGATCAGCATGGACAGAGCGAGTCGCACTACCAGAGCCTGCCGCCCGACATCGTGGTCTTCCCTGAGACCACGCAGGAGGTCGCCGACATCGTCAAGCTCTGCGCCGGCGTGGGCATGCCGATCGTCCCGTTCGGCGCCGGCACCTCGCTGGAAGGCAATGCAGCCGCGGTCGCCGGCGGCGTCTGCTTCGACTTCGCGCGCATGAACAAGGTGCTGGCCGTGCACGACAGCGACATGGACGTTGTGGTGCAGCCCGGCATCACGCGCAAGCAGCTCAATGCCGAGCTGCGCAACACCGGCCTGTTCTTCCCAATCGATCCCGGTGCCGATGCCTCGATCGGCGGCATGACCTCAACGCGCGCCTCCGGCACCATGGCGGTGCGCTACGGCACCATGAAGGACAATGTCATGGCGCTCGAAATCGTGCTGGCCGACGGCCGCGTGATCCGGACCGCGCGGCGCGCACGCAAATCGGCCGCCGGCTATGATTTGACGCGCATGTTCGTCGGTGCCGAAGGCACGCTGGGCGTCATCACCGAGATCACGCTGAAGGTACACCCGGTGCCGCAGGCGATCTCGGCCGCGGTGTGCAGCTTCAACACCCTGCACGATGCCGTCGATACCGCGATCTCCGTGATCCAGTCCGCGATTCCCGTGGCGCGCATCGAGCTGCTCGACGACGTCATGATGCGCGGCATCAATGCCTATGCCAAGCTCGGCTATCGCGAGGCGCCCACCTTGTTCTTCGAGTTCCACGGCTCCGAGAGTTCGGTCGCCGAGCAGGCCGAGGCCGCGCAGGCGATTGCCGCCGACCATGGCGGCCACGGCTTTGCCTGGGCCAAGGCACAGGAAGACCGCAGCCGGCTCTGGCATGCCCGCGACAACACGCTCTATGCGGGCCTCGGCCTGCGGCCCGGCGCCCGCGCCGTGATCACCGATGTCTGCGTGCCGATCTCGCGGCTGGCGGAATGCCTGACCGAGACGCGTCGCGACGCCGACGCGCACGGCTTTACCGCGCCGATCGTCGGCCATGTCGGCGACGGCAATTTCCACATGCTGATCCTGATCGATCCGACGAAGCCCGAGGAGGCCGAAGGCGCCAAGGCGCTGCAGGCGCGCATGGTCGCCCGTGCCATTGCCATGGACGGCACCTGCACCGGTGAGCACGGCATCGGGCTCGGCAAGATCGACTATCTCACCGATGAGCTCGGCGAGGCCGTCGACGTCATGCGATCGATCAAGGCGGCGCTTGATCCCAACGGCTTGATGAACCCCGGAAAGATCTTTGCGAGGGAAGCCAAGACATGAGCGACGCGCTCCCGATCGAGGTCACCGCGCCCACGCCGCTGCTGGAGCTGCGCGGCATCAGCAAGGAGTTTCCCGGCGTCAAGGCGCTCGACGACGTGTCCTTTGCCGTCTATCCCGGCGAAGTCCATATGCTGCTGGGCGAGAACGGCGCCGGCAAGTCGAGCCTGATGAAGGTGCTGTGCGGCGCCTACCGCGCCGACGCCGGCGAGTTCTATTACAACGGCGCACCGGTCGCGATCTCATCGACCGCGGATGCGCAGAAGCTCGGCATTGCCGTGATCTTCCAGGAATTCTCGCTGGTCCCCCACCTCGACATCGCCCAGAACATCTTCTTGGGGCGCGAGCCGAAGGGCCGCATTCCCGGCACGATCGACCGCCGCAGGATCCTGGCCGACGCAAGGCGCGTGCTCGATACCATCGGCTTCGACATCGATCCTGCCACCACCGTCGACAAGCTCGGCGTCGCCCAGCAGCAGATGGTCGAGATCGCCAAAGCGATCAGCCAGAACGCCCGCATCCTCGTCATGGACGAGCCGACTGCGGCGCTGTCCGACCGCGAGACCGAGCTCTTGTTCGCGCTGATCGGGCGGCTGAAGGCCGACGGCGTCTCGATCGTCTACATCTCGCACCGCATGGCCGAGGTGTTCGCACTCGGCGATCGCATCACCGTGCTGCGCGACGGCCGCCGCATCGATGGCGTCCGTCCCGCCGATGTCACACCGGACCAGCTGGTCCGCATGATGGTCGGCCGCAACGTCGACATGACCTATCCGCGCCATTTTGCCGACAAGCCCGGCGAGGTGCTGCTCGAGGTCAAGGGCCTGAGCGCGTCGACGGGAATCTCCGACATCAACATCGAGGTGCGCCGCGGCGAGATCGTCGGGCTGTGCGGGCTGGTCGGCTCCGGCCGCAGCGAGGTCGCCCGCGCCATCTTCGGCGCCGATCCCGTGACATCGGGCGAGATCATCTTCGACGGCAAGAGCATGTCCGGCGAGCCCGACCTCGCCGCCCGCCGCGGTATCGCGCTGATCCCGGAGAGCCGCAAGAGCGAAGGCCTCGCCTTGCTGCGATCCGTCAGCGACAATCTGGTGGTGTCGGCGCTGAAAAAGCTGTTCCCGAGCGGGCTGTTCGACCAGCGCTCGGCCCAGCGTGCCGCCGACGGCCTGATCCGGCAGCTCCGTATCGCAACACCGAGCGCACGCCAGACCGTCGGCCTGCTGTCGGGCGGCAACCAGCAGAAGGTCGTGATCGGCAAATGGCTGGCCGCCGGCTCGAAGCTCTTCATCTTCGACGAGCCGACGCGCGGCATCGACATCGGCGCCAAGTCGGAAATCTTCGCGCTGATCGACCGCCTCGTCGCGGACGGCGCGGCGGCGTTGATGATCTCGTCCGAGCAGGTCGAGATCTGCCATGTCTGCGACCGCGCCTATGTGATGCGCGAGGGGCGCATCGCCGGGCATCTGACGCGCAACGAATTGACGGAGGAGAACATCGTGCGACTGGGGATGCATCATGCGTGAAGCCGCGGTCATCTCACAGCCCAATCCACTGCAGCGCATCCCCGGCGTCGCCATCGTGCTGGTGCTGCTGATCGCGCTGTTCAGCGCGATTGCGCCCGGCTTCCTGTCGGTCGCCAATCTTTCCAACGTGCTGGTGCAGTCCACCATCCTGCTGATGCTCGCGCTGCCCATGACCTTGATTATCATGACCGAGGGGCTGGACCTGTCGATGGGCGCGGTGCTGACGCTGACCTCGCTCTGCGTCGCGATCGTCTCGCTTGCGACCAAGTCGATGCTGCTGGGCCTCGGTGCCGGCCTTCTGGTCGGCACCGCCTTTGGCGTCGCCAACGGCTGGCTGGTCGCCATAACAGGCATTCCCCCCTTCGTCGCGACCCTCGGCACGCTCGGCATGGCGCAAGGCCTGTCACTGATCGTCAGCGACGGCCAGAGCGTTGTCGGCATTCCCCACAGCGTGCGCGACATCTATTCGGCGACGCTGCTCGGCATTCCGGTGCCGATCGTGATGGCGCTGGTCACCTATGCCGTCTTTCACGGCCTGCTCTATCACACCCGGTTCGGCACCTACATCTTCGCGCTCGGGGGCAACCGCGAGGCGTTGCGCTATGCCGGCCTCTCGCCCAACAAGCTGCTGATCGCGGTCTATGCGATCGGCGGCGCCATGGCCGGCATCGCCGGCCTTTTGATGACCGCACGCATGAACTCCGGCCATCCCACCGCCGGCCTCGGGCTCGAGTTCGATGCCATCGCGGCCGTCGCCGTCGGCGGCACCTCGTTCGAGCGCGGCAATGGCTGGCTGCTCGGCACCCTGCTCGGGGTCCTTTCCGTCGGCGTGCTCCGCAACGGCCTGAACCTGATCTCGCTGCCCTCCTCGGTACAGGTCGCCAGCGTGGGCGTGCTCGTCATCCTTGCCCTGTTCCTCGACGGCCTCAGGAGCCGCACATGACCGACATCACCAAGGGCGCCATCGCCCCGCCCCGCTCCTTCCTGTCGCAGGACGCGGTCCAACTGTTCTATCGCCTGCTCGCGGCCTTCCTGATCTGCGCAGTGCTCGCCGTGCTCAGCGATTCCTTCCTGACGCTCGGCAACATCCTCAATGTGCTCCGGCAAGCGAGCCTGACCTTCTTCATCGCCTCCGGCCTGACGCTGGTGGTGCTGACCGCCGGCCTCGATCTCTCCGTCGGCGCCAATGTCGCGCTGTCGGCCTGCATTGCCGGCACCGTGATCCACACGACCGGCTCGCCGGCGCTCGGCATCCTCACCGGGCTTGCCTGCGGCGGTCTCGTCGGCCTCATCAACGGCGTCATGGTCACGGCGCTCCGCATTCCGTCCTTCATCGCCACCTATGGCATGCTCTGGGTGCTGAACGGCCTCACTTACTGGTACATGGCGGGTGAGACCCTGCACGGCTTCCCGGCCGGCTTTCGCCAGATCGGCAGCGGCTATCTGTTCGGCCTGCCCATTCCGGTCTACCTGCTGCTGGTCTTCCTCGGGATCGGGACGTTCTTCGCCCAGCGCACGGTCTGGGGCCAGGAGATCTATGCGATCGGCGCCAATCCGGTCGCAGCAAGGCTCTCCGGCATTCCGGTCGCACGCCGCCTGTTGCTGGTCTACGCGGTCTCAGGCACCATGGCGGGGCTCGCCTCGATCATCTTCCTGTCGCGGCTCAATTCAGCCGAAGCCGACATCGGCGAAAGCCTGACGCTGCCGGCGATTGCGGCCGTGCTGATCGGCGGCACCTCGCTGTTCGGCGGCGTCGGCACCGTGTTCGGCACCTTCATCGGCGCGCTGATCCTGACCCTGGTGCTGAACGGCATGAACTTGCTGTCGGTCAGCGCCAATTGGCAGCCGCTCGTCACCGGAATCATCGTCATTCTCGCGGTCTGGCTCGACATGAAGACCCGCCGCCGCGCGCAATGAGCATCTAGAGATCCAACAAGCAAAATGAGGGATGGAGGCAACATGAAAAAGACACTGGGCTATCTGGCGCTGCCGCTGCTGATGGCGGCTGCGTTCACCACCGGAGCGCGCGCCGACGGCGAAACCATCGCGGTCTTCACCAAGAACCAGACCAACCCGTTCTTCCAGACGGTGCGGGTCGGCGCCGACAACATGGCGAAGGTGATGAACGCGAAAACGCTGCAATACATCCCGACCAAGCCGGACTCGATTCCCGAGCAGCTCAGCCAGATCGAGGACGTCGTCGTGAAGAAGCCGAGCGCGATCGTGTTCACGCCGGTCGACTACAAGGCGATGGTCCCCGGGGTCGAGAAGATCAACGAGGCCAAGATCCCGGTCGTCAACATCACCGACCGTTCCGCCGGCGGCAAGTTCCTGTCCTTCGTCGGCGCCGACGATTACAGCCTGGGGCTGGAGACCGCGCGCTTCCTGCTCAAGACGCTCGGCGGCAAGGGCAACATCGTCATCATCGAGGGCGTCAAGGGCTCGCTGACCAATGTCGACCGCGTCCGCGGCTTCAACGATGCGCTGAAGGAAGCGCCCGGCGCCAAGCTTTTGGCCTCGCAGCCCGGCAATTATCAGCGGCTCCAGGCGCTCCAAGTCATGGAGAATCTGATGCAGTCGAATCCGCAGATCGACGGCGTGCTGGCGGCCAACGATGCCATGGCGGTCGGCGCGATCGAGGCGCTCGACGGCGCCAACCGCAAGGCGCAGGTGATCGGCATCAACGGCACCAAGGAGGCGATCGACGCGATCAAGTCCGGCAAGCTGCTGGCCAGCGGCGACTACAACGGATTTGCGCAAGGCTGCCTCGGCACCATGATGGCGATCCGCTCCTTGCGGGGCCAGCCGGTCATCAGCGAGATCGTGCTGAAGCCGACCGTGATCACCAAGGACAATTACGGGCCGTTCGACGTGCCGCTGGAGCAGCGGACCTGCCCGACCTTCGAGGACGCCGGCAAGCTCAGCGCGAAGTAGACGGCCCGATCACCGCAAGCCCGGACGGCCGCAGCCCGCGGCCGTCCCAACAATGAAGCCAAGAAGCGGAGACACCATGCTGTTCGCCATTCACGCCGTCGACCGCGCCGGCGCGCTGCCGACGCGGCTCGCCAATTACGATGCCCACAAGGCTTTCCTCAGTGACACCTCGCGCTTCGGCGTCAAGATCGTGATGTCGGGGCCGCTGGTGTCCGACGACGGCCAGACCATGATCGGCAGCCTGTTCCTGATCGAGGCCCCTAGCCGTACCGAAGTCGAGGCCTTCAATCGCGCAGATCCCTTTGCCGCAGCCGGCATCTGGGACAAGGTCACGATCACCGGCTTCCTGCGCCGGCAGGGATGAGCCCCTCATCGAAAGTGCGAAAACAACCCCATGCACAGTAGAACGGGGCTTGTTTTCGCTTACGAATTTCCGATGCACCGCACGGCCTCGGATCCGGGGCCAATGCCGACCCAAATCGGCGGTGGATTTTGACTCGTCGGGCAAAACAGGGGCATAATGCCATCATCACCCGATGTCAGTGCCGTCCTCCGTCGAAGCGCCCACCCCAGGCGTGGGCGTGAGCGCGCGACGCGGACTGGCGTCAGGTCCCTTCAACTGCTCATTGCCGGCGCAGCTTCTTCCAGGTGGCACGCCACCCACTGCTCGGGACCCGCCGCGCGCAGCGTCGGCTCCTCGCTCCGGCAACGATCGAACACGAACGGGCAACGGGTGTGAAAGCGACAGCCCTTCGGCGGGTTGATCGGGCTCGGCACGTCGCCCTTGAGGATGATGGGATTGCGCTGGGCTCCGGGCTCCGGCAGCGGCACCGCCGACAGAAGCGCCTTGGTGTAGGGATGCCTTGGCGCGGCAAAGATCTCGCGGCGCGGCGCCACCTCGACGATCTTGCCGAGATACATCACCGCCACGCGGTGGGTCATGTGCTCGACGATGGCGAGATCGTGGCTGATGAAGAGCAGCGCGAGGCCGAACTCGCTCTGAAGATCCTGCAGCAGATTGACGATCTGCGCCTTGACCGAAACGTCGAGCGCGGAGACCGCCTCGTCGCAGACGATCAGCTCGGGTTCGGCCGCCAGCGCCCGCGCGATGCCGATGCGCTGGCGCTGGCCGCCGGAGAATTCGTGCGGCCTGCGGTTCAGCGCCTCGCGCGGCAGGCGCACCGTGTCCATCAGCGATGTGACGCGAACCTCGAGATCCTGCGCGGACTTGGCGAGGCCGAAATTGCGGATCGGTTCGGCGAGAATGTCGCGCACGCGCATGCGCGGATTGAGGCTGGAGAACGGGTCCTGGAACACGACCTGCACGCGGCGGCGCATCTGGCGCATCGTGCTCGGATGCGCGTCGTCGATGCGCTGGCCGTCGAGGATGACCTGGCCCGAGGTGATGTCGAACAGCCGCAGGACGGCGCGGCCGACCGTCGACTTGCCGCAACCGGACTCGCCGACCAGCGACAAGGTCTCGCCGCGCGCGATCTCGAACGACACGCCATCGACCGCATAGACGAATTCGGTTTGTCGCCCGAAGAGGCCCTTGTTGACCGGAAAATGCTTCTTGAGGTCGTTGACCTGGAGCAGCGGAACACTCATGCCGCGATCGCTCCCTTGGCGGCGTAATGGCACGCGGCGATGTGGCGGGGGCCCTTCTCTTCCAGCCCCGGCGCAAATTGGCGGCAGAGATCGGTCGCGAGCGCACAGCGCCCGGCGAAGACGCAGCCGGTGATCGGCTTGCGCAGATCCGGCACCTGCCCGGGAATCTCGGCAAGCCGTCTTGCCGTGCCCGTCAGCGAGGAGCCGAGCCGCGGCACCGCGCCAAGCAAACCTTGTGTGTAGGGATGACGCGGCGAACGGAACAGCTCCGCCACCGGCGCCTCCTCGACCTTGCGGCCGGCATACATCACCATGACGCGCTCGGCGATCTCGGCGACGACGCCGAGATCGTGGGTGATCAGGATGATGGCCGCGCCGACCCGGCTCTTCAGGTCCAGCATCAGCTTCAGGATCTGCGCCTGGATTGTCACGTCGAGCGCGGTGGTCGGCTCGTCCGCGATCAGGAGCTTCGGATTGCAGGCCAGCGCCACCGCGATCATCACGCGCTGGCGCATGCCGCCGGACAGCTGGTGCGGATATTCGCCGACGCGCCGTTTCGGCTCGGGAATGCCGACCAAGGTCAGCATCTCGACCGCGTGCGCCTCCGCCGCCTGCTTGTCGAGACCTTGATGGATCATCAAGGTCTCGCGGATTTGGCGCCCGACGGTGAGCACCGGGTTGAGGCTCGTCATCGGTTCCTGAAAGATCATCGAGATGTCGTTGCCGCGGATCGCACGCATCTCGCGGTCGGACAGCCTCAAGAGATCCCTGCCCGCGAAGCGGATGCTGCCTGCGATCCGGCCCGGCGGCTCCGGAATCAGCCGCATCAGGGACATCGACGTCACCGACTTGCCGCAGCCGGACTCGCCGACGATGGCGAGCGTCTCGCCCTCGTTGACATGGAAGGACACCCCGTCGACCGCGCGGTTGATGCCGCCGGGCGTGCGGAAATGGGTCTGGAGGTTCTCGACTTCGAGCAAAGCCATCGCGATCAGCCTCGATCCATCACAGGCAACATCACAGACAACATCAAAGACTCTTGGCCATGCGCGGGTCGAGCGCATCGCGAAGGCCGTCGCCGAGCAGATTCACGGCGAGCACGGTGACGGACAGGAACGCCGCCGGGAAGAACACGATGTAGGGCTTGACCTGCCAGAGCGCGCGGCCCTCCGCCATGATGTTGCCCCATGACGGGATGGTCGGCGGCGTGCCGGCGCCGATGAAGGACAGGATCGCCTCCGTGATCATGGCGCTGGCGCAGATGTAGGTCGCCTGGACCAGCATCGGCGCAACCGTGTTGGGCAGGATGTGGCGCAGGATGATCATCGGCGTGCGCGTGCCGCAGGCCACGGCCGCGTCCACATAGGGCTGCTCGCGCAAGGACAGCACGACGCTGCGGACGAGGCGCGAGACGCGCGGGATCTCGGCGACGGTGATGGCCAGGATGACGTTGCCGACGCTGCCGCGCGTCAAGGCCATCAGCGCGATCGCCAGCAGGATCGGCGGGATCGACATCAGCCCGTCCATGAACCGCATCAGGATGCCGTCGGCCCAGCGGATGAAGCCGGAGACCATGCCGATGGCAAGGCCGATCGCCGAGGCAAAGATCGCGACCGACAGGCCGACCGTCAGCGAAACCCGCGCGCCGTACAGCACGCGCGAATAGATGTCGCGGCCGAGCACGTCGGTGCCGAACCAGAAATCGGCCGACGGCGCGCGGGTGCGCTTGGCGGGCGCAAGCGCGGTCGGGTCGACCGTGCCGAGGTAAGGCGCAAAGACCGCGATCAGCACCAGCGTCAGCAGCAGCGCGCCGCCGATCGCGACCGTCGGGTGGCCGCGCAGCAGGCCGACGAAGCCGCGCCTTATCCTGACCGGCCGCAGGATCTCGGGCAATTGCGGCGCAAGGACGAGGCCGGCCGGAAGCGATTGCGGGTTGACGGTGGTGTCGGTCAATAGCGGATCCTCGGGTCAACGAGCGTGTAGACGACGTCGATCATCAGATTGACGAGGACGTAGACGAAGCTGAACAGCAGCACGATGCCCTGGATCACCGGATAATCGCGGCGCAGGATCGCATCGATGGTGAGGCGGCCAAGGCCGGGGATCGCGAACACGCTCTCGGTGACGACCGCGCCGCCGATCAGGAGCGCGATGCCGATCCCGATCACGGTGACGATCGGCACCGCCGCGTTCTTCAGCGCGTGGATGAACAGGATGCCGCCCTGCCCGAGGCCCTTGGCCTTGGCGGTGCGGATGTAGTCCTGCTGCAGCACTTCGAGCATGGCTGCCCGCGTGATGCGTGCGACCAGCGCGATATAGACGCAGCCCAGCGCGATCGCCGGCAGGATCAGGTTCTCGAGCCACGGCCAGAAGCCCTGGCTGAGCGGCGTGTAGCCCTGCACCGGCAGCCATTCCAGCTCCAGCGCGAAGATGTAGGCGAGCATGTAGCCGACCACGAAGACGGGCAGTGAGAATCCGAACACGGCAAAGCCCATGATGACGCGATCGATCAGGCTGCCGGCCTTCCATGCCGCCACCACGCCGAGCGGCACCGCCACCACGATCGTGAGCAGCAGCGTGACGATCATCAGCGACAGCGTCGGTCCGAGACGCTGCCCGATCATCGCCGACACCGGCAGGTTGGTGAAGATCGAGGTGCCGAGATCGCCGTGCAGGATGCGCCAGACCCAGCCTCCGAACTGGACCAGGAAGGGCCGGTCCAGCCCGAGGCTCTGGCGGATGCGCTCCACATCCTCCGGGCTTGCCTGATCGCCCGCGATCACCACGGCCGGATCGCCGGGCGCGATGTAAAGCAGGCTGAACACGAACAGCGCGACGATTGCCATGACCGGCAAGGTCGCGACGATGCGACGGAGGATGTAGGAGAGCATCTGGCCTCAGCGCACGATCATGCGGACTTCGACACGCCCCAGAAGAACGGCAGCGGTCCCTTGGCAACGCCGGTGACGTTCTTGCGCCACGCGGTGTAGCTCAGGAAGAAACCGGTCGGCGCGTAGACGACGTCATCGATCGCCGCCTTGTTGAGGCGGCCCATGGCGGCCTTCTCCTCGTCGATGTTCTTGGCCTCGAACCAGGAGGCGACCTCCTTTTCGGTGGCCTCGCTGGTGGGCCAGCCGAACCAGGCCTTGTCGCCGTTGGCGCGAATGGCGGTGTAGGGAGCCGGATTGACGCAATCCGCGCCTGCGTGCCAGGTGTGGAACATGTTCCAGCCGCCCTGTCCCGGGGGCGTCTTCTGTGCGCGGCGGGAGCCGACCGTGCCCCAATCGGTTGCGACGAAGTCGACATTCATGCCGAGCTTCTTGAGAAGGTCGGCGGTGACGTCGCCCATCGCCTTAGTGATCGGCTGGTCCTGCGCGACGAGGCACGTCACCGGCTGGCCGGAATAGCCGCTCTCGGCGAGCAGCTTCTTGGCGGCGTCCAGATCGCGCTTGCCCTTCAGGATCTCGCCGCCGACTTCAGTGTAGAGCGGCGTATCCGGCGTGAAGTAGCCGGGCAGCGGCTTCCACAGCGAATTGTCGTCGCCGACGATCGCGCGCATGTAGTCTTCCTGGCTGAGCGCCATCAGCACCGCACGCCGCGCCCTGACGTCGTTGAACGGCGGATAGAGGAAGTTCATGCGGAACGAGCCGATATTGCCGAGGGGATCGCCGATATCGACGCTGATATTCTTGTTCTTCTTCAGAACCGGAACGAGATCCGCGATCGGGTTCTCCCACCAGTCGATCTCGCCGTTCTGCAACGCGGCCGCCGCCGTTGCCGGATCCGGCATGATCACCCATTCGACGCGGTCGACCATCACCTGCTTGCCCCCGGCCAGCCACGACGACTTCTCCTGCCGCGGTGAATAGTCCGCGAATTTCTCGAACACGGCCTTCGCACCGGGGACCCACTCGCTCTTGGCGAACTTCAGCGGACCGGAGCCGATATATTCGGAAATCTGCTTGAACGGATCGGTCTGCGCGATGCGCTCCGGCATGATGAAGCTGCAAGGCGAATTGTTCTTGCCGAGCGCGTAGAGCAATTTCGGGAAGGGCTGCTTCAGCACCCATTTGAAGGTGCGGTCGTCGACGGCCGTGAGCTCCTGCTGCAGCGCCTTGATCATCAGGCCCATCGGATCGCGCGCCGACCAGCGCGTCAGGCTTGCCACGACGTCCTTGCTGAGCACCGGCTCGCCATCGTGGAACTTGAGGCCGGGCCGCAGCTTGAACGTCCAGGTGGTGCCGTCGTCGGTCACTTCCTCGGACTCGACCATCTGCCGCTGCGGCCGGAACGAGGAATCGATGCCGTAGAGCGTGTCCCAGACCATCGCGGCGGCATTGCGCACGACATATTGCGTGCCCCAGATCGGGTCGAAATTGGCGAGATTGGCCTGGGGCACGAAACGCAGGGTGCGCGCCGCGGCACCCTGGGCGATCGCCGGGGCCGACAGGCCGCCCGTCAATGCCAGGCTGCCCGCGCCAGCCAGTCCCTTCAATACCGTCCTGCGATCCATGAAGTCCTCCCAGAAATGCCGTGATGCCAGCTGTTCATTGGCAAAGGGCAAGTGAAACCGAACCCATTTGCAAGCAAATGGTATGCCACTAAATGCGGCTTCGCCAGCGGGATCTCACCCTTTGGCGGTCCAGCAATGCGGGTTCGGGGCTCACAGAGCGGCCGCCAGCATCGGCCCGGTCTCGATATGCGGGATCGCCTCGACCAATTTGCGCGTGTAGTCGGTCTTTGGATTATCGAACAGCGCCCGGCTCTCGCCCTGCTCCACGATGCCGCCGTTGCGCAGCACGATGGTCCGCTCGCACAGCATGCGCACGACGTTGAGATCGTGGCTGACGAACAGCAGCGCAATATCGTTCTCGCGCCGGAGGCGATCGAGCAGCTGCAGCACCACCGCCTGCACCGAGACGTCGAGCGCGGCGGTCGGCTCGTCCAGCACCAGCAGCCGCGGCCGGCAGGCGATGGCGCGGGCGATGCCGACGCGGGCCTTCTGCCCGCCGGAGAGCTGATGCGGAAACCGCGGCAACAGATCGAGCGGCAGTCCGACCCGCTCGGCGCATTCTTCCACCCGTTTGCGCAAGCCTTCGCCCGCGCGCATGCCGCCCAGCCGCATCAAGGGATGGGCGATGCAATCGAACGCCGAGAAGCGCGGGTTGAGGCTCTCGTTGGGGTCCTGAAAGACCATCTGGATGTCTTTGCGCAACGGCGAGCGGTGGAAATCGCGCGCCGCCACGTGTCCGATCGATTGCCCGTCGAACACGATGTCGCCCTCGCTCGGATCGATCAGGCGGCAGATCATGCGCGAGGTCGTGCTCTTGCCGGAGCCGGATTCGCCGACCAGCCCGACGCTCTCGCCGCCCGCCATCGTCATCGAGAAGTCGGCCACCGCGGCGGCACCCTGATCGAAACGTTTTGCCAGTTTACGCACTTCCAGCAGCGGCGGGGTGCCGTGTGCTGGCTCCCGCCTGGACTTGCTCACGATAGGTGCGTAGCGCTCGCGCTCCTCCTCCGTCACGAGATCCTCGATCCGCGACGTCGCCGTCGGCGATGCCGCAACCAGGCGCCTCGTATAGGCGTGCTGCGGCGCGCTGAAAAGGATGCCGGGGCTCGCCTCCTCGACGATGCGGCCGCGCTCCATCACGGCGATGCGGCGGCAATAGCGCGCCGCGAGGCCGAGGTCGTGCGTGATCAGGATCGTGGCCATGCCTCGCGCGGCGGCAATGTCTGCCAGCAGATCCATCACCACCTTCTGCGTGGTGACGTCGAGGCCAGTGGTCGGCTCGTCCGCGATCAACAGCGCAGGATTGCAGGAGATCGCGATCGCGATCATGACGCGCTGGCACATGCCGCCGGAGAGCTCGTGCGGATAGGCGTTCATCCGCGCCTCGGGATCGCGGATCTGAACGGCGCGCAAGAGGTCCAGCGCCTCGGCACGCGCGGCCTCTTTCGAGATGCGCTTGTGGGTCAGGATCGCGTCCGCGATCTGCAGGCCGATGGCGCGGATCGGATTGAGCGCCGCCCGCGGATTCTGGAAGATCATCGACATCGCGGCGCCCTGCAGCTGCCGCAGGTCATCGCCGCGGAGCTTGGTGACGTCCTGCCCGCGGAACAGGATCTTGCCGGCGGTGACGCGGCCGGCGGCATCGAGCAGCCGCGTCGTCGCAAAGCCGGTGACCGACTTGCCCGAGCCGCTCTCGCCGACGAGGCCGAGCATCTCGCCGGCCTTCACCGTGAGCGTCACGCCGCGCACGGCCTCGACCATGCCCCGCCGCGTCGAGAACGCGACGTGGAGGTCGTCGATCCTGAGCAATTCCTCGCTCATGTGCGCATCCGGGGATCGAGAATGTCCCGCATGCCGTCGCCGAGAAGGTTGAAGCACAGTACCGCCAGCATCAGCGCAAGGCCCGGAAAGGCCACCAGCCACCAGCGTCCGGTCGAGATGAAGCGCGCCCCTTCCGCGACCATGATGCCCCACTCCGGCGTCGGCGGCTTGACGCCGAGGCCGATGAAGGAGAGGCCGGCGGCGTTGAGAATGGCCCAGCCCAGATTGAGCGAGATCTGCACCGCCATCGCCGGCAGGATGTTCGGCAGCAGGAAGCGCAGCACCACCGAGAAATGGCTCTCGCCGCAGGCGCGCGCGGCCTCGACCCAGCCGACATTGCGGCGGACGTTGACCTCGGCGCGCGCGAAGCGGATGTAGAACGGAAGATTGATGATCGCGGTCGCGATCACGATGTTCTCGATCCGGTTGCCCAGCGCTGCGACCATCGCCATCGCCAGCACGAACAGCGGAAACGCCATCATCACGTCGACGAAGCGGCCGACGGCGCGATCGAGCCGTCCGCCGGCGTAGCCGCAGAAGGAGCCGACGACGGCGCCGATCACGAAGGAGATGCCGACCGCGGTGACCGCGATGGCAAGGTCGAGCCGTGCGGCGATGATGAGACGGCTGAACACGTCGCGGCCGAGCTGGTCGGTGCCGGCGAGATGCGCGGCGCTCGGCGGCTGCAGCGCCTCCGACACATTGGAGACCACGGGATCATAAGGCACGATCCAGGGACCGAAGATCGCGACCAGGACGAACAGCGTCACTCCGGCCGCGGCCACCGCCGTGAGCGGATTGCCGCGCAGGATCCAGACCGAATGGCGAAGGGTTGCGCTGGTCATTCGATCGACACCCTGGGATCGGCGATGCCGTAGCAGATGTCCACGACGAGATTGACCAGCACGAACAAGCTGGCCATCAGCAGCACGAAGCCCTGCACCGGCGCATAGTCGGACGACAGCAGCGCATCGAGCGCATAGGAGGCAACGCCCGGCCAGGAGAACACTTTCTCCACCAGCACGTTGGCGCCCAGCATGGTCGAAAACACGATGCCGGCAATGGTGATGACGGGCAGGATCGCGTTGCGGAGCGCGTAAGTGACGACGACCTTGCGCCAGGACAAGCCGACCGAGCGCGCGGTGCGCACGAAATCGCTGCCGAGCGAGACCAGCATCGAGGCGCGGGTGATCCGCGCCAGCGGCGCGATCACGAACAGCGCCATGCTGACCGCCGGCAGGATCAATTGCCTGCAGGCCGCCCACCAGCCCTCGAAGTCGCCGGCGAGCAGGAAGTCGATCGACAAGAAGCCGGTGCGCTGCGGCGGCAGCGAGGTGAAGACGTCGATCCGACCGGTCGGATCAGGGGCCAACCCGAACAGATAGTAGAAGACGTAGATCAGGAGCAGGCCCGAGACGAAGGTCGGCACGCAGACGCCGAGGGCGCAGAACAGCCGCACGCCGTGATCGATGATCGATCCCGGCCGCAGCGCCGCAATGACGCCGAGCGGCACCGCCGCGATCAGCGCGATCAGGAGGGCGGTGAAGGTGAGCTCGAGCGAGGCCGGCAACCGCTCGCGCAAATCCTTCAGCACCGGCTGCCCGGTCATCATGGAGCGGCCGAGATTGCCGTGGCCGATGTCGGAGAGATAGAACACGAGCTGCTCCGGCACGGATTTGTCGAGCCCCATCTGCCTGCGGATCTGCTCGATCTCCTCCTTGCCGGCATTGGGCCCCGAGGCGAAGAACACCGCGGGGTCGCCGGGCAGCACGCGCATCAACAGGAAGGTGAAGACCAGCACACCGAACAGCGCCGGCAGCGACGACAACAGCCGCCTGCCCGCCCGCACCATCGTTGCACCGAGACCGGTCCTCACCATTCAGCGTCCCTGCTGGCCGCTGAAGTCACTTGCGGCTGACATCGCGATAATCCACCTGGCGATGGAACTCGTAGGTGTAGCCTTCGATCGACGGCGCCATCACCGCGTCCTGATTGGGTTGCCACAGCATGATCTGCGGCATCAGGTCGAAATGCATCGCGTTGAGCTTGCGGCCGGCTTCCTCGTACTTGGCCTTGTCAGGCTCGAAGCGTGCCTCCTGCGCAATCGCGGCAAGGTCCGGATTGTTGATCGAAGAGTAATTCCAGCGCTGATTGCCGGTGTAGAAGTTGCGGTAGAAATAGTCCGTCGACGGCAGCCAGGCGACGATGCCTTCGGTGAAGAACGGCAGCTTCTTCTCGTTGATCTGCGTCGACATCTGCGCGTCCGGCAGCTTCTGGATGTCGACCTTGATGCCGATCTTGCCGAGCGATTCCTTGACGAGGGCCGCCATCGGCTCGGCCGTCGCGGCCTGGCCGACATTGAAGCTGAAGGTGGTCGAGAAGCCTTCGGGCAGACCTGCAGCCTTGAGGTACTCCCTGGCCTTGTCGAGATCCATCTTCACCGGCTGCTGGAACGGATAGATGCCGTTCGCCGGCTTGCCGTCCGGCCAGGTCGCGCCGAACAGCGGCGCGCCGCGGCCGAACAAGGCCGCCTTGAACATGTCCTCATAGGGCAGCGCGGAAGCGATGGCGCGGCGCACATTGACGTTGTCGAAGGGCGGGATCTGGTTGTTCATCGAGACATAGGTGACCGCGTTGTATTGCGGCGTCGAGATCACCTTGAGCTTGCCCTTGGCCTCCAGCGACTGCACGTCGCTCGCCTGCAGATCGAGCACGAGATCGGCATCGCCGCGCTCGACGAGGTTGGCGCGGGTCGCCGGCTCCGGCACCGACTGCACGATCACGCGCTTGAAGAACGCGGGCTTGTTGGCCGAGCCGCGGTTCCAGCTCTCGTTGCGCTTGATGATCACCTGCTCGCCGGGCTTGAAGCTCTCGACCGCATAGGCGCCGCTGCCGGCGGTGTGCTCCTTCAGCCAGGCCGTCGCCCAGGGATCGTCAGCCGTCGCATGCTCCTTTGCCACTTTCGAGTTGATGATCATGGGATAGACGGTGGCAAGATTAGGCAGCGCAAGCTTGTCGGGCTTTGGCAGCGTCACCTCGATGGTGAGGGGATCGATCACCTTGAACTGATCGGCCGACGTCAACGATCCCGTCAGCAACTGCGCCTTGCCGAGGATCGGCGCGGTGACGCAGCGATCGAGCGACCACTTCACGTCCTCGGCGGTGACGGGCGAGCCGTCCTGGAACTTTGCATCCTTGCGCAGGCGAAAGGTGATCTTCAGGCCGTCCGGACTGACGTCGTAGGATTCGGCGAGCTCGCCGGTGATCGTGTCGAGGTCGAACACCCATTTGCCATTGAGCTGCTTGCGGCCGAACGCCACCAAGCGGTCGTAGGTGCTCATGCTCAGCGCGAAGGATTCGCGCGTCGAGCCGGGAATGTTCGGATCGAGCGTGTTGACGGATGCGCCGGTGACATAACGCAGCGTCTCGGCCCGGGTTTGCGCCTGCGACGGCGCGGCGGCGATGAGCAACAGCGCGGTGGTGGCGAGGACGGACGAGGCCAGCCTGAAAGACACAAAACGCATTGGTTTTTCCCTGAATTTCGAACGAGAACGCCAGCAAGGCAGGTTCAGAAGGAAGCAAGTTGCGCGCCAGTCCGATCGGACATTTCGAGGGGCGCGACGTCGCGACTTCGCATGGGTGATCACAGCGATTCCCCCATTTCTCGCGCCTGACGCGTCACCACGGCCTGCGGCACGTCATAGGCGCTGAGCGAAGCCCAGTGCCGTTCGATGTCGGCGCGAAACAGCCCGCGCGTCAGGCCGTGGACCAGCTTCGGCACGGCGGTCGTCATCGCGTTGATCGACGAGCCTGACGGACCGAAGCTCATGGTGGAGGCGATGGCGAAGAGATGGATGTCGGAGACCCACGGCGTCTGCCCCGGCACGCGTTCGGTGAAGGCATAGTCGTCGGCGAGATAGGGAAAGCGGCCGAGGCGTTCGTTGCGTTCGTCCTTCGGCGGCTGGTAGCGGTCGGCCCAGGTGGCGATGTTGCCGGCGAATTTGGCGAGCTCGCCGCGGCCGGCAAAATCCATGTCGATGCCGGTCCCGCAGATGACGAAATCGGCGGTGATGGCGCCGCGCGGCGTCTGGAGTTCAATGCCGCTATCGGTCTTGCGCGCGGCTTCGACCGGCGCGCCTTCGTGCAGTGTGAAGTTGGCGTGACGCGCGCAGCGGTCATAGGTGGCCTGCGGAAATCCCTCGCGCATCTCGAGAATCTTGCGCATGAAGCGCCAGCGCCAGGCATCGTCGAGATCGCTGAGATGACGCAGGAAGCCGCGGAAGGTCAGCCAGCGATAGGGCTGGATCAACTGGATCTGCGCACGGCGGCACAGCAGGTGCACTTCAGCGGCACCGGCCTCCAGCGCAGTCGCAGCATTGTCGAAAGCGGACGCGCCGGCGCCGATCACGGCGACGCGCTTGCCGCGCAGGCGTTCGAAATCGATGTCGTCGGCGACAGTCGCGACTGAGCTTTCCGGCAGATGCGCCAGCTGCTCCGGAATCATCCAATCGCCCATGCCCTCCTGCCCCGTCGCCAGCACGATCTTGCGAGCGTAGAACGTCTCGGCACCAGCCGCATGCTTCACCCGTGCGGCGAGCAGGCCGTCGGGGCCTTGTGAAATCTCCAGCAGCTCGCAGCCATTGGCCACCGGCAGACCGATCGCCCGTCGCAGCCAGAGCAGATATTCCGCCCAATGCTCACGCAGGATCAGGCTGAGCTGTTGCCAGCTCTCCTTGCCGAAGCGGGCTTCGTGCCAGGACTGGTAAGTCAAGCTCGGGATGTCGAGGTCCGGCCCCGTATAATCCTTCGGGCTGCGCAACGTGGGCATGCGGGCATAGGTCCGCCACGGGCCCTCCTTGCCTTCCTCCGCCTTGTCGATCACCAGGATGCTGCTGACGCGGGAGCGCATCAGGCCGAAGCCGATGGCAATGCCGGACTGGCCGGCCCCGACGATCAGAACGTCCAGCGCAGCGTTGCCGTCCGGTCCGATCTTCGGTTCGAGCCAGGCGGCGTGGGGATGCGCGATCCTGGCGAGATCGGCGCGCACGTCCGCTTCGAGCTGGGTGAGCGCCTCACTCATGCCGCGAGCCAGCCTCCGTCGACCACCATCACGGTGCCGGTCGTGAACGACGAGGCATCGCTGGCGAGATGCAGCGCGGTCTGCGCGATCTCCTCAGGCACGCCGAACCGCTTCATGGCGTGGCGGTTGCGCGAGGCTTCGCGCACCTCGTCCGGATTGGCGTGGCGGGCAAAACTGCGCCGGAGCATCGGCGTGTCGATCGCACCGGGCGCGATCGCGTTGACACGGATCCCGTCGGTGGCGAAATCCACCGCCATGGTCCGCGTCAGGCTGACGATCGCGCCCTTGGCCGCGATATAGGCGCTGTTGCCCTTGCCGCCGGCAATCGCGAGCTGCGAGGCCAGCGTGATGATCGAGCCGCTGTTCTGCCGCTGCATCTGCGGCACCGCGGCCCGCGCCCACAGCCAGGTGCCGCCGACATTGGCGCGGAACACCGCATCCCAATCCTCCAGGCTCGTCGTCAGCACCGTGCCGCCGCAGGAGAAGCCGGCTGCCGTTATGAGGATATCGAGCCGGCCATAGCGGGCCACGACGTCGCCGACAACGGTCTCGGCGAATGCGGCATCGCCGACGTCGCCGAGATGCGTCGTCGCTTCGCCGACCAGGCTCATTGTTTCCTCGAGGCCCGCGGCATCACGATCGACCAGAGCGAGGCGCGCGCCCTCCTCCGCGAACAGTTTTGCGCTGGCGCGGCCGATGCCCGAGCCTGCTCCCGTGATGATGGCCGTGCGCCCCTGCAGCCGCATGTCAGATCCACTCCTTGTGCTGCTTCAGCCACGCGCTCATCGCGGCAGCGGACTCGTTGCAGCCGAACCGCGCGCGCCAGCCGAATTCGTCGGCCATTCGCGTCACCGACAGCGGCGCGCGATAAGGCCCGTGCAGCTTGATCGCCGTCTTCTCTCCGGGCGCCGCGAGCCGGCACTCCAGGCCGGGATGCAACGCTGCGAACGCCTCGCCCCATTGCAATGCGGGCCACGCCGCGCCGTTCGAAATGTTGTACAGCCGGTGGCGAGGGCGCTCGGCCTCGACCAGAATCGCGACAGCTTCGGCAGCGTCCGGCGCGTAGGTCCAGTCTCGCAGACCCGGCTCCGGCATGATGGCCGGCTCGCCGCGCGCGAATGCGGCCAATATCTGATATTGGAGGCTCGGCGTATCGCGCACCGAACCGGGGCGCTCCCACGGCCCGAACACCGCAGTCAACCGCACACTCAGGAAATCACCGCCGAAAAGTTCGGCGTGCCGTGCCACCGATCGTTCCGAGGTGAACTTGCTGATGGCGTAGAACGAGACGGGATCGCAGGGCGTGTCCTCGTCCAGAATATCGACCCGCGCACCCGCGGCGCCGTAGGCCGACGCCGACGACAGATTCACGACGCGGCGAACGCCGTGGCGGATCGCGGCTTGCAGGATCGGGATCTGCGCCATGACGTTGATCTCGAGAACGCGTGCGGGCGATGCCCGTTCGAGGTCTTCGCCGGCGGTGACTGCCGCGCCGAGCACGATCGCATCGCAGCCTTTTGCGACAAGGGCATCGATGCCGTCCGCGTCGGTGATATCGCCCTGCACCGCCTTGAGCCGTGCGCCGTAGTCGGCAAGAGCTCGCTGCGCGGATGACGGCAACGGTGCACGATCATAAAGCGTCACCTCGTGCCCGCGCGCGAGCAGCACCTCGGCGAGATTGAGGCCGACAAAGCCGGTGCCGCCGAAGATGACGATCCTCATCGCGCGCGTTCCACCATCACAGCAGCTTTGCCCCGAAATTCCGCTCCGGATCCATGTCGGCGACGAGCCGGCCGGTGGGCTTGGCCGCCTCGCCGCCGCTGCGCGCCAGGAATTTTCCGCTGCCGGCGCTCGCAAGGCACTTGTCGCCCTCGATGATCACGCGGCCGCGCGAGAGCGTCGTCACCGGCCAGCCCTTCAGCTTGCGGCCCGCGAACGGCGTGTAGCCGGTGAGGTCATGCATCATCTCGTCGGCGATGGTGACTTCGCGGTTCGGATCCCAGATCGCGATATCGGCGTCGGCGCCGACGGCGATCGAGCCCTTGCGCGGATGCAGGTTGTAGATCTTTGCCGGCGCGGTCGCGGTCAGCTCGACGAACTTTTCCAGGCCGAGCCGTCCCTTCGACACCATCGCGTCGAACAACAGCGGCAGCCGCAGTTCCAGGCCCGGCAGGCCGTTGGCGACCTGCTTGAAGTTGGGATTGGGGCCGGCGAGCAGCTTGCCGGTCTCGTCATAGCGATACGGCGCGTGGTCCGACGAGATGGTCTGGAGATCGCCGAGCGAGAGCGCCTGCCACAGCGCCTCCTGGTCGGCATGCGTGCGCGGCGGCGGGCTGCACATCCACTTCGCGCCCTCGGACCCGGGCTTGTCGAGATCATTGGCGGTCAGGAACAGGTATTGCGGGCAGGTCTCGGCGAAGACCTTGAGCCCCTGCCCGCGCGAGTCGCGGATCACCTTGGCGCCCTCGGCGGTCGAGACATGGAAGATCATGATCGGTTGGTCGATCAGCGCCGCCATGCCGATCAGCCGGGTGAAGGCTTCCGCCTCCGACACGCGGGCGTGGCTGACGGCGTGGTATTTCGGCATGGTGTAGCCGCGCGACAGCAGCCGCTTGACCATCCAGGCGATGATGCCGTGGTTCTCGGCATGCGCGCACAGCATCGCGCCGGACTGACGCGCGGCGAGCAGGATGTCGAGCAAGGGCTCGTCGTCGACCTTGAGGCGGTCGTAGGTCATGAAGATCTTGATCGAGGCATGGCCTTGCTTGACCAGCGCCGGGATGTGCTCCTCGACCGTCTCCCTGGTCGCGTCCGCAATGATCATGTGAAAGGCGTAGTCGATCACCGCGCCCTTCTTCGCCAGGGCGTGATAGTCCTCGACGACCTCAGGCAGCTTCATGCCGACATGCTGGGCTGCAAACGGAATCACCGTGGTGGTGCCTCCGAAAGCGGCGGAGACGGTGGCGCTCTCGAACGTATCGGCGTTCATGATGCCGGCGGCCGAGAGCTGCTCGATATGAGCGTGGCTGTCGACGCCGCCGGGCAGCACCAGCTTGCCGCGCGCATCGATCTCGCGCTTGGCGGGGGCAAGCCCGCGGCCGACGGCCGCAATGGTCTCCCCGGAGATGGCGACGTCAGCCTCGAAGACGTCGGTCGTGGTGGCGACGCGGCCGCCGCGGATGATCATGTCGTAAGCGGGTTCAGTCATGCGGCACTCCGTGATAGGCTCAAGGCACGTTCTCTTAATCTCGCAGGAAGACCATCATGACCCGGCCGCGCATTCTCGTCATCAACCCGAACTCCAACCACAAGGTCACGCAAGGGCTCGAGGATGCGCTGAAGCCGCTCGATTTCGAGGGCGGGCCGGAGGTGGTCTGCCAGACGCTGGCCGAGGGTCCGTTCGGCATTGAAAGCCAGGCGGACGCCGACAGCGTTGCGATACCTTTGCGAAAGCTGGTCGAAAGCGACAACAGCTCGGCCGCCTTCGTCATTGCCTGCTACAGCGATCCCGGGCTCCAGGTCTGCCGCGAAGGCACCGACCGGCCCGTGTTCGGCATTGCCGAGTGTGGCGTGCTGACGGCGCTGTCCCGCGCGGAGACCTTCGGCGTCATCGCAATCGCGCAGCGCTCGATCCCGCGGCACATGCGCTATCTCAGGCAGATGGGCCTGACCGACCGCTTTTCCGGTGAGCGGCCGCTCAACATGAGCGTCGCCGAGACCGCCTCCGGCGAAGGCACGCTCGCCAAGATGATCGAGGTCGGCCGCGAGCTGCGCGACGAGGACGGCGCCCGGGCCATCGTGATGGGCTGCGCCGGCATGGCGCGCCACCGCCGTGCGCTGGAAGACGCGCTGCGCATCCCCGTGATCGACCCGACACAGGCGGCCGTCACCATGGCGCTGGGCACGGTGCAGTTCTCGGCTCACTAGGCGTCCTTCAGCTCTTTGGTTTCCTGGCGCGCGAGCCATTGCGCATGGCTCTCGCGGACAAGGGCAAACGTGTCCCGCTGCGTGGTGTAGAGATTGCCGAACATGCGGCCGATCGGCCGATAGGCGTCGAGATCGACATACATGTTCGCGGTATCGACCAGGCCCTCGCGGGCGTGAACCCGCAAGACCTCGCCGAGCAGGAGCTCGCGATCGGGCGAGAAATTCAGCACGACATGGCGCCGGCATTCCAGCGCGAAGGGCGCAGCCGCGAGGCGCGGCACCTTCACATCGACCGAGGGAAGCGTGGCCAGGCCCGTCGCGGCGACTTCGCTGTCGCCGGAGGGGAAATCGACCGCGCAGTCGTTCATCGCCACCGACAGCGCCTCGTCCACCATGTGCACCACGAACTCGCCGTCGCGATGGATGTTGCGGGTGGTGTCCTTCGGCGAGTGATCCGGCTTGTGCTGGAGCCCGAGCACGATCAGCGCCGGACTTTCGGAGAACACGTTGAAGAAGCTGAACGGCGCGGCATTCACCGCGCCGTTCTCGTCCAGCGTGGTCACCAGCGCGATCGGCCGCGGCACCACCACGCCGCAGAGCAGCTTGTAGCGATCGCGCGGATCGAGCTCACGCAGTGAGATGCCCTTGTCAGCCATCGGCGTCATTTCTCCGGCGGCGGCACTGCGCCGGTCTGGCTGGTGATCAGGCCGTAATGCTCGATGCGGCGATGCCGGGCGAAGTCGAAGATCGTCGTCTTGCCGAAAATGGTGGCGTCGAGGTCGCAGGCGTGGACCAGAACCTCGTCGTCCTCGGTCTTGGCTTCGGCGACGATCTCGCCATTGGGATCGACGATCAGGCTGCCGCCGAACAGCGGGTGACCGTCCTCATTGCCGGCCTTGGCGACCGCGACCACCCAGGTCGCGTTCTGATAGGCGCCGGCCTGCACCGAGAGGCGGTTGTGGAACAGGCGCTTCTCGACGCCCTCCTCGCTCTTCTCCGCATTCACGGATGGGGTGTTGTAGCCGATCAGCACCATCTCGACGCCCTGCAGGCCCATGACGCGATAGGTCTCGGGCCAGCGGCGGTCGTTGCAGATCGCCATGCCGATGATGCCGCCGAGCTCGCGCCAGACCTTGAAGCCGAGATCGCCCGGCTCGAAATAGCGCTTCTCCAGATGCTGGTGCGAGCGCTTGCTGTCGTAGTCCACATGGCCCGGCAGGTGCACCTTGCGGTATTTGCCGACGATCCTGCCGGACTTGTCGGTCAGGATCGCGGTGTTGAAATGATGACCGTCCGGCGTCAGCTCGGCATAGCCGAAATTCATCGCCATTCCGTGCTGCGCCGCGCGCTCGAACAGCGGCCTGGTTGCCGCGTTCGGCATCTCGCGCTCGAACCAGATATCGAACTCGGCGCGGTCCTCCACGTACCAGCGCGGGAAGAACGTCGTCAGTGCCAGCTCGGGATAGACGATCAGGTCGGCGCCCTTCGCTTTCGCCTCGTCCATCAGCGCGATCATGCGCTTGACCACGACCTCGCGGCTGTCGGCTTTCTGGATCGGGCCCATCTGGGCGGCGGCGACATTGACGATGCGCATCAGCGAGTTCCTGGTGATGTCTGGGAAAAAGGGTCGGCCTGCAGGATGTTCCGTCGCGCCGAGCATAGCGCGGCTTGGTGCCGATATTCCAGCCAAGCAGCTTTCATGCCGTCCGCCCCCATTCGGCATCCTGCAACAGCCGCCAGTTGATCTTGTTGCTGGCAGTGCGCGGCAGGGACTCGACGAAGACGACGGCGCGTGGCGCCTTGTAGCTCGCCATCGCGCCGCGCGCCCAGCCGACGATATCGCCCTCCGACGTCGTCGCGCGCGCGCCGTCATCGAGCACCACCAACGCCTTGACGGTCTCACCGCGATAGCCGTCCGGCGCCGAAATGATGCAGCATTCCCGGATGGCGCGGTTCTGGTACATCGCCGCCTCGACCTCGGCCGGCCACACCTTGAAGCCGCTGACATTGATCATCCGCTTCAGGCGGTCGACGGCGAAGAAATAGCCGTCGGCATCGCGGTAGCCGAGATCGCCCGTGCGCAGGAACCGCTTGCCGTCGCGTTCGATGAAGGCCTCGGTATCTGCCTCCGGCCTGTTCCAGTACCCCTGCAGCACCTGCGGCCCGTGCACGATGATCTCGCCGACCACGTTGTCGTCCAGCTCGATCAGGCTGTCGGGATCGATCACCCTGGCGTCGGTCTCGTGCACGGCGATGCCGAGGCACTGCCGCTTCGGCGCGGCCATCGGATTGAGGTGCGTCGGAGACATCGTCTCGGTCATGCCGTAGCCCTCGACGAAATCGAGGCCGAACCGCCCCTTCAGCCGTTCGGCGACCGCGGTCGGCATCGCCGCGCCGCCGCCAGTCAGCACCTTGAGCTTGGCAAAGCATTTGTCGCGGAAACTGGCGCTGGCGAGCACGTCCACGATCATGGTCGGCGCCGCGTTCCAGAACGTGACGCCATAGGTCTCGAACAGATCCGGCAGCAGATCCTTGTCCCAACGCGCCATCAGCAGCAGCGTGGCGCCGGCGACGATGGCGGCATTCATCGAGCCCTGCATGCCCGCGACATGAAACAGCGGCATGAAGCCGGTCATCACGTCGCTGCCGTCGAGCCCGTACCAGCGCGCCTGCAAGACGGCGGTGAACAGCGCGCTGCGATGGCTATGCATGCACGCCTTGGGCTTGCCCGTCGTGCCAGACGTGTAGGGCAGGATCATGAGATCTTGCGGCCCCGCCTCCATCGCGCCCGGCCGCAGGCCCTGCGCGATCGCAAACGACCAGGAATGCCAGCCCGGCGACGACGGCGGCTCCGACGGCGCCTCGGTCACGCAGAGCGGCAGCGTGTAGGGCGTGGCGCTGGGCACCTCGTCGCGATACTGCGCGACGATTGCATGCGTGATGGCCTCGCCGACCAGCGGCGCAAACACATCGCCCAGCTCGCTGCCGATGATCGCAACTCGGGCACCGCTGTCCGCGGCGAGATAGACGATCTCGGCGGTCTTGTTCATGGGATTGACCGGCACGATCACGGCGTCCGCCCGCATCACCGCGTAATAGGCGATGATATATTGCGGCGAATTCTGCAGCGCGATCATGACGCGGTCGCCGCGCTTGATGCCGCAAACGAATTGCAGGAAACCGGCCATGGCATCGACCCGGTCACGCAGCTCGGCGTAGCTCAGGCTCGCACCGTAGAAGACCGTCGCCGGATGCGAGGGACGTTCACGTGCAGCACGCACCAGGGCGTCGTAGAGCGTGCCCTCGGGCATCGCGAGATGCCAGGGCTCGTCCGCCGGCCAGGCCGGTGACTGCGGGGGCGTTGTGTGGCTCACCCGTGCTCCTCGTCGGCGACATCGAGACCGTGATCGAGCGCATCCAGAAGCAGTTCGGCCTCCCGCTCGGAAATCACCAGCGGTGGTGCCAGGAACAGCGAGGTCTGCTCGCCGCTGGTCCCGATCACCGCACCCGCCTCCAGCGCGCGTTCCGCGACGCGCGAGGCGATCGGCACCTCCGTGGTGTCGGCGTGCCAGGTGCGCCAGTCCGGGCCGTGCAGCTCCACCGTCCAGTGCAGCCCCTGCCCCGCCACGCGCTGCACGCTCGGGTGCTTTTGTGCGATCGCGAGCAGTCGGCAGGCAAACAACTTCTCCAGACCTTGCACGTGGTCCAGAATCTTGTCCTCACTGACGACCTTCAGATAAGCGCTCACCGCGGCCATGCTGATCGGATGGCCGCGCAGCGTACCGTAGTTCTGCCAGCTCGTGCCCTTCAGCCGCGCGACGATGTCTTTCGACACCACGACGGCAGCCACAGCAGCCGCACCGCCGCCGAGCGACTTTCCGAGCGTCACGATATTGGGCCGGCTCTGCGCGCCCTGGAACGCGAACCAGCGGCCGGCGCGGCCCGCGCCGGTGACGACCTCGTCCGCGATCCAGTAAGAGCCGGCCTGCCGCGCGCAGCGCGCGACCTCGTCCTGATAGGCGCCGTCGTAATAGATGCCGCCCTGGGTGTAGTCGATGATCGTTGCCGCCGTATCCGACAAAAGGCGCGGGGCATCCGCGAGATATTCGCTGGGCGGCGTGTTGTTGGCCGGCGCGCCATAGATCGCCCCATCCGGCGCCGGCAGAATCCGCACCGGCGCCATCGGAGCCGGCAGCTTCGAGCCGCCAGCGTGCACCGCGAGGCCACCGTGCCATTGCGGCTGCACCGTCATGCTGCGCGACAGCCCGGTGATGCCGTGATAGGCGCGCTCGCGCGTTGCCAGCGCCGAGCGCTGCGTCAGCGCCTGGCACAGCGACAATGCCATGTCGTTGGCCTCGCTGCCGCTGATACAGAATCGAACCGCGCCGACCCAGTCCTCCTCGCCCTTGAATGCGGTGGCCATCAGATCGTCGGCGGCCTGCTCGCGGCCGACCCAGGTCCAGCCCTCGTTGACGACGGGCGTATCGGCCGCACGGCGGATCGCCTCCACCATTGCGGGATGGCGGTGGCCGAGGCCGCCGCCGGTATTACTGCCGTCAATCAGCTTGCGGCCGTCCGCAAGGTGAAAGTAGACGCCCTCGCCGCCGACCACCGCCATCGGCGCGGCCTCGCCCGCATTCAGCCCGGTCCGCAACAATCTGCTCATCGCCATCGTCTCAGTTCGCAGCCGCGGCGCCATAGCCGCCGCCACCGCACATCTCGATCGTGACGAGATCGCCTTGCTCCAGCACCAGGTTCGACTTGCCGTCGATGGCGACGTTGGCGCCCTGCCGGACCAGCGAGATACGGCACGCCTTGCCGGGAGAGCCGCCCTGCATGCCCCACGGCGCTATCACCATGCGCTCGATGCAGGTGGTCAGGTGCATCGAGGGCGCGAGAATGCGGTAGGTCCGGACCGACCCGTCCCCGCCGCGATGCGCGCCCGCGCCGCCGGAATTCCGGCGAATGGCCTGCTGCTCGAGCCGGATCGCGTAATTCGCCTCGATCACCTCGACCGGCGTGTTCGAGGTGTTGGACAGATGCACGCGGGTAGCGGACGTGCCGGCGCGATCGTGCCGCGCGCCTTCGCCGCCGCCATGGACCTCATACAGCATCTTCCAGGACCCGTTCGGCCGCGGCTCGGCGAAGAACAGCACGCCCGCGGTGGTCGCACCGCCCGCCGACAGGCGCTCGCGAATGGTGTCCTGCATGGCGCGGAAAATCGCATCGACGATGCGCATGGAGGTCTCGTGATTGCCGGCGGCGACGGAGGCGGTCCAGCCGGGCTCGAGGATCGATCCCGGGCGCGTGATGATGGTCAGCGGGCGCAGCGCGCCGGCGTTCTGCTGCATGTCGCGCCCGCTCATGATGCGCGCGGCATAGGCCACAGCCGAGCGCGCCATGAACGGCGTCGTGTTGCAGAAATTGGAGACGCGGTCGCAGCTTCCGGAGAGATCGAAGGTCGCTTCATCGCCGCGGATGGTGATCTTCACATGGATCCGCGCCGGCGCGTTGTTCGCGCTGCCGTCGTCGAGATAATCCTCGCCCTCGTAGACGCCGTCCGGCAGATCGCGCAGCGCTTCCCGCATCTCGATTTCCGAGAGATCGTGCAGGCGCGACTGCGCCGCCATGAAGACCGCCTTGCCATGCTCGCGGCAGAGCTCGACGATGCGCTTCTCGCCGGCCTTGGTCGCCGCGATCTGGGCCAGGAGATCGCCCTCGCAGGATTCGGCATCGCGAACGTTGGCCTTGAGCAGCTGCACGATCGGCGTGTTGAGGCCGGCCGACGTCGCGATCAGCACCGGCGGAATCCGCATCGCCTCCTGGAACGTATCGACCGCCCTAGCGAAATAGCTGCCGGGCCAGGTGCCGCCAATGTCGGGCCAGTGCGCGAGGCTGACCGCGAAGGCCACGATCTCGCCGTCGACAAACACGGGCCGCACGACCTTGACATCGTTGAGATGATTGCCGCCGAGCGCCCCGACATTGTAGATGACGACGTCGCCGTCGTTCAGGCCGTCGCGCGGCATCACCTTGAGGAGTTCGGGGATGGTGTAGGCCATCGCGCCGAGATGGATCGGGATGTCGCGGCCCTGCCCGACCAGGCCGCCGTGGCCGTCGGTGATCGCGGAGGAGAGGTCACCGGCCTCGCGCAGCAGCGGCGAGCGCGCCGAACGCGTCATGACGAGGCTCATCTCCTCGGCTGCGGCGGAGAGCCCGTGCCTGATGACCTCGACGACGAACGGATCGAGCTTCATGCCGCCCCCCGCGTCAGGAACAGATTGCCTGTTGGATCAGGCCTTGCCTGCCAGCCGGGCGGCACCACCACGGTCGACCAGGCGTCTTCGATGATAGCGGGACCATTGACGGTCTCGGTCAGCGAGGCGCGGTCGATGATCGCGGTTGCGATGTCGTGGAAGCCATCGAACGAGCAAGTGCGCGTAGACCTAGACACCGCCCGCGCCGCGGTTGCCGGCCGGCTGACGACCGTCGTCGACGGGCGACGCGCCTGCACCCGCACGGATTCAATGACGCAGGGCTCGCCGGTCGCATAGCCGAACAGCTCGTGATGTCGCGTCAGGAAATCCTGCTTCAGCCTGGCGACATCGAGCGGCAGCATGAATGGCACCGGAATGGCGTCGTTCTGCGCCGCGTAGCGCATCAGGGCCACCAGCTCGATCTGGATCTCGGCCTTCGCAACATTGTTGGCGAGAAGCGGTGCCGAGGCATCTGCAATCAGGGCCTCGATCCGTTCCGAAACGCGGGCGAGATCGATGCCGTCAAGCGCAGCGCGAAGGGTCTGCTGCTGCAGGAAGCTGAAATCGGCGGTGAGGCAGCCCAGCGCCGAGAACGCGCTCGAGGCGCTCGGCACGACCACCTCGGCAATGCCGTAGAGATCGGCGAGACCCGCGGCATGCATCGGGCCGCCGCCGCCGAAGGCCAGCAGCGTGCAGTCGCGGCCGTCGATGCCGCGCTCGACCGTGACGCGGCGGAGCGCGCGGGCCATGGTCGCATTCGCGACCTTGATGATGCCGAGTGCCGTTTCTGTGAGGCTCAGTCCGAGCGCATGCGCGATCGGTCCAATGACGCGCCTTGCGGCCGCGATATCGATGCCGATACGGTCACCAAGTTTCGTATCGGGATTGAGGTAGCCGAGCACGGCATTGGCATCGGTGATGGTGGGCTCCGTGCCACCACGACCATAGCATGCCGGGCCCGGCTCGGAGCCTGCGCTCTCCGGCCCGACGGTCAGGCCGCCGGGACCGTTGCGCACGATCGATCCGCCGCCTGCGCCGATCGAATGCACCGCGAGCATCGGCTGGCGCAGCGGCTTGTCGCCGAGCATGCGGCCGTCGGTCATTTCGGCCTGGCCGTCGACGATCAGGCACACATCCGTCGTGGTGCCGCCCATGTCGAAGGTCAGCATGCGCGAGGTGCCGAGCTGACGCGCGACGCTGACGGACGCGGAGACGCCGGCGGCCGGCCCCGACATCGCCATCACCAGCGGACGCTGCTTCACCGCCGAGATCGGGACCATGGCGCCCGCCGAATGAAACACCTGCAGGCCAGGCCCGATCGGCAGCCGCTGCTCCAGCTCGCTGAGATATTCCACCGCGATCGGCATCGCGGCGGCGTTGAATACGGTTGCCGAGGTCCGCTCATATTCGCGCGCCTCGGGATTGACCTCGTGCGAGAGCGAGACATGGGCGACGACGCCCCTGAGCCGCTCGCCCAGCATCTTCTCATGCACGGGATTGGCATAAGCGTGAAGCAGCGCAACCGCGACGCTCTGCACGCCGGTCCCCTTCAGCCACGCCACCAGGCGTTCGATCTCGGCTTCGTCGAGCGCCCTAAGCACCCGGCCCTCATGATCGAGGCGCTCGGCAAGCCCAAAGCAGCGTTCGGGCGGCACCAAGGGCGGCGATTTCGGCGGAATGTCGAGCCGATAGAGATCGCGCCGGCGATAGCGCGCGATCTCGAGCACGTCGGCAAAGCCCTCGGTCGCAACCAGCGCCACCTTCGGCAGCCGGTTCTCGACGATCGCGTTGGTCACGCGCGTGGTGCCGTGGACGAAGCGCCTGACCTCGCTCTTGCGCAGACCCACCGCCTCGATCGCCTCCAACATCGCCTGCACCGGCGCATCGGGGCGCGACGGCACCTTCGCGATCCGCGCCTCGGCGGTGCCACGCCGGATCGCGATGATGTCGGTGAAGGTGCCACCGATATCGGTGCCGACCTCCCAGTGATTGCCGGAATCGTTCATCTGCACAGTCAGCTACGCGTGACGTTCATCGTCATTCCCTGTCATGCCATCAGGTGCGAGCGTGCGACAGAGCGATGGCCGCGGGATAGGGTCAGAGTTGTCGCAAACCAAAGCGTCAGCAAACTACCGCCATTGCGCGGCGCAGCATCGGCTGCACGTTTTGGTGCAGCGCTGCTCGCGCAGAGGGCAGAAGGATGCCAAGCAGAAATGTGCAGCGCACCCTTGGATTCTTCGGCGCAAACGGAACGTCCGTTGCAGTGCAATCGGATCGCACCAGGCCGCTTGTCTAATTTGCAGGCGATCGAACGGCGGTGCGGGAGAGCGCACTGACCAGGAGCTATGCACACAGGTCGGCTCAGCCTCTCTTTATTGTACGGTCAGTAAGCGAGGACATCACGGGCCGCTGGTGGATAACCAGCGCGCGCCTGTCTCAGGCTGCCAGCGACGCCCGCAAGCGTCGCCAACCGATGACGATGCCGGTGACGGAGAACACCAGTCCGAGCGTACAGAGTCCGACAATGAGAGCGTCACGCATCCGCGCATGAGCCTGCAGAATCGGGAAATCAAGCGTGTGCAGCGCGCTGTAAAGCCAGCGATAGGCCCGCCGCGACGGGTCCAGTCTTTGCAGCACCTTGCCGTTGGCGGCATCGACATCGAACCAGAGATCGCCGCAGGTCGTGCGGTAGACGGGAGCCCCCGGAAGTGCAGATTGCGCCGGATAGTCGTCGTTGCCGACGAGCGGGACCGGTGCGGCACAGCCGGCGCCAAGGCGCGCCATCAGATTCCCGATCTCCCGCACGTCCAGATATGCCGCCTGTCCGTCGCGCGGCGCGTGTCCTGCCCGGATCAGTGCCTGGCGGCCGAGCGCGATCCGATCGCGCCGATAGACCTTGCCGTCGAAGGCGAACCATTCGACCTCACGCGCCGAGCGGGACAATGGCTGCAGATCGAGCGATGACGCGTCTCGCCAATCCGGGGCGGCGTTCATCACGCTGGCCTCTGCCGGCGTTAGTTGCCCGCGCGAGAACAGCCGGCCGTGATCCATCGACAGCCAGCCGCTGAAGATCCAGCTCAGCACGAACACGGTCGCGACAAGACCGATGATGTGATGCAGGGCGCGCCAGCCCCGATAGGGCGACGAGAGCTGGCGTCCCCGTATCTTCACACGCACGATTCCGAGCACCGCGCCGAGCAACGCCGCGATCAGGGCCAGCAGCGACAGCGTCCAGACCACGCGATCCCACAGCACCCAGCTGCTGCGCAGAACCGTCGGATAGATCCAGTGCAGCACACTGCCGGCCCAATTCCACGCGCGTTCGCTGCGCGTCGTATCCAGGACGACGTCGCCGGTCAGCGACGAAACGTAGACCTCCGTTCCCTGGGCATCGCCGAGAGCGGCGCGAAACAAGGGGCGATGGCGGTCAAAACCGTTCGGCACGCTCCACTGATCGTAGTCCGACCGCGCGGCGATCGCGGCGCGCGCTAGGTCGAGCCCGCGCCGACGTGAATAGGCTTGCACGATGCCGAGCGCGACATCGGCTGACGTCACCGACGCGTCTCCTCCATCGGAGGCGCGCACCGCTCGCGAAGCTGCGGGGCCCGAGACCACGTAAACCGGTCCATCACTGCGCTGGACCAACCGAACCCGCGTCGCATCGGCGATTCCGCTCGCCGCAACGGCGTCCGCGACCGAGATCGTCCTCGCGCCAGGTTCCAACGGCCCGAGTCCGGCAAAGCGCTCCGCCTCCGTCAGCGACGGAAACGGAACGAAATGCATCACGATTCCGGTCGCGAACCACATCGCGAACAGCAGACAGAACGCGATGCCGAGCCAGCGATGCGCCAGGACGATCGCGGCCATCATGCGTTCAATGCCCTACCATTTGAACGCCGCCGAGATCTCGTAGGTGCGCGGCGCGCCCAGGAGGATCTGGTCGGGATAAAACGGATCGCCCCAGATCGCGTAGCGCTTGTCGGTGAAGTTGCGCACGCGGAAGGTCAGGCGCGCCTGGTCGACGGCATTGAAAACGGTCTTCGGGATATCGACGAAGGCGTAGACGTCGCCGACCGTGTAGGCGTTCATCGTCACCGTGTTGGCGTCGGTGTTGTAGCGATCACCGACGTGCCGGCCGACGATGCCGAGCTCCACCGGCCACGGCGTGAAGAACCGGTACGACGCGCCGGCATTGGCGACGATACGCGGCACGTTCGGCGGCGTATTGCCGGAGAACGAGCCGCCGGCGAAATTGTAGTCGGCATAGCGCGCATCGACATAGGCGATGTTGCCCCACACCCGCAGCGGCTCGATCGGACGTATCGAGGCGGCAAGCTCGAGGCCCTTGGATTCCTGCCGCCCGGCGATATTCAGCTGCATGCCGCCGGCGGCCGCATAGACGTTCTTGCGCAGGATATCGTAGGCCGAGAACGACCATTCTGCCCGATTGTCCCAGAACAGGTGCTTGACGCCGGTCTCGTAGGTGCGCGACGTCGTCAGGTCGAGCGGCTGGGTGGGCGAGAGCAGGAAGATGTTGTTGGCCGCGACGTCGGCGCCGGTGGCGTATTGGCTGAAGAAGGTGAGACCGGGAACGGCGTCCCAGGTGTAGCCGATGCGGCCCGTGACGGGCGCCCAGTCCTTCGTGAACGGAAAGCCCGCCTTCTCCACACCGTTCTTGTCGGTCGAGTTGCGGTCGAGCCCGATGTGCTCGACACGCAAGCCCCCGATCAGCGCGAAGCTGCGCGTCAGCTTCAGCCGGTCCTCGAATGACAGCGCCTCGTTGTCGATACGCGCGGTCTGCTGCTGTGTCGTGAGCAGGCCGTAGTAGCCGCGGTTGGGATCGACCAGCGAAACGGAATCGCCGGGAAAGTTTGCCGCGCCCGGCCTGACGAAATCGAGATAGCTCGAGGAGAGCGTCGTGACCAGGCGGTTGTCGAAGCCGGCGATGTTGGTGTCCCAGATCAGGTCGGTGATGTTGCCGACCAGACGCTGGCTGTGCGCGACATAGAAGCGCTCGCGATCGACCAGGTTCGTGGTGGAGTTGAACGCCTCGATCTCGTTGTTGAACCAGGTCCGTTCGGCGCCATAGCCATAGGCCTGGCTCTTCAGCGTGAGGTCAGGCGCGAGCTTCAGCTCAAAACCGCCGCGCAGCCAGACTTCCTGCGCCACGTTGCGGTTGTCGAGAACGTTGTAATTGGTGTTGAAGGTACGGTCGTCGATGGTGACGGCACCGAGATTGGTACCGTTGTAATTCGAGACGTAATTGCCGGAGGCGATCCCCGTCGTCGCATGCGAGCCGCTATAGGAGACCGGCACCAGCGGCGCGCCCCAATAGGCCTTCGAGCGGTCCTCCCGATACTCGATCGCACCCCAGATCTTGAGGCTGTCGGAGACCCGGTAATTGAGCTGGCCGGACGTGCCGAACGTCTTGACATTGGTGTCGTCGGCAAAGCCGTTGAGCGCGGAACGGCTGATGTCGAGGCGGTAGTCCAGCCCCTGCACATTGGTGCTGCCGCCGGAGCCGTAATGGGCACGGAACGAATTCAGCGAGTCCCAGGAGAAATCCGCCTCGTTGTTGACAGCTCCGGTGTGCGGCTGCTTGGTGACGAAGTTGATGGCACCGCCCGCGGCGCCCTCGCCCGAGATCAGCGAGGCCGGGCCCTTGAGGAATTCCACGGCCTCCAGATTGGCGGTGTCCGCAATCCGCGACGTCATGTTCTGCGGACCGATCTTGATGCCGTTGTAGAGCGTGTTGATCTGGCTGTTGGTGAAGCCGCGCATCGAGAAGGCCGAAGGCTCGGCCGGATTGTCGCCGGAGGTGACGCCGACGGCGCCCTGCGCCACCTCGGACACGGTGCGATAGCCCTGCTCGCGCATAGTTTCGGCGGAGATCACTTCGACGGTCGCGGGCGTCTGCCGCACCGTCAGGCCGAGCCGCGAGGCGCTTTCGGCAACGGCATTGGTGTTGAGCGGCGTTTGCACCGTCGCATCCGGCATGACGGGTTTTGGCGCTGCGGGTGCAGCCGCCGGCCTGCGCGCTGCCGCGCGACGCGCGCTCTGCGCCGCCCCTGCTGCCGGTTTGGCCGGCTTGCGCGCCTGGGCGGGCGACACCTCGATGGGCGGCAGCGACTCTCGGGCCTGCTGCGCCAGAGCGGCAGGCAGATCGAGAGCGGCAAAGGACGTGAACGCGGCGGAGGCAAGCAGGACGCGGCGCGGTCGTGCGATACGGATGGAGGACACAGGACAAAACCTCGGTATGACGTCAGTGGCACGTCACAGCGAACGAGGTTTCACCTTTGGCCTTGGGGCCGTCCGATGAAGCCGAATGTCTGTACTCCCCGACCGACATCTTCGCGTGTGACCACGGCTGACGGCAGGTCTCCTGGCTCGCGGGTCGTGACCGCTTCGTCGCCTTCCCGGGACCGAGGACCCAGTGGCTCGTGACGAAGGATTCACCGCTTACAGTTGCGGGGGCAGCCGCGGCATTGGGGACAATTTTCCCCGCACCGCATTCCCTTTTCATTCCCTCTCGGGAAAACCGTCGCGAGCATCTAGGATTACCACCAAGACAGAGTCAATGTGCCAGTTGCGGCGTCGTGGCCACAGTGACCAACTTCCTTGGAGATGAGCATGGAAGGCGAGACCTTCCTCTGGTTGATCAGGCACGCGGCCGTCGCGGGCGTGGCCGGAACGATCCATGCAGTCGATGCGCCGGCCGACCTCGGCGATCACGCCACATTGGCGGCTCTCAGGCAGCGTTTGCCCGCGGATGTCACTGGCTATGCCAGCCCGGCCCGGCGCACGGTCGAGACGGCGCGTGCGCTGGGACTCGAACCGGAGCTGGTCAGCGAATTCGGCGAGCAGGATTTCGGCGATTGGACGGGCCATCGGCATGACGAGCTCGCCGCGAGCGGCGGCGAGGCCTACGCGCAAGTGTGGCGCGATCCGGCGCACGGACGGCCGCCGAACGGCGAAAGCTTTGCGGATCAGGTCGCTCGCGTTCGCCTCGGCCTCTCGCGGGTCGGCGCAGGCTCCGCAGCGCTGGTGGTCCATTCCGGCACCATTCGGGCCGCACTCTGCATCGCGCTCGATCTCACGCCGGAAGCGGCGCTGCGCTTCGTCGTCGATCCGCTGTCGCTGACCCGGATCGACCGGCTCGCCACCGGCTGGCGTGTCGTCTCCGTCAATCAGCGGGTCAGCTAGGCCTGTCAGGCACGTTGGCCTGCGCAAACGTCGCCATGCCGTTATGAAGTGCGCAGGCAGAGCGCACCAGCGGCAGCGCGATCGCGGCCCCCGATCCCTCGCCGAGCCTGAGATCGAGGCTGATCAGCGGCTGCACGTTCAGCGCGCGCAACACCAGCCGATGTCCCTGCTCCGCCGATTGATGCGAGGGCAGCAGGAACGGCTGGCAGGACGGGTTGAGGCGCACTGCGGCCAGCGCCGCCACCGAGACGATGAAGCCGTCGATCAACACGGGAATGCGGCGTTGCGCAGCCGCGATGATCGCGCCCGAGATCGCCGCGATTTCGAGGCCGCCGACCGCGCACAGGATCTTCTCGACCGAGGCCCCGGTGACGCCGTGGCGCGCGATCGCCGCATCGATCACCCGCGCCTTATGCGCGCGGCCGGCCGCATCGACGCCGGTGCCGCTGCCGGCGATCTCCCCGGCGCTCACTCCGAGCAGGCTCGCAGCAATCGCCGCTGACGTCGTGGTGTTGCCGATCCCCATCTCCCCGAAGATCAACAGATCAGGCCGGCCGGCCTCGGCGCGCGCCACCGCGCGCTGCCCGGCCTCGAAGGCGAAGGCCAATTCCGCCGGCGTGAGCGCGGCCTCGACACTGAAGTCGCGCGTGCCGCTGCGCGGCTTGTCGGTGACGATTCCCGGCATTTGCTCATCGGCCAGCGTGCCGGCGTCGACCACCTCGAGGTTTGAGCCCAGCTCGCGCGCCAGCACCGAGATCGCCGCGCCACCGGAGGCAAAGTTCGCCATCATCGCGATGGTGACCGCTTGCGGATAGGCCGACACGCCCTGCGCAACGATGCCGTGATCGCCGGCGAACACGATGATCGGCACGCGCGCGGCGCGAGGCTGCTCCGTCGCTTGCAGCCCCGCAAGCTCGATCGCGAGCTGCTCAAGGCGGCCGAGGGCGCCGGTGGGCTTCGTCAATTGCGCCTGCCGCGCGATCGCCGCCTCGCGATGGACTGCGGAGATCTCGGGGCACTGTCGGTAGACCCATTCGGGAAGCATGCTGCCTCGCTACGTCACGCGCTTGAGAATATAGCTGTCCATGATCCAGCCATGCCGCTCGCGCGCCTCCTGCCGCAGGGCGACGATGCGCGGGCCGGCTTCGCCGAGCGCGCCGGACATAATGATCTGATCGGGCATGCCGAGATAGGCCCCCCACCAGATGTGAAGCCCAGCCGGATCGAGCGACTGGAACGCGGCGCCGCCGTCGAGCATCACCACGACCGTATCGACACCCGCCGGCCAGCCGCCTTCGCGCAAGCGCCGCCCCGTCGTGACCAAAAAGGGCTCGCCGATGTCGTTGAGCGGCAGCGCATGCGCCGCGCACAGCGCCTGGATCGAGGTGATGCCGGGCACGACCTCGATGTCAGGCAAAGGATTGAGCCGCCGGGCGATGCGCAGCGAGGAATCGTAGAGCGAGGGATCGCCCCAGATCAGCAGTGCAACCTTGCCGTCACCACCGAGATGGCTTGCGATGGTCTGCGACCACGCGGCGGCGACCGCGTCATGCCAATCGTCGACGCCCTTGCGGTAGTCCGCCTCGGTCGCATCGCGCACGGGAAGATCGAACTCGGCGATGCGCGCCGTTTTGTCGGTGAGCACGCCGGCGCAGATCGTTCGCCTGAGATCGGCAAGATCGGACTTTGCGCTTCCCTTGCGCGGGATCAGGACGAGATCGGCCGCGTTGATGGCGCGGGTCGCGGCGCGCGTGAGCTGCTCGGGATCGCCGCAACCGATGCCTATCAGGGAGAGCGTGAGCATCGGCGTGTGGGGCGGCCATGACGGCCGCCCCTTGTCTCTTAAGCCGCGTTGTGCAGGCGCGGGGTGACGAGGCCGGGTGCGGTGACGCCGCGCAGCGACTTCGCCAGCGCCAGCACGGCGAGATCGGCCAGCGGCTCGATCACGATCACCAGCGCATAGGACGCCGCGAAGGTCGCGATGCTGGCGAGGTTGCTCATCGCAAAGCCGGAGCCATAGAGCGCCCAGAACGCCACCCAGGCGATCACGCCGGCCTGGTAAGTCGTCGAAAGCGCCAGCGCCTGGCGATACTTCAAATCCACATAGGCGGTGTTGCGCGAAATGATCCGTGCGGCGATTGCCTGGATCGCGAACAGCGGCACCAGCAGCGTCGTGACGTTCATGCCATATTGCGGGATGTCGGCGGGCTCGAAGAAGACGCCCTGAAGCAGCAGGCCAAATGCAAGGCCGAGGGCTGCAGGCGCCGCACCGAACAGCAGGAACAAGGTCGAGCCGAGGATGAAGTGCACCTCGGAGACGCCGACCGGGAAGTGCGGCAGGATCTCGAAGAAGATGAAGACGGCCGCGGTGGCCGCGAGGGTGCGCAACGCAAGCGAGCCGATGCCCTGCTCGCGCACGGTCTCGACCGCGAGCTTCAAGGCAACGCCGCCTGCGGCGATGCCGGTTGCGTAACTCAACACGAGCTTGGCGCCCGTCACGATGCCGGGTTCGATATGCATGGCTCAATTCCTTCCTGCCGTCACACCCGACGGCCTTGGCCTCAATACGTGCACGGCCGGTCTCCTGGCTCGCGATTCACTGGGTTCTCCGGCCTTCCCGGACCTTGCGGTCCAGTGGCGGTTCGGAGCCCCTCACCGCTTACAGTCGCGGGGGCGGCTGGGGTTTTGGGCGCCGCAACTGGGTCCGCCCATCCCCATTCCCGATTATGCTCCGGCGCTTTGCGCCGCGTCGAGCACCATGCCGCTCCTGTGTGCCCCTTTCGCATCGCGGGCGTCAAGGGGCGAACCGCTGCCGGAGCCGTCATGCCGGATATTCTCCCGCCAGCGCGCCGAACAGGATCACGGCGGCGGTGGAGGCGGCGCCGCCGCGCCCAAGCTGCTCGGCAAGCTCGGCAATCGTGGTGCGGACCAGCCGTTCGTCGGGACGCCCGAGAGATTCGGCGAACAGCGCCGGGGTGCGCGGCGCGAGACCGTGCGCGATCAATTTTGCGGCAAGCGCCGGAAAGGTGCGCCGGCCCATATAGACCACGGTCGTGGCCTCGGGATCGGCCAGCGCCGCCCAATTCAGATTGGGCGGCAACTCGCCGGTGACGTCGGCCCCGGTGATGAACTGCACCCGGCGGGAGGTATGCCGGCGGGTCAGGGGAATGCCGGCCTCGGCGGCGGCGACACAGGCGGAGGTGACCCCGGGAATGATCTCGTAGCCGATGCCGGCTTCGCGCAGCGTTTCCAGCTCCTCCTCGAGCCGGCCGAAAATGCCGGCATCGCCGGACTTCAGCCGCACCACGCGCACGCCGGTTGCGGCGTAGTCGACCAGGAGACGGTTGACGTGATGCTGCTTGGTCGAAGGACGCCCGGCCCGCTTTCCCACCGCGACGAGATTGGCGCCGGGCCGGGCGAGATCGAGGATCGCGCCGGAGGCAAGATCGTCATAGAGCACGACGTCTGCCTCGCGCAGCCGCGCCGCGCCCTTCACCGTGAGGAGCTCGGGATCGCCAGGGCCGGCGGAAACGAAAGAGACGAAGCCGCTCACCGGTCCTCCGCGATCAGATGAAAGAATGTGCCCGTGGCATGGCCACGGCGCGAGCCGGTCTCGGCGATGACCGCGCCGGTGGCGTCGTGCACGACCGCCAGCGGCGTATCGGGCTGGGCGAGGATGGTCGAATAGTGGAACTCGTGGCCGCGCAGGCGCGCGCCAGGCCGATGCCCCGGCATCGGCGCGGCGAGTTCGGCGAGACGATAGCCGAGATGCATGCGGCGCTTGGCAAAGCTGGTCTCCAGGCCGAGCAACCCCGTCATCTCATGACGGACGCCGTCGGCGTCGGTGAGGCCTGCGCCCAGCACCATATAGCCTCCGCATTCGCCATGCACGGGCCGCGTTTCGACGAACGCGCGCAAGGAGCTGCGAAAGCGCGCGTTGGCCGCGATCTTTCCGGCATGCAGCTCGGGATAGCCGCCCGGCAGCCAGCACACGTCGGCGCCCGCATCGGGCGCTTGATCGGCCAGCGGCGAGAACGGCACGATCTCGGCGCCCGCCGCGCGCCAGGCTTCCAGCATGTGCGGATAGACGAAGGAGAACGCCGCATCGCGCGCTAGCGCGATGCGCTGGCCGGGCGGCGTTACGTTCAGTCCGTTCACCATTCCTTGCGGCGACCATTTGCCTGCTGCGTATAGCACCGCATCGAGATCGACATGCTCGCCGACAAAGCGCGCGGCCTCGTCGATCAGCTTGCCGATCTCGGCCTGCTCCTCGGCCTGCACGAGGCCGAGATGCCGCTTCGGCAGGCTGATCTCGGCGTGGCGCGGCAGCGCGCCGAACACTTTGATGCCGGCCTCGTTCAGCGCGCGCCGCACCAGATCCTCGTGGCGGGGGCTGGCGACGCGATTGAGCACGACGCCCGCGAGGCGCACGCCGGCGCGGTAATCGCGAAGGCCTGCAGCGATCGCCGCTGCGGTCTGTGCCTGTCCCGAAGGATCGATCACCAGAACCACCGGCCAGTCCAGCATCTCCGCGATATCGGCGGTCGCTCCCGTGCCGGAGACACCGCGCGCGGCGACGCCGTCGAACAGGCCCATCGATCCCTCGGCGAGCACGACATCGGCGTCGGCGGCACGGCCGACGAGATGCGCGATGGTGCTGCGATCCATCGCCCAGCTATCGACATTAACAGAGGCGCGCCCGGTGGCGGCGGCGTGAAAGGCGGGATCGATGTAATCGGGCCCGCTCTTGAAGCACTGCACGTTCAGGCCGCGATGGCGCCAGGCACGGGCGAGCGCCAGCGTCAGCGTGGTCTTGCCGACGCCGGAGGCCGGCGCGGAGATGACAAGGCTCGCGGGCATCACGACGCCTCCGGAAAGCGCGGCTCGGCACCGACGGGCCGGTAGCGGCGGTCGTAATCGGCGGCGTAGAGACGGCTCTCGTCGAAATCGGCAGCGCCAAGCGTCCTGCCGACCAGGATCAGCGCCGTGCGCTCCATCTCGCCACCCACGGCCGCATCGAGCGTTGCCAGCGTCGCGCGCACGATGCGTTGCTCCGGCCAGCTCGCGCGCCAGACGATCGCGACCGGGCAATCCGCGCCGCAATGCGGCGTCAGCTCGGCGACGACATGGTCGAGCAGATGGATCGACAGGTGGATCGCGAGCACCGCGCCGGTCGATGCAAACGCGGCGAGCTTCTCGCCCTCGGGCATCGCGCTGGCGCGGCCCGGCGTGCGCGTCAGCACAACCGTCTGGGCCAAGCCGGGCAGCGTCAGCTCGGCCTCCAGCGCAGCCGCGGCAGCCGAGAACGAGGGAACGCCGGGTGTCACCGTGTAGGGAATCCCCAGCGTGCGCAAACGGCGGAGCTGCTCGCCCATCGCCGACCAGATCGAGAGATCGCCGGAATGCAGCCGCGCGACGTCCTGGCTCGCCGCATGCGCGGCTGCGATCTCGGCGATGATCTCGTCGAGCGACATCGGCGCGGTGTTGACGATCCGCGCCCCCGGCGGGCAATGCGCCAGCACGCCCTCCGGCACCAGCGAACCGGCATAGAGACAAACGGGACAGGCCGCGATCAGGTCGCGGCCGCGCAACGTGAGCAAGTCAGGCGCGCCCGGCCCGGCGCCGATGAAATGCACCGTCATGCGCCGTCTCCTTCGGCGATCGCGGCGGTCGCGGTGCGATCCTGCGAGACAACCCGTGTTGCAATCAACCGCGCGCCGGGACCGGCGACTGCGAGCGCCGCAGCCTCGGCCACAGATCCCGTGCCGAACCCTTCGGTGATCCGCACCGATTGCGTCGGCGTATCAATACCGGCCAACGCGTCGGCCGGGACAGCCTTGATGGGAACGCCACATTCGAGGGCGAGCTGCTTCAGAGGCTCCGCATCCGCCTTGTCGCTGACGGTTGCCATCGCCGCAAGCCCTTCCGCACCGCCGGCAGCCAGCAGCGCTTCGCGCAAGGAAGCCAGCGTCACATCGCGCTTGAAGCCGAGTCCGGCGACCTTCATCGCACCACACTCCACTGCACCACGGGGCGTGCCGCCTCCCATGACCGATAGCGGCCAAGAGGGGCGGCATGCGCAATCTCGGCCCGCATCAGCTCGCCGCCGTGGCGCTGATGGAGCTCGCCGAGCATCGCTTCCGTCTCCAGCGTGACCGAATGTGCGACGAGCCGCGCTCCCGGCGAGAGCCGCATCCAGATCGCATCGAACATCGCATTATCGAGGCCGCCGCCGATGAAGACGGCGTCCGGCGCGTCCAGTGCAGCCAGTGCGTCGGGCGCCCGGCCCGTGACGATACTGATCCGATGCGCCAGCCCGAACGCAGCAGCATTCTTGCGGATGTTCGCGGCGCGATCCTCACGCGCTTCGACCGCACTCGCCGTCCCACCACAGAGCGCCCACTCCACGGCGATCGAGCCTGAACCAGCGCCGATATCCCACAGCCGCTCGCCGGGCCGCGGCCCCAGGGCCGAAAGCGCAAACGCGCGCACCGGACGCTTGGTGATCTGGCCATCGTGAACGAAGAGATCGTCCGGCAGGCCGGAGCTGCGCGGAATGCCCTGCGTCCCCATTGCCAGCACCGCCACCGCGACCAGATCTCCAGCGATATCCTCGGCAAAGAGATCGGCGCGATGTTGATCGATATATTCGCGTGGACCGCCAAGCGCCTCGAGAGTCCACAAGAGTGAGGCGCCCCATCCGCGTTCCGTCAGCCATTTGGTGAGCTTGTCCACCGCCGCTGCGTCGCGCACCAGGCAAATGATGCGTGCATCTTGCGCCAGATGCGGCACAAGACGCTCGAACGGCGCAGCGTGGAGACCAAGACAGACAGTTGCTTCGAGGCGCCACCCCAACCGCGCGGCGGCGAGCGAAAACGTCGACGGTGCCGGATGCGCGATCCATTCGTCGCTGCCGAGCTTCTCGGCCAAGCTTGCGCCGGCGCCATGCCAGAACGGATCGCCCGAGACGAGCACGGCCGTCGGCCTTCCGCGGCAGCTCAGCACGACATTGGCATCGAACGGCACCGGCCACGGACGGCCGCGGCTGCCAATTTCGGCGAGCGCAAGATGGCGCTCGCCGCCGAACACGGTTTCGGCACTGGCAAGCGCCTTTCGGCTTGCCTCCGACAGCCCGGCAAGGCCATCTTCGCCGATACCGATGATGGTCAGCCAGGGATCAGACATGATTCGCGCCCTCATTCTGGGCGGAACGGCCGATGCGAGCCTGCTCGCCGCGGAGATCGCGCGCGCCGGCATCGACGCCGTCTATTCCTATGGCGGCCGCACCCGCGCGCCGGCCGATCAGCCGCTGCCGACCCGCATCGGCGGTTTTGGCGGCGTGAGCGGGCTGGCCGACTATATCCGCCGCGAAGGCATTACCCACGTGATCGACGCGACGCATCCGTTCGCGGCCGAGATGAGCCGCAATGCGGTCGAGGCGTGTGCGGAGACCGGCACGCCGTCGATCGCACTCGAGCGCGTGCCCTGGACGAAAGCGCCCGGCGATAACTGGATCGAAATTCGCGATGTCAATGCTGCCGTCGCCGCGCTGCCCGAGGCGCCGGCAAACGTGTTCCTCGCCATCGGCCGTCAGCACGTCGCGCCATTCGCGATGAAGCCGCAGCACACCTATACGCTGCGCTTCGTCGATCCCCCCGAGGCGGCCCTGCCCTTCGCCGCGGACGTGATCGTGTCGCGCGGACCGTTCACGCTCGAGGATGAGCTGGAGATGATGCGCACGCGCGGCATCGCCTGGATCGTCGCCCGCAATTCCGGCGGCGACGGCGCACGCGCCAAGATCGATGCGGCCCGCAGGCTCGGCCTTCCCGTCATCATGATCTCGCGACCGGAGCTGCCCGAGCGCCGACGGGTCGAGCGCGTCACCGACGTGATGCAATGGCTCGGTCATTCTGCCCGCCTCGGCGCATAGACCCAGCGGCCGACGCGGCGCGTCTGCGAATTGCCGAGGATCACCAGCGTGCGCATGTCGGCCATCTCGGGTGTCGCTTGGTTCAGCGTCACTATCTCGATCTTTTCATCAACCGCGCTGATCGCGCGCGCGAAGATCACGAGACGCTCGCCGCAGCCCGCCTCGCGAAGCACCGCCAGCGCCCGGGCGAATCCTTCCGGCCGGCTCGCCGAGCGCGGGTTGTACATCGCGATGGCAAAATCGGCTTCCGCCGCGAGGCGCAGGCGCTTCTCGATCACAGCCCACGGCTTGAGATTGTCGGACAGGTTGATCGCGCAGAAATCATGGCCGAGTGGCGCGCCGGCGCGTGCCGCCGCCGCCAGCATCGCCGTGATACCCGGCAGCACGCGGATCTGCAGCTCCCGCCATTGCGGCGCCTGCTCGAGCGCCTCGAACACGGCGGAGGCCATCGCGAAGACGCCGGGATCGCCGGAGGAGACGACCACGACCTGCCCGCCTTCGGCTGCCAGACGCAACGCCTCGCTCGCACGCTGCAGCTCCTCGCGATTGTCGGAGGGATGCAGGGTAAGGCCTGCTCGCGACGGCACGCGCGCGACATAGGGCGCATAGCCCAGAATATCGGTCGCCGCCGCGAGCGCGGCGGAAACCTCCGGCGTCACCAGCGCGTCGCTGCCCGGCCCGAGGCCCGCGATGGTCAGCGTGCCCGTCATTCGGCGGCGTCCAGATGCCGGCCCTTGCCGTGCACGAGCACGATCGCGAAATAAGGACAATCGCCGGCATCGATCTCGGCGAGCCGCACCACCCGCTCGCCCGGCATGGTGCCGCGCTCGACCAGCCAGGCATCGTCCAGCCGCCCTGCAGATAAGAGCGCACGGCGCACCTTTGCGAGATTGCGGCCGGTCTTCATGACCACAAGCGCATCGGAATCGCGCATGCGGCGTTCGAGCTCGTCCTCGGCAAGCGTGCCCATCAGCACGGTCGTCACGTCGTCGCCGAGCGCGATCGGCTGCCCGACGCCGTTCCAGCAACCGACCATGCCGGGAATGCCGGCGATCACCTCGATCTCTACGCGGCCTTGCAGACGCGTGTGCAGATGCATGAAGGAGCCGTAAAAATAAGGGTCGCCCTCGCACAGCACGACGACGTCGACGGCGCGCGAAAGCCGCGCCAGGCGCTCGGCCCATTCATCGTAGAAGCCTGCGAGCAGCTGGACATATTCCGCGCTATCGAACGCGATCTCGGTCGTCACAGGATATTCCATCGGATATTCGGTGACACCGACCGCCAGCATGCCGTCCACGATGCGGCGCGCCTGACCGGGCCTGCCCTTCTTGCGGAAATAGGCGACGTGGCTGGCGCCACGGACCGTGCGATCGGCGCGCACGCTCATCATATCGGGATCGCCGGGGCCTAGACCGCAGCAGATGATGCGTCCCATCTCTATTCGCTCCGGCTCGCCAGCGCATTCACGGCAGCAACCGTGATGGCGGAGCCGCCGAGGCGGCCTTCGACGGTCAGCGCAGGCGCCGGCGGATCGGCCATCAGCGCGGCCTTGGACTCGGCCGCGCCGACGAAGCCGACGGGACAGCCGATGATCGCCGCGGGCCGCGGGCAATCGCGATCCTCCAGCATGTTGAGCAGATGAAACAGCGCGGTCGGGGCATTGCCGATCGCGACGATCGCGCCGTCGAGGTGCGGCCGCCACAGCTCCAGCGCGGCAGCCGAGCGCGTGTTGCGCATGGACTGCGCGAGCGCAGGAACCGACTCGTCTCCGAGCGTGCAGATGACGGCATTGGCCGCCGGCAGCCTCGCGCGCGTGATGCCTTCCGAGACCATGCGCGCATCGCACAGGATCGGCGCGCCCTTCTGCAACGCCGCGCGCGCGGCAGTCGCCATACCAGGCGTGAAACGGATATGCGCTTCCAGGCCGACCATGCCGGCGGCATGGATCATCCGCACCACCACCTGTTCCTCGTCCGGCGTGAAGCGGGCGAGATCGGCCTCGGCCCGGATGGTGGCGAAGGATTGCCGGTAGATCGCAGCGCCGTCCGTCTCGTAGGTGTGCGGCATCAGTTCCCTCCCACGAGGATGGAGGGATCGCTGACGATGTCGGCCCCATTCAGGCCGCGCAGGGCCGGCTCGTCACGCGTCGACCCGTCGCGGACGAGATCGAAACCGGCGCGCGTCGCCACCAGCGTAACCGCAGCCGTGCCGGAATGGGCGCAGCCCTTGCCGCAACCGGACACGTGGAGGCGCGCATCGGCAGCGATGCGCGGCGCGAGCGCTGCTGCGAGCGCACGCGTATCGGCATGGGCTTCGCGGCAGCGCGGCGCACCGCTGCAGGCGATGACGCGCAACGCAGGATCGAACGGCTCGGTGATGAGGCCCGCCCCGCTCGGCATCTCGCGCTTGCCCTCGCTCAACACCATCCGCCACGGCGTCATGCGCAGCGCATGGCCGCAGGCCGCGAATTGCTGCAGCGTCGTGTGCAGCATCTGCCCGAACGCGACGCCGACCATGGCGCCTTGCGGATACTGCCCGGGCCGCACCGCGGCCATCACCGGCGCCGGCTCGGTCTCGCCGCGCAACGATTGAGGCAACCCGGCGCCGGATGCGATGTGGGCTGCCATGCGCCCACGCCCGTCCTTCACACCGCCGGAGATGAGGAACCAGCTTGCGAGCGCCAGCGCCGCGCTCACAGCCTGGCCGCGATCGACGGAACGGCCGAGCCTGGCGCCGTCGGCGCGCACCAGGAGAGCGCCCGAGCGGTCGCGCTCGATGCGGATGTCGGCGGAATCGGCGGCGAGAACGCGCGACCGTCCGTCATCGATGGCGAAGCCGAACTTGGTGGGAAGCGCGAGGCCGCTATCGGCAAGCGCCTCCTCGAGCTCCGCCGCAAGCGATTGGGTTTCGTCGCCGCTGCTCCAGAACGGCGTCACCAGGATGTTGCGCCTGGCTTCGATATCGGCGTCGGGATCGAGCAGTGCCAATCGCGCAAGACCGTCGAGCAGCGGCCGATGGCCGTCCTCCTTGACGCCCCGGATCTGCAGGTTGGCCCGGCTCGTGACGTCGATCAGACCATTGCCGAAGCGTTCAGCGAGTTCCGCGAGCCCGGAGATTTGTGGTGCTTCAAGGCGTCCGCCGAACGGGCGCACGCGCACCACAAGGCCGTCGCCCGATTGCATCGGGCGCAGCGCGCCGGGACACCAGCCCTTGACCGAGGCCGCGCTCATGAGGCCTCCCGCAGCGCCGCCGCGATCGAATTGCGCCGGGTTCGCCACAGCGAAGCCTCGTGCAGGCGCGTGAAGCAGGTTTCCATTGCGGCCAGCGCCGCCGGATTCTCGCGCGCCATGAAGGCGCGGACGTCGTCATTGCCGAGCGTCGCGTCGTAATAGAGGTCGAACAGATGCGGCGGCACGGCGCCGGCGAGATGCGCGAAGGCGGCCATGTGCTCAAGCGTCGCGGTGATCTCGGCGGCGCCGCGAAAGCCGTGGCGCATCATGCCGGCGATCCAGGCCGGATTGGCCGCGCGTGCCCGCACGACACGCGAGATTTCTTCGGTCAGCGTCCGCGCATGCGGCTCGGCGGGGCGCGTCGTGTCGAGGTGGTACAGCGACGGCGCGCCTGCGCCGAGATGCGCGGCTGCCGCAGCAACACCTGCCTCATGCGCGGCATAATCGGCAGCCAGCAGCAGATCGGTTTCGGGCAGGTCCTGGACATGGACAAAAGCGTCGGCCGATGCGAGACGCTGTTCGATGCCGGCGCGATCCGGCTGCATCGCGCCATCGGCAGAGAACGCCCAGGATGATGCCGACAGCCAGGCTTCGCCGGCGGCCTCGCGCGTCTCCGGCGTAAAGGCATCCGGGATCGCCGAGAGGCCGACTCCGTATTGTCCGGGCCGTGGCGCGAAAACGCGGGACGCGCGGTGGCGATACGGATTCTCCTCGCCCTCCTCCTCGCGCGCGGCGAGCGCCTCGGCGGCGGCTTCGAACAATTGCGCCAGAGGCGCGAAGACATCGCGGAACAGGCCGGATACGCGCAGCGTGACGTCGATGCGCGGGCGTCCGAGCTCGGCCGGCGCGATGATGTCGTAACCGGTGACGCGGCCGGAGGCATGATCCCAGCGCGGCGCGAGGCCGGCCAGATGCAGCGCCATCGCGAACTCCTCGCCCGCGGTGCGTATCGTCGCCGAGCCCCAGAGATCGACGACGAGGCCCTTCGGCCAGTCGCCGTGATCCTGCAGGTGACGGCGCAGCAGCTCTTCGGCGAGTTTTATCCCCTGCGCATGCGCCGACGGCGTCGGCACCGCGCGGGGGTCGACGGCGAAGAGATTGCGCCCGGTCGGCAGCACGTCCTGTCGCCCGCGATAGGGTGAGCCCGACGGCCCCGGCGCAACGCGCCGGCCGGCAAGCGCCACACGCAGCGCATCGCGCTCGGCGTCGCCGCAGGCGCCGCGGCCGAACACGTGCAGGCCGTCGCCGAACTGGCTCTCCTTGAGATCGCAGACGAAGCGATCGATCCGCGGGATGGCTTCGGCCGGCGCGGCCGAGGCATCCAGACCGAGATCGGCTTCGAGACCTGCCGCGCGCGCCTCGTCGCGGATCGCCGCAATCAGGCGCTGACGACGGGCGGGATCGAGTCCGTCAGCAGTGGAATATTCGTCGAGCAGGCGTTCGAGCCGGCGCAGGCCTTCCGGCACCGCGGATGTCTCCAGCGGCGGCGGCAGATGGCCGATGGTGACGGCACCGATACGGCGCTTGGCCTGCGCGGCCTCGCCGGGATCGTTGACGATGAAGGGATAAATGACGGGGAGATCGCCGATCAGCGCTTCCGGCCAGCACGACGACGACAGCGCGACGGATTTGCCGGGCAGCCATTCCAGCGTGCCATGCGCGCCCATATGCACGACGGCATCGATCCCCTGCTCGCGAAGCCAGAGATAGAACGCGACGTAAGCATGGCGCGGCGTGCGGGCGAGATCGTGATAATCGGCATCGCGCGTGGCCGCATCGCCGCGCTCGGGCTGGACCGCGATGATCGATTGGCCGCTTGCGATGGCCGCGAAATGGAACGTGCCGTCGCGGCAGTCCGGATCGGTCTCCGGCGCGCCCCAGGCTTGCGAGAGATCATCCTGCAAGGATTGGGGCAAACGCGAGAGCGCCGCGCGATAGTCGGGAATGCTCCAGGTCAAGCTCTGCTTCAGCAGCGTCTTGCCGAGCGCATGAACGGGCGCAATTTCGAAGCCGGCCTGACCGAGATCGGACACCAGCGCCTCGATCGAGGCCAGCGCATCGAGACCGACCGCATGCGCGATCTGATGCGGACGCCCCGGATAGTTCGAGAGCACGATCGCGGCACGCTTCCCGGCAGCCGGCGTTTCCGCAAGACGCTGCCAGGCCGCGACACGCGCGGCGACCGCTTTCACACGCGCTTCGTCCGGCCGGTGCGCCAGATGCGAGAACTGCAGATCGGCATCGCGCTCTGCCGCCGACTTGAAGCTCACGACACCAGTGAAGACGCGGCCGTCGACCTCGGGCAGCACCACATGCATCGCGAGATCGCCGGGCGACAGGCCACGCAGCGAGGTCGCCCAGTCCTCGCGCCGCGCCGTGGAGAGTGCGACCTGGAACACGGGACAGGATGCGGTATCGAACGGCGTCGTGCCGTCGTCGCCCACGGCCGAGAACGCCGTCGCGTTGACGATCGCAGCCGCCGGATTTTGCGCAAGATACGTGCGCAGCCAATCGGCGACGCCTGGAGCCCTCAGCGAGGTGACGAAGGCGCCATAGGCGTCAAAACCCTTCTCGCGCAACGCTGCGATCAGCGCATCGACGGGCCCGGTGTCCGCGGCGGTGAGATAGGAGCGATAGAACGTCACGAGCGCGAGCGGCTTCGCTCCGGCTGCCGGCGTAGCAATGACGCCGCGCGCGGGATCGTAAAATCCCATCTCGGGCACGGTCATCTCGCCGATGACAGGCCCGGCATAGAGACCCGAGGCCAGCGCGAGCTGCGCGATCGCCGCTTGCGCCGCGACCGGGCCGCCAGTGTCGCAGAGCACCTTGAGCCGGCGCAGCGTCGAGACCGGCAGGGTCGAATACTCATCGAGCCGCGTGTCGTCGCGGCCGTCGGCCGGCAGCACGGCGAGCACGATGTTGCGGTCCTTCGCGAGTTGCTGCAGCGCTGCGAGCCCATAGGGCCAATAGGATTCACCGCCGATCAGGCGCACCAAGATGCCGCGCGCCTGAGCCAGCGTGCGCTCGATATAGGTGTCGACCGACAGCGGATGACGCAGCTCGGCGAGATTGGCGAGCCGCAGCGACGGCAGGCTGCTGCGGCCGCGCCGCCAGCCGGCCGCAAACGCGGCAAGGTCGGAATCCGAATACGAGAGCACCACGAGATCGGCCGGGTCCTGGCCGATGTCTCTTGGCGTCGCGGTCTCCTCGAGACCGCGGCTCTCGCGGAAGACGACGTGCATCAGACTCCCAATCCCGCCTTGATCGCAGCCTCGTCGATATCGCCGTGCTCGCCGATCACGACGAGCTTCGACTGCCTGAGACCCGCGCCCCATGGCTTGTCGAACTGATGGCGCACGCGCTCGCCGACCGCCTGCAGCAACAGCCGCATCGGCTTGCCCGCGACCGCGATATAGCCCTTGGCCCGCAGCACGTTCTGCTCGCGCGCCAGCTTCTGGACCGATGCGACCAGCGCATCGACGTCAGCGACCTCCGGAAGCTCGATCACGACCGAAGCAAAGTCGTCATGCTCGTGCTCCTCTTCGCCGTCATGATGCGAGGGCCGCGCGGCAAGATCGTTCTCGGCGGCAGCACCGAGCCCGAGGATGACGCGCGCATCGATCGCGCCGTCGGTGACTGAAAGCATCGGCACGCGGCGCGGCATCTCGGCGGTGATCGCCGCCTTTGCGGCTTCGATGCCGGCCGCGCCCGCAAGATCGGCCTTGGTCAGCAGCACGATGTCCGCGCAGGCGATCTGGTCCTCGAACACTTCCGACAGCGGCGTCTCGTGATCGAGATTGTCGTCCGCCGCGCGCTGCGCCTCGACCGCCGCCGGATCGGGTGCGAAGCGGCCGGCGGCGACAGCCTCGGCATCGGCGAGCGCGATCACGCCGTCGACCGTGATGCGCGAGCGGATCTCCGGCCAGTCGAACGCCTTCAACAGCGGCTTCGGCAGTGCCAGGCCCGAGGTCTCGATCAGGATGTGATCGGGCCGCACCGGGCGCGCCAGCAATTGCTCCATCGTCGGAATGAAATCGTCGGCGACCGTGCAGCAGATGCAGCCATTGGCGAGCTCGACGATGTTCTCCTCCGGGCAGTTCGCATCGGCGCATGACTTCAGGATCTCGCCATCGACGCCCTCGCTGCCGAACTCGTTGACGAGCACGGCGAGCTTCTTGCCGCCGGCGTTGCTGAGCAGATGCTGGATCAGCGTCGTCTTGCCGGAGCCGAGGAAGCCGGTGACCACCGTGACCGGGACTTTTGCGAGCGAGTTCATTCGGCGGCCTCCGGCACGACGGCTATGGGGGGAATGCGGGCAAGCGACTGCTTGCGGAAGATTTCCGGCCGGCTGCGCCAGGGCACGATGCCATCCGGCGCGGCCGCATAGGCCGCAGCGCCTGCGACCACGTCCTGCGCATTCGCGTCGGACAAGCGGCCATAGACATAGGACCAGCGGCCGGGCGCGCTGAGCGCGACCGAGCAGCCCTGGCTGCAGGCCGACAGGCATTCGACGGGAACCACGCTGACGCCCTCGGGCACGCCGGCCTCGAGAATCGCGCCATGCAGGCGCTTGCCGGGCGTCGTCTCGCCCTCGCCCAGCGTCTGGCCGGCGCGGCAGGTGATGCAGACATGAAGTGTGACGGTCATCGCCTCTTCCAGATAACAGCGGGAGGCGATGAGGCGCACGGACCATTTTTCGAAAGGCCCGCTTCCCCGTCGCGGAACACCCCGTCCGCCGGTCCAAAACTCGTCCGCGCTGGCAGGTCTCCCGGCTTGCGGAGCAGGGTTTTCACCCTTCGATCCCCGCCTTCCCGATTCCCTAGGGAATCAGTGGCTTCGGGCATCTCTCCGGTCACGGTCGCGGGGGCGGCTGCAGTTTGGATCCCAATCTTGCCGATTCGGACCCTATCGCATTCCCTCTTCGCCTGTCATAGGACAGGAACCAACGCCCGGCCACCATTTGCCGGTGGCCGCCACTTGTCAAGCCGAAGGACCGGGTCCCATGACGCCTGAACCGGATACCCAAACAGCAGAGGAAACCGACACCAGGCATGCCCAGAAAATGGCGAAGAAGAAGGCCGCCCGCGACAAGATCATGGCGACCAAGAGCGGCGAAAAGGGCCTGATCATCGTCCATACCGGCGCAGGCAAGGGAAAATCCTCCTCGGCCTTCGGCATGATCGTCCGCTGTGTCGCGCACGGCTTCCCTTGCGCCGTCGTGCAATTCATCAAGGGCGCCTGGGATACCGGCGAACGGCGCCTGCTCACCGGCCATTTCGGCGATCTCTGTCAGTTCCACGCGATGGGCGAAGGTTTTACCTGGGAGACGCAGGACCGCGCTCGCGACATCGCCGCCGCGCGCGCCGGCTGGGAGAAGGCCAAGGAGCTGATCCTCGATGAGAGCTTGCGCATGGTCGTGCTCGACGAGATCAACATCGCGCTCCGCTACGACTATCTCGACATCGCCGAGGTGGTGGAGTTCCTGACGACGCAGAAGCCTGCGATGACGCATGTCGTGCTCACCGGCCGCAACGCCAAGGACGAGCTGATCGAGATCGCCGACCTCGTCACCGAGATGACGCTGGTCAAGCATCCCTTCCGTTCCGGCATCAAGGCGCAGGCCGGCGTCGAGTTCTGAAGGCACGATGGCACGCGCATTGATGATCCAGGGGGCCGGCTCGGACGTGGGCAAATCGCTCATCGTCGCGGGCCTCGCGCGCGCCTTCACGCGCCGCGGTCTGCGGGTGCTGCCGTTCAAGCCGCAGAACATGTCGAACAATGCGGCCGTCACTGTCGACGGCGGCGAGATCGGCCGTGCCCAGGCGCTGCAGGCGCTCGCCGCCGGCGTCGAGCCGCACACCGACATGAACCCGGTGCTGCTCAAGCCCGAGACCGATGTCGGCGCGCAAGTCGTGGTCCATGGCAAGCGCATCGCAACGGCCCGTGCGCGCGACTACGCGGCCATGAAGCCGTCGCTGATGGGCGCGGTGCTGGAGAGCTTCGAACGGCTGAAGGCCCGCGCCGATCTGGTGCTGGTCGAGGGCGCCGGCAGCCCGGCCGAAGTCAATTTGCGCAAGGCCGACATCGCCAATATGGGCTTCGCGCGCAAGGCGAACGTGCCGGTCGTGCTGGTCGGCGATATCGATCGCGGCGGCGTCATCGCGCAGCTGGTCGGCATCAAGACGGTGATCGACCCCGACGATGCCGCGATGATCTCCGGCTTCGTCATCAACAAGTTCCGCGGCGATCCCACGCTGTTCGACGACGGCTACAGGCTGATCGAGCAAAAGACTGCATGGCGCGGCCTTGGCGTGCTGCCCTGGTTTCCGCGTGCCGGCGAGTTGCCGGCCGAGGATGCGCTCGGCCTGAGCGACGCGCGCAAGCCCGGCCAGTGCAAGATCGCCTGTCTCGCACTCTCGCGGATCGCCAATTTCGACGATCTCGATCCGCTCAAGCTCGAGCCGGGTGTCGATCTCGTGATGGTGCGCCCGGGTGAGGCGATTCCGGGCGACGTGCGTCTCGTCATCATTCCCGGCTCGAAATCCACGCGCGGCGATCTCGCCTTCCTGCGCGCGCAGGGCTGGGACATCGACCTCTTCGCGCACCACCGCAGGGGCGGCCATGTGCTCGGTCTCTGCGGCGGCTACCAGATGCTGGGACGCAGCGTCGCCGACCCCGAGGGCATCGAGGGACCTGCGGGCGACACGCCGGGCCTCGGGCTTCTCGATGTCGAGACGGCGATGAGCCCGCAAAAGACCCTCACGCGCGTTGCGGCCGTGCATGCCGCGACCGATCAGCCGATCCAGGCTTACGAGATCCACATCGGCCGCACCGACGGCCCGGATCGCGCCCGCCCGTTCGCAAAGCTGGACGGCGAGCCTGAAGGCGCGATCTCAAGAGATGGTCGTGTGCAGGGCAGCTATCTGCACGGCCTGTTCACGTCGGATGATTTCCGCAAGGCCTATCTCGCCAAGCTCGGCATTCCCGCGGGCGAAGAGCTTTATCACGCCAGGGTCGAGAGCGCGCTCGAGGCGCTGGCCGATCAGATGGAAAAGCATCTCGACGTCCCAAGCCTGCTCGCGCTAGCGCGCTAGAGCCTCGGCAAGGCGCGTCCATTCGGCTTCGCGGCCGGGAAGTCCGAGGCGCAGCCATGTCGGCTGCTGCGCGAAGACGCGGGACCAGATGTGCCTGCGCGCCAGCTTGTCCTGCGCAGCCAGCGCGTCGGGCGTCTCGTACAAGCGAAACAGCGGCGTGCCGCCGATGAGCCGCCAGCCTTGCGCATGCGCCATCGCGTCGAGACGAAGACAATCGCGGGCGAGCCGCGCCGACGTTGCCTCGGCCCAGGCCTCATCGCGCAAGGCACGGCAGCCGATTTCGATCGCCGCGCCCGAAACAGGCCATGGGCCGGACATCGCAGCAAGCCTGTCGATGTCGGCGGCATGACCGATGGCGAAGCCGAGCCGCAGGCCGGCCAAGCCATAGAACTTACCGAACGACCGCAGGATCAACAGGCCCGGTCGATCCGCATCAGTTGCAAGCGACAATTGCGGAACGGCATCGGCAAAGCTCTCGTCGATGACGAGGCGGCCGACGCGTGGCAGCAGCGCGAGCAGATCCTTGCGCGAATGGCAGCGACCGTCGGGATTGTTGGGATTGACGACAATGGCGAGGTCCGCACAGGCCAGCGCATCGAGCTCCGCAACCTCCTGGACATCCCAGCCGGCGGCCGACAGGACGCCGGCATATTCATTGTAGGTCGGCGCGAGGATGCGCGCCCGTCCCGGCGTCGCGAGTTGCGGCAGCAATTGAATGGCGGCCTGAGCACCGCCCACCGCAACAACCGGCGCGCTCGTGCGATAGGCCTGCCGCGCCGCCCGATGCAGCGCCTCGATCTCGGCACGCGACGGCAGCGCGCTCCAAGCATGCAAGCTCACTTCGCCCACCGGATAAGGCAGCCGGTTGATGCCCGTCGACAGATCGATCCAATCTTCCGCGCGGCCGCCAAAACGCTGCTGGGCCTGGTCCAGATTTCCACCGTGCTCGCGCATGCCCTGTTTTTTCACACGAAGGCCAGGATCGCAAGCAGGCCTGCGAGCAGCAGCATGGCACGGCGGTAGACCGCCAATGCCTCGGCGATGTCGGCGGCGCGCGGATCGCGCGCGCCTTCGTTCAGCCAGGGCTCGTCGGTCGCGCGGCCGTGGTAGATGCGGGGGCCGCTGAGCCGCACACCGAGTCCGCCCGCCATGGCCGCTTCCGGCCAGCCGGCATTCGGCGAGCGATGCCGGCGCGCATCGCGCGTCATGCAGGCCAATGCCTCCGACCGCTGCGGTGCCAGCAGCACGAACAGGAATCCGGTCAGCCGCGCCGGAATGAAATTGGCGACATCGTCGATGCGCGCCGCCGCCCAGCCGAACGCCTCATGCCGTTCGCTGCGATGGCCGATCATGGAGTCCAGCGTGTTGATGGCCTTGTAGCCGAGGATACCGGGCAAGCCCAACAGCGCGCCCCAGAACACCGGCGCGACGATACCGTCGGAGGCGTTTTCGGCGAGGCTCTCGATCGCCGCGCGCGCGATGCCGGCTTCATCGAGGCTTGCGGGATCGCGGCCGACGATGCGCGAGACCGCATCGCGCGCCGCGGCAAGGTCGCCGGCCAGCAAGGGCGTGGCAACGGCAGCGACATGATCATGCAGCGAGCGCAGCGCGACCGATGGCCAGGCCAGGATGCCAATCAGCACGACCTGAATCCAGCCCGAAGGAAGCAGCGATTGAAGCGCCCAACCGACCGCAGCGGAGAGCGCGATCACCGCAAGCGCGCCGGCGATGCCGGCGGCTCGACGCAATGCCGGCGGATCGGACGCGCGATTCCAGGCGGTGTCGATGACCGCAATCAGCCAGCCGAGCCAGGTGACGGGATGGCCGATCCACGCGAACAGCCGGGCCGGCCAGCCCAGAAGGGCATCCACCGCCATCGCCACAACCATCGCGCCCGCAAAGTCCACATCTAGCTCCTGTCCCGCCCCTGTTGCGCAAGACGGCGGCCGAGCGCAAGCCCCTCGCCGCCTGATTTCGGCTTTGTCTTTGGCCGCGTTTGATGATTAGTGCTGCGGCAGGAGACCTTCATGGCCGTCATCTTGATCACCGGCGGGGCGCGATCGGGCAAAAGCACCCGGGCGGAAGCGCGCGCGCGCAGCTTTCCCGGCCAGCCCGTCTACATCGCGACGGCCGAAGCGCTCGATGGCGAAATGCAGGAACGCATCGCAAGACACCGTGCGCGGCGCGGAGCCGATTGGATCGAGCGCGAGGTGCCACTCAATCTGGTGTCGGCGCTGGTCGCGAGCGATGGCGGCGGCGCGCGACTCGTGGACTGCCTGACCCTCTGGCTCTCCAACGTCATGCATGCGGAGCTCAATTGGGAGGGCGAGGTGAACGCGCTTGCCGCCACCCTCCTCAACCTCAAGAGCCCTGTCGTGCTCGTCACCAACGAGGTCGGCCTCGGCATCGTCCCTGACAACGCGCTGGCGCGCAGTTTTCGAGACGCCGCCGGAATCATGAACCAGACGATCGCCGAGTTCGCCGACGAGGTCGAGTTCGTCGTCGCCGGCCTGCCGATGAAACTGAAATGATCCCGCGCGCCGAATTTCTCAAAGATATCTTCGCCGATCTCAGAATGGCGACATCGTTCGTGACGATCCTGCCGGTGGCATCCGCGAAGCCCGCGAGCGACGGCGCGATCACGCGCGCGACCTGGGCGCTGCCGGTCGCGGGACTGCTGGTCGGCCTCGCCGGAGCGCTCGTCTACAAGATCGCCATTCGCTTCGGACTGACGCCGGGCCTTGCCGCCTTGCTCGTGCTGGCCACGACGGCCCTCGTCACCGGCGCGCTGCACGAGGACGGACTCGCCGACACCGCGGACGGGCTCGGCGGCGGCCGCACCCGCGAGCGCAAGCTCGAGATCATGCGCGACAGCCGGATCGGGACCTACGGCATCTGCGCACTGATCCTGTCGTTCGGACTGCGCTGGAGCGCGCTTGTGACGATCGCAAATCCATGGTCGGTCATGCTCGCGCTGTGCGCGGCGCACGTTGCTGCCCGCGCCGGCGTGCCGGCCTTCATGTCGCTGGTGCCGCCGGCGCGGCCTGACGGTTTATCGGCCGGCGCCGGGGCGCCGCCGGGCCGCAGCGTGGCGATCGCCTTCGCGCTTGGAACGCTCGCGCTTGTGCTGGCGTTGGGGCCGGGCAAGGCGCTGGTCGGCCTGATCCTGCTGTCGCTTGCCGGCCTGATGCTGGCGCGGCTTGCCGTGCGCCAGATCGGCGGGCAGACCGGCGACATTCTCGGCGCATTCGAGCAGACCGGCGAGATCCTGATCCTGCTGGTGGCCGCGTCCTTCCAGCTGGGGCGATGACCTCATGGTCGAGTTCGACGATACCTTCCGCCAACACTTGCGCGAGCTGTTCGTGTGGCGCCGCGACGTGCGCCGCTTCCGCAGCGATCCGTTGCCGCAAGGCGCGATCGATCGCCTGATCGAGACCGCCTGCCTCTCGCCTTCGGTCGGCCTCAGCCAGCCCTGGCGCTTCGTGGTCGTGGAAGACGACGCACGGCGCCGGGCGGTCACCGACGATTTCAAGTCGTGCAATGCCGACGCCTTGAATTGCTATTCCGGCGAGCGCGCGGCGCGCTATGCCACGCTGAAACTGTCGGGCCTCGAACAGGCCCCCGGCCACCTTGCCGTGTTTGCCGACAAGGCCAGCGACATCGGCCACGGCCTCGGCCGCGCGACCATGCCGGAGACGACCGAATATTCCGTGGTCGCCGCGATCACCGCGATGTGGCTCGCCGCGCGTGCCGAGGGCATCGGCCTCGGCTGGGTGTCGATCCTCAATCCCGATCGCATTCACGCCATTCTCGATGTGCCTGATACCTGGAAATTCATCGCCTATCTCTGCATCGGCTATCCCGAGGTCGAGTGCGACCGGCCGGAGCTGGAGCAGGCGAAATGGGAGCAGCGGCGGAACGCGGAAGCGTTCACGCTGCGGCGCTAGGCTGGCACTCGAACGGTAACGCGACCGGGCGCCGGATCGAAAGCCTGCGAACGAACATTCACATGCGCCTTTCGCCGATTGTGGGCACCCCGCTTTCACGCTAAGCATCGAGCAGGGCAAGGCGATCGTGCAACGTAGTCCATGACGGGGCGATCCTTCGTTTCCGCGGCGATCAATCGCCGCGGCTTCATTCGTCTCGCGACTGCATCGGCCGCGGGATGGATCGCGCTCGGCGCAACGCCCGATCGCATGCGGATCGTCGCCTCGCTCACCGCATTGCCGCTCGACGACGAGCTGACCAGGCGCGGCATGATCGACAGCGCGAGTTCTCGCCTCGGCAACCTCGTCGCCGGCTTGCGGCAGCGCGGCTGGGTCGAAGGCGTCAACTTCCACCTCGAGCTCCGCTCGACCTTCGGCGCACCGGACAGACTGAAGGCGGCCGTCCAGGAACTGCTCGACCTCAAGCCGGACGTGATCCTGACGGGGTCGACGATCGAGACCGCCGCGGTCCTTGCCGCCACCAGGACCATCCCGGTGGTGTTTGCGACCGCGAACGATCCGGTCGGCAACGGCTTCGTCGAAAGCCTCGCCCATCCAGGCGGCAACGCCACCGGCTTCACCAACAGCAGCGCCGAGATGGGCGGCAAATGGCTGCAGCTGATCCGCGAGGCCGTGCCTGATGTCGCGCGCGTCGGCGTGCTGTTCAACCCGGCGACCACGCCGCGCGGCGGGCGCTTCTTTCTCGACTCGATCGAGCAGGAGGCCGCAGCGTCCGGCGTGTCCGCGGTCCCCGCCCCCGTCAACGCGCCGGCGGAGATCGACGATGCCGTCAGGCGCTTCTCCGAACCGCCCAAGGCGGCGATGCTGGCGCTGGTCGACAGCTTTCTCGTCGTCAACCGCAAGGCGGTCGTCGCGGCAGCCGCCCAGTACCGCGTGCCCACGATCTATCCGTTCCATTATTTCATGGATGCAGGCGGGCTGATGAGCTACGGACCGACGCTCGAGGTGCGCTCGGCCGACTACGTCGATCTCATCCTGCGCGGCACCAGGGCCGGCGACCTTCCGGTGCAATCGCCGCGCAAATACGAGCTGTTGATCAACCGCACGGTCGCCCGCACGCTCGGCTTGACCATCCAGTTCACGCTGCTCGCACGCGCCGACGAGATCCGCGAGTGAACGAGCCGATCGACCAGGGACAATCGCAGGCGCCTCCCGGCCGGCTGTTCAGGAAATATCTCTACGCGATCGTCGCCCTCGCCTTTGCCGCGCTCGCCATCAACACCGGCTTCGACGTCTGGTTCTCCTATCGCGAGCAGAAGCAGCTGCTGGCGGCGACCCAGCGCGAGCAGGCCGCTTCCGCAGCGATCCAGATCGGCCAGTTCATCGGTCAGATCGAGAACCAGATCAGGTGGCTCGCGCGCCTGCCGCCGGAGCTGTCGACCAACGAGGACGAGCGGCTGAACGCCACCCGCCTGCTGCGCCTCTCGCCTGCGATCGCGGAGATCGCCCAGCTCAATTCGGAAGGCCGGGAGCAGGTGCGCGTGTCGCGCCGCATCGCCGACAAGGTCGGCAGCAACGCCGACCTCTCCGCTTCAGCCGCCTTCCGCGGCGCCAGTGACAGCCGGGCCTACTACGGTCCCGTCTACTTCTTCGCCGACACCGAGCCGTTCATGACGCTCGCCACGCGCGGCACCGGGCGCGACCCCAATGTGATCGTCGCCGAGGTCAACCTGCGCTTCATCTGGGACCTGGTCGCCGGGATCAGGGTCGGCAACACCGGCAAGGCCTATGTCGTCGACCGCATGGGCGTCTTGATCGCGCATCCCGATCTGTGGCGGGCGCTCCAGCGCAGCGATCTCTCCGGCCATGCCGACGTCCGCTCCGCGCTCGACAGCGTCGGGCCGCCTTCGGGCGGCCTCGTCAAGCAAGGTCTGTCCGGCCAACGCGTGCTGTCGACCTATGCGACGGTGCCCTCGCTCGGCTGGCTGGTGTTCGTCGAGCTGCCGCTCACCGAAGCTTACGCGCCGATCTATGCCTCGATCGGCCGCTCGAGCTTCCTCCTCGTGATCCTGCTGGCCTGCGCCGTGCTGGTCTCGCTGGTTCTCAGCCGGCGCATGACCGTGCCGATCCAGCTGCTGACGCAAGGAGCGAGGCGGATCGGCAGCGGCGATCTCGACTCGCGCCTCGCGATCAAGACCGGCGACGAGCTGGAGGCGCTCGGCGAGCAGTTCAACCGCATGGCGGCGCATTTGCGCGAATCCTACGCCACGCTCGAGCGCAAGGTGATCGAGCGCACCTCCGAGCTGGAGAAGGCCCGCGACCACGCGCTCGCCGAGCACGATTCCGCCGAGCGCGCGCGCAGCGCGGCGGTGGCGGCCAACGAGACCAAGTCGCGCTTCCTCGCCGTCGTCAGCCACGAGCTGCGCACGCCGCTCAACGGGGTCATGGGCGTGCTGCAACTCCTGGACGACGGCAGCCTCGGCGAGGCCCAGCGCCGCCACCTCGCCACGGCGGCGGCGTCGGGCGAAACGCTGATCGCACTGGTCGATGCGGTGCTGGAATATGCCCGCCTCGAGGCCAGCACGGAAATGCTGGAGACGCGCGACTTCCGTCTCGGCCAGCTCATCGAAGCCGCCGCAGACCTGATGCGTCCGCAAGCCCTGGATAAGGGCCTCAGCTTCGACCTCGCCTGCGATACGACGGTCGCCACCGCCGTGCATGCCGATCCGGTCAGGCTCAATCGCATCCTGCTCAACCTGATCGGCAACGCGATCAAGTTCACCCCGAGCGGCGGCATCGGCGTGAGCGCAGCAGCCGAGCGGCACGACGATCACCTCCTCCTGCGCATCGATGTGCGCGACACCGGCATCGGCATCGCGCCCGAGCTGCACGAGCGGATCTTCGAGGATTTCGTCCAGGCCGACGACAGCATCGCGCGGCGCTTCGGCGGCACCGGCCTCGGCCTTGTGATCGCGCGCCGCCTCACCCGCCTGATGCGCGGTGAGCTCAAGGTCGAGAGCGCGCCTGGCGCGGGCAGCACCTTCACGCTTCAAGTGCCGCTCGGACTTGCCGGAAACAGCGTGGCGCAAGGCGCGCTTGCGCCGCCCTCGCGGCAGCTCCGCGTGCTCCTGGTCGACGATGACCCCGTCAATTGCGAGGTCGGCGCGGCGATCCTGCACCGGCTCGGCCACCACGCCACGATCGCCAGGAACGGCGCCTCCGCCGTCGCGCTCGCCCGCGATCAGACCTTCGACGTCATTCTGATGGATCTGCACATGCCCGACATGGACGGCGTCGAGGCGGCCTTCCGGATCGGCGAGCTCGGTCTTGCCAAGATGCCCCGCATCATCGCCGTGACCGCCGACGTCTCCCGCCGCGCCCGCGATCGGCTTGCCGGCGCCGGCATTGCCAAGGTCGTCAGCAAGCCGATCCTGATCAACGCGCTGCGCGAGGCGATCGAGGATGACCTTGCGGCCGAGCCTGTAGCGGCGCAACGCCCGGCAACCGAACTGATCGATCGGCCCTTCCTCGATGACCAGCGCGAGCTGCTGGGCGCGGCGCAAATCGACAAGCTCCGGCAGCTTCTGCAGCAGACGGGCGCCCGGCTGATCGACGACATCGCCACGGCCGCGGCGGCCTGCGACCACAGGCAGCTCGCACGATTGGCGCACCAGCTCGGCAGCGCGGCAAGCGCGCTCGGCCTCGTCCGCCTGTTCGAGCGCTGCCGCGAGGTCGAGGAAGCAGCGCCCGCGATGTCACGGCACGAGCATGAGAGTGCGGCGCGTGAACTCGCCGAGCTTCGACGGGCCTCGATGCGGGCGCTGGACGATCTGCTTCAGCCGGCCCAGCAGCATTCGGTCGGCTAACCCCGGCTCGTCCGCGCGCCCTCCTCCCTGCCGAACCGCTCCACCAAAAAATCGATGAAAAGCCGCACCTTCACCGACAGGTGCCGGGTCGGCGGATAGACCGCATAGAGCGCCAGCGGCGGCGCGGAATAGCTGTCCAGCACCGTCCGCAGCTCGCCCTTCCGCAACGCATCGGCCGCAATGAACTCCGGCAGCAGCGCCAGGCCCCTGCCCTCGATCGCGACGTCGCGCAGCACCTCGGCATTGTTGACGCAGAGCGACCAGGCCGGCTGGATCCAGTGGTCGCCGTCGCTGCCTGTGAGCTTCCACTGATTGCCGGTGAGCAGGAAGCCGTAGGTCAGCGAAGCATGCTCGCGCAGGTCCTGCGGATGCCTTGGCGTGCCGTGCCGCGCCAGATAATCCGGCGACGCACAGATCATGCGCGGCACCGGCATGATTTTTCGCGCGATCAAACTCGAAGACTCCAGCTCCGCGATCCGCAACGTCACGTCAAAACCGTCCTGCACGGGATCGAGCAGATCGTCGCTGAGCACGATCTGGAGCTGAAGCTCCGGGTAACGCGCCATGAAATCGGCGAGCACCGGCCCGAGCCGCATCGTGCCGAACGACATCGGCGCGTTGACACGAAGCAGCCCCCGCGGCGCCGACTGGGCCTGCGCCACCGCCTGGTCGGCGGCTTCGATCTCGGAGAGGATCACGACTGCACGTTCGAAATAGCGCTGGCCGTTCTCGGTGGGGCTCGCATGCCTTGTGGTGCGGTTCAGGAGCTGGACGCCGAGGCTCTCCTCGAGGTCGGCGATGTATTTGCTGATCGCCGAGCGCGACAGCCGCAGCTGCCGGCCGGCCTCGGCAAAGCTGCCGCTTTCGACCACCTTCACGAACGCCCGAAGGCTGCCGAGCTTATCCAAGGCGTCGCCCTGTCGATTGTTTCCAAATCGTAGACATAGCCGTCATATTTGCATGGATTGTCTCCAATCCAAAGCGGAACGATATTTCCGGTCAGAGCAAGACCGCTCCCCGAATCCAGGAGGACGACCATGTCTGGACTGCACCATGTCACCGCGATTGCCGGCGACCCCATCCGCAATTTCGGCTTCTACACGCGGGATCTCGGCCTGCGCTTCGTCAAGAAGACGGTCAATTTCGACGATCCCGGCACCTACCACTTCTATTACGGCGACGAGACCGGCCGCCCCGGCACCATCCTGACCTTCTTTCCCTGGGCCGGCGTCCCGGCCGGGCGCCGCGGCGTCGGCGAGACCCATCAGACCGCCTTCCGCGTGCCGCAGCGCTCGCTCGGCTACTGGACGCAGCGCTTCACCGAGAAGGGCATCGCGTATGAGGCGCTGGAGAAGCGTTTTGGCGAGTCCGTGCTGCCGTTCACCGATCCCGATGGCATGGCGCTCGCGCTGGTCGGGATATCAGGCGCCGAGAACGAGCCGGGCTGGAGCAATGGCGACGTGCCGGCCGAGCACGCGATCCGCGGCTTCCACGGCGTCACCCTGCTGCTCGACAGCGCGGCGAAGACGGCTTCCGTCCTCACCGACGTGTTCGGCTTCAAGGAGACCGGGCGCGAGGGCTCGGTGATCCGCTTCAAGGCGCCGGGCGATGCCGAAGGCAGCGTCGTCGACATCTACGAGGCCAAGGGTTTTCTGCGCGGGCACCAGGGCGGCGGCTCCGTCCACCACATCGCCTTCCGCGCGGCCGACGATGCCGAGCAGGGCCAGATGGCGCAAAAGCTCGTCAGCAATCACGGCCTGCACCCGACCGAGCAGAGGGACCGCAACTACTTCCGCTCGATCTACTTCCGCGAGCCCGGCGGCGTGCTGTTCGAGATCGCGACCGACATCCCGGGCTTTGCCGTCGACGAGCCCGTGGCAAGCCTCGGCCGCGACCTGAAGCTGCCTGCTTTCCTCGAACAGCATCGCAAGCAGATCGAGGGCGTTCTGCCGAGCCTGGAAGAGACCGCGTCATGACCGAGACTGCATTCATCCATCGTTTCGAGCCCGCAGGCGATGCGGGCTCTCCACCTCTGCTGCTGTTGCACGGCACCGGCGGTGACGAGAACGATCTGCTCGGGCTCGGCCAGATGATCTCGCCCGGCTCCGCCCTGCTATCGCCGCGCGGCCGCGTGCTCGAGCACGGCATGCCGCGCTTCTTCCGCCGTCTCGCCGAGGGCGTGTTCGACGAGGACGACGTACGCCGCCGCGCGCACGAACTCGGCGAGTTCGTCACGGAGGCGCGGCAACGCTACGGCCTCGCCGCACCGATCGCGGTCGGCTTCTCCAACGGCGCCAACATCGCGGCCGCGCTGTTGCTGCTGCAGCCGGAGGCGCTTGCCGGAGCGATCCTGCTGCGCGCGATGGTGCCGTTGTCGGATCCGCCCAATGCTGACCTCGGCGGCAAGCCGATAATGCTGCTCTCGGGGCAGGCTGATCCAATCGTCCCGGCGAGCAATTCGGCCCGGCTCGCCGCGCTGCTGTTGCAAGCAGGTGCCAGCGTCACCCACAAGGTGCTGCCGGCAGGACATCAATTGTCGCAGGCCGACGTGGCGCTGGCCCGCGACTGGATCAGCAGCGTCGAGGCCAAAGCGGCATGATCAAGCGGCGGCGCATCGTTAGACCGATTCGCCGCTGCCATCATTCGAACCAGCCGCGGCGCTTGAACCAGATCAGCGGCAGCACGCCGCTGGCGATGACCGCGAGCCAGGCCAGCGGATAGCCGAAGCTCCAGTCCAGCTCGGGCATATGCTTGAAGTTCATGCCCCAGATGCCGACCATGATCGTCGGCGGCACGCCGACGACCGACACGATCGTCAGGATCTTGAACAGCTCGTTCTGCTGGATGTTGATGAAGCCGAGCACGGCATCGAGCAGCAGCTGGATCTTGTCCGACAGTCGCGTCTCGTAATCGCTGAGCGAGACGACGTCCTTGGACACGGCCTCCAGGCGCTTCTTCGACGACGCCGTGATCCACTCGCTGCCGACATCGCCGGCAAACGCGGCGATGCGGCCCACCCCGAGCAAGACATCGCGCGCCTTGGCGAGCCGGTCGGCCAGTTCGCCGACATTCTCCAGCGCCTCCCGCATCCTGCGGCTGGAGCGCACCGGGCGTTGGGTGCGCACCAGCCCGCCCCTGAAGACACCCCGCGAGAGCTGATCGACCTTGGCGCCGAGATGCTCCAGGACATCGGCGCCGCGATCGATCATGGCCTCGAGCAGGCTCACGAACACGCACATGCCGTTCTCCAGGCTGTCATCGGAGCCGATGCGCTTGCCGATGTCGTCGAAAATCGGCAGCTCGGCAAAACGCACCGTCACCAGCACGTGCGGGCCGATGACGAAGCCCACCGGCGTGATCTCGGCCTCGTTGGCCTCGGTGACCCTGACCGCGGGCGAGCTGAGATAGAGCGTGCCGCGGTCGAAGATCAGGCGGCTCGACGCCTCGATCTCGCTCAGCGAGTCTTCCGAGGGAATGCGGATGCCGAGCAGCCGCTCCACGAACTGCTTTTCCTCGTCGGTGCCGTTCAAAAGATCGGCCCAGATGATCTCCGAGGGCATTTCCGCGCCGATGCCGTGCCAGTCGTCGGACGGCCACCTGTAAAGTCTGAGCAAGAACCGAACTCCGTGGCAGCATCGTCAAGCTGGATCGCGCATGGCCGTCATCCGCCGACTAACGCATGAGAGTTCCAAACGTTCAAGACCTCTCAGTGACAGCAATATTCACGCCCTCCTCGCCGATGCTTCCATGGGACATCGAAAGATACCGATCGGAACGCGGCCGGACGATACACGTTGACGGACGCGCGGGTGATCCGTGGATACGCGTAGTGCATCCCGACATGACGACATTTCTGGGTGTTGAGGCCTGCGACTTGACCGCCGCACTGCCGGCGGCCGACGCGATCCTGTTCGGCGCGTCGGATGCCACCCCGTACCTTGCAGGTCAGACCAGCCATGCCGCAAAAGCGCCGGAGGTCATCCGTCGCGCGCTGCGTCACTATGAGAGCGATCTCACCCGTTGGGATTTCGACCAGGACGCCGAGTTGCTCGATCCGGGCAAAACGAGGGTCTTGGACGGCGGAAACGTGCCCACCGACCCAACGACGCCGGAGACCAACCGCGATGCGATCAGGGCAGCCACGCAAGCCGTCCTTTCCGTTGGCGCCGTTCCGATCCTCCTGGGCGGCGATGATTCCGTCCCGATCCCTTTCTTCGAGGCGTTCCAGGACAGCAGGGGGCTGACCATCCTGCAGATCGACGCCCATCTTGATTGGCGTGATCAGCGCAACGGATCGGGCTATACCTTCTCCAGCACGATGCGGCGCGCCAGCGAATTGCCCTGGGTCAAGCGCATCGTGCAGGTCGGCTTGCGCGGCATCGGCGGCTCCGGTCGTGCCGAATTCGACGATGCAAAGGCGTGGGGCGCGAAGATCTTCACGGCAAGACATGTCCAGCATCACGGGATCGCAAGCGTGCTCGAGGCGATCGAGGGTGGCGGCGAGTGCCTGATCACCATCGACTGCGATGGTCTCGATCCATCGGTCGTCCCGGGCGTGCTCGTCCCACAACCCGGCGGCCTGTCTTATTTCGACGTGGTCGACCTCATACGGGGTGTCGCGGCGAAGTCCAGAATAGTCGGCCTCGACATCGTCGAATACGTTCCCGAGCGCGATGTGCAGAATCTGGGGGCGATTGCGGTCGCGCGGATCATCTGCAATGCGTTGGGTTGCGTTCGAGGACGAAAGGGTAGCTGACGACTAGGATATACTCGCCAGAACGATTTCCCGGAGCACGCGCGTCGGCGGAATCCACTGATCTTCGGTGCCGTAGTTTCCGGCCGTCAAAGCGATGACGAGCTGCAACGCCGGAATGATGAACAGGCGTTGCCCGCCCTCTCCCTGTGCCATCCACATGCGCTCCAGGCGGCCGGACGCCCACCCCTTCGGTTTCCCGAAAGCCACATCGAGAAGAAACCATTGATAGCCGTAGCGGCGAAGCTCGTCTGAACTGACGACCGGCGTCGTGCAACGTGTGATCCACGCTGCGGGAACGATCTGACGGCCGTCGAGCTGACCACCTGACAGCATCAACATCCCGATCCGAGAGAAATCGCGAACCGACATTCGGGCGCCTGACGCAGCGAATGGCTCGCCGTCAGGCCCTGCGGCCCATTGCGTCGGTCCCATGCCGAGCGGATCGAAGAGTGACTCGCGCGCGAAGTCGTGCAGCGACTTCCCTGCCCCTTTTGCGATCAAGCGGGCGAGCAGCGCGGTCGCTCCGCCGCAATAAGAACCAGGCGTATCGACGATCGGACGCTCCAATATGTAGCGATAACGGTCGGGAGCGGCGTCCATTGCGGTTTCGCTGTTGCGAGGATCGGCATAAGGCAAGCTGCTCTCGTCCCAATCCGTTCCCATGGTCATTGACAGCGCATGATGGACGGTCAGGCCGGAGCGCTTCTCGTCGGCAAGATCGCGATACTCCGGGAATCCGGAAAGCAGGCTCTCTTCCGGAGCCGGCACCTTCCCTTGCTGAAGCGCAATGCCATAGAGCAAGGCCACGATGCTCTTCGAGCAAGATCGCAAATCATGGGGCGTCTCCGCCGAAAACTTCACCGTCCCGAGATCGCCAACCCCTCTCTGGCGATCTTGTCCCTCGAAATAGCGCTCGACGATCGGCTTTCCGTTCTGGAGGACGAGAAGACCGTGAATATTCCACACGCGCCGCTCGGCGACGGCCTGATCAAGTCGTCGGACCACGTCGTTTGCGAATTGGCCGGAAGGCAACGTGGGCTGTTGCTGCCCCGAGGCCGACCGCAGCGGCAGTGCCACGGTCGCAGCTCCGATTGCTGAAAGTATCTGGCGACGATTTGGCAAGCCGCAGCGCCCTCATCCTGGGGAGGTATCGCCTTATACTATAACCTTGAGGTGAATGACAGCTCAGGGGCCAATCGTCGTCTCAGGTCCACCATCCGTCACCGGGATAGGCAACATGATCCGCGGAAGAGATTTCCATCCCCACGCCCTTACGAAGACGGCTGGCGTAGAATGCGAGAGGCGTTCCCTCATTGTGCCGGCACCAGCGCACCTCGCCGATGAAGAGCGTGTGGTCGGCGACATCGATCGCTTGGACCACCTCGCAGGCGAACTGCGCGATGGCCTGCGGGAGCACGAAAAATCCTTCGCGCGAGACGAGCGGCGGAGCGTCGCGCAACAAAGGCCTTCCAGCAAAGTGCGCGCTGAGCGCAGCGTCGTCCGCATGCAGCACATTGACCGAATAGATGCCGGACCTGGCCACGGCCTGCCACGTCCGCCCGCGCGTGAGAGAGACAAGCACGGTTGGCGGTTTCGCCGAAATGGTCGTGAAGCTGTTGGCGGTCATGCCGATCGGCGCGCCATCCTGGTCGCCGGTCGCGACGACCGTAATGCCCGTCGCGAATCGCGAGGCGGCTGCCCGAAAACCGGCCGGTTCGGCAACATGGCCCATTACGCGCCTTCGACCTTGAAATGGCACAGTGTCGCGCCCTTGGGCGAATAGTTCGGCACGTCGGCCGCGACCTTCCGGCCGACCTCCGAACCGAGCGCCGCCTCCATCGCAGCAGCGTCGGAAAAGAATCCCTGGAAGATGCAGAAAGGCGCCTCCCCCGGTCCGAGTTGACGGGGGAAAGCGTAGTTGTGACGCACCAGACCGGGCAGTGTCGCTGCCAGGGGCACGTGCTTTTCGACGTAGTAGGCCTTGAAGGCCGATGGATCGTCGGGCCTCGGGTAAAGAACGGTCAGGCAGTGCATGGGTATTCCTCTCGGACATGGGCCGTCGTCAGGCGGCGATCCTGCCGCTTCTATCGATCCAGGCGTGGATGCGCTTGTCGCTCGCCAGGCGATCCCATTGGCGCTCCGGATAATTGAAGTTCTCGGTGAACTCGTCGCAAAGCTCCCGGTTCTGCGACATGGCGAAAATGAGCCGGCCCATGGCCTCCGATGGCGGCTGCAGCATCATGTTGGTCCAGCGCGCCGCGGCCAGCACGCGGTTCTCGCGCGCGCGGTCGACGTTCTCGACGAAGCGCGCGTCGAATGCCACGGCCTCGACGATCGCCTTGCCGAGCTCGAAGGCCGCATAGGAGGCCATGTTGGCGCCCTGGCCCATCAAGGGATCGACGACGGAGTGAACGTCTCCCAGGGCAATGGCGAGCTTGTCGCCGTCGAAAGCCACCCAGGATTGCCGCACCGTCGGCACCACCGCGCCTTGCAGCAGGTCGAGCGGCTGGGCCAGCCCGAAGCGGTGCGTGTCGATCCGGTCGTAGGTGTGCGGATGATGCTTTTCCAGCTTGTCCAGAAGGGTCTGGCGGAATGCTGCGGGGTCGGCATCGTAGCTGAGCGAGACCAGGTCGGCCATGTCGCCGCCGGGAATGTTTTCCATCAACAGCGCCGTTTTCATGCCGCCGAAAGTCAGCGTGGGAATGACGATCATCTCGCCATGGCCGGGCGAGACCGAGAGGGTGACGCCGCGCGGATCGTCGCCGTCCGGGCTGCCGTGATCGACGCCGTCGTACAGGCCGACGCAAAGCAGGCGCTGCGGCCGACTGTACGGAGAGAGTTCGGGCCGGTGCGCGAACATGCGCCCGAGGGCGCCTTTGCCGGTGGAGACGACGAGAAGGTCGAAGCGCGAGACCAGCGCGGGGATGTCGTCATCCTGAATGCTGGCATATTCGATCAGGCCGCCACGATCCTCGAAGTCCTTCATCAGGGCCGGCAGGTAGATCCGATAGTCCACCGCGCGGCTCGGCCGCTGAAATGCACCGCGGAACAGGAGCCCGCCGTCGGGGAAATTGAAGTAATGATCGTGGTGGTGATAGACCAGTTGGGGATCGTCCCAGTGGTTCACGCCGAGCTCGTTCTCGCGCGCAATGGTGACGCTGTGATGCGCGACGGTGTTCATCAGCCGTGTCGCCGCATATTGCTCCGGGGCGCGATCCGTCAGCACGGTTGCCGCGATGCCCTGCTTCTGCAGGTAGAGTGCCAGATGCAGGCCGCCGATGCCGGCCCCGAGAATGCCGATCGATTTGCTCATTCGTGTCCTCCCCTGAACACAGGAAGGCTAGACCGGTCCAGACATGCCGTATATGGAATGGTCAGAATAATATAAATTCCGGCGAGGAATGAATGGACCGGATCGAGGCGCTGCAGACCTTCATCCGGGTGATGGAGGCAGGGAGTTTCACCCAGGCCGCCGACGACCTCGGTTTGGGGCAGCCGGCGATCAGCAAGCGGATCGCGCTGCTGGAGGCCGAGTTTCGCTGCCGGCTGTTCGTGCGCACCACGCGCAAGCTGCGGCCGACCCCGGAAGCCGACCGCGTCTTGAAATACGCCAAGGACATCGTCGCGCTGCTCGAGAGCGCCGGCGCGCCGACGCAGAGCCGGATCGGCAATCCGTCGGGGACCTTACGGATGACGGTGCCGACGTCGTTCGGCCGCTTCTTCTTCCGTGAGATCTTCGCCGAATACACTCGTCGGTATCCCGACGTCCGGCTGGACGTCAGTTTTACCGAACAGTTCGTCGACCTCATCGAAACCGGGACCGAGCTTGCGATCCGGATCGGCAGCCTCAATTCGAGTTCGCTCGTGGCGCGGCGGGTGGGCACCATCAAACGGCTGCTGGTGGCGGCGCCCGCGCTGCTTGCGCGTCATCAGGTACCCTCGCTGCCGGATCATCTGCGCCGCATGCCCTGCGTCACCTACTCACGCCTGTCGCAGAAGAATCAGTGGACGTTCGAATCCGAAACCGGCCGTTACGTCGTGGACATCGTCCCGGCGATGACCTGCGACGATGCGGACGTGATGACGCTGGCTGCGTTAGAGGGAATAGGCGTCGCCGTGCTGCCTACCTGGTGTACCACCGAGCACATCGCGGCCGGCCGTCTCGTCCATGTGCTGCCCGACTTCGTCGTGCCGCCGCTGCCCATGCACGTCGTCTATCCCGACCCGCAATGGATGTCACACCGGGCGCGACTGTTCCGCGACCTGATCATCGAACGTGCGGACGTCTTTGCGCTCGCCTGATCGCTGCCGAAACGGTGATCTCGCCCCCTCGGCAGCGACGGAGACTGGTTCGTTCCGTTGAGCGTTCGACGTCTGCAAAGGGATCACAAGCGGCAGTCGAGGTGAGTACGGCTCCGCGTCCGGTCTACCCCTGAGAGCCAACATTGCGATGGCCTCAGCGTTGTTCGGCTCGGGGCCAACCGCCGACTACGCCGCAGGCGCGTCAAGGCCGTGTGGCAACATAACCTGTATAACGTTCTGCCCTTCCGGGGGATGGCGCGAGATGTGCCCTTTCCCGTGCACATCTTCGACCAGAACGGCCTTTCCAGCCGAGACACGCCTAATTTCTCCGTCACTCGTTTCAAACTCGACCTCTCCATCCAGCCAAATGGCCAGGAGCCGCCCTGGCGGATTATGAAAGTCCGCCTCCTGCGCCCCGGCAGGGATATGAACAAAACGAACTCGCGAAGCGTCGTAGAAAGCGGAACGTGAGGATTCATAGTTGGCGGCAGGCGCGTCATTTGGAAACGACCGCGTTAGCGTCGTGGGGATATCAACTTCCCCAAAATGTGATTCACCGTCTGGAGTTGCATATATGCGTAGGCACTTCATCGCTGCCTCCAATCGCTTCACCTAGCTTAGTTCATAGCGTTTCCCGTGTGCGACAATTGTCGGCCTCGGGTCAAAAGTCGCCAATTCTCCCAGCGGTCGGCCGATTCCGGTTTAGCCTCGTTTGCGGACAACTCGTCGGTGCGCCCGAACGGAAGCGATGGTCCAGAAGCGGACAAGATTCGCCAAAGTAGCCGAGCACGAATAGGTGTGGACGTTACAATGGACAAACCACTTTCAGATCTCTTCGACAAGGTGATCAGTGGGCCTCCGGCACACGAGGCGCAACTTCGCCGATCGGCCACTTCAAGACATCGCCCGCTCGGCATAGAGAGAATTATCGTCCACCCGGAGAACAGCAAGTGGCCCGAATAGCAGCCTTCGTACGGATCGTAGCGACCTCCACAATCATTGTAGTCGCCACTCCACTCCGGGCTCAAGCAACAGCGGAAGCGTCAGCGTGCGGATACCTCGCTGGCCTAATCGATAAGACGTCGCCGTCTGGGCCACTGTTCCTGCCGAGCTATCCGACCGTCGAATCAGGACCTCTCCACGGCGCCGCCTACCTCTATGACAATGCGGTCGCCGTCATCGCATTGGTCGGTTGCGGCGAACGAGACAAAGCGTCTCGAATTGGCTCGGCGATTCTCTGGGCCGTCGGTAACGACCGCACCTGGCATGATGGCCGCCTCAGGAACGCTTACGCGGCGGGTGTGGTGAACGGCCCCGTCAAACTTCCAGGGTGGTGGGACAATACTCAGAACAAATGGCTGGAGGATCGATATCAGGTGGGCAGCGATGTTGGCAACATGGCATGGGCCATTCTGGCGTTGCTGTCGATCGATGACGTGAACACCGGCTCTCCGTTCCGCGATGGTGCAGCGCGGCTTGGCGCCTGGGTCGCGCAATGGGCCGATACGCGCGGCACTGGCGGTTTCACGGGTGGTACGTTTGGGCACGAGCCGGCGCCGGACGTGCGGACCTGGAAATCGACTGAACATAATACTGACCTCGCCGCCGCGTTTGGCCTTCTTGCGATCCGTACAGGCGATTCACGCTGGCGCGACGAGGCAATTATTGCCGAGTACTTCGTAAACACGATGTGGAATCCGGGGTGCGCCTGTTTCGCCGCGGGGACCGCTGAAGACGGTGTCACGCATAATCCGACTTTGGCTCTGGATGCCCAGATCTGGCCTTTAACGGCGCTTCGCGGAGCGGCCGGGAAATTTGCATCGGCAATCACGACCGCCGAACGGCGAATGAGCGTCGGCGGAGGCTTTTCTTACGGTGAAGACCGGGACGGTGTGTGGACCGAAGGTACCGGCCAAATGGCTCTCTTGATGAAATTGCTCGGCAAGACTGAGAGGGCAGAATCGTTGATCGCTGTCATCAAATCCCAGAGGTCGCCCGATGGTGGGTTCTATGCCACGACTGTCAGCGCCTTACCGACGGGGTTCGTGCTGGACACCGACCCAACCAAGCCGCGAAACTATTTCCGATTGGCACATCTGGGCGCAGCTTCGTGGGCTGCCCTCGCGGAACGTGGGTTCAATCCCTTTACGATGACAAAAGGGCTTCCGTAGTTGGGCCGCAGTGCTTCGCGTCTCGGCCTTTTCGGTCTTCTTGATTTGGATAGTCACAAAGCGCCCTCCCCAGCGCAGGACGGCGCGTCCGCTGTATCGGTGAGAACAGACAGCGGATTTCTCAGCGCGTGCCACCGGAATCAACCGGCGCACGCACACTGGCCCGCGAGTACCTGCCCCCGCGTCGGCCTGCACGCGGTGTGCTTACTGCCCGGCCAATTGCTGCATGATCTGTTGAAACATTTGGGCGGGGTCATTTTGACCAGACCTTGCTTCGTCCTTCCTGCACACTCTCTCCAGTGCACCCTTGATGCCGCCGCTCACGCAGTCGAGTTCGCGCTCCCCCAGAAGGCCGTTCCCCGCATTGATTGCATCGGTCATCACATTTCTCCTTCAATCGGCGATCATCGAGGCCGATGCGACCACATTTGCATCACCCCTCTCGTCCGTACGTGACGGTAGTCACGAAGTAACGCGCTGATACTCGAACCCCTCCGCTTTGCGTAGCCACCAACGGGTGCTGAACCCAAACTCCAAAAGGACTAACCATGATTACCAAGACGCTGTTCGTCGGCCTTCTTACGGCCGGTTTTCTCTCCGCATCTTTCGCCGTTGATGCACAAGCAGAGCCACGTCACTCCCAGCAGGTGAAGAACGTCGGCACGACCCAGAATGGTGCCCGGGCGGGCTCCATGGATAGCTGGCCGCAGACGATGGACGAACTGACCAACGCCTACAATTGTGGACCGTATGCGGACAAAGAGTCGGCCAAGAAGTGCAAGAAGTGAGCGCTTCTTGACCGCTACAGTGCTGCAGAAGGGCCAGCTCCACGCTGGCCCTTTCCCACTGCACTCTAAAGCGCCGGCAAGCCGGGCGGCGGCTTGCGCTTGGTGGAGGCCTGCTCATAGGCGTAGGCCAGGCGAAGCAGCTTGTGTTCGCTCCAGGCGCGGCCTGCGAAGGTGACGCCGAACGGATAGTCGGGCGTGTCCTTGCCGTCGACGCCCGTGACGAAGCCGCACGGCACCATGACGCTGGGATAGCCGGCCCTGGCGGCGATTGCGGCGCCTTCGCTGCCGGGAAACAGCACGGCGTCGAGCTTGTGCCCGTTCATGTACGCATCCATGCCGCGCGTCCTGGCGCTGAGCAGGTCCATGGCAAGTGCCGCCTTGTACTCGCGTTCGCTGAGGTCACCCCGGGTGAGGTCGGCGGCGAGGAAGTTGTCCTGGCCGAAGCGAAGCGCCTTGCCCGCATTCGCCTCGTTGAAGGCCACGATGTCGGTCATGGTCTTGATGGCGGTGTTGGTCGCCCAATCCCTCAGATAGAGGTTGAGATCTCGTTTCAGCTCGTAGAGGAAGACGATCCGCTGCGGGACGGCATTGCCCCTGTTGGCGCTCTGTGGATTGCGGTTGAGCACGGCCATGATCGTACCTGGTCCGCTCATCCAGCCGGCCGTCGGCATGCTGGCGCGCACGATGGTGGCGCCGAGATCCTCCAGCACCTTGATCGCTTCGGCCACCACCTTCGCTCCTTTGGGGGGCAGCTTGCGGAAGAAGGGATCGTTCAGCGGATCGGCGGGATCGCTGGGCACGCCGATGCGCGCGCCCTTCAACGCGTCGGCGGCAAGGCCGGCGGTGAAATCGGCGGGCCGCCGCTGCTTTTGCGTCGCGGTGTCGAGCGGGTCCTTGGCCGCGAGCACGTTGAGCAGCAGCGCCGCGTCACGCACGGTCCGCGCCATCGGCCCTGCGGTGTCCAGACTATGCGCGATCGGCACGATGCCGGCGCGGCTGATCAGGCCGACCGTCGGCTTCACGGTGACGAGGCCATTCTGACTGGCCGGGAATAGCAACGAACCCGAGGTCTCGGTGCCGACCGAGGCCGCACACAAACCTGCTGCCACCGCGACTGCCGAACCCGCGCTCGAGCCGCCCGGGGACACGATCGGGATGCCGTGATCATCGGCCAGCGCCGGCGCATAGGGATTCTTCACCTGACCGCCCAGCGACGAATAGCCGGCGGGCATGTCGATCGCGATCATGTTGGAAAACTCGGTCAGGTTCGCCTTCCCGAGGATCACGGCACCGGCATCGCGCAGCAGCTTGACGAGCGTCGCATCGTCCCGTGCACGCGCGCCTTGCAGCGCCAGCGCGCCCGCCGTGGTCGGCTGCTCCTCGCCGGTTGCGATGTTGTCCTTCACCAGGATCGGGATGCCGGCCAGCGGCCGCTTGGTCGACGGCTTGACGCCGTCGAGCCTGCCGGCGATCGCGAGCGCGTCGGGATTGAGCGCGCGCACCGCGTTGAGCTTGGGCCCGTCGCGGTCGTAGGCTTCGATGCGCGCGAGATAGGCTTTGACCAGCGCCGTGGCCGTGACATGCCCATCGGCCAAAGCATGAGCGATATCGCTCATCGATGTATGATCGAGCTCCAGGGGGATCGGCGCCGCGGCAATGCCGGCATCGCGGCGGGATGATTTCTGCACGTCTGCCTCGCCCGACAGCGCCTCTCCACCACGAGACGCGAGCATGCCATCATGCCAGTGTTTTGCCCGACGGGTCAACTTTCGGGCGAATCTCGTCGATCACACAGGCGCAGCGTGCAAGCCATTGAAATGACTAATCCCGTCTACTGTGCATGGGGTTGTTTTTCAGGTTTTTGTTTGGAGCTGCCCTCTCCAACGCGTGGAGAGGGACAGCAACGGACGCTGCCTACTCCCAGGCCCATGCCGAGAAGTCGTTCTCGAACTGCGGGACTTCCTTCCACACGCCCTTCAGCTTCTTGTTGATGACGGTGGGCCATTGCGGCTGGAACAGGTAGGCCGAGACCGCATCGGTCGCCAACATGCGCTGGGCGTCGCCGAGCAGCTTGGCGCGGCCGGCTTCGTCCGGCGTCGAAACGATCTGCTTGTAGAGCGCGTTGAACTTCTCGTTGTTGTAGCCGAGGTAGTAGTCCGGCTCGGTGATCTTGACGAGGTCAAACGGCTCGACATGGCTGACGATGGTCAGATCGAAATTGTGCGGGCCATTAGGCGCGAACACCTGCGACAGCCATTGCGCCCATTCGACGTTTTCGATCTTGGCGGTGATGCCGACCTTGGCGAGCTGGGCCGCGACAATCTCGCCGCCCTGCCGCGCATAGGGCGGCGGCGGCAGCTTCAACGACAGCTCGAGCGGTGTGGTGACGCCGGCTTCAGCGAGCAGCTTCTTGGCCTTCTCGGGGTCATAAGGGTTGACGCCGGTGGTGTCGACGTAACCGAGCGATCCCGGCGTGTAGAAGCTGCCGATCGGCGTGCCGTAACCCTCGACGGCGCCGTCGATCAAGGCCTTGCGGTCGATCGCGGCGAGGATGGCGCGGCGGACGCGGACGTCGTCGAGCGGCTTCTTGCGATGGTTGATGGCCACGATGGTCTTGGCCCTGGAGCCGCCGATCAGCACGGTGAAGCGCGGATCGGACTTGAACTGAGCGACGACGCGGGTCGCGATGCGCGGGAACGCGTCGACGTCGTTCGAGAGCAGCGCCGCGGCCTGCGCGGCCGGATCGGAGATGAAGCGGATCGTCACCTTCGACAGCTTGATCGCGGAGGCGTTGCGGTAGTCGGCCCATTTGTTCAGCGTGATCGAAGAGCCCTTGGCCCAGGCCCCTAACTGATAAGGTCCGGTGCCGACCGGCTGCGTGACATTGGTGCCCGCGCTCTTCGGCTCGACGATCGAGCCGCCCGCCTGCCCGAGCAGGAACGGCAGGTTCGGCTCGGAATATTTCACGGTGATCACGACGGTGTCGGCGTCGGGCGTCTCGACCTTCTCGAAGGCCTGGTACAGGCTCTTGTCCTTGTTGGTGCTGGTCGGCGCCGCGTTGCGCTCGAACGAGAACTTCACCGCGGCGGAATCGAACGGCTCGCCATTGTGGAATTTGACGCCCTTGCGCAGCTTGAACGTATAGGTCTTCAGATCGGGGGAAGCGGTCCAGCTCTCGGCGAGCAGCGGCGAGGTGGAGCCGTCCTCGTTGATCTTGGTCAGGGTCTCATAGATGTTGTAGAGTGTGACCTCGGCGATCGCGGCGGCGGCGGCGTTGGTCGGGTCGAGCCCCGGCGGCTCCAGCGTCATCCCCATGACGACGCTGTCCTTCTTGCTCTGCGCCAGCACCGGCAAAGGCGCCGCGACGAGCGCAGCGGCAAAGGCGACGATCGATAGTTTCCTCAACATGCGCAAACTCCCCGGCCAATCCTGTTTTAAGGCTTAACGCCAATCCTGCCCGGACACTAACCTTCCATGGCCGCCTGCGGCAACGCCATCACGGCCTCGGCCTTGTGGCAGGCGGCAAGGTGCCCCTCGCCCACCTTGCGTAACGCAGGCGGAACCTCGCGGCAATGCTGGTCAGCAAGGGCGCAGCGCGATGCATAGGGGCATCCGGCCGTCGACGCCGATTGCGAGGCGATCGTCTGGGCCCCGCGCCGGCGCCGGCCACCCCCCGCGCGGGCCCGCGGCACCGCCTCCAGCAGCGCCCGCGTATAGGGATGGGCGCCGCGCTCAAACAAATCCTCCGGCCGGCCCTGCTCGACGATGCGGCCGAGATACATCACCGCGACCTCGTCGCAGAGATAGTCGACCACGGCGAGGTCGTGGCTGATCAGGATGTAGCTCAGGCCGAACTGCTCCTGGAGGTCCTGCATCAGGTTCAGCACCTGGGCCTGCACGGAGACGTCGAGCGCGGAGACCGGCTCGTCGGCGACGATCAGCTTCGGCTGGGTGATCAGCGCGCGTGCGATGGCAATGCGCTGGCGCTGGCCGCCGGAGAATTCGTGCGGATATTTTTCCATGTCCGCATCGCGCAGGCCGACCTGACGCAGCACGGCTGCTACGCGGTCGCGGAACGTGGTGCGGTCGGCGCCTTCCGTCACGGTCAGCGGCTCGGCGACGATCCGCGCGATGGTCTGCCGCGGATCGAGCGAGCCATAGGGGTCCTGGAACACCATCTGGAAATCGCGCCGGGCGCGGCGCAGCTCGTCGGCCGGCAGGCGGTTGAGATCGCGCCCGAGCAGAGCGACCTGGCCTGCGGTCGGCCGCTCCAGCGCCATCACGACGCGCGCGAAGGTGGACTTGCCGGAGCCGGACTCGCCGACGATGCCGAGGCTCTTGCCGGCCTGGACCTGCGCGCTGACGCCGTTGAGCGCGCGCACCTGCCCCGGCGGACGGAACAGGCTTTCGCGCGGCAGCGTGTAGCGCTGCTCGAGATCCCGGACGTCGAGAAGCGGCGCGGTGCTCATGCGGTCAGCGCTCCGACGCGTTCGGCCATCGACACGTCCGTTCGGATGCAGCGTGCAAAATGGCCGGGGCCGACGTCCACCATCGGCGGCAGCGCGGCGCGGCACTGGTCGATCACGAGCGGACAGCGATCGGAGAAGGTGCAGCCGGCCGGCAGATCGGCGAGCTCCGGCACCGTGCCCGAGATCGTCTTCAGCCGCGTCCCCTTGCGCGCGCCGAGCTTGGGCCGGGCACGGAACAGGCCCTGCGTGTAGGGATGGCCCATGCGGCGGAAGACTTCGTCGGTCGGTCCGCTCTCGACCACGGTGCCGCCATACATCACCATCATGCGCTGGACGTTCTCGGCGATGACGCCGAGATCGTGCGAGATCAGGATCATCGACATGCCGCGCTCCTCGACGAGGTCGGCGATGAGGTCGAGGATCTGGCCCTGGATGGTGACGTCGAGCGCGGTGGTCGGCTCGTCCGCGATCAACAGGTCGGGCTCGCAGGCGAGCGCCATCGCGATGGTGATGCGCTGGCGCTGGCCGCCGGAGAATTGATGCGGATAAGCGTCGACACGCCGCGCGGGATCGGGCAGCCCGACGCGGTCAAGCAAGGCGATTGTTTCCGTGCGTGCCTGCGCCGCCGAATAATTCTTGTGACGCCGCAGCGGCTCGGCGACCTGGTTGCCGATCGTGTGCATCGGATTGAGCGCGGTCATGGGCTCCTGGAAGATCATGCTGACGCGGTTGCCTCTCAGGCGGCAATAGTCGACATCGGCAAGTCCGACGAGCTCGTCGCCATCCAGCTTGATGCTGCCGGTGACGCCAGCACTGTCCGGCAGCAGCCCCATCAACGACAACGCCGTGACCGACTTGCCGCAGCCGGACTCGCCGACGAGCCCGAGCGTCTCGCCGCGCTTCAGCGCAAAGCTGACGCCGCGCACCGCCTGCGCCGGCCCACGGCTGGTGTTGAGGCGGACGCCGAGATTGTCGACTTCGATCAGCGGCATGTTGGAGCGCTCGGCCATCGTCATCGCTCCCGTGCCAGCCGGGGATCGAGCAGGTCGCGCAATCCGTCGCCGAGCAGGTTGAGGCCGAGCACGGAGATTGCGATCGCAGCGCCCGGATAGACCGCCAGCATCGGCGACTGGAACAGCAGCGTCTGCGCATCGTTCAGCATCCGCCCCCAGGACGGCTGCGGCGGCTGCGTGCCGAGGCCGAGATAGGACAAAGCGGCCTCGGCGAGAATGGCGAGCGCGAACTGGATGGTGACTTGCACGATCAGGATCGACAGGATATTCGGCAGCACATGCTCGATGGTGATGCGGAAGCGCCCCTTGCCCGCCGCACGCGCCGCAAGCACGAATTCGCGCGCCCAGATCGCGTTGGCCGAGCCGCGCGTCAGCCGGGTCAAGGTCGGGATCTGGAAGATGCCGATCGCGACGATCGAGGTCACCATGCCCGGTCCCACCACGGCGGCGAGCATGATCGCGGACAGCACGGCTGGAAACGCGAAGGTGAAATCGGAAAAGCGCATGATGATCTCCTCCGTCCAGCCACGCCTGGCCGAGGCGATCAGGCCCAGCGTGACGCCGAAGGTGAGACCGATGCTGACGGCGATGACGCCGACCATGATGGTGGATCGGGCGCCCGCAAGCAGCAGCGAGACGATGTCGCGGCCGAAGGAGTCGGTGCCGAGCCAATGCGCGGCCGAAGGCGGGCGCAGCTTTGCCGCGATATCGATCTCGTAAGGCGACCACGGCGTCCATACCAGCGACAACAATGCCGAGGCCAGCACCAGAAGGCTCAGCGCGCCGCCGAGCACGAAGCTACGGTGTCGCAGCGCGCGGCGCCAGAACGTGCGCGCCGGCAGCGGACGCGTTGCGACGGGCGCGTCGATGGCGATGGGCGCGCTCACAGGTCGTGCACCTTGATGCGAGGATCGATCAAGGCATAGAGGACATCGACCACGAAATTGACGATCACCACCATCGCGGCGAGCAGCATCACGCAATTGCGCACCACGATCAGGTCGCGGTTGGCGATCGACTGGAAGATCAGGCGGCCGAGACCCGGCAGATAGAACACGTTCTCGATCACGATGGTGCCGGCGAGCAGATTGGCGAATTGCAGCCCCATCACGGTCATCACGGGGATCATGGCATTCCGCAGCACGTGGCTCCACAGCACCTCGCGCTTGCCGAGGCCCTTTGCGCGGGCGGTGCGGACGAAATCCTCGCGCAGCACTTCGAGCACGGCCGAGCGCGTGACGCGCGCAAGGATCGCGGCCTGCACCACCGCGAGCGAGATCGCCGGCAGCAGCAGCGACTTGATCCCTAGCCAGACGCCGTCTTCCCAGCCGGCAAAGCCACCGGCCGAGAGCCATTGCAGCCGCACCGAGAACAACAGCACCAGGAGAATCGCGAACCAGAAATTCGGCAGCGCGATGCCCACTTGGGTCAACGACATCACGCCGACGTCGCCGAGCTTGTTGTGATTGGCGGCGGTGTAGATCCCGGCGGAGAGCGCCAGTGTCACGGTGATCGCCATCGCCATGATCGCGAGCGGAATGGTCAGCACCAGCCGCTCTGCGATCAGGCTGCCGACCGGGGTGCCGTAGACATAGGAATTGCCGAGATCGCCGACGACAAGGCCCTTGATCCATTGCAAATAGCGAACCGCCAGCGGCTGGTCGAGCCCGAGCTTGACGGTGAGCGCGCGCACCGCGTCAGGCGAAGCGTCGGCACCCATCAGCATCTGCGCGGCATTGCCGGGCAGCGCATCGAGCACCAGGAAGATGATCAGCGATGCGCCGACCAGCGTCGCCAGCAGAGTCAACAGACGTCGGAGGACAAAGACGCTCATGCGCGCTCGGCTTCAGGGCTTACCCACGCCACGATCAACATGTCCGGACGCCTTAAGCAAGCTCTTTGCTGCATGCCCATCTCCTCAGGTAGGCCAGCGGGACAGAAGGTCGCTTGACGCCTCGAACAGAGCGCTCACGCGCAGCAATTCCGCGTCAGCCCGGAAACGGCCGACCAGTTGAAGCCCGATCGGCAAGCCGTCGCGGGCAAAGCCCGAGGGCAGGCTGATCGCGGGATGGCCGGTCATGTTGAACGGCATGGTCCAGGGGAACCAATGCGGCCGGACGCTGTCGAAATGCCGACCGTCGATCTCGATGCTGCCGAACAGGTCCTGCTTGATCGGCAGCGCGGTGCGCGTCAGGGTCGGCATCGCCAGGAGGTGAGCGCGCGCAAGCAGCGATTGCACGCGGTGGAACAACGCGGTGCGCGCGAACATCGCCTCCTGGTAGTCGACGCCGCTGACTTCACTGGCGAGCGCGAGCTGCTTGAGAAAGGCCTCGCTCAGCTCGTCTCCATGCTCGGCCGCAAGCTTGGCGAAGCGCGTGCGCCAGACGGTGTGGTTGATGGCGCGCCAGATCGACTCGATGTCGAAGCCCTCGCCGGAGAATTCCTCGAGCTCGGCTCCTAGCCCGGCCAGCCGGTCGAGGCTCGCCTTGAATCTGGCGGCGACCTCGGCTGACACCGGACGGCCCGGCGGCGTCAGGCAGTACAGGATCCTCAGCCCGCGCAAATCGCCGCGCGGAGCGGCATTGCCGATGAAGTCGGGCACGGGCACGCCGATCGACCAGGGATCGATAGGATCTTCGCCCGCCATCGCCTGCATCATCAACGCAGTGTCGGCGACCGTGCGCGTGGTCGGCGTGACATAGGTCTGGTTGCCGAACACGTCGAGCGCCTGGCTGTGCGGGATCACGCCGTTGCTCTGCTTCAAGCCCACCACGCCGTTGCAGGCCGCCGGAATGCGCGTCGAGCCGCCGCCGTCGGTCGCGATCGCCAGCGGCGCGATGCCGCTCGCGACAGCGACCGCCGCGCCGCCGCTGGAGCCGCCGGAGGATCGGCAGGCGTCCCACGCATTGCGGGTGCGTCCGAACAAAGGTGAATCGGTGAGGCATTTGCTGCCGAACTCCGGCGTCGTGGTCTTGCCGATCAGGATGGCGCCTTCGCTGCGCAACCGCGCGACGGCGACGGCATCCTCGGACGGCACATTGTTCTGGTAGGGAACGGCGCCAAAGGTGGTCTTGACCCCCTTGGTATTGACGATGTCCTTGACGGTGACCGGGATACCATGCAGCAAGCCGAGCGGTTCGCCCGCCATCACCTTGCGCTCGGCTTCGCGCGCCGCTGCGATCGCCTCATCACCGCACAACGTGATGAAGCAGTTCAATTCGGGCTGGAGCGCCTCGGCGCGCGCAAGCACGGCGCGGGTGAGTTCGACTGGCGAAATCCGCTTTCCGGCAATGAGACCGCGCAGCTCGGTTGCGGACAGCAGACAGGGATCGCCGTTCATCGTCACATCACGCTCCGAAGCGGGCCGCCATTGGCCCGAAGACATTGACAGCGAGAATGACAGTTTTGTTAACTCGCCGTCCAATACGATTTTTGTCGCCAACCCATACGCTCTCGGTATGCCAATGGATCTTCGCCGGCTCCGCTATTTCGTCGCCGTCGCCGAGGCGCGCAGCATCGGCAAGGCCGCCGAGCAGCTCCGGATGGCGCAGCCGCCGCTCTCGGTCCAGATCCGCAAGCTCGAGGCCGAGATCGGCGCGCCGCTGTTTCGCCGCGGCACCCGCGGCATGGACCTGACCGAGGCGGGCCAGGCGTTGCTGGCGCGCGCCGGCGAAGCACTGGTGCTGGCGGCCGACGGTGCCGAAGCCGCGCGCGCGGTCGCTTCGGGACGGCGTGGCCGGCTGTCGGTTGGTTACATGTTCGTGCTGGCGAATGCGATGCTGCCGCGGCTCATTCCCGAACTGCGCCGCGCGGTTCCCGGCGTCGATCTCAGCTTCGCCGAGCTCAGCGCCTCGACGCGCGAGGCCCGCGTGCTCGACCGCAGCGTCACGGTCGCGCTGTGCATGCCTGCAATCAACCATCCCGAGATCCAGGTGGCAAAGATCGGTGCACAACCTTTCATGCTGGCCATGCCGATCCGCTCGCCCCTCGCCCGCTTGAGCTCCGTGCCGATGGCGCGGCTGCAAGGCCGTCCGCTGATCGCACTGCCGCATCCGGACCATGGGCCCGCCTCCTCCGCGGTCGTCCCTTTATTGCGTCGGCATCAGATTGTGATGCCCATCGCCAGCCGGGTGGAGACGGTGCATTCGGCGATGAGCCTGGTTCTGGCCGGCGAAGGTCTCGCCATCCTGCCGGCCTGCGCACAGCTCGGCGCGCCACGCGGAGTCGTGTTCAGGCCCCTGCGTGACGTTTCGGACTCCCTCGACATCGCCGTCTGTTGGCGGCGGGACTCGCAAAGTCCTCTGATCGGAACTTTCCTCAAGTGCGCCGAAAAGGCCGTCGCGCGGATGTGACGCGGACTACCAGCTCCAATTGATCTCGTGGCTCCAGGGCGGATCCGCGCCCGGACGCGTGCAGGTGAGGCCGGCACAATTGGCTGCGAAGGACAGCGCACGGCGGAGCTCGTCCGCATCGATGTCCCTCAATCGCGGCCGGGCGATGCGGCCCTGCTTGTACAGGGCGAACAACAGCGCCGCCTGAAAGCTGTCGCCGGCGCCGATCGTGTCGGCCACCTCGACCTTGGGCGCGGCGACTTCGATCTGCCCTGCTTGCGCATGCCAGGCGATGGCGCCGTTGTTGCCGCGGGTGATGACGACGAGGCTGGTGCCCTGCGCCAGCAATGTGCTCGCACGCTGCTGAAACGGCTCCTCGCCAAAGAGGTAGGCGAAATCGACATCCGACATCTTGATGAGGTCGGCGCTTCCGGCGAACTCAGCCATGCGCGCGAGATAAGCCGCCTTGTCCTTGACGAGGTTCGGTCGGCAGTTCGGATCGAAGGAGATCGTGGACGACGCCCGCGCGTCGGCGATCAGCGCCTTGGTCTCGGCCGCCCCACTGTCGTTGACCAGCGTGGTCGAGCCGACATGGACGGCCTCGACGGTACCGAAGGGAACGGACCCGCGGCGGTACGTCCAGCTCCGCGTCGCGGTCTCGGCATCGTAGAAGGCGTAATGCGACTCGCCCTCGACAATGCGGACGAAGGCGAGCGTGGTCTGGTGGTCGCTGCGGGTGGCGAGATCGAGCGCGACGTTCGATGCGGTGGCATGATCGGCGATCATCCGCCCGAACAGGTCGGTCGAGATGCCGCCGACGAAGCCGGTCGGCGCGCCGAGCCGCGCCATACCGATCGCGACGTTGAGGCAGGAGCCGCCGACCGCGGGCATCACCGCCTCGCGCTCTTCGACGATTCTTGTCGGCACAAAATCGATCAGCGCGTCGCCGCAGGCAATTAGCATGTCCTTCAACCTCTCGCGATGCTGCCCATCGCGGCGCGGCTGCCGCGATCGACCTCGCGCAGAAGCTTGTACACCTCGCGCTTGCGGCCGTGAAATGCGGCCATGTCGGGCGCGGTCGGTTCACTCTTGCGGCCCAGCGCCGACATCCTGGCCATGGTCTCGCCGATCGAGGCATAGGCGCCGCCGGCGACCGCTCCCAGCATCGCGGCGCCCAGCAGCACCGGCTCCTTCGTCTGCGGCAACGCGACCGTGAGACCGGTGGTATCCGCCATGATCTGGCGGACCAGCGGGCTGCGGCTGGCGCCGCCGCCCATGATCATGATGCTGGATCGGACCCCATGCGCGGCAAACGCCTCGATTACCTCGGCGAGGCCATAGGCAAGACCGCAGAGGCCGGCGACGAACAGCCGTTCCATCGAGGCGATGTCGGTGTCGAGATCGAGGCCCGCGATCACCGCGCGCGTGTCAGGGTCGGCATAGGGCGAGCGATTGCCGATGAACTCCGGCAGCACATGGACGTCGCGCGCGAGCAGCGCGGCGCGGCTGGCATCGCCGGTCCGCGCGATGATGCGGCGCTCGAGGAAATCGATGAGATCGAGGCCCTCGCTGCGCGCCGCCCCGCTCGCCTCGCCATGGCCGGGATGCGACCTGAGGAGATGATCGATCGCAGCGCCTGCGGCGGACTGCCCACCTTCGTTGAGCCAGAACTCCGGCACCATGCCGGAATAATAGGGGCCCCACACGCCCGGCACGAAGCACGGCTCCCTGGTCGTGGCCATGATGCAGGCCGACGTTCCCATAATGTAGGCGAGACGGTCGCTGACATCGCTCCCGCCGCCCGCCCCGTCACGGCCGCCGATCGCGCCGATGCCGCCGGCATGGGCGTCGATCAGGGAGGCGCCGACCGGGGTGCCCGGGGCGAGGCCGAGCTCGGCCGCTGCTGCCGGCGTGAGCCCGGCACCAAGGCGTGTACCGGGCGCAACGATCTCGGTGCCGATGCGGACGTATTTTTCGGTGACGAAGTCGGACAGGCCGATGCGCTTGAAGAACGGCGCGCTCCAGCCGCCGCCGTCATGGGCGAGATAGTTCCACTTGCAGGTGACGGTGCAAGTCGAACGCTGCAGCGCACCGGTCGCGCGCCAGGTCAGATAGTCGGCCAGATCGAAGAAGTGACCGGCGGCGTCAAAGCTCGTGCGCAGATGCCGCTTCAGCCAGAGCAGCTTCGGCATCTCCATCTCCGGCGAGATCGAGCCGCCGACATAGCGCAGCACGGCGTCCTCGGTCTCGTTGATCAGCCGCGCTTCGGCCGTGGCGCGGTGGTCCATCCAGACGATGACGTTGCGCTGCGCCTCGCCGGTCGCGCTGACGGTCAGCGGCCCGCCTTGCGGATCGAGCACCACGAGGGAACAGGTGGCGTCGAAACCGATGCCGCCGATGTTGCGCGGCGCAATCGCTGCTTCCGCCATCGCCGCGCGCACCGATTTGACGCAGGCCTGCCAGATGTCCTCTGACGATTGCTCGACGATATCGCCGGCCTCATGCCAGATTCGAATCGGATGGCGGGCCGTCGCGAGCAGCGCGCCGGCCTCGTCAAACACCCCTGCGCGCGTGCTCGTGGTCCCCACGTCGACGCCGATATACGCTCGCGGCATGGTCGCTCCCGGAAGCTCTCGTCAGTTTTGACGGTAAGCCTACCAGCAAGTGTAGCCGCCATCTACTAGCACGATGCTGCCGGTCATCAAGCTTGCGGCCTCGGACGAAAGGAACAGCACGACGGAGGCGATCTCCTCGACCTGCCCCATGCGCGCCATCGGGGTTCCACCGATCCAGGCGTCATACATTTTCGGATTGCTCTTCACGAAGGCGTTGAGCGGCGTCTCGATATAGGTCGGCGCCACCGCGTTGACGCGGATGCCGCGTGCGCCCCATTCGGCGGCCAGCGACTTGGTCAGATGGTGCACCGCGGCCTTGGAGGCGTTGTAGAAGCACTGCTCCTGCGGCTTGTTGACGATGAAGCCCGACATCGAGCCGATATTGACGATGGCGCCGCTCTTCGCCTTGAGCATGTGCTTGCCGAATTCGCGGCAGCACCAGAAAGTGCCATTGAGATTGACGTCGATGACGTTGAGCCAGTGCTCGTCGGTGACGGTCTCGGCCGGCGTCTCGCTGCGCGCGATGCCGGCATTGTTGACGAGGATGTCGACTTTACCGTGACGGGCAACGAGATCATTTGCCACCTCCGCCACGCGCGTGGTGTTGGTGACGTCCATGATTGCGGTGTCGATGTCGTAGCCCTTGGCCCTCAGGCTAGCCTTCGCGCTGTCGGCGACCTTGCCGTCGCGATCGCCGATGATGACCTTCGCGCCGGCCTCGGCCAGCGCCTCGGCGCAGGCGAGGCCGATGCCCTGCCCGCCGCCGGTGATGAACGCGGTCTTGCCGCTCAGCCTGAATTTTTCCAGATACATGATCGTCTGTCCGTCTTCTTGCCGTTTCTTGTCAGCCCCGAAGAGCGTTGCCGCTCTCGTCGAAGCGGTGGATGCGCGCAGGGTCCGGCATCAGCGACACCCGGTCGCCGGCATGCAGACTCAATTCGCCGATGTAGCGCGCCGTCAGCATGCCGAGCGCGCCGGCATCGACGTAGAGGAAGGTGTCACTGCCGAGATGCTCGGCCACCGCAATGGTGCCCTGCCAGCCTCCGCCGCCGTCGCGTTCGATCTTCAAATGCTCCGGCCTGACGCCGATCGTCGCTGCCCCCTTCTGCAAAGCGGGTTCGCCGGTGACGAAGTTCATCTTGGGCGAGCCGATGAAACCGGCGACGAAGAGATTGGCGGGCCGCTCGTAGAGCTCCAGCGGCGAGCCATATTGCTCGATCTTGCCGCCGTTGAGCACGACGATCTTGTCGGCCATGGTCATGGCCTCGACCTGGTCGTGGGTGACGTAGATCGCGGTGGTGCCGAGCTGCTTCTGCAGCCTGGTCACCTCGATGCGCATCTGCACGCGCAGCGCGGCGTCGAGATTGGAGAGCGGCTCGTCGAACAGGAATGCCTTGGGCTCGCGGACGATGGCGCGGCCGATCGCGACGCGCTGGCGCTGGCCGCCGGAGAGCTCGCGCGGCTTGCGGTCGAGATAAGGCGTGAGATTCAGTGTCGCGGCGGCCGCCTCGACCTTGCGGTTGATCTCGTCCTTGGCCAGGCCCGCCATCTTCAGACCGAAGCCGATATTGCCGCGCACACTCATATGCGGATAGAGCGCGTAGGACTGGAACACCATCGACAGTCCGCGCTTGGCGGGCGGCGTATCGACGACGTTCTTGCCGTCGATCAGGATCTTGCCGCCAGAGACGTCCTCGAGCCCCGCGATCAACCGCAGCAGCGTGGTCTTGCCGCAGCCGGACGGGCCGACGAAGACGACGAAGGAGCCGTCGGCAATGTCGAGGTCGGCGCCCTTGATGATGTGCACGGGGCCGAAGGACTTTTGCACGCCTTGAAGTGTGATCTGACCCATGATCCCCTCTACTTCACCGCACCGAAGGTGAGCCCGCGCACGAGTTGCTTCTGGCTGAACCAGCCGAGGACGAGAATGGGCGCGATCGCCAGCGTGGACGCCGCCGACAGTTTTGCCCAGAACAGCCCTTCGGGACTCGAATAGGAGGCGATGAACGTGGTGAGCGGTGCGGCATTCGAGGTCGACAGGTTCAGCGTCCAGAACGCCTCGTTCCAGGCCAGGATCAGATTGAGCAGCAGCGTGGACGCCAGCCCTGGGATCGCCATCGGCGTCAGCACATAGACGAGCTCGCGGCCGATCGTGGCGCCGTCCATGCGCGCGGCTTCGAGAATGTCGCGCGGGATCTCCTTGAAATAAGTGAAGAGCATCCAGATGACGATCGGCAAGTTGCCGAGGCAGAGGATGAAGACGAGGCCGATGCGGGAATCGAGCAGGCCGAAGCTCTTGTAGATCAGGTAGATCGGCACCAGCACGCCGACCGGCGGCATCATCTTGGTCGAGAGCATCCAGAGCAGGATGTCCTTGGTGCGCTTGGTCGGCGAGAACGCCATCGACCAGGCCGCGGGAATGGCGATCAGCAGCGCAATGAGCGTCGATCCGCCGGCGATGATGATCGAGTTCATCGCGTGGTGCAGATAGTCGCTGCGCTCCTGCACCGTCGCGTAGTTTTCCGTGGTCCAGTGAAAAAACAGGAAGGATGGCGGGATCGCGAAGGCCTCGAGCTCGGTCTTGAAGCTCGCCAGCCCCATCCACAAGATCGGGAAGAAGATCAGGAAGCCGAACAGCCAGGCCCCGATCGTCGAGATGACCACCCGTTGTCTCGTCGCCATCCGCGCCATGCTTCAAGCCTCCAGATTGCGGCCGACGATGCGGACGAGAAAGAAGGCAACGATGTTGGCGATCACCACAGCGACGAGTCCGCCCGCGGAGGCGCTGCCGACGTCGAACTGGATCAGCGCCTGCGAATAGATCAGGAAGGCGATGTTGGTGGTCTGGAGGCCCGGGCCGCCGCCCGTGGTGACGAAGATCTCGGCGAACACCGTCAGCAGGAAGATGGTCTCGATCAGGATCACCACCGTGATGGGACGCGCGAGGTGCGGCAGCGTGATGTAGATGAAGGTCGAGACGGCGCTGGCGCCGTCCATCTCGGCGGCCTCCTTCTGCTCCTCGTCGAGCGATTGCAGCGCGGTGAGCAGGATCAACGTCGCGAACGGCAGCCATTGCCACGTCACGATCAAAATCACCGCGAACAGCGGTACGTCGTTGAACCAATCGATCGGCGTCAGACCGAACAGCGAGGCGAGCCAGGCGAACAGACCCGACACCGGATGCATCAACAAATTCTTCCAGACCAGCGCGCTTACGGTCGGCATCACGAAGAACGGGGCGATCACCATCAGCCGCACGAAATTGCGGCCGATCACGGGTTGGTCCATCAGCAGCGCCAGCGGAATCCCGAGCAGGATGGTCAGCGCCAGCACCGAGCCGACCAGCACCAGCGTGTTCTGGAGCGAGGCGAGGAAGGCGGGATCGGTGAGGAAGTACCGGAAGTTTTCGAGGCCGACGAACGATTCCGAGCCGGGATCGAGCAGGCTGTAGTGCAGCGTCGAGAAGTAGATCGTCAGCGCCAGCGGGACGATCATCCAGATGAACAGCAGCCCGACGGCCGGGGACAGGAGCGACCGCGCAAGAAGCTGCGTCTGCCGGGTTGCCATTCTTGGCGCTCCGCTCGGTGGAAGAAGGCGGCCATCCAGCAAGGATGGATGGCCGCAAGTTTGAGCTCAGGGAGAGCCCGGGTTCACTTGATGTAGCCGGCCCGCTTCATCTCGCGCTCGGTCACCGATTGCGCCGCGGTCAGCGCGGCATCGACCGTCATCGATCCCGCAAGCGCCGCCGAGAATTGCTGACCCACCTGCGTGCCGATGCCCTGGAATTCAGGGATCGCGGCATATTGCACGCCGACGTAAGGCACGGGCTTCACCGTCGGCTTGTTGGGATCGGCGGCGTCGATCGAGGCCAGCGTCAGTTTCGCGAACGGCGCAACCTTCAGGTACTCATCGTTCTGGTAGAGCGAGGTGCGCGTTCCTGGCGGCACGTTGGCCCAGCCCTCCTTCGATGCCACCAGCTTGGTGTAGTCCTTGCTGGTCGCCCAGGCGATGAACTTTTCGGCGGCTTCCGTCTTCTTGGAGCCGGCGGGAATCGCGAGGTTCCAGGCCCACAGCCAGTTGGCGTTCTTGCCGAGCCCGGTGTTGGGCGCGAGGGCGAAGCCGACCTTGTCGGCGACCTTGGACTCCTTCGGATTGGTGACGAACGACGCAGCGACCGTCGCGTCGATCCACATCGCGCATTTGCCGGCGTTGAACAGCGCCAGATTCTCGTTGAAGCCGTTGGAGCTGGCGCCGGGAGGGCCGGCTTCCTTCATCAGGTTGACGTAGGTGGTGAGCGTCGTCTTCCATTCCGGCGTGTTGAACTGCGGCTGCCACTTCTCGTCGAACCAGCGCGCGCCGTAGGAATTGGCCATCGCCGACAGGAACGCCATGTTCTCGCCCCAGCCTGCCTTGCCGCGCAGGCAGATGCCGTAAGTGCCGGCGCTCTTGTCCGTCAGCTTCTTGGCCGCATCGATCACGAAATCCCAGCTCGGCTTTTCCGGCATCTTCAGGCCGGCCTTCTCGAACAAATCGGTGCGATACATCACCATCGAGCTCTCGCCGTAGAACGGTGCGGCGTAGAGCTTGCCGTCAGCGGAGACCGCGTCCTTGATCTTGGGCAGGAGGTCGGCAACGTCGTAATCGGCGCCGAGATTGGCGAGCGGCACCAGCCAGCCCTTCTTGGCCCAGATCGGCACCTCGTACGTGCCGATGGTGAGCACGTCGAACTGGCCGCCCTTGGTAGCGATGTCGGTGGTGACGCGCTGGCGCAGCACGTTCTCCTCCAGCGTCACCCATTTGACCGAAATATCCGGGTTCTTCTTGGTGAACTCACTCGTCAGCCCCTGCATGCGAATCATGTCGCCATTGTTGACGGTGGCGATGGTCAGGGTCGTTTCGGCCAGCGCCGGGACGGCCAGCAGGACAGACGCGCCGCAGACGGCGCCCAGGACATGTTTCACGGTGACCTCCCCTCAGTTCGCGTTTTGGGCATATGCCCACGCGTTGGGCGTATGTTCAACGGGAGAGCAGGAGTTGTCAAGCACGGGCGCGAGCGTTCCAGCAACTTATGCGTGCTGCGGTGCGGGAGGGATGCGCCCAAACTCAGTGTCAATGCCCCGCGAAGGCGGGGCCTCCAGTACTCCGTATCGTCTATTGGTTTGCCCCAAGAGGGGCTGCGACGTACCGGATCGTCCGCCTTCGCGGACGACGACAGTGGAGCAGGTGGAGAGGTAGCGCCCCTACCGCTCCAGGATCGCCCTTGCCGTCGCCTCGTCGGTGATCAGCCCGTTGATCAGACCCCCGCTCAACGCGGCAGAGATCGCGGCCACCTTGGCCGCGCCCACCGCCGCACCGATCGTCGTGGTCTTGGCCGGCACTTCCGGCGGAATGCTGGTGAGGCGCTTGTTGGTGCCGGCCTTGAGCAGGCGGCCCTTGGCGTCATAGGCCCAGCCGGTGATCTCGCCGATGGCGCCGAGCCGCATCATCTCGAACAATTCGTCGCGGGTGACGAAGCCGTCAACGTGCACCTGCGCCTTCTGGTCCATCTGGCCGATGCCGACGAGGCGCAGATCGGCCCTGGCCGCCACCGCCTTGACCTTGGCGATCGGCTCGATGCGCACCATCCTGTTGCGCTCGTCCTCCGACGACATCAGGAACGGCAGCGGCATCGGATAGTGCCGCGCACCGGTGCGGTCGGCGAGCCGGCCGACGGTGTCGTAGAAGCTCGCCGAGCCGTCGGCGGAGATGTTGCCGACCAGCGAGACGATCTGGTGATTGGGCCGGTCGATCGGCGTGACGCGCTCGACCGCGGCGCGCACCGCCCGCCCCGTGCCGAGCGCGACGATGACGGGCGTCTCCGAGCGCAGCGTGGAATCGAGCAAATTGGCACAGCGCTCGGCAATTCCGGCCACCGCCTGCGGCGCGGCGGGATCGGCCGGCACCACCTCGCAATGGACGAGTTTGAACCGCTCCTTCAGACGCGCTGCCAGCTCCATGCAGGCTGCGATGGGATGCTCGAGCCGGAAGGTGATGAGCCGCTCGGCGAGGCACAGCGAGACCAGCCGCTGCGCCGAGGCGCGCGAGACCTGCAGCATCTTTGCGATCTCGTCCTGGGTGTGGCCGGCGATGAAATAGAGCCAGCCGGCGCGCGCGGCGTCGTCGAGTCTCGACTTGTCGTTCTCGGCGGCCATGCGCGCTCACACCTCCCAGAAATCACTCATTTGCGCGAAGACCCGATCGGCCCCGGCGGCGGACAATATAGCCCGGCCGTCGCGGCTGCGATAATGGCCGCCGCCGACAAATCCCCAGACGGTCATGCCGGCCGCCTTGCCCGCCTGCACACCGCTGACGCTGTCCTCGATCACCAGCGTGCGCGACGGCGGTGTACGCATGCCCTGGGCAGCATGGAGAAAGAGATCGGGCGCCGGCTTGCCGTGCCTGACCATTTGCGCGGTGTAGATTCGATCGCCGAAATAGGCCCGAAGACCGGTGACGTCGAGCGAGAGCGAGACACGGTCGAGGTCGCTCGACGAGGCCACACAGAACGGCACGGTCAGCCCGGAGATCACCGACTCGACCCCCGGGATTGGCGCGAGCGAGGCGGCGAATGTCTCCAGCACACGCGACTTCAAGCGCGGCAAAAAGCCATCCGGCACGATCTCTCCAAGATCGTGGTAGTGCTGCTCGATCGCCTTGGTGCTGCGTCCGAGAAACAGCTCGAGCGCCTGCGCCTCGCTGAGCACGAGACCGAATTCCGCCAGCACCTCGGACAGGCAGCGGCAGCTCAAGAGCTCGCTGTCGACGAGCACGCCATCGCAGTCGAAGATGATCAGATCGGGATTTGGCCGGCCCTGCTCCATCCGGCCATTCGATCATATACCCAAATCGTGGGCAATAGCTCAGATCGCGAGCGTCCACTCACCGCCGCTGATTGTACACATCGATGCACACCGCGCCGAGCAGCACCAGGCCCTTGATGACCTGCTGATAGTCGATGCCGATGCCGAGGATGGACATGCCGTTGTTCATCACACCCATGATCATGGCGCCGACCACGGCACCGCCGACCCGCCCCACGCCGCCATAGGCCGAAGCGCCGCCGATGAAGCAGGCGGCGATGACGTCGAGCTCGAAGCCGAGGCCGGCCTTGGGCGTTGCGGTGTTGAGCCGCGCGGCGAAGACGAGGCCGGCGAGCGCGGCGAGCACGCCCATGTTGACGAAGGTGAGGAAGGTCAACCGCTCCGTCTTGATGCCCGACAGGCTCGCCGCCTTGGCGTTGCCGCCGACGGCGTAGATCTGCCGGCCGATCACGGTGCGGCGGGTGACGAAGCCGTAAAGCGCGATCAGCGCGGTCATGATCACCAGCACGTTGGGCAGGCCGCGATGCGAGGCGATCAGATAGGTGAAGTAGAGCACGGCGCAGGCGAGCAAAATGCTCTTGCCGAGGAAGAACGCATAGGGCTCGACCTCGATGCCGTGCAACTGCTCGCGCGACCTTCCCTTGGCACTGGCATAGACGAGGCCGAGCGCGAGCACGGCGCCGATCAGCATAGACGTCGGATGCAGCGTGCCGGCCTCGGGCAGCAGTTCCGGAATGAAACCGGAGGACAGCTTCTGGAAGGTCGCCGGAAACGGCCCGAGCGACTGCCCCTGCAGCACCGCGAGCGCCAGGCCCTTGAACACCAGCATGCCCGCCAACGTCACGATGAAGGACGGGATCTTGAAATAGGCCACCCAATAGCCCTGCGCCGCGCCGATGGCGGCACCGAGCGCGAGGCAAGCAATGAAGGCAAGCGTGTAATCGACCTTGTAGGTCACCATCAGCAAGGCCGCCACGGCGCCGATGAAGCCTGCGACCGAGCCGACCGAGAGGTCGATATGGCCGGTGACGATGACCAGCAGCATGCCCAGCGCCATGATGACGATATAGCTGTTCTGCAGCACCAGGTTGGTGAGGTTGAGCGGCTGCAGCAGCGTGCCGCCGGTCACGACCTGGAAGAACAGCATGATCGCAACCAGCGACATCAACATGCCGTAATTACGCAAATTGTTCTTGATGAAGCTGCCGTGCCGGCGCTCCTCGGGCAGCGAAACCGTCTTGTCGGTCATGGCTGCGATCCTCCCATCTCCGCGGCCGCGGGCGCGGCGTTTCCAATGCTTCGTTCATTGCGCATGATGGCGCGCATGATCTTTTCCTGGGTCGCCTCTGCGCCCTTGAACTCGCCGACGAAGGCGCCGTCGTTCATGACGCAGATGCGGTCGCAGATGCCGAGCAGCTCGGGCATCTCCGAGGAGATCACCACGACGCCGCGGCCGGCTTCCGCAAGCTCGTTGATGATACAGTAAATCTCATATTTGGCACCGACGTCGATACCTCTGGTCGGCTCGTCCAGGATCAGGACCTTGGGGTCGGTCATCAGCCATTTCGACAGCACGACCTTCTGCTGGTTGCCGCCGGAGAGCTGGCCGGTCTCCTGGTAGACGTCGGAGCAGCGGATGCGCATGCGGTTGCGGTAGTCGCTGGCGACCTTCAGCTCGGCGATGTCGTCGATCACCCTGCCGGGTGCGACCTGGTCGAGGCTCGCCAGCGTGATGTTCTTGCGGACGTCGTCGGCGAGGATCAGGCCGAGCTGCTTGCGGTCCTCGGTGACGTAGGCAAGTCCGGCGTCGATCGCGGCGGCGACGCTCGGCAGCACTATCTCACGGCCTTCGAGCCGGATCATGCCGCTGATATTGGTGCCCCAGGAGCGGCCGAACAGGCTCATCGCGAACTCGGTGCGCCCTGCCCCCATCAGCCCGGCAATGCCCACGACCTCGCCGCGCCTGACGCCGAAACTGACGTTCTTGATCACCTGCCGCTCGGGATGGATGGGGTGATAGACCGACCAGTTCTCGACGTCGAGCACGGGCTCGCCGATCTTCACGTTGCGCTCCGGGAAACGGTGCGCCATATCGCGATTGACCATGCTGCGGATGATGCGGTCTTCCTGGATCGGCTCGGCATGGCAGTCGATGCTGTCCACCGTGCGGCCGTCGCGCAGCACGGTGATGTGGTCGGCGACCTTGGCGACCTCGTTCAGCTTGTGCGAGATCAGGATCGAGCCGATGCCCTGCTCGCGGAACGCCATCAGCCGTTCGAGCAGCGCGGCGCTGTCGGCCTCGTTGAGGCTCGCGGTCGGCTCGTCCAGGATCAGCATCCGCACCCGCTTGGACAATGCCTTCGCGATCTCCACCAGCTGCTGCTTGCCGACGCCGAGATCGGTGATCAGCGTGTCCGGGGATTCCTTCAGGCCGACCTGCGCCAGCAGCTCGCGCGTGCGCCGGTAGACCTCGTCGCGGTCGATCACCCCCAACTTCGACGGCGGATGCGACAGAAAGATGTTCTCCGCGATCGACATCAGCGGGATCAGCGCCAGCTCCTGATGGATGATGATGATACCCAGCGCCTCGGAATCATTGATGTCGCGAAAGCGGCGCTCCTCGCCGTCGAAGATGATGGTGCCCTCGTAGCTGCCGTGCGGATAGACCCCGCTCAGCACCTTCATCAGCGTCGACTTGCCGGCGCCGTTCTCGCCGACGAGCGCATGGATCTGCCCGGCGCGAACCGAGAAGTTGACGTCGCGCAGCGCCTGCACGCCGGCAAAGCTCTTGCTGACGTTGCGCATCTCCAGCATGGCGGTCATGGCATCGTGTCCTTGAAAAAGCTCATCCTTCCGCCGTCATTCCGGGGCGATGCGCCGGGGCCGCGAAGCGGGCCTGGAGCATCGAACCCGGAATCTCGAGGTTCCGGGTTCGATGCTTCGCATCGCCCCGGAACGACGGAGCACTCACTTACTGGAACTGCGACTTCTTGTAGTAGCCGCTGTCGACCAGCACCTTCTCCCAATTGTCCTTGTAGACCACAACCGGCTTCAGCAGGTAGGACGGCACGGTCTTGACGCCATTCTCGTAGGTCTTGGTGTCGTTGACGGTGACCTCCTTGCCGGCCAGCGCGGCGTCGACCATGTCAGCGGTCACCTTGGCGAGGTCGCGGGTGTCCTTGAAGATGGTCGAGTACTGGTCGCCGCGCAGCATGGCCTTGATCGAAGGCACTTCGGCATCCTGGCCCGAGATGATGGGCATCGGCTGGCCGGCACTGCCGTAGCCGACACCCTTCAGCGAGGAGATGATGCCGATCGAGAGCCCGTCATAGGGCGACAGCACGGCGTTGACCTTCTTGTTGCCGTAGTAGGCGCTCAGCAAATTGTCCATGCGGGCCTGCGCGGTGGCTCCGTCCCAGCGCAGGGTCGCGACCTTATCCATGCCCATCTGGCCGGACACGACGACGAGCTTGCCGCTGTCGATGTACGGCTTCAGCACGCTCATGGCGCCGTTGTAGAAAAAGTAGGCATTGTTGTCGTCGGGCGAGCCACCGAACAGCTCGATGTTGAAGGGGCCCTTGCCGTCCTTCAGGCCGAGACCTTGCACGATCGACTCCGCCTGGAGCACGCCGACCTGGAAATTGTCGAAGGTCGCGTAATAGTCGACGTTCGGCGTGCCGCGGATCAGGCGGTCATAGGCGATCACGGTGATGCCTTTTGCTTTCGCCTGCTTCAGCACGTCGGACAAGGTGGTGCCGTCGATCGCGGCGATCACCAGCGCCTTGGCGCCCTTCGTCACCATGTTCTCGACCTGGGAGAGCTGGTTCGGGATGTCGTCCTCGGCATATTGCAGGTCGGTGTTGTAGCCGCGCTCCTTCAGCACCTTGACCATGTTGTTGCCGTCGTCGATCCAGCGCGCCGAGGATTTCGTCGGCATGGCGATGCCGACCGTCGCTTTCTGGGCAAAGGCAGTGACGCCTGTGGCCATCGTGGCGGCGCTGGCGAGCGCCAGCGCGAGAAATGTCGTCTTCAGTTTCAGCATGTTTCACTCCCTTTGGGTGTCAGACTTTCTTTCGAGGTTTCGAGAACGACGGTCGTGTACGGCTTGGGCCTCCTATGCGAGCTTGACGTCGGGCTCCGCGCGCCCGCGCGCGGCTGCTTCGAGCAGAAAGGTGCAGCCGGCTTGCGGATCGGCCGCGCGTGCCGCCGCGTCCATGTCCTGCCAGGCCGACGTGACGAGCAGGCGCGACAGGTCGGGGCCGACGAAGGCAGGGCAGCTCGCCTGCTTCGCCGGCACGCTGAGCGAACGCAGGCGTTCGCCTAGCGGCGAGTAGACGTCGATCCGGCTCGCGCCCCAGCACGCATTCCAGATCTGCCCGTCGGCGTCGCACACCGAACCGTCGAGACCGCCGACGCCGCTGTGGCGCAGCAGCACCTCCGGCTCGCCGCGCGGCAGGCCGGTCGCGGGGTTGAGCGGCACGGCATAGAGCACCGCGCGCGGAGTGTCGGTGAAGTAGCCGGTGGCGCCGTCGGGCGAGAAGCAGATCGAATTGGGAATGCTGATGCCGGGAAACAGGGTCGAGATCTTGCCGCGATGAAGCGCGTAGATCGCGCCCGCCTTCGGCTCGGCTTTCTTGCCCATGGTGCCGATCCAGAACGTACCCGATTGATGCACCCGGCAATCGTTTGAGCGCGTCGCCGGATTGTCCGCTTCGAGCGGACAGAACAGCGTCATCGCACCATCAGCGAGCTTGCGGATGTAGAGGCCGTCTTCGGCCACGATCAGCTGACGCTCGGCGTCGATGCGTCCGAGCGCGCTCGCCATCCGGCCGAGCGCATGGATGCGGACAGAGCCACCGCCGAGTTGCGCCTCGAACAGCTTGCCTTCGCGAATGTCGAACCACCAGGCCGTGTCGGTGGTCACGTCATAGATCGGACCTTCGCCGAGATGGCAAGGATGGTCCGAGAGGACAGTCGTTGGCACCTGCTCCATCATGGCGACCTCACCGAAAAGCGATAGACCGTGTGATGGCGATAGACCTCGCCGGAATCGAGGCGCGGGCTCGGAAAATCCGGCCGGTTCGGAGCATCGGGCCAGATGTGCGGCTCCAGGCACATGGCGTCCGATTGCCGGATCAGCTTGCCGCCCTTGCCCGACATCGTCCCGTCGAGATAATTGCCGGAATAGACCTGAAGTCCGGGCTGGTCGGTAAGCAGCTCCATGATACGCCCGGAGCGCGGCGCCTCCAGCCGCGCCGCGAGCGCAAGCTTGCCGTCGCGCCCGAGGCAATAGGTGTGGTCGTAGCCCCTGCCGTTTTGCAGTTGCGGGTCGCCCTCGCGGATCCGCTCGCCCACCGGCTGCGGCTTGCGGAAATCGAACGCCGTGCCGGCCACGCTGCGCGGCGGCTCCGGCAGCGGAATGGCGGTGGAATCGATGGCGAGGAACTGCTCGGCGGCCACCATCAGGCGATGATCGAGAATGGACCTACCCGACGTCGCACCCTCGAGGTTGAAGAAGCTGTGGTTGGTCAAATTGACGATAGTCGGCCGGTCGGTCCGCGCTTCCATCAGCAGCGACAGCTCGGTCGGGCCGGTGATGCGATAGGTCACGCGGACGTCGAGCTTGCCCGGATAATTCTCCTCGCCATGCGGGCTGACATGGGTGAGCGTCACCGCGGGCTCGGCGCCCTCATCGATGCCCGCGATCACCCAGAGCTTGCGATCAAAACCCTCGAGCCCGCCATGCAACGCATTCGGACCATTGTTGACGGCAAGCTGCACCGTCTCGCCTTGAAGCGAAAACCGTCCCCTGGCGATGCGGTTCGCATAGCGGCCGACGGTGGCGCCCAGAAACTTCCGTTCGGCGAGATAGCCGGCGAAGGCATCGTGGCCAAGCACGACGTCGTCGTATCCGCCGTCGGCATCCGGCGCGATCAGCGCTTGCAGCACTGCGCCGTAGCTGATGATGCGTGCCTCGAAGCCGCCCTGCCCGCGCAACACGACGCGCTCGACCTTGCGGCCGTCAGGCAGCGTCCCGAACACGTCTCTTGTGATTGTCGATGCGGCCATGCTCAATCCACAAACGGTTCGACGATCGTGCGCTTGCCGAGCAGGAAGGCGTCGGCGACGAGACGGAGCGGCGTCAGATCGACGTCACTTGCGCCGGTCGCTGCGAGCTCGACCAAGCGACGGTAGAGTCCGCGATATTCCTCATCGGGCCCTTCGGCAAGCACCTTGCCCTCGACAGCCACGCGCGCGCCGCCGCTGGACAGCGTCAGCCGGCCCTGGTCGGTGTCGACGAGAATGTCCCAGCTCTGCGGCCCGGTCTGGCGGAAGTCGAACTCGGCAGTCACGGGCAGGCCGCTGATATCCGTCAGGTTCAGGTTCGCCGCGATCGGCGCCTGGCAGTTGGCTGGAAAGGCCAGCTCGGCCGCGGTGACGAATAAGGGCATCGGCAGAATCCTGGTCAGGATCGACAGCGCATTGATACCGGGATCGAACACGCCGAGGCCGCCCGGCTCCCAGATCCAGCCCTGGCCGGGATGCCAGACACGAACATCCTCCTTCCAGCTGATGTGCACTGATTTGATGCGCCGCTCCGCGAGCCATTGCCGCGCCGGCTCGACCGCTGGCGCATAGCGCGAATGCCAGGTCGCAAACAGCGTGCGCCTTGCCGCGCCGACCATCGCGATCAGCGGATCGAGCTCGGCAACGCCGGCGCCCGGCGGCTTCTCCAGCATGACATGCTTGCCGGCGGCGAGGGCCGCCGCGGCCTGGGCCCGCCGCACTTGCGGCGGCGTGCAGAGCGAGACCGCGTCGATCGGGGGACCCTTCTCCAGCAATTCCTCGATGGTCGCAAAATGCGGCACGCCGGGCAGCGAGGCATTCCGGCTCGCCACGGCGGCGAGCGTTGCACCCGGCGTGGCGGCGATCGCCCCTACATGCTGGTCCCGCGCGATCTTGCCGAAGCCGACGATGGCGATGCGAAGGTCTGTCACGCTCGTTCTCCAGTATCGGCCGACGGCAGCGGCTCGGCCGAGGCGGTCTCGATCACCGTGCTGTCGTGACGGCGCATGCCGTTGTGAATGACATAGACCATGGCCTCGGATGCGGCATCGGCATCGCCCGCGACGATGGCGTCGACGATCTTCTGATGCCAGAGCAGCACGGTGTCGCGGTCCTCCGACTCCACCGGGGCGCTGAGCAGGAACGAGGCGCGCAGCGCTGCTTCGATGACATGCCCGATCGAGCGCATGAACAGATTGCCCGAGGCACGCGCCACGGCCACATGAAGCGCGAGATCGGCATCGGCAAATCCGACCGAGTCGGACGCTTCATGCCGCATGCGATCCATGCAGCGGTTTAGCTCGCTGATGTCCTGCTCGGATCGCTGCGCTGCCGCCAGCATCGCCGCGCGCGGCTCGACGGCCAGACGGATCTCGGCGAGGTCGTCGAGGAAGCGCTTGTCGATGCCGGCGTCGAGGTGCCAGGCCAGCACGTCCGCGTCGAACATGTTCCAGGCGCCACGCTCGCGCACGACGGTGCCGACCCGCGCCTTGGTGGTGAGCAGGCCCTTGGCGACCAGCGTCTTGACGCTTTCGCGCAGCACCGGCCGCGACACGCCGAACATCGCGATCATTTCGGCATCACCAGGCAGGCGCGTGCCTTCCGCGTAGCGGCCGGCGATGATGTCGACGCCGATCGAACGCGCCACCTCCGCATGGTTGGAATGGGCCCGCCGCGTCGGGATGACGACGATCCGCGAGGTCATGACGCCGCTCCCACCTGCTTCGCCGCCGGCCGGCGCGCGAGCGCGACCAGCCCCTGCTGCGGGGCGATGAAGGCGAACGGAAGCACGCCGGAGGTGCGGGGGATCAGCAAGAGCTTTGGCGCGGTGCAGGAGGTCGACTTCACGCTGAGACGGACGTCTCGGCTTCGCGCCAGCCGGATTCCGACCCGATCTGCGAGAAGCCGATCACCGCGAGCGGCAAGGCGACCATGGCGCTGGCCGCAAAGAGGGCTTTGGAGGTCATCAGGCGTGTCTCCCAAGATGTTTATCCGGGGCACCCATTGGTAGCATGGCACCCGCCGGCTGGCCTTCGGGCCAGCGACGGGGACTATTCCACGGAAGTTGAGTTCCGACTAGTCATATTATTTGACTATTTGGAGGAAGCGCAGGTGAGGTTAGGCGAGCTGAATTATGACACGTTCAGCGCGATTTTGTTCCCACCATGCAACGGGGAGATGAAAAAATTCAGGTGGCGCGATGGAGCCTCAGCTGTCAGCGGGGCGTAGGAAGCAGCGCTAAATCAGCTTCCGTTGCGCCAGGTTCTTCATCAGCGCGCCGATGCCGAACGTCCACGGCTCGCACTCGTCGCTGGTGCGCATGCGGTTGACGAGCTTGCCGAGCTGAGGCGCTGCGATGGTGACGATGTCGTCGCGCTTGTGGGTGAATCCCTGCCCCGGCGCATCGCGATCCTTTACGGGAGCGAACATGGTGCCGAGGAACAGCACGAATCCGTCAGGATATTGATGCACCTTGCCGATGGTCTGCGCGACCAGATCGGTGGGATCGCGGCTGATCCTGCTGATCGAGGAATGGCCGTCGAGAACGAAGCCGTCCGTCCCCGTGACGTTCAGGCTGATATCCAGCTTGCGTGCGTCGTCGAGCGTGAAGGTGTCGTCGAACAGGCGCAGCAGCGGGCCGATCGAGCAGGACGCGTTGTTGTCCTTGGCCTTCGACAACAGCAGCGCCGAGCGGCCCTCGAAGTCGCGCAGATTCACGTCGTTGCCGAGCGCGCCGCCGACGATCTTGCCGCGGCTCGATACGAACAGCACGAGCTCGGGTTCGGGATTGTTCCAGGTCGATTTCGGATGCAGGCCAGCGTCCATGCCGGTGCCGACCGACGACAAGGTGGGCGCCTTGGTGAAGACCTCGGCATCCGGACCGATGCCGACCTCGAGATATTGGCTCCAGGCGTTCTGATCGATCAGCACCTGCTTCAGGTGCATCGCCTGATCCGAGCCCGGCTTGAGCTTCGACAGATCGTCGCCGATCAGCCGCGTCACCTCTTTCCGGATCGCTTCGGCCGAGGCCGGGTTGCCCTTGGCGCGCTCTTCGATGACGCGTTCCAGCATCGAAATCGCGAAGGTGACGCCGGCTGCCTTCAGGGTCTGGAGATCCACCGGCGCGAGCAGCCAGGGTTTTTTCGGGTCGCGTGTATCGGGCGCGGTATTGGCCACGATCGCTTCCAGATCGCCGATGCGCTCACCCTTGACCGAGGCCAGCGCCTTGGCCGGATTTTCCTCTTCGCAGAGTGCGCTGACGGTGAGAAATTTTGCGGTGACGTCGAAGACACCGTTGGCGCGCACGGCGACCACGGCCGGACCGTTCACCTGCGGCAGCCAGACGCGGCCAACCAGTGTCCCCTTCGTTCCGTCCTCAGGGAGAAGGTCTTTAACGGACAGTATCGTCATGGCCGGCGTCCTCGCTGTTTCTTCACGGATCGGCCGCGTTCGAACGGCAGGCCGATCCCATTGGCGAAGACCAATAAACGTCTGGCAGGGGAAGTCCAGAGCGACCGCGAAGGGCCGCTATGCCCCCTGCCCGGAGGCCCTTACGCGCCTGCGCGCGCTTTGCGGGCCGCGATCTGCTGCAGCGCCCAACGCGCATTCTTGCGCACATCGGGATCGGGATCGTCGGCGATGACGGCCAGAAATGCCTCGCCGTCGGGATGCGCGATCTCGCCGATCGCGGCGGCCGCCTCTTTCCGCAAGTTGGCTTGGTCGTGATTGACGCAATGGCCGATCGGCCGTACCGCGCGCTCGATCTTCATCTTCCCAAGGCTGCGGATCGCCTTCAGCCGCACCTGCCAGAACTCGTCGGCGAGGCACGCGACCAGTTGATCGGCGGCGAGCGAACCGTTGACGTTGAGGCCCAGCGTCTCCGCGGCCATCTCGCGGACCATCCAATCCGAATCCTTCAGTGCGCGGGTGATGGTCTCCGCCGCCGGCTTCATCTGCGAGAAAGCCAGCGCGCTCACGGCGGCGCGACGCACATGGGCGTCAGGATCGTTGATCAGCGCGGTCAGCGCCGGAATCGATTCCTCCAGCTTGAGGAAGCCGATCACGCCGATCGCCTGCACGCGTACGGCGGCGTCAGGGTCCTGGAGTGCTTCCAGCGCGGGCTTGAGTGTGTCCTTGCACCGTAATTCCTTCAACGCGCGCAGCGCGCCCATGCGGACGAAGGCGTGGGCATGCCTGACCAGCGGCAGGATCACGTCGGCGCAGGCGGGATCCTTGAACTCGGCCATGCTGTCGGCGGCGGCGGCTGCCACGATCCTTTCGGGGTCGACCAACAGCTTGACCAGCGCACTCGCGGCCTCCGGCCCGTCGAACTCGCCGAGCGCCATCGCGACCTGCTGCCGCACACCGGCATCGGGATCGACGACCATATTGGCGAGATGGCCAACGGCGGCGGGATCGCCGGAATGGCCGAGCGCGATGATGGCAACGCGGCGCTCGGCGGGATCTGCGGCCTGAAGCCGCTCGTCGGCGTCTTCGAGATCGTCGTAGGATTCGAACGGGCTCGACATGATCACCTCAACAGATAGGGAATGTTGACGGTGACGGCGCCGGTCGGGCAATCGGCCTCGCAGGGCATGCAGTACCAGCACTCGTCATAGGCCATGTAGGCCTTGTTCGTCATGTCGCTGATGCGCAAGACGTCGAGCGGGCAAACGTCGACACAAACGGTGCAACCCTTGTCGGCGATGCATTTGGCATCGTCGACGACCACCGGAACCGATGTCTGATAGGACGCGAGAGGCATGTGATGTCTCCTGTTGCTGTGTTCGGGTGGATCAGGCCGAGGCGCGGATGCGCTGCTTGTCGTAGAGGTCCTTCTCATCGTCCGCGATCGGGACCACGTAAGGTTCGACGGCGCGCTTCTCGCTGGTCATCTTGCCGTCCTGCTTGGACAGCAGCGTGTGGCAGAACCAGTTCTCGTTGTCCTTCTCCGGGAAATCCGTGCGCCAGTGATAGAGACCCCAGCGGCTTTCCTCACGGTACAGCGAAGCGTGCGCGGCCATGTCGGCGCAGTCCATGATCGACTGCACTTCGAGGGCGCGGAGCAACTCATGCGCGTTGCGCGCGATCATGCGCTCCTGCATGTCCTCCCGCGCTTCCGCAAGGCGCCGCATGCCGAGCTCGTATTTCCGCGTGACCTTCGGCGGCTGCAGATAGTCGTTGACCAGGCGCCGCGTCTTGTACTCGATCTGGTTCGGCGGAATGCCGTCCTCGCGCTTGGTCGGCGCCATCACGCGGTCGCGCTCCATGGCGACGTCGGCCGCGTCGAACTCCGCAAAATCGTGACTGTCGGCGAACTCCATCGCGTCGATGCCGGCGACCGAGCCGTTGGTGAAGGCGCCGAGCATGTAATTGTGCGGCACGCTCGCCATGTCACCGGCGGCGTAGAGGCCGGGCACGGTGGTGCGCGCATTGTCGTCGACGAACACGCCGGAGGCGCTATGGCCGGAGCAGAAGCCGATCTCGGAGATGTGCATCTCGATCGACTCGCTGCGGTAGTCGACGCCGCGTCCCTGCTGGAACAGGCCGCGCGTCGGGCGCTCGACCTTGTGTAGCGTGGATTCGATCTCGGAGATGGTGTCGGGGTGCAGATGCTTGAGCTGCAGGAACACCGGACCCTTGCCGGACAGCAGCTCGTTGTAGAACTCCAGCATCATCTGACCGGACCAGTAGTCGCATTCGATGAAGCGCGAGCCCTCGTTGTTCGCGGTGTAGGCGCCGAAGGGACCGGCGACATAGGCGCAGGCCGGGCCGTTATAGTCCTTGATCAGCGGGTTGATCTGGAAGCATTCGAGGTTCGCCAGTGCCGCCCCGGCGTGATAGGCCATGGCGTAGCCGTCGCCGGAATTGGCGGCGTTCTCGTAGGTGCCGAACATGTAGCCGGAGGTCGGCAGGCCCAGGCGACCGGCGGCGCCCATGCAGAGGATCACGGCCTTGGCCTTGATCACCAGCATCTCGGCGGTACGCGTGTTGACGCTGATGGCACCCGCGATGCGGCCGTCGCCCGATTTGACCAGGCGTGTCGCCATGTAGCGGTTGGAAATGAGGATGCGGGCGCGGCGGAGCTGACGATACAGCGCCTTCTTCACCGTCTCGCCGTTCGGCATTGGCAGCACATAGGTGCCGATGTGATGCACCTTCTTGACGGCGTAGTCGCCGTTCTCGTTCTTCAGGAAGCGGATGCCGAAACTGTCGAGCTCCTCGATGATCTTGTAGCAATTCTGGGCGTATTTGTAGACCGCCTTCTGGTCGACGATGCCGTCATTGGCGATGGTGATTTCCTTGGTGTACTGCTCCGGCGTTGCATAGCCGGGGATGACGGCGTTGTTGAGCCCGTCCATGCCCATCGAGATTGCGCCGGAGCGCTTGACGTTCGCCTTCTCGAGCAGGACGACATTGGCCTTCGGGTTCTTCAACTTCGCCTTCAGTGCCGCCATCGGGCCGGCTGTGCCGCCGCCGATCACCAGCACATCGCAGGAAACCTCCGAAAGTCCGTCGACGATCTGATCTAGTGCCATCGCTTGCTCCTGGTTCGCCGATCCCGGCGCCTTTGCGTCAGATTTGTTCAGGGGGCGTCGCCGCGATAGCAATTAGTTGTCGCTGGGACGCGATTTGTCGCTCAGCGCTCGACGAAGGCTTTTTCGATGACGAAATGGCCGGGCTGGCTATGGTTGCCCTCGACAAAGCCGCGCGCCGAGAACATCGCGTGGAGTTCCTCGAGCATCGCCGGGCTGCCGCACAGCATGATGCGGTCCGTTTCGATGTCGAGGGTCGCTTGTCCGATATCCTCGAAGAGCTGATTCGAGACGATCAGGTCGGTGATGCGGCCGCGATTCCGGAACGGCTCGCGGGTGACGGTCGGGTAGTAGACGAGCTTGTCGCTGATCAAGGGGCCGAAGAATTCGTGATTGCGCAGGCCCTCGACGAGGTGCTCGCCATAGGCGAGTTCCGAGACCTGGCGGCAGCCATGGGCGAGTACGATGGTCTCGTAATTCTCATAGACGTCGGGGTCCTTGATCAGGCTGGCGAAGGGCGCCAGGCCCGTTCCGGTTGAGAGCAGCAGCAGGCGTTTTCCCGGAACGAGGTTGCCGGTGATCAGCGTGCCCGTCGCCTTGCGCCCGACCAGGATGATGTCGCCTTCCCTGATCTTCTGCAGGCGCGAGGTCAGCGGGCCGTCCTGCACCTTGATCGAGAAGAATTCGAGCGCCTCCTCGTGATTGGCGCTGGCCATGCTGTAGGCCCGCATCAACGGCTTGCCCTCGACCTCCAGACCAATCATTGCGAACTGGCCGTTCTGGAAGCGGAAGCCGGGATCGCGCGTCGCGGTGAAGCTGAACAGGGAATCGGTCCAGTGCCTGACCGACCGAACCGTTTCCTTCTGAAATGCACTCATCGTCTCTCCTTTGTCCTCGATGACGCGCAAGGTCTCGGAGAGAGGAGAGTCCGGCAATTCGGAAGTGAAGTTCCCGGTCGATTAGTTTCACATTTCGCATGGGTTGCTCGAAGAGCAGGCTCGCGATTCCGCCGGCACCGGCAATTAGTTGCTATTCGTGCGTTCCCGCCTCGACCTAGAATGAAGTCAGAGGTTCGTCATGACAATGACATTGGTGGCACCGACCGTGGCCGGCTACGAAGCCAGCGCCGATCTCGCTTCGCTCCTGGTCCGCACCGCGCAGGACGACGCGCTCAGCGTTTCTGCCGAAACACTCCGCCTCTCCTGCAAGTGCGCCCATTGCACCCGCGCCCGCTTCGACGGCTGCTTCCCCAAAGCGTTTCCGGGGATTGCGATCACCGACATCGGCGATCTCGGCTATGGGCTGAACATCTCGTTCTCGGATGGGCACAACCGGGGAATATATCCGAAGTCGTATCTGCTGAACTTGGCGGGCCGGTGAGCCGGTCTTCGGTGTCTATTCCCCGCGCGAGGCATCTGCCTCCATCTGGCACGGACATTGCTCCTCTTTAGAACGATTTGAACGTTCGGGAGGCAGGCGATGTTGCAGGCGGCCAATGTGGTGCGCGGGGCTGTTCCACCGGCCGCCCGGCCTGCCGGCAGTTCCTCGTTGCTGCTGACCGAGAATCAGCAATGGATCGGCGGTCCACCACCGTTGATGGACAAGCTCTCACCGCGCGAGCGGGAGTTGGTGCTGAAACAGGGCCGCCGCAAGGTGCTCAACCGCGGCCAGACGCTCTTTAGTCAGGGCGGCAAGCATGACGGCATCTGGCTGATCGAAAGCGGCCGCATCCGTGTATTCTACACCTCGCCACTCGGACGCGAGATCACGCTGGCCTATTGGCATGTTGGCAATTTCGTCGGCGGTCCCGAAGTGTTCGAAGGCACCGTTCATCAATGGTCCGGCGTTGCCTCCAGCAATTGCAGCGTCGTGCACCTGCCCGGAAAAGAACTGCGGTCCCTTGCCGCAGAGATCCCGAACCTCGCGATTGGCCTGATCGAAGGTCTGACGTTCAAGGGCAAATGCTATTCGGCGCTGGCCCAGATGCTGGGGACGCGCTCGATCACGCAGCGTCTCGCCCATCTCTTGCTGCATCTCGTCGAGCTCTACGGTGTCGAGGACGCCGACGGCACCGTGATCGCCGCGGCCTTCACCCACGCCGACATCGCCCACATGGTCGGCGCCACCAGGCAATGGGTCACGATCAGCCTGAAGCGGATGCAGGAGAAGGGAATCGTGCTGACCAAACGCTCGCAGATCGTGGTCTGCCGGACCGACATTCTGGAGGAGATGCGCGGCCAGGCGGGGGATTGAAGGGCGCCCGCGACCATAGCGGGTGCACAGGCAAGCGGCTTTATAGTGCAGGACTGCCCAAGGAGTATGCAATCAGCTTTTCCCGGCAACTAATCGACTGCGGCGGCCACTCCGGATTTGCCCTGCCTGCGCCCTCCCCCAATCATGGCACCCACAGCACATCCAACCGAATGAGGATGAGAATGGTCCGCCATCTTCCCACGCTCTCGATCGCGATGTCGTCTCTGGCGCTGCTCGCCACGCAGCCGGCTTCTGCGGAAACCGTCAAGCTCGGCATCGGAACGCAGGATACCACGACCAACACGGTGACCGCAGGCGTCGTCATCCGCCAATTGCAGTTGCTCGAGAAATACCTGCCGAAGGACGGCAAATACGCCAACATCAAGTTCGAGCTGGAATGGCAGAACTTCACTTCCGGTCCGCCCGTCACCAACGCGATGATGGCGAACAAGCTGCAAATCGGCATGATGGGCGACTATCCGCTCATCGTGAACGGATTCACCTTTGAGAGCAATCCGGAGAGCAAGAGCCGCCTCGTCGGCATCGCCGCCTACAGCCTGTCCGGCTCGGGCAACGGGCTCGTCGTCCACAAGGACTCACCCTATTACGACCTCGCCGATCTCAAGGGTAAGCTCGTCAGTGTGCCTTTCGGCTCCGCCGCGCACGGCATGGTGCTGAAAGCGATGCAGGATCGCGGCTATGCGTCCGATTTCTTCCAGCTCGTCAGCCAGAGCCCGGAGGTCGGCTCGACCAATCTGCAGGAGAAGAAGATCGACGGGCATGCCGATTTCGTCCCCTTTGCGGAATTGCTGCCGTTCCGCGGCTTCGCGCGGAAGATCTTCGACGGCGTCGAGACGAACTTGCCGACCTTCCACGGCATCGTGGTCCGCACCGACTTCGCCGAAAAATATCCCGAGGTCGTCGTCGCCTATTTCAAGGCGCTGATCGCCGCCAATCAGTGGCTGCGCGCGGATCCCAAGCTGGCCGCCGAGAAGATCCAGGAATGGACCGGCATCAACAAGGAGGTCGTCTACATCTTCTTGGGGCCCGGCGGCAATATGACGACCGATCCCACGATCAAGCCGGCGCTGATCGATGCGGCCACGACCGACGTCAAGGTGCTGCAGAATCTCGGCCGCATGAAGGAGTTCGATCCGAAGAAATGGGTCGACGACAGCTACATCCGCAAGGCCTATGCCGAAATGAAGCTCGACTACGACGCCCAGCTCGCGAGCACCAAGAACTATGAAGTCTCGGGCGAGGACAGCTTCTGCAAGAAGCCCATCATCGATCCGCGCAAGGCGGGCGAGGTTTGGGTCGACGGTGCCAGCATCATGCCCTTCTCGTCCGCCAGCTGCACGCTCGGCGCCTATGCCGACTACAAGGCCAAGGGCAAGAAGATCAACGTCGCCTACGTCTTCGATACCACGCGCGGCATCAAGCTGTTCGCCGATCAGGCTTTCTTCGCGGTCGGCAATGGCGAGGTCGCCCCGTTCCTGCTGAAGAAGGACGCCGAAGCCTATGCCGCCAAGTTCAGCGGCAAGGTGCTCGGCTTCGACGATGCGATGAAGGCCGCCGTCGGCGGAGGCAAGACGTGAGCAGCCCCGCCCTCGTCAGACAGCCCGAGGACAGCATGCCGGCAACAGCACTTGCAGAAGCGGGCCCCTCGCCCGCCGCCATCACCCGGCCTTCGACGCCGCCTTCCTTCGCCACACTGGGGTTGCGCTGGTACCGGCTCAATCGGGCAGGTCTGCGCGCGGCGGCAATCGGCGTGATTTCGCTGCTCGCCTTCCTGCTGGTCTGGCATCTGCTCACGACCTATCGGGTCGTGTTCTTCGTGCGCTTCACCAACGTGCCCTCGCCGCTCGCGGTCTATGACAGCTTCGTAAAGGCGATTCACGATCCTAAATTCCTGATGCACATCCTGCTCAGTTGCCGGCGCATCTTCATCGGCTTCTCGCTGGCGGCAATCGTCGGCGTGCCGCTCGGCCTCATCATGGGCCGCTTCAAGCTGGTGCATGAAGTGATTTTCCCAGTCGCCGAAGTGCTGCGACCGATCCCGGCAATCGCCTGGGTGCCGATGGCGATCATGCTGTGGCCGACCAACGAGCAGAGCATCGTCTTCATCACCTTCCTCGGGTCGTTCTTTCCGATCCTGGTCAACACGCTGCACGGCATGTCGCTGGTCGACCCCGTGCTGGTGCGCGCCGCGCAATGTCTCGGCGCACGCGAACGCTCGATCTTCCGCGAGGTCTATTTCCCAGCCTCGCTGCCGCACATCTTCACCGGCCTCACCGTCGGCATGGGCGTCGCCTGGGTGTCGCTGATCGCGGCCGAGATGATCTCCGGTCAGTACGGCATCGGTTACTTCACCTGGGAAGCTTATTCGCTGGTCCAATATGCCGACATCGCGCTCGGCATGATCGCGATCGGCGTGCTCGGCCTCGGATCGAGCCTGTTGATCCGCGGCGCCGGACAATTGGTGATGCCGTGGAGATCGACATGAGCGAGATGCTTGCGAACACGTCGAAGGGCCATATCGAGGTCAGGAACTTCTCCCTCGCCTACGAGACCATCGAGGGACCGGTTCAGGCCGTCACCGACACGCAGATCCACGTCAAGCCCGGCGAGTTCGTTTCGATCGTCGGCCCCTCCGGCTGCGGAAAGTCGACGCTGCTCAATGCGGTCGCGGGCTTCCTCAAGCCGACGACCGGGGTAGTTACCGTCGACGGCGAGCGGGTAAACGGTCCGAGCGCCGAACGCGGCATGGTGTTTCAGCAATATTCTCTTTTTCCGTGGAAAACCGTGCGCGAGAACGTCGAGTTCGGGCTGAAGATGCGCGGTATGCCAAGCTCGCAGCGCGAACGCGCTGCGCGCACGCTGCTAGGACTTGCGGGACTCGAAGCGTTCGAAAAGCAATATCCGGAAAAGCTCTCCGGCGGCATGAAGCAGCGCGTCGGCATCGTCCGCGCGCTCGCGACGGGACCGAAAGTACTGTTGCTGGACGAGCCTTTCGGCGCGCTCGACGCGCAGACGCGCGTCATCATGCAGCAGATCCTCACCAACATGTGGCAGCGGCTGAAGATCTCGGTGCTGTTCGTCACCCACGACATTGACGAAGCCATCTTCCTGTCCGACCGCGTCTATTGCATGACCGCGCGGCCGGGCTCGATCAAGGCGGAGATCCCGATTCCGCTGGAGCGGCCGCGGCAGCAATCGATGATGATGTCGTCGGAATTTTTGGCGCTCCGCCGCGGGTTGATGTCGCTAATCCGCGAAGAGAGCCTGAAGGCGATGGGCGGCGAGATCACCGACTTGGGCATGCAGGGGCTGAACATCGAGCTGCACGGCCACTCGCTCGCGGACGTGATTTAGCTTCCCACTCGCAGCATTGACGGCCTCGTAGGTGGGCAAAGCGAAAGCGTGCCCACCCTTCTCCGTCTCTCATAGAACTGCCGGGCACGGCGCTTACGCGCTTTTTCCCACCCTACGCCAGCTTTGCCCTGTTCACTTGAACCAGTGCACCAGCGCGATGCTGATCCCCAGCAGCAGCATCAGCGACAGCGTCACGGCGGCCGTCACCCGGCCGCCGACATTGGCGAGCACGCGCACGTCGACGCCAAGGCCGAGAGCTGCCATCGAGACCACCGTGAGAAAGCCGGTGATCTTCGTCACGGGACCAACCACCGTCGCCGGCACGATCTCCAGCGAGCGCAGGGTGGCAAGCGCAAGGAAGCCGAGGATGAACCAGGGGACCAGGCGGAAGAAGCCAACGCTGGTTTTCCTGGCATCGCTCTGCCAGCGCGAAACGACCAGCGACAGGCCAACGACGACCGGACCGAGCATCAGGACGCGCATCAGCTTCACCAGCGTGCCGATCTGGGTCGAGACGAGGCCTGCCGGCACCGTCGCGGCAAGCACCTGTGGCACAGCGTAGACGGTGAGCCCGGCGAGGATACCGTACTGCGTTGCGGACAATTGCAGCAGCGGGATCAGCAGCGGCAGGCCCAGCACCATCATCACGCCAAGGATCGCCGTGAAGGAGATCGAGGACGCAATCTCGTCGTTGCTGGCGCCGATGATGGGCGCCACCGCGGCGATCGCGGAGTTGCCGCAGATCGAGTTGCCGCAGGCGATCAGGATCGACAGCCGCGTCGACAGGCCGAGCAGCCGGCTGAGGCCGAAGGACACGCAGAGCGCGACCACGACGACCGCGGCAATGGAGGCGAGCAGCGCAATGCCGGAAGCCGCGATCGCGGCAAAGCTGATGGAGGCCCCGAGCAGCATCACCGCGACTTCGAGCAGTTGCTTGGCGCTGAAGGCGATACCCGCCTGCCAGCGCGGGGCCGGCTTCCAGAAGCTGCGCACCGCCATGCCCAGCAGAATGGCCATGACCAGCGCCTCGACATAGGGATGCTCGAACACGCCCAGTTCGGCCCGCTCGAGCAGGGCCGAAACACCGGCCACGAGAATGCAGAGGAGGATGCCCGGAATCAGCGCCGCAATACGGCTCGCGGCGGTGGCCGGCTTGGAATCGGCCGGGCTGGATGCTTGATTCTGCGACACAAATCTCTCCCGAGGGAGAAAGATTTATACGCAGCAGGACCCGATTGGGAAATATGTTTTCGACATATCAGGACCGAGAGAAGTTCTGTCCTCAGCCCGGAATAAACGGCCTCAGAAGATCAGGTTCTTGGCCATCGAGGCGACGCGGCTGAAGCCATCGTAGATGCCAGGCTCGAAAAAGGCGGCGCGGGCCAGCACGATGCCCGCGACCAGCGACCAGAACAGGGTGGTGCCGGCCCGCAGCAGGAGCTTCGAGGCGCGCGACTTCGGCTGTGTGTCCGTTGCGGACACCAGCTGCTCGCCGAAGGGCTCAAATCCAGTGCGTTCCATGGCTGCCGATCCACCAATTTCTGGCGGAAATGTCGTCGTTTCGGCACCAAACAGCAATGGAAGCGATTGGCGTTTTTGCCCTCGGAAGGGGAAACTCCTTCCTCCTGATATGGCTACGACGATAGTTTTCTTCTTCCGCCTATTTTGACACCGCCGCTAGGCCGCCAGCCCGCTCTCGACTGGCGCAAACTCCAGCCCGAGACTCTCCGCCACCGCCTTGTTCGTCACCCGGCCGCGATGCACGTTGAGCCCGTTGCGCAGATGCGGATTCTCCAAGACCGCCGCAAAGCCCTCGTTCGCCAGCATCAGGCCGAACGGCAGTGTCGCGTTGTTGAGGGCCTGGCTCGAGGTCACCGGCACCGCACCCGGCATGTTGGCGACGCAATAGTGAACGACGCCGTCGACCTCGTAGGTCGGCTCCGCATGCGTGGTCGGGTGGGAGGTCTCGAAGCAGCCGCCCTGGTCGATCGCGACGTCGACGAGCACGGCTCCCGGCCGCGTCGATTTCAGCATCGCGCGCGTGACGAGCTTCGGCGCGCTGGCGCCGGGCACCAGCACGGCACCGATGACGACATCGGCGGCGAACACCTCGTCCTCGACCGCCTCGATGGTGGAGAAACGCGTGCGCACGCGTCCGGCAAAGAGATCGTCCAGTTCGCGCAGGCGCGGAATCGAGCGGTCGATCACCGTGACTTCGGCACCCAAGCCGGCGGCCATGCGCGCCGCCTGCGTTCCGACCACGCCGCCGCCGAGCACCACGACGCGTGCCGGCTGCACGCCGGGCACGCCGCCGAGCAGCAAGCCGCGGCCGCCGGCCGAGCGCTTGAGCGCGGCGCCGGCGGCCTCGATGGCGAGGCGGCCGGCGACTTCGCTCATCGGAGCGAGCAGCGGGAGGTGACCGCTCGCGTCCGTGACGGTTTCATAGGCGATTGCGGTGCAGCCGGAAGCAAGCAGGCCCTTGGCCTGCTCGGGATCAGGCGCAAGATGAAGGTAAGTAAAAAGGATCTGGCCTTCGCGAAGCTGAGCCCATTCGCTCTTCTGCGGCTCCTTCACCTTCACGATCATGTCGGACTTTGCAAAAATCTCGCGAGCGGTCTCGGCAATGGACGCCCCTGCCCGCCGGTACACCTCGTCGGACGCACCGATGCCACTGCCGGCGCCGCTCTCCACTGTCACCTGGTGCCCGGCGGCGACATATTCACGGACCGCGCCTGGGGTGAGCCCGACGCGATATTCCTGCACCTTGATCTCCTTCGGGACTCCGACGCGCATCTTGAACTTCCTCGCCAATGCTCTGATTCCATTGTTGATCGTAGCGAGAGGGTCGGTTTGGTTTCGTGCAAATATCCGCTACCTTAGCGGCACCCGCGCCGGTTTCCGGCGCGAAATCGTCCTTTGACGCTGGAAACGAAACCTTGGCCCTCGACCGCAAAGACCTCGCCATCCTCGCGGAACTCACCACCAATGCGCGAGCCAGCCACACCGAGCTTGCCAACAAGATCGGCTTGTCGAGCACGGCGCTGGCGCGGCGGCAGAAGGCGTTGGAGGATGACGGCTACATCCAGGCCTACCAGGCCGCGCTCGACCTGGCCCAGTTCGGCCTCACCACCACCGTGCTGGTTCGCATCGCGCTGGAGAGCCAGAGCGACGAAGCGCTGAAGGCGTTCGAGGCCGAGGTGACGAAATGTCCCTCTGTCGTGCGCTGCTTCCTGATGTCGGGGACGGACGACTACATCCTGATCGTGCTCGCCCGCGACATCCAGGATTTCGAGCGCATCCATCGCACCGAGCTGTCCCGCCTGCCGCGCGTCGCGCGCGTGCAGTCGAGCTTCGCGCTACGCGAGATCGTCAATCGCGCGGTGCCGACCGTGGTGTTCGGCGAGACGAAGCGCTGATCTCGTCGATCCGATCAGGAAAAATTGGTCAGGAACCAAGCACGCCCTCATCCGTTGGGCGCTATCGGCCAGCGGCGGCAACGCATTCTCGCGTCAATTCCACGATTTGCCCGGCTCGGCCTTTCCGCAGGAAAACACACCATGGCCGACATGACGATTCCCGAACGCATTCCGATCAACCTCGTCGTCAATGGCGAAAGACGCGCGCTCGAGGTCGTGCCGTGGACCACGCTTCTGGATGCGCTGCGTGACCGTCTGGAGCTGACCGGCACCAAGAAAGGTTGCGATCACGGTCAATGCGGTGCTTGCACCGTGCTGATCGACGGAAGACGGGTCAATTCCTGCCTGACCCTGGCCGTCATGAAGGATGGCGCCGAGATCACGACCATCGAAGGCTTGGCTGGGGACGGCGCGCTGCATCCCCTGCAACAGGCCTTCATCGACCACGATGCCTTTCAGTGCGGTTATTGCACACCGGGACAGATTTGCTCTGCCGCGGGCCTGGTGGCCGAAGGCCGTGCGCGCGATGCGGACGAGATCCGGGAACTGATGAGCGGAAACCTCTGTCGCTGCGGCGCCTACCCCAACATCGTGGCCGCGATCGAGCAGGCAATGAGCCGGTCATGAACAACTTCCAATATTCCCGCGCAAGCGACGTTGCCGACGCCATCCGCCTGCTCGCCGCCGATCCCGGCGCGAAGTTGATCGCCGGCGGTACCAACCTGATCGATCTGATGAAGGAGAATGTCGAACGGCCCTCGCGCCTGATCGACATCTCCCGCCTGCCGCTCCGCGAGGTCGAGGAGACGCCGGACGGCGGCCTGCGCATCGGCGCCTTGGTGCCGAATTCGGACCTCGCCTACCACCCGTTGATTGAGCAGCGCTATCCGCTTCTCGCCAGCGCCATCCTGGCCGGCGCCTCCGCGCAACTGCGCAACATGGCTTCCGTCGGTGGCAATCTGATGCAACGAACGCGCTGCTCCTATTTCTATGACACAACGACACCGTGCAACAAGCGAAGCCCCGGCACGGGCTGCTCGGCCATGGATGGCCTCAATCGCAACCACGCCATCCTCGGCACCAGCAACTCCTGCATCGCGACAAATCCATCCGACATGAGCGTAGCGCTGGCCGCGCTCGGCGCGCTCGTGCACATCGCAGGTCCTTCGGGACTGCGCACCATCGCATTGACGGATTTCCATCGGCTTCCCGAGGACAAGCCTCATCTCGATACCAATCTCGGCAGCGGCGAGATCATTACCGCCATCGAGCTGCCGCCGCACGGCTTTGCCAGGAACTACAGCTATCTGAAGATCCGCGACCGGCTCTCCTATGCCTTTGCTCTGGTCTCGGTCGCAGCCGCGCTCGAACTGGAAGGCAACGCGATCGGCGAAGCGCGCCTTGCGCTCGGCGGCGTGGCTCACAAGCCCTGGCGAAGCCTCGGCGCCGAAGCTGCATTGCGCGGTCAGGCGGCGACACCGGATCATTTCGGGCGCGCCGCCGACCTGCTGCTGCAGGGAGCAACCGCTCGTTCGCACAATGGATTCAAGATCGAGTTGGCGCGCCGAGCCGTGGTGCGTACGCTGATGCAGGCCACGAGCGCAACGCCGCAATCACAAGCTCACAAGAAGATCGCATGAGGTCCCGATGAACGCCTATGTCGGAACACCAACGTCACGCATCGACGGCCGGGCCAAGGTCACCGGGGCGGCCAAATATGCCGGCGAATTCGCAGCGGACGGTCTTCTTCACGGCTTCGTGGTCGAAGCCACCATCGCGCGCGGGCGCATCGCTCGTCTCGACACCAGCGAGGCGCTGAAGGTGAAGGGTGTGATCGACGTGCTCACGCATGAACATCGACCGCCCCTCGCCGACAAGGACGAAGCCTGGAAGGATGAGGTGGCGCCGGAGAAGGGATCGCCCTTCCGTCCGCTCTATGACGACAGGATCAAGTTCAACGGCCAGCCGATCGCACTGGTCGTCGCAGAGGACTGGGAGACGGCCAGGTTCGCCGCAACCCGCGTTCGCGTCGAATATGAGCAGGAGGCGTTTGCGACCGATCTCGAATCCGAACGCGGCAAGGCCGCCGAAGTGGATCAGCCGCACAAGCCGCGCGGTGATGCCGCAGCAGCCCTGACGCACGCGGCAATACGTCACGAGGCGGACTACGTCCTCCCGAGCGAGCACCACAATCCGATGGAGCTCTATGCGACGACGGCGGTCTGGGACGGCAACGGCGGGCTCACAGTCTACGACAAGACGCAAGGCGTCCAGAACGTGCAGAAGTTTCTCTGCAGCGTTTTCGGCAAGAAGCCGGACGAGATCCGCGTGATCTCGCCCTATGTCGGCGGCGCCTTCGGCTCAGGCCTGCGGCCGCAACACCAGGTGGTGCTGGCAACCCTCGCCGCGCTTGCACTGAAGCGCTCCGTCCGCGTCGTGCTGACGCGGCAGCAGATGTATGGCCTGGGCTTTCGCCCCCTGACGATCGAGCGCGTTGCGCTCGGCGCAAAGCCGGACGGCACGCTCGATGCGGTCACCCATGAAGCGATTGCCGTGACCTCCCGCTTCGAGGATTTCTCGCGTAATGACACCGGCTGGGCCGAGCAGCTCTACAAGAGCCCCAACAGCCGTTATTCCCACAAGCTGGTCCGCCTCGACGTCTCGACGCCCTCCGACATGCGCGCGCCCGGGGCCGCAACCGGCGTCTGCGCGCTCGAATGCGCGATGGACGAATTGGCCGTCGCGCTGAAGCTCGATCCAGTCGAACTGCGCCTGAGGTGCTACTCGGATCGCGACCAGAGCGAAGGCCTCCCTTACACCAGCAAGCAATTGCGCGAATGCTATGCCCGCGGCGCCGAGGCGTTCGGCTGGAGCAGGCGCAGCCCGGCACCGCGCTCCATGCGCGACGGCAAGGAACTGGTCGGCTGGGGCATGGCGACAGGCGTGTGGGAGGCGCTGCAGATGCCGGTCGCCGCCCGCATCGTCCTGACGGCCAACGGCCATGCCGAGGTCTCCTGCGCCGCCTCCGATATCGGCACCGGCACCTATACCATCGTGGCGCAGGTCGCGGCCGACGCCCTCGGGCTGCCGATCGAGAATATCAGCGTCCGACTCGCGGACTCGAGCCTGCCGCAGGCACCGGTGGAAGGCGGCTCATGGATGGCCGCCTCGAGCGCGCACGCCGTGCTGGGAGCAGCGGAAGAGATTCGCCGCGAGCTCGCGCGATACGCCAAGGCGATGCCTGCCTCGCCACTTGCCGGGGTCGATGTGCCAGACATAATTCTCCTCGACGGCGCGGTTGCCAAGGCCGCCGACCGCAGCCGCTCAGTTTCGATTGCTGATGCGATGCGCCATGGCCAGGTCGAGCGGATCGAGAAGGAGAAGTTGAACGAATTCCCCGAGGACAAGTCGCACGCGCGCAACACCCATTCGGCCGTATTTGCCGAGGTCAAGGTCGATGAAGAGCTCGGCGTCATTCGCGTCACCCGGGTCGTGAGTGCGGTCGCGGCCGGACGCATCCTGAACACTAAGACGGGCCGCAGCCAGATCATGGGCAGCGTGGTCTGGGGCATTGGAATGGCGCTGCACGAGGAGACGGTGACGGATCACCGCTTCGGCCGCATCATGAACGCGAACATCGCCGAATACCACATTCCCGTGAACGCCGACGTCCGTGACATCGACGTCATTTTCGTCGACGAGCCCGACGACCGCATCAACCAATTGGGCATCAAGGGGCTCGGCGAAATCGGCATCGTCGGCGTGCCGGCCGCGATTGCCAACGCCGTCTATCATGCCACCGGCAAGCGCATCCGGCGCTTCCCGATCACGCTGGACAAGCTGCTGGAGTGAGGGCCGCGGCCCTCGACCCCTCCTTGGCTCCCCGCTCCCGTCATCCAACTGTCATCGAATGTGCAGAGAGCTGTGTCTTCCTGCATATTCGGGATCCGCCATGGACTATTTCAAGCGCTTCAACTTCCTGTTCGCCGCACCTGTGTTCGACGCCGACGATCTCGAAGGCGTCCGCTTCAACCAGATCATCGAGGAGATCCAACGCTCCGGCTTCGAGGTAGTCCGCGCCCGCAAGCTGGAGGATGCCGAGATGGCGGTGCAGACCGATGCCGCGATCGGCTGCATGGTGGTCGACTGGGGCAAAAAGGGCCTGGAGGGCAAGACCTCGGCGCTGATCAACCTGATGCGCCGCCGCGGCCTCGACTTCCCGATCATCCTCCTGATCCGTCGCAAGCGGTTCGAGGACCTGCCGGTCGAGGTGCTCGATTTCATCGACGGCTATGTCTTCCTGTCCGAGGAGACGCCAACTTTCATCGCCAAGAACCTGATCAGCCGTCTGAAGCAATATGCCGAGACGCTGAAGACGCCGTTCTTCGGCGCGCTGGTCGACTATGCCGAGGAAGGCAACCAGCTCTGGACCTGCCCGGGACACAATGGCGGCGTGTTCTACAATCGCAGCCCGATCGGGCGCGTGTTCGTCGAGCATCTCGGCGAATCCGTATTCCGCGACGACCTCGACAATTCCGTGCTCGACCTCGGCGACCTCCTCACCCATGAGGGCCCGGCGCTGAAGGCGCAGAAGGAAGCGGCGGCGATCTTCGGCGCCGAAAAGACATATTTCGTGCTCAACGGCACCTCGACCTCGAACAAGGTCGCGCTGGGCGCTCTCGTCACCGACGGCGATCTCGTGCTGTTCGACCGCAACAACCACAAGGCCGCCCATCACGGCGCGCTGATGATCAATGGCGGCATCCCGGTTTATGTGCCGACCGTTCGCAACGCCTGGGGACTGATCGGCCCGATGCGCTGGGACAGGCTCGACGAGAAGGCGCTGCGCGAGGCGATCCGCAACCATCCCCTGGTGGACGATCGCGACGCCTGGCGCAAGGAGCGGCCGTTCCGCGTCGCCGTGGTCGAGCAGTGCACCTATGACGGCTCGATCCACAGCGCCGAAATGATCATCAAGCGCATCGGCCATCTCTGCGACTACATCCTGTTCGACGAAGCCTGGGCCGGCTTCATGAAGTTCCACCCGCTCTATGCAGGCCGCTTCGCCATGGGCCTGGCCAATCTTCCCCCGGAAGCGCCCGGCATCATCGCGACGCAGTCGACCCACAAGCAGCTGGCAAGCTTCTCGCAGGCCTCGCAGATCCACATCAGGGACCGCCACATCCGCGGCCAGAAGCGCCGCGTGGAGCACCGCCGTTTCAACGAGAGCTTCATGCAGCACGCCTCGACCTCGCCGTTCTATCCGCTGTTCGCCTCGCTCGACGTCGGCGCGCAGATGATGAAGGGCCGCTCCGGCGAAGTGCTGTGGGACGACACAATCCGGCTCGGCATCGAGCTGCGCAAGAAGATCCGCGCCATGCGCCGGGAGTTCGAGGAGAAGGAGCAGAATCCGGATCGCCGTTGGTTCTTCGAGCCGTTCGTTCCCGATCGCGTCGCCATTGCCGATGTCAGCCGCCCCGGCGCGGCGCACAATGTCGCCTGGGAGACCCTCTCGACCGACGAGCTCGCCACCAATCCGGCGCTGTGGCAGCTCTCCCCGGATACCAACTGGCACGGCTTTCCCGATCTCGCAGAAGGCTTTGCCATGACCGACCCGAACAAGCTGACGCTGCTCACGCCCGGGTTCGATCGTGCGACCGGGGCCTATGCCGAGCACGGCATTCCCGCGCCCGTCGTCGCGCAATATCTCCGCGAGAACCGCATCGTCCCCGAGAAGAACGACCTCAACTCCCTGCTCTTCCTGCTCACGCCCGGCGTCGAGGCGAGCAAGGCGGGCACGCTGATCTCCGGCCTCGTCGCATTCAAGAGACTGCATGACGACAATGCGCTGCTGGCCGACGTCATCCCCGAATTCTATCAACGCCGGCAGGTGCGCTACGCCGGTGCGCGGCTGCGCGACCTCTGCGGCGAGATGCACCGTTTCTTCCGCGCCGCCGGTGTCAGCGCGCTCCAGGCCCGGCAGTTCATGCCCGAGCACATGCCCGAGATCGCGATGTCGCCGCGCGACGCCGCGCGTTATCTGTTCAGGAACGACGTCGACTACCTCCCGATCGAGGCGATCGCCGGCCGCATCGCGACCACGCCGTTCGTGGTCTACCCGCCCGGCATCGCCACCATCGTGCCGGGCGAGCGGCTGACGGAACGGGCCAAGCCCATGATTGATTACCTCAGGATGTTCGAGACCTGCTTCAACACCTTCCCGGGCTTCGACGTCGAGATCCAGGGCGTCTACAAGGAGGTCGATGCGAATGGGCGCATCGGGCTCTACACTTATGTCGTGACCGAGTAGGCGCCGATGAACGAAGCGGCTGCGCGCACGAGCGATGAACCCGTCCTGGTTCGGCCATCACGCGAGAGCGACGTCGAGGCGATGCTGGCGATCTACCGCCATCACGTTCGCAACGGTGTGCCGCGCGATGTCGAGGGAACCGGTGCGCCGGAGCCGGACGATCTGCGCGACCGGCGCAAGAACCTGAAGCAGACCCGCCTGCCGCATCTGGTTGCGACCTGGCGCGGCGAGGTCGTCGGCTATGCCTATGCCGTGCTGTTCCGCAAGCGGCCGGCCTATCGCTACACTGCCAAGCACTCGATCTACGTCCACCACGCCCATCTCGGCCGCGGGGTCGGACGGCTGTTGCTGCAGGAATTGATCGACGCCTGCGCGGCGGCCGGCTTCCGCCAGATGATCGGCTATATCGATGCAGATAACACGCCCTCGCTGGCGCTGCACGAGCGGTTCGGCTTCGCACGCGCCGGCCTGCTCAGCGGCGTTGCCTATCGCCACGGCCGCTGGTCCGACACCGTCATGGTGCAACGCTCGCTCGGCGCGGGGACGACGACGCCCCCGCCCGTCACCGCACCGGGCCGGTAGGCCTTATGACGGAAAGTCAGCCGGTCTCACATGGATGCGGTCGGCGTGCAGTGACCAGTGACGCAGTGCCTGGTCCTGGCAGAACTTCGCCTTCGCCCGCTCCGTAGCCTCGTCCTCGTCAGCGGCGTCGATCTCGAGCGTGCCCTGACAGACCTCGCATTGTCGGCCGTACTCGCCGAGCACGTTCTTCATGAACCTGACGACATAAGTAGCCATGGCACCTCCTGCTGCCCCGGCAGCACTCTAGTCCCATTTAGGCTGGCCCGGGAAAGGAGATTTTGACGCGGATCAAGACGGGGCAGCCCTGACCGAAGATCCGTTGCGGAACCCGCCGCCCGGGTTTATGGGCAAATGCCGGTCGCCCATGAGGATTTTGCCTTGCACTTTATATCCGACAGCGAAGTCACGAAAGTTCTGACGTTTCCGATCCTCATTGCCGCGCTGGAAGCGGCGCATCGCCGGCCGAAGATGGAGGTGCTGGACGCCTTCCTTGGTGACGAGAGGGGGCAATACGTCATCCGCAGCGCCGTCGATCCCGGCCGATACATGGCCAGCAAGATGTTCACCAGCTTTCCGGCCAATCTGGCCGAAGGCAGAATGCCGGCGGTGCAGGCCGTGTGCGTGCTGTTCGACGGCACCAATGGGCGGCCGCTGGCGGCGATGGACGGCACCGAGATCACGCATTGGCGCACGGCAGCGGACTCTGCGCTGGGCACGAAACTGCTCGCCCCGCCCGATCCCGAGACGCTGCTCTGCGTCGGGGCCGGCGAGATGTCCGAATGGCTGATCCGGGGTCATCGCACCGTGCGGCCGTCACTGGAGCGCGTGCTGATCTGGAATCGCAGCCCGGACCGGGGCACGGATCTCGCTCGGCGCTTGGCGAAGGCCGGCATCAGGGCGGAAGCAATCACGGATCTCGACGCCGCGACGCGCGAGGCCGATGTCATCACCACCTGCACCCGCGCGCATCGACCGCTGATCAAGGGCCGCAATCTGCGGCCGGGCACGCATCTGGACCTCGTCGGCGGCTACACGCCGCAAACCCGGGAGGCCGATGACGAGGCGGCCAAGCGCTCCCGCGTCTTCGTGGACCGGCGGGAATCCGCCTTCCACGGCGTCGGCGACATCCTGCAGCCGATCGCGAGCGGCGCGATCAGCGAGGCGGACGTCCTCGGCGACCTCTACGACCTCGCCGGCGGCCTTGTGCGGGGGCGAACCTCACCGTCCGACATCACGTTCTTCAAGAACGCGGGCGGCGGCCATCTCGACCTCATGACCTGCGAGGCCGTGTTCCAGCAGCTCGGCGCCAAGCTGGGGTAGTGGCCCAGGCTGGGGAGACACGCCCGACGTCAGCCCTCATGCCTTGATGTCGAGGAGCGTGTCTTGCGTCTCGGCGTAGGCCTGAATGACCTTCGCATTGGCAACGAAGCTGTACTTTGCGGTCACCAACTGAGCGAATTCGCTAGCAAGATCGACATTCGGCGCTGCGACCAGGCCGTCCTGGTTTGCGAAGGGAGCACTCGGGTCGGATTGCGCGGTATAGCTCGGCGACACCGTCGATACGGTCGCAACCGTACCGCCCGGCGTCGAACCGCTCGACTGGGAGACCTGATCGACTCGCAACGGCACGTAGGCTGCAGGAAACGTTGGAGCAATGCCCGCTCCGGCCGATGCGCTCGATCCGCCCGACGCGGGTAGCGGGCCGGTCGTGCCGATGTTGGCAATATTGCTCGCGGCCACGTTCACGCGCAAACTTGCCGCAGAAAGTCCGGACGTCGCAATCGAAAGTGTGCTCATGCTCCCTGATCTACAGGACAGGTCATATGCGTTCATTCACGCCATCAGTAAAATCCGCCGCTTTCTGTCGGCATCCTCTTAACCAACGATCGGCGCACGACTGGGCTTCGCGCGCCCTACCCCGGCGTCACGCCAAAAGCCTGCTTGAAGCGTTCGGCATAGCGAGGCCAGGCTTCGGGATTGATGATGCGCGGCGGGCGCTTACCGTCGAGCACATCCAGCACCTGCTCGGCCGCGATCCGGCCCATGTTCTGGCGCGCCTCGATGGTGACGCCTGCGGTGTGCGGGCTCGCCAGCACGTTGTCGAACTGGAGCAGCGGATGCTCCGGCGGCGGCGGCTCCTTGGACCAGACGTCGAGGCCTGCACCGGCGATGCGCTTGTCGCGCAGCGCCTGCAGCAGCGCGTCCTCGTCGTGGATGAAGCCGCGTGCGGTGGTGACGAAATAGGCATGCGGCTGCATCAGCGCGAATTCGCGCGTGCTGATCATGTTGCGGCTGCCCTTGTTGAGCGGGCAGGAGATCGAAACGAAATCGGCGCGGCGCAACAGCTCGTCGAGCTCGACCTTCTCCCCGCCCCGCTCGGCCATCACCTCGGCCGACAAATAGGGATCGTAGGCCAGCACCTTCATGCCGAGCAGGCCCTTGCACAATGCGGCGATACGCCGGCCGACATTGCCGAGGCCGATGATGCCGACGGTCTTGTGCTCGACCTCGTTGCCGACGAGATCGTTGCGGTTGACGTCGCGCTCGCGGCGCAGCCGGCGATCCGACTGGATGATGCGCTTGGACAGCGTCAGCATCATCGCCAGCGCGTGCTCGGCGACCGAATGGGCATTGCCGCCGGACTGGTTGACGACCACGACCCCGGCGGCCGTGCAGGCCTCGACGTCGACCGGATCGAAGCCGGCACCGTTGCTGGAGACCAGCAGCAGGTTCGGCGTGCGCTTCAGGAAGGCGGCATCGACATGGAAATGCGAGGCGAGCTCATCGCGGGCGGCGCCGACCTGGTAGACGTGGGCAGCCCCAAGGAGCGGCCCATAGACGTCCTCAGGGCTCCCGTTCTCGATGCGATCGAGCCGCACGTCGGGCCGCGCCTTCAGGATGTCGATATAGATCGGATTGGCCAAATAATTCGAATAGACGACGCGCTTGGTGTTGACGGACATCGGGACCTTCCGGCTCATTCGCGGGAGATCCGCACGGTCAGCGCGATGCGCGCCCTCCTATGCCCCTCCCGTGTTCTGGTTGTCGCCGCTTATGCCATGGCGGTGCCGGCCACGGCAGGCCTGCTGGCGCAGATCATGGTGCCGGCGCGCACATGTTGACAATCCCGCTGCCCGCGTCAAGTTCGGCAGACCGCCGCGACGGCCACAACCAAGAAGCATGCGCGGCCCCAGGGAGAGCGCAATGGCGATCGCGGAATTGCAGACGCAGGGAAGCAGCGACGGAAGCTGGCACGGCATCGTCCTGCAAACCTTGAAGCGGAACGAGATCAGCCTGATTCCTTACGTGCCGGACCGCGTGCTGACGCCGCTGATCAAGAACCTGCACGCCGATCCCTTCTTCACCACCTTTGCGACCGCCCGGGAGGAAGAGGCCGTCGGCATCGTCTCCGGCGCCTGGATGGGCGGGCGGCGCGGCGCGGTGCTGATGCAGACCTCCGGCTTTGCCACGCTCGCCAACGTGCTGGCCTCGCTCGCGGTGCCCTACCAGATTCCGCTGATCATGTTCGTCTCCGAACGCGGCACGCTCGGGGAGTTCAACTACGGCCAGTCGCTGGTCTGCCGCACCATGCGACCGGTGCTGGATTCACTGGCGCTGGAGCACCATACCATCACCCGGCTCGACGAGCTCGAATTCATCACCGACCGCTCGATCAAGCAGGCCGTCACCACGCAGGCGCCGGTGGCGTTGATCCTCAACCCGCTGCTGACGGGCGGCAAGGTCTTCGACAAGTGAGGCCGGCCAAATGAATCAAGAATTGAACACTGGCAACACCAAGATAATGAACCGGTTCGACGTCACCTCGCGGCTGATCGCAAAGCTGAAGCACGAGGAAGCCGTGATCGGCGGCATCGGCAACACCAATTTCGATCTGTGGGCCGCAGGCCACCGCCCGCAGAACTTCTACATGCTGGGCAGCATGGGCCTTGCCTTCCCGATCGCGCTCGGCGTGGCGCTGGCGCAGCCCGACCGCCGCGTCTTCGCGCTCGAAGGCGACGGCTCGCTGTTGATGCAGCTCGGTGCGCTCTCGACGATTGCAGCCATGAAGCCGAAGAACCTTACGATGATCGTGATGGACAACGGCATCTACCAAATCACCGGCGCGCAGCCGACACCGGCGGCTGGCGTCGCCGACATCGTCGCCATCGCGATCGGCTCGGGTCTCGCGAGCAGCGCCTGGGCCGCGGACGAGGAGGATTTCGAGCGGCTGGTCGACGATGCGATGGCTGCCACCGCGCCCAGCCTGATCGCGGTCAGGATCGACGACAAGCCCGGCGTGGGCACCACCCGCCGCGACCCCGTGCAGATCCGGGAACGCTTCATGCATGGCCTCGGCGTGCGCCAGCCACTCTAAGATTTCGTCATTAACTACACGCCGATCTGATGACGGGACCGTACCGGCTCCTTGCAAATCTGTGCTAAGCGGGCCGAATGTCCAATTTGGTTCGTACCTTTGCCTGGCTGCTCGCGGCTGCCGTTACGTTCGCCACCCTCGGCCCTCCCGGCCTGCGACCTCATTCCTATCTCGGCCAGGACGGCGAGCATGCGCTCGCCTTCATCCTGGTCGGACTGGCCTTCGGTCTCGCCTATCGGCGCCGACGTCTGCTGATTGCTGCGGCCGCGGTCGTCCTGATCGGCGTGCTCGAGCTGATGCAATTCTTGGCACCCGGACGCCACGCGCGGCTGACGGATTTTCTGGTCGATGCCGCCACCGCCTGCCTCGGCTTTGCGCTCGCCGCCGCGGCCGACAGGCTGCTCTCGCGCGTTCGCACCAGCGCCGCCGTGACGAGCGAAGGCCCCGCGGAGTGACACTCCGCAGGGCCCTGCTCAGCACAGAGTTTGCGTTGATCAGTCGATGATCTTGACCACGCGGCGCGTGCGCGGCTCGACGATCACACGGCGATCGTTGACGACCGCATAGCGATACTCGGTATAGTTCGGCACGGGCCGCAGCACCACGCTCGGAGGCAACGGCTCGCCGACGACGACGCGCTCCTCGACCACGACGGAGTCGCTGCGAGGAATCCCGCCGAGGATTGCGTTCGGAATTTCGAGTCCAGCGCCGACGGCCGCACCGACGGTGCCGCCGACCATTGCGCCGATCGGTCCGCCGACTTCACCACCAGCACGCGCGCCGTCCCTGGCGCCCTGTTCGGTGGTCGACTGGGCAAAGGCTGCGCTCGACGCCAGCAGCGACGCGGCAGCCAACGTAATCGCAAGACGAGTTTTCATGTCCATACGTCTCCAGTGATTGTTATGCGCCTTCAACCCGCGGGGCCGGAGCATTGTTCCGGTTCCCCTGCGACGAAAGATGCATCACTGGAGAGTGTTACGGCGTAACAGTTCAGGCCGTGGCGATCTCATGCCCCGCCATCAGTTCCAGCGCCCGCACCATGGCGGAGTGATCCCAGGCCTTGCCGCCATGTGCGGTGCAGGACGAGAACAATTGCTGCGCCACGGCCGTGCTCGGCAACGATAGCCCGAGTGCACGCGCGCCTTCGAGCGCGAGGTTGAGATCCTTCTGGTGCAGCTCGATGCGGAAGCCCGGATCGAAATTGCGCTTGACCATGCGCTCGCCATGCACCTCGAGAATCCGCGACGAGGCAAAGCCGCCCATCAGCGCCTTGCGCACCAGCGCGGGATTCGCACCGGCCTTGGATGCGAACAGCAGCGCTTCGCTCACGGCTTCGATGGTGAGCGCGACGATGATCTGATTGGCGACCTTCGTCGTCTGGCCGTCGCCATTCGCGCCGACATGCGTGACGTTCTTGCCCATCTTGTCGAAGATCGGCTTCATGGCGCCGAAGGCCCGCTCCGGCCCGCCGACCATGATGGTGAGGCTCGCAGCCTTGGCGCCGACCTCCCCACCCGACACCGGCGCGTCGAGATAGTCCGCGCCCAGCGCCTCGATCTTCTTAGCGAACTCCTTGGTCGCCAGCGGCGAGATCGAGCTCATGTCGACGACGATCTTGCCCTTTGAGATGCCGCTGGCGACACCGTCCTTGCCGAACAGCACGGCTTCGACATGCGGCGTATCCGGCACCATGATGATGACGGCATCCGCCTGCTCCGCGACCTCCCTGGCCGATGTGCAGGCGATGCCGCCCGCGGAAATCAGCTCCGGCGCGATCGGCGCAATATCATGCAGGAGAACGCGATGGGCCGCGGCCAGGAGATGGCCGGCCATCGGCCGTCCCATGGTGCCAAGTCCAATGAAGCCGATGTTGGTCATGTCGTCGTTTCCTCACGTCTCAAACGTCTGTGCCGCGTGCCAGGACAGGCCTTCCAGCGTCGTGGTGCGCGGCCTGTATTCGCAGCCGATCCAGCCGCGATAGCCGATGGCGTCGAGGTGGCGGAACAGGAAGGGATAGTTGATCTCGCCGGTCCCTGGCTCATGGCGGCCGGGATTGTCGGCGAGCTGGACGTGGGCGATCGCTGGCAGACATTCCTGCATGGTGCGGGCCAGATCGCCCTCCATGATCTGCATGTGGTAGATGTCGTACTGGATGAAGAGGTTGTTCGATCTCACCTCGGAGATCAGCTGCACCGCCTGCTCGGTGCCGTTGAGGAAGAAGCCGGGAATGTCGAGCGTGTTGATGGGCTCGACCAAGAGCTTGATGTTCTCTCGCGCCAGTGTCGAAGCCGCAAAGCGTAGATTCCCGACCAGCGTCTCCTGAAGCTCGCGCGGGTCGGCATCGACAGGCGCGATGCCGACGAGGCAGTTGAGCTGCTCGCAATCGAGCGCCTTGGCGTAATCGATGGCGCGGAACACGCCGTCACGGAATTCGCTGGTGCGGTCGGGCAGGATCGCAATGCCGCGCTCTCCGCCGGCCCAGTTGCCTGCGGGGAGATTGTGCAGCACCTGCGTGAGTCCATGGGCCTCGAGCTGCTCGCGCAGCTGCGCCTTGTCGAAATCATAGGGAAAGAGATACTCGACCCCGGCAAAGCCCGCGGCCTTCGCCGCCGCGAAGCGGTCGAGGAACGGCATCTCGTTGAAGAGCATGGTGAGGTTGGCGGCGAATTTCGGCATGGTGCTTCTTCCCTATTCCGCCGGCTGCAGCAGGCGCGTGGTCTCGACTTGGTCGAGCGGAAGGTCCAGCACCTCCTCGAACTCGATGATGTTGTCGATCTCCGTGCCCATGGCGATGTTGGTGACCCGTTCGAGGATGAACTCGACCACGACAGGTACGCGGTGCTTGGCCATCAATTCGCGCGCAGTCGCAAACGCTGCCTGCGTGTCCTTCGGGTCGGTGACGCGGATGGCCTTGCAACCGAGGCCTTCGGCGACCGCGACATGGTCGACGCCGTAGACGCCGATCTCGGGCGCGTTGATGTTCTCGAAGGAGAGCTGGACGTGATAGTCCATGTCGAAGCCGCGCTGCGCCTGGCGGATCAGGCCGAGATAGGAATTGTTCACGACGACGTGGATGTAGGGCAAATTGAACTGCGCGCCGACCGCGAGCTCCTCGATGAGGAACTGGAAGTCGTAGTCGCCGGAGAGCGCAACGATGTCGCGATCCGGGCATGCGGCACGTACGCCGAGCGCGGCCGGCAACGTCCACCCGAGCGGCCCCGCCTGCCCGGCATTGATCCAGTTGCGGGGCTTGTAGACGCCAAGGAACTGCGCGCCGGCGATCTGCGACAGGCCGATCACCGTGACATAGGTGGTGTCGCGGCCGAACGCCTTGTTCATTTCCTCGTAGACGCGCTGCGGCTTGATCGGAACGTTGTCGAAATGGCACTTGCGCAGCATCGTCTTCTTGCGGTCGCGGCAGGAAGCGGGCCACGCCTGACGCTCACGGAGCCTGCCTGACCGCCGCCATTCCCTGGCGACGGCAACGAAGAGCTCGAGCGCGGCCTTGGCGTCCGAGACGATGCCGAGATCGGGATTGAACACGCGCCCGATCTGCGTCGGCTCGATGTCCACGTGAACGAATTTGCGGCCCTTGGTGTAGGTCTCGACCGAGCCGGTGTGGCGATTGGCCCAGCGATTGCCGATGCCGAGCACGAAGTCGGATTCGAGCAGCGTGGCGTTGCCGTAGCGGTGGCTGGTCTGGAGGCCGACCATGCCCGCCATCAGCACGTGATCGTCGGGAATCGCGCCCCATCCCATCAGCGTCGGCACCACCGGGACATTCGTGATCTCGGCGAATTCGACCAGCAGGTCCGAAGCGTCGGCGTTGATGATGCCGCCGCCCGCCACAATCAGCGGCCGCTCCGCCGCGTTGAGCATCTCCAGCGCCTTCTCGACCTGCTTGCGCGTCGCGGCGGGCTTGTAGACCGGCAGCGGCTCATAGGTCTCGTCGTCGAACTCGATCTCGGCGAGTTGCACGTCGAGGGGCATGTCGATCAGCACCGGCCCCGGCCTGCCTGAGCGCATCACGTGAAAGGCCTGGCTGAACACACGCGGCACCAATGCCGGCTCGCGCACCGTCACCGCCCATTTGGTCACGGGCTTTGCGATCGACTCGATGTCGACGGCCTGGAAATCCTCCTTGTAGAGCCGCGCGCGCGGCGCCTGCCCGGTGATGCAGAGGATCGGGATGGAATCGGCGATCGCCGAATAGAGCCCGGTGATCATGTCGGTGCCGGCCGGCCCCGAGGTGCCGATGCAGACGCCGATATTGCCGGCCTTGGCGCGCGTATAGCCCTCCGCCATGTGCGAGGCGCCCTCGACATGGCGCGCCAGGATGTGGCGGATCGAGCCGCGCTTCTTCAGCGCCGAGTAAAGCGGATTGATCGCAGCGCCGGGAACACCGAAGGCGGTCGAGATGCCTTCCTTCTCCAGGATACGCACGGCCGCATCGACAGCTCGCATCTTCGCCATATCGGACCTCGCTCAAATTGCATCAGCGAGCGAGATCATCAGATGAGCAGAAGCCGATCTCAACGAGATCGATTTTATTTTCCACGATGCGGCAGCCCCGAAAAAACCGCGGCGGTCTCAATCGGTTAAATCGAGGAATGCGTGAAAGTAGATCACTCGAACAGTGTCGCCAGCTGCATCTGCGGCACCAGCACGAGGCCCTTGTCCGTGATGCGAATTTCCGGAATGACCGATAGCGGAATCAAATTGAAGCCCATGTACGGGATGGTGCAGCCGGCCTCGGCCCATTCCTTTTTGAGGATCTTGACCTCTTCGGCGACCTCCGTGACGCGCTTGTCGGAGAGCAGGCCTGCGATCGGCAGCGGAACCAGCGCCCTCACCTTGCCGTCGGCGACGACGCAGACGCCGCCTTGGTGCTCACTAATGGCGGCGATGGCGACCTGCATGTCGCCCTCGTTGATGCCGGCGACGATGAGGTTGTGGCTATCATGCCCGACGCTGGACGCGACCGCGCCGCGCTTCAGGCCGAAATCCTTCAGGAGGCCATGGGCGACGTTGCCCGCCGATTTGCCATGGCGCTCCACTACCGTGACGAAGCAAAGGCCGTAGCGCGCGAACAGCGACGGCCAGTCCTTGGCCGGTTCGATCGCGATCTTCTCGTGGATCAGCGTGATGCCGGGAAGCGCTGTCTTGATCGCATTGACGGTGCACGCCTTGGCCGGCAATTCGGGCGTCAGCTTCATCGTCTGCGGCAGCTTGACGGTCGCATAGGCCGCCCTGGGATATTGGTAGCGCTGCGACAGCGCCTGATCGAGACGCGGCGTGATCCTGCCGTGCTCGACCACGAGTTCGCCGCCATACCAGGTGCATTGCGGCTTGAGCTGATCGTCCATCAGCACGAGATCGGCGCGGCGGCCGCCGCCGAGACCGCCGATATCGCCCTCCATGCCGAAGCGGGTGGCGCCATGCAGTGAGCCCATTGACCAGGCCTGCTCCGGCGACATCCCCGCCTTCACCGCTTCCCGCACCACCCAGTCGAGACCGAACAGCAGGAGATCGTCGGCGTCGCGATCGTCCGTGCACACGGCGGTGCGCTTGTGCGAGGCACCGAGTTCGGTGATCGTTCGGATCGCTTGCGGCAGCGAATGCCAGGGCGTGGTGGGCGGCCCGCCGCGCAAAAACACCCAGACGCCCGCATCGAGCAGGTCATCGGCGATGTCGCGGTCGATCGCCTCATGGGTGTCGGTGACGCCGGATGCCGCATAGGCCGCGACGAATTCGCGGCCATAGACATGGCCGGACACCGGGCGCCCCCGCTTCAAGGCTGCGGCGAGGATGGCATGGCTGCGCTCGTCGCCCATCGTGACGGGCACAAAATCCATCTTCTCGCCAAGCGCCACAGCTTCGGGCCAGCGGTCGAACAGCCCGGCGATCTTGTCCGGCGTGAGGTCGCCGCCTGCCGTTTCCAGTTCAGCCGACGTCGCAGGAACGGTGCTCGGCACGGTCAGGAAGATCGAGAGCGGCGCCTCGCGCGCGTCTTCCAGCATCGCCTCCACCCCGGCGACATCCATGACGTTGCCAATCTCGTGGCTGTCGCAGAAGATCGTCGTGGTGCCGTTGAGCAGAGCGGCCTCGGCATAGGCGCAGGCCGTCACCATCGAGGATTCGATGTGAATGTGCGGATCGACGAGGCCCGGCGCGATGATGCCGCCGGCCGCGTCATAAAGCGGCACATCGCCCCAGGCCCTCTTCGCTGTACCGGCTGGCTTCACCGCCGCGATGCGGCCACCCGAGATCCAAACCTCCCGCCCCGGATGGATACGCTCGGAATACGTCGAGAGCACGCGCGCACCCGTAATGACGAGATCGGGCGCAAGGCGCGCTGACGCAACATCGGCCAGACGCCGCGTCATGCTGTGCAGCGGCGCGACGGTGAAGCGGGTGAGCTTGGTCATGGGAACCCTCGCATGGCGTTACGGCCAAGCCATGGTTACGCCCCGCGCCAAACCGGGCAAGCTCAAATATGGCGGCGCGCCCTGCTTACGTCTTAGGCGCGGAAGCGCTGGCTGGCCTTGCACGTCGACGCGGGTTCCGCGCTCTCGGCGCCGCTGCGCTGGCGGGTTTAACCCGAATCCGCATCGACCGACCCTTCGGTTCGTCGATCTCGAACGAATTGGTTTTGCGCACCAGGTCGCTCAGCTTCCGGAAACCATACGTTCTCGGATCGAAATCCGACGCGAGATTGGCGAGTTGCCGACCGACCTCTCCGAGCGTCACCCAGCCGTCCTCGCTCTCCATCTGGGTGATGACCTTCTTGAGAATTGGCACGGCGGCATCAGGCGGTTGAAGCGACGTCGACCTTACGACGGTGTCCTGATTGTTCACCGGCGCAGCAAGCAGGTTCTCCGTATAGACAAATCGTCGGCAGGCCTGCCGGAAGCTCTCCGGCGTCTTCTGCTCGCCGAACCCAAAGACATCGATGCCCTGCTCGCGGATGCGTGCGGCAAGGCGGGTAAAGTCGCTGTCGGACGACACCAGGCAGAAACCGTCGAACCGGCCGCTGTGAATCAGGTCCATCGCATCGATGACCAGGATGATGTCGGATGCATTCTTCCCGGTCGTATAGGCGAACTGCTGCTGCGGGATGATGGCGTGCTTCGAAAGGATATCAGCCCAGGCCTTGGATCGGGCATGGGAAAAGTCGCCATAGATGCGGCGAACACTGGCCTCGCCGATCTTGGCAATCTCCTCGAACAGCCCATCCGCGATTTTGGCGGAGGCATTGTCGGCATCGATCAGGACGGCCAGACGAGGCGAGCGAACTTCCGACGGCATGACAATTCCCCAGGCGATGACGCAGCATTAGAACATGTGTGCGTCAGAACGGCTAATCCTCGTTCGCCTTGAACCGCCCGAGCCCCTTCAGCACGAACGGCGCCACCAGCGCGATCAGCGCGATACCGAGAAGTGTCGCCGAGATCGGGCTCTGCAACAGCGTCATGGGATCGCCGAGGCTGATCGCGAGCGCGCGGCGGAGCTGGCTCTCGGCAATCGGGCCGAGGATCAGACCGACGACGACGGGCGCGATCGGGAAATCGAACCGGCGCATCAGGAAGCCAAGCACGCCGAAACCGGCAAGCATCGACAATTCCACCACCGACGGCTTTGCCGCGATGGTGCCCATGGTCGCGAACACGAGGATGCCGGCATAGAGCCACGGCTGCGGGATCGCGAGCAGCCGCACCCACAGGCCGACCAGCGGCAGGTTGAGCACCAGCAGCATCATGTTGGCGATGAAAAGACTGGCGATCAGTCCCCACACGAGGTCGGGCCGCTCGGCGAACAGCAGCGGGCCCGGATTGAGGCCGTATTGCTGGAAGCCCGCCAGCATCATCGCGGCGGTCGCCGAAGTCGGCAGACCCAGGGTCAAGAGCGGCACCAGCGTGCCGGCTGCAGAAGCGTTGTTAGCGGCTTCGGGGCCCGCAACCCCTTCGATCGCACCCTTGCCGAATTCTTCGGGGTGCTTCGTCAGCCGCTTCTCGGTCGAATAGGACAGGAAGGTCGGGATCTCCGCGCCGCCGGCCGGCAGCGCGCCGATCGGGAAGCCGAACATGGTGCCGCGTAGCCATGGCTTCCAGGACCGCTTCCAGTCCTCCTTGGTCATCCAGAGCGAGCCGCGCACCGGCTCCAGCTTCTCCTCCGTGTGGTGGCGGCGCGAGGCGACATAAAGTGCCTCGCCCACAGCGAACAGGCCGACCGCGAGCGTCGTCACCTCGACACCGTCGAGCAATTCAGGGACGCCAAATGCAAGCCGCGCCTGACCCGTCAGCTTGTCGATGCCGACGAGGCCGAGCGTCAGGCCGATGAACAGGCTGGTCAGGCCGCGGATCGGGGAATCGCCGAAGGTCGCCGACACCGTGACGAAGGCGACGCACATCAGCGCGAAATAATCCTCCGGGCCGAAGCGCACGGCGACATCGACCAGCCATGGTGCGAGGAAGGCGAGCCCAATGGTAGCGATGGTGCCGGCGACGAAGGAGCCGATTGCAGAGGTCGCAAGTGCCGGCCCGCCGCGGCCCGCCTTGGCCATCTTGTTGCCTTCGAGCGCAGTCGCCATCGAGGCGCTCTCGCCGGGCGTGTTGATCAGGATCGCCGTGGTCGATCCGCCATACATGCCGCCATAGTATATGCCGGCGAACATGATCAGCGAGCCGCCGGGGTCGAGCTTGTATGTCACCGGCAGCAGCAGCGCGACCGTCAATGCCGGGCCGATGCCGGGCAGCACGCCCACGGCCGTGCCGAGGAACACGCCGATCAGCGCGTAAAGCAGGTTCATCGGCTGGACGGCGACGGCCATGCCGTGAGCCAGCGCGGCAAAGGTATCGATCACAGCAGTCGCTCCAGCGGACCGGCAGGCAGGCTCAGCGTCAACAACCGGTCGAACGCGAGATAGATGAGGGTCGACATCACGAGAGCGATGATGGCGTCGATGAGGATGGCGCGGCGCCCGAAGGCCGCCGACGTCGTCACGAACAGCGCCGACGTCGCCAGGATGAAGCCGCCGCCAAGTCCGATGATGGCGATCAGCAGCGCGAGACCGACGAGGATCAGAACCACAGGCACCGGATCGGCGCTTTCGCGTGCCGGCAAATTGCCGCGTAGCGCGTCGACGAAATTGCCGATCGCAAGCAGCGCAAGGCCGCAGGCGACCACGACCGGCATCGCCTCCGGCCCCATCCCGTACATCGCGGTGGATTGCAGACCGCGCGCGTCCCAGACCAGCACGACGGCGAGCACCGCAAGCAATGCCGCGATGACGAGACCGGCACGGTCGACGCGCCGCGGCGGCTGGACGGGATCGCCAGACACGCGATCTTGGGTCATGACTTGACCAAGCCCACCGATTTCAGCACGTCGGTGACGCGGGCCGTCTCCTTCTTCAGGAAGTCGGCGAAAGCATCGCCGCCGAGATAGGCGTCCTCCCAGCCCTTCTGCTTGAGGATCTCCTTCCAAGCGTCAGACTTCACCATCTTCTCGACCGCATCGCTCAAGGTCTTGCGCTGCTCCGGCGTGATACCGGGAGGCGCGACCACCGAACGCCAATTGGCGATCACGAGGTCGATGCCCTGCTCCTTGAACGTGGGGATGTCGCTGCCGGCGATGCGCTTCTCCGAGGTCACGCCGATCGCGCGCAGCTTGCCGGATTTGATCTGCCCTTCATATTCGCTCAGCCCCGAAATGCCTGCCGTGACCTTGCCGCCGAGGATCGCCGCGAGCGACTCGCCGCCGCCTGAGAACGGGATGTAATTGATCTTCTTGGCGTCGGCACCGACGGCGCCCGCGAACAAGGCCGCCATTACATGGTCGACGCCGCCGGCCGAGCCGCCGGCAAAAGTGACCTTGGCGATATCCGCCTTCACCGCGGCGGCCAGGTCCTGCGCATTTTTGATCGGCGAATTGGCGGGAACCACGATCACCTGGATTTCCTCGGTGAGGCGCGCGATCGGCGTCACCTGCTCCAGCGTCACGGGCGACTTGTTCATGGCGAGCGCGCCGACCATGACGAAGCCGTTGACCATCATCTGGTTGCCGTCGCCCTTGGCGCCGTTGACGAACTGGGCGATGCCGACGCTGCCACCTGCACCGGGAACATTGGTGACCTGCACGCTGCGGGCGACGCCCGCAGCCACCAGCGCCTGCTGCATCGAGCGCGCGGTCTGGTCCCAGCCCCCGCCCGGAGCCGCCGGCGCCATCAGCTTGAGCTCGAGCTGCTGGGCAAAACCCGGATTGGCTGCCGCCAGGGTGAACGCGACGGCTGCGCCGACAAGGCGCATGGGAAATCGGAACATGAGGGCATCTCCAGGCTCATGCGGACGTTTGCCGCATTGTGTCGTTTGGTCGCATATCAACCAAAACGGCCGATGCTGTCCAGTGACATGCCTCAGGGTTTTTGGGTCAGCGGAGCGCCGGGATCACCCCGCCGAGCGCGGCCGTGAGCTCGGCCGCGACTTCCCGGACGATCCGTCCGATCTCCGGCAAGCGTTCGTCGGTGACGCGGCTGGTCATGCCGGATACGGAGATCGCGGCAAGCGGTTCGGCCAGCGCGTTGTATACCACCGCTGCGACGCAGCGCAGGCCGATCTGTGCCTCCTCATCGTCGATGGCAAAGCCCTGCTTGCGGATTTTCTCGAGCTCCCTGAACAGGTCGCTCGGGCGCACAATCGACTTCTCGGTCAGGCGCGGCATGCCGTGATGGCGGATGATGGCGCCAACATCCTCGTCTGAATAGGTTGCGAGCACCGCTTTGCCGACGCCGGAGGTCACCATGGGGACGCGGCCGCCGACCTTGGTCAGCGAGCGCATGATCTCGCGGCTCTCCATGCGGGTCAGCACGATGATGAATTCATCGTCGACCACGGCGAGATTGGCCGTCTCGCGGGTGAGATCGCGCAGCTTGCGCAAATATGGAATCGCCTGCGCGGAGAAATTGCGTCTCCGCGCAAAGCTGGCGCCAACCGTGAAGCTGCGCACGCCGACATGCCATTTGGACTCGCCACGGTCGAACTGCACGAAGCGGCGGCTTTCGAGGGTTGCGAGCAGCCGGTGCACGGTAGACGCCGACAGACCGGTGCGGATCGCGAGATCGCTGAGACGATAACCCTCGTCGTCCTCCGCCAGCGTCTCGATGATCGACAGCGCGCGGTCGACCGACTGCACGCCACCGTCGCGGCCCTCGTGGTCGGCCTCCGCGGCCGATTTTAGCTCGAGCGATTTGCGCCGGATCACGTTCTTGCTCATCGCGACCTGACCGTTCTCCTTCGCTCTATCGTCGCCTCTCCCCGCTTGCGGGGAGAGGCGAACGCAAGCTCAGAGCAGCCCTGCCCCACGCGCCCATTTGTACTTGGCGCCAAGCACCTCGACCGGCAGCTCGGTCGAGTAGGCGTAGGCCGGGATGCCATTCTGGTAGAGATATTCGGCAGCTTCCTCGACCTCGACGTCGCCGGCGAGCGAGGCGACCATCGGCTTCACAAAACCCTTGGCCTCCATCTCCTTCTTCACCTCGACCATGTTGCGGGCGAACACCATCGGCGGGGTGACGATGGTGTGCCAATAGCCGAGGATCAGCGAATGGATGCGCTCATCCGACAGGCCGAGCTTCACGGTGTTGACGTAGGTGATCGGCGGCTCGCCGCCGGTAATATCCACGGGATTGCCGGCCGCTCCAAACGGCGGGATGAACTTGCGGAAGGCCGCATCGAGATCCGGCGGCATCGACATCAGCGACAGGCCGTTGTCGACGCAGGAGTCCGACAGCAGCACGCCCGAGCCGCCGGCACCGGTGATGATCAGCACGTTCTCGCCCTTCGGCGTCGGGAGCACCGGCACGCCGCGGGCGAATTCGAGCAGCTGGCGCAGCGAGCGGGCACGGATCACGCCGGATTGCTTGAACACGTCCTCATAGATGCGATCATTGCCGGCGAGCGCGCCGGTGTGGGACGACGCCGCCTTCGCGCCAGCCGAGGTGCGGCCGGCCTTGAGCACCACGACGGGCTTCTTCTTCGAGACGCGCTTTGCGGCTTCGGCAAAGGCACGGCCGTCCTTGAGGTCCTCGCAGTGTTGCGCGATCAGGTTGGTGTTCGGGTCCTGCTCGAAGAAGGCGAGCAGATCGTCCTCGTCGATGTCGGATTTGTTGCCGAGGCCGACGATCGCCGACACACCCATTTTCGCCGAGCGCGAGAAACCGATGATCGCCATGCCGATGCCGCCCGATTGCGACGACAGCGCCGCGTGGCCCTTGACGTCGTAGGCGGTGCAGAAGGTCGCGCAGAGATTGGCGGGCGTATAATAGAAGCCGTAGATGTTCGGACCCATCAGGCGGATGTCGTACTTCTTGCCGACCTCGACGATCTCGGCCTGCAGCTCAGGCGCGCCTGCTTCAGCGAAGCCCGACGGGATCAGCACCGCGCCCGGGATCTTCTTCTCGCCGCATTCGGTCAGCGCAGCGGCGACGAATTTCGCGGGAATCGCGAACACCGCGACGTCGATCACGCCGGGCACGTCCTTGACGCTCTTGTAGGCCTTGTAGCCGAGGATCTCGGCGGCCTTGGGATGGATCGGATAGATCTCGCCCTTGTAGCCGCCGTTGATGAGGTTCTTCATCACGGAATTGCCGATCTTGCCGTCCTCCGCGGAGGCGCCGACCACGGCGACCGCCTTCGGCTGCATGATGCGGTTCATCGCCGCGACGATCTCTTCGGTCGGACGCGGCTTGGGCTTCGGCTTGTAGGCGAAGTCGACGACGATGCGGACGTCTGCGGCCGTGGCATCCTTCGGCGTTGCGAACACCGGGTTGAGGTCGAGCTCGACGATCTCGGGGAAATCGGTGACGAGCTGCGAGACTTTGACAATGACGTCAGCGAGCGCGTTCCGGTTCACCGGCTCGCCGCCGCGCACGCCCTTCAGGATTTCGTGCGCCTGGATGCCGTCGAGCATCGAGAGCGCGTCCTCCTTTGTGGCCGGCGCGAGACGGAAGGTGATGTCCTTGAGCACCTCGACCAGCACGCCGCCGAGGCCGAAGGCGACCAGCTTGCCGAACGAGCCGTCGGTGATCGAGCCGACGATGACCTCGGTGCCGCCGGCCAGCATCTGCTGGACCTGGACGCCCTCGATCTTGGCATCGGCCTTGTACTTCTTGGCGTTGCCGAGAATGGTCTCGTAAGCCTTCTCGGCATCTTCAGCCGTCTTGAGGCCGACGATGACGCCGCCGGCTTCGGTCTTGTGGAGAATGTCCGGCGAGACGATCTTCATCACCACCGGGAAGCCCATGGACGACGCCATCTTGCCGGCCTCGCCCGCCGACTTCGCCACGCCCTCCTTCGGCACCGGAATGCCGTAGGCGTCGCAGACCAGCTTGCCTTCCGGCGCCGTCAGGCTGGTGCGGTTGTCCGCCTTGACCTGGTCAAGCACCTTGCGGACGGCATCTTTGGAATTGGACATTTGGCTTCTCCCTTGACCTGAGTTCGTTCTTTTCAAAGCGCGCGCGTGCTTGCGGCTGCCGTGATGCTTGCCATCCGCCGCGCTCTGTTCCATGCGGCGGAGCGGAGTGGCATAAGGCCCAAAGACGACTACTCCGCCGGCTTGGATCAAAAATGGCTGGCGATGGCATTTGGTATGCCAGAAGCCAACTTGTCAAGCTGGTGCATGCGCCAGAACGCCGCAAAAAATGGGCAGCTTGACATTCTGGCATGTGGTATGCCAAAAACTTTCCCGTTAATATTCCTGTAAAAGACGACTCCCCACTGGAGGAGATTCGTCGTGTCACTACGGAAACCAACCAAGGCGTTGCCGAACATGGCCGAGGCAGACATCGCAATCGTTCGTATTGCCCCGGAGAGCAGCTTCAAGAACAAGGCGTATGACGCCTTGAAGGAAGCCATCCTCAAGATGGACATCTATTCGACGCCCGAGCCGGTGATGCTCGACGAGCGCGCGCTGTCCGAACGTCTCGGCGTCAGCCGCACCCCGATCCGCGAAGCGATCGCGATGCTGGAGCAGGACGGTTTCGTGAAGACGGTTCCGCGCCGCGGCATCATGGTGGTGCGCCGGACCAAGAGCGAAATCGTCGACATGATCCGCGCCTGGGCGGCGCTGGAGAGCATGGCCGCCCGCCTCATCACCACCACCGCGCGCAAGAAGGACATCACGGCGCTGCGCGACTATTTCAAGGATTTCGGCAAGGACCGCCTGCCCGAGGATCACGTCGAGGAATATTCGCGCGCCAACATCGCCTTCCACCAGGCGCTGATCTCGCTGTCGGAATCCCCGGTGCTGGTCGATCTCACCAACGATCTCCTCCTGCACGTGCGCGGCTATCGCCAGCTGACCATCGGACGCAAGGATCGCACCGCAACTTCGCTGCCCGAGCATCTCGGCATCATCGAAGCGCTGGAAGCGCGCGACACCGAGCTTGCCGAGAAGCGCGCCCGCGATCACACCCTCGGCCTTGCCGCTTACGTCGAAGCGCACGGCCAGGAACTGTTCACGTAAGCAACGTTCACCAGAAGGGCGAGCCATTCGCCCCCAAAGCCTAAACGGCACCTTGAGACCAGGGAGACAAGGCCCATGCTGAATACCGCGACCAAGTCCGAAGCACCGGGCACCGAGCAGGAACTGACGGATGGCTTCCATCTCGTCATCGACGCGCTCAAGCTGAACGGCATCAACACTATTTATAATGTGCCGGGCATCCCGATCACGGATTTGGGCCGCATGGCGCAGGCCGCGGGCATTCGCGTGATCTCGTTCCGCCACGAGCAGAACGCCGGCTACGCCGCCGGCATCGCCGGCTATCTCACCAAGAAGCCCGGCGTCTGCCTCACGGTCTCCGCGCCCGGCTTCCTCAACGGTCTCACTGCGCTCGCCCACGCCACCACCAACTGCTACCCGATGATCCTGGTCTCGGGCTCCTCGGAGCGCGAGATCGTCGACCTCCAGCAGGGCGACTACGAGGAGATGGACCAGCTCGCGATTGCGAAGCCGCTGTGCAAGGCGGCCTATCGCGTGCTGCACGCCCAGGACATCGGCATCGGCTTTGCCCGCGCCATCCGCGCCGCGGTCTCCGGCCGCCCCGGCGGCGTCTATCTCGATCTGCCGGCAAAACTGTTCGGCCAGGTCATGAACGCCGAGGCCGGCCAGAAGTCGCTGGTCAAGGTGATCGACGCGGCGCCGGCGCAGATCCCCTCGCCCGCTTCGGTCAAGCGCGCGCTCGACGTGCTCAAGAGCGCCAAGCGTCCGCTCATCATCCTCGGCAAGGGCGCGGCCTACGCGCAGGCCGATGAGGAGATCAAGAGTTTCGTCGAGAAGAGCGGCGTGCCGTTCCTGCCCATGAGCATGGCCAAGGGCCTGCTCCCGGACACGCATCCGCAATGCGCCGGCGCCGCCCGCTCGACGGTGCTGAAGGAATCCGACGTCGTCATGCTGATCGGCGCGCGGCTGAACTGGCTGCTGTCGCACGGCAAGGGCAAGAGCTGGGGCGAGGCGCCGAAGAAGTTCATCCAGGTCGACATCGAGCCGAAGGAAATGGACTCCAACGTCGAGATCGTCGCGCCCGTCGTCGGCGACATCGGCTCGGTGGTCTCCGCCTTCAACCAGGCGATGGGTGCGGGCTGGACCGCCCCGCCCGCGGAATGGACCAAGGCGATCTCGTCCAAGCGCGAAGAGAACGTCGCCAAGATGGCGCCGAAGCTCATGAACAACAAATCGCCGATGGACTATCACGGCGCGCTCGGCGTCCTGAAGAACGTCATCAAGGATTATCCCGAGGCGATCCTCGTCAACGAAGGCGCCAACACGCTCGACCTCGCCCGCGGCGTCATCGACATGTACCGCCCGCGCAAGCGTCTCGACGTCGGCACCTGGGGCGTGATGGGCATCGGCATGGGCCAGGCGATCGCGGCGGCGCTCGAGACCGGCCATCCCGTGCTCGCGGTGGAAGGCGACTCGGCGTTCGGCTTCTCCGGCATGGAGGTCGAGACCATCTGCCGCTACAACCTTCCGATCTGCGTCGTCATCTTCAACAATGACGGCATCTATCGCGGCACCGACGTCAACGGCGCGAACTCCGATCCGGCGACGACCGTGTTCGTCAAGGGCGCGCGTTACGACAAGATGATGGAGGCCTTCGGCGGCGTCGGCGTCAACGCGACCTCGCCCGACGAGCTCAAGCGCGCCGTCAACGAAGCCATGACGTCCGGCAAGCCGACGCTCATCAACGCGGTGATCGACCCGGCCGCGGGCTCGGAGAGCGGCCGCATCGGCAACCTCAATCCGCAGAGCGTTCTGCAGAAGAAGAAGTAAGTCCACCCCTCAATCCCATTACTCCCTGCGGGTGCAGGGGCAGACAGAGTACGGAGCAACACGATGACCAAAGCGCTCGAGGGCGTTCGCATTCTCGACTTCACCCACGTCCAGTCCGGGCCGACCTGCACGCAGCTGCTGGCCTGGTTCGGGGCCGACGTGATCAAGGTGGAACGCCCGGGCGTGGGTGATATCACCCGCGGCCAACTGCAGGACATCCCGAACGTGGACAGCCTGTATTTCACCATGCTCAACCACAACAAGCGCTCGATCACGCTCGACACCAAGAACCCCAAGGGCAAGGAAGTCCTGACCGAGCTGATCAAGAAGTGCGACGTGCTGGTGGAGAATTTCGGCCCCGGCGTGCTCGACCGCATGGGCTTCCCCTGGGAGAAGATCCAACAGATCAACCCGAAGATGATCGTCGCCTCGATCAAGGGTTTCGGTCCCGGACCGTACGAAGACTGCAAGGTCTACGAGAACGTCGCCCAGTGCACCGGCGGCGCCGCCTCCACCACCGGCTTCCGCGACGGCCTGCCGCTCGTCACCGGCGCGCAGATCGGCGACAGCGGCACCGGCCTGCACCTCGCGCTCGGCATCGTCACCGCGCTCTACCAGCGCACCCACAGCGGCAAGGGCCAGCGCGTCACCGCCGCGATGCAGGACGGCGTGCTCAACCTCTGTCGCGTCAAGCTGCGCGACCAGCAGCGCCTCGCCCACGGCCCGCTCAAGGAATACAGCCAGTTCGGCGAAGGCGTGCCGTTCGGCGATGCCGTGCCGCGCGCCGGCAACGATTCCGGCGGCGGCCAGCCCGGCCGCATCCTGAAGTGCAAGGGCTGGGAGACCGATCCCAACGCCTACATCTACTTCATCACCCAGGCCCCGGTCTGGGAGAAGATCTGCGACGTGATCGGCGAGCCCAGCTGGAAGACCGATCCGAACTACGCCAAGCCGGCCGCCCGCCTGCCGCGCCTGAACGAGATCTTCGCCCGCATCGAGCAATGGACGATGACGAAGACCAAGTTCGAGGCGATGGAGATCCTCAACAAGGACGACATCCCCTGCGGCCCGATCCTGTCGATGAAGGAGATCGCCGAAGACCAGTCGCTGCGCGCGACCGGCACCGTGGTCGAGGTCGACCACCCCACCCGCGGCAAGTACGTCTCGGTCGGCAACCCGATCAAGCTGTCGGACTCGCCGGCCGAAGTCACCCGTTCGCCATTGCTCGGCGAGCACACCGACGAGATCCTGCGCTCGGTGCTCGGCTTCAGCGACCATCAGGTCGCCGACATCCACAAGTCCGGCGCGCTCGACCCGCCGCAGAAGCAGGCTGCTGAGTAAGCGGGTCTGTCAGCGAACGACGAAAGGGCCGCCCGAAAGGGTGGCCCTTTTTGCTTGGGACGGCGCGCCATCGCGGGGCTCAAAATCAAAACTCGAAAACAACCCCATGCACAGTAGCCATCCCCTTGGCACGCAACGACATTTCTGATTCGACGAAAAAATCCTGGTCCGTCGGGCAAAACAGGGGTATTATGCCATGGTCGCCAGGCGGGTTACCTGCGGGCCGAGGAAGCATCACTGCCGAAGTGAAGCCGCCCAATTGGAACCAACCGGGTTGCGCCTCGTTATCTCGTGCACCAGAGCACGCTTCGAGCGCAGCCAGCCATCCGACAACAAGTCAACGCTACCGGCCCGCGAGCTGGACACGCCGGGTCCGGCGCGTTCGAGATCGCGCCCCTTCGCCGACATCGAGGTCGACATGACGAGAGATCATCCCGCGTCCCGGGCCCTGCGGGAGGCCAACAAGGCATTCAAGCCGGTCGAGACCAAGAAGCCGATGACCGACTATGCAAAGGCACAACAATCCCATCACGAAAATCGCGAGCGCCTGAAAGCGGAACGGCTGGCGCGAGAGGCCGAGCAGGGAAATCGCCGCAGATAAGGGACCGCCTGGTCGAACGCTTGAGATCGCAAGCTTCAGAGCATCGAGAGAACGATGACCCCGTCCTCGATCTCGCCGGACGCCAGCTGTGCCCGCGCGATGCGCTCGAACTCCGTCCGATATTTCTGAAGATAGCTGAAGGCCTGCTTCTGCGTCTGGAAGGTCGTCGCAAGACGGCACAGCTGTCGGCCTGAGCCGAGCGCAAGAAAGAAGGTGATGGTGCCGCCGCCATCCGGCTTGATCCTAGGCACGATCCGCACTCTTTCGCATGTGAACGGCCTCTTTCAGGTTGTCGTCTGCACCGTCGAATCCGGCTATCTCGGCAATTTCCTCGTGCGCTTCTTCGGTGCGGGCGCCGGCGACGATGCGCGAGGATTGGCATCGGCCGCTTGCTCAGCCGCTTCCTTGGCTTCACGCAGCTCGCGAAGCCGCGCCATGTTCTTGCGGATATCGACAGCGTGCCTTTCGACATCGGCGATCGCCCGCGCACCTTCTTCGGCGGCCAAGCGTTGACGCTCGGAGCGCGCGATGGATTCGGGGGACGGATCAGCCGATTTCTTGCCGCTCATCTCGTCGCGCTCGTCTTTCGTTTACCTGGCAACGGAAAGAACCCGCTCAATCCCTTACGATCGAGCGGGCTACATAGCCGTTTCAGTACATCCGTGAAACGGCCGTACCGAGCTCAAGCCAGCGAGAGATTCTCTGCGCTGACCTTGCCCCGCATCTTGTCAGTCTTGGTCTCGAAGTTGACCTTCTGGCCCTCGGCGAGACCCGCAAGACCTGCCCGCTCGACCGCGCTGATGTGAACGAACACATCGTTGCCGCCGTCGTTGGGCTGAATGAATCCAAAGCCCTTTTGGCCGTTGAACCACTTCACGGTACCTGTCGTCATTTTCTTCTCCAAAGCGCACAGACGCGCATTCCGCGTGACGATCACGCAGATCAATTCAATTCGTCGATGTCTCTGGAAAAGGAGCCCGCAGGCGCATTCAACAAGCACAGCGGCTGAACGAATGCAGCGAAGGTATACCTCATCGCGAGCACTTACAAGGCTTGAACGATATTTAATTGCGCGCCGCATTTGGCGGAACGTTTGTCATGGACCGCGCGAGCGCGAGCGCCCTGCTGCACTGCCGTCAATTTCCTCTTGAGCGGGGATCGGCCTAGACCTAGCCTGAGGCGTTTTTCAGAGAATTCATTTTCATCGAAGGAATTTGGCCATGCTTGCTGAATTCGCAGCACGACACGCAGCAGCACGAAACATCCATTATGGCTGGGTCATGGCTGCGCTGGGATTTCTCTACTCCCTGTTTGCGAGCTCGGCCCTCGGTGTTCCGAGCGTCCTGATGCGAGAGATTGCGGCTGACGTCCACGTCAGCATGGGAGAGCTGTCGGCGTCGCAAGGACTTCGCTTCGCGCTGTTTGGGCTGGTCGCGCCGTTCGCCGGCGGCTTGATGCTCCGCTATGGCCCCAGGGTCATGCTGGCAGTCGCCGGCACGCTGGCGTTGGCCGGGTTGCTGCTGACCATCGCAATGACCAACCGCTTCGAGATGTGGCTCGGACTCGGGCTCATTCTCGGTATCGCACCTGGTCTCACGGCCTTGCAACTAGCTGCCGTCATTTCGGTGCGCTGGTTCACGACCCATCGTGGATTGGTGGTCGGCCTCCTGAATGGTTCGATCGCAACCGGCACCTTGATCTTCATGCCCCTCGGGGCGTGGATCGCCGAGCATTGGGGCTGGCGCGTCGCGCTCATTCCATCAGGCCTCGGTCTCCTGCTGTCGCTCGTGCTGTTTTTGTTGTTCGGAAAGGACCGCCCCCAGGAACTGGGGCTGGCGCCGCTCGGAGAGACGGTGATGCCGCCGGTCCCCGCAAGGCCCACACAGAACTTTGCCGAGATCAGCTTCCGAGGCCTGCGCCTTGCTTCAACTCACCTCGTGTTCTGGGTGCTGGCGCTGACGTTTCTCATTTGCGGCGTTTCGAGCTATGGGCTGACCTCGACCCACTTCGTGCCGTTCTGCGGCGATCTCGGTTTGCCGGTGGTGACATCGGCGGGCTTGCTCGCCATGATTGGCGTGTTCGATCTGATCGGCACGATCGGATCGGGATGGCTGTCCGATCGCTACGACAACCGATGGCTGCTGGCGATCTACTACGGCTTTCGCGGGCTAGCGCTGATCTGGCTGGTGGAGTCGAACGCGACGCTGGGAGCGATGAGCGCATTCGCGATGCTCTACGGGCTTGACTTCATTGCGACCGTTCCGCCGACCGTCAAATTGACGGTCGGCGCGTTCGGGCGGGAGATGGGGCCGGTGATCTTCGGCTGGATTTTTGCGGCCCACCAGCTTGGCGTCGGCCTGATGGCGTTCGCGGCGGGCGTCAGCAGAGACGTGCTGGGAACGTACGTGCCCGCTTTTCTCCTCGCTGGAATCCTCTGCTTGGCGGCTGCGGCGGCGTTTACGCTGGTGAAGCGCCCGGCGCCAGCTCCGGTTCCTGCATAGCGACCTGCGCGGTGGCTCAGCGATCGCCAAACTGCCCGCGAAAAAACGGAAGGCCCTTGACGAGGGCGAGGTTCTCTCGCGTCAGGCCGAGAGAACGATAGCCGAATTATGGCTGATTGATCGGGAGCGCTTCCTGAAGCACTCTACGGGGCAACGAGAGGGAGGTCAGCATGGCACTGCTCGGCAAGGCCGCAGTCGCGATGTGGTGGAGCGTCCGCCCGGAGCAGCGCAGCGAGTTCGGCGACTGGCATTCGCACGAGCACTTTCCCGAGCGGATGAGCATTCCCGGCTTCCGGCGCGGGTCGCGATGGACCAGCACGACGGATGCCGAGGGCTTCTTCGTGCTCTACGAGCTCGAGCATTACGACGTCCTCACATCGAAAGGCTATCTCGATCGCCTCAACGCGCCGACGCCGTGGTCGACGAAGATGATGCCGCATCATCTCGGCATGATCCGCAGCCAGTGCCGGATCGTCGCCAGCTTTGGCGGCGGTGTGGCGACTTCGCTCGCCACCATCAGGCTGTCGCCGGAGGCCGGACGGGAGACCGCGCTGCAGGCGCGCCTTTCGGAAGTGCTCGACGCGTTGGCGCGGCAGCCAGGGCTGTCAGGCGCCCACCTCCTCCTCACCGACACACCCCGGATGAGCGCGCCCACCACCGAACAGCAGATCCGCGGCAAGGACGGCGCCGCCGACTGGATCGTGCTGCTGTCGGGTTACGATGCCGATGTGGTCGAACGGGCGGTGATCGCACAGCTGGCATCATCGGTGCTTCATGCGGCGGGGGCTCAGAATCGCATGACGGTCGGCCGCTACCGGCTGGCGTTCACGATGACGCCACAGGACGTGGCGGCGATTTGAGATCGAAGTGAAGCCGGCCGCCGCCTGCCTTCGGCGAGACCCCGTCGGAGCGAGCCGCTCTCTTCCGGGCTCAGCTAGCGCTTGAGCTCCTTGATGAGGTTCGTCAAGTGTGGATCCTCAGGCCGGAGGAGCGCAAGCCGCTCGGCATAACCAAGAGCTGCTTCGCTATCCCCCTTCTCCCTGCTGAAGTTCAGAGCGGCCAAGAGCAACTCCGGATTGTTCGGATGTCTGCGCAGGCTCTGGTTCAGCACGGAAAGTGCATCGTCGCGCCGGCCCATTCCGTTCAGCCCGACAGCATAGACGTAGGCGTACCGCATTTGGTCGGGATCAAGAGAGGCAGCCCGGCGCAGCTCGTCGAGCGCCTGCTCGCTGCGCTTCAGGCGCACGAGTGTCAAACCAAGCGCATGGTGGAGAGCTGCGTCCTGAGCCGACGCGGCGAGCGCTTCACGCAGGATTTTCTCCCCGTCACTGTCGCGTCCGAGTTGCCGGTACAGGTCGGACAGGTTGACGGCGGCCGCCGCAAACGAGGGATCGAGCCTGAGGGCGGCGCGGTATTCGGCCTCCGCCGCGCCGGGATTGGCCTGGCGCAGGAAGAAGTTGCCGAGCGCCGTTCGCGAATCCGGCCGATCCGCATTCAGCTTCTGCGCAGCGACGAATTCGGCCGCCGCCCGCGTGAACTTGTCGCGATCGGCCGCCGGCCGGCGCGAGGGCGGCACGGCAGCCAGAAGCTCGGCCGCGCGAATGCGCACGCCCCGCACGGGATCGCCCAGCAGCTGCGCGGCGAGCGGCCAGAGCTGATCGGCGGGCACGCCTTCGAGCCGATCGAGCGCGCCGAGCCTCACGAGCGGATCGGAATCGGAAAGCCCATGCCGGACCAAATCGAGAACCGGTGCCGGGAGCTCCACCAACGCGCTGGCGCGGACGATACCGGGAACGTCAGCCGAACCGGCGATTGCGGCGAGCTGCGCTTGCGCGTCAGCAGCTTCGCTCCAGGCCGCATGAAACGCCCGCGCATAGGTCTGGTGACCGCGCCGTTCCGGCCCGAACCAATCCTCGATCTGACGCGCTGCCCAGGCCGCCGGCTTGTCGCGATGGCAGTCGTTGCAGGCATTCGGTGCGCCCGTCTGCACCGAGAGATCGGGACGCGGAACGCGGAAGCCGTGGTCGTGGCGGCGGTCGACCACCATGTAACGGCGTTCCGGCATGTGGCAGGACGCGCAGCTCGGTTGCGGCGAGATATCGGCATGATGCCGGTGCGCTACGGATTCATATTTGGCGGGCGCATGGCACTGCAAACAGACGCCGTCTCCGGGCGCCTTCAACGTTGCGCTGTGCGGGTCGTGGCAGTCGCTGCAGGTGACGCCCTTGGCGAACATCCTGCTCTGCTTGAACGGCGCATAATTGTAGGTCTCCTCGTCGTCGCGCATCTGGCCGTCGGCATGAAAGCGCTGGCGGTCGAGCAGCGATACGCGGTGTGTGTCGGAGAGCGGTCGGCCCGGTATCCAGCCTTCCGAAAGCTGCCCGCGGCGCGCGTGGCAGCGCCCGCAGGTCTCGACCTCCTTGCGCAGGCCAGGTGGCGGCGCGCTACGTATGGGCGTCAATTTGTCCGCGGACGCGGCCCAGGTGATGCCCGTGCGCTCGTCGAAGCGGACCAGCAGGCCGTCGTCGGCAGCGCGCGCCGCCGGCTTGCCGCGTGCCCATGCGACATGCCGCGAGCCCGCGCCATGGCAGGCCTCGCAACCGACGCTGATCTCCGAAAACGTGGTCACGAACCTGTCCTTGTCGGAATCATAGCCCTTGTGCACGTTGGTCGAGTGGCACTCCGCGCACATGAAATTCCAGTTCTGGTTCAATTTCGTCCAGTGCAGGGGATCGCCGCTCGTGATGGCGCTGTCCGGGTAAAGATGAAACCAGCGCTGACCGCCCTGCTCTTTCGGCCGCGTGTCCCAGGCGATGGACAGAGCCTGGACACGACCATCAGAGAACTCGACCAGATATTGCTGCAGCGGGTCGAGGCCGAAGGTGTATTTCACCTCGAAGGTCTCGAGCTTGCCGTCTGGACCATCCGTCTCGACCAGGAACTTGTTGCCCTTGCGGAAGAAGCGCGAGCGGGTGCTGGCGTAGTCGAAAATCGCGTCGATGAAATCGCCGCGCACGGATTGCGCAGTCGCATGATCCATGGCGTGGCGATGTTGCGACATCTGCCAGAGTTTCGTCTCTGCCGGATGGCAACCGGCACAGGACTGGCTCCCGACGAACGCCAACTCGGCAGACGCTGACGTCTGGATGGGAGCTTTCGATGGTTCGAACCACAGCAGTGCGAAGGCAATCGCGGCGACGACGGCGCTCGCGCCCACGATCCAGCGCCTTGGGGCGCCGCGAGTGACTTGCAGCGGCTGCGGCCCGTGCTGCGCCGGTTCGGGCGCCTGCGCCTTGCGGAGCTTATCCTTCTTGCGGTTCCTTCGCGAGCCTCGTGCCACGTCCGCTTACCGCCCCCGCCACTCCGCTTACACGTGAAGGTCATTGTCGTGGAGCGCAATTCTGGCTTCACGTGCCAGGTCGACCAGGGCGGCGCTGAACATCAGCATGGCCGCCATGAACAGGATCGCCACGCCATATTCGTGTGCGATCTGAAGCAGCGCGCTGACGAACGCAACGAAGATGATGAGTGCCGTCAGGATCGCCGCGACAATAGAACAGAACAGCGACCGGTTGAGAAGCCGCGCCCGTTCCCGAAGCCGCGGAAGATCGGCCTTCAGGAATGCTCTTGCAGAATCGCCAGCGGGAATGCCGTGAATGAACTGCGAGCGATCGATCACCCGGTTGATCCGCGAGATCACGACCGAGATGAACGCAGCAACCGCACCGAGCAGAAAAGCCGGAGCCGCGACATTGGCGATGATGCGAGCAAGCTCGTCGATCGACGGTGTAATCGGGATCAGATCGGTGACGCTTTGCATTTTACCGCCGTTCGGTGCTGGCGCGCCTCGTCAGCGCAACGGCTCGACCTTTGCGGCCATGTCCGGCGCGCGGCTCACCCGATAGCTCGCATTGCTGCATTTGAGCACCCAGACCGCATGATCGGCCCGCGAGCGCGCGGTGTCCTTCGTCGCGCCGAGCGCCTTGTCACACGTGAACCCCTGCGATCGGATCTGTGCGGCGAGCATGCTCTGCACCGTCTCCGCCGTGCCCTGAGCCGCGGCGGCACCGAAAGGCAAGGCGTCGATCAGCGCAAGCGCTGCAAGGAAAATCCAGCGACCGCTTTTCATAGATCTCTCCGATTGTGCATCGCGAGCATTGGCCGGGAAGCCGATTGGCTTCCCGGCGGTCTCGCGCCGAGCTATTGGCGGGCACACTCCTGGACGAACCTGACGCGGTCCACCATACCAAGACCTTTCGCTTCGGCCTGTTTGCGACAACCTTCTCGCTTGTCGATCCGAAGCTGGATCTTTTCGACAAGGTTCAGGCCAACGGTGCCCACCTGTGTCCCGGATGAAGCAGTCTGTCCGTCGTCGGCGGTTGGCCCATCACCGGCGGCGCGGGCGGCCTCCTGCAGACGCTTGACATCGTCCGGGCTCAGCTTGGGCCGGTCTATGTCCAGCGTAAGCCTGTTGATCTTTCCGGTGAAGACGAATGGTGCCTGATAGTCGTTGTCGTCCACCGGCGTGCCGGTGTCTGAGCCGATGTCGAATGCCTCGTCCCATTGCAGGATGAACGGCAAAGTGTGCTCCATCTTCTCCGTGGACACCGCCTTGCCATCGACCTTCAGGGTGCCGGTGCCGCCTTGCCCGATGCCGGTGTAGTTGCCGAACACCATGGTGCCCGCACCAAGACCATCGTACTTGAAGTCGAACTCGATGAGGTGCTTGCCCGGTGCGAGTTCGGGCCCTTCCCAACGCACGCGCTTGAGATCGACGAGGTTCCAGGTGAACACAGGCTTGTTCTTCAGGACGTAGAGGCCATAGCCGCCAAACCGGCCTCCCTGGGTCACCAGCACGCCCTCGGCACCTCCTTGCGGAATGTCTACGTCAACCTTGAAGTTGTAGGAGGAGTTGAGCAAGCTCGGCGCATCACCATTCGGCGTGCCGGTCATCGGTCGCGTCCAGGCAAAGCTTGTGCGGCCGGCACTGAGACTCGGACGCGGAGTGATCATGCGCGCGGCCACCGTCGAGTCGAGTGGCAGCACCTGATACTTTTCCGCCTCCTTCCAAAACAGCGCCTGCAACTCTTTCAGCTTGTCCGGATTCTTGGCGGCGACGTCCTCAGCCTGTGTCCAGTCGTTGCGCAGGTCATAGAGCTCCCAGGGGTAGTCGCCCGGGCTCGGCAGTTTCGCGACGGTCACCCACGGCGGCCGCAAGACCTTCGTGCTGGCGATCCAGCCGTCATTGTATATCGCTCGATCGGCGAACATCTCGAAATACTGAGTCGTGTGCGTCGAGGCCACGTTCGCATTCTTCGCATCGAACGTGTACATCATGCTGACGCCTTCGATCGGGCTCTGCTTGATACCGTCGACGAGGTCCGGCTGCTTGATCTTCGCCGCCTCGAGAATTGTCGGTACGACGTCGATGACATGGTGGAACTGATGGCGGATGCCACCCTTGTCCTTGATCACTTCCGGCCAGGAAATCGCCATGCCCTGGCGCGTGCCACCGAAGTGGGAGACGATCTGCTTCGTCCAGGAGAAGGGCGTGTCGAACGCCCAGGCCCAGCCGATCGACATGTGATTGTAGGTGCGGTCGGTGCCCCAGACGTCGTAGAAATATTTGAGCTGGTCCTCGACCGACGGCGTGATCTGGTTGAACATCGCCACTTCGTTCGGCGTGCCGTTGGGTTGCCCCTCCGCGCTCGTCCCGTTGTCCCCCTCGATATAGATGATGAGAGTGTTGTCGAGCTTGCCCATATCCTGGATGGACTGGATCACGCGGCCGATTTCGTTGTCAGCGTATGCGACAAAGGCGGCGAATACGTCAGCCTGGCGGATGAACAGCTTCTTCTCGTCGGCCGAGAGCTGATCCCATTCCTTGATCAGATCCTTCGGCCACGGGGTCATCTTCGCATTCTGCGGAATGACGCCGAGCCGCTTCTGGTTCTCGAAGATCGTGTCGCGCAGCTTGTTCCAGCCCTGGTCGAACAAGTGCATGTCGCCGATCTTCTTCACCCACTCCGGCGTCGGGTGATGCGGGGCATGGGTCGCGCCGGGCGCGAATTTCACGAAGAACGGCGTATCCGGCGACAGCGCGTTCATGCGATTGACATAGTCGATGGCCTCGTCAGCCATCGCCGTCACCAGATTCCAGCCGGGCTTTCCTTCGTAGGGATAGATCGGCGTGGTATTGCGGACGAGATTGCCAGGCTGCCATTGGTTGGTGTCGCCGCCCATGAAGCCGTAGAAATATTCAAAGCCCATGCCGGTTGGCCACTGGTCGAACGGACCTGCCTGGCTCGCCTGGTATTCCGGCGTATTGTGGTTCTTGCCGAACCACGCTGTGCGATAGCCGTTATCGGAAAGGATCCGTCCGATCGTCGCCTTGTCCTTGGTGATGATGCTGTCGTAGCCGGGGAAGCCGGTGGCCTGTTCGGCGATCACGCCGTAACCCACCGAGTGATGGTTACGCCCGGTGATGAGTGCCGCGCGCGTTGGTGAGCATAGCGCGGTCGAATGGAAATTCGTGTAGCGCAATCCGTTCTGCGCGATGCGATCGAGCGCCGGCGTGGGGATCACGCCGCCGAACGTCGAGGGTACGCCATAGCCGGCATCGTCAGTGATGATCAGCAGCACGTTCGGCGCGCCCTTGGGCGGCACCACGCGCGAGGGCCAGAAAGGTGTCGAATTGCGCGCATCGCGCTCGATTTTTCCGCCGAATTTTTGCGGCGGGGGCGGAAGCTGGTCGCCGGGGATGGTGATGGTTGCCGCGGGTGAGCCGGGTGGCGGCGCCGCTTGTTGTGCCTGCTGTGCGAATGCCGGCGCCGAGAACGAAAGGATCAATGCGACAATATGAAAGGATCGGGCAGTGCTCATTGCAATTCCTCGCCTTCAAATGAGGCACCATCATTTTCCGGCGACCAGCAAAAGGGATTGATATGGATCAACGGATCAAGAGAACGGATCAGAAGCGGGGATATTGCAGACAGAGGCGTGGCGTTCTTCCGTAAATTCCCGCAACTCCGTCTCCAGCGCGCTGGTATCATGACGCTGCATTGTTGTTGTCTTGCTACACCTGATTGCAAAGTATTCCCGGCTCTTCGGCAGCTATGGCAAGCCCGCCCGACCGGGTCATATGATCAGCAACATTTCAGGCGCTCCCACTGAGCGAAGCTCGTGGTTCGGGAGGAGACATCATGCGATTGGCGAAAGCTTTTGCCGCTATTGCAATTGCGGCCTTGGTAGCAATCTTGGCATCAATACCGACCAAGTCCGTGGCCGACGAAAGCGGCATCAGCTTCTGGATCCCGGGCATCTTCGGCAGCCTCGCTGCCACACCTCAGCAACCGGGCTGGACCGCCGCCGCGGTCTACTATCACACCTCGGTGTCCGCCGGCGGTGACGTGGCGCGAGCGCGCGAAATCCAGATCGGCCGTATCCCTGCAAACTTGACCGCCACGGTGAGCGCGAACGTCAATGCAAGCGTGGACCTTGGCCTTTTGAATGCGACCTATGTCTTTGCAACGCCTGTCCTGGGCGGTCAGGCTTCGGCCAGCCTGATCGGGATCTACGGCGCCAATACCACTTCGCTCGATGGATCCGTGACAGGCACACTTGCACTGCCGGGTGGGGTTTCGATTCCTTTCGCGCGCACTGATTCCATCAGCGATTCCATCAGCGGCTTCGGTGATGTGATCCCGCAATTCGCGCTGCGCTGGAATGCCGGGGTCAACAACTACATGACCTACGTCATGGGTGACATCCCGGTCGGCGCTTACCAGTCGAACCGGCTCGCCAATATCGGGCTTGGACATGGTGCGATCGACGCGGGAGGCGGCTACACCTATTTCAATCCGCAGACCGGACATGAGCTGTCCGGCGTGCTCGGCTTCACCTACAATTTCAAGAACACCGATACGCAGTATCAGAGTGGCGTGGACATGCACTTCGACTGGGGCGCGTCCCAGTTCCTGAGCAAGCAGGTGCAGGTGGGTCTCGTCGGCTATCTCTACCAGCAGCTCGGCTGCGACAGCGGATCCGGCGATCGCGTCGGCTGCTTCCGCTCGCGGGTGGGCGGGATCGGCCCGCAGATCGGGTTCATCTTCCCGGTCGGCGACAAGCAGGGCTACCTGAATTTCAAGGGCTACAAGGAATTTGCCGCCGAAAACCGTCCCGAGGGCTGGAACGCGTGGGTGACGTTCGTGATTTCGCCGGCGGCACCGCCGCCCGCGGTGACGCCGACGAAGCACGTCATCACCAAGTGACGGGCGTTCACGATGAGGCCCTTGGCGTAGCTTCTGTCTAGCCGCTCGGGCCAGACCATCTGCCGCCGGCGTTCCCGACAAAAAATCAGCAAGCGCGTGTCGGATCGGCGGCTTGCCCGTCGTCCTCGTGACATGAATGGGCCATAGACGCCGAACTCGGGCCCATCAACACTGAGGATAACAACCATGCCCAATACCGTCCGCCTGCACCGCGTTCTCGCCACCAGCCCGGAGAAGGTCTACCGCGCGTTCCTGGAAGCCGATGCGATGGCGAAATGGCTTCCGCCGAACGGCTTCACCTGCACCGTGCATCATTTCGAGCCCAAGGTCGGCGGCACGTTCAAGATGTCGTTCCGGAATTTCACCACGGGCAACAGCCATTCGTTCGGCGGCGAGTTCGTCGAGCTCGTGCCCGGCGAGCGCCTCCGCTACACCGACAAGTTCGACGATCCCAATCTGCCGGGTCTGATCGAAGTGACCGTGACGCTGAAGAAGGTTTCGGTCGGCACCGAGATCGACATCACGCAGGCCGGCATCCCCGACATCATCCCGCCGGAAGCCTGTTATCTCGGCTGGCAGGAATCGCTGCGCAATCTGGCAAAGCTCGTCGAGCCGGAGATCAACCAGTAGCGACCAGATCGGGATTGTCGGGTGGGCAAAGCCCAGCGCCCGCCGATGCTCTCTCGACCTTGGAAGACGGTGGGCACGGTGCTCTGCGCCATTGCCCACCCACGGCACCCGCGTGTGCGGCCTTGATGTGCGTCAAGCCGTCGGAAGGACAATGCGGTAGGAGCAGAAGTCTTCCCTGCGCGCGTCGGAGGCGAAATGATGCGATCTGCTGTCGAATGGTTGATCCTTGCCGGTCTTGCCGCCGGTTTCGCCACCGCCGCCAAGGGCGAAGACGTCGATATCGGCAAGGCGGAATTTCAGTCTTCCTGCGCGAGCTGTCATGGCGCCGATGCAAGGGGCAATGGTCCCGTCGGCAGCCAGCTCAAGACCCGGCCTTCCGACCTGACCCTGTTGGCCAAGACCAACAACGGGGTGTTTCCCACCAACGCCGTCTACGAAACCATATACGGGTCGAAATCGGTCCCGGCGCACGGCACCCGCGAAATGCCGATCTGGGGCGAGCGGTTCAACCCCATCGTCAGCCTCCCTCACGCCGTCGATTCCTATTACTGGCAAAAGGCCGGGCCGCAGCAGAACCCGGAGGTCGTCGTGCGGACCCGGATTCTCGCGGTGATCGACTACCTGAACCGAATTCAGCAGAAATAGCGGTCGAACCGCGAAAGGCCGCAGGTGTCGGCGGCCTCGTGATCGAGCCGACTCCGAGGAAGCAGGCTGTTCGACAGCAGATCAGAAATGAAAGTTCACACCTGCGCGCACGACGTGAAAGTCGACACGCGCGGAATTGGCATTGAACGACGCCGGCGTGTCTGCCGCCGACACGACCGCGTTTGCGGTGAGGCGGAGACCGTCGCCGCCAAGATTGACGTACTGGTATTCAAGCTTGGCGGTCCAGTTGCGCGAGAACATCCACTCGCCTCCGGCACCGGCCGTCCAGCCGGTACGGATCGATGACGATGAGCCGGCGAAGCACGTCGAGTTCGTCGTACATTGGAGCGACACGCCGCCGACCGCGGCGCCGAAGGGCGCAGCGAACGGACCGTTGGTGGAGTAGTCGCCGCTGCTCGTAACCTTTCCATAGGCAAGACCGCCGGTCGCGAACAGCAAGACGTCGGCACGCGGCAACCATCCGATTCGGCCGCGCAAGGTGCCATACCACTCGACCTTTTGCTGTTCGGCGACGGTCTGGGTGAAGGTCAAGCCCGGCAGTTGCTGAATGAAGGACGTGCTGCTCCCCGAACCCTTCAAACCCGAACCGTTGAGATCGGCTTCGATTCCCAGCAACCAACCCCGTTGGATCTGCCAATTATAACCCGCGTCGATCCCGCCGACGACGCCGCTCATATTGAAGCTGTTTGGAGAAATCGGTTGGGTTCCTGCAAAGACAAACCCTCCGCTCACCACCGCCGCTGCGGCCCCATCGTTCGCTGCGTAGGTGACATCACGATTGGCCCACGCGCCACCAATCTGACCGCCGACATAAAAGCCGGTCCAGGTTGGAGGCGCGGCGATCGGCGCCTTCGCGACCAGGTCGGCCGCCCCCACCGGAACTGAAACAAGCAAGCTTAAGCCGGAAATGCCCGCAGCAATTGCCTTGATCACGACCTCGTCCCCCGTTGCCAACAGCACTACCACTGATTGCCCGGAAACGCTGTTGCGGCGGGAACACGGAGCCCCGAAAAAGACCCGACCTTGATTGAGGCGGCAGCCGGACCGTTGGGACCGGGCGCCCGCCCTCGATTAAAGCGCGATGCGATCAGGATGAATCGTCATCGCGCTTTAGGTTATTGTTTGAGCATGATCTTTTCGGAAAACCGCTTCACACTTTTCCGGATCATGCCTTAGAGCCCCTCGCCCGCCGTCCAGCGGTCGGGCCCCGGACTGTGCCCGATCAGAGCCAGGCCATAGGCGATCGACTCGAACTGGTCGCCGGACATCAGCCGTTCGTTGCCGAAGCGGTCGGCGAACAATTTTCGGACCGCGGGCACGAACGAGGTGCCGCCGGTCAAAAACACCTTCTCCACCTCGCGCGAGGCGATACGGGCCTCGGCCAGCACCTTGTCGACGGTGGCACCCAGCCGGGCGATGTCGTCGGCAATCCAGGATTCGAATTTCTTCCGCGTGATCGCCGCGCCGATGTCGACGCCGCCGCCCCTGAAGCGGAAGTCCACCTCGTCCTGCGCCGAGAGCGCGACCTTGGCGTCGGAGACCGCGCGGTACAGCGCAAAGCCGAGGTCGAGATCGACGATGGTGATGAAATCCTCGAGCAGCTCCGGCTTCAGCGCGGTACGCTGGAGCTCGCGGAGCTCGCGCAGATCGCCGTTGCTCTTCATCATCGCCAGCTGATGCCAGCGCGCGAGGTTGGTGTAATGGCCGCTGGGGACGGGCAGAACCTTGTCGAACGAGCGGAAGCTGGAGCCCTTGCCGAGCCGCGGCGACACGATGTGGTCGACGATGCGATAATCGAAGGTGTCGCCGGCAACGCCGATGCCGGCATGGCCGAGCGGCTCGGCGCGAAGGACGCCGCCCGCGCGCGAGAAACGCATCACGGAGAAATCGCTGGTGCCGCCGCCGAAATCGGCCACCAGCACGGTGGCATCGCGCTCCAGCCTGCGGGCAAACGAGAACGCCGCGCCCACGGGCTCGTAGACATAGCGCGCGTGGCCCGCGCCCAGGCGCTCGAACGCGGCGCGGTAGCGCTGCATCGCCAGCGCCTCGTCGGGATTGCCGCCGGCAAAGCGCACCGGGCGGCCGACGGTGATGTTCGCGGCGTCGAAGCCGAACCTGTCCCCGCCATGGCGCGCCAGCGTGCGCAGGAACGCCGCCAGAATGTCCTCGAACTTGTAGCGTTGGCGGAAGACTTGCGTGGTGTTGAAGCTCGAGCTCGCCGCAAATGTCTTGAACGATTGCAGGAAGCGATAGACGTGGCGTCCTTCGAGGAACTGCTCGATCGCCCATGGCCCGCCCTCGGCCTGGGCGCCGGCGCCCGGCCGGTCCTCCCAGAAGCACAGCGCCGACACGTAGACGCTGTGGCGCTGCCCGCCATGGTCGAAGCGAATGGCCTCGACCCGGCGGTCGTCCGCCGCCAGCGCAACGACCGTATTGCTGGTCCCAAAATCGATGCCGATCGAGACGGCGGGCGAGGCGCTCGACATGAACCACTCTGACTGTTGATCGGATAAGGGGGCGGACCACTAGCCGCTTTGAGTGGGCCTGCCAAGGCCTTCCCCGTTGCGGTGCGGCCGGGACCTGACCCGAATAATTATCCCCCGTTTCGCGCCATCAGGGGCGGAAAGGATGGTCCGTTAACCCGGCATTATGCTGCAATGCGAGAGATCGCATGCTGCTATGCAAACAAGCGGATGGACAGTGGCATCTGGTATACATAAATTGTCCTTCGACATGAGACAGCAAGACTGCCTGTTCTCAAGAAAGGGATTTCCGATGTCCAAGATCGCTTCCGTTGCCCTCGCGCCGTCCTCCTCGCTGTTCGCCCGCCTGCTGGCCGCGCTCGACGGTCTGCTGATGGCAAGCGCCGAAATCTCCAATCGCAACGGGGACTTGCCGCGCTTCGGCCTGTAAGAAGGTCTGCGCTGCCCTCACTGAACGGGCGATGGCAGACAGCCGAAGACGCATTGCTTGACCAAATGGCCCCGCCCGACGGGGCCATTTCTGTTTTGCAGCTCTCCCCTCGCGGGGCGAGCGAACTGCGACGATTGGTCCGCCGAGGACAACCGACGATTCCGATTGTTTGTCTACTGGCATTTCGCATACCATCCATTCAATCAAGAACGGTTGCACGATTTGAGAGTGTAAGGACGGGGAAGCGTAACGCAGGACGGAAGGCTGAGAGGCATGTTTGCCGCGCCCTTGGCGAGCCTTAGCCGAAAGAAGCGGATGCCGCGCGTTATCCCTGCTCATAGAGTTTCTATCGGGACTGCCATGGGTACTGGACCGCAAGGGTAAACCCGAGGCATGTGACTCGAGATGGGCTACGCAAGCCGACAAAGAGCGGCTGCGTTGAGGGTTCGACAGGGAGAGAAACAGATGAAGCCATTCGTTCTGAATGTCGCTTTGGCGGCAATTGCGATATCGTGCGCCAGCAGCACCGCAAGCCGGGCCGCCTGGGAGCCGGTTCGTCCGGTGGAGTTCATCGTGCCCGCAGGCACCGGCGGCGGCGCCGATCAGATGGCGCGCACCATCCAGGGCATCGTCACCAAGCACAATCTGATGAAGCAGCCGCTGGTCGTCATCAACAAGGCAGGCGGTGCGGGCGGCGAAGGCTTCCTCGACGTGAAGACCTCGTCGGGCAATCCGCACAAGATCATCATCACGCTGTCGAACCTGTTCACGACGCCGCTGGCGACGGGCATCCCCTTCAACTGGAAGGATCTGACGCCGGTGGCGATGCTGGCGCTCGACGAGTTCGTGCTCTGGGTCAACGCCGAGAAGCCGTACGCCACCGTCAAGGACTACGTCGACGCGGCGAAGAAGGCCCCAAGCGGCACGTTCAAGATGGGCGGCACCGGCTCCAAGCAGGAAGACCAGATCATCACGGTCGGCCTCGAGAAGGCGATCGAGGCGAAGTTCACCTACATCCCCTACAAGGGCGGCGGCGAAGTCGCCGTCCAGCTCGTCGGCAACCACATCGATTCGACCGTCAACAATCCGATCGAGGCGGTCGCGCAATGGCGCGGCGGCAAGCTCCGTCCGCTCTGCGTGTTCGACGCCCAGCCGATGGCCTATGACGAGCCGATCGCCGACGGCAAGGCCTGGAAGGACATTCCGACCTGCAAGTCGCAGGGCCTCGCCATGGAATACCTCATGCTGCGCGGCATCTTCATGTCGCCCAAGGCCACCAAGGACCAGGTCGAATATTACGTCGAGCTTTTCAAGAAGGTCCGCGCCACGCCGGAATGGCAGGAGTTCATGAAGAGCGGCGCCTTCAACGCGACCTTCCTGACCGGTGCCGACTACGCCAAATGGGTCGAGGCGGAGGAGAAGCGCCACGAAGGCCTGATGAAGGAAGCCGGCTTCCTCGCATCGAATTGAGCCACGGCATCGATGACGGCCGAGGGCGCTGCGCGTCCTCGGGCCGGCTGCGACCGTGGATGACTGCATGTCCGCCTGGAGGTCCCATGACTGAAAGATCCAGATCCGACGCAGGCCCCGCGCACAAGACGCTGGAAATCGGCATGGCGCTGCTGATCGGCGTGTTCGGCGTCATCGTGATCTTCGGCAGCCTGAAAGCCGGCATCAACTGGGGCGCGGAGGGGCCGCGCGCCGGCTTCTTTCCGTTTTACATCGGCGCCGCCATCGTCGGTGCGAGCGCCATCAACCTCTGGCACGCGCAGCGCGACGACGATGGCCGGCTGTTCGCGGAATGGGGGCAGCTGCGCCAGGTCATGAGCGTCGTCGTGCCGACCGCGATCTATGTCGGCTCGATGCCGCTCATCGGGCTTTACGTCGGCTCGATGGTGTTCATCGCCTGGTTCATGCGCTGGCTCGGCGGCTATCGCTGGCTCACCGTCGTCGCGGTGGCGGTCGGCATGCCGGTCGTGACCTATCTCGTGTTCGAGCGCTGGTTCCTGGTCCCGCTGCCCAAGGGGCCGCTCGAGGAATGGCTCGGCTTGTGAAAGGCTTGGCCTGTGAGGGCCACGCATTCGTTCAATTGCTGCTGCAGGACGTCTTGACATGGAAGAGTTGGCCAATCTGTTTCACGGCTTCGCGGTCGCCCTGCAGCCCTACAACATCATGCTGATGGTGATCGGCATCACGCTCGGGGTCATCATCGGCGTGCTGCCGGGGTTAGGCGGCGCCAACGGCGTCGCGATCCTGCTTCCACTGACCTTCAGCATGCCGCCGACGTCGGCGATCATCATGCTGTCCTGCATCTATTGGGGCGCATTGTTCGGCGGCGCCATCACCTCGATCCTGTTCAACATTCCCGGCGAGCCATGGTCGGTGGCGACCACCTTCGACGGTTATCCGATGGCGCAGCAGGGCAAGCCCGGCGAAGCCCTGACCGCTGCCTTCACCTCCTCCTTCGTCGGCGCGCTGTTTGCCGTCATCATGATCACGCTGGTGGCGCCGCTGGTCGCCGGCTTCGCGTTGCGATTTGGGCCGGCGGAAAAATTCGCGGTGTACTTCCTCGCCTTCTGCTCCTTCGTCGGCCTCAGCAAGGAGCCGCCGTTCAAGACCATCGCGGCGATGATGATGGGCTTTGCGCTCGCGGCCGTCGGCCTCGATTCGATCACGGGACAATTGCGGCTGACCTTCGGCGTCACCGAGCTGCTCAACGGCTTCGACTTCCTGATCGCCGTGATCGGCCTGTTCGGCATCGGCGAGATCCTGCTGACCATGGAGGAAGGCCTCGCCTTCCGCGGCGGCAATGCCAGCATCAACCTTCGCGTCGTGCTGCAGACCTGGCGCGAGCTGCCCGCCTATTGGATGACCTCGCTGCGCTCCTGCCTGATCGGCTGCTGGATGGGCGTCACGCCCGCCGGTGCGACGCCGGCCTCCTTCATGAGCTACGGCATCGCCAAGCGCCTGGCGCGGCGCGGCAACAATTTCGGCAAGGGCGAGATCGAGGGCGTGATCGCACCGGAGACGGCCGCGCATGCCGCCGGCACCTCGGCGCTGCTGCCGATGCTGTCGCTCGGCGTGCCGGGTTCGCCGACTGCCGCGGTGCTGCTCGGCGGATTGTTGATCTGGGGCCTGCAGCCCGGACCGATGCTGTTCGTCGAGCAGAAGGAATTCGTCTGGGGCCTGATCGCCTCGATGTATCTCGGCAATCTCGCCGGCCTCATCGTCGTGCTCACCTGCGTGCCGCTGTTCGCCGCGATCCTGCGCGTGCCGTTCGGCATCATCGCGCCGCTGATCCTGGTGCTCTGCGCCATCGGCGCCTATTCGGTGCACAACAGCACCTTCGACGTGATGCTGATGCTGGTGTTCGGCGTGCTGGGCTATCTCCTGAAGAAATGCAATTACCCGCTCGCGCCGCTGGTGCTGGCCATCGTGCTCGGCGACAAGGCCGAGGAAGCCTTCCGCCAGTCGCTGCTGGGATCGCAAGGCTCGCTCGGGGTGTTCTTCTCCAACGGCCTCGTCAGCACCATCATGGCGCTCGGCCTGGTCGCCCTGTTCTGGTCCGCGATCCAGGAAGGCTACAGCCGGCTCCGAACGTCGATGGCGTGAGACGGGATCTGCGCAGGTGCCGACGCCAGATTGCCGCAGGCCGGACTTCTGGAATATAGAATTCCAGTAATCGCATGGTCACCGACCGGTGCACGCGCCGGCGGGCGCGAGCAGGGCACGCGCAGAAAATCCTTAAGCGTGCGGCGTTCTCCAGGATGCCCGCGGCCACGCCGCAGAACAGAAAACATATTTAAAATCAGCATCATGAACCCGTACGGGCCTCGCTCATCGCCGGCACAGCGAGAGCGATTGAGGCTTTACAATCTGGCGTCCATGGCGCATGTGGAAGGCCCGCGCTATTTCGCCGCACCCTCCAGTCCGCGCTTGAATCTTGGCATATTGCATACCAGGCTGCGCGCCAGCGCATGCTTAAAAATGATCGGCGCGTTCGGGAGGGTTTTTAATGACGGACATGGTGCAGTCTGCTGCGGCCCCTGGTGTCGCACGTGTGAGCGATGCTTATCGCTGGGCGCAATTGGCCATCGGCGTGGGCGCGATGGTGATGATCGCCAACTACCAATACGGCTGGACGTTCTTCGTCCCTGACATCCAGAAGACGTTCGGCTGGGATCGCGCCTCGATCCAATGGGCCTTCACGCTGTTCGTCCTGTTCGAGACCTGGCTGGTGCCGGTCGAGGGATGGTTCGTCGACAAATACGGTCCGCGCATCGTCGTGCTGGTCGGCGGCGTGCTCTGCGCCATCGGCTGGGCAATCAACGCGCAGGCCACCACGCTCAACGGCTACTATCTCGGCATGATCATCGCCGGCATCGGCGCCGGCGGCGTCTACGGCACCTGCGTCGGCAACGCGCTGAAATGGTTTCCGGACAAGCGCGGCCTTGCGGCCGGCATCACGGCGGCCGGCTTCGGTGCAGGCTCTGCGCTGACCGTCGCGCCGATCCAGGCCATGATCAAGGACAGCGGATTCCAGACCACTTTCCTCTATTTCGGCCTCGGACAGGGCATCATCATCTGCATCCTCGCCTTCTTCCTGCTCGCGCCGAAGGCGGGCCAGGTGCCGCACGTGGTGGCGAATGCCAATCTGCTGCAGACCCGGCGCAACTATCAGCCGACCGAGGTTCTGCGTCAGCCGATCTTCTGGCTGATGTACTTCATGTTCGTGATCGTCGGCGCCGGCGGCTTGATGGTGACGGCGAACCTGAAGCCGATCGCAGCCGACTGGAAGGTCGACAATGTCCCGGTCACGCTGATGGCGGTGACGATGACGGCGGTGACCTTCGCGGCCACGATCGACCGCGTGCTCAACGGCCTGACGCGTCCGTTCTTCGGCTGGATCTCCGACATGATCGGCCGCGAGAACACGATGTTCATCGCCTTCGGCATGGAAGGCTTCGGCATCTGGATGCTCTACCTCTGGGGGCACGATCCGGTCTGGTTCGTGCTGCTCTCCGGCTTCGTGTTCTTCGCCTGGGGTGAGATCTATTCGCTGTTCCCCTCGACCTGCACCGACACGTTCGGCGCCAAGTTCGCGACCACCAATGCCGGCCTGCTCTACACCGCGAAGGGCACCGCCGCGCTGCTGGTGCCGATCGCCAACTACATGCAGCAATCGTCGGGCACCTGGGACGCCGTATTCATCATCGCCGCCGGCGCCAACATCCTGGCCTCGCTGCTGGCGATCGCGGTGCTCAAACCCTGGCGCAAGGTCGTGGTCGCGAAATCGACGGTCTGATCGCCCCACCAGCGTACCAAGACGACGCCCGGCCTCGCGGCCGGGCGTTTTCGTTTGGCGCGAAGGATCATCGCGCTCGCTCAAGGCGGAACCCGCGCATTGTTGAAAAGTTTGGGCTTGCAATCTGGAATATCGTATACCAATCTCCGGTTGGCGCCTGCGACGATAAACCACAATATTTGCGACATCAGGTCATCTTGCGATCCTGTGTCACAGCAAATCAGGCGTTGGGAGGTTTCGATGATTTCCAACCCCGATGGCGCCGTCACCGCCGCGCCGCTTCGCACAGGTTTCCGCTGGCTCCAGCTCGCGATGGGCATCGTCTGCATGGCGATGATCGCCAATCTGCAATACGGCTGGACGCTGTTCGTCGACCCGATCGACGCCGCCCATCATTGGGGCCGCGCCGCGATCCAGCTCGCCTTCACCGTCTTCGTCGTCACCGAGACCTGGCTGGTGCCGGTGGAAGCGTGGTTCGTCGACAAATACGGCCCGCGCATCGTGATCATGTTCGGCGGCGCGATGATCGCACTCTCGTGGATTCTCAACTCATACGCCGACAGCCTCACCCTGCTCTACGCGGCCGCGATCATCGGTGGCATGGGCGCAGGCGCGGTGTACGGCACCTGCGTCGGCAACGCGCTGAAATGGTTTCCCGACCGCCGTGGTCTTGCCGCGGGCGCGACCGCGGCCGGTTTCGGCGCGGGCGCCGCACTCACCGTCGTTCCGATCGCGAGCATGATCGTCGCGAGCGGCTACCAGCACGCGTTCCTGACCTTCGGCATCGGCCAGGGCCTGATCGTGTTCGTGCTCGCCTTCTTCATCCAGCCGCCGCGGATCTCGATCCCGCCGAAGAAGAAGCAGCTCAACCTGCCGCAGACCAGGATCGACTTCACTCCGCCGCAAGTGCTGCGGACCCCTGTTTTCTGGGTGATGTATCTGGTTTTCGTCATGGTCGCCTCGGGTGGGCTGATGACGGCGGCGCAGATCGCTCCGATCGCGCATGACTTCAAGATCGCCGACACGCCGGTCACCCTTGCCGGCTTCAAGATGGCGGCGTTGACCTTCGCGATCTCGCTCGACCGCATCTTCGACGGCTTCGGCCGCCCCTTGTTCGGCTTTGTCTCCGACACGATCGGCCGCGAGCCCACCATGTTCATCGCCTTCGGCACGGCGGCGGTGATGCTCCTGACGCTCTCGGCCTATGGCCAGGTGCCTGTCGTGTTCGTGCTCGCGACCGCGGTCTATTTCGGCGTGTTCGGCGAGATCTACTCGCTGTTCCCCGCGACCTGCGGCGACACCTTCGGCGCGAAATTCGCAACCACCAACAACGGCATGCTCTACACCGCCAAGGGCACGGCCTCCCTGCTCGTTCCGCTCGCGAGCGTGATCTCCACCGCCTATGGCTGGAAGGCCGTGTTCGTGGTCGCGGTGGCGTTGAACGCCACGGCGGCGCTGATGGCGCTGTTCGTGATCAAGCCGCTGCGCCGCGCCTTCATCCTCGGCACGGAGGCCGAGAGCGCCAGCAGCGCGACCGGCAGCGCCAAGACCGAAACGGCGTAACCCGTCACAGGTACTGCAGGGCCAGGAAGGGGCGCAGCGATGCGCCCTTTCCTTTTGTCGCGCGGCAAACGTCAGCACTCCTGTCGCAAGATTTTTCGGATCCGCCAAATCCAGCGCTTGACGATTGGCATTATGTATACCACACTTCCTCAACGTTCACCCAGGGAGGTTGCAATGCTGGTCGGAGACATTCTGCGCAAGAAGACGCCGCGCGTTGTCACGGTGCGTATGAACGAAACGGTGGGGATCGCGGCCAAGCTGATGCGCGCCAACAACATCAGCGCGCTGGTGGTCAAGGACGTGGTCCGCTCCGAGGGCAACACCGCGGTCGGCATGTTCACCGAGCGCGACGTGGTGCGCGCCGTCGCCGAGCACGGCGCCAACGCGATCAATGTGAAGGTCTCCCAGCTGGTCTCGGTGCAGCAACTGGTGTCCTGCACCTCTTCGGACACGATCGAGCACGTCCGGCATCTGATGAACCGTCATCACATCCGCCACCTGCCGGTGATCGACGACTACAGCCTCGTCTCCGTCATCAGCATGCGGGACATCGCCGCCGCCGTTGACGAAGCGCTCAACGGCGCACCGCAAGCGGCGGCGTAAAGGCGACACGTACTCCTAGCCACGGAGAAGCTGCGCCCCCTCTCCCGCTTGCGGGAGAGGGTTGGGGAGAGGGCTGTCTCCGCTGGGAGACATTCCCCAAGAGGAGAAAGCCCTCTCCCGGCGCTCCGCGCCGACCTCTCCCGCAAGCGGGAGAGGTGCAGCGAACCTGTGTCACGATCGATCCACCCAACTGCCAATCTTGGTCCCGCGAGGATTTCATGAAGATCTGCATCTACGGCGCCGGCGCGATCGGCGGCTATCTCGGAGTTCAGCTCGCGCGCGCGGGCGCCGACGTCAGCCTGATCGCGCGCGGCGCACACCTCGCCGCCATGCGCGAGCGCGGCTTGACGCTGCTCGCGGGCGAGGACAAGCACACCGTGCATCCGCGCTGCACCGACGATCCCACCGAGCTCGGCGTGCAGGACTTCATCATCATCACGCTGAAGGCGCATTCGATCACCGGCGTGATCGAGAAGATGCAGCCGCTGCTCGGGCCTCACACCCGCATCGTCACCGCCGTCAACGGCATTCCCTATTGGTACTTCTACAAGCACGGCGGCCAATACGAGAACGCGACGCTGGAGAGCATCGACCCCGGCGGCCGGCAGTGGCGCGAGCTGGGGGCCGAGCGCGCCATCGGCTGCATCGTCTATCCCGCGACCGAGATCGAGGCGCCCGGCGTAATCCGCCACGTCTACGGCAACAACTTTCCGCTCGGCGAGCCCTCGGGCGAGATCACCTCGGACGTGCAGCGGCTCGCCGATCTCTTCGTCGCCGCCGGCCTGAAAGCGCCCGTGCTCGACCGCATCCGCGACGAGATCTGGCTAAAACTCTGGGGCAATGTCTGCTTCAACCCGATCAGCGCGCTGACCCACGCCACGCTCGACGTGATCTGCACCGATCCCGCCACGCGCGCGCTGTCGCGCGCGATCATGGTGGAGACGCAAGCCATCGCCGAGAGCTTCGGCGTCAAGTTCCGGGTTGACGTCGAGCGCCGAATCGAAGGCGCGCGCAAGGTCGGCGCGCACAAGACATCGATGCTGCAGGATCTCGAGCGCGGCCGCCCGATGGAGATCGACCCGCTCGTCACCGTGGTGCAGGAGATGGGCCGGCTCACCGGCATCCCGACGCCCGCGCTCGACTCGGTGCTGGCCATGGTGACCCAGCGCGCCCGCATCGCCGGCCTCTATGACGGCGTCTCGACACCGGCCGATCCGCGCGCACTGGCGGTGGCGTAATGACGAGCGTGAGCAAATGGCTGCGCTTCCGCCGTGCGGGGACGACGGGCTTCGGCACGCTGACGTCCTCCGGCATCACCGTGCACGAGGGCGACATGTTCGGTCGCAACGCCAGCACCGGCAAGACACTCGCGCTCTCGGAGGTCGAGCTGCTTGCGCCCTGCGTGCCCAGCAAGATCGTCGCGCTCTGGAATAATTTCCACGCGCTCGCGGCCAAGCTGAACCAGCCCGAGCCGCCGGAGCCGCTGTACCTGCTCAAGGCCACCACCAGCATCGCCGCACCCGGCGCCGTGATCCGCCGTCCCTCTTCCTACGACGGCAAGACCACCTATGAGGGCGAGCTCGGCATCGTCATCGGCAGGGCCTGCGCGCGTGTCTCGCCTGATGAGGCGGACGGCTTCATCTTCGGCTACACCTGCGTCAACGACATCACCGCCAACGACATCCTGACCCGCGACCCCACCTTTCCACAATGGGCCCGCGCCAAGGGCATCGACGATTACGGCCCGTTCGGCCCTGTGATCGCGACCGGTCTCGATCCCGCAAAACTCACGGTGCGCACCATTCTCAACGGCGCGGAGCGGCAGAACTACCCGATCTCGGACATGATCTTCAGCGCGCAGGAGCTGGTCAGCAGGATCTCCCACGACATGACCCTCTCGCCCGGCGACCTCATCGCGGCCGGCACCTCGGTCGGCGTCGGGGTGATGAAGGAGCCCGTGAACACGGTGACTGTCGCGATCGACGGCATCGGCGAGCTGACCAACGAGTTTCGACTGTAAACTTTCCCGCCGCCGCGGCGCAGCAAGATTGATCTGACGCAAAGCGGACGTCGCGGCCAAGGCTACTCTCCCCCGCAAAAATTGATGTCTGATGCAAGGGAGGACGCAAATGACCAATGCCGGCAACGCACTTCTGTGGACGGTGCTGTACTTCGCTCTCTCGTTCGGCGCGATCTTCGTGGTCTGGTTCGCCGACAGGATCCGGTCGAACTTGCTCGGGAAGCAATAGCGTCAGGACACGTATAGCTCCAGGACACTTATAGCTTCAGGACACGTGGGTTTGTCCTGGCTGGCGGCTGGCCCGGGTGCGAGCGGGCCGGCACAGGGACGCGCGCCCCGGTCAGCGCCAAACCGAATCTTCGGGAAAAACCGGCATCCTCCCCGCACGCCCGGGCTCAACCCGGCTGTGGATCGTCTGGTCACAGACGTCCCGGGTCGCCGCGGCCTCTTGATCTCGGTTCCGCTCTTCAATAGCAACACAGGAGTGCGCCGGCGTGAGGAATTCACGATGTGGCTGTTTTTCCTGGTTGCCTGGGTCGTCCTGCTCGCCGTCATCGCAGTCTTTGCCCAGCAGGCGCTCGGTTACGAGATCGCCCACCTGCCCGCCTGGTTCGCGGGCCTGTCCGCGCCACAGCGCATCGCCACCGGCGCCATCCCTGTCCTTATCCTGGCCCTGATCGCCGGCTCCGCCTGGCAGCTCTCACGGCAGGACCGCAGCCTGAGGACGCTCCGCGACCGCCTCAGGAGGACCCGCGAGGACGTCGTGGTCGCACACGCCCTGCAGAACCACCTCGATGCCACCGTCCAGCATTTGATCGAGAGCGATCCTCGGGAAGCGGTTTCCGCCCTCCACGACAAGCTGGGCGAGACAGAGCGGCGCGCCCTGCTCCAGCAAGGCCGCAACGAATCCGCCGACATGCACGACCAGCTCGCCGAAATCCGCCGCCGCCAGCAGGAGCTGCGCGAGATGGTCGGCAAGGTCGCCGACCAGCGCCGTGCGGTCGAGCCGGTCTTCACCGAGATACGCGACCGCCAGAACCAGCTCGAACGCGCCCTGCACGACCTCGAGACCGACGACCGCAGGAACAACCTCGCCGACCGTCTGAAGGACATCGCACGCGACGTGTCGGCGCTGCTGACGCGGGTGAGCGCTGTCCAGGACACGTTCGCAACCCTCAACCAGTACAGGGAGGATCTGGCGAAATCCCACGCCGAGCTGGCGCCGCTCCGATCAAACGACGCCGGTATCAATGCCCTGATCGGCGAGCTCAGCCTCAGCCATGACCGCCTCGAAAAAAGCATCGACGAGCTCGAGACTGGCGGCGAAGCGCCGCTCGGCAGCCGCGTCGAGACGCTGTCGAAGAACAAGAGCGAGATCGAGCAGCGCCTCGCCCGCATCGACGACAATTTCAACGTCTTGAAAGGCATCCGGCTCGATCTGGAGGAGCTCGGCCAGCGCCAGGCCCAGCTCGAGCGCGCGCTCGCCGATGTCGAGACGGATGCGGACGGCAAGACGCTGGCCGACCACCAGAACGCGCTGAACGTTTTCGTGCTCCAGTCGCGCCAGCGCCTCGGCGCGCTGCAGGCGACGCTGGCGACGCTGAACGCCTTCAAGGCCGAGCTGTCGAAGTCGCAAGCCGACCTCATTCCGCTCACCGCGCCGGTGTTCGGCATCGAGGCCATGATCGCCGAGGTCGGCGCCACCCGCGATCTCCTGGAAAAAACTGTCGGCGAAATCGAGGCGAGCGCCGGCGTGACACTGGCCTCGCGTCTCGACATGCTGACCAGGAGCAAGCGCGAAGTCGAAGACCGCCTCGCCCGCGTCTTCGAGAACTTCAACGCGCTCGATGCACTTCGCAAGGACATCGGTGGCATCTTCGCGACGATCCGGAACAGCCTCAACCGGATCGGGTGACTCTTCGTAGGATGGGTAGAGCGCAGCGAAACCCATCATCGCTCTTCCACAATAAAGCCGATGGGTTTCGCTGCGCTCTACCCATCCTACCGGCCGCAGCGTTGGTCGTGGCTCCGAAACATCCAGACACATCACATCTGCGCGCGCCCGAGCAATGCCGCCAACATGTCCCGTGCGCGCCGCAACTTGGACGCATTCGGTCGCCCTTTTGGGAGGCGTGTCTGGGGGCGCGGCACGACTGTGTTTGGACCAACCTTCTAGGGGTATCGCTGTGAAGAAGATTGTATTTGCTCTGGGTGCCACGCTTGCTCTTGCGACGGCCGCGAACGCTGCGGATCTGCCACGCCGCCAGCCCGTGCCGGCCTATCCGGCCGAGCAGGCACCGATCGGCAAGATGCCGATTGGCAAGAGCCCGGTTGGAAAAGCCCCGATCGGCAAGGCGCCGGGCCCGGTCGCCGCGCGCTACTGACGCGCAGCGAAGTCCGCGCGAGACATTTGCGGCTTATGGTCGAGGGGGAAATAGCGTGACGAACAAGGCTGGTCGATCGGGATCCTGCATCCTCGCGGGCTTCGCTCTTGCGGCCATGCTCTCGTGCACGACGCCCTCGGCCTCGGCCCATGAGACCGACAAGCAGACCGACAAGCAGGCCGACAGGCGCGTTGCCGATGCGAATGCGCTTGCCACGACCGACGTCGCCGCGCGGCCGCAGCCGCAATCGACGCGGCGCTCCGTCGCGCGTGCGGAGAAAGGCCCCTACTATGTCGACTTCCGCGCCCGCACGGCCGCAAGCTGGGGCCATGCCTTCGTCTGGTACGGCAAGACCAGCGAGAAGGCGGTCGAAGTGGCGGGCCTGACGCCGGCCGGCGACACGCTCGCTTACGTGCTCGGTCACATCACCTTCGTGCCAGCCGAGACCGGCGCCAGCTACGGCGATCTCGATCCGGAATATCTGACGGCGAGCTATCGGGTCTACCTGAACGAGGCCGACGCCAAGCGCGTGTTCGCCTACATCAAGGAATTGCAGGCCAGCTCTCCCGTCTGGAATGCCGAGACCATGAACTGCACCGGCTTCATCGGCGACATCGCCGAGTTCATGGGATTGAAGGTGCCCCATCGCTGGCAGCGCCCCGAGAACTTCGTCAACAGCCTCAAGGAAATCAACGGCGGGCGCCAGATGGTGCGGCTGTCGGCGAAGTAGCAAGGCTACCGTCATTGCGAGCGCAGCGAAGCAATCCAGAATCCCGCCGCGCAGACGGTCTGGATTGCTTCGCTGCGCTCGCAATGACGGGTTGAAGCAGCGAGCACCAATCTACGACTGTCACCCTGAGCGCGCACCTCAGAATGACGGGAGAAAGAGCCCAATTATCCGCCGCGCGGAATCCCCGACGTCTCCGCATGGTCGCCCCGCCCGGCGGCGCAATAGACTTTTGCCACCCCCAGCGGCATCCTCCCCGCCAGTCAATGGATAACACAGCGCCAGGCGGTGCGCGGGGGGAAACAGATCATGTTGCAGACACGATTCACCAAGCTCGTCGGCGTCCAGCACCCGATCGTCCAGGGCGGCATGCAATGGGTCGGACGCGCCGAGCTGGTCGCCGCGGTCGCCAATGCCGGCGCGCTCGGCTTCATCACGGCGCTGACCCAGCCGACGCCGGAGGACCTGACCAAGGAGATCGCGCGCTGCCGCGACCTCACCGACAAGCCGTTCGGCGTCAACCTCACCATCCTGCCGGCGATCAAGCCGCCGCCCTATGCCGAATACCGCGCCGCGATCATCGAGAGCGGCGTCACGGTGGTCGAGACCGCCGGCAACAAGCCGCAGGAGCATGTCGACGAATTCAAAAAGCACGGCGTCAAGGTCGTGCACAAATGCACCAGCGTCCGCCACGCGCTCTCGGCCGAACGCATGGGCGTCGACGCCATCTCGATCGACGGCTTCGAATGCGCCGGCCACCCCGGCGAGGACGACACGCCCGGCCTGATCCTGATTCCGGCCGCCGCCAACAAGATCAAGATCCCGATGATCGCCTCCGGCGGTTTCGCCGACGCCCGCGGTCTCGTCGCGGCGCTGGCGCTGGGAGCCGAGGGCATCAACATGGGCACCCGCTTCATGGCCACCAGGGAGAGCCCGATCCACCAGTCCATCAAGGAGAAGATCGTCGCCAATGACGAGCGCGAGACCGAGCTGATCTTCCGCACCATGCGCAATACCTCGCGCGTGGCCAAGAACGCCGTCTCGACCAAGGTGGTCGCGATGGAGAAGGAAGGCGCCAAGTTCGAGGACATCCGCGAGCTGGTTGCCGGTGCCCGCGGCAAGATGGTCTATGCCACCGGCAATTCCGACGAGGGCATCTGGTCGGCCGGCCAGGTGCAGGGCCTGATCCAGGACATCCCGAGCTGCGCCGAGCTCGTCTCCCGGATCGTGCGCGAGGCGGAGGCGATCATTCGCAGCCGGCTGGAAGGCATGATCGTTCAGCCGCAGCGCGAAGCCGCGGAATAATCACTGCAACAGGTGAGAGTATTGCATGAAAGCCTACGTCTACGGCCCTGAAGGCGCGAGGATTTCCGACGTCGCTCAACCGAAACCGAAGGGCACGCAGGTGCTGGTTCGCGTCCGCGCCTGCGGCCTCAACCGCGCCGACACCGGCATGCGCAAGGGCCACGCCCATGGCGCAGCCGGCGGCGTCGGCACCGTGCTCGGCATGGAATGGGCCGGCGAGGTCGCCGAGCTCGGGCCCGACGCGAAGGGCGTGAAGGTCGGCGACCGCATCATGGGATCGGGCGGTGCGGCGTTTGCCGAATATACGCTGGCCGATCACGGCCGGCTGTTCCGCGCGCCCTCGAACATGAACTTCGAGGAGGCCGCCACCCTCCCCGTCGCGCTCGCGACCATGCACAACGCCGTCGTCACCGTTGGCGGTGTGCAGGCAGGACAAAGCGTGCTGGTCCAGGGCGCGAGCTCCGGCGTCGGGCTGATGGCGATGCAGATCGCCCGGCTCAAGGGCGCGAAGCTGGTGGTCGGCTCGTCGACCGACGCGTATCGCCGCAGCCGGCTCAAGGCGTATGGCGCCGACCTCGCGGTCGACTCATCCGATCCGAAATGGGTCGACGAGGTGCTGAAGGCCACCAATGGCGAAGGCGTCGACCTCGTCGTCGACCAGGTCTCGGGCAAGGTCGCGAGCCAGAACCTCGCAGCGACCAGGGTGAAGGGCCGCATCGTCAATGTCGGCCGGCTCGGCGGCACCCACGCCGACTTCAATTTCGACCTGCACGCCGCGCGCCGGATCGACTATGTCGGCGTCACCTTCCGCACCCGCACCATCGAGGAGGTCCGCGAGATCTTCGCGGAGGTGCGCAGGGACATCTGGGGCGCGGTGGAATCGCGAAAGCTGCAACTGCCGATCGACAAGGTGTTCGCGTTCGACGACATCGACCAGGCGTTCGCGCACATGGAGGCGAACAAGCATTTGGGAAAGATCGTGGTGACGCTGTAGGGGCACGGCTCCCTCCACTCGTCATGGCCGGGCTTGTCCCGGCATGACGGAGAAATTGCCATCGCTCCTGCAACTCACTCGCGACTACATCCTGTGGATCATCGCTTGATGTCCCGCCGTGGGCTGCTAAATCCCCCGACATGACCTCCCAGCATGACAAAACCTCGGTCGCGGCCATCTCGATCTTCGCCAGCGGCGGCATGGCGGCGGCCAAGTTCGCGGTCGGGATCGCGATCGGCTCGCTGGCGCTGATCTCGGAAGCCCTGCATTCCGCGATCGACCTGATCGCGACCATCATCACCTGGGCGGTGGTGCGGGTGTCCGACAAGCCGGCGGACGAGGAGCACCATTACGGCCACGGCAAGCTGGAAAGCGTCTCCGCGCTCGGCGTCACCGCCCTGCTCTACGTGCTCGCCGGCGGCATCCTGGTCGAGGCCTATAGCCGCTTGAGCGAGGGAACCCCGCCGCCGACGATTTCGGCCGTGCCCTTCGTGGTGCTGGTGATCGATATCGCCGTCAATCTCTGGCGCGCCCGCGCCCTGCACCGCGCCGCGCGGGAGACGAGGAGCCAGGCGCTGGCGGCGGATGCGCTGCATTTCGCCTCCGACGTGATGGGCTCCTGCGCCGTGATCGTGGGCCTGATCCTGGCTGGGCTCGGCTTCTGGTGGGGCGACGCCGCGGCCGCCGCAGCGGTTGCCGTGATGATCGCGGCTCTCGGCCTGCGCATGGCGGGCTCGACGGTACAGACCTTGGTCGACCGGGCGCCGGAGGGCGCCCAGGAGAAGGCCACGGCTGCGATCCGCAGCGTGCCCGGGGTGATCGACGTCGAGCGGCTGCGCGTGCGCATGGTGGGAGCGACCACCTTCATCGACACCATCGCGAAGGTGCCGCGGACCTATCCGATCGACCGTGTCGAGGAGATCAAGCGCAGGGCGCATGCCGCCGTCGACCAGGCATTCGGGGATGCCGACCTTTCCTTTACCCCCGTCCCGGTCGCGCGCGACAACGAAACCGTGCGCGACCGCATCATGGTGATCGCGCGCAATTCCGCCCTCGCGGTCCATCACGTCACGGTGCACGATCTCGGCGGCAAGCTGATCGTCAGCATCGACCTCGAGGTCGACGCCGACATGCAGCTCGAAGCCGCCCACGACGTCGCCAACACGCTGGAGCGCAACATCCAGGAGGAGTTCGGCGAGGACGTCGAGGTCGACGTTCACATCGAGCCGTTGGAACCGGAACTGCCGTTCGGCGTCGATGCCGCGCCCGAGAGGGTGCAGACCATCGCCGCCGCACTGGCCGAGTTCGCCGGCGAAGGCGAGATCCACGACATCCACAACGTGCGGGTCCGCAACACCGACGCCGGCGAGATCGTCAACTTCCACTGCCGCGCGGCACCGTCGATGAGCGTGATCAAGGTGCACGAGCATGTCGATGCGATCGAGCGCGCGCTGCGACACGCGTTCCCGAGCGTGAAGCGGGTCATCAGCCACGCCGAGCCGCCGCGGGCGTGACGAAGAATGCGCGGCGAGTCACACGTTCTCGTTTCGGACTCGGTGCACCCGTGCGTTTGCGGACGCGCGATGCCTAAACTGCATGTTGGATAAGAATAATTTCGCGTTAACGATTCGTTGACTCTCGACAGCCCGCGAAAACTGGATTCAAATCGGTGTGATTCGGAAGCAACGTGGGGCTGCTTCCGGGCTTCAGTTGCAAGCTGGTTTTCAGGGGGCCGAAGGCATGTCGCGTGCAGACGCCGCGAACGCGTGCGTCCAATCCGATTCGATCAAGGGATTGGCGCAATCGATCGCGAAACCTGCCTATCATCGGCTCCTGATCGCGGAGCCGGCGCTTCGTCGCGCCGTACCGACACTCATCATCGCGTTCCTGATCACGATCTGCCTCGGCGCGTTCGTGCAGGTGGTCGATCAGACGCGCCAGAGGCGGCTGGTGATCCGCCACGACATTTCGGCGCTCGCCGACCTGCTCGCCGAGCGCATCGACCGCCTCACCTCGGTTCGGCAGGAGCGGATCAAGACCATCGAGAGCCTGCCGACGCTGCTGCCCGATCTCATTCCGTCCTGGGCCACGGCTTCCGGCCGCCACGTCATCGTCACCTCCGCCGGCATCGACCGCCGCATCCTCGCCCGCATCCCGGCCGACAGCGACTCCTCGGGCAACGACCGACTGCTCGATGCGATCACGACCGCGCAACTGATCGCGGCGCCGCCGCGTGACGGCAACATCGCCGACATGACGCTGCCGAGCGGCAACACGGCGATGGCGACCTCGCGGCAAATCAAGTCGTTGCCCGGCTTCGTCACCGTGATCCAGGAGCGCAACGAGCCGATCTGGGGCTCGGACGCCGCGCTCTCGGTGACGCTGTCGGCGACGACCGGCTTCGTCGTCCTGATCCTCGGCTTCGCCTTCCACTGGCAGTCCACCCGTGCCCGCGAAGGCGACCTCATCAACGACGCCGTGCGCGGCCGCATCGACACCGCGCTCAACCGCGGCCGCTGCGGGCTGTGGGACTGGGACCTGTCGCGCGGCCGGATCTTCTGGTCGCAGTCGATGTTCTCGATGCTCGGCCTCGACGGCCGTCACGAGCTCCTCACCTTCGGCGAGGTCAACGCGCTGGTGAAGTCCGACGACATCGACCTGTTCGCGATCGCCGACCAGCTCATCTCCGAGAAGATCGACCACATCGACCAGACCTTCCGCATGCAGCATGTCGACGGCCACTGGATCTGGCTCCGCGTCCGCTGCGAGAAGGTCCGCGGAGCGACCGATTCCAGCGTGCACCTGATCGGGATCGCGGTCGACATCACCGAGCAGAAGAGCCTCGCCGAGAAGACGGTGGAAGCCGACCTCCGCCTGCGCGACGCCATCGAGACCATTCCGGAGGCCTTCGTGCTGTGGGACGCGAGCGACCGCCTGGTGCTCTGCAACTCGCACTTCCAGCGCCTGCACAAGCTGCCCGACACCGCCGTCATCCCCGGCACCTCCTACGAGACCGTGCTGGAGGTCGGCCGCATGCCGGAGGTACGCACCCGCCACAACGAGACCGCGGCCCAAGGCCCTGGCGCGCGCACCTTCGAGGCGCAGCTCGACGACGGCAGCTGGCTTCACATCAGCGAGCGCCGCACCAAGGACGGCGGCTACGTCTCGGTCGGCACCGACATCACCCGCATCAAGGAGCACGAGCAGAAGCTGGTCGACAACGATCTGCGCCTGCGCGCCACCGTCATCGACCTCAAGCGCTCGCAGGCCGCGCTGGAGCGCCAGGCGGTCGAGCTCGCCGACCTCGCCGAGAAGTACCAGCGCGAGAAGACCCGCGCCGAGGAAGCCAACCAGACCAAGTCGAAATTCCTCGCCAATATGAGCCACGAGCTGCGCACGCCGCTCAATGCCATCATCGGCTTCTCCGAGATCATGGGCTCGGGCATGTTCGGCGAGCTCGGCAGCGAGAAGTACCAGGAATATTGCCAGGACATCCTGACCAGCGGCCATTATCTGCTCGAGGTCATCAACGACATCCTCGACATGTCCAAGATCGAGGCCGGCCGCATGAAGCTCGACATGGAAGAGCTCGACCTTGCGCAGACGCTGGCGGAATCCTTGCGGGTCGTCAGCGGCCGTGCGCAGGACAAGCACCTGACGCTGGATGCCGACATCGCAAAATCGATCTCGGTCGTCGCCGACCGCCGCGCCACCAAGCAGATCATCGTCAACCTGCTCTCCAACGCCGTGAAGTTCACGCCGGACGGCGGACGCATCGTGGTGCGCAGCCGCCAGCTCGACGACAGGATCGTGCTGATGATCGCCGACACCGGCATCGGCATCGCGCCGCATTCGCTGGCGCGGCTCGGGCGTCCCTTCGAGCAGGTCGAGAGCCAGCTCACCAAGACCTATCACGGCTCGGGCCTCGGCCTTGCCATCGCCCGCTCGTTGGCGCAGCTCCACGGCGGCTCGATGCGCCTGCGCTCGAAGATCGACGTCGGCACCGTCGTGCGCGTGACCCTGCCGCGCGACGCCGTCAAGGCGGCCGGGATATCGGCGGCGGCGTAGAGCCTTGAGCACGATGAAGTCAGGTCCGATTTGCGTCCGGGATCACCTCTCCCCGACGGGGAGAGGTCGGATTGCGTAGCAATCCGGGTGAGGGGCCGCGGCACCCAGTGAGACCAGAACCCCTCACCCGGACCGCATCTTCGATGCGATCCGACCTCTCCCTACGGGAGAGGTGATCCGAGCTCTCGGTTCGCATCGTTCAACCAAAACACAATCTGCTTTAAGATTGCAGCGTCGGCGCGACTTCGCGCGCGACGTTGACCAGCGCCGCGATCAGCGGCGTCATGGGATCGCGCTGCGGGATCACCATGCCGATGCTGTAATTGACCTCGGGATCGACGATCGGAATCGACCGCACGGTGTCGGACAGGCCGAGTGTCTCGGCGAGCTTGGCGGGCATCACGCTGGCCCAGCGTCCCGTCTTGACGTGCGTGAACAGCACCAGCAGCGAGTTCGACGTCAGGGTCGGCGTCGCCTCCGCGCCGACCGAGCGCAGCGCGCGGTCGATGATGCGGCGGTTCTGCATGTCGGGCGTCAAGAGGCACAGCGGCACCTGCCCGACCTCGGTCCAGGTCACCGTCTCGCGATCGCCGAACATCGCATCCGGCGCCGTGAGCAGGCGATAGCTCTCGTTGTAGAGCGGAATGGTGCGCACCTTGCCGATCGGCTCGTTCTCGATATAGGTCAGCCCCGCATCGACCTCGAGATTTTCGAGTAGCCCGAGCACCTCGGACGAGGTGGTGGACTGGATGCGGAAGCGCACCTCAGGATGCCTGGCACGGAACGGCGTCGTCAGCGCGGCGACCATGCCGAGTACGGTCGGGATCGCCGCGATACGGATCTCGCCGGAGAGCTGATGCTTCAGCCCGTTGATCTCGTCGCGCATGGCGCGGGCATCGCCGACGATCCGCCGCGCCCAATCGAGCGCACGTTCGCCTTCGGGGGTAAATCCCTGAAAGCGCGAGCCGCGCTGGACCAGCATCACGCCGAGAATTTCCTCGAGCTGCTTGAGCCCGGTCGACATCGTCGGTTGCGTGACGCCGCAGACCTCGGCCGCGCGGCCGAAATGCCGCTCCTTCGCCAGCGCCAGCAAGAGTTCAAGCTTGTCGATCAACCGGTCGTCCCCTCGATTTCCAACGTGGCATGCAAGGTAGCACACCGGGCCTGTACCAACACGTAAAAACCGGCAGCCGATCCAACTTTCATTGCCAATCCATATCGATCCATTGCGGTTGGAAATCGATTGAAATCCGCAATCGCAGCACGGGACAGCTTTATTGATCCGCGAATGATTCCAACTAGTTTGCAGCGAAGGAAACGCTCTGGTTGAGAACGACGAATGACAGCACTTTTTGAGCCTTGGAACGAGACGCGCGGCGCCGAGATCATCGCCGAACACGCCAACCAGGAGGGCGCGACGTTGGTCATCCTGCACGCGCTGCAGGAGGCGTTCGGCTACGTGCCGGAGGCGGCGATTCCCATGGTGGCGAAAGCGCTCAATCTGTCGCGAGCCGAAGTCCATGGCGTGTTCACCTTCTATCATGATTTCCGCCACAAGCCCGCCGGCCGCCATGTGCTGAAGCTGTGCCGTGCCGAAGCTTGCCAGGCGGCGGGCGGCGATGCGCTGGCTGCGCGGGCCGAGGCAACGCTCGGCGTCTCGATCGGCAACACCACGGCCGACAATCGCGTCACGCTGGAACCGATCTACTGCCTCGGCCTGTGCGCGACCGCGCCATCCGCCATGCTCGACGGCCGCCTGATCGGCCGGCTCGACCAGAAGCGCCTCGATGCGCTGGTTGCGGAGGCACAGCGATGAGCATGCGTGTCTACGTCTCACGCGATGCCGGCGCGGTCGCCGTCGGCGCCGACGACGTCGCGCTGGCGCTGGAGCAGGCCGCCGCCAAGCGCGGCGTCGCCATCGAGATCGTCAGGACCGGCTCGCGCGGCCTATACTGGCTGGAGCCGCTGGTCGAGGTCGCAACGCCGCAGGGACGCATCGCCTTCGGCCCCGTCACCGCGGCCGACGTGCCCTCGCTGCTCGATGCGCTCGCCGGCAACGCGCCGCATCTCCTGCGGTTAGGGGCCACCGACGAGATCCCCTGGCTGAAGCGCCAGACCCGCCTCACCTTCGCCCGCTGCGGCGTGATCGATCCGCGCTCGCTCGACGACTACCGCGCCCATGGCGGCTACAAGGGTTTTGAGCGCGCACTCTCGCTCGGACCTGATGCGGTCCTGAACGAAGTCACGGCGTCCGGCCTGCGCGGCCGTGGCGGCGCGGGCTTTCCGACCGGCATCAAGTGGAAGACGGTGGCGCAGGCCAAGGCCGATCGCAAGTTCATCGTCTGCAACGCCGACGAGGGCGACAGCGGCACCTTTGCCGACCGCATGATCATGGAAGGCGATCCCTTCCTGGTGATCGAGGGCATGACCATCGCCGGCCTCACCGTCGGCGCGACCAAGGGCTATATCTACATCCGCAGCGAATATCCGCACGCCGTGGAAGCCATGAACGCTGCCATTCAGGCTGCGAAGCGCGGTGGCTGTCTCGGCACCAACATCGGCGGCTCCAAGCAAACCTTCGATCTCGAAGTCCGCGTCGGCGCCGGCGCCTATGTCTGCGGCGAGGAGACCTCGCTGCTGGAAAGCCTCGAAGGCCGCCGCGGCATCGTGCGCGCCAAGCCGCCGCTGCCGGCGCATCACGGCCTGTTCGGCAAGCCGACCGTGATCAACAACGTGCTGTCGTTCGCCGCGATCCCCTTCATCCTCGGCGAAGGCGCCAAGGCCTATGCCGATTTCGGCATGGGCCGCTCGCGCGGCACGATGCCGATCCAGCTCGCCGGCAACATCCGCCACGGCGGACTTTACGAGACGGCATTCGGCGTGACGCTCGGCGAGCTCGTCGACGACATTGGCGGCGGCACCTTCACCGGCCGGCCAGTCCGCGCGGTGCAGGTCGGCGGGCCCCTGGGGGCCTATTTCCCCCGTGCCCTGTTCGACACGCCGTTCGACTACGAGGCCTTTGCCGCACGCGACGGCCTGATCGGCCATGGCGGCATCGTCGTGTTCGACGACAGCGTCGACATGCGCAGGCAGGCGCGCTTCGCGATGGAGTTCTGCGCGGTGGAATCCTGCGGCAAGTGCACGCCGTGCCGGATCGGCTCGACACGCGGGGTCGAGACCATCGAGAAGGTCATCAGGGGCGAGCGCGTCCACGAAAATCTCGCGCTGGTCGAGGACCTCTGCAACACCATGAAGTTCGGCTCGCTCTGCGCACTCGGCGGCTTCACGCCCTACCCGGTGTTGAGCGCATTGAAGCACTTCCGGGAGGATTTTGTCCCGGCGCCGACCACGCTTCAGGCCGCGGAATAGGAGAACGACGATGTCTCTGATCGAAGAAATCGACTACGGCACGCCGGCTTCCAAATCGGAAACAATGGTCACGCTGACCATCGACGGCAACACGGTCACGGTGCCCGAGGGTACTTCGATCATGCGCGCCGCAATGGACGCGGGTCATCAAATCCCAAAACTCTGCGCCACCGACATGGTCGATGCATTCGGCTCCTGCCGGCTCTGCCTCGTCGAGATCGAGGGCCGCGCCGGCACGCCGGCCTCCTGCACCACGCCTGTGATGAACGGTCTCGTCGTGCACACCCAGAGCGAGCGGCTGAAGAAGCTGCGCAAGGGCGTTATGGAGCTCTACATCTCCGACCATCCGCTCGACTGCCTCACCTGCGGTGCCAATGGCGATTGCGAATTGCAGGACATGGCCGGCGCCGTCGGCCTGCGCGACGTGCGTTACGGCTATGAGGGCGAGAACCACGTCTTTGCCGAGACGAACGGTTGCAGCAACGACCACTGGATGCCGAAGGACGAGTCCAACCCGTACTTCACCTACGATCCCTCCAAGTGCATCGTCTGCTCGCGCTGCGTCCGCGCCTGCGAGGAAGTGCAAGGCACCTTCGCGCTGACCATCTCCGGCCGCGGCTTCGACAGCCGCGTTTCGCCCGGCATGAGCGAGAGCTTACTCGGCTCCGAATGTGTCTCCTGCGGCGCCTGCGTGCAGGCCTGCCCGACCGCGACGCTGACCGAAAAGTCTGTGATCGAGATCGGCAAGCCCGAGCATTCGGTCGTCACCACCTGCGCCTATTGCGGTGTCGGCTGCGCCTTCAAGGCCGAGATGCGCGGCGAGGAAGTGGTGCGCATGGTGCCGTACAAGGACGGCAAGGCCAATCGCGGCCATTCCTGCGTCAAGGGCCGCTTCGCCTGGGGCTACACCAATCACAAGGAACGCATCCTCAAGCCGATGATCCGCGAGCGGATCGAGGACCCCTGGAAGGAAGTATCCTGGGATGAAGCGTTTTCCTTTGCCGCCGCCAGGATGCGCGGCATCCAGAAGACATACGGCCGCGATGCCATCGGCGGCATCACCTCCTCCCGCTGCACCAACGAGGAGACCTATCTGGTGCAGAAGCTGATCCGCGCCGGCTTCGGCAACAACAATGTCGACACCTGCGCCCGCGTCTGCCACTCGCCGACCGGCTATGGCCTTGCCACCACCTTCGGCACCTCCGCCGGCACGCAGGATTTCGACTCGGTCGAGGACACCGATGTCGTGGTCGTCATCGGCGCCAACCCGGCCTCCGCCCACCCGGTGTTCGCCTCCCGCTTGAAGAAGCGCCTGCGGCAAGGTGCAAAACTGATCGTGATCGATCCGCGCCGCACCGAGATGGTGGAATCGCCGCATGTGAAGGCGCTGCACCTGCCCCTGATGCCCGGCACCAATGTCGCGGTGATGACCGCGCTGGCGCATGTCATCGTCACCGAAGGGCTCGTCAACGAAGCCTTCGTGCGCGAGCGCTGCGACTGGAGCGAGTTCGAGGAATGGGCGGCCTTCGTCGCACAAGCGAAGCACAGCCCCGAAGCCACTGCGATCCTCACCGGCGTCGATCCGAAGCTGCTGCGCGAGGCCGCCCGCACCTACGCCACCGGCGGCAACGGCGCGATCTATTACGGCCTCGGCGTCACCGAGCACAGCCAGGGCTCGACCACCGTGATCGCGATTGCCAACCTTGCGATGGTTACAGGCAATATCGGCCGTCGCGGCGTCGGCGTGAACCCGCTGCGCGGCCAAAATAACGTTCAAGGCTCCTGCGACATGGGCTCGTTCCCGCACGAGCTGCCCGGCTACCGCCACGTCTCGGGCGACGCCGTGCGCAATCAGTTCGAGGCGCTGTGGAACGTCAAGCTCAACCCCGAGCCCGGCCTGCGCATCCCCAACATGTTCGATGCCGCGGTCGAAGGCACGTTCATGGGGATCTATGTACAGGGCGAGGACATCCTGCAGTCCGATCCCAACACCAAGCACGTGGTGGCTGCATTGTCCGCGATGGAATGCGTCATCGTTCACGACCTCTTCCTGAACGAGACCGCGAACTACGCCCACGTCTTCCTGCCCGGCTCGAGCTTCCTCGAGAAGGACGGCACCTTCACCAACGCCGAGCGCCGCATCCAGCGCGTCCGCAAGGTGATGACGCCGAAGAACGGCCTGGCCGATTGGGAGGTCACCATCGGCCTTGCCAAGGCGATGGGCTTCGAGATGAACTACTGCCACCCTTCCGAGATCATGGACGAGATCGCGGCGTTGACGCCGACCTTCGCCGGCGTCTCCTATGCCAAGCTGGATGAGCTCGGCTCGGTGCAGTGGCCCTGCAACGAGAAGGCGCCCGAGGGCACGCCGGTGATGCATATCGACGGCTTCGTCCGCGGCAAGGGCAAGTTCGTCGTCACCGAATATGTCGCGACCGACGAGCGTACCGGCCCCCGCTATCCCCTGCTGCTCACCACGGGCCGCATCCTCAGCCAGTACAATGTCGGCGCGCAGACGCGGCGCACCGACAACGTGGTCTGGCATGCCGAGGACCGCCTCGAGATCCACCCGCACGATGCCGAGCAGCGCGGCGTGCGCGACGGCGACTGGGTGCGGCTGAAGAGCCGCGCCGGCGAGACCACGCTGCGCGCAGAGATCACCGACCGCGTCGCACCCGGCGTCGTCTACACCACCTTCCACCATCCGGACACGCAGGCCAACGTCATCACGACCGATTATTCGGACTGGGCAACCAACTGCCCCGAATACAAGGTCACCGCGGTGCAGGTCTCGCCCTCGAACGGCCCGTCCGACTGGCAGAAGGCCTATGATGCGCAGGCGCGCCAGTCCCGCCGCATCGTGCCGGCCGAAGCCGCGGAGTAACCTCATGCATGTGCCAGTCCAGGCCATCGACCGAGAAACCTGGCGCGGCGGTGTCGCGTCGGAGGGCGTGCGGCTCGTCCCGGAGGAGACGCCGCTGGCGCTCACCTATAATGGCGGAACCTATGCCGTCATGATGGGGACGCCGCAGAACCTGGAGGATTTCGCGGTCGGCTTCAGCGTGAGCGAAGGCATCGTCAAGTCGGTCGACGACATCAAGTCGCTCGAAATGATCCGCCTCGACGACGGCATCGAGCTGCGCATGTGGCTCGCATCGGCGGATGCCGCGCGCATCAACCAGCGCCGCCGCCACATCGCCGGTCCCACCGGCTGCGGCATCTGCGGCGTCGAGTCCATTGCCGAAGCGGTGCGGCCCGCGGCGATCGTCCCGGACGGGCAGACCTTCACGCCCGAGCAGGTCATGGCGGCGATGCAGGCGATCGCGCCCCTGCAATCGATCAACATGCAAACCCGCGCCGTTCACGCAGCCGCGTTCTGGTCCCCCGCAGGCGGCATCGTCGCGCTGCGCGAGGATGTCGGCCGCCACAACGCGCTCGACAAGCTCGCCGGCGCCCTGGCGCGCAGCCGCACCGAGCCGCGCGGCGGCATGGTGCTGCTGACGAGCCGCGTCTCGGTGGAGATGGTGCAGAAGACCGCCGCGATCGGCGCGCCGATGATGGTTGCCGTATCCGCGCCGACCGCGCTCGCGGTGCGCATGGCGGAGGCCGCCGGCATCACGCTGATCGCGATCGCCCGGCAGGACGGGTTCGAAGTTTTTTCACATGGCGGCCGGATCGTCGCGCGCCATGCCAGGGAGGTTGCCGATGTCGCCTGACCGCCTCGTCTACATGGCCAACCAGATCGGCAAGTTCTTTGCCAGCCAAGGCCATGACAAGGCCGTGCCGGGCGTTGCCGAGCACATCAAGAAGTTCTGGGATCCCCGCATGAAGCGCGCGATCTTCGCCCATCTCGATGCGGGCGGTGCCGGCCTGGAGCCTGACGTGCGCGAGGCTATTACCGCGTTGAAGCAGACGACGACCCTTCCAGCAGCGCCCTGAACACGCGCCGCACCTCGCTCTGCGTCTCCTTCACCCGCGCCTCCAGGGAGGAGAAGTCCGGCGCGTCGCCGGCGCGCGCCATCACGCGCTGCAGGTCGGTGCCGGCGGTTTCGGGCTTGAAGCGCTCGCTGACGCAGAGGCGCAGGATCTGCGTCAAATCGTGATAGAGCCGCGCCGCGGCCCGCAAGATCTCCGTCTCCGATTGTGCGAGCACGCCGATCCTGCAGGCATTCTCCAGCACCTGCATGGTGCTGACGTCGAGAATCTCGGGCTTGTCGTGCGCGTGCACGAGCTGGAGATATTGCGCGATGAAATCGATATCGACCATGCCGCCGGCGGCATGCTTGAGATCCCAGCAATCGGACTCGCCCTTCTCCTGCGCGATCGCGCGCCGCATGTCGGCGACGTCGTTGGCGGTGATGGCGGGGTCACGGCGGCGGGTCAGGACATCGCGGATGACGCGCTCGATCCGTTCCCGGAATTCGGGCGAAGCCGAGACGACGCGGGCGCGCGTCAGCGCCATATGCTCCCAGGTCCAGGCCTCGCTCGCCTGGTAGTCCGCGAACGAGGTGAGGCTCGAGGCCACAGGACCTGCGCGTCCCGAGGGCCGCAGCCGCATGTCGATCTCGTACAGCACGCCGTAATTGGTGCGCGTCGTGAAGGCGCTGATCAGGCGCTGGGTGAAACGGGCAAAATAATGTGCGCCGTGAAGCGATTTCACGCCGTCGGAGTCCGGATGGTCGCCGTCGAAATCGTAGAGCAGGATCAGGTCGAGATCGGACGAGGCCGTCATCTCGCGGCTGCCGAGCCGGCCCATCGCGACGATCGCGGTCTCCTGCCCCTTGATCCGGCCGTGCTGGGCGGCGAAGCGATCGGCGACGAGGCCATGCACGGTGTGGACGATACCTTCGGCGACGTCGGCAAAGGCCGTGCACGCCTGCTGCGCCGAAACGGTGCCGGAGAGAATGCGCGTGCCGATCAGGAACAGGCTCTCCTGCCCGAACAGGCGCAGGCGATCGAGGAACTCCTCGTATGAGCCGGCGTCCTGCACGGTGGTCGCAAGCCGCCCGGACAATTCCTGCCTGTCGGGCATGGCGCCGAAGAAGCGCGGATCGATCAGGCCGTCCATGAGCTGGGGCTGCCGCGCCAGCATGTCGCCGAGACGCGGCGCTGCTCCCAGCACCAGCGCCACCAGCGCGACGAGGTCGCGGTTCTGGCCGAGCAGCGTGATCAGCCGGCCGCCGCGCTGCAGCGCGCCGAGGAAATGATCGAACGAAACGACGGCGCGATCCGGCTCCTCAGCATGGGCAAGGCCGTCGATCAAGGCCGGCACGAACTCGACGAAGGCGCTTCGCGTCGCCTCATTGCGGAAGACCCGGTAGTCGCCGGTGATCCAGTCGCGCACCGTCTGCGCGACCGCGGCGGGCTTCTTGAAGCCGAGCGTCACCAGGTGCTGCAGCAGGCGCGGATCGTCGGGGCCCGCACCATAGTCGAGCGCCGGCAGCTTGGCCGTGCCGGTGGGATCATCGCCCTCGAACAGTTTTTCGTAGTGACCCTGGACGATCTGGAGCTGGTGCAAGAGATCGCGTGCAAAGGCCTCGCGATTCCGATAGCCGAAGAACCACGCGAAGCGCTCGACCGCCTGCTTGTCCTCAGGCAGCGTGTGGGTCTGCTCGTCGGCGATCATCTGCAGGCGATGCTCGACCCGGCGCAGGAATTCGTAGGCAGTGGTCAGCTCGTCGCGCGCCGCCGCGGTGATCCAGTTGCTGGCGGCGAGCACGTCGAGCGCCTTCAGGGTCGGCCGCACCCGCAATTCCGGATGGCGGCCGCCCGCAATCAGCTGCTGCGTCTGCGCGAAAAACTCGATCTCGCGGATGCCGCCGCGGCCGACCTTGACGTTGTGGCCCTCCACCGCGATCTCGCTCTGGCCGCGATAGGTCTGCATCTGCCGCTTCATGTCGTGCACGTCGGCGAGTGCGGCGAAGTCGAGATGCTTGCGCCAGACGAACGGCGCGATCTCGGCGAGCAGCGCCTCGCCCGCCTTGGCATCGCCGGCACAGGCGCGCGCCTTGATCATCGCGGCGCGCTCCCAGGTGCGCCCTTCCCGCTCGTAATAGTTCAGCGCGGCATCCCTGGAGATCGCCACCTGCGTCGAGGACGGATCGGGCCGTAGCCGCAGATCGACGCGGAAGACGTAACCGTCATAGGTGCGCTGCTGCAGGATGCGCGCCATGCCTTGGGTCACGCGGACGAAGAACGGCTGCGGTTCGATATCGGGCGCGAGGGTCGTCGCATCGGGATCGAAGAACACGATGAGATCGATGTCGCTGGAATAGTTCAGCTCGCCCGCGCCCATCTTGCCCATCGCGAGCACGATCAGGCCGCAGCCCTCTTCGGCTGCCTCGGGATTGGGCGGCGAGAGCTTGCCGCGTGCGGCTTCCTGCCGCAGCAGATATTGCAGCGCCGCCTGCACCGAGGACACCGCGACATCGGTCAGCGCCGCCGTCACCCGCATCACCGGCCAGACACCGCCGATGTCGCACAGCGCGATCAGGAGCGCAGCCTCCGCCTTCATGCGGCGCAGCAGCCGCATCACCTCGGCCTCGTCCGGGGCCGCGAGCACCGTACTGTGCGCCTCCGCAACCAGCGTCGCCAGATGCACATCCGGATCGCATTCGAGCAGCCGGATCAGCCGCAGGGCATCGGCGCGCACCAGCTCGAACAGATAGGGCGAAAATTCCGCGATCCCGGTCAGGATGTCCCGGACGAAGGGATGACCCAGGAGCGTCTCGATACGGGCCGATTGTGCCGGCTCGAGCTCGGCCAGCCAGCTTTCGAAACGGCGTTCGTCGGTTGTGGAAGCGGCAATATGGGGAGCTTCCGCGAACCGTGCGGCCAGCCTCTCACCATGCTTGTCCGCGTTTCCCGGCGCGGAGTGGTTCATGCCACCTTCTGTGGCACATCCGCCATTGGCGGAGCAACCCTGTCGCCGGCGCCCGCGCGCGCCGGCAGCACGAGCGTGGCAACGAGGCCGGGATGGGCATCGCCCAAGCGCAATTCGCCGCCGTGCAACGTCGCAACCGCCGAGGCGAGGCTGAGCCCGAGGCCCGAGCCCGGCAGCGTGCGGCTGGCCTCCAGCCGCACGAATCGCTCGATGACGTGCTTGCGGTCCGCTTCGGGGATCCCCGGGCCGCGATCGGTGACGCTGAGCAGCACCTGGTCGCCGTCGCGCCTCGCCTCGATCATGATTTGCCTCGCGTCCATGCTGACCACGGTTCCCGCGGCCTGTGCCGCAGGCTTGCCGTATTTGATCGCGTTCTCGACAAGATTGGCGAGCGCCTGGCTGATCAGCTCGCGATTGGCATGGACCGGCGTTGGCTCGCACTTGACCTTCAGGGTCATGCCGTCGTCCTCGGCGAGTGGCTCGTAGAGCTCGTGGATGCCCTCGGCGACCTCCGCGGCGTCGAAGTCGTCCATGTTGCCGCGCGCTTGGCCGGATTCCGCACGCGCGATCATCAGCAGCGCGTTGAAGGTCCGGATCAGCCCGTCGGATTCCTCGATGGTCCGCTCCAGCGCCGCGCGATAATCCGCCTCGCCGCCCGATCTCGCCAGTGCCTCCTCGGCGCGATTGCGCAGCCGCGTCAGCGGCGTCTTGAGGTCGTGGGCGATGTTGTCGGAAACCTCCTTCAGCCCCGCCATCAGCGCCTCGATGCGCTCGAGCATGGCGTTGAGGTTCTCGGCGAGACGATCGATCTCGTCGCCGCTGCGCCCCACCGGCAGGCGCTCGCTGAGATCGCCGGTCATGATGCGCTGCGCCGTGCCGGTCATCGCGTCGATGCGCCTCAGCACCCGCCGCGCGACGAAGATGCCGCCGCCGAGGCCGAGCACGACGACGATCAGGACCGAAAATTGCGCCGCCTTGGCGACGATGCCGAACAGGCGCCGCCGCTCGGCCAAGTCGCGGCCGATCAGAAGCCGGAAGCCGTTCTCCAATTCGGTGACACGAACCAGCGCCCGATGATCGCGGTCGTCGGTGTCCTCGATCCGCCGGTAGGCCGTCTCCGACCAGCCGCGCGTCGCCAATACGCCCGGCGCCAGCGAGCCGACATTGCCGGCGATCGCCTGGCCCGTCGGCGTGGTCACGAGGTAGAGGTTGGCGCCCGGCCGCAGTGCGCGGTACTCGATCGTGCGCACCAGGCGAACCATGCCGCCGCGGCCGTAGATCTCGTTGATCTCCGAGGTCTCGGCATTGACCGTCTGCGTGATCTCCTCGGTGATCAGCCGCCGCGTGTTCCAGGCGAAATAGGCCAGCAGCGAGGCCGCGAACATCGCGAACAGCAGCAGATAGACCAGCGTCAGCCGGAACGCGGTGGTGCGGACGAGTTTACCGAATGCCGTCACGAATCATGTATCCAGTTTCAACAACGCGCCTGCCATCAGGCATGGACATCCAGATATTTCGCTTGTTTTACAACAGCATAGCCTATCGATTGTCACGCCTGCGCGCGGGTCCCTTGTGGAACGAGCAACGCAAAGGGCATCCGTGACGACACGTGATAAGCGGACGCGGAACGTTAAAGGGGCGCTCGAATGGAACCAAGTTAAATCCCCGCAAGCTCGGGCCATGCGGACGCCGGGCGGAGCCTGCGGGAGCAGTGATCGGCTGTGGGCCTTCCGTCCCGACCGCGCCGAGGAACATCAGCCGTTACAGGCGGACGTCCTAGTCGGCAGCATCGCGCGCATTGCCGTCAAATCCGCCGGCTTCCCTCACACTTCCAGCCATTGCGCACGAACGTCGCTGTTTGATCTCAGTTGTTCGGGCGTACCTTCGAAGACCACACGACCGTGGCCCATGACGTAGACGCGGTTGGAAATCTTCATCGCAATCGACAGCTTCTGCTCGACGAGCAAAATCGCGACGCCGGCCTGCGCAATGCGGGCGATGAGATCGCCGACCTGTTGCACGATCAACGGCGCCAGACCTTCGGTCGGCTCGTCGATCATGATGAGATCGGGATCGCCCATCAGGGTCCGACACGTCGTGAGCATCTGCTTCTCGCCGCCCGACAGCACCCCTGCAGCCGTATCCGCCCGCGCGGCCAGATTCGGAAACATGTCGAGCATGTCCTGAAGCTGCCATTTGCCGGGACGCCGCGTGTCCTTGATGCCGAGGAGCAGGTTCTGGCGGACCGTCAGACCCGGAAAGATGTCGCGATGCTCCGGCACATAGCCGAGACCGAGGCGCGCGATCCGGTAGCTCGGCAGCCCCGCGATGTCCTTGCCTTTGAAGCGGATCGTGCCTTGCGGCGCCACCTCGCCCATGATCGCCTTCACCGTGGTCGAACGTCCGACGCCGTTGCGGCCGAGCAGGCTGACGACCTCGCCCGCGGCGACGTCGAGATCGACGCCCTGGAGAATGTGGCTCTTGCCGTAATAAGCGTGCAGGTCCCTGACCTCGAGCATCAGTGCGCCTCCTCGCCGAGATAGGCTTCCTTGACTTTCGGGTCGCGCCTGATCTCCTCCGGCGTGCCGGATGCGATGATGTGGCCGTAGACCAGCACGGAAATGCGGTCGGCGAGGCCAAACACGACGCTCATGTCGTGCTCGACGATGACCAGGGTCTTGCCCTCGGTCAGCCGCCGGATCAGCGACACCGCGCGGTCGGTCTCGGCGTGGCTCATGCCCGCCGTCGGCTCGTCCAGCATCACCACGGTCGCGCCGCCGGCGATGGTGATGCCGATCTCGAGCTCGCGCTGCTCGGCGTAGGTCAGCAACCCGGCCGGAACATCGCGCCGATGCGTCAGATGGATGTCGTCGAGGATCTGCGCCGTGCGCTCGCGCACCTCAGGCAGGCTGTCGACGTTCTTCCAGAAGGCGTAACGGTGCCCCGTCGCCCACAGCACGGCGCAGCGGACATTCTCCCAGACCGACATGCGCGCGAATACGTTGGTGACCTGGAACGACCGCGACAGGCCGCGCCGGTTGATCTCGAACGGCCTGAGGCCGGAGATCACATCGCCGTTCAGCCTCACCTCGCCCAAGGTCGGCTTGATATGGCCGCTGATGAGATTGAACGTCGTCGACTTGCCGGCCCCGTTCGGACCGATGATGGCGTGACGCTCACCTTGCGCGACGCTGAGATTGAGATCGCGGATGATGTCGACATTGCCAAAGCGCTTTTCGACAGCGCGGACTTCGATCGCTGCCGTCATGCCAGATACCCCCGGTCGCGCGCGACGGTCGCCGCGCGGTCCCATGCCTCGCCGACGCGCCGCCAGCTCAGGCGCGCGACGAAGAAGCCGCCGGCGACGAGGATCGCCGCACTCGCCCACGTCACCGGCGAGGCAGGGCTGAAGGCCACGCCGAACAGGTTGATCGGACTGCCCTGGCCGCTATGCGTGCGCGCGATCGATTCGATCGTCAGGATCACGCCGCAAGCCAACGCCAAGGTCGGCACCGCCGCGAGCAGATAGGAAGGAATCACCGTCGGCAGAGTTTTGGCGCGAACCAGCGGCCGGTGCATCATGATGAGCCCGGCGATGCCACCCGGGGACAGCATCACGATGCCGATGAAGATGATGCCGAAATAGAGCTGCCACACGCCGGTGACGCTGGTCAGCCCGAGCTGGAGATAGGTCACGAGGATCGCACCCAGGATGGGGCCGAAGAAAAAGGCGACGCCACCAATGAAGGTCGAGAACAGCACGAGGCCGGATTGGATCGCGCCGAGATAGGCGGCGTTGGCGATCTCGAAGTTGATCGCGGCCAGCCCTCCCGCCACGCCGGCGAAGAAGCCGGCAAAACAGAAGGCGATGTAGCGAACCACGTGCGGATCATAGCCGATGAACTGGACGCGCTCGGGGTTGTCCCGCACCGCATTGCTGATCCGCCCCAGCGGGGTCCGCGTCAGCGCATACATCGCGATGGCGGAGATGACCAGCCAGAACGCGATGAGATAATAGACCTGGAGCTGCGGGCCGAAGCTCAAGCCGAGGATCTTCGGCAAGGCCGTTCGGTCGGTCGATATCCCGGATTCGCCGCCGAACACCGAACGCAGGATCAGCGAGGAGGACGCCACCAGCTCGGCAATGCCGAGCGAGATCATCGAGAACACGGTGCCGGCCCGCTTGGTCATCACCCAGCCGATGATGATCGCAAAAGCGAGGCCGCCGAGCCCGCCGAACAGCGGGATGAACGGCAACGGGATCGGCCAGCCGTGCGAGACCACCGCATTCATCATGTGGCACGCTGCGAAGCCGCCGAGGCCGTAATGCACCGCATGGCCGAACGACAACAGGCCGGTCTGGCCGAGCAGGATGTTGTAGGACAGCGCGAACACGATCGCGATGCCGATCAGGCTGAAGGACGTCAGCGAGCCGCCGGAGGAGAAGATCAGCGGCAACACGATCAGCACGGCGATGCCGGCCAGCCATATGCCGTAGAAGCGCAGGCCGTCGCCGACCGACCTCTCTGCGATCGTCGATGTCGATATGGTCTTGGCGCTCATGTCTCGCGCGTCCCCATCAGGCCCATGGGGCGTACGATCAGGATGATCACCAGCAGCAGGTAGGGCACGATCGGCGCCACCTGGGCGATGGTGACGTTCCAGATGTCGGTGAGCACCGAGGGGCCCGCCGACGGATCGAGCGGACCGAACGCGCTCGCCAGCGAACCGTTCAGCGCCACCGCGAAGGTCTGTATCAGGCCGATCACCAGCGAGGCGATGAAGGCGCCCGGCAAGGAGCCGAGGCCGCCGAACACGATGACCACGAACAGGATGGGTCCCAGCGCCGCGGCCATGTCGGACTGCGTCACCAGCGCCGGACCTGCGATCACGCCGGCAATGCCCGCCAGCGCACTGCCGACGCCGAACACCAGCATGAAGATGCGACCGACATTGTGACCGAGATGCCCGACCATGTGGGGATGCGTCAGCGCGGCCTGAACGATCAGGCCGACCCGCGTGCGCTTGAGCACCGTCAGCAGCACGATGAAGATCAGGATCGAAACCGCCAGCATGAAGATCTTGTAGGCGGGATAGTTGGTCGAGAAGATGGTGAAGGCCGGAAAGTCGAGCAGCGCCGGCACGCGGTAGTCGACGGGGCTCCTGCCCCACATCATCGCCACGATTTCTTCGATCGCGAACGCAAGACCGAAGGTCAGGAGCAGCTCCGCCACATGGCCGTGCTTGTGCGTATTGCGCAGGCCGTAGCGCTCGACCGCCATGCCGATCGCGCCGACCAGCAACGGTGCCAGCAGCAGCGCCGGCCAGAAGCCAACCCATTTGGTGAGCTGAAAGCCGAAGAAGGCGCCGAGCATGTAGAAGCTGGCATGGGCGAAGTTGAGCACGCCCATCATGCTGAAGATGACGGTCAGGCCGCTCGACAGCAGGAACAGCAGCATGCCGAACAGCAGGCCGTTCAGCGTCGATATAACGATCAGTTCAAGCACAGTCTTCGTACCTCTGGCCGGGACGGAAAAGCCTCGGCAAACTCGTCGGTCGCACCCAAACAGCGGCCTTCCCGCAAGCCGCTGCCGGCCAGCGGGAAGGCGAAGCTGGTTCGGCTTACGGCCGGGTCATCTTGCAGGTCGTGGGAACCATCGTCTTGGAGGTGTCGATCTTGGACACCAGATGCCATCCCCAGCCGGTGCCTTCCTCGTCGAACGGCTCGTTCGCCGCGAGCTTGCCGAAGGAGGAGATGTAGATCGGCTGGAAGAACTGGTGATCGTCCTTGCGCATGACGCCCTCTCCACCATCCAGCACCTCGAACTTGAGGTCCTCGAGCGCTGCTGCGACCTTCACGGGGTCGAGCGAGTTGGCCTTCTCGGCCGCAGCCTTGAACATGCGCATCTCGTTGACCGCACGCGGATACCACAGCGACATATTGACCTTGGCGCGGAAAGCCTTTTCGAAGTCCATCGCGGGCTGGTGGCCGGAATTGGCAAAGCCCTCGGTGATCTGGAACACCTGATGGTCGAGACCGGTCTGCTTGATCGCGGTCGGACCGCCAGCGCCGCCGGCATAGTAGGTGTACCAATTGACCTTCAGGCCGGCGTCCGCAGCGGCTTTGAGCAGCAGTGCGATGTCCTGGCCCCAGTTGCCGGTGACGACGCTATCGGCGCCCGAAGCCTTGATCTTGGCGATGTAAGGCGAGAAGTCGGTGATCTTCAGCAGCGGATGCAGTTCGTCGCCGACGATCTGGATGTCGGGCCGCTTGGCGCCCAGCATCTTGCGCGCGTCGGCGCGCACCGACTGGCCGAAGGAGTAGTCCTGGTTGATCAGGTACACCTTCTTGATCGCGGCGACGTCTTTCATATAGCTGGTGAGCGCTTCCATCTTGATGTCGGAGCTGGCATCCCAGCGGAAATGCCAGAAGCTGCACTTTTCGTTGGTCAGGCTCGGATCGACGGCGGCATAGTTGAAGTAGAGCACTTCCTTGCCGGGATTGCGCGTGTTGTTCTTGGTGACGAAGTCGGACAGCGCTGCGGCGACCGACGAGCCGTTGCCTTGCGTGATGAAGCGGGCGCCGGCGTCGATGGCCTTCTGCGCCTGCACCAGGCTTTCCTGCGGGTTGGTCTTGTTGTCGAGAGGCAGGATCTCGATCTTGCGGCCCAATATACCGCCCTTGGCGTTGATCTCGTCAGCCAGATACTGGAACGTCTTCAAGCCGCCTTCACCGATGCTGGCGCCGCCGCCGGACAGCGGATCGATGTAGCCGAACTTGATGGTTTCCTGCGCGAATGCCGCTCCTCCGAGCATCGTCAGCGCTGCCGCCGCAGCAATTGCGAGCTTGTGCATCCTGGCCTTCTCCCTTTGCATGTTCTTGTTACTTGGCGATCGAAGCTGACTGACAACGCCGGTCGCGCCGTTCTTCGCTACTCCAATATTGAATACTGTGTAAAGTTTTGGTGCAAGAAATAATTGTGGCCTCAACATGAACATTGCCGCGCGCCAAGCGGAATATTGAATTCGCAGGCAACTTTTCGAGACCAAGGCCGCGGTCAATCTGCGGCTGACATCGTTCGCAGGGGAAAGACGAAGAGCGCGATCAGGTCTCGGATTGGTCCCTTCATACCACCCCGCGACGGGGCTTGAGCCCCGCCAGGAACAGCCGCGAAAAATGATCGGCAATCTGTACCGGGGACCACCTCCGCTCGCCCCTGAACCAGATCGGGTACCAATGGCCCATCCCGGTCAGAATACGCTCCGCGAAGTACGTGTCGACGCTGCGGAAGCGTCCCTCGTCGATCCAGCGCTGATGGTTTCTCTGGTCCTGCTGGATCGTTGCGAGCACCTGCCCGACAAAGCGCTTCCGGTCGACGGCGTTGAGATAGTTGATGTTGTGGTAGGTCGCCTTGGGGCCGCAAGGCGTGTCGTGCAGCATCAACAACAGGCGGACTCTCTGAACGACATAATCGGAAGCCCCAAGCCCGAGGTTCTGCAAATATTCCCGAATGCCGATCTCGCCGGCGAGCCCTCTTCGCAGGCAAGCCAGCAAGAGCCGCTCCTTCTCGCTGAAATGATAGTAGATGCCGGCGCGGGTCATGCCCGCCTCCCCCGCGATGCTCTCGAGCGACGTGCCGGATGCGCCCCTTCGATTGAAACTGTCCGAGGCAATTGAGAGCATCCTGTCCAGCTTCGCGGCGCGCTTGCTCAATCTCGCGCGAGACTGGAGAAACGGTGCCAGGCTCGGCGGGTCGGGCACGTCCGGCAAGGCAATCTCGCGCCGATAAACGCCGTGCGTGATGATGTCATCGATCGCATCGATCGCCTGCTGGCGCGTGTAGTAGTCGCGCTCGGAGAGCCAGAACGGAACCCAATCCAGGATGGAGATGAGGGCGACGGCCGTAAGGAGCGGATCCTCGCAGGCGATCGTGCCGTCGGCAATGCCTCGCTTCAGGATGTCAGCGAGCAGCGCGGCATTCTGCCAGCGCCTGGCGTGCACGTCGTTGCTGTAAGACGCGGCCAGCGCGTCGATGTCGGAGAACAGGATCATGCGCTCGCCTTCGGGCCGCAGCCGGGCACGTATAAATCGCCTGACGAGTTCGAGCCCGTCGATACCGGGCTCGGCAGCCGTCTCGATTTCGTGCCGGTAGAGCGCAAGGCCGCGCAGGTAGCAGTGAAAGATCAGGTCCTCTTTGTCGCGGAAATAGTGGTACAGCGCCCCCGGCACCGATTGCACCGAGGCTGCGACCTGCTCCATCGTCACGTGCGCATAGCTATGGCGGGCAAAGAGCCTGGAAGCCGACACGAGGATCTCTGCAGCTCGGTCGGACGGGAAGGCGGCGACTTGCAAGCTTGAACATCCTTCCTGATCATGGACGGATTCATCCAGGTGAGATGTCCCCTACCACACGTCGGATATTCTTGCCATCAGACTGGGGTTCGGCCAGTATCCTCCGATAAACGTCGCGGCAGGACCAGCAAGCCGGCGACGCAGCTGACGATTGCAGGCGCTGGTTCGCCCAATTCGATCCGCCCAGCGCCGACCTCGCTTTATCTGATCCCGTCGCGGATCATGTATCCGGCGCCGCGGATCGTGTGCAGCAGCGGGCGCTCGAAGCCCTTGTCGATCTTGGAGCGCAGCCGAGAGATGTGCACGTCGATCACGTTGGTCTGCGGATCGAAATGATAGTCCCAGACGTTCTCCAGCAGCATGGTCCGCGTCACCACCTGGCCGGCGTGCTTCATCAAGTATTCGAGCAGGCGGAATTCGCGCGGCTGCAGCGTCAGCTCGTCCTTGCCGCGGGCGACGCGATGCGAGAGCCGGTCGAGCTCGAGATCGCCGACGCGATAAAGCGTCTCCTCGGCGGGACCGCCGCGGCGGCGCGACAGCACCTCGACGCGGGCCAGCAGCTCGGCGAAGGAATAGGGTTTTGGCAGATAGTCGTCGCCGCCGGCGCGCAGGCCCTTGATGCGGTCGTCGACCTGCCCGAGCGCGGAGAGAATCAGCACCGGCGTCGTATTGCCCTTGTCGCGCAACGCGCCGATCAGCGACAGGCCGTCGCGCTTGGGCAGCATGCGGTCGACCACCAGCACGTCGTATTCGCCGCTCTCGGCCATGGCGAGGCCTTCCTCGCCGTCGGCGGCGTGGTCGGCGATGTGTCCGACTTCGCGGAACGCCTTGGCGAGGTAGTCGGCGGATTCGCGGTCGTCTTCGATGATGAGGAGGCGCATCGTGCGTTCGGCGGCGGTCAAGGAGGTCAACCTTCTCTAAACATGGCGCGAGCGGCAACCGCATGCAAGCCGAGCAGGAGAGGCTCGAAGCGGGAAAAAGGCGGGCGGTGAAGCTGGGGGGACCTCACCGCCCTAGGCCTTCCGACGGAGGGGGGCGTAATTCCACCGGAAGGTAGACGAGGGAAGCCAGCTTTGCGCTGCTTCCCCGAAGGGCGCCGTCGGCTGGGGCGACTGATGCCGGCGACACCCTTCATCTCGTAGGCCTCCTGAAGGCCTCAGCCCTTGGCGAGGGGCACCGCGACGAAGCGCGACTGGCCGCCGCTCTTCACGCGCATCAGGACGCTGTTCTTGTTGTCGGTCCGCGCCGCGTTGATGGCATCGCGGACTTCGCCGGCGGTCGCCACGCTCTTGCCGCCGACCTCGAGGATCACGTCGCCTTCCTTGAAGCCGCGTTCGGCCGCGGCGCTCTTGGGGTCGACCTCGGTGACCACGACGCCTTCCTTGCCGGCGCCGGCCACGGAATTGGCGGGAGCAACGGTCATGCCGAGCTTCGGCACGTCGGTGCCCTTGCTGGCGCCCTTGCCGCTGTCCTTGTCCACGTCGGCCTTGGCCTCGACCGTGTTCGGCAACTGGCCGAGGGTGAGGTTGACGACCTTGTCCTGGCCCTTGTGCAGCACGTTGAGCTTCACGGACGCGCCGGGCGCCATGCCGCCGATCGTGCGGGCGAGCTCACGGGCATCCTTGACCGATTCGCCGTTCACCGCCGTGATCACGTCGCCGGACTCGATGCCCGCCTTCGCGGCCGGACCGTTCGCCTGCGGCTCCGCCACCAGGGCGCCCTCGGCCTTCTTCATGCCGAGGCTGTCGGCGATGTCGGAGGTGACGGGCTGGATCTGCACGCCGATCCAGCCGCGGCTGACCGAGCCCTTGTCCTTGAGCTGCGCAACCACGCTCTTGACGGTGTTGGCCGGAATCGAGAACGCGATGCCGACGCTGCCGCCGGAGGGCGAGTAGATCGCGGTGTTGACGCCCATCACCTCGCCGTTGGTGTCGAAGGCCGGACCGCCGGAATTGCCCTTGTTCACGGGCGCGTCGATCTGGATGAAATCGTCATACGGGCCGTTGCCGATGTCGCGGCCGCTCGCCGAGACGATGCCCGCGGTCACGGTGCCGCCGAGACCGAAGGGATTGCCGACCGCGAGCACCCAATCGCCGATCCGCGGCTTGCTATCCGCGAGCTTGGCGAACGGGAAGTTCGTGCTGCCTTCGACCTTGATCAGCGCGAGGTCGGTGCGCTGGTCGGTGCCGATCACCTTTGCGGTGTAGGTCTTGCCGTCGTCGGTGGTGACCTCGACCTTGTCGGCGCCATCGACCACGTGGTTGTTGGTCACGGCATAGCCGTCAGCCGAGATGAAGAAGCCGGAGCCCTGCCCCTGCACGACGCGGCCACGACCGCCGCCCTTCAGGCCGGGAGGCAAACCATCCGGACCACCGAAGCGGCGGAAGAAGCGCTCCATGGGCGAGCCCGGCTGGAACGGCGAGGAGGAATCGTCGCCGTCATCGTTGCTCGCGGTCTTCTCCTTCATGTTGACCTTGACCGAGATCACCGAGGGCTTCACGCGCTCGACGACGTCGGCGAATCCGACCGGACGCTCGACCTTGCGGACCTCGTTGTTGACCTGCGCATGCGCCGGGCTGGAGAACAAGTCGGCCGGCGAGCTCGACGGGCTGAAGCCGTAGATGGCCGCGCCGAGACCGGCAACGACCGAAGCCATCAGCGCGAGCTTGCGCGCGGAAAACACCGACTGGCGCGGCTGCCGGTAGGACGGGAGGTTCGAAAGGTCGATGCGATCGTTCATGCAGAAATCTCCAGGGCCCTGAATTCCTTTTGGTGCCGGTTGCCGGCACCTTGCGGACCTGAAGATGGGGACTCCCGCCTTACCGCGCGCTGGCGGCGGGGTTAAACTTTTGTAATGAAGCGAGGAGATGGATGCGGCAGTTTAGCACAGGCTGAAAATCGTGTCCTTACAGGAACTTAATCGAGTTCCGCAGGCGAGGCGGCAGGCGCGATTTTCTCGCCGCTCAGCTCGCTCTGACACTGACGATGAACTCGTCGACTTCGCGTTTCAAGGTCTCGGCCTGCTGCGACAGGTCGACCGCCGAATCCCTGGCCTCGGCGGCCATGCGGCCGGTCTCGGCCGAGGTGGAGGTGATCTGGACGATATGGTTGGAGACGTCGAGGGTTCCGCGTGCGGCATCCTGGGCGCTGCGCGTGATCTCCTGCGTGGCATTGCGCTGCTGGGCGGTATCGATCTCGATGCCCGACATGATGGACGAGATCTCCGACAGCGTCCTGGAAATGCCGTCGATCGCGCCGCGGGTCTCCGCGGTGATGCCCTGAATGCTGGCGACATGCGAGGTGATCTCCTCCGTCGCCTTGCTGGTCTGATGCGCGAGGTTCTTCACTTCGGAAGCGACCACCGCAAATCCCTTGCCCGCTTCGCCGGCACGTGCCGCCTCGATGGTGGCATTGAGCGCCAGGAGATTGGTCTGCGATGCGATCGCCTGCACGAGCTGGACGACCTCGCCGATCTTATCGGCGGCATCCGACAGCGTGTGAATGGTATCGCGGCTCTTCTCCGCCTGGCTTGCGGCGCCTTCGGCGCGCTGGGTCGCGTCGGTGACGCGGCGGCTGATCGTGCCGATCGAATTCGTCATCGCCTCGGCAGACCCTGCGACCGTCTGCACGCTGGCGCTGGCCTGGCCAGCCGCGCTCGCGACAGCATTGGCCTTGCTGCTGGTGTCGTTGGCGGTGCGCGATAGTGTCTCCGCGTTGGTCTTCAGATGCACGGCCGATGACGCCACGCTGGCGACGACGCTGGCGACGAGATCGTTGAAGCGCTTGATCCTGCTATCGAGGAATTTCGACCGCTCGGCCTGATGCTGGGCTTCGTGAAGCTGCTGGTCGGAGAGGCGGCGCCGCTCGATGCCGTTGGTCTTGAACACCTCCAGCGCAGCGGCGAGCAAGCCGATCTCGTTGCTGCGGCCGAGCCCCGGAACGGAGGTGTCGAATTTCTGGTCGGCAACCTCCCGCATGGCATGCACGATGGCCGCCAGCGGATTGAGGATGCCGTTGCGCACGGCAAACCAGGTGGTGAAGCAGATTGCGAATGCAACGACGGCGATCACGCCGCAGGCGACCAGGAACCAGGAGAACGCGGTCTGCGCCTGCTGATAGATCTGCATGGCATGATCGCGCGCCGGGCCGCTCAGCGCGGCGAAGTCCGAGGATAGGCTGGTGATCTCGTTGTTGAGATAGAGCACCGCGATGAAGCCGGTGCCGCCGCCGATGCCGAGCAGGAACAATAACGCAGCGACGACGGCGCCGACCAGGAAGCGGATCGTCAGATTGCTGTTCGCGAACATCGGGGACTCGGAAGCTGGAAATCAAACCTCGCGACAAGCTTCCAGACAAAGGTCAATTTAGCATGAACCACGCAGCATTTGCCGCGGCACGGATGGCACGGCGTAGCTGGACCGCTTCAGAGCGATGTCACGATTTGGATTCGTCCGACATCAGGGCCGCGACCCGCGCCTGTTCGTCGGGCGTGAGCGGCGGGGCCGGTACGTCCACACCACTTCGCGCGCGGCGGCGGATCTGCAGCCACAGCGCCAGGCCGCCGCCGAGCAGCAGCACCGGCCCGAGCAGCCATAGCAGCAGCGTCTGCCGCTCGAACCGCGGCTTGAGCAGCACGAACTCGCCGTAGCGCGCCACCAGGAAATCGAGCACCTGCGAATTGCTGTCGCCGGCCGCGATGCGCTCGCGTACCAGGAGCCTGAGATCGCGGGCCAGCGGCGCGTCGGAATCGTCGATCGACTGGTTCTGGCAGACCATGCAGCGAAGCTCGCGCGACAATTCGCGCGCGCGCGATTCCTTCACCGGATCCGACATGATCTCGTCGGGCTGCACGGCGTGCGCCGCCGGCACAGCCAGCAGCAGCAGGGCGACGAACGCGGCCATCATCCGGCGCATCGGATCATTCCGCGGGTTGCAGGCGCTGCTTGGCCCGCGCCGGCTTGGGCGCGCCGACCCGCAGGCGGCGGTCGGAAAGCGACAGCACGCCGCCGAACGCCATCAGCACCGGTCCCCACCAGATCAGGAGAACCAGCGGCTTGTGATAGATGCGCACGGCAATGGCGCCTTCGGCGGTGGCGTCGCCGAGCGAGACGTAGAGCTGGCTCGCGCCGCGCGTCAGCAGCGCCGCCTCGGTGGTCGAGGAGCCGCGCGTGGTGAAGCTGCGCTTGGACGGCGTCATCACCGTGACCGCCTCGCCGTCGCGGCTGATCTTGAATTCTGCGATCATCTCGCGGTAGTTCGGGCCCTGGCGTTGAAACAGCCCGTCGAGCTTCAGGTCGTAGCCGGCGACGTGGGCGACCTCGTTGGGCTTCATGGTCGCGATGTATTCGCTGTTCCAGGTGGTCTCGCAGACGATCCCGATCAGCGCGACGCCGAGGCCGGCATGCGCGAACGCGGTGCCCCAGGCCGAGCGCGGCAGGCCGCGCGCCCGGTGCAGCACCGTTGTGAACGGCAGGCGCACCAGGCCCGTCCGTTCGACGAGGTCCGTGACCGCGCCGGCAATGACGAACACGCCGAGCCCGATCGCGAGCGGCGCCAGCGCGCTGCCGCCCCGCACCCAGGCCCAGACGATGGCGACCACGACGAGGCCGGCAACGCCGGCGGCCAGCAGGCGCTGCATCACGCCCAGCAGGTCGCCCCGTTTCCACGCGAGCATCGGCCCGAACGGCACCGCGAGCAGCAACAGCGCGAACAGCGGCGCGAAGGTGAGATTGTAGAAGGGTGCGCCGACCGACATCTTGAAGTCGGCGAGCATCTCCATCGCGAGCGGATAGAGCGTGCCGAACAGCACCACGGCGCAGGCGACCGTCAGCAACAGATTGTTCAGCACCAGCGCGCCCTCGCGCGAGATCGGCGCGAACAGGCCGCCCTGCTTCAACGAGGTGGCGCGGCCCGCGAACAGCGCCAGGCTGCCGCCGATGAACAGGCACAGGATGAGCAGGATGAACACGCCGCGGGTCGGATCGGTCGCGAAGGCGTGCACCGAGGTGATGACGCCCGAGCGCACCAGGAAGGTGCCGAGCAGCGACAGCGAGAAGGTCAGGATCGAGAGCAGGATGGTCCAGACCTTCAGCGCATTGCGCTTCTCCATCACGAGCGCCGAATGCAACAGCGCGGTGCCGGCGAGCCAGGGCATCAGCGAGGCGTTCTCGACCGGATCCCAGAACCACCAGCCGCCCCAGCCGAGTTCGTAATAAGCCCAGTACGAGCCCATGGCGATGCCGAGGGTCAGGAAGATCCAGGCGACCAGCGTCCACGGCCGCACCCAGCGCGCCCAGGCCGCATCGATCCGGCCCTCCATCAGCGCCGCGATGGCGAAGGAGAACGAGATCGAGAAACCGACATAGCCGAGATAGAGCATCGGCGGATGCACGGCGAGACCGATGTCCTGAAGCACGGGATTGAGATCGCGGCCCTCGATCGGCGGGCTGGCGATGCGCAGGAACGGATTCGACGTCATCAGGATGAACAGATAGAAGGCGCTGGCGACCCAGGCCTGCACGGCCAGCACATGCGCGCGCAGCGACAGCGGCAGATTGTTGCCGAACGCCGCAACGAGCCCGCCGAACAGGGCAAGTATCGACACCCACAGCAGCATCGAGCCTTCATGGTTTCCCCACACGCCGGTGATCTTGTAGAGCAGCGGCTTCATCGAGTGGGAATTCTCGTAGACGTTGGCGACGGAGAAATCCGAGTTCACGTGCAGCATCACCAGCGCCGTGAACGAGGCGCCGACGAACAGCAGCTGCGCCAGCGCGGTCGAGCGCGCCACGTTCATCAGCGCGGCGTCGCCGAGGCGCGCGCCGACCAGCGGCACGATCGACTGGATCAGTGCAAGGGCGAGCGCCAGCACCAACGCGTAATGTCCGGACTCCGCGATCACCGCACCGCTCCCTGCGGATTGCCCTGCGCCGTCGTGGCCGCAGGCTTGCTGCCGCCCGACGCTTTGGGATCGTAATCGTCCTTCCAGTGCCCCTGCTTCTTCAAGGCATCGGCGACGTCCTTGGGCATGTAGGTCTCGTCGTGCTTGGCAAGGACGGTGTCGGCCTTGAACACGCCGTTGGCGTCGAGCGCGCCTTCTGCGACCACGCCCTGCCCTTCGCGGAACAGATCGGGCAGGATGCCTTTGAAGGCGACCGGCAGCTTGGCGTTGCCGTCGGCGACCTCGAACGTCACCGCGAGATTGTCGCCGCGCTGGAGCGAGCCGGGCTGCACCAGGCCGCCGAGGCGGAACCGCTTGCCGGGCTCGACATGCTTCTCGGCGACCATCGTCGGGGTCGAGAAGAACACGATGGAGTCGCGCAGCGCGTTGAGCACCAGCGCGGCCGCGAGCGCGAGCACGGCGAGCGATCCGCCGATGATGGTCATACGTCGCTGCTTGCGCGTCATGGCGTATCCGTTCTCCGCATCTGTCGTCCCGACATCGTCATCCGCCGATCCCGAGAGTCCTCAGGCCTTCGTTGAGCTGGCGCAGCCGCTCGGCATTGCTGGCGACCGCCTGCCGGGCATCGACTGACGCCCCCATCGCCTTGTCCCGCTCGCCCATCACCAGATAGGCGCGCACCAGACGCAGCCAGCCTTCGACGTCGTCGCCGTTCTGCTTCAGCCGCGTCGCCAGACGATCGACCATGCCGCGCACCATGGCATTACGATCGGTTTCGGCCATGTCCTTGGAGGCAGCAATCGCCTCGTCGGACAGCGCGGGCAGCGTGCCGCCCCCACCGACTCGCGCCAGCGAGGACTGCACCAGGGCGCGCCACGGTGCGTCCGCAGGCGCTTTCGCAAGCAGCGCGCGCCAGATATTGGCGGCATCGTCCTTGCGGCCATCCTGCTCGGCGGCAAGGCCCAGGAAGTAGTTCGCCTTGGGATCGTCGGCGTTCAAGGCGTGTGCGCGCTCGAATTCGGCCTTGGCCTCGGCGGTCACCACGCCGCCGGCGGCGGCCGCAATCGCTTCGCCGAGATCGGACCGGCGCTCCGCGCTCTCGCCATTGTAGGTGAGCGAGTTGCGATAGGCGCGCACCGCGTCGTCGAAGCGGCCGAGCCGCTCCAGAACCGGCGCGAGCACGTTCCAGCCGCGACCGTCGGTCGGATTCTTTTCCAAATGTTGCTCGACCTGCACGACGAGGTTCTCGAGCGACTGCGCCATGCCGGACCCGCGCTCGCGCTGCGCGAGCGGAAAGTCCTGCAGCCGTGGCGAGCCGAGCGGCATGTAGACGCCGGCCGCAACGAGCGGCAGTCCGGCAAGCGCGAGCACGGCCGCCGCACGGCGCCATTTGAGGTTCGACATCGGCGCCGGCGCCGGCTCGCTGGCCGCCGCCGCGAGCAGCCTGCGGCTGATCTCGACGCGCGCAGCCTCGGCCTCGGGCGCCAGGATCAGCCCTGCGGCGAGATCACGCTCGATCTCGGCCAGTTGGTCCTTGTAGACCGCGACCTCGCTGCCCTGAGCTTGCGCGCGGCTGGTGCGGCCGAGCGGCCAAAGCACGGCGAAAATCGCCGCGACCGTCATCAGCGCGAACACGAACCATAGCGTCATCTGGCAAGCTTCCGGCGGCGCCCGAACCGCGCCTGTAGGTGCCTTTACACCACGGCCGGAGCTTGCGGCAATTGACAATTGTCAATTCGGCGCGACCGCGTCTCGTCCGAAAAGGTGAAAATCCAACGGCTTAGCCGATCTCGAAGTCGACGCTCTGCGCAGCCTGCTCGCCGTGCCCGTTGAAGGCCTTCAGGAAGTATGTTCCCGGCTTGATCGCATCCGGCAATCGGATGCGCAACGCTCCGACCGGAACCCTCGATGCAACCCTCGTGACGGTCTCAGGCAGCTGCCGATCGCTGGCCTTCTCGACCAGCACCACCTTGGCCCCAACCATCAGCCGTTGATACTTGGCCACGATGACGCGGTTCTCAATTTCGATCGAGCTGATAACGGGTTTCATGCGCCCACAGACAGGAATTCCAGACTTGCACCGGAAAAGTACGGCGCGCCATCGGCGCAGTCAACTTCAAATTGTGATCGAAAGAAATGCGCGCCGATCAGCCCGCACGCGACGATTTGCGCTCGCCCGTGAGTGCATTTTCGGCGGCCCGGCTCATCAATGAGGCGTAATCGTCGCCGAACAGCACCTGGCAGAACCGGATCGCGGCCTGCACCTGCTGCTGCCGATAGGTGCGGACCTTGTGATCGGCGGCGCGCAGCGACTGCACCAGCTGCTCGGTCGAGCGTTCCACATATTGCTGGAGATCGGAATAGGTGCGCAGCGTCACCTCGTTGATCGCAAGCTCGCTCGCATAGTTGCGGCAGGTCGCGACGAAATCGATCAGTGCCACCGCTTCCTCGACTTCGGTGCTGTCGATCCGCGCGCCCGGCGGAATGTCCTTTTCGGGGCGCTGGCGCAGGATGCGGCGGACGCGGCCGGGAACACTGTCGATCTCGGATTGCAGCGCATTGGAGATGTCGGCCCGGATCGAGGTCAATTGCTTGCCCCAGGCCGAATCGTTGCGCAGGTCGAGCTCGGTGCGCAGGCCGCGCACGCCGTCGTGCAGCGTCTTGAGGTTGCCGGCGACGTTGTCGAAATGGCCGCGCTTGATATCCATGCGCAGGATCGCGGCAACGCAGGACAGATCGTGCAAAGCCATCGTGACGGCGACACCGTAGGGCGTCGCCGCGACGCGGATCTCGTCATCGGATGCCGCAATCTTGATGGCGAGGCGGATGATCTGCCACGGCGCGGTCATCCGCTGCACGACGATCGACAAGGCGAAAGGCAGCATCTGCGGCGTCTGAAGCGCCGGAATGTTGAGCGCCGAGGTCACCGAGGCGATCTGGGAATCCCCGAAAGCCCGCAAGGTGCGGGGCAATTTCTCGTTCAACGTCGCGATGGCATCCCGGACCTGGAGCACCGCACCGATCGAATAGAGATCCTCGATCACGTTGGGCGGGCCGACCCGGGCAAGCGCCCGCGACTTGTCGCCGCCGCCCGGCCCCGTCAGCTCGAAGATGGCATCCGCCGCCACCGCCTGAAGCTTCTGCGCCAGGGCTTCGACCTGCCCTGCACTGTCCGCCGGCATGCGCGCCAGCGCCGCCTCGAATTCGTTCACTTTCTGCGGCGCGCCGTCACGGCCGAGCCATTGCCAGATCGGCTGTAGCGAGGAGCGGCGAATCTGGCCGGCCCTGACAGGAGTACCCGTTTCGACCAGGAACGGCTCCAACACCTGAAACAGCAGCCGCGACAAATCGTCCGTGCGGGGCGGCAAAGCCTCCTCGGCTTCGCTCTTGCGGACGATCTTGCGCAATTGCTCGAGCACGAGCGTGGCCACCGCCGTGTCCTGGCCGCGCTCCAGCGCACGCTCGAACTCCCGCATCAGCAGCGCCTGCGACTGCGGCGGGAGCTGCGCGAGATATTCCCTCAGCCGCTCGATCGATGTCTGGCTCATGCGCCCGGGTCATGCACGGTAAAATGGCGGACATGGGATGGGTCCGGCACGATCATAGGAGGTCCCCACTTAAGAAGCCGTTTAGGAAGCTGCCTCGAATGCCCCCCGCTGTTCCCGGGAGGACCGGCGGCCATGGCGGAAATTGTCGTCGAAACAAGGGATTATAGACTCGGAAGAACCAGCTCGGCGCGCAGGCCCCCGGTCGGGGCGCTGCCGAGCGAAAGGCTGCCGCCGTAGAGGGCGGCAAGGTCGGTCACGATCGACAGCCCCAGTCCCGACCCCGGCTTGGACTCGTCGAGGCGCTGCCCGCGCCGCGCGACCTGGGCGCGTTCCGCTTCCGACAGGCCGCGGCCGTCGTCATCGACGACGACCCGCAAACGCGGGCCGGCGCCGGCCTTGTGGGGAGCCTCGACGAGGACCTCGATGAAGACGCGCGAGGCCGCCCATTTGCAGGCATTGTCGACCAGATTGCCGACCATCTCCTCCAAATCCTGCCGCTCGCCACGGAACCTGGCGGATGGATCGGCCTTGGCCTCGACCACGATGCCGCGGTCGCGATGGATCTTCTCCATGGTCCGCCGCAGCGCCTCGATGGCGGGCGCAACCTCCGTCACGGTGGCGACGACCGAGACCCGCGCCGCGATACGGGCGCGCTCCAGATGATGGGCGACCTGGTCGCGCATCACATCGGCCTGCTCCATCACCTTCTCCGCGAAGGGATCGGCCGCGTGCGCGCTGGCTTCGTTGACGATGACCGAGAGCGGCGTCTTGATCGCATGGGCGAGATTGCCGACATGGGTGCGCGCGCGCTCGACGATCTCGCGATTGGCGTCGATCAGCGCGTTGGTCTCGCGCGCCAGCGGCGCGATCTCGACCGGGAATTCACCCTCGAGCCGTTCCGCCCGCCCGGAGCGGATGTCGGCGATCGATTCCGAGATGCGCTTGAGCGGTGCGAGGCCGAAGCGGACCTGGAACACCGTGGTCAGCAGCAGCACGATGCCGAGCGCGGTGAAGGTACCGCCGAGATAATAGTCGAAGCTGCGCGTCTCGTCGAAGATCTCGGTATCGTCCCCGGCGACGCTGACCAGAAACTTGCCGTCGGCGCCGAGATCGACCGGCCGTTCCACCATGCGCAGATTTTGCCCTTCCGGCCCGTCGACATAGGCGAGGCGGATGCCGGCGGCGGTGAGCTCGGCGCCCTGCTCTTCCAGCTTCGGCAGCTTCTTGTCCCAGAGCGAGCGCGAGGAGCGCACTTCCGGCTTTTCGGTGTCGGTCCGCGTGATCTGCCAGTACCAGCCGGACAGCGGCAGCTCGAACAGCGGCTCGCCGAGCGACTGGAACTGGCGGTCCGGCGGCTCGTCGGGGGTCGCAACCTCGGCGATGAGGGTGCGCAGATAGAGATTGAGCCGGCGGTCGAAGGCGCGCTCGGTGGCGTTCTTGTAGACCGACGACAGAACGATTCCCGTGATGGCTAGGATCACAACGAGCCAGGCGGTCGCCGACAGGAACAATCGGTTCGCAAGCGAGCTAGCGGCCATCGGAATGATCCCGGGCGGCGCAGGATGGCAGGTGGTCGGACGTCATGACCGGACCAAGGCCCCTGTTCGGCCTCCCGTCAAGCCAGATACTTAAAGGCCGGAACGCCTCAAGCGCCCGGCGGCGGGGTCAGGAGATAGCCGAGGCCGCGGACGGTCTGGATGATGTCGACGTCGAGCTTTTTGCGGATGCGGCCGACGAAGACCTCGATGGTGTTGGAGTCGCGGTCGAAATCCTGATCGTAAAGATGCTCGACCAACTCGGTGCGCGAGACCACCCGCCCGGAATGGTGCATCAGGTAGGCCAGAAGCCGATATTCATGCGAGGTCATCTTGATGGGATTGCCCGACACGCTGACCCGGCCGGTTCGGGTGTCGAGCGTAACCGGGCCGCAGGTCAATTCGCTCTGGGCATGGCCGGTGGAGCGGCGCAGCAGCGCGCGGATGCGCGCCAGCACCTCCTCGAGGTGGAACGGCTTTGCGACATAGTCGTCGGCGCCGGCATCGAAGCCCTGCACCTTGTCGCTCCAGCGGTCGCGTGCGGTGAGGATCAGCACCGGCATGGTGCGGCCGTTGCGGCGCCAGGCCTCCAGCACCGAGATGCCGTCCTTCTTGGGCAGGCCGATATCGAGCACCACGGCGTCATACGGCTCGTTCTCGCCGAGATAATGCCCCTCCTCCCCGTCGAAGGCCCGATCAACGACATAGCCGGCATCGGTCAGCGCCTTGGTGAGCTGGCGATTGAGATCGGGGTCGTCCTCAACAACGAGCAGGCGCACGCTTCTCTCCAGAAATAGATCGCGACAACACCGCCAGATGAGCAATTCCGGCGTGAACTGAATATGAACGCCGGGAACCGGCCTACGTTACTTTTTGGTCATATACGACCTGCCGCCAGCAAATGCGACTGCGCCCACCATGCCTCCGGAGGAGCCGGCGGCATGGTGGGCGCAACGCGCCGCGTCGGGCGGCGAGCCGGAAAGTGCCGGCGTGCTTCGCCGGCCGTCAGGTCCGGAAGAACACGAACCAGACGACGGCGAGGATCAGGATCGCAAGCCCGGTCGAGATGGCGAGCAGCGCCGCCACCGAAGGTCCTGGCTCGCCCTGTCGCGCCTCGGTCGGAGTTTCGACGATCCTGTTCTGCTCTCGCGTGGTTGCCATGGTGACCTCAATCTGTGGCTGTCGCGTCAGATGGCCGCGACCTCCTCGCGGCGATGAACTGCCGGGGGCAACGCGTCAATTCAGGCGATGTTCCGGGCCATGGGCCCGCGAGGCAACACGGCGCAGGCAGCGATTAACGCCGTTGCAAGATTCCGCGCCGGCGGTTGCTATGATTCGCAACTGGGCGATGGTATCCTCAAGGCTTGCTCTGTTGCGTCTGGAGTAGCCCATGGCCCCCCGCGCCAATTGGAAGGGTTTTCTGCGTCTGTCGCTCGTGACCTGCCCGGTCGCGCTCTATCCGGCCACTTCGGATACCGAGAAGGTCTCGTTCAACCAGATCAATCGCAAGACCGGCCACCGGATCAAGTACCTCAAGGTCGATGCCGAGACCGGAGACGAGGTAACCTCCGAGGATATCGTCAAGGGCTACAAGGTAGACACCGACACCTATATCGAGGTCACCAAGGACGAGCTGGACGACATCGCGCTCGACTCCACCCACACGATCGAGATCGACGAGTTCGTGCCCAAGGCCGACATCGACAACCGCTATCTGATCCGCCCCTATTACCTCGTGCCGGACGGCAAGGTCGGCCACGACGCCTATGCGGTGATCCGCGAGACCATCCGCAGCATGGACAAGGTCGCGATCGGCCGCGTGGTGCTGACCAACCGCGAGCACATCATCGCGCTGGAGCCGCTCGAGAACGGGCTGATGGGCACGCTGCTGCGCTACCCCTACGAGGTCCGCAGCGAAAAGGAATATTTCGACGACATCCAGGACGTGAAGCTGACGAGGGACATGCTCGACCTCGCCAAGCACATCGTCGAGAAGAAGTCCGGCGCGTTCGAACCCGAGCTGTTCGAGGATCATTACGAGACCGCGCTGATCGATCTCATCAACAAGAAGCGCAGCGGCATGCCTGTTACCGCCAAGGCCGCACCGAAGACCGGCGGCAATGTCATCAGCCTGATGGACGCGCTGAAGAAGAGCATCGCGAGCGAGAAGGAGGCTGCGCCTGCGGCGAAGGTTGCCAGGGACACGGCGAAGGACGCCAAGGCCAAGAAGCCGAAGAAGCGCGTCGAGGGCCAGCGCGAGATGCTGCTGCCGATTTCAGGCAAGGGCGGCAAGGACGCTGCGGCGAAGGCCTCGACCACGCCGAAGAAGGCCGCCGACAAGCCGGTGCGCGCGCCGGCGCGGGCAAAGAAGGCCGGCTGACAGCATCACACCCCGCGATCGCGCCGTGATGTCTCTCCTCGCCGATCGGCCGGCCTGACATGCCCTGGTCGACCACGTTCGACGATCCGGTTCGCGTGAGCAACAAGCGCAAGCTGCTCACGCTTCAAGAGGCAGCCGACTATATCATGCAGCTGCCCGAGGATGCCCAGCACGAGGCGCATTGGCAGACGGCGATCGAGACCTTGATCAACGCGGCCGAGACCGGCGGCGGCTGGGTGATGTTCGCCCGCATCGCGATGTTGCGGGCGCTGAATGCGGACGGCCGGCGCGGATGAGCGCGATCGAGATGGCCTTGCCCATTCGTTGACGAACAGGCTCAACAATCGGTTAAGGCTACAATGCGGAGGCAACGACCACGCAGCCTGCGCCGGGCGCCCGATTTGACTTCATTTGGACGGAACCATGGAACCCTAATTTAATGAATGCCGTCGTAGGACATAAGGTGCGATCGCCCTCGCTCGATCATTTGGCGCGCACGAAGACATATTCGATCGATTTGCTAGTCCGATAGCGACGCGACCTTCCATCGGATCGGATGAACAGGAGTTGGCAATGCGTCTGCTTAGGTCCTTCCTTGCTGATGAGAATGGCGCAACCGCAATCGAGTACTGCCTGATCGCCGCAGGGATCGCTCTGGCAATCGTGACCATCGTCAACAGCACGGGCGCTGCGCTGCTCAACAACAAGTTCAGCTCGGTCAACTCGGCGATGAAGTAACCGCCGGCCCCGGCCCTGCGTAGCGGCTGGACGTGCCTGGCCGGACTGGCGGGCCATGATCTGGGTCAACAGCATCGGGACGGCGGCGTCTAAGCATGGAGGTCCGACTCCCTGCTGCCGGCCCGTCCATGCATCCAGAGCTTCCGCATTCCCAACTGAAGATCCGCCGCGTCCGCCTCGACACCGGCCGTGAGAACGTCGTCGTCGTCTCCAGGCGGTCCAAGGCGCTGCGCGCGGAGATCTTCCGCGGCTTCAGCCGCGTCGAGCTTCGCCAAGGCGGCAAGGTTCTGCTGGCCACCCTGCTGATCACGGACGACGATACGCTGGCGGCTCCCGACGAGATCGGCCTCTCCGAGCCTGCGTTCCGGCGCTTCGCCGAAGCGGTCGGAACGGAGGTCACGGTCAGGCCCGCCTCGCCTCCGGAAAGCCTGGAAGCGGTGCGCGCGAAGATCCGCGGACGAACCCTGAGCCAGGCCGAGATCGGCGCGATCATCGGCGACCTTGCCCATTATCGCTACTCCGACATGGAGATCGCCGCCTTCCTGATCGGGTCGGCGAGCTTCATCACCAGCGACGAGCTGCTCGCCCTCACGGGGGCCATGGCGCAGGCCGGCACGCAACTGGTCTGGCCGACCCCTGTCGTCGTCGACAAGCATTGCATCGGCGGCATCCCCGGCAACCGCACCTCGATGGTGGTGGTGCCGATCGTCGCCGCGCATGGCCTGCCGATCCCGAAGACCTCCTCGCGCGCGATCACCTCGCCGGCCGGCACCGCCGACACGATGGAGGTGCTGGCGCGGGTGAATATCGGCGTCGAGGAGATGAAGGCGATCGTCTCCTCCTGCAACGGCTGCCTGATCTGGGGCGGGCACGTGAACCTGTCGCCGGCCGACGACGTCCTGATCTCGGTCGAGCGGCCCCTGAGCCTCGATACGCGCGAGCAGATGGTTGCCTCCATCATGTCAAAGAAGATCGCGGCAGGCTCGACCCATCTGTTGATCGACATTCCGGTCGGGCCGACCGCGAAAGTCACCGGCGGCGTCGAGGCCATGCGGCTGCGAAAGCTGTTCGAATTCGTCGGCGACCGCTTCGGCCGCACGGTCGAGGTGATCACGACCGACGGCAGCCAGCCGATCGGCAACGGCATCGGGCCGGTGCTGGAGGCGAACGATGTCATGGCGGTGCTCGGCAACGACAAGGATGCGCCGCGCGATCTGCGCGAGAAGTCGCTGCGGCTCGCCGCCCATCTCTTGGAATACGACCCCGAGCTGCGCGGCGGGGCCGGCTATGCCCGGGCGCGCGAGCTGCTGGATAGCGGCGCGGCATTGAAGCAGATGCAGAAGATCATCGACGCGCAGGGCCCCTCGACATGCAGCAACGAGCTCGGACCGCTCAGCTTCGACGTCGAGGCGAGGCATGACGGCATTGTGTCCGCGATCGACTGCCTGCGCCTGAACCGCCTCGCCCGCACCGCCGGCGCGCCGCTCGACAAGGGCGCGGGCATCCGCCTGTTCAAGAAGATCGGCGACCGTATCGAGCAGGGCGAGCCACTCTATCGCGTCTACACGTTCGGCCGGTCGGAGCACGATTTGGCGGCCAGCGCGACTGCGGCCGACAACGGCTATGCGATCAACGGCAAGCCCCTCGGAGAATGACGGATGAGCATCACCGTTCGATTTTGCGGTGCCGCCCGCACCGTGACCGGCTCGAGCTATCTGTTCCAGACCGCAAGCGGCCGCTTCCTGGTCGATTGCGGCTTGTTCCAGGGCCAGAAGACGCTGAAGGAGCTCAATTACGGCGCCTTTCCGTTTCGTCCCGCCGACATCGGGGCGGTGCTGCTCACGCATGCCCACATCGACCATAGCGGTCTGTTGCCGAAGCTCGTGCGCGCGGGCTTCGAGGGGCCGATCCTGGCGACGCGCGGCACGATCGACCTCTGCTCCTACATGCTGCCCGATGCCGGCAGCATCCAGGAATCGGAGGTCAGGCAGCTCAACCGGCGCAACGCCTCGCGCGGGCGCAAGCAGGTCGAGCCGATTTACACGCAGGCCGACGCGGTCGCATCGCTGCGTTCGTTTCGCGCCGTCGACTATGAACGCTGGACCGATGTGATCCCCGGCGTCCGCGCGCGCTACTGGAACGCCGGCCATTTGCTCGGCTCGGCCTCGATCGAGCTCGAAATCGCCGAGCAAGGCGCGGCGCGTCCGTTGCGCGTGCTCGTCTCCGGCGACGTCGGACCGGAGGCCAAGCTGCTCCAGCCGGATCCCGAGGCGCCGAGCGATTTCGACTACGTCATCTCGGAAGCGACCTATGGCGACCGCGTGCGCGAGGCCACCACACCTGCGCTGCGCCGCAAGCACCTCGCGGCCGAGGTGCGCGATGCCGCGGCGGCCGGCGGCGCGCTGCTGCTGCCGGCCTTCGCGGTCGAGCGCACCCAGGAGCTGATCGTCGACCTCGTCGACCTCATGGAGCACCGCGAGATTCCGACGGCGCCGATCTTCCTCGATTCGCCGCTCGCGATCCGCGCGACCGAAGTGTTCCGCCGCCATGCCGAGAGCCTCGACCCGTCCGTCGACGCCACGCGCCTGCTCAACTCGCCGCATCTCAAATTCACCGAGACCGCGGACGAGAGCAAGGCGATCATGCGCTTGTCCGGATTTCACATCATCATCGCCGCGAGCGGCATGTGCGATGCGGGCCGGATCCGCCATCATCTGAAGCGCTGGCTGTGGAACGAGCGTGCGACCGTGCTGCTGGCCGGCTTCCAGGCCAACGGCACGCTCGGCCGCTTCCTCCAGAACGGGGCCAAGGCCGTCCGCATCCAGGGCGACGAGATCAAGGTCGCGGCCCGCATCCGCATGATCGACGAATATTCCGGCCATGCCGACGGCGCCGGCATGGCCGGCTGGATCGCGGCGCGTCGTCCCATCGCGCGCGGGCTGTTCCTGGTCCACGGCGAGGAAGCGGCAGTTGCGGGCCTGGCCGAGCGCGTCGCCGAGCGCATCATCCCTGCGGCCAGGATCTACCAGCCGATGCTGGACGACATCTATGAGCTCGCCGCATCCGAACCGCGCGTGCTCGACGCCGGTCATCGCCGACGGCTCGCACCTGAGGCCGTGACCCGTCTCGACTGGCACAACGAGATGTCCGAGCTCATGCTCGACATCAACGATCGCGTCGCCGCCGCCGCCGACGATCGCGCCCGCGGCGTCATTATTCGCAGGCTGCGGCGCGCGTTGCAGGAGACAGCGTAGCGCGAGGTCGGTCGCCTCTCTCCAAAGGCGTCGTTGCGAGGAGCCCTTGCGACGAAGCAATCCAGAATCCGTCCGCGGAAAAGACTCTGGATTGCTTCGCTTCGCTCGCAATGACGGAATGTGGAGAGATGATTTCGCTCACGGACCGAGCGCAGCGAATCCGCGACCGGCCAGGCTACGGCGCTTTGACGGACCTCTCGGTGCTGATATTCTTCGGCGAAGCGGGCTCGACGAGCCGTGCCGTCAATCGATCAACCAGCGCTGCCGAGAGGATGCGGATGAGAAATGTGACGCTCCTGGCTCTCGGTCTCATATTTGTCGGCGCCTGGTCGCACGATGGCGCCAGAGGACAGACGTCGGCCGCGCCGCCGGTTTCGCTTGCTCCGCCCGATGCATCGCCGCCACACCCGAGTGCCGCGCGGGGGACGACGAACAGAACTCCGCCGACGGCGTCCCGCAGAGAGCCTTCCGTGATCGGCGGGCCTCAACCGACGCCGAATCCGGCCGCCGACTACGATGGCTTCAGCGTCGGCACCGTCGACGACGTTGACACCCCGAGCCGCGTGATGCCGCCTGTGCGTCCCCGCCCAGCGAGGGACGCAGGGTCCAATCCAGATGCAAACGGCCTCGATCAGGAAGATGCGGCGTTGAAGCGAAAGCTGATGATCTGCCAGAGCTGCAAATAGCAGGGCAATCGCACATGACTTGTGGCGGCGCTCTACGCGCACGCCTCGTCCTTCGAGACGGCGCTGACGCGCCTCCTCAGCATGAGGCTAATCAGCATCAGTGCTCGTCGAAACTGCTGCCGCGCACTCCGCCCTCATCCTGAGGAGCCCGCCCAAAGCGGCTCGAAGGATGGCCGCCGGAAAAATTCCCATATCCGATTGCTCTACATGCGAGGGTGAGCGCGGCTTCAGGGCCGAGCCCATCCCTCTCGAATTCCGGACACTGCGACTCTTCAGGTTTTCGCAGCAGTGCTTCGATCCCTGAGAGCGGCCAGCAACTCTTTTCCCAGCGCTCCGGCCGACGCGGGGTTCTGCCCCGTGATGAGCCGGCCATCGACCACGACGTGAGGCTGCCAGTTGGCCGCGGACGAGTACTCGGCGCCCTCCGCCCTCAACGCATCCTCGAGCTCGTAGGGCACATCATCGCGGGCGTAGTCGTACTCTTCCTTCTTCGAGAAGGAGGTGAGCTTCTTGCCGCGCACGAACGGAACGCCATCGCCAAGGTCGACGCCAAGCAGCGCACACGGCCCGTGACAAACAGCGGCGACGAGCTTGCCGGTGCTCCAGGCCCGCACAATGGCACGCTGCACCGTTGCATTGCGCTGGATGTCCACCATGGGCCCAAGACCGCCGGGCACCAGGATGGCGTCGTAGTCGGCGGCGTCCACCTCGGACAGTTTGCGACTGTGATTCAAGCGGCGAAAGGCCTTGCTCGCGAGAAAATCCTTCTGGGCGGGATCTTTCTCGTCGTACGCATCGTAAGGCGTCCAGCCCCCGGCCGGCGACGCGAACTCCACCGCGACCCCGGCCTTGTCGAGCACCTCGAACGGATGAGCGACCTCGGCGAAGAAGAAGCCGGTCTTGCGACTATGCGGACCGATCACGGCTGCATTGGTGACAATGAAGAGAACATGTTGGGTCACGGCTTTCTCCTTTTCGATGACCTCTGTCTGATCGCGTTGGTTGCGACGTAGGAGAACGGTCAGTTCGGACAGGGCTGCCCGGCCGCGCCCCACATCGCCATGTCCTTGACGTGATCCTCAAAGGTGCCCGGCGGCGTCGAGCGGCCGGCTCCCGGCGACCAGCCGCGCGGGATGAATCCGCTCAGCGAGGCATCGTGCCGCAAATGCCCGACGAGACCGGCGGCGTCGCGGCCGCCGTTGCGCTTGGGATCCTTCAGCTGCGCGCAGATCTCGGCCCCGCTCTTGCCGAACCAGATGAAAGCCACCGGGGCGAGCTGCCAGTCGATGCCGGCGCGCGGCGGCGACGGCGACGGCTCGTTCGCCTGGGTGGAGGTCATGTGACAGGTCGAGCACGGGATCGCTTCCGCGCCGATGCGGCTCTCGCCGCCATGGATGTTCATGCCGTGCGGGCGAGACTTGGTTTCGCCGGCCGGCGTCCAGATCGGAATGGCCTTGGCATCGACATGGCAGTTGGCACACCGTGGATGTGTCACGACGGCCTCGATCCGCTTCCACGCCTCCAGCCCCTGGGCGCGGCTGACGCTGCCGGGCGGCAGCAGATCCTTGGCGGCCTCGTCCTTGGCCGCGACGATCCCGGTCAGGGCGGCGACGGCCGAAGCCGCCAAGACGAGCGCGATCAGAGCTCTCTGCATGGTTCGCCTCACACGAAATCGATGAACTTGTTGAACGGCATTTCGCGGATGCGTTTTCCAGTCGCGGCAAAGATCGCATTGGCGAGCGCAGGCGCGGCGGGGGGAACCGGCGGCTCGCCGACGCCCCTCACCTTCGGATCGTTCTCGAGCCCGCGAACTTCGATGACCGGGCATTGGTAGATCCGCATCGCCTCATGGTGATTGTAATTGGTCTGCTGCGCCGCGCCTTTCGAGTAGGTGAGCTCGCAGTTCATGGCGTGGCCAAGCCCCCAGACGACGCCGCCCTGGACCTGGTTCTCGAAGTTGACGGGATCGATCACCTTGCCGACGTCGGCCGCGACCCAGACCCTGTCGATCCTGATGCCGCGGTCCGTCGCCGTCACCTCGACGACCTCGGCGACCGGTGTCCCGAACGACTCGACGAAGGCGACGCCGCGCCCCCGGCCGTTGCCGAGCGGCCCCTTCCAGTCCGACATCTCCGCGACGGTCTCCAGCACCTTGCGATAATGCGGCACGGTGCACATCGCGATGCGCGCCTTCATCGGATCGAGGCCGGCGGCATGGATCAATTCGTCGATGAAGCTTTCGGTGAAGAAGCCTGATGTCGAGGCTCCGACCGAGCGCCACGTCGTGCTCGGCGACAACCCTTGCGCCTCGTAGCTGGTGGCCCGGAAATTGGGGATGTCGTAGTAGACGTTCCAAAGCCCAGCGGCCAATTGCCCGTCGGGATCCTTCGATGGCGTGCCCGAACGCTCGAGCAGTCCCTTGAGCGGCGTCGTCGAAGCCAGCTGCAGATCGGCGGCGAGGATCTTGCCCTTGTCGATGCTGCCGCGGTGCCGGGCGATCGCAATCTGCCGCGGAATGTCCTGAAGGAAATCCTCCTCGCGCGAGAACACGAGCTTGATCGGCGTACCCTTCATCTGATTGGCGATCTCGGCGAGAACGCGAACGTTCTCGTATTCGAGGCGATGGCCAAAACTTCCACCAGTCCACTGATTGTGGAAGGTGACCTGTTCCGGCTTGAGGCCGATCGCAGTCGCCGCGACCCATTGCACGAAGCGTGGGCTCTGATGGCCGACCCAGATCTCCATGCCCTTGTCGGTGACGAGGCCGATCCCGTTCAGCGGCTCGAGCGGCTGATGCGCCACGTAGGGCGCGCGATATTCGGCTTCGACGAGCTTGCCCGTCTTCAGCCCGCCTTCGATGTCGCCGATCTTCTTCCACTCCTTGCCCAGGAACTCGGGCTTGAACGAGGATTCCAGAACTTTCCAATGGTCCGCCTGCTCGGCCGGATAGGCCGAAGGCGCCCACTCGCAAGCGATGGCGTCGGCCGCCTTCATCGCGTACCAGCTGTTCGTCGCGATCACCGCGACGCCGTTCTTGATTTCGAGGATCTTCTTGACCCCCGGCATCGACTGCGCCTTGCTTGCATCATACGATTTCAGCGGCTGCCCCTTGCCGGGGTTCAGCTTGACGGACGCATACAGCATGCCGTCCGTTTTCAGGTCGATGCCGAACTTCAGCTCGCCCATCACCTTCGCGCGGACGTCGAGGCGCATCATCGGCTTGCCGAGCATGCGCCAGCTGGACGGATCGCGCGGCTGCGCATCGAGCACCGGCGGAATTTTCGATGCTTCCGCCGCGAGTGCGACATAGGCGATCTTGGTTCCGTTGGGCAGGATCACGTGGCCTGATTGCGTGCGGAGATCGGCCATCGCGACGCCCGAACGCTTGGCCGCGGCCGCCTTGAGCGTCTCGCGCGCGACCGCTCCGGCAACGCGCAGCTTGTGATAGGTGTCCGGAATCGTGCTCGATCCACCCGTCATTTGCAGGCCGGATTTGCGCAACCATTCGAGCGTGGCCGCGCGCGCTTCCTCCGCAGCAGGGCTTTGATCCGCGGCCACGAAGGGCGCGAACTCGTCGGCGAAACCGGTGTTGAAATAGGCCGGGCTCGGCTCAGCGAACCGGATCTCGAACTGGCCGGGGTCGAGGTCCATCTCTTCGGCGATCATGATCGGCTGCACCGAGCCGACGCCCTGGCCGATGTCGGCGTGCTGCGCGATCAGCGTGATCCTGTCGGGGCTGATCTCGACCCATGGATTGAAGGTCACGGAGTTCGGGCCGAGGCCGGCGGCCAGCGGATTGCCATCGGCGCTCGGCGCTGCCGCCTCGGCCCGGCTATAGGCACCGAAAGCAATGCCGCCGGCGACGGCGGCGGAGCCGAAAACGAAAGCCCGACGGGAAAGGGTCTGCATGTGGCCCATTTTACTTCTCCGCCATCTTGTTCGCAGCAGCCGCATGGATCGCCGCACGGATCCGCGGATAGGTGCCGCAGCGGCAGAGATTGCCGGACATCACCTGATTGATCTGCTCGTCCGTCGGCTTGGGGATCGAGCCAAGAAGCGAGATGGCCTGCATGATCTGGCCGGTCTGGCAGTAGCCGCATTGCGGCACCTGGTGCGCGATCCAGGCCTGCAGCACCGGGTTTTGGTCCTTGTTGTGCAAGCCTTCGAGCGTAACGACCGATTTGCCTGCGACCTCGCCGATATGGGACTGGCAGGACCGCACCGCCTTGCCGTCGATGTGAACGGTGCAGGCACCGCATTGCGCGACCCCGCAGCCGTATTTGGCACTGGTGATGCCGAGCTCGTCACGCAGCACCCACAACAGGGGCATCTCGGGAACGACGTCCACCTGGCGCTTGGTCCCGTTCACTGTCAGCTCGATCATGTCGGTACATCCTTTAGCCTGGCTGGCCGCCGCAACAGCACTGCCCGATACACGTCAAGTGAATATTTGCGAATCCTGCGGGATCATGCGCAGATCCTGCGGGATGCGGTCTCGCCGGGGTCGGTCTCCATCTCGGGCCCGCCGCCGCACAATTCGCGATATTGGCCCGGGGTGAGAGTTGCGGCCTTCCTGAACACGCGCGTGAAATTGGCCTGCGAGCCGAAACCGAACTCGAGGGCGATCTCGACCAGGGAGAGGCGGTTGCGCGCGAGTTCGCGCCGCGCGGCCTGGACTCTGCGATCAGTCACGTAACGATGCGGTGACAATCCGGTCGCTTCGCGAAACAGCCGGGAAAAATGATAGGGGCTGAGGCAGGCCTGGCCCGCCAGATCCTCGAGCCTGATCTCACCGCCGAGAGTGGCCTCGATATAATCCAGCACGCGCTGCAGGCGCCGCGGGTCGAGCGTCGGCGCCTTGTCGGGCGCGCGCCAACGGTCGATCGTGTAATTGCCCAGAAGATGCGCCGCGAGGGCGACCTGGATCCCCTCCACGAACAGCGCGTCGGTCGGCTGGCGCGGGCGATGCAGCAGATCGCGAAGCGGCGAGCAGATGTGGAACAGCACCTGGTCGGCCAGACCGTGAGCGTAGGCGATCTCGACCCTTGCCGGGTCGATGTCGAAATCCGCAAGTGCGCTGTGGTCCAGCAGCGCCGGCGGCAGATAGAGATGAAGACATTCCATCCGGTCGGAAAGCTCGAGATGGCTCTCCTGCGTCCCCACGGGCACGAGATAACTCATGCCCGGACGCGCGAGGCTTTTCTGGACTTCGCCGTTGCCGGCGCGGCACACCATGCCTCCGCCCGACAGCAGCAGGATGAGCTCGGTGCAGATCGGAACGGGCGTTGCCTGACGGCCCGCCTCGAACTTGCGATGCTCGATGCTCAGCCCGGGCCAATCATTGGCCTCCGCGAGCTTCTCGCTGTTCTTGTACTTCTGATCTCCATGCGTCACGAGCGCCATCACGACCTCCGCTTCAGTTGCGGCGATTCCCGGCCCCGTATCGCACGAGCGATCATTCCATCCGGTGGTGAGTTGCAGCCCCGGTCACTGCCACGCCGATCGCGAATTACTCACAAGCCGCGCCGGCGAAGTCCAGAGGCGGCGCGGTTAAAAGAGGTAAAAGACAGATTAAGCAACGACTTGGAGCGGCGCACGATCGGCTTCGAACTCAGTGTCGTCGCGGGATGAGCAAGATGCGTCCGTCATCGCGCAGGAATCGGAAATATCGCAATGCTCGCCTGCGTTAGTGAAAGGCTCGTCAACGGCAATGTCGCCGTATCGAGATCGGAGCCTATCATGAAGTCGCTTATCTTTGCGCTTGCTGCAATGTCGATCGCAACGGCCTCTGCCGCGGTTGCGGCCGAGAGGACCGTATCCATCGTCCTCGTCCACGGCGCCTTCGTCGATGGCTCGGGCTGGAAGGACACCTACGACATTCTCTCGAAAGCCGGCTATGAAGTGCTCGTCGCCCAGCAGCCGACCATCTCGCTTCGAGACGATGTCGCGGAGACCGAGCGCGTGATCGCCAGGGCGCAGCATCCGGTCATTCTCGTCGGACATTCCTATGGCGGAATGGTCATCACAGAAGCCGGCGACAATCCGAAGGTTCGCAGCCTGGTCTATCTCGCGGCATATGCGCCCGAAGTCGGAGAGTCCGTCGCCACGCTGTCGGAATTCCCGGTGCCGCCCGGCGAGCACAAGGGTCCGCTGATCAAGGAGGGCAATTATCTCTTCGTCGAACGTGATAAATTCCCGACCGCGTTCGCCGCCGGTGTCGATGCCGCAACGGCCCGCTTCATGGCTTCGGCGCAATTGCCGTTTGGGTTGCAGGCGGTGGAGACCAAGGTCGAGCGCGTGGCCTGGAAGACGAAGCCGACCCATTACATGGTCACCATCGAGGATCATATTATCCCCCCGAGCTTGCTGCGCATGATGGCCAAGCGATCGGGCGCGAAGGTGACGGAGATCAAGAGCAGCCACGCGGTGATGCTGTCGCATCCGCGCGAGGTTGCGGCGTTCATCAGAAGCGCAGACAGCTCCGCAACCGACTGAGGCGGACCCCGCACGCATTACCGTGCCTGTCATCCAAGGACTCGCAACATGACCCTCAAGGATATTCTGCCGGGAAAACTGGGGTTCGGCGCGGCGCCGCTCGGAAACATGTTCCGCGACATCCCCGAGCGGGAAGCGCTCGCGACGGTGAACGCGGCCTGGGACGACGGCATCCGCTATTTCGACACTGCGCCGTTCTACGGCGCGGGGCTTGCCGAGATCCGCATCGGCGCCGCGCTCGCCGGCCGACCGCGGAGCGACTACGTCCTCAGCACCAAGGTGGGCCGCCTGATCCTGGACGAGATCGAGGATGTCGATGCCCGCGATCTCGGCGAGAAGGGCGGCGTCTTCAGGCACGGACGCCCGAACCGGATCGTGAACGACTATTCCCGGGACGGAACGTTGCGCTCGATCGAGGACAGCCTGAAGCGGCTCGCGACCTCCCACATCGACGTCGTCTTCGTGCACGACGTAGCGCAGGACTTCTACGGCGACGAGTGGCTCTCGGTGTTCGAAAGCGCCCGCAAGGGCGCCTTCAGAGCGCTCGACCGGCTGCGCGACGAGGGCGTCATCAAGGCGTGGGGCCTCGGCGTCAACCGGGTCGAGCCGATCGAGCTGCTGCTCACGCTGGAAGAGCCGCGCCCCGACGGCTGCCTGCTGGCGGGCCGATACACGCTGCTCGACCACGCAAGGGCGCTGCAGCGGGTGATGCCCATGGTCGCGGAGCACGAGCTCGCGATCGTCGTCGGCGGCCCCTACAGCTCTGGCGCGCTCGTCGGCGGCCCGAACTTCGAATATGCGCCGGCGCCTCCCGAAATCCTCCAGAAGGTGGCGCGGATCAAGGCAATCGCAGACCGCTATGGCATCAGTATGAAAGCGGCCGGCCTGCAGTTCGCGCTCGCAAATCCAGTGGTCGCCGCCGTCATTCCCGGCGCGAGCCGCCCGGGGCGCATCGCCGAGGACCGGGCTGCGCTCGAGGAAACCATCCCGGCGGACTTCTGGCGCGAGCTCCGCTCCGAGGGGCTGGTCAGCCCCGCAGCTCCGCTTCCCGTTGCTGATTGACCAATCCACCGAAAGACCAAGGAGAGCGACATGACAGATGCAGCCGACAACGCCACCGGCATGGACCGCCGGGCCTTGCTTCAGACCGCCGGCGCCGCCGTCGTCACCGGCCTCGTCGCCGGCACGGCAATCGACGCACGGGCCGCGACACAAGATGCCGAGCGCGACGAGGCGCCGCTCGGCGCGCGGCTTCAAGGCGTCCAGCATTTCGGGCTGACGGTCCAGAACATGGAGCGGGCCTACCAGTTCTACACGGAGGTGCTTGGCGGCACCGAGGTGTTCCGGCACGGCGACTTCCAGGGCGACGGGGTGCAGAACACGCTGCTGGCCGACCAGGAGATCGAGGCGAATGCGCGCGGGGTCAATCCGCGAACCATCGGCGTGCCCGACTTGCGAAGCGGGGCACAGCGGCTGGATGTCCGCTTCATCCAGTTCGACAACATGGTACTGGAGCTGTTGCAATATCGCGAGGCTGATCAGCCCATGGGCAGCGCGAAGAGCTTCGCCGAACCGGTGGAGCATATGAGCCCGGCCTTTCCGCGCATGATGCACATCTGCTTCCATGTTCGCGACGATGTCGACTTCAACAAGTTCATCGCCGACCTCGAAGCCGAATCCGCGCGCCGCGGCATGACACAGGTGAGAGCGAACCGCACCGTCCGCGTCATGACGGAGGCGGAGCGCAAGGCCGCGCCCCGCAGCGCCAACACGAACCGGGTGACAGCCGAACCCTCGAACGGTTGGGAGCTGATCTACTGCAAGGGACCGGAAGGCGAGCAGCTCGAATTCGTCAAGGCGCTCGGCCCGGTCAAGAAGCGCTTCAGCGAGGCCTTGGCAAAACGGCAACAGAAGATCGTGCGCTAGATTCTCGTGCGGGGCGGCTGTCAGTGCCCTGGCTGATCACTCTGCGATCCAATCACATGTCGAGGACTTCACCATGCAAACTCTCCTCCGCAACTCGCTTGCCGCCCTGCTGATCGCCGCTACGGCGCCAGCGACTCTTCCGGCCGAGGCTCAGGAAGCGCCGCGCGTGCACTATCGGGAGATTCCGGAGGGCGCATATTCCGTGGTGGCCCGTTTGCGCGCCAAGCCTGGAAAAGAGGACATGCTGCGCGCCGCCACCTTGCCGCTGATCGACCTGGTCCGCAGCGATCCCAAGAACCTGGTCTATTTCCTTCAGGAAGACCGCGCCAAGCCCGGCCACTTCATCTTTTACGAAGTGTTCGCCAGCCAGGCCGACTTCGACGCACACAACGCGATGCCTTATGTGAAGGATTGGTTCGCCAAGCTTCCGGAACTTGCCGATGGCGGCGTCGAAGTCATGCGCATGGCCATTCTCGGCAAGCCCAAAAAATAGCCAAACCGTCCCGCGCGCGCGTTTTGTCGCAATTGCCCTGCGGCAAATCGTACGAACTCGGAAGGGTTCCCTTCAAAAATATTGCGGTGCATGATAATACCAGTCGATCGGTTTGATCGATTGGCAATGATCAATGCGGGCTGCCACGGAGACACGACAACGGGGCACAGGCCGGCGGGAGCTCACCTACTGCTTCGGCTCCTTTCGACTGATACCCAGCCGCCAGTTGCTCCTTCTCAAAGGGCGCCCCGTCAAGCTCGGTGGACGCGCATTCGAGCTTTTGCAGCTGCTGGTGCAGCGCTGCGGCGAGCTGGTCAGCAAGACCGAGCTGATGGCGGCCGCCTGGCCGGGCACCTTCCTCCACGACAGCAATCTCAAGGTCAACATGTGGAGCTTGCGGCGTTCGCTGGGAGATACCCAGATCGAGCCCGTCTACATCGCGACCGTGGCGCGCCGCGGATACAAGTTCATCGCACAGGTGCAGATCAGCATCGGCGAGGTCGACGACGATCTCGCACTCGCCGAACCGGTCCCCTCGTCCGGTCCGCCATTGCTGCGCGGCATCGTTGGTCGCGAAGCGGAAATCGACGAGATCACGGGCCTGTTGACCGGCAACAGGCACGTGACTCTGGCTGGCGCGGGAGGAATCGGCAAGACGACGGTTGCCTTGGCTGTCGCCCAGGCACTTGCGCCACAGTGCCGCGACGGCGTGTGCTTCGTCGATCTCGCAACGATCTCCGACCCGACGCTGTTCGGCGCCGCACTGGTGACGGCCCTCGGCATCAGGGGCAATCCGGGCAACAGCCTGGCTGCGGCCATCGACTATTTGAGACCGCGGCAGATGCTGGTCATTCTGGACAATTGCGAGCACGTCCTGCCAGCCGCAACGATCTTCGCCGGCAGGTTCATGGCGGAGACATCGCCGTGCAGGCTGCTTGCGACCAGCCGCGAACCGCTCGGCACCGCAACCGAGCACGTCGTCCGGCTCGGCTCCCTGGCCTCACCAAAGCCCGGTCATGCCCTGACTGCCGATCAAGCCGTCAGGTTTCCGGCAGTACAATTGTTCGTCAGCCGTGCCGCCGAATGGGCGGACTACCAATTCGTCGATGATGATTGCGCGGCCGTCGCCGCAATCTGCCACGCGCTCGACGGCCTCCCGCTGGCGATCGAATTGGCGGCAGCCCAGATCGGCAGGTTCAATCCTCGTCAATTGGTGGAGGTGCTCGACCAGAATCTGGGTTTTCGTGCCCCCGTCGCCGATGGCGCGCCGCCGCGCCATGAAACGCTGATGGCGACCATCGACTGGAGCTTCAGGCTGCTGTCGCAGCGGGAAGCCAGACTGTTTGGCCTGCTCTCGGTGTTCAGCGACGCGTTCGAGGTCGAGGACGCGGTCTTCGTCGCCGAAGCGGCAGGGCTCACGCCGGTCGACGTCGTCACCGGCCTCGGCAGTCTCGTTGCCAAATCTCTTTTGAGCGCGCAGGCACATGGCGCGAGCCTCCGCTATCGCCTGCTCGACAGCACATGCCGCTATGCGGGCGAGCGGCGCCGCGCCGATCCTGCCTGCGACCAGGCCCTGCGCCGTCATGCCCAACGCGTCCTCACGCTGTTCGAACGGTCCGAGGAGGAGTGGAAATGGCGCGAGCCGGCCGATTGGACACAACGTTACCTCGGCCGCATCGCCGATCTGCGCGCCGCTCTCTCATGGGCGTTCAGTGAGCACGGCGATCCCGTGCTCGGGATCAGGCTCACGGTTGCGGCGATCACCTTGTGGTCGGAGACGTCGATCCTGTCGGAAGCGCAGGCGCGGTATGCCGACGCGCTCGCATTGGCCAAGACCGTCCCGTGCGACGATCTGTCGAAGACAAAACTCGCCTGCGCGCTTGGGTGGAGCCTATTCTACGCCCGCAAGATGTCGAACGAGAACGAGATTGCCTGGCTCGATGCCATCCTCTTTGCAAAGCGGGCCGGCAACATCGAGTATCAGCAGCGGGCGCTGGTCGGGTTCGGCTTCTACCTGTTGCAGATCGGCGAGGTCCCGCGCGCCACGACCTATCTCGAGGAAGCCACCGGGCTTGCCGACCGCGACCGCGACCTCACGGCAACGTCCGAAGCCGATCGCGCACTCGCCTGGGCCCGCGCGTTTGCCGGCGAGTTGAGCAAGAGCCGCCCGGTTCTCGATCGCCTCGCAGCAACCTATTCGCTGGCAGAGAGCCGTTCGCGCAAGGACGCGAACGAAGTCTACCGGTTCATCACCGTCCGCTTCAACCTGCCCTTCGTCGCGTGGATGCAAGGAGAGGCCGACTACGCGGCGAGGCTGGCCAAGGACGCCGTCGACGCCGCCGACCGCAGTGGCCATTGGGTGTCGCAGTCGAACGCATTTGGGCTCGCCGCACTTCCTGTCGCGCTCGAAACCGGCAATCTGGACGGGCTCGCGAGCTACACTGAGCGATTGCGTCGCAACCTTGAACGCGAGCGCATCTCACGCTGGGTTCCGGTCGAGCGCTATTTCTCCGCATGCCTTCGCGAGCTGCGGGGCGATCCACGCGCGGTGGAGGATATTCGAGCCGCGATCGACGAGCTGATCGAATGCCGGTTCTTGATGCGGATCGGCAGCTATCTCGCGGTCCTCGCCCGCGCCTATTTGAGGCGAGGGCGGATCGCGGAAGCGCGCCAAGCCATCACGCGGGCGATCGAGCATCAGGAACGCCAGGGCGAGCGCTGGTGCCGGCCGGAGCTCCAGAGGGTCGACGCTGCGATCCTTCTCCACGCGGGCGAGCCGCTGCGGGCCGAAAAGCGGCTCCAGCAGGCCCTCGCCGAGGCGCGCACCATCGGCGCGCTGACGTTCCAGTTGCGGATCGCGACCGATCTCGCGGCACACTGGACCGCGACCGGCCGCAGATCCAAGGCTGTCCGGCTGCTCTCGCCGATCTATAGCGAATTCACAGAGGGCTTCGAGACGCCGGATCTGCTTGCGGCCAAGCACTTGCTGCAGCACATGCGGCCGACCGCGAGCGGCTGCGGCGACTATCACAGGATGGAGCCGGTGCACGCCCGCGACGCATAGCTGGCCTACCGCCACGCTCGCCGCGTCCGCTTTACGCTTCCGGAAATTCCTGATCCTCTCTTCCCAACAAGCTGGATCAACCGGCTTTGCCTGAGGAGAGAGACGCCATGAAGCTCGGCACCGCCATTGCGGAAATCATGAGGCGCGAGGGGATCGAGATCCTCTGCGGCTATCCGGTCAACCATCTGATCGAGCATGCGGCCAAGGCCGAGATCCGGCCCGTGATGGTGCGGCAGGAGCGCGTCGGCATCCACATGGCGGATGCGATCTCGCGGGTGACGTCGGGGCGCAGCATCGGCGCCTTCTGCATGCAGCACGGGCCGGGCGCGGAGAATGCCATGGGCGGCGTCGCGCAATGCTTCGGCGAATCCGTCCCCGTGCTGGTGCTGCCGATGGGCTATCAGCGCCGGCTGGCGCATATCGAGCCGAACTTCAATTCCAGCGAAGCGATGAAGCCGTTCGCGAAATCCTCCGAGCCGATCATCCTCGCGACTGAAGTCGCCAACATCTTCCGCCGCGCCTTCACCAGGCTGAAGAACGGCCGCGGCGGGCCCGTCATCGTCGAGATCCCCTCCGACATGTGGAACGAGGAGGTGCCGGAGCCGCTGAACTACACGCCGGTGCTGCGCACCCGCTACGGCGCCGACCCCGTTCACGTCAGGGAAGCCGCGAGCCTGCTGGTGAATGCAAAACGGCCGGTGATCTATGCCGGCCAGGGCGTGCATTACGCGCAGGCCTGGCCCCAGCTGAAACGGCTCGCGGAGCGGCTGGCGATCCCGGTTACCACCAGCTTGGGCGGCAAATCATCGTTTCCGGAGACGCATGCGCTCTCGCTCGGCTCAGGCGGCCTCGCAGTGCCGCGCGCGGTGCCGAAGTTTCTGGCCGAGGCCGACGTCATCTTCGGCATCGGCTGCTCCTTCACCGAGACCAATTTCGGCATCGCGATGCCGAAAGGCAAGACCATCATCCATTCGACGCTCGATCCCAATCATCTCAACAAGGATGTGGAAGCGAAGATCGGCCTCGTCGGCGACGCCGGCCTCGTGCTCGACGCGCTGCTGGAGGAGATCGGCAAGACGGTCACCACGGACCGCGACGCATCGGCCGTCGCGGCCGAGATCGCGGCCTCGCACAAGGAATGGCTGGCGAAATGGATGCCGAAGCTGACCAGCAATGACGCGCCGCTCAGCCCCTATCGCGTGCTGTGGGATCTCCAGCACACCGTGGACATCGAGAATACGATCATCACCCACGATGCCGGCAGCCCGCGCGACCAGCTCTCGCCGTTCTGGAGATCGGTCGAGCCCCTCACCTATCTCGGCTGGGGCAAGACCACGCAGCTCGGCTACGGCCTCGGTCTTGCGATGGGCGCCAAGCTGGCAAAGCCCGACAAGCTCTGCATCAACGTCTGGGGCGATGCCGCGATCGGCTTCACCGGCATGGATTTCGAGACCGCCGTGCGCGAGCGCATCCCGATCATGTCGATCCTGCTCAACAATTTCTCGATGGCGATCGAGCTGAAGGTGATGCCGATCTCGACCGAAAAATATCGCTCGACCGACATCTCCGGCGACTACGCCGCGATGGCGCGCGCCTTCGGCGGCTACGGCGAGCGGGTGACGCGGCCGGAGGACATCGTTCCCGCGATCAAGCGCGGCATCCAGAAGACGAAGGAAGGCGTGCCGGTGCTGCTGGAGTTCATCACAGCCAAGGAGACCGAAGTGTCGCGGCCCGGCACGTGAGGCGGATCGGTGCGGAGCATGGCTGGCTCCGGCCGCAGAAGTTGTGATAATCCGGCCCGGTGCCGCGCACGCCGCGGCATCAAGCTGGATCAGGAATGACCACCGCATTGCACGAAATCGAGGAACTCGAGCGCCGATTGCGGTCGGCCGCAGCCGAGAATGCGCAGCTGCGCGCCGAGCTTGCGACGGCGCGGGATCGCCAGGGCGCCAGCGCCGAGATCCTGCGTACCATCGCGGCCTCGCCGTCCGATGCGCGGCCAGTCTTTACGGCAGTCGCGGCCAGCTCGAAACGCCTGCTCGGCGGCTTCTCCGCCACCGTGCTTCAGTTCATCGGCGACGAGCTTCACCTCGTGGCGTTCACGCCGACCAGCCCGGAGGCGGACGCAGGGCTCAAGGCGTCGTTCCCACGCAAGATCGCGGACTTCCCGACTTTTGGTCTCGTGCGGGACGGCCAGACGATCCAGTTTCCCGACAGCGAGGCGGCCGAGGTCCCGGCACTGAACCGGGAGCTGGCGCGGCTGCGCGGCTTCCGCAGCGTGCTGTTCATGCCGCTGATGAACCGGGGCGCGCCGGTCGGCATGATCAGCGTCACGCGCGCCGAGCCGGGATCATTCGCGCCCGACCTCGTAGAGCTGCTGCGGACCTTCGCCGACCAGGCCGTGATCGCCATCGAGAATGCACGCCTGTTCAACGAGACCAGAGAGGCGCTGGAACGCCAGACCGCGACGGCCGACATCCTGAAGGTGATGGCGGCCTCCCCGTCCGACGTGCAGCCGGTGTTCGCGGCCATCGCCACCAACGCCAACCGGCTGATCGGCGGCTTCTCCACCGCGGTGCTGCGTTATATCGACGGCGCCGCGCACCTTGCGGCATTCACGCCGACGGATCCCACGGGCGACCGCGTGCTCCAGGCTTCGTTCCCGGTGCCGTTCGCGCAGTTTCCGCCCTACCGGCTCGTGGCCAATGGTGCCGCGGCGCAATTGCCCGACACCGAGCTCGAGCCGGCCGCGCGCGACATCGCGCGGGCCCGCGGCTATCGGAGCATGCTGTTCGCGCCGCTGATGAGCGAGGGCGAGGCCATCGGCATCATCATCACGACGCGCCGCGCGACCGGCAACTTCGCCGACCACCATGTGCGGCTGCTGCAGACTTTCGCCGACCAGGCCGTGATCGCGATCAAGAATGTCGGCCTGTTCAACGCGACCAGGGAAGCACTGGAACGTCAGACTGCGACCGCCGACATTCTCAAGGTGATCGCAGCTTCACCGTCCGATGTCACGCCGGTGTTTCAGGCCATTTCCGACAGCGCCAAGGCACTGATCGGAGCGCACTCCTCCACCGTCACCCGCGTTGTCGACGGCATGCTGCACCTGGCCGCCTTCACGACCGACAATGAGGCCGGCAACGCGGATCTGCTGAGCTCATTTCCGACCCCATTGTCGTCGTCCGGCATTCACAGCCGGGTGGCGGTGAGCGGCGAGTTTGCCTTCCGCAGCGACATGCAGAACGAGCCCGATCTCACCGAGGCCATGAAGGAGCTGGCGCGAACCCGCGGTTATCGCAGCATCCTGGTGGTGCCGATGCTGCGCGACGGCGTTGCGATCGGCACCATCGCCGTGACGCGGCGCGAGCCCGGTCATTTTCCTGACAAGGCTGTCAACCTGCTCAAGACCTTTGCCGACCAGGCGGTGATCGCGGTCGAGAACACGCGCCTGTTCAACGAAGTCGCGACCCGCACCCGCGAGCTCGCCCGATCGCTCGATGATCTCCGCGCCGCGCAGGACCGCCTGATCCAGACCGAGAAGCTGGCCTCGCTCGGCCAGCTCACGGCCGGCATTGCGCACGAGATCAAGAACCCGCTCAACTTCGTCAACAATTTTGCCTCGCTGTCTGCCGAGTTGACCGAGGAGCTGAACGAGGTGCTCACGCCGGTCCCTCTCCCCGAGGATGTCCGCAGCGAGGTCGACGAGCTGACGGGGCTTCTGCAGGACAATCTCGGCAAGATCGTGCAGCACGGCCGCCGGGCCGATTCCATCGTCAAGAACATGCTGCTGCATTCGCGCGAAGGCGGCGGCGAGCATGGACTGAGCGACATCAACGCACTGGTCGAAGAGAGCCTCAACCTCGCCTATCACGGCGCACGCGCCGAGAAGCCCGGATTCCACGTCACGCTGAAGCGCGAGCTCGATCCCGCGGCCGGACACGCCGAAGTGTTTCCGCAGGAGATCACCCGCGTGCTGCTGAACCTGATCTCGAACGGCTTCCACGCGGTCACCAGGCGCAAGGCCGACGGTTACGAGCCGACGGTGATCGCCGCAACGCGCGATCGCGGCGACGACGTCGAGATCACGATCCGCGACAACGGCACCGGCATTGCCGACGATGTGAAGGAGAAGATGTTCAATCCGTTCTTCACCACCAAGCCGGCCGGCGAAGGCACCGGTCTCGGGCTGTCGATGACCCACGACATCGTCGTGAAGCAGCACGGCGGCACGATCGACGTCGCAACCGAGCTCGGCACGTTCACGGAGTTCACGATCCGGCTGCCGCGGAAGAGCAGCTTCCCGGATGCAGGCCGCTGAGCCTTACTCGGCCATCTCGACGGGTTGCTTGGCCGAGGGGCCGGCCAGCGGCCGCTCCTCCATCGCAATCAGGCACAACGCAGCTGTCGTCATCAGCGACGTGGCGGCGCCGAACACGTAGCGGAACGCATGCCGCATGTCCTCAGCGGGAATCGCGACGGCGCCCGCGGCGTGATGCTCACTGGCGAGCGGGATGTCGGTGCCGAGCGCGATGAGCAGGATCGCGGCGAAGGCCGCGACCGTGAACGAGGACATCAGCGAGCGGAAGAAGTTCAACGCGCCGGTGATGGTGCCGACCTGCGGCCGCGCGACCGAATTCTGGATCGAGACCACGCAGACCGGGAAGGTCGTGCCGAGACCAAGCGCGAACGCGGCCATTAGCGTCAGCAGGGCCCACAGCGGCAAAGTGGTGACCGTGAGGCCGAGGCCGCACAGTGCGGCCCAGGACGTGCCCACGATGGCGACGCGCTTGTAGTGCTTGGCACGCGCCATGGTGCGGCCGGCGACGGCCGCGCCGACGGTCGAAATTGCCGCGAGCGGAATCAGCGCAAGCCCTGCCTCGCTGGCCGTGAGATGATAGACGGACTCGTAATAGAGTGGCAGCTGGACCGTCAGGCCCGTGATCGCGCCCAGCGCGCAACCGCCTGCCATCAGCCCGAACGGCACCACGCTGCCGCCGAGCAGCGGCAGCGGCAGGAACGGCTCGTCGGCGCGCCGGGCGTGCCAGACGAAGGTCACGGCGAGTGCAACTGCGCCACCAACCATCGCCAGCACGGTCGGCGACAGCCATGTATAGCGCGTGCCGCCCCAGGTCAGCACCAGCATGAAGACGACCGCAGAGGCCATCAGCAGAACGCCGCCGAGCCAGTCGACCTTGCGCTTGCGGTGGAACACCGGGATCTTGCTCATCTTCGGCAGCAGGAGCGCGAGCGCCGCAGCCGTGAGCGGCAGGTTGATCCAGAAGATCATCGACCAGTGCAGATGCTCGGCGAACACGCCGCCAATGACCGGGCCGAGGATGCCGCCGACCATCCAGACACTGGAGAAATAGGCCTGATACTGCCCGCGTTCGCGCGGGCTCACCACGTCGGAGATCACGGTCTGCACCACCGGCATGATGCCGCCGCCGCCGAGGCCCTGAAGCCCGCGTGCCAGGATCAGCATCGGCATGTTCGGCGCGATCGCGCACAGCACCGAGCCCGCAACGAACAGGCTGAGCGAGATGATGATCATGACACGGCGGCCGTAGATGTCGCTGAGCGTGCCGAACACCGGCGCGACCGCAGTCGAGGCGAGCAGATAGGCGGTGATGACCCAGGAAAGATTGGAGACGTCCTGGAACTGGCGCCCGATGGTCGGCAGCGCCGTCGCCACGATGGTCTGGTCGAGCGCGGCCAGGAACATCGTCAGCATCAGGCTGACGACGATGGTGCGGACCTCGTCGGAGCTCAGCGGCACCGGCGGGGCGATCGAGGGCGCGTCGTCGACGCTGATGACCTCGCTCGGCAGGCGGGACAGCTCTTCGGCAATATCGTCGGGCAAGGCCTGGATGTCGGCAGAATCGCTCTGCCGGTCGAACTTGTTCATCTCGATCGGACGTCGTGTAGCGGCGCAACGCCGCGAAGGATTCGTTCTATGCAGACAATGTAGAGAGGAAATTTCTTCCCGGGCAGGCACCGTGGCGCATGGGTGCATCCCGCCCTGAGGTCATCCCGAAGACGTGACCTCGGCGCAGCGGCGGATCAGTCCTTCGGGCGGCGCTTCAGGCGTGCCCGTTTCGGCAGTTGCGCCGGCCATTGCACGATGTGGTGCTCAAGCTCCTCGTCCGGGACCTCCTCCTCGCTGCCCTCGACGCGGCCGCGCACCGAGACGCCGGCGTCATGCACGGTGTTGGGGTCGCCCGACACCAGCGGATGCCACCAAAAGAGGTCGCGCCCTTCGGCGACGAGCTTGTAGCCGCAGCTCGGCGGCAGCCAGTTCAGGGTGCGGACATTGGTCGGGGTCAGGCGGACGCAGTCCGGAACCTTGTCGGACCGATTCGGATAGTCCTTGCAGGCGCAGCTGGCACCATCGAGCAGCTTGCAGCCGATATGGGTGAAGTAGATCTGCCCGGTGTCCTCGTCCTCGAGCTTGTTCAGGCAGCAGCGGCCGCAGCCGTCGCACAGGCTTTCCCATTCGGCCCCCGACATCTGTTCCAACGTCTTGGTTTTCCAGAAGAATCCTTCCTGGCCTTGAGGTCGTTTGGGAGCTGCGGTCATGCGCCTCTACAACAGTTCGAAAAGAGCTACGGCAACGCCATCTAGGGCGGGCGGCGGCAGGGGTGCAAGCGAGGCCCCGTTGAGGCCCGTAATGAACCGGGGTCAATTAGGCCTGTTGTTCAAAATCCCGAGCGTGGCCATTGGTTTATAGGGCCCGCTCGGCTAGAAGGAACAGCAAGTCCCTCGGATGCTGGCCGGGCGCCTTGGGTTTGCCGCAACATTCCCGCAAGACGTCTCGATGCCGCCCCGGCCGGGTGCTTGAACGCTTTCGAAGCAAGCCGCAAGGGTTCTAGGTGCGCCAGATCATACCACCGCATTGGAAGCAGAAGGTCCGGAATTTCTTCCTGGATCTCGATGCGCGCATCGACTCCTCGCTGTTCTCCTCGGCCAAGGGCATTCGCGAGCTCTACGAGCGCTACTCGACCTTCATGGACCGCTTCTATGTCGGGCGGTGGAAGCGCTGGGTGTTCATCGAGCCGCTGTCGGAGGCCGCGACCCTCGGGCTTGGTGGCCTCGTCGTGATGCTCGCCCTCGCCATTCCCGCCTTCCGCGAGACCGCGGACGAGGACTGGCTGAAGAAGTCCGACCTCGCGGTGAGCTTCCTCGATCGCTACGGCAACCCGATCGGCAGCCGAGGCATCAAGCACAACGACTCCATCCCGCTGGAAGACTTTCCGGACGTGCTGATCAAGGCGACGCTGGCGACCGAGGACCGCCGCTTCTACGAGCATTTCGGCATCGACATCGCCGGCACCGCGCGTGCGCTCGTCACCAACGCGCAGGCCGGCGGCGTGCGCCAGGGCGGCTCCTCGATCACCCAGCAGCTTGCCAAGAACCTGTTCCTGAGCAACGAGCGCACCATCGAGCGCAAGGTCAACGAAGCCTTCCTCGCGATCTGGCTGGAATGGCGCCTGACCAAGAACGAGATCCTCAAGCTCTATCTCGACCGCGCCTATATGGGCGGCGGCACCTTCGGCGTGGACGGCGCGGCGCATTTCTACTTCAACAAGTCCGCGCGCGACGTGACGCTGGCGGAAGCGGCGATGCTCGCCGGCCTGTTCAAGGCGCCGACCAAATACGCCCCGCACATCAACCTGCCGGCCGCCCGCGCCCGCGCCAACGTCGTGCTCGACAACCTCGTCGATGCCGGCTTCATGACCGAGGGCCAGGTGTTCGGCGCCCGCCGCAACCCGGCCTTCGCGGTCGACCGCCGCGACGAGGCCTCGCCGAACTATTATCTCGACTACGCCTTCGACGAGATGCGCAAGCTGGTCGACACCTTCCCGAAGTCCTACACCGAGCGCGTCTTCGTGGTCCGCACCGCCATCGACACCAACGTGCAGAAGGCGGCGGAAGACGCGGTCGAGAACCAGCTGCGCCAGTTCGGTCGCGACTACCACGCGACGCAGGCGGCGACCGTCGTCGCCGATCTCGACGGCGGCATCCGCGCCATGGTCGGCGGCCGCGACTATGGCGCCAGCCAGTTCAACCGCGCCACCGACGCCTACCGCCAGCCGGGCTCCTCGTTCAAGCCTTACGTCTACACCACGGCGCTGCTGAACGGCTACACGCCCAACTCGGTCGTGGTCGACGGTCCGGTCTGCATCGGCAATTGGTGCCCGCAGAATTATGGCCATTCCTATTCCGGATCGGTGACGCTGACGCAGGCGATCACGCGTTCGATCAACGTCGTGCCGGTGAAGCTGTCGATCGAGATTGGCCGGAAGAACGAGCCGAAGGCGCAGAACCCGGCCAAGGTCGGCCGCGCCAAGATCGTCGAGGTCGCCCGCCGCTTCGGCCTCAAGGCGCCGCTGCCCGACACGCCCTCGCTGCCGATCGGCTCGGACGAAGTCACCGTGCTCGAGCATGCGGTGGCCTATGCGACCTTCCCGAACCGCGGCAAGGCGGTGACGCCGCACGCGGTGCTGGAGGTGCGCACCGGCGCCGGCGACCTGGTCTGGCGCTGGGACCGCGACGGGCCGAAGCCGAAGCAGGCAATTCCGCCGAACATCGCCGCCGACATGGCCGGCATGATGAGCCACGTCGTCAGCGAAGGCACCGCGCGGCGCGCAGCGCTGGACGGCATTCCGACCGCGGGCAAGACCGGCACGACCAATGCGTATCGCGACGCCTGGTTCGTCGGCTACACCGGCAATTTCACTTGCGCGGTCTGGTACGGCAACGACGACTATTCTCCGACCAACCGCATGACCGGCGGCTCGCTGCCGGCTCAGACTTGGCACGACATCATGCTCGCCGCGCATCAGGGCGTCGAGGTCCGGGAGATCCCCGGCATCGGCATGGGCCAGAAGCTGCCGCCGCAGCATGTCAGCAACGCGCAGGCCAATGCGGCGCCGAAGGTGCTGGAGACCAAGCCCGGTCCGCCGCCGGTGCTGACCAAGCGCGGCGCCGATATCCTGGTGCGGGTCGAGAAGCTGCTGGATGATGCGGCCAAGGCTGCGAACAAATCGACGGCAAATGACGGCAAGCCGTCCTCGTCGTCGACGAGCGCGCTCGCCTTCCCGCAGAATTATGCGGAAGACAACGCCAACGCCTCCGCCCCGCGCAAGAACTGATCGAAAGCAAGTGCGGCTGATCCTGATCACATTGACGGCGCTTCTCCTCGCAGGCGTAGTCGGCGTCGGCGCGACGTGGATGACCACGACGCGCGGCACCGAGATCGGCGCGCTCACCATCGGCGCCTGGACCGCGCGGCCGCGCACCGGCACCGCCGACGTCGATCCCTATTCGCGCGCCACCATCGTCCGCAACGGCGAGCTGCCGATCGGCACCGGCGACGGTGTCGCCTTCACCGCTACCACCGACGACAGGAAGAAGGCGCTCGACGGCCGCTGCGACGTGGTCGTCTCCGGCGTGACGCCGCCGGCACGGTTCTGGACCTTGACGCTCTACGACCGCAAGGGCCATCTCGTCGCCAATTCGCTCCAGCGCTACGGCTTCACCAGCCAGGAGATCGTGCGCGCCTCCGACGGCTCGTTCGAGATCCGGATCGCCTCGCGCTCGCGCGCCGGCAACTGGCTGCCGACCGGCGGCATCGAGCGCTACGCCTTGATGCTGCGTCTTTACGACACGCCGGTCGGCGTTGGGACGCGCACCCAGCGCGACGCGCCGATGCCGAGCATCAATACGGTGGGCTGCTCATGATCCGGCTGGTCTTCACCATCGTTGCCGGCGTGGCGCTCGGCCTCGTGGTCCATCTCGTCAGCGTGCTGGCGTTGCCGCGGATCGCGACGCAGGATGCCTATTCGCGCCTGACGCCGATGACCAGGGTGAACGCCGTCACCCAGCTTCCCCTCGCCGACCCCAACACGTCGCCGATGCCGTTCATGGATCCGGCCTTCGCGCTGGCGATCTGCCGCTACGACCTGACGAACGGGCCGATCAAGCTGACGGTGCCGGTGAGCCAGGCCTATACGTCCGTGTCGTTCTACACCCGCAACGAGATCGCCTATTACGCCATCAACGACCGCTCCGCGGGCCGCAAGGTGATCGAGCTCGACCTGATGACGGAAGCGCAGCACAGCGAGCTGCCGGAGGACGAGGAGGTCACCGCGGCCGACCGCCTCATCATCGATTCCCCGACCACGACCGGGCTGATCCTGATGAAGGCGCTCGCTCCCGAGCCCGGCCTGATGCAGCAGGCGCAAGGCTCGCTCCAGGCCGCGACCTGCGCGCCGCAGACCGAGCCGCCGGCCAAGGCCGAGGCACCGCGCGGCCGGCGGTGAGCGCGGCCGTTTCGCCGGCGCCAAACACAAAGTCGCGAAAACAACCCCATGCACAGTAGCGGGGGTGTTGAAATCATTACGCTCTTCGGATCGATGCTGTCGAAGCCGCCGATTCCACGCGCGCGCCTTTGACGCGTCGGGCAAAACACCGGCATACTGGCATCATCGAGAGCTCGTCACACCCGCGCGGAGCAGTCCGTCGCGGGTGTTTTCGTTCAACTCGGTCGCGCTCAATGGATGATCTGGCCGAGGAAATCCCTCGCCCGCTCCGTCTGCGGCGCGCGGAAGAACGTCTCGGGATCGGCTTCCTCGACGATCGAGCCGCGATCCATGAACACCACCCTGTCAGCGATCTCGCGGGCAAAGCCCATTTCGTGCGTGACGCAGACCATGGTCATGCCGTCGTTCGCGAGCTCCACCATGGTGTCGAGCACCTCCTTGACCATCTCCGGGTCGAGCGCGGAAGTCGGCTCGTCGAACAGCATGATCTTCGGTTGCATGCACAGCGCCCGCGCGATGGCGACGCGCTGCTGCTGGCCGCCGGAGAGCTGCCCCGGATATTTGTCCGCCTGGTCGTGGATGCGCACCTTGCGGAGCAGACCGATCGCACGCTCATGCGCCTCCGTGCGGGACAGGCCCCGTACCTTCATCGGTGCCAGCATGCAATTCTCGACGACGGAGAGGTGCGGAAACAGATTGAAGCTCTGGAACACCATGCCGACCTCGCGACGAACGCCGTTGACGTCGGTCATCCGGTCCGACAGCTCGATGCCATCGACGACGATGCGGCCACCGTCATGCTTCTCGATGTGGTTGATGCAGCGGATCAGCGTCGACTTGCCCGAGCCCGAGGGGCCGCAGAGCACGATCTTCTCGCCGGTCGCGACGGTGAGATTGACGTCGTTCAGCGCCGTGAAATGGCCGAACCGCTTCACCAGATTTTCCACGGTGACGATGGACGCCTGATTCCCCGCAGCGAGCTGAAGCATTTTTCCTCTCCAAAGACCGGGATGACCGTGCCTAGCGCTAGCGGCGCATTCCCGCGATCGCATACCGCTTGCGCAAGGACGCCACGCATTGCGATGCCGCCGAGCTGATGGCGAGGTAGACCACCGCAATCAACAGATACATCTCGACGAGACGGCCATTGAGCTGCGCCAGCTTCGAGGCTGCGCCAAGCAAATCGGTGAGCGAGAGCACGTAGACCAGCGAGGTGTCCTGGAACAGGATGATGGTCTGGCTCAGGATGATGGGGCTCGCGACGCGGAGCACCTGCGGCAGGATCACGGAGCGATAGGTGTCGAAGGTGGACAACGCGAGGGCCTGACAAGCCTCGAACTGTCCCCGGTTCACCGCTCGCAATCCGACGCGGATGATTTCCGAATAATAGGCGGCCTCGAACAGGCCGAAGGTGATGAACGCCGTCCAGGTGGCGCCGATCGGAACCGGCCGTCCGCTTCCGCCGAGATGCCCGAGCACGATCGGCACCAGGAAGAAGAACCAGAACAGAACCAGGATCAGCGGGATCGAGCGCATCAAGGCGACATAGAAGCGCACGAGCCTGCCGAGCACGGGCACTTCGAAGTGTTGTATCAGGGCCAGACAAGTGCCGAGGACCAGGCCGACCACGAAAGCAAATGCAGTCAGCGCCAGCGAAAACACTAGGCCTGACCAGAGGTAAGGCCACGCCTGAAGGACAACGGAGAAATCGAGGTTGTTCACTTCACGACCTCCATCGCGTCAGGCAGGGAATCAATCGGTTGGATGGCGTGCGTCGCGCCCGGCTTGACTGCATCGTCCGCAGGGCCCGTCCCCGGAATGCGCACGGCCTTGTCGATCAGCGCCATACCCTGATAGGCGATGAGCGCCAGCGCGAGGTAGACAAGCGTCGCGGCGCCGAAAGCGGTGAAGGTCTGAAACGTCGCTTCGCTGATCTGTCGGGCCTGCGCCGTCAGCTCCATCAGCCCGATCGTGAGCGCGACCGAAGTGTTTTTGTAGATGCCCATCACCTCGCTGGTCAGGCTCGGGATGATCAGGCGCAGCGCCTGCGGCACGACGATATGGCGATAGGTCAGATAACCGCTGAGCCCGAGCGCGCTTGCCGCCTCGACCTGCCCTTTCGGCAGCGCCTCGAGCCCGGCACGAACCTGTTCGGCGATCCGGGCCGCTGTGTAGAGACCAAGACAAACCAGCGCCGGAAAGAACGATCCCCAGGGCGGCGGAATCTGCTTGATGGCGTTTCCGAGCGAGACGGGAAGGATCTCCGGCAGGACGAAGTACCAGAGAAACATCTGCACCAGCACGGGGATGTTGCGGAAGATCTCCACATACAGGCGGGCAAGCGCCGCGATGGCCCGGTTCTGCACGGTGCGGCCGATGCCGACGATGACCCCGACCGCGAAGGCGATCCACCAACCGAAGAACGCCAGTGCCAAGGTCCAGCCGAGGCCCGACACAAGCCAGTCGATATAGCGCTGGCCATCCGCGGTCTGTTCAAGAAGCACTGCAAACATGGCGAACCTCAGGGCTCGGTTTGCGGGACACTCCGCCGACGTCGCAATTAGTCGACCGCGTCGCTGGGATGCGCGATCCGTTCCGTGAGCTCGACCGTCAGCGGAAACGCCAGGTTCTCATTCTTGGGCGGAATTGGCCTTGTGAACCATTTGGCGTAGGTCTTCTCGAACTGGCCGGACGCCATCTGCTTCGACAGCACATCGTCGACCAGCGCCTTGAAGCCGGTATCGCCCTTCGTGAACATCAAGCCATAATAGATCTTGGCGTAACCCTCGGGGAGAAAGATCAGCGCATCCGGGTTCGGAGCCGCGGCCTTGAGGCCGGCGAGCAGAATGTCGTCTTCCATGAAGGCGGCCGCACGGCCGGTGTTCAACATCAGGAAGGATTCGGCATGGTCCTTGGCCTGGACGATGTTGAAGCCGAGCTGCTCCTTCGCATTCACGCCTTGCGCGAAGCCGACGGCATTGGAGCCCTGGGTCACGACGATGGTCTTGCCCTTGAGATCGGCAGCCGTCTTCAGGCCGCTGTCCGCCTTGACCAGCCATCGGGGCTGGCTGACGAAGGTGGCGACGGAAAACGAGACCTGCTCCTGCCGCTTCTTGTCGTTGGCGGTGCCGCCGCACTCGATATCGACGGTGCCACTCTGGATCAGCGGGATGCGGTTGGACGAGTTCACCGGAACGTAATTGACCTTGAGACTGGGCAGGCCGGTTTCCGCCTTGATGCGCTCGACGATGGCCGAGCACAGATCGAGCGAAAAGCCGATCGGCTTCTGGTCGGGACCGAGATAGGAGAACGGGATCGAGGCCTCGCGGTGGCCAATGGTGATGGCGCCGTTCGATTTGATCCTGGCGAGCGTGGGACTGTCGGCGGCGGCCGCGGGTCCGCTGGGGGCGCCGAGGACCGCGAGGCCGGACAGAATGCTCAAGACACGCGCAAACTTCGTCATGTACGTCTCCTTGATGAACAGCCTATGCGGCCCTCGATGATGGCTTCACGCCGCGCCGCTGGATGACCTCGATGAGGCGGTCGACGTCGGCAATCGTGTTGAACATCCCGAACGACACGCGAATGCCGTCCCGCTCCGGCGACACGCGGACGTTGTTCTCCTCGAAATGGCCGAGCCATTCTGCCGCGGGCAGCGCAATGACGTAGATGTGTGGCGCGCGATGCTGCCGCGCGCGAGGGCCGACCAGGCGAACGCTGAGCGTATCGAGCCGGGCGATGAGATGATCGCCGAGATCGAAGCAATGGTTCTGGATGTTCGCAACGCCCAGCGCTTCAATCATGTCGAGCGAGGCACTGAGGGCATGGATCGCCGGAAGATTGAAATTGCCGAGCTCGAAGCGGCGCGCGCTCGGGGCCGGATCGAGCCTGTCAGGCTGCGCGATCAGATCGGCCGGGACTTCCGCGAGGCCCGCCGCCGCAAGATAGGCAGGCTCGAGCTCGGTCCTCGACTTGTCCCAATACAAAAGGCCCAGCCCTTGCGGCACGAGCAGACCCTTGTGACTGCCCGACCCGATGAAGGTCGCGCGCATCGCTTTCGCGTCGATCGGCACGACGCCGATCGCCTGCATCACGTCGACGACGAAATAGAGCCCCTTCTCCGCGCAGAGGGCACCGATGCTTTCGATGTCGAAACGGTGACCGGCATGGAATGTCACCTGCGACATCGAGATCGCCCGCGTGCTCGCGTCGATGTAGGGACGAAGGCTGTCGGCGTTCACGATCTCCGTCATCGGCACGAATTCGACCGTGACGCCCTTGCGCCGCAGATTGAGGAACGCGTAGGCGTTGTTCGGATGATCGCCGTGGATCATCAGGACCTTGTCGCCGGCGCGCAGCGGCAGCGCATTCGCGGCGATGTTCATGCTTTCCGAGGTGTTCTTGGTGAAGGCGATCTCGTCGGCCGACACGCCGAGAAACCGCGCCAGCTTCGCGCGGGTCTGCTCGACGCGATCGAGCCAGACGCTCTTCGGGCCGGCGGTCTCGAGACCTTCGCTGAGGAAACGATCGATCGCCGCCTTGACGGGACGCGCAAGCGGCGTCTGGAAGCCGGAGTCGAGATAAGTGATCCGCTCGGCAGCCGGAAACTCCTTCCGCACGGTATCGACGTCGTAGTGGCCTGACATTCCGGTCCCCTCAGCACGTCCGCGGTGGCTCGCACTGCACAAATCCTGCTCACCACCGGGCAACGCCAACGATATGGGCACGGCGCAAACGCGACTAGCATAATTTTCATATTTCAGTATCTTTCATTCCGAAAAATGATAATTTAATAGTTCGAAGGGGACCGGCAGAATGCAGCAGCTGAGTACCGATGGGCCCTTGGACCGCGCGTTCGCGATCATTGGCTATGTCGCCAGCCAGACCAGAGCAGCCTCGGTCGCGGACATCGCCGCTGCGCTGACCCTGCCTCTGCCGACTGCGCACCGTCTCATCGGAAATCTGGAGCAGCGCGGGCTGCTTCAGAAAGCCGTGGGAACGAAGCGCTACGTGGTCGGCAATCAGCTGGTCACGCTGTCGGCTCGCGTCATCGGCGCAGCCTTCCGCACCGCGCGCCGGCACGCAGTGCTCCGCGCCGTCGCCGCTGAAATCGGCGAGCAATGCGAGATCGGCGTCGTGCGGGACAACGTCGTTGCCTACGTCGACAGCGTCCGCGTGTCGCAACCTCAAGGCCTGCAATTCAATCCCGGCGAAGCGGCCCCGCTCCACTGCACCTCGACCGGAAAGATCTATATGAGCCGCCTGCCGGAGCGCGCACGCGAGAAGCTGTGCCGCGCGCTTACGCTGACGCGATACACCGAAACCACGATCGTCGATGTCGAGCGCCTGATGGAAGTGCTCGAGGAGACCCGCAAGCGCGGCTGGGCCAAGACCAATGAAGAATATGTGCGAGGCGTGGTCGGCTGCGCCGTTCCCATCCTCTCACCGGATCGCGAACTGATCGCGTGCCTGGGTGTCTCCGTTCCCGTGGCGCGGGTGAGCTTCACCGAGCTGGATCGGTTCATCGCGCCGCTTCAGAACGCCGCGGAACTTCTGTCGGAAACCATCCTCCAGGCCGACGAGGACGGAACAAGCGATGCATCCGGGGAAGCCTGAACCCACGGCCCGATGTGACATCAGCGCGTGATGGCAACAGCTGTCAGGCGACAGTAGGACGCAATCGCAAATCGATTGCGGCGTTGAAGCGGCGCGTCTCGAGGGCTATCGAGCGGCGAAGCCATCTTCAATCGGAGGAACGCATGAGCACCATCACCGGCGGCTGTCACTGTGGCGCAATCCGCTACGAGGTCGAGGGCGAGGCGATCGTGCACGCGCTTTGCCATTGCCGCGATTGCCGGCTTCACGCCGGGGCTCCGGTCGTGGGCTGGACGATGTACCCGGAGGGCGCGGTCAAGGTGACCAAGGGCGAGCCGAAAGTGTACCGCTCCTCGGAACACGGGCGGCGGCACTTTTGCGCCGCCTGCGGAACCGGACTGTTCTACGTCAATGCCGACATGCTGCCGGGGATCATCGACATCCAGAGCGCGACCTACGACGATCCCGAGGCCGTGCCTGCCACGATGCAGATCCAGGTCGCCGAGCGCCTGAGCTGGATGGAACATGCGGATGAACTGCCGGGATTCGAGCGTTATCCGCCGCAGCCATAGTGACGGCTGGACTAGGCAGCGCGCAGCACTCTCAATCGATTTCCTGCGCGCCGATGAAGCGCATGAACGGCTTCTGACCGTCGGAACCGAACAGCACGACCTCGTAGCGCTGCGGCTTGCCGCCTTCCATCCCGGGCGAGCCGACCGGCATGCCCGGCACGGCTAGTCCCTTAGCGTTGGGACGCTCTGCGAGGAGGCGCCGCACGGCCGCAGCCGGCACGTGCCCCTCGACGACATAACCGGCGACCTCTGCCGTGTGACACGCGGCCAGGTTCGAAGGAATGCCGAGACGGGCGCGGATCGGGTCGAGGTCGGGAGTCTCCTCGACCCGAACCGTAAATCCTTCGTCCCGCAGATGCTGCACCCAGCCGGCGCAGCAGCCGCAACTCGGATCCCGGTGCACCGTGAGCGTGGCTGCGTCGGGCGCCGCCACAGCGGGCCTTGCAAGAGCTGCCGCGGCCATCAGCCCGACAAGCGAGCGGCGGGTCATCAGATATGCGCGTTGCTTCATGTTCGGCTTCCTCTTCTGTCGCTCCGTCGCCCCAACATCTGATCGTGCATCACGGCTCGCCTCATCCGGCCGGCTCCACGACGCGCAATCTGGCGCCGATCGGCTTTGGCGTCTCGGTCGATGGCACGTTGTCCTCGCGCGTCGGCGGCAGGCGGACGCCCTTCACCAATCCGAAGATCGCGGGGATCACGATCAGCGTCAGCAACGTCGACGATATCATGCCGCCAATCATCGGCACCGCGATTCGTTGCATGATCTCCGACCCGGTTCCGGTGCTCCACATGATCGGCAGCAGGCCTGCCATGATGGCGACGACCGTCATCATCTTGGGACGGACGCGCTCGACCGCGCCCACCATGATGGCCTCGTGGAGATCCTCCCGGGTGAGGCCCCTGCCCTCGGCACTGCACGTCGCCTTCATCTCGGCCAGGGCATGCTCGAGGTAGATCAGCATCACGACGCCGGTTTCGGCGGCGACGCCGGCGAGCGCGATGAAGCCGACGGCGACGGCGACCGACAGGTTGAAGCCGAGCCACCACATCATCCAGATGCCGCCGACCAGCGCGAAGGGCAGCGACAGCATGACGATGAGGGTTTCGGTCATGGCCCTGAAATTCAGGTAGAGCAGCAGGAAGATGATCGTCAGCGTCACCGGCACCACGATCTTCAGGCGCGCCGCGGCGCGCTGGAGATATTCGTACTGGCCGCTCCAGACCACGTAATATCCCGCCGGGAACTGGATGCTGTCGGTCACGGCGCGCTGCGCATCGGCGACGTAGCTGCCGATGTCGCGATCGCGGATATCGACGTAGACGTAGGTCGCGAGCTGGCCGTTCTCGGTGCGGATCGAGGTCGGTCCCCGCGCCGGCTCGACCTTCGCGACCTCGCCGAGCGGCACCGCGCCGCCTGCGGGCATCGGCACCAGGATGTCGCCGGCGATCGCCTTGGGATTGTCGCGCAGGTCGCGCGGATAGCGCATGTTCACCGAAAAGCGCTGCCGCCCCTCCACCGTCGTCGTGACCGTCTGGCCGCCGAGCGCGGCCGCGATGGTGTCCTGGACGTCCTGGATCAGGATGCCATAGCGGGCGAGCGCCTCGCGATCCGGGACGATCTCGAGATAGTAGCCGCCGATGCCGCGCTCGGCGTAGGCCGATGCGGTGCCCGGGACCGCCTTGATCACGCGTTCGACCTGCTTGGCCAGCCGGTCGATCTCGACGAGGTCGGTGCCCATCACCTTGACCCCGACGGGCGTGCGGATGCCGGTGGACAGCATATCGATGCGCGCCTTGATCGGCATGGTCCAGGCGTTGGAGACGCCCGGAAACTGCAGCGCCTTGTCCATCTCCGCGATCAGGGTGTCGACGGTGACGCCAGGGCGCCAAAGCTCCTTCGGCTTCAGGCTGACCACCGTCTCGAACATCTCGGTCGGCGCCGGATCGGTCGCGGTCGCCGCCCGTCCCGCCTTGCCGTAGACCGAGGAGACCTCCGGGAACGACTTGATGATGCGGTCCTGCGTCTGCATCAGCTCGGCCGCCTTGGTCACGGAGATGCCGGGCAGCGTGGTCGGCATGTAGAGCAGCGTGCCCTCGTTCAGGCTCGGCATGAACTCGGTGCCGAGCTGCCGCGCCGGCCAGATCGTGACGGCGAGCACGACGAGCGAGGCCAGGATCACCAGCGTCTTGGCGCGCAGCACGCCCTTGATGACGGGGCGGTAAATCCAGATCAGGAAGCGGTTGATGACGTTCTTGCCCTCGGGAACGATCCGGCCGCGGACGAAGATCACCATCAGCGCCGGCACCAAGGTGACGGACAACAGGGCCGCGGCCGCCATCGCGAAGGTCTTGGTGAACGCCAGCGGGCTGAACAGCCGCCCCTCCTGCGATTCCAGCGTGAAGATCGGCATGAACGAGACGGTGATGATGAGCAGGCTGAAGAACAGCGCCGGCCCGACTTCGGATGCCGCATCGATCAGGATCTGGACGCGCGACTGACCGGGCTCGGCGCGCTCGAGGTGCTTGTGCGCATTCTCGATCATGACGATCGCCGCATCCACCATGGCGCCGATCGCGATCGCGATGCCGCCGAGGCTCATGATGTTGGATCCGAGGCCCAGCAGCTTCATGGCGCCGAACGCCATCAGCACGCCGACCGGCAGCATCAGGATCGCGACCAGCGCGCTGCGGACATGGAGCAGGAACACGATGCAGACCATCGCGACGACGATGCTCTCCTCGAACAGGGTGTGCTTGAGCGTGTCGATCGCCGAATAGATCAGGCCGGAGCGGTCGTAGACCGGGACGATCTCGACGGACTTCGGCAGGCTGCTCGCGATCTCCTTGAAGCGCTTCCTGACGTTCTCGATGACGTCGAGCGCGTTGACGCCGAAGCGCTGCAGCACGATGCCGCTCGCAACCTCACCCTCGCCGTTCAGCTCGGCAATGCCGCGCCGCTCGTCCGGCCCGAGCTCGACATTGGCGACGTCCCGCAGCAGCACCGGCGTGCCGTTGCTGGTCTTCAGCACGATGTTGCCGAGATCGTCGATGCCCTTGATATAGCCCTTGCCGCGAATGACGTATTCAAACTCCGACAGCTCGACCGTGCGGCCGCCGACGTCGGCATTGCTGGCGCGGATCGCCTCCCGGATCTTCTGCATGCTGATGCCGCGGTCGCGCATGCGCTGCGGATCGAGCACCACGTTGTACTGCTTGACGAAGCCGCCGATGCTGGCGACCTCGGCGACGCCTTCGGCCTTGGCCAGCGCAAATTTCAGGTTCCAGTCCTGGATCGTGCGCGTCTCGGCGAGATTCAGTTCCTTCGACATCACGGCGTATTGGTAGACCCAGCCGACGCCGGTCGCATCGGGCCCGATGGTCGGGATGACGCCGGCGGGAAGCCGCGACGTGGCGCTGTTCAGGAACTCCATCACGCGCGAGCGCGCCCAATAGATGTCGGTGCCGTCCTCGAAGATCACGTAGACGAACGACACGCCGAAGAAGGAGAAGCCGCGCACCACCTTCGATTTCGGCACGGTCAGCATCGCCGTCGTCAAGGGATAGGTGACCTGGTCCTCGATCACCTGCGGCGCCTGGCCGGGATATTCGGTGTAGACGATGACCTGCGTGTCCGAGAGGTCGGGGATCGCATCCAGCGGCAAATGAAGCAGCGCGTAGAGGCCGGCGGCGGCCGCAAAGCCGGTGCCGAACAGCACCAGCAGCAGGTTGCGCGCCGACCAGGCGATGATGCGGGCGATCATTTATGCTCTCCCGTCGCATGGCCGGCGTCAGGGGCTTGAGGCGCCGCCTCGGCAAAGCCTTTCAGCGCGGCCTTCAGGTTGCTTTCCGCATCGATCAGGAAGTTGGCGGACGTGACCACCGCCTCGCCTTCGGCAAGGCCGTCCCGCACCTCGATCAAGCCGCCGCCGCGCCGGCCGAGCTTCACCTCGCGCGGCTCGAAGCGCCCGTCCCCCTTGTCGACGAGGACGGCCTGCCGCGTGCCGGTGTCGAGCACGGCGCTGTCCTGGATCGCCAGGACGGGCGCGCTGTCCGCCGTGTCGACGTCGGCGTCGACATACATGTCCGGCAGCAGCATCGCATCTGGATTGGCGAGCTCGATGCGGACGCGCACCGTCCGGGTTTCGCGATTCACCTGCGGATAGATCACCGCGATCTTGCCGGTGAAGCTTCGGCCGGGGAAGCTGCGCGCGCGCACCGCGACGGACTGCCCGACCGCGATGTTGCCGAGATCGCGCTCGGCGACGTCGACCAGCGCCCAGACCAGCGAGGTATCGGCGATGCGGAACAGCACGTCGCCGGGATTGGCGCGCATGCCTTCGATCGCGTTGCGCTCGAGCACGATTCCGTCGCGCGGCGCCGACCAGTGGATGGTGACGGGCGCGACGTGGGTTTTCTCCATCTCGGCGATCACCCGGTCGGGGACGTCGAGATTGATCAGCCGTTGCCGCGAGCCGCGTCCGTAGATCTCGACACCGCCGACGGTCCTGGAGGTGATGGTCGCGAGATATTCCGCCGCCGCGGAGGCGACCGCCGAGCTGTAGATCTCCATCAGCGGCTGGCCGGCCTTGACGCGGGAGCCGGTGGTGACGTCCGCGATCTTCTGCACGAAGCTCTCGGCGCGCATCGCGATCACCGAGACGCGGCGCTCGTCCAATTGGATCGTGCCGGGTGCCTTGACCAGGACCCGGACCGGTCGCCGCGCCACCGGCTCGGACTTCACGCCGCTGCGCTGGATCTTGCCGGGCGACAGCTTCACCGTGCCGTCATCGGCGTCGCCTTCGTAGACCGGGACATAGTTCATCCCCATCGGGTCCTTCTTCGGCGCCGGCGAGGTGTCGGGCAGTCCCATCGGATTGCGGTAGTAGAGGATTTTTCGCGATGAAGCCGCCTGGGGTGGCTGCGGCTCCGCCGGGGCGGCCTTGTCGTCATCATAGACCGGCAGATAGTCCCGCCCGCGGTCATCCTTCCTCGGCCCGGCCGACCAAAGCGGCGCACCGCTCGGATCGCGATAGTAGAGCGGAGCCCGGTCCGCTGGCGCCGCAGCGGGGGTCACCTCGGCATGGACGGACCAGCGCCCCTCGTTCGAGGACCAGTACGCGCCAAGGGCGAGGCCACCGCCGAGAGCGAGAGTCGTCAAGAGACGCAACGTCTTCATGGTTGTTTCGCGCGCTCGGAGCGCGCGTCCATGTGAATGGGACAGAGAAGTTCGGGCGCCACCCGGCGGCGCCCGAAAGCTCACTTGATCGCCTTGACGATGACCTTGCCGGTGACCGTCTCAGCCTCGCCCTGCACCTTCGCCGAGAGCGTCACCTGGTAGCGGCCGGCCATCGGCAGGTCCGTCTTGAAGGCATAGACGCCCGGCTCCTTGGACGGTAGCGGCGCGACCGCCGATTCCATCTCGGCCATGCCGTCGGGAGCCATGTCCACGCGCGTCTTGAAGATGACGACATCAAGCACCGGCTTGCCGGTCTGCTTGTTGGTCAAGCGAACGGCGAGCGTGACGTCGTCGCCCTTCTTCATCTCGGGATTGACCGGCTCGAAGGCGTAATCGCCGGCGCCTGCAATCGCGGCCGTGGCGGCGAGCGAAAGGGTGGCGGCAACAGCCGCAGTGCTGAACTTGGATAGCATTGTCCTGTCCTCATGAATTGATCTCGACCGTGACGCGGGGAACGCGCACATCAGTCATCGTCGCGCGAGGCCCGCCCGCGCGCGTCTTTTACGGAGATCAGATTCGAGGAGGCCGGAAGGGAGGACTGCCGCCGCGCGAGGCGACGACCTGATCGGCGGGAATAGCCGTTTCCGCTGCCGCGACGGCAAGGAATTCGAATGCGAGGGGACGAACGTCCGCAAGTGCGACGGTGCCGCCGACACAGCAGAAGCCCATCCCGCACGCGTAGCCGGTATCGGAGCCCGTGCCCTTCATGTCGGGACAACAATCGTGCATCGACATATCGCCGTCGCCGCCGGCCTGCATGGCCGCCGGCATATCACCCGACGACATCGCGAGGCTGGAAGCGGACGCGCCAGCCGGCAGCATCGCCAGGGATATGGCGATGGCGAATGCCAGGATGGTCCGAACGATCCGCATCAAACGCGATTTAACCTTTTGGATACCTTTTTGAACCGCAGCGCAGCCTGAGTAACATAGTCTGCGGCCGAAAGCATTCTTTGATCCGGGTCAAGCATTCGTGACCGAGGCTCCGAGGCCTGTCAGGCCGATCGCCCGCAGCTTGCTCGCTTATTGCGACCGCGATACCAGCTCGTCGGACCGCGCCGCCCGCGACCATAGCAACGCGAGCGGACCGACTGCGATCCCCGCCGCGAGCACGATGAAGGCCAGCAACCAGCCCTCTGCACTCTCAGGACCGCCACCGGCATCGAGGGCAACCCCGGTTCCCCAGGCTCCGATCGCCGACAAGCCGAACCCGACGGTCGAATGCAGGGCCAGAGTCGCCCCGCGATGCTCCGAGACGGCTGCAGCCGACATGCCGGCGGTCAACGCACCGGAATCCGCCGGCACCGTCAGGCCATAGATCATCAGCAGCAGCGCCAGCACCCAAGCCGGAGCCGTCGCATTCAGGCCGATGACGAGCGCAACGCAGGCCGAGGCGATCATCACCACCGTGATCGCCCGATGTCGCCCGAACTTCAGTGCGGCCTCGTTGCCGAGGATGCTGGCCGGCATGGAGATCACTGCAAAACAGAAGCTCATCAGGACCGGGCTCAGCCATGAGGGCGCGCCCTGATGCACCACGACGTAAGTCCAGAAGCCGACCAGCCAGGTGCGAATGCCGTAGAGCTCGAAGCAGTGCGCGCCGTAGCCGAAGATGTAGCCGAGTGCCTCGCGGTTGGCGAAAACCGGCGCAAAATTCAAAAGGCGTCCTGCCCTTGGCGCGGGACTGCGGCTCTCGATCAAGAGACACGCCACCACCATCGCGACGGGACCGATGCCGGTCACGTAGAACGCGGTCCGCCATCCCCAACCGTCGGCGAGGACTTGCGCGATCAGGAACGACAGGCCGACGCCCACCGAGAAGCTCGACGTGTAGAGCGTGACCGCCCGCGAGCTGTCGCCGGCGGGCAACCGGTCCGTCAGGGCCTTGAGCCCGGGCATGTAGGCACCGGCAAAACCAAGGCCGGCAAGCGACCAGATGATGGTCCCCGACCAGAAGCCTTGCGCGAAGATGCCAAACGCAATGGTCGCTGCTCCGCTGACGACAGAGCCGCAGAGGAGCACGAGCCGTGCGTCGATGCGATCGGTCAGCGTCGTGAGCACGGGCACCGCCAGCATGTAGCCAAACGCGTAGCCGCTCGCCATCATCCCGCCCTCGGCGGCGGACAAGCCCCACGCCGGCATCAGATGCTGGGCGAGATTTGCAGACAAGGTCACGTGCGGCAGCAGATTGCCGAGCTGGCCGATACACATCACCGCAATCAGCGGCCAGCCGCGCAAGCTACGAATGGTCTCCTCCCATCGGACAGGGACTCATGCCGTCTGATCCCCACGAAGCAGCAGAAGCGCGAAGAACGCAGAGACCGAGGCCAGCGCGCTGATCCAGAGCGCGTTGCTGCCGAGATGCTCCACCATCAGTCCCAGCGCAAGGGGTGCGAAGGCGCCCGTTGCCCGCGAAGGCAGCGAAATCATCCCGACACGCCTGCCGAACCCGACCGGCCCAAACAGCGCCAACGGCAGCGTACCACGGGCAATGGTGATGATGCCGTTACCGGCGCCATACAGCACCGTGAAGACCGGTGCGAGCAAAGGGCCGCCGGCGACCAGCGCAAGCACGCCGATCGGGTTCATGAGCATGGCGAGCCTCGCCGACAGCAGCGGATGAAACCGGCCAAGCCATCCTGCTTCGAGAAGGCGGGCGCCGACTTGCGCCGGTCCGACCAATGCGCCTGCCAACAACGCCTGTGCCGGCGTGGCGCCGAACGCGACCAGCATGGTGGGCAGAATGGCCGAGACGCCGGAGCTGACAAAGCTCGCGGCCGCAAACATGTACGCCAGCAATATCATTGCGAAGGTTTCGCTCTGGCGGCCGGATTGCAGGCTTGCGGCCGTACTCGGTCCGGCCTCCTGCTGCAATGGAGCGGCACGGGGCAGCGCAAGGTTGAGCGGCAAGGCAAGGCCGATGTGGATCACCGCCCATAGCTGGCAGGCCGCGCGCCAGCCGTACTCCGTGGCGAGCCAGGTCGTGAGCGGCCAGCCGAGTGTGCTGGCGAAACCGGCGATCAGGGTGATGCCGGTGATCGTTCGTCGCGCATTGGCGCCGTAAATGCGCGCAAGCGTCGCGAACGCGGCTTCATAGAGGCCCATGCCCATGCCGATCCCGAGCAGGGTCCAGGCTGCGATCAGCACCGCTACGCCATGGGCCACGGACAGCAGCAGCAAGCCAGCGGCGAAAACGAGGTTCGAGACGGCAAGCATGCTGCGCCCACCGAACGTATCGATGGCGTGCCCAACGCGCGGACCAAGCAGGCCGGAGATGACGAGCGCGCCCGACAGCGCTGCGAAGACGTAAGTCGGCGCAAGACCGAGATCGCTCGCGATCGGCGCGGCCAGGATCGCAGGAAGATAGTAGCTCGACGCCCACGCGATGGTCTGCGCGGTGCCGAGCGCGATGACGACGGTGAGCGGGCTCGCAGTGCCTCGGCTCATGAGCAGCCGCACCCCGCACCGCCCGCCTTCTTCGCGGATTCATCGGCGGCACAGCAGGCCGAGGGTTCGGCCTTGGCCGGACCGCCGCAGCATCCTGCCGCGGCGGCGGACTCGACGCCGCCGCGTGTGCAGACGCCGGTCTCCGGCAGCACGAGCTCGACCCGCGCCGCGGCCGTCTTGTCGCCGGCGATGTCGGCGGCAATCGAGCGGACCTGCTCGTAGCCGGTCATCATCAGGAAGGTCGGCGCGCGGCCGTAGGATTTCATGCCGGCGAGATAGAAGCCCGGCTCGTCATGCGCCAGCTCGCGCGCGCCGTGAGGCCGCACCGTTCCGCAGCTATGCTCGTTGGGATCGATCAGCGGCGCGAGCGCGAGGGGCGCCTCGATCGCGGGATCGAGCCGCAGCCGCAGCTCGGACAGGAACGAGAGATCGGGCCGGAAGCCGGTCGACACCACCAGCTCGTCGGCAACCACACTCCGCGCAGCAGAGCCGGCGCCCGCCGAAATCCTGAGGCGGCCTTCGAGCTCCGAAATGTGCGTGACAGCGAAGCCGGACTCGACCGCGATCTTTCCGGCAGTCACGAGCGCGGCGAAGGTTGCGCCCAGCTCGCCGCGCGCGGCAAGCTTGTCGTTGCGGCCGCCGCCGAAGGCCTTTGCCGGATCCTCGCCGCGCAGCAGCCAGACGGGCCTGGTGCCGGGCGCCTCCTCGGCGAGCTCTGCGAGATCGATCAGCGTGCCGAGTGCGGAATGGCCGGCGCCGAGCACGGCCACGGTCTTGCCCGCATATCTGTCGCGAGCCGAGCCACGCACGGCCGGCATGCCATAGGCGATGCGGCCGGCGCATTCGCGTTCGCCGAACGCCGGCAGACCGTTGCTGCCGGCGGGATTGGGCGAGAACCACGTGCCGGAGACGTCGATGACGGCGTCGGCGTGCAGCACCTCGTCGCCTTTGCCGTTCCGGTAGCGGATCTCGAACGGCGCTTGCCCCCGCCCCTTCGTCCTCGCCTTGTCGAAGCCGGCGCGGCTGATCGCGGTGACGCGGCTGGAGCTGCGGATCGTCTCGCGCAACGGCGTTCGCGTTGCGAGCGGCGCAAGATAGCGCTCGATCAGTTCGCCGCCGGTCGGATAGGAGCTCGGGTCCGGCGAATTCCATCCGGTCGGTGCAAGCAGGCGCGCCGCGGCCTTGTCGACATTGTATTCCCAGGGCGAGAAGAGCTGGACGTGCTGCCATTGCCGCACCGCATGCCCGGCCTCGGGTCCGGCTTCGAGCACGACCGGGGACATGCCGCGTTCGAGCACATGAGCGGCGGCTGCGAGGCCGACCGGGCCCGCCCCGATGATGGCTACCGTCTTATCCATTGCAGTTCTCCATCCTTCTAGAATTATGGAATAATTGGCCAAATCGATCAGGCTGCGGTCTGGGCATCCTTACACCCCACTTCTTCCGCACAGCATTCCGCGGCCAGAAAGTCGACCAGCCCGCGCATGGCGTCGAAATTGGCGCGACAGATCAGCGTCGTCGATTCCCTGCTCTGACTGACCAGCCCGACCGAGACCAGGGTCTTGATGTGGTGCGACAGCGTCGAGGCCGGGATCTTCAGCTTGTCCTGCAAGCGGCCGACCGGCATGCCCGCGTGCCCGGCCCGGACCAGCGCCCGGTAAATCTGCAGGCGGGTCCGATTTCCGAGTGCTTCCAGGCGTGCTGCAGCGTCGTCGATCTTCATGGGCGACACGATGCGCCGGTGCAGGCCAGCTGTCAAACGATATTTCTAGAATATTCGAAATTATAGCTTACGCGTGGCCGGAGTTTCCGGATTGACTCGGTCTTAACAATTCCATAAATCTGGATATATGGAAACAGAACAAGCCGTCCTGGCGCTCGCCGCGCTGTCTCAACCGACCCGTCTGGAGGCATTCCGGACGCTGGTCAGGCACGAACCTGAAGGTCTTGCGGCCGGCGACCTCGCGCGCCTCTTGGAAGTCCCGCAAAACACGCTGTCGGCGCATCTGTCGATTCTAAGCCGCGCCCGCCTCGTGTCTTCCGAACGGCACAGCCGCTCGATCGTCTATCGCGCCAACCTCGGCGAATTTCGCGACGTCGCGCTCTTCCTGCTGCGCGATTGCTGCGGCGGACGGCCGGAAGTTTGCGAGCCCGTCGTCGAGACCTTGCAATCGTGCTGCGCTCCCAAGCGAAAGGAGAAGGCCCGTGCCTGATCGCGTCTACAATGTGCTGTTCCTTTGTACGGGCAATTCAGCCCGCTCCGTGCTCGCGGAATCGATCCTTCGCAAGGACGGTGCCGGGCGCTTTCGGTCCTTCTCTGCAGGGAGCACGCCGAAAGGCGCCGTGCATCCGCTGGCGCTGCGCACGCTGCAGAGCATGGACTACCCGATCGACGGGATGCGCTCGAAGAGCTGGCTGGAGTTCGCCACGCCCGATGCGCCGGTGATGGATTTCGTCTTCACCGTTTGCGACAACGCCGCCGGCGAGTCCTGTCCGATCTGGCCGGGTCAGCCGATGACAGCGCACTGGGGCATCGAAGACCCCGCCACGGTCGAAGGCACGGATCTGGAAAAGCAGGCGGCATTCGTCACCGCGTTCCGCTATCTCAAAAATCGGATCGATACCTTCGTGAACCTTCCGCTGCCGAGCATCGATAAGCTGTCCCTCGGCACCAAGCTGCGGGAAATTGGCCGCTCCGATGGCGCGACACATCCGGCTCCGAAGGCCAGCTGATGGACAATTTCGATCTCTCGCGGCGCCTCGCGGCCGAAGCGCTCGGCACGGGCATTCTCGTCGCCACCGTAGTCGGCTCCGGCATCATGGCGGAAACGCTGACCAGGGACGTCGCGCTTGCGCTGCTTTGCAACACCTTGCCCACCGGCGCTATCCTGGTCGTCCTGATCACGGTGCTCGGCCCGGTCTCCGGCGCGCACTTCAATCCCGCGGTGACGCTCGTCTTCACCGGCAAGCGCGAGCTGCCGGGATACGAGGCTGCGTTCTATATTGTCGCGCAAATCGCCGGCGGCATCGCGGGAACGGCGGCGGCGCATCTGATGTTCGGCCTGCCGCTGCTCGACTTCTCTACGAAGGTTCGAACCGGAGGAGCGCAATGGTTCGCCGAAGCGGTGGCCGCGTTCGGACTGGTTGCGACGATCCTGGCCGGCATCCGGTTTCAGCGCACGGCCGTGCCTTGGCTGGTGGGCCTCTACATCACCGCCGCCTATTGGTTCACGGCCTCCACCTCGTTCGCCAATCCGGCCGTGGCCATTGCGAGGTCCCTGACCAACACGTTCTCGGGGATTCGCCCCGCCGACCTGCCCGGCTTCATCATCGCCGAGCTGTGCGGAGCGTTCGCCGGCATGCTGCTGATGAACTGGCTGCTCGGACGCTCACGCGCGTCAGCCTCGGTCGCAATCACGGAGACAGCTCGATGACCGTCACGATCTATCACAACCCCGCCTGCGGCACCTCGCGCAACACGCTGGCGATGATCCGGCAGAGCGGCACCGAGCCCGCCGTCGTCGAATATCTGAAGTCCCCGCCCTCGCGGGACAAACTCAAGGAGCTGATCGCGAGCATGGGCATTCCGGTTCGCGCGCTGCTGCGCGAGAAGGGAACGCCTTACAAGGAGCTTGGCCTCGACGATCCCAAATGGAGCGATGACCAGCTCCTCGATTTCATGATCGCCCATCCCATCCTCATCAACCGCCCGATCGTGGTGACGCCAAAGGGCACGCGCTTGTGCCGGCCGTCGGAAGCGGTGATCGATCTCCTGGACAATCCGGTCGGCCGCTTCGTGAAGGAAGACGGCGAAGTGGTGGAAGCGCGATAGGCCTGCCAGCACGCTTCGGAAGGTTCGGCTATCCCAGCAAGCCCTTCAAGCCCGCATAGATCGAGCCGACACCGGTCGCGGCAACGCCGACCAGTGGCCCCGCGGTCTGCATGAGGTTCTGAATCAAGCGGGCGCGGCGGCGCAGCTGCTCCTCTCCGACATGCTGGCCCAATAGACGCGCCGTGCGGAAAGCGAACGCATTCGGCTTGCCGCCCTGGGTCAGCACGCGCGGCAATATCTGGAAGACCACGACGCTGAGAATGTTACCCGAGACGAAGGCGAGCAGGATACTGGCGCCATATTCGAACACCTCCCGCCATTCGATCCACACCGCTGGAAGGATCGGGACATCATCATGGATACCGGTGACCGTCAGCATTGCGAGGATGCTGACAGTCGCGGTCAGGAACGCCAGCACGAATGCCGCCAGGGCGTAGACCCTGTGCAGCGGATAGGCAACGAATCCGAACAAGAGCGGTACGGCGATCGACGCGATCCGAAGCGGGATCGGCGACAGGTTGAAGATGATGGTCACCAGCACATGCGCGATCACCAGCAGCAGGGATGGAGTCGCAACATAGAGCACCGCATGCGTTCCGTAATAGCGCAACGGGTTGTTGTAGCGCTCGATGCGGACGTTGACGCGATCCAGATCCCGCCTGAGCTTGTCCAGCTCCGCAACGATTTCGTCGATCTCGAGAAGCGTCGGCCGCACGAAGCGCAAGTCGCGCGAACAATGCTTGCACGCGATGGCTTCGTCCTTGATCGTCTCGGCGCAGAACGGACATTCCATCGCTAGCGCGACTTCCTTCGCCTCATGATGGCTTCGATCTCGTCTCTGGCCCGTTTCAGCTCGTCGCGCAGATCCTCGCGCTTGCGCAAGAGATCGTCGCGCTCGGCAAGCAGCGTGGCGGGAACGGCGATGTCGCGCCCGCACGAGGCGCAGACCAGCGCACCCTCGGCACTTTCGGACCGGCAGTAAGGGCAGTTCACTTGGGCGCTCACTTGCGAAGTCACTTGGGCAAAGCTCACTTGGCAAAGCTCACTTGGCAAAGTTCACTTGGGCAAAGTTCACTTGGGCGCAACCTTCAGGGTGAAGACGGCCGTGCCCGGCCGGCCGTCGCTGTCCTTGATGTCGACGCGCACCGTGTATTCGCCGGGCGGCAGCTCCGCATCCTGCATGTTGATGCCGTCAGGCTGCACGAAGGGCTTGACCCTGGGGGTCAGGTCGACATTCGGCGTGCGGAGGAAGATCACCTTGACCGAGTCCGGGTCGACCTTTGCCCCGCCATAGGATTGAAATTTCAACACCAGCCGCAGCGGCGAGCTCGCCGCGCTGCCCGGCGAGACGAACTCGACCTTCGGACCACGCAGGATGCCGCGCTGTTCGACGGCCACCGCTCCCTTGGGAGGCGGCAGCTTGGCTTCCTCTTCCGTGATCAACAACGTGGCATGCGATGGCGCCGAGACCAGCAAAGCTGCGGCTACGAGCCCGAGCAAGACATTCCGCTTCATTTCCCCTGCACCCCTTCCCCTCGCGTCACTGCAAGCCGCCATCGCCGATGATCGTGTAGGGCGCCCAGAACAACGGATGCGCATAGGCGAACTCGGTCTTGCCTTCGCTGTTGAGATAACCCGGACCATCGACGAGGGCCATCGCCGCCTGGCGCAGCGCCTCGCTGCGCGACAGCTTGGGATCGTCGGCCTGCCGCTTGAACAGGTCGGTCACCAATTGCCGCGCCGACTGTGAATGCACCGACCAGTTCGTCACCAGCAGCGCACGCGTTCCGGCGTAGAAGAAGGCGCGGCCGAGCCCGGATGCGGCCTCTGCCCCGGCGCCGGCGCCGGCCCCGGTGTTGCAGGCCGACAGGACGACCCAGTCCGCGTCCAGCTTGAGGCCGAGGATCTCCTCCATGGTCAGGAGGCCGTCGCCGCCCTCGCCCGTCACCGCCGGCGACGACAAAGCGAGTGCCGGCTGCGTCAGCCCGTTCAGCTCGCCCGGGACGAGCCCATGGGTCGCAAAGGCCAGGATCCTGAAGCCGGAGAGATTCATGGTCTTCACCGCGCTCTCGGTCGCGCTCTTGCCGAGGAACAACACCTTCGAAGGGTCGGCCTGCAGTGCCAGTGCGATCGATTTCAACTCGTCGGCGGTGTCCGGCAAACGGGGCAACAGACCGAGCTCGGCGCTGTCGACGCCCTCGAGCTTGGGACTGTTGCGCCGCTTCAGCGGACCGCCGCGCGTGATGTTGCCGCCGGCATCGGCGACCTGGATCTTCTCTCCGCCGCCTTCCGCCTCGGCCTGCTGCTCGCTGTTGAAATAGGGATCACCAAAGGCCACGAGGTCGCCGCGGCCGGGCTTGCCCGGCGGCAATTGCCTTAAGGTGCGCAACGCCGCGGCCGAGGGCACCGTCGACACGGCATGGCTTCGCGCCAGCCATGGCACGTTGCGATAACCGACGAAGAGCGGGTCCTCGTCCGCGGCCACCTCTGCCGGTGCCGTCGGCAACAGGGACAGCGGCAAAAGTCCGAGAGCGCCGTTGGTCACGACGATCAGGTTCCTGGCCGGCTTCCATCCGCTCTCGACCGGCTTCAGCAGCAGCTCGTAGAGCTCGTAGCCGAGCTTGAGATCGAACGGCGGAATGTCCGAGATCATCGCCGCCTGCGGCTCGAGCGCCTCGCGCAGCTTGCGGATCCTGGTCTCGATCTCGCCGATCTGGGCGTTGACCGCGGCGAACGCCACCGGGCCCGACTTCGGCACGGCCCAGACGAAACTGCCGCTCTGGCCGAAATAGAACGACAGCATCGCCTCACCGTCGGCGAGCGTCGCGCGGATTTCAGCGACGCTGGGCGGCTTGGGAGAAACGAGATCGGCGTAGACCGGAAACTTCTGCTTGATCTCCTGCCGCGCCTTGTCGCGTTCGGTGCGCAAGGCGGCGATCGAGGCCTGGATCTGCTGCACGCCCTTCTCGTCCCGCTCGCTGGACGGAAGCGCCAGCACGTTGTTGAGCGTTCCAAGCTGCGCGTTGACCTGCTTGGTGAGGTCCTGCTCCTTGCGGACGAGATCGGCCAGCGCCGGATCCTTGGCGGCCGCCCGCGCGCTCGATGCAGCCAGAGCCTGCTGAACCGAGCGGCCGCGGATGGCGTCGGCGAGGCTGAAGGTCTCCTCGCCGACCCCGCCGCTCGCAGCTCCGGTGCGCGCAAGCAGCACGAAATAGCTTTCCACGATGCTCTGCAGGCGCTGGCTGCGCGCGGCCACCACGGTGGTGTTCTCGTCGTCGGCGTTTTCCCGCGCACTCGCCATCATGATCGGGATGGCGGCCTTGAACTCGCGGATCGCCTCGGCATCGCGCCGCGCCCGCATCAGACCGACCGCCAGCGTGCCGCGCGCCGAGGCGGCATCGAAATGATTTTCGCCGACGCGGCCGACCTGCTTCTTCACCAATTGCTCGGCCGCAGCGATGCCGGCCTCGAGCTGGCCGGACGAATAGAGCGAGAGAATGCGCGACGGATTGAGCTCGAACACCTGGCGGCGCTGCGGCTCCCAATTGGCAATGGCCTTGTCGATCGCCGCGTACATCGCGTTGGCTTCCGGCGCCTTGCGCTGGAGCGTCAGGATGCCGGCCAGTTGCGACAGCAATTGCACCGTGGATTGAGAATCGTCGGGAACGCCGACGGTCTTGTTGATCTCCAGGGCGACGCGACCGAGCTGCTCGGCTTCCTCATAGCGCCCCTCTTCGACCAGAATGCCGGCAAGGCCCATGACGTAGCGCGGCGTCACCGGATTATACTTGCCGGTGTCCTTCAGTCGCGCCAGCAGAGCGCGGCGGGCATCGACCTCGGCTTCGGCAAGCCGGCCCTGTCGCGCCTTCATGCGGGCCTGGCTCAGCACCAGGTTGTCAATCGCCTGCAGCATGACGGTTTCTGCCGGGGGATTGTCCGACTCCATCACGCCCTTCATGCCGGCCCGCTTGCGCTGCTCGGCCACCCGATAGGCGGCCTCGGCCTCCGCGAACTGCCCGCGCGCCTCGAAGATCATTGCCCTTGTCGCTTCGAGCTCCCCCTCCCAGTTCTGTCCGAAGCGCGCATAGGAGGTGCGCCACCCCGGAAGACCGCTGGTGCGCGCCTCCTGGATTGCGGCCTGTGTGCGACGCAGATAGGCTTCCGCCTGGGCGACATCGCCCATCTGGATGAGGTTGCCTGCAACGGACCGGTTGGAGGCCAATTGGAATCCTTTTGCGCCCGGCTGGGTCGCGGTCTCACGCAACAACCTCTGGATCACCTCCAGCGACCGCTTTGGATCGCCGGCTGCGGCGTATTGCAGCGAGAGGAGCTGCTGCATGCGGCCCATCAGCTGAGGCTCGACCGCGCCGCGGCCGACCTCGACGGCCTTGCTGGCATCCGCAATGGATTCAGCAAGCCGGCCGAGCTGCGCGCGCGCATTGGCGCGATCGAAATAGAATTGTGCGAGATCTTCGCGCGATTCCTTGCCCGTGGGCGTGGAATCGGCGTCCGCTTTCAATTCCGCGATCAGCTTCTCGTTCGGCTTCTCGCTATCGAGGATCGCCGTGATGTCGGCGATGGTGCGGGGAGGTGCGATGAAGCCCTTCGGCAGTGCGGTGCCGGGCTCCAGCTTCGGCGCCGCCTCCTTCGGGAGCTCGACGGCGACATTGGCGCGGCCGTTGGCGGCGTTGAGAGCCGCCATCACGCAGGCCCTGACCTGCGGCGAGGCCTTGGCGCGGCACCCCTCGATGTCGGCGCCGGCCTTGCGGCCGCCTTGGGCCTGCATGCAGGCTTGCACGATCGGCTTGCCGACGGTCATCCGGCAGTTCTCGATCGCGGCCTCCTTGGTCAGCGCGGCGGCCGAGCCGGCCGATCCCAAGAGAATGGCAAGAACCAGCAGTTTTCGCGCAGGCGTGGAATTTCGACGGACGTCAAGCCGCATCCCGGAATTGCTGCTCATCGCAAAAGACCTTGGTGCAAAATGACTTGGTGTAACCGTGCAATCCTATCGCTATGGCCCGGGAGAACAAGCGCCAATCGGGGGGATTCGACCATATGTCGGACCGCGAGGGCCGCGGCGAGCGCGTCTGCGGCAGCGCTGTCCCGGCGGAACCGGCAGGTGTGGGGATCGGCGCTCAGCCCTTCGAGACCACCGCGCGGCCGTAAGGCGGCTGTCCCGCGACCGGCGGGTTGGCGGTCTGGGCGGCGAGCTCGCCGATCAGGCGGTCGGCATCGGCGGCCATGCCGTCGGGGGCCTGGATCACCAGGCGTTCAAGCGCCCAGCGGTAGGACGAGACGCGCTGCTCCAGGCACTGCTGCACCCATTGCACGATCAGCGAGTTCTCCTGCATGCGCGCAACCGCATCGTCCCTCTCCCGCGGCGAGAGCGCGGAGACGCGCGACATGCTGGCGTCGCGCTTCCTGTCGAGATCGATGACGCGGATCGCACTGGCGAAGAACGGCTCGAACCGGGTGATGTCGTTGCGCACGTCCTCGATCAGCTGCGCATAGCGCGAGGAATGCGAGCGGTGCGGCTCGTCGATCAGCGTGCGCCCGTACATGGTGCGGTCGAACACGATCTTCTGCCGCCACGGCGAGGGCAGCGCCTTGTAGTCGCCGAACACGCTCTTCCATGCCGGGCGCGACAGCGGCGGCTCGATCATGGGATAGGCGAGATCGCGAAGCTGGCGCTCTTCGTCGGTGAGCTGGAATTGCGAGGGCTTCAGGCCGACGCTGGAGGTGACCTCCGCACCGAGCCAGCGATGCATGTCGTCGCTGCGCATGCTGTCGCGGGTGCGGCCGAAGTCGCCGCCGCTACAGGCCGCGAGCGAAGCGCCCAGCAGCGTGAGCAGGACGGCCGATCGGACAGGCCGGATCTGACGGATGGAGCCCGGCATTGCACGAAGCCGTGTCAGCGCCGGCGACGACGGCGCCCCGGCGCTGTGCCCTGCTCCGGCCCGCGATCGCCGCTGGTTTCGTCCGCCTCACGCTCGATACGGATCACGGGAAGGATCAGCACCGTTCCCATTTCCGCGCGCGGAGCGACATCCCCCGACGAGCCCACCCGGCGACCGGCCGGAAATTCGATGATGGTCCCCATGTCAGCTCTCTTCAATTGCCGCGCGACCCGACGCGCCCCTGCAACATGCATTCATTAAGATCAGCTCATGGTTAACGGGGTGTAAACGCGCGCCCTCGACCGTAACTGCACGGACCGCGCCGCGCCGTCCCGTTGCGGCACGACAATTGCTCAAATTGCAGGACCGGCTTCACGCCTCATTTTCCTTAACGAGGCTTTAAAAGAAGCTGCGCTAGGCTCGCCCCCGGTATCTTTCCCGAGTCGCGTACACCTCCATGACCAAGTCGCTGTTTCCCGGATTCGACGGGCTGATGACCCTGTCCCGTCGCGAAGGTGTCGATGTCCGTCCGACGCTGCTGCGCGTGCTGACCGACCTTTACGTCCAGACGAGCACGCACAGCGACGACGAGCAGCGGCAGTTCGTCGAGCTCGCCACGCGGCTGATCGACCAGGTCGACGATGCGACGCGCGCGGCCGTCAAGGCGCGGCTCGCGGTCTATCCGCAGACGCCCGTCCCGATCCTGCAGAGGCTCGGCCTGGTCGCGGCCCAGGAAGGCCGCCGGGTTCCATTGGCCCGGGAGATCCCCGCCCCGCCGCGCGCTCCCGCGCCGGCACGCGTGCCGACCGAGGCCGAGCAGCGCATGGCCGCCAACATGGCGATGCAGCCGAAGGAGGCGGCCGAGATCCACGACATGTTCTTCCGCGCCGGCGCACCCGAGCGCGCGCTGATCCTGCACAATCTGGCGCAGACCCCGCTGAAGGCTGCCCCCCGGATTCCGACCGTGCGCGCCAAGCGCGCGATCCAGATCCTGGAGATGGCGGCGATCGCGGGCGATACCGAAAACTTCACCTTCGAGCTCGGCGACAGCCTGATCCTGCCCTCGCGCGTCGCAGCAGAGATCGTCGACGATGCCGGCGGCGAGGCACTTGCGATCGCAGCGCGCGCGCTCGACATGCCGAGCCCGGTGTTCCAGCGCATCCTGTTGTTCTTCAAGCCGGAGATCGGAACGTCCGTGAACGCGGTGTACCGGTTGTCGCGGCTCTACGACCGCCTCGCCGAGCGATCGGCGCTGGTGATGCTGGCGGCCTGGCGCGGCTCGACGCTCGCCGTCACCCGCGCGAAGTACCAATCGGCGCTGCATGACGGCGAACGCCAGCGCGCCCGCGCAGGCGCGAGCCAGACGCGGCCGGGCGTGCAGCCCGGGTCGAGCCCAACGGTGCGGACGGGGACTGGTTCGTCGGATCGCTGATCGCTCAAACCGCCTCGGCAGGCGGCAGTGCTGACTATTGAGCACGCCACGCGCCGCAAACGCGTCATTGCGAGGAGCTCTTGCGACGAAGCAATCCAGAGTCCCTCCGCGAGAGGATCCTGGATTGCTTCGCTGCGCTCGCAATGACGGTGGGGGGAGCGGCTAAGCCTTCGCCAATTCCAGAAAATGCCGCCCGGCGCGATCCTCGGTCTCGACGATCCAGGCGTCCGGATCGAAGCGGATTTCCTTGACCAGCCGCTCCTCGATCGTGTGCTCCGGCAGCGGCTGCGGCGCGACCGGCACGAAGAAGCGATCGATCGGCCGGCCGTCGTCGTAAGAGGTCTGCGGCGCCGGCGCGTACAGCATCGCTTTGCCGTCGAGCAGCGACACCTTGACGAACACCGCACCCGCCTCCTCGGCACCGCGACGCCGCACGGCGCCGAACACGCCCTCGGTCTGGCAGCGGCGCAAGTAAGCCGCGACCCATATGTTGGATTTCAAACGCATGAATCCGACGATAGGCCAGCCCGAGGCCTCGCGCCAGCCTCAGCTCCTACGTCTCACGCCCTGCGCGTGCCGTCATGACCACCGCGAATCTGCGTCGCGACGAAATATGACAGGGGCATCGCGAGCGCAAATCCCACCGCCACGGCATAAGGAATGTTCCTGATGGCGTCGGCGGCGAAGCTCGGGACCATCAGCAACACGATGAGGCTGATGCCCGCCAGCGTCGTGCCGAGCATGATCCAGACAAGAATGGAGACCTTGAACATGATGACCTCTCTTCCTTGATGAGACGAGCCATCATGTTTCGGCGGCCGCCGGCCGTCATTGATCCCACTCAAATCGCGATCGTATGGATCCGTCTGTCGCGCCGACGCCGGCAATAGACTGACGTCAACGACACTTGACGAGCGGCTATTCGACCGGGTGGCCGATCGCAGCGGCGAGCTCGCGCAGCAGCCGGTCCGAGACCTGGCCGGTGACCTGCATCTTGTGCTCGCGCTCGAATTTCTGGATCGCGGCCTGGGTCTCGCCGCTCATGCTGCCCGTGATCTTCAGATTGCCGTAGCCGTATTCGGACAGCGCGCGCTGCACCCCGGCAATGCGTCGTGCGGCCGGACCTTGCGCCGGGATCGGCGCCGGCGGACGCATGGCCGCGGGCGGCGTCGAGGTCGTCGCCTTGACCAGATTGGTCATCGGATCGTTGGAGCGCGTCGAGGCGGTCGCCTCGACCGGCTTTTCGGGCGCTTTCTCGGGGGCACGCTCGGCAGGCTTGGCTTCGGCCGGCTTGGGCTCGACGCGGAACTCGGTCGCGCGCGGCTCCAGCGGCGAGGTGTCGGCGCCGACGGGACGCGGACGCGGCAAGGGGTTCGACAGCGGCACGGACGACGGCGCGGGAAGATTGATCACCGTGCCGAACATCGGCGCGGGGTGCCGGCCGGTCTGGAGGAACAGCGCATTGGCGACGATCGCGCCGATCGCGGCGACGGCGACGAGACCGGCCAGCGTATCCTTGGGGCTGTGCAGCAGCACGCGCATCACGATGTTGCGCTCGGTCTCGACATCGATGACCGCGGCCTTGGCGCCACGGCGGCGCGGAGCGGCTTCGTCCTTGGCAGACTTCTTAGGCACTTTTCTTCACCAGAGCGGGTTGGTCCTGAGACTGGTCGTGAGCTTGGTCTTGAAGGTCCTGGCGCAGTGTCGGCGCCGGCGCCAGCGTCGCGATCTTGCGCTCGGCCGGCTTGACCTGCGGCGGCGTGTAGACGAGCGGCAGCTTGACGGTCACCGCCGTGCCCTGGCCCAGCCGGCTTTGTACCGTCAATTCGCCGAGATGCAATGCCACGAGGCTCTTCACGATCGAAAGTCCAAGGCCCGTGCCCTCGTGACGGCGCTGATAGGTCGTGCCGGCCTGGAAGAACGGCGCGCCGATGCGCTTGAGATCGTCGGGCGCGATGCCGACGCCGGTGTCGCTGATCCGCAGCGTCAGCTGCGAGCCTGAGACCGCGGCCGATACGCAGACCTGGCCGCCGCGCTCGGTGAACTTGATGGCGTTGGCGACGAGGTTGAGCACGATCTGCTTGAAGGCCCTGGGATCGCCGGTCATGACCGGCAGGTCCTGCGGCGCGTCCGTGATCAGGTCGATGCCGTTCTCCCGCGCCTTCAGTGCCAGCAGATTGCAGCAATGGAGCAGCGAGGCGCGCGGTGCGAACGGCTCGGATGCGATCTCGAAAGTGCCCGATTCCATCTTCGACATGTCCAGGATGCCGTTGACGACCGACAGCAGGTGCTGGCCGGAATCGTTGATCAGCTCGGCGTATTCCTTGCGCTGGGCCGCCCCCAGCATCAGGCTCTGCTCCTGCGCGATCATCTCGGAGAAGCCGATGATGGCGTTCAGCGGCGTGCGCAGCTCGTGGCTCATGGTGGCGAGGAAGCGCGTCTTGGCGGCATCGGCCGCCTCGGCGGCGCTGCGCGCCTGATCCAGTGCCTGCTCGAACAGCTTGCGGTCGGTGACGTCGCGCATCACGGCAACGACTTCGGCTTCGCAGGTGACGTCACGCGCCCTGTCCTGATCGAGCGGGCGACAGCGCATCTCGACCCAGATGAAATCGCCCGGGCCGCGCTCGGCGGCGGGCTCGCGCCGCAGCCTGAACTCGACGCTGCGCACTTCGCCGCGCGCCGCGTCGGACAGCGCCGTGAGATAAGCCGGCCGATCGGCGACATGGACGCGGTCGAACAGGCCGTGGCCGAGCAGTTGCACCACCTGCATGCCGAGCATGGCCTCCACCGCCGGCGAGATGAACTGCACCGCACCGTTGCGCTGATGCCGCGAGATGACATCGCTCATGTTGCGCGCCAGCAGGCGGTAGCGCTCCTCTTCGCGCGACAGCAGCGCGACGCTGGTGCGCGCGAGCGATTCGGCGCCGAAGGCAAGGCCGGCAGCATAAAGAGTGGCGGACGCGACGCCGAAGGCCATCAGCACGCCGCGCTCTGCCGCGCTCGGCTCCACCGCTGGCAGCCAGCCGAGCTGGCTGACCAGGATCAGCATTCCGGCGCAGGACAGCGCGAGCAGCGAGGCGAACGCCGCGACGCGGCGCGATGCCGACAGCGCAGCTTCGAGCGGAACCACGACCAGCCAGACCGCGGCGAAGGATTCGATGCCGCCCGTCGTGAGCGCGACGGCCATGATCAGTCCGGCGAGCGCCAGCGACGACAGCACATGCGCACCCTCGTAGCGCCCGGTGCGCGACAGGAACCAGGACAACATGATCGGCGCAATCAGCCAGGCGAAGGCCGCGACCTCGATGGCGCTCGGCGCGCCGCGCATGGCGAGATAGACCGGGAATGCGGCGAAGGCGGCGAGGCTGCCGAGCAGCCGCGGTGCCATGAAGGCGCGATGGCGCGCGCGCATCAGCGCATCGTAGCGCGCGGAGGGATGCAGCAGTGCATCGAGACAATCGCGGATGATACTCAAAACTGTCACGGGTCTCGCGCTTCGGCTCAATCGTCTCTTGGAAGACGCGCCGGAACGCCTCCTTGTCGTTGAGCCACCGTGTCAGAGCGACCTTAAACGAGTGCTAAGGCGGCACAGCGCGCGGCCGGACACCGCGTTATCGCGGAGCTTTTTAGACGATTTGGCGACGTCTTCGCTGCGAATGGTGAACGCAGGGTTTCACTTGCTCCGCATGGTTTCGAATTGGTGGATGCGGGCGGCCGGCGGAAACACGGGCGCCGGCGTCAATCGAAAATTTACCGGAAGGTCGCTCCCGAAGAATCTTGCGTCAATTTTCCGCGAATTAAGCTCAAGGCAATCAGTTGCGATTTATCGAGGGTTGCTAGGTCCGACTATCTGCGGGAGATCGCCGCGGGCGGAGCCTAACGGACAGGTCGACAAGATGCGCTTTCTGCTTCGCATCACATTCTGGCTAGGGCTGGTGCTGGTGCTCCTGCCGCGGGACAAGACGCCCGAATCGGACAAGCTGCCGCAGATCGGCGCCGCCGATGCGGTGCAGGCCGCAACCGCGGCCGTTTCCGACATGACCCAGTTCTGCAAGCGCCAGCCGGCGGCCTGCGAGGTCGGCGGCCAGGCCGCGACCATCATCGGCCAGCGCGCCCAGGACGGTGCCAAGAAGCTCTATCAGATCATCAACGACAAGAAAGAGCAGATCACCAACGACAAGAACGACGGCGGCAAGAACGACGGCAGCAAGAACGACGGCAGCAAGACCGACCACAAGAAGGCGCCCGACCATACCGGCTCGATCGCGCTGGCCGGCGAAGGCGATCTTGCAGCGAGCGAGGCGCCGCGCGATACCCTGACCCAGGACGATCTTGCGCTGGAATGGCGCGGGCCGGGGCCGGCGAATTAGCGCCCATTCCCTATCGATTTCAGGGCTTCGCGTCTCTATATTGGCCTCAACTGGAACTGCGGGCCGATATGACAGCGATCGACGACATCAGGGACAATTTCGAGCTTCTGGACGAGTGGGACGACCGCTACCGGTACGTCATCGAGCTCGGCCGCACTCTGGAACCGATGCCGGAGGCGGAACACTCGGCGGCGAACAAGGTGCAGGGCTGCGTCAGCCAGGTCTGGCTGCAGAAGATGGTCGACCGCAGCAATGGCGAGCCGGTGCTGAGATATCGCGGCGACAGCGACGCCCATATCGTGCGCGGGCTGGTCGCGATCGTGCTCGCGCTGTATTCGGGCCGCACGCCGCGGGAGATCCTCGATACCGACGCGATCGCCGTGTTCAACGAGTTCGGCTTTCGCGACCATCTGACGCCGCAGCGCTCCAACGGCCTGCGCTCGATGGTCGAGCGCATCAAGACCGATGCCAGAGAGGCGCTCGCGGACGCGACGTGATAAGCTTCGCAGCTCTCGTGGGCAAAGGCGCCCTTGCGCCGTGCCCACCATTTTTCTTCGATCGCGCTGGAGGTGGTGGGCACGCTTCCGCCGTCGCTCTTCGAGCTATGGCGGACAAGTCGCTTTGCGCACCCTACAAGATCCCCCCACTACTTCCCCTTCTTCCGCTGCTGCTGCCCGAGGCCCATCTGCTTGGCCAGCTGCGAGCGCGCCACCGCATAGTTCGGGGCGACCATGGGATAGTCCGCCGGCAAGCCCCACTTCTCCCGGTATTGCTCCGGCGTCATGTTGTACTGCGTGCGCAGATGGCGCTTCAGCGACTTGAAGCGCTTGCCGTCTTCGAGGCACACCAGATAATCGGGCGCGATCGACTTCTTCAGCGAGACGGCCGGCTTGGCCGGCTCCAGCGGCGCGGTCTCGGTGCGGCCTGACGAGACCCGCACCAAGGCGCCGTGCACCTGGCTGATCAGGTTCGGAATCTCGGCCGCCGGCGTCGGATTGTTGCCGAGATAGGCCGACACGATGCTCGCGGTCAGCTCGATGAAATTCTTCGCCCCCGCATCCGACATGCGCCCCCCTTCTCCCGCTTGTGGCTACGGGATTGACGACACCAAAGTATTCCCTGTCAAGAATACATTCGCCTCAAACGCGACGACTGACGACGATGCGCTGATTACTGGTGAAGGACGCCGCTCTACTTGAAACGCCGGAAGCCTCAACCGCGCTGGTCGAGATGGGCGCGGAGCTCGTCGATCGAGGCAAAGCGCATCATGCCCTCCGGCATCTGCGCCTCGATGGAGCCATCGGAATAGAGCGAATAGGCCATGCCATCGACGACGCCGGACTTGAGCACCGTCACGGGTGGGGGCTCGACGGGCGGCGGCTCGGGAGCCGGCGCGGGAGCGGTCTCCGCGAAGGTCGCCGGCGAGCGCGGCGGCGGCGCACGGCGCGGGGCGGCCGGCGGTTCCGGCGGCCGCGTGCGGTCCGGCTTCGGCCAAGCCACGTCAAAGCTCGCCGGCGGAAGGTTCGGGGCCTCGGCGGGCTCCGCAGGCGGCGGGGCAGCTTCACCGGACTTCGCCTCCGCGCGCTCGCGCTCCTTGCGCGAGCTCGAGGCGAACAGCAGGTTGCGCCGGCGGGGCGCTTCCGGAGCGGCGGGCGCAGTCGGAGCTTCCGGCTCCAGCTGCGGTGCCTCGGCCCGCGGACGCTCGCGCGGAGCAGCTTCGCTCTGCCACGGCGGCGGACTCGCAGACGGTGGCGGCGGCGCCGGCTCGGCTCTCACCGCCGCAGCGGGCATCGGCTCGGGGGCGACTGCGCCGGGCACGGCGAGGCCGGGCAGCACGGGCTTGACCCGAACCTCGGATGGCGCGACCGCACCGGACATCCGGCGCGCGATGCCCTTGAGCTCGAGCAGCACCAGATGCAAGCCCACCAGTAACATTCCGGAGCAGACGCCAATGGTGCCGGAGATTATGAGAGTCCCACCGAGGCTGAATTCCCTGATCGTCATGCCGAAAATGACCGCGAGGAGACCCGCCAGGACGGCGCAAATCCCCACGATCAGCAATGCCAAATTCATCGAACTCACCCCCGGCCGCGCATCTAGACGCGAGAACCGCTACGCCACGATACCGTCATACGCTGTTCCACGCCAACGGCGAATTCTGGGCGGTGTTCCTAACGGGAAGGAAATCAGGGACTTATTCACATTCCCTTCAGCTGCGGCTGGCTACTGCTAAAGCTGCTCCTCAAGCCAATCGGAATTGGTGCCAACCGGAATTGCTGCGTCGCATCAGGAATTTAGCCATAATGCCCAATTACTCGGTAATGGAACTGCGCTATAGGGAGTCCGGGGTTGAGGCCCGCGCGCACCAGCAGGGCCAAGAGGGGATTCCGGGGCACCGATAGCCATGACATCCATCACGACTTCGGCGATCGACACGCCATCACGGCGCTCGGTCGAGCGGACTTGCGACGACCTCGCCATGCTGGTGCTGGCCGCGGTCGCCGTCATTGCAGGCCTGACGTTCCGCGATTACGGGCTCGGCTGGGACGACTACACCCACGCCGAATATGCCGACCTGCTGCTGCGCATGTTCGGTTCCGGTTTCAAGGACACCGCGGCGCTCTCCTTCGCCAATCTCTACATGTACGGCGGCGGTTTCGACATGGTCGCGGCCCTGCTGCACAAGGTCATTCCGCTCGAGCTGTTCGAGACGCGCCGTCTGGTCGGCGCCATCGTCGGCGTGATCGGGCTTGCCGTGACCTGGCGGCTCGGCCGCCGCATCGGCGGCCCCCTTGCCGGTCTGGCCTCCCTCCTCCTGCTCGCGCTCTGCCCGATCTTCTACGGCCACATGTTCATGAACCCGAAGGATGCACCCTTCGCGGTCGCCATGATCATCCTGATGCTCGGCCTCGTCCGGCTCGCCGAGGAATATCCAAAGCCGTCGGCGCGCACGATCCTGATCGTTGGCCTCGGGGCCGGCCTTTCGCTCGGCTGCCGCGTTCTCGGCGGGCTCGCTTTGGTCTACGCCACGGTCGGCTTCATGCCGCTGCTGCTGGAGGAATTGCGCAGCGAAGGTCTGCGCGAGTCCGCTCGCCGCTTCGCCCATGTCGTCTATGTGCTGCTGCCCGGCCTCGTGCTCGGCTACCTCGTGATGGGCCTGATCTGGCCGTGGTCGATCATGGAGCCCGGCAATCCGTTCGAGGCACTGACCTACTTCTCGCATTTCTTCGAGAAGCCGTGGAAGGAGATGTTCGACGGCGCGATCGTGTCGGTGCCCGACATGCCCTGGTCGTATCTGCCGACGCTGTTCGCCTTGCAGCTGCCCGAGGTGATGCTGGTGCTGATGGGCGGTGCCATCGTCAGCACCTTCGCCATGCTGCCGCGGCGCGAGGTTCCGGCGCGCCGCAAGACCATCCTGCTGATGCTGACGCTGGCTGCGACCCTGCCGCTCGCGATCGCGATGGTGAAGCGCCCGGCGCTCTACAACGGCATCCGCCATTTCGTGTTCGTGATCCCGCCGATGGCGGTGCTCGGCGGCGTCGCCTTCGCCTGGACCATGGAACGCCTGCGCGCCAATCACCGCACCTGGCAGCCGGTCGTGCTCGCCACCTTCTGCTTCGGCCTTGCGCTGTCGCTCGCCGAGATGATCCGGCTGCACCCCTATCAATACACGCACTTCAACCACATCGCGGGCACGGTGCGCGGCGCCGACGACCGCTTCATGCTGGATTATTGGGGCCTCGCCTTGAAGCAGGCCTCGGACGGATTGCGCGAGCAGCTCGTCGAGCGCCAGGAAGTGCCGCCTGTCAACCGCAAATGGAAGGTCGCGGTGTGCGGACCGCAGCGCCCGGCCCAGGTCGCGCTCGGGCCCGACTTCACCATCGGCTGGGATTCCAACGCCGCCGATTTCGCCATGACGCTCGGCGAGTTCTACTGCAAGGGCCTCACCGCCCCGGTCATGGTCGAGATCAAGCGCGACGACGTGGTGTTCGCCCGCGTCTACGACATCCGCGGCCGCGGCATTTCCAGCCTGCTGTCGATCCCGGCGCCGTAAGAAATTTTCTCCAAGCCGTATCGCTTCCGCCTTCGCTCTTCGAGCTACGGCGGACAAGCATGCGGGCTACGCTGAACTGCCGCGCATTGTGTACCTTGCTGCAAGCCATTTGCAGGACTAGGCTCGCTTCCCGCAACAACGACGTTCGGAGAGATCAGCCATGTCGCCAGCAGAAGCCCGCCTGAGGGAAGTCCCCTCCAACATGACGGAGGCGGAGTGGCAGCAACGGGTCAATCTCGCCGCCTGCTATCGCCTGGTCGCGCTGTACGGCTGGGACGATCTGGTCGACACCCACATCTCCGCGCGCGTGCCCGGCCCCGACCATCACTTCCTGATCAATCCCTACGGGCTGATGTTCGAGGAAATCACGGCCTCCAGCCTCGTCAAGGTCGACCTGCACGGCAACCAGCTCTCCGAGAGCGAGTACAGCATCAACCCCGCCGGCTTCACCATCCATTCGGCGATCCACGAGGTGCGCGAGGACGCGATCTGCGTGCTGCATCTCCACACCCTCGACGGCACCGCGGTGTCGAGCAGCGCGGAGGGGCTACTGCCGCTGAACCAGACCGCCCAGCTCGTCACCCACGACCTCGCCTATCACGACTATGAAGGCATCGCACTGGACCACGAGGAGCGGCCGCGGCTGCAGAAGGATCTCGGCGACCACAACCACATGCTCCTGCGCAATCACGGCACGCTGACGGTCGGCCGCTCGGTCGCCTCCGCTTTCGAGCGCATGTATCATCTCGAACGCGCCTGCTCGATGCAGGTGCGCACGCGCGCCCTCGGCACGCCGGTCTATCCGGTCGAGGAGATCGCGATCGAGAAGAACACCGAGCTGTTGTCGAACCGCGACCGCGCCGAGCTGCGCGCCACCACGCTCGTGTGGCCGCCTTTGCTGCGCAAGCTCGACCGCGTCAATCCCGGCTACCGGTCTTGAAATTTTCAGGGTTTGGTGTAGGGTAACAGCAACGAACCTCTACGCCTTTTGGAATGAAACGCCGCCCAATCCCGGGCGGCGTTTTTGTTTTGGATATTCGTCATTGCGAGGAGCCCTTGCGACGAAGCAATCCAGAGTGCATCCGCGGAAGCGATTCTGGATTGCTTCGCTGCGCTCGCAATGACGTGGATAGACCGGTGCCTTACTTCACTTCCGCCAGCGCGGCGAGGATCCTTGCCCAGGAGCGGATGCCTTTCTGGAAGCTCTGCAGGTCGTATTTCTCGTTCGGCGAGTGGATGTTGTCGTCGTCGAGGCCGAACCCCACCAGCAGCGAGTCGAGGCCGAGCGTGCGCTTGAAGTCGGCGACGATGGGGATCGAGGCGCCGGAGCCCATCAGCACGGTCTCCCTGCCCCATTCCTCCGTCAGCGCCTTGCTGGCGGCCGCAAGCGGCTTCATGGTCCAGTCGAGCGCGACCGCGGGCGCGGCGGAATGGTCGCCGAACTCGACCTTGCAGTCGGCGGGAATGCGCGCCGTCACGTAATCACGGAAGGCCTTGCGGATCTTTTGCGGGTCCTGGCCCTGGACCAGACGGAACGAGACCTTGGCCGAGGCATGTGAGGGAATCACGGTCTTGGAGCCCTCGCCGATATAGCCGCCCCAGATGCCGTTGACGTCGCAGGTCGGACGCGTCGAGGCCTGCTCGACCAGCAGCCTGCCCTTCTCGCCGGCCGGAAGCGACAACCCGACCGGCTGGAGGAAGGTCTCGGGCGTGAAATCGAGCTTCTTCCATTGCTCCAGGATGTCCGGCGGCGTGTCCTTCACGCCGTCATAGAAGCCGGGAATGGTGATGCGGTTGTCGTTGTCGAACAGGCCGCCCAGGATCTTCGTGAGCAGGCGGATCGGGTTCATCGCGGTGCCGCCGAACACGCCGGAATGCAGATCGCGGTTGGCGGCGGTGATCTTCAGCTCTTCGTAGAGCAGGCCGCGCAGCGAGGTCGTGATCGCCGGCGTGTTGCGGTCCCACATGCCGGTGTCGCACACCAGCACGTAGTCGGCCTTGAACTCGTCCTTGTTGGCCTCGATGAAGGGCACGAAGTTCTTCGAGCCGACCTCCTCCTCCCCCTCGATCAGGAAGGTGACGTCGATCGGCAGCGAGCCCGTCACCTTCTTCCAGGCACGGCAGGCCTCCACGAACGTCATCACCTGGCCCTTGTCGTCCTCGGCGCCGCGCGCGACGATGATCTTGCGGCCATCGGCATGATCGGCGACGACGGGCTCGAACGGCGGACGATGCCAGAGATCGAGCGGATCGACTGGCTGCACGTCGTAATGGCCGTAAAAGATCACATGCGGCCGCCCGCCGGCTCCGGTCTTGCCGACGATCGCGGGATGGCCAGCAGTCGGCCTCACCTCGGTGGCGACACCGAGGCTGGCGATGTCCTTGGCCAGGTGCTCGGCGGCAGCCCTGCAATCACCGGCGAAGGCGGGATCGGCCGAGATCGACTTGATCCGCAACAACGAGAACAGGCGCTCCAGGCTGTTGTCGAAATCCCTGTCGATGTGGTCGAGCACGGATTGGAGCTGCGCATTGGCCATGATTGCGAATCCTGATTGTTGGGTCTTAGGAGGTCCCGGGTTTTAGCGCCGGCACGGCCTCGGGGCTAGCCGCAGGCGGCGGATGCCGGATGTGCCAGGCGAGGCACCCGGCGAGGACCGCGGTCGCAGCAAGGTTGTTGCCCCAGGCCTGGATGACGGTGGGAAACCACGGCAGCGACAGCAGCATGAGGATGCCGGCGGCCGCCAGGGCGAGCCAGGTTCCCAGCCGCACATATGCCCGCTCGTCGAAGGCGGCGCGATGCGTCAACACCGCGATCGGGAAGAACAGCCACATGAAGTAATATTGCCGGGCCAGAGGCGAGGCCACGGTCATGAGGCAGAACAGGATGCCGAGCTCCTCGGCATCCGAGCGCGTCGTCCGCCGCGCCTGCCGCGGCATGATTGCGACGAAGCCGAGCCCGAGCAGCGCCGACAGCGCGAGCACGATCCAGTTCGCCGCCCTGTAGTCGACGTCGATCACGTTCATGGTGCGCGGCGGCTTCCTGGGATCGTCCTGATTGTAGTTGATCGGCCGCACCAGGCGATGCGTGACGGCAATCAGGGATTGGTTGACCCACGACCAGTTCTGCTCGCTACGCTGGCCAAAGCCCTTTTCCGAGCTCGTCCCGACCATGCCCTGGTACCAGTTCGCCAGCTCGGCCGCGTTGCGCTCGAAGCCGCGGATCGGCGCCGGCACGACGTAGAGAAGTATGCCGGTGAAGACGATCGTGCTGACAAGGGCGGCCCATTTGCGCCGCCAGGCCAGATAGGGCAGCACCGTGACTGGAAACACCTTGATGGCGATGGCGAGTGCGAACATGAAGCCGGCGAGCCACGACCGCTGGTGCCGCAGGCTCCAGAAGCCGTAGAGCATCATCGCCAGCAGGACGAGATTAGGCTGGCCGAGGTCGAACATGTCGAACACGAAGGCCACCGTGACGACGACCGGCAGCGCCTCGAGCCACGGACCCGACGCGCGGCCCGAGCCGGTCATGACCTGGGAGAGCGTCCCGCTGTACCACCACGCCACCGCGTTCAGGATCGACAGGACGACATAGAGCGGGATCTTGCCGAACCAGCTCGGGATCGCCAGCAGGATCGCCGGCAGCGGTGGATAGATGAAATCGAAATACTCGACGGGCGTTGCGGGATAGAGCGGGCCACCCTGCAAGACCTGCTGTCCGGCCCAGTACCAGAGCAAATAGTCCTTGGTCTTGCCGCGCCCGAAGATCTCGGGCACGAGCACGTCGGCGGTCAGGAGGATGCAGAAGAACAGAAAGAGCAGATCCAGCGGCGCCCGCGACGACGGGAGTCGGGGCAGGTCAGGCTTGGCTAACGGGGTGGGCGGGGTCACGGTGCAGTCCTGAGCGGCGACGACACAGGACGTAGCAGACCGGCAGGGGCTTGGAGAGTCCCCTCACCTGAATGTGTGACATCCGGCTCCCCCGGAAGTCGATGGATTTGCCTTCCCGTCGGGCGTTCTGCCTACCGCCGCAGCAATCCGCCGAGCGCACCGCGGACCAGCGTGCGGCCGATCGAGCCGCCGACCTGACCGCCGATCGACTTGCCGAGATTGGCGGCCATCCCGCCGATGACCTGGTTGGTGACCGATCGTGTCACGTCGCGGGCGATGACCTGGCCGGTCGACAGACGGCCGCGCTTGACGTTGGTGCCGAAGATGGTGCCGACGATCGCGCCCAACTGCCCAAGGATTCCGCCGCCTGCGCCGGCTCCACCATTTGGTGCGTCGGCAGGCGCAGCCGTGCCGGCCACGCGCTTCTGCAGCATCTCATTGGCGGACTCACGATCCACCGCCGTATCGTATTTGCCCTTCACCGGGCTCCTGCTCATGATCGCCTTGCGCTCCTCGGGCGTGATCGGCCCGATCCGCGCCGTCGGCGGCCGGATCATCACCCGCTCCACAATCGAAGGCGTGCCGTTGCCCTCAAGGAAGGACACCAGCGCCTCGCCCTTGCCGAGCTCCGTGATCACCTTGGCGGTGTCGAGCTTCGGGTTGGGCCGGAAGGTCTGCGCCGCAGCGGCGACCGCCTTCTGGTCGCGCGGCGTGAAGGCGCGTAGCGCATGCTGCACGCGACCACCCAACTGGGCCAACACCTTGTCCGGCACGTCGATCGGATTCTGGGTGACGAAATAGACGCCGACGCCCTTGGAACGGATCAGACGAACCACCTGCTCGATCTTGTCCATCAACGCCTTCGGCGCATCGTTGAACAGCAGATGCGCCTCGTCGAAAAAGAACACCAATTTTGGCTTCGGCAGGTCGCCGGCTTCCGGCAATTCCTCGAACAACTCCGACAGCAACCACAACAGAAAGGTCGCGTAGAGCCTGGGGCTCTCCATCAGCTTGTCGGCAACCAGGATGTTGACGATGCCGCGACCGTCGCTATCGGTCTTCATGAAATCCTTCAGCTCCAGTGCAGGCTCACCGAAGAATTTCGTTCCGCCCTGGTTTTCCAGCACCAGCAGCTGGCGTTGAATGGTTCCAACCGTCGCCTTGCTCACATTGCCGAAGCTCTGCGCGGCCTTCCGGATCTCGGCTAACGGATCTTCCTCAGCATCGGGTCCCTTCTTGCCGCTGGCGGGAACGATCGCATCCAACAGCGATCGCAGATCCTTCATGTCCAGCAATGGCAGGCCGTTCTCGTCCGCGACGCGGAAGGCGACGTTGAGAACCCCTTCCTGCACCTCGTTCAGGTCGAGCATCCGCGCCAGCAATAGCGGCCCCATTTCGGTGACGGTGGCGCGGACCGGATGTCCCTGCTCGCCGAACACGTCCCAGAACACGGTCGAAAACTGGTCCGGCTGAAACTTGAGACCCATTTCGCCGGCGCGCTTGAGAATGAAGTCCTTGGCCTCGCCGACTTCCGAGATTCCGGAGAGGTCGCCCTTGATGTCGGCCGCGAAGACCGGAACACCGGCGCGCGCAAATCCTTCCGCCATCACTTGCAGCGACACGGTCTTGCCGGTTCCGGTTGCACCCGTGACGAGGCCATGGCGATTGGCGAGCGCAAGCGTCAGCCAAGCCTGCTCGTCTCCCTTGCCGACGAAGATCTTGTCGTCGGTATCGCCGAGCTTGCTGTCCTGTGCGGTCATTATTCCCTCTGATCTCTCACGTGTGTTTCGCTGTTGAAACCCGGATACACCCGCTGTGCAGTTTAACGCATGTTGTTGACTGATTGAAACGGCTCGACGCGCCCTGGGACATGCTAGATCGTCGCAAACAAATCGCCGACATCAGCCAAAAGTCGGAACGAGGCGTTCGCACCGCGGCAACTTTTCCGCAATTCCATCTCCGCCCTTGCATCGCTGCAACACTTTTCGCGCGTTCGAAGCTGAATCGCGGCGGGGCGTGCGTTCATCGCTTGTATTTCACATCACACCGGCTCAAGATCATTTTCGAAAGCAATATTCCGGCATGCAAACCGGCTGAGGGGCGGGGTCTTATGGACGAGCTGATCGGACGGCTGGCGACAAACGCCAGCATAGATGGTGCTGTCGCTGAAAAGACCGTCGGCATTATCCTGGCCTTCCTTCGCAGCGAGGGCCCTTCCGACAGCGTGCAGGCCCTGATCGACCAGATCCCCGGAGCGGAAGCTGCGATCGAAGCGTCCAGGAGCGGTGGCGGCCTGTCGCGGCTGATGGGCGGCGGCTTGATGGCCGTCGGCACCCGCCTGATGGGCCTGGGGCTCGGCATGTCCGAGATTCAGAACGTCGCCCGTGAACTTTTCCGCTACGGGCGAGACAAAATCGGAGCGGATCAGATGGGCAAGATCATCGCGGGGACGCCGGGCCTCAGCCAGTTCGCCTGAGCGACGCTTTTCACATCGAGCATCATGACATATCCGATTTCCGAGATTGAGGGCCTGCCGGCCTTTGCCGCCAACAAGTTGAAGGCGCAAGGAATCCGCACCACCGACGCGCTGCTCGAGGCGGCCTCCACCGTGAAGGGCCGCAAGGCGCTTTCGGCCAAGACCGGCATCAGCGAGCAGCAATTGCTGGAATGGGCCAACGTCTCCGACTACATGCGGATCCCCGGCATGGGCAGGGCCAAGGTCGGGCTCGTCCGCGCCGCCGGCGTCACCACCGTTCGCGAGCTCGCCTATCGAAATCCGGCGAGGCTGGCGCAGAGCATGCGCGAGGCCAACGAGAAGAAGAAGCTCGTGCGCCTGCTGCCTTCCGAGAAGTCGGTCGGCGACATCATCGCCAAGGCCAAGAAGCTGCCGCCGAAGATTACGTATTAGCTCTGCGCTGGGTCTCGTGTCCCGGACGCGCTGCAACGCCTTAAGCGTTGCTGCGCAGAGCGGGGACCCAAACTCCAAGACAGCTCTCGGTGACATGGGCCCCGGCTCTGCAGCGCACCGCTGAAGAAGCGTTGCGCCGCGTCCGGGGCACGAGAGCATTCATCCAGCGCCACGTCCGGCCATGCTTAAGGGCCCAATCCGTCTTGACTCCCCCTCCCCGCCCGCTAAAGCGGGCCGCATGAACGCCTCGCCCTCCCCTTCCGTCCCGCCGGCCGGCTCGGCCGGCATCGACGCGCTGCGGGCGCTCGTAGGCCGGCCGCTTCCTGCGGTGATGGGCGTGCTCAACGTCACCCCGGATTCCTTCTCCGACGGCGGCGCGTTCATCGCGCCGGCGCGGGCGCTGGAGCGGGCGCGGGCGATGATCGCCGCCGGCGTCGACATCATCGATATCGGCGCCGAATCCACCCGGCCCTACAAGGGCGCCCGGCCGGTCACGGCGGCGGATGAGCTCGCGCGGCTGAAGCCGGTGCTGTCGGACGTCGTGGCGCTCGGTGTGCCCGTCTCGATCGACAGCATGAAGGCGGAGGTGGTCGCCTTCGCGCTCGACCAGGGCGCCGCGATTGCCAACGACGTCTGGGGCCTGCAAGGCGATGCCGGCATGGCGCCGCTGATCGCCGCGAGGGGCGCCCCGGTCATCGTCATGCACAACCGCGACAGCGTCGATCCCGCCATCGACATCGTCGCGGACATCAAGACGTTCTTCCTGCGCGCGCTGGATATCGCCGCAAAAGCCGGCATCGCGCGCGAAAAAATCGTGCTCGATCCCGGCATCGGCTTCGGCAAGACTGCCGAGCAGAGCATGGCCGCGCTGGCGCGCTTGCGCGAGCTCGACATGTTCGGCCTGCCGATCCTGGTCGGCGCCTCGCGCAAGCGCTTCATCGCCTCGGTGTCGCCGTCGGAACCAACGGAGCGGCTCGCCGGCTCGATCGCGGCGCATCTGATCGCCGCGCAGCGCGGCGCCAGGATCATCCGGACCCATGACGTCGCCGAAACCCTGCAGGCCCTGCGGGTGGCGCAGGCCATCGAGAGCAAGCAATGACCGACACGATCTTCGTCACCGGCCTGTCGATCCATGCCCGCCACGGCGTGATGGATCACGAAACCGAGGTCGGCCAGCGTTTCGTCATCGATCTCGAGCTTTATACCGACCTGTCGGAGCCTGCGCGCAGCGACCGGCTCGCCGACACGGTGTCTTACGCCGAGGTCGTGGCGACGACGACGGCGGCCTTCAAGAACACCAATTACAAGCTCCTGGAGCGCGCAGCCGGCGCGGTGGCCGATGCCATCCTGTCGCACTTCCCGCGCATCCGCGCGGTGAAGGTCACCGTGCACAAGCCGCACGCGCCGATCGCCGCGATCTTCGACGACGTCGGCATCGTGCTGACGCGCTCGCGGCATCCCTAGCATGGCGAGCGTGCTGATCGCACTCGGCGGCAATGTCGGCGATGTCCGCGCGACGTTCAAGAAGGCGATCGCCCATATCTGCGGCATGGCACAGGCGGCGCTGATCGCGCGCTCGTCCGATTATACGACCCCGCCCTGGGGCGACGAGGACCAGGATCCCTTCATCAATGCCTGCATCGAGATCGAGACCAGCCTCGATCCGCACGCGCTCTTGTTCGTGCTGCAGAAGGTCGAGCAGAAATTCGGCCGCACGCGGGAGAAGGCGAGACGCTGGGGGCCGCGCACGCTCGATCTCGACATGATCGCCTATGACGACGTCAACTTGCAGAAGCCCGACCTGACGCTGCCGCACCCGCACCTGTTCGAACGCGCCTTTGTGCTGGTGCCGCTGGCCGAAATCGCGCCCGACCGCGTGATCTCGGGCGTTCGTGTGCGCGACGGGCTTGCCAGCGTCTCCAGCGGCGGCATTGAGCGGCTTCCGGATACCGGTTAACCAAAAACAACCGTTTGCAGGGACGGTCTGCCGTGGCAATTTCGCCTGCGAATAACAAGATGTTCGGGAGCCCCTCGCCGCATGACCTCCGTGACTGACGACCTGAAGCTGGCGGCGGATTTTCCCAAGGCCAGCTTCGAGGACTGGCGCAAGCTGGTCGACGGCGTGCTGAAGGGCGCGCCGTTCGAGAAGCTGGTCGGCAAGACCTATGACGGCCTCAAGATCGATCCGCTCTATCCGCGCGCGAGGGGCGTTGCGCCGGTGCTGGGCCGGGCGCCGGCTGCGCCGTGGCAGGTCGTGCAGCGGATCGACCATCCCGACGCGGCGCTCGCGAATGCGCAGGCGCTGCAGGATCTGGAGAACGGTGCCACGGGCCTCTCGCTGGTGTTCGCCGGCGCCAATGGCGCGCGCGGTTTCGGCCTGGAACCTTCGGCCGATGCGGTGGCGAAGGTCCTGAAGGACATTCATCTCGACGCCGGCATCGGCATCGAGCTCGAGATCGGACCGCAATCGCGGATGGCCGCGATCCACGTCGCGGAATATGTGAAGAGCAACGGCCTCGATCCCGCCGCTTGCAACATCCGCTTCGGGCTCGATCCGCTCGCGGCCGGCGCGGCGTGGGGCCACAGCCCCTATACCTGGGACGAGATCGCCCCCGCGATCACGGGCGCCATCAAAGGCCTCGCCGGGCTCGGCTTCAAGGGGCCGTTCGCCTCCGCCGACGGCCGGGTGATCCATGATGCCGGCGGCTCGGAGGTGCAGGAGCTCGCCTTCGTGCTCGCCTGCGGCGTCGCTTACTTACGCGCGATCGAAGGCGCTGGCATTCCGCTGGAAGCTGCGCAGGGCATGATCTATGCGCGGCTCGCCGCCGATGCCGACCAATTCCTGACCATGGCCAAATTCCGCGCACTGCGGCTGCTCTGGGCACGCATCGAGAGCGCCTGCGGGCTGACGCCGAAACCGCTGTTCATTGCCGCCGATACCGCTTGGCGCATGCTGACGCAGCGCGACCCTTACGTGAACATGCTGCGCGCGACCATGGCGAGCTTCGCGGCGGGGCTCGCCGGCGCCAACGCCATCACCGTGCTGCCGCATACGCTGGCACTCGGCCTGCCCGATCCGTTCGCGCGGCGCGTGGCGCGCAATACGCAGCTTCTGCTGCTGGAAGAAAGCAACCTCGGCAAGGTCAGCGATCCCGCGGCCGGCAGCGGCGGGATCGAAACGCTGACGGCGCAGCTGTGCGAAGCGGCATGGGCCCTGTTCCAGGAGAGCGAGAAGGCCGGCGGTGCGTTCGCAGCGCTTCAGCAGGGTGTGTTCCAGAGCAAGGTCGCGGCCACGCGCAAGGCGCACGAGGCCAACATTGCAAAGCGCCGCGACGTGCTGACCGGCGCCAGCGAGTTTCCGAACCTGCATGAGAGCGAAGCCAGTGTCCTGAAGGCAACGCCGATCGCGCTTTCGCCCTATGGCGAGCAAAAATACAAGTTCGCGGCGCTGCCGCCGATCCGTCTGGCGGAACCGTTCGAGGCCCTGCGCGACAAGTCCGACGCGATGTTGACCGCGCGTGGCGCACGGCCAAAAGTGTTCCTGGCCAATCTCGGCACGCCCGCCGATTTCACCGCGCGCGCGACGTTCGCGAAGAGCTTCTTCGAGGCCGGCGGCATCGAGACCACAGGCGGCGAGGGCTTTGCCGATTCGGCCAAGCTGGCTGCGGCCTTCAAGGCCTCGGGCGCCGAGCTGGCCTGCCTGTGTTCCAGCGACAAGGTCTATGCGGAACATGCCGAAGCGGCAGCAAAAGCCCTGCAATCGGCCGGCGGGCGACATATCTATCTGGCAGGCCGCCCGACGGATGCCGAGGCGGCGCTGCGGGCCGCCGGCGTCACGGGTTTCGTCTTCGCCGGAGGCGATGCGCTTGCGACACTGCAGGACGCCTACCGACGGATGGAGCAGCCATGACCGACACCAGCAAACCCGTTCTCACCGGCGGCTGCCAATGCGGCGCCGTGCGCTTTGCGGTCTCGGCGGCGCCGACCAGGGTCTCGATCTGCCACTGCCGGATGTGCCAGAAGGCGAGCGGCGCGCCGTTCGCCTCGTTCGCCGATATCAACAAGACCGATTTCGCCTGGACCAAGGGCAAGCCGTCGTTCTTCCGCTCCTCCTCGATCGCCGATCGCGGCTATTGCGCCGCCTGCGGCACGCCGCTGAGCTTCGGCCGCATCGACGGCGACCGCATCGAGATCATGACCGGCACCTTCGACCGTCCGGACCACGTGGTGCCGACACGGCAATATGGCACCGAATCCCGGCTCGGCTGGGTGGTCGGCATCGCCAATCTGCCGAGCCAGACCACACAGCAGAATTACGGACCGGAGAAGATGGCGACCATCGTCAGCCATCAGCATCCGGATCATGATTGATAGATATGGTTGAGACCATGAGCCGTATACCTGACTTCGCAAACGTCACCTTCGAGCGCGCCGCCACCACAGCGCCTACCGGCAGCGCCGAGCCGTGGCTGACGCCCGAGGGCATCCTGGTGAAGCCCGCTTATGGCGAGGCTGATCTGGCCGGCCTCGATTTCCTCGAGACTTATCCCGGCATCGCGCCGTACCTGCGAGGCCCCTACCCGACCATGTATGTCAACCAGCCCTGGACGGTCCGGCAATATGCCGGCTTCTCCACGGCGGAGGATTCCAACGCGTTCTACCGCCGCAACCTCGCGGCCGGGCAGAAGGGCCTCTCGGTCGCCTTCGATCTCGCCACCCACCGCGGCTACGACTCGGACCATCCGCGCGTCGGCGGCGACGTCGGCATGGCCGGCGTTGCCATCGATTCCATCTACGACATGCGCACGCTGTTTGCAGGGATTCCGCTCGACCAGATGAGCGTGTCCATGACCATGAACGGCGCGGTGCTGCCGATCCTCGCGCTCTACGTCGCCGCCGCCGAAGAACAGGGCGTGCCGCCGGAGAAGCTGTCGGGCACCATTCAGAACGACATTCTGAAAGAGTTCATGGTGCGCAATACCTATATCTATCCGCCGGCGCCCTCGATGCGGATCATCTCGGACATCTTCGCCTACACCTCAACGAGGATGCCGAAGTACAACTCTATTTCGATCTCCGGCTATCACATGCAGGAGGCCGGCGCGACGCAGGACCTCGAGCTCGCCTATACGCTCGCCGACGGCGTCGAATATTTGCGCGCCGGCCTTGCCGCGGGGCTCGACGTCGACCGCTTCGCGCCGCGCCTGTCGTTCTTCTGGGCGATCGGCATGAATTTCTTCATGGAGGTCGCCAAGCTGCGGGCGGCGCGCCTGCTCTGGGCCAAGCTGCTGAAGCCGTTCAATCCGAAGGACCCGCGCTCGCTGTCGCTGCGCACGCACAGCCAGACCTCGGGATGGTCGCTGACCGCGCAGGACGTCTTCAACAACGTGATGCGCACCACCGTGGAAGCGATGGCGGCGACGCAGGGCCACACCCAGTCGCTGCACACCAACGCGCTCGACGAAGCGCTGGCGCTGCCGACGGATTTCTCGGCGCGCATCGCCCGCAACACCCAGCTGTTCCTGCAGCAGGAGAGCGGCACCACCCGCATCATCGATCCCTGGGGCGGCTCGTATTATGTCGAGCGGCTCACGCGCGACCTCGCCGCCAAGGCCTGGAGCCACATCCAGGAGGTCGAGGAGCTCGGCGGCATGGCAAAAGCCATCGAAGCCGGCGTGCCGAAGCTGCGCATCGAGGAGGCCTCGGCCAAGACGCAGGCGCGGATCGATGCCGGCAAGCAGGCGGTGATCGGCGTCAACAAGTACAAGCCGACCGACGAGGACAGGATCGAGATCCTGAAGGTCGACAACACCAATGTCCGCCGGCTTCAGATCGACAAGCTCAAGCGGCTGAAGGCCGAACGCAACCAGCAGGAGGTCGATGCCGCCCTCGCCGCGCTGACGCGCTCGGCCGGCGAAGGCAACGGCAATCTGCTGGCGCTCGCGATCGACGCGGCGCGCGCCAAGGCGACCGTCGGCGAGATCTCGGACGCGCTGGAGAAGGTGTTCGGCCGGCACCGCGCCGAGATCAAGTCCATCACCGGCGTCTACAAGCGGGAGGCGTCCAGCATGGGCAACCAGGTCGAGAAGGTTCAGGCGCTGATCGACGCCTTCGAGGAGGCCGAAGGCCGCCGCCCGCGCATCCTGGTCGCCAAAATCGGCCAGGATGGCCACGACCGCGGCCAGAAGGTGATTGCGTCCGCCTTCGCCGATATCGGCTTCGACGTCGACATCGGGCCGCTGTTCGCCACCGCGGATGAGGCCGCGCGGCAGGCGGTCGAGAACGACGTGCACATCCTCGGCGTCTCTTCGCTCGCCGCCGCCCACCTCACCGCGGTGCCGGAGCTGAAGGCCGCGCTGAAGAAGCAGGGCCGCGACGACATCATGATCATCGTCGGCGGCGTGGTGCCGCCGCAGGATTACGATGCGCTCTACGCCGCTGGTGCCGAGGCGATCTTCCCGCCCGGCACGGTGATCGCGGACGCCGCCGAGGAGCTGATCCGCAAGCTGAACGCCCGGCTGGGGCATAGCGAGGCGGCGGAGTAGCTTCGCGTCGCATCTCCGACAAGAAGGACTTTGCGTGATGGTTCTCGCGCCGACGTTCATGCGCGCGCTCGCTGCTGCTGCGGTTTGCACCACGCTGTTCGGTCCCGCTCACGCCGCCGACCCCAAGCCCGACGCCGTCGTCAAGACCAAGAGCATCGAGGCGCGCGTGTTCCTCGATGACAGGATCAAGGCGGATGCGGCGCTGGCGGCGGACTGCCTCGCGGAGGGAAGGAAATGGCTCGACAAGAATGCCGCGGAAGCCGCCGCCGCGCGCAAGGCCGATCCGCAATTCTCCAGGGAAGGCGGTTGGGAGTTTGAGCGCAAATATGAGATCCGCTCGATCGTCGCCGACCGCTATGTCAGCATCCTGCGCAACGACTACATCAACACGCGCGGTGCCCACCCCAATTCGGACGTCAACACGATCCTGTGGGACAAGGCCGACAACAAGCGCATCTCGATCCGCCCGTTCTTCGCCGAGACCGCGGACAATGGCGCGACCATGAAGGCGATGGTGAAGGCCGTGATCGCCTCGCTCAAGGCCGAGAAGCAGAAGCGCGACGCCGGCGAGACCGCGACCGACGAATGGTTCAAAGAGCTGAAACCGAGCCTGCTCAAGATCGGCGCGGTGACGCTCGCGCCCTCCACCGAGGCTGGCAGGAGTTCCGGCCTCACCTTCCACTATCCGCCCTATGCCGTCGGTCCCTACGCCGAGGGCGAGTATGTCGCTTTCGTGCCATGGGAGGTGCTGAAGCCGTACCTCGCGCCGGCCGGCGCGCGCATCTTCGGCGGTGCGCGACCTAAAGGCGATGCGGAGGAGCCGCAATGATCATGATTTGAGCAGCATTTCGCTGCTCACAGCGTAGTGGTAGCGCTACCTTGCGGCGGTGACGCAAAGCCGACTAGAATACCGGAATTGACAAGAGCGTCCGACATCACGGGCGCCGCTGGGAGGTATTCAATGTCCAAGATTTCGCGCCGCACCTTTGCGGCTTCCACCGCCGCAGTCGCGGCCTCCGCTGCTTTCGGCTTCAAACCCGCGCTCGCACAAGCCTATCCGGCCCGGCCGGTCACTGTGATCGTGCCCTGGGGCGCCGGCGGCGGCACCGACGCCACCGCGCGTATCGTCGCGGCACTGCTGGAGAAAGACCTCGGCCAGCCCTTCAACGTGGTCAACCGCACCGGCGGCTCCGGCGTGGTCGGCCATAGCGCGATCGCGACCGCGCAGCCCGACGGCTACACGATCGGCATGCTCACGGTCGAAATCTCGATGATGCACTGGCAGGGCCTCACCGAGCTGACGCCGAAGAGCTACACCCCGCTGGCGCTGATGAACGAGGATCCGCCCGGCATCCAGGTCTCTTCCTCCTCGCCCTACAAGACGGTCAAGGAGCTCGCCGACGCGATCAAGGCGGCGCCTCCCGGCAAGTTCAAGGCTTCCGGCACCGGCCAGGGCGGCATCTGGCATCTGGCCCTCGTCGGCTGGATGCAGGCGATGGGCCTGCCCGCCAACCAGGTCGCCTGGGTGCCGTCGAATGGCGCAGCGCCCGCGATGCAGGATCTCGCCGCCGGCGGTCTCGACCTCACCACCTGCTCGGTGCCGGAGGCGCGCGCGATCATCGAGGCCGGCAAGGCCAGAAGCCTCGCCATCATGGCGCCGGCGCGCAATCCGGTGTTCAAGGACGTGCCCACGCTGAAGGAAGCCATGGGCATTGACTACGCAACCGGCGCCTGGCGTGGCATCGCCGGGCCGAAAAACCTGCCGCCGGAGATCGCAACCAAGCTCACCGCAGCGCTGAAGAAGGTCTACGATTCCGCCGAGTTCAAGGACTTCATGAGCAATCGCGGCTTCGGCACCGTGTGGGGCGATGCGGCCCATTTCACAGGCTTCATGGACAAGGGCGATGCCCAGATGGGCGAGGCGATGAAGGCCGCGGGCCTGAGCAAGGCGTGAAGGACTGAGCTCTTCACATCGTCATTGCGAGCGTAGCAAAGCAATCCAGAATCCCTCCACAGAACGACTCTGGATTGCTTCGCTACGCTCGCAATGACGGAGTGCATATTCGATAGCCCCGCCGCGCGCGAGGCAGAACATCTCTCACAGGGCCTCCTCATGCGTCTTCCCGACTCCGTCACGGGATCGTTTCTCGTCGTGCTCGGCGCGGCTGCCGCCTATGGCGGCTACATTCTGCCGCCGGTGCCGGGGCAGCCGGTCGGCCCCAACGTGTTTCCGCTGGTGATCGGCTGTGGCCTTGCGCTGTGCGGACTCGCGATCGTGTTCGGCATCGGCCATTCCTTCGAAGAGGAGGAAGAACTGGTCCCGTTCGAGGACGGCCAGGCGGCAGCCCCGCCGCCGCAGAGCAGGCTCTACGGCCTGCGCGCGCTGCTGCCGCCGGCGCTGCTGCTGTTCTACGTCGTTGCCGCCGACCGGCTCGGCTTCATCATCACCGCGGCGATCATGGTCTACGTGACCTCGACTGCGCTCGGAGCGAAGTGGAAGCTGGCGCTGCCGCTCGCGGCGCTCTCACCCTTCGCCATCCACCTCATCTTCGGCAAGCTGCTGCGCGTGCCGCTGCCCGCCGGCCTGTTGCCGGCGCCCTGGTAATCCCATGCTCAAGACCCTGATTGATGCGTTCGCGCTGATTTCCACCTGGGAAGTCATCATCTCGATGTTTGCCGCCTCGGTGTACGGGCTGGTGATCGGCTCGCTGCCGGGCCTGTCGGCGACGATGGCGACCGCCCTGCTCGTCCCCGTCACCTTCTACCTGTCGCCGATCGCGGCGATTGCGACCATCGTCGCGGCCTCCTCGATGGCGATCTTCTCCGGCGACATTCCCGGCGCGCTGCTGCGTATCCCGGGCACGCCCGCCTCCGCGGCCTATGCCGATGAAGCCTACGCCATGACGCGCAAGGGCCAGGCCGAACTGGCGCTAGGAGCCGGCGTGTGGTTCTCCGCCGTCGGCGGCATCGCCGGTGTGCTGTCGCTGATGATCCTGGCGCCGCCGCTCGCCGAGATCGCATTGTCGTTCTCGACCTTCGAATATTTCTGGCTGGCGCTGCTCGGCCTGATGTGCGCCACCCTGGTGGCGCGTTCCTCGCCAGTGAAGGCGATCGCCGGCATGTTCATCGGCCTGCTCGTCGCCTGCATCGGCATCGAGAATCCCGGCGGCATCCCGCGCTTCACCTTTGGGCTTACGGACCTGTTCGGCGGCATCGAGCCGATCCCGGCGCTGGTCGGCGTGTTCGCGGTGGCGCAGGTGATGCGCGCGATGCTGACGCCGGAACCACCACCGCTGCCGCGACGAAAATTCGGGAGCATCATGGCCGGCCAGTGGAGGCTGACCAAGCTGTATCACTGGCAGATGACGCGCGGGAACATCGTCGGCATCATCATCGGCGTGCTGCCCGGCGCAGGTGCCGACATGGCCGCCTGGGTCTCCTATGCGACGTCGAAGCGCTTCTCCAAGGAGCCGGAGAAGTTCGGCACCGGCCATGTCGAAGGCCTGGTCGAGGCCGGCGCCAGCAACAATGCCAGCATCGCCTCGGGCTGGGTGCCCTCGCTGCTGTTCGGCATACCCGGCGACACCATCGCCGCGATCGCGATCGGCGTGCTCTACATGAAGGGGCTCAATCCCGGCCCGACGCTGTTCACCGAGAAGGCGTCGAGCATGTACGCGATCTATCTGATGTTCATCATCGCGAACATCATGATGATCCCGCTCGGCATCGCCATGATCCGCGTCGCCGCCTACATCCTGCTGGCGCCGCGCTCGGCCATCATGCCGATCATCATGCTGTGCTGCGCGGTCGGCTCGTTCGCGATCGGAAACAACATGTTCGGCGTCGTCACCGTCGCCGCCTTCGGCGTGATCGGCTACGTGATGGAGGCGAACGGCTATCCCGTCGCCGCCATGGTGCTCGGCATCGTCATGGGCACCATGGTCGAGCAGGCCTTCGTGACCTCGCTGATCAAGTCGGACGGCAGCATTTTGCCGTTCTTCGAGCGGCCGGTCGCGGCCATCCTTGCCGCGATGGCGATCGGCGCGCTGCTCTGGCCGGTGATGGTGTGGATCTGGCGCAAGGTGAAACCGGTGCAGACGGCGGCGGCCACGAGCCGGTGATATTGGCCGCGCGGGCCTCGTCTCCCCCGGCCGGATGAACCGAGTTGTCTCCGCTATCACTGGGCCGGGCGGCTACCCTATGCTAGTATCCGGCCATGACCGATGTCGCAGACATTCCCCTCCAAACTCTCATCGGGAAGCTCCGAGAGCTTGCTCCCGCCTTGAGGGCTGCGGGCGTGAAACGGCTGCACATCTTTGGATCGCGCGCCCGCGGTGACGCGCGGCCGGATAGTGACCTCGACGTGCTGGTCGAAACGACCTCGCGCGAAGAAGCGCCGCGGTTCGACTATTTTAAGGTCCTACACCTGATCGAGGACCATGTCGGCGTTCGAGTGCAGATATCGATGCGGGACTTGTTGAAGCCGCGCATGGCCGAGCGGATCGCGGACGATCTGATCGAGGTCTTCTGAATGCCGCCGACCGTCGAAGACCGGCTGCTCGATATTTTGGAAGCCATATCGGACATTGAAGATGTCACGAAGGGCCTCACATTCGATCAATTTGTCTCCGAAAAGACCTCCCGTCTCGCAATCGAGCGCCTTCTCGAGATCATCTGCGAGGCATCGAGATTCATCCCGGATGAGGTCAAGCGAACGGAGCCTGGAATCGATTGGCGCAAGATGATCGATTTTGGAAATCTTCTGCGTCATGCCTACCATATGACGAAGGCCGAGATCGTTTGGGATATCATTCAAACACACCTTCCGCCGTTGAAATCCTGCGCTGAGAGACACGTTCGCATGTCAGGCCGCTAGCGGCTGGACGCGAAAGCAACGATGACCAGTCCCAAATCCATCGACATCAAGACCCTCTCCCGCGACGTGCGCGCCGGCAGTCGCGCGGCCCTCGCCCGTGCGATCACGCTGGTGGAGAGCCGGCGCAGCGACCACCAGGCGCTGGCACGCGAGCTGGTGCAGATGCTGCTGCCCGACACCGGCAAGGCGTTTCGCGTCGGCATCACGGGATCGCCCGGCGTCGGCAAATCCACCACCATCGATGCGCTCGGGACCTATCTGATCGAGCAGGGCAACAAGGTCGCCGTGCTCGCGGTCGACCCCTCCTCGGCGCGCAGCGGCGGCTCGATCCTCGGCGACAAGACGCGGATGGCGCGGCTCTCGGCGTCGAACGATGCCTTCATCCGGCCCTCGCCGTCCTCGGGCACGCTCGGCGGCGTCGCGGCGAAGACGCGCGAGGCGATGCTGCTCTGCGAGGCCGCCGGCTTCGACGTCGTGCTGGTGGAGACCGTCGGCATCGGCCAGTCCGAGACCGCGGTCTGCGACATGACCGACTTCTTCCTCGCCCTCATGCTGCCGGGTGGCGGCGACGAACTGCAGGGCATCAAGAAGGGCCTGGTCGAGCTCGCCGACATGATCGCAATCAACAAGGCCGACGGCGACAATCTCAAGCGCGCCAAGATCACCGCCGCCGATTATCGCGGCGCGCTGCATATCCTCAGCCCACGGTCCGAGCATTGGCATCCACCGGTCGAGACCTATTCGGCGCTGACTGGCGAGGGCATCGCAAAGATCTGGCAGAAGGTTCTGGATCACCGCAAGGCGATGAACGCGTCCGGCGATTTCGCCGCACGGCGGCGCGAGCAGCAGGTGAAGTGGATGTGGTCGATGCTGGAGCAGCGCATGCTGGCGCGGCTGCGCAGCGAGGCGTCGGTGCGGTCGAAAGTCCGCAAGATCGAGGCCGAGGTCGCCGATGGCCATCTCACGCCGGCGCTCGCCGCCGAGCAGATCCTGGAGTTGCTGCAATGAGCGACAAGCTCCGCATTCTCCTCACCGGCTTCGGTCCGTTTCCCGGCGCGCCCCATAATCCGACCCAGCCGCTGGTGGCGCGGCTGGCCCAACTTCGCCGGCCCGCGCTCGACGATGTCGCGCTCTCGAGCCACATCTTCCCGGTCACCTATGCCGCGGTCGACCGCCAATTGCCCGACGTGCTCGCTGCGCAAAAGCCCGACGCGCTGCTGATGTTCGGCCTCGCCGCCCGCACGCCGTACCTGCGCATCGAGACCCGGGCGCGCAACGCCGTCACCATGCTCTGGCCCGATGCCGCCAACACCCGCTCGGCCAAGCGCGGCATCGCCGGCCATGCGGACGCGATGATGTTCGGTCCGCACACCGCAAGGCTGCTGCGCGCCGCGCGCCTCACCGGCATCGACGCGCGCCCCTCGCGCGATGCCGGCGCCTATCTCTGCAACTATTTGAGCTGGCGCGTGATCGAGCACGTGAAGACGGGCGGGCCCAGGCTCGCGGCCTTCATCCACATTCCCCTGCTCGCGCGCAGCGGCGCCGTTCGCCGCAAGGGCGCGGCCCGCATCACGCTGGAGGAGCTGGTGGATGCGGGGGAAGCGATGCTGATGGAGATGGTGCAGCTGGCACGGAAGGCGCGGAACACGAAGGTCTCGTAGGGTGGGCAAAGCGAAGCGTGCCCACGTCTTCTCTTGCAGTATTTGACAGGTGGTGGGCACGGCGCAAGGGCGCCTTTGCCCACCCTACGACACCGTCTCTTGCGTAAACATTTAACCCTACCGCGAACAATCCCCGCACTCTCGCCCGCCCTGCGCTACCTAGTCCCCCGCGGACACCTCCCGCGTCCGCCGGAGGACGCGTCATGGACCTCAATCGCCGTCGTCTCATCGGGGCTTCGACCGCTGGCATTGCCGGTGCGCTCGCCATGCCAGTCGAGGCCGCGCGCGCCGCGCCGCTGACGTCGCTGCTCGGACGCGATGCCAGCCAATACGGCGTGCGGCCCGGCAGCAGCGAGGACCAGACTCGCGCGCTGCAGCGTGCCATCGACGAGGCCGCGCGGGCGCAGTTGCCGCTCGCCTTGCCACCCGGCGTGTACCGCACCGGTCTGTTGCGGCTGCCGAACGGCGCGCAGCTGATCGGCGTGCGCGGCGCGACCAAGCTCGTTTTCACCGGCGGCGCCTCGGCGATCCAGAGCGACGGCTCCGATGCGATCGGCCTCACCGGCATCACCTTCGACGGCGGCGGCATCCCGCTGCCGACACGGCGCGGCCTGATCCACGTCCTCGGCGGGCGCGACGTCCGCATCACCGATTGCACGATCACGCGCTCGGGCGGCAGCGGCATCTGGCTCGAGCAGGTGGCCGGCGACATCTCCGGCAATATCTTCAACGACATCGCGGTGACGGCGGTCGTGTCGTTCGACGCCAGGGGCCTCGGTGTCTGCCGCAACACGATTCTCGGCACCAACGACAACGGGATCGAGATCCTGCGCACCGCGATCGGCGACGACGGCACGCTCGTCGCCGACAACCGCATCGAGAACATCAAGGCCGGCCCCGGCGGCTCGGGCCAATACGGCAATGCCATCAACGCCTTTCGCGCCGGCAACGTGATCGTGCGCGGCAACCGCATCAGGAACTGCGACTATTCGGCGGTGCGCGGCAACTCGGCCTCGAACATCCACATCACCGGCAACAGCGTCAGCGACGTGCGCGAGGTCGCGCTCTATTCCGAGTTCGCGTTCGAGGCCGCGGTGATCGCCAACAACATCGTGGACGGCGCGGCCGTCGGCGTCTCCGTCTGCAATTTCAACGAAGGCGGCCGCATCGCGGTGGTCCAGGGCAACATCATCCGCAATCTGATCCCGAAGCGGCCGATCGGCACCGCGCCTGATGACGATGCCGGCGTCGGCATCTACATCGAGGCGGATTCTTCGGTGACCGGCAACGTGATCGAGAACGCGCCGTCCTACGGCATCGTCGCCGGCTGGGGCAAATATCTGCGCGACGTCGCGATCACGGGCAACGTGATCCGCAAGGCGCTGGCCGGAATCGGGGTCTCCGTCGTGCCCGGCGCCGGCACCGCGCTCGTCAACAACAACATGATCTCCGAGACGCCGCGCGGCGCCGTGGTCGGCCTCGATCACGCCCGCGCGGTGACGTCGGACCTGTCAGCCGACGGCGCACAGCGCTTCGCGCAGCTGGTGGTCGGCGGCAATGCGGTTCGGCGCTAGAACGCGTTCCGCAGCAGCGGGTACTTCGCTTCCAGGCCGTCGAGGCTGAAGGTGAATTCGACGACGCGCTCGGGGGCGGCGACGATTTCCTCGGCGGGCGGGGCGAACTGCGGCAGCAGCGCCGCCATCGCTGCAGGCGCGGTTTTCGGCGGCTTCGCGGCAGGTACCGGCGGCCTCACTTCCGGCGCGGTGAATGGCGCGGTTGCAGCCGGCTGCGCGAGCGGCGGTCTCACGGCAGGTGCGGTGAACGGGGCCTTCGCAGCGGAAGCTTCGAGCGGCGGCATCCCGGCAGGCGCGGCGAACGACGGCCAGGCTACCGGCATGGCAAGCGGCGTGATCGGGGCTTCGGTGATCTCCGCGAGCACGTCCGGTTTCGGGTCGAGCCTGACCAGCGTGGCGGTCTCGGGAGCGATGTGAACGGCCTTTGGCTGCAAGGTCTTGAGCTGCAAGGTATTGGGCTGCAAGGTATTGGGCTGCACGGTCTGCGCCTGCTCGCGCGGCGCCATGCGGGGCATCGTCGCCGGCGACCAGCCGAATGCCGGCGTCACGCTCGCAGCCGCCTCGGCGACGTCCCCGCCGGTCGCAAGCGCGCGCCAGGTCTGAACGGCGCGCTTGGCCTCCTGGATGTTTTCGAGGAATGCGATCTCGGAATGATAGCGGCGCCAGCGGCCCGTCTCGAACATCTCGGAGAGATGTTGCAGGCGCTGCTCGGCGAGAGCGCACCAGCGCGCCGCGATTTGGCGGCTCCCAGCCGCGTCGCGAACGAATTCTTCGCGAACGAATTCTTGGCGATGTGTCATGAACCAGCCCGTCAGGAGAAACACGGACGCGGGGGACGCAACGCACACGAATCAATTTAGACGCGACATGAATATTTTGTGGAAAAGTTTTGACTTGTCCAGCAACGACGCGGCATTGGTCATCGACTACCGTAGTCGTGCGGAGAATTGCTGGGTTTTCGAGTCAAGCTTCGCACAAGCATGACGGAGTTGCGGCATGCCGCGCACGCGGCAGCGACCGACGCGGTGGCGATCTTCAACCGCAAGCTGAACGGATGCGAAGCTTCGAAAAATCGGACGCCCAAAAGAAAAAATCGATCGCCCCAAAAGAAAAGACCCGTCCGGGGGGACAACCGGACGGGTCGAGCCATATGGGCGCTTGGGGTGGATGGGCGCTCGCGCCTGATATGACTGATGGGGAGGGATGACCGCTCCCACATCAGTTGGTCGTGGCAGCGGGCTGAACGTTCAATGCGCGGTTTGATTTTCCAAACTTCGGCGTACGCGCAAAGTTGTCGCAGCGACTACCGTGTCGCCGGCCTATCTGCCTGAGAAACCGCGGATTTATCCTCCGCACTCGACAGCGAAGGCTGCTCGATCGCGCGGATACCCGGCTCCTCGCGACGCTTCGGAGCATCTTCACGTTTTGTTGTACCCGAGGCAGCAGCGACCGGCGTCGCGCTGTCGGCGGGAATAGCCATGACGGCGGCAAACGCGTCGGCCTGACCGTCGCCGAAGAGGTCGTCACGCCCGGGTGAGCCGAGGTCGCGCGCGGTCTTCACCAGCGTCATGCGTAGCGCTTCCGGCTTGAGTGCGTAGTTGCGCTCGAGCAGCAGCGCCGCGACGCCTGAGACATAGGCGGCTGAGAACGAGGTTCCCGACGTCATCTGGTATTTGCCGTCGGGTGCCGGCAGGAAGATGTCGACGCCGGGAGCCGCGACGGCGATGTAGTTGCCGCGGTTGGAGGCAGCGAACAGCCTGTCCTGCCGATCTGTCGCGCTGACCGCAATCACGTTGGGATTGGCAGCCGGATAGAGCGGCGGCGATTTCGCGCCGGCATTGCCGGCGGCCGCGATCAGCACGAGACCACGCGCGGCGGTCGCCGCGATCGCGCGCTCGATCACCGCGTCCTTCGGGCCGGCAAAGCTCATATTGACGATCTGCGCGCCGTGCTCGGCGGCGTAATTCAGGGAACGCAGGATGATGTAGGACGAGCTCTCCGCACCGCCATTGGCACCGCCAAAGGCCCTGATGGCGATGATGCGGGCCTCGGGCGCGCTGCCCATCAGACGGGCATGGGCCGCGATCGCCCCCGCGATGCCGGTGCCGTGGACATGCGGCCCTTCGGCACTGCCGAGCGCGTCGAAATTGTCGGCGATGGAATTGGCAAGTTCGGGATGCCGAGCGTCGACGCCGGAATCGATCACGGCGATCGTGACGTTGGCCCCGTGCGCCAGCGTATGGGCCTGCGGCAGGCGGAGCTTTGCCAGTGCATATTGTGCAGGATCGCCCTCGGTCGCGGCCGACGATTTCTGGTCCTGGAGCACGTAGCGGAAGTTCGGCTGCAGCGAGCGCACGCTGCCGTCGGCCGCGAATTCGCGCCGCACGGTTTCGTAGGGCCGGCCATCAGCGATGCGGAACAGGCCGAACGTGGCTCCGATCAGCGGGAAATTCTCGGAAGCGAGCCGGGTCAGGCCGTGGCGACGCGCCAGTTCGTCGGCTTCGGCCGTCGACAGCGCGCCGTCGATCTCGGCGACGAATTCCCCTGCGAAGCTGCGGGCGGTCAGCGCGACCGGCGTGTCGTTGCCGCGCCCCTTGCCGGCGCTCTTCTTGCCGGATTTGCCGCTGCCCTCGCCGCCTGCATTCGCCTGCGCCAGACATTCGCCGTCGGCAGCACGGTAGGGCGCGGTGCAGGCCGGATAAAGGTTGGGCGAGTAACGCGCGTAGGGCAGCACCGTCGTCGGCGGCCGGATACGCGACGTGGTGGTATGGGGAATGGTCGCCATCGTCCGCGGGCCGCGGTCGACGCTCACCGGGCGCACAGCGATGTTCGGGCTGATCCGGGGGGCGATGTTGGGAGAGATGGTCGGCGTGCGCGAGGGCACGCTGATCGTGGGCGCGCGCATGATCGCCTGCGCCTGTGCAATCTCGACTCCGAAACAGGAGGCGACCAGAAGCGCAACGCCGATGGATGAAGCGCAGGCCCCGGCGCGCACCCTGCTGTCGGATTTGCCCGTCATCGGTTCAGCAGCGCTGCCTACGGCGCCGCGACGGCGAGGTTGACGAATTTCTCGCGCTGCATCCTGCCGAGCAGCGAGGCGAGCTCGTCCTGGCTCATCGCCTTGTCGAACTGGAGACGGAACATGCCGCCCTTGGCATCGCCGATGATCGAAGCCTGGTAGCTGTCGAGCAGCGCGGTGATGTCGGCGACGCGCGCCTCGGGCGTGAAGCGCACCAGCGCACGCGCCGGCGCGGCCGCGCTGCCGAGTTCGCGTGTGATCGGCGCACTGGTCGAGAGCGAGGCGGTCTGGAAAGTCGCCGGCTGGTTCTTCATCAGCACGGCACCGATGATTCCGGCCTGCAGCACGAGCGCGACGGCGCCGAGGCTCGCCGACCAGGCCAGCGTGCGCGGGGACAGGCTCGCGAAGAAGGTCGAGATGCGCGCCGAAAGCGGCAGCGAGCCGCTCGCCCGGGCCGGCTCGGCGTCGATCGCGGCGAACAGCTTCTGCATCGCGCGCGCCGACGGAGCGCCCAGGCTCTCGTTCAGGTGAATGGTCTCTTCGTACTCGCCGCGGATCGCCGCATATTGCTTCGCCAGTTCCGGATCACGCGCCAGCGCTTCCTCGACACGACGCGCATCGCGCGGGTTCAGCGTGCCGGCGGCGTGCCAGGGCAGCAGCAGTTCAATCTCACTGGGCTCTTGCTCCAGCATCTTTTTGCTCAAAGCCATCATGGCCAGCCTCGCTCAACGCCGGCTGCCTTCAGCAGTTCGGCCAGTTTCTTGCGCGCATAGAACAAGCGCGTCTTCACAGTGTTCTCCGGAATCCCGACGATTTCGGCCACTTCTTCCACGGACTTCTCGTGGTAGTAGACGAGATCGACGATTTCCCGGTGATCCGGCGAGAGGCCCGTCAGACACTCCCGCAACGCCTCACTGGTATCCTTCTTCTGCACCACCGTTTCCGGATCGTCGGACGTATCCTCGATCGCGTTGGCGGCTTCTTCGTCCAGCTCGAAATCCTTTCTGCGCCGGAGCGCAGACAGGGCCTTGAATCGGGTGATTGCCAGCAGCCAGGTGGAAACGGCGGATCGGCCCTCGAACTTGCCGGCTTGACGCCAGACGTCGAGAAACACCTCGCTGATGAGGTCTTCCGCCGCCTGCTCGTCCCGCACGAGCCTCAGCCCGAACCTGTAAACCCTGACATGATGCCGCCCGTACAGCACCTGCATGGCAAGCCGGTCACCTTGAGCGATCCTGGCGATCAGGATCTCGTCCGAAGCCGCCTGTGTCGCGCTCAATGGCCGTCTCGCAAAGTTGGTCGGGTCGATGCGGTGGACGGTTCGACGTGGGGGGCAAAATTGTTCAACCTACCGCAGTCATACGGGGGCCTGTGTGAGCTACCCCACATACGGGCATTTTTCTTGTCCCACCCACGGTGGTCAGCGTCGCCAGTCCGAATCGGTACCATAATACTGAGATATTTCCCTGCGGAATGCCTGTTCCGGGCACAGGTGGCCGGCCTCATCCGGTTCCATAGCAGCCCTGCACCACCTTTGTCGCGCCCAGCCCTGCTTCGGCTCGACCGCAGCGCACACAATACCTGATCGCCGGTAAAAATCTCACACAGGCCGATCGTCTTGTTCCACGCTGCACGGTTCGGTTTCGATTTCAAAGGATACCAAACCTAAAGGCTTGGCACGTAGGTTTTTACGCTGACATCCACCATTGGCGGAATCATGAGAACGGCCGCGACGTCCTTTCCGGAGAGGAATGCCGCAGAGGTCGCGGATCTCGTCCTCGCGCCCGAGACGACGGCTCCCGAGGTCGGCGCGCGCCGCGCCTGGCAGCGCCGACAGATGTATATCGGCCAGGTCGCAAGCTACTCGCTGGGCGGCGCGGTCCTGCTGCTCTACGCCTATGACGGCGCGGTCTCCATGTGGGTTCCGACGCTGTTCTGGCTCGGCGGCCTCCTGATCATCGGGACCTTCACTGTGCTGTCGGAAGCCGGTTTCGGCGACCGTTTCCAAGATCATTACCTCACCGTCTATCAGATCTCGGCGCATATGGCGCTGCAACTGGTGTTCCTGCTCGCGGTGCCGACCGTCGGGGTGGCGTTCCTTGCCGTGTTGTTCCTGATCTTCGCGTTCGGCTCGCTGCGCATGACGTCGAGCCAGGCCATGCTGACCTGGGGCCTCGCCACCTGCGGGCTGACCGTGGTCTTCCTGGGATCGGAACTGCCGATCGGACTGCCGGTCGCGACCCGGCTGCAGCGAACCGCCTCGATGCTTTGTTTCGTGCTGGTGATCGGGCAGTGCGCCTTCCTCGGCCTGTTCGGCGCCACGTTACGCAAGATCCTGTACACGCGCAGCATCGAATTGAAGGCCGCCTATCGACGCATCGAGGAACTGGCTGAGCTCGACGAGCTCACCGGCTCCTATAACCGCCGCTGCATCATGCGGCTCCTCGACGCCGCGATCGAAAAGTCGCGGCGGGCATCCACGCCTTGCGCGATCGCGCTGATCGATCTCGACTGGTTCAAGCGCATCAACGACGCTTACGGCCATCCCATTGGCGATGAGGTGCTGCGCACCTTCGCGATCACCATTTTCGCCAACATCCGGCCGACCGACAGTTTCGGTCGCTACGGCGGCGAGGAATTCCTGCTGCTGCTGCCGGACACGTCGGGCGACGCCGCGCTCCGCATGCTCGAGCGCCTGCGCGGCATCGTCGCCGATCTCGACTGGGGCGCGTTCTCCCCAAGCATGCGAGTGACCATTTCCGCGGGCGTCGTGACGCTGCGCGACAATGATACTGCCGACACGTTTCTCGCGCGCGCCGACAGCGCGCTCTATTCCGCCAAGGCGCAAGGGCGCAACTACATTGCAGCGAACTGACCGATCCTTTTTCCTCCGGTGCGACAGACGCCGCTGCCGGGCCAAATGCTCCAGGACAGGGCAATGAGATCCAACTCCGCAAGACCATCCGATAGCCTGCTCGAGGAATTGCAGACTGCCCTCTCGCACGGCACCGTCGCACGCCGGGTAGAGGCGCTGCGCCGCGTCACCGATCTGTTCGTGGGCAACGCGGTCAACTATTCCGACGACCACATCCGCGTGTTCGACGACGTGTTCCAGTGCCTGACCGAGCAGATCGAGACGTCGGCCAGGGCGCTGCTCGCCGAACGGCTCGCACCGATCGCGGCTGCGCCGCCGCAGATCATCCGCACGCTCGCGCTCGACGAGGTGATCGAGGTCTCCGGCCCCGTGCTGTCGAAATCGGAACGACTGGACGAGGCGACGTTGATCGAGATCGCGCGCACCAGGGGCCAGGCGCATCTCAAGGCGATCTCGCTGCGACGGACGCTGTCGGAAGCGCTGACCGACGTGCTGGTGACGCGGGGCGACGAGGACGTGGTGCAGTCGACCGTGGGCAATCCCGGCGCACGGTTCTCCGAGGAGAGTCTTGCCGACCTCGTCGTCCGCGCCGAGCGCGACGACGACCTCGCCGGCTGCATCGGCCTGCGGCCCGATTTGCCGCGCCATCACTATCTGAGGCTGGTCGCCAAGGCATCCTCGAGCGTTCGCAGGAAGCTCGCGGCCGCACATCCCGAGCTCGCGGACGAGGTGTCGAGAGCCGTCGAGGAAGCGGCCCAGCGGGTTCGCGCCGTCGCCAGGACCAAGCAGACGGAGATGGCGCGCGCGCTGGTGCAGTCGCTGCACCAGGACGGCCGTCTCAACGAGCTCCAGATCGCGGCCTTCGCCGAACAGGGCAAGTTCGACGAGACCAATGCCGGGCTCGCGGCGCTCGCGGGCGTTGCGGTCGAGACCGCCGAGACCATGATGATCGAAAGCCGTACCGAGGGCGTGATGATCCTCGCCAAGGTCGCGGGCATGCAATGGCCGAGCGTGCGCGCGATCATCGCCATGCGCGAGAAGCTCTCCGGCGGGTCGCAGAGCGACATGCTGAAGCTGCGCGACACCTACGAGGCCCTGCGCGCATCGACCGCACAACAGGTCCTGCGCTTCCACCGCATGCAGAGTGCGACGACGGTGGCGTGAAGCCGGCGGCTAGTATCTCAACACCCTCGATCCCACCGCTGCGCCGATCGCCGTCACCAGCGCGGTCGCGAGCGTGTACCAGGTCGCGACGAACAGCGGGGAATCGTCGGTGCAGTGCGAGGCATAAAGGGTCGCCGCAAGTCCGGCCGACACCAGCCCGGCGAGCGCTCCGGCAAGCGCCGGGCGGGACGGCGCGCCGTGGCGCAGGCCGAACAGCGCCCCCGCAAGCAGCGGCAGCGACATCGCGGGGATCGCGACCAGGCATACCCTGGAGTTCTTGCCCATCAGGCGCATCGTCATCGGCATGGCCGGCGCCATCATGGCCTCGCTGCCGATCGCCACCGCGAGCAGCCCGACGGGAAGCAGCAGCAGCCAGCCCCAACCGCTGAGCAGGGCTTCGGGACGCGACAAATGCAGGCTGATGATGATGGCGGGGATTGCGAGCGACAGGGTCACCGCGAACTTCATGTCGAAGAACGGATTGCGCATGGCGCTCATCACGTCGGCGCGCACGCCGAGGAATGTCGCGAAGATCAGGATCGACAAGGGCGCCGCCACCAGCAGCGCCATGGTCAGGACGGTGCCGACGCGTGGAGCGCGGTGCGCGTTGTCGACCGCGAGCGAGCGAATGAGTTGATCGGTGTCCATGATCAATGGTCCCGCAATTTGGCCGTCAGCGCCGCAAGTCCGCGATGCAGCGCGACCCGGACCGCGCCCTCGCTCATCGACAACTTCGCCGCCGTATCCTTGATCGAGGCGGCCTCGACCGCGATCGATTGCAGCACGTCGCGCTGACGCTGCGGCAGGGTTCCGAGCTGGGCGGCGACCTCGCCGGCCGAAGCGGTCTCCTGCGGTGCATCGCCCGGCAGCGTCTCGGCGAAATCGTCGATGTTGACGAACACGCGCCTGCCGCGCCGGCGGAGCGCATCGATCAGCTTGTTGCGGCCGATCGCAAACAGCCAGGGCGCGAAGGGCGCTTCGCTGTCCCAGGTATGCCGCTTCAGATGCACCGCCAACAGAATCTCCTGCACGATATCCTCGGCCTGGTCGGGCGGCTGACCTGCCCGCGCAAGGCCACGCCTCGCGGCGGCCCGCAGCACCGGCGTGACTGCTTTCAGCAGGCGATGATATGCCGCATCATCGCCTGCCATGGCCGACCGCATCAGGCCGGTCCATTCGTCCTCACGTCCGCGCACCCGCGCCCTCACCATCCAATTCGGCCGCTCTTTCAATTTGTTACGCGGGCGCCAAAATTATCACGAACTCGTGATCAAAATCCGGGCCGCGCGACCGATGCGGCCGCAAACATCTGCGAGGGCTCATAACACCGATCAGTGCGTCCTGCATCGGGCGAGCGGGATGGGGTTTGCCGCGTTTTTGCCGGGTGTAGCCCGAAGATTCCCATTTTCTGCCCCGCTATCGTCACGCCCCGGGGTCTCTGTTCGCTGCCGGGACGGGCGGAATTGGGGAGATCGTCGACATGATGAAAGCCAGCGCGCGCGCGGCCCTGATCGTTTTGGCCGGGCTTGTCTTGCTGTCCGGGGGCGTTGCACAGGCGGCGCCGAACTCGGCCGCAGGCAACAAACCGGAGAGCGCGGACAAAGTAGCCGACACGGCCAAGCACCGGCGCCACGACTCGCGCCGCACCGACGGCAAGAAGACGGTACGGAAATCCGAGGACAAGGCCGACAAGAAGGACGCGGCTGCCAAGGCCGACGAGGCCAAGAACGACAAGACCGACAGTCAGGCGCCGGCCTCGAGCCAGATGCCCCCGGAGGTCGCCAACGCCAATGCGCAGCTCGCCGATACGCCGGCTGCCGCGGCCGCGATGACCAGCCGCGCCAACGACAACGTCCAGGCGGCCGCCGATAATGCCAACGCCGAGACCCCGGAAAGCCAGGTCGTTGCGCCCGATCAGCTCAACGACATCGATCGCGCCGCGCAGGAGAGCCCGCCGCCGCAGAAGGCGGTGATTGCCGCAACCGAGGCGCGGCCGGCGCCGGTGATGGCCAGCGCCCAGCAGAGCTCGGCCTGGGACCAGAGCTCCCTGATCGGCAAGATCTTCATCGGTGTCGGCACGTTGCTGACCCTGGCCTCCGCCGCGCGCATGTTCATGGCCTGATCGGCGGTTCCGCCGGGACGTGCCCCCCGCGCGCGTCCTCCGGCCCCCTTGAAGGCATCCGCGCCAGCGGGCACATTGCCCGCTCAATCAAAAGCGTGGGTGAAGCATGAGCACGTTCGAACACATCATCGTCGAGAGCATCGGTGCGGTCGGCATCGTCAAGCTGAACCGGCCGAAGATGCTCAACGCGCTCTCCTTCGGCGTTTTCCGCGAGATCGCAGCGGCGGTCGACGATCTCGAAGCCGATGACACCATCGGCTGCATCGTCGTGACCGGCAACGAGAAGGCCTTTGCCGCCGGCGCAGACATCAAGGAGATGCAGCCCAAGGGCTTCATCGACATGTTCTCGGAGGATTTCGCCGCGATCGGCGGCGACCGCATCGCGCGCTGCCGCAAGCCGACCATTGCCGCTGTCGCGGGCTATGCGCTCGGCGGCGGCTGCGAGCTCGCCATGATGTGCGATTTCATCATCGCCGCCGACACCGCGAAGTTCGGCCAGCCCGAGATCACGCTCGGCACCATTCCCGGCATTGGCGGTACCCAGCGGCTGACCCGCGCGATCGGCAAGTCCAAGGCCATGGACCTCTGCCTCACCGGCCGGATGATGGACGCCGCGGAAGCCGAGCGAAGCGGCCTCGTCAGCCGTATCGTACCCGCCGACAAGCTGATGGACGAGGTCATGGCGGCCGCCGAGAAGATCGCCGCGATGTCGCGCCCTGCGGCCGCGATGGCCAAGGAAGCGGTGAACCGCGCCTTCGAGACCACGCTCGCCGAAGGCATGAGCGTCGAGCGCAACCTGTTCCATGCAACCTTCGCGCTCGAGGACCGCTCGGAGGGCATGGCGGCGTTCATCGAGAAGCGCAAGCCGGTGAACAAGAACCGTTAGCACCCGAGCCGGTCATGCCGGTGTAAGGCTCCGGCGCTTTCCCGCGCACATCCTGTGACGCGCCTGCAACAAGCACGGAATACATGGAGGTTTTCCCCGCGGCAGTTTGCCTGCGGGACCTCGGCTGGCTAAACAGCTAAGAGGCCATCGTCGGCGGGGGCGGACAGCCGGGATTAAGCGGGATTACATGATTGGGCGTACCGCCAGAGCTGGTCGCGGGGTGACGCGGCGTCGATCGGGCGCGGGTTCTGTGCTTGCGACATGGACCACGCTGGCGCTCTCTTGCGCGCTCTCTTGCGCCCTTCCCTCCGCGGCATGGGCCGAAGCCCTGCCGGAAGCCTTGGCAAAAGCCTACCAGACCAATCCGCAGCTCAATGCCGAGCGTGCGCGCCAGCGCGCCACCGACGAGAACGTGCCGCAGGCCCTCGCCGGCTACCGGCCGCAGATCGTGGCGAGCCTCAGCGCCGGCCTGCAATCGGTACGCAATCTGTTGCCCGACAACACCATCCAGACCGGCAATCTGAAACCCTGGATCATCGGCGTCACGGTGACGCAGAGCCTGTTCAACGGCTTCCGCACCGCCAACGGCGTGCGGGCCGCCGAGTTCCAGGTGCAGTCGGGCCGCGAAGCGCTGCGCAACGTCGGCCAGGGCGTCCTGCTCGATGCGGTCACCGCCTACACCAACGTGCTCGCCAACCAGTCGCTGGTCGAGGCGCAGCGCTCCAACGTCGCCTTCCTGCGCGAGACGCTCGCCGTCACCCAGCGCCGCCTCAATGCCGGCGACGTCACGCCGACCGACACCGCACAGGCCGAGGCCCGCCTCAACCGTGGCCTCGCCGATCTCAACGCGGCCGAGGTCGCGCTTGCGATCAGCCAGGCCACCTATGCGCAAGTGATCGGCAATGCGCCCTCGCAGCTCAGGCCTGCCGAGGCCGTCGACCGCTATCTGCCGAAGAGCCGCGAGGACGCCATGACGATGGCGATCCGTCAGCATCCGGCGGTGATGGCCGCCAGCTTCGACGTCGATGTCGCCTCCACCAACATCCGCATCGCCGAAGGCACGCTGCTGCCGAGCGCGACCATCCAGGGCAGCGCCAGCAAGAGCCGCAACAACGACCCGACCCTCGGGACCCTGGCCGAGGACCAGGCCTCGATCGTCGCCAACGTCACCGCGCCGATCTACGACGGCGGCCAGGCCGCGGCGCAGACCCGGCAGGCCAAGGAGATCACGGCGCAGAGCCGCCTCGTGCTCGACCAGGTGCGCAACCAGGCGCGCACGGCGGCGGTCAGTGCCTGGGTCGCGAATGAAGGCGCCAAGGTCACGGTCTCGGCCTCCGAATCCGAGGTGAAGGCGGCCACGGTCGCGCTGCAGGGCGTGCAGCGCGAGGCCGCCGGCGGCCAGCGCACGACCGTGGACGTTCTGAACTCGCAGGCCGACCTGATCCAGGCCAAGGCCCGCCTGATCGGCGCGCAACGCGACCGCGTGATCGCCTCCTACACGCTGCTCAGCGCCATCGGCCATCTCGACGTCAAGACGCTGAACCTGAACACGCCGGATTACCTGCCCGAGGTGCACTACCACCAGGTCCGCGACGCCTGGCACGGCCTGCGCACGCCGTCGGGGCAGTAGCCTCAAAATCTCTTCGGTGGATGCAGATGAAAAGCCGCCGCATCCATCTGACGGGAGCCTCGGGCTCCGGCGTGACCACGATCGGACGCGCGCTCGCGGGCCGGCTGGCGCTGCCGCATCACGACAGCGACGACTATTTCTGGCTGCCGACCGTGCCGCCCTATCAGACAACCCGCCCCGCCGCCGACCGCCTGCGCCTGATGCGCGAGATGTTCTTGCCGCGTCTCGACTGGGTGCTGAGCGGCTCCGTCACCGGCTGGGGCGAAGAGCTCGTTTCGTACTTCGACCTCGTCGTCTTCGTGACGGCGCCGCGCGATATCCGGATGAAACGATTGCGCGCCCGGGAGGCCGCGCATTTCGGTGCCGATGCCGTCGCGCCGGGCGGCTGGCGCCATGGCGAGACCGAAGAGTTCGTCGAATGGGCCTCCCATTACGAAGCCGGCGATCGCGAAGGCCGCAGTCTCGCCAAGCATGAAGCGTGGCTCTCGGGCCTGCCCTGCCCGGTCGTGCGCGTGGACGGCTCACGTCCGCTTGCTGGTCTCGTCGAGCAGCTATGCAGCGAAGCGGAGCGGTTACCCGGCTGATGTGATAGTCTCCTCCCACTCGCCGATAAAAAACAAGACGGGAGAGAAACCATGCTCAGCCGACGCAGCGTCCTGCTTGCCTCCCTTGCGGCCGGAGTAACCATGACCAGCAAAGCCCATGCCCGCGCGGCGCAGCCTGCGACGCCGATCAATTTCGACGTCCCGGCACATGCCTGCGACTGCCATACCCATATTCATGGCGATGTCGAAAAGTTTCCGTTCTTCGCGGGACGCGTCTATACGCCGGAGCCGGCTTCGCCGGAAGAAATGGCCGCGCTGCACAAAGCGCTGCATATCGAGCGCGTGGTGATCGTGACGCCGAGCGTCTACGGCACCGACAATTCTTCCACACTGTTCGGCATGAAGGCCCGCGGCGCGACCGCGCGCGGCGTCGCCGTGATCGACGACAAGACGCCGGAGAGCGCGCTCGATACGATGCACCAGGAGGGCTTCCGCGGCATCCGCCTCAATCTGGCGACCGGCGGCGTCAACGATCCCAATGTCGGCCGGCCGCGCTTCACCGCCGCCGTCGAGCGCATGAAGGCGCGCGGCTGGCACGTGCAGCTCTACACCACGCTGGCCATGATCTCCGCGATCAAGGACCTCGTCGAGACGGCGCCGGTGCCGGTCGTGTTCGACCATTTCGGCGGTCTCGAGGCTTCGCTCGGGCTGGAGCAGCCAGGCTTCTCCGATCTTGTCGCGCTGGTGAAGTCCGGCAAGGCCTATGTGAAGATCTCGGGCGCCTATCGCTCATCGAAGCTCGCGCCCGACTATCAGGACATGGTGCCTTATGCCCGCGCACTGATCGCGGCCAATGCGGACCGCATCGTCTGGGGCACCGACTGGCCGCATCCGGATTCGAGCCGCGTCGAGGGCCGCAAGCCCACCGACATCGCGCCGCTCTATCAGATCGACGACGGCCGCCTGCTCAACCAGCTTCCGGTGTGGGCGCCGGATGCCGAGGTGCGCAGGAAGATCCTGGTCGACAATCCGGTGCGGCTCTACGGGTTCTGACGATCAACGCGCGCGGCGGGAGAAGAAGGAAATCAGGACCGGCAGGGTCACGAGGATCACGACCGGCGCCAGCATCATGCCGGTGACGACGACGACCGCGAGCGGCTTCTGCACCTGTGAGCCGATGCCTTCCGACAGCGCCGCCGGCAGGAGGCCGACGCCTGCGACGACGCAGGTCATCAGCACCGGACGGAGCTGCAGCTCGCCGGTGCGCACCACGGCGCTCATGCGGTCCATGCCCTCTTCGATCAGCTGGTTGAACTGGGACAGGATGATGATGCCGTCCATCACCGCGATGCCGAACAGCGCGATGAAGCCGATCGCCGCGGAGACGCTGAACGCGGTGCCCGAGATCAAGAGGCCGAGCACGCCGCCGAAGATCGCCATCGGGATCACGCTCATCGCGAGCAGCGTGTCGGTCATCGAGCCGAAGTTGAACCAGAGCAGCACGCCGATCAGCGCCAGCGAGATCGGCACCACGATCGAGAGCCGCCGGATCGCGTCCTGGAGATTGCCGAACTCGCCGACCCATTCCATGTGCGAGCCCGCCGGCAGCTGCACCTGCTCGGCGATCTTCTGCTGCGCCTCGCTGATCGCGCTGCCGAGATCGCGTTCGCGCACCGAGAACTTGATCGGCAGATAGCGCTCCTGCTGCTCGCGATAGATGTAGGCGGCGCCGGAGACGAGGCTGATGGTCGCGACCTCGCTCAAGGGGATTTGCGTGACGGTGCCGTTCGACCCGGGCGCGCCGATCCGCAAATTCTGGATCGCCTCGGCGCTACGGCGATATTCCGGCGCGAGGCGGACGATGATCGGGAAGTGGCGGTCGCTTCCGGGCTCGTAGAGGTCGCCGGCGGTGTCGCCGCCGATCGCGACCTTGATGGTGGCGTTGATGTCGCCCGGTGCAAGGCCGTATCGCGCTGCCTTGGCGCGGTCGATGTCGATCTGAACGGTCGGCTGCCCCAGCGAGGTGAACACGGCAAGGTCGGTCACGCCCTGCACGGTCGACAGCACCTGCTTGATCTTGTTGGCGGTGTCGGTGAGCGCCTGGAGGTCGCTACCGAACAGCTTGATCGAGTTCTCGCCCTTCACGCCGGAGACGGCTTCGGAGACGTTGTCCTGCAGATATTGCGAGAAGTTGAACTCGACGCCGGGGAAGCGATCGTCGAGCTGTTTGAGCAATTGCGCGGTCAGCTCTTCCTTGTCGCGGGTGCCGGGCCATTGGCTCACGGGCTTGAGCGGCGCGAAGAACTCGGCGTTGAAGAAGCCGGCGGCGTCGGTGCCGTCGTCGGGACGACCGTGCTGCGACACGACGGATTCGACCTCGGGCCGGGCGCGGATCACCTTGCGCATCTCGTTGACGTAGCTGTTGCCTTCCTGGAGCGAGATGGTCGGCGGCAGCGTGGCACGGATCCAGAGATTGCCCTCCTCCAGCTTCGGCAGGAATTCGAGGCCGAGCAGCCGGCTGAGCGCCACCGTCATCAGCACGAGGCCGACCGCACCGCCGAGGACGATGTTGCGATGGGCGACCGCCCAATTCAGCACGGGCATGTAGAGCCGGTGCAGAATCAGCATCACCTTGGTCTCGGTCTCCTCGACATGCGCGGGCAGGATGATCGCGGACAGTGCGGGAGTCACGGTGAAGGTCGCAAGCAGACCGCCGGCCAGCGCATAGGCATAGGTGCGCGCCATCGGGCCGAAGATATTGCCCTCCACGCCAGACAGCGTGAACAGCGGCAGGAAGGCCGCGATGATGATCGCGGCCGCAAAGAAGATCGATCGCGAGACGTCGGCGGCCGCGCTGAGGATGGCATGGCTCTTCATGCCGAACAGCGTCTCGGAAGACATATGCTCGGCTTCCGACATCGGCGTCGTTTGCGTCAGACGCCGGAAGATCGCCTCCACCATGATCACGGTGGCATCGACGATCAGGCCGAAATCGATCGCGCCGACCGACAGCAGGTTGGCCGATTCCCCGCGCAGCACCAGGATGATGACGGCGAAGAACAGCGCGAACGGGATGGTGGCGCCGACGATCAACGCGCTGCGGAGATCGCCGAGGAAGATCCACTGCAACAGCACGATCAGCAGGATGCCGATCACCATGTTGTGCAGCACCGTGTGGGTGGTGAGCTCGATCAGGTCGCCGCGGTCGTAGATGCGCTCGATGCGCACGCCGGGCGGCAGGATGCTGGAGTTGTTGATCTGCTGGACGAGCTCGTGGACGCGCTTGATGGTCGGCGAGCTCTGCTCGCCGCGCCGCATCAGGACGATGCCCTGCACGATGTCGTCGGAATCGTCGATGCCGGCAATGCCGAGACGTGGCTTCTGGCCGACGGTGACGGTGGCGACGTCCTTGACCAGCACCGGATTGCCGCCCGTCTGCGCCACCATGGTGTTGGCGAGGTCGTCGATCGAGCGGATCAGGCCGACGCCGCGCACGACGGCGGATTGCTGGCCGATATTGACGGTGTTGCCGCCGACATTGACGTTGGAATTGCCGACCGCCTGGAGCAGTTGCGGCAAGGTCAGGCCGTTGGCGACCAGCTTGTTGAAGTCGACCTGGATCTCGTAGGTCTTGCTCCTGCCGCCCCAGCCGGTGACGTCGATTACGCCGGGCACCGCGCGGAAGCGGCGCTGCAGCATCCAGTCCTGGATGGTCTTGAGGTCGAGCACGCTGTAATTCGGCGGGCCGACCAGGCGATAGCGGAAGATCTCGCCGATCGGGCTGAGCGGGGAGATCTGCGGCTGCACGTTGCCGGGCAGCGGCGCGAGCTGCGCCAGGCGGTTCAGCACCTGCTGCAGCGCCTCGTCATAGGTGTAGGCGAAGGAGAACTGGATTTTGACGTCGGACAGACCGTAGAGCGAGATCGTGCGGATGGTCGTGATATTCTTCAGGCCGGCGACCTGGGTCTCGATCGGGATCGTGATGTAGCGCTCGATCTCCTCGGCCGACAGGCCGGGGCTCTGCGTCACGATGTCGACCATCGGCGGGGTGGGATCGGGATAGGCCTCGATGTTGAGCCGGTTGAACGCGATCAGACCGCCGATCAGAACGGCGGCGAACATGCCGACCATCAGGAAACGCCGGTTGACGGCAAGGGCAACGAGACGATCCATTCAGGTCTTCAATTTTCTTGGGTCGTCGATCAGCTGCCGGACGCCGCGCGGTCGATGAACAGACTGCCTTTGGTGACGATCTGCTCGCCGGGCTTGAGATTGCTGGTGACCTCGACGAGGTTGCCGTTGATGAGACCGATCTTGATCTGGCGCAGCTCGACCGACTTGTCCTCACGCGCGACCCAGAGGCGGACCTTGTCGGCCTCGTAGATCAGCGCCTGCTTCGGCACCGCCGGCGCGGCGCGGTCGCCGGCCGAATAGATCGTGACGTTCGCGAACATTTCCGGCTTGAGCAGCCCGTCCTTGTTGTCGATCGTGGCGCGGACCAGCAGGCGGCGGGTGGCGGGGTCGATCGCGGCGGCAACGTAGTTGATCTTGGCGCTGAACGGGCGGCCCGGCAGCGCCATCACGTTGACGGTGATGTCCTGGCCGATGCACACAGCGGCCGCATCGCTCTCGCGCACGAAGGCGGTGAGCCAGACCGTCGAGAGGTCGCCGACCACAAAGACCGGATCGCTGGCGCCGGAATTGACGTATTGGCCCGGGCCGATCTTGCGCTGCACGACGGTGCCGGAGATCGGCGAATAGATCGTGATCTCCCGATCGATGACGCCTTTTTCCTGGAATGTCCTGATGGCCTCGTCGGTGAAGCCGAGGATGCGCAGCTTGTTGCGCGCGGCTTCCAGCGCCGTCACCGAGGAGCGCATGTCGTTTTGCGCCTGCACCTGGGTCGCTTCCGCCTGCTGATAGTCCTTGAGCGGAATGGCATGGCCCTCGTAGAGATCCTTGGCGCGCTTGAACTGGATGTCGGAAAGCTCGAGCACCGACTTCGCCTTGTTCTGCGAGGTCATCGCCGCGACGAAATCGTTCTGGGCCTGCACGGTGTCGGCGGCTTCGATCGTAAACAGCGGCTGCCCTTGCTTCAGCGTCTCGCCCGGCTTTGCGAGCAGCTTGGTGACACGGCCCGCATAGGGCGAGAACACCGGCGTCGAGCGATCCTCGTCGACCGCGACCTTGCCCTCGGTGACATACTCGGCGCGGAAGCTCCTCGCGGCGACCGGTTCGATCGCCAGCGTCGCCCATTCGGACGGCGTGGGCGTGAAGGTCTGCGCATTCCTGCGCGACTGGCTGGAGATTTCGGAGTGCTTCTTTTCCTTCGGCCCTGAAGAGAAGAAGCCGTACGCTCCGACACCGGCGCCGGCGAGAGCTAGTAAAACTACGGATGCGACCACCCGTTGCTTTGCAATCACGCGCAATCGCTTGGTAATCTCAACTGCCATGGGGCCCGTCGTGTCTGCGACGATCTCGGCAAATGATTGCCTCATCGGTCGCGCTAATAGTGCCGAATTCCGATTTCAAACAACCTAAAAAGCGCAGGACACCCCGCGTTGGCGTTAAAAGTTTGCGACTTGTCAGCTTCATGTCAGCTTCGTGCCGGATGACCGCCGAGCGCATTGCCGGGGGGCTCCATTGCGCCGGCGTTGTCGACAGCCGAACGGAATGCTGCACCGCGTTCAACGCGCCGAAGCCAGATTGCATGTGTTCTATGAACGCAGCATGTACGACCTCTCCCGTAAGATCCGGGCCGTTCAATCCAAGGGCGGCCGCCGCGATCATGGTCTGGCCGGCGACGGCAACGAGGACGGGATTTGCGGCTCCTCGCCGGTCAGCCGCACGCGGCCGAGCGCAGTCGGATCGCCTCGGGCGGAGGTCCAGATGCCCTCGAGAATGTCGGCGGGGCTGTGCATGACTGCTTCTCTCCCTGCTCATTTGCTGTACTTTTCGCGACCGTGTCATGATCGCAGAAAGGAATGCAATGGCCGCCATCGATCCCCTCATCGCAGGTGCCGTATTCATCGCGACGGCGGCCACCGACGCCGTCTATGTCATGTTCACCTCGGCCGTGATCGCGCGCAAACGCATCCCCGCTGCGAACTGGAGCGCGGTCTGGTACCTGCTCTCCTCCTACGCCGTGATCAGCTACACCGAGAACGCCTTCTATGTCGCCTTCGCCGCGATCGGCTCCTGGACCGGCGCCTATGTCTCGCTGACGTTCCTGCACCGCCCGCCCGGCGGTCCGCCGGTCGGGGCCGCGCCGGAGTGAAGGGCGCACATTTCTCTCCACGTCATTGCGAGCCAACGGGTCCGCGCGCGGCGCGGCCCCATGACAGGCTGCGCGAAGCAATCCAGGACCTTTCCGCGGATGCATTTCTGGATTGCTTCGTCGCAAGAGCTCCTCGCAATGACGACCTGGAGGCTTCTGGCCGTCTCTCGAAACAGCTACACTGCACGGACCAACAAAAAGGAGCCAACAATGGATCTCGGTCTCAAGGGCAAGAACGCCGTCGTGCTCGGCGGCACGCGCGGCATCGGGCGGGCGATTGCGGCGACGCTGGCCGGTGAAGGCGCCAATGTCGCGGTGTGCGCGCGCAACGCCGATCAGGTTGCGACAACCGTTGCGGAGTTGAAGGCGAGCGGCATCCGCGCCACCGGCGGCACGGTCGACGTCACCGACGGCGCGGCGCTGAAAGGCTGGATCGAGACGGCTGCGAAAGATCTCGGCGGCATCGACCTGCTGTTCTCCAATGCCGGCGCAATGGCGCAAGGGCACGATCCCGCATCCTGGGAGCAGAATTTCCGGCTCGACGTGCTCGGCGCCGTGCACGCCTTCGACGCCGCCCGGCCGTTCCTCGAGACAAGCAGCGCCGAAGGCGGCGATGCGGCCTTCGTGATCATCTCGTCGATCGCCGCGGCGCAGGCGGACACGGCCAGCTCCTACGGCCCGATCAAGGCCGCGCTGATCCACATGGCCAAGGGGCTGGCGCGGCAATACGCGAGGAAGAAGATCCGCGTGAATGTCGTCTCGCCCGGCACCGTCTATTTCAAGGGCGGCGTCTGGGAAATGATCGAGAAGAACATGCCGGAGCGGTACAACGACGCGATGAAGCGCAATCCGACCGGCCGCATGGCGACACCGCAGGAGATCGCGAGCGCGGCGGTGTTTCTGGCGAGCCCGGTGTCGGGATTCACCACGGGGTCGAATCTCGTCGTGGACGGTGCGATCTCGAACCGGGTGAATTTTTAGGGGGAAGCTAGAGTATAGGTTGCCGAACTCTCTCCTCCGTCATGGCCGGGCTTGACCCGGCCATCCACGCGGTCTAGCGAACGCAGGAAGACATGGATGCCCGGGTCAAGCCCGGGCAACTGAGAATGAGCGCGCCGTCATTGCAACAACCGTCATTGCGAGCGCAGCGAAGCAATCCAGGATCCCGTCGCGGAGACAGTGTGGATTGCTTCGCTGCGCTCGCAATGACGGCGTGGCGGGCAGCGCGCCTTGCAGTCAATGAAAATCCCGCGACGGTGGCAGGATGCGGACGTTGCGGGGGTGACGGATTTTTTGCGCTGGCATATCCGTAAGGGCGCGGGGATCTTCGTTGAGCGGCTCGACCACGGTGGTGCCTGCGGGCAGCGGATGCTTGCGGCTGAGCGCATCGTTGGCGAGGCCGACAAGATCGTGCGAGCGGTCGACCATGCGCTGGGCGATCAGATGCGTCACCTTCTCCGGGCTGCTCTGGATATAGCCCTGTACCTCGATGAGGCGCGCGCCCATCACCTCTTTCCGGTACTGCTCCATGATCTTGGGCCAGACCACGACATTGGCGATGCCGGTTTCGTCCTCCAGCGTCATGAACACGACGCCGCTGGCGCTGCCCGGCCGCTGCCGCACCAGGACCACGCCGGCGCAGCGGACGCGGCGCCGCTCGTTCTCATGGCTGATCTCCTTGCAGGCGACGATACGCTCGCGCGTCAACATCTCGCGCAGGAATTCCATCGGGTGCCCCTTCAGCGACAGCCGGATGGTCTGGTAGTCCGCGACCACCTGCTCGGCGCGCGGCATCACCGGCAGCGGTTTTGCGCCTTCGTCCGGCTGCTCGCGCGCGGTCGCCGCCTCGAACAGCGGCAGCGGCACGTCGTCGGGCAGCCGCCGCACCTGCCACAGCGCCTCGCGGCGGTCGAGCCCGAGCGAGCGGAACGCATCGGCGTCCGCCAAGAGGATCAGCGCGCGCTTGGGCAGGCCGGTGTCGCGGGCGAAATCTTCCAGTGACGTGAAGGGGCGACGGTTGCGCGCGGCGACGATGCGGTCGGCCCAGTCCTGCTGAGGCATCGGAGGTGCTACACCTCTCCCATAGGGAGAGGTCGCGCCGAAGGCGCGGGTGAGGGGTGGGGTCTCTCGAGGGACCTGAGCCCCCTCACCCGATTTGCACTCGACGATGCTTCGCATCGCGAGGAGCAAATCGACCTCTCCCCGTTGGGGAGAGGTGAACGGAGCCTGCGGCAAGACCGGCCCAATCACGGAAGATTCTTCAGGCAAATCCCGGAATGACAGCTGGGAGCGTTTCAGTCTCTCTTCATCTTCATCCAGCCAATGGAAGCCGTCGATCTGGCGGAAGCCGAGGCGCACGGCGCAGTACTTGCCGCTCCCCTGCTCCAGCGTGTTCTGCGCAAAGCTGTAGGACACGTCGATGTCGCGGACCTCGACACCGTTCTTGCGGGCATCGCCGACGATCTGCGCCGGCGCATAAAAGCCCATCGGCTGCGAGTTCAACAGACCGCAGCAGAAGGCGTCGGGATGATAGTGCTTCAGCCACGACGAGATGTAGACCAGCTGCGCAAAGCTCGCGGCATGGCTCTCCGGAAAGCCGTAGGAGCCAAATCCCTTGATCTGGTCAAAGCAGCTTTTGGCGAAATTGGGGTCGTAGCCGCGGGCGACCATGTTGCCGATCAGCTTCTCCTCGTATTGGCCGATGGTGCCGACATTGCGGAAGGTCGCCATCGAGCGGCGCAGGCCGTTGGCTTCCTCGGAGGTGAAATGTGCGGCCTCGATCGCGATGCGCATCGCCTGCTCCTGGAACAGCGGGACACCGAGCGTCTTGTGCAGCACCTTGTAGAGTTCGTCCTTGTCGCCATGCTCCGGCGACGGAGACGGATAGCTCACCTTTTCCAGCCCGTTCCGCCGCCGCAAGTAAGGATGCACCATGTCGCCCTGGATCGGCCCGGGACGCACGATCGCGACCTCGATGACGAGATCGTAGAAGGTGCGCGGCTTCAGCCGCGGCAGCATGTTCATCTGGGCGCGGCTCTCGACCTGGAACACGCCGAGCGATTCCCCGCGGCACAGCATGTCATAGACGTTGGGATCGTCCTGCGGGACGCTCGCCAGCACAAAACGCTCGCCCTTGTGCTGGTCGATCAGATCGAAACATTTCCTGATGCAGGTCAGCATGCCCAGGGCGAGCACGTCGACCTTCATCATATGAAGCGCGTCGACGTCGTCCTTGTCCCATTCGATGAAGGTGCGGTCGTCCATCGCGGCATTGCCGATCGGCACATAGGTGTCGAGCCGGTCCTGGGTCAGCACATAGCCGCCGACATGCTGGGAAAGATGGCGCGGGAATTCGATCAGCTCGGTCGCGAGCTCGACCGCGAGATTGATCATGGGATTTTGCGGATCGAGCCCGGCCTGCCGGACCTGCATGTCGTTGAGGCCCTTGCCCCAGCTGCCCCAGACGGTATCGGCGAGCGCGGCGGTGACGTCCTCGGTCAGGCCGAGCGCCTTGCCGACGTCGCGGATGGCGCTGCGCGGGCGGTAATGGATGACGGTGGCGATGATCGCGGCGCGGTGGCGGCCGTAGCGGCGGTAGACATATTGCATCACCTCTTCGCGCCGCGAATGCTCGAAATCGACGTCGATATCGGGCGGCTCCAGCCGTTCCTTGGAGATGAAGCGCTCGAACAACAGGTCGACCTTGGTCGGGTCGACCGAGGTGATGCCGAGCACGTAGCACACGGCCGAATTCGCCGCCGAGCCGCGGCCCTGGCACAAAATGTTCTGGCTGCGCGCGTAGTGCACGATGTCGTGCACGGTGAGGAAGTAGTGCGCGTATTTCAGCTCGGCGATCAGCGCGAGCTCCTTCTTCAGGGTGGCGCGCAGCTTGTCGTCGATCTTGCCGTCGAAATATTTGTCGACGCCCGCCCAGGTCAGATCCTCCAGATGCCCCTGCGCGGTCTTGCCCGGCGGCACCGGCTCGTCGGGATATTGGTACTTGAGCTGGTCGAGCGAGAACTCGATTGCGTCCGCGAAGCGCATGGTCTCCGCGACTGCCTCGGGGACATCGCGGAACAGCCGCGCCATCTCGCGCGGCGTTTTCAGGAAGCGCTCGGCATTGGCCTCGAGCTTCCGCCCAATCGCCTCGATCGTGGTCTTTTCCCGGATGCAGGTCAGCACGTCCTGAAGCGGACGGCGGCCGGGATCGTGATACAGCACCTCGTTGGTCGCGAGCAGCGGCACCTTGGCCTTTGCGGCGAGATCATCGAGCCGCGAGAGACGACGCTTGTCGTCGCCGCGATAGAGCAGGCTCGCCGCCAGCCAGACGCCATCGGCGCGACTGGCTTTGAGCTTTGCGAGGACATCCAGCGCCTGCACGGCTTCGAAGCGATGCGGCAGCGTCAGGACCAGGAGCTGGCCTTCCGAGAATTCCAGGAGATCGTCAAGCCTGAGATGACACTCGCCCTTCTCGATCCGCGTGATGTCGTCGCCGCGCTTGCCCCTCGTGAGGAGCTGGCACAGCCGGCCATAGGCGGCGCGGTCGCGTGGATAGACCAGGATGTCGGGCGTGCCGTCGATGAAGACGATGCGGGCGCCGATCAACAGTTTCGGCTTGTGCAGCACCTTGTCATTGTCGAGCTCGTTCCAGGCGCGCACCACGCCGGCGAGCGTGTTGTGGTCGGCGATGCCGATCGCGGGAATCCCGAGCTTGCTGGCCTGATGCACATAGGCGCGCGGATCCGAGCCGCCGCGCAGGAAGGAGAAGTTCGTGGTGATGCCGATCTCGGCATAGCCAGGCGTATTCATGCGAAGAGACCGTGCACATACCAGCCGGGAGACGCAGGCTTGCCGTCACCGTCGAACACCTCGCCTTCATAGAGACCGTCGCGAAAGATCCAGAAACGCAGGCCCTCGGCATCCTCGATGCGGAAATAATCCCGCGTCAGCTGCTTGCCGTCCTGCCGCCACCATTCCATCGCGATGCGCTCGGGCCCCTCCACCCGCACCACCGCATGCAGCGCGCGGCGCCAGGTGAATTGATGCGGCGGGCCGTCGGGCACGGTCGCGAACGGCACCTTGATCGGCTCCGGCTTGTCGAACAGCCGCAAGGGACGCAGCGGCGGCTCGCTCTCGGTGCGCGCGGGCCATGTGGCCTGCATGGCGGCGGTGAGATGATGCTGCGCCGATGCGGCCAGCACCGCACGTTCGGGGATGTGGGTGTCCTGCGGCAAGTGCACGACGACGCGTTTTCCCCCGATGCGCGCGGCGATGCGGTCGATCAGCGCGGCGAGCTCGTCATTGTCGTGGACATGCGCGTCGAGATCGCGCTGCTCCTGCGCCACGATCTCGGTGCGGCTCGCCGACAGCCGCACCATGTCGAAGCCGAAGCCGGGATCGAGGGGATCGGCGAGTGCATCGAGCCGCTCGCGGAACAGGCGGTCGATCACCGCGCTCCGCGTCACGGGGCGACCGGTCTCGACCGTGATCGTGCGCACCACGCCGTCGGTGCGGAAGAAGGCGGCCTCCAGCCGCCGCGCGCCCTTGCCCTGTTTCTCCATCGAGGCGATCAACGTGTCCGCCAGGCGCGACAGCGTCATCGCGATCATGGTGTCGGTCGCGATCGGCTCGGCAAAGCGTTTTTCCACGATGTAGTCGGGCAGCGGTTTGCGCGGACTTATCGGCGCATCGCCCTGCCCCAGCGCATGGGCGAGCAGCGTGGAGAACCGGGCGCCGAACCGCGCCGTGATCTCGCTCCGCTCGCGCGATGCGACATCGCCGATGGTCTTCAGCCCGGCGCGGCGCAGGCCGGTGGTGATGGCCTCACCTGCACCGAGCGCGGAGACTGGAAACGACCTGATCGCCTCCGCCTCGCCGCCATCGGCCACGATGGTGCCGGATGCCTGCCGCGTCAGCGTGCGGGCACAGACCGAGGTGCCCGCAATCGCCGCGCTGACGGCAAAGCCTTGCCGGGCCAAGGCGCGGACCAGCGTCTTGAGCAGCGCGGCCTCACCGCCGAACAGATGGGCACAGCCGGTAATGTCGAGGAACAGCCCGTGCGGCGGATCGAGCGCCACCAGCGGGGTGAAGCGGTCGCACCAATCGGCGATGTCGCTGAGCGTCTTCGCATCGGCCACGAGATCGGCGTCGAACACACGCAAGTCCGGACACATCGCCCGCGCATTGGCCAGCGGCTGGCCGATATACAGGCCGAGGCGTTCGGCGGCCTCGTCCAGCGCATGGATCACCAGCGCATTATTGTCCTTGATGACGACGATATCAGGCTGATGATTGGCTTTACCCAGCCCGGCGCTGTTGAAGAAGCGCTGGATCCTGTCGATGGGCAGGCGCGGCAGCCACAGGCTGAGGATACGTCGACGGTTCACTGAACTGGCACTCATCACAATTCCATTCCATGATCCACCGGCCGCAGGGGCCATGACGATTGCGCAACAGCTCGGCATCGAAGCGCGGCGCGCCCCAAACGCTCCAGGCGGCCCCCGGCGGCGAATGCGCCGCACGCAGCATCCATCGTGTTTCCGCGGTCGAAGGCAGCGGCTGCGCCGCCATCCGCAGCAAGAGGCCGGTAACGCCCGAGCCTTGCGCGGCGAGCGTCAGCTTGCGGCTTGCCACGAGATCAAACTGCCTGGTCTCGCCCCAGAGCTCGAGCACGACGGCCCCCAGCGCATCGCAGGCAAGCGCGTCGGCCGAGGTGCGCAGCGCGCTCTCGACATCGGCGGCGCGCACCATCACCACACGGCGCGGATCGAGGCCAAGCTCGGCGAGCCCGCTCATCGACAGGGCGCCGGTTTCCACTTCCGAAAAATCCTGCCGCACCCACAATAGCGGCCGGCGCGCGCTCACGCGTCCCGCAAGGCCCATGACGAAGCCCGTCGCGGCCGCGCCCTGACGCCCCTCACAAAACACCTCGTGGATCGCCGCGCGCGCGAGTCCGCCTTTCAGCGCGGCGTCGGCCGCGCCATGGCCGAGCGCGATACGATCGCGCGGATGCACGACCTCCGCCGTCTCGATGCGCTCGATCTGGCCGCGCAGGATCGCAAGCGCGCTGATGCGTGCGCCGCTCATATACGCCGCTCCTTCAGAGGTGATTGCCGATGGCTCTCGAAAGAGAAACCAGCGGCTGGCTCATTTGTTCATGATATGTTCTAATATAAAGCTAACGGCGCTCAAAGAGTCAATCGAATTGGCGCACGTCGGATTCATGAGCGGAATCAAAGGGATTTAGACATGGACGTGCAACGCAAGCTGGAGATCCTCGCCGACGCCGCCAAGTACGACGCGTCCTGTGCCTCCAGCGGCACCGAAAAGCGGGATTCCAGCGACGGCAAGGGCATGGGCTCGACCGCGCCTGGCATGGGTATCTGCCATTCCTACGCGCCGGACGGGCGCTGCATCTCGCTGCTCAAGGTGCTGTTGACCAATGCCTGCAACTACGATTGCCTCTATTGCGTCAACCGCGCCTCCTCCAACGTGCCGCGCGCCCGCTTCACCATCGACGAACTGGTCAAGCTCACGCTCGACTTCTACCGGCGCAATTACATCGAGGGCCTGTTTCTCTCCTCCGGCATCATCCGCAGCCCTGATTACACGATGGAGCAGGTGGTGAGCGTCGCGCGCAAACTGCGCGAGGAGCATCACTTCCGCGGCTACATCCATCTGAAGACCATTCCCGAGGCCGACGATGCGCTGATCGCCGAGGCCGGCAAATATGCCGACCGTCTCTCGATCAACATCGAGATGCCCGAGGAGACGAGCCTGCAGCAATTCGCGCCGGAGAAGGACGTCCGCGCAATCCGCCGCACCATGGGCCGGCTGCGGCTGAAGCTGGACGAGGCCGAGGAATATCGCAGCGCGAGAACCAAAGCGAAGCCGCAGCGCTTCGCGCCCGCCGGCCAGAGCACGCAGATGATCGTCGGCGCCGATAGTGCCTCCGATCACACCATTCTCCACACCAGCGCCAATCTCTACGGCGCCTACCGGCTGCGGCGCGTCTATTACTCGGCCTTCAGCCCGATCCCCGATGCCAGCCGCGCACTGCCCCTGCGCGCGCCGCCGCTGCTGCGCGAGCACCGGCTCTACCAGGCCGACTGGCTGATGCGGTTCTACGGCTTCGATGTCGGCGAGATCGTCGAGGACAGCGCCATGCTGCCGCTCGACATCGATCCCAAGCTCGCCTGGGCGCTGCGCCATCGCGACCGTTTCCCGCTCGACGTCAACCGCGCCAGCCGTGAGGAGCTGCTGCGGGTGCCGGGCTTCGGCACCAGGACGGTCGACCGCATCATCGCAACAAGGCGCACCACCACGATCCGCCTTGCCGATCTCGAGCGATTGCATATCCCCCGCAACAAGGCGCTGCCGTTCATCGTCCTCAGCGATCACCGACCCTCGCCGCATCGTCTCGATGCCGCCGGACTGATCGATCGATTCAAGCCGAAAGCGACACAACTGGGATTTGGCTTCTGATGCAGTACATCACGCTCGACACCGAAACCGATTTTGACGGCTGGCGCAAAGCCGCGCGCAGCCTCGTGCTCCACCACGTGCCCCCCAGCGACGTCACCTGGACCGTGCAGGGCGGCGAAGCGGATTTGTTCGCGCCGCAAGCGCCGTCTCCGATCCTCGCGGTGAACGACGGCACCTTCAACGTACCAGGCAAATTCGTCGAGCTCGCCAAGGCGGCGATCCTGCATCGCCACAGTGAGCGCTTTGCGATCCTCTATCGCCTGCTGTTCCGGCTGAAGGACAACCATGATCTCATCGAGGTCGCGACCGACCCCGATGTCGCGCTCGTCACTTCCATGGTGAAAGCGGTCTATCGCGACGAGCACAAGATGCACGCCTTCGTGCGCTTCCGCGAAATCGGCCGGGAACGCCAGGCCCATTACGTCGCCTGGTTCGAGCCGGAGCATCACATCGTCGAGCTCGCCGCGCCGTTCTTCGCCAAGCGCTTTGCCGACATGCCCTGGTCGATCCTGACGCCGGACCTCTGCGCGCATTGGGACGGCCACGCGCTCTCGTTCACACCGGGCGTCAGCAAGAGCGAGGCGCCGGGCGAAGACCGGCTCGAGGAAACCTGGCGGCGCTATTATGCCAGCATCTTCAATCCGGCCCGGCTCAAGGTGAAGGCGATGCAGGCCGAGATGCCGAAGAAATATTGGAGGAACCTGCCGGAGGCTTCGATCATTAAGCCCTTGATCGAGGACGCCGAACGCATGACCGGCGCCATGATCGCCAATGCCGCGACCGATCCGCACAAGCCTCAGAAGCGGCCGGAGGCTCCGATGAAACGCAAGCCAGCTGTCGACGATCTCGAAACGCTCCGCGAGGAAGCCGCCCATTGCCGCGCCTGCCATCTCTACAAGGACGCGACGCAGACCGTGTTCGGGGAAGGTCCTGAGAATGCCAATATCATGCTGGTCGGCGAGCAGCCCGGCGACAAGGAAGACCTCGCCGGCCATCCCTTCGTCGGCCCGGCCGGCCAGATGCTCGACCGCGCGCTGCAGGAAGCCGGCGTCGACCGCAAAAAGGTCTATGTCACAAACGCGGTGAAGCACTTCAAATTCGTGCCGCGCGGAAAGATCCGCCTGCACCAGAAGCCGAACACAACGGAGATCCGCGCCTGCCGGCAATGGTACGAGCGGGAAGTCTCAGTCATCCAGCCGGAACTCATCGTGGCGATGGGCGCCACCGCCGCGCAAAGCGTGTTCGGCAAGATCACTCCGATCGGCAAGAACCGCGGCCGGTTGATCGATCTTCCCGACGGGCGCAAAGCGCTCGTGACGGTGCATCCGTCCTACCTGCTGCGGCTGCCCGATCCCGAAGCCAAGGCGCTGGAGTATCGACGCTTTGTCGAAGACCTGAAGATCGTCGCCGGCTTGCAGAAGAAGGCCGCACGGGCCGCCTAAACTGGCAGGAAAGCGCCTCTCGCGCCCCGGTTGTCATCCAACCTTCAAATCCGTCGCGGACAATACCTTACCTGAAAGTTAAGGGGCGTCCCGACATGACCGATGTTGCATTCGACCGCGCGGTGGCAGATCCCGCGCCGATCCAGCCGGCCTCGCGGCCAAATCTCGACAAGGGGTTCAATCCGCTGGCGATGATCCTGTTCTTCGGCGTGCTCGCCGGGGGTCTGCTGTTCGTCGCCTACAGCATCTATGTCGACGTCAGCGCCACCGGCACCCGGGTGACGACCTACCTGCCCTACATCCTCTTGTTCGTCGCGCTTCTGATCGCCCTCGGCTTCGAGTTCGTCAATGGCTTCCACGACACCGCCAATGCGGTGGCGACCGTGATCTACACCCATTCGCTGCCAGCCGAAATGGCGGTGATGTGGTCGGGCTTCTTCAACTTCCTCGGCGTGCTGCTGTCCTCCGGCGCGGTCGCCTTCGGCATCGTCTCGCTGCTGCCGGTCGAGTTGATCCTCCAGGTCGGCTCCAGCGCCGGCTTTGCCATGGTGTTCGCGCTGCTGATCGCCGCGATCCTGTGGAACCTCGGCACCTGGTTCTTCGGCCTGCCCGCCTCTTCCTCGCACACGCTGATCGGTTCGATCATCGGCGTCGGCGTCGCCAACGCTGTCATGCGCGGCCGCGACGGCACCTCGGGCGTGGACTGGACCAAGGCGACCGAGATCGGCTACGCGCTGCTGCTGTCGCCGCTATTCGGCTTCATCTGCGCCGCCACGCTGTTGCTCCTGCTCAAGTTCATCGTCCGCAACCCGGCGCTCTATTCCGCGCCGGAAGGCAACAAGCCGCCGCCGCTGTGGATCCGCGGCCTCCTGATCGCGACCTGCACCGGCGTCAGCTTCGCGCACGGCTCGAACGACGGCCAGAAGGGCATGGGCCTGATCATGCTGATCCTGATCGGCACCGTGCCGACGGCCTACGCGCTCAACCGCGCGCTGCCGGAATCCCAGGTCGTCCAGTTCCAGAAGACCTCGGATGCCGCCGCCAGGGTGATCGCGGCGAAGGGCGCCGGCCACAGCATCATCGGCGATCCCCGCCCGGCCGTGACGCAATACATCACGCAGCGCCACATCAACGAGGGCACCTATCCCTCGCTCGCCGTGCTGGTGAAGGATATCGGCGATCAGGTCGCCAAATACGGCACGCTGAACAAGGTGCCGGCGGAAGCCGTCGGCAACACCCGCAACGACATGTACATGACCTCGGAAGCGATCCGCTTCCTGATGAAGGACAAGGAGAACGACCTCAACAAGGAGGAGATCGCCACCCTGAACGCCTACAAGGGCTCGCTCGACGCCGCCACCAAGTTCATCCCGACCTGGGTGAAGATCGCGGTCGCGATCGCGCTCGGCCTCGGCACCATGATCGGCTGGAAGCGCATCGTCATCACGGTCGGCGAGAAGATCGGCAAGAGCCATCTCACCTACGCGCAAGGCGCCTCGGCCGAGCTCGTGGCCGCCGGCACGATCGGCGCCGCCGACGTGTTCGGACTGCCGGTCTCGACCACGCATGTGCTGTCGTCGGGCGTTGCCGGCACCATGGCGGCGAACGGTTCGGGCCTGCAATGGTCGACCATCCGCAACCTGCTGATGGCCTGGGTGCTGACGCTGCCCTGCGCGATCATGCTGTCGGCCACGCTCTACGTGGTCTTCTCGCGGATGTTCTGAAGGTGCCGCTTCTCCCCCTCCCCAATCTTACGGGAAGAGGGCAATTGCTGTTGAACATTCAGCAGACGTCGTCATGCCCGGGCTTGTCCCGGGCATCCACGTCCTTTGTGCTGCGTGGAAAGGCGTGGATGGCCGGCACAAGCCCGGCCATGACGCTGCAAGCCGGCAAGGACGAAAAATTACGACGCCGCGAGCTGCTCCTCGACCAGCTTCACCCAGTAGGACGTGCCGTAGACGATCGCCTCGTCGTTGAAATTGTAGGCGGGGTGATGCAGGCCGGCGCTGTCGCCGTTGCCGCAGAAGATGAAGGCACCGGGCCGCGCCTCCAGCATGTAGGCGAAATCCTCGCCGCCCATCAGCGGCGCCATCTCGTGGACATGGGTCTCGCCCGCGACCTGCTTGGCAATGCGCGTCGCCACCTCGGTCTCCGCGGCGTGATTGTTCACGACAGGATAACCGCGCTTGTAGTGCAGATCGATCTTGGCACCGGTGATCTGGGCGACGCCCGCCACGACCTCATGGACGCGCTTCTCGACCAGCTTGCGCACCTCCGGCGTCAGCGTGCGGATCGTGCCTCTCAGCGTCGCGGTCTGCGGAATGACGTTGCGGGCGTTGCCGGCGTGGAATTCGCAGATCGAGATCACCGCCGATTCCAGCGGATCGACGCTGCGAGACACGATCGACTGCAAGGCCGTGATCAGCTGCGCACCCACGAGAACGGAATCGACGCATTTGTGCGGACGCGCGGCGTGGCCGCCGAGTCCCTCGATCATGATGTCGACCTCGTCGGTCGATGCCATGATCGGGCCCGGCCGGATCGCGAACGAGCCGACCGGGATGCCCGGGCCGTTGTGCATGCCGTAGACCTGATCGATGCCGAAGCGCTCCATCAGGCCGTCCTTGACCATGGCCGCGCCGCCGGCGCCGCCCTCCTCGGCGGGCTGGAAGATCACCACGGCATCGCCGGCAAAATTGCGCGTCTCGGCGAGATAGCGGGCCGCCCCGAGCAGCATCGCGGTGTGGCCGTCATGGCCGCAGGCGTGCATCTTGCCGGGAATCTTGGAGGCGTAAGGCAGCCTGGTCTGCTCCTCGACCGGCAGCGCGTCCATGTCGGCGCGCATGCCGATCGCCTTGAGCCCCTCGCCGGCCGGCTTGCTGCCCCTGATCACGCCGACGACGCCGGTCTGGCCGAGGCCGGTCACGACCTCATCGCAGCCGAACTCCCGCAACCGGTCCGCAACGAATGCTGCGGTGCGGTGCACGTCGTACAGCAACTCGGGGTGCTGATGGATGTCGCGCCGCCAGGCCTGGATATCGGGTTGAAGGTCGGCGACGCGGTTCACGATGGGCATGGAAGGTCTCAGGCTGGTTGAAAGTCCGGACTGTCTACCATGCAAGCGTCGGTCCACCCAACCGCCGGCAATTGGGGTCTAGCCCTGTTCACCCGGCATGGCGGGCTTGTCCCGATCGGCTGCGTCGGCCTATTAGACGAACGCAAAGAGATCATCCGGGTGGAAGCAGAATGCCGAGGCGGCTTGAAGGTGAGTTTGACTACATTGTCGTCGGAGCGGGCACGGCGGGCTGCATCGTCGCCAACCGGCTGTCGGCCGCCCCAAGCAACCGCGTTCTCATCCTTGAAGCCGGCGGCGACGACAATTGGATCTGGTTCCACATTCCGGTCGGCTATCTCTTCGCCATCGGCAATCCGCGTTCGGACTGGATGTTCAAGACCGAGGCCGAGCCCGGCCTGAACGGCCGTTCGCTGGCCTATCCGCGCGGCAAGGTGATCGGCGGCTGCTCGGCGATCAACGCCATGATCTCGATGCGCGGTCAGGCTGCCGACTACGATCACTGGCGCCAGCTGGGCCTGACCGGCTGGGGCTATGACGACGTGCTGCCGCTGTTCAAGCGCATCGAGGACCACTTCCTCGGCGCCAGCGAGCATCACGGCGCCGGCGGTGGCTGGCGCATCGAGGCACCGCGGCTGTCATGGGCCATTCTCGACGCGGTCGGTGACGCCGCCGAGGAGATGGGCATCAAGCGCATCCCGGATTTCAACACCGGCGACAACGAAGGCACGAGCTATTTCCACGTCAACCAGAAGCGCGGCCGGCGCTGGTCCTCGGCTCGCGGCTTCCTCAAGCCGGCACTGAACCGTCCGAACCTTCGGCTCGAGAAGCACGTGCTGGTCGACCGCCTCATCGTCGAGCAGGGCCGCGCCGTCGGCGTGCGCTTCATGCGGAACGGCGAGATCATCGAGGCGCGCGCGAAGCGCGAGGTGTTGCTCTCGGCAGGCTCGATCGGCTCGGTACAGGTGCTGCATCGCTCCGGCATCGGCCCTGCCGACTGGCTGTCGCCGCTCGGCATCGACATCGTCATGGACAAGCCCGGCGTCGGGCGGAATTTGCAGGACCATCTCCAGCAGCGCGCGATCTACAAGGTCGAGGGCGTGCGCACGCTGAACGAGACCTATTACAATCTGTTCCGCCGCGGCCTGATGGGGCTCGACTACGCCTTCCGCCGCCGCGGCCCGCTGACCATGGCGCCGTCGCAGCTCGGCATTTTCACGCGCTCCGACGCGACGCGGGCGCGCGCCAACATCCAGTTTCACGTGCAGCCGCTGTCGCTCGACAAGTTCGGCGATCCCCTGCACCGCTTCCCCGCGATCACGGTGAGCGCCTGCAATCTGCAACCGACCTCGCGCGGCAACGTGCGGCTTCGTTCGGCGAGCCCGGACGAGAAGCCGGTCATCGCGCCGAACTACCTGTCGACCGACGACGACCGCCAGGTCGCCGCCGACGCCATTCGCACCACGCGACGCCTGATGCAGCAGAAAGCGCTGGCCAAATATCGCCCCAGCGAATATCTGCCGGGGCCGACCGTCGGCGATGACGACGCCTCGCTGGCAAAGGCCGCCGGCGACATCGGCACCACCATCTTCCACCCCGTCGGCACCGCCAAGATGGGTACGGCAAACGATCCGATGGCGGTGGTGGATGAGCGCCTGCGCTTCTACGGCCTTGACGGCCTGCGCATCGTCGATGCCTCGATCATGCCGACGATCACGTCGGGCAACACCAACACGCCGACCGCGATGATCGCGGAGAAGGGCGCGGCCATGATCCTGGAGGATGCGAAGTAGTATCCAGCCATCATGATTGGTCATCGCTTTTCAATCGGTCCAGCCGACGCAGAGATCGTCATGCTGCAATGGGGCGAGAGCGGCAAGCCTGCCGCGCTGCTCGTGCACGGCACCGGTTTCGTCGCCGATGTATGGCACGAGGTCGCGCGCGAGCTCGCATCGACCTACACCGTCTATGCCCTTGACCGCCGCGGTCATGGCGCAAGCCACAAACCCGGCGCCTATCACTTCCTCGATTACGCTGACGACGTCTGCCGGGTGGTCGATACGCTCGATCTCCACGACATCTATGGAATCGGCCACAGCGCGGGCGCGACCGATCTCCTTCTTGCGGCGAAACTCCTGCCTGGTCGCTTCGCACGCCTGTTCGTGATGGAGCCGACCATCATGGACCCGCGCGCCGCGCGCTCCGGAACATTGAGCGAAGAATCGCTCGCCCGCGTGCAGGGCACGCTGCGCCGTCGAGCCGAGTTCGACAGTCCCGACGCGGTGTTCGAACGTTACCGCGCAGCACCGGCGTTTGCGGATTGGACCGAAACCTCGCTACGGGCGTATGTGCGCCACGGCTTCGCGCCGCTCGACGACGGCCGCATCCGGCTCTGCTGCACGCCCGAAATAGAAGCCGCGATCTTGCGTCCCATCTACGAGGCGATGGAGCAGGTTTACATTGGCGATGCCCGCGGCAATCCATTTGCCTCGCTCACCAAGCTCGACTGTCCGGTGTGCGTCACGACAGCGGCGAAGTCGGGCCCGATCTACAAGGAAATGGCGCAACGCGCTGTGTCGCTGATTCCGGACGTTGCCACGCTGGTTTTCGAGAATGCAGGGCACTGTGTCGCGCAGGAAGTGCCGGAGCAAGTGGTGGAAGCCGTGCGCGAGTTCGCGAAGTAAGTTTCGGCCGCGGACGAGGCGGCCTGGAGCGATTGGCCTTATTACGCCGACCGCCGCACCGCGTTGTCCACCAGCGTCTTGCCGAGCGACCAGATCGCACCGGGGACCTTGTGGCTGCCGGCGATGACGTCGTCGAAGGCGCGCTCGATCCAGCTGCAGTCTTCCTCGGTGATGGTGAGCGGCGGCAGCAGCTTGATGGTGTGGCTGCCGTGGCCGGCGACTTGCGTCAGGATCTTGTGATCCTTGAACAGCGGCACGGTGATGAGCTGGCAGAACAGGCCCTTGTTGGCGGTCTCCAGCACGTTCCAGGAGGCCCGCAGGCGCAGCGACTTCGGCGGGCCGAACTCGATGCCGATCATCAGGCCCTTGCCGCGGACTTCCTTGAGCAGCTCGTAGCCCGGCACCATGCGCGTCAGCGCGAGGCGCAGCTCGGCGCCGCGCTTGGCGGCCGCATCGATCAGCTTCTCCGATTCCATGACGTCGAGCGTCGCGATGCCCGCAGCCATCGCCAGGTCGTTCTTGGAGAAGGTGGAGCCGTGCACCACCGCGCGGTCCATCTGGTTGAAGATCTTGTCGAAGATGCTCTTGCGCGTCAGCACCGCGCCGACCGGCACGTGGCCGCCCGACAGCGACTTCGACAGCAGCACCATGTCGGGCTCGACGTTCCAGTGCTCGACCGCGAGGAAGCGGCCGGTGCGGCCCATGCCGGTCTGGATCTCGTCGGCGACGAACAGCGTGCCGTATTTCTTGCAGAGCGCGGCCGCGCCCGGCAGAAACTCGTCGGTGGGCATGTTGACGCCCTTGCCCTGGATCGGCTCGACGACGAAGGCGGCGACCTCGCGCGAGGCCAGCGCCTTTTCCAGCGCGGCCAGGTCGTTGAACGGGATCGGGGTGCAGCCCGGCAGCAGCGGCTCGAAGCCGGTGCGGAAGTTGGCGTCGCCAGTCAGCGACAGCGCACCATAGGTCAGCCCGTGATAGCCGTGCGCGCAATAGACGATGCCGGGACGCCCTGTCGCGCCACGCGCGAACTTGATCGCGGCCTCGACGCATTCGGCGCCGGAATTGGCGAAGAACGCCTTGTCGAGATAGGGAACGTATTTCAGCAGGCGCTCGGCCAGCACACCGGCCAGCGTCGAGACGTCGAATTGGACGAGGTTGGGCAGGTCGGCATCGAGCACGCTCTTGAGCGCCTCGCGCATGACGGGATGATTGCGTCCGATCGCGAACACGCCGAAGCCGGACAACAGGTCGAGATAGCGCGCGCCCTCGCGGTCGTAGAGGTACTGCCCCTGCCCCTTCTGGAAGCCGACATCGTAGCCGATGGTCTTGAGAACCCGAACGAACTGCTCGTTCAGATACCGGTTATGCAGGGTGCTGCGCTGGGCCTGACGGTCCGCGAATAGCTGAGACATGTCTGGATTTGGGCTGTGCATCCGCTACATACTTCGCTTGAGGGCCGTCTCGTCAACTGAAAACGGACCGTTACTGAAAACGGCTGTGCGGCCTTTTGCCCTTTTTCGGACCATCTTCGCAAGCACAGCTTTAGACCATGTTGCACTGCCAAGGAACACACATGCGTTTGGCCCTTTACACCGGACTAATACTGGCTGGCGGTTACGCCGGCCTGACGCCCGCACTTGCCGTGGATCCGACCGGCGACTGGCGGGTCGCCGACGGCGTTGCCAACATTCGCGTCGCCCAATGCTATGGCAGCGTGTGGGGCGCGGTCTCCTGGGAAAAGCAGCCCGGCGGACGCGACGAGAACAACCCGGACGTCTCGAAAAAGAACAGGCCGACGCTCGGCATGGCAACCCTGATCGACATGAAGAAGAAGCCCGGCGTCGATCAGTGGGAAGGACAGGTCTACAACGCCAAGGACGGCCAGCTCTACAGCGCGACCATCACGCCGGCCGGTCCCGACCAGCTCGAGATCAAGGGCTGCGTCATGGGCTTTCTCTGCGGCGGCGAAACCTGGACCCGAGTCGGCCCGCCGATCCCCTCGAGCCCTGCCAACGCCATGGCCAAGGGCGCGGCGAAATCCAGCGGCGCTGCGCCGAAGCCCCAAGGGGCCCAGGCGGCCCAAGCCCCGAGCGGCACCACCGCGCCTGCGCCCGCAGCTCCCAAGGCCGCCAGCACAGCGAAACCCGGTCAGAAGGGCGCCGCCGCCGACCCGGTCGGCGACATCTGCCTACTCCCTGAGATTGCGGGGTTTGCCCATTAGGGCCGGCTGGAACAGCAGCACGGCGGCGAGCGTCGTCACCAGCGAGAGCGCCAGCAGCTTGCCCATGCTGGACGTTCCGGGATGGCTCGACAGCCACAGGCTGCCGAACGCGGTCGCCGTCGTCAGCGCGCTGAAAAAGATCGCGCGTGTCAGGCTGGTCTGGAGCAGGTTCGTCCTGCCCGAGCGCCATGCCACGACATAATAGATCTTGAAGGCGACGCCGACGCCGAGCAGCAGCGGAAACGCGACGATGTTGGCGAAGTTGAGCGGCAGGCCGATCAACACGCAGATCTCGAGCGTCACCGCGCCGGCAACCAGAAGCGGCACCAGCGTCATCAGCACGTCGACGAAGCGGCGAAGCGTGATCCACAGCAGGAGCCCGATCACCAGCAGCGCATAGATGCCGGCGTGGATGAACGCCTTCACGACGGTGTCGCCGGATTTCAGGATCGAGACCGGACCGCCGATCGCAGTCGGCTCGGCCTGGAGCACCGCCGCCGCGAATTTGCGCAGAGTATCGTTGTCGTTGGGATCGCCCTTGGGCAACGCCTCGACGCGGATGATGCCGTCCTTGCTCTTCCAGGCGCTGACGAGATCGGGCGGCAGCGAGCTCAGGGTGACGGGACCCGCCTGCATCGCGTTCCTGAGCTGGTCGAACACGATCTTCAATGGCGCGACGAACACGTCTTGCGCCTTGTTGCGCGTGGCCTCGTCGCCGTTTGCGAGCTTCTCGAGCGCGTCGGCAAGACGGCGCGAGGCGACAGCGCCCGGACCCTTCGCCTCGCCCGCCGTCCGGCGCAGATTGTCGACCGACGATTTCAGCGATTCGACATTCTCCTGGTCCGTCGGCGCCGCGTCGATCTGATCGGGGTTGAGCGCGGGATTGAGCACCTTGGCGCCCTGCGCGATGAGCTTCAGCTTCGGCGCCTGGTCCTGCGGCACAAAGCTGTTGAGCGACATCACCCTGAGCACCTCCGGCACCTTCTCCAGCTTCGCCTCGATCTGCCTTGCCTGCTCCTCGGACGTGGTCATCACGTTGATGGCATTTGCACCCGTGTTGGGGTCCTTGCGCAGATCGAGGAAGGTCGCGATCGATTCGGCCTTCGGGTTGCGCAGGTTCATCGGGTTGAAGTCGAACTTCATGAAATAGAGCAACGGCAGGCCGCCGAGCGCCAGCAGCAGCGTGCCGCCGACGATCAGCACGCGATGCTTCTCGAGAAAGTGGTCGAGCGGCGCCAGGAAGGCGTAGCCGACGGGCTCCGGCTCGCCGGGCGGGTTCAGAAGCTTGAGCAGCGCCGGCAGAACGGTGATCGACGAGATGAACGCCACCAGCATGCCGACGCCGGCGATCTGTCCGAGCTCGGCGATGCCCTGGTAATCGGTCGGCATGAAGCAGAGGAAGCCCGCGGCCGTCGCCATTGCCGCCAGCGACAGCGGCACCGCCGAGCGCTTCGCGGCCAGCACCAGCGCGCCCGCGAGGTCGTCGTGCTTGTATCGCTCGGAGCGATAACGGACGCTGTACTGGATGCCGAAATCGACGCCGAGGCCGACGAACAGCACCGCGAATGCGATCGACAGCAGGTTGAACGACCCGACCATCATCAGGCCGGCGGCTGTCGTGATCGCAAGACCGACGAAGAGATTGACGAACACCGCGAAGATGATCTTCGACGAATGCAGCGCGAGCCACAGGATGACCAGCACGACGAGAATCGTGCCGACGGCGTTGACGACCGCGCCCTCCTGAACGGTCGCGTATTCCTCGTTGGCGATCGGCACCGGGCCGGTCAGTCGCACCCGCGCCTGATATTTGCCGGCAAAATCCAGATCCGCCGCGGCTTTCCGGATGGCGTCGGTCGCATCCTTGCCCGGCTCCAGCGCGTTGTAGTCGAGGATCGGCTTGAACTCGATGAAGGTGCGCTTGTCGGAGTCCTTGAGCGGCTCGTCGCCGACGAGCTCGCGCCAGGAGAAGCTGGCGTTGCCCTTGTTGAGCACGGTCTCGACCGTCTGCGCGATCAGGTTGAAGGGGCGCTCGGTGTTGTCGAGCTTGACCTGGCCGCGCTTGACCCCGGCAAGGCCCGTCTCCAGCGCCCCGGTGAGACCGCGGATCGAGGGATCGCCGGCCATGATCTCGATCAGGGGCGCTGCGGATTCGAACTGGCCGGTGGCCTTGGCGACCTCCTCGGTCGGCAGGAACAACAGGCCGTTCTTCTCGAAGAACTCGCCGCTGCCGAGCTGCTGCATGGAGTGGAAGTTGGTCTTGTCGTCCTTCAGCCTGGCATAGAGTGCGTCCGCCGCAGCGCTCGCCATTTCCGGTGTGCGGGCCTCGACCACAGCGAGAATCGTTTCGTTCTGATCGAACGCCTTGTCGAATTGCTGGTCACGCTTCCGCCAGTCCAGATTCTGGGCAATCAGCGAGTTGATGTCGGTGTTGATGGCGAAGTGGCGCGCAGCGTAATAGCCCGCCCCCACCGAGAGCAGGAGCCCGACTACGACGACGAGGGAGGCAAACCGGGTGCAGGCCCTGACGATGGCAACGACGACGCTTTGCAGCACTTCTTTTCTTTCTGCGGTTAACAGCTTGCCGGAAACGCCCGCTGTTTATCGGAGTTCCCGGGCGAAACCTATTGCTGTTTTGGGTGGTTCTCGCCGCCAGAAGGTTCGAGTAAACGGCGGGAGACCGTGGCAAAATCATGCGGGCGGCCGGTATAGCCGTTGAGTTGAGGCGGGAAAGTGACGAAGGACTATGCAGCAATGTCGCGCATGCAGGCAGACCGCAACCCCTACTAAAATACCTTAGAGGCGCCTGTTTCTTCGGTTCCACCTTTCGCTCCCGCCGATTTTTTGACACAAAGTATTGCGCCTCCATGCGCCGGAACTCCCCGCAGGGGTGGGTAGCTACCTCAGGCGCGAACCAATGGTGCGGATATTGCAACTCATTGGTCAGTATCGGAGTGCCGCTTGGGGACTTTGCGAGAGCGGATTGGTGCAACTTGCGTGATGGGCGTCCCATGGAAGTTTATCTGGCGCAACCGCGCGGCTTCTGCGCGGGCGTGGTGCGTGCAATCGAGATCGTGGAACGGGCGCTGGAGAAGTACGGCCCGCCCGTCTACGTGCGCCATGAGATCGTGCATAACAAATACGTGGTCGAGAGCCTGAAGAACAAGGGTGCGATCTTCGTGGAGGAGCTGTCCGAAGTTCCACCGAAGGCGGTGACGGTGTTCAGCGCCCACGGCGTCGCCCGCAGCGTGGAGGAAGAGGCCGCCGCGCGCGACCTTCCGGTGCTCAATGCCACCTGCCCGCTGGTCACGAAGGTTCACAATCAGGGGAAGCGCTACATCGGCAGGGGCCGCACCCTGATCCTGATCGGCCATGCCGGCCACCCCGAGGTCGAGGGCACCATGGGCCAGGTCCCGGGGCCGGTGCAGCTTGTCCAAAGCGTTGAAGAGGTTAACGCCCTGACCCTGCCGGCGGATACGCCAGTGGCCTACATCACCCAGACCACCCTGTCGGTCGACGACACCAAGGACATCATCGCGGCCCTTCAAGCCCGCTTTACAGACATTCAAGGTCCGGATATCCGGGATATCTGCTATGCGACACAGAACCGCCAATCTGCGGTAAGGGACTTGAGCAAGCTGGTCGACGTGATCTTGGTGGTGGGCGCTGCCAACAGCTCGAACTCGAACCGGCTCCGCGAAATCGGCACTGAGGCCGGCGTCGTGAGTTATTTGATTGCCGACGGCAGCGAGCTCAATCCGGAGTGGTTGAAGGATGCCAGGACCGTCGGCGTCACGGCCGGCGCCTCGGCGCCCGAGGTACTCGTGGATGACGTGATCGAAGCGATGCGGCGGATCGGACCGGTGAAGGTCTCGGTGTTGCCGGGCCGCGAGGAAAACATCGAATTCCGGCTTCCGGCCCAACTGGCCGCGAGCTGACCCACCCGAATTGAAAAGCCCAGAAAGAAACCTGTAATGGCCATCCCGTTCTTCAAGGAAATGCGTATCGGCGGCTATTTGCTCAAGCAGAAACTGCTTGGCCGCAAGCGCTATCCGCTCGTGCTGATGCTGGAGCCGCTGTTCCGCTGCAACCTCGCCTGCGTCGGCTGCGGCAAGATCGATTATCCCGATGCGATCCTCAACCGCCGCATGACCGCGCAGGAGTGCTGGGACGCGGCCGACGAGTGCGGCGCGCCGATGGTCGCGATTCCCGGCGGCGAGCCGCTGATCCACAAGGAGATCGGTGAGATCGTGCGCGGCCTCGTTGAGCGCAAGAAGTTCGTCTCGCTCTGCACCAACGCGCTGCTGCTCGAGAAGAAGCTCGATCTGTTCGAGCCCTCGCCCTATCTGTTCTTCTCGGTGCATCTCGACGGCCTGCGCGACCACCACGACAAGGCAGTCTCGCAGAAGGGCGTGTTCGACCGCGCGGTCTCGGCGATCAAGGCGGCCAAGGCGCGCGGCTTCACCGTCAACGTCAACGCCACCATCTTCGACGGCCACCCGGCCGAGGAGATCGCGAAGTTCTTGGACCTCACCACCGAGCTCGGTGTCGGCGTCTCGATGTCCCCGGGCTACGCCTATGAGCGCGCGCCCGACCAGGAGCACTTCCTCAACCGCACCAAGACCAAGAAGCTGTTCCGCGACGTCTTTGCGCTTGGCAAGGGCAAGAAGTGGAATTTCATGCATTCCGGCCTGTTCCTGGACTTCCTCGCCGGCAACCAGGAATACGAGTGCACGCCGTGGGGCATGCCCGCGCGCAACATCTTCGGCTGGCAGAAGCCCTGCTACCTGCTCGGTGAGGGCTACGCCAAAACCTTCAAGGAGCTGATGGAGACCACCGACTGGGATTCCTACGGCACCGGCAAGTACGAGAAGTGTGCCGACTGCATGGCCCATTGCGGCTACGAGCCCACGGCCGCGACCGCAGCGCTCAACAACCCGCTGAAGGCGATGTGGGTGGCACTGCGCGGCGTGCGGACGAGCGGCCCGATGGCGCCGGAGATCGACCTCACCAAGCAGCGCCCGGCGCAGTACATCTTCTCGGAGCAGGTCCAGAAGAAGCTCTCCGAGATCCGCAAGGACGAAGCCGCCGCCGCGCAGGCGAAGGCCGCCCAGAAGGCTTCGACGGCGGCGTAAGCACACGCAATCAACCCTCACGACGAAGGCCCGGCCGCGATCGCGACCGGGCCTTTTCTTTTGCGCAAGCTTCGTGGGGCTTGGAGCCAGCTGTTGACCCCAGCGTCATTGCGAGCGCAGCGAAGCAATCCAGAATCTATCCGCGGAGACAGTCTGGATTGCTTCGCTGCGCTCGCAATGACGGAGTGTGCGGCACCAGCTTGCAGTTAACATGCGCACTCTTGCCTGCAGACATACCTGCGCGTTCTCGCGGCTTGTTTCGCCCGAGCTTTGCTGTTCGTTCACGCCCATGAAAGACCAGAGGGCGCAGGGAAGGCCGGGCGCCGGCGGCACCCGCAATCCGTATGCACAGAAATGCACACGGAGTGGATCACAGGCGAGCCGGTCGCCCGGCCTTCCCTGCGCGGATGGTTTTAACGTGTCCTTCGTGATCTTGTGTCCGCAAAATCTGCCAGAATGCGCGAACGGGCGGTTCTCACCAACCGCCCGTCGCTAGATCTGAGCCCGTTCGTGCTCAAAGGCCTGGGAGCCTGACGGGGAGCTAGGGACAGATCCGGTGTGTCTTCCTCAACCCGAACAGTTGCATGGGCTTCGAGCCCGGACGAGCAAGGAAGGGAGTGGATGATGGCACAAAACGATCGCATTGTCGTCGGTATCGATGTGGCCAAGGGCAAGGTGGATGCATGCATCCGCCCGTTGTCGCAACGGCAAACGTTCCCGAGCACCGCAGCGGGGCACCGCCAACTGGTGGCCTGGCTGCGCAAGCACAAAGTAGCCAAGGCGGTGATGGAGGCATCCGGCGGCTATGAGCGGGACTGGGCCAGGGTGCTGCGTCAGGCTGGCATCGAGGTGCGGATTGTCGATCCCAAGCGCGTGCGCAGCTTCGCCCGATCGGCCGGACGGCTCGCCAAGAACGATACGATCGACGCGGAGATGATCGCCTGGTTCGCCGAGACGTTCGACGAAGTATTGGACCAGATCCACGATGCCGCACGCGACGAGCTGGCGACACTAGTCAAAGCGCGCAAAGCCCTGGTTGATCTGAGGATCCGCCTGCAAAGCCAGAACGAACATGCGGTGCCGGGAGCGGTTCAGAAAGCCCACGCTCGCGTCTTGAAGGGCCTCGACATCGAGACGGCCAAGATCGAGGACGCCATCACCGCCACGATCAAGGCCACACCGGCATTTGCCAAACGCGCCGAGATCATCGAGAGCGTGCCGGGTCTCGGCGATGTGGCCTCTGCGGTCCTCCTTGCGGGCCTCCCAGAGCTCGGGACAGTGCGCGAGGAGGTCGCTGCCGCGTTGTTGGGAGCCGCTCCTTATGACGACGACAGCGGCAAACGGCGTGGTGAGCGCCACATCAAGGGCGGTCGGCGCTGGGTCCGCAACGCCCTCTACATGCCCTGTATCGGCGCAGCCACCCAGAGCAACCCGGTGCTCAAGGCCTACTATGAAAGGCTGATCGCCAAGGGAAAGCTGAAGAAGGTTGCAGTGATTGCCTGCATGCGCAAGCTGATCGTCATTCTCAACACGATGATTGCACGCGGCGAGAAATGGGATCCCGCCCGCTATGCGTTGCGGTGAACTGATCGAGCGCGCCTCCATGCGCTCGGTCCCGGACCGAGCGCATGCCAAGCCGACAGACCGGCGAGCGGACGGGGTCAAGGCCGTCAGCCGCCGAAGGCGGGGGCGCGTCTTCGCGCCAGCCTTGAGGCCGGCTGATCGGCGGTCTATTTCAGCACAGTTGCTCCTCGGGGAGCGATGCACTGTTGCCCCCGTCGCGTTGCGGCTGATCGATGCGCGCCCGGTCGGGCCGCCGCACCACCGCATTGCTTGACGCCAGCCTTCGGGCGTCAGGACCACACGACTTCTCCGTCCGCGGACGGCCCGGCCTCAGCGCCCGGAGCTTATGTGCGCGCCCCTGACCATTGACCAAACCGCTGTGACCGCGCCGGTCGTCCCGCGTCGCGCCTGACTCAACGGTCGCCCGTCCCTGTCATCGCCTTCCGCGCCGGCGCTACCGCGTCCACCGCACCCCGACCCGCATCTCGTGACGATCGCGAAGCGCCCCTCTGGGAGGGCCGGGATGAGCGTCCTATGCCATAAATCCGAAATTCTGAAAAGAAGAATATTTTCGCGCAGAGGGGTTGACGGAGGTGCAGGTGTTTTGCCCGACGGGTCATTTTGACCAGCCGCCTGCCGCGGCTCTCGTCGTCATTCCGGGGCGATTCGCCTGGTTCGACTTCAAGGTGTATGTTCGCTCAAGCGTTTACAGGAGGCTGCCCTGCCCTACGTCGCCAAGGTCTTCAAGGTCGGTAACTTCCAGTTCGTCCGATTGCCGGTGCAGTTCATTTCTCGTGCGATGCGATCGAGGTGGCGCGGCAAGGCGACGCCGTCCTTCTACGCCCCCAGCGGAGCGCCGCCGGACCGTGGACATCGCTTCCAGCAGCCGTTGCGCGCGGCTTCAGCCCGAATAGCCGACCCTCTTGCTGAACTTGTTCGTGCTGCGACCGCCGCTCGATTAATTGCGCGGACGATCAGTCGGACGAACGCCGCGATCACCGCGCTTCCCGGACCCCCTCACAGCCCGCCACTTTCGCAGCTTTGATGAGCTTGCGATCGAACGTGACGAAAGCCTCGCAATGTCCGGATCTCGCCAGATGCAGCGCATCGGCGAAATCCATTCCTCTCTCGGCAAGGTCGAGCGCCGCCGCGATCGTCGTGCCGTCCTCGACGGTGACGGTCGGAAGTCCGGCGAAGGCACGTAGCGCGTGCACCACGTCGGCGGCCCGATAGCCGTACGCGCTTCGCAGCACCCATTCGACTTCGAGGAGCACCGTGATGGGGACGAAGACGCTTTCGGCGTCAATCAAGCCGCGGGCACGCCGGGATTGACTGACGTGATCCCCGGTCAGGTAGCGGACGATGAGGTTGGTATCAATCGCGATCATGCCGCCGCCTGGCTTCGGCCAGCACGCTCGCGTCCATCTCTTCGAGCGTTTTCGGCTTGCCTCGATAAGCCAAGATACCGAACACCTCTTTCGGACGCGTCGCCGCGAAGGCCGGCGCCGGCTTCAACAGGACGCCCTCCGGTGTCTCCTCGACGGTGAGCCGCGTTCCTGCCTTCCATTCCCGCGCCTTGCGAATAGCGCTCGGCAGGATGACCTGTCCCTTAGTGGAAACGACGGTGGTAAGCTTGTCCGTGCCGGCCATTGCCTGGACCTTCCCGAGGTAAGACGAATGTAAGATAAGCTCACACGGGCTTACATTCAAGCGAGCAGATGCACGCCACTCGCCGTGACGGTAGTCGCGCAGCTCAAAACAAAAGGCCCAGTCGCACGACCGGGCCTTTCCTCTTGCGTACTGGAACGACCCCGCTCAGGCCGCCTTCGACACCAGCGCCTCGCTCTCGACGAACTCCGTCCCGATCAAATAATCCCGGCAGCCGCGCAGGCTCCGCAGCGCGCGGTTGAAGTCGATGCCGGTCGAGACCAGGGCATGCAGCGTTGCCGGATTGCGCGCGATGCCGCGCAGCACGGCTCCGAGGTCGATCTGGCCGTTGGGCTTGATCGCGGCGCGGGCGAGCGCCGGCAGCGCGCGGTGGGCGGGATCGCTGATGACGCGGACGGCGGCGAAGGGCAGCCCGGCTTCAGTGGCGTAGGCGGCCGCGATGTGGCTTTCCATGTCGACGGCGGCGGCTCCCGTCTCCGAGTGCAGCGCCGCCTTGCAGGAGCGCTTGGTGACCACTTCCTCGGCGCCGGCGAGACTGCCGCGCACGACGCGGCGGCGGCCGGAGGTCAGGCGCTCGATCAGGTCGTCGCCGAGCGACAGGCCGGCGGCCCAGCGGGCGTCGCCAGCGAGCACTTCGGTTGCCAGCACGACGTCGCCGGAGCGCAAGCTCGGGTCGAGCCCGCCGGCCACGCCGAACGAGATCACGCCGCGAATCGTCTCGGGGTCCACCACCGTCAGAAGCGCCCGCAACTGGGTCGGGCTGCTGGATGAACAGATGACCGCCATTCCAGGCCCGGCCGCGATGCGGGCCTCCTGAACCAATCCGGTCACGATCAGTATCGGCCGCGGGTCGATGGCCTGACCCACGGTAACATAGTCCCCCGTCCCCAAAGTCACATTCCGACCCCTACCACCCTGCTGTTGGTGTTCCGCAAGTTCCGATACCGCGCCAACGCCCACAACGGAAAGAACTTCGGGTAACCATGATAACGTAGATAGAACACGCGGGGGAAGCCTGTGGCGGTGTACCGCTGCTCGTCCCACAGTCCTTTTTCGTTCTGTGTTGCAATCAGGTACTCCACCCCGCGGGCGACGGCCGGGTGATCAACCTCGCCTGCCGCCATCAGGGCAAGCAAGGCCCATGCCGTTTGCGAGGCGGTCGAGGGGGCGGCTTCCCAGCCCTTGTAGTCGAGCCGGTAGCTGACGGCGTCCTCGCCCCAGCCGCCGTCCTCGTTCTGGATCGAAGCCAGCCAGTCCGCCGCCTTGCGGATCATGGGATCCTCGTGGTCGACGCCGGCCATGTTGAGCGCGCACAGCACCGACCAGGTTCCATAGATGAAGTTCATGCCCCAGCGGCCGTACCAGGACCCCTCGGGGTGCTGGGTCTTGCGCAAATAGGCGACCCCGGCGGCCACGTGCCTGCTGCTCTTCGCGGTCTCGCCGAGCTGGGCCAGCATCGAGATGCAGCGCGCGGTGACATCCTCGGTCGGCGGATCGAGCAGCGCGCCGTGGTCCGAGAACGGGATGTTGTTCAGGTAATATTCGAGATTGTTGACGTCGAAGGCGGCCCAGCCGCCGTCGTCGCTCTGCATGCCCTCGATCCATTCCCGGCCGCGGGCGATCGCCTCGTCATAGCCGGTCGCACCGTGCTCCCGGCGCATACGGTCCATCGACATCACGACGACCGCGGTGTCGTCGAGATCGGGGTAATGCGCGTTGTTGTACTGGAAGGCCCAGCCGCCCGGGCGGACGTCAGGCCGCTTCACCGCCCAGTCGCCCTTCACCGCGAGCTCCTGCCTCGGGATCAGCCAGTCGAGGCCCTGCTTGGCCGCCGGCACCGCCTTGTCGCCGCCGGCTTCCAGCAGCGCATGCGCGGTCAGCGTCGTGTCCCAGACCGGCGAGACGCAGGGCTGGCAATAGGCCTCGTCGTCCTTGATGACGAGCAACTTGTCGATGCCCCGGCGCGTCGTCGCGCGCGGCGGATAATTCTCGTCCTTGCCGAGCGCGTCGTACATCATGACGATGTTGGCCATGGGCGGATAGATCGCGCCCATGCCGTCCTCGCCGTTGAGCCGCTCCTCGGTGAAGGCGAGCGCGGCGTCGATCGCGCGCTTGCGCAGGCTCTTCGGAAACAGCGGCTCGATCACGCGCAGGATCGCATCGAGCGACCGGAACAGCAGGAACCAGGCCATGCTCTGGTGCGGCGCCTTGGCCGTCATGCCGATCGAGCGCGGGTCCTGCAGGAACAATTCGTCGATGCCGACGCCCTTCGGATTCCTCGCGCGCGGCTTCAGCGCGGCGATCACCATCAGCGGCACCATGGTGGTGCGCGCCCAGTAGGAGATCTTGTTGAGATGGAACGGCGACCAGAACGGCAGCAGCACGATCTCGATCGGCAGCACCGGCACCGCGCGCCAGGTCACGACGCCGAAGGTTGCGAGCAGGAAGCGGGTGAAAACGTTGCTGTTGATCGCGCCGCCGCGGGCGTGGATCGCCTCGCGCGCGCGCACCATGTGCGGCGCGTCGACGGAATCGCCGATCATCTTCAGCGCGAAATACGCCTTCACGCTGGCGCTCATGTCGAACTCGCCGTCATGCACCAGCGGCCAGCCGCCATGGGCGCCCTGGATGCGGCGCAGATAGTTGCCGATCTTGGCCTCGAGCACGGCGTCGACCGGCTCGGCGAGGTAGTGGCGCAGCAGGATGTACTCGGCCGGAATCGTGCAGTCGGCCTCGAGCTCGAACACCCAATGGCCGTCGGCTTGCTGGAAGCCGACGAGGCCATGGGTCGCCGATGCAATGCTCGATTCCAAAGCTTCGCGGCTGGTCGCGGTCACGGAATCCATGTCGCTCGATTGCTCCGATAGTCGATTGAAAGTTGACCGGGACATTTGCCCGTCGGGCCGCCTTTCAGGATGCTTTTAGTCAAGAGCCCTGGGCGGCCAGAACCAGATCGGCGGCGCGGTCACCCGACCGGACCGATCCTTCGATGGTTGCTGGCAATCCCGTAGCAGTCCAGTCCCCGGCGAGGAACAGGTTTTTCAGCGCGGTGACCGGCCCCGGACGCAGGGCATTCTGGGCCGGCGTCGCCGCAAAGGTGGCGCGGCGCTCGCGCACGATCTGCCAAGGAGGCAGCTCGCCCGAAACACCGCCCGCCTCGCAGACCTCGTTCCAGATCGTCTGCGCCAGTTCCTCGCGCGGCATGTCGACGAGACGGTCGCCGTTGCTGATGGTCACCGAGAGCCGGTTCGGGAACGCGAACAGCCATTCCACGACGCCGCCGATCACGCCGAGGATCGGCGCCGAGCCGGGCGGCGGCCCAAAGCGGAAATGCGCGTTGACGATGGCGCGGAATTCGGTCGGCGTCTTCAGGCCCGGCAGCAGGCTGGAAGCCGCGCGCGGCGGCACCGCCATCACCACGACATCGCCCGCGCCGAGCTGGATCACATCCTCGCCGCCGAAATTCAGCGCGGTCACCTTGCCGTCGGTGCTGACGAACGAGCGCAGCTCATGGCCGAGCTGAACGCTGTGGCCACGTTCCTGCAGAAACGTCACGGCGGGCTCGATCAGCACCGCGCTGAGGCCATCGCGCGCGATCAGCGGACGGCAGGCCTGCCCGCCCGCAAGCAGCGTCTCGCGCACGATCGCACCGGCGAGCCCGGCCGAGCCTTCGGGCGGATCGACGTTGAGAGCTGCCAGCAGCAGCGGCTGCACCAGGCGCTGATAGAGGATGCCCTCGGTCGGTATGGACTTGCCGACCAGCGTGTTCTCCGACGCCCAGATCAGCGGCGCCAGCTTGAGATAATCGGAAAGGCCGGTGTCGGGCACGCGGCGGCTTTCGTCGAGCACCCAGGTCGGCCACCGGCCGTCGCCGAGATCGATCTGCCAGCGCTGCCCGGTCTTGATGTCGACGAACGGAAATTGAGCGCGTTCCGGGCCGACGAGGCCCGCCTCGGTGCCGATCGCGCGCGCATAGGCCCGCGCATGGCTGTTGCCCGACAGCAGCAGATGATTGCCGTTGTCGATGGTGAGGTTGGTCGCGCCGTCGAAATAGGACCGGCAGCGGCCGCCGGCCTGGTGCGTCGCCTCGTGCACGGCGAGCTTGAAGCCGGCATTGGCGAGCCGCACGGCGGCGGAGAGGCCGGAAATTCCAGCACCGATGATGTGAGCTGTGTTTTGCATCAGATGAAAGCGTAACGGAGCAGGATCAAGATGCGCGTGATCTTCGACACACGCACCGGCTCGCGCGGCGCGGCGAAGCCGCGCGCGATCAGGAGGTCCAGAATGGAATGATAATATTTCGACATGATCCGCGGCGCCCGCACGGCGCGGCGCCTGTTGCGGTTCATGATCTCGTCCGATTTCTCGAAATGCACCTTTGCGCGCTGCGCCAGCGGCAGGCAGACCTTCGGCAGCGCGCGCTCGGCGATCACGCGGTTCGGATCGTTGGAGGTGATGCCGGCATGCAGCAGCGCCTCGCGCGGCAGATAGAGCCGGCCGAGGCCTGCGTCCTCGTCGATGTCGCGCAGGATGTTGGTGAGCTGCAGCGCGCGGCCGAGATGGTGCGCGAGCAGGACGCCGTCTTCCTCGGGCATGCCGAACACGCGCACCGACAGCCGTCCCACGGCGCTGGCGACGCGATCGCAATACAGATCCAGCGTCGCCATGTCGGGCGCGCGGATGTCCTGCGGCACGTCCATCTCCATGCCGTCGACGATGGCGAGGAAATCCTCGCGCTTGAGCCCGAAGGTCTTCACCGAGGCGACGTAGTCCTTCAGCCGCGGCGGCGGATGGCCCTGATAGAGCGCGTCGATGTCGTTGCGCCATTCCTGAAGTGCGGCGAGCCGCTCCTCGCGCGGGCCGTCGGAATCGGCGATGTCGTCGACCTGGCGGCAGAAGCTGTAGATCTGGAACATCGCTTCGCGCTGGTCGCGCGGCAGGATGCGCATCGCGGCATAGAACGAGCTGCCGGATGCGGTCGAGCCGTAATTGGCGCCGGGCGTGGTCGCCTCAAGCGTCATGGGCAGTCCCCGGTCTGGAAATGGCCTTGCGACCAACCGCACGGCGGCCGACCTCGCCGATGATCCCGGCGAGGCTGAAAGCGAGCAGCTCGAACTTGTTCAGATGCACGCGCTCGCGCAAGGGATCGCGTACCTTGAGCAGGCGCACGATGCGATCGGCATAGGCCTGGATGACGGAGACGTCGACGCCGAGACGGAAATCCCGGATCTCGGCGGCGAGCGACCTGCCCTCCTCGAGCAGCGCCTCGTTGCGCGCGGCGAGCGACTGCAGGCAGGCCAGCATCGCCGGCGGCGATTGCGCGAGGCCGAGCTGCTCGACCGAGGCGCCGTGTGCTGCCAGCGCATCGCGCGGCAGATAGACGCGGTCGAGCTCGCGATAATCCTTGCCGCAATCCTGCAGGTGATTGTTGATCTGAAGGCCCGCGCAGAGCGCGTCCGAGGCGGCCCAGGTCGAAGTGCTCTCGCCGTGAACGTCGAGCATGAAGCGGCCGACCGGCATCGCCGAATAGCGGCAATAATGGATGACCTCGTCCCAGGTCTCGTAGCGCAGCTTGGTCACGTCCATGCGGAAGGCGATCAGCACGTCGAGCGCGTGACGCGGCGCCATGCCGCGCTCGGCCAGCGCGCGTCGGAGGCTCACGGCCTCGGGCTGGGTGTCGCCCTTGCCGAGCAGCTCGGCCTCGAGCAGGTCGAGATAGCTAAGCTTCTGGTCGGCGGGCAGCGTGGCGTGGTCGGCGATGTCGTCGGCGGTACGGACGAAATTGTAATAGGCCAGGATCAGGGCGCGATGACGCGGATGAATGATCCAGGACGCGACGGGAAAATTCTCGTCGCGGTCACCCTTGCCGGATCGCAATTCGCTCGCAGAGGTCATCGAGGGCTGGTTTACAATCGTTTGGACAGGAAGGGCTTTTTGGCTCGCGCGGGCTCATGCCGGCGATGCCGCCGCGGCCCCCATATAGGGGAATACGGCCGCAAAACCAATCCTGTCCGTCGATGGTTGCCCCTTCGGATTGCGTCCGGAAAAGCGGCCGAGGGCCGCCTTTGGGGGGCCAATGGCCGAGTTTACTGATTGTGGTTCTTCAGGACCTGGTCGCAGGCCTGCGAGATCTTGGCCCGGTTCTCCTTGAGGCAGGCCAGGATGGTGAAATCGCCCTGGTCGATGACCGGACGGCAGAACTTCTGCACATCGCGGGTGCAGGCCTTCTGCTCGGCGTCCGTGCCACGCCCTTGTTGGGCGAACGCCGCCGTCGAAAGGGAGGCCGACAGCAGGGTGAGAGCGACGAGAAGATTACGCATTGTATTCCTTCATTCTGACGGCAGAATCGCACCGATCCCGGACTGCACAGGGCGGACGGCCGGAACGGATTGTTCTGATGGCAAGTCGCCGCGGGGTAGCGGCCTCAGAGAAGGCACAAGCACTGGCAAATGCGGCCAAATTGGCGCCGCACCCGCCCGATCAGGTCTTCCCCACGCGTTCCATCGCAGATGTAAGGGATTGATACTACAACATAATTCGTAAGCACTGCGTTTTAATGCAGACCTGTTGCCGCGCTGCATCTCTTTGCCCGTCCTTGGCTGCCGGAAACGTGCCGAAACACGGCAAATCGCGGCCCTGGAGCACGGCGGGGCGGCGTGAACCGCCGTCTCTGGCCGCCGGGCTTTGAACCTGCGACTTGCTCGGAGCACTAAACTTTCGATGTGGCGAGACGTTCTCAATGGTGAGCGAACGTCGTTCCAAAACGGGATATTTGCGATGAAATTCATTGGGCGATCTGGACTGGCAATCACAGCGGCCGGCATCGGGGCGGCGCTGCTGTTTTCGGTTACGGCAAGCCATGCTCAGTCGTCCGGACCGTTTGCCGGCTTCGACGGCGCATGGACCGGCACCGGCACGGTGTCGTTGTCCGACGGCTCCACCGAGCGCATCCGCTGCAAGGCGGATTACAAGGTCGCCGGCAGCGGCCTCAACCTGAAGCAGGCGCTGCACTGCGCCTCCGACAGCTACAAGTTCGACCTCACCAGCGACGTGACGAGCCAGGGCGACCGCATCTCCGGAAATTGGAGCGAGGCGAGCCGCAACATCTTCGGCAACCTCCAGGGCACCGCCGGCGGCGGCCAGATCGACGTCTTCGTCGAGGCCAACGGCTTTGCCGCCAATCTGTCGCTGCGCACCAACGGCAACAAGCAGACGGTGCAGATCAGCTCAAAGGGCGAGATCCGCGGCGTCAACATCACCATGACGAAGGGCTGAAGGCCCTTCCGCTTGGACGAGGCGTACAGCCCCCGGTTCTCGCGAGCCGGGGGCTTTTTGCTGGCATGACGGAGGTCACTTCCGACGATGGACCCCATTCGCAGACATCTGCTCAAGGCCGCAGGGCTTCTCATCGCCACGCGCGCCTTCGCCGATGATCAGCCGGGAGCGACCATGCAACCCTCTCCCGTGAAGCCGCGTCACGTGCTGTGCTTTCTCGGCAAGGACGCCAGCCTGCTGCAGCCGCCAAAGGCTGTGGCCAAGACGATTGCCGATTTCGGCTTCGAGATCGACCGCTCCTATTCGCAAGCGAAGCCCGATGCGAAGATGGAACGCTCGTTCGGCGTATGCTGGGACCGCGTCTTCCCGAAGGCATGGTCCGCGGCGGACGAGGCGGCGGTCGCCAACCACAAGGCGGTGCTCTACGTGCTGAGCCCGCGGATGGATCAGGAGAAGACAGCCGCCGGTTCGGCCGCCGCACTGCAGATCGTGGACGAGATGTTCGACGCGGGCGCGATTGCCGCAAAGGGCGAAAGCGCCGGCGTCGCCCACGGCGTTGCGCGCTGGCGCAGCCTCGCCGAGCAGGCACGCAACGGCGCGAAGACGGAGCAAGGCCTTCGCATGACGCCGGCCGTCGCCAAGGCGTGTCGCCTCGCCTTCGCCAAGCGCCCGCTCGCCGGCGATCGCTTCTTCGAGAGCGTCGGCTACCACCTCGTCGGTCTGCCGGACGTCTATGTCGCAAAGGCGCGCGGCACGGATCGGTCCGCCGTGACGCTGATGGACGAGATTGCCGACGCCATGGCCGAGCATGGCATCGAAGCGACGCTGCGCGAGCGCAAGCTCACGCTGTCGCGTGAGCAGGATTACGCCGAGAGCAATTTCAAGTTCAATCCCTACGGGATCGTCCGCGTCGAGGCGTGAGCGCGAGGCGGCGCCTGCCGCCCCATACTCAGATCGCCGGCTTGTCCGTGCCCTGCAGCTTGCCGTGCAGGTTGATCAGCCACATCGCCGTCGGCCGCAGGATGAAGAGGTCGGCGACCAGCGCCATCACCATCGAGAAGGCGCTGAGCCAGCCGAACAGCCGCAGCGACGGCAGGTCGGAGAACACGGTGACGACGAGGCCGCAGGCCAGCACCACCGTGGTCAGGATCAGTGCCGGGCCGACCAGCACGGTCGCCCGCTCCACCGCCAGCGCCGAGCCGACACCCGGCTTGTTTTCCAGCCTGAGCCGGTTGAGGAAGTGGATGGTGGCGGAGAGGCCAAGGCCGAACGAGACGGTGAGCGCGACGACGCTGGCGAATTGCAGCCCCTCGCCCATCGCCCACAGCACCGTTCCCGACATCACCACCGGGAAGATGCCCGGCAGGATGCAGGCGAGCGTCACCACCCAGGAGCGGAAGGCGAGACCGATGAAGATCGCGACCAGCGCGAATTCGATCGTGAGGCCGTGATTTAGCTTCTCGATCATGTTCGCCGAGTTACGCGCAGCGATGGCGGCAAGACCCGTCACCGCGATCTCGTAGCCCGGATGCTTCTTGCGGACCGCGTCGAGCTCGGAATCGAGCTTGTCGACGATCGGCAGGAGCTGGCTGGAATCCTTGTCCGGCACGCGGCCTGCAACCACCACGGCATCCTGCTCGGCGTCGATGAAGCGCCGCACCAGATGCTCGGGGATGACGCTGACATATTCCTTCAGCGTCGCGACGTCGGCGCTGCCGGCCTTTTCCGCGAGCCAGCGGCGCAGGGTCTCGAGCGACCAGACGTTGCCGACGCCCGCCGCTTTCTCGACCGTCGCATGCACGTCGGCGATGGTCTGGAGCGTCTCCGGTGAATAGAGCGATTCGCCCTTGGGGAACGCGATCAGCACGTTGACGGGGTTGGCGCCGGTCAGCTTGGCGTCGAGCCGGTCACTGGCGGCGACCGCCTGGCGCTTGTCCGGCACCTGGTCGGCGAGCCGGTAGCGCGGCTCCAGATTGGCGTAGATGACGCCGAGGCCGCCGACGAACAGTACTGCGATCAGGCTGAACAGGCCGGGCCGGCCGACCATGCGCACCGCGATCCAGTAGCAGAAATTGCGCAGAGCCTGAACGCCGGCGTCCGCACCCTGGAACTTGACCGCAAAGACCTTCTCGTTGCGCACGAACAGCACGCCGAACACGGGCACCAACGACAGCACCGCGACCAGCGCGATGATGGTGGCGGCGAGCCCGGCCTCGCCGAACTTGCGGATCAAATCGGAGTCGGAGAATTGCAGCGCGATGAAGGAAATGCCGGCGGTGCCGTGCGTCAGCACGCAGGCCGGGCCAACCACCAGCACCGCGTTCTTGAACGCGGTGAACTTGTCCTGGCCTGCGATCAGCCGGTCGCGCGCGGCGAAGGTCAGCTGCATCGAGTCCGAGAAGCTGATGACCATGATGAGCGGCGTCATCACGTTCAGGAACATGTTGAGGTTGAAATTGGCCCAGCCGAGCGCGCCGAGCGCCAGCAGGATCGCGATCATCGGCGGGAATGCCGCCGCGATCATGAACGAGATCTTGCGGAAGAAGATGATGGCGATGATGCAGCCGGCGAGGATGCCGAGGATGTTGTAGGTCAGCCCGTCGCGCTCGACCGCATTGCGGATCTCGAGCTGCATCACCGGCACGCCGGAGAGCTGCACGTTGAGGCCGGTGTCGCCGAGGGTCTCCTTCATCAGCGCCCGGATGTCGGCGACGGTCTTGGTCAGCTTGTTGGAAGCGACCACCTCCGGATCGAGCGAGAGCACGACCAGCGCCAGCGTGCCGTCCTCCGACAGCAGCTTGCCGCGGATGATCTCGTTGTTCTTGACGGTCTCGATGAACTTGTCATAGGCCGCGCCCTCGGGCAGCTCGGGCGGGAACAGCGCCGCCGGCAGCTTGCCCGGGGCCGGCGCCTGGCGCGCCGAGAACAGCGAGACCAGCCCGCGCGTGCCCTCGATCAGCTGCAGATCGGTGACGAAGTCGCGCAGTTTCTCCAGGTTGTTGCGCGCCAGCAGGGTCTTGCCCTCGACCACGACGAGGACGTCGAACTCCTCCGCCGGGAATTTCTTGGTCACCTCTTCGTACTGGCGGAACTCGCGGCTGTCGGAGCGGAACAGCTGCGACAGCGAATCGTCGATCTTGATCCGGTGGATGCCGAACACCGCGCCGACGATCAGCGCGAGCAGGACGATGCAGGAGACGATCGGGGCCCGGACGGCGATCAGCCCGAGACGCTCCAGCCCGAAGGCGATGGAGGACGTAGGTCCCTGTTCGACCTTGTCGACATGAACCTCACTCTCGCTGTGCTTTTCGAGCATGCCTTGTCCAGTTCCTAAATCGGCTCATGTGTGAGCTTATTGCGCCCCGCGAACGGCTTGAAAACGCCATACCAATGGGAGGCTTGCCCCTTGAAAATGCGCGGAAAATCGCCGGCAGCGGTTTAGCAGGTCAATCACCCCTCTCGCAAGCAGGCGAAGTGTGGGCAAATCGATCAAGATGCGGCGATTTCGGGTTCGGTCCCCGGTCATCCCGGCGAGGATGTGCCAATTTGGCGCGGCGCGCGGTCTGCGCTCTCGTCCTTCAACGCTACGCCGGTGACCTCCCGGGCCAGCGCCTCGCGGACCAGCCAGGCGATCTTGAAGGCCGCCTCGTCATGGCTCAACCCGGCGTGGTGGATGTTCGAGACGCAATTGCGCTCGGCATCGGTGCGGCCGGGCTTCGGTGCGAAGGTCAGATAGGCACCGAGGCTATCGGGGGCGGACAGGCCGGGCCGCTCGCCGATCAGCATCAGGACCATGCGCGCACCGAGAATGGCGCCGATCTCGTCGCCGAGCGCAACGCGGGCGCCCGATGCGACGACGACATGGCCGACCGCGACGGCATCGCCCTCCGCTAGCGATTGCAACAGGCGCTCGACCACGATTGCCGCATGACCGTGGACCGCCGCCGCGGACAGGCCGTCCGCGATCACGACCGCGAGCTGGCATGGCGCCGAGACGCTTCGCGCCAGACGCTGCGCCGAACCGGGGTCGAGCTGTCGTCCCAGATCCGGCCGTCTTAGATAGTCGCTGCGATCGACCGCCCGGCTCCTCACCTCGGTCGCCGCAAGACCGAGCGCGCCGAGATCGGCGATCAGACGCGGCGTATCGAATGCAGCATGCACGGCATCGCGGGCGCGGGCATGATCGAGCGTGAAATCGAGCAGCGCCTTCGTCGGCAGGCTCGCGCCGCTGCGGCCGAGCGCGACGCGCGCCGGCGTGAACGCCCGGAGATCGAGGACGGGGCGGCGCGGCGGGGCCGGATCAGACATTTCGCATCATTCGGCGGGAACGGCGGCCTCGCGCAGCCGGATCGAATAGTTCGAGGCGTTCTGCTTGCCGCTGGAGGCCGCGCGCGCAAAGGTGATGAGATGGTGCGCGATCAGCGTGCAGCCGATCAGGCCTTCGAGATCGCCGCGCTTGATGCGCCCCAGCGCGAACTTCCAGAACACGCGCTTGTAGTCGCCGAGCACGCCGACCTTCCAGAAGATATTGCGCAGCATGACGAGGCCGCGCCGGATGTTCCGCCAGGTCTTCATCTCGTCCGGCACCGGTACCTTGACCCGGTTCACATAGACGTTGTCGCATTGATGCTGATAGCGCGCGTAGACCTTGTCGGGCGCGTAGGCGACCGCCATCGCGTGCTTCCAGGACGCGACGACCTCGTCATAGGGCAACAGGAAGTCGACGTTGGAATCGCGGCTGTCGTCGTCGACCAGGCGTCCCTCGCGCTCCAGCCGGTCCCACAGCGGCGTCTTCGGCAGCGCCTGCAGCAGGTTGATGGTGAGCAGCGGAATCCGGGACTCCTCGACGAAGGCGAGCAGCGCCTCAGAGGTGTTCGGCTTGTCGGTGTCGAGGCCCATGATGATGCCCGAGACCACCTCCATGCCGTAGGAGTTGATGGTCCGCACGCCCTCCAGGATCGGGACCATCATGTTATGGTCCTTCTGCATCGCCCTCAGCGCGTCGGGATCGGGCGTCTCGATGCCGCAGAAGATCGTAATGAAATAGGCCTCGCGCATCTTCTCGAGGATCTCGGGGCGCTTGGCGATGTTGAGCGTCGCCTCGCAGGCGAGCCGCACCACGTAGCCGGTCCGCTTCTGCCACTCGATCAGGTGCGGCAGCAGGTCCATGGCCGCCTTGCGGTTGCCGATGAAATTGTCGTCGACGAAGTACACCGTGTCGGTCATGCCGCATTCGCGCAGGCGGTCGAGCTCGGCGATGATCTGCTGCGGCGTCTTGATGCGCGGATTGCGGCCGTAGAGGCCGGGGATGTCGCAGAACTCGCACTGATAGGGACAGCCGCTGGAATATTGGATGCTGCCGAGGAAATATTTCTTCACGTCCGCAAGCTCGTAGGCCGGGATCGGAAACTCCGTCATCGGCACGCGGTCCCTGGTCGTGAGCACGACCTGGCTCTCCGGACGCGAGGTGTCGCGCGACAAAATCTCGATCAGCTGGTTGGTGGCGTCGCCGAGCTCGCCGACATGCAGATAATCGAACGCCGGATAATAGTCCGGGCAGGCGCTGACGGAGGGCCCGCCGAGCGCGACCGGCAGATCGAACTCATGGGCGCGGCGGCAGATGTCGTTCATCTGCTGGCGCTGGATGTGCATGCCGCTGACGAAGACGGCTTCCGCCCATTCGAACTCCTCCCTCGTGGTGCGACGGAGGTTCTCGTCGACGAACCTGACCTGCCATTCTTTTGGAAGATAGGCGGAGATCAGCAACAGCCCCTGCGGCGGCATGAAGGCGCGGACGCCATCGGTCAGGGGATAGGAATGCTCGAACGTGCCGAAGGACGAGGTATAGCGCGGAAACACGCAGAGAATCCGCCGGGACGTTCCGTTACTTTCAGCTCGCATCAAAGCTCCCCCGCCACACTCAAACGATGGTGCGGAAATTGCCAGCCAGACACATAGGGTAATGCTGCCGCCGGAATTTCTCAATATTGTGGCATAAGCATAATTCCGAGAGGCGCCGATGGTTTCCTGATCGACTTGCCCTCGGCCTCATGCGATCAGCCGCGCGGCAAAATCCGGCAGCAGGGCTGGATCGCCGGCAAGCCGGAAATCGGCGCCCGAAATGCCCGAGCGCGCCAGCCAATCGTCGAATTCCGGCGCGCGGCGCAGACCGAAGACGTCGCGGACATAGAGCGCGTCGTGAAAAGACGTCGACTGGTAGTTCAGCATGACGTCGTCGGCGCCGGGGACGCCCATGATGAAGGTGACGCCGGCCGCCGCAAGCAGCGTCAGCAGATTGTCCATGTCGTCCTGGTCCGCCTCGGCATGGTTGGTGTAACAGATGTCGACGCCCAGCGGCAGGCCGAGCAGCTTGCCGCAGAAATGATCCTCCAGCCCGGCCCGGATGATTTCCTTGCCGTCATAGAGATATTCCGGGCCGATGAAGCCGACCACGCTGTTGACCAGGAGCGGGGCGAAGGCACGGGCGACGGCATAGGCGCGGGCCTCGCAGGTCTGCTGGTCGACGCCGTGATGGGCACCCGCCGACAGCGCCGAGCCCTGGCCGGTCTCGAAATACATCAGGTTCCGCCCCACGGTGCCGCGCGACTGCGACAGCCCGGCCTCCTGTGCCTCCTTCAGCAGCGCGAGGTCGATGCCGAAACTGCGGTTGGCGGCCTCGGTGCCGGCGACCGACTGGAAGACGAGGTCGACCGGCACGCCCTGCCCGATCAGCGACAGCGTCGTCGTGACATGGGTCAGAACGCAGCCTTGCGTCGGGATATTCAGCCGCGCGATGATCTCGTCGAGCAGCCGCAGCAATTGGCCGATGATGGCGGGATCGTCGCTGGCGGGATTGATGCCGATGCAGGCATCGCCCGCCCCCAGCAGAACGCCGTCGAGGATCGAGGCGGTGATGCCCCTGGCATCGTCGAACGGATGGTTCGGCTGCAGGCGTGTGCTCATCCGCCCCTTCAGGCCGATGGTGTTGCGAAAGGCGGTGGTGACCTCGCATTTCCGCGCAGCCAGGATCAGATCCTGGTTGCGCATCAGCTTCGACACCGCGGCTGCCATCTCCGGCGTGATGCCGGGCGCCAGCTTGCGCAGGATCTCGGGCGTTGCCGCGTCCGACAGCAGCCAGTCGCGGAAGGCGCCGATCGTCAGCGATGCCACCGGCGCGAAGGCCTTGGCGTCGTGGCTGTCGATGATGAGGCGGGTGACCTCGTCGGCCTCGTAGGGAACGACGGCTTCCTGCAGGAACTGGCCGAGCGGCACGTCGGCGAGCGCCATCCGCGCGGCGATCATCTGCTCGGAGCTGGCAGCGGCGATGCCGGCCAGCCGGTCGCCGGAGCGCGGCGGTGTCGCCTTGGCGAGCAGGTCGCGCAGATCAGGGAAGCTGTAGGTCGTGGCGTCGATGCTGTGGCGGTAGACCAAGGGTCGCTCCGGGGTTGCTCGGCCAGCGGCCGACTTCAGGACTATCCCGAAAGACTATTCCGAAACTAAACCCAGGGATCAAGACGCTGAAATGGCTTGGCTTTCCTTCGACCAGGGACGGGGCGGCCAAGGCTCGCGTTAACGCCGCATCCATCTTCGTTCTGCATAGTTTTGCAACAATTTTACCCAACCCCGCTCACCGGCCGCTCCAGGCCAATCCGGGCCCTGAACACCATGATATCCGACCGATCTGGGAATGCCACGCAGCTGGCAGGCCGTTTCACGCTTGCCGGCAAGCTCTATGCGATCTTCGCGCTGTTCGCCCTGCTCACGGCGGCGATCGCGCTGCTGTCCGACTACAACAGCCGCCGCAGTGCCGACCTGGCGGGCGCGATCGAGACTGCGAATGCCGCGGCGCTGAACGTCGAGCGGGTCAACTCGCTGGTCTATGCCGTCGTCATGGAGTCGCGCGGCATCTACATGTCGACCGAGCCGGCCGTGGTGAAGAAATACGGCGACGGCCTGCTCAAGTTCAACGCCCAGATCCTCGACGTCGTGAAGCGCTGGGAGACCATCGTCAAGGCCGACGACGCCGAGCAGTTCGCCACGTTCAAGAAGCGCATCGAGCAGTTCGTCGAGTTCCGCAAGGAGCTGGTACGGCGCGGCGTCGAGATCAACGCGACGGCGGGCCGCGAATGGGGCGACAACGACGCCAACCGCAGCGTCCGCTCGGCGCTGAACAAGGACCTCGAGGCGCTGTCCAAGGTCTATGCCGAGCGCGGCAGGCAGATCGCGCAGCAGACCGAGACCAATCGCGAATTGTCCTTCGTGCTGACCTGTCTCGGCGGCGTGGCGCTGGCGCTCGTCGTCATCGGCATCGTCATCATCGCCCGCTCGATCGCCCGGCCGCTCGCCGCGATCACCGCCACGATCGAGCAGGTCGCGGGCGGCGCCGAAAACGTGAAGGTGCCGCACTCCGGCCGCGCCGACGAGATCGGCGCGCTGGCCCGCGCCATCCAGGTGTTCCAGGACTCGATGGGCCGCAACCGCAACCTCGCCTCGCAAGTGTCGCAGGACGCCGCCGCGCGCGAGCAGCGCGCCCGTCACGTCGAGCGGTCCGTCGAGCAATTCCGCGAGGCGATCGGCGCGATCATGCGCGGGCTCAGCGACAACGCCTCCGTCATGCGCGAGACCGCGCAGACCATCACGCGGGTCACTGCGGATGCGAGCAGCCGCGCCGGCACCGCGGCGAACGCCACCGAGCAGGCTTCGCACAACGTCACGGCGGTCGCGGGCGCGGCCGAGGAGCTGTCGGCCTCGGTGCTGGAGATCGGCCGCCAGGTGCGGCAGAGCGCCGGCGCGGTCGAGCAGACCGGCCGGCGCACCGAGAAGTCGATCTCCGAGATCGAGAGCCTCGCTGCGGCCACCCAACGCATCGACGGCGTGCTCAATCTGATCCAGGCGATCGCCGAGCAGACCAATCTACTGGCGCTGAACGCCACCATCGAGGCGGCGCGCGCCGGCGATGCCGGCCGCGGCTTTGCCGTCGTCGCGCACGAGGTGAAGGCGCTCGCGGGCCAGACCGCCAAGGCCACCGCCGAGATCAGCGAGAACGTCGCGATGATCCAGGCTTCGACGCGCAATGCGGTCGACGCCGTGCGCGAGATCGGCGGGGCGGTGCGCGAGATCAACGAGGTCACGTCAGCGATCGCCGGCGCCATCGGCCAGCAGGACGCGGCCACGCGCGAGATCTCCTCCAACGCGCAAAGCGCCGCCCAGGGCAACGAGACGCTGGTGGCGAACATCACCTCGCTGCGCGATGCCATCGGCGAGACCGATACGGCGGCGGCGTCGGTCCTCACCGCCGCGAGCAGCCTGACCGAGACGGCGCAGACGCTGTCGCGGGAGGTGGAGACGTTCTTCCAGAACCTGCGCGCAGGCTCGGCGGACGGCCGCATCGCCAAGGCGGGATAGCGGCCCGCCTGGCGCCGCGAAAGCGGTCGCTTCAACAAAAGCCGGAAAACAACCCCATGCACAGTAGACGGGGCCAGGCTTTTCAATGGCTTGGTCGGCCGGCGCGAAAGCCTGCTGTTTTTACGAATCGATTTTGACTCGTCGGGCAAAACACTGGCATGATGCCAGCATGGCGAGCGTGGCGCCCGCGCCGCGGCCGGGCGCAGCCGAACGGGCGTTACCGCTCCGAACCCGATCGGTCGACCAGGATCCGGACGCGGCCGCCGGCATCTTCGACTTCGCGGTAGCGACTTAGCTCCGCCTCGAGCTCGGGATCGGACCTTGCCCAGGCCAGCCAGTCGAACGGGACCGCGCTCAGCAGCTGGGTATCCACCAGGATCACATCCGGCCGGCCGGCGCGCAGGTCCGCGAGCAAGTGCCGCCGCTCGAACTCGATGATGCTGTCCAGTCTTGCACGCTCGCTTTGGGTCGGCTGCGTCGTCTTCTGGAGCATCATCGCGCCGGCCGCCAACAGCTGCACGCAGGAGCTGCCCACCCAGGTCCCGTTGACCTCACGGACGAGCGGATGCCCCAGCGCGACGTGATCGCCGATCGTGATCAGCCGCGGATGCCTCGCGAGAGCCTGGATGCGCTCCTTGAGCGGCGGAAACGGCCGGACCTGCAACGACAGGCAGTAGCCGACGAGCGCAATGGCAGCGAGGCCGGCGATCATGACCGGCATCCGCATCGTCCTCACGCGCGCATGCAACAGCGGCGCGGCAATCGCAAAGACGCAGAGCGCAAACGCCGTGTAGGTCCAATGCTTGCCCTGGAGAACGAAGCTCGCAGCTCCGCCGACCGCCGCGGCCAGCCACGGGGTCGCGTTGCCCCCGATCTTGAACTCCTGCGGGGCCAGCAGGCCGAGAAACACGATGGACCCGGCGATCACCGTGGCCGGAAAGGACAGCAGATCGCCCAGATTCATCCGCAGCGGTAGATAAGCGGCGGAAACCATCGGCGCATAGTCGAACAGATAAGCCGGAAAGACGATGACGAGGACCGCTCCGTAGCCGATCACGACGGCGGTCGCCGCCATCGCTTCCGGAGAGAGCAACGGCCTGAGAGAGCGCTGTCGAAGGGCTGCAAGCACGACCGGAAGTCCCACGACCAGGGCAAGGTGGGGCTTGATGCTCATGGCGAGCCCGGCGCCAAGTCCTGCCAGGACCGCCGCGGGTCCGGGGCTGAGGCCGCGCCAGCGGATCGCGGTGACGGCGACGAAAGGGGTCAGCGCAATGACGGCGATGTGCTCGCGCTGTCCGAATACGCCGCTCGGAAGAAGTGCGAACAAGAACGCGAACAGGCAGGTTGCGACGATCCGCTCTTCAGCTCCCAGCCTTGCTGCCGCAGCGGCCCGATCGATCAACAGAAGCGCGCCGGCGATTTCGACCAGGATCAGGATGATCACGATGACTTCAGGCGCAATGCCGGTCATTCGCGCCAGCATCGACGCCGGCATGTACAGATAGACCGACAGGGGCGGATTCAGCTCCAGGAGGTCGACGCCAGGCTTGCGGCCAGCCAGGACCTGCTCGCCCTCCGTCAGCAGGCAGGCCAGATCCGGGTTGAGAACGACGGGGATCTGGACGAGCAAGGCGGCCAGGAGGAGCGCAGCAACGACCAGCCAACGCAGGCTCATAAGGACATGGCGCGCCGGCATTGCCAGGGCGTGATCGCTGGTGGCCTCGGCAGCGGACGGTTTCTCGCGCGAAAGCGATCTGTGCTCTTTCACCTGGGTGAACCTGCCATGGCGTGCAGGGTCACTCTCGGTCAGCAGTCGTTACTTTTATGCTACAGCGATCCGATCCAGCACAAAGCCCCGGTGCAAACACCGGGGCTTCCTGATTGATCGGTCGGCCGGTCCTTGCATCGGGCCGAGGGGAACGGTCCCCGACGCTCAAACGATCAGCGCCGCACTCCGACGCGATTGACTCCTCCATTCCAGTTGGTCGAGCTTGCTGTGCCCGCCCGCACCGCCGCCCGAGCCACCGGACGAGGTCTCAGCACGACGCCGGCTCTCGCCACGCAACTCGGCGGGTAATCAATGTACTGGCAGTACACCACCGCATGAGCCGGCGCCGGGGCGACGGCCGTGCCGGCAATGCCCAATAGCAAGCTGGCCACAAAGCCCCTGCCAGCCAGACATTTCGTTGAAATACCCTTGCTCCGCATTGCGGTTCTCCCTTGCTCCTGAAGAAATTTCGTCGGCATTCCAAGACCCATCGTACGCCGCCGGCAACCAGACCCTTGATGGAGATCAAGGCGGCATCACAAACATTCGTCGCCGCATGCTGGGTGCGAAGTCTCTGATTCCAGTAGGGGGCCGATGCGCATGGGGCGGGCGCTCGATTTCGGCACCGCCGACCCACGGTCAAGAGGGCCGGCGTGCACGCTCCTTGTCTGGCCTCCTCACGAAGACGGCGGCTTTCCAGCCCACCAAGCCCAGGACGCACGCCATCATCACCACCAGAAAAGCACCGACGATCGCCTGTGGCTTGCGGTGAGTCGACCGCTGTAATCGCGCTTCAGGTTATTGTTTGAGCATGATCTTTTCGGAAAACCGCTACGCACTTTTCCGGATCATGCTCTAGGCGGCACGAACCAATTCATCCAGGACGCTTCGCTCCGCTTCAGTAAGTGTGAACCTCACCAGAGCGGATTCCCCGTCGATCCGGGCGATGGTGCCGGTTAGAGCCGCCGAGGTGCCCTCTATCCTCAGCTGCACCTGGGTTTCTATGGGCCACCTCGTGGGTATGTCGTCGACTCGCGCGCCGCCGGCCGAGATATCGCGAACTGTGACATTGAACGGAATACCAGCCACCAGAACCGTACCTGGCCGTCGGATCTCCATCCGCGTCGCGAGGCGGCGGTCGACGTCAGTTGTCGAAGTCCGAATAACGCGAACGAGCGTCGTGCGAAGGACGTCGACCTTCCTGGCGATATTCACCGAACCATCGAGGATTTCCGAAGCGCGGCGACCGGTTTCGGCAGCCTCGCGCGAGACTGAGGCGATCTGAGCCGCCACTTCGCGGGCAGCCAGCGAAGTCTCCTCGACAGTGCGAGAGATCTCCAGTGTCGTCGCGTTCTGCTCCTCGATGGCATCAGCAATGGCAGTGGAAACCACCTCCACGTTGCGAATGACCTCCCCGATCGCGCAAATCGACTGCACCGAAGCGTGGGTCGATTCCTGGATCTCGGAGATTTGTTGGGAAATCTCGCTGGTCGCTTTCGCCGTCTGCTCCGCCAGAGACTTCACCTCTGATGCGACTACTGCAAAGCCGCGTCCGGCTATCCCGGCCCGCGCCGCCTCGATCGTGGCGTTGAGCGCCAGCAGATTGGTCTGCTCGGCAATTTCGCTGATCAGATTGGTGACGGTGTCGACCTTCCCCGCGGCCTCGGACAGCTTTGCTATCGTCGATTGAGCATCCGTCGAGGCGAGGACCGCTCGCCGCGTCAGCTCACGGGAGGACGAGACCTTCGTGGCAATCTCGCTGATCGACCCTGCCATTTGCGAAGACGCCCTCGCCACCGTTTGCGCATTGGCAAGCGCCTCCTCTGCTGCGGCCGCGACGCTGCTTGAATTGTGACCAAGTGTCCGCGCCGTTTCGTTCATGGAGGTGGCGTTCTCCGCCATTCGGGCGGTGCCGTCGGCCACCTCGCCGACGGCTGTATTAGTCTCTCGCTCGACCGTCTCGGCCATCTCCTTGAGCGCCATCGCCTTGACCTGCTCGGCATGCACTCGCCGTTGCTCCTCGACCAAGGCCTCCTCGCGGGCCTTCTCAGCGGCCCCGATCTTGAACTGGGCGATGGAACGCGCCATTTCACCGAGCTCATCGGAACGATCGAGGCCCGGCAATTCGACGTCAAACTGCCCGGCCCCGAGCGCAAGCAGCGCAGAGGTCATGGACGACAGCGCCGATGACATCCGCCGTGCGATCACGAGCGTGATCGCGCCAAGCAGTACGATTACGGATAAGGCCGCGATGATCACGTCCCGAGCGCTGGTCCAGACTTGCGCCTCCAAGTCGTCGATATACACTCCGCTACCGATCACCCACCCCCACGGCGCAAAGCCGGCGACGTACGACAGTTTTGGCTGTGGAGTCTCTTTGCCCGGCTTCGGCCAGTGGTATTCGACAAATCCCGAGCCCTGACGCTTCACGGTTTCGACAAATTCGACAAACAGTCGCTTACCCGTCGGATCCTTGTTGTCACTCAGATCCTCGCCGTTCAGTTCCGGCTTGATCGGATGCATGACCATGCGCGGCGCGAGATCGTTGATCCAGAAGTAATCGCCATTGCCATACCGCAGACGACCGATCTCTTCAGCGGCACGTCCCCGGGCAGCGTCATCTGACGTTTTATTGCGCTCCGCACCATCATACTCGGCCTTCACGATGCTCAGCGCCGTTTCCACCAGATGGCTCAGCTCTCCCTGACGCTGCTCTCGCAGGGCCGTGGCGAGATTACTCACCTGGACGGCTCCAAGGCCGATCAATCCGCAGAAGCTCAGCCCGATAATTGCGTAGATGCGAAGCTTGATCGAGAAGCGCAGGTTCACGCGCATGTCTCCGTACATCTGGAATATGCCGTCCAACCGGGTGGCCGCGCCGACGGCTCAACAACTCGTAATGGAGTGCGGTATCGGTCGCGTTAAAGCAGATATCGGATTTCGGCAAAGTGAGGCCAGCCTTCGGTATTCCAACGAATCTGCAACGACTCGCGAAGGGGCAACGTGGCGACGAATTAAATCCGAGCCGACTTGACCTAGATCAATTTGTGCCTCCGGCAAGTCGTATTGCGATGGCATCATTGAGACCGCAGGCAGCTAATTACCGGACCGACTGCAACTTGGCCGAAATCCGATAGCCGCGGCAATTGACCGTCAAATGTTGAATGATATGCATCATATTTCGAAACTTGATTGACGAAGTCGCTCACCCGGCGAGGAATCTGCATGTCGAACGTAGTATCTCTTCCCAGCCGAAACCGACGTTGGGAGGACCGTCATCCGGCTCTAGAACGGCTCAGGGGGATTCAAGAAGCCTTGAACAAACTAGATACTTCTCGTCTCTGCAGCCTGGCCGATATGTCGCGCACTCTGAACACGCTCGACACGGCGAACAAGTGCATCCGGATTATATTGAATGACTTTAGGGACGTTCCGGCGACGGCAGAGCTGATCGAGCAGTCGGCTGCTCTAAGCTCCTTGATTGAAACGGCTCGCGATAAAGTCACCGCCTTGCGACCATGCCTCCTCTAGGCTCGATCGAAAAACTTCGAGATCAAACCGGCAAGCTCGATGCTGCTTGCGAACTGAGAGCATCATCGGTTCTTCGCATCGATCATTTCGAGAACATCGAGGAATTTCGCCCAACCGGCATTCTCGGCACCTCAAAGACCGTGGCGTTGGATCCTGCATCATCATCGATCAGTCGCGCGGCTCTGGCTTTGCCCGAATGCCGCGTGGTGCTGCAGCGATCTTTTGCCCGGGAATCCGAAGGCGATCTCGGCGCGGAAACCTGCGGCCTGGTTATCCCCATGTCGCGCGATCACTGTCACACCTTGAACGGGCAACTGGTTGGAAGCGATGGAATCGTCCTTCTGCGTGGAATTGTGTCATGTCGTGTGCGTGAACCGCTTCCCAACAGTTACGCGCTCGTGCGCATGAGTACGGCAATGCAGACGAGAGGATGGCCGGACTTCGAGCGAGGAATAGGTTTGTTCAGCGCCGATGCTCAGCGGATGCATGACCTTCAGCGCGTACTTTGGAATATCGCCCAGCGGGCCTCAGCCTGCCTGACCTCCGCGGACTTCGCGAGACAGGCGGCTGATATGCAGGAAACCCTCTACGCCGCATTTGACGACGTCCTGATCAAACCGGACGCCATACGCGCGCGCCCGAGATCGCACGATCGCCACCGCAAGTACGTCAGCCAGCTTGACGATCTGATCCGAGAGTCGCCGAACGCCTCGCTGTACAGCGAGGATCTGGCCCTTGCTCTTGGCACTTCCGTTCGAACGCTACAGACTGCCGTAGCGACGGTACATGGCATCTCGCTGCACAAGTACATACGCACAAGACGGCTTTGGATGGTTCGTTGTGAGTTGGCGAGGGGCTATCCGTCAACTAACGTGAAAGCGATCGCTGGCGCGCACGGGTTCTGGCACATGGGAGATTTCTCCCGATTCTACAAAGTTGAATTCGGTGAATTTCCCTCAGAGACACTCGTTCAAGCCCGAAGATACCGATCGTTTCGCTGATCCGGCGCATTGGCTCTTTATCTTTCCGACTAAGGTCGGCTGAGGCCGCGCCCCCCAACCCTACCCCATCACCCCGCCGCGCCGGATCAGCTCCTTGCCGACCGCGGCGAGGTGCACCTGGTCCGGGCCGTCGCCGATGCGGATGAAGCGGGCGTAGACGTAGGCGCGCGCGAGAAACGTGTCCTGCGACACGCCGGCGGCGCCATGGATCTGGATGGTGCGGTCGATGACGCGGGCGGCCATGCTGGGGACCACGATCTTGGCCGCGGCGATCAGATCGCGCGCGGCCTTGTTGCCGTCGCGGTCCATCTTGTCGGCGGCTTGCAAGGTGAGCAGGCGCGCCTGCGCGATCTCGCAGAACGAATTCGCGATATCCTCGCGCACCGAACCCTGCTCGGCGAGCGGCTTGCCGAAGGCGATGCGCGACACCGCGCGCTGGCACATCAATTCCAGCGCACGCTGGGCGCAGCCGATCAGGCGCATGCAGTGATGAATGCGGCCGGGGCCGAGCCGGCCTTGTGCGATCTCGAAGCCGCGGCCCTCGCCGAGCAGGATGTTCTCGGCGGGCACGCGGACGTTGTCGTAGACGATCTCGGGATGGCCGCCAGGTGCATCGTCATAGCCGTAGGTGAGCATGTCGCGGACGATGCGCACCCCGGGCGTATTTCGGGGCACCAGGATCATGGATTGCTGGCGATGGCGGTCGGGATGGTCGGGCGCGGTCTTGCCCATCACGATCAGGATCTCGCAATCCTCGTTCATCGCGCCCGAGGTGAACCATTTGCGGCCGTTGATGACGTAATCGTCCCCGTCGCGTCTGATCTCGCACTGGATGTTGGTGGCGTCGCTGGAGGCGACCTGCGGCTCCGTCATCGAGAAGCCGGAGCGGATGCGCCCCTCCAGCAGCGGCGTCAGCCAGCGCTCCTGCTGCGCCTTGGTGCCGTAATTTGCGAGCACCTCCATGTTGCCGACATCGGGGGCCGAGCAGTTGAAGACTTCGGGTGCCCAGAGGATGCGGCCCATGATCTCCTTCACCGGCGCGTATTCGAGGTTGGTGAGGCCAATGTTGTTCGGGTCTTGCCCGTGCTCGCCGGACAGGAACAGGTTCCAGAGCCCCTGCTCCCGCGCCAGCCGCTTCAGGTCCTGCAGCACAGGCGGCGTCTTGTAGCGCCCCGCCTCCGGCTTGACCTGCTCGTAATAGAGATCCTCGACCGGCTCGACATGGGTGCGCATGAACTGCCGGACGCGCGCCTGAAGCTCCAAAGAACGGGCGGAGTGCTGAAAGTCCATGATGGTCTCCTGTTCGCCGCGCTTGATGATGCCTCTTCCCCAAACCCCCGCCGAGGTCGCCGGAAACAGCTTCCAGCGACCTGCGTCGAGCGGCCCCTAGCCCGGCCTCTCGCCTCGTTGCGGTGGCTGCGGTGTGCTCCGCTGACCCCACGACGCGCGGCTGCCGCTCGCAAGAGACGGCCCAAACGAATTCGACTTCCAGCCGACGGCAGGGGGTGCTACCTCGAACGGACTCGGTTGATTTCGTAGGCTTGGAGATTGCAGCGAGCTGCCGTGAGAAGTGGAGCACTGACACCCAGTCGGACTGCGCGATCCGCCAGATCACCAATCGTATGCTCGCCTTCCGTCGGCTTACCATTTTCCATATCGATTAGCATCGAAGGCCCTAGGTCGATCCCGGTTGAGAAAACATGCCGCGCATCATCCCGGCCGTATCGGGAGCAGGTGGCGGAGCTGGCGGATATCCTGCCGCTGTAACAGCGCGTGTGCATTCCTCGATCACATTGGAAACGAACGATGGCCCGGAAGCCGATGCGGCAATCGCCCCCGCTCGGGACCGCGTCAAGGTTGCGACTGTAGCGCTGATCACAAAGCCGAAGAACTTGGCCCACATCATTGCAACGATGGTGTCGCTGATCTGAACGGGAATGCCGCCTGCTTCCAGCGCGGCTTTTATAGCCGCACAGCGGTCGGAAGAACGGCCGTCGAGTTCTCCAATGGCGTTGAGGTTGATCCGTATCTGGCTCTGCTGGATCGTGCCGTCCGGCATCAAGGCAGTATTGATGGTCGTCAGACCACCCAGCACGCGCGCCTGACCGAACCTCGCCGTCAGGACGTCGATATGCCGAACACCATTCAAAACGGGAAGGATCACGCTCCGGTCGGATATGGCCGGAGCCAGTGCGTCCATTGCACCGTCGAGATCGTAGGCCTTACAGCACAGCAGAATGACATCGTAAGTCCCGTCGAGTTGATCCTGCTGGACTGTCCTGACCTTCGTCCGGAGTTCGCCGCCGTCCTGTAGCTTTACGATCAGGCCGTCCTTCCCAAGTTGCTCGGCGCGTTTGGGCCGAACGAGAAAAGTAACGTCAGCGCCGCCCTTGACCAACATTCCGCCAAAATAGCCACCGAGGGCGCCCGCACCCAAAACCAGATACCGCATCTGCTTTCCCCCATGTACGTTTCGAGCATCAAAGCATGCCGGGGAACCTTTGGGCTAGAGGGCGATGACCATCGCCGGGCACGATCTCGGCTGCACAGAGACGGCTCGCAGTCGATCGGTCGTCACCGTGGACCTGCAGGTACGTGGAGGCCGTCAACCTGGTCAGAGGACACGCGACCCTCAATTACCGAAAACATCTGGTGCGAAAATTCGTTGTTGCAGTTGCAGGGCTCGCCAGAACGTCCGCTATACGCTGGCAGCAATTAGCTTCCGCATCGCAGCGAAATGACGCAAAGACCAACAGCGGAAGAACGAGCAAGACTGCGGAGACAATGTATTTTCAGGATAGCTGGAATATAGTGCTTTCTCTCAAACGGGGGGAATTTTGATGTGTGATGGGCCAAACACCAAAGGTCGCACCGGTTGGCGCGGATGGCTTGATCTTCCGTCAAGGGAGGCGCGACGGACCGACGCGAAGTGGATTGATCTTACTTACCCCTTTTCAAGCTCAGTGCCCCGCTCCGCGATGTTTGCCGCGCCGCAGTTTTCGTATTTTGCGCGAATGCCGGAGAAGCCTCTCAACATCACCTATATGGAAACCATCGTCCACATGGGCACCCACGTTGACGCACCAAGGCACTTTTATGCCGACGGTCCGAGCATGGACGAAATACCACTCGAACGTCTGATGGGTGAAGGCGCTGTCATTCGATTGGACAAGTCGATCAACGAAGAAATCGGCGTCGCTGATCTTGCCGCTGCTAGCCCAATGATAGAGCCCGGCGATATCGTCGCCATCGATACGGGCTGGAGCGCACGTTGGGGGACACCGGAATGGAACCAACACCCTTACCTTTCGCTCGAAGCTGCTCGATGGTTGGTGGACCGTAAAGTTAAGCTCGTCGCGGTTGATACTGCGACACCGGATCTTCCCTTTGATCTCCGTTCTGTGGATTTTTCATTTCCGGTACACTGTTTGCTTCTTAAGGACGGCGTGTTGATCTCGGAGCAAGTTGCCAACCTTCGGCAACTGGCTGGAAAACGGGTGGAGTTTCTTTTTTGTCCGCTTTCTATCGAAGGCTGCGACGGCGCCCCCGCCCGAGTGTTGGCTCGCGAACTCACAATGTGAACGTTCCGAACTAGCCAGGTCCGAGATGGTCAAAAGCACCGTTTGATCAGTCGTCGGGCGCTTCCCCTCACGTCCCGCGCAACAGCTCGCTCGCCACCACCCAGTCGTTGCCGTCGAACTGGAGCATGTAGCCGTCCTTGATCGGGCGGAAATCCTGCGGCGTGGTGTTGAGGGTGATGCCGGGCATCAGGAGCGACAGCGGCACGTTCTTCAGATTCGCGGCCTGCGCCATGATGTTCTCGCGCGTCAGATTGTCCTTGCATTGCTTCAGCAGCGCCACCAGCGCCTCCGCGACGGTGTAGCCATAGAGGCCGGCGACGTTGTTGATGTCGGCATTGGGCAGGCGCTTCTTCATGAAGTCGACATAGGCTGTCATCGCCGGATCGTCCTTCGGTGTCTCGACGAACGGCTTCAGCGCGCCGAGTGACAGCACGCCCTTGCCGGCCTCGAGGCCGGCTGGCGCCATCACCGTGGCCTTGTTGGCGCAGCCGGAGGCGAGGAAGCGCGTCGGCTGCCAGCCGACCTCGTGCGCCTTGCGAATCGCCTGCGCGCAGGCGCGCGGCGTCACCGAATAGATCATGAAGACGTCGGCCTTGGTATTGGCGAGCGTCAGCACCTGGGAATCGACGGTGGGGTCAGTGACCTCGAAGCTCGAGGCCATCGCGATCGCCTTGTCGGCCTCGGTGCCGAGCGCCTCCCTGACGCCGCGAAGATATTCCTTGCCGGCATCGTCGTTCTGGTAGAGCACCGCAAAGCGGGCATTCGGGTTCTTGGCGCGGGCATAGGCGACGTCGATCGCGGCCTCGCTGGTGTAGTTCGGCGCCCAGGGCAGCGCGATCGACCAGGGCATGTTGGCGGGATCGTTCCACTTCGAGGCCGAGCTGATCAGGAAGATCTGCGGCACCTTGTTGCTGTTGAGATATTTTGCGATCGCCGAGCTCGGCGCGGTGCCCATGGTGGCGAAGATGAAGGCGACGCCGTCGCCTTCGACGAGGCGGCGCGCGGCCTCCATGGTCTTGGGCGGCGAGAAGGCATCGTCGAGCGAGATCAGGTTGAGCTTGCGGCCGCCAACGCCGCCCTTCTCGTTGATCTCGTCGAAATAGGCCGCGATCACCCGTCCCGTGATGCTGAGCGGCGAAGCCGGGCCGCTATAGGGCATGGTGTTGCCGATCTTGATCTCGGTGTCGCTGACCCCGGGACCGTAGGATTTTTGCGCGGAGACAGGAGCGGACACGCAGGCGGCAGCCAGCGCTGCGGCCAGGGCCAGAGCGGCTTTCATGGTTTCTCCCCGATGATCATCGCCCGCGCGAGGCGACCCGCGCGGCGTGCTGCTTCTTGTCAGCACGTCAGCTCAGCGGAGATCTGAAAGAGGGTCTTGCGTCGAGTTGCTGATGGCGTCGCGCTAGCCGCGCCGCTTCAGGGCGAAGCCCAGGCTGATCCAGCCGGCGCCGGCCATGATCAGATCGATACCGAGGAACAGGCCGAGGATATAGACACTGTTCACCGGCCAGCGTGCCACGATCAAGAGGCCGAGCAGCAGCGTGACGGCGCCCGAGAGCGCGACCCACACCCACGGGCTCTCGCGCTTCATGCTGAAGGCGAGGAACAGCCGCACCGCGCCCGAGGCGATCAGCGAGGCGCCCAGGAACAACGTCAGCAGCACTGCCGCGAACAGCGGGTTCGCGAAGGTCAGGAAACCGGCGACGACATAGAGCATGCCGAGCAAGGCCCAGATCAGAAACTTGCCCCAGCTCTTCAGCTGGAATGCGCCGACGATCTCCGTCACGCCGGCGACGATCATCATGGCGCCGACCACGATCACGCTCGCCACCGTCGCCATCACCATGCTGCCGAGCGCGACGAAGCCGGCGATGAGATAGACGGCGCCGAGCGCGACGATCCAGCCCCATTTGGCGTGGAGCGAGGCGATGCCGGAGCCGAGGCTGGCATGGGCAGACGTATCGGAGGCACTGGTCATGGCGGCCACTCCTGCAAGCGAAGCCCGCGAGCCAATGCCAATGCTAGCAGGCACTGCACCGCGACGACAGCCAGCAAAGCACCCTTAGCTGCAGGAACATTGATGCAAATCAAGATTGGATGCGGCCGCTTGCTCGCGCCCGGCTCTTCGCAACGTCAGGCGGGTTCCGCCGCCTTTCGGACGTCGATCACGGCCTGCGCCCATTCGGTGGGCCGCTCCTGCGGCAGGTTGTGACCGGCATCGGTGAAGACGCGCCGTTCGAAGAATGCTTCGAACTTGCGCGCGTGGTGGGCGGTGCCGGGATTGACGCCGTCGCTGTCGCCGTCGATCGCAATCGTCGGGACACGGATCGGGGGCTGCGCGGCGAGCTTTGCCTCGATCGCCGCATAGGCGGGATCGCCCGCCACCAGCGCATAGCGGTGACGGTAGGAGTGGATCACCACGTCGACGAAGTCAGGATTGTCGAACGACAAAGCGCTGGTCTCGAACGTCGCGTCGTCGAAGATCCATTTCGGCGACCACATCGTCCAGAGCTGACGGGCAAAGCCGCGGCGGTTGCGCTCCAGTGCGCGGCGGCCGCGCTCGTTGTGGAAGAGATATTGATACCAGAGCGCCGCCTCCTCCGGCGGCGAGGCCGGCTCCATGGCGAGGGCGATGTTCTGGATGTTGTAGGAATTGCCGGAGACGAGGCCGATCACGCGCTCCGGATGGAGCGCCGAGACCACGCAGGCCGCGCGCCCGCCCCAATCATAGCCGCCGACGATTGCGCGCTCGATACCAAGCGCATCCATGAAGGCCAGGAGATCGGCACCTAACGCCGCCTGCTCGCCGGAGCGCAGCGTCTCGGGATAACGAAACCGCGTCAGTCCGTAGCCGCGCAGCCAGGGCACCAGCACGCGTGCGCCGGCCTCGGCGATGACAGGCGCGGTCTCGGCATAGGCGTTGACGTCATAGGGAAAGCCGTGCCCCATGATGCAGGGCCAGCCGTCCGGCGCACCGTATTCGCGATAAGCAATGTCGAGAATATCAGTGGTGACGGTGTTTTGTTGCATGCATGCCGTGGCTATTTCTGCGGCCCGGACAGCGAGATGTCGCGCTCGGCGCGGAACACGTTGCTGTAGAGGTTGGCAATCCATTGCCGGCCGATCTCGGTCTTGTTGAGATAGCCGATCTCGGTCTGGATGTGCGGTGCGACGCTGTTCCAATAGAATTGCGGGTAGCGGTTCACGATGTCGGCGGGCGAGTCGTAACCGAGCTGGCGGTTGATGCCGACCTCCTCGAACTCGTAATAGAGCGCGTTGGCCTTGCGCAGATAGTTGGGATCGCCGAGCTGGCCGATGAAGTCGGCGGCGCGCAGGATCGAGGCATCGACGTCATACTCCTGGCCTTCCTGGGCCGGAAAGCGCGTTCCCTCGATCGCCCGGGCGATGCGTTCAGGATCGAGACCGGGAATGTGCTGCAGCCGCCGCGAGACATAGAGCTTCGAGCGATCGACGTGATACATCATCAGGCTGGCATCCGACGCACCGCGCGGCAACGAGATCTTGGTGTCGGCGGCGTCGATGACGAAACCGTCGATGTCGTCCTCTTCAAACAGGCCGCGAACATAGCCGATATCGTGCGCGAGGCAGGCGATCAGAACATGGACGTAGTCCTCGGCCGTCAGGTGGGTATGGAGATTTCGGCCACTGAGGATCGAATGGCCCGCCAGCGTCACCAGCATCGTATGTTCGATATTATGGTAAAGCGCGTCGCTGTTACCGATGCATTCCATTGCGGTGCGGGTTGCGCTCTCGACCATGCTTGCAGCGGTCTCGCCGTACCGACGCCGCATGAACGTACCCAGCAGCTTCTCCAGGGATTCAGCCGCCAGTCTGGGTAAGGTCATCATGGATGCAGCCCCGTCCGCCGCTGGTATCCCATGCCATCTCCCGAGGTCTCATTCTTGTCCCTCGACGCGGCGGGAAGCATAGCCCATCTTGGGCCGGGTCACCAAACGTCGGGGGACGAAAATAGGTAAATTCCTCGACGTCCCGCTGCGCAACATCAAGGTTGCCGTCACAGTTCAGCACAACCAAAAGCAGCCGGCAAGCGACCGCCCGCTCAGGGGGCGGCCAGAATATCGGCGCCGTCGGACGAGCGCGAGAGGCTTCTGGCGAGATAGAACAGCTCGACCAGCTTGCCGCGCTTGCCCGTCAGCGAGAAGATGTATTCGGGCGACTCCGCCTCGATCTCCGCGATCGCCACCTTCGCGATGCGATCGATGCGGCTCGAGCCGTGCTCCCAGACAAAGCCGACACCGAGACGGTTGGCTACGGCCTCCAGCATGCCCTCGCGCGTATTGACGATGATCGCCGGACTGGCGCGCAAATTGACGGCGCGAAACGCCCTGTCCACGGCGCGCTGCGTCGCGGAATCCCGGGTCCGGAACACCAGCGGATATTGCATGAGGCCGGCGATGGACACGCGCGACTGGCGGCTGAGGTCGTGAACGGGATGGCAGATCGCAACGACGCGCTGCTGCACGCAGGGCTCGCGCCGGAAGCGGTTGTCCTGCGGCACCTCCGGCAATACGGCGACATCGACGCGCTGGTCGACCACCGCGGCCATGATCGCCGACCAGCTGCCGATCTCGATGTTGATCTGGATCTTCGGATAGAGATTGCGGAACGCCGCAATCAACGCCATGCCCGGCATGGCGTTGCCGAGCCCGATGCGAAGCTCGCCCCCCGTGAGCTCGTCGCGCTGTTGCAGGATGGCGAGCGCATCCGCCTCGACCGCCTGCATGCGGCTCGTCGCGGCATAGAGCCGCCGGCACAGCGACGTCGCGATCAGGGTCTGGCCGTGCCGGTCGAACAGCGCCACCCCGAACTCGGCCTCCAGATCGCGCACGAGCTGCGCCACGGCCGGCTGCGACACCCCGAGCCGCCTTGCCGCCGCGGCAAAGCTGCCGGTCTCGAACACCGCATTGACCGCCCGGACGCGCGACGACGTCAACGCCACGACAACAACCCCAGATCGATATTCCCCGTCGGACCGGGCGAAAGCAAAACCTGGGATGACCATAAGCAAGGCCATTGACCGTTATGTGAATGTCAGACGCGCTTCCTACTCCTGATGCGCCGCACACGGACCAGCAGGGGATCAGCGCGCATGGCGCAAATCGAACTTTCCGCAATCCGCAAGTCCTTTGACGGCAACGACGTCCTGAAGGGCATCGATTTCCGCATCGCCGACGGCGAGTTCATCTCGCTGGTCGGCCCGTCCGGCTGCGGCAAGTCGACCCTGCTTCGCATCATTGCCGGGCTGGAGCCGCAAAATTCCGGCGAGGTCCACATCGACGGCCGTCCCGTGGACGGCATTCGCCCGAGCGCGCGCAACCTCGCGATGGTCTTCCAATCCTATGCGCTTTATCCGCATTTGAGCACCTTCGACAACATCGCGGTGCCGCTGCGGATGCGGCGCCTCTCGGCGATCGAACGGCTGCCGCTGCTCGGTGCTCTGCTGCCGGGCCGGCGCGCCAAGGAACGGCACATCCGCGCCGACATCGAAGGCATCGCCGAGCAGCTCGACATCGCACCCTTGCTGCGGCGCAAGCCCGGACAATTGTCCGGCGGACAGCGGCAACGCGTGGCGGTCGGACGCGCCATGGTGCGCGAGCCGCTCGCCTTCCTGTTCGACGAACCGCTCTCCAATCTCGACGCGAAGCTGCGCGTCCACATGCGGGCGGAGCTCGCCGAGCTGCACCGCCGCCTCAAGGCGACGTTCGTCTACGTCACGCACGACCAGGCCGAGGCGATGACGATGTCGAGCCGGATCGCGGTCATGATGGGCGGTGAGCTGATCCAGGCCGGGACGCCGGCCGAGATCTACCACGAGCCCGGCGACATCCGCGTTGCCGAATTCATCGGCAGCCCCAAGATCAACGTCCTCCCCGGCCGGATCCGCAAGGACGGCGGCGTCGATGTGCCGGGGACCGCCTTGAAACTTACGTGTAATGCGGCGGCCGGCGATTGTCGCATCGGGGTCCGCCCGGAGCGGATCGAGCTCGGCACGGGGCCGTTCTCCGGAACCGTCATCCACCTGGAGAATCTCGGCGCCGAGGCCTTCGTGCATCTCGCGGTCGAGGGCACCGGGTCGCGCCTGATCGCGCGGCTCGCGGACGTCAGGCATCTGCCGGCGATGGCAAGCTCCGTCGCCTTCGGTTTCGCACCGGACGCGGTGCGGCTGTTCGATCCGGCCGGGAAACGGATCGAGCTCCGCCTGGAGCAGGCCGAACGCATCCGTGAGCCCGCCCATGTCTGAGGGCTCCATGACGATCGGGGCGACTGTTGCTCCCGCGGGCGCGACGAGGCGCGCGGTGCCGGCGCATGGCAGCCGACGGACCTATGCCGCCTACGCGCTGGTGACGCCGGCCGCCGCGCTGATGGTGATCATGCTGCTCGGCCCGCTCGCCGGCGTGATCGCCCTCTCCTTCAGCGACTATCAGCTCGGCGCGCCGCATTTCTCCTGGATCGGGCTCGCCAATTACCAGGACCTGTTCGCCGACAAGGTGTTCTGGACCGCGCTGCGCAACACGCTGACTTACGTCGTGATCGTGGTGCCCGGCGCCGTGATCGCGGGCCTTGCGATCGCGCTTCTGATCCAGAGCGGCACCAGCCTGCGCAGCCTCTACCGGACCATCTATTTCCTGCCCGTGATGGCGACCCTGATCGCGATGGCGGTGGTGTGGGAGTTCATGCTGCACCCGCAATTCGGCCTGGTGAACGGGCTGCTCCGCGGCGCCGGCCTGCCGGCCTTTGCCTGGCTGCAGGACCGCAGCACCGCGCTCTATGCGCTGTGCGCGATCGGGATCTGGCAGGCGGTCGGCTTCAACATGGTGCTGTTTCTCGCCGGCCTCGTCTCCATTCCCAAGCAGCTGTACGAAGCGGCCGAAATCGACGGCGCCTCGAGCGGCTGGGCGCGCTTTCGCCTCGTGACCTGGCCGATGCTGGGACCGGTCACGACCTTCGTCGTCGTGATCTCCGGCATCCGCTCGTTCCAGGTGTTCGACACCGTGCACGTCTTGACCAAGGGCGGCCCGTCGAAATCGACCGAGGTCCTGATCCACACCATGTACACCGAAGGCTTCGAGTTCTTCCGCTCGGGCTACGCCGCGGCGATCACCGTGGTGTTCCTGGTCTTCGTTCTCGCTCTCACGCTGATCAAATCGAGGCTCGCCGATCGCGGCGTGCATTACACATGAGCAACGCACATCCGATCCCGTTCCGTGCGATCCTGCGTCACGTGCTGCTGATCGCCGGTGCCGCGGTCATGCTGGCGCCCTTCATCTGGATGATCTCGACCGCGTCCAAGCCGCAGACCGAGATCTTCTCCAGCGAATTGCATCTGATCCCCTACCGGTTCGCGCTTGCCGAGAACCTGCGCGAGGCCTTCGCCAAGGCCAACCTGCTGCGCTTCCTGCTCAACGGAATCATCGTCACGGTCTCGATCTTCGTGCTGCAGGTGATGGTGGCGCTGCCGGCGGCCTATGCGCTCGCAAAACTTCGCTTTTTCGGCCGCGAGACGCTGTTTGCGCTGGTGCTGTTCGGGATCCTGATTCCGCCGCAGGCGACCGCGGTCCCCGTCTTCCTGCTGCTGCACAAGGCCGGCCTGCTCGACAGCTATGCCGCGCTGGTGCTGCCCTTCACCATCTCGGTGTTCGGCATCTTCCTGATGCGCCAGTTCTTCAAGACCGTGCCCGACGATCTCGTCGACGCCGCGCGCATGGACGGCATCTCCGAATTCGGCATCGTCTGGCGGGTGATGCTGCCGGCCGCGATTCCCGCCGTGACCGCCTTCGGCATCTTCTCCGTGGTCGCGCATTGGAACGACTATTTCTGGCCGCTGATCGTGCTCAACAGCGAGCACCTGCGCACGCCGCCGCTCGCGGTCGCCCATTTCCGCAACAGCGAGGCCGGCACCAGCTACGGCCCGCTGATGGCGGCGGCGATGGTGATCATCGCGCCGCTCGTCATCGCTTTCCTCTTTGCCCAGCGCCGTTTCATCGAGGGCATCACCCTGACCGGGATCAAGTAACCACGTCACCTCAACCAAGGAGTCTATCCATGCTGAAATCCATCATCGCCGCGGCGGCTCTGTCGCTCGTGGCCGGATCTGCGCTCGCGCAGGCCCAGACCGAGATCGTGATGCAGTATCCCTATCCGGAGCTGTTCACCGAGACCCACAAGCGCATCGCCGAGGAGTTCGCCAAGGTGCACCCGGAGATCAAGGTCACCATGCGCGCGCCTTACGAATCCTACGAGGACGGCACCCAGAAGGTGCTGCGCGAAGCCGTGACCAACCAGATGCCTGACGTCTCGTTCCAGGGCCTGAACCGCATCCGCGTCCTGGTCGATAAGAACATCCCGGCGCCGCTCGACGGCTACATCGCCGCCGAAAAGGATTTCGACAAGCAGGGCTTCCACCAGGCGATGTTCGACATCGGCACCGCCAGCGGCAAGGTCTACGCCCTGCCCTTCGCGATTTCGCTCCCCATCGTCTACGTCAATCTCGATTTGGTGAAGCAGGCCGGCGGCGACGTCAACAATCTGCCGAAGAGCTGGGACGAGCTGATCGCGCTCGCCAATAAGATCAAGGCGCTCGGCAACGACACCAACGGCGTCACCTATGCCTGGGACATCACCGGCAACTGGCTGTGGCAGGCGCCGGTGTTCGCGCGCGGCGGCACCATGCTCAACGCCGACGAGACCAAGGTCGCGTTCGACGGGGCGGAAGGCAAGTTCGCCATCAACACGATTGCGCGGCTCGTCAACGAGGGCGGCATGCCCAATCTCGACCAGCCGTCGATGCGCGCCGCGTTCGCGGCCGGCAAGACCGGCTTCCACGTCACCTCGACCTCGGACCTGAACAAGGTCACGCAGATGACCGGCGGCAAGTTCGCGTTGAAGACGATGCCGTTTCCGGACGTCGCCTCCCCCAACGGCAGGCTGCCGGCCGGCGGCAACGTCGTGCTGATCCTCGCCAAGGACAAGGCCAAGCGCGACGCGGCCTGGGAAGCGGTGAAGTTCTGGACCGGCCCCAAGGGCGCCGCGATCATGGCCGAAACCACCGGCTACATGCCGCCGAACAAGGTCGCCAACGAGGTCTATCTAAAGGACTTCTACGTCAAGAACCCCAATAATTACACCGCCGTCAGCCAGCTCGCGCTGCTCACCAAATGGTACGCCTTCCCCGGCGACAACGGCCTGAAGATCACCGACGTGATCAAGGATCATCTCAACTCGATCATCTCGGGTGCCCGCGCCAAGGAGCCCGAGGCCGTCCTCGCCGACATGACGGCCGACGTGCAGAAGCTGCTGCCGAAGACGACCGGCGCGGCGCGCTGAGCGTCCTGACACTTGCCAAACACGGGGCGCCGTCGGCGCCCCGTGCCGTGCTACGAAGGATGGCTCTCAGAGCGCCGCACGCAGCAAGCCTTCAAATTCTTCTGCAGACGCTTTTCGCGGAGCGGTCGCGTTCGAATGGTCGGCCAATGCTCGGACGATTGTTTCGGGAATGTGCCGAGCCTCAAAGCCCATTTGGCCGAGCGTTGTCGGCAGTTTCAACGATTGAACGAGATCGGATACCGCAGCAGCGAGGCCCGTTTCGCGCGAAATGCCAAATATAGCGCTCAGCTTCTCGTATTTGCTCCCGACGCTTTGCGCGCTGAAGCGCAGGATGTGCGGCAGGAACACGCCGTTCAGCATACCATGATGTAGCGTCGGCGAGCGCAATGCGCCGGCGGCGTGAGAAAGGGAATGCACTGCGCCGAGCCCTTTCTGAAACGTCAGCCCACCTTCGAGTGCCGCCATCATCATTTCCCAACGCGCCTCGCGATCGGCGCCGTTTGTCACAGCGCGCTGGATGAAGTGCCATGCACGCTTTGCACCGTCGAGCGCAATCGCTTCCGCCGGCGGGTTGACCAACGGTGACAGGAACGTTTCGATGCAATGCGTGAGCGCATCGATGCCAGTCGCCGCCGTCAGCAACGGCGGCAGTCCCAGCGTGAGTTCAGGATCGCAGATCGCCCTTTTCGGTATCAAATATGGACTGATCAACGCCAGCTTCGAGCCGTTGGTCATATTGATCAAAGCACCGCGGCCGACCTCGCTACCAGTTCCTGCAGTGGTCGGAATAGCGATCACGGGAGCGACCTTCTCAGTGATCTTGCCGACGCCGCCGAGGATAGCCGCATATTGCTCCAGTGGCCCCTCATGGGTAACGGCCAACGCAACGCCCTTGGCAAGATCGATCGGCGAACCGCCGCCGAGCGCAATCACGCCATCGCAACCGCCTTCGCGGTAGGAGGCGACGCCTTCAAGGACTGCCTCCTCAGATGGATTCGGCGGCGTGCCGGCGAACACCACAACAGTCGTCGGATCGAGGTGAGCCAGGACCTGCGCCGCAATACCGGCCCGCTGCACGCCGGCATCCGTGACGAGCAGCGGCCGACGAACTCCGAGTGCCGCCAACTCAGTCGGCAGGCTCTTGATGGCACCGTAATCGAAGATTGTCGTCGTCAGATACCCAATGATCGACATAGCGAACTCCTCCCAGCCGACGAAATTATTGCGCCGCAAAACTTTTTTATTCATCGGACATTTAACATCGGATGATTGCGAGCTCAACAAAATCGGTGTATGGCCTGAACATACCAGCCAGCCCCAAGAGTCGGCGGTCGGGAGTGAACGGATTGTCGAGCGCTAAACGCGTCAAATCCTCCGAGAAGCGTTTGAAGCCAGGCCGCATCCACGTGGTCTTGACGACGCTCGGCCGCGAGATCGCTCAAGAGATCATTCCAGCCGGCGCGGTGCTGCCGCCCGAAAACGAGCTCGAAGCCCGCTTTGGCGTCGGCCGCGGTGTTGTTCGTGAAGCGATCAAAATGCTCTCGGGGAAAGGGCTCGTCAGCGTGCGGCCGCGCCACGGCACCCGCGTGTTGCCGCGGCGCGACTGGAGTCTTCTCGATCGCGACGTGTTGAACTGGCTGGTCGGAGAGGATCAACCCGACCGTGAGCTGCTGCTTGCTATTCAAGAAGTACGTTCAATCATTGAGCCCGCCGCTGCTGCGCTCGCAGCGACCCGCGCCACCAAGCAGGATCGGCAACGGATCAATGCGGCGCTCATGGCGATGGAAGCATCGGGCAATCAGGCTACCGCAACGGCAGCGGACAAGGCTTTTCATCTCGCCATTCTGGACGCGACCCACAATCCGGTGCTGCAGGGCTTTCGCGGCGCCATCGACACGATCCTGAGCGCCGTATTTGTTGTCGCCGTCGATAGCGTCGCTGGATGGTTTGAGGACAACATCCCCAACCACGCCTCCACTGCTCGGGCCATCGACGAAGGTGATGCAACCAAGGCCCGCAAAGCCATGGAGCGAGTTCTCGGTTTGACCCACTCCCAATTGTCCAAGAAAAGGGTAGGCGCCGTTCGGCGGGATGCCGAGCCAAGAGGCAGCCGTAGCTTGAGGCAAACATGATGATGTTGCGCAGGCTGTCTTCGGCACTCTGGTTCTGCGCGCCGTTCGTGGTGCTCCTCGTTCTATGGGCTGTTTTCATCCCGTATTTCGACGTCAATCCCCGGCTGTTTCCTCACCTCTCCTCTGTGATCCAGGCTGGAATTGAGGGAATAAAAGATGGCACCCTTATTCAACACATCAGTGCAAGCCTGTTGCGCGTCGCCGTTGGTACAGTGCTCGCCCTGTTGATCGCGATTCCCTTGGGCATCGCTATGGGCGTGAGCCCGATCATCTCGAGCTTCCTGACACCCCTGTTCAGATTTTTCTCGGTACTGGCCGGCATCGCATGGATCCCAATCGCGACGCTATGGTTCGGCTATGGCTTCGGCGCCATCACCTTTGTGATCTTCAATGCCGTGTTTTTCATCGTGACGTACAACACGCTCCTCGGTGTATCGACCATTCCCCTGCAGGTACGCAATGCGGCCGCATCGCTCGGCGCGGGACGATGGGCGATGTTGACCGAAGTGCTGCTGCCGGGAGCGCTTCCCAACATCGTCACCGGCATACGCACCGGACTGGGCTTTGCGTGGCGTGGGCTGATCGCGGCCGAGATGATCGCCACTAATTTGGGCCTCGGCTACATGCTGTTCGTGGCGCGCGACTTCTATCGAACGGAAGTGATCGTGCTTGGCATGATCGTGATCGGCGTGCTTTGGCTGCTGCTCGACCGGCTCGTCCTGGCACCCATCGAGCGCGCCACCATTGAACGCTGGGGCATGGTGCAGCGCGCATGAAGCAGTTTCTACTCAAGATCTGGAGCCACTGCGTTCGCCTGACGGCGCGTTGGCCGTCGATCGCTTCCATCGCTCCTTTCATTCCGGTGGTCGCGGCCTGGTGGATCGTCACAGAGCTGCAACTATTCCCACGCGTGTTCCTGCCTGGGCCGGCCGAGGTCGTGCGCTCGTTCGGGTCGCTGGTCTACATGGGCATCCTTCCAGCGTACCTCCAGGACAGCATCGTGCGATTGGCCGTCGGTGCTTTTTGGGGCGTCGCGCTCGGCATTCCTCTCGGAATCCTGGTCGGTCTTAACCAGCGCGCGCGCACGGCGCTATGGCCGCTGCTCCTGTTCTTTCAGGCCATCGGCGACATCGCCTGGCTGCCGATCCTGGTCATCTGGTTCGGCTATGGCCTCACGACCATCACTGTCGTCATCGTCTACACGGTCATCTTCCCAGTCGTCCTGAACACGGTGCTGGGCGTGCGCTCGATCCCCATCACCCTGCACCGCGCGGCCCAGAGTCTGGGTGCCTCGCGCATTCGCATGTTGTGGGAAGTGGTGTTGCCGGGAGCGCTGCCCAACATCGTGACCGGCCTGCGCAACGGGCTCGGCTATGGCTGGCGAGCATTGATCGCGACCGAAATCATCGTCGGCACCAGCGGTATCGGATTTCTCATGTTCGACGCGCGCCGCTCCGGGTCTGTCGTCGAGATCCTGCTCGGCATGATCATCCTGGGAATCCTCTGGTACATCGTCGATAGCTGGATACTGGCACCGATCGAGCGGGCTACGGGACAGCGCTGGGGGCTGGTGACACGATGAAGGACCTGACCATCCGCAATCTGTCGAAGACCTATTTCGACCCCTATGCCGGCACCAACGTCACCGCAGTGCATGACGTGTCATTGAAGGTCGAACAGGGAGAGTTCGTCTGCATCGTCGGTCCTTCGGGTTGCGGCAAGACGACGATCCTCAACATGATCGCGGGCTTTATTCCGCACACGGGCGGTGAGATCCTGGTTGGCGGCCGTCCGGTGAAGGGGCCGGGCCCCGACCGCGGCGTGGTGTTCCAGTCTTTTGCACTGTTCCCGTGGCGAACCGTGCTCGAGAATGTCGCCTTCGGTCCGAAGATGCGCGGCGTCCGCAAGGTCGAACGCGAGAGGATCGCGCATGAATATCTGGCGCTCGCGAAACTGACCGAGGCAGCCGGGCGCTATCCCGCCGAACTGTCAGGCGGCATGCAGCAGCGTGTCGGGGTGGTGCGCGCGCTTGCCAACGAGCCGGATGTGCTGCTGATGGATGAGCCGTTCGCCAGCGTCGATGCCCAGACCCGAATGACGCTCCAGGAAGAACTGACGCGCATCTGGCAGGAGAAGCGGCCGACGGTCATCTTCATCACGCATGACGTCCAGGAAGCCGTGTTTCTCGCCAACCGGGTGGTCGCGCTGTCGAAGGGACGCGTGCTCGATGACATTGCGGTGGACTTGCCACGGCCCCGATCATGGGACGCGCTGAACGACGATGCGCGGTTCAAGGAATTGTCGGGGCGCGTCCTTCAACTCGTGCGGTCGGCGTGAGCCATGTTGAAAGATGCCCTTCGATCGCGAAAGGCGCACATCCTCATAGCGGTGGCGGTCGGCTATCTCGCTTGGCAGCTTTGGCTGACCATCGCCGCACCGCGAAAGATCGTGAACTTCGCCGGCGGCTCGGAAAAGGTGAATATCCTCGTCGTGCTGCCGTTCGAACCTGAACGTTTTCACGTTCAGCTGATGCAGACGTACGGCCGGGTATCCGGAACACAAGAAAAATCCGTTGAAGTTCGAGGAGTGAAACGAGCGGACTTGACGACCGTCGCCCGTCCCTACTGGGTGACGCGCATCGAGCCGCTTCAACCGGGAGGATGACCCAAATGCGACGACTTGCGATGTTGCTCTGCGCCTTGTTGCTGCTGCCGTCACTTGCGTTGGCGCAAGCCAAGGATCCCATAAAGCTCAAGGTCGGCATGGTGGCAGCGGTGGACATGCTGGCGCTGCCGATTGCGCTGGAGCGCGGCTTCTTCGAGAAATACGGGCTCGACGTGACCATCGCTCGCCCATACGCGACCGGCGTCGATGCGCTCAATGCCTTGCAGGCAGGTGAAACCGACATGGTGCAAGCTGGCGTTCCGTCCATCGGTGCGATCCTACGCAACATGGACCTGGTTTTCTTCGGTAATTTCAGCGGCAGCGCCACGAAGCTCGGATCCGATGCCACGCTTGCCCTCATCGCCAATGGCGACTCTGGAATCGTCAAAGGCGACTTGAAAAGCCTCAAGGGCAAAAAGATTGCGACCTCTTTCGGCACGATCAACCATCTCTACATTCTCGGCTTGCTCGAAAAGGCTGGCCTCACGACGACCGACGTGACGCTGATCAACACCCCACCGCCGGAAATGAGCGTGGCGCTGCTTGCCAAAGGCGTGGATGCCTTTGTGTGCTGGGACCCGGCACCGGTGATCGCGATGAAGGACGTGCCTGGCGCTGTCGAGGTCATCCGCGGGGGCGACGTCATCTCTTATCTCGGATTCAATGTCGCGCTGCGGCCTTGGGTTGAGAAGAATGGGGCGACCATCGAGAAATTCCTGGCAGCCGTATCGGAGGCCGACCAGTGGATGCGCAAGAACCCCAAGCAGGCCGCATCCATCGGTACGCGCTGGATTCCGGGATTGAAGCTCGACGTGGCGGAGACCGCGATGCAGTACAACGTCCAGCAGGTGGACCGCCGCATTTCCGCGCATAATTATCGCGCGCTATGGAAGGCGCAGGATACGCTGCAGCGGCTCGGCGTCATCAAGTCGGTGTTCGACGTGAACAAGCACATCGAACCCAAATTCATCCTGAACGTGATGAATACCTATCCGGACCTGTTCTCCGACCTGCAGCCCATTCCTGCAGACGTGGCAATTAAACCGGGCTACGTGTTCAAGCCCTGAAGCTGAATGTTGCCGCGCGCCCTGAAGCCGGTGCGCGGCAACAACGCCTATTCGCCTTGCGTCGGTAAGCCGACGCTCATGCATGCCCGCCCTACTCCACCTGCAGCACGTCGACGGCGACGCTGAGCTTCTGCTTGGGCGAGCCGACGATGATGCCGTCGACCGGCGAGACGTCGGAAAAGTCGCGGCCCATGGCGAGCACGATGTGATCGTTGCCGATGAGGAGATCGTTGGTCGGATCGAGATCGACCCAGCCGAGCTCGGCCCCGCACCACAGCGACACCCAGGCATGGGTGGCGTCGGCACCTTGCAGTCGCGGCTGGCCCGGCGGCGGAATGGTGCGCAGATAGCCGCTGACATAGGCCGCGGGCAGGCCGAGCCCGCGCAAGCCAGCAATCATGACGTGGGCAAAGTCCTGGCAGACACCGTGACGTTTCTCGAACACTTCGTCGAGCGGTGTCGAGATCACGGTCGCCTTCGGATCATAGCGGAATTCGCGGCGGATGCGCCGCATCAGGTCGACGGCGCCGGTGAGGATGCCCGCGCCGGGCGGAAAGCTCATCCCCGCATAGGCGCCGACCGGGCGCAGCACCGGCACCAGGGGGCTGGCGAAGACATAACCGACCGGCGAGGACGGCCCGAGGCTGGTGGCTTCGAACGCGACGTCGCGGACGCTCTCCCAGGGCGGGCTGACCGCATCGCGCGCCGGCGGCTGGCGCGAGATCGAAACCCGCGAGCGCGAGTCGATGCGCAGATGGCGATGCGCGGATTCGATCGTCACGATCTCGGTCAGCGTGCCGAAGAAGTCGCGCCGCACATTGCGCTCGGAAGGGCGCGGATGGATCTCGACCTCGTGCGAGATCAGCTCCTGGCCGACACCGCTTCTTGGCTCCAGCCGCAGCGTGCAGCGGGCGAAGCTGACCGGATTTTCGTATTCGTAGGTGGTGACGTGACGGATGTCGTAGATCACGCCAGCCCCGTCAGCTTTTCCGGCCGGGCGGCATTGGGACCGTGCGGGAAGTAATGCTGCCCGATCGCTTCGGCGAGGCTGAGCAGATCCTGCTCCAGCGCGAACAGCGTCTTGACCTCGAGCTTCTCGGCCTCCGCCGTTGCGAGCATCGCCTGCATCGCCACCGCCAGACGCTGCGGCTTCTCGATCAGGCCGTGCTCCTTCAGGCTCGGCAGCGCGGCAATGTGCTCGTTCAGCGTCGTCACCTGGAACGCCACCGAACGCGGATTGTAGTTATCGAGCACCGCGAGGTCGCGCACCGGCGCCAGGATCGGCGCCAGCAGATAGCGCGAGCGGTAGGTGATCTGGCAATCCACCAGCGTCAAGAGGATGTCGAGATCCTCGTCGCCCGCCTCGTCATAGGCGAACTGGCGGGTGAAGCGCGTGGTGTTGATGGCGCGCTCGATGCGGCGGCCGATGTCGAGGAAGCGCCAGCCGGCGGCGCGGTTCATGTTCTCCTGCGCAAGGCCCGCGAAGCTCGCCAGCTCCTGCAGGGTCAGCTCGGCGGCGCTCAGCACGCTGTCGTCGTCCTCGACCTCGTAGGCGAGACGCTCGGCCATTTCCGTGATCACCTGCCAGGCATCCGGCGACAGCCGCTCGCGCAAGGAGGTCGCGGTGCGCTGCGCCGCGCGCACCAGCGACAGGGCCGAGCCGAAACGCGCCTCGCTCTGCAGCGCTTCGGCGACGATGCGCCCCGCGGCCGTGCGCGAGGTTTGCGAGACCGCGCCCCAGGCGACCAGCAGGCGCTGGATGCGTTCGGCCGATTGCGCCGAGGCCGCCGTGCCCTTGTTCGGTCCGCTCGGCGAGCCGAGCGCGCGCACCAGCCGCAGCGTCGCCTCGGCGCGCTCGAGGTAGCGGCCGAGCCAGAACAGATTGTCGGCGGCGCGGCTCGGCAGCACGCCGGCGATGCGGCGGATGCGGACCTTGTCGGTTGCCGGCAACAAGGTCGCGGTCGAGACCTGCTTGTCGGAGACCACCCAGACGTCGGCGGCACGCGCGCCGTCGCCCATCGACACCGCGCGCGCGTCCGGCTGCTCGGCGATGCGGCAGAAGCCGCCGGGCATGATGGCCCAGCCGTCCGGCGTTGCGGCCGCGAACACGCGCAGCACGAAGGGGCGCGGCGTGATCTGGCCCTGCTCCCACACCGGCATGGTCGAGAGCCGCACCACCTCCTGGCCGACATAGTCCATGCCGCGCGCGCTGATGGCGTCGATCAGGCGCTGCCGCCCGGCCGCGTCGAGCTCGCTCGCGAGCACCGGACCAAGCGCGTCGAAGCCGGGAACGCCGCGCCGATAGGCGCCTTCGATCGCGACTTCGTCGAGCCGCGCCAGCACCTCGTCGCGCGCCACGCGCTGGCCGCACCACCAGGTCGCGATGTGCGGCATCTTCAGGTCTTCGCCGAGCAGGCGGCGGCTCAGCGCCGGCAGGAAGCCGAGCAGCGCCCGCGCCTCCAGCACGCCCGAGCCCGGCATGTTGGCGACGACGACGCCGTCCTTGCGCAGCACATCGATCAGGCCGGGCACACCGAGCCGGGAGGAGGCATCGAGCTCGAGCGGGTCGAGCGAGTTGGAATCGACCCGGCGCAACAGCACATCGAGCCGCTTCAGGCCGGCGACGGTGCGGATGTGGACGCGGTTGTCGCTGACCGCGAGATCGTCGCCCTCGACCAGGAGGAAGCCGAGATAGCGCGCCAGCGTCGCATGCTCGAAATAGGTCTCGCTGAAGCTGCCGGGGGTGAGCACGCCGATCCTGGGCTCGTCGCGATCGGCGCGCGCGCGAAGACTGTCGCGGAACGCCTCGAAGAACGGCGCGACGCGCGGCACGTTCATCGACTTGTAGAGATCGGAGAAGGCGCGCGACAGCACCAGGCGGTTCTCCAGCGCGTAGCCGGCACCCGACGGCGCCTGGGTGCGGTCGCCGAGCACCCACCAGCGGCCGTCGGGCCCGCGGCCGACATCGGCGGCATAGATCGAGAGGTAGCGTCCGCCCGGCGGCGGCACGCCGCAGACGGGACGGAGATATTCGGGACTGCCGGCGATCGCCGCGGCCGGCAGCGCGCCTTCCGCCACGAGGCGCCCCTCGCCATAGATGTCGCGCAGCACGCGCTCGAGCAGCTCGGCGCGCTGGGTGATGCCGGCGCAGAGCTGCTGCCAGTCGGCTTCATCGATCAAAAGCGGCAAATGGCTGAGCGACCAGGGCCGGTCGGCGCTGTCGCCGGGCGCGCGGTAGGTGACGCCGGCCTCGCGCAGGTGACGGTCGGCCATGCCGAAGCGCCGCTCGATCTCGTCGGGCGCCAGCGCGCCGAAGGCGTCGAAGAAGCGGCTCCAGACCGCGCGCGGGGTACCGTCGGGACTTAAGAACTCGTCGGGGATACCGGGCAGCCGGCTATAGTCGCGGACCCATTGCGCGAGCCGGCGTTGGCCTTCACGCAGGCCTTGCGCCTTTCCCGCCTTGTCGTCCTGCTCGGCTGCGCCCTCGGCCATGCCCCTCTCCCTGCCCCACCATCATACTCATTGCAGGAGCGGGGTCCGCAAGTCGAGGGTCAGGGGAAACTCACTTGTGCGTTCCTCCGGCGGCGGCTGCATCGGACCCGGGGTGTGCCCGTGGTCCTGGAAGCGCGCCAGCCGCCGCGCCTCTGCCTCGTAGGTGTTGACCGGCTTGGTGTCGTAGCTGCGCCCGCCGGGATGGGCGACGTGGTAGACGCAGCCGCCGAGCGAGCGGCCGTTCCAGGTGTCGATCAGGTCGAAGGTCAGCGGCGCGTGGACCGGGATGGTCGGGTGCAGGCCGGAGGCCGGCTGCCAGGCCTTGAAGCGGACGGCGGCCACGGCCTCGCCGGAGCGGCCGGTCGGGGTCATCGGCAGGCGGCGGCCGTTGCAGCTGACGACGTGGCGGCCCTCGACGAAGCCCTCCGCCTTGACCTGGAGCCGCTCGACCGAGCTGTCGACATACCGCACGGTGCCGCCGGCCGAGCCCTCCTCGCCGAGCACGTGCCAGGGCTCCAGCGCCTGGCGCAGCTCCAGCGTCACGCCGCCATGATGGACCCGGCCGAAGGCGGGGAAGCGGAATTCGAGCTGGGCCAGATACCATTCCGGCTCGAACGGATAGCCCGATTGCTTGAGCTCGCCGAGCACGTCGAGAAAATCTTCCCAGATGAAATGCGGCAGCATGAAGCGGTCGTGCAGCGCGGTGCCCCAGCGCACGAACTTGCCGTTCAGCGGCTCGCGCCAGAACTTTGCGATCAGCGCGCGGATCAGGAGCTGCTGCGCCAGCGACATGCGCGGGTCCGGCGGCATTTCGAGCGCGCGGAATTCGACGAGGCCGAGCCGGCCCGTGGTCCCTTCCGGCGAATAGAGCTTGTCGATGCAGATCTCGGCGCGGTGGGTGTTGCCGGTGATGTCGACCAAGAGATGCCGGAATAGCCGGTCCACCAGCCACAGCGGCGTCTGGTAGCCGGGCGGCGGCACGTGCGACAGCGCGATCTCGAGCTCGTAGATGCTGTCGTGGCGCGCCTCGTCGATGCGCGGCGCCTGGCTGGTCGGGCCGATGAAGAGACCGGAGAAGAAATAGGACAGCGCCGGATGGCGCTGCCAATAGAGCACCAGGCTCTTCAAGAGATCGGGCCGGCGCAGGAACGGCGAGTCCTGCGGCGAGGAGCCGCCGACCACGACGTGGTTGCCGCCGCCGGTGCCGGTGTGGCGGCCATCGACGAGGAAGCGGTTGGCGCCGAGCCGCACCTTGGCCGCATCCTCGTAAAGGCCGGTGGTGATCTCGACCGCATCGCGCCAGCTCCTGGCCGGCTGGATGTTGATCTCGATGACACCGGGGTCGGGCGTCACCTTGATCACCTCGATGCGCGGATCGAACGGCGGCGCATAGCCCTCGACATGGACCTGGAGCTGCATCTCCTCCGCGGTGGCTTCGAGCGCCGCGACCAGTTCCAGATAATCCTCGATGCGCTCGACCGGCGGCATGAACGCGCAGATCACGCCGTCGCGGACTTCGATCGACATCGCGGTACGGACGGGGACCGACGTGTTGAGCTTCTCGGGCGCCTCCCGCGGCGCCGATTTCGGCCGCGCCGGGGCCGTGAACACCGGCAGCTTGCCGCGCGCCTCCATCGGGTCCTGCTCGACGATGTAGGGATATTGATTGGGCGGCACGTAGCCGAGCGAGCCGATCGGCAGGCGCAGGCCGAGCGGTGAATCGCCCGGCATCAAGAACAGGTGATTGCGCCGGAGCGGCCAGCGTTCGCTGCGCCAGCGCGGCGGCGCATTCCAGCGCTGGATCGGCAGCACGAAACCGCGCGGCGTGTTCAGACCCTCGTCGAACACCCGCGCCATGCGGGCCCGCGCCTCGGGATCGGACAGCTTGGAATCGGAGGGATCGACGTTGATGGGAAGCTCGGCTTCCTTCATCAGCCAGTACGCGGTGTCCTCATAAGCCGGCATGATGTAGCCGAGGTCGACGCCGAGCCGCGCGGCGGTGCCTTCCATGAAGGCCTCGGCATCCTTGACCTCGGGCCGCCTGGGATTCTCGATCTTCGCGATGAGGTCGGCGTTCTTCCAGATCGGCACGCCGTCCTTGCGCCAGTACAGGCCGAAGGCCCAGCGCGGCAGGCTCTCGCCCGGATACCATTTGCCCTGGCCGTAATGCAGGAGGCCGCCGGGCGCGAAGCGCGTGCGCAGGCGGCGGATCAGGTCGTCGCCGAGCGCGCGCTTGGTCGGGCCGACGGCCTCCGTATTCCACTCGCCCGCCTCGAGATCGTCGACCGAGACGAAGGTCGGCTCGCCGCCCATGGTGAGCCGGACGTCCTCGCTCGCGAGATCGCCGTCGACCTGCTCGCCGAGATCGTTGAGGCGCGCCCAGGATTCGTCGGAGAAGGGCTTTGTGATGCGCGGCGCCTCGCGGATGCGCTTCACGCTCATGTCGAAGGAGAACTCGACCTCGGCAAAGCCGGCCCCGCCCGAGATCGGCGCCGCCGAACGGTAGTGCGGCGTCGCTGCGACCGGGATGTGCCCCTCGCCCGCCAGCATGCCCGAGGTCGCATCGAACCCGATCCAGCCCGCGCCCGGCAGATAGACCTCGGCCCAGGCGTGCAGATCGGTAAAATCGTTCTCGACTTCCGGCGGTCCCTCGATCGGATCGATGTCGGGACGGATCTGGATCAGATAGCCGGAGACGAAACGCGCGGCGAGCCCGAGATGACGCAGCGTCTGGATCAGGAGCCAGGCGGAGTCGCGGCAGGATCCTGCGCCGGAGGCAAGCGTCTCCTCCGGCGTCTGCACGCCCGGCTCCATGCGGATGATGTAGCGGACGTGCTTCTGCAGCTCGCGATTGAGATCGACCAGGAAGTTGACGGTGTTCGGGGCTTCGTGCGGGATCGAGTCGAGAAATTTCGCGAACAGGCGGTCGGCCTTGATGGTCTCGAGATACGGCGCAAGCTCCGTCTTCAGGTCTTTGGTGTATTCGAACGGAAAGCTGTCGGCATAGGGCTCGACGAAGAAGTCGAACGGGTTGACCACGGTCATCTGCGCCGTGAAGTCGACCTCGAATTTCAGCTCGGTGGTCTTCTCCGGAAAGACGTAGCGCGCCAGCCAGTTGCCCTGCGGGTCCTGCTGCCAGTTCACGAAATGATTGGAAGGCGTGACCTTGAGCGAATAGCTCAGGATCGGCGTGCGTGTATGCGGCGCCGGCCGCAGCCGGATGGTCTGCGGACCAAGGTCGATCGGGCGGTCGTATTTGTAGTGCGTGACGTGGTGTAGCGCGACGTAGATCGACACGGGGTGCGGTGCTCCAGCAGCTTTTTTGAGCAGAACACCGGAGGTCAGCGCGATCAAGCACTAACAACGGGCACAGGGTGCCTACGGCACGGGCGAGTGGCGAATGGAAGTATCGTAGGGTGGGCAAAGGCGCGCTCTTGCGCGCCGTGCCCACGACTTCTGTTGCGTGGGCACGGCGCAAGTGCGCCTTTGCCCACCCTACAATTCTTACGCCGCCGACGTCAGCCGCTGCAGGAACTGGGTCACCTCGCGGCGGAGGGTCTCGACTTCGCCATGGACGCGTTCGGAGGCGTGGTTGACGCGGGCCGCGACGCGGCCGGTATCGGCGGCGGCATCGCTGATGCCGGTCACGTTGGAGGAGACCTGCGAGGTGCCGGCGGAAGCTTCGTGAACGTTGCGGGCGATCTCGCGCGTCGCCGCGCCCTGCTGCTCGATCGAGGCCGCGATCGAGGCGGTGATGCCGTTGATCTCGGCGATGGTCTGCGCGATCGCCTCGACGGCCGCGACCGAAGTGGTGGTCGATTGCTGCATCTCGCCGACCTTGGCGCTGATCTCCTCGGTCGCCTTGGCGGTCTGGTTGGCGAGGCTCTTGACCTCGGAGGCCACCACCGCGAAGCCGCGGCCGGCCTCGCCCGCGCGGGCCGCCTCGATGGTGGCGTTGAGCGCGAGCAGGTTGGTCTGCGAGGCGATCTCGCTGATCAGCTTGACCACGTCGCCGATCTGCATCGCAGCCGCCGCAAGGCTGCGGATCTCGCTGCCGGCGCGATTGGCTTCGTTCACCGCACGCCCCGTGCTCGCGGTCGAGCCGGCCACCTGGCGGTTGATCTCGGCGATCGAGGATGCGAGCTCTTCGGCGGCGCTGGCGACGGTGGCAACGTTGCGCGAGGCCTGGTCGGACGCAGAGAGCACGCCGGAGGTCTGCAGGCTGGTCTTCTCCGCCGCCGCCGCCATTCGGCCGGCGTCGGATTCGAGATCGGTCGCCGCGCCCATCAGCGTGCCCGCAACCTGGTCGAGATGCGTGCCGAACTGCCTGGCGAGGTCCGCGATCTCGACGACCCTGCGGCCGAGACTGTCGGTGCCGGTATTGATGACGGTCGCCGAGCGGCGGAACGAGCCGGGCAATCCGCGCGCCAGGATCTTGCGGAAATACTTGCCGCGGCTGGCATACTCCATCGACGCCGAAGCTTCGCGGACATAGGCGTCGGTGATGTCGAGCATGTCGTTGACCGACTTCTGGATCGCGCCGATCCGCCCGGCCTGTCGTTCGCTCAGGATCCGCGCCTCGAGATCACCGCGCGCCGCCTCCCGGCATACGTCGGCCACCTCGTCGACGGCCACCGCCGTGCGGTGCTGGCACCAGACGGCGTAGCCGAGCAGCGCGATGGTCGCGCCAAGAGAAGCGGCACTCGTGATCCCCGTCATGCCGAGCAGCGAGAGAACGAACGCAACGACGGCAAGACCACACGCGAGCGCGGTCGCTCCCTGCGCCTTAGAGAGAGAGCACAAATTCATCGTAACCGACACCCTGTTGCTTGAGCAGCCCGACCATCGCCTCGAAGCTCGCCTGCATGCCCTCCTTGGCATTGGCATGCCGTGCCTCTTCCGCGCACAGCGTCTTGTAGATCGGCTTGATGCGCTCGATCTGGGCGGGATCCGGCTTGCGACGATTGGAGTGATAGCCGACGATGTTGCCGCGCTCATCGAATGTCGGCGTGACGTGGGCGAACACCCAGTAATGACTGCCGTCCTTCGCCAAGTTGACCACGTAGGCGAAGATCTCCTGCTTGGACTGCAGCGTGTCCCAGAGCAGCTTGAAGACGGCGCGCGGCATGTCTGGATGGCGGATCAGGCTGTGGGGCGCGCCCATCAGCTCCTTCCACGAGTACTTCGCCATGCGGATGAAGACGTCGTTGGCGTAGGTGATGCGTCCCTTGAGATCGGTCTTCGATACGATCAGCTCCTCCTCACCGAGGAGATTTTCCACCCCAGTGGGACGTATTGCTTGCATCGGCTCGATCCTCAAATCACGCCGGCCCCACCACGCTGTGAAGCCGCATCACTCTCGTGTCTACGGCAACAATGTTAACCAGGTGTAAGCCGGGGAACTTTTGCGGGAGGCGCCCACCTCCGTATCATTACTTAACGCAGGATCGTTGCATTCCGGATCGCCACACGCGTCCGATTCCGATCAGAATTACCGGCGTGCGGCGCCTCTTGATTGTGCTGCGCGGCGGTGCTCGCCCGGCGCGACTACATCGTGGCGCCCAGCACCCATGGCGCGAACTCGGCGCCGCCGAAATCAAAGCTCTCGCTCTTGGTCGGCTTGCCCGAGGCGGTCTCGAGGATGAGCTCGAAGATGCGCTGGCCGCATTGTTCGACGCTCTCCTCGCCTTCGAGGATGGTGCCGCAATTGACGTCCATGTCCTCTTCCATGCGCTTGTACATGGGGGTGTTGGTGGCGAGCTTGATCGAGGGCGCCGGCTTGCAGCCGAACACGCTGCCGCGGCCCGTGGTGAAGCAGACCAGATTGGCACCGCCTGCGACCTGCCCGGTCGCGGCCACTGGGTCGTAGCCGGGCGTGTCCATGAACACGAACCCCTTCCTGGTGACGGGCTCGGCGTAGCGCAGCACCTCGACGAGGTTGGTGGTGCCGGCCTTCGCCATCGCGCCGAGCGACTTCTCGAGAATCGTGGTGAGACCGCCGGCCTTGTTGCCCGGGCTGGGATTGGCGTTCATCTCGGCGCCCTCGCGCGCGGTATATTCGTCCCACCAGCGCATCAGGTCGACCAGCTTCTCGCCGACCTCGCGGCTGACCGCACGGCGGGTGAGCAGGTGCTCGGCGCCGTAGGTCTCCGGCGTCTCCGACAGGATCACGGTGCCGCCGTGGCGCACGATGAGGTCGCTGGCCGCGCCGAGCGCGGGATTGGCGGATACGCCGGAATAGCCGTCGGAGCCACCGCATTGCAGCGCCACGGTGAGCTCGCTCGCCGGCACCGTCTCGCGCTTGACCTTATTGGCGTCAGTCAGCGCCTCGCGCACGAAGGCGATGCCGGCTTCGACCGTCTTGCGGGTGCCGCCGACCTCCTGGATGTCCATCGCGCGCAGGCGGCCGGCGAGCTTCTGCTCTTCCATCAGGCCGCCGATCTGGTTCACCTCGCAGCCGAGGCCGAGCACGATGACGTGGGAGAAATTGACGTGCCGCGCATAGCCGCCGAGCGTGCGGCGGAGCAGCGCCAGCGGCTCGTTCTGCGTCATGCCGCAGCCGGTCTTGTGGGTCAGCGCGACCACGCCGTCGACATTGGGGAAGTCGGCGAGCGGATTGTCGCCGGTGAAGGGGTTCTTCTTGAAGACGTCGGCGACGAGGCTTGCGACATGGGCGCTGCAATTCACCGAGGTGAGGATGCCGATGTAATTGCGCGTGGCGACGCGGCCGTCCGGACGGCGGATGCCTTCGAAGGTCGCCGGCAGGTCGAAATTCGGCGTCGGCTTCACGTCGACGCAATAGGCATAGTCCTTGGAGAAATCGCCCATGCCGCAATTCTGCACGTGCACGTGCTGGCCCGGCGCAATGGCTTGCGTGGCGAAGCCGATGATCTGACCGTAGCGCCTGATCGGCTCGCCGACCGCGAGCGGCTTGATCGCGACCTTGTGGCCGGAAGGGATGCGCTCGACCGTGGTCACGCCGTCGGCGAGCAATGTACCCGGCGGCAGGCTCGCGCGCGCGATCACCACGCCATCATCGGGGTGCAGGCGGATGACGGGGCTGATGGTCATGGCGGTCTCCTCCGGAGGCGAGTAGCGAAATGGTGAGTAGCGAATGGAAAATGGGGAGCAGCCAATTCGCCACTCCCCATTCGCCATTCGCGCGGTTCTTACGCCTTGCCGCCCGAATCCTTGCGGGTGGCGTTCACCTGCATCTTGGCGTAGGTGGTCATCAGGCCGACTTCGTTGGACAGCGTCACCAGCTTGAAGCCCATGTTGATCGCGCGCGCTGCGCCTTCGGCGCCGCTGCAATGGATGCCTGGGTTGAGACCGCGCTTGCCGCATTCCTTGATGATCTTGTCGTAGATCGCGAGGATCTCGGGCTCGCTGCGGTCGAGCTTGGGCTCGAGGCCGTAGGAAAAGCCGAGATCGGACGGGCCGATATAGACGCCGTCGATGCCTTCGACGTCGAGGATCGCTTCCATGTTCTCCACCGCGGTCCGCGTCTCCATCATCGGCAGCAGCACGATCTCGTCGTTGGCCGTCTTCTGATAGGAGCCCGCGGTGCCGTACATGCCGGCGCGGATCGGACCGTTGGAGCGCACGCCCTTGGGCGGGTATTTCGCATAAGAGACCAGGTTCCGGGCTTCCTGCGGCGTGTTGACCATCGGGCAGATCACGCCATAGGCGCCGCCGTCGAGCACCTTGCCGATGATGCCGGGCTCGTTCCAGGGCACGCGGACCATCGGGGTGACCGGATGCTTGTCCATGGCCTGGAAGCATTGCACCATCGAGAGATAGTCCTGCACGCCGTGCTGCATGTCGACCGTGACGCTGTCGAAGCCGCATTGCGCGATCATCTCGGCCGAGAAGCCGGAGGGGATGGCAAGCCACGCGTTGACGACCGCCTTGCCCGACTTCCAGATCTCTTTGACTTTATTCGCCACGTTGCCTTTCCTTCCCTGTTGCTCTCACTTCGCCGCGGATCGGGTTGGGCCGCACTTTGAGCGAAAAAAAGCGCTGATGTCCATGGCTCTCGCCGCGCACGCACGCATATCAGGGTTCATCCCTCCGCGAGGGTATCATCCGCGCCTCCGAGCCCCGCGAGGCTCCGTTCGAGCTCGCCGAGCATCTCCTGCAATTCGGCGAGCTTGCGCGCGCCAAAGCGCCGCGTGATCTCGGCATAGATCGCCTCCGACGTCGGCGCCACCGAGGCCATCAGCTTCAGCCCCTCCTTCGAGATCGAGACCATGCTGCGGCGCTGGTCGGCTTTCGCCGTCTTGCGCTCAATCAGGTTGCGGGCCTCGAGGTCGCGCAGGATGCGCGACAGGCTCGGCCCGAGCAGGAACGCGGTGCGCGCGAGTTCCGTGACCTCGACCGCCTCGATCGCCGCCAACGCCCGCAGGATGCGCCATTGCTGCTCGGTCAGGCCGTGCTCGCGCAGCGAGGGACGAAACTGCCGCATCACAGCTTCCCGGGCCCGCAGCAGCGACATCGGCAGCGAGCGCGAGAAATCGCGCATCGGCACTTGGCGCGCGGCAGGCGGGCTGCCGTTGGCGGAATCGGCGGATTTCTTCGTCATGACGCCCTTTCAACCTGCAAAACGTTTGCAGTGCAGCAAGCCGAATTTGTGTTTGACGCATTCACTTAACATGTTAAGTATCTCGCGGCACCACGATTTGTAAGATCACCCATGTTGTAAAATCCATGGCGCTTTCCAGCGACGATATCCAGGCTTGCGCGCGGCGTCTGCACCAGGCGGAGAAGACACGCACGCAGATCCGGCAGCTCTCGCAGGACTTCCCGGACATCACCATCGCGGATGCCTACGCGATTCAGAAGGCCTGGGTCGACGTCAAGATCGCCGACGGGCGCGTGGTCAAAGGCCACAAGATCGGCCTGACCTCGAAGGCGATGCAGAGCGCCCTCAATATCGATGAGCCGGATTCCGGCGTGCTGCTCGACGACATGTTCTTCGCCGATGGCGGTATCATCCCGACCGAGCGCTTCATCGCGACGCGGGTCGAGGCCGAACTCGCCTTCGTCATGAGCAAGCGCCTTTCAGGGCCCGATTGCACGCTGTTCGACGTGCTCAACGCCACCGACTTCGTGGTGCCGGCGCTGGAGATTTTGGATACGCGCATCGAGCGCGTCGACCCCAGGACCAAGGCGAGCCGAAAGATTTTCGACACCATCGCCGACAATGCGGCGAATGCCGGCATCGTGCTCGGCGGACGGCCGATCCGCCCGCTGGATGCCGACCTGCGCTGGATCGGCGCGCTCTGCTTCAAGAACGGCCAGCTGGAAGAGACGGGCCTTGCCGCTGGCGTGCTCAACCATCCCGCGACCGCGGTCGCCTGGCTCGCCAACAAGATCGCCCCGCTTGGGCTGGCGCTCGAGCCGGGCCAGGTCGTTCTCGCCGGCTCGTTCATCCGTCCGATCGAGACCCGCAAGGGCGACACAATCCAGGCCGATTATGGCGCCTATGGCTCGGTGAGCTGCTACTTCGCGTAAACGAAAGACGACAGGGAGTGAAACCGCGATGCCGCATTTCACCATCGAATATTCGGCCAATCTCGACGGCCGCCTCGACATCGCAGCGGTGTGCGAGGTCGTGCGCAAGGCGGCCGTCGAGACCGGCATCTTCCCGCTCGGCGGCATCCGCGTTCGCGCCGTCAGGTGCGAGCATTATGCGATCGCGGATGCGCGGCAGGACTACGGGTTCCTGGACATGATGCTGCGCATCGGCGAAGGCCGCGACCTTCCCGCCCGCCAGAAGGCCGGCGAGCAAATCTTCCAGGCACTCTCAAAGCATCTCGATCCCGTCTTCGCCGCCAGCAAGTTCGCCCTGTCGTTCGACATGCAGATCAACGACAAGGACACCAGCTGGAAGCGCAACAACATTCACGAAGCCCTGAAAGCGGAGGCTGCTCATGGATAAGCCCGCGCCGAAAGCCGATCTGTTCCAGGCCAACCGCGACCGCCTCGCGCCGCTGCTGAAGTCTCTGCGCGCGGACGGCATCGGCCACATGATCGACGGCAAGACCGTTGCCTCGATCTCGGGCGAGACCTTCGAGACCAGGTCACCGGTCGACGGCGCCGTGCTCGCCAGCGTCGCGCGGGGCAATGCCGAGGATATCGACGCGGCGGCGACCGCGGCTGCGCTCGCGTTCAAGTCGTGGCGCGACATGGGGCCGGCGCTGCGGAAGAAGCTGCTGCATCGGGTGGCGGACGCGATCGAGGACAATGCCGAGGACATCGCGGTGCTCGAATGCATCGACACCGGCCAGGCCTATCGCTTCATGGCCAAGGCGGCGATCCGCGCCGCCGAGAATTTCCGCTTCTTCGCCGACAAATGCGCCGAGGCGCGCGACGGCCTCAACACGCCGAGCGACGAGCATTGGAACGTCTCGACGCGCGTGCCGATCGGTCCGGTCGGCGTGATCACGCCGTGGAACACGCCGTTCATGCTCTCGACCTGGAAGATCGCGCCAGCGCTGGCGGCCGGCTGCACGGTCGTGCACAAGCCGGCCGAATGGTCGCCGGTGACGGCCTCCATCCTGGCGAAGCTAGTGAAGGAAGCAGGCGTGCCCGACGGCGTGCTCAACACCGTGCACGGCTTCGGCGAGGAAGCGGGCAAGGCGCTGACCGAGCATCCCGCCATCAAGGCGATCGGCTTCGTCGGCGAGAGCGCGACCGGGTCTGCCATCATGATGCAGGGCGCGCCCACGCTGAAGCGCGTGCATTTCGAGCTCGGCGGCAAGAACCCGGTGATCGTATTCGACGACGCCGATCTCGACCGCGCGCTCGACGCGGTCGTGTTCATGATCTACTCGCTCAACGGCGAGCGCTGCACCTCGTCGAGCCGACTGCTGATCCAAGAGAGCATCGCGCAAGAATTCGTGGCGAAGCTGACCGCGCGGGTGAAGGCGCTCAAGGTCGGCCATCCCCTCGATCCCGCAACCGAGATCGGGCCGCTGATCCACGAGCGGCATCTGGCAAAGGTCTGCTCCTATTTCGACGTCGCGCGCCAGGACGGCGCCACGATTGCGGTCGGCGGCAAGGCCTACGACGGCCCCGGGGGCGGGCATTATGTCGAGCCGACCCTGGTCACCGGTGCGCACGGCAAGATGCGCGTGGCGCAGGAGGAGGTGTTCGGGCCGTTCCTCACCGTGCTGCCCTTCAAGGACGAGAAGGACGCCGTCGAGATCGCCAACGACATCCGCTATGGCCTGACCGGCTATGTCTGGACCAACGACGTCGGCCGCGCCTTGCGCGTTGCCGACGCGCTGGAGGCCGGCATGATCTGGCTGAACTCGGAGAACGTCCGCCATTTGCCGACGCCGTTCGGCGGCATGAAAGCCTCAGGCATCGGTCGCGACGGCGGCGACTATTCGTTCGACTTCTACATGGAAACCAAGCACGTCTCGCTGGCGCGGGGCACGCACAAGATACAGAGACTGGGGATTTAGAGGCAGTGTCATTCCGGGGCGGCTCGAAGAGCCGAACCCGGAATCCATCGTGCAGCAGAGTCCGTTGATGAATGGATTCCGGGTTCGTGCTTCGCACGCCCCGGAATGACGAAGCCGAGAAAAGGGGAAACGCACATGCCCGTACCGCAACACGTCTTCGAGCCGCCATTCAACATCATCCGCTCCAGCCACGTCGTGCTCGACGTCACCGATTTGAAGCTGAGCCGCGCGTTCTACGAGACCATTGTCGGCCTGCATGTTGAGGATGCCGACGACAACGCCGTCTACCTGCGCGCCGCCGAGGAGCACCAGCATCACTCGCTGGTGCTGCGCAAGGCAGCCGTGCCGGCTTGCGCCCGGCTCGGCTTCAAGGCCGGCAACGACAAGGATCTCGACAAGGCCGCGGCGTTCCTGTCCGAGAACGGCCTATCCTACGCCTTTGCCGATCAGGCCTTCCAAGGCCGTACGCTGCAATTCACTGATCCGTTCGGCTTTAGAATCGAGCTCTACGCGACGATGGAGCGACGGCCACATCTGTTGCGCCGCTACGACCTCTACCGGGGTTGCCACCCGCAGCGGCTCGACCATTTCAACGTCTTCGCCGCCGAAGTGCAGGACACGATGGAATTCTACGCCCGGCTCGGCTTCCGCCTCACCGAATATGCCGAGGAGGACGGGCCGAACGGCCGCATCGCCGCGGCCTGGATGCACCGCAAGGGCAACGTCCACGATTTCGCCATCACCAACGGCAAGGGCCCGCGGCTGCACCATTTCGCCTACTGGACGCCGACGGCGATGAACATCATCCATCTCTGCGACGTCATGGCCTCGCAAGGTTTCGTGAAGAACATCGAGCGCGGACCGGGACGCCACGGCATCTCGAACGCGTTCTTCCTCTATGTGCGCGATCCCGACGGACACCGCCTCGAGCTCTACACCAGCGATTACTTCACCGGCGATCACGACCACGAGCCGCTGCGCTGGTCGTTGCGCGATCCGCGCCGCCAGACGCTGTGGGGCGCACCAGCGCCGCGTTCCTGGTTCGAGCAGGGCTCGCCGTTCACGGGCCAGGCCGTGCGCGAGCCGAAATTCGTGGCCGATGTGCTGGTGGCGGACTGATGAAGCTGCCTCGTCTCGCCACCTATTCCGTCAAGGGTGATGTCAGCTACGGCGCCGTCCTGGAGGGCGGCATCGTCGATCTCTCCGCGCGTCATGCACGGGACTATCCCACGCTGCGCGAGGTGATCGCGGCCGGCAAGCTCATCAGCTTTGCCGAAGAGGCCGCCGGCCGCAAACCGGATCACGCGCTCGGCGACATCACATGGCTGCCGCCGATCCCGGCGCCGGAGAAGATCATCTGCATCGGCGTCAACTACCCTGATCGCAACGCCGAGTACAAGGACGGCCAGGAGGCGCCGAAATATCCGAGCATGTTCATGCGCTCGCCCCGCTCCTTCGTCGGCCACGACACGCCGCTGGTGCGCCCGCGTGCTTCCGCGCAGCTCGACTATGAGGGCGAGATCGCGCTGGTGATCGGCAAGCCAGGCCGGCATATCCCCGAAAGCAGCGCGCTCGATCACATCGCCGCGCTCACGCTCTGCAACGAGGGCTCGGTTCGCGACTGGCTGCGTCACGCCAAGTTCAACGTGACGCAAGGCAAGAACTTCGATTCCAGCGGCAGCCTCGGCCCGTGGCTGGTGCCCTACACGCGGGCATCGCAGATCGCCGACATCCGTCTCACCACGCATGTCAACGGCGAGCTGAGGCAGGACGACCGCACCAGCCGGCTGATGTTTCCGTTCCGATATCTCTTGAACTATATCTCGACCTTCGCAACCCTGGTGCCCGGCGATATCATCGTCACGGGCACGCCGACCGGTGCGGGGGCGCGGTTCGATCCGCCGCAATACCTGAAGCCCGGCGACGTCGTCGAGGTCGAGGCCGAGGGGATCGGGCGCTTGCGCAACGGCGTGGTCGACGAAGCCTGAACAACAAGCGAAATGGAAATGCCAGATGACCAGCCTCACCGGCGGCGAAGCGATCGTAAGCGGGCTTGTCGCCCACGGCGTCGACACCGTGTTCGGCCTGCCGGGCGCGCAGGTCTACGGCCTGTTCGACGCCTTTCACCAGGCGCAGCTCAAGGTGATCGGCGCGCGGCACGAGCAGGCCTGCGGCTACATGGCGTTCGGCTATGCGCGCTCCAGCGGCCGGCCCGGCGTGTTCAGCGTGGTGCCCGGCCCGGGCGTGCTCAATGCCAGCGCCGCGCTGCTCACCGCGTTCGGCTGCAACGAGCCGGTGCTGTGTGTCACCGGCCAGGTGCCGACCTCGTTCCTCGGCAAGGGTCGCGGCCATCTGCACGAGATGCCGGACCAGCTCGCGACCTTGCGCACCTATGTGAAATGGGCCGAGCGCATCGAATATCCCGGCAACGCGCCGACGATCGTGGCGCGCGCGTTCCAGGAGATGATGTCGGGGCGGCGCGGCCCCGCCTCGGTCGAGATGCCCTGGGACGTCTTCACCCAGCGCGCCGACACGGCGACTGCGCAGGTGCTGGAGCCGATGCCGGCGCCGCAGCCTGATCCTGATCTGATCAAGCAGGCCGCAGCGCTGATCAAGGCGAGCAAGGCGCCGATGATCTTCGTCGGCAGCGGCGCGATCGAAGCCGGTGAGGAGATCCTCGAGCTCGCCGAGATGATCGATGCGCCCGTGGTTGCCTTCCGCAGCGGCCGCGGCATCGTCTCCAATGCGCATGAGCTCGGGCTCACCATGGCCGCCGCCTACAAGCTGTGGCCGACGACCGATCTGATGATCGCCATCGGCACCCGCGCCGAGCTGCCGGCCTCCGGCTTCCGCTGGCCCTATCAACCGAGCGGCCTGAAATCCATTCGCATCGACATCGATCCGGCCGAAATGCGCCGGCTCGTCGTCGATAGCGCCATCGTCGCCGATGCCAAGGCCGGTACGGCCGATCTCGCCGCGGCCGTGAAGAAGGCCGGCTACGCCAAGAGCCGCGGCCGGCGCGAAGACATTCGCGAGGCCACAGCCAGCGCACAGGCCGAGATCCAGCGCATCCAGCCGCAGATGGCCTATCTCAAGATCCTGCGCGAGGTGCTGCCGGCGAACGCGATCGTCACCGATGAATTGTCGCAGGTCGGATTCGCTTCCTGGTACGGCTTTCCGGTCTACCAGCCGCGCACCTTCATCACCTCGGGCTACCAGGGCACGCTCGGCTCGGGTTTCCCGACCGCGCTCGGCGCCAAGGTCGCCAATCCCGACAAGCCGGTGGTGGCCATCACCGGAGACGGCGGCTTCATGTTCGGCGTGCAGGAGCTCGCCACCGCCGTGCAGTTCAACATCGGCGTGGTGACGCTGGTGTTCAACAACAACGCCTACGGCAATGTCCGCCGCGACCAGCGCCAGCATTTCGACGGCCGCGTGGTGGCGTCCGATCTCGTCAACCCCGATTTCGTCAAGCTCGCGGAATCCTTTGGCGTGGCGGCTTCGCGCGTCACCGCGCCGGAGCAGTTCAAGTCGGCGCTGGAGAAGGCGCTCGGCCACGGCGGGCCGGTGGTGATTTCCGTCGAGGTGCCCAGGGATTCCGAAGTCAGCCCGTGGGCCTTCATTCACCCGCCGAAGCCTTGAGGCTGGATGCGCCCTGCAGCCGCGCGGCTGCGATCACCAGCAGACCGGCGCCTGCGACCGACCAGCAGGCGACCGGCGCCCAGTGCAGCAGCGGCGCGTATTCCGGCATCTTCTGCAGGCCGCCGGCAACCGCCGCCATCCGCGCGAAGGTGCCGAGGGCGAGCGCGGAGAAGACGAGGCCCGTGACCTTGCCTTCGGCGCCGGTCGAGCCGATCGCGAGCGCAGCCGAGACCGCGCTCATCAGCATGCAGCCCCACGCGGCTCCGGCGAGAAATTGCGCCGCGATCAGCGTGTTGAGGTTGCCGGCGAATTCGGCCGCCGCAATCGCCACCGCACCGAACAGGCCGGCAGCACCCATCACGATCAGGCCGCCGCGATGCTTGACGACGAGGCTTGCCGGAAACATCGCGATGTTGAAGCCGATCCAGAACACCGGCATCAGCCATTGCAGGTCGGCAGGCGCTGCAAAGCGCAGATAGGACGGCGCGCTGTTCATGGCAAAGTGCAGCTGGTAGCCGAGGGCGAGCGCGATCATCGCGGCGATGAAGACGATCGGGACGAGACCGAGCGGCTCTGCTGCTTCGTCCGGTGTGGGCGGCACGGTGTCGCGCGCCACGTCATGCTCGATCCTGGACAGCCCGAGCGCGGTCAGAAGCAGCACTGCGCTCGAGATCACGAACGGCAACCGCGCATCGTGCTCGCGCAGCACCACGCCGAGATAGGGCGAGACGGCGCCGGCGACGCCGTAGCCGAGCATGGTCAGCGCCGCGAGGAACGGCACCTGGGGCCTCGCGCGGTATTTGCCGAGCAAGGTCAGCGGCGGCGCCCGCAGCGCGGAGGACGTGATCGACCAGACCACGATCAGTGCGATGAACCAGCCCTGCGCCGCTGCGCCGGCTCCGGCAACGAAGGGCAGCGCGACGAAGGCGCCGCAGGAGATCGCGGTCACGAGGGCGACGAACAGGCCGAGCCTGCCGACATGGGGCGCGAGCTTGTCGGCCGCAATTCCCATCGCGGTGTCGGCAATGGTGAAGATCGCCTGATCCAGCATCAGGATGAGGATGACGGCGGACGGCGCGATGCCGACCTCGGCGGCGAGCTTTGGCAGGTAGACGACGTAGGTGGTCCAGCCCAGCGTGAACAGCAATTGCAGGCCTGCGAGATAAAGCCCCGTGCGGTTCGCCGTGCCCGTGCCGGCCGAATTCTGTGTGGTCGTCATGTCGCCGCCTCCCCGCTCCGAGCTTAGACGAGTGAGGGCTGCGAGGAAACGCGTCAGCGCGTCCTGCGGAAGGTCAGATTGATCCGCTTCCGCCCCAGCAGCGGATGCTCGCCGTCGGCGAGCGGCGCGACGCCGTGATAGGCGAGCCGGCTGGCCCCGCCCCAGACCACGACGTCGCCATGGACAAGCCGGAAGCGGCGCGGCTTGTCGCTACGCGCGAGGCCGCCGAACAGGAAGGTCGCTGGCAGACCGAGCGAGACCGAGACGATCGGCGCGGAATAATCCAGCTCGTCCTTGTCCTGGTGCAGCGACAGCCGCGTGCCCGGCTCGTAACGGTTGACGAGGCAGGCATCGGGCGCGAAGTCTTCGAAACCGCCCTGCTCCGCGGCGCGGCGGGCGAGATCGGCAAACAGCGGCGGCATCGCCGGCCATGGCGCACCGGTGCGCGGATCGATGGGGTCGTAGCGATAGCCGGTGTGATCGGTGATCCAGCCGCGCTCGCCGCAATTGGTCATCGCCACCGACATCAGATGGCCGCCCGGCGTCGTCATCCGCCGGAACGGCGACTGCGCCACGATCGCGCGCACCGCGTCGATCAACCCGCTCTCGATCGGCTTGACGAAGCCGCGCAGCAGCACGCCGCCATCGGCGATTTCTTCGCGCGATGGCTGTGCCTCGGCAACGGTGTCGAACAAATCACCCGTCAATCGCAGCGCTCATTTGGCATCGTGGAAGATCACACCCAGCGTGTGGCGCTGGCCGGACCTGAGCCGGCTGACGCCGTGGCGCAGATTAACGCGGTAGGTGCCGCGTGTCCCCTGCACCGGGCGGTGATGCACAGCGAAGGCGACCGCATCGCCCTGCGCCAGCGGCACCACCTCGGCGCGGGACTGCATGCGCGGGCGCTGCTCGGTCAGCACGAACTCGCCGCCGGTGAAATCGCGGCCGGGCTCGGAGAGCAGGATCGCGACCTGGAGCGGGAAGACGTGCTCGCCGTAGAGGTCCTGGTGCAGGCAATTGTAGTCGCCGGTCTCATATTGCAGCAGCAGCGGCGTCGGCCGTGTCTGGCCGGCGTCGTGGCAGCGCTTCAGGAACGCCGCGTGTGCGGCGGGATAGCGGATGTCGATCCCCATCGCCTCGTTCCAGCGATTGGCGACGGCTTGAAGGTGCGCGTAGAGTGCCGGGCGCAGCTGCGCGATCAGATCGGGCAGCGGATAGGCGAAGTACTTGTACTCGCCGCGGCCGAAGCCGTGGCGGCCCATGACGATGCGGCTGCGGAAGTGCGCATTGTCCGGGTAGAGCGCGGCAATGGCGCGGCATTGGTCCGGCGTGAGCAGGTTCTTCAGGACGGCGCAGCCCTGGGCGTCGAGTTCGGCCGTGATCTGCGGCCAGTCGAGAGCGTCGACGTGGGCTGCGAGGTCGGGAACGGAGGGGTGGGCTGATTTTCGTGCGGTCATTGTCATGGCAATCACCTTCGCAACCGAACGTTCACCCCGCCACCCGATTTCCGATGACGCTCTCCCCGTCATTGCGAGCGCAGCGAAGCAATCCAGAATCCCCCCGCGGAACCAGCCTGGATTGCTTCGCTGCGCTCGCAATGACGGTGGAGCGAGCTACCCCCTCACCGGCAGCGTCACCACGTCGTAGCCGTGCCGGATCGTGCGCTTCAACACGGGGTCCTCAAGCTCGAACTCGAACCGGTCGGCGGGGCGGATGCCGCCCTTGGCGGCGAACGTTCCGCCGAACATGGCGCAGCCGTCGGGGAACTTGCCGCCGTCAAAGCCGCGCTTGATGAGATCGGCGACCGGCAGCATCGCGTCCAGCGTGCCCTCCTGGTAGAGCACGCGCTCGCCCTTGATGGTGGCGTAGGAGCGCAGGATCATCTTGTCCCAATGGCCGATGACGTCCTCGAGCTCCCACAGCGTCGAGGCGACCGGCTTGTCGCACATCTGCTTGGAGACCGTGACGCCGTAGGCCTCGACCTTGCGGTCGGTGTGATCGGAGCCGCAGCCGACGAAGATGCGGCCCTGCCAGCCGATCAGCACGAACTCGACCTCGCCGCTAGAATCGCCACCGGTGCATTCGATGCTGTCCTCCTGGGTCAGTCGCCGCGCCGAGGCGCGATAGTAGATCGGCGTCGACGCCGGCGGCGCGATGCCCATCTCCTGCAGCTCCTTGATGTGCTTGTCGCGCGCGACCGTGTCGCGGCCGGTCCAGCCGGCGATGACCAGCTGGTCGATCGCCAGCGTCAGCGGCGTTGTGGTGCCTTGGGCGTCGACGGTGAAAGTCAGGTCAAACACGAATGACGGCCTCCATGCCGGCAGCAAGTTCGAAAATGCGATGGTCCGAGCCGCCCGCGCCCGCCAGCATCAGGCCGACGGGAACGTCGCCCTCGCGGTGACAGGGCAGCGAGATGGCGCAACCGTCGATCAGGTTGATCAGGCTGCAATTGCGCAAGGCGCGGATGTTCTCGCGGGCGAACGCCTGATCGTCGGCGAGGTCGGCGATCTTCGGCGGCGTGTTGGGCGTGGTCGGCAGCACCAGGGCGTCATAGGGCGCGATGCGCGCGTTGACGCGCGCGATCAGCGACCGGCGCTCGTTGAGCAGGTCGATGTAGTCGGCCGCGCTCTGCGCCTCGCCGCGCATGATGCGGACGAAGACGCGGGGATCGTAGACGTCGCCCTTGGCCGTGATGAGATAGCGGTGCCAGGCATAGCTCTCGGAGGCCGCGAAACCGCCTTTGGCGTTCATCGGGCCGATGTCGTGGAACTCCGCCATCTCGATCCGCTCGACGATGGCGCCGTGATCGGACAGCGTCTTCAGCGCGCGCTCGAAGGTCGCGGCGACCTCGGGTTCGAGATCGTCGAGCGCGATCGTGGTGGGCACCGCAAGCCGCATGCCCTGGATCGGCCACGGCCTCAAGGCGACGATCGGCTCACCCGCGAGCACGGCATCAAGTATGGCACAGCAGCTGACCGATCGCGCCAGCGGCCCGATGCTGTCGAGGGAGAACGACAGCGGCACGGAGCCGTCGAGCGGCACGCGGCGCTGCGTCGGCTTGTAGCCGACGATGCCGTTGAAGGCGGCCGGAATCCGGCAGGAGCCGCCGGTGTCGGTGCCGAGCGCGCCATGCGCCATGCCGTCGAGCACGGACACCGCCGCGCCCGAGGACGAGCCGCCGGGGACGTGGCCGTCGGCGCGATTCCAGGCCCCCTTCGGCGTGCCGTAATGCGGATTGATGCCGATGCCGGAATAGGCGAACTCGGTCATGTTGGTGCGGCCGATGACGACGAAGCCCGCCTTTCGCAGCCGGGCCACCGTCGCGGCATCGTGCTCGGCCGGGGCTGAGTCATCGAGCGCGCGCGAGCCGGCGCGGGTCACCTGGCCCTTGATGTCGAACAGATCCTTGATCGAGATCGGGATGCCGGCATAGCGCGACGGCGCCGCCTTGGCCTTGCGCAAGGCATCCATCGCATCGGCCGCCGCGAGCGCGGCGTCCTTGTCGACGTGGATGAAGGCGCGCTGGCCCTCCCCAGTGGGGTCGGCGATCCTGGCGAGGCAGGCCTCGACCAATTTGCGGGAGGTGGTGCGGCCGCTTTCGAGGTCTTCGGCGAGCTGCGCCAGTGTCGGAAAATCGGGCATGTCTGTCTCACGGAATATTTCGCGCGCAATCTATAGCGCTAGCTCGGCTCGACACAAGCATTGTGCGCATGATGGCATGCATGCGCATTGCTGGACCGTTGACGCGCCATGGTCGAATGTCGCATCAAGTTCGAACAGGCGGGCGCGAGGCCTGTCTCTTGGGAGGAGCGCCAACATGGCCGAACCGCAGCGCGCGCGACCGAAACCGACGCCGGAGACCCAGCATTTCTGGGACGGCACCAAGGCCGGCGAATTGCGGCTGCAGCGCTGCGACGCCTGCGCACATGTCTACTTCCCGCCGCGCCCGTTCTGCCCGTCCTGCGCCTCGCGCAAGGTCAGCGTCTTCAAGGCGAGCGGCAAGGGCTTTCTCTACAGCTACGTCATCAACCACCGTCCCGCCGCGCCGGGCTTCACGCCGCCTTACGCCATCGCGGTGGTCGAGCTCGACGAAGGCCCGCGGATGATGAGCAACATCATCGACTGCCCGCAAACGCCCGAGGCACTCGCGCTCGACATGAAGCTCGAGGTCGCGTTCCAGGAGCTCGACGACAAGATCACCCTCCCCGTTTTCCGCCCGGCGAAGGGGTAGAGCATGCGCAAGAACCAGGTTGCCGTCGTCGGCGCGGCCGAGACCACCGAGCTCGGTGTCATCCCCAACGCCTCGCAGCTCCAGCTGCACGCGGATGCCGCGCTCAACGCCATTGCCGACGCCGGGCTGAAGCTGTCCGACATCGACGGCTTCGCCACCGCGGTCGAAACGCCGCAGCAGGTCTGCCACTATCTCGGCATCAAGCCGACCTGGGTGGACGGCACCTCCGTCGGCGGCTGCTCCTTCATGCTGCACGTCCGCCACGCGGCGGCGGCGATCGAGGCAGGGCTGTGCAAGACCGTGCTGATCACCCATGCCGAGAGCGGCAAGTCGATGATCGGCAAATTGCCGCGCTCGACGCCGGCCGACAGCCTCAACGGCCAGTTCGAGGCGCCTTTCGGGGTCTATGGCCCGCCCAGCATGTTCCCGATCCCCGTGCTGCGCTTCATGAAGACCTACGGCATCACCCACGAGCAGCTCGCTGCGGTCGCGGTGGTGCAGCGCGAATGGGCGGCGAAGAATCCGCGCGCGATGATGAAGGACCCGATCACGGTCGCCGACGTCCTCGACTCGCGCATGATCGCCTATCCGTTCCGCCTTCTGCAGTGCTGCCTCGTCACCGATGGCGGCGGCGCGCTGATCCTGACGTCGGCCGACCGCGCCGGGGATTTTCCGCGGAAGCCGGTCTACATCATGGGCACCGGCGAGAGCGTCGAGACGCCGATGGTCAGCCAGATGGAGACTTTCAATTCCTCGCGCGCGTTCAAGACGGCGGGACCGCTGGCGTTCAAGGAGGCAGGCATTGCGCACGGGGATGTCGACCATCTCATGATCTACGACGCGTTCGCGCATCTGCCGCTGTTCGGCCTCGGCGATCTCGGCTTCATGCCTTATGAGGAGACGGGAAGGTTCATCGCAGATGGCAACACGCGGCCGGGCGGCAAGCTGCCGCTCAACACCAATGGCGGCGGATTGAGCTACATGCATTCGGGCATGTACGGCATGTACGCGCTGCAGGAGAGCGTGCGCCAGATGCGCGGGATCGCGCCGGCGCAGGTGCCGAACGCGACAATTTCGGTGTGCCACGGCGTCGGCGGCATGTTCGCCGCGAGTGGCACGATCGTGTTTACGAACGAGAGGTAGTTTCTCGTCGTTCCGGGATGGTCCGAAGGACCAGACCCGGAACGTCGAGATTCCGGGTTCGTGCTTCGCACGCCCCGGGATGACAGAGACAACAGGAGGCATCCACATGAGCAAATCACTGCAAGACAAGGTCATCATCGTCACCGGCGCGGGCCGTGGCATCGGGCGCGAGATTGCGCTTCTGTGCGCGGCCGAGGGCGCCAAGGTCGTCGTCAACGATCCCGGCGGAGCCGCCGACGGCGCCGGCGCGAACGCTGCGCCCGCCGAGGAGGTGGTCGAGGAGATCAAGAAGCGCGGCGGCACGGCGGTCGCCAATTTCGAGAGCGTCGCGGAAGCCATTCCTGCCAGCAAGATCGTGAAGACCGCGACCGATCATTTCGGCCGGCTCGACGGCGTCGTCAACAATGCCGGCATCCTGCGCGACATGATCTTCCACAAGATGAGCGTGGAAGCGTTCGAGGCCGTCATCAAGGTGCATCTGATGGGCTCGTTCTACGTCAGCCACGCCGCGGCGCGCATCTTCCGCGAGCAGGAGTCTGGCTCGTTCGTGCACTTCACCTCGACCTCCGGCCTGATCGGCAATTTCGGCCAGGCCAACTACGCCGCCGCCAAGCTCGGCATCGTCGGTCTCTCGAAGTCGATCGCGCTCGACATGGGCCGCTTCAACGTCCGCTCCAACTGCGTCTCGCCGTTCGCCTGGACGCGCATGATCGGCACCATCCCGACCGAGACCGACGCTGAGAAGGCGCGCGTCGAGAAGATCAAGCAGATGGGCCCGGAGAAGATCGCCCCGCTCTGCGGCTATCTGATCTCCGATTCCGCGAAGGACGTCACCGGGCAAATCTTCGGCGTGCGCATGAACGAGATCTTCCTGTTCAGCCAGAACCGTCCGATCCGCTCGGTGCAGCGGAGCGAAGGCTGGACGCCGCAATCGATCGCGGAGCACGGCATGCCGGCGCTGAAGGGCTCGTTCTACAAGCTCGACCGCTCCGCCGACATCTTCACCTGGGATCCCGTGTGATTGCGCGAATGGTGCGTGGCGAATGGCGAATGGGCTCTCTATTCGCTACTCGCCATTCGCAACTCGCCCCTACCCCGTATTCCGCAACCCCGCCGAGATGCCGTTGATCGTCAGCTGGATCCCGCGCAGCACCTGCTCGTCGGGGTTTTGCGCGCGGTGCTCTCTCAAGAGCTCGACCTGCACGTGGTTGAGCGGATCGAGATAGGGAAAGCGGTGGCGCACGGAGCGCTCCAGCAGCGGATTGCCCTGGAGTAGCCGGTCCTGGCCCATGATATCGAGCAGCGTCTCGATGCAGGAATGCCATTCGCGGCGGATGCGGCCGAAGATTTTTTCGCGCAAGGCCTCGTCCGGCACGAGCTCGGCATAACGCGAGGCGATCGCGATCGAGCTCTTGGCCAGCACCATGTCCATGTTCGACAGCAGCATGCGGAAGAACGGCCATTCCTGGTAGAGCTCTTTCAGGAAGGGCATGCCCTTGTCGGGGTGCTCCGCGATCCACTGCTCGACCGCACTGCCAAAACCGTACCAGCCCGGCAGCATCAGGCGGCATTGCGCCCAGGAGAACACCCAGGGGATGGCGCGGAGGTCCTCGATCGCGCGGGTCTTCTTGCGCGAGGCCGGACGGCTGCCGATGTTGAGCGTGGCGATCTCGTTGATGACGGTGGACGACCAGAAATAATCCACGAAGCCCTCGGTCTCGTAGACGAGGCCGCGATAGGCCTTGAAGGCGAGGTTCGACAATTCGTCCATCGCGGTCAGATATTCGCGGCGCGGCGCGCTCTGGCGCGGATGCAGGAGGCTCGCCTCCAGCGTCGCGGCCGCGAGAATCTCCAGATTGTTGCGGCCGACTTCGGCGTTGGAATATTTCGACGAGATGATCTCGCCCTGCTCGGTGATGCGGATCTGGCCGTTCACGGCGCCGCCGGGCTGGGCGATGATGGCGTCATAGCTCGGCCCGCCGCCGCGCCCGACCGAGCCGCCGCGGCCGTGGAACAGGCGTAAGCGCACGTGATGGCGCTCGAACACTTCGACGAGGCCGATCTCGGCCTTGTAGAGCTCCCAGCCCGAGGTGACGAAGCCGCCGTCCTTGTTGCTGTCGGAATAGCCCAGCATGACCTCCTGGACGCTGCCGCGGCTGTCGACGAGGCGGCGATAATCGTGCAGCGACAGCATGCGGTCCATGATGCCGGATGAGGCCTGTAGATCCTCGATGGTCTCGAACAGCGGCACGATGTTGATGGCGCTGCGCCCGGAGGGGTGGACGAGGCCGACCTCCTTCAGGAGCACGGCGACCTCGAGCATGTCGGACATGCCCTTGCACATCGAGATGATGCATTGTGGAATGGCGTCCGAGCCGAATTTCGCATGCGCTTCCGCGGCGGCATGGAACACGTTGAGCTCGCCCATGGTCTCGTCGCTGTATTTGACGAAGGGCGAGACCAGCGCGCGCGTCGAGCGCAGCTCGTTGGTCAGCAGCGAGATGCGGGCCTCCTCGCCGAGCGCGAGATAGGACATGCCGGGGTTGGCGGCGTCCATCAGCTCGGCGATGGTGCGCTCGTGCACCGCCGAATTCTGACGGATGTCGAGCCGGGCGAGGTGAAAGCCGAAGCAGTCCACCGCGCGGCGGAGCAGCCGCAGCCGGCCGCGGGCGATGACGCGGGCATTGTTGGAGATCAGCGAGCGGTGCAGCACGTCGAGATCGGCCTGCAAATCCCTGACGCTCTCGTAGGGCGCCGCCTTGCCGACCGGCCGGCGCGTGATCTCGACCTCGAGCTTTTCAGCCGTCGCGGTGAGACGGGCATAGATGCCTGAGACCGCGAGACGATAGGGCTCGCCGCTCCGGTGCGGCGAGGTGTCCGGCGAGCGCTCCGCAAGGGTTCGCAGCTCCTCGGAGACGTCGGCGAGATGGGCCGCGATCGACAGCTCGGCGCCGAGCACGTGTAGCTCGTTCAGATAGAACTGCATCACCCGGCTCGACTGCAGCCGCAGCGTGCCGCGCATGACGTCGGCGGTGACGAAGGGATTGCCGTCGCGGTCGCCGCCGATCCAGCTGCCCATGCGCAGGAACGAGGCAAGCTCGCCGGCGGCCTGCTCGCCGCCCTGCTCCAGCCGGTCCTCCAGCGCGTTGACGAGCCGCGGCACCTCGCGCAGGAAGGTGTAGTCGTAGAACGACAGACCGTTGGCGACCTCGTCCAGAACCGTGAGCTTGGTGCGGCGGAGCAGATTGGTCTGCCACAGCGTCAGCACCTCGCGGCGGAGCTGCTCGTCGCCGGCTTCAAGCTCCTCCGCGGTCAGGGCGACGCGCTCGCGGCGGTCGAGCAGGGCTGCGATCTCCATCTCGCGGTCCATGGTGCTCTTGCGGCGGACCTCGGTCGGGTGCGCGGTCAGCACCGGGCTGACCAGCGCGGTCTTGAAGAAATTGCGGAGCTGGTCGGGACCGATGCCCGCCGCCTTGGCGTGCCCCAGCGTCTCCGCCAGCATGCCGGAGCCGCCGTTCTTTGCGGCGCTGCGCGCGCGCATCTGGCGGATGTTGTTCTGGTCCTCGGCAATGTTGGCAAGGTGCGAGAAATAGCTGAAGGCGCGGACGATCCGCACCGTCTCGGAGGTCGACATGCTGTCGAGGATCTGCTCGAGCTCGCGGCGGGCGAGCCGATCCTCGTCGCGGTGGAACCGGATCGAGGTCTGGCGGATGCGCTCGACCAGGTCGAACACATCGGCCCCCTCCTGGTCGCGCACGGTGTCGCCGAGAATGCGCCCGAGCAGGCGGATGTCGTCCCGCAGCCGGGCATCGGCCTCCATTGCCTGGACATCCTCAGGCCGGTTGGGGCGTTGCTCGCTGGCGTCGGATGGTACGGTCTGGAGGGACATGGCTCGCTCCCCTGCTCCGCGCCTTTGGCGGCCCGGTCCGGCGGAGTGTGCGATATTTTTCTGCCGCAGTGCAAGATGAAGTTGGGAGCGGTGCAAACTCAAACTGCTGGCCGCGTTCGCGTCCCGGACGCGCTGGCCCCCTGGGTCCGCACGCGGGGTGACCACAGATGATGCCGGAGCATCCCAGCCTTCGCTGCGCAGTGGTCCAGCTATTCAAGTGCGCACAAGCAACGCTTGCATTGTGGAGATCCTGGCGCCAAGACAGCCCTCCGGGTCTCGCTTGTCGGCAGGCGGAGTAGGCAACAATGTTTGCGGCGGTCTTGATCGTCGTTCTGCTGGTCGTCTTGTTGGCACCTTCATGGGGCGTGCTCTATCTGCGTCGGACGACCTTTGAGCAAGCGATAGAAGCCGCGTGGCGCATCTGGATCGCGCAGGTGATCATATCCGTCGCCCTCACCGTCCTTGCCGATCGGCTGGGTTTCACGAATCCAGCCGGCTATACGCTTGCAATATGCCTCTTGGTTGGTTTTGCAGGCGCTGTTTTCCTGCGATCAAGAACGAATAGGCCGCATCCTACGAGCTAAGGTTCTGAAGACGGTCGACGTCGGCGGACGAGCGGCCAGATCGCGAACGACATTACAATCCACCAGAAGCCAAGGAGGCAGAGCCCGAACCAAAGGTGATGCGCGCCTTGGCTGACCGACCCCAGGACGCACCTGACGCCCATTGGTGGACATAGCACGTTCGACAGACGAACCAGCCAGGTTGCTGGCGTCCAAACGGCTGTGAAAACGGGCTCAACTGTTCCGCGACTAACAACACTTATTGCAATCACGCTCAGCGCGCAGATCAATCCGCCGAGCAGGTGCAAAATCAAGCGCATCGTGTTCGTCAACCTTGGTGAGCGGCGGACGAACCGATGGGTTTCGCTGGCGCTCTATCCATCCTACGGCTGCCAGCTATGCCGGCACGATCACCTTGCCGATCGGCCAGAGCGCGATGCCGGCGAGCTTGAGGTGCGCCCAGGCGAAGGGGATGCCGATGATGGTGACGGCGAGTACGAGAGCGGTCAGGAGATGGCCGAGCGCCAGCCACCAGCCGGCGAGCACGAACCAGACGATGTTGCCGATCACCCCGAGCGGGCCGGTGCCGATGTCCTCGACGCCGGTCACGTCGTAGCGGTTGACGGCACGCGAGCCGAACGGCAGCAGCGTGTAGACGGCGATGTTGAACGCTGCCCGCGCCCAAGGCAGGCCGATGATGGTGATCGCCATGACAATCGCGGCGATCAGCCAGCCGAAAGCCATCCAGGCGCCGCCGATGAGGATCCAGAGGATGTTGAGCAGGATGGAAACGGGGGCCATGGGATGATCCGATCGATGGTCTCGGCTTTATATAGGTGAGAAAATTGTCGCTGCGAAGACCGCGACGGTATCGGCTCTCGACCATGCCGGTTCCGGACGCGCGGTTTGGCAAACAGCGCTTGCCCCGGTCTATCGGCTGCGTTTCGACGCCTGCCTGATGTCGGTCTTGGCGAAATCGGAGCCCTTGTAGAGCAGCGGCTCGCGATTGAGCTTTGCACACGCGTAAATCAGGCAATCTCCGAGGTTGAGCCGCGCGGGATGCCCCCTGCCCTTGCCGTATTGCGCGAACGCGGCAACGGCCTCACGGGCGACATCGTCCGTAATGGCGACGACACCGATGCCGCGCTCTTCGAGCAGGCGGTCGAAAGCCGCATCGACATCGGACGGCGCAAGGTCGAGCTTGGTCGAAACCGTAATGACCGTCTCGAGACGGGCGATGCCGCACGTGGAGCAATCGCCGGCCCGTTCTATCGCCTCAGCGAATTCGCGCGCCTCGGGCTCGTTCGCCAGGATGGCAACGAAAACGGACGAGTCGATGAACACTATTGACCCCACATCGCGTCGATGTCGTCCTTGGTCACCTCGCGCCCATTGGGACCGGCCTTCGCCGCGAGATCGGCAGCGATTTCCGCGTACCGGTCAGCCAAAGGCATGCTGTCACGCTCGCGCTTCAGATCGTTTTCGAGCGCCGTAATGACTGCTTCCGTCATCGTGCTCCCCCTTAGCCTTGCGAGCTTCCTGGCAAGGCGGGCCACGCGGGGATCGCGGACGCTGAATGTCGACATGCTCCACCTCGGCAACTGTATGGACAAATATAGGACATCGTATGGACAAAGCAATAGCCGGCAGGGGCCCACGACGTCCGACGGCGCGATCGCTAGATCTTCCTCCCCGCCTGCTCCCAATAGGGATCGCGCAGGCGGCGCTTGAAGATCTTGCCGGAATCTTCGCGCGGCAGGCCGCTGCGGATCTCGATGTGCTTGGGCACCTTGTAGTCGGCCAGATGCGCCTTCAGCCTTGCGCGGACATCGGCGGCATCGAGCGCGACGCCGGGTTGCGGCTCCACCACCGCCATCAGCGCTTCGCCGAACTCGGCATCGGGAATGCCGAACACGGCGCAATCATGCACGCCTGATAGCGCGTGCAGCACGGATTCGATTTCGGCCGGATAGATGTTGACGCCGCCTGATATCACCATGTCGCGCTTGCGGTCGCAGATGAAGACGTAGCCGTCTTCATCGATATAGCCGACGTCGCCGGAGGTGATGAAGCCGTCGCGGTCGATCTCGGCGCGCTTCTCCGGCTTGTTGTGATAGGTGAAATCGGCCATCTCGGCCATGCGGGAATAGATCTCGCCGATCTCGCCGACGCCGAGCACGCGGCCGTCCTCGCCGATGAAGCGCAGTTCGGCGCCGGGCGAGATCTTGCCGACGGTGCCGGGCTTCTTCAGCGCATCCTCGGAGGTCGCGAAGGTCACGGCGCTGGATTCGGTCGAGCCGTAGAACTCGTAGATCACCGGCCCCCACCATTCGATCATGGCGCGCTTGACGTCGGCCGGGCATGGCGCGGCGGCGTGGATGACGTGGCGGAGCGAGGAGACGTCGTATTTCATGCGCACCTCCTCGGGCAGCTTCATCAGGCGGATGAACATGGTCGGCACCATGAAGATGGTGTCGATTTTGTAGCGCTCGATCGCCTGCAAAAATTCCTCCGCCTCGAAGCGCGGCATCAGCACCAGCACCCCGCCGAGCTTGCCGGCGCGGATGCCGAACGAGTTCGGCGCGGAATGATAGAGCGGTCCCGGCAGCAGCGCGCGGGCGCCGGGCTTGAGGCCGTAGATCATCGCCCGCATGCGCTCGCCGGCGGCCTGCTGCTCCGGCGTCGGCGCATTGCGGCGAACGCCCTTGGGATGGCCGGTCGTGCCCGAGGTGTAGATCATGTTCATCGGCTGCGGCACGATCGGGCCGTCATAGGGCGGGTGTTGCGCGAGCCAGGCTTCGAAGTCGATCGCGAGGTCCGGCGTCGTCAGATGATCCGGATCGATCTTGTAGGTGGCGCGGATTTCCGGCGGCGTCGGCACGCTGATTACAGTGACGCCCGCAGGGATCGCATCGCGCAGGGCATGCAGCATGTCGGCATGGGCGATCAGGACGGCGGTGCCGGAATCCTTCAGGATGTAGGTGATCTCCTCCGGCTTGAAGTGCCAGTTGATCGGCACGCCATAGGCCCCCAGCCGCATCGCGGCGTAGGCGGCCTCGAGGAAGGCGATGTCGTTGCGCATCAGCATGCAGACGCTGTCGCCCTGGCGAACGCCGATCTTGGCGAGGCCGGTGGCGATACGGTCGGCGCGGTCGGTGACCTCGGCGTGGGAACGGCGGCGGTCGGCGGAGACGATGCCGAGGAAGGGGGAGGTTTCGTTCATTTTATTGTTTTTCTTTATTGGCTATCGAGGGAGCTAGTGGGTCGTCATCACCGGGCTTGTCCCGGGGATCCACGTTCTTCTTCATCGCCGAGATCAAGAACGTGGATGGCCGGGACATCTAGCGCGAAGACGCGCTTCGCGCTTTCGCCCGGCCATGACGGAGAACGTCAATCCGCGAACTTCGGCGCGCGCTTCTCCAGGTTGGCGCGCACGGCTTCGGTCTGGTTCGGGCTGCCGATCAGCTTCTGCTGCTCGACGGATTCGGCGAGCAGTGCCGGGCCCGGATCGACCGAGAGATTGTTCAGCATCCGCTTGGCCGCGCGGATCGCATCGGGGCTCTTCTCTGCGATCTCGCGCGCGACCTCCAGCGCCGCAGCGCGCGGATCGTCGCAAATGCGCGTGGCGAGGCCGTAGGCCATCGCCTCCTGCGCGGAGAAGATGCGCCCCGTGTAGGTGAGATCGCGCAGGATGTCGTCGCGCACCAGCGAGGCCAGGATCGGCGTGCCCGCCATGTCGGGGACGAGGCCCCATTTGATCTCCATGATCGACATCCGCGCATCCGCGCTGAGAAAGCGCATGTCGGCGCCGAGCGAGAGCTGGAAGCCGCCGCCGAAGGCGACGCCGTGCACGGCCGCGATCACGGGCATCGGTAGCTGGCGCCAGCCCCACACCGCCTGTTGCGCGAAGTTGGCCTTGCCATAGGTGCGCACCGTGAGATCGCGATTTTCGCCGCCCGGAATTCCGTTGCCGCCCTTCTCCTTCATGGCGGCAAAACGCCCCATGTCCAGCCCGGCGCAGAAGGCACGGCCTTCGCCCGAGAGCACGACGGCACGCACGCCTTTCTCCTTCGCAAGCCGGTCGGTTGCGGCGACGAGCGCCTCGAACATCGGCTGATCCAGCGCGTTCATCTTGTCGGCGCGCACCAGGCGCACGTCGGCGACGCCTTCCGAGATCGAGATCGAGACGCGATCGTCCATGGACGAATTCTCCCTTAGTTCTTGCCTGTTCTTGTTCAGTGCCGCTTTACAGGACGCCGGCGGCCGGATTTAGTCAATCGACCAATTAACTGACAATCCCTACGGGGGAAACAGCCATGTTCAAGGAAAATCTTCTGGCCGGCCGGCGCATTCTCGTGACCGGCGGCGGCACCGGTCTCGGCAAGTCGATGGCGGCGCGCTTTCTCCAGCTCGGCGCCGAGGTGCACATTTGCGGCCGGCGCAAGATCGTGTGCGACGAGACCGCGACCGAGCTGATGGATCTCCACGGCGGCCGCGTCACCAGCCACGGCGTCGACATCCGCAACGCGCTCGCGGTCGAGGAGATGATCGAGACCATCTTCCGCGATGGTCCCCTCACCGATCTCATCAACAATGCCGCGGGCAATTTCATCTCGCGGACCGAGGAGCTGTCGCCGCGCGGCTTCGATGCGGTCGCCAACATCGTCATGCACGGCACGTTCTACGTGACACATGCAGTCGGCAAGCGCTGGATCGCGTTGAAGCAGCCCGGCAACGTCGTCTCGATCACCACGACCTGGGTGCGCAACGGCTCGCCTTACGTGGTGCCGTCGGCAATGAGCAAATCGGCGATCCACGCCATGACGATGTCGCTTGCCACCGAATGGGGCCGACACGGCATCCGCCTCAACACCATCGCACCGGGCGAGATCCCGACCGAGGGCATGAGCAAGCGCATCAAGCCGGGCGACGAGGCCGGCGCGCGCACCAAGGCTATGAACCCGATGGGCCGCGTCGGCACCATGGAGGAGCTGCAGAACGTCGCGGTGTTCCTGATCTCCGGCGGCTGTGACTGGATCAATGGCGAGACCATCGCCATGGACGGCGCGCAGGCGCTCGCGATGGGCGGGAACTTCTACCAGCTCCGCGACTGGAGCGACGACGACTGGAAGACCGCGCGCGAGAGCATCATGGCGCAGAACGAGAAGGACCGGGCGAAGCGGGGGTGATTGTCTCTCGTGCTCCGGACGCAGTGCAGCGCGTCGCACTTGCGACGTGATGCGCTGCTGAGCCGGGGCCCAGCTCTCTTCACGCACAAAGCAGCCTGCCGGGTCCCGGCTCTGCAGCGCATCACTTCGTGCTGCGCAGCGTCCGGGACACGAGGCCGCGGCTGATCTTGTCCACCTTGTCTTCATCCGCGGATGTCGCCACACTCCCCGCCATAAAAACAAACGCTACGGGAGAGACATGTCCACACAGCCATTGGCGAACCTCGCCGACATGGTGCGCGAGCGTGCCCAAAGCCGCGGCAGCGCCATCGCCTTCGAATTCGAGGGCCGCACCACCAGCTTCGCCGAGTTCGACATCAAGACCAACAAGGTCGCGAACGCCCTCCTCGCGATGGGCGTCAGATCCGGCGAGCGCATCGCCTATCTCGGCAAGAACAGCGACGTCTATTTCGAGCTGCTGCTGGGTGCGATGAAGGCCGGCGTGGTGATGGCGCCGGTGAACTGGCGGCTCGCGGGGCCCGAGGTCGCCTTCATCGTGTCGGATTGCAGGGCGCCGGTGCTGTTCGTCGGGCCGGAGTTCATCACACTGGTCCAGCAGATCAAGGACCAGCTGCCGGGCGTGCGCACCGTCATCACCACCGAAGGCGGCGCGCCGGAATGGCAGGATTTTGCGACCTGGCGCGATGCCCAGAGCGGCGACGATCCCAAGGTGCCGATCGACACAAGCGACATCGCGATCCAGCTCTACACGTCGGGCACGACGGGCAAGCCGAAGGGCGCGATGCTGTCGCATGCAAACTTCCTGAACCTGGTGCAGACCGGCAACGCCGAGGACAAGCCGGAGTGGAACCGGTGGTCCACCGACGACGTCTCGCTGGTGGCAATGCCGATCTTCCACATCGGCGGCTCGGGGTGGGGCGTGATGGGACTCTATCACGGCGCCCGCGGCGTGATCGCGCGCGAGTTCGATCCGACCAAGGTTCTGGATTTCTTCGAGCAGTCGGGCATCACAAAACTGTTCATGGTGCCGGCGGCGATGCAGTTCGTGGTGCGGCAGCCGCGCGCCAGGACAATGGACTTCTCGCGGCTGAAATACATGCTGTATGGCGCCTCGCCGATTCCCGCAGCACTGCTGAAGGAATGCATCGAGGTCTTCAAATGCGGCTTCGTGCAGATGTACGGCATGACCGAGACGACGGGCACCATCGTCGCGCTGCCGCCGGAAGATCACGTCGAGGGACTTAAGCGGATGCGCTCGGCCGGCAAGGCGCTGCCGGGCGTCGAGATCGCGATCCTCGATGCGGACGGCAAGCCGCTGCCGCCGCGCCAGGTCGGCGAGATCGCGACGCGCTCGGGCTCCAACATGGCGGGCTACTGGAACCTGCCGGAGGCGACCGCCGCGACGCTGCGCGGCGACGGCTGGCTGCGCACCGGCGATGCCGGCTACGTGGACGAGGACGGCTATCTCTACATCCACGACCGCATCAAGGACATGATCATCTCCGGCGGCGAGAACATCTATCCGGCCGAGGTCGAGAGCGCGCTGTGCGATCACCCCGACGTCGCTGAAGCCGCCGTGATCGGCGTGCCCGACGACAAATGGGGCGAAGCGGTCAAGGCGGTCGTGGTGATGAAGCCCGGCAAGGAGGCGAGCGCGAGCGACATCATCAACTTCACCCGGACGCGCATCGCCGGCTACAAGACGCCGAAGAGCGTCGAGTTCCTGCCGGCGCTGCCGCGGAATCCCAGTGGCAAGATCTTGCGGCGGCAGTTGCGCGAGCGGTATTGGGCCGGGAAGGATCGGCGGGTGAATTAGCCAATCGCTCTGCGGTGGCATTTCTGGATTGCTTCGCTCGCAATGACGCTGCGGGGAGCAGGCGCACGCCTCTCTCCTCCGTCATTGCGAGGAGCCCTTGCGACGAAGCAATCCAGACTGCCTCTTCGGAAAGATTCTGGATTGCTTCGCTTCGCTCGCAATGACAGTCAATGCTTCCCCGGCCCCATATAGCCGAACAGGAATCCCGCCACTTTGCGCATCTGGATCTCCTCGCTGCCTTCGGTGATCCGGTAACGGCGATGGTGGCGGTAGATGTGCTCGAACGGCTTGTGGCGTGAATAGCCCATGCCGCCATGGACCTGCATGGCGCGGTCGGCGGACTCGCAGCAGAGGCGGTTTGCCCAGTAATTGCACATCGAGACGCGGTCGGACAGGGTGCGCTCGATTTGCTCCTCGGTGAGTTGGTCCATCTCCCAGGCGGTCTTGCGGATCAAGAGGCGCAGCATCTCGGCTTGCGTCGCAAGCTCGACTAGCGGGAACTGGATCGCCTGGTTCTCCGCCAGCGCCTTGCCGAACGGTTTGCGCTCACGTGCATATTTCACGCTCTCGTTGATGCAGTAAACAGCGGCACCGAGCGAGCTGGCGGCCTGACGGATGCGGTTCTGGTGGACGAAGCATTGCGCCAGCGACAGGCCGCGACCGACCTCGCCGAACAAGGCGTCCTCCGGCACGAACACGTCGGTGAAGCTCACGCGCGGATGGTCGGTCGGCATGTTGAAGGTCCACATGTACTCCTCGACCTTCACACCATGGCTCTTCGCCGGCACCAGGAAGCAGGTGATGCCGCGGGCATCGCCGTCATTGCCTGACGTGCGTGCGAACAGCGCGCAGTGCGTGGCCACATGCATGCCGGTGGTCCACATCTTCTCACCGTTGATGATCCAGCCCTTGACGTTGTCGCGGGTCGCGGGCACCGCGCGCGTCTCCATGTGGGTGGCGTCCGAGCCGTGATGCGGCTCGGTCAGGCCAAAGGTGATGCGATACTTGCCCCTGATCGAGCCGTCGATCATCGCCTTCTGGTCGTCGCTTCCGTAGCGGTCGAGCATGGTGACGACGGGGAAGTTGCCGACGATGGAATGCTCGTTCTGGAGGTCGTTGTGCAGGCCGAGGCCCTTGGCGGCAAAATGCTCGCGGATCACGGCCATCCAGAGGTTGGAGCCGTCCCTGCCGCCATATCGCTTCGGCACCGGGAAGCGCAGATGCCCGGCGGCATCCGCAAGGTCCTTGGCCTTGCGGAGCAAGGCCTCCCATTCGTGGCGCGGCAGGCCGCCATTCTCGAAATCCGTGCGCGCCCATTCGCGGCGATGGTCGAAGAAGCGGATGTTGTCGTCGGCTTCTTCCAGCGGCTTGATCTCGCGTTCGATGAAACGGTCGAGCTCTCCGAGATAGGCGACGAGATCGGCAGGCAATGAGAAATCCACAGGTCCTCTCCCGGATCGATTTTATCGTTTTGCGTTAAGGCGCTGGGCGCGTTCTTGCTTGGCACGATTAAGCGGAGAAGAGCGCGTGCAAGTCAAGCAAGCCGAGACGTGACGGCAACGCAAGGCGCGCCCGCGCAATTCGATGGTGCTCAGGCGCAGCCGCACGGTAGTATGGCGCCAATATTCCTTCGAAAGAAAATCCGGGAGCGCGCGATGGAGCTGAAATTTTCTAAGGTGGAACGCAAGGGGCCGATCACGATCGTCACGCTGTCGCGGCCCGAGGTTTACAACGCGCTGCACACCGATGCGCATTTCGAGCTGCAGAAAGTGTTTGACGATTTCTCGGCCGATCCCGAGCAATGGATCGCGATCGTCACCGGAGCCGGCGACAAGGCGTTCTGCGCCGGCAACGATCTGAAGTGGCAGGCGGCGGGCGGCAAACGCGGCTGGGACAAGGGCGGCTTCGCCGGTCTCACCTCACGCTTCGACTGCGACAAGCCGATCATCGCCGCGGTGAACGGCGTTGCCATGGGCGGCGGCTTCGAGATCGCGCTCGCCTGCGACCTCATCATTGCCGCGGAGAACGCGACCTTCGCCCTGCCCGAGCCGCGCGTCGGCCTGGCCGCACTCGCCGGCGGCCTGCACCGCCTGCCGCGCCAGATAGGGCTGAAGCGCGCCATGGGCATGATCCTCACCGCGCGCCATGTCAGCGCCAAGGAAGGTCTCGAGCTCGGCTTCGTCAACGAGGTGGTGCCGCAGGGCGAGGCGCTCAACGCCGCGCTGCGCTGGGCGGAGACGATCGCCAAGAATTCGCCGATGTCGATCCGGGCCTCGAAGCAGGCAATCCAGAAGGGGCTCGGCGTGTCGCTGGAGCAGGCGATCGCGGAGCAGCGCGATTACCCGGCGGTGCAGGCGATGGTCGCCTCGCAGGACTACATCGAAGGCCCGAAGGCGTTTTCGGAGAAGCGGCCGCCGAAATGGGTGGGGAAGTAACGGTCTCTCTCCGCTCGTCATTGCGAGCGTAGCGAAGCAATCCAGAATCTTTTCACGGAGGCAATCTGGATTGCTTCGTCGCAAGAGCTCCTCGCAATGACGGCGGATGGAGTGCGTAGGATGGGTAGAGCGCAGCGAAACCCATCCTACGAATAGCGCTCCAGCTCTCGCTTGTACGACGCGTAGTTCGGCTGATCGACCGCGAGCTTGTCCATCGTGGTCGCCCAGAGATGCTCGGCGAGACCGGGCGTCGCCAGATCGACCTCGCCCCTGGCGATACGCTCGGCGAGCGCGCGGTTCAGCTCCATGACCGAGCCATCGATGCCGAGCAGCGCGCGCAGGCGCTCCACCTCTTTCGCGTCGCTCCCCGCCTCCCGCGTCAGCTGCCGCGTGACGAGGTCGAGGATGTTGATGGCAACGCGCAGCTTGAAGGCCTGGTGGCCCGAGATCAGCGGCGCGATGTCGCTGCGGAGGAAGTCCGCGACGGACTTGGTCAGCTCGATCGGAGTCGGCTCGTCCTGCATGTGTCAGCTCCCGCGCGGCACGAGAAGCCGCAACAGATCGATCTCGGTCTCGGAGGCGCGGCGGCCGATCATGGCGCGCTCCATCGAATGGTCGGGGCCTTCACGAAAGCGCTGCATCATGCCGCCGCACATGATGCCCCAGCGCAGCGTGCCCATCACTTCCCAGAATTTGACGCGTTCGGGGTCCACCTTGCGGCCCGCCGCTTCATAGGCGGCGAACAGCTCCTCGCGCGAGCCAAAGCCGCCGACAGGCCTGTCGATCTCGCCGAACCGCCAGGAATTGACGCAGACCCAGCCGAGATCCTCCATGGGATCGCCGAGATGGGCGAGCTCCCAGTCCAGCACGGCGCGGACGCCGTCGGCGCCGATGATGAGATTGCCGTTGCGGAAATCGCCATGCACCAGCGTTGTCTCGGCCGAGGGACCGGGATCGTGGTCGCGCAGCCAGCGCAGCGCCAGCTCGAACACGGGCTTGGGCCAGTTCAGGCTGCGATAGTCGCGCTCGAACTCGGCGATCTCCTGGACGGCACCGCGGGTGCGCAACTCGGGGACCTTGTCCTGCGGCAGCCGATGGAGCGCTGCGAGAATTCCGCCGATCTGCCGCGCCAGAATGGGGCGCGCCGCGGCAAACTCCTCATCGCGAAGAATCTTGCGCGCGATGGTCTCGCCCTCGACCCGCTGCATGATGAAGCCGGTGCCGAGATCGTCCTCCGGCACCAGCACATGCATCACGCGCGGCGACGGCACGCCGGCCTCATAGGCGAGCTGCATCAGTTGCGCTTCCGCGGCAAGACCGGCCGCGCGCGTCGGCGCGGCGCCATAGCCCTTCGGCGAGCGGCGCAGGATGGCGCCGATCACGCCATCGGGATGCGTGATGTCGAAGCGCCAGGTTTCCTGGCTGGCGCCGCCCGACAATTTGGCCGCAGAGGTCGCGCCGGTCGCGCCCTTGCACCAGCGCTGGACGCTGCGTGAAAGCTCCGCCTCGATCATTTGCCCTTGAACTGCGCGGGCCGCTTCTCGAGGAAGGCGCCGACGCCCTCGCGGAAATCCTCGGTGTCGCCGGCGCGGAGCTGGCACTGGAATTCCAGGTTGAGCTGATCCTCGAAGGAATTTTCCGGGCTGTCCCAATAGAGCTTGCGGATCAGCGACAGCGCCACGGTCGGGCCGCTGGCGAGATCGCGCGCCAGCTTCATCGCCTCCTCCATCAGGACGCCGTCGTCGTAGACGCGGTTGACGAGGCCCCATTCCAGCGCCTTCTCGGCCGGCAGCCGCTCGCCCATCAACGACAATTCGATCGAGCGCGCGCGGCCGACCAGCCGCGGCAGCAGCCAGGTCGAGCCGCAATCCGGCACGAGCCCGATGCGGCGGAAGGCCTGCAGGAAGTAGGACGAGCGCGCGCACAGGATCATGTCGCCGAGCAGCGCGAAGCTCATGCCGGCGCCGGCGGCGGGGCCGTTGACCGCGGTGACGATCGGACAATGCAGGTTGCGGATGCGGCGCAGGAAGGGGTGGAAGCCGGTCTCGAGCGTCAGGCCGGCCTTGGTCTTCTTCGACTGGTTGTTGCGGCCTTGCAGATTGGCGCCGGTGCAGAACGCGCGCCCCGCGCCGGTCAGCACCACGCAACGTACCTCGGCCTTCTTCTCCTCGATCGCATCGAGCGCCTCGGAAAGACCGCCCAGCATGTCGACGGAGACCGCGTTCATCACCTCCTGATGATCGAGCTTGAGGATCGCGACCGAGCCGTCGAAGTCGAGGGTGACGTGTTTGAACTGCATGGTTTCCTCGTCAGTTGCGGCCCGCGCCAGTTTCGCAGGCCGGAATTCGTTTTGCCGGGGCGCATATTTGATTTTTGGCGCGGTCTTGTCCATGGTGATCGGAGCATAGCAAGCAATCTTGTGCGCAGCGGCTGATGCGCCTCACAGAAAAGAAACGGGAAACGCGCCATGACCATTTTCGACCTCTCCGGCCGCGTGGCCGTGATCACCGGCGGCAATGGCGGCATCGGGCTCGGCATCGCGCAGGCGCTCGCGGGCCAGGGCTGCAACGTCTCGATCTGGGGCCGCAACGCTGACAAGAACAAGGCCGCTGCCGCCAGCATGGCCGGCGCACCCGGCAAGGTCGACAGCCGTGTCTGCGACGTCAGCGACCCGGCCTCGGTCGCTTCAGCGATGAAGGCGACACTCGACACGTTCGGCCGGGTCGATGGCTGCTTCGCCAATGCCGGCATCGGCGGCGGCGGCCGGCGCGCCTTCATCGAGCGCACCGAGGAGGAATGGCGCACGATGTTCGCGACCAATCTCGACGGTGTGTTCCACGCGTTTCAGGCTGCGGCGAAACACATGACCGAGCGCGCCAATGCCGGCGATCCCTTCGGCCGGCTGGTTGCGACATCGAGCCTCGCCTCGATCTTCGGCACCGCGCGCAACGAGCACTATGCCGCGACCAAGGCCGCCATCAACGCGCTGGTGCGCGCCCTCGGCGTCGAGCTGGCGCGCCACGGCATCACCGCGAATGCGATCCTGCCCGGCTGGATCAAGAGCGACATGACCGCAGGGCTGATGGCCAACGACAAGTTCGTCGCCAACGTGATGCCGCGGATTCCGATGCGGCGGTTCGGCGAGGCGTCCGATTTCGGCGGCATCGCGGTGTATCTGATGAGCAAGGCGTCGTCGTATCACACCGCCGATACCTTCGTGATCGACGGCGGCTATACGGCGTTTTGATCTCGGTAGTCATAAAAGGGAGGGGCAAATGTTCTCACACGTGATGATCGGCACCAACGACCTGGACAGGGCCAAGGCGTTCTACGACAGCCTGCTGAGCACGCTCGAGGTGCGGCCGGCCAGGGTTGACGGCCACCGCATCTTCTACATCACCAAGACCGGGGTGTTCTCGGTGTCGAAGCCGATCAATGGCGAGCCGGCGACCTGCGCGAATGGCGGCACGATCGGCTTTGCCTGCAGTTCCCCGGAGCAGGTCGACGCCTGGCACGCGGCGGGCGTCGCGGCCGGTGCAAAGTCGATCGAGGATCCGCCCGGCGTGCGTCAGGGCCCCGGCGGCAAGCTGTATCTGGCTTACCTGCGCGACCTCGACGGCAACAAGATCTGCGCGATGCATCGGATGGCGAACTGAGGTATGCCGGACTCTCCTCGTCATTGCGAGGAGCTCTTGCGACGAAGCAATCCAGACTGCCGCCGCGGCAAGATTCTGGATTGCTTCGCTGCGCTCGCAATGACGGGATCCTGGGCACCGGTCCGAACTCCATCCACATCACGTCCACGACGCCATTCAAACAACATTTCAAACATCTCGCGATATTCCATGGCGTGGCATGGCCCTGCGCGAAAAATGCGCGCTCGCACTTTGGTCGCGCCGGCACTATTCTGCCGGCAACGATCTCAGCGTCCCGGGAGGAACAATGACAAAACACACCTACATTCCCCGTACCACCAACTACACGCTCAATCCCGGCGATGAGCTCAACGACCTGCGCATGTCGGACCAGGTCCGGCCGCTCTACGATCACGTCAAGAAGTTCATCCGCGACACCGTCGAGCCGATGTCGATCGAGTTCGCCAAGGCCGGCGAAGCCAAGGAAGATCGCTGGAGCTTCACGCCGAAACAGCTCGAGGTGCTGGAGAAGGCCAAGAACAAGGCCAAGCAGGAAGGCCTGTGGAATTTCTTCCTGCCCGACGACGAGACCGGCCAGGGCCTGAAGAATCTCGACTACGCCTATATCGCAGCCGAGCTCGGCAAGAGCCCCCTGGCATCCGAGACCATGAACTGCTCGGCGCCCGACACCGGCAACATGGAAGTGCTGGAGCGCGTCGGCACCAAGGAGCAGAAGGAGAAGTGGCTGAAGCCGCTGCTCAACGGCGAGATCCGCTCCGCCTATGTCATGACCGAGCCGAACGTCGCCTCCTCCGACGCCAAGAACATCTCGACCACCGCAAAGCTCGTCGGCGACGAATGGGTCATCAACGGCGAGAAGTATTACATCTCCGGTCTCGGCGATCCCCGTTGCAAGATCCTCATCGTGATGGTCAAGACCAATCCGGACGCGGCGCCAAGCAAGCAGCAGTCGCAGATCCTGGTGCCGCGCGACACACCCGGCGTCGAGGTGCTCGGCCCGATGTACGTGTTCGGCCAGGACCATGCCCCGCGCGGCCACATGCACATGCGCTTCAACAACGTGCGGGTGCCCAAGGAGAACATCCTGCTCGGCGAAGGCCGCGGCTTCGAGATCTCGCAGCTCCGCCTCGGGCCTGGGCGCATCCATCACTGCATGCGCACCATCGGCAAGGCCGAGAAGGCGCTCGACCTGATGGTGCAGCGAGGCCTGACCCGCGAGGCCTTCGGCAAGAAGATCGCCCATCTCGGCGGCAACATGCAGATCATCGCGCAGGCGCGCTGCGAGATCGAGGCGATGCGACTGATGGTGCTGAAGGCCGCCAAGGCGATGGACGTGCTCGGCAACAAGGAGGCCCGCGTCTGGGTCTCCATGGTCAAGGCCATGGTCCCCGAGCGCGCCTGCAAGATCATCGACCAGGCCATCCAGATGCACGGCGCCACCGGCATCTCGCACTGGACCCCGCTCGCCGAGATGTACCAGGACGTGCGGCACCTGCGCTTCGCCGACGGTCCGGACGAGGTGCACTGGATGGTGGTGGGCCGCCACGAGCTGAGCATGGCGTAAGGAACGAGGTGCCGTAGGGTGGGCAAAGGCGCGCACTTCGCGCGCCGTGCCTACCATCGCAACCGGCGCAAGAAATGGTGGGCACGCTTCGCTTTGCCCACCCTACAATGTCTCCCCTCCCTACGGAGCCGTCATGGAATACGCCGCCAGCGATCTGACGCCACGCGAGCGCTACAAGGTGCTGACGTCCTTCATCCTGCCGCGGCCGATCGCGTGGGTGACCACGGTCGGGCCGACCGGCGTGGTCAATGCCGCCCCGTTCAGTTTCTTCAACGCCTTCTGCGAGGATCCGCCGCTCTGCATGTTCGCGGCCAACCGCAAACCGAACGGACAAGACAAGGACACCTTCCTCAACATCCAGCGCACCGGCGAGTTTGTGGTCAACCTCACGGACGAGCCGCTGGCGCGGGCGATGCACGAGAGCAGCGGCGACTTTCCGCCCGAGATCGGCGAGCCCGATTATCTCGGCCTGAAGCTCGCGCCCTCGACGACAATCGCCGTGCCGCGGCTTGCCGACACGCCCTGGGCGATGGAGTGCAAGCTCTGGAAGCTGATCGACGTCAACGACGACCGCCGCCTGATCATGGGCGAAGGCCTCCATTTCCACATTCGCGACGAGCTCTGGGACGACAAGGCGATGCGGGTGCACATGGACCGCTATCACCCGATCGGCCGCATGTTCGCCGACCGCTATTGCCGCACCGATGACCGCGTGGTGTTTCCCGCGGCGGAGGGCGTAAAGACCAAATAATCGAACCCGGGAGCACGACGATGCCGGAAGCCTTTCGCGACAACGAAGAACGTGAGCGGTTCGAGCTCGATGTCGACGGGCCGATCGCCTTCGTCACCTACCGCAAGACCGAGGGCGCGATCACGCTGGTGCACACCGAGGTGCCGCCGGAGCTCGGCGGCCGCGGCATCGGCTCGAAGCTCGGCCGCGCCACGCTGGATGCGGTGCGGGCGCAGGGCCGCAAGCTCTCGGTCGAGTGCGACTTCATCCGCAATTTCATGCGCAAGGAGTCCGGCTACAACGACCTGCTGGCGGATGGTGAAGATGCTGATGCCGAGCCGCAGGCGAGCTATCGCGCCGGCTGCTTCTGTGGAGCTGTCGAGGTCGAAGTCACCGGCAAGGCGATGTTTGCAGGCTATTGCCATTGCGCCGACTGCCAGGCGTGGTCGGCGGCGCCGATCAACGCCTTCAGCCTTTGGAAATCGGACGGCGTGCGCATCACCAGGGGCGAGGCGGAGCTCGGCACGTTCAACAAGACCGAGCATTCCTACCGGAAGTTCTGCAAACGCTGCGGCGGCCACGTCATGACAGAGCACCCGCGGATGCGGCTGATCGACGTCTACGCCAATCTGCTGAAGGGGTATCAGCATCAGCCGACCCTGCATGCGAACTATGCGAGCAAGATGGTGTCTGTCAGGGACGGCTTGCCGAAATATGCCGACCTGCCGGCGGAACTCGGCGGCTCCGGCGAGATGCTGCCGGATTGAGGGGCTGCGGGAAACCCCTTCGCGGCCATCCTTCGAGACGCCCGCCACTGGCGGGCCCTCAGGATGAGGACCGGGTGCGTTGCCCCGTTTCAACGGGCACGGCTCCCGCTTAGCATCCTGAGCCCCCGCGAAGCGGTCGTCTCGCAGGACGAGGCGCGCGCTCAGCTCGCGCAAAGCACCATATGCTACGGCCCTGCTTCCACGCGGGCAGTGAAGGAAGAGCCCTACGTCGCCGGCGCGAGCTTGTCCTGCGTCTTCGTCTCGAAATCGCTGGCGTCATGGCGCTCGTGGAGCTGGCTCGCAGGATCGCCGGAGACGCGGTTGACCATGCGCCCGCGCTTCACGGCGGGGCGCTGCGCGATCTGGTCGGTCCAGCGCTGCACGTTCTTGTAGTCCTGCACGGAGAGGAATTCGCCGGCGCCGTAGACCAGCCCCTTTGCGAGGGCGCCGTACCAGGGCCACACCGCAATGTCGGCGATGGTGTATTCGCTGCCTGCGAGATATTCGTTGTCGGCGAGACGCCGGTCGAGCACGTCGAGCTGGCGCTTGGTCTCCATCGCGAAACGGTCGATGGCGTATTCGATCTTGGTCGGCGCATAGGCGTAGAAATGCCCGAAGCCGCCGCCGAGATAGGGCGCGCTGCCCATTTGCCAGAACAGCCAGGACATCGCCTCGGTACGGATCTTGATGTCCTTCGGCAGGAAGGCGCCGAATTTCTCGGCGAGGTAGAACAGGATCGAGCCCGACTCGAACACCCTGATCGGCTCGGGGCCGGAGCGGTCCATCAGCGCCGGGATCTTCGAATTCGGATTGATGTCGACGAAGCCGCTGCCGAACTGGTCGCCATTGCCGATCCTGATCAGCCAGGCGTCGTATTCGGCCCCCTTGTGGCCGAGCGCCAGAAGCTCCTCCAGCATCACGGTGACCTTGACCCCGTTCGGCGTCGCCAGCGAGTAGAGCTGAAGCGGATGCTTGCCGACCGGCAGCTCCTTGTCGTGGGTGGGGCCGGCGATCGGGCGGTTGATGTTGGCGAATTGCCCGCCGTTCTCCTTGTTCCAGGTCCAGACTTTGGGCGGCACGTAGGGGGCGTCGGTCATGCAGGGCTCCGGGAAAAGATGCGTCTGCATTAATTAGCCCGCGAACGGCCGATGACAAGGGCGCCGCAATGCATTGCCGGACGGGACAACTCTGCGTTTGTCATGGCAGCCCCTCCCCGCCGTCATTCCGGGGGGCCCGCAGGGGCTGCGGCCCGCGCAACGTCTACACACAAGATGCCTCGCCGAATCCGGCATGTCATCGATCCGCTCGCGTCACTTTGCTTTGCCAGCGAAAGCAACGAGAATGCGAAGCCTGCCGCCGGGAGAGAGCCATGAAATCGCCGATCTGCGAGATGCTGGGGATCGAATTCCCGCTGCTCGCCTTCAGCCATTGCCGCGACGTCGTCGCCGCCGTCAGCCGCGCCGGCGGGTTTGGCGTGTTGGGCGCGACCGTGCATACGCCGGATACGCTCGAGCGTGAGCTGAAATGGATCGACGATCACGTCGACGGCAAGCCCTACGGCATCGACGTGCTGATCCCGGAAAACATCTCGACATCAGGCGAGAAGGACGTCACCTGGAAGAGCCTGGAAGCGCGCGTGCCGCAGGCGCACCGCAACTACACGCGCGATCTCCTGAAGAAGTACGACATCGAGCTGACCACCACCGAAGTCGCGGACAACCAGCCGCAGCCGTTCGACGCCAAGACCGCGCTTCAGCTGCTCGAGGTCTCCTTCGATCATCCGATCCGCCTGATCGCCAACGCGCTGGGCGTGCCGCCGAAGGCGATGATCGAGATGGGCAAGAAGCACGGCGTGCCGGTCGCAGCGCTGGTCGGCGCCAAGGAGCACGCGCTGCGCCAGGTCGCGGCCGGCGTCGACATCCTCGTGGTGCAGGGCACCGAGGCCGGCGGCCATTGCGGCGAGGTCTCGACCATGGTGCTGGTGCCGGAGGTGATCAAGGCGATCAAAGAGATCCGCGACGTGCCGGTGCTGGCGGCCGGCGGCATCATGACGGGGCGGCAGATGGCGGCCTGCATGGCAATGGGCGCGGCCGGCGCCTGGACTGGCTCGGTGTGGCTCGCGACCGTCGAGTCCGAGACGAGCGAGATCTTTCGCGAGAAGATGATCGCGGCCTCCTCGCGCGATGCGGTCCGCTCGAAGGGACGCACCGGCAAGCCGGCGCGGCAGCTCCGCTCGGTCTGGACCGATGCCTGGGACCGCGCGCCGGACAGCCCGGGCGCACTGCCGATGCCGCTGCAAAGCATCATCAGCCGCGACGCCTTCCATTCGATCGACCGGGCCGCCGCGAGCGGCAACGCAAGGGCGCGCGACCTCGTCAGCTATTTCGTCGGCCAGGGCGTCGGCCTGATCGACAGCGTGAAATCGGCGGGCGCCGTGGTACAGGAGTTCAAGCAGGATTTCGCCGAAGCCGTCGAGCACATCAATGCGCTGGTGGCGGAGTAGCATCCACGTCGTCATCGCGAGCGCAGCGAAGCAATCCAGGCTGCCGCCGCGGAAAGATTCTGGATTGCTTCGCTGCGCTCGCAATGACGAACAAACTGACATCGTGAATTGAAGCAAGAAGAAATGACCAATATCCCCGAAGACCGGATCCCCGTCATCGTCGGCATCGGCGAAATCGTCGACCGCCCGAAGGAGATCGCCGAGGGTCTCGAACCGCTCGACCTGCTCGAACAAGCGCTGCGGCGCGCCGAACAGGATGCCGGCGCAAAGCTGCTCGGCGAGGTGCAGTCGCTCGACGTCGTCAATTTCCTGAGCTGGCGCTACCGCGATCCGGAGCAGCTTTTGGCGCAGCGCCTCGGCATCTCGCCTGCGCATTGCCACTACGGGCCGGTCGGCGGCGAGAGCCCGATCCGCTTCATCCACGAGGCGGCCAAGCGCATCGCGCGCGGCGAGTGCAGCGTGGCAGCGGTGTGCGGCGCGGAGGCGCAGTCGACCGCGACCAAGGCGGAGCGCGCCGGCGTCAAGCTGCCGTGGACGCCGTTCGCCCACGACGTCGAGGAGCCCAAGCGCGGCGCGGCGTTCCAGAAGCCGCTGGCGGTGAAGCTCGGCGTGTTTCGGCCTGTGACCGTCTATCCATTCTACGAAGCGGCCTCCTCGGCGCATTGGGGCCAGACCCCGCGCGAGGCGATGGCGGAATCGGGCACGCTGTGGTCGCGTTATTCGGAAGCCGCCGCGCAAAACCCGAATGCCTGGCTGAAGCGGCGCTACGCGCCGGAGGAGATCACGACGCCGACGGCGGACAATCGCCTGATCGCCTGGCCCTACAACAAGCTGATGGTGGCCAACCCGAGCGTCAACATGGGCGGCGCGCTGCTGCTCACCAGCCTTGCCAGGGCGCGGGCGGCCGGGGTCGCTGAAGACAAACTGGTCTACCCGCTCGGCGGCGCTTCGGCGGAAGAGCCGCGCGATTATCTGTTGCGCGACCAGTTCTACGAAAGCCACCCGCAGAACGCGGTGCTCAAAAGCGTGATGGACCTCGCCGGCGGCGGCGGCAAGCAGTTCGACGCGATCGAGCTCTACAGCTGCTTCCCCTGCGTGCCCAAGATGGCGCGGCGGACGCTGGGCTTGGGAGCCGACGTGCAGCCGACCGTGACCGGCGGCCTCACCTTCTTCGGCGCGCCGCTCAACACCTACATGACGCATGCGGCCTGCGCGATGGTGCGGCGTGTGCGCGACGGCGCCAGGCTCGGCCTGCTCTACGGCCAGGGCGGCTTCGTCACCAAGCATCACGCGCTGGTGGTGTCGAAGGCGCCGCCGCGCGAGGCGCTGGCGCAGGAGACGAGCGTGCAGGCAGCAGCCGACCGCAACAAGCGAGCGGTACCGGAATTCGTGAACGATGCCACGGGCAAGGGCAAGGTCGAGAGCTTTACCGTGCTCTACGGCCGCGGCGGGGACGTCGAGCACGGCGTCGTGATGCTGCGGACAGAGGACGATCGCCGCACGCTGGCGCGGATTCCGGCGAGCGATGGCGCGACGCTGGCGCATCTGCTCGACATGGAGCGCACGCCGGTCGGCTCGCTCGGCGAAATCGCCATGGCAGCGGATGACGTGCCGGAGTGGCGAGCGGCGTGATCTCGTAGGGTGGGCAAAGCGAAGCGTGCCCACGACGTTCGTGTGATCCGGGAAGAATGGTGGGCACGGCGCAAGAGCGCCTTTGCCCACCCTACGAGATCTCAGCCCTTCGGCGCCTGTTTTTCCGACGCGGTCGAGTCAGGCGGCGCGAACCGAATTCAGGAACTTGCCGACCTCGAGCTTGAGGCGGTTGGAATCGCGCGACAGCATCTGCGCGGCGGACAGCACCTGCGTGGACGCTGATCCCGTCTCCGAGGCGCCGCGCTGCACGTCGCCGACGTTGGACGAGACCTGCTGGGTGCCCTGGGCGGCCTGCTGCACGTTGCGGGCGATCTCCTGGGTCGCCGCGCCCTGCTGCTGCACCGCCGCCGCGATCGCCGAAGCGATCTCCGACAGACGTGCGATGGTGCCGCTGATCTCGCCGATGGCGCTGACCGAATCCTGCGTCGCCGCCTGGATGCCGCCGACCTGCTGGCCGATCTCGCCGGTGGCCTTCGCCGTCTGCTCGGCGAGTGCCTTGACCTCGGAGGCCACCACCGCGAAGCCGCGGCCGGCTTCGCCGGCGCGCGCCGCCTCGATCGTGGCGTTGAGCGCCAGCAGGTTGGTCTGGCCGGCAATCGCATTGATGAGCTCGACGACGTCGCCGATCCGCGCCGCGGCCCGCGACAGCTCGCTGACACGCTCGGTGGTGGCATGCGCCTGGCTGACCGCCTCGTTCGCGATCCGGGAGGAATCCTGCACCTGCCGCCCGATCTCGCGCACCGAGGACGACATCTCCTCGGCAGCCGAAGCCACCGAATGGACATTGCTGGAGGCGGCCTCGGAGCCGGAAGCGACCACCGTAGCCAATTCCTGCGCCCGGCCCGCTGTCGTGGACAGGGTCGAGGCCGAAGCCTCGAGCTCGGTTGCCGCCGAGGATACGGTCTCGACGATCTCCCCGATTGCGGCCTCGAAACCGTCGGCGAGCTTGGTCATGTCCGCCTTGCGCTGCGCCTCGGCGCGGCGCTGCACCGCCTGCACCTCGTCGCGGCTGAAGCGGATGATCGTCTGCACGGTCTGAAGATTGCGCAACGCCTCGCCGATCTCGTCGTCGCGGTCGATGACGATCCGGTTGTCGAGCTTGTCCTGCACGAGGTTGACCAGCGTGTCGTTGAGATGCTGCATCGGTTCCTTGATCGCACGCAGGGTCGCAAGGCCGGCGAAGCCGGCGATGGCCGCACCGGCGACAGCCAGCAGCGACAGGGTCAGGCTGGTCGAACCGCCGGTGGAGACCGCGCCACCGATGCCGAGCGCGAGCATGAACAGCGCCTGCAGCACTATCGTCGTGACCAGGCGCGCTTTCAGCGTCCCGGTGAAGATGCTGAAACGGTCGAGCCAACTTCGGCGGCGGATGATGCCGGCGTCGATGCGATAGCCGTGCGGCTTCTTCTCGCGGATGGCGGCATAGACCTCCTCGGCGAGCTTGCGCTGGTCGGCCGGCAGCTTGGTGCGGATCGAGGTGTAGCCCTTGACCTCGCCGTTCTCGCGGATCGGAGAGGCCGTCGCCAGCACCCAATAGAAGTCGCCGTTCTTGCGGCGGTTCTTGACTGCGCCGAGCCAGGGCTTGCCGGCCTTCAGCGTGTCCCAGAGATTGTCGAATGCCTCCGGCGGCATGTCGGGGTGGCGGACGATGTTGTGCGGCTGGCCCATCAGCTCCGCCGAGGTGAAGCCGGCGGCCGCAATGAAATCATCGTTGAAGTAGGTGAGCTTGCCCTTCAGGTCGGTGCGCGAGACGATCAGCGTCTCGTCGCTGACAGGATATTCGACTGCGGTGACAGGGAGGTTCTTGCGCATCGGGGGCCCCAAATGAATTGACTATCGGACATTGCAATTCGGACGGCCGCTACTCGAGTCGTCTTGCCGCGATCCTCGTAAAGCGAATTTAACTATCCATGAAATAGGCGCCCCGTATGTTTACGGGCGCTCCCCACGATCGTACCGGTAGACGACATCACGGTACCGCAAGAAAAGGGCGGCGCTTTTGGCGCCGCCCTTGATTCGATCTATCCGCGGCCGCGCCTTAGGCCGCGCGGACGTTGGAGAGGAACCTGCCGACCTCGGTCTTCAGCCGGCTCGAATCATTCGACAGCATCTGCGCCGCGGACAGCACCTGGGAGGAGGCGGTGCCGGTCTCGGTCGCGCCGCGCTGCACGTCGGTGATGTTGGACGACACCTGCTGGGTGCCCTGCGCCGCCTGCTGCACGTTGCGGGCGATCTCCTGCGTCGCGGCGCCCTGCTCTTCCACTGCCGCGGCGATGGCCGACGAGATCTCCGACAGGCGCTCGATGGTCGAGGAGATCTCCTTGATGGCGCCGACCGAATCATTGGTCGCCGTCTGGATGCCGGAGATCTGCTGGCCGATCTCGCCGGTCGCCTTTGCGGTCTGCTCGGCGAGCGCCTTCACCTCGGAGGCGACCACGGCGAAGCCGCGGCCGGCTTCACCCGCGCGCGCGGCCTCGATGGTGGCATTCAGCGCCAGCAGATTGGTCTGGCCGGCGATGGTGTTGATCAACTCGACCACGTCGCCGATGCGTGCGGCGGCCTTGGACAATTCGCTGACGCGCTCGGTGGTGGCGCGGGCCTGACCGACCGCATCGCCCGCCATCCGCGCCGATTCCTGCACCTGGCGGCTGATCTCGCCGACCGACGATGCCATCTCCTCGGTCGCCGAAGCCACCGACTGCACGTTGGTCGAGGCTTCCTCCGAGGCGCCGGCCACCGTGGTCGCCAGCCGCTGCGAGCGGTCGGCGGTCGCGGTCAGGGTCGAGGCGGAGGCTTCCAGCTGGCTCGAGGCCGACGACACGGTCTGCACGATCTCGCCGATCATCGTTTCGAATTCCCGCGTGATATCGTCGACGCGGCGGCCGTGCTCGATCTTGGCCTCGGCATCGGCCACGGCGGCTTCGTCGGCGGCCTTCTTCGCGATCAACGCCTCCTTGAAGATCTGGAGCACGTCGGCCATGGCGCCGATCTCGGTCTTCTCGCCGCGATGCGGGACCTCGGCGGAGAGGTCGCCCCGGCCCAGCGCCTGCATCGGCAGGGTGATCGAGTTGATGCCGTTGGAGACGTCGCGCACGAGGTAGAAGCTGACGGCGATGCCGATGACGATGGCAGCGCCGAGAATGGCCGAGACCAGCATGAAGGCGAAGGCGTAGCTGTCGGCAGCGTCCTGAGCGGCCTGTTCGCCGCCCTTGGTGTTGAGCTCGATGTCCTTGGTCAGGACTTCGTCTGCCTGAAGACCGAGCTTGTTGACCGTCTTGGAGTTGAGCTCCTGCGCCTCGCGCGGGAACTTGCCGGCCTCCTTGCGCGAGAGCGCCATCACCTCTTCGGTGCCCTTTTTGTACTCATCCCAGAACTTGGACCATTGGCCGTAGAGCGCCCGCTCTTCCGGGGAGCTGATCATGGGCTCGTACTTGCTGCGCGTCTTGGCAAGCATTTCAGTCACGGTGGCAGCGGTCTTCTCCACCGCGAGCTTGTCGTCCAGAGCTTCGGCCAGCATGTGCTGGCGCACCACGTTCCGATAGGTGATGACCGCGGCACGCAGGTCTCCGATCACCCGTACGCTGGGCATCCAGTTCGTGGTGATGTCGACGGTGTTGGCGTTCATCGTCCGCATCTTCATGATGGCGAGCAGGCCCATGCCGGCCATCGCGACGAGCAGGAATGCCACGACACTGATGATCTTGGCGCGGATGGAAATGTTGGCGAACATAATCGGATCTCGTTGTGCTGGCGCGGATGCGCGTCGAAGCTCTAGGAATCAACCAAAGAGGAGCTGCGGCGACATCTGAGCGCAGAGCACCTGCGCAAATGTCGACTGCGGCTCCGTACGAGTACCGAAGCCGAAAGAAATGAACGATGGACTAAGGAGGCTCTGCGCTCAGCGCATGAGCCTAAGCGCGTCGGAGAAGAACTCCGGACCGCCGAAGTTTCCGGATTTCAAGGCGAGCAACATCTCGCCGGAGCTTGCACCCACCGCGCGCAGCACCGGGACTCCCGCCGCGATTTCGACGCCTACGAGAAATCCCGGAATCTTCAACCGATCGACCACGGCGCCGGATGTCTCGCCGCCGGCGACGATCAGGCGACGGACGCCGGCGTGCACCAGTGCCTCGGCGATGCCGGCCATGGCCTGCTCGATGGCGTGGCCTGCGGCATCGCGGCCATGGCGTGCCTGCACGGCGGCAACGGCGTCCGGCGTCGCGCTCGAAGCGATCAGCACCGGTCCCTCCGCAAGCCGCGGCCTCGCCCAGTCCAGCGCGCGCTGCGCTTCGCCGGCGCCCGCGACGATCCGCTCCGGATCGAGATGAAGCACGGGCATGATGCGTTCGGCGCCGGCGATCTGCTGAAGCGTCGCCTGCGAGCAGCTGCCGGCAAGGCATGCCGCGAGGCCGCCGACGGCTGTGCCGGTTTCGCTGCCCGGCGCCGGCTTCACCTTGCCCGTCGACATCAGCGCGCGCGCAAGCCCGAGGCCCATGCCGGACGCGCCGACCGACAGAAGATGCTCGGCGGCGACGAGACCGATGGTCTCGAGGTCGCGGTCGAACACGGCGTCGATGATCGCCGCACCAATGCCCTTGGCGGCGAGCTCGGCCAGCCGTGCCCGCACGGCGTCCGCGCCGCGCGTGACGGTGGCGAGATCGACGAGGCCTACTTGCGTCCTGCTCTGGCGCGCCAGCACGCGCACCAGGTTGGAATCATGCATCGGGTTGAGGGGATGGTCCTTCAGCGGGCTCTCGTTGAGCGGGACGGCGCCGACGAACAGATTGCCCTGATAGACGGTGCGCCCGGTCTCCGGAAAGGCCGGCGTCACCAGCACGGCTCCCTCGCCGCAATCGGCACGCAGCGCGTCCATGACGGGGCCGATATTGCCTGAATCAGTGGAATCGAAGGTCGAGCAGATCTTGAACAGCACGTGACCCGCCCCGCGGCCGCGCAGCCATTTGTCTGCCGCGCGCGAGCGCGCCACGGCAAGGCCGGCCTCGATCGAGCGGCTCTTCAGCGACACCACGACGGCATCGACCTCGGGCAGCGCCAGATCGTCGGCAGGGATGCCGATGGTCTGGACGGTGCGCAGGCCGGCGCGCGTCAGCGTGTTGGCGAGATCGGAGGCGCCGGTGTAGTCGTCGGCGATGCAGCCAAGAGAAATTTTTGCTGCAGGGGTCACGGCTTCACTCCCGCATAAGGCTTGAACCAGGCGAGGCCGTCGGTGGTCTTGCCGCGCGGATTGTATTCGCAGCCGACGAAGCCGGCATAGCCGAGCCGGTCGAGCTCTTCGAACAGGAACGGGTAGTTCAGCTCCTCGCCGTCGGGCTCGTTGCGCGACGGGATGCTGGCGATCTGGATGTGGCCGATGATCGGCATCATCTGGCGCAGCCGCATGGTGACGTCGCCATGGATGATCTGGCAGTGATAGATGTCGAACTGGAGCTTCAGGTTCGGCAGCCGCAACTCCTGGATCAGGTCGCGCGTGAAGCCGAAATCGTTGAGGAAGTAGCCGGGCACGTTGCGGGCATTGATCGGCTCGAGCACGATATCGATGCCGTGCGGTGCGAAGAATTCGGCGGCCCACGCCACCGACTTGTAAAACGCCTCGATCGCGACGCGCTCGCTGCGGTTGGCGATGCCGGCCATCAGGTGCAGGCGCTTGACGCCGGTCGCCTTGGCATAAGGCAGCGCCGTCTCCAGGCTCGCCTTGAGATCATTGAAGCGCGCCGGCAGCGCGGCAAAGCCCTTCTCGCCGGCATTCCAGTCTCCCGGTGGCAGGTTGAACAGCGCTTGGGTCAGGCCGTTGCGCTTGAGCCGCTCGCCGACGGCCTCGGCGGGATGCTCGTAGGGAAACAGGAACTCGACCGCGGTGAAGCCGGCTTGCGCAGCGGCGTCGAAGCGGTCGAGGAACGGCACCTCGGTGAACATCATCGTGAGATTGGCGGCGAAGCGGGGCATTGGAGATCCTCTGTTACTTGTCGCCGGGCAGCTTGACGCCGGTGACCTGCGCATACATCCGCGCCACCGAGGCATCATCGTCGCGGCCCATGCCGGCGGCCGACGTCATCAGGAACATCTGGAGCGCGGCGGCGGAGACCGGCACCGGGAAGCGCGCGGTGCGCGCCATGTCCTGGATGATGCCGAGATCCTTGACGAAGATCTCCACGGCGCTGCGCGGCGTGTAGTCGCCATCGAGCACGTGCGGCATGCGATTCTCGAACATCCAGGAATTGCCGGCGGAGGCCGTGATCACCTCGTAGACCTTGCGGATGTCGAGGCCCTGCTTGGCCGCGAACGCCATCGCTTCCGATGCGGCGGCGATGTGCACGCCGGCGAGCAGCTGATTGATCATCTTGAACGCCGCGCCCTGCCCGGCGGCATCGCCGAGCTCGTAGAGTTTTGCAGCCATGGCGTCGAGCGCGGGGCGAGCTTTCGCAAACGCAGCGGCACTGCCGGAGGCAAGAATCGTCAATTCGCCTTGCGCGGCGCGCTGCGCCCCGCCGGAGATCGGCGCGTCCAGATAGTGCCGGCCGGTCGCCTCCAGCTGTTTTGCGAGACGCCGCGCCACATCCGGGTCCATGGTCGCCGAGGAGATGAACACGCTGTCCTTCGGCATGGTTTCGGCCGCGCCATCCTTGCCGAACAGGATCGCCTCAGTCTGCGCGGCATTGACGACGACGCTGACGACGATATCGGCGTCCCTGACCGCTTCGGCTGGCGTCCTGGCGCCCGCGCCGCCGTCCTTCACGAAGCGCGCGACGGCATCCGCCGAGACGTCGCAGCCAGTCACGACATGGCCGGCGCGCTTGAGCGAGGTGGCCATGCCAAATCCCATCGAGCCGAGCCCGACGACGGCGATACGCTGACCTTGTGAGGTGGAGGCGGACATAGGCAACTGACCCTTGCGAACGTTTCCCAAATAGCTGCCCTTCGCGGCAGCTTGGCAACCGAATAACACGGCTTGGCCGCGCTGCCAAAGCGTGAGACAAGCAGGCATGACGGCCATGAAAACCGAAACGAGCGACGAAACAAGGCTGCGCGAGGATATCTGCCGCTTCGGACGATCCCTGTTCGAGCGCGGGCTGACGCCGGGCTCCTCCGGCAATATCAGCGTCAGGCTGGACGATGGCTGGCTGGTGACGCCGACCAACGCCTCGCTCGGCTTCCTCGATCCCGCAAAATTGTCGCGGCTGGACCAGCAGGGCCGGTTGGTCTCGGGCGATGCGCCGACCAAGGAAGTTCCGCTGCACACTGCGCTCTACGACACGCGCGGCGGCGCGCGGGCCATCGTGCATCTGCACTCCACCCATTCGGTCGCGCTCTCGATGCTGCCCGAAATCGACCCCCGTGCCGCGCTGCCGCCGATGACGGCCTATTATTTGATGAAATGCGGCGCCACCGCGCTCGTGCCCTATTACCGCCCCGGCGATCCCGCGGTCGCGGATGCGATCAGGGGCCTGGCGGGGAAATACTCATCCGTACTGCTCGCCAATCACGGCCCGGTCGTCGCCGGCGACACGCTGGAAGCGGCGGTGTTCGCCACGGAGGAGCTGGAGGAGACGGCGAAGCTGTACCTGCTGCTGCGCGGCATGAACCCGCGGTATCTGACGCCGGAGCAGGTGAAGGATCTGGTGAAAGCGTTCGGGGTGACGCTGCCGGAGCATGGGCACTAGGCTCGGCTCCATCCTCGTCATTGCGAGCGCAGCGAAGCAATCCAGAGTCTTTCTGCGGAGAGATTCTGGATTGCTTCGTCGCAAGAGCTCCTCGCAATGACGGTTGTGCCTACAGCCCCAGATACGCCTTCCGCACGTCCGGATTGCCCTTGATCTCCGCGGCCGGGCCCTGCATCAGCACGCGGCCGGTTTGCAGGATGTAGGCACGGTCGGCGATCTCCAGGCATTCCGCCATGCGCTGCTCGACGATCAGGACGGTCATGCCGGAATCGCGGATCAGCTTCACCGCCTGGAAGATTTCGTCCACCAGTTTCGGCATGATTCCTTGCGAGGGCTCGTCCAGCATCAACAGCCGCGGGCGCGTCATCAGGGCGCGGCCGATCGCGAGCATCTGCTGCTCGCCGCCGCTTAGCGTCTCGGCGCGCTGCTCCAGACGTTCCTGGAGGCGCGGAAACAGCTTGAAGACGAGCTCGAGCGGCTCTTCGCGATTCGCTTCGCCCCGGTAGAGATAGCTGCCGAGGCGAAGATTGTCGCGCACCGACAGGCGCGGAAACAGACGGCGGTTCTCCGGCACATAGGCGATGCCGGTGGCCGTGATGTGATGCTGCGCCATGCCGTCGAGGCGCTTGCCGTCGAACGTCACGGTGCCCGAGCGCGGGCGCTCGGCACCGGCGATGGATTTGAGCAGCGTCGACTTGCCCGCGCCGTTGGCGCCGGCGACGCAGACGATCTCGCCCTTCTGGACCTCGATCGAAACCGCGGAGATCGCGACCAGGCCCTGATAGGCGGTGGTGACTTCACGCACCGACAGCATGACGATCTCCCAGATATGCCTTGATCACCTTGGGATCGCGCACGACCTCAGTGGGCTTGCCCTCGACCAGCACCTTGCCGAGGTCGAGCACGATGGCGCGGTCGACCAGCGGCATCACGATCTCCATGACGTGCTCGACCATCAGCACGGTGATGCCGGCATCGCGCACCTTGCGCACCAGGGCAACGCCGGTCTGCGCTTCGGTCGGCGTGAGACCGGTGAGGACCTCGTCGAGCAGCAGCAGCTTCGGTTCGGTGGCGAGCGCACGGGCGACTTCGAGGCGGCGCTTCTCGGCCGGCACGAGGTCGCTGGCGAGCACGTCGGCCCGGGCGGCAAGGCCGGTAAACTCAAGCACCTCATGCGCCTTGCGGCGCGCTTCGCGCATCACGGTGTTGCGCACGAGCGCACCGACGATGACGTTGTCGATGACGGTCATGGTCTCGAAACTCTTGACCACCTGGAAGGTGCGCCCTATCCCGCGCTGGCAGCGCACCGCCGCCGGCATGCGGGTGACGTCCTCGCCGTCGAATAGAATCGAGCCTTGCGTCGGCGGCAGCACGCCGGCGATGAGATTGAACAGCGTCGACTTGCCGGCGCCGTTCGGGCCGATCAGGCCGACGATCTCGCCGCGGCCGACCGAGATCGAGACGTCGCTGTTGGCGACGAGGCCGCCGAAGCGCTGCCAGACGCCGCGGGTTTCGAGCAGCGCGGTCATCGTGCGACCCCCGTCTTCTTCGGGCGTGAAAACAGGCTGAGCAGTCCCCGCGGCAAGGCCAGCGAGATCAGGACGATCAGCGTGCCGTAGACGATGAGGTCGACGCCGCGCCCCGAGCCGCCGAACTTGAAGCGCGTCAGCTCGGTCAGCGGGATGAGGATGGCCGCCCCGAGCACCGGCCCCCACAGGGTGCCGATGCCGCCGAGCACGGCCGGCAGCGCCATCAGCAGGGAGAACTGAAAGCCCATGACGCTCTCAGGATCGATGTAGGAGACGAACTGGGCGTAAAAGCTGCCGCCGACGGCGACCAGGAAGGCGGAGACGGCGGCCGCACCCATCTTGGAATTGAACACGTCGACACCGAGGCTCTCGGCCGCCTCCGGGTTGTCCTTGACCGCGCGCCACCAAAATCCCCATTTGGAGTTTTCCAGCCACCAGGTCACGAACCAGGCGAGGCAGCACAGCGCCAGCGCGAAATAGAAGTACGGCAGCTTGGTGCGCAGGAACTGGAATTTCAGCCAGCTGTCGCCGCGGATCGGAATGGTGATCCCCATCGCAGCGCCGGCCCATTCCCAGTTATGGAACAGCAGCAAGCCGATTTCGGCGATGACGATGGTGGCGATCACGAAGTAATGGCCGCGCAGGCGGAAGAAGGGATAGCCGAGCCCCATCGCGATCAGCGCCGACACGACGCCGCCCGCCAGCATGCCGAACCAGGGCAGCACGCCGAACTTCGTGAACAGCAGCTCGGTGGTGTAGGCACCCAGGCCGAAATACAGCGCGTGGCCGAGCGAGATCTGGCCGCAATAGCCGGACAGGATGTTCCAGCTCTGGGAGAGGCCAGCATACATCAGCGTCAGGATCATGATGTTCTGGACGACGACATCCTTCACGAACAACGGCGTCAGCGCGGCAATGGCGGCGAGCGCTGCGGCGATGATGAGGTCGCGGCGGCGCCGCGCTGCAAAATCCTTGTCCATCACATCGATCCGAACAGGCCGCGCGGCCGGATGAAGACAACGAGCAGATAGACCGAGTAAATGCCGACCGATTTCAGCGAGGGCGGCAGCACCAGCGCCGTGACCGCTTCGACGAGACCGACGATGATGCCGCCGGCAAACGCACCGAACACGCTGCCGAAGCCGCCGAGCGCCACCGTGACATAGGCGATCAGCGCAAAAGAGGCGCCGACGTCGGGATAGATGTAGAAGAACACCGCCATGATCGCGCCGGCGAGGCCGACCAGCGCGGCGCCGAGGCCCCAGCCGAAGGCGAAGACGCGGTTCTTGTCGATACCGACGAGCGCGACCGCGCCGGGATCTTCGCGGGTGGCTTCGATCGCGCGGCCGAAATCGGTGCGGTGGATGAAGAAATAGAGAGCGGCAAAGGCCGCGATCGAGACCAGCGCGCCGACCAGTTGCGGCTCCGGCAGGAAGATGCCACCGACCGAGATGGTCTTGCCGCCCAGCCAGGACTGCGGGATGCTGCGATAATCCGGCGTGAAGAAGTACTGCGCGAGGCCGCGCATGACGATCGCAAGGCCGAAGGTGGTGAAGATCTGCACCATGCCGGCATTGGCTTTGGCCCGCATGGCGAAGCGTACAAGGAGCAGGTAGATGACCGCTCCGAATATGAAGAGTGCCGCGGCGACCAAAGGTGCCGATAGCAACGGGTCGATCGCGAAGAACGCGAACAGGAAGAAGGACAGATACATCGCGATCATCAGGAACTCGCCATGGGCGAAGTTCGTGACGTCCATCAGGCCGAAGATCAGCGCGAGGCCGACCGCGATCAGTCCGTAGAGCAGGCCCATGAGCAGGCCGCTCGCGAGACTCTGGATAATAGCTTGGGCTGTCAACTCTGGTCCCCCGTTCGAAACGTCATCGTTTGCTTCGTCATTGCGAGCGAAGCGAAGCAATCCAGCAATCCCACCGCGGAGACATTCTGGATTGCTTCGTCGCCAGCGCAAAATTGCTTCGCAATTTTGTCGCGGGCTCCTCGCAATGACGAGGCCGTGCGACGATCTCGATCCCCTGCTCGCGCAGTGCTTACTTCATCGGCCAGATCGCCTCGGCGATCGCGGCCTGCGGCGGGAAGATGGTGACGAACTTGCCGCCGACATATTGCAGCAGCACGGGGTCGGCGTCGTTGTTCTGGCCCATCTCGTCGAACTTGACGCGCTTCCAGGGCATGATGGTCTTCTCGCCCGGGATGTCGGTGGCCGCGAGCGCGTCGCGGATCTTCTCGCCGTCGGTCGACTTGGCGCGGCTGATGGCGTCGGCGAGGATGATCAGGCCCATGAACTGGCGTGAGGTGAGGTCGTTGAAGTCCTTGCCGGACCTGGCCTTGAACATCTCGTTGATCTTGCCGACCATCGGCCGCTTCTGCGCGAGGTCGAGCGAGAAGGTGCCGCGCGAGATCACGCCTTCGAGCTTGTCGCCGACGGCGTCGTAGAGCGCCTTCTCGGAGAAGCCGGCGTCCTGCGCCACGATCGCATTCGGCTTGTAGCCGAGCTCGGCCATGGTCTTGACCAGGAGGATGCCGTCGGTGGTGTAGCTCGACGGCATCAGCACGTCGGCATTGGCGGTCTTGAGCTGCTGCACCTCGGCCGAGAGCGAGGGCGAGTTGGCGCGATACTTGATATCGGTGACGATCTTGTAGCCGCGCTCGCCGGCGATCTTGGTCTGGGCATTGCCGGAATCGGTGCCGAAGATGGTGTCCTCGTGGAACAGCGACAGCGTCTCGATCTTGGTGCCCTTCTTCTTCATGGCGTCGAAGAAGTCGAACATCGCGGCCGAGTACATCTCGTCGTGCGGCGAGGCGCGGAAGTAATATTTCAGGCCGCGGCGGTGCAGGCTCGGCGAGGAATTGTCGGCGGACAGGAACGGAACCTGGTAGCGTTCGCAGATCTGGCTGACGGTGACGGCCACCGCGCTCTGATAAGTGCCGATGATGGCAGAGACCTTCTCCTGTGTGATCAGGCGCTCGGCCTCGGCGCGGCCCTTCTGCGGATCGGCCTGATGGTCGGCGAACACGAGACGGATCTTGGCGCCGCCGAGACCCGGCAGGCCCTCGCCCTTGGCCAGCGGCAAGTCGAAATCGCTGTCCTTGTTGATGACTTCGAGCGCGGTCTCATAGGCCTTCTGCGCGTCGACGCCCTGCTGCGCGCTGCCGCCGGAGAACGGATAGATCACGCCGATCACGACCTCCGCCGTCTGTGCGCGCGCTGCCAGCGGCACCAGAGCGGCAGTGGCGGTCGCTCCCAACAACATTTCGCGGCGAGTGATCGTCATGGCAAAGTCCCCTGTTCCTGAATTTCGGCTGATCGAATGAAGCGATTGGTGGATGCGGTAAAGCCTGAAGAAGCAGCAGACGCTGCCCACTAAATCACGGCCATGTTTCTGTTCTTGAGATCGGTCACCAGCATCAGGCCGGGCGAATGCGTGATTGCGAACGGCAGCTTGGCGGCGTTGATGACCGATTGCGGCGTCACCCCGCAGGCCCAGAACACCGGAATCTCGTCGTCGGCGACCGGTACCGGATCGCCGTAGTCTGGCTTGGCGATATCCTTGATGCCGATCAGATGCGGATGGCCGAGATGCACGGGCGCGCCGTGCACGGCCGGATAGCGCGAGGTGATCTGCACCGCGCGGATCGCATCGGCCGGCTTGAACGGGCGCATCGACACCACCATGGGACCGGCGAACGGACCCGATACGCCGCAGGCGATGTTGGTGCGGTACATCGGCACGCGTACGTTCTTCTCGATGTGCCTGATCGGCATGCCCTCCTCGAGCAGAGCCTCCTCGAACGAGAACGAGCAGCCGAGCACGAAGGTGACGAGATCGTCGCGCCAGTAGCTCTTCACGTCGGTCGGCTCGTCCACGACCTCGCCGTCGCACCAGACGCGGTAGCGTGGCACGTCGGTGCGGATGTCGAGGTCGGCGCCGAGCGAGGGGATGAAAGGGCTGCCGACATCGGACATGCCGATGATCGGGCACGGCTTGGGATTGAGCTGACAGAAGCGGTGGAAGGCGCCGGCATAATCCGCCGGCAGGATCGCCAGATTGCCCTGGACGTATCCGGGGGCGACGCCGGCGGTGGAGGCGACCAGCCCCTCGCGGTAGGCGAGCCGGGCCTTGCGGCTCGGGAGGGCGTCGGGTGTTTCAGTTTGCTGCGCTGCCACCAAAACAGTCATGTGATCGACCTGCCTATAAACTCGACAAAGACAAGCCAACACCAAGCGTGCTATAAAGTCTAATCTTCGTTTCTAATCAATCTCGATAAATCTGATTTATCGATCGGGAAAATCCTTCCAATGCTGGACTTCAGGTCGATCGAGACGTTCCTGTGGGTTGTAAAGCTCGGCAGCTTCCGCGGCGCGGCACAACGGCTCAATACCACCCAGCCGGCGATCTCCCAGCGCATCGCCCAGCTCGAGCGCGAGATGGGCGTGAAGCTCTTGAACCGCGATCATCGCGTGGCGTCACCGACCCCGAGCGGCCGGCAGATGATGGTCTATGCGGAGAAGCTGATCGGCCTGCGCGCTGCGATGATGGCGGAGATCGGCGATGCTTCGGCGATGCGCGGCGTGATGCGGCTCGGCGTCGCCGAGACCATCGTGCACACCTGGCTGCCGCGGCTCGTCAAGAGCGTCAACGAGGCCTATCCGAACCTGTCGCTGGAGATCGAGGTCGACATCACGCCGAACCTCACCGCGCGCCTGCTCGCGCAGGAGATCGAGCTCGCCTTCGTGGTCGGACCGCTATCCGCCTCCGGCGTGCACAACCGCGTGCTCGCCGATTATCCGATCGGCTTCCTCGCAAGTCCCTCGCTCGGGCTCGGCAAGGGCCCGTTGACGCCGGCGGAGCTCGCGCGGTTTCCGATCATCACCTTCCCGCGCAAGACCAAGCCCTACGAGGTCGTGCGCGAGGTGTTCGACCGGCCGGACCTGCCGCCGATCCGCCTGCATGCGTCCGCTTCTCTGGCGACCGTCATTCACATGGCGGTCGAGGGCCTCGGCATCGCCGTGATCCCCGACGCCATCGTCGAGAGCGAGCTTGCCGACGGGCGCCTGCAGCTGCTCGACACCGATCTTTCCATCGCGCCGCTGACCTTCACCGCAAGCTGGCTGGCTTCGCCCGACGTCGTCGCCGTGGAGCGCGTCGCCGAGCTTGCACGGCAAATTGCGCAGAGCAGCCTCGCAGTTGACGCGCCCGCGCAGGCGCGTCATTGAAAAAGGCGCCGGACAAACGAGAGACTGACGCATGAGCCGAGCCGCGACCAACCTGCAAATCGATTCCGCCCGCCTGTGGGGCTCCATCCACGAGACCGCGCAATTCGGCGCGACGGCCAAAGGCGGCGTGCGGCGGCTGACGCTGAGCCGCGAAGACAAGCAGGTTCGCGATTGGTTCCGCAAGGCCTGCGAGGATGCCGGACTGGAAGTCCACGTCGACGCGCTCGGATCACAGTTCGGCCTGCGCAAGGGCCGCGACATGTCGAAGCTGCCCGTCGGCATCGGCTCGCACCTCGACACCCAGCCGACCGGCGGCAAGTATGACGGCATCCTGGGAACGCTCGGCGCGCTGGAGGTGATCCGCACGCTGAACGACGCCGGCATCGAGACCGAGGCGCCGATCTGCATCGTGAACTGGACCAACGAGGAAGGCTCGCGCTTCGCACCTGCGATGATGGCCTCCGCCGCCTATGTCGGCGACTTCACCACCGACGACATCTTGTCGCGCAAGGACGCCGAGGGCACCACCGTCGGCCAGGCGCTCGATAGTATCGGCTATCGCGGCGGCAAGCCAGTCGGCTTCCAGAAGCTCGGCTGCTTCGTCGAGCTGCACATCGAGCAGGGGCCGATCCTGGAAGCGGAAGGCAAGACCATCGGCGTGGTCGATTCCGGCCAGGGCGTGCTGTGGTACGACGGCAAGATCTCCGGCTTCGAGAGCCATGCGGGCTCGACGCCGATGCCGCTGCGGCGCGATGCGCTGGCGACCTTGTCCGAAATCGTGCTGGCGATGGAGTCGATTGCCAGGAAGCACGGACCGAACGCCGTCGGCACCATCGGCGAGGCCGTGATCGCCAATCCCTCGCGCAACGTCATTCCCGGCGAGATCGCCTTCACCATGGATTGCCGCAGTGCCGACGGCGCCATCATGGACGCGCTCGATCGCGATCTGCGGGCGGCAATCGCGGAGATCGCCGCGCGCCGCAAGGTCGAGGTCAAGATCGATCTGGTCTGGCGCAAGCCGCCGACGCATTTCGATCCCAAGCTCATCGCCGCGGTCGAGAATGCGGCCAAGACGCTCGGCTATTCCTCGCGCCGCATCACCTCCGGCGCCGGCCACGATGCCTGCAATCTCAACACGATCATGCCTGCGGCGATGGTGTTCGTGCCCTGCAAGGATGGCATCAGCCACAACGAGCTGGAGGACGCCACGCAGGGCGACTGCGCCGCGGGCACCAACGTTCTCATGCATACCGTGCTGGCGATCGCCGGCGTTGCGTCCTGACCGGAGAGAACCATGCGCGGAGTTTTCGTCGACGCCAATGAATCGCTGGCCGTGATCATGGAGCGGCTGGAGAAGCCCGGCGATCCCAAGGTGCGGATCAACAGGGATCCCGACATCACGCCCGAGCAATATCCTGCCATTCTCGACGGCGCCGAGATCGCGATCGTCGACCACACCGCGCTGCCGACCGAGGTCGCGAGGAAATGCACCGGGCTGAAGCACGTCGTGTTCCTCGGCACCGGCGCGCGCAGCTACATGAACCCGGAAGAGCTTAGCCAGCTCGGCATCTCCGTGCATCTGATCAAGGGCTACGGCGACACGGCGGTTGCGGAATCGGCGATCGCGCTGATGTGGGCTTCCGCCCGCGTCATCGCGATGATGGACCGCGAGATGCGGGCCGGAAACTGGCTGCGCGAGGACGGCATGCAGCTCACCGGCAAGACGCTCGGCCTGATCGGCTTCGGCGGCATCGCCGCGGAGGTCGCGCGCATCGCGTCCGGCAGCGGCATGAAGGTGATTGCCTGGAACCGCTCGCCGAAGAGCCACGCGAGCGTCGAATTCACCGATCTCGACAGCGTGCTGGCCAGAAGCGACGTCGTGTCGCTGCACCTGCTGCTCAACGACGAGACGCGCGGCATGATCACGCGCGAGAAGATTTTTGCGATGAAGCGCGGCGTCATTCTCGTCAATACCGCACGCGCCGCGATCGTTGACGAAGCCGCCATGATCGAGGCGCTGAAGTCGGGCCACATCCGCCATGCCGGCCTCGACGTCTTCAACACCGAGCCGCTGCCTGCGGATCACCCGCTGACGAAAATTCCAAACGTGACGCTGTCGGCGCATTCGGCCTTCCGCACGCCCGAGGCGAGCGAGAACCTGATTGAAGCGGCATTGGTCCATTGCCGCCGGATCGTGAAGGGATAAGAGCAACAACAATGGCCGACTATCGCATCATCAAGGCAGGGCCGCTCACCAATGTGGTCCACGCCATCGTCAAGGCCGGCGGCTCCTCGGACCGCGAGGCCGAGCTGGTGGCCACCAATCTCGTCGAGGCCAATCTCAAAGGCCACGACTCGCACGGTGTCGGCATGATCCCGCGCTACGTCCAGAGCGTCACCAATGGCGGCCTCGCCGTGAACGCGCACGTCAAGATCGTGCTCGACACCGGCCCGCTCCTCACCCTCGACGGCCTCACCGGCTACGGCCAGGTGATCGGTCATGAAGCGATGGAGCTCGCGGCCGCGCGCGCCAAGCAGAACGGCGTCTGTCTCGTCGGCCTCTCCAATTCGCACCACATCGGCCGCATCGGCCACTGGGCCGAGCAGTGCATCGACCACGGCCTGGTCTCGATCCACTTCGTCAACGTGATCTCGCGTCCGATCGTGGCGCCCTGGGGCGGCAGCGACGCGCGCCACGGCACCAATCCGTTCTGCGTCGGTATTCCGCGCAGCGGCAAGGATCCCATTGTGCTCGACTTCGCCACCAGCAGGATCGCGCAGGGCAAGACCCGTGTCGCCCATAACAAGGGTGTCGAGCTCGAGGCCGGCACGATCATCGATCACGAGGGCAAGCCCACGATCAATCCGCGCTACACCGTGATCCCGCCCTACGGTGCCATCCTCCCCTTCGGCGAGCACAAGGGCTCGGGCCTTGCGCTGGTCTGCGAAATCCTCGGCGGCGCGCTCTCCGGCGGGCAGGTGGTCAAAGGCTCCTCCGACGGCAAGCACAACGTCCTCAACGGCATGCTCTCGATCGTCATCGACCCCGGCAAGCTCGGCACCGGCGAGAACCTTGCACGCGAAGTCGAGAGCTTCGTCGCCTGGCACACCGGCTCGCCGCCCGCGCCCGGCGTCGACAAGGTGCTGATCGCCGGCGATCCGGAGCGCGCGACCAGGAAAAAACGCCTCGCCGAAGGCATCCCGGTCGATCCGACCACCTGGCAGGAGATTATCGAAGCCGGAAAGAAGTTCGGGCTGGATCAGGCGGCGATCGAGAAGATCGTGGGCTGATCGGGAACGAAATAGAAATCGTAGGATGGGTTAGCCGCAGGCGTAACCCACCACCTTCTTCGCCGAGAAAAAAGAGGTGGGTTACGCTATGCTAACCCACCCTACGCATTGTCCGTCAATCCACCATATCCGCAACCGCCTTGCCGCACGCCGTCGTATCGGCATTGCCGCCGAGATCCTTGGTGCGCAGCGTGCGTTCGGCGAGCGTGCGCTCGATCGCCTCGACGATCGACTTGCCGGCTTCCTTCTCGCCGAGATGCTCGAACATCATCGCGCCGGACCAGATCATGCCGATCGGGTTGGCGATGCCCTGGCCTGCGATGTCGGGCGCCGAGCCGTGCACCGGTTCGAACACGGATGGGAAATCACCTTCGGGGTTGATGTTGCCGGACGGAGCGATGCCGATCGTGCCGGTGCAGGCCGGGCCGAGGTCGGAGAGGATGTCGCCGAACAAATTGGAGCCGACCACGACGTCGAACCAGTCCGGATGCAGCACGAAGTTCGCGGTCAGGATGTCGATGTGGTACTTGTCCCACTTCACGCCCGGATACTTTTTGGCCATCGCCTCCACGCGCTCGTCCCAATAGGGCATGGTGATCGAGATGCCGTTGGACTTGGTCGCCGAGGTCAAGTGCTTCTTGGGCCGCGACTGCGCGAGCTCGAAGGCGAATTTCAGGATGCGGTCGACGCCGGTACGGGTCATCACCGTCTGCTGCGTCACGAATTCGCGGTCGGTGTCCGGGAACATGCGGCCGCCGACCGAGGAATATTCGCCTTCGGTGTTTTCGCGCACCACCCAGAAATCGATATCGCCGGGCTTGCGCCCCGCCAGCGGCGACGGCACGCCGGGCATCAGCCGCACCGGGCGCAGGTTCACGTACTGGTCGAACTCGCGGCGGAACTTGATCAGCGAGCCCCACAGCGAGACGTGGTCCGGGATCTTGGCCGGCCAGCCGACCGCACCGAAATAGATCGCATCGTGCTTGCCGATCTTCTCCTTCCAGTCGTCAGGCATCATCTGGCCGTGCTTCTCGTAATAGTCGTAAGACGAGAAGTCGAAATGGTCGAAATGCAGCGAGACGTTGTGCTTCTTCGCCGCCGCCTCCAAAACGCGCAGGCCCTCCGGCATCACCTCCTTGCCGATGCCATCGCCGGGAATGACCGCGATCCGGTATTGTTTCTTGCTCATGGAGAACGTCCCTTTTTGGTCCGGCAGTCGCCGCCTTTTGACTGCACTGCAATGGACCAAACGCGGCGGCAGTGCAACGCTGCACTGCAATGTTGACCATGGCGCGGGCGAGCGCCTACTGATTTGATCCCTGTTCCCACCAACGAGTACCCCCATGGATCTGCATCTGCGCGGCAAGCGCGTCCTGATCACCGGCGCGTCCAAGGGCATTGGCGCAGCCGCCGCCGAGGCCTTCGCAGAGGAAGGCGCGCATCTCCTGCTCGCGGCGAGGAGCAGCGATCACCTCAAGGCGCTGGCCGACCGTTTGCGCGCCGCGCACCAGATCGACGCCACAACGAGCATCGTCGATCTGCGCAAGGAGGACGACGTGGCCCGGCTGGCGAAAGAAGCCGCCGACATCGACGTCCTCGTCAACAATGCCGGCGACATCCCCGGCGGCTCGATCGACAAGATCGACGAGGCGACCTGGCGGCACGCCTGGGAATTGAAGGTGTTCGGCTATATCAACCTGACGCGCTACATCTACGCCCAGATGAAAGCCAGGGGCGGCGGCGTCATCGTCAACGACATCGGCGCGGCCGGCGAGAAGTTCGACGCCAATTACATCTGCGGCAGCGCCGGCAATGCCGCGCTGATGGCGTTCACACGTGCGCTCGGCGGCAAGAGCCTCGCCGACAACATCCGCGTGGTCGGCATCAATCCCGGCCCCGTCGGCACCGACCGCCACGTTACCCTGCTCAAGACGCGGGCCCAGCACCAGTTCGGCGACGAGAGCCGCTACAAGGAATTCCAGAAGAGCCTGCCGCTCGGCCGTCCCGCGCATGCGCGCGAGATCGGCGACCTCATGGCGTTCCTGGCCTCGGATCGCGCCGGCTATACGTCGGGCGTGATCTACACGGTCGACGGCGGCATCAGCGCCGGGTGGGGTTAACTCTATCCTCGTCATTGCGAGCGTAGCGAAGCAATCCAGGAATTGTTCCGCAGTGACCGTCTGGATTGCTTCGCTGCGCTCGCAATGACCGCACAATAGGCATAGGAGTAAACTAATTGTCTCAAGATCTGATCCGCGAAACCGCCTGCGCCGTCGTCGACAAGCTGCGCTCCGGCGACGTCTCGCCGCTCGAGCTCCTGGACGTGCTGGAGAAGCGCATCAAGGAGGTCGACGGCAAGGTCAACGCGCTGCCGACGCTGTGCTTCGATCGCGCGCGGGAGAGCGCGAAGACATTGATGCGGAAGCCGGCCGGCGCGCGCGGGCTGCTCGCCGGGCTGCCAGTACCGATCAAGGATCTGACCGACGTCGCGGGCGTGTTGAACACGCAGGGCTCGCCGATCTTCAAGGACAACATCCCCGCGACATCCGACCTCATGGTCGAGAACCTCGAGGCCAACGGCGCGGTCGTCTACGCCAAGTCGAACACGCCGGAATTCGGCGCCGGCGCCAACACTTTCAACGAGGTGTTCGGCGCGACCCTCAATCCGTGGGATACGACGAAATCGGCCGCGGGCTCCTCCGGCGGCGCGGCGGTGGCGCTTGCGACCGGCATGGCCTGGCTCGCCCAGGGCTCCGACATGGGCGGGTCGTTGCGCAGCCCCGCGGCCTTCTGCGGCATCGTCGGCATGCGGCCGAGCATCGGCCGCGTCGCACATACTCCCAAGTCCGGCATCGATCGCAATCTCGGCGTGGTCGGCCCGATGGCGCGCAACGTCGAGGATCTCGCGCTGCTGCTGGACGCCATGAGCGGCGACTATGCCGACGATCCGCTGTCGCTGCCGGCTCCCGCAACCTCGTTCCTGTCGGCGGCCCAGGCGGGCAAGAGGCCGAAACGCATCGCCTATTCGCCCGATCTCGGAATCACGCCGGTCGATCCCGAAGTGAAGGCGATCACGCGCAAGGCCGCCGAACGTTTCGCCGAGGCAGGTGCCATCGTCGAGGAGGCGCATCCGGACTGGCGCGAGGCGCATGAATGCTTCCACGTGCTGCGCGCCTTCGATTTCGCGATCACCAAGGCCAATCTGCTGCGCACCAAGCGCGACCTGCTCAAGCCCGAGGTGATCTGGAACATCGAGGAAGGTCTCAAGCTCACGGTCGAGCAGCTCGCGCGCGCCGAGGCGCAGCGCGTCGGCATGACGGCGCGGGCGGTCGAGTTCTTCAAGCGCTACGATCTGCTGCTGACGCCGACCACGATCGTTCCGCCCTTCCCGATCGAGCATCGCTATGTCGCCGAATGCGCCGGCAAGAGGTTCGAGAACTACATCGAATGGCTCGGCATCGTCTACGCCATCACGCTGGCCTGCTGCCCGTCTCTCTCCCTGCCCTGCGGCTTCACGGCCTCGGGCCTGCCGGTCGGCGTCCAGGTGGTCGGCGCGCCGCGCGCCGACGCGCAGGTGATTGCCGGGGCGAAGGTGCTGGAGGATATCTTAAGCCTGCGCGGGACGACGCCGATCGATCCGAAGGTGAAGAACTAGGCTCACTCTCGTGCCCTTTACGTAGCGCAGCGCTATCCCGGCGATGCGAAGCATCGTCCGGTCAGCGTTGCGCTGCAGAGCCGGGGCCCATCTCTCTGCGACTTCCGGCGCTGCCCTGGGTCCCGGCTCTGCGGCGCAGCGCTGAAGCGCTGCCCCTTGTCCGGGACACGGGACCTGACCTCTCGCTGGTCGCCTCCAGGCTGCGACTGTAGCGCGACATCGGTTCGCTATCTGGCGATCGGGCAGGAGCCGGGATTATCGCAGCGAGGAGGCGTCGATCGCGTGGTGCCGGTCGCCTCGTCGGAGCTCGGACCCTCCGCCCCGTTGAGAATGACCGAGACACGCCATCGATATGTTGTTTGCGGCGTCAGACCGGAATCCCCAAAGCTCGCGCCTGTCACGTCGCCAATCGCCTGGAACGCACCATCTGGCCCCGCACGCGAAACCCGGTAGATCGTTCCGTCGCCCCCTGCAGACCAGGCCAGGTCGGCGCCGTTATCCGACGTATCGATCACCGCGAGCGACTGCGGTGCCGATAGCGAGGGCGCCGTCGCGCCGGCGGGCGCCGCGGCAACGGCCGTGAGCGCATCCAGCATCGCCTTGATCGCCTTGATTTGCGATCCGGACTTCGTCACGTAGCTATCCCGATGGTCGACGTAGCTCCACCAATCCCAACAGGCCTGCGGATTGCTTGGCCAGTATGGGCTGGTCTTGGTCTGCGGATAGAGAATGATCAGGTGGTTCGTGTCCGCCCACTCATTGTAACCTGCCTCATCCACGAATCTGCGTCCGATATCGGCGACGTCCTGCTTGCATCCGTGGAGCGCGACGTGGACGCGACACGGACTGCCCTGCTCGCAATCCCGAGGTACGAACACATAGCCGGTATCGCCCATGCTCAGCGCGTCGGGCAGATGCGGCGTGGTATAGATCGATTGATCAAAGCTCTTCACCGAACCTGCAAGCGGTGCGGGACCGGGCGGATTCAGGCGGCCGTAAATATGCTGCAGGATGACGCCGGCCTGGTCGTAGCCGCATTGGTCGATATAGGGCTCCGTGTTTGCCTTGCAGTCGTTGAGCCCGGGCGCGCCCTGCTTCGCCACGACGAACGAGTGGCCCGCGCCGAGCGTGGCCTGATAGAACAAATTGCCGCGATTGGCATCCCCCAGATAATGGCGATAGAAATCGGCGGCCGCATCGGTCGCGGCCTTGTCGACGACCGCGTCATTGTAGCCGTGAAAGAGATAGACCTTCTGCCTGCCGACATTGCTGAGAGGGTCGATCTCGCCCGCTACGGCCTTGGCGTCGGCCTTTGCCGTAAAATCCTTCGGATCCAGATCCGACGCCGGCCCCTTCATGCATGCACCGGTGGCCCGCCGGATCGGCCCCCAGTACCAGGTGACGGCGTCGAACGCGTCCGCCTTCGCGCACCAGTAAGGCCCGCCTGCGACCACGCCGACGCCCTTGATCACCGACGACCACGCCGTGCCGAACTGAACGGCCATGAACGCGCCCGACGAAATTCCCGAAATCGAACTCTCACCGATCGGCGCGCGATAGCGCCGTAACCCCTCGGCGGCACACGATGAGACGCCGAGAATGGCTGTGAAGATCAGGACGCAGATTTGGGCGGCGATGAATTGCCGCAAAACGGCCACGCGCATGACAGCCTCGCCAAATCGACCGCAGGAGCAACCTCTGGTATTAGAGCTCAAGATCGGCAATTGGTGCAAGCGCAAACAAGCGGCACCAAACGAGGAAGCGTCACTTCGGCGTTGTCCGCGCCTCCAGGCTCCGGCTGTAGCGCGACATCGCAAAGCAAAAGACAAAGTAGATCGCGGCAACGAAAATGTAGACTTCGACGGAAAACTGCTGCCAGGCAGGATCGATGATCGCGGTCTTGGCCGTCGTCAGCAGATCGAAAATGCCGATGATCAGCACCAGGCTGGTGTCCTTGAAGAAGGCGATGAAGGTGTTGACCAGCGGCGGGATGACGTGGCGGATCGCCTGCGGCAGGATGATCAGCCGGTGCTTGCGCCAGTAGGACAGGCCGAGCGCGTCGGCGGCCTCATATTGCCCGCGCGGCACGGCCTGGAGGCCGCCGCGGATCACTTCGGCAAGGTAGGCGCCGGCGAACAGGATGATCGCGATCTGCGCACGCAGCAGCTTGTCGATGTTGAATCCGGCGGGCATGAACAGTGGAAACATCACGCTCGCCATGAACAGCAGGCTCACCAGCGGCACGCCGCGGATCAGCTCGACATAGAGCACGCTGAGTGAGCGGATCGCCGGCAGCTTCGAGCGCCGGCCGAGCGCGACCAGGATGCCGAGCGGGAAGCCGAAGGCGAGACCGAACGTCGCCAGGATCAGCGTCACCGGCAGTCCGCCCCAGCGATCCTGCGAGACAAAGGACAGGCCGAGCACGCCGCCCCACATCAGTAGGCTGATCAGCGCCAGCGCTCCGATCCAGAGATAGACCAGCTCGCGCCGCCACAGCGCACGGCGGGTCGAGAGGTAGTACAGCGCGATGAACAGCACGACCGACAGTGCCGGCCGCCACTGCTCGTCGAACGGGTAGGTGCCGAACAGGATGAAGCGGTACTTTTCGGGGATGATGGCCCAGCAGGCGCCGAGGCCGCGTGCCGCGCGACAGGCGCTGGAATCGCCCGTGGGCGTCAGCCAGACCGCATTGGCGATGCCCCACTGCACGAAGCTGAAAATACCCTTGGCAAGCAGCGCCAGCAGCAGGACGGTGATGATCCCATTCGGGATCGAGGAGAACAGGTTCTTGCGCAGCCAGTGCAGCACCGGATTGCCAGGCTGCGGACGACGGGCAGCTCTGGGCGTCTCCGGCATATCGGTGATTGCCGTCATGATCAGCGCTCCACCAGTGCGATGCGCGAATTGTACCAGTTCATGAAGAAGCTGATGGAAAGGCTGATGGTCAGGAACACCGCCATGATCAGCGCGATCGCTTCGATGGCCTGCCCGGTCTGGTTCAGCGTGGTGTTGGCGATCGAGACCACGTCCTGGTAGCCGATCGCGACCGCGAGCGAGGAGTTCTTGGTCAGGTTGAGATACTGGCTCGTCATTGGCGGCACGATCACGCGCAGCGCCTGCGGCAGGATGATCTGCCGCAGCATGAAGCTGCGGCGCAGGCCGAGTGCGTTGGCGGCGTCCCATTGCCCGCGCGGCACCGACTGGATGCCGCTGCGCACGATCTCGGCGATGAAGGCCGAGGTATAGGTCACCAGCGCGATCAGCAGCGCAAAATATTCCGGCGCGAGCGTCAGCCCGCCGACGAAGTTGAAGCCGCGCAGCTGCGGCCACTCGATCGTCCAGGACACGCCGAGCACCAGCGAGATCGCCACCGGCATCACGACGATGAGGCCGAGTGCAAACGGCCAGGCAGGCCGCGGCTTGCCATCGCGCATCTGCTGCACGACCAGCCATCGCCGGACCAGGAAGAACACCGCACAGCCCAGCACCGCGGTGCCGAGCACCGCGAGCTGCGGCGGGCCGAACGGGATCGCCGGCAGGATCAGGCCGCGATTGGACAGGAACACGCCCTCGACGGGCCGCCACGCCGCACGCGCGGCCGGCAGCGCCTGCATCAGCACGTACCAGAACAGCAGTTGGAGCAGCAACGGGATATCGCGGAGCGTTTCGACATAGACGGCCGCAACCCGCGACAGCAGCCAGTTGGCCGACAGTCGCGAGATGCCGATCAGGGTGCCCAGGATCGTCGCGAGCACGATGCCGATCACGGCGACGCGCAAGGTGTTGGCGACGCCGACGACGAAGGCCCAGAGATAGCTATCCCGGGGATTGTAGGCGAGCAGGCTGTCGGAGATCGGCATGCCGGCCTCACGGCCCAGAAAGGCGAAGCCAGTGGTGATGCGCCGGGCCGAGAGATTGGTGACGGTGTTGGACCAGAGGAAGGCGATCACCCCGACCGCGATGCCGACCACCAGGGCCTGCCAGAACAGGCCCTTCAATTCGTTGCGCCCGAGCACGAAGCGGCGACGCGGCGGCGGTCTGGGATGATCGGCGGTCACAGCACGAGAATCCTTCTTCGAATGCAGCGATTTCCGGCAGCGCACTTCAACTGTTGCATCAAACTCCATTTCATGCAACAAATGTTTCATGGCCGAGCCCGTTAAATCCTCGCCCCTGAGCGAACTGCGCATCGCGTTGCCATCGCTCCCCCTGCGCCTGCAGGAGGTCGGCCGTTTCGTCGCCGCCAATGATTACGACGCCACCACGCGCTCGATGCGCGATCTCGCGGCGGAAGCCGGCGCCGATCCCGCGGCGTTCACGCGGCTGGCGAAGGCGATCGGCTATTCCGGATGGGACGAATTGCGCGCCGCGCTGACCGAGGCGCGGCGGCCGTCGCAGGCCGCGCCCTTCTCCGGCCGCACGAGAGGCCGCCGTCACGGCCCGAACGCCGATGTAACGCTCGTCATGGACAAGCTCGAGGCCGAAGCCGCCGGCCTTCCGCGGATCCCGGCCCACCCGATCGCCGAAGCGGCGCGCGCGCTGCACGACGCCAAGCGGATCTGGATTGCGGGCTATCGCAGCTGCCGCAGCGTCGCGGAGCTCCTGAACTACGAGCTGCGCCTGTTCCGGCCCGAACAGGTGCAGATCGTCGGCACGTCCGGGCCCGACGACCTCGATCTCGGCGCGTTCCGGCCGGGCGAAGCGGTCATCGTCATCGGCTTCCTGCCTTACACCCATGCCAGCGTCCGCGTCGCGCAGGCCGCTCACCACAGCGGCGCAACGTTGATCGCGATCGCGGACAGCCTGTCGGCACCGATGGCCGAGGGCGCCGATCATGTGCTGCTGTTCGAGGCCGCGTCATCGCCAGGCTTCTTCCCCAGCCTCACCGGCGCGATCGCGATCGCGCAGTCGCTCGCGGCCGTCACGTTCTCACTCGGCGGCGCCGCCGCGAAAAAAGCGTCTGGAAAATACCGAGGCGCGGCTCAACGCTGCCTCAACTTACGTCTCGGAGAAAGGTTGACCCATGAGCACTCGCAACAGCCGCGTGCTGCATCGTTCGCTGCGCGAAACGCCGCCCAAGGCGATCGGCGGCGAGGGCGTCTATCTGTTTGCGGAGGACGGCCGCCGCGTGATCGATGCCTCGGGCGGCGCGGCGGTCTCCTGTCTCGGCCACCAGCATCCCCGCGTGATCGCGGCGATGGCCAAGCAGGCCTCGACGCTGGCCTATGCCCACACTTCCTTCTTCTCTTCCGAGCCGGCCGAAGCGCTGGCCGAGCGGCTGGTCGGGCATGAGCCCGGCGGCCTCGCCTACGCCTATTTCGTTAGTGGCGGTTCGGAGGCGATCGAAGCCAGCATCAAGCTGGCGCGGCAATATTTCATCGAGCGCGGCGAACCGCAGCGGCAGCATTTCATCGCGCGGCGGCAGAGCTATCACGGCAACACGCTCGGCGCGCTCGCCGCCGGCGGCAATGCCTGGCGTCGCGCGCCCTATGCGCCGCTGCTGTCGACCGCCTTCAGCCACGTCACGCCGGCGTTCGCCTATCGCGAGAAGCGCGAGGGCGAGTCGGATGCGCAGTTCGTCGCGCGCCTCGCCGCCGAGCTCGACGCCGAGTTTCAGCGGCTCGGCCCCGGCACCGTCGCGGCCTTCCTCGCCGAGCCCGTCGTCGGCGCCACCGCCGGCGCGGCGACCGCCCCGGACGGCTACTTCAAGGCGGTGCGCGAGATCTGCGACCGGCACGGTGCGCTGTTGATCCTCGACGAGGTCATGTGCGGCATGGGCCGCACCGGCACGACGCACGCCTGGGAGCAGGAAGGTGTCGCACCCGACATCCAGGCGATCGCAAAGGGGCTCGGCGGCGGCTATCAGCCGATTGGGGCGATGCTGGCAAGCAGCAAGATCATCGATCGCCTCCGCGCCGGCTCGGGCGCATTCCAACACGGTCACACTTATCTGGCGCATCCCCTCGCCTGCGCCGCCGCGCTCGCGGTGCAGGATGTGATCCGCGAGGACGGCCTGCTCGACCGCGTGAAGGAGCGAGGCAAGCAGCTCGAGCAGCGCCTGACGGAGCGCTTTGGCAATCACCGCCATGTCGGCGACATCAGGGGCCGCGGCCTGTTCTGGGCGATCGAGCTCGTCGCCGATCGCGCGAGCCGCGCCTCGTTCGATCCCGCGCTCAAGCTGCATCAGAAGATCAAGGCTGAAGCCTTCGCGAACGGGCTCGGATGTTATCCCGGCGGCGGCACCGTCGACGGCGTCCGCGGCGATCATGTGCTGCTGGCGCCGCCGTATATCGCATCGGCAGATGAGATCGATCAGATCGTCGACAAGCTCGGCACGGCCGTCGACAACGTGTTGCGTAGTGTCAATCAGTGAGGGGAGAGTCATATGAGGAAAGTGGTTATCGCAGCGGGCCTGCTCGCGGCATCGACGGTGATGGCGTCGGCGGCGACGCTCGATACGGTGAAGAGCCGCGGCACGCTGGTGTGCGGCGTCAGCGCCGGCTTTGCCGGCTTCTCGGCGCCGGACTCGCAAGGCAATTATAAAGGTCTCGACGTCGACTATTGCCGCGCGCTGGCGGCCGGCGTGCTCGGCGACCCCACCAAGGTGCGTTACGTGTCGCTGACGGCTCAGAACCGCTTCACTGCCCTGCAATCGGGCGAGATCGACGTGCTCTACCGCAACTCGACGCAGACCTATTTGCGCGGCGTGACGCTCGGCCTGCGGCAGGGCCCGATCAACTTCTACGACGGCCAGGGCTTCGTCGTGAAGAAGGAGCTCGGCGTGAAGGAGCTGAAGGACCTCAAGGGTGCCACCGTCTGCGTCGCGCAGGGCACCACGCACGAGGTCACGCTCGGAGATTACGGCCGCGCCAACGGCATCGACTGGAAGCCGCTGGTGTTCGACCGCATCGACACCATGTACCAGACCTTCTTCGGCGGCCGCTGCGATGCCATGACCCAGGACGCTTCTGCGCTCGCCGGCGCGGTGACCACGGCGGCGCCGAATGCGGCCGACTATGTCGTGCTGCCGCAGACCATCAGCAAGGAACCGCTCGGACCCTTCACCCGCAACGGCGACGAGGTCTGGAGCGACATCATCACCTGGCTGCATTACGGCCTGATCGAGGCCGAGGAGCTCGGCGTCACGCAAGCCAATGTCGAGGAGATGACGAAGTCGCAAGTACCCGCAATCCAGCGCCTGCTGGGCGCTTCGGGCGACCTCGGCTCGCGGCTCGGGCTCGACAACAAATGGCTGGTCACGGCGATCAAGGCCGGCGGCAATTACGGCGAGATCTTCGAGCGCAATGTCGGCAAGGCGAGCCCGCTCAAGCTCGATCGCGGCCTCAACGGCCTCTGGAGCAAAGGCGGCTTGATGTACGCCATTCCGTTCAAATAAGGGCGCCCCGTGTCCCGGACGCGCTGCAGCGTGCAACGCTGCTGCGCGGAGCCAGGACCCGGCGACGATAATAGGCCCCGGCTCTGCAGCGCAATACTGCGCATTGCGCTGCGTCCGGGGCATGAGACCTACCAGGTGATCACTTTCAATGACGACGCCCCCTCGCATCGCCCTCATCCACGCCCTCAAGCATTCCATCGCCCCGATCGAGGCGGCGTTTGCGCAGGCCTGGCCCGAGGCACGGCTGATGAACCTGCTCGACGACAGCCTGTCGGCGGACCTGGCACGCGATGGCCAGCTCAACGCCGCCATGACCGAGCGCTTCCTCGCGCTCGGTAACTATGCGGCGGCGATGGGAGCGCATGGCATCCTGTTCACCTGCTCCGCCTTCGGCCCATGCATCGAGGCCGTCGCGCGCGCGCATGCGCCGATGCCGGTGCTCAAGCCGAACGAGGCCATGATCGAGAGGGCGGTGACCATGGGCCGGCGCATCGGCCTGCTCTCGACCTTTCCGCCGACCCTGCTTTCGATGCCGCCCGAATTTCCCGCCTCCGTCGAAATCGTGCCGAAGCTTGCCGAAGGTGCGCTGGCCGCGCTCGACCGCGGCGACCGCGCGACGCACGACCGGCTGATCGTGGAGGCCTCGCGGAGCTTGCGCGATTGCGACGTCATCGCGCTGGCGCAATTCAGCATCGCCGCGACCGCGCCGCTGGTTGCCGAGGCCACCGGCCGCCCCGTCGTGACCACGCCGGACAGCGCGGTCGAGAAGCTGATGAAGCTCCTGAAGGCGAATGCCTAAGCGCCGGCCTTGGTCCGACGTCGCGCATCCTTGATCGCGACCGCAAGCGCAGCCTTGGTCTCGTTGACGAAATCCTCGACCAACTCCTCGCGCGTGGCGTGCGCCGCCTCGCCGGTGAACAGGCCCTGCTCGGCCAACATCACCACGCCGTGCAGCGCCGCCCAGATCTTGAGCGCCTGCCGCTCGCGCAAATAGCCGACGGCGGGCGCTTCCAAGGCTTCGATCACGAGCGCAAAGGTCTCCCGCGTCGCTGCGTGCAGCTCGCTGCCCTTGGCCGCGCAGGACACCGTGCGCGAGGCGAACATCAGGCGGTAGATGCCATTCCGGCGCAAACCGAAATCGAGCGTGGCCTGTGCGAGGCGGGAGAGCTTCGATTGCTTCGAGGGCTTTTCCATCGCTTCGCGCAACAGCGCCGAGAGCTGCCGGAATGCTGCCGCGGTGACGGCGGCGAGCAGCGCCTCGCGGTCGGCAAAATGCCGGTATGGCGCCGGCTGCGAGACGCCGAGCTTCTTGGCAAGCGCCTTGATGCTGATCGCCTCGGCGCCGCCCTGCTCCGCCTCGTGCAGCGCGGCCTCGATCAACGCATCGCGGAGATCGCCATGGTGGTAGGTCTTCTCGGGCTTGCGGGCTGGGCGTGAACGCATGTCGGGGCAAAGCCTATAAGTTTGCGCTTGACAGGGGAAGCCCACCGCGAATGTAATAGCATATAACTTAAGAATGGGATGAGGAAACGCGCCGCCTTCGGGCCCTCGCGCGCACACGACCAAGGAAGCCGAGATGGCAGAGCGACTGAAGGTTCACGTCGATCCCGACAAATGCCAGGGCCATGCCCGCTGCAAGGCGCTCGCGCCGGAGCTTTTCGAGCTCGACGAATACGGCAACGCCCACGAGGCCGGCGATGGCACCGTCCCGCCGGGGCTCGAGGACAAGGCCTGGCTCGCGAAATCCAACTGCCCGGAAATCGCAATCGATGTGATCGAGGAATAACGCGGCCGCGGCCGCCCCGCGTGCCTTCAGCGAACACGAGCCAAGGGATTCCCTGCCATGTCCGACCTCGACCAGCCCGCCGCCCATCCGCCCGTGACCGACTGGGTCCATGATTTCGACCACACCGATCCGCAATGGACGGAGGATCCGTTCCCGATCTGGGACGAGCTGCGCGCCGTCAGTCCGGTGGTGCACACGAAACGGTTCCTCGGCTGCTACCTGCCGACGACCTATGAGGCCGTGCGCGAGATCGCCAACGACACCGAACATTTCTCCTCCCGCCGGATCATCGTCCGCGATGTGCGCCCCGAGATCACCAGGAACGGGGCGCCGCCGATCACCTCCGACCCGCCCGAGCACAAGCCTGCCAAGCAATTGCTGCTGCCGCCTTTCACGCCGGATGCGATGAAGAAGCTCGAGCCGCGAGTCCGGGCCATCTGCAACGAGCTGATCGACGGCTTCCTCTCCGACGGCAAGGTCGATGCTGCCGCGCGCTACAGCAAGTACGTCCCGGTTCAGGCCATCGCGCACATGCTCGGCATCCCCGAGAGCGACAGCGACCTCTTCATCAATTGGATCCACATGATCCTCGAGCTCGGCATCAAGGACGAGAGCAAGCTGCTCCAGGCCGTGCAGGAGATGACGGCCTATTTCAGCGGCCACATCGAAGCGCGCAATAACAAGCCCACCGACGACCTGATCTCCTACCTGATGAACGCCCGGGACAGGAACGGCAATCCGCTCGAGGACAGCCACGTGCTGGGCTCGCTGCGCCTGCTGTTGATCGCCGGCATCGACACCACCTGGAGCGCGATCGGCTCCTCGCTCTGGCATCTTGCGAAGACGCCTGATGACCGCGAGCGGCTAATCGCCGATCCAGGGCTGATCCCGACGGCCGTCGAGGAGTTGCTGCGCGCTTATTCGCCGGTGACGATGGCACGCGAGGTGATCAAGGAGACCACGGTGTCCGGCTGTCCGGTCAAGCCGGGCAACATGGTGCTGTTGTCCTTCCCGGCCGCGAACCGCGACCCCAAGATGTTTCCGGACGCTGACAAAGTCGTGATCGACCGGCGCGAAAATCGCCATGCTGCCTTCGGCCTCGGCATCCACCGCTGCGTCGGTTCCAACCTCGCGCGCATGGAAATGCAGGTGGCGCTGGAGGAATGGCTGAAGCGGATTCCGGACTTCCGGCTCGATCCCGCAGGCACTGTGACCTGGTCTCAGGGAACGGTGCGCGGCCCCCGCCAGTTGCCATTTCTGCTCGGAAAGGCGATGTAGGTCTTCCCAGAGGCAGCGGACAGGCCTTTCATGGCGCGCGCGACACTAGGTGCGCCGCCGCCATGCATCGCCACGAGCACAGGCCATGACCGACGAGACGCCATCCGACAGCAAGCTGACGCGCACCAAGGAGAAGTGGGCGCGCGAGGGTCGCTTTCTCACCGGCAGGATTACGCGCCCGGAGGATCAAAGGCTTCCACCCGGACAGCACCTCACCAAGGACTGGCCGGTGCTCGATCTCGGGGTCACGCCGCCGGTCTCGCGCGAGCGTTGGCGGCTCGACGTCTATGGCGCGGTCGAGACTCCCGTGTTCTTGACCTTTGCCGAATTCGCCGCTCAGGAGCAGTCCCGGTTCACCTCGGACATCCATTGCGTCACGACCTGGTCGCGCTACGACAACGAATGGGAAGGGCTCGCCACGCGCGAGCTGCTCGCGACCTGCCAGCCGCGCGAGGATGCCCGCTTCGTCGTGCTGCATTCCTATGACGGTTACACCACCAATCTCGCGCTGGAGGATTTTGCCGCCGAGGACGCGCTGCTCGCCCACAGCTGGTCCGGCCAGCCGCTGACGGAGGAGCATGGCGGCCCGGTGCGGTTGGTCGTGCCGCACCTCTATTTCTGGAAGAGCGCAAAATGGCTCCAGGCCATCGAATTCCTGACTGAGGACGCGCCGGGTTTCTGGGAGGTCCGCGGCTATCATAACCGCGGAGACCCTTGGGCCGAGCAGCGCTATTCGGGCGATTAGGTTCGAGCAAGACGGGGGAAGCCCATGCCGACGGAACGCTTTCAATTCACCGGCGAAGGCGGCCATCAGCTCGCGGCCGCGCTGGAGCTGCCCGACGGCGAGCCGGCGGCTTTCGCGCTGTTCGCACACTGCTTCACCTGCGGCAAGGACACGCTGGCGGCCAAGCGGATTTCCGTGGCGCTGGCGGCCAAGGGCATCGCGGTGCTGCGCTTCGACTTCACCGGGCTCGGCTCCAGCGAGGGCGATTTCGCCAATGCGACGTTCTCCTCCAACGTCGCAGACCTCGTGCGCGCGGCCGATCATTTGCGTGACACCCGCAAGGCACCCTCGATCCTGATCGGCCACAGCCTCGGCGGCGCCGCTATCCTCGCCGCCGCCGGACAGATTCCGGAGGCACGGGCGGTGGCCACGATCGGGGCGCCTGCGGATCCTGCTCACGTCACCGGCCTGTTCAGGGAGCATCTCGACAACATCCGCACGCAGGGCGAGGTCGAAGTCTCGCTCGCGGGACGGCCGTTCCGGATCAAGCGCGAGTTCCTCGACGACATCGCCGAGCACGAGCTGATGAAGGATATCAACGGCCTGCACAAGGCGCTGCTGGTGATGCATTCGCCCGTCGACGACACCGTCGGCATCGACAACGCGACGAAGCTCTTCGTCGCGGCAAGACACCCCAAGAGCTTCGTCTCGCTCGACCATGCCGATCATCTTCTGACCAGGCCTACTGATGCGCTCTACGCCGCCGACGTGATCGTGGCCTGGGCGAGCCGCTACGTCGATATGGCGAAGCCCGGGAAGGCAATGGATCTGCCGGAAGAGCCGCGCAAGGTCGTGGTGCAGGAGACCCGCAAGAGCAAGTTCAACCAGACCATCACCGTCGGTCCACATCATCTGGTGGCGGACGAGCCGCTCGCGGCCGGCGGCGCGGATGCCGGACCCGGCCCGTACGACTTCCTGCTCGCCGGCCTGGGTGCCTGCACCTCGATGACCATGCGTCTTTATGCGGACCGCAAGTCGCTGCCGCTCGACCGCGTCACGGTCACGCTGAAGCATTCCAAGATCTACGCCAAGGATTGTGCGGAGTGCGAGACGCGCGAGGGCATGCTCGACCAGATCGAGCGCGACATCGCCATCGACGGCGCGCTCGATGCCGAGCAGCGCAAGAAGCTGATGGAGATCGCCGACAAGTGCCCGGTGCACCGCACCCTGACATCGGAGATCCGCATCGTGACCAAGGCGGTGGAGTAGCTCAAGCAGCCCGTTGGTCGGCTTCGGCGGCCTGGAGAGGTTGAACCCGCAGCGCACCGCGCAGCCCTGCCGCCGTGCCAAGCAGAATGCCGGCAACCGCGACGAACGATCCCAGCGCGAGCGTAGACACGCCCGTGAGCCCCTGCCCGATCGAGCAGCCGAACGCCATCACGCCGCCGATCCCCATCAGCGCAGCACCGGTCGCTGAGCGCAGCATGTGGCGCGGCGAGGAATAGCCTTCGAGCTTGAATCGGCCTGTTGCGAGCGCCGTCACCAGACTGCCGGCGAAGACGCCGGCCACGGTCGCGATGCCGAAGTTGAGCGTCAGTCCGGTCGAGAGCATGGCATATTGCAAGCTGTCGGCGATCGGCGCGACGAATGTAAGGGAGGTCACGGGGACGGGATTGAAATCGTCGGCACCGAGATAGCCGGTGACCAGCCAGCCGCCGGCAACGAGGAGGCCCACGATGATGCCCGCCACGATCTGGCCGGGCGCGCGGCGGAACGCCGGATGCGCAAAAGCGAACAGGATCAACGCGACGATGGTCGCGGCTGCGGCAAGCGGGCGCGAATGCGATTCCGTGAGGCCGAGCGTCGCCAGCAAAGACGGCAGCGAATTCGCGGCGACCGTGGTTTGCGTCGCCTGGACCAGCGCGATACGTCCCGGCGCGATCAGGCCCTTCAGGGTCATCTGCGCGGCGATCGCCAGCACGGTCACGACCACGAAGGAGCGGAGATTGCCGCGGCCGAGCAGCACCAGCGCCCGCGCGCCGCAGCCGTTCGACAGCACCATGCCGTAACCGAACAGCAGGCCGCCGAGGAACAGCACCGCCGGCGAAAACGACGGCTGCAGATAGATCGACTTGCCGAGATCGACCGTGCCGCTACCGGCAAGGAGCTGGCTGGCGGCGATCGCAACCGCAATCGCCAGCGCGTAGGTCCGCACCAGCCGCCCGTCGCCCTCCGCCAGAAACCCACGCATGCTGCTCATCAGGCAGAAGCCGCTGAGCAGGCCGACCGCGCCGTAGACGAGCCCGATGACGAGGCCTGAGAGGATGACGAGTTGCGTGGATTCCATCGGTTGTTCTCAGACCTCTCGCCGTTCTCCGTCATTGCGAGCCAACGGGTCCGCGCGAAGCGCGGCCCGATGACAGGCTCCGCGAAGCAATCCAGTCTGCCGCCGCGGGAAGATTCTGGATTGCTTCGCTGCGCTCGCAATGACGAGCTTCATGGCCGCAGGATCACCCGGTCGCGCGACGAGCCGGCGACCGCAACATATGCTTCCTTCGCGCGCTCCAGCGGATAGATCGCGTTGGCCTTGATCGGAAACGGCTTCAGATGGCCGCTCGCAAAGCCGGGGCCGAGGTCGCGCAGCACTGCGCCCGTCGCGGCGGAGGATAGACCCAGCGTGTCGATGCCGACATAGGTGTGCTGGCCGCGATAGAATTCGAGGATGTTGAACTGCACGATGCGGTCGATCGCGGCGATCAGGATCTGGCGGCCGCGGAGCGCGAGCGATTTGTGCGCGGCCTGGAAATAGGGATCGCCGACCGTGTTGAAGACGATGTCGGCGCCCTTGCCGCCGGTCAATTCGCGCACGCGCGCCACAACGTCGGTGGCGGAGGCATCGATCACCTCGATGGGCGCGTTGGCATGGCCTTCATAAGCTTCCGCCCTGCGCACCACGCCGATCACGCGCGCGCCCCGCCAGGTCGCGATCTGCACCGCCGCCTGGCCGACCTTGCCGTTGACGCCGAACACCAGAACGGTCTCGCCGCTCTTCGGCACGCCGGCGCGGCGAAGGCCTTCCATCGCGGTGACGAAGGGCACGCCGATGCCGGCGGCCTCCTCCCAGGACACGGTCTTCGGCCTCTCGACGACGGCATCGGCCTCGACCACGAGATGGCTCGCATGGGTGCCGTCGCGACGGATGCCGAGATCGCCTGAGGAGCCGAACACTTCGCGCCCCATGGTGCCCTCGGGTCCGTCGATCACCACGCCGGCATAATCGCGGCCGGGGGTCCGGGGGAACACGGCATAGGGCATCAGCCCGGTCGCAGCCTTGACGTCGGAGGGATTGACCGCAGCAGCCTTCACCTCGATCAGAAGATCATTCGGCCCGCGTGCAAGCATCTGCCGCTCAATTGTCGGCGCCAGCGCAGCGGCATTTTCAGCTTTGGCGTTGAGACGCACACAGCGCGCTTCGACGGTTTTGGCATCGGCTGACATGAAAAGACCCGCGATTTCTCGCGGGCCTTGTCGCCTCTGGAGCCGGTCGAGTCAATCCGTCCAGTCAGTCCTTCAAGTCAGTCCTTGGGCCGCTTGTCGTGGAGCCGCTTGGCCTTGCCGAGCGAGCGTTCCAGCGTCGCGGGCGCAACCACCTGCACCCTCGAGCTGACGCCGATCGTGTTCTTGATGTGGGTCGAAATCCGGTCCGCATGATCGACGAGCCCGCGTCCGTCCCAGCTCTCGGGCCGCGCCTCGGCGATGATGGTGAGCTCGTCCATGCGGCCTTCGCGGGTGAGTTCCAGAATGAAGTGTCCGCCGCACCAGTCGGTCGCGAGCAGCACCTCCTCGATCTGGGTCGGGAACAGGTTGACGCCGCGCAGGATGATCATGTCGTCCGAGCGGCCGGTCACCTTCTCCATCCGCCGCATGCCCGGCCGGGCCGTACCCGGCAGCAGCCGCGTCAGGTCGCGGGTGCGATAGCGGATCACCGGAAAGGCCTCCTTGGTCAGCGAGGTGAAGACCAGCTCGCCCGTCTCGCCGTCCGGCAGCACCGCGCCGGTCTCGGGGTCGATCACCTCCGGATAGAAATGGTCCTCCCAGATGTGCAGGCCGTCCTTGGTCTCGATGCACTCCTGCGCAACGCCCGGGCCGATCACCTCGGACAGGCCGTAGATGTCGGTGGCGTCCATGTCGAAGGCGTCCTCGATCTCGGCGCGCATCGCGTTGGTCCAGGGCTCGGCGCCGAAGATGCCGATCTTGAGCGAGCACTGGCGCGGATCGAGCTTCTGGCGCTTGAACTCGTCGAGGATTGCCAGCATGTAGCTCGGCGTCACCGTGATGATGTCGGGCCGGAAATCGTTGATGAGCTGCACCTGCCGCTCGGTCATGCCGCCGGAAATGGGTACAACCGTGCAGCCGAGCATCTCTGCGCCATAGTGTACGCCGAGACCGCCGGTGAAAAGGCCATAGCCATAGGCATTGTGGATGATCATGCCGGTGCGGCCGCCGGCGGCGCGGATCGAGCGCGCCATCACCTCGGACCAGGTGTCGATGTCGGCTTGCGTATATCCGACCACGATCGGCTTGCCGGTCGTGCCGGATGAGGCATGCACCCGCACCAGCTTCTGGCGCGGCACGGCGAACATGTTGAAGGGATAATTGTCGCGCAGGTCCGTCTTCACCGTGAACGGAAATTTGGCGAGATCGGAGAGCTCGTGAAAGTCGGACGGATGCACGCCCGCCTTGTCGAAGGCGTTGCGATAGTGCGCGACGTTGTCGTAGGCGTGCTTCAGCGACCAGGCCAGCCGCTGCGTCTGCAGCGCCATGATCTCGTCGCGCGAGGCGCGCTCGTGCGCGTCCATCTCCGCGCTATAGGCGCTGCCACCTTCCTTGAGCCTCGTCAGAGCCATCCTCGTTTCCCCACATTGTCCGTTCTTTTTGTTTGGTCTTATTGATCTTGCGCCGGCAGCCATGTGCCGGAAATGACGCGCGAATGCCCGCGGAATTCGGCGATGACGACCTCGTCCGCCGTGACACGCACGTCGTAGATGCCGGAGCGGCCGCCACGGGTAATTTCCCGCGCCTTCGCAATGAGACGATCGCCGAGCTTGCCGGGCTTGATGAAGGTGATCTGGCCCTGCGCCGCGACGACGCGCTCATTGTGCGAGTTGCAGGCGAACGCGAAGGCGGAATCGGCGAGCGTGAAGATGAAGCCGCCATGGGCGATGCGCTGGCCGTTGACCATGTCCGGCCGCACCGTCATGGCGAGCGTCGCGAAGCCCGGGCCGATCTCGACGATCTCCATGCCGAGGCCCTTGGAGGCATCGTCCTCGGCCCACATCGCCTCGGCGCAGGCGCGGGCGATATCCTCAGGCGACAGGGCGGCTTTGACGTTCACGCGCTTCTCCCGGCCAGATGTTTGCTCATGATGTTGTTCCGGTTGGCTCACGCTGTCAAATAATGCGACGCATTTGCATTGCGGAGCCGCAGAACGCCTGATCAGACATGATCATAATCGACCACGACCCGCTCCGTGGACGGCTTGGCCTGGCAGGTGAGAACAAAACCGGCCTCGAGCTCCCACGGTTCCAGCGAATAGTTGATGTCCATCGGCGCCTCGCCCTCCACCAGCTTGGCGCGGCAGGTCGAGCACATGCCGCCCTTGCAGGCAAAGGGCAGATCGACGCCGGCGCGCAGCGCGGCATCGAGAATCGCCTCGTCCTCGGCGACCGGCACGTCGCGGCGCTTGCCGTCGATGATCAGTGACGCCATCGCCTTCGGCGGCGCGTCGGGCGCGACCACCCTCTTCGGCCGCGGCTTGCCGCCGAATTCGGAGACGAAGCGCTCGACATGGATGCGGTCCTGCTCGATGCCGAGCTCGCGGCAGGTGGTCTCGATGTCCTCGCTCATGCCCAGAGGACCGCAAATATAGGCATGATCGACGCTTCCCGCCGGCACCAGCGAGCGGAGCAGCACCCTCACCTTCTCGCCGTCGAGCCGGCCATGCAGGATCGGGATGTCCTGCTCCTCGCCGGAGAGCAAATAAAAAATCGAGAGGCGATCGATGAAGCGGTCCTTCAGCTCCTCGAGCGCTTCGAGGAACATGATGCTGTCGGTGGTGCGGTTGCCGTAGAAGAGGAAGAAGCGACTTCCCGGCTCGCGCACGAGCACACCCTTCACGATCGACAGGATCGGCGTGATGCCGGAGCCGGCAGCAAAACCGACGTGAACGCGCGCCCGATCTGCCGGCGGGACCACGCCGAAGCGGCCGGTCGGCGTCATCACGTCGAGCTCGTCGCCGCATTTGAGATCTTCGGCTGCCCAGCTCGAAAAAGCGCCGCCGTCGACTTTCTTCACGGCGATCCGGATCTCGCCATCGTCGGGACCGGAACAGATCGAATAGGAACGGCGCACCTCCTCGCCGTCGAGCGTGGTGCGCAGCGTCAGGTACTGGCCGGGCGCGAAAGCGTAGTCGCCGGCGAGTTCATTGGGGATGGCGAAGGTCATCGAGACGGCGTCGGACGCCTCGCGGCGGAGATCGTTGACGGCGAGACGGTGGAAGCGCGGTGCGGCTGCTGACATCAGAAATGACCTCGCGGGGTCTTTCCGCCATCATTGCGAGGAGCCCTTGCGACGAAGCAATCCAGAATCTTTCCGCGGAGACAATCTGGATTGCTTCGCTGCGCTCGCAATGACGATGGGGTTGGCATTTGTGCGCCTCAATGACACTTGAAATAGTCGAAGGGTTCGCGGCAGGCCTTGCAGCGCCAGAGCGCCTTGCAGGAGGTCGAGCCGAATTCGGACAGCAGCTCGGTCCTGTCCGAGCCGCATTGCGGGCATGCGACCACCTGATCGCCGAATAACGCGCGGCGCGAGTTTGAAGCTTGCGGCGGCGCAATGCCGTAGGCGCGCAGCTTCTGGCGCCCCTCCTCGCTCATCCAGTCCGTGGTCCAGGCCGGCGACAGCACGGTTCGGACCTTCGGCTGATGGAAACCGGCGCGCTCCAGCGCAACCTCGATTTCGAGCGCGATCATGTTCATGGCCGGGCAGCCCGAATAGGTCGGGGTGATCGCGACCTCGACATGATCGCCCTCGACGACGACGTCGCGGAGAACGCCGAGATCGGCGATGGTCAGCACCGGGATTTCCGGATCGACCACGCTGGCCGCAACGTTCCAGGCGCGCTGACGCTGCTCGCTATCGCGCTCCAGCACCGTCACCATGTCAGCCCCGGAAAGGTGCGCTGCATCGATTGCAGCTCCGACAGGAGGTGGCCGAGATGCTCGCTGTGGCGGCCGGAACGGCCGCCTTGCTGCATCCAATCGCTCTGCGGCAGCACGAGCGTCGCCTCGCTGACGACATCGGAGAGCGTCGCCAGCCAGCGGCCGCGCAAGCTCGCGGGATCAACAGCGATACCGGCCTGGATCAGGGCACGTTCGCTCTCGTCGACGGCAAACATCTCGCCGGTGAAGGCCCAGAGATGGTCGATCGCTCCCTGCGCACGCGCGTGGCTCTCCTCGGTGCCGTCGCCGAGCCGGATGATCCATTCCGAGGCATGGCGCAGATGGTAGGCGCTCTCCTTCTCCGATTTCGCCGCAATCGCCGCCAGCGTCGCATCGCGGGACATCATCATCGCGCGCCAGTAGAGATCGGCGAAGGCGGAATAGAAGAACTGCCGCACCAGGGTCTGGGCAAAATCGCCATTGGGCTGCTCGACCAGCAGCAGATTGCGGTACTGACGCACGTCGCGCAAGTAAGCGAGCTTGTCCTCGTCGTTATCCCTGCCTTCGGCCTTGGCGGCAAAGCTGTAGAGCTCGCGCGCCTGGCCGATGAGGTCGAGCGCGATGTTGGAGAGCGCCATGTCCTCTTCCAGCATCGGCGCATGCCCGCACCATTCCGACAGCCGGTGACCGAGGATCAGCGCATCGTCGGCGCGGCGCAGCGCGTAGAGCACCAACGGCGTTTCCAAGACCTGGATGTTGGCGACCGCCATCACATATGCCCCACTTCTTCGGGCACTTCGTAAAACGTTGGATGCCGGTAGATCTTCGATTCCGCCGGCTCGAACATCATGCCCTTCTCGGCGGGATCGCTCGCGGTGATCGCGGTGGACGGCACCACCCAGATCGACAGGCCTTCGCCGCGCCGGGTGTAGATGTCGCGCGCGGCATGCAGTGCCATGGTGGCGTCGCTCGCATGCAGCGATCCCACATGCTTGTGCGCGAGCCCGTTGCGGCTGCGAATGAAGACTTCCCACATCGGCGTGTTCGGCGTGGCCATATCGATCTCCTATTCGGCCGCCTGAGCGGTCTGACGCTGGGCGCGCTTGGCGGCATAGCTGGCTGCCGCCTCGCGCACCCAGGCGCCCTCCTCGTGCGCCTTGCGGCGCGCGGCCATGCGGTCGCGGTTGCAGGGGCCGTTGCCTGCGAGCACCTGCTTGAACTCGGTCCAGTCGATCTCGCTGTAGCGCCAGTGCCCCTCGGCGTCCTGCACCATGCCGGGGTCGGGAATGGTGAGGCCGAGATATTGCGCCTGCGGCACGGTGGCGTCGACGAACTTCTGGCGCAGCTCGTCATTGGAGAAGCGCTTGATCTTCCACTTGGTCGAGGTGTCGCTGTGCTGGCTCGCGGCATCCGGCGGGCCGAACATCATCAGCACCGGCCACCACCAGCGGTTCAGCGCATCCTGCGCCATCGCCTTCTGCTCCTCCGAGCCGCGGCACAGCGTCACCATGATCTCGTAGCCCTGGCGCTGGTGGAAGGACTCCTCCTTGCAGACGCGGATCATCGCGCGGGCATAGGGCCCGTAGGAGCAGCGGCACAACGGAATCTGGTTCATGATCGCGGCGCCGTCGACCAGCCAGCCGATCGTGCCAATGTCCGCCCAGGTCAGCGTCGGATAGTTGAAGATCGAGGAGTACTTTGCTTTCCCCGCGAGCATGGCGTCGACCAGTTCCTCGCGGGAGGAGCCGAGCGTCTCGGCCGCGGCGTAGAGATAGAGGCCGTGGCCGCATTCATCCTGCACCTTGGCGAGCAACGCGGCCTTGCGGCGCAAGGTCGGCGCGCGCGTGATCCAGTTGCCCTCGGGCAGCATGCCGACGATTTCGGAATGGGCGTGCTGGGATATCTGCCGGGTCAGCGTCTTGCGATAGGCCGCCGGCATCCAGTCGTTCGGCTCGATGCGCTCCTCGGCATCGATGCGGGCCTGGAATTTCGCAGCCTTGCCTGCGTCCTCCAGATCGCGATCAGCGCTCTCGGCCGTGTTCAGCGCCTGGGTGTACATGCGCATCCTCCCGTTTATTGGGAGGGAATATATAACAGGATTTAGCTCATGCAAGATATTTCTGTAACATAATGGTCAGGCGCCGAACCTCCGCTCCAGCAGCTTTCGCGCGGGGGGCAACGGCCCTTTTTCGTTGGTTCCGTGACCGTCGAGCCATTGTTCGGACTGAGCAAGCAGCGCGCGATAGATCTCGCCGCAGAGTTCGCGGGCCGCCCTGCCCGGCCAGTCCGGCGGCAGCAGGCTCTCGGGCAGCAGCGGGTCGCGCAGCACGACGCGGCGGTAATGGTGGATCAAGAGGATTCGCGCGGTGAAGGCGTCGGCCTGGGACAAATCGGTGCCGCGCGCGATCGCGGCGCGAAGCGGCTCGAACGTCTTCATGAATTTCAGATAGGCGTCCGCGGTCCGGTCGAGCGGCCAGCTCGCGCTGAGCAGACGGCGGCCGCTGTCGTCTTCCGCCGAGACTTCGAGGCGGATCGCGCCCGCCGCCTCGTCCGGCACCGGCACGCCCGATGGCGCGACCCAGACGCCCGGCAGCGGGCTGCCGAAGCCGGCATTGCGCAGCGCTTCGCGCGAGACGTCGCGATCCTCGCCATTGCCGATCAGCAGCAGCTCGAAGCGCCCGGTCCAGTCGGACGGCGGCGGGTCGTAGATGTGGCGCGTCGCGGCCTCGAAGGTCTGGCGGCCCTTATCGGCCAGGCGATAGAAACTGTTGCGGCCGACCTTCTCGCGCGTCAGCCAACCGTCGGCAGCGAGCCGCGACATCGCGGTGCGCACCACGCCGCTGTCGATATCCAGGCTTTCGAAGAATTCCAGCAGCGTACCGAGCCACACCGAACCACCGCGCGGCACGATGGCATCGCCGAACACGGTGATGACGATGGAGCCGGTACGCGAGGGCTCGCGCTTGAGCTGGTCGATGATGCGGAGAAGCGGATGCGCCATGCACGAGCCATAGCGCGTTTGATGCGGGCGCCACAATGGACGGGAGCCGCGCCTCTTCTCCTCTTCGCAAGCAGGGCGAGGTGAAGAGAAGCGCTACCTGTGTGGGTCCGGATAGGCCAGGCTGCGCCAGCCGCTGCGATCGAACGGGCGCCACTGGCCTTCCTTCTGCGCGAGGCGATCGGCCACGGCATAGACGGCGGCGGGATGATGACCCATGCCGCAATGGCTGCTTTCGACCTCGATGCTCTCGGTCTGTGCGCCCGACTTCTCCATGCAGCCTTGCCAGGCACAGACGCCGTCGGTGCGGCTGAAAATGGCAGTGGTCGGCACCGGCGGCGGCACGGCGAGCTCGCCGCCAAAGCGCGGATCGACCTCGTCGGCCTTGCGCCCGCTCGCCCATTCGTAGACACGCCAGGCATTGGTCGAGCGCGGATCGCCGGCGAAGGGGCTGCCGAGCGTGATCACCTGGCGCACGCGCTCCGGCATCATCTTGGCGAGCTGCCGCGCATAGATGCCACCAAGGCTCCAACCGACCAGGCTGATCTTGCGGCCGTGGGTATCGTTGAGGTCCTGGATCAAATTGAGCATCGCATCCTGCACGCCGGGACGCAGGCCATAGTTGCGGCCCAGGCGCCAGCCCGCCACCGCATAGCCTTTGCTACCCAGAAACGTTCGTAGCGCGCCTGTGGAGGTGTCGGATGCCACGAGGCCGGGCAGCACCAGCACCGGATGCCCATCGCCGCGCGGAGCAAGGCTGAGCAGCGGCAGCGCGCCGAGGAATGCGCCGAACTCGTGGATCGCTCGCCCCTCCAGGAACATCAGGGTGCGGGACGGCGGGCGCAGCGTCTGGGCAGTTGCGGTCATCAATGTTTCCCTGAAAAAACGCCGGCTGGGATGCCGACAAATGGACATGAATTCCAACACGCCGGCTTCTTGATCGTTCCGCAGCGCAACATGAATCAGCTAGGCGGCCGGTTCCCGATATTCAAGCGGGAGAGACGCGAGGCGACAATAGGCCCGTGCGTTAATGCTAACGGCCGTGACGCAAAAGTCACAACAATCGGAGCAGGAATTCTACGGTGTAGAGCGTGAGCCCGGCGAGCCCGCCGATCAACGAGCCGTTGAAGCGGATGTATTGCAGGTCGCGGCCGATGTTGATCTCGATCAGCGAAATCAGCTGCGTCATATTCCACGCCTTGACCTGATCGGAGATGAAGGTGGAGACGCCGCTCTTCTGGTCCGCGACGAAGCTGCGCAGCACGGTCACGAGGCCCTTGTTGATCTCGCCGCGCAGCTCGGCATCGCTGGCGAGCGCCTCGCCGGCCGAGACGAACATCCCGGCGAGATGATGCTGCAGCACCTGCGTCTCGCCGCTCGCGCTGCGCTCGATGAAGGAGCGCGTGTTGGCCCAGACGGTGCGGGCCAGATCGGCAAGCTCCGGCCGCGCCAGCAGATCGCGTTTCAGGCCGTCGATGCGGTCGATATAGGCCTGATCGGTGCCGAGCCGGTCGACGAAGCTCAGCACCATGCGGTCGAACTCGCCGCGAAACGGATGCTTGGGATCGCTGCGCACCTCGTTGAAGAAGGCGGTGGCGGAGGCCACGATCTTGTTCACCAGAAACTTGTCGGCGCGATAGAGCTTGAGAAGGGTCGGCAATTCCGCGCGCACCTTCTCGCGGATCATCGCCATCGTCTCCGTCTGGTTCAAGGTCTCGTGCATCACGCGCAGGAGATCGTCGAACAGGATCTGGTGCCGTCCCTCCGCAACAAAACCGCGCAGCGTGCCGGCCGCGAGCGGCGCGAGGTCGATCGCCTGGAGCTGCGAGGACATGCGGCGGACGATGAAGGTCATCAGGCCGGAGCTTTCGGTTGCGGACACCGCCTCCGGCAACAGACGCAGCGCGAAGCGCGCAAGGTCGTCGCTGCGCTTGCGGTCGCGCAGCCAGTCGGCGACGAAGGAGCCGAAATCGATCTCCTTCAGCTTGGCCTCGACGGGAGCCGCCTCGAGCAAATGAACCTGGATGAATTCGCCGAGCTTGTCGGCGATGCGGGCCTGGTTGCTCTGGATGATCGCGGTGTGCGGGATCGGCAAGCCGAGCGGCCGCTTGAATAGCGCGACCACCGCATACCAATCGGCGAGCCCGCCAATGGTCGCAGCTTCCGCGAAGGCGGCGATGAAGCCGAACACGGGATGCACGGGCAACAGCCACTTCGCGATGACGAACAGTGCCAGCGTCGAGGCCAGCACCAGCGTCGCCAGCGCCTTCACGCGGCGGAGCTCGGCCGCGCGTGCGGCATCGCCGGGAGTGTCGAAGGAGAAGGTGACAGATGAGTCCATGACTGCATCACAGTACTCGTCATTGCGAGCGAAGCGAAGCAATCCAAAGTCTTTCCACGGAGAGACTCTGGATTGCTTCGTCGCAAGGGCTCCTCGCAATGACGGCGGAGACATGAGGGCGGCAGCGCCAAACAAAAGGCCCGCCGAAGCGGGCCTGAAATTCAGTTTGTGCTCAGGCGCCAGATCAGGCGGTCTTGTTGTAGACCTTGGCGAAATTGTCCTGAGCGGACTTCGCACCGTTGGCGGCGAGCTTGCCGAGATAGTCGGCGGTCGCCTTGGCGCGCGAGACGAACACTTCGCCGCGGGCGCGGAGCAGGCTCGACTGGATCTCGACGGCTTCGCTGACCGACTTGGCGGACGCGAGCTTGTCGATGCCCGAGAAGAACGCCTCGGCGTCCTCATAGATCGCCTGCTGGATGTTGCGGCTGATCTTGCCGGCCTCGGTGACGGACTCGGTCACCGCGTTCTCGACGGCGGCGGTCACGCGCTCGGAGCCAGCGAACACCTCGGCAGCACGGTCCTTGGCGGTGTTGGCAGTCTTCTTGACGAATTCGCGGGCGGCCTCGGGAACTTCCAGGTTCTGGATGTTCTTGAAAGCGTCCTTGAAGCCCTCGAAAGCGGTATTGGTTTCAGTGGTCATGGGGTTCTCTCCATCCTCAAATGTCTGAGCTATGGGCTCACCCCGTCCGCATTGGCCCGGGGCACGGCTTATATGGCACGGTTAATTGTGCGCCGCAATATTCGTATTGCACTGCGATATCACGAAATCGTGAACAGCCCTCGGGAGAGGCATCGTGATGCCTCCATAGCCATTGGGCGCAATGAATTGGCCCGATCCGGCCACAATGTCGGACGCGCCTGCTAATGCTGGACGGCGCCGGGCAGCCCATAGGCCTCCATCTGGGCCTGGACCTGCGCAACGTTATGGCCGAGCACGACGATGTCGTGGGTCTTGCCGTCGATGTCCCGGACATGGTCCCGCAACAGGGCCTCGGCCTTGAAGCCCAGGCTCTCGAACAGGGCGATCGCCGCCTGCTGATCCACCGTCATCTGGACCGAGAGCTTTTCCAGGCCCGCCCCGAGCGCCAGCGCAAAGGTCTCCTGCGACAGCGCCTTGCCGACGCCCTTGCCGCGGACTTCCGGCGACACCACCATGCGGATCTCACCGACATGGGGCGACCAGGAATGGGGATCGCGCACCAGCGTGCCGCAGCCGACGACCCTGCCCTCTCTCACCGCGAGAAGGCTCTGAATCGCGCCGCGCTCGATCTCCTTGACCCAAGCCGACAGCACCTTCGGCTCGCTGATGTTGCGCGGCAGGAACAACAAATCGTGGGTCGGCAGGGCCTTGCCGAAGGCCAGCACCGCCGCCTCGTCGGCAGGCGACATCAGCCGGATCTCGACAGCGCCGGCGTCGGTCTCGACGTGGCGCGGATAGGAACGCTGCTCGCTCATATCGATCTCTTTCCCAGCCAGGAATCCAGTTTCGGCCACAGCCGCTTCACCGCGTTGGCGCCCGCGACCAGCGAGACGTGACCGCCCTTCAGCATCACCTCTTCCTTGTCCGCCGAGCCGATCTTGGCGATCAGGTGTTTTGCGGCATCATAGGGCACGATGTGATCGTGCTCGGCGACCGCATGCAGGATCGGCACCTTGATGTTCTCGAGCCTCGCCGAACGGCCGCCGACCGACATGGTGTCGTTGAACAGCTTGTTGTCCCACATCAGGTCCTTGGTGATGGCGCGGAAATATTCGCCGGCGAGCGGCAGCGTGTCGGTCGCCCAGCGGTCGAACATGCGGTACGACTTCACGAACTCGTCGTTCCAGATGTTTTCCCAGAGCTGGATCTGACTCACCGTGCGTGAGGCCGGACGCAGCATCTCGAACGAGGACAGGATCATCTCCGGCGGCACGTTGCCGACGCTGTCGACGAGGTGGTCGACGTCGAAATAGCGGCGGTCGGAGAAATTCGAGAACAGCTTCATCTCGCGGAAATCGATCGGCGTGGTGAAGCAGATCAGGTTCTTCATCGGCCCGTCCTGGTGGATCGCGCCGTAGAGCAGCGACAGCACGCCGCCGAAGCAATAGCCGATGACGGAGACGTCCTGCTCGCCGGAATCGGCCTGCACGCGGCGGACGCAATCCGGGATGAAGTCGAGGACGTAGTCCTCCATGCGCAGGCTCTTCTCCTCCGGCCGCGGCGCGCTCCAGTCCAGCATGTAGACGTCGTAGCCGCGCCTCAGCAGGAACTCGATGAAGCTCTGGCCGGGCACGAGATCGAGGATGTAGCCGCGGTTGGTGGTCGCCATCACGATCAGCACCGGCACGCGGTAAATCTCGTCCGACATCGGCCGGTAGTGATAGAGATTCATGGTGCCGCGCGAATGCAGCACGTCCTTTGGCGTAGAGCCGAGCGAGGGGCCTGAGGTCGAGAAATATTCGACGCCCTTGATGCTGCGCTGAATCGCGCGCTGCACCTCGGACTGGATGCGCTCCGGGATCGAGGCAAGATCAAGTCCCGCCGGCGCGTTCATTTTTGCTCTCCGCCTTCTGACGGCGGACGTTTGGTACGCGGCGGCCGCGGCGCGGCGCCGGGTTGCGGCGCGCCCGAATTGGCCGACATCTGGCTCAGCATCGACTTGATCTCGCCGAGCTGGCCCTCGATCGACTGGAGCCGCTCCGCGATGCCGGTCATCTGCTCCCGGCTCGGCAGGTTCATCGAGAGCAGATATCTCTCCATGAGATCGCCGAATTGCTTCTGAGCACCTGCAGCAACGCCGCCGGCGCGGTTCATGGCCTGCGAGAATTCGGGCGTCTCCATCGCCTTGGTCGCGAAGGAGTTGAAACCCTTCTCCATTTCGCCGACCATCTTCTGCCACAAGGCGACCGGATCGGTGATCTTGTCGGTCATCAGCATCCTCCCAATGCGGAGGGCTTCGCACCCTTCTTCTCCCGCCATACCACACCGTTGCGCGGTGCCGGTCAACCGGGAAGCGGCCGCAGCGTCGGACACGCCGCTTCTTCGCGGAACGAAACCGTGCGATACAGCATCGGTCAACAGGAGGGACCCGTGACCGCCCATCAGCCGCCCCAGACCGTCCGCGCCAACGGCATCGACATCTGCTACGAGATCTTCGGCAACGACAATGCCGAGCCGCTGCTGCTGATCATGGGCCTCGGCGCGCAGATGATCCATTGGGACGATGCGTTCTGCGAGCAGCTCTCCGCCCGCGGCTTCCGCGTGATCCGGTTCGACAACCGCGACATCGGCAAGTCGAGCCATCTCACCGGCGGCAAGCGGCTGACGCCGTTCGAGCTGTTGAAGCTGCGCTTCTTGCGGATTCCCGTGGCCGCCACCTACAAGCTGATCGACATGGCCAAGGACACGGTCGGCCTGATGGATGCGCTCGGCATCAAGTCGGCACATCTCGTCGGCGCGTCCATGGGCGGCATGATCGCGCAGGAGGTGACGCTGTCGTTTCCGCACCGCGTGCGCTCGTTGACCACGATCATGTCGACGACGGGCAATCCGCGCGTGCCGCCGCCGACCCGTGAGGCCGCCGCGGTGCTGATGGCGCCGCCGCCGCGCAGCAAGGAGGAGTTCATCGTCCGCTACGGCCAGACCTGGAAGGTGCTGCGCGCCGGGCATTTCCCGGAAGAGGAAGCGCTCGACCCTGGCCGCGCCGAACGCGTGTTCGCGCGCGGGCTCAATCCGGCCGGCGTCGGCCGCCAGCTCCGCGCCGTGCTTGCCTCCGGCAGCCGCAAGGAGCGGCTGCACGCCGTGAAGGTTCCGACGCTCGTGATCCACGGCACCGTCGATCCGCTGGTCCGCCCCGAAGGCGGCAAGGACACGGCCGCGTCGATCCCGAACGCGAAGCTGCTGATGATCGAAGGCATGGGCCACGCGCTGCCGATGCGCTTCTGGCCGCAGATCATCGATGCCATCGACAAGCACGCGCATGGCGCGGCGGCGCAGGCGGCCTAGGCCGGCCGGTCTCCTCCCGGTGACCATGTGAGCTGCCGGTGCCTGTCTTAACGGGAGTTCCGATGAAGGCTATAGAAGCCGTCTCAGACGCCAAACAGAGGCTGCAGCCTCTCGGAGCTCACATGCATTTCATCATCCGATCCGCGGCAATGGCCGCTTCCATTCTGATGTTGTCTCTCGCCGGCGGCGCCGCGATGGCCGCCAGCGCACAGGAAGAAGCCAACCGCCAAACCGTGCTGGCCTTCTATGAGAAGGGCCTCAACCAGAAGGACGCCGACGCCGCCCTCGCCTATGTCGGCAACCGTTACGTCCAGCACAATCCAACCGCTCCCGATGGGCCGGAGGGCTTCCGGAAGTTCATCGGCTTCCTGCGCGAGAAGTTTCCGAACTCACGCAGCGAGATCAAGCGCAGCTTCGCGGAGGGCGACTTCGTCATCCTGCACGTTCATGCCGTCCGCGAGCCCGGCACCAGGGGCCGCGCGATCGTGGACATCTTCAAGCTGGAGAATGGCAAGATCGTCGAGCATTGGGACGTCGTTCAGGATATTCCCGAAAACCCGGCGAACGGCAACACGATGTTCTAACCTCGGGACGTTGCCTAGCCCTCCTTCGCGATCCAGATCACGTGGCGGGCGCCGCCGCCTCTCCCGGTGGCGCGGACGTTGACCTCGTTGACGTCGAAGCCGGCGCGCTTGAGGCGCCCTGTGAACGGCGGATTGGGTCCCGACGACCAGACGGCCAGCACGCCTCCCGGCCGCAGCGCCGTCTTCGCCGACGAGAGCCCGCTCGCATCGTAGAGCGCATCATTGCCCTTCCGGGTCAGCCCCTCGGGCCCGTTGTCGACGTCGAGCAGGATGGCGTCGAAGGCCGAACGCTTCGCGCGGATGACTTCGCCAACGTCGATCTCGCGAATGCTCACCCTGACATCATCGAGGCTATCGCCGAAGACCTCGGCCATCGGGCCTCGCGCCCAGGCGACGACCGACGGGACCAACTCGGAGACCACGATCTTCGCTTGGGGTCCGAGCACGGCCAGCGCCGCGCGTAGCGTAAAACCCATGCCGAGGCCGCCGATGAGAACGACGGGCTTCGCGACCTTCTCGATCTGCTTCGCGGCGAGCGTGGCGAGCGCGGCCTCGGACCCCGACAGGCGGCTGTTCATCAGCTCGTTGGTGCCGAGCTTGATGGAAAACTCCTTGCCCCGCCGCATCAGGCGGAGCTCCTCGTCGGATCCGGGGATCTTGGCGGTGTCGATCTTTTCCCAGGGAATCATGGGAGTGCTTTAGCACGAACTGACGAGCAATTACCCGCCCGCCCAGACGTCCAGCACATACCGGTTGTTCGCGCCCATCTCCTCGATCCAGCGCGCACTTGCCGCAGCATCGCTGCCGCTCTTCTCGCGGTGGATCGCGACCAGCGCCGCCTTCACATCCGGCTCCATCTTCGCGCCATCGCCGCACACATAGATGATCGCGCCCCGCTCGATCAGCGGCCAGACCCTGTCCTTCTGTGCCGCGAGCACGTGCTGCACATAGGTCTTCGGCCCGTCTGCGCGCGAGAATGCCGTGAACAGCTCGGTGATGCCGCTCGCCGCCAGCGCCTTCAACTCCTCCGCGTAAAGAAAGTCCTGGTCGGGATGGCGGCAGCCGAAGAACAGCATGGCCGGGCCGAGCGTGGTTCCTTTCGCCTTGCGCGCCGCGCGCTCCTGGAGGAAGCCGCGGAACGGTGCGAGCCCCGTACCGGGGCCGATCATGATGATCGGCACGGACGGATCATCCGGCAGGCGGAAGCCTGCCTTGGTCTCGCGCACGGTGGCATAGATCGTATCGCCCGCCCGCCGGTTGGCGAGATAGTTCGAGCAGATGCCCTTGTACGTACCGCGGCCGGAAGCGGCCGGTCCTTCGACCACGCCGACCGTGACGCTGCAACGTGCCGGGTCGACCGACGGCGAGGACGAGATCGAGTAATAGCGCGGCGCCAGCAGCGAGAGCATCTCGAGATAAACATGGAACGGCAATTCGCACGCCGGATATTCGAGCAGCAGGTCGAACACCGATTTGCGCTTGGCGAGGATCTCTGTTCGATAACGCTCGAGCGGTTCCGCCTCCTCGCCGACGAAGGCCAGCAGCTTCGGCTTGGTGACGGGGCAGCGGGTGTGCTCGGCCATGATCTGGATCTGCTTGCGCGTCGCGACCTGCTGCAGTTCGACGAACTCGCTGAGCAGGCGGCCGACCGACACGGCCGCGCCCACCGGCAATTGCGCGCGCCGGCCTTCGGCGACCTGGAGCCTGATCTGATCGGCAGGCAGGAAGCCGAAGCGGCGGGCAACTGAATCCACCAGCGTCGGATCGTTGCGCGGGACGACGCTCAAATGGTCGCCGACACGATAGCTGACGTTGGCCGGCAGCTGCACCTCGATGTGGCGGGTCGAGCGCTCGGACGGATTCGCGCCGGCCTTGTTCTGGAGCTCGTCGTTGACCAGCACCTTCATCGCCACCGCGCCGCCCTGGGCGACGATGGTGTTGACCGCGGTCACCGCGACCGGCTCGATCGCGTAGAGCGGATCGTCCTCGGCGGTGCGGGTAAAGTTCCAGTCGATGCCGAATTCCTTGGTCGCGACTTGCGCGGCGGCGGGGAACCATTTCTGGAACTGGCCGTCGAGATCGCTGCGCGCATCGCCCTCGCCGCGCGGATAGACCGCGCGCGCGCCATGATTCGACAATTGCTCGTCGATAAAGCGCGGCACCGATTGATAGGTCGCGGCCCAGTCGCTGTTGCCGCAACCGAACACGGCGTAGCGCACGCCGGCAAAAGCATCCTTCGGCAGATCCTCGCCGAGCCATTTGACGAATTGCGTCGCGTTGTCGGGCGGCGCGCCGTTATAGGAGGCGCAGATGATCAGCACGCCGCCCTCCCGCGGCAGCTTGCCGACGTAGTCGTCGAGCGGGCCGAGATGCACGGCGAAGCCGTTGATCTCGGCAAGATCGGCCATGCGCGTGGCGAGCTCCTCGGCGGTACCGAGATTGGAGCCGTAGAGCACCAGCATCGGCGTGTTGTGGCCGGGCCGCGTGGTGGGCTGACGCTGCGCCTTTGGCGCCGTCGATGCAGTTGCAACGGGCCCGCCATAGGCGCCACGCTCGCGATCGGCGCGCGGCCGCACCTTGATCTTGAAGCCTTCCGGCTTGATCGTCAGCGTCTCCTTGAGATGCATCTGATAGCGTTGGTGGTCGATCAGCTTGAAGCGCTGCAGGATCATGCCGAGCGCGAGCGCCGCCTCGTGCATGGCGAAGCCGCGCCCGATGCAGGCGCGCTGGCCGTTGCCGAACGGCTTCCAGGCATTGATCGGCCGCTTCGCCTCCGCCTCGCGGCTGAAATTCTCGGGATCGAACGCGTCGGGGTTGGGACCCCATACGGCGGGATCACGATGCAGCGCCGTCACCAGGATGGTGACGAACGTTCCCTTCCTGAGCTTGTACTTGCCGCCGCCGATGGTCTCGTCGTTCAGCGGCGAGATGCCGTAGGCCGGCGCCGGCGGCCACAGCCGCAGCGCCTCTTTCAGGATCTGCGTGATGTAGGTGAGCTGCGTCACCTGCTGATAGGTCGGCTTGGCGTTGACGTCTGGGCCGAACACGCGGTCGACCTCGTCGTAGGCCTTCTTGAGAATGTCCGGGTGCTTGAGCAGCGCGTAGAGCGTGTAGGACAACAGGCCGCTGGTGGTCTCGTGGCCGGCGATCAGGAAGGTGTTGATCTGGTAGCGGATATTGACGTCGTCGAGCTGCTCGCCGGTGGAGCGGTCGACGCCGGTCATCATCGCGGCGAGCATGTCCTTCTTGTCGTCGATGCCTTGCGCGCTCTTGCGCCGCTCGGCGATGATCTCGTCGACCATCTTGTTCATGAAGGCGACGTCTTCGGCCAGCGTCTTGCGGCGCTTCTGCATCCAGAGCTGCTCGAGCGGCAGGCCGCGGGTCATCATGATGGTTTCGAGCGAGCGCACCAGCGACTCGACGAAGGGATGGTAGTCGCGCCGGTAGAACGAATTGAAGCGGTACTCGAAGCCGCACAGGCCGATCGTATCCAGCGTTAGCGCGGTCATGTCGTGGACGACGTCGATCTCGTCGTCGGCGTTGAGCCGCTCCCATTTCTGGACGAGCTGCTCGGCGATGTCGACCATGCTCGGATGGTAGGATTGCATGGCGCGGTTGCCGAAGGGCTGCAGCAGGATGTTGTGCGCCTTGCTCCAGTTCGGCTCGCGGGTGTCGGCGGTGAACAGGCCGTCGCCGCCGACCGCACGCACGCGCCGCAGCGCGCCGCGCACCGTCTTGTCGAACCGCTTCTCGTCCGAGAGCTCGTCGACGAGATCGTGGCCGGAGACGACGACGATCGGCGAGCCCATCATGTCGAGCCAGAAGATCGGACCGAGCTCCTTGGCAAGCCGCGTCAGGTGCTGCACGGGAGCGGCCGCATCCAGCGACAGCATGTTGCCGACCACCGGCTTGGTCGGCGGCTGCGGGATCGGGTCCAGACGGTTCTTGGATGACATCGAAATGTAGTCCCCCTGCCTCAATGTCGTCATTGCGAGCGAAGCGAAGCAATCCAGAAGCATATCCGCGGAGGCAGTCTGGATCGCTTCGTCGCCAGCGCAAATTGCTTCGCAATTTGTCGCGGGCTCCTCGCAATGACGCGTCCGCAATGACGAGCGCTAGCCAAATCGCCTTCTCCGCCATTCGATCAGCTTGGCGCTGACCTCCTCCGGCTTCTCCTGCTGCGTCCAATGGCCGCTGTCCTTCACCAGATACTTCTCGAGGTCATCGATCAGCTTCTCCATGCCGTCGGCCGCCGAAGGCGGCAGCACCGCATCGTTCTCGGCCATGATCATCAGCGATGGCACGCGGATGTGGTGGTCCAGGCCCTTCGACCGTTCCCAGTTACGGGTGAAATTGCGGTACCAGTTGATGCCGCCGGTGAAGCCGGTCTTCGTGAAGGTGTCGACGAACACCCTCTTCTCGTCAGCCGAGAGGATCGGCGTGCGCGGATCGACCTTGGTGTCGTACGCCGCGATCATCTGCGGGAAAGCCAGATTGGTCTTCGGCGAGGCGCCGACGCCCGCGATCGGCGGCTCGTCCGGTTTCGCCGCAGGCTTTGCCAGCGGCTTGCGCATGAAGGCGTCGAAGGTTTGCTCAACCCGGCTGCCGAAGATCTTGTCCGGCTCGCGCGCGGGATCCTGGAATTGGACGATGTACATCTGGTCGCCGTAACGCTGGCGGAACAGCGCGATGGGGTCGATCGGCATGCGGTCCCAATGCGGCGTGTTGACGCCGACCACGCCGGCGACGCGCGTGGGATGCCGCAGCGGCATCTGCCAGACGACGAAGCCGCCCCAGTCGTGGCCGACGAAGATCGCCTTGTCGATTCCGAGATGATCGAGCAGACCGACGAGATCGCCGGTCAGATGCTCCATGTCGTAGTCCTCGACCGGCTCGGGCCGGTCGGTCGCGCCGTAGCCGCGCTGGTCGGGCGCAATCACGCGGATGCCGGCCTCGCTCAGCGCCTTGATCTGATGACGCCAGGAGAAGGCGAGCTCGGGCCAGCCGTGGCACAGCACGACCGGCGGCTTGTCGTCGGCTGGGCCCGCTTCGTAATAGCCCATGCGGATTCCGTTCGTCGTTGCGAACTTGAGCGGCGGCATTTCAATCATTGCAAATTCCTTACTCCGCAGCGCCCTTGATATCGGTGGCCGGCGGCGCGTAGGCCGCCTCCAGCGCGGCGAACTCCTCGGGCAGCATGTCGCACATCACCTGCACATGCGGGATGATGTTGGCGCCCACGATGAAGCCGAAATCCAGCTGGTCGCGATAGCTCTGCACGGTGATGTTGAGCGCCTGCCCGTGCGTCGAGATCGACACCGGGAAGATGTGCAAGAGCTCGGCACCGGCGGCATAGAGCGTCTGCCGCGGCCCGGGCACGTTGGACACGGTGATGTTGGCCGCAGGTGGCAGCACGTCGGAAAGGTTCGATCGGCTGTAGAGCAACGCCAGGATCTGCACCATGATCGGCGCGCCCAGCATCGAGATGTTGGAGACCTGCGGCATCAAGGCGCGCAAGGGGTGCGACATCTCCTTGGACTTGGTCGATTGCGCGATGATGGCCTCGAGGCGCGCCTTGGGGTCATCGATATTGGTGGCGATCGAGCAGATCATGCCGAACACCTGGTTGTTGGCCTCGGTGTTGCCCTCCTCGCGCAGCGAGATCGGCACGGCGGCGGTCAGGGATTTCGCCGGCAGCGCGCCATATTGCAGGAGATAGCGGCGGACCACGCCGGAGGCGAGCGCAAGCACGACGTCGTTGAGCTTGCCGCCGGCCTGCTTGGCCAGCGCCTTGGCCCGCGACAGCGGGATCGACACGCCGGCAAAGCTTCGCTCCGAGGAGATCGTCTTGTTGAGCATGGTCGGCGGCGACACCATGCTGGCAAGGCTCTCGCGCGACTTGGGATCGGCGACCTTGCCGAGCACGTCGGAGACGCTCTTGAGCACGGTCGGGATGTTGCCGGCAAAGCGCACCGCGCTCTCGATCTGGTACATCGCGTTGTCGAACAGGATCGAGCCGATGTCGCTCTTGCCGGTGCGCGGCAGCTGCAGGTTCTTCGCGGCCGCCGACGCATCGAGCGGCTGGCTGAACAGCTGCTGATAGGAATCGAGCAGGTTCGCGGCGATGTCGCGCGGCTCCTGCCCGGGCTTGCTGCCCGCGGTCGGCGGATCGACCTTTCGCGGAATCGGCGAGATGTCGTAGATCATGTTGGTCAGCGCCGCACCGGCGCCGCCGTCGATCGCGGCATGGTGCATCTTGGAATAGAGCCCGACCTCGTTGTCCTTCATGCCCTCGAACACGTAGAACTCCCAGAGCGGGCGGGCGCGGTTGAGCAGCTTGGCATGCATCCAGCCGACGATGCGCTCGAGCGTGGCGCGGTCGCGCGGCTGCGGCAGGCTGGCGCGGAAGATGTGGCGGTCGATGTCGAACTGGTCGTCCTCGACCCAGGAGGGATGGTCGATGTCGAGCGGCGCCTTCTCCAGCCGCGCCTTGAGAATCGGCGCGATGTGCAGGCGCGAGACGATCATCGCCTTGAAGTCTTCGAAGAAGTCGCCCTTGTAGTCGTCAGGCAGGCGGAAGATCGCCATGCTGCCGACATGCATCGGCATCTCCGGTGTTTCCAGATAGAGAAACGACGCGTCAAGCGACGACAGCTTCTTACCGTCAGCCATGGTTCCCTCCCGAATATTCGACGGGCGCCTTGGCGGCGCTTCTCGTCAGGCCGATACTGCCCGGTCCGGCGGGGCATATGCAATGGCAAACGGCCCGGCCCGGTCAAATGGCCGGAAGTCTCCCTCCGGTTGCGCCAGGCGGTCCGCCACGGCCCACAGCACCGCCGGGTTCACGCCGAGCCCGATATGGCTCGCCAGGTGCACCTCGATGTTCTCGGAGCGGTCAGAGGGGCGCAGCAGGCAGGTCCGCCAGTTCACGATGCCGTCGGCGCGCGAATAGATCGACGTCGCCGGCACCGGCAGATCGCCGGCAATCGCCTCGCGCGCTTCCGCAAAATCCTCGACCCGCTCGCCGGACAGCGTCTCGTAGAGCCGCGTCGCGTTGGTCGCCCGCACGTCGTTGGCAAAAGGGCTGCCGAGCGTGACGACGTAGCGGACCTTGTCCGGCGCCCAAACCGCGAGATCGCGGGCATAGACGCCCCCTAAGCTCCACCCGACCAGGCTGACCTTGCGCCCCGTTGCGGCATGGATTTCTGCCAAGCGCATGCGCAGCGAATCCCGCATGCGCCCGAGCCCGCCGAGATTGCGGCCCATCCGCCAGGCATGCGCCTCATAGCCGAGCTCGCTGAGATAGCGCCGCATCGGCACCATCGAGAGGTCGCTGGCGAGAAAGCCCGGCAGCGCCAGCACCGGATGGCCGTCGCCCCGCGGCGCCCGCATCAGGAGCGGCGACAGCAACAGGCTCGCATTCAACTCGAAGAGCCCACGGGCCTCGGCAAGCAGCAGGCCGAGGCCCGGCGGACGAAGCCGGCCTGACGCTTGCGGCCCGTCCGGCCCGCGCGCCATTATTTCTTCTTGTCGCCGCTGCGCGTTCCGCCGAGGCCGGCCATGGTGACGAACATGTCCTGAAACCGCTCGGCGAGCTTCGGATCGAAAGTGAACCAGCTTTGGATCAGCGATTCCGGCGAGACCTTGTCGATATTGCTCAGGACCTGCTGCTGTAGCTTGTCCATGACGGCAATCTGCATCGGCGAGACATCCGGCAATCCGAAGAACTGACGGGCCTCGAGGGGAGTGCAGTCGATTTCGATGTTAACCTTCATGTCCCCTCCGGATGAGATTCGAGCAAGCTGTCGGAGTATCACCGCGAGAAGGTCCGCAACGCAAGCGACCCGAGGGGAAGCCGTCAGGACCGGCTTCCTCAATCGACGGGTATGGTCAATCAACTTGTCCGGCCCGCGACCCGCGCAGAAGCTCGCCGGCCTACCCTGGGATTGCCGGGCAGCATTGCTGCACAGCGGTGCAACTTGGCGCGTTCCTTGCTGGAATGACGCTTGCACGGGTCGAGAACTCTGGGCAACATGGATCTATCAGCCCCGCCGAACAATCAAAAATCACCGGCGCGGCAGTGTGGAGAGGGTCAAGAATGTCAGTCGGTCAAAGTCTGTTTGCGGCGACGCTCGCCGGTACGCTTGCGTTGGCGGTCTCGCCGGCAGCCAGCCAGACGCTACGTTATGCCAACCAGGGTGACCTGAAGTCGCTCGATCCCTATACCCTGAACGAGAGCACCACCCACGCCCATCTCGGCCACGTCTATCAAGGCCTCACCGCGCGCGACAAGGACCTCAAGATCATTCCGGCACTGGCGGAAAGCTGGGAAACTCCGGAGCCGACCCGCTGGCGCTTCCATCTGCGCAAGGGCGTGAAATTCCACAACGGCAACCCCTTCACCGCCGACGACGTGGTGTTCTCGGCCGATCGCGTCCGCAAGAAGGGGTCGAACATGCAGACCCGCCTTGCGCCGGACGTGAAGGTGGTCAAGGTCGACGACTACACTGTCGATTTCCTCCTGCCCTCGCCCAATCCCATCCTGCACAATGCGTGGGATGTCTGGTACATCATGAACAAGAAATGGGCCGAGGAGAACAACGTCGTCGACCCGACGCCGGTGGCGGCGACCACGCCGAGCTATGCCTCGCTGAACGAGAACGGCACCGGTCCCTTCATCATCGAAAGCCATCAGCCCGGCGTGAAGACGGTGTTCAAGGCCAATCCCAATTACTGGGGCAAGGTCGAAGGCAATCTGAAGGAGATCATCTTCACCCCGATCGCCTCCGACGCCACCCGCGTCGCCGCGCTGCTCTCGGGCGAGGTCGACGTGATCGAGCCGGTGCCGATCCAGGACATCTCCCGCGTCGATTCCAGCCCGAATGCCCAGGTGCTGAAGGGACCGGAGCTGCGCACCATCTTCCTCGGCTTCGACCAGATGCGCGATGAGCTGCTCTACTCGAACATCAAGGGCAAGAACCCGTTCAAGGACGCCCGCGTCCGCGAGGCCTTCTACAAGGCGATCGACATCGAGCTGATCAAGACGCGCGTCATGCGCGGGCTGTCGACGCCGTCGGCGCTGATGATCGCGCCGGAACTGTTCGTGCTGTCGAAGGAGTTCACGCGGCCGAAATTCGATCCCGACGGCGCCAAGAAGCTCCTGACCGAAGCCGGTTACCCCGACGGCTTCGAGGTCACCATGGACTGCCCGAACGATCGTTACGTGAATGACGCCGCGATCTGCCAGGCCGTGGTCGGCATGCTCGCCCGCATCGGCGTCAAGATCAATCTCCTGGCGCAGCCGAAGGCGCAATACTTCGCCAAGGTGCTGAAGCAGGGCGGCTACCAGACCTCGTTCTACCTGCTGGGCTGGACGCCGAGCACGATGGATTCCCATAACGTGCTCTACGACATCATGGGCTGCCGCGACGATGCGAAGTCCTCGCGCGGCGAGGCCAATCTCGGCGGCTATTGCAACAAGGAGTTCGACGCCATCACCGACAAGGTGCTGGTCGAAGCCGACACCGCCAAGCGCAACCAGCTGATCAAGCAGGCCTACGAAATCGGCATGAAGGACTGGTCCTACATCCCGCTGCACCAGCAGGCGCTGGCCTGGGGCGTATCGAAGAAGGTCAACCTGCCGCAGCGCGCCGACAATCTCGTCATGTTCCACTGGGCGACCAAGAAGGAATAGCATCGGTCGAACACGAGGTCCCGGCGGCGTCTGCCTTCCGGGACCTTTCCTTTTCCGGCCGACGGTGTCGGCCGTACGCTCACCCAAGGAAAGTGGAAGGCATGCTCGCTTTCACGCTTCGCCGCGCCGTTCAGGCCATCGGCGTCATGTTCGCCGTCGGCATCATCGCGTTCTCGATGTTCCGCTTCGCCGGCGACCCCGTCAACCAGATCGTCTCGATCGACACCTCGGCGGCCGAACGCGCGATCGTGCGCAAGTCGCTCGGCCTCGACGATCCCGTGCCGGTGCAGTTTGTGCGCTATTTCGCCGATGCGGCGCAGTTCAAGTTCGGCGTCTCCTACCAGTTCCGCCAGCCGGTCGCGGCCCTGTTGATGGAGCGCATGCCCGCGACGCTGGAACTTGCGATCTGTGCGACCGTGTTTGCAATGGTCTGCGGCATCCTGATGGGCGTCTATTCGGCGCTCAAGCGCGATACCGTGCTGGCCAAATTGTTCCAGGCGGTCTCGCTGATCGGCATCTCGCTGCCGACCTTCCTGATCGGCATTCTCCTGATCTATCTGTTCGCGGTGACATTGGGCTGGCTGCCCTCGTTCGGCCGCGGTGAGGTGGTCAAGCTCGGCTGGTGGACGACGGGCCTGCTGACGCTGTCCGGCCTGAAGGCGCTGATCATGCCCTCGATCACCCTCGGCCTGTTCCAGATGACCCTGATCATGCGGCTGGTGCGCGCGGAGATGCTGGAAGTGTTGCGGACCGACTATATTCGCTTCGCCCGCGCGAGGGGGCTGACCACGCGCGCGATCCATTTCGGCCACGCGCTGAAGAACACGCTGATTCCCGTGATCACCGTGGCCGGGCTTCAGTTTGGCTCGGTTATTGCATTTTCGATCATCACCGAAACCGTGTTCCAATGGCCGGGCATGGGGCTTCTGTTCGTCCAGGCCGTGCAAAACGTCGACATTCCCATTATGGCCGCCTACCTGCTGATGGTTTCACTGATCTTCGTCACCATCAATCTGGTGGTCGACATTCTCTACACGGTGGTCGATCCGCGCCTGCGCTCGACCGTCGGTCGCGCCGCATAGGGCAGCCTGCATGTCCGACGCAGTCGTCTCCAACCCCGACAAGCAAAGCGCGCAGCCGGCGCAGGCCGCCCATGGCTGGTTCAGCCGCACGCTCGACAGCGACCTGTTCTATTCGTTCCGCCGCTCCAAGCTCACCATGGTGGCCGCGGCCATCACGGTCCTGTTCTTCCTGCTTGCGATCTTTGCCTCCGTGCTCGCGGTGCAGAACCCGTTCGATCCGGCACAATTGCAATTGATGAATTCGCGGATCTCGCCGCTGTGGACCGCGGACGGTCAGAGCCCATTCCTGCTCGGCACCGACGAGCAGGGCCGCGACGTGTTCTCCGCCATTCTCTACGGCATGCGCATCTCGCTCGCCGTCGGCGTCGCCGGCGTGATCTTCGCCGGCGCGCTCGGTATCGCGCTCGGCCTGATCGCCGGCTATTTCGGCGGCGCAGTCGACGGCGTGATCATGCGGATCGCCGACGTCCAGCTCACCTTCCCGGCCATCCTGATCGCGCTCCTGGTCAACGGCATCGCGAAATCGATCCTCGGCAACCGGCTGGACGCCACCAGCATGCTGGCGGTACTGGTGATCTCGATCGGCCTGAGCTTCTGGGTCGGCTACGCCCGGACCGTGCGCAGCTCCGTGATGGTCGAGAAGAACAAGGACTACGTCGCCGCCGCGCAGCTGATCGGCCTGCCCGCGCCGAAGATCATGTTGCGGCACGTGCTGCCGAACACGATGGGCCCGATCCTGGTCATCGCCACCATCAACCTCGCGCTCGCCATCATCACCGAGGCGACGCTGTCCTTCCTCGGCGTCGGCCTGCCCGACACCATGCCCTCGCTCGGTACCTTGATCCGCATCGGCAACAATTATCTGTTCGCCGGCGAATGGTGGATCGTCGCCTTCCCGGGGCTCGCGCTCGCGGCGCTGATCCTGTCGATCAATCTGCTCGGCGACTGGCTGCGCGACGCGCTCAATCCGAAGCTTCGATGAATACGCCTCGTCCATGACCGAACCCGTCCTTTCCGTACGCGATCTTCACGTGGAGTTCGCCTCCCGCCGCGGCACGCTGCGCGCCATCGACGGCGTCTCCTTCGACATCGCCAAGGGCGAGGTGCTCGGGGTCGTCGGCGAATCCGGAGCCGGCAAGTCCGTCACCGGCCTTTCGGTGATCGGCCTGATCGACCCGCCCGGCCGCATTGCCGGCGGCGAGATTCGTCTCGCGGGCCTGCGCATCGACAATCTGCCGCCCGAGGAGATGCGCCGTATCAGAGGCAAGCGCATCGGGATGATCTTCCAGGATCCGCTGACATCGCTGAACCCGCTGTACAAGGTCGGCGATCAGATCGTAGAGACGATCCGCACCCATCTCAACCTGTCCGAATCGGCCGCCCGCCGCCGCGCCATCGACCTGCTCGCCGAGGTCGGCATTCCCGCGCCGGAAAAGCGCATCGACGGCTATCCCCACGAATTTTCCGGCGGCATGCGCCAGCGCGTCGTGATCGCGCTCGCGATCTGCGCCGAGCCCGAGCTGATCATCGCCGACGAGCCGACCACCGCGCTTGACGTCTCCGTGCAGGCGCAGATCATCTCGCTGATCAAGCGTCTCGGCCGCGACCACGGCACCGCCGTGATGCTGGTGACCCACGACATGGGCGTGATCGCGGAGACGTCGGACCGCGTCGCCGTGATGTATGCCGGCCGTGTCGCCGAGATCGGCCCGGTGCAGGACGTCGTGAAGAATCCGCTGCACCCTTACGCCAAGGGCCTGATGGGCGCGATCCCGACGCTTGCCGGCGAGGACAAGCGCCTGGTGCAGATCCCGGGCTCGATGCCGCGCCTGTCGGCGATCCCGCGCGGCTGCTCGTTCAATCCGCGCTGCGCCTTCGCCTTCGATCGTTGCCGTATCGACCGGCCGGAGCCGCTGGCGCGCGGCGCGCAATCCGTCGCCTGCCACCTCTATGACGACGTGCCGGCGGAGAGCGTGGCATGAGCGCTCCCTTCGTCCAGGCCACAAACCTGCGCCGCGTCTTCGACGTCTCGAAACCCTGGCTCAACCGCGTGCTCGAAGGCGGACATCTCGAATATCTCAAGGCGGTCGATCACGTCGCCTTCGACATCAGGAGGGGCGAGACCTTTGCCCTGGTCGGCGAGTCCGGCTCCGGCAAGACCACGGTGGCCCGCATGGTCGTCGGCCTGCTGCCGCCGAGCGCCGGCGACGTGCTGATCGACGGCATCTCGATGACCGACCCGCGGCAGGCGCCGGCGCGGCGGAAGCTGCGCCGCCGCATCCAGATGATCTTTCAGGATCCCTATGCGAGCCTGAACCCGCGCTTCCGGGTCGATGCCATCGTCTCCGAGCCGATCCGCGCCTTCGACCTGATCCAGGGCGAGCGCGACATCCAGGCCCGGGTCGGCGAGCTGCTCAGCCTCGTCGGCCTGCATCCGGACGACCGCTTGAAGTACCCGCACGAATTCTCCGGCGGCCAGCGCCAGCGCATCGCAATCGCACGGGCGCTCGCCTCGGATGCCGAATTCATCGTCTGCGACGAGCCGACCTCGGCGCTCGACGTCTCCGTGCAGGCGCAGATCCTCAACCTGATGCGCGACCTCCAGGACAAGTTCGGCCTGACCTACATGTTCATCAGCCACAACCTCGCCGTGGTCCGCCACATGGCGAGCCGCGTCGGCGTAATGTATCTCGGCCGTATCGTCGAGATCGCGGAAGGACGCGAGCTGTTCGCCAACCCGCGCATGCCCTACACCAAGATGCTGCTGGGCGCCGTGCCTGATCTCGCCATGAGCGGTCGCCAGCGCATTCCGGTCAAGGGCGAGATCCCGAACCCGATCAACCCGCCCCCCGGCTGCGCCTTCAATCCGCGCTGCCCACTGGCTTTCGATCTCTGCCGCAAGGAGACGCCGGAACTGATCGACGGCGTCGCCTGCCATGCGGTCAACACCGCGCCGGTCCCGGCGTGACGCGCGCGTGCCATGCAGCCTGCGCATTTGGCGGCGGCGTGGCCCTGTGATCAATTGCGCGCGCCGGAAATAAGGTGGTGAAGTCCCATGGGCAATATCAATCCCGACCCGTTCACGACGAGGCCCGAGATCGAGGGCACGTTCGGGGTGGTCGCCTCGACGCACTGGATCGCGACGGCCGTGGGCATGGCGATCCTGGAAAAAGGCGGCAACGCCTTCGATGCCGGCGTTGCGACTGCCTTCACGCTCCAGGTGGTCGAGCCGCATCTGAACGGTCCTGGCGGGGACGTGCCCATCATCGTCCATGACGTCAAGCGCGGCCGCACCGAGGTGATCTGCGGCCAGGGCCCGGCGCCGGCGCGCGCCACCATCGCGCACTACAAGAGCGAAGGCCTCGACATGGTGCCGGGCACGGGCCTGCTCGCCGCCTGCGTTCCCGGCACCTTCGAATCCTGGATGATGCTGCTGCGCGACTACGGCACCATGCGGGTGCGCGACGTGCTGGAGCCCGCGATCTCCTACGCCCGCGACGGTTATCCCCTGGTCGAGCGCGCCTGCGCCACGATCCAGACCGTCGAGCAGCTGTTCCGCAAGCACTGGCCGACCTCGGCTGCGGTGTACCTTCCGAACGGCGAGGTGCCGAAGCCCGGCACGCTCTTCACCAACACAACGCTGGCCGCGACCTACGCCCGCATTCTCAGCGAGGCGGAAAGCGGCGCTGGCGGCCGCGACGCCGAGATCGAGCACGCGCGCAAAGCCTGGTCGCAAGGCTTCGTCGCGGAAGCCATCGACAAGTTCTGCCGGACCCAGGAGGTGATGGACGTCAGCGGCTCGCCGCATCGCGGCGTGCTCTCCGCCGACGACATGGCGCGCTGGCAGCCGACCGTCGAAGCGCCGCTCACCTACGACTACGGCCGCTACACGGTCTGCAAGGCCGGCGTCTGGAGCCAGGCCCCGGTGACGCTGCAACAGCTCGCGCTGTTGAAGGGCTTTGCGCTCGACGGACTTGACCCGACCGGGCCCGAGTTCATCCATCTCCAGATCGAATGCGCCAAGCTCGCCTTCGCCGACCGTGAAAAATTCTACGGCGACCCCAAATTCAGCGAGATCCCGATCGCGACGCTGCTGTCGGACGCCTACAACGACGAACGTCGCAAGCTGGTGACCGAGAAAGCTTCGCTCGACCTTCGGCCCGGTGCCGTCGAGGGTTTTGGTGGCGTGGTCAAGCTGCGCCGCGCCGAGGGGCAACGCGAGGCCGTCGGCGCACTCGGCGCCGGTGAACCAACCGTCGGGCGCTTTGGCGAAGTGCGCGGCGATACCGTGCATTTCGACATCATCGACAAGGCTGGCAACATGGTGTCCTCGACGCCTTCGGGGGGCTGGCTGCAATCATCGCCGGTCATTCCCGAGCTGGGTTTCTGCCTCGGCAGCCGCGCCCAAATGTTCGATTTGGACGAGAACCACCCCAGTTCGCTCGCACCGGGCAAGCGGCCACGCACCACGCTCTCGCCGTCCATGGCGCTACGCGATGGCGAGCCCTATCTCGCCTGGGGCTCACCCGGCGGCGACCAGCAGGACCAGTGGATCACGCAATTCTTCCTGCGCCACGTCCATTGCAACCTCAATCTCCAGGAATCGATCGACGCGCCGGCCTGGCATTCCGAGCATTTCCCGATCTCGTTCTGGCCGCGCACCGCGCGTCCCGGCGTGCTCGTGGTCGAGAACCGCGTGCCGAAGGCGACGATCGAGAACCTGCGCGAGCGCGGGCATGTCGTCGAGGTCGGGCCGGACTGGTCGGAGGGCCGCCTCACCGCGGCCTCACGCGTGGGTCCGCGCCGTCGCGCTGCCGCCAATCCGCGCGGCATGCAGGGCTACGCGGCGGGGCGCTGAAGGCAGCACATGACCTGGTCGATCATCGCGCGCGATCCTGCCACCGGCCAGTTCGGCATTGCCGTTGCGACCCGGTTCTTCGCCGTCGGCGCGCGCGTGCCCTACATCGCCGCCGGGCTCGGTGCGATCGCAACGCAAGCCTTCGTCAATCCCTATTACGGCATCGACGGCGTCAAGCTGCTGCGCGAGGGCCTCAACGCCCACGACGTGCTCGCCACGCTGCTGGCGGCCGATGACGGCCGCGAGAGCCGCCAGGTCCATATCATGGACGCCAGCGGCGCAATCGCGGCGCATACCGGGCGCGACTGTGTCGATTGGTGCGGCCACGTCGCCGGCAGCGGCTTCTCGATCGCCGGCAATATGCTCACCGGGGCCGACGTGCTCGACGAGACCGCGAAGACCTACATCGCCAATGACAGCCTGCCCTTCCCGCGCCGTCTGCTCGCGGCGATGCGCGCCGGCGAAGCCGCGGGCGGCGACAAGCGCGGCAAGCAGTCGGCGGCGCTCCTGATCCACGGCGAAGAGGAATGGCCGGCCCTCGACATTCGCGCCGACGACCATCCCGATCCGCTCGGCGAGCTCGAGCGGCTCGAGCGCGTCAGCCACGAGCTCTGGGTGCACTTCCGCGCCTCCATGCCGACGCGGCAGAACCCTGCCGGCAACACCGACCGCAGCGTCATCGACGCCAGCATCGAAGCGGCGCGCGCGAGACGATCATGAGCGCCAGTCCCCTCATCGAGATCAAGGACCTGCGTATCCGCTTTCATGGCGACGACGGCCGCATCACCCATGCGGTCGACGGCGTCGATCTCAGCGTCGCCAATGGCGCGACGCTCGGCCTCGTCGGCGAGTCCGGCTGCGGCAAGAGCGTGACGTCGCTGGCGATCATGGGCCTCTTGCCGAAGCAGAGCGCAGAAATAAGTGGCGCGATCCGCTTCGACGGTTTCGACCTGCTGACGACGCCGGACCAGACGTTGCGCGATCTGCGCGGCAACCGGCTGGCGATGATCTTCCAGGAGCCGATGACCTCGCTCAATCCGAGCTTTACGATCGGCGACCAGATCATCGAGACGATCCTGCGTCACCGCGGCGGCTCGCGAAGGAGCGCACGCGACCGCGCGATCGAGCTGTTGCGCCGCGTCCATATCCCCTCGCCCGAGCGTCGGATCGACGACTACCCGCACAAGCTCTCCGGCGGGATGCGCCAGCGCGTCATGATCGCGATGGCTCTCGCCTGCGACCCGCGCCTGCTGATCGCGGACGAGCCAACCACCGCGCTCGACGTCACCCTGCAGGCCCAGATCCTGGAGCTGATGCGCGAGCTGAAGGCCGCGAGCGGTGCCGCGATCATCCTGATCACCCACGATCTCGGCGTCGTCGCCGAGGTCTGCGACGAGGTCGCGGTGATGTATGCCGGCGAGATCGTCGAGCGCGCGCCGGTCGATGAATTGTTCTCCGCGCCGCAGCATCCCTACACCGTCGGCCTGCTCGGCTCGATCCCGCGGCTCGACCACCGCGCCGAGCAGCTCGCGACGATCGAAGGCATGGTGCCGAACATGGCGCAGCCGCCCGCCGGTTGCCGCTTCGCCGCGCGTTGTCCCTTCGTACTCGACGCCTGCACCAAGGTATCGCCGCCGCTGGTCGAAGTCGGCGTGGGCCACCTCTCGCGCTGCATTCGCGCGCCGCTCGAATTGCTGGTGTCGTGATGGCGCTGCTCGAGGTCAACGGCCTGGTCAAGCATTTCGTCGCCCAGCGCTCGCTGCTCGGCCGGGCGCTGGCGCACGTCAAGGCGGTCGATGACGTGTCCTTCGCGCTGGAGGCCGGCAAGACGCTGGCCCTGGTCGGCGAATCCGGTTGCGGCAAGTCCACCGTCAGCCGCCTGGTGCTGCGGCTGATCGAGCCGGATGCCGGCACGGTCCGCTTCGACGGCCGCGACCTGCTCGCGCTCGAGGCCGGGACCTTGCGCGCCTTCCGCCGCGAGGCGCAGATCATCTTCCAGGATCCCTACGCCTCGCTCAATCCGCGCATGACGGTCGGCCAGATCCTGACCGAGCCGCTGGCGCTGCACGATCTGGTGCCGCCGGCGCGGCGGGTCGAGCGCGTCGCCGAGCTGCTGCGGCTGGTCGGGCTGGAGCCGCGCCTCGCCCGCCGCTATCCGCACGAATTCTCCGGCGGCCAGCGCCAGCGCATCGCCATCGCCCGCGCGCTCGCGGTCGAGCCGAAGCTGATCATCTGCGACGAGCCGGTCTCGGCGCTCGACGTTTCGATCCGCTCGCAGATCCTCAATTTGCTGCGCGAGCTGCAGGATCGGCTCGGCCTCGCCTACATCTTCGTCTCGCACGACCTCGCCGTGGTCAAGCACATCGCCGACCACGTGGCGGTGATGAATCTGGGCCAGATCGTCGAGACCGCGGAAGCCGACGCGCTGTTCGCGGCGCCGCGCCATCCCTACAGCCGCGCGCTGCTGTCCGCGATCCCGCAGCCGCAGCCGAAGGCGAAACGAACGACGGTGCTGCTGGAGGGCGAAATCCCGAGCGCGCTCGATCCGCCCAGCGGCTGCCGCTTTCATACCCGCTGCCCGTTCGTGATCGAGCGCTGCCGCAGCGAGGCGCCTGCGCTTCTGGCTGATCGCACGGGCCACGCCACTGCCTGTCACCGCACCGCGGAGCTGCCGTCCGCCGACGCCATTCTACCCACCGCCGGCGGGTTTTCGCCGGCACTTGCAAAACTAGTCGCCGCCTTCAGCCGAAAGACGGAAGGCGGGAGCCCCGCAGGGGTTGTTAAACAAGGCACCACTTCTACAACGATGTAGCCGAAGCAATGGGGATTATCCGATGAAGATGTTTCGCCTGGCCGCAACGGCCGCCGCTGTCCTGATGTCGATCGGAGCCGCACAGGCCCAGACCACGTTGCGCATCGGCCTCGCCGAGGACCCCGATATCCTCGATCCCACGATGGCGCGCACCTATGTCGGCCGCATCGTGTTCTCTTCCTTCTGCGACAAGCTGTTCGACATCGACGAGAAGCTCAACATCGTGCCGCAGCTGGCGCTCTCGAGCGAAACCGCCGACGACGGCAAGGCGCTGGTCATCAAGCTGCGGCCCGGCGTGAAATTCCACGACGGCGAGCCGTTCCATGCCGAGGCCGCAAAATTCTCGCTGGAGCGGCACCTGACCTTTCCCGGCTCGTTCCGCAAGCCGGAGCTCGCCTCGGTCGATCACGTCGAAATCGTCGATCCCCTCACGATCAAGCTAGTGCTGAAGTCGCCATTCTCGCCCCTGCTTGCTCAGCTCACCGACCGCGCCGGAATGATGATGTCGCCGAAGGCGGCCAAGGAGGCCGGCGACAAGTTCGGCCTGCGCCCGGTCTGCGCCGGCCCCTACAAGTTCGTCGAGCGCGTGCAGCAGGACCGCATCGTGTTCGAGAAATTCGCCGACTACTGGAACAAGGACAACATCTTCATCGACAAGATCGTGTTTCAGCCGATCGTCGATGCCACCGTGCGGCTCGCAAACCTGAAATCCGGCGGCCTCGATCTGATCGAGCGCGTGCTCGCCACCGATCTGAAGGAGGTGCGCGCCGATTCCCGGCTGAAGGTCGCGACCGCCATCGAGCTCGGCTATCAGGGCATTACGCTGAACATCGGCAAGGACAAGGCCAAGGGCCCGCTCAGCCAATCCGCCAAGGTGCGGCAGGCACTCGACCTCGCCATCGACCGCGAGGCGATCAACCAGGTCGTGTTCAACGGCGAGTTTCAGGTTGGCAATCAATGGGTCAATCCTAATCATCCCTATTATCAGAAATCGCTTCCGGTCCGTCCGCGCAACGTCGAGAAAGCCAAAGCGCTGCTGAAGGAGGCCGGCGTGACGCCGCCGGTCAGCGTCGACTTCATGGTGCCCAAGGGCGCGGAGACCGAGACGCCGGCGCAGGTGATCCAGTCGATGGCGGCGGAAGCCGGCTTCGACATGAAGATCCGCGTCACCGAGTTCGCGACCGGGCTCAAGCAAGCGGAAGCCGGTGACTACCAGGCCTACATGCTCGCCTGGAGCGGCCGCGTCGACCCTGACGGCAACACCTTCGTTTTCCTGCACAACGGCGCGCCGCAGAACTATGGCGGGTGGAACAATCCGCAAGCCGACAAGGCGCTGGAGGAGGCGCGGCTCGTCACCGATCCCGCCAAGCGCAAGGCGAGCTACGAGGTCCTGGCCAAGCTGGTCCAGGAGGAAGAACCGCTGCTGTATCTCTACCATCGCCGCATCATCATCGCGCACACGACCAAGCTCGAAGGCTACAGGCAGATGCCGGACGGCCTCGTCCGCGTTGTCGGTCTCAAGCTGAAGTGACGCTGCGAGGATGCTGAACTTCCTCGCCCGCCGTCTTGTGCAGATCGTGCCGACGCTGTTCTTCGTCTCGGTGCTGATCTTCTCGCTGCAGCAATTGCTGCCGGGTGACCCCGCGCTGGTGATGGCGGGCGAAGAGCGTGATCCCGCCGTGATCGAGCAGATCCGTCGCCAATATCGGCTCGATCAGCCAGTCCCGGTACAGTACGCCTACTGGATCAAGGGCGTGCTCTCGGGCGATTTCGGCGAGTCGCTGCGCAACAAGATGCCGGTGCGCGAGCTGATCGCGCAGAAGCTGCCGGTGACGCTTCAGCTCGGCTCGATGGCGATCCTGATCGCGCTGCTGATCGGCATTCCCGCCGGCATCGTCGCCGCCGTGAAGAAAGGTTCGGCCTGGGACTATGGCGCCAATCTCTTTGCGCTGTGGGGCATCTCGACGCCGAACTTTTGGCTCGGGATCATGCTGATCTTCCTGTTCTCGATCGAGCTTGGATGGCTGCCGGCCTCCGGCTACGTGCCGCTCACCGAGAACTGGCGCGCGAGCCTCGCCGTCACCATCATGCCGGCCTTCGTGCTCGGCAACGCGATCGCCGCGATCCTGATGCGGCATACGCGCAGCGCCATGCTTCAGGTGCTGGAGAGCGACTACGTGCGCACCGCGCGCGCCAAAGGACTGTTGGAACGCACGGTGATCCTCAAACACGCCATGCGCAATGCGCTGACCCCCGTCATCACGCTCGGCGCGCTCGAGCTCGGCACGCTTTTGTCGGGCGCCGTGCTGACGGAGCAGATCTTCTCCATTCCCGGTTTCGGCAAGCTGATCGTCGACGCCGTGTTCAACCGTGACTACGCCGTGGTCCAGGGCGTGGTGCTGGTGACCGCCACGGTCTACATCACGCTGAACCTCGTCGCCGACATCGCCTATATCCTCGTCAACCCACGGCTGAGGGGCTAGACGATGACCGACGTAGCGCTCCCAGCCAGCCCCGCCACGCAGGCCTACGAGTTCGACAGCCCGGCACGGCGTGCGCGGCGGCGGCTGTTCAAGCGCAAGGCAGCGGTGTTCGGGCTTGTCGTGATCTCGGCCTTCATCCTTCTTGCGGCCCTTGCGCCGCTGGTGGTGCCCTATGACCCCATCGCGACCAGCTGGAGCCTGGTGCGCAAGCCGCCGACTGCAGCCCACTGGTTCGGCACCGACGAGCTCGGCCGCGACATCCTGAGCCGGGTCGTCTACGGCGCGCGCGCCTCGCTGCTCGCCGGCCTGATCTCGGTCGCGATCGCGCTCGGCATCGGCGTGCCGCTCGGCCTGCTCGCCGGCTATCGCGGCGGCTTCGTCGACGCGCTGATCAGCCGCATCACGGATGCGATGCTGGCCTGCCCGTTCCTGATCCTGGCGATTGCGCTCGCCGCGTTCCTCGGCCCGAGCCTCGGCAACGCCATGATCGCGATCGGCATCTCGGCAACGCCGATCTTCATCCGCCTCACCCGCGGCCAGGTGCTCGTCGTCAAGGCCGAAGACTATGTCGAGGCGGCGCGCGCGCTCGGCAATCCGCCGTGGCGGATCGCGTTCTCGCACATCCTGCCGAACATCTTGCCGGCACTGCTGGTGCAGGCGACGCTCTCGATCGCAGCGGCCATCATCGCCGAGGCCGCCCTTTCCTTCCTTGGTCTCGGCCAGCAGCCGCCGGCGCCGTCCTGGGGCAGCATGCTCAACGCCGCACAGCGCTTCCTGACCCAGGCGCCCTGGATGGCGATCTGGCCGGGTCTCGCGATCTTCCTCGTGGTGCTGTCGCTGAACCTGCTCGGCGACGGCCTGCGCGACGCGCTCGACCCAAGGCAGCGCTAGATCACCACCTCCCGCAGCACGCGGCGGCAATCCATCTCGAATTCCAGATCGACCACCGGCGGACGGGCGAAATGCCAGGTCAGCCCGGAGCGGAGCGCGCCACGGCGAACCAGCTCGTCCACCAGCGCGTGGTGAAAGTCGTGCACGGAATAGGCCTGCACGCCGGTCGTATCCTTCCAGCCGAAGCCGAAGGCCGCCATCCGGTTTTCCATCTGCGATGTGGTGGTGAAGCGCACCTTCTCGCGCAGCCCCTCCGGGCTGAGATCGCGGTAGCGCACCGTGCGCTCCACATAGGTGCCGCTGCCCTCGCGCGCCTCGGCGCCGCCGGCGATGACGAAGCTCGGCAAATTTGACCGCGTCGGACGCGTGAACGAGAACGCATAGAACGACGGCTCCGACGGGGGATCGAACTCCGGACAGACATTGCTGCGCGCCACCGGATTGGTGCTGCCGTCGAAGATGCCCCATTCGGATAGCGTCTTCACATAATGCAGGTTGAACGCGCGAAAACCTTCCTCGCTGAAGGCCGCGGGCGAGCGCAGCTCGCAGGCGCAGAATGCCGTCAGCGGACGACCCGCCTCCTGGATGAACTTTGCGGCCAGCGCAAACCCTTCCGCGAGCGGCACCATGCGATCGAACCGGACCCGCTCGATCTCGTAGCCTTCATCCGCGGCAGCACCGGCAGAGTATTGGAAGACGGACGGAATGAAACGGTAATTGCCGGCCGAGAATTCGCGCGTCATGACGGACTCCTATTCCAGTTGCATGCGAGTGCCCTTGGCGCCGTTGAGCAGGCGCTTCAGGTGAAATCCGGCCAAGGGATCGTCGGCGTGCATGCCGACCAGCGCGGCAAAGGCCGGCATGGCCGCGGCATCGCCGGCCTCCATCTTGGCGAAGGCTTCGGCATATTGCGTCGTCTCCGGCGCCTCGAATTTCGCCTGCGGCAGCGGCTCGAAGGCGCGCAACGGCTCGCTGCGTCCGCGCAGCATCAGATCGCCCACCGGACGGCCATGAAAGTTTTCGGCTCCCTTCGCCACGCTGGCACTGACGCAAATGCGCGTTCCCAAATGCTTGTTCGCCGCCTCCAGCCGGGCCGCAATGTTGATGGTGTCGCCATAGGCCGTGTAATCGAAGAAGCGGTTGCCGCCGAAATTGCCGACCAGCGCCGGACCGGCATGGGAACCGATGCGGGTAGCTCCGAAATTCACGCCTCTTGCCTTCCAGCGCGCCGAAAAGTCCTCCGCCCAGGCGTCGAGGTCATGCGCACAGGCGACCGCGCGCGTTGCATAGTCCGGCTGGTCACCTGGGGCGTTGAACAGCACCTGGATCGCATCGCCGATGATCTTTGCGACCGTCCCCTCATGGGCGAAGACGACCTCGGTCATGCCGCCGACATATTCGTTGAGGAGCTCGCCCAGCGTCTGCGGAGGCGCGGTCTCGACCAGCGAGGTGAAGCCGGTGATGTCGGTGAAGAGGGTGGCGACATCGCGCCACTGCACCTCCATGCCGTCGCCATCGACGTCCCCGGCCAGCCGCCTTGCGATCTCCGGCGAGAAGAAGCGCGACAGCGAGGCATGGGCGCGCTCGGCTTCCATCTGGCGCCGCCGAACCTCGCGCAGCATCTCCACATGGCGGATGGTCTTCTCGATCGTGGCTTCGAGGTCGGCGAAGTCGATCGGCTTGGTCAGGAAGTCGAACGCGCCACGGTTCATGGCGGTGCGGATGTTGCTCATGTCGCCATAGGCCGAAACGATGATGGTCGATTTCTTCTCCTCGGCCTCCTGGAGCTTCGCCAGCAGCGACAGACCGTCCATCCGCGGCATGTTGATGTCGGAGACCACCATATCGACATGCGGATTCTGCTCCAGCGATTCCAGCGCCTCCAGGCCGTCGCGCGCGAAGATGAGCGCGAGCTGCCCATCGCGGATCTGCCTGCGGAATTTCTGCAGGATCAACGCCTCGAGGTCCGGCTCGTCGTCGACGAAGAGAATGGTCGCAGTCATGCGGCTTGCTCGAGCCTCGTATCGATCTCCTGGCGCAGCAGCGCAAAGTCGATCGGCTTGGTGAGGAGGCCGACGGCGCCCCGTTCGATCGCCTTTCGGCGCGTCTCGGCATCGCCATAGGCCGTGATCATGATGACGGGAACGTCCGGATGCGCGGCGCGCACCTTCGGCAGCATGTCGAGCCCGCTCATGCCGGGCATGTTGATGTCCGACAGGATCAGGATCAGCGAGGGATCACGAACCTCGGCAGCCCGCTCGAGCGCCTCGGGGGCCGAGAGCGCGAACTCCATCTGAAAGCGGCCGGCGCGCAGGTCGCGCCGGAACTGCTGCCGAAACAGTGCCTCGACGTCGGGCTCGTCATCAACGACCAGGATGTAGACGTTCAAGACTTTCCTCCGGACGTGTCGCCCGCTGCCATCTCCCGCGGCAGCGTGATGATGAATTCGGTGAATACACCTTGTGCAGTGTTCACGTCGATCGTGCCGCCGTGTTGCTTCACCACGATGTCATGGCTCATTGAAAGGCCTAACCCCGTGCCTTCGCCGACCGGCTTGGTCGTGAAGAACGGATTGAACATCTTGTCCTTTACTTCAGGCGGAATCCCAGTGCCGTTGTCGCGGATCCGGATCTCGACCCTGTCGCCGAGATTCTTCGTTGCCGCGCGCAACGTAGGCTCGAACACCTCGCCCTCGCTCTCCTTGCGCTTGGCCGCGGCATAGAAGCCGTTCGAGATCAGGTTGAGCAAGACGCGCGCGATCTCCTGCGGATAGATGTCGATCGCGCCGACGGCCGGGTCGAATTCTCGATGCAGCGTAACGTTGAAGGCAGGCCTTTCGGCACGCGCGCCGTGATAGGCGAGATTAAGGCTTTCCTCGACCACCGCATTGATATCGACGGCGCGATGTTCTCCCGAACCCTGACGCGAATGCAGCAGCATGTTCCTGACGATGGAATCGGCGCGCTTGCCGTGCTGCACCACCTTCTCGAGATTGGCCCTGAGCATGCCGGTCAGCTCGTCGACCTCCTCCTTCGTCTTGCCGTCGAACGCGGCGGATTGCAGGATCTCGTTGAGCTCGTCGATCAGCTCGGTCGAGACCGCGGAGAAATTGTTGACGAAGTTGAGCGGGTTCTTGATCTCGTGGGCGATGCCGGCGGTGAGCTGGCCGAGGGAAGCCAGCTTCTCGGTCTGAATCAGCCGGTCCTGCGCGGTCCGCAGCTCGTTGAGCGATTGCCGGAGTTGCGCGGTGCGCTGCTCGACCTTGTTCTCGAGGTCGGCATAGGATTCCTGCAAGCGCTCGCCCATGTGATTGAACTGGTCCGCGAGCCCCTCGAGCTCGTCGCCGGTCTTGATCGAGATGCGCTGGGAGAAATCACCGCCACCCATTCGCTCGGCGCCGCTCCGCAGCGCCTGGATCGGCCCGACCATGCGGCGCGCGAGGAAGATCCCGGCGAGTACCGCGAAGATGGAGGCCGCGAGCAGAACGATGGCAAGGCGCTGCAGCGAGGCGTAGAGCGCCGCATAGGCTTCCTCGACCGGCAGCTCGACGAACATGGTCCAGCGCAGCGGCTCGATCGGGGCCGAGGCGGTCAGCACCTTTTGTCCCTGGATGTTGTAGGCCTCGGAAAGCACGTCGGGCATGCCACCGCCGGCCCGCACGGCACGTACCTGCGGAAGGCCGGACATGTCGGTGTTGCGCAGAACGAGACTGATGTCGGGATGCGCGATCAGGCGGCCCTCCGGGCCGACCACGTAGGCGTTGCCGCGCTCGCCGACCTTGATCTGGGACACGACGTCCCAGATCAGCTTGAGATTGACCTCGGCGATGCTGACGCCGGCATCCTTGCGCGCGCCCGCCAGCGCCAGCGTCATATAAGGCTCGGACTCCCGGCGGAAATAGACCGGCCCGTAATAGACCTTGCGCGCGACCGCTTCGGTGAACTTCGGATCGCTCGACAAGTCGATCCCGCTGTCGAGCGCGTCCATCGCCAGGCGCGAGACCCGGAGGCGCTCCTTGCCGCTCGAATCCACCTGAGCCAGCTCGGTGATCGCAGGCACCTGGCGCAACAGGCGCAGTGCGTCGAACCGGCGCTGCTCGATCGAGCCACCCGACCAGGGCAGCTGCGTGGTCCAGCCGAGCTGGCTCTCGATCTCCTTGACGAACTGGCCGATCTTGGCCGCCGCCGCCTCGGCCTGCTCGTGCTGGACCCGGATCAGCGAAGCCTTGTGCTCGCGATAGTAGAAGTAGACCTCGAACAGGCCGTTGGCGAGCAGCGCAATGGCGACGACGGCCACGAACAGCGCGACGTATTTGGCAAAGAGCCGGGTCCGGATTCCGCGGCCCGCCGTCTCACGGGAGGCGGCCTCGCCTCGGGCCGCGCTCGGCAGTGTCCCGGCTTGCGGGGTGTCGGGGTGGACGGACAGGCTCATCCCGCGGAACCTAGCAAGAAGACCGGACCTTGTCTCTCGCAAGCGCGGGAAGCGGATCGCCAGAGGCCTAACAAAAAGAGCGGCAGCGGATCACCGCTGCCGCTCTCTCGGGACTACCCTGCCAGCGACCTCAGGTGGGCCGCAGCACCTTTGAATCGAGGTCCAGCTCGTCGATCTGCTTGTTCCGCTCGGAATCGGCCGCCGCACGATGGTCGGTCGCCAGCACCACGTAGACCGCCGGCAGCACGAACAGCGTGAACAGCGTGCCGATCGACATGCCGGCGACGACCACGAGGCCGATCGAGAAGCGGCTGGCCGCGCCTGCACCGGTCGCGGTCAGGAGCGGGATCAGGCCGGTCACCATCGCGGCCGTCGTCATCAGGATCGGCCGCAGGCGGATGCGGGCCGACATCTCGATGGCCGAGCGGCGGTCGAGCCGTTCCTTCACCTGGAGCTCGTTGGCGAACTCCACCATCAGGATGCCGTGCTTGGTGATGAGGCCGACCAGCGTGAGCAGACCGACCTGGGTATAGATGTTCATGGTCGCCACGCCGAAGAACAGCGGGATCAGCGCACCGACGATCGCCATCGGCACCGAGATCATGATGACCAGCGGGTCGCGCAGACTCTCGAACTGCGCCGCCAGCACCAGGAAGATGATGATCAGCGCGAAGCCGAAAGTGATCGCGAGCTGGTTGCCTTCCTGCACATATTGACGGCTGTCCGCCAGATAGTCGTGGCTGAAGCCCTGCGGCAGCTTCTTGGCCTCGCCTTCAAGGAAGTCCACCGCGGCGCCGACGGTCACGCCAGGCATCGGCACGGCCGAGAACGTCGCCGAATTGAGCTGGTTGAAGTGAGTCAGCGAATTCGGGTCGGTCTTTGTCCTGATCGAGACGACGGTGGATAGCGGAAGCTGCTGGCCGGTGTTGGTCGTCACATAGAAGCCGGCGAGCGATTCAGGTGACAGCCGCTTGGCACGGGGGACCTGCGGGATCACCTGGTAGGAGCGGCCCTCGAGATTGAAGCGGTTGATGTAGTTGCCGCCGAGCAGCACCGCGAGCGTGGCGCCGAGGTTCTGCATGTTGACGCCGAGGTCCTGCGCCTTGGTGCGGTCGATCGTCACCTCCACGTTCGGCTGGTTGAAGTTGAGATCACTGTCGGAGACGATGAACATGCCGCTCTTGCGCGCGGCGTCCTTCAGCTTCTCCATCTGCTCATAGACGGTCTGGAAGCCGGCGGTGGAGTTGATCACCATCTGGATCGGCAAGCCGCCCGGTCCGCCCGGCAGCGGCGGCAGGTTGAACGCGAAGGCCTGCACGCCCTCGATCTTGGAGAGCTCGGCCTGCACCAGCGGCTTGAGCTGGATCGACGAGCGCTTGCGCTCGTCCCACGGCTTGAGCAGCATGCCGGCGATACCGCCTTGCGGGCCGTTGATGCCGTTCAGCACGAAGCGCAGATCGGTCTCGGGGAACTTCGCGAATTCCTTGTCGAGCTTCTCGCCGTAGAAATCGAGATAGTCGATGTTGGCGTATTTCGGCGCCTTGGTCACCGCGAACACGATGCCCTGGTCTTCCTCGGGCGCGAGCTCCTTCGAGGTGTGCATGTAGAGGAAGCCGACGAGGCCGAGGATGGTGAGCGCGAACAGGCCGGTGATGGCCTTGTAGTCCAGCGAACGATCGAGCCTGCGGCCGTACCAGCGCGTCATCGCGCCGAACACCTGGTTCACGAGCTTGGCGAACCGGCCCTCTTCGGTGTTCTTCAGCAGCACCGAGCACATCATCGGCGACAGCGTCAGCGCGATCACGCCCGACACGATCACCGAGCCGGCCAGCGTGAAGGCGAACTCGCGGAACAGCGAGCCGGTGAGGCCGCCGAGGAAGCCGATCGGCGCATACACGGCCGCGAGCGTGATGGTCATCGAGACGACGGGACCCACGATCTCGCGCGCGCCTTGCAGCGACGCCTGGACCGGCGTCTTGCCCTCCTCCAGATGGCGGTGGATGTTCTCCACCACGACGATGGCGTCGTCGACCACGAGGCCGATCGCCAGAACCATCGCGAGCAGCGTCAGGAGGTTGAAGCTGAAGCCCAGCGCCAGCATCAGCGTGCAGACGCCGATCATTGACAGTGGAATGGTGACGACGGGGATGATGACCGACCGCAGTGAGGCCAGGAACAGGAAGATGACCACGATCACGATGATCACGGCCTCGCCCAGCGTCTTCTCCACCTCCTCGATCGAGGACTGGATGAACTTGGTCGAGTCGTAGGCGACCTTCATCTTCATCGACGGCGGAAGGCTGCGCTCGAGCTCGGGGAATAGCGCGCGCACGCCCTTGACCAGCGTCAGCGGGTTGCCTTGCGGCGTCGCGTTCACGCCGATGAAGATCGCGTGCTCGCCATTGAAGGCGACGCTGGCGTCCGTGCTCTGAGCCGCAAGCTCGACGGTGGCGATATCCTCCATCCGCACGAAGCCGCCGTCCTTGGCCCTGACGATCATCTTCTTGAACTGGTCGACGTTGGTCAGGCCCGTATTGGTCGAGACGTTCGAGACGATCAGATAGCCTTTGGTCTGGCCCGCGGCGGACTGGAAGTTGTTGGCCTGGATCGCCGCCGCGACGTCCGCCGGCGATACGTTGCGGCCCGCCATCTTCACGGGATCGAGCCACAGCCGCATCGCAAAGGTCTGGCCGCCGAGGATGTCGGCCGAGGCGACGCCGTCGACGGTCGACAGCACCGGCTGCACCACGCGCGTCAGATAGTCGGAGATCGCCGAGCCGGACAGCTCCTCGGAGGAGAAGCCGAGATACATCACGGCCGTGGTCTGGCCCGTGGTCTTGGTGACGATCGGGTCGTTGGATTCCTTCGGGATCAGGTACTTCACCGAATTGGTCTTCGCCAGCACCTCGGTGAGCGCCTGGTTCGGATCGAAATTCAGCTTGATGTAGACCTGGATCGTCGAGGTGCCGAGCACCGAGGACGAGGTGATGTAGTCGACGCCCTCGGCGGAGGCGACCGCCTGCTCGATCGGCGTGGTGATGAAGCCCTGGATCAGATCTGCGGACGCGCCGGGATAGACGGTCGTGATGTTGATGACCGTGTTCGACAGCTTGGGATATTGCCGGATCGGCAGCACCATCGCCGCGCGCAGGCCGATCAGCAGGATCAGCAGGCTGACGACGACCGACAGGACCGGTCGCTTGATGAAAATGTCGGTAAAGGCCATCGCGGGCGATCTCGATTTCGTTTTTCAAGATGCGTGATCCGGCCGGGCCGGATCACGCGAGGATGTTGTCAGTAGCGCGGCGGCTGCGCCGGGATCTGCGGGGCCGGATCGGTCGAGATCGACACCGGCGCACCCGATTGCAGCTTGAGCTGGCCGACGGCGACGACCTTGTCGCCTGGCTTCAGGCCCTTGACGATTTCGACGCGACCCTCGACCCGGCTGCCGGTCTGCACGAAAGTGCGCACCGCCGACAGGCTGGTCTTGCCGTCCTCTTCCTTCTTTTCGCTGATCACGAACACGGAGTCGCCGTACAGCGTGTAGTCGACCGCCGTTTCAGGCACCGTGATCACGGCCGGCTTTTCCGGCAGCACCACCGTCGTGGTCACGAACATGCCGGGCTTGAGGATCTTCTCCGGATTGGCGATCGTCGCCTGCACACGGATGTTGCGGGTGTCGGTCGAGATCTGCGGCTCGATCGTGGTGATCTTGCCCTCGAAGGTACGGCCGGGATAGGCGTCGACCTTCAGCCGGACGGTCTGGCCGACCTTGAGGCTGCCGGAATCCTTTTCCGTCACGGTGAAGTTGGCCCACAGCTCCGACAGATCGGTCAGTGACACGATCGCGGTGCCGGCGGTCAGATACTGACCGACCTCGACCTTGCGCATGCCGAGATCGCCGGCGAACGGCGCACGCACCAGCTTCTGCGAGATCAACGCCTCGGTCTTGGCGATGCCCGCCTGCGCCTGGTCGTAAGCGGCCTGCGCCTGGTCGACGGTCGCCTGCGGGCCGAACTGGCGCGAGGCCAGCTGCTTGGCGCGGTCAAGCGACAACTGCGCGACGGTCGCCTGCGCCTTGTAATTGGCGAGGTCGCCCTGCTCCGGCGCGTCGAACAGCTGCACCAGCGGCGTGCCGGCCTCGACGCGCGTACCCGGCTCGAACTTGATCTCGGTGACGCGGCCATTGACGTCGGCGCTGACGTCGACCTGGTGCACGGCGACGAGGCTGCCGACCGCGGTGAGCAGGTTCGGCACCACTTCGGACTTCGCCTCGGCTGCGCTGACCGGGGTCGGCGGCGGCTTGTTGTTGGCGAAGAACTGCTTGATCATCTGGCCGCGGAAAGAATTGAACCAGACGAGCCCACCGACGAGCACGGCCAGAAGCGTGCCGACGATGATGAACCAGCGCACCGGCTTGACCGGGCGCTTGGGAGCCTTGTTGTCGATCGGTTGCCCCGAAATCTTGTTTTCGGCCACGATGTTCATGTCATGCGCTTTCTGCAATCGCCGCCTGGTTCGCGTCCGCGGCCTGATTGCGGCCCAGATGCGAAGCAATTGCGGCGTCGTTAAGTCCGATACCCCTCAGGAGAAACTCACACAGCTGCCGCTCCAGGTCGGTCGCCCTGCCGTAGGCGAGACAGGGCGTGGCCGGCAGCCTGGTCAGCGCCGCGGTCAACACCGCATGATGCGCGAACCAGAACAGGTTGAGCGGATCGCCGGCGCAGGGCCGTGCGTCACCGCTCTCAACCGCCCGCTCGAGCGAGGCGACGAAGACCGCGCTGATCAGCGTCTCGATCTTGGCATAGAGCAAGCGGGCGAATTCGCCGTCATCCAAATGGCTCGTGGCCATCAGCCGCAGGCGCTGGGCCTCTTCCTGGTCGGGCCCATCCGCGATCGCGAGGAAATGCTGGACCATGCTGCGGATCAGTTCGACCAGGGCCGCCGTCGACGGCTCCCGTTCGAGCAGCTCCATCAGAGCGGGATCCGCCTCGCATTCGTCGCTGAGGATCTCGGCATAGAGCGCCGCCTTGGACGGGAAATGCTTGAACAGCAGCGCCTCGGAAATGGCAGCGGCGGCCGCCACGCTCTTGGTCGTGGTGCCGTTATAGCCATGTCGGGCAAAGCAGCGCTTTGCGGCGCCGAGGATCAATTGACGCCTCAGGTCGCTCGTCATACGCAATGAGCTCATGCTGGGTGAGTAAGCACTCACCCACGCAGAAGTCAAGCACTATGTTGCATCGCAACCTGCGTGCAACGTAGAATCAAATGGAAATTGACCGAGCCTGCACGGCCCGCGTGCAGGAGTCGGGCAAGGATCGGCAGACGGCCTAGATCGGCTGGAAGCCGAGGTCAGCGCGGATCCGGTTGACGATGTAGGTCCCATCCCTGGTCGGCAGAATCCGCTCCAGATTGGCGCTGTCGATCTTCACGTTCGCAAAGCGGGGACCTGCGGAAACGTCGTGGACGGCTTTGGCGAAGGCCTCGACGTCGGCCATGGTCGTGACAGCCCGGCTGTCGTTAATGCCGCACGCCTTGGCGATGCCGACGAGGTCGGCGGCCGCGGAGGTGTGGCTGGTCTGGCCGCCGGTCTCGCCATAGGCCTCGTTGTCGAGCACTGCGATCGAGAGGTTGGCCGGCTTCTGCAGGCCGATGGTGGCGAGGCTGCCCATGCCCATCAGCATCTCGCCGTCGCCGGTGATGACCAAAACCGGCAGCTTCGGCTGCGCCAGCGCCAGACCCAGCCCGATCATCGCGGCGCCGCCCATGCCGCCCCAGAGGTAGAAGTTGCGGGCGTGATCGCCGGCGGCGCACATGTCGTTGGTGGAGGCCCCCAAGCCGCCGATCGCGACGACGTCCTTGCGGTTCGCCAGCAGTGTGGACACCACCTGGCGGCGGTCGAGGAGATTGGCCTTGCTCATTTGGTGAAAACCTTGGCGCCAATCAGGCGCTGCGACAAAAGGACGGCGGTGGGCGTCAGCGCGTTGTAGGCCTGGCCTGCGGCGGCCTCTAACACCGCCGGCACCTCGGCCGCGTGCGAGGCGCGCAGCACCTTCACGCCGGAGAGCTCGAATACGCCCTGCGTGGTCGAGCCCATCGGCACCTGCCACGGATTGAACTCGCCCCACTCGCCGCGCATGGTTACCAGCGTCAGGAACGGAAAGCGCAGGATCGGGATCAGCGACAGCATGTTGATGCAATTGCCGACGCCGCTCGACTGCATCAGCAAGACGCCACGTTGTCCGCCGGCCCAGGCGCCGGCAAGCAGCGCCACGCCCTCCTCCTCCGTCGTCAGCGCAATGCCGCGCATGGTGGAGGAGGCCAGCACGCGCTGGATCAGCCTGGAATGACCGGCGTCCGGCACGTAGGGCACCTGCCGGACGTCGAAGCGCTGCAAGGTCGCGAAAATATCATCCGGCCAGCTCGGGGCCGTGTCGGCAGCGTCAGCGCGTGCGTGCATTTTCCTGTCCGGTCGGCTAGCAGTGTCTCGAAGACTGTAGACGCATGCACGGCTCGACCAGAACAACAAAAACGGCATATCGGCTTTAACCGGCGAGTATAACGGGATGAACGCAAGTGCGAAGGCGCTGGCGGCAAGCTTCGACCTCGAGAAGCTGACGTCGGAATTCTACGACGACCCCTATCCGACCTATCGTGCACTGCGGGAGAACGAGCCGGTCAAACGCTTAGCGAGCGGCACCGTGTTCCTGACGCGCTACGACGATCTCGTCAGCACCTACAAGAACACGAAGTCGTTCAGCTCGGACAAGAAGCGCGAGTTCGCGCCGAAATACGGCGACACGCCGCTCTACGAGCACCACACCACCAGCCTCGTCTTCAACGACCCGCCCTCCCACACCCGCGTGCGCCGCCTGATCATGGGCGCATTGTCGCCGCGCGCGATCGCGAGCATGGAGGGGGACCTCATCAAGCTCGTCGACGGCCTGCTCGGTGCCATTGCCGCCAAGGGTCATTGCGAGCTGATCGAGGACTTCGCGGCGTCCATCCCGATCGAAGTCATCGGCAATCTGCTCGACGTTCCTCACGAGGAACGCGGGCCGCTGCGCAACTGGTCGCTGGCGATCCTGGGTGCGCTCGAGCCGGTGGTATCGGCGGAAGCCGCCGCGCGGGGCAACAAGGCGGTGACGGACTTCCTCGCCTATCTCGAGACGCTGGTCGCGCGGCGGCGAGCAAAGCCGGGCAATCCCGATCGCGACGTGCTGACACGGCTGATCCAAGGCGAAGGTAACGGCGAGGAGAACGGCGAGCGGCTGACGGAGAAGGAGCTGCTGCACAATTGCATCTTCCTGCTCAATGCCGGCCACGAGACCACCACCAATTTGATCGGCAATGGCCTCGTGGCGCTCGACCGTCACCCCGACCAGAAGCAGCGGCTGATCGACAACCCCGACCTGATCAAGACCGCGGTCGAGGAGATGCTGCGCTACGAGAGCTCCAACCAGCTCGGCAACCGCATGACCACCGAGCAGGTCGAGCTCGGCGGCGTCATGCTCGAGGCCGGCACGTCGGTGACGCTGTGCATTGGCGCGGCCAACCGCGACCCCGCGCAGTTTCCCGACCCTGAACGTTTCGATATCGCGCGCACGCCGAACCGGCACCTCGCCTTCGCCACCGGCGCGCATCAATGCGCCGGCATGGCGCTGGCGCGGCTGGAAGGGGCGATTGCGATCTCGCGCTTCCTGTCGCGCTTCCCGAACTATGCCGTCAGCGGGGCGCCGGTGCGCGGCGGACGGGTGCGGTTCCGTGGCTTCTCGAGCGTGCCCTGCGCGCTTGGCTGAGGGCGCGACAACAAAACTGCGAAAACAACCCCATGCACAGTAGAGGGCGGGTCGCCGAACGGTGTCCTGTGGCCCGGCCGAACCGCCTGACATTTCGAGCCTATCAGGCCGCGCCGCGCAATCGGGCGCATCGAGGCTTCCGAGCTGGCAGACCGATACCCACATTCATTGGGGCGCGACCGCCGATGCAGCCGGCTGACGCCGCGCGCCGCAATGGAGTGACGGCAGATGAGCGCGTCGGTCATTGATTTCGTTGCCACCGAAGCACGCTTTGGCGCCCATAATTACGAACCGATCGGCGTCGTCCTGTCCCGCGGCGAAGGTGTCTGGGTCTGGGATACCGAGGGCAACCGGTACCTCGATTGCCTGTCCGCCTATTCGGCGGTCAGCCAGGGCCACTGCCACCCCAAGATCCTGGCCGCGATGGTCGAACAGGCGAGCAGGTTGACGCTCACCTCGCGTGCCTTCCACAACGACCAGCTCGCCTTGTTCTACGAGGAAATCGCGGCGCTGACCGGCTCGCACAAGGTGCTGCCGATGAACAGCGGCGCCGAGGCGGTCGAAAGCGCGATCAAATCGGTGCGCAAATGGGGCTATGAGGTGAAGGGCGTGCCGGACGGCCAGGCCGAGATCATCGTCTGCGCCGACAATTTCCACGGTCGCACGCTCGGCATCGTCGGCTTTTCAACCGACCCCGAGACACGCGGACACTTCGGGCCGTTCGCGCCGGGCTTCAGGATCATCCCGTTCGGCGACGCCGCGGCGCTGCAGGAGGCCATCACCCCGAACACGGTCGCCTTTCTTGTCGAACCGATCCAGGGCGAAGCCGGTGTCGTCATTCCTCCCGCCGGCTATTTCACGAAAGTGCGGGAGCTCTGCACCGCCAACAATGTGATGCTGGTGCTCGACGAGATCCAGACCGGGCTCGGCCGCACCGGCAAGCTGCTCGCCGAACAGCACGAGGGCATCGAGGCGGACGTGACGCTGCTCGGCAAGGCCCTGTCCGGCGGCTTCTATCCGGTCTCGGCCGTGCTCTCGAACAACGAGGTGCTCGGGACATTGAGGCCCGGGCAGCACGGTTCGACCTTCGGCGGCAACCCGCTCGCCTGCGCGGTGGCGCGCGCGGCGATGCGCGTGCTGGTCGAGGAAGGCATGATCGAGAACGCGGCGCGGCAAGGCGAACGCTTTCTGAGCGGCTTGAAGGACATTCGTGCCAATACGATCCGCGAGGTACGCGGGCGCGGCCTGATGCTGGCGATCGAGCTGCAGCCCGAGGCCGGGCGGGCACGCCGCTATTGCGAGGCGCTCCAGGCCAAGGGCATCCTCGCCAAGGATACCCATGAGCATACGATCCGCATCGCCCCGCCGCTGGTGATCACGAGCGATCAGGTCGACTGGGCGCTGGGGCGGCTTGCCACCACCCTCACTCAGGATCTCTCTTGAGGCCGCCTGCGTCGGAAGATCGCAATGCCGGCAGTGGCCGAGGACGAACGATTCGACGGTCCGTGCGTTGAAAGTTCGTGGGCGATTACGAGTTGGGAGCGAGGATCATGCTTCCGCGTGGCATTTGCCTGACGGCTGTTCTGGTTGGTTTCTCGATGCTGGCGGTGAGCGTTGGCGCGCTCGCCCAGGGACCCGGCCAGGGACATGGCAGAGGCGGGCCACCCGGCCCAGCCGCAGCGCCGGCACCACGGCCAGCAGCACCACCGGCCATGGCCCGGCCGGCGGCACCGCCGCCCATGGCGCGTCCAGCCGCGCCGGCCTTCCAACCGCCAGCCATGCCGCAGCGGCCGGCGATGGCGCCGCGTCCGGCGCCGCACATCGCATCACCGCCCCCGCGCCCGTCCCCCCAATTCAGTGCCCCGCGAGCCGCCCCGCAGGTGGCGGCGCCCCGGCGCGAACTCCATCGGCCGCCGGCGGCGCCGCAACGTCCGGCCATGGCGCCGCGGCCGACGCCGCATATCGCCGCCCCTTCGCGCCCAAGTGCACCAGCGGCCGTCAGCGAGCGATCGGGTCCGCCGCGCGAGATGCTTTCGCGCCAATCCGCGGAGCGCCAGCACCGCATCGACCGCTTGCAGCAGCGCGTGCAGCAATTGCAATCGCAGAAGCCGGAAGGCGCAAGGGCGCAGCAACAGCAGCAACGGTTGCTGCAATCGCAGAGCCGTCTTCTCGAACGCGAGCAACGCGTCCAACAGCGCTCGCAGCAGGTCGAGCAACGGCAGCGCGACATGCTGTCGCGCCAGACGACGGAGCGCCAGGCCCGCATCGAACGCCTGCAGCAGCGTGTGCAGCAACTGCAGTCGCAAAAGCCTGAAGGCGTGCAAGCGCAACGCGCACAGCAGCGGATGCTCCAGACGCAGAACCGCTTGCTTGGCCGAGAGCAGCGCGCGCAGCAAATTGACCTGGCGCGCCAGCAGCGGCTTGGATTGCAGGCTCCGGCGCAGCGCGCTCCGGCACTTGCGGCCGCCGCGCAGGCCGCCGAGCGCGGCCGGTTTGCCGAGCGCTTCCGCGAGCAGTCCACTGCGCAGACCCAGGCGGCTCTCGTCACGCGCCAAAGCGGCTGGGCGCCCCGACAGGCCTGGCGTCACCGTCACCCCGCGGTGTTCGTGGCTTGGCTTGGGCCCGTGTTCTGGCCTTACGCCTATTCCGACATCTTCAACTACACGTTCTGGTCCTATGGCTACGAGCCCGGATATTGGGCCTACGCCTATGACGACTTCGTCGACACCGTGTTCTGGGGCGGTGACGGACCTTACTCCGCTTATGCCAGCACCTACCCGTACGACACGCCGCAGGCCGGCGGCAGCTACCGCGCGCGCCAACGCGCCGGCGTGAGCCCGCAGACGCTTCAGCAATTGTGCGCCACGCCGGACAAGGGCGTGACCGCCTGGCCGCTTGCCGATATCGCACGGGCGGTGCGGCCGACGCCGGAGCAACGCGCATTGTTGGACGAGCTGAAGACGGCGGCGGCCAACGCCGCCGCTGCGTTCAAGGACTCCTGCGCGGAGACTTATGCACTGACTCCCCCCGGTCGCTTGCGCGCGATGATGAACCGCATCAACGCGACGCTCGAGGCGGTCAGGATCGTTCGACCGGCACTAGAGAATTTCTACAATTCGCTCAGTGACGAGCAGCAGGCCCGCTTCAACGCGCTCGGTCCCAATGTCGGCGAGCGCTCGCCGCTGCAACAGGAGGCGAGTAGCGAGGGCTGTGCCGATCCGAAGTCCGGGCTGACGCAGTTGCCGATCCAGAGGATCGAGGCTGTGCTCCACCCTGCAGGCAAGCAGAAGGAGGCGCTCGACCGGCTCAGCGATGCGACGGCGAAGGGCGTCGAGGGCCTGCAGGCGGCCTGCCCGAACGACGTGCCGCTGACACCTGTTGGACGGCTGGAGGCAATGCAGCACCGGCTCGAGGCCATGCTGACCGCCGCCAAGCTGGTCGAACCCGCGCTGGACGAGTTCTATGCCACGCTGAGCAGCGAGCAGAAGGCGCGCTTCAACAGCCTGCAACAGGTCGCAGGCCAGTGAGGGCGTCAGGCGGGACGCCTAAACTACCGCCTTATGCCGCGTGATGCAGGTGCGAAGCACCTCGTCCATCGGCTTGCCCCACCAATCGTTCGAGAAGATCTCGATCTCGGAATAGCCGGCAAAGCCCTGCGCCTCGACGGCCGCACGCACCGATTTGATGTCGATGACGCCGTCGCCCATCATGCCGCGGTCGTTGAGAATGTCCTTGGTCGGCACCAGCCAGTCGCAGACATGGAACGCGAGCAGACGTTCCCGGCCGGCGCGCGCGATCTGGACCATCAGCTCCGGGTCCCACCAGATGTGATAGACGTCGAGCGCGACGCCGAGCATGCCGGTGCGATCAGGATCGAGCCGGTCGCAGATGTCGAGCGCCTGCCTGGTGGTGTTCACGCAGGCGCGGTCGGCGGCATAGGCCGGATGCAACGGCTCGATCGCCAGCGGCAGCTTGGCTTGCCGCGCGTAGTCGAGCATCTCGGCGAGCGCTTCCTCGACCTGCCCGCGCGCGGCCACGAGGTCCTTCGACGCCTCGCTGCCCGGCCGCGAATATTGCGGCAGGCCGCCGACGACGAGGACGATGCAGGGCGCGCCCAGCGCCTTGGCCTCGTCGACGCAGCGGCGGTTGTCGTCGCGCACCTCGCCCCGGCGCGAGGCATCCGAGGTGAACATGCCGCCGCGGCAATAGCCTGATAGCTCGAGACCGGCTTCGCGCACCGCGCGCGCGGCGCGGTCGAGGCCGACGGCCGCAACCTCGTCGCGCCAGGGATCGATGGCGCGGATGCCGTGCTTCGCACAGGCCTCGATGATCGCGACGAGATCCCCCTGCTTGCGGACCGTCGCCGTGTTCAGCGACAGCCAGCGGTGGTCGGACGAAAAATCGCGCATCAGGATTCAATACCGTGGGTGGCGAGCACGGTCTTCATCCGTTGCGTCGCGAGTTCAGGGTTGGCGAGCAGGCCGGCCTTGTCGGCGAGACGGAACAGCTCGGCGAGATGCAGCGTCGAGCGCGTGCTCTCCTGCCCTCCGACCATGGTGAAATGATCCTGGTGTCCGTTGAGATAGGCCATGAACACGATTCCGGTCTTGTAGAACCGCGTCGGTGCCTTGAAGATGTGACGCGACAGCGGCACCGTTGGCCCCAGCACGTCGTGGAAACCGGTCTCGTCCCCTGCCGCGAGCCGCGACAGCGCGTAGGACGCCGCCGGCGCGATGGCATCGAAGATGCCGAGCAGCGCATGCGAAAAACCCTGTTCGTCGCCGGCGATCAGCTCCGCGTAGTTGAAATCGTCGCCGGTGTACATCTTGATGCGCTTGTCGAGGCGCCGGCGCATGTCGATCTCGCGCTGCTTGTCGAGCAGCGAGACCTTGACCCCGTCGACCTTGGCGGCGTTGCCGTTGATGATCGCGACCGCAATGTCCATGGCCTTGTCGAGATCTTTCGTGCCCCAATAGCCCGCCAGTGCCGGATCGAACATGTCGCCGAGCCAGTGGATAATGACGGGCTCACGGACCTGCGAGAGCACGCGCTCATAGACCTTGGCGTAATCGTCGGCGTTGCGACCGAGTTTTGCGAGGGCCCGTGAGGCCATCAGGATGATGCGGCCGCCGACCTTCTCGACCGCCGAGATCTGCTCCTCATAGGCGCGGATCACGTCGTCAAGGTTTTTGGCATCCTCGACCGCGAGATGATCGGTGCCAGCGCCCGAGAACACCAGCGCGTTGCGGCGCTTGGCGGCGCCGACCGAGCGCGTGATCAGCTCCAGCGAGGTCGGCCAGTCCAGCCCCATGCCGCGCTGCGCGGTGTCCATGGCTTCGGCGACACCAAGGCCGAGGTCCCAGACGTGCTCGCGGAAGGCGATGGTCTTGTCCCAGTCGACCGCGACCGACAGCCAGGGATCATTGTCGGCCAAGGGATCGGCGACCGTGTGCACGGCCGAGAAAGCGATGCGGTTGAGCGGCCCCTCGAGCTTTGCGGGGAACGTGCGCGAGGCCGCGAGACGGTAGGTCTCGATCGAGCGATCGGCCTTTGGCAGCTTCAGCGACAGGGATGACATTGGTTGGACGGGCTTGTGCATTTTGGTCCTCTCTCCGTCATTGCGAGGAGCGAAGCGACGAAGCAATCCAGGGTCTTTCCGCGGAGACAGTCTGGATTGCTTCGCTCCGCTCGCAATGACGAAATCATGAGCATCGGAATGTCACGCCTTGATCGGGGCGACGTCGATCCAGCGGCGCTCCTTCCAGCTCTTCAGCGCGCATTCGGCGAGCTGCACGCCCTTGGCGCCTTCGAGCAGCGTGAACTTGTAGGGCGCATCCTCGTAGACGTGGCGGATGAACATCTCCCACTGCTCCTTGAAGCCGTTGTCGTAGGTGACGTTGTCGGGCAGCTTCTGCCAGTCGCCGTAGAAATCGTGCAGCCGCTTCTCGTCGGGATTCCACACCGGCCGCGGGGTCGCTTGCCGCGCCTGGATCATGCAGTCGGTTAGCCCTGCGACCGCCGAGCCGAGCGTGCCGTCGACCTGGAAAGTGACGAGATCGTCGCGATAGACGCGCGTCACCCAGGACATGTTGATGTGGGCGATGATGCCGCCTTCCAGCTGGAACGTTGCGTAGGCGGAATCGTCCGCGGTCGCCTTGTACGTCTTCCCCTGCTCGTCGAAACGCTCGGGGATGTCGGTGTTGCCGATGCAGCTGACGCTCTGGACGTTGCCGAAGAGGTTGTCCAGCACGTAGCGCCAGTGGCAGACCATGTCGAGAATGATGCCGCCGCCGTCCTCGTTGCGGTAGTTCCAGGACGGCCGCTGCGCTTCCTGCCAGCCGCCTTCGAACACCCAATAGCCGAACTCGCCGCGCACCGAGAGGATGCGGCCGAAGAACCCGGAATCGCGCAGGAAGGCGATCTTCTTCAACCCCGGCAGGAACAGCTTGTCCTGCACGGTGCCGTGCTTGACGCCCTTGGCATCGGCGAGCTTCACGACCTCGACGGCCTCCTCGAAATTCGTCGCGATCGGCTTCTCGCAATAGACATGCTTGCCGGCGTTGATGGCCTGGGTCAGCAAACCGGGGCGCGCCTGCGTGGTCGCGGCGTCGAAGAACATGGTGTCGTTCTTGTCGGCGAGCGCGGCGTCGAGGTCCGTGGTCCAGCGAGTGATATTGTAGCGCTTCGCCAGCGCCTCGATCTTCTCGGCGCTGCGGCCGACCAGGATCGGATCGGGCATCACGCGGTCGCCGTTCTTCAGGCGGACGCCGCCCTGGTCGCGGATCGCGACGATCGAGCGGATCAGATGCTGATTGAGCCCCATGCGGCCGGTGACGCCGTTCATGATGAGGCCGAGGCGTTGCGTGGTCATGCCAATTGCTCCTGAGATCTTGGCTGGACGAGCGGGCGCAATGCCGACCAGTCCGGATGGACCGAGGCCGCAAAGCCCACTGTGTTGAGCGATCCCGTGAGGAGATCGCCGTTGTGAATGTTGAGGCGGATGCCCTGCCCGGCATCGAGGTAGAGATCGGGATGTGCGGCCGCGAAAGCGGCAGCTTCAGCAGCAGGCGCCTCGCCAAAGCCATCGACATAGTGATGGCCATTGCGCTCGGCATGAGTGACGCCGATGAAGGCGCCGAGCGCGAGGTCCTGCTGCACGGCAAGACCGGCCTGGCAGGTCAGGTCTTCGCCGGTCACGAAGAAGGTCTCGCCTTCCGCGCCCCATTTCGCCGCTCGCGTGGCGTTGATGATGGACTTGTAAAGGCCCTTGCAGGATTTCGAGGAGATGCCGCGATAGCCGAGGGCCCGCGCTGCCGGGAACGCATCGTAGGAATCGTCGGCTTCGTCGATGATGAAGCCGCGCGTGCCCAGCGCACCGAGTGGCGTTTGCCGCGTGATGTCGCGCGGCATCGGCTGTTCGACATAGAGCAGGCGCGTGGCGATCGGGTGCAGCGTGGCGTCATGATCGAGCCGCTCCATCAGGGCTTGCAACGCGGCGAGGTCGGCATATTGCTCGTTGGCATCGAGCGTCACCTTGTAGTCGCGTCCGAGCGTGTCGATTTCCTTGCCGATCCGCGCAAGCCGCGCCGCATCGGCCATAGGATCGCCGGACAGCTTGAGCTTGAAATAGCATGCGCCGGTATTCTCGCGCGGATCGGCAATGCCGCCCTCGCCCTCGACGACATCATCAAGACCGACGGTATGCCTGATGGCAACACGCTGGAGCGGTGACCGGCCGGAGAGAAACGTTTTGATGTCCCGCTCGCTCAGGTCAGGAGAAAGCCGCGCATCGATCCCGGCGATGTTCGCGGCCATGCCGTCAAAAAAACTGGTCTCGACGGCGCGCAGCAGTGCATCGAGAATGGCCTTGTCGATCTCGGCGGGGCCATAGGCCGCAGCCAGCGCTGGAATGTTCTTCTTCGCGCAGGTCGCGACTTGGGCACCAATGCAGGAGGCATGCAGGTCGAACGCCGTCTGGAAGCCGGTCCCTGCCAGATAGAGCCCACGTGCGATCTGAAGCGAGCGGCGCAGGCCATCGACCGTCTGCGCCGGCGACAGCTCCGGCCGCTTGTCGAACCACTTTGGCACCAGCAGCTCGGCACTGGCGCCGACCGCGGTTCCCCTGCCCTCGACCTCGATCTCGGCCCGCACGAACAGCTGCGGCGTCGCGTTGATCGTGATCGCGCCGAAGCGGAACGGCCGCGCGAATGGCACGGGACGTTCGAAGAAGGCGAGGTCTCGCAGCTTCAGGCGGGGGGACATGGTGTTGTAGCTTGACGAAGTTGGTGAGCGAGGTCTGACCACTCGCGCGGTGCACCTCTCCCGCTTGCGGGAGAGGTCGGCACGAAGTGCCGGGTGAGGGTTCTCTCCTCTGGGGGAGTGTCCCGATGTGGAGACACCCTCTCCCCAACCCTCCCCCGCAAGCGGGGGAGGGAGCGCACCGTCCGTGCAGCTGTCACCGGGATCCCCATCGCCCTAATCCAATGCACCCTGCGAGAAGAAATGTCTGCGGATGCGCTGCACCAGCTCCGTGAACACCGGATCGGCCATCGCATCGAGCGAACGCGGGCGCGGCAGCGGCACGTCGTAGATCGCGGCGATCGCACCGGGGCGCTCGGTCATGACAAGCACGCGGTCGGCGAGGAACACGGCTTCCGGAATCGAATGCGTGATCAGGAGCACCGTCTTCTTCGTCTCGCGCTGGATGCGCATCAGTTCGACATTCATGCGCTCGCGTGTCAGCGCATCGAGGGCGCCGAACGGCTCGTCCATCAGCATGATCCTGGGGTCATGCACCAGCGCGCGGCAGATCGAGGCGCGCTGCTGCATGCCGCCGGAGAGCTGCCAGGGCAGCTTCTTCTCGAAGCCTTCGAGGCCGACCAGCTTCAACAGCTGCTTGGCGCGGTCGAGATATTCCTGCCGCGGCAGCCGCTTCATGTCGATCGGCAGCATCACGTTGCCGAGGATGTTGCGCCAGGGCAGGAGCAGCGCGTTCTGGAACACGATGCCGACATTGCCGTGCGGCGTCGTCACCTTCTGGCCCTCGACCAGGATCTCGCCCGTGGTCGGCGCCAGCAGGCCCGAGATCAATTTGAGCAACGTGGACTTGCCGCAGCCGGAAGGGCCGACCACGACGAAGAACTCGCCGTCATTGATGTGGAAGTCGAGCGGCCGCAGCGACGGCACGTCGCCGTCGCGCGTCCGGTAGGTCTTCGACACGCCCGACAATTTGATGCCCGACGCATCGCCGGCAGCCCGGTCGCTCACCAGTCTCAGATGTGCGGCCGGCTGCGCGGTTTCACCCATGACAGTCGCAGGTTTCACGAGCCGCTCTTCGGCAGGTAGTCGTTGGTGTAGAAGGCCCTCGGGTTCTCCTTGGCCTTGGCGTCGAGACCGCCATATTCGACCATCAGATTGACCGTATCAGTCATGTTCTGGTCGGTGACCTGGAACGGCCGCTTGCCTTTGGTCTCCGCGGTCCGGTAGAGCGGGATGGTCAGCTCAAAACCCTGCGTCAGCGTCTCGATCTTGCCGCCCTTGGGGTTGGCATCGAGGATCGACTGCGCCGCGGCCTTCGGCTCCTTCTCGGCGGCCTCGACCGCCTTCGTGGTCGCCGACATGAAGCGGCGGACGAGGTCGGCATTGGCCTTCACATAATCGGTGTTGGCGATGACGCCCGAGGACACCATGTTGATGCCGTAGTCGGCGAACTTGATCGGATAGACGTCCTTGCCGGTGGCATCCTTGATCTTCATCGACTGGTCCATGACGTAGCCGAGCAACAGGTCGGCCTGGCCGTTGATGACAGCGTTCAGCTTGGTCTGGCCGTCGCCGGCGACGGTCTTGAAGTCGCTTTCCTTCAGACCGGTCTTCTTCAGGAACAGCGGCCAGATCTGCGTCATCGAGTCCGCCGGCGTGATCGCCACCGTCTTGCCCTTGATGTCGTCGGGCTTCCTGATGTTCTTGTCGGCGAAGCCCATGGCGGACATCGGCGAGGTCTGCAGCAGCACGCCGGTCGCCACCACCGGCGCGCCCTTGATCGCGGCGCGCATCATGGTGGGCACGTCGACATAGCCGAAATCGGCGGTCTTGGCGGCAACCGCCTGCGTGGTCGCAGCCGAGCCGCGGCCTTCCTGGATCTCGAGCTCGATGCCTTCGGCGGCATAGATGCCCTTGGCCTTGCCGTAATAGAACGGCGCATGCTCGCCATAGACGTACCAGTTCAGCATCAGCACGACCTTGTCGGCTGCCTGCGCCGGCATGGCTGCGAACGCCAGCAGTGCCACCGATGCAGCTCCAATCCACTTCCTCATCGTCACTCTCCCTGTCGTTGTTGCGTCGGCCGTTGGTGGCCGCTCGTTGCTTTAGTCAGGATGCAAAGATCACGTCCTCGCGCTGGCTGACATGCCAGGGGATGACCAGCTTCTCGATCCGGTCGACGATCCAGAACAGGACCACGCCGAGCAGCGCCAGGATCACCAGCGCCGCGAACATCGTCGGCAGGTCGAACGTGCCGATCGAGCGCTGCATCACATAGCCGATGCCGGAATTGGAGCCGACGAACTCGCCGACGACCGCGCCGACCACGGCGAGCGTCACCGACACTTTGAGGCCGGAGAAGATCGCCGGCAGCGCATGCGGCAGGTTCACCGCGCGGAACACCTGCAGGCGGCTGCCCTGCATGGCGCGGGCGAGATCGACCATGTCCGGGTCCACCGACTTGAAGCCCTGCACCGCCGAGACCACCACCGGGAAGAAGCCGAGCAGGAAGGCGGAGATCACCTTCGGGATGATGCCGAAGCCGAACCAGACCACGAACAGCGGCGCGATCGCGATCTTCGGCACGGATTGCGAGAACACCAGCAGCGGATAGACGTAGCTCTCCACCGTCTTGGAGCCCGCGATCAGCATCGCGACGGGAATGCCGAACAGCGCCGACAGCAGGAAGCCGCAGACGGTCGCATAGGTCGTCGGCCAGGACTGACGCAGCAGCTCCGGCCATTCGGTGCGCAGCACCGCGACGACGTCGAGGGGCGCCGGGATCTGGTAGGCGGGGATTTTGAACAGCCGGATCGCAAGATCCCAGGCGACGACGATGAAGACCAGGAACAAGAACGGCCGAACCCAGGCCGCATTGAGCAGCTTGGACACAGCGTTTTGCGGCTTGGGCTCGGCCAATTTTCACTCCCGGCAGTCTTCTTCGTTATGGCGAGAAATTAACCCGTTGGATAAATACTGTCCAGAGCTTTCCCTGTGACGTTTTGCGCCGGCTTCTGCGTCGTCATTCCGGGACGATGCGAAGCATCGAACCCGGAATCTCGAGATTCCGGGTTCGGTCCTTCGGACCGCCCCGGAATGACGGGAGGAGATTGAGGAACTACGCCGTCTGCACCACGCTCGCACGCGACTGCGCCGGCTTGGCGATCTCGAACAGCGCCATCGACTGTCCCGTCAATGCCGCCAGCACGAGGCCCACCATGTGCGCCAGCCGCTCGTCCTTGGCCTTCTTGTCCAGGAGATCGCGGCCGAAGATGACGCTGAGCGTTGCCGAATTGGAGAGGTAGAAAAAGCTCAGCGCCGCGATCGAGATGTAGAGCTGCACCGGATCGACCGCGACCTGGAAGTCGCCGCTATCGACGCCGCGCCGCACCACGGTGCGGATCATCTCGACGAAGGGCGAGTGCATCGACTTGACCTTGGTCGATTTCTTCAGGTGCTTTGCGCGCGCGAGGTTCTCGGTCTGCAGCAGCGACAGGAATTCGGGATTGCGCAGGAAGTAGTTCCAGGTGAACTCGATCAGGCGGCGGATCGCCTCGGGGGGATCGAGATGCTCGAGATCGAGCCCCCGCTCCTCGCTGCGGATCTTGTCATAGGCGCCTTCGAGCACGGCGAGATAGAGCTCGTCCTTGTTGCCGACGTGGTAATACAGCATGCGCTTGTTGGCGCCGGCCTTGGCCGCGATGCGGTCGACGCGCGCGCCGGCAAGGCCATGGGCGGAAAACTCCTGCTTGGCGGCTTCGAGAATGCGCAGCCGCATCCCCTCGGGGTCGCGCTGCCATTTCAGAGGTCGCTTTGCCTTCGCCAAACCGGATGCTCGCTGGGTGGTCTGGATCAGCGTGTAGCATGAGGAAGCCGTCATTGCGAGGAGCCCTTGCGACGAAGCAATCCAGACTGGCGCCGCGGAGGGATTCTGGATTGCTTCGCTTCGCTCGCAATGACGGGTGGAGAGACCGCCTCACTCCGCCGGCTTCGGCGAGCGCTCCAGCAGCACGGTCTGGATCCCGCAGGTGCCGCTCCGCACCGTCATGATGCGCGTGCCCGGCTTGCGGCCGGTGCGCACCTCGGAGACGTCGAGGCCGGCAGCGATCAGGCGGGCGCGGGTGGCGTCGATGTCGGCGACCCGCCAGCTCAGGCCCCAGAGCCGGTCATGCGCGGCATCGCCGCCCGCGACCGGGCGGCGCACCACCTCGACGATGAGGTCGCCGCAGCGGAAGAACATCAGCTGGCCCCAGTCATGGTGCGAGCGGTCGAGCGCGAGATCAAGGCCGAGCCGGGCGCCGTAGAGCGCGGCGGCGCGCTCGGAATCCTCCGTGGTGACGACGACGTGGTCGAGCCCCTCGATCGGCGCGATGTCGGTCGCGGCCGACTTCGGACGCTCGTCGGCCAGCTCCAGGAAGAACATGCGCACGCCGCGCGTCAGCTCGGTGGCGGCCCGCGTGCGCTTCCAGTGCAGCACGGCGCCGGTGACGGCATCGCTGCTTTCGACCTCGGCGACCGGATCAGGCCGCAGCGCCACCCGCTCCAGCCGACGGTGCATCTTGCCGATATCTGCGACACGAAAGCACAGGCTGGCGAGCATGCCCTCCTGGTCGCCGAGCAGTGCGCGCATGCGGTCGGCGGTGACGCTGAAGCCGTGAGGGGCCATCAGCTCGATGGTCATGTTGTCCAGGGTGAACAGCACCCGGTCGGCGCCCTCGCCCGAGTTCTGCCAGGCCGGCGCGCGGGCGAGCAGCGTCTGATAGGCCGCCTTGGCCACGCCGATATCGCCCACCAGAACGACGATGTGATCGAGGCCGGTGATCATTCTGCACCCTTTTGACGGACCTGGAACCCGGAGAACGAAAGACGGCGTTTGTCCGGGCTTGGCATTGGCCAGCGATGGTCGTATTCCCGGACCCTGCTGACCTCAAGCGCTCCGGGCGGCAGTTTTGCGAATAATTTCAGCGTCCCACCGGAGCGGAACCGGTGCTACAGTCATCCCGCCGGCCGGGACCACACGCGCATCACGGACAAGCAATGCAGGCTCTCTTCATCGGACAGACCTATATCGACGTCGTCTTCATCACCGACCACATGCCGACCGGCGACGAGAAGCACGTGGCGCGTGACTACGCGGTCTCCTTCGGCGGCAACGCGGTGACGGCGGCGTTCTGCTGCGCCAAGCTCGGCATCGTGCCGGACCTGATCGCGACCGCGGCCAATGACTGGCTCGGGCGCATGTTCCAGGACATGTGCGCGAAGTACGGCATCTCGCTGCATGGGCGCAAGGTCAACCAGTCCTCGCTGTCCTTCATCATGCCCAAGGACGGCAAGCGCGCCATCGTCCGCTGCCGCGACGACGAGCACATCCACCCGTTTCCGATGCTCAATCTCGGCGGCTGCCGCGCGCTGCATGTCGACGGCCACCAGCCGGATGCCGCCATCCACTACGCCAAGGTGTGCCGCGAGGCCGGCATCCTGACCTCGCTCGACGGCGGCGGCCTGCGCACCAACACCCATGAGCTGCTCGAATTCATCGACGTCGCGATCGTCGCCGAGCGCCTGTGCGAGCAGATGGATTTGACGCCGGAGAAGATGCTCGACTATCTCAAGGGCCGCGGCTGCAAGATCGGCGGCGTCACCATGGGCGAGAAGGGCCTGTTCTGGTACGACGAAACCGGGACGGTGCAGGTGATGCCGGCGATGCCGATCCCGCGCGAGCGCGTGATCGACACCAACGGCGCCGGCGACGTGTTCCACGGCGCCTATGTCTATTCCTACCTCGCCCATCCCGGCAAAAGCTGGCGCGAGCATTTCGACTTCGCGCGCGCCGCCTCGACCTACAAGATCCAGCGCCTCGGCAACGAGGCCGGCTTGCCGACGCTGGTGGATATCGCGAAGGTTCGCCACGAGTTCGAGGTCAGGGTCTAGAGCGAGATGGGGCGCGTCTTCGTCGCCGGCAGCATCAACATGGATGTGGTGGCGACGGCCGATCGCCATCCACGCATCGGCGAGACCGTCGCCGGCCGCCAGGTGCTGTATTTCCCGGGCGGCAAGGGCGCCAACCAGGCGGTGGCGGCGGCGCGGCTCGAAGCGCCGACCACGCTGATCGGCCGGGTGGGCAGGGATGCGTTCGGCTCGGAGCTGAGGGCGTTCCTCGGTGCGCAGGGCGTCGATCTCGGCTCCGTCCGCGACGCCGACACGCATTCCGGGACCGCGATCATTACGGTCGCGAAATCGGACAACACCATCGTCGTTATCCCGGGCAGCAATGCGCTGGTCGGCCCCGACGACGTCGCGGACGTTCCGCTGGCGAAGGGCGATGTTGCCGTCAGCCAGTTCGAGATCCCATTGCCGACCATTGCCGCGTTCTTTGCGCGGGCGCGCGGCGCCGGGGCGACGACGCTGCTCAATCCGGCGCCGGCGCAGAAGATGCCGGACGATCTGCTCGCGCTCGTCGATATTCTCGTTCTGAACGAGACCGAGCTAGGTTTGCTGGCCGACACCGAGCTTGCGGACAACGATCCCTATGATCGCATTGCCGATGCAGCGAGGCATATCCAGGTGAACCGTGATCAGATCATCTGCGTCACGCTGGGCAAGCGAGGCGTGATTGCACTGGTGGACGACCGGCTTTTGACTATTGAAGGCCGCAATGTGACCCCGGTGGACACGACCGGCGCGGGCGATTGTTTTGTCGGCGCGGTCGCGGCGCTACTCGCCGATGGTCAGCCGATCGAAAGCGCGCTGGGCTACGCCAATGTCGCCGCATCGGTCAGCGTGCAACGCATGGGTGCAGCACCGTCGATGCCGACGATTGCGGAAGTGTCGGCGGCGCTGCGCGCGGACCGGCTCAGCTCGAGCTAAGCCAGCGCGCCCTTCAGATCAAAACTCTCATCCGCGGCCTGCTCCGGCGTGATGGAACGGTCCATGGCCTGCAATCTCCGGCCGAACATGTGGTCGCCGGCGCGATTGATCGATTCGATGCCGAGCAGCTTGTCGCCGTGATAGCAGAACGCCGAGAACGCCTTCTTGGCGGGATCGCCGCGCAGCACGACGCGGTCGTAGCCGGTGGTCAGCCCGGCGATCTGGAGCTTGTCGTCGCCCTGGTCGCTCCAGAACCAGGGATGGCTGTCGTACGGCTTCCTGTCGCCGGTCAGCTTTGCTGCGAGGCAGCGGGCCTGATCGGTGGCGTTCTGCACCGATTCCAGCCGCAGCGAGCCGCCGAAGCGCGGGCTTGCGAACAGCGCGCAATCGCCAATCGCGGAAATGTTGGGATCAGCCGTCGCAAGATATTCGTCGACGATGATGCCGGCGGCGACCGGCAGGCCGGCTTCGGCCGCGAGCTCGATGTTCGGCAGCACACCGACGCCAACCACGACGAGGTCGGCGGGCAGATGCCGCCCGTCGCTCAAGGACACGCCGGTGACCTTGCCGCCCTCGGCCTCGATCGAGGTCGCCTGCACGCCGAGATGGATGCGGATGCCGGCCTCGCGGTGGCGGGCCTGAAAATACTCCGAGACCTCCGCCGTCACCGCTCGCGCCATCACGCGCGGGGCGAGCTCGAGCACGTCGACCTCGAGGCCCTTGATGCGCGCGGTCGCGGCGAATTCGAGGCCGATGAAGCCGGCGCCGATGATCACGGCGCGTTTCTTCGACGGCATGATCGCGCGCAGCGCCTCGCTGTCGTCGAGGATGCGCAAATATTTCACGTCAGGCAGATTGGCGTTGGGCAGATCGAGCAGCCGGTTGCGCGCGCCGGTTGCCAGCACGAGGTGGCCGTAATCCAGCGTCGCGCCGGAGGCGAGATGCACCTTGCGCGCGGCGCGGTCGATCGCGGCGGCGCGGCCGGCGATCAGCTCGATGGTCTGGTCCTGGTAAAACTTCTCGGGGCGGAACATCAGGCTGTCCGGCCCGGCCGAGCCCTTGATGTAGGCCTTCGACAGCGGCGGCCGCTGATAGGGCAGATGCGCCTCGTCGTTGATCAGGCAGATGCGCTCGGAAAAGCCGGCCTGGCGCAGCGATGCCGCGACCTGGTAGCCGCCATGGCCGGCACCGACGATGATCACCGGGCCCGTCATCGGACAGCCCATTTCCGGAAGACACGAGCCTGACCCATGCCGCCTCCTCTCTCGCTGATTTTGGTTGCTGGCCTTGCGAGGAGCCGGCGCTCGTGTCCGTCCCTTGGCGAAAGCGGCCCATTTGAGCCTATCGTTCCGCCCGGCGCAAGAGCCGCGGTGCGGGGATTGTCACCCCTCTCCTTCTGCGATTTAGTTCGAGCCTCGACCTCCTGCCGGAGAATTTTAGGATGACCGCTCCCGTCTCGAAGCCCGACGATCCCGCCCTGCTCAAGGTCGACGGCCCGATCGCGACCATCACGCTGAACCGCCCCGCCGCGTTCAACGCGATCAACCTTGCGATTGCGCAGAAGCTCGAGCAGCTCGCGGCCTACATCGAAGGCGCCGACGACATCCGCGTCGTCGTGCTCGAAGGCGAAGGCCGCGCGTTCTGCGCCGGCGGCGATCTGCAGACGATCGGGGCCGCCGCCGAAGCCGGCACGGTGACGCCGGTCGTCGGCGAGCTATTGAAGCACTATCACGCCTTCATCGAGATCATAAGGCGCATGCCGAAGATTTCGCTGTCGAGCGTGCACGGCTCGGCGGCCGGCGCCGGCATGGGCCTCGCCTTCGTCACCGACCTCTGCATCGCCGCTGACGACGCCAAGTTCACGCCGGCCTATGCCAAGATCGGGGTGTCGCCGGACGGCGGCTCGACGGTCGGCATCGTCGGCACGGTCGGCTCCCGCCGGGCGCTGCAGATCTTCCTCGCCGAGGACAATTTTACCGCACAGCAGGCCTATGAATGGGGCCTGGTCGCGAAGGTCGCTCCTGCCGCCGAGCTGAAGACCGCGACGCGACAGCTTGCCGAGCGTCTGGCGCAGAACCCGCCGGCTTCGATCGCCGGTACCAAGCAGCTGGTCTATCAGGCCGCGACCACGCCGGTGAAGCAGCAGCTCGATGCCGAGGAGCACAAGATCATCATGGCGATGAACACGGAGGCGTTCCGCACCGCCGTGAAGAAGTTCACGAGCAAGTCGAAGTGACCCCCGCGCGCAATTTCTACGGCCTCCGTCACGGCGCCACCGACTGGAATCGCAAAGGGCTGTTCCAGGGCCGCACCGACAACCCGCTGAACGAGGACGGCTTGCGGCAGGCGTATGAGGCGGCGGACGTGCTGCGCGGCGTCGGCATCAGCCGCATCGTCGCGAGCCCGCTGCTGCGGGCGGCACGTACCGCCGAGATCATCGCGGAGGCGATCTCGGTGCCGCTCGATATCGACGATCGCATCATCGAGCTCGATTTCGGCAGCTTCGAGGGCCTGCCCGTCCGCGACCTCATGATCAAGCACCGCGTCACTTCCGCGACGGGCCTCGTCTCGATCCTGCCGGCCGACGGCGAGAGCTGGTACGCCATGGCCGGACGGTCGCTGGCTTGCGTCTCCGCCTGGCTCGAGCGGCATCCCGGCGACGAGCTGCTGTTCGTCTGCCACGATGCGGTGATGCAGGCCATGGCGAACGTGCTGTGCGGCAGCTACTTCAAGAACAGCCATGGCACGCCGTTCCGCTACGTCTGCGGGGCCGGGCAATGGCAGATCGAGCATGTCGCTGCTGCGGATGGATTTAGCGCGTTACCGCCGGCGAGTTGAAGCAGCCGACCGATTCCGCAAAGTCGCTTGCATGCACCACCCACGCATGGATCGTGCGATCAACGGTTTTGGCTGCCTTATCGCGCGCTGCTTAGGCGGTCTGAGCGTCCCTCGTTCGATCAGCTCGTCTCGGCTTTCCCATTCCGCTGCATGAAGTCGAAATCGCAGCCCTCGTCGGCCTGCAGGATGGTCTCGTTGAACAGCCAGGCGTAGCCGCGCCGTGCTGTCTCCGGCGCAGCGGCCGGCTTCAGGGCGGCGCGGCGGCGGTCGAGCTCGGCGGTGTCGACCAAGAGCTCGATGCTGCGCTTGGCCACGTCGAGGCGGATCATGTCGCCGTTCTTGACCAGCGCCAGCGGACCGCCGACGGCGGATTCCGGGGTGATGTGGAGCACGATGGTGCCGAACGCGGTGCCGCTCATGCGCGCATCCGAGATGCGCACCATGTCCTTGGTGCCGCCGCGCGCGAGCTTTTTCGGGATCGGCAGATAGCCGGCCTCGGGCATGCCGGGCGCGCCCTTGGGGCCGGCATTGCGCAGCACCAGCACGTCGTCGGCGGTAACGTCGAGATCGGGGTCGTCGACCCGCACGGTCATGTCCTCGACGGATTCGAACACGACGGCGCGCCCGGTGTGCTGCAGCAGCTTCGGACTGGCGGCCGATTGCTTGATGACCGCGCCGCGCGGGGCAAGATTGCCGTGCAGGATGGCGAGGCCGCCCTCTTTCTTGATCGGATCATTGCGCGGGCGGATCGCGTCCTGGCCAGGCACGTCCTCGGCATTCGCCGCGATCTCGCGCAGCGTCTGGCCGGTGATGGTCCTGGCGTCGAGATCGACGAGATCGCCGAGCTGCGCCAGCAATTTCGGCACGCCGCCGGCGTGATGGAAGTGCTCCATATAGTGCTCGCCGGACGGCTTGAGGTCGACCAGCACCGGCACCTCGCGGCCGATCTGGTCGAAGGCTGCGAGATCGAGCCGGTGCGGCGAGCGATGCGCCATCGCGGTCAGATGGATCAGGCCGTTGGTCGAGCCGCCGATCGCCTGCAGCACGACCTGCGCGTTCTTGAATGAGGCCGGCGTCAACACGTCGCTCGGCTTCGGCCCCTTGGCCTTGGCCATCTCCGCGGCAACCTTGCCGCTGGCCTCGGCGAGACGGAAGCGCTCGGCATGCGGCGCGGGAATCGTCGCGCTCATCGGCAGCGACAGGCCCATTGCCTCGATCATGCAGGCCATGGTGGAGGCCGTGCCCATCACCATGCAGGTGCCGACCGACGGTGCGAGGCGCCCGTTCACGGCTTCGATCTCGGCATCGTCCATGTCGCCGGCGCGATATTTCGCCCAGAGACGGCGGCAGTCGGTGCAGGCGCCCAGCACCTCGCCCTTGTGATGGCCGACCACCATGGGCCCGACCGGGATGACCACGGTCGGGAGGTCGGCGCTGATCGCGGCCATCACCTGCGCCGGCAGCGTCTTGTCGCAGCCGCCGATCACGATCACCGCATCCATCGGCTGGGCGCGGATCATCTCCTCGGTGTCCATCGCCATCAGGTTGCGCAGGTACATCGAGGTCGGATGCGCAAAGCTCTCGGCGATCGAGATGGTCGGGAACACGAACGGCATCGCGCCCGACAGCATCACGCCACGCTTGGCCGCCTCGATGATCTGAGGAACGTTGCCGTGGCAGGGGTTGTAGTCGCTATAGGTATTGGTGATGCCGACGATCGGGCGCTCCAGCGCGTCGTCGGAATAGCCCATGGCCTTGATGAACGCCTTGCGCAGGAACAGCGAGAAGCCGGCATCGCCATAGCTCGTCAGACCCTTGCGCAAACCGCTCGTCATCATGCCACTCCTTCATGTTGACTATTGTGGTACAGCGCGCTCCTCGATTGTCAACAAGGCCGGCATTCGACACTCCCCGCATGTAGCTGGGCAATCGTATTTGGAGGCTGTTCCTGCGGCCACTCAGTATCGTCTCACCAGCCCGCGGTCCACGCTGACCTCGCCATAGTCGGCGCAGGCGCGTTTCCGGTTCCTGATCAAATCCGTCCGGACCCGCTTGAATGTCTTTGCGGCGGCCTCGAACACCTCTGGACGGAATTTGCCGGCATCATAAGCTTCGCCATCATAGGCCTTGATGGCCGCAGCATAGGCGTCGATCATCGCCATCGCCGCCTCGGGGCTGCCGAGCAGCCGGGCGCCGAGTTGAACGGCGCCGCTGCCATCAACCTCGTAACCGTCGCAGCGTTGCTCGAGCACCACGGATGCGGTGACGAGCTGGTCGAGGAACGTGGTTTCGGGCTCGCTGAGCGTTGCGGCTTGCGCAGGTTCCGAGAAGATCATCGCGAGCACCGCGACGGCTGACAGCGTGATTTTCAAGCGCGCCCCTGACGACCCACGACGAGGCCGTACAGAAACAGGAGGATGATGGCACCGACGACGCTTCCGATGAAGCCAGCCCCCTCTCCGAACCGATACCACCCCACAGCCTGACCGAGCCAAGTCGCGACGAAGGCACCGACAATGCCCAAGACCGTGGTCAAGATGAACCCCTTGGGCTCGGATTTGTCACCAGGCATGATGAACTTCGCGACCAAGCCAACGATGAACCCGATGATGATCGTCCACAGGATGCCCATGTCCATCGCTCCATTCGGTCCGCTTGCCACGTCAACGTCTGGGGGAATGCGTGATCGCTTGATGGGCCAGACGATCCCCGGAACGACGTTGATCTAGATCAATGGGCGGAAGCGGCCGGGCCGAAAGCTGGCGCGTGCTCATTCTCGTGCGGAAGGCGCTCAACGCTCTCCGCAGTGCAAAGCGGATCAGCGCATGGCGATTATCGGCGAGATCACGCACACGACGACCTATCGCTATGCCAAGCCCGTGACGTTCGGCACCCACCGAGCCATGTTCCTGCCGCGGCGCGGCGCCGCGACCCGGCTGCTGCGCTGGTCCGCTTCGACCAGCCTGCCATCGAAGGTGCTTTGGGTCACCGACTCCCGCTCCAATGCCGTCACGGTGATGGACTTCAGCGAACCCGCCAAGGAGCTCACCTTCACCTTCAAGGTCCGCGGCGTCTATTTCGGTATCAAGGGGCTGGAGGCATTTCCGCTGGAGCCGCGGGCCGAGGAGGTCCCCGTGCAATATACGCCGGATGAGTGGACCGACCTTGCCGGTTATCTCCGTCCGCATGCGGATGATCCGGATGGCAGCCATGCGGCGTGGACCAAGAGCTTCGTTGCCGGCGATCAGGACAGGACGGCCGACGTCCTACGGCGCATGCTGGCGGCGTTTCGCACCGAGTTCAACTATCGCAGCCGAGACGCTGAAGGCACCCAGTCGCCCAGCGAAACGCTGCGCACGAGATCTGGCACCTGCCGGGATTTCGCCTGGTTGATGATCGAGACGCTGCGCCGCCTCGGCTTTGCCGCCCGCTTCGTCAGCGGCTATCTCTACGACGCCGCGCTCGACGGTGGCGCGGTCGGCATGACCGGCTCCGGCGCGACCCACGCCTGGGTGCAGGTGTTCCTGCCCGGCGCCGGCTGGCTCGATTACGATCCCACCAACAGCCTGAGCGCCGGCTTCGATCTGATTCCGGTAGCCATTGCGCGGCATCCGGGCCAGGCCGTGCCGCTGGCCGGCTCGTGGTTCGGCGATTCCGGCGACTATCTGGGCATGTCGGTCGATGTCGCCGTCAACAAGCTCGGCGAGATGCTCGATCCTTCGGAAGGGTAAGCCGCAGGAAGCGGACGCAGGCCATGTCTCACCGCAACAACATACAGGGATATGGGCTGCTCGCCGCCTTCGCAACCCCATTCGAGACCCTGAAACACAGGATCAGGCAGCTCTACGAGGGCGACTCGTTCGGCTGCATCCGTTTTCGATACGCCCTGCTCGCGTTCGATATCGTCACGGTCCTGTTCATCATCGCGACCTCGTTCCTGCCTCGCACCAGGACCATCGAAGCGCTCGACGTCGTGTTCGGCATCGTCGTCCTCGCCGATTTCTCGGCACGGATGATCATCAGCCGGCAGCCGCTGCGTGAACTCACGCGGCTTTCAACCTGGACCGACATCGTCGTCATCATCTCATTCCTTGCACCGCTCGCCGGAGAAGCCGGCGGATTCCTGCGCGCGTTCCGCACGTTGCGATTGCTTCGCGACTACCAGATGGTAGCCCGGCTCAGGATCGATAGTGCGTTCTTCCGGCGCAACGAGGAAGTGGTGTTTGCCGTCGCCAACCTCGGCGTGTTCATTTTCGTGATGACCGGCGTCGTCTACGAGACCCAGCGCTCCCACAACCAGCAGATTGCCAATTATGCCGACGCGCTCTACTTCACGGTGACCGCGCTGACCACGACCGGCTTCGGCGACATCACCTTGCCCGGCACGGTCGGACGCCTGATCACCGTCGTCATCATGATCTTTGGTGTGACCCTGTTCCTGAATCTGGCCAAGGCCCTCCTCGCGCCTTCCAAGGTGCGTTTTCCCTGTCCGGTCTGCGCTCTGCAGCGTCATGACGTGGACGCGGTGCACTGCAAGGCCTGCGGGACGATATTGAACATTCCCGACGAGGGAATGGACTAAGCTTCGGCGCGTTTGCGCGGCGCTTTGCCTCGCCTCGCAACCGGAGCGAGGGGTCGGTGACGCTCTACGGATCACGGATCCTCGCTAAGCGGCACGTCCCGGCGCTCGCGTGTCGATCTCGCGTCGCAAAGCCGCACAGGCAGCCTCGAACTTCCGCGAGCCCAGTTCGCCGGCCACGAGCTGGGCCGCGTGAATTTCCGCTGACGCGCCGCGGACATCATCGTGCGCCAATTGCAGCTTGGCGATACGGAGCCTCAGCCTGACGGCCTGCACTCGCCCGTCGATGCTCGACCATAGCTGTCGGGCCAGGTGCAGATGCCGCAGCGCCGAGTCGTAATCATCGCGCAGATCCGCGAGAACCGCCTGCGCTTCGTTCGTCAATGCCCGGATCGAGGGCATCGGCCATCGATCCGGGCTTCCGGAAAGCTCTTCGATCAGCTCCAGGGCCTGCTCATGGCGGCCTGTATGCGCGGCCGCAAGCGCCAGATGCGCGAACAACATTCCCCGCCGCTGCAGGGTCCACCAGGTCTTTCCGATCAAGCTGCGTTCGAGACTGGTGTAGGCGGCTTCAGCCTCGCCACGTTCCAGCAAAAGCATGGCGCGGCCGGGCTCGGGGCACCAGCCGAGGGCATAGGCCTTTTCGTAGGCTTCGAGCGCGGCGTCGTCGTTGCCGATCGCAGCCTGGACGTCCCCCAGCACGCGGTTGGCATCGCCAATCGCCCAAGGCGCATCACCGGTCAGCCGCGCCAGCGAATCCTGAATGCGCGACAAGGCCTCGCCAAGCGAGCCCCTGACGCCGAGGACTTCTGACCGATGAAGCTGGCAGGAGCCGGTCAATTCCATCCCGCTCTCGGTGCAATATTTCTGATAGCCCAGCGTCCACTGGTCGGCCCTTGCCCAATCTCCGAACATCCGCGCCGCCCACAGGATGTTGCAGTAGAGGATGCCTCCGACGATCGGATCGATATCGCCGCTGGAGAGTGCCATCGCAGCAGCGAGGTCCTGATCCGCCAGTCCCGCGCGCGTATCGCCCAGACACAGCCGGTAGAACCCACGATAGGCAAGACTCAGCGCCTCGATGCCGACAGCGCCCTTGTGCCGAACCGCGGTGTACGCGGCATCAGCAAGCGAAAGTGCCTGTTCAGGCTCGCCGTCGAACGCGGCGACCTTCGATTTCATCCAGAGAGTGAGCGCAGTCGTGGCGGGATCCTCGATCTCCGAGGCCCAATCCTCGGCGCGCGCCAGCCAGCCCTTGGCCATCGCCGCCTGGCCGCGCTCGAAGTACAAGCCGGAGAGTGTGACAGCGTCGACGATGGCCGGCGGCACGTTGCCGGCCCTGGTATGGGCGGCGACCGCGCGAGCCAGGAGAGGCAGGGCCGCATCGGCCTTGCCGGTGCACTGCAAGGCCAGCGCCCATAGGTGCAGGTCGGCGCCATCGAGCGGTTGGACGGCATCGGCCGCCTCGAACAGCGCTGCGGCTTCGTCCCAGGCTTGCTCGGCTGCGGCGCTTTGCGCTCGCGCCAGCAGATCAGGAGCTTGCTCGTCCGTCGTCTCGGGAGCGGCAACCTGCGGCTGCGACACGCTGTCGATGCAGAAACGATATCCCCTGCCCGGCATGTTCCGGATGGCGCCACCCATCCCACCCTTGCGCAGGACGCCACGCAGCATGCTCACCGCCCGCTGCAAGGAATTGTCGGTGACGGTTACGTCGGGCCAGAGGGTATCGAGCAGCTCTTCCTTGGTGACGACCCGGTCCCGGTTGCGCGTCAGGTAGACCAGCAGATCGAACACGCGCGGCTGCAGCGCGACCTCCCGCTGCGCATGAGTAAGCGCGCGGCCCGCTTCGTCGAGCTCGAAGGGTCCAAACCTGAGGATCATATCGTTACGTCTGGAAGAGACGGAAAAGGTTCAGGCAAGGATCACGCAAGGATCAGGCAAGGTTCAGGCAATGATCAGGCCCCGGTCAGGACGATCAGTGCCGGCGGCGCCTATAGCTCCTCACGGCCGACGGTCACGACCGACCGGCAGCATCAACCCCGAGGAGACGCCCTATGGAACTCTACGTCATTCGCCGCCCAAGCGCCTGGGCAAACCTGAGCGAACTGGAAGCCGCGGGCGCGAAGTCCGCGCGGATCGGCAACGAGCAGATGTCCGACCGCGTTCGCTGGATCCGCAGCTATGTGGTCCACGAGGCCGACGGCCGCATCGGCACCTTCTGCATCTACGAAGCGCGCGACGGAGAGTCGATCCGCGAGCATGCACGGCGCGTCGGCATGCCGGGCGAGGAATTCTACAAGGTCGCCACGACCGTGGTCGTTCGCAGCGATCCGACGCCGCAAACGGCCGCCGCCGAATAGCCGATCAACGCGGGCGGCGTCTTCAACTCGATATTCCATGAAAGGATATGGAAATGTCCATTCAGTCTCAGGCGCCGCCCGCACTGAGCCCCTCGCAGCGATATCTCGCCGGCATCCTGCTGCGGCTTCGCCGGCTGATCAATCAGTCTGTCGCCAGCATGCTGGCGAACCGCGAGAAGGCGGCAATGCAGTTCGCGAAGGGGTGCGGCGACACCAGGGCCGACGGTGGCGATACAGCGCGAGACGCGCGTCACCATCGGACGATTTGCATTCCCGGCAACAGTTTCAATTCGAGGAAATAGTCATGAATTCATTCTTCCAATCCGACGCTTCCGAAGCCAGGACCTCCGATTTCAAGAATTTCAGGCGCGGAAATTTCAAGTCCAGAACCGCCGCGCTGGCGATCGGGACCATCGGTGCCGTCATGATGTCGCTCGTCCTGGCTTCGGCTGCAACGACGCTGGGCGATGATCGCACCGATGGCGTGCGCGGCGGCGCAGCGGCCCAGAAAAGCCCGGGCAAATGCAAGGCCGCGAAGGTTCCAGCCGCCTTTGCAACGTGACGAAGGCGGCGGTGAACACCGCCCCTGCTGCGACAGCCCTTCAATCCCTCACCACCGAACTGGAAACTTGATCATGTCCATCACGATGCAAAACGGACCTACTCAGACCGCAAGTTCGTTCGCCGCACGAAGCTTCGTGCTCGGCTATGGCGTCCTCGCGTATCTGATCTTCTTCGGAACCTTTCTCTATGCCGTCGGCTTCATCACGCAGTTCGTCGTGCCCAAGACAATCGACGGCGGCGCCACGGGCCCGACCGGACAGGCTCTCTTCGTCGACCTCGCGTTGATGTCACTTTTTGCCGTCCAGCACAGCGGCATGGCCCGCCAGGGCTTCAAGAAGCTGTTCGCCGCCTTCGCTTCACCCGCGCTCGAACGCAGCACCTATGTGCTTCTGGCGAGCCTGAGCCTGATCCTGCTGTTCTGGCAATGGCGTCCCATCGCGACCGTCGTTTGGGCGATCGAGACGCCTATGGCGGCCGACGCCGCAATCGTCGGCAGCTTCGCCGGCTGGCTCATCGTGCTGTACAGCACGTTCCTGATCAGCCATTTCGAATTGTTCGGACTGACGCAAGTCGTCAGCCACTTTGCAGGCAGGCTCACTGAACCGATGAAGTTCAGGACGCCGGGCCTCTACCGCCTGATCCGGCATCCGATCTATCTCGGCTTCATCATCGCGTTCTGGTCGACGCCCACCATGACGCTCGGGCACCTGCTGTTCGCGATGGTGACGACCGCCTACATCTTCGTCGGCATCTGGTTGGAGGAGCGCGACCTCGTCACTCTGTTCGGAGATCAGTACCGGCACTACAGGGACAAGGTGGCAATGTTGATCCCAGGCCTGTTCTGATCCGGCGCGAACGTCCGGTTTGAGCGGCCGAGCAAAGCTCCGGCCGCTCTTGCCATGTCGCACGCTTCCTGGCGGGCAACCGATCCCTGCAACTCCATCGCCCAGCCGCGACATTTGAACGCAACTAAGAATGACTCGCAACAATTGCATCGGCAGCCGTTCCGTGGGATCGTTTTGCGAATGACTTGCATTAGCATGGAGGCGCTGGCCCCCGTGCGTGCATCAAAGAGGGCCCGGTCGAGGGTAGTTTGTTGGTGTCTGCAAAATTGAGTTTCCCGTGCGCCGCAGCGGCGGCAACGATCGTCATGGCCTGTCAACTGGCGAGCTCTGTCTCGGCCTTTGCCGAGGACAAGCCGAAGCTGCCGCAAGCCCTGCCGCCGGCTCACGCGGACATCGACACCGAGCACATCTTTGGCTTCAGCATGGGCTCGGACATCGGCAAGCCGGGCGAGACCGAGATCGAGTTCGAGAATGTCGGCGCGTTCGGCAAGCGCTCCGGCACATATGCAGCATGGGCCAGTCTCAACCAGATCAAGTACACGGTGTCGGATAATTTCCGGATCGCGCCCGGAATTGCGCTGAGCGGACAGAGTATCAATGGCGTACCGGGACTTGCCGACCATCGGGACGTCGCGTTCAGCGGCGCAGCACTCGAGCTGCGCTACAAGCTGGTCGACCGCGCCGTCGCGCCGTTCGGTTTGACCCTCCACGCCCAGCCGGGCTGGAGCCGGATCGACGACGGCAGCGGCGTGCATATCGCGCAATATGGCGGCGAATTCGCCGCGCTGTTCGACAGCGAGTTGATCAAGGACAGGCTGTTTGCAGCCTTCAACGTCTGGTACGCGACCGGCGGAACACGCGAGATCGCCACCAATCTGTGGCGGCACGATTCCGAGATGCAGCTCCAGACCGCGATCTCATATGCGTTGACGCCCGACCTCGTGCTCGGCCTCGGCGTTCGCTACGCGCGGGCCTATGACGGCGGCGCGCTCGACCGCTTTGCCGGCGATGCCGTGTTCGCGGGGCCAACCTTCTCCTACACCATCTCCAAGGAAGTCGGTATTTCCGGCACCTGGCAGATGCAGGTGGCGGGCAGCGCGGTCGGCGACGGCCGCAGCCTCAATCTCGATCAGTTCGAGCGCCACCAGGCGCTGTTGAGGCTCAACCTGCATTTCTGATGTCGGACCGCGCGACGAGAAGACGTGTTAAGGAGAGAAGACGCGCGTGCCAGCGATCCATGGTCGCGGGCTTGCGAATGGACTGGCGCCAATCTCCCAGCCCGCGCCGCCCCAGAGCACGTCCACTACGCCAAGGTCTCCCATGCCGTCACGGACAAAGAAAATGTTCGGAGCAGCACCGGTCTGCAGCGCCCCGCTTTCCCCGCTGGCCTGCAGCCTCAGGAGACACCAGACATCGGCGAGTTTGCTCTCGGCGCGAGCGCCGAGCTCACTGGCGATCTGCGCGGCGTTCGAGGGTTTGTTCAGGGCATGAGTCTGCAGAGAAGTGTCTTCGGCGGTTTCGGCCTTGATAGTGAATCGACGCACGAAGCTCGCCCCGAGCCACGAAATCTTGACAGGCGCGGTCGGCGCAATGTCCTCCTTGAAATGCCGGCTCGCAACAAAGGCTTCGGCACGGGGAATGGCAGCTGTCGACGGCGGATCAAGGGGTTCAGCGGGCTTGCGCTTGTGCGAACACTCGACTTTCGCGCTCGAAACCAGCAAGGGACTGCTGCCATCCGTCTTGCCCTGGTCCGCACGCGCGCTGAAACTCAATGCCGCCAGAAGAATTACGAGACCTGCGAGAGGCGCAAAACGGCGCATTGGGTTGGCGTCCTTGAACTTCCGATTCAAGGACAAGGTAAACTGTAGATTGCAGGTGTAAATCGAGGATTAGGTTTCTGGTTAAGCTTAAAGCAAGGAACTTGTTTGAGAGAAATGCAACTTATCTCGCGGGCCATTTGCGCCGCGTTGGCATCGCTACAAAAACAGGAACCAATAGGTAGCGTGCTACTTGACCGTCACGCGGGCGATCGCCTGGCTTGCGGGAAGAAGTGGTAAGCCCGGTCCAGACACCGGCTGCGGAACGGCTCGACAACATCTTGCCTCTGCGCGCAGTGGATCGTTCCACGTCCAGCGCACACGCCATGCTGGGTTGTAGGCATAAGCCGGGATGCGCCAGAACCAAATCGTTGCGTAGATACTGTCCCCGAACCGCTCCACATCCGCGCGTGGCGCGGGCCAGGATACCGCCGAGGCAAACAGAATCGCCAATACCGCAGCAACCGACAGAACCTTCTTGCGCATCTCGCTTCCACAATCGCTAGAATGAAAAGGCCGCAACTTTCGCGTAACGCAATGCATCGAAAAATGCCGACGTGTTCCGGCAATAGAACGCCTATTTCCATAAACGGAAATCCGGAGCTTTACGGTATCCACCTAAACTTTAGCCCAAGGATAGCCCCCAGGCTTCAGCGCCAAAGCATGATCCGGAAAAGTGCGAAGCGGTCTTCCGGAAAGATCATGCGCAAACAACAACCGAAAGCGCGATGACGATTCATCCAAACCTCATCGCGCTTTAGCGCTTATTCCAGTCGATGATCCGGCCCGGGTCGGCGTCGAACTCCATGCTGCAGAACGTGCCGCCCTGGAAATAATCGCCGACCGGATCCGGCTTCAGCTTGGCCTGCTCGGCCATGGCATGCTCGCGGAAATCTTCGGCGCGGCCGGTAGGGCGATAGCCGAGTTCGTAGGCGCGATGATTGTCCCACCAGGCGCGCTCGTTGAAGGAGGCGCCGTAGAAGATCTCGAAATGGATATCGGGATGCTCGAGCCCGATGCGGCAGAGCTGCACGAGATCGTCGGGCTTGAGCCAGATCGAGAGCCGGCGCTGGTCGAGCGGCATGTCGCCGAAATTGCCGATGCGCAGGCACGTCACCTTCATCCCATGCTTGTCCGCATAGAGCGCGCCGACGGCCTCGCCGAACACCTTGCTGACGCCGTAGCGGCTGTCCGGCCGCGCCGTGACGTCGGTACCGATCCTGTGGTGGCGCGGATAGAAGCCGACGGCGTGGTTCGACGAAGCGAACACCACGCGCTTGACGCCCTTGCGGTAGGCCGCCTCGAACAGATTGTAGCCGCCGATGATGTTGGCCTGGAGGATCTGATCCCAGCTGCCTTCGACCGAATAGCCGCCGAAATGCAGGATGCCGTCGACACCCTCGCAGATCGCCTCGCATTGCGCGAGGTCGGCGAGATCCGCGGCCTTGAACTGTTCGTTCGCGCCGAGATCGGCGGGCGGCTTGATGTCGGAGAGCAGGAGATCCGGATAGATCGACGGCAGCAGTTTCCGCAGGCTCGTGCCGATTCCGCCCGAAGCTCCCGTCATCAAGATGCGCGCCATGTCTTTCCTCGCCGTCGGTGACCGAATTTGCCGTCACGTGTCTCTAATGATAGCAGGATTGTCCAGAGGGAACGAAACGAGAGAACCGGCATGAATGAGGCACCGTCCCACACCGAGGAACGGCCGGGCTGGCGGCCGGCAAGCTATTATCCCGATCCCGCGATCAAAGCGCTCGATCCTCGCTTCGAAAAATACTGGCTGAAGCTTTCGGCGGTGGAGCGGCTGGCGACCGGCCTGCGCTGGGCCGAGGGGCCGGTGTGGTTCGGCGACGGGCGTTATCTGCTGTGCAGCGACATCCCGAACCAGCGCATCATCAAATGGGAGGAGGAGACCGGCGCCGTCAGCGTGTTCCGCAAGCCCTCGAATTTCGCCAACGGCAACACGCGCGATCGGCAGGGCCGGCTGATCAGCTGCGAGCACGGCGGCCGGCGCGTGGTGCGCACCGAATATGACGGCAGCATCACCGTTCTGATGGATCAATTCAACGGCAAGCGATTGAACTCGCCCAACGATGTCGTCGTCAAATCGGACGGCTCGGTCTGGTTCACCGATCCGACCTTCGGCCTGCTCGGCAATTACGAGGGCTACAAGGCCGAGTCCGAGATCGAGCCCAACGTGTATCGGCTCGATCCCGAGACCGGCAAGGCGACCATCGTCGCCGAGGGTGTGCTCGGACCGAACGGGCTGTGCTTCTCGCCGGACGAGACGATCCTCTATGTCGTGGAATCGCGGGGGGTGCCGAACCGCAAGATTCTCGCCTATGACGTCTCGACCGACGGCACCACGATCTCGAACAAGCGCGTTCACATCGATGCAGGTCCGGGCACGCCGGACGGCATGCGCTGCGACATCGAAGGCAATCTCTGGTGCGGATGGGGCATGGGCGATCCCGAGCTCGACGGCGTCGTGGTGTTCGCACCCGACGGCGTCATGATCGGCCGCATCGCCCTGCCCGAGCGCTGCGCCAACGTCTGCTTCGGCGGCGTCCAGCGCAACCGCCTGTTCATGGCCGCGAGCCAGTCGATTTACGCGCTGTATGTGAACACGCAGGGCGCGGTGGGGGGGTAGGCGCACCTCTCTCCTCCGTCATTGCGAGGAGCTCTTGCGACGAAGCAATCCAGACTGCGCCCGCGGAGGCACTCTGGATTGCTTCGCTTCGCTCGCAATGACGAAAACAAAAACGCCGGAGCGGTTTCCCGCTCCGGCGTTCCGTTATTCACGTGCGAGACCTTACGCCGCGTTGAAGCCGGCGACCGCCTTCACTTCGAGGAAGTCCTCGAGGCCGAACTTGCCCCATTCGCGGCCGTTGCCGGACTGCTTGTAGCCGCCGAACGGCGCGGTGCGGTCGTTGGGCACGCCTTGCAGGTTGACGTTGCCGGCGCGAATCTGGCGGCCGACGCGCTTGGCGTCCTCGACCGTCGGGCCTGTGACGTAGCCGGCGAGGCCGTACGGCGTATCGTTGGCGATCTTGACCGCGTCGGCTTCGTCCTTGGCGCCGATGATGGTCAGCACCGGTCCGAAGATCTCCTCGCGGGCGATCGTCATGTCGGGCGTGACGTCGGCGAAGATGGTCGGGCGGACATAGAAGCCCTTGTTGACGCCTTCGGGCAGGCCCGGGCCGCCGGCGACGAGCGTTGCGCCCTCGTCGATGCCCTTCTTGATCAGGCCCTGGATCTTGTCCCACTGGCCCCGATTGACCACGGGTCCGATGGTGGTGCCTTCGGCGCGGGGATCGCCGGCCTTGGTCTTGTCGGCGACGGCCTTCGCAATCGCGGCGACCTCCTTCATCTTCGACAGCGGCACGATCATGCGCGAGGGCGCGTTGCAGGACTGGCCGGAATTGTTGAACATGTGCATCACGCCGCCGGTCACCGCCTTGGTGAGGTCGGCGCCTTCGAGGATGACGTTCGGCGACTTGCCGCCGAGCTCCTGGCTGACGCGCTTCACGGTCGGCGCGGCGCGCTTGGCGACGTCGATGCCGGCGCGGGTCGAGCCGGTGAAGGAGATCATGTCGATGTCGGGGTGCTCGCTCATGGCGGCGCCGACCTCGGGGCCGAGGCCGTTGACGAGGTTGAACACGCCCTTGGGCACGCCGGCTTCATGGAGGATTTCCGCGAAGATCAACGCCGAGGTCGGCGTGAACTCAGAGGGCTTCAGGATCATGGTGCAGCCGGCGGCGAGCGCGGGCGCGACCTTGCAGGCGATCTGGTTCAGCGGCCAGTTCCAGGGCGTGATCATGCCGACCACGCCGATCGGCTCGCGCAGCACCATGGCGGTGCCGACCGGCTCCTCGAAATGATAGTTCTTGAGCACGTCGAGCGTGGTCATGAGATGGCCGAGGCCGGCGCCGGCCTGCAGCTTCTCCGCCATCGGCAGCGGTGCGCCCATCTCGTCGGAGACGGCGGCGCCGATCTCCTTGAGGCGGCCCTTGTAGACCTCGATCACTTTGCTGAGCAGCGCGACGCGCTCCTCGCGGCTGGTCTGGGAGAAGGTTGCGAAGGCGCGCTTGGCGGCGGCGACCGCCTTGTCCACGTCGGCCTTGGAGCCCAACGCAACCTCGTACATCGCCTCTTCCGTCGCCGGATTGATTACGGCGGTGGACTTCTTGACGGCGGGATCGACCCAGGCGCCGTCGATGTAGAATTGCATGCGGTTGACCATCGTTAACCTCTTCTTGGGGGCTTGGAGGGGGCGTTTCGGCAGGCATCCTTGCACGAAAGCGCCGGCAGTTGAACCCGCCATATGCGGGGCCAGCGTTGCGGCGAACGGAGGTTATATGAGCCGATGGCGGGAACGTGGCAAGGTGGCCCCGCTGTCATTCCGGGACGCGGCAAAGCCGCGAGCCTGGAATCCATCTCACCACCTGCCCTGACGCCCAATGGATTCCAGGTTCGCGCTAACGCGCGCCCCGGAATGACGAGGTAGCTACACCGCCATCTTCCGATGCAGCACCGGCGCGCCGGTGGTGAGGCTTTCGGCCGCATCGATGATGGCGTTGGCGTCGATGCCGTAGTGCCGATAAAGGTCCGCGATGCTGCCGGTCTGGCCGAACTGCTCGACACCGAGCGCCTCGACGCGCTGGCCGCGGACGCTGCCGAGCCAGCCGAGCGCGGCGGGATGGCCGTCGAGCACGGTCACGATGCCGCAGTCGCGCGGCAGCGGCGCGAGCAGCTTTTCGATGTGGCTGAGATGCTGCACGCCGCGGCGGTCGCGCCGCAATTTCCGTGCGGCGGTCCACCCGGCGTGGAGGCGATCGGCCGAGGTGATCGCGAGCAGGCCGACGTCGCGGCGGCTTTCGCCGATGAAGCCGGTCGCCTCGATCGCCTCGGGCGCGACCGCGCCGGTATAGGCGATCACAACCTCGGCATTCGGCCCCGGCTTGCGCAGCCAGTAAGCGCCGTCGGTGATGCCCTGACGCAGCTCCGGCGTCATGATCCGCTGCGCCTGCTCGATGGCGCGCGTCGAGAGCCGCAAATAGACCGAACCGCCCTCGCCCGGATCGCGCTGCATGTGCTCGAAGCCGAAAGCCATGATCACGGCGAGCTCGTCGACGAAGGCCGGCTCGAACGAGGCGAGCCCGTCCTGTGCCATGCCGATCAGGGGCGTCGCGATCGACTGATGCGCGCCGCCCTCGGGCGCGAGCGTGAGGCCGGACGGCGTCGCCGCCACCATGAAGCGCGCGTCCTGATAGCAGGCATAGTTCAGCGCATCGAGGCCGCGCTCGATGAAGGGATCGTAGAGCGTGCCGACCGGCAACAGCCGCTCGCCGTTGATCTGGTGCGACAGGCCGAGCGCCGAGAGCATGATGAACAGGTTCATCTCGGCGATGCCGAGCTCCAGATGCTGGCCCTTCGGCGAAGCGTCCCAATTGTAGGTCGAGGGAATTTTCTCGCTGCGGAACAAGTCCGCCTTCTCGGCCCGCGCGAACAGGCCGCGGCGATTGACCCAGGGGCCGAGATTGGTCGAGACGGTGACGTCCGGCGAGGTCGTCACGATGCGCCTGGCCAGCTCGCTGTCGCCGCGCGCGATCTCGTTCAGCACGAGGCCAAAGCCCTGCTGGGTCGACATCTGCGGCGACGGCTTGAACGCGAGCTGCCCGGGCACCTCGACGACGGGCGCGGTGAGCCGGCGACCGTCCTGATTGAACGGCACCCGCGCGAGGAAAGCTTCCAGCTCGGCGGCATCCTGCGACAGCCCTTCGAACTTGTCCCATTCATGGCCGGGACGGATGTTCTGGCTGTCGCGATATTTCTCCATCTGCGCGACGGTCATCAGGCCGGCGTGGTTGTCCTTGTGGCCCTGGAACGGCAGGCCGACGCCCTTGATGGTGTAGGCGATGAAGCAGACCGGGCGGTCGTGATCGATGGAATCGAACGCCTCCAGCACGCTCGCCATGTCGTGGCCGCCGAGATTCGACATCAGCGCCAGCAGCTCCTCGTCGCTGCGCCTGTCGATCAGTTTCGTGATCGGGCCCTGGTCGCCGATCTCGTCATGCAGGTGCTTGCGGAAGGCCGCGCCGCCCTGGAAGCACAGCGCCGCATAGAGCGCGTTCGGGCAATTGTCGATCCACGTCTTCAGCGCCTCGCCGCCGGGCTCGGCGAAGGCCTCGCGCATCAGCCGGCCGTATTTCACGATGACGACGTCCCAGCCGAAATTGCGGAACATGGTCTCGAACTTTTCCCAGAGACCTTCGCGCACGACGGCGTCGAGCGACTGGCGGTTGTAGTCGACCACCCACCAGGTGTTGCGCAGGCCGTGCTTCCAGCCCTCCGCAAGCGCCTCGAAGATGTTGCCCTCGTCCATCTCGGCATCGCCGACCAGGGCAATCATCCGCCCCTCGCGGCGATCCTTCATCCAGCCGTGGGCCTTGACGTAGTCCTGCACCAGCGAGGAGAACAGCGTCTGCGCGACGCCGAGGCCGACCGAGCCGGTGGAGAAATCGACGTCGTCGACGTCCTTGGTGCGCGAGGGATAGGACTGCGCGCCCTTGAAGCCGCGAAAGTTCTCCAGCTTGTCGCGGCTCTGCCGGCCGAACAAATATTGGATGGCGTGGAACACCGGGCTCGCATGCGGCTTCACCGCGACGCGGTCCTCGGGGCGCAGCACGTGGAAGTACAGCGCCGACATGATGGTGGCGAGCGAGGCGGACGAGGCCTGGTGGCCGCCGACCTTCAGGCCGTCCGCGTTAGCGCGGATGTGGTTGGCGTGGTGGATGGTCCAGGACGACAGCCACAGCGCCTTGCGGCTGAGAGCGGTCAGGATATCGAGACGGGCGGAATCGACGGGCATGGCGATGCTCCGGGAAATATGCACCGATCATACGCCGGCTGCCAGCGTCAAACTTCTCAATTTTTCGCGCCATACCCGGCGAAATTGGGATACTTTACCAACATAGAGGACCAGAAGCAGGTTTCATCCCAATGCCCGAACTCGATGCCATCGACCGCAAGATCCTCAGCCACCTTCAGAACGACAGCCGCCTGACCATGCAGGAGCTCGCCGACAAGGTCGGGCTCTCGGTCTCGCCCTGCCACCGCCGGGTCAAGCTGCTGGAGCAGCGTGGCGTCATCTCGCGCTATGTCGCAACCGTCGACCAGAAGGCGCTGGGACTGCATGTCAGCGTCTTCATCTCGATCAAGCTGGCGCGGCAGAAGGAGGAGGACCTCAATCGCTTCGCGCGCGCAATCTCGAAATGGGACGAGGTGCTGGAATGCTATCTGATGACCGGCAACCGCGACTACCTGCTCCGCGTCGTCGCCGCCGACCTCGCCTCCTACGAGACGTTCCTGAAGACCAAGCTGACCCGCCTCGACGGCATCGCCTCGATCGAATCCAGCTTTGCGCTCAGCCAGGTGAAGTACTCGATCGCCCTGCCGGTGTAACCTGGCTCAGGGGGATTGGCGGGTTGTCACATGGGCGCAACAAAGCCCGCCGATGGTCGTTGGTAACTGGCATCCGAGCCGAGAGAGAGGGACCCATGACCGACCGCACCTCCCAAATCGCCAAGCGCGAGCGCATCATCCAGGAGATGGCTGACGACCTCGACGAGGAACTTGAGATGGAGCTCGACGACACCAGGCTCGACGAGCTCCTCGACGAGACCGGCACACTGAGGCCGACGGTCGATCGCAGGCTCTATTTCCGCGAGCTGCTTCGCCTCCAGGGCGAGTTGATCAAGCTCCAGGACTGGGTGCAGAGCGAGAGGAAGAAGGTCGTGGTGCTGTTCGAGGGCCGCGACGCCGCCGGCAAGGGCGGCGTGATCAAGCGCATCACCCAGCGCCTCAATCCCCGCATCTGCCGCGTCGCGGCGCTTCCGGCGCCGAACGAGCGCGAGCGCACGCAATGGTATTTCCAGCGCTACGTCGCGCACCTGCCGGCCGGCGGCGAGATCGTGCTGTTCGATCGCAGCTGGTACAACCGCGCCGGCGTCGAGCGCGTGATGGGCTTCTGCTCGGAGGACGAATATCAGGAGTTCTTCAAGACGGTGCCGGAGTTCGAGCGCATGCTGATCCGCTCCGGCATCATCCTGGTCAAGTACTGGTTCTCGATCACCGACGACGAGCAGCAATTCCGCTTCACGATGCGCATCAAGGATCCCCTGAAGCAGTGGAAGCTGAGCCCGATGGACGTCGAGTCCCGCAGTCGCTGGGAGGCCTACACCAAGGCCAAGGAGACGATGCTGGAGCACACGCATCTTCCGGACTCGCCGTGGTGGATCGTCGATGCCGTCGACAAGAAGCGCGCGCGGCTCAATTGCATTGCGCATCTCTTGACGCAGATCCCGTACCAGGAAGTCGTGCGGGCTCCGGTGACGCTACCGCCGCGCGTGCGCAATCCCGACTATCAGCGCGGCCCGGTCCCGCCGGAAATGTACGTGCCGGCGAAATACTGACACTTCTACCGCCACGGCTGCACGATGATCTTGGTGTGCGCCTCGGGGTTGGCGAGATCGGCGAAGGCCTTGGCGACGCCGCCGAGGCCGACTTCGGCGGTGACCATCGCGGCCGCATCCACCTGCCCGTCCGCGATCAGGCGCAGCGACGCAGCGAACTCCTCCGGCGTGTAGCCGAGCACGTATTGGACGTTGAGCTCCTTCATGATGCCGAGCATGGGCTCGCTTCTGTCGCTCTCCATGCAGACGCCGACCACGACGACGCGCGCATCGCGCGGGGCACCTTCGAACACCTGCTGCAACAGGCCGGGCACGCCGACGCATTCGAAGATGATCGCGGGCTTCAGCGCCGGCAGCATCGCCTGGAACGGCGGTCGCGCCGCCTTCTCGGCCTCCGACATCTGCGCGTGCTCGGCCCAGGTCGCGTAGGGCTGCGACACCCTGGGGTCGACGACGACGTCGGCACCGAGCTTTGCGGCAAGTGCGCGCCGCGCCGGCGAATAGTCGGCCGCGATGATCGGATGCAGGCCCTTGAGCTTCAGCGCGGCAATCACCGCAAGCCCAACGGGACCACAGCCGATCACCAGCGGCACCTCGCCGCCGCGGATGCTGGCCTTCGCCACGGCATGGACCCCGACTGCCAGCGGCTCGGTGAGCGCGGCATGCTCCGGCGCGAGTCCATTGGGGACTTCGAGCAGCAGCGCTTCGCTCAGCAGCATCGCCTCGGAATAGCCGCCGATATTGTCGTTGGAATAGCCGATCCCTTCGATGCCCTGCGGCGTCACCAGCGCGGGCAGCGAGCAGACGTGGGTTCCCGGCTTCAGCTTGCGCGATGTGCCCGGACCGTAATCGACGATCTCGCAGCAGAACTCGTGGCCGAACACGACGTCGCGGGAGAGGTCCATCGGCTTGCGCCCGGTCTTCGTCGCCATCTCCACCATGCGATGGGCGTGCTGGCGCGCGTGCAGGTCGGAGCCGCAGATGCCACAGGCGAGCGTCTTGACCAGAACCTGGCCGGGGCTCGGCGTCGGCTCGGTCATCTCGCCTACGACAATCTCACCGTTCCTGAAAATCGCGGCGCGCATCCGGCTCCTCCCTGATCGTTGGAGCCATTGATAGCACGACGCGAAACCTACGAACTTGCGTCAGGCGTTCGGCGAGCGCTCTTCGAGCACGAGGAGCTGAGCGCGGCGAACGCGCTCGCGATGGGCGATGTAGAGACCGCTGGCGACGATGAAGGCCGCACCGACGATGGTCCAGATGCTCGGGACCTCGCCGAAGATGAAGAAGCCGAGGATGCTGACCCACAACAATTGGGAGTAGGAGAACGGCGCCAGCACCGAGGCATCGCCATAGCGATAGGCGAGCACGACGATCCACTGGCCCGCGGTCGAGGCGACGCCGATGAAGATGCCGAGTGCGATCGCGGTCCAGGACGGCGTGACCCAGACGAACGGGACGATCGCGGTCAGGATGGCAAGGCCGGTGAGCGAGGAATAGGCCATGGTGGTGACGACGGCCTCGCGTCCGCTCATCATGCGCGTCAGGATCAGCGTACCGGCCCAGCACGCCGCCGAGACCAGCGGAAAGACCGCGGCGGGGTGAAATGCGCTGGTGCCCGGGCGCAGGATGATCAGCACGCCGATGAGGCCGAGCGCGGTGGCGAGCCAGCGGCGCATGCCGACCTTCTCGCCGAGGAACACGATCGAGAGCGCAGTGACGAACAGCGGCGCGACGAAGCCGGTGGCGGACGCCTCCGCGATCGGCAGGAAACCGAGGCCCGTAATGAAGAACAGCGAGGAGCCGAGCAGGGCCGCCCCGCGCATCACGTGCAGGCCCGGACGCTTGGTCCGCATCGCATAGAACGGCGAGGCCGGCAGCATCACCGGCGTGAACAGCAGCGTGAAGGTGAGGAAGCGGATCCAGGTGATCTCGATCGACGGCAGGCTGGTCGAGAGATATTTCGCAGTGACGTCGGAGCAGCCGAGAAACACCGTCGAGAGCAGGATCAGCGCGATGCCCTTGAAGGGATGATCGACGCGCGCAGGCGCGCGGCGCGCCTGCTGCTTCTTCTCCGGCATAGGCATGGGAATACTGTCGAGCCTTGCGGCTGCGGCGGGCGGCGGTGTCACGGCTGGAACCCGGGCAAAATGCGAATCGAGAACAGCCGTAAAAAACGACAAATAGCCCGCGTTCACAACTTCCGAAAACAGGATGCCGATATGCGCGAGCCGCCGCGCGCGTCAATGCTCCGTTAATATTGTCCGTTGTGCACTACAGCATGGGCAGGCCGCGCGGCTTCGGTCCGCGTGGAAACGCCGCATCGAGCGCCGTAACCTCGTCCTTCGTCAGCACGAGATCGCCCGCTGCCGCATTTTCGCCGGCATGTTCCGCGGACGAGGCCTTCGGAATCGCGAACACCGTAGTCGCACGGGTCAGGAAGCTCAGCGCGACCTGACGCGGCGTCGCACGATGCGCCTCCGCGATGCGCGCCAGCACGGCGCCGCCCCTGCTCCGCTCATCGGGAAAATCGTCGTGGCCGAACGGCGAATAGGCGACGACGGCGACATTATGCCGTTCGCAGCACGGGATCACCGCATGCTCGATCGCACGCTCCTTGAGATGATAGAGCACCTGGTTGCAGGCGATCCGGCCCTCTCCCGCAACATCGAGGATCTCGTCGAGATCGTCAGCGTCGAAATTGGAGACGCCCCAGGATTTGATCTTGCCTGATTTCACCAGCTCTTCGAACGCGGCGACGGTGTCCTCCAGCGGATAGGAACCGCGCCAGTGCAACAGATAACAGTCGAGTCGATCAGTGTTCAGCCGCTTCAGCGAGCGCTCGCAGGCGGTGATGGTGCCGCGGCGCGAGGCGTTGCTCGGCAGCACTTTCGAGACGAGGAACACCTCGTCGCGCCGGCCTGCGATCGCATCCGCAATGACGAGCTCGGCATCGCCGTACATCTCGGCGGTGTCGATGTGGGTCATGCCGAGATCGAGCCCCCGCTGCAGCGCCGCGATCGCGCGCTTGCGGTCGCCATGGTCGAGATACCAGGTGCCCTGCCCGATGACGGAGACGTTGGCGCCGGTCTTGCCGAAGGGCTTAGTGTTCATACTTATTCCTTCAAATGCTCTAGAGCCCGCCGATATCGGCCACCAGCACGCTGCCGGTCGCAGACTCCGTGATATAGAGCCGATCCTTGTTTTCGCCACCGATCGCGACATTGGTGCAGTTCGGCCCAGCGCACGACTTGATCCGCGCCATCAGTTCCCCGTTCGGTGCGAACACGAAGACATGACCGAGCGAGGGGTGGCCGACGAACAGGCGGCCCTTGGCATCCATGGTCAAACCGTCAGGGCCGCTGGTGCCGAACAGCGAGCAGAAGCGGCCGACCTTGGACACGCTGCCGTCCCTCATAAGCGGCAGCCGCCACACCGAATTGTCCCGCGTCATCGCGACGAACAGCACGGTTCCGGTGGGGTCGAGCACCAGGCCGTTCGGGCTGATGCCGGTGTCGAGCAGGCAATCCAGCCGGCCGTTCGCAGCCAGTCGATAGACGCGCCCGCTCGGATCGTGCAGGCCGGTCTGGCCCTGGTCGGTGAAATAGATATCGCCGTTGGAGGCGAGATGCAGATCGTTGCAGCCGCGAAACGATTCCGAATTGCGCGCGGTCAGGATGGGCTTGATGCGCCCGGCTTCGGCATCGAGCTCCATGATGCCATGCCTGTAGTCGGCGACCAGGATGCGTCCATCGGATGCGATCTTCAGGCCGTTCGGCCATCCCTCATATTCAATCACCAGCGACCATTCGCCGTCAGGCGCGATGCGGAAGACGCGGCCGAACGGAATGTCGACGATGTAGAGATTGCCGTCCCTGTCGAACGACGGCCCCTCGAGGAAACTGTCGGTCGGGATGTTCGGCCGGTTGGCATCGGCCCAATCGGTCCGCTCGCCCTTGCGGCGGAATGTGTCGGGCATTGCGGAGAACAGCCTGGTCTCGATCAGGCGCGGCGGCGTTTCCAGGTACATGATTGTTATTGTGTTTGTTGAGGGGAAGCCGCGACACCATAAGGCACAATCGACGGCGCGTCGATTGGCGCGGGGGCATGGCCGCGTCCACGCCGCTCTCGTGTCCCGGACGCGCTGCAGCGTGAAACGTTGCGGCGCAGAGCCGGGACCCAGGAAGCCGCGCAACCAGGTGCAACTTGGGCCCCGGCTCTGCAGCGCATCGCTGCGCGCTGCGTCCGGGGCACGAGATGGTCGCTTTGGTGCGCACCTGCATCAACACCGTCATTGCGAGCGTAGCGAAGCAATCCAGAATCCCTCTGCGGAAAGACTCTGGATTGCTTCGCTACGCTCGCAATGACGGTGGAGAGAGCCAGCTCTATCCCGCCGCGCCCGCGACCTTCGCCTGCTTCGCCGGCGCCACTTCCGTCGTGGCAATCAATCGCTTCAGCTCCGGGATGCAGGAGCCGCAATTGGTGCCGGCCTTGAGCTTGGCGCCGATGTCGGCGGTGGTGCGCGCGCCGGAGGCGATGCTGTCGCAGATGGTGCCGCGGCCGACACCGAAGCAGGCGCAGACGATCGGGCCGGTCGAGGCCGCGCCTTCGCTGGACCTGCCCGACAGCAGCATGCGGCGCTGCTCGTCGGTGACCTGATCGGCCACGAACAGGCTCTTCACCACCTCCCAGTCGCCGGCATCGTGGGCGGGGCCGACGAACAGGCAGGTCTCGATGCGGTCGCCTGCGAACGACGCTGCGCGAAAAACCCCGCCGCCGAAATCGCGGTATTCGGCAACGTCCTCGCCGGCGACGCTCTCGAGCCAGGCCGGCCAGCGGGCAAGATCGGCATTGTCGGCGAAAAGATAACCGAAGCCGCCGCTGACGGTCACGCGCGTCCACAACAGGTTTGGCGGCAGGTCGAGCGGCCTGCGCGACAGTGCAAAGCCACGGAAGACGAATTCGTAAGGCATGATCGCGGCCGGCGTCGCCTTGGCTTCCGGCTGCCCCGAGAACGGATCGGTGAAGGGTGCTACCATCGCCCCGACGCGGCCGTGCGAGGCGTTCATCGCGCTCCAGTGGATCGGCACGAACAGCGTGCCGCGCTGCTGCCGCTCGCTGACGACGACCTTCAGGATGCACTGGCCGTAATCGGTGGTGATGCGGGCATAGCCGTCATGGGCGATGCCGTATTTGCCGGCGTCGTCAGGATGGATCTCGACGAACGGCTCGGGCAGATGCGCGCCCAGCCGCTGGCTCAGGCCGGTGCGCGTCATGGTGTGCCACTGGTCGCGGATGCGCCCGGTGTTGAGCCTTAGGGGACGCGACGGGCCGGTCTCGCCGCGCAGCGCCGGCACCTCCGGCGCGATGAAGCGGCCCTTGCCGTCATTGGTGAAGAAGCCGCCAGCAGCGAAGAAGCGCTCGCCGGGCGTCCCGCCCTCGCGCACCGGCCATTGCACCGGCTGCAAGGCATCGAACGCTTCGTCCGACAGCGAAGTCAGCGCGCCGATGTCGAAATCGCGGCCGCCATTGTTCTCGAAGGCCGAGAGCGCGGCGTGCTCGCGGAAGATATCGGCGGCCGATTTGTAATTGAAGCTGGTGCCGAAGCCGAGGCGTCTTGCGGTCTCGCTCAGAATCCACCAATCGGGCCGCGCCTCGCCCGGCGCCGGCAGGAACGCGCGCTGGCGCGAGATGCGCCGCTCGGAATTTGTGACCGTGCCCGACTTCTCGCCCCAGGCCAGCGCCGGCAGCAGCACATGCGGGCCGGCTTCGACGGTGTCGTTGGAGAGCACGTTCTCGGACACCACGAACAGCTCGAGCTTCTTCAGGGCATCGCGCACCATGTCGGCATCGGGCAACGATACCGCGGGGTTGGTGCCCATCACCCAGAGCGCCTTGACCTCGCCGCGGTTGATGGCCTCGAACAGCTGCACTGCCTTCAAGCCTTCATGGGTGGCGATGCGCGGCGCTTTCCAGAACCGCCTGACACGGTCGATGTCGGGCGGCGTGAAGCCCATATGCGCCGCGAGCATGTTGGCGAGGCCGCCGACCTCGCGGCCGCCCATCGCGTTGGGCTGGCCGGTCAGCGAGAACGGCGAGGCGCCCGGCTTGCCGATGCGGCCCGTGGCGAGATGGCAATTCAGGATGGCGTTGACCTTGTCGGTGCCCTGCGCCGACTGGTTGACGCCTTGCGAAAAGAGCGTCACGACCTTCTCGGTGTCACGGAACATCCTGAAGAAGGCGGCGACGTCCTGCTCGGAGAGGCCGGTGGCGAGCGCCGTCGCGGTGACGCTGCCGGCGATGCTGCGCGCGCGCGCCAGCGCATCGTCGAAGCCAGAGGTGTTCTGCGCGATGTAATCCTGGTCCAGCACGCCATTGTCGGCGAGATGCACGAACAGGCCGGAGAACAGCGCGGTGTCGGTGCCGGGCCTGAGGCCGAGGAACAGGTCGACGTCGGTGGCGGTGTCGGTGCGGCGCGGATCGATCACGATCATGCGGGCGCCGCGCTCCTGCCTGTTCTTCAGCATGCGCTGGAACAGCACCGGATGGCACCAGGCCGCGTTCGAGCCGACGAAGACCAGCAGATCGGCCTGGTCGAGGTCCTCATAGCAGCCGGGCACGGTGTCGGCGCCGAAGGCGCGGCGATGGCCGGCGACCGAGGACGACATGCAGAGCCGCGAATTGGTGTCGACATTGGCAGTGCCGACAAACCCCTTCATCAGCTTGTTGGCGACGTAATAGTCCTCGGTCAGCAGCTGGCCGGAAAGATAGAACGCGACGGCGTCCGCGCCATCGCGCGCCACGATGTGCTGCATGCGATGGGCGACGTGATCGAGCGCATCGCTCCAGGCGACCCGCTCCAGCACGCCCTTGCAGCGGATCATCGGATACAGCAATCGGCCTTCGAGCCCGACGGTCTCGCCGAGCGCGGAGCCTTTCGAGCACAGCCGGCCGAAATTGGCGGGATGATCGGGATCGCCAGCGATCGCCGCGCCACCCTTGCCGTCGGGCGTTGCCAGCACGCCGCAGCCGACGCCGCAATAGGGACAGGTGGTCTTGGTGGTGCGGAGATTTGGATCGATCGCCGTCATGTCACGCCGCTTTCGAAGGCTGCGCAAGCGCGCGACCGAATATCATGTCGGTGCGGATCGCCGCGACCTTGTCGCGATTGCGGATCAGCTCGAGGTACCAGAGCGCGTCGATTGTATCGCCGATCAGCACCGCCCCGGTGAGCCGGCCGTCGGCGATGACGAGCTTCTTGTAGGTGCCGCGCCTGCGGTCCGACAGCACGAGGCTCTCGCTGCCCTCCCCGCCCATGAAGTCGCCGGCGGAGAACACGCTGACCCCGGACACCTTCAGATTGGTCGAGACCACGCTGCCCTGATAGGCGGCGGGCTTGCCGGCGAGATGCCGCGCCAGCACGCGCGCCTGTTCATAGGCGGGCTCGACCAGGCCATAGCAGGTGCCGCGATGCTCGGCGCATTCGCCGAGCGCGAAGATGTCGGGCAAGGAGGTCTGCATCACGTCGTTGACGACGACGCCGCGGTTGACCGCGATCCCCGCCTCTTTCGCCAGCGCGACGTTCGGCCTGATGCCGGCGGCGAAGATCACCGCATCGGCCGCGATGCGGCTGCCGTCGGCGAGCTCGACGGCTTCGACATGGCTGTCGCCGTGGATGCGGACCGTCGACGCGTTGAGCAGGATGCGGATGCCCTTGCGCTCGACCAGCGCCTTGAGCAGGTCGGCGGCGGGCGCATCGAGCTGACGCTCCATCAGCCGGTCCATCAGATGCAGCAGCGTCACGGGCGCGCCGGCCTTGGCGAGGCCGTAGGCCGCCTCCAGCCCGAGCAGGCCGCCGCCGACCACGACGACGCGCTTCCTGGCCGCGGCCAGCGTCAGCAGCAAATCGACGTCGCGGGTGTCGCGGAACGTATGCACGCCCGAGAGATCGGCGCCCGGCACGTTGAGCCGCAGCGGCGTCGATCCCGTGGCGAGCACGAGCTTGGAATATTCCATGCTCTCCTCGCCCGCGATCTTGAGCTCGCGGCGACCGACATCGACCTCGGTGACGCGATAGCCGTAGCGCACCGTGACGCCGCGGTCGCGCCACCAATCGGCCGGCCGCAGCTCGATCTCGTGCGAGCCGGTCTCGCCGGCCAGCACGGAGGACAGCAGCACGCGATTGTAAGCGAGCCGCGGCTCTTCGCCGATCACGGCCACCGCGTAGCGGCCGAGCGCGGTCTTGGCGAGCTCGTCGACCAGACGCGCGGCCGCCATGCCGTTACCGACGATGACGAGCGGTTCACTCACACGGCGCCTCCTATTCGGCGGCCTGCGCCGGTGCGCCGTAGGCCTCGGAAATCATGTAGCCGGACAGCACGCCGTAGGCGTCGGTCCAGGCCGTGGCGAGTTCGGGCGTCCAGGCCTCGCCAAGGCCCTTTTCGAGGGTCCACAGCAAGGTCGCGCCGACCACGGGGTAGTGCTCGGCCTTGGCGCCATAGTCGACGTGACGCTTGGCGAGCGCGGAGGCCGCGGGAAGGATCGACTCCAGGTTCGACAGGCCGCCGACCACGGCGGCGAGCATGCCCATCAGCTTCTTGCGCTGCTCGGTCATGTCCTCGGGAAACATCGCGCGCACGGACGGCGCCACCTCGAACAGGCGGTCGTAGAACAGCACCGCGGCGGCTTCCGAAATCGGGGCGACCTTGGCGAAGCTCTGCTGAACGAGGGTAATCTGCTCGGGCGTCATGATGTTCTCCTGTCTGTTTCGGTCTGCCTTCGTCCGCGCCATTGCGGACAAAGTTCATGGATCAAACGTCATCAGAGAGATTTCTCCCCACGTACGGGGAGAAGCGACATTCGTGCCTGCTTACGCCGCCTCGACGAAGCGATGACGCTCGTAGAGGAATTCGAGGACGCGCTGGCGGCACTTCAGATAGGTGGCGCTGGTCGCGAGGTCGAGCCGCTTGCGCGGCCGCGCCAGCGGCACCTCCAGCACCTCGCCGATGCGCGCGCTCGGCCCGTTGGTCATCATCACGATGCGGTCGGACAACAGCACGGCCTCGTCGACGTCGTGGGTGATCATCAGGATGGTGTTGCCGAGCTTCTGATGCAGCGCCATCACCGAGTCCTGCAAATGGGCGCGGGTCAGCGCGTCGAGCGCGCCGAACGGCTCGTCCAGCAGCAGCACCTTCGGCTCCATGGCGAGCGCCCGCGCGATGCCGACGCGCTGCTTCATGCCGCCGGAGATCTCCGAAGGCCGCTTGTCCCTGGCATGGGCCATCTGCACCAGGTTGAGATTGTGCATCACCCAGGCGTCGCGCTCGGCACGGGACTTGGTCTTGGCGAAGACCTTGTCGACGCCGAGCTTGACGTTCTCGTAGACGGTCAGCCACGGCAGCAGGCTGTGGTTCTGGAACACCACGGCGCGATCCGGCCCCGGCGAGTTCACCTCGCGGTTTTCCAGCAGCACGCCGCCCGTGGTGGCGCCGGTCAGCCCCGCGATGATGTTGAGCAGGGTCGACTTGCCGCAGCCGGAATGGCCGATGATCGAGACGTATTCGCCCTTCTCGATCGTCAGGTTGATGTCCTTCAGCACCTCCGTGGTGGCGGCGCCGCGGGTGAAGACCTTGTCGATGTGGTCGAGCTTCAGATAGGCGGTCATGTCCCTCTCCTCAGTTCTGCGCGGTGCCGCGGGTGACGATCTTGCCGAGCCCCGCGATCAGGCGGTCCAGCACGAAGCCGACGATGCCGACATAGAACAGCGCCAGGACGATCTCGCTGATGTGCGACGAGTTCCAGGCGTCCCAGATGAAGAAGCCGATGCCGACGCCGCCGATCAGCATTTCGGCGGCGACGATCGCGAGCCACGACAGGCCGATGCCGATGCGCAGGCCTGTGAAGATGTAGGGCGCCGCCGCCGGGATCATGATCTTGGCGAAGAATTCCAGCGGATTGAGCTGCACCACCGCGGCGACGTTGCGATAGTCCTGCGGAATGTTGCGGATGCCGACCGCGGTGTTGATGATGATCGGCCAGATCGAGGTGATGAAGATGACGAAGATCGCGCTAGGCTGGCCGTCGCGGAAAGCCGCGAGCGAGAGCGGCAGCCAGGCCAGAGGCGGAATGGTGCGCAGCACCTGGAACAGCGGATCGAGCCCGCGCATGGCCCAGACCGACTGCCCGACCAGCACGCCGAGCCCGATTCCGGCGATGGCCGAGAGCGAGTAGCCGAAGGCGACGCGCTGGAGGCTGGCGGACAGATGCCAGAACAGCCCCTTGTCGATGCCGCCATGGTCGAAGAACGGATCGAGGATCAGCTCCTTGGTGTCCGTGAAGACTCTCGACGGCGGCGGCAGCGCCGAGCCGGCTCTCCGGCAAACCAGCTCCCACACCAGCGTCAGCAGCGCGATCACGACCAGCGGCGGGATCACGCGCACGGCCGTCTCCCGTGCCATGCGCGCGTAAGCCTCGGTGCGCGGAGGACGCTTCGGCGTCAGCGCGACGACCGGCGCGACCGTTGCGGCGGCAGGCTTCGCGGTCTCAACCTCGATCTTGGTGGCAGTCATGCTCATCGCTATCTCTCTCGGCTTGGCAGGGACGACGCGGCCGCCCGAGGGCGGCCGCAGGGCTCCATCAGACTTCGACGCGCTTGATCGCGAGGGACTTCAGATAGGCGGCCGGATTCTCCGGATCGAACACCTTGCCGTCGAAGAAGGTTTCCTTGCCGCGCGAGGTGGAGGCCGGAATGTCGGCGGCGGCGACGCCCAGACCCTTGGCCGCGTCCTTCCAGAGGTCCTCGCGGTTGACCTTGGCGATCAGCGCCTTGCTGTCGAAGCCGGCTTCATATTTGCCCCAGCGGATGTCCTCGGTCATGAACCAGAGATCGTGGCTCTGGAACGGATAGGAGGCATGATCGCGCCAGTACTTCATGATGTGCGGCGAGTTCTCGACCACCTTGCCGGGAATGCCGTAGTCGAACTTGCCCTTGGCGCGGTCGGCGATGTCCTCGACCGGGCAGTTGATCCACTGGCGCTTGGCCATGATGGTGGCGAGCTCTTCCTTGTTCTCCATCTTGTCGGCCCATTGCTGGGCCTCCAGCACGGCCATCAGGATCGCCTTTGCCGCCTTCGGGTTCTTGTCGACCCAGGCCGCACGCATGCCGAACGACTTTTCGGGATGCTTGCTCCAGATCTCGCCGGTGTTGACGGCGGTATAGCCGATCTTCTGGTGGACCAGCTGCCCGGGCCAGGGCTCGCCGACGCAGAAGGCGTCCATGGTGCCGACCTTCATGTTCGCCACCATCTGGGGCGGCGGCACGGTGATGGTCTCGACGTCCTTGTCGGGGTCGATGCCGCCGGCTGCGAGCCAGTAGCGGATCCAGAGGTCATGCGTACCGCCCGGGAAGGTCATCGCGACCTTGGCCGACTTGCCTTCGGCTTTCTTCTTCTCGAATGCGGCCTTGAGCACCGAGGCATCCGCGCCGACCTTGAGGTCGGCATATTCCTTGGCGACCGAGATGCACTGGGCATCGAGATTGAGCCGCGCCAGGATGTACATCGGCGTCGGCTGGTTGTTCTGCGTCACCTTGCCGGCCGAGATCAGGTACGGCATCGGGGTGAGGATGTGCGCGCCGTCGATGCCGTTGCCTTCGGAGCCGAGCACGAGGTTGTCGCGCGTGGTGCCCCAGGACGCCTGCTTCTGCACGTCGGTGTCGGGCACGCCGTGCTTGGCGAAGAGGCCCTTGTCCTTGGCGACGAACAGCGGGCCGGCATCGGAGAGCGCGATGAAGCCGAGCTTGGCGCCCTTGACCTCGGGGCCTCCGTCCTGCGCGAAGGCGCCGGCGGGGAAATTCAGCTTGGCGGCGGCGAGCAGTGCGGCGGTCGCGCTGGTGGCTTTCAACAATTGACGGCGGCTGAGGCCGGTCGTGTCTGAGGGCCGGCGGATGCGCTTGGTCATAGGCAGTGTCGTCCTTTGGCGTCGTTGCGGAATGATTTGCGGCTGTGTGCGCGAGCAGCCCGTCCGTCCGGTCGCGCCGTTCTTGGCGCATGCGAACGCGCGACGGGGGAACCCCCGTCTGGTGGGCGTCAGCAAATCGGATGAGATGTCTCGCGGGACGGCTTCAATGGCGTCGGGCTGGAAGTATTCAAGCTTCATGCCAAGCATCGCCTTGTTAAAAAGCACGATATTTCAAAGCGTTGTAGCGATAGCGCCAAATTGTCGCAGGATGGTTCCGCATGCAAAATTTGCGATCTGCATATTCCTTGTGCGACGCACAAAACTTATGCAGAAGCTCAATCGAAAGGCCGAGAACGTGTCAGAAGCAGCTCGAGCAGAGCGGGATCGCATTGAAATTGCTTTGTATTTCCGACGCACCGCGCCGGCACACAACTTGCATTTGAATTTGCCGTCAACGAAGACTGCGGCGTCGCCGCATTGATGCAGCCTCTGACGGCTGCATCCCGGAAGCTTACCTGCTTCGCGGTCTCCCGGCTTCAGAGTCCTCGTGACGCGATTCCCTGAGCTTCCAGACTTTCCATAGCCCTCCTCGTGCGCGGCAGGCCGCCCGCACGACCGATGACGTTCAGCCGCGCTCTCGCCAGGGCGCGTGTCGATCACGCTTACGAAGCAAAGGAACCATTGATGTCGTATCTCGCGCCTTCGGAATTCGTCACCAAGATGGTGGATGCGGGCGAGTCCAAGATCTTTATGTCCACCCGGGACACCATCATCCGCGCCTACATGGCCGGCGCGATTCTGGCCCTCGCAGCCTGGTTCGCCGTCACGATCAACGTCAACACCGGCCAGCCGCTGGTCGGCGCGCTCTTGTTCCCCGTCGGCTTCGTCATGCTCTATCTCCTGGGCTTCGACCTCCTGACCGGCGTGTTCGTGCTCTCCCCTCTCGCGCTGATCGACAAGCGTCCGGGCGTCACGCTGAGCGGCGTGCTGCGCAATTGGGGCCTCGTCTTCGTCGGCAATTTCGCCGGCGCCTTCACCGTGGCCTTCATGATGGCCTTCGTCACGACCTTCGGCTTCACGCAGGCGCCCGACAAGGTCGGCGCGGCCATCGGCCATATCGGCGAGGGCCGAACCCTTGGCTATGCCGCGCACGGCGCGGCCGGCATGGCGACGCTGTTCCTGCGCGGCATGCTCTGCAACTGGATGGTCTCGACCGGCGTCGTCGGCGCCATGATCTCGACCTCGGTCCCCGGCAAGGTGATCGCGATGTGGATGCCGATCCTGGTGTTCTTCTACATGGTGTTCGAGCATTCCGTCGTGAACATGTTCCTGTTCCCGTCGGGCCTGCTGCTCGGCGCGAAGTTCTCGATCTTGGACTACCTGATCTGGAACGAGATCCCGACCGTGCTCGGCAACCTCGTCGGCGGCCTCGCCTTCACCGGCATGACCCTCTATGCCACCCACGTCATGACCCTGCCGAAGCGCCAGGCAGACAGGGCTGCAAAGCCCCGCGTCGCGGCCTGATCGAATAAGTCTCGACAGGGGAGCCTCGCCCAAGCACGGTGAGGCTCCCCTCTCCCGGTGATCACGATGCCCCGCGGACTCCAGATCTCGGTCGGCCAGCACTCGGACAGGGGCCGCAAGCCCGTCAACCAGGATTTTCACGGCGTCCTGATTCCGGAGGAGCCACTGCTCAGCCTCAAGGGCATCGCGGCGGTTCTCGCCGACGGCATTTCCTCGAGCACGGTGAGCCAGATCGCCAGCGAGTCGGCGGTCAAGAGCTTCCTGATGGACTATTACTGCACGTCGGAATCGTGGACGGTGAAGACCTCCGCCCGCCGCGTGCTGGAGGCGACCAATTCCTGGCTGCATGCGCAGACGCGCAGGAGCCAATATGCCTATGACCGCGACAAGGGCTATGTCTGCACCCTCAGCGCCATGGTCATCAAGGCGACGACCGCGCACATTTTCCATGTCGGCGACTGCCGCATCTACCGCCTCGCTGGCAAGGCGCTGGAGCAGCTGACCGACGATCACCGCATCATCGTGTCGTCGGAGCAGACCTATCTCGGCCGCGCGCTCGGCATCAATCCGCAGCTCGAGATCGACTACCAGACGGTCGAGATCCAGGCCGGCGACACCTTCCTGCTGGCGACCGACGGCGCTTACGAGTTCGTCGATGCGCGCTTCGTCACCAGCGCAATCGACGAGCACGCCGAGCTCGACGGCGCGGCGAAGGCGATCGTCGAGGAAGCCTACCGGCGCGGCAGCGACGACAACATCACCGTGCAGATCCTGCGCATCGATGCGGTGCCGGAGGAAACCGGCGTGTTCGATCCGACCTCGACGCTGCCGCTGCCGCCCCTGCTAGAGCCGCGCGCGATGTTCGACGGCTACCGGATCATCCGGGAGATTCACGGCAGCAGCCGCAGCCATATCTATCTCGCGGTCGATGCACAGACCGAGGAGACGGTCGCGCTCAAGATTCCGTCGATCGACCTGCGCGACAACCAGGCCTATCTGAAACGTTTCCTCATGGAAGAGTGGATCGCGCGGCGCATCGACAGTCCCTACGTGCTCAAGCCGCGATCGCGCTCGACGCGGCGCAATTACCTCTACGTCGCGACCGAGTTCGTCGAGGGACAGACGTTGCGGCAATGGATGCTCGACAACCCGCGTCCCGATCTGGAGACGGTGCGCAGGATCATCGAGCAGATCGCCACCGGGCTTCGCGCCTTCCACCGCATGGAGATGCTGCACCAGGATCTCAGGCCCGACAACGTCCTGATCGACAAGACCGGCACCGCAAAGATCATCGACTTCGGATCGGTGAGGGTCGCAGGCGTCGCCGAAGCGGCGCCGAGATCGGCCGACGCGGAAATTCTCGGCACGGTCCAGTACACCGCACCGGAATATTTCCTTGGGCAGGGCGGCTCGCCCCGGTCCGACATGTTCTCGCTGGCCGCCATCTGCTACCAGATGCTGACCGGGCATCTGCCCTACGGCGCCCAGCTTGCCAAAATCCGCGGACGATCGGACGCGTGGAAATTGCGCTACCGCCCCGCGATCGACGCCGAGCGCGGCATCCCGGGCTGGATCGACGGCGCGCTCAGGAAAGCGCTGCATCCCGATCCCATCAAGCGCCACGAGGACATGTCCGAGTTCGTGTTCGAGCTCAGAAATCCCAATCCGGCCTATCTGAGCACGCGCATCACGCCCCTCCTCGAGCGCAACCCGCTGATGTTCTGGAAGCTGACCTCGGCCGCGCTCGCCTGTGCCGTCGTCGTGCTGCTGGCGCTGCTGCATGCGCGCTGATTGAGATTGCCGCTCGCCACATGAACAATGGCGAGCGGCGGCCAGCCTCCGTGCGCTGCTGCTCTAGCAAGCCTCAGCCGGACGCCGTGATCTCGGCGACGAAGTCGCGGTAGGAACGCAACGAACGGCCCAGCCTGTCGGTCAGACGCTGGACGTCGCCGTCCTCGGGGATCATTCCCTCGGTGAGGAAGCGCTCGCTCATCACCCGCATGTCGAAGGCCATCCAGGGCGGCATGAACTGCCTGAGGGTCTTCTCGAAGCCTGCGGTGTCATCGCCGCCGTAGACGATCGGGCGCCCAAGCACGTCCGACCAGATTGCAGCTGCCGTCGCACCGGTCAGCGTATCGGGACCAACGAGGTTGATGCGCTCGAGCGGAAGCAGCATCGCGGATGTCTCGCGGCGGATCAGTTCGATCGCCGCGATCTCGCCGATGTCGCGTGCGTCGATCATCGCAAGGCCCTTGCTGCCGATCGGCATGGGATAGACGCCGTACGCGGTCACGGCATCCTTGATCATGAGTTCGTTGTTCATGAAATAGGCGGGGCGCAGGATGGTCGCCTTGAGGCCCATCTGCTCGATCATGCGCTCGACGCCGAACTTGCCGGCGAAGTGCGGCACGTTCACGTAGCGGTCGCTGTGAATGACCGACAGGTAGACGAACCGCTCGATGCCGGCCTCGCGGGCGAGGTTGAGGGCAGTCAGGGCCTGGGTGAATTCGTCCGGCACCACGGCGTTTAGCAAGAACAGCGTCGAGACGCCCGAGAGCGCAGCGCGCAAGGAATCGACGTCCAGCAAGTCTCCCTTCGCGACGGCGACACCTGCCGGAAGGTTGGCCTTCTCGGGATTTCGGACGAGTGCGCGCACATCGGCGCCACGCTTGACGAGTTGCTCGACGACGTTGCGGCCGATGGTGCCTGTGGCACCGGTAACGAGGATGGTCATGGGATCACTCCGGTTTGGGTCTAAACACACCCCGGAAATTAATGATCCACACACGGTCCGATAGACGCTATATTTGGACAGATCGTCTCATTGGTGGAACAGATGGATTTGCTTGCGCTTGCCGATTTCAATCTCGTCGCCCGCTATGGAGGGTTCGGAAAAGCCGCGCGCGCCGCGGGACGCCCTAAAGCGACCTTGTCGCGGCGGGTGTCCGAGCTCGAGAGCAGTCTCGATCTGCGTCTCTTCGAGCGCGGCGGCCGCACTCTCAAACTGACCGAAGAAGGACGGGCGCTTTACGAGCGGACCGGAGCGCTCCTCACCGAGCTCGATGAGACGGCGGCAGCGATCGCCTCCGGCGGAGACAAGCCGAGGGGCCGATTGCGGATCAGCGCACCCCTGCTCTTCTCGCAAACCGCGATGGGCCGTCTGGCGGCCGACTTCGCCCTTCGGCATCCGCAGGTCCGGCTCGAGGTCACCACGGATGACCGCCAGGTCGATATGATCGAGGAAGGCTTTGATCTCGTGATCCGTGTCAATCCCGATCCGGATGAAAGCCTGGTCGGCCGCATCTTCTTGCGGGACCGAATGCTGGTCGTGGCCAGCCCCACCCTGAAACGCCCAAAAGAAAACCTCGTCGTTCCGGCCGTCGTGCGCGGCAGTGACCCGGCGGCGACCTGGGACGTCAGGCGACCAAGCGGCCCATTGCGCATCGCGGTCGATCCCGTGCTGCGGCTGTCATCGCTGATGATGGTTCGCGATGCCGTGAGAGCCGGCATCGGCGCAGCAAGGCTGCCGCTGTCGCTCGTCAGTCACGATCTTGCCGCCGGCACGCTGGTCCGCTGGGGAGATGTCGATGGATCAGACATCGCCCTCTGGGCGCTCTATCCTTCGCGACGATTGCTCAGCGCGCGCGTCTCCGCCTTTCTCGACCATCTGAAGGACGCCTTTCCGAACGGAACACCGGAGGAGCTGGCAGCCTACATCCGGGGATGACCACACATCCGACACGAGGCCGCCTCACGCCGGCTCCGCCGCCTTCGTCCCCAGCGGCTTCGGCGCCATGCCGCCGCCGGGCTTGAGGTGGAATTCGTAGGTCATCAGATGCCACCGCCCGTTCGCCTTGGTGCCGTCGGGCATTGTGGAATCGCTGCGCGGCTCGACCTTGGCGACGAGGTCGTCCTTGACGCCGAACACGACGTCGGAATCCAGATATTTGTCGTCGCCGATGAAGACGTGCGTGATCAGCGGCTCATGGCCCTTGGCGTTGACCAGGAAATGCACATGCGCCGGGCGCATCGGGTGGCGGCCGGTCTGCACGATCATCTCGCCGACCGGACCATCGGTCGGAATCGGATAGCTGCACGGCAGGATGGTGCGGAAGAAGAAGCGCCCATCGTCATCGGTGATGAAGCGCGCCCGCGCCGAGGCGCCGACCTCGTCATAGTTCGGCTTCTGGGAATCGTAGAAGCCGTCGTCATCGGCATGCCAGACGTCGACGGGAACGCCGGCGAGCGGCTTGCCCTTCAAATCCGTGACGCGGCTCTGCACGAACATCCGCTCGCCGGTCTGGTTGCTCGGCGAGATGTCGATGCCGTGCGCAGTCACCTTGTGCTCGCCGACATAGAACGGGCCGAGCACCGTGGTCTGCGTGGCACCGTCGCGATCCCTGTGGTTGACGGCGTCGACCAGCATGGAGACGCCGAGCACGTCGGACAAAAGGATGAATTCCTGGCGGGTGTCGCTGCATTTCTGCCCGGTGCGGGTCAGGAAGTCGATGGCGTATTCCCATTCCTCGAAGGTGAGACCGGTCTTGCTCACGTAATCGTGCAGCGACTTCACCAATTCCTGCAGCAGGAATTTCGCACGCGGATCGGGCGTGTGGTCGAAGCTCCTCACGACGGCTTCGGTGAGGTCGGTCTCGTTGAACTGGGTCATGGTGCGTTTGCCCTCGCGTTTTTATCGTTGGCCCAGGCGGGCTCCTTGTGTTCCGAGGCCTGAGTCTACACCAGGCGGCCCAGCCCCGTTAAGCGCAACCGGCTTGGAATGCGGCGGCCATTTCGGTATCAACTTTCCGACAAAACGCCCCGGAGGAACTGATGCTCGCCCCCACCCCCGCCTCGCCCGAATCCGTCGGCATGTCCAAGGCCGCGCTCGACCGCGTCGATGCGCATCTGAGGCGCCGGTACATCGATGCCGGTCGCTTCCCGGGCACGCATCTTCTGGTCTACCGCCGCGGCAAGGTCGCCCACAGCTCGCTGCAGGGCTTTGCCGATGTCGAGCGCAAGGTGGCGGTGAGGGACGATACGATCTATCGCATCTATTCCATGACCAAGCCGCTCACCAGCGTCGCCTTCATGATGCTGGTCGAGGAAGGCCTCGTCGCGATCGACGAGCCCGTCGCCAAATACATTCCGGAGTGGAAGGACCTCGGCGTGTTCGTCGCCGGCACCTACCCGGCGTTCCTGACCCGGCCGCCGTCCCGGCCGATGCTGATCGTCGACCTCCTGCGCCACACGTCTGGGCTCACCTATGGCTTCCAGCAACGCTCCAACGTCGATGCAGCCTATCGCAGTGAGAAGATCGGCGAGGTCGAAAAATGGGGCACGCTCCAGACCATGATCGACGGCCTGGCCAAGATTCCGCTGGAGTTTTCGCCGGGCGAGTCCTGGAATTACTCCGTTGCGACCGACGTGATCGGCTATCTCATCGGCAAGATCTCCGGCGTGCCGTTCGAGCAGTTCTTGAAACAGCGCATTCTCGATCCGCTCGGCATGACCGACACCGACTTCCACGTGCCCGCCTCCAAGGCGCATCGCCTTGCGGCCTGCTACTCCGCCGATCCCGGCGGCGGCATGACCTTCCATGCCGGCCAGCGCCGCGAGGGACTGACGCTCCAGGACGATCCGGCGACGAGCTCGTTCCTGTCGCCGCCCTCGTTCATCTCCGGCGGCGGCGGCCTGTGCTCGACGGTCGCCGACTATCTCACCTTCTGCCGCGCGCTGCTCAATGGCGGCGCGCTCGGCGGTGTCAGGCTGATCGGGCCGAAGACGCTGGCGCTGATGACGACCAACCACATTCCGGGCGGCCGTGCGCTTCCGGAGGTCTCGCGCTCGCTGTTCTCGGAAGCGACCTATAACGGCATCGGCTTCGGTCTCGGCTTTGCCGTCACCATGCGCCCGGCCGAGACGCTGATCGCCGGCAGCCCCGGCGAATACAATTGGGGCGGCGCGGCCACGACATCGTTCTGGATCGATCCGGCCGAGGAGCTGATCGCGATCTTCATGACCCAGGTGCTGCCGTCGAGCGCCTACCCGATCCGCCGCGAGCTGCGCAGCATGGTCTACGCGGCGATCACCGAAAGCAATCTGTAGCCCATCGCGACGATCCCGTGGCCGCCGGCCGCGGGATCAGGCCATCGCAGCTCACTTGAGCATCTCCGGCACGATCAGGCGCGGCAGGAACAGCGACACGCTGGGCCAGACGATGACCGCCGCCAGCACGAGCAGCATCGGGATCAGCATGATCACCGTGTCCTTCAGGGCATAGCGCAGCCGCACGCCGGCGATCGAGCAGGCGATCATCAGGCAGAGGCCGTAGGGCGGCGTCACCAGCCCGAAGGCCAGCGACACGATGGAGATGATCGCGAACTGGACCGGATGAAGATCGACCGACCTGGCCAGCGGCTCCAGCACGGTGCCGACGATGATGATCGCCGGGATGGCGTCGAGGAAGCAGCCCACCACCAGAAAGCAGAAGGAGATGAAGAAGCCGGCCGCAACGACGCCCATGCCCCAGGTCGAGACGTTGGCCAGCAGCTCCTGCGGGATCTTGTAATAGGCGAGCAGCCAGCCGAATGCGCTCGCGGTGCCGACGCAGAACAGCGCCACCCCGGCGAGGCGCCCGGTGTCGAGCAAGGCCTTGTACAATTCGCGGACACCCGTCTCGCGGTAGAAGAACGCCGAGAGCACAACGGAATAGAGCACCGCGACGCAGGCGGACTCGGTCGCGGTGAACCAGCCGAGCAGGATGCCGCCGACGATGATGAACGGCGTCATCATCGCCGGTATCGACCGCCAAATGGCACACCGCATCTCGACCCAGGTCGCCTTCGGATAGGTCGGATAGCCGCGGCGCACGGCATAGATGTGCACCGTCGCCATCTGCGCACCCGCGATCAAAAGGCCCGGCACGATGCCGGCCAGATACATCGCCGCGATCGAGGTCGAGATCAGCCCGCCCCACACGATCATGAGAATGGAAGGCGGGATGATGACCGCAAGCACCGCAGAGACCGCGGTGATGGCGATGGAGAACGAGAGATCGTAGCCCTCCTTGGTCTGCGCATCGATGAAGATTTTCGATTGGCTTGCCGCGTCGGCAGTGGAGGAGCCGGAGATGCCGGCAAAGAACACCGACAGCACGACGTTGATCTGCGCCAGCGATCCCGGCCAGTGCCCGACCATCGAGCGCGACAGCGCGACCAGGCGGTCGGTGATGCCGCCAATGCTCATCAGATTGGCGGTCAAGAGGAAGAACGGCACCGCGAGCAGGATGAAGGAATTGTAGGCGTTGAAGGTTTCCTGCGCGAGCGTCATCAGCGACAGGCGCGGCTCGATCAAAAGGATCGGCACGCAGGCAAGGCCGAGCGCGAAAGCGACCGGCACGCGCACGATGAGCAGACCGACGAAGACCCCGAACAGCACCATCGCGGCCTGTCCGGCGGAGAGTACATTGCCGCTCATTGCCCCGCCCCAATCAGAACGCGCATTTCATCGACTATCTGCTCGCCGGCAAACACGATCCACGTCACGCCGGCCACAGGCCAAGCGACGTGAATCAGCCAAAGCGGCAGATCGGCCAGCTCCGACGTTCTGTTCCAGGCGAAGCGGGTGAACTCGATACCAGCCGTTACGAACACCAGTGCCAGCGCCAGCACGCCGAGCCGCGCCAGGATCCGCACCGCGGCCTCCGACCGCCGCGACAGATCGGGCCACACGTCGACCTCGAAATGCTGCGCTTCCCGAACCCCGACCATGGCGCCGATCATGATGGTCCAGATGAACAGGAAGCGCGCCATCTCCTCCGTCCAGATGTAGGACGGGATGAAGGGCGTGTAGCGTGAGATGATCTGCAGCGTGACCGGAATGACCAGGATGCCGACGCAGGCGGCCAGCAGGATCTCCAGCAATTTCGCATAGGCCGCCGTGAAGCGACGCCACAGCGACGGTGTGGACGGGACAGGCATGTCGGACATTCGTGCTCCGTGCGGCGCTCATCCGCCGGCTCCGGGCAGGAAGCGGGGCCTGCCCGGAATGGTGTCGGCGGACAGGGCGACCTCAGACGACGTTGATCTTCTCGAAGATGCCTTCGGCGCCGATCTCCTTGGCGTAGGTCGCCATCACGGGATCGGCGAGCTTCTTCATGGCGTCCCGCTCCTCGAAGGGAACGCGCTTGAGCTTGCCGGCCTTTTCCAGCGTGTCGAGCTTGACCACCTCCTCGCTCGACTCGAGCTGGCGGCCGTAATCGCCGGCCTCCTTGCCGGCCTTCATGATCGCGTCCTGCAGATCCTTCGGCAGCGTCTTCAGCGTCTTCACCGAGAAGCAGATGGGCCGGATCGACACGGCGTGCTGAGTGAGGTTGAGATGCGGAGCGACTTCGTAGAATTTCATCGCCTCGACGCCGGCCGCTTCGTTCTCGCCGGCCGATATCACCCCGTTCTGGATCGCGTTGTAGACTTCGTTATAGGCGATCACGGTGGGGCTCATGCCGACCGCCGCAAAGGTCTTCGACCAGATCGGCGCGCCCTGCACGCGGACCTTGAGCCCTTTGAGATCGGCGAGGTTCTTGAGCGGCTTGTTGGCGAAGATGTTGCGGATGCCGCCGCCGGCATAGCCGATCAGAACCACCTCGGCCTTGGCCGCGACCTCGTCGGCAACCGGCGCCAGGATATTGGCTTCGACCACCTTGTTCATGTGCTCGATGCCCTTGAACACGAAGGGCGCATCGATGAACGGGGCCGCCTTGGCGAAGGTCGACATGTGGGCCGGCGAGACAATGGCGTAATCCACCGCCTTGCCCTGCGACATGTACTCGAAATACTGCTTCTCGAGGCCGAGCGAGGAGTTCTTGTGCAGGGTGAAGTTGACCGGCTTGCCGTAATATTTCTTCACCAGCTCCTCGAACCGGATCAGCGCCCGGTTGAAGGCATGGTCGTCGTTGAACTGCACGGCACCGTTCAGCGTGATCGGGGCTTGCGCCCTCAGGATCGACGGCATGCCGATGGTGGCTGCCGCAGCGCTTGCACCGATCCCAGCGAGAAATGATCTTCGCTTCATCGTCTCCCCTCCCTTTGATGCTCCGGCCCTGTCGCCGGGCCGTGAGCGCAGCCGCTATGCGGCTTGCGAGAGGCAAGCGTATGAAAAAGCTCGGTTGGACGGAAGTCATTTCGCGTGCGCCGCCGGCCCTCATCGTCGCGGGGCTGCTCCGGCACGACACTGCTGCACTGCAACCTGATCGCCGGCACATGCACTTCTTGGTCTTGACGTCCTGGACGACGTCGAGATCGCAGGGGCCCGTTGCCTGCTGATCCAGGAACGGGAAAAACAGGCATTTTGTTCCTGTTCGCCGGGGAACCCTGCCCGCGGTGAGATGTTGATGCGGCCTATTCCCCTGAGAGGAGAAACAAGATGAAGAAGCTGTTCCTGCTGTCCGCCGCGGCAGCGTTGATCTCGACCGGCGCGTTCGCGCAATCCACCGTAGTGACCACCACCGGAACCGGCCACGCGGCCGCGGTTCAGATCGAGCCGCAATACAGGACCAAGATCAAATCCTACGTCACCGAACATCGCGTGCGTCCGGTCACGACGAAGGAAAAGATCGTCGTCGGCGCGACGGTGCCGAGCGACGTCGAGCTCGAGGCCGTCCCGTCCGATTGGGGCCCGTCGCTGACGAAGTATCGCTACGTCTATTCGGGCGAGCGCGTGATGCTGGTCGATCCCGGTTCACGCACCGTCGTTCAGGAAATCGATTGATGAAAACAGGAGGGCGGCCGTCTCGGCGGCGGCCGCCCTCCCCCATTTGATCGCATGACGTCGATCCTTCCGGAAAACCGCGCCGCGGTTCTCCGGATCACGCTTTAGACCGTCGAGATGCCGTCGATCGGGCTAATGTCCCCGACGAAACGCAGCAGATCGGCCATCGTGAATTCGCCCGGCACTTGCGAGGGCAACGTCGGCTTCCAGCTCTTGCCCTTGAGCCACAGATACGACTGGTGATCGCCGTGGACGAGGCCGACGAAGACCTCGGCAAGCAGCGTCGCGCCGACGGGCCCGAGCCGTTCACCTTTGCCCCGCTGCTCGGCCTCCTTGAGGATGTAGTACCAGAGCGGGGTGTGCTGGTGCAGGCCATGCTTCTTCGCTACGGCACCGTCGCTCCCCTTCGAGATTTCCTCCGGCGTCAGCGGGTTCTTGATCTTCATCGCCTTGGCGACGTCCTGCCCCGACGGCAGTCCCAGCAGCACGCCGCGCTTGAGATTGCGGAATGGCAGGCTGGCGGTATTGCTGCCGCTGCTTTCCCCCGGCAAGCTGTGAAGTTGCGGCACGACGAACGGATCGATCTTGCGCGACAGGTTCAACCCCACTCCCTGCGGATTGGACTGCAGCACCTGATAGAAGCGGCGCCAGTCAATGATCCAGTTGCTGGAGAGGACCGGAAGCGGGAGCGGCGGCTGAATCGGATTGGGTGCGAGATCTCCGACGATGCCTCCGGAAAGTCCGGTGAACCTGAACAACAGATCGAGCGTCGCTGGAGCGGCACCGCCCGGCGTGAAGATCCTGTTGTGGCTGTAGACCTCGCGAACCATGCTGTGGCCGAGACGGTAGACGGCAGCGGAAAACTCGACGGGCATGTAGGGTATCTGCTTGAATCGGTAGAAGCGCCGTCCCTGCTCGAGGATCTTCGCAACGATTCCCTTTTCGGTAATGCGCTCGACAAAATCGTGCAGGACCATCCATTGGTAGTGCCAAGTCACGATCTGGCGCGCTTCCTCGAAGATCTCGCCGGCGGGCTTCCCCGACGCCGCAAGCCGGTCGCAGACCTTGTTGTGAAACTTCAACATCGCAAGATGAGTCTGCGCGACGAGCAGGTTCTCGTCGTTGCGGTGATCGCCGATCAGGGCAAATCCCTCTGGATTGCGCGGGAGGTCGTTACGATGATCGCCCGTGATGTTGCCGACGCCGACATTGACGGTCTTGCCGATCAGCAGCTTCGGACCCGGGGTCCTGCCGCTGTCGCTGGCCGAATTGCGCGCGTACAGATGGCGGCTTCCGTCGGGACCGAGACCATAGATGCTGTCGAGATCGAGTGCGGGCGTGCGAAAATTCGTGACCGCCGTCGGATCGGCTTCCTTCTCGCCGAAGGAGGTCAGATCGAGCGTGATATCGTGATCGACGAATTGTCCCAGATAGGTGAAGCCGGCGGGCACGTTGGCATTGTTCCCCGTGGGGTCGCCGGGCGTTGGGTCCTTCATCGCATCGGCGAGTTCACGCAGCGGACCGTCGTCGACGGCCAGCGGCTCCAGGTTCGGAAACATCCGGCCAAACATGCCGGGATCGTCGTGTCCGGAAAGCGTATCCAGAAATTGCCGCGTCGGTTGACGTCCGGCCTTGCCATGACCGGGATGAACATTCACGTCGGTTCCCATCGCTTGCTCCTGCTCAATATGCTGTAAGGGGAGAGGGGCGCGGAAGATGTCGATTGGTGTGAAATTCTCGTTTCAGTATACGTTCAGAAGAATTGCCCCTCAGGGTGCAGTAGGATGAAATATTACTACAGATTGCATTCTATGGGTGGGTCCTACCGCGAGGCTTTTTGCCCCACCAGCCACACAGGCTTTTGATCGCCCGGAGCGCGAGCAAGAAAGACTAAGGCGCGATCGACGCGCCGGCTCGATCTCTCCGCGCTTCAGCGCTTGGCAGCGAACCGCGACCAGATCTCGGCGTCCGTGTAGAAGTCCACGCCGCCATCGAGATCTCTCACGAGCCACTCGCCGAGATAGACGATCTGAGTGCCGCTGCGCCGCTCGTGCCGAAGCTCGAATTTTCCGTCGGAATCCTTCTGCAGCGAGCAATTCAACTGAACCCAGCTCGGCCATTCCTGCAGCGGCTGTCCCAAAAACTGCCAGGCAACCAAAGCCGCGTTGTCCGACAGGGGTTCTAAGCGCAGTGTCTTGGTCACGTGATCTCCACCATGCGAGTTGTCCCCCGGTGCAACGCCTCGGGACCGGAAAGGTTGGAATCGTCGTTCCGTGACAGCATGCCTGACGGGTTTCAACGGTTCCTCACCTTTTTCGTCCGTGAAAACCCGGTCCCTGCGCGCCCTAACCGATCGTCTGCAGCGCCGGAAACGTCTCCAGCAGCCAGATGCTCACATTCGAGACCGCGCCGGTGAGAAAGCCGATGCCGGTGAGAACCATCAAGACGCCCATGGCGCGCTCGACATTGACGAGGTGGCCCCTCATGCGCGCGAACAGCGCGGAAAACTGCTCGATCATCAGCGCCGCGATCAGGAACGGAATGCCAAGGCCCGCGGAATAGACCGCCAGCAGGCCGGCGCCCCTCATCACCGTGGCTTCCGCCGCGGCGATCGAGAGGATCGCGGCGAGGATCGGGCCGATGCAGGGTGTCCAGCCGAAGGCGAATGCGAGGCCCATGATATAGGCGCCCCATAGGCCGACCGGTTTGGGAATCGGCAGACGCCCCTCGCGCATCAGAAGGCCGATGCGCGTCAGGCCGAGGAAGTGCAGGCCCATGATGATGATGATGATACCGGCGAGGAGTGCGAACGGATCATCCGGAAGCGGAAGCTTAACACCGAGGACCGTCTGGATTTCCGACACCCACTGAAGGTAGGCAAGCCGGAGGTCCCGCAGTCCTTGGCCAACGAAGCTGGCTGTTGCACCAAGAGCAATGAAGATGGTGGAAAAGCCGAGCACGAACAGGAGCGCCGACAATAGGATTGCGCGCTTGGAGGCCGCGGCCGGCTCGTCGCTCTCGACATGCTCGATCGTGGCGCCGGTGAGGTAGATCAGATAGGGCGGAACCAGAGGCAGGACGCAAGGCGAGAGGAAGCTGACGAGGCCTGCAATCAGCGCCGCCGGGATCGAAACATTTTGCATGATGCAGTCGGAGCCATCTCAGGCTCCGGCACAGCGCGCAAGGAACGCGCCCGGCCCGGAGCCGAACCGGCTCTGGTGTAGCCGATGCCGGAGAATGCGCAACAGAGGCGCACAGAACCAAGGCTCCGCCCGATGCCCTCCGTGATCACAGATGCGGCATCGGGACACGCGCAAACCTCGCCAAAAAGCGAGATTCGGCGGCGCGGCTACTTCACCACGCGGAGCAGCGGACGCCGGGGCTGGTCCTGCGTCTGCTTGGAAGGGGGCGGCGGCTCGCTCGCAGCGCTGCGCAGCATTTCGTCGCACAGCGCCTTGAGATCGGCACTATCGATTCCTTTGAGTTTCATCCTGACGTCGAGGATGACGATGGACAGCATCTCGGCCGACTCACGGCTGTTGCACGCATTGAGAACCCTGCGGCACTCCTCGAGGGTTTCCAGCACCGACTGCAACTGTTCGTCTGAATGCGACACCGGCGTTCTTTCCGTTAATTCGGCCTGCGAGACGTATCTGTCACGCCCCCTCCGGCCCCCATGGAAAACGAAAGATAGCACGAGGCGACTGCGCCTTCGAACCTGATTTCAGTATGTTTCTGCTGTGAAACCGTGCTTCCGGCCGCCATTGCCGGGCGGCCCAATTGCCGAACCTCGAAATGCTGTGGGACCAAACGCTTTAGGCGGTGTGATCGATCCATCGGGGGCCACATGATGAGGGGCGCCAGCATGAGCGGCGACAGCACCGACTGCCGCGCAGGACCATTCATCGCGGACAGAGCCGGCAATCCCGCAGCCATTTCGCGGCTCGCAACGGAACTCACGCCATACCCCTCAATCGAGCGGATTGTGTTCGCCCGAATTCCCAGCCCCTGGCAGCATCCAAATACCGCCCTCAGGTAGTAAGGATGACGTTCAAAACTCGTCGTTCCCCAACCCGTCGTGGTTGTGGTTTGCTCCAGATTCTGCCAGTTTAGCTTTCCAAAGGGAAATGTATGCACTCCTTGGCGGAAAGGGGCGTTCCTCTGGCGGAACGCCCAAAGACAAATCTCAGCGGCCTGTCGGATTGGGACGCCGCTCGGATCTTTTTGGAAGTCGTCCGATGCGGAAGCTTTCGCTCGGCGGCCGAGCGCCTGTCGCTGTCGATCAACGCCGTACGCCGGCGGATCGACGATTTCGAACGCCAGACCGGAACCACGTTGTTCACCCGCGACGTCCACGGCACCCATCTGACAGATGAGGGCGCGCTGGTGGTCTCCGCCGTCGAACGCATGGAGGCGGCCACCTTCGACGTGCTGCGCGCCAGCGATTCGATGGCCAACGCCCTGTCCGGCGAGGTCCGCGTCGCCGTCACCGAGGGGCTCGGCACTTTCTGGCTGGCCCCGCGCCTGGTCGAATTCCAGCAGGCCTATCCGAAGATCCTGGTGGACCTGCATTGCGCGATGCGCTCGGCCGACGTCTCGCGCCACGAGGCCGACGTCGCCATCCATCTGTCCCGTCCCTCGGCGCTCGACATCAAGCTGGTGCGGCTCGGCCGCATGCATCTGATGTTCTGGGCCTCCGAGAAATACATCGAAAAGCATGGCGCGCCGCGCACGGCGGCGGAATTGATCAAGCATCGCCTGGTGCTGCAATTCGCCGACCAGCTCGCCGCCAAGGAATCTTTCGAGAGCTTCTTCCCGGGCGTGTCCGAACGTGACCTTCTGGTCATGAAGACCAACGTCTCGAGCGCCAACTATTGGGCGGTCGCGAATGGCGCCGGCATCGGCGTCTTCCCGAGCTACGCCATCGCGCTTGGCGGGAAGTTGATTCCACTGGAGGTCGAGCTGAACCGGCCGCTGGATATCTGGCTGTCCTACCACCCCGGTAGCGGCCGTATTCCGCGCGTGAGGCACATGATTGACTGGCTGATCGAGGCTTTCAATCCGGCGCGCTTCCCGTGGTTTAAGGAAGAGTTCGTGCACCCGCACGAATTCAAGCACTCGTATATGGGCGAACCCCTGACCCAGCTCTTCGGGGGATTTTCAACCGAAGAACAAAGGTGAGAAAAGAGATGAAAGCAGCGGCGAAGAGAATGAAGCAGCGCAGTGCCGGCAAGCCGGACATCGAGCTTGGCAAGCGGATCCGCCTGCGGCGCGTCGAGATGAAGATCTCGCAGGCCGAGCTCGGCGAGAAGCTCGGCGTCAGCTTCCAGCAGGTCCAGAAATACGAGAAGGGCGTCAATCGCGTCGGCGCGGCCCGGCTTCAGCAGATCGCCTCCGCCCTCGATGTGCCCGTGACCTTCTTCTACGACGGCGACAACAAGGCCCGCGAAGTCGAGAGCCTGCTCTTCCTCGATTCGGCCTTCAGCCTCCGCCTGCTGCGCGCCTACAGCAAGATCAAGGACCAGACGGTGCAGCGTCAGCTCGTCTCGCTGATGGAATCGATCGCGGCGAACGAGAGCTGAGGCCGCTCGACGGCCCGGCCTTCACGGCCGACGTTCAATCCGCCGCGTCACGGGGGCGCGGCCGGATTGCACGAGATCGGCTGGATCGGATCGGAATTTGACTTGGCCCGCGCGATTCGCGCGTGGCCTTGGTTTTCGGGGCGGCCTGACCACCCCTTTTTTCTTGGCCTGTCTTCCTTCGAAGGTTCGGCTCGTCGACGTCGCGCGCCATGCAATCGCAGCACGGCCGGTTGCAGGCTCTGCTCTGCTGCGCCGGTTGACCGCGGCGGCGCCCGCGCCGCACATTGCGCCTCGCCACCGAGCAGCGAGCGCGCGATGCCAGACATTTTCAGCACGACCGGAACACCTTACGCCGACGGCAAGATTCTCGCGCACACGGCCGGCGGCGTCGGCGTGATCACCTTCAACAATCCCGACAAGCGCAACGCGATGTCGCTGGAGATGTGGGAGGGATTCGGCGAGGCCCTGACGGCCTTGCGCGACGACGACACGGTGCGCGTCGTGATCCTGCGCGGCGCCGGCGGCCAGGCGTTCGTCTCGGGCGCCGACATCAGCCAGTTCGAGAAGGTCAGGCACAACGCGGCGGCGTCCGAGCAATACGCCAAGCGCAGCGCCGCCCAGCGCGCGCTGCTCGCCGATTATCCCAAGCCGACCATCGCCTGCATCGACGGCTATTGCCTCGGCGGCGGCATGCAGGTCGCGATGCTCGCCGACATCCGCCTCGCCTCGCAGGGCAGCCAGTTCGGCATTCCTGCGGCAAAACTCGGGATCGCCTATGGCTATGACGGCTTGAAACATCTGGTGTCGCTGGTCGGGCCGTCCTGGGCGCGGCTCCTGATGTACACGGGCATGCGCATCGATTCCGCCGAGGCGCTGCGCATCGGTCTCGTCGAGCGCGTGTTCCCGCAAGGCGAGCTCTGGGGCGAGACCATGACGATGGCCGAGACGATCGCGCAGAACGCCCCGCTCGCGATCAAGGCCGCCAAGATCACCATCGCGCAGGTGCTGAAGGACGAGAGCCGGCGCGACATGGAGGCGATCAAGGCGATCGGCAACGCCTGCATGGACAGCGCGGATTTCCGCGAGGGCCGGCAGGCCTTCATGGAAAAGCGCAAGCCGCAGTTTCGGGGACGCTGAAGCTGAACCGACATTCAGGAAGATTAAATTCCGCGCGCAGCCCAGTCGCCGTTGCAACCAGTTGATACGTCGCAAGTTCTCCGGCTACCAACGAGGGAGGTTGCGATGAAACTCAAATTTGCTGTTCTTGCGCTGGCTGCGATGGGTGGTGTGTCGCTCGCGTCCGGACCCGCGCTTGCGGCAATGCCGAACGGCATCCCGCAGGCTGACAAGATCGCAAGCGGTCCGGCCGCCAACGTCGAGCAGGTGCGCTGGGTGTGTAATCCCTGGGGTCGCTGCTGGTGGCGCCCGAACTACTATCGCGCCTACGGCTATTACGGCGGCCCCCGCTTCTACGGCCCGCGTCCGTGGGGCTGGCGCCATCACCACCATTGGCGCCGCTGGTGAACGCGAAGGGGCCCCGCGGGGCCCCTCTTTTCGACTATAGTGCCGCGAGCACCGCTTTCGTGATGTCGGCGGTGCCATTGCTGCCGCCGAATTCCATCGGCTTGATGCCGCCGGCATAGACCTGGTCCACCGCACGCTCGATCGTCTCGCCGGCTTCCGCGGCGCTCTCGAGGCCGTGCTTGTCGGCGAGCCAGTCCAGCATCATCGCCGCCGACAGGATCATGCCGGTGGGGTTGGCCTTGCCCTGCCCCATGATGTCGGGCGCGGTGCCGTGGCACGGCTGGAACACCGCGTATTTGTCGCCGATGTCGGCGGACGGCGCCATGCCGAGGCCGCCGATCAGGCTCGCGGTGATGTCGGAGACGATGTCGCCGAACATGTTCTCCATCACCATCACGTCGAAATCCCAGGGACGCTTGACCAGCATCGCCGAGCAGGCATCGACATAGAGCCGGTCTGTGTTCACGTCAGGATGCTTGGTCGCGATCTCGTCGAAGATGCCGCGGAAGAACGCGAACGCCTTGAACACGTTCGCCTTGTCGACGCAGGTGAGCGCGCCCGGCTTGCCGCGCGCCTTGCGCCGCTCGGCGAGGCGAAACGAGAACTCGAACAGGCGCTCGGAGGTTTTGCGCGTGATCACCAGGGTCTCGCGCGCGTCCTCATGGGTGACGACGCCCTTGCCCATCGAGGCGAACAGGCCCTCGGTGGACTCCCGGATCACGACGAGATCGATGCCGCGCTGGTCCGCGCCGACGATCGGGCTCGGCACGCCCGGAATGAGGCGCGCCGGACGCACGCCGGCGTAGAGATCGAAGATGAAGCGCAGCTCGATCTGCGGCGCGATCTCGGTATTGTCGGGGTAGCGCACCGACGGCAGGCCGCAGGCCCCGAGCAGGATCGCGTCCGCCTCCTCGCATAGCCTGATGGTGCTGTCCGGCATCGACTTGCCGGTCGCGAGATAATGGTTTGCCCCGGCCGGCGCCTCGGTGAAGCGGAAGCCGAGGCCGGACTTCTCGCCGACCTTGCGGAGCACCTCCAGCGCCGGCGCCATGACCTCGGGGCCGATGCCGTCACCGGCGAGCACGGCAATGTGGAAGGCGTTGTTTGCGGACATGGGGTTCCCAATTGAAGGACGGTAGAGCCTCGTCATTGCGAGGAGCACTTGCGACGAAGCAATCCAGACTGTTTCCGCGGAAGGAGCTCTGGATTGCTTCGCTGCGCTCGCAATGACGGTGAAGAGAGTTGTTACTACGGCGTCAGCACCGTACGCCCGACCACCGCGCCCTGCTGCAATTGCAGCAGCGCGTCGTTGGCCTTGGCGAGCGGTTGCCGCGTCACCGGAATCGGCGGCACCTTCTTCGCCCGCACCAGGTCGAGCAACTCCTGCGTCTCGCGCAAATTGCCGACATAGCTGCCCTGAATCGTGACCGCCTTGATCGGAATCAGCGGCAGCGCCCAGGTCGCGCCGCCGCCGAACAGGCCGACGATGACGAGCTTGCCGCCCTTGGTCAGGCAGTCGAAGCCGAGCTGCGTGGTCGCGGCATTGCCGACGAGGTCGATCACGGCGCGGATCGGGCCTCCCGCCTTCCTGGCGAGCTGCTCCAGCGCGTCCGGCGCCTTGGGATCGACGGTTGCGAGCGCACCGGCCTTCTCGGCCGCCTCGCGCTTTCTGGCGTCGATATCGACCATGATCGCGCCCTTGCCGCCCATCGCCTTGAGCAGCGACAACGCCATCAGGCCGAGGCCCCCGGCGCCGAACATCACGATCGGCGTGTCGAAATGCTGCTCGACCTTCTTCAGCGCGCTGTAGGTGGTGACGCCCGAGCAGGCATAGGGCGCGGTCGTCGCGGGATCGAGGCCCTTCAGATTGAGCAGGTAGCGCGGATGCGGCACCAGCATGTGATCGGAATAGCCGCCGTCGCAATAGACCCCGAGCGAGCGCGGCGTCAGGCACATGTTCTCGTCACCGGCGAGGCACGTCGCACATTTGCCGCATCCGATCCAGGGATAGACGAGCCCGACATCGCCGATCTTCAGCTCGCCCTGATCGGTCGGCTTCACGTCGGGGCCGAAAGCGAGGACCTCGCCGACGGTCTCGTGGCCCATGGTCAGCGGCAGGCTGATGCCGCGATCCTTCAACGAGAGCGGCTTGCGGCCATGGCCGAGATCGTAGCCGCCTTCCCAGATGTGGAGATCGCTGTGGCAGACACCGGCTGCCTTCACCTTGATCAGCACCTGCGTGCCCGAGGGCTGCGGCGTCGCCTCGTCGAACTCCTGCAGCGGCGCCTTGAAATCGGCAACCTTGAAACTCTTCATCGGCATCCTCCCGCATGCTTTCTCGTTGTCGCACCACCATGCCATGGTCGGCGCGGCGAGACAAACCGGTCTTAGTTCAGCCCAGCGGATGGTGGCAAGCGGCGAACTGGCCGGGTGCGACCTGGCGCAACTCCGGTATCTCCGCGCTGCAACGCTGATCGGCGCGCGGGCAGCGGGTGCGGAAGCGGCAGCCGGATGGCGGCGCAATCGGCGATGGCGGCTCGCCGGCCGCCACACTTTCGGCGGGACGCACGTCCGGATCCGGCACCGGGATCGCCTGCAACAGCAGTGCGGTGTAGGGATGCGCAGGCTGCGCGAACAATTGCTCTGATGGCCCGACCTCGCAGAGCCGGCCGAGATACATCACCGCGACGCGGTCGCTGACGGCTTTGACCACCGCGAGGTCATGGGCGATGAACAGCAGCGTCAGCCCGAAGCGCGCCTTCATCTCCTCCAGCAAATTGAGGATCTGCGCGCGAATGGAGACGTCGAGCGCCGAGACCGGCTCGTCGCAGACGATGAATTCGGGGTTGAGCACCAGCGATCGCGCGATGCAGATGCGCTGGCACTGGCCGCCGGAGAATTCGTGCGGCAGGCGGTTCGCCACGAGATCGGGGTCGAGCCCGACCGCGGAGAGCACCTCGTGAACGCGCCGTTTGCGCTCGGCGGCATCCTTGATGCCGGCGATGATCAGCGGCTCGGCGACGATGTCGCCGATGCGCCGGCGCGGGTTGAGCGAAGCGATCGGATCCTGGAAGATCAGCTGCACCCGGCGGCGCATCCTGCGCAGCGCCTCGCCCTCCATCGCGGTGAGGTCCTCGCCGTCGAACATCACGCGGCCGGACTTAGGCCGGCGCAGTTGCAGCACCGCGCGGCCGAGCGTCGACTTGCCGCAGCCGGATTCGCCGACCAGCCCAAGCGTCTCGCCACGCACGACCTCGAGGCTGACACCGGAGACGGCATGAACGATCTTGTTCCCGAGGCCATATTCGACGACGAGATTATCGACGTTCAGAAGCGGCGCGGGGCGCACGGCAAGCTGCATCATGCCTCCATCCCCTCCGTCATCCGGATCGGATGGAAGCAGGCATAGACATGATCAGGCATCTCGGCGCTGGTCAGGACCGGCTTGGCCGCATGACAGTGCCTGCCCGCATAATTGCAGCGCGGCGCGAAGGAGCAGCCCTTCAGCGGCCGCGTCGGATCGGGTGGACGGCCCGAGATCGCCGGCAGCGGCGTATGCGGCGCGGCGTCGAGCTTCGGGATCGCCGCCAGCAGCGCCTCGGTGTAGGGCATGTGCATGCGCTTGAACAAGGCTTGCGTCGGCGCGCGCTCCACCACCCGGCCCGCATACATCACCGCGACCTCGTCGGCGCGGCCGGCGACGACGCCGAGATCGTGCGTGATGATGATCATCGCCATGTGGCGGCGGCGCTGCTCGCGCGCGAGCAGATCGAGGATCTGCGCCTGGATGGTGACGTCGAGCGCGGTGGTCGGCTCGTCCGCGATCAGGAGCTTCGGCTCGCAGGAGAGCGCGATCGCAATCGCGATGCGCTGGCGCATGCCGCCGGAGCATTGATGCGGATATTGCACCAGCCGCTGCTCCGGCGCGGGAATGCCGACGGCGGCGAGCAGCTCGATGCTGCGCGCTTTCGCGGCGGGCGCGTCGAGCTCGAGGTGCTCCTGGATCGTCTCCATCAACTGCGTACCGATGGTGAGCACCGGGTTGAGCGAGGTCATGGGGTCCTGGAACACGACCGCGAGATCGCGGCCGCGCAAACGCCGCAGGCTTTCAGGCGCGAGCCGCACCAGATCCTGGCCGTCGAACATCACCCGGCCCGTCAGCTTCGCCTTCTTCGGCAGCAGCTGCAGCACGGCGCGCGAGAGCATGGTCTTGCCGCAGCCGGACTCGCCGACGATCCCGAGCGTGCGGCCGGCCTGCAGCGAAAGGTCGACGTGATCGACCGCGCGCAAGTTTCCACGCGGGGTCGGCAGCTCGACCGCGACATCCTCGATGGCCAGGAGCGGAGCGCTCACAGTGCCCCCTGACGCGGGTCGGTGAGGGCCCGCAAGGTGTCGCCGACGAGGTTGAAGGCCAGCACGGTGAGGAACAGTCCGGCTGCCGGCAGGAACGCCAGCCGCGGCGCGACATCGAGGCTGTCGCGCCCCTCCCCGATCATGCTGCCCCAGCTCGCCATCGGCGGCGGCACGCCGAGGCCGAGAAAGGACAGCGCGCCCTCGACCACGATGGTGACGGCGACGCCGAGCAGGAAGAAGGCGAGCAGCGGCAGGATGACGTTCGGCAGCAGCTCGCGCAGCAGGATGCGCGCATGGCTGGCGCCGAGCGCCTCGGCCGCGATCACGAATTCGCGCCGCGCCAGCGTCAGCGTTGCCGCGCGCGCCACGCGCATGAAGGCGGGAATGCCGAGCACGCCGAGAACGATCGTGAGGTTGGGGACCGACTGGCCGAGATAGGCGACCACCGCGAGCGCGAAGATCAGCGGCGGAAAGGCGAGCAGGACGTCCATGCTGCCGACCACCAGCGTCTCGTACCGGCCGCGGAAATAGCCGGCCAGCAGGCCGAGCGCGCCGCCGACGACGAGGCCGATCATGGGCGCGATCAGCCCGACCGTCAGCGACACCCGCGCCCCGAAGATCAGCCGGGCGAGCTCGTCGCGGCCGAGCCCGTCGGTGCCGAGCCAATGCTCCCTGGAGAAGGCGGCGCGCCGTTCCAGCATGTCCATGTCGACAGGGTTCTGCAGCGGCAGCACGGGCGCCAGGATCGCGAGCGAAAGGACGATCGCGAGCCAGGCGCTTGCGATCCAGAACAACAGGCCGAGCTTGCGCTTGCGGCCGACCGGCGCGGCCACCTCTTCGTCCGGGATCGACAGCTCAAGCGTGGCCATGGCGGATCCTCGGATCGAGCACGGCGTAGAGCATGTCGACGATGAAGTTGACGATGACGAAGCCGCAGGCGACCAGCAGCACGACGCCCTGGAGGATGACGAGGTCGCGGGTGTAGATCGCCCCGACCAGCAGCCGGCCGATGCCGGGCAGCGCAAAGATCGATTCCACGATCAGCGTGCCGCCGAGCAGGCGGCCGATATTGATGCCCGTCACCGTCACCAGCGTTAGCGACGAAGGCTTGAGCGCATGCACGAACAGGATGCGCGACGGCTTGAGGCCCTTGGCCTTGGCGAGCGCGATATAATCCTCCTGCAGGGTCGCGATCATGTCGGAGCGCAGCACGCGCATGATGCCCGGCCATTCCGCCAGCGCCAGCGTCAACGCCGGCAGCACGAAGAAGCGCAAACTGGCCAGCGGCTCTTCGGTGAACGGCACATAGCCAGTCGCCGGCAGCCAGCGCAGCTCGACCGCGAACAGATAGATCAGCAGGATCGCGGTCAGGAACGACGGCATCGACAGCATCGCGAAGGCGCTGCCGGTCATGAACCGGTCGAACGCGCCGCCGGCGCGCGCGGCACAGGCGATCGCGACGGGAACGCCGATCAGGAGCCCGATGAACTCGGCCATCAGCATCAGCTGCAGCGAGACCGGAATGCGCTCGGCCACCGCCTGCAGCACCGTCTGCCCGGTGCGATACGAGCGGCCGAGATCGCCCTGCAACACGTGGCCGAGCCAGCTCAGGTAACGCCACCACAACGGCTGGTCGAGCCCCATGTCGCGGCGCAGCGCGGCGACATTTTCCGGTGTTGCCTGGTCGCCGAGGATGACGAGCGCGAGATCGCCGGGCAGCAGCGAGGCGATCAGGAACGTCAGCAACGAGACGGCGAGCAGGACCGGCAGCATGGCAAGCAGCCGCCGCGCGACGAAGTTCAGCATCGCGTGGTCATTCCAGCCAGGTGGTCGAGACGTCGATCACGCCGTTGTACATTTTCGGGAAGCCCTTCAGCTTGGCGCTGGACAACGCGTAATAGGTATTCTGGAAGGTCCAGAACCAGATCGCCTCCTTGTTGATCAGGCGGCTGATGGCGCAATAATCCTCGGTGCGCTGGGCGATATCGGCGGTGACGCGCGCATGGTCCAGCAGCTTGTCGAGCTCGGGGTTCGAATATCCGGCGAGCGCCAGCGGGCTGCCGCTGCGGAAATTCGCGTACATCTGCGGATCGGGATCGGCGAGATCGACGATGCGCCACGGCGTCAGCTGGAACTGCCGGGTGAAGGCGCGCGTCGGAATCGTGGCCTGGTCGACCTGCTCGATCTCCATGTTGGCGCCGACGCGTTTCCAGAATTGCTGCAGCACCTGGCCGACCATGCGGCCGCGCGGAGTCGCCGTCACCAGCATCTTGAACTCGACCGGCTTGCCGTAATCCTTGATCAGCGCCTTGGCCTTCTCGACGTCGAACGGCAGCGCCCCGTCGTCCTTGCACTTGACCCAGGAGCCGTCGCCGTAAGGATTGCTCGCGGGCCGGCTCAGGCCATTGCTGATCGCCTGCGACATCTTCGGACGGTCGATCGCCATCACCAGCGCCTGCCGCACCCTGACGTCGTCGAACGGCGCCACCTTGGTGTTGAAGGCATAGACGGCCGCACCCGAGCCCTTGTAGGTGTGCACGGTGAGCTTGGAGTCCTTCTGCGCCTTCATGATGTTGTCGGCGTCGTTCTCGTCGTCCCAGATGATGTCGGCCTCGCCCGATTGCAGCGAGGCGAAGCGCGACTGCGCGTCCGGCAGCGGCTTCAGGACGATGCGGTCGAGATAGGGGCGGCCCTTGTCCCAATAGTTCGGGTTCTTTTCCAGCACCATGCGGTCGCCGGCGGTCCAGGATTTCAGGATATAGGGACCGGTGCCGACCGGATTGCGGTTGTAGTCGTCGCCCTTGGTCTTCCAGGCGGTCGGTGAATGGACGGCGTTGTTCTGGCTCTGGATGGTGATCGTCGCCGGCAGGTTCACGCTGGGATCGGTGAGATTGTAGATGAGGGTGTATTCGTCCGGCGCCAGCACCTCCTTGACGTGGGTGATGTAGAAGGCGCAGCGGCACTTGTTGGCGGGGTCCTTCTGCCGGTCGAAATTCTCCTTGAAGGCCTGCGCATTGAACGGCGTGCCGTCGTGGAATTTCACGCCTTCGCGGAGCTTGAAGGTCCAGGTCTTGTAATCGTCGGAATGGGTCCAGGACACCGCGAGCTTCGGCGCCGCCTCGCCCTTGTCATTCAGCGTGGTGAGCGTGTCGAAGATCGCGGCGGCAGCGGTGAAGGTCGAGGTGTCGTACACGCCCACCTTGAGCGGATCGAAGCCCGGAATATCCAGCTCCTGGCCGACGGTGATGCTGCCGCCCGATTTCTGCGCCTGCACCGGGGTAGACAGTGCAAATGCCGCAACGAGGAAAATAGGCACGCGCTTGCGCGCCGCGGACGTCGCGTTCGTCATGGTTCCTCCCGGGATCACTCGTCCGATGTTTCGGATCGTTGAATGACTCGGAAGCGAGCTTGGCGACAAATGCCCGGCTCGGCAAGAGGAACGAACGAGAGGTCAAACGCCGCATGTGGCGGCGCTGCGACTCAGGATATCGCGGCTGTTTTGCCTGGCGGAATTGATACACCGCCTGCAAGGCCGATCTCCTCGCGCAGCGCGGCGGTGTGCTGGCCGAGCACGGACACGGTCCCGGCCGGCGTCGTATCAGCCCCCGACATCCGAAACGGCAGGTTGAGCACCTGGAATGAGCCGCCCTCGTCCCGAACCTCCGAGAGGGCCCGGCGATGCGCAAGCTGCGGATCGGCCAAGGCCTCGGACACGCTGCGATAGGCCGAGGCCGGCACGCCGGCAGCACCGAGCAGGCCGAGACATTCATCGGTCGAAAGCTGCCGCGACCAGATTTCGACGCCGTCCATCAGCTCGGCCCAGTTTTCGCGGCGCGCGGCATAGGTGGCGAAGCGTGGATCGGAGACCCAGTCGGGGCGGCCGATCACCCCCATCAAGGCCTGGAACGTCTTCTCGCTGGCGATCGTGATCATGACGTAGCCGCTTGCCGTCTCAGTCGGTCCGAACATCGGGCGCGGCGGCGGCGGCACCGCGAATTGCGAGCTCTGCAGTTCGGTCAGCGTCAGCGACAGCATGGTTTCCAGCATGGAGACGTCGATGTGCTGGCCGATCCCGGTCACGGTGCGCTGATACAGCGCGGACGCGATCGCGCCGAAAGCATAGGTGCCGGTGACGACGTCGGCGTGGTAGATGCCGCAATAATCCGGGCGGTTGCGGCCGGGCTGATAGGCGAGATGGGCCATGTCGTAGCCCGAGGCGGCGTGGATCACCGGGGCGTAGGCCGGCAGCTCGGCCGAGGGGCCGGTCTGGCCATAGCCCGAGATCGAGCAATAGATCAGCCTCGGGTTGACCTGTCGCAGGCTGTCGTAGTCGAGCCCAAGGCGGCGCATCACGCCGGGACGGAAGTTCTCGACCAGAATGTCCGAGGTCGCGGCCAGCCGGCGCACCGCCTCCTTGCCGTCCTCGGATTTAAGGTCGAGGACCGCGCTCTTCTTGCCGACATTGAGCTGGCCGAATGCGGTGCTGCAGCCGTTGCGCAAGGGGGGCCGGGTCCGCATCGTCTCCCCGCCGTCGGTCTCGATCTTGATGACCTCGGCGCCTATGTCGGCGAGCATCCGCGTGCAATGGGGCCCGGCGATGGTGGTCGAAAAATCCAGCACCCGCAAACCCGCCATGACCTTTGTCAACGTCCCCTCATGCTTATCTGCTAGCTGCATGCCTGCCTGCGTCCTCGACTCTTTGGAACCATCGAAGTTCTTTGTTGTTGATGCGGCGACCCTAGAGGGCGGCGGCTGAGTAGGAAAGTGTTTACCGAGCAGACGTGCCGCGTGGGCGGGCTTTGGAATTCCAGCACAACTGGACCCGTTCTTGCATAGCAGCAGGCGGGGGTTGGAAGAGGGCGGCGGTTCTTGAGGGTCTTGTTCGTCACCACAGAGATGGACGACTTCGTCCGCGTCGGCGGACTGGGCGCCGTTTCCGCCGCCCTTCCCCGCGCACTTCGCTCCTTCGCCGATATCCGGATCATGCTGCCCGGCTATCGCGACATCATCGAGCAACTCACGCATATTCAGATCGTCGGCCGCTGTCCTGCATTCGCGGAGATGCCGGCCTGCTCGCTCGGCCGGGCCGCGACCAAGGACGGCCTGCCGGTCTATGTGCTGCTGTGCTCGCAGCTCTACGATCGGCCCGGCAACCCCTATGGCGACGAGTTCGGGCGCGACTGGCCCGACAACGACATCCGCTTCGCGCGCTTCGCCTCGGCGGCGGCTGAGCTCGCCATGGGCAAGCTGGACAAGAATTGGGCAGCAGACCTGATCCATGCCAATGACTGGCAGGCCTCGCTCGTGCCGGCCTATCTGGCCTGGCAGGGCGCCAAGCTGCCGTCCATCCTGACCATCCATAACCTCGCTTATCAGGGCCTCTTCCCGAAGGACTCGCTGCGGCGGATCGGCGCACCGGAGAGCTCCTTCCACATCGACGGTGTCGAGTTCTACGACCAGGTCTCCTTCCTCAAGGCGGGCCTCGTCTACGCCTCCCACCTCACCACGGTCAGCGGCACCTATGCGCGGGAGATCACCACCGCCGAGTTCGGCTGCGGCCTGGAGGGCCTGCTCCGGCTGCGCTCCGACGCCGCCGAGCTCACCGGCATCCTCAACGGCATCGACGAGAGCTGGGACCCCCGCTCCTGCGCCCAGCTCGCCCAGCAATTCGGCGCCGGCGACTGGATCGGCAAGAAGGCGAACGCGGACTATGTCCGCAAGCAGTTCGGGCTGGCGGTCTCGCGCGGGCCGATGTTCGGCATCGTCGCGCGGCTCGTGCACCAGAAGGGCATCGACCTCGTTCTGTCGGCGGCGGACGAGATCGTCGACGCCGGCGGGCAGATCGTGGTCACCGGCTCCGGCGAGCCGGCGCTCGAGCAGGCCCTGATCGACGCGCACCGCCGTCGCCCCGACGCGATCGGGGTTGCGATCGGCTTCAACGACGCCCAGGCGCGGCGCATCTTCGCCGGCAGCGATTTCACCTTGATGCCGTCGCGGTTCGAGCCGTGCGGGCTGAGCCAGATGTACGCCCAGCGCTTCGGCTCGCTGCCGATCGGTCACCAGACCGGCGGCCTCGCCGAGACCATCAGCGACGGCGAGACCGGATTCCTGTTCTCGAGGCCATCGCGCGAGTCGTTCCTCGGCGGCGTGCGGCGCGCGTTCTCGGCCTTCATGGCCCACGACCAGCTCGACACCATGCGCCGCAGCGCCATGGGCCGCTCGTTCTCCTGGAGCATCTCGGCGGGCAGCTACAGCGCGCTGTACCGCAAGCTGGCGTCGGTGTGAGCCCGAGGCGCATGCTCGTCATTGCGAGCGCAGCACTCTCCACGCGTCATTGCGAGGAGCCCTTGCGACGAAGCAATCCAGAATCTTTCCGCGGAGGGACTCTGGATTGCTTCGCTGCGCTCGCAATGACGAGGAGGAAAAAGTCGCGCGCCCACTCCCCTCTCCTGCCCCGGACGCAGCGCAGCGTCTCTTCGACGGTGCGCTGCTGAGCCGGGACACGCCGGGAGCGCTCAGCGACGCGCGTCCATCTGCGGCCGGCCGATCCAGGCGCGGTTGAGACACCGTGTCATCCAATCAGGCTGCGCTTCGCCCCGCAGCCGCGCCTGCGCTTCCTGGTAGGGACTGACATAGCGCAGCCGATCAGGCAATTTCGGATAGACGCGCCTGATCCATCGCAGCGCGTTGTCGGCGGATCGGATCGCGCGCTCGTCGAGCTCAAAACCAAAGCCTGCACGCAAGCCCTCGGGCAGCATGCTCGCGGTGATCGCGCGATACCAGCGCGGCGGCCGCAGCCACGGGCGCGCGCCGCTAAATATTTGCGCGGCGATCTCGCGCGCCGCAGGGCCGACGGTCAGCGTCTCCGACTGCGCCATGGCCTCGGTATAGGCGACGAAGCCGGACCAGTCCGCCGGCAAATCATCCCCCGTCAATCCGAACAGGGCGCCGTACAGCCTGGCCTCGCTCCAATAGCGATCGCGCTCCTCCGCCGAGAGTGGCGGCAGCACCAGATCATGTGCCATGAGCGCGGTCTCGACCAGCGTGGCGTGAACCCAGCGCAGCGACGCAATGTCGTTGGCGCAATAACGCGAGCCGGCCGCGAACGGCCCTACGGTCTCGGGCATCTCGCCGACGATCATGCTGTGACGCCGATGCAATTGCCGGGACGACAGCAGCGCCCGGTCCAGCGAGCCGAACACCATCGTAAAGACAAGGTCGAAGGTGCGATGGAAGCGGCCGATCGGATCGGCAAGGGTGCGCGAATGCTCGGCGATCGCCGCCGCCACCCATGGATGGGCCAGTTGCAACAGCAGCGCACGGCCGGCGCCGAGAAAGAGCACGGCCTCCCGGTCGATCTGCCAGGTCAGTGAGGCCGGACCGAATACGCCCGCGACCGGTCCCGCCGCGTTGGCACGCAGCGTATCGAGCGTCTTCTCCAGATCTTTCTCAGCGACCAATTGCAGGCCTCGCGACGAAGATACGGCGACCATACTCCGGACCGCGCGCCTGCAAAATCGCCCTCGTGCGAAGCCATGACGGACAGAGCCCTCACTCCGCCGCCATCGGCATTTCGTCCATATGCTCGTGCAGCACGACGCCGGCAAGCGGATCGAATTCGCCGATCCAGGGCTTGCGCGCCAGGACCGATCGCGTGTGAGCGTAACCGGCATGCCAGCGCCGCGTGATTCCCGACGGACTGAAGTCGATATCTTTGGTATGGGTCTCGTGCTCGAGCTGCGGCGCCAGCAGCCGCACCACATGCATGCGGGTTGGACAGCCGTAGCTCGTCAGCTCCCTCACCGCGGGATCGTTTCGCTCGCTCTCAGGCAGCCGCGCCGCGAGCTGGTTGATGACGTGGCGCAGGCGATGGGCCTGCTGCTGGCGCACGATCTGGCTGGCGATGCGGCTGGAATATTGCACGTCCTTGTGCCGGTTCAGCACCTCAGCCATCGTGGTCGGCTCCGGCCCGACCGGATTCCATAAGTGCACGGAGAAGATCAGCGAATCCCTGCGCGGATTGTCGTCGAACACCGCTTCGGTCGGCGTATTCGACAGGATGCCGCCGTCCCAATAGAGCTCGCCGTCGATGCGCACGGCGGGGAAAGCCGGCGGCAGCGCGCCCGACGCCATCACGTGCTTCACCGTCAGCTCGCCGTCGCGGCTGTCGAAATAGCGCATTTCGCTAGTGCCGACATGAGCCGCACCGACCGTCAGGCGCGGCGCACAGCGGTTGGCGAGATCGAAATCGACGAGTTCGCTCAGCGTCTTCTCCAGCGGCGCGGTCGAATAATAGCCGGCGTGATCGGCGCCCAGCGGATAGGAATCGCCGGCATGGGCCAGCGGATTGGGCCGGAAGAAACCGGCAATGCCGTGGCTCACGGTCGACCAATAGGCCAGCTTCTCGTTGAAGCCGGGAAACGCGGAGCGCCAGTCCCAGACCGGCTGCTGCTCCATCCGCTTCCAGAACTCCCGCAAGCGCGCGAGCCGGTGCTCGGGCGCGTTGCCGGCGATGAGGCTCGCATTGATCGCGCCGATCGAGGTGCCGATGATCCAGTCCGGCTCGATGCCGGCTTCGTGCAAGGCCTGGTAGACCCCGGCCTGGTATGAGCCGAGCGCACCGCCGCCCTGTAGCACGAGCACGACCTGACCCGGCAGGTCGAACCTCTTGTGCTGCGAATTGTCCTGCGTGCTCATGTCTCGCTCCTGGTGAGCTTGCACCGTTCGAGTATTCGACTTGCTGCGCCGGCCCATGTCAATGCGCGGTCCACCCGCCGTCGACCGGCAGCGCAACGCCGGTGATCGAGGCCGACGCGTCCGTCGACAGGAACACCGCGAGTGCGCCGAGCTCCTCGACCGTAACAAAGCGCTTGTTCGGCTGTTGCGCCAGCAGCACGTCGCGGATCACCTGATCGCGGGAGATGCCGTGGGCCTTGGCCTGGCCGTCGATCTGCGCCTCGACCAGCGGCGTATGGACATAACCAGGGCAGATCGCGTTGCAGGTGATGCCTTCCTCCGCAGTTTCCAGCGCCGTCACCTTGGTGAGGCCGACGATGCCATGCTTGGCGGTGACATAGGCTGCCTTGAGCGGCGAACCGACCAGGCCGTGCGTGGACGCAATGTTGATGATCCGGCCAAAACCGTTCTGCCGCATGGCCGGCAACGCGAGCCGCGTGGTGTGGAAGGCCGAAGACAGATTGATCGCGAGGATCTGGTCCCACTTCTCGACCGGAAACTGGTCGAGCGGCGCGACATGCTGGATGCCGGCGTTGTTGACCAGGATGTCCAGCCGGCCGGATTGGGCCACCGTCGCCGCGATCATTTCGGCGATCGATTTCGGCCTCGACATGTCCGCCGGCGAATAGCTTGCCTTGACGCCGAACTCGGCGGCGATCTGCTCGCGCGTCCGGCCGATCTCGCTGGCCACGCCAAGGCCATTGAGCACGATGTCGGCGCCGGGGGCGGCCAGCGCCCGTGCGATGCCGAGACCGATGCCGCTGGTCGACCCGGTGACAAGGGCCACCTTGCCGGCCAGCACGCGTGAGGAAGCGGACGCCTGCGTCTTGATGGGGATATTCATGATCCAGACCTCTTCTCGGCGCGACACCGCGCCAGGCTGGAGCGGAATGTGCGGGATCTCCGGGATCTGCGGAAATGCCGGTTGGCTTCCGAGTCCATACGTCCGCGCTATCGCAGGCGGGATGTCATTTCCCGCCCTGATCGGCTAGATTCCCGGTCGATTTCTGCTGGGAGCCGATCCATGGAAATGCACCAGGTCCGCTATTTCCTCGCGGTGGCGCAGCTCTTGAACTTCACGCGCGCGGCCGAGGAGTGCAACGTGACGCAGCCCTCGCTGACGCGCGCGATCAAGCAGCTCGAGGCCGAGCTTGGCGGCGACCTGTTCCGCCGCGAGCGCCCCGCCGCGCAGTTGACCGAGCTCGGCCAGCGCATGCATCCGCTGCTGAAGCAGTGCTATGACGCGGCGATCGGCGCGCGCTCGCTGGCCTCCTCCTTCAGGAGCGGAGAGATCGGTGCGCTCCGCATTGCGCTGACGCATTCGATCGACCTCGCCCTCTTGATTCCGCATCTCAACGAGATCAAGCGGCAGTTCAACCGGCTCGAATTCCGCTTCCTGCGCGGCTCGGGCCGGGAGGTCGGCGACTTCCTGAAGAAGGGCGAAGCCGAGCTCGGCATTGCGGCCGAGATCGACGAGGCCTGGGACCGGCTGGACGTCTGGCCGCTGTTCACCGAGAGCTTTGAGCTCGTCGTCGGTGACGGGCATCGGCTGGCCGGCCGCAGCTCGGTCGAGCTGGACGATCTGCGTTCGGAGCTGCTGCTGACTCGAACCTTCTGCGAGCACGCGCGGCGCATCTCCGCGAGCCTGCGCGAGCACGGCATCGACATCGAACAGGGTCACGAGGTCTCGAACGAGCGCGACTTGATCGAGCTGGTCGAGGCCGAGATGGGCATCGCCATGATGCCGCACACCTCACCTGTGCCGGAGCGGCTGACGCGCGCCGCAGTCTCAGGGCTGGACGCCCGCCGCACCGTCAACCTCTATGGGGTCGCCGGCCGGCAACGCACCGCCGTGGGCAACGCCGTGATGCGCATGCTGCGCGGCGCCGACTGGCGCGAGATCGCGGGGTAGCGCGGGCGCTCAATTCTCCCGGCTAACACGCTCCAGCGCTTCGATCAGATCGTCGATCTCCATGCGCTTGCGGAAATCCGGATCGACGAAGCGGGCTTTCACGATGCCGTCGCGTCCGACCACGAACACGGCGGGGATCGGCAGCATCCAGCCTTCATTGCCGTGGAATTTCGCCATGTCCTGATAGGACAGCAATTGCTGGATCTCGGCGCCGAGCCAGATCGCGAGGTTGAGCGACAGCGCGTAGCCGTTGTCGAGATCGGTCAGGATCGGAAACGGCGCGCCCGAGTCGGCCTTGAACGTCTCCGTGAACTCCTGGGTCTCCGGCATGATCGCGACGATCTGAGCGCCCATTGCATTGATGTCGTCTTGGGCCTGGATCACCGCGCGCATGTTCAGTCGGCAGTAAGGGCACCAATGGCCTCGAAAGAACATGACTGCTACGGGACCGCGCTCAATCAGCGAAGGAAGTGTGACCAGATGCCCATTCTCGTCCGGCAACATGAAGGGCGGCATCACCTCACCCGGACGCGGTGCGCTTTCTCCGCCCCCATTTTCGGCCAACCTTGCCACGAGGCGGTCGACCGCGTCGCCATAGGCCGGAAAGATCTCTCGACCGGCATTCGCGTACGCTCGAAGCTGCTCGTTCAGGGTCCCCTCCATGTCACGGCAGCGCTGGAAGGCAAGCTTGAGCCGCTCAGCATCGGTTGGGGAAAGGGCCGTCATTTTTCCGCTCCGGCATTGGTGAGGCCTATTATTTGGCATTTCAGCCGCCCCGCAAGGGCCGCCGGTCGATCGAATGCTTGATCCCCTTCAAATGGAAATGCCGATCCACAATCGGTTTGATAGCTGCGGCCTATCGCACCTGCGATAGCCCGGAGCTATTGCTTCAAGAGCCAGACGGCATTTCAACTGCTTGAACCGAGCGTCCATCCTTCCCGCAGTCCAAAGCTACCATTGCCGGAGAAGAATGCCATGGGCCGTCGCATCACTCTGAACGCTGCGAATCTTGCCACCTCGCTTGTACTTTTGTTCCTCGTGCTTTCGGCGGCGGCGTCGGCCGCCCGCGCCGAAAGCGATCACGGGATCGTACGCGTGAAGAGCGCAGTATCGATGTCGGAAGCGATCAGCCGCATCAAGGCGGACCTTGCCGCCAAGGGCATCAAGTTCTTCCTGGAGGTCGATCAATCGAAGCTCGCCTCGGAAGCCGGGATCACGCTCAGACCTTCCACCTTGCTCATCTTCGGCAATCCCCCCCTCGGGACTCAGTTCATCACGGCAAACCCCAACGCGGGGCTCGACTGGCCGGTCCGCCTGCTGCTTACGCAGGATGACAATGGCGACGTCTGGGCCGTATGGACCGACTTCGACTGGATTGCCAAGCGGCACAACATCAGCAACCGCGAAGCGCAGTTCAAGATGGCAACGATGGTGGTCCGGTCCATCACTTCCACCATCACGGCGAAGTAACGACTGGAACGCTCACAGCCGGCCCGCATCGAATGACGCGCTCCGGCGCTCGGCTGCACTCCGCTCCGAACCTGAAGGCGCGACCGATGACCATCGAAGCATTCGACGTCGTGATCCTAGGCGGCGGCAACGCCGGGATCGGCGTGACCGGACCGGCCCGCCGCGCTGGCCTCTCGGTCGCAATGATCGAGCCGCGCGATCTCGGTGGCACCTGTCCAAACCGCGGCTGCACGCCAAAGAAGATTTTGGTCGCCGCGAGTCAGTCGCTGCACGACATCGAGCGCGCGTCCGCTCATCATATCACCGTCAGCAAACCCAGGCTTGATTGGGCGGCGCTAATCGAGCGCGAGAAGGCGATGATCCAGGATATTCCGGGCGATCTAGCGCGCACCATGGCGCGCCGAGACGTCGAGGTGGTCAGGGGCAAGGGCGTCTTCGTCGCCTCTAGTGCGATCGGCGTCGGCGGTCGCTTATTCGAGGCCAAGCATATCGTGGTCGCCACCGGATCCAGGGCACGACCGCTGCCAATCCCAGGTGCGGAGCACATGATCACCTCGGACGAGATACTTAGCGAACGCAAGTTGCCGGGCTCCGTCGTCTTCCTCGGCGGCGGCGTGATCTCGCTGGAGTTCGGTCACATCTATGTGCGGGCCGGCGCTGCCGTAACGATCCTCGAAGTGCTCCCGCAAATTCTCCCTTCAATGGACATGGATGCCGTCGCGCAACTGCGGACCGAAAGCGAACGCATCGGCATCAAGATTAGGACCGGCGTCGTCGTCCAGCGGATCGAGCCGGCGAGCGGCCGGCTTCGGGTCGTCTTTACCCAGGACGGCATCGAGCAGGTGCTGGAAGCGGATCGCGTCGTAAACGGTGCTGGTCGAGTGGCCGATACCGAAGGGCTCGACCTGACCAAAGGTCAAGTCGAGCACGTCAACGGCCGGATCGTCGTCGACCGATATTTGCGTTCAACTTCGAATCCTCGGGTTTACGTTTGCGGAGACGCGGTGCCGATCTCGCCGCAGCTGTCCCCCGTGGCGACCTATGAAGGCGACATAGTCGGCCGCAACATCGTCGATGGGCCGCACCACGCGCCTGACTACGCCGGCCTGGCGACATCCGTCTACACTGTGCCGGCCCTCGCCGCCGTCGGCCTCACCGAAACGGCGGCGCGGGAATCCGGTTCGGAGGTCGATGTTCACGTCAACGACATGCGCGAGTGGTTCTCGTCGCGATCATATGCCGAAACCGTTGCATGGTCGAAAGTGATCGTCGATCAGGCCACAGACAGGATCCTCGGCGCGCACATCGTCGGCCACGCCGGTCAGGAGCTGATCAACGTATTTGGCCTCGCCATCAAGTTCGGCATCACCGCAAAGCAACTGCGTGACACGGTCTACGCTTATCCGACGTTTTCGGCTGACCTCAAACACATGCTGGGACGTGCATAGCGGCCCGCTATGGTGTCGAAAGATAGACGGCATTTCAGAGTGCATTTGATTTCGACGAAGCTTCTGTCATTGCCGGCGCCCAACGAGGTTACGGCCAACACAGGAGATCCTCCATGCCCATGACCTGCAAATTTTCGCATAGCATCTGGCCCGGACTTGCCCTTTTCGGCGCTCTCAGTCTCTCGGTGCAGCCGGTCTTCGCCGGCGAATGTCCGGCCGGCAAGACCAAGCCGAACGCGCAGCCGATGGTCGACTACAAGCCGGTTGGCGTCACCGACGTGACGCTCGGCGCGATCGATCTCGGCAAGCAGCCCGCCCGTATCGAAGGGCGCGAGCTGCGCTTCCGCAAGCTGACGATCGCGCCCGGCGGCATCGTGCCCTGGCACAGCCATGACGATCGCCCCGCCCTGATCTTCGTGCAGCAGGGCGAGATCGTCGAATACGCTTCCAACTGCGTCGATCCGATCGTGCACAAGGCCGGCGACATCCGCCCCGAAGTCCACGGCACCTCGCACTGGTGGAAGAACCTCGGCAAGGAGACCGTCATTCTCTATGTCGGCGACGTCCGCAAGGATCCCAACGACAAGCACATGTAACGAGCGCTCTTCAGCCCCAGCGGCCGTTACGAAATGCGGCGCCCGGGACCCCATGCCGGGCGCCGCATGCCTCACAGGATCATCATGCCATGACCGATCTTTCCGCATCGAGCAGCCCGGCCACGATGACGATGGAAGCACACTCGCCAGGCCTCGCGTTTCGCTCGCTCGTGATCGGCCTCACCGCATTCCTGACGGTCGTCGATCTCTTCGCGACGCAGGCGATCCTGCCCTCGCTGACGCGGCACTACGGCGTCACACCCGCGGCGATGGGCTTTGCCGTCAACGCCAGCACCTTCGGCATGGCCGCAGCCAGCCTCGTCGTCGGCTTCTTCAGCCCGCATATCGACCGGCGAACCGGCATCCTGCTCAGCCTGGCCCTGCTTGCGGTCCCCACCAGCCTGCTGGCTGTCGCGCCCAATCTTGCCGTCTTCACCGCGCTGCGGGTCGCCCAGGGCCTGTGCATGGCGTCCGCCTTCGCGCTCACCCTCGCCTATCTCGGCGAGCAATGCAGCGCCATGGACGCCGGCGGCGCGTTTGCCGCCTACATCACCGGCAATGTCGCGAGCAACCTCGTCGGCCGGCTGATCTCGGCCGCATTGGCCGATGGCCTCGGCCTCGCCTGGAACTTCTATGTCTTCGCGGCGCTCAATCTTGCCGGCGCGGCGCTGGTCTATTTCACGGTGGGCCGCGTGCGGCCGATGCATGCAATGACGCCGGCGGCATCGCCTTGGTCCGCCACCCTCGCGCATTGGCGCAATCCGCAGCTGCGCGCCGCTTTCGGCATCGGCTTCTGCATCCTGTTCGCCTTCATCGGAACCTTCACCTACGTCAATTTCGTGCTGGTGCGGCCGCCGCTGTCGCTCGGCATGATGGACCTCGGTCTCGTCTATTTCGTCTTCCTGCCGTCGATCGTCACAACGCTTCTGGCCGGCAGGGTGGCCGCGCGGCTGGGAACGCGGCCCACGATCTGGGGCGCGCTCGCTGTTGCCGGGCTCGGTTTGCCCCTGATGCTGGCGCCGCATCTCGGCGAGGTGCTCGCCGGCATGGTCCTGGTCGGGGTCGGCACGTTCTTCGCACAGGCCGCCGCGACGGGTTTCGTCGGACAGGCTGCTGCCGACAACCGCGGCATCGCCAGCGGGACCTATCTTGCGTGTTACTTCGCCGGCGGGCTGGTCGGTACGGCTGTGCTCGGTCGCCTGTTCGACAGCTTCGGCTGGGAGGCCTGCGTATTCGGCGTGGGCGCGGCGCTGGCGGCCGCAGCCCTGCTTACATTCGCCCTGAAACGCTAGCGTTTCGCCGGCGCTTCCTGCGGCGGCTCGTCGTCGGCGATCGCGCGCCAGGCGGCCCCGTCGAGATCGTCGTACTGGCCGCTCCTGAGCGACCACAGGAAAGCGACGAGACCGGCACCTCCGAGCATCAGGGCCAGCGGGACCAGGATGACCAGGATCTCCATCACACGATCTCCCGCGAGCCGCTGCGGGCGCGCAGCGAGTTCAGCATCACCAGGATCGACGATCCGCTCATGGCGGCAGCCGCAATCAGGGGCGTCACGACGCCGCTGATCGCAACCGGCACTGCCAGCACGTTGTAGCCGATCGCAAGCCAGAGGTTCTGCCGCATCAGATGCAGCGCCTTGCGCGCAGCGTCGATGGCGGCGACGACGGGGGCCAGCGGCCGGCCGAGGAAGACGAGATCGGCGGTGGCCTGGCTGAGATGCGCGGCCGAGATCGGCGACATCGAGACATGGGCCGCCGCGAGCGAGGGCGCGTCGTTCATGCCGTCGCCGACCATCAGCACCTTCGCGCCGCGCCGTTTCAGTTCTTCGATCCGCGCGATCTTGTCGGCCGGGGTGACGCCGGCGCGCCATTCGGGGATGTCGAGCGCCTCCGCCGCGGCCTTCACCGCCGGCTCGCGATCGCCGGAGAGGATCTCGATACCGATGTTGCGCGCCTTCAGCGCCGCGATCACCGCCTTGGCATCCGGACGCAGGCCCTGGCGGACGGAAAGGATGAACTTTGCGGTACCCTTGCTGAAAGCCACGATGGAGGCCTCGGGATCGAGCGCGGCGACGCCGACCAGCGCCTCGGCACCGCAGAAGGAGGGACGACCGAGGCGAAGCTCGACGCCGTCGACGGTCGCGCGGACGCCCTGCCCGGCCTCCTCCACCGCACCGACGATCGGAGATTTCGCACCGGCAGCCTGAGCGACGGCGGCGGCCACCGGATGATGGCTCGACAGCGCGAGCCGGCCGGCGAGCTCGAAGATATCGGCGGGGATGTCGGCGGCATTCATGACTTCGAGCTCGGGCAGCGTCAGCGTACCGGTCTTGTCGAAGATAACATGGTCGGCTTCGGCCAGCCGCTCGATGGCATCGCCCGCATTGAGCAGCACACCCGCTTTGAACATCGCACCGGAGGCGACCGTCTGCACGGTCGGGATCGCGAGCCCGAGCGCGCAGGGACAGGTGATGATCAGCACGGCGACGCCGGTCACGATCGCATCGTGCCAGGAGGCACCCGCGATCACCCAGCCGAGAATTGTCAGCAACGCGGTCGCGTGCACCACCGGCGCGTAGAGCCGCGAGGCCCGGTCGGCGAGGCGCATGTAGCGCGAGCGCGCCTGGAGCGCGTTGTCGAGCAGCCGCGTGATCTCGGCGAGCAGCGTCGCCTCGGAGGCGGCCGAGACCCGCACCCGCAAGCTGCCGGAGATGTTCATCGATCCCGCATAGACCGGCGTGCCCTGCTCGGCGGTGACATAGAGGGTCTCGCCGGTGATCAGGCTCTGGTCGATCTCCGAACGCCCCTCGATCACGGTGCCGTCGACGGCGCAGCGCTCGCCGGGCCTGAGCAGCACGATGTCGCCGGGATGGATCGCGGCCACCGGCACCTGCGAGATCTCGTCGGGACCTATGAACTTCGCCGCCGTCTCCGCCTTCAGCGCGGCGAGATTGCCGGCGACCGCGCGGGTCCGCCGCCGCATGTTCTGGTCGAGGAAGCGGCCGACCAGGAGGAAGGTCAGCAGCATGATCGCAGCGTCGAAATAGGCATGCTCGGCGTGATGGATGGTCTCGACCACGGACATGCCGAGCGCCAGGATCACGCCGATCGAGATCGGCACGTCCATGTTGGTGGTCTTGGCCGACAGCGCGCGCCAGGCCGAGCGGAAGAACGGCTGGCCGGCATAGGCCGCCGCCGGCAACGCGATCAGCGCCGACAGCCAGTGGAAGAAGTCGCGCTGCTCGGGCAGCATGTCCGAGACGTTGCCCGACCACACCGGGATCGACAGCATCATCACGTTCATGGTGGCGAAGGCGGCGACGCCGAGGCAGCGCAGCAGGAAGCGGGATTCGGCGACCTCGGCGACCTCCGCGCTCTCGGTCTCGAACGGATAGGCCTTGTAGCCGAGCTCCTCGAGCCGATCGATGAAGCGGCCGGGATCGAGCGTGCCCGCCTTCCATTCCAGCGCGACGCGGCGGTCGGTGAGGTTGACGCGCGCCAGCGTGACGTCGGGAATGGCCGAGAGCCCGCGCTCGATCTTGGCCATGCAACCGGCGCAGTGAACGCCCTCGACGGCGAGATCGATGTGCCGGAGGCCCTCGCCGGCTTCGCGGACGTAATGAGAGAAATCGCGCGTGACCTGCATGACGATGTCCTTCAGTTCAGGATCACGCGATTGCGCGACATGAACACGCGCGTTCCTCGCGCCTCGCCCTCGATCACCAGGTCCCATTGTCCCGGCGCGACGGACGCCGCGTTGCCGCGGTAGAGACCGATGCCGGCTTCGGTGAGCTCGACGGCGAGGTCGGCGCGCTTGTCGGTCGGCCGCTCCAGCCGGCCGCCGAACTTCAGCCCGGAGATCGGCTGGCCGCCGGCATCGCGGGCTTCGACCTGGACCGCGGCGCCGCCGTCGTTGCGACGCTCGATATGGGCGTCGACCTTCCATTTGCGCGCCGCCTGGTCCTGCGCCGCCGAGATCTCGCGATCGTAGACGAGGCCCGCGGCATAGGGGCTGTCGACATCGGTGCCGGGGAGCGTTGCGATCGCGAGCTTCATCATCGTCGCGTTGACGCCGATCACGAGGCCGAAGAAAGCGACCAGCATCAGGAAGACTTTGGTTCCGGTCAGCGGCTTGGATGACATGATGGTCTCCTGGACTTACGGCGCGACGAAATTGTCGGTGGCGCTCGCGGCAACGCCGAGACCGATATCCATGACGTGGAAGCGGACCGGGATCGACTTCTCCGGATTGTTGTCGGCCGGCGCCGTGACGAGCAGCCGCAGCTCGCTGGTGGAGTCGCGCGGGATCACGATGATGGGCCTATCAGGCGTCACCGAATCGACGCCGACCACATGCATCGTGGGATTGACCGGCCCCTCGACGTCGATGGCGATGGCGCGGTCGTAGCCGCTCTTGTTCAGGAGTCGCACCGTATAGGCGTTGCGGATCGAGCCGTCGCTGAGCTTGACTGCGACAGGGTTGCGGTCGTGCAGCACGTTGACGTCGAGCAGGCTGCGCGTCGCCAGCGTATAGATCATGAAACCGCCGACGGCCGCGATGATGACACCGTAGACCACGGTGCGGGGCCGGACGATCCGGTAGATCGGCGCCTTGCCTTCCTGGCGGCGGTGGATGTTGATGTCGTTGTCGTAGCCGATCAGCCGCTTCGGCCGGCCGATCTTGGTCATCACGTTGTCGCAGGCGTCGATGCACAGCCCGCACTGGATGCATTCCATCTGCGGTCCGTTGCGGATGTCGATGCCGGTGGGGCAGACCGCCACGCACTGGTAGCAATCGACGCAATCGCCGACCTGCTGGCCGAGGGCGCGCAGCTCGGCGGCCTTCTTCACCGAGGTGCGCTTCTCGCCGCGGTCGTAGCGATAGGTGACGTTGAGCGCCCATTCGTCGGTGAGCGCGGCCTGGATGCGCGGCCACGGGCACATATAGGTGCAGACCTGCTCGCGCATGTAGCCGGCGAGCACATAGGTCGTCGCGGTGAGAATGCCGATCCAGATATAGGCGATCATCGGCCCCTGGAAGGTGACGAGCTCCTTCACCAGGGTCGGCGCGTCGTTGAAGTAGAGCACCCAGGCGCCGCCGGTCCACCAGGCGATCAAGAGCCAGATCGAATGCTTGAGCACGATCTCGGAGATGCGCTCGAGCTTCATCGGATCGGTCGACGCATCCTTCTTCATGCGCTCGCGCCGGTCGCCCTCGATCAGGCGCTCGACCGCGTAGAACAGGTCGGTCCACACCGTCTGCGGACAGAGATAGCCGCACCAGATCCGGCCGCCGACGGAGTTCATCAGGAACAGCGCCACCGCGGCGACGATCAACAGGCCCGTGAAGTAATACACCTCCTGCGGCCACAGCTCGATGAAGAAGAAATAGAAGCGGCTGCTGGGAAGATCGATCAGCACCGCCTGGCTCGGCGCGCCGAGACCGCGATTCCAGCGCACGAAGGGCAGGAAGTAATAGACGCCGAGGCAGACCGCCATCAGCCCCCATTTGATCCGGCGGAACGTGCCCGAGACGCTCTGGGGATAGACCTTCTTGCGGGCCGCATAGAGCGGCCCGACGTCGTCCGCCGGCTTCAGTTCGTTCGGATTGACGGTCTTGTTCATCGCCTCGAGCTTCTTCAAAAGGTGCGATCGAACCTAGACCCGGCACCGCCGCGCGGGTTGATCCAACGCAAACGGGGGCGCTTTTCTTCGCCCCCGCCGGAAGTCGTCGGTCGCGGATCGGCCTATTTGCCGCCGCCCAGCGAGTGGACGTAGACCGCCATCGCCTTGATGGTGGAAGGATCGAGCCGGCCTTCCCAGGCCGGCATCACGCCGGCGCGGCCCTGGCTGATGGTCTCGACCAGGCTCGCCTCGTCGGAGCCGTAGAGCCAGATCTTGTCGGTCAGGTTCGGTGCGCCCATCTCCTGGTTGCCCTTGCCGGCGTCGCCATGGCAGGCGGCGCAGTTCTCCGCGAAGATCTTCTGGCCCTTGGCGGCGTCGTAGCCGTTGCGGGTGGACAGGCCCGCCAGCGACCGCACGTAATTGGCGACCGTGACGATCTCGTCCGACTTCAGCACGCCGTCCTTGCCGAAGGCGAGCATCTGGCCCTCATGGGTCTTGGCATGGCCCGACCGCACGCCGAACTGGATGGTCTGCATGATCTGGTCGAGCGAGCCGCCCCACAACCATTCGTCGTCGTTCAGGTTGGGATAGCCCTTGGACCCCGTCGCACCCGTGCCGTGGCACGGCGCGCAATTGTCGCCGAACACGGTCTTGCCCTTGGCGCGGGCGAGCGCCAGCAGCGCCGGATCCTTCTCGATGTCGGCGAGCGAGGCCGTGCCCAGCGCCGCCATCTTGCCACCCCGGATCTTTTCGAGGTTGGCGAGCTCGACCGCGACGTCGGCGCGCGAGGAATAGCCGAACACGCCGGCTGTGTTGCTTTGGATCAGCGGCCAGGCCGGATAGACGACCCAATAGCCGATCGACCAGAGGATGGTGAGGTAGAAGGTGATCACCCACCACCGCGGCAGCGGCGTGTTGAGCTCCTTGATGCCGTCCCACTCGTGTCCGGTCGTGGACTTGCCGGAGACGGAATCGATGTCGCTAGAATGATCGGTCATGTTTTCTCACTCCTCCCGCAAGGGCAGGTGCGCTGCCTTGTCGAACGCAGCCTTGTTACGGGGCCAAAATGCGTAGGCGATGATCGCGAGAAAGATCGCGACGAACACCGGTGTCCAGATCGTCGTCACGAGATCGGACGCAAGATTATGGACGGTCAGGATGGCTTTCATCGTTCATGCCTTCTCAGCGAAGATTGGCTTTCTCGTTGTAGATCTTGAAGTCGACCAGCGTGCCGAGCATCTGCAGGTACGCGACCAGCGCGTCCATCTCGGTCGGCGTGCCGGTCTTGCCGTCGAAATTGCGCACGACGGCCTTGGCGTAGCGCTTGGTGAAGGCGTCGGTGCCGGCATTGTCCGGATCGGCCTGGGCCTTCAGGTCGGCGGCGGCATTGGCGAGTTGCTCGTCGCTATAGGGCACCCCGACGGTCCTCAGCGCGCGCATGTCGCCGGCGATCGCATCCGGGTCGACCTCGCTCTTGCTGAGGAACGGATAGCCGGGCATCACCGACTGCGGCACGATCGCGCGCGGGTTGGTCAGATGAGTGACGTGCCAGTCGTCGGAATATTTGGCGCCGACGCGGGCGAGATCCGGGCCGGTGCGCTTGGAGCCCCACTGGAACGGGTGGTCGTACATGCTCTCGGCGGCGAGCGAGAAGTGGCCGTAGCGCTCGACCTCGTCGCGCAGGGGCCGGACCATCTGCGAGTGGCAGAGATAGCAACCCTCGCGGACGTAGACGTTGCGTCCGGCGAGCTCGAGCGGCGTGTAGGGCCTGACCCCGTCGACCTTCTCGATCGTGCTCTTGAGGTAGAACAGCGGGGTGATCTCGACGAGACCACCGACCGCGATCACCAGCAGGATGCCGACGATCAGGATGATCGAGTTCTTTTCGAAGATTTGGTGACGTGTCCAGAACGACATTGCTTGAGCTCCTCATTCCGCCGGCTGAAGAGCGACGGGCAGCTGGACTTCTTGCTCGCCGACGCGAACCGTCATCCAGAGATTGTAGGCCATGATCAGCGAGCCGATCAGGAACAGGCCGCCGCCTGCGGCGCGGATGATGTAGAAGGGATGCATCGCCTCGACGGTCTCGATGAAGGAATATTCGAGGAAGCCGAGCGAGGTGTAGGCGCGCCACATCAGGCCTTGCAGGATGCCGGACACCCACATCGCCGAGATGTAGAGGACGATGCCGAGGGTGGCGATCCAGAAGTGCCAATTGACGAGCTTGAGGCTGTAGAGACCCTTGCGATTCCAGGCCCACGGCACCAGGCAGTAGAGCGCGCCGAAGGAGACGAAGCCGACCCAGCCGAGCGCGCCGGAATGCACGTGGCCGATGGTCCAGTCGGTGTAGTGGCTGAGCGAGTTGACCACCTTGATCGACATCATCGGGCCCTCGAAGGTCGACATGCCGTAGAAGGCGACGGAGACGACCAGCATGCGCAGCACGGGGTCTGTGCGCAGCTTGTCCCAGGCACCCGACAGCGTCATCAGGCCGTTGATCATGCCGCCCCAGGACGGCATCCACAGCATGATGGAGAAGGTCATGCCGAGCGTCTGCGTCCAGTCCGGCAGCGCCGTGTAGTGCAGATGATGCGGGCCGGCCCAGATGTAGAGGAAGATCAGGGCCCAGAAGTGGATGATCGACAGCCGGTAGGAATAGATCGGCCGGTCGGCGCGCTTCGGGATGAAGTAGTACATGATGGCGAGGAAGCCGGCGGTCAGGAAGAAGCCGACCGCGTTGTGGCCGTACCACCATTGGAACATGGCGTCCTGGATGCCGCCCCAGGCGACGTAGGACTTGGAGCCGAACACGGAGACGGGCAGCGCGGGATTGTTGCCGAGATGCAGCACCGCGATCGTCACGATGAAAGCGAGATAGAACCAGTTCGCGACGAAGATGTGCGGTTCCTTGCGCTTGATGACGGTGACGAGGAAGACCAGCAGATAGACCACCCAGACGATGGTCAGCCAGAGGTCCGAGTACCATTCGGGCTCGGCGTATTCCTTGCCCTGCGTGACGCCGAGCAGATAGCCGGTGCCGGCGATCAGGATGAAGAAGTTGTAGCCGAGCACGACGAACCACGGCGCAAGGTCGCCGGCAAGGCGCGCGCGGCAGGACTTCTGCACCACGTAGAAGGAGGTCGCGATCAACACGTTGCCGCCGAAGGCGAAGATCACGGCGGAGGTGTGCAGCGGCCGCAGCCGGCCGAAGCTGATCCAGGGCAGATCGAAATTCAGCGCGGGCCAGGCCAGCTGCGAGGCGATGATGAGGCCGACGAGGAATCCGGCAATGCCCCAGAACATCGCCATGAAGGAGGCGAACTTGATCGGCCCCATGTTGTAGTTCGGCCGGCCGTTGATTTCCTGCGGCGGCAACGCCGCCGGCCGCTCGAAGTAGCGGTTGACGATGAAGAACACCGCAGCCACGCTCGCCGCCGCGCTGAGCGCGGCGTGGAATGCGAAGGGCGCATCGAGCGCCTTGGCCGAGGCGATCACGCACAGGAAAGCGGTGACTGCGAATACGACAGCCAAGCCGCTTTCACCGATGGTCATGGATTTTGAGATGGAGGGCTGGCTCATGCGGATTCTCTCTGAAAGAACACGCTGCCAGAAACCACATCCCCCCTCGCGGGGAATTGATTGAAATCAAGATGGATGGATTTCTGTTAATGTGAGCGATGTGCCGCCAGCTGAGGTCGGCGCGCAGGGCCATCGCACGCAGACACCTCCGTGAAACCACGGAGGTTGGAACCGAACGATCCGGACGTCACTCCCGCGCCGTCGCCTTGAGCGCTGCGATGACGTCTTCACGCGCGATGATGCCGACCAGCTTCTGCGTGCCGTCGAGCACGATGATGCTCCTGATGCGATGCTCGACCATGATCTGGAGCACGCGCGTCAGCCGCGTGTCGGGACTGACATAGATGAACTCGGGCGTCATGACGTCGCCGATCTTGCGGCTCATCAGGTCGTCGTAGCGCGGCAACATCTGGCTCGGCGTGAACGCGAAGCACTTCAGGATGTCGAACTTGGTGACGATGCCGACCACCTGCCCGTCGTCTTCGACCGGATAGGAATTGAAATCGTCGGTCTCGAACATCTCGCTGAGCTGGAACAGGTCGAAGCCGCGCTGCACCGTCTTGACGTTGCGCGTCATGTAGCCGTCGACGGTCTGTTCAAGAAACTGATACACGGCGCGTCCCTCCTCGATTCCTCAAACCGGCCGGCCGGTGGTCAGTGCGCCAGCAGCACGCTGCGCGCGGTTTGCGTCACCAGATATTGGGTAACGCCTCCGAGGATCAGTTCGCGAAATCTCGAATGACCGTAGGCACCCGCGACGACGAGGCCCGCGCCGACGTCGGCCGCGACCTTCTCCAACCGCGCGGCAGGGGTTTCGTTGCCTGCGGCCTCCAGGACCCGCGCCGTCGCGGTGACGCCGTGACGGCCGAGCCAGGCGGCGACGTCGCTGACACCGGCCATTGCGGCCGACCGGTCGTCGCCCCGCTCCGGGATTTCGACGATGGTGACGTCCTTCGCCTTGCGCAGCATCGGCAGCGCGGCCGCCACCGCCCGCCGCGCTTCCGGCGTGTCCTTCCACGCCACCAGCACGCTGCGCACGTCGAGCCAGCTCGCCCGGTCGGGAACGACGAGCAGCGGGCGGCCGGCCTGCATCACCAGGTCCTTGGGGCTCGCCAGCGCGAAAGCATCGGAGAAGGCCGGGCTCTGCCCGCCGCTGACGACGATGTCGGCGCAACGCGCCTGCGCCGTGACGAAGCGGGCCGGATAATCCATCGCGCTGCGCCACTCCGCATGCCCGCCGCGATTCTTCACGGCCGCGCGGAATTGCGCTTCGAGGCCGGCCAGCCGTCGCTTGATCGAAGCTTCGCCCTCGTCGATCAGCGCTTGCGCCTCTGCGCCGTCGGCGAAATAGAGCGGCGGGGCGAACTGCGCTGCGGCGACCCCGATGATGGCCGCCTCGAATCGTTCGGCGAGCTCGCCTGCGACCTGAAGACGCGCTTCGTTGGGCTGTTCGAGCGCCAGGCTGACCATGACGGTCGCGTATGTCATCGGATATCTCCAGCATCACGGAATTTTTCGAATCCTAACCCTGCTGCCGCGTAACAGGCTGAGATAGATCAAATCTGGCGCCTCTGGCCGCCCGCTCTCCCCGCAACGTGGAATCCGCCAGTGGATTCAACGTCCGCGCTTGCCTCCGGCCAAGCCTTGGGCGACATTGCCGGAGCGGTAAAGGCATCCTGCCGACCCGCCGAGAACAGGAGCAGAGCTTGGCGCCGACCCGCGTGACCCATCCGGCAGACGATGGTCGGGGCGAGCATTTCCGGGTCCGTATCGAGGGATTCGGGGTCGGCACCTGGGACCTCGACCTGCAGACGCGCGAGCTCGACTGGTCGGACACGGCCACGCGGCTGTTCGGCCTGCAGCCGCACCAGGCCGTCAGCTTCGATCTCTTTCTTTCGCTCCTGGAGCCGGGCGATCGGGACCACCTCCTGGAGGCGATCGGACGCGCCTCGGAAGGCGGCGGGGGCCTCGACCTGTCCTTCAAGATCGGCGGCGCGTCCGGGAACGGTCAATGGATCCGGGCCAGGGCCGGCGTGATCCGGGACGATGCGGGCACGCCGCGTCATCTCAGCGGGATATTCCTCGACATCAACGAAGAGAAGCAGCTCGAGGAGGCCCTGCGCTCCCAGGAGAATCATCTTCGCTCGATTCTCGAAACCGTGCCCGATGCCATGATCGTCATCGATTCAAGCGGCATCATGCAGCTCTTCAGCAGCGCGGCGGAGCGGCTGTTCGGATACAGCAAGCAGGAAGCGATCGGCCGCAACGTGAGCATCCTCATGCCGGAGCCCGATCAGTCGCGTCACGACAACTATCTCGCGCGCTATCTCAGGACCAATGAACCGCATATCATCGGCATCGGCCGGATCGTGACGGGCAAGCGCCGCGACAGCACGACGTTCCCGATGCACCTGTCCGTCGGGAAGACGCAACGCGCGGGCGAGCCCTATTTCACCGGCTTCGTGCGCGACCTCACCGAGCACCAGCAGACCCAGGCGCGGCTCCAGGAACTGCAGGCCGAGCTCGTACACGTGTCGCGGCTGACCGCGATGGGCGAGATGGCTTCCGCGCTCGCCCACGAGCTCAACCAGCCGCTGGCGGCGATCAGCAACTACATGAAGGGATCGCGGCGTCTCCTCGCCGGCAGCACCGATCCCAATATGCCGAAGGTCGAAAGCGCGCTGGACCGGGCGGCGGAGCAGGCCTTGCGTGCCGGCCAGATCATCCGCCGGTTGCGCGACTTCGTCTCCCGCGGCGAGTCCGAGAAGCGGGTCGAGAGCCTGTCCAAGCTGATCGAGGAGGCCGGCGCGCTCGGGCTTGCCGGCGCGCGCGAGCAGAACGTGCAGCTCCGCTTCAGCCTCGATCCTGACGCCGACCTCGTGCTCGCCGACCGGGTGCAGATTCAGCAGGTGCTGGTCAACCTGTTCCGCAACGCGCTCGAGGCGATGGCGCAGTCGCGGCGGCGCGAGCTGGTCGTCGCCAACACCCGTGTCGCCGACGGCATGATCGAGGTGGAAGTCTCCGACACCGGAATCGGCTTCCGGGAAGACGTCATTCCGAACCTGTTCCAGACCTTCTTCACCACCAAAGACACCGGCATGGGCGTGGGACTCTCCATCAGCCGCTCGATCATCGAGGCCCATGGCGGCCGCATGTGGGCCGAGAGCAACGCTGCGGGCGGAGCGACGTTCCGCTTCACCCTGCCGGCAACCGACGAGAGCTGATCATGACGACCAAGGGAAATGTCTACGTCATCGACGACGACGCGGCGATGCGGGACTCGCTGAACTTCCTGCTGGATTCCGCCGGCTTCGCCGTCACTTTGTTCGACGACGCGCTCGCCTTCCTCGAAGCCCTGCCCGGCCTCGGTTTCGGCTGCGTCGTCTCCGACGTGCGCATGCCCGGCCTCGACGGAATCGAGCTCTTGAAGCGAATGAAGGCGCAGCAAAGCCCGTTCCCGATCTTGATCATGACCGGTCACGGCGACGTGCCGCTGGCGGTCGAGGCGATGAAGCTCGGGGCCGTCGATTTCCTGGAGAAGCCGTTCGATGACGACCGGCTCACCGCCATGATCGATTTGGCGCTCCGCCAGGCCGAGCCTGCCGCCAAGAACGAGGCCGTCGCGCACGACATCGCCGCCCGCGTCGCGTCCTTGAGTCCGCGGGAGCGCCAGGTCATGGAGGGGCTGGTCGCAGGCCTCTCCAACAAGCTGATCGCCCGCGAATACGACATCAGCCCACGGACCATCGAGGTCTACCGGGCCAACGTCATGACCAAGATGCAGGCGAGCAGCCTTTCTGAACTGGTTCGTCTCGCGATGCGCGCCGGCATGCTCAACGATTGAGGCAGGTCAAGGCGGCTTCACGGCGCCGTGCTAACCAGACAGCATGGTTGAGGTCAGCCCATATCGTGCGCGGCCATCGTCCTGCCCACAACCCACCGTCTTTGTGGTCGACGATGATGCCGCAGTCCTCGGATCCCTGCGCTTCCTGCTGGAGACCGACGGCTTTGCCGTGCGGACCTTCAGGAGCGGCACGGCGCTGCTCAATCTCGGCGCCGCGCCCGGACCGGACTGCTACGTCATCGACTACAAGATGCCTGACATCAACGGCATCGACCTGACCGGTCGCCTGCGCCAATGCCACCGCGACGCGCCCGTGATCCTGATCACCGGCTATCCCGACGAGAACATCTCGGCCCGCGCTGCGACGGCGGGCATCAAGGACGTGGTTTTGAAGCCGCTTCTGGACGAAAACCTCGTCAGATGCATCCGCCACGCGATCGAGGACCGCCCCTGCGCCTGACCTACGGGATTCTACGTAAGGCAACCACCTTAAGATATCTCGCGAAATTTTCGAGGCACCCGATACCGCGTAGGAAAGCGTCATCACAACGGAGATGGCGCAGATGCTGACCCAGACGCTCAACACCCAGGCGATCAACACCCAAATCGGTGGCAAGATTGCTCCTGCCCACCCCGTTACCGACCAGTTCGGCGCCATCGCGGGCCATGTCGGTCTGGTCGCCACCGAGTTCTCCTACGGCAAGGACGAGGAGATCTATGGCGAGGACGAGGCGTCCGAATATGTCTACCAGGTCGTCACCGGCGCGGTGCGCAGCTACAAGCTTCTCTCCGACGGCCGCCGCCAGATCGGCGCCTTCCATCTTCCCGGCGACGTGTTCGGCCTGGAATCCGGTCCCACGCACCGCCTCGCCGCTGAAGCCATCATCGACACCACCGTTCGCCTCGTGAAGCGCGCGAGCCTCGAGAAGGCCGCCGGCACCGACGTGCAGGTCGCCCGCAAGCTCTGGGCCATGACCGCCGGCGAGTTGCGTCATGCCGAGGATCACATGCTGCTGCTGGGCCGCAAGACCGCCATGGAGCGCGTTGCGACTTTCCTGCTCGAAATGGACCGCCGCCTCGCCGTTGCCGGCATGATGGCGCTGCCGATGTGCCGCCGCGACATCGGCGACTATCTCGGCCTCACGCTGGAGACCGTGTCGCGCGCGCTGTCGCAGCTTCATGCTCAGGGCATTCTCGGCTTCTCCGGCGCCCGCCAGATCGTGCTGCGCAACCGCCAGCGCCTGCACAATCTCGACGCCTGATCCTTACCTACCTCCCCAACCACTTTGGCCGGCTGAACTGGTTCAGCCGGCCTTTTCTTTTGTGGCGGCCAGATTCGCGCGCCGCGTCTCCGGCATCACAAACAGGATCAACAGGAGTCCCGCTGCAGCAACGCCGGAGAGCCCGATGAACGCGGTGGCATTGCCGAACTTGTCGCTGACATAGCCGCCGAGCACGGTGCTCAGCGACGCGCCAATGCCCGTTGCGGTGCCGACGATCCCCTGCGCCAGGTTGAAATGCCCGCTGCCGAAGGCGACGTCGGCGACGATCAGCGGGATCATCACCGCGAACACCGCCGCGGTGATGCCGTCGAACACCTGCACCGCTACCAGCAGATACGGGTCGCGCACGGTCGCAAACAACAGCCCGCGAATCGCCAGTGCGCCGAATCCGATCAGCAGCAGGGGCCGACGCCCCCAAGCTTGCGCCTTGCGCCCGACCGTCGGCGACAGCAGCGCCACGATGGTTTGCGGAACCACGATGCAAAAGGCGACGAGCACTGTCGCCCACTGGGCGGACCGCGCCGTCACGGCGCTCGCGATCAGCGGCATCATCGCGGCGTTCGCCAGCTGCAGCAGCAGCACGCTGACCGCGAAGACGATCAGCGGGCGCTGCCGGATCAGGTGCCAGATATTGGTGTCGCCGCGATCGGCGGCTTCAGGCGGCATCTCGCCGTGACAGCGCCTGATGTCGACCTCCTCCTCGCGGATGCGCGAAAGCGCGATGAGGGTCGGAATGACGAGCAGGAAGGTGACGAGGAAGACCGCCCGGCTCGACAGCAAATAGCCGACGGTGCCCATCACGGCTGCCGCGATGCCGCTGCCGAGCGAAGCAAAGCGCGCATTGCGACCGAGGCGCTCGCCGATCGCGAGCGGGCCGACGAGACCGAGGCTGATCGCGGCGATCGCGGGCCCGAGCACGCAGCTCGCCATCGCATGGAGCGTAGCGGCGGTCACCACGACCGCGAAGATCGGCATCGCGGCATAGGCGAGCGCACAGGCGCCGATGGTCGCGATCGCGAGGGCGGCGACGAGGCGCTCCGATTTCGCGGCATCGATGATCGCGCCGCCCGGCATCTGGCCGATCAGGGCGACGATGCCACCGATCGAGAGCACGAGACCGATCTCGACCTGTGTCCATTTCTGCGTCGTCAGATAGACCGCGATGAAGGGGCCGAATCCGGTCTGCACGTCGGCGAGGAAGAAGATGAACCAGTCGAGGCCGCGCAGGCTCTCGCGCGACGGCGCCGGAATGCCCGCAGCCGCCGGCACCGCGACGTTGTCCTGCTCGACGACGCCGCCGCGATTCTCATGGTTCCGCTTCCTCGACGACAGCACGGGCGGTCAGCCCTCCCTGCACCTCACTGAACCGCTCGCAGCGGCTGAAGGCTGCCGGACGCGCCGAGCACGACGATCGGCGTGTCCTCCTTGTATTCCGGTGCGGCCGCGACCTGGGCCTTGGTCAATTCCAGGATGATGCTGTCCTTCTTGTTGGCGATCTTGCCGAAGCGGAGCGCGTTCCAGTCCACCACGATCTTGCGGCTGCCGACGCCGAGGAAGCCGCCGAAATCGATCGCCGCTGCGCGGACATGGCCGGTGCGATCGACGATGACGTCGACGATGCGGCCCATGTCCTCGCCGGCGGCGCTGCGGACGTCGCGGCCGAGCACGCCGTGGGCCTCGCTCGCGCCGATGATGGTCACCGATGGCGGCGGCGCGGCGTCCTTGGGCGTGACGGGCACGGTGGAAGCCGGCGGTTGCGCTGTTGCCGGTGCGTTTGCTTCGCTCGGAGGCGCAGATGGCGCTGCCGGCGGCTCCTCGGCCGCGTGCGATACGGCGACCGTCAAGCCCGCGACGATCGCCACGCTCAGGATCAACCATCCGGTGGCGCGCATGAACTCCTCCTCGCGCCGCTAGCGCGCCAGCACGATCGAGACCTGAATCTGACCGCGCGTGCGCAGCACTTCCAGCGCCACGTCGTCGCCGTGACGACTGACGCGCAAGTCCACGCTGGAATCGCCGAGGCGCAGATCGTGCAGGATCACCTCGTTGAGGAACGCTGGCAGATGCGGATTGCGCAGGCGAATCTCGCCGCGCGCGACGTCGAACTCGAGGCCGAGCGCCGCCTCCAGCAGCGTGAACGGCGTCGCGCTGGCCCAGGCCTGCGGCGCGCAGGCGACGGGATACAGCGTCGGCCCGCGCCGCTTCTCGCGCCGGAAGCCGCAGAACAATTCGGGCAGCCGGCGCAGGTCCATGTAGGTCGCGGCGTCGAACAGTCCCTTGAAGACGTGTGCCACCGAATGCTTGAGGCCGTAGCGCGCCAGCCCCAGCGCGATCAGCGCGTTGTCGTGCGGCCAGATCGATCCGTCATGATAGGACATCGGGTTGTAACGCACCTCTCCTTGCGCGACGGTGCGGATGCCCCACCCCGAAAAGAAATGCGGCCCCATCAGGTCGGCGGCGACGAGACGGGCGCGGTCTTCGCGAACCATGCCGCTGAACAGGACCTGCCCGGCATTCGAGGTCCTGACCTTGCAGGGCCGCTTCTCGCCGTCGAGCGCGAGCGCATAGGTGCCGAGCTCCTCGCACCAGAATGCCTGCTCGAAGCGTTCGGCGAGCGCCCTGGCTTCGGCCTCGAGCTTGCGCACGCGGTCCGGCTTGCCGAGCCGCAGCGCGCAACGCGCGGCGAGCTGCTTGGCGGCAAAGACGTAGCCCTGCACCTCCGCGAGCGCGATATTGCCCTCGGCAAGCTGGCCGTCGGCATGGAAGATCGCATCATAGGAATCCTTCCAGCCCTGGTTCGCCAGCCCCTTCTCGGTCGCGCGCTGGTATTCGACGAAGCCGTCCTGATCAGGATCGCCGGGACCGTCGATCCAGGCCAGCCCCGCCTCGATTGCGGGCCACAGCTCGATCAACGTGGCCTCGTCGCCGGTGCGCTCGAAATAGCTGCCTGCGAGCAGCACGAACAGAGCGGTCGAATCGACGCTGCCGTAATAATGCGCGAACGGCACCTCTCCGAGCGCGGCCATCTCGCCGCCGCGCATCTCGTGCAGAATCTTGCCGGGCGCGGCGTCGGCGAGCGGATTGACCGCCTTGGCCTGGAAATGCGCGAGCCGGCGCAGCACGCCCTTGGCAATGCGCGGATCGACCCAGAGCATCTGCAGCGCGGTGATGAGGCCGTCACGCCCGAACGTGGTCGAGTACCAGGGAATGCCGGCATAGGGATAACGGCCCTGGGGCGTCTCGGTCATCAGCATGTTGAGGTCGGCCATGGCCTGGCACAGCACCTCGTTGAAGATGTTGTTGGAGGTCTCGATGCTGGCGGCGCCGGCGGTCTGATTTCGCATCTCGCGGCGGTGCGCCAGCAGTCCCGCGAAGAACCGCGCCGGCTTTTCCGTCACCGGCCGATTGCAGGACACGGCGACGAACAGCGATTTGGTCTGGTGCGGCTCCAGCTCGAGCTCCCAGGTCGCGGCATCGACCGAGAGCCGCGTCGGGCGCGGGTCGAAATGCAGCCCGGTGGTCCGCTCGATGTCGTCGAGACCGCGATATTCGAACAGGACATCGGTCGGCCCGAGCAGCCGGCTGGTTCCGACCCCGCGGCGCGGTCGCCGCTCGCCGCGGACCTCGAACAAATCGGCGAAGTCGTTGCCGAACAGCAGCGTCAGGTTGAAGCTGGTGCGCCGGTCGCCGTGGTTCTGCACGCCGATGCGCTGGTAGGCGGTGCCCCGCCACAGGAAGATGGTGCGGACGACGTGCAGCAGGTCCTTTTGCAGAACGAGGTTGCCCTGGCGGTAGATGTCCGGATTCGTGAGGTCGACGGTCAAGGCCGAATTGTCGTCGCGCAGATTCGACCCGAGCAGCAGCGGCTGGAGATCGTCGAGCACGAGCTCGAGCCGCGCGAGGTAGCGCGTGTCGTGATGGAACAGCCCGTCCGGCCCGCCGGCGGATGCGCCGATGTCGCCGTGGCTGTCGAGCACGATGAACGTGTCGTCGTGCTTGAGCGAGCGCCGCGGCCGGGCCGAGGGCCCGGTCATCGGAATGTAGAAGGGTTGTTCCGCGACCTGCTCCGGGGTCCGCGTCACGGAAAAGACCTTGGTTACGGCTTCGGCCGACATGAGCTGCTCCCCTGCGCTGATTCGAAACGCAACCGACTCGACAACGCGACTGTTGGTTTACGCGGCGGCTTGCGCGAGCCGGCTCATTTCCTGCGTGACCAGCTCACGATACGGCCCATGGCCCTGCATCAGGCGCTCGGGCGAGCCGTCCTCGATGATCTTACCATTCCTCAACACCACCACCCGGTCGAAATTGCGCAGCGTCGCAAGGCGATGCGCGATCGCGATCACGGTGCGGCCGCGCATCAGCCGCGACAGCGCCTCGCGGATCGCCTCCTCGGATTCGCTGTCGAGCGCTGCGGTCGCCTCGTCGAGCAGCAGGATCGGCGCATCCTTCAGAAAGGCGCGCGCAATGGCGATGCGCTGGCGCTGGCCGCCCGACATCTTGACGCCGCGGTCGCCCACCATGGTGTCGAGGCCCTCGGGCAGGCTTTCGACGAAGTCGCAGCGCGCCGCGATCGCCGCGCGCAGCACCTCGTCGTCGGTCGCGTTCGGCCGGCCATAGCGGATGTTCTCGCGGATCGACCGATGAAACAGCGAGATGTCCTGCGGCACGACCGAGATTGCCTCGCGCAGGCTCAGCTGCGTCACCTTGGAGATGTCCTGGCCGTCGATGGTGATACTGCCCTCGTCGACGTCGTAGAAACGCTGCAGCAGCGTGAACAGCGTCGACTTGCCGCCGCCGGACTGGCCGACCAGCCCGACGCGCTGGCCGGGCTGCAGGCGCAGGCTGAAGCGCTCGAAGATCTTGTCGCTGCCGGGATAGCCGAAAGTGACGTTGTTGAACGCGATGGCCGCGCCGCTCTTCACCAGCGGCTCGGCCTCGGGGTGGTCGCGGAGCTCGTGCGGCACCAGCAACGTGGCGATCGCCTCCGTCAGACGTGCGACGTGCTGGGTGACGTCGACCAGCGCCACCGCGAGATCGCGCGTGGCACTCAGGATGGAGATGCCGAGCGTACAGACCAGCACGACGTCGCCGGTCGTCGCTTGGCCCTTCTGCCACAGCGAGATCGCCCAGGCCATCAGCGCAATCGTCAAGAGCACGGTGATGACGGCATGCAATAGCCGCAGCTTCTCCAGATAACGCAGGCTGCGGCTTCGCGCGGTCAGCTCCTGGTTCACCGTCGCGTCGAACCGCTCATGCTCATGGCTGATACCGCAGAAGGCGCGCACCAGCGGCATGTTGCTGATGACGTCGATCATCTCGCCGTCGACCAATGCCGCCTTGTCGGCGAAATCGTCATGCAGCGGCTTGCCGGCCGCGGCCAGACGAAACATCGCAACCACCATGCCGCCGGCGATCGCGATCAAGCCGAGCGCCATATAGGGACTGACGGTTCCAATCAGCATGATTGCCGCAATTGTGGCAATGCACGGCGGCAACACATTCCAGACGAACATGTTCTCGACGGTGAACACTGCGTTCGAGGTCGCCGTGATGCGGCTCGTCAGCATGCCGGGCATCCGGTCCGAGAAGTAGCTCGGCGCGTGACCGGTCAGATGACGAAAGATGTCACGCCGTAAATCGCCCGTGACCCGGACGAAGGTGAAGCTCGCGGTCCAGCTCGCGATCCGCCACAGGAAGTTGTCGGCGGCAATCAGCGACATGAGCAGAATGAATGCCAGCCATACGCCGCCGCCATATGAAGGCCCGGCAGACAAGGCGTCGACCAGAGCTTTGACGCCGTACTGGGTGCCTACGGAGCAGGCAACGGCCCCCACGACCGCGGCCAGGATCACCAGATGCGAGGCGAGACGACGCCGGAGATAGCGCAAGACAAAGGCAAATGGCCTGCGCGCGTATCCAGAAAGCTGATCCATATGGCTGTCGCCCCGTTATGCTGATTTTCGTTTCGTTACTGGTCGAGTGAACATCGACCGCTTCGCCCCGGTTCCCGGGCAATTCCATCACGACATGCGGATGCGGACGATCTGCGAAGATGTGGTGGCAGCATCGCGACGATCCTCCGACGTGTCGAAGATGTAACGTTTGGGAGAAGGAACTTCGCAGGTGCGGGAACGTTCCCTCGTCTGGCATTGCCGGTGCCGTAAGGTGGGGGTTTCAACATTCATGATCGCAGAGGAGATGGTGAGATGCGCATCGCGCAGGTAGCTCCGTTGACGGAGGCTGTTCCACCCAAGCTGTATGGCGGCACCGAGCGGGTGGTGCATTGGTTGACGGAAGAGCTGGTGGCGCTGGGGCATGACGTGACGCTTTTCGCCAGCGGCGACTCGCAGACATCTGCGAAGCTCGATGCATTATGGCCGCGGGCGCTTCGGCTCGACGGTTCCGTGCGCGATCCCAATGCGCTGCACATGGTGCTGCTGGAGCGGGTGCGGCAGAAATGTGACGACGAGGAGTTCGACTTCCTCCACTTCCACCTCGACTATTATCCGTGGTCGTTGTTCCACCGCCAGCCGACCCCGTTCGTGACCACGCTGCACGGCCGGCTCGACCTGCCTGAGCATCAGCCGGTCTTCAACACCTTCTCCCGGATGCCGGTCATCTCGATCTCCAACGCGCAGCGGCGGCCGGTGCCGCAGGCGAACTGGGTGACGACGATCCACCACGGCCTGCCGGAGACTCTGCTGACGCCGAAGCCGGCGAAACAGGAATACCTCGCCGTGCTCGGCCGCATCGCGCCCGAGAAGGGTGTCGACCGCGCCATCAAGATCGCGACCCATTGCGGCATTCCGCTCAAGATCGCGGCCAAGGTCGACCGTGCCGACCAGGATTATTACGACGAGCTGATCCGGCCGATGATCGAGAACAATCCCCTGATCGAGTTTATCGGCGAGATCAGCGATCACGAGAAATCGGATTTCCTGAGCGGCGCGCTCGGCCTCCTGCTGCCGATCGACTGGCCGGAGCCGTTCGGCCTCGTCATGATCGAGGCCATGGCGTGCGGAACGCCCGTCGTCGCCTTCAACCGCGGCTCGGTGCCGGAGATCATCGACGAGGGCCTCACCGGCTTCATCGTCGAGGATGTCATCAGCGCCGCGGGCGTTGTGAACCGGCTTGCGCAACTCGACCGCAGCGCGATCCGCAAGCAGTTCGAGACGCGCTTCACCGCCCGGCGCATGGCCCTGGACTATCTCGCCGCCTATCGCAGCCTGACCGAGGCCAAGGCGCCGCGGATCAAGCTGGTGAGCAGCGCGGAGTAGGGAAACTTGCGCCACAAACGTCATGGCCGGACTCATCCGGCTATGACCTGCGCATTTGAAGTTCCACTCTATCCACTCGTCATCGCGAGCGAGCCCTACCCCACCCGCGCCCGCTTCGGCTCGACGATCTCGAACATCCTTGGAAACTCGTCCATCAGGCCCATCAGCTCGGCGAGCTTCATCGGATTGCCCGACAGCTCGACCTTGCCGGCCGCAACGGCTTCCGGAAAGCTGGTCAGCTTGGCGATCACCTCGTCGAGCGTTGCGCGTGCCAGCGTGAAGCCGGCGTCCGCATTCTCCGCCTGCACGCCCTCGGCATAGGTCAGCGCGCAATTCTCCAGATTGAGCACGAAGCTCTCGCCGGTATCGGAAAAGCGCCAGTTCAGCACAATGTGCTTGCCTTCCGCCTTCGGGCCGTTGAGGCGGATGCCGAGCACGTCCCAGAGCTGCGCGGTGCGCAGCGCGGCCAGCGTCTCGCGCGGCATCGGCGGACGCGCCGGCACCTTCGGCATGCCCTGGCGCAATTCCTGCGCGCCGAACAGATAGGCGTTGCGCCAGGTCGCGCTCTCGGCGGCGTAGCCGAGCTGCTCCAGCGTGTCGGCGAGCAGATTGCGAGCCGCCGCATTGTCGGGCTCGGCGAAGACGAGATGGCCGAGCACCTGCGCGACGAAGCGGAATTCACCCTTCTCGAAGTCCGCAGCCGCCCGCGCGAGGATGGCGTCGGCACCGCCCATATACGCGACATACTTCTTCCCGGACTCCACCGGCGGCAGCGGATCGAGATTGACCGGATTGGCGTCGTACCAGCCGAGGTACTTCTGGTAGATCGCCTTCACGTTGTGGCGGATGTGGCCGTAATAGCCGCGGCCGTGCCAGGCAGCCTCCAGGCTCTTCGGCAGCCGGATCGTCTCGGCAATTTCGGCGGCGTTGAGGCCGTGGTTCATCAGGCGGATGGTCTGGTCATGCGCGAACTTGTAGAGGTCGCGCTGCTGCCGGATCATCGTGCCGATGCGTTCGCGTCCCCACACCGGCCAATGGTGCTGCCCGCACATCGCTTCCGCCTTGCCGTCCCAGAGCTGCAAGGCCTCGCCGAGATATTTGGACCAGGCCAGCGCGTCGCGCGCGTCGGCGCCGCGGAACGGCAACAGATTGTGGAAATTGTGGGTGCAGTTCTCGGCGAGGTTCAGAACCTTGTAGCGCGGGATGAAGAAGTGCATCTCCGCCGGCGCCTCGCTGTTCGGTGCCATCTGGAATTCGAACGCGACGCCGTCGATGACGCGAATATCGCCGGTCGCCATGATCAGGTCCGTGGGACGCAGCAACGCGACCGAACCTGCCGCCATCGACTTGCCGAGCCCGCAATCGACCTGGCCCCGCGCCCCCTTGGCGAGCAGCGGTCCGAACTGGTATTGCGCCCGGCGCAGCATCGCCGGTCCTGCGATGATGTTCTCGGAGACGGCGTGCTCCATGAACAGGTTCGGCGCGATGATCGGCACGCTGCCGGTGGCGAGCGCATCCTCCCCCAGCACGCCGCGCGCGCCGCCCCAATGGTCGGTGTGGGTGTGGGTGAAGACGACCGCCGCGACCGGCCGCGACCCGCGATGCTTGAAGTAGAGATCGAGCGCGGCGCGCGCCCCCTCGATCGAGGTCAGCGCATCCACGACGATGACGCCGCTATCGCCCTCGATCAATGTCATGTTGGCGATGTCGAGCCCGCGCACCTGGTAGACGCCGGGCACGACCTCGAACAGGCCGTGCCGCATGTTGAGCCGCGCCTGCCGCCACAGGCTCGGATTGACCGTTGCTGGCGCCTGTTCGGCTGCGAGGAAGCCGTAAGGTTCGAGGCTCCAGACCGTGCGCCCTTGCGGGTTCGTGATCGCCGCGTTCTCGATCGTGCCGAGGAAGCCACGCGCGGCGTCGTCGAAATCCCGTGTATCGGAAAACGGCAATCCGTTCAGCATGGCCTCGTGCTGAGCGATGACGGACGGCGATGCGTCCTTGGGATCGCTGCTGGATTCCGTCATGTTGCTCCTCCCGGCCTGATCCACAGCATCTAACCGCATCTTGCGGTCGATTGCCATTGGAGGCGACGAAGGAAATGGAGCGAGATGCCTTCTCCCTTCCCCGCGAGGAGAGGGTACGTCGTTCAAGCAGCGACGCCTTCAACGGCATGGCGCGATACCGTGGCGTTGTCTGCCGCTCGCAATTCGCTGGCCAGCACATAGCCGCCACGATTCTGCTTGGCCCGATAGAGCGCCTTGTCCGAGCGCGACAATAGCGCCTCTGCGGTTCGGCCATCGCCCGGTGCGACGGCAACGCCGACGCTCGCCCCGAGATCGATCACCTGTCCGTCGACCTCGTATGGCGTGCCGATCGATTGCACGATCCGCCGTGCCATCGCCTCCGCGTCGGACGCGGAGCGCTGCACCACGACGAACTCGTCACCGCCCATGCGGATCACGAGGTCGTCAGGCGCGGCCAGCGCCTTGAGCCGCCCGGCGACCTGCTTCAGCAGCGCGTCGCCGGCGGGGTGGCCGAACCGGTCGTTGGCTTCCTTGAAGCGGTCGAGATCCAGGGTATGGACGGCAACCATCCCGGCCGCGAGCATGGCGGGCAAGTCCGTCGCCAGCACCGAGCGATTGGACACGGCGGTCATCGGGTCGATGCGCGACAGCTGCTCGAACTGCCGCTTCAGCGTGATCTGGTTGATCGAGGCGTTGAAGCTCAGGCGCACCATCTCAAAGCTCGCAACGACATACATGAGAATGAGGAGCCCGAGCCCGGCATGGCGCAGATCAGGCTGCATGAAGGTGACGATCGCGGTGGGAGCGGCGATCGCGACGAGATCGAGCAGCGCCGCGACAGGACGCAGCGCCAGCCGCGCCACCACGCCGGCGCCGAAGCCGAATCCGATGCCAATCGCCATCACCGAGCAGAGTGCATCGCCCAACATGATGCTCCGCGCGGCGAACACGCCGAGCACGAGGGCCGTCACGACGGTACCGGCAATGTAGCGCTGTTCCCATTGCACGGCCTCGGCCCGGCCGAGCTGCGGTGGGCGCGCAAGGCGACGACGGAAGGCGAAGATTTCAAGCAGGCGGACAACGGCCACCGCGACACCGGCGACCGTCAGGACTGCCGTGACCATGTCGCCGGTCTCGTAGGTCGTAATGGCGCCGACCATCATCTGACAAGCGGCCGCGAGCACGGTCGGCATCGTCGTGCCGTGAAGGCCCGTGATCACTTCCAAATGGACGGCGTCGGAAATCGACGCCCGTCCGGATTCCATTCTGTTGAACAACATGCCAGCCCATCCGCTGGCATGTTCCTACCGCATTTCCGTAAAACGGGTTCTCCGCATGAATGCAGCATTTGAACGCACGGGTTTACCGCGCGTTAGCCATGTCCCTTGGCGTCTCCGCCCCCAACCTACATCCCCAGCATGCGCGGCAGCCACAGCGACAGGCCGGGCCAATACGTCACCACCACGAGGAAGCCCAGCATCGTCAATAGCCACGGCCACACCGCGACCGTGAGCTCGGTGATCCCCATCTTGGCGATGCCCGAGGCGACGTAGAGGTTGAGGCCGACCGGCGGATGGCAGAGGCCGACCTCCATGTTGACCGTCATCAGGATGCCGAAATGAATCGGGTCGATGCCGAGCTTGACCGCGACCGGAAACAGGATCGGCGCCATGATCAGGATGATCGAGGACGGCTCCATCACGTTGCCGGCCACCAGCAGCAGCAGATTGACGAGCAGCAGGAAGCCGATCCACCCCAGGCCCTGGTCGATCATCCATTGCGCCAGCGCCTGCGGCACGTTCTCGTAGGTCATCAGGAACGAGAACAGCACCGCGTTGGTGATGATGTAGAGCAGCATCGCCGAGAGGTTGGCCGACGACAGCAGCACGCGCGGCACGTCGCGCAGCTTCAGGTCCTTGTAGATGAACACCGCGACGATGAAGGCGTAGACCGCGCTGACGGCGGCCGCCTCGGTCGGCGTGAACAGGCCGCTGTAGATGCCGCCGATCACGATCACGATCAGGAGGATGCCCCAGATCGACTTGCGGAACGCATCGAAGCGCTCGGCGAAGGTCGCCTTCGGCATCCTCGGATAGTCGTTGCGCCAGGCGCGATAGAATGTCGTCGCTCCGAGCAGCGAGGCGAGCGCAAGCCCGGGCACGATGCCGGCGATGAACAGCTTGCCGACCGAGCTGTTGGTGGAGACGGCGTAGAGCACCATCGGGATCGACGGCGGAATCAGAATGCCGAGCGAGCCGGACGTCGTGATCACACCCGCGCCGAACCGTTTCGGAAAGCCTTGCGCGATCATGGCGGGCAGGATCACCGAGCCGATCGCCACCACCGTGGCCGGCGAGGAGCCGGAGATCGCGGCGAACAGCGCGCAGGCAACCACGCCCGAGAGCGCGAGGCCGCCGTACCAATGGCCGACCAGGGAGGTTGCGAAGGTGATCATCCGTCGCGCCACGCCGCCATGGGTCAGGAAGTTGCCGGCGAGGATGAAGAACGGGATCGCCATGATCTCGAAATTCTCGATGCCGGTGAACAGCTTCAGCGCCACCGATTCGGTTCGCACGTCGGTCAGCGTGAACATGAAGCTGAGCACGGTCAGGCCCAGCGCGATCGAGATCGGCATGCCCGTCAGCATCAAGGAGATCAGAAGGGCAAAGACGATGAAGACGCGCAGGCCCTGCGGCAGGGCGATGATGTGGGCCGCGTGCGCGAAGCACAGGGCGACGATCAGGACCGGCAGCAGCATCAGGATCCAGCCGAGCGGGCTGCGCTCGTCCCGCACCACCTGGGTCGGCGTGACCGGCGCCGGATGCACCGGATCCGCCTCGACGCCCTCGACGCCCGCCATGTCGTGATGCGGCAGCTCGCCGGTGCGGTAGAACGACCAGGCGACCTGCAGGAAGCGGAAGCACATCAGGCCGGAGCCGAGCGGGATGGTCAGATACACCATCCACATCGGCGCTTCGAGGTCGTTGGACTGCTGGCCGCTATGCCACATGTGGCTGACGAAGGCGGCTCCGAAATAGCCCACGATGGCGGTGAACAGCGCACCGCACAGCAAGCCGAAGGTGATGATGCGGCGGCGCGAGCCGCCGGGCAGGATGTTGACCAGCACGTCGACGCCGACATGGATGCCGGTCCGCACGCCGTAGGCGGCGCCGAACTTCGCCATCCAGATGAACATGTAGATGCAGAGCTCCTGCGCCCACGACAGGTCGAGCGCGGCAAGCCAGGCGAACGTCGCGCGCGCGGGCACGGCGAGGAAGGCCAGGTTGCGGGCTTCCGCCCATTTGGCGATGTCGATCGACAACCCGGCGCCGTAACGGTGCAGCACCGCAACGAAGATGAGCGACGTCGCAGCCGCGATCATCGTCGCGATCAGCCATTCCTCGAGATGATCGAGAAAACGATTCAGCACACGCAGCAACTTGGTCCCCCCGGATGAAATCGTTCAAGCGCAACGGCCGGGAGCCCGATCGCCCCCGACCGTTGGTCGTGTTGTTATTGGGGCGCAGCCCGTCAGTTCATCTTGACGTCGAGTTCCTTGGCGACGAGATCGAGCACCTCCTGCCCGACCCGCCCCTTGGCCCATTTATAAGTCGGCTGCATCGCCTCCTGCCAGGCCTTGCGGTCGGCCTCGGTGAGATAATGCAGGCTGGTCTTGCCGGTCTTCTTGATCTCGGCCAGCGCCTCCTCGTTCTCCTGGCGCGCGATCGAGTTGGTGTAGTCGGTCGCCTCTGCCATCGCCTTGTCGAGCTGCGCGCGGATATCGGGCGGCAGGCCGGACCAGAATTTCGAGTTGACGATGACGGCATACTGCAGATGCGCGTGATAGGACACGGTGATGTCCTTCTGCACCTCGTAGAACTTCTGCGTCAGATAGTTGGACGCCGTGTTCTCGCAGCCGTCGACCACACCGGTCTGCAGCGCCTGGTAGACTTCCGAGAACGCCATGATCTGCGGAATCGAGCCCATGATGCGGAGATATTGGTCGGCGACCTTCGACCCGGAGATGCGGAACTTGAGACCCTGAAAATCGGTCGGCTTCAGCAAGGGGCGGTTGGCGGAGAGCATGTGGAAGCCGTTGTCCCAATAAGCGAGGCCGATGATGCCCTTGGCCTCGAGCTTCTGGAACAGCCACTTGCCGACCGTGCCCTTCATCGCGTTGGAATAGGTCACGTCGTCCTTGAACAGCCAGGGCAGGTCGAGCGCCTCGAACTCCTTGATGCCGAGCGGCGCGAATTTCGCGGTCGAGGGCGCCAGCATCTGCACCGAGCCGAGCTGGAGCGCCTCGATCTCCTCCTTGTCCTTGTAGAGCGTGGAGTTCGGATAGACTTCGACCTTGACCTTGCCGTCGGTGTATTTTTCGGCGAGCTCCTTGAACTTCAGCGCGCCCTTCCCTTTCGGCGTGTCGTTGGCGACGACGTGGCTGAACTTGATGACGATGGGGCTCTGGGCCTGGGCAATCGCAGGGGCCATGAGAATGGCCACGGCGGCAATCGCAAAGAGCAGCTTGCGCATGAAGAACCTCCCAACAACCTCTAAAACCGGGTCTTTTTTGTTTTGCCTGTCAGTAGTGGCAGCAAACCGCCAGCCGAACAACTAGACCTAAGCCCAATTTTTCGCAGGCAAACTATCTTGGCGGCGACCGGATGCGCAACCCGGCCCCGCTCCCACCGAGCAAATGTTCATGCCGCATTGCGGCAGTGCCATCAGCCTTTGCGCTGGGCGACCATGAAGAGCCGCCGGAACGGGAACAGCGTCTGCCCCGCCGCATTCTTCGGATAGGCCTTGGCGACGCGCATGCCGTAAGCGGCTTCGAACGCGGCTTTCTCCTCGCCCTGGAGAACGTCGAGATAGCGCGTCAGCCAAGTGCCCTTGGTCCATTCCTTCACGGGATTGTCGCCTTCGAGCACCTGCAGATATTCGGTCTCCCAGATGTCGATGTTCGCCGACAACGGCGCGAGCAGATCGTGATAGAAGGCCGGCCCTTCCACCGGGGGTGGAGTGACGAGATGCTCCACCTTGGACCGCCAAGGGCCGTCGAGCGCGGTCTCGCCGATCAGCACATGCGACGGCGCGAGGAAATTGCGCGGCATCTGCACCGCGAGCATGCCCCCGGGCGTCACCCTCTCCACCAGCGACGGAAACAGTGCCGCATGATTGGGCAGCCAGTGCAGTGCGGCATTGGAATAGATCAGGTCGTACTGCCTGCCGGGGCTCCAACGGCCGAGATCCTCATGCGACCATTCCACGTCAGGGGCGGCCTTCCGCCCCGCCGCGACCATCTCCGCCGAGCCCTCGACAGCGGTCACGCGTGCCTCCGGCCAGCGCTCCCTGATCAATTTGGTGACGTTGCCGGCGCCGGCGCCGAGATCGGCGATCGCGCGCGGGGCAAAATCCGGAATCCGCATCAACAGGTCGACGGCAGGCCGGAGCCGATGGCCGGAGAACTTGAGATATTGCTGCGGATCCCAGACCATCGCTCAGGCGCCTTTTTCTTTTTCGTGTTTCCTTCAACGTCGCTCTTGGTTACCACTGCTCGTCCCGCCCAGGCAATTCGCAAGCCCGGCGGGACGGGCAGGAAACGAACACAACAAGCAAGAATCAAAACAAGAGAGCGTGCGACCATGGACCTCGGGCTCACATCGAAAACCGCTGTCGTGACCGGCGCGAGCATCGGCATCGGCCGCGCCATCGCCAAGGGCCTCGCCGCCGAAGGCGTGCGCGTCGTCGGCGTGGCGCGCCGCACCGATCTCCTCGCCGAGTTGGTGAACGAGGTCGGCGGCGGATTGATCATCCCGTTCGCGCAGGACGTGATGGCCAAGGACGCCGCCGAAAACATCGCGGTGTTCGCGCTGAAGCAGCTCGGCCATGTCGACATCCTCGTCAACAATGCCGGCGGCAGCCGTCCCCTGCCCGTCGATGCGCCCGACAGCAAATGGGACGAGGCGATCGCGCTCAACTTCACCAGCTACCGCCGCATCGCGCACGCACTGCTGCCGCAGATGATCGAACGCAAATGGGGCCGCATCGTCAACATCACCGGCAAGTCCGAGCCGGAAGGCCTCAACGCCGCCTTTGCCGCGAAAGCCGCCGTGCACGCCTGGGCCAAGGGGCTGTCGCGCGAGATCGGCAAGCACGGCATCACCATCAACTGCATCCCGCCCGGCCGCATCATGAGCGAGCAGATCCGCCGCAACTACCCGCCGGATTATCGCGAGCGCTTCGCCGAGGAGGAGATCCCGGTCGGCTATTGGGGCGAACCGGATGATCTGGCCGCACTCGCGGTGTTCCTGGCCTCGCCGGTGGCGCGCTACATCACGGGCACGGTGATCCCGGTGGATGGGGGGCTGAGAAGGTATCAGTTCTAGGAAGTCATGAGATGCGTTCGGCATTGAAGAGCGTGAGCGTTGGATCGGCCTCTTGATGCTCCTGGCGCGCACGTCGTCCCCAGCTTCAGGGAACATGGGCCCAATCCAGTCGTTGCCTCCGCTCCACTGGAGGAAGGTTCATGCCCAAGACATCGCTCGCCGAAATCTCAAAGGAAATGGCCGGCATCGAGATCGCCATTCTCTCGACGCACACCGAGAACGGCGAGATTGCCAACCGTCCCATGAGCAACAACGGCGACGTCGCCTACGACGGCACCTCGTACTACTTCACCTACGAACAGGCGCGGACGGTATCGGATATCCAGCGAAATCCGAAGGTCGCGCTCGGATTCTCATCGGAGGCGGGCCTATTCTCGAACGGAATCTACGTCGCGGTCGAAGGGACTGCCGAGCTGATCCGCGACGAGGCCGCCTTCCAGCAGCATTGGACCAGCGACCTCGACAAGTGGTTCGACAACGGCATCGATACGCCGGGCATCGTCCTGATCAAGGTCAAAGCCAACCGCATCACGTATTGGACGGGCCGCGAAGAGGGTGAGGTCGTGATCTGACCGACGCGGTGATCGTGCGCCGATTGCTCGATTGGTTCTTCAGGAGCCGCGAAACCGGTGCCATCACCATCGCGCAATGGCCCAACCTCGTTCTGTGGATCGTGATCGTCGCGGGCCTTCTGCTTTGGATCTGGCCCTCCGCGGGACGAGCCAGTGTCGCCCTGACAATCGTCTTGAAGGGCGGACTGATGATTTGGGGCGCCGACGAGATCATCCGCGGCGTGAATCCCTGGCGGCGCTGCCTCGGCGCTGCGGTCGTCGTCTACGAGCTCTTCAGGCTTGTGCCGTAAGGCGGTTCGACGAAGCACGCGTAACCTTCGCGGTTTGCTACTCCCAGCGCGTCGCGCCGCCATGCACCCGGCCCGACGCCGACGACCGCCGTCGATAGCGGCCCGGGATTGGCATGATTTCGCGCGGCCGATAGCCTACCGGAGCGAGATCGAAGGGCACCGTCCGTCACCCCTGCCCCGCCGGCGGCACCACGTACAGCGTTAGCCCGTAGGATGGGTAGAGCGTAGCGAAACCCATCGACAGTATTCGACGCAAAGCGTGATGGGTTTCGCAAGTGCTCTACCCATCCCGGGGCTCTCGGAGCTACAAGGGTCGTCTGCTCATCGCAATTGTGCGATGTTCGGTCAGATACCGAACCGGAGGTTTCCCCAAAGTCTTTCGGAACATATTGACGAAACTGCTTGCGTTCTCGTATCCGAGTTCCAGGGCGACTGTCTTGACACTTTCGCCGCTCGCCATTCTTTGCAATGCCAGGATAACATGAAGCTGGTGTCGCCAACGTCCGAAACTCATCCCGATTTCCTGTACGAGCAGGCGGCTTAAGGTGCGCTCGCTCATGCCAAGCGAACTTGCCCAGTTCCTGAACGAGGTCTTTGCGCTTGGGTCGGCTATCAGCATCTCCGCCAGACGTCGAAGGCGCGCCTCGCGTGGCATCGGTAGGTTCATCTCACTGATCGGCGCATCGGACAGTTCGTCCAGCAAGGTCATCACCAGTCGATCCTCGCGACCTCCGAGCGGATAACACGCCGGAAGTTCAGCCGCTCTGAGGATCAGCTCCCGGATCAAGGGTGATATCGAGATGGTGCAGCACGTCTTCGGGAGGCCCGTGGCTGCGCCCGGCTCAATATACAGGCAGTGGCATTCTACGAGACCGGCGCCACGAGCCGAGTGCGCCAGTTGGCCGGGGATCCACAACGCGCATCCCGGCGGAACGAGCCAAACGGTATTGGCCGTCTCGCAGCAAAGAATGCCCCGCTTGGAGTACAGTAATTGAGCTTTGCGATGCTGGTGCCGATCAAAGGTCCAATCATTCGACAGCGTTTCGCTTCGGGATGCAAGGTCGCGGGGGACGCGGTCGATGTCGGTGTCAACAAAGCGATGAAGCATCTCGGCGCCTTCAAAGTCTTGAGTCGGCGACTTGCCCGCCGAGATGTTCGACCTCGACCATCGCAAATCGACGGGGGCGCGACCATCCTAAACGCGGCTCTTTTGAGCTAATCTAAAACCGGCTGTCGTGGGGCGCCCTTGGTGTTGGCTCAGATGTCGGATTCATTGACAAGGCTTGCAGAGACATCCGTAACTCGCAGCAGCCGCCAGGAGGCGCAAGCTGCACAAGCTCCGGGCAGAGCTACAGCGATGATAGCTGTCGCCGTTATATGAAACCCGTCGCGCACGCCGTCGAAAACGCCGCCCAGGACGCTGGTGACCACCAGAAAGGTACCCAGAAGGAAGGAACCAAGAATGGCGGCGCGCCGCCGTGTGACGAGAGGAAGTAGGGCGGGAATGATCCATATCGAACATGCGATGCCAAAGTACCAAAGAGCCATCGCATCGAATGCGGCCGACGCCGCGCCGGAGCCGTCGATTTGTCGGTTAACGAAAGTGAGGATCTGGATGGCTGCGTAGATCGTGTTTCCGGTCCCACAGACCAGCCACAGAAATGCTACCTTCTGACGACCAAGTGAAGCCGGGAGTTCGTTCATGAGGTCGGTCATCGTCGTCACCTGGAGTAATTGGGTCGGGAATGGAGAGTTTGATCGGACCGCTACCTTCATTCAGAGCGTGCGCTCCGGCGTCACAGCTCCGCCCACCGTCTCAGAAGATTGTGATAGACGCCGGTAAGCATGAGGATGCCTTGCGCATCGCCGGCCACGGATCTGCGCAAGTCAACAATGCCACGGTCGAGATCATAGAGCGTCGTGCGAAGCCCCTCGTCCTTGATCATCGACTGGGTCCAGAAGAACGATGACAAGCGCGCACCTCGGGTGATCTCGCTCACACGATGCAGACTTCCCGCTGGATAGAGGACCATGCTGCCGGCCGCCAACTTTACGGCGTGAACGCCGTAACTATCCTCGATGATCAGTTCGCCGCCGTCGTAGTCATCGGGCGCTGTGAGGAAAAGGGTTGAAGACAGGTCGGCGCGCATTCGGATGCCGAGTCCAGGCGCGGATCGCACTGCGCCATCGACATGGGCATCGAAGAACATCCCGGTGTCGTATCGATTGAAAAGCGGCGGCAGGACCCGCAACGGCAGAGCGGCACTGTTGAACAGTGCATTCCGGCCGAGAGCTCGCAGGATGATGTCGCCGGCTTCGCGAGCCTGAGGCGCCCCTTCAGGGAGTTGAACATTGCGTTTGGCGAGCGATGCCAGCTCACCCGCAGTTGCCCGTCCATCGACCCAGTCGGCGGCTTCGATGATGCTGCGTATGGACTTGACTTCGTCGGCGGATAATAGGTCCGGGATTTCGATGAGCATTTTCTTCAGAATCTGATTGCCGCGGTAAGGGTGAAGCTACGGCCCGCCACTGGTGTCGCGTAGCCGTTTCCGAAAGCCGAGCTGTAGGTCAGCTTGTTCGTGAGATTCGTAACCTTGAGCGCAAGGTGGTGCCGCTCGTTGGGATCGTAGGAGAGCATCCCATCGATCGTGGTCGCCGCCGGGATCACCATCGAATTGAGGTTGTTGAGGTAATAGTCCGAACGATAATTGAGCCCACCTCCGACAAGCATGTGACCCGGCACGTTTGGCAGCAGGGGAGCGATGTCATATGTGGTCCAGATCGCCAGGCCATGTTGCGACACGTACGGGACCCGGTTGCCTGCCGCCGACACCGGCGTGAAGGGACTGATCGACGATGCGATGATCTTGCTGTCCATGTATGAATAGGACGCCTGCACATCCCAGTTCGTCGTGAGCTTGCCGGTCAATCCGAGCTCAACTCCCTGGACTTGCACCTTGTCGTCGGTCGTCGTCTGTATCCCCGATGCCTGGTCGGTATAGGAAGCGTTGTCCTTCTCGACGCGGAACAATGCTGCCGTCGCGCCGAGGCGGCCCTCGAACAGGCCCCACTTCGCACCTACCTCGAAGGTCGTATCCGCTTCCGGCTGGAGATTTGCAGCGCTTGGCGCCTGAGACAGGCCGAGCGATGAACTCAGCGACGTGATGTTGTTGCCCGGCGGCGTGAATGAACGCGCATAGCTGAAGTAATAGCTCTGATGCGGGGTGGGCTCGAAGATCAGGGATGCTTTTGGGCTGGCGAACTCGGTCGTCATCGCGAGTGGAGATGCGCCGACCCGACCGTCGACCCGATAGTGATCCCATCGAACGCCCGCAAGGATCGACAGCGTGGGCGTCAACCACATGCGGTCACTTACAAAGGGGCCGATATCCCAGCTCGTGGCCGACAATTGATTGCCGGGCGCTACCGTCAGTGCAAAGCCGGGTGAGTTCGCAAAAACCGGGCTGAGCAGAGTCCCTGCCGGCTCGGGGCCTGAAGGAAGGTAGAAGCCGGTCGCCGCATGTTGAGAATAGACGTCAAAGCCGACGACGAGCTTGTGCCGAAACGGTCCGGTATCGAAACGCATCGTAGCAGTCGTGACGTTCTCCCCGCCGTGACTGACCTGCTTCGTCCCGCCGACGGACCAGATTGCGTAGGGCGTCGCCAGATTGCCGGCGAGAACGTCCGTTGCGCAGCTGCTTGGAAAAGGGAAGCCGGGAGAGGCGCAGAGCGCGGGCGTAAACTTCATGTCACGTGTGTAGTAACCGACACGCGTGTCGTTCGTTATCGTGAGCCAATCGCCGAATTCGCCCTTGTAGAGAGCGGTTGCAACGTCGGCCGTCGCGCGGTCGCGATCACTTTCCCGGCCGAAATAGTTCGAGCGGGGAACTCCGTACTCCGTCACGGGCTTCCCGACGACGCCCGGCGCGCTGACGATCGGAACGCCGAAATCGGGGCGTTGAACGCTGTCCTGATGCAGATAGTTGAAGATCAGGGATTGCTCGGTGCCGAGGCCAAGTCCCAGCGAGCCGAGGAAGCCGCCCCGGTGGGAATAGACATGGTCACGATCGACGACATCCTGCCCGTTCCCCATGGCGATGAATCTGAGCGCCGTCGTGTCATTGATCTGCTTGTTGATGTCCAGGATGCCGCGTCCGTAGGGGCCCGTCCCAGCCGAGGCCTCGAACGTTGATTGGTCGCCGAGATGGGCCTTCTTGCTCTCGATCTCAATGACGCCGCCGGTCGTTCCATTGCCGAAGCTCTGTGACGAGGGTCCTTTCAGCACCAATACGTTTTCGGTCGCGAAGCTGTCGCGCACATAGGAGCCGAAGTCGCGTAAGCCGTCGACGTACACGTCGCCCGAGGCGTCAAAACCCCGGATGCGGAACTGATCTCCGTTGATGCCACCGCCGCCTTCTCCGGTGGAGACGGTGATTCCCGGTACATATTGCAGCACCTGGTTGATGGTGGTTGCCTGCTGCTGCTCGATCACGAGGCGCGGTATGACGGTGACGGTTTGCGGCGTGCTTTGCAGCGAATCGGAAAGACGGCTGAGACCAGTGGTCCGCTGCAGCGAATTCCCAGGCGAAACGGCCGAGGACGCAGCCTGCGGAGGCGATTCGGCCGGTTTGCTCCGATGGCTGGCCGAGACAGGTCTCGAGGCCGGCTTCGCGTCGGCGTTCGACGCTCGTCGCCGCTTGGCAGCAGGAGCCCCCACCTCGACCGGTGGAAGCGTGGTAGCCTTGTCCGCAGGCGCCGACGTTGGTTGATTGTTCTGGCCTTCCGCGTTGGCGGCGGTAACGAATAGGAAGCCGTTTGCAAGGCTCGCTGTCGCCGCGAGTCCGGAAAGTGCTGGTCGCAAGGTTTGGATGGTGGTCACAGAGCCCCCTCTGAGTACGCTGATGTCGCATTGGATGGTCTTGCAATGCGGCGTGAAATGGCTTCGAAACGGCAAGAGAGAATGCCAACCAGACGTCCGCCGATCGACGTCAGCCGGTACCGCGGCTCAGCCGGATGTGTTTCGGTTGCAGGTTGCTCGGAGTGGCGCTTGGCTGGTTCGCGCTGCGAACCCGTCGTTGCAGCTTCGCCGACCGCAGAGGCATAGGCCACGACATCGGCCGCACGGCCGGAAGCTGCTACGCGTTTGAGCGCTTCGAGGCCATGACGGCGTATGGCAGGTTCGCTGCGCGCCAGCAACAGCGGCGCGATGCGCCGGCGGAATCCGTCGTCGCTACCGGCGACCGCCCGTTCCAGCCAAGCATCGGCAGCGGACAGGTCACCGCCTCCAAGCAGGATCGTGGCCAGATTGTACTGGGCCCAATGATCGCCAAGCACAGCCGCGCGCCTGTACCAATGCAAGGCACGTTCTGGATCGGCCGGCACGACCCAACCTTCTTCAAGAAATCGGGCGAGAGAATTCATTGCCTTCAGGTTTGCCTTGGAAGTGCCGCCTTCCGCCGCTGCCCGAAAGAGCTCAAAACTCCGCGGCCGATCCGCCGGATTGCCGCCGCGCATCAGCATCTGCGCCAGATTGACCTGGGCCCAGACGTGGCCGGCTGCTGCAGCCAATTCGAAAAATTCCGTCGCGAGCTTCGGGTTTGGCTCGACACCCCAGCCTTGTTCGTAGCATCGGCCAACCATGTTTTGTCCGTCGGGGTCCCCGGATCGGGCGGCACGTTCGAACCAGACGAAGGCAGCCGCCGGATCCCGCGCGATCCGCGTCCCATCGAGGAGCAACTGGCCCCATACGATCTGCGCGGGAGAAATATCGGCCTCGGCTGCTGCCTTGATCCACTGCGTCGCATCGTGGGGATTGCTGACGAGCAGCTCACGCAGCTGTGCCTTGGTCAAACGCTGGGCGCGAATTTGGAGGAGTGGTCGGGGCAGGGCCACCGAGGCGTAGGGGTTAGGAGGCCTATTGGACGGGCGCTCGGGAACAGCTCTGGGCTGCAGGTGGATTGGCATCGTGCTTCGCTTCGTGCTGGCCGCGGCTTGACGGAATGGCTACAGCAGCCGGGTGTGGCGCTGCATCGTGCAATCCCGCCAGACCATTGCTCAATCCGGCCAACGGCCAAGAATCCTTCCAGAATGCCACCGCGCCCCGGCACAGCCGGAGCCAGCGTCGCGATTGGCTGTTTTCGGCAACGCTTTGGCGCTGCCGGTGAATGCGCCGAGAGATCGGCTCGACTATCGTCACACGCCATGCTCGCGCGGGTCGAACCGTCCTGCGCCAACTGACCGGTAGGGTTGAAAATGCTGTTGAACGCTGCGACTTTTCCGATCGTGAGGCTGACTTACGACCAGGGCCCTTCTGGAACGGCGGACGAGGCCTTCGCCGCGTTCGAAGCCTTGCTCGATCGTGCCGCGCCCTTCGTCATCATAGGGCAAGGGGCAAACGCCGAAATCGCCGAGCACGAGCACGATGCGGGTGAGCAGAGAAGGCTTGCGCTCTGGTCAAAGAAGCACAAACCGCGATTGCGCGAATTTGTGAAGGCCCTGATCTATATTGAGCCCTCGCGGGCGAAGCGGATCGGCATGAGAGCCTTCCAGATCATGTCAGAGAAATTTTGGGGATACCCGATGTTGGTCGCCGCTTCGGAGGCAGAGGCGCTGGAGATGGCGCGAGGGTTGCTGAATTCTTCGTCCCCAAGCGGGAAGGTCGGTGAGGCAAGCTGAGGACCTGTCGACCGTCATCCCTGGCCCGCCGGCGGGACCACGTACAGCGTCATCGCGAATACCGCATAGATGAAGATCATCAGGGCGCCGACGAACCAGGCCGAGCGTCCGCTGGCCGTGATGAAGGCCGACGTCACCGTCGCGATCATCACCATGGTGACGGCGCCCGGCCAGAACTGCAGGTCCATCGGCTTCGGCCCCACGACATAGCTGAGCAGCACCAAAGCGGGCGCGACGAACAGCGCGATCTGCGAGGCGCTGCCGAGCGCGATGCTGACGGCCATGTCGAGCCGGTCCTTGCGCGCCGCAGCGAAGGCCACCGCGAATTCGGCGGCGGCGCCGACCAGCGAGACGACGATGAAGCCGACGAAGGCCGGGCTCATTCCGAAGGTTTCCGCCGCCTTCTGCACCGATTCCACGAAGATCTCGCTGACCAGCGCGACCAGCACGGTGACGACCAGCAGCGTGGCGACGGCCGTTCCGATCGGCCAATGCGCCTCCTTGTCGTCGTCGCCGTGACCGGCGCTTGCGAACAATTCCTTGTGCGTTCGAAGCGAGAACAACAGGCCGAGCCCGTAAGCTGTGATGAGCAGCACCGAAATGCCGAGGCTGAGCTTGTTGAGGATGTCTCCGCCCTGCGGCAGGTGCTCGAGATCGGCGACCGCCGAAGGCGCAAGCAGCGCGACGGTCGCCATCAGCAACAGGCCGGACGAGAGCCGCGCGCCGGCGCGGTTGTACTCCTGCACGTGATGGCGCAGGCCGCCGAGCAGCAGGCAGGCGCCCAGCATGAACACCGCGTTGGTGACGATCGCGCCCGCGATCGAGGCCTTCACCAGCATGTACTGGCCGGCGCGCAGCGCCGTGATGGCAATGATCAGCTCGGTCAGATTGCCGAGCGTTGCATTGAGCAATCCGCCCACGGCATCGCCGGTCTTCGCGGCGACCGCCTCGGTGGCATGGCTGAGCAGCGCCGCCAGCGGGACGATCGCCAGCACCGCGAGCACGAACAGCAGCGTGTGGGAATGCGGCGCCACCGCCTCCGCCACCAGCACGATGGGCACGAAGGCCAGCATCCAGAGCAACGGGGTATTCCGGATTTCCCTGAGCAGGGTCTGCATGTGGCCGCCCTTCCATCGATGCGCTGATGGAAAGGTCGGGCGGCCGAGCAGGTCGAGTGTTGATCTGTCTCAACGTCGGCGTGGTGGAGATGGCGCGCGCAGGACGCGACTGCGGCCTGCTCCCGGCCCGATCGCTGGCACATTGGCATCCTGCCAGGTGTTTTGCCCGACGGGTCAATCGCGCCGCACCCCGGTGCGATACGACCGGAAAATGCCTTGTCGATCAAAGGGCCTCCTACTGTGCATGGGGTTGTTTTTCGACTTTTTTGTTTTGTCCTCGCCCTGCGCTCGCAGCCCAGCTCCATCGCCTGTCCGTCGCGCATGGACAGCATGCAAGCTTGCGCCTGTGGAAGCCGGCGCCGCCGTAGTACATGCCGAACGTCCCGCCGCCGGAGCAGCGCGCCAACGACAATGACAATCACGTTACCTGCCGCCGCGCGCGAGCCCGCTCCTCCCACCGCCGACGGCCTTCCGCCGACGCAGCGGCGCTGGGCGGTCGCGGCGATCTTCACGGCGCTCGCGATGGCCTCGCTCGACACCGCGATCGCCAACATCGCCCTGCCCGCCATCGCCGCCGACCTGCACGTCACGCCGGAGCAGTCGGTGTGGGTGGTCAATGTCTACCAGATCGCGCTGGTGGCGACGCTGCTGCCGCTGGGGGCGCTCGGCGAGATCGTCGGGCATCAGCGCATCTATCTCGGCGGCCTGATCCTGTTCACCATCGCCTCGCTGTTCTGCGCGGTGGCGTGGTCGCTGGACAGCCTGTTGCTGGCGCGCACGCTGCAAGGCCTGGGGGCGAGCGGCATCATGAGCGTCAACACGGCGCTGGTGCGCTTCGTCTATCCCGGCCGCATGCTCGGCCGCGGCTTCGGTCACAACGCGCTCGTGGTCGCGACCGCCTTCACCTTCGGACCCTCAATCGCCTCCGCCATCCTCGCGTTCGGACCCTGGCCGTGGCTGTTCGCCGTCAACATCCCGTTCGGCCTCGTCGCCATCGGCATCGGCTTTGCGATGCTGCCGAAGACCCCGCGCGCCGATCACGGCTTCGACTTGCTCGGCGCGATCCTGGCCACCGCCTGCCTCGGCCTGTTCATCACCGGCATCGGCAGCGCCGCGCACAACCTGTCGCCAATCGTCGTGGGCATCGAGCTGGTCACCGCCCTCGCGCTTGGCGTGGTCCTGACGCGCCGCCACGCCGATCATCCCGCGCCGATGCTGCCGATCGACCTGTTCGCCAGGCCGATGTTCGCGCTGTCGGCGGCGACGGCGGTGTGCTCCTTCGCGGTCCAGGGCCTCGCCTTCGTCTCGCTGCCGTTCTATTTCGAGGACGTGCTCGGCCGCTCGCAGGTCGAGACCGGCTTCTTCATGACGCCGTGGCCGCTGGTGGTCGGCATCATGGCGCCGATCGCAGGCAGCCTCTCCGACCGCCATGCCGTCGGCCTGCTCGGCGGCATCGGGCTCGTGCTGCTCGGTCTCGGCATGGCGCTGCTCGCGACGCTGCCGGCCAACCCTGCCATCCCCGACATCATCTGGCGGATGGTGATCTGCGGCATGGGGTTCGGTTTCTTCCAGGCGCCGAACATGAAGGCGGTGATGGCGAGCGCGCCGCCGCACCGCAGCGGCAGCGCCTCCGGCATCGTCGCCACCGCGCGCCTGACCGGGCAGACCACCGGCGCGGCGCTCGCCGCCGCCTGCTTCGCACTCGCCGGCCACGAGGGCGCGACGTTGGCGCTGGCGCTCGGTGCGGGCTTTGCCGCGCTCGGCAGCGTGATGAGCTTCCTGCGGCTCGCGGTGAAGTAGGCCGTCAGGCCGCCGTCACGCCGACAGCCACCGGAGCGGCGGTCTCGTTGTCCAGCGCGGCCAGGCGTTCGTCGATGGCCGCGATGACCTTGCGCGAGTACGGTCCGAGATGTGCATAGGCCGCGATCATCTGCACGGCGATGCGGGCCGACGAGGTGTCGCGCTTGGCGCAGTTCATGAAGGTCTGCCAGAGCGGCCCCCGCGCCTCGGGAAGGGCGGAGACCACCTTGTGCACGGTCTCCATGGCGCCGAGCTTGGAGCGGATATCGCCTTCCGCAAGCTCGGAACGCTGCCTGGACCGGTCGAGCAGGGTCATCAGGCGGTCGACGCGTGCTGCATAGGCCGCCGGGCTGTAGATGTGCTCGAGCACCCGCTTGTAGTCCGTCAGGATGTCGCGCAACGGGCGGACCGGATCGAAGTTGATGCCGGCCGTGCACTGATCGGCGCCGATGGTCGGCGCCACGTCGTGGCCCGAATGCAGCCGGCCCTCGCGCTCCAGCCGGCGCGTGAGCTGCGTGTTCGGCAAGGCATAGAGCAGGCCGACCATGGCGACGGGAATTGCCGCCTCCTCGATGAAGTCGATCATCGAATCCGCCATCGCGACCTTCTCGTTGTCGAAGCCGACGATGAAGCCCGCGGTGACGAGCATTCCGGCAGCGTAGATCTTGTGGATGCTCTCGGCGATGTTGCGGCGCGTGTTCTGCTTCTTTCGCATCGCGACCAGGGTCTCCGGGTCCGGACTTTCGATGCCGACGAAGATGCCGAAGAAATTCGCCGCACCCATCAGCTCCAGGAGCTCCGGATCGTCGGCGAGGTTGACCGAGGCTTCCGTGGAGAATTCGAAGGGATAGCCGTGCGTGCGCTGCCATTCGGCGAGCTTCGGCAGGAACTGCCGCAGCGACTTCTTGTTGCCGATGAAATTGTCGTCGACGAAATCCAGATGGCCGCGATAGCCCATCTTGTAGAGCGTCTCGAGCTCGACGAACATCTGCTCGATCGTCTTGGTCCGCGGCACGCGCCCGTAGAGCTCGATGATGTCGCAGAATTCGCAGGTGAAGGGACAGCCGCGCGAATATTGCACCCCGAGGTAGAGATAGTCCTCGAACTTGAGCAGGTCGAAGCGCGGCACCGGCGTCTTGGTGACGTCGGCCTGGAACTTCGGTGCGGTGAAGGTGCCTGAGCGGGCCCCGCCCTCCCAGGCCGCGATGAAATCGTCGATGACGCTCTCGGCCTCGCCGAGCACCCGGAAATCCGCCCGCTCGTAGATGTGGGGGCTCGAGGTGGGGTCCGGTCCGCCGACCACGACCGGCTTGCCGGCGGCGCGGCAGAGCTCGATCAGGCGCAGCGTGTCGGCCTGCTGGGGCAACATTCCGCCGGTGAAGACGACGTCGGCCCAGGCGAGATCCTCCTCGCCGAAGGGGGCCGTGTTGCAATCGATCAGCCGGACCGTCCAGCTCTCGGGCAGCATTGCGGCAACGGTGATCAGGCCCAGGGGGGCGGCCGGGCGCTTGACGCCCATCACTTTGCAGGATTCGCCGAAGGTCCAGAAGGACTCTGCCGAGAACAGCGGGTAGAGCATCAGTACGTTGCAGGGACTCGGCACGTTCATGGAACTCCTTTTGCGTCGGCGCAGTGTACCAAAGCGCCCGCGACTTGCACCCCGGCAATAGGGACAAACTGTCGCCGCTGCGCAAGCGCAACGGGGCCCTGGAACCGGCGTTCACAGCCGGACGTCGCCTCAAGCCGCGGATTGGCGCTCTCGGAAGGGGACGTCAACCCGAATCGATTGCGAAGGGATGAGGCAAAACGGCGTCCCGGTCTATACCCCAGAGCGGGGACCATGCGCCTTGGCCGCGCTCGGTTTGTTGATTTGAACCTCGGACTGTTGATTTGAACCGTTCCAGCTTGCCGGACACATTGCGCCCCTGAGTTCAATCGGTGGATTGGGCCAATCAGGGGACTTGCGATGGCAAACCTAACAATCAACGGAAAAACCTTCACCCTCGACGTCGAGCCGGATACGCCGCTGCTCTGGGCGATCCGCGAGAATGCCGGCCTGACCGGCACCAAATACGGTTGCGGCATTGCACAATGCGGTGCCTGCACGGTTCATCTCGACGGCGTCGCGATGCGCTCCTGCGGGATCTCGGTCAGCGAGGCCGAGGGCAAGAAGATCACCACCATCGAGGGGCTCGCCTCGGGCGAGACGCTGCACAAGGTGCAGGAGGCCTGGATCGCCCAGGACGTGCCGCAATGCGGCTATTGCCAGAGCGGCATGATCATGGCGGTGGCCGCGCTCCTGAACGAGAAGCCGAAGCCGACCGACGCCGACATTGACGAGGCCATCACCAATATCTGCCGCTGCGGCACCTTCCAGCAGGTGCGCGAGGCGATCCACACGATCGCGAGCGCGTAAGGAAATCCCCACATGAACAAGCATATCTCGCCGCGGCTCAACCGCCGCGCTTTCGTCATCGGCACGGCTGCGGTCGGTGCCGGCCTCGCCATCGGTCTCGACCTCCCCTTCGGCGGCCCCGCACTGGTCCGCGCAGCCGACGGCTCGCCCGAAATCGGCGCCTGGGTCGTGGTCAGGCCCGACGACACCGTGGTGATCCGCATCGCCCGCTCGGAGATGGGCCAGGGCTCGCTGACCGGCCTCGCCCAGTTGGTCGCAGAGGAACTCGAATGCGACTGGACCAAGGTCACGACCGAATATCCGACCCCCGGCCAGAGCGTCGCGCGCAAGCGCGTCTGGGGTGATTTCTCGACCGGCGGCAGCCGCGGCATCCGCTCCTCGCAGGACTATGTCCGCAAGGGCGGCGCCACCGCGCGCGTGATGCTGATCCAGGCCGCAGCCGACGCATGGAAAGTGCCGGCCTCCGAATGCAGGGCCGAGAACAGCGTCATCACCCATGCGCCGTCGGGCCGAACCACGACATACGGCAAGGTGGCCGAGGCTGCGGCGAAACTGACGCCGCCGGCCGACGTCAAGCTCAAGGATCCGAAGGACTGGAAGCTGATCGGCAAGGGCGTCAATCGGCTCGACACCGCCGACAAGACCACCGGCGCGATGGTCTACGGCATCGATGTCAAGCTGCCGGGCATGCTGAACGCCGCGATCAAGGACTGCCCGGTGTTCGGCGGCAAGCTGAAGAGCTTTGACGAAGCCAAGATCGCCAACATGAAAGGCGTCAAGAGGGTGGTCAAGGTCGGCGATACCGCGGTCGCGGTCGTTGCCGACACCTGGTGGCACGCCAAGACCGCGCTGGAGGCGCTGCCGATCGTCTGGGACGAAGGCGACAACGCAAAGGTCTCCAGCGAGTCGATCGCGAAATGGCTGGCCGAGGGCCTCGACAATTCGCAGCCGGCCTATGTCGGCAACAAGAACGGCGATGCGAAGGCCGCCATTGCCGGTGCCGCCAAGAAGGTCGAGGCCGTCTACTCCTATCCCTACCAGAACCACGCCACGATGGAGCCGATGAACGCCACCGCGCTCTACACCGCCGACAAATGCGAGGTCTGGTGTGGCACGCAGAATGGCGAAGCGGCATTCGCGGCGGTGTTGGAGGCGTCCGGCCTGTCGGCCGAGAAGTGCGACGTGCACAAGGTGATGCCAGGCGGCGGCTTCGGCCGGCGCGGCCAGACCGACTATGTCCGCCAGGCGGTCATCATCGCCAAGCAGATGCCGGGCACGCCGATCAAGCTGCTGTGGTCCCGCGAAGAGGACATGGCGCACGGCCGGTATCACCCCATCACCCAGTGCAAGATGACCGGCGCGTTCGATGCCAACAACAATCTGATCGCGCTACACTACCGCCTGTCCGGGCAGTCGATCCTGTTCTCGCTGCGCCCCGAGGCGCTGCAGAACGGCATGGATCCGGCGGCCTTCCAGGGCGTCGCGCAATCCGGCGAAGCCGCGTTCGGCTATTCGGTGCCGAACCTGCTGGTCGAGCACGCGATGCGCAATCCGCACGTTCCGCCCGGCTTCTGGCGCGGCGTCAACGTCAATCACAACGCGATCTACATGGAATGCTTCATGGACGAGCTCGCCCAGGCCGCAGGCCAGGACCCGCTCGAATTCCGCCGCAAGCTGATGGGCAACCACCCCAAGCACCTCGCGGTGCTGAACGCGGTTGCCGAGAAGATCGGCTGGAACACGCCGGCGCCGCGCGGCATCTATCGCGGCATCGCCCAGGTCATGGGCTATGGCAGCTATGTCGCCGGCGCCGCCGAAATCTCGGTGACCGACGGCAGCAAGATCAAGGTGCATCGCATCGTCGCCTCCACCGATCCCGGCTACGTCGTCAATCCGGCGCAGGTGGAGCGACAGGTCGCCGGCTCCTTCGTCTATGGCCTCTCCGCGCTGTTCTACGGCGGCTGCACGGTGAAGGACGGCAAGATCGAGCAAACCAACTTCGACACCTACAATTCGATGCGCATCAACGAGATGCCGAAGGTGGAGACGGTGATGATGCCGAGCGGCGGGTTCTGGGGCGGCGTCGGCGAGCCGACCATCGGCGTCGCGGCGCCGGCGGTGCTGAATGCGTACTTCGCCGCGACCGGCAAGCGCATCCGCCAGGTGCCGCTGCGCGACCAGAACATCACCTTCGCGTAACAACACCTGCGGCGGTCGTATCGGCCGCCGCAGCATTTTCCGGACAGGTCTCATGAATGCGCCGGTGACACGGCGGAATGCCATTCTCGGCATCGCCGTCGCGGCCACATCGCTCGCCGCACCTTCGATCCTGCGCGCGCAATCGGCGGGCCGCGTCGTCGTGGTCGGCGGCGGCTTTGGCGGCGCGGCTTGCGCCCGCGCGCTCAAGCGCGCCGATGCAAAATTGCAGGTCACCCTGATCGAACCGAGCAAGACCTTTATCTCCTGTCCCTTCAGCAACGAGGTGATCGCGGGCCTGCGCGAAATCGAGGCGCAGCAGTTCGGTTATGACAAGCTTGCCGCAGAGAGCATCAGCATCGTCATCCAGGCCGCGACGGTCATCGACACGCAAATGCGTCGTGTGACGACGGGTGATGGCACCACGTTCGGCTATGATCGCCTCGTGCTCTCGCCCGGCATCGACTTTCATCTCGAAGCCCTGCCCGGCTACGACGACGCCGCAGCGGAAAAGATGCCACACGCCTGGAAAGCCGGCGCGCAGACGCTGTTGCTGCGCAGGCAATTGGAAGCAATGGAAGACGGCGGTACGGTCGCCATTGCAATCCCCGCCAATCCCTCGCGCTGCCCGCCCGCGCCTTACGAGCGCGCCAGCCTGATCGCGCATTACCTGAAGTCGAGAAAGCCGCGTTCGAAAGTTCTGATCCTCGATGCCAAGGACGCGTTCTCGCAGCAGCGGCTGTTCGAGACGGCGTGGAAGGAGCTCTACGGCGAGATGATCGAGCGGATCGCACTGTCGCAAGGCGGCCGCGTCACCTCGGTCGATCCGACGACGCGAACCATCGTCACTGAGTTCGGCAACTACACCCCTGATGTCGCCAACGTCATCCCGCCGCAGCGCGCCGGCCGCCTCGCCGGCATCGCGGGCGTTGCGGACGCGACCGGCTGGTGCCCGATCGATCCCGTCACGTTCGAGTCGAAACTCGTTCCGAACGTCCACGTCGTTGGCGATGCCTGCCTCGGCGGCGGCATTCCCAAATCGGCCTCCGCTGCGAGCGCGCAAGGCAAGGCCTGCGCTGCCGCGATCGTCGCTTTACTCGCGGGCCGCGCGCCGGACACGCCACTCCTGGCAGGCATCTGCTACAACATCGTCGCGCCCGGCTACGGCTTCTCGCTCACCGGCAACTACCAGCCGCGCGGCGACATCTTCGCCGAGGTCGAGGGTGGTACCACCAGCCCGGCCGACGCCCCGCGCGAATTGCGCGTCCGCGAGGCCGCGGAGGCGGAGCGCTGGTTTGAAACCATCACGGCGGACACCTTTGGCTAGAGCAATGATGGAACGCGCCTGCCGCCACGACCACAGTGCGCCCCCTCCCCCGCCTGCGGGGGAGGGTTGGGGAGAGGGTGTTTCCGCTCGCGAGAACCCCCAAGAGGAAGGAGCCCTCACCCGCCGCTTCGCGATGACCTCTTCCGCAAGCGGGAGAGGTGAGCGGAGCCCGCGGCGACCTCCATCAGTCCATCGAACAAGCGTGGCCGCAGCGCTGATCGCGGCGAGCGTCACACTCCCGATCAGCGCGGAAGCACAAGAGCTCGTGCCCTACACAATCGTCGGCGACGGCATCCCGCAATCGCTCACAGGCTCACCCGGCGATGCCGCGCGTGGGCGCGTTCTGATGCTCGCGCGCACGACGACCTGCATCCTCTGCCATTCCGGCCCATTCCCTGAGACGCGGTTCCAGGGCGACCTCGCGCCCGATCTCTCTGGCACCGGGAACCGGTGGTCCGTGAGCCAGTTGCGGCTTCGACTGGTTGATGCCTCGCGCTTCAATCCGGACACCATCATGCCGTCCTATTATCGCAACGGCGGCCTCGTCCGCGTCGGGCGCAATTTTGCCGGCAAGCCGATCCTGTCGGCTGCGGAGATCGAGGACATAGTCGCTTTTCTTGCAACGCTTCGGGACTAGGCTCATGCCAACCACGCGACGACAATTCTTGAACTTTGCCGGAGGCATGACAGTCGCCGGGACGATCCCGATCGTGACGCTGCGGCCAATCGAAGCGACGCCGGCGATGCTCAACGCTGCGATCCGCAACGTCGTCGGCGAAGCCCAGCTTCGCACCGGCCGGATCAAGCTCGACATTCCGCCGCTGGTCGAGAACGGCAACACGGTGCCGATGACGGTCAGCGTCGCGAGCCCGATGACGGCGGACGATCACGTCAAGAGCATCCACGTCTTCAACGAGAAGAACCCGCAGCCGAACATCGGCAATTTCTATTTTTCTCTATTCTCCGGCCGAGCCCAGGTCTCGACCCGGATCCGGCTCGCCGACACCCAGAAGGTGGTCGCGATCGCGCGCCTGTCGGACGACACGTTCTGGCAGGTTGCCAGCGAAATCGTCGTGACGCTGGCGGCGTGCACCGAGGAGCTGAACTGATGGCCGCCCTGATCAACGTTCCCTCGAAGGCCAGGCGTGGCGAGATCATCGAGATCCGCACGTTGACCTCGCACATCATGGAAACAGGCTTCCGTCACACCGCGGATGGCACGCTCGTGCCGCGCGACATCATCACGGGCTTCGTCTGCCGCTACAACGGCGCCGAGATCTTTCGTGCCGACCTGTTTCCGGCGATTGCCGCGAACCCGTATTTGTCGTTCTTCACGGTGGCCAAGGAGAGCGGCAAGTTCGAGTTCGAGTGGATTGGCGACAACGGCTATTCGTCCACCGCATCGGCCTCGATCACGGTCGGATGATCTCTTGGCGCGCGATAGCGGCGATATTGCTCGTCACCGGTCCCGCCCTGCTCGCCGGAGAGATCCCGCCGGATGCGCGCCGCTCCGGCTATGCCTTCATGGGTCCGGACACCCGCGCGATGCAGGATGACGACACCGCCAATCCGGGCATGCTGTTCGTGCTCGACGGCGAGCAGCTGTGGAAGAAGACGACCGGCGCCGCCGACAAGGCCTGCGCGGACTGCCATGGCGATGCGCGCAGCAGCATGAAAGGCATCGCGGCGCGCTACCCCGCCTTCGACAAGGCGCTGGGGCGCCCCGTCACGCTCGACCAGCGGATCAATCTCTGCCGCGCCGATCACCAGCAGGCGACGCCGCTGCCCTACGAGAGCCGCGACCTGCTCGCCTTGTCCGCCTTCGTCGGCCACCAGTCACGCGGCATTCCGATCACCGCAGGCGACGACCCGCAAGTCAAGCCGTTTGTCGACCAGGGCCGCGCCCTCTTCATGCAGCGCGAAGGCCAGCTCAACCTTGCCTGCACCAATTGCCATGACGACAATTTCGGCAAGCGCCTCGCCGGCGCCCCGATCACGCAAGGACAGCCGACCGGCTATCCACTCTACCGCCTGGAGTGGCAGACGCTGGGGTCGATCGAGCGCCGGTTGCGCAGCTGCATGACCGGTGTTCGCGCCCAGGCCTATGATTACGGCTCGCCCGAGCTGGTCGCGCTCCAACTATACCTGATGTCGCGAGCGCGCGGTCTGCCGATGGAAACGCCGGCGGTGCGTCCCTGATGGCAGATTAGGGCTAGGCAGGCGTGGTACGGCCGCTAGTATCCCCTCCAAAGAAAATGAATCAGAGGGAGGGACCTAAATTGGCCAACTACAACATCTCGCGCCGCACGCTGCTCAAGGGCACCGCCGCGGCCGGCGCGCTCGGCCTGACCGGAGTGCCGGCCCGCGCCGAGGTCAACTGGAAGAAATACGCCGGCACCAAGCTGGAGGTGATCCTCGCCAAGGGTCCGCGCGGCGACAACCTGCAAAAGAACATCAAGGAGTTCACCGAGCTCACCGGCATCCAGGTCGAGTCCGAGCAGATCCCCGAGCAGCAGCAGCGCCAGAAGGTCGTGATCGAGCTGACCTCGGGACGGCCGAGCTTCGACGTCGTGCATCTCAGCTATCACGTGCAGAAGCGGCAGTTCGAGAAAGCCGGCTGGCTCGCCGACATGACGCCGTTCATGAAGGACCCGACGCTGACCGCGCCGGATCTCGTCGAAAGCGACTTCTCGGCCGCGGGCCTGCAATACGCCAAGAACGACAAGGGCCAGATGCTGTCGCTGCCCTGGTCGGTCGATTATTTCATCCTCTACTACAACAAGGAGCTGTTCGAGAAGAAGGGCGTCGCGGTCCCCAAGACCTTCGACGAGATGGTCGCGGCCGCCGAAAAGCTCACGGACGCCAAGGACGGCACCTACGGCTTCGTCGGGCGCGGCCTGCGCAACGCCAACATGACGTTGTGGACGAATTTCTTCCTCAACTACGGCGGCGAATTCCTCGACGCCAAGGGCAATATCCAGACCGACGGCCCGGAAGCGGTCGCGGCGACGAAGCTCTATCAGACGCTGCTGACCAAGGTCGCCCCGCCCGGCGTCGCCGGCTTCAACTGGATGGAGTCGATGGCTTCCTTCACCCAAGGACGTTCGGCGATGTGGATCGATGGCGTCGGCTGGGCGCCGCCGCTGGAGGATCCCGCCGCCTCGCGCGTGGTCGGCAAGGTCGGCTACACCGTCGTGCCGGCCGGACCGAAGGGGCAATATTCGGCCACCTATGGCGACGGCATCGGCATCGCCGCGGCCAGCAAGAACAGGGAAGCCGCCTATCTGCTCTGCCAATGGGTGGTCTCGAAGAAGCAGGGCGCGCGGCTGCTGCAGGCCGGCGGCGGCGTGCCGTTCCGCAACTCGATCCTGAACGATCCCGAGATCCAGAGCGGCGTGAAGATGCCCAAGGAGTGGCTGCAATCGGTGATCGATTCCGCCAAGATCAGCAAGCTCGGCCTGCCCGTCGTCATTCCGGTGGCCGAATTCCGCGATCTCGTCGGCGCGGCGCTCACCTCGACCCTGTCGGGCGCCGATCCCGCGACCGAGTTGAAGAAGGCGCACGAACAGTATCGGCCGATCCTGGAGCGTAGCGAAAAGGCGTGAGTGCGTTGATACAATCGACTCCGGCCGCGGCTTCGACCGAGGCCGCGCCGGAGAAGGAATTGCGGCCGCCATCCTACTGGCCGTTCGTGGTGCCGGCGCTGGTCGTCGTGCTCGCCATCATCATCTTCCCGTGGGTGTTCACGATCTGGATGAGCCTGAACGAGTGGAAGGTCGGCTCGCCCACCACGTTCGTCGGGTTCTCGAACTATCTGCGGCTCACCAGCGATCCGCGCTTTCTCGAGGCGGTCGGCCACACGCTGGTCTACACCGTGCTGTCGGTGGTGCTGCCGCTGATCCTCGGCACACTCTCCGCCGTCGTGTTTCACCAAAATTTCGCCGGCCGGGGATTTCTGCGCGGCGTCTTCATCATGCCGATGATGGCGACGCCCGTGGCGATCGCGCTGGTCTGGACCATGATGTTCCACCCGCAGCTCGGCGTGCTGAATTACCTGCTGTCGCTGGTTGGGATTCCCGCGCAGCTCTGGGTGTTTCATCCCGCGACCGTCATTCCCTCGCTGGTGCTGGTCGAGACCTGGCAGTGGACGCCGCTGGTGATGCTGATCGTGCTCGGGGGCCTCGCCGCGATCCCGACCGAGCCCTATGAGAGCGCGCAGATCGACGGCGCCAGCTTCTGGCAGGTGTTCCGCTTCATCACGCTGCCGCTGATCATGCCGTTTTTGTTCATCGCGGGCATGATCCGCATGATCGACGCGGTCAAGAGCTTCGACATCATCTTCGCGATCACGCAAGGCGGACCGGGCTCGGCATCGGAGACGATCAACATCTATCTCTACAGCGTCGCCTTCACCTATTACGACCTCGGCTACGGCTCGGCGATCGCGGTCGTGTTCTTCCTGCTGATCGTCCTGCTCGCGGCGGTGATGCTCTACGCCCGCCAGCGCATGCTGTGGACCGAGATCGCGAGCGGCGCATGACACCCCGCCAGATCATCGGCAAAATCGGCCTGTGGCTGTCCGTGCTCGTCATCGTCTCGCCGGCGATCCTGTTCTTCCTCTGGATGCTTTCGCTGTCGCTCAAGTTCGAGGTCGACAATGCGGCCTACCCGCCGGTGTTCTTTCCGGATCGCATCGCCTGGAAGAACTATGCCGACGTGCTCGCCTCCAACCGCTTCCTGACCTATTTCATCAACAGCCTGATCGTCACCGGCAGCGCGACGGTGCTGGCGCTGATGGTCGGCGTCCCCGCCGGCTACGGCATCGCGCGCATGGCCGCGCACAAATCCGCGATCGTGATCCTGATCGCCCGCATCACGCCGGGACTGTCGTATTTGATCCCGCTGTTCCTGCTGTTCCAGTGGCTCGGCCTGCTCGGCACGCTGGTGCCGCAGATCATCATCCATCTCGTCGTCACCGTGCCGATCGTGATCTGGATCATGATCGGCTATTTCGAGACGACGCCGATGGAGCTGGAGGAAGCCGCCCTGATCGATGGTGCCGGCCGCTGGCAGGTCTTCCGCCACGTCGCGCTGCCGATTGCAAGGCCCGGCATCGCGGTCGCCTTCATTCTCGCCGTGATCTTCTCCTGGAACAATTTTGTGTTCGGCATCGTGCTGGCGGGACGCGAGACCCGCACGCTGCCGGTCGCCGTCTACAACATGATCTCGTTCGACCAGCTGAGCTGGGGACCGCTGGCCGCCGCTGCGCTGATCGTCACCTTTCCGGTGCTGCTGCTCACCGTGCTGGCGCAGCGGCAGATCGTGGCCGGGCTCACGGCGGGGGCGGTCAAGGGCGGATAAAAAACGAAGCGGCCGGACGCCTCCTCGCGCCCAGCCGCTTTTTGTTGCGATTTCGCCCTATTCCGCCGGCGCGGCCGACATCTCCGGATGCGCGGCGTAGTGCTCGGTGGTGCCGAGCTTGCTGGCGGCGAACAGGCCGGCGGCCATCACGGCGTAGGCCAGCGCGACCGCGGGGGTCACGCCAAAACCGCCGCCGATGCCGACGGCCTCGCCATGCATGAAGCCGAAGTAAGTCAGCACCGCACCGACCAGCGCGAACGCCGAGGCCTTCTCGAAATCGCGCTCGATGATGAAGACGCCGATCGCACCCAGGATGAGACCGCCGAGGATGGAGCCGCCGCCCATCACCTCGAGGCCGTGATAGAACACGCCCTGCTGCGGCAGCGCGGCGATCGCGGCGGCCTTGACTGCATCGGCCTTGTCGGCCGCCATGCCGCCGACACTGGCCGCCGCGTTCATGGTAGAGCCCAGCATCGTGTCGATCTGGAGCTTGGCCCACGCGGCCAGATGCGGCGTCAGCGCCAGCACGATCGCGGGCGCATGCTTGACCGGCGTGGTCTGGAACGCCTGCGCGCCGATCAGCATGCCGATATAGAGCAGGATCGGCGAAATCGCGACGACGGGCACCAGCGCCAGCAGCACCGAGATGATGCCGAACCAGGACAGCACCACCACCATGATGCCGGTTGCAGCCGAATAACCGATCCGGCCGCCCATGGCCTTCCAACCGGGATGGCCGATATAGACGGCGTTGATGAAGGGATTGCCCATCAGGCAGCCGATCAGGCTGACGACGCCGTCGGCGGTGAGCACGCGCGTGGTCGGATAGTCGTCGCCGGCCGCTTCCGCGCTCTCGACATTGTCCATGGCCTCGACGAGGTCGTAGATGCCGAACGGAATGGCGGTGACGAGGATGATGCCGAGGAACTCGAAGCCGGAGAAGACGTAGCCGACCGCCGGGATCGGCACCGAGAAGCCGAAATTGGCAAAGGCTGCGCCGACACCCGCGATGCTCAGGCCGCCGAGGCCGAGCCCGAACAGGTTCGAGCCCCAGGCGATGATCATGCCGGCCGCGATCGCGACGAGGCCAGCGGGAATGCCGCGCCAGTATTTCACGCCGCCGAACCAGCTCACCAGGATGATGGCGAAGCAGACGAGACCGATCTGCGGCGTCATGTACATCTCCAGCGCCGGCCGCATCGAGATGAAGGTGACGGAGACGCCGGCGAGCGTGCCGAGCAGCGCCGCGCGCGGCGTGATCTTGCGGATGAACGGCGCGATGAAGCCGCCGATCATCAGGATGAAACTCTGGAAGAACACCCAGACGAGGCCCGCCGACCAGCCCTTGAGCGGATCGCCGGTCTTGAGCGTGATCGGCAGCATGATCACGAAGGTGACGATGAACATGTGCGGCACGCTGACGCCCGACGGCAGCGCGCAGACGTCGTTGCGGCCGGTCTTCTGGGCGAGGCGGTAGGCGAGATAGGCGTAATAGAAGGTGGAGAGGCACATCATCAGCCCCAGCGCGGGCAGGATGCGGCCGAACACGAGGCTATCTGGCATCTTCAGCACGAAGCGCAACAGGCCCGTGAGCACCAGCATGTTGACGAGGATATTGGTACCGAAGCCGAAAAGCGCGTTCCAGTCGCCCGATGTCCATAGCGCCGGCTTGAATCCAGACTTGTTCAGATCAGAACTGCCGGCCGTCCCCGTCAATGTGCTCATGATAATACCCCCTATGTGGTCGAAATCTTCATCGCCTCCAGAACTGCGGCTGAATCCGCGACCCAGCCGAAGATGCCGCCCTGGGCCTTGATCATCCTCAGGCCCATCTCGTGAAACTCGGGGAAGTAGGACGCGCAGCCGTCGGCGATGACGACGCAGCGATAGCCGCGGTCATTGGCCTCGCGCACCGTGGTGTTGACGCACACTTCGGTGGTCACGCCGCACACGAGCAAATTCTCGATGCCGTATTTCTCCAGGACCTCGCCGAGCTCGGTCGCGTAGAACGCTCCCTTGCCGGGCTTGTCGATCACGATTTCGCTGTCGAGCGGATAGAGCTCGGGAATGATGTCGTGGCCGGCCTCACCGCGAATCAGGATGCGCCCCATCGGGCCGGGATCGCCGATGCGAAGGCTCGGCGCACCGCGCTCGACCTTCGCCGGCGGCGCGTCGGAGAGATCGGGCAGGTGCCCCTCGCGCGTGTGAATGACCAGCATGCCGGTGTCGCGCGCCGCCGTCAGCACCGCGCCGATCGGCTTCACCGCGCGCGCGAGCTGGCTGACATCGTTGCCCAGCGTCTCGCCGAAACCGCCGGGCTCCATGAAATCGCGCTGCATGTCGATGATGAGAAGCGCGGTGGCGGGCCAGTCGAGCGTGATCGGCTCGGGCTCGGCGCTGACGACGCCCTTTGTCGGCTTGGCTGAGTTCAACATGACGGCCCCGCGAGAACTCTCTTGGTCGGGAGTTCTGCAAGCGCCGTGCCATTGTGTACAATTGCGATGGCGCGTGGGCGGCGAGGGAATTCGTCGTCTGGTCAGCAGGTTACGCCAGCGATCGGCGTCTGCTCATTCCCTGTGCGACGGCTTTGCGACGTGCATTTGCTTAAAGGGTGAGCGGCCTCCGCCGCGACACCTTGCGCCTACGACCCTGCCCCATACAGCCGCCGATGCTCTTCTTCATACGGGGCGTAGGACTCCTTCAGCGTTGCCGCGTTGAGCAGCATGGTCGCGACCATCGCGCCCGCCTTGTCGAACACGCGCGTCTTGACCCAGGCGCTTTCGGTGCGGCGGCTGCCGGAGAGCGCGACCACCTCGCGCTCGACTTCATACTCCTCACCCTCGAAGAGCGGCCCTTTCACCAGACGGATCTCCTGGTCGGCGAACAGGCCGACGGCCGGGCCCTTGGCCGGCAGCGGATCGTCCTTGGAGCGGTACTGGAACAGCACGCTCAGCATCTCCATCGGGATGATGGGCTTGCCCCACGGATTATCCGTGCCCGAATAGTAGGGCGAGCTCTCGGTGATGACGGCGAGTTTCTGCCGAAGGGAAAACGGATAGAGGTCGCCCATGTTCTGGTCGAGCGCCATGCGCACCGACTGCCGCTTGCTCGTCTGCGCCACCTTCACGTCGCGCAGGATCACGGGATCCGTGAGCGGCTTGAGCTCGCCGAGGCGCGTCTCGAGCGCGGTCGCAACCGGCGCATCGCCGACCGAGGCCGTGCCGCGCAGCACCTCGGTGCCGTCGCGTTTGACCATCTGGATCTGGCACTGGCGCGTAGCAGGCAGCGGTTTCGACAGGATCGCCTGCACCTCCTCTCCCTCGTAGCAGACACTGCGATAATGCGCGGAAAGGCAGCCGGTTTCGAACCAGGCCTGTCCCCACAGCCGCTCGCCGAGCGGCGCGAACTGGCTGAAATGCGTCGGGCCCTCGATGGTGCCGCCCTTGAAGCCGAGCTTCTGCGCGGTGGCGTCGTCATGGATCGAGGCGTGCGCGTCGTAGGTCTGCGCCTGCAGCATCTGGCGTGGCTGACGCCACGGCCCGATCAGGGCCTCGGCCGTCTCCGTGATCTCGGTGTCGAATGCGTTTGCAGTCATGGCGCTCTCCGCGTGCAAGCCATGACTAGCAGGAGCGCCAAGGATGCGGCTAGCCGTATTGACTTCGCTGGCCCATCCTTTTGACTGTCACAATTCGCGTCGCGCAGCCGCACTCCTTCCCGCAGCGCAAAACTCCCGCCGAACGAAAGACGAGGGCTTCCGAAATGACGCTGTTGCAGGTCGAGCTGGACGACAAATACCGGCTCGAATCGAAGCGGATCTTCCTGTCCGGCACGCAGGCCCTGGTCCGCCTGCCCATGTTGCAGCGCGAACGCGACCGGCTTCAGGGCCTCAACACCGGCGGCTTCATCTCGGGCTATCGCGGTTCCCCGCTCGGCATGTACGACCACGCGTTGTGGCGCGCGAAATCGCACCTTCAGCAGCACGACATCGCCTTCGTCCCCGGTCTGAACGAGGACCTCGCCGCCACCGCCGTCTGGGGCAGTCAGCAGGTCGGCCTGTTTCCCGGCGCCAAGGTCGATGGCGTGTTCGGGATCTGGTACGGCAAGGGCCCGGGCGTGGACCGCTCGGTGGATGCGCTCAAGCACGCCAATGCGGCCGGCACCTCGCTCAATGGCGGCGTGCTCGCGCTCGCCGGCGACGACCATGGCTGCCAGTCCTCGACGCTGGCGCATCAGAGCGAGCAGGTGTTCGCAGCAGCGCTGATCCCGGTGATCAATCCGGCCACGCTCCAGGACTATCTCGACCTGGGCCTCTACGGCTTTGCGCTGTCGCGCTTCTCCGGCTGCTGGGTCGGCTTCAAGGCGATCAGCGAAACCGTCGAGAGCTCGGCCTCGATTTATAGCGACCCTGAACGCGTCAAGATCGTGCTGCCCGACGATTTCGAGATGCCGCCCGGCGGCCTCAACATCCGCTGGCCCGATCCGCCGCTGGAGGCAGAGAAGCGGCTGTTCGGGCCGAAGATGGCGGCGGTACAGGCCTTCGCCCGCGCCAACCAGCTCGACCGCATCGTGCTCGATTCCAAGCCCGCGCGGCTCGGCATCGTCGCCACCGGCAAGGCCTATCTCGATCTACGCCAGGCACTTGCCGACCTCGGCATCACCGACAAGGACGCGCAGGATTTGGGCTTGCGCATCTACAAGGTCGCGCTGACCTGGCCGCTGGAGGAAAGCGGTGCCAAGCGTTTCGCCGAAGGCCTTCAGGATGTGTTGGTGGTCGAGGAGAAGCGCGGCTTCATCGAAGACCAATTGATGCGCATCCTCTACAACGTCGATGCCTCAAAGCGTCCGACCATCACAGGCAAACGCGACGAGCGCGGTGCGCCGCTGTTGCCGAGCGAGGGCGAGCTGACGCCGACCATCGTCGCTGGCGCGCTGGTGGCGCGCTTGCGCAAGCTCGGCCATCACAGTCCCGTGCTGGAGCAGCGCCTCGCGCGGCTCGAGGCGTTCGACAATCCGGTCACGACCAGCGCGCCGATCAAGCTCGCGCGCACGCCGTTCTTCTGCTCGGGCTGCCCGCACAACACCTCGACGCGCGTGCCCGAGGGCAGCCGCGCCATGGCCGGCATCGGCTGCCACGGCATGGCCCTGAGCATGCCGACCCGTCGCACGGATCTGATCTCCCATATGGGCGCCGAGGGCGTGAACTGGATCGGCCAGTCGCCCTTCACCACCGAAACGCACATCTTCCAGAATCTCGGCGACGGCACCTACACCCATTCCGGCCTGCTGGCGCTGCGCGCAGCTTCGGCGGCCGGCATCAACATCACCTACAAGATCCTCTACAACGACGCTGTCGCGATGACCGGAGGCCAGCCGGCCGAAGGCGCCTTCAACGTCGCGCAGATCGCCCATCAGGTCTGGGCCGAGGGCGTCAAGCGGCTCGCGATCGTCTCGGACGATCCCAGCAAGTACCCGCAAGGCAACTTCTTCCCGCAAGGCGCCACCATTCACCACCGCCGCGAGCTCGACGCCGTGCAGCGCGAGCTGCGCGACATCAAGGGCCTCACCGTCATCATCTACGACCAGACCTGCGCCGCCGAGAAACGCCGCCGCCGCAAGCGCGGGCTCTATCCGGATCCGGCCAAGCGCGCCTTCATCAACGAGCTGGTCTGCGAAGGCTGCGGCGATTGCTCGCAGGCCTCGAACTGCGTCTCGGTGCAGCCGCTGGAGACCGAGTTCGGCCGCAAGCGCCAGATCGACCAGTCGAACTGCAACAAGGATTTTTCCTGCGTCGAGGGCTTTTGCCCGAGCTTCGTCACCGTGCATGGTGGTTCGCTGAAGCGGATGAAGACCTCGGCGGTCGATTCCGGCCAGCTGTTCGCCGATCTGCCGCTGCCCCCCGCGCGTGAGCTGGACGGCCCCTACAACATCCTCGTGACCGGCATCGGCGGCACCGGCGTCATCACCATCGGCGCACTGCTCGGCATGGCCGCCCATGTCGACGGCCGCGGCTGCTCGGCACTCGACTTCACCGGCCTGTCGCAGAAGAACGGCGCGGTGATGAGCCACGTCCGCATCGCACCGAAGCCGGAGGACATCTCCGCGGTCCGCATCACCACCGGCGGCGCCGACGTCATCCTCGGCTGCGACATGGTCGTCTCGGCCGGCCCCACGGCGCTGAGCCGCGCCGAGCGCGGCGTGACCAAGGCCTACATCAACGCCGATCTGCAGCCGACCGCGAGCTTCGTGCAAAATCCCGATCTCGATTTCGAGATGGGCGCGATGCAGACCGTGCTGCGCGACGCCGTCGGCGACAACAACCTCGACATCCTCGACGCCACGGGCATCGCCGCGGGTCTGATGGGCGACAGCATCGCGACCAATCCCTTCATGCTCGGCTTCGCCTTCCAGAAGGGCGCGATCCCGCTGTCGCTGGAGGCCCTGTTCCGTGCCATCGAGATCAACGGCGCCGCGATCGAGATGAACAAGCTCGCCTTCACCTGGGGGCGCCTTGCCGCCCACGACATGTCGCGCGTGCGCAGCGTGCTCCAGTTCAAGGCCCGGGCATCCACGGCAGCCAAATCGCTCGACAACATCATCGCGACCCGCGCCGAATTCCTGACCTTCTATCAGGACAAGGCCTATGCCGACCGCTACCTCGCAGCCGTCGCCAAGGTCCGCAAGTCGGAGAGCGCGGCTTCGCCCGGGTCAACCGAGCTCACGGAAGCAGTTGCAAAGAACCTGTTCAAGCTGATGTCCTACAAGGACGAATACGAGGTCGCCCGCCTCTACACCGACGGCAGCTTCGCCAGGAAAGTGTCGGAGAAATTCGACGGCGACTTCACGCTGAAGTATCACCTGGCACCGCCGATCTTCGCCAAGCGCGACAAGACGACCGGACATCTGCAGAAGCAGGAGTTCGGGAGCTGGATGATCCACGCCTTCCGCGTGCTCGCCAAACTGAAATTCCTGCGCGGCGGCGCGTTCGACCCGTTCGGACGCACCGAGGAGCGCCGGACCGAGCGGAAGCTGATCGCGGATTATCTGGCGATGATCGATCAGCGGATCACAGGGTTGAAGCCGGAGCAGATCCCGCTGCTGGCGCGGCTCGCGCGCGTGCCGGAAACCATCCGCGGCTTCGGCCACGTCAAGGACGCCAACGTCAAGCTGGCGGCGGCCGAGACGGCGCGGCTGCAAGCGGAGCTCGACAACAGCCGCTTTGCCGCGGCGGCGGAGTAGTCAGCGCGCCGGCTTGCGCTCGACCGGGTCGATGTCGATCGCCCGCAGGCGGCCGAGGCGCAGCACGTCCATGGCGAGCCGCCGGCCGATCCGGTCGCGGTCGAGCACGCGGATCAGGTCGTCGACGCCATCGATCTCGACGCCGTCGAGCCTGATCACGACGTCGCCGGGCAACAGGCCCGCCTTGGCCGCCGGCCCGTCAGGCTCGATCTGCATCAGGAGCGCGCCCATCTTGTTCTCGACCCCGGCCAGCACCGCATGCCGCCGCGGGACCGGCGCGGTCTGTCCGGCAACGCCGATATAGGCGCGGCGGACATAGCCGTGACGGATGATCTCCGACAGCACGAATTGCGCGGTGTTGCTGGCGACCGCAAAACAGATTCCTTGCGCGCCGTTGATGATCGCCGTGTTGATGCCGATCACCTCGGCATGCGACGACACCAGCGGCCCGCCGGAATTGCCGGGATTGAGCGCGGCATCGGTCTGGATCACGTCCTCGATGGTGCGCCCGCTCACCGAGCGGATCGAGCGGCCGAGCGCCGAGACCACGCCGGCCGTCACGGTCGATTCGAAGCCGAGCGGATTGCCGATGGCGATCACGAGCTGGCCGCGCCGCAACGTCTTGGAGTCGCCGAGCGCGGCATAGGGCAGATGGCGCACGCCGTTGGCGCGCAGCAGCGCCAGATCCGTGTCGGGATCGATCCCGAGCACCTGGGCGTCGCCGACATGGCCCTCGACGTCGCGCAGCCGGATCTCCTTCGAGGTGCCGACCACATGGCTGTTGGTGAGCACGAGCCCGTCCGGCGAGATCACGATGCCGGAGCCGAGCCCGCCGCGCTCGCGGCCGTTCGGCACCTTGGGACCGGTCTCAACCCGCACAACCGCAGGGCCGACGCGGTCCGTCACATCGATCACGGCATTGGAATAGGCGTCCAGCAGCGTCCGGTCATCGACCGGAGCAGACGCCGTCGTTCGCGATGACGCTGCGTCATCGGCGATATCTGAGGTGAAGTCCAACATGGCAAGAGTCCTTGAAGGCTCACACAGATGGTGGCCTGTTTCCTGCCGCGCAAGATGCCCGCCTGGAGCGCAAGGCTGGACTGCCCAGATGGCTAGGGCGCCCGCCGCAGCGAGCCGCCTCTCCGCTTGACCGGATCGAGCAGCGACCAGTCCCCGTCCGCAAGCACATGGCCCTTGGGGAATGGCGCGCGCACCTCGATCCCCAGCGAGCCCAGCACGCGGTCGTCGCGGTAATAGCATTGCAGCACGACTCGGACGAGGGTTGCGGCGGCAACGCCGCTCTTGCGAAACTCCTGCGCCACCGCATCGCGCCTGGCGGCATCGAGCTCGGCGAGCGGGGCTCCGGCGAGCCGCGCCAGGTGATCCAGCGCCGCCGCCACCAATTTGGTATCGCGACCGAGCGTTGCCAGCATGTCGGCCTGGATCGCGGGATCATCGGCGCCCGGCACCTTGTACTCGTCGCTGGCCGGAATGATCATCGCGGCGATGGCGCGGAGATCGTCGCGCTGCCTGCGTGTCAGTTGGTTGTCTGCGGACATCACAGCCTCAATCGAACAAATTGGCCAGGCGCTGCTTCATCTGGTCGGCGATGTAGAGCGCGAGTGCCTGGATGGTCGAGGTCGGGTTCACGCCGCCCGAGGTGACGAAGATGCTGCCGTCGACGATGAAGAGGTTCTTCACGTCGTGCGAGCGGCCCCATTCGTTGACGACGGAGCGCTCGGGGTCGGTGCCCATGCGCGCGGTGCCGAGCAGGTGCCAACCGCCCCAAGGGATCGGCGAGTTGACGCAGATGTCGCTCGCGCCGGCGGTCTCGAGAAACTCGCGGCCGCGCGCCAGCGCATGCTCCATCATCTTCCGGCTGTTCTCGCTGATCGTGTAGTCGACCTTCGGCGCGGGAATGCCGTGACTGTCCTTCAGCACCGGATCAAGCGTGACGCGATTGTGCTCCTCCGGCAGATCCTCGCAGATTGCGGAGAAACCGAGCCGGTGGCCGTTGAGCTTGCGGAACACGCGATGGTGATCCTCGCCCCACGGCAAGATGCCCTTCTGCTCGCTGACCACGGCCTCGAATACCGGCCCGGCCCCGCGCACGAACTGCACGCCATAGCCGCGCACGAAACCGCGCGACAGGTCGGTGTCATACCATTGCTTGCTCCACAGGCAGGTCGGCGGCGCGCGGTTGGAGTCGGTCGGCTCCTTCACATAGCCGTAGATCTGCGCATAGGGATGAAACATCAAATTCTTGCCGACGAGACCCGATGAGTTGGCAAGCCCGTTGGGGAAGCGGCCGGACGCCGAGTTGAGCAGCAGCCGCGGCGTGCCGACGCCGTTGCAGGCGATGATGACGACATGCGCGCGCTGAAACTGCTCGATGCCGTCCTTGTCGTAATAGACCACGCCCGAGGCCATGCCGTTCTCGTCGGTGGTGATCTCGCGCACCCGGCAATGCGTGCGCAGCTCGACGCCGGCGCGGATCGCATGCGGCCAATAGGTGATGTCGGTGGAGGATTTTGCGCCTTGCGCGCAGGCCGGCGTGCAATGGCCGAGATTGATGCAGCGCGCCCGGCCCTCGTAGTCCATTGTCGCGACCGTGGTGTCCGACGGCCACCAGTGCCAGCCGAGCTTGTTCATGGCCTTGCCGATGATGGCGCCGGACAGGCCCATCGGCTGCTGCGGCATCGGCGGATGCGTCAGCGGCGACAGCGGATCGCCCGACAGGCCCGACGTGCCCATCATGCGGTCGTTCTCTTCGAAGAACGGGGTCAGCGCGTCGTAGTCGATCGGCCAGTCGTCGGCGACGCCGTCGAGCGTCCTCACCTTGAAATCGGAAGGGTGCAGCCGCGGCCAGTGCGCGGTGTACATCACGGTCGAGCCGCCGACCGCATTGTAGTTGACGACCTTGATGGGAGAATTGTCATCGTTGATCGGGTAGTCCTCGGGCCGGCCACGGACGTTGGGGCTCGACGACCACTCGCCGTAAAACTTGGCCTCCCAGTCGCGGCCGGTGCTGGGATATTCCGCCGGGTTCATCCAGCCGCCCTGCTCCAGGCAGAGGATGTGCATCTTGGTCTCGGCCAGCGACCACGCCACCGCCGCGCCGGAAGCGCCGGCGCCGATGATCAGGACGTCCACGGGGTCTTTCATTGCAACCTGGTCCTCCCCCTCGCCGCTTACCGGGCGATTCGGCCTTGCGCGTCAGCGAGGCCGACGAACGATAGGGGCAGAGCGACGGCGGAGTAAAGCCGCGGGGCCGGAATGTCGCACTTCGCGAGGCGCAGACCATTGGTCTCGCCACAGCCGGGTGCTAGGAACGGGGCGGACGAGCCATCGATAGCGAGACCGTATGTCCTTCCAGAAATTCTTTGCCGCCGCCCGCGCTTTTGCGCTCGTTTCGTTTCTCGCCCTGTCCGGATTTCTGGCCTGGTCCGGACCAGTTTCCGCGCTGACCGGCGCCGCGACGGCCCGTGACGGCAACTCGGTCCAGCTCGGCGATGTCACCTACCGGCTCGACGGCGTCGATGCACCCGAGCTGGACCAGGTCTGCATCGACGATCACGCCGATACCTGGGCCTGCGGCATCGAGGCCCGCGACCAGCTGGCCAAGCTGATCAACAAACGGACGGTGCGCTGCGACGACGTCGGCCCGGAAAAGAGCTTCGGCAAGCGCCACCGCGCCATCTGCACGGCCGAGGGCGACAAGGCCAGCCTGAACGAGCAGCTGATCAAGCTCGGCTTTGCCCTCGCACGCGAGCCGATCAAGGCCAACGTCAAGCCCGCAGCCAACGAAGCCAAGACGACGGCCGCCGGGATCTGGAAGGGCTGTTTTGTTGCGCCGCAGGATTTCCGGAGCGGCAAGAAGGACGGCGCACTCTTGGGAGCTGCCTGCCGGCCCGACCGCGACAAGGAGATCCGCGCCGTACTGTTTCCGGAGGAGCTGACCATGCCCCCCAGCTGCAGCATCAAGGGCAAGCTCGCGGTGCGCGCCCGCGTCACCGGCAATATCGGCATCTATCATCTGCGCGGATGCCCGAGCTATCCCGCGACCACCAAGCCCGACCGCTGGTTCTGCTCGGAGGACGACGCCCAGGCGGCCGGCTTCCGCAAGGCCTACAATTGCCGCCGGCCAAAGTGAAGAAGTTCCCTCACGCACCCGTGAGTGGTAGATCGGGACCGTATTGATCCGGAATTGAACTTCAGCGGCGGTTGCTGCACTTATGAAGAGACGCAAGCGCTTCGCGCGAGCGTTTCCTTGGCAGCAATCCGGCCTCGGCCGATTGTCTTTGCTTGGGCGTTTCCTCCCTAGACTTGGGCCGCTTGTCACAAACGAGCGGCTCTTTCTTTTTGTGCGGGGTCCGTCACTGCATCCGCATGATCTGGTCCATCGGCGGCATGTTGGCGTTGAGATTCGCCATGATCCAGACGGTGCCTCCGATCACGAGAAAGACGACCAGAACGCCGAAGGCGAGTGCCAGCACATTGTTGGTGTTGTCAGGTCCGGTGGTGATGTGCAGGAAGAACACCAGGTGCACGCCCATCTGCGCAATCGCCAGCACGATCAGCGCGACGGGGATGGAAGGTTGCCAGACCAGATCCGTGCCGGCGATGAAGAACGACGTCGCGGTGAGCAGCAGCGCCAGGACGAGGCCGACGACGTAGCCGAGGATGCGGGTACCGACGCTGTGTTGTTCTTCCTCGCCCGGAGCGAGGTCATGGTCGGTCCGCGCGTGGGCCTGATCGCTCATACGCCACTCCCAAGCAGGTAGACAACGGAGAACACCGCGACCCAGATGATGTCCAGCGCGTGCCAGAACAGCGCAAAGCACAGCATCCGGCGCAGGATGTCGGCACGAAAGCCCTTGGCGAAGACCTGGGCCATCATCGTGAGCAGCCACAGCACGCCGGCCGAGACGTGAAGGCCATGGCAGCCGACCAGCGAGAAGAACGCGGTCAGGAACGCACTCCGCGACGGGCCATAGCCACGCGCGATGAGGTCGGCGAATTCGCGAAACTCGAGGACGAGGAATATCAGCCCGAGCATGCAGGTCGCGGTCATGCTGAGATAGAACCAGAACCGGTTGCGCACGTCGGCCGCGATGCTGGCCATGCCGCAGGTGAAGCTCGACAGCAGCAGGCAGACCGTCTCGATCGCGACGTATCTCGGCTCGAAGATCTCCGAGCCCTTCGGGCCGCCGGCGGTCTGGCCCGACAGCACCGCATAGGCCGCGAAGAAGCAGGAGAACATCACGATGTCAGAGAGCAGGAATATCCAGAAGCCGTAGGCGGTCACGATCCGCTTCGGCGCGGGACCGGGATGCTCGATGACGAGGCCGACGTGATGGGGATCGGCGTGCGAATGGCCTACGGTCGCGGTCATCGCCATCAGACTGCTCCCGCCATGCTGACGAGGTTGCGTCGCTCGTCGATATTGGCGCGGTCGATGCGGGCGACCTCCCCGGCCGGGATGACGTATTCGTCATGGTCGCGCCAGGCGAACACGACGAAGGTCGCCCAAGCGCCGAGGCCGCCCAGGATCACCATCCACCAGATGTGCCAGATCAGCGCGAAGCCCATGATGGTAGCGAAGAAGGCACAGACGAACCCGGTCGGGGAATTCCGGGGCATCTCGATGTCCTGATAATCCGGCGTCTCGTGCGCGAGCGATTGCTGCTTCGCGCGCGCCTTCATGTCCCAATAGGCGTCCTCGCCGCGCACATCGGGGTTGAAGGCGAAGTTGAACACCGGCGGCGGCGACGAGGTCGCCCATTCCAGCGAGCGACCGTCCCAGGGATCGCCGGTGCGGTCGCGCAGCGCCTCGCGATTGCGGATGCTGACCACGAGCTGCACGATCTGGCAGATCACGCCCATGGTCAGCACGGCCATGCCGAATGCAGCGATGATCATCCAGGGCCGCCAGGCCGCGACGTTATAGTGCTGCATGCGCCGGGTCATGCCGAGCATGCCGGCGATGTAGAGCGGCATGAAGGTGACGTAGAAGCCCGTGAAGGTGAACCAGAACGCCGCCTTGCCCCAGCGTTCGTCGAGACGGAACCCGAACGCCTTGGGAAACCAATATTCGAAGCCGGCGAAAGCGCCGAACAGCACGCCGCCGATGATGACGTTGTGGAAATGCGCCACCAGGAACATGCTGTTGTGGAGGATGAAGTCGGCCGGCGGCACCGCGAGCAGCACGCCGGTCAACCCACCGATGATGAAGGTGACCATGAAGCCGACCGCCCACAGCATCGGTGTCGCAAAGCGGATGCGGCCGCCATACATCGTGAACAACCAATTGTAGATCTTCACGCCGGTCGGCACAGCGATGATCATGCTGGCGATGCCGAAGATGGCGTTGACGTTCGGCCCCGCCCCCATCGTGAAGAAATGGTGCAGCCAGACCATGAAGGAGACGACGCAGATCGCCATGGTCGCGAGCACCATGGAGCGGTAGCCGAACAGCGCCTTGCCGGAGAAGGTCGAGACCACCTCGGAGAAGATGCCGAAGGCGGGCAGCACCAGGATGTAGACCTCGGGATGGCCCCAGGCCCAGATCAGGTTCATGAACATCATGACGTTGCCGCCGGCCTCGTTGGTGAAGAAGTGGAAGCCGAGATAACGGTCGAGCAGCAGCATCGCGAGCGTCGCGGTGAGGATCGGGAACGCCGCGACGATGAGGAGGTTCGAGGCCAGCGTGGTCCAGCAGAACATCGGCATGCGCAGGTAATTCATGCCCTTGGTGCGCAGCTTCAGCACGGTGGTGACGAGATTGATACCGGCCACCAGCGTGCCGACACCGGAAATCTGCAGCGACCAGGCGTAGTAGTCGACGCCGACGCCGGGCGAATAGGACAATTCCGACAGCGGCGGAAAGGCGAGCCAGCCGGTGCGCGCGAATTCGCCGACCACGAGCGAGACATTGACCAAGAGCGCGCCGGTCGCCGTCAGCCAGAAGCCGACCGAATTCAGCGTCGGGAAGGCAACGTCGCGCACGCCGAGCTGGAGCGGCACGACGAGGTTCATCAGCCCGATCACGAACGGCATCGCCACGAAGAAGATCATGATGGTGCCGTGCGCCGAGAAGATCTGGTTGTAGTGCTCCGGCGGCAGGTAGCCCTGCGACTGATAGGCCACCGCCTGCTGGATCCGCATCATGATGGCGTCACTACCGCCGCGCAGCAGCATCACCGAAGCCAGCAGGATGTACATGACGCCGATGCGCTTGTGATCGACGCTGGTGATCCATTCGCGCCAGAGATAGGGCAGATATCCCTTCACCACGACCCAGCCCAGCACGCCGAAGATCGCGACCAGCACCACCGCGCCGGCGACGAGCGGAATTGGCTGGTCGAACGGAATGGCCGACCAATCGAGCTTACCGAGCATCATGGCCTCCACTGTGCGACCGGCCTGCTTCGGAGGCGAGCTCCGGCCCGGGCCCGGGCGGAATGTGCTGGGTCGCGATCAGATCGAACAGGCGCGGGTCTTCGAGGCGGTAGACCGGCCTGCCCTTCTCGATGCCCTGCTGCATCAGCTTCTTGTAGCTGTCCTCGTTCAGCACGGCATCCGTCTTCGCCGTATTCGCGACCCAGTCCGGAAAGGCGAGCGGCGAGATCACGTTGACGTCGAACATCATGTCCGGGAAACCGTCGCCGGAGAAATGTGCGGACAGGCCCTGAAGCTTGCCTTCGTTGTCGGCGCGCAGGTTCAGCTTCGTCACCATGCCGTTCATGGTGTAGATCATGCTGCCGAGCTGCGGAATGAAGAACGTGTTCATCACGCTCGAGGACGTCAGCCGGAAGTTCAGCTCGGCGCCGGCCGGCACCGTCAGCGTGTTGACGGTGGCGATGCGCTGGTCCGGATAGATGAACAGCCATTTCCAGTCGAGCGAGACGGCCTGGATCCGCACCGGGCTGCCGGTGCCCGGCACGGGTGCCGCGGGATCGAGCTGGTGCGAGCCGATCCAGGCGACGCCGCCGAGCAGGATCACCGTGAGCGCCGGAATAGACCACACCACCATCTCGACGCGGCCGGAATAGACGAACTCCGGCTGGTAGCGCGCCCTCGGATTCGAGGCGCGAAACCAGAACGCAAAAGCCAGAATCGCAAAAATGGTCGGCACCACGATCACCAGCATGATGAAGATGGAATCGACCAGGATGGTGCTGTTGCCAGCGGCCACGGGCCCTTGCGGATCGAGCAGATTCATCGGCAAGCCACTGGTGGTTGGGAAGCCCCGGGACTGAGCCTAGCGCGGGAAAGGCTCCGCGACAAACGCAGCGACGTCGGATCGGTTCCTGGCATGCTTCGGCCAGCCACGCGCGACGGACCGGCCGCCCATGCAATTCCGTGTGATGTCAATGACATGAACGCGGAAAGCGCGCTCTTCTCTCCCGGGAGCGCGATTGCTAATGTGCACGAAAACAATGACGAGAGCGGGAGTGAACCGAGATGCGCTTGAGGGACAAGGTCACGATCGTCGTCGGGGCCGGGCAAAGCCCCGGCGAAGGCATGGGCAACGGCCGCGCGACTGCGCTCACCTTCGCACGCGAGGGCGCCAAGGTCTTGTGCGTCGACCACCATCTGGAATCGGCGCAGGAGACGGTGGCGATGATCGCCGCGACAGGCGGCACCGCGGCGGCCTTCAAGGCGGACGTGACCAAAGCTGCGGACATCAAGACGATGGTTGCGGATGCGCAATCGCGCTGGGATCGGATCGACGTGCTGCACAACAATGTCGGCGTCAGCCTTGCCGGCGGCGATGCCGAGCTGCTGCAACTGACCGAGGAGGCGTTCGATCGCGTCGTCGCCGTCAATCTGAAAAGCTGCATCCTGGCGGCGAAAGAGGTGATCCCGATCATGCGCGCGCAGAGAAGCGGCGCCATCATCAACATCTCTTCGATGGCCGCGATCACCACCTATCCTTACGTCGCCTACAAGGCGACGAAGTCGGCGATGATCGCCTTCACCGAACAACTCGCCTACCAGAATGCCGAATACGGCATCCGCGCCAACGTCATCCTGCCCGGCCTGATGAACACGCCGATGGCCGTCGACACCCGTGCCCGCGAATGGCACAAGACCCGCGCCGAGGTCGAAGCCGACCGCGACAGCAAGGTGCCGCTGCGCAGAAAGATGGGCACCGGCTGGGACGTCGCGAATGCCGCGCTGTTCCTGGCGAGCGACGAGGCGAATTTCATCACCGGTGTGACGCTGCCGGTGGATGGTGGAGCCAGCGTGAGACGGGGGTAATTCTTCTTCCTTCTCCCCTTGCGTCATCGCGCCGCGCTCAGCGCGAATATGTCACCCGCCAGATCGTGCCGTTGCCATCTTCCGACATCAGCAGCGAACCATCCTTCGCCACGGCGACGCCCACCGGGCGCCCCCACACCTCCGTGTCGTTCACGACGAACCCTGTGACGAAGTCCTCGTACTCGCCGGTCGGCTTGCCGTCCTTCATCTTGATGCGGATCACCTTGTAGCCGGTGCGTTTCGACCTGTTCCAGGAGCCGTGCTCAGCGGCGAAGGCGTCGCCCTGGTATTCGGGCGGAAACTGCGTGCTTTGGTAGAACGTCATGCCGAGCGAGGCCGAGTGCGGCTGGATGAGCACGTCAGGCACCGTCACCTTGCCCTTGAGGTCCGGCCGCGCGCCGGCATGACGCGGGTCTTCATTGTTGCCGATATAGAACCACGGCCAGCCGTAGAACGCGCCCTCCTTCACGCTGGTGATGTAGTCGGGCACGAGATCGTCGCCGAGACCGTCGCGCTCGTTGATCGAGCACCAGGGCAGGCCGGTCTGCGGCTGGATTGCGAGGCCGACGCAGTTGCGCAGGCCGGTGGCGTAGATCTTTCGCTCCTTGCCGTCAGGATTGAAGGCCAGCACCGCGGCGCGCTCGAGCTCGCTGGCCCATGTTGCGCCGAGCGGCTGCGTCTTCGACCACGCTTCCATCCCGCCCGGCGGCGTGCCCATGCCCTCGGCGACGTTGCTGAGCGAGCCGACGGAGACGAGCATCCGTTTGTTGTCCGGCGTGAACACGATGTCGCGGGTGGAATGCCCGCCATCATGCGGCAGGCTCGCGACAATCGTCTCCGCCTTGCCGCGCGCCTTGAGATCGCCGGCCTGGTAGGGAAAACGGACGACGCTGTCGGTGTTGGCGATATAGACCCATTGCGGATTGTCGCCGTTGGGAAAGAAGGCGATGCCGAATGGCTGCCGCAGGCCGCTGGCGAACACCTCGTTGGTCGCGGCCTTGCCGCCCTCGCCTGCGCGCAACACGCGGACGGTGCCGGCGCGTGTTTCCGCGACGAACACATCGCCATTTGGCGCCACGCGGATGATGCGCGGCGCGCGCAGGCCTTCTGCGAACGGCTCGATCTTGAATCCGGCCGGCACCTGGAGCTCAGCTTCCGGCGGACGCGGCACCACGCGCGACGAGCTCGCAACCGATCGCGTGGCGCCGGGCCTGACTAGATCCTGCGGCCGGATCAGCCTGACCGTGCCCGGCTTGTCGGCACGCCAATCGCCATAGGCGTCCTTGCCCTGCAACACCGGCTCGGCCTGCGCGCCGGCCGCAACCAGCAGCGCTGCGAGCATCGCCACGAACTTTGTCCTGTCACTCAATTCGTCGTCCTCCGCCTTGCCCGTGTCGTGCGTCAACGCCGATCACCCGGAAAAGGTTTGCGGCGAGCCTGGCGCCTGCCGAATCCCACGTCAGTTCATGCCCGCACGATGTGCATCAGCCGCAGCCCATCATACTGGAAAATGCGGTTGAACGGTGCGACACATTGTGAGGGCGGCGACCGCCGGCTACGGTGATGGAGGCTGCGGCATCCCGGTCGCGCCGGATGGGGAGATCATGTGGGGATCCATCATATCGGAATGGGCGAGCCTGCTGCTGCGCTGGCTGCACGTGGTGGCCGCGATCGCCTGGATCGGCAGTTCCTTCTATTTCATCGCCCTCGATCTCAGCCTGAAGCCTAGGGACGACCTGCCTGACGGGGTGCAGGGTGAGGCCTGGCAGGTCCATGGCGGCGGCTTCTACCGGATCATGAAATACCTGGTCGCGCCCAGCCAGATGCCGAACGAGCTGACCTGGTTCAAATGGGAAGCCTACACCACCTGGCTGTCCGGCTTCGCTCTGATGGTGGTGGTCTATTATCTCGAGGCCGACCTGTTCCTGGTCGACAAGTCGATCCTCGACCTCACGCCGTTCCAGGCCGGACTGTTCAGCTTCTGCAGCCTGGCGCTGGCGTGGCTGCTCTATGAGGCCGCCTGCCGCACCGGGCTCGCGCAGCGCGAATTGCCCTTTGCCATTGGCGGCTATCTGTTCCTGGTCGCGCTCACTTACGCCTTCACCCATGTGCTGAGCGGACGCGGTGCCTTCAACCAGATCGGCGCGATCATCGGCACCATCATGGTGGCCAACGTCTTCACGCTGATCATCCCGAACCAGAAGAAGATCGTGGCCAGCCTGATCGCCGGACAGGCGCCCGACCCCAAGCTCGGCAAGGCCAGCAAGGAACGCTCGGTCCACAACAATTACCTGACGCTCCCCGTGGTCGTGCTGATGATCAGCAACCACTATCCCCTGCTCTACGCCACGCGCTTCAACTGGATCATCGTCGCGATCGTCCTGGCGCTCGGGCCGGTGATCCGCCACTTCTTCAACGAGCGTCATGCCGGGCGCAAATCGCCCTGGTGGGTGTGGGGCGTGGCTGCGACCGGCGTGATCGCGATCCTCCTGCTCTCCGCCGCCGGTCCGCGCGAGGTGAAGACGGGCGCGCTGTCGGCGCCGGTCACGGCCGCCAATGTCGAGGAGATCGTGATGTCCCGCTGCAGCATGTGCCATGCAGCCGAGCCGGTCTGGGCCGGCATCGTCACCGCGCCGAAGGGCATTGTGCTCGACACGCCCGAGCACATCCATCGCAACATCCGCCTGATCGGGCGGGTCGCGGCCTGGTCGAATGCGATGCCGCCGGGCAACATCACGGAAATGACCGGCGAGGAGCGCGCGGCGCTCGCGGCCTATATCGAGCAGGCGCGCTGAGGCGCGCGCAAGGACGCGTTGTGCGGAATGAAATTCCGCATCTCTCACCGAATTGAAAATGACTAGGCCGCTTATCCGGCGTAGACATGGCCGGCAGCCGCCGGCGCGGCGCAAAGTCAGCTTGCAATCGGGGATAAGAACAGTGGCCCTCAAGAACGTCATCGGTATCGACCACGCCGTCGTCATGGTGAAGGACCTCGACAAGGCCGCCGAAAACTACAGGCAACTCGGCTTCACGGTCTCGCCGCGCGGCACCCACAGCGCGCATATGGGCACCGGCAACTACACCATCATGTTCGACCCCGATTACATGGAGCTGCTCGGCGTGCTCGTGGCGACCGGGCACAATGCGCCGGCCCGCGCCTTCGTCGAGCGCCATGGCGAGGGCATCGAGCGCATCGCCTTTACCGCGATCGACAGCGCCGCCGGCGCCGAGGAGATCCGTGCACGGGGGCTGGAGCCGATCGGCCCGACCGACTTCGAACGCCCTGTCACGCTGCCCGATGGTACGATCTCGGCGGCGAAATTCCGCACCTTCATGTGGCCGACGGCGGAAGCTCCGGGCGGCGTGCGCATCTTCGCCTGCCAGCACAAGACCCGCGAGACCGTGTGGATCCCCGAACTGATGACCCACGCCAACGCAGCCAAGCGGATCAAGCAGACGCTGATCGCATCGCCGGAGCCGGCTAACGAGGCCGCGCATCTCGCCCGCCTGATCGACCGCGAGGCGAAGACCGACGCGGACGGCGCGGTCACCGTGCCCTCCGGCGGCGATCGCGCCGACTTCGTCTATCTGACGCTGGACCAGCTCGCCAAGCGCTATCCCGGCGTGCCGCTGGCCGGCCTCTCCGAGCGCGGCGGCGCGGCCCTGGTGCTGATCAGCGGCGACCTCGCGGCGACCGAGAAGGCGCTGGGGCCAGCCGCCCTACGGAGCGGAGCTGCGGTCTGCGTGCCGCCGGCCAAGGCCAACGGCACCCTGCTCGCCTTCGTCACCGGCTGATTTGACCCAATTCTTTAACGGGTGTTTACCCGGCTTCTGTAGGCTTCCCGGCCATCAACCACCGGGGCCAAACGCATGTTCAAAGAGGGATCGCCGATCGCCTATGACGCGCCGGCCGAGCTGAAGAAATGGCCGTCGCTGAAGGGCGAGCGGCTGAAGGATCGGGGTCCGCCCTATCTCGTCTACAACGGCACGCTCGCCGAATGCGTCCGCGAGCTCATGGGCAAGCCGATCAAGGGCATCTCGCTCTACGACATCATGACGACGCCGCAGGCCGCCTTCGACCAGACCGTGCTGTCGCCAGGCGACGCGGCGGAGATCGCGATGCGCAAGGATTTTCCCAAGGACTAGTTCGCCGCGCGCTTCGCAGCAGGCGTAGCCTGCCGCGGGGAGGATTCCGTCGACGCATCGAGGAAGACGACCGGTGTGCCGCGCTTCACGTTCTCGCCGAGCGTACGCGCGTCCCAATTGGTAAGGCGAACGCAGCCGTGCGACGCCGACTTGCTGACCTTGTCGGGCTCGGCCGTGCCGTGGATGCCGTAGCCTGGCGCCGACAGTCCGATCCAGTATGCGCCCACGGGATTGTTGGGCCCCGGCTGAATGTCGAACGGCCTGTTGGATTTGACGCTCTTGAACTTGTACTCGGGATTGTAGCGGTAGGTCGGCAGTTCGTGACTGCTGGTGACCTTCAGCGTTCCCGTTGGCGTCGGGCGATCCGGGCTGCCGATCGACGCCGGATAGAACGCGATCATCCGATCGGAGCCGTCGAAGGCCTTCAATGTCGCGCGTGCCTTGTCGACCTCGATGCGGACGATGCGCGGCAGCTCACGCCGCGCCGGAAGATTGGCGACCACGATGGTCTCGCCGGCCTTGTCGAAAGCCTTCGCCGGATTGAGCGCCTTGAGCAGATCTCCGCTCATGTGGAATTTTTCAGCGAGCCCCTCGAGCGGGCTGGTGTAGCTCAGCGCGTCCAGCGACTTCATGTCATCGAGCCTTGCCGGCAGCTTCTTTAAGAACGGTCCCTTCACGTCGGCGTCGGTGATTTTGTAGTCGGCGAGGATAGGACCTTCGCTCGACGCGGTCAGCTTGTCCCAGAGCTCCGGCGCTATGCCCTTGTCGAGTGCCAAGCCGTTCTGCTCCGCGAATGCCTTGAGCGCCTTCTGCGCGTTCTCGCCGAACTTGCCGTCGATCTCGCCGGGCGAGAATTGTGCGCGATCGAGCAGCACCTGAAGCTTCACCACGGCTGCATTCAGCTTGTCGGTGGCCGGCGGCTTTGCAGGACGCGCAGCCTCGTTCACCGCAGCCGGATCGAGATTGCCTGCGAGCGCCGGGCCGGCGAGCCACAGCCAAACCACCGCGCCAACCATCCATCGCAACGTCATCGCACATCCCACTCGCAAGCCCGCAAAGCCGCGGAGAGTTTCGCTTCGGGAACACCGTAGTAACACCGAAGGAACCGGCGGGATCGCAGCTTTGCCGCAATCGGAAGGTTAAGAACTCCCTATCGCCGGCGCATCGCTGGCCGTTCATCCCACAGTTCGAGGTTGCCCCAGCAAATGCGATTTGTCGTCGCGGCTTGCGCCGCGTTCATGCTCCTGATGTGCGACCTCGATCCGTCGGCGTCCCGCCAAGCATCACGTTTCGACACCACTGTTCTCAAGAACAATCATGCCTCGCCACTTGTTCCGGTGGTCGAGCTGTTCGTCGCCAGCGTGCAGGCGATCGAGCTTGCCAACGCGCACGCGGCTTACGAGCAGGTGATCGAGCCGCCGCGCGCGGTCGAGCCGGCGGAACCCTCGCCGACCGAACGATTTTGTCACGCGCTGCGCCAGGCCGCCGAATCCAGCGGCATTCCGGTGCCGTTCTTTGCGCGCCTGATCTGGCAGGAGAGCCGCTTCAAGTCCAACGAGGTCAGCCATGCCGGCGCGCAGGGCGTCGCACAGTTCATGCCGGGGACGGCCGCCGAGGTCGGGCTCGACGATCCCTTCGATCCGATGAAGGCGCTGCCGGCCTCCGCAAAATTCCTGCGCAAGCTGCGCGACGATTTCGGCAATCTCGGCCTTGCTGCCGCCGCCTACAATGCCGGTCCCGGCCGCATCCAGAAATGGCTGGCCAGACAGAGCGAGCTGCCGCGCGAGACGCGCGACTATGTCCGGATCATCACCGGCACCCAAGCCGAAGACTGGACCGAACGCTCGGAGGCGCTCGCGATCCGTATCGACCTGCCGCGCGAAGCGCCATGCGAAGGCATCGGCAGTCTTTCAAAGGCCAAGGACGTCGCCTGGGTTCCGGTGAACCTGACGCCTTCGGTCGCGGGCATCATTCGCAAGGCCGAGCAGCTGGCGGCACGCGTGACGACGAACCGCGCGCGCAAGCGGTTCGCCACCCTGCTGCGGAAGAATGCCGCGGGCCCCGGCAAGGCGCGCAGCATGATCGCGGCACGCGCGGCCGGCAAAAGCGCCAAGGCGCGCGCTGTTCGCTTCGCATCGGGCGAACGATCACCCGGTTCGTGATCGGAGCCGCCGGCTTGCGCGGCTCCACGTTGACGGAGAGAAAGCCGGAGCAGCTGATCGGCGGCTGGCGCCTCACTCCGCCTTGATGTTCGCCGCCGCGACGACGTCGGCGAGCTCCCTGGTCTCCCTGGCGATCTTCGCGGCGTAGTCGGCCGGGCTGAGCACGGACACCACGCCCTGCGAGCCGAGCTTCTCCTCGGCCGTGGGATCCTTCGCGGCCGCGACGATCTCCCGGTGCAGCGTCTCCAGGATCGGCGCGGGCGTTGCCTTCGGCATGAAGAAGCCGACCCAGAACGAGATGTCGAATCCGGGATAGCCCGCTTCCGCCACCGTCGGCACGTCCGGCAGCGCCGGCAGCCGCTCGGCCGAGGACACCGCCAGCGCGCGCAGCTTGCCGGCCTTGACCAGCGTCACGGCGGAGAGTGGATCGAACACCGCCAGCACCTCCTGCGCGAGAATGCCGACCTCAGCGGCCGAGCCGCCGCGATAGGGCACGTGGATCAATTTGATGCCGGCCTTCTGGCTCAGCAGCTCCATGGCGAGATGGGCGAGATTGCCGTTGCCGCCGGAGCCGTAGGCGAGCGCGCCGGGCGCGGCCTTCGCCGCCGCGACGAGATCGGCCACCGACTTGATGTTCGCCGTCCTGGGATTCTCGGGGTTGACGACGAGGACGAGCGGCGCCGACACCACCGTGGTGAGCGGCGCAAAGTCCACTTGCGGATCGTAGCGAATATCCTTGAACAGGGTCTTGTTGAGCGTGATCGTCGACGAGTTGCAGGCGAGCATGGTGTAGCCGTCCGCATCCGCGCGCGCGACGCCTTCGGCGGCGATCATGCCGTTGGCGCCCGCGCGGTTCTCCACCACGAAGGGCTGGCCGAGCTTGTTGCTGAGCCGATCGCCGATGATGCGCGCGACGACGTCGACCGGGCCGCCCGCGCTGAAGCCGACCATGACCTTGACCGGCCGCGACGGGTATTTTTGCGCGTGCGCCTCTGTCGCCGGCGCCAAGGCGCATAATCCGGCGATGACTGCCAGCAGGCGGGCCGTTCGTTGCATTCGTTCTCTCCCAGACCTCTTGGCGCCGCTTGTGCATGCTTGTTGGAACGGCGCCGTCGACGATCATGAATAGCGGCCGTGCCGGATTTCGCAATCGCGTTTGGCTGCCGGCATTCCGCCGCACGGCACGTGCGCACCGCTTCCAAGACAAAAGTGCGAAAACAACCCCATGCACAGTAGACCGCCCCTGTCGGAACAAGGACTTGCAGAGCGGCGCGGGAGATCTTCGGATTTACGAAATAAATTCTGTCGCGTCGGGCAAAACAGTGGCATACTGGCATCATCGCAACAGTCGCGAGCGTCACGGCCGGCAAGGCCTCAGCCGTGCCGACGCGGTTGCGCCTAAACCCTTCATCGACATTTCGAAATCCACCATTCGCGCGCGGCAGCGAACGGCCGTTCGCGCCTGCGCCGCCAGAAAGGACACAGCACATGCCGACAGCTCTCGAACGCCACATCCCCTCGCCGCTCGCGGCATCCGATCGCAGCGCTCCCGCAACGACCCCGCGCGTAAAACTCTACAAGCGGCGCATTGCGATCAGCCATCCCGACCCACACGTCGGCGAGCAGCTGCTGGCCGAGGCGCTCGGCGCCGCCGACCGCGACGCGATGCACGGCATGCTCCGGCAATTGGTCAAGGCCAGCGTGGTCGGGCAGAAGCCGGATGAGGCCAACCTCGCCTTCATGATCTCGACGATCAGGAGCATCGCGCCCAAGGATTCCATCGAGGCGATGCTGGTGTCGCAGATGGTGTCGGTGCACATGGCGGCGATGCGCTGTGCCTGCCGGCTCGCCTGCACCGACGATCTCGCGCAGCAGGAGGGCATCGCCCGCGCGTTGACCCGGCTGTCCCGCACCTTCGCCGCCCAGGTCGAGGCGCTCAATCGCCACCGCAACAGCGACGAGCGCGCGATCACGGTGCAGAATTTGTCGGTGCAGGACGGCGGACGGGCGATCGTGGGCAATGTCACGCAGCATGCGCATCTGATCGGCGTCGATCCCGACATCGCGTCGGGAGCAGCCGGCGAACGCGAATGGGCCGACGCGAGGCGAGGCGCCAGCGCATGAGCGGCGGTCATGTCCGCAACACCGCTGCGATGGTGACGAGCCCGCGCTGCGGGGCGCGGACACGCGACGGCACCGCCTGCCGCGCGCCTGCGATGCACGGCAAGCGCCGCTGCCGCATGCATGGCGGCGCGCGGAGATCGGGCGCCCCCAAGGGGAACCGGAACGCACGTCGACATGGAATGTTCACACGGGATAGTCGCGCCGAGCGACACCAGGTGAAGGCCTTGCTGGAGGACGCTTGGGGGCTCCTGGGCGAGTTGAAGTGAGCTGCGGCGCTTCATAAGGCCAGCATGATCCATCGGGTCGGTCGCTCAGATGCGTTGTCGCGCTGCAACGGAATTGCATCGCCTGCGCCGGCGGCTCGCCCGTGCCGGACGCGCGAACGTAGGAGAACCGACATGGCTTGGATCGGCAGCTGGCGAAATCAATTCGGCTCCATCTTGCGCATCACTGATGATGCGAACGGCCGCATCGAGGGGAGTTTCGAGACCGCCCTCGAAGATAGCGGCTTCTATGGACAAACGGTGCAGGTCACCGGGTTTCACAGGGGCAATTGCATCGGCTTTGTCGCCGTGGGTTCGTCTGCGACGGGCGACCGTGTGGTTTCGTACACGGGACTGTTGCGGCATGGAAAGATGGAAACCGCCTGGTTCGTCGTCGCCGACCAGGCGCTGAGTGCCGCCAGCGAGGGCGAGCCTGCCAGGCTCAAGCCATTGAACTGGTGGCGCGCCGTCACAACCAACGTCGATACGTTCGAACGGATCTAGCGCCGCCCCGTCTGGTGGGCTTCGAGCCAGAAAAGCCCGGTGCTGCAGCCATAGAGCCAGAGAGGAATGGCTTCAGGTCGAATCGATTGCCGCGGGCTCGTTCACCTCTCCCGCTTGCGAGAGCTTTGCATAAGAGGAGGATTTGCGATTCTCTAGGGCCTGTGGTGGAGGCGGATTCGGATGGCATATCGAGAGGTTGGGCAACCGAGCTTCGCGGACGCGCTGGTATCGCGGCGAGGGAAGGGTAACGCGGTGCTGAAGCGGATTGGCGAACTGGTCGACTGGGCGGCTGTGGAAAGAGTGCTGGGTGGTCTTCCGGAGCCGGAGCGTGGCCCTCCGCCCTATCCGCGACTGGTGCTGTTCAAGGCGCTGCTGCTGCAGCAATGGTATGGGCTTTCCGATCCGGCGCTCGAGGAAGCGCTCGACGACCGGGCCTCGTTCCGAGCCTTCTGCGGCTTTGTGCTGAGCGACGAGACGCCTGACCACACGACGATCTGGCGATTCCGCGAGGCTTTGCAGCGAGCCGGTCTGGACGAGAAGCTGTTCGCCGAGATCCTGCATCAGATCGACGCACGCGGGCTGGTGCTGCGCCGGGGCACATTGATCGATGCGAGCCTGATCTCGGCAGCAGTAAAGCCGCCGAAGCCGCCAGAGGACCCGCAGCCGCCCGGCCCGGACGGCCGTGAACCGAGCAAGCTGGTCAACAGCAAGCGCGATCCAGATGCACGCTGGACCAAGAAGGGCGGCAAGCGGTACTTCGGCTACAAAGCCCATATCGGCATGGATCAGAGTTCGGCCATCGTCCGCCGCAGCAAGCTGACCGACGCTGCGGTCAACGACACAGTGCCCGCCGACGAACTGGTCTGTGGTGATGAGAAGGCGGTCTATGCCGATCAAGCCTATGACAAGCACGAGCGCCGCAGCGGGCTCGCCGCGCGGGGAATCAAGCCGAGGCTGATGTTCCGGCCCAACAAGCATCATCCGCTCACCGAGCGGCAGAAGCGCTTCAACGATGCCGTGGGAAAGCGCCGCGCACCGGTCGAGCAGGTCTTCGCGCGCCTCAAGGGCAGCTATCGCTGGGCGCGCGCTCGCTATCTGGGTTTGGCGCGCAATCAGACACATCTGCGCCTGATCTGCCTCGCCATGAACCTCAAGCGATGGGCGGTGCTGTGCCCGATAGGAGCCGCAGCGTGACCACCACCCGCCGCTACCCCGCGGCCACGAAAGACAGACGCCCCACCCCTCTGGGGCTACGCGAGGCCGTTCAAAAAAAGCCCCATATCGAACTTCACTCCAGCACAACTCATTACGCAAAGCTCTCGCTTGCGGGAGAGGTCGGCGCGTCCGGGCGATGCGAAGCATCCTCCCGCGCGCCGGGTGAGGGCTTTCTCCACTTGGGGATTGTCCCATTGCGGAAACACCCTCTCCCCAACCCTCTCCCGCAAGCGGGAGAGGGAGCGCACCTCCGTCGTTGGAACGATCAAGCCTCGTTTCATCGCGCGCTAGAGCCGTGTGATCTCCGGATCCACGGGGACAATCTGCAGCCCGGCTGCGTGCAGCGCTTCGGTGATTTGCTTGGCCAGCAGCTTGGCTTCTTCAGCTCCGATCTGATTGTCCGGAAGGCCCTTGAAGAACGCGCAAACCGTCGTTGCTATGATGGTATTGACCTGGTGCGGATCAACCATTTTGGTGCACGCAAGATTGCTTCACCGGCTCGGCGGTGCATCAGGCTGCAGGACTGCCGCGCTCATCGCAAGCCAAAGAACGAAAGAATGGCCGCGATCACAACGATGAGCCCTATGAGGTAGATCAGACCGTTCATTGCAATTCTCCTCTTCGACGGGATGGCTTGGATGAATTCATTCGACGGCCGTCGCCGCGTCCCTGGCATTGCACTGCCGAGCGGCCAGTTTCTCGAGCTCCACTTCCTTCTCGATAGCCGCCAGAGAGTTGCCGATCTTGTCGACGATCCTGACCAGATCGGCATTGGAGATGCGAAGCCGCCTGCGTACCGACTTGACCTGCTCGGCGTTCGCAAGATCGAGCGTTGTGCGAATGGGCCGCGGTGGTCGCGAGGACAGCATGATCAGGTCTCCTTCACCTAGGTAAGAGAGACGATGTCTTTTTTGTTCCAATGACCGCTAGCGGAAGCGCTGGATAGCGAAAGTGAGTTTGCCGAGACGATGATTGCAACCGTCGCGCGCACGGCGAAGGCACCCACGACACTTTATCCCCGCGGCGCACCGCCATGGCTTGCCACCGCGCCCCGAACCGTTTCGAGATTGGACCGTTGCAATGCCGCTCGCCTCTCGGCAATGGCATTGCTCAGGAGATCGAGCACCAGGCCGAAGGCCGCGAGCTCCTCTTGCTCGATCGCGCCGTCATCGTAGCATTCGAGCGTCTCGGCGATGATGGTATCGGCCTCGCGCTGCAATGCCACGAGCTCCTGATTGGATTCCGCGGTCCTCGCGCTGGAAACCATGGCCAGGATTCTGTTGCGATGGCTGGTGTTGTCGTCCCTTTCGTCGCGGTTCAAATAGCGCCGCAACCAGGCGCCGGCGGAGCCGATTCCGGAGAGAAGCAGGAGCCCAAACCAGAAATAGTCGCCATAGCGGTCGAGAAACGTGCGTTCGTTGCCGTCGATGACGGCCGCTGCGCCCCGATGTACCTGCAGCTCGGCGTCCTTCTCGAGGTCGGGCTTGGTGATGTGTGCAGCGCCTGGGACCTGCCTCGCGATCGCCTGACGAACGGCGAAGAGCTGGCGGAAGAACGCGGCGACCGTCGCCTCGGGCAGGCTCTTTCTCGCCACGATCAAATGGCTGACGCTGACGGTCTCAACCTTGTCGCCCGGCCAGGCCGGATCCGCATTGAAAACGCTGGGCGGAATCTCCTCCGATTCATAGCGGGGATGCTTGATCGAGATCGCCTCCGATGCCTCGATGGCGAGAAACTTCGGCTCGCCCCGCGCCCGCGCCGTTGCGGCAACGGCGTCGGAGGTGATCTTGCTGTCGAGGGGCCCGACCGCCATGAAGGCATCGAGGGTGAGATCGCGCGCGAGCTCATCGATCTGGTCGGTGCCGAATTGCGCCACGGCGACCTTGTCGGGCTGCACTCCGGTGGCGCCCAGGATGACGCGTAGCAGCGCGGGATTGACCGGCGTCCGCCCGATCACGCCCACACGACGCCCTGCAAGGTCGGCGACCTCCTTGATCTTCAGCGACGGCTTTCTTTTCGAACTCTTGCCCGCAAGCCCGGATGGCGCCCAGAGCACGACGAAGTTCTTGCGTACGACGGCGACGGTCTGCGCCTCGGCCGGCATGTCCAGGTCGCCGCGGCCGACGGCGAGATCGGCCTTGCCAGACCCAAGCAAAGCGAGAGCTTCCATCGCTCCGTCGGCCTTGATCAGACGCAGCCTGACAGTTCGGCTTTCGCTGGCGAACGCATCGGCCATCGCCTGAATGACCTTGTAATCGTCGCTGCCAGCCGGCCCGACCGCGATCCGGAGAATCTCTGGCCGCAATGCGTAATAGAGCGCCCCCGCTGCGACGCCGAACACGAGAAACCCAACTGCGAGAACCAGCAGCAGGAAATTGCTCCTTCGCCGCTCGCGGCGGGCCGCGTCACTGGCCGTCTGACTGGTACTCTCGGACGAAGACATTGCCGCTGCAACCGCATGTCATGGCGCTTCCTGGTGAGCAGGATACCACGTTTTCCCAGGGTAACGTCTTGGCGCTCGTTCCGGTTCACCCGCGGCCTGGATAGGCCTTGCCAAGCGAGTGGTCGCGACCAGAGCAGCTACATTCCGGCATGAGGGGGTCCCGCTGCCGCCCTTGGCGTCTGCCCCCTCGATCATGGTACCCCACCCCAAAACCTTCTCGGGACGGGACGCTCATGACCAACGCCGGCGACGACGCGGGCACCGCCACCCGCGCGCTGATCTTCGCGCTGGTCGCGCTCGCCTGCGGCCACATGCTCTCCACCCTGCTGCGCACCATTCCGGCGGTGAGCCTCGATTTGATGGCGGCGGATTTCCACATCGAGCCGCAGGCGCTGGCGAGCCTCACGTCGGTCTATCACTTCGCCTTTGCGGCTTCGCAGATCCCGGTTGGCGCGGCGATGGACCGGTTCGGCGTGCGGCCGGTAGCACTCGCCCTGCTGGCGGGAACCGTGTTCGGCGCGATGGCGTCGGGGTTTGCGACCGGGCCTGAGAGCTTCGCCGTCGGGCAGCTGCTGCTCGGCGTCGCCACCTCGGGCATGCTGATGTGCCCGATGACGCTCGCAGCCAAGCAATTGTCGGCGGCGCGGTTCGGATTGTGGTCGGGCGCGATCCTGTCGATCGGCAATATCGGCATGCTGCTGTCGGCAAGCCCACTCGCTTTCGTGATCGACGCTTACGGCTGGCGCGCCGGGTTCTGGATCTCCGCGATCGGCGGCGTCGTGGTGGCGCTCGCGGTGTTCGTGCTGGTGCCGCAGCAGCCCGCCGAGCACAAGGACGATTCCTCGCCGCTGTCGCAGATGGTCGACGTGGTCAGGCTCGGCCTGTCGCGGCCGCTGCGCGGCGTGATCGCGCTGGCGATGGTGTCGCTGGCGAGCACGCTGGTGCTGCGCGGCCTCTGGGGCGGACCCTGGCTGATGGAGATCAAGGGACTGACGCGGGTCGAGGCCGGCAACCAGCTCGGCGCGTTCACGCTGGCGATGATCGCAGGCCCGCTGCTGGTCGGCATGATCGACCGCAGGCTCGGCCGCCGCCGCGAACTGGTCGCCGGCACGCACGCGATCGCGGCGCTGCTGCTCGCGCTGATGGCGCTGGGAGCGCCTCACCTTGCCGTTGCATGGCTGTTCGGCGTGAACTTCATGCCGCCGTCCTATGATCTGGCATTGTTCGTGCTCATCGGGCTCTTCACCTCGGCGCAGCCGCTGCTGTTCGGCATGTCCAGGCAACTCGTCGATGCGCAGGTCGCAGGAAAAGCACTCGCGGCCGTCAATCTCGCCTTCTTTCTCGGCACCGCGCTGATGCAATCCGTCACCGGCGCGGTGGCCGCACTCGCGGGGCTGCCGGCGGTGCTGCTGTTCATGGCGGCGGCGCTGGCGCTCGGCGTTGCGATCTTTTTGACTTACACCTCGCCGCGTTCGTAGGATGGGCAGAGCGAAGCGAAACCCATCATTCTTGCCGAGAAGTGATGGGTTTCGCGAAGAGCTCTACCCATCCTACGAGTCAAGGAATTCAACTCCATGCCTGTCGACACCAAAGCCGCCACCGATCGTCTCATGCGCTTCCTCGCCGTCGAGGGCGTCACCGGACAGGAGGCGGCGATCGGGCGGGAGCTTATTGCTGCGCTGAAGGAGGCCGGCGTGCCGGCGAAGGCGATCCGGCTCGACGATGCCAACACGCGCATTCCGGTGCCGACCGAGACCGGCAACCTCATCGTCGACCTGCCCGGCCGCGGCGCGCTGCACAACCAGCCGCGGATCATGTTCATGACCCACATGGACACGGTGCCGCTGTGCGCCGGCGCCAAGCCCAAACTGTCCGGGCGCAAGATCGTCAATGACGCCAAGACCGCGCTCGGCGGCGACAATCGCTGCGGCTGCGGCGTGCTGGTGACGCTGGCCGCAGAGCTCGCCAAGCAGAAGCTCGATCATCCGCCGATCACGCTGCTGTTCTGCGTGCGCGAGGAGAGCGGGCTCTACGGCGCGCGGCACGTCAAGCTCGACGAGCTCGGCCAACCGGTGATGGCGTTCAACTATGACGGCGGCTCGGCCTCCAACGTCGTGATCGGGGCTGTCGGCGCCGACCGCTGGACCGTCGAGATTTTCGGCCGCGCCTCGCATGCCGGCGTTGCCCCCGAGCGCGGCATCTCCTCGACCATGATCATGGCGCTGGCGCTTGCCGACGTGAAGGCCGGCGGCTGGTTCGGCAAGGTGGTGAAGGGCAAGAAGCAAGGCACCAGCAATGTCGGCCCGGTCACCGGCGGCGAAGGCCGCCCCGCGGGCGATGCCACCAACGTCGTCACCGATTACGTGCATGTGCGCGGCGAGAGCCGCAGCCATGACGGAAAGTTCTTCAAGGAGATCACCAGGGCCTACAAGGCCGCGTTCGAGAAGGCGGCCAAGAAGGTGACGAACGCGCAAGGCAAGTCCGGCAAGGTCAAGTTCAAGGCCGAGACCGACTATTATCCGTTCCGCATGAAGGAGAACCTGCCGGTCGTCAAACGCGCGATCGAGGCGGTGTCCGCAGTGGGCGGAACTCCGAACGTGCGCGCCGCCAATGGCGGCCTGGACGCCAACTGGATGGTCCGCCACGGCATTCCGACCGTGACCTTCGGCGCCGGCCAGAACGAGGCGCACACGGTCGACGAATGGATCAACCTCGACGAATACGACCGCGCCTGCGCGCTGGCGGTGCAACTGTCGACGATGCGGTGAGTTGGCAGCCGACACGTCACAGCGCTTCAACACGGCTTTGATCTAACGGGTCGATCGCGGCTTCCGTGAAGTCCGCGCATGTCCCCTGCTGCTATCGATGGCGAGCACCGTTACGCGGTTCCTCGGCCGCAATCAAACCGAGTCAGGAGCAAACCTCCGCCATCAACTCCAAGCAGATTCGGATTCAAGCGTGAACGCAGTGCGTCTCGCCGAGACCTCCGCTGCTTTCAGAGTCACGCGACTGACAATGAAATGGGAGTGATGCGCCATGCGCACGATGCCGAACGACACCCTGATCCTCACCTTTCCGGACTTCAGCCAAACCGCGACCATCGTCGGAGATCCGAACTTCCCGATCGATGGCTGGGGCGGGAACGACACCGTGACGGCAACCATCCTCAACGCGGACGTGTTCGTTACGCTGATCGGCGAAGACGCGGTCATGCAGGGCAATTCCCACGGCGGCAACGACACGCTCACGGCGAACGTGGATTATCCCTTCAGCGGCGCCACCATTATGGGCGACGCCGAGACCATGTTGGGCAATGCTGCGGGCGGCAACGACACGCTCTCCGCCGACGCCGGCGGCAATTTTCGCTCCAACATCTCCATTTACGGAGATGCCGGAGGCGACATGTCAGGCAACACGCAAGGCGGCAATGACACGCTGACAGGCGTGACCGGTGGGCGGGCCTTCCAGAACGTGTTCAGCGGCGATGCCGGGGGATCCATGAGCGACAACGCGCATGGCGGCAACGACACGCTGAACGTGTTCGAATATGCGTTCGAAAGCACGGCCACCCTCAGCGGGGATGCCGTCGGCGCCATGACCGGCAACGCAATTGGCGGAAGTGACAACCTCACCCTGGGGATCAGCAGCGACATGGCGATCGGAGGCGGAAGCCTCGCCGGCGATTCGCTCACATCCTTGGATGACAATGCGCAAGGTGGAAACGACACCTTGAGCTTCGTCACGAACGGTGGCGAGCAGCCCCCGACCGTCTACGGTTCCCAGTTGGTTGGTGATGCCCCGAACATGTCCGGCAACGCGCGTGGCGGCAACGACACTCTCAATGGCGGAGAGTTCACCGATCATCTCTACGGCGATGCGCGGACTTATGCGCCGTCCGCGCCTGGCTCCATCACCGGCGGCACGGACGCGCTGAACGGCGGCGCGGGCAATGATCAGCTGTGGGGCGGACCGAACAACGATGTCTTCGTCTTCACGGCCGGCTCCGGCAACGACGTCATCAACGACTTCAATCAAGGCAACATCGCGGTCGGCAGCACCGCAGGGGAACTCGACGTGATCAACCTGCACGACTACGGTTTTGCGGATTGGACGGCCGTGTCCAGCCTCATCAGCGATGACAGCTCGGGGAATGCGGTGATTCATCTCTCCGCCAATGACACGATCACCTTGAGCGGGGTTCATGCGGCCTCGCTAGAGGCGACGGACTTCATCGTCTGAGCGCTGGCGGCTTCGGCGCGGCGGCGGATTCGGCGAGGAGACTGCCGGATCCGTCGCCGCTGCCGTCGCCGAAGATTGTACGCGCCGCGCGATCGGCTTAACCTGCAGCTAAACGCTGTACGTAGATGGGTCGAGCGCAGCGCAACCCATCGTTCCCCCGCGAAGACGAAGATGATGGGTTTCGCTGCGCTCTACCCATCCTGCAAGAAGAAAAAACAGGGAGGCCACATGCCGCGCATTGCCAACATCGAGACCGGGCTCTACCGGATCCCCCTTCCCGTCACGCTGTCGGACTCCACGCATGGCGAGATCACCGCATTCGAGCTGATCACCTGCCGCATCCGCGATGCCGATGGCGCCGAAGGCGTCGGCTACACCTATACGGTCGGACGCAATGGCGGGGCTGTGGCCGACATTCTCAAGCGCGAGATCCCGCCGCTGGTCGAAGGGCGCGAGGCCGATGATACCGAAGCCCTCTGGCATCATGTCTGGTGGGGGCTGCATTATGGCGGGCGCGGCGGACCGACGGTGCTGGCGCTCTCGGCGCTCGACATCGCGCTGTGGGATTTGAAGGCGCGGCGCGCGAAATTGCCGCTGTACCGCCTGCTCGGCGGCTTCGATGCGCACGTGCCGTGCTATGCCGGCGGCATCGACCTCGATCTCTCCGTCGATGCGCTGCTGAAGCAGACCGACGGCAATCTCGCCAAGGGCTTTCGCGCCATCAAGATGAAGGTCGGCCGGCCCGACCTCAAGTCCGACGTCGCGAAAGTGTCCGCGATGCGGCAGCATCTCGGCGACGGCTTTCCGCTGATGGCGGATGCCAACATGAAATGGACGGTCGAGGAGGCGATCCGCGCCGCGCGTGCTCTGGCTCCTTACGATCTCACCTGGCTGGAGGAGCCGATCGTTCCCGACGACGTCGCCGGCCATGTGCGCATCATGCAGGCCGGCGGCGTGCCGATCGCAGCGGGCGAGAATCTGCGCTCGCTGTGGGAGTTCAAGAACTACATCGCATCCGGCGCGGTGTCCTATCCCGAGCCCGACGTCACCAATTGCGGCGGCGTCAGCGCGTTCATGAAGATCGCGCGGCTGGCGGAGGCGTTCAATTTGCCCGTCACCAGTCATGGCGCGCATGACATCACCGTGCATCTGCTCGCGGCGTGCCCGAACCGCTCCTATCTGGAGGCGCACGGTTTCGGGCTCGACACGTACATCGAGCATCCGCTGGTGCTGAAGGAGGGCCTTGCGCTGGCGCCTGACAGGCCCGGGCATGGGATCGGGTTCGATTGGAAGGGGCTGGCGAAGCTGGCGGGGTAGGAGTGGAGCTCACCTCTCCCGCTTTGCGGGAGAGGTCGCGCCCACCGGGTCGCGCCGAAGGCGCGCCCGATGACAGGCTCCGGCGCGGGTGAGGGCTCTATCCTCTAGGGGAATCCCAAAGCGGAGACACCCTCTCCCCAACCCTCCCCCGCAAGCGGAGGAGGGAGCGCACCTTCTTCCGAGCTTGCACCAAACGACATTGCTGCACGCGAGGCATTCCAAGGCGCGGGGTGCATGGCGGTGATAATCCGCTATGGTGACGGCAACCGACACCTTGCGAGAGACGCCTGCCTTGTCCCCCGAACTGCACCAGAAACTGACCGCGTGGCGCCGGCATCTGCATGCGCATCCCGAACTGTCGCTGCAGGAGAAGGAGACCGCCGCCTTCGTGCAGGACAAGCTCGCCGAGCTCGGCATTCCCTTCGAGGCTGGCATCGGCGGCCACGGCATCGTCGCGACCTTGAGGCGCGGTCACGCCCAAAGGCGGGTCGGCCTGCGCGCCGACATGGATGCGCTGCCGATCACCGAGGACACCGGCCTGCCCTATGCTTCGCAGACATCGGGCGTGATGCATGCGTGCGGCCATGACGGCCATACCGTCGCGCTGCTGGGCGCAGCAGTGCTGCTCGCCGCCGATAGCGATTGGAGCGGCACGGTCGATTTCATCTTCCAGCCGGCCGAGGAAGGCTTTGGCGGCTCGCGCGCGATGGTCGCGGCCGGGCTGTTCGACCGGTTTCCGATGGAGCGGATATTCGGCTTCCACAACTGGCCGGGCCTTGCCGCCGGCACCATCGCGGTGCACGACGGCGTCGTCATGGCCTCCGGCGGGCGCATCACCATCACGATCGAGGGTCATGCCGGGCACGCCGGCATGCCGCATCTGACGCGGGATCCCGTGGTGGCGGCAGGCCACCTCATCGTCGCGCTGCAATCGGTCACCTCGCGCAGCATCGATCCGCTCGACACCGCCGTGCTGTCGCTGTGCACGATCGAAGGCGGCACCGCGGCGAACCAGATCGCCGGCCGCGTCACCATCCGCGGCACGCTGCGCTACCATCGCGAGGCGGTCAAGGACATCATCCTCGACGGCATCGAGCGCACCTGCGCCGGAATCGCGACCAGCTTCGGCGTCAAGGTCACGCCCGAGATCGTCTGGGGTGTCGGCGTCGTGATCAACACGGCTGACGAGGCCGAGCTCGCCCGCATCGCCGCGGAGAAGGTTGCGCCGCCGGTGCGGCGCGATCTCGCGCCCAGCATGGCCGGCGAGGATTTTGCCCATTATCTGCAGCAGCGGCCCGGCGCCTTCGTCTGGATCGGCAACGGCGAATTGCGCGACGGCGCCGAGCTGCACGGCCCGCGTTACGATTTCAACGACGCGATCCTGCCGGTGGCATCAAGCTGGATGGCCGAGGTAGCCAAGGCGGCGCTGGCGTCGAACTAGCTCACGAGACCTCGCGCGGCAGCTTCCAGTCCGGCCGCGGCGCGAATGTCTCATCCACGCGCTCGACGTGATAGCCGGCCGGCAGAATGTGGCCGCCCTCCTCGTCGGCGACCGGGACATCGGTCACGAGGCCTTCGATCAAGGCGGCTTCCCACACCTCCTTCTCGGTCGGAAAGGGATTGCCGATCTGCTTGTTGCCTTCGAACAGCGCGTACATCGGTTCCGGTCCTCACGTTGATGCCGACGAGAAACGTATCGGCTACACGGGCGTTCCCTCCGGCGAATGGCAACGGATGGTACGTGACACATGGCGCGCGTTCTGATCGGAACTTCGGGCTGGCACTACGCCTCCTGGCGCGGCCCGTTCTTCCCCGAGGGCGTGACGCTGAAGCAGCAGCTCAGCTATTATGCCGGGCAGTTCGACACCACCGAGCTGAACGGGGTGTTCTACCGCACGCCGACGCCCGAGGCGGTGACGGGATGGCGCGAGCAGACCGGGCACGATTTCGTGTTCGCCTGGAAGGCGTCGAAATTCATCACGCACTGGAAGCGCCTGTCGGACCGCTCCGTCAACAGCCTCGAGCTGCTGGAGGACCGCATCGCCAGGCTCGGCGGCAAGGCCGGCCCGATCCTGTTCCAGCTGCCGCCGCAATTCGAGGCGAATGCGGACCGGCTCGCGTCGTTCTTCAAGCTGCTGTCGCGGAAGCGGCGTTACAGTTTCGAATTCCGTCATCCGAGCTGGTATCAGCCGCGCATCCTGCGCATGCTGACTGAAGAGAACATCTCGCTCTGCCTGTCCGACCATCATGATGCGCCGGCGCCGTGGAGGCGCACGGCGGATTTCGTCTATGTGCGCGGGCACGGACCGGGCGGGCGCTACCACGGGCACTATAGCAAGGCCACGCTGGCGCAATGGGCCAAGCGCATCAAATCGTGGAAACGGCAGGGCTGCGACGTCTACGTCTATTTCGACAACGACCAGAAGAGCGCCGCACCGACCGATGCGAAGGCGTTGAAGCAGCTGCTGTGAGCTAGATGACCCCGCTCTGCCGAAGCGCGGCGATCTCGTCCGCATCATAGCCGAGCTCGGCGAGGACGCGATCGGTGTGCTCGCCGAGCGTCGGCGGGCGGCTCGCGATCTCGCCCGGCGTTTCCGACAGCCGCACCGCGGCGCGGGCAACCGGCGCCCGCTTCGGCAGGCCGGGATAGTCGACGTCCTGCATGAAGCCGGCGGTGCGGACGTGCGGATGATCCAGCGCCTGCTGCGGTGAGAGCACGGGGCCGGTAGGGATCATCGCCTGGCCCAGCGTGTCGACGGCCTCCTGCGTGGTGCGTTCGGCGCACCAGCGCGCCATCCGCTCGCTGATGAGCGGGCCGTTGTTGCCGCGGCTGATGTCGTCGGCAAAGCGCGGATCGTTCAGCCACACATCCTCCTCGCCCATCAGCCGCGCCCAGCGCTTGAACAGCGGATGTCCCGTAACCTGGCACAGCACCCAGCCGTCCCTGGTGCGGTAGATGTCGGCGGGCGCCGCGGTCTGGCCGAGATTGCCCGTCGGCACGCGGTTGACGTCGATGACGGCCTGCTCGATCAGCGTGGCATTGGTGAAGGACAGAGCGGTCGCGAGCAGCGCGCCTTCGACGATTTGGCCGCGCCCGGACTTGCCGCGCTCGATCAGCGCGGCGAGCGTGCCGAAGGCGCAGTGCAGCGCCGTGCCGAAATCGACCCAGTTCACCGCAGCCCGGTACGGCGGATCGCCCGCACCCGTCATGTAGACCGCACCAGACATCACCTGGCCGACGCCGTCGAAACCGACGCGGTCGGACCACGGGCCCGGCCCGCCGAACGCGGTCGCCGTGGTCAGGATGATGTCCGGCTTGATCGCCTTCAGCGAGTCGTAATCGAGCTTCATCGCACGCAGGGTCTGCGGCGGCAGATTGGCGACCACGACGTCCGCGGTCGCGACCAGGCGGCGCATCACCTCCTGGCCTTCGGCCTTCATCGGATCGAGCGTGATGCTCTTCTTGTTGCGATTGACCTGGAGGAACAGCGCGCCCTCGCCGCCTGCACCCACCGGCGCGACGAACCGATCCTCGCTGCCGTCGCGCTTCTCGACCCGGATGACCTCGGCCCCGAACTCGGCCAGCAATGTGGCGCAATAGGGCCCGGCGATGTAACGCCCGAAATCGAGCACGCGCACGCCCTCCAGGACTCCTCCCATCGCACCCTTCCCTGTTGTTTCCGAGAGATTACAGGGACTGGCTGCCACGGCAAGGTCGCGGCAAGCATGGGGCTTTGCCGCCGGCGACCTTCGCGCGACCTCCTCTGTCTGTCAGGCGGAATTTACGCCGCTAGCCGCCGGCGCGGGCGCAGCCGATCGCCTCGGTGAGCACCTTGCGGTCGCCGATGTGATTGGCGAGAAGGAGGATCAGCCGGGCGTTCATGCGCAGCGCCTGCTCCTCATCGAGATCGCGCTGGCTGTCGATCAGCTCGGCGTAGAAGTCGTCGGGGTCGGTGATGTTCGGTGCCAGGTTGAGCGTCATGCCGCAAGCTCCGTCCGGTCGGCAGTGTCGTGGCCGGCGGCGCGCAGCACCGCCTCGGTGATCTCCGCCTCGTCGAAGCCGCTCCAGCGCGCCGCGACATATTGATCGGGGCGGAACACATACGTGGTCCCGGGCGAAGCACCGTAACGCTGCGCGAGCAGACCCGTGGGATCCTCGATGTCGCGGCCGACGATGATCAGCTTGGCCGCGAACGGACCCACCCGGATCTCGGTCTTGTCGCTCACCTCGCCGAAGGCGACGATTGTGAAGCCATCGCCGAGACAATGCAGGAACCAGGACGGCCTGCCATCCACCGCGATCGGCGCATCGGCTGCATTCGTGCCAGGCCGCATGGGCCCTGGCACCGCGTCGCCGTCGGGCGTGTTGAGCGCCGAGGTCAGATAGGGGGTCGGCGTCGAGAGCCTTCCGCTGTTGACCAGCGGCCGCGCAAAGCCGTGATGCCGGGCGAGCTCCAGCACCGCGTCGCGGAAATAGCGGCTGGGCTTCGTCTTTGGCGTGATGAAATCGGTGGCCCGCGTCGAGTTCAGGATGTTGTCGTCCGCGGCATGGGCGCGCTCCTCGTGATAGCTGTCGAGCAACGCTTCCGAGGCTTCGCCGCGCAGCACCATCGCGAGCTTCCAGGCGAGATTGTCGATGTCCTGGACGCCGGTATTGGCGCCGCGGGCGCCGAACGGCGAGACCTGATGGGCGGCATCGCCGGCGAACAGCACCCTGCCTTGCCGGAAATTGTCGATGCGCCGGCAGGCGAACTGATAGATCGAGACCCATTCCAGCGCGAACTCGGTGTCCTCGCCGAGCATGGCGCGGATGCGCGGGATCACCCGCTCCGGCCGCTTTTCCTGCTCGGGATCGGCGTCCCAGCCGAGCTGGAAATCGATGCGCCAGATGTTGTCGGCCTGCCGGTGCAGCAGCACGGACTGGCCGGGATGGAACGGCGGATCGAACCAGAACCAGCGCTCGGTCGGGAAATCCGCCTTCATGGCGACGTCGGCGATCAGGAAACGGTCCTGGAAGAACTGTCCCGTGAATTCGGCGCCCACCATCTTGCGCACGTCGGAATTGGCGCCGTCACAGGCGATCACCCATTGCGCCTCCATGGTGAAGATGCCGTCGGGCGTTTCCACCGCCAGGCTCGCGTGGTCGGCGGCCTGCTTGAGGCTGATGAGGCGGTGCTTCCAGCGCAGCTCGATCAGCGGATTGGCGCGGCACTTGGCGACCAGCATCTCCTCGAGATGATATTGCTGCAGATTGATCATGGCCGGCCATTGGTGGTCGGCTTCCGGCAGCAGATCGAACTGGTAGGACAGCTGGTCGCGGAAGAACACCTTGCCGACCTTCCAGCTGACGCCGCGCTCGACCATGGGCGCGGCGCAACCGAGACGGTCCCAGATCTCCAGCGGACGCTTGGCGTAGCACACCGCGCGCGAGCCGATCGAGACGGTGTCGTTGTCGTCGAGCACCACGACCGGCTGGCCGCGTGCCGCGCAGTCGAGCGCCGCAGTGAGGCCGATCGGGCCCGCGCCGACCACCACGATTGGATGCCGCGTCACGATGCCATCGGCCTGCTCCCGGGACCGCCGATAGCCGAACTTCGGATAGATGTAGCTGGTCATGTTCGTTTCCTGATGCACGGGTCGGGGATCAACGCGCGTCCGCGAACTCCTTCTCGTGCATCCAGGCGGTGTGGCGCGGCGGGCGCTTGGTGCGCGACCATTCCTCGACCATCTCGTGCGCGACCGATTTCATGCGCTCGATCTGCTCGGGCGTCGCGGTCCAGGCCGCGATCTCCAGGCGATGGCCGCTGGGATCGCGGAAATAGATCGACTTGAAGATGGTGTGGTCGGTGACGCCGACGACGTCGAGGCCGGCGGCTTCGGCCCGCGCCTTGGCCTCTTCGAGCTCGGCGAGGTCCTTGACCTGGAAGGCGATGTGCTGGGTCCAATCGGGCGTGTTGGGATCGCGGCCCATCGGCGGGGAGTTCGGCAGCTCGAAAAAGGCGAGGATGTTGCCGCCGCCGGCATCGAGGAAGATGTGCATGTAGGGATCCGGCGCCTTGGTCGACGGCACCCGGTCCTCGGCGATGGCGCCGAGAAGATCCATGTTCATGACCTTCTTGTAGAACTCGACGGTGGCCTTGGCATCGACGCAGCGATAGGCGACGTGATGGATCTTCTCGATCTTCATGGTGTTTCGTTCCCTGGGCTTCTCGGTTGCGAAATTGGTATCAGATGTTACTATTTCCTGGATTTGATCCGGATCAACCGGCGCGGACAAATCTGCCGGGTGGATCGGCGGGGCGGACATGGCGTGATGGGACGTTCGGGTGAGGTGCGGCGCAGGGAGGCGACCGAGCGCGTCACGGCGCAGAATGGGCGCGAGCTCGACCTGCAGCACTATTTTCCGTACCGGCTTGCGCGCCTCGCCGAGCAGGTGTCGCTGGCCATTGCCGAGGTCTATTCCGAGCGCTTTGCGCTGACGCGGCAGGAATGGCGCGTGCTTGCCATTCTCGGCGCACGCCGGGAAATTGCGACCAAGGAGATCGGTCCCTCGACGACGCTCGACAAGATGCAGGTCAGCCGCGCCGTCCAGGGACTTCAGGCGCGCGGCATCGCGAGCCGCAAGCACCACCCCGACGACCGGCGCGAGCTGATCGTCTCGCTGACGCCGGCCGGCCGCGCGCTCTATCGCAAGATCGTGCCGCTGGCGCTGGCGCGGGAGACGGAGCTGCTCGGCGTGCTGACGCCCGAGGAGGCGAAGGTGCTCGACCGGGCGATGCACAAGCTCTCGGAGGCATTGAGCTAGGGCACTGCGACCAAACGTCGGCTCCGCGAGGGGCTTGCCGAGACTTGAAGTCGTCCTCTCCAATCCTAACTTCAGACGCTGCCGGGCCATGTGTCCGGCGAAACGAACTCATGCAAAGGATCGAAAGGCCCGCCGCTTGCGCGGGCGTGCACTCGAGGGAAGTCACATGAGAAAGCTTGCTCTTGCAATCGCCGCGGCAGCAACGCTCCTCATCGGAACGGTTGCGCCGGCTTCGGCCCATTGGCGGGGCCATCATCATCACTGGGGAGGTCCGGGCATCGGTCCGGCTGTCGCGCTCGGCCTGTTCACCGGAGCGCTGGCTGCCGCGGCCGCATCTCCGGTCTATTATGCGCCGGTCTATGGTCCGCCGCGATATTATTACGGGCCCCGATATTATCGGACCGTCCGGTATTATCCGGCGGCATATCCTTACTGGTATCCCTGGTGAGCATCGGGTAGGAGGAAGCCTTGCGGCTTCCCCCTCCCACACCACCGTACGTACGGTTCCGTATACGGCGGTTCGTCAAGCACGATTGAGATGGCGGTGCAGCCCGATGAGGGACGGCAGACCGAGTTGGGTGAAGAAGGCGGCGCGATAGGCGTCGTTCATGTGGCTGGCCCCGGCATTCCACCAAGGGCCGTGGCCGTTGTAAGCCGACCGCCATGCTCGCTCCGGATCGAGCCCGCGTTGCATCAAGCGTTTACAGCGTGTCCGTGGTCGTTTCCACTGACGCCAGAGGACACAGCGCAATTTGCGCCGCATCCAACCGTCGAGCTCCTCGAACACCCCTTTAGCCTGCGCCAGCCGGAAGTATTGTAACCAGCCGCGCAGGATCGGGGTCAGGGTTTTGACGGTCGATGCCAGTGTTCGTCCACGCCCTTGGCGCAGTGTCATCTTCAGCTTGCTCCGCAGCCGCGTCACGCTTTTGGCCGCCACCCGAAGGCGCGGTTGCTTGTGAGCGGTCATGGTGTAGCCGAGGAAGGTCCGCACCCAGGGGCGATCAACCGCGCTCTTCGCTTCGTTGACCTTGAGCCGCAGCCGCTCGGTCAGGAATCGCGTGATCGATGCCATCACCCGCTCACCGGCCCGCCGCGTCCGCACATAGATGTTGCAGTCGTCGGCGTAGCGGCAGAAGGCGTGGCCTCGTCGCTCGAGTTCCTTGTCCAGATCGTCGAGCAGGATGTTCGACAACAGCGGTGACAGGGGGCCGCCCTGCGGCGTGCCCTCGCTCCGTACCGTTGCGACCCCGCCCGTCATCAATCCAGCCTGCAGGTAGCGGCGGATCAACCGCAGCACCCGTCTGTCTGCAACCCGGCGCGCCACCCGTGCCATCAGCACGTCATGGTTCACCCGGTCGAAGAACTTCTCCAGATCGAGGTCGACGACGAAGCGTCGGCCTGCGGCCACATGCGCTCGCGCGGCAAGCACCGCATCGTGCGCGCTGCGCCCCGGACGGAAGCCGTACGAGGCTTTGGAGAAGCCTGGATCGAACAGCGGCATCAGCACCTGATGCATCGCCTGCTGGATCAGCCGGTCCACCACCGTCGGGATGCCCAGTTGGCGCATTCCTCCGCCGGGCTTGGGGATTTCCACCCCGCGCACCGGCTGCGGCCGGTAGCGGCCTTCCAGCAGTTCTTCTCTGATGCGCGGCCAATGATCCTTCAGGTGCGGCTGCAACTGCTCCACGGTCATCCGATCAATGCCCGCGGCGCCCTTGTTCGCCATCACCCGTTGGTAGGCCGCCATCATGTTCGCACGGCTGACAATCTTCTCCATCAACCGCACTTCCACCTCCGGAGGGAAGTTGCGATCTTGCCGTGATGTTTGATGCACCCATCTCCTGCTCTGGCGGCTTCCGGCCGCTGCCCTCGGAGCGGGCATGACGCATCTCAGCGCCATCGTCTGCATCTGCTATCATCATCGACAGACCGGCCTCCTCCGGTACTCGACGTTCGGCCCTTCGCCGGCTTGGTGCTGCCAGCTACTACGGCCTCTGCTGACTTCTGCCGCCCCATCCCGACGTCTTGCGGCGCCGGTAGCACACCCGTTCCCGGGGGGCAGGATGACAGACCTCCCAGGGTCAGTCGCGTGACCTTCGTGCCATATACCTGTCGCATCTACGGCCGCACCCTCCGGGTGATATCGGGCTTCGAGAGTTTGGGCTCCCTCGCCCGGACGCGGACGCCTCCTATGCGCTGGCTGTTCGTCAGGCCGGCACTTTGCTTACAGCTTCCTTCAGACCCCGCCTCGCGACGACGCCCTTGCTGTTCGGCTAACGGTTCCCATCACCTGGGTCCGTAGAGGACTTTCACCTCCAAGTCATCGACCGGACACCACTCCGGTCAAATCGCGCCAGTCACGGCGCTCCGCGCCATGCCTGGCGCACCCAAGCAAAGGCCCGGCCTGCAGCCGGGCCTTCTCGCTGCTGGCACCTCGATCGTCTGAGCACGGCGCGCCGCGTGCGAGGCGCCCCTCACCCGACGCGCGTTCGGGACGGCTGGAACCGATGGCACCAGGAGAAGTTTTGTCGAGGCGATGCAGGTCCGGACGCGCACCGGGCCCGAGCGAGCGCGCCAAGATGCGCCTCGACGTCAGCCCGGCCCGCGTAACACGATCGGATCTGGTCTCCGCATGAACAAGAACACCCGTTTCAATCTCGGATATGCCATTGCCGCGATCTTCGCGGTCTTCCTGATTCAGTATCTGATCTCGGCGGCGCACCAGATCGCCGTGATCCCCTACAGCGAATATCAGCAATTGCTGCGGCAAGGGAAAGTCGAGGCGGTCGGCATCTCCGACCGCACCTTGCAGGGCACGTTGAAGGAGCCGCTGCCCGGCGGCCAGAAGCAGTTCGTCACCACGCGCGTCGACCAGGACGTCGCCCAGGAGCTCGAGAAGCACAACGTGCGCTTCACCGGGCAGATCGAGAGCACGTTTCTGCGCGACCTGCTGTCGTGGGTCATGCCGGTGCTGCTGTTCTTCGGCGTCTGGTGGTACATCGGCCGCCGCATGGCCGAAGGAGGCGGGATCGGCGGCGGGCTGATGGCGATCGGCAAGAGCAAGGCCAAGGTCTACGTCGAATCCAACACCGGCGTCACTTTTGCCGACGTCGCGGGTGTGGACGAGGCCAAGGACGAGCTGCGCGAGGTCGTCGATTTCCTGAAGAACCCGACCGATTATGGCCGCCTCGGCGGCCGCATGCCGAAAGGCGTGCTGCTGGTCGGGCCGCCGGGCACAGGCAAGACCTTGCTGGCCAAGGCCGTGGCGGGCGAAGCGAAAGTGCCGTTCTTCTCGATCTCCGGCTCGGAGTTCGTCGAGATGTTCGTCGGCGTCGGCGCGGCGCGGGTGCGAGACCTGTTCCAGCAGGCGCACGACAAGGCGCCCGCCATCATCTTCATCGACGAGCTCGACGCGCTCGGCCGTGCCCGCGGCATCGGTCCGTTCGCCGGCGGCCATGACGAGAAGGAGCAGACGCTCAACCAGCTGCTCGTCGAGCTCGACGGCTTCGATTCGCGCTCGGGCCTCGTCATCCTCGCCGCCACCAACCGGCCCGAGATCCTCGATCCCGCCCTGCTCCGCGCCGGCCGCTTCGACCGCCAGGTGCTGGTCGACCGGCCCGACAAGAAGGGCCGCATCGAGATCCTCAAGGTGCACATGAAGAAGGTGCGCCTCGCCGAGAATGTCGACGCAGACGCCGTTGCCGCGCTCACCCCTGGTTTCACCGGCGCCGACCTCGCCAATCTCGTCAACGAAGCCGCGCTGCTGGCGACGCGACGCGGGGCCGAAGCCGTGACCATGAGCGATTTCAACAATGCGGTCGAGCGCATGATCGCGGGCCTGGAGAAACGCAATCGCCTGCTCAACCCGAGGGAGCGCGAGATCGTCGCCTATCATGAGATGGGGCACGCCCTCGTCGCGCTGTCGCTGCCGGGGACCGACCCCGTGCACAAGGTCTCGATCATCCCGCGCGGCGTCGGCGCGCTCGGCTACACCATCCAGCGGCCGATCGAGGACCGGTTCCTGATGACCAAGGAGGAGCTGGAGAACAAGATGGCGGTGCTGCTCGGCGGCCGCGCCGCGGAACTGATCGTGTTCGGGCACTTGTCGACCGGTGCGGCGGACGACCTACGCCGCGTCACCGACATCGCCCGCAGCATGGTGACGCGCTACGGCATGTCGGAGCGTCTGGGCAGCGTCGCCTATGAGCGCGATCCCGGCAACTTCCTGGCCGGCCCTGACCGCCCCTATCCGACACGCGAGCGCGACTATGCCGAAGAGACCGCCGCCGCCGTCGACCACGAGGTGAAAGCCATCGTCGACCAGGTCTTCCAGCGCACCCAGGGCATCCTGACCACCCGGCGGCCGATCCTGGACCGCGCCGCAAAGAAGCTGCTCGAGAAGGAGACGCTGGAGCAGAGTGACATCGATGCGCTGATCCGGGAGATGCCCAAGGAAGGGCTGCGGGCGATCTAGGGCTCTCTCACGCAGCGCGCTTGCGCTTGATCTCGGCGGGAAGCTCGATCATCCGCCTGTCCGGTGGCGGACCGTTCGAGATGAGCGGCGCGCCTTCGCGCTTCGGCGCTTCGATCCCGGTGCCGGGATCAATGCTTCCAGCGTGCCATTCGATCAGGAGATGGCCGGCCACCAACATCAAGCCGGCGCAGAACAGCGCAAGAGCCGCGCTCACGAGATCACGATAATCATCCATCCCACGAACCAAACCTGCGTGCAGCCTCACCGGCGCCTGCGTGGACCAGATTGGAATGAACGCTTCGCGTTTCAAGAGCCTGTCTGCAGCGGCGAAAGCATACGGCAATCGCGATTGCCGATTGCGCCGTTCACGCTGGAACATTCCGGCCATTTCAAAATTCTAGTGGCGTCCACCGGCCTGAGGCGTCTGGGTGCCATGATCGGGCTCAGCGGATCAGGCTCGCGGTGGTTCAACCATCTTGCTCTATCGAGGATTTGGACATGAAACCTGCCCGCGCTCGAACCGCGCCGCTCTCGGCGCTTCACCCGGATTGTCCCATCAACCGGCAACGCGCCCCCGGCCGGCGCGAACGATGCTCTTGAGGGAGGGTGCGATGCTGGTTGCCTCATCGCTTCCTGCTCTTCATTCGGAAGCCGGGCTATCTCGTTATCTCAAGGAGATCCACCGGTTTCCGCTGCTCGAGGCGTCGGAAGAAGCCGAATATGCCAGGCGATTGCGCGATTGCGGCGATCGCGACGCCGCCTATCGGCTGGTGACGAGCCATCTGCGGCTCGCGGCCAAGATCGCACTCCAATATCGCCGCTATGGCCTTGGCATCGCCGACCTCATCTCGGAAGCCAATGTCGGGCTGATGCTGGCCGTGAAGCGGTTCGATCCCGAGAAAGGCTTTCGGCTCGCGACCTATGCCGCCTGGTGGATCAAGGCATCGGTTCAGGACTACATCCTGCGATCATGGTCCCTCGTCAAGCTGGGCACCACGGCGGCGCAGAAGAAGCTGTTCTTCAACCTGCGCAAGCTGAAGAACAGGCTCGGCGTAGCGGAGGACGGCGATCTTCGCACGGATCAGCTGACACATATCGCGAACCATCTCGACGTGAGAGAAGCCGATGTCGTCGAGATGAACGGCCGGCTGCGCGGCGACATCTCACTCAACGTGCCGCTCAGCGTCGAGACGGAAGGCGACCAATGGCAGGACCGGCTGGTGGATCCCTCTCCGGACCCGGAGAGCCTGCTGCTGGAAGCGACCGATCGCGCACGCACCAAGGCCGCCCTCGCGGATGCACTCGCGGCGTTGTCGACACGGGAGCGCAGCATCGTCGAGGCGCGATTTTTCGACGAGCCGCACCAGACGCTGGACGCCCTCGCCGGCAAGTTCGGCATCTCGCGCGAGCGGGTCCGGCAGATCGAGCAGCGCGCCTTGCAGCGGATCAAGGTGAAGATGTGCGCGCATCTCGATGAGGCGCGCCTCGCGACGTCGCATTAGAGGAGGAGAGAAGATGCTGGTCGGCCGAGGCCGATCAGCATCCTCTGCAGATATCCGGGATCAGACGTTCGGGCGAAAACTCCCGGCTTTTGCGCTCGGTCTGGCGGGACTTCTCGGCATCGCGCCGAGAGTCTCCAATGGAGCTGGTCGCGAGCTGCCGGGCAGGCTCGAGCGAATTCCGCGCCTCGCCGCGCGGAGAATCGGCCTCTTTGGCCTGAAGCGCATTGACCATTCCCAGCAATGCGACGGCGAGGACAATGCCTCTCATCTGATGATCCTCCTCGACTGAGCGATGAATGGGTGCAAGGACGAAGGAGCGGCCTCGCCGGCCGCTCCTCCGTATCAGCTGGTGGCAGGCTCCGGCCTGTTCCGGTCAGGCGGCGTGAGATCCAGCCGGATCCCGGAGGGCCCGAGGATCGGCAGCAACGTGTCGACCTTCATGGTCGGGCCGCCTCGTTCCCAGCTCGACCACGGCATCGTGTCGAGATACGGGATCGGCGGCAAGGCGAGCCGTTCGAAAGTGTCCGGCGTCTTGGGTGCAGAGCCGGCGCTTTCGGCGCCAAAGGCTGCAAAAGGCATCAGCGAGAGGCCGGCGCCGAAGGCCAAGGCGGCGAGGCGCCGCAACGTTTTCCGGGTGGTTTCCCCGCGAGCGGAGAAAGCACGATCCTTGATCATTTCATCCTCCTTTCGTTTCGAAACAGACTTAGTCGATCATGAGAAACGAGCCCGGCCGTGGGCCGGGCTCGCACGTCCTTAGAAGTCCATCGCGGGAGCGCTCGGCGCCTCGGTCTTCTTCGGCTTGTCGGCCACCAGCGCTTCGGTCGTGATGAGCAGCGAGGCCACCGAGGCCGCGTCCTGCAAGGCGGTACGCACCACCTTGGCAGGATCGATCACGCCGGCCTGGACCAGGTCCTGGTACTCGCCGGTCGCGGCATTGAAGCCCCAGGCGTAGGTCTGGTTCTCGAGCAGCTTGCCGACGACGACGGAGCCGTCCTCACCTGCATTCTGCACAATCTGCCGTGCCGGCACCTGGATGGCGCGGCGCACGATGTCGACGCCCGCCTTCTGGTCGGGATTGGCGGTCTTGACGTCGTCGAGCGCCTTGAGCGCGCGCAACAGCGCCACGCCGCCGCCCGGCAGGATGCCTTCCTCGACTGCGGCCCGTGTCGCATGCAGGGCATCGTCGACGCGATCCTTGCGCTCCTTGACCTCGACCTCGGTCGCGCCGCCGACCCGGATCACCGCGACGCCGCCGGCAAGCTTGGCGAGGCGCTCCTGCAGCTTCTCGCGGTCGTAGTCCGAGGTGGTTTCCTCGATCTGCGTCCTGATCTGCTGACTGCGCGCCTCGATGTCCTTCTTGGCGCCGGCGCCGTCGACGATCGTGGTGTTCTCCTTCTCGATCACCACTTTCTTGGCGCGGCCCAGCATCTTCACGGTGACGTTCTCGAGCTTGATGCCGAGATCTTCGGAGATCACGGTGCCGCCGGTGAGGATCGCGATATCCTCCAGCATCGCCTTGCGGCGGTCGCCGAAGCCCGGCGCCTTGACGGCGGCAACCTTCAGGCCGCCGCGCAGGCGGTTGACGACCAGCGTCGCCAGCGCCTCGCCCTCGACCTCCTCCGCGATGATCAGGAGCGGCTTGCCGGATTGCACGACCTGCTCGAGCAGCGGCAGCATGGTCTGCAGGCCCGACAGCTTCTTCTCGTGGATCAGCACATAGGGATCCTCGAGCTCGACCCGCATCTTCTCGGCATTGGTGACGAAATAGGGCGAGATGTAGCCGCGATCGAACTGCATGCCCTCGACCACTTCGAGCTCGGTGTGCAGGCTCTTGGCTTCCTCAACGGTGATCACGCCCTCGTTGCCGACCTTCTGCATCGCATCCGCCAGGAAGCGGCCGATCTCGGTGTCGCCGTTGGCGGAGATGGTGCCGACCTGGGCGATCTCGTCGTTGGAGGTGATCTTCTTGGCGTGGGATTTAAGGTCGGCGACGATCGCATCCACGGCAAGGTCGATGCCGCGCTTGAGGTCCATCGGATTCATGCCGGCGGCGACGGACTTGGCGCCTTCCTTGACGATGGCCTGCGCCAGGACGGTCGCCGTGGTGGTGCCGTCGCCGGCGAGATCATTGGTCTTCGAGGCGACCTCGCGCACCATCTGCGCGCCCATGTTCTCGAACTTGTCCTCCAGCTCGATCTCCTTGGCGACGGTGACGCCGTCCTTGGTGATGCGCGGAGCGCCGAACGATTTCTCGATGACGACGTTGCGTCCCTTTGGACCGAGCGTAACCTTCACCGCATTCGCCAGTGTGTCGACGCCCCGCAGCATGCGCTCGCGGGCCTCGGTCGCGAATTTCACGTCCTTGGCAGCCATGTTGCTCAACTCCTTTCCGTTCGATGACTCTCAGCGTTACGCCGCCTTCTTCAGCGTGCCGACCTGCTCGGCCACGCCGAGAAGATCGCTTTCCTTCATGATCAACAGCTCCTCGCCGTCGATCTTGACCTCGGTGCCCGACCATTTGCCGAACAGCACCCGGTCGCCGACCTTGACGTCGAGCGGCACGAGCTGGCCCTGCTCGTTTCGCCCGCCCGGTCCCACGGCGATGATCTCGCCCTGCTGCGGCTTCTCCTTGGCGGTGTCGGGAATGATGATGCCGCCGGCGGTCTTCTCCTCGGCATCGATGCGGCGCACGAGCACACGGTCGTGCAACGGGCGGAAATGCATGCACATCCTCCTTGGGTAGGTTCAGCGATGTCCAAAATCCGGGTCCGGAACCGGCCCCCGGGCGGCAAACGACCTAGGATCGGGTCGAATTCCGTTCAAGGGTCACAGCAGAAAAAAATTGTCGCAGGGCGCCTCCGCGGCAGCAGCGGCGGCTGGCGAGACGGCAATCGGCATGTCGTCCGCGCCGGCAAGACATGACTGGCGGAAAAATTCGACGGCCGGAAACTATGCGTTAAGATGTACGCGTTCGTCCCCCAGCGAGAAGCGCACACCCATGCCGCAACAATTCGATCGGTCCGCAGAAGATCTCGGCAACGCCATCCATTTCGAGCACGTCAACATCCAGGTCCCGGACCAGCGCCTCGCCACGCTGTTCTACGTCGCCGGGCTCGGGCTCACCCGCGATCCCTACCTGATGGTGTCGGACACCAACATGTGGATCAACGCCGGGCGGAGCCAGTTTCATCTGCCGAGCGGCCGGCCGCAGGTGCTGCGCGGACACATCGGCCTCGTCATCGAAGGCCGCGAGGCGCTGCTGGCACGGCTCGGGTCGGTCGCGAAGAAGCTCGAGGGCACGGCGTTCGCATTCGCGGAGCACAATGACCATGTCGAAGCGGTTTGCCCCTGGGGCAACCGCGTGCGCTGCTACGAGCCCGACGCCGCGCGGTTCGGCCGCATCGCGCTCGGCATTCCCTATGTCGAGTTCGACGTGCCCATGGGATCGGCGGCCGGCATCTGCGCCTTCTACCCTGAAGTCATGGGCATGCCCGCGAGCTTGCAGAACGGCGAGGCCGCTGTGGCCGCGGTGAAGACCGGCCGCAACCAGCATCTGTTGTTTCGCGAGACCGAACGACCGCCGGGCGACTATGACGGCCACCACGTGCAGATGTACATTACCGACTTCTCCGGCCCCTACCGCAAGCTGCTTGCGCGCAAGCTGATCTCCCGCGAGGACAATCAATACCAGTACCGGTTCTGCGACATCGTCGACCTCGACAGCGGCAAGAAGCTGTTCACGGTCGAGCACGAGGTGCGCTCGGCGACCCATCCGATGTTCATGCGGCCGATGGTCAACCGCAATCCGGCGCTCAACAACCGCAATTACGCCTTCGGCCACGACGAAGCGTCCTGGGCAATGGGGCCGGACCAGTACGAGGGGTAATCCTCACGCCACGGTTGCGCGCGGTTGCGCCAAAGCGGAATGGCTTTAGGTTGATCGATCGCCACGGGCTCGGTGCAACCTCTCCAGCAAGCGGGAGAGGGAGCGCACTTAGCGATCAAACCTGATCCCATCGCGCGCTACGGCAGATTGTCCCGCAGGAAGATGTCGATGCGGATGCGCTCCTGGTCGGGGCTGATCGGCTCGCCCGAACAATGCGCGAGCAGGACTCGCGCCGCAGACCGCGCCTCGTGGCCGGCATCCTGGTTGATGACGGCATCGAGCGTGCCGCGCACCAGGAAGCGCCTGGTGTGCTCGGTCAGTTCATGGGTGATCCAGACCACCTCGCGCGCGCGGCCCGAAGCTTCGAGCGCATCGGCGATGCCGCGGTTTCCGGCGCCGCAGCAATAGATGCCGCGGAGGTCGGCATGGCGGGCGAGCAGCGCGGCCGTGAGGTCCCGCGTGCGGTCGCTGTCGTCGCGGCCCTCGATGACCGGGAGCGTGGAGAGGTTCGCATACTCGCTCGACAGGATCTGGTGGAAGCCGAACTGCCGTTCGGTGTGATCGCGCAGCGACAACGATCCCGCAATCACGGCGACGGTGCCCTCGCGCCCGGCGAGGAAGCGCCCCATCAGCGTGGCGGCGGTGCGGCCCGCGGCCGGATTGTCGATCCCGACATAATGCACCCGGGACGAACTCGGCGCGTCCGACACCAGGGTCACCACCGCAACCCCGCGCGCGACGAGCTCGTCGATCGCGGCGCGAACCCGGGGATGATCGAGCGCGATGACGGCGACGCCCTGATAGGCCGGCGAGAGGTTCTCCAGCGCACCCGCAAGGACGTCGGGATCGAACACGTCGACATGGTGGATGTCGATGAAGCCGCGATGGCCGGCGAGCCAGCCCGCGGTGCGCGCCACCTGCTCGCTGAGATTGGTCATGAAGCTGTTGCTGCCCGTCGGCAGCACGAAGGCAAACCGGAACGTCTGCCCGCGGGCGAGCCGCGCCGCGGCAAGATCGGCGCGATAGCCGAGCTTTGCCACGGCGGCCTCGACGCGCGCGACGGTCTTGGCGCGGACACCCTCGCGCCGGTTGACGACGCGATCGACGGTGGCGAGCGAAACGCCCGCCGCGCGCGCGACGTCCTCGAGCGTGGCCCGAAGCACCGGCTGGGTCGCGCTGTCAGTCATTCGCGCGCGGCCCACAGCATGCCGCGGGTCATCAACGTCCGGATCTCCGGCACGTCGAGCTCGTAGGCGCGGTGGCCCAGCGAGGAATAGAACACCCTCCCCGCGCCATAGCGCTTCTTCCACACCACGGGCATCACCACGCCCTCGATCCAGGGCGCGTGCTCACCGGTGAAAGTCGTCGTTGCCAGGACCTCGATGGCGGGATCGACATGCATGTAATACTGCTCGGACCGATGCTCGAAGCTCTTCAGACCCGTCATGATCGGATCGTCCGGCTTCGTCAAGTCGACCTTGTAGTCGATGATGTTGCCGGGATGGGCGACCCACTGCCCGCCGCACAGGAATTGGTACTCGACCGATTCGCGGAAGGCATCGCACATGCCGCCATGATGGCCGGCGAGCCCGACGCCGCTGCGCACCGCATCGCAGAGGTTGAGCGCTTCCGCTTTTTCGATCTTCGACATCGTGTAGATCGGGATGATCAACGACAGATCATGGATTTTGGGATCGCCGAATGCCTCGGTCGTGGTTTCGATCCGGACGTCAAAACCTTCCGCCTTCAGCCAGCCACGGATCATCGACGCGCAGAGATCGGGATCGTGTCCCGGCCAGCCACCCCATACAATCATTGCCTTGCGCATGGTCATTCCCTCAATCGATCTGTCCGGTTTCACGTCCGGCCGGCAGCATCGCCGGCCGCTCGACGCGGCTCTCGATCTTGACGCGGCGGCCCTCGTCGGCCGAGGTCTGGAACGCCTCCATCACCTCCAGCACGTGGAAGGCGAGCGCGCCGCTGGCGCGATGCGGCCGGTCGTTCAGGATGGCGGACGCCATGTCGGCAACGCCGATGGAGCGGAACTCGCCCTCGAAATGGCCGTGCGTCAGCGGCATCGCCTCCCATTCGCCGCCGGTCTTCGCCACCTGCACCTCACCGCCGAAGCGATTTGGATCCGGCACCAGCATGCTGCCCTTGTCGCCGTAGATCTCGATCGGCGCGTGGCGATGTTTCGGCACGTCGAAGCTCATCGTGATCGACACGACGGCGCCGCTCTCGAACTCCAGCGTTCCCGCGACATGGGTCGCGACCTCGACCGGAATCAGTGCGCCGTTCATCGGCTGGCTGGTGACCACGCGCTCGTTCCTCGGACGCGCGGTCGAGCCCATCACGCTGGCGACCGGGCCGAGCAATTGCACGAGATCGGTGATGTAATACGGCCCCATGTCGAGCATCGGCCCGCCGCCGCGCAGGTAATAGAAGCCGGGTGCCGGATGCCAGCGCTCGTGGCCGGGGCAGCCGAAGAAGGCGCTGCCCGCGACGGGTTTTCCGATCGCGCCGTCGTCGATCAGCTTGCGCGCGGTCTGATGGCCGCCGCCGAGGAACGTGTCGGGCGCGCAACCGACGCGCAGGTTCTTCTGCGCGGCAAGCTCCATGACCTTGCGCGCCTCGGTGACATTGATGCCGAGCGGCTTCTCCGAATGAACGTGCTTGCCGGCGTTCAGCACCGCGAGGCTGACGTCGGTGTGGGCGAGCGGCACCGTGAGATTGACGACGATTTCGACGTCGTCGCGCTTCAGCAATTGGTCGACCCGCATTCCCGGCAAGCCGAAGGCCGCGCCCTGACGCTCGGCAACCTCGCTGCGCATGTCGGCGAGCGCCCTGACCTCCATGACGGGGAAGCGCTGCGCCGCCTTGAGATAGGCGGTGCTGATCACCCCGCAGCCTATGATTCCGATGCCTACTTTTCTCATGTTATCTCCTCAGACTACGGCTCATCCCTTGACCGCACCTGCGGTGAGGCCGGCCACGATGTGCTTCTGCGCCAGCAGGAACAGGATGATCGTGGGCAGGATGGTGAGCGTGATGAAGGCCAGGATCAGGTGCCATTCGGACGAGTATTCGCCCTGGTAGACCATGATGCCGAGCGGCCAGGGATACAGCGCATCGGTGTTCAGCATCACCAGCGGCAACAGATAGGCGTTCCAGCTGTTGACGAAGGTGATGGTGCCGACGGTCGCCAGGATCGGCCGCGACAGTGGCAGCGTCACGTAGCGAAAGAACTTGATGTAGCTGCAGCCGTCGACCAGCGCGGCCTCGAGCAGCTCGTAGGGAATGTCCTTGAAGAAGCGGCGTAGCAGCAGCACGCTCATGGCGAGGCTGAACGCCACCTGTGGCAGCGCGACGCCGAAATAAGTGTCGAGCAGGCCGAGATCCCGCACCTTGATGAACAGAGGCAGCACGGCGGTCGCAGCGGGAAACAGCAGGCCCAGCGTCAGATAGCTGAGCAGCATCGATGAGCCGAAGAACCTGACATGGGCGAAGGTGAAGGCGGCCATCGAAGCCGTGATCAGGGTCAGCGCCACCGCCAGCGTCGAGATGACGAGCGAGTTACGCAGCAGCTGCCAGTAGCGCGCCGAGAACAGGATGTCGGCGTAGTTCTGCCATTCCCACTGCCGGGGCAGCCCGAACGGGTTGACGCGGAGCTCGCCGAGCGACTTGAAGCCGCCGAGCAGGGTCGCGAGCAGCGGCACCAGGACGAAGATCGCGACCAGGCCGAGGAACAGCGCCTTGAACAGCACGGCGGGATCGAATGCGGGTCTGGCACCGGCACTACTCATCGCGCATGAACCATCGCTTGTAGGTGAAGGCAAAGGTCACGCAGATCGCGAACAGGATGACGCCGATGGCGCTGCCATAGCCGACCCGCATGCGCGAGATGCCGTTGTTGTAGAGAAAGCTCACCATCGTGTTCGACGAATCGGCCGGCCCGCCGCGCGTCAGCGGCATGACGAGATCGAACAGCTGCAGCGAGCCGATGATGGCGAAGAACACCGACAGGCGGATGGTCGGATAGAGCAAGGGGATCACGACGTGGCGCAGCGTCTGCGTCCGCGTCGCGCCGTCGATCCGGGCGGCTTCGACCAGGTTCTTGTCGAGGCTTTGCAGTGCGGCGATGAACAGCATCATGTGGAAGCCGAAATACTTCCAGACCACCACGATCAGCACCGCCAGCATCGCCGTGTCGGTCGAGGCGAGCAGATGCGGAGGCTCGGCGCCGAACGTGCGCCAGATCGAAGCGACGAGGCCGAAATCGCCGTCATAGACGAAGCTGAAGATCAGCCCGGTCGCGATCTCGGCGAGGATATAGGGCAGGAAGAACAGCATGCGCAGCGCCACGGCGCCGCGAAATTTTTCGGCCAGCATCAACGCCAGCGTGAGCGCCAGCGGCAGCTGGATCGCGAGCGAGACGGCGATGATCAGGGCGTTGTTGCGCAGCGCGAGCCAGAAGGCCCGCGTCTCCAGCACGAAGCGGTAATTGTCGAAGCCGATCCAGTTGGTCGGCCTGCCGAAGCCGTTCCAGTTGAAGGCCGAATACCACGCGGCCTCGCCGATCGGCAGCACCACGAACAGCGTGAACAGCAGCAGCGCCGGCGGCAGGAACAGGATCAGGACCGTGAAGCGTCCGTCCCAGCCTGGGCCACGAACCGCGACCTGAGGGGCCGCCTCGCCGGCAACGCCGATCGGCGAGGTGATCGCGATCCGTCGCGCCACCGTCAGTTACCCTGCTTCCACGCCGCTTCGATCGCTTTCGCCGCGTCCTGCGGGCTCATGCTGCCGCCGGCGATCTCCGCCGTGACGTCGTTGACGACGCGGCCGACCGAGGGGCCGAGGCTCTGGTCATAGAAGTTCTGGTGATAATTGGACTTCGCCAGATTGGCCGCGATCTGCTTCATGAAGGCGCTGCTCAGGCCGGCCTCGCCGCCCTTGACGACGGGAACGATGAAGTTGCCGGCAGCAAGCCGCGCCTGCACGTCCTTGGAGATGAAGAATTTCAGGAAGTCGGTGGCTTCCTTGGGCGCGCCCTTGGTGATCAACCAGCCGGTGATGCCGCCGAGCGTGTCCGACGGCTCGCCCTTGCCGCCGGGCACGACCGGAAAGTCGAACCAGCCAAGCTTGTCGTCGCCGAGACCGACCTTGTCGGCGGCAAGTGCGCGCTGGGTGTGATAGAAGGACGAGATGGCCAGGATCATCGCGGCCTTGCCGTCACCGAAATAGCCGACGGCCTGCGGGTTCTTGAAGCCGAGGAAGCCGTTCTGGAACGGCTGCAGATCGACCAGCTGCTTGAACAGCTCACCGGATTTCTGGAAGGTCTCCCCAGTGAAGCCGCCATTCTCACCCTTCAACGCTGCATCGAAGGCCGGCTTGCCGCCGATGCGCACGGCGAGATGCGTCCAGTAGAAATGCAGCGGCCATTTGTCAGCACCGCCGACCACAATCGGCGTCACGCCCGCGGCCTTCAGCGATTTCACCGCGCCGAGCAGATCATCCCATGTCTTGATCTTGCTTGCATCGACATTGCCCTTGGCCATCAAATCCTTGTTGTAGAGGAAGCCGACCTGCGAGAGCGCGGTCGGCAGGCCATAAACCTTGCCGTTGCTGGTGAAAGCCGCGAGCGCCGCCGGTGCGATCGTGTCGCTGTAGCCGCCGCTCTTCACGGACTCGGTGATGTCTGCCAGCACGCCGGCCTCGATCTGGGTCTTCAGCACTCCGCCGGCCCAGCTATAGATGATGTGCGGCCGATCCTTCGATTGCAGGATGGTCGGCAGCTTGGCCTTGTAGGCCTCGTTCTCGAGGAACTGCATCTCGACCTTCACACCGGGATGCGACGCCTCATAGCTGCGTGCGACCTCCTCCCAGATCTTCACCTGGGCCGGGTTGACCTCGATGTGCAGCCATTTGACCGTGGTGTCGGCTGACGCGGAACTGGTCCAAAGCAGCCATGCGACAGCGGCGAGTCCCAGTTTCCCGAGCAATCTCATGACATCCTCCCGATCGACTTTTATTCTTTGAAGCAATCCTGCCCTCAATTTTTGAGGTGCGCAACACAAAATCTGATCTATGCACCTCACCAACGGAATGGCTAAGGTTTGCGAAAGAGTCGACGCGGCCCACCGCGCCGGCCGTGACAAACGAGGTGCCCATGGCTGCGATCTATTCCGACCTCGCCGGCAAGGTCGTGCTCGTCACCGGTGGCGCAGCCGGCATCGGCGCTGCGATCGTGCGGCGCTTTGCGGAGCAGAAATCCAAGGTCGTGTTCTTCGACATCAAGATCGACGAGGGACAGCGCCTGGCGCGTGAGCTGTCCGAGCAGGGATTGGCAGCTCATTTCCAGCATGTCGATCTCACCGACATCGGCGCGCTGCGTGCCGGCGTCGTCGCGGCACGCCAGGCGCATGGTCCGATCAACATCCTGATCAACAACGCCGCGCATGACGAGCGGCACAACACCGAGGAGATGACGCCGGAATACTGGGACGACCGCATCGCGGTGAACCTGAAGCACCAGTTCTTCGCATCGCAGGCGGTGTTGCCGGACATGAAGGCGGCCAATGCCGGCGCCATCGTCAATTTCGGCTCGGTGTCCTGGATCGCAGGACAAGGCGGCATGGCCGCCTACACCGCCAGCAAGTCTGGCGTGATCGGACTGACGCGCTCGCTGGCGCGCGACTACGGACCCTACAACATCCGCGTCAATGCGATCGCGCCGGGCTGGATCATGACCGAGCGGCAGCTCGAGAAATGGATGACGCCGGCCGGCGAGATCGAGCTGCAGCAGCGACAATGCCTGAAGCGCAGGCTCATGCCGGACGAGGTTGCGAAGTTCACAATCTTCCTCGCCTCCGACGAGGCCTCCGCCTGCACCGCCCAGCATTACATCGTCGATGGCGGCTGGGTCTGAGACGTCGCGAGAGGCCGACCGATGCCCTCGCCCAACGTCTTGCCGCTGGCGACATTGACGAAGTGCAGCGCAGCGCAAGCGGGACAACGGACCGGGACGTGCGTGTCCGCGGCCTCGGAGGCTGTGCCGGGAAGCCAGTGCTGCACGTTCATGCCCGTGCGGGGGCATTTGAAGATGACGTTGCGCTCCATGCTGGAGATATGCGCCCGGCGCGGCGAGGTTGAAATTGCGGGGCAGTACTTACGCAGATGTCCTGAACGTACTCACGCGGGAAGCGGCCGAGATATCGCGCAGCGCTTGTGGGCGGATTGCCGATCGCAAAGCGCTTGGTCGAACCGCCAGCGCCTCCTTTGAGCTGGATCAAGACATCTTTGTGACGCCGGCTATAGGCTGGTCTCGGCATCGGGAATGCTTTTTCAAGGTTCCTTTGCCGGCGTGAGCGACGTCCGGATTCGAACCCCTGCCGGCGCCGCTTTCACGGATGAGCGCAGAAGACCGCGAGCATGGAGCAGGCCGCAAGAGCGGCTCCGCCGGAGAGTTCGATGGAACCAAAATCGGCAGCGCGGGTTTGCTGGACGAGTTCAGACCCTGGATGGAAGAGCCAGGCGAACAATCGGCCTCGGCGCTCCCATGGAGCCCGGGGCCGATTTTCGTCGAAGCCGGCGCATGGTCTGACAAGGGAGGACGCCGATCAGGAGAACCAACATGCTTGCCGACATTCAGACCGACGACCTCACCGAGGTCGTGCGCTACGCACTGGAGACGACCCGCGCGACGACAGCCTGCCCGTTCCATTGGGACGTGATCATCCGCATCGGCGATGACGCCGCCGAGAGTCACGCCTTCGAGCGTGCGAAGCGAATCGTCAGATGCGACGGCACGGAATGGGACAGGGAGGCTCTCAGGGTCGAGCTCGGCCGTCAGCTCGGCGCAGCGGCCGACGGCTGCTGCCCGAAGTGCGATCCGGGCGCCTCGTGCACCTAGCTCGATTTGCAGGATTGTGCTGCGGCGCCACGCGTCGGTGACGAGCCGTGCAGATCGGCCGGCTCGGCGGCTTAACTTGTGTGAAGGCCGACGATGGAATTGGCACCTAGCCTGAACGACGCCGCGTCGTGCATCAAAGGTCAGAATTCCCGTGAAAGTGACAAAGCCGATCGCCTCCATCATGCGCGGGAGATCCAGGACGGATAGCCGGTCGCCCGACCAGGATGACGACCGTCAGCTGCCGCCATCGCCCGAGAGGCGTCAGGTGGTCGACGAGTACGCCGAGAACTTGCGGAAGATCATCCGAAGGCTCCTTGGCAGGCTGAACTGATCTCGCTTGCGAGCATCCTCGTGCGCTTCCTTGGGCGCTTCGCCGCAAGGGAGCAATTTCGAGATCGACGTTCGGGCATCCCGCAGGCCCGTTTCACTTCGCGGCGGGAACGCCAAAGCTTGATTCAGCGCAAAGCCATGAATCGCACCCCTGATAGTAAAGGGTGCGATCCACTGGGAATGCTCGGATGACGCTGAAGAAATGGTGCGCGATTCTCGCCACGTCGGCCGCTACGATGACGTCCGCGATTGCTCAGTCGGACTTTCCACCTTCCGCGAGCGCGAAACAGGAGGCGCCCCGGCTCGTCGAGGTCATGAGCATGGCACAGCTTGAACATCTCAAGCTCTGGTATGCAGGCAAGGCGAAGAACTGGGACCTGGCGGCATACGAACTGCGGCAGCTGACGAATAGCCTGGCCGAAGCGGCCATCTACTATCCGGCGATCCCCGTCAGCAACGTGACCACGATGAAGGAGCCGCTGCTCTCGATCGCCGACGCGATCGCGGCGGGAGATGAGCGCAAGTTCGTCGCTTCCATGCGCGTGCTGACCGAGGGCTGCAACGCCTGTCACTCGTCGATGGGCCGCGGCTTCATTGCCATCGCCGTTCCGACCAGCGGGCAACCACCCGCCAATCAGATTTTCCAGCCGTTGAAGGATCGCGGTTCAAATCGCTGAAGAGGCCGGCAGCGTGCGAGACGGCGTCTTCACCGTGGTGCGCCTGGATAGACCGGCTCGCGGTGAACTTCACGGCCGCTCTCGTCGATGACGACGACCTGAAGCTCGGGATGCCCCTTCGGCTTCTCTTTTCGCACCTTGTCGGCAAGGCCCTTGCTATGGGCGATGGCGGCGCCGTCACTAGCAAGCTCCAGACCCGCCTTGTCCCGGACGGGCACGCCGTCCCTGATATCGAAGTAATAGGTGCGCATCGGCTCATTCCCACGGTCCCCGCGGCGCGATTGAATCATCGAAGAAAGGAGCCGCCGAGATGCGGGGGATTGGATCTCGGCGGCGACTTGGCAACGTAACCGTGGGCCGAGTTACGCAAGTTGCATGTTAGCGGGGCTCGCTCAACGGCAGCTTGATCCGGATCAAGCGCGGTCCGGCGGACCTCGCCGTCGGTGTGCCGAAGGCGATCGGACTGCCGTCGGCCACTGCACCGGGACGTGAGAGCGCCCTCAGCCGCCTTGCTGGACGCCCAGGGCGTGGAGCAGCCGGTTGAAGCGCTCGCCGGCGTCAGCGACGCGCTCCATGATTCCCATGTCGAGCTCGTCGCGGGAAATGCCGGCAAGGTCGATCAGGCGGTCGGTGGTCGGCTGCCGTGTCGCACGCAGCCGGTCCGCGAGGAAGATGGCGAGCGCGCGATAGAAGCGCGCCGCGAAGCCTTCGTCCTGATCGAGCTTGTCGAGCAGCAGGGTCTTGTCGATGAACAGCGCCATCCCGTCGGCCACGACGGCTATCGTGGCCGACGGCGGTGCCGAGTCGACCAGCGACACCTCGCCCATGATCTCGCCAACGCTCATCCGGGCGATGTCGCCGTGCCCCCGCGCCGAAACCTGGACCTCGCCCTCGAGCAGCAGGATCAGCGAATCCGTCTGCTTCCCTTCCTGGATCAGGACTTCTCCGCTCCTGATCCGGCGGCAGCTACCGTTCATGCCCAGCCAGCCGATGTCTGCGTCGGTCAGAAGGCCGAAAATGTAGAGTACCTTGCGCATGATCACCCCCGACCGTCAGGCCTCCGAGTTCAAAGCATCTGCCGGCGCGCGAAGTCGGCAAACAGGCCCTTCGCCTCGCTCAGCTCCGCGAAGGTGCCGCTCTGCATCACCTTGCCTTCGCTCAGCACGATGATGCGATCGGCTTGACGGACCGTGCTGAGCCGGTGCGCGATGACGATGCGCGTCACGTTGAGCGCTCCGAGCGCATCGCTGACAATCGCCTGCGAGCGGTTGTCGAGCGAACTCGTGGCCTCGTCGAACAGCAGGATGCGCGGCCGACGCGCGACCGCGCGGGCGATCATGATGCGCTGGCGCTGTCCGCCCGACAGCGTGTTGACGCCTTCGGCGATGGCGGTGTGCATCCCCATCGGCATGTTCTTGATGTCGGCGTCCAGCCCGGCCATTCTTGCGGCCGCCCAGGCCTGCTCGAGCGGCAGCGGCTGGCCGCCGCAGATGTTCTCGAAGATGCTGCCGGTGGCGAGACGTCCATTCTGCAGCACCACGCCCAGCTGCCGGCGCACCGCACCGACATCGAGCGTGTCGAGCGCCTTGCCATCGAAGAAAATGGCGCCCGATTCCGGCTTCTCGAAACCGAGCAGGAGACGGAACAGGCTGGATTTACCGCTCCCGGAGGGCCCAACGATCGCAACATATTCGCCGGGCGCGATCCTCAGCGTCACATTGTCGATCACCGGCGGGCCGTGCGCGATGTAGCGGAAGGTCACGCGGGAGAACTCGACCGCACCCGACAGTGCCCCGGGCGGCTTGCGGTCATCGGCCACCTCGGCCTCCGCGGTGACCAGCGGCCGGATCCGCGTAATGTGCGGAATGGCGACGAGAGAGGCGCTGACGCCGCTGGCCCACATGCCGACGCCGGCCATGGCCTGGCCGAACGCCGCCAGGAACGCAAGAAAGGCGCCGAAATCCTGCAGCAGCGTGCTCTTGGCGAAGGCGGCATAGGCGAACAGAACGAGCGTGGCGATCGTCGGATAGGAGCCTTCAAACAGCGACAGCGCATTTGCCGCGCGCTGCGACGCGATGAAGTGCCGCTTCTGCACCGCGAACTGCCGCGACCACACCGCCATCGCGCGGACGCCTGCTGCGGCGACGCGCAGCTTGCCGATGCTGGCGAGGATCTGCAGCACGAATCCTTCGACCTTGCCCTGCAGGTTGTACTGCCGCGTTTCGTGATAGATGCGCAGCGCGCTGGTGCCGATGATCGCGATCGCCCTGACCAGAAGCAGCGCCAGACCGATCAGCGCCAAACGGGCATCATAGACGAGCATCAGGACGACGCTGAACCAGGCGAACAGACCGGCGAGCAGGCTGCGCAGCGTCTGGCCGGTCAGGATCCGCCGCACCGCGTCGATGCCCAGCGCGCGACTGACGAAATCACCGACCGTGTATTCCCGGAACAGGGAGGCCGGCAGTTTCAGCAGCCTGTCGATCACCGCCGCCTGCAGCCGCCAGTCGATGCGGCCTTCGAGGCGGAGCATCGCCATTCCCTCCATCGCCTGCAGACCGGCTCCCGCGATCGCGGTGACGGCGAGCGCGATGGCGCAGAACGTCAGCTGGTCAATTTCGGTCCGCGGGATCACGGAGCTGACGAGCGCCTGCGTGATCAACGGGGTGACCAGCGAGAGCAATCCAATCACCGTCACGGCGATCGCGATGCGCATGATGTCGCCGCGGACGAAGCGCAGCGAGAATACCAGCAGGTCCCGGAGATTCAATTTGGAAGCCGGCAGGGTCGGATAGAAGCTTGCAGCCTCCGGGTCGAGCTCCGGCGCCAGGGCGCGCTCGACGACGCGCCGGCTCTCGGGCTCCGGTCCGACCATGACGTAGCGGCCCCTGCTCCACAGCAGCGCCACCGGGTCGCGCGACGCTCCGAACCAGCCCACCATGGGACCTGCATCCTGCAGCCACCAGTCGCGGCGCAGCTGGGTCCGGCGTACCCTCAGGCGGGATGCACGTGCGATCTCGACCACGTCATCATAGGTCCGGTCCCGGCTCGACCGGCCCGGTGGCGGTTGGATCTGCACCTTCAGCTCCTGCGTCGCAGCGGCGCAGGCTGCCAGCAGCGGATCCTCGGAAAGATTGGCGGATGCAGCGTCGACCGGTGTGGACGGACGGACGATGATGGCCGACAGCCGGTCAACCAGCTCGGCAGCCCGCGAGCGGGTCAGTTCCTGGCGCCGCTCCAGCCGCTGGGCCTCGAGACGCGGCGCCTCGTGCAACTGCTCGCGCAGGCAGGCCGCGGCAGCCTGATGAAAGCGGTCCAGCACCGCATGCAGTTCGGGACCTGCGGGGTCGCCGGCATTGACCAGCGTGCATGAGTCCGCGCCCGCTTCGACCCACATCCCGGACGATAGCGGCACCGGCGGACTGCCCGGCCGAAAGGTCGGTTCCTGTCCCATCAGGCGCGCACTCCCGACCGCAACCGACAGGAACAGCACGCTGCGGGCCGGACCTCGCCGCCTCTCGCCGTCCTTCATCTCGACCGCAAGAAGCGTGCTCGCCTCCAGCATGTCCCAGCTGGGATGAGGCCCCGCAATCAGCCGCGACAACCTGATCATCCAGCTCCGCAACGTCTCGTCGGAGCATCCGGCGTAGCTCGTAACTGCAACTTCCGCGCCCGCGCTCCCGACCGCGACCATGCGCAGGTTCGGATCTTCGCCCAGAAGGACATCCGCCAGAATCGAGCCCTGCTCGATCCTGAATAGATGCTGCCGCGGCGTGGTCTGCTCGTCCCCGACGGTACCGATCGCAAACACGTCGACATGCCCGGACATCACCTGCAGGACGCGGCCGCGCCGGTCGAGCGCCACCGGGTGCCGGCTGTCAAGGATCATGCGGGCCCCCTCGTCCGCAGCCGGCAACGGGACTGCATCGCGCATCTGCAGCGTGGCGGGGGCTTCCTCGTTCATTGCTGCGCCACCAGCTGGCTGTAGGCACCATCGATCGCCATCAGCTGCTCATGCGTGCCCCGCTCAACCAAGCGGCCCTGCTGAAGCACTATGATCTCGTCGCAGTCACGGATCGTGCTGAGGCGATGGGCGATGATGATGCAAGTGCAGCCACGGCGGCGAAGCTGATCGTCGATCGATTTTTCGGTGATCGGATCCAGCGCCGCCGTGGCCTCGTCCAGCACCACGACCGAGGGATTGACCACCAGCGCGCGGGCGATCTCGATGCGCTGACGCTGTCCGCCGCTGAAATTGGTCCCGCCTTCATTGACATAGCAATCGTAATTGCCGATGCGGGTCGCGATCTCCTCGTGAATGGCCGCGTCCTTCAGGGCCTGCGAGATCTCCGGCTCTGCCACGGTGGAGTCCCACAGCGTCAGGTTCTCGCGCGCCGTGCCCTCGAAGAGGAAAATGTCCTGGTCGACATAGGCGACCGAATTGGCGAACACGTCGCGGGAAATCTCGGGTAGGGTTCGCCCATCGATGCGGATCTCGCCCGCCCAAGGTTTGTAAAGGCCGCAGATCAGCCGGCCCAGGGTCGACTTGCCGCTGCCGGACGGGCCGACCAGCGCGACCCGCCGGCCGGGCTCGACCGTGATCGAAAGCCCCGAAATCAGCGGCGGCTCGAGGATGGAATAGCCGAAGACGATGTCCCGGAGCTCGACGCGGCCGGTCAGCTTCGCAGGCAGCTCCGGGGCGCTCGCCTTGGGCTCCGGCTCGAGCGGATAATTGTAGACGTCCTCGAGCCGCTGCAATCCGCCCTTGATCGTCTGCAGGCTGCCGATCTGGTTGACGAGATTGGTGATCGGTGCGGAGAAGCTCGCCATGAGCGACTGGAACGCAACCAGCCCGCCCAGCGTGAGCGAGCCCTCGATCACGCGCAGGCCGCCGATTCCGAGCACGGCGGCGACCGTCAGGCCCGACAGTAGGGTCGGCAGCATGTCCAGCAAGTTGGACGAGAGGCCGAGTCTCTGATCGGCATTCAGCGTCTTCGCCTGGATGCCGGCCCAGCTGGCGAAGGCCTCGTCCTCCAGCCCGGAGGCCTTCAGCGTCTCGATCGTGCGGACCGCACCAATGGTGCTGGCAACGAGCTTGCCACGCTCCATGGCAAGGCTGCTCGAAATGTCCTCGCGCCGCTGGCCGATGAATTTCAGTGCCGCCAGGTTGATGATGGCGGAGACCACGACGATGGCGGTCAGCAGCGTGTCATAGGCCGCCATGGCCATGCCGAAGAACACGAGCGAAACCAGGCTCAGGGCATTGGTGACGACACCTTCGGAGAGCAGCCGCGAGATCTGCTCGTTGGTGGCAACCCGGGTTGCGATGTCACCGGCATGGCGCTGGGCGAAGAAGTCCATCGGCAGCGCGATCACATGCGCGAGAAACCGGCTGATCATCACGACCGCAAGCTTGGTCTGCAGCCTCAGCAGCAGAGATTGCTGCAAGCCCGCAACCAGCGCCCGGATGGCGGCCGTGGCCGCCATTCCGATCAGCAGCGGCTTGAGCCAGCTCTCGTTATTCTGGATCAGGATCTCGTCGACGAAGATCTTCGAGAAGCCGGGAATCACGATGCCCGGAACGATCAGGGCAAGGCTGACCGTGATCACCAGCGCCAGCGGCCCGCGCGAGCCCTTCAACTCGCGCAGCAGCAGCCGGAACCCCTTCGGCTTGCTCCCGATCCTCTGAAAGGCCGCGGTCGGCTCCATCGCCAGCGCGACGCCGGTGAAGCAGCGGTCGAGCTCGGCGAGATCGACGAGGCGGCGGCCGACCGCGGGGTCGTTGATCGAGACGCGATCGCCGTCGATGCCCTCGAGCACCACGAAATGGTTGAAGTTCCAGTGGATGATGCACGGCATCGGCAGTTCGGGCAAGGTCGAGAGCTCCTTGCGGAAGCCCTTTGCCGCAAGGCCAAGCTTGAGCGCCGCCTTGACGATGTTGCTGGCCTTGCTTCCGTCGCGCGACACGCCGCATGCAACGCGGAGCTGTTCGAGGGGAATCCAGGCGCCGTAATGGGCGAGCACCATTGCCAGAGCGGCCGCGCCGCACTCCACCGCCTCCATCTGCAGAATGGTGGGGGTCCGCCTGATGGGTCCACGGCCGAACCAGCGTCTCATGCTTGGGAACATCAGCCAGACGATCTCATCGACAAATGCCTTATCAGGAAATACCTGTCAGCCGCTTCAACATGGGAACGATCAATTCGACCGGACGTCGTTCGCGCGTCGTGATCTCGGCCTTGGTCAGCGTTCCGCTGCTCAGCCGGATCTCCGGTCCCTTGCCGACCGCCCAGTGATATCCGCTCACCGTGCTGGGGTCCCGCTTCAAGCGCACAGTCGCCGCGTAGGGCGCACCGTTCTTGGAGAACTGCGTGACCAGGCTGTCATTGTGGAGCACGGCGGCCATGCCCTGCGGCGTCATCGGGAAGTCCGAAATCGACTGGACCGTGCCGACCATCGTCCCGAACTCCTCGCGCTTGACGGTGCGCGGCTCGAGACGGACCTCCATGCCGGGCTTGACGCTCTTGCCCTTGTCGGCGGGGACATAAAGGATCGCGTCGAGCGCGGAGCCCTCGGTCTCCACCACGACGACCGGCGTTCCGACGTTCAGCACCGAACCGGGCGACACCTTTATCTCGAGCACCCGTCCCGCGATGGGACTGCCCACGGCGGTCTCGCGCCCGAGATCGCTGACGAGCTTCTCGACCAGCCGGCGCGCTTCATTGACCCGGTACTGGGACTGCTCGATCTCGCGCTGCCGCTGCGTTTCGAGGTCGGTCTTCTGCGCCTTGAGCTTGAGGATCTCGTTCTGGGTGTCTTCCTTGCGTTGCTGCGCATCGCTCAGTTCGCGGCGCCGCTCCTCGACGTTGCGCCGCGTCGTGTACCCCTTGCTGAGCAGCCCTTCGAGATTGGCGAGATCGCTGGTGAGATAGGCGATCCGCTGGTCGGTCGCCAGGATGATCTGGACGAACGCCTCTTCCAGCTTGGCGAAGTTGCGGGTCTTCAGCTCGAGCTCGGCCGCGGTCTTGACCTTCAGCGTCTCGTGCTCGCTTTCACGCTCGCGCCGGACCTCCATCGCGTCGCGATAGCGCTGCTCGATTTCCGTCTGGCTGACTTTCGCAATCACCTGTCCCTTCGTGACTCGATCGCCAACGGCCACTTCGATCGATGCCAGCCGGCCCGCGGCGCCGGACACCGCGTCGACGACGCGGCCTTCGCTGCTCACGAAGATGCCCTCGGCCTGCGCCCGCGTCGGCAGGCGCCCGAAGAAGCCCCATGTCACCGCAGTACCGACCGTGAGCAGGATGACCGCGGCGACGATCCAGTCGAACGGCCGCGTGATGGTGACGAGATGATCGAGCTGTTCGAGGGAGGTCGCACGTTCGAGGGCGACTGCGCGAAAGGTCTTGTTTGGCTCGCTCATAAAGCGTCCCGCTCTGCCGTCGCGTCCTTGACGCCGAGATGTCGAAAGCAGATCGGCACAGCTGGAAACTGACCCGCTCCCCAAACCGGCCGCAAAACTATACAGGAAGCCGGACCGTGCTGACCAGCGTCAAATTCCGGTCGCAGCTGTGCCGGACTGCGACGCCCGACGGACACTGGTGCGACAACGCCCCCTCGCCTATACTCGCGCCGGCGAGTTCGTCACACGGTCCATCGAAATGTCCTGCACCGGCATCTTCGTCCGTCGAACGAGAACGAGGCCCGCGGCCCGGGCGGCCGCTGCGGTGACGGCGTGCCTGTTCTCGCTTGCTGTGTTGCAGCATGCCGCGCATGCCCGCGTGCTCACCGAGGCCGACCTCGAGCGGATCTCCTCGATCAAACAGCTCTCAACCGACGTGATGACCGACATCACGATGATCTCGCGGCGCCCCGATCTCTCGCAGACCGATGGCGAGTGCATCCGGTCGACGCTGCGCAGCCTGACCCAGATCGCCGGCGAACTGCAGAGCTACGAGTACCTGATCACCATCGAGAGCCAGCTGAAGGATTTCGACGACGACAATTCCCTTCGCGGCGTGGTCCGGTTCGCCGTCGACAACGCCCTGAAGATTCTCGAGACCGAGCGCCGGCGTCTCGCCGACCTCTCCGACCAGTGCGCGCGCAGTCCGCTCTCGGCCGACAAGGCGCGCCAGGCGAAGCAGTTCATCGAGAGCACACAGGCGATCCTGAGATCGCTCCAGCCCCGCCTGTGAAGCGGTCAAGCGATGGGCGGATTTTCGCACATGCAAGTAACTCTGATCTTTCCGCCGGCGACTGATCCAAGGGCTCCGCATCTCGGGCTGCCATATCTTGCCGCGGTGCTGCGCGGCGCGGGGATTCCAACCCGGCTGATCGACGCCGACATCGGCGGGCTCATGGCCCTGCTGCGTCCGGACGCGGTCGCGGCGAATCTGAAGACACTCGTGCGTCACCGGCCGGAGAGCATGGACGCAGCGACCCTGTCGGGCCTGCTTCGTCGCGGCGAGGCCCTGACGGAGAGCATTCCCCGCGCCTTCGCGATCCTGCGCGATCGCACCGACTTCTACGATGCCCATCTGTTCCGCCACGCCCGCGCGACCCTGCAGGACGGGCTCGACCTCGCCGGTGCGGCCGCAGGGCGGCCGGTTCACTACAGCCTCTGTCCGATCCGCTACGACGTGGACGGCATCGACGAACAAAGCCTGCCGGACCTGATCGCCGTCACGGCGGATCGCCCCAGCAATCTGTTTGATCGTTTCTGGGAAACGGAGCTGCTGCCCTCGATCGCGGCGGACCAGCCGGGGCTGGTCGGCATTTCGATCGTGAACCGGCAGCAGATCATTCCGGGACTCACGTTGGCGCGGCGGCTGCGGGAGCGCGGCCTGTTCGTGGTGCTGGGCGGCACGGTGTTCAGCAAGTTCGTGACGAAGCTCATGCAGCTGCCCGAGTTCTTCGCGCATTTTGCCGACGGGGTCATGGTCTATGAGGGGGAAACTGCGATCCTCGAACTGGTCGCACAACTCGAAGCTGGCCGGGACTTCGCGCGCGTGCCCAACTTTCTCCATGTGCATGCCGGCCGGGTGCGCCTCGGACGCACCCACGTCGAGGACATCGACCGGCTTCCGGTCCCCGATTTCTCCGACTTTCCGCTCCGGGACTATCTCACGCCGGCACCGGTGCTGCCCATCCTCACCGGCAAGGGGTGCTATTTCAACGAGTGCAAGTTCTGCGACATTCCCTTCATCAACAGCGTGGCGAAGAAACGCTACCGGGTCCGAAGCCCCGAGAAGATCGCGCAGGACGTCCTCGCCCTGAACGAGCGCTTCGACTGCCACCATTTCGAGATCACCGACGAGGCGCTGCCGCCGCGGCTGCTGGACAGGCTGGCCGACGCGCTCGCGCCCCATGCCGCTCGCCGGCTCTCCTTCACCGGCTATGCCAGGCTCGAACCAGGTTTCACGGCCTCGCTGTGCGAGAAGCTCTCCCGAATGGGCATGCGCAAGCTGTTCTTCGGACTTGAATCCGGCGATCAGGCCACCCTCGACCACATGGCGAAGGGTATCAGGATCGAGCACGTGCGTCCGGTGCTGCAGCATTGCCGTGACGCCGGCATCCTGTTCCACATCTTTTCGATCATCGGCTTCCCCGAGGAGACCGAGCGGAGCGCACGCAACACGCTGCGGTTCTTCGAGGACAATGCGGACATCATCAACCATCCCGGCAACAGCTTCGACATCCATCCGTTCGGCCTCGAACTGCGCACCGAATATTTCGCCAAGGCGGCACAGCTCGGCGTGGAGATTCCCCAGGCCGCAATCGACAAGGACTTCGTCATCGGCGTCCGCCTCGACTGGTCGAACACGCGCGGCCTTGCGGGCGAGGACGTCATCCGCCTGGTCGGCGAGTATGGCGCGGCTCTGCGCCGGATCTATTCCCGCTTCCACAACGCCGACCTGCATCTGTGGCCCGGGTTCGAGGAGTTCGCGGTGCTCTATGCCGACCACTATGCCGGCCGCGATTTCCCGTTCCGGACCACGCTCCCCGATGACGATGATCCATCGCCGTTCTCGCTGGCGTGGTGTCCCGACGTCCTGGTCGATCACGACGGCCCGAGAATCCGCGTGTCGTCACGGTCGAAGGTCGTAACTCTCTCGGAACGCGCCTACCGTCTGCTCGGCTCGGGACAGCCGCGGCTGGCACGGGAGTTCCTCGCCGAGTGCATTGCGCTCAACCTCTCGGGGACCGGGGATGAGGCGCGGCCCAGGATGCGGCGAATGATCGACGAGCTGATCCGGGCGAATTTGCTGCAGATCGCGCTGACCGATCAGCCCTCCCGTCTGCGGCAAGGGCCGGCGGTGGTGCATGCCCCCCCACAGACAGATGAACGTCGCGGCGCGGACGTGCCACGCATGTGAGCGAGAGCCGATGGGTGACCTTGTCGAAGCCGTCCACATCGCTCGGGAGCAGCTGCGCCGCATCTGCACTGCGACCGGCCGGATCGACCAGCAGGACGGCATCATCACGCTCTTCACCGCCCTGTGCACCTCGGCAGGACTCCTGCGGCTGCCGGTCCCGCCCCGCTGGTCCGGGATGACCGACGACTGCACGCCCATGGAGCTTTCGACGTCATTCGATGCCAAGGGCACCCGGATCCGCTTCCTGATCGAGGCGCAGGCGGATCCGCCATCCCCGCAGACCTACTGGGCCGCCGGCGAGCGGCTTTGCGAGCAGTTCGCCGGCATTCGCGGCGTCGATCTCGCGCCCGTCGAGGCGCTCGCGGATCTTTTCAGGCCAACCGACGCGGCCGCCCTGTTTGCGATGTGGCATGCCGTCGACTGGCGTGGAAGCGCGGCACCACTGTGCAAGGTCTATTTCAATCCCGCGGCGCGCGGCCGGACCGCCAGCCGCGACCTGATTGCCGCCGCGCTCGAGCGGCTGGGATTCGGCCAGGTCTCGGGCTCGCTTCTCGAAGCGCTCGGCGGCGACGTGATCACACATCTTGCGGTCGATCTCGTGCCGGCCTCGATGGCGCGGGTGAAGATCTATGTTCGACATTTTCGAGCTGTGCCGGCCGAATTCGATCGCCGGGCCGAGCGGATCGGGATCGCCGGCGGGCTCGGCTTTGCCGACGCCTGCCGCATTGTCTGTCGTTCCGCCGATGCCCTGCGGGAGCGTCCGGCAATGACCTGTTATCACCTGAATGCGGGAGACCGCGCCGGGCCATCGGCAATGACGCTGTATCTGCCGCTCTACCCCTATGCGGCGAGCGACAAGGTGGCTGCGGAGCGGATCGCCGCGCTGCTGACGGAGGCGGGCCTGCAGGCCGACGAATACCGGCGAGTCGCCGATGCGCTGCTGGCTGGCCGCGAGGCGGAGTCGGACGGCCTCCACACCTATGTCGGCTTCCGGCGGAGCATCGGCGGCGTGCACGGGGACCAGATCACCAGCTATTTCAGCCCAACCCTGTTCCGGCCTCGCTTCGGCCGGCTCGCGTTGGATCCGGACAGGTTCTGGCCTTCAGCGGTGCCTCCCGTCTGAAACAGAACCTTCGCGCGGCTCTGTCCGTCATCTTCCGCCGATGGCGACCCGATCCGGCTCGGGCTGCGTCTCGAGGCTCTTGAACTGGCTGCCATACTTCAGGAAGCGGGCCCGCAATTCATCGCGCTCTGCCTCGGTGTAACCGCCCCGCTCACAGGCCCAGTCGTTGTACGGGAACGTCAGCGGCCCGCTCACGGACTTGCCGCAGGCGGAACGTTTGTCCAGCGCCAGATCATGGACCTGCTTCAGCCTCGCCTCGCTGCCGGCTATCGCACGCAGCCATTTGTTGCCGAATGCGACATGCGTGATTTCGTCGAGCGTGACGTAATCGAACAGCAGACTGGTCGCCTCGTCTCCGCCGAACCTCAGCTGCTGCGCCTGCCAGATCGCGCCGTCCACGCCGATCCATTCGCCCACACGCTGCTGCACGGCGAGGCTGACATCGACGGGTTCGTCCGCGCCCATTTCCCAGAGCGCATAGGAGACCGCGTAAGCGCCGAGATGACCACCGAGTTCGAGCAACCGCGTCCGGAACGCCTCCGCGTGCCTCGCTTCGTCCCAGCACTGCCGCGCCATGTCGATGACGAACTGCCACGGCATGGCGGGAAACTCGAGGATCATCCGGCTGCACGCCTCGATCGTCGACAGTTCGAGGTCGGTATAGAACACATGCAGCAGCTTGACCGTGTCAGTGAGGTTCGGATCGGCGGCGGTTTCCGAGAAGCGCCTGTCACGCGCGGGGCGGAACGGAATGCGGGGCGGCAGATGCCCCTCTGCCGCAGATGATTCACGCTCGATGTTCGGGAACGTCCGGCACACGCCCTCGAAGGCCCTGTGGGCCTCGGACGTCGCGACCGCAATGCCGGCGACGAGATCGTCCAGGATCCGAATGGTCGGCTCGTCCGCGATCGCACCGGTACGCCGTGCGTGGTCCGCCATCGACGCCTGCAAGTTCGGCAGCGCTCGCTGATAGAGCGCGCGGATCTTGTCGGGCGTGGTCAGTGCGTCCTCGCACGCCTTCAAGTCGTCAGCTGCTGATTGTACGGGAAGCTTGCGCGGATCGACATCGACGGCCAGTTCGGCGAGCCGCGCCCGCAGGCGCTCTGCCGCCTGAACGGCCCAATGCAGGTGCCGGCCAAAAACCGTCTTCAACTCCGCTTCCGGTGTCGTGATCGTCCACATCGCCAGGACGTTGGAGATGCGCACGCACCGGTTGAGGTGATCCTTCAGCCTGTCGATGGTCTCGGCAACACGCATCACCTGTCTCCCATCAAATTGTGAAAAATTGCGTCGAACAGAACCGCTCAAATCCGGCGTGCTCCTGGTTTCGACATCCCGGCCGGGTCAGCTGCGCTGACAACAGAAGGCGCGAGTCTATCGCTTCTCCCCAGGACCACTTCAAAAGGCTACTGCATCGGAATTTTTCTGTCCATCGACACCCGCGTGCGTGACCGGCGGAGATCGATGCTGCGCTGCGAGTGCCGAGTTCGCTTGCATGTCGATGATCTTCGTCACACATCACATTCCGGGTTACTTGCAGGTCACACACGCATCACATGCGTTCATATTGCCAATCCGAAAAGGTTGGATTAGCCTTCGCATGGGGATTTCTATTTGTGAGTTGCAAGGAGAATGCGACATGGCTGATGAGAAACCCAACGGCTTGTTCATTACAGACGACGCGGGCAACGTTTACTACCTTCGTCCCGAAATCCTCGCGCAGGCCAAGATGCCCGAAGAGGATGTCCAGAAGCTGAGGCAGGAAGTCGCCGCGAACAGCAAGGGCCAGGCGAAGGACGCAGAACTGAGCATCGACGACCTGAATGCTGTCGCTGGCGGTGTCAGATTCCCGACCGCAAGCCATGTCCATCTCTCGACCAACATCTCGACCGCAGCGATTGCCTCTCCGAAATTTGATCTCGGCAAGGTCGCGACATCGACCGTGATGTGCCCCTGGTAGGCAGCATCCGGGCCGCAATCGGCTGGTCGCAGCATATGAGCGTGCCAGTTCGCGAAGCTCTTTTCCTCGACGAGGTTTGAGAGCTTCGCGAGCGTTTTGTTGTTGCGGCCATTGCAGGCCGTGACGCAGGGCAACATCGGACGGAGCGAGATTTTCTACGCAGTTCGCGAAGGCGCGGGCCGGCGAACGTCGATCCCTTGACAGCACACCTGGTCTGACCATGTTCCGTGTGGCTCTCATCTATCCTCCCGGAGGGGACCCGAGAGCTCCGAGGCTTCCCCTGCCGGCACTCGCGGCGGCCCTGCGCACCGCTGGCGTTCACGTTTCGCTTTTCGATCTCGACATCGAGGGCGTGCTCGATTTGCTGCGGCCAGAACGGCTGCTCGAAGCGGGAGAACGGGTGGCGCGCAGGGCCGCCCGCTCGGACGCGAGCCAGCGTCCCCTGCTCGAGCGGACCGCAGGCCGCGCTCCCGAACTGGCCGAGACGATTCCGGCGGCGCTGAGGACAATCCGCGATCCGGCGCAGTTCTGCGACCCCGTCCTGCTGAACCAAGCACGTGAACGGCTCTACAATTGCCTGGATCTGGTCTCGCTCGCGTCCGAGCGCAATATCCGCTACCAGACCGAAATCCTGCGCTACGACGTGGAGGGTATCGACCCAAGCAGGTTCTCGGACCTGCTCCAGATGACAGCCGACCCGACAGCGAACCTGTTTCAGGGGCACTGGGACGCCGATGTCTTTCGCAGGCTCGACGCCGGCAATTTCGATCTCATCGGCATTTCGCTCACGCTGCGCTGGCAGATCATGCCTGGACTTTCGCTGGCGAGGCAGCTGCGCCGCAGGGGATTCCGGGTGGTGCTCGGCGGCACCGCAATCGCGAAGGTATCGCACCGGTTGCCGCACCTGCCGGAATTCTTCACGCAATTCGCCGATGCGGTCGTCATTCGCGAGGGCGAGACGGCGTTGCTCGAGCTCGTCAACCAGCTTCAGGGAGCTCATGAACTGGAGAGGGTCCCGAACCTGCTTTACATGGACCAGCAGAAGGTTCGCGCGACGAAGCTGCACATCGAGAACTACGCCACCCTGGCAACGCCGGATTTCGATGGCATGCCGCTCGGCAGCTATCTGAGCCCTCACCTCGTCCTGCCGGTCATGGTGGGCAAGGGCTGCTATCACGACGAGTGCACGTTTTGCGACATTCCCTTCATCAACCGCGTCTCGCCCAAGCGCTACCGTACCCGCCCTGCCGAACGGCTGGCCTCGGATATCGATGCACTCGCGAGCAGATACGGCTGCCGGCATTTTCTGCTCGCGGACGAGGCACTGCCACCCCGGGTTCTCGACAGGATCGCCGACGCGCTGGTGTCGGTCGGCAGACCCAATCTTGCATTCTCCGGATATGCTCGGCTCGAGCCCGGCTTCACCCCTCAGCTCTGCAGCAAGCTGGCAGCCGTGGGGCTGCGTCGACTCTATTTCGGCCTGGAATCGGCGGATCAGCGGACGCTCGACGGCATGCAGAAGGGAATTCGCGTCGAGAATGCGGCGACAGTCCTGAACAACTGCCGTGATGCCGGCATCCGTTTCCATGTGTTCTCGATGATCGGGTTCCCTGGCGAGGACCACGACAGCGCGCGCCGCACGATCGACTTCTTTGCCGAGCACACCGATCTGTTCGACGACCCCGGCAACACCTTCGATATCCATGAGCTGGAGATCCTGACGGACACTCCATATTTCTCCGAGGCCGACAAATACGGCATCCGCATCGACGCGCCGGTCGAGGATCGCGACTTCCTGTTCGGCGTCGGGACGAATTGGGAGAATACCAGGGGACTGACGCGCGCCGAGATTGCCGAGCTGCTCGGCGAAGCCAGCGCCGCAATCAGCAAGCGTTTCGCCAGCTATCACGCATGGCCGCCGGTGGTATGGCCGGCGCAGGAGGAATGGTCGTTGATCTATGCCGATCGATATTACGGCACCCGTTTCCCGCACCGCGTCGGTGTACCCGATCGTCCCGATGGTTCACGCTATCGGCTTGCCTGGAACCGTGCCGCGCTCATCGAGCGGGGAGAGGACAAGTGCGTCGTGACATCGCGGCGCAACAGCGTGTCGCTCGATCCCCTGTCGTTTCGAAGGCTGGGCGAGGACCCGCGCTATCGACCGGGGCCGGAAATCCTCTCCGACCTCGCAGGTGTCGGTGCCACCAGTCAGATGCGTGCCGAGCTCAATGCGCTCGTGGTGACGCTCGTTCGGCAGCGCTTGCTGGACGTGGTTACCGATCTCGGGCACGATGTCGTCACGCAGGAAGCACCATCGCGATGAGCGCGGAACAGACAGCCAGCGGCGGGATCAAGGCAGGTGACGACGGTACGCTCACCGAGTGCGGAGAGACACTCGCTGTCGTCCGCAAGAAGGCCTTGCTGCGGATCCTCGCCTGCCGCGATGCGGAGCGCGCCGGCATCCGGATCACGGACGCCGACATCGCGGCGACCTCCGAGGATTTCCGCCGGGGCTTCGGGCTCGAGACGGAGGAAGATTTCGTTGCGTGGATGGCGGTACGAAATCTCTCTGCCGGAGCGTTCGCGAAGGCGATGCGCGATTTCGCGGTCGTGCGTGCTCTGGAACTCGTCTACGCACGGGAGATCGACAACCTTGTCCATGATCAGATTGCCGTCAGCACGGCCCGCCTGCGGTCTGGCGGGTAGTGCCGTGATGCGGGTGGCTGCCTAGACCATGGCCAGTCGCAACGATCGGTGGCTGCAACTGAACGTCGCGCTGGCCCGCCACAACGGGACGGCGCTTCCGGCCGCCCGGCATGTGCTTCGCGCCATCGAACAGTTGCCGGCCTCGGCCCGCGCGGGCTTCTTCTTCCAGCGCAAGCCGCCCGATCTGCGCCTTCGCTTCGCCGGGGACCGCGAGCGGCTGTCGCTGCGGCTCCTTCCACTGCTGCGACGTGCCAGGTCAGAAGGTCATGTGCTGCGCTATTTCAGCAGCGTTTACGAGCCGGAGTACCGACAATTCGGCGGGCCCGAATGCATGAGGGCGGTACACAAGTTCTGGAACACCGACAGCCTGATGTGGATCAGGAGCGATCGGCTCGCGGAAAACGGATTCGCTGACCGCGAGCGGCGTCCGTTCATCGAAACCGTCCTCGAGGATCTGTTCCGGCGCGCAATGGAGGACCCGTGCGAAGTCTGGGACGCGTGGTGCAATTTCGGCGTGCTGGTGCGGGCAAGCTTGCCGGGCACCATCACAGCATGCCCGCCAAGGATCTGCGACTTGCAGGCCGCCGCGCTGCCGCATGAGGCAGATCTGGCCGCGCGCTATCAACAGGCCAATGCCGCCCTTGCCGACGGATTGTCGCGCGCACGGGAGAACGGCCGCATGAGCTGCGGGATCAGATCGATCATGCCGTTCGTTGCGCTGTTCACCCTCAATCGCCACGGCTACGACCAGCCAAGGCTGGCGGCGCTGGCGGAGGTCATGGCGGCCGCCTGGAATCCAAAGCAGCAGCTGACAGGCGCAGCGCCAGCTCCCGCGAGGCGCGACCTGCCTCCGGTGACCGCCACCACGCCGCAGCACACGGCACCCGGGTGATGGATGGAAACCCCGCAGATGCCGCCACCGCGGTGGACCGCCGTCCGCTCGGTCCGGCCATACTGCGCATCGCGGGATGGCCGATCGAATGCCTCGAGCCCCTGCGCGCCAGCGAGCTCTGTCAGCGGATCGACCGCTGGATCGGGCACGAGGATGAGATCCGCCACGACAGCCGGCTTCTCGCGGCGCAGCTTCACGAACTGATTCCGAAAATCCCGGACCGTCGGCTTCGCGGATTGGCGTTGTCGCTGAAGCGGGCGCTGGCGGGAACGCTGCATCCCCTGCCGGACCGATTGACCGGCGTGCTGCTGCAGGATGCAGGCATCAGCGCTGCGGTTGGCCCGGCCCTCCTCGCCCTCGCCGCGGATCGGGAGCGACATGCGGCGGAACGTGCCGCGATCGAGCAGGCCCACGGAGCCGAAATGCAGCGCGCGGGCACCGCACTCGACCAGATCGTCGGCGAAGCGCAGTTCCAGCGCGCGCTGTGCCTCGCCAGCTCCTCTCTTTACGCCCAATATCGGAAAGCCCGGCAGGTGCCCCCGAGCCGGCGCGGCCGCCAGCGGCTGCAGAGCGTATTGCATCGCTACCTGATGCGTGCGATCGGGCGTGCGACTCCCAACGGGCTCTGGGCGGGCGTAGCCCTGGAGACGGTGACGCACGGAGCGCGGGCAAAGCTCGACGTGAGCCCGGCCCCCGCAGCGATCCGTGCCAGCCCCGTGCTGTCGATCTTCCTGCGCGGACTCGATCATCTCAATCGTCGCAAGCCGTGGATGGATCAGGTCTCATGGCGGCGCAATCCGACCCTTCGTCGTATCGATGACACCCAATGGGAGTTCGGCACGTTCTCGGCCGGCTATTGGGTGGTGGGCCGCATTGCACATCACGCTCCGCTGGACATCCTGCTGAATTCATTCGGGACAGAGGACCGGCCGCTTCTGCGCGAGATCGAACATGCGCTTTGCGCCGATGTGACGGGCCTGGCTCCCGATCACGCCCGGACAATCTGCGAGAACTGGATCACGGGCGGAATCCTATGGTCGACGGCCAGCCTGCCTCCATTCTTTTCCGACACGTGGCAGGCGCTCGATGCCACGATCGACAGGCTGCCTCCGAGCGAGCAGGACGCATGGCTTGCATGCCGATCCGCGTTGCGCGCCATCGCCGACGAGATCGAAACCCGCGCGGACTCGATCGAGCCGGACGAATTGAGGCATCTGCTCGATGCCGCCAACGACGCCGTCGCTGCGGTGCTCGCACGCTACGGGGCCGCCCTGCGGCGCGACGAAGACGTATTGGCAGTTGACCGGAAGGCTCCGTTCCGTTTCTCGCTCCCCGAAAAGCTGGGCGACAGGCTTGCGCAGACGCTGCACCGGTACTGGGCCTTCGACCGCTTCGGCCTGGGCGAGATCGAAACCCGAATTGCGATCTCGCATTTCTTCGATGCGCGAGACGATGCCTGCATTCCTCTCGGTGAGCTGCTCAGCCGCGGCGGCGAGACCGATCCCACGCAGCGAGCACCGTCATGGCAGCATCGCGTGCTGCAGCGCGCCGCCGGCACTTTCGAAGCTGCGGCACAGGCGGCTTTCGATCGCTGGGAGCGCGAGATCGGACCGGTAGCGGCGCAGTCCGTTCACCGCCTCGGAGCCGACGATTCGGCCGACAGAGCCGTCGCCTTGCCTCCGGGCTCGGCGCTGCTGCTGATCGGACGTCCGACAGCAGATGGAGATGCTCCGCTCCGGATTGGCGGACTGACGCCCGAGCCCTGCTTTTTCCACTCACGCTTTGCGCATCTGTTCGACCCGGACGACCCATTCCGGCAGTGGCATGCCGCCGAGCTCGCGCAGGCCACTGCCCAATGGCCGCGGATCCAATTGCGTGACCTCGCGATCCGTAATCACCACAATCCCAATGTCACGGCACGTCCGCCATCCCTGCTGCAGCTGATCGATCCGCTCGATACCGACAGCCGGTTCATGTCCGGCGCGCGGATCACGTTCAACCGTCACGGCAGGCCGGTGCTGAGCGCTGACGGTGACCCGGGCCTGACGATTGCCTCCGCCCGTTCCGCGGCGTATCTGGGAGGTCTTGACCGGATGGCCTCGGTGCTGGCCTCGATCTCCTTCTTCCTCGGGCGCCCGCCCCTGATGGCACCCATTCCGCGACTGAACCGCGAAATCGAAGCTTGGCACCACCTGCCTCGACTCCTGCTCGACGATGCTGTGATCAGTCCGCAGCGATGGACCCCGGACGCGAGCGTCGGCACCGCGTTGGCCCGGGCGCGCGGCGCCGAGCGTCTGATCGAATGGCGCCGCTTCGTTCGGGCAAGGCGGCTGCCGGATCTCGTCTACACCTTTCAGGCGCAGCATCAGACCGAAAGCCTGCTGGCCACCGACAGCGCGCTGGCCGTGGAATTGCTTGGACAGGAGTTGCAGGCTCATGGCCCTGCGCTTCGTATCCAGGAATTGTGGCCTGTCCCGGATGATTTCATCGTGCGCGATCGCGATGGCCGCCGCTATTTGGCGGAACTCGCGGTGCCCTGGCATGCAGACGACGCGTTCTGGCAGGACTATTCGTCTGCCGTTTCGGAGCCCGCGGCGGAAGTGCCAGTGCGCTGAAGGGCCTGGCTGAGCAGAAACTCGGCGGCAAGTTCGCGCTCCACCGCCACCCTGTGCAGGTTGGCGAGCCGCGCCACGTTCAGCTCGTCGACGAGGTGAAGCCGGAGCATCTCCTCGGAGATGCCATGTCGCGTCATCCATCGCTCAGCCGCAGCTGAGTCGGTCATGCCGAGAGCCGACCAGAGTGCACCCGCGCGATCGAGGATCTCGGCCTCGGTCGGCTCCCATCCCGAGCGGCCGGCCTGATCTCGCGCGACGATGCGAAGCAGCACGGCGCGGCGGAGGCTTTCGATCACCTGCGGATCTTCGTCCGCAGCCAACGGCAGTCCGAGAATGCTTCTGCTGCTTTCCATCGCGATCTCGTTCAGCAATCTTTCGAGAAAGATCGTGCGATCGAGCTCGAAACAGGGCCGGTGAGGCTGCCAGGGCTCGCCGACAGCCAGCTTCATCCGTTGCAGCAGCAACTCCGCATCGCGCGACTTCAGGCTCACATAGCGGGTGCTCGCGAATTCCTGCCATGCGGCCAGCGCGAAAACGTCATCCGGTGCTGCGTCGGGCACCGCAGCGGCTACCGAGCCCCAGGTCCTCTCCCAGAATGGCAGGGATCGTGCGGCCGAAACGATCCGATCGGCCAGGAGCGGATCGAGGACACCCTCGGCACGGGCCATTGCGCAGCAATCGCGAATGTCCACCAAGGACTGGCTGAGCGGCAGATAGCCGAGTTCTGCGGGACCGTGGCGGACCGCGACCTCGTCATCTGCGACGATGACATCCCCGCTGAACCACTCGTAGATCTGGCCTACCCCGACCATGCCGAATGCGTGCAGTTCCGCTGCACGCAAGGCGCCCATGCTGGACGCCCCGAACACGTGTACGCCCTGGCTGAGAGCCAGCAGGATCTCCTTGTGCCAGACCGCCGGCACGGTTTCGAAATATCCGTCGATGATGCCGACATAGCGCGGCCGGCGCGTCAACAATCGGGCCAAGTCGCCCTGCTGGATAGGTGGCAGATAGGTGGCATCGAGGATCGTCTTCGCGCGGTCGCGCGACAGGCTGGGCCCGAGAAACACATAGACCGTCATGACCGATGGCTCGCGGCTCGCGCGCGGACCCTGGCCCCCGGAACATAGGAGGGAGAATCGACGACGCCTTCCAGGCCCGGCACGATGACGCGTACCACGGAGATTCCCGTGTCCGCCCTGCTGAGATCGACGATCAGGATATCCGTCAGTCCGGCCCGCGCCAGTCGCCTGACAACCAGATCCAGAGCCTGCCCGACGCTGCCCGCCGCGTCGTCAGGCACCGAGGCGAATGGCCGTGTGCCGGAAAGATCGCGTGCCAGGACACGGAAGGTGTCGAGTGCGCCGGCGTTCTGCGTCTCACGATAGCGCAACCGGCCTGCATCGTCCCGCGATCCCGCGATGGCCGTGAGCCGGCTCTGGGCGGCTTCGGTCAGCGCGCGGCACAGCGCGATCGTGCGATCGGGATGACAGCCTGCCCCACCGCTCGCCGGCAGCGGATTGATGACGGGGTCGGCGGTATCGTCGTGGAGCACGACCCGGATGGTCGGAATTCCGATATCGCTCGTCGTATCCCAAATGATGGGTTCAATGTCGGCCGCGCGCAGGCGTCGGATCAATTGTGCCGCGATGGGCATCTCCACGCTGCCCGGATCGATACGGCTCCCGGCCTGCCGCAAGGGAGGCGCATGATGCCACAAAGCCATCGCGTCGCGCTCGATCACTTCACACAGCCCATGCAGGATCGCCTCGTCGACGGTATTGCCGGACGCAAGACCGTTGGTGGTATGCAGGAACGATCCCGCCCAGGCCGGTCGCGGGACGCAGGCATCCGCGTTGACGATTTCCAGCGGCACCCAGACGGCATCGCCGCTCGCAAGGCGTCGCGCCGGGGTCCATGCCAGGGACGTCCGGCTGCCGAAGACCGAATGCCGCGAGCGCGGCAGCGCGGCAAGATCGACGAGTTGCCCGAAGGCTCCGATCTCGGCGGCGGTCGCATTCCGGACTTCGAGCCGGGCGCTTTCCGCATGTGCGAGTTCCAGCGCTTCCATCGCAGCGGAGACCCTGGCGGCAATCGGATCGAGACCCTTGCCCTGCGACACCGACAGGGTCCGCGCATTGGGTCTCACGGCCATCCAGACCGGAATGCCGATCCGATCCAGACCGGTAACGTCACCGACCCTCGTGATGCCGAAATCCCGCAATCGCGGCGCGATCGCTTCCCAGGTCATGGCCGGCGAGCGCACACGGATGCTGTTTGAGAGGACCTGCTCCATTCGCAATCAGTATCCGCCGTCGAACTGCTCGATCGTGAGCACCAGGATCCTACGCTGCAATACACTCGCGCAGAACCGAAAGCACGGCAAGGCTGCCGTCAAACGGCTACATTGAGGGCCGCCGGGCGATGGTTCGGTCGTAGGCTTTTCACACGACCGGTCTCGGTGACGCGCACGGGAAGCTGTCCCGGGTGAAGGACTGGTTGGATTCCAAGCTTGGTCCGCCAAGACGCCCTGCGCGCGTCACCGCTTCTGCAACGCGGTCGAGAGCGCCGAACCGTCGTTCAAGATCGAGAAGACCTCCCGGCTGGACAGATGTGCGGCGGCCTCCTCGAACGTCTCGCTCGCATCGACCTTGGCACGGCCGACCGCCAGGTTGGCGTCGACCGTGTCGGGCCTCGTGGCGCGAGGAGGTGGCAGCTGCGCGAGGTGGAAGGCCAGGAGCGCGGGGTCTTGGCGCAGCTCCAGCAATGCGGGGCCGCCTCCTTCGTCCGCCGACGCGCTCAGTTCGTTCGCTCGCCCCAGGACGGGAGGCGGCTCTCGTTCTTCGGGGGTGACGAACAATCTTCCGGAGGCGGGCATGGCGGTCAGCGCGCCTATGGGAACGGCGAACAGCAGCCCGACGACGACCGGCGACATCCAGAGCAGAAGCGGCAGCGAAACGGCGTAGGCGCTTGCGGCCATCGCAACGCCGCACAGGGTTGGAACGCCATATTTCCGATAGAGCTCGCGGCGTTCGACCGTGCCGTCGTCGCGCCTCTGCGTCTGCCAGCCCGCGTCCCGCCCGGCCAGGATCTCGACGACGGCGATCGACTGAAAGATCATCATCACCGGCGCCATCAGCGCGGATACGACGATCTCCGCGAGAACTCCGGCCGACGCCCGCAACGCGCCGCCGAACTGGCGTCTGACCGGGCCCCGCATCCAAACGAGGACGAGGCTGAGCAGCTTCGGCAACAGCAGCAGCCCCATCGTGGCGACGAACACCCAGATGGCGAGCACCGGATCCTGGGCCGGCCACGTCGGAAACAACGAGAACCCTTTCGGAAAATACTCCGGGCGCACGAAGCGTGCCTGCAGCGAGATCAGCATCCCCAGCAGCAGGAACAGCAGCCATAGCGGCGCCGTCAGATATGCCCCGATCCCCACCATGAAATGCAGGCGCGACACCCAGTGGAGACCACGCGCCGGCACGACGGCCAGATGCTGAAGATTGCCCTGGCACCAGCGCCGGTCGCGCGCGGCGAAATCGAGCAGCGAAGGCGGCACCTCTTCGTAGCTTCCGCCGAGCGTCGGCAGCATGTAGATGCCCCACCCGGCGCGCCGCATCAGCGCAGCCTCGACGAAATCGTGGCTGAGGATGTGCCCGCCGAACGGCTTCCGTCCTCGAAGCTGCGGCAGCGCCGCCTCTTCGGCAAACGCCCTGACCCGGATGATCGCATTGTGGCCCCAGTAATTGCCTTCGGAGCCGTGCCACCAGGCGACGCCGGCGGCGATCATCGGTCCGTACAGGCGGCCCGCGAATTGCTGGACCCTGCTGAACAGGCTTCGCGCGTTGACGACCATGGGGAGCGTCTGGACCAGCCCGGCGCTCGGATTGCTTTCCATGGCATGGACCAGCCGGACGATGGTCTGCCCGCTCATGAGACTGTCGGCATCGAGCACGATCATGAAGTCGTAGGCGCCGCCGAACCGCGTGACCCACTCGGAAATATTGCCGGCTTTGCGCGCCGTATTCTCGGCGCGATGGCGATAATAGAGCCGTGGCATCGCCACCGCCTGCCGCAGCGCGAGGAGCGCTTTTTCCTCGGCGACCCAGATGTCGGGATCGGTGCTGTCGCTCAGGACGTACCAGTCGAACAGCTTTCCTTGCGAGGTCGCCTCCAGGGATTCGATGATGGCACGCAGCCGCGCCGTCAATTGGTGCGGGTCTTCGTTGTAGGTTGGAAGCAGTATGGCGGTGCGGCTTGCGATCGCAGGCAGCTCCGCCTCTGGCGCGAGGTCGCCCGGGCGATGGGCGAGCAGCACGAAGAAGCCGGCCAGCGCGGAAGCGAAGGAGAAGGCGACCCAGGCGAGCAGGACCAGGAAGAGCGCCAGCACCATGGCTTCGAGGACGGTGACGCCGCCGACCTCCAGCACGCGATACATCTCATAGCCGCCGCCCGCCGTGAGCGCCGCCGCCGAGAGGAGGATGAGGCCGCGTCGCCAGGCCATCGTGGTGGCGACCGGCGCAGGAATGCGGTCGGGGACCCGGCTTTTTCTGAGGTCGCCGGGCGCCATCGCGAGAGGAGACTCACTCGGCAGCAGGCGCTGGGTCGCGATATCGCCGGCAATGGGGCGCGGTGCCGTGCTCAGGGCGTCCATCGGTAGACCCAGATTTCCGACAAGGCCTTGTCGCCTTGGGCCAGCAACGCCCGCAGCTCGATCGGCTCGCCTTTCACCTGGCACTGGAAGCTGAGCCGCCAGCCGCCGGTGTAGGGATTGGGCTGCGTGACGATGTTCTTCACCTCGGACTTTTCCGCCGTCACGACGCCTTTGACAGCGGCAGGATCGACGCCCTTGAGGTTGTCTCCGAACAGATCGAGCACGAACAGGCGCGCGTCCTCTCCCCCCGCCCCGATGCCGCTTCGCGTGAACCTGGCCAGCGAATGCGGCTTCGGGCTATCCGGCCCCCAATGCAGCCGATAGGTGTAGTTGTGTTCGCCCTTGGCCCGCAGTGGGTTTTTCGGCCGCCAGAATGCGGCGATGTTGTCGTGAACCTCCTCCTTGGTCGGGATCTCGAACAGCGTGACGCCGCCCTCGCCCCAATCCCCGATCGGCTCCATCCAGAGACTTGGGCGTTTTTCGAAGCTGGATTCGATGTCCTGGTAGGCGAAGAAGTTTCTCTCCCGCTGCATCAACCCGAAGCCGCGCGGATTGAGATCCTGGAAGGTGCTGATCTGCAGATCGCGGGGGTTGCTGAGCGGCCGCCACAGGCTTTCGCCCTTCCCGTTGAAGATCGAAAGGCCGTCGGAATCGTGGACCGAGGGGCGGAAATCGTCGATGTCGTTGCGGTCGTTCGGACCGTAGAAGAACATGCTGGTCATGGGCGCGAGACCGGCCCGCGGCATCTCGACGCGCGGGTAGACCGACATCTCGACGTCGAAGACCGTCGTGTCCCCGGGGCGCACGGTGAATCGGTAGCTCGCGGCGCAGCTCTTGCTGTCGAGCAGGGCATGGATCACCAACGAGGTCGCACCCGCCGCCGGACGCTCGAGCCAGAACGTCTTGAAGAGCGGAAATTCCTCGCCCTTGGCTTCGCCGGTATCGATCGCGAGCCCCCGGGCGGAAAGCCCGTAGGTCTGCCCCTTGGCCACGGCGCGGAAATAGCTCGCGCCCAGGAAGACGCAGACCTCGTCGTAATAGTCGGGACGGTTCATCGGCGCATGGATGCGGAAGCCTGCGAATCCGAGATCGCCGTCATCGAACGCCGGGACTTTCTCGCCAAAGGAAAAGTCCGCCTTGCGGTACTTGATCTCGGATGCCTTTCCGTCCGCGACCTCGAAGATGTTCACCCTGTTCTTGTAGAAGAAGCCGCGATGGAAGAACTGCGCTTCGACCGGAAGATTCTTGCCGCGCCAGAGCGCCCGCTCGGGCAAAAAGCGGATCGAGCGATACTGATCGTAGTCCAGGTCCTTCAATCCGCCCGGGAGCTTCTCGTCCGGCGGCTCATACGGCTTGCTCGCCAGCATCCGCGCAAGGTCCCTCACGGTGGACGGGCCGAACGCATCATCCGACGGAGCGGCCAAGCTGCGCCCGGAAGCAAGCAGCAAAGCCGGCAGCAACGCCGACCCTCGAACAAGCTGGCGTCGGTTCACGTGCTCTCCTACTCGCTCGCTATTGCCCTGTTGCCGCGGCCAAGCAACGACCAGCGCGCCCGCGAGTTCCAAGCCGTCCGCGCCGGAGGGCCGCGCCAGCCACGCTGGTGGCGCCGATGTCGCTGGTGCAGCCCCTGGCGATCGGCTTCAATGTCGCAGCTGGGACATTTCATGACAGGCGGAAGATCATGGCATCGCATGACGGGACGAGAATTTTGGCTGGGCAGGTGGCCCTGGTGACCGGCGCAGGGCGAGGGCTCGGCCGCGCCTTTGCGGAAAAGCTCGCCGCGCTTGGTGCCAGCGCCGCGATACACGGCATGCGCGAGAACGGGCCTGCCGAATATGGCGAAGGCAGCACGCTCACTGCCGTTGCCGCAGAGATCGGCAGAGAATTCGGCGTGCGCACCTTGCGCGTGCTCGGCGATCTCACCAGGACCGACGATATCTCGCGCGTGATCGCCGAAACCGAGGCAGCTCTCGGCCCGATCGATATCCTCGTGCACAATGCCGGCGGCGATATCGCAGCCGCCGGAGGCAAGCCCGATCCGAACGATGCCGTGAACATCAAGGAAGCCGACATACGCGCCGTGCTGGAGCGCAACCTGCTCTCGACCATCCTGACCTGCCAGGCGGTGGCGAAGGGCATGATGGCGCGGCGGCGCGGCCGCATCGTCACGCTCGGCTCCGTCGCCGCCTTCAAGGGGCGGACCAACGGCTCGATCTATGCGGTGGCGAAGGCGGGCGTGACGCATTACACGCGCTGCCTCGCCGACCAGCTCCGCGCCTACGACATCGCCGTCAACTGCATCGCGCCCGGTGACACCCGCACCGGCCGATTCCTCGGCACCCGCGCGGTCGATCCGAGCCGGATGGTCGAGACGGGGACGCTCGACCGCATCGCCACCGTCGACGAGGTCGCGCGCGTGGTCGAGTTCTTTGCAGGACCGATGGGTGCCTTCGTCTCGGGGCAGGTGTTGCGGATCGACGGCGGCGGGCAGGCGTGGCCGGCGTGAGCGGCGCGGGAGCGCGCCAAAGACCCCAATGACGATGGCGCGCCCGTTGGCGCAATGGCGCATTCGGCGAAGACCCGAGTCCTGCACCCGCGCTCAGAAGCGAACCCCAACCGGATCAAATGATGCGGACTTATGCCCGCCGCCGGTGGAGGGGTTGCTGGGACCAACCGGTCCGGTTGGCGCCGGGTTGACCGTCGACGTCTTGAGGATCGTCGGCACGAACAGCTGTCCGAAAAAACCGAGTCCGCCGCCGCTAACGCTGTCGAGCTCTGTGGTGCTGAGTTCCATTGGTCCCCTCCGCGGTATGGTGGTTGTTGGCGAGGTCAGCTTTAGCGCGGGGGAGCACCGCCGACCGTGACGGCAGTCACGCGGGGGGCGGCCTCGACCGAGGTCGCGAATCTCGACGCCTTCGCTGTGCGCTTCCGGGTCGACGCTGCGGCGCTCCGTCAACGGCGGCCAGACGGTGGCACGGTCCGCGGAAAGCGTCCTCGTCATTCTTTGCGAAGAAGCAGCGACCCGGAAAGCGAATTCGATCAACCACCGTTCCAGAGACGGCCGCTGCGGAAAATCAGCTGGCTGGGGCGGGAGGGATCGAACCTCCGAATGGCGGAATCAAAATCCGCTGCCTTACCGCTTGGCTACGCCCCAACAGACGAAGAACGGGACGGGCAGGGCCGGCACCTGCAGATTCCCGTTGGTCGCAGCCGGTCTATAGGGAGCGGCGCGGCATTTCAACCGCTAGGAGGGGCAAATAGGGCCGGCGGCTGGCAGCCGACACTCTATTCTGGGCCGCCATGCCCTCCCCGTCCCGGCGAGGCCCCCCGGTGTCCCGGCAGTTGAGACCGCCCCCGTTTCATGGGAATACGGCGCCAATATCTGTTCTTCCGGGAGTGAGCCATGACCTACCGCGCGCCGATTTCTGACATGCTGCTGTCGCTCAACCATGGCGCGGGCCTCAAGGCCGCCATGGACGCCGGTCATTACGGCGATTTCGACGCCGATATTGTCGCCGCCGTGCTGGAGGAAGCCGGCAAATTCGCGTCCGACGTGCTGGCGCCGCTCAACAAGATCGGCGACGAGCACGGCATCAAGCTCGAGGGCGGCAAGGTCACGACCGCGCCGGGCTGGCCTGACGCCTACAAGCGCTGGACCGAGGGCGGCTGGAACGCGGTGTCCGGCCCCGAAGATTTCGGCGGCCAGGGCCTGCCGCTCGCGATCAACGCCGCCTGCACCGAGATCTGGAGCGCGGCCAACGTCGCCTTCGGCCTCTGCCCGCTGCTGACGGCCTCGGCGATCGAGGCGCTGGATGCCCATGGCAGCGACGAGCTGAAGACAATCTATCTCGAAAAGCTCGTCTCCGGCGAATGGACCGGCACGATGCAGCTGACCGAGCCGCAGGCCGGCTCCGACGTCGGCGCGCTGCGCACCCGCGCCGAGAAGCAGCCCGACGGCACCTATCGCATCAAGGGGACGAAGATCTTTATCACCTATGGCGAGCACGACATGACCGACAACATCGTGCATTTCGTGCTGGCGCGCCTGCCGGATGCGCCCGCCGGCACCAAGGGGATTTCTCTCTTTCTCGTTCCCAAGTTCATGGTCAACGCGGACGGCTCGCTGGGGCAGCGCAACGACATCTATGCGAGCGGCGTCGAGCACAAGCTCGGCATGCATGCCTCCCCGACCTGCACCATGACCATGGGCGATCACGGCGGCGCGATCGGCTTCCTGATCGGCGAAGAGAACCAGGGCATGCGCTGCATGTTCACGATGATGAACCAGGCCCGCCTCGGCGTCGGCCTGGAGGGCGTCGGCGTCGCCGACCGTGCCTATCAGCAGGCCTTGTCCTATGCGCAGGAGCGCAAGCAGGGCCGCGCGGTCGGCAAGAGTGGCGACGGCTCGGATGCGATCTTCGTGCATCCCGACGTCAAGCGCATGCTGATGCGGATGCGGGCGCAGACCGCGGCCGCGCGCACCATCTGCTATGCGACGGCCGTTGCGATCGACGTCTCGACCCGGGCCAAGGATCCGAAGGTGCGCAGTGAAGCGGCCGCGCGCGCGGCGCTGCTGACGCCGATGGCCAAGGCCTATTCCACCGACATTGGCAACGAGGTCGCCTATCTCGGCGTGCAGGTGCATGGCGGCATGGGCTTCATCGAGGAGACCGGCGCGGCCCAGCACTACCGCGATGCCCGTATCACCGCGATCTACGAGGGCACCAACGGCATCCAGGCGATCGATCTCGTCACGCGCAAGCTGGCTGCCAATGGCGGCGCAGCGGTGTGGGCGCTGCTCGACGAGCTCACGGCGACCGTCAAGACGGTGGAGGCCTCCAACGATCCCGCCTTCGGCACCACCGGCACCAAGCTGCGCGAGGCGCTGGAAGCATTGACGCGCACCAGCAAATGGCTGCTCGAGCGTGTTACGTCCGCGCCCAACGACGCCCTCGCGGGGGCGACGCCGTATCTGCAGCAATTCGGCGCGACGCTCGGCGGCTGCCTGCTCGCCTCCGAGGCGCTCGCCGCCAAGGCCGAAGGCCTCGGCGATGCGCCACGCTACGTCGCGCTGGCGCGCTTCTTCGCCGAGAACATCGCGGTGCAGGCGGGCGCGCTCGAGCGCACCGTGACCGAGAGCGCGGAATCGGTCGCAGCGGCGGATGCGGCGCTGCTGGGGTGAGAAGACGCCGACGATCGTGCGTCACAACCGAAGGTTTTTCAATAGACAAATTGCAGTTATTGTTGTGACGAGTGCCAGGCATCGAAGTTTGGGGAATTCGGCGCTGAAAGATTGGCGAAGCGCATTGGCACGCCTCCGGGATGATGTAGGCTGATGTTCGCAAGACTCGCGATCGGCAGGCATCGCGGCGAGCGCAAGGGGGGCTCTCATGGCGAATGGCAATATCGTCGTCACCGAAGAGCGCGGAACGCGCGTGATCACCCTGCGCCGCCCGGGCAAGAAGAACGCGATCACCCAGGACATGTACCGGGAGATGAGCCACGCCATCGACACCGCGCAGAACAATCCCGATGTCCGCTGCATGATCATCACCGGCGGCTCCGGCGTGTTCACTGCCGGCGACGATATCGACGATTTTCTCCACGCCGACACGGCGCGCCCGGAGACGCTGTCGAACGGCGCCAAGTTTCTCTATTCGCTCGCCCTCAACACCAAGCCGATCATCGCCGCCGTCGACGGCGCCTCGATCGGCGTGGGCACCGTGATGCTGTTTCATTGCGACTACGTGCTCGCCTCGACAGCCGCGACGTTCTCCGCGCCCTACATCAAGCTCGGGCTCGTGCCGGTCGGCGCGGCCAGCCTCCTGATGCCGAACACGATGGGGTACCAGCGCGCCTTCGCGATGCTGGTGATGGGGCGGACCTTCACCGCCGCGGAGGCCGAAGCCGCCGGCTTCGTCAACACCGTGGTCTCGCCGGGGCACACCGAGGTCGAGGCGCGCAAGGTGGCGCGCGAGATCTGCCGGCTGCCGGCCGAGGCGGTCGCGACCTCGCGCAAGCTGCTGCGCACTCCGCCCGAAGAGCTGACGCGCCGCATCGACCAGGAAGGCCATCTGTTCGGCGAACGGCTCAAGTCTGAGGAGGCGATTGCCGCGTTCAATGCGTTCGCGAACAGGAAGAAGCGGTGAGGTGCTGCGCCTCACCCCGGAATGACGGCGAGAACTTTCGTGAAATCTTCGCGCGGCACGACTAATCTGGCGTCATGCGATACGTAGTCCCATCCATCCTTGCCGCACTCGCCCTCGCCACCCTTCCCGCCGCCGCCCAGACCGCAGCGCCGGTCGAGCTGCGCGTTCTCGCCATCAACGATTTCCATGGCAATCTGCGACCGCCGCCGGGCGGCATCCGCATCAACGACCCCGAAGACAAGTCCAGGAAGGTGACGGTGGCGGCCGGCGGCGCCGAGTACATGGCGACGCTGGTCAAGCAGCTGCGCGAAGGACACAAGAACACCATCTTCGTCGCCGCGGGCGACCTGATCGGTGCGAGCCCGTTCCTGTCGGCGATGTTTCACGACGAGCCCTCGATCGAGGCGCTCTCGATGATGGGCCTCGCGATCAGCTCGGTCGGCAATCACGAATTCGACGAGGGCAAGACCGAGCTTCTGCGGATGCAGAACGGCGGCTGCCATCCCGTCGACGGCTGCCAGGGACCGCATGCCTTCGCCGGGGCCAAATTCCGTTATCTCGCGGCCTCCACCGTCGAGACCGCGACCGGCAAGAGCGTGCTGCCGCCCTACGAGATCCGGGAATTCGATGGCATCCCCGTCGCCTTCATCGGGCTGACCCTGAAGGAGACCGCCGGCATCGTCTCGCCGGCAGGCATCGCCGGGCTCGAATTCCGCGACGAGGCCGAGACGGTGAACGCGCTAGTTCCGCAGCTGAAGGCGCGCGGCGTCGAAGCGATCGTGGTGCTGATCCACCAGGGCGGCGAGCCCGCCGGCGACTACAACGAATGCCCTGCCATCACGGGACCGATCGTCGACATCGTCAGGAAATTCGATCCTGCCGTCGACGTCGTCGTCAGCGGCCACACCCACCGTGCCTATGTCTGCGATATCGACGGGCGGCTCGTCACCAGCGGCGACAAATACGGAACGCTCGTCACCGCGATCGACCTCAAGCTCGATCCCGCAACGCGCGACATCATCAGTGCCAGGGCCGAGAACGTCATCGTCGCCAACGCTTCGCTGGCGAGGGATCCCGACCAGGCCGCATTGATCGACGCCTACGACAAGCTCTCCGCGCCGATCGCCAACCGGCCCGCCGGCTCGGTGACGCAGACATTGTCGCGCGTGCCGAACGAGGCCGGCGAAAGCGCGCTCGGCGATATCATCGCCGACGCGCAATTGCTCGCAACCCGCGATGCGAAGGATGGCAGCGCTGTCATCGCGCTCACCAATCCTGGCGGCATCCGCACCGACATCGTTCCGAAGGAGAACGGCGCGATCACGTTCGGCGACGTCTTCGCCAGCCAGCCGTTCCGCAACCGTCTCGTCACCATGACGCTGACAGGAAGCCAGCTCAAGGACATGCTCGAGCAGCAATGGCTGGACCCGAAGCGGCCGCGGATTCTCCAGGTGTCGAACGGCTTCAGCTATACCTGGGATGCGTCAAAGCCGTACGGCGAGCGCGTCAGCCTCGAGAGGATGACGCTGGGCGGCAGGCCGATCGAGCCTGGAAGCGGCTACCGCGTCACGTTGAACGATTACCTCGCCGTCGGCGGAGACGGATTTACCGTCGCCAAGCAGGGCACGGCGCCGCAATATGGCGGCTATGATGCGGACGCGCTGTTCGCGTTCTTCCGGGCGCACGGGCCGGTCGGTCCGCTGCCGCCCACCCGCATCCTGCGGGTGAATTGATCCGGATCAAACGGGCAGCCCTTTGCCATTGCCGGCCAAGCGCCTAGATTGTGTTTTGCGTTGCGTTTTGGCGCCGGATGCGCCAACGACGCCAAAAGCCCGTTTTCCGTGAGGCCGACCTGATGAGCACGCTTCTCCTTTCCCACAAGGCCTGCCTCGACCATGTCACGCCGCCGGGACACCCTGAGAGGCCGGATCGTCTGCGCGCGGTGGAAGAAGCCTTGTCGCATGAGCGCTTCCAGTTCCTGGCGCGCGAGGAGGCGCCGGAGGGCGACCTCGATCTCGTCACGCTCTGCCACAACGAGCATTACGTCACCGAGCTGCGCCACATCGCCCCGACCAGCGGTCAGGTCTATATCGACGGCGACACCTCGATGTCTCCGGGCACGTGGGAGGCGGTGATGCGCGGCGTTGGCGGCGCGGTGGCGGCGACCGAAGCGGTGATGGCCGGCGAGCATCGCAACGCCTTCGTCGCGGTCCGCCCGCCCGGACATCACGCCGAGATCGGCAAGCCGATGGGCTTCTGCTTCTTCGACAACGTCGCGATCGCCGCGCGCCATGCCCAGCGCAAATACGGCATCAAGCGCGCGGCCATCGTCGATTTCGACGTGCACCATGGCAACGGCACGCAGGACATCTTCTGGTCGGACCCGACCGTGATGTACTGCTCGACGCACCAGATGCCGCTGTTTCCGGGCACCGGCGCCAAGGGCGAGCGCGGCGATCACGACACCATCGTCAATGCCCCGCTCGCCTCCGAGGACGGCGGCCCGGAATTCCGCTCCGCATTCGAGAATCTGATTCTGCCGCAGCTCGAGAAATTCAGCCCCGAGCTGCTGATCATCTCCGCCGGCTTCGACGCGCATTATCGCGATCCGCTGGCTTCGCTGAACCTGCGCGCGGAGGACTATGCCTGGGTGACACGCAAGCTGATGGATCTCGCCGACAAGACCGCAGGTAGCCGCATTGTTTCGGTGCTCGAGGGCGGCTATGACCTGCAGGGACTGAAAGAATCTGTTACGGCGCATGTCGGCGCCCTGATGGGCGCTTAGACAGACCCGCCACATTGCGCCCGCAAAACTCTGCTTTCTCCAGGGTGCAGCGAAGCGGGCAATCGGAAACGGATATGGCCGAAAACACGCAAGTCGACGTCTCCAGGCTCACCTTCGAGCGCGCGATCGAGGAACTCGAAACGATCGTGAAGCGGCTCGAGGACGGCAAGGTGCCGCTCGAGGAATCCGTGACGATCTACGAGCGCGGCGAGGCGCTGAAGCGGCGCTGCGAGGAATTGCTGCGCCAGGCCGAGGCGCGCGTCGACAAGATCACCACCGATGCCAGCGGCCAGGCCACCGGCACCGCGCCGCTCGACGTCCAGTAAAGCGTGCTTTCCCGCTCGATTTCCTGACGTTGCAGGCCCGCGCGAGACGCGGCGCTGGTCCGCTCAAAACGTCTTCGCGAGGACCGTGGCCGCCGCATCCACCCGGGAACCGCACGGCGCAGTTCCCGGCCGGCATCGCGGTTCCGGGAGCGGATCGATACGTCCCGCCTCAGAATCGGGCCATGAGGGCTCATTGCGGGCAAGAAAAGCCTGCCAAGGAACTGGGCAAGGCCGGAACCCTTGACCCGGGCCAAGGTTAACCACTTCTGGCCCGCGAGTTGCACCTGCATACCCCTAATCGGTCCAGCGGGTTGGCTTTGGCCCAAGCTTTGGTGTAAAGCTGCGCGGAGTGTGGCTTTTTGCAAGCCTTGCGTGGGCACCGATTACCGACGACAAGTGCTTCGAACTGCTAGTGAAATTGGCTGGGGACGGACGAAGCCGATCTAAGTGACAGGGATCACAGAGACTGAACCGGAACGCACTTAAGCTTACCTAAGCTTGAAGGCGGGGCCTTGCCCCGCGCAGGTGGCTCCGATGGTTTATAGGACTCGCGCTGCGCCGATATTGTGCAAACCCATCGCGCACCGGAATGACCTTCCGGTGCTGACAAATTGGAAATCGCCGTGAACGCATACAGTAAGACGCCGCTTCTCGACACCATCCGGACCCCGGAAGACCTGCGCAAGCTCAAGGTCGAGCAGGTTCGCCAGGTTGCAGACGAGCTGCGGCAGGAGACCATCGATGCCGTCTCGGTGACCGGCGGTCACTTCGGCGCGGGCCTCGGCGTGGTCGAGCTCACCACCGCGATCCATTACGTCTTCGATACGCCGCGCGACCGGCTGATCTGGGACGTCGGCCACCAAGCCTATCCGCACAAGATCCTCACCGGCCGGCGCGACCGCATCCGCACGCTGCGCACCGGCGGCGGCCTGTCCGGCTTCACCAAGCGCAGCGAGAGCGATTACGATCCGTTCGGTGCGGCGCATTCCTCGACCTCGATCTCCGCCGGCCTCGGCATGGCCGTGGCGCGCGACCTCTCCGGCGGCAAGAACAACGTTATCGCCGTGATCGGTGACGGCGCGATGTCGGCCGGCATGGCCTATGAGGCCATGAACAATGCCGGCGCGATGAACTCGCGCCTGATCGTCATCCTCAACGACAACGACATGTCGATCGCGCCGCCGGTCGGCGCCATGAGCGCCTATCTGTCGCGCCTCTACTCCGGCAAGACCTACCGCACGCTGCGCGATGCGGCCAAGCAGATCAACAAGCGCCTGCCGAAGATCCTCGCCAACCGCGCCAATCGCGTCGAGGAATATTCCCGCGGCTTCATGATGGACGGCGGCACGCTGTTCGAGGAGCTCGGCTTCTACTATGTCGGCCCGATCGACGGCCACAACCTCGACCATCTGCTGCCGGTGCTGAAGAACGTCCGCGACATGGAGACCGGCCCTATCCTGGTCCACGTCGTGACGCAGAAGGGCAAGGGCTACGGGCCGGCGGAAGCCTCCGCCGACAAGTACCACGCGGTCGTCAAGTTCGACGTCGCGACCGGCACGCAGGCCAAGTCCAAGCCGAATGCGCCGGCCTATCAGAACGTGTTCGGCCAGAGCCTCGTCAAGGAAGCCCAGAAGGACGACAAGATCGTCGCCATCACCGCGGCGATGCCGTCGGGCACCGGCGTCGACATCTTCAACAAGGCCTTCCCCGACCGCACCTTCGACGTCGGCATCGCCGAGCAGCACGCGGTGACCTTTGCCGCGGGTCTTGCGACCGAAGGCTACAAGCCATTCTGCGCGATCTACTCGACTTTCCTGCAGCGCGGCTACGACCAGATCGTGCACGACGTCGCGATCCAGAGCCTGCCCGTCCGCTTCGCCATCGACCGCGCCGGCCTCGTCGGCGCCGACGGCGCGACCCATGCCGGCTCGTTCGACAACGCCTATCTCGGCTGTCTGCCCAACATGGTGATCATGGCAGCCAGCGATGAAGCCGAGCTCGTGCACATGGTGGCGACCCAGGTTGCGATCAACGACCGTCCGAGCTCGCTGCGCTATCCGCGCGGCGAAGGCCGCGGCGTCGAGATGCCCGAGGTTGGCATTCCGCTCGAAATCGGCAAGGGTCGCATGATCCGCGAGGGCAGCAAGATCGCCCTGCTCTCCTTCGGCACGCGCCTTGCCGAATGCGAGAAGGCGGCCGACGAGCTCGCCGCCCACGGCCTGTCGACCTCGATCGCCGACGCGCGCTTCATGAAGCCGCTGGACACCGAGCTGGTGCTCAAGCTCGCGCGCGACCACGAGATCCTGATCACGATCGAGGAAGGCTCGATCGGCGGCTTCGGCTCGCATGTCGCGCAGTACCTGACGGATCAGGGCGTGCTCGACAGCGGTATGGTCAAGTTCCGCTCGATGGTGCTGCCCGACGTGTTCCAGGACCACGACACCCCGGCCGCGATGTACGCCCGCGCCGGCCTCGACGCCAAGGGCATCGTCGCCAAGGTGTTCGAGGCACTCGGCAAGGATGTGAAGACCGAGACGGTCAAGCTGGCTTGATCGTCGCAGCAGACGCTGAACCCACCTCTCCCGTAGGGAGAGGTCGGATTGCGGTAGCAATCCGGGTGAGGGGTCCAGGTCCCACGTGAGAGCGTAACCCCTCACCCGGCGCTTCGCGCCGACCTCTCCCGATGGGAGAGGTGTTGCACCGCGCTTCGCATCGGCAGGCCGCACTCCATGAAAATCTATCTGGCAGGCCCCGACGTGTTCCTGCCGGATGCAGTCGAGATCGGCCGGCGCAAGGTCGATATTTGCACCGCTCATGGCCTCACCGGGCTCTATCCCCTCGACAACGCTATAGACCTCTTTGCCCCCGATGCTTCGAGGCAAATCTTTTGCGGCAACGAGGCGATGATGGACGCGGCCGATGCCATCATCGCAAACCTGACGCCATTCCGCGGGGCCGGCGCCGATCCCGGCACCGTCTACGAGCTTGGCTACATGGCGGGACGCGGCAAGCTTTGTCTCGCCTATTCAAACGATCCAGCCACCTATGGCGACCGCGTCTCGCGCTTCATGGAGGTCACCTCCGAAGAGGGACGGCTGGTCGACGCCCAGGGGCTGACGGTCGAGGACTTCGGCCTCGCCGACAACCTCATGATGATCCATGCGCTGGAGCTGCACGGCTGCCCGCTGGTGACACCGGCCGCGATGCCGATCGACGTCTGGCACGACCTCGCCGCGTTCGAGACTTGCGTCCGGATGGCGGCCGCGCGATTGGTTGCTACATAAGCGCCGGACCATCTTGAGAGAGCCGATGTCTACTCCCCGCAAGCGCGCGGATGTTCTGCTGGTCGAGTGCGGCCTGTTCGAGAGCCGGGCGCGGGCCCGCGCGGCCATCGAGGCCGGCCTCGTCACGGCCGACGACAAGCAGGTCGCAAAGCCGTCGGAGACGATCGCCGAGGATGCGGTGATCCAGGCCGAGCCCGCGCACCCCTATGTCTCCCGCGGCGGAGTCAAGCTCGCCGGCGCGCTGGAGCGGTACAGAATCGACATCGAGGACCATGTCTGCCTCGACGTCGGCGCCTCCACCGGCGGCTTCACCGAGGTGCTGCTGGCGAACGGCGCGAGCCTGGTGTTCGCCATCGATGTCGGCACCAGCCAGCTGCATCCCTCGCTGCGCGATCATCCCAAGATCGTGTCGATGGAGGCGACCGACATCCGCAGCTATGACGGCAAACGCCTGCCGGCACGCCCCGATATCGTCGTCATCGACGTCAGCTTCATCTCGCTGAAATCAGTGCTGCCGGTGGCGCTGTCGCTGGCGGCTGCGCCAATGAGCCTGCTGGCGCTGATCAAGCCGCAATTCGAGGCGGACAGGAAGCACAACAAGAAGGGCATCATCCGCGATGCCGCCGTGCACCGCCAGATCTGCGACGACATCGCGGCCTTTGCGGCCTCGCTCGGCTGCACCGAGATTGACATATTCCCCTCGCCGATTACGGGCGGCGACGGCAATATCGAATTCTTCCTCGGCGCGCGCCGTGGTTGAGCGCCTGACCATCGACCATGTCGGCCATCGCGGCGACGGCGTCTGCCTCGACACCGGCGAAGCGGTCTATGTGCCTTACACGCTCGGCGGCGAAGCCGTCGAGGTCGATCACGTCCTTGGCCATCATCCCGACCGCCGCAAGCTGCTGGCGGTGGAGGTCGCAAGCCCGGAACGCGTCGAACCATTCTGCCCGCATTTCGGCGTGTGTGGCGGCTGTGCCATCCAGCATTGGGCGGCCGAGCCGTATCGGGCCTGGAAGCGCAGCATCGTGGTCGAAACACTGGCGCAGGCCGGCATCGAGGGCGAGGTGGCGTCGCTGGTCGACGCCCATGGCGCCGGGCGCCGGCGCATCACGCTGCACGGCCGGTTCGGCACGCACGACATCCTCAAGGTCGGCTTCTCGGCTGCGAGCTCGCACGACGTCATCCCGATCCATCGTTGTCCGATCCTCGATCCCGCGCTCGACGGCGCACTCGATACCGCCTGGGCAATCGCCGAGCCGCTGACGTCCAGGATGCCGGTGACCAAGCCATTGGACATCCAGGTCACCGCGACCGCGAACGGCCTCGATATCGACGTGCGCGGCTCCGGCCCGCTGCCGACGGCGCTCGTTACGGCGCTGTCGCGCGTCGCCGAGCAGCACCGCCTGGCGCGGCTGACCCGGCATGGCGAGCTGGTGCTGCAACGCCTGCCGCCGACGGTGAGGATGGGCCGCGCCGAGGTGACGCTGCCGCCGGGCTCGTTCCTGCAGGCGACGGTGGCGGGCGAGGAGACGCTCGCGGCACTCGTCGCCGAGCGCATCGGCAAGGCCAAGGAGGTTCTCGACCTCTTCTGCGGCGTCGGCCCGTTCGCGCTCAGGCTCGCGGAGAAGGCCCGCGTCACCGCCTATGACAGCGACGCCGGCGCCATCGCGGCGCTGGCGAAAGCTGCGCGGACGCCGGGCCTGAAGCCGATCAAGTGCGAGCCGCGCGACCTGTTCCGCCGCCCGCTGGTGCCGCAGGAGCTGCGGGACTTCGACGCCGTGGTGTTCGACCCGCCGCGCCAGGGCGCGCAGGCGCAGGCGCTGAAGCTTGCCGCGAGCAAGGTGCCGGTCGTGATTGCCGTGTCCTGCAACGCCGCGACCTTTGCCCGCGACGCACGGCTCCTGATCGACGGCGGCTATCGGCTGGAGGCCGTTGTGCCGGTCGACCAGTTCCGCCACACGCCGCATGTCGAGCTGGTGGCGCGGTTCGTGCGGTAGGTTGCAAGCGCGCAGCCGACAGCCTTGATACTGGTCAATCGCTCCGCCGTCCGACGGCTTAAGAATGCCCTCGCGCAATCGAAGCGGAGCGGACAGGTGTGGCTAACCGGCGGCAATTCATCACGACCGCGCTCGGGCTTTCCGCGGCGGCGATCGGCGGCCCCTCTGCCGCACTGGCGGCGATGACCTATGACGAAGCCGTCAGCTCGTCACGGGCTCCGCTGCGAGCAGGCCTAAGGGATCGCGAGCTGGTCCGGTTTGCGACGCTTGCGGCCAACAGCCACAACACCCAGCCGTGGATCTTCTCCGTCCGCGGCAATGTCATCACGATTGCGCCTGACGTCACGCGGCGCTGTCCGGCGGTCGATCCCGACGATCATCATCTCTTCGTCAGTCTCGGCTGTGCCGCCGAAAACCTCATCCTCGCCGCGTCCACGCTGGGCTGGCGTGCGGATCCGGTCGTCGACGGCGATCGGATCGTGCTCACGCTCGACGAGGCTCCGCCTGCCGCATCGGCCCTGGCCGATGCCATTCCCGTCAGGCAATGCACCCGCGCGGCCTTCGCCGGCAAATCTGCCGCGCCCGAGATCCTGCGCCAGCTCGAGAACGCCTGCCAGCAACCCGGCGTCGCCGCGATCCTGATCACCGAGCGTGCCGCAATGGCTGAGGTCACCGACTACGTGCTCGAAGGCAATTCGGCGCAGATGCGCGACAAGGCCTTCATGCGCGAGCTCGTCGACTGGATCCGCTTCAACGAGGCCGAGGCGGTCGCGACCATGGACGGGTTGTTCGCGCCCGCCTCGGGAAATCCCGCGCTGCCGTCGTGGATGGCGCGGCCGCTTCTGAAGCTGTTCTTCACCGAGAGCGGAGAAAACAAGAAATACCGCGAGCAGCTCGACAGCTCGGCCGGTGTCGTCGTGCTTGCTGCCGATCGCAGCGACACCGCGCATTGGATCGCGGTCGGCCGCGCCTGCCAGCGTTTCGGCTTGCAGGCGACCGCGCTGGGACTGAAATATTCCTTCGTCAACCAGCCGGTCGAGGTCGCAGCGCTGAGGCAGCAATTCGCGACCCGGCTCGGCCTCGGCGAACGGCGCCCCGACATCGTGATGCGCTTCGGCACCGGCCCAAGCCTGCCGAAATCGCTGCGGCGTCCGCCGGAGCTGGTGATGCGATCTTAGCGCCGAAGGCCACCCAGGGCCGGGGACTCGCCGGGCAGCATGTTCGATCTGATATCGCTGTCCATGCGGCCCGAATCCTGCTGGGTGTAGCCGACGCCGAACGACAGGCTGAGATTCGAGATCGGCTTGAATTCGACACCCGCGAACCCGCCATAGCCGGGCCCGGCGCCGGAGGTGAGCGGCGCCAGCGAGCTGCCGATGCCGTTGCCGTATTTCAGCGTGTCGAAGCCGGCAAAGAAGGTGACGGGCATGCCGCCCGCGGTCTTCATCTGATAGCCGAATTGCGTGCTATCATAAGAGAGCGCGCTGAAATTGCCGAGCGAGCTTGCCTGGTTGAAGCCGCTCAATCCAACATCAGCGCGTTCGCGGCCGATGAAGAAGCCGTTCGCAGAGCTCGTACGCCAATCGGCCTCTCCGGCGCTGAAGCCCGCGAAGCTGCCATAGGTGTCGGAGCTCAGGCCGGCTGCGCCGCCAAGGCCGAAAGGCCCGCCGGGAATCCAATATCGCAGCGGCGCCACTTGCGCATGAACCGGCGCTCCGCCGAGGCAGAGCAATGCGAGAGCTGCAAGGGCGCATGAGCGTGCAAGGCCGAACATTCTGGCTACCATCTGAAACACTGCAAAACTATACTCCCCGACCACCGTCAATGCCAGCGGAGCGACCGCGCCGGCCCGCGCGGCCGCAGGTCTTTCGGGGAACCGCACCGATGCCGGACGATCCGCCGCTGACCCGCCTGACATCCGTTGTTGCCGATGTACCTGGCGTTCAAGCTGTCGTGCTCGGCGGCTCTCGCGCGCGAGGCCGCGCGCACGCGGCCTCGGACTACGATATCGGACTCTATTTCAAGACCGCGCTGGACACCGAAAGGTTGCTGGCCGCCGCGCAGACGATCGCGGACGATCCGGCCGCCACGACGGTGACGCCTGTCGGAGAATGGGGCCCGTGGATCGTCGGCGGCGCCTGGCTTTCGGTGGGAGGCCGCAAGGTCGACCTGCTCTACCGTGACGCCGACGCGGTCGAGACCGTCATGGCATCCTGCAGCGCCGGCGTGGTCACCATGGACTACCAGCCCGGCCATCCGCATGGCTTCTGCTCGGCGATCTGGATGGGCGAGATCGCATATTGTCAGCCGCTGCACGATCCGAACGGCCTGATCGCCCGGCTCAAATCGATCGCACTTCCCTATCCGAAGCCGCTTCGCAGCGCCTTGATCCGGCGCTTCCAATGGGAAGTCCTGTTCAGCATCGAAAATGCCGAGCTCGCGGCCGCACGCAACGAGCGGACCCATGTCGCGGGATGCCTTTACAGATCGCTCGCCTGCGTCGCGCAGGTGCTGTTCGCACTGAACGAGCGCTATCTGATCAACGAGAAGGGGGCGCTGCAGGAAGCGGCCAACCTGCCGCTGACGCTTCCACACCTCGTGGAGCAAGCCGACGAAATCTGGCGACTCATTGGTGACGGCGGCTTCGCACGGGTTTGCGCAGTGCTGCGGCAAGTCGACCGGCAATTGAAGACGCTGACGCGATCCGACGGGACCGCGCCGTGAATGCTATGCCGTCTTGTCGACGGACGACGACGAATCCGCCGGCGGATATTTCGTCACCGGCACCATGAAGGATTTGGTGCCGACCTGATAGATGACCTTGCCGTTCTGTCCGTCGTCGGTCGCGATCTGCGTCTGCCCGAACATGATGACGTTCTTGTAGACGTAGCCGGTGCCCTGGCGGGTGACGCCGTCGGTGGTGACGCTGACCTGCGCTTCCTTGCCATTGACCGCGAGCACCTTGAAGCTCGCGCTCTTGCCGTTCTCGCTGGAATAGCCGCCCCAGCTTCCCATGAGGCGGCTGTCGGAAGCAGGCGGCTGCTGCTTTTCGAGGTTCGCGGTCTGCTTGCCGGCGCCGCCGAAGGAGAACAGCATCACCATGTTCTTGCCGTCCTTGGTACCGACCGTGACGCCGCCGAAAGTGATGAGCGTGCCCTGAACCTCGGCAAAGCCGCGCTCGGTGCGTCCGTTGTGGGTGTACTCGACCTGCGCCCGGGCCCCGCGGATGTTGACGACCTTGAAGCCGACGGGCTGGTTGTTGCCCACCCAATTGCCCTTCCAGTCACCGAGCAGAGCGCTCTGGCGATACAGCCGCTCGTTGGCGGGCGAAATCTGGCTGGTGCTCGATGTGACGATGGCCATTGGATTGCTCGGACGGGCCTGACAAACCCGCTTTCGCTCGCTTGGGCAATGTCAGGATGCCGGCGGAAACGAACTGTAACGGTGCGATTAGGGCCATGCACCGGTTAACGAGCCGTTAAGCGCGCGCATCGCCGGGCGGGCAAAGGTCTCAGCCGGAACCGGCGGGCATGATCCCCCGGAAAGCCGTCACCCTCACCGTCCCCAGCGATCGGACCAGATCTTCTCGCCAATGAGGCAATTGACGCGCGGCTCCTTGTCGGCGACGCGCATCACCGGACGCTCCGGCGTGCGGCCGGCGACTTCCATCAGCAGCTTGGTGCGAATCGCTTCCTTGAACTTGTCGCGCTCCTTGATCGTGATGACGAAGGACCCCGGCCCCCCGATGACGCAATCCTCGTAGTAAAGATCGAGATTGTCGATATCCATGGTCGAATAGGACGGCTCCTTGACCATGATCGGCAGGCCGTTGATGACGATGCCTTTCTCCAGGGCGGCGTCGCGCGCCATCGTGACCGGACCGCCATTGTTGTTCGGACCGTCGCCGGAAATGTCGATGACACGGCGCAGGCCGCGATAGGGATCTTCGTCGAACAGCGGCATCGCGAAGTTGATCGCGCCTGATATCGAGGTGCGCGAAGCGCGCCGAATCGGGGTCTTCATGATCTCGGCAGCAACCGCATCCGCCGTCTCGGGACCATCGACCAGCCGCCAGGGAATGATGATCTTCTGGTCGCTGGAGGCGGCCCACTCGAAATAGGTCACCGCGATGCGGCCGTTCGGGCCGAGCTTCAGCGCCTGCAGGAACTCCTTCGACTGGATCGCCTGCGCATAGCCCTCGCGCTGGATTGCGAGCTCGTCCATATCCATGGAATAGGACACGTCGACCGCGAGGATCAGCTCGACATCAACGGTCTGCGCGTCCTTGTCGGCCGCAAGCCGCTGCGGCTGAGTTCTGGGCGATTCGAATTTCGGTCCTGGTGCCGCGATGCCCGCGACGTCCCCTCCGGCAAGCATGCCGGCCACCAGCACAGCCCCGATCGAGAACAGCAAACGCATCGCAGTCTCCCGTCGTATGACGCGATGGTGACATGCAATCGGCTTGCCGCAAAGGCCGAAGATCGCTTGTGCTTCACATTCGAGTTAGGAATTCGCGCGTTGTCTGCCGCCATGTTGCCGCGCTTGCGTCAGGGAACAGGCGCGATCTCATGAGCCATCATTCCCCGACTCGCGAAGCGAGGACCCGGCATGAGAGCTGCCAGTGGAGGCACGGCTCCCGCCCACTTGTCCGGCACGATTTCCATGCTAGGTTGGTCGGACAGATGGGGATGGAGTCCCCCGACACCCGCCCGGCGGTCGATGACCTCGTGGGCTGATGACTCCTGCTTGAGGAGAGGCAATCTTGAGCCTCGGCCTTTGGCGGGAGCATGGACATACCCGCCAGTGGCGGGTTTTTTGTTGCCTAATCAGGAAGGTCGGCGGGCGAATGCCAGGAGACGAAGGCGTGACGACGACACCGTATGCCGTGCGCACCGCGCTGCCCCGGGGAATCTGGGTGCTCGGCTTCGTCTCGATGCTGATGGACATCTCCTCCGAGATGATCCACGCGCTGCTGCCGGTCTATCTCGTCACCGTGCTCGGCGCCTCCACGCTCACCGTCGGCTTCATCGAGGGCATTGCCGAGGCGACCGCCTCGATCACCAAGATCTTCTCTGGTGCGCTGTCGGACTGGCTCGGCCGCCGCAAGCTGCTCGCTACCTTGGGCTATGGCCTCGCCGCGCTGACAAAACCGCTGTTCCCGCTCGCGCCGAGCGTCGGTTGGCTGGTGGCCGCGCGCTTCATCGACCGCGTTGGCAAGGGCATTCGCGGCGCGCCGCGCGATGCGCTGATCGCCGACATCGCTCCCGTCGGCCTGCGCGGCGCGAGCTTTGGCCTGCGGCAATCGCTCGACACGATCGGCGCCTTCGTCGGGCCGCTCGTGGCGATCGCCCTGATGTGGTGGACCGCAGACAATTTTGCCCTCGTGTTCTGGGTGGCGGTGCTGCCGGCCTTCCTGTCCTTTGGCCTGATCGCGTTCGCGGTGAAGGAGCCGGAGCCGGACCCGAGCCGCGAGCGCGCCAGGAATCCGCTCAATCTCGCCGCGATGCGACAGCTTGGAGCGGTATACTGGCGCGTCGTCGCAGTCGGTATCGTCTTCACGCTGGCGCGTTTCAGCGAGGCCTTCCTGATCCTGCGCGCACAGAACATCGGACTGAGCGTGATGTGGGTGCCGGCGGTGCTGGTGCTGATGAACGTCGTCTATGCGCTGTCGGCCTATCCGGCCGGCGTGCTGTCGGACCGGATCAACCGGACCGGCCTGCTCGCGCTCGGCCTGGTCTTCCTCGCCGCGGCCGACCTTGCGCTGGCCCTGCTCCCGAGCCTTGCGGGCCTCGCGCTCGGCGTCGTGCTGTGGGGGCTGCATATGGGACTGACGCAAGGGCTGCTCTCAGCCATGGTCGCCGATGCCGCCCCGCCCGCCTTGCGCGGCACCGCCTTCGGCTATTTCAACCTGTTCACCGGGCTTGCCTTGCTGGCCGCGAGCGTGATCGCGGGCGCGTTGTGGGACGCCTATGGACCGGCGGGAACGTTTCTTGCCGGGCTTGGCTTCGCCCTGGTTTCGCTGGTGGGGCTGCTCGCCGTCGGCAAGGGTCTGGCTGTAGGGAGCAAGTGATGACGGGGGACTGTTCGTCTTGTTGAGCGGGGCAATTGCGATCGTGATCGGCAGCGCGCTCGGCGGCTGCGCGCGCTATTTCGTCTCCGGTGCGATCGCGCGGCGGCTGGGCGAAACGTTTCCGTGGGGCACCATGACCATCAACGTGACCGGCGCCTTCCTGATCGGCATTTTCGGCGCGCTGGCGACGCATCCGGGCTCGGTCTTCGCCTCACCCACACCGTGGCTGTTCGCGGTAACGGGGTTTCTCGGCTGCTACACCACGGTGTCCTCGTTCAGCCTGCAAACGCTGACACTCGCGCGGGGCGGCGAGCCGCTCTCGGCTCTCGGCAATGTCGCCTGCTCGGTCGGGCTGTGCCTCGCCGCCGTCAGCTGCGGCTTCCTGCTTGCGGATCGTCTGGGAGGCTAGAGGCTGATGAACTCACCTTTTGCCGAACGCCGGCGCAGCTTCGTGCTTTACGCCTGGGTTTCCGCCGGCAGCATCGTCGGCGGACTGACGCGCTATCTGGTCGGGCTTGTGCTCGACACCGGGCCGGGCTTTCCCTTCGCGACGTTGTTCATCAACGCGACAGGCTCCCTGATCATCGGCTTCTACGCGACGCTGACCGGCCCGGACGGCCGCGTGCTGGCGCGGCCCGAGCACCGACAATTCGTCATGACCGGGTTTTGCGGCGGCTATACCACCTTCTCGGCGTTCAGCCTGGAGACCTTCCGCCTGCTCCACGGCGGCATGACGTACACCGCGCTCGCCTATGTCGCAGCGTCCGTGATCTGCTGGCTGGTGTCGGTGTGGGCAGGACATATGATGGCGAGCCGCTACAATCGCTTGACAAGGAGCTGAGCATGCAAATCCCCGATCAGGCAGTTTCGCTCCGGATCTTCATCGGCGAGAGCGATCATTACGACGGCAAGCCGCTCTATGAGGCGATCGTGATGACCGCGCGCGAGCGACACCTGGCCGGCGCCACCGTGCTGCGCGGTCCCATGGGCTTCGGCGAGTCCAGCCGGCTGCACACCTCGAAGATCCTGCGGCTATCGGAAGATTTGCCGCTCCTGATCGAGATCGTCGACAGCGAGGATAACATCAACGCATTCCTGCCCATCCTGGACGGCATGATGTCGAGCGGATTGATCACCTTGGAGAAGGTGCAGGTATTGCAATATGGTGCGAAGGCCGCCGGCTGACTGCTGCGGCAGGGAACCCGAGCCGCCGTGTCCAGGAGGCGGAATGAACGACACCGTCACCAAGCCGAAAACAAGGACGAAGACCAAGGTCGAGCGGCCGAAGCTGCACAAGGTCATCCTGATCAACGACGACTACACGCCGCGCGAATTCGTCACCATGGTGCTGAAGGCCGAATTCCGCATGACCGAGGATCAGGCCTACAAGGTGATGATCACCGCGCACAAGCTCGGCGCCTGCGTGGTGGCCGTCTTCACCAAGGACGTCGCCGAAACCAAGGCCACCCGTGCCACCGACGCCGGCCGTGCCAAGGGCTATCCGCTGCTGTTCACGACAGAGCCGGAGGAGTAGGCCGCGCCAGCCGGCTTCGGTCAATTTTAGCGATCCGCGCTACCTCAGGTTTAATCTCCTGTGTCACCACCATGCGATGACGATCGCACTGCGCAAACAGCTCGAAATCGAGCCCGCCCGCGAAGAGACCTCGTTCGGTCCTTTGAGGCTCCTGCATGCCCTGCCCTGGCTGATCCTCGCGGCTGCGATGCGGGTGATCGCGTTCGGCGGCGGCGCCGTGGCGCTGCCCGCAATCATCATTGCCGACATTTCGGTGCTGCTGGCCTTCTTTGTGACGGCGCAACAATCCATCGAGGCGGCGGGTGGTCAATCCTCGCTGGGTACGCTGACACTGGGCGAGCAGTTCAAGCTCTCCCTCTCCATCCTGTGGCGGATCATGCTCGTCATGATCTTGGCGTCGCTGAGCGCTGCAGCGGCCGGCTACACGGCTTCGTACCATCTCTTGGCGGGCCTCGATGGCATGGCGTTCGACCAGTTCACCCATCCCGGGCGATTCTGGAGCGCATGGATCGCGGCCATCGTGCTGCTCATGATCGTGCGCGCCGAGCGCGACGGCGGCAAGGTCGCTCTGTTTGCCGCGATCGGCGAATTCGCACGCCGCGGGCTGTGGCTCGGCGCCGCCGTCATCATCCTCGGCCTCATCAACGTCGCCCTCGCCTATGGACAGGAAGCGGTGCGTACCGCGATCTGGAACTTCTGGCAAACCTCGTCGGCGACGCAGTTCACCAAGAACCTGATCTATTTCGTCTTCATCTTCAGCTTCGTCATGCTGCGGCTGTGGATCACCTTGAGGGTGCTGACGCTCGGTCTGAGACAGTCCTATGTTCGTGGCGGCTGAGGCGGTCGTCGGCGCGCGTGCTAGGCCATCGCCACCGACGTCTCCTCCGCCAGACCGTACACGCGCTGCGCCTTGGAAAATCCCGCGATCGGAAACTCGCCGAGCTCGTGCCAATCATGGCGGCAGACATTGGCGAAACCTTCCGAGGCGACGACGGTCCGCCCCAGGCGTCCCGTGATCTTCTCCAGCCTCGCGGCGAGATTGACCGCCGGACCGATGCAGGTGAAGTCGAGGCGGTTGCCGCCGCCGATATTGCCGTAAAGGATGTTGCCGACATGCAGCGCGACGCCGAAGCGGAAGCGCTCGATGACGTCGCCGACCGGAAAGGCGAGCGCCTCGACGCTGGCGCGGGATTCGCGCGCCGCCTCCAGCACCCGCGTGCAGACATGGGCGGCATCGCCGACATATTCATCGATCGGAAACACGGCGAGCAGGCCGTCGCCCATGAATTTCAGCACCTCGCCGCCATGGCCGCGGATCGCAGTCACCTGACAGTCGAAATAATGATTGAGGATCTCGACCACCGTCTCGGCCGGTAGGCGATCCGACAGCGCGGTGAAGCCGCGCAGGTCCGACAGCCAGATCGCCGCCTGCATGGTGTCGTTGTGACCGCGGCGAATCTGGCCGCCGAGGATGCGCGCGCCGGCGCGGTTGCCGACATAGGTGTCGAGCAGCATCTCGGCGGTGCGGCGCAGGCTGATGATCTCGCTGATGCGCGCGAGCGGTGCTATGACAGCTCGGATCGCCGCGATGTCGTCGTCGCTGAAGCCGTCGGGGTGCTGCGTGATCCAGCTCGTTGCATGAACGGAGCCGTCGAGAAAGCGCACCGGCACGGCGATATAATCGGTCGCGCCTTCCGCCCGCATGTCGTCGAGGAACGGAAATCGCTTGCTGTCGGGATCGCTTGCGCGGCCCCTGACCTCGATCCCCTGCTCGAACACGACGCGAAGCGGGCTGCGGGCGAATTCGGGCGTGTCCAGGATCGCGAAATCGACGGCACCGACTTCCACCTCCTGGCCCTGGCGCCAGATGAAGTTGCGGCCGAAGACCTCGGGATGCAGCGTGCGGATGAAAATGCCGAATCGCCACAGCGGCAGGCCGGCCGCGACCAGACGTTCGCAGAAGGCGGCGATCCCTACGGCCGGCTCCTGAGCCGCCCAGGTGCCATCGACCAGCCAGTTGCAGATGCGCTGAAGCTCGGAGCTGTTCATGGTCGCATTTGCAAACGAAGTTGCGGGGCCGTCAAGCTGCGCGGTGGGCTAGTACCGCGCGTTCAACGCCCCACCTGTCCGCGATCGCGCAGGAAGTGATCGGCCAGCACGCAGGCCATCATGGCCTCGCCGACGGGGACGGCGCGGATGCCGACGCAGGGGTCATGGCGACCCTTGGTGAAGATCTCGGTCTCGGCGCCTTGCCGATCGACGGTGAGACGCGGCTGCAGGATCGACGAGGTCGGCTTCACTGCAAAGCGCACCACCACCGGCTGTCCGGTGGAGATGCCTCCCAGCACGCCGCCGGCATGGTTTGACAGAAACCGTGTGCCGTCATTGCCGGAGCGCATCTCGTCGGCGTTCTCCGCACCGGTCAGTTCTGCCGCGCCAAAACCGGCGCCGATCTCGACGCCCTTCACCGCGTTGATGGTCATCATCGCGCCCGCCAGATCGGAATCGAGCTTGGCGTAGATCGGCGCGCCGAGACCTGCCGGCACGCCCTCGGCGACGATTTCGATCACTGCGCCGATCGAGGAGCCGCTCTTGCGGATGCCGTCGAGATAGGTCTCGAAGAACGCGGCCTTGTCCTTGTCCGGGCAGAAGAACGGATTCCTGGCAATCTCGTCCCAGTCCCATTTGTCGCGGTCGATCTTGTGCGGGCCGATCTGCACCAGGGCGCCCCGCACCTTGACGTCGGGCAGCACCTTCCGCGCGATGGCGCCGGCGGCAACGCGCATCGCGGTCTCGCGCGCCGAGGAGCGCCCGCCGCCGCGATAATCCCGCAAGCCGTACTTCGCTTCATAGGTGAAGTCGGCATGACCCGGACGAAACTTGTCCTTGATCTCGGAATAGTCCTTCGAGCGCTGGTCGGTGTTCTCGATCAGAAGGCCGATCGGCGTGCCCGTGGTCACCTGAACGCCGGTCTCGGGATGGGCCATCACGCCGGAGAGGATCTTCACCTGGTCCGGCTCCTGGCGCTGGGTGGTGAAGCGCGACTGGCCGGGACGGCGGCGGTCGAGATCCCGCTGGATGTCGGCTTCGGTGAGCGGGATCATCGGCGGGCAGCCGTCGACCACGCAGCCGATCGCCACCCCATGGCTCTCGCCGAAGGTGGTGACGCGGAACATGTGGCCGAAGGTGTTGAAGGACATGCCGGATAGTCGCCTAACGTTGACTTGCAACGCTTCTGATGAATGTCATCCGTGACCTAACGCGATCTGAAGGGGGGGTCAAATGCCTGTCACAGGCGTCATGGCCGGGCTTGTCCCGGCCATCCACGTCCTTGCCCACCACAACCAAAAAAGTCCGTGGATGGCCGGGACAAGCCCGGGCATGACGGCGGAGGGTGGGGCAACGCGCCGGGCTTAACTGAACTTCTCCAGCCGCCCGTCGCGGAACACGTAGACGGCGCCCTGCTCGATGTAGAGCTCGGCGGCACCGGCGGGCGTCTCCAGCCCCAGGGACACCATCAGGGCCCGGCAAGTCCCGCCATGGGCCACCGCGACGGTGTCGGTCCGGAGCTGGTCGTACCAGGCGCGCACGCGGACCTGCACGTCGGCGTAGGTCTCCCCGCCCGCAGGTCCCACGGTCCATTTGTCGGCGAGGCGCCTTGCATAGATGTCGGGGTCCTTCGCCTCGCTCTCGGCCAGCGTCAGCCCCTCCCAGGTGCCGTAGCCGATCTCGCGCAGACGATCGTCGAGCGCATAATCGGCAGGCGGCAATTCGAGCGTGCCGCGCGCGAGCTCCATGGTCTGGCGCGCACGCCCGAGCGGGCTCGACACGTAAGCCAGCGCGGCCTTGTCGCGCCCGTCGCGCTTGAACAGCTCGGCCAGCACGCCGCCGGCCTGCACGGCCTGGCCGCGCCCGCGCGCATTCAGCGGAATGTCCCTGGTGCCCTGAAGCCTTCCGAGCGCATTCCACTCGGTCTCGCCGTGGCGAAGATAGTAGATCGTGGGCACGGCCATTCCAGGTCCGAGGCTAGTCCTTGCCGCCGAACGAGATATCCGGCGCATCGGGCCGCTTCATGCCCAGCACGTGATAGCCGGAATCGACGTGGTGCACCTCGCCGGTGACGCCGCGCGAGAGGTCGGAGAGGAAATACAGCGCGCTGCCGCCGACGTCCTCGGTGGAGACGTTGCGCCGCATCGGCGCGTTGGTCTCGTTCCACTTCAGGATATAGCGGAAGTCGCCGATGCCGGACGCCGCCAGCGTCTTGATGGGACCTGCCGAGATCGCGTTGACGCGGATGTTCTTCTCGCCGAGATCGGCGGCGAGATAGCGCACGCTGGCCTCCAGCGCCGCCTTGGCAACGCCCATGACGTTGTAGTGCGGCATCCACTTCTCGGCGCCGTAATAGGAGAGCGTGATCAGCGAGCCGCCGTCGGTCATCAGCTTCTCGGCGCGCTGCGCCACCGCCGTGAACGAGTAGCAGGAGATCAGCATCGACTTGGAGAAATTCTCTGCCGTGGTGTCGACGTAGCGGCCGTCGAGCTGCTCGCCATAGGCGATCGCATGCACCAGGAAGTCGATCTTGCCCCACTTTTCCTTCAGCACCGCAAAGGCGGCATCGATGGTCGCGGCATCGGTGACGTCGCAATGGCCGAGCACGAGGCCGCCGATCTCGGCGGCGAGCGGCTCGACGCGCTTCTTCAGCGCATCGCCCTGATAGGTGAAGGCGAGCTCGGCACCGGCGGCATGGCATGCCTTGGCGATGCCCCAGGCGATCGAGCGGTTGTTGGCGAGGCCGAGGATGATCCCGCGCTTTCCTTGCATCAGACCCGAATTCTGCGCCATTTTTGCACGTCCCGTCGAACTCTCGTTGAGGTCTGGAGGTACACCAGCCCTCCCCCGCGGTACAGCCCAAATCCGCGGCGTTAACGCTGTTTCGGGGACCGGAATAGCCGTTCCGCTCGGGTGTTATGATCGCTATAGGCGCACGCCGAACGCCAGGGACGTCAAGACCGCAATGAATGCGTTTCGCCAGAGTGTGGAAGCCATGATCCCGGCGTTGCGCCGCTACGCCCGCGCGCTCACACGCGATGCGGATGCGGCCGACGATCTGGTCCAGGACACGCTGGTCCGCGCGCTGCGTTCGGAGCGGCTGTTTCTCGGAGGCGACGTCAGGAGCTGGCTCTATACGATCCTGACCAACCTCAACAAGAACCGGCGGCGCTCGCTGGCAAGGCGGCCGCAATTCATGCCGCTGACGGACAACAACCCCGATGCCAGCGGGACCGAGGCCGAAGGACGCGACATCGAGAAGGCGCTGGCCACCCTCGTCGAGGAGCAGCGTTCGGTGCTGCTGCTGGTGATGCTGGAAGGCATGAGCTACCGCGAGGTTGCCGACATCCAAGGCGTGCCGATCGGCACGGTGATGTCGCGCCTGGCACGGGCGAGAGCCCACGTCAAAGCCTCGCTGGAGGGTGAGCGTACGGCGCTCAGGCGGGTGAAATGATGAGCTGCGCGAAGCTGACTTGCAGAAGATATTTTGGGCCGCAGAGCCAGAGACGATCGATATGAAGGACCGCAACATCCCAGTGACCGAGGACGAGCTGCACGCCTATGTCGACGGCGAGCTGCCGGCCGAGCGACGCGCCGACGTCGAGGCGTTTCTTGCCGCCCACCCCGAGGACGCCGAGCGGGTGCAGTCCTGGCGGACCATGGCCGAGATGCTGCACGCCCGCTACGATTCGGTCGCCCATGAGCCGGTGCCGACACGGCTCGAGCTCGAGCGGCTGGAGCGCCGCCCGCGGCAATGGCTCTATGGCGCCGCCGCGGCCGTGCTGGTCGCCTTCGTCGCCGGCGGCACAGCCGGCTGGGTGGCGCATGGCGCCGCCAATGCACCTTCGACCTTCCAGAGCTTTACGGCGGACGCGCTCGACGCCCACCGCCTCTATGTCGTCGAGGTCCGCCACCCCGTGGAGGTCGGCGGCAACGAGCGGGATCACTTGCAGGCCTGGTTGACCCGGCGCTGCGGCTGGACCGTGTTCGCGCCGAACCTGGAGGCGAGCGGGCTGAAGCTGGTCGGCGGCCGGCTGCTGCCGGGACCGAACGGCCCGGCGTCGTTCCTGATGTACGAGGGCGCCTCGGGCGAGCGGTACACGATCTACAGCGCCAAGACCGAGAATGGTGCAACGCAAATGCGCTACGCCAGGACGGACAAGGACGGCGCGTTGTTCTGGGCCGAGCGCGGCGTCGGCTACGTCGTCAGCGGCAGCAGCGATCGTGAGCGGCTGACCAGGGTGGCGCAGGCCGTCTACGACCAAGCAGAGAAAAACGGCACCTAGACAACCGCGCAAGCGCAGTGCCCAGATTCCGTCATCGAAAATTTGGAATCAGGACATCGACGCGTCTCATTATCGCACCGGGTGTTCACGCGATTATGAGTAGCGTTCGATCCGCCGATCGACGCGGGCGGCCTCGATTGGGGTTTTTGGTACCGCGCTGGTCCCCCTCTCGAGGCCGCACCTTTTTATCGGCTGCCCCGCCGGACAGCCGACACGTCGAAACCATGAAGCGCTACCACGCCTCAGGCGTATGATGAGCATCATCTCCAGGCCGATGCCTCGAGGACGATGCCGTGGTCCTTTCGGAGAACCCCTTCACTCGTGCCCTAACCAAGCCCGCTACGTGGATTGTAGGGGTGCTGGTCCCGCCACTTTTCCATCAATGCTTCAAGCTCGGCGTCGTTCCCGTCCGGTAGCATAATCCTGATGGTGACGAAGAGATCCCCGCTCCCGCCAGATTTCGGCAGGCCCTTGCCCTTGAGGCGGAAGGTCCGGCCGCTGGAGGTGTTTTTGGGGACCGAAAGCTCCACGGCATTGCCGAGCGTGGGGACGCGAACCTTGCCGCCGAGCACCGCCTCGTAGAGCGTGACGGGCAGGTCGATCCTGAGATCGGCGCCCTCGACCTTGAAGAACGGGTGCGGTGCGATGTTGATGGTGATCAGGAGATCGCCGGGCGGATGGCCCTGCGCGCTTTCTCCCTGCCCCCGCAGCCTGATCTGCTGGCCCTCGGTGACCCCGGCCGGAATCTTGACGTTGAGCTCCTTGCCCGTCGGCAGACGGACACGCTTCTCGCCACCCTTGACCGTCTCTTCCAGCGAGACGCTCATGGCGACGTTGACGTCGAGATCGAGCCCGATGCCGCCGGTGTCGAACTCGAACTGGGCACCGCCGCTGGCGCCGGGTCGCGCGCCGCGCATCCCGCCGCCGAACATGCTGTTGAGGATGTCCTCGAACGCGCCGCCACCCGGGCCGCCCGCACCGCCGCTTCGGAACGTATAGCTTTCAAACCCGCCAGGACCGGCGCGGCCGCGAGGGCCGCCGCCACCCGGAAAACCCTGGAAGCGCGGCTTGCCGTCGGCGTCGATCTCGCCGCGGTCGAACTGCTTGCGCTTGTCCTCGTCGCCGAGGATCTCGTTGGCCGAGTTGAGCTCGGCGAAGCGTTCGGCCGCCTTCGGATCGTCCTTGTTGCTGTCCGGATGGTGCTTCTTGGCCAGCTTGCGATAGGCGCTCTTGATCGCGGCAGCGCTGGCGCTCCGCGGCACCCCCAAGACCTCATAGGGGTCGCGCATTCGTCACGTCTCCTTCAAGAAATCGAATTGTTCAAAGGGCTCCCCGCCCCACCTGCTCGTCATGTGGGAAGAGAGTGGCATTTTTGCAACTAGGGGCGCGCGCCGAATCTCTAAGATTGGAGCATGATCTTATCGGAGAACCGGTTCCCGCTTTTCCGGATCATGCTCAGCTCCGCCACGGCTTTAGCGTATGAATCTCCCAACGGCCACGGCCGCTTTGGCAGCCGGCGCCCTGGAGCCAGCTTTCGGTGTTGCCGTTGACGTAGCTCGCCAGAAAGTCGCGGCATTTGCGTCCGTCCTCGGCGGCGTAGGACTGGGCGATCGGCGTCACCGAGCCGCGCGCCCCGGTCTCCGGATTCTCCCAATGCTGGCTGGAATCCTTGTCGCCCTTGCTGAGGACGTCGGAGGCGGCGTTGCGGGTGAAGGCGAGATCGGTCTCCGTCGGGGGAGCGTCCTTCGCCGGCCGCGCAATCGAGCCGGTCAGGTCGTTCTCCTCGGCCTTGGCATAGGCGCTGCTGTCGTTGCGCGAAAAGCTGCAGCCGCCGGCACCACACCCGATCAGAATCATCGTCACGACGAAGCCGGACGGCCGGATCGCCGATAGGCCAACGCGTCCCCATGCCCTATATAGGGCGGTAGCGGACAGCAACGCGTTTTGGGCCGCGGGACGCAACTCGGACTCCGGACATGACCGACACGACCTCGATGAAACACCAGACACCCTTAACATCCGGTGATTTCACCGCCGCCGACGAGCCTTTTGCGTTGTTCGAGGCCTGGCTGAACGAGGCGATCAAGAGCGAGCCGAACGATCCGAACGCCATGGCGCTCGCAACCGTCGACCCCGACGGGCTGCCCGACGTGCGCATGGTGCTGATGAAGGGCTTCGATACCGAGGGTTTCGTGTTCTACAGCCACATCGCCAGCCAGAAGGGCCGCGAACTCGCCGCAAATCCTAAGGCAGCGTTACTTTTTCACTGGAAGTCGCTGCGCCGTCAGGTCCGCATCCGCGGCAACGTGACGCCGGTGACCGACGCGGAGGCCGACGCCTATTTCGCGACGCGACCGAAGCAGGCCCAGATCGGCGCCTGGGCGAGCAAGCAGTCGCAGGAGCTGGAGAGCCGCTTCGCCTTCGAGCAGGCCATCGCCAAGGTCGCGGCCAGGTACGTCATCGGCGAAGTGCCGCGGCCGCCGGGCTGGAGTGGGTGGCGCATCACGCCGCTGCGGATCGAGTTCTGGCACGACCGCCCGTTCCGCCTGCACGATCGCATTGAATTTCGCCGTGACGCCGCCGGCCAAAAGTGGTCCAAGACGCGGATGTATCCGTAAGCTTTAGGCCGACCTGAAAGATGTCCATGCCGCATTCGTCCAATGCGCCGCGCCGTACGCTGCTCCTGACCGGAGCGAGCCGCGGCATCGGCCACGCCACCGTGATCCGTTTCTCCTCGGCGGGCTGGCGCGTCATCACCTGCTCGCGGCATCCCTTCCCCGAGGACTGCCCCTGGGACGCCGGGCCGGAGGACCACATCCAGGTCGACCTCGGCAACCCCGAGGACACCGCGCGCGCGATCTCGGAGATCCGCAACCGGCTCGAGGGCGGCACGCTGCATGCGCTGGTCAACAATGCCGCGATCTCGCCGAAGGGCCCCGGTGGCTCGCGGCTGGGCTCGGTCGACACCGACCTCGACACCTGGACGCACGTCTTCCATGTCAACTTCTTCGCGCCGATCATGATGGCGCGCGGGCTGATCGAGGAATTGAAGGCGGCCAAGGGGTCGGTCGTGAACGTTACCTCGATCGCGGGCTCGCGCGTGCACCCCTTCGCCGGCGCCGCCTACGCCACCTCGAAGGCGGCGCTTGCGTCACTGACGCGCGAGATGGCCTCCGACTTCGGCCGCATCGGCGTGCGCGTCAACGCGATCGCCCCGGGCGAGATCGACACCTCGATCCTGTCGCCCGGCACCGAGAAGATCGTCGAGCAGCAGATCCCGATGCACCGCCTCGGCACGCCCGACGAAGTGGCGAAGATCATCTACGTGCTGTGCACGGACACCAGCTCCTACGTCAACGGCGCCGAGATCCACATCAACGGCGGCCAGCACGTGTGATCCTTCGGGTCATTGCACGGCGAGATGCACTTGTAGGATGGGTAGAGGGAAGCGAAACCCATCGCGCATCCTCCTCGCTGAAGCATGATGGGTTTCGCTTCGCTCTACCCATCCTACGGCAACAACTCGCAGACACGCCTTCGCAGCCTCGCGGCGCATTTCGCCCGAGCTTTGCTTGGTCTCGCCGCCCTCATAACCAAGAGGGCGCAGGGAAGGCCGGGTGCTGACATCGCACCCGCGGTCTGCTGCGCAAATGCACACGCAGGAAAACCGCACAGCAGCATACAGGTGGTGCCGATCACTCGGCCTTCCCTGCGCGATGGTCGGACGGCTTATGCCGCGCTCTCCCGGGAGCCGAACTTTCCTTCTGGCCTCCCTCGCCCCGCGAATTTGAATGATGCCGTCCACCCGGTTGGGCTCGCGCACATCTCCGCAGACAGCTTGACCGTAGCAACGACGGCCAGGACCACACGGTTTTGCCGTACGCACGGCCCGCCATTTCGCCGCAGTATTCCCTGACACCGTCGACAGCGCCGGAAACTTTACAGACGAGACGAAGCCTGGCAGCGCCGTTCGTCCGCACGCGGGTTTCGGGCTCACAGGGACTACCCGCCCTGCCCGCCCCATCTCGTGCCGACGCTGCCGCGTCCACCGCAAGCCCGGCTCGCGAACAAGACGACCGCATGATCGCCCCTCAAGGATGAGCCGGGATGAGCGACACATACGCCGAAACCGAATTTCGGTAAAGTAGAATATTTTTGCGATAACGGATTGACAGCCTCGCCGGGTGTTTTGCCCGACGGGTGACGATGAGGCTCAGGCGGACCGCTTGGGTCCACCTGCGATGAGTTCCCAGCGTTCAATCGAGATAAGAGGACTGGGACGGAACGCCATGGCCCCAGATCGGGCGCCGCAGCTGAGCATCTGAAGAGCTGTGTGAGGGAAGCAAGGCGATCCAGACAACGCCGCCGCAAGACCTGGATCGCCCTTACCTTCCGTTCCTCAATCGAGTCGAATCCGACGTGACCGCTCGCGCGGACGCGGAGCGGCCGTGCTGATTGCAGTCGAGCAGTCGTCGTCGTTCTCACCATCGAGCAGCGGAGCACCACAGTGCCGGCACATGCGTGCCGACATCGACGGCGCCTTGCCGCTCGTCATCGCCTGACGATAGTTCGCCAGATCGATGACGTTGCGGGGCGACGTTATGTGTTTCTCAACCATGGCTGTTCCTCGCGGCTACGCCCTGCTTATCGCAGACAAGTTTCGCGCAAACGTTCAGCCCACCGCTCAAATTTTACCGGAGGAATTGCGGCATGACACAGACATCACCGCGTCGCCGCAATGCCGATCTATTCTGCGACACGAACCGCCGTGTCTGTGCGAGCGGCGTAAGGTCTCGGTAGGTATCTTTGCTCGCGCACGGTTCCTACAGCCACTTCTTCCACTTGAAGATCCAGTACGGGACGATGGCGGCGATCAACATCATCACCAGCGCCATCGGATAGCCGTGCACCCATTCGAGTTCCGGCATCACCTTGAAGTTCATGCCGTAGACCGAGGCGATCAGCGTCGGCGGCATCAGGACGACGGCCATCACCGAGAACAGCTTGATGATGTTGTTCTGCTCGAGATTGACGACGCCGAGCATGGCGTCGAGCACGAAGGTGATCTTGCTGGAAAGATAGGAGGCGTGGTCGGTCAATGAGGCGACGTCGCGCTGCATGGTCTTGAGCTGCTCGCGCATGTCCTTGGACCATTTCACGCCCTCGACCACGGCGGACAGGAACGTCACGACGCGGCCGATCGACACCAGGCTCTCGCGAACCTTCGAGGTCAGATCGCCCTTGCGGCCGATCGAGATCAGGATCTGGGAATATCGCTTGGCGTGGCCGTGGCGCTCGCTCTCCGGCTCGAAGATCTCATGGGAGACCTGGTCGATCTCGGCGCCGCAGCGCTCCAGAATGTCGGCGCAGCGGTCGATCACGGCGTCCAGGAGCTCCATCAGCACCATCTCGCCGGTGATCGACGGGGTGCAGGAGCGGGCGAGCTTGGCCTCGACCAGGGCGAACGGCTTGGGCAGGTCGTAGCGCACCGTCACCAGGCGGTGGTCGCCGAGGATGAAGGTCACCGCCGTGGTCCGGGGCATGTCGGTATCGGAGTGGCACATCAGCGTCGCGGTCATGTAGCGCGCGCCGTTCTCCATATAGAGCCGGCTGGAGATCTCGATCTCCTGCATGTCTTCCCGGGTCGGGATCGCGATGCCCGCCAGCCGCTCCACGGCCTTGTCCTCGGCGGCCGAGGGGTTGACGAGGTCGATCCAGACCGCGTTCTCCGGCAGAGCCGTGAGATCCTCGATCACCGCCTTCTTGAGGGAGGTCTCGGAGGGAACGAACACTGAAAACATCAAAAGCTCCAGAGATCCTGCGACAGAATGACAGCCCTTAGCGCGATTCTGACAGGTTCACGATGACAACAACATTAACGGAGCGTTGGCATTTGCGAACCGCCGGGGCTCATCTGTGGCGCGGAAGGAACAGTCTGGCGCGTCACGCCACAAAAACCCTCACAGCACCCCCAAATTTGCGGCAGAAAAGCCACAGCTGGGGTCTCGCAGCGCGGGAAAACGGCTTCAGCGCTGGAATTGTGGCAGATTTCAACGATAATGGACTTAACGGAGTCGAGGAACTTGGGCGCTACGCTCAGGCCCTTCCGCACGGTATTGTTTTGATTGGAACCAAACCATGTCGTCGCTGAAAGTTTTGTTTGGGATCTTGGCCGCTGGCCTGATGCTGTCAGGCTGCATGCAGGCCACTCATTATGAGGCGGCCGACACCAAGTCGTTCAAGCCGAAGGACAAGGAACTCCTCGCCAAGGTCCGGTACGAGAACACCCCGGTCGCGGAGCCGTTCCGCCGCGCCATCGTCCAGTACCACCGTAAGGAAACGCCAGGCTCGATCGTGGTCGATTCCGATAACCATTACCTCTATTACGTGCTGGATGGCGGCAAGGCGATCCGCTACGGCATCACCGTCGGTGAAGAGGCGATGGCCTGGTCCGGCATCGCCAAGGTGGGCAGCAAGACCGAGTGGCCGGCCTGGCACCCCACCCCCAGCGAAATCTCGCGTCTGGGTGTGCCGACCTATGTCGCGCCGGGTCCGGACAATCCGATGGGCTCGCGTGCGCTGTACCTGTATTCGGGCGGCAAGGACACGCTGTTCCGCATCCACGGCACCAACCAGCCGGAATATATCGGCGCCTCGATCTCGTCCGGCTGTATCCGCCTGACCAACGAGGACGCGATCGATCTCTATGATCGCGTCAAGGTCGGCACCCTCGTCGTGGTGCTCGAGCCGAAGCATGGCGATTCGCCCTACAATTCGCGCCTCGCGCTCCAGGGCGGCGGCACCAGCTCATCCTACTGAGCAGGCCTTGTTTGAGGCTTTTCAAAAGCGTCGGTTTCACCGGCGCTTTTTTGTTGCCGACTTGTGCGACGAAGCCTTGTGGCCATCCGTCGCCGGCTTGGCCGCAGGCGCAGCCGCTGTCGCCGCCCCTCCGTCCTCGGCGTCCTCCTTGGCCTCGGGCTTGACCTCGGACTTGGCCTCGGACTTGGCCTCGGACTTGGCCGCAACCTCGCGCGGCGGCGCCTCCTCGGGCCGTTCCGCCGGCAGCAGCGGGGCGACCTGCGGCAGGGGATCCCAGACGTTCCACTGGCAGATCCGATAGTCGTTGCGCCGCTGGGCGAGATCGAGATGGATGTGGTCCTCGTGGTACCAGTCCGAGCCCGGACCGAGCACGGTGGAGAAGCGCGCGCAGACCGAATGCAGCACGCGCTCGCGCACCTCGCGCGACATGGTGCGGTCGGTCAGACCGATCGTTTGTCCGTTGGCGAGCTTGATGGCGCGGACGTCGAGCGCGTTGGCCTTGCCGTGCTCGGACAGCATCGCGCCGGCCACGCGGTTGCGGCCGCGGCACTCGAAGCTGTCGAAATTGTCGAGCTCGCTGACGGTCGAGCCGAGGCTGGTCGCCAGCGGCGCCATGTCCTTGCGCACCCAATCGGCGAGCGCGGACGCCATGGTGCAGCGGAGGATGGCCGCCGGCTTGACCGCCACCTTGCGCTTGTCCGGCAACACGACGGCCTCCAGCCGCACCAGATCCTCGCCGCCGCAGGCACCGGGACCGCGGATATCCGGAATGGAGGGCGCGATCGCGATCTCCTCGGTCAGCGCCAGCCGGCAGGCCGAGGCCTGCTTCTCGGGCGGCGGCGCGGCCTCGGCGGGCTTGTCCGCGCCTGGCTTGTCGGGGGACGGCTTGTCGGGAGAAGGCTTGCCGTCTGCCTGCGGCGCCCCCTCATCCGACGCTTTGGGGGCCTCCTCGGGACGCGGCTTCGGCAGCGGAATCCTGGCGGCCCGAACGGTTGGGCGGTGCTTCGGTGCGCCAAGGTTGAAGATATCGAGCGGCGCGGGATATTTCCGCGCCTCTGCCCTTTCGGCGAGCAGCAATAGCCCAGCCGCAGCGGTAACCATTGCCGCCCCGGCGGACATATAGCCGCGACAAGACCATTTGCGGCGAAACTCCGGCAGGCTAAAACTCATGGCAATTCTTTGGCCCAACGCTGAGAGCGATAACGCGCCCAGCGACTTCTCGGAGGAACGTCGGAATGCTTGGTTTGATGCAAGATTGGCCCCTGCTCTGCCACCGGATCATCGAACACGCCGCCAGGATTCATGGCAAGCAGGAGGTGGTCACACGCTCGGTCGAGGGACCGATCCATCGCACCAATTACGCCGAGATCCACAAGCGCGCGCTCAAGGTCTCGCAGATGCTGGAGCGCGACGGCATCAAGCTCGGGGACCGTGTCGCAACGATCGCCTGGAACACCTGGCGCCATCTCGAGGTCTGGTACGGCATCATGGGGATCGGCGCCATCTGCCATACCGTCAATCCCCGCCTTTTCCCGGAACAGATCGCCTGGATCATCAATCATGCGCAGGATCGCATCGTGATGACCGATCTCACCTTCGTTCCGATCCTGGAGAAGATCGCGGACAAGCTGCCAAGCGTGGAGCGCTACGTCGTGCTCACCGACAAGGCTCACATGCCGGAGACCACGCTGAAGAACGCGGTGGCCTACGAGGACTGGATTGCGCAGGCCGACGGCAAATTCAAATGGAAGGACTTTGACGAGAACACGGCGGCGGCGATGTGCTACACCTCCGGCACGACCGGCGATCCCAAGGGTGTGCTGTATTCGCATCGCTCCAACGTGCTGCACGCGCTGATGGCCAACAATGTCGACGCGCTCGGCACCAGTGCGTCCGAGACAATGCTGCCGGTGGTTCCGCTGTTCCATGCCAACAGCTGGGGCATCGCCTTCTCCGCGCCCTCGCAGGGCACCAAGCTGGTGATGCCGGGCGCCAAGCTCGACGGCGCCTCGGTCTATGAGCTGCTCTCGACCGAGAAGGTGACGCACACCGCCGGCGTGCCGACGGTGTGGCTGATGCTGCTCCAGCACATGGCCGCCAACAATCTCAAGCTGCCGGAGCTGAAGATGGTGATCTGCGGCGGCTCGGCGATGCCCCGCTCGATGATCAAGGCGTTCCTCGACATGGGCTCGAACGTCCGCCACGCCTGGGGCATGACCGAGATGAGCCCGATCGGCAGCGTCGCGGCGCTGAAGCCGCCGTTCCAGAATGCGACCGGCGACGCCAGGCTCGACGTGCTGCAGATGCAGGGCTATGCGCCGTTCGGCGTGCAGATGAAGATCACCGACGATGCCGGCAAGGAGCTGCCCTGGGACGGCAAGACGTTCGGCCGCCTCAAGGTCTCCGGGCCCGCCGTCGCCAAGGCCTATTACCGCGTCGATAGCAATATTCTCGACGAGGACGGCTTCTTCGACACCGGCGACGTCTCGACCATCGACGAGGACGGCTATATGCGGATCACCGACCGCTCCAAGGACGTGATCAAGTCCGGCGGCGAGTGGATCTCCTCGATCGACCTCGAAAATCTCGCGGTCGGCCACCCCGCCGTGGCGGAAGCCGCCGTGATCGGCGTGTTCCACCCGAAATGGGACGAACGGCCGCTCCTCATCGTGCAGCTCAAGCAGGGCCAGCAGGCCACGCGCGAGGACATCCTCAAATTCATGGACGGCAAGATCGCCAAATGGTGGATGCCCGACGACGTCGCCTTCGTCGAGGGCATCCCGCACACCGCCACCGGCAAGATCCTGAAGACGGCGCTGCGCGACCAGTTTAGGGATTACCGCTTCCCGAACGCGGCGGCGTAGCGGGCCTGGTGCCACCCTCCCTGGAGGGGCGTCAGCGTCTGACTTGCTGAAGCCTCCACGACGTCATGGCCGGGCTTGTCCCGGCCATCCACGCCCTTTCCCGCGGCGCGGAGAACGTGGATGCCCGGGACAAGCCCGGGCATGACGGCTTGGGCGTATCCGGAACCCTTGAATTTGCCCCAGCGCCGTGGTCTCAACGGCGCATCGTCGCGCCAGATCGGCCGGCATCGCCAACCCCGGCAGAGCTTTTCCCGATGGCCCGCAGGTTTTCCGCTCCCTACCAGTCGGAGCCCGTGTCCAGCCTCGCGAGCTGGGCGCGCAATCTGGCCGTGTTCGCGGTGGTGGCGGTGGTGGTGTCGATCATCATCGTCCGCTTCGATTTCCTGGAGCCGAAGCCGGCGCTGGCGACGTTCATCGGCGGGGTCGCCATCGCCGGCCTCTCGATCCTGTTCGGGCTCGCCGGCTTTGCCGCGATCTGGCAGAACGGCTCCCGCGGCATGGCGCGCATCCTCCTCGCCTTCCTGATCGACGCGGCGATCCTCGCCTACCCCGCTTATCTGGCCTTGCAATACCGCAAGCTGCCGTCGATCTACGACATCACCACCGACCCGATCGATCCGCCGCGCTTCGACGCGTTGGCACGCCTGCGCACCGGCGAGGGCACCAACAGTGCGGTCTATGCCGGCCTTTATTCGGCAGAGCAGCAGCGCCATTTCTATCCCGATATCGAGCCCATCGAGCTCGAGATCTCGGCCGACCGCGCCTATGCGATCGCCCTCCAGCTCGTCCACAAGCGCAAATGGATCGTGATCGACGAGCGCGCACCGCAGCCGCCGCGCCGCATCGGCCGCATCGAGGCGGTGGCGCGCACGCCAATCATGGGCTTCCGCGAAGACGTTTCGATCAGGGTGGTGCCGGATGGCGATGATTCCCGCGTCGATATCCGCTCCGCCTCGCGCAATTTCGACCGCGACCTCGGCAGCAATGCCGCGCGCGTCAAGAAGTTCATCGACGACCTCAACACCGCCGCCGATGCCGACGCGCTCAAGCCGGTGAAGAAGACCCCGGTCGCGCCGCCCAAGGCGCCGGCGAAGACGGTGAAGAAGTGACTCCCGCCGTCATTCCGGGGCGATGCGCAGCATCGAACCCGGAATCCATCCATTCACCAATACTGCGGCCCGATGGATTCCGGGTTCGCGCTGGCGCGCGCCCCGGAATGACAAGAGTTTAGACCGCCATCCGATAGGTCCCGCCGATCACGGGATCCCCATCCGTCGCCACCACGCCGCGGGCGACCAGGTCTTCCAGATGCGCCAGAACGGAATAACCGGCCGCGGTCGTCAGGCGCGGATCGATACCGATATAGATCGCGCGGACCATGGTCGGGATATCGGTCTCGCCCTTGGCAAGCCGGTGCAGGATCGAGGCTTCGCGCGCCTTGCGGTGCCGGATGAGGAAGCGCACGAAGCGCTGGCCCTCGGGAATCTCGGGGCCATGGCCCGAGAAATAGAGATCCTCCTCGCGGGCCGCGAGCCGGTCGAGCGAGTCCATGTAGTCGATCATCGAGCCGTCGGGCGGCGCCACGATCGAGGTCGACCAGCCCATCACGTGATCGCCGACGAAGTTGAACTTCCGCTCGGGCCAGGCGAATGCCAGATGATTGGCGGTGTGGCCGGGCGTTGCGACGGCCTCGAGCCGCCAGCCGTCCCCTTCCACGACGTCGCCATGCGCGAGGCTGACGTCCGGGGCAAAATCGCGGTCGACGCCGGATTCCGGATTGTGCTTCTCGCTCTCGAACCGCGGCCGCGAGGCGCGATGCGGGCCTTCGGCATAGACCGGCGCACCCGTCGCCTGCTTGATGCGCGCGGTGTTCGGCGAATGGTCGCGATGGGTGTGGGTGACGAAGATGTGCGTCACGGTCTCGCCGCGCACGGCATCGAGCAGCGCCGCCGCATGTGCGGCATCGTCGGGACCGGGATCGATGATCGCGACATTGCCCTTGCCGACGATGTAGCTCACCGTGCCCGTGAAGGTGAACGGGCTCGGATTGTTGCAGAGCACGCGCCGCACGCCGGGACGAACCTCCTCGACGATGCCGGGCTTCAGCGGAAAATTGCGGTTGAACGGGACGTCGTCATTGTCGGACATGGCTTCTTCTTTGTTCTTTGACGTCATTCCGGGATGGCCCGCGAGGGCCATACCCGGAATCTCGAGATTCTCAGGTGCGCAAGTGCGCACCATAGTTCGATGCTTTGCATCGCCCCGGAATGACGGAGAACCAAATCAGAAAAACGCCTGAATGCCCGTGATCGCGCGGCCCAGGATCAGGGCGTGGACGTCGTGAGTGCCCTCGTAGGTGTTGACCGTCTCGAGGTTATGGACGTGGCGCATCACGTGATACTCGATCGAGATGCCATTGCCGCCGTGCATGTCGCGGGCGGTGCGGGCGATGTCGAGGGCCTTGCCGCAATTGTTGCGCTTCATGATCGAGATCATCTCGGGCGCGAACTTGCCCTCGTCCATCAGACGGCCGACGCGGAGCGAGCCCTGCAGGCCGAGCGCGATCTCGGTCTCCATGTCAGCGAGCTTCTTCTGCACCAGCTGGGTCGCGGCGAGCGGCTTGCCGAACTGCTTGCGGTCGAGCGTGTATTGACGGGCGCGGTGCATGCAGTCCTCGGCGGCGCCCAGCGCACCCCAGGAGATGCCGTAGCGGGCGCGGTTGAGGCAGCCGAACGGACCCTTGAGGCCGGAGACGTTGGGCAGCAGGGCGTCCTCGCCGACCACGACGCCGTCCATCACGACCTCGCCGGTGATGGAGGCGCGAAGCGAGAGCTTGCCGCCGATCTTCGGGGCGGAGAGGCCCTTCATGCCCTTCTCCAGCACGAAGCCGCGGATCTGGTTGTCATGCGCGGCCGACTTGGCCCAGACCACGAAGACGTCGGCGATCGGCGCGTTCGAGATCCACATCTTGCTGCCGGTGAGGCGATAGCCGTCCGACACCTTCTCGGCGCGGGTCTTCATGCCGGCCGGGTCGGAGCCGGCATCGGGCTCGGTCAGGCCGAAGCAGCCGACCCACTCGCCGCTGGCGAGCTTGGGCAGGTATTTCTTGCGCTGGTTCTCGTCGCCATAGGCGTAGATCGGGTACATCACCAGCGAGGACTGCACCGAGTTCATCGAGCGATAGCCGGAATCGACCCGCTCGATCTCGCGCGCGACGAGGCCATAGGCGACGTAGCTCGCATTGGCGCAGCCATATTCTTCCGGCAGCGTGATGCCGATCAGGCCGAGTTCGCCCATCTCGTTGAAGATCTCGCGGTCGGTCTTCTCCTCGAGATAGGCCTTGGAGACGCGCGGCAGCAGCTTGTCCTGGGCATAGGCGCGGGCGGTGTCGCGCACCATGCGCTCGTCTTCGGTGAGCTGCTCGTCGAGCAGGAACGGATCGTCCCACTGGAAAGAAGCCGCAGCCGGCTTGTCCTTGGCCTGAGGGCGCACGCTCATGAAACGTCCTTTCGCGTCTGGTTCCGTCGATGATTGCCCGACAAAGTAAAGCGCCGGAGCAACAAGTGCAATTGCATCCTGGTCTCGGTCATTCCGGGTCGCGCAGCGGTGCGAACCGGAAACGATGCGGTCAAATTTCGAGTTGCTCGTTGGCGACGATCTCGATGCCGAAACCCGACAGGCCCTTGTAGTCGTGCACCGACGAGGTGAGATGCCGGATCGAAGTCACGCCGAGGTCGCGCAGGATCTGCGCGCCGACGCCGACCTCGCGCCACTGGCGGTTGCGGTCGGCCTCCGTCGACGTCTCGTCCGGCAGCGGCGACACCGGCACGCCGGCCGCGCCGTCGCGCAAATAGACCAGCACGCCGCGGCCGGTCTTCTTGAAATGCTCGAGCACGGCGGCCATGCGCTTGTGGCCGGTGAAGGTGTCCTTGACGATGTTCGGCTTGTGGAAGCGCGTCAGCACGTTCTTGCCGTCGCCGACCCCGTTGTAGACGAAGGCGACGTGGGCGATGGAATCGAACGGCGAGCGGTAGGCGTAGCCCTGCAAGGGACCGATCGGGCTGTCGGTGACGAAGGTCGAGACCCGCTCGATCAGCTTCTCGCGCGCCTGGCGGTAGGCGATCATGTCGGCGATGGTGACGTGCTTGAGCTTGTGCCTGGCGGCGAACTGCGCGACCTGCTCGCCCTTCATCACGCTGCCGTCGTCGTTCATGAGCTCGCTGATGACGCCGACCGGCGGCAGGCCGGACAGCTTGCAGAGGTCGACGGCGGCCTCGGTATGGCCGGAGCGCAGCAGCACGCCGCCGTCCTTGGCGATCAGCGGGAAGATGTGGCCCGGCCGGGCGAAGTCGTTGGCGCCGACATTGGGATTGGCGAGCGCGCGGCAGCACGAGGCGCGCTCATCGGCGGAGATGCCGGTGCCGCCGTCGGGCTTGTAGTCGATCGAGACCGTGAACGCGGTGGTGTGCGCGGAATCGTTGTGGGCGACCATCGGATCGAGCCGCAGCCGGCGCGCGTCCTCGGTCGTCACCGGCGCGCAGACGATGCCGGAGGTATGGCGGATGATGAACGCCATCTTCTCGGCGGTGCAGAGCGAGGCGGCAACGATCAGATCGCCCTCGCCCTCGCGGTCCTCGTCGTCGGTGACGACCACGAGCTCACCCCGGGCAAAGGCCTGCAAGACTTCCTGAACGCTATCGGGCATGTCCCAATCTCTATCGGTTATGGCCGGGAGGCTTAGCCGGACTTGGGTCGGGGCGCTAGTCTCCCCGGCGCAACCACATATGCCTGAGGGCGGGCCTGCCGATCGGTTTCAGGCTTGCACCGGGCATTACCGGCGATATAGGCGCGGATTGCCCGCAAGGAAGGCGGCAAGGAAGGCGGCCCGGCGCCGTCAGGGCAGCACCTCGCGGCGCTCGCCGAGGCGCTGATCGAGCTCGGCACGCTTGTCGTCGAGCAGGCCGGCCTGGGCGGCTTCGATCACCGTAAACAGCTCATGTGCATCGCTGAGCCGGGTCACGGTGACGTAGCTGGCGCCGGCCTCGTAGAGCGCGTCGACGTCGGCCAAAAGGTCCGCCGTGGTGACGATCAGGGCGGTCGGATTGAGCGCGCGGACGTGGCGGACCAGCTTCTCGTTGGTGGCGCCCTTCAATAGCGAATCCGGCACGCTGAGGATGATCATCTCGGACTTGCCGATGCCGGCGTGGATCAGCGTGTCGACATTGCTGATGTCGCCGTAGATCACGTGCAAACCGCGCGAGAGCAGGGTCTGGTACACATTGGGGTTGAAATCGACCACGGTGATCTGCTCGAGCAGCACCGGCGTCTGCCGTTCGATCTCGGCCAAAAGCGCGCTCGCCGCACGGAAAAAGCCGAGGATGACGATGCGGCGGGCCTCGCCGTGGCCACCCTCGTGGCCCTCCTCGGCATGGCCGTTGCCGTGGTCGAGATCGCGCAGGCCGATCCGCTTCAGCGGGCCGATCGCCCAGCGGGTGATCTCGTCGCTGCGGGTCATCACGAAGGTCGAGAGCACCGCAAGCACCACGAAGGCGAAGGAGGCGGCATTCGCCGTCTCGGCTGCGATGTGGTGGTCGGCGACGCCGGTCTGGATCACCACCAGCGAGAATTCGGAGATCTGCGCGAGGTTGAGCGCCGGCAACAGGCTGGCGCGCAAGCCCTGCTTCATCAGGTAGAGCGGCGTGAAGGTGGTGACGAGGCGGCTCACCACGGTGAACGCCGCGATCATCAAGGCAAGGCTGATCACCGAGAGGCCGGGCACGGGAATGGTCATGCCGAGCGAAACGAAGAACAGCGTGATGAAGAAGTCGCGGAGCGTGGTGACCTTGGCGGTGACGTCGAGCGCGTAGGGGAAGGTCGAGAGCGAGACGCCCGCGATCAAGGCGCCCATCTCGCGCGACAGCGACAGCCTGTACGCGGTCTCGGCGACCAGAAAGCACCAGGCCAGCGCGCCGAGCAGAATCAGCTCGGGCCGGCGGGCGATCTGATGGAAGACGCGCGGCAGCACATAGCGGCTGACCAGGAGCGTGGCCGCGACCAGCACCGCGACGCGGCCGATCGAGAGCAGGATGACGCTGACCTCGAGGTTGGCCAGACTAGGCTGCACCGCCAGGAACAGGATGGCGAAGATGTCCTGGAGCACCAGCACGCCGAGGGTGATTCGTCCCGGCAGCGTGTCGAGCTCGCGCTTCTCGTAGAGCACCTTGACGATGATGACCGTGCTCGACAGCGCGCAGGCGACGCAGAGATAGACCGCATCGAAATGCCCGCCGCCGATCGACAGGCCGATGCCGACGAAGAACAGAACCCCGAGCAGACAGCCGCCGAGCAACTGGCTGCCCGCCGCGAACAGGATCACCCGCCCTGCCCGCACGATCTTCTTCAGGTCGATCTCGAGCCCGATCATGAACAGCATGAAGATCAGGCCAAGCTCGGAGATGACGCTGATCGATTCCTGCGAATGGACCCAGCCGGCGCCGAATGGACCTATGCAGAAGCCGGCGATAAGGTAGGCCAGGATCAGCGGTTGCCGGGCGAAATGGGCGAGCAGGCCCAGCATCCAGGCAAACAGGATAGAGAGAGTGATGTCGCGAATAAGCTCGTGCATGCCAAATTGGTCCGTTTTGCCGCACCCTAGAGACGGGTTGCGGTGCGGCAAGCGAGCAATTCGTCACATGCGGAATGGGCTCATCACAGCCATGCTGCTGGGTCCCCTTGCCTTTGCCTTGCCCGCCGCCGCGCAATCCAAGGTCAATATCGAACAAAGCTTTGCCGAATCGCTCACCCCGCTGCCGAAGGAAGGCCTCGCCCTCTCCGGCGGTTTCTACGTGCCCGCCTATTCCAGCGTCGCGATGAGCCAGGGCAAGCTGCGTGTCGACTTCTCGGTGACGCTGAGCGTACACAATGCCTCCGAGACCCAGCCGCTGGTCATCAAACGCATCGCCTATTTCGACACCGCAGGCAAGCAGGTTGAGAGCTATCTGAAGACGCCGGTGGCGCTACGGCCCCTCGCCACCGTCTCGATCTTCATTCCGACCGACGACGTACGCGGCGGGACCGGCGCCAATTTTCTGGTCGACTGGGCCGCCACGGGCGAGATCGCCGAGCCGGTGGTCGAAGCCCTGATGGTTGGCGGCATCGCCAACGCGCATTACGCTTTCATCAGCCAGGGCCGTCCGACCAGGACGGCCACTAGGCAGTGAGACGGCCGACCAGGACGGCCGGCAGGAAGTCAGGCGGCCGGTGCAAAGCCGACGCTCAACAAGAACAAAACGAGGAACGCTCCCATGACGTCCAGCTTCGATTTCGCGCCCCTGTTTCCAGCAGGGCTGCCGGCCCCTTCTGCGCGCTGGGCGGGCCTTGCCAAATACAGCTTCGTCGGCGGCAACAATGATTCCGAACAGCTGCCGCTCGACGAGCTGATCGAAGCGGCCGACACGGTGCTGCGGCGCGAGGGACGCTCGCTCGCCACCTACGGGCTCGCCCATGGTCCGCAGGGCTACCTGCCCTTGCGCGAATTCCTGGTGACGAAACTCAAGCGCGATGCCGGCATCAGCTGCACGGTCGACGACCTCCTGATCGTCTCCGGCTCGCTGCAGGCGCTCGACCTCGTCAACGCCACCCTGCTGACGCGCGGCGACACCGTGATCTTCGAGCAGGAAAGCTATCAGGGCTCGCTGACACGGCTGGCGCGCCTCGGCGTCAACGTCGTCGGCATTCCCCTCGACAAGGACGGCATGCGCATGGACCTCTTGGCCTCCACGCTGGCCGACCTGAAGCGCCGCGGCATCCGGCCGAAATACATCTACACCATTCCGACGGTGCAGAATCCGACCGGCAGCATCATGCCCGAGAGCCGCCGCACCGAGCTGGTCCGGCTCGCGACCGAATATGGCGTGCCGATCTTCGAGGACGATTGCTATGCCGACCTGATCTGGTCCGGGCAGCGGCCGCCCGCGATCTACGCGATGAGTAGGAGCGGCGGCGTGATCCATATCGGCTCGTTCTCGAAATCGATCGCGCCGGCGCTGCGCGTCGGCTTCGTCGTGGCGCCCTGGGAGGTGATGTCGCGGATGCTGGCGCTGAAGACGGATGCGGGCTCCGGTGCGCTGGAGCAGATGGTGCTCGCCAGCTACTGCAAGCCGCATTTTGCAACCCACGTGCCGGCCTTGACGAAGGCGCTGCGTACCAAGCTCGACACGCTGATGGAAGCCCTGAACGAGCAGTTCGGGACCGCGGCCGAATTCGAGGAGCCCAAGGGCGGCATCTTCCTCTGGGTCAAGCTGCCCGACCAGGTCGACACCCTGAAGCTGTATCAGGCCGCGCTCGCTGCCGGCGTCTCGATCAATCCGGGACCGGAATGGTCGACCAACAAGGGCCATTCCGCCTCGCGGCTCAGGCTCTGTTTCGGCAGCCCCACGCACCAGCAGATCCGCGAGGGCGTCGCCGTGCTGGCCGAAGTGTGCCGCAAGGAGTTCGGCGTGCCGGCGCGCAGCGGCAATGTGGAGAAGGCAAAGGCGTAGATGAAACGGCCGGCACGGATCGCATCGTGGATACTCGGAATCCTCGTGGCTTTTGGTCTGGTGATCGTTGCTTCCGAAATCCTGGACTTCGCAACGAGCACCGAAGCGAGCGCTCGTAAAGAAGCAATGCTTGCTTTCCGGCAAGAGTGCGCGAGACGCAAGATTGCTCCCGACCAGTTCGAAGGACCACGAAGAATCAGATCGCCGAAACGGACCTATGGGTTTCTTTGGATGGATCGATCGAATGGGGATCAGATCGTGACCATGGTGAGCTACCTCCCATCGAATTCCGAAGCCTGGTCAGCCGGCCGCGACCAAATCTTCGAACCTTACGACCAGCGCTGAACTGGCCCTCACGTCTCGACGTGGAATTCCACGTTGACCTGGCCGCTGCCCGAGGATGGGAAGTAGTCGCAAAGCTGCTCGGCCGTGCCGCGGTAGTCATACCAGCCAAGCGCGGCGAACAGCATGATGGTGTCGGCCATGCCGCCTTCGCCGTTGCACTTGGTGGCATAGTCCGGAAGCATGTCGAGGAATTCGCGGTAGCGGCGGCTTTGCCACAGCTCGAGCACGCGCAGATCGACCTGGCGGTTGAACTCGCTGGCGACCGACGTCCACGCCTCGGGGCCCAGCTTCTTGTTGGGCCAGAGCCGATGCGAAAGCGAACCGCTGGCGAGGACGGCGACCCGTTCGCCGGATTGGTCGATCGCCCGCCGGGTGGCTTCACCGAGGATCCGGCTCTCCTCGAACGAGGTGAACAGCGGCGAGGCGATCGAGACCACCTTCGCAAAGCCATCGGGATTCATGTAGTGCATCGGCACGATGGTGCCGTATTCCAGCCCGAGGCTGGCCACCCGATGCGCGATGACGTTGAGGCCCGCGTCTCCGGCCCTGCCCGCAATGGCTTCGGCGAGGCTGGTATCGCCCGGCAGATCGTAGCGCAGATCCTGAATCATGTGCGGCGCTTCATGGCTCGTGAATGAGCCGCGATGCCGCGCATTGGCGTTGATGTGGTAGCCGAAATTGGAGAGCCAGTGGGTGTCGAACACCACGAAGCAGGTGACGCCGCGATCCTTCGCCCGCCGGCCGAGCTCGCGCAAGGAGCTGACCGCCGGCTCGCGGGCGGCCCGCAGCGGGCTGCCTGATTGCTCCGACAGCATCAATGATGGAACGTGGGTGACCTTGGCCGCGAGTACGAGCTGCCCCATGGCGGTCACCTCGGAGCGTCACGCCGCCTGTGGCTGGCTGCTGTGGATCGCGGAGGCCAGCCGCAGCAGCAGGACGATCGAGACATTGCCTTTGCCCGCCTCGATCTGGGCGATGTAGCGCTCGGAAATCCCGGAGCGGCGGGCAAGCTCCCGGCGCGACAGGTCGCAGCGGGTGCGCGAGGACCTCAGGCGGTCGCCCAGCTCGGCCAGAAACGCGGTCTCCGAATAGGGCGGCACGGCGCAGCTCCCCGGCAGCACTTCGCCCGCAAAATCCATGACTTGATTCAGCATTGGTGTATCCACGTTCGCCTTCGGAGCTGCCATCCTACCCTCGCTGCGGCCGGTCTCATTGACGCGGATCAAATTCGCGCGCGATCGACCGCGGCCGTGGACGACGGCGCGCGGGATGCTAGACTTTGAAATTCGTCGAGGCGGGGTTTTTCAGGACATGATGCGTTGTTCGGGCCGCTGGATCGCGGCTGCGGTGCTGTGGGCCGCGTTCACCTCCACGGCCAGTGCCGAGACGCTGGCCGCGACCGTGGAGCAATGGGGCCTGCTGGGCTCGTGGGCGGTCGATTGCGCGACCCGGCCCGACCGCGACAAGGGGGCGCTCCTGACTTACGAAATCCGGAAAGACGGCCGGGTGATGTACCGGCGCAATTTCGGCGAGGCCAGGGACGAGAACGAGGTGGTGTCCGCCACCGTCAATGCCGAGGGTCTGCTCAATGTGATGGTCTACTTCCCCTCGTTGCATCAGGCGCGCGAATTCGGGTTGCTGTTGCAGAAGGACGGCAGCCTGCGCGCGATCTACAATCGCAGCGAGCGCGGCGAGTACACGATCAGGGACGGCAAATACGTCGCAACCGGTGCACCGACGCCCGCGCAGCAGCGCTGCGATTGACACGCCTTCGCCTGAACATCCATTCAGAATTCTCTCGCCGTTCCTCCGGAACGTTCGTGCAGATCTGCGGTTTAGATGTGCATTCGTTTGGAGGAGGACAGCATGAAGAAGCTTGGTTATCTGGTTGCGGCTCTCGGTGCGATCGTGATCGCGGCGCCCACTCTGGCAAGTGCGGAAACGGTGGTGATCAAGCGCAGCAGCGGCTACCACCATCATCACCACGGCCCGTACGGCGCCCGCGCCGAGTATCGCAGGCATCATGATCACGGCTGGCATCGCGGGCATCATCGCGGCAACAAGGTCGTCGTGATCAAGCGCAGCCACCGCCATCACCACTGGGACTGACGCGTCACGCAACATGGAAATGGCCCCTCGCGGGGCCATTTCAATTGCTTGATTGCTGGAGCTGGCGCGAAGGCTGGATTGACGCGTCTGCCCTTGGCCAGCGCGGCGATCTTTTTGCGGTCGGCATCGTCGCGCGGCGATGCCGCGTGAGCCGGCTTTTCTGTGATGGAAAAGAAGTGGCGGGACCCCTCACCTCAGCGCAGGGCTATCGCATTTGGGGAGTTCTTCCCTGCGGCCATCCTTCGAGACGCCCGCTTGAGGCGGGCTCCTCGGGATGAGGACCGAGTGCGCGGCAGCAGTTTCACCGAGCACTGATGCTGATGAGCCTCATCCTGAGGAGGCGCGTTAGCGCCGTCTCGAAGGACGAGGCTTGCGCGCAGGCCGCGGACACAAGTCATATGCGATAGCCTGACCCTGGCGCGGGAGCAGCACGGCGCGCCAGTCAAGATCGGGTTAGCAGCCTCTCGTCGTCATGCCCGGGCTTGTCCCGCCTGCGCGGCCGAAGCCGCTTCGGCGCAGGGTCAGGCCAGGTCAGGCCCGGCCATGACGATGCCGAGAGAACGACCTGACTCTCACCAATGCTGCGCCACCACCGCGGGATGCGCCTGCACCTGCGGCACGATGTCGACCGACCAGAGGTCGCGATTGTCGACGTCCTTCAACGTCACCGTCATCACGCCGCTCGCGCCGTCGATGTCGACCCGCCCGAAGAACTGCAAGCCGAAGCAGGGCGCCAGATTGTCGCCTTGCGCGGCGCTGCAGCCATGCTGGTACATCGCGACCGGGCCGAAAGTGTCGTCGAGCTCGCCCGGGCTCCAGCTGCCGGCATGCAGCGGGCCGGAGACGAACTCCCAGAACGGCTCGAAGTCCTGAAATTGTGCCTTGTTCGGATCGTAATAATGCGCAGCAGTGTAGTGCATGTCGGCGGTGAGCCAGACGATGTTGCGGATGCCGGCACGCTTGATGGACAAGAGCAGATCGGCGATCTCGTGCTCGCGCCGGTCGGGCGGCCCGTCGCCGAGCGCGACGGCGTCCAGGCTGATCAGGCCGATCGGCAAATCGGCCGCGATCACCTTCCAGGTCGCGCGCGAGGCGGCGAGCTCGCGCTTCAGCCAGGCGAGCTGCTCGGCGCCCAGGATCCAGCCTCTGTGATCATCGCCCTTGTTCCAGTTCTCGTCGCGGTAGCTGCGCATGTCGATCATGAAGACATCGAGCAGCGGACCGTAGGCGATCTTGCGATAGACGCGACCGTGCCGCGCGCCGATGTCGCGGATCGGCATGAAGTCGAAGAAGGCTCGACGGGCGCGCGCGACCAGGCGCGGGGTGCCGTCGTCCTCGTGTCCGGACTCGTCACAGGTCCCGATCGGCGACCAGTCGTTGGTCACTTCGTGATCGTCCCATTGCGCCAACATCGGCACCTCCGCATGAAAGGCGCGAAAGTGTCCGTCGAGGTGGTTGTATTTGTAGTTGCCGCGGAACTGGGCCAGGGTGTGCGCGACCTCGGATTTCTCTTCAGTGACGAGGTTGCGCCAGGTTTCGCCGTTGGGCAGCTTCTGTTCGGAGGGAATCGTGCAGTCCGCGTAGATGTGATCGCCGCAATGGATGAAGAAATCCGGGTTGTTGTCGCGCATGGTGCGATAGCTGCGATAGCCGCCGCGGGAGACGTCGATGCCCCAGCCCTGCCCCGCGGTGTCGCCGGACCACAGGAACGAGATCGACTGGCGCGCTGCCGGCGCGGTGCGGAAATGGCCGACGCGGCTTTCGCCAGCGATGCCGGTGGCGATGTCGTCGAAGCGCACGCGATAGAAGATGTCCTGCCCGGGCGGCAGGTCGTCCAGCAGAAGCTTCGACGTGAGATCGGCGTCGGGCAGCGCATCGCCGGAAGCCGACGCGATGATGGTCTTGAAACTCTCGACGGTCGAGCATTCCACCTGCATCCGCGCGGGCCGGTCGGCGCGCGCCCAGATCACCGCGGAGCCGCCGGAGACATCGCCGGACTGGATGCCGCCTGCGATCTGCGGCCGATCGGCGGCGCGGCTCAGGCGATGCTTCGCGAACGAGGCGATGGCGAGAGCGGAGGCGGAGCGGACCAGGAACTGCCGCCGGGTCCATGCGCGCGAGGCGCGGAGCGTTGCCATTCAGGAGACCTTCGTCGAATCGCGACGGAAGGTGCCTGCGCTCCTTGACTCCCAGCTTACGGTTTCTTGACTCCGCGCCTACGGTTTTGCGACGGGGGGATGACGCATGATGCAACCGCGGGGCGCGGTCTGCTCCCTCGCCCCGTTCTTACGGGGGCGCGACGAGCTTCGCTCGCGCTGAGAGGATCGGGGTGAGGGGACTCTCCGCGGGGGGCGGTGACAGTTGGACTCGTGGAGGCTCCCCCTCACCCGGATTGCATCTTCGATGCAATCCGACCTCTCCCCCCAAGCGGGGCGAGGTGAAGCGCCCGCAACGCCGCGCCTACCGCTTCCAGTTGCAGATGCCGCCGGAGCGGCATGGCCAGGTCTGGATACGGGTGTCCATCGCCTGCGCATCGAGCGGATTGCCGCGGCGGTGGGCAAGCTTGGCGCGGGCCGCGCCGCGCGGCGGTGTGCTCGCCGCATGCGCGGCCTTCGGCTCGGCCACACGAACGCGTTCGGCGGCGACCTTCTTCGGCACGTCGACGGGCTCGGCGCGCGCCTGCGCCTCGTTGCCGCCACGCGCTTCGAGCGCGACCGGCGCGAAGTGCGTCTCCGGCCCGAGACGTTTCGGCGACAGCACGGCCTTGGAGAGATCGAGGCTGAGATATTCGCCTGGCTTGTAGTCGTCGGCGCGCGCGACACCGGCCCCTGCGACCACGAGGGCAAAGGCAATTGCGAAGTGAACACTTTTCAGGACCACGGATGCCTCCTGAAATCGATTTATGAAAGGGGCAATTTACCCTTATCTAGGAGGCGCCGCGCGCAATTCCAGCGGTCAAATGCCGCCGTGGTTAAGAAGTTTGACGGGTGTCAGGCGACCTTTCGCGTCGCCCCCGTCCCGTCCAGGAACCCCAGCAGGCGGCTGCGGATGATGGTTTCCGCTTCGTCCATGATGCGATCGATCAGCTCCTTGCAAGACGGGATGTCGTGGATCAGGCCTGCGACCATGCCGCAGCTCCAGGCGCCGGCGTCCATCTGGCCGTCCAGCATGATCTTGGGATAGACGCCCGCGACCTGGTCGTGAATGTCGTCGATGGTGAGCTTGGCGCCCTTCTCGCGCTCGATCTCGAGCAGGCGGTCGACATTGGCGTTCTTCAGGACGCGCTCGGTATTGCGCAACGCCCGCATGATCAGGCGGGTGTCGAGCTCGGTGGCCGCGACCAGCGCGTCCTTGACGTTCTGGTGCACCGGCGCTTCCTTGGTGGCGATGAAGCGCGTGCCCATGTTCATGCCCGCCGCGCCCAGCGAGAGCGCCGCGACCAGGCTGCGACCGTCGGCCATGCCGCCGGAGGCGACGAACGGGATCTTCAACTCCTCCGCCGCACGCGGCAGCAGAATCATGTTGGGGATGTCGTCCTCGCCGGGATGGCCGCCACACTCGAAGCCGTCGACGCTGACGGCATCGCAGCCGATGCGCTCGGCCTTCAGCGAGTGGCGCACCGAGGTGCATTTGTGGATGACCTTGATGCCGGCGGCCTTCAGCGCCGGCATGTAGGCTTCCGGGCTGCGGCCTGCGGTCTCCACCGCCTTGATGCCGCCCTCGACGATGGCCCCGATGTACTCCGGATAGGGCGGCGCGGCGAAGGTCGGCAGGAAGGTGAGGTTCACGCCGAACGGCTTGTCGGTCATGTCGCGGCAGCGCGCGATCTCCTTGGCGAGCAATTCCGGCGTCTTCTGCGTGAGACCGGTGATGATGCCGAGCCCACCGGCATTGGAGACGGCCGCCGCCAGCTCGGCGAAGCCGACGAAATGCATGCCGCCCTGGATGATCGGGTGCTCGATGCCGAACAGTTCGGTGATCGCGGTCTTCACTGAAAATCCTCCCGGAATTTGCTTGCTGTTCAGATCAGTCTAGCCGGACTTATGCGTTCAGGTCACCATTTCTCGCCGAACGGGCGGATCTCCATCTCGAAAGTCCAGGCGCTCTTCGGCTGCTGGTAAAGCTGCCAATAGGCGTCGGCGACCGAGGACGGTGGCATCAGCAGGTCGGGATTATCAAGCGCATTCGGCCCGAGCGCCTCGAGCCGGCGCTGGCGCACCCATTCGGTGTCGACGCCGGAATCGATGATGAGATGGGCGACGTGGATGTTCTTCGGCCCGAGCTCGCGCGCCATCGCCTGCGCCACTGCACGAAGTCCGAACTTGGCGCTCGCAAAGGCGGCAAAGCCGCTGCCGCCGCGCAAGGACGCGGTCGCACCGGTGAAGAAGATGTTGCCGCTGCCGCGCGGCAGCATCAGCCGCGCCGCCTCGCGGCCAGCGAGGAAGCCGGAATAGCAGGCCATCTCCCACACTTTCCGGAACACGCGCTCGGTGGTGTCGAGGATCGGGAAATTGACGTTGGCGCCGACGTTGAAGATGCAGACTTCGAGCGGAGCATGCTTGTCGGCGTCGTTGAGGAAGGCGATGACTTCGTCTTCCTTCCGCGCGTCGAGCGAGCGGGCGTGGATCTCGCCACCGGCGGCTTCGATGTCTTGCACCAACGGCGCCAGCTTGTCGCCATTGCGGCGACCGGCGAAAATCGAGAACCCTTCGGCGGCAAACTTCTTGGCGATCTCGGAGCCGATGAAATCGCCGGCCCCGATGACGGCCGCAGTGGCGTTTCGCTTGGACAAGATCGCCTCCTCCGGTGAGCCGCATTACGAGCGAGCGGCGCTTTCATGGGCAGGAGGCTATAGTTCAAAAATAGAACTGTCAAACTGAGCAGCCGAATGCTAGAGTTTGGCAAAAATCTCGCTTTCCGATCAACTTAGTTCCTTTTTCAGACTGACGACTTGCAGGAACCGCATCATGAAATGGGACACGCTGGAGGAAGAGCCCTGCTCGCTCGCCCGCACCGTCGCCGTGATAGGCGACCGCTGGACGCTGCTGATCCTGCGCGAGTGTTTTCTGCGGGTCCGACGGTTCGAGGCGTTTCAGTCCGCGCTCCAGATCACGCGCCATCTGCTCTCGGAGCGGTTGAAGAAGCTGGTCCGCTTCGGCATCCTGCGCCGCGTGCCCTATTCCGAGGCGCCGAAGCGCTACGAGTACATCCTCACCCAGAAGGGGCTCGACCTCTATCCGATCATCATGGCGATGGTGCATTGGGGCGACACCCATATGGGCGACGAGCGCGGCCGCCCACTGCTGCACGAGCACAAGAGCTGCGGCAAGCTGTTCGACCCCGTGATGGTGTGCTCGGAATGCGGCGAGGTGCTGCATGCCAAGCAGGTGCATGTGCATGCGGGCCCGGGGCGGCGGGAAGCGGTGGGGTGAGCGAGGCGGCGCGTCCCTCGCTCCACCGTCATTGCGAGGAGCCCTTGCGACGAAGCAATCCAGAATCTTTCCGCAGAGACAGTCTGGATTGCTTCGCTACGCTCGCAATGACAATGTGGCAACCATCCGTCTTCAAAGCCCCCCGCGCCCTCACGCGAAAGGGACGCCGTAATAGGAGTTGATGCCGCGCACGGCGTCGTCGCTCCAGTTCCAGTCGGTCTTCTCACCGTATTTCGGCGCGCCTTCCAGATCCTTGGCGGTAATCGCAGTCACATAACCGCCGAGCTCGGTGTCGTACTTCAGCGACTGCCAGGGCAATGGATAGTGATCATTGCCGAGGCCGAGGAAGCCGCCGAAACCGAGCACCGCATAAGAGACCTTGCCGCTGATCTTGTCGATCATGACCCGTTCGATCGAACCGATCTTGTTGCGATCGGCGCCGTAGACCGCGGTTCCCTCGACCTTGTCGCTTCCGATCAGCCGGCCCATCTCGTTGCGGTCCAGTTCACCCTGATTCAGCATCGTCATTCTCCACTCAGCCATTCGTGAATCAACCGAAAGGGGTGAGTGATCGTTCCGGCGCGTGTCCCGGCAAATGCTTGGGAACATCACCACAACGAGCCGGTTCTCTGAGGCACCCGAGGCCGCAACACAGAGAGAGCCGCCCGCGATGTCCCAGACCGTCTCCGATTTCATCATTCAGCGCCTGCACCAATGGGGCGTGCGCCACATCTTCGGCTATCCCGGTGACGGCATCAACGGCGTGTTCGGTGCGATGAACCGGGCTGACGGCAAGATCGGCTTCGTCCAGGCGCGGCACGAGGAGATGGCGGCATTCATGGCAACGGCCTACGCAAAGTTCTCGGGCGAGCTCGGCGTCTGCATTGCGACCTCCGGCCCCGGCGCCTCGCATCTCGTCACCGGTCTGTACGACGCGCTGCTCGATCACCAGCCGGTGCTGGCGATCGTCGGCCAGCAGGCGCGCAACGCCCTCGGCGGTCACTATCAGCAGGAACTCGACCTGCTCTCGATGTTCAAGGACGTCGCGGGCGCCTATGTCATGCAGGCCTCCTCGCCTGCGCAAGTGCGGCACCTGATTGATCGGTCGGTGCGGATCGCATTGGCGCGGCGGACTCCGACCGTCATCATCTTGCCCAACGACTTGCAGGAGGAGCCTTACGAGGACCCGCCCCGCGCGCACGGCACGCTGCACTCCGGCATCGGCTACAGCGCGCCCAAAGTCATCCCGCGTGATGCCGATCTCGACCGCGCGGCCGATGTCCTCAACGCCGGCAAGAAGGTCGCGATGCTCGTCGGCGCCGGCGCGCTTGGCGCCACCGACGAGGTCATCGCAGTCGCCGACCGGCTGTCGGCCGGCTGCGCCAAGGCATTGCTCGGCAAGGCGGCGCTGCCCGACGACCTGCCATGGGTCACCGGCTCGATCGGCCTGCTCGGCACCGAGCCCAGCTACAACATGATGATGGAATGCGACACGCTACTGATGGTGGGCTCGGCCTTTCCCTATGCCGAATTCCTGCCGAAGGAAGGCAGTGCGCGCGGCGTGCAGATCGACATCGACGCCGGCATGATGTCGATCCGCTTCCCCATGGAGGTCGGCCTCGTCGGCGATGCCGCCGAGACGCTGCGGGCCTTGTTGCCGCGGCTGAAACCCAAGAGCGACGGCGCCTGGCGCCAGCGCATCCAGGAGGACGTCGCGACATGGTGGGAGACATTGGATGGCCGCGCGCATCAGCCCGCCGCGCCGGTCAACCCGCAGCTCGTCGCCTGGGAATTGTCGCCGCGCCTGCCCGACCGCGCCATCATCACCAGCGACTCGGGCTCCTGCGCCAATTGGTTCGCGCGGGACCTCAAGATGCGCCGCGGCATGACGGCCTCGCTCTCCGGCGGGCTCGCATCGATGGGCGCCGCGGTGCCTTACGCGCTCGCGGCCAAATACGCCCATCCGGACCGCCCGGTGATCGCACTCGTCGGCGATGGCGCCATGCAGATGAACAACATGGCCGAGCTGATCACCGCTGCGAAGTACTGGCGCGACTGGAAGGACCCGCGTTTCATCGTCTGCGTCTTCAACAACGAGGACCTCAACCAGGTGACGTGGGAGCAACGCATCATCAACGGCGATCCCAAATTCGAGGCCTCGCAGCGCATTCCCGATGTCTCCTATTCGCGCTTCGCCGAGCTGATCGGCCTGCGCGGCATCTTCGTCGACAGCCCACAGTTGCTCGGCTCGGCCTGGGAGCAGGCGCTGGCAAGCGAGATGCCGGTCGTGCTGGAAGTGAAGACAGATCCCGAGGTGCCGCCGCTGCCGCCGCACATCACCTTGCAGCAGGCGAAGAACTTTTCGCTTGCCCTGATGAAGGGCGACCCGAACGAAAGCGGGATGATCAAGGGCGCAGCGCGACAGGTGCTGGAGTCGATCCTGCCAGGAAAGCAATGAAGGCAAGCAATGAGGCGAGCCATGAGTGACTTCCGCGACACCCGGCACGGCGTCAACGATCCGGTCGACGGTCTCGACGTCAAGCGCCGGATCAACGACAACCGCACGACCCACGAGCAGGCGCAGCACCATGCCGACGTACGGGCCGACGCAACCGCGACGCCGGCCGAACCGTTCCTGCCCGAGCGGCTTCGACGCGCGCCGACAGATCCGATCAATCCGCGCACCGGACGCAATCCCGCGGATTAGCCGTTAGGAACCTCGGCCCCGGCGGCGTGTTGGTCGGCGCACGTCGCCGGCAAGCGGCCGCGCGATCTATAGGAAGGATTTGAACATGAAACGCACAATCATCGCCCTTGCCTGCATGGTTCTCGCAGGCCCCGCCCTCGCCCAGTCGCTCGGCGAAAAGACCGGCGTGAATTCGGTGCTCGGCGTTGCGCCTGCGACCGCCGACTTCGTGACCCAGGTCGCGATCAGCGACATGTTCGAGATCGAATCGAGCAAGCTCGCGCAGCAGAAGGGCAACGCGGAGGAGAAGACCTTCGCACAGCAGATGATCACCGATCACACCAAGACGAGCAACGAGCTCAAGGGACTGGTCGGCAATGGCAAGGTGCAGGCCACGCTGCCGACGGCGCTCGACAGCTCGCATCAGAGCAAGATCGACAAGCTCAAGAATGCGAGCGGCAAGGATTTCAGCTCAGACTACAATTCCTATCAAGTCAGCGCGCACGAAGATGCCGTGTCGCTGTTCGAGCGTTACGCCAAGGGCGGCGACAATGCCGAGCTCAAGGATTGGGCCGGCAAGACGCTCCCGGCCTTGAAGCACCACCTCGATATGGCCAAGAACCTCGGCAGGGCGCCGAGCGTCGGCCAATCCAACAAGTAGCGTATTGCTGAAGGACGCCGGCTCTACCGGCGTCCCTCCTGGCGCGCGATGAGAACGTCATCGCGCGCTTTTGTGCGATTCGACGCTCGCCGGTTGCGCCCAGGAACCTTCCTTGTCTCCGGGCTTTACAAAACCGTCATGGAGGAAATGTCGCCGACGGACCGATGGCTTTAGTAACAGTCAAACCCAACCGGATCGATACGGCGATCGCCAGCGAGATCGCGCACAACACCAACTCGGGGCTCGAGCACGCCGCCCAGGCCATGACCTGGGGCGCCGACGAGCATGTCCTGGTCGCACTTGCGGCGGCCGGATGGCTCTACACCCGCCTTCGGCATCCGCAGCGGCGTCCCGTTGCCGATCACGTCCTGATCGTGTCGCTGGCGACGGCCGTGTTGCCGCACGTCTTGAAATCCGTCTTTCATCAGACGAGGCCCGACCGGCTGACGGTGAGCGGCCACTGGCGCGGTGTTCCCGTTTCGGGGCGGGCGCGCGATGCATTTCCTTCGGGTCACGCCGTGCATATGGGCGCCCTTGCCTCGGCCGCAGGCCTGTTGCCGCCGGCCCGGCGCAGTTTGGCGCGCTCGCTCGCCGTGGCGCTGTCCCTGACGCGCGTCGCGCTGCTTGCGCACTGGGCCAGCGACGTCGTGGCAGGCTTCACGCTCGGCATCGTCGTCGAGCGATTGGTCAGGCCGTTGACGCTGTCGAGCTCACGGCAGCGGCGGCGCGAGAGCTCGGAGGGACGGCCGTGAGCGAATATCTCGTGCGCTTCGTCGCCGGCGGCCTGATCGTATCCGTCTTCGCGATCTTCGGTGACATGCTGCGGCCGAAGAGCTTTGCCGGGCTGCTCGGCGCAGCACCGTCGGTGGCGCTGGCCACCCTCGGCATCGCATTGGTCCAGCACGGCCCGCAATATGCCGCGGCCGAGAGCTGGACGATGATCTATGGCGCCGTCGCGCTCGCCTGCTACAGCGTCGTCGTCTGCCACCTCCTGATGAGGTTCCGTTTCGGCGCGCTTCCGGCAACGATCCTCGCCTTTGCCGCATGGCTCGTGGTCGCCTTCGGCCTGCTCGCCGGCCTCGGAGGTGCGGCCTGATGCTGGTGAAGCTATCGACATCGGCGCTGAAAGAGACGCGATGGTACGAGTACGCCATTCGCTTCGTGCTCGGCGGCGGTGCGACCGTGCTCGCCGGCGTTATCGCCTCGAAGTTCGGCGTGGCGGTCGGCGGGCTCTTTCTTGCTCTCCCGGCCGTCTTCTGCGCCAGCGCGACCCTGATCGAAAGCCACGAGCGTCGCACCAAGGAAAAGGCCGGCCTGGGCGGGCGGCGGCGCGGACAGCAGGCCGCGGCCCTCGATGCCGCCGGCGCCGCACTCGGCAGCATCGGCCTCGCGGCGTTCGCCGCCACCTTCCATGTCATCGTCGGGGCAAGCGTCGCATTCGCTTTCGTCGCGGCGGTGACGGTGTGGGCCATCGTTTCCGTGGCGGCCTGGTGGCTCAGGCGCAAGCTTCGCATCGTCTCGCACAAATCACGCCGATCGGGCCATTCGCCGTCGGCAGGAGGCTCTCGCCTCGTGAAGCCCTAGCTCGCTTTCGTTTCCGTCGAGGGCTGCGATTGCGGCGGCTGGAGGCCCGGGCTGTTGGCCCAGCGCTCGACCTCATCGATGATCTTCTGCTGGCTTGGCCGCACCGGCTCAGGCGCTGCGGGTTCTTCGGAAAGCTTGCGAGGTAACCTGACTTCCTCCGTCATGGACTCTCTCCCTTTCGGGAACAATGCCTCATGGCAGGATGCGTTTCATATAATTCATTGTTTTTATTGGATATTCCTGCTCATTTGGCGACTCTTCCACCAGTGATGGAACTCGCGGCAGATTAGTTCGTTGAGTAAGCTGCTCAACATGCTCAATTTCAGTGATCGCCATGAACGACCTTCGCGCCGAGCGCCTCCAGGTCATGCTTTCGCCGGAAGAACTGGCCGCCGTCGACGATTTCCGGTTCAAGCACCGCATGCCGACGCGGGCGGCGGCAGTCCGCGAACTCCTCAAGTGCGGACTGGCCGCTGTGGGCGTCGATGCAGCTGCCGGGGTGAAGTCAAGCAGCTTCGGCGTGTTCGGCCGCGGGCCTGACGGGCATACTCAGGGGGAGCCGGAGAACGGCGGCGGCTGACGCACGAAGCCCCCACGAGCAAACGACCCCGGCACGGTGGGTGCCAGGGCCGTCCTTGGAGATTGCTTCCGGCGCACCGGGGGCATGACTACCGGAAGCAATCCGTCGACTCGTCCTGCGCCAATTCGTTCCTTTCCTGCTGAGAGCTAGCCTGTGGCGTCGCTCGAGCCGTCCGGCATGGCGCCGGAACCTGGCGTCTTGCTGTTGTCGTTCAGCTTGGGATCGCGCGTCGCTTCACGCGAGGGCGAGCCTTTCGGGTCCGTCTTGTGCACGGCTTGCGCACGTTCCTTGTCGCGCGGCTGCACCTCCCCACGCTTGTCCTTGACGATGCCTTGGTCGGAATGGGCCATGATGCGCTCCCGCTTCTCCTGATGTGTCGGAGCGCTTACGCACTGCGGCGGCTAATGTTCCGCTCCAGTCAGCTGCGCGTGGCATGGGCGGCAGATGCGCTCTCGAGATGCACCTGCCGCACCGTCGTCACCGTCGCGAATGCGACGGAGACGCCAAAGGCGAGAATGAGGGAAAGAAGAGCCAGACGTGGAGCCATCGCCAAACCTCCTTCTGCAACTGAAAAATCGCGCGACCGACGTTCCCCGGATGATCCCAAATCGGTTGCGTGGGTTCCGTGAGCGGTCTCACATGCAGGTTCGTGAGGACGAGCTCACCGGTTCCGCTCCGCGGCTGCATGAACCGGAACGGGCGAAACCTCGCCATCGAGCCAATCCTGCTCGTTGGCGAGCGCCGTCCAGGCGTCGGCCATGCGCGAATAGCGCTTATGGGAGGGCTGTCCGTCGGCGCGTTCGGCAAGCTGCAGACAATTGTCGGCGTTGTCCCTGAAGATGTCAGACTGTTTCATGCAAAAGACGTGGGGACGGAACTCTTGCGTCGCAACCCGCTTACCGGATCGTAATGGTCGGGGAACTTTCGCACCCCGTTCGTCATTGAAGATCGATGCGAATTGTGGCCGCAATCATCCTGGCATTGATCAGCACCTCGGCGCTTGCAGACAGCGGTGGCGAACGAAAGCCCGGCGCACGGCCGCCCTCCGCGATCGAGGTGATCAGCGGCGCCTACAATTTCAGCCGGTTTCAACAGGGGCTGCTCGAGAACACCGACCTCAAGGGCAACGCGGAGGTCAAGAATCTCGCCGCCCTGCGCGCCGAGGAAGCGGCCAAGCGCGACAAGAGGCTGAAGGAGGTCCAGGAGGCCATCGGGGCGGAACTGCACCTCGGCAAGCCAGCACCCACGTCTCCAACCGCGAGCCTTGTCGAACCTGAAATGTCGGACGGCCCGGCCTACGTCAGAAGCTTCTATGCCGCGCAGATTCCCGAGTATGAATCGCTGATCAGCCTGCTCGAGAGCTATCTGGCGGCGCCCGACAATGCGGCGCTTGCCGCGTTCGCGCGCGAACAGCTGCCGTTGCTGCGCGCGCAGGTCAGGGACGCCGAGCGCACCATGGCCGACAAATAGCCTCTACTTGTCCTCCGCACGTTGCTGGCTCTGCGGCCGCACGGTGCGGTCGCTCTCCGGCATCTTGCCGCGGCCTGCATCGCCGTCGTCGTCTTTGCCACCCCGCGACATTTTTTCTTGCCTAGGGATGTGGAACCAAATGGGAGGATCGTCGTTAGCTCGGTCGGGCTGAGCAAAGCGGGTTCCATTTCGCGGCGCCGTACCTTGGCGCTTGATTTCGAATTTGGCTGACGCTCTATTTCGACCAATGCGTCTTGCCGCGGATTCGGCCGACGCCTGCGGGGGAATCAGTATGAGCGACCTCGATCCCGGAAGTGCATCACGCTCCGGTCGTCGCGTCCCAAAACCAAAAATTAACGGTACGTCCGACCCGGATTCGCGGGGCGAACTGCTGCTCGCCCTGCAGGCGATGCGCAGCGGTGACTTTTCGGTGCGCATGAGCGGCGACTATCTCGGCATCGACGGCAAGATTGCCGACACTCTCAACGAAATCATCGCCGCCAACCAGCGCATGGCGCAGCAGCTCGAGCTGGTCGGCCAGGTGGTGGGACGCGAAGGCAAGACCCGCCAGCGCGTCAAGTTCGGCCTCGCCTCGGGCTCCTGGGCCGACATGGAAGGTTCGGTCAACACGCTGATCGACGACCTGTTGTGGCCTACCCGCGAGGTGACGCGCGCCGTCGCAGCCGTCGCACAAGGCGACCTGCTGCAGACGGTCAAGCTCGACGTCGATGGCCGTCCGCTCGGCGGCGAGTTCTTGCAGTCGGCGACCATCGTCAACACCATGATCAAGCAGCTCGGCGTGTTCACGTCCGAGGTGACGCGCGTGGCGCGCGAGGTCGGCACCGAGGGCAAGCTCGGCGGCCAGGCCCAGGTGCCGGAGGTGACCGGCGTCTGGAAGGACCTCACCGAGAGCGTCAACTCGATGGCGAACAACCTGACCAACCAGGTTCGCAACATCGCCGAGGTGACGATCGCGGTCGCCAACGGCGACCTCTCCAAGAAGATCACGGTCGACGTCCGCGGCGAGATTCTCCAGCTCAAGGAAGCCATCAACACGATGGTGGACCAGCTGCGCTCCTTCGCCTCCGAAGTGACGCGCGTGGCGCGCGAGGTCGGCACCGACGGCAAGCTCGGCGGCCAGGCCATCGTGCCGGGCGTCGCCGGCACCTGGAAGGACCTGACCGACTCGGTCAACGCGATGTGCGGCAACCTGACCGCACAGGTGCGCAACATCGCCAACGTCACCACCGCCGTGGCGCGCGGCGACCTCTCGCGCAAGATCACCGTGGACGTGCGCGGCGAAATCCTGGAGCTGAAGGACACCATCAACACCATGGTGGACCAGCTCAACTCGTTCGCTTCGGAAGTGACGCGCGTGGCGCGCGAGGTCGGCACGGAAGGAAAGCTCGGCGGTCAGGCCCAGGTGCCGGGCGTCGCCGGCACCTGGAAGGACCTCACCGACAACGTCAACTTCATGGCCTCGAACCTGACCGCGCAGGTCCGCAACATCGCCGACGTCGCGACCGCCATCGCGAGCGGCGATTTGTCGAAGAAGATCACGGTGAACGTCTCGGGCGAGATCCTTCAGCTGAAGGAGACGCTCAACACCATGGTCGACCAGCTCAACGCCTTCGCCGGCGAGGTGACGCGCGTCGCCCGCGAGGTCGGCACCGAAGGCCGGCTCGGCGGCCAGGCCAACGTGCTCGGCGTCGCCGGCACCTGGAAGGATCTCACCGAGAGCGTCAACTCGATGGCGTCGAACCTGACCGCGCAGGTTCGCAACATCGCGGAGGTGACGACGGCGGTCGCCGGCGGCGATCTGTCGAAGAAGATCACGGTGGACGTGCGCGGCGAGATTCTCGAGCTGAAGGACACCATCAACACCATGGTGGACCAGCTCAACGCCTTCGCCGGCGAAGTGACGCGCGTGGCGCGCGAGGTCGGCACCGAAGGCAAGCTCGGCGGCCAGGCCGTCGTGCGCGGCGTCGGCGGCACGTGGAAGGACCTCACCGACAGCGTCAACTCGATGGCCTCCAACCTCACCGGCCAGGTCCGCAACATCGCCGAGGTCGCAACCGCGGTGGCGAAGGGCGACCTGTCCAAGAAGATCACGGTGAACGTCTCGGGCGAAATCCTTCAGCTGAAGGAAACGCTCAACACCATGGTCGACCAGCTCAACGCTTTCGCCGGCGAAGTCACGCGCGTCGCCCGCGAGGTCGGCACCGACGGCAAGCTCGGCGGCCAGGCCGACGTGCCCGGCGTCGCCGGCACCTGGAAGGACCTGACCGACTCCGTCAACTCGATGGCGGGCAATCTCACCGCCCAGGTCCGCAACATCGCCGAGGTCGCGACCGCGATCGCCGGCGGCGACCTGTCGCGCAAGATCACCGTGGACGTGCGCGGCGAGATCCTTCAGCTCAAGGACACGCTGAACACGATGGTCGACCAGCTCAACCGCTTCGCGGGCGAGGTGACGCGCGTGGCGCGCGAGGTCGGCACCGAAGGCCGGCTCGGCGGCCAGGCCAACGTGCCCGGCGTCGCCGGCACCTGGAAGGATCTCACCGACAGCGTCAACTCGATGGCGGGCAACCTCACCGCCCAGGTCCGCAACATCGCCGAAGTGACGACCGCGGTCGCGCGCGGCGACCTCTCGCGCAAGATCACCGTCGACGTGAAGGGCGAAATCCTCGAGCTCAAGAACACCATCAACACCATGGTGGACCAGCTCAACGGCTTTGCCGGCGAAGTCACGCGCGTGGCGCGCGAGGTCGGCACCGAAGGCAAGCTCGGCGGCCAGGCCGAGGTGCCCGGCGTCGCCGGCACCTGGAAGGACCTCACCGACAACGTCAACTTCATGGCCTCCAACCTGACGGCGCAGGTCCGCAACATCGCCGAGGTCGCGACCGCCATCGCCGGCGGCGACCTGTCGAAGAAGATCACGGTGGACGTGCGCGGCGAGATCCTTCTCCTGAAGGACACGCTGAACACCATGGTCGAGCAGCTCCGCTCCTTCGCCGCCGAAGTCACGCGCGTGGCGCGCGAGGTCGGCACCGAGGGCCGGCTCGGCGGCCAGGCCGTGGTGCCCGGCGTCGGCGGCACCTGGAAGGACCTCACCGATAACGTCAACCTCCTGGCTGCGAACCTCACCACCCAGGTCCGCAACATCGCCGAAGTCACCACGGCGGTCGCGCGCGGCGACCTCTCGCGCAAGATCACCGTCGACGTGAAGGGCGAAATCCTCGAGCTGAAGAACACCATCAACACCATGGTGGACCAGCTCAACGCCTTCGCCGGCGAAGTGACGCGCGTGGCGCGCGAGGTCGGCACGGAAGGAAAGCTCGGCGGCCAGGCGCAGGTGCCCGGCGTCGCCGGCACGTGGAAGGATCTCACCGACACCGTCAACTTCATGGCGGCGAACCTGACCGAGCAGGTGCGCGGCATCGTCAAGGTGGTGACCGCGGTCGCCAACGGCGACCTGAAGCAGAACCTCACGGTGAAATCGAAGGGCGAGGTCGCGGCGCTCGCCGACACCATCAACAACATGACCGAGACGCTGGCGACCTTCGCCGATCAGGTGACCTCGGTGGCGCGCGAGGTCGGCGTCGAAGGCCGGCTCGGCGGCCAGGCCAACGTGCCCGGCGCTGCCGGCACCTGGAAGGATCTCACCGGCAACGTCAACCTGCTCGCGGCCAACCTGACCTCGCAGGTGCGCGCGATCGCGGAAGTCGCGACGGCGGTGACCAAGGGCGACCTGACGCGGTCGATCCAGGTCGACGCCCGCGGCGAAGTGGCGGAGCTGAAGGACAACATCAACACGATGATCACGAATCTCCGTCTCACGACGGACGTGAACACCGAGCAGGACTGGCTGAAGACCAACCTCGCCAAGTTCACCAACATGCTCCAGGGCCAGCGCGACCTCACCACCGTCGGCCGGCTGCTGCTCACCGAGTTGTCGCCGCTGGTGAACGCCCACACCGGCGTGATCTACCAGGTCGAGAACGAGAACGATCCGCAGCTCCTGCTGCTCGCCTCCTACGCGAGCGACGGCGCCTACCCCTATCAACCGGTACTGCAGTTCGGCGAAGGCCTGATCGGCCAATGCGCCTTCGACAAGCGGCCGCGCGTCGTCTCCGACATTCCGTCGGACGTGGTGCCGATCAACTCGGCGCTGTTCCGCGTCGCACCGAAAAACCTCGTCGTGCTCCCGGTCCTGTTCGAGGGTCAGGTCAAGGCCGTGATCGAGCTCGCCTCGCTCATCTCCTTCACGACCTCGCAGATGACGTTCCTGGAGCAGCTCACCGACTCCATCGGCATCGTGCTCAATTCGATCGAGGCCACGATGCAGACCGAAGGCCTGCTCAAGCAGTCGCAGCAGCTCGCCGGCGAGTTGCAGACCCAGCAGCGCGAATTGCAGCAGACCAACGACCAGCTCGAGCAGAAGGCGCAGCAGCTCGCCGAGCGCAACGTGGAGGTCGAGCGCAAGAACCAGGAGATCGAGCAGGCCCGCCGTGCGCTCGAGGAGAAGGCGACCGAGCTCGCGCTGACGTCGAAATACAAGTCCGAATTCCTCGCCAATATGAGCCACGAGCTGCGCACGCCGCTGAACTCGATCCTGATCCTCGGGCAGCAGCTCACCGACAACCCCGATGGCAACCTCTCGGCCAAGCAGGTCGAATTCGCCCGCACCATCCACGGCGCCGGCACCGACCTCTTGAACCTCATCAGCGACATTCTCGATCTCTCCAAGATCGAGTCCGGCACCGTGACGGTCGATGCCGAGGAAATCCTGACCGCGAACCTGCTCGAGACCGTGGGCCGGCCGTTCCGGCACGAGGCGGACAACCGCAACCTGTCGTTCAAGATCGACGTCGATCCGAACCTGCCGCGCAGCATCGTGACCGACTCCAAGCGGCTGCAACAGGTTCTGAAGAACCTGCTCTCCAACGCGTTCAAGTTCACCGCCGAAGGCGAAGTGCGCCTGAAGGTCACCGGCGCAGTCGGCGGCTGGGGGACGGATCATCCGGTGCTGAACTCGGCGCCGGCCGTGATCGCCTTCGAAGTGTCCGACAGCGGCATCGGCATTCCCCTGGAGAAGCAGAAGCTGATCTTCGAGGCGTTCCAGCAGGCCGATGCCGGCACCAGTCGCAAATATGGCGGCACCGGCCTCGGCCTTGCGATCAGCCGCGAGCTGGCCAGCCTGCTCGGCGGCGAGATCCACCTGCGCAGCGCGCCGGGCAAGGGCTCGACCTTCACGCTCTATCTGCCCTTGAAATATTCCGGCCCGACCCTCGCGCCGCGGGCGCCGGCGCCGCCGCAATTCGGCCAGCCGCCGGCGCTGCAGCCTGCCGCGCCTGACCAGCAGCGCGTCATCGAGCAGCTGCCCGACGACCGCCTCAATCTCGAACCCGGCGACACCATTCTCCTGATCGTCGAGGACGACCCGCATTACGCCCGCGTGCTTGTCGATCTGGCCCGCGACAAGGGCTTCAAGATCCTGGTCGCGGCGCGCGGCGCCGAGGCCCTCGAGCTCGCCAAGCAGTACCAGCCGACGGCGGTCTCCCTCGACGTGTTCCTGCCGGACATGCTCGGCTGGACCGTGCTGAGCCAGCTCAAGCACAATCCGCTCACCCGCCACATCCCGGTTCAGATCATCACGCTCGACGAGGACCGCCAGCATGCGCTGGCCCGCGGCGCGTTCTCCTTCGTCAACAAGCCGACGACGACCGAGGGCGTCTCGGCCGCGCTGACGCAGATCAAGGAATATGCGCGTCCCAGGCGCAAGCGGCTCCTGATCGTCGAGGACAACGAAGCCGAGCAGCTCTCGATCCGCGAGCTGCTGCACCACGACGACATCGAGATCCTGGCCACGGATACCGGGGCCGGCGCGCTCACGACGCTGCGCGAGCAGCCCTGCGATTGCGTGGTGCTCGACCTCAGGCTGCCCGACATGAGCGGCTTCGAGGTGCTCGATCAGATCCGCAGCGACGAGGCGCTGTCGAACATCCCCGTCGTGGTGTTCACCGGCCGCGAGCTTTCCGCCGAGGAGGATGCCGAGCTTCACACCATGGCGCGCAGCATCGTGGTCAAGGGCGTGGAATCGCCCGAGCGCCTGCTCGACGAGACCGCATTGTTCCTGCACCGCGTGATCACGGAGCTGCCGGTCGAGAAGCAGCGCATGCTGGAGAAGCTGAACAGTTCCGACGAGGACCTGATCGGCAGGACCGCCCTGCTCGTCGATGACGATGCCCGCAACATCTTCGCGCTCTCGAGCGTGCTGGAACGACGCGGCATGAAGGTGCTGACGGCGACGACCGGCAGCGAGGCGGTGACGCTGGTCGAATCCAATCCGGAGATCGCGATCGTGCTGATGGACATCATGATGCCGCAGATGGATGGCTACCAGACCATCGGCGTGATCCGCGAGAACCCGGCCTTCGCCCGCCTGCCGATCATCGCCTTGACCGCCAAGGCGATGAAGGGCGACCGCGAGAAGTGCCTCGAAGCCGGCGCGTCCGATTACCTCGCCAAGCCTGTCAACACCGACCAATTGCTGCTTGCGATCCGCATGTGGCTGCATCGCTGAGTTGGGCCCGCGTATGGACCAGGAAAAGGTCAACATCCTGCTCGTCGACGATCAGCCGGCCAAGCTGCTCGCCTATGAGGTGATCCTGAAGGATCTCGGCGAGAACCTCGTGATCGCCTCCTCGGGCCGCGAGGCGCTGGAGGTGCTGCTCAAGACCGAGATCGCGGTGATCCTGGTCGACGTCTGCATGCCCGAGCTCGACGGCTTCGAGCTCGCCGCAATGATCCGGGAGCATCCACGCTTCCAGAAGACCGCGATGATCTTCATCTCGGCGATCCAGGTCAGCGACATCGACCGGCTGCGCGGCTACGAGATGGGCGCGGTCGATTACGTGCCGGTGCCGGTCGTGCCGGAGGTGCTGCGCGCCAAGATCAAGGTGTTTGCCGAGCTCTACCGCAAGACGCGCGAGCTCGAACGCCTGAACCACGAGCTCGAGGATCGCGTCCGCGCCCGCACCGCGGAACTGGAGGCCTCCACCGCGAAGCTGCGCGAGAGCGAGCAGCGGCGCAGCATGGCGATCGCGGCCGGCAAGATGGGGTCCTGGGACTGGGACTGGATCAGCGGCGATTGGATGTGGGACGAGGGCCAGTACCGCATCTTCGGCGTCAGTCCCGAGGATTTCGAGATCAATCCGGCCAACGTTCAGGCCAGGTTGCACCCCGACGACGTCGACCAGTTGCGCAAGGCGATCGCCGAATTCAACAAGGGCACGCGCGCCTATGAGACGGAGTTCCGCATCGTGCGGCCCGACGGCGAGGTGCGCTGGTGCGTCGGCACGGCGGCTGCGACCATGGACGAGAACGGGCGCGTGGTGCGCGTCAGCGGCGTGACCGTCGACATCACCGAGCGCAAGCGGGCCGAGGAGCGGCAGAACTTGCTGGCGCGGGAAGTCGATCATCGGGCCAAGAATGCGCTGGCGCTGGCGCAATCGATCGTGCGCCTCACCCGGGCCGACGAGGTCAAGGCCTATGTCAACGCCGTCGAGGGGCGCATCAACGCGCTGGCGCGCGTGCACACCATCCTGTCGCTGTCGAGCTGGCAGGGCGCCGAGCTCTCCAGGCTGATCGACGAGGAGCTTGCGCCCTATTCGCTCGGCGAGCAGATCAAACTGGCCGGCCCCGAAGTTCAGTTGCTGCCCGCGACGGCGCAGACGCTGGCGCTTGCGCTGCACGAGCTCTTCACCAACTCGGCCAAGTACGGCGCGCTCTCGACCCGAGCGGGGCGGCTCGCGATCGACTGGCAGGTCGACGACGAGCTGCTCACGCTGAGCTGGGAAGAATCCGGCGGTCCCCTGGTCAAGACGCCGCAATCGCGCGGCTTCGGCACGCGAAGCCTGCTTGCGAGCATCGAGTCCCAGCTTGGCGGACAGGCGCAGTTCGATTGGCGCGCCGAGGGCCTGCTGTGCCGTCTGGAAGTGCCGTTGACACGCAAGACCGCGGCGGCTGCGCCCGGCAAGTTTGACACTGCCGGCTCTGCCGAATTGCAGCGCGCATCCGGTTAACCGGACGCTGCGCTCGGCATGCGCCGAGCCGTGCGTGGTTCGCGCGCAACGCGGCCTTCGAGCCAGGCTTCCGTTTGCGCGAGATCGCGCAGCGCCCTGGCGTAGCGGCGAGCCGCGCTCCGCTCCGCGCCACGCGGGAGCTTGCGCGCCTTGCGCAGCATGTCCGCGGCTGCGTTGCGATAGGCCAGCGAGCGGTAAAGAAAGACGACCTTACCCATATCGATGTTCCCGTTTTGCTGGCGCCCATCTTGGCAAGCCCGGCATGAACGCCGGATGAAGCGGGCGATGACATTTCCTTCAGCGGAAAGGAACCAGGGAATCACGTGCGCGTTGGCGTGCCAGTTCGGGATGCCGTCCCATGCGCACCAGGAAGTCGTCTGAGCTGATCTCCGCCAGCGGGCTTATCAAGCTGATGACGCATGCGATGATGGGCACGGCGCTCGGCCTCACCTTCAGCCTCGCGCTCGTCCTGTCCAATCCGGCCGTCGCCAACCTGCTGAACAATGGCGGAAGCGAGGCGACATTGATCTTCGCCCTCACCCTGGTGACGACCTTCGCGATCGGCGCAACGCTCACCGGCGCCGTGTTCATCCTGGCCGAGGACAAGCAAACTTGAAGCGTGCGTGACGCACGGAAGACGCTTTGCCGGGAACTCCTGCCGCGACGCGCGGTTTGCCGCCTGCGTCAGCGACGCCCGGCTGTGCGCGCGCGATGGCCCGCTGTCTTCACGGCACGAAGCCGCACCCGGTCGCGGACGTCAGGCAGAACGTCGCTGCCGCCGGCCGCCTTCCACTCGGCAATCAAGAGGTTGATTCTCCGGCGCAGGTCGATCTGCGCCAGGGCCCTTTCCGTGCAGTCGCGGTCGCGCTCGACGAGGTCGCGCACCGAAGCCTCGACGTCGGCCATCTCAAGCCTCAAGGCTCTGATTTTACGTCGAATTTCATTAATTCTGTTGTCCATGGCTTGTTAGAACAAAATAAGAACATATAGTCAAGTCACGATTTCAGACGGAGACGCCAGATGCAGGTTCAAGGTAAATACGACGCCAGATCTTTTCTGAGCGAGCAGATGACGCGGGCGCAGGGCCTGAAGCTGAAGCGGCTGAGCGAAGAGGCCTATCAGCCCCGCCAGTATGCGCGGGATCTGTCCTTCAGCGAGGCCGCACGGCGCATCCAGGCGCTGGAAGCGGAGATCGAGCTGGCAAATTCCTTCTAGGCTGCGCCCCGGCCGCGCTCCCGGAACCATGGCTGTGCCGAATGGTTCTCCTCGCCGAGGGAGAACAAGCATGGCACGCAAGGCAAAGAAACGCCGCTACTCGCGCAGTTCAGGCAGTGATGTCGAAAGCGAAATGCGGCGCTACAAGAAGGGCACCGCGAAGAGCGGTCGTGGCGGGCGCGGTGGCCGCGTCAAGAGCCGCAAGCAGGCGATCGCGATCGGATTGTCGAAGGCACGCAAGAAGGGCAAGAAGGTCCCGAAGAAGGCTTCGAAGCGCAAGAGTGCCAAGAAGACGTCCAAGAAGACGTCCAAAAAATCATCGAGCAAGAAATCGTCGAAGCGCAAATCATCCAAGCGGTCGCGCTGACCGGGATCAGATCATGCTTCCCGGCATGAAGCAGCGGATCGAAATCCCGAACGCGGTCTTGACCGGCCACACCATGGTCCGGCCGGCCCGGTTCGGCTCGGTGATGACGGCTTCATCCGGCACATCAATCCACTGCCCGTCGAGGCGTACGCGGTAACGCCCGTTGTGCGACTCCCAGTCCGGATCGGCAACGGCGAAACCATCCGCATCCGAGCAGCACGGACCGAGATGGCTGCGCAGACCGTCGAACCATGGCTTGAGAGGGGAATCCGCGTAGCGGCCGTCGTCGCGGCCGAGCGCGCTCCCGCTTGAAAGCACCAATGGCGCCACCAGCAGCGCACTCCTCAGCGAGAGCTTCAATCGATCCATGTCGGCACCGATCTCATGCGAACCACCGGCAAGTTCCACAAAGCGCCGGAAGGTCCGAAGTTCCACGCTTGCAACCCCTCTCGGCGGCGACGTTGCCGCAGATTACCGAGGCGCCCCAGCGAGTGTGATCAGCGAACACGGCTTTTTCGGACGCACCGCATCATCATCGTTGCCGTTAACGAGAATGTTATCGGGCCTGGTGCGCGCTTGATTGAGCGGGCGAAAGGCGGCCCGAGGCCGCCTTTCTGGATGCGTAGCGGTCGAGTTCGCGTCAGGCGAGTGGCACCGCGACGAAGCGGGTGGCCTCCGCGCTTCTGACTTGAAGCAGCACGCTGCGCTTGCCCGACGATTTGGCCTGCGCCAGCTCGGAACGCACCTCGCCGGCATTGCTGACGGCCTTGCCGCCGACATTGAGGATGACGTCGCCGGTGCGGATGCCGCGTTCAGCGGCCGGGCCTTGCGGATCAACGTCGGTGACGACGACGCCGTTCTGGCCCGCGCCCTGAACGTCACCTGCCGGCGCCAGGCTGAGACCGAGGCGCGGCGTGCCGGCACCCGGCTGCCCCCTGCCCTCCTCGGCATTGCCCTTGGCCTGCCGCTCGTTCGGCAACTCGCCGAGCGCCAGGGTCATGGTCTTGCTGCCACCCTTGCGGAAGACATCGAGCTTCACGGACGTGCCCGGCGCCAAGCCGGCGATGGTGCGGGCGAGGTCTCGCGAATCCTTGATCGGAGTGCCGTTGACGGCGGTGATGACGTCCCCGGCCTCGATGCCGGCCTTTGCCGCCGGGCTGCCATCCTGCGGATTGTCGACGATGGCGCCGCGCGCCTCCCTCAGGCCGAGGCTGTCGGCAATATCCGAGGTCACCGGCTGCACCTGCACGCCGAGCCAGCCCCTTGTGACCGCGCCCTTGTCCTTCAATTGCGCGACGACGAGCTTGGCGGTCGAAGCCGGGATATCGAAGCCGATGCCGACCGAGCCGCCCGAGGGCGAGAAGATCGCGGTGTTCACGCCGATCACGTTGCCGTTCATGTCGAAGGCCGGGCCGCCGGAATTGCCCTTGTTGATCGGCGCGTCGATCTGGATGAAGTCGTCATAGGGACCATTGCCGATGTCCCGGCCGCTGGCCGAGACGATGCCGGCGGTCACGGTGCCGCCGAGGCCGAAGGGATTGCCGACGGCGACCACCCAGTCGCCGATGCGCGGCTTCTGGTCGGAGAATTTGACGAACGGAAAGTCCTTCTTGCCGTCGACCTTGATCAGCGCGAGATCGGTCTTCGGATCGGTGCCGACGACCTTCGCGGTGTAGGTCGTGCCGTCGTCCATCGTCACCTGCACGGACTGGGCGTGATCGACCACGTGATTGTTGGTCACGGCATAGCCGTCGGCGGAGATGAAGAAGCCGGAGCCTTCGCCCGTGATCATCTGGTGGCGCTGGCGCGGCATGCCGTTCGCGCCGCCCGGGAAGCGGAAGCCGAACTGCCGCGAGAACTGGTCGAACGGCGTGTCCTCGTCCGAATCCATCCGGTTCTGCTGCAGCATCGCGCTCTTGTCGTTGTCCTGGTCGATCTTGACCCGGACCGAGATCACCGCGGGTTTGACCTTGCTGACGAGGTCGCCGAAGCCGGGCGGCGTCGCGGCGGCTTCGGCCGCCTGAGCCGGCGCAATCAAGGAGGTGATGCCGAACGGCGAAGCGACCGGCGCAATGGCCAGGGCGGCCATGCCCAGCGCGGCCACGGTGCCGAGCAGCGCGAGCCGGCGCGGCCGCAAGATCTTGCCAGACGTGGTGATGTCGGAATTGACGCGATCGTTCATGTCGAAATGTCCATGTTGAGCAGGTGTCGCCTTGCCCCTCAACATGGCCGCGGCCACCTTACGGCGTCACGTCCATTCGATTAAATCTCGGCAAAGAAGGCATGAGCGGGCGCAGCAGGCAAACCGGAGGTTTGATGCAGCTCAACGCGCCTCTTTCGCGCAGTGAAAAACTGCGACGATCGGATGATGCTCAGCGGAGGCGCGCCATGTACAAAGACATCCTCGTCCACATTCCCACCGAACGTCCCCTGCATCCTGCGATCGAGGGCTCGGTCTCGCTTGCGGCGAAGTTCAACGCGCATCTCGACGCGGTCGCGGTCGGCTATGTCGCCACCAGTGCGGCTTACGTCATGGAAGGCGGCGCGGCCGTGGCGGCCGTGTTCGAGCTGGAGCGTGAGCGCGCCGTGGAGCGGGCCGAGGCTGCGCTCGAGGTATTCAAGACCGAGGCGGCGAACGCCGGCATCTCCTATACCTGCCACGCACTGGGCGCGATCCCGGTGGATGCAGCCGGCTCGCTCGGCGAAATGGCGCGGTTGCACGACCTCAGCATCGTGCTCCAGCCCGATCCGGCGCAAGGCACGTTCGACAATGACGTGCCGAGCGAGATCCTGTTCCAGGCCGGCGGTCCGGTGCTGTTCCTGCCCTACACCTTCCGCGGAACCTTCAAGGCGAACCGGATCGGCATCTGCTGGGACGGCAGCCGCGTTGCCGCCCGGGCCATGCGCGATGCAGCCCCGTTCCTGGCGCGCGCCGAAGAGATCGTGATCATCAGCGTCAACGAGACCGACACCGTCGCCGGCGAAGCTTCAGCGGACAGTCTGGCGAGACATCTCGGCCGCCGCGGACTGTCGACCCGCACGGTCGGCCTGACCGCCACCCGCGCCGACATTCAGCCGATCATTCTGTCGCTGGCGGCCGACGAGAGTCTCGATCTCCTGGTGATGGGCGGCTACGGCCATTCGCGATTGCAGGAGCGCGTACTCGGGGGCGTCACCCGCGCCATGCTGGAAGCCATGACGGTCCCGACGCTGATGTCCCATTGAGGCGAGCCGGCTTGACGCTCTCACGCCGCGGCGGGCGCTTCCCATGCCGCCGTCGCGGCGGCGTCCTTGTCGCGATGCCCGTTGCACGCGTGGAAATGCGCCTTGAGCTCGATTTCTGCGAGATGCTCGAAATGTTCGGCCTGGCCCAGGAGTTCCCAGGTCTGGAGCGGCCGGTAGGCCGCCTGCTGACGGCAGAGGGACGCCAGCGCCCGGTAGCGACGTACGTTCTCCATGAGACCCTCCCTCACGTCTACAGGCTTATTGCCCTGATTTGCGTCAGGCCAATGGCGTTTATGCAAAACATTTGCTGCACGCACAACGCGCCTGAGCCGAGTTAATTTCCGAGAAGCGCCGGTAAGGATTTTAGTTCCAAACGTCCGCGTGGAACCGTGTGTCCGACGCTAGGCGTAGAGGCGGCGCTCCACGGCGACGCCGACCAGATCGAGACAGCGTTCGATCAGGTCGGGCCGGCCGACGAGATAGCCTTGCATCTCCTCGCAGGCCTCGCGCGCCAGAAAAGCACGCTGGGCTTCCGTCTCCACCCCCTCGGCAACGACCGGGAGCTTCAGTGCGTGCGCGAGGCTCAGCACGGCGCGGACAATCTCGGCCGATTGCGGCGTCGCCTCCAGGTTGGAGATGAAACTGCGGTCGATCTTGATCTTGTCGAACGGGAACGACTGCAGATAGGACAGCGAGGAATAGCCGGTGCCGAAATCATCCATGGCGATGCGGATGCCGAGCGCCTTCAGCCGCCGCAGCAGATTGAGCGCGCCGGTGAAATCGCCGATCAGCACGCCCTCGGTGATCTCGACCTCGAGCCGCGTCGGCGTCAGCCCCGTCTCCAACAGGATCTGGTGGATCGAGCGCTCGAGATCGCCCGCCTGGAACTGGACCGGCGACAGATTGACCGCGACCTGCAGCGGCCGCGGCCAGGATGCCGCCTCGCGGCACGCCTCGCGCAGAACCCATTCGCCGATCTCGACGATCAGCCCGTTCTCCTCGGCGAGCGGAATGAACTGGTCCGGCGGCACGCTGCCCCGCGTCGGGTGATTCCATCGCAACAGCGCCTCGAAGCCGATGACCTCGCCATCTATCCGTGCCTGCGGCTGGAAATAGACGAGGAGCTGGTTCTGCTCCAGCGTCTGCCGCAGATCGTGCTGCAACAGCCTGCGGTCGCGCAGCTCCTGGTCCATCTCGGATTCGAAGCAGCGGACCCGGCCCCTGCCCTCGCGCTTGGCGCGGTAGAGGGCCGAGTCGGCGTTGGCGAGCAACGTCGCCGCGTTCACACCATCGTCCGGATAGAATGCGATGCCGACGCTGAGGCCGACATGGGAGAGATAATCGTCGACCTCGAGCTCCTTGCCGATCGTCTCGACCAGGCGTTCGGCCAGCGCCAGAACGTCCTCACGGCTGGTATTGTCGGGCATCAGGATCATGAACTCGTCGCCGCCGATGCGGGCGACGAAGGCGCCTTCGGCTTCCGCGGCAAGCCGGTCGGCCGCCGCCCGCATCAGCATGTCGCCGACGGGGTGACCGAATACGTCGTTGACCTCCTTGAAGCGGTCGAGATCGAGGCTCAGCACGGCGAAACTGGTCGACGCCTCCTGCGCCCGCTCCAGCCATTCGTCGAGCGCAGCGTTGAACGCGCTGCGGTTCGGCAGGTCCGTGAGCGCATCATGATGCGCCAGATGGCTGATCCGCTGCCGGGTGGTGACACGCTCCGTGACGTCCTCGATCACGCCGACCAGATATTGCGGATCCCCGTTGCCGTCTGCGATCAGCATCTTGCGTGAATTGACGACGCGGTCGCGGCCTTTGATACCTACTTCGAGCAGATGCTCCTCGAGAAACATCGGCATGCCGCTGGCCACGACGCGTCTATCCTGCTCGTGAACCATGCGGGCCACGTCGGCCGGGAAGATCTGTTCGGGCGTTCGGCCCAGCATCTGTTCGCGGGGCATGCCGTAATAGTCTTCGCCGGCGCGGTTAAGCAGGATGTAGCGTGAATCCTTCGCACATTTCGCGAAGACGGCGATCGGAATGTTTTCGATGATCGTGTCGAGGAACTCCTGGGTCCGCAGCAGATCCTGCTCGACCTCGTCGCGCGTTTGCGCGCGTACTTCGATCATCCGCTGACGGTCGCGATCACTGGCCTCGTAGACCGCGCTGACGAACTCGCCCAGCTTGACGAGATCGACCTGTCCGGTGGCATCGGTGGCGCAGCGGAGCTGCTCGGCGAACAACCGCTGCATGTTCATGCCATCGCTTGGCGCCGCGTGCAGGCTTCATGCCCACAATGACCGTCGTTCCGCATCCGCGCTCTCATGGCGTTCCTAAACCACAGATTGAGACGCTTAGCGTTGCGCGGTCGTTAATCGATTCTCCTTCTCGGATGCGTTGGTTACCCTGGCCTGAATGAGCCGGTCGATTTGGATGGCATCCTCCGTAGAAATCCGGAAAAAATGGTGCACCCTGGCACACCGGGACTGCAGCAGCGGTCCGCAGCTGATCCATAGTCTACCGGATGAACGCACTTTCTCCCCACCGCTTCGGGGACGCGGAACTATCTTGCAGCCGCGGAACCCGGCCCGTCTCGGCGGCGATGCGAATGGCCGCGATATTGGCGGCATATTCGGCAGAACTCTTGCCGCGAAACACGGCGGAGCCCGCGACCAGCGTGTCGGCGCCTGCGGCGGCCACGGCCGCGGCATTGTCGCGCGTGACACCGCCATCGACTTCGAGCCGGATCGGCCGCTCGCCGATCATGGTTCTGATCCGCCGGATCTTGTCGATCTGCGATGCGATGAAGGATTGGCCACCGAAACCCGGATTGACGGTCATCACCAGCACGAGATCGATACGATCGAGCACATATTCGATCACCGTCTCCGGCGTCGACGGACAAAGGCTGACGCCAGCCTTGCTGCCGAGCGAGCGGATCGCCTGCAGCGAGCGGTCGAGATGCGCACCCGCCTCGGCATGCACCGTGATGATGTCCGCTCCGGCTTTCGCGAACGCCTCGAGATAGGGATCGCTCGGCGCGATCATCAAATGCACGTCGAACGGCTTCGTCGTATAGGGGCGGATCGCCTTGATGACATCGGCGCCGAAGCTGATGTTCGGCACGAAATGTCCGTCCATGACGTCGCAATGGATCCAGTCGGCTCCAGCGGCGTCGAGCGCTGCGACCTCTTCGCCGAGGCGCGCGAAATCCGCGGCGAGGATCGAGGGAGAGATCAAGATCTCCTTCGTCATGGCACCGCACTCCGCGCATCCGCACCGCCGCTGAACACGCGACTGGCAAGGACATCCATGGCATCGATGGTTTCGAGGTCGGCGACATCGAGCATGCGGTCGAGATCGGACACCAGCCGATCGGCCTGACGCAGGCGGATGCGGTCGACGGCGTTGCGGATCGAGCGCGCATTGGAGAAGAACGGCTGGGTCCGGCGCAGCGCGACGTATGTCTCGAACGCCTCGCGCGCCGCGGCCGAGAAGCGATAGCCGCGCTCCTTCAGCATCAGCTCGGCAATGACGAGCAGCTCGGCCTCCGCATAGTCAGGGAATTCGATGTGATGGGCGATGCGCGAGCGGAAGCCGGGATTGGAGGCGAAGAAGCTCGTCATGCGCTCGCCATAGCCGGCGAGGATCACGACGAGATCCTCGCGCTGGTTCTCCATCACCTGGAGCAGGATCTCGATCGATTCCTGGCCGTAATCGCGCTCGTTATCGGGACGATGCAGGTAATAGGCCTCGTCGATGAACAGCACGCCACCCATCGCCTTCTTCAGGATCTCCTTGGTCTTCGGCGCGGTGTGACCGATATACTGGCCGACCAGATCGTCGCGGGTCACCGAGATCACCTGCCCGCGCCGCACGAAGCCGAGCCCGTGCAGGATCTTGGCCATGCGCAGCGCCACGGTGGTCTTGCCGGTGCCGGGATTGCCGGTGAACGACATGTGCAGCGTCGGCGGCGCCGAGGCCAGCCCCGCGCGCTGCCGGATGCGTTCGATCAGCAGCAGCGAGGCGATCTGGCGCACGCGGTTCTTGACCGGCTTCAGCCCGATCAGTTCCTGATCGAGCTGTTGCAGCGTCCCGGTGATCCCGGCGGCCTCAGCCTCCTTGCGAAGATCGAATTGGGTCTCGCTGTGTTCGGTCGCAGTTGCGTGGGGAATATCGAGCATGGCTACCCTCGAAGAAAAGAGCTTCGCCGCGAGCGAGGCGGCGAAGCAGTTAGTCCGCCAGGATCCGGAGCAGGGAGAGCTCCGCGCGGAATCGGATGACTTAAGCTGGCGCGTGCGCGGCCGGCTTTCGAACCGTGGTGTAGCGGACCGCACGGCCGCCGACCTCCTGCCGCACCAGCTCGAACTGCGTCTCTTGCTTCGGCCGGTTGACGAGGAAGGAGATCCGTACCGATTCCCAGCCATGGCTGGAGTCGAATCCGCTGATGCGGATGTAGCGGTCGCTATAGATCCTGCGGCACTCGGCGAGCTCCATCATCACGCCGGCGGCGTCCTGGAGATCGAACATCGGCAGGCCCCACATCTCCCAATAGGTGTTGCGGGGATGTGGGTCGTCGGTGAATTCGATGTTCACCGCCCAGCCATTGGCGAGACAATACTGCACCTGGCTGGTGATCTGGTCGTCGGTCAGGTCGGGCAGGAACGAGAAGCAGCCCTGGGTGAGTTTCATGTTCGAATCTCCTCAGACGGTTTCCAGCGCCGTCGGCACGAAGTCCGGCGTGTCGGTGGATTGATAGTTGAAGGTGACGTCCTTCCAGACTTCGAGCGCGGCCTTCAGCGGCGTGCAGGTCTGCGCCGCCTTGGCGAGGATCTCCGGGCCCTCATGGACATAGTCGCGCCCCTCATTGCGGGCGAGGATCATCGCTTCCAACGCCACGCGGTTGGCGGTCGCCCCCGCCGCGATCCCCATGGGATGGCCGATGGTGCCGCCGCCGAATTGCAGCACCACGTCCTCGCCCAGCAGGTCGAGCAATTGGTGCATCTGGCCGGCATGGATGCCGCCGGAGGCGACCGGCATCATCTTGTTCAGGCTCGCCCAATGCTGGTCGAAGAACAGGCCGTGCTCGAGCTTGGTCGGGTTGAAGTCCTCGCGGCAGACGTCGTAATAGCCGCGCGTGGTGTTGGGGTCGCCTTCGAGCTTGCCGACCACGGTGCCGGCATGGATGTGGTCGACGCCCGCGAGCCGCATCCATTTGGCGATGACGCGGAACGACACGCCATGGCTCTTCTGCCGCGTATAGGTGGAGTGGCCGGCGCGGTGCAGATGCAGGATCATGTCGTTGCGCCGCGCCCATTTAGCCATGGACTGGATCGCGGTGTAGCCGATCACGAGGTCGATCATGACGATGCACGAGCCGAGCTCTTTTGCGAACTCCGCGCGCTCGTACATGTCCTCCATCGTGCCCGCGGTGATGTTCAGGTAGGTGCCCTTCACCTCGCCGGAAGCCGCCTGCGCGCGGTTCACCGCTTCCATGCAGTAGAGGAAGCGGTCGCGCCAATGCATGAAGGGCTGCGAGTTGATGTTCTCGTCGTCCTTGGTGAAATCGAGCCCGCCCTTCAGCGCCTCATAGACCACGCGGCCGTAATTGCGCCCCGAGAGCCCGAGCTTCGGCTTCACCGTCGCACCCAGCAGCGGCCGGCCGAACTTGTCGAGCCGCTCGCGCTCGACCACGATGCCGGTCGCCGGCCCCTGGAACGTCTTCACATAGGCGACGGGAAAGCGCATGTCCTCGAGTCGCAGCGCCTTCAGCGGCTTGAAGCCGAATACGTTGCCGATGATCGAGGCCGACAGGTTTGCAATCGAGCCCGGCTCGAACAGGTCGAGGTCATAGGCGATGTAGGCGAAATACGAGCCGGGCGAGCCCGGAACGGGATCGACCCGGTAGCACTTGGCGCGATATTTCTCGGCCGCGGTCAGGCGGTCGGTCCACACCACCGTCCAGGTCGCGGTCGAGGATTCGCCGGCCACGGCAGCTGAAGCCTCGATCGGGTCGACGCCTTCCTGCGGCGTGACGCGGAACAGCGCGATGACGTCGGTGTCCTTCGGCGTATAATCGGGCTCCCAATAGCCCATGCGCTTGTATTCCATGACGCCGGAGCGATAGCGCTCTTTGCCGCGGACCGTGCCTGCATGTGCGTTCATGTCTCTCTCCTGCTCTTCTCTGCTCTTTCCGATTGACTAGGCGGCGACCGGCTCGCGGGCATCGACGCGCGGGTCGAACTCGCCGGCGCGATAGCGGCGCGCCATCTCGCTCATCGGAACCACCTTGATCTTGCTGGCATGGCCCGCGGTGCCGAACTGCTCGAAGCGCTCGCGGCACAATTCGCGCATCGCGTCCATCGCCGGCTTCAGAAACTTGCGCGGATCGAACTCGGAGCGCGCTTCCGCCGCCACCTTCCGGAACACCGCGGTCATCGCCAGCCGACAGTCGGTGTCGATATTGACCTTGCGCACGCCGCTCTTGATGCCGCGGACGATCTCCTCCACCGGCACGCCCCAGGTCTGCGGCATCTCGCCGCCGAACTGGTTGAACATATCCTGGAGCGGCTGCGGCACCGAGGAGGAGCCGTGCATGACGAGATGCGTATTCGGCAGCCGGCGATGGATCTCCTCGACCACCCGCATCGCCAGGATGTCGCCGTCGGGCTTGCGGCTGAACTTGTAGGCGCCGTGCGAGGTGCCCATCGCGATGGCGAGCGCATCGACCTTGGTGGCACGGACGAAGTCGACGGCCTGGTCCGGATCGGTCAAGAGCTGGTCGTGGCCGACCTTGCCCTCGACGCCGTGACCGTCTTCCTGCTCGCCGCCGCCATGCTCGAGCGAGCCGAGCACGCCGAGCTCGCCTTCGACGGAAGCGCCGACCCAATGGGCGAGATCGACCACGCGGCGCGTGATCGCGACATTGTAGTCGTAGTCGGCTGCCGTCTTGGCGTCGGACTTGAGCGAGCCATCCATCATCACCGAGGTAAAACCGTGGGCGATGGCCGAAGCGCAGGTTGCTTCGTCATTGCCGTGGTCCTGGTGCATGCAGAGCGGGATGTCGGGATAGGTCCGCTCCAGCGCGTCGATCATGTGCGAGAGCATGAGATCGCCGGCATAGCTGCGCGCGCCGCGCGAGGCCTGGATGATGACGGGCGCATCGACCGCGGCCGCCGCCTGCATGATCGCGATGCCCTGCTCCATGTTGTTGATGTTGAACGCCGGCACGGCATAGCCGTTGTGGGCTGCGTGATCGAGCAGCTGGCGAAGGGTGATACGGGCCAAGGTCGTCCTCCCTATTGGCTCTTGCGGGCGATCGCCCGGCGGGCCGCTTCCGCAATGCTTTGCGGCGTGATGCCGAATTCGCGGTACAGCACCGGCGCCGGCGCCGAGGCGCCGAAGCCGCGCATGCCGACGAATTCACCGTCGGTGCCGATCCAGCGCGACCAGTCGCCCTGCACGGCCGCCTCGATGCCGACGCGCGGCGCGGTGCCGAGTACGGCGGCGCGGTAATCCTCCGGCTGCTGCTCGAACAACGCGAAACACGGTGCTGAGACGACAGCGGCGCGAACGTGCTCGGTCGCGAGCAGGCGGGCGGCTTCCAGCGCGATCGAGACTTCCGAGCCGGTCGCGATGAGCGTCACGTCGCGGCCGCCATCCGGCGAGACGACGAGATAGGCACCGTTCGCGACGCGGTTTCTGCCGCGCGCATCGCTGCGGAATGTCGGCAAGGCCTGTCGCGACAGGCACAGCACGGACGGGCGTTGCTCCGCCGCGAGCGCGCAATCCCAGGCCTCCAGCGTCTCCACGGCATCGGCGGGGCGGAACACCAGCAGGTTCGGAATGACGCGCAGCGCCGCGAGATGCTCGACCGGCTGGTGCGTCGGGCCGTCCTCGCCGAGGCCAATCGAGTCGTGCGTCATCACATGGATGACGCGTAGCCGCATCAGGGCCGCAAGGCGGATCGCCGGCCGGCTGTAGTCGGAGAACGCCAGGAACGTGCCGCCATAGGGGATGAAGCCGCCATGCAGCGCGAGGCCGTTCATCGCCGCGGCCATGCCGTGTTCGCGGATGCCGTAGTGGATGTAGTCGCCGGCGAACGCGCCGCTCTTGACCGGAGCCTGCGCCTTGGCATGGGTCAGATTCGAATGAGTGAGGTCAGCGGAGCCGCCGACCAGGCCGGGAATCGTGCCTGCGATGGTATCGAGCACCTGCTGCGAGGCCTGCCGCGTCGCGATCTTCGGCCGCTCGCTGGCGAAGCGCTCGCGCAATTTCGCGGCGGTCAGCGCATACGAAGCCGGCAGCGCGGCGGCCTTGCCCTCGACGAACAGGTCGCGCTGCTCCAGCGTCGCATCTTCGTAGCGATCCAGCCAGGCCAGGCGATCGACCTGTCCGCGCTGCCCGATCATCCGCCACGCCTTGAGCACCGGAATCGGCACCACGAAGGGCTGATAGTCCCAACCCAGCGTCCGCCGCGCCGCCGCCGTCTGCTCGGTGCCGAGCGGCGCGCCGTGCGCCTTCTCGGTGCCCTGCCTGTCAGGCGCGCCATAGCCGATGATGGTGCGGCAGGCGATCAGCGACGGCTTTGCGGTTTCTCGCTCCTCGGCAATGGCCTGCGCGACCGCTTCGGGATCATGGCCGTCGACGCGGCGCACCGACCAGCCGGAGGCAGCGAAGCGCGCGAGCTGGTCATCGGACGTTGCGAGCGAGGTCGGTCCGTCGATCGAGATGCCGTTGTCGTCGAACAGCACGATCAGCCGGCCGAGCCCGAGGTGACCGGCGAGCGAGATCGCCTCCTGGCTGATGCCTTCCATCAGGCAGCCGTCGCCCGCGATGACATAGGTGAAGTGATCGACGAGCCCGTCGCCATGCCGCGCATTGGCCATGCGCTCGGCAAGCGCCATGCCGACCGCGGTCGCAATGCCCTGCCCCAGCGGTCCGGTCGTGGTCTCGACACCAGGCGTATGGCCATATTCGGGATGACCCGGCGTCTTCGAGCCCCACTGCCTGAAGGCCTTGATGTCGTCGAGGCTGACGTCGCCGCCGGTCAGATGCAGCAACGCATAGAGCAGCATCGAGCCGTGCCCTGCCGACAGCACGAAGCGGTCGCGGTCCGGCCAGTTCGGATGCGCCGAGTCGAATTTCAGGAAGCGCGAGAACAGCACGGTTGCGACGTCGGCCATGCCCATGGGCAGGCCGGGATGGCCGGACTGCGAGGCTTCGATGGCGTCGACCGCGAGGAAGCGGACGGCATTGGCGAGATCGTTATGCGTGACGGCATAGACGTCGGCTTCGGCGTGGATGGAGATGTTCATCGGAGTCTCTCCCTGTTCACTTCAGGCTGCGCTTGCGCTCGATGAGCTGCATGATCAGCGGCGTCAGGATCAGCTGCATCGCGAGATCGAGCTTGGCACCGGGGCAGACGATCGAATTCGCGCGGGACATCCAGCTCTGCGGCAGCATCGAGAGCAGATAGGGGAAGTCGATGCCGCGCGGATTCTTGAAGCGGATCACCACCATCGATTCATCCGGTGTCGGGATCCAGCGCGCGACGAACGGATTGGAGGTGTCCACCGTCGGCACGCGCTGGAAGTTGATGTCGGTCTCGGTGAACTGCGGGCAGATGTAGTGGATGTAGTCGGGCATCCGCCGCAGGATGGTGTCGGTGACGGCCTCGGTCGAATAGCCGCGGGCGCTGCGGTCGCGGTGCAGCTTCTGGATCCATTCGAGATTGATGACGGGCACGACGCCGATCTTGAGGTCGGCATAGCGCGCGACGTTGACCTTGTCGGTGACCACGGCGCCGTGCAGGCCTTCATAAAACAGCAGGTCGGAGTTCTCCGGCAGTTGCTTCCAATCGGTGAAGGTGCCGGGCGCCGCGCCATGCAGCGCGGATTCCTCGGCGTCGTGGACGTAGTGCCGCGTCACCGCCGTGCCGGTCTCGCCGTAGTCGCGGAAGGCGCGCTCCAGCTCCTCGAACAAATTGGTCTCGGGGCTGAAATGGCTGAAATGCTTATTGCCGCGCTCGGCCTCCTTCGCCATTTGCGTGCGCATCTCGGCGCGGTCGTAGCGATGAAAGGCGTCGCCTTCGATGTAGACGGCGTTGACCTTCTCGCGGAAAAAAATCTGCTCGAAGGTCTTCTTGACCGAGGTGGTGCCGGCGCCGGAGGAGCCGGTGATGGAGATGATCGGATGCTTCCTGGACATGCGTCACCTCGCTCAGAGTCGGAAGAATCCGCGCCGCGCGAACAGCGGCGCTGAAACGCTGGCAACCAGCAGCGGATCGCAATGCAGCTCCTCGACGCGCCGCACCTCGTTGCTCGAGCCCATGATCAGCGGCACGCGCTGGTGCAGGCTCTGTGCTGCGAGGTCGAGGATGCGTTCGCGCCCGGTGGTGGCGGAGCCGCCGGCCTGCTCGATGATCATCGCCATCGGGTGCGCCTCGTAGGTCAGGCGCAGGCGGCCGTCGCCGTAGCCGGGCCGCGCATCGGAGGGATAGAGGAACACGCCGCCGCGCGTGAGGATGCGATAGGCCTCCGCGACCAGCGAGCCGACCCAGCGCATGTTGAAATCGTGGTTGGCGGGCCCTTCGACGCCGGCGAGGCATTCGTCGATGAAGGCGCGCACCGGCGGATCCCAGTGTCGGCGGTTCGAGGCGTTGATCGCGAACTCCTCGCAGGCCTCGGCGATCTGCACGGCACTGCGCGCGAGGCGGAAGCAGCCCGCCTTGCGGTCGAGCGTGAAGATGTCGACGCCCTCGCCCAGCGTCAGCACCAGCGAGGTCTGCGGGCCGTAGGTGACGAAGCCCGCCGCAAGCTGCGCCGAGCCGCGCTGATGGAAGGCCAGTGAGAGATCATCGGGTGCCGGCAGGATCGAGAAGATCGTGCCGACGGTCATGTTGATGTCGATGTTGGAGGAGCCGTCGAGCGGATCGATCGCGATGCAGATGCGGCCTTCGCGGTCGCCGATCTGGGGCTCACGCATCTCTTCCGACGCCAGCGCCGCGACCGGCAGCTTGCCGAGGCAGCGGCGCAGGATCGCATCCGCCTGCACGTCGAGATCGCGCTGGACATCGCCGTCGCTGTTGCGGCCGGTGGTCAGGCCCGAGGCGTCCGCGAGATCACCGCTAGCAATGAGGTCGGCGATCTCGATCGCGGCCGCCGCGATGGCATCGACTGCGGCCGCCACCGCCAGCGCGTGCGGTGCGGTCTCTGAATACCGTTGAAGGTGGTCGTCCAGCCTGAGTTGCCCGGTCATCTGCGTCCATCCCCTTTGCCGGTGCCGCACCCATTCCCTCCCCGGTGGAGGCAGGTAGCGGTCAGTCCCGGCATCAGGAGATTGACAGGGGCAGCTTAATAAGGAAAATTTCTAATCATAATGAGCCTCAAAGAATTTTCTTATAATAGTCCAGGCCATGCGGCGGCCCAGCTCCGGCATCTGACGATCCGGCAGCTGCGCTCGCTTGCGGCGCTGTCGGCCAGGGGCAGCGTGACGGCGGCGTCCAGCCATCTCGGGCTGACCCAGCCGGCCGTGACCCAGCAGCTGCGACAGCTGCAGGACCTCGCCGGCCTGCCGCTGGTGCAGCGGACCGGCGACGGCATGCTGCTGACGGAGGCGGGCAAGGAGGTTCTTACGCTGGCCGAGCGGGTCGAGGCTGCCATCACGGATTGCCAGGGCGCGCTCGATCTGCTCGCGGGGCGGACCGGCGGCACGGTGCATCTCGGCGCGGTCTCGACCGCCAAATATTTCGTGCCGCATGCGATTGCGGCGTTCTCCAAACGCTACCCCAAGATCGAGATCAAGCTGACCATCGGCAATCGCGAGGAGATCCGCGAGGCGATGCACGGCTACGAGCTCGATTTCGCGGTGATGGGTCGGCCACCGGCCGACGTCACCGTCGACGTCCGCCAGCTCGGGCGCAATCCGCACATCATCGTCGCCCGCAAGGGGCATTGGCTGGAGAAGGATTCCGGCCTCAACCTGACCGATCTCGTGCACGAGACCTTCCTCACCCGCGAGCCCGGATCGGGCACGCGGACGCTGATGGAGGGGCTGTTCCAGAAGTCCGATCTCGAGCCGATCATCGGCATGGAGATGAGCAGCAACGAGACCATCAAGCAGGCGGTGATCGCCGGGCTCGGCATCGCCTTCATCTCGGCCCACACCGTGGCGCATGAGCTCGCCGAGGGCCGCCTCGTCGTGCTCGACGTCGCGGGCCTGCCGATCGTGCGGCAATGGTACGTGATCCGCCGCAGCGACAAGGTGCTGCTGCCGCCCGCGCAGGCGATGTTCGATTTTCTCGGCTCGGAAGGCTCGAATTATCTGCCTGATTTACCCGAGCTCGGCGGGCGATAGAAGGCCGTCGCTCAGCTCATCAGCTTCATGGCGAGCGTCGCCGCCAGCACCACGATGATCTGGAGCAGCCGCTCGGTCGTGAAGATGCGGTTGAAGGTGGTCATCGCGTGCCCCGGCCGACGTGAAGAATGTCTCGATCGGCCTGTTGCTAGCACAGAAGGGCGCGGAGACAACTCCGTAATCGCCCCGTGAGTGATTTCGTCTGCGGCGGCCGGTTCACGGCCGCGAAGGCCGTTAACGATCAGGCCGCGAGCGGGGCGGCGTGGTCCGTGCGCGAGGCGAAATAGGCTTCCAGCTCCGACAGCGCCCGCGCTTCCCACTCCCTCGCCTGCTCCAGCAGCGACCAGCTCTGGCCCGGGCGGAATGCTGCGGTCTGGCGATAGAGCGATGCGATGCCGCGGTAGCGGCGCACGTTCTCCAGGATGGCGTGACCGTTCATGTCCGAAAACTCCCTCGTCATTCCCGTGGGAGAAACTGCGGCCAAATCTTTTTCGAAAAGTTAGCGGCGCGCGGCAAGTTCGCGGATGGTTGCCGGACTGTTGCGCGCCCGCAACGCGCGAGGCGCGAGAACTATTGCGGATTCGTTGCCGCGCTCTCGCCCGAGGGCTTCAGCCCGCCGCGTCTGACGATCGCCATCGTCGCGCGGCAGAGATCGGCAAGGCCGATCAGGAGGACGGCGAGAAGACAGAACAGGTTGATGGAATCAGCATTGGCGCTGGTCAGCGCGTTGAACTCGAAGAAGGGCGGGATGAAAGCCCACCAGACCAGAAGCACCGTAAGCAGCGCGGCGAACGCCGCCGCTGGTGCGCCAGTCATGAGCGCAAGCACGAACAGGCCGGGCAGGAACACTGCGATATAGAAATTTGCGCCGAGCGCGACGCAGATGCCCTGAAGCACGGCCGACACCGCCACGACGGCCAATCCGAGCAGAAACGCCTGCCACGACCATGGCCTTACCCGAGGTCCGCCAAACAGCCCCGCATGTTTCATCAGTCTCCCCCTGCCGCCCATTAACCAGGTGCGTTGCGACGAAAGTACTACAACCGCAACCAATCCGCGAGATGGAAATTGCATCACCGCGCAGGTCGCATCGCACCGTTGCGGCGGCCGGCCGCTACTCGGTCACCGCGTAGAGCAACCCCGCGACGGGCAAGGCAAGGCCAATGGCCGATGCGAGCACCCAGCCGCCCTGTGCGAACGCCCAGGCTCCGACCGCCGAGCCCGCCGCGCCGGCGGCGAAGAACGTCGCCATGTAGAGACCGTTGAGGCGGCTGCGGTGCTCATGGCCGAGCGCGAAGATGGCGCGGAAGCCGAGCACGACGTTGCCCTGAACACCGATGTCGATCGCAATCGCGGCCACCACCAGACAGGCGAGATTGAGCATCGAGCCTGACGCGCCGATGAAGGTTACGAGGAAGCCGGCGGCCGTGAGCAGCATCGCGATCAGCGTCGCGATCCGGCTATGGCCGCGGTCCGCAAGGCGCCCGGCGATCGGTGCGGCAAACACGCCGGCGACGCCGGCCAGCGCGAACAGCGCGATGCCGCGCTGGGAGAAGCCGAACGCGCCGGCGAGTTGGAGCGGCGCCACCGTCCAGAACAGGGTGAAAGCGCCGAACAGGCTCGCCTGGTAGAGCGCGCGACGCCGCAGCAGCGGCGTGGCCCGCACCAGATGCGGCATCGACAGCAGCAATTGGCCGTAATGCATCCGCGTGACCGGCTTGCGCTTCGGCAGCGTCATCCAGAGCACGGCCGCGAGCACGATCATCAGCGCGGCGGAGGCGAAGAACACCGCGTGCCACGACAGCAAGGCCGTGACGAAGCTCGACACCGGACGCGCCAGCATGATGCCGAGCATCAGGCCGGTCGAGACGTTGCCGACGACCCGGCCGCGGATGGCTTCAGGCGCCATATGCGCCGCGTAAGGGATGATGATCTGCACCGCGACCGAGCCGAGGCCGATGAACAGCGCCGCGAGCAGGAACGGCAGCGCATGGGTTGCGAACGCCGCGGCGAGCAGCGCTGCGGCGCCGAGCATGATCACCGAGCAGATCAGGGCGCGGTTCTCGACGAGATCGCCGAGCGGCACGATCAGCAGCAGCCCGGTGCCGTAGCCGATCTGCGTCATCGTCACGATCAGTCCCGCCGCCGCATGCGACAGCCCGAGCGCTGCGCTGATCGGAGCGATCAGCGGCTGCGCATAGTAGATGTTGGCGGCGACCATGCCACAGGCCGCGGCAAGCACGAAGGTCAGGCGCTGCGACACCGCATCCGGCCGGGGCGCGGTCTCGATCGTGGCATTCATGGTCATTCGCATCGACTCCGGATAGTGCATAGGGAATGATCATTCCCTATTATGACGAAAAATTCAGGCGAGCAGCTTCATCGCGACGCCGACGAGGCGTTCGGCCTCGAGCGGCACACGGGCCTTGCCGACGACGCGCAGGCCTTGCGTGATGCAGATCATCAGACGCGCGGTGTCCTCGGCCGCGACATGGCGGGGGATCGAGCCGTCGGCCTGGCCCTCGCGAATGAGACCGGCGATGAAGCTCTCGTTGCTCTCGAGCTGCGCCTTGACGCGGGCGCCGACCACCGGATCGACCGCGGCCAGCTCGACCGCGCTGCCGACGACGAGGCAGCCGCGCCGTCCCTCGCTGCCCCGGGAATGCTCCACGTAGGACAGCAGCACGTGACGGATTCGCTCGCGGCCGTTCGCGCCGCGCGCCGCCGCGCTGCGCGTCTGCCCCTGGCGCAGCGCCGCGTAGCGCTCGAAGGCGGCGAGGAACACCGCATGCTTGTCGCGAAACGCCTTGTAGATGCTTCCCGTGGCGAGCCGCATCGCCGCGGTGAGGTCCCCGATCGACGTGGCATGATAGCCGCGCTCGCGAAACACGCGCACGGCGCGGTCGAGCGCGATGTCCATGTCGAATTCCCGGGGGCGGCCGGGCGGACGTGCGGCAGGCCGGGAGCGGCGGGCGGTCTTTTGCATTGCGGGATAATAGGGAATGAACGTTTCCGAATAAAGACACTTGGTCGTGATTGGAGACAATGACGATGACGTCATTCTCGTGTCCCGGACAAGCTGCAACGCGTCAGCGTTGCGGCGCAGAGCCGGGATCCAGGGCGGCCCGGCACGGGGCGGATAGATGGGCCCCGGCTCTGCAGCGCACCGCTACGCGCTGCCCTGCGTCCGGGGCACGAGAGCGGAGCATGGCGCGCACACTGTCCTCCTCGTCATTGCGAGCGCAGCGAAGCAATCCAGAGTCTTTCCGCGGAGGGATTCTGGATTGCTTCGCTGCGCTCGCAATGACGGAGTATGAGGCAGCATCGCAGTTCTCGAACATGCAATCGTAGGATTGGATAGAGCGCAGCGAAACCCATCGCGCATCCTCGCGGAAACATGGTGGCGATGGGTTCCGCTGCGCTCTACCCATCCTACGGCATCGCGGACGCGCCTTCGCGATCTCGCGGCCGATTTCGCCCGAGCCTTGCTTCGTCACTCCCCCCTTCTCGGCGGCACCGGCGTCCCATCCGCCATCGTCGTCATGCCCTTCCGCTCGACGATCATCCCGTAGGCGCGCGGCTGGCGATGGACGTCGAAATTGAAGGTGGTGCGCTTGTAGGAATTGCAGAGATCGAGATCGCAGCGCGCCAGCGCGATCTCATCGCCCTTGGTGGTGCAGGCCGCGATGATCTCGCCCGAGGGCGCGATGATGCAGCTGCCGCCGATGTGATCGACGCCCTCCTCGGTGCCGGCCTTGGCGACGCCGACCACGAAAGTGCCGTTCTGATAGGCGCCGGCCTGCATCACCAGATGATTGTGAAACAGCGAGAGATCGTCGTGCTCGGGCGCGGGCGGATTGTGCACCGGCGTATTGTAGCCGATCAGCACCATCTCGACGCCCTGCAGACCCATCACGCGATAGGTCTCGCTCCAGCGGCGATCGTTGCAGATCGCCATGCCCATCACCCCGCCGAAGGCATCGACCACGCCGAAGCCGCTGCCGGGCTCGAAATAGCGCTTTTCCAGATGCTGGAATTCGCGCCAGGGCTCGTGCTCGGCATGGCCGGGCAGATGCACCTTGCGATATTTCAGGACGATCGCGCCACTCTTGTCGACGAGGATGGAGGTGTTGTAGCGCCTGACGATCCCGGCCTCGACCGTCAGCTCGGCGTAGCCGAGGCAGAAGCCGATGCCGAGCCCGCGCGCGAGCTCGAACAGCGCCTGCGTTTCTGGCCCCGGCATCTCGCGCTCGAAGAAGCTGTCGATCTCGGCCTGGTCCGCGAAGTACCAGCGTGGAAAGAACGTGGTCAGCGCCAGCTCGGGATAGACGATCAGGTCGCAGCCGCAAGCCCGCGCCTCGCGCATCAACGCCATCAGCCGCGCCACCACCGCGGTCCTGGTCTCGCTTCTTGCGATCGGGCCGAGCTGGCCGGCGGCCATGGTCACAATTCTCGTCACGCGTCATTCCCCATCTTGTCCAAGTGCCCCGGCCGTGAGCCTATCACCGCGCCCACAGGCCCGCCTCGGCCCTCCGTACTTTGGACACAATCAAATCCCGTGCCTGCGGGTATCATCGTGCGGCGTCGGGAATGCACCCGACCCGAGAATTCGTTGCCGATCTGCAACGGTTCCCCACCGTCTGAAGCTGGACAAAACAAACTCCCATTCCGGCCACGAACCGCTCTCACAACGCCGTGAGACGATCAGGGGAACGACGATGCGTGCACAACGCGTTTGGAAAGTGAATGGGGCCGCCAGCATCGGGCAGCTTCAATCCAGGCTGGACGATCTGAACAAGCGTCTCGGTCAGCTCGAAAACCAGCATCCGGACAGCTGGAAGCTCGAGGAGCTGAGATCGAGCGCACTCAGCCTGTCGCGCGAGATCGACGACATCCGCTGCGCCGAGGCGACGGCGGCCTTGAGCGAGCTGCTGCGGAAATAGTCGGCCTGCCGATTCGCGCCGTGCGCAGGGAACCAAGCCCGGTGGCGGCCATTTCCATGCAAAGCATGGAGCAGGATCATGAGCAGGCACCCGATGCGCGCGGGCTCGGCGCTGTGAGGGATTTCGCATGACCTCCGACCCCGAGGAGCAGGTAAGGCTGCAGGGCTACGGCGAGATGACGCTGCGCACCGCGGTCGAGACATTGATGTTGCTCGCGCCGCGCGAACGGTCCGAGGCCAAGATCTTTCGCGTCCGCGACGGCGTGCCCCTCGCGCAAAGCGAAATCGCCGAGCTCGCATCCAACTGGGGCATCGCGCGAGAGGTGCGATCACCGAAACTGGTGCCGGAGCAGCACTGGCAGGACGTGGTCCGCGGAATGGTGCGGGACGCACCGCTGCCGTCGCTGATTGTGGCCTTTCTGGTCGGCGTGCTGATCGCTCGCAGATGATGCGCGCTCGTGATGACGCGCTCACCTGATTCGCGCCGTTCCGTGAAACCCGCGGAAACCTTTTTTGCTCGCGAAAACGCGACCGTTCCGCGCGGAACGTCTCCAGGCAGGAGGGATTGGTCCCCCGTTAAACCTCGAACATGGAGACAACCATGACACGTACGAAACTCGTGAGCGTCGCCGCAACTCTGGCCGCGATTTTGCCGCTCGCAACTGCAAGCCCCAGCCTCGCGGCGGGACGCGGTCCCGGCCCGTGCACCCCACCGGCTGGAGAAGCAGTCGGTGCCGCCGGACCGGCCATGAGCGGCGGCCAGTTGATGGCCGGCGTCGGCCAATGCCAGCGCATCGGCGGTTGGCACAACACCAACACCTACGGCTATTGGGGCCCGGGCTACGGCTATGACCAGCCCCGCTGGGGCGCATCGGCCTACTCACCCTACGACTACGAGGACTAGGGCCCTTCAGATCGCAAGATCACAGCGGCGCGGTCGATCATGGCCGCGCCGTTTGCGTTTTGAGTCTCAGCAACCGGCTGCCAGAGCAGCATCATCACTTCTGTTCGCTTGCCCGCATCTGCTCGGCGAAAGGACGCAGGACTTCGGACATGTCGTCGAGGCGTTTCTGCCACTCCGCGCCGGGCATGAAGGCGATCACCGGCTCATCCCGGGCGAACCCGTCAGGTATTCTGGACTACGCAGGCCCTCGGCGATCCCGGCTTCCAGCTTCTTGACGATGTCGTCCGGAACGCCCTTGGGGACCGCAAAGCCGCGCTCCGCCGTCGTCATGACCGGAAAGCCCACCTCCTCTGCCGTCGGAACGTCGGGCAGCGCTGCAAGGCGCTTCTTCGACAGGATCGCGATGACGCGAAGTGGCCCCTTGTTGGTGCCGTGCAACTCGGGAATCTCGCTGACAGTGACCATCCCGACGTCCAGATGTCCGCCCAAAAGATCGGTGCGCTGTGCCGCCGTTCCTCTGTAGGAGATTTCGTTGGGCTCGACCTTCCCGGCTGCCGCGAGCATGCGAATGGCCAGGTGACCGTTGGTGCCGGCGCCGTTGTGACCGAAGCTCACCGACCCCGGCTTGCTGCGAAGCGCGGCAACGATCGCCGGCAGATCGTCGAATCTGCTGTTCGCAGGCACCACGATCACGTTCGGATCTTCGACGACCCGTGCGACCAGCCGAATCTCGTCCGTGCTGTATTGGGTCTTGCGAGTCATCGGCAGGAAGTTGTAGCCGGGCACATTGACGACACCGATCGCATAGCCGTCGCCCGCCCCGCGTGCGATCGAGGCAAACGCGATTTCTCCGCCGGCCCCAGGCTTGTTCAAGACGACAAACTTCGCCTTGCCGCCGAGCGCGCGCTCGACAAAGGGGAGAAGCTTGCGCGCCATGACATCGGTGCCGCCGCCGGGCGCGAAGCCGACCACGACCTCGATCGGCTTGTCGTCCGGCCACGCCCCCCAAGCCGGCCCGCAGGCGGCGAAGCCAAAAGCTGCGACGAGCGCGAGGATTTTCTTGTTCATGATTTCCAGCCCTGTTTTTTATTGGCCGATCATGCTCTCGAACGCGCGATCGACTGTGCGTTCATCTAGCCGTCGGCATGACCGGAGAGCAACCGGTTATCCCGAGCACAGCTATGCGGTTGGACGCGGCGCTTCGTGAGGTCATTGCGGTCGCGTCAAAGGGACGGCGCTTCGAATTCCATGAGGACGGCGCGGCGTCCTCTGATCCACCACGCAACGCTTCCCCTCGGGATCGAGCCATGCCTTCGCAACAGGCCGCCCTGCGAGGGCCAAATCGGCCGTGGACCCGATCCCGAAATCGTTGCAAAAGGGCGTTCCAAGGCGGCGGCGGCCGGTCTGCCAAGCCTTTAGGAAAACGTCATCTATTGGAAGAATGGTCGGAGTGGCAGGATTCGAACCTGCGACCCCTGCGTCCCGAACGCAGTGCTCTACCGGGCTGAGCCACACTCCGACAAGAAGGCGGCTTATAGCGTCGGGTTTGACGCACTGCAAGCGGCCGAGCTGAGGAATTTTATCCCTGTGAAAACGGGTCTTGAAACGCTGATTTTTCCGGCTGGCGAGGCCGGCGCCGAAGCCGCCGCCCGGCGACTTGCGGCCGGCGGGCTGGTCGCGTTCCCGACCGAGACGGTGTACGGGCTCGGGGCGGATGCCGCCAATGCCGCCGCGATCGCCCATCTCTACGCCGCCAAGGGCCGGCCGGCGTTCAATCCCCTGATCGCGCATGTCGCGAACCTCGAGGCCGCGCGGCGGATCGGGCGGTTTGACGCCCGCGCGCTGGCGCTCGCGAACGCGTTCTGGCCAGGGCCGCTGACGCTGGTGGTGCCGAAGACCGAGGGCTGCCCGGTGGCGGATCTCGCCACCGCCGGCCTCGACACGGTCGCCATCCGCATTCCCGCCCACCCCGTCGCGCAGGCGATCCTGCGCGCATTCGGCGGCGCCGTGGTGGCGCCGTCGGCCAACATTTCCGGCCACGTCTCGCCGACGCTGGCTGCCCATGTCGAGAGCGACCTGGCCGGGCGGATCGACCTGATCATCGACGGCGGGCCTGTGACGGTCGGCGTGGAATCCACGATCGTCGGCTGCTTGGACGCGCCGATGCTGCTTCGCCCCGGCGGTCTGTCGCGCGAACGGATCGAGGCGGTGCTCGGCGCGCCGCTGGCGCGGCCGCCCGCAGAAGCCGAGAGCGACGACAGCCAGCCGCTGGCGCCGGGCATGCTGGCCTCGCATTACGCGCCGCGCGCCCTTGTGCGGCTCAACGCACGAGAGGTCGCGCCGGGCGAGGCGTTGCTGGCATTCGGCCCGGAGCGCCTGCCCGGTCTTGACGCCGCCTCGGCCGTGATGAATTTGTCGCCCGCCGCCGATCTCGATGAAGCCGCCGCCAATCTGTTCGGCTATCTTCGCAGCCTCGATGCGAATACGCCGCGGGCGATTGCGGTGATGCCGATTCCCCAGGATGGTCTGGGCGAGGCGATCAACGACCGGCTGCGCCGCGCCGCGGTGGCGCGGTGAAGCAAGAGACGAGGAGATGAACATCAACAAGCCTGCCACCCCGCCGCTTGCGCCCGAATTGATCGAGCAATTCCGCAAGATCGTCGGCGACCGCCACGCGATCACCGACCCCAGCGATATCGAGCCTTACGTCACCGAGGAGCGCAATCTGTTCCACGGCCGCTCGCCGCTGGTGCTGCGCCCGGGTTCGACCGCGGAGGTCTCCGCAATCTGCAAGCTCGCCTCTGCGCACAACATCGCGCTGGTGCCGCAGGGCGGCAACACCGGGCTGGTCGGCGGCCAGACGCCGCACAATGGCGAGGTGGTGGTGTCGCTGCGCCGGCTCGACAAGATCCGCGAAGTCGACACCGCCTCCAATACCATGACGTGTGAGGCCGGCGTGGTGCTGCAGATCGCGCAAGCCAGGGCTTCCGAGGTCGACCGGCTGTTTCCGCTGTCGTTAGGGGCCGAAGGCAGCTGCACCATCGGCGGCAATCTCTCGACCAATGCCGGCGGCACCGCGGCGCTCGCCTATGGCGTCGCGCGCGAGATGGCGCTGGGCCTCGAAGTGGTGCTCGCCGACGGGCGCGTGCTCAATTCGCTGTCGAAGCTGAAGAAGGACAACACCGGCTACAATCTGCACAATCTCTTCATCGGCGCCGAAGGTACGCTCGGCATCATCACCGCGGCGACGCTGAAGCTGTTTCCGAAGCCGCGGGCGGTCGAGACCGCCTTCGTCGGGCTGAAATCGCCGGCGGCGGCCTTGAGGCTGCTCACCATCGCGCAAGGCGAAGCCGCCAACGCGCTGACGAGCTTCGAGCTGCTGTCGGAGCTGGCGGTGGATTTCTCGGTGCGCCACGGCATCGACGTGCGCGATCCGCTTAGCGAGAAGCATCTCTGGTACGTGCTGATGGAATTGTCATCGCCGAGTGAGGATGCCCGCACGCCGCTGGAGACGATCCTCACCCGTGCCATGGAGGAGGAGATCGTCGACGACGCCGTGATCGCGGCGAGCCTCGCCCAGCGCGGTGCGTTCTGGAAGCTGCGCGACGAGATGTCGGCGGCGCAGAAGCCGGAAGGCGGCTCGATCAAGCACGACATCTCAGTCCCGGTTGCGGCCGTGCCCGACTTCATCGCCGAGGCCGATGCCGCGGTGGTGAAGCTGATCCCCGGCGCCCGGCCGGTGCCGTTCGGCCATCTCGGCGACGGCAATCTGCATTACAACGTCAGCCAGCCGATCGGCGCCGACACCGCCGATTTCCTCGCGCGCTGGCATGATGTGAACGCGGTGGTGTTCGAGATCGTGCTGCGCATGGGCGGCTCGATCTCGGCCGAGCACGGCATCGGCGTGCTCAAGCGCGACGAGCTTCCGCAAGTGAAGGACAAGACCGCGATCGAGCTGATGCGGTCCATCAAGGCGATGATCGATCCGCTCGGCATCATGAATCCGGGGAAGGTGCTGTGAGCGCGTCCCTTGTGATCTCCGCGATCAATGATGCCGACGTCGAGGGCGTCGTCGCGCTGTGGCAACGCTGCGGCCTGACGCGCCCCTGGAACGATCCGCACGCCGACATCGCCCTGGCGCGCCGGCGCGATAATTCCACCGTGCTGGTCGGCCGCGACAATGGCGCGATTGTCGCCACCGTGATGGTCGGCCACGACGGCCATCGCGGCTGGGTCTATTACGTCGCCGTCGATCCTGATTGCCAGAAGCGCGGCTTTGGCCGGGTGATCATGGCGGCGGCCGAGGACTGGCTGCGTGCGGCCGGGATTTCGAAGCTGCAGCTCCTGGTCCGCCGCGAGAACGCGCAGGCCAACGCGTTCTACGGCTCGCTGGGCTTCGAGCTCTCGACCTCCGTGATGTTCCAGAAGTGGCTCGATGGCCGCGCCACCACGCCAAGCAATTGAGATCCAGCCATGACCATTTCCGACCGCGTCCGCATCAAGGACGTCCGCGTGCTCTCGGACGGCTGGACCACGCTGAAGACCACGACGTTCGAGTACCGGCGCGCCAGTGGCGAGTGGCAGACCCAGCGCCGCGAGACCTATGAGCGCGACAATGCCGCCGCCGTGCTGCCGTACAATCTCGCGCGGCGGACCGTGGTCCTGGTGCGACAGTTCCGTCTGCCGGCCTTTATCCGCGGTTACGACGACCTCTTGATCGAGGCCGCCGCCGGCGTGCTCGACAACGCCGAGCCCGAGGAGCGCATCCGCGCCGAGGCGGAGGAAGAGACCGGCTATCGCCTGCACCACGTCCACAAGGTGTTCGAGGCCTTCATGAGCCCCGGCGCCATCACCGAGAAGCTGCATTTCTTCATCGCCGAATACGAGCCCGAGATGCGGGTGAGCGACGGCGGCGGCCTCGAGCACGAGGGCGAAGACATCGAGGTGCTGGAGCTGTCCATCGACGAGGCGATGGCGATGATCGCCGACGGCCGCATCATCGACGCCAAGGCGATCATGCTGCTGCAATACGCGGCGCTGCACGTGTTCAGGTGACGTGCTTACCCTCCCCTGGAGGGGGAGGGTCGATCGCGCGCAGCGCGAGCGGGGTGGGGTGATCTCTCCTCTCGGGCAGTATCGGACGTGGAGAGACTGTCACCCCACCCCGTCTCACATTTCGCTTCGCTCAATGTGAGCCGACCCTCCCCCTCCAGGGGAGGGTAAGAGACGCCGCTCCGTCCTCGTCTGCAATTCTGACATGCATCCTCCCTCCCCCGTTGAGCAACGCCAAAACTATCTCTAGTCTGGCCTCAACCAAGAAACAGGAGACGCGCCATGTCTGCTCCGCGCGAGGACGAATTCGGCTTTGCCCCCGACTACGATTCCCCCGTTCCCTACATGCAGCGCACACGCGAATATTACGCAGCGATCGGCTACACCACGCCGTATCGCTGGGCGCATTACACCTCAGCGCCGTTCCAGCCGCTGAAGAAACCGTTGTCGCAATCGCGCGTCACCATCATCACCACCGCGGCGCCCTACGATCCGGCCAAGGGCGACCAGGGGCCGGGCGCGGCGTATAATGGAGCTGCGAAGTTCTACCAGGTCTATGACGGCGACACGTCGAAGGAGCACGATCTGCGCATCTCGCACATCGGCTACGACCGCAAGCACACCTCGGCCACCGACAGCGGCACATGGTTTCCGCTGCCGCAGCTGTTGAAGGCCTCCGCTGCGGGGCGGATCGGCGAAGTCGCGCCGCGCTTCTTCGGCGCGCCGACCAACCGCAGCCATCGTGTCACGCTGGATACCGACGCGCCGGAGATCCTGGCGCGCTGCCTCGCCGACAAGGTCGACGTCGCCGTGCTGGTGCCGAACTGCCCGGTCTGCCACCAGACGACGGCGCTGGTGGCGCGGCACCTGGAGCGCAACGGCATTCCGACCGTCATCATGGGCTGTGCCAAGGACATCGTCGAGCACGCCGCGGTGCCGCGCTTCCTGTTCTCTGATTTCCCGCTCGGCAATTCCGCCGGCAAGCCGCACGACATCGCCTCGCAGGCCCAGACGCTCGAGCTCGCGCTCCGGCTGCTGGAAACCGCGAGCGGCCCGCAGACCACGATGCAGTCGCCGCTGCGCTGGAGCGAGGACGCCTCGTGGAAGCTCGACTACAACAATGTCGCGCAGCTGAGCCCTGAAGAGCTGGCGCGCCGCCGCGCCGAGTTCGACAAGCAGAAGGAGATCGCGCGCGGCAACCGCGCCGCCTGACGTTCTCCAACAACGATAAGCCGAGGGAGAGCGAGGTGACGCGACCGTTCGAGGGCGTGAAGATCCTGGACTTCACGCAAGTGCTGGCCGGCCCCTATGCGAGCTATCAGCTCGCTCTGCTGGGTGCCGACGTCGTCAAGGTCGAGCGGCGCGAGGGCGAGGACATGCGCCGCACGCCGCTCTCCCGCGAATGGGCCGAGCGCGGCCTTGCGCCGGCGTTCCAGGCCGTCAACGGCAACAAGCGCAGCCTGACGCTGGATTTGCAGAAGCCCGAGGCGATCGCGATCGTGAAGAAGCTCGCAGGCCGCGTCGACGTCGTCATGGAGAATTTCCGCCCCGGCGTGATGGACAAGCTCGGCATCGGTTACGAGGCCCTGTCCGCGATCAATCCGAAGTTGATCTATTGCGCGGTCTCGGGCTTCGGCCAGACCGGCCCGGACCGCCTGCGCCCCGGCTATGACGGCAAGATGCAGGCGCTGTCAGGCATCATGGCGATCACCGGCCATCCCGAAACGGGGCCGACGCGCGCGGGCTTTGCGGTGTGCGACGTGCTGTCGGGCGCCACGGCCGCGTTCGGTGTGTCGAGCGCGCTGTACCAGCGCGACCGCACCGGCAAGGGGCAGTTTGTCGACGTCTCGATGCTGGAGGCGACGCTGGCGTTTCTCTCGGGCCAGATCGCGGACTGGTCGGTGGCCGGCCATCGGCAACAATTGTCGGGCAATCAGGCGGTGAGCCGCAGGACTACAGCAAACCTGTTCAAATGCGGCGACGGCCATATCCTGCTCGCCGTCAACAACGAGAAGCAGTACCGCGCGCTGATGGCTGCGCTCGACCGCGAGGATACGCTGTCAGATCCCCGCTTTGCCGACTGGTTCTCGCGCAACGAGAACGAGGGCGCGCTCCGCGCCATCATCGAGCAAGCGCTGGCGACACGGCCGGCACGCGAATGGGAGACGATTCTGGAGGATGCCGGGGCGCCCTGCGCCAGCATCTGGAAGATCGAGGAAGTCATCGACCATCCGCAAGTGAAGGCGCGCGGTGCGATCCAGAAGCTGGACACGCAATACGGCCGCCTGCGCTTTGCCGGCAGCGGCTTCAAGCTCGCCCATGGCGGCGGCCGGCTGGATCGCATGGCGCCGGAGCTCGGCGCGGATACGGATGCGGTGCTGGGCGAATTGGGATTCGATGCGGCGGAGATCGCGGGGTTGCGGGCGAGAGAGATCGTTTAGAACTCCGCTGCCACCTAGAACAACGATCCCTGCCCGTCATCCGCCGGGCCCGCGGCAGTCTTCCGCGCGGCCTTCTTCGGCTTCGCCGCCTCGGCCTCCGCCTCGATCTCTTCCGCGCTGATCGGCAGCACGAGCTGCTCGTCGTCATTGGCGACGCGATTGACGCGGGTGGAGACCGGGTGCCAGGCGAAATCGCCGAGGCGCGGGGGCCTCATCAGCGGCAGGATCGCATCGACCTCGTCGCCTTTGCTGTCGAGCCAGCGCTCGAAGTCGCGCGGGCTGATGGTGACGGGCACGCGGTCATGCAGCGCGGCGAGATCCTCGCCCGCCGCGGCGGTGACGATCGCGACCGTGTCGAGCTCCTCGCCGTTCGGCCCGACCCAGGTCTCGAACACAGCGGCAAAGCCGAGCGGCTCACCGTCGGCGCGGTGGATGAAGAAGGGCTGCTTGCGGCCGGCTTCCGTCTTCCACTCGTAATAGCCGTCGGCCGGGATCAGGCCGCGTCGGCGGCGAATCGCATTCTTGAAGGCGGGTTTCTCGAGTACCGTCTCGGAGCGGGCGTTGATCAGGAGCGTGAAGCCGCGGGGATCATTGACCCAGCTCGGCAGCAGGCCCCAGCGCATCAGGCGGAAATGGCGCGCGCCGTTCTCGATCCATACGACCGGAATCGGTTGCGTCGGGGCGACATTGTACCGGGGCGGGAAATTCGGCTGCTCGACATAGCCGAACAGTTGCCGCAAAGCCGCGGGGGCCGAAGTTATGACGAAGCGTCCACACATCCTTGGGAACCTATATAGGGTCCGTTCAGGTCCTTTTAACCCCGAACGTTAACACTGCGGCAGATGAGCTCAACGGCCACCCAACCCGCGCGGACGCATGTACAGACGGGCCCTGAGGCGACCGCCTGGGCCGAACGGCTGCGCGTGGCCAACATCAACCCGCGGACCGGGCTTGCCACCGACTATCTCAACCATTTCAATGAAGCCGTGATGCTGCTCGAAATGGTGCCCGACATGCCGGAATGCGCCGAAGACTTCCTGACCTGGACGCCGCTGTCCTATGCCGAGCATTTCACGGCGTCGAATTTCAAGGCGCGGGATTTGGCGATCGAAGCCTATGAGAAAGCCGATCCCAACCTGCGTGCCCAGTTCGACCACATCACGGATACCATGACCTCGATCCTGACCGCGGTCGGGTCGGCCATGCGCGAGGTCGAGAAGGACTCGACCCGCGTCCGCCTCGCCGAGCAGGCCGCCCTCTGGGTCAAGCCGCTGATCGCGGCCTGTGGCGGCATCATCAATGGCGGGGCGGAAGCCGACGTCGACACCATCATGGCGAACTCGGCCCGATAGGTGGCGCGATTGGCCGCAATCGTCCACCCAGCTCACCCCCAGCTTGCGGTCAGCGCGGCGATCTTCCGCGACGGCAAGGTGCTGCTGGTCCGCCGCGCCCGCTCGCCCGCCAAGGGCTTCTATTCGCTGCCGGGCGGCCGGGTCGAGTTCGGCGAATCGTTGCACCAGGCGCTGAGCCGCGAGGTCGACGAGGAAACCGGCCTTCGCATCGAGATCATTGGCCTCGCCGGCTGGCGCGAGGTGCTGCCGGCCGCGGCCGGCGCCGGCCATTACCTGATCATGTCCTTTGCGGCCCGCTGGACGGCCCGGGAGCCGGCGCTCAACGACGAGCTCGACGATTACCGCTGGATCGCGCCGGATGCCCTGGCAAGCCTCGGCGACCTCAAGCTGACCGGGGGGCTGGAGGAGGTCATCCAGTCCGCTCATCGGCTGCTTGTGGCCTGACGGCCCGCCTTGCGCCAGCCGTCCCGAGGGGGCATACAGCCGCCGATGTCGATGCGATCTCTGGCCATTTTTGCCCTGATTCTCGCCTGCGCCTCCGGGCCTGCAAGGGCCCAGGACGGGGCGGCGCCGTTCGACAGCGAATTGCAGCGGCTGGCCGAGATCCTCGGCGGGCTGCACTATCTGCGCGGCATCTGCGGGTCCAACGAGGGCAACAAATGGCGTAACGAGATGCAGGCGCTGATCGATGCCGAGACCCCGTCCGGGGAGCGCCGCACCCGCATGACCGCCGCCTTCAACCGCGGCTACAACGGTTTTCAGCAGACCTATCGCAGCTGCACGCCGGCCGCGACGGTGGCGATCCGCCGCTACATCGAGGAAGGCTCGAAGATCTCGCGCGATCTCACGGCGCGTTACGCGAACTGACGTCGACGGGAACCCCGTCATCGACTTTGTTCACAGCCATTAACCGTTCTTAAAGATGTGGCCTAGCGGTCGTTAACGCCCGTGCTACACCTCTCGTACAGCGCATCGCCGTGGATCGCGCCCCAGCCTGACCGAGTTTCATGAGCCAGCCGATTTCCTACGCCCCCGCCCGCGCGCCGCTGCCCGATCACGAGCAGAAACAGGCTGCCCTGAGCTATCTCAACGAGGCCTGGGCCGAGGCGCGCCACGACGGCGTCGACGGCGACTGCCTGGCGCAGGCGAGCCTGTTCGCGGCGCTTGCCGAGCTCGTCGGCACCTATGGCGAGGACGCGGTCGCCAAATTCGTCGAGGGCTTTCCCGGCCGCATCCGCAACGGCGAATTCTCGGTCGGCATCTCCAGGCAGTAAGCTGCCCCGAAAATGACCCCGCCACGCGGGCGGGGCCAGTTGCGGATGAATGACTTGGCGAAAGGCGTCGCGAAGTCTGCCGCTCTTATCGCATGGAAGCCGCTTCAAGCGGACAAGCATTAATCTCGCGCTGACCGGGAGGTGTTCCCGACAGAGCCGGGAACGCGCGCCTCAGTCGGTCTCGATCGGCCGCGAGGGATCCCTCGCCCATTCGCCCATCGAACCATCGTACAGCGTCAGCTTGTCGTAGCCGAGCTGGGTCAGCAGCAAGAGGTCGATGGTCGCCGAGATGCCGCCGCCGCAATAGACAATCACATCTCTGTCGCGCGTGACGCCCTGGGCGGCGAACTTCGCTTGCGCATCCGCAAGATTCGTCAGCGTCTTGTCGGCATTCACGAGCGTGGCTGCGGGAACGTTGACGCTGCCGGGAACGCGGCCCGGTCGGCCATAGCGGCTCGGCTCGAGGCCGCGGTGAAACTGCGGCCCGAGCGCGTTGACGATGACGGTCGAGGGATCGCCGATCTTCGCCAGCACGGCTTCCTTGTCGACGAAGAGGCCTGGGCGCGGCGCCGCCCTGAAGGTCGTCGCTGGATAGCCCTTCGATGCGCCCGTCTCGACCGGCCGCCCCTCCTGCTGCCATTTGTCGAAGCCGCCGTCGAGCACGCGGCCATCGACGCCGAGCGCGCGCAGCATCCACCAGAACCGCGTTGCCCACATCATCGTCCCGATGCTGTAGAGCACGATGGTCTTGCCCGCATCGAGACCGTGGCGGCCGAAGGCAGCCTCCAGCTGGGCGACTTCGGGCATCATGAAGAAGTGTTGCGACGAGGTGTCGGAGAACTCGCCTTGCAGGTCGAGGAAATCGGCGCCGGGGATGTGGCCGGCCGCGAATGTCTTGTCGCCGGGCACCGCGCGGTACGGCACATCGCTGCCTTCCGGGACCGGTTCGTTGTACGTCGTGCAGTCGTAGATGCGAAGGTTGGGATCGCCCAGGATGGCGGCGAGTTGCTCGGTGGTGATGAGGGCGGCGGGTTGGGACATCAGGCTGCACTCCCGTTCGAGAGGAAGGGTAAACCTCTCCTCTCGTCATTGCGAGGAGCCCTTGAAGCAATCCAGACTGCCGCCGCGGAGGGACCCTGCATTGCTTCGCTGCGCTCGCAATGACGAGCGGGGAAGCGCTGTGCGTCCCCACCAGACATCGGTTACTGCTTCAGCGTCTCCAGAAACCGCACCGGCTCGCCCTGTGCGGGCGTCACCAGCTCGCCCTGCCACATCACGCGCTTGCCGCGCACAAACGTGCCGACCGGCCAGCCGGTGACGCGAACGCCGTCATAGGGCGTCCAGCCGGCCTTGGACGCCACCCACTTGTTGGTGATGGTCTCGCTGCGCTTCAAGTCGACGATGGTGAAGTCGGCATCGTAGCCGGCGGCGATGCGGCCCTTGCAGGCCATGTTGTAGAGGCGCGCGGGGCCGGCGCTGGTGAGGTCGACGAAGCGCGCCAGCGACAAGCGTCCCGCATTGACGTGATCGAGCATCAGCGGCACCAGCGTCTGCACGCCGGTCATGCCGGAGGGCGAGGCCGGATAGGTCTTCTGCTTCTCCTCCAGCGTATGCGGGGCGTGGTCGGAGCCGAGCACGTCGATGATGCCCTGCTCGATGCCGCGCCAGATGCCGGCGCGATGATCGGCGCCGCGCACCGGCGGGTTCATCTGCGCCAGCGTGCCGAGCCGCTCGTAGCATTCCGGCGCGACCAGCGTCAGATGATGCGGCGTCGCTTCGCAGGAGGCGACGTCCTTGTGGTCGCGCAGGAACTCGATCTCCTCCTTGGTCGAGATGTGCAGCACGTGGATGCGTTTTCCCGTCTCGTGCGCCAGCTTGACCAGCCGCTGCGTCGCCATCAGCGCCGCGGTCTCGTCGCGCCAGACCGGATGCGAGCGCGCATCGCCCTCGATGCGCAGCGATTTACGCTCGTTGAGCCGGTATTCGTCCTCGGCGTGGAAGGCCGCTCGGCGGCGGATCACCTGGAAGATGCGGCGCAGGCTCTCGTCGTCCTCGACCAAGAGCGCGCCGGTTGACGAGCCGATGAACACCTTGACGCCGGCACAGCCGGGCGCGCGCTCCAGCACCGGCAGGTCCTGGACGTTCTCGCGGGTGCCGCCAATGAAGAAGGCGAAATCGCAATGCATGCGATGATTAGCCCGCTTCATCTTGTCGGTGAATTCGGTCTCCGTCACGGTCAAGGGCGAGGTGTTGGGCATCTCGAACACGGCGGTGACGCCGCCCATCACGGCGCTCCGCGAGCCGGTCTCGAGGTCTTCCTTGTGCGTCAGCCCCGGCTCGCGGAAATGCACCTGCGTGTCCATCACGCCGGGCAGGATGTGCAGACCCTTGCAGTCGATCACCTCGGCGGCCGCGCCTTGCGACAACGGACCGAGCTCGGCGATGCGGCCGCCCGTGATGCCGATATCGCGCACGCCCTCGCCGTCCTGGTTGACCACGGTGCCGCCCTTGAGGATCACATCGAAACGCTGGGTCATGGGGCCTCTCTCATCCTCAAGGCGCACGGCTCGAGGTCTTGTCGTTTATGCGTTGCGGGCTTACGTTCCGGAGCAACATGTCGCAAGAGATTTTCGCATGAAATCGGCGTTTCTTCCCGACCGGGGCGTGATCAAAGTCGCGGGTGAGGACGCGCGCAACTTCCTCAATGGCCTCGTCACCACCGACCTGGACAGGCTGAAACCTGGCCTGGGGCGATTCGGCGCACTGCTGACGCCGCAGGGCAAGATCATCGTGGATTTCCTGATCACGGAAGCGCCCGCCGGTCACGGCGGCGGGTTCCTGATCGACTGCCCCAGGGCGCTGGCGGACACCCTCGCCACAAAGCTGAAATTCTACAAGCTGCGCGCCAAGGTCACGGTGGACAAGCTCGACCTCGGCGTGCTCGCGGCGTGGGACGGCGAGCCGGCGGCGCAGCCCGACCTCGCCTTCGCCGATCCGCGGGCAGACGGGCTCGGCTATCGCATCCTGATCCCGGACGATCTCAAGCAGAAACTGTCCGATCTCATCGGCGCCGAGCTGGTCAATGCGGCCGAGTACGAGGCGCACCGCATCGCGCTCGGCGTGCCGCGCGGGGGGCTCGATTTCATGTACGGGGATGCGTTCCCGCACGAGACCAACATGGATCGCCTCGCCGGCGTCGATTTCGACAAAGGCTGCTATGTCGGCCAGGAGGTCGTCTCGCGCATGCAGCATCGCGGCACGGCGCGCACGCGCAGCGTGAAGGTGCTGCTCGAGGACGCCTCGCCCGAAGCCGGCGCGACCATTCTCGCCGGCGACAAGCCGGTCGGCACCATCGGCTCGACGGCCGGCGGCAAGGGCATCGCGCTGGTGCGCATCGACCGCGTCGCCGATGCGCTCGATGCCGGTGAGCCGCTCACCGCAGGCGGCCTCGCGTTGAAGCTGGCCGACCCTGATGTCGTCCGTATCCCCCTGAAGCAGCCCAACGCATGAGCCGCGCGCCCCGCCTGCATCCCGACGGGAAAACCCGCTGTCCCTGGCCGGGCGAAGATCCGCTCTATGTCGCCTATCACGACACCGAATGGGGCGTGCCTGAGTATGACGACCGCGCGCTGTACGAAAAGCTGATCCTCGACGGCTTCCAGGCCGGCCTGTCCTGGATCACGATCCTGCGCAAGCGCGACAATTTCCGCAAAGCCTTCGACGATTTCAAGCCGGAGAAGATCGCGCGCTACGATGCGAAGAAGGTGCACGCGCTGATGAACGATGCCGGCATCGTGCGCAACAAGGCCAAGATCGAAGGCACGATCCTGAGCGCGAAGTCGTATCTCGACATCATGGAGAAGGGCCCCGGCTTCTCGAAGCTGCTGTGGGACTTCATGGACGGACGGCCGAAGGTCAACCACTTCAAGACCACGGCAAGCGTGCCGGCCTCGACGCCGCTGTCGGTGCAGATCTCCAAGGAGCTGTCCTCGCGCGGCTTCAAATTCGTCGGTCCGACGATCGTCTACGCCTTCATGCAGGCGACCGGCATGGTCAACGACCACCTGGTCGATTGCCACTGTCATGCGACCTGCAGCAAGACCCGGCGCAAGCCGCGCCTCAAGGCCAAATGACGGCGAAGAAGGCGGCCCGCAACGAGGAGATCCGCGCCTGGCAGCGCATGCTGTCGGGCCGGCGGCTCGACCTGCTCGATCCCTCCCCGCTCGACATCGAGATCGGCGACATCGCACACGGGCTGGCGCGGGTGGCGCGCTGGAACGGCCAGACCGTCGGCGCGCACATCTTTTCGGTCGCACAGCATACGCTGCTGGTCGAGACCGTGCTGCGGCACGAGATGCCCCGCGTCGACCAGCGCGTCCGGCTCGCAGCCCTGCTGCATGATGCACCGGAATATGTGATCGGCGACATGATCTCGCCGTTCAAGGCCGTGCTCGACGGTCATTACAAGGCGGTCGAGAAGCGGCTGCTCGGCGCCATCCACATCCGCTTCGGCTTGCCGCCGGTCTTGCCTGATGACATCACGCAGGCCATCAAGGCCGCCGATCGCGGCGCGGCTTATCTGGAAGCGACCGAGCTTGCCGGCTTCAGCGCGAGCGAAGCGCGGCGCCTGTTCGGCAAGGATCCGGGTCTCTCCGACAGCGTCCGGCGCGACTATCTGACGCCCTGGACCGCGGCGCGGGCCGAGAAGCAGTTTCTGGAGCGGTTTGGCGCCGTGTTTGCGTAGGTCTTGTAGGGTGGGCAAAGGCGCACTCGCGCCGTGCCCACCACTTCTCGCGGTTGCGCAAGAATGGTGGGCACGCTTCCGCCTTCGCTCTTCGAGCTACGGCGGACATGTCGCTTTGCCCACCCTACGACACCGGCTATAATCTTTGGCAAAAAGGTTCGCCATGATCCACGTCTGTTCCCTCGCCGCGCTTCCCGAGACCGTCCGCCTCACCAAGGCCAGTCACGTGCTGACCGTGATGGCCAATGTCGAGCAGGTGGCGCGTCCGGTGTCGGTGCTCCCGGCCAACCATCTCAAGGTGTCGATGGACGACATCACCGAGGAGATGGACGGCTTCGTCGCGCCGTCGGAGACGCATATCGACCAGGTGCTGAACTTCGTGCGCGGCTGGGACCGCAGCGCCCCCCTGGTGGTGCATTGCTATGCCGGGATCAGCCGCTCCACCGCGAGCGCGTTCGCGGCCGTTTGCGCGCTCAATCCCAACCGCGACGAGATCGAGATCGCCAGGAAGATTCGCGCGGCCTCACCGATCGCCTCGCCCAACCGGCGCATCGTCGGCCTTGCCGATCGTGCCCTCGGACGCAACGGCCGCATGCTGCGCGCGCTCGACGAGATGGGCCCCGGCGCGATGATGGTCGAAGGCCGCCCCTTCGCGATCGAGCTCGAATGAGGCGCGAGTCGAATAGCAGCCGCGACGGGACTGCGCTCCCTCTCCCGCCTGCAGGAGAGGGTTGGGGAGAGGGTGTCTCCGCATTGGGACACCCCCCTAGAGGAGAAAGCCCTCACCCGGCGCTACGCGCCGACCTCTCCCGCAAGCGGGAGGGGTTACAGCGAGCCCGCAGCGATATCTGTTCAACCACCGAAGATATTCTTTCCGCAACACCTCCGATCATCATCGCATGAGCGAGACGCTGCTGACGCCGATCGAGATCGGCCTGACCGCCGCGATCGTCGCGATTGAGAACCACGAGCCGCTGATCCTGACCGCACGCGGTGCTGACGGCTTCGCCGGCCTGCCGTTCGGTCCGTTCGACGCGGTGAGCCATCGCACGTTCGAGATTGGCCTGCGTGCCTGGGTCGAGCGACAGGCGGGGCTGCGGCTCGGCTATGTCGAGCAGCTCTACACCTTCGGCGACCGCGGCCGTCATGCCGAGGCCGGCGACACCGCCGCCCATATCGTGTCGATCGGCTATCTCGCGCTGACGCGCCCCGCGGGCGGCGAGCTCGCGGCTAACGCGGCGAGCTTCGCACCCTGGTATCGCTTCTTCCCCTGGGAAGACTGGCGCGAGCAGCCGCCGGCGATCATCGCCCGCGACATCATTCCCGCCCTGACCGAATGGGCCGAGGAGGAGACACCTGAGACGATTCGCGCGCTGCCGCGGAAGGATCGCGTGCGCTTCTATTTCGGTCTGGACGGCGCGCCCTGGGACGAGGAGCGCGTGCTCGACCGCTACGAGCTGCTGTACGAGGCCGGGCTGATCGAGGAGGCCCGCCGCGACGGCCGCCCTGCGGCGTTGGCGCGCAAGACGCTTCCCCCGCTCGGGACCTCGATGCGGTTCGACCACCGCCGGATTCTCGCCACGGCCATCGCGCGGCTGCGCGCAAAGCTGAAGTATCGTCCTGTCGTCTTTGAACTTTTGCCCGCCGAGTTCACACTTACTGAACTGCAGCACACGGTGGAGGCGATCTCCGGCCGGCACCTGCACAAGCAAAATTTCCGCCGCCTGGTCGAAATGGAAGCCCTGGTCGAACCGACCGGGGTGATGTCGACACAGACGGGCGGACGGCCGGCGGCGCTCTACCGCTTCCGCCGCGAGGTGCTCCAGGAGCGGCCCGCGCCGGGCTTGCGCGTACGCTCCCGGCGCTAGAGCATGATCCGGACCCGGAGGGCCGCGTTAGCGCAAAGTGCGTAGCGGTTCTCCGGTAAGAGCGTGCTCAAGAAATTAAGTTCCTAATACGCGGGACCGGCCCCTGCCCGCCGGTTACCTGGAGGCTTCATGTTCGACGGCCCTTTTGACGCCTTTGCGCTGATCATTGCGATCATCGCCTTCCTGATCGCGATCAAGGCGTCCAGCCAGGCGACCGAGTTGCGTCGCAAGCTCAACGCGCTCGAAGAGCTGCTTTACGCGCAGCGGCCGGTGCAGCCGCCGCCGCTGCTGCCCGCGCAGGCGCAGGCCGAAGCCCCCACTGCGACTGCCGCCGCCGAGCCACCGCCGCTGGCGCCGGAAGCCGAAACGATGCCGCCTCCGCTCGTCACCGAAGAGATTTCACCGCCCCCGCTCGAGCCGAGCACGGCCGCCGCTGCGCCCCCTCCGGTCCCGGAGGCAGCGCCCGGCTTCGAGGAGCAGCTCGGCACCCGCTGGGTGGTGTGGATCGGCGGGCTTGCGCTCGCGCTCGGCGGCTTCTTCATGGTGCGCTATTCGATCGAGGCCGGCCTGCTCGGCCCCGGCGTGCGCGTGTTCCTCGGCGGCCTGTTCGCCGCTGCATTGCTCGGCGCCGGCGAATGGACGCGACGCAAGGAGAGCATCTCGAGCATCGCGGCGCTGCCGATCGCCAACATCCCCGCGATCCTCACCGCGGCCGGAACGGCGGTGGCGTTCGCGACCATCTACGCCGCCTACGCGCTCTACGGCTTCCTCGTGCCTGCGACGGCCTTCGTGCTGCTCGGCATCGTTGCGATGGCAACGCTGGCCGCAGCGCTCCTGCACGGCCCCGCGCTCGCGGGGCTCGGAATCGTCGGCGCCTTCGTGACCCCGATCCTCGTCTCCTCCGGCAAGCCGGATTATTGGGCGCTCTACATCTATCTTGCGGTCGTGACGGCCGCGAGTTTCGGCCTTGCCCGCATCAGGCTGTGGCGCTGGCTTGCGGTCACGACCATTGCCTTCGCGGTGCTCTGGATCTTCCCGGGTCTCGAGACCGAACAGGTGCAGGTCGCGCCGCACGCCTTCCACGCCATCGCCGGCTTCGTGCTCGCCGCACTGCTCGTCGTCTGCGGCTTCATGTTCGGACCCGCCATCGAGGACGGCGAGATCGAGCCGGTGTCGTCCGGCGCGCTCGGCGCCTATCTGTTCGGCGCGATGCTGGTCGTGCTGTCGAGCGCACATGCGGATCTCGCGCTGATCGCGTTCTCGCTCCTGGTCGGCGGCACGCTGTTCGTCGCCTGGCGTGCACCGGCGGCGACCGGCGCGCTGGGCGCAGCCGCGGCGACCGTGTTCATCGTGTTCGCCGAATGGGCGGTGCGTGCCAACCCTGACATGCTGGTGCTGCCGGGCGGTCCGATGCCCGGCGTCGGCCCGGTCGCGACCGACAGCGCGGTGACGCTGCATCTGGTGACGGCCGCGATCTTCGCCGCCGGGTTCGGCGTCACGGGCTTCCTTGCGCAGGACCGGTCGAACTCGGCGATCATTCCCGTGGTGTGGTCGGCGGCGGGCGTCGCGACGCCGATCGCCATCCTGGTCGCGCTCTACGCGCGCATTGCCCATCTCGACCGCTCGATCCCGTTCGCGATCCTCGCGGTGCTGCTCGCTGCGGCCTTTGGCGCGGCGACCGAAGCGCTGATGCGCCGCGAAGAGCGGCCCGGCGTTGCCACCTCGGTCGCGCTGTTCGCGACCGGTACGCTCGGCGCGCTGGCGCTGGCGCTGACCTTCGCCCTGGAGAAGGGCTGGCTCACCATCGCGCTCGCGCTGATGTCGCTCGGCACCGCCTGGATCTCGTTGCAGCGGCCGATTCCGGTGCTGCGCCGGCTGGCTGCCGTCTTCGCCGCGATCGTCACCGCGCGCATCGTCTATGATCCGCGCATCGTCGGCGATGCCGTCGGCACCACGCCGATCTTCAACTGGCTGTTGTGGGGCTATGGCCTGCCGGCCGCCTCGTTCTGGGGCGCGAGCATCTTCCTGCGCCGCCGCGCCGACGACGCGCCGCTGCGCGTGGTCGAGACCGCGGCGATCCTGTTCACCGCGCTGCTCGCCTTCATGGAGATCCGGCACTTTGCAACCGGCGGCCGCATGACCGCAGCCCCCTCGCTGCTCGAGTTCGCTCTGCAAGTCTGTGTCACGCTCGCCATGGCGATCGGCCTGGAGCGCCTGCGGCTGCGCAGCCACAGCATCGTGCACGATGTCGGCGCGGTCGTGCTGACGGCAATCGCCGGCCTCATCAGCGTGTTCGGCCTCCTGATCCTGGAGAACCCGCTGCTGCTCTCCAGCGTCAATGTCGGCGGACTCGTATTCAATCTGCTGCTGCTCGGCTACGCATTGCCGGCCGTGCTGATGCTGCTGCTCTCCTATGCGGTGGCGGGGCATCGGCGTGTCGCATACGCAAACACGATCGCCAGTGGCGCCCTAGTATTCGCGCTCGCCTATGTGACGCTGGAGATCCGCCGCTTCTATCACGGTCCGGTCCTGCTCTACGGCGGCACCACGAGTGCAGAGCAATACACCTATTCGATCGGCTGGCTCGCCTTCGGCGTGGTGCTGCTCGGCGTCGGCATCCTGGTCAATTCGGAGCGTGCGCGGCTGGCCTCCGCCGCCGTCATCGCGTTGACGATCTTCAAGGCCTTCGCCGTCGACGTGTGGACGCTGACCGGCGTCTACCGCGCGCTCTCGTTCATGTGCCTCGGCGTCGTGCTGGTCGCGATCGGCTGGCTCTACCAGCGCATCCTGTTCCGGCGACAGGTCACACCGCCGCCGGCCGTGCCGCAGACCGGCAGCTGAACCAGTTCGTCGAGCGGGGTAGTCCACCTCTCCCCAGCGGGGAGAGGTGGAAAACGAACGATGGCTCTATGCCGCGCGGACGGATTCCAGGAACTGCGCGACCTCGACCTTCAGGCGGGTGCTGTCGGTCGCCAGCGACTTCGCCGCCGACAGCACTTCGCCCGAGGCCGAGCCGGTCTCGATCGCGCCGCGCTGCACGTTGGTGATGTTGGACGAGACCTCCTGCGTGCCGAGTGAGGCCTGCTGAACGTTGCGCGAAATCTCCTGCGTGGCCGCGCCCTGCTCCTCGACGGCGGCGGCGATCGCCGCGGACACCTCGGAGAGCCGCTCGATGGTGCCGCCGATCTCCTGGATCGCGCTGACGGATTCTTGCGTCGCCGCCTGGATGCCCGAAACCTGCGCCCCGATTTCGCCGGTCGCTTTCGCGGTCTGCTCGGCCAGCGCCTTGACCTCGGAGGCGACGACGGCAAAGCCGCGGCCGGCTTCGCCCGCGCGCGCCGCCTCGATGGTCGCGTTCAGCGCGAGCAGGTTGGTCTGGCCCGCGATGGTGTTGATCAGCTCGACCACGTCGCCGATGCGGGCGGCGGCCTGCGACAGCGCGTTGACGCGCTCGTTGGTCCGCGCCGCCTGCTCGACCGCTTCCGCCGCCATTCGCGCCGAATCCTGCACGCGGCGGCTGATCTCGGTGATGGACGACGACAGCTCCTCGGAGGCGGAGGCCACCGCCTGGACGTTGGTGGAAGCTTCCTCCGATGCGGCCGCAACGACGGTTGCGAGCTCCTTGCCGCGCTGCGCCGTGCCGCTCAGCGTTGCCGCGGAGGCCTCGAGCTCGGTCGAGGCCGACGACACGGTCTCGACGACCTCGCCGATCATGACCTCGAAATTGCGGGTGATGGCGTCGACGCGGCGGCCGCGCTCGATCTTGGCCTCGGCGTCGCGCGCGGCCGCCGCGTCGGCAGCCTTCTTGGCGATCAGGGCTTCCTTGAAGATCTGGAGCGCGTCCGCCATCGCGCCGATCTCGGTCTTCTCGCCGCGATGCGGCACCTCGGCCGAGAGGTCGCCCTCGCCGAGCGATTGCATGGGTCGGATGATCGAGGCGATGCCGCGCGAGACGTCGCGCACGAGGTAATAGGCAGCGGCGATCGCAATCACGACTGCCGCGACGATGATGCCAACCAGTACGCGGAAGATGAACGCATAGCTTTCAGAGGCCTGCTTGGTCTCCAGCTCCGCGCCCCTGTTGTTGAGCTCGATGCCCTTCTGCAGCAGCGGATCGGCGGCTTGCGCCATCTTCGCGACCTTGGTCTGCAGCATCTCGTTGGCGTCCGTCGGAAAGCGCCCGATGCTCTTGCGCGACAGCGCCATCGTCTCCTGCACGCCGTTCAGATATTCAGCCCAGGCCTTGCTCCATTGCTCGTACAGCGAGCGTTCCTCGGCGACCGTGATCAGCGGCTCGTAGACCTTGCGGGTCTTCTCGATGCGCTCGCGCAAGCCTGCCAGCCGCTTCTCCGCGGCCTCCTTGCCCTCGGCGGTGTCCTGCATCAGGTGCAGACGCAGCGCGACGCGGAGCTCGTTGATGTCGGCACGCATCGAGCCGAGCGCACGAACGCTCGGCAGCCAGCTCTCCGCAATCTCGACGGTATGGGCGTTGATGTTCTGCATCGTGCCAATCGCCATCACGCCGACACCGGCGAGCGAGAGCACGAGGACCGACAGCACGGTCAGCAGCTTGAAGACGATCGACAACTTCGACATCACGACAATCCCGATAATTACCTAGGCAACGCGCACATCACTTGCGCCGCAGTCGTCACGACGGACGACTGGGCGGGGATCAGTTCAACGATGCTGGCTGGTTCTTTCCCCGAAGGATTGCGCCCATAATCGCAAACAGGCGTTAACAGGAGGCTACGTAAAAACACGGCTCGTGCGCAGCGATCGTGGTTTCCTGCAACTCTCTCTTGCAGTCGCACCGGCTTCTCCCGTTGCGACCTATGCGCCGCTGGCGAAAGGCGCGTGTCAGGCCGCGCGCACGGTATCCAGGAACTTTCCGACCTCCAGCTTGAGCCTATTGCTGTCGCCGGACAGCGACTGCGCTGCCGCCAGCACCTGCGAGGATGCCGAACCGGTCTCGCTCGCGCCGCGCTGCACGTCGGTGATGTTGGACGACACCTGATGGGTGCCGGTCGCCGCCTGCTGTACGTTGCGGGAAATCTCCTGCGTTGCGGCGCCCTGCTCTTCGACGGCGGCTGCGATGGTCGAGGAGATCTCCGACAGCCTCTCGATGGTGTGGCTGATGTCCTTAATCGCGCCGACCGAATGCTCGGTGGCGGTCTGGATGCTGGCGATCTGCTGGCCGATCTCGCCGGTCGCCTTCGCAGTCTGCTCGGCGAGCGCCTTGACCTCCGAGGCGACCACGGCAAAGCCGCGCCCGGCCTCGCCGGCGCGCGCGGCCTCGATCGTTGCATTGAGCGCCAGGAGATTGGTCTGGCCGGCGATGGTGTTGATCAGCTCGACCACGTCGCCGATCCGCGCCGCCGCCGCGGAAAGCTCGCCGACGCGATCGGTCGTGGTGCGGGCCTGGTTCACCGCATCGCCGGCGACGCGCGCGGATTCCTGTACCTGCCGGCTGATCTCGGTGATCGACGACGACAGCTCCTCGGTCGCCGACGCCACCGACTGCACGTTGGTGGACGCTTCCTCGGAAGCGGCAGCCACCATGGTGGTGACCTCCTGCCCGCGCGTCGCAGTCGCGGTCAGCGTCGAGGCGGAAGCTTCCAGCTCGGTCGCGGCCGAGGACACGGTGTCGACGATTTCACCGATCGCCGCCTCGAAGCCGTCGGCCAGCTTGTGCATCTCGGCCTTGCGCTGCGCGGCCGCAAGCTGGTCCTGCCTGGTCTTGGCTTCGGCCTCCTCGCGCGCCTTCTGCTCCGACACGATCTTGAACTTTTCGACGGCCGCCGCGACGCCGCCGACCTCGTCCTTGCGGCCGAGACCGGGCAGCACCACGGAGAAATCGCCGCCTGCGAGCTTGTCCATGGCGATCGTGAGCGCACGGATCGGCCGCGCGATGCTCAGGAAAGACATCAGCCAGGAGCCGACGAGGACGAACATGGCGAATGCGCCGACCACCATTCCGATCTGCTCGCTCGACGCCATCTCCTGCACGGAAGCGGCAATCTCAGCTTCACTCTTGTGCGTGGCGAATTCGGCGATCTGGCCGGCAACCTGGTCCATTTGCGCGGCAATCGGCAGCGTCCCTTCGCGGACCAGACGTGCGGTTTCCTCGATCAGCCGCGCTACCTTGGCAGCTGCATCGGGCCCCGTGGCCCCGAGGGCTTCGCCGCGCACTGCTGCGACCTCCCGGCCGGCCTTGAGATAATCGGCGGCCAGAGACTTGAGCTTTTCCATCCGCGCCCGGTTTTCCGGCGAATGTGACTGCTTCAGCATCGTTTCGGCGAGCTTGGTCAAGGTCTCGTCGCGCTCGACGAGAGCACCGCTCGCCTTCTGCAGCTCGGCCGCGTTGCCGGCGAGCCGAATGTCCCGGACGGCGAGCTGCATGCTGCGCACCGCCAGCTTGGCTTCGACGGCCTCGCGCGCCAGCTGAAGCTGCGCGACCGCGCCCTTGTTGGCCTCTCGCACATTGCCGTTGCCGATGTGCTGACTTGCAATCATGCAAAAGACCAGGAGCACACCGAGCGCCGACGCAATCGCCAGCTTGGTCCCGATCCTCAGATTCTGAACTAGGCTCAGCATGGGCAAGTTTCCCCGAAGGAATGCGCAGCCGAGTCATTGTCGGCTGCCGCTGGCGTTGACTGCGCCCTTGCCCAAAAAGTGAGCGCTTCACATTCCGATTTGGTTAACGAGAGCCTTCGCAGAAATACTGACTTTGTACGATAAATGATTGAGCGCGAAGGGAAATGATCCCGTCATGGTTGTAAATTGCAGCTTCAGGTCGGAGCTAGGACGCTTTGCATCCGATGGTCTCGCCGACGAGGCTGATGCGGAAGACCGGCTTCTTGTCCTCGTCGAGCAGCTCCATGCACCACTCGGCATTCGGCTGCAGGCTGCGCGCGATGCCGCTGAGCAGATTGGCGCACACCTCGGTCATTTCGGTCCAGGCGGCCGCGCGATCCTCGAACTCGTACGGCAGGTCGGCGGCGCCCGAATAGCGGCCGGTGCTGATGCGGAAGAAATAGAGCGACATCGTTGAACCCTTGCGTGGGACCCCCTCCCGGCCGCACGCAAACTGAGACCCGAACAGCTACCAAGGCATGAAAGCCGCCGTCCGTATGACTACGGCGTGGGCGGCTTGGTGTTCGATGATGCCTTCGACGATCAATGACGCGGGTTGTCCCGTGCGGGCGAGCTCACTGCGTGGAGCGGCGCAGCTCCAGCGGGGCTTCGTTCTTCGCCGGCTCGGACTTCACCGGCTCGAGCCGGCTGCCCTCGACACGCGGCGTCTCGACGCGCGCGGCGACCTCGGTGTTCGACGCAGCGACCGTGCCGGTGTGCTCGGGCCTGTGCAGCGAGCGCGGGCGCGCCGCAGCACGCGCCATCAGCATCTGATTGCCGCCCTGGTGACGGAAGTCGCAATAGGCGAAGCCCATGCCCGACACCGAGCCGCGGAAGCTGCGGTCGTCGGTCTTTTCCAGGTTGAAGCAGGGCTCGAACGGGATGCCCTTGATCGAGGCGCAGACGTTCTGGCCGCGGATCTGGAGCGTATTGCCGGGCAGACGGAGATGACGAACCGGGCCTGCGCCGGAGAACTGCACTGCACCTGCGGCGCCGAGATCGTCGAGGATACGGCCTGCACCGCGGGTACCGTCGAAACAGGTGAAGGCGAACACCTTGCCGGCCACGAAGCGCCGCGCCTCGTCGGCGTTCATGCTTCCAGCGATGGCCGGCGCAAACGTCGCTGCCGCCGTGACAGCCCCCAACACAATACGCGCAAGCATGCTCAACTCCGAACCAACCCCCGCGGCGGGCGATGCCTTTAGCTCTTTACCCGCTGCTTACCATACCAACCATGGCGACATTGAAGCAGCTTGGTTGGTAAAGTCTGAACGCCGTTAGACAATTTTTACCACGACGCGGCCGCGAACCTGGCCGGCCAGGATTTTCGCGCCCCACCCCGGGGCTTGGTCGAGCGAAATTTCCTCAGTGATTTCAGTTAGTTTTGTCCGATCCAGGTCGGAGGCCAAACGCTGCCAGGCAGCTTTCCGGGGTTCGATCGGGCACATCACCGAATCGATGCCGAGAAGGCACACTCCGCGCAAAATAAACGGCGCCACCGACGACGGCAGGTCCATGCCGGCCGCCAGGCCGCAGGCCGCGATCGCGCCACCATATTTCGTCATCGAGAGCAGGTTGGCGAGGGTGGTCGAGCCGACGCTGTCGACGCCGCCGGCCCAGCGCTCCTTGGCGAGAGGCTTTGCCGGCGCCGACAGTTCGTTGCGGTCGATGATCTCGGCAGCCCCCAGCTGCTTCAGGTAGTCGGCCTCGGAGGCCCGGCCGGTCGAGGCGATGACGTGGTAGCCGAGCTTCGAGAGCACGGCGATCGCGACCGAGCCGACGCCGCCGGCAGCGCCCGTCACCACGACCGGGCCGCTCTTCGGCGAGATGCCGTGCTTCTCCAGCGCCAGCACCGCGAGCATCGCGGTGAAGCCGGCGGTGCCGATCGCCATGGCATCGCGTGTCGACAGGCCCTGCGGCAGCGCGACCAGCCAGTCGCCCTTCACCCGCGCCTTCTCGGCATAGGCGCCGAGATGGGTCTCGCCCATGCCCCAGCCGGTGCAGACGACCTTGTCGCCCGCCTTCCACTGCGGATGCGAGGAGGCTTCGACCGTGCCGGCGAAATCGATGCCGGCGATCATCGGGAAGCGGCGCACCACCGGCGCCTTGCCGGTGAGCGCAAGGCCGTCCTTGTAGTTCAGCGTCGACCATTCCACCCGGACGGTGACGTCGCCCTCCATCAGCTCGGCTTCGTCGAACTGCGTGAGCGCGGCGGTGGTGCCCTTGTCCGCCTTGTCGATCCTGACAGCCTTGAATGTGGCCACGACTGAACTCCCTGACTTTGTTTGCCGGGGATGTTTAGCCGATCAGGCCGGCTGCGCAACCGCCCGTGCCACAGGTTTCTCCACGATCGGAAGATTGATCAGCGCCGAGAGCACGCCGAACAGGATCGAGAGCCACCAGATCGGCGTGTAGGAACCGAAACGTTCGAACACGATGCCGCCCAGCCAGACGCCGAGGAAGCCGCCGACCTGATGGCTGACGAAGGCAAAGCCATAGAGCGTGGCGAGCCAGCGCGTGCCGAACATCAGCGCCACCAGCGCCGAGGTCGGCGGCACCGTCGACAGCCAGGTCAGGCCGGAGATCGCGCCGAACGCGATCGCCGAGAACGGCGTGATCGGGAACGAGATGAAGGCGAGCGTTGCCAGCGCCCGCGTGAAATAGATGGTCGAGAGGATGTAGCGCTTGGGCAGTGAGTTCTGGAGATAGCCGACGCTGAGCGAGCCGATGATGTTGAACAGGCCGATCGCCGCGATCACCCAGCCGCCGGTTTGTGTCGAGATACCGCGATCGACCAGGAAGGCCGGCAGATGCACGGTGATGAAGGCGAGTTGGAAGCCGCAGGTGAAGAAGCCGAGCACCAGGAGCACGTAGGAGCGATGACCGAAAGCTTCGGCCAGCGCCTTGGTGATGGTCTGGTCGTCCGCGGGCATCGCACTGTTCGCGTTCGTCACCGGGGGCGTCGAGAGCGCCAGCGAGAGCGGTATGATCAGCAGCATCAGGAAACCGAACACGGAGAGCGCCTGCTGCCAGCCGAAATTGTCGATCAAGGCGACTCCGATCGGTGCGAACAGGAACTGCCCGAACGAGCCCGCCGCCGTGCCGGCACCGAGCGCAAGGCCGCGCTTCTCGGCCGGCAAGAGCTTGCTGAACGCCGACAGAACCAGATTGAACGAACAGCCGGCGAGACCGAAGCCGATCATGACGCCGGCGCCGAGGTCGAGCGACAGCGGCGTCGTGGAATAGCGCATCAAGAGCAGGCCGCCGGCATAGAGCAGCGCGCCGACGCACATCACCCGGAACAGGCCGAAGCGATCCGCAACCGCACCGGCGAGCGGCTGGCCCAATCCCCACAACAGATTCTGCACGGCGATGGCGAGGCCGAACACGTCGCGGCCCCAGCTGAATTCGTGGCTCATCGGCTGCACGAAGAAGCCGAGCGCCGAGCGCGGACCGAAGCCGAGCATGCCGATGGCACAACCGCAGAGGATGATGACGGCCGGGGTCCGCCAGCTGGAGGAACGTGAGGCCGGCGCGAGCTCGCCGATCTGTGCCGACATGGTTTTTCCTCGTCTGTCGTTGGCGGATCCGCAAATCAGCAGCCGCGGGACCGCCCGTTTAATGCATCTGCATGAAAATCCCAAGTCAAAAACGGTTGCATTCCACGAAGAGCTGACGCGGGAGCATTGCGTTTCGATCTGGCCTCGCCTGGCGGGTGCGCAGTGACGGGAATGTGTGCGGCAGGCCCTAGCGACACGCGCGAATGCGTGCTATGTTTGATTTACTCATATTGAGCATATTTGGGTAGCAGCGACGTTCACCCGGCCCTCCGCGGCCGGATTTCTCGGGCTCCACATATTCTCAATTTGAGCATAACAGCCACGGTTGATGGCCACATTTGGGAGGCTGCAATGCCGATCACTGCAATTTACGGTCCCGACGACCTTACTGACCGGCCGCAAGGCCAACCCATCGCCTCCCCGCGCGCAGCGCCGGTGCCTCCGGGACCGACATGGCCGATGCCGTCCCTGGAATGGACGCCGGCGGTCGAACGCGCCACCGCGCCGCTCTATGACCGCGTCAAGCACGTGATCCCGTCGATCGAATGGCCGCTGATGGCGCCGACGATTCACGCAATCAACGAGCTGAAGCGCGCGCGGGGCGCGGTGATCCTCGCCCACAATTACCAGGCCCCGGAGATCTTCCACTGCGTCGCCGATATCGGCGGCGACTCGCTCCAGCTCGCGGTGGAAGCCACCAAGGTGCAGGCCGGCATCATCGTCCAATGCGGCGTGCACTTCATGGCCGAGACCTCCAAGCTGCTCAATCCGGACAAGACCGTCCTGATCCCGGATTCGCGCGCCGGCTGCTCGCTTGCCGCCAGCATCACAGGTGCGGACGTGCGGCTGCTGCGGGAGAAATTCCCCGGCGTGCCTGTGGTCGCCTATGTCAACACCTCGGCGGAGGTGAAGGCCGAGGTCGACATCTGCTGCACGTCCTCGAACGCGGTGCAGGTGGTCGAGAGCCTGAACGCCCCGACCGTGATCTTCCTGCCCGACCGATACCTTGCCACCTACGTGGCATCGAAGACTGACGTGAAGATCATCGCCTGGAAAGGCGCCTGCGAGGTGCATGAGCGCTTCACGGGCGCGGAGCTGCGGAGCTTTCGCGAAGCCGATCCGTCGGTGCAGATCATCGCGCATCCGGAATGCCCGCCGGACGTGCTGGCGGAAGCCGACTTCACCGGCTCGACCGCGCACATGATCAACTGGGTGCGGGCGAAGCGGCCACGGCGGCTGGTCATGATCACGGAATGCTCGATGGCCGACAATGTCAGGGCCGAGCTGCCCGACGTCGAGATGCTCCGCCCCTGCAATCTCTGCCCGCACATGAAGCGCATCACGCTCGCCAACATCCTGGAGAGCCTGCTGACGCTTGGCGAGGAGGTGACGATCGATCCCGCGCTCGCGGAACGCGCGCGGCGCTCGGTCGAGCGCATGATCAATCTGAAGAATTGAGGGCGGCACATGCAACACGACATCCACGACCTCGCCCGCACCGACGACGTCGTCATCGTCGGCGGCGGCCTTGCCGGACTGTTCTGCGCGCTGAAGCTGGCGCCGCGGCCGGTAACCCTGATCTCGGCGGCACCGCTCGGGTACGGCGCATCCTCCGCATGGGCGCAAGGCGGCATCGCGGCAGCAATCGCCGAAGGCGATACGCCGGAGGCACATGCTGCCGACACCGTCGCCGTCGGCGGCGGCCTCGTCGATGCAGCCGTCGCGCTCGGGATCGCGCGCGAGGCGGCGCCGCGCATCCACGACCTTCTTGCCTATGGCGTTCCGTTCGATCGCGATCTCGACGGCAGGCTTGCCGTCGGACGCGAAGCTGCGCATTCCGCGCGGCGCATCGTCCATGTGCGCGGCGACGGCGCCGGCGCCGCGATCATCGCGGCCTTGAGCGAGGCCGTGCGCCGCACGCCCTCGATCCGCCTCATGGAAGGCTTCGTCGCCGAAGCACTGCTGACGGAGGACGGCGCGGTCACCGGACTTCAATTGCGCGAGGCCGGCAATCAAGCGGCACGGCCACTCGTGCTCGCCTCGCGCGCAATCGTGCTTGCGACCGGCGGGCTCGGCCATCTCTACGCCGTCACCACCAACCCGCCGGAAGCGAGCGGCTCGGGCCTTGCGATCGCAGCCCGCGCCGGCGCCGTGATCGCCGATCCTGAATTCGTGCAATTCCACCCCACCGCCATCATGGTCGGCCGCGACCCCGCACCGCTCGCCACCGAGGCGCTGCGCGGCGAAGGGGCAACGCTGATCAATGGCAACGGCGAGCGCTTCATGAGCGCCCGCCACCCGCTCGCCGAGCTCGCGCCCCGCGACATCGTGGCCCGCGGCGTGTTCGCCGAGATCGCGGCCGGACGCGGCGCGTTCCTCGATGCGCGCCAGACGCTGGGCGCGCGCTTCGCGACGCGGTTTCCGGCCGTGCATGCGAGCTGCATCGCCGCCGGCATCGATCCCGCGACGCAAGTCATCCCGATTGCGCCGGCCGCGCATTACCACATGGGCGGCATCGCGGTCGACGCGCACGGCCGCAGCTCGATCGGCGGCCTCTGGGCCGCCGGCGAAGTCTCCTCCACCGGCGCGCATGGCGCCAACCGGCTCGCCTCGAATTCCCTGCTCGAAGCCGTCGTCTATGCCGCCCGCATTGCCGACGACATCGCCGGCCGCGCCCTGCCCCCGCCGGCCCGGCTTCCCGACGGTTTGGTGACGCCGCGCGGTGGCGCGCTGGATATTGCAGAGGTGAAGCGGCTGCGCGCGACGATGAGCGCACATGTCGGCGTGATCCGCGACGGTGACGGGCTTGCACAAGCCGTGCGCCATTTCGCCAAAGTCGAGCGCGAAGCCGCACACGGCGTCCTCCGCGACATGGCGATCTCCGCCCTGCTCGTTGCGGCAGCGGCCTGGACCCGGCGCGAAAGCCGCGGCGCGCATTGCCGTTCCGATCACCCGGTCGAGAACGCAGCGCTGGCGCAGAGAACGATGACCACGCTCGCCGCGGCGCGCGAGGTCGCGGAGAGCCTCGAGGAACGCCCGCGGCCCCGCATTGCGCAATCCATGATCGCCTGAAGGAGGCCCCATGATCACCCCGACCTCACTGCTCTATCCCGATGCCTTCCTCTCGCCGCTGGCGATCGAAGCGGCCGCCGGTCGCGCGCTCGATGAGGACCTCGGCCGCGCCGGCGACATCACCTCGCTGGCGACCATCCCGGAGGCGACGCGCGCGCAAGCCATCCTGGTCGCGCGCCAGGCCGGCGTGATCGCCGGATTGCCGCTGGCGCTCGCGACCTTGCAGAAGCTGTCGCCCGAGATCGAGGTGCGCGCGCATGTCCGCGATGCCGTGCGGGTTGCGCGAGGCCAGCACGTGTTGACGATCTCAGGGCCGGCGCGCGCCATCCTCACGGCGGAGCGGACCGCGTTGAACTTCGTCGGCCGGCTGTCGGGCATCGCCACGCTCACGGCGGACTATGTCGCGCGCGCCGAAGGCACCAGGATGCGCATCTGCTGCACGCGCAAGACGACGCCGGGACTGCGCGCGCTGGAGAAATATGCGGTGCGCTGCGGCGGCGGCTTCAACCATCGCTTCGGGCTCGACGACGCGATCCTGATCAAGGACAACCACATTGCGGTCGCCGGCGGCATCCGACCGGTGCTGGAGCGCGCCCGCGCGCATGCCGGCCATCTCGTGAAGATCGAGATCGAGGTCGACACGCTGGCGCAGCTGCGCGAGGTGCTCGACAGCGGAATGGCCGACGCGGTGCTGCTCGACAACATGGACCTTCCGACATTGCGCGAGGCGGTGAGGCTCAGCGCGGGCCGGCTCGCGCTGGAAGCGTCCGGCGGCGTCACGCTCGACTCGATCGCCGCCATCGCGGCCACCGGCGTCGACTATGCCTCGGCCGGTGCCCTGACCCATTCGGCGCCGAATTTCGACTGCGCTCTGGACATCGAGGCGTAATGTCTTCGCCTCTCCCGGCTTGCGGTCCGCGAGCGGGGAGAGGTAAGAAAACTACCGCCGCTCACCCATCTCCGCGGAGCTCTTGGCTTCCTGTGCGAGCTCGGCCGACAGCGCGGCGGTCTGCGCCGGCGAGCCCCAGCTCGGTTCCTCGCTGCCGTCGCCCCAATTGCGCGGCCGATAGAAGGTGTGCACGCCGGTCTTGTACAGCTTCTTCATCTCGGCGACCCAGGACGGGCGCACCCAATAGGCATGATAGTGCGTGGACTTGCCGACCTCGGGCAGCCAGATCTGGCCGTCGAGCATCGCCTTGGAGATCTTCTTGGCGCGCTCCCACATTTCGGGCTCGCGGATCACGTCCGGATTGTTGTCGCAGGCGAAGGTGAACTGGCAGGCCAGATGCCGGTGCTTGTTCTGGTAGACCGCGCCGCACACCGTGTCAGGGTATTTGCCGGAGAACACGCGGTTCATCACCACCTGCGCCACCGCAATCTGGCCGCGCACGGCTTCGCCGCGGGCCTCGAAATAGACGGCTTCGGCAAGACACTTCTCGGACTTGGCGCGCGACTTGTCGTCGAGCGCGAGCCGTTCCGCCGGCGACTTGCCGCGCTGATTGTCGGCATTGACCTCGCCCTTCGGCGCAACGCTCTCGCCGCTCTCGATGTCCCTGGCGATCTCCGCCGTCGGCGGGCTCAGCGAGGCCGTCACCTTCATGTCGGGATCGGGTATCACGATCAGCGGCTCGGCGCCGGGCTGCCAGCTCTCGATGGTCTCGAGATTGCCGCCGAGCGACGAGCTGCCGAAGAACAGGCTCGATGTCTTGACGCTGAAGGGATCGCGCGCGGGCGCAGCCGGCGCCGCGTCCCGCTTCAGCGCTTCCAGCGGCTGCACCGCCAACGCGCGCGCGGTCTCGCTCGCCTGCGGCGGGTTGGAATATTGCGGAAGTGGCGGCGCGCGCATCGCCTCCTGCAGCTCGGGATCGAGCGCGGCCGCCGATTCCGGCGACATCGACGGCGGCAGTGCGGCGGTCTTGGCGCCGAACACCGAGCTGTTCGAGGTCGCGGGATCTTCCTTGGCCGGCGCCGCAGCCGGCGCGACGGTCTCGGGAGACTGCGTCGGCGTGACGATTGCGAGGCGATCACCCTTCAAGGCGCGATCGACCTTGGGAAAGTCGGACGCCTGGTAGCGCGGCGGCGCCTGAAGCGCCGGATTGCGGCTGATCGCGCCGGTGACGTCGCGGCCGTCGAGGCTCGCGAGCCGAACCATCGCGCTCTGCGGAACCGACGTGCCGATGGGGCGGGAAAAACTGTAGGTGGCGAGCTGGATCGAGGACGCAGCGGAGAACACCTGCTTCTGCCAACGCTCGGCGACGCCGGGTTGGCGCGCCAGCAACGAGGCAATGTCCTGATAGCCGGTCTCTCTCGGCATCAATGCGAAGATGCAGAGACCGATGCCGAAGGACGCGAACCGCGCGCCCTTCGGATGGTTACGCAACACAGACATCGATACGCTCACGCTACGCTTACGCTCGTCCGATCGAACTCAGTACATCCGTGCAATTCGACCTTTATCGTGAGTATCTAATTTAGGTTGCCGGGGCGTTAATCGGCGTTGCGCAGGCGGCACACTCAAGCGAATGCAGGTGTTTTCACGGGGCGACGTGGCGCATTGGTAAATGCGGCCTCACGCGAAGCGGTAAACATCGGGTCAACGCGAAAGGTGAAGGAACTCTTGCGCCCGCGTATCATTACGGGACGCTTGTTGCGGGAGCTTGGGCGATGAGGCGCCAAACGCGCCCCTCATTCCCCGATCAGCTTCAGCCACTCGTCTTCGGTCAGAACCTTGACGCCGTGCTTGTTGGCGTCCGCGAGCTTCGAGCCGGCGCCGGGTCCCGCAACGACGAGGTCGGTCTTTTTCGACACCGAGCCCGACACCTTGGCTCCCAGCCGCTCGGCCGTGGCCTTGGCTTCATCCCGCGTCATCCTCTCCAGCGATCCCGTGAACACCACGGTCTTGCCGGCGACGGCCGAATTGCTCTTCGGCTTCTCGGCGTCGATGATCTCGACCTCCCTGGTCAGGCGTTCGACGATGCCGCGATTATGGCTCTCGCCGAAATAATCGGCGATGCTCTTGATCACGGTGTCGCCGATCTGGTCGAGCGCATCCATCTCGGCCATCGCCTCCTCGTCGCCCTTGGCAACTTTCAGGCAGGCGTCGTGGAACGCATCCCACGAGCCGTAGCCGCGCGCCAGCGCCAGCGCCGTGGTCTCGCCGACGTGGCGCATGCCGAGCGCGAAGATGAAGCGCTCCAGCGCGATTCTGCGCCGGCTCTCGATGGCGCCGAACAGGTTGCGCACCGAGGTCGCACCGTAACCTTCGATCTCCTCGAGCTTGAGCTTGGCGTTGCGCTTCTCCAGCGTGAAGATGTCGGCGGGCTCCTTCACCCACCCCTCGTCGAAGAAATACTGGAGCTGCTTCTCGCCGAGGCCGTCGATGTCGAAGGCCCGCCGCGACACGAACAGCTTCAGATGCTCGATCTTCTGGTAGGGACAGGCGAACTCGCCGGTGCAGCGGGCGCGCGAGCCCTCCTCGCCCGTCGCCGTCTCCTCGCGCACGACGTCGGTGTGCAGCGGACACGGGCACGTCTTCGGGAAGTGGAATTCCCTGGCCGTCTTCGGCCGCTTGTCGAGCACGACGTCGACCACCTGCGGGATGACGTCGCCGGCGCGCTGGATCACGACGGTGTCGCCGATCCTGATGTCACGGCCCTCGCGCAGCACCTCGCCCTTGTTGCCGATGCCCTTGATGTAGTCCTCGTTGTGCAGCGTGACGTTCTGGACGATGACGCCGCCGACGCCGACCGGTTCGAGCTTGCCGACCGGCGTGAATGAGCCGGTACGGCCGACCTGGATCTCGATGTCGCGCAGCACCGTCATGGCGCGCTCGGCCGGGAATTTGTGCGCGATGCCCCAGCGCGGCGTACGCGAGACGAAGCCGAGCCGCTCCTGCCAGTCGATGCGGTCGACCTTGTAGACGACGCCGTCGATGTCGTAGTCGAGCCGCGCGCGCTGCTCCTCGATCGCGTGATGGAAGGCGAGCAGCTCTTCGACGGAGTGACAGAGCTTGGTCAGTGGATTGGTCTTGAAGCCGCAGCGCTCGAACCAGGAGATCATGCCACTCTGCGTGTCTTCCGGCATCGCGCTCATCTCGCCCCAGGCATAGGCGAAAAAGCCGAGCGGGCGCGAGGCGGTGATGGTCGGGTCCTTCTGCCGGAGCGAGCCCGCGGCCGAATTGCGCGGATTGGCGAAGACGGTGTCGCCTGCCGCCTTCTGCCGCTCGTTGAGCGCCAGGAACGCCTTCTTGGTCATGTAGACCTCACCGCGCACCTCGCAGATGTCGGGGATGTTGCGGCCCTTCAGCTTCTGCGGCACGTCTTCGAGCGTGCGGATGTTGGCGGTGACGTCCTCCCCGACCGCGCCGTCGCCGCGCGTCGCGGCGGTGACGAGCTCGCCGCCCTCGTAGCGCAGCGACATCGACAGGCCGTCGATCTTCGGCTCGGCGGAGAAGTCGATCCTGTCGTCGTCGAGCTTGAGGAAGCGCACGATGCGTCCGACGAAGTCGCGCACGTCCTCCTCCGCAAAGGCGTTGTCGAGCGACAGCATGGGCACGGCATGCGGGACTTTCCTGAAGCGCCCCGATGGTGCGGCGCCGACCTTCTGCGAGGGCGAGTCCGCGCTGACGAACTCGGGAAAGCGCTTCTCGATCGCATTGAAGCGCTGCCGCAACGCGTCGTATTCGGCATCGGTGACAACAGGCGCGTCCTCCTGATAGTAGCGCTCGTTGTGCCCCTCGATCTCGAGCGCGAGCCGCATGTGCTCGACCTTGGCCTGCGCCTTGGTGAGATCGGCGACGTCGCGTAACGGTGTGGCTTTGGATTTTGCTGCTCTGGCCATGGCGCTTGGATACGACGGAGCGGGCGGAGGGGTAAAGGCGGTTAAAGTGTCGGCGCAGCGCTCCTTCAGTGGTGCGCTGCAGAGCTGGGGCCCATGCGGCATGAACTCTGGGTCCCGGCTCGCGCTCCGCGCGTCCGGGACACGAGCCTAAGCCGTCGCTGCCTTCAGCAGCCGTTCCGCCGCCGCCCTCGCCTCGGCCGTGATCTCGGCGCCCGCCAGCATGCGCGCGATCTCCTCGCGGCGGTGGTCGGCGGCGAGCGCATTGACGCGGGTGGCGACGCGCTTGCCCTTGTCGAGGGCGTCCTTGGAGATGAGCAGGTGCTGGTCGGCGCGGGCGGCGACCTGCGGGGCGTGGGTCACGGCCATGACCTGGACCTTGCCGGCAAGCCGCGCCAGGCGCCCGCCGATGGCGTCCGCCACCGCACCGCCGACGCCGGTGTCGATCTCGTCGAAGACGAGCGTCGGCGCCGAGCCGCGGTCGGACAGCACCACCTTGAGCGCGAGCAGGAAGCGCGACAGCTCGCCGCCGGAGGCGACCTTCATCAAGGGCCCCGGCTTGGTGCCCGGATTGGTCTGCACCCAGAACTCGACGCGGTCGAAGCCTTGCGGCCCGGGCGCAGCCTCGTCGGTCTCGACCTGGGTCATGAATTTGGCGCGTTCGAGCTTGAGCGGAGCGAGCTCGGCATTGACCGCCTTGTTGAGCTTCTCGGCCGATTTCTGCCGCGCCAGCGACAGCTTCTTGGCGGCCGCCGCGTAGCTTCTGTCCGCATCGATCGCGGCCTGCTCCAGCTTCTTCAGGCGCGAGGCGCCGGCATCGATCAGGACGACGTCGGCGGCGTATTTGGCGGCCAGCGCGGCGAGCCCGTCGACCGGTGTCGAATATTTGCGGGACGCTGCACGCAAGGCAAACAGCCGCTCCTCGATGCGCTCGAGCTCGGCCGGATCGAAATCGGTTGCGGCCAGCGCCGCCTGGAGATGCTGGTCGGCTTCCTCCAGCGCATTGATTGCCGCGTCGATCGCCTTCACCGCCGGCTCGACCAGCGCCGGCGAGTTGACGCCGCGGCGCTCCAGCCGGCGCACCGCCGCCGAGAGGGCTGCGACGGGCGAATGATTGCCACCGACGGCTTCCTGCGCCTCGCGCAAATCGGAGGCGATCTTCTCGCCCTGCATCATGGTGGTGCGGCGGGAGGCCAGCGCGGTCTCCTCGCCGTCCCTGGGCGCCAGCTGCTTCAGCTCGTCCGAGGCGTGGCGCAGATAATCGGCCTCGCGTGCCGCGCGCTCCATGGCGGCGCGATGCTCCTCCAGCGCGGTGTTGGCGGTGCGGCGCGCATCCCAGAGCGCTTCGACCGCCGTAACGTCCTTTTCGAGGCCGGCAAAAGCGTCGAGCAGGCGGCGGTGGGTGGCGGCATCGACCAGCGCGCGCTCGTCGTGCTGGCCGTGGATCTCGACCAGGGCGGAGCCGACCGCCTTCAACGTCTGCACGCTGATAGACTGGTCGTTGATGAAGGCGCGGGTGCGGCCGTCGGCGAGTTGCACGCGGCGGAGAATCATCTCCCCGGTGTCGTCGAGGCCGTTCTCGGCCAGTATCTTCGTCGCTGGGTGATTCTTCGGGACATCGAAGACGGCGGTGACCTGCCCGTGCTCCGCACCGTGGCGCACGAGGCCGGCGTCGCCGCGGCCGCCGAGCGCCAGCGCAAAAGCATCGAGCAGGATGGATTTGCCCGCACCAGTCTCGCCGGTCAAAACCGCGAGGCCGGAGGCGAATTCGATATCGAGCCGTTCGATCAGGACGATGTCACGGATCGACAGACGCGCCAGCATGGAACCCTATTTCCTAGCCGAGACCCATCTTCTTGAAGGTCCGGCTGATCCAGGACCCCTGATTCTCGCTCGGCTCGAGACCGCCGGATTTTACAAGATTATAGGCGTCCTTGTACCAGCGGCTGTCAGGAAAATTGTGCCCAAGCACGGCTGCCGCGGTCTGCGCTTCGCCGACGATGCCGATCGCCATATAGGCCTCGGTCAGCCGGAACAGCGCCTCCTCGACATGGCGGGTGGTCTGGTACTGCGTGACGACGGTCTTGTAACGATTGATGGCGGCCGTGTAGTCGCGCTTCTGGGCGTAGTAGCGGCCGACATTCATCTCCTTGCCGGCGAGTTGGTCGCGCGCGCCCTCGATCTTGGCCTTGGCCGAGGTCGCATATTCCGAGTTCGGATATTTGCGCACCACCTCTTCCAGCGCGGCGATCGCCTTCTCGGTGCGGGTCTGGTCGCGGCTGATGTCCGGAATCTGGTCGTAATGGGAGGCGGCGATCAGGTATTGCGCATAGGCCGCATCCGGGCTGCCGGGATGCAGCGTGACATAGCGGGTGGCGGCGCCGATGCAGCCGTCATAGTCGCCGCCCTGATAGGACGCGTAGGCCGACATCAGCAGCGATTTGCGGGCCCAGTCGGAATAAGGATGCTGGCGGTCGACCTCCTCGAACTTCTTGTTCGCCGCCTTCATGTCCTTCTTCTCGTTCATGAGGTACAGGCCCTCATTGTAGATCTTGTCGGCGGGCTCCTCGACGAAGGTGTCGTCCTTGGCCGTGAACTTGTCCCAGAGCGCGCCCGTGCCGCATCCGGCGAGCGGCAGTGCGAGCATGATGAAGGTGACGGCCTGAAGCAGCCCGCGGGCTCGCGACGAGACCTCTCGGGACAAGGCCTGGAAATATCCGCGCGTCATACGCTGTGCCGACATGAGTTTAAGCCCTGACGCCTGTGATGCGCTGTCCGCCAGCCCACGAACCCCTCATGGGCGCGAAATGTAACCGTGGTGCCTGCCATGCGACCACGCCGATGTATCCGAAAACGATCGTTAACGAACCGGATAGGGAGGCATTTCGCCCGGATTAAGGCGAACCTGCCGCAATGCTAGCCGATCATGGTTACCAGGAGTTTCCCGGAGGTCGCCAACCACGTTCCGAAGGCGGCAGTCCGCGTCAGGACACATCCGGCCCGAAGGCCGCAGCGACCCGGCCGCCGACGATGCCGCGACCGACCTCACCCACGGGACGCGTGCTGCGGCGGGCAGCCTCGCCCTCGACCACCCGCCAGGCGGTCCGGTCGGCGAGCAGCGCGGTCAGGACGGCGTGGTTGAGCTTGTGGCCGCCGCGTACCGAGCGGTAGGCGCCCAGCAGCGGCAGGCCGGCCAGCGAGAGGTCGCCGATCACGTCCAGCACCTTGTGGCGGGCGCATTCATCGGCGTAGCGCAGGCCTTCGGTGTTGAGCAGCCGCTCATCGTCGAAGACGACGGTGTTGTCGAACGAGGCGCCGAGGGCATAGCCCGCGCTCCAGAGCCGCGCGACGTCGCACATCAGGCCGAAGGTCCGGGCCCGGCCGACCTCGCGGCGGAAACCTTCAGGGTTGACGTCGAAGGCGTAAGCCTGCTGGCCGATGACGGGATTGGTGAAATCGATCTCGACCTCGACGCGGAACCCATTGGTGTGGGGCCTGATCTCGCCGAAGGAGTCGCCGATCTTGACCGAGACCGGCTTCAGAACCTGGATGAAACGGCGCTGGGCCGGCTGGGTGACGATACCGGCCTGGTCGATCGCCGCGATGAAGGCCGCGGCGCTGCCGTCCATGATCGGGACTTCAGGACCGTCGATTTCGATGGTGGCGTTATCGACGCCCATCCCCCGCAGTGCAGCAAGCACATGCTCGGCGGTGGACACCAGCGGACCGTTGCGGTCGCCGAGGACGGTGGCAAAGTCGGTCGCGGTCACCTGGTCGGCGGTCGCCTGGACTTCGCGGTCACTTCCCTCAAGTCCGGTCCGGACAAAAATAAAACCCGCGTCGACAGGCGCAGGCCCAAGCGTGAGAGTAACAGGAAGACCGGAATGAACGCCTACGCCTGCCACGGAGGCTTGCGCACGAAGCGTTGTTTGCCGGCTAAACTTCATCAGGAACCCGCCCCACTAAGACCACTGCGACTTATACGAGACCCGCTTGGCCGGCCAGAGCCGACGCTTTGCGAATCTTCGTATCCCCAAGTCACGGCAAACCATAGTTGCTGCCTCAAACAGCGCCAACTCACGGTTTTTTACCGATTGTTACCCCAAACCTGCCGTATTCGCGCCAAGGCTTAACCAAATTGCGCCGGGTTTCGGGACCGTCATCGGCAGTTTTACTGAACCACCGAATACGTAATTAATGATTTAAAATCAGTTGTTTGGCTGCGCAGTCCGGACATGTCCGGATCAAAAGGAAAGGTCCCGGCAAGCTTCCCGCCGGGACCTTTTTTCGTCTGCCTTATTGTAACAATCCTCAGGTCGCCTGCCGCCGCAGGAAGGCCGGGATATCAAGATGGTCGTCACCCTGTGGCGCTGGCGCAACAGGCGCGGGGCGGCCATGGACGTCCAGACCTTGCGGCGCGGGACGACGGGCATATTCAGATACCGGCTCACTGGCTGCGATCTGCTGCGCCACGGTCTTCTGCGGCCGGCGATCGGGTAGCGGCGGCATTGCGGGACCGGCGGTGCGGGCCGCGACCGGCGGCTCGCTTTCCTCGTCGCGACGGCCGAGGCCGACATTGGCGAGGCGCTGCAGCAGCGACAGGCGGGTCTTCTGCGGGGTCTCTTCCTCGGCCTCGCCGCGGGCCTGCCGAATCTCGGCCTGCGCCGGCATCGGCAGCTCCTCGATTCGCGGCATGCGCGGCGCCCGGGCCGGACGCTCGGCCTGCGGCGGGATGAAGGTGTCGGGCGTCATCGGCTCCTGCACCGCGACCGGGGCCATGTCGGGCTCCGGGAACAGGGTCGGCTTCTGCGCGATCGGGCGCACGGTGACGTCGCCATAGGTCTGCGGCACGGGCGCCTGCGGCACCTCGGAAACGGCAGCGGCGATGGCGGCGAGCGCAGCGCGCTCGACGTTCTGACGGGGTGCGGCGGCCGCGGGAGCCGGCGCGGCGACCGGGCTATGGGCTTCGAGCTTCTGGGCGCGCTCGGCCAGACGCTGGTTGTCGGCACGGAGCCGGGCGGTCAGGTCGGCGAGACGGCTCTCGGCAGCGGCGGCCGGGGCGGCAGCCTGCTGCACCTGCGGTGCCGGGTTGGCGACCGGCGCGGAGGTCGCCTGGCTGTTGCGGGCGATCGCGGCCTGCTCGATGCCGGTGGCGACCACCGAGACGCGGATCAGGCCGTCGAGCGCTTCGTCGAAGGTCGCGCCGACGATGATGTTGGCGTCCTGGTCGACTTCCTCGCGGATGCGGGTCGCGGCCTCGTCGACCTCGAACAAAGTGAGGTCCTTGCCGCCGGTGATGGAGATGAGGAGGCCCTTGGCACCCTTCATCGACGAGTCGTCGATCAGCGGGTTGGCGATCGCGGCTTCCGCGGCGGTCAGCGCGCGCTTGTCGCCGGAGGCTTCGCCGGTGCCCATCATCGCCTTGCCCATTTCGCGCATGACGGCGCGGACGTCGGCGAAGTCGAGGTTGATCAGGCCTTCCTTGACCATCAGGTCGGTGATGCAGGCGACGCCCGAATAGAGCACCTGGTCGGCCATCGCGAAGGCGTCCGCGAAGGTGGTCTTCTCGTTGGCGACCCGGAACAGGTTCTGGTTCGGGATGATCAGGAGCGTATCCACGACCTTGTGAAGCTCGTTGATACCGGCTTCAGCGGTACGCATGCGGCGGCCGCCCTCGAAGTGGAACGGCTTGGTGACGACGCCGACGGTGAGGATGCCCATGTCGCGCGCGGTCTTGGCGATGACGGGAGCAGCGCCGGTGCCGGTGCCGCCGCCCATGCCGGCGGTGACGAACACCATGTTGGCGCCCGAGAGATGGTCGCGCAGCTCGTCGATCACCTCTTCCGCCGCCGCGGCGCCGACGTTCGGCTGCGAGCCGGCGCCGAGGCCTTGGGTGACGGCCGTGCCCATCTGCACGATGCGCTGCGCCTTCGACATCGTCAGCGCCTGCGCGTCGGTGTTGGCGACCACGAAGTCGACGCCCTGCAGGCCCGCCGTGATCATGTTGTTGACGGCGTTGCCGCCGGCACCGCCGACGCCGAACACGGTGATCCGGGGCTTCAGTTCGTGAATATCAGGAACGTTGATGCTGATGGTCATGGTTGCTGCCTCTCGTCACGCGCGCGTGGGTTCGCCCCGGCCGGTGGCCGCGGGAGTTGGTGAAAATCGAAGATTGCAGAATGCGGTCATCAGAAGCCCTCGCGTAGCCATCGTCCGACCTTTCCGAAATATCCGCCGGTCCCTGTCTTGACCTGCTGCCGCGTATGCCGCGGTTCGACATGTTCGAGGTGAACATATTGCGGGTAGACGAGAAGTCCGGTCGGCACCGCGAACGCGGCGTTCTTCGCCTCAACGGGCAGCCGGCCGAAACCGAGCGGACGGCCGACCCGCACGGGCCGGCCGAGAATCCTTGTGCCGAGGTCGACGAGACCGGTCAGCTGCGAGGCGCCGCCCGAGAGCACGACGCGGCCGTTGGGCTCTGCGGCGAAGGGCGAATCCTTCAGCTTGTCCCGAACCATTTCGAAGACTTCCTCGGCACGGTGCTTGACGATGTTCGCGATGGTGGCGCGGGAGACGATCTGCGGCAGATCCTGCTCGTCACCGGCTGTCGGCACAGACATCAGCTCACGCGAGTCCGATCCGCCGGTGATGACGGTGCCGTATAAGGTCTTGATTCGCTCGGCATCGGCAATGGTCGCCGAGAGTCCGCGCGCAAGATCCATCGTGATGTGTTGCCCGCCGACCGCAAAACCCGCCGCATGCACGAAGCGGCCGCCCGAATAAACGGCAATCGTGGTGGTGCCGGCGCCCATCTCGACGACGGCGGCGCCGAGATCGGCCTCGTCGTCGGTCAGTACCGCCAGGCCGGCCACATACGGGCTCGCTGCCATGGCTTCGACATTGATGTGGCAGCGCTCCACCGCCAGCATCAGGTTTCGCGCCACGGTGGCGTCACAGGTGACGACGTTCATGTCGACACCGAACTGGTGCGCGACCATGCCGCGCGGATCGCGGATGCCCTTGACGCCGTCGAGCGTGTAGCCGACCGGCAGCGCGTGCAGCACGGTGCGGCCCTCGCCGGTGGCATGGCGCATGCCGGTGGAGGTGACGCGGCTGACATCGGCCGGCGTCACGGCGCCGCCACGGATGTCGGCGGCAGCCTCGACCAGCTGGCCGGCGAGCCGCCCGCCGGAGACCGACAACAGAACGGACTCGACCCGCACCTTGGCCATCTTTTCGGCGAGCCCGACGGCCTGGCGCACCGCCTGCTCGCATTCGCCGAGATCGATCACCGCGCCGGCCTTCATGCCGCGCGACTGGATCTGGCTGTAGCCGATCAATTCCACCGCATGGGTGCGGCCGCGCAGCGCATCGCTCGGCGGCGACGGCTTCAGCCGCGCGATCATGCAGGCGATCTTGCTGGTGCCGATGTCGAGGCAGGCGACGAGGCCGCCGCGCTTGTGCGGCATCGGGCGCGTCTTGGGCGTCTGGGTGCGATCAAGACCGGTCATGCGGAATCCCCGGCCTTCTTTTTCTTCTTGTCCTTGAACAGCTCCTCGCGCGCCTTGGCGGCGTCCTCGGAGAGCTGCACCACCAGCCGGTCGGGCAGTCGCATGTCGACGGCGACGATATCGCGCGAGAACAGCCTGTCCTCCTTGTCGAGCTTCGACAGCGTCGCAAGCGCGTTGCCGACGTCCTGCTCGGGCAGGCGGATGTCGAGACCGTCCTTGAGCCGCAGGTTCCAGCGCCGCTCGCCGACGTAGATCGCGGCCTTCGTCACCGAATTGACCTGCGGGTAGCGCGCCAGCAGCGCCAGGAAATCGCGCGCCTGGGTCTCGGCGCCCTTGCCGACCACGAGCGGCAGGGACAGGAAGCGGCGCGACACATAGGGCTCGAGCACGGCGCCGTCGTCGGCGATGACCGAGAGCCGGCCGGCCTCCTGCCACAGCGCGAACGCCTTGCGCTCGGTGAGCTCGATCATGAGCTGGCCCGGATAGAGCTTCAGCACGGTCGCATCCGCGATCCAGGGATTGGCCTTGAGCTTGTCGCGCACCGCCTCGGCATCGAGGAACAGCAGCGAGGAGCGGCCGCTGACGCCGCCGATCGCGAGGATCTCGTCCTGGGTCAGCTGCTTGCGGCCGTTGATCACGACCGAGGTGATGCGGAAGCCGGCGGAATTGGCCAGCGCATTGCGGGCATCGCTGACCGCGGTGACGAAATCCTGGAGATGGCCGCCCTTGACGATGCCGAAGCCGCAGCTGCCGATCAACAGCAGCACGGTCATGCTGAGGCCGACACGGCGCGGCAGATAGCGCTCGACCAGCGCAACCAGGCGCGGCGGCGGCTCGCGCTCGACGGCGGCCCTGACCTTGGCCTTGGCTTTGGCCTTGTCCCTGGCGGCAGCGCGCGCCTCTTCGTGCTTGTCCTGCACCCACTCGCGCAGAAGCACGACCGCTCCGACAGCGGCCGCCTTCAGGTCAGCTTGGGGCCTCAGCGATCTGAAAAGCGACCGTGTGAGGCTTCCTGCTCCATCCATTGCACGAGCTCGTCAACAGTTTGCCCGCGACATCGCGCGGATCCTGGCGAACATGACGTATCGGTGCCGGGCCGGGTGCTGGTCTTCAGCAGAAGAAAACCTCTCCCCTTCAAAGCGTTCGCTGGAGGTGACATCACCCGCGACAGCTCACGCGCCGGCAGCCAAAGCGCCATATGCGCCGCCAGCGTTAACCTTCGGATGTCCTGGTAAACAAAAGGTAAAATTCGTTAACGACTTGCGCATTTTGCCACTCGATGTGAGGCATTTGCGCCGCGATGTCCGGCATTTTACCGGTTTTGGCCACCAAACCGGCCGGTTTCGCCGGTCCGGCCGTTAACCAGTCCTGACTATTTCCGCACGCGCTGGCAGGCGAGCTCGACCAGGCCGCGCAGGAAGTCGACGAACGCGATGCCTTCGGCTTTCAGCGCCTTGGGGTAGAGCGAGGACTTGGTCAGTCCGGGCAGCGTGTTGGTTTCGAGATAGACGATGCCCTTGTCCGAGACGATGAAGTCCGAGCGGGAATAGCCGGTGCACGACATCGCGCGGTGGGCCAGCATCGCCTGCGCCTTGAGCGCTAAGGTGACCTCGGGCGCGAAGCGGCCTGGGCAGATCTCCTGGGTCGAGCTCAGAAGATATTTCGCCGCGTAGTCGAAATTGCCCTCGCCCGGAATGATCTCGATCGGCGGGAGCGAGACGATCGAGCCGTCGGTGCGCTCCAGCACGCCGCAGGTCGCCTCCACGCCGGCGATGTAGGGTTCGATGACATATTCTTCATGTTTGGCCGCGTTGCGGACGGCAACGAGGTCCTGCTTGGCGTTGACGAAGATCAGGCCGTAGCTCGACCCGTCGCGCGCGGGCTTTGCGATCAAGCGGCCATATTCGGCAAAGGCCTCGTCGATATCATCGAGCGCGACGTTGGTCGGTGGCGTAACGCCGCCGAGCGCAGCGAAATGCTTGGCGGCGATCTTGTCGAAGGCCAGATGCGAGGACGCCGAGCCCGAGCCCGTGAAGGGCACGCCGCGCGCCTCGCACATCACCTGCAATTCGCCGTTCTCGGCGCGTCCGCCATGCAGGCCGAGCACCAGCACGCGGTCTTCCGCCTTGGCCCGGTCGAGCGCCTGCGCGAGCGGAACGCCTGTCGTGCCCGGCTTGAACTCGTCCTCGAACGGGCGGGCATGCTCGAGCAGCTGCTTCGACTGCACGACATGGACCTTGTCCTCGACGTCCCACCACCAGAGGTCAGCCTCGGGCAGCGCCTGATGCAGCGCCTGGGCCGTGGCGACCGAGACGAGGCGTTCGCGGTTGGAGCCGCCGAAGAGGATGGTGATGCGCATGTTCATAGTCTCTCTCGTTCCGTCATTCCGGGGCGCGACGAAATCGCGAACTACGGTGCGCAATTGCGCACCTGAGAATCCATTCATCCACGAACTCCGCCGCCCGATGGATTCCGGGCTCTCGCTTCGCGAGCCCCGGAATGACGGTGATCATGAAACCCCGATCCGCTTGATTTCCCAGTGTAGCTCAATTCCGGAATTCGCCTTCACGCGTTCGCGCACGGTCTCGCCGAGCGTCTCGATGTCGTGCGCGGTGGCCTCGCCCGTATTGATCAGGAAGTTGCAGTGCATCTCCGAGACCTGTGCGCCGCCGACACGCAGGCCGCGGCAGCCGGCGGCGTCGACCAGCTTCCAGGCGGAATGGCCGGGCGGATTCTTGAAGGTCGAGCCGCCGGTCTTCTCGCGGATCGGCTGCGCGGTCTCGCGATGGCTCTGCACCTCCGCCATGCGCGCGCGGATCGCCTCCGCGTCCCTGATCTCGCCGCGAAAGCGCGCGGAGGTGAAGATGATGGAGGGATCGACGCCGCTATTGCGGTAGACGAACTTCATGCCGGCGTTGGAGAAGACGTGCCTGGTGCCGTCGCGTCCGACGCCCCGCGCCTCGATCAGCACGTCCTTGGTCTCGCCGCCATTGGCGCCGGCATTCATGCGCAGTGCGCCGCCGATCGTGCCGGGAATGCCGAAGTAGAATTCGAGCCCGCCGATATTCGCGGACGCCGCCACCTCCGCCACCCGCTTATCGAGCGCGGCGGCGCCCGCGGTGACGATGTCGCCGCTCGCGGTCGCTTCGCCGAAGGCGCGCGGCGCCAGCCGGATCACGACGCCGGCAATGCCGCCGTCGCGCACGATCAGGTTGGAGCCGACCCCGATGACATGGACGGGAACGTCGGAGGAGAGATGCGCCAGGAAGTAAGCGAGATCGTCCTCGTCCGCCGGCGTGAACAGCACCTGCGCGGGGCCGCCGACGCGAAACCAGGTGAGCTCGGCCAGCGACTGGTTCGCCAGCAGCCGGCCGCGCAGATCCGGCATCGCGGCTTTGAGGTCGGGCGTGATGTCGGGAAATCCCACCGCGCTACCCCAGCGCCTTCAATTCGCCAGGCAGCGCATACGCCCATTGCGTGATGTTGCCTGCCCCCAGGCACACGACGAGATCGCCTGGTTTCGCCAAACCCTTGACGATGCCGGCGAGCTCCGTCGCTGCCGGCAGCGGGACCACCTCGCGGTGGCCATGCGCGCGCAGGCCGGCGACGAAATGATCGCGGTCGATGCCGTCGATCGGCGCTTCGCCGGCGGCATAGACGTCGGCGACGACGACCGCATCGGCATCGTTGAAGCAGGTGCAGAATTCCTCGAACAGCGATTGCAGGCGGGTGTAGCGATGCGGCTGCACCACCGCGATCACCTTGCCGGTGTAGGAATCGCGCGCCGCCTTCAGCACCGCTGCAATTTCCACGGGGTGATGACCGTAGTCATCGATCACGGTGATGTCGTTCCACTCGCCGGTCTTGGTGAAGCGGCGCTTGACGCCGCCGAAGCCTGCGATGGCGCTGCGAATCTTGTCGTCGGAAACGCCGAGCGCGTGCGCGACCGCAATTGCAGCCGTCGCGTTCGAGGCGTTGTGCCGGCCCGGCATCGGCAGCGCGAGGTCGGCGATCTCATGCGTGGTGCCGGACTTGCGATCGCGGATCACGACCTTGAACTTCGAGCCGCCACCGCCCGCGGTGAGATCGACCAGCCGCGCATCGGCCTGCGGATTCTCGCCGTAGGTGATGATGCGGCGGTCCTCGATCCTGCCGACGAGGCTCTGCACCACGGGATGATCGATGCACATCACGGCAAAGCCGTAGAACGGCAGGTTCTCGACGAAATGGCGGAACGCGTCCTGCACGGCCTCGAAGGTCTTGAAGTGGTCGAGATGCTCGGGATCGACATTGGTGACGATCGCGACATCGGTCGGCAGCTTCAGGAACGTGCCGTCGCTCTCGTCGGCCTCCACCACCATCCAGTCGCCGGCCCCCAGCCGCGCGTTGGAGCCGTAGGCGTTGATGATGCCGCCGTTGATGACCGTCGGGTCGAGCCCGCCGGCGTCGAGCAGCGTTGCGACCATCGTCGTCGTCGTGGTCTTGCCGTGCGTGCCGGCGATCGCGACGCAGCTCTTCAGCCGCATCAGCTCGGCCAGCATCTCGGCGCGGCGCACCACGGGAATGCGCTTCTCGCGCGCGGCCATCAGTTCCGGATTGTCGCGCTTGATGGCGGAGGACACGACCACGACCTCGGCGCCGTCGATATTCTCGGCTTTGTGGCCGACCGAGACTTTCGCGCCCTTCTTGCGCAGCCGGTCGAGATTGTAATTGTCGGCGGCATCGGAGCCCTGCACGGCATAGCCGAGATTGACCAGCACCTCGGCGATGCCGCTCATGCCGATCCCGCCGATCCCGACGAAGTGGATGGGTCCGATCTCGCGCGGCAGTCTCATGTGGCTTCCTTGGGGTCATCGTCCGCGAAGGCGGACGATCCGGTGCTCCGCGACGCCAGAGATTCAAATCAACTGCGTCGGATACTGGATGCCCCGCTTTCGCGGGGCATGACAAGTGGCTTTTTTGGCCATTCGGGCCGGAACAGGCGTCAGATTCCCGCGACCTTGACCACGAGATCAGCCAGCCGCTCGGCCGCGTCGAGCCGGCCGGCGCCGCGGGCGGCTTCAGCCATCGCCGCAAGCCGCGCCGGCTCGGCGGCGAAGCCGGAGATTTCGGACGCCAACCGGTCGGAGGTGAATTCGGTCTGCGGGATGCGGATCGCACCGTCCACCTTGGCCAGCACGCCGGCATTGGCGAACTGGTCCTGGTCGATCGAGCCGGGGAGCGGCACCAGGATGGAGGGCCGGCCGATCGCGGCGAGCTCGGCCACCGTGCCGGCGCCGGAGCGCGATACCACGAGATGATTGGAGGCAAGCCGCGCCGGCAGATCCGTGAAGAACGGCGCGAGCTCGGCCTTGATCTTGAGCTTGTCGTAGACGGCGCGCACGCGGCTCATGTCCTCTTCGCGCACCTGCTGGGTGAGAATGAGACGGCCCCAGAGCGCAGGCTCGAGCCGCTCGATCGCGCCCGGCACGACATCGGCCATGATGCGCGCGCCCTGGCTGCCGCCGACGACGAGCAGTCGCAGCGGACCGTTCAGCTCGGGCGCGACGTACTTGACCGCAGCAGCGGCGAGGATCGCGGGGCGCATCGGCGTGCCGACGGTCGTCGTCTTGCCTGAAAGCGCCGGATCGCGATCGAGCACGCCGGGCAGGGACGTCGCGATGGCGCGGACATGGCGCGACAGGAAGCGGTTGGCGCGGCCGAGCACGGCGTTGGCGTCGTGGATGATGCCGGGCACGCCTGCGAATTTCGCCGCGACCAGCGGCGGCAGCGTCGGATAGCCGCCGAAGCCGACGACGGCGACAGGCTTCAACCGCTTGATCAGAGCATAGGCCGACAGCGTGCCGGCGGCGAGCGTGAGGCCGGCATAGGCGAGCTGAAGCGGATTGCGGCCGCGCGCGGTCTCGCTCCTGACGACGTCGATCATGTCCTTGCTGAACAGCCCGCTATAGCGCAGCGCGCGCGCGTCGGTGACGAGGCGGACGCGATAGCCGCGCCGGATCAGTTCGACGCCAAGCGCCTCGGCCGGGAACAGATGGCCGCCGGTGCCGCCCGCGGCGAGAAGAATCAGGGGGGACGTGGTCATGGTGCAAGGTTTTACAGGGTCTCAACCGTCATTGCGAGCGAAGCGAAGCAATCCAGAATCCCTCCGCGGGGGCACTCTGGATTGCTTCGTCGCAAGAGCTCCTCGCGATGACGGTCTACGCGTAACTGCGCATCGCCTCGGCGTGGCCGCTCGCCTCGACCTCGGTGCGCGGGCGCAGCCGCGTCAGCGCCAGCATCATGCCGACGCCATAGGCAAGCGAGATGATCGAGGAGCCGCCATAGGAGATGAACGGCAGCGTCATGCCCTTGGCGGGGATGAGCTGCAGGTTCACCGACATGTTGATCGCGGCCTGCACGCCGAACAGGATCGCCAGGCCGGACGCCGCAAAGCGCGAGAACATGTCCTCGTTGGCATAGGCGCGCGACAGCGTGCGGATGACGACGAAGGCGAACAGCGCCAGCATCGCAAGGCACAGGATGATGCCGAACTCTTCGGCCGCGACCGCAAACACGAAGTCGGTGTGGCTGTCCGGCAGGCTGCGCTTGGCGATGCCCTCGCCGGGCCCGAGCCCGAACCAGCCGCCGTTGTAGAAAGCCTCCATGGCGGTATCGACCTGGAAAGTGTCGCCGGAGGCCGGGTTCATGAAGCGCTTGATGCGGCCCGCGACGTGCGGAACGAACAGGTAGGCGCTGAACAGGCCGGCCGCGCCGAGGCCTGCGAGGCCGAACACCCAGATCATGCGCATGCCCGCGATGAAGAACAGCGAGCCCCACACCATCAGGATCAGCATGGTCTGGCCGAAATCCGGCTCCATCACCAATAGCGCGACCAGCATCAGCAGCAGCACCACCGCCATCGAGGTCGCCGGCATCTCCGGCCGCCGCGTCGATTCCGCAAACAGCCAGGCGGCGATGACGACGAAGGAGGGCTTGGCGATTTCAGACGCCTGAATGTTGACGCCGAGCAGCGTGATCCAGCGCCGCGAGCCCTTCACCTCCGGGCCGAAGGCGAGCGTGAGCACGATCAGGACGATGCTCGCCGCGAAGATGATGAGGGCCGAGCGGCGGATCGACCGCGGCGACAGGAAGGAGACGCCGAGCAGCACAATGCAGGACGGCACCAGGAACAGCACGTGGCGGCTGAAGAAATGAAAGGCATCGAGCCCGATGCGGGTCGCAACCGGCGGGCTCGCCGCCAGCGACAGGATCACGCCGGTCAGCATCAGCGCCAGGATGGCGCCCATCAGCGGCTTGTCGACGGTCCACCACCACTCGGAAAAGGGGGTGCGTTCTTCACGGGAGAGCATGGGCGACCGCTTTCGGACAGAGGTCCGTCCATTGGTCGCCGAGGTTGGTTACCGGGGGGTTAAGGAAAACGTTCAAGTTTGGAGACTCTCGTGCCCCGGACGCAGCGCAGCGCTCTTGCGGTGCGCTGTAGAGCCGGGGCCCATTGCGGCGACCGGGTCCCGGCTCTGCGCAGCAGCGTTACACGGTGCAGCGCGTCCGGGACACGAGTGCGCAGCTCACACCACCGGCTTCACACCCGGCAGCGCTTGCACCAGCTCGCGGAACTTGGCGCCGCGGATCTCGAAGTTGCGGTACTGGTCGAAGGAGGCGCAGGCCGGCGACAGCAGCACGACGGCATCAGCGAGGCTAGAGGCTTCCGCATCGCGCGCGGCGTGCTCGACCGCGACGTCGAGGGTCTGGCTGATCTCGTGCGGGACGGAGCCGAGCGTGCCGGAAAATTCCTGCGCGGCCTCGCCGATCAGATAGGCCTTTCGGATGCGCGGGAAATAGCCGGTGAGGCCAGTGATGCCGCCCGCCTTCGGCTTGCCGCCGGCGATCCAGAAGATGTCGGCGAACGACGACAACGCGTGCGCCGTGGCGTCGGCATTGGTGCCCTTGGAATCGTTGACGAACAGCACGTTGCCGCGGCGCCCGACCTGCTCCATGCGATGCGCAAGGCCCGGAAAGCTGCGCAGGCCGTTCTGCAGCACGTCCTGGCTGATGCCCATGGCGAGCGCGGCGGCGGCCGCGGAGGCCGCGTTCTGCGCGTTGTGCTGGCCGCGCAGCGAGCCGATGCCGCCAAGCGCGGCAATTTCGCTGCGGGCGCCGCCCGAGGCGCGCACGATGGTGCCGTGCTCGACGTAAATGCCCCACGCGAGCGGGTTCTTGACGGAGATGCGCACCACGTTCTTGCCGGCGCGGTCGAGCCGGTCGGCGATGTCGCGGCAATAGCCGTCATCGACGCCGACGATCGAGGTGCCGCCGCCTTGCACGCCGGCAACGAGGCGCTTCTTCACCGCGGCGTAGTGCTCGATGGTGCCGTGGCGGTCGATGTGGTCCTCGCTGACATTGAGCAGGATGCCGACGGACGGATCGAGCGAGGGCGTGAGGTCGATCTGGTAGGACGACATCTCGATGACGTGGACGCGGCCCATGCGCGGCGGCTCCAGCGACAGGATCGCGGTGCCGATATTGCCGCCCATCTGGGTGTCGTAGCCGGCGACTTTCGTCAGGTGCGCGATCAGCGCCGTGGTGGTCGACTTGCCGTTGGTGCCGGTGATGGCGACGAACGGCGCATCGGGTGCGTGGCGACGCCGCTCGCGGCAGAACAGCTCGATGTCGCCGATCACCTCACAGCCTGCTTCGCGCGCCTTCAAGACGCTCCAATGCGGCACCGGATGGGTCAGCGGCACGCCGGGCGCGAGCACGAGCGCGGCGAAATTCGCCCAGGAGACGTTGCGCAAGTCCGCGGTGATGAAGCCGGCCTGCGCAGCCTTGGCGACGTTCTCGGCATTGTCGTCGGCGGCGATCACCTCGGCGCCGCCGGCTTTCAAGGCATGGCAGGACGCGAGCCCCGAGCCGCCAAGGCCGAACACCGCGACCGTCTTGCCGGCGAAGGACGTGACGGGGATCATCGATCGGTCACCGCAGCTTCAGCGTCGAAAGGCCGGCGAGCGCCAGCATCACCGAGATGATCCAGAACCGGATCACGATCTGCGGCTCGGTCCAGCCCTTCTGCTCGAAGTGGTGGTGGATCGGCGCCATCGCGAACACGCGCTTGCCCGTGAGCTTGAAGGACACGACCTGAACGATGACCGACACCGCCTCGAGCACGAACAATCCGCCGATCACGGCGAGCACGATCTCGTGCTTCACCGCGACCGCGATGGCGCCGAGCATGCCGCCGAGCGCGAGCGAGCCGGTGTCGCCCATGAAGATCGAGGCCGGCGGCGCGTTGAACCAGAGGAAGCCGAGGCCGGCCCCGAGCAGCGCGCCGCAGAGCACCGCGAGCTCGCCGGTGCCGGCGACATATTTGATCTGGAGGTAGTCGGCGAACACCAGATTGCCGGTGAGATAGGCGATCATCGCGAAACTTGCGGTGGCGATCATCACGGGCACGATGGCGAGGCCGTCGAGACCGTCGGTGAGATTCACCGCATTGCCGGCGCCGACGATGACGAAGGCGCCGAAGACGACGAAGAACCAGCCGAAATGCAGCACGGTATCCTTCAGGAAGGGAATCGTCAGCGCGGTCGAGGCGGGGTCGCGGTTGAGCCGCACCAGCGCGTAGCAGGCGACCAGCGCGATCACGGCCTCGATCAAGAGGCGCAGCTTGCCGCCGAACCCGCTCGTGGTCTGCTTGGTCACCTTGAGGTAATCGTCATAGAAGCCGACGAAGCCGAAGCCGAGCGTCACCGCCAGCACGATCCAGACATAGGGGTTGAGCGGATTGGCCCACAGCACGGTGCCGACCGTGAGGCCGGACAGGATCATCAGCCCGCCCATGGTGGGCGTGCCTTTCTTGGCGAGATGCGATTGCGGACCGTCGGTGCGGATCGGCTGGCCCTTGCCCTGACGGATGCGCAGATGATCGATGATCCAGGGGCCGAACAGGAACACGAACAGCGCGCCGGTCACGATGGCGCCGCCGGTGCGGAAGGTGATGTAGCGGAAGACGTTCAGGAAAGTGCGAACGGCACCGAAGCCCGGAAATGTGTTGGAAAGCTCGATCAGCCAGTAAAACATTCAGACGGTCCTATGGCGCCTTTGCACGTCGGGGTGCCTCACGCGCATTCGCTGGTCTTCATCATGGGCCGCGCGTTTCGGGAAACGGACGGCTTCCGCCGCAAAGGGTTAAGATTCGGGAACGGCGCCTTCCAAGCAGTTTACGCCTTTGCCTGCAAGGCGGCCACCAGCCCCGGCACAAACTTGTTGACCCAGAACATCTTCTTGCTGCCCTTGACAACCACGACGTCGCCCGCCTTCAGCAGATTTGCGACCTCGGCCGGCTTCAGCGTGGCGGGATCGTCGTGCCAGCCGAGGCCCTTGCCCGGCGGCAGCAGGTCGAAGAGGTGGCGCATCAGGGGGCCGACGCAATAGATGCCGTCGATGCCGTCGAGATGGCTGGAGAGGCCGGTGTGATAGCTCGGTGCGTCCTCGCCGAGCTCGAGCATGTCGCCGAGAACCGCGATGCGGCGGCCGCCGCTCACGTTGCGCGCCTGCAGGCTTTGCAGCGCAGCCGCGACGCTGGCCGGATTGCCGTTGAAACTGTCGTCGATCACGATGATATCGCCGATCGCCTGCTCGACGCCGCGCCCGGTCATGATGCCGACACGGTCGAGCTTGATCGCGAGCGTCGCGGCGTCGAGATGCGCGGCATGAACGGCGGCGAGCGCAGCCAGCGCATTGTGCACCCGGTGCGGCGCGCCAGGGGTCAGGCTGAAGGCGATCTCCTTCTTGCCGATCGCGGCCACGACCTGCCAGCTCTCGCCGTGCGGCGCATGCGCGACCTCATGCACCTCGGCATGCTCGCCGCCGAAGCGCACGACCTTGCCCTTCCACTCGGCCGCCTTGATCCCGGCGGGCAGCACCAGCACGCCGTCCTCGGGCAGGCCGAGCGCGATCGACACCTTCTCGCGCCGGATGGCCTCGAGCGAGCCGAGCTTTTCCAGATGCACCGGCTGGACGTTGACGACGAGCGCGACGGTCGGCTGCGTCAGCTCGCTCAGTCGGGCGATCTCGCCTTGCTGGTTCATGCCCATCTCGACGACCCAGAGGCTGGCGTCGCGCCGGGCATTGCACAGCGTCAGCGGCACGCCCCAGAAATTGTTGAAGCTCGACGGGCTCGCATAGGCGTTCGGATAGGCGGCGAGAAATTCCTTCGTGCTGGTCTTGCCGGCGCTGCCGGTGAGCCCGATCACCGGGCCGTTGAAGCGCGCGCGTGCGGCACGCGCGAGGCCCCAGAGGCCGTCGATCAGCGTGTCCTTGACGACGATCTGGGGAATGCGGACGCCCGCGATCTCGTGCGGCACGATCATCGCCACCGCGCCTGAAGCTTCCGCCTTGTCGGCGAATTCCCAGCCGTCGCGCGCACTGGCGAAAGCGGAGACAAAGCCGCCACTCGGCGTGCCGCTCAGCGCGACGAACAGGCTGCCGGGCTTCACCAGGCGGCTGTCCTGGGTGACGAAATCGATTCCCGTATCAGGGAACGATCCGGCCACGCCAAGCGCTCGCGCGACCTCGGCAATTGTCCATATTGGCCCGCTCATGCAACCCTCGACGCTAGTGCGGCGGCGACCGCCTCGTGATCACTGAAGGGCAGCGTCTGGCCGCCGACGATCTGCCCGGTCTCGTGGCCCTTGCCGGCGATGAGCAGCGCATCGCCCTCCTGCAAATCCTCGATCGCGGCGCGGATCGCCTCGGCGCGGTCGCCGATCTCGCGGGCGCCCTTCGCGGTGGCGAGGATGGCGGCGCGGATCGCTTCCGGCTTCTCGCTGCGCGGATTGTCGTCGGTGACGATGATGGCGTCGGCATTCTCCGCCGCGATCCCGCCCATGATCGGACGCTTGCCGGCATCGCGGTCGCCGCCGGCGCCGAATACGACGACCAGCCTGCGCCTGGCATAAGGCCGCAGCGCCTGCAGCGCTTTCGCCAGCGCGTCGGGCTTGTGCGCGTAATCGACGAAGATCGGCGCGCCGTTGCGCTCGCCGACGCGCTCGAGCCGGCCCTTGGCGCCTTCGAGATGTTCGAGGCTCGCGAACACGCTTGCGGCATCGCTGCCGGTGCCGATGGCAAGGCCGGCCGACACCAGCGCGTTCTCGATCTGGAATTCGCCGACCAGCGGCAGCTTGACCGCGTAACGCTTGCCGCGGTGCTCGAGTGTCAGCTTTTGCGAAAAACCTTCGACCACGGCCTCGGTGAGGCGGATGCCCTCGCCTGCGCCATCGCCGTTGCGGCCGACCGCCATGACGCGCAGGCCGCGCGATGTCGCCGCGTCGATCGCCTCCGCCGAACAATCATGATCGGCCGAGATCACCGCAGCACCATCAGGCGGCACCAGCTCACGGAACAGGCGGAGCTTGGCCGCGAGATAATGCGCAACGGTCGGATGGTAATCCATGTGGTCGCGCGAGAGATTGGTGAAACCGCCGGCCGAGATGCGCACGCCGTCGAGGCGATATTGGTCGAGCCCGTGCGAGGAGGCCTCGAAGGCGAGATGCGTAACGCCCTCGCGCGCGATCTCGTCGAGCTGCCGGTGCAGCGCGATCGGATCCGGCGTGGTCAGCGAGCCATAGACGGTGCGCTTCTGCGACACGAGACCGATGGTGCCGATACTGGCGGAGGCGTGCCCGAGCCGCTCCCAGATCTGGCGCGTGAACGCGGCGACCGAGGTCTTGCCGCTGGTTCCGGTCACCGCGGCGATCGTCGCAGGCTGCGCCGGGAAAAATCTGGCCGCGGCCAGCGCCAACGCGCGGCGTGGATTGGCGACAGCGATGAACGGCACCTTGCAGGCGGCCGGTGCGTGGTCACCGACGACGGCCACCGCGCCGGCGGCGACCGCAGCATCGACGAAGCGCGCGCCGTCGGTCTTGCTGCCTGCCAGCGCGAAGAAGAGATCGCCTGGCTGGACCGCGCGGCTGTCGAGCGCAACGCCGCTCACCTCGAGCGCCGCGGCAGCGGGCTTGATTTCCGCATCGTTGCCTAAGAGGTCGCGCAGCTTCATGGTCTTCCAGTCAACATGCCCAGCCGAAAAGCCGAATCCTCTAGGAAAAATCCCGACTCAGCACCGGCGATGGCCCACCCAGTTGATTACTGGGTTGTCCTGGATGCTGCAAGAATAAGGCGGTCAGCAGGCGGCAGGTCGAACCGCGGCTCGACGCCCAGGAGCGGCGCGATCCGCTCGATCACTTTGCCGCCCGTCGGCACCGCGTTCCATCCCGAGGTGATGAACCCATGGGTTTCGGGCAGTGCCTGCGGCTCGTCCAGCATGACGAGGACGTGATATTTGGGATCGTCGCAGGGCAGGATGGCGGTGAAGGAGTTGAGCACGCGCTTCTTGGCGTAGCGGCCGTTGATGACCTTCTCGGACGTGCCGGTCTTGCCGCCGACGTAGTAACCCTTGACGTCGGCGGTCTTGGCGGTGCCGATTTCGGCATTGAGCCGCATCAGATACCGCATCTTGTCGCTGGTCTCCGTCTTGATGACGCGCTTGGCCAGCGCCGCCGCTTCGGATTCGCTGCGCTTCAGGAATGTCGGCGGGATCAAATAGCCGCCGTTCACGAGCGCGTTGATGCCCATCACCGCCTGGAGCGGCGCCACCGACAGGCCCTGGCCGAACGCCGCGGTGACCGTGTTCAATTCGCTCCAGCGCCGGGGGAGCAGCGGCGCCGCGCTCTCCGGCAATTCGGTGCGCAGCCGGGTCGTCTGCCCCAGCTTGGCGAGGAACGCCTTGTGCGCCTCGACGCCCTGATTGAGCGCAATCCGTGCCGCGCCGATGTTGGAGGAGTAGGTGAACACTTCCTTGGTGTTGATGAAGCGCCCGAGCGGATGGCTGTCGTGGATGGTGAACTTGCCGTAGTGCAGGTTTCCGCGCGCGTCCCACATCGAGTTCAGATTGATCTTGCCGGAATCGAGCCCCATCGCCAGGGTAAACGCCTTGAAGGTCGAGCCCATCTCGTAGACGCCGGTGGTGAGGCGGTTGATGCGGTCGGGATCATGCGCCTCCTTCGGATTGTTGGGATCGAAGTCGGGCAGCGAGACCATCGCCACGATCTCGCCGGTCTTGACGTTGGAGACGATGCCCGAGGCGGCCTTGGCGTGGAACTTGTCCTTGGCCTTGAGCAGCTCGTCGCGCAGCGCATGCTCGACCCGCAGGTCGACCGCGAGCTCGATCGGCTTCTGCAGCCGGTCGGTGGCAAAGCCGGCGCGGTGGAGGTCGGCGAGCCCCTGGTTGTCGAGCCACTTCTCGAGGCCGGCGATACCCTGGTTGTCGATGTTGACGAGACCGATGAGGTGGGCGACCTCGTTGCCGGTCGGATAGACGCGCTTGTTCTCGCGCAGGAAGCCGATGCCGGGAATACCGAGCTTGTGGACCGCCTGCTGCTGCGCCGGCGTGACCTCGCGCTTGAGCCAGACGAAGCCCTTGCGCGTCTTCAGGCGCTCGCGCACCTCGGCCTCGTCGAGGTCGGGGATGGTCGCGGTCAAAAGCTCGATCGCCTCGTCCTTGTCGATGATGCGCCGCGGCTCGCCGAACAGGCTCGACGCCTTCACGTCGGTCGCGAGGATGGCGCCGTTGCGATCGACGATGTCGGGCCGCGCGGTCGCAACCACCTCCTGCGCCGCGGCGCGGCGCGCACCGTGCGCGTCGGCGCCGATGGCGAACATCACGAGCCGCCCGCCGATCAGGGCGTAGACCGAAGCAAAGGCGAGCATGGCGAGGCCGACGCGTGCGCGCGCCTTGGCGGCGCGATCGACGTTGCGCCCGTAGAGCAGGCTTCGGATCAGCCGCCGCCGCCAAGGTTCAATTGGCCGCTCGGTCGACTTGTCGGGTTTTGCAGGCGTTACCGGGCTCATTGCTTGTCCTCGGACTGAGGCACGGAGCCCGTCACCGTGTCGGGATCGCTCGCGGCTTCAATGGTCTTGAGCATGGCCCCGATCGGATCGGGCTCGCCCGGCCTGAACATCCGCGGCGGACGCTCCGGCAGGTTCTTCAGCGAATCATATTGCGTGCCGTTGACCGGCTTGAGGTGCAGATGCCGGTCGGACAGTCCTTGCAGGCGGTGGGGCGCATCGAGCTTGGCCCATTCGGCGCGCAGCCCCGCGATCGCATCGCGCTGCTCGCGGATCTCCGCACGCAGCCGCAGCACCTTCTCGGTACGCGCGGTGGAGTCCATCTTGATCCGGTAGACATGGGCGGCTGCGAAGATCAGCGCGCCGATGACGAGGAGGTGGATGAAGCGCATGCGCTAGCCGCCCCTCATCACGTCGGAGAGCTTCGGCCAGGACGATGCCTCATCGGTCTCATGCGCCGGCGCCGAGGTGCGCTCGGCGGCGCGCAGCTTTGCCGAGCGCGCACGCGGATTGTGCGCAACTTCGTCCTCGCCGGCAACGACCGGCCGCCGCGTCAGCAGCTGGAAGCTCGGTACAAGCTGCGCGACTTCCGGCAGATGCCGCGAGCCGCCGCCGGTCCTGGAACGCTCGGAGAGGAAATTCTTGACGTTGCGGTCTTCCAGCGAATGGAACGAGACGACGACGAGGCGGCCGCCGGGCCTCAGCACACGCTCGGCCGCAGCGAGCGCCGTCTGAAGCTCCTCGAGCTCTTCGTTGACGAAGATGCGCAGCGCCTGGAACGTGCGTGTCGCCGGGTGAATATCGCCTAGCTTCGACCGCACCACCCTGCCGACGAGATCGGCGAGCGAGCGCGTCGTCGTGAACGGGGTTTCCTGCCGGTCCGCGACGATGGCGCGGGCGATGCGGCGCGAATGCCGCTCCTCGCCGAAGAGATAGATGATGTCGGCGAGATCGCCCTCGGAGGCGCGCGCGACGACATCCGCCGCGGTCGGGCCCGTCTGTCCCATCCGCATGTCGAGCGGACCGTCGAGGCGGAAGGAGAAGCCGCGGCCGGCCTGATCGAGCTGCATCGAGGACACGCCGACATCCATCACGACACCGTCGACGCCATCGACGCCTTGTGCCGCGCAGACCTCGGCCAGGTTGGAGAAGCGGTCCTCGACCAGCGTCAGCCGGCCCGCGGCGCGCTCGACCAGCTCGGCACCGCCGGCAATCGCGGTGCGGTCGCGATCGATGGCAATCAATCGGGTTCCCGGTACGTCCAGGATCGCGCGGCTATAGCCGCCGGCGCCGAAGGTGGCATCGACGTAGACGCCGCCCTCGCGCGGGGCGAGATGGGCGATGGCCTCACGGCCAAGAACGGGGATGTGCGGAGCCGAGCTCATGCGCCACCCCTGCCGACCGCCCGGCCTGATGCCCAAGCGAGATCGGGGCCGAACAAGCCCATAACGCCTCGAATTATTGCGCGTCGCGGCGGTTCCACGACCAAGCCCCTGTCCAGCATGGTTACCGAGCCCGGTCGTCCCGGGCCACAAACCCAGTGTTCCCAGTGGAATTTGTCGGGCAGCCATGGGATTTCGAGCCAAAATACGCTTTGGCCGCCTCCGGACGCGGGTCGGCTCTTCATCCCTCAGTAACGGCCCTTAGCGTTAAGAAAGCGTTGCTCGATTGATGACAAGTGGAAAAGGTAATTTGGCCAGTGATGCGTCATCCACACACATCGCCAAAATGAATCCGTTAACCGCGTCGCGCGATTGCGCGCGATGGAGGGTAAAGGAATAGTAAAGAGAAGGGCTTCCCCAAACTCCGTCGGTCTGAGCTGCTCATGCCCTCCGGTTCGTCCACATCGTCTGGATCCGATTCGAAGCGTCACCGCGTTCTCCCGGTTCCCAAGACCGTGGCGGGCCTGCGGACGTTCGAGCCCGATTCCTCGATCGTCTCGGACATCATCCCCTCGCCGAACCATGGCGACCGCAACAAGGGACGGCAGCCGGACATGATCGTGCTGCACTATACCGGCATGCCCGATGTCGAGGGCGCGCTGGCGCGCCTCTGCACCGCCGGCACCGAAGTGTCGGCGCATTATGTCGTGCTGGAGGACGGCCGCATCGTGCAATGCGTGCCCGAGGCCAAGCGGGCCTGGCACGCCGGCGTCTCCTCCTGGGCCGGCGAGGACGACATCAACTCCTGCTCGATCGGCATCGAGATCATCAATCGCGGCCATGACTGGGGGTATCCGGAATATCCGCTGCGCCAGATCGCCGCCGTGATCGCGCTGTGCCGCGGCATCATGCTCCGCCGCAAGGTGCCGGCGCACCGGGTGCTCGGCCATTCCGACGTCGCGCCGGCCCGCAAGAAGGATCCCGGCGAAAAGTTTCCGTGGCATTCGCTGGCCAATTCCGGCGTCGGCCACTGGGTGACGCCCGCCCCGATTGTCCGTGGCGAGAGCCTGATGCTCGGCACCATCAGCGACGCGGTGCTGAGCATGCAGCAGACGCTCGCAAGGTACGGCTATGGCGTACCCCTGAACGGCAAGTACGACGCTGCGACGATGGAAGTCGTCACCGCCTTCCAGCGCCACTTCCGCCCGGCGCGACTGGACGGCGTCGCCGATCATTCGACACTGTCGACGTTGCAGGCGCTGCTGGCGAGCCTGCCGGCGGAAGCGACGACGGTGGCGTCGAAGTGACGGCGCTCTCGTGTCCCGGACGCGCGAAGCGCGAGCCGGGACCCAGTTGGCGACACGAGTTTGCTGCGGAGAGATGGGCCCCGGCTCTGCAGCGCACCGCTGAAGGGGCGCTGCGCTGCGTCCGGGGCACGAGAGCTCCTACCCCATTTCCCTCATACGCCGCGCATACAATCGTCGCAGTGGCTCCAACTGTGTCGCAGCCGTAGCTGCGACATACGCCTCCATGGCCTCTTCCTTCCGCCCCAATCGCCGCAACAGATCCGCGCGCACGGCGGGCAACAGCTCATAGCCGCGAAGCCCGCCGCGCGCGGCGATGGCGTCGACCAGATCGAGCGCACGTGCCGGCCCATCGACCATCGACAACGCGGCGGCGTGATTGAGCTCGATCACGGGCGAGGGACCGATGCGCAGCAGGACCGCGTAGAGCCCGGCGATTTGCCGCCAGTCGGTCGCTTCATAACTCGGCGCACGGGCATGCAGCGCGGCGATCGCCGCCTGCACGGCATAGGGTTGCGGCGGGCCAGGCATGCGCAGCGCCGCGTCGACCAGGCGCAGACCCTCCTCGATCTGTGCGCGATCCCACAGCGCGCGGTCCTGCTCTTCGAGCAGCACGATATCCCCGGCCGCGGTCTCGCGGCCCGCGCGCCGCGCATCGTGCAACAGCATGAGAGCGAGCAGCCCCTTGATGCCGGCGCGATCGGGGATCAGACCGTCGAGCAGACGGGCGAGCCTGATCGCCTCAGCCGCGAAATCCGGCCGCATCAGGTCGGCGCCCGCCGTCGCGACATAACCCTCCGTGAAGACGAGATAGATCACGGCGAGCACGCCGTCGAGCCGCGCCGGCAGCGCCTCGCGCTCCGGCACTTCGTAGGGGATGCCGGCCAGCCTGATCTTCTGCTTGGCACGGACCAGGCGCTGCGCCATCGCCTCCTCGCCGACGAGGAAGGCGCGCCCGACCTGTGCGGTGGTGAGGCCGCAGATTGTGCGCAGCGTCAGCGCGACCTGCACCTCGGACGCGAAGGCGGGATGGCAGCAGGTGAAGATCAGCCGCAGCATGTCGTCGTCCAGCATCGCCGGCGGCTCGTCGGGGCCCAGCGCATTCAGCTCGAGCTCGTGCACCAGCGCCTGTTGCTTGCCGCGGAAGACGGCCTGGCGGCGGATGCGATCGATCACCTTGTGCCTGGCGACATTGACCAGCCAGGCGCGCGGATTGTCCGGCACCTCGCCCGCCGCCCAGCGATCGAGCGCGACGGCGAACGCATCCTGGAGCGCGTCCTCCGCCAGATCGAAATCGCCGACGAGGCGAATCAGCGTGGCCAGCGCCCGCCCCGCCTCGTCGCGAAAGATCCTGTCGATTTCGGAAGGGGTCATTCCCCGGCGTCGCTCACTTGTCGTGCTCCCAAATCGGCCGCACCTCGATCGAGCCGATGCGCGCGCTGGGAATCCTGGCCGCGATGGCGGTCGCCGCATCGATATCCTTGGCCTCGATCAGGTAATAGCCCGCGAGCTGCTCGCGCGTCTCGGCGAATGGACCGTCGGTCGTCAGCGTCTTGCCGTCGCGCACGCGCACCGTCGTCGCTGTCGTGGTCGGCCGCAAGCGGTCGCCTCCCTTGTAATTGCCGCTCTGGACGATGCTTTGCGTGAAAGCCTGGTACTCGGCCAGGATCTTCTGGCCGGTCGCCTCATCGATCTTCGCGTACTCGACCTCGTTCTGGTAGATCATCAGCAGATATTGCATCGCTTCACTCCTGTTGTTCGGGGGGTCACCGACATCCAGTCGAACGAGCGGCGCGCCAAACGACATCTTCAGGATAAATTATTCGCGGGCAGCGTGCCTCGCGATATCGGCTTGACGAAACCGTCACAAATGCCCATGCCTAAGCCGTCAGTCGGCCGGACGGCCGCTCCGGCAGGTGCCGAAAGGCCGCCGGGGAGGAAAGTCCGGGCTCCCTTGACATGCGGTGCCGGATAACGTCCGGCGGGGGTGACCCCAGGGAAAGTGCCACAGAGAACGAACCGCTCCCTCTTCGGAGGAAGTAAGGGTGAAAAGGTGCGGTAAGAGCGCACCGCGGCCCCGGCAACGGAGCCGGCAGGGCAAACCCCACCGGGAGCAAAACCGAATAGGGATGGCTTAAGCGGGCTGTTCGCGAAAGCGATAACGCCGCGGGGCGATGTCAGGCCCGCCGTCCGGGTAGGTTGCTCGAGGCCGTGTGCAAACACGGTCCCAGAGGAATGGCCGTCACGTATCGTTCGCGCAAGCGGACGGTGCCCTACAGAACCCGGCTTACAGGCCGGCTGATATCTTGCAACGGGGGGCTCGATGCTAGCGCATCGGGCCCCTCACCAATGGGGGCGAGCGCGCAGCCATTCAACCGGCGTCATTCGGGGGCTCGCGAAGCGAGAACCCGGAATCCATCGGGCGGCGAAGTCGATCGATGAATGGATTCTCAGATGCGCAATTGCGCATCGTAGCTCGTGCTGCGAACGCCGTGGAATGACGAGAGAGTTACTCTCGCAGCACCACCATCAGCGCCCGCGCCTCAGGCCGCGCGCGTGTCCTTCACCAGCACCGGCGCAAGCTCGCCGGCCTCGCGCCGCAGCTTCCCCGCCTCGAAACCGTGCATGCCGAGCTGCCATTGCAGGCCGACGATGGCACCCTTGGTCGGTTGCAGAAGCGCCAGCGAGGCGAACAGCGTCACCGGCAGCCAGACCGCGAGTTGCAGCCATTCCGGCGGCGCGTAGGCGGTCTCGACCGCGAGGATCGCCGGCACCACGAGATGGCCGACCACCACCATCACGAGATAGGCAGGAAAGTCGTCGGCGCGCTGGTGGAACAACTCCTCGCCGCAATGGTCGCAAGCCTGCGCCACCTTCAGGTAGCGGCCGAACATGTGCCCTTCCCCGCAATGCGGACATTTGGCGCTGAAACCGCGCCACATCGCCTTGGCCAGGGAGACCGGCGCCAGAGAGACAGACATGACCACACCTCTTCCTTTTCGACGATCCATACAATAATATCTTACATCCATACATTCAAAGGTTACGAGCAAAATTGCATGGAATGGATCCCTACAATCTCGGAGCTTTCGGGCCCGCGCTACCAGCGAATCGTCGAGGCCATGGAGGCCGACATTGCCGCCGGCAGGCTGGTGCGCGGTCAGCAGCTGCCGACGCAGCGCGCGCTGGCAAAAGCACTCGGCATCGACCTCACCACCGTCACGCGCGCCTACACCGAGGCGCGGCGCCGCGGCATCATGGAAGCCCGCGTCGGACAGGGCTCGTTCGTGTCGGAGACCAGCGCGCGGCGCGCGGTCGACCTGCCGCACCCGGTCGCGATCGACCTGTCGATGAACGTGCCGCCGCACCCGCTGGAGGCGCAGCTCGACGAGCGCATCATCGCCGGGCTGGAGGCCCTCCGCGCGCAATCGGGCCTGACGGCGTATCTCAACTACCAGCCGCCCGGCGGCAGCGCACATGAGCGCGAGGTCGCGGCGCGCTGGATGCGCGCCCGCGTTCCGCATGCGCAGGCCGACAGGCTGGTGATCTTTCCAGGCGCGCAGACGATCCTCTTCAACCTGCTCGCCCATCTGGCGCGGCCCGGCGACATCGTTCTGACCGAAGCCCTCACCTTCCCCGGCATCAAGGCCGCCGCGGCCCGGCTCGGCGTCAAGCTCGTCGGTGTTGCCATGGATGAGGACGGCGTCCTGCCGGATGCGCTGGCAAAGGCGTGCCGCGCGCACGAGCCGAAAGCCGTCTACCTCATTCCGACGCTGCACAATCCGACCACGGCGACGCTTTCCGCCGAGCGGCGCGGCACTCTTGCGAAGATCATCCGCGATGCCGGCACCATCCTGATCGAGGACGACGCCTACGGGCTGCTCGACCGCGCGGCCTCGCCGATCGCGAACCTCATTCCGGAGCGGACTTATCTTGCGACCACGCTGTCAAAATGTATCGCGCCGGCGCTGCGCGTTGCCTATCTGGTGACGCCCGACAGCGGTGCCCAGCGGGACATGCGCACCTGCCTGCAGGCGACCGTGCAGATGCCGGCGCCGCTGATGGTCGCGCTGGTGACGCATTGGATCGAAAACGGCGTTGCCGATCGCATCATCAGCGCCATCCGCAGCGAAGCCGTGGGCCGCCAGCAGCTCGCGCAACGCGCGCTGAAAGGCTTTCAGTTCCTGGCCAGGCCCGCAGCGCATCATCTCTGGCTGCGGCTGCCGGAGGAGCGGCCCGATCTGGCCGCACATCTGCTGCGGAACGGGCTTGCCGTCGTCGCCGGCGACGCCTTCACCGTCGACGGGGCACCGCCCCATGCGGCACGCGTCTCGCTGGGCGCAGCCCGGAACAGATCGGAATTGACGGAGGCGCTGCGCATCCTGGTCGGCGCGCTGCAGAAGCCTGCAGACACCAGGCAGATCGTCTAGGCCATCGGCGATGGCCGGCAGATCACGCTTGCGTGCGGCATGGATTGACCTGGATGCCGGCAGGCATGTTATGCGAGCCGTGGCGATCAGTTCGGGATCGCCGCTGGCGACTAGGACAATCCGTTGGAAACGCTCACCTACGTCCTGCTGCCGCTCGGCGCGCTCGCCGGTGGCTTCGTCTCGGGACTGGCCGGCTTCGGCACGGCGCTGATGGCGCTCGGCATCTGGCTCTACGTGCTGCCGCCATCGCTCGCGGTGCCCCTGGTGCTGATCTGCTCGGTGATCGCGCAGACCTCGACGCTGCCCTCGATGTGGAAGAATTTCGATCTCTCGCTGGTCTGGCCGTTCCTGATCGGTGGACTGATGGGCGTGCCGCTCGGGACCATGATGGTCGCCTCGGCCGATCCAAAAGTGTTCAAGCTGAGCGTCGGCGTATTGATCCTGATCTTCTCGAGCGCGCTGTACCTCAACAAGAGGCCGCTCGCGATCAAGTTCGGCGGCCGGGTCGCCGACGGCGCGGTCGGTTTCGCCGGGGGCATTCTTGGTGGCCTTGCCGGACTCTCGGGTCCGCTGCCGATCCTGTGGGCCAACATCCGCGGCTGGAACAAGCACGAGCGGCGCGGCATCTTCCAGCTCTTTAATTTCACGGTGCTCGCCACCGCGCTGGTGTTGCAGGCCGCGTCGGGCCTCGTCGCCCTCAAGGTGGTCTGGCTCGCAGCGGTCGCGTTTCCGGGCACGCTCATCGGCGCATGGGCGGGCGCGCGCGTCTATCACGCCCTCAACGACAAGCATTTCGGCGATGTCGTGCTCGGCTTGTTGTTCGTATCGGGCCTGACTCTCGTCTGGAACAGCATTGGCGCGCACTAGCCCCACGGCACCGCAAGCTGGCGGGAGCCGTAGGGAGGTCAACTTTCGTTACGCGGGAGCACGAGCTGGAGGCGCGGCCGGCTCAACTTCCACTGAGTCCCCGGCCTTGTCCTGCGGCAGCGGCGCGAGGCGCTTGCCGAACTCGCGGCGCAGCAGCCACAGGCTCAAGCCGGCCTGCAGCGTCGTCGCCGCGATCGAGAGACACCAGACATGCTCGATGCGGAAGCCGGGCTGCTTCGACAGCCAGAGCACCGGCAGCGCATAGGTGAGCACGCGCGTCACCGAGCTCACCAACACGGGCTTGGTGTTGCCGAGCGCCTGGAACATGCTGGAGCAGGTGAAGATGAGGCCCTGCGCCACCATATTGAGCGAGATGATCCGCAGGAACAGGAAGGCGACCTCCATCGTCTCCCGGTCGTTGGAAAATCCGGCCAGCAGCAGCTCCGGCTTCAGCTGCGCGAGGATCATGAAGCCGACCGCCACGAAGCTGGCGATCAGCGCCGCCTTGACGAAGGTTTCCCGCACCCGCGCGCCGTTGCCGGCACCGACGTTCTGGCCGGCGATCGGCGCGGCCGCCAGCGCAACGGCGAGCGCCGGCATCTGGATCAGGCCGAGCACACGCTGCCCGATGCCGAAGCCTGCCTGCGCCGCCGCGCCGAAATCGCGCAGCACGTAATAGACCACCGCCATGAAAATGAACATCATCGCAAACTCGCCGCCGGCCGGCAGGCCGACATTGAGGATGCGCATCAAGTGCCGTGGCTGCGGACGCCACTGCGCCGCGTCGAAGGCGACGTAGCGCTCGACCTTGCGGAAATAGGCCAGCAGCATCAGCACGCCGACGCCGACCGCGATCGAGCTCGCCAGTCCCGCGCCGGCGACGCCGAGCGCACAGCCCGTGCCCCAGCCCGAGATCAGCACCGGCGCCAGAGCGACGTTGATGGCGACAGCGAGCGCGCGCACGACCATCGCCGGGCGCACGATAGCGGTCGCACGCAGCGCCGAAGCCAGCACCTGCATGGCGAATTCCAGCGCGAGCGCCGGCATAAACCACAACAGATAGACGGTCCCCGCTTCGACGGTGGCCTGGTCGGCCGCGACCGAGCGCATGTAAGCGCGCGACAGCACCGCGCCGAGCACGAGGGTCAAGAGGCCGGCCAGCACCGAAAGCACGATCGCCTGGTTGAAGATCAGGTTCGCATCCGCCCGGTCCTTGCGTCCCACGGCATGCGCGATCAGCGCCACCGTGCCGACGCCGAGCACCTGCATCAAGGCGTTGACGAGAAAGCCGGCATTGCCGGCCGCGGCGACGCCGGCGACCGCAGCATCGCCGAGGCTGGATACGAAATACAGGTCGACCAGCTGGCAGATCATGATCGAGACCATGCCGGCCGTGATCGGCGGCGTCATGATCAGGATATGTCTCACGATGGAGCCGCGCGTCAGGTCTTTCATGTCAATCCATCCTCACGCGACCTGGCCGGCATTCGTCTGCCGGCCAGGCGCGTCATTCCGCTGCTGCGATCTGTCCGAGCTCCACCACCTGGCGCTCGAACAGGCTGCGATAGATGCCGTCCGGCTTGGCCGCGAGCAGAGCGTGCGTGCCCTGCTCGACGATCTCGCCGCGGTCGAACACCAGGATGCGATCGAGGCTCTTCACCGTCGACAGCCGGTGCGCGATCACGATCGAGGTGCGGCCCTTCATCAGCCGCTCCATCGCCTCCTGGATCAGGGCCTCCGATTCCGAATCCAGGCTCGATGTCGCCTCGTCCAGGATCAGCACCGGCGCGTCCGCCAGGAAGGCGCGCGCCAGCGCAACGCGCTGCCGCTCGCCGCCCGACAGCTTGACGCCGCGCTCGCCGACCAGGGTGCCGTAACCTTTCGGCAGGCGCAGGATGAAGTCGTGCGCATTGGCAAGCCGCGCCGCCTGCTCGATCGCCTCGAGGCTGGCGCCGGGCCGGCCATAGGCGATGTTCTCGGCGAGCGTGCGGTGAAACAGGATCGGCTCCTGCTGCACGACCGCGATCTGGCTGCGCAGCGATTGCTGCGTGGCGAGCGCGATGTCCTGCCCGTCGATCAGCACGCGGCCGCCGGTGACGTCGTAGAGCCGCTGCACCAGCTTGACGAAGGTGGTCTTGCCGGAGCCGGAGCGCCCGACGAGGCCGACCCGCTCGCCGGCGCGGATCGTCACCGACAGCCCGTCATAGAGCGGCGTGCGATGTCCGCCGTATTGAAACGTGACGTCGTCGAACACGATCGCGCCGCCTTCGATCGCGATCGGCTGCGCGTTGACCGCATCGGCGATGCCGATCGGCTCGTCATGGATCGCCACCAGCTCCTCCATATCGTTGACCGAGCGCTGGAGGTTGTTGATGTGCATGCCGACGTCGCGCAGATAGGCGTGGATGACGTAGTAGCTCGTCAGCACATAGGTGACGTCGCCGGGTGAGGCATGGCCGGAGACCCACAGCCAGACGGAGCCGCCGATCACCGAGGCGCGCAGGGCCAGCAGCAGCGTGAGCTGCGCCATGGCGGTGTAGTTGTAGCGAAACCAGGTTCGCCGCACCCGCACGCCCCAGCGCTTGATGACGCGGGCGAGCCGCGCATCCTCGCGCAGCTCCGCGCCGAAGGATTTCACCACCGCGTTGCAGGTCAGCGCATCCGCCAGCGTGCCGCCGACCTTGGTGTCCCAGGCATTTGAGATGCGCGCGGCCGGCGCGATGTAGCGGGTCGAGAACAGCACCGTCATCGTGACATAGGCCAGCGCGCCGAGCGCGATCACCGCGCCGAGCGAGGCCCAGTGCACGCCGAGCAGGATCATCGAGCCGATCAGAACGACGAACGACGGCAACAGCGCGAGCAGCAGCGTGTCGTTGAGCAGGTCGAGCGCCCACATGCCGCGGGTGACCTTGCGCACCGTGGAGCCGGCGAAGGAGTTCGCGTGCCAGTCGGTGGAGAGGCGCTGCACGCGCGTGAACGCCTCCTGCGCGACCTCCGACATGATCTGCAGCGTGAACGGAACGATCGCCTGCAAACCTGCGAGCCGCAGCACCATCGAGGCCGCACCCAGCGCCACGATGGCGCCGAACGCGACCAGCGCCGCGTGCCGCGCATCGGGGTCGGACGGACCGCGGGTCAGCGCATCGATCAAGTGTCCCGAAAAGACCGGCATGAACAGATCGGCGGCGGTTGCGCCGAGCAGGCCGCCGGCCACGACGAGGCCGCGCCCCGGCTGCTTCAGCCAATGCTTGAACACGAAGGGCAGCACGACGCGAATCGCCGCGGGCTTCTTGGACAGAGCGGTCATGGCATCATCCGGCCGCTTCGCGCGGGCCGGCTCCATCGATGGACGCAAGCCGGCCGCGAGGACCGGGACGGGCGTCACGTAAGACTGACTTTGACTTGGGATTCGACTTGGGAAACGAAGCGATCGGGACGCTTGGCCAATACCCTGGCCCGATCGAAGCTGGCGGAAGAGGCCTCTAGCAGGCCGCGTACATACCGAGCCAGAAGGTGATCGAGGTGATCATCGAGCGCGGGCGTAGGATCTGCGAATGCGACGAAATCATGCAAATCTCTCCCCGGTTCGAATGAATGAGGTGCGCTTTATAGATGTGTCGCCGGCCGATTGCAACGGGGCTCGCGCGAGATCACGCACGAGTGTTGCAAATTAGTGCGCGTCGCCGCCGGCACCGAACGGCGACGGCGGCTTCTTCAGCAGCACCACCAGGAAGCTGAGGGCGAGATAGAACAGCGTCAACATGAAGAAGGCATCGCCAAAGCTCATCACCACGGCCTGGCGATGCACCAGCTGGGACAGCTGCTTCAAGGCCATCAGCGTGGAATCGCCAAGTCCCTGGAATTTCTGCATGAACATGCTCAGGGTTTCGGTCGCGGTCGCATTCCCCCAGGTCACGCGCTCCTGCAGGCGGACGATGTGCAGGTCGGTACGGTCGTTGAGCACGGTGTTGATGACGGCAAGGCCAAGCGCGCCGCCGAGATTGCGCATCAGGTTGAACACGCCGCTCGCGTTCTTCACCTTGTCGGGTGCCAGCGTGCCGAGCGCGACGTTGTTGGTCGGGACCATCGCGAACATCATGCCGATGCCGCGCAGGATCTGCGGCACCAGCAACTCGTAGAAATCGTAATCGCGGGTGATCCAGGTCATCTGGTAGGAGCCGATCGCGAACACGACGAGGCCGAACGCGATCATGTAGCGCATGTCGAGCTTGGCCATGAGCCGGCCGACCAGCGGCGCGACCAGGAACATGGTGATGCCGGAGACGAACATGGTGTCGCCGATCATCAGCGCGCTGTAGCCGCGCACTTCGGCGAGATAGCGCGGATAGATGTAGGTCAGGCCGTAGAGGCCGATGCCGATGCAGAATTGCAGCGTGCATCCGACGGCGAAGTTGCGGTCGGAGAAGGTGCGTAAGTTGACGATCGGCTCGGCCGCCGTGAACACGCGCCAGAAGAAGGCGATGGCCGAGATCGCGCAGATCCAGGCGCAGATCGCGACCGACGTGTCCTGCATCCATTGATATTGCGGCCCTTCCTCCAGCACATATTCCAGCGTGCCGAGGAAGCTGGCCATGAACAACAGGCCCCACCAGTCGAAGCGCTCGAGCAGCTCGAAATGCGGCTCGTCGAAATCGACCAGCGCCAGCACGCCCAATGTAATGCCGATGCCAGGCAGCACGTTGATGAAGAACAGCCAGTGCCACGACATCAGATCGGTGATGTAGCCGCCGACCGTCGGCCCGATCGTGGGAGCCAAGGTCGCGACGAGACCGATGATGGGGCCGACGATGTGGAATTTCGTGCGCGGGAAGACCGTGTAGGCCGAAGCGAACACGGTCGGGATCATGCCGGCGCCGAGAAAGCCCTGCAGCGCACGCCAGAGGATCATCTCCTCGATCGTTGTGGCGAAGCCGCAAAGCAGGCTCGAGAAGGTGAAGCCGGCCGCCGAGATCGCGAACAGCAGCCGCGTGCCGAAGGCGCGCGACAGGAATCCCGACAGCGGGATCGCGATCACCTCGGCGATCAGATAGGCGGTCTGAACCCAGGAGACCTCGCTGGAGCTCGCCGACAGCCCGGCCTGGATTTCGCTCAAGGAGGCCGAGACGATCTGGATGTCCAGGATCGACATGAACATGCCGAACACCATGATGATGAACGCAAACAGCCGCTTCGGCGCAATGCGCTCAGAGGCGGGATCCGCCATCATGGCAGGTGAAGCGGTGGTGGCGTCGGCCATCGTCCGATCTCGCAGTGCTCGGGTTGGCTACTGCGGATGGACGGCGGGATCGTCGAGGTCGACCTCGCTGTCGGCGTCGGCGGCGCCCTTGTTGGTGTCGACGGTCGCATACACCGACATGCCGGCGCGGAGCAGGTTCTGCTTCGCCACCGATTTGGGCACGCGGATGCGCACGGGCACGCGCTGCACGATCTTGGTGAAATTGCCGGTGGCGTTGTCCGGCGGCAGCAGCGTGAACACCGAGCCGGCGCCCGCCGCGATGCTGTCAACCACGCCGGAGAACTTGCGCATGCCGTAGGCATCGACCTTGATCGTCACCGGCTGGCCCGGGCGGATGCGCTTGAGCTGCGTCTCCTTGAAGTTGGCGTCGATATAGACGTCGTCCAGCGGCACGATGTTGCCGAGGCGCTGGCCGACCGCGACGAAGTCGCCGGTGTTGACCAGACGATTGGAGAATGTGCCGTTCACCGGCGCGCGCACCGCGGTGAAGCCGAGGTCGCGCTCGGCCTTGGCGAGCGTGGTCTTGAGCTCGGCGAGCTGCGCCTGCGCTTCGGTCTGCTGCGCCTTGGCGACGTCGACATTGCTGACGGCGACCTCGTAGGCGGCTCGCGCCGCCTTGACCGCGGCGGCACCCTGGTCGCGTCCGGCTTCCGAGCTTTCGAAGGTGGCGCGCGAGGCAAAGCCCTTGCTGCTCAGCGCCTGCTGGCGCTCATAATCGAGGTCGGCGCGCTTCAGGCCCGCTTCGGCGGAGACGAGCTGCGCCTTGGCCTGCGCGACCTGGCTGTCGAGCGCTGCGACCTGGCGGCCGATGCGATCGATGGTGGCCTGCTGGGTCGCGATCCTGGTCGCGGCGGCTTCGACCGCAATCCTGTAATCGCCGTCGTCGATGCGGAAGATGGTGTCGCCGGCCCGGACGGGCGCGTTGTCGCCGGCGAGGATCGCGGAGATGTGGCCGGCAACGCGCGCGCCGAGCATGGTGTTGTTGGCGCGGACATAGGCGTCGTCGGTCGAGATGTAGAAGCGGCCGACCAGCGTGTAATAGCCGGCATAGCCCGCAGCGGCGAGCGCGAGAACGAGGCCGATTCCGGTCAGGACGAATTTGCGCTTGCCGGACTTCGGCGCACTGGACTTGGGCGCAGCGGCCTCCGGCGCAGGTGCGGCCGGCTTGTCCGTCACCGGGTTCTCCGGCGCTTCTGGGGGCGGACGCTTCGTTTCCTCTGCCACGTGACCGCGCAGCTCGGCAGGGGATGCCGAGGTCTCGGAGGCAGCATCAGCGCCCGTCTGGTCCTCCACCGCTTCCTGGCGAAGGACGCGAGCCGTCTGGTCTCTCGAAATGGCCATCAAGGCCTCCCACAAAAGCACAACCCGAGGGCCGCCGCCGTTGCGGGCGGTTCCTCGCGTGGATCTCGAATATCATTGACCGAACGGTTCGGTCAATATACAGATTGATTCCGGCAAGACCTTACTGTCGCGAATCCTTTATTGGCGTTTCATGGCCTGAGCCCGATCCAAAAACCTTCCGAGACCCTAAACCAATGGTTGTAGCTGCCGGCGAACACTTGCACGTCGTCCCGGACGAGGACAATTCCAAGCGCCGCCAGATCCTGGACGGTGCCCGCAAGGTGTTCATGGATCTTGGCTTCGACGGGGCCAGCATGGGAGAGATCGCGCGCGTGGCGCAGGTCTCCAAGGGCACGCTCTACGTCTACTTCGCCGACAAATGCGCGCTGTTCGAAGCCATGGTCGAACAGGAGGCGCTCCAGCATGGCCAGGTCGTGTTCAGTTTCGATCCCGACCGCGAGGCGGAGAGCACGCTGAAGGAGTTCGGCCTCGCCTATCTTCATTTGGTCTGCCGGCCCGGTGGCGGGTCGGCGATCCGCACCGTGATGGCGATCGCCGAGCGCATGCCGGACGTCGGCCGCCGCTACTATGCCCGCGTGCTGGACAAGAGCATCAACCGCCTCTCCGCTTATCTCAAGGCCCGTGTCGCATCTCGCGATCTCGCGATCGACGATTGCGATCTTGCCGCCTCGCAGTTCATGGAACTGTGCAAGGCCTCGCTGTTCCTGCCCTTCGTGTTTCAGGCGGAGCCCGCGCCGTCGGAACAGCGCATGAGCGCGGTGGTCGAGAGCGCCACGCGGATGTTCCTGGCGGCGTACAAGGCGGGATAGCCGCGCGTTGCGCCTGCGGGCCGGGCGGCACTATATTGCGGCCATGTCTCGTGATCTTCGCCCGCCGGTCGACATCCTCCACTACGAGATCGTCCAGGAACAGGCCTCGGCGCTTGGACGGATGGGCCGCGCGCTCGAACAGACGCTGGCGCGCCTGCGCGAATTCGACGCCGCACATGCGGAGATGCCGGCCTCGCTGCAGCCGGCGCGGCGCAAGCTGGTCGCGGAAGCCGGCCAGGCGCTCTGGATGTTCGTGGTGCAACGCGAGGCGACGGGTCTGCGCGACAGCCGCCATATCATGCGGACCTACAACGTCCCGGCCGAAGTGCAGCGGTGCATGGGGCTGGCCCCCGCGCCCTCGAAGCGGACTTAAAGCGCTATTCGTCGATGTAGTCGTCTTCCTCGCGCTTGCGCGAGGTGCTCTTGCGCGCGCCGAGCGAGCCGGTGACGGAGGAATCGCGCGCACTGGCATAAGGGCTGCGTGATTGCGCCCGCGCGGCGACCTCGTTGCCCGACACGGCGGCCGGCTGGCAGATCAGGCGGCGGCTGGCGCGACGCATCAGATCGACGTGGATGTGATCGTAGTGAAAGACGTTGGAGCCCGGCGCAAGGACGGTCGTGAAATGCGCGCAGGCCCCCGCCTGCACGTCGCGCAGGAATCCCTGCTCTTCCGGCATGCCGCGCCAGCCGTCCTTCACGGTGACGCGGCGCCCATCGGCGAGCACGAAGGCGGAGATGTCGAGCGCATTGCCGAAGGCATGTTCGGAAATGTGGGCGCGCGAGTTGCCGTTCATGCCGCGGCAGGAATAGGCCGAGATCTGCTTGATCTCGGCGACGCGGACGCCGAACCAGCGCATTGCCGAGGGCTGCACCGTGTCGGCGAGCCAGCGGTCGAGCTCGGACACGATCGGACAGGCAAGCGTCGCGGTCGGCTTGATCGCGACCGGACCAACGGCGGCAACGGCATTGCCCTGCGCCGGACCGAGACGCGGCAGCGGCTGCTGCATGGGCGCCTGCGAGTATGGCGCGGGACCTGCCGGCGGCGCCGGATAGCTCGGCGCATTCATGTAGCGCGAGGCGCCGGCAGCATCGGTGCCCTCGGGCGGCAGATCGATCTCGTCTTCCTGCGGCGCGACGCCAGGCGCGCTCAGCGACACGGGTCCGGTCGAGGACCCATAGCCGGACGGCTGGCGCGCCGCGCTGCCGGGATAATTCGACTGTGGTGGATAGGACGATGCCGGATAGCCCCGGCTCTGCGGATAATTCGACTGTGGTTGCACCGGCCAGCGCGGCTGGTTGCCGATGCTGCCGGGCGGACGCAGCGGCTCGTCGGCAAAGCCATAGGTGCCGGAGGCTTCGCCGATCGCTGCGACCTTGAGTGGAAATTCGGCGCCGCACTGACCGGGACCGGAGATGGACTCGATGCGGACGATGTCCGCACTCTCCTTGACCGCCCCCGATTTCAGGCATGCGGCCTCCGCCTCGGCCCGCCACGGTTCGCGCTCGGCCTGGAAGAAGCCGCGTCCGCAACCCGCTAGCGAAACAAGGACGATGGAGCCGACGAGATACAAACGAACTCCGCGCGTCATGAACGCACGTTCGGTGAATTTACTTAAAGACTCTTCAACACGTCGATTTCAGCCTTCTTTAACCATGCCGGCCCGCATTCGCGCGGCCGGCACGGCCGATGAGCGACAGCAGGACTGACTTTTTCGGTGAGAGACTCTCTGTTAACCATGACGGCCGCGGCAAAGCGCACGACCAGCGGAGCGACCTCATGACGTTCGCCGGCAGACTGAGCGTGATCACCGCCTACCTCGCCATGGCCTTCGTCGGCGCCATCGTGCTCGGGATGATCTGAGACGGCATCGATCGACACACTGCCGGCGCTTACCCTCCCCTGGAGCGTAAGCGAGTGGCCTGTCGCTACGACCGCGTGCGCGATGGCAGCGACGAGGCGGTGATCTCCTCGCGCGGCGCCTCGACCCGGGTCCAGTCGTTGCCGGAGCACCAGAAGCGGCCGAGCGCGCAGGCTTCGACGTGCAGCTTGCCGGACCCTTTCAGCGTCATCGTCGCGTAATAGGTGTTGCCGCTGGAGCGGCTGTAGATGCTGCCGGCCCAGACATCGTGCTTCTTCGGCTTCATGTTGACGAGCACGCTCTCGCCGCGGCTCGACGCTTCGCTGGGCGCGTAACCGCACAATGCAGGTCCACAGCGCTCGATGCGGACCGTGCCCTTGGCGCCGGCGCTCTCCCATTCGCCGAGCGGCGCCGGGCCGGCGTCATCGCCGATCTGCGCCACACTTGTGGTCTGATTGACCTCGGCGTTGGGGACGACGACCGGCGGCTCGATGCGCGGCGGTTCGAGCGCGGCGGTCTTCGGCCGATCGATGTGCTCCAGATCAACCCGCGGCGGACCCGGGCTCGGCGGCTCCATTCTCGACATCTCCAAGCTTGGCGCGGGCGGCGGCGCAACGGGCTGCGACGTCGCCGCGGCAAGGACGGGAGGCGCCGGTGGCGGCACGACCACAGCCGCCTGTGGCGGCTTGACCGCTGCCGCCGGGCAAGCCGGCTGCGGCGCCTGGACCACCGGCGCCGGCTGCAAGGCCGGTGCTGCGCCGACGTCCTCCGTCGGCCTGAGGCTGCGCTTGGAGGCCACCGTGACGCACGACGCGGATCGGCAATTGCGCGGCGCCTCGACATGGAACCGGTGGCCGCCGATCGAGAACGTGTAGGAGCCGGCCTGCGCGGTCGGCGCGATCGCCAGCAGCGCGATCGACGTACCAAGCCAAGTGGCAAGCCAGGTTGCAAGCCGCTGCATCTGCGTCTCCCTCGGTATCGCGACGACGTTACGCAAGCGTAGGTGCGGCTGAATGTGCGCTGCATCACCCAGACGGCGTTCATCGTTGTGACGCCCATCACAGAACGCCCGACCGCCCCGGCGTAGGGTCGAACCACGCTTCATCCACCAGCGACTTCGGTCCATATCGGACCACGCCATTTTCGGAGGTTGTCATGAACAAGCTCTCCATCGCCGCCACCGCGCTCTTCCTGGCTTCGACCGCCGCGGCGCACGCCGGCAATTCGATCTCGTTCCAGATCGAGGGCCAGCACATCCGCATCGAGACCCCGCGCAACTGCGCTTCGCTCAATTGCGTGACCATCGTCGCGCCGGGCCTGTCGGACAAGCCGATCAAGCTGAACAACATCAACCTCAAGGGCCTCGGCGGCTCCAAGGACGATGACGACGACACCACGCCGGCTCCAGCGCCGACGACGGCGCAGCCCGCGCCGGCTCCGGTGCAGCAGCAGCCCGTGCCGCAGGCGCCCGTCCAGGCGACCGCGCCGACCGCGCCAGCCGCGCCGGCGGCCCCAGCCGCGACCGTTGCCGCCGCTCCCGCTATCGGCTTCGACAATTCGCAGCCTGCCCCGGTTGCGGCGCCGGCGCCCGTTGCCGCGCCCGCTCCGGTCGCCGCGGCTCCCGCGCCGGCTCCGGTGGCTGCCGCGCCCGCAGCGAACTCGCCGATCGGCATCTGGGCGACCGAAGAGAACAAGGGCAACGTCCGCGTCGAGCAATGTGGCGCCAATCTCTGCGGCTATGCCGAGAAGACCAACGAGCGCATCCTGATCAACATGAGGCCCGAGGGATCGAAGTGGAGCGGCCGCATCCGCGATCCCAACTCCGGCCGCAATTACGACTCCACGATCTCGATGAAAGGTCCGAACGTGATGCGCGTGCAGGGCTGCGCCTTCGGCGGCATGTTCTGCGGCGGCCAGACCTGGAAGCGCGTGAGCTGACACCGAAGGTGTCATCCCGGGGCGATGCGTAGCATCGAGCCCGGGATCTCGCGCCGCAGGCTCCCACTACAATTTCGAGCTTCCGGGTTCGCGTTATCCCGCGCTCCGGAATGACTGTCGAAAGTATGGCGCCACGTCCCTGACGCAGGGAGGTGGCGTTTGAACGTCCGCCGCGCCGTGCGACAGATATTCATCCGCCATTCAGCCTGATGCGGCTGATATCGGTGGACCTCGCCTCGCGTTCTCACCGGGACCCCATTCGTGGATTTGATGTCGGCTTGGCGCCGCTTCGCGCTTGCTTTCCCGCTGCTGGCCTTGCCGCTGGCCAGCGCGACCGCCGCATCTGCATCCGAGACCATCGAGCTGGCGCAGGCGCAGCCGCAAGCCCAGCCGACACCAATGCCTTCGCCTGCGCCGTCGGCCACCCCGGCACCGTCCGCAGACGCCCAGCCCGCCGCCGTCGAGCCGATCGGCAACGTCGCGACCGTCACAGGGATCGCGACCGTGATCCGCGACAAGAACTCCTATCCGCTGCGCGTGCGCGACGACATCTATCTCAACGACGTGGTGCAGACCTCGTCGAACTCCGCGCTCGGCATCACCTTCAACGACGCCACCACGTTCAACCTTTCCGCCAGCGCGAAGATCACCATCGACAATTACGTCTATGAAGACGGCGGCAAGCAGAATTCGGCGATCTTCGACATTAGCAAGGGCACCGTCGCCTTCGTTGCGGCCGCCGTGGCGAAAACGGGTGACATGAAGATCGCGACACCGACCGCGACGCTCGGTATCCGCGGCACCACCGGTGTCGTCGACGTGCCCGAGAACGCGACCGCGAACAGGGCGAACAACGTCAGCATCAAACTCTATGCCGACGCCGACGGCCGGGTCGGCCACATCGATGTCGACGACCGCTCCAGCGGCGCGCGGCTCGGCGCACTGACGCAAGCCGCGAGCGGCTTTGCGATCCGCCCGGGCGCGGCCACGGCCGGCGGCATGCGTTTTGCGGCCGTGCCGATCACGATTCCCGCGCCGCAGATCGCGCGCGACCGCGGCTTCGTCAGCCAGGTGCATCTGGCGCAGACCACGGGCCGGCAGATCGTCATCGAGCAGCGCGATTTCCGTCGCGCCAATCCGACGGCGCTCAGCCGCATTCCGCGGCCGGCACAACCGCCGCAGCAGCAACAATTGCGGCCGACGATCGCTCCAGGGCAATTGCCACAGCGGCCGAACGGCCAGCCGCGTCAGGACAACCGTCCGGGTCAGCAGCAGCAGCCGGGCACGCCGGGCCGTCAAGGCGCGCAGCCGCCGCAGCGGCAGGGCCAAGGACAGCACGGCGGCGCGGTGCAGCCGGGCGGCCAGCGCGCGGGTCAGGGCCAGCAGCCAGGAGCGGGCCGTCGAGGCGCGCCGCCCACCGGACAAGGCACGGCGCCTGGCAACACGCCGCGAATTCAGCCGCAGCGGGGTGGGCAGATGCAGCCCGGCGGAGTCGTGCCGCCGCAACCGGGCGGGACGCAGCAAGCCGGCCCGCAGCAGCCATTGCCGCGCACCGGCCTGCAGCCGGGCCAGCCTGCGGCTCAGCCGCCAGGCATGCAGCGGCCCATCACATTCCAGCCGCGCCTCCCCGCCGTGCCACGTCCCGCCCCGCCGCGCAGACCCGCACCCGAGCCGAAGGAGAAAGAGCGGCGGTAACCTGCTCTCTCCGTCATTGCGAGGAGCCCTTGCGACGAAGCAATCCAGAATCTTTTTCCGCGGAAGGATTCAGGATTGCTTCGCTGCGCTCGCAATGACGACGTGGAGAGGCTTGAGCGCAAACCTCACGCCTCGCCGCGGAGCCAGGCCTTCACCTTCTGCAACAGGCCGTGCCGGAGTTCGTCGACGGAAGCCGCCTCGGCCGGTGTCAACGTCTGCAACCCCGCATCGACGTCATCGTTCGACAGCGTCGGCTCCTGCGCCGGCGATGCCGCCAGCCCCGCCGCCACGAGCGCGATCGGTCCAATCTGGGTCAGGAACGCGCGCTCATATTCGCGCGACAGGCGCGCGATCGCATCGTCCAGCGTCAGCCAATCCACCGCCTTGATGTCGTTCATCAGCTTGCGAACCGGGCCGCCATCGGCCTCCATCCGCCAGAAGTGCACGACCTTGGAGCGCCCGCCGGACTGATAGACCAGCGTGCCCAGAAATTCGTGCACGGCGACGTCATGGCCGGTCTCCTCCAGCACCTCGCGGTGCGCGGCTTCCCTCGGCGTCTCGCCGTCGTCGAGCTTTCCCTTGGGCAGGACCCATTCGTTGCGCTTGCGCTGGCGCACGACTGCAACCAGCGGCACCGGCCCGCGCCGCAGCACAATACCACCCGCCGCCATGACCGGCGCCCGCGCCATCGTCAGATCCGTATCAAATCGTCCCCGTCCGACGATATAGGCGGCGGGGACGGCGGATTGAAGGCTACTTTCTTCCGAGCAGCGCCTGGCCTGCGCGAATGCGCGTGCCCTCGGCAATGCCGTCGCAGAAGGAGAAATCGCCGGGCGCCAGGATGATGATGGTGGAGCCGTGCTCGAACCAGCCGAGCTCCTCGCCCTTGGACACGTGGACGTCGCAAGGAAAATTGACCGGGCCGCGCGTCTGCGCGTTCAGCACCATGTCGAGGAAGTGCAGGCGGATGCTCGCGACCAGGATCGCGGCGACCGGCACCAGCGTCACCGCCTCGCCGGTCGACAAACGCGTCCGGATCACCGCGCGCTCGTTCTTGCAGAACAGCCGCTCGACGCGCTTGAGCGCGATCGGGTTGACGTTCCAGACATCACCGTGGATCAGCGTGACGCGCTCGATGCGTGCATCGTACGGCGCGTGGAAGCGGTGATACATGCTCGACGTCAGCCGCAGCGTGACGAAGGAGCCGTTGCGGTGCTGATCGACCAGAGCGGAATCGCCGAGCAGGTCGAGCAGCGAATAGGGCGCGCCCTTGACCTGGAACAGCTCGGTATCGGCGATCCTGCCGTGAGCGCCGACGATGCCGTCCGACGGGCTCGCCACGATCGAGGGGTCGGGATCGAACGGCCGCAGGCCCGGCTTCAGCTCCCGGGTGAAGCAGTCGTGCAGGCTCTTGAAATGCGTCTTGCGCGCCTCGGACAGATCGAGATCGGAGAACAGCTTCCACAGCGCGATCGAGAAATCCCGAACGAAGGGATTCTCGATCTTGGAGAACCAGCCCATGAAGCGGGTCAGCGCGGCGCGGGGGATGCGGTTGGTCAACAGGAAGTTGAGGTCCTCCTGCTGGGTGAAAGAGGCGATGAGGGCTTTGACTGTCATGAATCTGTCAGCTCGCAGGGTTAGCGCTTGTTGTCATGGAAACGACACTCCCGATTCTCTCGATGTCCGTGGCCGCCGCAGCCTCCGCTGCCGCCGTCTTCCCGAAGCTGAAAGCGCGGGTCGAACTCTCCCGCGCCAAGCACCGCTCGCTCGCGGGGCATTCCAAGATGTCGCGCCGGGTGGCGCGGCTGCTGCCGTTCTACGAGTACGGAGAGAGCGACTATTTCTCCTGCGATGGTGCGCCGGCGAACATCGCAGCGCAGCGCAAGGACGCCTTCTTCCGCCTCGCCGCCCTCTACGCCGAGCGCTACCCCAGGGGACGCGCAATGACGAAGGAAGCGGCGGAGACCATCTCCGACCTGAACTTCACCGAGAGCTACCGCGTGCCGTTCCAGTTCTCGCGTCTCGTCCGCGAGCACCTGGGCACTTCGACCTTCATGGAATCGTCCAGCGGCGTCACCGTCACCGACGTCGACGGCAACACGTTCTACGACCTCACCGGCTCGTACGGCGTCAACATCTTCGGCAACGATTTCTACAAGGAGTGCATCGAGGGCGCCGAGAAGCGCGCGCATGCGCTCGGCCCCGTGCTCGGCCCCTACCATCCCGTCATTCTCGAGAATGTGCAGCGGCTCTGCCGGATCTCCGGCCTCGACGAGGTCTCGTTCCACATGTCCGGCACCGAAGCCGTGATGCAGGCGGTGCGGCTGGCGCGCTACCACACGGGGCGCACCCACCTGGTTCGTTTCGCCGGCGCCTATCACGGCTGGTGGGGCGACGTGCAGCCCGGCGTCGGCAATCCGATTCCCGCACACGAGACCTACACCCTCGCCGAAATGTCGGAGAAGACGCTGCATGTCCTGCGCACGCGCAAGGACATCGCCTGCGTGCTGGTCAATCCGCTGCAGGGCCTGCATCCGAACGCCAACGCGCCCGGCGATTCCTCGCTGGTCGATTCCTCCCGCGGCGGCAATTTCGATCGCGCGGCCTACACCGAATGGCTCAAGCAGCTGCGCGAGGTCTGCGACCAGCGCGGCATCGTGCTGATCTTCGACGAGGTCTTCGTCGGCTTCCGTCTGGCCGCCGGCGGCGCCCAGGAATATTTCGGCGTCAAGGCCGACATGGTGACCTACGGCAAGAGCCTCGCCGGCGGCCTGCCGGTCGGCGTCGTCTGCGGCAAGCGTGAATTGATGCGCCGCTTCCGCGACGACCGCCCCGCCGACATCTGCTTCGCCCGCGGCACCTTCAACTCGCACCCCTATGTCATGACGGCGATGGGCGAGTTCCTGAGCCGCCTCGCCAGCCCGAATTTTCGCGCGGTCTATGACAACCTGGAAGAGACCTGGAACGGGCGCGCGAAGAAGCTCAACCAGATGATGCAGGAAGCCGACCTGCCGGTGCGCTTCGCCAACTTCTCCTCGATCTGGACGGTGAAATACACGACGCCCTCCCGCTACAATTGGATGCTGCAATATTACCTGCGCGCCGAGGGCCTGGCGCTGAGCTGGGTCGGCACGGGACGGCTGATCTTCAGCCTCAACTACACCGACGCCGACTTCACCGAGGTCGCCGACCGCTTCGTCCGCGCCGCACAGAAGATGAAGGCCGACGGCTTCTGGTGGCACGACGGCGTCCTCACCAACAAGCAGATCAAGCGGCAGATCCTGAAAGAGATGCTGGCCAAGCGCTTCGGGCGCTGAGGCTCGCTCTTCCACCACCACCGTCATTCCGGGGCGGTCCGCAGGACCGAACTCCGGTGCGCAATTGCGCACCTGAGAATCTCGAGATTCCGGGTTCGATGCTTCGCATCGCCCCGGAATGACGGTGCATATAAGAACCTCCAAGACGTGGATGCCCGGGACAAGCCCGGGCATGACGTAGCCGTTAGACATCGGAGCGTGTCGCGTGCGCCGCGCGCGTCAAGCGTGCTGCTCTTCGAGCACGGGCTCGTCGATGAAGCCCAGCGTGTGCTCGGGGTTGAGATGCAGGCCGGGATCCATCAGCTCGCCGCGCATCAGGGCGAGCGGAGCGCCGCGATAGAGCATCAGATCGTGGAACGGGTCGGTCAGGATCTTGGTCATCCAGACGAGGCCGGTCTCGACGTCGCGGATGAAAAACAGGTGCACGGTGCGGAACAGCAGGCCGCCGCCGCCGACCACGAGCCAGATCTTCGCCACCTGCCGCATGAAATCGGTCGCGCTCTGCCACGGCGTGAAGATGCCAAACAGGGTGGGATCGACGACCAGCACCAGTGGCGACAGCGCCCAGATCGCCATCAGCACCACCTTGCGCTGCAGGTTGTAGCCGACCTTGATCTCTTCCTTGTATTCGTGGGTCGCCTGGTTGATGTGGTCGTAAGTATGCGGCTCGAAGAAGAAGTGGCCGGCCTGGCGCGAGGTCATCGAGACCAGCCAGCCGACCAGCGCCGAGACGACGGGGTCGATGAACAGCCAGACATAGGCGAACAGGAAGCTCAGCGCGCTGACGAAGTGCAGGCTCTGATTGATGCGGCTGTGGTGATAGTAGCGATGGTCGTCCCAGCGCTGGATCCGCAGCTGCTCGAGATAATTCTTGATCATGCTCTCCCCCAAATGCTTTCGGGTTCAGGATTTACAGAGATTCGATGTAGGCCGTGTGACATCATCATTTTGTCATGTGACGATGTGCAGCGGCGCGATGACGCACGAAAGACGCCAGGCTCACGCTGCTTTGGCGACGTCGACCTTGCGGAAGCGCACCAGCGAGAAGTGACCGAGCGGCGGGATCAGGCGGCGCTCGGCGAGCTCCATGCCCTTCGCACCGGCGAGCCATTTGGCATAGCGAGACCAGGCGAATTCGGCGGTGCGGAAGCCGAGCGGGCGCACCACGGGCTGCAGCTTCTGCTCGATGAAGCGGCGCATGCCGGTGTCGGCGCTGACGCGGGTGAGGATGATCAATTCGCCGCCCGGACGCAGCACGCGGGCGAATTCGTCGAGCGCCTTCTCCGGATTCGGCACGGCGGTGACGACGTATTGCGCCATCACGACGTCGAAGGAGTTGTCCGGGAATTCGAGCTTCTCGGCGTCCATCACCGCGAGGCCCTCGACGTTCTTCAGCTTCTGCTCCTTCACGCGGCGGCGCGCCTTGTCCAGCATCGCTTCCGAAATGTCGGTGCCGAAGATGCGCAGGTTCGGTGCGTAGAGCGGCAGCGAGATGCCGGTGCCGACGCCGACCTCGAGCACGCGGCCGCCGATCTTGTTGGTGGCCGCGATCGCCGCCTGCCGGCCCTTGGCGAACACGCCGCCGAACACGAGATCGTAGACCGGCGCCCAGCGGTCATAGGCCTGCTCGACCGTGCCGCGCGTGAGGTCGAGCTGCTGGGTGCCGTCAAGGTTCATGATCTTAGCCATCGATGAGGTTCTCGCTGTGGGTCAAATGAAAGGTCAACCGCGCACCGGCCGCCGCGCCATGCGAGGCGAGGCGCGCAAGGCCCGGCTGGGCTGCAGTGAGGTGAGGTTGCCGACGAACTGGCGCGCGCTGTTCTCCCAGGAGCGCTCCAGCGCGAAGTTGCGGCAGGTCTGCCGCGACATCGTCAGCGCGCGCAGGCACGCGGCGCGCAGATCGTGGTCGATCGCGCCGATCGGGTGATCGGCGATGACGTCCTTCGGTCCAGTGACCGGAAACGCCGCAACCGGCGTGCCGCAGGCGAGTGCCTCCAGCTGCACCACGCCGAACGTGTCGGTCAGGCTCGGAAACACGAACACGTCGGCGGCGGCGAGATGCGCGGTGAGATCCGCGCCCTTCTTCTCGCCGAGGAAGACGGCACCGGGATATCTCTTCTCCAGCGCCGCCTTCTGCGGACCGTCGCCGACGACGACCTTGGTGCCGGGCAGGTCGAGCGAGAGGAACGCTTCGAGATTCTTCTCCACCGCCACGCGTCCCATCGTCATGAAGATCGGGCGCGGCAGGTCGAGCTCCGCCGGAGCGTCGGGATGAAACAGCCCGGTGTCGACGCCGCGCGTCCAGAAGCCGAGCCGCTTGAAGCCGCGCTCGGACAGCTCCTGCCGCAGCGAGGGCGTCGCCACCATTGTCATGGCGGCGGCATCGTGGAAGTGGCGCAGCACCGCATAGCCGACCCCCGCCGGAATGCCGGTCCGCACCGAGACGTATTCCGGAAAGCGCGTCGTATAGGAGGTGGTGAAGGCGAGCCGGTTGCGCCGGCAATAGGCTCGCGCGGCCCAGCCGATCGGGCCTTCGGTGGCGATATGCAGCGCATCCGGCGCGCACCTCTCGATCCGCCGGGCGATCTCCTTGCCCGCAGGCAGCGCAAAGCGCAGGCCCGGATAGGTCGGCAGCGGCCAGGACGGAAAGCCGTCGGGGGTGAGGAAGTCGATCTCGACGTCGAGGGCCTTGGCCGCATTCGCCAGCGAGGTCAGGGTGCGCACCACCCCGTTGACCTGCGGATGCCAGGCGTCGGTCGCGATTAATACCCGCATGGGAAAATCCCGAGAGTTTGATGATTCTCAGGCATCGACCATCAACGAAGGATATTTCAGGCGTGTGACGTCACGGAAGTGTCGGCGTGCTGTTTTGTTCGTTAACGGGCCGCTGCGGCCACGAAACCGTCATGAAACAATCCTTGCCGCCGTGAAACCGTTTTCGGTTTTCCGCGCAAATGTCCCGAAACGTTTTGCCGTTAGGACTTTAGGCAACGGAGCACCGCAACGGTGCCGCGGTGAGCAAAACACCGAGCAAACAGGGGCGATCACATGTTCAATCTGGATACGTTCAAGACGTTTTCGCGCGCCGTTGCGTTCGGTGCAGTGGCGGTCTCCGCCGTCGCGTTCGCGGGTGCCGCCAACGCCGCGCCGGTGCAGATCTTCCCCTTCTTCCAGCCGCTGCCGCCGATGACCGCGCCGCAGCCGCTGCAGCCCTATCAACCGTATCAGCAGCCCTATCAGGCGCCCTACCAGACCGAGCCGTCCGAGGATCAGGACGCGGTCGAGCTGCCGGCCCGCTTCCGCCGCCAGACCGTCTCTTACGCGACGCGCGAAGCGCCGGGCACGATCATCATCGATACGCCCAACACCTATCTCTATTACGTGCTCGGAGGCGGCCAGGCGCTGCGCTACGGCATCGGCGTCGGCCGCGACGGCTTCACCTGGTCCGGCATCCAGTCGGTGAGCCGCAAGGCCGAGTGGCCGGCCTGGACTCCGCCGCCGGAGATGATCGCCCGCCAGCCCTATCTGCCGCGCCACATGGCCGGCGGCCCCGGCAACCCGCTCGGCGCACGCGCCATGTATCTCGGCGGCACCATCTACCGCATCCACGGCACCAACGCCCCCGAGACCATCGGCAAGCGCGTGTCCTCCGGTTGCATCCGCATGACCAACGAGGACGTCACCGACCTCTATTCCCGCGTCAACGTCGGCACCAAGGTGATCGTGCTGCCGATGACCGAGCGGCGTGCAGACCTCGGCGCCGCGAACCGCTAAGGCGACAGGACATCGTGACGCGAGCGGCCCTGGAACCCACCGGGGCCGTTCTCGTTTGCCTCGACATCACGACGCATTTGCTGCGGCGCGATCCCGATGGAGGCGCAAATGCAACCACGAAGGCAACCCCCGCCATGCCCATGGCTGCACGCCCTTGCCGGCGCCGGCGCACTGACCCTGCTCGTGATCGCGCCCTGCTCGCTCGCGCGCGCGAATGACGACACCGGCCAGCAGGCCTTCAACAATGCCTGCCGCACCTGCCATTCCGTGAAGGAAGGCGACAATCGCCTCGGCCCCAACCTCAACAAGATCGTCGGACGCAAGGCCGGCTCGCTGCCGAACTACAATTATTCCTCGTCGATGAAGGAAGCCGGCTTCGCCTGGGACCAGGACAAGCTCACCCGCTTCATGGTCAAGCCGGACGAGGTCGTGTCCGGCCACAAGATGCAGCCCTATGGCGGCGTCTCGGCTGAGGAAGCGGGCAAGATCATTGCTTATCTTCAGGCGGCGCCGCAGTGAAGACTCGGTGATGCCGAACCGCCCTCGTTTGGCGTCGGCGATCGTGGCGCATCCTTCGTCTCGAAGGACGAGGCGTTCACACCGGCGGTGCGCTTACCGGCTGACCGCCCGCCGCCGCTCCGCGATCAGCCTCAACCACGCTGCAGCATGAAACGCGCTCATCAGGAGATACATCGGCACCATCCCGCCGAGCAGAGCGCCCTGCCCGGCGCCGCACAGCATGTCCGCCGGCCCCCCGCCGATCATGGCCGTCAGCACGGCCATGATGGCGAAGGTCGGCGTCGCCGCCAGCGCCAGCCACCTGGCGAGGTGGCGCGCGGCCGTCCCAGCGTCGGGGCTGGCGCCGGGGACCGCGCTGACCGGAGCTGTCATTTCCGTTCCCCTGCGGCCTCCTCGCGAAAGGCTTTCTCGCCGGCGTCCGAGATCTCCACCCATCGCTTGTCGGGCGCCGCCCCTTCCGTGTAGCAGTCGTGCCAGTTCCACCATTTGTAGGTCGGGGTCTGCGGATAGCCCGGAGGCGAATCCTCCCACACCTCCTGGCGGCCGAGCGGGGTGATGTCGAGATAGTTCCAGGTGCCGCCCATCTGCTCGTCGCCGCGGCTCTTGACGAAATAGGTGCGGAAGATGCGGTTGCCGTCGCGGTAGAACACGTTGGTGCCGTGCCATTCGTCGACGCCGAAATCGGCATCGAAGCCGTCGGTGATGGTGACCCAGGGCATGGTCCAGCCCATCCGCTGCTTCAGCCTGACGATGTCGGCTTGCGGCGCGCGCGAGGCGAACACCAGCGTGGTGTCGCGGGCGTTCAGGTGCGAGACATGGGCGACCTGGTCGGCCACCATGGAGCAGCCGCGGCAGGCGTGATCGGGCCAGCCGAACACGCCGGGCTCGAAGAAGGCGCGATACACGATCAATTGCCGCCGGCCCTGGAACAGATCAACCAGACTGAGCTTGCCGCCGGGCCCCTCGAACGCATAGGTTTTGTCGACAGCCATCCACGGCATGCGGCGCCGCTCGGCGGCCAGGGCGTCGCGGGCACGGGTATGCGCCTTTTCCTTCACGAGCAGTTGCAGACGGGCCGCCTCCCAGTCCTGCGGCGACACCACCGGTGGGGTCTGCATGGCGGTCTGTCCGTTCGTCCCTGCGTTTTTAACTGATGTCATCATGACTCTCCAAATCCATCTGCGCTCCTGCCAACGATGTCTGCCAGCTCGCGGCCCCGCGGTGGGAGTAACAAGTGTGGCGGGATTGACATGGAGTCGCTGATTACTGCCGCCGCACGCGCGCTCGAGGCCGGCGATCCACTCGGCGCCTTGAACCGCGTCGCGCTGCGCAACGATGCGCCGTCGCTGGCGCTGCGCGGCATCGCGATGGCGCAGCTCGGCGATCTCGCCAAGGCCAAGTCGCTGCTGCGCACCGCCGCGCGTGCCTTCGGTCCGCGCGAGGCGGTGGCACGCGCAAGGTGTATCGTCGCCGAAGCCGAGATCGCGCTGGTCTCGCGCGATCTGAACTGGCCGGTGAAGACGCTCGCGGCGGCACGCGCGACGCTCGAACAGCACGGCGATCTCGTCAATGCCGCCCATGCAGGCCATATCGAGGCGCGCCGCCTGCTTCTGGTCGGGCGCCCCGACGAGGCCGAGCGCGCGCTCACTGAACTCCGACCCGCGATGCTCCCGCCCGCGTCCCAGGTCGTCCGCGAGCTCGTGCTCGCCGGCATCGCCATCAGGCGGCTCAGGACGAAGGACGCACGCACGGCGCTCAGCCGCGCCGCTCACGCGGCGCGCCTTGCCAACATCCCGGCGCTCCTGGCCGAGGTCGACAGCGCGAAGCTGATCCTCGACACGCCGGCAGCGCGACTGATCGCGCGCGGCAGCGAACATCCGTTGCTGCTGGGAGAGGTCGAACGCCTCGCGACCTCGACGGCACTCGTCGTGGATACCTTCCATCACGTCGTGCGCAGGCAAGGCGTCACGGTGTCGCTGGGAACGCGCCCCGTGCTGTTCGCGCTGGCGCGTCTCCTGGCCCAGGCATGGCCTGCGGATGTTTCGCGCGAGACGCTGATATCGGGCGCCTTTCAAGCCAGGCACGCCGACGAGTCGCACCGCGCGCGCTTGCGCGTCGAGATCGGACGGTTGCGCAGGACGCTCGCGCCGCTGGCCGACATCAGCGCGACGAAGCAGGGCTTCGTGCTGGCGCCGCGGAAGACGCGCGACGTCCTCGTGCTGGCGCGGCCCAATGAGGAAAAGCACGCCGCTGTCCTCGCCTTTCTCGCCGACGGCGAGCCATGGTCGAGCTCGGCGCTCGCACTTGCGCTGCGCATCAGCCCGCGCACCGTGCAGCGCGCGCTCGAGGAGCTGGCGCGGTCGGGCAAGGTGCAGTCGTTCGGACACGGACGGGCGCGCCGCTGGATGACGCCGCCCGTCCCGGGTTTCCCGACAGGCTTGTTACTCCCCACGCCGCTCCTGAAGACGTAGGATGCGCGTTAAAGCATGAGGGATCGCGCACATGAAACATTCAGCCGCCGAGATCGTCACGGAGTATGGGCCCTTTCCAGGCGTCGAGGCCGTGCATGGCGTCACCTTTGACGGCACGCATGTCTGGTTCGCCTCCGGCGACAAGTTGAACGCGCTCGATCCAGCCGGCGGCGGGATCGCGCGCTCCATCGACGTCGCTGCACATGCGGGAACGGCGTTCGACGGACGGCACCTGTTCCAGATCGCCGAGGACCGCATCCAGAAGATCGACGCGGCCTCGGGCAAGGTGCTCGGCACCATTCCGGCGCCCGGCGGCGGCGGCGATTCCGGCCTCGCCTGGGCCGAGGGCTCGCTCTGGGTCGGACAATATCGCGAGCGCAAGATCCATCAGATCGATCCCGAAACGGGGAAGATCCTCCGCACCATCGAGAGCAAGCGCTTCGTGACCGGGGTGACCTGGGTCGACGGCGAGCTCTGGCACGGCACCTGGGAGAACGAACAGAGCGATTTGCGTCGGATCGACCCCGAAACCGGAAAAGTGATCGAGCAGATCGACATGCCCGCCGGCACGATCGTGTCAGGCCTGGAGTCGGACGGCGGCGAGCGCTTCTTCTGCGGCGGCGGCAATCGCGGCAAGGTGAGAGCGGTCCGGCGTCCGCGTCAAAGCTAGTCCTCGGCATGGCGCGAGGGCGCGTTCACACTCGTTAACCCATTCGCCCCAATTCCACCCCACCGGTGCGCTCTAGCGCCGTGCTCGCCCGCCCTGTAGAATCCCCGCCCGGGCGGCTTGGGGGATTGATGCGTCTGACGTGGAATCTGAAGACTATCCTGATCGGCGTCGCGGTGCTCGCGACGTCGTTCTTCATCAGCCTGAAGGTGATGGACTGGCTGTCGCCGCGCGCGACCAATTCGGCGCCGCCGGTCGCGCAGCTGCCGCCGCTGCCGCCGGCTTCGAAGAGCTCGATCGTGATCGCGCCGGTCGCCATCGCGCTGTCGGCGATCCGCGAGCAGGCCGAGAAGGCCGCGCCGCGCAATTTCGCCGGGAAGGCCGATAACCCGATCTCGCAGATCCTGGAGAATGCCGATATCGGCTGGTCCGCCGTCCGCGGCCCGATGGCGGCAAACGGCGACAAGGACGTGCTGACGATCTCGACGCCGCTCACCGGCAAGCTCAACGTGACCGGCTCGCTGTCGTCGAAGGCCACCGGCGCGCTTGGCGATGCGCTCGGCAGCGTGCTCGGCGGTGACGCCGCGAAGCGGATCGGCGCGGTCAACATCAAGAACCTGAACGCCAGCGCGGAGATCAAGGGCAACGTCGTCGTCACCTCGCGGCCGAAGCTCGCCGCGGCCTGGCATCTGGAGCCCAATCTCGGCGCCCAGGTCAATCTCGGCGACACCAATCTCAACGTCGCCGGCGCCAAGGTCAACGTGCCCGCCCAGGTCAAGCCGCTGATCGACAAGACCGTCGGCGAGCAGATCAACGCCGTCGCCGAGCGCATCCGCAACGATCCCAGCCTGCGCGAGAATGCGAAGGCGCAATGGGTCAAGGCCTGCCGCTCGATCCCGCTGCAAGGATCCAGCGCCTCGGCGGCGCTGCCGCCGCTCTGGCTCGAGATGAAGCCGGTGCGCGCGATCGCGGCGCAGCCGCGCGTCGATGCGCAGGCCGTGACCTTGCTGCTCGGCTTAGAGGCCGAGACCCGCGTGACCTCGACGCCGACCAAGCCCGACTGCCCGTTCCCCGACAAGATCTCGATCGTGCCGCCGACCGGCACCGGCGTGAACATCGGCGTGCCGATCGACGTGCCCTTCACCGAGATCAACAAGCTCATCGCTGCGCAGATGGTTGGCCGCACCTATCCCGAGGACGGCTCCGGCCCGGTCGACGTCACCGTCAAGAGCGCCAACGTCATCCCGTCGGGTGACCGCCTGCTGATCTCACTTCTGGTACGCGCCAAGGAGAAGAAGAGCTGGTTCGGCCTCGGCGCCGAGGCGAATGTGCACATCTGGGGCCGGCCGGTGCTCGACCAGGCGCAGCAGACTCTGCGGCTCACCGACATCCAACTCGCGGTGGAGTCCGAGGCCGCGTTCGGCCTGCTGGGCGCCGCTGCCCGCGCGGCGGTGCCGCAGATGCAGCAGGCGCTGCTGCAGAAGGCGACCCTCGATCTGAAGCCGATCGCCGCGAACGCCCGCGAGAAGATCGCGGCCGCGATCGCCGACTACCAGAAGAGCGAGGACGGCCTCAAGGTCGAGGCCAGGATCGACAGCCTGACACTCGCCGACATCGCCTTCGATTCCAAGACCCTGCGCGTGGTCGCCGAAGCCGGCGGCTCGCTGAACGTATTCGTGACGAAGCTGTCGGGGATGTAGTGCGTCCCTGATCACCGGACCCGCACAATTCCTCGTCGCTTGCGCCGCTGGCATTCTCGCTGCAGGATGCTAGTCTCGCACGGCATTGTAGGGGACAACGCGAGGACAACATGGAAGCCGGCATGGTCACGCCTGCGCCGGCGCTGGTGCGTTTTTCCGGCATTCAGAAGACTTATGATGGCGAGCATCTCGTGGTGAAGAACCTCGATCTCGACATCAGGAAGGGCGAATTCATCACCCTGCTCGGCCCGTCGGGATCGGGCAAGACGACCACGCTGATGATGCTGGCCGGCTTCGAGGTGCCGACCCATGGCGAGATCTACCTCTCGGAGCGGCCGATCAAGAACGTCCCGCCGCACCGGCGCGACATTGGCATGGTGTTCCAGAACTACGCGCTGTTTCCGCACCTGACGATCGCGGAAAACATCGCTTTCCCGCTGTCGGTTCGCAAGTCGAGCAAGGCGGAAACGCAAGAGCGCGTCAGCGCGGCGCTGCGCATGATCAAGATGGAAGCCTTGGCGCACCGGCGGCCCGGACAATTGTCCGGCGGTCAGCAGCAGCGCGTGGCCTTGGCCCGCGCGCTGGTGTTCAATCCGCAGCTCGTGCTGATGGACGAGCCGCTGGGCGCCCTCGACAAGCGCCTGCGGGAGCAGATGCAGCTGGAGATCAAGCAGCTGCACGAGACGATGGGCATCACCATCGTCTACGTCACCCACGACCAGAGCGAAGCGCTCACCATGTCGGACCGCATCGCCGTCTTCAACGACGGTATCGTGCAGCAGATCGACCGACCCGACGCGCTGTACGAGCATCCCGTGAACAGCTTCGTCGCCCACTTCATCGGCGAGAACAATGTGCTCGCCGGCACCGTGGAAAGTGTCGAAAGGAATTATTGCCGCGTCACGCTGGCCGGCGGCGGCACTGTCGCCGCACGCGCGGTCAACGTGTCAGGCGCGGGCGCATCGACCTCCCTGTCGGTGCGGCCGGAGCGGGTCGCAATCATCCCGAATGGCAGTTCGGGCGAGGCACCGAACCGGCTGCCGGCAAAGGTGCAGAACACCATCTATCTCGGCGATCACGCCCTGGCCGTGCTCGATGTCGCCGGCAACGCCGAATTCATGGTCAAGCTTCAGCCGGGAGCGCATCACAGCCTGGGACCTGGCGAAAGCGTGTTCATCACCTTCCGCCCGGAGGACTGCCTCGCCCTCGATCCGGTCTGATCGAACGGCGGCGAAACTGAAACAATCGATGTCAACGCAACTCACATGAAGAAGGAACGAAGACCATGCTGAAGCGCAAGATTGCTTTGGGTTTCGCCGCGGCGCTGGGCGCCAGTGCTGCGCTGGCCAATGTCGCGGAGGCGCGTGATCTCACCGTGGTCTCCTGGGGCGGCGCGTATCAGGAGGCTCAGAAGAAGGTCTATTTCGAGCCGTTCAAGAAAGCATCCGGCGTTGCGATGAACGACGAATCCTGGGACGGCGGGGTCGGCGTGCTGCGCGCCAAGGTGCAGGGCGGCGCCGCCACCTGGGACGTCGTCCAGGTCGAGAGCGACGAGCTCGCGGTCGGCTGCGAGGAAGGCCTGTTCGAGAAGCTCGACTATTCCAGGATCGGCGGCGAGTCCGCCTATATCCCGCCGGCGGTCAATCCTTGCGGCGTCGGCGCCATTATCTACGATTTCGTCCTCGGCTACGACAAGGACAAGCTGAAGGAGGCCCCGAACGGCTGGGCCGACTTCTTCGACACCAAGAAGATTCCGGGCAAGCGCGCCCTGCGTCAGGGTCCGAAGACCACGCTGGAGATCGCCCTCATGGCCGACGGCGTCGCACCGAAGGACGTCTACAAGGTGCTGGCGACCGACGAAGGCATCGAGCGTGCCTTCAAGAAGCTCGACAGCATCAAGGGCGACCTCATCTGGTGGAAGGCCGGCGCGCAGCCGCCGCAATTGCTCGCCTCCGGCGAGGTGGCGATGACCTCGGTCTACAATGGCCGCATCGACACCGCGAACAAGAACGACAAGAAGAACTTCGGCATGGTGTGGGACGGCGCGCTGTTCACCATCGACAGCTGGGTCATCCTGAAGGGCAGCCCGAACAAGGATGCGGCCTACAAGTACCTGGATTTCGTCGGCAAGGCGGAGAACCAGTCCAAGCTGTCGGAAAACATTGCCTATGGCACCTCGAACAAGGACGCCGCCGGCAAGCTCGCGCCCGCCGTCCTGAAGGATCTGCCCACGGCGCCCGACAACATCAAGAACGCGGTCGAGATCAACGTGGCCTTCTGGCTCGAGAACATCGACCGCCTGACCGAGCGCTTCAACAAATGGGCCGCGAAATAGCGATCGATGACGAACGCGCTCCCGACCGGCGCTGACGCCGCGACCGAGGTGCCGCTCAAACGCCGATTGAGGCGCGCTGAGCGGACACGCCAGGCCAAGGCATTGGCGCTGGTCCTGCCGCTTCTGCTGTTTCTGCTCTTCACCTTCGCAGGTCCCATCGCCGGCATGCTGTGGCGCTCGGTCGAGGACTGGGAGGTGCGTCAGGTCCTGCCGCAAACGGTCGCTGCGCTCGCCAGCTGGGACGGCAAGGACCTGCCGGACGAAAAGGCCTACGCGGCGCTGGCAAGCGACATCCTGGCGGCGCGCGCCGCCGGGACCATTGCGATTGCGGCCAAACGGCTCAACTACGCCCTCAACGGCTTCCGCACGATCCTGACCAGCACGGGACGCAATCTGAAGGCGGTGCCTGAGCCCGGTACGGCCAGGGAGACGCTGGGCAAGATCAACCCCGCCTGGCGCGAACGCGCCACCTGGACCACGATCAAGGACGCGAGCGGCCCGATCACCGGCTTCTACCTGCTCGCCGCGCTCGACCTGACGCGCAACGCGGACGGCGCGATCGTCGCCGCAGCACCGGATCAGGCCATCTACCGCGACATTTTCGTCCGCACCTTCCTCATCAGCCTCGGTGTCACAGCGCTCTGCCTGATCCTCGGCTTCCCGGTCGCTTACCTCCTGGCGACGCTGCCGCCGGGCCGGTCGAACCTGTTGATGATCTTCGTGCTGCTGCCGTTCTGGACGTCGCTCCTGGTTCGCACCTGCGCCTGGATCGTGCTGTTGCAGAGCAAGGGCGTCGTCAACGACAGCCTGCACTGGCTCGGCATCATCGATGCGCCGCTCCGCCTGATCTACAACCGCTTCGGCGTCTGCGTCGCCATGACCCACGTTCTGCTGCCGTTCATGATCCTGCCGCTGTACAGCAGCATGAAGGCGATCTCGCCTGCGTACATGCGTGCGGCCGCTTCGCTCGGTGCGCCGCCCCTCACCGCTTTCCTGCGGATCTACCTGCCGCAGACGCTGCCCGGGATCGGCGCGGGAAGCCTGCTCGTCTTCATCCTGGCGCTCGGATACTACATCACGCCGGCCCTGGTCGGCGGCGCCGCCGACCAGATGATCAGCTACTTCATCGCGCTCTACACGACCGAGACGGCCAATTGGGGCCTGGCCTCGGCGCTGGGCGCGGTGCTGCTGCTGGCCACCGTCCTGCTCGCTCTCGTCTACGGCAAGCTGGTGCAGGGCCAGCAGGTCACGGGAGGGATGAAGAATTGAGCGACAATTCCTCCTTGCGCACCCCCAGCCAGCGCATCGCGTGGACCGCGACTATTGTTGTCTCCACGCTGGTCTTCATCTTCCTGATGGCGCCGATCCTTGCGATCATGCCGCTGTCGTTCAGTTCCGGCTCGTACCTCACCTATCCGCTGCCGGGCCTTTCCTTGCGCTGGTACGACGACTTCATCACTTCGCCGCGCTGGATGAACTCGCTCAAGAACAGCATGATCATCGGCGTCGCCTCGACGCTGCTATCGATGGTCCTCGGCACGCTGGCCGCGCTGGGGCTGGCGCAGTGGAAGAGCCGGTTCAAGCCGCTCGTGCTGGCCTTCGTGCTATCGCCAGTGGTCGTGCCGGGGGTCATCACCGCGGTCGGCCTGTACTTCTCCTTCGCACCGATTGGGCTGACCGGCAGCTATCTCGGCCTGATCATGGCCCACACTGCGCTCGCAACACCCTTCGTGGTGATCACGGTCGGTGCGACGCTGCAGAGCTTCGACACCAACCTGGCGCGCGCCGCCGCCTCGCTCGGCGCCTCGCCGCTCGAAGCGTTTCGTCGCGTGATCCTGCCGCTGATCCTGCCAGGCTTGGCGTCAGGCGCGCTGTTCGCCTTCGCGACCAGCTTCGACGAGGTGGTGATCGTGCTGTTCATGGCAGGCCCCGAGCAGCGCACCCTGCCGCGCGAGATGTTCAGCGGCATCCGCGAGAACATCAGCCCGACCATCACGGCAGCGGCGGTGATCTTGACGACGATCTCGGTCATCCTGCTCGCCACCCTGGAAGCCCTGCGCCGGCGCAACGAGCGGCTCAAGGGCGGGGGCTGAAACTTCTCCCTCTCCCCCGCTTGCGTCCTCGCAATGACGCGGAAGACAAGACACGACAGCGCGCCCGGTGAAACCCAGGCGCGCTTCGTTCAGGCGGTTACGCGAGCCGAATTACTCCGCGTACTTGAACTCCGGCATGTTCTTCAGCTCGTCCTTGCTTGCATTGAACACGGCGTGGTCCGGGTACCATTTCGACGCGGACGACGTCGAGGCGGGCGCCGCGGGCCTGTCGGTGCCGGTCGCAGCGCCGGTCGTCGTCCCGGCGGGCTTGGCGCCGGTGCCGGTATAGGCGACGGGCTCGTTGACGAACTTCAGCTTCTCATAGGGCACGGCAACGAGATGCTCGCCCATGCCGAGGAAGCCGCCGACGCCGATCACGGCGATCTTGATGTCACCGTTCTTGTCCATCAAGAGGTCGTTGATCGTGCCGATGTTCTCGTTGGCCTCGTTGTAGACCTTCAGGCCGTCCATCTTCGAGGTGCGCCACTGGCCGGAAGCCGTCGTGGTCGTTGCGGTGGCCGCAGGGGCCGCCTTGTCGGTGGTTGCGGTCGGCGCTTGCGCGAATGCGACGGTCGCAAGCAGTGCTGTGCCGGCGAGGCCGGCGGCGATCGACTTCATCATGCTGTCCTCTCCTTCAAAGAAAACTCGTGCGGAGAAAACAGCGTTGAGCAGGCGCAGTTCCGTGCGCGCCGCAATTTCGTCGCGTCATGCGCGAACTGTTCCTGCGTCACTCAGGAACTTTTTTTGCGATGCACGGTTCCCCGCCGACGATCATGCGCCCTGGGTGATGCACGACCGCGGCGGGGCCGCGCTGACCCGCGTCAGGTCAGCTCTTGTAGTCGATCAGAAGCGCGGAGAGGCCGGACTTGGCGGATGAGCTGCCGTCGGCACCGTAGGACGACGCAGACGATTGCGACTGCTGCAGCGCCTCCAGGAATTGCTGGAGGATCTCGGCGGTGGTCTGGTCCGTCGAGCTGCTGCTCGTTGAATCCGTCGTCGTCGATTCCGAGGAGCCGTCGTCCGGCGGTGGACCGCCTGCGCCGCCCGGTCCACCCGCGCCGCCGGCGAAGGCGGACTGAAACACGCCTTTCAGCTCCTCGGCCTGTTCGGAGGTCAGCGTCCCGTTCGACACTTCGCTCGAGATGAGATCCTCGATCTTCGACTGCATCTCGTCCTTGGAGGGAGGCGCACCGCCCGACTGGCCGCTCGATCGGCTCTGCTGGAGCGCCGTGTCGATGTCGGTCAGCGCCGTCGACAGGGCGGACTGGTCCGACGACGAGACCGTGCCGGCCGAGACTTGCGATTGCAATTCCTGCTGAAGCCGCTGCAGCAGGGATTGATAGCTGCCAGCGGAGGCCGCCGAGATCGACGTCATGATTGGCTCCCTTGGTTTTGCGGGTTTTCGCCGCGGACCACGCCACGGTATGGTTAACGGCCTTAACGAGAGCTTGCCGCTCGGCGGCGCGGCGATTGACGCATGTTGCGGGACGCCGGACAGAAACAATCAGAAACAAAAATCTTCGCCATTTGGCCCGAATTTTGGACAAACAAGGCGCATGGCCATTCCCAATCCCAACATCCTGGTCGTCGAGGACGACCGCGAAACCCGGACGCTGATTGCGAAATACTTGCGCAACAACGCCTGTAACGTCACTGCCGTCGGCGACGGCCGCGAGATGTCGCGCGCGATGGCCGACCACCGCGTCGATCTCATCATCCTCGACGTCATGCTGCCCGGCGAGGACGGCCTCACATTGTGCCGCAAGGTGCGCGCCGAAAAGCAGACGCCGATCATCATGCTGACCGCGCGCGGCGAGGACGTCGATCGCATCGTCGGCCTCGAAATGGGTGCGGACGATTATCTGCCGAAGCCGTTCAACCCGCGCGAGCTGCTCGCCCGCATCAACGCGGTGCTGCGCCGCCAGGCCGCCGCGCAGGCGGCGAGCGCGATCGCGGGCGCCTCCACGCTCGCCTTCGAAGGCTGGCGCATCGATCTGCGCCTGCGCGAGCTGCGCAATCCCGGAGGCGCGCGCGTCGCGGTGACCAGCGCCGAGTTCGACCTGCTGCGCACGTTCTGCGAGCGGCCCGGCCGCGTGTTGTCGCGCGACAGCCTGCTCGACCTCACGCAGGGGCGCAACACCGGCTCGTTCGAGCGCTCCATCGACGTGCTGGTCAGCCGCATCCGCCGCAAGATCGAGCCCAATCCGGCCGATCCCACCCTGATCAAGACGGTGCGCTCCGGCGGCTATCTGTTCACGCCGCAAACCGAGGTCGCGAAGACCGATGCAGCAGGCGCCGAAACGAGCGCAGTGCCCCTGAGCAACTGACGGGGACGACGATGAAACCGTTCTCGTTCTTTCACCTCAAGGGCATCGGCGGGCAGATCGCCGCGCTGGTGCTGGCCTCGACCGTGGCGCTCCATCTCGTCGTCACCACCGCCTTCCTGATCATCCGGCCGGACCGCCCCGCTGCGTCGCCGGACGGGGCGCATCAACTGGCCGATGCCGCGCTGCTGCTCGGTGCGGCGGAGGCGAGCGAGCGTCCGCGCCTGCTTGCCGATCTCGCGCGCGGCTTCCCCGGGCTCGGCATCGAGATGCTCGCGCCCGGCACGGCAAACCTCGATGAGAGCGACAGACTGAATCTGCGTGGAATGCGTCGTCAACTCGGCCGTGCCTACAAGACCGGGCTGCTGGCGCCAGATGGCGTCGCGCCTCGCGTCGGCGTGCAATTGCCCGACGGCACCGTGATCGCCGGCCATGTCGATGGTGGCCGGCGGCCGTGGTTCTGGGGCGCGCCCTGGTTTACGGCGCTGATGAGCGCCTTCATCTGCGTCACCGTGCTCGGCCTGTGGGCGGCGCGCGCGCTGACGAGGCCGCTGTCGTCCTTCGCCGAGGCGGCGGAGAACTTCAGTCTCGACGGCGCCGCCGCGCCGCTCTCCGAGCGCGGCCCGGAGGAGATCCGCGCGGTGGCGCGCGCGCTCAACCGCATGCACGAGCGGATCGTGCGGCTGATGTCGGATCGCACGCGGATGCTGGCCGCGATCAGCCACGATTTGCGCACGCCGATCACGCGGCTGCGCCTGCGTGCCGAGTTCGTCGAGGACGAGGCCAACCGCAAGCGCATGCTGATGGATATCGACCAGATGCGCGCGATGCTGGAATCGGTGCTGTCGCTCTTGCGCGACGACCGCAAGGTCGAGGCGGTGACGCTGGTCGACATCGCCAGCACGCTGCAGCTCGTCGCCGACCAGTTCGGCGACATGGGCCATGTCGTGCACTATGTCGGGCCGGCGTCCGCGACCGCCGCCGCGCGTCCCGACGATCTGCATCGCGGCGTCACCAATCTGGTCGAGAATGCGGTGCGGTTCGGCGCCGAGGTGACGATCCGCCTCGACCTCTCCGACACCAGGCTCGTCATCGACGTCGAGGACGACGGCCCCGGCATTTCGGATGCGCGCAAGCAGGAGATGCTGGAGCCGTTCGTGCGCGGCGACGAGGCGCGCACAATGGACGAGTCCACTGGCTTCGGGCTCGGCCTGTCGATCGCGCGCGCGATCGCACTCGCCCATGGCGGCGAGCTGTCGCTGCACGACCGCGCCCCGCATGGCCTGATCGTGCGGATGCAATTGCCGGTCGCGCAGGCGCCGCGCCTCGCCGCGTGATCAAGCCGCGAGCGGCGGGTGCTCGATGGCCTCGTGCGGGAAGATCGCCACCGCCTCGAAGCGGTAGTTGCAGGCGTGGCAGGTCCAGAGATAGGAGACGCGGCCATCGCCCGGCTCGATCCAGTCCGGCTGCGCGATCGGCGTGCCGCACTGGGCGCAGGGGTTCTGCTTGGGAATGTCGTCGATGTCTGCAGGGGTCATGGACGTCCTCCCGGGTGCTGGTTTTGAGGTGCGATTGTTGGGCGAATGCGCGAAATGGACAGACCCGCTGTCGCGTAAGGCGCTCCACCGGCTCCGAGCTTAACCCAGGTTTGAGTCGTAAAAGCGACGAGCCGGCGAAAATCGCCGCTGGTGGCATTTCGCCACATCATCGCCGTGTTCCCGCGGCCTAACGCGCTGGGGCGCGGGACCATTGCCGAGGAATATTTCGATGAAAATCTTACGCGTTCTCGCGCTGCTCGCGGCCGGATTGAGCTTGCCGCAGGCAGCTTTCGCCGGAGAAGCCGAATACGCCGAGATGGTGGCCGCCCATGCCCGCGCCAACGGCGTGCCGGAGGCGCTGGTGCATCGCGTCATCATGCGCGAAAGCCGCTATCAGCCGCATCTCGTCGGCCGCGGCGGCACCATCGGGCTGATGCAGATCAAGCTCGCGACCGCGCGCGGGGTCGGCTATACCGGCGATGCCGCGGGCCTGCGCGATCCCAACACCAATCTCACCTACGCCGTGAAGTACCTCGCCGGCGCCTATCGCGCCGCCAATGGCGATCACGCGCGAGCTGTGCGTTATTTCGCGGGTGGCTATTACTACGTTGCAAAGCGCCAGCGGCAGGAGGCCGTGCAGGTCGTCAATGCCGGCGAGACGTGGCTCGAACCGAACGGCAATCCGCAGCCGATGTTCGCCGCGCCGGCGCACAGGAAATTGGCGCAAGGCGTCCGAAACGCGCGGGCGCAGGCTCTGAAGTAGCCTCCGTGTCCCGGACAAGACGCAACGCGCGAGCGTTGCGTCGCAGAGCCGGGACCCAGCATCTCCACAGCAATGGGCCCCGGCTCTGCGATGCACCACGCCGAAGGCGGCGCGCTGCATCGCGTCCGGGGCACGTAGGTTCCGCGCCAACACGCGTTGACCACCCCGCCCCGCTGGCATACATTACCTCCGTTCCGAGGGGTGCTCCGAGGAGGAGCTGAGATACCGCTAAACGGGCAATGCCGTTCCTTACCGGCTTGCCAGGACCGCGGTGACCCTTTGAACCTGATCCGGGTCATGCCGGCGAAGGGACAGGGATGTTGCAGACCACCAAGCGACCGGATTCACCGGTATCCATTATCGGCGCAGGCATCGCGGGCGCCTGGCAGGCGCTGCTGTTCGCCCAGGCCGGCCACGCCGTCACCTTGCACGAGCGCGGTGACGAGGCGATGACGGATGCCACCAGCCATTGGGCCGGCGGCATGCTCGCACCCTATTGCGAGGCCGAAATCGCCGAGCCCATCATCAGCCGCCTCGGCCTGCGCTCGCTCGATCTCTGGCGGCGCGAGCTGCCGGACACGCCGTTCAACGGCTCGCTGGTGGTCGCCCATCCGCGCGAGCGCAACGATTTCGAGCGCTTCGCGCGCATGACCGAGCATCACCGCCGGCTCGATGCCGCCGGCCTTGCTGCGCTCGAGCCGTCGCTGGAGGGCCGCTTCCGCGACGCGCTGTTCTTCCCCGCCGAGGGCCATGTCGAGCCGCGCCGCGTGCTGCCGAAGCTGCACGAGCGCATCAAGGCTGCCGGCGGCACCATCAAGTTCGGCAGCGACGTCAGCGCGAGCGAACTAGACGGCATCGTGATCGACTGCCGCGGCATCGCTGCCCGCGACGAGGAGCCGGAGCTTCGCGGCGTCAAGGGCGAGATGATCCTGATCGAGACGGACGAGGTGCAGCTGGCGCGCCCGGTGCGCCTGATCCATCCGCGCTGGCCGCTCTACGTGATCCCGCGCGAGAACGGCCTGTTCATGCTCGGCGCGACCTCGATCGAGGCGGAGGACACCGGCGTCAGCGTGCGCTCCGCGCTGGAGCTTTTGGGCGCGGCCTACACCGTGCATCCGGCGTTCGGCGAAGCGCGCATCCTCGAATTCGGCTCGGGGCTGCGGCCCGCCTTTCCCGACAATTTGCCGCGCATCGGCATTCGCGATCGCAGGATCAGCGTCAACGGCCTCTACCGCCACGGCTTCCTGATCGCGCCTGCGCTCGCCGAGCTGACGCTCGCCTTTGTCGAGCGCGGCCAGATCGACAACGAGGTGATGCAATGCGCGTGATCGTCAACGGCGAGCAGCGCGAGGTCAGCGCGGCCAGCGTCGACGCCCTGCTCGCCGAACTCGACTACGAGGGCAGCCATTTCGCCATCGCGCTCAATTACGACGTCGTGCCGAAAAGCCGCTGGGCCGAGACGCGCCTGAAGGCCGGCGACGAGATCGAGATCATCACGCCGCGGCAGGGAGGGTGAGTTGATGGCACGCGCCTTCTATTTGTCGCCCGTCCAGGCCGGTTCATCCCGTCATTGCGAGGAGCGCTTGCGACGAACCAATCCAGACTGCCTGCGCGGAAAAATTCTGGATTGCTTCGCTTCGCTCGCAATGACGGCGGAGAGAGCGGCAATTGAGGAAACACCCACATGGTGACCTTCTACGGCAAAACCTTCGCCTCCCGCCTGCTGATCGGCAGCGCGCTCTATCCTTCGCCCGCGATCATGCAGGACGCGATCCGCGCCTCCGGCTCGAACATCGTCACGGTGTCGCTGCGCCGCGAATCCGCCGGCGGCAAGACCGGCGATGCCTTCTGGAAGCTGATCCGCGAGCTCGACGTGACAGTGCTGCCGAACACCGCGGGATGCCGCACCGTGCGCGAGGCGGTGACGACGGCCAAGCTCGCCCGCGAATTGTTCGGGACGTCCTGGATCAAGCTCGAGGTCATCGCCGACAACGACACGCTGCAGCCCGACGTCGTCGGTCTGGTCGAAGCAGCAAGCATCCTGATCAAGGACGGCTTTGAGGTGTTCCCCTATTGCACGGAAGATCTCTCGGTCGCCAATCGCCTGGTCGACGCCGGCTGCAAGGTGGTGATGCCGTGGGCCGCGCCGATCGGCAGCGCGAAGGGCATCACCAACCGCGATGCGCTGAAACTGTTGCGCGAGCGGCTGCCCGACATCACGCTGGTGGTCGACGCGGGCCTGGGCGCGCCCTCCCACGCCGCGCAGGCGTTCGAGCTCGGCTATGACGCCGTGCTGCTCAACACTGCGATTGCCAAGGCCGCGGACCCGATCGCGATGGCCAACGCCTTTCGCCTCGGCTGCGAGGCCGGCCGCACCGCTTACGAGGCCGGGCTGATGAACGCCCGCGACTTCGCCTCGCCCTCCACCCCTGTCGTTGGGACCCCGTTCTGGCATGCCGTATCCTGATCGTTTCTATCCCGTCGTCGACAGCCTCCAATGGGTCGAACGCCTGACCAAGCTCGGCGTCGGCACCATACAGCTGCGCGCCAAAGAGCTGAACGACGCCGATGCGTTGCAGATCGTCACCGACGCGCTCGCCATCACCAAGGACACGGAGGCCAAGCTGGTCGTGAACGATTATTGGCGCGCCGCGATCGTTGCGGGTGCGAAATATCTGCATCTCGGCCAGGAGGACCTCGCCGAGGCCGACCTCGAGGCGATCCGCGAGGCCGGCCTCTCCCTCGGCATCTCCACCCATGACGATGACGAGCTTGAAACCGCGCTGAAAGCCAGGCCGGACTACGTCGCACTCGGCCCGATCTTCTTCACCACGCTGAAATCGATGCGCTTCGAGCCGCAGGGCATTCCCAAGATCACCGAATGGAAAAAGCGCATCGGCCCCATCCCGCTGGTCGCCATCGGCGGCATCAAGTTCGAGCACGCCGCGGAGATTTTCGCCGCAGGCGCGGATTCGATTGCGGTGGTGTCCGACGTCACCCAGAACCCCGACCCCGAAGCCCGCGTGCGGCAATGGCTCGGCGAGTCAGAGGATGCAGCATGATGCGCACACTCTCTCCCCGTCATTGCGAGGAGCCCTTGCGACGAAGCAATCCAGACTGCTTGCGCGGACACATTTCTGGATTGCTTCGCTTCGCTCGCAATGACGGAGCAAGAATTCACCGCCGTCGCTCCAACGCACGCACACCAGAATTAACCGGAGGATCCCCATGAACATCCGCTCCAATCCCGACAAAACCGTCCCCGCCGTCACCACCGGTCCCCTGCCCTCCTCCCGGAAAATCTTCGCGACGCCCGACGCCGCGCCGGACCTGCGCGTGCCCCTGCGCGAGATCATCCTGTCCGAAGGCGCCGGCGAGCCGAACCTGCCAGTCTACGACACCTCCGGTCCCTACACCGATCCGTCCGTGACCATCGACGTCAACGCCGGCCTTGCCCGCAACCGCAAGCAATGGGTGCTGGAGCGCGGCGGCGTCGAGGAATATGAGGGCCGGCAGATCAAGCCGGAGGACAATGGCAGCGTCTCCACCGACAACGCCGCACGCGCCTTCTCGGCCTATCACAAGCCGCTGCGCGGCCTCGACGGCCACAAGATCACGCAGCTCGAGTTCGCCCGCGCCGGCATCATCACCAAGGAGATGATCTACGTCGCCGCGCGCGAGAACCTCGGCCGCAAGCAGGAGCTGGAGCGCGCGCAAGCTGCGCTCGCCGACGGCGAGAGTTTTGGCGCCGCGGTGCCCGCCTTCATCACCCCGGAGTTCGTGCGCGACGAGATCGCGCGCGGCCGCGCCATCATCCCCTCCAACATCAACCACTCCGAGCTCGAGCCGATGATCATCGGCCGCAACTTCCTGACCAAGATCAACGCCAATATCGGCAACTCGGCGGTGACCTCCTCGGTCGAGGAGGAGGTCGAGAAGATGGTGTGGGCGATCCGCTGGGGCGCCGACACCGTGATGGACCTCTCGACCGGCCGCAACATCCACACCACGCGCGAGTGGATTTTGCGCAATTCGCCGGTGCCGATCGGCACCGTGCCGATCTACCAGGCGCTGGAGAAGTGCAACGGCGATCCCGTCAAGCTGACCTGGGAGCTCTACAAGGACACCCTGATCGAGCAGTGCGAGCAGGGCGTCGACTATTTCACCATCCACGCCGGCGTGCGCCTGCAATACATCCACCTCACCGCCAGCCGCGTCACCGGCATCGTTTCCCGCGGCGGCTCGATCATGGCGAAGTGGTGCCTGGCGCATCACAAGGAGAGCTTCCTCTACACGCATTTCGACGAGATCTGCGATCTCATGCGCAAGTATGACGTCTCGTTCTCGCTCGGCGACGGCCTGCGTCCCGGCTCGATCGCCGACGCCAACGACCGCGCCCAGTTCGCGGAGCTGGAGACACTCGGCGAGCTCACCAAGATTGCGTGGGACAAGGGCTGCCAGGTCATGATCGAGGGCCCCGGCCACGTGCCGATGCACAAGATCAAGATCAACATGGACAAGCAGCTCAAGGAGTGCGGCGAGGCGCCGTTCTATACGCTCGGACCGCTGACCACCGACATCGCGCCGGGCTATGACCACATCACCTCAGGCATCGGCGCCGCCATGATCGGCTGGTTCGGCTGCGCCATGCTCTGCTACGTCACGCCGAAGGAGCATCTCGGCCTGCCCGACCGCAACGACGTCAAGACCGGCGTCATCACCTACAAGATCGCCGCCCACGCCGCCGACCTCGCCAAGGGCCACCCCGCCGCGCAGCTGCGCGACGACGCCCTCTCCCGCGCGCGGTTCGAATTCCGCTGGACCGACCAGTTCAACCTCGGCCTCGATCCCGATACGGCGAAGAGCTTCCACGACGAGACCCTGCCGAAGGAAGCCCACAAGGTCGCCCATTTCTGCTCGATGTGCGGCCCAAAGTTCTGCTCGATGAAGATCACGCAGGACGTGCGGGATTATGCCGCGACGCTGAATGACCCGAACAGCGTGGGCATGTCGCTCAGCGGCACCGCCGAGGACGGCATGGCCAAGATGAGCGCGAAGTTCAAGGAGATGGGCGAGAGCTTGTACCTGGATGCGGAGAAGGTGAAGGAGAGTAATCGGGTGTTGTGAGCCTATAGCGCGCACCCGCTAAACGACAGGCCGGGCGCTGAAGCGCCCGGCCTTTCTTGTTTGCGGCAATCAGCAATAGCTCGATGAGCGAGCGCGAAATCGTCATTCGCTTCCTTCTTTTGCATGGTGGTTGCAATTCACTAACCAACCTGTGAGGCCTCCGCACCTTTTGATTGCTTGTTCATTTGATGTCGCTATAGGGTAGAATACAAGGCATGTAGGGCGAGCGGTATCGCACCTTTGAAGTACAGATTGCACCATCTGATATTTTCCTTCCTGCTCGCTGGGACGTCGGGCGCGCTGGCCGAGGAGCAGCCTCGCGAGGTTGCCCGGTCGATCGCACCTGCGGAAATCGTTCTCTACATCCAGTCAGACTTGAAACGCACGGACTTCGTTCAACCGCTGGTCTGCGCGCTTCGGCGCGTGCTCACCGCCCCCGTCTCTGTGCAAGCTCTAGACCTTCCGCTCGGATCCGAATTGCTCGCAACGCCCACGCAACTCGAGGCCACCAAGGTGGCAGACCGATTCATCCAGCGAACAGCGAACGAAGGAAATGCACCTTCGTTCAAGTATCTTCTTGTTCCATTCGATCTGAAGGTCGACGCCTGGAATTGGCGCTATGCGTTTTCCGTGAGCTTTGGCGACGAAACGACGTCCTACCACGTCGGCGTCGTCTCCACCGCACGGATCGTCGCGGGCAATTGGTGGCTGCAATCGCCGTGGGATCACGAGATCACGGCGGCTCGCGCTTACAAGTTGATTCTCAAATCAATCGCGTACCGCACAGGCCACCGCGGCACGGGTGCCTGCATTCTCGCAACTCCACTTAGCCTCGAGGAGTTGGATCGAAAATCATCCGAGTTTTGTCCGGATGACCGTGCCGCGCTTGTTGCGGCTGGCGTCCTCAAGGAAAAAGAACAACAGAGCGACCCTGGCTGCATGAACGTTAAACCGCGATCGCTCCCGGCACTGGTCGTGACAGCACGTAGAGCGCTGGACGATTGGTGGGGTACGCTTCGCTAACCACCTAAGCAACCCCTAACTCATCGTGATCGCCAGTAAGCGTAGCCTGAATGAGCGTAGCGACATCCGGGATTGACACCTGAGCCGCATGTCATCGACGCTCATACGAGCTACCGCACTAAAGTTGGTCGATTTGCCCAAAGCCTCCTCCCACCGCCTCCCCGACCTCCTCCATCCCAAACTCCGCCTCGTCTTCGTCGGCACCGCCGCCTCGAACCGCTCGGCCGAGCTCGGACACTATTACGCCCATCCCGGCAACCGCTTCTGGCGCGCGATCCATGAGGCCGGGATCACGCCGCGGCGTTATCAGCCGAGCGAGTTCGCTTCGCTGATCGCGCTCGGGATCGGCTTCACCGATCTCTGCAAGACCGGCGCCGGGATGGATCACCAGATCGCGGCGGAGACGATCGACGTGCCGGGCTTCAGGGCGAAGATGGAGAAGTATCGGCCGCGGACGATTGCGTTCACGAGTAAGAAGGCGGCGAGCTTGTTTTACGGCAGGCCGTCGGCTGCGATTGCGCTGGGGCGACAGGCGCCGGATGGAAGCTGGCCGGAGACATTCGTGCTGCCCTCGCCGTCGGGTGCAGCATCCGGGCATTGGACGCTGGAGCCGTGGCGCGAGTTGGCGGCATGGATCACTGCGTAGCTGCGTAGGGTGGGCAAAGGCGCTCTTGCGCCGTGCCCACGATCTTTCCGTGGGTCCGGCAGGACGTGGGCACGGCGCGCGAAGAGCGCGCCTTTGCCCACCCTACGAGACCGCTCGCGAAGCAGGCAGCTCGCGCTACAAGGCCGGACCGTTGTCGGAATCCACCTGGCCCAATCGTCCTCCGGACACATCACAAGAGTCGGAGCCCCCCATGCCCACCATCACCGCCTTCGAAGCCTCGCCCGACCGCGGCAAGGGCCATGCGCGCGACATGCGCGTCCGCTGGGCACTCGAAGAGGTCGGCCAACCCTACGACGTTCGCCTCCTCTCCTTCGCCGCGATGAAACAGCCGGCGCATCGCGCGCTGCATCCGTTCGGACAGATCCCGACCTATGAGGACGGCGATCTCACGCTGTTCGAGTCCGGTGCGATCGTGCTCCACATCGCCGAACACCATGACGGCCTGCTGCCGAAGGATGCCAACGCGCGCGCCCGCGCGGTCGCATGGATGTTCGCTGCGCTGAGCACGGTGGAGCCGCCGATCGTCGAGCTCTCCATGGCCATGATGTTCGAACGCGACAGGAGCTGGTACGCCGAGCGCCTGCCGGGCTTGCAGGAGCACGTGCGCATCCGGCTCGGCGAATTGTCGCGTCGCCTCGGCAAGGCCGACTGGCTCGACGGCGCGTTCAGCGCCGGCGACCTCATGATGGTGACGGTGCTGCGGCGGCTGAACACGTCAGGGCTGCTCGATGAGTACCCTGACATCGCCGCCTATGTCGCCCGCGGCGAGGCGCGGCCGGCATTCAGGCGGGCGTTCGAGGCGCAATTGGCGGTGTTCAATGCGGCGTCGCGTTCGTAATTCGTAGGGTGGGTTAGACGCGCGGCTGCGCGAAGCGCTGTCCGTGCGGCGTAACCCACCACTTCTGCTTCGGCGGATACGAACATGGTGGGTTACGCCTTGCACCTTCGCGCGTTGAAGGACTGCGCTCGTGAGCGGCTAACCCATCCTACGAGAGCTGTGCCAAGCCTGACTGTTGCGCCGGCCCCGCCCCTCCTTCATGCTGGCCCCGCCACCCCGGAGGAGCCCGCCGATGCTGACCCTCTACTCCTACCCAGACCTCTTCGGTGTCGCCGACAACAACGGCTATGGCCTCAAGGTCTACGCCTTCCTCAGGCTCGCGGGCGTGCCGTTCGTGCATGAGCACGTCTTCGATGCCTCTGCCGCGCCGCGCGGGCAGCTGCCCTACATCGTCGAGGACGACGAGACCATCGGCGACAGCGAGACCATCATCGCGCACGCGATCGCGAAATATCGCCTGACGATCGATGCCGGCTTGTCGCGAGAGCAGCGCCGCACCAACCATTTCGTGACGCGCATGCTGGACGATCTCTACTGGGTGATGTCCTATTCGCGCTGGAAGGACGAGCGCTTCTATCCGGCGTTCCGCGACGCCTTCATCGCGCAGCATCCGCAAGTGAACGTAGCCGGCTTCGAGAAGGCCAAGGCCACCAACGCGCAGCGCTATCACTTCCAGGGCATCGGCCGCTACACGCCCGAGCAGGCCTACGCCCGGGGGCTCGCCGATTTGCAGGTGCTGGCGGAGATCGTCCCAGTGCCAGGCTTCGTGCACGGCGCGGCGCCGACGAGCGTCGATGCCGGCATCTACGGCTTCATCGCCAACATCCATTTCTTTCCGATCCCGACGCCGCTGAAGGCCTTCGTCGATGCGCACGCAAACCTCGTCGCGCATTGCGAGCGGGTGCATGCGATGGTGAGCGCGTAGTCCGTGCTCTCGTAGGTGGGCAAAGCGAAGCGTGCCCACCAGCGCCGTCAGCGCGATCACAGACCTCATCCTGCGGAGGCTGCGAAGCTGCCGTCTTGAAGGATTACCGCCGTCGACCGCCGAGAGATGGTGGGCACGGCGCTTCTCGCCTTTGCCCACCCTACGGCACCTCGCGTTATCGCATCGTGATCGCAAGCCCGCTCAAATCCGCATTCGCCATTAGGCCGACCTGCGTGCCGCTCAGCTCCAGCACCGCGCCCTTCTGGTTGGTCAGCACGATGGCGCGGGCGCCGGCACCGACCGCGAGGCCCGCGCCGGCGGCGCCGTAGACGCCGGCGACGTCCGAAGGGCGGTTGATGTTGGAGACGCGGCCGCGCAGCACGGTCTTGGATCCCCCGAACACCAGGCCGTAGTCGAGGCCGCCGGTGGAGAGCCCGTACGAGCGGCCGCGGAAGTTCAGCACGCCCGAGCCGCCGGAGCCGCCGATGATCCAGCCGGCCTTGTAGATCGTCAGCGTCACGAAGCCGCTGTCGGCGCGCGCGGTCGTCGAGAGGCCGGCCAGCGCGGCAATGGCGACGCACGCGGCGCGGAGGGTGGATGCGAGCTTCATGGGAGTCTCCGGGGGCTGTTTTTCTAGGGGGTGGGATCGAATCAGGTGCAGCGAATGTACCTGATCGATCGGGGCGGCAACATGATGGGACGGCGGTTTCCAAGTACGGCGTCGGCGAGACTCGCGGAAGGTCGTCATGCGCCGTCATTGCGAGCGCAGCGAAGCAATCCAGAATCGTTCCACGGCGGCAGGCTGGATTGCTTCGTCGCAAGGGCTCCTCGCAATGACGGGGGCCGTTGGCCCCCTCTCGCATGGACGGGCCGCGCGGAGGAGAGCCGAACCACTGCGCAACACACCAACTTTCATCATGCCATACTACCCCTGTTTTGCCCGACGGAGCAACGCGCACTACCGCAATCCCGAATTTCGACAAAACCTAATGATTTCCGCACCATCCCTACTGTGCATGGGGTTGTTTTCGCACTTTGTGTTTTGAGAAGCTCCGGCCAGCCGCTACGCTCCTGCCTCAGCCCCGTCCCGAGGTGATCCCATGCCGATCCAGCATTTCGCGCCCCCGCCGCACGTCAAGGCGCCGCCGCTGTCCTTTGCGACGCGCGTCGGTGACCTCCTGTTCGTCTCCGGCATTCCCGGCTTCGATGCCAATGGCGCGCTGCCCGATGGCTTCGAGGCGCAGTTCGCCAATGTCGTCGTCAACATCAAGCGGGTGCTTACCGAGGCCGGGGCCGGCGTGCACGATCTCGTCAAGGTCAACGTGCTCCTGACCCGCGCCTCGGACGTTGCCGCGATGAACGCGCTCTATGCCGGCGCCTTCGGCCCGCCGCCTTACCCGGCGCGCACCACCTGCGTGGTGCAGGCGCTGCCCGATCCGAAGATGCTGATCGAGATCGAGGCGGTCGCTTCGCTGGCCAAGTGAGAGCCGAGCAACTTCCGTGTGGCCCATCGGGCACGCTGCCGAACCAAATGCGTTAGGCAAGGCTGACATGTCCGTGAATGGCGGCTCGCCGGCTTGCAAAGGACCTGCTTTTACCGCACGAATTTTTCGGTCCCATGTTCCCACAAGGAGATACTTCATGCGTCGCCTTCTCGCGCTCAGTGCCGTTGCCGGCATCGCCAGTTCCGTGTTCGCCGTGCCGGCCTCGGCGGCGGTCGGCTATTACGTGATCCGCTGGGACAACACCGGCATCTGCCAGGTCTGGAACGAGGACCTCAAGTACAAACCGTTCCAGTTCGGGGTCTCGACCTACAAGGTTGTCAGCAAGCCGCTCCCGACCTTCCAGCAGGCCTCGGACCTGCAGATCAAGATGCGCGCCGAGCGCAAGTGCACGCTCTGAGCCGGACGCGAGAATCGCGTTTGAGGGCGGGTCGCGCGGGCGATCCGCCCTTTTTCTTTGCGCGGGCCTTAAGCGTTTCCCGGGCCGAAATCGCGCAGCTGCCGCGCCCATTCTTTGAACCTCGGCGGCGCGTGGAACTACTCACATCTTGTCCGGGGGCATGCCGAGAGCGTCCCGCACCACCCTCCCCGTCATTGTCGGGAGGCGCATCACATCATTCATTTGAGGAGCTGATCATGCGTCGTATTTCCATGCTGTGCGCTGCCGCCGGTCTTGCCGTCACTGCGTTCGTCGCAGCGAGCCCGGCCGAAGCCAGCTATCATCTGATCCGCTGGCAGGACACCGGCTTCTGCCAGATCTGGGACGAGAGCATTCCGACGACGCCGTGGCCGGCCGGCTATCACCGTGCCAGCGCCAGCGTGCCGACCTTCCTCGATGCGCTCATGGTCAAGGACGCCGCGCTGAAGAGCGGCAGCTGCAAGTGGTGAGGTAATCGATCGGCGGACGAAGAACCGGGCAAGGACGCGGGCGTCGTTGCCCGGTTTGCTTTTCGAAAGCCCGAGACGCTCACGCGTCCTTGTGCGCGCCGGGATGGATCAGGATGTCGCGCGCGGCGGCGAGGTCGATGAAGGCTTCGGCGCTGCCGCCCTGGTCGGGATGCAGGCCCTTGGCGGCGCGGCGATAGGCCTGGTTGATGTCCTCGCAGGTGAGCTGCACCGCGAGCGGCAGGCCGAGCATCTTGCGGGCGCGATCCTCGCTGGAGAGCTTCTTCGGCGCGGCGTTGCGGCGGCCGAAGCGCGGCGCGGTCAGATCGTGCACGACCTCGAGCACCACACCGAGACGGCGCTGCGCCGCCAGCGTCACGACGTGATCGTCATTGTCGACGGCCTGGCGCAGCACCGGCAGGGCCTGCTCGGCGGCCTGGCGCAGCGTGACGTCGCTGCTCATCCGCGCGATCTCGGCCACGAGCCGGCCGGCCTCGGCCCAGTCCGGCGACGGCGCCGACCGCAGGCGTTCCAGAGCGAGTTTCCAGGTTTCGAGCCGTTCCATCATGCGCGCAACGTTTAGCAACCGGGATCAGTATGCCAAGGCCGCCGTTTCCGACCCCTTAATTTCGAGTTAGCTTTTCGTGAAACTTCGAAACGAAAACGGGAGGAAACTGCCATGGCGTTGCTCGCGAACCACATCGCCGTCGTCACCGGCGCCGGCTCGGGCATCGGCCGGGCGATCGCCGCCGGCTATGCGCGCGAGGGCGCGCAGATCGTGCTGCTCGACGTCAACGCCGAGACGGTGGCGGAGGCGGCGCAGGAGATCCGGACAGCGGGCGGCAAGGCCGAGAGCTTTGCGCTCGACGTGACCAGGCGCGAGGATTGCTTTGCGCTGGCGAGGCAAGTCGCGGACAAGGTCGGACAGGTCTCGATCCTGGTCAACAATGCCGGCATCACCCGCCGCAACGCCTTCACGGCGGAGACCGAGACCGTGGCGAAGGACTGGAACGACATCATCTCGCTCAACCTCAACGGCGTCTTCAACATGACGCAGGCCTTTCTGGCGCCCTTGCGCGCAGCTAAGGGCCGCATCGTCAATATCGGCTCGATCCAGTCCTTCGTGCATCTGCGCACGCCGAGCTCGGCGGCCTACACCACCTCGAAGCACGGCGTGCTCGGCTTCACCAAGGCGCTCGCGGTCGAGCTCGGCAAGGAAGGCGTGCGCGTCAACGCGATCGGCCCCGGCTTCATCGAGACCAACATCAACGCCAATGTGCGCGCGACCAATCCGGCGCTGGTGCAGGCCTTCATCGATCACACCCCGCTGGCGCGCACCGGCAAGCCCGAGGACATCGTCGGCCCTGCGGTGTTCCTCGCCTCCGACCTGTCGGCCTATGTCACCGGAACCATCGTGATGGTGGACGGCGGCTACCGGACGGTGTGAGGGGCCCGTCACTCGCCAATCGCGGCGGCATCTGGGCATTCTCAAGATCAATTCGGTGCGGCAGCCCCCGATTAACCCTTCGTTAACCAAACCCGACCACCGTAGATTCACGGCTTGGGGGTCGTTGGTTCTCGATCCGCTTCCGACGATGGAAGCGGGCGTTGATCGGGAGGTGTGTTGATGACCACTGTTCATGTCGCCGCGTCCAGGCCGGACGCGCAATTCCTTGCTCCAAACCAGATCGTTCCGCTTCTGATCGGTGCCACCGTCGACGAGGTCGAGCGCGAGCTCGTGCTGCAGACGCTGGCGCGCTGCGACGGCAACCGCACGCGCGCCTCGCGCGTGCTCGGCCTTTCGGTGCGCACGCTGCGCAACAAGATCAGGCTCTATGCCGCCTCCGGCATCGACGTGCCTGCGTATCAGGACTAGCGCGCGAGGATGCGCCGCTGGATCAGTCCGCCGGCGATGACCGCGAGCGCGATCATCGCGACCGAGGCCGCTATCAGCTCGATGGCGCGGAGCAGGAAAGCCGTCATGACAGCCCATGGCGGTTGCGGCTCCTCGGCGAACGCGACCGGGACGATGTCGGGCACCAGCAGGTGATCGAGGCCGAGCGAGGCCACGAGAATGACGGCGAACAGGCAGAAGATCGTCCACGCTGCGCGCATCGCTCGTTCCTCGCAAGGGGTATGGCCTGCGCGCGATCGATGACACGGCCGCTCGCGCCGCCGATTGATGTTGATCAAGCCCGGCGCGATGCGCGGGCAGAATTGCTGCTGTCGTCAAACGCCGCTAAGTAGCTTGCTGCAGGTGAAGGGAGCAGTGGCGTGGCAGACGACCAGGGACGAAGGCCGGGGCCTCAGGGTCCTCGTGGGCGGCAAGGCGAGCCGGGACGGCCGGGGCCACAAGGTCATCCGGGCCGGCGCGGCCCCGACGGCGCGCGCGGCAAGCCAGGCCCGCAGGGCAAGCCGGGCCCGGTCGGCAAGGCCGGACCGCCCGGCAAGCCCGGTCCGCAAGGAAAGCAGGGCGAAGCCGGTCCGCGCGGGCCAGCCGGCGCGCCGGGACCTGCCGGACCGCAGGGACCCCAAGGCCCGCGCGGCGAGCCGGGTCCGCCCGGCCAATTGCCGTCGATCGAGCAGGTGCTGCCGTGGCTCGACCAGCTCTTCGACGCCTGGGACGAACGCCGCCGCCAGCGCGAGCGCGAAGCCGCCGAGCGCGAAGCGCTCGAAGCCGCGGTCCAGGAGACCGACGAGGCAATCGTCGATGACGAGGGCGATCACGGCGACGATCACAAGAAGAAAAAGAAAAGGAAGAAGCACGGCAAGGATTAGCCGACCAGTCTATTTGGGCTGATCCTCGCGCCGCGGCAGCATGCCCATGCGCTCGAACTGCCAGCGCATGGCGCGATACCAGAGATAGCCGACCGCCGCGCCGCACAAAGCAAGGATGATCACATTGGCGCTCGAGAACGAGCCGCTCCACCACATCATCCACGCCGTCCACAGCAGCGTGAAGACGATGGCACCTGCTTTCAACGGAAGAAGGGGGCGGCTCATGTCGTGCTCCGGGCGATCAAAACCCCGGCGGCCACCATCGCAAGGCCAGACGGCAGATACCGTGAGCCAGATCACGGAGTCCGCTGCCTGAGCTCAGGTACCGAAGCGCAGCCGCGAGCGCTCTTTGGCCTTTTCCGCCTCAACCTCGCGGTCGCGCGCCGGTGCATTCGTATGCAGTGACGTCAGGAGTTTTCGCGCGGCCTGGGAGACCTCGGCCACCGCGCGATCGAACGCCGCCTCGTTGAGTTGCGACGGCTTGTTGAAACCCGACAGCTTTCGCACGAATTGCAGCGCGCTGGCGTGGATCTCATCCTCGCTCGCCGGCGGCTCGAAGTTGAACAGCGTCTTGATGTTGCGGCACATGCAGGGGGTCTCCGAATGTTTCCCTCAAGGACGATCAGCGGCGCCGAAATCCTACATCCTTCCGCGCACTTCTGCTAAGTTCCACTGCAACGCGGCCGCCGACCATGAGCCGCAACGGGGGAAATGAACATGAGAGCTTCCGGCGCGGTGCTGTCTGCCATCCTGCTGTCCCTGGCGATCCCGGCAATTTCCACACCAGTATTCTCCGCCGATTACCCTACCCCAAAGCAGGGGCACTGGATCGCCCGGGATTTCAAGTTCCACACCGGCGAGACCATGGCCGAACTCAAGCTGCACTACACCACCGTCGGTGAACCCTCGGGCCAGCCGGTGCTTGTTCTGCACGGAACAGGCGGGTCGGGCGCGAGCATGTTGTCGCCTTCCTTTGCCGGCGAGCTGTTCGGCCCGGGGCAGCCGCTCGACGCCGCCAAATATTACATCATCATTCCCGACAATATCGGCCACGGCAAATCGTCGAAGCCTTCCGACGGCATGAAGACGAGCTTTCCGAAATACAATTACGACGACATGGTCGAGGCGCAATATCGCCTGGTGACGGAAGGCCTCGGCGTCAAGCATCTGCGGCTCGTCATCGGCAATTCGATGGGCGGCATGCACACCTGGCTGTGGGGCGAGAAATATCCGAAGGCAATGGACGCGCTGATTCCGATGGCCTCGCAACCGACCGAGATGGCCTCTCGCAACTGGATGCTGCGGCGGATCATGCTCGACACCATCCGCAACGACCCCGACTACAACGGCGGCAATTACACCAGCCAGCCGCGCATGATGAAATACGCCGTCACCGCCTACGGCATCGCGAGCATCGGCGGGACGCTGGCCTATCAAGCGCAGGCGCCGACCGCGGCCAAGGCCGACAAGATGGTCGACGACCGGCTGGCGACGCCGATCACGGCCGATACCAACGACTTCGTCTATCAATGGGAATCCTCGCGCGACTACAATGCGAGCGAGAAGCTGGAGGCGATCGAGGCCTCGTTGCTGCTGATCAATTCCGCCGACGACGAGCGCAACCCGCCCGAGACCGGCCTCACGGACGCCGCCATGAAGCGGGTCAAGAACGGCCGGCTCTATTTGATCCCCGCGAGCACCGAGACGCGCGGCCACGGCACCACCGGCAATGCAAAGTTCTACAGCGAGCAGGTCAGGCAATTGCTCCAGACCGCGCCGCAGCGGTCGATGTAGCACCAGCAGCAAGACGACATGTCGAAAGCCCGCTTTCGTAAGGCTGCACTCGCGCTTCCCGGTGTCATCGAGGGCGCGCATCACGGCCATGCCGACTTCCGCGTCGGCAAGCGCGTGTTCGCGACGATGGGCTATCCCGATGACACATGGGGTATGGTGAAGCTGACGCCGGACCAGCAGGCCATGCTCGTCGATGCGGAGCCGGCGATGTTTCGCCCGGTGCCCGGCGCCTGGGGCAAGAACGGCAGCACGAATGTGAAGCTGGCGAAGGTCGATCAGGTGACGCTGCGAAGCGCGCTCGATATGGCCTGGCGCAACGTCGCGCCAAGGTCGCTGCTCGCCTCGATCGAGACGCCGTAGCGAAGATCATGCCGCAACGCATCATGCGCCGCGCCTCTCGCGCGCATATTATTTGAGCATGCAATGCGCTGACAGCTCGGGCTTAATCGCATCAACGATACGAATCGGAATGCGGCGGAGGATCGCATGCGAAGGCTCGCACTGTGCGTTTGGCTGATCGCGATGACGGCGCTGACGAGCGCGGCGTTCGCGTTCGACAAGGGGCAATACGATCACGTCCCGCCCGACATCCGCGCCTGGTTCAAGAGCGTGATCGCGCCGAACGGCGTGCCCTGCTGCGACATCTCCGACGGCCACCGCACCGACTACGATGTGCGCGCGGGCAGCTACTGGGTGCCGATCGAAGGGCAATGGATGGAAGTGCCCGAACGCGCCATCATCCGCGACCAGGGCAATCCGGTCGGCCAGGCCGTGGTGTGGTACGTCCACCACCGCGGGGCCATCATCATCAGCTGCTTCGTTCCGGCTGACGCCGTGTAGCGCGTCGTGATGAATTCCATTGGCTGGAGATGGCCCAATCGGGTAGCTTAGAGCCAAGCTTGAAGCGGAGGCACGCCGTTGACCGATCTTTGCGCCGAAGACCTCGCCACCCTCTATGCCAAGCCGACGCCGCGCGTGATCGCGAAAGCACGGCCCGCGATCGACGCGCATGCGAAGAAGTTCATCGAGATGTCGCCGTTCTGCGTGCTCGCGACATCGGGCGCGGACGGCAGCGTCGACGCTTCGCCGCGCGGCGGTGGCACCGGCTTCGTCCGCGTCGCCGGCCCCAACCAGCTGCTGATGCCCGACCGCTCCGGCAACAACCGCATCGACAGTTTCCGCAACGTGGTCGAAGGCTCGGGCTTCGTGCATTTGCTGTTCTTCGTTCCCGGCATCGACGAGACGCTGCGCGTCGGCGGACGCGGCACGCTGTCGGCCGATCCGGATCTGCTTGCCTCGATGGTCGAATTCGGCAAGCCGCCGCGCGCGGTGCTGAACGTTGCCGTCAGCGAAGTCTATTTCCACTGCGGCAAGGCACTGATGCGCTCGAAGCTATGGTCGTCCGAAAAGGTGCAGCGCTCGGTGATGCCGAGCATCATCGAGGTCATTCACGACCAGACCGGCCTGGGCGAGCGGCAGAGCCAGGAGGTCGTGGAAGAGCTCTACAAGACGCAGCTGTAGGCGGGGCTTGGCAACCGAGCCGTCATGCGTGGGCTTGTCCCGCCTGTGCGGCCGAAGCCGCTTCGGCGAGGCGAAGGCCCGGGCATCCACGTTCTCAGTGCTGCGGGCAAAAACGTAGATGGCCGGGACAAGCCCGGCCATGACGAATGGAAGGAAACGGGCCGGAGCTCAGTGCCCGTCACCCTCGAGCCCGCCGACGTGCTTCTGGGTGTAGAGTTCGAGGCCGATGCGACCGATCAGATCGAGCTGGGTTTCGAGGAAGTCGATGTGGTGCTCCTCGTCGCTCATCAGCTTCTCGAACAGGTCGCGCGTGACGTAGTCCTTGACGCTGTGACAGTAGGTCGCCGCTTCCTGATAGAGCGCCCGCGCGCTCATCTCGGCGGCGAGATCGCACTCGATGATCTCCTTGACATTCTGGCCGATGCGCAGGGGATCGAGTACCTGCATGTTCGGAAAGCCGTCGAAGAACAGGATTCGCTCGGTGAGCTTGTCGGCGTGCTCCATCTCCTCGATGGATTCCTTGCGCCAGACCTTGGCCATGTCCAGCAGGCCCCAATTGTCCAGGAAGCGGTAATGCAGCCAGTACTGATTGATCGCAGTCAGCTCGTGACGCAGCGCCTTGTTGAGATAGTCGATGACCTTTGCGTCGCCCTGCATGGTTTACTCCAGCTCTTGCAGTCCAAATCGGTCCTAAACCGAGTTTAGAACGCTTCTAAATCACTTCGCAAACGAGGGCAACCGGCTACGGGAACACAGCCGGGGAAAAGCTCAGCCGGGATTGCGGAAGTTTTCAGCAGGCCGCGAGGGCGAACTCGGCGGGCTCGGCGGTCTCGTCGTTGGCGGCCACGGTGTGGGTATGGGGGCAGCCGGCGCAGCAGGACTGCGCACAGGGGCCGAGCGCTTCGTCGATGATGGTCTTGATCGTCCGGGCGCAGCGGCCGCATTCGGCGCTACAGCCGAGACACCCGTACACCTGCTTGGCATGGCGCACGGCATCGTCGGCCCCGGCGACGGCGGCGCGGATATCGTCATCGCTCAGCACGTTACAGGAACAAACGATCATGGAAGCGGCAGGCCCTTCGGTGATGCGCCATCATCGATATTTAACAGGCCCGCCGGATGCAAAAGGAAAAACCGGTATTTGAAGCTATTCCAAACTGGCCTGATCAAAGCCTAGAACGGCTCTAAAATAGGCTGTTGCGCTGGATCAAGATTGTGGCCGGACTAGTCGCCGCCACCGCCTCCTCCGCCGTCACCACCGCCACCGCAGTCGCCGCCGCTGCTGCCGCTATCGCTGCTCGAACAGTTGCCGCCCTCGCTGGAGTTCCCCGAGCTGCCGCCGGAAAACCAGCTTCCCAGCGAAAAGCCGTCACTCGTCCCGGAATAGCTGCTGTCCGCGCCGGCACTCCTTCCGTCGCTACCCGCGGCGGCGCGGGAGCGCCGTGCGCGGTTCTGGAGATGTGCGATCCAGCCGTAGCCGATCGCCAAAACGATGCCGGCCGCAATCAATGAATTGACCATCGCGTTGCCCATCATCGTCTCCCGGTGGGGGCGCATACCCATTGGTCGTCTCCGGCAAAGGTGCCGTTCATTGATCATTGGAGCGAAATATGGAACCTTGCCGCCCAACGGTTCCCGCATGTTCGTCGAAAGGGTCAAGGTCATGAAGAAGTCGCTCCTGGCGGTCGCTGCCGTCGCCACCCTGGCCCTGACGGCCGGAACGCCGGCCCATGCCCAGCGCGGCGTCGCGGCAGGCGTGGCGGCCGGGATCATCGGCGGCGCCATTGTCGGCGGCGCATTGGCTTCTCCGTATTATTACGGGCCCGGCTATGGCTACTACGGGCCGGGTTATTACCCGCCGCGCTACTACGCCCCCGGTCCAGGTTATGTTGCCGACGACTATTACGGCGGCTGCGTTTGGCAGAAGCAGCGCTTCTGGGATGGCTATGCCTGGCGCATCCGTCGCGTCCGAGTCTGCGGCTGAGGCGCGCCAAGCCGGTTGACTACGGAGTTGCCGTTCATCTCAGGGCCTGAAAAACACCGCTTTTTCTCGTCACAGCTCCGTGTGCGTTTACCGTGGGTTGACCATTTGCGCGCTTCCTAGCTGCAAGGCCAATTCCATCAGAGTGTGCGTGAACCTTTGAAACCCGGGCGCCTCCAACAGGAGGAACCCATCTCCCTGGAGAGCCAAGAGCATGAACAAGACTTTAGTTGCCGCCCTCACGGTTGCGACGGTCGCCGGTTCGCTGGTGACCGCTGCTCCGTCCGCCAAAGCCGGTGACAACGTCGGCGCCGGCATCGCGGCCGGCCTGATCGGCGGCGCCATCGTCGGGGGCGCCATCGCCTCGAGCCGTCCCGCCTATGGCGGCCCCGTTTACATCGCCGAGCCCCCGCCGCCCGCGCCCTGCTACTGGCGCCGCGAGCGCTATTGGGACGGCTACGGCTGGGTCAGCCGCCCGGTTCGCGTCTGCTACTGACCTGATCGCAACGCGCTCATGAGCGCGGCGATCGAAGCCCGGCCGAGATCATCGGCCGGGTTTTTTCTTTTGTCATCCGCTACCGGGCCGCCTGGATCGCGCGCAGCACCTCTTCACTCGGCCAGCAATCGACCTTGAGTCCCGCCGACTTCTGATAGGCGCCGAGCGCGGCCCGCGTCTGCATGCCGGCCTTGCCGTCGATCTTGTCCTTGTAGAGGCCGATGCGCGTCAGCCCGCGCTGCATGGTCTCGACGTCCTTGGTGCGCAATTGCTTTGAAGCCGACCAGGGCGTTGCGAAGGGCAGCGGGCTCGTCATTCGGTCGCTGAGATGGCCGACGAACAGCACGTAGAGGTCGGAAAAATTGTACTCCTTGATGACGAAGTAGTTCTTCGTGGTCAGGAACGACGGGCCGTAGATGCCTTCGGGCTGCAGCAGCGAGGCCGGCTGCGCCTGCTCGGCGGCACTGAGCTTTTGACCGCGCACCGGGACAAAACCCTCGCGCAGCCATTGGCCGATCGGCTTCGTCACCTCCGGCACGCCAATCGTGCAATCGACCTTCGCCGGCGCCTGCACCTCGTAGGCCCAGCGCAGGCCACTCTGCCAGCCCTTGTTGACGAGCTGCTGCGCGGCCGAGGCCAGTGCATCCGGCACGGAGTGCCAGATGTCGACGCGGCCATCGCCGTCGAAATCGACGCCGTGCTTGTAATATTCAGACGGCAGGAATTGCGTGAGCCCGGTGGCACCGGCCCAGGACGAGCGCATGTCCTTGCGCGTTACCACACCTTCGCCGAGGAGCTTCAGCGCGAGGATGAACTCGTTGCGATACTGATCCTTGCGCCGCCCGACATAGGCCTGCGTCGCCAGCACACGAACCAGATCGTAGGGCAGCGTGTAGCGGCCGTAATCGGTCTCGCGGCCCCAGATCGCAAGCATCATTGACGCCGGCACGCCGGAGCTCTTCTCGATTTCGGTCAGCGCCGCGCGATATTTCAGCAGCAGCCGCTGCCCCTCACCGGCCAGCCGCGCGATCGAGGCTTCCTTGACGTAGTCCGCCGGCACCTGCACGAACTCGGCCTGCGACGGCGCACCTAGCGCCGGCCGCCCGGGCAAGAGCAGATCGGGCAGCTTGTAATCGGGCTCGAGCCCGCGCGTCTCTCGCTCGAACGTTGCGCGCGAGACGCCGGCCTGTTGGGCCTCCGGCCACAGCGAGGCGATGAACTCTGTGAAGGCGGCGTCGGCGGCGCGGGCGGGCGACCAGGCGCAGGCGATGACGATCACCGCAGCGATGAGCGCCCGCCGCATCATGCCGTCATCACCGCGTCAGCTTCTTGTACTTCACCCGGTGCGGGATGATGCTGTCCTGGCCGAGCCGGCGCATCTTGTCCTTCTCGTAATCCTGGAAATTGCCTTCGAACCATTCGACGTGGCTGTCGCCCTCGAAGGCTAGGATGTGGGTCGCGATGCGGTCGAGGAACCAGCGATCGTGGCTGATGATGACGGCGCAGCCGGCAAAATCCTCCAGCGCCTCTTCCAGCGCGCGCAGCGTGTCGACGTCGAGGTCGTTGGTCGGCTCGTCGAGCAGCAGGACGTTGGCACCCGATTTCAGCATCTTGGCGAGATGGACGCGGTTGCGTTCACCGCCCGAGAGCGCGCCGACCTTCTTCTGCTGGTCCGCGCCCTTGAAGTTGAACGCCGAGCAATAGCCGCGCGAATTGACTTCCTTCTTGCCGAGCAGGATCAGCTCGTTGCCGCCGGAGATTTCCTCCCATACGGTCTTCTTGCCGTCGAGCGCATCGCGCGACTGGTCGACATAGCCGAGATGCACGGTCTCCCCGACCGTGATCGTCCCGGCGTCGGGCTTCTCCTGCCCGGTGATCATCCGAAACAGCGTGGTCTTGCCGGCGCCGTTGGGGCCGATCACGCCGACGATGCCACCGGGCGGCAGCTTGAAGGTGAGATTGTCGATCAGCAGGCGATCGCCAAAACCTTTGCTGAGACCTTCGAAGTCGACCACGTTGGCGCCGAGCCGCTCGGCCACGGGAATGATGATCTGCGCGGTCTGGGTCTGCTTCTCGCTCGCCTTCTTGAGCAGCTCCTCATAGCGCTGATAACGCGCCTTCGACTTGGCCTGGCGCGCCTTGGGCGAAGACGCCACCCATTCCTGCTCGCGTGCCAGCGTCTTCTGATGCGCGGCGTCCTCGCGCCCTTCCTGCTCCAGACGCTTCTGCTTCTGCACCAGCCAGGACGAGTAATTGCCCTCGTAAGGGATGCCGCGGCCGCGATCGAGCTCGAGGATCCAGCCGGTTACGTTGTCGAGGAAGTAGCGGTCGTGGGTGACGATCAGGATCGCGCCGGGATAGTTGCGCAAATGGCCTTCCAGCCACGACACGGATTCCGCGTCGAGATGGTTGGTCGGCTCGTCCAGCAGCAAGAGCTCGGGCTGGTCGAGCAGCAGCTTGCACAGCGCGACGCGGCGGCGTTCGCCGCCCGAGAGCTTGGTGACGTCGGCATCGTCGGGCGGGCAGCGCAGCGCGTCCATGGCCTGGTCGACCTTGCTGTCGAGATCCCACAGGCCCTGGGCCTCAATCTCGTCCTGCAGCTTGGTCATCTCGTCGGCGGTCTCGTCGGAATAGTTGACCGCGAGCTCGTTGTAGCGGTCGAGGATCGCCTTCTGCTTGGCGACGCCCTGCATGACGTTCTCGCGCACCGAGAGCGCAGGGTCGAGCTGCGGCTCCTGCTCGAGATAGCCGACGCGGGCGCCCTCGGCGACCCAGGCCTCGCCGGTGTATTCCTTGTCGAGACCGGCCATGATCCTGAGCAGGGTCGACTTGCCGGAGCCGTTGACGCCGAGCACGCCGATCTTGGCGTCGGGGTAGAAGCTCAGGTGGATGTTATCGAGCACCTTCCGGGTCGGGTAGCTCTTGGTCAGGCCCTGCATGAAATAGATGAACTGGCGCGCCATCGGTCCCGTGAAACCTTCGATTTGAGGAAATTTTGCTTGCCGCCGATGTAGCGATCCCGCCCCCAAAGGGCAACGTTTTCCGTCCGTTCACCACGGATGAATACGGGACGGACACCATCCGGACCTAGATCCGGACAATTGAAACCATTTTTTAATAAAGCAGGCCAAAGCTCGGTTTCGCGCGGAAACAGCGCCACCCGCTCAGAACGAACGGGGAGCACAGCGAGGCCGCATCATGGCTCTGATCGAGACCAATTCTCTTCACGTTCCGGCAGGAGCGGGGCGCTCTTTCGGGTTCGCCTCGGAGATCAAGGCCGTCTGGAAGCGCTTCTTCGCCACCGCCTTCAATCCCTACCGGCCCGAGCTGCATTACATGCGCGGCCCCGGCCCCGCCTGGCGCGCCAAGCACGGCCTGGATGCGCCGATCCGGCTGAAGCCCCGCGACCTCTGAGCGACGACCTCATATCGGACTTTTGAAGACGCCGGCTGCTTGCGCGCCGGCGCGATTGCGCGCAACCATGGCCAGGTTCCGACGATGGCGCCCGCCCGGCGCCCTCACCTCTCGCCATGGATGAACGCTGATGAGCCGGCTGCGCTGCGCAATCCTCGACGACTATTTCAATCTCGCGCTCGACGTTGCCGACTGGCCGCAATTGTCGGACCGCGTCGACGTCACCGTGTTCAGCCATCCCTTCGCCTCCGAGCAGGCCGCAGCCAGTGCGCTCAGTGACTTCGAGATCATCTGCGCGATGCGCGAGCGCACGGCGTTTCCCAAAAGCCTGTTCGATCGCCTGCCGAAGCTGAAGCTGCTGCTGACGTCGGGCATGCGCAACGCCGCGATCGACATCGAGGCTGCAAAGGGACGCGGCGTCGCCATCGGCGGCACGCAATATTCCCGCGATCCGACGGCGCCGCTCGCGATGGGCCTGATCCTGGAATTGACCCGCGGCATCGGCCGCGAGAACGCGCGGATGCATGCGGGCGCGTCCTGGCAGACATTTGCCGGCCTCGAGATCGAAGGCCTGACCCTCGGCATCGTCGGGCTCGGCAAGCTCGGCAGCAAGATGGCGGGCATTGCGAAGGCGTTCGGCATGAACGTGATCGCCTGGAGCCCGAACCTGACGCCGGAGAAATGCGCGGCGGCCGGCGTCGGCTACGCCAGCAAGGAGGAGCTGTTCGCCAAGGCCGACATCGTCACCATCCATGTGGTCTTGAGCGAGCGCTCGCGTGGCCTCATCAGCCGCGCGGATCTTGCGCGGATGAAGCCGACGGCCTTCCTGGTCAACACCGCGCGCGGGCCGATCGTGGATGAGCAGGCGCTGCTGGAAGCCTTGCAGCAGCGCAAGATCGCAGGTGCAGGCCTGGACGTGTTCTCGGTCGAGCCGCTGCCGCTCGACCATCCCTTCCGCAAGCTCGACAACCTCGTGCTGACGCCGCATCTGGGCTACGCGACCACGGACGGTCTGCGCATCCATTACGGCCAGATGGTCGAGGCGATCGACGCCTTCACCAAGGGCGGCGAGCTGCCGCGCAGGCTGGCCTGACACGAAAAGGGCGTGCCGATGGCACGCCCTTCGCAATTTCATTGATGTCGAGGCGCTCAGCGCACGGTGACCGGCGCGGGCAGCGGCGGCACGACGGTGGGCTGCGTCCCCGGGACCGGGCCCGCCTGGGCGGACATCGGAGCCGGTCCGGCAGCGCTCTGCACCGGCGCGGCGGAGGCCGTCGCCGTGCCCGGCGGCGGGCCGCCCGGCATCACCACCACGCGGGTGCCGACCTTGACGCGATCGAACAGGTCGGAGACGTCCTCGTTCAGCATGCCTATGCAGCCCGACGAGACGAACTTGCCGATGGTCGAGGGCTGATTGGTGCCGTGGATGCGGTAGACGGTCGAGCCGAGATACATCGCGCGGGCGCCGAGCGGATTGCCCGGACCGCCGGCCATGAAGCGCGGCAGATAGGGCTGACGCTCGATCATCTCGGTCGGCGGATGCCAATCCGGCCACTCGGCCTTGCGGGTGATCTTCTGCACGCCGGTCCAGGTGAAGCCGTCGCGGCCGACGCGGACGCCGTAGCGGATCGCGCGGCCATTGCCGAGGACGTAATAGAGGTAGGTGTTGGGCGTATCGACCACGAGCGTGCCGGCGGGCTCCTTGGTCTGGAACGCGACCTCCTGGCGGCGCAGGTTCGGCGGCAGCTGCACAGGCGCGGCATCGGGCTGCTCCTCGGGCGGCAGTGCGGCCAAGGTCACCGGGCGGCCATCCGTGCCCACGGGCGGCTGCCCGGCCTGGACCGTCCCGGTCGCGGCAGGACCGCCCACAGCCTCGGGCGGACGCAGGCCATCATTGGCGGGCGCCTGCTGAGGCGGACGGTCGGCGTAGATCACCGCCGGCGGGCCGGCGGGACGGCCGTAGCGCGGATCGTCGGGCGACATCACGGGGCCCTGCGGCGCCGCCGAATAGACCGGCGGGGCGCCGGCCGGACGGCCGTAACGCGGATCATCCGGCGACATCACCGGGCCTTGCGGCGGGGCGGCTGAATAGACCGGAGGCGCGCCCATCGGACGGCCGTAGCGCGGATCGTCGGCCGGACCGGGCGGCGGCAGCGAGGCGTGCGGCATCGCGTCGTCATCGTCGTCGAGCGCGTCGAAATTCGGCATGCGGTCACCGGGCCGATATTCGGCCGGTGCGCCATAGCCGGGCACCTGCTGCACCGGATAGCTCTGAGCCTGAGCGAGCGAGGTTCCCGCCGCGGCGACTGTTGCGGCAGCGCATATCGTCAGAAAGTGTTTGATCATCATCGCTCTTGTATAGTCCCCAAGCCCGATCGGACCGTTAACGGCCAGATGACGGAAGATAGCGGCACATTCAAGACATATCAGGCCTATTTGCGCCGGACTTGCCGATTTGTGATCCGCAAGACTACCGTTGCCCCGTTGCATCACGGGGCTGAAATCGTATCGCGCCATCAATTGCCGCGATGTTGGGCCGCGATTTTAACGGAACGATGCGGAAGCGTTGCGATATGGTCGAATCAGCCTGATTCGCCACCTTTTTGAGCTCCGATCCCGCGTGGCGAACGCGGCAAGCAGTACCGTCACCGCGTTCAGATGGCTCTTGGGCCCCGGCCACTCCGCCGCCGGGGCGGAAATTCGCAATCGCTCGATGCTTCCCGGCTTTCGCTTCCTGTTTGCCGCGATCCTGCTGTCAACCTCCATCCTGGTGTTCGGCCTAGGGGCCGCCGCGCTGCTGCGGGCAACCCATCAGCAATATGTGAACAACCCCGGCTGGCGGAACGGCCCGCAGGAGCAGGTGTTTGCGCAAGCGCCCGAGCCGTCCCAGCCGGTGCTCGCGGTGCTGCGGGACGAGCCGGAGGCGCCCGCCGAGACCACGCCATCGCTCCGCGACCAGGTGCCGACCATCGCTCTGCCCCTGAGCGAGCCCGAACAGGTGGCCACACTCACGACCGAGACTGACGCTCAGCCCGAGGTCACTGCGCCCCTGGCCGAAGTGCCGGCCATCGAGCCAGCCAGGCCCGAACCCACCGTGGCGGCCGCAGCGCCGGCGTCCACGGACACGCTGACCCCCGCCGACACCACGGCCGCGATCCCCGAGGCCGAGCCTGCCAGCGAGCCGGCGCCGGCTGACCCTGCCCCGGCCGCCGCGGCGCTCGATGTCGCCTCCGCAAGGCTCGCCGCGCTGAACGCTGCCACGGCCACGACGGACGCGCCGGCGAAGGCCAGGATCGAGAACAGCAAGGCCGAGAGCAGCAAGGCGACCAAGCGCAAGGCGAAGGCCAAGAAGCGGTCTCGCGTGGTCCGGCGCCCGCCGCCTCAGCAGCTGCAGCAGCAGCTCGATCCGTTCGGTCAGCCGCAGCAGCCGGCTTTCGCGACAACAACGACCGCACGCACGCGCTGACTCTTCATTCCGACACCTCACGCCGGGCCGGTCGCGATGGCCGGGCCGCCGGCCTGGCCCCATTCCGACCACGAGCCGTCATAGAGAGCGGTGTCGGTGATGCCGAGGCGGTAGAGCGCGAGCGTCAGCACGCCGGCGGAGACGCCCGAGCCGCAGCTGGTCACGATCGGCGCATCCAGCTCGACGCCGGCATTGGTGAAGGCGGCGCGGAGCGCGTCGAGCGGCTTCATCTCGCCGGTCGCGGCGTCGAACAGCAGATTGTAGGGCACGTTGCGGGCGCCGGGGATGTGGCCGGAGCGGATGCCCGGACGCGGCTCGGGCGCGCGGCCTTCGAACCGATCGGCAGCGCGCGCGTCGATCACCTGCTCCTTGCGGCTTTCGAGGTTGGCGATCAGCTGCTGCATGCTGCGCACACGGTCTGCATCATAGCTCGCCTTGAACGTCGCCGGCTTCGGCTTGACCTCGCCGCTCTCGACCGGACGCCCCTCGGCGCGCCACTTCTTCAGGCCGCCGTTGAGGATGCGCACGTTGCTGTGGCCGTAGGACAGGAACATCCACCACGCGCGTGGCGCCGCGACCCAGCCGCCGGCATCATAGATGACCACGGTGTCGCTGTTTCCGATGCCGAGATTGCCGACGTCGCGGCCAAACTGCTCGGCGCTGGGAAACATGTGCGGCAGCGGGTTGGAATGATCCGACACCGCATCGACGTCGAAGAACACGGCGCCCGGCAGGTGCGCGGCGAGGTAATCGTCCTTCGGCAGCGGCAGCACACCCGGCAGCTTGAAGCTGGCGTCGAGGATCTTGACGTCGGCATCGCCGATGTGGGCGGCGAGCCATTCGGTGGAGACGAGGGGGTCGGTGGCGGTCATGCTTCTATACTCTCCAATCGTCATGGCCGGGCTTGACCCGGCCATCCATCCTTCTCGAAATGATGGACACGCGGGTCAAGCCCGCGTGTGACGAGTTTAGCCCTTCTTCTTCGGCTCCCACTTCTCCGTGGGCCCGCCGGCATCGCGCCAGGCGGCGTAGCCGCCGGCGATGTGGGCGACGGGCTTGAGGCCCATGTCCTGCGCGGTCTTGGCCGCGAGCGCGGAGCGCAGGCCGCCGGCGCAGTGAAACACGAACTTCTTGTCTTCCTGGAAGATCGGCTTCGCATAGGGGCTCTGCGGATCGATCCAGAATTCCAGCATGCCGCGGGTGCAGGCGAACGCGCCGGGAATGCGGCCGTCACGTTCGATCTCGCGGGGATCGCGGATGTCGACGATGACGACGTCGCCGTTCTTGGAGATCTCGATCGCGTCCTTGGCGTTGAGCGTCTCGATCTCGGCATTGGCCTCGTCGATCAGCGCCTTGATGCCGCGGGTGATGGTCTGGGGCATGGGTCTTCCCTCTTGTACGTCGTCGTCCCCAAGCGAACTGCCCGAGGTGGGGTCACCTCTCCCGCTCGCGGGAGAGGTCGCAGCGCGAAGCGATGCGGGTGAGGGCTCTCTCCTCTAGGGGACTGTCCCATTGTGGAGACACCCTCTCCCCAACCCTCCCCCGCAAGCGGGGGAGGGAGCGCAGTCCCGTTGCCGATAGAGCCGAGCTCACGCATGCATCAGTGCGTCAATTCCTTCATCGCATTCTCCAGCCCCTCGATCGTGATCGGGTACATGCGGTTGGCGAAGATGCGCTTGATGATGGTGGTGGATTCCGAATAGTCCCAGTGCTTCTGCTGCACCGGGTTGAGCCACACCGTGTGCGGATAGGTGCGGATGATGCGGTCGAGCCAGACCGAGCCGGGCTCCTCGTTGACGTGCTCGACCGAGCCGCCGGGCACCATGATCTCGTAAGGCGACATCGAGGCATCGCCGACGAACACGACCTTGTAGTCGTGCGGATATTTGTGCAGCACGTCCCAGGTCGGCGTGCGGTCGGTGAAGCGGCGCTTGTTCTGCTTCCACACGCCCTCATAGAGGCAGTTGTGGAAGTAGAAATACTCCATGTGCTTGAACTCGCTCTTCGCCGCCGAGAACAGCTCCTCGACCTGCTCGATATGCGTATCCATCGAGCCGCCGATGTCGAAGAACACCAGGAGCTTCACCGCGTTGCGCCGCTCGGGGCGCATGTGCACGTCGAGATAGCCGTGATTGGCGGTCTCGCGGATGGTGGTGTCGAGATCGAGCTCGTCCGGCGCGCCGGTGCGGGCGAATTTGCGCAGGCGCCGCAGCGCCACCTTGATGTTGCGGATGCCGAGCTCGACATTGCCGTCGAGATCCTTGAACTCGCGCTTGTCCCACACCTTCACGGCGCGGTTGTTACGGTTCTTCTCCTGGCCGATGCGCACGCCTTCGGGATTGTAGCCGTGCGCGCCGAACGGCGAGGTGCCGGCGGTGCCGATCCATTTCGAGCCGCCCTGGTGCCGGCCCTTCTGCTCCTCGAGGCGTTTCTTCAAGGTCTCCATGAGCTTGTCCCAGCCCATGGCCTCGATCTGCTTCTTCTCTTCTTCCGTCAGATACTTCTCGGCGAGCTTCTTCAGCCACTCCTCGGGGATCTCCGCCTTGTCCATGGCGTCGAGCAGGTTTTCCAGCCCCTTGAACACGGTGCCGAAGACGCGGTCGAACTTGTCGAGATTGCGCTCGTCCTTCACCAAGGAGGCACGCGACAGGTAGTAGAAATTCTCGACCGAATAATCCGACAGATCAGCGTCGAGCGCCTCCATCAGCGTGAGGTATTCGCGCAGCGTCACGGGGACCTGCGCGTCGCGCAGAGAGGTGAAGAATTGCAGGAACATGGGTGACAGATTGCCCGTCGGGGGGCTGACGTCAAGGGGCGGAGACCGCCGCGGGACGCTGGACCGGGAGGCTTTTTGCTCTAGAATTGGTGGCCACAAGGGGTTGTTTTGGGGGACGTTTGCAATGGGAATTCTCGCAGCGCTCATCATCGGCGCGATCGCAGGCTGGCTCGCGGGCAAGATTGTCCACGGGGCGGGATTTGGGCTGGTCGGCAACATCGTCGTCGGCATCATCGGCGCGCTGGTGGCGAGCTGGGTGCTGCCGCAGCTGCATATCCAGCTGGCAACCGGCACGGTCGGCGCCATCATCGATGCCACGATCGGCGCGGTGATTGTGCTCGTCATCCTTTCGCTGATAAAACGGGTCTGAAAGCCTGACCGAACCGGGAACGGCCGCCGCGAGCGGCCGTTCGCTTGTCGTGACCGATGCAAACAGCCTCGCGACGACGACCAACAAGGACGCGCAATGAAATTTACCGGCACCAAGGACTATGTTGCGACCGATGACCTCAAGGTCGCCGTCAACGCTTCGATCGTGCTGGAGCGCCCGCTCCTGGTGAAGGGCGAGCCCGGCACCGGCAAGACGGTGCTGGCCGAGGAAGTGGCGAAGGCGCTGAACGCGCCGCTCCTGACCTGGCACATCAAGTCCACCACCAAGGCGCAGCAGGGCCTCTACGAATACGACGCGGTGTCGCGCCTGCGCGACAGCCAGCTCGGCGATGAGCGCGTCTCCGACATCCGGAACTACATCAAGCGCGGCAAGCTGTGGGAGGCTTTTACGGCCGAACAGCGCCCGGTGCTCCTGATCGACGAGATCGACAAGGCCGACATCGAATTCCCCAACGACCTGCTGCTCGAGCTCGACCGCATGGAATTCCATGTCTACGAGACCGGCGAGACGATCAAGGCCAAGCAGCGCCCGATCATGATGATCACCTCCAACAACGAGAAGGAGCTGCCGGACGCGTTCCTGCGCCGCTGCTTCTTCCACTACATCAAGTTCCCCGACGCCGACACGATGGGCCGCATCGTCGACGTCCACTTCCCCGGCATCAAGAAGCGCCTCGTCGAGGAAGCCCTGCGCATCTTCTTCGAGGTGCGCGAGGTGCCGGGCCTGAAGAAGAAGCCGTCGACCTCGGAGCTGCTCGACTGGCTCAAGCTGCTGCTCAACGAGGACATGAGCGTCGAGCAGCTGCGCGAACGCGACCCGCGCAAACTGATCCCGCCGCTGCACGGCGCGCTCTTGAAGAACGAGCAGGACGTGCATCTGTTCGAGCGGCTGGCGTTCCTGAGCCGACGGGAAGTGTAGGTTTTGTGTCCCGGACGCGCTGCAGCGTGAAACGCTGCTGCGCAGAGCCGGGACCAGAACGCGGCACGGCACAATACGGCGACATGGGCCCCGGCTCTGCAGCGCACCGTCAAAGGGACGCTGCGCTGCGTCCGGGGCACGAGAGCGGGGTTCGCCGCACGCTCTCTCCCCGTCATTGCGAGGAGCCCTTGCGACGAAGCAATCCAGAATCCCTCCGCGGAGAGATTCTGGATTGCTTCGCTGCGCTCGCAATGACGGAGCAAGTTTCGACAGCACATTCTTCAATTCGCATTGAATCGCAGACACACCTTCGCAGCCTCGCGGCTCATCTCGCCCGAGCTTTGCTTCATTCCATCGCCCCAAAAGAAAGAGGGCGCAGGGAAGACCGGGTGCCGACGGGCACCCGCGGTCTGCTGCGCGAAAAGCACACGCAGAGAAACCGCACAGCAGCATACAGGTGTCGCCGAACACTCGGCCTTCCCTGCGCGATGGTCGGACGGCTTATGCCGCGCTCTCCCGGGAGCCGAATTCCTTCTGGCCTCCCTCGCCCCGCGAATTGACGATGCCGTCTGCCCGGTTGGGCTCGCGCACATCTCCGCAAGCAGCTTGACCGTAGCAACGACGGCCAGGACCACACGGTTTTGCCGTACGCACGGTCCGCCATTCACCTGCAGTATTCCCGACCCTGTCGCCGGAGCCGGAAACTTACAGACGAGACGAACCTAGCAGCGCCGCCCGTCCGCACGAAGCCTCGGGCTCACAGGGACTACCCGCCCTGCCCGCGCCTCTCGCGCACGACGCTGCCGCGTCCACCGCAACCCGGCCCGCGTTTCGAACGACTCGCGAACCGCCCCTCTTCGTGGGCCGGGCTGTTTGCGGTTATGCCGCAATTCCGAATTTCGGTAAAGTGGAATATTTTCGCGGGAGGGGATTGACGGAGCAGCGACACAGCCGGTCTCGTAGGGTGGGTTAGCGTCAGCGTAACCCACCTCTTTTGTTTCCACATCGGGAGAAGTGGTGGGTTACGCAAACGGCCGCGCTTTTGCGCGGCCGCTCGCTAACCCACCCTACGCAGTTGCGCTGCTCACGCTACCGCCGCGTCCGGAATGCTTGCGGCTTCCATCGGCTGCTTGCCGCGGATCAGGTCCGAGGCGCGGTCGGCGATCATCATCGTTGATGCATTCAAATTCGCCGAGATCATGCGCGGCATGACGGAGGCGTCGATGACGCGCAAGGCTTCGAGGCCGTGGACACGGAGCTGGTCGTCGACCACCGCCCACGTCGAGTCCGCCGGGCCCATGCGGCAGGTGCAGCCGGGGTGGAAGGTGGTGGTGCCGCGCTGGGTGGCGGCGGCCAGGAATTCGTCGTCGGTGTTGACGTTGGGGCCGGGGAAATCCTCGTAGGCGTAATAGGGCGAGAGCGGCGCACTCTTCAAGAGGCGCCGCGCGAGCTTCATGCCGCCGACGATGACGCGGCGGTCGAGCTCGGCGTCGAGATAATTGGTCTGAATGATCGGCGCCGCAAACGGATCGGATGAGCGGATCCGGACATAGCCGCGGCTCTCGGGGCGCTGCTGCCAGGAGGCCACGGTCATGCCGGGCTCGTCCTCGAGCTGGCCCTGCACGCCTTCTTTATAAGAAGCCGGCGTGAAGGTGAGCTGCAGGTCGGAGCTCTCGGCGCTCTCGCCGGAATGCCAAAAGCAATAGACCATGGTCGGCGACAGCGACAGCAGGCCGCGGCGCGCAGTGGCCCATTTCATCGCCTCGACCCAGAGACGCCAGCCGCGGCGGAGCTCGTTGATAGTCTTGATGTCCTTGACCCGCGCCACCGTGCGCGGGGCGTAGTGGTCCTGCAGGCCCTCGCCGACGGGCAGCGCGTGACGCACGGCGATGCCGTGCTGCTGCAACAGGTCGGGCGAGCCGATGCCGGAAAGCTGCAGCAGTTGCGGCGAATTATAGCTGCCGCCGGAGAGGATCACTTCCTTGTTGGCGCGCACCTCGACCGGCGTGCCGCCGCGGCCGCCCTTCATGTAGCGCACGCCGACCGCGCGCTTGCCCTCGAAGATGATCTCGGTCGCGTGCGCATGGGTATGCACATGCACGTTGGGCCGCTTCATCGCCGGCTTGAGGAACGCGGTGGCGCCGGAGACGCGCAGGCCGTTGTTGATGGTGCGCTGGCAGTAGGAGACGCCTTCCTGGGTCTTGCCATTGTAATCGGGATTGCGGGGAATGCCGAGCGAGACCGCGCCTTCCATGAACGCCTCGCAGAGCGGATCGCGCCAGTTCATGGTGGTGACGATGAGGTTGCCGTCGCGGCCGCGATAGGTGTCCTCGCCCTCCCCGACCCGCTTCTCCAGCCGCCGGAAGTAAGGCAGCACGTCGGCATAGCCCCAGCCGCGATTGCCCATCTGCGCCCAGGTGTCGAAATCCATGCGCTGGCCGCGATTGTAGATGTGGCCGTTGATCGAGGACGAGCCGCCGAGCGTCTTGCCGCGCGGCGCGTAGATGCTGCGCCCGCCGGTCCAGGGCCCCGGCTCCTGCTGATAGGCCCAGTTGATGCTCTTCATGTGGAAGGTCTTGATGAAGCCCGCCGGCAGATGGATGTAGGGGTGCCAGTCGGAAGGGCCCGCCTCGAGCACGCAGACACTGGTGTTGGGATCCTCGCTGAGCCGGCTGGTGAGCACGCAACCGGCGGAGCCCGCGCCGACGATCACATAGTCAAATCTATCCATGGTCCCTCGGCCGCCCCTAGCGCGGCTTGTCGTTGAGTTGGAATTCCAGATGCGCCTGCACCGTCGGCCATTCGGCGGCGGTGATGCTGTAAACGACGGTATCGCGCAACGTTCCGTTCGGCGCGATCTGGTGGCTGCGCAGGATACCGTCCTGCTTGGCGCCCAGGCGCTCGATGGCACGGCGGCTCTGGTGGTTGAAGAAGTGCGTGCGGAACTCGACCGCGATGCAGTTCAGCGTCTCGAAGGCATGGCGCAGCAGCAGCAGCTTGCACTGGGTGTTGAGGGGGCCGCGCTGCGCGCTCTTGCCGTACCAGGTCGAGCCGATCTCGACGCGGCGGTTGGCGGCATCGATGTTCATGTAGGTGGTCATGCCGACGATGGTGCCGCCGGCGTCGAACACGGTGAACGGCAGCATCGAGCCGGCAGCCTGCAGGCCTAAGCGGCGGTCGATCTCCTTGCCCATGTTCTCCGGCAGCGGGATCGCGGTGTACCACAGCTTCGACAGCTCGCCGTCCTTGACGGCCTCGACCAGCCCCTCGCGATGATCATGCGACAGCGGCTCGAGACGGGCGTGCTGCCCACGCAGGGTGATGGGATCGGGCCAGGGCATTGAAGTCTCTCTCCGTTGTCATTGCGGGGAGCGAAGCGACGAAGCAATCCAGACTGTCACCGCGGACGCATTCCTGGATTGCTTCGCTTCGCTCGCAATGACGGTCACTAGCACCGTTTACGTGTTTAGGAAATTGAGCGGCAATCCGCCGCGCGGCCAGTCCATCGCGATCAGCTCGCCCTTGCCGGACAGCGTGATATAGGCGGTCTTCAGCTCGGGGCCGCCGAAGGCGATGTTGGTGGTGACGCGGTCGCCGGTCGGGACCTGTTCCACCAGGGTGCCGTCGGGCGCGATCACCGAGATGCACCCCGAGACGAGCGTGGCGACACAGACATTGCCGCCAGCTTCCACCGCGAGCGAGTCGAACATCTGGTAGCCGCCGAGGCCGCAGATCGGCTTGCCGCGCTCGCCGCGATAGATCGGATCGCGCGGCTTGAGCGCGCCCGGCGCCGAGAGCTCATAGGCCCAGAGCCGCCCGGTCGGGGTCTCCGCGATGTAGACAATATTCTCGTCCGGCGACAGGCCGATGCCGTTTGCCGGCAAGATGCCGTGCACGACCTCCACGATCTCGCTCATGCCGGGCTTGAGGTAATACATGCCGCCGACGTCCATCTCGCGCGCGCGGCGCTTGCCGAGATCGGAGAACCAGAGCCCGCCGTGCCTGTCGAAGACGAGGTCGTTCGGCCCGCGCAGATCGTGCGCGCCGCATTTGCTCACGACGGTCTCGACCTTGCCGGTTTGCAGGTCGACGCGCTGGATCGCGCCGCCGAGATAATCGTCCGGCTGCGGGCCCGGCATGATCATCTTGCCGGCCGGAATCCAGGAGAAGCCGCCGTTGTTGCAGATGTAGATTTTGCCGTCGGGTCCGAGCGCGGCGCCATTCGGGCCGCCGGGAATTTTGGCCACGATCTCCTTGCGGCCGTCGGGATAAACGCGCGTCAGCCGCTGGCCGCGGATCTCCACCAGCACCACCGAGCCGTCCGGCATCACGACCGGCCCTTCGGGAAATTCGAGGTCGGTGGCGAGAACGCGGACGTTGGACATTTCGGACCCTCCCGGCTGATTGTTATGGCTTGCACGGGATCTCCGGCACGGGCCCCCGCAGGCAAGATTTGCCTGCGGTTATGGCAAAGTCACTCGGGCTTGCCAAGCAAGCGGGACGGTATGCCAGCGTTGCGTGTTACTCTGTGACCGGTATCCAGATTTCGAAGCCACCGTTGCCGGTCGCCGGATCGAATTTTTCGTCATAGCGCTCGAAGTTCGGCGCGTCCGCGGCTTCCAGGCTAGATGCGGGCAGCCATTGATTCCAGATCGTGTTTACGGTGCGGCGGATCGAGGCGACGTGGTCCTTGTGCGCGAACACCGCATAACGCTGCTCCGGAATGCGGATCCGCCCGAAGCGGCGCGGCAGGTCGGAGAAATCGGCGACCTCGACGCCGGCGATGTAGTCGAAATTGCCGGCGTCATCGCCATTGCAGCAGACGCCATAGGCGACGTTCCCGACGCGCGCGGGAATGTCGGCGACCTCCCGATTGAAGCGCTGCCATAGACCGGGGATCATGGCGCCGTTGTCGCAGGAGATGCGCTCGGCGGGACCGGCGACCAGGAAGGCCTTGGCGGTCTCGAAACGCGGTGGGGCGAGAGTATCGAGCATCGTGGAGTCCATGAGGATCGGCTCCTGAAGATTGAGGTTGCTGACGCACGCTGCCGCCCTCACCGCTTCGGGCGTGGTGCCGAACTGGTCGCGGAACGCGCGGGTGAACGCTTCGTGCGAGCCGTAATCCGCCTCCAGCGCCAGTGACAGGATGCAGGGAGCGCCCCTTGCCAGGCTGCGCGCCGCCTCACTCAGCCGCCGCGCACGCACGTAGCGCATCACCGGCAGACCGACCGCTGCGGCAAACGCACGCACGATGTGGAACCGCGACACGCCCGAGATCGCAGCGATCTCGTCGAGCGTCATCGGCTCGGCCAGATGGCTCTCGATGTACCAGAGTGCGCGCTGGGCTGGATTCATGGTGGTTCAGGCCCTCGTTCGAAGCGCGGCGATGATGCGCCGCTCGGCATCGCCCTGCTTGATCGGCATTGCTGTCCTTCGCATCAGGATAGCCGGCCAACGACCGCTGGCAACGCCCCGGTGTTCGTGGCTACACTCGTCCGAACCGCTCACGAGAAAGAGGAACCCGCGTCATGGAAATCACCGATGTGCGGGCGCACCATATCCGCATCCCCTATGATTCCGGTGTCGCGAGCTTCCGCCAGGGCGCTTCCGCCATCACGGCCCTCGACATGGTCCTCGTCGAGGTCACGACCGATGCCGGCCTGACCGGCTGGGGCGATGCCTTCGCCTATGTCTGTCCGCGCACGACGTGCAGCGCCGTCGAGGAGATGATCGCGCCGCAGGCCCGCGGGCTGAAGGTGCCCGATGCGGCCGGCATTCCAGCGGCGATGGAGCAGATCCAGCGCAATTTGCATCTGTTCGGCCGCTACGGCATCACGATGTTCGCGATCTCCGGGCTCGATATCGCGTTGTGGGACCTCGCTGCAAAGATCAAGGGCGTGCCGCTGCATCGCCTGCTGGGCACGATCAGGCGCACGGCGATTCCGGCTTACGCGAGCCTGCTCCGGATCGGCTCCCCCGATAACATCGCCGCCGAATGCCGAAAGGCGCTCGCACTCGGCTATGGCGCGATCAAGCTGCACGAGACCACGACGCCTGCGGTGCTCGCCGCGCGCGAGGCGATCGGCCCCAGCATTCCACTGATGGTCGATATGAACTGCCCGCTGTCCGGAGAGCAGGCGATCGCCTTCGCGACGACATGCCGCGATGCACAGCCGATGTTCCTGGAAGAGCCGGTCTGGCCGCCGGAAGATTTCGCCACGCTTGCCGAGGTGCGCAGCAAGAGCGGGCTCGGAATTGCCGCCGGCGAGAATGCCTGCACCGTATATCAATTCCGCCAGATGATGGAGGCGGGCGCAGTCAGCCACGCCCAGCCCTCGGTGACCAAGGTCGGCGGCATCACGGAATTCCTGAAGGTCGCAGCCTTGGCCGATCGGTCCGGCATCAAGATCGTGCCGCACTCGCCTTACTTCGGCCCGGGCCTGCTGGCGACGCTGCATTTGCTCGCGACCCGCGACGACGGACTGGTGGAGGTGTTCTATCTGAAACGCGAGGCTTGCCTCTGGGGCGGCCGTGCCGATGTCGATACAAGCGGCCATGTCGCGGTGCCCTCGGGCCCAGGGCTCGGCTACGAGCCCGATCGTGGCGTGATCGAGCGCTATCGCGTGACGTGACCGGCGCGCTTATTTCGCGGCGTCCTTCGCCGGCGGCGCGTCCTGCTTCTTCTTCAAGTCCTCGGCGGTCTTCGCCTGCGCGGCCTGGAGATCGAGAAGCGTCTTCTGCAGGCCGGCGATGGTCGTCTTCAACGCATCGATCTGGCGACCCGCCGCATCCAGCTTCTGCTGATGATCGAGGCTGAGCTTGGTGATCGTCTTCTGCAGGAAGTCGACGTTGCTCTGCAGGCAGCTGGTGCGACGCTCCATGGTCTTCTCGACCGTGCAGATCTCGATGCCGGGCACGTCCTGCGCGAGCACGGGCAGAGGCGCCAGCGCCGCGAGCAGCAACGTTGCGAAACAAATGCCGGCGTTTCGAAGCAGCATGAAGGTTCCTCGCCAGTCGATCACAGCAATGTGCGCTGTTTGCGCGCAGCCGATTGAAGCTACCACACTCGCACCGCATTCTCGCGTTGAGCTTGCGTCCGTTCCCTGGGACGGGGAACGATGATCCGCGCGCGGAAGAAGTGGGCGCTCTGTCCGCGGCTTTGTTTAGGGGAGAATATTGGAATGGCAACGCGCGATAGACGTTTGGCGGAATTCGACGGCGCCGGAGAACCACCGCCGGGCCTGCCTCTCGAAGTGCTGTGCGAGGATCACAGCGGGACATATCAACTGCCGTTCGCCTGCCGCTATGTCGAGGGACGCTGGCAAAACCACGAGGCCGGAATTGCGGTGGAAGCGACCGTGATCGGCTGGCGCCTGCCGCGCGTGAAGCAGCGCGGGGCGGCCTGAAGGCGTTCTCTGTTTCAAAATGCGACGGGGCCGCGCTCCGCTTTAACCTTCGGAACGCGGCCCGAACGAATCACGTCCGAATCAGTCGAAGCGCCCTGTCCGCATCTGTTCACGGCTAGATCTCGATGCGGCTCGTCAGGCGCGCACAATATCTGCGCAGCGGGCCGGAGCGCGGGCGCCGGTCCCCGGGTCCAAAGGTTAATTGTTGCAAAGGCATAGCGCTGCGGTCCCAGCGGGAGGGCTGCCGCCCCCGAAACAGGCAGGGCCGGGCGACGCTTGCCTAATATTCGACCTCAAGCTCCTCGATCTCGGCCGGCTCCTCCTTCGCCGCCGCGATCCATTCCTGCATCTCGGGCATGGCCATGATGGTGTCGGCGTAGGCCTTCAGCGGCGGCGCGAGCTTGACGTCGTAAGTCACGAAGCGCGTCACCACCGGCGCGTACATCGCATCCGCCATGGTGCGCTTCTCGCCGAACAGGAAGGGGCCGCCCGATTTCTCCAGGCAGTCGCGCCAGATGAACCAGACCCGGTCGATGTCGGCCTGCGCCCGCGACCAGATCTTGAAGCCGGGAAAGTGTCCCTTCAGGTTGACCGGCAGCGAGGCGCGCAGCGTGGTGAAGCCGGAATGGATTTCGCCTGAGATCGAGCGGCAATGGGCGCGCTGGACGCGATCGGCCGGCAACAGGCCGGCGTCCGGCATCGCCTCGTTGAGATATTCGGCAATGGCCAGCGTATCCCAGACCACGGCGCCCTCGTGCCGCAGGCACGGCACTAGGATCGAGGACGACAGCAGCAGGATCTCGGCCCGCGCCGACGGATCGTCCGGCGCGGTGACGATCTCCTCGAAATCGAGCCCGGAAAATTTCGTCAGTAGCCAGCCACGCAGCGACCAGGACGAGTAGTTCTTGCTGCTGATGGTCAGTGTCGCCTTCGCCATATGACCCTTTCCCTGGTCCCGACATCGGCCGGGCCTGCCCGTGGCCTGTGCTTCCACCGCATGCGCAGCAAGCGACGTGCCAGTTTTGCGCGGGGGAGCCGGTCGCCGACTGGCGTCCTTATTGCATAGCAGCACGGGACGGGATGGGCATTTCAGTATGATGTCGATGTACTATCAGGCTTTTCAGAACCACATGGACCTGACGGCGCCATGGCGCGCGGGGGCTTCGTCCGCGCTGAAATTCCTCCATCTGGTGCCTCAGGGCCATTCGGACCAGGTGGTTGGCCGGCTGTCGGCCGCGCTGGAGCTGATCTCGCGCTCCACCCTCACCTATGACCGTCCCGCCTACGGCATCGACAGCGTCATGGTGGGCAACCGCGAGGTCGCCGTCAGCGAGGAGATCGCCTACGCGACGCCGTTCGGCTCGCTGCTGCGCTTCAAGAAGCACGGCGTCGGCGAGCAGCCGCGCTTGCTGCTGGTGGCGCCGATGTCCGGGCACTTCGCCACGCTCCTGCGCGGCACCGTCAAGACGCTGCTGCAGGACCACGACGTCTACATCACCGACTGGCACAATCCGCGCGACATTCCGCGCAGCGAGGGCCGCTTCGGGCTCGACGACTACACCGAGCATCTGATCGATTTCCTCGGGCAGCTCGGTCCGCGCCCGCACATGGTGGCGATCTGCCAGCCGTCCGTCTCCGCGCTCGCGGCCGCCGCGATCATGTGCGAGGACAACCATCCCTCGCGCCCGGCGACGCTGACGCTGATGGCCGGTCCCATCGACACGCGGATCCAGCCGACCAGGGTCAACGAGTTCGCCAAGAGCAGGCCGATCGAATGGTTCGAGCGCAATCTGATCAACTACGTGCCGATGCAATGCCGCGGCGCCTTGCGGAAAGTCTATCCCGGCTTCGTGCAGCTCACCGCCTTCGTCTCGATGAATCTCGAGCGCCACATCAAGCAGCACATGGACCTCGCCAACCACATCGCCAAGGGCGAGAAGGACAAGGCCGCGACCATCAAGACCTTCTACGACGAATATTTCGCCGTGATGGATCTGCCGGCCGAGTTCTACATCGAGACCGTGCGCGACGTATTCCAGGAGCACCTCCTGCCGCAAGGCAAGCTGATGCATCGCGGCCGTCCCGTGAACACCAGGGCGGTCAGCCGCATGGGGCTGATGACGGTCGAGGGCGAGAAGGACGACATCTGCTCGATCGGCCAGACGCTGGCCGCGCAAGACCTCTGCACCGGCGTGCGCGCCTATCGCCGCGTCCACCACATGCAGGCCGGCGTCGGCCATTACGGCGTGTTCTCCGGCAAGCGCTGGAACAACGAGATCTATCCGCTGCTGCGCGATTTCGTGCACGTGAATTCGTGAGCGAGCGATTGGGGCAGAGGCCATGCCGGCGGAGGCGTTTCATCGACGGGTAATTGCATCCGGCAGCCGCGCGTACAGGTAAGTTGTTTCGGCCCTGTCTTCGAATCTCAGCTCGGCCTGGATCTCCATCGGGCCCCAATAGTGGAACGAGACGCAGAAGTTGGACGATGCGTCCGCGCTCGATATCTGTCGTTTGAATTTCGGGCCCGCCGACCACAAAACCTCCTTTGGATAATTCTTGTGGCCGGGGTGCGGCACGATCCAAGCGCGGGCTTCGTATCCTTGGCCGGGCATCAGAGATGGAAGGACTTCCACAACAGGCATGTTGCAGTTGAGCCGCTCGTACTCCTTCTTTCGCCCCGTTTCGAGCGAGTCGGGAGGCGCGGGAAAGTCAATCCGGCGCGACTGCCCAGGAAGCGGCAAACTCTCGTAAGGCGACATGACTTTGTCGTAGACGCGAAGGGTCCGCCAATTCCATTGATCCGGAGCCAGGTCACTCCCGGGGCCCCATCTATTCAAGCCGCGCGTGACAATCTGCACCCTGGATTGCAGCGCGCCCGGATTCCACTTTACCGTGATCAGATTGTAGGTGTTGGACCTCAACCCCGCCTGAGGCAGCGTCTTGCTACCAGCGGCACCGCCAGCGACGATTAACTGAGGTCGGGGTGTTGGTGTGTTAGGCGCCGTCCACGCCGGATCGGGATCGTACGAAAACACCTGCGGGAAATGCTTGTGACCGTGAAGAACGAGTTGGAAGCCATGCTCTCGAAGAAGCGTCAAGAGCGATCCCGCGTTGAGGATGGCGTCAATATCTCTGTCTGCCTCGATGAAAGACGGCAGGAGAACGGGATGATGGTGAACAACCGCAACCTTCAGCCATTCTTTGGAATCTGGAGTCTCTGAAGCCACCCGCTCCAAGCCGCGTCTTAGCGAAGCGATGGCCTTATAGTCTACCTGTCCCCTGCTCTCGTCGAAGGTGTCCCTCTCTACATAGTAGCTCGAGTTTATCTCGGCCACGAGCAGGCGGTCGTTCGGAAACGCACGAACCTGCGTGAGCTTGTCGGCGTCTTCGGCAAGAACGAATGGCCGAACCTCTGAAATCTCTCGGAAGAGCTTGTTGTAGAAATTGCAATAAGGGATGAAGCGATGTTCGGGATCGCTTTGATTGAATACGACGTCGTGATTTCCGGGCACGACAAAGACGTCTTGAAGCGTAACCTTGGTGCCCAGTATGGGATTTTTGATCAGGTTTTGGATGAACTCGTAGGCACTTTGGAATTCTTTTGGATCTGCGGTGTGAGCCAAGTCCCCTGAAACGACCAGGATCAAACGAGTGGGCTCATCGTAGTCGGATTGATTTGCCCAAATGAATTCCTTCCAGTCGGTGCTGCCGAGATCGTTTGCGATGAGTTCCCAAAGTTTGGGAATTCCAGCGTTCGCCCCTGAACCGGAATGTTGGCAGAAATGGTCGGACCCAAAATGGATGTCTGAGATGTGCAGTATGCGGACTTGAGGAAACTTGCTCATAGGTCCTCCCTATTGAAGAATCCTCCATGCCACGGCCGCGAGATCGCCGGGCGGTTGATGCTTGGCACGAATAAGACAGCCGGACAGGACCCGTTGATCTCCTGGCCGAAGCTCGATCTGACTGCTTGGGATCCCGTCGGCGTGGGTAGTTGACCAAGCTCTTGCCACGATCGTGCCCGGTCCCGCGTTTGCCACGAGCACATCCTTTGGCTCAGGGCTTTCGTACAGGATTGGATCGTGCATCGATGAAACCGGGGTTACGCCATGCCACATCGCACCCACCGTTGAAATCCGTCTCGAGTATTGAATTGGCAACGCAAAGCAATCTTATGTTGCACTACTTATAGTGCAATTAAATGCTGCGCGCTACTCGAAAAGAAGCTGAGGGACTTCGTGCAAGTCATTTGGCAGGCGAACGGTACCCTCAGCCAGACCACTCCTCGCCCCAGACCTGTACGACATGGCCGGGCGAGACCTCGCGATATTGCCGCACCGGAGGCTGGTAATCCGGCGCGCGCACCGGGCTTCTGATCTCGTCGTTGGAGGCGTTGCGCCGCGCCCGGCGGCGTGACGGGTCCGGCACCGGCACCGCGGCCATCAGCTTTTTCGTGTAGGGATGCTGCGGATTGCCGAACACGGCCGCGCGCGGGCCGATCTCGACGATCTCGCCGAGATACATCACGGCGACACGGTGGCTCATGCGCTCGACCACGGCGATGTCGTGGGAAATGAAGAGATAGGCGAGGCCCATGCTGGCCTGCAGGTCGAGCATCAAATTGACGACCTGCGCCTTGACCGAGACATCGAGCGCGGAGACCGCCTCGTCCGCAACGATCAGCTTCGGCCCGAGCGCGAGCGCGCGCGCGATGCAGATGCGCTGGCGCTGGCCGCCGGAGAATTCGTGCGGGAAGCGCGCGACCATGTCGGCGGAAAGGCCGACGCGCACGAGCAGGTCGGCGACCTTGTCGCGCGCCTGCGACGCCGTCGCGAGCCCGTTGGCGAGCAAGGGGGCAGCGATCGCCGTTCCCACCGACATGCGCGGATTGAGGCTCGCGAACGGATCCTGAAACACGATCTGCATGTGCTTGCGGACATCGCGCAGAGCCCGGCCGTTCATGGCCAGCACGTCCTGGCCGTCGATCAGGACGGTGCCGCTGTCCGGCTCCGTCAGCTTCAGGATGGAGCGGCCGGTGGTCGACTTGCCGCAGCCGGATTCGCCGACCAGGGCCAGCGTCTCGCCGGCGCGCAAGGTGAAGGAGACGTTCTCGACCGCATGGACGCGGCCCGAGACCTTGCCGAACAGGCCCGAGCGCATCGGAAAGCGCGTCGTGAGGTTCGAGACTTCGAGCAAAGGCCGCTGGGCCGGCAAGACCGTATCGGGCGTCTCGGCCGGCTCGTCCGCCGCGCCCGTCACCTTGTCGACGATCGGAAACCGCATCGGCCGCGTCCGACCGTCCATCGAGCCGAGCCGCGGAACGGCCGCGAGCAGCGCGCGCGTATAGGGATGCAGAGGCGCGGCGAAAATGCGCGGGGTAGCATCGGTCTCCACCGCCTGCCCGCCATACATCACCACGGTGCGGTCCGCGATTTCGGCGACCACGCCCATGTCGTGGGTGATGAAGAGGATCGCCATCCCCTCCTCCTGCTGAAGCTCCTTCAAGAGCTCGAGGATCTGCGCCTGGATGGTGACGTCGAGCGCGGTGGTCGGCTCGTCCGCGATCAGAAGCTTCGGCTTGCAGGCCAGCGCCATCGCGATCATCACGCGCTGGCGCATGCCGCCGGAGAAGCGATGCGGATGCTCGTGGAAGCGCGATGCCGCCGCAGGGATGCGGACGCGATCGAGCAGGCGGATGGTCTCGGCCTCCGCCGCCGCGCGCGACAGGCCGCGATGCTGGATCAGCGCCTCCGCGATCTGGAAGCCGATGGTGAGCACCGGATTGAGGCTCGTCATCGGCTCCTGGAAGATCATGGCGACGTCGTTGCCGCGGATGTCCTTCATATCAGCCTCAGGCAGCGCGAGCAGATCGCGTCCCGCCAGCATGACCCGGCCCTCGACGCGGCCGATCTCGTTTGGAACGAGCCGCATGATCGACAGCGCGGTGACGCTCTTGCCGGAGCCGGACTCGCCGACGATGGCGACGGTCTCGCGGGCCGCGATGTCGAACGAGACGTTGCGAACGACGGGAATCCATTGCCGATCGAGCATGAAGGAGGTGGTGAGGCCGGCGACCGAGAGCACGGGGGCTTCGGCGGCAATGGGTTTGGTCACGGCGCTGGTCATAGGTGGACCTCAAGGCCTGCCGCGAAGAAGGTGCGCTCCCTCCCCCGCTTGCGGGGGAGGGTTGGGGAGAGGGTGTCTCGACAACGAAGGCTCCCCCAGAGGAGAGAACCCTCACCCGGCGCTACGCGCCGACCTCTCCCGCAAGCGGGAGAGGTGAACCGCGCCTGTGGCTGCACCGGTGTTCCCATCATGCCTCAGTACCCACGCCTGCGATCGACCAGCCCCGGCAGCTCCTCGCCGCGGCGGTGACGGGCGATGACGTCGAGCACGAAATCGACGGCCGTGTCGGGCGTGGTCATGCTGGCATTGTGCGGCGTCAGCAGGATGCGCGGATGGCTCCAGAACGGGTGACCTGCCGGCAGCGGCTCGGGATCGGTGACGTCGAGCACCGCACCTGACAGCGCGCCGCTGTCGAGGGCCGCGAGGAAATCGGCCTCGACGAGATGCGGGCCGCGCCCGACATTGACGAGCCCTGCCCCGCGCGGCAGGCGCGCGAACAGCTCGGCATCGAGAATGCCGCGCGTCTGATCCGTCAGCGGCAGCAGGCAGACGAGAATGTCGGCCTGCGCCAGAAATTCCGGCAGTGCGTTCGCACCGGCGTAGCAGGTGACGCCTTCGATCGCGCGCGGCGAACGATTCCACCCAAGAAGCGGAAAGCCGAACGCCTTGAGCCGTTCCAGCACGGCCTGGCCGAGCTGGCCGAGCCCCATCACGCCGACACGCCGGCGCCTCGCCGCCGTGATCCGGATCTCGCGCCAAACCTGCTGCTTCTGCTGGCTGATGAAATCGAGGAGATCGCGATGCAGGGCAAGCACGGCCATGGTGACGTATTCGACCATGGTCTCGGCGATGCCGGGCTCCAGCATGCGGACCAGCGGGATGTGCGTCGGAACTTTCGAGGTATCGAACTGATCGACGCCCGCGCCGACGGAGAAGACCAGCTCGAGATTGGGAAAGGTCGTCGCGATATCGTCCGGCGGGACCCAGGCCACGAGATGGCGAATGTCGGCGGGATCGCCGATGTCGGGCCAGAGCCGGAACGGGATGTCGGGTGCACGCTCCGCGAAGAAGCGTGCCCACTCGGCACCGCGCACCATGTTGGCCTTGTAGAGAACCGTCATGCCCGCCTCAGAACGGGCTGACCGGCGCAAGCCGGCGGCCGTCGATCATGCGCTTGTGGCTGTAGGCGGCGGGATCGACCAGCGGCGTCGCGCCGGTCACGAGGTCGGCGGCGAGCTTGCCGGCGGCGGGACCGATGCCGAAGCCGTGGCCGGAGAAGCCGGTCGCGAGGAAGAAACCCGGCAGCGCATCGACCGGCGAGATGACTGGAATCGTATCGGGCGTGCAGTCGATGGTGCCGCCCCAGGCTTCGGCGATCTCGATATCCTTCAATTCCGGATTCGACTTGATCAGCGCCGCCAGCGCCGAATTGACCAGCGACATGTCGGGCGCGGGATCGCGCACGCGCTCGGCCTCGAACGGCGACGGCTTGTCGAAACCCCAGCTGGTGCCGCGCATGAGCTGATCGAAGAACGACTTGCCGAACGACAGCTTCAATCCGTTTTTGCGATGCTGATAGGTCGGCCAGAATGTGCGCGCGTAACGGAACAGGTCCGGCGACAGCTCGACCGTGCCGCGGTTGCGCAGCGCCAGCGTGAAGCCGCCGTCGAGGCGGCGGCGGATGCAGTAGAAGTCGGTGCCGAGCGCGCCGGAGGTGATCTCCGGTCCCGGCGTGGTCCGGCACGCGGTGGCGTTGACGAGGCCGATCGGCAGCTCGATGCCGTGGCGGCGGCAGAACAGCGACGACCACGCGCCGCCCGCCAGCAGCACGGATTGCGTGCGGATGGTGCCCTTCTCGGTGACGACCGCGCTGACGCGCCCGCCCGTCGCCTCCAGCCCGCGCGCGGCGCAGCCCTGATGGATGGTGACGCCGTGCTTGCGCGCGGCGGTGGCGAGCGCAGGGACAGCCATCGACGGCTCGGCGCGGCCATCGCTCGGCGTGTGCAGGCCGCCGACCCAGGTGTCGGCGTTACCGGGCATGCGCTCGGCGACCTCGGCCGGCGTCAGGACGGTGGAGTGGACCTGCATCTCGCGCGCAACCGCGGCCCAGCGCTCCCAGCTTGCGAGCTCGTCCTTGCTCCTGGTCAGGAACAACACGCCGGTGCGGCGGAAGCCGGCATCGACGCCGGCATCGTTCTGCATGTCCTCCCATAGAAGCAGCGCCTCGCGCGCGAGCGGGATCTCCTCGCGGGCGCGGCCCTGCTGGCGGCACCAGCCCCAATTGCGGCTCGACTGCTCGCCGCCGACATGGCCCTTCTCGATCAGCGCGACGGAGTGCCCCTTCTTCGCCAGATGATAGGCCGCCGACACGCCGATGACGCCGCCGCCGATGACGACGACATCCACCTGCGCCGGCAGGCGTTCATCGCTATTTATTCGGTTCAGCGGCGGGGACATGGGGCACTCCTGGAGGTCAGTTCGCGTCTTTTCGTCACGGGATGTTCATGCGCGGATCGAGCGCATCGCGCAGGCCGTCACCGAGGAAATTGAAGCTGGTCACCGCCAGGGTGATGACAATTCCGGGCGCAATCGCCAGCCACGGCGCGCTGGTGAGATAAATCTGTGCGTTGTTGAGCATATTGCCCAAGCTCGCGGCGGGTGGCTGGACCCCGTAGCCGAGATAGCTGAGATAGGATTCGAGCAGGATCGCCTTGGCGACGTTCAGGGTCGCCGCCACGACGATTGGCGCGATCGCATTGGGCACGAGCTCGCGGAACATGATCCGCAGGTTCGACGAGCCGAAGGCAAGTGCAGCAACTGCAAACTCGCGTTCCCGCAGCGAGCGCACCTGGGCCTCGACGACGCGGGCGACCCACATCCAGGCGGTCGCCGCGATCAGCACGGTAGTGGTGACGAAACCGGGCTCGGTGAGCGCGGCCAGTGCCAGCAGCAGGAAGATGGTCGGAAAGCACAGCACGGCATCGACGAGCCGCATCAGCACCGCGCCGACGACGCCGCCATAGAAGCCGGCAAAGGCGCCGACGACGATGCCGACCACCGTCGCGATCACCATCGCGACGAAGCCGATGGACAGCGAGACGCGCGCGCCCATCATCAATCGCGCCAGCACGTCGCGGCCGAGTTCGTCGGTGCCAAGGATGTGCGCGCCCGAGAGCGGCGGCGCGAACCGCTTCAGGATGTCGATATAGGTGTCGTCGAACGGCAGCAGGTAGGGGCCGAACGCCGCGCCGAGGACGAGGACCATAATGACTAGCGCGCCGGCAAGCGCCAGCCGATGCCGGCAGAAGCGTCGCCAGGCGCCTTGGCTGGGCGTGGGTTGGGCGGCGGAGAAGACTGCGGTCGCCATCGCTTCAGCCCACCCGGATGCGTGGATCGACGACGGCATAGAGCATGTCGGCGATCAGCGAGCCGATCAGCACCATGATCGCCGAGAACATCAGGATGCCCATCACCACAGGATAGTCGCGATAGCCGATCGAATCCAGGAACAGCCGGCCCATGCCGGGCCAGGTGAACACGGTTTCGGTCACCAGCGCACCGCCGAGCAATGTCGGAAATTGCAGGCCCGCGACCGTGATCATCGGCAGCAGCGCGTTGCGCAGTGCGTGCACGGTGAGGATGCGCCATTCCGGCATGCCCTTGGCGCGCGCGGTGCGGATGTAATCCTGGTTGATCACCTCGAGCATGGAGGAGCGCATGAAGCGGCCCCACATCGCCGTCTCGACCAGCGCCAGCACCATCGCCGGCGCGATCAGATGATGCAGCAGGTCGAGGAAGGAGCCGTCGCCAATGGTGTGCCGGTTGCCCGCCGGGAGCCAGCCGAGCTTGACGGAGAAGACGTAGATGGTGACGAGGCCGAACCAGAAGGTCGGGATCGACAGCGCGATCATGGCGCCGACGGTTGCGAGCGAGTCGAACAGCGAATAGCGCCGGAGCGCACCCAATATGCCGATCCAGCAGCCCAGCAGCACGGCGGTGATGGTCGCCGTCGCCATCAACTCCAGCGTGGCGCCGAGATGCGAGGAGATCACCGACAGCACCGCCTCGCCGTCGCGGTAGGACTTGCCCCAATCGCCCTTGAGCATACGGCCGAACCAATCGAGATACTGGACCGGCAACGGACGATCGAGCCCGAGCTGCCGAGTGACGCGGTCAAGATCCTCCTGCGTCATCTGCCCAGACGCCGCGAATTGCGACAGCGGACCACCGGGCGCCAGATGCAGAAGGGCGAAGCCGATCGCCGAGACGATCACGAGCAGCATGATCGCCTGCGCCAGGCGATTGACGACGTAGCGGGCCATCTCAGGCGATCCAGCGTATTGGACGCATCACGCCCAATACCATTCGCGCATGTTCCAACTGTTGATCGACATATTGATGTTGGGACGGAAGCCTTGCAGCCCTTCCTTGATGCCCTCGGCGATGAAGCCCTGGAACAGCGGCAGGATGGCGAGGTCGTTGCGGATCAGCTTTTGCAGCTCGCCATAGGTGACCTTGCGCTGCGCCAGGTCGAATTGCTTGGCGCCTTCAGACAACAGACGGTCGGCCTCCGCGCTCTGATATTGATACGTGTTGTAGCCGCGGCCGCCCTTGGCGGGAGTGGCGCCGGAGCCGAAGCGCGGCGTCACATCGGGGTCGCTCCCCAGCATGAAGTTCACACCGACGATCACCGAGTTGAACTTCGACTGCTGCCAGAAATCGCCCCAGATCACCGCAGCTGGCATGTTGTTGACGCGCATGCTCGCGCCGATCGCCCGCCAGTCCTGGATCAGGAGCTGCTGGGTCTGCTCGCGCACGGCATTGCCCGATGTGGTCGAATTGGTGAATTCGAGCTTCACGCCCCCCTTCTCGCGCACGCCACCCGAGCCGCGCACCCACCCCGCGGCATCGAGCAGCGCATTGGCTTTGGCCGGATCGTATTTGTGCTGCGGCAGGCCCTGCTGGAACGACCAGGCCTGCTGCGGCACGAAGCTCTCGGTCTGCGTCGGCAGGCCGTAATTCAGCGCATCGATGATCGCCTGCTTGTTGATGCCAAGATAGAGCGCCTCGCGCACCGCGCGGTCGGCGAAGGGGCCGAACTCCAGATTGGGCGCGATGTGCTCCACCGACGACGTCGACGAGACGAAGATCTTGCGGCCCTTCAGCGTCTTCGCCTCCTGCACGAAGTTCGGCAAAATGCCTTGCAGGCCGGTATAATCGACTTGCCCGGTGCGGAACTGGGTGTAGAGGACGGTCAGGCTGGGAATGTACTTGAAGACCACGCGTTCGAGGTAAGGTCCTTTGCCATGATAGCCGGCATAGGCGTTCAACTGAATGTGGTCGCCGGGCACGCGCTCGCCCCAGCTGAACGGCCCGGTGCCGACAGGCGCATTGTGGAACGGCGACGAATTCGGATCGGACACCTTCTCCAGGATGTGCTTCGGCACGATGAAGGTGAGCGACGCCAGGATCGACATGTAGGGCGAATAGGGCGCTTCCATCCGCCAATGGATCTCGTCGGGCGCCACGATCTTGATGTCCTTGACGAGGCTGTGGCCGACGCGGCTGCGCGCGCGGAAATCGGGATTGTTGATCAGCTCGATCGAGAACTTGACATCCTCCGCCGTGAACGGCGTGCCGTCGTGCCACTTCACGTCGCTGCGGAGCTTGATCTTCCAGGTCAGGCCGTCGGCCGACAGGCCGCCATTCTCGATGGTCGGGACTTCGCGGGCAAGGTCGGGGACGAACTTGCCGTCGGGCTCGATGAACCAGAGCGGCGAGAACACCTGCCACCAGATGCCCTGATCGACCTCGATGCCCGGCATCAAGGGATGAAAGACGGTCGGCTCCTGCGACAGCGCCGCGATCACCTGGCCGCGCGGCTTGTCGGGGGGATTGGTGGGACGTTCGGTTTGCGCGAAGGCATTCCCTGAAAGGGTCCATCCCGCCGCCGCGCCTGCGCCGAGCTGGAAGAATTGACGGCGATTCGGAATGCCGAGATGCCCTGCCCCAACGCCGAACTTGCCGGTGTCGTCCGCCATGACCCACTCTCCGTTTCCGCACGCGGCACCGTCTCCCGCGCCCCCGAGACCCCGGCAAAAGGGACAGGAGTGGGCTTTAGTGCTTCTAAATTATTGTGCCAAATTTTCATCATGGTTAAATACAGCTGTCAATCGCATTGCTAGTATGCGCAATCTTTTCACTCTGACTGAAGCTCGGACCCACGCGGTCGCGGGCAGATGATGCATTGGGAGAAGCGACATGGACGGTCGCGGCAGCACGAACGGCCCCAAGGATCTCGCGACGGCCGAGCCCGACGACGCGGTCGACCAGCGCCTGGGCGAAACCGTGCGGCTGCTGCGGCAGCGCGCCGGCCTCTCGATCCAGGACGTCGCCAACAAGACCGGCCTGTCCACCGGCATGATCAGCCAGCTCGAGCGGGCGCGCGCGATGCCGTCGATCCGCACGCTGCGCCTGCTCGGCATCGCGCTCGACGTCCCCATCTCGTATTTCTTCGAGAGCAGCGATCCCACGGATGCGCCGCGCTACATCGTGCGCAAGTCCAACCGGCGGCTATTGCGGCTCACCGCCAGCGGCGTCGTCAAGGAAGCGCTGACGCCGGAAGGCAAGGGCCAGCTCGAGCTCTACGAGCTCACGCTCAACCCCGGCGCCTCCTCCGGCACCGACTTCCTGCAGCACACCGGCGAAAAGGCCGGTTACATCCTCTCGGGCAGCCTGCGACTGTGGCTCGACAACCAGGCCCATGTGCTGGAAGCCGGCGACAGCTTTCGTTTTCCGAGCATCGTGCCGCACATGTTCGACAACCCGACCCAGCAAGTGGCGCGCGTGATCTGGGTAACGACGCTGCGCCAGACCGATACGCCGGCGGGTTGAGACGGCCCGTCCCGCACCACCGGCAATTGCCCCTCGACGCCGGAGCGCCGAGTCTGTAGCTCACATGATGCCCGAAGCTCGAGGGGCGGCCGGCGTCTTTGGTGTGAGACCATGAAACTCAGGAGGCTTCTGACCCTCGCGTTGGCCGCACAGGCCATCGTGACTGCTGCAGCCTTCCTCGCCGCCTCCCTGGCGACTGGCAGCGCGGAATTCGGCACGGCCCAGCTCCTCGCCCTCCTGGTCAGCGCCGCCGCTGCGGTGCTGCTCGCCGCTCTCTGCGCCCGCGCGATCGAGGCGTCGCGGCAAACAACCACCGCCGAGCTGCTGGCCGGCCAGGCGCAGGCCAACGCGCAGATGATGCAGGCCGTCATCAAGACCGCGCTCGATGCCTTCATCCAGATCGACGAGAACGGCACCGTACTGGAGTGGAGCTTTCAGGCGGAGGCGCTGACCGGATGGACGCGGCAGGAGGCGCTCGGTGCCGATGCGGTCGATCTTCTCGTCGCCGAGCCGCTGCGCGCCGGCTTCAGGCAACGCATGGCGCGGCTCGTTCCGGAATTGTCCGCCGCGCCGGCCGGCATGCGCTTCGAGGTCACCCTGGTTCACAGGAACGGCGACAGCATCCTGGTCGAGGCCTCCAGCGCGGTATTGCGGATCGGAGGGCGCACCATCATCAACACCTTCGTCAGGGACATCACCCAGAAGCGTGCCGCCGAGGAGCAGCTGATCCAGTCCCAGAAGATGGAGGCGGTCGGGCACCTCACCGGCGGCATCGCGCATGAATTCAACAACATGCTCACGGTGATAACGGGCACGATCGAGATCCTCGCGGACGCCGTCAAGGACAACCCGCCACTTTCGACCATCACCAAGCTGATCAGCGAGGCCGCCGATCGCGGCGCCGCACTGACGTCGAGCCTGCTCTCCTTTGCCCGCAAGCAGGCGCTGCAGCCGGCCGAGATCGACGTCAACGCGCTCATCGAGGAGCTCGCCAAGCTGCTGCTCGCAACCTTCGACAAGAAGATCGAGATCGTGACGAAGCTGGGCGGCAATGTCTGGCTGGCCTACGCCGATCGCGGGCAATTGAGCTCCGCGCTGCTCAACCTCGCCATCAATGCCCGCGATGCCATGCTGGACGGCGGCAGGCTGACGCTGACGACGCGCAACGTCGTGTTCGGCGTGCGCGAGGCCCTGGCAGTCGGTGCCGGCTATGCCGGCGACTATGTCGAGATCGAGATTGCCGACACCGGTACCGGCATTCCGCAGGCCATTCTCGATCGCATCTTCGATCCGTTCTTCTCGACCAAAGAGGTCGGCAAAGGCACGGGACTCGGGCTCAGCATGGTGTTCGGCTTCGTCAAGCAGTCCGGCGGCGGGATCAAGGTCGCCTCCGAGGAAGGGCGCGGCACCGTCTTCACGATCTACCTGCCGAAGGCGGAGGCGAGCACGCTGCGCCCGACCGGCTACGACGATCGCAAGATCGTCGGCGGGACCGAAACCATCCTCTGTGTCGAGGACGACCGCGACGTCCGCCACTACGTCACGGTCCAGCTCGAAGGGCTCGGCTACAAGGTCATCCCCGCCGCCGATGCGACCGAGGCCCTCGCCATCGCGGCCGAAGGCACCCCGTTCGACCTGCTCTTCACCGACATCGTGATGGCCGGCAGCATGAACGGACGCGAGCTCGCCGAGCAGATGGTGGCCGCGCGGCCGTCCTTGAGGGTCCTCTTCACCTCCGGCTACGCCTACGATTCGCTGCATACGCAGGGACGCGCCACGATGGGCGCGCCGCTGCTGCGCAAGCCCTATCGCAAGGCCGAGCTGGCACGCCTGCTGCGGCGCAGCCTCGACACCGCAGTCGATTCCGCCGGCGATGCGATCCCGACGCCCTACTCCGTGCAGGCCGACGTCGAGGCGTTCCTGCGCCGGCAGGCCGCGGAGGACAATGGCACGACGCGATCGCGGAAGTAGGCGGCCGCGCTAGCTCATCCTTCGCCGCAGCGTGGCCGATGGCGTCTCGCCGAATTTTTCGCGATAGGCGCCGGCCATGCGGCCGAGATGGGTGAAGCCGAGATCGAAGGCAATCTCGGTGATGGAGGCATCGGGTGCGGCCTGCGCGAGGCGCGCATTGAGGCCGGCGAGGCGCATGTCGAGCAGCATCTGCGAGATCGACACGCCGAAGTGACGGCGGAAGCCGAGCTGCAGCGCGCGGATGCCGATGCCGGATGCGCAGGCGAGCTGTGCGAGGTCGAGCGGCTCGCCGGCATTGTCGGCAAGGTGATCGCGCGCGGCGCGGAGGGCGCGCGGCAAACGCTCGGCCTGCCCCGAGAACGTTTCAATCGCATCCGACAGGCCATGCCGCTGCCCGTTGAGGAGATGATCGAGCAGCGCTTCGCGCCAATCGGCCATCGCGACCGGCGACAGCCGGCCTAATGGTCCGAGACGCTCGGCGAGCGTCATCAGTTCGGTGAGCCTCGTCTGCAGGGCGCGCCCGGACGGCGCATCCAGCGCGATCACCGGATCGAACTCGACCCTGCCTGCCGCCCTGCCCGACAAGGAAGCGGCGCGCTGCTCGACCATGCGGCGGTCGAGCAGCAGGATCGCCTGCGCGCAATCGCGCCACATCATCCGGGTCGGAATCGTCGGCGACAGCAGCGACGCCGTCCGTCCCGGGACCGCATCGAGCTCGCGATGACCGGCACGAATGCGGGCGCTCCCAGCGAGCGGCACCTGCACCAGGAAGAAGCGCTCGAGGCAGCCCGGATCGATGCCGACCGATCCGCCATAGGCGACGTAGTTGATGGAAAAGCCGTCGAAATCAGCGCAATTGTGCCGGGCCGAGAAGCCAGCCGCCCGCGCCTGCGTCGGCTTGAGATCATGCGGGCAGAAGATCCGCCCGATCTCTTCGGCCGCCTCGTCGACGTCATCCGTGGTGACGCGGGCGAAGGCCGCGAGCCGTTCGGCTGCAGAGGCTGTTGCGCTCATTTCCAGCTCGGCTGCGGACATCGTCGACCATGCTTCGCGCCCGGAATTCCTTTAAGCCTATAATAGTTCCGCGGGGGCGAAAAGGGCCGTAGCTCGCAAATTCGTCGTGCTGCATGGCAATAGGTTCATCCGGATTCGTTTAGCGGATAGACAGGCGGCCCATCCCCGGCCGATGCTCCGTCCCTGCCGGAATCCATGAGGAGCAAGCCATGACTGCACTCGAAAAAGGCATTACCGCGAACGGCACAGGCTATGGCGGCAAGAGCTGGAACATCCTTGGTCAGGTCTATTTCCCCAAGGCCGTCACCGATTCCACCTTCGCGTTCGAGACCAACAGCGATCCCGGCCAGTTCGTGCCGGTGCACGTCCATCCGACCCAGGACGAGTTCATCCTGGTGCAGGAGGGCACGCTCGATCTCAAGCTCGACGGTCAATGGGTCAAGGCCCACGCCGGCGACCTCGTTCGCATGCCGCGCGGCATTCCTCACGGATATTTCAACAAGTCCGACAAGCCGTGCCGGGCGCTGTTCTGGGTCTCGCCGATGCAGAAGTTGGAGGCGCTGTTCAACCAGCTGCACAATCTGACCGATCCGGCCGAGGTCGTGCGCATCTCGGCACTGCATGAGGTCGACTTCCTGCCGCCCGAGGCCAACGACTAGGCGGTCGCCTTTCTTCCACCTCCATTTGCTTGCAGGTCCGGACGGCCGCGCGTTGCGGCCGAACGCGGCCGCTTGCGCCAAACATCGAGCAATCCCATGGTCAGCCCAAAACATGTCTGCGTGATCGGCGCCGGCGTCTCCGGCCTTGCCGCCGCGAAAGCATTCTCCGCCCGAGGCCACCGCGTCACCATCGTCGAGCGCAGCTCGGATCTCGGCGGCGTCTGGGAGCCGGCGCGCTCCTACCCCGAGGTGCAGACCCAGAGCCCGAAAGAGCTCTACCGCTACACCGACCGCGCCATGCCGCAAGGCTATCCGGAATGGCCGACCGGGCCGCAGGTCCATGCCTATCTCGCCGACTACGCCAGGAGCTTCGGCCTCGACCGCATGCTGCGGCTCAACACCGAGGTCGCCGGCATGGCGCGCCGTGCCGACGGCAGGCCGGGATGGACGCTCGCCTTGAAGGACAAGAACGGCACGACCACGGACGAGGATTTCGATTTCGTCGCGGTCTGCACCGGGCAGTTCAACGAGCCGCGCGAGCTGCATTGCCCCGGCGAGGACGGCTTTCTGGCGCAGGGCGGCCAGATCCTGCACTCGTCGAAATACGGCGATCCGACATTGGCGAAGGGACGCCGCGTCGTCGTGCTCGGCGGCTCGAAGTCCGCAACCGACATCGCCGTGAACGCGGTGAAGTCGGGTGCACGCGAGGTCACGATCGTGATGCGCGAGCCGGTCTGGCGCATTCCCTATTTCATCGGCGGTCTCGTGAACTTCAAGCGCATCCTCTACATCCGTGCGCAGGAGGAGATGTTTCCGGGCTGGGGCATCGGTGCGATGGGACGGCTCGCGCACCGCATGGCCGCGCCGCTGGTCTGGGCCAACTGGCGCGGGCTGGAGAGCCTCTTGAAGGCACAGCTCAAGCTCGGCCGCTGCAACATGGTGCCGAAGGAGCGGATCGAGGACGGCGTCAACTGCTCGGTGCCGATCGCTACGCCGGGCTTCTATCCGATGGTCGCCGACGGCCGCATCAAGGCGGTGTTCGGCACGTTCGACCATTATGAGGGCGACAGCATCGTGATGAGCGGCGGCGAGCGCGTGGGCGCCGACGTCGCGGTGCTCGCGATCGGCTACAAGCTCGGCGTGCCGTTCCTGCCCGAGGCTTACAGGCAGAAGCTGGTTGATGCCGACGGGCAGTACCGGCTCTATCGCCTGATCGCCAACCCTGATCTGCCGGAGCTCGGCTTCGTCGGCTTCAACTCCTCGTTCTGCACCGTGCTCTGCGCCGACCTCGCCGCCAACTGGCTGGTGCGTTATGCCGACGGCCAGCTCGCCAAACAGCCGACGGCGCAGGCGATGCGCGACAACATCGAGATGATGCTGCACTTCAAGCGCGTCGAGCGGCCGGCCGCGGGCGTCTATGGCGGACTGTGCGTCGCGCCCTATCACTACCGCCATTTCGACGAGCTGATGGCCGACATCGGCGCGAAGCAGCAGAAACGCGGCGGACTCGCGGGCCGCTTCCAGCCGCCGGATGCGGATGCCTACGCCAAGTTCCTGGCGACAGCGCCGGACTACCGGGCGGCGTGAGAGGAGAATTGCGGCGGCTCGCCCCTGACGTTTACGATCTTGCTGGCCATCGAATCGACGGGAACCAGCCATAGGATCGGTCATGGGATCGGTGTTGGGATCGAGACGACTTGCCGCCGCGGCCCTCGCGGCTGTCGCCTTCTTCGTCGCGGCGCCCACGCTAGCGCAGAAGGCGGCGCCGACGCCACAGCAATCCGAGGCGCTCGCGGCTTACGAGCGCGCGCTCGGCGATTTCAAATCCATCCTTGCCGAGCGGCGGCGCCAGATCGAGGCGAAGGAGCCGCTACCGAACCTGCCGGGACAGGCGCTTTATCTCGCGCGGGTCGGTGTCATCAGCAGCTACAAGGACCTCACCGACGTCATGCCGTCGCGGATCGGCCGGCCGAACAAGTTCGAGATTCCTCCAGCCTATTTCGACGCCGAGATCGAGCCGCTGATCGACGAATATGGCAGCCTGTTCGACCTCATGGAGGCGCCGCCGGCCGGCGCGCAGAGCTCGCCGACGCCGTTCAAGGACGTCGTCGATCTTGCCGTCGCGATTGCGCGCGCCAAGGGGCTCGCCGGCGAACATGCCGAAGCTGCCGGGCGGATCAGCCTCGGGCTGTTCTTTGCAGAGACCAACGGCAAGCAGAATGTCCGCAATGCACGTTCGAACACCTATATGGGCAGCTTCCAGACCGGCCCCTCCGAAGACCGCAACGGCCGCAAGAAATGGGAGGCCATCAAGAGCGACATCGCCGCGATCGATCCGCACCTCGGCGCGCGCGACGACAAGGAGGAGGCCCGCGCCCGCGGCACCGACCACCGCTTCAACCACTGGACCAATGTGCGCAACGGCCTGATGAACGCGCACGCCGATCTGTTTCGTGAGATCCCGAAAATCGTGAAGACGCTGCCCGACCCGATCGACCAGATGAAGCTGTTCGAGCTGATCCAGATCGTTCCCACCCCGACGCGGTCGGCGCTCAAATCCGGCGATCTCCTGAACTATGGGGTTTCCAGCCCCACGATCATGAAGCACCTGCGCAACAACAGCATCTTTGCCTTCGGACGGGCCGACCGGGCGAAAACCTCGGCAAGCTACCGCGAGATCCTCGCTGCGATGTGGCTGTTCAACCGCAAGTTCGAGAAGGCGATGGCGAAATACGCGGAGATCAGGGGCCGCTGAGGAGGCGGTCGAACGCCGCGCCAAGGCTTTGCGGGCAAGCGACCCAGAGTGCCCCCGCGGACAGACTCTGGATTGCTTCGCTTCGCTCGCAATGACGGAGCGCGCGGCGCGCCCTTGCACCCCTCCGCCGTCATTGCGAGGAGCCCTTGCGACGAGGCAATCCAGGCTTCCACCGCGGAACGATTCCGGATTGCTTCGCTCCGCACCCGCCGGGACCATTACTCCGTCCGGATCGGCGAATCGTTCCGACAGATAAAAGCGATTTGTCGTAAATAAATCTGCCAAAGGGCACGCCGCCGTTTGCAGTGCAAGACCTGTGACCGCCATGGCTATGGTGTTTCGCGGCCGCGCATTTGTTGGTAGCCTGCCGCACCGACCGACAGCAATCGGGGACCACCGAATGACGCGCGCGAATCCCACCTCTCCCGCACGACGCAAAGAAGCGTGGACGCGTATCGGGCAGGTCCTTTCCGCCGCGACCGCCGTGATCATGCTCGCCGGCTGCGAGGACAAGAACACGTTCGTGGCGCCGCCGCCGCCCAAGGTGGACGTCGCGACGCCGGTGCAGCGCCCGGTGACGCGCTACGTCGAGGCCACCGGCAACACGGCGCCGATCAAGAGCGTCGATCTCGTCGCGCGCGTGCAGGGCTTTCTGCAAACGATCGACTATCAGGACGGCACGTTCGTCAAGCAGGGCACCCAGCTGTTCACGATCGAGCCTGAGACCTACAAGCTCAAGGTCGAGCAGGCGAAGGCCGCGGAGGTCGGCGCGCAAGCCACGGTCAAGCAGACCGAAGCCGATTACAAGCGGCAGGTCGAGCTCGTGCAGCGCCAGGCGGTCTCGCAGTCCACCCTCGACACCTCGACATCGACCCGTGACAACGCTCAGGCCAACCTCCAGCAGGCCCAGGTCAATACGAGGCTGGCGGAGGTCAATTACGGCTACACCAGGGTGACCGCGCCGTTCGACGGCGTCGTCAGCGCGCACATGGTCTCGGTCGGCGAACTGGTCGGCGTCTCCTCGCCGACCCAGCTCGCCACCATCGTCGCGATGGACCCGATCTATGTGAACTTCACCGTCAACGAGCAGGACGTGCTGCGCATCCGCGCCGAGGCGGCCCGCCGCGGACTGACGCCCACGGATATGAAGCAATTCCCGATTCAAGTGGGGCTGCAGACCGAGACCGGCTATCCGCATGAGGGCAAGCTCGACTACGTCTCGCCGACCCTCAATCAATCGACCGGCACGCTGGCGGTGCGCGGCCTCGTCCCCAACGACAAGCGGGTGCTGCTGCCCGGCTATTTCGTCCGCGTCCGCGTGCCCTTCGACCAGGAGAAGAGCGCGCTCCTCGTTCCCGACACCGCGCTCGGGAGCGACCAGGGCGGCCGTTATCTGCTGGTGGTCAACAGCGACAACGTCGTCGAGCAGCGCAAGGTGCAGATCGGCCCGGTCGACAACGGGCTGCGCGTGATCGAAAGCGGCCTGAAGCCGGAGGACCGCGTCGTGACCGCGGGGCTGTTGCGCGTCATCCCGGGCCAGAAGATCGATCCGCAGATGACGAAGATCGAGCAGTCGCAGGCCTCGAGCAAGTAGGGGCGGCCAGCCATGATCTCAAAGTTCTTCATCGAGCGGCCGGTCCTCTCCAACGTCATCGCGCTCCTGATGATCCTGATCGGCGGCGTCGCGCTGTTCAATCTCGCCATCGCGCAATACCCTGACGTGGTGCCGCCGACCGTGCAGGTCACCACGCGCTATCCGGGCGCCAGCGCCAAGACCGTGATCGACACCGTGGCGCTGCCGATCGAGCAGCAGGTCAACGGCGTCGAGGACATGCTGTACATGCAGTCCTACAGCGGCTCCGACGGCACCTACACGTTGACGGTCACCTTCAAGATCGGCACCGACCTCAACTTCGCGCAGGTGCTGGTGCAGAACCGCGTCTCCAGCGCATTGTCGCAATTGCCGCAAGCCGTGCAGAACCAGGGCGTCACCGTGCAGAAGCGGTCGACCTCGATCCTGTTGTTCGTGACGCTGACCTCGCCTGATGCGCGGTACGACAGCCTCTATTTGAGCAACTACGCCACCATCAACATCCGCGACGAGCTCTCGCGCCTGCCGGGCGTCGGCAACGTCACTGTGTTCGGCGCCGGCCAGTATTCGATGCGGATCTGGCTCGATCCCAACAAGCTGCAGGTACGCGGCCTGGTGCCGCAGGACGTCATCAACGCGATCCAGCAGCAGAGCCAGCAGGTCTCCGCCGGCCAGGTCGGCGCACCGCCGACGCCGCCGGGACAGGCGTTCCAGTACACGCTCAACGTCAACGGACGGCTCGACGATGCCGGCCAGTTCGAGAACATAATCGTCAAGACGGGATCGAGCGGCGACGTCACGCGGGTGCGCGACGTCGGCTGGGTCGAGCTCGGCGCGCAGACCTACAGCCAGATCTTCTCGCTCAACAAGCAGCCTGCCACCGGCATCGGCGTGTTCCAGTCGCCCGGCGCCAATGCGCTCCAGGTCGAGCAGGCCGTCGAGAAGAAGATGGCCGAGCTCGCCAAGCGCTTCCCCGAAGGCATCAAGTACGACACGCCGTTCGACACCACCAAGTTCGTCGAAGCCTCGGTGCACGAGGTCTACATGACTCTGATCGAGGCCGGCCTCCTGGTGCTGGTCGTGATCCTCGTCTTCCTGCAGGACTGGCGCGCGATGCTGGTGCCGGCGACGACCGTGCCCGTCACCATCATCGGCGCGTTCGCGGCGATGGCGGCACTCGGCTTCACCATCAACATGTCGACGCTGTTCGCAATCGTGCTCGCGATCGGCATCGTGGTCGACGACGCCATCGTCGTGGTCGAAGGCGCCGCCCACAACATCGAGCAGGGCATGAACGGCCACGACGCCGCGATCCGCGCGATGGACCAGCTGTTCGCGCCGATCGTCGGCATCACGCTGGTGCTGATCTCGGTGTTCCTGCCGGCTTCGTTCCTCGCCGGACTGACGGGGCGCATCTACTCGCAATTCGCGCTGGTGATCGCCGCGACCGCGCTGCTCTCCGCCATCAACGCGGCGACCTTGAAGCCCACGCAATGCGCGCTGTGGCTGCGGCCGGCGGTGCCGCCGGAGCAACGCAATTTCTTCTATCGCGGTTTCAACGCGGTCTACAACCGCGTCGAGCGCGGCTACACGCGGCTGATCACGTTTCTGGTGAAGCACGCCACCATCTCGGTCGCGTTCGCGCTATTGGTCATCGGTGCCAGCGGCTACGGCCTGTCGCGCGTGCCGACCGGCTTCCTGCCGATCGAGGACCAGGGCTATCTGATCGCCGCCGTGCAGCTGCCCGACGGCGCCGCGCTGGAGCGGACGCAGGCCGTGCTCGACAGAGCGAGCGGGCTGATCAAGGACACGCCCGGCGTGGCGCAGGTCATCACCATCGCCGGCATCTCCGCGCTCGACAACAGCGCCAGCCTCGCCAATGCCGGCGTCGCCTACATCATCCTGAAGGACTGGGACGCGCGCAAAGGGCCCGGCGAGGATCTGCGCTCGCTGGTCTATGGCCTCAACGACAAGCTCGCCGATATCATGGAGGCCCGCACCATCGTGCTGCCGCCGCCGCCGATCCAGGGCATCGGCAACGCCGCCGGCTTCTCGATGCAGGTCGAGCTGCGCGACGGCAACAGCGATTTCGCCAAGCTGCAGGCCATCACCGGCGCGATGGTCAGTAACGCCCAGAGCCAGAGCGCGCTGCAGCGCGTGCAATCCTCGTTCCGCTCCTCGGTGCCGCAATTCAACGTCGAGATCGACCGGATCAAGACCCAGACGCTGCACGTCACCACCGACCAGGTGTTCTCGGCGCTGTCGACCTATCTCGGCTCGTCCTATGTCAACCAGTTCAACAAGTTCGGCCGCGTGTTCCAGGTCTACACCCAGGCCGATCCCGCCTTCCGCGTCACCGAGCGCGACATCGCCAACATGCAGGTGCGCAACTCGAATGGCGACATGATCCCGATCGGCACCGTCGCCAAGATCACGCCGGCGACGGGGCCGTCGCTGATCAGCCTCTACAACCTCTATCCGTCCTCGACCGTGATCGGCCTGCCGGCGCAGGGCTATTCCTCCGGGCAGTCCTTGAAGCTGATGGAGGAGATCGCGGACAAGACGCTGCCGCCGGGCACCGGCTATGAATGGACCGCGATGTCCTACCAGGAGAAGGCGGTCTCGAACCAGATCTACTGGGTGTTCGGGCTCGCCATGCTGCTGGTCTATCTCGTGCTGGCCGGCCAGTACGAGAGCTGGTACGCGCCGATCTCGGTGATCCTCGCGGTGCCGCTGTCGCTGCTCGGACCGATGCTGATCCTCTCCGCGCTCAAGATCGACAACAACCTCTATTGCCAGATCGGCCTGATCCTCCTGATCGCGCTGTCGGCCAAGAACGCGATCCTGATCGTCGAGGTCGGGCTCGAGCTGCACGGCCGCGACGGCAAGCCGATCCTGGAGTCCGCGATCGAGGCGGCGCGCGCCCGCTTCCGCCCGATCCTGATGACCTCGTTCGCCTTCATCCTCGGCGTGGTGCCGCTGGTGCTCGCCACCGGCGCCGGCGCCAGCGCCCGCAAGTCGATCGGCATCACGGTGTTCTCAGGGATGCTGGCCTCGACCTGCCTCGCGGTGCTGTTCGTGCCCGCGTTCTTCGTCGTGGTGCAGCGCTTCGAGAACTGGCGGGCGAGCAAGAAGACGGTGAAGGCGGCGGAGGTGAAGCCTTAGCCTCGTTTCCTCCGCTCGAAACAAAAACGCGAAAACAACCCCATGCACAGTAGGATGGGGTTGAAAAAGCTGGAGAAAATTTCGGTCTTGCCGAAGCGACTTGCTCCGTCGGGCAAAACAGGGGCAGAATGGCATGATGGGCGGCAAGAGCGACGTGCTCTCCCCCCGTCATTGCGAGCGCAGCGAAGCAATCCAGACCGTCTCCGCGGAGGGACTCTGGATTGCTTCGTCGCAAGGGCTCCTCGCAATGACGGTGGAGAGAGTTCGGCTCACGCCGCCTGCGGCGTGCGGATCTCGCGGGGCAGGATCAGCGCGGCGGCGATGGCGAGCAGGCAGAGGGCGGCAAAGGCGTGCAGCATGGTGACGAAGCCGCCCTGCTCGTAGAGCCAGGCGACCAGGCCGACGGAGGCGCCGGCGGCGGTGAAGCCGACGAAATAGCGCACGGCATAGGCGCGCGAGCGCCATTCTTCCGTGGTGTATTTGCCGACCATGGCATCGTTGACAGTGACCTGCCCGAACGCGCCCATGACGATGCCGATCGAGACCAGAATCAGCGGCAGATTGTCCAGGCTGGCGGCGAGGTACAGGAACGGCGCCAGCATGAAGGACAGCGGCAGCGCCACCGTCTTCAGCGAATAGCGGTCGAGCAGCCGGCCGATCGTGTACTGCGTCATCGCGCCGAACACGTAGACGCCGGCCGCGATGACGCCGAGCAGCGCCGGGCTTTTGGTGAGATCGGCAAGGCGCTCGGCGAACAGTTTTGGCAGCGCGACGGTGACGGCGTTGAAGGTCGTTGAGATCGCGATCACCACGATCAGCAGCGCCAGGATCACGCGCCACATGTCCTGCTTGGCCACCCGCGCCTGCGCCGCCGCCTGCCTCGAGCCCTTGCGGTCCTCGTGCACGACCAGCATCGCAAAAGCGATGCCGATCAGCACCGTGACCACGCCGGGAACGATGAAGGCGAAACGCCAGCCGAGATATTGGCCGATCACGCCGGTGACCAGGGCCGACGAGGCCACGCCCAGATTGCCCCAGACGCCGTTGATGCCCATCTCGCGGCCGAGCCGGTCGGCATAGGACACGATCATGGCGGTGCCGACGGGGTGATAGATCGAGGCGAAGATGCCGATCGCGAGCAACGCGGCGCCGAGTTGCATCGGCGTCTGCGCGAAGCCGACCGCGATCATGGAGAGGCCGATGCCGACGAAGAAGATCAGCATCATGTGGCGGCGGCTCCAGCGGTCGCCCAGCCAGCCGGTGAGCAGCGAGCCGGCGCCGAAGGCAACGAAGCCCGGCGTCGCGTAAGGCAACAGTTCCGCATAGGCCATGCCGAGCGCCGGGCCCATGATGATGACAGCGGCGGCGAAGATCAGCATCGCATAATGGTCGATGAAATGGCCGGCGTTGACGAAACCGATGACCCGGCTGGGGCTGTTCATTTCCCGAATCCTCTCCTGCTCCGAAATGAGTTATATGTCGTCCCCATGACGGGATGCCGCCAATGACTGTCTTGAAAAGGCCAATCTTGGAAACGCCAAGCTTGGAAAAGCCGATCCTGCGGGAGGTCCGGAGCAACCACCGCGCGCCCGCGGGCGTGCATCTGGTCGCTCGCGATTATCCCAAGGGGATGCGGATCGATCTGCACATGCACCGCGAGGCCCAGCTGATCTACGCGGCGAAAGGCACGATGCAGGTGACGACGCCAGGGGGACGCTGGCTGGTGCCGCCGGACCGCGCGGTGTGGGTGCCCGCCGGCCTCGAGCACGCCATCGACCTGCTCGCCGACATCGAGATGCGGACTCTGTATTTCGACCTGGCCTGGCTCAAGCGCGAGAAGCGCTATGAGGGATTGACCCGGGAGTTCGTGGTGCGGGTGTCGCCGCTGCTCAATCAGGCCATCCTCGCGCTGTTCGATGGGCGCAGCACCGAGGAGCGCACCGAGCTGCTGGTCCGCCTGGTGATGCTGGAATTGCACCAGGCCGAGGATTCCGCGACCTTCGTGCCGCTGCCGCGGGAAGCGCGCTGCCGCCGCGCTGCGCTGATCGTGCTGGACGACCCCACCGGCCTCTACGACATCGACACGCTGGCGCGCGAGGTCGGAACCTCGGGGCGGACGCTGTCGCGGCTGTTCTCGAGCGAGACGCAGCTGAGCTTCAAGAGCTGGTGCCAGCGCGCGAGGATTGCGGCGGCGATCGAGCGGATCTCGACGGATCCGAGCGTGTCGGTGAAGCAGCTCGCGACCCAGCTCGGCTATGCCAGCGGGCCGGCGTTCTCGGCCGCGTTCCGCCAGGTGACGGGGCGGACGCCAACGGAGTTTGCGGGCAAGGGGTAGCGCCAACTCTCGTCATTGCGAGGAGCCCTTGCGACGAAGCAATCCAGAATCCCTCCTCAGAGGCAGTCTGGATTGCTTCGCTGCGCTCGCAATGACGGTGTGTGAGGCAGGCGCCGCGTTCTCCAAATGCCACTGCCGCTGCCCCCTCCGCCCGACATGCCGCCATTCTCCAAACGCACGGCCCAACGAAAGATGCCGCATTCCCCTAATTGATTGTGATCGGCTTGCGCCCAAATCCCGTGTAAGCTTGCCGCATCGCACAGACCTGATCCGAAAGCCCAGATGGCCAACGCCTTCTTCTCCGACCTGCTTGCCACCATCTCCGAGCGCGGCCGCACGTTGCTTCGCCGGGGGGACGCCGCCGATACCAAACGTGATGCCGATGGATTGCTCGAGCTCTGCGATGCGCTGCTATCGGGCCGGGGCGAAGCCTCGGGCACGGCGATGGCGCGGGAGGTGCTCGACGTCTACCGCGAGCTCGATGCGGCCGGACGCCGCGCCTTCTTCGACGGATTGGTGCGCGATTTCGGCCCCGACCGGGAGCGGCTGTCCAAGGCGATCGAGACATGGCGCGCCGCGCCCAGCGACGAGGACGCAAGCGCGCTGCACTTCGCCTCCGAGCCGCGGCGGCAGGAGCTGATCCGCCGCCTGAACCGCGCGCCCGGCGGCACCGGCGATCTCGTCAACATGCGCGCCGATCTGCTCGGCATGATGAACGGGCACGCCGATCTCGCCGCGCTCGACCGCGACGTCTCGCATCTTCTCTCTTCGTGGTTCAACAGGGGGTTTCTCGTGCTGCGCAGGATCGACTGGTCGACCCCGGCCAACATCCTCGAAAAGATCATCCGGTACGAAGCCGTGCACGAGATCTCCGACTGGGACGATTTGCGCCGCCGCATCGATCCGGTCGACCGCCGCTGCTACGCCTTCTTCCATCCGGCGATGGTGGACGAGCCGCTGATCTTCGTCGAGGTGGCGCTGACCGAGACGATCCCCGGCGCGATCGCGCCGCTGCTGGCCGTCGATCGCCAGCACCTTCCCATCGAGAAGGCACGCACCGCCGTGTTCTATTCGATCTCCAACACCCAGCGCGGCCTGGGCGGCATCTCCTTCGGCAGCTTCCTGATCAAGCAGGTGGTGGAAGAGCTGCGCCGCGAGCTGCCCAAGCTCGACAGCTTCGTGACGCTGTCGCCGGTGCCCGGCTTCATGGCCTGGGTGAAGCAGGACAAGGACCTGCCGCTCTCGGACGAGGATCGCGAAACGCTCAAGCGCCTCGACGATCCCAGATGGTTCGAGAGCCCCGAGACGGCGGCGCTGCTGCGCGCCGTGCTGGAGCCGCTCGCGGCGCATTATTTCCTCAAGGCGCGCACGCCGAAGGGCCGGCTGATCGATTCCGTCGCCCGCTTCCATCTCGGCAACGGCGCGCGGCTGGAGCGCATCAACTGGCTCGGCGACCTCTCGCCCAAGGGACTACGCGAGTCCGCCGGCATCATGGTCAACTACCTCTACCGCCTCGACGACATCGAGAAGAACCACGAAGCCTATGCCAATGACGGCGAGGTCGTGGCGTCGAGCGCCGTGAAGAAGCTGCTGAAGGGCGAAGGGCGGCGGCTGCTGGATATGCGGCTGTCGTAAGGAGCCCACCGTCATTGCGAGGAGCCCTTGCGACGAAGCAATCCAGACTGTCTCCGCGGAGGGATTCTGGATTGCTTCGCTGCGCTCGCAATGACGGAGTGTGGGGCGACGATCGGGCTACTCCGCCAGCGCCTTCATCTCCTTGTAGAGGTCGGACTTGCCTTCGAAGCCGATGCCGGGGAGATCGGGCATGGTGATGTGGCCGCTCTCGACGCGGACGCCGTCGGGGAAGCCGCCATAGGGCTGGAACAGGTCGGGGTAGCTCTCGTTGCCACCTAACCCAAGACCGGCGGCGATGTTCAGCGACATCTGGTGGCCGCCGTGGGGGATGCAGCGGCTCGGCGACCAGCCGTGGGTCTTCAGCACCTGAAGCGTGCGCTGGTATTCGCACAGGCCATAGGACAGCGCGCAGTCGAATTGCAGCCAGTCGCGATCGGGGCGCATGCCGCCGTAACGGATCAAATTGCGGGCGTCCTGGTGGCTGAACAGGTTCTCGCCGGTCGCCATCGGACCCGGATAGAACTCGGCGAGCGCGGCTTGCAGCGCGTAGTCGAGGGGATCGCCGGCTTCCTCATACCAGAACAAGGGATAATCGCGCAGCATCTTGGCGTAGGCGATGGCGGTCTCCAGGTCGAAGCGGCCGTTGGCGTCGACGGCGAGCTGCGCGTCCTTGCCGATCTCCTTCAGCACCGCCTCGATGCGGGTGCGGTCCTCGGCGATATCCGCGCCACCGATCTTCATCTTGACGACGTTGTAGCCGCGATCGAGATAGCCGCGCATCTCGGCGCGCAGCATCGAGAGATCCTTGCCGGGGTAATAGTAACCGCCGGCGGCGTAGACGAAGACGCGCGGATTGGCGGTGAGGCCGTGGCGTTCGGCGAGCAAGCGGAACAGCGGTAGACCTGCGATCTTCGCCACCGCGTCCCACACCGCCATGTCGATGGTGCCGACCGCGACCGAGCGCTCGCCATGGCCGCCCGGCTTCTCGTTGGTCATCATCGCGGCCCAGACCTTGTCGGGATCGAGATTGTCGCCGGATGCGTTCAGCAGCGACTTCGGATCGGCCTCCGTGATGCGCGCGGCGAAGCGCTCGCGGATCAGGCCGCCCTGCCCGTAGCGGCCGTTGGAGTTGAAGCCGTAGCCGACGACGCGCTTGCCGTCGCGCACCACGTCGGTGACGACGGCAACGAGGCTGGTCGTCATCTTCGTGAAGTCGATATAGGCGTTGCGGATCGGCGAGGAGATCGGTTTTGTAATCTCGCGGACGTCGACGATGCGGACGGACATGTGGGTGGCTTTCGGTGGTTGTCGTCGTCATTGCGAGGAGCGAAGCGACCAAGCAATCCAGACTGCCGCAGCGGAAAGATTCTGGATTGCTTCGTCGCAAGGGCTCCTCGCAAAGACGAGGAGAGAGTGTGCGCTCCTCGCAATGACGAGGAGCGACGCGCGCTCAGCTATTTCTTGTCCCTGAAATACGGCTCGACCGGACCGTGCACCTTGATGGTCAGCGGGTTGCCGTAGCGGTCCTTGGCGTTGCCTGCGGCGACGCGGACCCAGCCTTCGCTGATGCAGTACTCCTCGACATTGGTCTTCTCGATGCCCTTGAAGCGGATGCCGACGTCGCGCGACAGGATGTCCGCGTTGTAATAGGGGCTGTTCGGGTCGACCGACAGGCGGTCCGGGAATTCGTCGCTCATGATTGTCTCGCTCACAACAATGTTTCGATCTGGTTGCGCAATCCTTCGGGCCGGGCGGTCGGCGCGTAACGCGCGACCACCTTGCCGGCACGGTCCACCAGGAATTTGGTGAAATTCCATTTGATGGAAGCCCCTAGCAGGCCGGATTGCTGGTGTTTGAGGTACTCGTACAGAGGATGCGCCTTCGGCCCGTTGACGTCGATCTTCGCGAACAGGGGAAAGGTGACGTCGTAATGGGTCGAACAAAACTCCTGGATCTCGCTCGCCTGTCCCGGTTCCTGCGCGCCGAACTGGTTGCAGGGAAAGCCGAGCACCGAGAAGCCGCGTGACGAGAGGTCGCGATAGAGATCCTCGAGGCCGCGATATTGCGGCGTGAAGCCGCATTTGCTCGCAGTGTTGACGATCAAGAGCACCTGCCCCTCGAAACGCCGCAGGGCGACCTCCTCGCCGGCCAGCGAGTTGGCCTTGAAGTCGTAGATGGCGGTCATCGCTAGCCCACGGGATCGATCGGCGACGGCGGCACGCCGCCGGCCTCGATCGCCTCGCCCGCGAGCAGGCAGAGATCCTCGCGATAGCGGCCGGAGACGATGTGTACGCCGACCGGCGCCTTGCCGACGAGACCGGTGGAGACGACGAGACCCGGCAGGCCCATGAAGGGAATCGCGATCTGCGGCAGCTGCGCTTCCCAGACGCGCTTGAAGGAGTCCTCGTCCTTGCAGTCGAGATGATCGGGGAACGGCAGTTCGCCGGAGACCGGCGTCAGCAGCACGGCGTATTTTTCGAAGAACGACATCCAGTCGCGGGTCAGCGTGGCGCGTCGGGTCAGCGCCTTGGCGTAGTTGGCCTGGTCCATCGGCGTAACCCTGGCGCGGTTGCCGCGCAGGCAGGCCAGCGCGCCGGGATCGCCCTCGCGCTCGGCCATCTCCAGCTGCGCCTCATAGCCGTCGCCGAGCCAGAGCTTGATTTGCCATTCCACCGCCTCGCGCATCGGCGGCGTGTCCTCGATCACATCGACGGTCCAGCCGGCGCGCTCCAGCCGCTTGCCGGCATCGCTCACCGCCGCCTTCACCTCCGGCGCGGTGGCAAGCCCGCCCGGATTGAGGCAGAGCGCGGCGCGCTTGTCCCGTGTCGGGCCTTGCAGCGGCACCGGCACGAACCAGGGATCGCGGATGTCGCGGGCCGACATCGCTTCGAGCGAAATCCTGAGATCGTTGACGGTGCGCGCCAGCGGGCCCGACACCGCCATGATCTGCGGCCCGATCGGCCGCTCCGGCAGCGCCGGGTTGAAGGCGGGAATGCGGCCGAGCGTCGGGCGCAGGCCGTGCACGCCGCAGGCATAGGCGGGATAGCGGATCGAGCCGGCGATGTCGGTGCCGTGGGCGATGTGGCCGATACCGGCCGCGACCGCCGAGCCGGCGCCGCCGGAGGAGCCGCCCGGCGTCAGCGAGGGGTCGCGGGGGTTCTTGGTGTCGCCATGGACCAGATTGGTGGTGAACCAGCGATAGGAGAAGGCCGGGCAATTGGTGCGGCCGAGCAGGATGGCGCCCGATTTGCGGAAATTGGCGACGACCGGATTGTCCTCGCGCGCGATCAGGTCGCGCTGCAGCTTGAGGCCGTTGGTGGTGGCAAAGCCTTCCTGGTCGACATTGGCCTTGATGGTGACGGGCACGCCGGCGAGGACGCCGGGATTCTCGCCCCGGCTAATTGCGGCATCGACGGCATCGGCCTGCTTGAGCACGTCCTCGGGCCGGTGGTCGATCACCGCGTTGAGCTGGGGATTGACGGCATCGAGCCGCGCGAGGCCGGCCTTGGCGGCCTCCCTGGCGGACACCTTTTTGGACCTGACGAGGGTGGCGAGGTCGGCGGCCGACAGGCGCCAGAGATCTTGCATGGCTTGCTCCGTATGACCGGCGTCTTTTAGCGCCGGGAACGGGGCAAAGCCATGCGGATTTCGCGGGGGTGAAGGGCGGGTTTGGCGCCGGTGGTTCTCCGTCTTTGCGAGGAGCCCTTGCGACGAAGCAATCCAGACTGCCTCCGGGGAGGGATTCTGGATTGCTTCGCGGAGCCTGTCATCGGGCCGCGCTTCGCGCGGACCCGTTGGCTCGCAATGACGTGGAGAGAGTTGGGGAGGCCCCCTAATGCCTCGTCGCGGACTGGTCCGGCATGTCGAGCAGCGCCTCGGTGAAGGGAAACTCCAGCACGATCTCGCCGTCGGAATCGGTGACCTCGATGACCGCCTCCAGCAGCGCCGGCTGGGTTCCTTCCGACTTCACGACCTCGAGGATCATCTGGCGCGCGACCTCCCAGGCGCGATCGGGATTGCGCAGGTCCTCGCCGTCAGGATCCACGATCAGTTCGTCGCCAATGCGGGTGTTGAAGAAATATCTGGGCATGCCTGATCCAATGGGGTCGTCTGTCGCCGATGAGAAGCCGGTCCATACTCACAACTGGTTTATCCCGACAGGGATCACGACCTATCGGCAATTTTGCGTATCTGATCCGCTCATCTTTGCGGCCGCAATACGCCATCTTTGCAGTGCAACAATTCCCGCAGCCTACTACCTAGGTCGGGAAAATTTCACTGGCGAAGTTCTCCGCCCGCACTAATTTATCTGCGGGCGGATACGTCCGAATTTTCGAAGAATGGAGAGCCAAATGGCCTGGAAAGCCCCGAAGATCGTCGAAGTGCCCTGCGGCATGGAAATCAACATGTATGTGAGCGCCACCCGCAAGTAAGCGGCTGGCGGAAACGCGTTCTGCGCAGGTGGTTCTTGGTCACGATACGTTTCGGGCAGACAGAAGCCTTGTCTGAAACTTGTCTCGGCCTGAGATCCACCTCGCCAATTCGCCTCCAGGAGACGGATCATGCTTCGCGTCGTCGTCCTGGGCGCCGGGGCCGGCGGCGGAGTTCCGCAGTGGAATTGCGGCTGCGAAGGCTGCCGCGCGGCTCGTGCGAATGGACATGAGCTCTTTCGAACTCAGGCCTCGGTCGCCTTCAGCGGCGACGGCGAGCACTGGTTCCTGATCAACGCCTCCCCCGATCTTCGCCAGCAATTGAATGCTACGCCGCAGCTGCACCCCAAGGCGGGCGCGCTGCGCCACACGCCGGTTGCGGGCGTGATCCTGACCAACAGCGAAGTCGATGCCGTCGCGGGCCTGCTGTCGATGCGCGAAGGCTCGCCGTTTACGGTCTATGCGCACGAGAAGGTGCTGGCGATCCTCAGCACCAACAGCATCTTCGATGTTCTGAACGAGAAGAACGTGCGGCGCCAGCCGATCGCGATCCGCGAGCCGTTCGAGCCGCGGCTGCCCGACGGCACCCGCTCCGGCCTGGAGGTGCTGCCCTTTGCCGTGCCGGGCAAGTCGGCCTGGTATCTCGAAGGCAAGGTGCATCCCGGCGGCGAGAGCGGCGACGGCGACACGCTGGGCCTGAAGATCACCGACAAGGCCACGGGCAAGTTCTTCTATTTCATCGCGGCCTGCGCCGAGGTGACCGATACGCTGAAGGCCGAGATCGACGGCGCGTCGCTGGTGTTCTTCGACGGCACGGTCTGGCGCGACGACGAGATGATCAGGGCCGGGCTCGGCCACAAGACCGGCAAGAGCATGGGCCATGTCGCGATGTCCGGCGAGGACGGCGCCATCGCGCGGCTGGCCGACCTCAATATCGACAGGAAGCTGTTTCTGCATATCAATAATTCGAATCCGGCGCTTCTGCCCGGCTCGCCCGAGCGCAAGATCACTGAGGAGGCGGGCTGGCAGATCCCCGCGGACGGAACGGAGATCGTGCTGTGACGACCGCATCACTGACTGGAATGACCGCACTCTCGATCGGCAAGGATTTGAGGCTCAACTCGGCCGAGGAGCTGGAGGCGACGCTGCGCCACATCGGCGCCACGCGCTATCACAGCCTGCATCCGTTCCATAAGCTGCTGCATGGCGGCAAGCTGAACAAGGGCCAGGTGCAGGCCTGGGCGCTGAACCGCTACTATTACCAGAGCACGATCCCGATCAAGGATGCGGTGGTGATCTCGCGCTTCCGCGACCGCGCCACGCGCCTGGAATGGCGCCATCGCATCGAAGACCATGATGGCGACGTCGGCAGCGAGGGCGGCATCGAGCGCTGGATCAAGCTGACCGAAGGCCTCGGCCTCGACACCGCTTACGTCGAATCCACCGAAGGCATTTTGCCGGCGACGCGCTTCGCGGTGGAAGCCTACGTCCATTACTGCCGTGAGAAGAGCCCGCTGGAGGCGATCGCCTCCTCGCTCACCGAGCTGTTCGCGCCGAGCATCCATGAAGAGCGCATCGCCGGCATGTTGCAGCATTACGACTTCGTCAACCCCGACACCATGAGCTACTTCAAGCGCCGCCTGACCCAGGCGCCGCGCGATGCGAATTTCGCGCTGGACTATGTCAAGAGGCACGCCACGACGCCGGAGCAGCGCGCGCAGGTCTGCAATGCGCTGATCTTCAAGACCAACGTGTTATGGGTGCAGCTGGATGCGCTCCAGCACGCCTATGTCGAGGGTCACATTCCGCCGGGCGCGTTCGTGCCCAAAGCGAGTTAAGAGGAAGATCGATGGCCGGGCCGCGGAATATCAGCGTCAGCGAGGCAAGCCGCCCCGTGCTGCCGCGGCATGCCAAGCTCAGATATGACGAAACGCGAAAAGTCTGGGTGATCCTGGCGCCGGAGCGCGTGCTGGCGCCGGACGAGATCGCGGTCGAGGTCTTGCAGCTCTGCAACGGCGAGCGCAATGTCGGCGACGTCGCCGATCAGCTTGCCGCAAAGTACGCCGCGCCGCGCGAGGCGATCCTGGCCGACGTCATCGCCATGCTGCAGGATCTCGCCGACAAGGGCTTTCTCACCGAGATCAGGGAGAAGACGTCATGAGCGACGTGACCATCCCGCCCAGCGACAGCCTCGCGGTGCTGGAGAAGCAGCGCTCGACGGCGGAGACGTTCGGCATCCCGCTCGCGGTGCTGCTCGAGATCACCCATCGCTGCCCGCTGCAATGCCCCTATTGCTCCAATCCGGTCGAGCTCGACCGTTCGGCTAAGGAACTGACCACGGACGAGTGGAAGAAGGTGCTGAGCGAGCTCGCCGAGATCGGCGTGCTCCAGGTGCATTTCTCCGGCGGCGAGCCGACCGCGCGCAAGGACCTCGTCGAGCTGGTCAAGCATGCGAGCGACACCGGGCTCTATACCAACCTGATCACCTCGGCCGTGCTGCTGACGCGCGAGAAGCTCAGCGATCTCGCGGATGCCGGGCTCTGCCATGTGCAGATCTCGTTCCAGGGCATCGAGGAAGGGCTCGCCGATCGCGTTGCCGGCTACAAGGGCGGCCACCGCAAGAAGCTCGAAGTGGCGAAATGGACGCGCGAGCTCGACCTGCCGCTCACCGTGAACGCAGTGATGCACCGGCAGAACCTGCACCAGCTGCCCGACATCATCCAGATGGCGCTCGATCTCGATGCCGACCGGCTCGAGGTCGCCAATGTCCAGTATTACGGCTGGGCCCTGAAGAACCGCGCGGCGCTGATGCCGACCGTGGCGCAGCTCGACGAATGCACCCGCCTTGTCGAGGAGGCGCGCGAGCGGCTGAAGGGCCGGCTGACGATCGACTATGTCGTGCCTGATTATTACGCGCTGCGGCCGAAGAAATGCATGGGCGGCTGGGGCCGGCAGTTCTTCAACATCTCGCCCGCCGGCAGGGTGCTGCCCTGCCATGCGGCCGAGAGCATCACCGGGCTCGACTTCTTGTCGGTGCGCTCCAACCATTCGATCGCCTGGATCTGGCAGAATTCGGAGGCCTTCAACCGCTATCGCGGCACCGGCTGGATGAAGGAGCCGTGCAAGTCTTGCGAATTCCGCGAGATCGATTTCGGCGGCTGCCGCTGCCAGGCCTTCGCGCTGACCGGGGACGCCGCCAACACCGACCCGGCCTGCGCGCTGTCGCCGCTGCACGAGACCATCTTCAAGCAGGCGGAAGCCGAGGCCGAGGGCGAGACCAGCCGCTTCCTCTATCGCAATTTTGCCGGCGGCACCCTGGAACCCGAGAATGACGCCTGACGCCGACGCGGGCACAGCGGCCAAACGCACCGATCCCTTTGCGCCGCTGACCTCCGGCATGCTCGCCGTCGGCGACGGCCATGAGCTGTATGTCGAGAGCGTCGGCCGCAGCGACGGCATCCCCGCGGTCTATCTGCACGGCGGGCCCGGCAGCGGCTGCCAACCCGACCATCGCCGCTTGTTCGATCCCGACCGTTTCTGCGCCGTGCTGTTCGACCAGCGCGGCTGCGGCCGCAGCCGGCCCAAGGGATCGCGCGCGCACAACACCACCGCGCATCTGACCGCGGACATGGAGGCGATCCGCGAAAAGTTCGGCTTCGAGCGCTGGATGGTGGTCGGCGGCTCCTGGGGCGCGACGCTGGCGCTGGCTTACGCCGAGGCGCATCCCGAGCGCGTCTCGGGCATTGCGCTGCGTGCGACGTTTCTCGGCACGCGAGCGGAGGTCGAGACTGCCTTCATCTCGCGCCTGTCGCAATTCCATCCGGCGCTGTACGAGGATTTCCTCAGCGTGCTGCCCCTAGAAGAGCGCGAGCGACCGGTGGATGCCTATTGGCGCCGCATCCTCGATGCCGACCCTGCCGTGCATGGCCCGGCGGTGAAGGCCTGGCACGACACCGAGCGCACCTTGTCCGAGCACAAGCCGGCACGGACGCGGCTCGACCTGGCCGCACTGAACGTCTGGCGCACATTGCCGGCGACGCCTTTCATGGAAGCGCATTATTTCGTCAACGACAGCTTCATGACAGAGAACCAGCTGATGCAGAATGCGGGCAGACTCGCCGGCGTTCCCGGCATTATCGTGCAAGGTCGCTATGATTTGCTGTGTCCTCCCGCGACATCCCAGGCCCTTGCGAAAGTCTGGACCGGTTCCGAGCTTCGCATCGTGGAAGAAGCCGGGCATTCGCTCTATGATGGCGGCGTGAGGGATGCGGTCATGAAGTCGATCGCGGACCTCGCGTCGAGGATCGGGCGATGAGAGGACAAGAACAATGCCGCTCGCCGGAAAGGGCATGCTGCTGACGTCGATGAACATCGACGCTTCGGACGAGGCCGATTTCAACCGCTGGTACGATCGCGAGCATCTGGAAGAGCGCGTCGCGATCGATGGATTCCTCGAAGCGCGGCGCTATGTCGCGCATGCCGCCAATCCCAAATATCTCTCGCTGTACTCGACCGCGACGTTAGAGGTGCTCGACAGTCCCGCCTACAAGGCGCGGCTCGCGAACCCGACCGACTGGTCGCGGCAGACCATGGCGCGCTTCAAGGACATGCTGCGCGTCGTCGCACGCATCACCATCAGCAATGGCACCGGGCGCGGCACTGTGCTCGGCATGGTGCGGCTGCGGCCGACGCCCGACAATGCGGCGGCCTGGCGTGATGCACTGCAAGACAGGCTGAGGCCCGAAACGCACGACGGCATCATCTCGATGCACCTGCTCGAAAGCGAGCCCGAATTGTCGGGCGCAACGGCGGGCATTCCAGCGATGCGCAACGAAGGTGCGCGCGACTGGTTCGTGCTGATCGACGGCACGCATGTCGGCGCAGTCTCGGCCGTGATCGCCGAGCGCTTCACCGGCCCGGCTGCGGCGCCCTTCCCTCTCCCTGTTTCCGTCGGCACTTACTGCCTGATGTGGGACCTCGCGAAGTGCGATATCGCGCAGGGGTGACCAGGGAAATTGCTGCGCTGCCGCTAACACCGTCATTGCGAGCGCAGCGAAGCAATCCAGAATCTTCCCGCGGAGGCAGTCTGGATTGCTTCGTCGCAAGTGCTCCTCGCAATGACGGGATAGAGCAGATGTTGCGCCGCACGCAGCATTAATGCTGTCTGCGCTTGGCTCCCATGAAACAGGTGAAGCGCGCAAATTTGCCGTTGTACTTCGGAACGGTTCTAATAAGCTAACCCAATGACGTCATTCAGAAACCAGATCGAAGCGCGTTAAGCGCTCGCCAAGCTCGACAAACAAGCTCTAACAAAAAAGGCCGCGGGGTCTTTGGGCCTGCGCGGACAGGGTAGGAATGAAACCGACCGACATCGCGGCCCCCGACTACTTTCACAAGGTGGTCGATTGCCAATGGGCCTGTCCTGCGCACACCCCGGTTCCCGAATACATCCGACTGATCGCCCAAGGCCGCTACGGCGACGCCTACATGATCAATTGGAAATCGAACGTGTTTCCCGGAATCCTGGGACGCACTTGCGATCGTCCATGCGAGCCGGCGTGCCGGCGCGGACGTGTCGAGGAAAATCCGGTCGCGATCTGCCGCCTCAAGCGCGTTGCGGCGGATTTCAAGGACGACATCAGGCAGCGGCTGCCGAAGCCCGGTCCGAAGAACGGCAAGCGCGTTGCGCTGGTCGGCGGCGGTCCCGCTTCGCTGACGGTGGCGCGCGATCTCGCGCCGCTCGGCTATCACTGCACCGTGTTCGATGCCGACCCGGAAGCGGGCGGCATGATGCGCACGCAGATCCCGAAATTCCGCCTGCCCAATTCGGTGATCGACGAGGAGACCGGCTACATCCTCAACCTCGGCGTCGAGTTCAAAGGCGGTCACCGCATCGACAGCATGAAGGCGCTGCTCGCCGAGAAATACGACGCCATCTTCGTCGGCTCCGGCGCGCCGCGCGGCCGCGAGCTCGAGCTTCCCGGCCGGACAGAGGCCGCCGCCAACATCCATATCGGCATCGAATGGCTGGCCAACGTGTCGTTCGGCCATGTCGACAAGATCGGCAAGCGCGTGATCGTGCTCGGCGGCGGCAACACCGCGATGGATTGCTGCCGCACCGCGCGCCGGCTCGGCGGCGAGAAAGTCACTGTGGTCGTGCGTTCCGGTTTCGACGAGATGAAGGCCTCGCCCTGGGAGAAGGAAGACGCGATCCACGAGGATATCCCGATCCTCAACTACATGGTCCCGGTGGCCTTCAAGCACGTCGCCGGCAAGCTGATCGGCGTCACCTTCCAGCACGTCAAGGCCGAATACGACGCCAAGGGCCGCCGTAACCTCGTGCCTTCGGGCGACCCCGACCAGACCATTCCCTGCGACGACGTGCTGGTCGCGGTCGGCCAGGAGAACGCCTTCCCCTGGATCGAGCAGGATTGCGGCATCGAGTTCGACAAATGGCACATGCCGAAGGTCGATCCCAAGACCTTCGTCTCGACCAACCCGAAAGTGTTTTTCGGCGGTGACGCCGCGTTCGGGCCGAAGAACATCATCTGGGCGGTCGCGCACGGCCATGACGCCGCGCTGTCGATCCACAAGATGCTCTCCGGCGAGGACATCGACGAGCGCCCGCTGCCGGAGGTGCAGGTCTCATCGCAGAAGATGGGCATCCACGAATGGAGCTACGACAACGACATCTCGCCCGACAAGCGCTACAAGGTGCCGCATCGCGACAAGGTCGTTGCGCTCAAGGACATCCGCGCCGAGGTCGAGCTCGGCTATGACGTCAAGCTCGCGCTCGGTGAAGCGCATCGCTGCCTGAACTGCGACGTGCAGACCGTGTTCTCGACCTCGCTCTGCATCGAGTGCGACGCCTGCGTCGACATCTGCCCGATGGATTGCATCACCTTCACCGCCAACGGCGAGGAAACCGATCTGCGCCAGCGCCTGAAGGCGCCTTCGCTGCATCCGGACCAGGACCTCTACGTCTCCTCGGATCTGAAGACCGGGCGGGTGATGGTCAAGGACGAGGACGTCTGCCTGCATTGCGGGCTGTGCGCCGAGCGCTGTCCCACCGGCGCCTGGGACATGCAGAAATATTACATCGAGATGACCCACGCAGGTTCGACATGTCCGACAAAAAGCCGATCAGCAGCGTAAACGACTTCGTCGTCCGCTTCGCCAACGTCAACGGCTCGGGCTCGGCCAGCGCCAACGAGATGTTCGCCCGCGCGATCCTGCGCCATGGCGTCCCGGTGTCCCCGCGCAACATCTTCCCCTCCAACATCCAGGGCCTGCCGACCTGGTACGAGGTGCGCGTGACGGAAGAAGGCCATCTCGGCGCCCGCGGCGGCGTCGACATGATGGTGGCCATGAACCCGCAGACCTGGGACAAGGACGTCGCCGGCATCGAGCCCGGCGGCTATCTGTTCTACGATTCCACCAAGCCGATGCCGTCGACCAAATTCCGCGACGACATCACCGTGATCGGCGTGCCGCTGACCGCGATCACCAACTCGACCTATACCGATCCGCGCCAGCGGCAGTTGTTCAAGAATATCATTTATCTGGGCGCGCTCTCGGCGCTGCTCGACATGGACCCCAAGCTGATCGAGCAGCTGATCGGCGAGCAGTACAAGGGCAAGGAGAAGCTGCTCTCCTCCAACGTCCATGCGCTGCATCTCGGCCGCGACTGGGCCTTGCAGAACCTGAAATGTCCGATCGGGCTACGCGTGAAGAAGTCCGACAAGGTCGGCGACCGCATTTTCATCGAGGGCAACAGTGCCGCCGCGCTCGGCGCCGTCTATGGCGGCGCCACCGTCTGCGCCTGGTATCCGATCACGCCGTCCTCCTCGGTGGCGGAGGCCTTCACCGCCCATTGCAAGAAGTACCGGCACGATCCCGAAACCGGCAAGGCGAAATACGCCATCGTGCAGGGCGAGGACGAGCTCGCTTCGATCGGCATCGTGATCGGCGCGTCCTGGAACGGCGCCCGCGCCTTCACCGCGACCTCCGGCCCCGGCATCTCGCTGATGACCGAGTTCATCGGCCTCTCGTACTTTGCCGAGATCCCGGCCGTGATCATGAACATCCAGCGCGCCGGCCCCTCCACGGGCATGCCGACCCGCACCCAGCAATGCGACATCATCGCCTGCGCTTATGCTTCGCACGGCGACACCAAGCATGTGCTGCTGTTCCCCGAGGACCCGGCCGAGGCGTTCGAGTTCGCGGCCGCCGCCTTCGATCTCGCCGAGCGGCTGCAGACCACGATCTTCCTGATGCTCGATCTCGACATCGGCATGAACCACCGGCTCTGCCGCCCGCTGAAGTGGGACGACGCCAGGCAATATGACCGCGGCAAGGTGATGACGGCGGAGATGCTGGAAGAAGGCCGCGACTTCGGCCGCTACCTCGACGTCGACGGCGACGGCATTCCCTACCGCACCTATCCCGGCACGCATCCGACCAAGGGCTCCTACTTCACCCGCGGCACCTCGCGCGACCGCTATGCGCGCTATTCGGAGGAAGGCACGGTCTACGCCGACAACATGCAGCGCCTGGTGCGCAAGTTCGAGACCGCGCAGGACCTGGTGCCGCGGCCGCTGCAGGCCAATGCGGAACGGCCGACCAAATACGGCGTGATCTATTTCGGCTCGACCTCGCCGGCGATGGACGAGGCGATCGGGCTTCTGGAGGCACGCGGGCATCAGCTCGACCGCCTGCGCATCCGCGCCTTCCCGTTCCACTCCAGCGTTGCTAGCTTCCTCGCCGAGCACGACTTCGTCTATGTCGTCGAGCAGAACCGCGACAGCCAGCTGCGCCAGCTCATCGTCAACGAGAACGGCATCGATCCTGTCCGGCTCGTGCCGATCGTGCATTACGACGGCACGCCGATCACCGCCCGTTTCATCGCCAAGGCCATTGGCGACCACCAGGACCACCTCAAGGTGACCCCGCTCCGCAAGGCCGTGTCATGATGGCAAACTGCATCCACACCGTCATTGCGAGCGCAGCGAAGCAATCCAGAATCCCTCCGCAGCGGCAGTCTGGATTGCTTCGCTGCGCTCGCAATGACGGAGTACCGGTCGGGCAGCTCTGCCACGTGCGGGAAGAAGTCGGATTGCGGAGAGGAAGCAGATAGGGACGTTCATGACCTACATCGCAAAGCCGAAATTCCATCATCCGGGGCTGAAGAAGAACGCGCTCGGCTACACGCATCGTGATTACGAGGGCAAGATCTCGACGCTGTGCGCGGGATGCGGCCACGATTCGATCACGGCCTCGATCATCGAGGCCTGCTACGAGCTCTCGATCGAGCCGCATCGCGTGGCGAAGATTTCCGGCATCGGCTGCTCGTCGAAGACGCCGGACTATTTCCTCGGCAACTCGCACGGCTTCAACTCCGTGCACGGACGCATGCCATCCGTGCTGACTGGCGCCAATCTCGCCAACCGCGACCTGATCTATCTCGGCGTCTCCGGCGACGGCGATTCCGCCTCGATCGGCTTCGGCCAGTTCGCGCATTCGATCCGGCGCGGCGTCAACATGACCTATATCGTCGAGAACAACGGCGTCTACGGCCTGACCAAGGGCCAGTTCTCGGCGACCGCCGACCGCGGCTCGAAGAGCAAGAAGGGCGTCACCAACACCGACAACGCCATCGACCTCGTCGCGATCGCGCTGCAGCTGGGCGCCACCTTCGTGGCGCGCTCGTTCTCCGGCGACAAGAGCCAGCTGGTGCCGCTGATCGCCGCCGCGATCGGCCACAAGGGCGCCTCCTTCATCGACGTCATCAGCCCCTGCATCGCCTTCAACAACCACGCCGGCTCGACCAAGAGCTTCGACTATGTCCGCGAGCACAACGATGCCGTGAACCGGCTCGACGTGCTGGTCGGCCGCGATCCCATTGCGGTGGACTATGCGCCCGGCACGGTGCAGGTGGTCGAGCAGCACGACGGCAGCAAGATCGCATTGCGCAAGATCGATGCGGATTACGATCCGCATGACCGTCTCGGCGCCCAGACCTTCCTGGCAAGGCACGCCGCCAAGGGCCAGATCGTCACCGGTCTTCTGTACGTCGATCCCGATGCCGACGACCTGCACGAGCATCTCAATACGGTCGAGACCCCGCTCAATGCGCTGGAGGCCGATACGCTGTGCCCGGGCTCGGCGGTGCTGGACAAGATCAACGCCAGCCTGCGGTGAGAGTGCCGAACGCTTGAACGCGGTGCGCTGGCGGCGCGACTAACGGCAGACCGGCCCGCGCGTGGCGGGCCATTGCCGCCAGGCGTCCGGTGCAACCATGAAGCTTGCCCTCATCCTTCCCTTTGCCCTTGCCGCATTCATCGGCGCCGCCCAGGCCGAGGAAGGCGACGACATTCGCCAGGCCAGCAAGGCCGAGGCCGAAACCTTCAATACGCGGATGTATGCGAGACCTCCCGGCGACAAGGCCTATGCCTGCTTCGTCCGCCGCTACGATGCCGACCATCTGGCGCGGCATCCGAAGCAGAAGGTCGCTTCGATGAAGCTGCTGGTTTCCGCGGAGTTCGACAAGGAGGACAAGGAGCTGCACCATTCCTTCCGCCTCGGCTTCAGGTACCGCCATCGCAGCGGCGATTTCGACTCCAGCGGCTCATGCAACCACGCCGTATTCACCAGGAGCGGCGACGAGGTGCGCCTCGGCTGCGGCGTTGACTGCGATGGCGGCGGCATCGGCGTTGCGCTCTCCAGGGACGACAAGTCGGCCATCGTGCGGCTCGCACGTGTCAGGGTCTGGCAGAACAACAAGCCGGACGATGACGCCGAGCATTCGCTGACATCAGGCGCCGACGACAAGATCTTCCGCCTGGACCGCGCCGACAACCGCGAGTGTGCCTCGCTGGTGACCGACCGCAAGGAACTCGCGGCGCTGCGCCACAAGTGATATGCCTTTCGGCAATGTCAGGCAATCCAGAGAGAATGCCATGAACCGCCGCAGCATCTTGTGGAGCGCCGTCTCGGCTCTTGGCGCAGCACTCGGCGCCTCCGGCGCCAAAGCCGCGACGGAAGCGAGCGCGAGCAAGAAGCTGAAGGTCGCCTACCACCTCAGCGACGCCGAGAAGGTCCATTTCGTGCTCGGCAACATCCAGAACCACATCGACGGGGTCGGCGGCCCCGAGCATGTCACGATCGCGCTGGTGATCCACGGCCCGGCGCTGAAGGCGTTCCACGCCGCACAGGCCAACCCCGACGTCAGCAAGCGCGTCGGTGACTTCTCCAAAGGAGGCGTGGAGCTCGCCGCCTGCGGCAACACGATGAAGGCGCAGAACGTCACGCTGAGCGAGCTGCTGCCGGGTTTCGTCAATGCGGAGAACGGCGGCGTGGTCCGGCTGGCCGAGCTGCAGTCGCAAGGGTATCTGTATTTGCGGCCGTAGCGTTTCGCGAGGCGCCTCCACATTCTCCGTCATTGCGAGGAGCCCTTGCGACGAAGCAATCCAGACTGTCTCCGAGGAGGGATTCTGGATTGCTTCGCTACGCTCGCAATGACGGCGGAGGACGTCGCGCGAGCGAAAGCCATTTCCCTCCAATCCCACTTGACTTACCCATAACTCCACGGTTATGAGTTAACCCATAACTTCCTGGTTATGGATTCCGCATGCCCTCCACCCCCGACCTGCTGTTCAGGACGCTCGCCGACCCCACGCGGCGGGCGATCTTCGAGCGGCTGTGCCGCGAGGGGGAGCAGACGGTCGGGGCACTGACGGCGCGGTCCGGCGTGTCGCAGCCGGCGGTGTCGAAACATCTCGGGGCGCTGAAGCAGGCGGGCCTGGTGCGCGACCGGCACGAAGGACGGCAGACCCATTACAGCGCGCAGCCCGGTGCGCTCGATCCGCTGATCGACTGGACCGGCCGGATGGCCGCCTTCTGGCAGCAAAGGCTAGATGCCCTCGACGATCTCCTGAAGAGGATGGACCAATGAACGAACCCGCCGCGACGCGCTCCGTCGTCATCGAGCGCGAATTTGCCTATCCCACCGAGCGGCTCTGGCGTGCGCTGACGCAGCCGCATCTGATCGAAGAATGGCTGATGAAGAACGACTTCAAGCCGGTCGTCGGCCATCGCTTCAACCTGCGCGGCGAATGGGGCGGCGTGCTGGATTGCGAGGTGCTCACCATCGAGCCGCAGAAGACGCTGGCCTATACCTGGAATTTCTCGCATGAGGACGCCGCCTTCGACCTGAAGAGCATCGTCACCTTCACGCTGACGCCGACGAGCGCGGGCACGCACTTACGCGTCGAGCAGGCGGGCTTCCGCCCGACGCAGAAGCAGGCGTTCGGCGGCGCGCATGCCGGCTGGAAGCAGTTTTTGGCCAAGCTGGACGAGTTGCTGGCGCGGGCCGAGTAGCGCCGCGGGCATCCAATCCGATCAATCCAACAGGAGGTCCCAATGAGCACGCAGATGTGGATTCGGCAGATTCATCGCTGGCTGTCGATGGCATTCACGCTCGCCGTCATCGCCAACATCGTGGCGATGACGATGCAGGTCCAGGCCGTGTGGATCGGCTTCCTGGCGCTGGTGCCGCTGATTCCGCTGCTCGCGACCGGGCTCTATCTGTTCGCGCTGCCTTATCGCGGCCGCAGCAACGCGTGAACGAGGCGATGATGAAGAAGCAAGTGACGGCGAAGACGAGCAGCGCGAAGGAAACAGGCACCGCCTCGCCATCGAAGCTGATCGACGGCCGGATCAGGGAGCTCGGCGACTGGCGCGGCGAGATGCTCGCGCGAGTCCGCGGCCTGATCAGGGAAGCCGATCCCGGCGTCGTCGAGGAATGGAAATGGCGCGGCGTTCCCGTGTGGGAGCACGACGGCATCATCTGCACCGGCGAAACCTACAAGGACGTCGTGAAGCTGACGTTTGCGAAAGGCGCAGCGCTGGCCGATCCCGCTGGTCTGTTCAATTCCAGCCTCGACGGCAACGTGCGCCGCGCGATCGATATTCGCGAGGGCGAAAAGGTCAACGAGAAGGCGCTGAAGGCACTGATCCGCGCGGCGGCGGCGCTGAATGCGAGCAAGAAGAAGCCGGGGAAGCGATCGGCGTAGAGTGGAATGGCTTTAGGTTGACTCGATTGCCACGGGCTCCGTGCAACCTCTCCCGCTTGCGAGAGCTTTGCACAAGAGGAGGATTTGCGATTCTCTAGGGCCTGTGGTGGAGGCGGATTCGGATGGCATATCGAGAGGTTGGGCAACTGAGCTTCGCGGATGCGCTGGTATCGCGGCGGGGGAAGGGTAGCCCGGTGCTGAAGCGGATTGGCGAACTGGTCGACTGGGCGGCAGTGGAGAGAGTGCTGAATGGTCTTCCGGAGCCGGAGCGCGGCCCTCCGCCCTATCCGCGACTGGTGCTGTTCAAGGCGCTGCTGCTGCAGCAATGGTATGGGCTTTCCGATCCGGCGCTGGAGGAAGCGCTCGACGACCGGGCCTCGTTCCGCGCCTTCTGCGGCTTTGTGCTGAGCGACGAGACGCCTGATCACACGACGATCTGGCGATTCCGCGAGGCTTTGCAGCGAGCCGGTCTGGACGAGAAGCTGTTCGCCGAGATCCTGCATCAGATCGACGCCCGCGGGCTGGTGCTGCGCCGGGGCACATTGATCGATGCGAGCCTGATCTCGGCAGCAGTAAAGCCGCCGAAGCCGCCAGAGGACCCGCAGCCGCCCGGCCCGGACGGTCGTGAACCGAGCAAGCTGGTCAACAGCAAGCGCGATCCAGATGCGCGCTGGACCAAGAAGGGCGGCAAGCGGTACTTCGGCTACAAAGCCCATATCGGCATGGATCAGGGTTCGGCCATCGTCCGCCGCAGCAAGCTGACCGACGCTGCGGTCAACGACACGGTGCCCGCCGACGAACTGGTCTGTGGTGATGAGAAGGCGCTCTATGCCGACCAAGCCTATGACAAGCACGAGCGCCGCAGCGGGCTCGCCGCGCGGGGAATCAAGCCGAGGCTGATGTTCCGGCCCAACAAGCATCATCCGCTCACCGAGCGGCAGAAGCGCTTCAACGATGCCGTGGGAAAGCGCCGCGCACCGGTCGAGCAGGTCTTCGCGCGCCTCAAGGGCAGCTATCGCTGGGCGCGCGCTCGCTATCTGGGTTTGGCGCGCAATCAGACACATCTGCGCCTGATCTGCCTCGCCATGAACCTCAAACGATGGGCGGTGCTGTGCCCGATAGGAGCCGCAGCGTGACCACCACCCGCCGCTACCCCGCGGCCACGAAAAACAGACGCCCCACCCCTCTGGGGCTACGCGAGGCCGTTCAAAAAAAGCCCCATATCGAACTTCACTCCAGCACAACTCATTACGCAAAGCTCTCGCTTGCGGGAGAGGTTGGCGCGTCAGGGCGATGCGAAGCATCGTCCCGCGCGCCGGGAGCGGGCTCTCTCCTCTGGGGGAATCCCACTGCGGAGACACCCTCTCCCCAGCCGTCCCCCGCAGGCGGGGGAGGGACCGCACCGTCTCCGGCGCGCGAGCTTCACTTCGAAAGAGATAGCCTCACGCCACCGCGGCCGGGATCGGGCGCGGGCTGACGACGTATTCGCGCAACACCTTGTCGTTGGCGTCGACCTCGATCAGGGCGACGTCGTAGGTCCAGAGATCGGCCAGGTGCTGCAGCACGCGCTTGGCGTCGGTCTCGTTGAGCTGCGAACCCTTGATGACGTGGTGGTGCAGGATCAGCCGGCGGTCGCCGGAGAGATCGACGTCGACCACCTCGATATTGGCGTCGATGTAGCCAACATCGTGCTGCCGCGCCAGCTCGCGGCGGACGCGGCGGAAGCCGCGCTCGTCGTGGATGGCATCGACCCGGATGCCGGCGCGCTCTTCGGGATCATCGTGCAGGTGGAACATGCGGAAGTGCCGCATCAGCTTCGGGCTCAGGAACTGGCCGATGAAGCTCTCGTCGCGGTAATTGGCCCAGACGTCGCGCAGCACGCCCATGACGTCGTTCTTGCCGGCGATGTCGGGGAACCATTCGCGGTCCTCGTCTTCCGGATTGGTGACGATGCGCTCGATGTCCTGCATCACCGCGAAGCCGAGCGCATAGGGGTTGAAGCCGGAGAAGCGCGGATCGTCGAATTCGGGCTGGAACACCACGTTGGTGTGCGACCCCAGGAATTCGAGGAAGTTGCCGTCGCTGATGCGGCCCTGCTCGTGCAGCTTGGTCATGATGCGATAATGGACGTAGGTCGCCGTTCCCTCGTTCATGACCTTGGTCTGGCTCTGCGGATAGAAATATTGCGCGATGTGGCGGACGATGCGGAGCAGCTCGCGCTGCCAGGGCGCCAGTCGCGGCGCGCTCTTCTCCAGGAAATAGAGCAAATTCTCCTGCGGCAGGCCGAGCAGCTTGCGTCGCCGCTCGATGCTGAGCGTCGAACGGCTCTTGCTCTTGCCGGCAGGCACCGTGCGCCAGAGATCGTTGAAGACCTCCTCCTCGTGCTGGCGGCGGCGCCCTGCCCGCTTCTCCTCGGCGCGCAGATCGAGCTTCTTCTTGCCGGGATAGCGGTCGATGCCGTGCGACATCAGCGCGTGCGCGGCGTCGAGCGTGCGCTCGACCTCGATGCGGCCGTAGCGCTCCTCGCACTGCATGACGTAGTTCTTGGCGAAGTCGAGATAGTCCAGGATGCCGTCGGCATCGGTCCACTGCTTGAACAGATAATTGTTCTTGAAGAAATGGTTGTGGCCGAAGGCGGCGTGCGCGATCACCAGCGTCTGCATCGTCGCCGTGTTCTCCTCCATCAGATAGGAGATGCAGGGCGAGGAGTTGATGACGATCTCGTAGGCGAGCCCCATCAGGCCCTTGCGGTACGACGCCTCATGGAACGCGAAATGCTTGCCGAACGACCAGTGCTTGTAGAACAGGGGCATGCCGACCGACGAATAGGCGTCCAGCATCTGCTCGGCGGTGATGACCTCGATCTGGTTCGGATAGACGTCGAGGCCGAGATCCTTCAGCGCCACCTCCTCGCAGGCATCGGTGATGCGCTGCAAGGTGCGGAAATCCCAGTCGGCGCCTTCGAACAAACGTTCCGTCATGGAGCGGCCTTCTCCTGGGCAGTGTCGCGGCGCTGGAACAGATCGTGGAACACGGGAAAGATCTCGCTGCGCTCCGAGACCTTGCGCATCGAGAGCGGCGCGCCGCTGTTGCGCAGGCGCTCGTAGAGGCTCCAGAGCGAGGAGTCGGAGAGATCGAAGGCGCTGCCGCCGGCCTCGCCGACCTCGAGATAGGCGAAGAACTGGCAGACCGGCAGGATCTTCTCGGTCAAGAGGAGCCCGGTGAGCTCGCCGTCGGAATAGGAATTGTCGCCGTCGGAGGCTTGCGCGGCGTAGATGTTCCAGTCCGACGGGTTGAAGCGCTCACGCACGATCTCGTGCATCGCCTGCAGCGCGCTGGAGACCAGCGTGCCGCCCGAGGCCGGACCGTAGAAGAAGGTCTGCTCGTCGACCTCCTCGGCGCGGTCGGTGTGGCGGATGAAGACGATCTCGACGTGCTTGTAGCGCCGCTTCAGGAAGACGTAGAGCAGCATGTAGAAGCGCTTCGCCAGATCCTTCATGTGCTCGGACATCGAGCCGGAGACGTCCATCAGGCAGAACATCACGGCCTGCGCCACCGGTCGCGGCACCTTCTCGTAGCGCCGATAGCGGATATCGAGCGGATCGATGAAGGGAATGCGCTTGGTTTTCGCCTTCAGCTTTTCGAGCCGGGCGATGAGCTCGACGCGCTCGTCCTCGTCAGTGCAGGCGGCGATCTCGGCTTCCAGCTCCTCGATCTCGTCCTTGCTCGGACGCTTGAGTGCGATGCGGCGGGCGAGCGCCAGCTTCACGGTGCGGCTGACCGAGATGTTGGCGGGCGAGCCCGAGGTGGTGTAGCCGGCGCGCTGGATGCCTTCGCTCTCGGTCTGCGCGATCTTGCGCTTGGCAAGATCCGGCAGCTCGAGATCGTCGAGGAAGAGATCGACGAACTCGTCGCGGGAGAGCACGAAGCGGAAGGCGTCCTCGCTGTCGCCTTCGCCGGGACCGGAATCCTTGGCGCTGCCCTGGCCGGAGCGTTGCAGATAGTCGCCTTCGATGAACTTCTTGTTGCCGGGCAGCACCATGTCGCGCGTCCCGCCTTCACGGCGGAAACGCGGCTCGTGCATGCCGTCGAGCGGGATCGTGACCTCACCCCCCTCCAGGACGTCCTTGATGTCGCGTTCCTGCGAGGTCTTCTTGACGGCGCCCTGCACCAGGGATTTGGCCCGACGCAAGAACCGCTGGCGGTTCTCAAGACTCTTCCCGCCTGGATTCAGGCGCCTGTCAATAATGTGAATGGGCACTTGACCATTCGCCTCCCATCCGCCTCAACCGGCCTGCTTCACGCGCATGTACCATTCGACCAGCCGGCGAACCTGACGTTCGGTGTAGCCGCGCTCCACCATGCGTGCGACGAACTCGCCGTGCTTCTTCTCCGTCTCGCCGTCCTTCTTCGACCCGAAGGAGATGACCGGAAGCAGATCCTCGACCTGGGAGAATATCCGCTTTTCGATCACATCGCGAATCTTCTCGTAGGAGGTCCAGGTCGGATTTTTACCGCCGTTCTGGGCCCGGGAGCGTAACGAGAATTTGACGACCTCGTTGCGGAAGTCCTTGGGGTTGGCGATGCCCGCCGGTTTCTCGATTTTCGTCAGCTCCTGGTTCAAAAGCTCGCGATCGAGCAGCTGGCCCGTATCAGGATCCTTGAAGTCCTGGTCCTCGATCCAGGCGTCGGCGTAGTCGACGTAGCGGTCGAACAGGTTCTGGCCGTAATCGGAGTAGGATTCGAGATAGGCCTTCTGTATCTCGTTGCCGATGAACTCGGCATAACGCGGCGCCAGGTCCGCCTTGATGAATTCGAGATAACGCTTCTCGGTCTCCTCGGGCAGCTGCTCGCGGCGGATCGCCTGCTCCAGCGCGTACATCAGATGCACGGCGTCGGCGGCCACCTCCTGCGGATCGTGGTTGAAGGTGGCGGCCAGGATCTTGAAGGCGAAGCGGGTCGAGACGCCGTCCATGCCCTCGTCGACGCCGGCGGCGTCGCGATATTCCTGGACGCTGCGCGCCTTCGGATCGGATTCCTTCAGGCTCTCGCCGTCGTAGACCCGCATCTTGCCGAACAGGGTGGAGTTCTCGTGCTTGCGCAGGCGCGACATCACCGAGAACCGCGCCAGTGTCTCCAGCGTCGACGGCGCGCAAGGCGCCGAGGCGAGCTCGGAGCCCTGGATCAGCTTCTCGTAGATCTTCTGCTCCTCGGTGACCCTGAGGCAGTAGGGCACCTTGATGACGCAGATGCGGTCGATGAAGGCCTCGTTGTTCTTGTTGGCCTTGAAGCTCGCCCACTCGGCTTCGTTCGAGTGCGCCAGGATGATGCCGGTGAACGGGATCGCGCCGATGTTCTCGGTGCCGATATAGTTGCCTTCCTGGGTTGCGGTCAGCAACGGGTGCAGCATCTTGATCGGCGCCTTGAACATTTCGACGAACTCGAGCACGCCCTGGTTGGCGCGGTTGAGGCCGCCGGAATAGCTGTAGGCGTCGGGATCGTTCTGGGCGTAGGTCTCGAGCTTGCGGATGTCGACCTTGCCGACCAGCGAGGAGATGTCCTGGTTGTTCTCGTCACCGGGCTCGGTCTTGGCGATCGCGATCTGTCGCAGCCGCGACGGCTGGATCTTGGCGACCCGGAACTGGGAGATGTCGCCGCCGAACGCTTCGAGCCGCTTGTAGCACCACGGGCTCATCAGGCCGGTGAGGCGGCGGCGCGGAATGCCGTACTTCTCCTCCAGCATCGGACCGAGCTGATCGGGATCGAACAGGCTGAGCGGGCTCTCGAACACCGGCGAGAGCTCGTCGCCGGCCTTGAGCACGTAGATCGGCTGCACTTCCATCAGCGACTTGAGCCGCTCGGCGAGCGAGGACTTGCCGCCGCCGACCGGGCCGAGCAGATAGAGGATCTGCTTGCGCTCTTCGAGGCCTTGCGCCGCGTGGCGGAAGAAACCGACGATGCGCTCGATGGTTTCTTCCATGCCATAGAAGCCGGCGAAGGCCGGATAGGTGCGGATGGTGCGGTTCAAAAAAATACGGCCAAGGCGTGGGTCCTTGGCCGTGTCAATCGTCTGGGGCTCACCGATCGCTGCAAGTAGTCGTTCGGCCGCGTTCGCGTATTTCATGGGATCGCTTCGACACGATTCCAGATATTCCGCCATCGACATGTCGTGCTGGCTTCTCGCCTCGAACGACCGAGCGAAAGCGTTGAATAGAGAATCGTTGTACATGATCCCTCTCCGCGTGAGTTCCGCTACAAGCTGAAACGAAAGCAGTTACCGGACCGTTCCTCAGGCCGTTTCGAATCAGCGTGAGCACATGACGATCATTGGACACCCGGGTGCCGACTCGACGCAACGCACAACGTAGGCACTCCATGAGTTACGAACAGGCACCTGCCTGTAATTTGTGCGAATCTCTGTCTATTCTGGCTCATTTCCAGAAAATGTCACTCGGTCGCCACATCCGGGCGTTCCCGGATATGGCCTCATCCGGCGATGCAGCATAGCTGTCCGGGAGCGGCGATCTTATGACGCTTGTACGGCGAAGCCTTGCGGCCGCCGTTCATCTTCCTGCTGCAATGCGGTGCGCGCGCCGGTGCCGGCGTGGAAGTCGCGACAAGCCCGCAGCAACGTATCAAAATTGGTCGCCAGCCCCTCCGAGCGGATGACGATGCGGCCATCCTGCGCGCGACGGGCCAGGGTGGGGATGGTGGACAGCTGGCGCTGCAAATCCGGTGAGGGCGTGAGCACGATCGCCTTGTGGCCGCGGCTTTCGTCAGCCGAAATCTCCGCGATCGATTCCCAGGGGAGAAATTCATTGCCGATACGGAGATCGCGGATGCCGTAGGGGGTCACGACCACCACCGCTCCCCGTTCGGCGGGAAGCATCCAGATCAGCCAGGCGGTGGCCAGGCCAAATACGACGACGCCGGCATAACCGACCGTCGTATCGTAGCCGCCGGGCCCGTCCCACCAGTCGAAGGCAAGGCTCGCACTGAGGAGGGTCGCGGCAAAACCCGCCGCGACCAGCAGCCGCAGCTGGGTCACGCAGCGGTTGATCTCGAGATCGCGCGATGCGTCGATGCTGACTAACGCATCCGCTGGCTGGCTGTCGGCGACGACCAGACCCTTCTTACCCGCGTGCATAGTCTTCCCCCAGCATGGCCATTCGCGGCCGAGCCACGATGCGACGGCGAATCGAATTTCGCCGGTGGCACTCTACGCAATCACTGGCCGACGAGGTGCGACGGCTGACATTACGCAAGGAGACTTCGGCCACGCGCTCGGGCCAACGACTTTTACGCAACATAGCCAGCGCCCGCCTGGATCGCCATGATCGCGACGGAGTTACACTGGAAGGTATGACTCCCACACCCTTGATTGGTTCCCTCCCGGGTGCATGTAAGCTAGAGGATAGCGCGTCAGGACCGGCGCGAAAACCCCTCGCCCGCAGGCTTGGAGATAAATAGGCATCATGAATCCCGTCAAAGAACTGGAAAAGCACGGACAAGCGGTCTGGCTCGACTTCCTGGCCCGCGGCTTCATCGCCAAGGGCGACCTGAAGCGGCTGATCGACACCGACGGCGTCAAGGGCGTCACCTCCAATCCCTCGATCTTCGAGAAGGCGATCGGCAGCTCGGACGAATACGACGCCCCGATCGGCAAGGCGCTGAAGCGCGGCGACCGCAATGTGGCCGACCTGTTCGAGGCCGTCGCAATCGAGGACATCCAGAACGCCGCCGACGTGCTGCGCCCGGTCTATGACCGCCTCAAGGGCGGCGACGGCTATGTCAGCCTGGAGGTCTCGCCCTATCTCGCCATGGACACATCAGGCACGATCGTGGAGGCGCGGCGGCTCTGGAAGGACGTCGGTCGCAAGAACCTGATGGTGAAGGTGCCGGCGACACCCGAGGGCCTGCCGGCGATCGAGCAGCTGATCAGCGAGGGCATCAGCATCAACATCACGCTGCTGTTCTCCAAGGCGGTCTATCTCGAGGTGGCCGAGGCCTACATCGCCGGTCTCGAGACCTACGTCGCCGGCGGCGGCGACCCCTCGCACGTCGCCAGCGTCGCCAGCTTCTTCGTCAGCCGGATCGATTCGGTGGTCGACAAGCAGCTGGACGAGAAGATCGCCCGCGCCAACGATCCGTCCGAGAAGGAGCGGCTCGCCGCGCTCAAGGGCAAGGTCGCGATCGCCAACGCCAAGCTGGCCTACCAGGATTACAAGCGCCTGTTCTCAGGTCCGCGCTGGGAGAAGCTCGCCGCCAAGGGCGCCAAGCCGCAGCGCATGCTGTGGGCGTCCACCGGCACCAAGAACAAGGACTATAGCGACGTCCTTTACGTCGAGGAGCTGATCGGTCCCGACACCATCAACACCGTGCCGCCGGCAACGCTGGATGCGTTCCGCGATCACGGCAAGCCGCGCGACAGCCTGGAGGAGAACGTCGAGGACGCGACGCGCGTGCTGGACGAGCTCGAGCGCTCCGGCATCTCGCTTGATGCGATCGCCGAGGAGCTGGTCAAGGACGGCGTCAAGCTGTTTGCGGACGCCGCCGACAAGCTCTACGGCGCCGTCGCCCACAAGCGCGCGGTCGTGCTCGGGCCCGCACTCGACCGCCAGCAGCTTTCGCTGGGCGACGGGCTCGGCAAGGCGCTGGCCAAGACCACCGAGGAGTGGCGGGCCTCGGCCAGGATCCGCAGGCTGTGGCAGCGCGACAAGTCGGTCTGGACCGGTGCGGACGAGGACAAATGGCTCGGCTGGCTCGACAGCCCGCACCAGGCCGACATTGCCGATTACGAGGATTATGCGGGGCGGGTGAAGGGCCAGAAATTCTCCGACGCCGTCGTGCTCGGCATGGGCGGCTCCAGCCTCGGCCCCGAGGTGCTGGCCGAGACCTTTGGCAAGAAGCCCGGCTTCCCCAAGCTGCACGTGCTCGACTCCACCGACCCGGCGCAGGTGCGGGCGATGGAGGCGAAGATCGACATCGCGAGCACCGTCTTCATCGTCTCCAGCAAGTCCGGCGGCACCACCGAGCCGAACGCGATGAAGGACTATTTCCACGAGCAGGTCGCCAAGGCCGTGGGTGCAAAGGTGAAGACCGGCCATCGCTTCATCGCGGTGACCGATCCCGGCTCGTCGCTGGAGAAGGCGGCGAAGCAGTTGAACTACGCCCGCATCTTCCATGGCGAGCCCTCGATCGGCGGACGCTATTCGGTGCTCTCGCCGTTCGGGCTGGTGCCGGCGGCGACCGCAGGCATCGACGTCAAGAGCTTCGTCAAGCATGCGTTGGCGATGGTCCGCTCCTGTGGCCCGGATGTGCCGCCGTCCGAGAACCCGGGCGTGCAGCTCGGGCTTGCCATGGGTCTTGCCGGGCTCGAAGGCCGCGACAAGGTGACGATCCTGGCGTCGAAGAAGATCGCCGATTTCGGCGCCTGGGCCGAGCAGCTGATCGCGGAATCGACCGGCAAGGAAGGCAAGGGCCTGATCCCGATCGAGGGCGAGCCGCTGGGCGACCCTTCCGTCTACGGCAACGATCGCTTCTTCATCGACATCCGCGTCGAAGGCGAAGCCGACGCCGCGCACGATTCCCAGCTTGCCGCAATCGAAGCGGCCGGCCATCCCGTGGTACGCATCGTCATGAAGTCGATCGAGCATCTCGGCCAGGAGTTCTTCCGCTTCGAGATGGCGACCGCCGTGGCCGGCAGCATTCTCGGCATCAACCCGTTCGACCAGCCGGACGTGGAAGCCGCCAAGATCAAGACCCGCGAGCTCACCGCCACGTTCGAGAAGACCGGCAAGTTGCCGCCCGAAGAGCCCGTGGTCAGCACCAAGGACGCCGATCTCTACACCGACGAGGCCAACGCCACGGCGCTGCGCGCCGCCGGCGCCAATGGCGATCTCAGCTCCTGGCTGAAGGCGCATCTGTCGCGGTCCAGCGACGGAGACTACGTCGCCCTGCTCGGCTATATCGCCCGCGACAAGGCCACGATCGACGCGCTCCAGGCCATGCGGCTCGAAGTGCGCGAGAAGCGGCATGTTGCGACCTGCGCCGAGTTCGGCCCGCGCTTCCTGCACTCGACGGGACAGGCCTACAAGGGCGGCCCCGACAGCGGCGTCTTCCTCCAGATCACCGCCGATGACGCCAAGGACCTGCCGGTGCCGGGCCAGAAGGCGAGTTTCGGCGTGATCAAGGCGGCGCAGGCGCGCGGCGATTTCGACGTGCTGACGGAACGCGGCCGGCGCGCGCTGCGCGTGCACCTGAAGGGCGGGCTCAAGAAAGGCCTCGCCGCGCTCAATGCAGCGCTGAGCGATGCGCTGAACTAAAGGGATAATGCAGATGCAACTCGGCATGATCGGCCTCGGCCGAATGGGCGGCAACATCGTTCGCCGCCTGATGCGGCACGGGCATTCGACGGTGGTCTACGACAAGGACGCCAAGGCCGTGGCTAACCTTGCCGCAGACGGCGCGGTCGGCTCGGCGACGCTGGAAGAGTTCGTCCTAAAGCTGGAGCGGCCGCGCACGGCCTGGGTGATGCTGCCGGCAGGACGCATCACCGAGACCACGATCGAGACGATCGCCGGCGTGATGCAGGAGGGCGACGTCATCATCGACGGCGGCAACACCTTCTGGCAGGACGATGTGCGCCGCGGCAAGGCCCTGAAGGCGCGCGGCATCCACTATGTCGATGTCGGCACCTCGGGCGGCGTCTGGGGGCTCGACCGCGGTTACTGCATGATGATCGGCGGCGAGAAGCAGGTGGTCGACCGGCTCGATCCGATCTTCGCGGCGCTGGCGCCGGGCGCCGGCGACATTCCGCGCACGCCGGGGCGCGAGGGGCGCGATCCCCGCATCGAGCAAGGCTACATCCATGCCGGACCGGTGGGCGCCGGGCACTTCGTCAAGATGATCCACAACGGCATCGAATACGGCCTGATGCAGGCCTATGCCGAAGGTTTCGACATCCTCAGGAATGCCAATATCGAGGCCCTGCCGGCGGATCACCGCTACGATTTCGATCTCGCCGACATCGCCGAAGTCTGGCGGCGCGGCAGCGTGATTCCGTCCTGGCTGCTCGATCTCACCGCGACCGCCCTCGCCGACAGCCCGCAGCTGTCGGAATATTCCGGCTTCGTGGAGGATTCCGGCGAAGGCCGCTGGACCGTGAATGCCGCGATCGACGAGGCCGTGCCGGCCGAAGTCCTGACCGCGGCGCTCTTCACCCGTTTCCGCTCCCGCAAGGACCACACCTTCGCCGAGAAAATCCTCTCCGCGATGCGTGCAGGGTTCGGCGGTCACAAGGAGCCGGGCGCGACGAAGCCGAAGTAACGAGTACCTAAGCGAAGGCCGACAATTCGTGACAAAAGACCCGCAGCCAAAGCGCAAGCCGGAAAATTGCGCCTTCGTCATCTTTGGCGTCACCGGCGATCTCACCCATCGCCTGGTGATGCCTTCGCTCTACAATCTGGCGGCCGAGCATTTGTTGCCGGAAAAATTCTGCGTCGTCGGGGTCGCCCGCAGGGGCCAGTCGGATGAGGAGCTGCGCGACAGCCTGCTGAAGGGCTTGCGGCAATTCGCGACGCGTCCGGTGGACGACGACATCGCGACGCGGCTTTTGGAATGCGTGACCTTCGTCGAGGCCGATCCGAAGGATCCGCCTTCCTTCGACCGCCTGCGCGAGCATCTGGATTCGCTGGAATGCGCGCAGGACACCGGCGGCAACCGGCTGTTCTATCTGGCAACCCCGCCCGCAGCGTTCGCGCCGACCGCGCGCGAGCTCGGCCGCACCGGCATGATGAAGGAGAACGGCGCCTGGCGGCGGCTCGTGATCGAAAAGCCGTTCGGCACCGACCTCGCCTCGGCCCGCGCGCTGAATGCCGAGCTCTTGAAGATCATGGACGAGCACCAAATCTACCGGATCGATCATTATCTCGGCAAGGAAACGGTGCAGAACATCCTGGTGCTGCGCTTTGCCAACGGCATGTTCGAGCCGATCTGGAATCGCAACCACATCGACCACATCCAGATCACCGTGGAGGAGAAGCTCGGCGTCGGCCACCGCGGCGGCTTCTACGATGCCACCGGCGCGCTGCGCGACATGGTGCCGAACCATTTGTTCCAGCTGATGTCGCTGGTGGCGATGGAGCCGCCGGCGCGCTTCGATGCGCATTCCGTGCGTTCCGAGAAGGCGGACGTGCTGACGTCGATCCAGCTGCCCAGCCGGGAGGACGCGCTGAGGAATTCGGTGCGCGCGCAATATCTCGCGGGGCGCATCGGCGACGACGAGATCACGGATTATCGCAAGACCGCGGACGTCAAGCCTGACAGCACCACCGAGACCTTCGTCGCGCTGAAGCTGATGATCGACAATTGGCGCTGGGCCGGCGTGCCCTTTTATTTGCGCACCGGCAAGGCGCTCGGTCACAAGCGCACCGAAGTCGCGATCAAGTTCAAGCAGGCGCCGCTGTCGATGTTCTCAGGGACGGACGTCGACCGGCTGTCGCAGAACTTCCTGACCATCGGCATCGCGCCGACCGAAACGATCGAGCTGCAGTTCAACGCCAAGATCCCGGGGCCGAGCATCACCATCGACGGCGTCGAGATGAAGTTCCGCTATGGCGACTATTTCCGGTCCGATCCATCGACCGGCTACGAGACGCTGATCTACGACTGCATGATCGGCGACAACATCCTGTTCCAGCGCGCCGACGGCATCGAAGCCGGGTGGAAGGCCGTGCAGCCCTTCCTGGACGCCTGGAAGATCGCGGGCAGCAACGGCATCGAAACCTATGAAGCCGGCAGCGACGGCCCTGCCTGCGCCGACGAACTGCTCCGGCGCGACGGACGAAGCTGGCGGAAGTACTCCTGATGGCTCAGGCCGGGCAGCCGAAGCTGATCGTCGCGGCGGACGCCGAAGCGCTCGCCCGCGCCGCGGCCGAACGCATGCTGGCGCGGATCGCGGCCAATCCCGGCCGCATCGCGATCTGCCTCACCGGCGGCTCCAGCCCGAAGAAGCTGTATCAGCTGCTCGGCAGCGAGGCCTGGCGCGCCAGGATTCCGTGGGATCGCGTGCACTGGTTCATCGGCGACGAGCGCTTCGTGCCCGAAAGCGATCCTCTCAACAACATGGCGGTCGCGCGCGCGACGTTTCTCGACCGCGATGCGCCCGCCGGCCATATCCACCCGATTTCGACGGCGGCCAACAATCCCGATGCCGCTGCAGGCGCCTATGCGCGCGAGCTGCAGGCCTTTTATGGCGGAGACCAGCTCGATCCGGCGCGCCCGCTGTTCGATCTCGTCCTGATGGGCGCGGGGCCGGACGGCCACACCGCCTCGCTGTTTCCCGGTTACCCCGAGATCGAGGAGGTCAGGCGCTGGGTCGTCGGCGTCCCCAAGGCGAATGTTGCGCCGTTCGTGCCGCGGATCTCGCTCACTTTGCCCGCCTTGGCCTCCTGCCGCGAAATGCTGTTCGAGATTGCCGGGCACGACAAGCGGCCGATCTTGACGCGCCTCCTCAATGGCGAGACTCTGCCGGCCTTACGCGCGCGCTCGAACGGCGAGACCGTCTGGCTGGTCGACAAGGCTGCGCTTCCGGAGGGCGTTCGTGGACCGCGCTGAAGCACCCTGTGCCTTGATCGTGATGGGCGTGTCGGGCTCGGGCAAGAGCACGGTCGCGAAGGCGCTCGGCGAGCGCCTCGGCTGGCGTTTCGAGGACGGCGACAGTTTTCATCCCGCCAGCAATGTCGATAAGATGCGGGCCGGCCATCCCCTCACCGACGAAGACCGCTGGCCGTGGCTGAATGCCATCGCCGACGAGATCGCGCGTGTGTGCGGACGCGGCGAGCATGTCATCATCGCCTGCTCGGCGCTGAAGCACGCCTATCGCGACGTGCTGCTGCGCGGACGCGACGACGTCCGTTTCGTGTTCCTGAAGGGCACCAAGGAGCTGATCGCCGAACGGCTGGCGCAGCGCAAGGGACACTTCATGCCGCCCGGACTGCTGACCAGCCAGTTCGAGACGCTGGAGCCGCCGGAGGCGGGCGAGCACGTCGTCACCGTCTCGATCGACGAGACCGTCGAGGCAATCGTGGACGGCATCGTGCGGCAGCTGAAACTGGGCGGCGCAACACCGAAGGTCCTGCCATGACGCAAATCGCACTCGTGGTCTCCGACGTCGACGGCACGCTACTGACCAAGGACAAGACGCTGACCGAGCGGGCGAGAGGCGCGGTGCAGCGGCTGCACCAGGCCGGCATCGGCTTCACCATCACCTCCAGCCGCCCGGCGATCGGCATGCGCTTTTTGATCGAGCCGCTGGCGCTGTGGCTGCCGGTCGGGCCGTTCAACGGCTCCTCGATCGTTGATCCCGAGATGCGGCCTGTCGAGCAGCACCTGATCCCTGCGGGCACGGCCGAGCGCAGCTTGCAGATCCTGCGCGATTACGGCGCCGACATCTGGCTGTTCACCACCGACAAATGGCTGATCGACAATCCCAGCGGCAGCTACGTCCCGCACGAGCAGCACACAATCCGCGCCGACCCGACCATCGTGACGGACTTCTCGCCGTATCTTGCGAGCGCCTGCAAGATCGTCGGCGCCAGCGCCGATGCGGCAAGGCTCGCCGCCTGCGAGGAGGCGATGCAGGACGCGCTCGGCAGCGAGGCCACCGCGGTGCGCTCGCAGACCTATTATCTCGACATCACCCCGCCCGGCTTCAACAAGGGCACGTTCGTGCAGGCCATGGCCAAGCGCCTCGGCATCTCGACCGACGCGGTCGCCACCATCGGCGACATGCAGAACGACCTCGCGATGTTCCGCGTCAGCGGCACCTCGATCGCGATGGGCAACGCCGCCGACAACGTCAAGGACGAGGCGACGCATGTCACTGCGAGCAACGAGCAGGATGGTTTTGCCGAGGCGATGGAGATGATCTTGACGCGGAACGGGGTGGGCTAGCTGGGCCGCCGGATGCCCACCTCTCCCCAGCGGGGAGAGGTCGGATTGCGCAGCAATCCGGGTGAGGGGCCGCAGCAACAAGCGAGAGTGTAGCCCCTCACCCGGATCGCATCCTTGATGCGATCCGACCTCTCCCTCCGGGAGAGGTGAAGAACCTGCCGCGCTGATCTACTGCGACCGCTGCATCGCCGGCTTCTCGCTCTTTTGCCTTGCCGTCGAGAGGTTCTGTGCGGTGTTGATCAGCGCGATGTGGGTCAGCGCCTGCGGGAAATTGCCGGTCTGGCGCTGTGCGACCGAATCGTACTCCTCGGCGAGCAGCCCGACGTCGTTGGCGATGCCAACCACGCGGTCGAGCAGAACTTGCGCCTTGGCGAGATCGCCCGACAGCACATAGGCGTCGGCGAGCCACAGGCTACACGCCAGGAAGGCGCCTTCGAGCGGCGGCTGGCCCGGGGGCAGCTCGCGCGGGTCGTGGCGCAGCACGAAGCCGCCCTGCATCAGGCGTGCCTCGACAGCGGCGATGGTGCCGCGGATGCGCGGGTCGTCCGGCGGCAGGAAGCCGACCGCCGGCAGCAGCAGCACGCTGGCGTCGAGCATCTTCGAACCGTAGGACTCGACGAACGCATTTTCCTCCGCGTCAAATCCCCTGTTGCAGACATCGCGATGAATCGCATCGCGCAAGATGCGCCAATGCACGAGCGGCGCCTTGAAGCCGAACGTCTCGGCGCTCTTGATGCCGCGGTCGAACGCGACCCAGGTCATCACCTTCGAGAACACATAGTGCTTGGGCTGGCCGCGGCGCTCCCAGATGCCGTGGTCGGGCCGGTCCCAGACCTCCGCGAGATGCTGGAGCACGGCGCATTCCAGCGACCAGGTCGTCTCGTCATCGAGCTTGAGCCTGGCCATGCGCGACTGGTGAAAGGCGTCGATCAATTCGCCGTAGACGTCGAGCTGGAGCTGCGCATGGGCGGCATTGCCGACGCGCACCGGCCGCGCACCCTCGTAGCCGCCGAGCCAGCCCGCCTCCCATTCCAGGAGGCGCCGCTGGCCCCAGATGCCGTACATGATCTGCATGTTCGAAGGCGAGCCGGCGGCGGCGCGCAGCAGCCAATTGTGCCAAGCCAGGGCTTCCTCGGTGTAGCCCGAGTTCATCAGCGCCAGCAGCGTGAAGGTGGCATCGCGCAGCCAGCAGAAGCGATAGTCCCAGTTCCGGCTGCCTCCGAGCTTTTCCGGCAAGGAAGTGGTGGGGGCCGCGACGATGCCGCCGGTCGGCGCGAAGGTCAACGCCTTCAGCGTGATCAGCGAACGCAGCACGAGCTCCTGATAGTCGCCGTCACGGGTGCAATGGCCGCACCAGTCCTCCCAGAATTTTTCGGTCTCCTGAAGCGCCAGCTCCGCATCGATCGGCGCAGGCGGGTCGAGATGCGAGGGACCGTAAGTCAGCACGAACGGCACGGTCTCGCCTTCCTTGACCTCGAAGTCGGAGACGGTGGTCAGATCCTCGCCCCGGGTCTCGACCGGCGTGCGCAGCACCGTCATGTCCTGGCCGGCGATGGCCATCAAGGAATGGTCGATCCGCCGCACCCAGGGAATATCGGCGCCGAAGCCGAAGCGGATGACGAGCTCCATCCGCATCTTCACGGTGCCACGAATGCCGCGCACCAGCCGCACGATGTCGGACGCCTTGCCGCGCGGCGGCATGAAATCGATCAGCGCGACCGTGCCGCTCTCCGTCTCGAAGCGCGTTTCGAGGATGAGGGTGTTGCCGAGATAGCGCCGTGAAATGCGGGTCGCGTCCTCGCATGGCGCAATCAGCCAGCGCCCGTTCTCGTGGGTGCCGAGGATGGCGGCAAAGCAGGCGTCGGAATCGAAGGCGGGCCAGCACAGCCAGTCGATTGAGCCGTTGCGCCCGACCAGCGCCGCGGTCTCGCAATCGCCGATCAGCGCGTAGTCCTCGATCCTCTGAGACAATGTCGTGCGAACCTGGCAGTGCCCTTCTGTTCAATTCCCGCCGGGCAATGAACGTTCCCGTGTCGCAGCCTTCAAGGCTGCGAGATCGATCCTGGACGCGATCTTATCGAGCGCGACCGGAAGGCGCTGCCGCCAGTTCGGATGCTCGTCGATCGTGCCGGGGATGTTGGGCTGGTCGATCACGCCGAGCAGATCCTCCAGCGACACGGCGAGCAGCCGCGAGGGCGTGCGCGAGAGGAACGCGAGCACGGAGTAGAGATCGTTGGCGTTGATGCCGTTCTGGCGCAGGATCTCGTCGAGCCTGCCGAGCGCATCCCAGCGCGCCTGGTCGTTCTCACCGGGATCGAGCCCGAGCGAGCGCTTCATCCTGAGATCGCTGAAGGAGCGCCAGCCGGCATAGGTCGACAGATCGTGCGTGTTCAGCGTCACCAGCGCATTGGGCCGATAATGGTCGACATTGCGGAAATGTCCGGCATCGTCGCGCTCGAACATCATGACGAGATAGGACCAGATGCCGAAATCCTGCATCGTCTCGCGGAAACCTTCCGGCACGGTGCCGAGGTCCTCGCCGATCACGATGCATCGATGGGCTGCGCTCTCGCGCGCCACGGCGGCCAGCAGCGCCTCGAACGGCATCTGCACATAGGCCCCGTTATCGGGCTTGAAGCCGCGCGGCACCAGATAGAGCCGTTTCAGACCGAGCACGTGATCCAGCCTGATGGCGCCGGCATGACGCATCGAGGCCGCCAGCATGTCGGCGAACGGGACGAAGGATTGCGCTTCCAGCCCACCGGCGTTGAAGCCCGCAAGGCCCCAATCCTGGCCGATGGTGTTGAGCACGTCGGGCGGCGCGCCGACCGCGAGATGGCGCGAGATCGCCGTCTGCTCGTTCCAGGCATCGAAGCCGTTGGACTGCACGCCGACCGCAACGTCGAGATAGAGCCCGACGCGCATGCCGAGCTCGCCGGCGAGCGCCTTGGCCGCATGCAGCTGGCTGTCGGCCGTCCATTGCACGAATTCGACGAACTCGACCTCGCGCCGATCAGGGCCATTGCGCAGCTCGGCGAATTTCGCCTCGTCCGGCTGCTGCCATTCTTGCGGCCATTCCCACCAGGGTCCGGCGAAGCGATGCCGCAGCACCTCGAAACAGGCAAAGCGGGACAATAGCGGCGCGCGCTCGGCACGGAAGGCGTCGAACGCCTTGCGCCGCGCCGCGCTCGCGCTTGTCACGAAGCTGTCGAAGGCGGCGCGCAGGCCCAGCCATTTCAGCGCCGCCATGTCGGCATAAGGGACGCGATCGCCCTGGCGCAGACGGGCGGCAGTCGCGGCCGCGTCGGGCACGAGGTCGGCCGAGAATTCAGGGATAGCCTCGACGTCGATATAGAGCGGGTTGAGGAAAAGCCGGCTGTTCGGCGAATAGGGGCTGCAATCGGCCGGGTGGTCGTCGAACAGGACGTGCAGCGGATTGAGCCCGACGCCGTCGGCCCCGAGCTGCTTGGCGAGCCGGATGAGGCCAGCGAGATCGGTGAAATCGCCGATGCCCCAATTGCGGCCGGAGCGGACGCTGTAGAGCTGCACCGCGAGCAGCCAGCCGCGGTCGAAATCGCCGCCGAAGCAGCGTTCCGGCGCCACGATCATCGGCACGTCTTCGCTCGCGCCTTCAGCGTCGGTCAGCGTCAGGCGGTGATACCCGAGCGGAAGGCCCGCGGGCCAGGCGATCACGGGCTCCCGCGTCTCGCCCGAGGCGACCACCTTGCCGTTGCCGACGATCTTCCATTGCAGCGGCGGCGCGCCAACCGACGCCAGTTCCGTGCGCGGATGGCCGAGCGCGCGCACCACGACCGGACCGCTGACGAAGCGATAGACCCGCTTCTCCGGCAGGGCGTCGAGGATGGATTTGAGCGCCTCGGGCGCGGTGACCCGCAGCTTGCCGAGGGCATCGATGAATTCGGATTGAACGCCCTTGATCCGGGCTTGAGCTAAAAGATCCATTCGGCACGCAGCTTGCAGGCCATTGTTTGGCCAGGGGCATCGATTTTAACGAGATCGCGGAAGAGGTTAGTCAGGGGTAACTCGCAAACTGCGCTTGCCGTTCCCGAGGGAACCAATGACACACAAGCGGCTTTCTATCATGGTACCAAGCGTGGGTTCCCGACAAGGGAAACGGGCTCCTGCTTTCTTGTCAATGGCATCACCGTGAACAAGACAATTCAAACTGTCGAAAGTGCCGCGGCCGGCAGCGCTTTCCTGATCGAGGACGTCTATCCCGCGATCGACGGCGGCCGTTTCGCCGTGAAGCGGATCGCGAGCGAGCCGGTCGAGGTCTGGGCCGACATCTACCGCGATGGCGAGGCCGTGATATCCGCCGCGCTGATCTGGCGGGGCGAGCAGGAGCGCGAATGGCGGAGCGAGCCGATGATCCATCACGGCAATGACCGCTGGTCCGGAGCGTTCACGCCCCCTGAGCCCGGCCCATATGTCTACGCGATCGAAGCCTGGACCGACGAGTTCGCCACCTGGTCGCACGCCGTCGCGCGAAAACGACGCACCGGGGCCGATATCACCCTCGATGCGATCGAGGGCGCCGGCCTTTTGACCAAGGCGCATGGCGCGCGTCAGGACGCCGCAGCGATCATCATCAGGCAGTGCGAGGACTATTTGAGGAACGGCGACATCACCTCGCTGCTCGCAACCGAGCTCGGCGAAGCCATGGCCGACAGCCAGTCGCGACCGGACCTGACGCGCTCGCCGCTTTTCCCGTTGACCGCCGACCGCGACAAAGCCCGCTTCAGCACCTGGTATCAGATGATGCCGCGCAGCCAGAGCCCATTGCCGGGCCGGCACGGCACGCTGCGCGACTGCATCGCGCGCGTGCCTGACATCGCCGCGATGGGCTTTGACGTGCTCTACTTCACGCCGATCCACCCGATCGGCCACACCTGCCGCAAGGGCCGCAACAACGCAGCCGTCGCCGCTGAAGGCGACCCCGGCTCGCCCTATGCGATCGGCTCGGCCGAGGGCGGCCACGATGCGCTGCATCCCGAGCTCGGCACGATCGAGGATTTTCGCGCGCTGGTCGCCACCTGTCTCGAATACGGGCTCGAGCTTGCGCTGGACTTCGCGGTGCAGTGCTCGCCGGACCATCCCTGGCTGACGCAACATCCAGAATGGTTCAAATGGCGGCCCGACCGCTCGGTGAAGGCGGCGGACGGCCCCTATTCCGACATCGTCATCCCCGATTTCAATTCGGTCGATCGCCTCAAGCTGTGGAACGCGTTTCGCGATGCCATGCTGTTCTGGATCGACAAGGGCGTGACCATCTTTGCCATCGACAATCACGACACCGCGCCGCTTGCGTTCTGGGAGTGGCTGATCCGCGACATAAGCCGCCGTCATCCCGACGTGATCCTGTTCTCCAAGACCTATGCACGGCCGAAGCTGATGAAGGGCCTCGCCAAGCTCGGCTTCGCGCAGTCCTTCACCTACTTCCCCTGGCGCACGGAAAGGTGGGAGCTGGAGCAATATCTCGGCGAGCTGACGCGCTATCCCGAGCGCGATTTCTACCGTCCGAACATGTTCGTCAACACGCCTGACCTGTTGCCCTATCACCTCCAAAGCGGAGAGGCCTGGACCTTCAAGTCGCGCATCGCGCTGGCGGCGACGCTGTCAGGCAATTACGGCACCTACAGCGGATTCGAGCTGCTGGAGCATGAGGCCATTCCCGGCCGCGAAGAATATCTGGATTCCGAGAAGTACCAGATCAGGCAGCGCGACTGGGACAGACCGGGCAACATCAAACCCTACATCGCCGCGCTCAACCGCATCCGCAGCGAGAACGCGGCGCTGCAGCAGACCGCGAATTTGCGCTTTCTCGCCATCGAGGACGGCGAGACGATCGCCTTCGCCAAGGAAGCGGCCGATCCGGGCAACATTGTCGTCGTCGTGATCGCGCTGTCGCGCCATGTCCGTGAATGCTGGCTGCCGCTGGGCGATCTCACCGTTGACGCCGGCGGACGGCGTCACCATGTGACGACACTCGAAAACCTGCTCACCGGCGAACAATCCCGCATCGAATGGGGCGGCATCAAGTTGCGTATCGATCCCGACCGCGATCCGGCACTTCTGTTCCGCTGCCTGGCGTAAGGGGTCACGCCATGAATGTTCTGTCTTCCGTCGATACCAAGAAGGCTGAGGCCGCCGAGGTCGTGGATGAGCTCTGGTACAAGGACGCCATCATCTACCAGCTCCACGTCAAGGCTTTCGCCGACAGCAACAATGACGGCATCGGCGACTTCGCCGGGCTGACCGAGCGGCTGCCCTATCTGCAGGAGCTCGGCGTCACCGCGCTGTGGCTGCTGCCGTTCTACCCCTCGCCCGGCCGCGACGACGGCTACGACATCGCCGATTACGGCTCGGTCAATCCCGATTTCGGGACGATGAAGGACTTCAAGCGCTTCATCCAGGAAGCGCAGAAGCGCGGGCTGCGCGTCATCACCGAGCTCGTCGTCAACCACACTTCGGACCAGCACAAATGGTTCAAGCGCGCGCGGCGCAGCCATCCGGGCTCAAGCGCGCGCAACTGGTATGTCTGGAGCGACACCGACCAGAAGTACCAGGGCACGCGCATCATCTTCACCGATACCGAGAAGTCGAACTGGACCTGGGATCCCGAGGCCGGCGCGTTCTACTGGCACCGCTTCTTCTCGCACCAGCCGGACCTCAATTTCGACAATCCGCGCGTGGTCAGCGCCATCATTCAGGTGATGAAGCGCTGGCTCGATGCCGGCGTCGACGGCTTCCGGCTCGACGCCATTCCCTATCTGTGCGAGCGCGAGGGCACCTCGAACGAGAACCTGCCCGAGACCCATGAGATCATCAAGCGCCTGCGCCAGGAGCTCGATGCGTATTCCAAGGGCAAGCTGCTGCTGGCCGAGGCCAATCAATGGCCGGAGGACGTGCAGGAATATTTCGGCCGTGGCGACGAGTGCCACATGGCTTACCACTTCCCCTTGATGCCGCGGATCTACATGGCGATCGCCCAGGAGGACCGCTTCCCGATCACCGACATCCTGCGCCAGACGCCCGATATCCCGGCGAGCTGCCAATGGGCGCTGTTCCTGCGCAATCACGACGAGCTGACGCTGGAGATGGTCACCGACGTCGAGCGCGACTATCTCTGGACCACCTACGCCAACGATCCCCGCGCGCGCATCAACGTCGGCATCCGCCGGCGCCTTGCGCCGCTGATGGACAACGACCGGCGCAAGATCGAGCTGATGAACTCGCTGCTGCTGTCCTTCCCCGGCACGCCGATCATCTATTACGGCGACGAGATCGGGATGGGCGACAACATCTATCTTGGCGACCGCAACGGCGTCCGCACGCCGATGCAATGGAGCCCGGACCGCAACGGCGGCTTCTCGCGCTGCGACCCGGCCCGCCTCTACGCGCCGCTGATCATGGATCCCGTCTACGGCTATGAATCCGTCAACGTCGAGGCGCAGTCGCGCAGCCTGTCCTCGCTGCTCAGCGCCACCAAGCGGCTGATCTCGGTGCGCAAGTCGACGCTCGCCTTCGGCCGCGGCAGCATGACCTTCATCCGCCCGGCCAATCGCGCCGTGCTGGCCTATGTCCGGCAATATCGCGACGAGGTGATCCTCTGCGTCGCCAACCTGTCGCGCGCCGCGCAGGCCACCGAGCTCGACCTGTCGCCGTGGAAGGACCGCATCCCGCAGGAGATGCTCGGCCGCACGCGCTTTCCCGCGATCGGCGAATTGCCCTACATGATCACGCTGGGGCCCTACGGCTTCTACTGGTTCCAGCTTCAGGAGCGCGACAAGTCCGAGCCGGTGACGCCGCGCGCGGTCCCGGAATTCGAGACCCTGGTGGTACCGGTGAACTCGAACTGGGTCTCGCTCGCCCGCGAGCGCGGCGTGTTCGAGCGCGACGTGCTGCCGGGCTTCCTGTCACGGACGCGGTGGTATCCCGAGCACAATCCCAAGCAGATCAAGGCCTCGCTGACCTCGGCGGTGCCTTTCAGCGATATCGGCGACAACAGGCCCTGGATCGCCTTCTTTGAGTCCACGCGGAACGACGTCACGACGCGTTACGTGATGCCGATGCAGATCGAATGGGTCCGCTTCGACCGCGAACGCTTCAATCCGAAGGCGCTCGCCGCCGTCCGCCAGGGTGCGCGCGAGGGTACGCTGCTCGACGTCGCGACCGAGCAGATCTTCATCGGCCTGTTCCTGCGGGGTCTGTCGCAGAACCTGGTGGTGGAGGAGAACAATCTGCGGCTGGAGTTCAAGGCGACCAGCCGGTTCGCCGACTACACCATCAAGGAGCCTGAGCGCATCCGCGCCATCGAGCAGTCGAACAGCACGGCGCTGGTCGACAACCAGTACGTCGCCAAGATCTATCGCCGGCTCGAAAGCGGCATCAGTCCCGAGATCGAGATCGGCCATTATCTCACGGAGGTCGCGCGCTTCGCCAACACCCCGGCGCTGCTCGGCAGCATCGAGCTCGTCGACGGCAACCAGCGCAGCGCGCTCGGCGTGCTCCACGCCTATGTCGAGAACCAGGGCGACGGCTGGACCGTGACGACAGGGTATCTCGATCGCTATGTCGACGAGCAGCGCCTGGCGCCGGCCGATGAGATGCCACGCGAGACCCAGGAGCAGGCGCCGTACCTGCATTTCATCGCGCAAATCGGCCGACGGCTCGCCGAGCTGCACGTCGCGCTCGCCGCGGCAAAGCCTGGTGACCTCGCCCCTGTGCCGATCGCCCCCGGCCAGATCAGAACCTGGCTCTCCGATTTCAAGACGCGTGCCGAGCGGGTTCTCGAGCGGCTCGCCGACAGCCGCGACGGGCTGCGGGAGGCAGACCGGCCCCTGGTCGACCGGCTGGTCGCGGCACGCGGCAGCCTGTTCGACGGCCTGAATGCGCTCTTGCCATCCGGCATCGGCGGGTTGAACATCCGTCATCATGGCGACTTCCGGCTCGGGCAAACTCTGATCGTGAAGGACGATATCTTCATCATCGACTTCGACGGCGATCCGCGTGTGCCGCTGGCCAATAAGCGCCGCAAGGCGCCGGCCGCACGCGACGTCGCCGGCCTGATCCATTCGATCGACCTTTCGGTCAACACGGCGCTGAGCCGCGCGCTCACAGGCGCTTCCGAAGAGCAGGATCGGCTCGCGGCCGCGCTCGACGAATGGCGCGAACGCGCCGCCGCGACCTTCCTGTCCGCCTATCGCGAAGCCATGACGGATCGGAGGCTATGGCCGGAGGATCGGTCCTCCGCGGAAGGCCTGTTGAGATTCTTCCTGCTAGACCGAGCGTTCCACGACGTAGAGTACGAGCTGTCCCACCGGCCTGAGGGGCTTCATGCGCCGCTGACCGGACTGCTTCGCATTCTGTCCAGTGCCGAGAGCGAAGCCCATGCCTAAACTGCCTGCCGAAGCCTACGCGATCATCGAAGGCCGCCACTCCGACCCCTTCCACTATCTCGGGCTGCATCCCGAGGGCGGCAAGAGCGTCGTGCGGGCATTTCTGCCCGAGGCCACCAATGTCGAGGCGGTCGGCGACCATGGCGAGGTCGCGCCGCTCGACCGCGTCCACGATGCCGGCCTGTTCATCGGCGCCCTCCCCAACGGCTCGAAGCACTATCAACTGCGCGCGAAGTTCGGCAGCAACGTCGTCGAGTTCGAGGATGCCTACCGCTTTCCGCCGATCCTGACCGATTTCGACCTCTATTTGCTCGGCGAAGGCACCCATCAGCGTCTCTACGACAAGCTCGGCGCGCATCCGATGCGGCTCGAGGGCGTCGACGGCATCGGCTTCGTCGTGCTGGCGCCGAATGCGCGCCGCGTCTCCGTGGTCGGCGACTTCAACTTCTGGGACGGGCGGCGCCATCCGATGCGGGTGCGCGGCAACGGCTATTGGGAATTGTTCATCCCGCATGCGAAGTCCGGCGATCACTACAAGTTCGAGATCGTCGGCCCGCATGGTCATCTGCTGCCGCTGAAATCCGATCCCATGGCCTTTGCCAGCGAGCTGCGGCCGAAGACGGCCTCGATCGTGTTCGACGAGGCGCATCTGCCGCGGCCGCGCCCGGCGCCCGAAGGCATCAACGCATTGTCGGCGCCGATGTCGATCTACGAGGTCCATCTCGGCTCGTGGCGGCGCAAAGGCAACAATGAATGGCTGACCTATCGCGAGCTGGCCGAGCAGCTGCCGGCCTATGCCCGCGACATGGGCTTCACCCATCTCGAATTCCTGCCCGTGAGCGAGCATCCGTTCGACGGCTCCTGGGGCTATCAGCCGACCGGCCTCTATGCGCCGACCAGCCGTTTCGGCAGCCCCGAGGACTTTGCGGCGCTGATCGATGCCTGCCACCGTGAAGGCATCGGCGTGCTGCTCGACTGGGTGCCGGGTCACTTCCCGGACGATCCGCACGGGCTCGGCCATTTCGACGGCACCGCGCTCTACGAGCACGCCAACCCGCTGCAGGGCCGCCACCTCGACTGGGGCACGCTGATCTACAATTACGGCCGCACCGAAGTGACGAACTTCCTGGTGTCGAATGCGCTGTTCTGGATGGAGCGTTACGCCATCGACGGCCTTCGCGTCGATGCGGTCGCCTCCATGCTCTATCTCGACTACAGCCGGCCGCCCGGCGCGTGGATCCCGAACCAGTATGGCGGCCGCGAGAACATCGAGGCGATCAACTTCCTGCGCCGCTTCAACACGGAGATGTTCGCCCGATTCCCGCAGGCGACCACGGCCGCGGAAGAGTCCACCGCCTGGCCCCAGGTCTCGCGCCCGGTCGAGTTCGGCGGGCTCGGCTTCGGCTACAAGTGGAACATGGGCTGGATGCACGATACGCTGAACTACATCAGCAAGGATCCGATCCACCGCAAGCATCATCACGGCGAGATCCTGTTCGGCCTGCACTACGCCTTCTCGGAGAACTTCATCCTGCCGCTGTCGCATGACGAGGTCGTGCACGGCAAGCGCTCCATCCTCGGCCGCATGCCCGGCGACGAGTGGCAGCGCTTTGCCAATTTGCGCGCCTATTACAGCTTCATGTTCGGCCATCCCGGCAAGAAGCTCTTGTTCATGGGCGCGGAGATCGCGCAGAGCCGCGAATGGAATCACGACCAGTCGCTCGACTGGCACCTGCTCGAATACAAGGTCCATTCCGGCGTCCAGGCCTTGATCCGCGACCTCAACCGGCTCTATCGCGCAGTGCCGGCGCTGCACCAGATGGATTGCGAGCAGGCCGGCTTCGAATGGCTGATCACCGACGATGCCAATCGCAACGTATTCGCCTGGCTGCGCAAGGGATTCGACGAGAACGCGCGGTGTGTCGTCATCGTCAACTTCTCGCCCAACGTCTACCAGAACTATCGCGTTCGCGTGCCCTTCGGCGGCAAGTGGAAGGAAGTGCTCAACTCCGATTCCGCCCATTACGGCGGCAGCAATGTCGGCAATATCGGCGAAGTCCATGCCGAAGGCGGCGCGCTCCGCCTCACCATTCCGCCGCTCGCTGCGATCTTCCTCGTTCCGGAAAGCTGATCGATGCGCCTGACTGCTGGATCGCCCGCACGCCTCGGTGCAAGCTGGGACGGACGCGGCACCAATTTCGCGCTGTTCTCCGCCAACGCGCAGAAGGTCGAGCTCTGCCTGTTCGACACGCAAGGCCGCCGCGAGCTCGAGCGCATCGAGCTGCCCGAGAAGACCGAGGACGTCTGGCACGGCTATCTCAACGACGTCGCGCCGGGCCAGCTCTACGGCTTTCGCGTGCACGGCCCCTACGAGCCCGAGCACGGCCATCGCTTCAATGCCAACAAGCTGCTGCTCGACCCCTATGCCAAGCGGCTTGCCGGGCGCCTGGTCTGGAGCGATGCGCATTTCGCCTACCGCACCGGAAGCCCGCGCGAGGACCTGTCGTTCGACCGGCGCGACAATGCGCGCGGCATGCCCAAAGCCGTCGTGGTCGACGAGACCTTCAACTGGGGCCGGCGCGAGATCCGTCCCAACATTCCCTGGGAAGACACCATCATCTACGAGGCCCACGTCAAGGGCCTGACCCAGAAGCGCGAGGACGTCCCGCCCAACCTGCGCGGCACCTATGGCGGCCTGTCCTCGCCTGCGATGATTGATCACTTGAAGAAGCTCGGCGTCACCACGGTTGAGCTGCTGCCGGTGCACAGCTTCGTCGACGATCGCATCCTCGTGGAAAAGAAGCTCGCCAATTACTGGGGCTACAACACGTTGTCCTTCTTCGCGCCGGAGCCGCGCTACGCCCAGGACAACGCGCTCGATTCCTTCCGCACCACGGTGGCGCGGCTGCACGATGCCGGCATCGAGGTGATGCTCGACGTCGTCTACAACCACACCGCGGAAGGCAACCATCTCGGCCCGACGCTGTGCTACCGCGGCATCGACAATGCCTCCTATTACTGGCTGAACCGCGAGAACCCGCGCTATTACGACGACTTCACCGGCTGCGGCTCCTCGGTGAACCTCGCCCATCCGCGCGTGCTGCAGATGGTGATGGATTCCTTGCGCTACTGGGTCGAGGTCTGCCACGTCGACGGCTTCCGCTTCGATCTCGCCACCACGCTGGCGCGCGGGCCGAACGGTTTTGACCGCGGCAGCTCGTTCCTGACGGCGGTCCGCCAGGATCCGGTGCTGGCAACCGTCAAGCTCGTCGCCGAGCCGTGGGACCTCGGCCTCGGCGGTTACCAGGTCGGCGCCTTCCCCTCGCAATGGTCGGAATGGAACGACCGCTATCGCAGCGCCATGCGCCGCTACTGGAGCGGGGAAGGCAGCCTGATCGGCGACATCTCCAGCCGCATGACGGCGTCCTCCGACCTGTTCAACCATGACGGACGGCGGCCGCGCGCCAGCATCAACCACATCACCGTCCATGACGGCTTCACGCTGGCCGACCTCTTCAGCTACAACGAGAAGCACAACGAGGCCAACGGCGAGGACAATCGCGACGGCTCCAACGACAATCACAGCAACAATTGCGGTGTCGAAGGTCCGACCGACGATCCCAAGATCATCGGCCTGCGCCGCCAGCTGCGCAAGAACGTGCTGGCCTGCCTGATGCTGGCGCAGGGCGTTCCCTTGATCCTCGCCGGCGACGAGGTCGGCAACTCGCAATCCGGCAACAACAACGCCTATTGCCAGGACAACGAGGTCGGCTGGGTCTCGTGGGACAATCTCGGCAAGGACGGCGACGACATGATCGACTTCGTCGCCCAGCTCGCCGACATCCGCCGCCGTTTCTCGCAGCTGCGCAGCCATCGCTGGCTCGACGGCCGGCCCAAGGACGGCGTCTCCTACGGCGCGCTATGGCTGACGCCCGAAGGCAACGAGATGACGGAGAGCGACTGGACATTCCCGGATGGGCGGTTTCTCTCCTATGTGATGGGGCCGATGGAACCGGGCGGCGCCGCGATCTTTATCGTACTGAACGCCGCTCCCGAAGAGATCGCATTCAAATTGCCCAAAATGACCGAATACAAGAGCTGGCAGCAGCTCCTGAACACGACCGATGCCAAGCTGAATACGATCGACTTCCTGCCCGGGAGCGACAGCAAGGCGCCGCCGCGCTCCGTGCTCGCCTTTGCAGGCGCGCTATGAGGCCGTCCTTCGGGGCGAGGCCGACGAAAGACGGCGTGTCGTTCCGGCTGTGGGCGTCGGCCGCGCGCCGCGTCGATCTCCTGCTCGACCGCAGGCACGCGATGCAGCGCCGGCAGGACGGCTGGTACGTCGCCGAGATTGCCGGCCTCACTGCCGGCAGCAAATACAAGTTCAGGATCGACGACGACATCGACGTGGCGGATCCCGCGTCGGCCTTCCAGCCCGACGACGTGTTCGGCCCGAGCGAGGTGATCGACCATGATGCCTTCGCCTGGCGCGCGCGCGATTGGCGCGGCCGTCCCTGGGAAGAGACGGTGCTGATCGAGACCCATGTCGGCAGCTTCACGGCGGAAGGCACCTATCGCGCCATGATCGACAAGCTCGATCATCTCGCCGCGACCGGCATCAATGCGCTGGAGCTGATGCCGCTCGCCGATTTCGCCGGACGCCGCGGCTGGGGCTATGACGGCGTGCTGTGGTATGCGCCGGACAGCGCCTATGGCCGGCCCGAAGACCTGAAGACGCTGATCGACGAGGCGCATCTGCGCGGGCTGATGGTGTTCCTCGACGTCGTCTACAATCATTTCGGCCCGGAAGGAAACTACCTCGGCCGCTACGCGCCGGCCTTCTTCACCGACGCGCACACGCCGTGGGGCAGCGCGATCGATTATCGCGTGCCGCAGGTGCGCGCCTTCGCCGTCGAGAACGCGCTGTCCTGGCTCGGCGACTACCGCTTCGACGGCCTCAGGCTCGACGCCGCCAATCACATCATGGCTGTCCCGGGCGAGCAGTCCATGCTGCAGGACCTCAGCGTCGCCGCCGGCGAGCTCGCCAAGGCCACGGGACGCCACATCCATCTCGTGCTCGAGAACGGCGACAACCGCGCCAGCCTGCTCGACGCGGCGCAGGAGCCGCCGAACGGCAAATATCGCGGGCAGTGGAATGACGATTATCATCACGTCTGGCACGTGATGCTGACCGGCGAGCATGCCGGCTACTATGGCGACTACCAGACGCCGCGCATGGACCTGGCACGCGCGCTCGCTTCCGGCTTCGTCTATCAGGGCGAGATCTCGGAATTCTGGGGCAAGAAGCCGCGCGGCGAGCCGAGCGGCGAGCTGCCGCCGGCGACCTTCGTCAATTTCCTGCAGAACCACGACCAGATCGGCAATCGCCCGCTCGGCGAGCGGCTGGAAAGCCTGGCATCGCCGAAGCAGATCGAGGCCGCGCTCGCGGTCACCCTGCTCGCGCCGATGGTGCCGATGCTGTTTCAGGGCGAGGAATGGGGCTCGACGGTCCCTTTCCCGTTCTTCTGCGATTTCCAGGGTGGGTTAGCCGATGCCGTGCGCGAGGGGCGCAAGCGGGAATATGCCTGGGCGTACGAGAAATACGGCGACGAAGTGCCCGACCCGCTCGACCCGGCAACGCTGCAATCGGCCGTGCTCGACTGGACCGGCCGCACGCCGCAACAGGATGCACGGCTTGCGCTGGTTCGGGAGCTGCTCGGCGTCCGTCGCAAGGAGATCGTGCCGCGGCTGAAGGGGGCGAGCTTCGGTGATGCCGAGGCTGAAGACAACGGCCTCCTCACCGCACATTGGCGCATGGGCGACGGCACGACGTTGCGCCTTGTCGCCAATCTGTCCGATCACGAGATCAGCTCCAGCCTCAGCATGGGCACGCCGATCTGGGGCGGCGCCGCCGGCAAGCGGCTCCCGCCCTGGTCGGTGGTCTGGCGCCTCGGAGGTTAGAATGCCTCCCGCCATTCCGCTCGCGACCTACCGGCTCCAGCTCACTGCGGATTTCGATTTCGACAAGGCTGCCGCGGTCGTGCCCTATCTCAAGGCGCTGGGGATCACCCACCTTTATGCGTCGCCGGTCATGAAGGCCCGCAAGGGCTCGAGCCATGGCTACGACACCGTCGATCACGGCCAGTTCAACCCCGAGCTGGGCGGCGAGGCCGGTTTTGCGCGGCTGAGCGATGCGCTTCAGCAGCACGATCTCGGGCTCATCATCGATTTCGTCCCCAACCATGTCGGCGTGCATTTCGCCGACAACCCCTGGTGGCTCGACGTGCTGGAATGGGGCCAGGCGTCGCCGCACGCCGTCTCTTTCGACATCGACTGGGATCAACTGGCTTTTCGCGCCCGCGGCGGCGTGCTGCTGCCGATCCTCGGCGCGTCCTATGGCGAGGCGCTGGAGGGCGGCGATATCGAGCTTCGCTACGACCCCAATGAAGGAAGTTTCTCGGCCTGGTACTTCGAGCATCGCCTGCCTGTCGCCCCGGAACGCTACGGCGAGATATTGCGGATGATCGTCAAGGAGGCGGACGCGGCGGACACGGAGCCGGGCAAGCACCTGCTCGCGCTCGCGGCACGCTACACCGGATTGCGCCGGCCCAATCGCAAGGAAGCTCCTGCCTTCAAGTCCGAGCTGAAGGAGATCGCAGGCGCCGGCGACCTCATCGCGCGAGGCCTTGCCGCCTATCGCGCCGCCAAGGACCGCCCGGCGCAGACGCTCGCGCTGCATCACCTGCTCGAGCGCCAGCACTACAAGCTCGGTCACTGGCGGCTCGCCTCCAGCGACATCAACTATCGCCGCTTCTTCGACGTCAACGGGCTCGCCGGCCTGCGCGTCGAGGACGCGAGCACGTTCGCCGCCACCCACCGCCTGGTCAAGCAGCTCGTTGCAGAGGGCAAGCTGCAAGGCATCCGGCTCGACCACATCGACGGCCTGCGCGACCCCGCGCAATATTGCCAGCGGTTGCGCCGCCTGGTGCGCGACGCCCAAAGCAGCACCGCCCAGGGCAATGCAAAGCCGTTCTACACCGTGATCGAGAAGATCCTGTGCGAGCACGAGCGCCTGCCGCATTTCGCCGGCGTCCAGGGCACCACCGGCTATGAATGGATGAACGTCATCACCCACGTGCTGATCGATCCCAGGGGACTGGAGGCGCTGGACGAGACCTGGCGGCAGATCAGCAACCGGCCGCCGCGGCTGGCGCCTTACGTCAAGGATGCCAAGCGTCGCGTGCTGGAGACGCTGCTGACCAGCGAATTCACCGTGCTGACGCGCCTGCTTGCGCGCATCGCCAACGGCCATTATTCGACGCGCGACTTCTCGGCCGACAGCCTGCGGCAGGCGCTCGAGCTCTATGTGCTGCATTTCCCGGTCTATCGCACCTACCTGACGCATAGCGGCCCGACCGCACCGGACCGCAAGCTGATCGACGACACCATAGCGCGCGCCCGCCGCGACTGGTTCGCCGCCGACGAAGGCATTTTCGACTTCCTGCGCGATGCCTTGACCATGGACCTGCTCAAGCCCGGCCGTCCGCCGCACAGCGCCCCGCGCGTGCGCCGCTTCGCACTGAAGGTGCAGCAATTCACCGGCCCGATGATGGCGAAGTCGCTGGAGGACACCGCGTTCTATCAATTCCACCGGCTGCTGGCGCTGAACGAGGTCGGCGGCGACCCCGCCAGCACCGGCCTCACCGTTCCCGCCTTCCACCAGGCGATGCAGGCCCGCGCCAGGGAATGGCCGCAAGGCATGACGGCAACCGCCACCCACGACACCAAGCGTGGCGAGGATGCGCGCACGCGCATCGCATCGCTCAGCGAGATTCCCGGCGAATGGACCAGCGCGGTGGCGCGCTGGAAGGTGCTGAACGCGCCGCATCTGACGCTGCACGGCAATTTCCGCGCGCCGTCGGCGACGTTCGAATACATGCTCTACCAGACCCTGCTCGGCGCCTGGCCGCTCGAGGAGCCGGCCGATGCCGGCTTCGTCGAGCGCATCCAGGCCTATGCGCTCAAGGCCGCGCGCGAGGGCAAGGAGGAGACGAGCTGGCTCAACCCGCATGAAACTTACGAGAACGGCATCCGAGACTTCGTCGCGAAGATCCTCGACCCCGCCAAGTCCTCGGAATTCTTGGAGGCGTTGCAGACGCTAGCGCGCCGCGTCGCGCTGCTCGGCACGTTGAACTCGCTGAGCCAGCTCACGCTGAAGGCGACGCTGCCGGGCGTGCCGGACTTCTATCAAGGAACCGAATTCTGGGACCTGTCGCTGGTCGACCCCGACAACCGCCGCCCGGTCGATTTCGCCGCGCGCCACGCGGCGCTGACATCATTGGAAGCGCCGGACTGGCGCGGCCTGATCGAGAGCTGGCCGGACGGCAAGCTCAAGCTGGCCTGGACGCGGCATCTGCTCAAGCTGCGCAACGAGCTTGCCGACGTCTTCGCGCAGGGCGATTACCAGCCGCTGGAGGTGCGAGGCGAACATGCCGACCATGTCATCGCCTTCGCGCGCCGTCATGGCCGCGATGCCGCGATCGTCGTGGTCGGTCGTCATTTCGCGCCGTTCACCCAGGCGGGCCGGGAATGGCCCGCACCGGACGCCATCGACGCTACCATCGACATCACGGGCTATGCCGTGCCCAGCCTTGCGGGCAACGACTTGCCGCTCGCGCAGGCCTTCCGCGACTGTCCTGCCTCGGTCATCACGGCCCGAATGGCGAATTCCGTCAGGGCGCCGCGGCAACGCGTGCGCGCCTGACGTTACTTCTCCCCGTCCTTGGTCAGCAGCAATTGGCCGCGCTTCCTGATCGTGGCCTGCGCCATCTCGGCAAAGCGCTGCAGCAGCCAGGGCAGCACCACCTCGACCCGGACCTGATCGTCGCCGACATCGACCTGCCCCGTCGCAATCTGGCCGAGCGCGCGGATGCGGAAGGCCATGCTGTCGCCGCTCCAGCGCTCCTCCTCGACCTGCATCACGGGAATGCTCGCTGCGGCGCGGCCGAGCCCTGTCTTGAGCCGGCGCACCGCCTCCTCACGGCCGAGGCGATGCGGAATCGAGACGACGAGCGGTGCTGACATGGTCCTGCCTCTTCTGACTGACCCTCATTCCATCATGCCCGATGGCAGGGCGAAAGTTCCATGCATGTGGAAGTCGGAGCCTGCGTTGCAAGGCCGGAACTTTAAAACCTGCGGCAAGTTGCCCCCGCATAAGGGACAGGTGCAACGACCCTTTCAAGAAAGGGCTGGAGGAGATTCGCATGACAATCGGCACGATCATTCTGATCATCTTGATCATCGCCCTGCTCGGCGGCTTCAGCGGCATCGGCGGCGGACCGTTCTACGGCACCGGCTATTACGGCGGCGGCGGCCTCGGGCTCGTCATCGTCATTCTGCTGATCCTGATCCTGATGGGTAGGATCTAGCGACGGCGGAGATCTTGTAGGGTGGGCAAAGGCGCCTCTTGCGCCGTGCCCACCTTCCTCGCCGTTGAAAAAGGTGGTGGGCACACTTCGCTTTGCCCACCCTACGACACCTCCGCCGTAATAGCAGACCTACTTCACCTTCCCCGCCAGCTTCTTCATCGCGGCCTTGATCGATGCGGCGGCATCGTCGTAACCCTCCCACGCCTTCGATCGCGCCAGCAGGCCCGGCACGGTGCGCAGCGTATAGCGCTTGGGATCGAGATCGCTCTTCACTTGCGCCCAGGTCAGTGGCATCGAGACTGTGGCCCCGGCGCGGGCGCGCGGCGACAGCGGGGCCACCGCCGTCGACATCCGGTCGTTGCGCAGATAATCCAGGAAGATCTTTCCCTTGCGCAGCTTCTTCGACATGTTGAGCAGATAGCGCTCGGGATCGTCGTCGGCCATCCACTGGCAGACGCCTTGCGCAAAGGCCTTGGCCTCCTTCCAGCTCACCTTGTCGCGCGCGCCGTGAAGCAGCGGCACCACGACGTGCAGGCCCTTGCCGCCGGTGGTCTTGCAGAAGCTGTCCATGCCGATGTCGGCGAGCCGTTGCCGCATCTCCTTGGCCGCCTCGACGACGTCGGCGAACTCCACGTCGGGCGCCGGATCGAGGTCGAACACCAGCCGGCCCGGGGTGTCGTAGGCATAGGGCGCGCAGTTCCAGGGATGCAGCTCGACGCCGCCGATCTGCGCCACCGCGGCGAGCCCCTCGATCCGATCGATCTGAAGATAGGGCTTGCGGTCGCCAGAGACCCGCGCGAGCTCCAGAAGGTTCGATGTCCCCTGCATGGCGTGGCGCTGGAAGAAGCATTCGCCCTTGATCCCGTCGGGCGCGCGGATCAGCGAGCACGGCCGGCCCTTGAGGTGCACGATCATCCATTCGCCGACGGCTTCGAGATAGCGGGCAAGATCCAGCTTGGTGACGACGCCGCCATCGCTGTCATCCGGCCAGAGCTCCTTGTCCGGCTTGGAAATGACGACGCCCATGACCTCGGCATTCTGAACGGTCTGCTTCGACCGTCCGCCCGCCTTCACGCGCGCCGCCGCCTTGGCCCGGGGCTCGGCGAGCTCGGTATCGACGGGCGTCTCGGCCTCGACCTCCTCGGCCGGCTTGTCCTGCCGCAAGCCCTTGAACGCCGCCTGGCGAATATTGCCGTCGGCGGTGAAGCCCGCGAACTCGATCTCGGCGACGAGCTCCGGCTTCAGCCAGTGGACGTCCCGCGTCTTCTTTGGCGCGTTCTTGCCGCCGAACGGGCTTTCCTTGGTCTCCATCGCCTTCAGCGCGGGCATGATGCGCTTGATCTTGTCCGCGCCGAAGCCGGTGCCGACCATGCCGACGAAAGCGAGATGATCGCCGCGCTGCACGCCTGCCATCAGCGAGCGGAATTTGCCGTTGGTGGTCTTGTAGCCGCCGATCACCACCTCATGGCCGGCGCGGCATTTCGACTTGACCCAGCTCTCGGTGCGCCCCGAACGGTACGGCGCGTTGAGCTTCTTCGACACCACGCCTTCGAGCTCGAGCTTGCAGGCCGATTGCAGCACGGCATCGCCGCCGCTTTCGAAATGCTCGACATAGCGGATCTGGCTCGACTTGCGCTTGCGCTTGTCGAGCAGCTGCTTCAGCCTGGCCTTGCGTTCGCTGAGCGGCAGGCGCCGGTCATCCTCGCCCTCGGCGAACAGCAGGTCGAAGGCGAAGAAGATCAGGTCGTCGGTCTTGCCATCGGACAGCGCAGCTTGCAGCGAGGAGAAGTTCGGCGCGCCGTTATGGTCGAGCGCGACGATCTCGCCGTCGATCATCACGTCCGGCAGTGCGGCCGCCTCCTCGGCGATGGAAGCGAACTTGGCTGTCCAGTCGAGACCCTTGCGGGTCTTCAGCGTCGCCTCGCCGTCCTCGACCCGGAGCTGGACGCGATAGCCGTCGAACTTGATCTCGTGGCACCAGCCCTGGTCGCCCGGCGGCCGCTCGACCAGCGTGCAGAGCTGCGGCGCCACGAAGTCCGGCATCGCCGACACCTTCCTGGCGTTCGTCGCGGCCGCTGCAGTTTTCTTCGCCGCCTTGCCGGCCTTCAACGCGGTGCGCGGCGCCGGCCTCACCGTGCGCCCTTTCGTCTCCTCGGCGCGATTGGACTGCCAGACTGCGTCGGCCTTGGCCTTGGTGCCCTTGGCCAGCATGAACGGCTTCGGCGCGCGGCCCTTGCGCGCGGCGATCTGCTCCATGGTGCGGCCGGAGGCAACGGACTTGTCCTGCTCGAGAATATCGTTGTCCTTACCTTCGCGCGCATCTTCGTCGCGATGCTTGATCAAGAGCCAGTTGGTCCGCTTCTCGCCGCCGCGGTTGCGCATCCGCACCAAGACCCAGCTTCCCTGCAGCTTGTCGCCATGGAGGGTGAACTTCAGATCACCCTTCCTGAAGCCGGCTTCCGGATCGTCCGACTCCCAGGTGCCGCGGTCCCACAGCATCACGGTGCCGCCGCCGTACTGGCCTTCCGGAATCGTGCCTTCGAAATCGCCATAATCGAGCGGATGGTCCTCGACCTCGACCGCGAGCCGCTTGTCATGGGGATCGAGCGAGGGCCCCTTCGTCACCGCCCAGGACTTGAACACGCCGTCGAATTCGAGCCTGAGATCGTAATGCAGCCGGCTCGCATCGTGTTTCTGGATCACGAAGCGCCGCTGTTTCGACGGCGCCACGGCGGCCTTGCCCGACGGCTCCGGCGTCTTCTCGAAATCCCGCTTCTGTCGATACGTGGAAAGTTTTTGCAGCACGACCGGTCCCGCTTCTCGTTCGGCACTCAAAGCCTATCACGGCGAAAGTCCCGCCCGGAACCAAAACCCGATGGGGCGGTTGGGGTTCCAAAACGCCTTGAAAACGCTGGAGAATGGAATGGCCCCGCGCGCCTATTGGAAGGGAACGTTGAAGCTGTCGCTGGTCAGTTGCCCGGTCGTGCTTTATCCGGCGACCACCGCAGCCGAGAAGACGCGGTTTCACCTGATCAACCGCGAGACCGGGAACCGTCTCAAGCAGCAGATGATCGATGCCGAGACCGGTGACGTCGTCGAGAGCGACCAGAAGGGTCGCGGCTACGAGCTGCGCAAGGGCAAATATGTTGAGATCGAGCCGGAGGAGCTCGAGGCGGTCCAGATCGAGAGCAATCACACCATCGACATCGAGAGCTTCGTGCCGCGCGAGGAGATCGACCAGCGCTTTCTCAACCATCCCTATTACATCGCGCCGGACGGCAAGGCGGCGGTCGATGCCTTCGCGGTGATCCGCGACGCGATGAAGGACCAGGAGCGCGTCGCGCTCGCCAAGATCGTTCTGACCAACCGCGAGCACGTCATGGCGATCGAGCCGCTCGGCAAGGGCCTGCTCGGCACCACGCTGCGCTTCCCTTACGAGCTGCGCGAGGAGGACCAGTTCTTCGACGACATCAAGAGCCCGAAGATCACCAAGGACATGGTCGAGCTTGCCGGCCACATCCTCAAGACCAAGGCGGCGCATTTCGACCCCAGCAAGTTCAAGGACGACTACGAGAATGCGCTGAAGGCCCTGGTGAAGCGCAAGGCCAGCGGCAAGAAGATCGCACTCCCCGAGCCCGAGGAGCGGCCGAGCAACGTCGTCAGCCTGATGGACGCGCTGAAGCAGAGCCTGAAGGGCGGTAAGAAGAATGCGGCGAAGTCCCATGCGCGCCGCGCGACCGGACGGCGGCACGCCCCGAAGAAGGCGCACCGGACAGCGGCAAGGCATCGGAAGGCGGGGTAGCAACCCCACCGTCATTCCGGGGCGATGCGAAGCATCGAGCCCGGAATCCATCATGCCAAGCGTGACGAGCGGAGAAATGGATTCCGGGCCCGCGCCAAGGGGCGCGTCCCGGAATGACAGCTGAGCCTACTCCCCCGCCTTCAGCCGATACCCGATCCCCGTTTCCGTCAGCACGTATTGCGGCCGTTCCGGGTCGGCTTCGATCTTCTGGCGGAGCTGGCGAACATAGACGCGCAAGTACTGCGCGTCGGTCAATTCGTCCCACAGCTCCTTGAGCAGGAAGCGGTGGGTGAGCACCTTGCCGGCGTGCTGCACCAGCACGCGCAGCAGGTCATATTCCTTCGGCGACAGCTTCACCTCGCGATCCCCGACCTTGACGATGCGGCGGACGAGATCAACCGAGAGATCGCCGGTGCGGAACACCGGGCGCTCGCCCTTGACCTGAAGCTGGTGGCGCAGCGCGGCGCGCAGGCGCGCCAGCAGCTCCTCCATGCCGAACGGCTTGGTCAGATAATCGTCGGCGCCGAGATCGAGCGCCTGGACCTTGCCGGCTTCGTCGCCGCGGCTCGACAGCACCACGATCGGCACGCCTTCGTTGCGGGTGCGGATGGTGCGGAGCAGCTCATGACCCTGGATGTCGGGCAGGCCGAGATCGAGGATGATCAGCGCCGGCTCCTCGTCGAGCTTCTCCAGCGCCGTCTTGCCGTTCGGCGCCTCCAGGATGTCGTAGCCCTGCGTCGTCAGCCCCATCCGCAGCAATTTGCGGATCGGCGGCTCGTCGTCGATGACCAGGACCTTGATCGGAGCAGCGCTCATGCGGCGGTATCCAATGCGTGGCTCTGTGCCGGAACCGGCAGGCGAATGGTGAGCACCGCGCCGCTCCGCCCGCTGCGATTGGCGGCGGAGATCGTGCCGCCCATCGCCTCGACGAAGCCGCGGGAGATCGCAAGTCCGAGCCCGGTGCCGGGACGAACGTGATCGCCCTTCTGCACGCGATAGAACTTGTCGAACACGCTCTCGAGCTCGCCCGGGGGAATGCCGGCGCCCTCGTCGGCGACCTCGAGCACGACCTGGGCACCGTCACGTCGGCCACGGATCAAGATCGTGGTCTCCGGCGGTGAGTACTTCGCGGCGTTGTCGAGCAGGTTGAACAGCACCTGCTCGAACAGCACGGCATCGAGCTGGAGCATCGGCAGGTCGGCGGCCAGCACCAGCTCGACCTTGTGGGCGGCCAGGATCTTGCTGGCGCGCCGCAGCGCGCTGCCGACGATCTCGCCGAGATCGTGCAGTGCCGTGTTGGGCACGATGGCGCCGGATTCGAGCTTGGTCATGTCGAGCAGATTGGCGATGAAGCGGTTGAGCCGCTCGGATTCGTCGATCACGGTGGCGAGCAAATCGCGCTTCTCGGTGTCGGAGAGCGCACCGGCGAGGTCGCGCATGGTGGAGGCCGCGCCGAGCACCGAGGCGAGCGGCGTCTTCAGATCGTGCGAGATCGAGGTGAGCAGCGCCGAGCGCAGCCGCTCGGATTCGACGGTGCGCTTGACGCGGTCCATGTCCTCGACCAGCAGCACGCGCTCGATCGCGAGCGCGCCCTGGTCGACCAGCGCATCGAGCAGCCGGCGCTGGTCCGGCGTCAGCAGCGGGCCGGTGCGGTCGTTGTCGATGCCGATCACACCGATCGGCCCGCGCCCGGTGCGCATCGGCAGGAACAATCGTTTGGCGCCGGGCAAGGTGTCCGAGCCGCGGCCGGCTGGGCGATCGTTGCTCCAGGCCCAATTGGCGGCGGCGAGGTCGGCCTGGTCGAGCTCGTCCTCAGGCGGATAGCCCGATTTCACCGTCAGCAGGCCCTCGTCCGGCAACAGCAGCACCACGCGCACCTTCAGCATCAATGCGATCTGGTAGGCACTGGCCCACAACACGTCGTCGAGCGTCGCCGTGCCGGCGAGCTTGCGGCTGAAGGCATAGAGCTGCTCGGTCATCCTGATCCGGCCGATCGCGGCGTCGGCCTGGATGCGCACGCGCGCCGCGACATTGGATACAATTATCGCCACCACCGTGAACAGCACGAAGGCGGCGACATTGGTCGGGTCCGTGATCGTGAAGGTGTAGATCGGCGGGATGAAGAAGAAATTATAGCAGAGCGAGGCCGCCACCGTGGCCAGCAGCGAGGGCCACAGGCCGTAGCGCACAGCCACCGCGACGACCGAGGTCAGCAGCACGAGATCGACGTTCTCGATGCCGAAATAGGGCTGGATCAGCTTGGCAGCGCCGAGACCCACAAGCACGATTCCAAGCGCCTTGAGATAAGGCAAGGGATCGAACGGCTCGGATCGTGCGGCGGTCTGCACCGCCATCTTGGGCGCCGCCTCTCCGGAAAGCTCGTTGCCGGGGATGACGTGAACGCTGATATTGCCGGCACGTCGCACCAGATCGTGCACGACCGAGCCGCGCGTCATCTCGAACCAGCGCGAGCGCGTCGACTTGCCGATCACGATCTGGGTGACGTTGTTGCCTTGCGCGAAATTGACGACGTCGTCGGCGATGCGGCGGCCGACGGCGGGAATGGTCAGCGCCTCGCCGCCGAGCGATTCCGCCAGCCGCAGCGTGTCGGCCAGCCGATCGCGCTCCTCGTCGGACAATTGCAGCGATCGCCGCGTCTCGATCGAGACCGCGGTGAACGGCGCGTGCAAACGGTCGGCCAATCGCTTGGTGTAGCGCACGAGGCCGGCTGCGCGCGGATCCTCGCTGACGCAGACCAGAATGCGCTCGCCCGCGGCCCAGGGCCCGGAAATCGCATTCGCCTGCATGTGGGTGAGCAGCTGCTCGTCGACCCGCTCGGCGGTGCGGCGCAGGGCGAGCTCACGCAGCGCCGTGAGATTGCCCGGCGAGAAATAATGCTCCAGCGCCCGCTCGGCCTGCTTGGGCACATAGACCTTGCCCTCCTTCAGCCGCTGGATCAGGTCGTCGGGCGTGAGGTCGATCAGCTCGATCGCGTCGGCGCGGTCGAACACCGAATCCGGCACGGTCTCGCGCACCCGGACATGGGTGATCTGGGCGACGACGTCGTTCAGGCTCTCGATGTGCTGGATGTTGACAGCGGTGTAGACGTCGATGCCGTGCGAGAGCAGCTCCTCGACATCGAGATAGCGCTTGGGATGACGGCTACCTGCTGCATTGGTATGGGCGAGCTCGTCGACCAGCGCGATCTGCGGCCGCCGCGCGATCACCGCGTCGAGGTCCATCTCCTCGACGATCTGGCCGCGATAGTCCAGCCGCTTGCGCGGGACCACTTCGAGGCCGCGCACCAGCGCCTCGGTCTCGGCGCGGCCATGGGTCTCGACGAACCCGACCACGACATCGACGCCGGCCTTGCGCTTGGCATGGGCGCTTTGCAGCATCTCGTAGGTCTTGCCGACGCCGGGAGCGGCGCCGACGAAGATCTTCAGCCTGCCGCTCGCGCTCTCCTCCCGGCGCGCCGCTTCCAGCAGGGCCTCCGGGGACGGACGTTGTTCGGGATCGCGGCGCTCTCGGACCATCTTGCCAGTATAATCACCCCTACACTGCGAGCCTAGACGGCTACTTCGCGGCCATGCGATCGAGCGCGAGATTCAATGCCAGAACGTTAATCCTGGGTTCGCCGAGCAGGCCGAGCAGGCGGCCTTCGGTGCTGGCGGTCACGAGCTGCCTGACCTGATCCTCGGGCAGATTCCGCGCCTTCGCCACGCGCGGCACCTGGAATTGCGCGGCTTCCGGCGAGATATCAGGGTCGAGGCCGCTGGCCGACGTCGTCACCAGGTCGACCGGCACGGCGGCGTTCGGGTTCTCCGCCTTCAGCTTGTCCACATCTTCCTTCAACCGGTCGGCCAGCGCCTTGCTGGTCGGACCGAGATTGGAGCCGCCCGAATTGGCGGCGTTGTAGGGCGCGGACACCGTCTTGGTCGAATCATTCGGGTCCGGCGCCAGCGTCGCCGAGGGACGGCCGTGGAAATATCTGTCGTCCTTGAACTCCTGCCCGATCAGGGCGGAGCCGACCACCTTGCCGTCCTTCTCGATCAGGCTGCCTTGCGCCTGCACGGGAAACAGCGCGCCGGCAATGCCGGTCATGGCGAGCGGATAGGCAAGGCCGGTGATGGCGGTGAGCGCCAGCAAGAGGACGATGGCGGGGCGGATTTCTCTGAGCATGTTGGGTCTCCTATGTCTTTCGTCATTGCGAGCGAAGCGAAGCAATCCAGGGTCTTTCCGCGGAGGCAGTCTGGATTGCTTCGTCGCTTCGCTCCTCGCAATGACGAACTCAAGCCAGGTGCAAGGCGGTCACGACGAGGTCGATCGCCTTGATGCCGATGAAGGGAATGACGATGCCGCCGAGTCCGTAGATCAGGAGGTTACGCCGCAGCAGCGCGCCGGCGCCGACGGCGCGGTAGGCGACGCCCTTCAGCGCCAGCGGGATCAAGCCGATGATGATCAGCGCGTTGAAGATGATCGCCGACAGGATGGCGCTCTGCGGGCTCGACAGGTTCATGACGTTGAGGACGTTGAGCTGCGGGTAGAACGCCAAAAACATCGCCGGGATGATCGCGAAATACTTGGCGACGTCATTGGCGATCGAGAACGTGGTCAGCGCACCGCGCGTCATCAGGAGCTGCTTGCCGATCTCGACCACCTCGATCAGCTTGGTCGGGTTCGAATCGAGATCGACCATGTTGCCGGCCTCGCGGGCGGCTTGCGTGCCGGTGTTCATGGCGACGCCGACATCGGCCTGGGCGAGTGCCGGCGCGTCGTTGGTGCCGTCGCCGCACATCGCCACCAGCTTGCCCTTGGCCTGCTCGTCGCGGATCAGCTTGAGCTTGTCCTCGGGCGTTGCCTGCGCCAGGAAATCATCGACGCCGGCTTCCGCAGCGATGGCGGCCGCCGTCATCGGGTTGTCGCCGGTGATCATGATGGTGCGGATGCCCATGCGGCGCAGCTCGGCGAAGCGCTCGCGGATGCCGCCCTTGACGATATCCTTGAGCTGGACGATGCCGAGCAGCCGGCCATCCCTGGCGACGGCCAGCGGCGTGCCGCCCGATTTGGAAACCTCGTCGGCAATGGCGCTGATCTCGCGGCCCGCCTCGGACAGGGCCGCGGGCTGCATCGCCCGCGCGGCATTGCCGGAGGCGATCGCGGTCGGTGCACCGCCGCCGACATAGTTCAGCATCGCATCGACCGCGCCCTTGCGCACCGACGAGCCGCCGGCGTCGACGCCGCTCATGCGGGTCTGCGCCGTGAACGGAACGAAGGTCGCGCCCAGCTCGGCCATGTCGCGGCCGCGGATGCCGTACTTCTCCTTGGCCAGCACGACGATGGAGCGGCCTTCCGGCGTCTCGTCCGCGAGCGAGGCGAGCTGGGCGGCATCCGCCAGCTCCTGCTCGGTGACGCCGCGCACGGGACGGAAGGCGGTCGCCTGCCGGTTGCCGAGCGTGATGGTGCCGGTCTTGTCGAGCAGCAGCGTGTCGACGTCGCCGGCGGCCTCGACCGCGCGGCCCGACATCGCCAGCACGTTGAAGCGCACCAGGCGGTCCATGCCGGCGATGCCGATGGCGGACAGCAGCGCACCGATCGTGGTCGGGATCAGCGTGACGAACAGAGCCACCAGCACGATTACCGAGATCGAGCCGCCGGCATAGGCCGCGTAGCTGGGGATCGTCACGGTGGCGAACACGAAGATGATGGTGAGGCCGGCGAGCAGGATGTTGAGCGCGATCTCGTTCGGCGTCTTCGCCCGCTCGGCGCCCTCGACCAGCTTGATCATGCGGTCGATGAAGGTCGAGCCCTGCGCGGCCGTGATGCGGACGCGGATCCAGTCCGACAGCACCTGCGTGCCGCCGGTCACCGCCGAACGGTCGCCGCCGGATTCGCGGATCACGGGCGCGGACTCGCCGGTGATGGCGGCCTCGTTGACGGAGGCGACGCCCTCGATCACCTCGCCGTCCGAGGGGATGGTGTCGCCCGCCTCGACCAGCACGAGATCGCCGACCTTCAGGCTGGTGCCCGAGACGAGTTCGTAGTCGCGGCCCGCCCCGCTCAGCAGCTTGGCCTGGCTCTCGGTGCGGGTCTTGCGCAGCGTCTCGGCCTGCGCCTTGCCGCGGCCCTCGGCCACGGCTTCGGCAAGGTTGGCGAACAGGACGGTGAACCACAGCCAGAGGATGATCTGGAAGGTGAAGGCGAGATTTTCGCCGCCGGTGACGAGATCGCGCAGGAAGATCACGGTGGTGAGCGCGGCGACGATCTCGACCACGAACATCACGGGGTTCTTGATCATCGCGCGCGGATCGAGCTTGGTGAAGGCCGCGCCGATCGCGGGCAGCACGATCTTGGGATCCAGCATCGCCGTAACAGGCATGCGCTTGTTGGGTTTGTGGACAGGTTCCATGGAGGTCACTCCGAAAAGCGAAAATCAGAAGAGGTTGCCGGCATTCATCGCGAGGTGCTCGACGATGGGGCCGAGTGCGAGCGCCGGGAAGAAGGTCAGGCCGCCCATGATCAGGATGACGCCGACGACGAGGCCGACGAACAGGCCGCCGGTGGTCGGGAAAGTGCCCGTCGACGGCGGAATCGACTTCTTGGCCGCGAGCGAGCCTGCGATCGCCATGGCCGGAACGATCATGAAGAAGCGACCGACGAACATCGCGCTGGCGAGCGTGAGATTGTAGAACAACGTGTTGCCGGTGAGCCCCGCGAAGGCCGAGCCGTTGTTGGCCGCCGCCGAGGTGAAGGCGTACAGCACTTCGGTGAAGCCGTGCGGTCCGGCATTCGCCATCGAGGCGACCGCCGCGGGATAGACCACAGCGACGGCGGCCCAGCCGAGAATCATCAACGGCAGGACGAGAATGGCGAGCATCGCCATCTTGACCTCGCGGGCCTCGATTTTCTTGCCGACATATTCCGGCGTGCGGCCGACCATCAGACCTGCGACGAAGATGGCGAGGATGACGAACAGCAGCATGCCGTACAGGCCGGCGCCGACGCCGCCGACGATGATCTCACCTAACTCCATGTTGATCAGCGGGATCATGCCGCCGAGCGCGGTGAAGCTGTCGTGCATGGCGTTCACGGCGCCGCAGGAGGCGGCAGTGGTGATCACGGCGAACAGCGAGGATGCGACGATGCCGAAGCGGACTTCCTTGCCCTCCATGTTGCCGCCGGTCAGGCCGAGCGCCTGCAGGGTCGAGGTGCCGCTGGCTTCAGCCCAATAGCAGACGGCAACGCCGGCCACGAACAGCACGCCCATCACGGCGAGGATCGCCCAGCCCTGGCGCTGGTTGCCGACCATGCGGCCGAACACGTTGGTGAGCGCGGCGCCGAGCACGAAGATCGACAGCATCTGCACGAAGTTCGACAGCGCGGTCGGGTTCTCGAAGGGATGCGCGGCATTGGCGTTGAAGAAGCCGCCGCCATTGGTCCCGAGCATCTTGATCGCGACCTGCGAGGCGACCGGGCCGACCGCGATGGTCTGCTTGGCGCCCTCGAGCGTGGTCGCTTCGACGTAGTCTCCGAGCGTTTGCGGGATGCCCTGCCAGACCAGGAAGAGCGTGAACACGATGCAGATCGGCAGCAGGATATAAAGCGTGCAGCGGGTGACGTCGACCCAGAAATTGCCGACGGTACGCATGGACGCACGGGCAAAGCCGCGGATCAGGGCAACGGCAAGCACGATGCCGGTCGCCGCCGACAGGAAATTCTGGTGCGTCAGGCCGACCATCTGGGTCAGATAGGACAGCGTGCTTTCGCCGCCGTAGTTCTGCCAGTTGGTGTTGGTGATGAAGGAGATCGCGGTGTTGAAGGACAGATCCTCGGCGACCGCGGATTGCCCGGCCGGGTTGAACGGCAGCACGGCCTGCAGCCGCATCAGGCCGTAGATGATGAGGAAGCCGCCGACGTGGAACAGCAGCATCGCGACCGTGTAGGTCAGCCAGTGCTGCTCGCGCTTCTCGTCGACGCCGGAGATCCAATAGATGCCGGCCTCGATCGGGCGCAGGACGGGCGACAGGAATGTGCGCTCACCGTTGAAGACGCGCGTCATGTACCAGCCGAGCGGCTTGGTCAGCGCCACCACGATCGCGCAGTAAAGAATGATCTGGAACCAACCGATCACAGTCATGGCATCAACCCTTCAGGCTTTTGGTCCGGCGCAACAACGGCAGGAGCAGCGCGAGCAGGCCGGCGACGAGCGCAGCCTCGGCCAGCAGCAATTTTGCGAGCAGCAGCACGGCGTCAGAACCGCTCGGGCCGCAGCAGCGCATAGGTGAGATAGATCAGGAGGCCGAACGAGACGGCGCCGGCGAGCGCATAATCGAAGAACATGGTCCGCTCCCTCACAGCCGTTCGCAGGCGTAGGTGTAACCGATCGCGAGGGCAAAGAAGAAGAAGCCCAGCGCCAGCATCAAAAGGTCCATCATGGGACGCTCCTTGGTACGACACGATCGCCGGCCGAGCTCAATGCACGCGCAACGCCCAGCCGGAAACTTCACCGCGCTGAAGTGCCACCATGCCCATAGGTTTTCGAGATGAGACCTATGGCGACGTTATAGGAATCTCATAAAGGCCGGCCCGTCCCGGCGGGCGGCCTTGGCGAGAACGAAAGTCGAGGGACGATCGCGCTGAACGGGAAGACCCGGCCGCTTATGAAATCCCTATAACTCTCGCCCGATCCCTCTCTCGTTTTCAAATGCCCTCCAGGCCATCTTGGCGAGGCCGGCCGACTGACCGACGCCAATCTCCAGGAGGCCTGACATGACCGCTCTCCACCCGCTCGATCTCCGCTCGCTCACCGAGCAGCTCCACAAGGCACATGCAATGACGCGGCCGCTGATGCTCGACATCATCGGTCACGCCTGCCGGCGCATCCCCTCGCTCGGAGACAAGCGCACCGCACGCCTCACGCGCCTGGTCGATGCGGAAGCCTGGGCCGATGCCGCGCTGGCGCTGCTGGAGCTCGATCTGCCGATGTGGCAGGTCCGCCGCATCGCTTACGATGACGGCGAGTGGCATTGCGCGCTGTCGCGCGAGCGCGAGCTGCCGGACTGGCTCGATGCCGCGGTCGAGGCGCGCCATGCCGACCTCGCGCTCGCCCTGTTGTCGGCGTTCGTCGAGGTGCGGGCGCTGGCCATCGAAGTGTCGCGGCCGAGCGTTCCGTCGGCGCGCCCTATGCTAGATCCGCTTTACGAGCCGGTCGCTTGCCACAATTCCCGCTAGACGCAGCTGAAAGGACACGAGAAATGCAGACGCTGACTCTCGGCTTTGAACGAGCCCGTCTGAGGGCTGAACGGCAGTTGCGCCTATCGAAACTGCGCAGACTCGAGCGTATCGCCCTGCATGGGCTGGCCATGCTCTCGATGGGCAGCGTGCTCACCGCGCTGATCGCGCTGAGAACCGCAATCCATATCTGGCATCTCCCCGCCTGACCGGCATTGCAGACGTCATGACCTTTCGCGGCCTCGGGGTCTAGCTCCTCACCTCCGCCTCGATCAGTCGCGCCAGCTCCGATGCGGTGACCTCGATTGGCCGGCCGCTACGCTCGACGCGGGCCTGGATCAGCGCGCCCTGGAGCGCCGACGTGCAGAGCACGGCCAGCGCCTCCGCCCGCGGCCTGGCAAACCCGTCGGCGACCAGCTTTTCGCGCAGGATCGACAGCCGCGCCGCATAGGCCTTGCGGCCGGCCTCCGACACGGCCCGCTCGCGCGGCGCAAGCTCGAGCAGCACGGTCGTGATCGGGCAGCCGTTGCGGAAGCCGGAGCCCTGCATCCAGCCTGCCAGCAGCCTTGCGTGTGCGCGCAAGAGCTCGCCGGTCGAGCCGCACTCTGCCGCGAGCGCGGTGACCGTCGCCGCGACGCGGCGGCCCGCCTCCTCTACCGCGGCCACGGCGATCGAGGATTTTCCGTCCGGAAAGTAATGGTAGAGCGACCCTTTCGGCGCGCCGCTGACGTCGACGATGTCGTTGAGGCCGGTGCGGGCAAATCCCTGGCGGCGGAATAGCGTCACCGCGGCATTGATGATGGGCTGACGGTGCTTCGGCACGGCCGGCATGGCGCCCTCCTCAGGAAAATTATATTGATTGGTCTACATCAGCCTCCGACAGTCAAGGCATGACAATGACGGGAGAGGCAGATGCCTGAGAGAGTGACCTATGAGCTGAACGACGGCGTGGCGCGGATTGGGCTCGACGACGGCAAGGTCAACGTGATGTCCGCCGCGATGCTGGGCGAGATCGGCGCCGCCTTCGATCGCGCCGAGACGGAGGCGGAAATAGCGGTGCTGCGCTCGGGCCGGCCCGGCATCTTTTCCGCGGGCTTCGATCTGAAAGTGTTCGCCTCGGGCGATGCCGGCAAGAGCCTCGAGATGGTCCGGGCCGGCGCCGAGCTTGCGCTGCGGCTGATGTCGTTTCCGCATCCGACCATCGGCGTGATGGAGGGCCATGCTTATCCGATGGGGACGTTCCTGCTGCTCGCCTGCGACGTCAGGCTCGGCGCGCGCGGAGCGCATCGCATGGGGCTGAACGAGGTGGCGATCGGCATTGCGCCGCCCAGCTTTGCCATCGAGCTCGCGCGCAGCCGGCTACATCCGGCCTGGCTCAGCCGCACCGTCACGCTGGGCGAGATGTACGAGCCGGAGGAGGCGCAGGCAGCCGGCTTTCTCGATCGGGTGGTTGCGCCGGAGATGGTCGACGCCACGATCGAGACGATTATCACGGGCTTACGGGCCATCCACAAACCGTCGCATGCCACCGCAAAGCGGCGCCTGCGCCAGGGAGCCATGGACGCCATGCGCGCGGCGATCGACCGCGAACTGACCCTGGCTGCCTATGAGGCAAGCAACCGAGCGCGCAGCGCGGTCGCGGTGCCCGGTTGAGGCCGTCTATCCCGCGGAAAAGGCTCTGCCTAAAACCACCCGCCCGATCTGGCGAAGTTTCACGGAACCGTGTAGAGCGGTTTCATGAGCACAGGCAATGTCAACGTCGTCGCCCACCCCCTGGTCCAGCACAAGCTCTCCCTGATGCGGGAGAAGGACCGCTCGACCAAGAGCTTTCGCGAGATCCTGAACGAGATCGGGATGCTGCTCGGCTACGAGGTGACGCGCGATCTGCCGCTGGAGCTGGTCGAGATCGAGACGCCGATCGCGGCCATGCAGGCGCCGAAGATCGCCGGCAAGAAGCTGACGCTCGCGCCGATCCTGCGCGCCGGCGTCGGCTTCCTCGACGGCATGCTGGCCCTGATGCCCTCGGCACGCATCGCCCATATCGGGCTCTACCGCGACCCCGAGACGCTGCAGGCCGTGGAATATTACTTCAAGGCGCCGCAGGACCTGTCGGACCGCACCGTGATCCTGATGGATCCGATGCTCGCGACCGGCAACTCGGCCTGCGCCGGCGCGTCCCTGCTCAAGGCGCGCGGCGCCCGCGACATCCGCTTCGTCTGCCTGCTGGCCGCCCCTGAAGGCATCGCTCAATTCCAGAGCGAGCATCCCGACGTGCCGATCTGGACCGCCGCGATCGACGAGCGGCTCAACGACCACGGCTACATCGTGCCGGGATTGGGCGATGCCGGCGACCGGATGTTCGGCACCAAGTAGACAGGTTGGCGCGATCGGGTTAGTCCGGTGGCATGAGCGCCACCGATTTTTCGCTGCAATCGCTGCTCCGGATCGAGACCGCCGCCGACCCCGCCCTGGTGTTCGACGGCAAGGCCGTCTCTCGCGCGGAGTTCTCGGCGAAGATCGATCAGACCGCCGCCTGGCTTGCCGCGCAAGGCATCGGCAAGGGCGACGTCGTCGCGGTCTGGCTGGTCAACCGGGTCGAATGGCTCGCCCTGCTGTTCGCCGCGGCACGGCTCGGCGCGGTCGTCGCCGCGGTCAATACGCGCTACCGCAGCGCGGAAGTCGCGCACCTGCTCAAGCTGTCAGGCGCGAAGCTCATGGTGGTCGAGGCGGCCTTCCGCGCGATCGACTTTGCCGCCATCCTCGCCGATGTCACCGAGGCCGAGGTGCCGGCGCTGCAACGGCTTGCCGTGGTCGGCGCGGATGCGATCCCAGCACGCTGGCGCTGCGTGCGGTTCGATGCGTTCGAGACGCCCTACCCGCCGGCTCCGCCATCCCAGAATGATGTCGACCTGCCCGTGCTGCTCTACACCACATCGGGCACGACCAAGGGGCCGAAGCTCGTCGCGCATTCGCAAGCGACGCTGTCGATACACGCCGCCTCCGTTGCCCGCGCGCTCCAGCTCGATTCCCACCGTCATTCGCTGCTGGCGATGCTGCCGTTCTGCGGCACGTTCGGCATGACGAGCCTGCTCGGCTTCCTCGCAGCCGGCGCGACCATTCATGTGCTCGATGCTTTCGAGGCAGCGCCGGCCCTGAATATCCTCAGCACGCAACGGATCACGCATTCCTTCGGTTCGGACGAGATGTTCCGGCGTATTCTTGCGCTCACCGATGCGCCATGCCCGTTTCCGCATCTCGAAGTCTGCGGCTTCGCCGCGTTCCAGCCCGGCTGGCGCGAGCTGGCCGCGGAGGCCGAAGCGCGCGGCCTGAAGCTGTTCGGCCTCTACGGGTCGAGCGAGGTGCAGGCGCTGTTCTCGATCGGCCGCCCCGGTGATGCCTTCGCCGATCGGATCGAGGGCGGCGGCTGGCCGATGTCGGGCGAGGCGAAAGTCCGCGTGCGCGATGTCGAGACGGGCAAGCTCGCCGCCGACGGCGTCTCCGGCGAGATCGAGATCAGCGCGCCCTCGCGATTCCTCGGCTATTTCAACAATCCGGAGGCAACGCGCGAGGCGATCACCGCCGACGGCTTCTTCCGCACCGGCGACATCGGCCGGCTGCGCGGCGACGGCTCCTTCGTCTACGAGACCCGCGCCGGCGATGCGATGCGCCTCGGCGGCTTCCTGGTCGCGCCCGGGGAGATCGAGGACGAGCTCAAATCCTGCGCCGGCGTTGCCGACGCCCAGGTCGTCGCGGTCGATCTCAAGGGACAGGCGCGCTGCGTCGCCTTCGTGATCCCGACAACGGAGCCGCCGGCACAGGAGACGCTGATCGCGCGTCTGCGCGAGCGGCTCGCCGGCTACAAGGTGCCGGCGCGGATCTATGTCGTGGATACCTTCCCGGTCACCGACAGCGCCAACGGCGTGAAGATCCAGCGCGCCAGGCTTCGGGCCATGGCGATGGAGCGGATCGCCGCCGAATAGACCCGTTCAGTACGACTTGTTCAGTACGACTTGTCAGTACGATTTGGCGAGCCCCAGCACCTTTTCCGCGATGAAGCTGAGCGCGAGCTGCGGACTGACCGGCGCGATGCGCGGGATCAGCACCTCGCGCAAGTAGCGCTCGACGTGGAATTCCTTGGCGTAGCCGAAGCCGCCATGGGTCATCACCGCCTGCTCGCACGCCGAGAAGCCCGCTTCGCCGGCCAGGTACTTTGCGGCATTGGCCGCCGCACCGCAGGGCATGCCCTTGTCGTATTGCCAGGCCGCCGACATCACCATCAGCCAGGCCGCCTCGAGCTCGACCCAGTTCACCGCGAGCGGATGCTGGATGCCTTGATTCTTGCCGATCGGGCGGTTGAACACGACACGCGTCTTGGCGTATTCGGTCGCGCGCGACAGCGCGAGCTTGCCGAGACCGACCGCCTCGGCCGCGATGAGAATGCGCTCCGGATTCATGCCTTCGAGGATGTACTGGAAGCCTTTGCCCTCCTCGCCGATGCGATCCTCCATCGGGATCTCGAAATCCTCGAAGAACAGCTCGTTGGAATCGACGATCTTGCGGCCCATCTTCTCGATCTCGTGGACCTTGATCCTGTTGCGGTCGAAATCGGTGTAGAACAGGCTGAGGCCGTGGGTCGGCGAGCGCACCTCCTCCAGCGGCGTGGTGCGCGCCAGCAGCAAGATCTTGTGGGCGACCTGCGCGGTCGAAATCCACACCTTCTGGCCGTTGACGATGTAGCGGTCGTTCTTGGCGACCGCGCGGGTCTTGAGCTGGGTGGTATTGAGGCCGGTGTTCGGCTCGGTGACGGCGAAGCAGGCCTTCTCGCGGCCTTCGACCATCGGCGGCAGCATGCGCCGGCGCTGCTCCTCGGTGCCGAACACCACGACGGGGTTCAAGCCGAACACGTTGATGTGCACCGCCGAAGCACCGGACATGCCGGCGCCGGATTCGGCGATGGTGCGCATCATGATCGCAGCTTCCGTGATGCCGAGCCCGGAGCCGCCATATTCTTCCGGCACGCAGATGCCGAGCCAGCCGGCATCCGCCAAGGCCTTGTGGAAGTCGTGCGGGAAGCCACCGTCGTGGTCCTTCTTCAGCCAATAGGCGTCGGGAAAGCCTTCGCAGATCTTGGCGATGGCGTCGCGAATGGCTTCCTGCTGATCGGTGAGCGCGAAATCCATGGTCTTGACCTCCCTTCGCGTTCTTTAGCTCGAAAAACCGCAGGCAGATACGTGAATTTGCCCGCGAAGTGTGCCACCCATGCATGGGGTCATGCGGCGCTACGTGAGAAGCGCGCCGTTATTTCGTGAGGAGGAAACCGCCATGGCCGGGCTTTATTTCGAGGACTTTTCCGTGGGCCAGGAGTTCAGGCATCCCTTGACCCGGACCGTCACGGAGATGGACAACACCCTGTTCAGCCTGCTGACGCTCAACCCGCAGCCGCTGCACATCGACGCACATTTCGCCGAGAAGACCGAGTTCGGCCAGCGCATTTTCAACAGCCTTTACACCCTCGGCATCATGATCGGCATGACGGTCTATGATACGACCTTGGGCACAACCGTCGCCAATCTCGGCATGACCGACGTCACCTTTCCAAAGCCGGTCTTCCATGGCGACACGTTGCGGGCGACGACGAAGGTGCTTTCGCTGCGGGAATCAAAATCGCGCCCGAAGGCGGGCATCGTCGAGTTCGAGCACCACGCCCTGAACCAGAACGACGAGATCGTCGGCAAATGCCGCCGCATGGCGATGATGCACAAGAGGCCGGTCTGATGCGTTCGATGCTGTTCGTGCCGGGCGATTCCCCGCGCAAATTCGAGAAGGCGAGCGAAGGCAAGGCCGACGCGCTGATCATCGATCTCGAGGATTCCGTCGTCACCGAGAAGAAGGCGGCGGCGCGCGAGCTCACGCTCTCGATGCTGAAGAGCCGTCCCGGCCCGCACCAGCTCTATGTCCGCGTCAACGCGCTCGACACCGGGATGACGCTGGCCGATCTCGCCGCGGTGATACCGGGCGGGCCTGACGGCATCGTGCTGCCGAAATCGCAAGGCGGCGACGACGTGCGGCAGGTCGCGACCTGGCTCGAGGCTTTGGAAGCCGCGGCCGGCATCGCGATCGGTTCGACCCGCATCGTCTGCGTCGCGACGGAGACCGCCGGCTCGATCTTCGCCCTCGGCAGCTACAAGGGTTGCTCCCCTCGCCTTGCCGGCCTGATGTGGGGCGCGGAAGATCTCTCCGCCTCGCTCGGCGCCACCGAGAAGGCGAGCGGCGGCGTGTTCCACAGCCCCTATCGTCTCGCCCGCGATCTCTGCCTGATGGCGGCGGCGGCGGCCGAGGTCGCGCCGATCGACACGGTTTACACCGACATCGACAATCTTGCCGGCCTCGAGCAGGAGACGCGCGCCGCGCGGCGCGACGGTTTTTCGGCCAAGGCGCTGATCCATCCCAAGCATGTCGACATCGTCAACGCGGCCTTCGCGCCGACGGAGGCCGAGCGCGCCTGGGCGGAGAAGGTGATCGCGGCGTTCGCGAGCAATCCCAATTCGGGCACGCTGCGGCTCGACGGCCAGATGATCGACAAGCCGCACCTTCGCGCGGCGATGAAGATTCTCGGCCAGCCCTAGATCGGGACGCAGGCCGCGTCAGCCGGGCTGCGCCTCAGTCGAATCCCTGAACGGGCGGTGCCGGCGATTGCGCCGGCGCGGCCGGCGCGGCTTGAACCGGCGGTGCCGGATTGCCGGCGGCTCTCATCTGGCCGTTGGCGGCCATCGCCTCGCGCGTGCGCGATGGGGTGCCGGTCGCAGCCGCGCGACGCGGCGGCGGCGGCCGGTGCCTTGCCGATTGCGAACCTCTCAGGCCCCAGGAACGGGCGATCGACGGTCCGGCCGTATAGCCGATCAAGGCACCGGCGACCGCACCGACCGGCCCCAGCACCACCGCACCCGAGACCGCGCCGAGCGCCGCATCGCCCGCGCGCTCCTGCGCGAGCGCGCTCGCGGGTAAGTAAGCCAGCATTGCGACAGCTATGATCAGTGCCTTGGTCATCGGAGCGCCTCCCTCGCGAAAGACCACTCCTGCTCAAATATGGCCACACGAGGTTCGCTTGCCGGCCAACTAAAGGCAATCGCGCCCCGGAACCCGGCCGTCAAGGACAGCGCCAACATCTTGACACCGCTCACCTGCTGAATATTTTTTTCGCCGAGAAGAGACCTTCTCATCTTCGCACAACCAAAGGATCTAACGCGACCGTCTGGAGAGACGACGATGCTCGATGAGAATCTGGCCCGCATTCGTGCGCACCGCAACAACATCCACCGCTACCGGCGCCTGCTGAAGACCAGGCTGTCGCAGCTCGAGCGCCAATTCATCGAGAGACGCCTCGCAGAAGAGCAATCGGCGCTCGATGGCCTGACCGCAGCGAACTTTCCCGTCGGCTTCCGCGCCGCCGAGGCGCCGGCTGGCGCAATGGGGATGGCGCAATGAACAGCCAGCGCGACCTGCTGATCCGCGGCAGCGAGAAGGTCATCGGCCATTACGAGCTGCTTCTTGCCAGCGCCAGGAGCGAGCACGAGCGCGAGCTCTATCGCCAGCGCATCGAACGCGAGCGGCGGCTGATCCGCGACCTGCAAGGCGAATGGGATCACCGCGCGGCTTGAGCGGGGAGATCACTGGCCCGACAGCATCGCAGGCAAGGCAATCGCATATGGCGTGCACGATGCGGCGGCATCGGCACTGGGCTCCCTCCCCCGCTTGCGGGGGAGGGCTGGGGAGAGGGTCCCCGCATTCGTTTTCAGCGGACGAGGCGATTGGGGCCTGCGAGCGCGCTGCTCGGCTCGGTTGCGGGCGCCACGCGCACCGTGGCGGTGAACGGCGCACCGTTGCGCAGCAGCGTGAGCTTCACGTCCTCGCCGACGCGGGCAAGGCCGATCGTGTTGCGGAGCTGGGCGGCGGTGCGGATCGGGCGGTCATCGGCGCCGGTCACGATGTCGCCCTTGCGCAGGCCCGCCTTGTCTGCGGGCGAATCCGCCGCGATCTCGGCGATGACGGCGCCCTGATTCAATCCCCTGTTGACCGACGGATGCAGGTCCTTCAGCGAAATGCCGATGCGGCCGCGCTCGACGCGGCCGCTCACGATGATCTGCTCCATCACCTTGCGCGCCATGTTGACCGGAATGGCAAAGCCGATGCCGACATTGCCGCCCGCCGGCGAGATGATCGCCGAGTTGATGCCGACGAGCTCGCCGCGCAGGCTGACCAGCGCGCCGCCGGAATTGCCGGGATTGATCGCCGCGTCAGTCTGGATGAAATCCTCATAGCCCTGCTTGCCGAGCCCGGTGCGGCCCAGCGCGCTGACGAGCCCCGAGGTCACGGTCTGGCCGAGGCCGAAGGGATTGCCGATCGCGAGCACGAAATCCCCGACGTCGAGCCCGTCGCTGTCGCCGAAGGGAAGCGCCTTGAGCCCGACCGGGTTCTGGACCTGAAGCACCGCGACATCGGTGGGCGGATCACGGCCGATGACCTTGGCGGAGAACTGCCGGCCGTCCTTGGTCGTGATCTGAACGGCGGAGGTGCCCTCGACCACGTGATTGTTGGTCAGCACATAGCCGCGTTGCGCGTCGACGATGACTCCCGAGCCGGTCGCATTGACCTCCTTCTCGATCTGCCGGGGCACGTCGAAGAATTCGCGAAAGAGCGGATCGCGATAGAGCGGGTTGTCCTCGCGCACGCGGCCGTGCACGGAGATGTTGACCACGGCCGGCGTCACCTGGCGCACCAGCGGCGCCAGGGTCGGCACCGGGCCGCCGGTCTTGAGATCCGGAATCTGACCGGCGGCAGGCTGCGATGCCGTGAGCGTCAGCATCAGCAAGACCAGGAATAGCAGACGCACAGCATTCATCATCGTCACCCTGCCGCGTTGTGTTGGTGGGGATAGTCGGAGCCTTGGTGCTTCAGCCTTCGTCGCCTGATGCGACGATCCAGCCCTGCAGGGCCAGAAACGGGACGCTCCAGGCTGCCGCGGCCTGGCCGAGCAGCACGAGGGCGAGGACGGTGGGCGTGACCATCACGCCGCCCGGCCTTCGGCGGCGGCCCATGGCCGCCGCAGCCGCATCGGCACGCCGCCGCCCCGCGGCGGGTCGTCATTGTCGTTGTCGCCGTCGAGCTTGCGCAAGGCGGCCAGAATGTCGGCGAGCCGGACCGTGTGGCTCATGCCGGGAATCTCGCGCAAGGCGGGACAGGATTCGACCGCGTACATGTCCGATGCCCAGGACGACAGGATGACGCGCTTCTCGGGCGACGAGAGCTCCTCGGCATTCAGGACGTCGGCTGGCGAGTCGTAGTGCGCAGCAGGATGAAACAGCGGATTGAGAGTGCCGGAACTGGTATTCACGTTGGTCATCGATAGGTCTCCCACATGCTCCTTTCCAGGGGGACGGCTTGTTGACGACGAAACGGCGGCGCCACATCGCCGCCGTCCCGCTTGACGTTAATGCGTATTGATCGCGATGCGCTTGACGCCTTCGCGCGCCTTCTCCGATTTCGGCAGCGACACGGTCAGCACGCCGTTGTTGAACGACGCCTCGGCCTTGTCCTCCTCGACACCTTCCAGCGGAATTTGCCGCTCGAAGGCGCCGTAATAGCGCTCGGTGAAGAACCTGCCTTCGCCGTTGCGTTCCGCCTTCTTCTCACCGCGGACGGTGAGGACGCCATTGGCGATCTCGACCTGAACGTCCTTCTCGGTCAGGCCGGGAAGCTCGGCCGAGACGGTCAGCGTCTTGTCGCTCTCGCTGAGCTCGACCTTCGGCCAGCCGAAACGGCCTTCCATCAGCGGCGACAGGCCGGTCCCACCGAAGCCGCGGAAGACGTCGTCGAACAGACGGTTCATCTCGCGGTGAAGCGTCAGGAACGGATCGAAATTGTCGCGCGTCGGCGCAAGCTCCTGGTTTCTCGACCAGGGAATGAGATCACGAAAAGCCATGGGTCTCTCCTTCATGCATCGGAAGGCGCGGCACGCGCATGCGCGCGCCGCGTTCCGTTAACCGCTTCGACCGAGCGCTCAGGCTGCTTTCTTCTGCTCGATCTGCGTTGCCGCAGGAGCGCCGCCCGCGATCGGAATGCGGCGCGGCTTCATGGCTTCCGGAACCTCGCGGACGAGGTCGATGATCAGGAGCCCGTCCTGGAACGAGGCCTGCTTCACCTGGACATAGTCGGCAAGGTTGAACACGCGCCGGAACGGACGCGCGGCGATGCCCTGGTACAGATATTCGCGCGCGGCGGTCTCGGGCTTCCTGCCCTCGATGGTCAGCGCATTCTGCTCGGCCGTCACGGTGATGTCGCTGGCGCCGAAGCCTGCCACCGCAAGGCTGATCCGGTAATGGTCTTCGCCGGAGCGCTCGATGTTGTAGGGGGGATAATTGTCCTCGGTCGCCTGGCGCAGCGTGCTGTCGACGAGGTCGGCCAGGTGATCGAAGCCGATGGTGGAGCGCCACAGCGGCGCGAAGTCGAAACTGGTCCTCATAACCAAGTCCTCCAAAGAGCAAGATGGATACGAAGGAGCGCAAGGCGGGATTTCAGACGGGTCCGAAAGACCAGCCCGGCGCCCGTGCCGGACCCGATCTGGCACCCGGCACACCGCTCTCGCGGCGAAAAACGACTTAGAAGGCCACAAACCGGTTTCAAGGGGCCGGCCCAAAAAATTTTTTGGCCCCGCCAGGCGCCCCGCCCCCGGGGCACTGATCCTCAGGATCTCAGCGCGCCCCGTGCCGTCTCCGGCGCCAGCAGCGTCGCGATGATCGTGACGATCGACAGCGCGACGATGTAGACCGAGACCGCCCAGTACGATCCGGCCCAGGCCAGCAGCGCAGCCGCGATCAACGGCGAGAAGCCGCCGCTGAGCGCAGCCGCGACGTTGGCGCCGAGCGAGGCACCGCTGTAGCGCACCTGGGTGCGGAACAGCTCCGGCATGAACGCGGCCTTCGGCCCGAACAGCAGCGCATGGGTGAGCGTCATCGTGACGACGAGCGCGAGCGTGATCAGCGCCGGCTCCCTGCTGTCGAGGAACCAGAACAGCGGAAATGCCAGCGCCACCGAGAACACGCCGCCGGCCAGATACAGCGCCTTGCGTCCGAACATGTCGGACAGCCAGCCGGCCAGCGGCAAGGTCGCGAACTCGACGATGGCGGCATAGACCACGGCATCCAGGATCACCTGCCGGGGCAGGCCGAGCCTGGTCGTCGCATAGACCACGGTGAAGACGGTGAGCAGATAAGCGAGCCCGACTTCCGACACGGTGATGCCGACGGCCAAGAGAAAGCTGCGCCAGTCGCGGCGCAGCACCTCGAGGGCCGGCTGCGCCAGCACCTCCTTGCGCTCGACGATCTCCTTGAAATGCGGCGTCTCCGCGAGCCTGAGCCGCACGATGAAGCCGACGCCGACCAGCAGGATGCTGATCAGGAACGGCACGCGCCAGCCCCAGCCGAGGAAGTCCGCCTCCGGCAGCTTCGTCATCAGGGCGAAGATGCCGGTGGAGGCGGCGACGCCGACGGGGAAGCCGACCTGCACCAGGCTGCCATAGAAGCCGCGGCGATTGCCGGCGTGCTCGATTACCATCACCACCGCGCCGCTCCACTCGCCCCCGAGCCCGATGCCCTGAACGAAACGCAGGATCACGAGCAGGATCGGGGCCCAGACGCCGATCTGATCGTAGGTCGGCAGGCAGCCGATCAGGAAGGTGCCGAGCCCCATCGCGATCATGGTCGCAACCAGCATGGTCTTGCGGCCGAGCCGGTCGCCGTAATGCCCGATGATGGCGCCGCCGATCGGCCGCGCGACGAAGCCGACCGCATAGGTCGAGAACGCCGCGAGCGTGCCGACGAAGGGATCGAAGCTCGGGAAGAACAGCTTGTTGAAGACGAGGGCCGCGGCCGTGCCGTAGATCAGGAAATCGTACCACTCGATCGCGGTGCCGAGCGCACTCGCCCACACCACATGCGCCGTCGTGGATCTCTCCGCGGAAGCGGAGACCCCCGTTGCTGTCGTCATGCCCTGCCCCACCGATTCCAGTGGGCATCATGGCCAAACGTGCGGAGGGTTGCAACCTGGGGAAGAGTTCTCTCTCACAAGATGACGCCGCGGGATTTTTTGCATGCTCTATCAGCACCGTCATTGCGAGGAGCCCTCGCGACGAAGCAATCCAGACTGCCTCCGCGGAAAGATTCTGGATTGCTTCGCGGAGCCTGTCATCGGGCCGCGCTTCGCGCGGACCCGGTGGCTCGCAATGAGGGGTGTTGAGGCATTAGCGCCACCTCCGCGACACGGCCCAATGATCGTGGAACCTGCCTCGTCTCTTATTCGCAATTGACAAACTCATTCGCCATTATCTAATTTACCTCCACAAACAACCCCTGCCGCACCAAGCGGCCAATAAGAGGAAACGACAATGAGAGGGCTCCTGGCCTGCACCATGCTCGCGGCGATGGCTTCGGCTGCCATGACCACAACAGCGACCGCACAAGTCTCCGACGACGTGGTGCGGATCGGCGTGCTCACGGATCTGTCGAGCTGGGGCCGCGACAATTCCGGGCCGGGCTCGGTCGAGGCCGCGAAGATGGCGGTTGAGGAATTCGGGCCGACCGTGCTCGGCAAGCCGATCGAGATCATCAGCGCCGACCACCAGATGAAGACTGATGTCGGCGTGCAGATCGTCCGTGGCTGGTTCGACAACGGCAAGGTCGATGCGGTCGTCGACATCCCCAATTCCGGTATTGCGATCGCCGTCCACAACATGGTGCGTGAGCGCGGCAAGATCGCCCTGCTCTCCGGCCCTGGCGCGAGCTCGCTAACGGACGAGCTGTGCAGCCCCAACACCGTGCACTTCACCTACGACACCTATGCGCTGTCGAAGGTGACCGCCTCCGCCGTGATCAAGGAAGGCGGCAAGTCCTGGTACTTCATCACTGCGGATTACGCCTTCGGCCAGCAGCTCGAGAAGGACGCCACCCGCTTCATCAACGAGATGGGTGGCAAGGTGCTCGGCGGTGTCAAGCATCCGACCAACACCGCAGACTTCTCCTCCTTCGCGCTGCAGGCGCAGAGCTCGAAATCCGACGTAGTCGCCTTCGCCAATGCCGGCCAGGACACCGACAACGCCATCAAGCAGTCCGGCGAGTTCGGCCTGGTCCAGGGCGGCCAGAAGCTGGTTGGCCTGTTGATGTTCGACACCGACGTGCACGCCATCGGCCTGAAGGCCGCGCAGGGCACCTATATGACCACGGCGTCCTACTGGGCCATGGACGAGGCGACCCGCGCCTGGTCGAAAAAGTTCTACGAGCGCACCAAGGTGATGCCGACCATGATCCAGACCGGCGTCTACGGCTCGGTGCTGCATTATCTCAAGGCGATCAAGGCCGCCGGCAGCGACGAGTCCGCCAAGGTGATGGCGAAGATGCGCGAGCTGCCGATTGAGGATATCTTCGTCCATGGCGGCAAGTTGCGCGAGGACGGTCGCGTCATTCGCGACATGTATCTCGCCAAGGTGAAGTCGCCCGAGCAGTCCAAGGAGCCGTGGGACTATCTGGACATCGTCAAGACCGTGAAGGGCGAGGACGCCTTCCGCCCGGTCTCCGAATCCAAGTGTCCGCTCCTGAAGAAGTGAGGCCCGATATGGCTGGCAACGAGCATGGCGCGATGGAGACGTACGAGTGCGACGTGCTCGTGGCCGGATCGGGTTGTTCCGGCATGTCGGCGGCGATCACCGCGCGTTATCGCGGGCTCGACGTGCTGATCGTCGAGAAGGAGCCGCGCTTCGGCGGCACCACCGCCCGCTCCGGCGGCTGGCTCTGGATTCCCGGCACGTCGCTGGCGAAAGCCTACGGCATCGAGGAGACGCCGGAGCAGGCCCGCACCTATCTTCGCCATGAGGCCGGCAACAATTACGACGCGGCACGGGTCGATGCCTTTCTGAGCGCCGGCCCTGAAGCGGTCGATTTCTTCACCACCAAGACGGCGCTGCGCTTCGACATGCCGCTGGTGTTTCCCGATTACCACGCCGAGGCGCCCGGCGGCGCCCAGGGCGGCCGCTCCATGGTGACGCGCCCGTTCGACGGCCGCGAGCTCGGGGACCTCATCAAATCGCTCGGCATGCCGCTGCCCGAGCTCACCGTGTTCGGCATGATGCTGGGAAGCGGCAAGGAGATCATCCACTTCATGCGGGTGACGAAGTCGCTGACCTCGGCGGCCTATGTCGCCAAGCGCCTGTCGCGGCATCTGATGGACGTGCTGCGCCATGGCCGCGGCATGTCGCTGACCAACGGCAATGCGCTCGCCGGCCGCCTCGCAAAGTCCGCGCTCGACCTGAAGATTCCGATGTGGCTGTCCTCGCCGGTGCGCGAGCTGACGGTCGAGAACGGCGTCGTGACCGGCGCCATCGTGTCGCGCGAGGGACGCGACGTGCGCGTTCGTGCACGACAGGGCGTCGTGCTCGCCTGCGGCGGCTTTCCGCACGACGTCGAGCGGCGCAGGAAGATGTTCCCGCACGCGCCGACCAGCGTTGAGCATTATTCGCCCGGGCCAACCGGCAACACCGGCGACGGCCTCCGCCTTGCGGAAGGCGCCGGCGGCCGCATCGAGGACCGCCTGCCGAACGCGGCGGCCTGGGTGCCGGTATCGCTGACCACGCGCAAGGACGGCTCCAAGGGCGTGATGCCGCACTTCATCGACCGCGCCAAGCCCGGCGTGATCGCGGTGATGCGCGACGGCAGGCGTTTCGCCAATGAAGGCAATTCCTATCACGACTTCGTCCAGGCCATGGTCAAGGCGGCCAGGCCCGGCGAGGAGATCGCCGCCTTCCTGGTCTGCGACCACAAGGCGCTGCGCAAATACGGCCTCGGCTGCGTACCGCCCTTCCCGATGCCGCTGGGTCACCATTTGAAGACCGGCTATCTCATGCGCGGCGACACGCTGGAGGCGCTGGCGGCCAAGGCCGGCATCGATGCCAGGGCGTTCGTCGAAACGGTTAGGCAGTTCAATGCGACGGCACCGCTCGGACACGACCCCGCCTTCGGCAAAGGTTCAAAAGCCTATAACCGCTACCAGGGCGATGCGCTGCACGGCCCCAACCCCTGCGTCGCGCCGATCGAGAACGGCCCGTTCTACGCCATCAAGATGGTGATCGGCGATCTCGGCACCTATGCCGGCATCGTCACCGACGAGAACGCGCGGGCGCTCGACGCCGAGGGACGGGTCATTCCCGGCCTCTATGCCGCCGGCAACGACATGGCGAGCATCATGGGGGGCAATTATCCCGGCGCCGGCATCACGCTTGGGCCGGCGCTGACCTTCGGCTACATTGCCGGCAGACATCTTGCCGACAGCGCCGAAAAGCGCGACGCGGCTTAATCACGCCAGGAGGCGCATGAGCAGGGAAAGCCGCGGCATCCAGTCGATCGAGGTCGGCGGCGAATTGCTCCGCGCGCTCGCACGCAGCGGCGAGCCGATGATGCTGCGCGATCTCGCCCGCGAAGCCGGCATGGCGCCGGCCAAGGCGCATCCCTATCTCGCCAGCTTCTCGCGCATCGGCCTGATCGAGCAGGACGAGAGCACCGGCCGCTACGAGATCGGCGCGCTGGCGCTGGAGCTCGGCCTGATCAGCCTGCGCCGCCTCTCGGGCGTAGCCATCGCGCGTCCCAGGATCGCGGGCCTCGCGAGCCAGATCGGCCACGCCGTCTCGCTCGCGGTCTGGGGCACGCACGGCCCGACCGTGGTGCAGCTCGAAGAGCCGGCCCAGCCGGTGCACATCGTGATGCGCGCAGGTTCAGTGATGGCGCTGCTCGAGACCGCCACGGGCCGCGCCTTCGCAGCGTTTCTGCCGGAGAAGACGATCAGCGCGGCGCTCGAGAGCGGCCTCGACCGCCATGGCGTCGGCTACAATCCGAAGCGCGCCGTGAAGGGTGCCAAGGTCGCCGAGATGCTCGCCGAGGTGCGCAAGCACGGCCTCGCCCGTGCGCTCGGCGATCCCCTGCCCGGCGTCAACGCGTTCGCAGCACCAGTGTTCGACCATTCCGGCCACGTCGCGCTGGTCGTCACCGCGATGGGCCCGGAAGGCACCTTTGACGCGCGCTGGGACAGCCCGATCGCGCACGCGTTGCGCGACTGCGCGGGGGCCATCTCGAAGCGGCTGGGTTACGGGCTGACGGTTGCGGCGGAGTAAGGAGCAGGCTGCCAGCCTCGCGACGATAGTCATTCCCCGCGAAAGCGGGCAATCCAGTACGCCGCGGCCTCTCGGTTGAATAACTGGCGTCTCGGAATACTGGATCGCCCGCCTTCGCGGGCGATGACACCGAGTGTGGGGCGACAACGCCCCCTACTTCTCCTTCACCGGCACCGTGTAGTTCAGGACCAGCCGGCCGCCATCCGGGTAGATCGTCTGCCCCGTGATGTAGGACGCATCGTCGCTGGCAAGGAACGCCACGACGGAGGCGACCTCGCTCGGCTCGCCGCCGCGGCCCGCCGGCGTGCGCGACAGCACCGTCTTGCGGGCGTCTTCCGAGGTGTAGATGGACGAGGCCACCATGTCGGTCAGGATCGTGCCCGGCCCGACTGCGACGACGCGGATGTTGTGCGGGGCGAGCGCGACGGCGGCGACGGAGGTGAGCTGCTTCATGCCGCCCTTCGACATCGCGTAGGTCGCCAGCGCCGGGATCGCCAGCAGCGCGTTCACCGAGGACATGTTGATGATGACCCCGCCGCCGCCCTGCGCGATCATTTGTCTGGCCGCCGCCTGCACGCCGAAGAACGCGCCTTTCAGGTTGATGCCGATGATCTCGTCGAATTCCTCTTCGGTGATGTCGAGGATGTCGCGGTTGCGGGCGACCCCGGCATTGTTGACCATGATGTCGAGCCGGCCGAACTCCTTCACCGCCGTCGCGACCAGCTGATCGACATCGGCACGCCTGGCGACGTTGCCGGCGACGGTGCGCAGGGCATCCGGCCGGCCGAGCTCGGCGGCCGTGGCGGCGAGGCCCTCGGCATCGACGTCGGAGATGACGACCTTGACGCCGTCGTCCAAAAACCTCTTCGCGCAGGCCTTGCCGATGCCGCGCGCCGCGCCGGTGATGGCGGCGACCTTGCCGGATAGTTTCATGGCTTCACTCCTGGATGTGTGACGATCTCACGGACGCATTCACGCGAACACGCGTGGGCGCAGCCCGGCATGAAACCAGGTGATCATGGAATAGATGTCGTAGACCGGCAATCCGACCTCGGCCTGAAGCGCAGCGGCATAAGGCGGCATGTTGGTGCATTCGAGCACGATGGCGCCGACATCCGGATGCCTAGCGACGAGCTCCTTGCCGGCCTCGACCACGTCGCGCTCGGCTTGCGCGACGTCCATGTCGTCCTTCTCGGCCTTGATCAGGACGCGGAAGAACTCCTTGCCGTTCTCGGTGCCGACCAGCGGCGTATCGAGCGGCACGCCGGCGCCTTCGAGGTGGGCCGGCGTCAAGGTCGAGCCCGACACCGTGACGAGGCCGACGCGCTTGCCGGGCGGCAGGGTCGCCTGCACCCACGGCACCTGCATCAGCGAGGAGGTCGCGACGGGAACGCCGACGGCGGCGGCGATCTCCTTCTGGAACAGCGAGAGGAAGCCGCAATTGGTGGTGATGGCCTCCGCCCCCAGCCGCACCAGATCCTTCGCCGCATCGATGAAATCCGGCAAGAGGCCGGCCGCGCCCTTCAGCACCACCTTCTCGGGCGAAGCGCCGCTCACCACGCGATAGAGCACCGGGAACGGCCAGGTCGTGCCGTTACCCATGTCGCCGGGAATGCGGGGAAAGCGCGCCTCCAGCATCAGGATGCCGAGCGGCGCGCCGTAGATGGCCTTGCCGCCACGGGCGATGCGGGAGGAGTTGCCGGGATAGGTCATGGTGCGCTCTCAGAGAAAACGTTCGGGCGCGAACGGCGCGAGTGGAATCTCCGGCGCCTTGCCGCTCACGAGCTGGGCGACGAGACGGCCGGTGCGGGCCGAGCCGACCAGGCCGACATGGCCGTGGCCGAAAGCATAGACGATGTCGCGCGTGGCGCGCGCATAGCCGATGCAGGGACGTCCGTCCGGCATGCTCGGGCGATGGCCGAACCAGGTCTTGACGCGCGCGGCCGGAATGTCCTTCGGCAGTTTCGGGAACATGCTGACGAGGTGGTTGCGCAAAATCTCGGCGCGCTTCCAGTTCGGCGCGGCCTCGAGGCCGGCGATCTCGACCGTGCCGGCGGCACGCAGGCCCTTGTTGGTCCAGTTCACCACCATCTTGGCGTCGGAGGCCATCATCGAGCTGCGCGGACCTGCTTCCGGATTTTCGATCATGACGTGATAGCCGCGCTCGGTTTCCAGTGGCAAGGGATCGCCGACCGACGCGGTGAGCTGTTTTGAGCGCGCACCCGCCGCGACCACCGCGGCATCGCAAGCAATCTCGCCGCTCTCGGTGACGACTGCGACGAGCCTGCCGCCGGAGAGCTTCAGCCCGGTCGCCTTGGCGCGCACGTGCTTGGCGCCGCTGGCAATCGCATGATTGGCAAGGGCCGCGACATAAGCGCCGGGATCGCGGCAGCGGCCGGCCTCCTCCACCACGACGCCAAAGGTGTAGCGCGGATGCAAGTCAGGCTCACGCTGGCGCATCTCGTCGGCATTGAGCTCCAGCCATTCGACGCCGACCTTCTTGCGCAGGCGCCAGCCGAGATCATTGTCGAAATTGCCGCGCGAGGTGAAGACATGCATCACGCCGTTGCGTTCGATCAGCTCGGGGACGCCGGCTTCTTCCGCGAGCTTCCTGTGCAGCAGCGGCGCGTCCTTCAACAGGTCGCGCAGCGCGAACGCGGTGGTCTCGACCCGCGCCGCGGTCCAGCCCGAGAGCAGATATTTGATCAGCCAGGGCAGCGCCTTCGGCAAGTAAGACCAGCGGATCGCAAGCGGGCCGAGCGGATCCATCAGATAGCCCGGCACCTTTTTCCAGACGCCCGGTTCCGCCGGCGGGATCACCGAATGCGACGACAGCCAGCCGGCATTGCCGTAGCTCGCCGCCTGCTCGCCGCCGGGCTCGCCGGGATCGATCAGCGTGACGCGATGCCCTTCGCGCAACGCCTCGATCGCGCTGATCACGCCGACCGCGCCGGCTCCGATGATGGCGACGTGGCGGCCGTCCGGCATCGCTTTAAGCTTTCACCGCGGGCGTAAAATCCTTGCCGACCGAGATCGCGCGCGGATCGATGATGCAGTGGAGGATCGACGGCTTGCCCGAGGCGAGCGCGCGCTCGAACGCCGGAGCAAACTCTTCGGTCCGCTCGACACGCTCGCCATGGCCGCCGAACGCCTTCGCGTACATCGCAAAGTCCGGGTTCTTGAGCTGGGTGCCGACGACGCGGCCGGGATAGTCACGCTCCTGGTGCATGCGGATGGTGCCGTATTGCGAATTGTCGATGATGATGACGATCAGCGGCGCATCGTACTGCACGGCGGTCGCGAATTCCTGGCCGTTCATTAGGAAGCAGCCGTCGCCCGCAAACGCGACGACGACGCGATCCGGATATTGCCGCTTGGCCAGCACGCCAGCGGGCACGCCGTAACCCATCGAGCCTGAGGTCGGCGCCAGTTGCGCGGCAAAGCTGTGGAAGCGGTGATGGCGATGGATCCAACCGGCGTAGTTGCCGGCGCCGTTGCACACGATCGCGTCCTTCGGCAGGCGATCGCGCAGCCAGGTCATCACCTGGCCGTACTGGAACGTGCCCGGCAGCTCGCGCGCCTTCCCGGTCCAGGCCAGATAATCGGCATGCGCCTTGGCGGCCTCGCCCTTCCAGGCCACCGCGCCGGACGGCTTCAGCGGCTCTACGGCAGCGGCGAACGCGGCCGGCGTCGCCTGGATCGCCAGATCAGGCTGATAGATGCGGCCGAGCTCCTCGGAGCCCGGATGCACATGGATCAGCTTCTGCTTCGGATTGGGAATGTCGAGCAACGTATAGGACGAGGACGGCATCTCCGACATGCGGCCGCCGATCAGCAGGAGGACGTCGGCATTGTCGATGCGCGCCTTCAGGCCCGGGCTCGGCCCGATGCCGAGGTCGCCGGCATAGTGCGAATGATCGGCATCGATCAGCGAGGCCCGGCGGAACGAGGTCGCGACCGGCAGGTCGAACCGCTCGGCGAACCGCGCGATGCTCTTGGTCGCCTCGTCGGTCCAGCGCGAGCCGCCGAGAATGACGAGCGGCGCCTTGGCACCGGCCAGCATGGCGCCGAGCTTTTCGATATCGGCAGGCGCCGGCCAGCTCACGGCGGGCTCGATGCGCATGGCATCGGCGACGGCCGCGGTCTCGGTCAGCATGTTTTCCGGCAGCGCGATCACGACGGGGCCGGGGCGGCCCTGCATGGCGACGCGGAAGGCGCGCGCGACCAGCTCCGGAATGCGGTCGGGACGATCGATCTCGACCGCCCATTTCGCCATCGAGCCGAACACCGCCTTGTAGTCGAGCTCCTGGAACGCCTCGCGCTCGCGCATGCCGGTGTCGACCTGCCCGACGAACAGGATCATCGGGGTCGAATCCTGCATCGCGATGTGGACGCCGTGGCTGGCATTGGTGGCACCGGGGCCGCGGGTGACGAAGCAGATTCCGGGCCGGCCGGTGAGCTTGCCGTAAGCCTCCGCCATCATGGCGGCGCCGCCTTCGGCGCGGCAGATCACGACGTCGATCGGGCTGTCATGCAGCGCATCGAGGGCCGCCAGATAGCTCTCGCCCGGCACGCAGGTGACGCGCTCGACCCCTTGCGCGACGAGCTGATCGATCAGGATCTGGCCCCCGGTGCGGGTGTTGCGAATGGTCATGTCGGCTCCTCGAGACTTCGGCGATGCGCACTTGTTTCGGGAACTGGCCTAGGACAGGCCGCGAGCGTGCGCAAGGTCGAAAGGCTTCTCGCAGCCTGCGCAGGCGTCATGCCCGTCCCTGCCGTTTGCACTACAGGCCATGCCGCGGCCACGATGGCGAGCTTCGGCATCTTCGTCTACGATCCGGCCGAACCAACTCCTCTGGAGCACCGGAATGCAAACCATTGGCCTGATCGGAGGCATGAGCTGGGAGAGCACCGCGCTTTACTACAAGCTCATCAACGAGCGGGTCCGCGACCGCATGGGCAAGCTGCATTCGGCTCCGCTCTTGATGTATTCCTACGATTTCGAGGAGATCAAGCAGATGCAGTATGCCGGCCGCTGGCAGGAGGCGGCGGCGAGCCTCGCGGAGGTCGCGCAGCGCCTCGAAAGTGCCGGCGCGCGGGCGATCGTCTTGTGCACGAACACGATGCACAAACTGGCGCCCGAGATCATAGCCGGCGTGAGCGTTCCGTTCATCCACATCGGCGATGCGACGGCCGAGCGGATCCGGGCCAAGGGATATCGGCGGGTCGGGTTGCTCGGCACCAAGTTCACGATGGAGGAAGACTTCTACATCGACCGATTGCGCGCGCATGGTCTCGACGTCTTGGTTCCTCCCGCACACGAGCGCGCCGAGGTGAACCGCATCATCTACGACGAGCTGTGCCTCGGGACCGTTGCCGCCCGCTCGCGCCGGCGTTATCAGGACGTGATGGCAGCGCTCGTCGCGGACGGTGCGGAGTGCATTATCCTCGGCTGCACCGAGATCACGATGCTGGTCGGCCCCGACGACACGTCTGTCGAGACGTTCGACACAACCGCCATTCACGCGGAAACGGCCGCCGATTTCGCGATCGGGTGATTTGATCTCCTGGGGACGTGGGCTGTCCTCACCCGCTCCGCTTCTGTCGCGCACTCGCCGCGAGCACCAGCATGAATGAGGCCGCCGTCATCAACGTCGAGATCGCGGCGATGGTCGGATCGATCTCGTCGCGCAGCGCGGTGAACATGCGTTTGGTCAGCGGCTGATACTGGCCGCCGGAGATGAACAGCGCAACGATCGTCTCGTCCATCGCCGAAATGAAGGCGAAGACGCCCCCGGCGACCACGCTGGACTTGATCTGCGGCAGCGTCACCGCGAAAAAGCTGCGCAGGCGGTTCATGCCGAGACTGCGCGCCACCATCTCCTGCGCGGGATCGAAGCTCTGCAGGCCCGCGAGCACCGAAATCACGACATAGGGCAGGCCCAGCATCACGTTCGCCAGCACGAGACCTGGCATGGTCGCGACCAGACCGACCTTGGCATAGACGAAGAAGATGCCGACGGCGATGATGATGATCGGCACCACCAGCGGCAGCAGCAGCGCCATATGGATCAACCGCATGATCCGCAGCTTCGACTGGCTGATGGCATAGGCAGCAGCCACCCCGAACGGAGTCGCGATCACGACGGTGAGGAGCGCGACCGTCAGCGTCACCCGCGTCGCCTGCATCCAGGCGGGATTTGAGAAATATTGCTGGTACCAGCGCAGCGAGAAGGACGGCGGCGGGAAGGTCAGGAAGCGTGCGCTGGAGAACGAGATCGGCGCGATGATCAGGACGGGGATGATCAGATAGACCAGCACCAGCGCGCTGATCACGTAAAGGGCAATCCGTGCGGGCGTGGCGCGCATCATTTCTGCCCCAGCACGCGATCGAGCGAGATGAAGCGGCTGACGACGCAGAAGATAGCGAGCACGCCGAGGAGCAGCACCACCGCGACCGCGCTCGCCGCCCCGAACTGGTTGTAGAGCTCGACATTGCGGCTCACCAGCATCGACACCATCACGGTGCGCCCGCCACCGAGCAGCTCCGGCGTGATATAGAAGCCGAGGCAGAGCACGAACACCATGGTGCAGCCCGCGAGCACGCCCGGCAGCGACAGCGGCAGGAACACGCGGAAAAACGTCAGCGACGGACTAGCGCCCAGGCTGGCGCCGGCCTGCATGAGATCGTTCGGAATCTTCTGCATGCTGGCGTAGAGCGGCAGCACCATGAACGGCAGCAGGATGTGCACGGTCGCGACCACCGTGCCGAACGTGTTGTGCACCAGCGCGAGCGGCTCGGAGATCACATCGAGATAGCGCAGCAACTGGTTGATCACGCCGGTGCGCTGCAGCAGCGCCAGCCAGGCATAGGCGCGCACCAGCACGCTGGTCCAGAACGGCAGCACGACCAGCGACAGGATCAGGATGCTCCATCCCCTGGGCACGGAATTGGCGAGATAGGCCACGGGATAGCCGAGCAGCAGCGCGATCACCGTGACCGCGAGGCTGATCTCAAAGGTCAGCGCGAAGCTGCGCCAATAGACGTCCTCGGTGAAGACCCGGCGATAGTTCTCCAGCGTGAAGCCGTCATTGTAGATCGACTGCCAGGCCAGCCAGCCGACCGGCAGCACGATCAGGGCCAGGATCACCAGCAGCGCCGGCGACACCAGTGCCAGCATCAGGCCGTGCTCGCGGCGCTGATGCTTTTGGGAGGGATCTGGCACTGAAGTCGTCAACGCTGCCTCGCTCACTTCTGCATGAAGGACGCCCAGCGCTTCTCGGCGGCCTCTCCGGCCGGCGAGGACCACCAGGCGTAGGACATCAGCGTTTGCTTGGCCGCATTGGCCGGCTCGCTCGGCAATTGCGCGGCGCGCTCGGGCTTGATCACGCTGGTCTCGAACGCCTTGGGATTGCCCGGACCGTAATCGATGTGGAGCGGCAGATTGGCCTGGTGCACGGGATCGACGGCCTCGTTGAGGAATTTCACCGCCGTGCCGAGATTCGGCGCGCCTTTGAGGATGCAGAGCGAGGTGCTCTGCAAAATGCCCTGGTTATAGGTGAAGGCGACCTTCGCGCCTTCCTTGGCGACCGCGCTGACGCGGCCGTTCCAGGCCATCTCCATGTCGACCTCGCCGTCATTGAGCAGCTGCGCCGACTGTGCGCCCGAGGTCCACCACACCGTGATGTGCGGCTTGATCTCTTCCAGCTTCCTGAAGGCGCGGTCGACGTCGAGCGGATAGAGCTTGTCGGGCGCGACGCCATCGGCCATCAGCGCGGCCTCGAGGGTCGCGAACGGGTGGTTGCGCAACGCACGGCGGCCGGGGAATTTCTTCACGTCCCAGAAATCGGCCCAGCTGTTCGGCGCATCCTTCGGGAAGGTCTTCTGGCTGTAGGCAAGCACGCTCGAATAGAACTCGTAGGACACTGAATAGGGGCTGCGATACGCCTCCGGCATCGCCGCGCCATTCGGAATTTTCGAGAAGTCGAGCTTCTCCATCAGCCCCTGCTCGCCGCCGCGCAGGCAGTTGCCGGTCGGGGTGTCGACGACGTCCCAGATCGGCTTGCCGCTGCCGACTTGGGTCTTGATCGCGGGCCAGGCGTCGGGAATGGAGTCCTGGTTGATGGTGATGCCGAGCTTCTTGGCGGAGGGATCGAGGATCGCCACCGTCTGCGCCTGCTGATAGGCGCCGCCCTGCGAGACGAAGGTGATCTGCTCGGCGGCATCGGCCGCACTGCTCAATCCGATCGCGCCCAGCAGCGCCCAGCCCAATCCAAATTTCTGCGTCGTCGTCATCCTCACCTCCTCCAAATCAATCTCACTGACCGATCGCATCGAGAAACTGGTACCAGCCGGCGACCACGCGCACGGCAGGCTCACGCAGCGGATAGAACGGAATTGCTTTCAAGCGCCTCGCGTCGAGCAGGCCGACGTCGGGCGTCTCGCCGCGCACGAAGGCGGCGAGATAGCGGCCCATCAGGCTCGACATCGCAACACCGGCGCCGTTGTAGCCGACCGAGACCAGCGTGCGGTCGTCGAGCCGGCCGATATGCGGCACCGAGTCCAGCGTCATTGCGACGAGCCCCGACCATTTGTATGCGAGCGGGACATCGGCGAGATCGGGGAAGATGCCGACCATCGCCTTGCGCAAGGCGTCGAACGCGGCTTGCGAATCCTGCTTGCCGAAGGCGCCGCGGCCGCCGAAGATGACGCGGTTGTCGACCATGCGGAACCAGCGCATCATGCGCTTGGTCTCGGTATAGGTGCGCCCCGTCGGCATCAGCTTTCCCGCAAGATTACGCGGCAGCTGCTCGGTCGCGACCATGGCGCTGCGGAACGGGATCAGCGTGCGCTGCAGATGCGCGGTCGCGCCGGTGAGATCCGAATAGCTGTTGGTGGCGATGATCGCCTGTTTTGCGCGCACGGCGCCGTGCGGCGTCTCGGCGACGATGCCGTCCCTCTCGCGCCGAAGCTTGACGACCGGCGACTGCTGGAAGATGGGGACGCCGCGGCGCGCCACGCCGTCGGCAAGGCCGCGCAGATAGTTCAGCGGATGGATGCCGCCGGAGCCGGGATTGAGCACGCCGCCGACGAAGATGTCGGAGCCGGTCTCCTCACGCACGCCGTTCTTGTCGAGGATGCGGACCTCGGCGGAGCCCATCTCGCGCGTCATCCAATTCGCTTCGTCGATCGCGGCCTTTAGCGTCGTCTCATTGTGCGCGGCCTTGACCTGACCGGTGCGCACAAGGTTCGCGCTGGCGATGCCGAATTCGGACACGAGCTCCTCGACCATGTCGGTCGATTCATGTGCGATCTCGTACATGCGCCGCGCCATGGCGCGGCCATGCGCGGCATCGATCTCGCGGAACGACAGGCGGAACTTTGCGGTGATCACGCCGCCATTGCGCCCGCTCGCGCCCCAGCCAGGGCGGTTCGCTTCGAGCACAACCGGAGCAAGTCCGCTCTTGGCGATGTGGTGCGCGGCGGAGAGACCGGTGTAGCCAGCGCCGATGATCACCACATCCGCCTGTTGCTCGCCCGACAGCACGGGAAACGCGCGCGCCGGCTCCGCCGTGGCTTCCCACAGCGAATTGACCGACGGCAGCGCGCTAAAGTCCCGTGTCATGCCACCTCTCCGTTACGCCGCCGGCCCGATCGCGGCGTCCGCGAGCGCCTTCAGGGTCGGATAATGGAAGTCCGGCTTGGTCAGCGTCTCCACCGCCGGCGTGCCGCCGAAGCCGGCGATGCCCTGGCGGCGCTCGATCCAGCACACCTTGTAGCCGAGCTTCCGCGCGATCCCGATGTCGTGATACTGGCTCTGCGCGACGTGCAGGATGTCGGACTGCTTGTAGCCGAACGCCGACTGGCGGCCCTTGTTGTAGGCGAAGAATTCCGGGTTCGGCTTTGCAACGCCGGTGTCGTCGGCACAGACGGTGTCATCAAAGGGATCGCCCAGCGCATGCGCGTAGCAGGACAGCGCGACGCGGTCGGCATTGGTCATCGCCACCAGGCGGAATTTCGTGCGCAGCCGCTTCAGCGCCTCGACGGAATCGGAGAACGGCCCCCAGCGCAGCACGGCGAGCTGGAACACGTCGCATGAGGCGTCATCCGCCGGCAGCCCGAGCTCCTTGGCGAGATAGCGATAAACGTAGAACATCACCTCGCTCGAACGCTCGTAATGCTTGTCGCGCCCGCGCTTATAGGATTCGAAGATCTTGTCGTCGCTGAGCTCGGCCGGCGTCTTGCCCGAGATCTTGCGCACCGCGGACAGCACGCCGGTCTCGAAATCGATCAGGGTGCCGACGACGTCGAAGGTGAGGACCTTGAAATTGCTGAACGCGGTTTGGGTCGTCATGTTCTTCTTCTCTCAGGTTGCAACAAGACTTCAGTCCACCCTGGGGACGACGATGGTGTCCTCGGGGTGGAGCGTGACGGTGAGGCTGCCGCCGAGCGGCGGGATGCGGGTGTAGGCCTGGTGATAGCTCGGCTGGCGCAGGCTGAGCGCGATGCCGTCTTCGAGCGCGATGAAGATGCGCAGGCTCTCGCCCTGGTAGACGATATCGGTGACCGTTCCGGTCAGCCGGTTGCAGGCGGCATCCTGCGCGCCGTCGTCGATCAGCAGTTTTTCGCTGTGCACGGCCAGCATCAGGGCATCGCCATCGGGAATGGCGCGCGCGCTGCGCAGCAAGGCATTGCCGAGCGCGACGCTGGAGGCATCGACGCGGCGGACCGGCAGCATCGTGGCTTCGCCGATGAAGCTGGCGACGAAGGAATCGGCGGGATGATCGTGCAGCCGCTCGGGCGCGTCGATCTGGACCAGCCGGCCGTCCTTCATGACGGCGACGCGGTCGCTCATGGTCAGCGCCTCGCGCTGGTCATGGGTGACGTAGATGATGGTGGCCTGGATACGCTTGTGCAGCGCGCGCAGCTCGATCTGCATGGATTCGCGCAGCTGCTTGTCGAGCGCGGAAAGCGGCTCGTCCATCAGGATCAGGCGCGGCTCGAAGATCATGGCGCGCGCCAAAGCCACGCGCTGGCGCTGGCCGCCGGAGAGCTGGGCGATGCCGCGCTCCTCATAGCCGGCAAGGCCGACCATCGAGAGCGCTGCGCGCACCTTGTCGGGCCAGGACGATTTCGGCAGGCGCCGCGCACGCAGCGGAAAGGCGACGTTCTCGCCGACGCTCATATGCGGAAACAGCGCGTAGTTCTGGAACACGACGCCGATGTCGCGCTTGTGCGGCGGCATGTAGGTGACGTCACGGCCGCCGAACAGGATCGTGCCCGACGAGGGCAGGATGAAGCCGCCGAGGATTCCGAGCAGCGTGGTCTTGCCGGAGCCGGAGGGGCCGAGCAGCGAGACGAATTCACCGGCGCCGACAGTGAGCGAAACGTCGTCGAGGGCGCGAACGGCGCCATAGGTCTTGCTGGCGGACCTGATCTCGACGCTTTCCGCTCGTTTGTCCAACGATCGACCTCGCGATGTCCCTTTAGCTGGCGTGCCTCACTGCGCGCCATAAGCCTGCTTTATAGACAGGGGTTTGGAGCACTCTCGGTTGCAGCGTGCGCTGCAACTCATCCTTCGCTCCAAGCCGCTATCTTCAGGCTATGAAGCCAATGACAACAGAGTTGGCAAAACCCGGCAATTGCCAAATTATTACGGGCCCCATAACATGACGTTATGCCAGAGCTCCGCCGCATGCTGCCGTCCAGCAACGCCCTGTTCGTCTTCGACGCAGCGGCGCGCAATGGCAGCTTCACGGCTGCTGCCGCCGAGCTGAACGTGACGCAGCCAGCGGTGAGCCGCATGCTCGGACAGTTCGAGGAGCATCTCGGTGTCCGCCTGTTCGATCGCACGGCGGGGCGCGCGGTGCTCACCGAGGAAGGCGAGCTGCTCTATCGCCGCGTCCTCGAAGGCTTCCGCAGCATCGAAAGCGGGCTCGTTGAGATCGAGCGGCGCCGCAAGGGCACCGAGACGGTGACGCTGTCGGTCTCCTCCGCCTTCACCACCCACTGGCTGATGCCGCGCATCGACAAGCTGCAGAAACAGTTTCCCCAGGTGGACCTGCGGTTCCAGCTGATCTCCGGCGCGCTCCGCGGGCCGGTGGAGAACGTCGATCTCGGCATGCGCTTCCGCGACCGCGACGAGCCGTCCTCCGGCGGCACGCTGGTGATGAAGGAAGTGATGCTGCCGATGTGCAGCCCTGGCTATCTCGGCGAGACCGATCCCACCGAGGGCAACACCATCATCCGCCTCGCCGAGACGCCGGGCGACTGGGCCGCGGATTACGCATCGCTTCTGACCGGGCGCCGCGGCGCGGCCAAGGCGCTGAGCTTCACCGACTATGCCGTCGTGGTGCAGGCCGCGCTGCTCGGCCAGGGCATCGCGCTCGGCTGGCTGACGGTCGCCTCGCACTGGCTGCTCACCGGCGCGCTGGTGCCGGCCTCCGACACGCTCACCACCACGCGCCGCATCTGCGAATTCCTGCCACCGCGCAACCGGGTCATGCGTCCCATCGCCGCCGAGATCCGCGACTGGATCATTGCGCAGATGAAAAGCGAGATCGCCGCGATCGACCGGCTCTATCCGAAGCTGGGTGCGATGGACGCGTGCTACTAAGCAGGCGGAGCTGAAGTGAGGCGCCTCTCCCTCCACGTCATTGCGAGCGCAGCGACTTGTCCGCCGAAGCCTCGGCGAAGGCGGAAGCAATCCAGAGTCTTTCCGCGAAGGGATTCTGGATTGCTTCGTCGCAAGGGCTCCTCGCAATGACGGTGGGGAGAGCTTCGTCTCTACCGATGCTCGATCGCCCGGATCGCGCCGCGGAGCTCGGCGAGGCCGCGCAGACGGCCGATGGCGGTGTAGCCGGGATTGGTGCGCTTGGTGGCGGCGAGATCGTCGAGCATGCGGTGGCCGTGGTCGGGGCGGAACACGATTTGCTCGTCGGGTGCGCGCCGCGCGTTCTCCTTCAACAGCGCCTTCAGCACCGCGATCATGTCGACGTCGCCGTCGAGATGATCTGACTCGTAGAACGACAGGCCGTCGGCCTCGCGCCTGGTCGCGCGCAGATGGGCGAACGCAATGCGCGGGCCGAAGCGCTCGGCCATTTCAGGCAGATTGTTCTCGGCGCGAACGCCGAGCGAGCCGGTGCAGAAGCAGATGCCGTTGGCCTTGGACGGGACGGCGTCGAACAGCGCCTGATAATCGTCGGCGCTGGAGGCGATGCGCGGCAGGCCAAACAGCGGCCGCGGCGGGTCGTCCGGGTGCAGCGTCAGCGACACGCCGAGCTGCTCGGCGACTGGCGTCACGCGCGCGAGGAATTCGGCGAGGTGCTGCCGCAGGATTCTCGGCGTGATGTCGCGATAGGTCTCCAGCCGGTCGCGGAATTGCGGGATCGTCATCGGCTCGGTGGTCGAGCCCGGCAGCGCGCTGGCGATGACCATGACGAGATAGTCGATGTCCGCCTGGCTCATCTGCTCGAACAGCTTTTTCGCGCGCGCCTGCGTTTCCGGCGAATATTCCTGCGCGGCGGCCGGGCGCTTCAGGATGTGCAGCTCGAACGCAGCAAAGCGGTCCTGGTCGAAGCGCATGGCGCGGGCGCCGTTCGGCAGCTCCCATTCGAGGTCGGTGCGGCACCAGTCGACGACGGGCATGAAATTGTAGCAGATGATCTTGATGCCGGACGCGGCGACCGCCTCCAGGCTCGCGATCCACGCCTCGATCGACTTCGTCGCTTTTCCGCCGAGCCGCTTGACGTCGTCGGGGATCGGAATCGATTCCACCACCGACCAGGTCAACTGCGAGCGGCCGGGCTGGCCGTTCTCGATGAAGTTCTTGCGCTCCTCGACCGCCTTGCGCGTCCAGGCCTCCCCGATCGGCACGTGATGCAACGCCGAGACGATGTCGCTCGCCCCGGCCTGCCTGACGTCATCGAGCGAGACCGGATCATCCGGCCCGTACCAGCGCCATCCCTCCAGCATCATGGGTCTCTCCCATCAGTTCGCGGTCAGCACGACCTTGACGCTCTGCGAGCGGTCCAGCGCCAGCCGCAGCGCATCGGGCGCGGTCGAGAGCGGCCGCTCGGCGGTGACCAGCGACAGCACGTCGACGCTGCCATTGCCGATCAGTTCCACCGCATTCATGAACTCGAAGCCGAAGCGGAACGAGCCGCGCAGGTCGATCTCCTTGGCCATCACCGCATTCGACGGCGTCGGGATCTGCCCGCCCGGCAGATTGCCGATCTGCACCACGACGCCGCCGCGCCTGACGATCTGAATCGCGCTCGCAAGGCCCGCAGCCGTGCCCGAGACCTCGAAGGCGACGTCGTAAGGACGCGCGGCAGCCTGTGCCTTCAGCCCTTCGTCACCGCCCGACACGATCTCGACGTGCGAGGCGCCGAGCTTGGTCGCAAAGGCCAGCGGCGCCGGCGCGATGTCGGCCACGGTGATGTCGGCCATGCCGGCGCGGTGCGCGGCGAGCATGGTCAGAAGCCCGATCGGGCCGGCACCGAAGATGATGCCGCGCTTGCCCTCGATCTTGCCGGCGCGCGCGACCGCGTGCAGGCAGACCGCGAGCGGCTCGGCCAGCGCCGCGGCCTGATAGGAGACGTGATCCGGGATCTTCACGCATTGCGCGGGGATCGCATCGAAGTAATTGGCGAAGCCGCCCTGCATGTGCGGCGTCTTCGAGGCGGAGCCCATGAAATAGATGTTCTCGCACAGGTTCGGCCGGCCCTCGCGGCAGGCGACGCAATGGCCGCACCAGCGCGACGGGTTGACGGCGACGCGGTCGCCGATCTTCAGGTTCGCGGCGGCCCCGGAGATCTCCACGACCTCCCCCGAGATCTCGTGGCCCAGCACCAGCGGCGACTTCACCACGAAGTCGCCGGTGCGGGCATGGCGGAAATAGTGCATGTCCGAGCCGCAGATGCCGCCGGCGCCGAAGCGGATGCGGACCATGCCCTCGCCAAGCTTGTCGAGCGGATGCTCGATCATGCGCAGGTCTTCGGGGCCGAACAGGGTCGCGGCAAGAGCGGTCGAGGTCATTTGGAGAGTCCCATGTATTTTGGCAGCCAGAGGGTCAGGTCGGGAATATAGGTGATCGCGATCAGCGCCAGCAGCAGCGGCACCAGCCAGGGCAGGATCGCGACCGTCGTGCGCTCGACCGAGAGCTTGGCGACGCGGGCGAGTACGAACAGCACCATGCCGAGCGGCGGATGCAACAGGCCGATCATCAGGTTCAGCGTCATGATCAGGCCGAAATGAATGGGGTCGATGCCGAGCTTGAGCACGATCGGCAAGAGGATCGGCACCAGGATCGTGATTGCCGCCGTGGTGTCGATGAAGCATCCCACGAACAGGATCAGCACGTTGGCGAGCGCCAGGAACACCCATTTGTTGTGGGTGATGCCGAGCATCCAGTCCGACAGCATCTGCGCCGCCTGCGACACCGTCAGCAGCCAGGCGAAGATCGAGGCCGCCGTGACGATGAACAGCACCGAGGCCGTGGTCTCGATGGTGTCGAAGGTCGCCTTGGCGACGGTCCGGAACGTCATGGTGCGGTAGCGCACCAGGCCGAGGAACAGCGACCAGATCACCGCGGCGACCGCGGCTTCCGTCGGCGTGAACCAGCCCAGCGTCATGCCGCCGATCAGGATCACCGGCGCCATCAGCGCCATCACCGCAGAGAAGTCGAAATACCAGTCGATCACCAGCAGCGTACCGAGGCCGATGACGACGGCCATGTTGACCGAGAGGCCGGCGAGCACCATCAGCCAGATCGCGAGCGGGAAAGCGAGAACGATGACGATCTCGAGCCCGGCCGAGCCGAGCTGCGGCCAGGAGAACGGCGTATCGCTGCCCCATTTGTTCTTGTGCGCGAAATAGCTGACCGTCACCATCATGAGCAGCGTCAGCACGACGCCGGGAATGAGGCCGCCGAGGAACAGTGCGCCGATCGAGACGTTCGCCATCATGCCGTAGATCACGAAGGGCAGCGACGGCGGGATGATCGGCCCGAGCGTGGCCGAGGCCGCGGTGACGCCGACCGAGAACTCGGTGGAGTAGCCGTGGTCCTTCATCGCCTTGATCTCGATGGTGCCGAGGCCGGCAGCGTCCGCGATCGCTGTGCCGGACATGCCGGAGAAGATCACCGAGCCGATGATGTTGACGTGGCCGAGGCCGCCGCGCATCCACCCCACCAGCGCGACGGCGAACTTGTAGATGCGCCCCGTCACGCCGGCGATGTTCATGAGGTTGCCGGCCAGGATGAAGAACGGCACGGCAAGCAGCGGAAAACTCTCGACGCCGGCGATCATGCGCTGCGCCAGCGTGACGTCGGGCGTCACGCCGCTGACCAGGATGTAGAGCAGCGACGACACGGCCATGGCGATCGCCACGGGAACGCCGAGCAGCATGAGGACGAGAAAGCCTCCGAGCAACAGCAGCATGGTCTTATCCTTCCGATCCGTCGTAGGCACCGGGACGTTCGAGGACCGAGTAGCCCTGCCGCCAGTTCTGTATCGCCACCTGCACGGAGCGTGCGAACATCAGCACGAAGCCGAGCAGCACGGCGTAATAGACGTAGTCCTTGGGAAGATTGATCGTGGTCATCTGCTCGTCGCCGATGATCTGGATGTAGACCCAGACCAGCTTGATGGCGTAGCCGAAGAAGGCAATCCGGATCAGGTCGATCGCCGTCGACAGCATGCGTCCTACGGCATGCGGCAGATAGCGATAGACCAGGTCGACCTGGATGTGCCGCGACAGCCGCACGCACATCGAGGAGCCGATGAAGACCACGCCGATCAGGCAATAGGTCGCGATCTCCTCGGTCCAGGCGTAGCTGTCGTTGAGCACGTAACGGGTGAAGAACTGCAGGAAGACGGCGAGCGCCATCACCCAGAAGATCGCCAGTGCCACCCAGTCCTCGAAGGCGTAGACGCCGAGATCGACCTTCGGCGTCGCCTCTTCATCGAAGGTGTGCGCGATCTCGTCCGCGGTGATCTGCCGGTGGATTTCGGCGGTGGACATGGGTACCTCTCGAACCTCTCTCACGTCTTTCCGGGGCGACGCGTACCAGTGCGCAATGCGCGCCCTGGCTCGGTCCTACGGACCGCCCCGGGATAACGCGGGGCTGTCGCATATGCTTTCACGGGGACTGTCCGCGGGCTTGCTCCGCCTCTCCCGCTTGCGGGAGAGGCCGACGCGCTCGCAGAGCGCGGCGGGTGAGGGCTCTCACCGCGCACATGCTCGGCAGATTCTCGACAACCCCAACGCGGAGACACCCTCTCCCCAGCCCTCCCCCGCAAGCGGGGGAGGGAGCCCAGTGCCGATGCCGCCGCGTCGTGCGCGCCATATGCGATAGCCCTGCGGGATGACGACTACGTCGTCACTTCACCGCCTGGATCTTCTCCCAATCCGCCTTGCGGTAACCGAACGTCTCGAACGCGACATTCTTCAGCACGGTGTCGCGGAACTCGTTCTTGTCGACCTCGGTCACGGTCAGGCCCTTGTCCTTGAAGAAGGCGACCAGCTTGGCCTCGTTCTGCTTGATCTCTCCGGTGGCCTTGGCAGCGGCCTCCTGCGCCACGTCGGTGAAGATCTTCTTGTCCTCGTCCGAGAGCTTCTTCCACAGGGCGCCGGCGATCACGGTGTTGAGGTGGTCGACGATGTGACCGGTCAGCACGATGTGCTTCTGCACCTCGTAGAACTTCTTGGCCTCGATCGTGGTCAGCGGATTCTCCTGCGCCTCGACGGTGCCGTTCTGGAGCGCGAGATAGACTTCGGCGAACGCGATCGGCGCGGTGTTGGCGCCGCAGGCGCGCGGCATGGCGAGATAGGCCGGAACGTCGGGCACGCGGATCTTCAGGCCCTTCATGTCGGCGCAGGTCTTGATCGGCTTGTTCGACGAGGTCTGGCGCACGCCGTAATAGGTCACCGCGACGATGTGGTGGCCGCTCTTGTCCTCATAGCCCTTGGCGAGCTCCTTGAAGATGTCGCTCTTGGTGTAGGCGAGCAAGTGATCGGCATCGCGGAAGGTGTAGGGATAATAGGTCACGCCGATCGGCGCGTAGCTCTTGGCCGCGAAGCTCGAGCCGGAGATGATGATGTCGACCGAGCCGAGCGACAGGCCCTGGTTGATGTCGGCCTCCTTGCCGAGCTGGGAGGCCGGATAGACCTCGATCTGGTAGCGCCCGTTGGTGCGCTTATTGATCTCCTGCCCGGCCCAGACCGATGCGGTGTGGAACGGCTCCGAGGTCTCGTAGACATGGGCCCATTTGAGCTTGGTCTGCGCCATGCCGGCGCTGGTGGCCGCCAACAGCGTGGCGGCGGAAATCATTGCTGCAATCGTCATTTTCTTCATCATCGACATTTCCTCCATCGTTCAAGTCTGCTTCTTGTTCGCCCGCCCCGGCATGGATGCGGGCCGCCCAATCTCACCGCCGCCGCGAGCTGCCGCTCTTGGCCTGTTTCTTCGACGGTCGTTTTGGTTTCGCCGGCTGAACCCCTGATAGTGCCGCCCGCTTCCGTGCAGCCGGCGCCCCTGCCGATGTCTCGGCACCAAAATTCTGTGCAAAGCGCTCCTGCGAATGCGCGAGATGATCGCGCATGGCGTCATGGGCCGTCAGCGGCCGGCGCGCAGCGATGGCGTCGCGCACGGCCCGGTGCTCGCTAAGCGCGGTTCGCCACGTGGTGGGGTTCTCGAAATAATGCGCTAGCTGCGCGAAATAGGGATTAAGGCGCTGGTCGAACAACTCGCCGACAACCCGCACCAGCACGGCGTTGCCGAGACATCCTGCAATGGCGATATGGAAGGCGCGATCATGAACCATCGAGGCTTCGCCGGGATGGTCGACATTCTCCATCGCGACGAGCGCGGCGTCGATGCGGTCGATGTCATCCTTGGTCGCCACGCGCGCGGCTTGCTCTGCGATGGCGCTTTCGAGGAATTCGCGGGCACGCAGCAGCTCGAACGGGCCTTCTATGATCGCTGATGGCGCCGGCGCGGCGATTGCGGCGGGCTCGATCACGTAGATGCCGGAACCGACGCGGATGCGGACGCGGCCCTCGACCTCGAGCGCGATCAAGGCTTCGCGAACCGTCGGCCGCGACACCTTGAGCTGCTCGGCGAGCTCGCGCTCCGTCGGCAAGCGGCTGCCGACCGCGTACTCGCCGCTGTCGATCAGGCTTCGCAATTGATCGGCGACCTGGCGATAGAGCCGTCTCGCCTCCACAGCTTCCAGCGGCACGCTGGTCCTCCCGAAAGGTCTCGCGCGGTCGTTAAAGACCCGCGGCCCGCCAATTTTGGAAAATTGGTCTTACCAATTGACCGGAGCATTGACCTGGTACGGACGCCGTGTCAAGCAGCGGCAAAGCAAAGGGGGAGACGTCCATGCGCCAGAGCTCGATGCGCCTTGGCCGCGCCAATCTCGACCGGCTGGCGCCAGGCATCCGCCGACCGGCCTATGACAGATCGCGTCTCACGCCCGGCATCGTGCATTTGGGCCTGGGGGCCTTTCATCGCGCCCATCAGGCTGTGGTCATCGACGACTGCCTTGCCGCGGGCGCCACGTCCTGGGGCATCGTCGGCGCCAGCCTGCGCAGCCCGGATACGCGCGACGCGCTCGCCCCACAGGATCATCTCTACACGGTCGCCGTGCGTTCCGCCGAAGGTACCGAGCACCGGGTGATCGGCGCCCTGCTCGACAGTCTCGTTGCACGCGAGAAGCCGGCGGCCCTGGTCGAGCGGATGGCCGATCCCGCCACCCGCATCGTCTCGCTCACGGTCACCGAGAAGGGCTATTGCCATACGCCGCAGACCGGCGATCTCGACGAGCGGCATCCCGACATCGTGCATGACCTGAACAATTTCGACGCGCCGCGCTCGGCGCCGGGCTTCATCGTCGCGGCGCTGGCACGGCGGCGGGCGCAGGGCCTTTCGCCCTTCACCGTGTTGTGCTGCGACAACCTCGCCGCCAACGGCCACACCGTGCAGCGGATCGTGACGCAGTTCGCCGCACTGCGCTCTGGGGATCTCGGCAAGTGGATCGCCGATACGGTCGCGTTCCCCTCGACCATGGTCGACCGCATCGTGCCGGAGACGACGGATGCCGACCGCGATGCGGTATCATCCGCGCTGGGCATGCGCGACGCCTGGCCTGTCATGACCGAGCCGTTCACGCAATGGGTGATCGAGGACCGCTTCACCGCGGGCCGGCCGGACCTTACTGCTGCTTGTGTCGAGCTCGTCGGCGACGTCAAGCCGTTCGAGCTGATGAAGCTGCGTCTGCTCAACGCCAGCCATTCCGCGCTGGCCTATCTCGGCTATCTCTCCGGCTACGAGACCATCGCCGACACCATGCAGGACCCGCACTTTGCGCGCCTCGCCGCCCGGGTGATGGAAGAGGCCGCGGTGACGCTGACCATGCCCGCGGGCACGGATCTTGCCGCCTACCGCGCCTCGTTGCTCAAGCGCTTTTCCAATCCGGCGCTGCATCACCGCACCTGGCAGATCGCCATGGACGGCTCGCAGAAGCTGCCGCAGCGGCTGCTCGGCGCGATGCGGGATCGCCTTGCGAGAGGCCTGCCGATCGCAACGCATGCGCTCGCGGTGGCCGGCTGGATGCGCTACGTCACCGGCCTCGACGAGCGGGGACGGCCGATCGACGTGCGCGATCCGCTCGCCGGCGAGTTCGCCGCGCTGGCGCGCGAGGCGGGACCCGTCGCCAAGCGCCTCGCGCCGGCCCTGCTCGGGGTGGCGAAGGTGTTCGGGCCGCTCGGCGCCGAGCCGCGCCTGCGCGAGGCCGTCACCGCAGCGCTCGGCCAACTCTACCGGGTTGGTGCGCGGCGGGCGGTGGAGACGCACGTCTCGGCCTGACCATAAAGCGGGCAATGCTGCACTGCGTCCAAATCGACGCGAATTCGAACGGAAGTCGCGCTTGATTTTTGCCTGTCCTTGCCCCACCCGAGAGCGATGGGAAACGACACCAAGGTCATCGCCGCCAACGCGGCCTTTTACGCCGCGTTTTCAAGTGGCGACTTCGCCGGCATGGAACGGATGTGGGCGGACGACGACGGCATCTCCTGCATCCATCCCGGCTGGCCGGCCATCATCGGACGCGCCACGGTGATCGGAAGCTGGCGCGACATCCTGCAAAACCCGCAGCGGCCGCAGATCGTCTGCGCCGAGCCGCAGGCCATCGTCGACGGCGACAGCGCCCGCGTGCTCTGCATCGAGATCGTCGACGGCACTGCGCTCGCCGCCGCCAACCATTTTCGCCGCGTCGGCGACGACTGGCGCCTGGTGCACCATCAGTCCAGCCCGATCGCACAGATTGTCGAGCAGGCTGAGGACGATAGAGCCAGTCATCGGGTCCACTGAGTACGGCGATCACGGCGGCGTGATCTACTGTGCATGGGGTTGTTTTTCAGCTTTTGTTTAGCTGTCTTGATGCGGTGAAGCTCGCCGCTTCCATTTCGACCTGCACCGGAGACGCATGCGGCTCTTCATCCTCGGCCTCGGCTATACCGCCCGGCATTTCGTCCGCAAGCACGGCGGCAGCTTCTCGCATGTCGCCGGCACCGTGCGCGATCCCGCGCAGCGGAACGATCTCGCGGACGTCGAGGTGCATCCGTTTTCCGGCAGCCATCCGTCGCCCGCGACGGTTGAACGGGTTCGCGACGCCGACGTCCTCCTGGTGTCGATCCCGCCCGGCAGCACCGGCGATCCCGCCATCGCGGCGTTTGGCGGCGTGCTCAAGGGAAACCGCCGCAAGGTCGTCTATCTCTCCACCATCGGGGTGTATGGCGATCACGCAGGCAGCTGGGTCGACGAGAGCACGCCGCCGCAGGCCGTGCTCGACCGCACGCGCATGCGGATCGCGGCGGAGCAGGCCTGGACGGACGCGACGGGCGGCGATGCGGCGATCCTGCGGCTTGCGGGCATCTACGGTCCCGGCCGCAATGCGCTGGCGACGCTGCGCGCGGGAACGGCGCGGCGCATCGTCAAGCCGGGACAGGTTTTCAACCGCATCCACGTCGACGACATCGCGAGCGCGATCATGGCCGCGATCCAGCATGGGCGCGGCGGCACCTGGAACGTCTGCGACGACGAACCCGCGCCGCCGCAGGACGTGATCGCCCATGCTGCACAGCTGATGGGCGTGGCGCCGCCGCCGGAAGAAGCGTTCGCCACCGCCGAGATGTCGGCGATGGCCCGCAGCTTCTATGCCAGCAGCGCCCGTGTCGCCAATGCGAAGCTGAAGCACGAGCTCGGCGTCACGCTTGTCCACCCCACCTATCGGCATGGCCTCGACGCGCTCTGGCGCGCAGGCGAAGGACGATAGGGTTCCTGCACCCCGGCGCCTGCCAGACATGTCTTGCCTGCGGTTGACTTCGTCGCTGCGCGGTCATGATCTAGACCTCGAGCGAGCCACCACGCAACGCGCTCGCCCTTGGGAGGATGCAATGAACAAGACGATCGCCATGATCGCGGCGACGATTGCCGTGGCCACGCTCGGTGCCGCGCGCGCCGCGCCGCTGCCCGAAGCCAATCCCGACGATGTCGGATTTTCGAAGCAAGGCCTCGCACGCCTCGATGATTTCTTCGCGCGCGAGATCGCGGCCAAGCGCGTGCCCGGCGCGGTGGTCGCCATCGCGCGCGACGGCAAGCTCGTCCACTACAAGGCCTATGGCCTGCTCGATCCGGCCAAGGGCACGCCGATGCCGCTCGATGCGATCTTCGCGCTGGCCTCGATGACCAAGCCGATGGCCGCTGTCGCCGGCCTGACGCTGATGGAGCAGGGACGGCTGCCGCTGCAGGCCAAGCTGTCCGATTACTATGCGGGCTTCGCCGACATGAAGGTCGGCGTACCCCAGGCCGACGGCTCGCTCAAGCTCGAGCCGCAGGCCTCGCCGATCTTCATCCACGATCTCTATCGGCATACGTCGGGGTTGATGTATGGCGGCCGCCCGGACTCATCGAGCCCGGTGGCGCGGCAATATCCCGATGGCACAGCGCCGGCGATCGAAGGCGACACCCAGGCCTTCATCGATCGCCTCACCAAGCTGCCGCTGGCGCACCAGCCCTCGACCGCGTTCGAGTACGGCTTTTCGATCGACGTGCTCGGCGCTGTCGTCGAGAAGGTGAGCGAGCAGAAGCTCGGCGACTATCTCGCGGCCAATGTCTGGCAGCCGCTCGGCATGAAGGATGCGACCTTTCATCCGACCGAGGCGCAGCGCCCGCGCCTCGCCCGCCCCTTCGCGAACGATCCGCTGACGGGCAAGCCGCAAGCCATCAAGCTCCTGGACACTCCGACCAAGTTCGATTGCGGCGGCGCCTGCTCGTTCGCGACGGTCGGCGACTACATCCGCTTCGGACAGATGCTGCTCAACGGCGGCGAGCTCGACGGGCAGCGCATCCTGGGTCCGAAGACCGTGCATCACATGACGACGAACCATCTCGGCCCCGAGATCAAGAACAGCGTCGCCAATGTCGAGCCGCATCGCGGCGGCTTCGGCTTCGGCCTTTCGGTGGCGGTCCGGACCAGCGAAGGACTGTCGTCGGTCCCCGGCAATCCCGGCGAGTTCACCTGGAACGGAGCCTACGGAACGCAGTTCTTCTGCGATCCCAAGGAGCGTCTCGTCGTCGTGGTGGGGACCGCGGCGCCGGGTGAGCTCAGGAAATATTACCGCGAGCAGGTCCAGGACATCGTCTACGGCGCGATGACGAAGTGAGATCGTCACGCCCTGGAGGAAAAGGGCGGCCGCTCCGGCCGCCCTCTTGATTGAGCGTCAGCTCAACACGCCGTATGTCTTGAACCAGGCCTCTGCCTGCTTCCACGCATCTTCCGCGGCGTCCTTGCGGTAGCTGCCGCGATAGTCGGCATGGAAGCCGTGCGGCGCTTCGGGATAGATCTTGAAGTCGGCCGTCTTCTTGCTCTGCTCGAGCGCGGCCTTCATCTGCTCGACCTGGGCGACGGGAATGCCGGTATCGGCGCCGCCGTAGAGGCCGAGCACCGGCGCCTTCATCTCGGGCGCGAGCTGCAGCGGACTCTTCGGCCACAACGGGTTGGCGGGATCGACCAAGGTCCCGTAGAAGGCTACGCCCGCCTTGAGCGCACCGCTGTGGGCGGCATATTCCCAGACCGTGCGGCCGCCCCGGCAGAAGCCGATGATGCCGAGCCTCGTCGTATCGCCGCCTTGCGAACCTGCCCAGGCGACCGTCGCGTCCAGATCCGACAGCAGCTCCGCGTCCGGCTTCGCATTCACCACCGGCAGCAGCTCCTTGATATCCGAGATCCTGGTCAGGTCGACGCCCTTGCGGAAATAATAGTCGGGCGCGATCGCGAACGCGCCGAGCTTGGCGAGGCGGCGCGTGACATCCCGGATGTATTCGTGCAGGCCGAAGATCTCCATCGCCACGACGATCACCGGCGCCTTGGTGTTGCCGGCCGGGCGGGCGAAATAGGCGGGCATTTCCTCGGAGCCGACCTTGATCCTGGCATCGCCCACCTGGAGGCCGCTTGTATCCGTCGTGATGATGTCGGCCCGGACCGGACCTGCCGCGAGCGTGTAGCCAGCCGCGACGGCCGCGGTGGCGCTCATAAATCCGCGGCGCGAGAGCGGGGCGACTTTCGTCAGTCCGATGGCGTCCGATGTCATGGCGGTTTCAAAGCTCATGGTTCTTCCCATTCCTGATTCCCATGCTGTTGCCCTTCGGGCGCCGCATTCGCCGATAATTCCCGGGCAAAGGCAACTCACCAGCCTGCGAGGATGCCGCTCGCCACCTCACCCCTTCGTTGGCGAACACAGATGTCCGCCGCTCGCCGGAGCATGGGTCGTGTGCCGGACTTAACCGTCTGGCCGCACTGCATCGCGACATCCATTAACCGAAAAGAATGGTTCTTTGCGTGCCGGCCAGGCCGCTTGGCGCTGCACAGAATGCGCCCGAGCGCACACCCGACAGGCTCTGCCGCAACAAATAGCAATCGCAGTGACGATGATGACACATCATGTTGCTTTCGCATTGCCCATCACGGCCAATTCACGCGCGAACCGCCGTCATTTGATTGAAATTTTCGGAGGATGTCGGCTGCGCGATTTACCCGGTCTTTCTTTGTCACACCCTAGTTCCACGGCCGGAAGTTCCATCTTCGGAAACGCAGAGGCTTCTTCCCGCGACGCGCGATGCTCGCCCGCAACGGACGACGGAGCGCGACCGGTCTCATTCTCGTCCGCTCCGATTGCGCTACCCAAGGCCCAATTGAATAAACGTTTATCCGACCTGGAACTGAAATGAATTTGGCTCGTGAATCGATCGAACTGCTGGAGCAGGCCGCACGCATCCTGTGGTTCGAAGGCACCAAGCATGGTTTGCGCGACCGCGAATGGATGGCGCTGCGCTTCCTCTCTCGCGCCAACCGATTTTCCCGAACCCCCTCGGCGCTGGCAAGCTACGTCGGCACCACGCGCGGCACCGCCTCGTTCATCATCGGCGAGCTCGAGCGGCTCGGTTATCTCGAGCGGAAGCGCTCGGCCACGGACAAGCGGTCGGTGACGTTGAGCGTGACCCAGCAGGGCAAGAAGTTCCTGGTGCGCGATCCCGTCAACGTTCTTCTCGAAGCGATTGCCGTTCTCGGCGACGAGGTCAAGATCCGCTTTCGCGACACGTTCCGGCACGTCCTGGACCACTCCGACGCCGCCGAGCAGCGGCACCACACCGACGTCTGCAAGCGGTGCATCTTCCTGCGGGAGGATCGCGCCAGTGCCGACAGCAAGACGACGGTCGAGTTCAGCTGCCGCCTGTTTCGCGCGCCGATCGCCGAGGCGGAGGTCGATCTGCTGTGCACCAGCTTCGAGCATCACCGCCAATAGAAGGCGGCTCGATCAGGGCGTCGCCTTGCGCGACGAATAGATGACGCCGCCGCTGGCTTCCACCACCAGGCGCCCGTTCTCGTTCCTGATCTCTTCGATGCGGCCAAGACCGGGCACCTGCTGTCCCAGCACGGCCTCGATGACGCCGTTCGGCCCTTGCAGGATCGCGATCCCCTCATAGGCCTGGCGGACCGACCAGCCCTTAATTGCCTTGCGCGGCACAGGCGCACGCTCGGGTGCAGGCACCGATCCCGTGAATTCGGGCGCTGCGACCGCGGCCATCATCGGCCCTTGCGGTGATACCGGCTGCGTTTGCACCGTTGCCGGCGCAGGAGCCTGGGCCTGCACCTGAGCGAGCTTGTCGAGCTTTGCCGTCGAGGACGAGCTCACCCGCTCGATCCGGTCGAGATTCTCGGCAAACCTGCCGAAGCGATCGTTCGTGACCTTGCTGGATTGATCGACCGCGGTGCGCAGGCCGTCGAGATTTTCGGACACGCCCGACACCTGCTTGCGCAGTTGCGCGACGGTTTCGCGCAGAATCCTGATCTCCGCATTGGCCGCAGCGTTGTTCGGCGCGGGCTGGGTGGTGAGATAGGCGATCACGCCGGTGCAGGCGCAGACCACCAACATGGCAGCGACCGCCAGCGTTGCGAGCGGCACGACCCATGTCGGACGGGGCGGCGGCGGCTTCGCAACGATCACGGCCGGCTTGATCACGGCCGGCGCGGGTTTCGGAATCGCCATCTTGTCGAGGCGTGCCTTGGCACGAATACGCTTCAAGCCCTCGAGTGCTTCCTTTGCGAGAGCCTCGTCGCTGGCTGCGGCCGATACACGCTTTCCGCTCGCGGCAGGCCTCGCCGTTGGCGCCGCGTTGTCCATTGCATCGCTCGCCTCCGGCGCCGGCTTGGCCGCCGCGGAAGCATTCGCGGTCGCGTTGGGGCGAGCTTGTCCATCGGACAACATATGAAAATGCTCCGTTCGGTTCGGTCTGTCGAACGGCGACGTTATCTGCCGAAGCTTGCCTGAAACGTGCGCGTCGAAGCCCCTCATCGCGCGCGATGCGACGTCGCATGAAGTCGGTCAAGCCATACACGTGGCGATAGTGCGACTCGAAAGACACACACTCGCCAAGATTTCATCAAACTGGAGTCGCGGCGCAGACGTGAGTCGAACTGCCGCATGTGGAAAGGCGAGTTCCAGAGTCAATCCGGGGTTGAAAACTCCTCAATGTGCGTGCCCCGGAGCACCACCCGAAATAGCTGTAATTGTACGGGGATGCGGAACTATACAACCAGCACGGTGCAGAAGTAGTTCGGAATCAAAATCAACTGATGCGATTGGATATATCAAGAAACAACCCGAAACGAATCAACAGCATCAAGCGCGTATAGCAATCGCTTTCTTCGGCACGCTTGATCGGAAATCGGCAATCGTTACGGTTCTACTCAAGTGATTCTCGCCAGTTGGCGAGGAGATCGACACGGTTCAGCAGTGTTCGGACGCAATGAGCAACTTGGCGCAACTGTTCTAGGTCGTTTCTCAATCTGCTCCGCGAGGTGATCAGTATGACACCCGCCGAGCCTCACGCAGTAAGCGTTTCAGTATCGAGTTGAAGTCACAGGCCTGCGAAACGCAGGTACTGAACGCGTAGGGCTGCCCGCGAATATCGAAACCACAACAACGGTTCGCGGGATGGAATGTCGTCAAACAGCATCGTTGCGGGCCGGAGCATCACAACAACCAACCGGCCGCAACAAGTGCGAAACAGGGGCGAAAGACTGATGTATATTATCGTTGATGATCGCGAGAGCGTCGCGAACAGCTACGTCGGAGGGCTCGTTCGCGAAGGCGTATCGTCGATCGGCTTCTCCTCCGGAGAATTCTGGGACTGGCTGCAATCTGCGAGCGAATCCGATCTGGCGGCGGTGGACGCCTTTCTCCTCGGGGATTGCGATGCCCGCGGAACCCTGCCGCGGGCAATGCGCAAGCGCTCATCGGCTCCCATCATCGCCATGAGCGGCCAGAAGATGCTCAAGAACACGCTGGAGCTGTTCGAATCGGGCGTGGACGACGTCGTGCACGTGCCGATCCACCTGCGCGAGATCCTCGCCCGAACGGCCGCGATCGCGCGCCGCCGGGTGGGCGAGCTGCCGAGGCCCTGCGAGAGCAGGATCCAGGTCTTCTTCAACGGCCGTGACCCCGAAATCGCGGGCCACGCCCTCACCCTGCCCCGCCGCGAACTGCGCATTCTCGAATATATGGTGGCCAACCACGGCAAGTGGATCACCAAGACGCAGATCTTCAACGCGGTCTACGGCATCTTCGAGTCCACCTTCGACGAGAGCGTGATCGAGAGCCATGTCAGCAAGCTGCGCAAGAAGCTCCGCGACCGCCTCGGCTTCGACGCGATCGTGGCAAGGCGGTACGTGGGCTACCGCCTCAACATCCCGGCGGGCGAAAGCCTCGACGAACGGGTGCAGGAGCTCGAGGATGTCGGCATCCTGCTGAACCGGGCGCAGGCCGCCCCGGCGGCATACCCAGCCGGCAACTGACAGGGCAGGACATCGCCACGAAACGGCAACGGCCCCTGCGAGCAGCAGAGGCCGTTGCGCTTTCAGCGACGCGCTGAGCGCACGCCCCGTCCTTCGAGACGGCGCTGACGCGCCTCCTCAGGATGAAGCTAATCGGCCCCGGTGCGCGCTGGATCGGAGCCGCGCATTCCGCCCTCATCCCGAGGAGCCGCGTAGCGGCGTCATCGAAGGATGACCGCAGAAAGGCCCTACGGCTTCTGCTGGAACTCTTCCTTGGAGACGTAGTTGAAGTCCTCGACCAGGACGTCCTGGACGATGTCACCCTGCATCCGTTCGTTGACACGCTGCTTGATGGCTGTCGTCAGGATGGCGAGGTCGTAACGGGCGAGCTTCCTGAAGTCGAGACGATCGTCGGCGTAGATCCTGCGGAAGGCCTCGTCGACGACGAACGGCTCCGGCGGAACGTTCAGCTGGTGCATGGTCCGCCCCTCCATGGTGTAGACGAAGCGGGCGACGATGTAGCCCTGCACATTGCCGTTCTCGACCATCGGCACGCTCAGCGCCCGCGTCTTGTGATATTGCAGCCCGTCGAGATATTCGTCCTTCGCCGGCAGCAGGCTGCCCTTCTCCTTCCAATAGGCGACGGCATAGCTCGTGCCCGCCGTGAGGATGCATACCCAGAGCCCGGCCAGCACCAGCCTGATCATTTTCCGTCCTGCGCTGTGCGACCGGTATAGGTGCCGTCGGACTCGGCGTCCTTGACCGCCTTGACGATGATGCTCGCGACCTCGCGGACCGCGTCATAGTGCATTTCCAGAATCGAGCGGTTCCGCTCGAGCTTCTCGCGCAGCCGCTGAATCTCCTCGGTGATCTCGACCTCGCTGCCGAGGTGCATCCGCGCCCGCATCAGGCGGACGAACTCGAGCATGCTCCGGCTCTTGCGCGCGCTGAAGTCGTCGAAATCGATCTTCTGGCCGGTCGCGAGCGCGGTCGTCTCCTCCTCGACGATACTCGCGAGCCGGCGGATTGCGGCCAGCAGGCCACGCATCTCGTCCGATCTCACCGCGTCCGCGGCATCGACCATCGCCTCGCCACCCCCGATCGACAGCAGCACGGGCAGCAGCGCATCGCTCGCTGCGGCTGCCGTCGTCGTCATTTCGGTGTCCGCGACCGCCTGGTCCATTGCCACGGCCATCGCGCCTTCTTGTGCCTGCATCTCAGATTCACCTCTCAACTTCTGTCACCGTTCGCCGATCATGATCCGGCCTTCCCCGCAGCGTCCGGTCCGGCCGGATGTGCGGCGGCGAGCTGCCGGGCGATGCCGACGCCGTTGCCCTTTGCCAGCTGGTTGCCGAGCTGCTCTGCAAGCATCGACTTCCAGACGCCGCCAGCCGTGCCCTTGCCGAAGACCTCCTCCGACTCCTTCGGCAACATCGTCTCGACGAAGGTCTGGAGGATGAAGGCTTCGAACTTGCGGTAAACCTCGCCGGATGCCGGCGCCTTGACCGCCTGCACCGGCGCCCCGTTCACTGCACCCGACTGAGCTTCGGCGGTTTTCGCGGCGGCCTGATCGGAGCTCGCCGTCGCCTCCATCGTGGCGGCGAAATCGGCGTCCGATGATTTCAGCGCGTCGAGCTTCGCGGTCGCGGCGCGCTGCGCCACGGGATCCGCGGCTTCGAGGACGTCGAGGACGAGGTCGGGCGTCGCTGTCACGATCATGTCTTGTTCCGGTTGGCTGACTGTGGCGTCCAGGCTTGCGCGATAAGGGTCGTGCCCGTCATGTCCTCGAGCGAGCGCTTCTCGGCCTCGCGAAGCTTGTCGGCGAGCGCGGCCTTGGCGACCTCCTCGAGCTGTTTGACGCGGCGGGTCTCCCGGCGAACCTGGTCGAGCTGCTGCGCGGCCTCAGCCTGCACCGCGCGGGCGCCGACGCTCGTCCTGTTGAGACGCCGCGCGATCGATTCGCTCGACGATCCCGCCGGCGGCTGTCCATCGTTCAGAGCCCCGACCAGCCATTCCTGCTCGTCCTGCAGAACGCGCTCCTGCTGCCGCAATTGTGCGAGCTGCCATTCTGAGAGCCGGAGCTGCAGCTTCACCAGCGAGACCATCCGGCCGAGCTTGTCCGCGCGCGACGTCATGACAGGGTCACTCCGCCAGCCACGACGAGACGCCCAGCATGAACTGCGTCAGCAGCTCGTCGCTGGTGAGGTAGAGCAGCAGGAAGCCGCCGAACAGGACGAAGGGCACCGAGATGAAATAGACCGGAACGGCCGGCGTCAGCTTGTTGATCAGGCCGACCGCCAGGTTGACGATGACCGAATAGACGATGAAAGGGCTCGAGATCCGCAACGTCAGCACGAACGCTTCCGAAAGGCGGCCGACGAGCAGGTCGAGCGCGACGCTGCCGCCCAGCCTGCTGCCGGGCTTCCAGACGTCATAGGAGTTCATCAGCCCCCGCAGTACCTGCCAGTGCTGGTCGGTCATGAAGAATAGCGTGGTGACGGCCGCCATGATCAGCGGCACCAGGGCCGGCGCCGGATCGGTGTCGGCGACCGGCGTGCCCGGGATGTTGCTCAGGCCGATTGCGCCCGCGATCATGGTCGCCATGGTCTGGAGGGCGAGGAAGAACACGCGCCCGCCGAGCCCGATGACGCTGCCGACCACGAGCTCGGAGCAGATCAGGAGTGCCAGCGTCAGCGGTGCCGCATTGTCCGTGAGCGGCTTCAGGACCGCGATCAGGATCGGCGTCAGCGCAAACGTCGTGACCAGCGCGACGAACAGGCGCACCTGGGGCGGAACGTTGACGCTGGAATAACCGGGCACCAGCACCAGGCAGGCGCCGATGCGGCAAAACACGATGAACGTCACCAGCACGCTGTCGGCAAGACCGGAGATCACGATATGGCTCCGAGCGCCCTGATCTCGGCGCTGCGCGCGACCTCGACATGCGACAGGATCGGCAGTGTCGGGAACACCCGCTCCAGGATCATCCGGACATAGGGGCGCGCTTCCGGCGTCACTGCCAGCACCACGCTGGTGCCGCTCTCGGTGAATTTCCGGATCGTGGCGCTGGCTTCGGTCGCGAACTGCTCGATCAGGCGCGGGTCGGCGTCGAACTCGACGACGTCGCCCTTGGCGTCGCGCTTCAGGCTCTGGTGGAAAGCGAGGTCCCAACGGTTGCCGAGACGGACCACGTTGAGCACGCCATTGTCGGAGAGATCGCCGCAGATCTGCTGGGCAAGCCGGGTCCGCACGTGCTCCGCCACCTGCTCGGAGCGCCGCACATGGGGCGCGATCTCGGCGATCGCCTCGAGGATCAAATGGAGGTTGCGGATCGACACCCGCTCGGCCAGCAGGATCTTCAGGATCGCCAGCAGGCCCGAATAGGAGATCTGCGACGGACAGAGATCCTCGACCAGGCGCTTGTATTCGGGATCGAGCCGGTCGAGCAGAGCACGCATGTCCTTGTAGGACAGCAGCTGGGCGAGGTTCGCCCTGATCACTTCGCTCAAATGCGTGAGCAGCACCGACAGATTGTCGACCGGCTTGCAGCCTTGCCGCTTGACTTCATCGGTGAAGGCTTCCGTCACCCACAGCGCCTTCATGCCGAACGCAGGCTCGATCACCTCGTCGCCCGGCACGTCGGGCTTGCCGTCCTTGTCGACCAGCACCAGCACCTCGCCGAGCCTGAGCTCGCCATGGGCCACGCGCGTGTCGTGAATCCGGATCTGATAGCTCTTGGGGTCGATCGACAGATTGTCGGTGAGCTTGATCTCCGGAATGACGAAGCCGTACTGCTTGGCGAACTTCTTGCGGATCTTGGCGACGCGGTGGCCGAGCTCGGTGCGCGATCCCAGCAGGTGGACCGAAAGGTGGCCGCCGAGCGCCAGCTCGATCTCGGCGGTCTTGAGCTGCTCCTTGACGGCTTCCTTGGCCTCGGCCTGGGCACGCTCGTCGGCCTTGCGGGCATCCTCCTTCTGTTTCAGCGCGGCTTGCCGCCTCGGCAGCGAATAGCCGACGAAGGCCATGACGCCCCCGAGCAGCACGAACGGCGCCATCGGCAGCCCCGGCATCAAGGCGAGCACGAACATCATCAGCGCGGCAGCCGACACCGCGCGCGGATAGCCGCCGAGCTGCCGCAGCACCGCCTGCTCGGCCGAGCCCCTGGTGCCGCCCTTGGAGACCAGGAGGCCCGCCGACAGCGATACGATCAGCGCCGGCATCTGCGACACCAGGCCATCGCCGACGGAGAGCTTGGTGTAGACGTCCGCGGCGCGCGACAGGGTCAATCCGTGGTGAGTGACGCCGATGACGATGCCGCCGAAGATGTTGATCGCGGTGATGATGAGACCGGCGATGGCGTCGCCGCGGACGAATTTCGAGGCGCCGTCCATGGCGCCGAAGAACGCGCTCTCCTCTTCGAGCTCGCGGCGCCGGCGCTGGGCCTCCTTGTCGTCGATCAGCCCGGCAGACAAATCCGCGTCGATCGCCATCTGCTTGCCGGGAATGGCGTCCAGGGTGAAGCGTGCGCCGACTTCGGCGATACGCGTCGCACCCTTGGTGATCACGACGAAGTTCACCGTCACCAGGATCGCGAAGATGATGAGACCGATGACGAAGTCGCCGCCCATCACGAACTTCGAGAAGCCGGCGACGACGTGGCCGGCCGCATGTTCACCCTCTCCGCCCCGCGACAGGATCAGGCGCGTCGTCGCGATGTTCAGTGCCAGGCGCAGGATCGTCGCGATCAGCAGCACGGTCGGGAAGGCCGAGAAATCGAGCGGCCGCTGAATCCACAGCGCGACCATCAGGATCAATGCCGACAGTGCGATCGAGAAGGCGAGGCCGAGATCGATCAGGATCGGGGGAATCGGCAGGAACAGGATCGTGAGCATGGTCACGATGCCGGCGGCGAAAAAGGCATCCGTTCCGAGGCGGCGCGGATTGGGCAGGCTGGCAGCTAACGTATCGGCCATGGGTCACCGGCAGAGGGGTCCGCCCGTAATCTGCCGCGCAAAGCTTACGCGGGGATGGTGGCAGGTCGCTGTCCGGATCAGAAGCCGCGCTCGATCCTGGAATAGACCATCTCGGTGAAGGTCGACAGATGCGCGCCGATGAAGGAGCCGGAGACGGCAACGACCAGGAGAATGACGATGATCTTCGGAACGAAGGTCAGCGTCACCTCCTGGATCTGGGTCAGCGCCTGGATCAGCGCGATGACGGTGCCGACCAGCATGGCCGCGCCGACCGCGGGCCCGGAGGCGACGATGATGGTCCAGATCGCCGCCTGGACGATATCGAGGGCGTCCCGCTCGTTCATGACTGACTGATCGTGAGTCCCGGTCCGACCGCGACCTTGGTGCCGTCCTGAAGGGTCGCGATCGAGCCATCGCTGTTGATGGAGACCGAGACGACCTTGCCGGAGAAGCTCGCGCCGGTCGAATCGGTGAAGCTGACCGTCTTCCCGATCAGCCCGTTCGCCTGCGACAGGGACTGCGAGGACAGCAGCGCGTCCAGCTTCGCATTCGTCTGCATTGCCTGCTCGACCGTCGAGAGCTGGGCGAACTGGCTCATATATTCCGCGGTGTCCATTGGATTGGTCGGATCCTGGTTCTTCATCTGGGCGATGAGGAGCTGAAGGAACGTATTGTAGTCGACACTGTTGCTCGACGTCGTCGAGTTGGTGTCGGTCGCGCTGGATCTGCTGGTGCTGTCGGTCGCGCTGGTGACGTTCATCTGTCTCTCCGCTGTCAGGCAGCCTCGACGGGGGTAATGGTGGCCGCGCCGGCCAGGATGGCCTGCTCCACCGGGAACAGGGTCCTGATCCGCTTGAGCGCCTCGAAATAGCGGGTCGCCTGGACCAGCTCGTCGACCGCGCCGAGCCCATCCAGCATCTCGCCGTTCTCGCACACGGCGCGCAGGGCCGCGTGATGCTGCGCGTAGAGCGCCGCGGCGTCGCGGACGTCGGTCGGGTTCATCAGCATCAGCTGGACGATGAAATAGAGCTGCCGCAGCGCCGTGGTGGCGTCGGAGGCCTGCATGACCTGCCCCTCGAGCAGGAACATCACGTCGTTGACGAGCTCGACGGAGACCTTGCGGTCGACGCGGAGCACCGCGCCGTTGATGTAGATCCGTTCGCCCGCGCGCAAGGAGATCTTCATTAAAGCGCGTCTCGGATCAAGCGGTTGATTTCGATGAGCTGGACAACGTCGCTCGACCGCTGTTCGCGCAGACGGTCGGCTTCCTTGACCACCCACAGGCCGATCGAGATGATGTCGGCGCGCAGCTTGTCCGGCAGGCCGTTCTCGGGGTGCGCGAGATCCTCGATGAAGATCGTCCACAGCCGTCGCACATAGAGCAGGCTCTCTACCAGGTCCTCCATACTGAAAGGACCCGTCTGGATCCGCTCGAGCCGGTCGATACCGAGGCTGAGCGCCTGCCGCTCGCGGCTGCGCGCCTCGTAGCCACTATCGTCAACGACCGCTTCATAGGCTTCAAACGTCATCAGGACCACTCTTCACAGAAGACCGAACAGCTGGACGAAGGTTTCGAGCCTCAAGGCGCCCTCGGCTCAGAGATAATTGATGAGGCTGATCTTCTGGAGCTGCGCGGTGAGCGCCAGCGCCGTCTGGATCTGTGTCTGCAGCGTGTTGACCCGGACCGAGGCTTCGGTCGGGTCGACCGCTTCCATGCCGACGATCTGATTGTTCAGGATGTCCTGCTGCGTCTTGAGCTTGGTGGTTGCGGTGGTGACCCGCTGCTGGACCGTGCCGACGCTGCCGCCGAGCGCAGCGAGGTCGTTGATGGCGTTGCCGACCAGGCCGATGGCCTTGTCCACGACGACCTGGAATGTCTCCTGGCTCAGATTGACGTTCCCGAGATCGGCCATCATCGTGTAGGCCTCGGCTAGCCTGCGGAAGCCGATCTCGTTGGCGCTCACCGACGTTTCCGCGATCTCGGTCGTGGAGATGCGGCTTTGCATGGTCTGGTCCGTCGCCGACGACCAGTTGGTGTTCCAGGCCGGACTGGCAAACTCGGCATCGAAGGTGGTGTCCAGGAACGTCTGCATCTGGGCCGGCGTAATGGTGGCCACGGCGGGTGAGGATTGCGGGAAGCCGAAGGCGCCGAGAAAATCGGCATCGACCTGGTTCTTGCTGGCCGAGCCCGCGGCGTAAGGCGTGATGGGCGCGTTCTGCGTGTTGATGCCCGAGAACAGCGACGAGCCGTTATAGGAGACATTCAACGCGCCGATCAGATCCTGGAGGTTGGAGGCTGCAGGCGGCAGGATGACCCGCCCGCCGCCGTCGGTGCTGCGGGCCGCGATCAGATCCTTGAGGAAGTCGGTCGCAGTCTTGTTGAGCTGGGTGATCCGGTTCTGCGTCACGTCGAGGCGTCCCGCGACGAGCCCGTTGGTGTCGACGAGCTGGTCGGCAAAGCTCCAGTCCGCCCGCAGCGTGAGGTCGCTTCCCGTCGTGGCACCGAGCTCGAGGCCGACGTCGTAGAAGCGCCCGGTGGTCGCCTCCGTCGTGGCCCTGCTCAGCGCCGCCTGATTGCTCGTGATCGAATACCTCAACGACGAGGACAGCATCAGGGTGGAAACGTAGTTCGCGCTCATCATGACTCAATTCCCCACGGCAGCGAGCAGGCTCTGCAGCATTTCATCGACCGTCGAGATGATCTTCGACGAGGCCGAATAGGTACGCTCGACCTGGAGCATCAACGCCATTTCGTCGTCCATGTTGACGCCGTTGACATTGGACAACGCCGTGATGCTGCGGTTGAGCAATGTACTCTGGTACTCGGAGTTGGCGTCGGCGGTCTTGCGCTGGTTTTCGATCCAGCTCGCCGATGACGATGCGAAGTCGATCAGGCTGCCGCTCGGCTTGCCTTGTGTCGTTGCATCGAACGGCTGCGAGGCATCCATGCCGCCGATGAGCTGCTGCAATCGGGCCGAAAAGCCGCCGTTGCCGGCGGTGTTGTACCGGTAGGCCGGGTTGCCGCTGATCGCACCGTCACGCAGCAGATTCGGGTCGCCGCCCAGGGTCGGATCGACCGATGCGGCGATCGAGATCGTGCCGGCGAGGCCCACCGAGACGGTCGCGCTCGCCGGCATCGCGGGAGCGCCCGGATAGGTGAAGAGACCGGGAACGTCGGGCAGCGCTGCGGCGGTCTGATCGCTTTCCCTGAACGTATTGATCAGGCCGCGCGCGATTTCGTCGAGCTGGCTCTGATAGGTGACGGCGTCCTGGTCGCGCAGCTGGGCAAGGCCCGCGAGCTTGCCCGATTTCAGCGGCATCACCGAATTGGCGCCGGTCACCGGGACGCCGTCGATGTAAACGGCATTGCCCGTGGTGCCGGCGGTGTAGGCATTCGTCGGCGCGAAGCTCACCGTCCGCGCCACCTTGTCGAACAGCACGACGCCGCTGTCGGCGTAGAGCGCCGCGTCGCCGTTGGGACGGATCGACATGGTGACGCCGACCTCCTGCGACAGCTGCGAGACGATGCTGTCGCGCTGGTCGAGATAGTCGGTGATGTCGTCGCCGGAGATCGTGCCCTTCACGATCGCGGTGTTGACGGCCTCGAACCGGGAGAGCAGCTGGTTGATGTTCTGAACCGACGTCTTCATGTCGGCATCGGCGCTCTCGCGGACCGACTGCACGGTCCGGGTCGCCTGGTTGAGCGCGGCCGCCATGTCCTTGGCGGACGCGACGGCCGCCTGCGCCAGCGTGGTGTTGTCGGGGGCGTTGGCATATTTCTGCAACGCCTGCTTCAGCGCATTGAGCTGCGCCGTCGGCGACTGCTCGAGCTCCGGATCGTCCACCGTCGCGGAGGCGATCTTCTCCAGGCCCTCATAGATCGCGGTTTGCTTGGCGGACGACGAGGTCGCGATCAGGACGTTGTTGTAGAGGCCCGAGCTGGCGGCGCGCTGGATCGCCGCGACATAGACGCCGGCGCCGGGCAGATTGTCCAGCACGGTGAGCTTGCGCGAATAGCCGGTGGCGCCGGCACCGGCGATGTTGCGCGAGATGACCGACGACTGGACGCTCGACGCCATGAGCGAGGAGCGGGCCGAGTTGAGAGCGGCGGTAAGCGACATGGAGTGCTCTTGCCCGAAACGAGCGCCGAAGAATTCAGCGCTTCAGGTTGACGACGACGTCCAGCAGATCCGAGCCGGTCTGGAACGATTTCGAGTTCGCCGTGAAGCCGCGCTGGGCCTCGATCATGCCGGTGAGCTCGTCCGCGAGGTCGACGTTGGAGTCTTCCAGGGCACTGGACTGGATCGTGCCGAGCCCACCCGTGCCGGCATTTCCGACCTGCGCGTTGCCGGAATTCATGTTGGTCGAATAGACGTTGCCGGGCTCGGGCGTCAGATTGTCGGGGCTCGCGACGTCGGCGAGCATGATGGTGTAGAGCGTCAGCTGCTGTCCGTTCTTGAGGATCGCCGTCACGTGGCCGGCATCGTCGATATCGACCTTGTCGATGGCCGAGGGAACGCTGCCATTGACAGTGGCCTTGAAACTGAAGTCGGTGCCGACCTGGGTCAAGTTCGACAGGTCAAAGGTCATCGCCGCACCTCCGGGGACGGTGAAGGCGAGACCGGTCGGGCTCGCAGCGGCGAGCGCGCCCCTGCCGGCCGCCGTGGTGTCGAAGGTGAAAGTGGTGGCGGCGCCGAGCGAGGTGCCCGTCGCGGAGTCGTAGACCCCGATCTGCCAGGTATCCGAGCCGGCAGCCGTCGCCGTGTGGGACATGTAGACGTCGAGCGTAACGGCCTGGCCGATATTGTTGTAGGCCACGATCGAGCTCTTCGATGAATATGACGCCGGGCCGGGCGGGCCAGCAATGACAGCCGCTTTCGGATCCAGATTGCCGGTCGTGAGCGTCCCCGCCGTCGACGGCACGGGCACCTGCGAAACCTGGGCGATGTTGACGATCTGCATGCCGGACAGGCTGTTCTGCGAGAAGTTGGTCACGTTGCCGGGCTGGCCCAGAAGATAAAAGCCGGCCCCGTTGACCAGATTGCCCTGGCTGTCGGGCACGAACGAGCCGGCGCGCGTCAGATATTGCTGCGTGTTGTTGGCGTTCGACACCACGAAGAAGCCATTGCCCTGGACGCGGAGGTCCGTGGTCGACGTGGTGTACTGCGTATTGCCCCCGTCGCTGATGGCATATCGGACCTTGGTTTCGACCGCGCCGGAATCGTAGTTGCCGGAGCCGCTCTTCAGGATCAGCGAGGAGAACTCCGTCGAAGCCCGCTTGTAGCCCGTCGTGTTGACGTTGGCGATGTTGTCCGAGACCGTCGACAGCTTGTTGGACTGCGCGTTCATCCCGGAAACGCCGGTGCGCATAACACCATACAGGCTCATGAATTGGGCTCCTTCGGTAGGGTTACGGCTACAATGGGGGTTCTTGCTTGCGCGGGGCTGATGATGGGGCGCGATGCACAACTTGTCGTGGTCCGGTCAGCTCTGCTTCAGCTCGTCTTGGGCTGGCAGAACGAGCGCGCCTTGTCGGTCCACGCGCCGAAACCGCTCGAGACCAGATGCGCAACGATATGGCAGACATAGCGCTTCTGCGCAGGCTGATTGTTGGGACCCGCATTGTAGCGCGCGACCGCCATGGTCCAGCTGCCCTCGCGCTGCTTCAGCTCTTTCAGGAAGCGCGCAGCATATTCGACGTTCCTGGCAGGATCGAACATCGCTCGCACCGAGGCAAACTTGTCGCCGTGATAGTAATGGTTGATCTGCATGCAGCCGAGGTCGATCAGCTTGACGCCTTTGCTGCGCATCGCCTCGAAGTTCGCCATCGCATCGTTGATGTCCTTGGCGAACACGGTCTGGCCGTCGGCCCCGAGCGCGTAAGGATGGAGCGCGCCGCGCCGGCCGGTCTCGGTGAGGCCGACGGCATAGAGAATGCCGAGCGGAATCCCGTGCTGCCGGGCGGCGCGCGCCATCTCGCGCTCGCAGGGGCGCGCAGTTTCGGCGGCGGCTTCCGCAGCGCTCGCGTTACAGATAAACAGGGCCGCGACGAGGATGCGGCGCCACGTCCTGATCATGACGCGTCTCCTGGGTGAACTGGCGCTCCTGGCGGGCCTGTTTCGCGCCGCCGTCGGACTGCCCCGACGACGTGCCGGCACCGCCGAATGCGCCTTGCGACTGCGGCGAGGATTGCTGCTGGGCCGGGTGCTGCGGCTGCGACTGGCCGGAGCCGCTCTGAAATCCATCCAGCGAGCCGTGCTGCACCGGCGCGACGTCCGCGACATAACCCGCCGACTGCATGAGATCGCGGATCTGGTCGCGCTGCTGGTCGAGCATCTGGCTGGTGTCCTTGCGCTCGGCCGCGAGCTGAACGGACACTTCGGTGCCGACCAGGCGCAGGCGCACCGTGACGTTGCCGAGCGCGGGCGGTTCGAGATTGACGGTCAGGATCCTGAGCGGCTGATCCGGTGCGTTGGTCTGGGATGCCGCGAGATCGGATGCCGCGGACGCAGCCGGTGCCGAGGACTCCTTCAGCTCGGCGACGACGGCATTGGCGACCTGCTGCGGGGCGTTGAACTGCGCCGGTGGCAGATGGGTTTCCTGCTGGACCACGGTGACCTTGGTCGTCTCGGGCAGCGCCGCGCGCGCCGAAGCCCTGGCAGCGCGCTCGACTTCGGCCGTGACAGCCTCGAAGCCAGGCGATGCCGGCATTGCACTCGAAGGCTCCGTGCCTTGCGTCAGAGCCGGCTGCGACGCGGCCATCGCTTGCGAAGCCGCAGCCTGCGAGCGCGCGCCGGCCGGGACGGGACCGGATGGACCGGTATCGGCGATCGCCGCCTTCACCGCGCCCGGAGCTTCGTGCTTTGCCGAGGTTGACCGCTCGTCGCGCGCGGGCGCGTCCTCGCCCGCGGGCGACAATTGCATCTGCGGCTTCGCGGCAGGCGCGGTAGCGATCTCCTGGCTGACCATGACAGCAACGCCGGATTGGTCCTGGCGGTCTGTCCCGGCGACGTGATCGACAGCACGTTGTTTCTCCGCCAGCTTGTCGGACTTGGCGTCGGAGGCCTCGTCCATGGACTTTGGATGTGCGTCGGTCTCGACGGATTGGCGCAGCGTCGCCTGCTTCGGCTTTTCCTGCTCGGCCGGATGGATCGGGCGCGTGCGCAGCGTTCCGGTCTTCGCGGCCGTCTCGCTGCCGTCTTCGCTCACTGCCTGCTTGGCGAGGTTCGAGACGGTGTGGAGCAGATCGTTGAAGGACGAGTTCGCCTGCGGCTTGGTCCCGGCGCCCTTTGCCGAGCGCGACCCGCGCACGTTGAGGCTCTCGGCGAGACCCGAGAAGAGCTGGCCTGAGGTTCCACTGAGCTTGGTCATGGACGGCGGTCCTTGGTCAGGAGTTCGAGCTCGCCGAGCTGCTTGTGCGCCCGTGCGAGCGTCGCGATCGATGACGACAGATCGAGCCGCGCCGGCGTTGCCGGGGGCTTGTCCGCCGCCGCGGCGGATCCGCTCGCGAAGGGCTTGCGGACGTCGAGCGCGAGCTGCACCGCGGCATTGAGAAGGGGGACGTCGCGCTCGGGCAGCTTCGACCGGTCGAGCGTCTTCAGTTCGGCGAGACCGCCGTCATATTCGTCGGTGAGCACGCGCGAGGCGCCGCGGAAGAAATGGGCGCGCTCGCGTTCCGCCGATGCATCCGCGCTGAGGGTCAATGCCCGCTCGCCGGCCAGCCGGGTCACGGCCAGCCGTCCGCGCACCATCGCGGCGCGCGCGATCACGAGATAGAGCTTGAGGCGGCTGGCACGATCGATCTGCTCCAGCAAGGCCGAGATCCGCGCGAAGCGGCGCTCGTCGAGCGCCAGGCTCGATTGCGTCAGCCCCGCGGAGAAGCGCTGCCAGAAATCGCCGGCATAGATCGAGTTGCGGTAATGGCGGATATAGGCCAGCGCCAGGAACTCGAACTTCTCGAAATCCTCCGCCTGCCCCACCAGCAGGATCTCGCGCCGCAGCGCCGCTTCCTCGACCAGCGTGCCGGGCAGCAGCAGGCGCGCATCGTCCAGACGCTCGATCGCGAGCGACGCCTCGGCGCGCGCGAACAGCGCGCCCTGAACCAGCGCGACCTGTCCGCCCAATCCTGAGGGAATGGTCCGCGGTTTGATCTCCTTGAGCAGCTCCCGCGCTTCCTCCTGACGGCCCTCGACATAGGCGAGCGCACCGTTGAACAGCCGCTCGTCGACGTTCATCTTGTCCAGCGGCAGCTTGCGGACGATTTGCGGCGCACCGCCGCTCAGCAGGTAGATGACGACCGCCTGGCCGTTCCGTGGATTGCTCCACACCGCGGGATCGGCCGCGAGAAACTTCTCGCCGATCTGCCGGATCAGCGCGATATGACTGCCATGTGCGGCGGTGTCGCCATTGGCGATGCCGTCCTGCACGGCTTGCAAGCCGCGGACGAACTCATAGGGTTCGCCTCCCTGGGGCGCAGGCTGGGCAAGCGCATTTGCCGCCATGAACGGCAGCAGCAAGGCGGCGCGGCGCAGCAGCCTGATCACGGGCGCTTCTCCCGGATCAGGATCTCGATCCGGCGGTTCTGGGCGGCCGCGGGGTCGTTCGGAAGCTTCAGCCGCCGATCGGCGTAACCTTCGATATGCTCGATCCGCCGCGCATCGACACCGGAGCGAACCAGCATGTAATAGGCCATCTGCGCACGAGCAGTCGACAGCCGCCAATTGTCGTAATTCTCCGACCGATACGGCCGATTGTCGGTATGGCCGCGGACGATGATCACGCCCTGGCGCTTCATCAGCAGCGGCCCGATCTTGTCGATCACGCGGATCAGCTCGGGCCGTGGCTCGGCCGAGCCGACCGCGAACATGCCGAAGCTCGCATCGTCGGTCAGGCTGACCAGGAGCCCTTCCTCGACTTGGCGCACCTCGGCCGCCGGCCCCGCCCCGGCTTTGATATCCGACAGCGCCTCCGCGATCGCGGATTGAAGCTGCTTGAGGGTCGGCTGCTGCGTTTGCGCCACCTCGCGCGCTTCGGTTTCCTTCGCCGTATCGTTGAGACGGGCCTGCGGGGCCGCGCTCGCCTGAACGCCAGCTTGAGCGCTGCCCTCGCGTGCCGACTGCGTCGCTGCGGGCCCCGGCGGCAGCAGAGGCGACAGGCTTGCGGAAGAGTTCTCCGGGGTTGGAGCCACGCTGCCGCCGGCATCATCCGTTCTGGTCCGGCGCGCCTGCACCTCGCCCGGATTTGCTCCGGCGGCTGCGCCGTCTCGCGCGGAGGCATTCGGCTTCGGCTCGCTCTCGATGAAGCGATCGGCGTCCTTGGACGCCTGCGGCGCCAGCTTCCAATAGCCGGGGTCGAAGGGATCGCGATAGGCATCGCCCCCCTTGAGGCCGTCCTCTTCGGCGGAGGTCAGAGCGCCGGCGCGACGCTGGCCCGTGGACTGGTTCGCGCTGTTGGCGATCTCGGCGAGGGTCGCATAGGGATCGCGGAACAGGACCTTCTCTTCGAAGGAGGCCGGCTTCTCGACCGTCGGCGAGTCACCACGACGTTCTTCGTTCGAGCCAGCCGGCTGGCGCTTGCCGTCCTGACCTTCGAACGACGTCGGCTCCTTCTTGGAGAGATTCTTCAGGCCCTTCGGCGCGGGGGCATTTTCCGCGAGCTGGATCGGGTTGAAATAGCTCGCGACGACCTGCTTTTGATCCTGGTTGAGCGCATTGAGAAGCCACATGACCAGGAAGAACGCCATCATCGCGGTCATGAAGTCCGCATAGGCGATCTTCCAGACGCCGCCGTGATGCGCCTCCTCGGCGAAGGCGCTGCGCCGGCGGACGATCACGATCTCATGCTTGACCTCCTCCATGGCGGACTACCGGCGCGCTTCCTTGAGGCGTTCACTCCAGGCCGTGATCTGCGTCTCGATCACGGTCTGGTCGGCCACGACGCGGACCTCGAGCGTCTCGGCGGCCTCGTATGCAATGCCCGTTCGCCTGGATGCCTCGAGCTGCGTCTTGACGAGGTCCAGCAGCTCGCTCGGGCCGGTGACCTTGAAGGCCGGCGCCGACGAGCTGCCGGTCAGCGCCGCGATCTGCTCGACCAGCGATCCGATCGCCTTGTCGCGCACCGCCTCGGTGAGAAACGGCAGCAGGATCCGCGCCACGGAGCTTGCGATGTTGGTCTCGATCTCGCGGCAGGCCGCCTCGAAACCGCTGACGATCGCGACCGCCTGCTGGTCCGACCATTTGGCCCGCTCCTCGCCGAGCCGGATCGCGCTGCGGACGCGCTCCTCGGCCAGTTTGGCGTCGGCTTCCGCGACGCCCGCCGCATGGCCGCGCCGCCAGGCATCGTCCAGGAGATTGACCGGCGGCGCTTCGGTCGCCGGCGACGGCGACTGATGCTGCGTCTGGGGCTGCGGTTGAGGCTGCGGATCGCGCCTCGCCTCCTTCGGCCGGGTCAGCACGTCCTGGATTTTCGGCGGTGGCGGCGGCGCCGACTTGACCCGGCCATTCGCATCGAACTGCGTCAGGAGTTTTCCGATTGCCGCGTTCAAGCCGCCTCCTCGCGTCGCATCCAGTCTTTAAGGATCGCCGCCGCCTGCATCTGATCGAGCCGGACGATCTGCTCCAGCCGCTTCTGCGGCGTTCGCTGCATCTTGCCTTCGAGGTCTTCGACGAGGTTGAGCTCGGCCTCCTCGCCGTCGGGCAGCGCAAGGGCCGCCGCGGCCTCGAGCTGGGCGGCCTCGGCCGCCTCCGCCTGCTCCTGTTCCGCGCGATGGGTCAGAATGCCGTTGACCGCCGGCCGCAGCCCGAACCAGACCAGCATCGAAGCCACGGCCAGGATCGTGATCGCGTTGATGACGCTGCCGAGCTGCTTGTTGATCATCTCGACGAAGCTGATCGGCGGCACCGGCGCCAGCTCACGCGACCCCTCGATGAAGTCGACGGCCGTCACCTGGATCTGATCGCCGCGAGCCTTGTCCAGTCCGCCCGCCGTCGCCGCGAGCTGGCTGATCTCGGCGAGCTTGCTGTCGATGATGGCCTGGTTGCTCTTGTCGCCGAGATCGGCGACCAGCCGCACGCGGTTCACCAGGACGGCGATGAACAGCTTCCTGACCGAATAGCCGTCGCTCACCGTCGTCGTGGTCTTGGACGAGACCTCGAAATTGGTGACGTCCTCACGGCGGGTCTTGTCCTCGCTGGAGTTCTTGCCGCCGCCCGCATTCACCTGCTGGTCAGGAAGGTTCTGCTGCACCGTGGTCGGCGACGAACGGTCGGCGTTCTGCGAGGATTCCTTCTCGCGCACGTTCCGCACCGAGCGCTCGGCGCGGTTCTCGGGATCGTAGACCGTCTCGTTGATCTGCCGCTTGTCGGTGGACAGCTGCGGGGCGACGCTCACCTCGAAATTGTCGAGACCGAGATACGGCGTCAGCGCCTTGCGGATGCTCTCCTGCACCATGCCGCTGACCGTCTTCTGCAGGCTCGCCATCTTGGTCGGCGCGGCGCTGGCCTCGTCCTCCTCGGCGAGCAGCATCGAGCCGTCGGCATCGAGCACCGTCACCTTGTCCCGGCTCATGCCGGGGATGGCGGCGGCGACGAGATGCCGGATCGACTGCGCCGTGCGCGCCTCGATCGCGCCGTCGGTGCGCAGCACGACCGACGCCGAAGGCGGCTGCTGCGTCGCGCGGAACGAGCCGCGCACCGGCAGCACGATGTGCACGCGCGCCGCTTTCACGCCCTTCATCAGCTGGACGGTGCGGGCGATCTCGCCCTCGAGCGCGCGCAGCTTGGTGACCTCCTGCATGAACGAGGTCAGCCCGAGCGAGCCGATCTTGTCGAACAGCTCGTAACCGGAATTGGCGCTGGTCGGCAGCCCCTTCTCGGCCAGCAGCATCCGCGCCTGCATGGTCTGGCTCGGGCGCACCGAGACCGCATCGCCGGCAGAATTGACGTCGAAGGTGATGTTCTGCTCGCGCAGTGCCGCGCCGATGCGCGTCACGTCTTCGCGGGTGAGGCCGGTGTAGAGCGTTTCGAACTCGGGCCGGCTGAGATAATAGGCGCCGCCGACGACGGTGACGAGAACCGCAAAGCCGATCAGTCCCAAGGCCATCAGGCGCCGCGGCCCAAGCTCCAGCAGATTGTTGAGCAGTTGCTGTATCTGCGCACGACTGAGCATATGACCTCGTACCAATGCGAATGGTTAAGGACACTCAGCTGCCAACCTTGTCTGAAGGTTGCGCGGGACCGCGAATGTGTCAGTTCGCTGGCGAGGCGTTGCAATTTTACCAGACGGGGTGGCGCAATCGGTTGGGCGGCCACGAGCGAGCGCTCGGGCGCGCGGCAGCCCGAGCGGCTGCGACGTGTCGCAAGACGTCTGGCGTCGGGAGATCGATTGCCGGCACATCGCGCGTCGGCGTGCCCACCATCACGGCGGGGACCGTGCTCCCTGAGGGAGCACGGTCGTTTTCGAAAGCGCCGCTTAGCCGCGGAACAGCGACAGGATGCTCTGGCTGTTCTGGTTGGCGATCGAGAGCGCCTGAACGCCGAGCTGTTGCTGGGTCTGCAGGGCCTGAAGGCGGGTCGATTCCGCGTTCATGTCCGCGTCGACGAGCTGGCCGACACCGCGATCCACGGAGTCCATCAGGGTCTTGACGAACTCCGAGTTGGTCGAGATGCGGTTCTTGACCGCACCGAGATCGGCAGCGGCCGAAGCCACCGAGTTGATCGCCGCGGTGACCTGCGCGATGTAGGCATCGAGCGTGGTCTGGTCGGCCGCCGAGTCGGTCAGCGCGGAGATGTTGATCGTGTCGACCGAGGCGCTGCCGGCCACGGTGTCCAGGATGCCGGTCTGCGTGGTCGAGTAGAGCGTGTAATTGGCGGTCGTCACCGTGATCGAGCCGATGGTCGGCGTGCCGCCGACACGCGAGTAGGACGACACCAGGTTGAAGCTCGTCGGTGTGGTGCCCGTCGTGGTGCTCAGCCAGTTGATGCCGTTGAAGGTCGCCGAGTTGGCCTTCAGCTTCATGTCCTGCTGGATCTGGGTGATGTCGGCCTGGATCTTGGTGCGGTCGATACCGGCGGTCTTGGACTGGACCAGCAGCGCCTGGAGCTTGGTCAGGCCGGATTCCTTGTCGCCGATCACCGAAGTCAGAGCGGTATATTCGGTGTCGACGGTCGCGGCCGACAGGCCGAGCGAGTCCGAGACCGCCGACAGCGCAGCGTTGTCGGAGCGCATCGAGGTCGCGATCGACCAATAGGCGGCGTTGTCCGAAGCGGTGGACACGCGCTGACCGGTGGAGATCCGGTTCTGCGTGGTGGCGAGTTGCGCGCTGACAGACCGCAGGGTCTGGAGCGCGGTCATGGCGGAGGAGTTGGTGAGAAGGCTAGAACCCATTTTGATGTCCCTTTGAAGATTGACTTGAGTTGGGGACATACCGGGCTTGCACCGGTACGACAGGGCGGCGTCATGCCTTTGGGCGTGCCGCAAACGCGGGTTCAAGGCCCAATCTGTCGTAGCGGCGAGGTTAACGAGCGAAGCTTGTGCGGGGCTTGTGGCTCTGTGTTTCCGCCGCAACAGGCAGCGGAAACTGGGTGCGTGGTCGCGCCAAGCAAAAGGGCCGCGCTTTGCGAGAAGCGCGGCCCCCCCGATGATCGAAGCCTTAGCGGAACAGCGACAGGATGCTCTGGCTGCTGTTGTTGGCGATCGAGAGCGCCTGAACGCCGAGTTGCTGCTGAACCTGCAGCGCGGCAAGGCGGGTGGATTCCGCATTCATGTCCGCGTCGACGAGCTGGCCGACACCGCGGTCAACCGAGTCCATCAGCGACTTCACGAACTCCGTGTTGGTCGAAATACGGTTCTTGACGGCACCGAGATTGGCGGCGGACGCGGCCACCGAGTTGATGGCGGTCGTGACCTGCGCGATGTAGCCATCGAGCGTGGTCTGATCGGCGGCCGAGTCGGTCAGCGCGGCGATGTTGATCGTGTCGACCGAGGCGCTGCCGGCCACGGTGTCCAGGATACCGGTCTGCGTCGTGGAGTAGAGCGTGTAGTTGGCGGTCGTCACGGTGATGGAGCCGATGGTGGGCGTGCCGCCGACGCGAGAATACGACGACACCAGGCTGAAGCTCGTCGGCGTGGTGCCGGTCGTCGTGCTCAACCAGTTGATGCCGTTGAAGGTCGCGGCATTCGCCGTGCTCTTCATCTGTTGCTGGATCTGGGTGACGTCCGCCTGGATCTTGGTGCGGTCGATACCGGCGGTCTTCGCCTGGACCAGCAGCGACTGGAGCTTGGTCAGGCCGGACTCCTTGTCACCGATGACCGTGGTCAGCGCGGTATATTCGGTATCGACGGTCGCAGCCGACAGACCGAGCGAGTCGGAGACGGCGGAGAGCGCGGCGTTGTCGGCGCGCATCGAGGTGGCGATCGACCAATAGGCGGCGTTGTCCGAAGCGGTGGCCACGCGCTGACCGGTGGAGATCCGGTTCTGCGTGGTGGAGAGTTGCGAACCCACAGACCGCAGGGTCTGGAGTGCGGTCATGGCGGTCGAGTTCGTAAGCAGGCTTGACATTGCGAATGTCCCTTTTTTGTACGCGATACATTTTCACGAGGGGACATACCGGGCTTTCACCGGTACGGAGGGGCGGCATCATGCCTTTGGACTGATGTGGGTGGGTCCAATCCGCCGTGCCGCATTGCTAGCACGCCGAATCTTGCCTCCAGCTTAAAGCCGGCCTGAATTACCCAATAAAATCATATAGTTAATATTACGGACTGCTAACCATATCCAGCGCACATTGCTTAACCATAGCGGGCCGATCGGCGATCGCCGCTGTTACGAGAACGACCGCACCAGTCCGGAGGCGAGCAGGTTCCAGCCGTCGATCAGCACGAAGAACAACATCTTGAACGGCAGCGCGAGGATCGTCGGCGGCATCATCATCATGCCCATCGACATGGTCAGCGTCGCCACGATCATGTCGATCACCAGGAACGGCAGGATGATGAGGAATCCGATCTCGAACGAGCGCCTGAGCTCGGAGATCATGAAGGCCGGAATGATGACGCGCAGATCGATCCGCTTGTCGTCGAATTTCCTGCGGAAGCTTTCGGCGGCGAGCGCTTCGAAGGTCTGGAGATCCTTGTCGCGGACATGGGCCAGCATGAACTCCCGGAACGGATCGGTGATCTTCAGATAAGCCTCCTCCTCCGAGATCTCGTTCTTCATCAGCGGCTGCACGCCGGTCTCCCAGGCGCGGTCGAAGGTCGGCGCCATGACGTAGAAGGTCATGAACAGCGCGAGGCTGATCAGCACCAGATTGGCCGGCGTGGTCTGGAGCCCGAGACCGGCGCGCAGGAACGACAGCGCCACCGCAAATCGCGTGAAGCTCGTCACCATGATGAGCAGCCCCGGCGCCACCGACAGCACCGTGATCAGCGCCATCAGCTGGATGATCCGGCCGCTGGTCGAGCCGTTTCCGGGCGGCAGCAGGGAATTCAGGTCGGGAATCTGGGCCAGCGCCGCTTCGGGCAGCACGACCAGAACCAGCGCGAGCAGCAGGACTTTCACTCTCACTGAATCACCAGCGTCTCGATGATCAATTCGCGGACCTTGCCCGACGAGCGGATATTGGCGCGCTCGGTCAGGTCGTCGCGCAGATGCTGGAGCCCGCGCGATCCCTCGAACTGCGCCACCGTCGCCGAGCGCAGATAGGTCACGATGTCCTCGCTGATATGGGCGGCCAGAATGCCGGCATCCTCGTCGCTCATGCTGTCGGTCACCATCGAGGCTTCGATGCGCGCCCAGTTGTTGGCCGGCGCGGCGAGATTGGTCACGATCGGGGACAATTTCCTGAGCCGCGCGCTGCCGGCGTAGCTCGAGGCGATCGGCGGCGGCGTGGCGCTCTTCTTGGCATCGGCGACGCGCTCGGCGGTGGCGATCAGATGCAGGCCGGCAATCGCCCCCGCGCCGATCGCGATCAGGGTCAGCACGACGATGGCGGCGATCAGGCGCATGGGGTCCCCCGCCATCGCGGCGCAGTCCGGCCGGCTCGGACCTCAGAACGGTGCCACGGCGTCATAGATCCGGTGTCCCCATCCAGGCTGCTGCACGTCCGACAGATTGCCGCGGCCGCCATAGGAGACGCGCGCCTCGGCGATCTTTTCGTAGGAGATGGTGTTGGTCCGCGAGATATCGCGCGGACGCACGATGCCACCGACCTTGAGTACGCGCATCTCCGTGTTGACGCGAAACTCCTGCGAACCGCTGATCATCATGTTGCCGTTCGGCAGTACGTCGGTGACGACGGCCGCGATCGAGAGCCTGATGTCCTCGGTGCGGTCGATCTGGCCATTGCCCTTGATCTGGGTGTTGGTGCTGAGATTGGCGTTGGCCGAACCCGTGTCGTTCCATCCGGCGATGTCCATCAGCCAGTCGAGCCCGAACTTGACCTGCGAGTCGCGCGAGCGGCCGGTCTTGTTGTCGAGCTTGGCCTTGTCCTGCATCGAGATGATCACCGTCACGACGTCGCCGGTGCGGCGCGCGCGCGGATCGCGGTAGAGATCGGTGCCGTCGTCCCAGGTGGAGCGGTAGCTGACGGGCGTCCGCATGCGCGGCGTCACCGGGATCGGATCGGCCTGCATCCGCAGGCCGCTGCCGACAGGCGACATCTGCGGACCGGTCAGCACCTCGGCCGGATCATGATAGCATCCGGCCAGGAGCACGGAGACCGCGAGCAGCGAGGGGATGAGGATCGGCTTGGTCATCTATTTGCTCTTTCCGTCGTCCACGCGACGCATGCCGCCGAGCAGGTCGGCGAGGTGCGCCGCGCGTGCCGTGTCCATCTCGTTGAAGATCGCGCTCGAGCTGCGCGGGCTGAGCTTGGCGAGCACGGCGGCGGCGGTCTCGTCGGCCATGCCGGCGATCTGGGTCGCCGCAGCTTCGGGCTTCATGCGCGAATAGATCTCGACCACGCTCGCTTCGGCCTTCTTCAGGAAGTCGTCGCGCAACACCATCCATTTCTCGTATTCGACGCGCTTGGCCTCGACTTCGGCGATGCGCTCGCGCAGCAGGCTCTCCGCCTTCTCGAGCTCCTTGAGCTGCCAGGCCAGCCTGGCGTCGACGGCGGGATCGGCGACGTTGCTGCAGAACAGCGCGATTTCGTTGTCGGGGGCCGGCGCAGCCTGCGGCGGTGCAGGCTTCGGCGGCGCCGTGACGCTGCCGGGCTTGGCCGGACGGACCGCTGCGGGCGCAGGTGTCGGCGTCTCCGGCACCGCACCGGTGACGACGGGGCTCGAATCTTCAGCCGCCCATGCCGTGGCCCGGACCGCAGCATTGTCGCCAGGTATCGCGCTGGCGGGCGACTGCGGCTTCTGCGGTCCGCGGGCGAAGGAGAGCAGGTTGAGTGGCTTCGACGACCTGGCCTCGTCGAGGGCGAGCACCGGCGAGACACTCGCCAGCATGGTTGCCGCGGCCAGCAGGAGGAGTTTGACTTTGTGATCCAGCTTCAGCATCGGGCCGCGTGCGATTCTCGCTTCAGACCTGAGCATTGAGCGACCAAGCTTGCACGACGCTTGCGCATCATTGCACGATGACGTCGGCCTGGAGCGCGCCTGCCGTCTTGATCGCCTGGAGGATCGCGATGATCCCTGACGGCTTGAGGCCGATCTGGTTCAGCCCGCGCACGAGGCGCTGGAGATCGACCCCACTGAGGATCGCCACCTGCGATCCGGCCTCGTTGGCCTCCACCACTGTCTGCGGAACGACCACCGTCTGCCCTCGCGAGAATGGCGCCGGCTGGGATACGACCGGCATCTCCGTGACGCGAACCGTCAGATTGCCGTGGGTCACGGCAACGGTCGATATGCGCACGTCGCGGCCGATGACGACCGTGCCGGTGCGCTCGTTGATCACGACCCGCGCCGGCGTGTCCGGCTCGACCACCAATTCGCCGATCTCGGCGAGGAAGCGGACAGGGCCGACATGCCGCGGCTTCGACAGCACGATGGTGCGGTAGTCGCGCTCGAACGCGATCTGCGCGCGGTAGCGGCCGCCGGCGTAACGGTTGACCGCGTCGAGGATGCGCGTTGCGGTGACGAAGTCGGGGTTCTTCAGCTGCAGCACCAGAAATTCCATCTCATGCAGACTTCCGTGCACCTCGCGTTCGACCAGCGCACCGTTCGGGATGCGTCCGGCCGTCGGCGTGCCCTGGCTGACGTTCTGCGCCTGGCCGCCGACGCTGTAACCGGCGACCGTGATCGCGCCCTGCGCCACCGCATAGACGGCGCCGTCCGCCGCGCGCAGCGACGTCATCACCAGCGTGCCGCCGAGCAGCGACGTCGCATCGCCGAGCGACGACACGGTGACGTCCATGCGCTCGCCGGGTCCGATCGAAGGCGGAAGGTCCGCCGTCACCATCACCGCTGCGACGTTGCGCGTGCGCAGCGTCGTCGGACGCGGGGGGTTGTTGGTGCTCGTGGTCTCGTTCCTGACGTTGATGCCCATGCTCTCGAGCATCGATTGCAGGGACTGTTCGGTGAACGGAGCATTGCGCAGCGTGTCGCCGGTCCCGTTGAGGCCGATGACGAGGCCGTAGCCGACGATCTGGTTCTCGCGCAAACCCTTGATGTCCGCGATGTCCTTGATGCGGACGCCGGCTTGGGCGCTGGCGGCCGACACCAGCAGGACGAACGCAAGCAGGAGTCTCATCATGACCCGTCCATGACCTTGACGGTGCCGTCCGGCTGGACGACGCCCCTGATGATCACGCCGGTGTCCGTGTTGCGCAGGGGGATCAGCGCGCCGGCTGAACCCGACTGCATCGCCGAGCCGTAAGTGACGATGGACAGGCCGCTGTCCTCGACCACGACCTTGACCATGGCGCCGCGCGCGACGGTCCAGGGATCCTCCACCGCATTGGTTGGAATGGGCTGGCCCGGCAACAGCGCGCGCCGCGCCATGCGTCCGACCAGGACCTGACGTTGGTCGATGAACATGGCGACGCCGAGCAGGCTCGGCGCGAAGGCGCGCTCGGCGATCATCTCCTCGCGGATCAGCTCGCCGGCGCGGATCGAGACGGCCGGCACCGGAAGCCGCTTCTCCTCGGCCGCGGCGACCCGCGCCGCGGCGAGAACCAGCAGCACGGCGGCCAACCCGCGCATGATCAGGCCCACCCAGTTCAACATCGAGACACCGGAGCTAGCGCATGCCCTTCGAGACCGTCTGGGCCATTTCATCCGAGGCCTGGATGACCTTGGCGTTCATTTCGTAGGCGCGCTGCGCCGAGATCAACTCGGTGATTTCCTTGACCGGGTCGACGTTCGAGGCTTCAAGCCATTTCTGGCTGATCTTGCCGTAGCCGGCATCGCCGGGCAGGCCGACGACCGGCGTGCCTGACGCCGTGGTCTCCTTGTAGAGATTGCTGCCCAGCGGCTCGAGACCCGCTTCGTTGGCGAAATTGGCGAGGTTGAGCTGGCCGATCTGCCGCGGATTCACCTCCGTGTCGAGCTTGGCAAACACCTGGCCGGTCTGATTGACCGTGACCTCGACCGTCCCCTGCGGGATGGTGATCGCGGGATCCAGCAGGTAACCGTCGATCGTGACGAGCTGGCCGTTGGCATTGGTATTGAACGAGCCCGCACGGGTGTATTGCACCTCGTTGTTGGGGCCGAGCACCTGAAACCAGCCGCGGCCGTTGATCGCGAGATCATAGGGATTGCCGGTCTGCGTCAGCGCGCCCTGGATGTGCAGCTTGCGGATCGCCGCGGACTTGACGCCGAGGCCGAGATTGGCGCCTTCCGGAATCGGCGAGGAGCCGTTGGTGTTCGCGACGCCCTGCATGCGGTCCATCTGGTAGAACAGATCGGTGAACTCCGCTCGCGCCCGCTTGTAGGAGGTCGAGTTGATGTTGGCGATGTTGTTCGCGATGACTTCGATGTTGGTCTGCTGGGCGTTCATGCCCGTGGCCGCGATGGCGAGCGATTTCACTAGTCCCACTCCTTCAGATCAAATCGACATCCGAACGACTTCCTGGTAGGCCTGAACGACCTTGTCGCGAACCGCAACCGCGGTCTGCAGAGCCTGCTCGGCCGACATCAGCGCCTCCACGACGCGGCGCGTCGATTCCTTGCCCTGCATTGCCGAGATCGACGCCGCCTCGCCCGCCTTCAGCGTCCCGATCGCGTCGGATGTCACCTGCTTCATCACCGATTCGAAGCCGACATCGCCGCTGGCGTGGACCGAACTTGTCGCGGCAGGCGCGACCGCCTGCGTCTCGCTCGCGCGGCTCGCCGCCTGCCCTGCGGAAATCGCGGTGGATGAAATCGCTTCAAGCATGGTCAGCTCCTCAAGAGATCGATGGTCATGCCGAGCATGGACCTCACCTGCTTCACGACCTGGAGATTGGCCTCATAGGAGCGGTTGACCTCCCGCATGTCGGCCATCTCGATCATCATGTTCACGTTCGGCAGCTTGACGTAGCCGGCCTTGTCGGCGGCGGGATGCCCCGGATCGTACTCCACCCGGTAGGGCGTGGTGTCGACCCCGATCTCCTTGACCTTCGCGAGCTGCGCGCCCGAGGCGCGGTCCATCGCGGCATCGAAGGTGATGGTCTTGCGCTGATACGGATCGGCGCCGGCGATGCGTCCCGTCGCGGTGGCGTTCGCGAGATTCTCCGAGACGATGCGCATGCGCGTCGATTGCGCTTCGAGCCCGGAGCTTGCGACCGTCAGGGAGGCGCTCAGTGAGTCCAGCATGTCAGTTCACCTCAGCCCTTTGCACTCGACAGCATCATGCGGTGAAACGACCGGACGATCGCCGCGTTCATCGAATAGTCTCGATTGACGTCGCTGCCCTTGATCATTTCCTGCTCGAGGCTGACGGAGTTGCCGGAGTGAACCACCTCCCAGCTATCCTTCTTCGAGGTCGCCCGCGTATCGGTCTCGGCTGCGGACAATTGCAAGTGCGAGGGCGACGTCGTCGCAAGCCTCACCGGCATGCCGTCGAGCACCTTGTTGAACGGCTCGACGTCGCGCGCCCGAAAGCCCGGCGTGTTGGCGTTGGCGACGTTGGTCGCGATGGTCGATTGGCGCAGCTCGAGATAGCGCGCCTGAGACGATGCGAGTTCGAAGAGATAAAGCGGTCCCACGACGATCCCATTCTGATCCAACGGGACGAGCCTAGGACGTTAAGCTTTCGTCAAGCTGTTGCGCGACGCACCACCTTCGGAAATCTATCGGACGTTCTCGGGCCGCGGCGCCTGCTTGGATTGGAGGAAGTAGATGATCTCGGCGACGGGCCGGAAGAATTCCGCCGGAATCACCTGATCGACCTGAACCGCCTCGTAGAGCGCGCGCGCCAGCGCCTTGTTTTCGATGACGGGAATTCGGTTCTGCTCGGCGACCTCGCGGATCTTCAGCGCGATCACGTCCATGCCCTTGGCTACCACGAGCGGCGCGGCGCTTTCCTCGCGCTTGTAGCGCAGCGCGATCGCGAAGTGCGTCGGGTTGGCAATCACCAGCGTCGCCCGCGAGGCCGAGGCGATCATGCGTTGGCGCGAACGGTCGCGTGCCAGCGAGCGCAGGCGCGCCTTGATGAGGGGATCGCCCTCCGCCTGCTTGTGCTCGTCCTTGATCTCCTGCTTGGTCATGCGCAGCTCGCGCCGCCAATGGAAGCGCGCCCAGGCGAGATCGATCGCCACCAGGACGATGGTGGCGATGCAGATCGCCGAGACGATGCGCATCGCGATGTTGAGGATCATCTCCGGCAGCGCGACCGGATCGGTGTACATCGCCTCGAACGCTCTCGCTTCGGACGAGCGCAGCACGAAGGCGACGACAGCGGTTACCGCGGCAAGCTTGAACAGCGACTTGGCGAACTCGATCAAGCCCTGCGTTCCGAACAGCCGGCTCCAGCCGCTGACCGGGGAGATTCGCGACAGGTCCGGCTTGATGCGCTCGAGCACCAGGCGCGGCGCGTTTTGCAACAGCGAGGCGGCGAGTCCGAACGCCACGAGGATGACCACCAGCGGCACCAGGAACCTCAGGGCCTGCAGGCCGACCACGGTGAGCAGGTTCTGCGCGTCCGCGCCGGTCGAGAGCGGGAAGCCCTCGGGATCGTCGAGCAGGCTCTTCAGCGTCGGCGTCAATTGCTGCACGCCCGGGCCGATCAGGAACGCCTGGATCACCATCAGCGCGGCCATCGAGGCGAAAATGGACGCCTCCCGAGAGACCGGAATCTTGCCCTGTTCGAGCGCATCGCGGACTTTCTTCTCGGTCGGCTCTTCTGTCTTGCTGTCCTGATCGGATGTTTCTGCCATGCCCGTTCAGCGGTCAGCGAAAGACCAGCTCATCCTCCTGCTCGGGGTTGAGCTCGATTTCGCCCTTCTCCGCCAGCTCGAGAGCAAGGTCGGTGATCACGCGTCGTGCCTCCAGCACGTCGCGCTGGTTGGACGGCTCGCCGATGGCGAGCTCGTGCTCGACGACGCGGCGGACACGCGAGGCGACCGAGGACAGGATCAGCTCGCGGAAGTTCTTGTCGGTGCCCTTCAGCGCCACGACGATGCGATCGGTCGGCACCTGATCGAAAATCATGGTGCGCGCCTTCGGCGTCAGGTTGACGACGTCGTCGAAGGTAAACAGCAGCTCCTTCAGCACTTCGGCCGATTTCGGCCGCTTCTCCGACAGGCTCTTCAGCATGTCCTCGATGTGGCCGCGCTCCATCTTGTTGATGATGTCGGCGACGCGGGCGTAGGTGTCGGCGCCGAGGTTGCGGGCGAAGTTCAGCGTCAGGTCTTCGTGCAGCGTCTTCTCGAGGACCTTCATCGCGTCGTCGACGATCGGCTTGAGGCTGAGCACGCGACGCATCAATTCGTTGCGCAGGCTCGACGGCAGCTGGCTCATCACCTTGGCGGCGCAGGACGGCTTGACTTTGGACAGGATCAGGGCCGCGGTCTGCGGATGCTCCTTGGACAGGTAGGTGGCCAGCGAATTTTCCGACACCGACGAGACGCGGTCCCACACCGAGCGGCTCGAATTGCCGAGCAGGTCCGTCATGATCGCCGAAACCTGATCGGCCGGCAGCACGTCGCCGAGCACGGCTTCAAGGCCACCTAGGGTGCCGAGGATGTTCGCGCCCATCGAGAACTGCTGGGCGAACTCCTCGACGATGCCCTCGAGCTCCTGCGCGGTGATCGGCCGCAGCTCCGCCGCCGCCTTGGTGACGATGCGGATCTCCTGCGGCTCGAACTGCTGCAGCACGCTGGCCGCCGCCTGCCGACCCATCGCCAGCAGGAGCGCGGCGACCTTTTCCGTGCCGCCCAGCGTGGTAACGCCTCGCTGCTTGACGGGAGCGATGCCGACCGGTGCCGCCATGGTCAGGTATCACCCTGCCCCAGCGGCCCCACGATCTCCGTGAGCGAGACGCCGAAGCGGGAATTGTCCTCTTCGACGACGACCACCTCGCCGCGGGCGACGATGCGGCCGTTGACGACAACGTCGACGGGCTCGCCGACCCGGTGATCGAGCGGAACCACCGCACCGCGTCCGAGCTTCATCAGGTTCGCCACCGGGATGGTCGCCGATCCCAGCACCACCTGCATGGTGACGGGAATGCGCAGGATCGCGTCGACGTTGGCGAACTTGCCGGTCTCCTCGGCGGTGCGCTGGGCGATCTCGGCCAGGCGCTCCAGCGGTGAGGTCTCGGCCTCGGTCGATGCAGGTGCAGACTCATAGTCGTAGGATTGCGCCATTTGGTATCGCCTCTTGGTACTTCCGCCGCCGGAGCGCCGTGGCGTTCCGGCCGTATTGTTCTGCCGGTGCCGGCTTTCAGTGCTTGTTCAGCTCGGCGGTCGCCGTCGTCGCCGCGGGTACGAGCCCGCCGCGCGCGTCGAGCGCCGCGATCGCCTCGTGGGCCTGATCGATCTTCGTGCTCAGCACGTTGGCGAGGCGTCCGAGATTTGCGGTGGAATCGTGCGCCGCGGTGATGACCGTGTCGAAGGCACCCGCGGTCTCGTGCATGATGGTGGAGAATTCGCCCTGATAGCTGCGTAGCCGCGCCAGCTCGCGGTGCATCCTGGTCACCCGCATGCTGGTGAAGGCGAGCGCAACCAGCAGCACGATATCAACGAGATAGGATATCATCGACGAACTCCCGCTTCTGATCGACGGGATCTGCCACCTGCATGGCGTAATAGCCGTCGAGCTGGCCGATCTGGCACCAGAACAACACCTGGTTGTTGCTTTCGAGACGGGCCAGCGTGCGCGGCGTAGCCTCGAGCTCGAGCACCTGCCCGACCTCGAACTTCACGACATCGCCGAGCGTCACCATCTTCTCGTCGAGCACGGCACTGAGCGTCACCTCGGTGCGATGGACCTCGCTCTCCATCTGCTCGCGCCAGCGTGGGTCGGCGGCGCGACCGTCGCTGACGACCACGTGGGCGAGCTTCTGGCGCAGCGGATTGAGCGCGGAGTGCGGAATGATGAGGAACATCTGGCCGCCGCGGTAGAGCGCCTGCAGCATGATGTTCGCGCAGATCGACATGTTGCCGCTCCGCCCGATCGCGAGCGAGGCCATCGCCGTCTCGACCCGCTCGACGCGGAAGGTGACGTTCGACGTGCCGGCGAAGGCGGATTGCAACGCCTTGGCGAAGCGTTCGAACAGCGCCTGGACCAGGCGAAGCTCGATGTTCGAGAACGCGCGCTCGACGTCGAGCGGCGGCTCGGCGCCGTCGGAGCCGAACATCGCCTCGACCATCGTGAACACGAAGTCACGGTCGAGCATGATGATGATGCGGGAGTCCCACTGCTCGGCATAGAGCACCGCCGCGACCGCGTTGGCCTCGTAGTCCTTGATGATATCGCCGACACGGTCGTTGGTGATGCCGTTGACCGAGAAATAGCAGGGCGTTCCAGCCATCGGCTGCAGGCTGTCGGTGCACGATGCCGCCATGCGATCGAAGATCACATTGAGCATCGGCATACGCTCGATCGATATGCCGGCAGCGTCCAGCAGGTAGTTCGGCAGCTGCTTGCGCTGATCGACTTCGGCGTCTTCCATCATCATGCGCGCGCCGCCTTGGGTTCAGCGTCGGCAACGACGGGCTTTGGACCTGCGATCGTCTCGTTCTCGACGACGTCGATCGAGGGACGCTCGCTGCTCGAGATCATCTTGCGGCCGTGCTCGACGGCGATCTGCGGCATGGCACCGTTCATGAAAGCCAGCAGCGTCTGCTTGACGATGATGTAGGGCCGGCACTTCTTCTCGCGCGTCATCTTGATCTTGATCGCGAAGGGCGAAATGATGCCGTAGGACAGAAAGATGCCGGCGAAGGTACCGACGAGAGCCGCGCCGATGAAGCCGCCCAATAGCTTCGGCGATTGATCGAGCGCGCCCATCGCCTTGATGACGCCGAGCACCGCAGCGACGATGCCGAGGGCCGGCATCGCCTCCGAGACCGTCACCAGCGCGTGGTAAGGAGCCAGCTTGCCCTTCACGATGGTGTGGATCTCCTCGTCCATCAGCGCTTCGATCTCGTGCGTACGCGCATTGCCCATGATGATGAGACGGACGTAGTCGCAGATGAACTGGAGCAGCGAGGGGTCGCCGAGCACGCTGGGGAATGCCTTGAAGATCTCGGAGTTCGAGGGGTCGTCGATATGCGCCTCCACCTCGTTGCGGCCCTTGCCCCGCAGCTCACGCATCAAAGCGTGCAGCGCGCCGAGCAGGTCGAGGTAATAGCGCTGTCCCGGCACCGCGTTGGTGATGGCCTGCATGCAGGCGACCCCGCTGTCGACGACCGTCTTCCACGGATTGGCCACGATGAAGGTGCCGACCGCAGTGCCTATGATGATGACGAATTCCCACGGCTGCATCAGCACGGCGAGGTGCCCGCCCATGGCGGCAAAACCGCCGAGCAGCGCCGCTACCGTGATGAAAATCCCCACGAAACTGCCCAACGCGCCGCTCCATCGCCGATCCCACCGAGAATACGTAGTCGGCGACGCTTGCGCGAAGCTGGTTTCGAGGTCGCCAGCCCCGCGCAAGCAATTGGCGGCAGCTTGAAGCGGCGTCGCAAACGGCGCCAGAGGGGCGCGTGTCATGCTATCCACCATCGCGGACTACACCCGGTTGACCAAGGACATGGGCAAGTCGCTGACACAGGTCGCGCAGCAGCCGGATGTCAGCCGCGAGACCGATTACTTCCTCGGCCATATCGGCAACGTGAAGACGATCGACGATTTCCTGAAGGACTATCGCCTCTACTCCTACGCGATGAAGGCCTATGGCCTCAGCGACATGACCTACGCCAAGGCGTTCATGCGCAAGGTGCTGACCGAGGGGGTCGCGAGCAAGGACGCCTTCGCCAACAAGCTGACCGACACCCGCTACCGGCAATTCGCAAGCGCCTTCAATTTCGCCGCACTCGGCGACAAGGCGACCCAGACCGCCGCGGCCACGACCGGCACGGCGACCCAATTCGTCACGCAGACGATGGAGGAGAAGGCCGGGGACCAGAACGAGGGCCTGCGATTGGCGCTGTATTTCACCCGCAAGGCTTCCACGATCGCGACCGCCTACCAGGTCCTGGCCGACAAGGCGCTGACACAGGTGGTGCAGACCGCCCTCGGCCTGCCGGCGACGATCAGCTCGGCCGACATCGACGCCCAGGCCAAGATGATCGCGGACAAGATCAATCTTGCCGACTTCCAGGACCCGGCCAAGGTGACCAAGTTCGTGCAGCGCTTTGCGGCGATGTGGGATGCGACCCAGGCTAAGGACGACAGCTCGACCAATCCCGCGCTGGTCCTGATCGCCGGCGCCGCGACGTCAGTCAGCATGGACACCAACGTGCTGACGACGCTTCAGAACATCAAGTTCAACAGGTAAGTCATGCAATCGGCTCTCTATGTGGGATTGTCGGCGCAGGTCGCTCTCGAAAAGCGCCTGCAGACGATCGCCAACAACGTCGCCAACGTCAACACGGCGGCGTTCCGCACCGACGTGGTGAAGTTCGAGACCGTGCTGTCCAAGGCGGGCCCGACGCCGGTGGCATTCTCCTCGCCCGGCGACAACATCATCTCGCGCGAGATGGGCAACATCACCGAGAGCGGCAACCCGCTCGACGTCGCCGTGGTCGGCCAGGGCTGGATCGCTTTCGCCGGTCCGAACGGCACGGTCTACACGCGCGACGGAAGGCTCCAGATCGCCCCCAACGGCGATCTTCAGACCGTGAGCGGCTTTCCAATCGTCGATTCCGGCGGCGCGCAGATCACGCTCGACCCGAACGGCGGACCGATCTCGATCGCGCGCAGCGGCGCGATCATCCAGGACAACAACGAGATCGGCACCATCGGCCTGTTCAGCATCCCGGTCGACGCCAATCTCGAGCGCTACGGCAATTCCGGCGTGACGCCGGACCGGCCCGCGACCGCCATCGCGGACTTCTCCCGGGACGGCTTCAAGCAGGGCTATGTCGAAGGCTCCGGCGCCAATCCGATGATGGAATTGACCAAGCTGATCGCGGCCTCGCGCGCCTTCGACGGCACCAACTCGATGATCGAGGGGACCGAGAGCTCGCTGCAGAACGCGATCCGCACCCTGGGTGAACCCGGCAAGTAGGCTGCGCCGCGTGCGCGATGAGGTTGGACTGATACCTTGAACGCTCTTCGGCAACTCGAGTGGGCGCTGCTGGAGCTGCAGCAGAGCACTCCCCTGGCAAGCGTCAGCGGCGCGATCTCCGAGATCGCGCCGACGCATTTCCGCGTCTCCGGCCTGTCGCGCTTCGTCAGGCTCGGCGAGCTCATCGGCGTCGATGCGGCCGGCAAGCGCCAGATCGGCGAGGTGGTGCGGATCGACAGCGACGGCATCATTGCCAAGCCGTTCGACCGGCAGTTTGGCGGCGGGCTCGGCTCGGTCGCCTCCCGCATGCCGCCGCTGTCCTTTGCGCCCGATCCGAGCTGGAAGGGCCGCGTCATCAACGCCCTCGGCGCACCGCTGGACGGACTGGGGCCCCTCACCCACGGATCCCAGGCGGTCTCGGCTGAGACCGAGGCGCCGTCGGCCATGAAGCGCGCGCGCGTGCACAAGCCGTTGCGCACCGGCGTACGCGTCATCGACCTGTTTGCGCCGATCTGCGCCGGCCAGCGCGTCGGCATCTTCGCCGGATCGGGTGTCGGCAAATCGACGCTGCTCGCGATGCTGGCCCGCAGCCAGGGCTTCGACACCGTCGTGCTGGCCCTCGTCGGCGAACGCGGCCGCGAGGTGCGCGAGTTCATCGAGGACGTGCTCGGCAACGACCGTCATCGCGCTGTCACAATCGTGTCGACGGGCGACGAAAGCCCGATGATGCGGCGGCTGGCGCCGAAGACGGCGATGGCGGTCGCCGAATATTTCCGCGACCGCGGCGAATCGGTCCTGCTGATGGTGGATTCGATCACCCGCTTTGCCCACGCCGCCCGCGAGGTCGCGCTCGCCGCCGGCGAGCCCGCGGTGGCGCGCGGCTACGCGCCGACGGTCTTCACCGATCTGCCGCGCCTGCTCGAGCGCGCCGGCCCGGGCGAGGAGGGATCCGGCACCATCACCGGGATCTTCTCCGTGCTGGTCGACGGCGACGATCACAACGAGCCGATCGCCGACACCATCCGCAGCACGCTCGACGGGCACATCGTGCTCTCCAGGCACATCGCCGACCAGGCGCGCTATCCGGCCGTCGACGTTCTTGCCTCGGTCTCCCGCCTCGCCCACAACGTCTGGGATCCCGAGGAGCGCGAATTGGTGAGCAAGCTGCGCGCCATGATCGCGAAATACGAGGACACGCGCGACCTTCGCCTGATGGGCGGCTATCAGCCGGGGCGTGATTCGGGCCTCGACCAGGCGGTCGAGATGGTTCCGCGAATCTACAGCGCGATGCGGCAAGGCGTTTCGGCCCCGCCGAGTGCCGATCCGTTCCGCGAGCTTCGGGACATGCTCAAGGGCGAGTGACGGCTGGAGAGGCGTGTGGCGCCTGCCCCGCCTGCCGTCCGCCCTGCCCGTGGTTTTCGACAAGAGATTGCGCATGTCGCTACGCTTCCAGCGCATGCGCGTCCTCACCGGTCACCGATCTTCCCCGTGAGGGAATTTGCCGTTCGGATGTGCACGAGCGCGCGAGCGATCCGGACAGTGGATTCTGCAAGTGCGGCGAAAACAACCGCCACGTGCAATTCCTATGAGTTCCCTCAACGATTCTCCCGCAGAACGCACAAGTTGTGGATGATGTGCCGCCAAACGTCATCGTGATGCACAAGCTTCGATCAGTTTGCATCAACCCAAGACAACAACCTGCGTGCAATCAAACTCTCACAATATCGAGTGCATATTACTCGCCGTGCCATGTATTACGTTCACCATCATGTGTCCCGAACAGCGAGATTGTCCTTGAACGTTACATTCGCCTGCGACGTCATCACAGTCTGTGAGAGGGTCTCTACTTGATTTTGTTGAGAAGCTCATCCATCGTTTTGGTTGAGTATAAGAAACGTCTGCTTGTGACTTGAACTTTTGGGGGCTTCGGTTGAGCTACTCCGATCCACCGTTTGCCGGCGACGGCAACCCGAGCTCCCGCGCGACGACGACGTTGTTGGCATGCCATCAGCGCTACGGCTTCTCGCTGCGGACGATGCGACGCTCATCGGCCCAGCTCGGACGCGGTGCGATCCGCGCCATTGTGCGAGAGTTCGACAGGACATGCTCGTCTGACACTCAGGGCGCAAAGCGGCTTCGGGACGCCGCAGACGAAGTTCCGGGGACGAGGTAGATTCATGCCATTGGCGCGGGAAGCCGTCGAGCTGCTGGTTCAGGCGGCGCGGGCTTGGTATTTCGAGGGCAATCAGCATGGATTGCGCGATCGGGAATGGATGGCGCTGCGCTTTCTCGGGCGTGCCAACCGGTTTTCGCGCACGCCGTCCGCGCTGGCCGGCTTCATCGGCGCCACGCGAGCGACTGCATCTCAGATCGTGAAGACTCTGGAGAGCAAGTCGTTCCTGGTGCGCAAGCCGTCGCACGAGGACAAGCGTTCCGTCGTCCTCCACGTCACGCCCCAGGGCGAGAAATGCCTGAGCCAGCACGACCCGATCAATCACGTGGTGAACGCGGTGACGGCGCTCGGGACCGACGAGTGCATCAGGCTGCGCGACTCTCTCCGCGAGATCCTCAATCACCTCGACGCGGCGCATCAGCGGCTCGAAGCGAGCATCTGCCGCGACTGCATGTTTCTCGCAGAGCGCGGCCCGGGCACCGGCAAGGGACGCGGAAACGCCGAATTCATGTGCCGGCTCTATCGTGCTCCGATCTCGCTCGAGGAGACCGAGCTGCTCTGCACCAGCTTCGAGCGCACGCGCGACCGCCCCAAGATCGAGCAGAATCTCGACCGCGAGCGCGTGGCGAGCCAGGGCTGAGATCGCTAGGGAGCGGCGCTCTCTCCACGTCATTGCGAGCGAAGCGAAGCAATCCAGAGTCTCTCCGCGGAAAGACTCTGGATTGCTTCGTCGCAAGGGCTCCTCGCAATGACGGAGGATGATGCAGCGGCATCGCTGTTCCCGCACCATCTCACTTGCGGACACGCCTTCGCGATCTCGCGGCTGATTTCGCCCGAGCTTTGCTTGGTCTCGCCGCCCTCCAATCCAAGAGGGCGCAGGGAAGGCCGGGTGCCGACATCGCACCCGCGGTCTGCTGCGCACAATGCACACGCAGAAAACCGCACAGCAGCATACAGGTGGTGCCGATCACTCGGCCTTCCCTGCGCGATGGTCGGACGGCTTATGCCGCGCTCTCCCGGGAGCCGAGTTCCTTCTGGCCTCCCTCGCGCTCACGGAATTCACCGGCATCCGCGCCGGTTGACGCAGATGCCGCCTCCGCAAGCGCTTGACCGTAGCAACGACGGCCAGGACCACACGGTTTTGCCGTACGCACGGCCCGCCATTGCCCGCAGTATTTCCAGCCCCGTTGACGAAGCCGGAAACTTACAGACGAGACGAACCTAGCAGCGCCGTTCGTCCGCGCGCGGCCGCGAGCTCACGGAGAGCAATCCGCCCTGCCCTTGGCCATTCGCGCCCGACGCTGCCGCGTCCACCGCAAGCCCGGCTCGCGATCAAGACGACGACGCGATCGCCCCTCAAGATAAGCCGGGATGGGCGAGACATACGCCATTTCCGAATTTCGGTAAAGCGGAATATTTTTGCCTGACCGGGTTGACGGCGGGCGAAACAGGCCGATCGAGCGGCCGGAATGGAGCGCAACCCGGGACAGGGAAGACGTCGGGCGAGCCGCCGCCTGGCGCTTTGTATGCATTATCCCAGTTGCCATCCCTCCGCGGTTCGCTTTACATGCCCCCAACTGGCCCGCGGATGACGCCGGGCCCGAAAAATCACACAAATTTCGTGGGGACGGAGCATGGCGCGCAACATATTGATTCTTGGGGCTTCTTACGGCTCCCTGCTGGGCACGAAGCTGCTGATGGCCGGGCACAACGTGACCCTGGTCTGCCGCGCCAAGACCGCGGAGCTGATCAACCGCGACGGTACCGAGGTCCGGATCAAGCTGCGAGACGAGGCGGTGCACCGGGCGATCTTTTCCCGCAACCTGCCCGGCAAGCTGGATGCGGTGACACCGGCCAATGTCGATCTCTCCCGCTACGATCTGGTCGGCCTCGCGATGCAGGAGCCGCAATACACCAACCACACGGTGCGCGTCCTCATGGTCAAGATCGCCGCGGCGAAGCTGCCGTGCCTGTCGATCATGAACATGCCGCCGCTGCCCTATCTGAAGCGGATTCCGGCGCTCGCCGACATGGATCTCGAGGAGGCCTACACCAATGCGCAGGTCTGGGAGCGGTTCGAGCCCGGGCTGGTGACGCTGTGCTCGCCCGACCCGCAGGCCTTCCGGCCGCCGGAAGAAGCCGCCAACGTGCTGCATGTCGGCCTGCCCACCAACTTCAAGGCGTCGGTCTTCGCCGACGAGACGCACAACAAGCTGCTGCGCGAGCTGGAGGCCGACATCGACGCGGTGACGCTCGACGGCCACGACGTGCCGGTGAAGCTGAAAGTGTTCGAGTCCCTGTTCGTGCCGCTGGCGAAATGGTCGATGCTGCTCACCGGCAATTATCGCTGCATCACGCCGAACGAGCCGCAGTCGATCCGCGACGCCGTGCACGGCGATCTCAAGCGTTCGCAGACGATCTACGACCATGTCGATGCGATCGCCCGCAAGCTCGGCGCCGATCCGCAGGACCAGGTGCCGTTCGCGAAATATGCCAAGGCCGCCGAGAGCCTGCTCAAGCCGTCATCGGCCGCGCGCGCGGTCGCGAGCGGCGCGCCCTTCATCGAGCGCGTCGACCTGCTGGTGAAGCTGATCTCGCATCAGCTCGGCGTGCCCAATGCCGAGATCGACCGCACCGTCGACACCGTGGACCAGAAGCTGAACGAGAAGATCGTGCAGGGCGGCTCCGGCGCACAGTAGCGCGGCGCGCCCCGGCAACGCCGGCGCTCAGGCAACCAGCAAGGATTGCAGCCAGACGAGGCCGGTCACGGCGACCAGCGTGACCGCGCCGGTGCGTGTGACGAGGTCAGGGCACCCGAGGCGACGGGCGCCGCGTCCGAGCATTGCGCCCAGAATGATCCACGCGGCGCCGGCGGTGAGAATCTGAAGCGCGATCATACCGAGCCACGGCAGCAGTTCGAGCGGTCCGGCACCGAGCGGCAGCAGCAGGAACGCGAAGACCAGTGCTTTCGGGTTGAGCAGCGTCGTCAGCAGCACCTGGCCGAACGTCACCGCAGCGCCGCCGCGCAGCTCGCGCGTGTTGACGCGCCAGAGCATGACCGCGAGGCACAGGATGTAGATCGTCACGGCGACACGGAGCACCAGTGCCGCAATCGGGATGTCGCTGATGAGGGGACCGAGCGCCAGCCGCAGCACGGCGATCGCCAGCAGATAGCCGCACAGCTCCGCCGCGAGCAGAGGAAGGGAGCGCGAGATTCCCGCTCCGGCTCCCGATGTCGCGAGCAGGGTATTGGTCGGCCCCGGCACCGCCAGCAGGAAATAGGTCGCCGTGAAGAAGGTCAGAAACGTCATACGGCCGGATAGCAGGTCTCGGGTCCGTTGATCTTGATCTGAGTCATTTCGGGCCAGCCGACGCCGTTCGGCACCGGGTTCCTGCCGCTCACGGCGGAGCCTTCTGGTTTTAGCGTGGGCAACACCGCCTGATTCGCGCCGGAGCGCTCGACGTGCCGCGGCTGGATTGATAAGCCGCTGTCCGCGAATGACGGGACTTTGAGTCGGGGACATGACGGTTGCGATCGAGATGGGGCAGACCACGGCAGGCGCCGCGGCCGCCATGGACCTCGAGGAACTGCTGGCGACCCGCCTCCTGGTGCAGGGCAATTCGGGTTCCGGCAAGTCGCATCTCTTGCGGCGGCTGCTGGAACAGAGCGCGCCCTGGGTGCAGCAGGCCATCATCGATCCCGAGGGCGATTTCGTCACGCTGGCCGAGCGCTTCGGCCATCTGGTGATCGAGGCCGAGGATCACACCGAGCGAGGCCTTCAGGTCGCGGGCGAGCGCGCGCGGCTGCATCGCGTCTCCACCGTGCTCAATCTCGAAGGGCTGGATGCCGAAAACCAGATGCGGCGCGCAGCTGCCTTCCTCGGCGGGATGTTCGACGTCGACCGCGATCATTGGTACCCTTTGCTCGTCGTCGTCGACGAGGCGCAGCTGTTTGCGCCGGCGGTGGCGGGCGAAGTCTCGGACGAGGCGCGAAAACTCTCGCTCGGCGCCATGACCAATCTGATGTGCCGCGGCCGCAAGCGCGGGCTTGCCGGCATCATCGCGACCCAGCGCCTCGCCAAGCTCGCCAAGAACGTCGCGGCAGAGGCCTCGAATTTCCTGATGGGCCGCACCTTCCTCGACATCGACATGGCGCGCGCCGCCGATTTGCTCGGCATGGAGCGGCGGCAGGCGGAAGCCTTCCGCGATCTCGAGCGCGGCCAGTTCATGGCGCTGGGACCTGCGCTGTCGCGCCGGCCGCTGCGTCTCAACATCGGTCCGACCGAGACCTCACCGCGCAATTCGACGCCGCGGCTGATGCCGCTGCCGGAGGCCACGCTTGAAGATGCCCGCGCGGTCATCCTCGCCGCGCCACCGCCCGATGCGAGCCGGCCGCAGCGACGGCCGGCGCCGGATCTGCTCGAGCAGCTTCGCGCGGCGAAGGCCGCCGCCGTGCCGGAGATTCGGCTGGAAACGGTCGAGGCGCCCGTCAGCGCCGAAGAGCTTGCCGAGCGGCGCGAGCGGGTGGATCGCACGCTGCGTGCCGTGATGGCCGAGCCCGATGCCGGCTTCCGTGCCATCGGCGTGCTCTATCAGGAATTCGCGGTCCGCTGCCGCATCGAGGGTCTGGGGGCGGCGGTGCCCGATCTCAACGAATTCCGGCGCATGCTGACGCATGCGCGCGCCGGGCTCGGGACGGATCTCACCGAAGACGACGCCTGGCAGGACGTGGCGCTGCGGGCTTCGATCCTGCCCGACGACATGCAGGGCGTGTTCATGATGATCGCGCGTGCGGCGAAGGAAGGCTGGCCCTGCCCCGGCGATGCCGCGATCGCCCGCGCCTACGGCTCGCACTCGCTGCGCCGGGCGCAGCGCCTGCTCGGTTACATGGAGGAGCAGGGCCTGATCGTGGTCCAGCTCGACGGCGGCGGCCGCCGGATCGTGACGCTGGTGGAGCTCGCCTGGGCGACCGCGCCGGGCGATCCCAACGGGGATGATCAGCCGGCGGAGCAGGTCGCGAGCGCGGCGCCGGGTTGATTGTTGCTGCGAGCGAGATGCGCTCCCTCTCCCGCAAGCGGCAGGGCTTTCGCATATGGATTTCACGGGGATTGTCCGCGGGCTTGCTTCGCCTCTCCCGCTTGCGGGAGAGGCCGACGCGCTCGCAGAGCGCGGCGGGTGAGGGCTCTCGCCACGCAGGGAAATCTTCCGCAATCCCGAGCAATCCCGACGCGGAAGCACCCTCTCCCCAGCCCTCCCCCGCAAGCGGGGGAGGGAGCCCAGTGCCGATGCCGCCGCACCGTGCACACCATATACGATAGCCCTGCGCGAGAGAGGTTGAGACGCCTAGGCCGCCTCGGAGCCGCCGAGATAGGCGTCGCGGATGCGGGGGTCGTCCTTCAGCGCGCGCGCCGGGCCGGACAGCACGATCTTGCCGGTCTGGAGCACATAGGCCTCATGCGCGATCTCGAGCGCGAGGCTGGCGTTCTGCTCGACCATGAAAACCGAGACGCCGTCCTGGTTGATGGCGCGGATCAGCTCCAGCACGCGGTCGACGTAAAGCGGCGACAGGCCCATGGTCGGCTCGTCCATCACGATCATGCGGGGGCGGCTCATCAGCGCGCGCGCCATCGCCACCATCTGCTGCTCGCCGCCGGAGAGCGAGCCGGCCCGCTGCGCCAGCCGCTGGCCGAGCTTCGGAAACAGCGTCAGCATCCTGTCGAGATCCTGCGCAACAGCGTCGCGGTCGTTGCGCACGAAGGCGCCCATCAGGATGTTCTCGCGCACGCTCATGTCGGCGAATAGCCGCCGCGCCTCCGGCACCGAGGCGATGCCGCGGCGGACGATCTGCGGCGTGGAGAGCCCGATCAGCGAGGCGCCGTCGAACCTCACCTCGCCCGAGCGCGGCTTCACCAGGCCGAGGATGATCTTCATCGTCGTCGACTTGCCGCTGGCATTGCCGCCGAGCAGGCAGACGATGTGGCCGCGCGCGACATTGATCGACAGGTCGAAATGCACCTGGGCCTGGCCGTAGAAGGTGTTGACATCAGACAAAGCCAGCAGCGCTTCGGGTGCGCTCGTCATGCCGCGCTCTCCTGCTCCGCCCTACCCGACAGGCCATGGCCGAGATAGGCCTCGATCACCTTGGGATCGCTCCGGACCTGCTCGCCCGGGCCTTCCGCGATCTTCTTGCCCTCGTCCATGACGATGACGCGGTCGGACAGGCGCATCACCATTTCCAGCTTGTGCTCGATCAGGAGGATCGTCAGCCCTTCGGTTTTCAGTTCGGCGACGAGCGACTGCATCTCCGCGGTCTCGGTCGGGTTCATGCCTGCGGTGGGTTCATCGAGCAGCAGCAGCCGCGGCTTCAGCGCCAGCGCACGCGCGATCTCGACGCGGCGGCGGTTGGCGTAGGAGAGGCTGTAGGCGGGCTGGTCGATGCGCGGCAGCAGCCGTTCGCCGAAACGCGCGAGGATCGCTTTGACTTCCTCACGCAGCCGCTCCTCCTCGGCCTTGACGCGCGCCGGACGCAGCAGAGCCAGACCCAATTCCAGCAGCGGCCCGATCACCGGCACCGCCGGCTTCACGGCGCGCAGCCGCGTGTGCGCGCCGATCAGCACGTTGTCCATCACGCTGAGATTGCCGAACACGCGGCCGAGCTGGAAGGTACGCGCGATGCCTTCGGCGGCGAGCCGCTCCGGCGACAGCCCGGTGATGTCCTGCCCTTCGAAGCTGACGGTGCCGGCATCGGGCCGGTCCAGCCCGGTGACGAGATTGAACAGCGTCGTCTTGCCGGCGCCGTTCGGTCCGATGATGCTGATCAGCTCGCCCTTGGCGAGATCGAGGTCGATGGCGTCGACCGCGGTGAGGCCGCCGAAACGACGCGTCAGGCCGCGCAGCGACAGCATGGCGTGAAGCTGCTCGGCCATCAGACCGTTCCCAACAGGCCCTGCGGCCTGAACCGCACGAGCAGCAAGAGAACGATGCCGTAGATCAGGATGCGATACTCCGCCGCGATCCGGAACATTTCGGGCAGGCCGACCAGCGCGACCGACCCGACGATCGCGCCGACGACGTTGCCGAGGCCGCCGAGGATGACGACGGTCAGCGCCAGGATGGATTGCTGCGTGTTGAAGGTCTCGTGGTTGATATAGGAATAGAGATGCGCGGCGATGCCGCCGCTGATTCCGGCGGCGAAGCCGCCGAAGATGAAGGCGAGCGACTTGTAGCGGTTCAGGCTGAGACCGTAGGCGCGCGCGGCAATATCGTCGTCACGGATGGCGCGAAAGCTGCGGCCGAGATGCGAGCCGAGCAGGCGGCCCTGGAGCAGCGCGAGCACGACCATGACCGCGAGGCTGAACCAGTAGACCGAGGTCGGGCTGATCAGATCGTAGCCGAACAGCGACAGCGGCGGGATGCCGGAGATGCCGATCGGACCGCGCGTCACGCTCTCCCAGTTCAGGATCACCAGCGCCACGATCTCGCCGATCGCGAGCGTGGCGATCGACACGTAATGCCCGCGCAGGCGGAAGGAGGGCGAGATCAGGAGCGTGCCGAGCGCGGCGCTCATCAGGCCGCCGCCGATGACGGCAAGTCCGGCCGGAACGTCCAGGGTCAGCGACAGCAATGCCGAGGTGTAGGCGCCGATCGCGAGCAGCGCCGCGTGGCCGAGCGAGACCTGGCCCATCGTGCCTGCAACCAGCGTCAGGCTGAGCCCGAGCATGCCGAGCAACCAGGCATTGATCAGGGTCTGGAGCACGTAGAAGGACACCGGGAACAGCGGCAGCACCGCAAAGCCGGCAGTTGCGCCCCATAGCGCCCAGCGCGGAATATTCACCGGGCGGCTCGGCGCGATGAAGGTGCCGGTGAGCGGCTCTGGCGGCGCCTGCCGTGCGCTGGTGAACAGGCCGTTCGGCCGCAGCACGAGCACGACGACGAGCAGCAGGAACGCGAACAAATTGCGGTAGCTGGTGCCGAGCACGGCGACGCCGTAGCTCTCGACGAGGCCCAGCAGCAGGCTGCCGATCACCGCGCCCGGCACGTTGCCGGCGCCGCCGACGACTTCGGCGACGACGCCCTTGAGCGTCGCCTGCAGGCTCATCGCCGTGTCGATCTGGTTGTAGTACATGCCGACCAGCATGCCGGAGACGCCGCCGAGCGCCGCCGCGATACCGAACACCGCCTGATTGACCCGGTTGACGTCGACGCCCATCTGCATGGCGGCGTCGCGATCCTGCGCGGTGGCACGCACGGCCCAGCCGAGCTTGGTGTAACGCAGGAACACGAACAGCAGCAGCGCACTGGTGAGGCCGACGCCGGCGATGAGCAGATCGAGTGGCCCGATCGTGCCGCCGCCGACCTGGAAGCGGACATCGGGCAACTGGCTCGGCAGCGCGCGCGGATTGGGCGAGAAGATCAGCATCACCAGCTGGTCGAGCACGAAGCTGATGCCGATAGTCGCAAGCAGCGGTGCGATCCGCACCGAATTCTGCAGCGGCCGCAGACCGAACCGCTCGATGATCAGGCCGACGATCGCCGAGGCCACGGCGACCACGACGATGGTGAGCGGCAGCGGCGTGTGCAGGTGTACCACCGCGATCCAGCCGATATAGGCGCCGACCAGATAGATCGAGCCTTGCGCGAAGTTGATCAGCCGGCTGACGCCGAAGATCAGCGCGAGCCCGACTGCAACGAGCGCGTAGACATTGCCGACGATCAGCCCGTTGATGGTGTGGTCGAGCCAGGAGGACACGCAGCATTCCTAATCAGGGAGAAAGCGGCCGGAGCGGTGCGCTCCGGCCATCAGGTCAGGTCGGCTTGCCGTCCCACAGCGCGAACTGGCCCTTGCGCACGACGAGCTCGGCGTTCATCGCGCCCTTGACGCGGCGGCTCTCGAGGTCGAACGTCGCCTTGCCGTAGATGACGCTGGAGACGTCCTTCACCTTGGCGAAGGCGTCACGGATGGCGCGGCGGTCGGTGCCGCCGATCTTCACCACGGCAGCGGCCATGTTCATCGCGTCGTAGGAATAGGCGTTGAAGGCGTCCGGCTCCTGCCCGTTGTACTTGGCCTTGAAGCCCTCGATGAACTTCCTCACCTCGGGCCGCGGATCTTGCGGGAAATAGCGCGTGCCGAGATGGACGTCCTCGACCGCCTCGCCGCCGAGCTCCAGGAATTTCGGCGAGTACACCGAGCTGGCCGCGCAGATCGTCTGCTTCAGCCCGACCTGGCGGGCCTGGCGCGCGATCAGCGCGCCGTCGGAATAATAGGAGATCAGGATCAGCCCGTCCGGGCTGGCGTCGCGCACGCGCACCAGGGTGGAGCGGAAGTCGCGCTCTTCGGCGATGTAGCCCTCGGTGACCGCGACCTCGGCGCCGTATTCCTTGGCGGCCTTGACGAAATGGTCGCGGCTGGTGCGGCCCCAATCGGTGTTGAGGTGCAGCACCGCGAGCTTCTTCAGGCCGAGCCGCCTGACCGCGTAGGACGCCAGCAGCGGCTGCTCGTCGGCCTGGCTCACGGACGTGCTCCACATGAAGTCGCCGCCTTTGGTGAAGTCGGGGTGCGAATTGGTGAAGCCGAACTGCACGAGGCCGCCGCGCTGATAGATCGGGGAGGCCGCCATCGAGGCGGGGCTGGAGAAATCGCCGAGCTCCATGACGATGCGGGGATCGGAGACGAATTTCTGGGCGATCGCCACCGACTGGCGCGGATCGCTCTGGCTGTCCTCGAACTGGTAGGCGAGCTTGCGGCCGTTGATGCCGCCGGCGGCGTGAATCTCGTCGAGCGCGAGATCAAAGCCCTGCTTCCACTGTGCGCCATATTGCGCGTTCGGGCCCGTGAGGGGACCGCTGACGCCGAGCAGGATCGGCTCGGCGGTTTGCGCAAAGGCGCTGCGCGAGACGGCCGTGCCGGCCATCATGGCGGCGAGCGAGCCTTTGACCAGGGTACGGCGATCGATGTTGCTCATGCACGGCTCCATCCATTCAATGTTGATACAGCAGCAATTCTCGTGCCGGTGAGATTGCCTATTTCGAGGGCTCGCCGAGCGACAGCATCAGCCGGTTCGCCCAGTTGAAGAACGAGGCGCCGTTGACGACGTCGACGATCTCGGCGTCGTCGAGACCGGCGCGGCGCAGCTCGGCGATATTGTCGGGCCCGAATGCGATCGGCGTTTCAGCCAGCGCCACCGAGGCGTTGACCACCGCGTTCCAGCGCCCGCCGAGATCGGCCTTGATGCCCTCGTCGAGCAGGCGCTGCACGTCGTCGCGGCGCTTGGAATAGGTGCTGGCGAAGCGCGCGTGCACGGAGGCGCAATAGATGCAGCCGTTATAGCGCGAGGTGGCGGCGGCTGCGAGCTCGCGCTCGGCGCGCGGCAGGCCGTCGGCGACGTTGTAGAAGATGTCCTTGTCGGTCTTGGTGCGGGCCTCCAGCACTTCGGGATCGCGCACCAAGAGGCGAAAATATTCCGACTTGGCACGGGCGCGGTCGACGAGGCCGGCGTAATGCCGCTCGGTCAGCTCGGCCTCGGGCAGCGGGTCGATCCAGGAGACCCAGTCGAGCTCGTCCTGGGTGAAGACGACGGGCGGATTGACGGTGCTCATGATGGAGCCTCCTTACGCGCTTGCTGCGGCGAGCGTGCGCAAGCCGCTGACGACGCGCAGCTGGAACGACAGGAACGCAACGAGCTGGGACAGCGTGACGATGCCGGTGGACGACCAGCCGGCCGCCAGCAGCGCCTTCATGTCGGCGGATGCGGCATCGCGCGGGCGGAACACGAGGAGATGCGCGTGCTCCAATGCTGCGACCAGCCGGACGCCGAGGACAGGCTTGCGCTCCGCGCCGACGCGATAGATCAAGCCGGCCTTGTTCTCGACCGACAACGGACCGGCCGGATAGGCGCCGTACGGTCCGGATGTCTTGCCGCGCTCGATCTCGGCGTTGATCGGATCGAGCAGAGGCGCGCCCTCCGCAGTCGCGGCGAGCTTGTCGCGATAGAAGGCGGCGACGGGGGATTCGCCATGCAGCCCCGTCACGAAGGCCGCGACCGCGGCGCGCTCGGCATCCGAAAAATCGCTCGTGTCGATCGGCTCGAACAAAGCGAGATAGCTCTTCTGCGCGTTCTCGCGCGCCTGCAGGCGGCGCGCGCGGATGGCGTCGAGGGTGGAGCCGGGCTCGATCCCGGCCAGCGTGTCGATGATATCGTTCGGTGCCATCATTCAGCCTTGTGCAATGCGTTCTCGTTCATTCCGGCTAACCTGCGAGGGCAACGTCCTTGGCCGCCGTCCGGGTCCAGCCCAGCACTGGGGCGACCTTGTCGGCGACGAGCTCGATCGAGCGCAGGACATAAGGATGCGGCGCATCGACCGAATGCACCTGGAAGACGAGATCGGTCACCCGCTCCAGCGTGGCGTCGGTGCGAAGCGAGGCGATAACGTGGTCGGCATCGCCGACATGAGTGTCGAATGCGGTGATCATCTCCTCCAGCGTCTCGCCCGGGGGAAGGTGTCCGCCCTTCATGAATTGCGGCAGCGCGCGGCGCAGCCCGATGTCGGCGAGGCGCAGCGCCTCGCGATGGTCGTCGGCGACGAAGACGCTGCGCGAGGCCATGATGCGCGGCTCGCAGCCCGGCGGCAGCGCGGCGAGATAGGCGTCGATGATCGGGTTCTGGATCTCGGCGAGTGTCGCGTTCGGCGCATCCTTGGCCCGTGGCTGCGTGCGCGAGAGCAGGAGGCCGTCGCCGGCCTTGCCGGCGCGAGCGCCGCCGGCGACGGAGAACGTCGCCTGCCAGATGCGCTTGTCCAACTGCGGCCGCTGCGGATAGAGCGTGTCGCCGCCATCGAGCGGCTTGCCCGTCAGCGCCTTGCGGACGATCTCCAGATTGCGGGCAAAGATCTCGTTGCGCTGGGCGCCGTCGAGGCCGAAGGCGGCGAATGCGGACGGGTTGCCGCCGGTGCCGACGCCGAGCTCGAAGCGGCCGTTGCAGAGCAGATCGAGCACCGCGGCGTCCTCCGCCACCCGCACCGCGCTCTCCAGCGGCAGCGTGACGATGCCGGTGCCGAGGCGGATGCGCGAGGTCTGCGCGGCGACGTAACCCAGGAACGTGAATGGCGACGGCAGGCCGCCTTCGCGCTCATGGAAATGATGCTGCGCGATCCACGCGGAATCGAGCCCGGCCTTCTCGGCGCGGACGATCTGCTCGGCGGCGAAGCGGTAGCGGTCCGCCGCCGGCGTCTCGTCGAGCAGCCGCGTGAAGAAGCCCAGGCGTTTCAGGTTGGCAAAGCGTTTCATGCGATCCCTGTCGGGCGAGAATGGGCCCCGATGATGTCGGTTGCCGCAGCTCCCGGCAAGCGGGCATTGCGCAGGGCTCATGCGCAAAGGCTTATGCGCAAGGCTGCCCGCCGGATCGTCTTTAACTGGACTCCGGGCGGGCAGACTGCCTACCAGCTCGGCAGCACCGCGCCCTTGAACTTGGTCAGGACGAACTCCTTGACCTCGGGCGTGTGGTAGCTGTCGACGAGGATCCTGACCCAAGGCTTGTCCTTGTCGGCGCTGCGCACCGCGATCAGGTTGACATAGGGCCCCTTCGGGTCCTCGCGCAGGATCGGATCCTTGACCGGATCGAGGCCCGCCTGGGTTGCATAATTGGTGTTGATCGCGGCGGCGTCGACGTCGTCGAGCGCGCGCGGGGCCTGCGCCGCGTCGACCTCGATGAACTTCAGCTTCCTGGGATTGTCGGTGATGTCGAGCACGGTCGGCTTGAAGCCGGTGCCGTCCTTCAGCTTGATCACGCCCTTGTCGCGCAGCAGCAGCAGCACGCGTCCGCCATTGGTCGGATCGTTCGGGATCGAGACCTTGCCGCCCTCGGGGATATCGGCGAAGGCCTTGTGCTTCTTCGAATAGACGCCGATCGGGAAGTTCACGGTGAGGCCGACGGCTTCGATCTTGTAGCCGCGGTCGGCCTTCTGGTTGTCGAGGTAAGGCTGGTTCTGGAACGAATTGGCCTGGATCTCGCCGGCATCGAGCGCGGCGTTCGGCACCACGTAATCGGAGAATTCGAGCAGCTGGATATCGAGGCCCCGCTTGGCGGCGATCGGCTTCACGGCTTCGAGGATCTGCGCATGCGGCCCCGGCGTCACGCCGATCTTGATGGTCTCGGCCGCGGCTACGGCGGACCATGCGGCCAGCACGGCGGAGAGAATCAGGGGAAGGCGAAACGACATCTTGGTCTCCATGGAAACTACGACAACGGAACCGTATTCCCTTTTCTGCGATGCGAAATCAATGAAATGGAAATCCATATTGGCCGCGGCTCGGGGCCAGCCTTTCTCCATTCGGGCGCAAACGGGAAACGAATGCAGAGTGCGACAAAGTGCGCGTACGTGGTCCGGATGGCGCACAGCGCGGTGCCGGCTGTGACCGATTCCCGGATTACACTTTCGTTCCATCCGCAGCTGGACCTGCGCCCTTCTCTTTGACTTCAGCACGCCCGACGTGCTGAGTTAGCGCGCACTGAGCCGGTGGCGACGAGATGGGGTGATCCGATGAACGAGAACGAAATCCGCAATCTGGTCGCAGAGGTGAAGCAAGGCACGCTGTCGCGGCGCTCGTTCATCCGGACAATGGCCGCAGTCGGAATCGCGGCCCCGATCGCCAGCCAGATCCTGGTCTGGCATGACGTCGCGATGGCTGACGCCACGCTGCCGTACAAGCCGGCCAAGGCCGGCGGCGGCGGCACCCTCAAGATGCTGCTCTGGCAGGCGCCCACCCTGCTCAATCCGCATTTCGCGCTCGGCACCAAGGACCAGATCGCCTCGCGTATCTTCTTCGAGCCGCTCGCCGGCTGGGACAAGGAGGGCAACCTCATCCCCTGCCTCGCCGCCGAGGCTCCGACCAAGGCGAACGGCGGCCTCTCAGCCGACGGCATGAGCGTGATCTGGAAGCTGAAGCGGGGCGTGACCTGGCATGACGGCAAGCCCTTCACCGCCGACGACGTCGTCTTCACCTGGCAATACGCTGCGGATCTCGCCACCGCGGCCTACACCACGGGCTCGTACAAGGACATCAAGGTCGAGAAGATCGACGACCACGCCGTCAAGGTGATCTTCCGGGCGCCGACGCCGTTCTGGGCCGATCCGTTCGTCGGCTCGGTCGGGATGATCCTGCCGAAGCATCATTTCGGCGATTATGTCGGGGCCAAGTCGCGCGAAGCGCCGGGCAATCTCAAGCCGGTCGGCACCGGCCCGTACAAATTCGTCGAGTTCAAGCCGGGCGACATGATCCGCGCCGAGCGCAATCCCGACTATCACATCAAGAACCAGCCGCATTTCGACACGGTCGAGATCAAGGGCGGCGGCGACGCGGTGTCCGCGGCGCGCGCCGTGCTGCAGACCGGGGAATACGACTTTGCCTGGAACATGCAGGTGGAGGAGGAGGTCCTCAAGCGCATGGAGGCCGGCGGCAAGGGCAAGCTCGACATCACGCCTTCAGGCAATGTCGAGTTCATCATCCTCAACACCACGGACCCCTGGACCGAGGTCGACGGCGAGCGCTCGAGCGTCAAGACCAAGCATCCGACGCTGTCGGATCCGGCCGTTCGCCGCGCCATCAATCTTCTGATCGACCGCGATTCGATCCAGAAGTTCATCTACGGACGCGCCGCCATCGCCACAGCGAGCTTCGTCAACGCGCCCAAGCAGTTCAAGTCGCCGAAGCTCAAATACGAGTTCGACATCGACAAGGCCAACAAGATCCTCGACGAGGCCGGCTGGACCAGGGGCGCGGACGGCATCCGCGAGAAGGACGGCAAGAAGCTCAAATACGTCTTCCAGACCTCGACCAATGCCCCGCGCCAGAAGACGCAGGCCATCATCAAGCAGGCCTGCCAGAAGGCCGGCATCGACATCGAGATCAAGGCGGTCACCGCCTCCGTGTTCTTCTCCTCCGACGTCGGCAATCCCGACACCTACTCGAAATTCTATGCCGACATGGAGATGTACAACACGACGCAGCCGCAGCCCGATCCGGAGCGCCTCTTGAACCAGTGCGTGTCCTGGGAGATCGCCACCAAGGACAATAAATGGCTCGGCCGCAACAATTCGCGCTATTCCGATCCCGAGGCCGACAAGGCCTACAAGGCCGCGCAGAACGAGCTCGATCCGGTCAAGCGCGCCGCGCTGCTGATGAAGGTCGACGAGATCTTCTGCGGGGCCCACGTGTTCCTGCCCCTGCTCTCGCGCCACGTCGTCAACGCCGGCGCCAACAATTTGATGATCGACATCTCCGGCTGGGACACCATCACGTGGAACCTGGCGGCGTGGTATCGGACCTGAGGAGCTCGTGAGGCACGCTGATGGTTGCAGCGCAGCGCGGGCCTCATGAGGTGACACCGAATCCCTTCCACTGTGTGCTCCAGATCACAGCGGAATCGCGCGCCATCGCCTACAAGGATCTGGCATGGCCGCAAACAAGGTAACGGCGGTACGCACGAGGCTGGGAAGACGATCAACAGCTACGGACTTTCAAAGCCGTCAGGGTGAAGAGCCCGGCGGCTTTTCGTTCTGCTGGTTCGGTCGGATGAGTAGAGTGAAGCGAAACCCATCAATATGTTTCGAACGCGGACATGATGGGTTTCGCAAGGGCTCTCCCCATCCCACGCGCTATGAAGCGCCCGAGCCCTTTCGCTCCTCGCGCTCATCTTCGATCTGCCGTTCGGCTTGGAGCCAGAACTCCAGCTCGCGATTGCTGGGACGGCCGGCCTGCTCCCAGAGCTCGTAGGCACGCGCGCGCACCTGGCCACGGCGCATCATGCGAAGGAGCTTTCGTTTCAGCTCGTCGGCAAAGCTCCTGAAGCGTTGTCCGGTGGTTTCGTCCTTGACGAGCGAGGCCGCTCGCGTTGCGAGTTCGATCTGGTGCTCTAGCTTCTTCTGCTCGTCCACCGCTGATGCTGCCGTGGGTGGGGGTTGTTGTCAGAGCCCGTGCTGTTCAGACACTGAATTCCTTGCGGGGATGGTCTGTTCCCTCGGCAACGGCGGCGGATGAGGAGCGCGTGGGATGGGGAGAGCGAAGCGAAATCCATCACGAGGTGGAGGCGTGATGGGTTTCGCTTCGCTCTACCCATCCTACCGGCCACGACTGCGAGCCGAGGGGGCCGCTGCTTTCAATGCCACGTCGTATCGGCTTCGACGATCACCACCCTGATTTCAGGATCTTCGGCCGTGTTGCAGGTGCAGGGCATGCCCTCGCCGCAGCGGCAGCCGCCGAGCTTCTCGCTCCAGACCCGGAGCGGATGGTTTTCGCAGACCCATCCGACGCCCTGGCAGAACGGGCAGACCTTGTCGGTCACAGCGTATCCGGGGTGCGCAACGTGTTCGACTTGTCCTCGTTGCGCAGCTCCTGCTCCGCCGCGCGCCAGAATTCCTCTTCGCGGCCTTCGGGCTTGCCCGCCTGCTCCCACAATTGGTGCGCGCGTTCCCTGATCTCTTGCTCGGTCGGCTCGGACAATTGCACCTCCTGCTTGGAAGCACGGCCCCACCCTGGGGGGTATGGGGGCTTGGAGGCGGGGCCGTGCAGGCCAGCGATCGGCGGCGAGGCTGGCCCGCGGAGTCAAGCGCCGTCCATGTGCAAGAGTTCCTTCGCGCCTGACCGCGCCTTGTGAAATCCATCTCCTGACCGGCGAAGGCGGCTGCTCTCGGGTTTGGCGACGCGTAGGTCGCGCAATGCCGAAGGCCGCGGCCATAGGCCGACCAAGTCCGAGAAGGTCTACAATTGGCCGCAAAGGCGGAAAGGAAGGCGCGCGGTGCAGGACGGCGCGGCCGAGCGAACAGGCCCGCACGCAATATCAGCAACACTGACAAGGTTTCATGCCGTAATGATTGTGGCTGGGCGCTCAGGCCCGATGGTCGTTTGAAGGTTGCGAGTGCCCGGCCTGATTGGCCGGCCGCATTGGCGGCATGGCGAGGGGCCGCCTCGTCAATACAGCAGGCGCCGCCGGAGCGTCCCAATCAGCTTCCGCAGATCAGCGGCGTACTCCTCGATATTCCGTCGCGCCTCGTCCACCGGCTGCACCTCGCGCCTTGGTTTGGACGCGGGCTGCGGCTTCTGCGGCGGTGGTTCGTCGTTCGGGGTCATGGCATGATCGTTGCGGAGGCCTGACAGGGACCATTGACGTGGATCAAGGAAAGCTGATCCAGATCAACCGCCCCAGCCCCGCCGCGCCGTAGAAGCGCGGATGGACCGCAACATGCTCCCGAGGCACCTTGCCATCGCCGAGCGACACGTCGCCTTGGGCGAGACCCATCTTGCGCGGCAAGAGGCTTTGATCGCGCGGCTGGACCGCCACGGCCATGACACGACGGACGCCCTGGCGCTGCTCGCCACCATGCGACACAGCCAGAGCCTGCACCTGAAGGATCGGGACCGGCTGTTGCGGGAGCTGGCGCACTGATCTGACAAGGTCACCATTATTGACTCGCATGGTCCTTGCCATCCGGATACCGTAGAGCGGCGCAGATCCCCCTAGGGCAACGGCAGGGGCACCATACACAGATACATTGCTCGCGCGAATATCGATCATTATCTCAGTCTGCTTACCGCCGGCGACCTCGCCTCGGAAAAACGAGCCTCCATATCGAAACTATTGGTCGAGGAAGAGGACAAGCTCGCGCACGACTTGGAGGCGCTCGAGTTCGCCGAACGCCGGGCGACGAACGGTCGACGCCACCTGAGTGACGTCGTCAAGATACGCGACGGGCTCGTACCCGGCTCGGCCGATCATCTGCAGGCCGAGAAATTGATTGCGACTTTCACTGCTACTCAGGAGTTGCTGGATTCGTTCTGTCACCGGATACGGAAGAGGACGAACTCGCATCTCTAGAGCATGATCCGGAAAAGTGTGAAGCGGTTTTCCGAAAGTCGTGCTCAAACAATAAACCTAAAGCGCGATGACGATTTATCCTCATCGCATCGCGCTTTAGCAGACGATGTCCACCCGCCCGAGTCACAGTCAAAGAGGGCCGGCTTAGCGCGACTTGAGCAGCTCGCGCGCGACGATCAGCTTCTGCACCTCGGTCGCACCCTCATAGATTCGCAGGGCGCGGACCTCGCGATAGAGGCTCTCCACGATTTCGCCCTTGCGCACGCCGCGTCCGCCGAACATCTGCACGGCGCGATCGACAACCCGCTGGGCGGTCTCGGTGGCCGCCAGCTTCGCCATCGCAGCTTCGCGCGTGGTGGGACGCTTCTGGACGTCGCGGCGCCAGGCGGCGCGATAGGTCAGCAGCGCCGCGGCGTCGGTTTCGGTCGCCATGTCACCGAGCGCGGCCTGGGTGAGCTGCAGATCCGACAGCGTCGCCCCGAACATGCGCCGGGTTTGTGCGTGCAGCCGCGCCTCCTCCAGCGCACGTCTGGCAAAGCCCAGCGCGGCTGCGGCAACCGAAGCCCGGAAGATGTCGAGGGTCTGCATCGCGATCTTGAAGCCGCTGCCGGGCGCTCCGAGGCGCCGGCTGCTCGGAATGCGGCAATTGTCCAGACGCAGCGTCGCGAGCGGATGCGGCGCGACGATGTCGATGCGCTCGGCCACGCTGAAGCCCGGGTCATCCGGAAACACGACGAACGCCGAAATGCCGCGCGCGCCGGGCGCCTCGCCGGTTCGGGCAAACAGCGTGTAGACGTCGGCGATGCCGCCGTTGGAGATCCAGGTCTTCTCGCCGTCCAGAACATAGCTGTCGCCGTCCTCGCGCGCCGCGCAGGTCATGGCCGCCACGTCGGAGCCGGCCCCCTGCTCCGACAGCGCGAACGCAGCCAGCCATTCGCCCGAACGGACTTTCGGCAGCACGGCGTGTCGCAGCTCCGTCGAGCCGGCAAGCGCAATGGCACCGGATCCCAGGCCCTGCATGGCAAAGGCGAAGTCGGCAAGACCATCGGCATAGGCCAGCGTCTCACGCGACAGGCAGATCGAGCGGGAATCGATGCTGGTCACGTCGCCGTCCGGGGCCGCGACCGCGCAATCGAGCAGCCCCGCGGCACCGAGCGCACGCACGAGCTTGCGGCAGGCGCCGTCGACGTCGCGGTGATCGACAGAATGAACACCGCCCTGTGCGACGAAGCGATCGAGCGCGTCGCAGATCACGCGATGATGCGGATCGAAGAACGGCCAGTCCAGCCAGTCGCGGGAGATTGTCTGTGCCGGTGAGTTCATCGGTCGCTCCGCAAGGTCGGGGGCCCGCCAGCGACCGCATTCGCCCGAGCAGTCCGCACATCAATTATTTTAAGCATAAAGTATTTCCCCGGCGCAAGTCATTGTCAAGATGCCAAGGCGCGGACGATATCCGGCGCGTTTCGCGGCGACGCTGGCTCGCGGCGTGACGCGTTTCACGACCGGAAGAGAATAGCATGTGGGCAGTCACGGCATCCGAACCCAGGCGCCGTTGCCCGCGGATGACTTCACCGCAGCATCGATGAACCGCACCCCTGCCAGGCCGTCCTCGACGGTCGGGAAGATCACCTCGGAATCCGGTTTTTCGCCGGCCGCTGCCGCACGAATGGCGCGCGCCGCCTCGGCATAGATCGTCGCAAAACCTTCGAGGTAGCCTTCGGGGTGCCCCGATGGAATGCGGCTGACGCGGGCGGCCTCGCCCATGGCGCCCGCCCCGCCGCGCGTCAGGAGCTGCTTCGGCCGGCCGTACGGCGTGAACCAGAGATGGTTCGGAGTCTCCTGCGCCCATTCGAGGCCGCCTTTGCTGCCGTAGACGCGCAGCGTGAGCCCGTTCTCATTGCCGACGGCGACCTGGCTCGCCCACAGCAGGCCCTTGGCGCCGCCTTTCCACTTCAGCAGAATCTGCACATCGTCATCGAGCCGCCGCCCCTCGACGAAGGTCGACAATTGCGCGAGCAGTTCGTCGAGCGCGAGCCCGGTGACGAAGCAGGCCAGATTGTAGGCGTGGGTGCCGATGTCGCCGATACAGCCGCCGGCGCCGGACCGGGCCGGGTCGGTGCGCCATGCCGCCTGCTTCTGGCCGGTGGTTTCCAATGGCTCGGTCAGCCAATCCTGCAGATACTCGACCTTGACGAGACGGATCTCGCCGAGATCGCCGTTCGCGATCATGGCGCGCGCTTGCCGGACCATGGGATAGCCGGTGTAATTCTGCGTGACGACGAAGATCCTGCCGGTCTTCCTGACGAGCGCCACCAGCTCCTCGGCTTCCGCAACGGTCGTCGTCAGCGGCTTGTCGCAGATGACGTGGATGCCGGCTTCGAGGAATGCTTTCGCGACCGGGCTATGCATGTGATTGGGCGTCACGATCGAGACCGCCTCGATGCCGTCCGCTCTCGCCGCTTCAGCCCGCGCCATCTCCTCGAACGAGCCATAGGCCCGGTCGTCCGCGATACCGAGCTCCCTTGCGGAAGCCTTGGCGCGAGCCGGATCCGAGGCGAGCGCGCCGGCCACCAGCTCGAACTGGTCGTCGATGCGCGCGGCAATGCGGTGGACCGCACCGATGAACGCACCCTGGCCACCGCCGACCATGCCGAGACGGATCCGACGATGGCCGCCGGTTTCATTGCCTGCTTCGATCGCCATGTTGCAACCTCTGTTCAGGAGATGCCGAGCATCTTGCGGTTGGCGGCAGCGTCAGTGCCGCGGCCTGCGAAATCGTCGAAGGCCTTCTCCGTCACCCGGATGATGTGGTTCCGGATGAACTCGGCGCCTTCGGCCGCGCCCTGCTCGGGATGTTTCAGGGCACATTCCCACTCCAGCACCGCCCAGCTGTCGTAGTCGTATTGCGTGAGCTTGGAGAAGATGGCGCCGAAATCGACCTGACCATCGCCGAGCGAGCGGAAGCGGCCGGCGCGGTCAACCCAGCTCTGGAACCCGCCATAGACGCCCTGGCGGCCGGTCGGGTTGAACTCGGCGTCCTTGACGTGAAACGCCTTGATGCGCTGGTGGTAGATGTCGATGTAGTCGAGATAGTCGAGCTGTTGCAGCACGAAGTGCGAGGGATCGTAGAGCAGGTTCGCGCGCGGATGGTTGTTCACCCGCTCGAGGAACATTTCGTAGGAGACACCGTCGTGGAGGTCTTCGCCAGGATGGATCTCATAGGCGAGATCGACACCGTGCTCCTCGGCAACGTCGAGGATGGGGCGCCAACGCCTGGCGAGCTCGTCGAAGGCGGTCTCGATCAGGCCGGCGGGGCGCTGCGGCCAGGGATAGACATAGGGCCAGGCCAGTGCGCCGGAGAACGTCGCCTGCGCACCAAGCCCGAGCCGCCGGGACGCCAGGATGGCGCGCTTGACCTGATCGACGGCCCATTCCGTGCGGGCCTCGGGGTTGCCACGCACCTCCGGCGCGGCGAAGCCGTCGAATGCCGCGTCATAGGCCGGGTGAACGGCGACGAGCTGGCCTTGCAGATGGGTCGACAGCTCGGTGATGGAAAGGCCGTGGCGTGCTGCGATGCCCTTCACCTCGTCGGCATAGGTCTGGGACTCCGACGCCTTGTTGAGGTCGAACAGCCGCCCATCCCAACTCGGGATCTGAATCCCCTTGTAGCCGAGCGAGGCCGCCCATCCGCAGATCGCATCGAGCGAGTTGAACGGCGCCGCGTCGGCCGCGAACTGAGCGAGGAATATCGCGGGACCTTTGATCATCTTCATCGCGTGCCTCCTTCCTTGGGCTTTTTTGGGCGCATGCCGCTATGGTGCGAGCGCACAATTTGGTGCGAGGATGCCGGCCATCAAGGCAGAGAGCAATAGGACTGCGCAGCAGGGCTATCGCATTTGGGATTTTTCCCTGCGGCCATCCTTCGAGACGCCCGCTTCGGGCGGGCTCCTCAGAGCCTGACTCAAAATAAGTAATTGATATCTCAGATTCTGACCAGTCTGCGGGAGAGCATGCGGATGCTTGCGATGAGAAGCCACGCCTCGGCGCTGGCGATGGTTGCCTCGAAGTCTTTGGCCAGTCGTCGATTGCGACCGAACCAGGCAAACGTACGCTCGACGACCCAACGTCGAGGTTCGGCCTTGAACGTTCCGACGCTCTGCGAACGAGTGACGATTTCAATCGTCCATTGGCCCAGATCAGCAATGGCCTCGAGCAACTTTGGACCACGATAGACGCGATCGGCGAAGATGTGGCGCAGGTTGGGGAACAGGCGACTCGCTCTTTCCACGTCATTGCGAGGAGCCCTTGCGACGAAGCAATCCAGAGTCTTTCCGCGGAGGGATTCTGGATTGCTTCGCTGCGCTCGCAATGACGGGGTATGAGGCAACTGCATTGCTCTTTCAGCTCGCATCTTGCTTGCAGACATGCCTTCGCGATCTCGCGGCTGATTTCGCCCGAGCTTTGCTTGTTCACTCCGCCCTCTTGAGCCAAGAGGGCGCAGGGAAGGCCGGGTGCTGACATCGCACCCGCGGTCCGCTGCGCGAAATGCACCGCAGGAAGAACCGCACAGCAGCATACAGGTGGTGCCGATCACTCGGCCTTCCCTGCGCGATGGTCGGACGGCTTATGCCGCGCTCTCCCGGGAGCCGAGTTCCTTCCGGCCTCCCTCGCGCCTCGCGGAATTCACCGGCACCCGCGCCGGTTGACGCGACTGCCGCCTCCGCAAGCGCTTGACCGTAGCAACGACGGCCAGGACCACACGGTTTTGCCGTACGCACGGCCCGCCATTTCGCCCGCAGTATTTCCAACTCCGTCGACGAAGCCGGAAACTTACTGACGAGACGAGACCTAGCAGCGCCGTTCGTCCGCGCGCGGCCGCGAGCTCACCGGGGACTACCCTCCCTGCCCGCACCCATCGCGCCCGACGCTGCCGCGTCCACCGCAAGCCCGGCTCGCGATCAAGACGACGACGCGATCGCCCCTCAAGATGAGCCGGGATGGGGTGAGGTGTACGAGATTTCCGAAATTCGGTAACGGGGAATATTTTCGCGGGGAGGGGTTGACGAGAGTGCGAAACAGGGCGGGCATGCACTTGATCCGGGTGCACGCCGAACCGCTCGCATCAATGCGCCCTCTCCCTCTACATTTATTCTTTTCGTAAACCGTTGTTCGCCCTGCGTCAGATACTGCCGAGCGCAGTACTAGCCATCGATGGCAAGCGCAAAATAGCCAGCTTCCATATCTCAAGGCGCAGTGTGCGTTCAAGCTGGCCGGACTGGTGGAGACGCACGGCATCGCCGCGAAACCAGCGGGTGATCAGGACGAAATCATCGAGGATTTGTCGCAGATCAAACACCTAGGTTTCGACAAGGACGGAAAACTTAAGGATCGTCGGCAAAGACGAACAGCGAGAAGCTCTTGCACGATCACCGCACGAAGGAGGCACGTTATCATGCGCGTGTTCTTCGAAGTGATGAAGGATTTGAGCACGGGGACGCACGACCAGGCGACCGCTGGGATGCAACGTGATACCGCCATGAGACACGGTGGAACCCCCTGGAGTTTAAGTGTAGCCTATGGAATGTTGCGGGATGGGGTGGGGCAATGTCGTTGGAGTTGAAAGACTGGTTTACAATTTTTGCTCTTTGTATTTCCGCCGCAGGCGTTTGGCTGGCGTATAGAAAATTTCGGATAGACACCAGACCCAAACAACCCGTCCTCAGGGTTGAGTTGATCTTACTGCCTGAAGCAGCGTTACATCATGCAGCCACGGGGGACCGAGAGACTGTTCCCTTTTACATGGGGCGTGCGTTTGTTGAGTTTGGCAAGGCGTCGCTCACTCAAGCCGTATTCATGTTCCATCACGAAGAAAATGGGGACACGGATTTTATCCCTGGCTACTTTGTCGACCCTAAAGTTGACTACCATCAAGCCATTGCGTCGAACGTCCTGCCGAGCCAGAACCAGCCATCACTTGGTGAAAGTGAGGGTGTTGAGATCCGCGTGCATCCAAAGGCGGTGAAGAGATTTAACGAATTGGTAGACACCGCAACGACCTTGGTTTTGCAAATCGACATTATGGGCAGGCCGCGAATGGAAAGTCAGGAAGTCCAACTGAAAAAGACGTTCCAAGAATTTCAAGTTCACCCCGATATAGACAAGTCGGAATCTGCGTGAGGTCCGTAGGATGAGTAGACCGAAGCGAAACCCATCGATACAACCCGACGTGAAGCGTGATGGTTTTTTTGCAAGAGCTCTACCCGTCCTGCGACCTACCTACGCCCGATCAACTGGGCGATCTCCCAGACATGGCCAGAAGGATCGGCGAAGGATGCGGTTCGCCGTCCCCATGGACGATCGATCGGGCCATTGAGCAGATCGACACCGATCTCCCGAAGGGCGGAGCACACCGCATCGACGTCACCGACCCTGATCGTCAGCAGCGCACGGGCCCCCGCGGGCGACGGCGCGACCGGTAACGGCTCTATGAGCTCAGGCGCCTGGGATGCGTCGAGAAGATTGATCAGGAGGCCGCCGAATTTCAAGACGGACGAGACGTCATCCTCCCAGACGGTCTCGGCTGTAAAGACCTTGGCGTAGAACGCCTTTGAAGCCGCGATGTCATCCACGAACAGCGTGATGACTTCAACTTCGCTTGGCAGACCTTTGACCATGTCGCCACACTCTCCCACCGTTCCAGCGCGTGCTTGCAGACAGCACAAGCGGCGTGCCGTTCAAATAGACCGGCGCCATGCATCAGGCTGAGGTCTACCGGACTATGAAATGGGAGCTTGGCAGATGTTTGGTAGCGGGGGTCCGCTACATCGCTAGACCCACTAATTCGGAAGCTCTGTTTTCTTACCGGAGAGCAGCCTAACTCGGAACGTCGGATCTCGATAGTTCGCCCAAAACCGCCGTCCGTGCGCGATCCTTCGCCGCCAAAGATGGTTGGGGAGTAGGTTCAAATCGGGGAGGCGCAACCACCGATACCGACATTCGGTTCAAGTTGCGATCTGATGGCTTAAGACCACTGCGTCCCGAACGCAGTGAGCATCTCCTAAGTCATTGACTTTCTTGATACGGCAGCCCCGTCGGTCGCGTTCTGTTCACGTTCGTTTCACCCAATTCGTTGCGATTTCATTGCGGCATTCCCCGACGAGAACGTCAGTTCGCCTGCGACCGTCTTGACGTAAGCACCCTAAAATCCTGACTGAGTGGCTGATTGAGAGATAACGACGAGTAGAGAACAAGGAATGACTTACGGGTCGCACCACTGGGCTTATCCGACCGAAAGTGGGCATTCGTCGCACGATCATAGTCATAGCACCGCCTGACATCTGAACACGCGCTACTCTGCCACGATCGACAGGTTCAAAGTCGGCAACCATCTTTGCTTGCTCTTCCGCGCACGAATTAGCCAATCGATCCGCGCAGTCCCCTCCTCACTTACCTACCGGCGCGCCTTGCAAATGACGCAGCCTGGCCAGGCGGCAAGATGTCAGATTCGTTATTCGTCAGCGCTCGGGAAATGCTTCGAACGCGTTCAGAACTTTCTCACTGAAGAGAGCGAGATTGGAGAGAAGTCCGGGAACTCGTTCCAGCGGGATCGCCCTTTGCTCGATCGCTCTGTTGAAAACACGCAGCAATCTTGCAAGACCATAATTAAGAAACGCGCGCTGTGTTTTCCCAGATTTCGGAACGGCCAGCGCATCGCCTTCAATGATGATCTGATTCCCGGCGCGAGGATCCATCTCGAGCACGAATGTTTTGCACGCGAACGCGAATTCAATCTCCTGAGCGGTCAGGATCACACGCCTCAAGGTTCGCTACCTCCATCAATTTCGACCAGCAACACCACATTCGCTGAACAGACCCTGCGGGCAAATGCTTTGATACCATCCCTGGCGTACGTAGTTTCTGCTGAAAGCAGCCCTCCACTATCTGCTATCGCAGTCTCTGCCGTAGATCGCGTTGGCGGCGGCAGATCATGCCGTGATTTCACGAAGAGGGCGATTTGTTCTTGGCGGACCCAAGCGAGAGCCGCTATATTTGGCGACCGTCGCACTGGTAAATCGCCCTTCAACGAGCAGACCCAATCATCGGAGCAAGATCGTGTATCGCCCACCTGAAATGCAGGTACGGTTTCCGCGGGACGATGCAGGCCTGCGGATGATGCAGCTGCCAGATCTGAGTATCAACTACGCGCCGATCGATCCCGACTTTCTCGACCGCCCGGTTATCTCGGTCTGCATTGAGACCCGGCAGAACGATGACGAATTGCCGATGCACGTGCATAAAAAGGGGCAGTTGGTCGTGGCCTCTCGAGGCTCGGTCATGTGCCGGGCGCCGGACGGTCTCTGGATTGTTCCACCGCAGGGGGCGGTCTGGATCCCGGGAGGCGTCCAGCATAGCAATTGCGTCTCATCATTCGGCAAGATCTACTGCGTCTTCATCGACCCCCGTGCAATGAAGCTGCCGTCCGAATGCTGCACGTTCACGATCTCGCCCCTTGTGCGTGAGCTGATCGACAGGCTTGCCGCGTTCCCTCCGCTATATCCTGTGGGCGGACCGACGAGCCGGCTCGCCCAGGTCTTGCTCGACGAACTGGTGCAGATGGACTCCGAGCAGATGTATCTGCCGATTTCACGCGACATCCGCCTGCAGCAACTCGCTGCGGCTCTCCTGCGCGATCCCGGTGACCGCAGCACGCTCGACGAATGGGCGGAGCGATACGCGATGAGCGAAAGGACTCTGGCGCGTCTCATTCAGAAGCAGACAGGATTGACATTTGGCCGCTGGCGCCAGCGTCTGCATATTCTGGTGGCACTCCAACGGCTTTCGGCCGGAATATCGGTTCAGACTGTTTCACAAGATCTCGGCTATGAAACGCCAAGCGCCTTCATCACGATGTTCAAGAAGGCCCTGGGCAAGAGCCCCCGCCGGTATCTGGCCGATCGAAAGAACAGCGGTATCTCGACGACAAACTGACGACAGCGAAAGTCGCTCTCACAAACCCAGATAGGCGCGCCGGACCTCCTGGTTGGTGAGCAGAGCGACACCCGTGCCTTCGAGTACAACATGTCCGTTCTCCAGCACGTAGCCACGATCGCCGATCGACAGCGAGTCCGCGACGTTCTGCTCGACCAGCAGGATGGTAGTCTTCTTGGCATGCAGCATTTTGACAATATCGAACATTGCCCGAGTCAGTGATGGCGAAAGCCCGATAGACGGTTCGTCGAGCATGATGAGTTCGGGTTCGGCCATGATGGCGCGTCCGATCGCCAGCATCTGCTGCTCGCCGCCCGACAATGTGCCCGCAGCCTGCAGCCGCCTTTCCAGGAGCCGCGGGAAGAGCCCATAAACCTGCTGCATGTTGCCCGATCTGCGGGCTCTTGCCCGCTTGAGCGAGCCACCGATCAGCAGATTCTCCTCGACCGATAAATTACGAAACAGCTCGCGACCTTCCGGTACCTGCGCGATACCGAGTTCGCAGATCTCCCATGGTGGAAAACCCGCAATATTGATGCCGCGCCAACGTATCTCGCCATCCAGGGGCCGGACGACGCCCGCGATCGACCGAATAAGAGAAGTCTTGCCGGCGCCGTTTGCGCCGACGACGCTCAGCAGCTCCTCCGGATAGATGCTGAGCGATACTCCGTTAAGGGCCGTGGATCCACCATAACCCACCGTAAGAGACTGGACCGTGAGAAGCGGCTCGTTAGGCACGGAACCCCTCCCCGAGATATCCGGCGACGACTTCCGGATGGCTGACTATGTATCGTGGTGTGCCTTCGGCGATCTTCGCGCCATGATGCAGAACGATAACATGCTCGGCGGCTTCCATCACGATGCGCATGACGTGCTCGACGAGCAGGATCGACAATCCCCTCTCGGCCAGACGCCTGAGCACCGCGACCACGGCGGCAGCCTCAGGAGGCCGCAGCCCTGCCATCACTTCGTCCAGCAGAAGCAGGCGTGGCCGGGTCGATAGCGCCTTGGCAGTCTCGAGCATCTTGCGGTCGGGGAGCGTCAGCTTGCTGATGGCGGCATCGGCCTTCGGTCCGAGCCCCACCATGTCAAGCGCTTCGCGCGCTGCGTCCCTCGCCTCACTCACCTTTCGGGTCCAGCTGAACGCACCGATCATGACATTCTCGAGAACGGTCATGTCGCGCATGGGTCGGACGACCTGGAAGGTACGGCCGATGCCGATTCGGCATATGTCCTCTGCCGGAAAGCCGGTGACGATCTCGCCGCGGAACCTTATCGATCCTTGCGTCGGCGGGAGGGCGCCGGCAATGAGATTGAAGCATGTCGTCTTTCCGGCGCCGTTCGGTCCGACCAGCGCGGTGATGCCTTCGCCTTTCAGGCGGAAGCTCACATTGTCGACGGCAAGCAATCCGCCAAACCGGCGCGAGACGCCATCGAGCTCGAGAAGATCAGTCACTTCTTGACCTGCTCCATCTGAAGGTTGCCGAACCAGGAAAACCTGGTGATGGATTTGGCCGAATTGACAATCGCTGGCCAGATCCCATCCGGCAGCAGCCAGACGGCGGCAATCAGGACGAGGCCGTAGCCGACGTTATTGAGACCCGGAATCCCGAACTTGTTGCCGATCGCGCTCGCGAGATGATCCAGCGGCAGCGTGATGAGAGTCCCGATCAGCGGCCCGAACGCCGTTCCAAGACCGCCGACGATGGGACCGACCAGGATGTCGACCGAGATGCCCATGCCCATGATCGAATCCGGAAACACCGAGCCTTGAACCAGCGCGAGCAGTCCCCCGCCGATCGCGGCCCAGGCGCCGGAGAACGAGACGACAAGGATCTTGTGCAGGAACGTCCGCACACCGAGCGCGCGTGAGGCATCCTCGTCGTCACGCATCGCGCGCCATACATAGCCGAGGAAGGATTGCCGAATGAGCGCCGTGGCACTGACGCCGAGCAAAACTGCGGCAAGCGAAACGAAATAGTAGAAGCGCGCATCACCACGCAACATCCAGAACGAGTTCGGCCCGGAATGCGCCGGGAAGAACAAGCCTTCCATGGCTCCGACGAATTCCCAGCCGCTGAACACGACGCGAGCAAACTCGGCCGCAGCGATCGTCAGCAGCGCGAAATAAATGCCTCGGACCTCAAAGCGAAAGCTCAACCAGGCCAGCGTCGCGCCGACAATGGCTGCCAGCGCCATGCCGACGACCAATCCGAACCACGGGCTCAGACCGTATCGGATGTTGAGGACCGCGACCGAGTAGGCGCCGATACCGACGAACAGCGCGTGACCAATCGAGAGCTGACCGCCGAGCCCCAGCATGATGCTCCACGACTGACCGATGAAGGTGAACAGAAACACGATCGTCAGCAGCGAGATCAGATGAGGGTTCAATACGCCGCCGAGCATGGCCAAGACGGCGAAGGCGGCCAGACAGCCGATAACTGCACCACGATCCGGTAAGGCATCACGTTTCTTTTGCACCGAAGAACCCTCTTGGACGCACGATAAGGACAATCATCAGCAGGCCGTAAGACAACGCCGACTTCAGCGAGGGGGCAAACAACAGCGCCGCAACTGCTTCCGTGAGACCGATCGTCAGCCCGCCGACGAGAGCTCCCACGAAGCTTCCGAGGCCGCCCACGATAACCGTGACGAACGCCAGCAGCGTGAAATCGACGGCGAGGAACGGCTGGGCATCGAACAAGGGCGATATCAGCGCACCAGCAACGCCCGCGCAGGCCGCGCCGATTCCAAACGTCATCGCGTAGATCTTCGGGATCGGCAGCCCGACCATCAGGCCGCCCAGCCGGTTGTCGGCGGCGGCACGGATGAACCGACCGAATGTCGAGTATTTGAGAAACGCCGCGAGCGCCAGGATCATCACTGCCGCAACCGTTGCCGCCTGCAACCTGGCGAGGTCTAGCCGGATCGGCCCAAGGGCGATGGTCTCGAAGGAGAGGCGCGAGACCGAGGGGCGCGGGTCGGGCCCGAACGCGATCAGCTGCGCTCCGCTGAGGACCAGCGAAATACCGATGAACAAAATGAACTGGATATGGTGCGGCCGCGTGACGAACCGCTTCACCACCAACGTCTCGAGCCCGTAGCCGAACACGAACAGCAGAGCGCCGGCGCTGACGGCCGCGACGATCGTCGGAATCCCCCACCAGGCTCCGGCGCAATAGCCGACATAAAGACCGAACACGACCATCGCACCGTGCGCAAAATTGACGATGCGGATGACGCCGAAGATGATCGTCAGCCCCAGCGCGATAATGCCGTAAACGAGACCCATGAGGATCCCGCTTGCAAGAACATTGCCCCACAACGTCAGCATCTAGCGCTTCTCGAATGGGACGAGAGGATACTGCGCCTTGTACTCGGCTATGCCATCGGGCCCGACTACGCGCGGCTTCGATTCCTTTGCCTGCAGCACGGTCACGGCTGCCCCGGTGTTCTGCCCAGTGGCATCGAACCTGATCGGACCGCTGTACATGAGGATGGGCTTCAGGTCCGTCGCCTTCAGCGCGGCGTGAATCTCGGACGAGACCGCCGATTTGGCGCGCACGACCGCGTCGGCCACGATCTGGACCGCCTCGAACGCGCATCCCGAATTGGCATCCATCCATTCGTTGGCATAGGTGGACTGGAACCGATCCACGATCGTCCTTGCATCTGCGCCCTTCGGATTGTACCAGAGGTTCGAGGACATCGCGCCATCAGCATACTTTCCAAGCGCGTCGTAGAATGCCTTGTCCGGCACGCCATTGCCGTTCGGCGAGAAGATCAGCTTAGGATTCCAGGCCTGTTTGATGCACTCCCGGATGATCATGATAGCGTCGTTGACGCGGGTGACTGAGACCAGGGCATCGGCGCCGGATGCCTTGGCTTTTGCCACCTCGACCGAGAGATCGCGTGCCTTCTCGTCGTAGGGAATATATTCGAGAAGCTTGACCGGCAAGTCGAGTTCCTTCCAGGCTGCATCGAGGCTGGTCGCCGTCGACGTTCCCATCGTGTTGCTCAGATGCAGGACGACAGCGCCCTTTGGAGGATCGTTGACGCTCGTGACCAGCGCTCTCATTTCGGCAAGCGACTGGCGGACGATCGTGGCGGCAGGCGGATAGAAACGAAACACCTGCGTGAAGCCCTGCGAGGTGACCTGGTTGGCGCTCGCGATGTGCACGACCATGGGCACCTTTGCCGCTTCCGCGGCCTGCAAGGCCGAGATGGTCGCGCCGGAGTCCCACGCACCGATCAGGACGTTGCATCCTTGCTGGATCAAAGAGTCGGCTGCGATCCTGCCGTTCTCCGGCTTGCTCTGCGTGTCCGCGTGGACGACGGTCATATCGACGCCATAACGCTCCCTAGCAAATTTGGCGCCGAGATCGATGCCACGCACGCAAGCCTGGCCGGGGAACGCAAGTATGCCGCTGCTCGGCATGATCGCACCAACCTTGACGGGCGGCGGCGCTGCCGCGCGAACCCAGGGCGCCATCGTCGCAACCGCGAGCCCGACAGCGCCTTTCATCGCCGCACGTCGGTTGATCAGTGGTCCCTTGAGGCTGGTCATCGAAGTCTCCGTCTATGAGAGAAGCAATGCTTGCATAATTCAGGTCGCCTTTTCCGTGCCGCCGGGATCGAGACTGGCGGGCACCGCAAATTGCCCGTGCCTGTAGACAAGAGGCTCGAGATCGTCGCGATGCTGTTCTGCCAGCACCGCTCCGACAAAGACCGTGTGCGTGCCGGTCGGATGCACCCCGATGACGCGGCAGTCGAAGCTGCAAAGCGCACCGATCAGAATGGGCGCGCCAGTTCTGAGCGAGCGCCATTCCTCATCAACGAAGCGGATGTCGCCTTTGCTGCCGTCAAGCCCGGCGAACTTCTGCGCGAGCGGCACATCACAGGAGGACAACAGGTTCCAGCCGAACGAGCGCGTCTTGACAATCGTGTCGTGCGCCCCTGCCGATTTGTTGATGCAGACGAGGACCGTCGAAGGCTCGATGGACAGCGAACAGGCGGCGGTGACGGTCAGACCGTGGCGCGACGGATAAGATCCGGACGTCACGATCGACACCGCGCCAGCCACCCTTCTCAGCGCCCGCTTGAACGATGCGCTGTCGACGAGATTGTTCGGGTCGAAATAGGCTTCAGCAGTCATGGCGTCTCTTCCGGCTTTGACACACGGTTCCAGGCGAGCGGCGACAGCGACCTCGCTCATGCTTTGGCCCGCTCGAAGAACTGGATCAGGTTGTTCTGGGGATCGCGGATCTGGGCCGCACGGCCGTGGCTGCCCATGTCGCGGATGCCCGAGATGTTCGTCCCGCCCGCGTCGACGGCTTTGGCCAGCGCGCCTTCAAGCTTCTCGACTTCGAAGACGACAACGGCATTCGAGGACGGCTCCACGGCCGATTCGCCCAGACCCGCGATGCAGAATGCGGCGCCATCCGTTGCGAACTGTATCCATCGCTCGCCATCGGCGAAACGAACCGGCATACCGATCTCACGATAGAATTGCGCCAAGGCCTCGGGGTTCGACGCGGTCAGGTAGGCGTGCTTGATTTTCATGGACTGACCCCGTGCGACTTCGACGCCGGCGACAATTGATCCTTGATGAGCTGCTCTTCGGAATCGTCATAGAGGGTGTCGATCAGGGACTTGTACCGCTCCATCAACGGCTTGCGGCGTTTCTTGCGCGTCGGCGTCATGACGCCGGTGTCGGGCGAGAGTTCTTCCGGCAGGATGCGGAACGACTTGATCTGCTCGACGCGCGCGAGCCGCATGTTGGCTTTTGCGACTTCGCCCTCGATCAGACGGATCACAATCTCGGATTTGGCGAGGTCTTTGTACTCCTTCACCTGCTCATCGCGCGACCGCGCCCAATCCAGGCCGGCTGTGGCATCGACTTCGATCAGGGCCGTGAGGTACTTCTTGCCCTCGCCGATCACAGCGGCTTCAGAGATATAAGGGCTCTGACGCAGTTCGTTCTCGATCTGGGTCGGGCTGACCGATTTGCCACCCGAGGTGTTGATGATCTCCTTCTTGCGATCGACGAGCTTGAAAGCCCCATCGGGCTGAACCTGGACCACGTCCCCCGTATAGAGCCATCCATTCCTCAGCGCGGATTGCGTTTCCGCAGGCTTGTTCCAGTAGCCACTGAAGAGGCCCGGACCGCGCACGATCATTTCGCCGTCTTCGAGAACCCGGGTTTCCCAGGCTGGGTCCTGAACCGGAATGCCGACAGTGCCGGCCTTGGACCAATCCGCCATCTGGCCGAGATTCCCGCCTACCATTTCGGTCTGGCCGTAGCACTCCTTGAGGTTCAGTCCCCAGAGCTGCCACAGGGTCATGACTTCCGACGGCATCGGCGCCGAGGCGGTGTAAGGATAGGTGAGCTGATCGAAGCCCACTTCGGCGAGCAGAGGACGAAACATCTTCTCGCAGCACACCTCGAACAGACCGTCGAGAAAGGGATTCGCTTCGTGGCCCGCCTGGCGGTGCGCGAGCACCGTCTTCGCAATCCGCATCGCGTGCTTGTAGTCTTGGCGGAACCGAGCCGATCCGGACTGGACCTTGCTAAGGATCAGCGCCGCATTGCGCTGATAGAACCGCGGCGGCGCCATGTAGAAGGTCGGCTTCACTTCGCGAATCGTTGCGGCGAATTCGGCCGTGGTCTCGCCGAAATAGGGTACGACGCGCGTGATGAGCGGCATTGTCGTGGCTTGCGCGCGGGCGACGGTGTGGGACATCGGCAGGTGCACGGCGACCCGCTGCGGCTCCGTTGCGAGCGGTGGACAGAACGTGATGTTCGTATGTGCCCCCGCAAGCAGTGCCGTATGGCTCAGAATGGCTCCCTTGGGATAACCGGTCGTTCCCGAGGTGTAGCCGATCGTTGCGATATCGGAGGCTTTCGCAGTAGCGGCTTCTTCGGCCAGTGCCGCGCCGGCATCGACCGTGACCCCGCGGACAAAGTCCGCCAGCGTCGTGACGTTATTTGCCGGCGAAGCCCCGCTCCAGCCGGGATCCATAATGATGATCTTCTCGAGTGCGGTCGCCTGGCTGCCAGAGAGAAAGGCGCGCAGCTGCAGCTCGCAGCCGACAAAGGCAACTCGCGCCCCCGAATCCCGCAGGTAGTAGTCCACTTCCTCCGGCGAAGAGGTGAAGTATATGCCGACCGTCACGGCGCCGGAGCAGATCGTGGCCATGTCGGCCAAGAGCCACTCCTGCGACACGTCCCCCATGATCGCGACGCGGTCGCCGCGATTGAGCCCTACCGCCTTCATTGCGGCGGAGATACGGCAGACGAGCGAAGCGTAGTCCTGCCAGCTGGTGCGAAGCCATTTGCCGTTTCGCTTCTGACAAAAGGCGACCTCCCCGGCTCGCTCGGCGCTTCTGGCCCTCAGCAGGCTCGGGATCGTCACGTCCGCATATTGGGCGCCAGACGTCCGCGTTGGCTCTGTCATCGTCCCTTCTCCGCGAAACGCTTGCGCTTCTCGGCGAAGGCAGCGACGGCCTCGCGGCGCTCGGGGCTCGCAAAGGTCAGCGTTTCCAGCGCAATCGACGTGTCGAGCAGAAGGTGGGTGTACTCCTTGATGATCTTGTTGACCGAGTATTTGGTCCAGGCAATCGCTTCGCGCGGACCGCTCGCCAGCATTTCGGCATATTCGATCGCGTGGTCGCGGACGTCGTGTTCGGTCACCACCTCATTGATCATCCCCATCGCCGCCGCTTTTTCGGCGGAGATGAACTCGCCCGTCATCAGATAGTGCTTGGCGCGCGCCGGCCCGATCAGGAGCGGCCAGATGACGGCGCCGCCGTCACCGGCGACGACGCCCGCCGTGACGTGGGTATCGGCGAAGCGTGCGCTAGATTGGGCGAAGATCACGTCGCACATCAGGGCGAGCGTCGCTCCCAGCCCGACCGCGGCACCGTTGACGGCGGCGATGACGGGCGCCTCGACCTCCAGGATGTTACGGATCAGGTGACGTCCGGCCCGCGTCGGCGACGGGATCGCGACTTTGTCGAGCGACTTCTGGTCGCCGCCCGAGCAGAAACCGCGGCCCGCGCCGGTCAGCACGATGGCGCGGACGTCCTTGTCGGAATCGAGATCGACGAAGACGCGCTCGAGCTCGTGGTGCATCTCCCAGTTCACGGCATTGAGGAGCTCGGGGCGGTTCATCGTCACGACGACGACGCCGCTGGGACGCCTGTCAACGAGCAGATACGTGTAGTTATAGGACATCATGGCCGTCTCCTCAGGCCGACTTGGCCGCCGACGAATCGTTATGCGGACGCATCGCCCTGATCCTGTCGAGTATCTCGTCGGTCGGGCGAACGACGTTGCTGCGATCGTTGAAGTGCGGAATGACGTAGCGGCCGACCATTTCGATGCCTTCCATGATCTTCTCGTGAGTCACGGAGTCGAGATGCAGCAGCACCTCCTGGATGCCCATCGCCTGGAATTTCTCGATCTGGCGGATGACGGTATCGGGGCTTCCGCACACCGTGGTGCCCGAATGATTGAGCAGATAGTCCCAATCGCGGCCTGCACGCTCCATTGCGGGCACGCTCTCGCTCATATAGGAGTAGTCGTCGGCGAGCTTGGCGAGACGCGGATAGGCGTCGGTCGAGATGCGCGCGTAGTGCATCAGCGCTTCGGCGTAGTCGTCCTTGGCGGCCTGATCGGTCTTCCCGATGCCGAAGAATAGCGGCACGCCGACGCGCGGGCGATCGAGAGGACCGGTCTCGTCGCGCTTCCAGGCCTTCTGATAGGCATCGATCAGCTTCTGCTGATTCTCGAAACCCTGATAAATCGTGGCGCTCATGAGAGCCAGGCCTTCCGCGCCCGCCCAGGCGTGGCTGCGTTCGCTCGTCGCCGCAATGCCGATAACGGGATATGGCTTTTGCACTGGCTTCGGCACCAGCATGCGTGGCGGCACCTGATAGTACTGACCATCGAACGTGAAGATGTCCTCGCGCATCGCCTTACGCAGCAGGGCCATGCCTTCTTCCATCTGCGGCAAGGTTTCCTTGGGGTCGACGTTGAAAGCGCGCATGGCGATCGTCGTGTTCGCGCGGCCGCAATACATTTCCATCCGCCCGTGAGACAGAATATCGCTGACGGCGAGCCGCTCAGCCGAACGCAGGGCATGGTTGATGCGCTGAGGCATCAGGGTCACCGCAGTGCGGAGTCGAATCCGCTGGGTGACAGCCGCAAGATAACCGAAGACGACTTCGGGAGCCGAACTCGATATGCCACCGAGTGCAACATGCTGCTCCGACAGCGCGACGAAGTCGAAGCCCATCTTCTCGGCGAGCCTGGCCTCGTCGACAAGTTCGTGCAGTCTGCGAGCATAGCTGTGTCCGACCTGCGTTTCCTGCTCCGACCACAATCCAAACTTGAGTGACATGCATCGTTTCCCTTTGCGTCGCCTCTGATGCAAAGAGACTGTCATAGGTCGAACGGTATTTTCTCCCGAAGGTGATGCCGAGAGATATGGATTTCCCTATTTTCTGCTGCACGAGGGAAGCGGGGCGTGATGCGCGGTCATTGCGGATTCGGAACGGAAAAACCCCGCAACGTAGTTGCGGGGTCTTGATGCGATGTCGGCAAGAGCGACGCGGAAGTCTCAGTCTATGGTACGGAAGAAATTCGCCAGAAGGCCGCCGACATCATGCAAACATTGTTCTCCGATTGCAGCCGTCGATCCATGCGGATCGCCGACGATGCCATTTCTGGACACGGACACGATGCCGTTCTTCCACATCAGATCCAGTTGATCGGGTGTCAACGCGCCGAGATGGCCGCGCACGAAGCGATCGATGCGGACACTCTCAGGCCGAAGCTTGAGCATCAGAGACGTTTCGGCGATATCCGCGTGACCACCGACATTCTCTGGATCGCCTCCGGCAGCCTGGACGGCATGCCTCCAGCATCCGATCCAGGCTTGGGAGTCCGTATAGGCGGCGATGCGGGCCTGGCCGTCGGTTGCCCGGAGCAAGCGCGGCAGCATGTCCGCCAGAACAGGAAAATTGCCGATATGGCCCGAGAACAGCAGAATGCGCCTGAAGCCGTGCAGGGCGAGGCTGGTACAATAATCCTGGCAGATCGCCTCGAACGTCTCGTTGCGCAGGGAGATTGTCCCTGACAGCGCTAGGTGATGCGACGAGCAGCCAACCTTGATGGTCGGCGCAATGAGCGTCTTGCCAAGTTCTTGAGCGATCAACACTGCCAGATGCTCGGCATGATCGGCATCCATGCACAGGGGCAGATGGGGTCCATGCTGCTCGATCGCGCCGCACGGCACGAGCACGGTGTCGAAGCCGTCCTTCAACGCAGCCGCCACCTCCTCGAACGTCATGAGCTCGAGCTTCAGGGCGTCCGCGGATGCATCGACCGTCATCTTGCTTTCATTTCCTGGCGAGAAACCGCGCGCGGGCATCCGCGGAATCGTCGTTGTCGAGATAACGGCCGAGGTCGTCGACCGTCATCTGTTCAAGCTGATCATCGCTTAGCTGGCCCGTCAAATTCAACGATCGCTTGATGGCCGCAAAGAGTTTTGGGTCCTTGCTTCGGAAGTCTCGACAGACATCGATCGCGCGATCCAGTACGGCGTCGGTGTTAACCACTTCGTCGAAGGCACCGATCTGCATCGCTTTCCCCGCATCGACGAGGACTCCCGAATAGAGCAAGACCTGCGCCGCCCGCTTTCCCAGCCGCAGCGCGGCCTGGCGCATGCCTTTGGCCACCGGCAGAAGACCGTGATTGATCTCGGGGAAGCCAATCTGGGCCTTGTGGTCGGCAATCACGTGATCGGAATGCAGGAGAAACTCGAGAGCGCCGCCAACCGCGTAACCGCGCACAGCACAGACCACGGGACCCGGATAGCGCTCGAACGCGCACAATACTGCATGGAAAAAGCGAATCCGCGGGGCGGCGACTTGCAGCCCGGTGACTTCGCGAATATCGCCGCCAGCACTGAAGAAACGATCTCCCTCGCCGGTCAGAACGATGCCGGGCGGTTCCGGCTCGGATTCCAGGCGCCTGATCTCTTCGAGCAATCGCGCAATCAGCGTATAATTGAGGGCGTTTGCGGGAGGCCGGTTCATCGTGAGGACGACGAGGTTCGGCTCACGCCTGATCTTGAGAATGTCTGCATCCATCATGCCCGATAAGCTAACGGGATCCGCGTTGAATGAGCTCCCGTATTGTGAGAGGCTTGACCGGATCGACGGCAGAAACGATTGCGCGGAGCGCTCCTTGCCGACTTTTCTGCTGCACCGCGTTCCTGGTCCTTCGACGCAGCCCGGCGAGAACGCAGCACGCCGATTGAGCAATTTGATCCATACCTGATCAGCCGATTGGATCGATATTGGTCAAATCGAAGGGCGGCTTATGACATAAATTTCAAGGTTGTCTGTTTTTCGATATAAGATGACAATTTAGCGAAATACAGACCCCCAGAGCCGCCCTAGCCTCCTCGAATACCCGAAGCTGCGGCTCTTACCCAGAAAAACTCGCCCGGCGGGTATTTTGGGGAAAGCAAGGAGGTCTCGATGAGCTTTGACACGCTGGATAAAATCGATCTGCGGATCCTGCAAGAACTTCAGAATGACGCCAGTCTCACCAATGTCGAGCTGGCCTCGCGCGTCAATCTCTCCCCGTCCCCTTGTCTTGCACGAGTCAAGAATCTGGAGCGGCTCGGCGTGATCAATCGGCGCGTCGCCGTGGTCGATCCGCAGATTGTCGGCCTGCGCGTCATGGCATTCATCCAGGTCACGTTGGAGAAACACGTGCAGAGTGTCCGCGACGGCTTTGCTACTGAAGTCGGCCGCATCGCCGAAATCATGGACTGCTATCTCATGGTCGGAGATCAGGACTATCTGTTGCGTGCAATTGTGTCCGACGTCTCCGACCTTGAAAATCTGATTGCACGCATATCCCGGATCGCCGGCGTCGCGAGCATCCGCTCTGGTCTCGCGGTGCGCAACGTCTCCAGCCGGCGAGCACTGCCGCTCGATGTATCCAGACCGATCCAGATAAGGTCGGCGTCGGCCGACTCGGAACGACATCGCCCATCCCTACATCGCCACCTGCAAGCCCTCGCCTGACAAGCGACAACAGTGGCAAGCGATCGCCACGCATATTGTGGGCTTATGGTGCCCTCGGAGGGCGGCTTCATTTGCTCACCGCGGCTGCCCGCCTCTACGACCTCCCCGCCATGCTGCGGGCGGGGCGAAACGACAGACTTTTGATAGCCAGGTCGACACTGGAGCAAATCAACAGCCTGCAGCGACGGGCATAACAGATTGCCCGTTTTGCTCGCTCTTGTATCCTAATCTGGGACGAGCACGTGATCGGCCTGTACGAGCGGATTTCCGCGCTGTATCGAATGGGTGAAAGTACAGAAACAAAGGAAAGGTCGACGCCCGGTCCGACCGTGTAACGTCCGATTACAAAAATTTCACACGAGATCCGTTTGTTCTCGAAAGCGGCTCGCCGAAGCGATTGATCGAGAAGGCCTTTTATGGTGGGCGCACCAGGGCTCGAACCTGGGACCCGCTGATTAAGAGACATGCTACGGCCCTTGATTTTTCGAGAGAATTTTTCCAACTAAGCCAAAATCCGATCGTCAGAAATCAATGGCGAGTCCCTGGAGCGCTATCGCCTTTCCCCACACCAACCAAACCTACGCTATCTCATCCAGTCCTTCGCATGAGGCAGTTCTTGAGCCTGAGGGTAAGCGAAGTCCTACGCTCGTACGAAGCAATCTTGAAGGAGCTCTTGGCAAGGAGCTCTTGGCAAGGAGCTCTTGGCGCCGGTGGCGTCGAAGCGAGCTTTTTCGCGAAAGATCGAAGGCGCGCTATTTCGGTCTCGCTATCGCCTGCGACCAGGACGCTGCACCGCACACGGTCACCAAATAGCTTGACGATGGGCGGTCTGGGCAGCGGGATCCGCTTTGCGAACTTGCGGAGGTTTTGCGCTGTTGCGGCGAGGAGGAACTCGTCGCGAGCGCCGAAGGGGTCTTTTAGCGGATCAAGTTACCGGAAAAGAAGCGAGGGCCTGAGAGGCCCTCGCAGTCAGGGAGGAACCGGTATCCAGGGACTTGGTCGCAAATCTGCTACGACATTGTCGGCATGACGAATAGGTGACTGCGGTTCACCAATGCTTGCAAAGTTCTCATTTGTCGACCAGTTCCGCCTCGACGCAGACTAGCCCCAAAGTCAACGCTCTCGAGCGTTTTGGGGAGGATACGTGCTTCTACAACGCCAGCTGGCGTCCATTCAGGTTGCGGGCGACAAGCCCGGACCCGCGATGCGCCTGCGCTGCAAATCCTCGACATAGATGAATTTGTTTCTCTCGGCCAGGATCGCCGCCGACAGCGTCCGTTCACGCCGGCGGCTGGCTAACCGGGCAGAGATCACGTGAGAAGCGCTCCGAAGCCGGCTCTGCTGGACTCCGGACGCTCAGGAGAGGAGGAGGAAGGGATGAAGTTCAAGACATTTCTCGGCGCGGCTGCAGTGCTAACGCTGGCTGCTGGTTCGGCGCTGGCTGCCGACAAGGATGCCGCCGACACAGCTGTGGAAGCCGCGAAGAAGTACGCGGGTACAACGATCAGCATCGTTTGGGAGGCCGGTCTCCAGTCGCTCGACCCACTGAACTATTCGGGTCCGCAATGGGAGAAGCTCACCGGCATCAAGGTGAAGGTGGTCGAAGTGCCGACCGACCAGATGTTCACCAAGATCATGCAGGATTTCAAATCGGGCGCCGGAGCTTATGACGCACTGAACGTCATTCCGTCCTGGATGCCCGATCTTGCGCGTGCAGGCGCGCTCGAGCCTCTCGACAAGTATGTCGACAAGTTTGGCTACCGCGACGAGCTGCAGGATATCGCGGCCGCCTATCGCGACAACCAGATGCAGTATGACGGGAAGATCTACGGCTTCCCAGACGACGGCGACGTGATGTTGCTCTATTACCGGAAGGACATCTTCGAGGATCCGAAGATGAAGGACGAGTTCAAGGCCAAGTTCGGCTATGAGCTTGCCCCGCCAAAGGACTGGAAGCAGTTCGACGAGATCGGCCAGTTCATCACCGACAAGATGGCGCCGAAGGTCTACGGCGCTGGATTCTTCCGTACCGCGCCCTATCCGCAATACATGTTCCAGGAGCGCTTCCGCATGGAGGGCGGCAAGTTCTTCAATGCCGACACCATGAAGGCCGCGGTGAATGGCGAGGTCGGTCTCAAGGTGTTCAAGCAGATGGTGGCGGAGAACAAGTTCATGCCGCCGGGCGTGGAGCAGTGGAATTTCGTCGACAACCTCGCCGCGTTCCTTCAGGGCACGACCGCGATGACGATCTCCTGGCCGCCCTACGGCCGCTGGGCCGCGGGCTATGGCTCGGGCGAGCAAGCTTTGAAGTGGGTGCCGAAGTCGCAGGTCGCCGGCAAGGTCGGCTACGCGCTCACGCCTCTCGGCCGTCCCGAGCTCGGCGTCGGCTTCGACCTGTCGGTCTCGGCCACCAGCAAGAACAAGGAGGCCGCGTATCTCTTCATCCAGTGGCTGAACAGCAAGAAGACCAGCCTCGAGCGCGTCCAGCTGCCCTATACGCTGCGCGATCCGTTCCGGCTCTCGCACTACGCGAGCGAGAAGTATCGTGCGCTCTGGCCTGACGCTGCCGCCTATCTCGACACCATCAAGACGTCCGGCGAGAAGGGGCTGCTCGACCTGTCGCTGCTGCAACAGGACAAGTACGACGAGGCAATGACCAAGGCGATCTCGAGCCTCTGGGCCGGTGAAGATCCCAAGGCCATTCTCGATCGCATGGCGCAACAATTCGACGCGATCACGGAGAAGGTCGGCGTCGAGAACCAGAAAGCCGTCTACAAGGTCTGGGCCGCAAAGCCCGGCGCCTACCCGCAATAACCGACTGGATACCGCACGGGAGGCATGGCCCTCCCGTGCGGTACCGTTTTCCGGACTGATGATGACAGTTTCTGTGAGCCTCAATGGCGCCGAGCAGCGCCGCCCCAGCCGCTTCGGGCGCATGCTCGAGGACCGCCTGCCCTATCTCATCGCTGCGCCGGCCATTCTGATTCTTCTCCTGGTCGGCCTGTTCCCTCTGATCTACTCGCTGATCGTGAGCTTCCAGCGCATCACGATGACCGAGAACGACACCTCCTTCGTTGGCTTCTTGAACTATGCGGAGCTGTTCAGGGATGCCCGCCTCTGGGCTTCGCTCGGCCACACCGCCATCATCACCGCGATCGCCCTCCCCCTGGAGCTGCTGGTCGGCTTCCTGATGGCGCAGCTCTTCATCGATCGCATGCCGGGCCGACAGATCTTCGTCGCGCTGCTGGTGCTTCCGACGGTGATCTCTCCGATCGTCGCGGGCGCGACCTGGCGTCTGATGTTCGACGTCCGCTTCGGACCGATTGGCCAGATTCTGAGTTTCTTCGCCGGCGAGCCGGTGCGGATCCTTTGGACGGTCAATCCCGCATTCGTCTATCCGGCGATCATCATCTGCGAGGTCTGGCAGTGGTCGCCGTTCATGTTCCTGCTGCTGCTCGCCGCGCTGTCGAATGTTGACCAGTCGCAGCTTGAGGCCGCGGAGATCGATGGGGCATCGTACCTGCGCGTGCTTCGCGCAATCGTTCTACCGGCGATCGCGCCCGTGATCGCCGTCGCCTGCCTGATCCGCGGCCTCGATCTGGTTCGCATCTTCGATATCATCTGGGCCCTCACCGAAGGCGGGCCGGGCTCGATGACCGAGACCATTTCGCTCTACACCTATGTGCAGGGCTTCTCGCAATTCGAGATCAGCTACACGGCCGCGATTTCCTTCCTGGTGATTGCGTTGCTGACGCTGATCACGACCCTGGTCCTCAAGCGCATGGAGCTTGCGCGATGAGGATCGGCAGGCTTCCGGCCAGAAAAACCCGTATTCTCGCCGTCCGCTATCTCGGCGCCTGCGTCGTGACCCTGCTGTTCCTGTTTCCAGTCTACTGGCTGTTCATGATTTCGTTCAAGACGCCGGACGAGATCTACCACGTGCCGCCTCTGTGGATCCCCGGACAGATCCAATTCTCGAACTACTACGTCCTGTTCAAAGACGGCGATGTCTTTGCAATCCTGAACAGTCTCATAGTCGCCGGCGTCAGTTCTGGAATTGCAATCGTTCTCGGGACGCTCTGCGCCTACAGCCTTGCCAGGTTCGGCACCGGCGGCGAGAACCTCGCGATGTGGATCATCTCCCAGCGCATGATCCCACCGATTGCGGTCGTCTTCCCGATCTTCCTGATCTACGTGTATTTCGGCCTCGTCGACAGCTACTTCGGGCTGATCCTGCTCTACACGGCCTTCAATCTTCCCTACGTGATCTGGATGATGCGCGGCTACATCGTCGACGTGCCGCTGGAGCTCGAGGAAAGCGCTCTCGTCGACGGCCTCAATCGATGGGAGGTGATCTGGAAGGTCGTCTTTCCGATGGTTCGCCCCGGCCTCATGGCGACGTCGGTCTTCACCTTCGTGTTCGCCTGGAACGACTTTCTGTTCGCACTCGTGCTCACGCGCACCGAGGTCATCACCTTTCCGGTCATGCTGACGCACTATTTCGGCGGCCAATCGAATTTCTGGGCGAAGATCGCGGCGATGTCGGTCCTGGGGACGTTGCCGATCTTCGTCGCGGTCTCGGTGATGCAGCGCTATCTCGTGCGCGGCATCTCGCTGGGCGCAGTCAAGGGTTAGGGAGAGCGGAGTGGCTGACGTTAAGCTGTCCGGAGTACACAAATATTACGGCAACGTGCATGCAGTCAGGGGAGTTGATCTCACCATCGCCGATGGTGAATTCGCTGTGCTGGTGGGGCCGTCCGGCTGTGGCAAGAGTACTCTGTTGCGAACCATCGCCGGTCTCGAGGATCCGGATGGTGGAACGATCACCATCGGCGGCGCGGTGGTCAACGATCTGCGCCCGCGCGAGCGCAATATTGCGATGGTGTTTCAGAACTATGCGCTCTACCCTTATCTGACCGTCAGCGAGAACATCGCCTTCGGTCTGCGCGCGCGCAAGACTCCCGAGATCGAGATTAGGAAGCGGGTCGGTGAAGCCGCCGAGATGCTCGGCATCAGCAATCTCCTCCAGCGCTATCCGCGGCAGCTCTCCGGAGGACAGCGTCAGCGCGTCGCCATCGGCCGCGCCATCGTTCGCAAGGCCGACCTGTTCCTGTTCGACGAGCCGCTCTCGAATCTCGACGCTCAGTTGCGTGACGAAATGCGCACCGAGATCAAGCGCCTACATCACGAGATCACGACGACAATGATCTACGTTACCCATGACCAGGTCGAGGCGATGACGCTGGCCGACCGCATCGTGCTGCTGCGCGAGGGACAGATCGAGCAGCAAGGCGCTCCGCTCGAGCTGTTCGAGCAGCCGCGCACGGGGTTCGTTGCCGGCTTTCTCGGCTCTCCCTCGATCAACCTCATCCCCGCGACCCTCAAGACAAACGGCCGCGACGCCGCAGTGGTGTTTCAGTCCGGCGGTGAACTGACGCTTCCGAGCGCGAAGGCGAGGCCGCTGGCCAGTATGGATAGGCGAGAGATTCTCGTCGGCATTCGGCCCCAGCACTTCAGTCGGGCCGGCGGGCCATTGCGCGAAGGCACGGTCTCCTATTCGGCCACCGCCGATCTCATTCAGCCGACGGGGACACGCACCTTCACCACCATCAAGATCGGCGGCATCGATGCCGTCGCCGAGCTGCAGGCGCACGACGTCAGCAGCCATGGCGAGCGGATCGATCTCGCCATCGACCTCAATCGCGTGGTGCTGATCGATCCGGCCAGCGGCCTGGTCATCGCATAACGAGAGCAACATTCGAAAACGGGAGGGATGAATGGCGTCGAGACTGTTTGCAACCGGAATTGGCGCGCCGGAGGGTCCGGTGTGCCTGCCCGACGGCTCGATGTATGTCACGGAGATGTCGGCGTCGACCCTTTGCGTCACGCGGCTCGATCCTCGCGGCAATCGCCGCGTGATCCGAACGACGGGTGGCCGTCCGAATGGACTGACGACCGATGGCCACGGCCGCATCTGGATCGCGGAGGCTGGCCTGCGGGCCTTGATCTGCATCGACGAGAGCGGCAACGAGATCCGGCGCATGCAGGGCGAAGGCGCGGAGCGCTTTCTATTTCCGAACGACCTCTGCTTCGGCCCGAACGGACTACTGTACATGACCGACTCCGGAATGGCCGCCGAGGATTTCATCAACGGCCAGGCCTTCGTCGACGGTTATATGGACCTCGACTGGGACGGCCGTGTGTATGAGATCGATCCGGCAGCCATGAAGGTGCTCCGCGTGCTCGATCGCAAGATCCGCTTCACCAACGGCATTGTCTTCGGCCCCGACAACCACCTCTACGCCAACGCGTCCTTCACCGGCGAGGTCTATCGATATAACGTGCTTGGCGAGGCAGCGCCGAAACGCGTCGTCTTCGGAAACGTCCTGCAGCCGGATTCCAATCCGGACTTCAAAGGGCCGGACGGGATGGCCTTCGGAACGGACGGCCGGCTCTATTGCACGGTCTACAACCAGAAGAACGTTACGGTGCTCGACCGGCGGGGTGGGGTCGACGATCGTCTGGTCCTGGATGGAGCCCAGCCGACGAATTGCGCCTTTACGCCCGAGGGCAGAAAGCTACGGGTGACGGAGGTCGGCAAGGGCCAGGTCGAGGAGATCGATATGCCCTGTGACGGCCTGCCGTTGCATTTGCCGAAATTCGCCTGACAAGGCGCCTCGCGCGCTTTGCCCGCGAGGCGTCCGGTCATGTCGTCAAAGGAAACCGATTGACAGCCAAGGCACAGCCGCAACGATCAGCGTGCCGATCAGGAGTGCGATCATATAGCCCACGATCGGCTTCATGCCCTCGTCCGGATTGATGCGGCTGATGGCGCAGGCCGCGTAGTAGCCGACGCCGAACGGCGGCGCGAACAGCCCGATGCCCATGGCAAGGACGACTACCATCGCGTAGTGGACATCGTGCACCCCGACCTGCCGCGCGATCGGGAACAGCAGCGGACCGAACAGGACGATCGCGGGAATCCCTTCCAGGACGCTGCCGAGGATCACGAAAGTCACGATCGTCACCGCTAGGAAGACCGGTACCCCGCCCGGCAGGCCGGTCATGAACTTGGCGAGAGAGGCAGAAAATCCCGACTGGGTCAGCGCCCAGGCCATGCCCGTAGCCGCGCCGATGATAAGCAGAATCGCCCCTGATAGGGAGGCTGTCTCGACCAGCATCGGATAGATGCGACGCCAGTCGAACTGGCGGTAGATGAACAGACCCGCGCAGACCGAGTACAGGATGCCGATCGTCGAGACTTCCGTTGCCGTCGCAACGCCCTCGACGACCGCCGTGCGGATCACGAACGGCAGTGCGATAGCAGGTATCGCGATCACAAAGGCCCGCCCGATTTGCCGGCCGGTAGCCCGTTTGACGTGAGACAGGTCTTCGCGGCGGTATCGCCACCAGACCACGGCCGCGAGCATGACCGCAAGCACCACGCCCGGGAGCAACCCGCCAGTGAAGAGCGCCGAGATCGACACGCCGGTCACCGAGCCGATCGTGATCAGGACCAGCGAGGGCGGGATCGTTTCGGTCTGCGCGCCGGTTGCCGCCAGAAGCGCAACGAGGTCTCCCGGTTTGGCCCCACGCTGCCGCATCTCGGGAAACAGGACCGGAGCCACCGCAGCCATGTCGGCCGCTTTGGACCCAGAAATGCCCGAGACCAGATACATCGCTCCCACCAGCACGTAGTGCAGTCCACCACGCACGTGGCCCAGAAGGCTCGCCAGGAAGCCGACCATCGCCCGCGCCATGCCCGTCATCTCGATCAGGAGGCCGAGAAAGACAAAGAGCGGCACGGCGAGCAGGATCAGGTGGCTCATGCCCTCGTCCATCCGTCCGATCACCACCACGTCAGGCGTACTGGTCGTCAGGGCGAGATAGCCGACCGTGGCGAGGCCGAATGCGAACGCGATTGGTACGGCTGCGAAGACCATCGCGCCGACCACGAACACGAAGAAGATCAAGAGATTCAGATTGCCTAGCGGCCTCAAAACGGGAGCGAGCAGAACGAACGCCCCGATGATGCCTGTGACCATTGCGACCGAAGCTAGCAAGCTGCGCAGGCTCGCGATGCGGATGAGTCGGAGGACCGCTGCGATCAGCATCAGTCCGATCCCAACCGGCAATGCTGCCGCACGCCAACTGTTGACGATCTCAAGCGCCGGCGTCGTCACGAAGGCTTCGTCGGCCGCGAATTCGTAGGCCGGCCAGACCACTAGCACGAGAAAGGCCAGCGATGCTGCGGCCGCCACGACATCCAGGAATGCGCGAACTTCCGCACTGAGGACGCCGACGATGGCGGTCATCCGCATATGCTCGCCGCGTTGAAACGCGATCACCGATCCGAGCATGGCGAGCCAGAGGAAGAGAATGCCGGCAAGCTCGTCAGACCAGACGATCGGCGAGCGGAACAAATATCTGCTCACAATCCCCGCGGACAGCACCGCGATTTCCGCGAGCACGAGCAGTGCTGCAGGTACAGCGACGATATGACCGAGCATACTGTTCGCCGCGACCACCCAGCGGCGCGAACCCGCTTGAGACGCACCGGCCGCCATACCGGCATCGACGTGGGGCGTATGGCTCACGCTGGTCATGATAACTGGCCCGCGGCTTTTTCGAGCTGCGACCATGCCTCCTCGCCAAACTTGGCTTTCCAGTCGGCGTAGAAGCTGGTCTTCGCCAGGGCCTGGCGGAAGGCGGCGCGATCGACGTCGATGAAGTTGAGGCCCTTGGCAGAAAGATCGGCGCGCAGTGACTGGCTGAGCTTTGCGATGTCGGCGCGCTGATCGACGGCCGAGCGGTCGAGCTCGCGCGTCACGATCTCCTGCACGTCCTTCGGCAGGCGCTCGAAGGCGCGTTTGTTGCCGAGGATCCAGTAGCCGTCCCAGACGTGCCCCGTCAGGCTGCACGTGCTCTGCACCTCAAAGAGTCGCGCGGTCGCAATGATGGGCAACGGATTCTCCTGGCCGTCGACGACCTTGGTCTGCAGCGCGGAATAGACCTCGTTGAAGTTGATCGGCGTCGGCCCGGCGCCGAGCGCCTTGAAGAGCGAGGTCAGCAGCGGCGCGGGCGGAACGCGGATCTGGAAATTCTTCAGATCATCCGGCGTTCGCACCTCGCGGCCGGACGAGGTCACCTGGCGAAAGCCGTTGTCCCAGGCTTTTGACACCGCCATGATCGGTGTCTTGGCGATCTGCGCACGGATGTAGGTGCCGAGGTCGCCGTCCATCGCCTTCCACACGCTGTCGTAATTGGTGAATGCGAAGCCGGTGTTCACGATGCCGGCGCTTGGCACCAGGGTGGCAAGGATCGAGGAGGATTGGTTAAAGAACTCGACGCCGCCGCTGCGAACCTGGGTCAGCAGCTCGGTGTCGGAGCCGAGCTGATTGGCCGGGAACAGCCTGATCTCCAGCCGTCCGCTGGTCGCTTCGCGGATGCGGTCGATCGCCTCTTGCGCGCGGATGTTCACCGGATGGGTCGGGTCCTGTCCGGTTGCGAACTTGTAGACGAACTCGGCGGCAGACGCCGGACGGGTCAGAATCCCGCAGAGAGGTACGGCGCTCGCCGCTGCCAACAGCGAACGGCGGCTGATGCGTCCGGGCTTCGAGACAGACATGTTTTCCTCCTGATCCTGTATTGACGTTGGGCAGGCTGCATGAGCCTGCGCTGGTTTTCAGCTGTCCGGGCTCTTCGACCACCCGCATTCGGGCAACAGCCATCGCTCGCCCGCCGCAGCACGCAGCGGGCGGAACTCTTCACTCGGATTTGGCCTGACTGGCGCTTAGTGCCGGTGCGCTAAAGCCACTGCTTGATCTGCCTTGCAACCTCGGCGGTGGAAATGCCGTAACGGTCGTGCAGTGTCGGTAGTGCGCCGGCGTCAAGAAATTCGTCCGGCAATGCAATCTGGCGGAACGGCGGATGGACGCCTGAACGCATCAGGAGTGCGGCGACCGCCTCGCCGAGACCGCCAATCGTCGTGTGGTTTTCGGCAACGACGACCAGGCGGCCTGACCTGCCGGCTTCACGCCGGATCGTGTCGGCGTCGAGCGGCTTGATAGTCGGAACGTGGAGCACCGCAGCATCGACGCGGTCGTTCTTCAGAGCTTGCAACGCCTCGAGCGCCCGCATGGTCATGATGCCCGATGAGATGATCAGAACATCCTTCCCGTCACGGATCAGCTTGGCTTTGCCGAGCTCGAACTTGTAGTCGTATTCGTCGAGCACGACCGGCACTTGGCCTCGCAGCAGGCGCATATAGACCGGCCCCTGATGCGCCGCGATCGCAGGCACCAGTTGTTCGATTTCATGGGCATCGCAGGGGTCGATGACCGTCATGTTCGGCATGGCGCGAAACAGCGCGAGATCCTCCGCCGCTTGATGGCTCGGGCCATAGCCCGAGGTCAGTCCGGGCAATGCGCAGACGATCTTCACGTTGCGGTCTTCCTCCGCGATGGTCTGATGGATGAAGTCGTAAGCACGGCGCGAAGCGAACACCGCGTATGTCGTTGCGAATGGCATGAAGCCTTCAGCGGCAAGACCGGAAGCGGCGCCGAACAGAAGCTGCTCGGCCATGCCCATCTGATAGTAGCGGTCCGGAAATTCCTTCGCGAAGATGTGCAGGTCGGTGTATTTGCCGAGATCGGCTGTCATGCCGACCACATCGGGACGGCTGCGCGCGAGCTCGACGAGCGCGTGTCCAAACGGCGCCGGCCTCGTCTTCTGTCCCTCCGCCGCAATCGAGGCGATCATGGCCGAGGTGGTCAGGCGCGGCTTGCCCGGCTGGGGTGCTGATCTGACAGTCTTCATGCCTGCCTCCCGGCCTCTAGCGCGGCCAGCGCCAGCTGCCATTCGTGCTGCTCGACGCGGATGAAATGGTTCTTCTCGCGCTGCTCCAGGAAGGGAACGCCCTTGCCCATCAGCGTGTCGGCGACGATCATCCGCGGCTTGGGCGCGGGATGAGACTTGGCGACATCGAACGCGGCAACAACGGCATTGAGATCATTGCCGTCGATCCTCTGCACGAACCAGCCGAAGGCCTGAAGCTTCTCGACCAGCGGCTCGAACGCCATGACCTGTGTCGAAGGACCATCCGCCTGCTGATTGTTGACGTCGACAATGCCGATCAGATTGTCGAGCTTGTAATGGCCTGCCGACTGGATGGCTTCCCAGACCGAGCCTTCATCGAGCTCGCCGTCGGAGAACAAGGTGTACACCCGCGCGTCGGATTTCTTTCGCTTGAGTCCGAGGCCCATGCCGACGGCTATGCTGAGCCCAAGCCCGAGCGAGCCACCCGACATTTCCATTCCGGGCGTGTAGGAGGCCATGCCCGACATCGGCAGGCGACTCTCGTCGCTGCCATACGTTTCGAGTTCGGCCTCCGGGACGATCCCCGCCTCGATCAAAGCTGCGTAGAGCGCGATGGCATAGTGCCCGTTCGAGAGCAGGAAGCGGTCGCGGTCTTCCCAGGAGGGATCTTCCGGCCGGTAGCGCATCGCGTGAAAATAGGCCACGGCGAGGACGTCCGAGATGTCCAGCGCCTGTGCAATATAGCCTTGGCCCTGAACCTCGCCCATGCGCAGCGCATTGCGACGAATGTTGTAGGCGCGGTCCGCCAGCTTGGGCGTGTTCGTCAGCGTTTCCATCGATCTGGACCTTGGCTCAGTGGATCAGCATGCCGCCGTTGACGTCGATCACGGCACCAGTCACGTAGGCGGAGAGATCCGAGGCCAGGAAAGTGTAAATGCCGGCGACGTCGTCTGCCGTGCCGAGGCGATTGAGCGGAATACCTTCCAGGATCTTCACCCTCATCTCGTCCGTCAGCTTGCCCGCGGTGATATCGGTGCCGATCAGGCCCGGCGTCACGCAATTGACGCGGATGCCGTCCGGGCCAAACTCACGGGCCATCGCCTTTGCGAGACCGAGCACGCCAGCCTTGGCCGCCGAATAATGCGGGCCGCCAAAGATTCCGCCGCCGCGCTGGGCCGAAACCGAGGACATACAGGCGATCGATCCTGACCTGCGCGCGCGCATGTGCGGGATCACGGCCTGGGAGAGGAACAGAACGCCTTTCAGATTGACATCCTGAATGCGATCCCAGTCGGCCGCCGTAATTTCCATGAGCTTCACCGGTTGGGTGATGCCAGCATTGTTGATCAGAATATCGATGGTGCCGAAGGATTCGATCACCCGGGTGACGGCCTGCTCGCAGGACGATTTGTCGGCGACGTCGCACCGAAGGCCGATGTGGGACTCTCCAAGCGGTGCTGCAGCATCCGCCGCAGCGTCAGCATCGATGTCCAGAATGGCGACCCGAGCTCCCTCGGCAGCGAACCGGCGTGCCGTGGCAAGCCCGATGCCGCGCGGCGATGCCGCGCCCGAAATGATGGCCGTCTTACCGCGGAGCAGCATCAGTTCCTCCCGCAAATTGTTTTTCATTGGCAAGGGCAAGGCTAGGAATGCCCCGTGGACGCGCAACAGACAAACGCACAGTTGTCACGGATCGATGAATCTGGTTCACTTATAGAATGCTATCGAATGTTCCGATATCGGCAATTCGCGCCTTTGAAGCCGCCGCTCGCACGGGATCATTCCGCGATGCGGCGAATGAACTTCACCTGACGCCGAGTGCCGTCAGTCATGCCATCCGCAAGCTGGAGGACACGCTTCGCACCGTTCTGTTCGAACGCAGCGCGCGATCGGTGCGGCTCACGCCGGCCGGCGAAAATCTGATGCGCCACACGGGAGCGGCCTTCGATCAGCTTCGCCGTGGCCTCGAAGAAGTCGCCGCGCGCGGACCACAATTGGTGCGCGTCCATTCGGCACCCAGTTTTGCTGCGCAGTGGCTTGCACCCCGGCTTGCACAGTTTCTCGCCGCTTACCCGAAGCTCGAAGTCCGCCTGGCTGCGAGCACGGACTACGCTCGCTTCAGCAACGATGATTTTGATATCGATATCGTTTACGGTCCGCCGCGCGCGGAGGGTGTTGAAGTTGTCCCTCTCGCGGAGGAGACGGTCACCCCGCTCTGCTCGCCTGCCCTGGCAAAATCGATCAGGAAGCCTGCCGATCTTCTCGATCAGACGCTGATCCGCTCGGATGTGAAACAGATTCAGTGGCACCAATGGTTCACGGCGAACGGATTGGAGGCCCCTGCACTCCATGGCATGAGATTCGATCGCAGCTTTCTCGCGATCGCGACAGCCGCGGAGGGTTTGGGAGTAGCGTTGGAATCAACGCTTCTGGCCGAACGCGAACTGGCAAGCGGGCGATTGGTTGCGCCCCTGGCAGGACACGCCAACGATATCCGCTACGTCGGCCATCGCCTGATCTACCCGCGCGCCAGCCGACAGAGATCCGCGGTACGAGCCTTTGCAGATTGGCTCGTAGCGCAACTCGGGGGCGGGACCGCAGGTTCCTCGCACTAAGATCCAAGTCTGGCCGAGCATCACCGCAACCAAGCAAGCAAGCGGCTGTTTTGGGTCTGAGCTCCGACGGTCGCGTCTTCACCGCGCATCGAGGTCAGCCTCAAGGGCAAACAGGCTTGCATCATCCTCGCGGCTGTCCCGTTCGCGCCCAGTATCCGATGCGCTACCATCGATCGGGCGAGATCGCAGGAAATCGTAGTTTGGCGTGCAAAATCGTAAGATTGGTAGCGGGGGAGGGACTCGAACCCCCGACCCCAGGATTATGATTCCCGTGCTCTAACCAGCTGAGCTACCCCGCCACAGGGATCGCGGCGGCGAACAAGGCCGATCTCGCGAACGCGCGGCATATAAGGAAGGGGGCGGGGGTAAGTCAACGCCAAAAGCTTCCGCCTTCGCCGAGCTTCCGCCTTTGCTAAAGCTTCGGCGGACAGGTCGGCGGGACAAGTCGGCGCGGATTTGCCTCTTCTTGGGACCAGACTCGCGGAGAGTCCCCCTCACCCGAAATCCGCGCGTTGCGCGGATTCCGGCCTCTCCCCGGTGGGGAGAGGCGAAGGAAGGCGGCACCTATTTCGGCCGCACGTTCGGGTCGCCGCCGGGGCTGCCGGGGGGCGGAATCACGGGGGTATTGCCGCCGGTGTCGGGCGCGGGGGCGTGCATGTCGGGGTCGACGCCCGAGGGTGGGCAGAGCACGCCGTCCGTCTTGGCGAGCTTGTCGCCGAGCGGTTCCCGGGACTGGCCGGTGGTGGTGCCGTCGGGGGTGGTGGCCAGCCGGTCGGATGGGGCACAGCCGGCGGCGCGTTGCGGGGACGGCGGCGCGGTCGCTTGCGGCGGCGTCGCCGGGGCGGGAGGGGCCTGCGCGATCGCCGGTGCAGAGGCGGCGATCAGGAGGCCGGCAAGGATGAGGTTTGTCGTGCGCATGGCGAGGAAACGCGCGGGAAGCGCGGGGTGTTCCCGGGGGAAATGCGATGTGATCGGGCTTCGATCCCCTATTTCTCGGCCGTCATTGCGAGCGCAGCGAAGCAATCCAGAGTCCCTCCGCGGAAAGATTCTGGATTGCTTCGCTGCGCTCGCAATGACGGGGAGAGAGATGCGTCCTCTCGCAAGGCCAGCGCGAGCCCGGCCGCGCGATCAGGCCTTGTGGTAGCGGATCAGCGAGAAATGGCCCATCGGCGGCATGGGCCTGCGCTCGGTGAGCGCGACGCCGCCGTGCCTTTTGGCCCAGCCCTCCAGGCGCGCCCACGGGAATTCCGGGCGCCAGCCGAGGCGCCGGGCGATCGGCGCGAAGGCGAGCTCGAACAGCTTGCGCGGGCCGCTCTCCGCGCCGATGTGGTTGACCAGGATCAGCTCGCCGCCCGGCTTGAGCACGCGCACGAACTCGTCGAGCGTGCCTTCGGGATCGGGCACGGCGGTGATGACGTATTGCGCCACCACGGCGTCGAAGAAATCGTCGGGGAAGGCGAGGTTCTTCGCGTCCATCACCGAGAGCACTTCGACATTGGAGAGGCGAAGCGCGCGGACACGCGCCTGCGCCTTGCGCAGCATCGGCTCGGAAATGTCGACGCCGCAGACCTTGGTGGTGCGCGCGTAATCGGAGAGCGAAAGGCCGGTGCCGACGCCGACGTCGAGCACGCGCCCGCCGATGCGGTCGGCCTCGGCGATGGTCGACTGCCGGCCGGCGTCGAACACCTTGCCGAACACGAGATCATAGACCGGCGCCCAGCGGCCATAGGCCTTCTCGACCCCGGCCCGCGAGATGTCTGCTGCCATGCCCCCTGCCCTTACTTACTTCACCTCTCCCCGACGGGGAGAGGTCGGATTGCGCAGCAATCCGGGTGAGGGGCCGCGCAGGATACGGTGGGATCGTAACCCCTCACCCGGATCGCATCTATCGATGCGATCCGACCTCTCCCTGCGGGAGAGGTGAAGCCAACCCGACCAGCTGCGCAAGATGTCTTCATGATCAGCCGCGCACGGCTTCCGCGAGCGGGCGCGATGTGCCCGCGCCGACCTTCGCGGCGGCGCTCTGGATGAAGCCGCCGCCGAGCACGCGGGCCTGCCCTGAAGGCGCGTCGTAGAACACGCAGGCCTGTCCCGGCGACACACCCTCCTCGCCGGCGACCAGCTCGACCTCGTAACGGCCGTTGCTGCCGCGCAGCCAGGCGGCTTGCGGACTGCGAGTCGAGCGCACGCGCACGAACATTTCGAGGCCACTTCCGATGGCGCGGTCGATGTCGCCATCGCCGATCCAGTTGACGTCGCGCAGTGCGATGCGGTGCATCTTCAACGCATCGCGCGGGCCGACCACGACGCGGCGGGTCGCAGCGTCGAGCCGCACCACGAACAGCGGCGCATGGGCTGCGATGCCGAGGCCGCGGCGCTGGCCGACGGTGAAATTGGCGATGCCGTTGTGGCGGCCGAGCACGCGCCCGGAGAGATCGACGATGTCGCCGGGGTCCATCGCGTTGGGGCGCAGGCGCGTGATGATGTCGGTGTAGCGCCCCGTCGGCACGAAGCAGATGTCCTGGCTGTCGTGCTTGTCGGCGACCGCGAGGTCGAAGCGGCGCGCGAGCTCGCGCGTCTCGGGCTTGGTCATGTCGCCGAGCGGAAAGCGCAGGAAGTCGAGCTGCTCCTGCGTCGTCGCGAACAGGAAATAGCTCTGGTCGCGGTCGGCGTCGGCGGCGCAGACCAGCGCGCGCGAGCCGTCGGCGCGGCGGCGCGAGGCGACGTAATGACCGGTGGCGAGCGCCTGGGCGCCCAGCTCGCGGGCGGTCTTCAGGAGGTCGCGGAACTTGACGCTGCGGTTGCACTCGATGCAGGGCACCGGCGTCTCGCCGAGGGCATAGGAATCGGCGAAATTGTCGATGACGGATTCGCGGAAGCGGTCCTCGTAGTCGAGCACGTAATGGGGAATGCCGAGCTTGGCGGCGACGTCGCGGGCGTCGTGGATGTCCTGGCCGGCGCAGCAGGCGCCCTTGCGGTGGGTGGCCGCGCCATGATCGTAGAGCTGCAGCGTGATGCCGACGACGTCGTAGCCCTCAGCCTTCAAGAGCGCAGCCGTCGTCGAGGAATCGACGCCGCCCGACATGGCAACGACGACCCTGGTGTCCTCGGGACGGCCTTCGAGATCCAGACTGTTGAGCATCGGCCCTGAAGCGTTGTGACGGCGGCGAAGCGCGATCGGCGATTTGCTTTCTCGGGGGACGGCGGCGATCCCCCGGAACCTTGGTTCCCGAAGAGCACGACTGCCCAAGTCGAAAGCGGCTGAGAGTAGCCTCTTTAATATAGGCGGCATTCCGGTGAAGCAATCAGGCGAGTCCCCCGCTTAGGGCAATTCTTGCCGGGGCGGCAGAAAAGGCGGGGTCGCGGCCGGCGGCCCGGCACCGGCCCCACATCATTAAGACATTGATTATATTCAAGAAATGTCAGATCCTGGACGCTGGCCCGCTCCTTGCTCCGTCTGGTCCGAAGTTGCTTGCAAGGGGTTGCCTGTGGTCGGTCGGATGTCGGATGTCGTGGCAAGCGTGCAAATCCAGAGCGCGCAGCAGAAGCCTGCCCGGTCGCAAGCCCCGAAGGACACGGCGGCGAGAGATGATTTCGGCTCGCTGGTCGACAGCAACACGCAGGCGATCGACAACAGCGCGCCGGCGCAGGACAGCGCGCCGCGCCGGAGCGAGCAGACCTCGTCCTCCGCGCCGGCCGAGCGGCCGTCGCGCGACACCTCGTCCACGGAGCAGTCTTCGCAGAGCAAGGCGAGCGACGACACCGACCCGTCCGCGCCGGCGGAGAACGACAGGGGCGAAGCGTCCAGCGATCCGGCCAGGGACGCCGGCAAGGTCAAAGACAAGTCCGAGACGGCGGACGCCAAGTCGGCGGATGCATCCGACGAGACCGAGGGCGAGGCGACCGACGGCACCGAGGTCGTCACGGCCGCCGTCGATGCGGCTGCCGCCGCGCCGCCCGATACGGCGCAGACCGCCCTGCCCGACCCTGGAATCATCGTGGCCGCGCCGGTCGTTCCGGTCGATCCGAACGCAGCTGCGAACCAGGCTGGCGATGCCGCCGCCGCGCCGCTGGCGATCGCCGCAGCGGGTCTGGCCGCCAGTGCGACCACGGCGGCGCAGATCGCCGGCACCAAGACCGATACCGCCACGACGAGCGAGAAGAGCGCCAAGGCCAGTGCAAAGGCCGCAGGCGCCGAGGTCGATGCCGACACCACGACGACGCTCGGCGAGGCCGCGGCCGGCACGAGCGAGACCACCTCGACCGATGCAAAGGCCAATGGCGGACTGATCGCCGCCGTCAGCCAGGGCACGCCCAAGACCGCGTTCAAGGACGCCGCCACGGCGCAGGCACAGACCGACATCTCCAATATCGGCCAGGACACCGGCAGGGCGCCCCTCGCCACGGCGCAGGGTCCGGCCGCCAACGCCGCACATGCGCAAGGCTTGAAGCCGCAGGCGGACAGCGTCCCGACCGACGCCAAGGCGGGGCCCGCCGACCGCGCCGCCGATCCGGCCCAGGGCACGCCGGCGACGACCGCGCATGCGGGCCCGCAGGCGACCGTCGCTCCGACCGATACCAGCGCGCAGGCTGCCTCCGCCGTCCAGGCGCCGCTGACCAACACGACCTCGGCCGCGACCGCCTCGACCGCGACGCTGACGGCGACCGCGGCGACCCACACGGCCGTTCCAATCAGCGGCATCCCGATCGAGATCGCGGCCGCGATCCGCTCGGGCAAGTCGCGGTTCGACATCAGCCTCGATCCCGCCGAGCTCGGCAAGATCGACGTCCGCATCAATATCGACCGCGCCGGCAACGTCACCTCGCATCTCACCGTGGAGAAGCCGGAGACGCTGCAGATGCTGCGCCAGGACGCGCCGCAATTGCAGCGCGCGCTCGACGATGCCGGCTTCAAGACCGGCGGCAACGGGCTGTCCTTCAGCCTGCGCGACCAGAATTCATCGGGCCAGCACTCCGGCCAGAACAACGACAATGGCGGCAATGGCCGCCGCCTGATCGTCAGCGAGGACGACAGCCTTTCCGCAGCGCCCGTCGGGCGCGGCTATGGCCGCATGTTTGGGCCGAGCAGCGGCGTCGATATCAGAGTGTGAGGAGTATCAGGCAATGACCACCACGAATGCCGCCACGGCGCCCTCGGTCGTCTCCGGCACGACCGACATTCCGAAATCCTCGTCGAATTCGTCAATGAGCTCGACCACGGGGTCGACGCTCGCCGGCAATTTCCAGACCTTCCTGACCCTGCTGACGACCCAGCTGCAGAACCAGAATCCGCTCGATCCGCTCGACACCAACCAGTTCACCCAGCAACTGGTGCAGTTCGCCGGCGTCGAGCAGCAGCTCAAGACCAACGATGCGCTGGCCCAGCTCGTGACCCTGCAGCAGACCACGCAGGCGACCCAGGCGCTGGGCTTCGTCGGCAAGACCGCGCTGGTCGACGGCTCGACCGCGACCATGACCAACTCGGCGGCTGTCTGGCATCTCAACGTGCCGACCGACTCCACCGTCGAGATCTCGATCGCCAATTCGAGCGGCCAGACCGTGTTCAACGGAAAATATACCGCGGCCGCCGGCACGGACATTCCCTTCACCTGGAACGGCATGGGCAATGACGGCACGCAATGGCCCGACGGCAAGTACACGATCTCGGCCACGGGCAAGGACGTCGCGAACAACAATGTCGGCATCGCCGCGCAGGTGCAGGGCGTGGTGTCGTCGGTCGACCTGACCCAGTCGCCGCCGCTGCTCACCATCGACGGCGCCAGCTACACGCTGAGCCAGGTGAAGAGCATCATTGCGACGAGCAATTGATAGCCGAACACCTCTCCCCGACGGGGAGAGGTCGGATTGCGCAGCAATCCGGGTGAGGGGCCGCAGCTATTATTGAGACCGCAACCCCTCACCCGGATCGCATCTTGAGATGCGATCCGACCTCTCCCTTCGGGCGAGGTGGATCGGAGTTCCGGGCTGGCGCCGAGCCCGCAAAAGTCGTTCGGCGTTAGCAAAGTATTTACTTTCTGCCCCGCTCAGCCGGCCGAGATTGCCTCTCCAGCCCGCCGCGCCGGCCGCGTTCCCGCAAGATTCAACGAGAATTGTATTGAACCCTTAGGCTTAGCGGATTTTTAAGCCGCGAGGGTTACGGTTACGGCGTGAGTTCAGTGGTTGAGAGTTTGTGAGTACGCCATGACAGAACCCCATCGCCCGAGGGTAAAATACGTCATCGGGCCGGACGGCAGTCCGTTGACGATCGCGGACCTGCCTGCACCCGGCACCAAACGCTGGGTCATCCGCCGCAAGGCCGAAGTCGTCGCCGCCGTCCGCGGTGGACTTCTCTCCCTCGAGGAGGCCTGCAGCCGTTATACCCTGACGGTCGACGAATTCCTCTCCTGGCAGTTTTCCATCGACCAGCACGGTCTGGCGGGTCTTCGCACCACCCGCATCCAGCAATATCGCCAGTAAGCGATCCGGAAATCTGCGGTCTTTGACGAAAATCGGCCTCGCCCTGCGAGGCCGATTTTTTTCATGATGCACTTTTGTCCGACCTCTTAACCTTCGTTAACCATATCGAAACCATCCCCTAGGCAATAATTGCCCAGTCGGCCTTTCCAGTGAATGCGGCCGAATCTGTTGGGGCGGTTGCTTGCAAGGTCTTGCGGACTTCTTAAAAAGTATCGGTGCCGCCCGGTTCGGGGCGATGATCGCGGTCACCGCCGCGCTCATCGGCTTCTTCGCCTTCGTCATCATGCGCGTCACCACGCCGCAGATGACGACGCTGTTCACGGACCTGTCCGTCGAAGATTCCTCCAGCATCATCAAGGACCTGGAACGCCAGGGCATCCAGTTCGAGATCCGCAACGAGGGCTCCATCATCATGGTGCCCAAGGACAAGGTCACGCGGCTGCGGATGAAGCTCGCCGAGGGCGGACTGCCCAAGGGAGGCGGCGTCGGCTACGAGGTGTTCGACAAATCGGACGCGCTCGGCACCACCTCTTTCGTCCAGAACATCAATCATCTGCGCGCGCTGGAGGGCGAGCTCGCCCGCACCATCCGCGCCATCGACCGCATCCAGGCCGCGCGCGTCCATCTGGTGCTGCCGGAGCGGCCGCTGTTCGCGCGCGAGGCGCCGGAGCCATCGGCCTCGATCGTGGTGCGCGTCCGCGGCGCGCTGGAAGCCCAGCAGATCCGGGCAGTCCGCCACCTCGTCGCCTCCGCCGTCAACGGGCTGAAGCCGCAGCGGGTCTCGATCGTCGACGAGGCCGGCCAGCTGCTCGCCGACGGCGCGGCGACCGATCCGGAGCAGGCGGTCGGCGACGAACGCCGCATCTCCTTCGAGAAGCGGATGCGCAAGCAGGTCGAGGACATCGTCTCCTCCGTGGTCGGCTCGGGTCGCGCCCGCGTGCAGCTCTCCGCCGATTTCGACTTCAACAAGGTCACCCAGACCTCGGACAAGTTCGATCCCGAAGGCCGCGTGTTGCGCTCGAGCCAGACCCGCGAAGAGCAGAGCATGACCGCCGACAACAACGGCCAGGTCACCGTCAACAACGAGCTGCCCGGCAACCAGCAGAACAGCGGCGCCACGGCCAAGGACCAGAGCAAGAAGATCGAAGAGACCAACAATTACGAGATCTCCCGCACCACCAAGACCGAGGTGACCGAAGCCGGCCGGGTCAACCGCATCTCGGTGGCAGTGCTGGTCGACGGCATCTACACCAAGAACGACAAGGGCGAGCTCGCCTACCAGGACCGTACCAAGGAGCAGCTCGACCGCATCGCCGCCTTGGTGCGCTCGGCGATCGGCTTCGACCAGAAGCGCGGCGACCAGGTCGAGGTGGTCAATTTGCGCTTCGCCGACGCGCCCTCCACCGCTCCGATCGGCGAGCCCGGCGGCTTGCTCGGCATGCTGCAGTTCACCAAGGACGACGTGATGTACTTCGTCGAGCTCGGCGTGATGATGCTGCTCGGCCTCGTCGTGCTGTTCCTGGTGATCCGCCCGCTGGTCAAGCGCATCCTCGCCTCCGACGAGGTCGCCGCCGCCATCTCCGGCGTGCTGAGTGGCCCCGCCGCCTCGGAAGAACCGGCGCCGGCCGGCCAGCCGCTGCTGCCGAGCGGCGCCGCCAGCGCCATCGACGTCGCCACCATTCAGGGCCAGGTCCACGCCCAGTCCGTCCACCGCGTCGGCGAGCTCGCCGAGCGCAACCCCAACGAAACCGTCGCGATCATCCGCCAGTGGCTCACCGAGCCGACCAAGTGACCGCCAAGTAAATCAAGAAGTGATCTGACATGGCCGCCAGTCTGCAAAACGCCAATTCGAACGACATCACCAGCGTGATCTCCACGCTCGGTCAGCGCGCCGGCAGCCGCGCCGCCGACGGCAAGAGCCTTGCACAGCTGCCCGGACCGAAGCGCGCCGCGATCCTGATGCTGGCACTGGGCGAGCAATATGGCGGCAAGATCTGGGGCCTGCTCGACGACGACGAGGTGCGCCAGCTCTCGCTGGAGATGTCGACGCTCGGCACCGTCGAGGTCGACACGGTCGAGGACATGCTGCTCGAATTCGTCTCGCGCATGTCGGCTTCCGGCGCGCTGATGGGCAATTTCGACGCCACCGAGCGGCTGCTCCAGCAATACCTGCCGCCGGAACGCGTCAACGGCATCATGGACGAGATCCGCGGCCCTGCGGGGCGCAACATGTGGGAGAAGCTCTCCAACGTGCAGGAAGAGGTTCTCGCAAACTACCTCAAGAACGAATATCCGCAGACCATCGCCGTGGTGCTGTCGAAGCTGAAGCCGGAGCATGCCGCGCGCGTTCTCGGCATCTTCCCCGAGGATCTCGCGCTCGACGTCGTCAACCGCATGCTGAAGATGGAGGCGGTGCAGAAGGAGGTGATCGAGAGCGTCGAGAAGACGCTGCGCACCGAGTTCATGTCGAACCTGTCGCAGACCCGCCGCCGCGACGCCCACGAGGTGATGGCGGAAATCTTCAACAATTTCGACCGCCAGACCGAAACCCGCTTCATCACCTCGCTGGAGGAGGACAACCGCGAATCCGCCGAGCGCATCAAGGCGCTGATGTTCACCTTCGACGACCTGGTGAAGCTCGATTCCGGCTCGGCCCAGACCTTGATGCGCAACGTCGACAAGGACAAGCTCGGCGTCGCGCTCAAGAGCGCCAACGAGGACGTCCGCAACTTCTTCTTCGGCAACATGTCCTCGCGCGCGGCCAAGATGCTCCAGGACGACATGGCGGCGATGGGCCCCGTGCGCCTGCGCGACGTCGACGAAGCCCAGGCGCTGCTGGTCAATCTCGCCAAGGACCTCGCCGCCAAGGGCGAGATCATGCTGACCAAGAACCGCGCCGACGACGAGCTGGTGTATTGATGGCCGCTCCGGCAAAATTCCTGTTCGATACCGACTTCGCGGCGCCCGAGCGCTCGACGCGCGAGAAGGCCGCGACCGCGGCCGAGATTGCGCAGAAGGTCGCGGAGGCCGAGGCGCGCGCCTATCAGGACGGCTTTGCCGCCGGCCAGCGCGAGGCCAAGGCCGAGAGCGACCGCCGCGTCGCGCTCGCGATGGAAGAGATCAACATCGCCATCCGCGGCGTCGCCGCCGGCATCGGCAACATCGAGACCAAGATGGAGACCGAGGCGGTCGAGGTCGCGGTCGCGGTGGCGCGCAAGCTGTGCGCCGACCTCGTCGCCGCCGAGCCGCTCGGCGAGGTCATCGCGCTGGTCAAGGACTGCTTCTCGCATCTGGTCGCGACGCCGCATCTCGTCGTCCGCATCAACGATGCGCTCTACGACAGCGCGCGCGAGAAGATCGAGCGGCTTGCCAAGCAGAGCGGCTTCGAGGGCCGGCTGGTGATCCTGGCCGAACCGGAAATTGCCACCGGCGACTGCCGGATCGAATGGGCCGATGGCGGCGTCGTGCTGGAGCGCGGCGCCATCGCGGCCAAGATCGACGACATGGTCGGACGCTATATCGCGTCCCGCAGGGGGAGCTAAGCCATGAGCGACAATGACGGACAGGTCCCGCTGCCCGATCTCAACGGCCCGATGCCGCCTGCCGGCACCGACATCGGCTACAACGAGGACGAATATGCGGCGCGTGCCGCCGCCGACCTCGAAGCGGTGTTCGACGTGCCGGTGCAGGTCTCGGCCGTGCTCGGCCGCTCCAAGATGGACGTCGGCGAGCTCCTGAAGCTCGGACCCGGCACCGTGCTCGAGCTCGACCGCCGCGTCGGCGAGGCCATCGACATCTACGTCAACAACAAGCTGGTCGCCCGCGGCGAAGTCGTCCTGGTGGAGGACAAGCTCGGCGTGACCATGACCGAAATCATCAAGACCGAACGCAGCTGATAGCGCGCGCGAGCAGACGGACAGGAGACTGACATGCGGCTTCTCATCGTTGGCACATTGAAGGGCCAGCTCACCACCGCCACCAAGATCGCGATGGAGAACGGCGCCACCGTGACCCATGCCGAGGATCACGAGCAGGCGATGCGCGTGCTGCGCGGGGGCAAGGGCGCCGACCTCCTGCTGGTCGACGTCGCGCTCGACATACGCGACCTCGTGCTGCGGCTGGAAGCCGAGCACATCCACGCCCCGATCGTCGCCTGCGGCATCACCAACGACGCCCGCGCCGCCGTCGCCGCGATCCATGCGGGGGCCAAGGAATACATCCCGCTGCCGCCGGATCCGGAGCTGATCGCCGCGGTGCTGGCCGCCGTCGCCAACGATTCCCGCGAGCTGGTCTATCGCGACGATGCGATGGCGAAGGTGATCAAGCTCGCCCAGCAGATCGCCGGCTCGGACGCCTCGGTGATGATCACCGGCGAATCCGGCACGGGCAAGGAAGTGCTGGCCCGCTACGTTCACTCCCGCTCGGCCCGGGCCAAGCGTCCGTTCATCTCGATCAACTGCGCCGCGATCCCCGAGCACCTGCTGGAATCCGAGCTGTTCGGGCACGAGAAGGGCGCCTTCACCGGCGCGGTCGCCCGCCGCATCGGCAAGTTCGAGGAGGCGACCGGCGGCACGCTGCTGCTCGACGAAATCTCCGAGATGGACGTCCGCCTGCAATCGAAACTGCTGCGCGCCATCCAGGAGCGCGTGATCGACCGCGTCGGCGGCACAAAGCCGGTGCCGGTCGACATCCGCATCATCGCGACTTCGAACCGCAACCTCGCGGAAGCCGTGCGCGAAGGCACGTTCCGCGAGGACCTGCTGTTCCGCCTCAACGTCGTGAACCTGAAGATTCCGCCGCTGCGCGAGCGTCCCGCCGACATCCTCGAACTGGCCCAGCATTTCGTGAAGAAATACGCCGAGGCCAACGGCGTGCCGCTGCGCCCGCTCTCGGCCGAGGCGCGTCGCGTGCTCTCCGCCAACCGCTGGCAGGGCAACGTCCGCGAGCTCGAAAACACCATGCACCGCGCGGTGCTGATGGCGCAGGGCGACGAGATCGGACCCGACGCCATCATCACGCCGGACGGCGACCGCCTCGACCTCGCCAAGACCGCCCCGGCCGTGGCGCATGCCACCATGGCCGCCGAGCAGGTGACGCGCGCGCTGGTGGGGCGCACCGTGGCCGACGTCGAGCGCGACCTGATCCTGGAGACGCTGAAGCACTGCCTCGGCAACCGCACCCACGCCGCCAACATCCTCGGCATCTCGATCCGCACGCTGCGCAACAAGCTCAACGAATATGCCGACGGCGGCATCCCGATCCCTCCGGCGGGCACGCCCGGGGAATATCCGCGGATGCCGATGATGGGGGCGTGAGCCGCGTCAGCGCGCCGGTTGCAACTGCAAGTGCCCGGGCTGGTCCCGGGCATTTTGTTTGAGACGAGCGCAAGTCCCACCACCTCGTCATTGCGAGCGCAGCGAAGCAATCCAGAATCCCTCCGAGGTGACAGACTGGATTGCTTCGCTGCGCTCGCAATGACGCGGTGAGAGCGCGCTCCGCATAACGGGACCGCGCTACGCGACTAGGCCATGCCCCCACAACGCCCTATAACCCGCGTGAGAACCACGCGAGGAACCACATGTCTGAAGCTCAAATCACGGATTGGCTGGCGTCGCAGAAGCAGGCGATGATCGACCTGCTGCGCGACGTCGTGAACATCGATTCCGGCTCCTATGACAAGGAAGGCGTCGATGCGGTCGGTGCGCGGTTCGAGCGGCATTTTGCCGAGCACGGCATTCCGTTCCGGCGCGAGGCCAACGCCAGCTTCGGCGACGCGATCCACGCCGAGGTGGCAAAGCCCGGCAGCAACGAGAAGCCGGTGCTGTTGATGGGACATCGCGACACCGTGTTCGGCAAGGGCGAGGCCGGCCGGCGGCCGTTCACGATCCGGGACGGCCGCGCCTATGGACCCGGTGTCGCCGACATGAAGTCCGGCCTCGTCATGAACGTGTTCGTGGCCACCGCCTTCCACAAGTTCGGCGGCTCACCGCATCCGATCAAGGTGCTGATCACCTCCGACGAGGAGATCGGTTCGCCCTCCTCGCGCCCGGTGATCGAGCGCGAGGGCCGCGCCGCGCGCGCGGTGTTCAATTCCGAGCCGGGCCGGCCCACGGGCAACGTCGTCACCGGGCGCAAGGGCGGCATCTTCATGCACATGGCCATCACCGGCAAGGCTGCGCATTCCGGCGCCAATTTCGCCGCCGGCGTCAGCGCCATCGGCGAGCTCGCGCACAAGATCGTCCATATCCACGCGCTCACCGATCTCGACAAGGGCATCACGCTCAATGTCGGCCTGGTCTCGGGCGGGCAGTCCGTCAATACGACGGCACCTTACGCGGAAGGGCAGATCGACCTGCGCTATGTCGATCCGGCCGATCGCGCGCGGATCATGGCTGCGATCGAAAAGATCGTCGCGACGCCTTACGTGCCCGGCACCAGCGCGACGCTGTCGATCAAGGGCGAGTTCGTGCCGGTGGTGCAGAGCGCGGACTCGAAGGCGCTGTTCGAAGGCTATCAGGCGGCCGCAAGGCAGGTTGGCCTCACCACGCTGCAGGGCGAGTTCTCGGGCGGCTGCGCCGATTCCGGCTTCACCGCCGCCGTTGGCACGCCGACCATCTGCGGCCTCGGCCCGGTCGGCGGGCTCGCGCACACGCCGGAGGAATATCTGGAGATCGACAGCATCGTGCCGCGCGCACAGGCGCTGGCGCTGGCGATTCTGCGGGGTTGAGTTCGGAGAAATCGTAGGGTGGGCAAAGCGAAGCGTGCCCACCAATCCTGTTGCTGTCTTGGAGAGATGGTGGGCACGGCGCAAGTGCGCCTTTGCCCACCCTACGAGACCTCCCGCGCCTCACGAATAGCTCGGCGCATCCGGCTTGCGGAAGATGTGGATGGGATCGCCCGGCACGATCGGAGATCCCGAGAACATCGCGTAGGCGTAGAGCGCGAGATAGGCGATCGCGAGCGCACCGATGGCGTAGAAGGCCCAGGTCGCAACGCGCTTCATCGTTCCGCTCCGCTGCCGTCCCGGCGGGACAGCTCTGGCCGCTTCTAGAGCGATGCGGCGGAAAAGGCCAGCCTCTGCACCGACAGGACGGGCGTTCAGATGCCGCGGCGGCTTCGTCCGGGAACGCTGACCTCCGCGAGCCGTGCCGCGTCTTCGTCCTCGTCGACCGCCAGATATTGGCCGTGCCAATAGGCCAGCGCGGCGGTGCGGGCCGAACTCCTGATGTTCCTGACGCGACCGATGACGATACCGTGCGAATGCCGCTCCACGATCTCCTCGACCTCGCAGTCGAACGCCGAGAGCGCGCCGACCAGGAGCGGAACGCCCGAGGTGGCCGTCACCCATTGGCTGCCTGCGAAGCGATCCGCGCCCTTCAGCCCGCCCTTGCCGGCAAAGCGCTCGGCGACCTCGAGCTGGTCGGCATTGAGGATGTTCACGCCGAAGGCGCCGTGGCGCCGGATCAGCGGAAACGAGGAGGCATCGCGGTTGATGCTGACCAGCAGCGTCGGCGGCTCGACCGACAGCGAGGTCACCGAGGTCACGGTCATGCCGGTGATGTCCTTGCCCCTCCCGACGGTGATGACGCTGACGCCGCCGGTGAGGTGGCGCATGGCGCCGCGGAAATCGGCGGACGAGACGGGGATTTCGGTCATGAGATCGCGGGGCACTACATTCATGGCATGGTCCCCGAAATGGGGTTCCCTCTATTTAGGTACGATCGTCCGCCGACAAAAGATGGCTCAGAATCGAGCCTTCCAGCCCGGCAAGCTCGGCCGAGCCGCGCTGGCGCGGCCGGGCGGCGTTAACCGTAACGTCATGGGCGATGCGGCCTTCCTCGATGACAAGCACACGGTCGGCCAGCGCGACCGCCTCGGCAACGTCGTGGGTCACCAGGATCGCGGTGAAGCCCTGGTCGCGCCAGACCCGCTCCAGCAGGCGCTGCATCGAGATGCGGGTCAGCGCATCCAGCGCGCCGAGCGGCTCGTCGAAGGCGAGCACGCGCGGGCGGGAGACCAGCGCACGGCCGAGCGCGACGCGCTGCTTCTGGCCCCCTGACAGAACCGAAGGCCATTGGTCGCGCTTGTCGGCGAGGCCGACCTCGATCAACGCCTTCTCGGCGCGGGCATGCGCATCGGTCGAGGCACGATCGCGGCCGAGCCCGACCTCGACATTGGCGAGCACGCGGGCCCAGGGCAACAGCCGCGGCTCCTGGAACATCACGCGGATGTCCTCGGGCTGAATATCCTGCCCGAAGCTGATGCTGCCGGCGTCGATCTTGTCCAGGCCGGCGATCAGCCTCAGCAGCGTGCTCTTGCCGCAACCGCTTTTGCCGACGATCGCAACGAACTGGCCGGCAGGGATATGCAGGTCGATGCTGCGCAGCACCTCGTTGTCGCCGAAGGATTTGCGCAAGCCCCGGATGCTGAGCGGCAGTCCGTTGGTCTGCACCGGACCATCCTCGCGCACCACGCGGGCATGTGGGGCGAAATTGGCGCGGCTGGCGAGCTCGGTCTCGGGAAGGGAGGTACGAAGCGCTGTCTGCATGTGAGGCCCAGTATCCTTGCTCAACGTTTCTGGAAGGCGGGGTGCCATGAGAGCGTCAGACGCTCCAGCAGGCGGGAGGCGCTGTCGGCGAGCTTGCCGAGCAGGGCGTAGATCAGGATCGAGAGCACGACGACGTCGATCAGCATGAACTCGCGCGCCTGCATCGCCATGTAGCCGAGGCCGGAAGAGGCCGCGATGGTCTCGGCGACGATCAGCGTCAGCCACATGATGCCGAGCGCGAAGCGGATGCCGACGAAGATCGAGGGCAGCGCGCCCGGGAAGATCACGCGGCGGAACAGCTCGCCATCGGTCATGCCGTAGATGCGGCCCATCTCGATCAGCTGCGGATCGACGGTGCGGATGCCGTGCAGCGTGTTGAGGTAGATCGGGAAGAACACCCCGAGCGCCACCAGAAACAGCTTGGCGCTCTCGTCGATGCCGAACCAGAGGATGACGAGCGGGATCAGCGCCAGATGCGGCACGTTGCGCACCATCTGCAGCGTGGTGTCGGTGAGCCTCGCCGAAAGCTGCGACAGGCCGTTGGCAAGCCCGAACGCGAAGCCGATGCTGCCGCCGATCAGAAAGCCGATCGAGGCGCGCCAGAACGACACCCAGATATTGCGGACGAGCTCGCCGGAGAGCAGCAGCTTCCAGCCCGCGAGCACGACGTCGCTCGGCGCCGGCAGCACGCGGGTCGGCACGAAGCCGGTGACGCTCGCGAGCTGCCAGATCGCGATGATGGCGAGCGGCACGATCCACTGGATCAGGCCGTCGACGCGCGGCAGGCGGAAGCTGCGCGGAAGCGAGATGCTGTCGATCAGGCTCATGACTGCGACACCCGATGCTGCGGACGGACATCGCTGCCGACGGTCTCGCCGAACGGACCGCCGTTGAAATGCAGCTTGGTCACGTTGCTCGGCTGCTCCAGCGCGAGCAGCGGGAACACCAGCTCGGCGAAGCGATAGGCTTCCTCCAGGTGCGGGTAGCCGGACATGATGAAGGTATCGATGCCGAGATCCTGATACTCCTTGATGCGGGCCGCGACGGTCTGGGCGTCGCCGACCAGAGCGGTGCCGGCGCCGCCGCGCACGAGGCCGACGCCGGCCCACAGGTTCGGCGCGATCTCGAGCTTGTCACGCTTGCCGCCATGGAGCTGCGCCATGCGCTGCTGGCCGACCGAGTCCATGCGGGCGAAGTTCTTCTGGGCCAGCGCGATGGTGTCGTCGCTGACATGCCTGATCAGCTCGTTCGCATCGCGCCAGGCTTCTTCATTGGTCTTGCGGACAATCACGTGCAGGCGGATGCCGAAGGAGAGCTTTCGACCGCGCGCCGCAGCGATCTCCCTCACCTTCGCGATCTTTTCGGCGACCTGCGCCGGCGGCTCGCCCCAAGTGAGATATTTGTCGACGGTGTCGACCGCGACGTCGATGCCGGCATCCGAGGAGCCGCCGAAATAGAGCGGCGGGCGCGGCGACTGCACGGGGGGAAACAGCAGCTTGCCGCCCTCGACATGGATGTGCTTGCCCTCGACATTCACCGTCTTGCCGGCGAGCAGGTCGCTGTAGACGTTCAGGAACTCACGGGTGACCTCGTAGCGCTCGTCGTGGCCGAGAAAGACGCCGTCGCCCTTGTTCTCCACGGGATCGCCGCCGGTGACGACGTTGACGAGCAGCCGGCCATTGCTGATGCGATCGAGCGTTGCCGTCATGCGCGCGGCGACGCTGGGCGATTGCAGGCCCGGGCGGACCGCCACGAGATAGCGCAGCCGCTCGGTGAACGGCGCGACTGAGGACGCGACGATCCAGGAATCCTCGCAGGACCGCCCGGTCGGCAGCAGCACGCCGAAATAGCCGAGCTGATCGGCGGCCTGCGCGATCTGGCGCAGATAGTTGAAGTTGACCTCGCGCCCGCCGATGCCGGTGCCGAGATAGCGGCCGTCACCGTGGGTCGGCAGGAACCAGAGGATGTTGGCGTTGGATTGGCTCATGGATTGCCCCTAGCCGTAAGTCGTGCCGACGGCGGCCGCGACGATGCCGATCGACAGCACGATGGCTGCGATCACGCGTTGAGCGATGCGCTTCATGTTCAGACCTTTGTGGATGGGAAGATCGGTCGGCACGGTCAGGCTGCCGGGTTGCGCCAGACGATGTCGCGGATTTGAATCGGCTTCGGGATCAGGCCGAGCTTGTAGAAGCGGTCGGCAACGCCCTGCTGGGTCGCGACGATCTCGTCGGTGACCGGGCCGACCACGAAGTTCGCGCGGTTGGCGGCGACGGTCTGGATATCGAGCGGGACGCCGGTGATCGCGGCGAGCGATCTGGCGACCTCGTCGCGGTGCTGCTCGGCCCATTTGCCGGCCGCGGTCGTCACCTCGACGATCTGCTGCAGGATGGTGCCATGGTTCTTCGCGAACTCGCGGTTGGCGATGTAGAAGGAATTGGTCTTGGTGACCTCGCGCGCATTGATCAGGATGCGGCCGTTCTGCTTGGTCTCGCCGATCGCAAAGTAAGGATCCCAGATCGCCCAGGCCTCGATGCTGCCATTGGCGAAGGCGGGGCCGGCGTCCGGCGGCGTCAAATAGACCGGCGTGATGTCGGCATAAGTGAGGCCGGCCTTCTCCAGCGTCTGCACCACGACGTTGTGGGCGCTGGAGCCCTTGGTGAAGCCGATGCGCTTGCCCTTGAGGTCGGCGATGTCGCGGATCGGCGAATCCTTCGGGACGAGGATGCCCTGGCCGTTGGTGATGGGCTGGCCGGCGGCGTAGACGATCGCCGCACCCGCAGCCTGGGCAAACACCGGCGGGGAATCGCCGACCGCGCCGAAATCGACGCTGCCGACATTCATCGCCTCCATCATCGGCGGCCCCGAGGAGAACTCGATCCACTTCACCTCGATACCTGAGGCTGCGAAATGTTTTTCCAGCGCAGCCTGCTGCCGCGTGATGACCAGCACGCCGGTCTTCTGATAGCCGACACGAATTTCCTTCACCGCGCCTTGCGCGATCGCAGGCGATGCGAACGCAGCGGCGGCCGCAGTTCCAACCGACAGTTTGAGAAAATCTCGACGCTGCATTTGACACTCCGGGCCGCGCGCGGCCGTCATCGTTCGCATTTGCGGAATGATGGGGCGCGATGTCGGACGTGTCGAGACGTCAGGGAAAATAGCGATGCCAGCACTGCGATGCATGCTGCGCGCGTGATTAATCTTTCGAGCGGCGCAGCGAATGAGGATGGAATTTTTCTGCACGCGAATGTGAGCGATCCGCAGATTGGGGCGAGCCCGGACCACCGGAAAATGGAAAGTCGAAAAACAACCCCATGCACAGTAGCCGGGGCTCGCGAAAACAGTGACTTACGTATTATCCGAAGTGAATTTGACTCGTCGGGCAAAACAGGGGCAGAATGGCACCATCGCAGCGCTCGGGTCAGAGGCCCTTACCGGCCTATCGTCGCCATCTCACCGGCAGATTCTGCAGCCCGCGGAAGGCCCAGCCGCCGATCCGCACCTCCTCGTCCTCGGCGAGCTCGATGCGCGAAGCGCGCGCGAACAAGGTCGGCAGCGCGACGTCGGCGATCATGGCGCGCGAGGCGAAGGCGCCGGCGCAGAAATGCGGGCCGGCGCCGAAGGCGACACTCTTGGAGGTGTCGCGACGCACATCGAACTGAGCGGCGCGCTCGAAATGCGCCTCGTCGCGGTTGGCGGAGCCGAACATCAGGAACACGCGTTCGTCCGTCTCGAACGACACGTCGCGGATGGTCCACGGCTTGGCGATGCGGCGCGGCGACATGCCGATCGGCGAGATCCAGCGGGCATATTCCTCGAAGGCCTGCAGCCATGACACCTCGCCGCGCAGGACCAGATCGAGCTGCTCGGGATGGGTCAGCAGCGCCCAGACCGTGCCGGCGATCGCCTTGCGCGGCTCGTTCTGGCCGCCCGATATCGCGAGTTTTACATTCGCGCGTATGCTCTCCATGGCCATGCCCGAAGCGAGGAGCACGCCGAGAATGCTTTGGTCCGGGTTCTTGCGCATCACTGGCAGGATGTCGTCAATCGCGGCGTCGATGCCCGCGGTTGCCGCATGGCAGCGCGCCTCGACCGCGGGGTCGCCGGCATAATTGGCGATGCCCTCGATCATGCCCTGCGACCACGCATCCATGTCCTGGAAGCCGATATTGGTGAGGCCGGTGATCGACTTCAGGCATTCGCCGGAGAACGGCAGTGCGAAATCGCGCATGAGATCGATCCGGCCCGGCTCGAGCGAAGCGATGATGAGGTCCGCATGGGCCTGGAACTGGGCGGTCCAGTGCGCCTTGACTGTCCTCGGCGAGATCGTCGGAAACATCGCGCGGCGTTCGACGAGATGCGCCTCGCCGTCCTTGCGCATCATGTTGTGGCCCATCAGCCGGTTCATCAGGCCGGCAGGCTGGTGCGAGGAGAACACGTCGATCTGCTTCTCCGAGATCGAGATGTCGTCACGGTTCGTCAGCAGGGTCGAACCGAGCTGCGGCACGAACGAGATCGGCGCCTCTTTCCGCATCTTCGCGAGCATCGGATAGGGATCGGCCCAGAAGGCGGCCGGGTCGATGTCGATGCGCGGCGCCGTGCTCAAGGCGACCTCCCCTGGATTTGCGTTTGCTCCAAGCTAGCGAAATCCGGCACCGGCGTCTGTCCCCAGCGATAGGGACAGACGATCCCGGGACACGCATTCACGAGCCCGCTGCGCGCGGGTACGACAGCTCGGGCGCACGCCCGACAGCGAAGCAGATGAACGCTTACTAGCTGACTTTCTATGCGTGTGCCAATCCAACGAAGCGCGTTCGAGTAGTGTCGGCTCGGCGTCGGGGGAGTTGGACCTGACCATCATCAGAAGCGCCGCGACGCCGGCGTCGTGAGCAGGCGACATTGCAATGCTATTTACAAACGTTAACGACGGGTCTACGTTTTTACCTTCTTCAAGATTGCATACTCGACAAGCATTCAAATTGCGAACCTAGAGGCACTTGAACTGAGTTGGCCCTGATTGATTGAGAGGGCTTCAGAGTAAGTTCAGTTGTTGTTTGAGGAGGCGGTCATGTTTGAATCCGCTGCTTGCTTCAGGAAATATCCAATCTGCAAGGTGTGATCGCCGCTCGAGGCGGTGCGCGCTTCCGACTGCGTTGCAAACTCGATCTCTCGTCTGAAGAGAGACGATGAATTTCTGTTTGGTTGCGTGATGCGTGCGCCTCCTCCAGGCGATGGGAAATTCTTTGGAAGAATTTCGATCCATCTATCCTTGGAGGAATCGATGGCTCTCAATATTTCCGGCAACCTCGTCATCGACGAGGAATTCCGCGTACCTTCAACCGGCAGCACCGATAACGAGGTCGTAGCGCTCTCGGCCGATGCAACGCTGCTCGCCTTTCTCAACGGCCTCAACACCAGCCCCGACACGGGCTTTCCGCAATACGCAGAACGCGACGACATGATCGTCGGTTTTGCCAGCGGAGCCACGCTCTCGCTGGTCACCGACATCTCAGGCACGGCTTCCACGGCAAACGCGGTGGATCGCCGACGATCCTGCGCGTGGAATTTCTGAAGTGCATACCTCACGCATAGTCATTTTGGAGGATGGATATCATGGCACTTTCAGTCACTCTTACCGGCACGACCGTTATCCTCGACGAAACCACTGGCCTGCAGAATGACGATACCAACACGACGCTCCCGAGCGAGTTTTCAACTCGGCTGGCCGCACTGGGCGCTCCGGGGACGGAGATCAACCACGCGGTCAGCAGCGGCGACGTCATCACCATCAGCGGCGTCACGGGCGCCATCGGCAACCTCGCCTTCACCGATTCGACAGGCGGCGCGCTCGACGGTGACACCAGCGGTCTCTTCACCAATGACGGCGAGGAGGTCTTTCTTTTCGCGGATCCCACCAACGACAACATCGTGGTCGGCAAGACGGCTGCGAATGTGATCGTCTTCGCGGTCTATCTCGAGCAGACCGCGACCGGCGCCAAGATCTGGAGCGTCCAGTACGAGGCGCTGGAGCATCCGGATGGAACCAACCCCGATGACTCCCTCGACCTGGGCAGCCATCTCAAGGTCGCGGTCAGCGAAGTGATCAATTTCGGCTTCGCCGGAGCACCGTCCGGCAGCAATCTCTTCATGACCTTCGGCGATCCGAACTCCACCCAGATCGTGGTGATAGGCAAGGACCCGCTCAATCAATCCGAGGGCGGAAACATCACGAGCAAGGACGTGCTCAATATCAGCCAGGCCGGCAGCACCACCTCGTTTGGCGTCAACGGCAACCAGATCAACCCGGGCGAAGGGGCTTACATCACCTATGTCACTGGCGCGAATACGAACTTCCTGGTGCCCAATCTGGACCAGAACGAGGCCGATGTCGAAGCCAACATCGACTTCCAGAACGTCTTCAATGCGACCAGCGCGTCCTTCACCGTCAACCAGACCAACCCGGGCATCGGACCCGTCACCGTCAAGATCTCGGCCTTCAACACCGCCGTGGAAACCGGAGTGAACTTCGTCGACGGGCTCACCAACGACACGCACGTCGCCATCACGTCGTTCTCGCTCACCGACTTCTTCGTCAAGTCGGGCAATAAGTCATTTACTCCGGCCGCTACGATCGACGCCAACGGTGACCTGATTATCACCGGGCTGAGCACCGGGGACAAGGTGCAGTGGACCACGAGCGGAACCCATGACCGCGTCCTGATCGAGAACATCAGCGCCACCGACGGCATTACCGGCAACGACAACAACACTTTCGACATCGGCGGCTTCAGCTTGAGCAGCGCCAACGCCTCGAGCACCGTGGTCGGCACGGCCATCCATTTCGAGGATGACGGGCCGACGGCGGCGATCGTGCAGGGCGCGCCGACCGTGGCCCACGACGAGACCGCGGGCAATCAGGGCGATGCCGATGACACCACCGCGGCAGGCGTGGTGGCGCTGTTTGCGGGCGTCGCCAACGTCAGCGGCGACCTCAGCCCGACCGGTTATGCGCAGGACGCGACGGCTGTCGTGAGCGCGACCGGAAGCTCGTATGGCACCGACTCGGTGGGCGGAACGACGGTGTTCTCGCTGGCGGTGTCCGCCGCGGGGGTGGATTCCGGCCTCGACACGACTGGCGGCACCAGCATCTTCCTGTTCAAGGAAGGCAACCTGGTGGTCGGCCGCATCGGCGGTGACACCGGCGCCGCGGCCTTCGCGGTGGCGATCAACAGCTCGACCGGCGTCGTCAGCGTGGCGCAGTACGCCTCGCTGAAGCACCCGACAGGCGGCGCCAGCCACGATGAGGCGATTAGCATCACCGACGGCGCGCTGCTGGCGGTGGTGACCGTCACCGACGGCGACGGCGATAAGGCGACGAGTTCGACCGGCATCGGCGATGCCGTGCAGTTCCAGGACGACGGGCCGACGGCGGGAATCGTCCAGACCGCCGCGACGGTGGCGCATGACGAGACCGCAGGTGTCGACACGGATGCCGACGACACAACCGCGGCAGGTGTTGTCGCCCTGTTCGCCGGCGTCGCCAATAAGAGCACCGATCTCAGCCCGACCGGTTATGCGCAGGACGCGTCCCCCGTCGTGAGCTCGACCGGAAGCTCGCTCGGCGCGGACCAGGAGGGCGGGACGATCGCGTTCTCGCTGGCGGTGTCTTCCGCAGGCGTGGATTCCGGCCTCGACACGACCGGCGGCACCAGCATCTTCCTGTTCAAGGAAGGCAGCCTGGTGGTCGGCCGCATCGGCGGAGCCGCCGGAGCCGCGGCCTTCGCGGTGGCGATCGACAGCACGACCGGCGTCGTCAGCGTGGCGCAATACGCCTCGCTGAAGCATCCGAACCCGGCCAATACGGATGAGGCGATCTCGATCACCGACAGCGCGCTGCTGGCGGTGGTGACGGTCACCGACGGCGACGGCGACACGGCGGCGAGCTCGACCGGCATCGGCGATGCCGTGCAGTTCCAGGACGATGCGCCGACCATCGGGCCCATTGCCGATGGACAGGTGGATTTCGCCGCCCTCGCCACCGTAACCAAGACGCTGAACGCAGTGGTCGGAGCGGATGACCCTGCCACCTACAGTATCACGAGCTCGCCGGCGAGCCTGACGATACTGGATGGCACGGTCTCGCAGACGACGCTGCTCCGGGACCTCTCGAACAGCAATACTGTCGCCACCTACTACAAGGACGTCGACGGCAGCGGCACACACACCGCAGGCGACATTGACTTCTTCAAGCTGACCGTGTCCGGCGGCAACTACACCTTCGACGTCCTGCAGAATCCTCCGCCCGCGGAGATCAGCTTCAGCTTTGCGGGGGCGCCCTCCGGCAGCAATCTCTTCATGACCTTCGGCGATCCAACCTCGACCCAGATCGTTGTGATTGGACATGATCCGCTGAACCAATCTCAGGGCGGCAACATCACGACCAAGGACGTGCTCAATATCAGCCAGGCCGGCAGCACCACCTCGTTCGGTGTCAACGGCAACCAGATCAATCCGGGTGAAGGTGCGTACATCACCTACGTCACGGGCACGAACACGAACTTCCTCGTGCCCAACCTGGACCAGAACGAGGCCGACGTCGAAGCCAACATCGACTTCCAGAACGTCTTCAATGCGACCAGCGCGTCCTTCACCGTCAACCAGACCAACCCGGGTGTCGGCCCCGTCACCGTCAAGATCTCGGCCTTCAACACCGCCGCGGAGCCGGGGGTGAATTTCGTCGATGGGCTCACCAACGACACCCACATCGCCATCACGTCATACTCGCTCACCGACTTCGTCGTCAAAACAGGCAACACGCAGTTTACGCCGACCGCCTCGATCGACGCCGACGGCAACTTGATCATCACCGGGCTGAGCACCGGCGACAAGGTGCAGTGGACGACGAGCGGAACCACCCATGACCGCGTCCTGATCGAGAACATCAGCGCCACCGACGGCATTACCGGCAACGACAACAACACCTTCGATATCGGCGGGTTCAGCCTGATCCAGTCGCAGCCGGCGCCCGACGAGAAGCTCGACTTCACCGTCCAGATCGCCGATGCCGACGGGGATACGGCTTCCAGCACGTTCTCCGTCAAGATCGACGGAAACCACGACGGCGTCATCAACGTCTGAACCGCAAGCCGCCGGCTGCACGTCGCTTTGGCGTGCAGCCGGCACCTGTTGGGTCGCATGGGCCTGGAGTAGATCCGATGCCGGATAGTGTCACCGCCTGGTGCGGCCATTTTTCCCGGTCTGCTGCCGCCTGGTGCGGCGAGGTTCTCGGCTCTCCGGACGAGCTGACGAGCCTCACCATACGCGTCGGCCTGTTCGCCGTGGCGGCCTTCATCTTGATCAGGCTGCTCTGGAAGCGGCGGCGCACGGCGGCAGCTGCGCAACACAACGAGCCACCTCGGGCGCAGCACGTGTCCTCACCGCTGCAGGCCTGTCGCAGCGTGCTGGTCGGGCTCGGCCTGATCACCGCCATGTTGAACGTGCTGTATCTGACGGGCTCGTTCTTCATGCTCGAGGTCTACGACCGCGTGGTACCGAGTCGCAGCGTGCCGACGCTGATCGGCCTCGCCGCGCTGGTCGGCGCCCTCTATGTGTTCCAGGCCTTCCTCGACATTCTGCGCGGGCGCGTCCTTGTCCGCATCGGCGAGTGGCTCGACCGCGCATTTTCGGCGCGCGCCTACGACATCGTCGCGCGCTGGCCGCTGCGGGCGCGCACAAGCGGCGACGGGCTGCAGCCGGTGCGCGACCTCGACCAGGTGCGCAGCTATCTCTCCGGGCTCGGCCCGACCGCGCTGTTCGACCTGCCGTGGATTCCGTTCTACCTCACGATCTGCTTCCTGTTTCATCCGCTGCTCGGGCTCACGGCATCGATCGGCTCGGTGATGCTGGTTTGCCTGACGCTTCTCACCGATCGCTTGACGCGCGCGCACACCAAGGAAATCACCGGCCAGATCGCGCAACGCAACGCACTCGCCGAGGCGAGCCGCCGGAATGCCGAGGTATTGCAGGCGATGGGCATGCGCGGGCGTCTTGCCGCGCGCTGGGTGAGCGTCAATGACAGCTGCATGTTCGCCCAACGGCGCGCTGCCGACATCGCCGGTGGCTTCGGCTCCGCATCCAAGGTGCTGCGCATGGTGCTGCAATCGGCGGTGCTCGGCGTCGGCGGCTATCTCGTCATCATCCAGGAGGCGACCGCCGGCATCATCATTGCCGGCGCCATCCTCTCCTCGCGCGCGCTCGCGCCGATCGAGCTTGCCATCGCGCACTGGAAGAGCCTGATCGCGGCCCGTCAGAGCTGGAAACGTCTGCAGCAGCAATGGGCGCAACTCCCGGGCGAGGAGGAGAAGACGCCGTTGCCGCCGCCGTGCAAGGCCCTCACGGTCGAGGCCGTCTCCGTGGTGCCGCCGGGCGAACAGACCGTCGTGGTCCAGGAAGCATCCTTCGCGTTGAACCCGGGCCAGGGGGTCGGCATCGTCGGCCCGAGCGCATCGGGCAAGTCGTCGCTGGTGCGTGCCGTCGTCGGCGTATGGGGAGCGGCACGCGGCAAGGTGCGGCTGGACTGCGCCGCGCTCGAACAGTGGAGTTCCGAGGCGCTCGGCCGCCATATCGGCTATCTGCCGCAGGACGTCGAGCTGTTCGCCGGCACGGTGGCGCAGAATATCAACCGCTTCGAGCCCGCCCCCGATGCCGAGGCGACGATCGCCGCCGCGCGGGCGGCCGGCGTGCACGAGATGGTGCTGCGATTGCCGAACGGCTACGACACCCCGATCGGCGAAGGCGGCGCGGCGCTCTCTGCCGGACAGCGGCAGCGCATCGCGCTCGCCCGTGCGCTCTACCGCGATCCCTTCCTGGTGGTGCTCGACGAGCCCAACTCCAATCTCGACGCCGAGGGCGACCAGGCCCTGACGCAAGCCATTCTCGGCGTGCGTGCGCGAGGCGGCATCGTCATCGTCGTCGCGCATCGCACCAGCGCACTCGCCGGCGTGGATCAATTGATCGTGATGGCCGAGGGGCGCGTGCAGGCGTTCGGACCCAAGGACGCGCTGCTGGCCAAGATGATGCAGCCGCGGCCGGCGGTGCCGCTCAAGGTCGTGGCCGAAGGAGCGAACTCTTGAACCGCGAGCCCGTGAATCAGGTCCCGCACGCGATCCGCCAGCACCTGCGCGCCGGTCTCGCGGGAGTCGTCATTCTTGCCGGCGGCGTCGGCGGCTGGGCGGCGACCACGGAATTGGCCGGCGCCGTCATTGGCTCCGGCACGCTGGTGGTCGACAGCTACACCAAGAAGGTGCAGCACCCGAGCGGCGGCGTGGTCGGTGAACTCAACGTCCGCGAGGGCGCCCGGGTGAAAGCCGGCGATGTGATCGTGCGCCTCGACGAGACGGTGACGCGGGCCAATCTCCTGATCGTCGTGAAGAGTCTTGACGAACAGGCGGCGCGCCGGGCGCGGCTCGAGGCGGAGCGCGACGGTCAGGATTGGCTCGACTTTCCCGCGGACCTCACTGCGCGCGCCGGCGATCCGGACGTCGATCGACTGATCGTCGGCGAGCGCAAGCTGTTCGAGTTGCGCCGCGCCGCGCGCGCCGGCAAGAAGGCGCAGCTCAACGAGCGCATCGGCCAGCTCCGCGAGCAGATCCGCGGGCTCGACGAGCAGATCCAGGCGAAAGACCGCGAAACCACCTTCATCGACCAGGAGCTTCTGGGCGTGCGCGAACTTTGGCGAAAGAACCTGGTTCAGATCACGCGCCTGACAACGCTGGAGCGCGACGCGGTGCGCCTGCATGGCGAACGCGGCGCTCTGCTCGCGGCAATCGCCGAAGCCAGAGGGCGGATCACCGAGACCACGCTGCAAATCATGCAGATCGACCAGGACCTGCGCACCGAAGTCGGAAAGGATCTCGCCGAGATCCGGGCCAAGACCTCGGAACTGGTGGAGAAACGAGTGGCGGCCGAGGACCAGCTCAAACGCATCGATATTCGCGCGCCGCAGGACGGCACCGTGCATCAATTGGCGCTGCACACCGTCGGCGGCGTCATCAGCGCTGGCGAGCAGATCATGCTCATCGTCCCCACGCACGACGCGCTCGTCGTCGAGGTGCGGATTCCCCCGCATGAGATCGATCGTCTGTCGGTCGGCCAGCCGGTGCTGTTGCGCTTTACGGCCTTCAACCAGCGCACCACACCCCAACTCAACGGCGAAGTGAGCCAGGTGTCCGCTGACGTGGCGGTCGACCAAAAGAGCACGACGAGCTTCTATGTGGCCCGCATCGTCGTTCCGGAGACGGAGATCGCTCGCATGGGCGACCTGAAGCTGATCGCCGGCATGCCGGTCGAAGCCTTCATACAGACCGGCCAGCGTACGGTGATGTCGTACCTCGTCAAGCCGCTGTCCGATCAGTTGATGCGCGCCTGGCGCGAACGCTAGCGCGAGCCCGGCGGTTTCAAATGCAGAGATCACATATGGGATGCCAGTCGACGAGACATCGATGTCCCCATCAAGCCAATGCGCGATCGGTCGGACCGGGAACCGCCGCTGTTGACTGACCCAAGAACCTCCCAAACAGTTGAAATGGAACATGATTTCTGCGAGACCCCATGGGGTCAAGCTGGGAAAAAGTAGCAATTGAGTTCCATTGAGCGGGGTTGGTATCAAGGCCTTGGACGCGCGGAGCACGAACGCTCAATGAGGATGCGCGCCTCGCGTCTGAAGATCGGTCGAGTCTGATGGGTCTATCGCAATGACGGGCATCGATTTCGAGCATGTCGTGGACCGCATCCACGAGGCAGCGACCGTTCCGGAGCTCTGGCCGGACATCCTGGAGCAAATCGCTCATGCCGTGGGCGCGCATGGCATGGTCATGATCACCTCGGAGTCCGATCAATGGTCCGGCGTCTGGAACGGCGCCGTGACGTCGCCGTCGATCCGCGAGGCCTTCTCGGCGTTCCTGAGTGGCGACCTCGCCAGCCGGACGGAGACGACCCCGCGACTCCTGGCGCTTGATCACCCCGGCTTCGTCAGCGAGCAGGAGGCGTTTTCGCCGGAGGAATGGGAGCGCGATCCATATCGGGTGGAATGGAACAAGAAGTGGGGCTTCGAGCACGCCTGCGCGACGGCGGTCCGCAGCCCGTCCGGTGAGATCATCGTCTTCCATATGGAGCGGCTGGCCGGCCGCCCCGCCTTTTCGCGGCAGGATCTCGATTTCCTCGACCGCTTTCGTCCCCATCTTGCGCGGGCGGCTCTGCTGTCGACGCGCTGGCGCCTCACCCGGATGCGGGCGGCGACCGAGGCGCTGTCGCTGGTCGGCCTGCCCGCGCTCGCGATCACGCGCTCGGGGCGTGTTCTGGCCGCGAACGCCTTGATCGAGGACATGACCGATGTTCTGCAATGGCTGCCGAAAGACCGGATCGCCATCAAGGACCGCGCGGCCGACACCCTGCTGCGCGCCGGCCTCGCTCAACTCGATGCGCCGGACAAGGCCGTGTGCTCCTTCGCCGCGCGCCGCAGCAGCGATCTCGATCGGGTGGTGCTTCATCTCGTTTCGATGCCGGGCGAAGCCCGCGATCTCTTCGATGGGGCGGTCGGCCTCCTCATCGCGACGCCGGTCACCGCCTCGCAGGCACCGAGCCTCGCCCTCATTCGCGGCCTGTTCGATCTCACCCCCAGCGAGGCGCGCGTTGCGCGCGGAATCGCGCAAGGACAGACGATCGGCGACATCGCGGCGCATCACGGGCTCAGCCGCGAAACGATCCGCACCCAGGTCAAGGCCGTCCTCGCCAAGACGGGAACGCGAAACCAGAAGAGCGCGGCTGCACTCTTCGGCGCGATCCCCAAATTACCGCTGAGAGATTAATGCCAGGCTTGCCCAACCGGAGCCCTGTCCCCAGCCGGGGCATTACCGCTTCACCCAAACGGGTGAAGACACAGGCCGTCCCGCCGGGTTCAACTCCACCGAAATTGGATGTCTGGCGAGAAGCGGTGGCGATGGCGGGACCGGAATTTCCGATCTTCGAGGTGACCCTGGCGCAGCGCAGGCGCAGGACATGGAACTGGAGCGTCTGCACCGTTCAAGGCGCAGTGGTGATGCAGGGCCGCGAATCCAGTCGAGCGGCGGCAAAGTACCGGGCCGAACGAGCGCTGTTCATGCTGCTGCTCACCGCGCCCTATCGTTCCCGACTTTCCGCATAGCGAGGCGCTCAGGGTTGGCGGCGCCTTAGTTCAGACTGTGCGTCAGCAGGCGCAGCACGATCGCAAACAGCTCGCTCTGCGACGAGATGCCGAGCCGTGCATAGGCGCGCTTGCGGTAGGTCAGCGTCGAATGCAGGCTGATGCCGAGCTCTTGCGAGATCGCCTCCGAGCTGAAACCTGCGAGGATGCGGCGGCAAACCTCCTGCTCGCGCGCCGTGAGCCCGGCGAGCGGCTTGCGGGTCGCGAACAGGGTCGCAAGATCGGACGTCGGCTGCTGCTGGAAATGGCGCGCGACGCTGGCTGCGATCGCCGGCGCGATCGTCCCGAGCCGCTCACGCTGGGCGGCGCTGAAGCGGCCCTGCGCGGCGATGCGGTAGAAGTTGACATAGAAGCAGGTATCGCCAGCCCAGACCGCGGTCGCGCATTTGTCGACGATGCCGGAATCCTGGAAGAATATCTTGCGGTAGCGCGCGCCGTACATGCGCGGCGCGAAGTGCGGCAGCATGATCGGCGCGCCACCCTCGCCTTCGAACAGCGCATCGCGGTTGGGATCGGTTTCGTGAAACTGGCCGGCATAGGCGGCGCCGAGATCGGCGCCGATCGGGATGTTGCCGGCATCGAGCAGGCAGCTTGCCGCGCCCGCTCGGCTCAGCGCGAACACCATGCAATGGCCGACATCGGCCTGTCGGCGCAACGTGTCGATGAGGACTTTTGGAAAATCGGAGCGGCCGATGGCGAGCACCGCAGAGGTGACATCACCCACTGAGCGATGTGTGGGCACCGCCTGAGATCGCATCCTTTCCTCCGCAAGATGTTGTTTGCGGGAGGATAGCAGCAAGGGAATGTCCGCGGAAGGCAGAGAGCCGGCGCCTGCCGATTTTCACGCCCGGGGGGGAACGCCAGAACGTTCAGGTCGACGCAAGCTTCGGCGCAGCAAACGGCCCTCGGCTCAGCGCGTCGGACAGGTCGGCCGTGGTCAAATGGAGACATCTCGGGCCGCCAGTCAGCATTCGCAACCGCATGCAGCCACACGAAAACTAAAGTAGAAAATTGCGCACTTCTTCCAGGAAAACTGGCGTGCCAGGATCCTGCGCTAGCAGCATATGATTTTGACCAGGCAGCGAGACGAATCTGGCGCCCGGAATTTCCGCGGCCATATCTCGGCCCGAAGAGATTGGAACCCTGCGGTCGTCTCGAACATGCATCACGAGCGTAGGGGCCTTAATCTGTCCGAGCAGGGGGCGAACGTCGAAATTAGCTACCGTTTCGAGGTAGCGGACCGCAGACTCCGCCGAGGCACTGAGACGTTGAAGTTCATTGAAGGCGTCGATCTGTTCTCTTGTAGCGTTCGGTAACATCGAGGATGTAAACAGTTGTCGGAAGGTCGGCTCATCGGCGCCCCAACCTAACCTCATCAGCGTTTTCATTGCCGCAAACCGTTCCCGATCGACGGCCGAGAGATTTGGATTCTTGTTGGCACCGACAGCAAACCCACCATACAGGATCAGGTGCGACACGCGCTCCGGATGCCGGACCGCAAACGCTATCGAAATGGCGCAGCCCTGCGAGAACCCGAGAAGCGGAAACCGGTCGAGGCCGGCCGCGTCGGCCACGCTTTCCATGTCCTTGACCCAAGCGTCAAGCGAGAGCTCGCCAACGTCCCAGTCCGAGAGGCCGTTGCCGCGGGCATCGTACCGGACGAGCGTGAATGACGAGGCAAGCCCGAGCAGAAAATCACGGTAGAGTGGAAGATCCCAGTCATACTCGAGGTGACCAAGCCAATGCGCTGATCTCAACAGCCCTGGTCCACTTCCCACCTTCGCATAGGCCAACCGCACGCCATCCGTGGCCCTGCAATAGCGGATGACCTGTTTGAGATTGGCTGCCGAGAGGACACGCGCTGCGGGCGATCCGTCGTTGTCCAGATCGATTGCATAGACTTCGATCGGTCGAGCGATGTTCTTGAGGTTCTGCCGGCCCAGTTCGCGAAAAGGGAGCTTCAGCTTGCCATCGATCTGATCAAGGACCTGACGGGAGATGCAGATGCCGCCGCGCATCGCCATGCCTTCGAGCCGCGCGGCAACGTTGACACCGTCTCCAAAGATATCGCCCTCATCTTCGATGATGTCCCCAACATTTATCCCTACGCGAAATTCGATACGTCGGTCGGGAGGAATATTTGCGTTCCTGCCGACCATCTCACGCTGGACTTCGACTGCACACTGCACCGCTTCGACGGCGCTCGAGAACTCCACGAGCATTCCGTCCCCGGTCGTTTTGATAAGGCGCCCACGATGCGACTTGAGCTTGTGATCGACCAGCTCTCGGCGATGCGCCTTCAATCCGGCAAGAGTGCCCTCCTCGTCATCGCCCATGAGGCGTGAATAGCCGGCTACGTCAGCCGCCAAGATTGCTGCCAGCCGGCGCTCGACGCGCTCGTGAACCACGGAAGTGTCCTCCGTCACCTCGCTAAGCAAATCATATGCAGCGGAACGACGCCAGCAAAAACCCCCGTCAGCCGCCAGCAGCGGACATTACCAAGGCCGCACTGATCCAACCACGCCGAACATTCAGCCCACCGGCCCCAAAGTCCAGTTGTCGCCCGTGAGCGGGATCACCCTTACGTCCTCGATGACGCCACGCTCCAGGCTCGGATCGAAATGACGCATCGTGCGCTCGTTGAAGTCGATGATGCGGCCGGGCCTGAGTGGTCCGACGTCGTTGATCTTGACGATGACCTTCTTGCCGACGGCCTCAATGAGCGCATATTTCGGCCGCTCGCCGAATTGCACGCCACCGAATTTGCGGCGCAAGCTCGTCTTGATGGCAGCCGTCCAGCCGGCGGGATCGTAACGCTCGCCCGAGGCTGTCTTCGGACCGCCCTCCTCCTTGCCGGGCTTGAACGGATTGTACATCGATGCAGCGCCGACGACCGCATCGCCTGAGGCGGCATCGGCGAGGGCACCTGCGTGAACTTCACGCGATTCACTTCGAGCAACAGTAACGGAAACGGCAAGCGCAACCAGGGCGCCGCAAATTGCGGCGCTCGAGCGGAACGGCATCATGACTCCTGTGATTTTTTAGATCGCCGGTCCCCGACACCCGCAAACAGCGCAAGCGAACGCGGACGCGTTCATGAAGCTTGCACCGGATTTTTGCGGGTTCGCGCCAACCCCTTGGCTGGAACCGATGTGCGAACCAGAGTGGTTCCCACGCAGTGTTTTACGTTGTCCCGACTAAGACAGAGATTGCGTCAGCAGCATGACTTGAGGAGCAGCTTACTGCGCCGCTGCCTCATTGATTGCGAGCTTGCCGTAGCGATCCGTGACAGCCTCGGCGTCGATCTCTCCAGCTCGATCTCGCCGCTCATCACGCGCAGAAGAGAGCCCGTCAGCTGCGTCGGACTAACCGGTTCCGCCCAGAGGAACAAGTGCGGCGGCCCCGCCTTGTCCATCCGATGAGATCAGCCGTTTGTTCGGTTGCCGATCGAAGGAGCAGTCATGCGAATTCTCCTCGTTGGCGGTACAGGGTTTCTCGGCTCGGCGATCCACGCCAGGCTGTCGGCCGAAGGCCACGAATGTCTGTCGGTGTCGCGCCATCCGGCTACAGAGCGCGATCGGCGCCATACCAGTCTCGACGTCGCCCGCACCACCGATCCCTCGCAATGGAAGGGCGTCCTTACGGGGGTCGATGCGGTGATCAACCTGGCCGGAGCGCTGCAGGGACGGGATCTGCACGGCGTTCATGTCGCCGGAAGCGCGGCACTCTACAGCGCATGCGAGAGCGCAGGCGTCCGCCGCGTGATCCTGTTCTCGGCGATCGGCAGCAATGTCGATGCCCCCAGCGATTTCTCTCGTACCAAGCGGGAGGGCGAAGCCGCCCTGATGGCGCGCGACCTCGATTGGGTCATCCTGCGCCCCTCCGTCGTGATCGGCCGCGCCGCCTATGGCGGCAGCGCACTGTTGCGAGGGCTGGCGGCGCTGCCGGTTCTGCCGGTCATGCCGGATACGGCGGCGATTCAACCGGTGCATCTCGACGACGTCGTTGAGACCGTGCTGTTCTTCCTGCAGCCGGGCGCGCCGTCCCGCATCGCCCTCGATCTGGCCGGCCCACGGCAGATCGCCTTCAGCGACGCGGTCGCGCTGTTTCGGGCCTGGCTGCGCTGGAGGCCGGCGTACCGCCTGCAGCTGCCATCCTGGGCGGCTTCGGTTGCTTACCGCGCGGGAGACGTTGCGCAGATGCTGGGATGGCCAACGCCCATCAGCACGACGGCCCAGGCGGAAATGCGCCGCGGTGCGACCGGCGATCCCGAGCCCTGGCACCGGTTGACCGGCAGGACACCGCGCGATCTCGACGTCGCGCTCGCATGCGAGCCCGCCTCGGTGCAGGAACGATGGTTTGCACGGCTGTATGCGCTCAAGCCGCTGATCTTCGGCGTCTTCGGCGCGTTCTGGATCGCCACAGGCATCATCTCGCTGAGCGCGGGCTGGAATATCGGCATGTCGTTGCTGCTTGAAGGCGGGCTGCAAGGGAACGTCGCGGCGCTCGTCGTCACCGCAGGCGCGCTCGCCGACATCCTCATCGGCCTTGCCATTCTCTGGCGGCCTCTGAGCCGCTACGGACTCTGGGCAGCACTGATCATCTCGCTCACCTATGCCGTGATCGGCACCGTCCTGGTGCCGCGGCTGTGGGCCGACCGCTGGGACCAATGCTGAAGATCTGGCCGGTGATCATGCTCAACCTTGTCGCCATGGCGATCCGGGAGGATCGCTGATGCTCTACTTCCTGGTGAAGATGGCGCACATCATCGGTGCCGCCGTGCTGCTCGGCACCGGGGCCGGCATCGCCTTCTTCATGCTGGTGGCACATCTGCGCGGCGACGTGCGCGAAATCGCGGGCGTCGCGCGGACGGTGGTGCTGGCCGACTTCCTGTTCACGGCGAGTGCCGTGATCCTGCAGCCGATCACCGGCACATGGCTTGCCTGGTCGAGCGGGTATTCCCTCGGCGACGGCTGGGTGGCGGCGTCGATTGCACTGTATCTCGTGACCGGCGCCTTCTGGCTGCCTGTGGTGTGGATGCAGATGCAGATGCGCGATCTCGCCGTCGCAGCGGTCGCGAGCAACAGCAAGCTGCCCGCCCGGTATCACCGTCTCTTCTGGTGGTGGTTCGCCTTCGGCTTTCCGGCTTTCGCAGCCGTGCTGATGATCTTCTGGCTGATGATCGCGCGTCCGGCCATTCCATTCTGGGATTAGACTTCACCCGGCGCGCGCAACATTGATCGCGAGCTTGCCGTAGCGGTCCGTGAACGCTTCCGTGTCGATCTCTTCCAGCTCGATCTCGCCGCTCATCACGCCCTGTTTCCACGCGGCTTGCGCCGGATCGTTCTGGAACTCCGGCATCACCTCGCGGCCGAACAGCTCCAGCGACTCGCAGATGTGCTCGTGGCTGTTCTTGCCGGCCTGGTTGAGCAGGATGACCTGGTCGATATGCGAGGACTGGAAGCGCTTCAGCTTCTTGCGGATCGTCTCCGGCGAGCCGATCAGGCCGCCGCGCAGCGCCGCCTCCTGGGCTTCTGGATTGTCGCGCTTCCACTTGTTGTACTCGTCCCACATGTTGACGGTGTAGGGCGCGGGGCGCTGGCGGTTCTGAGCGGCACCGTAGAAGCGGAGCGCGAACTGGAAGAAGGTGGCGCCGTCGGCGCGGGCGCGCGCCTCTTCATCCGTCTCGGCGCACATGAAGAACGAGACCAGCGCCATGTTGGGATTGATCTCGTAATCGGCGAGCTTGTGCAGGCGTTTTGTCATCGCGTTGTAATAAGCGTGCACCCAGGCGTGCGCGGCGTCGGCGCTGACGAACTGGAAGCCCAGTGCACCGAAACCGTGGCGACCGGCGCGCTCGATGGTCGGCAACTGCGAGCAGGCCATCCACAGCGGCGGGTGCGGCTTCTGCACCGGTTTTGGTACGACATTGCGCAAGGGGATGTCGAAATATCTGCCGTGATGCTCGGAGCCGGCGTCCCTGAACATCGGGAAGATGGCCGCGACCGCCTCCTCGAACACCTCCTTCTTGGTCTCCATGTCACGGCCGAACGGCTCCAGCTCGGTGATCGAGGCGCTCTCGCCCATGCCGAACTCGCAGCGGCCATTCGAGAGCAGATCCAGCACCGCGACGCGCTCGGCGACGCGCGCCGGATGGTTGGTGGTGAGCTGGAGGATGCCGTGGCCGAGCCGGATGTTCCTGGTGCGCTGGCTTGCGGCGGCGAGGAAGGATTCCGGCGAGGGCGAGTGCGAATATTCCTCGAGGAAGTGATGCTCGACCACCCAGGCATGGTCGTAGCCGAGCCTGTCGGCGAGCTCCATCTGCGAGAGCGCGTTCTGATAGAGAGCGAGCTCGTCGCCCGCCTTCCAGGGCCGCGGCAGCTGCAGCTCGTAGAAGATGCCGAACTTCATGGCGTCGCTCTCCCGCTTATTGTTGTTGCGGGCATCTTAATGCGCGAAGCGGCGCTGTCTACGCGGCCGCAATTCCGCCATGCGGGAGAATGCGTTTCTCGGCGCGACGACCATTCAGCACCGCGCCGACGAGTGTGAAGCGCACCAGCAGATGATAGCTCGCCAGCATCGGCAAGATCGCGACGACGAGAATGATTGCGAACTTGATCAGTCCGGGCCAGTCGAGTTGCGACAGCATGACCTGGAGCGCCATCACGATCGGCATGTGGATCAGATAGAGCCAGTAGGACGCGTCGGCGAGATAGCGCCATGTCAGGCTGAAGCCCGACATGAAGCGGAGCGCGAGACCCATGACCGCGAAAACCGAGATCCAGATCGCCGCTGCGTAGAGGACCGCGGAGACAAGCCTGAGGGTCGCGAAACTGACGGGCAAAGTCGGTGCGCCCGACGCAGACAACATCACCCCCGAAAGCACGAAGCTGATCAGGATCAGGCCGAAGGCGAGCAGCAGGTGCGGCAGCCAGCGCCGCTCGATCGTCCGCAGCAAATCGATCTGCCGGTGCAGCAGCCAGCCGACGCCGAACGCGGTGCCGAAGCCGATCCAGGCCTGCGCGTTGGTGATGAGCGACTGATCCGGCGTCCTCACCCCCATCACATTGATCCAGCGTTGGTCGAGACAGAAAGCGATGCCGATCGGGATCGCCGGAACAAGGGCGGCCAGCGGACCTCTCATGATCCCTGCGAACAGCCGATCGATCGCCGCTCGCCAGGTGCCCGATGCATCGAGCCAGGCAAACGCGCTGCGCAGCAACAGCATGGCGGCATAGAGCTCCAGCAGCACATAGATGAACCAGAGATGGGTCAGGGGGAAATTCGGCAGCACCGGCGGCCAGCTGCGGGACCAGCCGCCATTCGGGAAATGAGACGCCCAGATCGCGATGAGGCTCATGAGCGTGAACAGGATCGGCCAACCGATCACGAGCGGCAGCCCGATCCTCTGGAGCCTGTCCCGGACGAAACCCTGGGTGCCCCGTCGATGAAAGCTCATGCGGGCGAAGAAACCCGCCATCAGGAAGAAGGCCGTCATCCGGAAGACGTGGATGGTGAAGGTGAGCAGGCCCAGCAGCAGGCTGGGATGGGTGTCCTGGATGAACCAGAACCGGGGCGTTGCAGGCACGAACGACATTGCCGCGTGCAGGACGATGCCAAGCAGCAGGGCACCTCCCCTCAGCGCATCGAGGGCGTGCAGTCGTTCTGATGCAGGGGCGGCGGTCGAAGCAGACATGGATGGGCTCATTCCGGCTGGCGAGGTTGCTGCCGGCTAGTCTGGCCGATCGCGATGGAGCCCTCTCGCCCGATCCAAAAATCGGCTAACCGATTTCTCGACGCGGTTCGCTGATCTCAGCCCTGCTCAAGGCATCGCGCCGAAACTCGGTCGGGGTCACGCCTGTCTCGGCCTTGAAGGCCCGGTTGAAAGGTCCGATCGACTGGAAGCCCGCGTCCATGGCGATGGTCAGCACCGGGACTTCCCGCTGCGTCGCGTCGGAGAGCGCCAGCCTGGCATCTTCGATGCGGTAGTGGTTGAGGAAGGCATTGAAGTTGCGATAGCCGAGCCCCTCGTTGATGGCCTGGCGGAGCCGGTGCTCGGGAACGTCGAGCCGCGCCGCGAGTGCCCCGATCGCAAGACCTTCCTGCCGGTAGGTTCGCTCCACGCTCATCAGATGGTCGAGACGCCGCAATAGGATGGGATCGACGACGACCCTGGGATCGACGACGACCCTGGGATCGACGACGACCCGGCCAGTCGGAGTACGGTCAGCCCCGCGCCGGCGGCCGGATGCGATGGCCGCCGTGGCCTCGTTGACCGCTGCGGCCGGCTGCGCGGCGAAAGTGCCCACTCCAGCAATCATGGCTACCATGAACAGGGCGAGCGCAGTCGGCAGACTGCCGGGCGCGCCGGGGACCGCGACGGGAATGGCAGCGAAGCCGGCACTGGCAACGACCGCAATCAGCCCGACATTCATTGCGAGCATCGCCAGCCGCAGCCGGCGGCGGCGCGCAACCAGATCGGCCCCCCAGGTCTTGACGGTCTGGGCGGCGGCCGCGAGAGCGAACGCCAGATTGACCAGCGCCAGGCCTCGACCGCCGGCCCCGGCCAGAGCGGGCCAATAGGCCCAGCCCAGGGTGAGCGCAAAGGCGAAGGCGACGATGCCCAGCCACAACGCGCCGTGCCAGCGCCGGAGCACGAAATCGTCGTCGAACGCGGCGCGTGCCCACAGCCAGAACAATGCGGGTTGCGCGGACAGGATCGGCAACACCCACCACCATGACGATTTGGGAAAGAAAGGCGCGGTCGTAATGGCGTAGAACACGCCACCGGCGGAAATGGCCATGCCCAGCAGAGCCTGCTGGCCGGCCGCATGACGCGGCAGCGCCACGAGAATGATCAGCAGGAACACGCCGCTCGTTGCGCCGCGCAGCCCGAGATCAATGGCCGTGAGCCCCATCACACCCGTCATCTCCATCAGGGAGCTCAACTGTCGCATCGCTTTCGCGCATGCACAATCTAAACTTGTGCTTGCGCGCCCGGCGGTGCGACATCCGCGCAAGCGGGCAGGTTGATCCAGATCAACGTCCCGGCGGACCGAATGCATCAAAAGGGCAGTAAGGCAACGGCCCGGATGCCGTCCCGATTCCCATCACATCCCGAAGAGACCGGATATGTCGGCCCCTGACGACACGGCATCGCGCGTGCGCCGTAGGCGCATGGAGATTTTTGCGTTCCTGTTCCTGACCGCGATCGTGATGCCCGTCCTCGCGGTCGGAACGGTCGGCTCCTATGGGCTCGGCGTCTGGATCTACCAGATGTTCGCCGGCCCTCCGGGCCCGCCGCCCTCCCCGCATTGATCCGCTCGAAGCGAAAGACCGGCATCATGGCCCAATCCACATTCAACCGCCGCGCCCTGATCACCGGCCGCGTGCTCACCGCCGAGCGCATCGTGCCGCCGCCGGGCGCCGAGATCGCCAGCATCATCGTGCAGGCACGGCCCGAGCGCCTTGCCGAGCTGGAAGCGGAGATCGCAGGCCTTCCCGGCTGCGAGATCCATGCCCGCGACGCGCGCGGAAAGCTCGTCGTCGTCGCCGAAGCGCCGGATGCCGGCAGCCTCGGCACCATGCTCAACACCATCCAGTCGCTGCAGCACGTCTATTCCGCGGCGCTGGTGTTCCACGCCATCGAAACGACCTAAGGGCCGGAGAGCCATCATGACATCGCCGAAGCTCGATCGCCGCCAGATGCTCAAGCTCGAAGCCGCCGCGATCGCCGCGGCCGCCGCCGGCCTTCCCGCACCGGCCTTCGCCGCAAACCTCGCCGCCGAGCGAGGGGCGAGCGAATTGAAATGGGACAAGGCCGCCTGCCGCTTCTGCGGCACCGGCTGCTCGGTGATGGTGGCGACCAAGGACAACCGCGTCGTCGCCACCCACGGCGACATCAAGGCCGAGGTCAATCGCGGCCTCAACTGCGTCAAGGGCTACTTCCTCTCCAAGATCATGTACGGCCACGACCGCCTGACGCAGCCGATGCTGCGCAAGAGTGGCGGCAAGTACGACAAGAACGGCGAGTTCACGCCGGTGTCCTGGACCGAAGCCTTCGACATCATGGAGCTGAAGTGGAAGGAGGCGATCAGGAAGCGCGGCCCCAACGGCGTCGCCATGTTCGGCTCCGGCCAGTGGACGATCTGGGAAGGCTATGCAGCGTCGAAGCTGTTCAAGGCCGGCTTCCGCACCAACAACATCGACCCCAACGCGCGGCACTGCATGGCTTCGGCCGTCGCCGGCATGATGCGCACCTTCGGCATCGACGAGCCGGCCGGCTGCTACGACGACATCGAGGCCGCCGACGCCTTCGTGCTGTGGGGCTCCAACATGGCCGAGATGCACCCCATCCTGTGGACGCGCATCGCCGACCGCCGGCTGTCCGCGCCGCATGTTCGCGTCGCCGTGCTCTCGACCTTCGAGCACCGCTCGTTCGACCTCGCCGACATCGGCATGGTGTTCAAGCCGCACACCGACCTCTACATCCTCAACGCGATCGCCAACCACATCATCAAGACCGGCCGCGTCGACAAGGACTTCGTCGCCGCGCATACCGTGTTCAAGCGCGGCCAGACCGACATCGGGTACGGATTGCGGCCCGAGCATCCGCTGCAGAAGAAGGCGACGGGCGCCACCAAGGCCAACGATGCCACCGACATGAGCTATGACGAGTTCGTCAAGTTCGTGTCCGAGTACACGCTGGAGAAGGCCGCCGAAATGTCCGGCGTGCCGCTCAACCGCCTCGAGGCGCTCGCCGAGCTCTACGCCGATCCCAAGACCAAAGTGGTCTCGTTCTGGACCATGGGCTTCAACCAGCACACCCGCGGCGTCTGGTGCAACAACCTCGTCTACAACATCCATTTGTTGACCGGAAAGATCTCCGCGCCCGGCAACAGCCCGTTCTCGCTGACCGGCCAGCCCTCGGCCTGCGGCACCGCGCGCGAGGTCGGCACCTTCTCGCACCGCCTGCCCGCCGACATGGTGGTCACCAACAAGGCCCATCGCGACCACACCGAGCAGATCTGGCAGCTGCCCGAAGGCACCATTCCGGACAAGCCCGGCGCCCACGCCGTGCTGCAAAGCCGGATGCTGAAGGACAGCCTGATCAACGCCTATTGGGTGCAGGTCAACAACAACCTCCAGGCCGGTCCCAACGTCAACGAGGAGATCTATCCGGGCTTCCGCAACCCCGACAATTTCATCGTGGTCTCGGACGCCTATCCGTCGGTGACTGCGCTCGCAGCCGACCTGATCCTGCCGACCGCGATGTGGGTGGAGAAGGAAGGCGCCTACGGCAATGCCGAGCGGCGCACCCAGTTCTGGCACCAGCTCGTCCCTGCGCCCGGCGAGTCGAAGTCGGATCTCTGGCAGCTCATGGAGTTCTCCAAGCGCTTCAAGATCGAGGAGGTCTGGCCCGCGGAGTTGATCGCCAAGAAGCCGGAAGTTCGCGGCAAGACGCTGTTCGACGTGCTCTTCAAGAACGGCCAGGTCGACAAATTCCCGGTGAGCGACATCGAGCCCGGCTACGCCAACGACGAATCCAAGGCGTTCGGCTTCTACGTCCACAAGGGGCTGTTCGAGGAATATGCCCAGTTCGGCCGCGGCCACGGCCACGACCTCGCGCCGTTCGACACCTATCACCGCGAGCGCGGCCTGCGCTGGCCCGTCGTCAACGGCCAGGAAACGAAGTGGCGTTTCCGCGAAGGCAGCGACCCCTACGTCAAGCAGGGCACTAACGTCCAATTCTACGGCCATGCCGACGGCAAGGCCCGCATCTTCGCGCTGCCTTACGAGCCGCCGGCGGAATCGCCCGACAACGAATATCCCTACTGGCTCTCCACCGGCCGCGTGCTGGAGCACTGGCATTCCGGCACCATGACGCGCCGCGTGCCCGAGCTGTTCAAGGCTTTTCCCGAAGCGGTCTGCTTCATGCATCCGGACGATGCGCAGGACATGAAGCTGCGACGCGGCGACGAGGTGAAGGTAGTCTCCCGCCGCGGCTTCATCCGCGCCCGCGTCGAGACGCGCGGCCGCGACCGGCCGCCGCGCGGCCTCGTCTTCGTGCCGTGGTTCGACGAATCGAAGCTGATCAACAAGGTGACGCTCGACGCCACCGATCCGATCTCGCTGCAGACCGATTTCAAGAAATGCGCCGTGCGCATCGAGCGGGTGAACATGTCATGATGAAACGATCCGCACTCGTCCTGCTCGCCTTCGCGATCGCAGCCGGCACGAGCTCGCTGACGGCGCAGACGGTGACTTCCGGCCTGCGCGGCCCGACCCCGCTCAACGACGAGGGCCCGGCGCCGCCGATGCTGCCGAACCGCAACACCTCCGAGAGGGAGGTGCGCAATTATCCGGAGCAGCCGCCCGTCATCCCGCACAATATCGACGGCTATCAGGTCGACCTCAACGGCAACAAATGCCTGTCCTGCCACGCGCGGGCGCGCACCGCCGAGTCGCAGGCGCCGATGGTCTCGATCACGCACTTCATGGATCGCGACGGCCAGTTCCTGGCCTCGGTCTCGCCGCGCCGCTTCTTCTGCACCGAATGCCACGTGCCGCAGAACACCGCCAATCCGCCGGTCAGCAACGATTTCACCGATATCGACACGCTGCTGTCGCGCACCAGTCCGGGTGGCCGCAGATGACGACGACCGCCGATGATCCCAACGCGGAGCTCAACGCCAAGCGCGGCGTCATCGCGCGCAGCTGGGCGTTTCTGCGCGAGCTGTGGCAGGTGCTGACCCGGCCGAGCTCGGTGTTCGCGCTCGGCACCCTGGTGCTGGCCGGTTTCGTCGCCGGCGTGATCTTCTGGGGCGGCTTCAACACCGCGCTGGAAATCACCAACACCGAAAAATTCTGCACCGGCTGCCACGAGATGAAGGACAATGTCTACGCCGAGCTGAAGTCGACCATCCACTTCTCCAACCGCTCCGGCGTGCGCGCAACCTGCCCGGACTGTCACGTGCCGCACAACTGGACCGACAAGATCGCGCGCAAGATGCAGGCCTCCAAGGAGGTCTGGGGCAAGATCTTCGGCACGATCGATACCAGGGAGAAGTTCCTCGATCACCGGCTCGAGCTCGCTGCGCATGAATGGGCGCGCTTCAAGGCCAACGACTCCCTGGAATGCCGCAACTGCCACAGCGCCGATTCCATGGACATCACCAAGCAGTCGCCGCGGGCCTCGGTGGCGCACCAGCGCTTCCTGTTCACCAAGGAAAAGACCTGCATCGACTGCCACAAGGGCATCGCCCACCAGCTGCCCGACATGCGCGGCGTGCCGGGGTGGCAATAGGGCGGCGCCTGGCGCGGCCTGAGCCAAGGCGTGTACTCGTAAGATCGAGCGCTGCGAGGGCGGGGCTTGATCTCTGTCATGCCTCAAGCAGCGGCGCGCAAGCGGACATAGCCGGAGGTCCGAGCGGGCCATTGCCGAACTCATTCGTCGCAACAACAGGGCCCTATTCGATTACGTTGTCGGCACGGGCAAGCAGCGTCGAAGGGATAGTTAGACGGAGAATCTTAGCAGTCTTTGCGTTCACCACTAGTTCAAATTTCGCTGGTTGCTCGACGGGTAGATCGGCAGGCGCCACACCCTTAAGGATCTTGTCAACGAAGAGAGCGGATCGACGAAACAGGTCGTAAAAGTCAACCCCATAGGCAAGGAGCAGCCCCGCCTCGGCGTATTCCCTGCCAACGGAGATTGCCGGCAGACGGTTCGCGATGGCCATCGCGCCAATTTGATTGCGGGCGTTAAACAGCACGGAATCCCCGAGCACTATGAGCCCTTCCGCCTGCTGCTCAACCAACATTGAAAAAGCTTCTTCCAGCGTGGTAGCCGCTGGTACTTTAGCCGAAATGTGCGTCAGTCCCAGCGTGCGGGCGGCCTCACCCACAGACGGAAGTCTGACCGAGTTTGGAGCAAACTCCGGATTGAAGAGCACGCCCACTCGCTTGATGCTCGGAAATATTTCCTTCAGCAGTTCAAGCCGCTTGCCATTTAGCTCGGCACCCGTGTCCTGGGTAAGACCGGTGACGTTTCCGCCCGGCCGAGCCAGACTAGCAACGAGGCCGTTGCTGACGGGATCGACACTATTGGGCACTACGATTGGAATATTCGACGCACCTTTTATGACTGCCGCCGCCGAATGGTTGCCTGTGATGATGACGTCTACACCGCGCTGGCTAAGGTCTGCGATGAGCGCCGGGAGCCGCGCAGCCTCGCCATCAGCGAAGCGGTACTCGATGATGACGTTTTCGCCAATGCGGTATCCAAGATTCCGCAGGCTCTCCTCAAAAGCTTTGATAAGGTGAAGTTGCTGACTCGACGAACCGCTCGTCAGCCAACCGATGCGATAAATCTTCCGGAGTTGTTGTGCGCGCACCAGAGGAGGCCATGCCACGATGGCCCCGAGTAAATTGAGGAATGCGCGTCGCCGCATCGGCTGCTCCGGAGGCAACAGACTTTGGAATATGTCGAGCTTACCAGCCTAAAGGGAGGCCACAACGAAATATCGACGCTGTCCCTCAATGAGCCGCAGCGGCTTCATCGTAAGATAAAGGTACGCAATCGGTCAGGTCAGCTTCGGGCAAAGAGAACCTCATGCTTGGTACGACCAGCACGGATGGTCGACAGTGCGTTCTCGAGTTCATCGAATTCGTGACATAGCACGATCAGGCTACGCCCTCATCCTGACGGCCCGCAACGGTGAGCGTCTCGAAATGGCCGCAGTGATCGGCCTTGAAATGCGATGGCCATGCGCTTGAACCCTTGGGGCGAATGGTTAATTTGGGGATGAGCGAATCGCCTCTTTTCGCCGCTCCCTCAAGACAGTCATGGCCACTTTCACCCCGCATCAGGATGCTGCGCTCAAAGCCGTCGGCGACTGGCTCAAGGCCAGGCCGGGACGGGCCGGCACGCCGCCGGTGTTCCGCCTGTTCGGCTTTGCCGGCACGGGCAAGACCACGCTGGCGCGGCACATCGCCGAGGGCGTCGACGGCGAGGTGAAGTTCGCCGCCTTCACCGGCAAGGCGGCCCTCGTCATGCGCAACAAGGGCTGCGACGGCGCTTCCACCATCCATTCGCTGATCTATCGCGCCCGCGAATCCGGCGAAGAGCAACCGAGCTTCGAATTGTGGGACGATGCGCCGGCGTCGAAGGCAAAACTGATCGTGATCGACGAATGCTCGATGGTCGACGCCGAGCTCGGCCGCGACCTGATGTCGTTCGACTGTCCTCTCCTCGTGCTGGGCGATCCCGCGCAGCTGCCGCCGATCCAGGGCGGCGGCTTCTTCACCAATTCGGAGCCCGACGCGATGCTGACCGAGGTGCATCGCCAGGCCCAGGACGATCCGATCGTGCGGATGTCGATGGACGTGCGCGAGGGACGCGAGCTCGACATCGGCCGCTATGGCGAGAGCGAGGTCGTCTCGCGGAAAGAGCTCGATCCCGATCGCGTCATGGGTGCCGACCAGATCCTGGTCGGCCGCAACAACACCCGCCGCGCCTACAACATGCGGGTACGCCAGCGCCAGAACATCGAGGATCAGTTTCCCGTCGCCGGCGACAAGCTGGTGTGCCTGCGCAACAACCGCAAGAAGGGCCTGTTCAACGGCGGCCTGTGGCGCGTCAAGTCGCGCACTACCTCGCGTTCGAAGTCGCGCATCCTCTCGATGCGGCTGTCGCCGGACGAGGATTTCGGGCACAAGGTGACCAAGGTCTCGGTGCGAGCCGATTGCTTCGAGGGCGGCGTCGAGCAGATCGCCTGGGAGCAGCGCAAGCCCTATGACGAGTTCGACTACGGCTACGTCCTGACCGTGCACAAGTCGCAGGGCTCGCAATGGGACGATGTCGTGCTGTTCGACGAGAGCTTCGCGTTCCAGGATTCGCGGGCGCGGTGGCTGTACACGGGGATCACGCGGGCGGCGAAAAGGCTGAGCATCGTCGTCTAGAGCACCGGCGCCGCCGCAACCATTAAAGCGGCACGGCTACGTCAACGGCTGCTGATCGTGCTTTTCGCGGCCCCAGACGTCGTCGATCGTCGATCGCGCCGGTTCATCTAGCGCGGAGTTCCACCTCCCGCCAAGCCGGCCTGTCGTCGCGCCGGCTGCGTGCTCACGGTCTCGTGTCCGGCCCGGCGTAACAATCTGCGGCTCGGCCCGTATCTCGGATGATGCGAAAACACAGGCGGCAGGCTGTTCGCCCGGTCCCGTCCGCCCTAGACTGTCAGCCCTCGCGAAAGAGGGATTGCCGAAAGAGGATTGCCATGCGCCGAACCGCCCTCGCCGCCCTGCTCGCCGCAACCACCGCCCTGACGCTGGCTTTCTCGATGCCGTCCCGGGCCGCGGAGGAGGCGGTCGTGATCCCGCCGCCCGCATTGGACGCGGCACCCGCAAGCGGCATCCAGACCGCCGTGCTCGCCGGCGGCTGCTTCTGGGGCGTGCAAGGCGTCTTCCAGCACACGGGCGGCGTCGTCAACGCGGTCTCCGGCTATTCCGGCGGCACCAAGGCGACCGCCGATTACCAGGCCGTGTCGAGCGGCCGCACCGGCCATGCCGAGGCGGTCGAGATCAAGTACGACCCGAAGAAGATCTCCTACGGCAAGATCCTCCAGATCTACTTCTCGGTGGTGCACGACCCGACCCAGCTCAATCGCCAGGGCCCCGACGTCGGCCCGCAATATCGCTCGGCGATCTTCACCACCTCGGACGAGCAGAAGAAGGTGGCGGAGGCCTATATCGCCCAGCTCAACGGCGCGAAGGTGTTCAACAAGCCGATCGTGACCAAGGTCGGCGCGCTGGAGGCGTTCTATCCGGCGGAGGCCTATCACCAGGACTATCTGACGCTGCACCCGAACCAGCCCTACATCGCCTATAACGACATCCCCAAGGTCGAGAACCTGAAAAAGCTGTTCGCGGATAACTACATCGAGAAGCCGACGCTGGTGAATGCCGGCAAGGCCACCAACTGATCGAAAGATCACCAAAGCAACGGGAGACCCATGCCCGACACCAAGACGAAAGCGACCGACGACAAGGTCATCAAGAGCGAGGAGCAGTGGCGGCGCGAGCTGACGCCGATGCAATACGCCGTGCTGCGCGAGAAGGCGACCGAGCGTCCCTTCTCCGGCGAATATGAGCACGACCACCGTGCCGGCACCTATGTCTGCGCCGGCTGCGGCAATGTGCTGTTCGAGTCCGATGCCAAGTTCGATTCCGGCTGCGGCTGGCCGAGCTTCACCCAGCCCGCGGTCGAGAGCCACATCGACGAGGAGCGGGACACGACCCACGGCATGATCCGCACCGAGGTGCTCTGCGCCAAATGCAGCGGCCATCTCGGCCACGTCTTCCCCGACGGCCCCGGACCGACCGGCCTGCGCTACTGCATCAATTCCGCGGCGCTGAAGCTCGAGCCCAAATAACGCGGCACGCCGCCGGGTTCCCAGGTGGAACCCGGCGGCGCGATGTGCTTTTCTCTGGCGTTACGGCCGATCATGCATTTCGGCGGCCGCCAGCGAGGGTGTCATGTCGCTTGGGGTCATCCTGCTCATCCTGGTGATCATCTATCTCATCGGCGGCCTGTCGGGCCGGTTTGGCGGCTACGGCTATGGCTTGGGGCATTCCGGCATGGGGATCGGCGGGGTCGTGCTGGTCGTCCTGATCGTGCTGCTGCTTCTTGGCAAGGTTTAAACCATTTAAATAATTGAAATATAAAGATTTTCCGCGCCTGCGGAGCTGCCATGCACGGATTCATCATCTCGCATCGCGGGGGTCGCATTTTTGTCAAATCGGCCTATATTAGAGGGCGACAATGACATGTGGCGGGCCCGCTCGATTGCGGCCCCTGCCCTCCCCAACCCCACGCGCTTAAAGCCCCAGAGAAGATCACGAGGTCTTTGACCATGCGTCCACTGCGTCCGTTCAACTTCAACACCTCCGCCGAGCTCTTCCCCGCCGCCATCCGCAAGAAGAAGCGCGCGGGCTTCACCTACCGGCGGTTCGGCACTGCGGCCGAGGCCGTGCAGTTCGCGATGGAGCAGTTGCCGACGGATTCGCTGAACGGCGCCTATCTCCAGGTCGAGGAAGCGCGCTTCGACCAGAACGGCATCCGCTCGCTTTACGAGAGCGATGCCTTCCCGCTGCCCCGCCGGCCCAAGCCGGCCCCCGCCGCCGCGGAGACCGACGCCGACGCGGCGTAAGCTTTCACGAGCAAGTTCGATGTGCGCAGAAGGCGCGATGGCCGAAAGGTCGTCGCGCCTTTTGTGTTTTTGGGGGGCTTTGTCCGAGCGTCATTGCGAGCGCAGCGAAGCAATCCAGAGTCCCGCCGCGGAAAGATTCTGGATTGCTTCGCTGCGCTCGCAATGACGACGTTGAGAAATCCGGCGTATTGCCGATCAGATGGACCTGCGGCATCGCACCCTACATCCGCGGCTGCTTTTCCAGCCAGCGCTGGAGCAGGCGGACGTTGCGCATGTTGGCGCGGAACATGACGTCGAAGGCGTCGCCCGCGAACGGGACCAGGCCGACCACGCCGTCGACCGCGACATTGCCGAGCATGCGCGCCGTGACGTGCCAGGGCGCGCCCAGCGCGCGGGCTTCGCGCACCAGCCACAGCGAGATCGCGGTGGTGATGATGTCGCCGACGACGGGGATCAGGCCGATCAACCCGTCGATGCCGTAGCGGATGTTGGTGCCGGGCAGGATGAAGGCAACATCGAGCAGCTTGGCGATCGCCTCGAGCCGCGCGATCCGCTGCTCGCGCGTCAGATTGCCGAACGGGCTGCCTTGGCCGAACTCGAAGCGAAACTCGCGAAATCCCTGCTCCAGGCTTTCCGGCCTGATCTCGTGGCCTTCCTGATCGATGATCGGCCCGCGCGCCTCGTCGCGCGAAAAGCGCGCACGCGAGCTGCTCCCGGAACCGGATTTGCGCGGAGCGAGGATGTCGTCGTCGGGCATGGCCATGGCCTTCGGTGAACGCGCCAGCGCGGCGGAGGTTGCTGCCGCGCCCGAACGCCGCGCCTCAGGTCGGCGCCGGCGCGGCTTGCGGCTCCTCGACATAGCGATGCACGAGCCAGGATGACATCACCGCCGGCACGAAACCGACGAGGCCGTACAGGATGAACTGCACCGCGCCCGAATCCGGGCCGCGCGAGCTGTAGGTGAGCGAGGCCAGGGCGAAGGCGAACACGCCGACCAGAAGCATTCGCAAGCCGGGACCGATCCGGCGGATGTGGAGCAGGATGTCGTCGACCGCGCCGATCATCAGCGCGGGCAGGAAGCCGAACAGGTAGCTGTATTGCAGGGTCTTGAAGAACACCGCGAACAGCTTGCCGACCTCGCCGAGATTGGTCTGGGTCCAATAGCCGGACTGGTAGGTCGTCGTCAGCAGCAGCAGGAACCCGCCGACGAACGGACCGACCAGCGCAAACACCAGATAGCGTTTCATCAAGCACCTCACTCTTTGCCGGGGTTATAGCAGCGCAGTGGGAACCTTGAACAGCGGGGCACCGGGCTCCTTGAGGGGAACAAGTGGCAAGACGATGAGTTCATGCTGGACCTGAATTCAACCCCTGACAGACTGGAGCCGCCGATGGCCCGCAAATTTCTTCTGGCGACGATCGCGCTGGCGGCCCTGAGCGGCCTGTCGACGGCACCCGCGCTCGCCCAAGGCCATATGGGCACGCCGCAGGAGCAGCAGGCCTGCTCGCGCGATGCGCAGCGCTTCTGCCGCAAGGACCTCGGCAATGACGGCGCGGTGCAGAGCTGCCTGCAAGCCAACCGGGCCAAGCTGTCGAAATCGTGCAGCAAGGTATTTCAGAGCCACGGCATGTGAGGACGGACCCATCCCCGCAATCGGAGAGTGAAGCCATGTTGCACGACGAAGAGCTCTCGATCCTGCGGGACATCAGCCAGTCCGTCGCCTTTGCCGACGACCGGCAGGGCAAGATGGGGCAATTGATCGCCGACGGCTATGTGATGAAGGCCGGCGATCTGTTCGAGCTGACGCCGAAGGGCGTCACCGCCGTCGAGGAGCACGCCGCCTCGCTGGGCGCGAGCGATGCGGAACAAGCGCGGGCGTCGTCTGACCGGCTGATCTGATCGCACGACGTGACTGGCGTGCAACAATTGCGAATTCCTTTGTGCCGGCCATTGCGGGCGCGTGACAATGGCGCATACTTCGCTCGGGCGGCGCAGCACTTTCGATTCGGGCATCAGGAAATCGAGCGACCACACGCGGGATCGAAGCTCCCGGCGTGAAGGTTGCGACATGCGGCAGATCAAGCCGGGTGCGGCGCCCCAACACCAGGCGGCTCACGCCTTAAGGGAACTCAGGGACCCATCCTTCATGACACGCCATCAAACCATCGCTTCGCTCTTCGCCGTCGCCGCCACCTTCGCTCTCCAGACATCACCCGCTCTCGCCTTCACGCAAGAAGCCCAGCAGATGTGCTCGGGTGACGCGATGCGGCTGTGCTCCAGCGAGATCCCCGACATCCCGCGGATCACCGCCTGCATGGTCCGGAACAAGGCGCAGGTCAGCCCCGGCTGCCGCGCCGTGATGGACCGCGAGCATGCCGCCGCGGCGGCATCGCGCAAGCGCGAAGCGGCGGCGCAGTAGCAAGGAGTGGCGACGCCTGCCGCTCCGCCGTCATTGCGGAGCAATCCAGAACTGTCACCGTGGCAACAGTCTGGATTGCTTCGCTGCGCTCGCAATGACGGAGTGTGTAGCGACGCCTCCGGTCATGGAGGCCGAGATTTCTCGGAGTAAGCCTCAATCGCCCCACTGCGCGAAGGCGTCGTTGAAGGCGCGCTCGCCGGGAGCGCCCTTCTCGATGGCGATGATGGCGCGGCGCTGGTTGGCGTAGACCAGCGGCACGTCGAACCAGGAGCGCTCCTTCAGGAGCTGGACGTTGCGGGCGCGGTCGGCGTCGACGTTGGACAGCCCGACCAGGAAGAACCCGTCGGTGACCTTGACCGCGAGGCCGGCGAGCGGCGTGCCGCGGGCCTGCTCGTTCGACTTCATCAGGATGCCCGGCACGTTGGAGACGCTGCCGCCGGGGAAATCCTGCGGCAGGATGAAGGTCAATTCCGCGGTGTGGCTCGCCGGCAGCGAGGAATCGGTGTTGCGGCGGAACGACATCGTCATCTTGAACTTGCGGTCGGGGATCTCGATGTCGGCGCGCACGGCGACGTCGGCCTTCTGGTTGCCCGAGGCCTTGATCGGCTCGAGCCGCCACACCACCGAGCCGACATATTGCTTGCCCTTCGGATCGGATGGATCCTCGTCATAGAGCACGACCTTCTGCGCCACCGGGGCGACCGGCTGGTCCGCCGAAGGCTGGCCGACGCGATCGGGAATCTTCGGCTTGCTCTGCGGCTGCGCCGGGGTCGTCGGCGTGTCAGCCACTTGCGTCGCGGACGGCTTGAGAAAGCCGTTGACGATCTGGACCAGCTGCTTGCCCCAGAGGATGCCGGCGCCGACCAGGATGAGCACGATGCCGACCGCAATCGCGCTCTTGAACGGAAAGGCGGAGCCGGTGCGGGCGCGCTTCTTGACGTCGCGATCGGCGGCGATGCGCGGACGCGGCGACGGCGGCTGCGGCGTGTAGCGCTCGGCCTCCTCGATCGACTCGTCATAGGAATAGGGCGCCTCGGACTCGCCGGTGCGGTTTTCCAGGCTCGGCTCCATCCGGTCGAATTCCGGCGAGGGCGAGGGCACGTTGGCATAGGTGCGGCGCGCGGCGCGGCTGGCCTGCGCGGCGGCACCGCCGAGATCGTTGGCATCGGCCGTGATGTCGCGGAAGCCGCGCACGCCGGGCGAGGACGGCAGCGGCGGCGGCGGTCCCACATCGGTCGGACGGCGCGCAGCCTGGCGGTCGCGCCCGGCCGGCGGCTCCGGTGGCGCGGCGGGCGGGCCAGACGGGCGCGGGGCGTCGAAACGGGGCGCGCGCGGCGGCCGCGGGGCCTCGTTTTGGTCGTCGACGTTGAAGGACGGGCGGTCGGCGCGCGGCGGCGCCGGAGCCGGACGCGTGCGCGGCGGCGCGGCAGCCGGGTTGCCCTCGGCGGCCCTCGTGCTGGCGCGGCGGAAGGCATCGCCACTCGAGCCCGAGCGGGTCGCGCCACCGGGACGCGAGGCCTCGCGGGCGCGCTGGGCGGCCTCCGATTCGACCTTGCGGACGGCCTCTTCCAGCGACAGCCGTTCGCGGGTGATCTCGGATTCGGACAGCGGCGGCTGCACGCTGCGCAGCTGCGCGATCAGCGCCGTACGCGCCCGCTCATAGAGCGCGCGACGGCTTTCGCCGGGAGCGTTGGGGTCCAGGGCGGCAATAGCGCGGGCGATCAGCGGATAGTAATCAGCCATTTCTACTCAACTATACGCGCGTCCCGGTAAGATATCGTTAAGCCTCAAACGGATTTTGCACCAGGATAGTATCTTCGCGTTCCGGGCTGGTGGAAAGCAGCGCAACCGGACATCCCACCAATTCCTCGATCCGCCGGACATATTTGATGGCCTGCGCCGGCAGGTCGGCCCAGGACCGCGCATTGGCGGTCGGCTCCTTCCAGCCCTCGATGGTCTCGTAGATCGGCTCGACCCGGGCCTGGGCACCTTCGCCGGCCGGGAAATGGTCGATCTCCTTGCCATCGAGCCTGTAGCCGGTGCAGACCTCGATCGAGTCGAAGCCGTCGAGGATGTCGAGCTTGGTCAGCGCGAGGCCATTGATGCCGCAGGTCCGGACCGCCTGGCGGACCAACACGGCGTCGAACCAGCCGCAGCGGCGCGGGCGGCCGGTATTGGTGCCGAACTCGCGACCGCGCTCGCCGATCTTGCGGCCGATCTCGTTGTCCTGCTCGGTCGGGAACGGGCCCTGGCCGACGCGGGTGGTGTAGGCCTTGCACAGGCCGAGCACATAGCCGACCGCGCCCGGTCCGAGGCCGGCGCCGGTCGCGGCCTGGGCCGCCACCGTGTTGGACGAGGTGACGTAAGGATAGGTGCCGTGGTCGACGTCGAGCAGCGCGCCTTGCGCGCCCTCGAACAGCATGCGCTTGCCGGCGCGCCGCTCGATGTCGAGCAGCCGCCACACCGTCTCGGCATAGGGCAGGAGCTGCGGCGCCATCGCCATCAGCTCCTTCAGGATCACCGCGCCGTCGAATTCCGGCAGGTTGAGGCCGCGGCGCAGCGCATTGTGGTGCGCCAGCAGGCGGTCGATCTTGTGCGGCAGCGTCTGGTGATCGGCAAGATCCATCAGGCGGATGGCGCGGCGGCCGACCTTGTCTTCATAGGCCGGGCCGATGCCGCGGCGCGTCGTGCCGATCGCGGCCGCGGCGCTGGCGGATTCGCGGTGTGCATCGAGCTCGCGGTGCAGCGGCAGGATCAACGTGACGTTTTCCGCGACGCGCAGGTTGTCGGGGCTGACGTCGACCCCCTGCGACCTGAGCCTTGAGACCTCGTCGAGGAAGGCAGCGGGGTCGAACACCACGCCGTTGCCGATCACCGACAGCTTGCCCCCGCGCAGCACGCCGGAGGGCAGCAGCGCGAGCTTGTAGGTCTTGCCGTTGATCACCAGCGTGTGGCCGGCATTATGGCCGCCCTGGAAGCGGACGACGATATCCGCCTGCTCCGACAACCAGTCGACGATCTTGCCCTTCCCTTCGTCGCCCCATTGGGCGCCGACGACGACAACATTGGCCATTCGCGGGTAATCCTTCGAAGATTTTAGATGCGCCAGCCGAACTGACGGCCGGGAGCCGTTCGCACGCAAGGCAGCCAACCGGATAAAGGAAGCAGCCCCTCTAGGCAAGCAAGAACGGGGCTTTTTCAGGGTCCAGCGCCCCACCCAAGCCCTTGATATAAGCGGAAAATCCCGAACCCTTGCGGGCCGGCGCAGCAGCTTCGACCAAAGCGCGCGGGGCCGCCATCGCCGGCGGCATGGTCGCGATGCGAGCGCCCCCGTTGATGCAACCTCGTTTTCCGTGTCTTTGGACCTGCCGGGTGATCAGCCGGCCCGGACCTCGCCGGGCCGGAGGGCTCGGCGTATTCGACGCAGGGCCCACCCATCACAATGTCCGCCACCGACCACACCACGCGCGCGGAAACATCCGGCCACAGCTGGATCGCCAACCAGCCTTACCTGCTGCTCAGTATCACCGCGCTGTGCTGGGCCGGCAACGCCATCGTCGGGCGGCTCGCGGCCGGCCACATTCCGCCGGTGACGCTGTCGTTCCTGCGCTGGTTCTTTGCGTTCCTGCTGGTGCTGCCATTCGCCTGGAAGCACCTCGTGCAGGACTGGCCGGCGATCCGCAGCAAGCTCGGCCTGATGATCACGCTCTCGGTCATCGGCATCAGCGCCTTCAACACGCTGCAATATTGGGCCCTGGAGCACACCCAGGCGCTCAATACGCTGCTGCTGCAATCGGCCGCGCCGCTCTTGGTGGCGCTGTGGTCGCTGGTCATCCTCGGCATCCGTCTCACCGCGGCGCAGGCCTTCGGCGTCGTGCTGTCGATGGGCGGCGTGCTGACCATCCTGCTGCACGGCGATTTCACCACGCTGTCGAGCATCGACTTCAACAAGGGCGACCTGATCTTCCTCCTCGCGCTCCTGATCTTCGCGCTCTATTCGGTGCTGTCGCTGAAGCGGCCGCCGATGCACGGCCTCTCGTTCCTCGCCTTCACCTTCGGCTGCGGCGCGGCCTGTCTCATTCCGCTGGAGATCTGGGAATTGTCGGCGCGCCCGGTGATGAAGCTCGACGGGACGAACCTCCTGACCCTGTTCTACGTCGCCGTCTTCCCCTCGGCGCTCGCCTATCTCTGCTTCAATCGCGGCGTGCGCCTGATCGGCGCCAACCGCGCCGCGCCGTTCTTCCACGTCACGCCGATGTTCGGCTCGATCATGGCGATGGTGTTTCTGGGCGAGCACCCGCAGGCGTTCCACTTCATCGGCTTTGCCTTGGTGCTGGCGGGCGTGTTCGCGGCGTCAAGGAAGCAGGCGGCTTAGGGCCGCTACCAGCGCGGCTCCGCTCTTGCTTACTTCATCTTGAACTTGCTGTAGGCCTCGCTCGTCGCGATGATCACGTGCTCGGCGCAGGCGCTCGCGCGATGCGGATCGGCTTCGCGCTCGTAGGTTTCCGAGGTCATCATGTCGAGAAAGGCCGAGACCGCCGGGTAATGGACCAGCGCGACGAAGTCCCAATCGTTGCCCGCGTGCGGACCGAGTGCGACCGCCTTGGCTTCGCCGGTCCAGAGCAGCGTGCCGCCGCGCGCCTTGATCATCGGCACCGTGATCGCGCTGTAGCGCAAATACGCGTCCCAACCCGACCCGTTGCCGTCGCGCGAGCGCGCGTGGAAGCGCATCAGGTTCAGCATCACCACCGGCGCATTCGGATCGAGCCGCTCCAGGCCCTCGATGTTCAACATATTGACCGTCAATGGCACCTCCTCAAGGCTCGGCTGCATTGTAGCATTGCGGTGCCGTGACTTGTGCCATGACGGCGATCCGGCGCAAGCTCGCATGCAACGCCCATGACGACCGCTTCGCCCGCGCCTCCGGCCGCCAATCCGGCCAGCTGGCTCAACAACCAGCCTTATCTGCTGCTCAGCCTGAGCTCGCTGTTCTGGGCCGGCAACATCGTGCTCGCGCGCCATGTCGGCGCGCATGTGCCGCCGCTGACGATCACCACGATCCGCTGGTTCGGCGTGTTCCTGATCCTGCTGCCGTTCGCCTGGCCGCATCTGAAGCGCGACTGGCCTGCGTTGCGCCAGAGCATGCCCCTGATGCTGTTCCTGTCGCTGGTCGGCTTCGCCTTCAACAACGCGATCTCGTACTGGGCACTGCAATACACCGAGGCGCTGAATGCGCTGCTGATCCAGTCGGCGGGTCCGTTGTTCGTGGCGCTGTGGTCGCTGGTGCTGTTCGGCGTGCGGCTGACCGCCGCGCAGCTCGGCGGCATCGCGATCTCGCTGCTCGGCGTGCTGATCATCATCCTGCGCGGCGACCTCGCGGCGCTGGCAAGCATCAGCTTCAACAGGGGCGACATCATGTTCGCCTCCTCGCTGGTGGCGTTCGGGCTCTATTCGGCCTTCATCCCGCGCCGGCCGAAGATCCACCAGCTCTCCTTCCTGTCCTTCACCACCTGCTGCGGCGCGACGATGCTGCTGCCGACGGCGATCTGGGAGGCGGCGAGCGGGGCCGTGCTGCAATTCGACGCGATCACGCTGGCGACGCTGGGCTACATCCTGATCTTTCCCTCCACCCTCGCCTATCTCTTCTTCAACCGCGGCGTGGCGCTGATCGGGCCGAACCGGGCGGCGCCGTTCTTCCATCTGGTGCCGGTGTTCGGCTCGGCGCTGGCGATCCTGCTGCTGGGTGAAAAGCTCCAGCCGTTCCACCTGATCGGTTACGCGCTGGTGCTCGCCGGCGTCGTGCTTGCATCGCGCCGGGGCTCGGCGAAGAAGTAATTCCGCGGCACGGACGCATCCACGACCTATAGCCATCTTCCGATTCCGCTTTGGACAAGGTAGGTTCCCCGCCAACCAAAAAGAGGGAACGACCACACATGATTTCAGGGCTGATTCGGAACCTGCGGACCGTCGCCGCGGCCGCGCTTTGCCTCACGGCAGCATCCACCGCTCACGCCGACACCTACCCCAGCCGCAACATCACGCTTGTGCTGCCGTTCGCGGCGGGCAGCGGCACCGACACCACGACCCGGCTGATCTCGCAGCATCTGTCGCAGGCGCTCGGCGTTCCCATCGTGATCGAGAACAAGGCGGGGGCCAACGGCATGCTTGCCGCGACTTTTGTCGCGAAGGCCGCTCCCGACGGCTACACGCTGCTGGTGACGACCAACACCACGCATTCGGCCAATCCCTATCTGCTCAAGAGTCTCACTTACGATCCGGTCAAGGATTTCACCCCGATCGCCCGCACCGGCGATCTGCCCTTCATGCTGGTCATCAATCCCGAAGTGCCGGCCAAGACGGTCGGAGAGCTGGTGGCCTATGGCAAGGCCAATCCGGGCAAGCTGAGCTACGCCTCGGGCTCGTCCTCGGCGATCGTGTCGGGCGCGACCTTCGCGCACAATGCCGGGCTCGACCTCTTGCACGTGCCCTACAAGAGCTCGCCGCCGGCGCTCAACGACGTCATGGGCGGACGCGTCTCGATGATGTTCGTCGACATCCTGACCGGCCTGCCCCACGTCAACGGCAACGCCCTGCGCGCGCTCGCGGTCACCACCAAGAACCGCTCGCCGCTGGTGCCGCACCTGCCCTCGATGCAGGAGGCCGGCGTGCCGGACTTCGACATCTCGTCCTGGCAGGGCTATTTCGGCCCGGCCGGCATGCCGAAGGAGATCGTGACCCGGCTCAACACCGAGATCCGCAAGATCATCGAGAACCCGGAGATCAAGGCCAAGCTCGCCACGCTCGGCATGGACGCCTTCTCCGGCACGCCGGAGCAACTCGGCACCTTCGTGAACGAGCAGCTGGTGCTGTGGGAGAAGCTGATCACCAACGCGAAGATCGAGAAGCAGTAGGGCGGTGTCGTGTCGCTGACGCGGCTCTCCTAGGGTGGGCAAAGCGAAGCGTGCCCACGGAGACGTCGCGACGAACCGAATAAGAAAGGTGGGCACGACGCTTCGCGTCTTTGCCCACCCTACGAATTCAGTGCAAGAATTTACGCCGCGCGGACCTTGGCGAGGAAGCCGTCCACTGCGTTGCGCAGGGCGCCGGACTGGGTGTCCAGCTCGCGGGCGTTGGTGAGCACGTCGCCGGCCGCGCTGCCGGTCGCTTCCGCGGCCGAGGTGACGCTGCCGATATGGGCGTTGATCTCGCTCGAGCCAGCCGCGACCGACTGGATGTTACGGGCGATCTCGCGCGTCGCCTCGCCCTGCTGCTCGATCGATGCGGAAATGCCGGCGGTGATCTCGCTCATCTCGGCGATCGTCTGGGTGATGCCGGAGATGGCCGCCACCGCGTCGCTGGTCGAGGTCTGCATCGCCACGACCTGGGCGGAGATCTCCTCGGTCGCCTTCGCCGTCTGGTTGGCGAGCGCCTTGACCTCGGAGGCGACCACGGCGAAGCCGCGGCCGGACTCGCCGGCGCGCGCCGCCTCGATGGTGGCGTTGAGCGCGAGCAGGTTGGTCTGCGCCGCGATCGAGTGAATGAGCTTGACCACCTCGCCGATCTTCTCGGCTCCGGTGGAGAGCTCCTGCACCGTGGCGTTGGTGCGCTCGGCATCGCTGACGGCACGGCTTGCAACTTCGGTCGAGCGCGTCACCTGGCGGGAGATTTCCGCAACCGAGCTCGACAGCTCTTCGGCGGCGGCTGCAACGGTGCCGACATTGCCGGACGCCTTCTGCGAGGCGGCGCCGACGGTCGCCGCGCGCGAGGAGGCATCGCTGGCGGTCGCTGTCATCGATTGCGCCGTGGTCTGCATGCCGGCTGCGGCCGAAGAGACCGAGCGGACGATGCCGTTGACGCTGCGCTCGAAGTCGTTGGCGATCTCCTCCATGGCGCTGCGGCGTTCCGCCGCGACGCGTTCCTTGGCGTCCGCCTCGGTCCTCTCGAGGTCGCGGATGCGCACCGAATTGTCCTTGAAAATCTGCACGGTCGCCGCCATCGCGCCGACCTCGTCGCCGCGGCCGACGCCGGGGATGTCGCCTTCGAGCCTGCCGTCGGCCAGCTCCCGCATCCGGGTGCCGAGCAGCCCGAGCGGAGCACTGATGCTGCGGCCGATCATCCAGGCGACACTGCCGGCAACGATGACGATGCCGAGCACCGCGAGGCCGAGCAGCCAGTAGACCGGGCCCATCTTGGCGTCGATGTCATCCAGATAGGCGCCGGTGCCGAGATACATGTCGAAGCCGGGGACCGCGACGGCGTAACCGATCTTGCGGATCGGAATCTCCTGGCCGGGTTTCATATATTCATAGTGAAGCAGAATCTCGCCGTTGGCCTTGACGCCGTTCATCAATTCCAGCGACAGCTTGCGGCCGTTGGTCACGACGTCCATTCGGTTGGTGCCGATCACCTTCGGATCGGGCGCAAGCTGGGTGAGACCGTCATAGGACGTGCCGAACAGGTAGCCCGCACCCTTGTCGTAGGTCATCGCGTTGCCATAGCGGCGAAGCTCGGCCATCGCGGCGTCCTTCGTCATCTCGCCGGCATCGACGCGCTTCTTCAACGCGGCGGCATAGTTACGCGCCAGCTCGACGATCGCCTTGGCCTGGTCGATGCGCGCATTCACCATCTCGCGCTTCATCAGATAGCCGGCGAGAACTCCGGAGATGCAGAGCCCGAACAGCATGACGCCGACGAGAATGCCAAGCTTCGGGGCGATCTTCAGATTGCTCAACTTCACAGGTTAGCTCCGGCAATAATGAGGTACGGGCGCACGACGAGATCGATCAAATTCGAATCAAGTCTTAGTGGCGCAGGCCTTAGCAAGTTCCTTACGTGCCTCCGTAGAAGCCCCGACCTTGCACGGAAAAGCGGAAATATACCTCGTTCAAGACAACCGTGAATTGTACGCACCCGTCCCGATTTCGCGTAAAAGACGCAAAGGCCCGCTCGTCGAGGCGGGCCACGACAAGAAACCAATCGGGAGCAGAGAATGCCGAAATACAGGGTGGTGACGCCGAAGGGTGCGAGCTTCACGGTCGCGGGCAGCGATTATTCCTACGAGCGCGAGGCGCTCGATCCGATCGATGCCGAGATCGTCGAGGCGCCCGCCGACGAGGCCGGGTTCATCGCCGCCGCGAAGAACGCCGACGCGATCTACGCCAAGGGCATCCCGATCACCAAGTCGATCATCGACGCGCTCGAGAGCTGCAAGGTCATCACGCTTGGCTCGGTCGGCGTCGACAGCGTCGACGTCAAGGCCGCCACCGCGCGCGGCATTCCGGTCACCAACATCCCCGACACCTTCATCGAGGAGGTCGCCGACCACGCCATGATGCTGCTGCTCGCGGGCTTCCGCCGCCTGGTCGAGCAGGACCGCATGGTACGCGACGGCCGCTGGGCCGAGGGCCGGCCGGCGCTGCTGAAGATCCCGAGGCTGATGGGCCAGACGCTCGGCTTCATCTCGTTCGGCCGCGTCGCGCGCGCGGTCGCCAAGCGGGCAGCGCCCTTCGGCCTGCGCATGATGGCCTATGATCCCTTCATCCAGGAAACGCTGATGTACGACCACGGCGTGATCCCGGCGACGCTGAACGAGGTGCTGTCGCAATCCGACTTCGTCTCGATGCACGCCCCTGCACGGCCGGAGGTGCATCACATGCTGACCGAGAAGCACTTCCGGCAGATGAAGAAAGGCTCGATCTTCATCAACACCGGCCGCGGCGCCACGGTGGACGAGGAGAGCCTGATCAAGGCGCTGCAGGAGGGCTGGATCGCGCACGCCGCCCTCGACGTGCTGGAAAAGGAACCGCCCTCGCACAACAATCCCCTGCTCGGCATGGAGCACGTGACCCTGACCGCCCATGTCGCCTCGGCCTCGGCACGGTTCGACGAGGCGCGCAAGCGCCGGGTGGGCTACGAATTGTCACTGGTGCTCCAGGGCATGTGGCCGGTAAGCTGCGTCAATCCGTCGGTGCTGCAGAACACCGCGCTCCGCCGCTGGCAGCCCGTCAGCATGGATCGCGGGCCGAACAGCTAGGCGGCCGGCGCAACAAGCGCCTTCGACCGAAACGGCCCTTCACCGGCGATCAACGCCGGGAAGGGAGACATCATAGGGAGGTACTGATGAGGAACGACATCACACGTCGTGATGCCTTGGCGCTGGGCCTGTCCGCTGCAACGCTCGCAGCCACCGGTGCTGCAGCGCAAACATCCAACATCAAGGCTGCCGACGTCCCGGCACCCAAGCTCGACATCGAAAAGGGCGCGTCCTTGCGCATGCTGCGCCCGGTGCGCTTCGTCCAGGCGGACGAGGACGTGTTCCGCGCCAATGCCGCGAAATTCACCAAGGATACCGGGGTCGAGGTCAAGGTCGACTTCGTCGGCTGGGAAGACATCAACCAGCAGACCGCGGTGACCTCGAATTCCGGCGCCGGCCCCGACATCATCATCGGCTTCTCCGACGCGCCTCACATTTACATCGACAAGCTGATCGAGCTCACCGACATCGCCGATTATCTCGGCAAGAAGTATGGCGGCTGGCTGACTCTTGCGAAGACCTATGGTCGGAAGGCCAAGAGCGACACCTGGATCGGGCTGCCGTTCGGCGCCACCGCTGGCCCCCTGATCTATCGCAAGTCTATTCTTAAATCCGTCGGATTCGACAAGGCTCCGGAAGATTCAGCCGGCTTCCTCGATCTCTGCAAGAAGCTTCAGCAGGCGGGCAAGCCAGCCGGCTTCGCACTGGGCAACGCGGTGGGCGACGGAAACGGCTTTGCGGACTGGATGATGTGGGCGCACAACGCGGCGTTGCTCGACGAGGAGGGCAATGTCACAATCAACAGCAAGGAGACGATCGCGGCACTGAACTTCGTGAAGCAGCTTTACCCGACATTCATCGCCGGCACGCCCTCCTGGAACGACGTCAGCAACAATCGCGCCTATTCTTCCCAGGAAATCGCGCTGACGGCAAACGGGGTGTCCTTGTACTTCTCGTTGAAGAACGATCCGGCGACCGCCGCCATCGCCGAAGATTCGGAGCATCAGTTGTTGCCGAAGTTCTTTGCGCCGGCCCCGCCGATGTCCGGCCTGACGCTAAACGCAATGGTATTCAAGCACAGCCCGTATCCGAACGCAGCGAAGGCATTCCTGCAATTCATGCTGGAGAAGGAGCAGTACGAGCCTTGGCTCAACGCCAATAGCGGCTACTGGTCGCAGCCGCTCGCAGCCTATGCCGACGCGAAAGTGTGGTCAGGTGATCCGAAGGTCGCAATCTTCAAGAACACCATGAACAACGGCTACTACGCCGGCTATAAAGGTCCGATATCGACGGCGACCGGTGCGGTGCGGGCGGACTATGTCACGGTTCAGATGTTCGCCTCCGTCGCCACCGGTGCAGCGACGCCGGAGGCCGCGGCCGCCGAAGCCGAGCAGCGCTGCAAACGCTACTTCCGGCGGCAGCGGTAGAGACCGTCATTGCGAGCGAAGCGAAGCAATCCAGTCCGTCCCCGCAGCTACAGCCTGGATTGCTTCGTCGCTTCGCTCCTCGCAATGACGACGTGGTGAAAGCCTAGAACAGGACAACACACTAATGTCCGTGACCACCCTCTCCTCCCACGCGCTGGCGCAACGGCAGCCGAACTGGATCGTGCGGCTGTTCGACTGCAAGCCGTTCCTGATCGCGATGTGCCTTGCGCCCGCGCTGGGGCTGCTCTCCGTGTTCCTGACCTATCCGCTCGGCCTCGGCATCTGGCTCGCCTTCACCGACACCACGATCGGCCGGCGCGGCATCTTCGTCGGGCTCGAGAACTTCCAGTACCTGCTCACCGATCCCCTGTGGTGGAACGCGGTGTTCTACAGTGTGTTCTACACGGCGATCGCGACGTTCGGAAAGTTCGCGCTCGGCTTCTGGCTCGCGCTGCTGCTCAACAACCATTTCCCGTTCAAGAGCCTGCTGCGCGCCATCGTGCTGCTGCCCTGGATCGTGCCGACGGTGCTCTCGGCACTGGCGTTCTGGTGGATCTACGATCCGCAGTTCTCGATCATCTCGTACCTCCTGGTCGACGTTCTGCACTGGAAGTCGAGCAATATCGACTTCCTCGGCTCGCCCTGGCCGGCGCGGTTCTCGCTGATCGCCGCCAACATCTGGCGCGGCATTCCCTTCGTCGCGATATCGCTGCTGGCCGGCCTGCAGACCATCTCGCCCTCGCTTTATGAAGCCGCGATGCTGGACGGGGCCAGCGCCTGGCAGCGCTTTCGCTACATCACCTTTCCGATGATGATGCCGATCCTCGCCATCGTCATGACGTTCTCGATCATCTTCACCTTCACCGACTTCCAGCTGGTCTACGCCATTACCCGCGGCGGCCCGGTGAACTCGACCCATTTGCTGGCGACGCTGGCGTTCCAGCGCGGCATTGCCGGCGGCGAGCTCGGCGAAGGCGCGGCGATCGCGGTGTCGATGATCCCGTTCCTGGTGTTCGCGACACTGTTCTCCTATTTCGGCCTGGCGCGCCGCAAATGGCAGCAGGGAGAGGCCAATGACTGACACCGTCGCGCAAAGCTCCACCGTCGCCGACGCGAAGGCGCCGCCCGATACCATGGCCTGGGATTCCGGGCTGCGGCGGCTGATGATGATCTATCTGCCGCTCGGCTGCTTCGTGCTGATCCTGCTGTTTCCGTTCTACTGGATGGCGATCACCTCGTTCAAGCCGAACGCGGAGCTGATGAATTACAAGGACAACAACCCGTTCTGGATCTCCTCGCCGACGCTGGCGCACATCAAGCATCTGTTGTTCAACACCTCCTATCCGCAATGGCTGAAGACGACGATGATGGTCGCGATCGGCTCGACCACGCTGTCGCTGATCGCGTCTACGCTGGCGGCCTACGCGATCGAGCGCCTGCGCTTCCGCGGCAGTCCCTATGTCGGCCTCGGCATCTATCTCGCCTATCTGGTGCCGCCGTCGATCCTGTTCATTCCGCTCGCGACCGTCGTCGTGCAGTTCGGCCTGTTCGACTCGCCGCTGGCCCTGATCCTGGTCTATCCGACCTTCCTGGTGCCGTTCTGCACCTGGCTCCTGATCGGCTATTTCAAGTCGATCCCCTACGAGCTCGAGGAGTGCGCGCTGGTCGACGGCGCCACGCGCCTGCAGATCCTGCGCCGGATCACGCTGCCGCTCGCCGTGCCCGGGCTGATCTCGGCCGGCATCTTCTCCTTCACGCTGTCCTGGAACGAGTTCATCTACGCGCTGGCCTTCATCCAGAGCGGCGCCAACAAGACCGTGCCGGTCGCGATCCTGACCGAGCTGGTCACCGGCGACGTCTACCAATGGGGCGCGCTGATGGCGGGCTCGCTGCTCGGCTCGCTGCCGGTCGCGATCTTCTACTCGCTGTTCGTGGATTACTACGTCTCTTCGCTGACGGGTGCGGTGAAGGAGTAGCCGAACTAGGCCAGCCGGGCCTTGAGGCGCGGAGTGGCCCAATCCAGAAAGGCGCGGAGCTTGAGCGGCGCCGGCTTTCGCTCCGCATAGACGATATGCACGGGCCAGGGCTCCTGCTCGAATTGCTCCAGCATGAGGACGAGCTTGCCGGCCCGCCGCGCGGCCTCCATCTTGTAGGACATCACGCGCGTGATGCCGGCACCCGCGATTGCAGCCTCGACCGCGGCCTCGGAATCGCTCAGCGTCAATCTCGACCGTATCGGCACCGCGACTTCGCTGCCGCCCTTGACGAACTTCCAGCTCTTCGGCGCCGCATCGCTGTCGACGCCGATACAATCGTGCGAGGCGAGATCGGCGGGCTCGTTCGGATGCCCGCGCTTCGCGAGATATCCGGGACTGGCACAGAGCACGAACCGCACCGAGCCGACCCGTGTCGCGATCAGGTTGCTGTCCGGCAGACTGCCGATTCGAATCGACACATCGATATTCTCTTCGACGCTGTTGACGATGCGATCGGTGAGGACGAGCCGCAACGCAATCTCGGGATAGGCCTCCATGAACTCGAGCGCGATCGGCAGAAGGTGCATGTGGCCCAGGCCCCACGGCGAGGTGACCGCGAGATCGCCCTTCGGACTTCTGTACTCGCCGGAGACCTCCCTCTCGGCCTCGTCCACCTGCTCGATGATCCGCTTGCAGGCCTCGATATAGGATCGTCCCGCATCGGTCAGCGTCATCTGGCGCGACGACCTCTGAAACAGCTGGGCGTTCAGCCGCGCCTCCAGCTCGGCAACCGTTCGGCTGATCGTCGCGACCGGCATGCGAAGGCGCCGCGAGGCCGCCGAGAAGCTTCCTGTATCATTGACGGCGATGATCACCGACATCGCCTCCAGCCGGTCCATCAGACGCGTCTTTCCGTAACCTGAGAAGTAGCTTCTCGATCATATGGACTGATCCGGCCAGTCGCAATCAGTTACCCGAAGCCTGCCGCGGACTTTGAAATGCGGCGGCTAGAAGCTTGCCTGGAAAATGATCATGACCACCGAGAGCATCACACATCCATCAACCGGCCTCGATCGCCGACACCTCGTCCTTGGCTTGTCCGGGGTTGCCGTTGCCGCTGCTACGCCGGCCTCCGCGGCGAAGCCGCAACGCGATCGCTCCGGGACCGGCGCCGCCTATCCGGTCACGTTTCATCGGACCAAGACCATCGACGGGATCAAGATCTTCTACCGCGAGGCAGGGCCGAAGGATGCACCCGTGGTGCTGCTGCTGCACGGCTTTCCGACCTCCTCCCACATGTTCCGCAACCTGATCCCTGCGCTGGCGGATCGGTATCACGTGATCGCTCCCGATTATCCCGGCTACGGCCAGAGCGACATGCCGCCGCGCACGACATTCAAGTACACGTTCGATCGCTTCGGCGAGCTCGTCGACGGCCTGCTGGACCAGCTCGGCGTCAAGCGCTACGCGATGTACGTCATGGACTACGGTGCTCCCGTGGGCTGGCGGCTGGCGCTGAAGCATCCCGAGCGCGTCAGCGGCCTCATCGTCCAGAATGGCAACGCCTACGACGAAGGACTGAAGGAGTTCTGGAATCCGATCAAGCAATACTGGGCCGACGGGTCCGCGACGAGCCGTCAGGCCCTGCTGAAGCTGTTGACGCTGGAGACGACCAAGTTCCAGTACACCGACGGCATGTCCGACGTGAGCCGAATCTCGCCCGACAACTGGATCCACGACCAGGCACTTCTGGACCGGCCGGGCAACAATGACGTCCAGCTCGACATGTTCTACGACTATCGAACCAATCTGCCGCTATATCCGGCGGTGCAGGCCTACTTTCGCAAGCACAAGCCGCCGACGCTGATCGTCTGGGGCAAGAACGATTTCATCTTTCCTGCCGACGGTGCCCATCCCTACAAGCGCGACCTGCCCCAGGCGGAATTTCATCTGATCAATTCCGGTCATTTCCTGCTCGAGGACAGGTTCGACGAGGTCACGCCCCTGATCCGCGATTTCCTGGCCCGCAAAATCGCCTGACCCTGTCGGATTTCGCGAGGGCGCCGCACCTGCGGCTGCCCTCGTGAGATTCGACAGCGTCCGCGCGACCATAATCGTGCCATCCTGGTAGATCGCTTGCCTTCTTTGGTGCTATCCCCCGGTCCTTGCGGCCGGTTCGATCATAGGCGCCGCCAACAAGTATCGAGGAAAGCGAGGATTGCATGGGATCGTCAGAGCTTCCTTCGTTGTCACGACGCGGCTTTTGTCTGTGCTGTATCGGCGGCGCTTTCACTGCCACCGCCGGGTGGCTCACGCCGCGACAGGCCTTCGCAGAGGCGCGAGGCCTCGTCAGCGTGATCAAGGACAGTGCGGCAACGTCCCCGATCACGACCACCAAGCTGCGCAACAATATCAGCGTGCTGGAAGGATCCGGCGGCAACATCGCCGTCCTCACGGGACCTGACGGCAAGCTTCTGGTCGACGCCGGCATCGGCGTCTCGCGCCCTCAGCTCACCAAGGCGCTGGCCGAACTCGGCAAGGAGCCGATCGCGCACCTCATCAATACGCACTGGCACTTCGACCACGCCGACGGCAATGAATGGCTGCAGGCGGCCGGCGCCAAGATCATTGCCCACGAAAATACCCGCAAGCACCTCTCCGTCGTTCAGCGCGTCGAGGACTGGGACTATAATTTCCTCGCCCTGCCCGCCAGCGCCGTCCCGGCCGAGGTGTTCGCCAAGGAGCATCATCTCAAGGTCAACGGCGCATCGATTGCATTGAATTACTATGGGCCGGCACATACCGACGGCGACATCTCGGTGATGTTTACCGAGGCCAACATCCTGCATGCCGGTGACACCTACTGGAACCGCATCTATCCGTTCATCGATTATTCGACCGGCGGCAGCATCAACGGCATGATCGCGGCGTCGGATGCCAATCTGGCGGCGGCCAACAACGACACCATCATCATTCCCGGTCACGGCAAGCCCGTCAGCAACAAGGCGGAGCTGCAGGCATTCCGCGACATGCTGGTCGCGATCAGGGACAATGTCGGCAATCTCAAGAAACAGGGAAAGTCGCGCGACGAGATTGTTGCCGCCAAGCCCACGGCCGCATTCGACGCGATATGGGGGCAGTTCTTGGTGGATCCCGGCTACTTCACCAGGCTGGTCTATGAGGGCGTGTGATGCCGGCTGCGGCGCTTGCGATGCGCTGCGACTCACCCGCGCGATAAAGGAGTAACCGGGCCCTGCGGCCTTTGGCCCGGCTTCACAATACTGCAACATGCGATCCGCATAAGCGTTGCGTCCGCCAACAGGAGACGCACATGCGCGCGACTTTTCTTTGCACCGTCGCCACGATCATTCTCACCGCGAGCACTGCGCTCGCGCAGAGCGAGGGCGAATTCCCCGCCAGGCTCGCCGGCCACGTGGTGATGCCGGCCGAAACGTTCATCGAGGCGCCGGCCGATGCCCCCGCCGATCTGAAGACGGCGGGCAAATATACCACCGGCAAGCGGGTCGACGCGCTCGGCACCGTCATGGGCAAGTCCTTCGAGCGTCCGACCGGCGTGACGCTGCCGTTCAAGGGCCAGCCGCTGCAGGGCCATTCCGGCATCAAGACCATGCCCGACGGCACGTTCTGGGTCCTCACCGACAACGGCATGGGCGCGCGCGCCAACTCGCCGGATTCGATGCTTTACCTCAACCGCTACAAGATGGATTGGGCCGGCGGCAAGATCGAGCGGCTGGAGAGCATCTTCCTGCACGACCCCGACAAGAAGGTCCCCTTCCGCATCCTGCACGAGGACACCCAGAAGCGCTATCTCACCGGCTCCGATTTCGACACCGAAGGTTTCCAGATCATCGGCGATACCTTCTGGATCGGCGACGAGTTCGGCCCCTACATCCTGAAGGCGGACAAGACCGGCAAGGTTCTCGGCGTGTTCGACACGATCGCCGACGGCAAGCCGGTGCGCTCGCCGGACAATTGGGCGGTGGGCACGCCGGCAGCGCCCGGCGCAACCTACACCAATGTCAATCTTCGCCGCTCGAAGGGATACGAGGGCTTTGCCGCGTCGAAGGACGGCAAGTTCCTCTACGGCCTGCTCGAAGGACCGCTGTGGGACGCCGAGAAGAAGGATTGGGAGAAGGTCGACGGCAGGGAAGCCGCCCGCATCCTCGAATTCGACGTCGCCGCGGAAAAATTCACCGGCCGCTTTTGGCACTATGTGTTCGAGCAGAACGGCAACGCCATCGGCGACTTCAACATGATCGACCAGGCCTCCGGCCTGATCATCGAGCGCGACAACGGCGAAGGCACCGCCGACAAGGCCTGCCCGCAGGGCCAGCGCGGCGAGAGCTGCTTCCCCGACCTCGCCAAGTTCAAGCGCGTCTACAAGATCGAGCTCACCGACGCCAATGTCGGCAAGCCCGTGCGCAAGATCGGCTATATCGACCTGATGAAGATCAGGGATCCCGACAAGAAGGCGAAGAAGCCGCTCAACGACGGCGTCTACACCTTCCCGTTCTTCACCATCGAGAACGTCGATCGCGTCGACGACACCCACATCATCGTCGGCAACGACAACAACCTACCGTTCTCTTCCAGCCGCGATCCCAACAAGGCCGACGACAACGAGTTCGTGCTGCTCGAGGTCGCGGATTTCCTGAAGGCGAAGTAGCCGCAGCTCGCTCTCCCTCCCGCTTTTCCGCGGGAGGGAGAGTCATGGCGGTCAATGACATCAGGTTACAGTTTATATCGATTGTAAATTGCGACGGTTGGAATGCGCTTGGCGCCGCCTGTACAAACGGGCGGTACTCCAGCTTTCGAAAGCGCATCGCACCGACAATGTCAGCAACGTCAGGAGACAGCAGCGGCAATGCGGCAGGACCGGCACAAAGCCCTCCTGCGGCAACGCGAACCCTCACCATGCGAGGGAGCCGGATCGACAGCCGGGAGCTGTTTGCAGCCGAACGCGAGATCATCATCGCGCATGGCGAGGACAGCTATCGCCTGCGGCTGACGTCGCAGAACAAGCTGATCCTGACGAAGTAACTGCAATGACATCTTGCAGCACCCTCGCCAGTCTCCTGCTCTCCGGCGGACTCGCGTTCGGGTCTATCGCTCACGCCGCGGGCATCATTGTGCATGACGCGCGCAATCGCGACGTCGCTGTTACCGATTTTGCCCGCACGGTGTCGATCGGCGGCGCCATCACCGAGATCCTCTACGCGCTCGGGCTGGAGAGCCGGCTGGTCGGCGTCGACACCACGAGCCTCTATCCGGCGGCAGCACTGCAAGACAAGCCGAATGTCGGCTATATGCGCCAGATCTCGGCCGAAGGCGTGCTCGGTCTCAACCCGACGCTGATCCTGGCGATCCAGGGCTCGGGCCCGCGCGAGACCATGGACATCCTGGAGAGGGCGAAGGTGCCGCTGGTGCTGGTACCCGAGACCTTTTCCGAGGAAGGCCTGATCGAGAAGATCAAGCTGGTCGGCCACGCCATGGGCGTCGATGCGCGTGCCGGATGTCTCAGCGCCGCGGTCGGCGCCGATCTTGCGCAGCTCCGTGTCCTGCGCGCCAAGGTGACGAAGCCGGTGCGGGTGCTGTTCGTGATGTCGCTCCAGAACGGGCGAGCGATGGTGGCGGGCCACAAGACCGCGGCGGACGAGATCATCCAGCTCGCGCGCGCGGCCAACGCGGTCCACGATTACGACGGCTATAAAGTCATCAGCGACGAGGCGATCGTGGCCGCGAGGCCCGATGTCGTGCTGTCGATCGAGCGCGGCAAGGATTCGCTGCAGGCCGATGCGGTCTACACGCATCCCGCCTTTGCGCTGACGCCGGTCGCGGCCAACAAGAGCTTCATCACCATGGATGGGCTTTATCTGCTCGGCTTCGGGCCGCGCACCGCGGCCGCGGCGCGCGATCTCTCGGTCAAGCTCTATCCGGCCCTGGCCGCGGACGGCGCGTTCACGTCGGCGCTGTCGACGGCGAATTGCCGGCAATGAGCGTGGCCGTCGGGATCGAAGCACGGCGCATCAGGTTGACGGCGTGCCGTATGTGCTGCCGCAGTCGATGCGGGCGGTACAGACTGGAATTTAGCCAATCCTGTTTCTGGCAAAGACGGTGCGCTCCCTCCCCCGCTTTGCGGGGGAGTGTTGGGGAGAGGGTGTCTCCACAACGGGACAATCCCCGAGAGGTGAGAGCCCTCACCCCAGCCCTCTCCCGCAAGCGAGAGCTTTGCACAAGAGGAGGATTTGCGATTCTCTAGGGCCTGTGGTGGAGGCGGATTCGGATGGCATATCGAGAGGTTGGGCAACCGAGCTTCGCGGACGCGCTGGTATCGCGGCAGGGGAAGGGTAATGCGGTGCTGAAGCGGATTGGCGAACTGGTCGACTGGGCGGCTGTGGAAAGAGTGCTGGGTGGTCTTCCGGAGCCGGAGCGCGGCCCTCCGCCCTAACCGCGACTGGTGCTGTTCAAGGCGCTGCTGCTGCAGCAATGGTATGGGCTTTCCGATCCGGCGCTCGAGGAAGCGCTCGACGACCGGGCCTCGTTCCGAGCCTTCTGCGGCTTTGTGCTGAGCGACGAGACGCCTGACCACACGACGATCTGGCGATTCCGCGAGGCTTTGCAGCGAGCCGGTCTGGACGAGAAGCTGTTCGCCGAGATCCTGCATCAGATCGACGCCCGCGGGCTGGTGCTGCGCCGGGGCACATTGATCGATGCGAGCCTGATCTCGGCAGCAGTAAAGCCGCCGAAGCCGCCAGAGGACCCGCAGCCGCCCGGCCCGGACGGTCGTGAACCGAGCAAGCTGGTCAACAGCAAGCGCGATCCAGATGCGCGCTGGACCAAGAAGGGCGGCAAGCGGTACTTCGGCTACAAAGCCCATATCGGCATGGATCAGGGTTCGGCCATCGTCCGCCGCAGCAAGCTGACCGACGCTGCGGTCAACGACACAGTGCCCGCCGACGAACTGGTCTGTGGTGATGAGAAGGCGGTCTATGCCGACCAAGCCTATGACAAGCACAAGCGCCGCAGCGGGCTCGCCGCGCGAGGAATCAAGCCGAGGCTGATGTTCCGGCCGAACAAGCATCATCCGCTCACCGAGCGGCAGAAGCGCTTCAACAATGCCGTGGGAAAGCGCCGCGCACCGGTCGAGCAGGTCTTCGCGCGCCTCAAGGGCAGCTACCGCTGGGCGCGCGCTCGCTATCTGGGTTTGGCGCGCAATCAGACGCATCTGCGCCTGATCTGCCTCGCCATGAACCTCAAACGATGGGCGGTGCTGTGCCCGATAGGAGCCGCAGCGTGACCACCACCCGCCGCTACCCCGCGGCCACGAAAAACAGACGCCCCACCCCTCTGGGGCTACGCGAGGCCGTTCAAAAAAAGCCCCATATCGAACTTCACTCCAGCACAACTCATTACGCAAAGCTCTCGCAAGCGGGAGAGGGAGCGCACCTCCTTTGTGGCGCGACCGGGGCTACCCCGCCGGGACGATCACCATGCTCTTGTCCTTCGGCCAGCGGATGCGCCAGGCGAAGTTGATGTCGCGGGCCTCGCCGGGCTTGGCGTCGAACGACCATTCCAGCACGCCGCGCTTGTCGCGGATATTGGTTGCGGTCGGCTGGGTGCTCGAGGGCAGCATCTCGACGACGATGTCCTCGTTCTCGCTGACCGGCAGCTGATCCTCGATCGCGACACGAATCGGGAAATCGTGGCCGTTGCGGATCGTGGTCTTGAACGCGCGCTCGTCGGTCTTCGACGTCGTCACGAGCAGGCCGGCCGAACCCTCGTTGCGCTTGAGCACCGCGCGCTCGATTCTGACCTTGTCGTCGGCGCCGAAGCCGAGCCGCACGATGTCGTCCTTGGCGGACGCGGTGATCTTGCCGCGGCCGACGAAGGTGCCATCGCGATAGATCGCGACCTTGCCCGGCAGCAGGGTCGCATCGTCGGTCTGCTTGAAGCTGGCTTCGAGGAACGCGGTCGGATCCAGCACCGGCGCGGCGCGCACCGCGAGATCGGCCGGCACGTTCACCGACGCGATGCGAAGGCTCTTGGCGCCCTCGGCGGCGCCGAGGCTGACGCGGCCGGGAATTTTGAAGGTGGCCTGGAAGTCGCCGATCTCGGCAACCGCCTGCTGTTCGTCGGCGCGCTCGCGCGACTCGGCCGCCTCAGCGATCTTGGCCATGGCCGGCGATTGCGCCTGGCGCGTCATTGGCGCAGGCCGCGCCAGATCCGACGCAGTCCCGAGCGCCAGTGGCTTCGGCACGTGGGGGTATTGTGCGACCAGCGAGCCCAGCTCCGGGGCACTGCCGCCGCGGCTGATGCGGACGGTGGAGACGCCGAGCGTCACGTTCGACCAGTCCTCGCCGGTGGATTGCGTCACCTCGGCGCGACGAACCAGCTCGAGCTGCGGCTTGCGGTCCTTGGCGCCGGTGTCGAGCCGGGCGTCGTAGAGCGGCACCCAGCGCGCGTTGCGCACGGCATAGGTCACGCGCAGCGTCGCCTTGGTCGCGGCGGCCGAGGCGACGTCGATCCGTACTTCCAGCTTGCTCGGCGGCTTGGCCGAGCGCTCGGCCTCCAGCTCGGCGATCTGGCGGTCGAGCTCGCGCTGTTTTCGCGTGGCCTCGCGAATGGCGCTGTCGGCGGTCGCGACCTCCTCGGCGACCGCGGCGAAGGCCGCGCGCCATTCGGCGATCGGGCGCGCCTCGCCCTTCTCGCCGAGGCCGGCCGGCGAAGCCTCGGCAAAATGCTGTGCGAACTTGCGCCGGGCATTGGCCGAGTCGATCGCACCCTGCAGATCGGCCCGTTGATCCTTCAGCGCTTCGAGGCGCTTGTCGAGCTCGGGCAGGTTGACCGGCGGCGCGGCCTTCGGCGGGCGCGCATCGATCGTGCCGATGGTGAGCTTGGCGCCCGCCTCGCCTTCGACGCGGAGGGAAGACGGATCAAGCGAGAGCGGAAAGTCCTTGGCGACGAGCGTCGAATCGCCGGAGGCGAGATCCAAGGAAATGATGCGGGTGATGGTGGCGCCGTCGGGATAGACGGTCACCGTGTCGATCGCCGATGTGGCGTCCACGTTGGCCGCCCGTGACGGGGCTGCGAGGGCCGTGGTCACCAGGACCAGGCCCGTGGTTGCCAAATATCTGGCGGTGATGCGCATGAAGTCCCTCCTGCCGGTATCGCCGCGCCGCCAGCCGGACGCGCGCGATGAGATGCCTCGCCATCGTGGTTGGACGCGGCAGGGAAGGAACCGGTTCGATTGAGGTTTCCATGGGGCGTCGCCGCGGCGGCACCGTGGCCGCGGAACGCTGGGCGGGCCGCGGCAGGTTCAGGCCTTAGCCTACGAGCCCTGGCCGAAGATGCGCCGGAGCAGATCGGTGACGTTCTTGGCGCCGGCCTTCTTCAGGACGCTGGCGCGGTAACCTTCAACCGTCCGTGCGCTCAGATGCATCCGCCGGGCGATCTCCTTGTTGGTGAGGCCGGCGGCAAGATGCTCGAGCACGTCGCCTTCGCGCGCCGTCAGAGCTTCGCAGCCCGACAGCCAGCGTTGCCGGATCGGGCCGGGCTGCGCGAATTCATCGATGGCGGCGTCGATCCGGCCGACGACGTCGTGGGTGCGGAACGGCTTTTCGATGAAGTCGGTCGCGCCGCTCTTGATGGCGTCCACCGCCATGGCGATGCTGCCATTCGCCGACGTCACCAGCACCGGCGCCATGCAATTCTCCTCGCGCAGCCGCCTGAGCACGTCGAGAGCGGAACGATCCGGCGGCATCTCCAGCAGCACACAGGCCGGCATCCGGGCCTTGGCTTCCGAGAGCAGAGACGCGCCGTCTGCAAAGCAGATCACATCATAGGCACTCTGTTGGAGCGCGGCGGCAAGTTGTTCGCGGGAGGCGGCGTCAGTGTCGATGACGAATACCTCGCCCTTGGAAAGCATGTTTCCCGGCATAATCCCGATCCAGCAATGTCTTGGTCAAATGGCCCGAGACGGCCGGGGGCCCCGTCGCGCCCCGCCGTCATGTGCACGGCATTCACGCCAGTGCTTCGGTTTCCCTTATGTATGCGCCACCCGGTTCCCGGATTTGACGGATGGAGACAGAAACTTTACATTTCGGGACATCTGCGGGAATGGCTGGCAGGAACGGTTTGCATGACCGACCTCATTCGCAGCGCAGGCTTGAGCTATTACCCCGAGGTCGCCCGGTCGGTCGGGCTCGACCCCAGCCAGATGATGCGCAAGGTCAGGCTGCCGCTGGCCTGTCTCGACAAGCCGGACATCCCCATCGCCGTCACCGGCCTGCGCCGCCTGCTCGAATTGTCGGCCGAGGCGTCCGGTGCCGAGGATTTCGGCCTGCGGCTCGCCGAGCGCGGCGGCCTCACCAATTTCGGCCCGGTCGGCCTGATCGTGCGCGAACAGGCGACCATCGGCGAAGCGATCGAGGCGTTCTCGCGCTTCATCCCCATCCATCATGACGGCATGCGGCTCGACGTCACGCGTGACAAGCGGACCGTCACCATCGCGCTGCGCCTGCGCGGCCGGCAGCCGCGCGCGCCGCGGCAGTCGATCGACATGGCGCTCGGCAGCGTCCATCGCATCATCCAATCGCTGTTCGGCAGCGATTGGCGGCCGCTGGAGGTGCATCTGCATTACCCGCCCCCGCACGACCGCAAGCGCTACCGCGACTTCTTCGGCTGCCGGGTGACCTTCAATGCGGACGACGATGCGATCCTGCTGTCGGCGCACGATTTGGAGCGCCGGATCCCGAGCGCGCATCCTCTGATCGCGAATTACTTGCGCAAGCGGATCGAGGCGATCGAGAGCAGGCCGGCAAGCTGGGAGTCGAAGGTCGACGAGGTGGTACGGACCCTGCTCGCCAGCGGCGATTGCACGGTCGAGCGGGTCGCCGAGCACCTGGCCTGCACCCGCCGCACCATCCACCGCCGCCTCGCCGCATCGGGCACCAGCTTCTCGGCCATTCTGGACGCGCAACGCGCCGATCTCGTGGTGCAGCTGATCGAGGATCCCGCCCGGCCGCTGGCCGACATCGCGGTGCAGCTCGGCTTCTCCGCGCAGAGCGCCATGGCGCGCTGGTTTCGCGGCCGCTTCGGCTGCACCATCACCGATTGGCGCAAGGGCGTGCGGCCTCTGTCAGCGCCGCCCTCGGCGACCGCCGCCTGAATTCAGCGCGCGGCAGCGGGCACGCCCATCGTGGCGAGCGCCCGCCGCCCGCTGCCGGCGAGCAGCGGACCGAACGCGACGGCAAATCCGAGGAAGGCGATGGTCCAGCCGCAGGCGGCGATGTGCAGCAGCACACCATTATGCGCGGGCAACACGACGGCAGCGACGCGGGCCAGGGCCGCGATGACGATCGCAGCATAGATTGCCTGGATCGCCGGCGAAGCCGTCAACGCCTGTCCGCTATGGCCGAGGCAGGCGCGGGTCATCACCGCGAGCGTCATCGTTCCCGCCGCACCGGCCGTCCAGGCATGGATGCCGGCGCTTGGCGGCAGCTCGCCGAAGGCGGCCGCAGCGTTCAGGATGAAGCCGAGCGGCACGAAGACATAACCGACATGAAGGATCAGCAGCAGCCGCTCCCGCGTGGTGCGATCGCCGGCCCAGCGTGCAAGCCGAACCAGATGCAGCACGCCAACCACCGCCATCGCGACCCCGGCGATCCTGTTCAGCGGCGCCGCGATCCATGCGATCAGCGCGAGGGCACTCAAGCCGATCACCGCGCCGTCGAAGCCTCTGAACGGCACCGGCAGGCGGCCGGGATTGAACTTGACCAGCCAGTTGCGGGTGAAGCTCGGAATGATGCGGCCGCCGATCAGGCCGATCAGCAGAATGACCACGCCGATGCCGACGCGGATGCTGATGTCGGCCGCACCTTCGTAATGCGTCTCGGCGTGGAAGGCGACGTTGCCGGCAAGCAGAGCCAGCACCAATCCCACCACGGGCAGGTTGCGCCAGTTGCCGCCTGCGATGATCTCGCGCGTCGCAGCGGCAACGACCAATGCCAGGAACGCCGCATCGATGACCAGCGCGAAAGCCCAGCCGATATTCGCCGACACCGTCACCACGACGCGCCCGGCAAGCCAGACCGCCAGCAAGGCCGCGAGCGGCCCGCCCTGGATCGGCAGCCGCCCCGTCCAGTTCGGGATGGCGGTGAACAGAAACCCGGTGATGACGGCCGGCAGGAAGCCATAGAGCATCTCGTGGATGTGCCAGTCGCGCGCCGCGAATGCGGAACTCACCGACAATTCGCCGTAGAACATCGGCAGCCAGGCCAGGATCGACAGCGCCGCCTGGATTGCAGCGAGCAGGAAAAAGGGGCGAAAGCTGTTCGCAAACAGCGGCCAGCCCGCAAAGTTGCGGGATCGGGCGCCAGCCATGGGATCAACTCCAATCAATTCAGACCGTTACCTGAAAAATACTGCCGCGGGGCCACCCTGTTTTGCGCTAACGCAAACTGGTTGACGATTGCAGGTGCCATCACACTCCCTGATGCCAGGGAGGCAGAATGGCCAAGGTCGACACATCGTTGGTTGCGCATCTGCCGCTGTTTGCGGGGATGACGCCGGAAGCTCTCGACGAGATCCTGCGCGAGGCCCGCTCGGCACGCTATCCCAGGAACAGTGCGATCTTCGAGCAGGGGGCGGACGCGCAGTGCTTCTTCCTGCTGCTGCACGGCCATGTCCGCGCGGCCAAGACCACGCCGGCCGGCGAGCAGATCGTGGTGCGCTATGTCGCGCCCGGCGAGACGTTCGGGCTTGCGATGGCGATCGGAGCCGCGCGCTATCCGGCGACGGCGACCGCGGTCGACGACAGCGTCGTGCTGATCTGGCCGACCTCGGCCTGGCCGCGGCTGGTCGAGCGATTTCCGGCGCTTGCCGCCAACACGCTGCAGACCGTCGGCACGCGGCTGCAGGAAAGTCACACCCGCATCCTGGAAATGTCGACGCAGCAGGTCGAGCAACGCATCGCGCACGCGCTGCTGCGCCTCGCCAAGCAGTCCGGCAAGAAGCTCGACCACGGCATCGAGATCGACTTTCCGATCAGCCGCCAGGACATCGCGCAGATGACCGGCACCACGCTGCACACCGTCAGCCGCATCCTGAGCGGCTGGGAGAGCCAGGGCCTCGTCGAGAGCGGCCGCCAGCGCATCATCCTGCGCGAGCCGCACAGAATCGTGGTGCTGGCGGAGCGGAGCGCCGACAACGGCGCGGCGTGAGGACTGACACTTCTCTGTTCAAGATAGGGATGAGGGGCGCTTCCGCTTACGGCGAAAGCGCGCCTTCATCCGGGAATCCGCGCGGTCGGCGCGATTCCTGACCGTTTCACGCCGGCACGCACTCGCTGAGCGCTGCGAGGAATTTCCCGCGGTCGATGCCATGCTCACGGCAGGCGTCATCGACCGTGTGGAAGGTCGCGATCGGACAGCCGACACAAGCCATCCTGAAGGCGAGAAACACGCGGATCGTGTGCGGCGCCGAATGCATGATGTCATCGACCAGATCGTCGGACCGGAAAGGCATGGACAACTCCATTCCGATCAACGATAGCGGCGCGGGACCGGGCTTCTTTGTTGGAGCGCAATCTCTTGGCTGCTTCGCCTCTGCCCACCAGCGGGAAGAGATGAACTACACCGCCCTGCTGTGCAACTGCCTGCCCGGATCCAGATGCGCGTCGAACGCGGCGGCGACGCTGCGGACCAGGAAGCGCGAATCCCCGGCGACGGCGAGCCGCTCGCCGTCCAGCCTCACGACGCCGTCGGAGATCAGCGGCTTCAGGCGCGACGCCGCTTTCAGCATGGCGCCGGCCTCCGCGCCATGGCGTGCGCAGATGTCGCCGAGATCGGCACCGAACTCGCACATGATGCGTTCGATGATGTCGGCGCGCAGCCGGTCGTCGTCGGTGAGGCCATAGCCCTTCGCGGTGGCGAGGCGGCCGGCAGCGATGCTCTGCGCATAGGTGCCGATCTGCACCTCGTTCTGGACATAGCCCTGCGGCAGATGCCCGATCGCGCTGGCGCCGAAGCCGAGCAGGACTTCGCTCCGGTCGGTGGTGTAGCCCTGAAAGTTGCGCCGCAGCGTGCCCTGCTCGAACGCCACGGCCATGGCATCGTCAGCCTGCGCGAAATGATCGAGCCCGATCTGCACGTAACCGGCCTCCTTCAGCGCATTGGCGATGGCGCAGGCCTGGTCGTGCCGCGCAAGGCTGTCGGGCAACACGCTTTCGTTGATCATGCGCTGGTGCTTCTTGAAGTCCGGCACGTGAGCATAGCCGAACACCGAGAAGCGGCTGGGCGCCAGCGCGAGGCTGCGCCGCACCGTCTCCAGGCACGAGGCCATTGTCTGGTGCGGCAGCCCGTAGATCAGGTCGAAATTGATGCCCTCGATCCCGGCGCCGCGGAGCATCTCGACCACGGACGCCGTCTGCGCGAAGCTCTGCACGCGGTTGATCGCCCGCTGCACCACGGGATCGAAGCTCTGCACGCCGAGGCTCGCGCGGTTGACGCCCGAGAGCCGCATCGCCTCGACCATGTCCGCCGTCAACGTCCGGGGATCGATCTCGACCGCGATTTCGGCCGAAGGCAGCACGAAGAATTCCCGGCGCATCGTCGCCATCAGTTCGACAAAGGCGTCCGGCGCCATGATGGTCGGCGTACCGCCGCCGAAATGGATGTGCTCGACCTTGAGGCGATGGCCGATGGCTTCGGCGGTCAGAGCGATCTCGCTGCACAGCGTCCGCTGGTAGCCGGCGACGAGCTCGTCGCGGCGGACGATCTGGGTATGGCAGCCGCAATACCAGCACATCTCGCGGCAGAACGGCACGTGCAGATAAAGCGAGGCGCTGGCGGCCACCGGCAGCTCTGCCAGCCAGCGGGCATAGGTGTCCCGACCGATCGCGGCCGTGAAATGCGGTGCGGTCGGATAGCTGGTGTAGCGTGGCAGGCGTTCCTCGCCATAGATCGCCGCAAGATCAGCTCTCATAAGTTACCCATTCGTAAATGCCCGCCGCGTGCAGACATCGCGGCAAATCACGGAATGAATTCAAATAACCCGGATCCAGGGCAGCGACTTTGCGCTCGCGCAAAGCGCGGCCGCCGGTTCCCGGCCATGGTGGGACAATCGCGGCCATCCGGATCGTTTGCCATGAGGCTTTTCGCACTCGAACTCATTCTCTCCCTGCTCGACGTCCGCGGCCATATCCCGCGTTTCGACGATTTCCGGCCCACGCCGGCCGCGCCCGCCCCCGCCGGGGTGGTGCGCGCCTTGGCTGCCGCGATCGCCGTCTTCGCCGCGCTGTCGCTGGCGATCTGGGGATTGGTCTGGCTCGCCGTGAACCTGCTCTGACCGGCCGCGTCTTCTCCAAAGCTTGCCTTGCCTGCCCTTTCGCGAAACCAGGTCCTTCTGCCGAGGTGAATCCGGCGAAAGCTTGTCGCAGCACAAACACGCTTGCCGTAACAGGCGCACACTGCACTCCGTCATCAAAAACCATTTCAGATGAAGGATGCTTCCAATGTTCACCCGCAGAGCCGCATTGATCAGCGCCGCCGCGACAGCCCTGATGTTGGCGACCCCGGCTTTCGCCGCCAGCGATCTCAAGCTGCCGCGTCAGAAGGTGGAGCTGGTCGCTCCGCCCTTCGTGCACGCGCACGAGCAGGCCACGACACAGGGCCCCAAGATTGTCGAGTTCAGGATGACGGTCGAGGAGAAGAAGGTCGTCATCGACGACAAGGGCACCACCTTCCAGGCGATGACGTTCAACGGCTCGATGCCGGGCCCGCTCATGGTCGTGCACGAGGGTGACTATGTCGAGCTGACACTGGTCAATCCCGCGACCAACACCATGCCGCACAACATCGACTTCCATTCCGCGACCGGCGCGCTCGGCGGCGGCGAGCTCACGCTCATCAATCCCGGCGAGCAGGTCGTGCTGCGCTGGAAGGCGACCAAGACCGGCGTGTTCGTCTATCACTGCGCACCGGGCGGCCCGATGATCCCCTGGCACGTCGTCTCCGGCATGAACGGTGCCGTGATGGTGCTGCCGCGCGAGGGGCTGAACGACGGCAAGGGCCACGCGCTGAAATACGACAAGGTCTACTATATCGGCGAGCAGGACATGTACGTGCCGCGTGACGAGAAGGGCAATTTCAAGTCCTACGAATCGCCGGGTGAAGCCTATACCGAAACCGAAGAGGTGATGAAGAAGCTGATCCCGACCCATGTCGTGTTCAACGGCAAGGTTGGCGCGCTCACCGGCAAGAACGCGCTCACCGCCAAGGTCGGCGAGAACGTGCTGATCGTGCATTCGCAGGCCAATCGCGACAGCCGCCCGCATCTGATCGGCGGCCATGGCGACTATGTCTGGGAGACCGGCAAGTTCGGCAATGCACCCGAGGTCGGGCTCGAGACCTGGTTCATCCGCGGCGGCTCGGCGGGTGCTGCGCTGTACAAATTCCAGCAGCCCGGCATCTACGCCTATGTCACGCACAACCTGATCGAGGCGGCCAATCTCGGCGCGACCGCGCACTTCAAGGTCGAAGGCAAATGGAACGACGATCTGATGATGCAAGTGAAGGCGCCTGCCGAAATCCCACCTGCCAGCACCAACTAGACGCGAGGGGGCCGGTCATCACCGGCCCCTTTTTTCCTTCTGCGGAGGAATGGCCGTGCTGATCGCATTCAAGCTCAAACTGGCATTCGCGTGCGCGGCCGGGCTTGCGGCGCCGCTGGCCGTTGCGCCTCTGGTCTCGGAGGTGACGACGCCCCATGCCGTCGGCGAGCCGGCTTTGGTCGAGGTCGCCGCGGGCAGCTTCTCCTATCGCGAAGCTGGCGATTTCACCCGCGGCGGACGGCAGGCGGAAGCGCCGCTGCGCATCGTCAGGATCAACCGGCCGCTGCGCATCATGCGAAATCAGGTCGCCTCATCCGACTATCAGCTTTGCGTGCAGGATGGCGCCTGCCGCGCGCTCGACCGCGACGTGGCAATCGCCCCCGATCGTCCCGCAGTGCAGGTGAGCTGGCACGACGCCGAGGCCTATGCGGGCTGGCTGTCGCGCAAGACCGGCCATCATTACCGCCTGCCGGGCGACGAGGAATGGGCTTTTGCCGCCGGCTCCAGATTCCGGGATGACGCGGTACCGGTCGATGCAAGCGACCCTTCGAAGCGCTGGATCAGCCGCTACGAGCGCGAATCCGAGCGCGACATCTCCGACACCGCGGCCCATCGCTTCGGCAAGTTCGGTCCGAACGAGCATGGCGTTGAAGATCTCGCCGGCAACGTCTGGGAGTGGACCGCGACCTGCTTCGTGCGCTCGCGTGTCGATGTCTCAGGCAATCCCGGCCCCGCGACCGTGAACTGCGGCGTGCGTGTCGCCGAGGGTGCACACCGCGCCTATGTCACCGACTTCATCCGCGACGCCCGTGCCGGCGGCTGCGCCCAGGGCGTGCCGCCCGCCAATCTCGGCTTCCGCCTGGTGCGCGAGGAGACGGCGTGGCTGGCAAGTGTGTCGCAACGCCTGGTCAAGGCGTGGCCAGCAAAATCATGGAGGCGCGTGTCGCTTCCCATGATCGCCTCCGCGTACTGATTAGAACGAGTCTAAACTCATATTGGAATCTCTCTAAGTCATGCCTCTTCGCGACATCGCGTCGCTGACTTTGCCCCCGTGCCTGCGCTACTCAATCCGGCATTCAATTGCCCGCCTGGGAGCAGCCCTTATGATTTATCTTCGCGTCCTCGCCGCGTCTGCGGCGGTGTTGAGCCTGACCATGTCTTTCGTGTCGGAGGCAGCCGCCAATGGCGAGGTCAACGTCTATACCTATCGGGAGACCAAGCTGATTCAGCCGCTGTTCGACGCGTTCAGCAAGGACACGGGCATCAAGGTCAATGTCGTCTCCGCGAGCTCCGGCCTGGAGCAGCGCATGAAGGCGGAAGGGGCCAACAGCCCGGCCGACGTGCTGCTGACGGTGGACATCGGCCGCATCGACGAGGCCGTGCAGGCGGGCGTCACCCAGCCGATCAAGTCGGAGGTGATCGACAAGGTCGTGCCGGCGCAGTATCGCGATCCGGACGGACACTGGGCCGGCATCTCCATGCGCGCGCGCGTGATCTATGCCTCGAAGGATCGCGTCAAGCAGGACAAGATTACCTATGAGGAGCTCGCCGATCCCAAGTGGAAGGGCAAGATCTGCATCCGCTCGGGCCAGCACATCTACAACAACGCGCTGTTCGCAGCCTACGCGGCCAAGTACGGCGAGGCCAAGGCCGAGGAATGGCTGCGCGGCCTGAAGGCCAATCTCGCGCAGAAGCCATCGGGCGGCGATCGCGAAGCCGCGCGTGACGTCGCCGCCGGCAAATGCGATATCGGCATTGGCAACACCTATTACTGGGCGCTGATGATGAACAACGATCCCGAGAAGAAGCCGTGGGCGGAGGCGACACGCGTCATCCTGCCGACCTTCGAGGGCGGAGGTACCCACGTCAACCTCTCCGGCGTGCTGCTCGCCAAGAACGCGCCCAACAAGGCCAACGGCATCAAGCTGATCGAGTGGCTCGTCAGCGAGCAGGCGCAGCAGATGTATGCCGACCAGAACTACGAATATCCGGTTCGGAGCGGTGTCGCCGTCAACGCGACCATCGCGGGCTACGGCAAGCTCGGCCCGGATCCGTTGCCGATCGCAAAGATCGCCGCCAACCGCAAGGCTGCGGCCTCGCTGGTGGATAAGGTCGGCTTTGACAACTGATCTCTGGCGGCCCACGTCTGTTAAACTGGGAGAAACTTCGGACGCACGGCCTCGCTCGAGGGGCCGTGCCCAGGCCGGTCGCGCCGCAACCGCCATCGCGATCGCAACCGCGATCCTGGTCGCGGCGCCCGTGATCTCGATCGTGTCGCTGGCTTTGCAGCCGGCATCCGACGTGTGGCACGACCTGATCAACTACGTGCTGCCGGCCGCCCTTCTCGACACTGCCCTTCTGCTCGTCGGGGTCGGCGCGGTCACACTCCTGATCGGTGCCGGCACTGCATGGGTGATATCGCGCCACGATTTTGCCGGCCGGGGCATGCTGCTGTGGCTGATGCCGCTGCCGCTGGCGATTCCGACCTATCTTGCGGCCTACGTCTACGCCGATCTGTTCGAGCCGCTCGGCCTGGTGCATCGCACCCTGGCGATCTGGCTGCCGCTGGGCGATGCCCTCGGCCTTCTGCCCAACCTCCGCTCGCTGCCGGGCGCCGTCTTCGTGATCGGGCTCGTGCTCTACCCTTACGTCTATCTGTCGGCGCGTGCGACGTTCCAGGTTCAGTCGGCCGAATTCGCGGAAGCGGCCACGACGCTGGGCGCCGGCCGATGGACCGTCTTCTGGCGTGTTTCACTGCCGATGGCGCGGCCGGCGCTCGCGGTCGGCGTGGCGCTGGTCGCGCTGGAAACGCTCAACGACATCGGAGCCAGCGAATATCTCGGCATCCGCACATTGACGGTCTCGATCTTCACCACCTGGCTCAACCGCGGCAGCCTTGCCGGTGCAGCGCAGCTCGCATGCCTGATGCTTGCGATCGTCGCCGGCCTGATCGCGATGGAGCGCTATGGCCGCCGCAACGCCAACATCGAATTCTCGGCCGAAAGTCCGCATGTGAGGCAGCGAACCCCGCTGTCGGGCGCAAGAGCGTCGATCGCGTTCGCGGCCTGCATGCTGCCGGTGCTGATCGGCTTCGTGGTCCCGCTGCTCTATCTGGCGCATCAGGCTCTCGGTCGCGGCCTGCTTGCAAATTTCGACCCGCTGCTGTGGCGCCACACCTTCCATTCGTTCGCCTTTGCAGGGCTCGCGACGCTCATCGCGCTGATGCTTGCGCTCGCCACGACGATCGCGCACCGCTTGCGGCGGGATCCTCTGCGATATGTCGCACTGAGCATCGCGCAGGCCGGATACGCGCTGCCGGGTCTCGTCATCGCTCTCGGCCTGCTCACCCCGGTGCTGGCGGTCGACAATGCGCTGAGCGCGGTCGCGACCTGGACCGGACGTTCGCTTCCCGGGCTGGTCCTGGTCGGCTCCGGGATGGCCGTCGTGATCGCCTACACGATTCGCTTTCTGGCTGTGCCGGTCGGCATGATCAAGGCCGGGTTCGACAGCATTCCGAGCGACTATGACGAGAGCGCGCGCGCGGTCGGCGCCGGCCAGGCGGTCATGTTGAGGCAGATCTATCTGCCGTTGCTCCGGCCAGCGATGCTTGGCGCCGTCATCATCATGTTCGTCGACTGCCTGAAGGAGCTGCCGGCAACGCTGCTCCTGCGGCCCCTCAACGTCGAAACACTGTCGACGTCGATCTACCAGTACGCCAGCCGCGGCAATTTCGAGGACGGCGCGCTCGCGGCCCTCCTGATCATCGCGGCCAGCATCGGCCCGGTTGCCTGGCTGACCCGGTTCTCCGAAGTGCCGAGCGGCCCCGCTTGACGGGGCACATCGTCCGCACATTCATGGCGCCTCGACCAATTGAGTCCACACCTGCTCAAATCTTCCGCGCGAACATGCGAAAACCGGGCGCGCCGATGATTGCCTCAAAATTCGGATCGCGCTTCTCTTCCGCGAAGACAAAACCCGCCTTCGCGTAGGCGCGTTCGGCCGCCTCGTTGCCGATCAGGAACGAGATCGTCGCCCGTTTGAATCCGGCCGCCCGCCCCTTCTCCAGCGCATGCGCAATCAGCGCCTGCACCAGCCCGCGGCCGCGATAGGCCGGATCGGTCGCAACGTATTCGATCATCCAGTCGCCCTCGCCGCCCTGAACCCACGAGGCGCGTGTATAGGCAGCGCGTTGACGAATGGCTTCCAGCTCGGGCGCGGCGAGCCCGGTCGCGACCGCGACTTCCTCGATCGCGCGCCAAGCCGCAGGTCCGGTGCCTGCCGCTGGAAAGGCGCCGAGCGCCGCCGCAGGCCTGCCATCGACCTCGGCGACCAGAAATTGCGAGACGTGCCACATCGACACGGTGCGGGCGACTGCGACACGTGCGATGAAATCACGGCACTGCGCATCGGGCCAGCTGAGCGCGACGTCGAACCCGCCGCGCGGCCGATAGCCGCGATGCGATGATTGAATCGTCTGTGCGATGAACTCGGCGTCGTCGGGACGCGCCGACCGTATCGTCATGCGCGCCCCTTTGCGACGACCCTACGTGTTCTTCAGCGCGACGCGGAATTCGGCTTCGGTCTTGGCCTTGATCTCATCGAGCGTTACGCCGTCGGCGAGCTCAATCAGCGCCATGCCGCCATCGCCGTGCTTGTCGATGGTGAAGACGGCAAGATCAGTGACGACCATGTCGACCACGCGCTCGCCGGTCAGCGGCAGGTTGCACCTCTTCAGCAGCTTCGGGCCGTCCTTGGCCGAATGCTCCATCACCACGACGACGCGCTTGACGCCGGCGACGAGATCCATCGCGCCGCCCATGCCCTTGACCATCTTGCCGGGGATCATCCAGTTGGCGAGATCGCCGTTCTGGGCCACCTGCATGGCGCCGAGGATCGACAGATCCATGTGGCCGCCGCGGATCATGCCGAAGGAATCCGCGCTCGAGAAATATGAGGTCGAGGGCAGCTCGCTCACCGTCTGCTTGCCGGCGTTGATGAGGTCGGCGTCTTCCTCACCCTCATAGGGGAAAGGCCCCATGCCGAGCATGCCGTTCTCGCTCTGCAAGGAGACGTCCATGCCATCGGGGATGTAGTTCGAGACCAGCGTCGGGATGCCGATGCCGAGATTGACGTAATAGCCGTCGCGCAATTCCTTCGCGGCGCGCGCGGCCATCTGTTCACGGGTCCAGGCCATATCAGTCTCCTGTTGCGCTTAAGCGGCGGGGCGCGGGCGGGTGTTGCGGAATTCGATGCGCTTCTTGGCCGTGCCGACCTCGACGATGCGCTTCACGAAGATGCCGGGCGTGTGGATGTGGTCGGGATTGAGTTCACCGGCGGGAACCAGATGTTCGACCTCGGCCACCGTGATCTTCGCGGCGGTCGCCATCATCGGGTTAAAGTTGCGCGCGGTCTTGCGGTAGATCAGGTTGCCGGCGGTGTCGCCCTTCCAGGCGTGCACGATGGCGAGGTCGGCGAACAGGCCGCGCTCCATCAGGTACTTCTCGCCGTCGAATTCCTTCACTTCCTTGCCTTCGGCGATCAGCGTGCCGACGCCGGTCTTGGTGTAGAAGGCCGGGATGCCGGCGCCGCCGGCGCGGATGCGCTCGGCCAGCGTGCCCTGCGGATTGAATTCGAGTTCCAGCTCGCCGGCGAGATATTGCTGGGCGAACAGCTTGTTCTCGCCGACATAGGACGAGATCATCTTCTTGATCTGGCGGGTTTCGAGCAGGCGGCTGAGGCCGATGCCGTCGACGCCGGCATTGTTGGAGACCACGGTCAGGCCCTTGACGCCGGAATCCCGGATCGCGTCCGACAGCTCCTCGGCAATGCCGCAGAGGCCGAAGCCGCCCGACATGATCATCATGTTGTCTTTCAGAATGCCTGACAGCGCCGACTTGGCGTCGGGATAGACCTTGTTCATGCAAAAAACCTCAGTGAACCTTGGGCTGGCGGGCGTCGCGCCTCATTGGCGGCGATTATTAGGCGAAATCGTCCGAAGCCGTCAATGATACGGGGTTCTCCGCTCCGCCCCCGGGTGATAGAAGCTGCCCATGCCGTGGGCATAACCGCGCAGCGGCCTTGAAAGCGTCAAGAAAACCCATCAAGTTGCGGTACTTAACACCATAGGATCTGGGCGCTGGCGAGCAGGTTTCGCGGCCCGGCCTTCTGGCTCCAACGACCAACCCGATCAGGACATGCCATTGACCATGGCCCAAGGAATGAAGCGCCTCGGGACGCCGATCGCGGCGCTGCTCGGCCTCGCGCTGATCGCCCTGATCGCGACCTCCTGGCTCATCAACCGCGACGCGCTGCGCAAGGCGGTCGAAGCGCAGATCCGCGACGTCACCGGGCTCGAGCTCAATGTCGCAGGCAGCATCGACATCTCGGTGCTTCCGGCGAGCTACATCTCCTTCCGCGACGTCGGCCTCAAGGGCGGCGGCACCAGCGCTCCCGCGCTCCAGGTCGACGTGCTCACCGCGAATTTGCGGCTGCTGCCGCTCTTGCTGCAACGGTTCGAGATCGCCGACCTGACGCTGCTGCGGCCGCGCATCCATGTCAGCCTGAAGCCGGACGGCGAGAGCAACTGGACGCCCTTCATCCAGACCATCGCGCGCACCATGAAGCCCGGCGCGGAGAACCAGGTCTCGTTCTCCGAAATCCGGATCCAGGACGGCGTGCTCGATTACGAGGACGTTGCCACGCATGCCACCGAGAAGCTGGAGGACATCGACCTGTCGCTGGCCTGGCCTTCGATCTCGCGCTCCTTTGCCGCGACCGGACAGTTCGACTGGCGCGGCGAGCGCGCCGACGGCTCGATCAGCTTTTCCGATTTCGTCGCCGCCCTCTCCGGCGACCGCTCCGGCCTGAAGGCGCGCATCGCCAGCGCGCCGCTCAAGCTCGCCTTCGACGGCAGTGTCGCCAACCGCACCAGCCCGATGATGGAGGGCACGCTCACCGTGGACAGCCCGTCCTTGCGCAACGCGCTGCGCTGGACCGGACAGCCGCAGCCCGGCAGCGGCGGCTTCGGGCGGTTCGTGCTGAAGGCACGCGCCAACGTCGTCGGCGCCTCGATCGCACTCACCAACGTCAATGTCGAGCTCGACGGCAATGCCGCCGAGGGCGTCATGACCTACGCCAATAACGGCCGGCAGACGCTGCAGGCGACGCTCGCCGCCGACGCGCTCGACTTCACGCCTTATATCTCGACGTTCCGCCTGCTCGCGAGCGGGGCGCGCGACTGGAACAGGCAGCTGTTCGATCTCAACGGGTTGTCGACCACCGACCTCGACATGCGCCTGTCGGCGGCCAAGCTGACGGTCGGGCCGACCAAGCTCGGCCGCACCGCGATCGGCGCAAATCTGCGCAACGGCACGCTGGCGCTCTCGGTCGGCGAGGCGCAGGTCTATGGCGGGATCGCGAAGGGCTCGTTCGGCATCGCGCGGTCCGACACCGTCGCCGACATCAAGGCGCAATTCCAGTTCACCGACGTCGATCTGCAGGCCTGCGCCACCGAGCTGTTCGGCCTCAACAAGCTGTCCGGCCGCGGCAACATCAACGTCTCGCTGTTCGCCTCGGGCTCGAGCCCGTTCGGCCTCGTGCAGTCACTCGACGGCAGCGCCACCGTGACGGGACATAACGGCGCGATCTCGGGCTTCAATGCCGAGCAGCTGCTGAAGCGGCTGGAGCGGCGGCCGCTGTCGGGCGGCGGCAATTTCCGCAACGGCTCGACGCCATACGACAAGCTCACGATCTCGGTGAAATTCTCCGACGGCATCGCCACCGCCGAGGACATCCGCATCGAGGGCCCGGCGGCCAAGATCACGCTGACCGGCACCGCCTCGGTGCCGGCGCGCGAATACGACATGAAGGGCGTGGCGAGCCTCAACACGGCGTCCGGCTTCCAATTGCCCTTCATGGTGCAGGGCCCCTGGGATGATCCCCTGATCTTTCCCGATCCCGAAAGCCTGATCCGGCAGTCCCCTGCGGCGTCTCCCTTCCTCGATCTCCTCAAGCAGCGCATCACAGGAGGCGGAAAGCGTCCCGAGGGATCGCCGACGGCGGAGAATGCCAAGGAAAGCCCCAAGGAAAACGCCAAGTCCAACTAAAGCGCGATGAGATCGGGTTGAATCGTCATCGCGCTTTAGCTCTTTGTTTGAGCATGATCTTTTCGAAAAACCGCTTCACACTTTTCCGGATCATGCTCTAAGGCAATATCCGGCGCGGCCGTTACGCGGCCGATTGGGTCGTCGAAATCCAGCCCTTCTCCTCCCGCACCAGGGGCGCCGCAGCGATCGCCGGCGCGGGCGCGGGCGCGGGCGTGCTGCCCTGGCCGAGTTCACGGGCCAGCACCTCGCGGTCACAGGCGTTCTCCCACAGCGAAATGGTGATGGACGCCACGCAATTGCTGACCATGCTGGTCAGCGCCCGCGCCTCCGACATGAAGCGGTCGATGCCGATGAGCAGTGCCACGCCGGTCACGGGCAGATCCGGCATCACCGAAAGCGTCGCGACAAGCGCGACGAAGCCGCTGCCGGTGACGCCGGCCGCCCCTTTGGACGTCAGCAGCATCAGCCCGAGCATCGCGGCGATCTGCCCCCACGACAGGTGAATGTCGCAGGCCTGCGCGATGAAGATGGACGCCAGGGTGAGATAGATGGCGCTTCCGTCCAGATTGAAGGAATAGCCCATCGGCAGCACGAGCCCGGAGACGCCCTTGCGGCATCCGAGCTGCTCCAGCTTGCGCAACGCGCCGGGCAGCGCCGGCTCCGAGGACGAGGTGCCGAGCACGATCAGCAATTCTTCCTTGAAGTAGCGGATGGTCTTCCACAGGCTGAAGCCGTTCAGCCGCGCCAGCGTACCAAGCACGACCACGACGAACACGGAGCAGGCGAGATAGAAGGTGAGGATCAGCAGTCCGAGCGAGCCGATCGAGCGGATGCCGTAGCGGCCCACGGTGAACGCCATGGCGCCGAAGGCACCGAGCGGAGCGAGCTTCATGATGAAGCCGAAGGACACGAACAGCACGTGTGAGAACGAGGCGACTGCGTTGGTCACCATCGCACCCCCGTCCCCGGCGCGGCTGAGGCCAAAGGCGATCAGGATGGAGATCAGCAGGACCGGCAGCACTTCCCCGTCGGCGAACGCGCCAAAGAACGAATGCGGGATGATGTGCAGCATGAAGTCCGTAAATCCGGTCGCGCTGGCCTGCTTGGTGAACTTCGCGGCCACCGACGGATCCAGCGAGCTGACGGAAACATGCATGCCAACGCCCGGCTGGATCAGCAAAACGGCCATCAACCCGGCCAGCAAGGCGAGCACGGTCAGCAGGTAGAACAGCGCCATGGATTTCACCAGCGTACGGCCGACCTCGCGGGAATCGCTGATGCTGGTGATGCCGCTCACGATGGTGCAGAACACGATCGGCGCGATCATCATCTTGACCAGCTTGACGAAGCCGTCGCCGAAGGGTTTTAGCGCGGCACCGAATTCAGGCCAGAAATGCCCGGTGAGGACACCAAGCGCGAGACCAATCAGCACTTGTACGTAGAGAATCCGATAGAAGGGTTTTGCTGCCTCGGTGTTGGCGCGGCCAACCAGCGCTTCCTTGTGCATTCTGATTTCTCCCATGGCTCTGATTTTTTGTGATGGCTTCGGAGGCGGCGGGGCTCAGGCCGCCAGCACCGAATGAGGCACGTGTGATCGGCGGGCGAAGACATGGCCCTCGAAGATTCGCCGGGCTGTTCGCAGCACCCGGGCAACCGGGCCGGGCTCGAGCCTGACCACGAGCTGGCCGGAGGGATGGGCGAGCGTAATCGGCACCGGCGGCGCCAGCTTTCCGACCATCTCAGCGGCGATCGTGCCTGGCGTGACGCATGCGGTCGCGATCGCGACGGCTCCGGTCACCGCCAGCGCGCTATGGCAGTCGTGCGGCATGAAGTACCTGACGTTCAACGTCGCCCCGCTCGCGGGCGCGATCAGAACCGGTTTCGGGATCACCATTGAGGCGGGATTGGGAAAGCCCATCCGGCGTCCAGCCTCGATCCGCAACTCCTCGAGACGTGCGCGAAAACTGCCGTCGGCAAAGTCGGAAGGGGCCTCGCGGCCGCTCCATCCCAGATCCGCGGCACGGACCAGCATGACCGGCATGGCCGCATCGAGACAGGTCACGTCGATTCCCTTGATGGTGTCGACGGCGCGTCCGGTCGGCAGCAGACGACCGGTACGTGCGCCGGCCGCATTGGGGAACGACAGCTCGATCGGCGCGGCCGTTCCCGGCACACCGTCGATCTGCGCCTCGCCGTCATAGGTCACCCGCCCTCCCGGCGTGGCAACCGTCGCGTCGATCAGCTTGCCGGTGTTGACGTTGTGGATGCGTACATGGGTGCGGTCTGCCGCGGCGGCGACGAGGCCGGCCTCGATGGCGAACGGCCCCACCCCCGCCAGCATGTTTCCGCAGTTCGGCGAGGTATCGACGATCCCTTCACGAACCCGCACCTGGGCGAACAGATAGTCGACGTCGGCGCCGGGCACCGATGCCGGTCCAACGATCGCGACCTTGTTGATGACGGCATTGCCGCCGCCGATCCCGTCGATTCCAAGGTCGTGTCCGCCTCCCATCACCGACAGCAGGACCGCGTCACGCGACCTTGCGTCGGCCGGAAGATCGCGGGCCAGGAAGAACGGCCCGCGCGAGGTCCCCCCGCGCATGACCACACAGGGAATGGCAATCTGATCGTTCATGGAGCTGTTCCGTTCGGCGACAACTTCGCGCCGGCCAAAGCATCTCTCGGCAGAACTCTTTTGTGAAATGCAAATATCCGATGTATTATTGCGATTATCGGTATAATTGGAGGCGACCATGAACGCGGAACTGCTCGACCTCAAGGCCTTCATCACCGTGGCGGAGACCGGAAGCTTCGTCCGCACCGCGCGGGCGCTGAACCTGTCACAGCCCGCGCTCAGCCGACGCATTCAGAAGCTGGAAGAAGGCCTCGGTGCGCCGCTGCTCGAGCGCTCGACGCGCCACGTCAATCTCACCATGACGGGCCGCGACTTCCTGCCGAAGGTGCGCCGCCTCATCGACGAGTTCGAGACCTCGGTGCTCGCCATCCAGGATATCGGCGCGCGAAGCTCGGGCCTGGTCTCGGTGGCGGCGGTGCCGACCGCGGTGTTCTACTTCCTGCCGCGGGCGATCGGCCGGTTTGCCGAAGCCTATCCGCGCATTCGCATCCGGATTCTCGACATCGGGGCCAACGAGGGATTGGAGGCGGTCGCGCGCGGCGAGGCCGATTTCGGCATCAATTTCATCGGCGCCTCGCATGCCGAGATCGAGTTCGAGAAGCTGGTGGAGGATCCTTTCGTGCTCGCCTGCCGTCATGATCATCCGCTGGCGTCGCGCAAACAGGTCAGCTGGCCGGAGATCGTGCCGCACCGGGTCATCACCGTCGGCCGCAACAGCGGCAATCGTGCGCTGATCGACAACGCGCTGGCGCGACACGGCCTGCAGCTGAACTGGTCCTATGAAGTCGCTCACCTCTCCGGCTCGCTCGGCCTGGTCGAAGCGGGCCTCGGCATCGCGGTGCTACCGAAGCTCGCGACACCGGCGGCCGGCCATCCGATCATCCACACCATTCGCCTGATCGAGCCGGAAGTGTCGCGGACGATCGGCATCGTGCGGAGACGCGGGGCGACACTGTCCCCTCATGCCAGCCAGTTTCTCAAGATGCTGCTCGAGGCATGGCGCTCGCCTGCTCGGACGAACGGGCAAGGCAGACCGCGCTCCCGTTCCGCTGAAACGAGCTCGAGAGGGAAACGCTGACGAGGCGAGACACCACGCGGCGAATTGATTGGCATCTATCGATGCGGCCTTTGGATCGATGCGCGAATTCGCATCTTCACAGTCTCGCTCCAACCGCGACATAGGTCTGACAAGAAGCTGCTAGATCGGATGACAGCCATGGGCTAGTGTTTTATACGACCGGTTAAAACACCGGCCGTTTGAGGGAGAAAAACGTGAAATCCAAGGTTATTGGCGCAGTTTCATTGGCGGTCGCTGCGGTCGGGCTGTTTGCCGCCACCGCGCCCGCATTTGCGCAACAGAAGACGATCACGGTTTGGTGGGTCAAGGGCTTTTACAAGTCCGAGGACGAAGCGCTCGCCGAGACGATCAAGAAGTTCGAAGCCAAGACCGGCATCAAGGTCGAATTGTCGCAGTACGCGATCCAGGACATGATTCCGAAGACGGTCGCGGCGCTCGATGCCGGCACCGTGCCCGACGTCGCCTATTCCGACAGCTACGACGTGCAGGTGCAGGGCAAGTGGGCCTATGAGGGCAAGCTCGAGGATCTCTCGGACGTCATGGAGCCGATCAAGGATCGGTTCGTGCAGAACACGCTCGACGCCTCGATCCTCCACAACGACGTCACCAAGAAGAAGGCCTATTACGGCTTCCCGCTGAAGCAGCAGAGCATGCACGTCCAGATCTGGAACGACATGCTGGACAAGGCTGGCTTCAAGCTGGCCGATATCCCGAATGACTGGTCAGGCTACTGGACCTTCTGGTGCGACAAGGTGCAGCCGGCGATCCGCAAGGCGACCGGCCAGCGCCTCTACGCCGTCGGCCAGCCGATGGGCGTGGAATCCACCGACTCCTTCCAGTCGTTCTACACCTTCATGGACGCCTATCACGTCAAGCTGGTCGACAACGACGGAAAGCTCCTGGTCGACGATCCCACGGTTCGCGAGAACCTGATCAAGGCGATGAAGGACTATACCGACACCTACATCAAGGGCTGCACCCCGCCCTCCTCCACCACCTGGAAGGATCCCGACAACAACGTCGCGTTCCACAACAAGACCATCGTGATGACCCATAACTTCACGATCTCGATCGCGGCGAAATGGTTCGAGGATTCCCAGAACCAGAACCTCACGCCGGAACAGCGCGAGGCTGGCAAGAAGGCCTACGAACAGGACATCATCACGGCGTCCTTCCCGAAGGCGCCTGATGGCTCGACCATCCGCTACCGCTCCGACGTCAAGACCGGACTGATGTTCACCGCGGCCAAGAACAAGGCCGAGGGCAAGCAGTTCATCAGCTTCCTGCTGCAGGAAGAGAACATCCGTCCCTACATCGAAGGTGCGCTCGGCCGCTGGTTCCCGGTGACGAAGGAAAGTCAGGAAAGCCCGTTCTGGCAGGCTGACAAGCACCGCAAGGCCGTCTACGCCCAGTTCAAGGGCGGCACCGCGGCGTTCGACTTCACCAAGAACTGGAAGTTCACGATTCTCAACAACGAGAACGTGTGGGCGAAGGCGATGAACCGGGTCGTCAGCGAGAAGGTTCCGGTGGACAAGGCCGTCGACGAGTTGATCGCCCGCATCAAGCAGGTCGCGGGCTAAGGTTGATCCCTCTCTCCCCGCGGTTCGCGGGGAGTCGCAAGCGACAAACACCGGCCGCCTCGTGCGGCCGGAAGTCCTTTGAAAGAGTTTCGAAAGAATGGCGATCACGCTCTCTGGCGATCAGGCACTTCCCGGCCCGCCCCTGTCGTCACGGCTGACCCCGGCGCAGGTCTGGGGCATCATCCTGCTCGCGCCCTATCTGCTGGTCTTCCTGGCCTTCGTCGTCTATCCGGTCGGCTACGGGCTATGGCTGGCGCGGGCGCCGTCGAATTATGTCGCGCTGTACAACGACCCGATCTTCGCGCGCGCTGCGATCAACACGCTGATCTTCCTGGTCGTCGGCATCAACATCAAGATGCTGATCGCGCTGTTCCTGTCCGGCTTCTTCGCCGTGCAGCGCACCTGGATCAAATGGCTGTCGGTGATCTTCATCCTGCCCTGGGCGGTGCCCTCGATCCCGACCATCCTGTCGGTGCGCTTCATGCTCAATCCCGAATGGGGCATGATCAACCACTTCATCTTCTCGTTGACCGGCGATGACGGCCCGAACTGGCTCAACGACCCGACCGTCGCGCTCTGCATGGCGATCGCCGTGCACATCTGGAAGTCGCTGCCGTTCTGGACGCTGATCCTGATCACCGGCCGGCTCGCGATCTCGCACGATCTGTTCGAGGCCGCCGAGGTCGACGGCGCGAGCTGGTGGCAGAAATTCCGCTTCATCACCTGGCCGTCGATGCAGACGCTCTACGTCACCTGCACGCTGCTCTCGATGATCTGGACGCTGGGCGATTTCAACAGCGTCTACCTGCTCACCGGCGGCGGCCCGGCCGACCTCACGCACGTGCTGGCAACGCTCGGTATCCGCTATCTCCGGCTCGACCAGCTCTCGCTCGCGATGGCATCGATCGTCTGCGCGATGCCGTTCGTCCTGCCGCTCGTTTACTTCATGATGAAACGGTTGTCGCGATGAAGCTCCCCTCTCTCCGTGACGTCGCGACGGAAGCGCGGCTGCTGCTGATCGGCATTCCCGTCTTCCTGTGGACGATGATCCCGATCTACCACATGTTCCTGTTCGCGATCTCCCCGAAGGAGGACGCGTTCTCGGGCAAGCTGTGGCCGGACCATCCGACGCTGCACAATTTCGAGATCGTGTTCAAGCAGCAGCACTATTTCCTGCGCGACTTCTACGTCCAGTTCTGGAACTCGACGGTGATCGCCGTCTCCGTCGGCGTGCTGACGCTGTTCATCGCGACTGGCGCGGCGTTCTCGATCTCGCGGCTGAAGGTGCCGGGCGGACGCGCCGTGCTGAACCTCGCGCTCTTCACCTATTTCATTCCGGCGGCATTCCTCGCCGTCCCGATGTATCGCACCATGGGCAATTACGGCCTGCTCAACAATCACTGGTCGCTGATCCTGGCCATGGTGACGATCGCGAGCCCCTACGCGATCTGGGTGCTCAAGCAGGCCTCCGACAAGCTGCCGGTCGAGCTTGACGAGGCCGCCGTGATGGACGGCGCGACCACGCTGCAGATCTTCCGCCTGGTCTATTTGCCGCTGATGATGCCCTCGCTGGTCGCGATCGGCACCTATGCGGTGCTGCTGGCCTGGAACGAATATCTCTACGCGTTCCTGCTGCTGTCGAACGACCGCGAGATCACCCTCCCCGTCGCGCTCGGCAACTTCCTCGCCGCCGACGATTCGCCGTGGGAGCTGCTGATGACCACCGGCTTCATCTACGCACTGCCGCCGGCAGCGGTCTATTACGCCTTCCGCCGCTACATGGTGGGCGGGCTCACGGCGGGTGCGGTGAAGTCGTAGGTGCATCCCCGTAGCCCGGATGAGCGCAGCGCAATCCGGAACCTTATCGCCTATCGCACGATTCCCGGATTGCGCTGCGCTCATCCGGGCTACGTGGCTCTACAGCGGCGCCGCGCTCTCGCCCTGCGAGCTCGACAGCTTCGAAGCGAGCGAGGCGATGACGATGACGACCGCGATCAGGGCGATCACCAGCGTGCAGATCGCGTTGATCTCGGGCTTCACGCCGAGGCGCACCTCCGAATAGATGCGGATCGGCAGCGTCGCCGAGCCCGGGCCGGTGGTGAAGCTCGCGATCACGAGATCGTCGAGCGACAGCGTGAACGCCAGCATCCAGCCGGCGACGATCGCGGGGGCGATCAGCGGCAGCGTCACGGCGATGAACGCACCGACGGGATCGCAGCCGAGATCCATCGCTGCCTCCTCCAGCGAGCGATCGAGCGAGCCGAGGCGCGACTGCACCACCACCGCGACGAAGCACATGGTCAGCGTGGTATGGGCGATCGTCACCGTCCAGAAACCGCGCTCGGCGTTCAGCGCGACGAACAGCAAGAGCAGCGACAATCCGGTGATCACCTCCGGCATCACGAGGGGCGCATAGAGCATGCCCGAGAACAGCGTGCGGCCGCGGAACCTCTCGCCGCGCGACAGCGCAACGGCCGCCAGCGTGCCGAGCAGCGTCGCAATCGTCGCCGAGGCGACCGCGACCCGCAGGCTCATCCAGGCCGCCTCGATCATGGCGCGGTCGTTGAAGAACTCGTGATACCAGCGCAGCGACCAGCCGCCCCACACCGTCACCAGGCGCGAGGCGTTGAACGAGTAGAGCACGAGAATGAGGATCGGCAAATAAAGGAATGCCAGCCCGAGCGCCAGCGAGGCGATGTTGAACCGGGACAGGCGGGAGACCTTTTGCATCGTCTCAACGCCCCTGTTCCAGCTGCCGCTTCTGCAGCCGCTCGTAGAGCAACAGCGGCACCAGCAGCACGACGAGCAGGACGATCGCCGCAGCCGAGGCGACCGGCCAGTCCTTGTTGGTGAAGAATTCGAGCCACAGGGTCTGGCCGATCATCAGCGAGTTGGATCCGGCCAGAAGATCCGGAATCACGAATTCGCCGACGATCGGGATGAAGCACAAGAGCACGCCGGCGCCGACACCGGGCAGCGACAGCGGGAAGGTGACGAGCCAGAACACCTGCCAGGGCGGCGCGCCGAGATCGGAGGCCGCCTCCTCCAGCGCCGGCTCCATCTTGGCGAGCGTCGCATAGAGCGGCAGGATCATGAACGGCAGATAGGAATAGACGATGCCGATATACATCGCGGTGTCGGTCGAGAGCCACACCACGGGCTGGCTGACCAGATGCAGTGCCAGCAGGACCTGGTTGAGCAGGCCGTCGTGCTGGAGGATGTTGATCCAGGCATAGATGCGGATCAGGAACGAGGTCCAGAACGGCACGATCACCAGCACCATCGCGATCCCCTGCCAGCGCTTCGGCAGCCGCGCCATGCCGTAGGCGATGGGATAGCCGATCAGGAGCAGCAGCGTCGTTGCGGTGACGGCGACGTTGAGGCTGCGGACATAGGCGAAGACGTAGATATCGTCGGAGCCGAGCAGCTTGAAATTGTCGACCGACAGCGCAGCGAACGCCGCCTTCAGCGCATCCCATCCCGCCGTCAGGTCGAACACCGGCTCGTAGGGCGGCTGCGCGATCGCGGTCTGCGACAGGCTGATCTTGAGCACGAAGCCGAACGGCACCAGGAAGAACAGCACCATCCAGACATAGGGCGCGATCGCGGCGAAGCGCGCCGGCCTTGCGAAGATGCGGCGCGAGCTCATGATTGCAGCACCACGCAATCGTCGGGCGTGAACCAGGCGACGACATGCTGGTTCAGGCTGTAGGCGTCGATGTCGAGCCGCGCGCTGTTGGCGACCGACGCCTGCAGCATCCCGCCGGTGTCGAGCTTCACCTTGTAGGTGGTGGTGCCGCCGAGATAGCAGATGTCGGCGATCACGCCGTCGAGAATGTTGATCGCCGTCTCACGACCGGCCTCGGTCACCGGGCCGCGCCGCGACAGCTTGACCTTCTCGGGGCGGATCGCGACCGCCAGTTTTCCGCTGCCGACGCCTTCGCGCGGCTCGGCCACCACCAGTGCGCCCGCATCGCGCGTCCCGATGACCAGACGATGACCGTCGCGCAACTTGGTCTCACCGTCGAACAGATTGATGTCGCCGACGAACTCAGCGATCCAGCGCGAGTGCGGCGCCTCGTAAAGCTCGCGAGGGGGCGCGACTTGGGCGAGCTTGCCCGATTTCATCACCCCAATTCTATCAGCCATGGTCATCGCCTCTTCCTGATCATGGGTGACGATGATGAAGGTCATGCCGAGCCGCCGCTGCAGCTCCATCAATTCGCCTTGCGTGCTCTCGCGCAGCTTCTTGTCCAGCGCGGCCAGCGGCTCGTCGAGCAGCAGGAGCTTTGGGCGGCGCGCCAGGGCCCGCGCCAGCGCCACGCGCTGACGCTGGCCGCCGGAGAGCTGGTCGGGCTTCCGCTTCTCCAGCCCTTCGAGCTTGACCAGCGCGACCATCTCCGACACGCGCGTCGCGATCTCGGCCCGCGCCATGCCGGCGCGCTTCAGCCCGAACGCGATGTTGTCACGCACCGACAGATGCGGGAACAGCGCATAGTTCTGGAACATCATGTTGATCGGGCGCTCATGCGGCAGCGCCAGCGCGATGTCCTTGCCGCCGAGCAGGATGCGCCCCTCGTCCGGCGCCTCGAAGCCTGCGAGCATGCGCAAGAGCGTGGTCTTGCCGCAGCCGCTCGGCCCCAGCAGCGCGAAGAACTCGCCGGCCTTGATATCGAGCGACACGCCGTCGACGGCGCGGAACGTGCCGAAGGTCTTGGCGACGCCCTCGATGCGCAGCAGCGGCTGGCCGGCGTCCGGACATGCATCTCCGCCAGCCGTTTCAGCCGCAACCTTCGTTCCGGGCGATTCTTCCGCCATGATCCCCGCCAACCCCGATTCCGCCGCACGCTAGCGGCCGATCGTGTTTAGCTCAACCGGGTCGGGATGAAACGCTCTCGCCCGCCATGAATGCCGTCAGCGCGTCGCGGTCCGCCGCGGGCATTGTCAGGCCCAGCTTGGAACGGCGCCACAGCACATCGTCCGGAAAACGCGCCCATTCGCGGGCCATGAGATAGCGCACCTCGGCGCCGGTCAGTTCGGGACCGAAGGCTGGGCCTAGCTCTTCACGTGTCCTTGCTTCGCCGAGCACGGCCGACAATCGCGAGCCGTAGGCCCCGACCAAGCGCTGGGCTTCCGGCTCGGACAGAAAGCGCCAGCGCTCGCGGGCGCGGTCGACCTCGGTATCGAAACGGTCCCAGGCGAAATCTCCACCTGGCAACGCTGCGCCGGCGGTCCAGGGCGGCGACATCGGGTAGAACGGCGTCAGCTTCGTCACTGCCCGCTCGGCGCGTCGGCGCGAGGTGGTGACGTCGCCGCCGAACATCGTGATCAACGGCGCCTTGCGGCGGCGCGCATGGAATAGCGCCGTGCCGTCGCGTCCTCGTGCGGACGCCAGCGTCAGGTTGACGCCGGAGACCGTCCGGACCACGTCAGTCAGCGCGACGCGCTCGCGGAAATAGCGGCTGGCGGCGTCGCAGAGATAGCTGACATCGGCACCCGGCATCGCCACGATCGCGGGATCGCCGGTGAAGGCGTGCGTGACCATGCCGATCAGCGTGAAGTCGCGCTCGAACGGCCGGGCGAAGATCAGCCGTCCGTCATTGTTCTGGAACACATAGACATTGTCGGACTCGAACAATTTCGGCACGACGATCTGGCTCATCTGCATCGCCGCCATCGCGGGCTGCGGCTGCCTCAGTACGGTGTCGGCAACCATCGCGGTCCAGCCGCCGGTGGCATTGGCGAGCGCCCGGGCCGAGATCGTCCGGCGAATGCCGCGATCGACCACCGCAAGCCGCCAGGTGTCGGTGCGATCGGCGCGGACGCAGCGCGCCCCGGTCCGGATCGCGGCGCCCCGTTCGGCCGCATCCAGCGCGGTGAGCACCACCAGGCGGGAATCGTCGACGACGCAGTCCGAATATTCGAACGCCGTGCCGAACGGACGCTTCAGCGCATCACCGACCGGATGATGCGTGATGTCGAGGGTCGTCGATTGCGGCAGGCCGCCGCGGTTCGTCAGGCCGTCATAGACATACAGGCCGGCCCTCAGCAGCCAGGGCGGACGCTCGTCGGAACGGGCGGGAATGACAAAACGCATCGGCCGAACCACGTGCGGCGCGATGGAGAGCCAGGTCCGGCGCTCGGCCAACGCCCGACGTACCCGCCAGAAGCCGCGGCGCTCCAGCACCGAGAGATCACCATGGATCAAACGCGGCGTCGCCGACGAGGCCGCGCCACCGAGATCGCCCTGCTCGAACAGGATCACCCGCAGGCCGCGGTCGGCCGCATCGCGCGCGAGACTGACACCGTTCAGGCCGCCGCCGATGATCGCAAGCTCGTAATCCGCCATGAAACCGTCGAGAGGGAGCGAAGCGCTCCACCATTAGCCGGTCTTGAGCACAAGCTCCATGGACTCCGCACGGCCGACGAGACCGGCATATTTGCCGATCGGCAAGGGCTTGCCGAGCAGATAGCCCTGCACGCCGTCGCAGCCTTCCTCGGCGAGGAAGGCGAGCTGGTCGACCGTCTCGACGCCCTCGGCGATGATCGACATTTCGAGGCCGTGGCCGAGATCGATGACGGCGCGCACGATCGCCGCCGATTGCGGATTGCGGCCGAGATTGATGATGAAGGCGCGGTCGATCTTGATCTTGTCGAACGGGAACGCCTGGAGATAGCTCAGCGAGGAATAGCCGCTGCCGAAATCGTCCATGGAGATGCGCACGCCGAGCGCCTTCAGGCGGCGCAGCAGCGCAAGGCCGCGGTCGAAATCCTCGATCAGCACGCCCTCGGTGATCTCGAGCTCGAGCCGGCCGGGTGCAAGGCCCGTCTCGATCAGGATCGAATGGACGAGGCCGACCACGTCGCCGTGCATGAACTGCGCCGGCGACAGGTTGACCGCGACCTGCAGCGGCTTCGGCCAGGACGCCGCCTCGCGGCAGGCCTCGCGCAGGATCCACTCGCCCATCTCGACGATGAGGCCGCTCTCCTCGGCGATGGGAATGAACTCGGCCGGCGAAACCTGGCCGCGCACCGGATGCTGCCAGCGCGCCAGCGCCTCGAAGCCGATGATCTCGCTCTCGGCGACGCTGTGGCCGGCGGCCCCCTGCGGCTGGAAGGCGAGCGAGAGCTCGCCGTTCTTGACCGCCATGGAGAGATCCTGGTGCAGCACGCGGCGGTCGCGGATCTGCTGGTCCATCTCGGGCTGGTAGAGGCTGATCGTGCCGCGCGACTTCTGCTTGGCGCGGAACAGCGCCGCGCCGGCATTGGCGAGCAGCGAGGCACCATCGGTGCCGTTGTGGGGGAAGACCGACATGCCCGTGGTGATGCCGGCGCGGACCGGGCGGCCGTCGATCTGAAAATCCTTCGCGACGGCTTCGCCGATCTGCTGCGCCAGCGCGAGGCCGGCTTCGGGCTGCTTGCCGTCGATGATCAGGCCGAACTCGTCTCCGGAGAGGCGCGCCACGACGCCGCCGCGCGCGGAATCCAGGAGCCGATGGGCGACCTCGATCAGGAGCTTGTCGCCGAGCGCATGGCCGAAGACGTCGTTGACCTCCTTGAGGCCGTCGAGGTCGACGCAGAGCACGGCGAACTCCTCGCCGGTGCCCTCGCAGGCCTCGATCATCTGGGTCAGCGCCTGCAGGAAGGCGGCGCGATTCGGCAAATCGGTGAGCCCGTCGTGATAGGCCATGTGCGCCATCCGCGACTCGGTCTGCCGGCGATCGGTGACGTCCTCGTGGGTCTTGATCAGATATTGCGGCTCGCCGGCCTCGCTGAGCACGGTGGCGCGGCGGGTGAGGAACAGCCGCAGGCCGTCCTTGGTGGAGATGGGATGCTCCTCGGTGATCATCCCGCGCTTCTTGATCGCGGCCTCGTCGCGCGCGACGATCAGCCTGGCTTCCTTGGCGTTGAAGATGTCGGACGCGGTCAGGCCGGTGGCTTCCTCGCGCCTGCGGTTGAGGATCGTCTCCGCGCTGCGGTTGGCGAGCAGATAGCGGCCGTCCTTGACCTGCTCCACGATCAGCGCAACCGGGATGTTGTCGACCACGAGCTCAAGGAACTTCTTGGTGCTCTCCAGCTCCTGCGACAGCGAGCGGCGGTCGGTGATGTCCTCGAACACCAGCAGCAGGAATCCGGGCCGGTTGCTTTCATTGTGAACCGCGATCCGGATCGAGGCGACCATGCGCCGCTCCCCGCCGCGCTCGACCTCGAATTCGTTGCGGAATTGGCCGTCCGGCGAATTAAGCGCGGCCTGGTCGGTTGCCTCGATCGTGGCCGCCGAGACCGGCGCAAACAGCTCGCGGGCGTTCTTGCCGACGACGTGGTCCCGCGAGAAGCCCCAGAAGCGCTCATAGGCCGTATTGGCGAAGATGTAGCGGCCGTCCTCGATGTTCTTGGCGGCGACGCAGGCCGGCACGTTGTCCAGCACCGTCTCCAGGAACTGCTTGGTCGAGGCGAGCTGTCGCGACAGCCTTCGCTGGTCGCTGACGTCGAGATGGGTCGCCACCGAGCCGCCATTCGGCAGCACGAAATATTTCACCAGGATGGCCCGTCCGTCGGGCAGCTCCGTGATCAGGCCGTTGGCGCTTGATGCCTTCTCGTAAAATTCGTCATCGGTGACGCCGAGCACTCCGCGCTCGCGGCGCAGGCTCAGGATGTCGTGGCCGGTCATATTGGGCCAGAGGTCGGATCGCGCCAGGCCATAGATCTCGAGATAGCGATCGTTGCAGAAGATGATGCGGCGCTGCGCATCCGTCATCACCACGCCCTGGTTGAGATTGTTCATGGCGGAGGAGATGAAGGCGTTGCGCCGCAACTGCAAACGGCTGGACCGGCGCAGTGAGGAATGGATCCACAGCCCGATCGCGGCGAGGAACGCGCAGATCACGATGCCGGCGATCAGGGCTTCCCAGATCACGCCGGGATCAAGCCTGGTGAGATCGCCTGGAACGGCAAGGCTGTCCGATGCCGCAAAGGCGCGCGCAGGCGCGCCCCCACCGGCCAGGCATAGGAGGGCCCGCACAGCAATCGAAAGCGTGCTGCCCACGTGCCAGTTCTTCTCAGCCATCAGCCACCCGCGATTTCAACGTCGGATTGTCTGGTCTCGCGGGTTTGGATCGGGTAAACGCCTGAGGGAACAACAGAATAATGTGACGTGAAATACGGCAATTGCCCTGACATGATAAACGCCTTCTTAACGGAAGCTCCGCCCGCGCCCCCTTGCCTCGGCCACGCGCCACCGGTGCTTCCAACTGGAATCCTGCACAACCATGGATAAGGTCGACTGCGTCGTCATTGGAGCCGGCGTGGTCGGGCTCGCTGTGGCCCGGAAGCTCGCCCGGGCCGGGCGCGAGGTGATCGTGCTCGAGGAAGCCGAGGCGATCGGCACCGTCACCTCCTCGCGCAACAGCGAGGTGATCCATGCCGGCATCTATTACCGCGCCGGGAGCTGGATGGCGCGCATGTGCGTCGCCGGCAAGCAAGCGCTCTACCGCTACTGCGACGAGCGCGGCATCCCGCATAAGAATTGCGGCAAGCTGATCGTCGCGACCAGCCCGACGGAGACCGAGAAGCTGCAATCGATCAAGGCGCACGCCGAGGCCAACGGCGTGCTCGACCTGCAGCTGCTCTCGGGCGAGGCCGCACGCGCGCTGGAGCCGGCGCTCGCCTGCGACGCCGCGCTGCTGTCGCCGTCGACCGGCATCATCGACAGCCACGCCTACATGCTGTCGCTGCGCGGCGAAGCCGAGGAGGCCGGCGCGGCCTTTGCGTTCCACACGCCGCTGATCCGTGCCAGGGCGGCGGCCGGCCTCATCGAGATCGACGCCGGCGGCAAGGCACCGATGACGCTGCAATGCAGCCTCCTCGTCAACGCCGCGGGGCTGTCGGCAACGCATGTGGCGCGCAGCATCGACGGCATGCCGCTGGACCGGATTCCGCCGTCCTATCTCGCCAAGGGAAACTATTTCAGCTGCAACGCCAAGGCGCCGTTCTCGCGCCTGATCTATCCGGTGCCCGAGCCCGGCGGCCTGGGGGTGCACCTGACGCTGGACATGGCAGGACAGGCGCGTTTCGGGCCTGACGTCGAATGGATCGAAACGATCGATTACGAGGTCGATCCCTCACGCGCCGAGCGCTTCTATCCCGCGATCCGCAAATACTGGCCGACGCTGCCGGACGGCGCGCTGATGCCGAGCTATTCCGGCATTCGCCCGAAGATCGTGCCGCCGGCCGTGGCCACGCAGGACTTCTTGATGCAGGGCCCGCGCGATCACGGCGTTGCTGGCCTGATCAATCTGTTCGGCATCGAATCGCCCGGACTGACGTCCTCGCTCGCGATCGCCGATCACGTCGCCGAGCTTGCAGATATCGAGAGCGTTTCGAGAAGCCGATAAGTCCACGCGTCGAGACTACGCGTCCACGCAAATACGAGCGCCGTGCAAACGGGTTGAACGCTGCACACCCTGCAGCAGGGATGAGCACGAATGCTCTCATCCCTGCGTGAAGGATGTGATCAACTCTACACTGTCACGGGGGTTGCTAGTGGAGCGTATCGCCTTGCTTCAAACGCTCGATCTGGTCCTTGACCATCAACTTCCGGCGCTTCAACTCAACAATTTGCAGGTCGTCTGTTGAAAGGTGCACGAGAGCTTCGTGCAATTCGTTTTCGAGAAGTTTGTGCTTCCGTTCCAATTCAACGAGATGTGCCTGAATTGTCATTCGAAACCTCCTCGGTAGGGTTGAACCTTTAGGATTCGATCCGGACGACCAAGTTTACATCACCGATTCGTCCTGTCGATGGGTATCCGTCGTCGCAGCGTCATTTTTGAAAGTTCATATGTAACGAAGCGTGACTAGGGGAACCACGCTGGGAAAAATCCATGATATCAATGCGCCGGCGCAACGCCGCGGCTCCTCGCAGAAATATGTTGCGGGAGATCGGCGGCGAGAGACCGCAGATCGCTTGCGATCACGCGGCGCAAGGACGATAATTTCCACAGGGCATCCACAGCCCAGATCTCACGCCTATCGGTTTTCGGCCACCGCAGACATGACCAATGAAGATGAGCGTGAGCTCGAAGCCGAGCTCACCCGGTTGCAGCAGGAACACCGAGATCTCGATGCGGCGATCGATGCATTGCATCAATCGCCCGCCCCCGACCTGTTGCGGTTACAGCGCCTGAAGAAGCGCAAGCTGTTGTTGCGCGATCGCATCGCGTTCATCGAAGACCAGATCACCCCCGACATCATCGCCTGAGCGTGAGCCGGTCTTGCCGCGCCCAGCCGCTTCCGAATCCGCTTGACTCAATGAGAACAAAAGAGGAACAATCGCGAACGCCCCCGCACCAGAGAACGCTCGAGCACAACACACGAGGACCACGCAGATGTCGACGACCGCCCTTCTCGACAACAGCCACTATGAACAGGCCTGCGATCAGGCGATCGCGATGTGCGACGGCAATCTGCGCAGCACCATCAAGGCGCTGATCATGGCCAACGAATATCTGGAAGCCGAGCTGGAGGAATTGCAGGCGGCGATTTCCGCCGGCTGCATTCCGGAGACTTCGCGCAGCAAGATGCGGAGCAAGAGCAGCGCCGCCTGATTTTCAGCATTGGAGCAACGCCATGTCGGATGTGACCTACTACGTTGCAATGTCCTTTTTGATCGACGACGACGGATCAACCGTTGCCGGCGCGGCAGAGGAGTGTCAGTCCTCGACGGCGGCGCTACGGCGCGCCGAGATTCTGGCGCGCGGCCCCGGCCATATCGGCGCGGTCGCATTCAGCCGCAGCGGCGATCCCATGACCGGCGAGTTCGGCGACGCGACGCTGCTGCGCAAGTTCGGCAACGTGCCGGAAGATCTTGCGACCCTCTAGACCATGATCCGGAAAAGTGCGCAGCGGTTTTCCGAAAAGATCATGCTCAAACAATAATCCAAAGCGCGATGACGATTCATCCTAATCGCATCGCGCTTTAGACGAGCGCTCGCTGCGAACCAGCCTGATCCGCGGCCTCGTGCCGGCGGTGCGCCTTGCGCACATACATGGCGGCATCCGCCTCCTCCAGGGCGCGGGCTGCCGCGGACTGCGGACCGAGCAAGGCGACGCCCGCCGAAGCGCCCGCGGTCACGTGCTGGCCGCGAAAGACGAAGGACAATTCATCGATCGCCTGCTCCAGGGCCGCGGCCTTCGCCTTGGCATCGGTCTCGCTGAGATTCCAGAGCAGCAGCGCGAACTCGTCGCCGCCGAGGCGGCCGACCACGTCGGAGGCGCGGACCTGCCGGGTCAGCGTGGCGACGATCGCCTTGAGCACCTCGTCGCCGGCGGCATGACCGAAGGAATCGTTGATCGGCTTCAGCCGATCGACGTCGAGAACGATCAGGGCCCCGCTGGCGCGGTAGCGCTTCATATAGGCGATGGCGCGCGCGAGCTCTCGCTCGAAACCGCGCCGGTTGGGGATCTCGAGCAGGAAATCGGTGTCGGCGGCCGCTTCGAGTTCCGAGATCCGCAGCAGGGCTGCCTTGAGCTTGCTCCTGAGGCCGCGGATGGTCGCCTTGCTGTCCTCGGCGGCCGGCGCTTTGCGCAAGGCCGGTTTGGCCGCGCGGCTCGAAGCGGCTTTCGATCGGCCGGCGCTGGCGATCCGGCCCTTTCCGGCCTTCGCAGAGCGCGCCCTTTTCGGTTTCTTCATGGGCATCCTGCTCAATGAAGGCTTGCGGGGATTCACCAAGACAGGATAGTGGATTCCCTTCTCCTTGCCACCGCCTTGCGAGCCGCCGGCCGGAACCGTTAATCTGGCCTATCTTTCTGTTTTTCCGGGCACAATTGACGTCATGACCGCGCCGATCGCCATCATCATGGGAAGCCAGTCGGACTGGGACACGATGCGGCATGCCGCCGACACGCTCGACGCGCTCGGCATTGCGGCCGACAGCCTCGTCGTCTCGGCCCACCGCACACCCGACCGGCTGTTCGCTTTCGCCAAGGGCGCCAAGGCCGCGGGTTACAAGGTCATCATCGCCGGGGCGGGTGGCGCGGCACATCTGCCCGGCATGGCGGCGGCGCTGACGGAACTGCCGGTGTTCGGCGTTCCCGTCGAATCCAGGACGCTCAAGGGCGTCGATTCGCTCTATTCGATCGTCCAGATGCCGGCGGGCATCCCGGTCGGCACCCTCGCCATCGGCAAGGCCGGCGCGATCAATGCCGCGCTGCTCGCCGCCGCTGTGCTGGCATTGTCCGACCCGGCCCTGTCGGATCGCCTCGCCGCCTGGCGCAAGGCACAAACCGAGGCGGTCGCCGAGCGCCCGGAGGACAAGGCGTGACGGACACCAGGCAAGTGAAGCTGAAGCCGGGTGACACCATCGGAATCCTCGGCGGCGGACAATTGGGCCGGATGCTGGCCATGGCCGCGGCGCGGCTCGGCCTGCGCTGCCAGGTGTTCTCGCCCGATCCGGATTCGCCGGCCTTCGACGTCGTGCTGAACGCGACGTGCGCCGAATATGCCGACGTCGAGGCGCTCGAATTGTTCGCGCATGATGTCAACGTCATCACCTACGAATTCGAGAACGTGCCGGCGGCAGCCGCGCTGGTATTGGACGCGCGCCGCCCGGTGCTGCCCAACCGCAAGATCCTCGAGACCACCCAGGACCGGCTCGCCGAGAAGGATTTCGTGACGAAGCTCGGCATCGGCACTGCCGCCTATGCCGACGTCACCTCCGTCTCCTCGCTGCGCGAGGCGGTCGCCAGGATCGGCCTTCCGGCGGTGCTGAAAACCCGCCGCTTCGGCTATGACGGCAAGGGCCAGGCCATCATCCGCGAGGGCGACGACATCGCCAAAGTGTGGACCAGCCTCGGCACCAAATCGGCCATCCTGGAAGCCTTCATCCCGTATGAGCGCGAGATCTCCGTGATCGCCGCGCGCTCGGCCACAGGCGAGGTCGAGTGCTTCGATGTCACCGAGAACGAGCACCGCGACCACATCCTGAAGATATCGCGTGCGCCCGCGCCGATCCCTGATGCGCTCGCCCAGGAGGCGCGCAGCATCGCCGGCAAGATCGCAACGGCGCTCGACTATGTCGGCGTGCTCGCCGTCGAGATGTTCGTGCTCGCAGGCGGCACCGGGCCGAAGGTGCTGGTCAACGAGATCGCGCCGCGCGTGCACAATTCCGGGCACTGGACGCTCGATGGCGCCTCCGTCTCGCAGTTCGAGCAGCACATCCGCGCCATCGCCGGCTGGCCGCTCGGCAAGCCGGTGCGCCACGGCGATGTCGTCACCATGACCAACCTGATCGGCGACGAGATCAACGATTACGAGAAGTGGCTCGGCGTACCGGGCGCCACCGTGCACATCTACGGCAAGGGCGCGCCCCGCCCCGGCCGCAAAATGGGCCACGTGACCGAAGTCAGGCCGCCCCGGGACACGTAACGGGATCGCAGCAAAGGCTGCAATCCCGCCGGATAGATCGTGATCACGCCGTCTTCACGCCCGCAACGACGCCGCTGGGCTCCTCACTAAGCCAGCGATAGATCACCCCGCCGAGCGCGCCGCCGATCAGCGGCGCGACCCAGAACAGCCAGAGCTGCGACAGCGCCCAGCCGCCGACGAACAGCGCCGGGCCGGTGCTCCGCGCCGGATTCACCGAGGTGTTGGTGACGGGAATGCTGACGAGATGGATCATCACCAGCGCGAGCCCGATCGCGAGCGGCGCGAAACCCGCCGGGGCGCGGCCATGGGTCGCCCCCATGATGATGAACAGGAACATCATGGTCATCACCACTTCGGTGAGGAAGCACACGATCATGCTGTACTGGCCAGGCGAATGCGCGCCATAGCCGTTCGAGGCAAAGCCCTTGCCGACGTCGAAGCCGGGCGCCCCGCTGGCAATGACATAGAGCAACGATGCGGCGACGATCGCGCCCGCCACCTGGGCGACGATGTAAGGCAGGACCTGCCCCGCCGGAAAACGACCGCCGGCGGCGAGACCCACCGTGACAGCCGGGTTGAGATGGCAGCCGGAGATGTGGCCGATCGCGTAGGCCATGGTGACAACGCTCAACCCGAAGGCGAGGGACACGCCGACCAGCCCGATTCCGACCTGCGGGAAGCCGGCCGCGATCACCGCGCTTCCGCAGCCTGCGAATGTGAGCCAGAAGGTGCCGATGGCTTCGGCAGCGTATTTTTTGATGTCCATTGTGGTCCCCTCATTGCAAAGATTCCGGAACAAAGCTCCGGCGCGGCCCCGTCGCTGGCGCCAAACCGCCCAAATCGGGGCCGCATGGAGGTATTTTCGCCGCATTTAATGGCCGAACTTGGCCCGAAAATCCGCTTGGCCGGTGGACATCTCCGGTTTTGTCTGATACATCCGCGCGCTCAAGGTTAAGGGCTTGCGCGTTTCGCCATCCCCTTGGACTTACCAGAATTCAAATCCGATCCACCTGAAGAGGATGCCGCGTGCAGGTTCTCGTTCGCGATAACAATGTCGATCAAGCCCTCAAGGCGCTGAAGAAGAAGATGCAGCGCGAGGGAATTTTCCGCGAGATGAAGCTCCGCGGTCATTACGAGAAGCCCTCCGAGAAGAAGGCCCGCGAAAAGGCCGAAGCCGTGCGCCGCGCGCGCAAGCTCGCCCGCAAGAAGCTGCAGCGCGAAGGCCTGCTGCCGATGAAGCCGAAGCCGGTGTTCGGCGCCGGCCCGGGCGGTGATCGCGGCGGTCGTGGCGGCCCCGGTGCAGGTCCGCGCGGACCGCGCTGATCCGATTCAGCAAGAGTTCAGTTTTCGATGACGCGGGCCCCAGGCCCGCGTTATTGTTTTGAGGACTTGTCGGATCAAGCTCTAGCGCGAGCGAACCGTAGATGGCCTCCCCTTTCCCTCAGCGCGGCTTTGCGCGACGGCGCCGGATCTGGCAGCCGCCGCTCGCGGCGGCCTTGACGGGAATCGCGCTGTGCGGCTGCTCGTTCGATCTGGGATCGCTGATGCCGGAGAGGGAGAAGCCGCAGGAGGCGCCCAAGGCCGCCGCGCCGGCCGAGAGCGCGGTGAGCGCCGGCAACGTCACCGAAGCCCAGGCCCATACCGCGAAGGCCCAGTCCCTGGCGAAGTCAGGCGAGACCGCGGCAGCGCTCGACGAGTTCAATCGCGCAGTCAGCCTCGATCCCTACAATGCGCAGGCGCTCTATGGCCGCGCCCTGATCTACCAGGGCAAGAACCAGCACGACTTCGCGGTCGCCGATTTCAGCGCCGCCAGCGGTCTCAACCCGCAAAAGGCCGAGCCGCTGCTCGGCCGCGCCAACAGCTATCTCGCGCTCGGCAAGGTCAAGGAGGCCGCAGCCGATCTCGATGAAGCCTCCGAGGCCGATCCGCACAACGCCCAGATCTGGACCGCGCGCGGACAGGCCTATGAGCGGCTGGGCGACAAGGCCAAGGCGGCAGCGTCCTACACCAAGGCGGTCGCGCTTCGTCCACGCGACGAAGCGGCCCGCAGCGGTCTCGCCCGCGTCGGCGGCTGACGGCTCGGCGGAGCCTGAGCGGAGTTCTAATCGGGCGTGGCGCTCTTGGGCAGAACGGCGTTGAACATCGACTTCATGCCCGACAGCATCTCGTCGGCGACATTGGTCTTCTTCGGCCGCGGCAGGGCGGCGCCCGCATCGGCACGCAGGTCGAGCGGTGGCGCGATGACCGGCACGGGAATGTCGGCCGGCGGCGTCACCCGATTCGGATCGTCATTGCCGATCGAGGCCGTGTAGGGTGGATTGGAGCCCCCATTGCCATAGGCCTCCGGTGAGGGCGTCGAGACATTGATCGGCGGCGGCAGTGGACGGACCGGAGACGGCTCCACATTCACGACCCGCGGCGCCTCCGGCGCGCGGGCGGCATCCCGCACCGCAGGCTCAGCCGGCCGCTCGGCCGGCTTGGTATCCGAAGCGCGAGCCTCGGCCGGCTTGGCTTCCGACGATCTGGCCTCGGCAGCCTTGCCCTCAGCGGCCTTGCCTTCAGCAGCCTTGCCTTCAGCAGCCTTGCCTTCAGGCGACTTGCGCAGGCGCTCGATCGCAGCGCGCGCCAGATCGTTGGCGTCGGGGGCGGGCGAAGCCGCCGTCGGGGCCGAATTGGCCTCAACCACGGGAGCAGAGGTAGCCGGTGTGGATTTCGCCGCGGCCTTGTCGCGGGCAGAGGAACGGCCGCGCGGGCCGGTGTCGGCGGGGGTCACGTCTGCGGCCTTGGTCTCGGCGGCCGGCTGGTGATCGGCCGGTTTCTCGGCCGCCGCCTTGTCCGTCACACTCTTCTCCGAGATGCCCTTGGCCTTGACGCCGGGGGCGGGAAGGTTGGCGGTATCGGCCGGCTTGCCGTCGCTGCCGGTCTGGGCAGGCGCGGTCACGGCGGCTGGGGTGTCGGCGGCCGGCTTGGCGTTAATGTAATGATTGACGATGTAGGCCCCGATGATCGTCGCGAGCACCGAGGGGAAAATATCCATCGAAATTTTTGCGAGGTATTTCAGCATTCCGACCACACTCCCCGCGCGACCTGATGCGGGAACTTTAGGGCATTGTGAGGGATCAACTGCGACGGATCGATGGCAAACGGCGGCGCCAACCTACGGTTTCAGCTCGATTTCAAGGAACACGATCTCGGTTGAGGTTTCGTTAAGTACGTCATGCTGGACCCCGGCCTTGCGGAAATAGGATTTCCCGGCGGCAAGCTGCGCCTTGGACCTTTCGCCATTGGGCGCCACGATGGTCATCTCGCCGGCGACGACCGGAACGATCACATAGTCCATCCCATGGGTGTGGTGGCCGGTCGCGCTGCCGGGGGCAAGCCGCCATTCCGTCACCCGGACCTCCTCGTTGTCGACCTGAACCTCGGACTTGGCGGCAAGCATTGGGATCCCTCTAGGGCACGAAAACCATGAACACGTAGACGGCAAATACCACCATATGGACCAGTCCGAACAGGACATTGGTCCTGCCCGTACCGAAGGTCAGCATGCTCAGGAAGAAGGTCAGGAGCAAAAGTACGCTGCCCTGGGCGTTGAGGCCGAGCTCGAGCTCCTTGTCGAGCGCGTAGGTGGCGACGCCGACCGCCGGGATCGTCAGCCCGATGGTCGCCAGCGACGATCCCAGCGCGAGGTTGATGCTCTTCTGGAGGTCGTTCTTGCGGGCCGCCGACACGGCCGCGACGCCTTCCGGCATCAGGATCAGGAGCGCGACCAGAAGTCCGGTAAAGGCCGGCGGCGCGCCGATCTTGATCGCAACGGCGTCCACCACCAGCGAGAACTTCTTGGAGAGCAGCACGACCGCCAGCAGCGCGATCAACAGCAGCACCACCGTGAGCGCGAGTGCCGCGGCCGACAGGTGCGGCGACCCGCCCTCGCCGTCGGCACGTTCATGAACGAAGTAATCCCTGTGCAGGACGGTCTGGGTGTAGAGGAATACCCCGTACAGCGCGAGTGTGACCACGTCGACGAAGCCGAGCTGGACCGCCGAATAGACCGGGCCCGGCGTGGTGGTGGTGTAGTTCGGCAGGATCAGCGTGATGGTCGCGAGCGCGAACAGGACGCTGAGATAGACGTTGGCGCCGGAGAGCTGGAAGCCCTGCTCGCGATAGCGCAGGCCGCCGATGAAGATGCAGAGCCCGACGAGGCCGTTGCAGACGATCATGACCACGGCGAACACGGTGTCGCGCGCCAGTGCCGGGGCGGGCTTGTCGCCCAGCATGATCGTGGTGATCAGCGCGACCTCGATGATGGTCACCGACAGCGTCAGCACCAGCGTGCCGTAGGGTTCGCCGACCCGCTCCGCGATCACCTCGGCGTGATGAACCGCCGCGAACACCGTGCCGAACAGGATGACCAGAAGAACGATGGCGAAGACGAGCCCGCCGAACGACAGCGTGAACACGTAGTTCGTTGCGCTGACGACTGCGAACAACAGCAAGGCCAGCGCCGGAAAGATCCAGGCCGACCGGGGCATCTGATTGTGCGCGCTCATCCACCGCTTCCATTTGCTTGGATCAGCAGTAGCAAATCAGGCGCGAGATTCAATGCCAGTGCAGGATCGGTGCGAGCGGCAGCAACGTCAGCAGCACGAATAGCGGGATCAGCACCGCGCCTGCGCGCAGGAAATAGCCGAAGAAGCTCGGCATCTCGATGCCGTTCTCGCGGGCGATGCTGCTCACCATGAAGTTCGGTGCATTGCCGATATAGGTGAGCGCCCCCATGTAGACCGCTCCCATGGAGATCGAGGCGAGCGTGCCCGATAGCTGATGCATCAGCACCTGCGGGTCGCCGCCGGCGAGCTCGAAGAACAACAGATAGGTCGGCGCATTGTCGAGGAACGCAGACATCAGGCCGGTGAACCAGAAATAGACGACCTCACGCGGCGCGCCGTCCGGCGCCGTCACCGCCGACAGCAGCCAGGCGAACGCGCCGTGATGGCCCGCATTGAGCATGGCAATGACCGGGATGATGGCGACGAAAATGCCCGCGAAGAGTTTTGCGACCTCGCGGATCGGCTCCCAGGTGAAGCCGTTGGCCTGCCTGTGCTCGTCGGGAGTCAGCCACACCGACAGCGCCGCGATGGCCAGCAGCGCCAGATTGCGCGCAACGTCCTCCAGCTCCAGCTTGGTGCCGAAAATGTCGAAGGCAATGCCGGGCTTCCACATCGCCGAAACGAGCAGGCTGGCGACGATGGCCGCGATCAGCGCCAGATTGACGAGGCCACGGATGCGCAACGGCTCCCCACGGCCTGTGTCGGCGGGCGGCGGCTCGCTGCGAAAGCGCCAGACGTCGACGACGGCGAATATCCCGAGCAGCAGGACGGCGACGAGTGCGGTCTGCAACCAGATGGTCCGCGTGGTCCAGAAGAAGTCGACACCATGGAGGAAGCCGACGAAGAGCGGGGGATCGCCGAGCGGGCTCAGCGCGCCGCCGACATTGGCCACCAGGATGATGAAGAAGATGACGACATGGGCGTTGTGGCGCCGCGGCCGGTTGGCGCGGATCAAGGGACGGATCAGGATCATCGCGGCACCGGTGGTACCGACGATGCTGGCTCCTACCGTGCCGAGCGCAAGGATGCCGACATTCGTCGCGGGCGTCGCCCTGATGTCGCCGGTGATGAGGATGCCGCCGGCCACGACATAGAGCGAGAACAGCAGCACGATGAAGCCGAGATATTCGGTGAGCACGGCGTGAACGAGCGCCGCCAGCATCGCCGCGCCACCGGCAAAGACGACGAGCGCAGCAAGTGCCAGCAGCGACCAGGCAGCAGTGATCTTGCCATAGTGATGATGCCAGATCTTCGGGAACAGCAGCGGCCCCAGTGCGATCGACAACAACAGGCCGGCAAACGGCAGCGCGTAGGGCCAGCGCATCGCTGCGCCGTCGAAGCCTGTTGCAGCAAACGCATTCTGCGGCAAAAGCGTCAGGCAGACGACGGCGAGCGCGGATCCGCGGCGTGCAAACAAGCTGTCAACTGCCAATGAAATCTCTCGCCGTTTCGATCGCGCCGTATTGATCGAGATTGTCGTGCCCGCCGCCCTCCATGCGAACGAACCGCTTGGGCTCGCGGGCGAGTGCGAACAGACGCTCTCCGAAGACGATCGAAATGGCAAGGTCATTGGTGCCATGCATGACGAGCAGCGGCACCGTGACGCGCGACATGCGCTGGTCCGAATGGAACGGGTCGCGCATCAGAAGTCGGACCGGAACGAACCAGAACGACGACCCCGCAATGTCGGCCGTCGACGTATAGGGCGCCTCAAGGATGAGTTTTCCCATGCGATGCTCCGAGGCGAGCGCAACCGCGACGCCCGTTCCGAGCGAAAAGCCCCAGGCGACGATTCGTTCCGCCGCGTAGCGCGCGGTCGTGAACGCGTAGGCGGCTGCTGCGTCGCGCAGCAGGCCCTGCTCGCTCGGCATCCCGGTCGAGCCGCCATAGCCGCGATAGGACAGCGCAACGAGGCCGGTGCCGTCGGCGGTCATCGCCTTGAAACGGCTGACGCGGCCGGCGAGAAAATCGCCGTTGCCGTGGAAGTACAGGATCACCGAACGACCGGGCTTGGCCGGCACGTGCCAGACGATGACCTGCTCGCCGTCGGACGTGGTCAGGACGTGCTCTTCCGCCTCGGGCAGGCCTGCAGCATCAGGCGCGGTGCGGCCGACGGGCGGGATCGGAAACAGCATCTCGCGCTGGCGGACGTACAGCACGAGAAGACCGGCGAGATAGACGGTCACGAGCAGGATGGCGATCCACTTGACGATGGTCATCATGTGCGCGGCCGCCCCTCGGTTGTGGCTAGGGCTTGCAACGGCTCCGCAGCAATTTGATGACGTCGGGCCGCAGGCTCGCCGGAACGTCGCGACAGCCGCACGCTGCCTTGTGGGCAGCGTGCCAGGCGATGCGCTGCTCGCGCGTCGCCTTGGGCGGCATGCGATGGGACCGGTGCCATTCCCTGTTGATGGCCACGGCCTCCCGCGTTACATCGCCTTGACGATGTTCTCGGTGACCTTCTTGGCGTCGCCGAGCAGCATCATGGTGTTGTCGCGGTAGAACAGCGGGTTGTCGATGCCGGCATAGCCCGAGGCCAGCGAGCGCTTGATGAACATAACCGTGCCGGCCTTCCAGACCTGGAGCACCGGCATGCCGTAGATCGGCGAGGTCTTGTCCTCTTCGGCCGCCGGGTTGGTGACGTCGTTGGCGCCGATCACGAACGCGATGTCGGCCTGCGCGAACTCGGAGTTGATGTCCTCGAGCTCGAATACCTCGTCATAGGGCACGTTGGCTTCGGCCAGCAGCACGTTCATGTGGCCGGGCATGCGGCCGGCCACCGGGTGAATGGCGTATTTCACCTCGACGCCTTCCTTCTTCAGGATATCGGCCATTTCGCGCAGCGCGTGCTGGGCCTGCGCCACCGCCATGCCGTAACCGGGCACGATGATGACCTTGGAGGCGTTCTTCATGATGAAGGCCGCATCGTCCGCCGAGCCGAGCTTGGCGGGCTTCTGCTCGCCTGTCGCCCCGCCGGCCGCCGCGGTCTCGCCGCCGAAGCCGCCGAGGATGACCGAGATGAAGGACCGGTTCATCGCGTGGCACATGATGTAGGACAGGATCGCACCCGAGGAGCCGACCAGCGCGCCGGTGATGATCAGCGCGGAATTGCCGAGCGTGAAGCCGATGCCGGCGGCCGCCCAACCCGAATAGGAGTTCAGCATCGAGATCACGACCGGCATGTCGGCGCCGCCGATCGGGATGATCATGAGCACGCCGAGCACCAGCGCGATGATGGTGATCAACCAGAAATCGACCGCGCTGCCGGAGCGGACCAGGCCGACGATGAAGAATACCAGCGCCAGCGCCAGCGCGATGTTGATGGCGTGGCGGAACGGCAGGATGATCGGCGCCCCGCTCATGCGGGCGGACAGCTTCAGGAACGCGATCACCGAGCCGGTGAAGGTCAGCGCGCCGATGGCGACGCCGAGCGACATCTCGACCAGGCTGGCGGCATGGATGTTGCCGGGCGTTCCGATGTCGAAGGCCTCGGGCGCGTAGAACGCCCCGGCCGCGACGAGCACCGCGGCCATGCCGACCAGCGAGTGGAAGGCGGCGACCAGTTCCGGCATCGAGGTCATCGGCACGCGGCGCGCGATCACCGCGCCGATCGCAGCGCCGATCGCGATGCCGACGATGACGAGCAGCCAGGCAAGACCGTCCGCCGGCGGATGATTGGCGAGCGTGGTGGCGACGGCGATCGCCATGCCGATCATGCCGAACAGATTGCCCTGACGCGACGAAGCCGGGCTCGACAGCCCACGCAGCGACAGGATGAACAGCACTCCCGCCACGAGATACAAGAATGCAGAGAGGTTGGCGCTCATCTCAGGTCCCCATTGATCCCTTCAGCCCGAGGTGGCCGCTTACTTCGACTTCTTCTTGTACATCGCCAGCATGCGCTGGGTGACAAGGAAGCCCCCGAAGATATTGATGCAGGCAAAGATCAGCGCCACGAAGCCGAAGGCACGGGCCCAGCCCGAGCCGCTCGATACGTTGGCCACCCCGCCTGCGAGCAGCGCGCCGACCACGATCACCGAGGAGATCGCGTTGGTTACGCTCATCAGCGGCGTGTGCAGGGCCGGCGTCACCGACCACACCACGAAGTAGCCGACGAAGACGGCGAGGACGAAGATCGACAGCCGGAAGACGAAAGGGTCGACGACCTGTGCTGCATGCTCCATGGCGGGCCTCCTTTAAACCTTCGGCTGGAAGTTCGGGTGGATGACGGCGCCGTCCTTGGTCAGCGCCGTGGCCTTGACCAGTTCGTCGTCCCAGTTGACGGCGAGCTTCTTCTCCTTCTTGTCGACCATGGTCTCGATGAAGGAGAACAGATTGCGGGCATAGAGGCTGGAGGCCGAGGCCGCGACGCGGCCGGCGACGTTGGTGTAGCCGACGATCTTGATGCCATCGAGGTCGACGACCTCGCCGGCCTTGGCGCCCTCGACATTGCCACCGCGCTCCACGGCGAGATCGACCAGCACCGAACCCGGCTTCATCGACTTGACCATGTCGGCACTGACGAGTTTCGGCGCCGGGCGGCCCGGAATCAGCGCGGTGGTGATGACGATGTCCTGCTTCTTGATGTGCTCGGCGGTGAGCGCGGCCTGCTTGGCCTGGTATTCTTTCGACATTTCCTTGGCGTAGCCGCCGGCGGTCTGCGCGTTCTTGAACTCCTCGTCCTCGACGGCGAGGAATTTCGCGCCGAGCGATTCCACCTGCTCCTTGGTGGCGGGCCGCACGTCGGTCGCGGTCACGACCGCGCCGAGACGGCGCGCGGTCGCGATCGCCTGGAGGCCGGCGACGCCGACGCCCATCACGAACACCTTTGCGGCGGGCACGGTGCCGGCTGCGGTCATCATCATCGGAAAGGCGCGGCCGAAGGCCTCGGCGCCCTCGATCACGGCACGGTAGCCGGCGAGGTTGGCCTGCGAGGACAGCACGTCCATCACCTGCGCGCGGGTGATGCGCGGCATCAATTCCATCGCGAAGGCGGAAACGCCGGCGTCGGCCATCGTCTTCAGCGCGGCCTCGTTGCCGTAAGGGTCCATGATGGCGATGACGAGCGCGCCGCGCTTGTACTGCGCAAGCTCGGACGCCTCGGGACGCTTCACCTTGATGATGATGTCGGCGTCCTTGAGCGCGTCGGTGCTGACGGTGGCCCCGACCGCGGTGAATTCGGAATCCGGAAGGCCCGACTTGATGCCGGCGCCCGGCTCGACGGCGATCTCGGCGCCGAGCGCCTTGAACTTTTTCACCGTATCGGGCGAAGCGGCGACACGCGGCTCCGACGGATCGATTTCCTTGGCAACGGCGATCTTCATAGGCCCTCCGGCGACGCGGGACAAAGCGCGCACGCGAACTTAGCGTTACTCCCGCAACGTTGGATACCGGTTTTAGAACCGGCTTGAATGCAAATTTTGTGGGCACCGACAGCGCTGGCGGTGCGGCAGGCGATGGATCAGGTGAGGAAGATCGCCATCAGGATCACGATGAGCGCGACCGAGGCCGTGCCGTACTTCACCAGCTTGATGAAGCCCTCATAGGTCTGCTCGTGGGCAACGTAGTCGTTGCCGTCGGCGGTGGTGTACGCCACTTCGCTATGGTCAGCCATGGAATGTCCCCAGTCGAAACTCGAATTCTCGGGCTGGGATACCTGAAAGATTTAGACAGGGCAACGGCACCGAGGCGGGGTTTTCCCGCAAATCGGGTCATTTGGAATCCAGATTGTCGCGGATCCAGCGCGTCAGGCTCTCCTCGCTGACTTCACCGGCAGCGAGAGAGAGGATGATGATCGTTGCTTCCGCCGGATCGGGACTGAACGCCACGCCATTCTTGTGCAGCAAAATCATCATCGCCAAGAAGGCAATACGCTTGTTTCCATCCACAAACGCATAATTCTTCGCGAGCCCCACTGCATAGGCTGCGGCAAGCTCGTCCAACGGCGCCTGCTCGTAGCGCCATTTGTTGATCGGGCGATCGAGCGCCGACCGCAACATGCCTTCGTCACGCAGTCCAGGCGCGCCTCCGAAGCGTCGGAGTTGCCGCCCGTGAATGGCCACGGCCTGCTCGTAAGTGATCCAGAGCGGCTCCTGGGGATCGCTCATTGCATGGCCGACTATTTCGCAAGCGCCGCGAGCGTGTCGCGATACTTGTCCATCACCTCGTCGGCGATTTCCATCGTCCGCTCGAAGTCGGGATCGTAAGGCAGCAACTGAAAACCACCGCCGGGTAATTCCACGATGTGCAATTGCTGTCCGCGCTTGAGATCGAGCCGCTGCATCAATTCGCGGGGCAGCAATAGTCCGTCGGAATTGCCAATCTTCTTGATCTCGATCTTCATGGCATGGACTCCCGCGAGTTATACATATGTATAACATCGCCGAAGCCTTAGTTCAACAGATGTTTTACGTGCGCCCATCCCTAAGAGCGCCCGGGCACCTCACCCCATCGCCTCCAGCTCGTCGATCATGCCCGCGATGACACTGAGCCCGCCGTCCCAGAACTTCGGGTCCTTGGCGTCGAGCCCGAACGGACGCAGCAGCTCGGAATAGTGCTTGGTGCCGCCGGCAGCGAGCATGTCGAGATAGCGCTCGGCAAAACCCTCGTTCGCATTCTCGTAGACTGCATAGAGCGAGTTCACGAGACAGTCGCCGAACGCATAGGCGTAGACGTAGAACGGCGAGTGGATGAAATGCGGGATGTACATCCAGTAATTCTCGTAGCCCGCCTTGATCTCGATCGCCGGCCCGAGGCTCTCGCCCTGCACCGACAGCCAGATCTCGCCGAGCCGCGTCGCAGTGAGCTCGCCGTTCTTGCGCTCGGTGTGGACGGCGCGCTCGAAGGAGTAGAACGCGATCTGCCGCACCACGGTGTTGATCATGTCCTCGACCTTGCCGGCGAGCAGCGCCTGGCGCTGCTTCGCGTTCTTGGTCTGGGCCAGCAGCCGCTTGAAGGTGAGCATCTCGCCGAACACGCTCGCGGTCTCCGCCAGCGTCAGCGGCGTCGGCGCCATCAGCGCGCCATTCCTTGCCGCGAGCACCTGATGGACACCATGGCCGAGCTCATGCGCGAGCGTCATTACGTCGCGCGGCTTGCCCTGGTAGTTCATGAGCACGTAAGGGTGCGCCGACGGCGTGGTCGGATGCGAGAACGCCCCCGGCACCTTGCCGGGCCGCACCGGCGCGTCGATCCAGCGGTCGGTGAAGAAGCGCTCGGCGATATCGGCCATTTTGGGCGAGAAGCCGCGATAGGCCGTCAGCACCATACTGCGCGCCTCCGGCCAGGCGATGACGTCGGTCGCCGCAAAAGGCAGCGGCGCGTTGCGGTCCCAATAGGCCAGCCGCTTCTTGCCGAACCATTTCGCCTTCAGCGCATAGTAGCGATGCGACAGTTTCGGATAGGCTGCGCGCACCGAGGCGACCAGCGCGTCGACGACCTCGCGCTCGACACGGTTGTTCAGATGGCGGGAATCCGCGACGTCCTTGAAGCCCCGCCAGCGGTCGGAGATGTCCTTGTCCTTGGCGAGCGTGTTGGTGATCAGCGCAAAGGTGCGCTCGTTGGCCTTGAAGGTCTTGGCCAGCGCCTCCGCCGCGCTCTTGCGCTTGGAGCCGTCGCGGTCCTGCAACAGGTTGAGTGTCGGCTCGATCGCGAGCTCCTTGGAGCCGACCTTGAAGCGCAGGCTGGAGATGGTCTGGTCGAACAGCCGGTTAAAGGCGGAATAGCCGGTCTGCGCCTTCTCCAGGAAGAGCTGCTCGAGCTTGTCGTCGAGCTGGTACGGCTTCTCCTTGCGCAGATCCTCGATCCAGGGACGGTAGTACGCGAGCTCGGCGGCCTGCATCGCGCGATTCAAAATATCGTCATCGATCCGGTTGAGCTCGAGCGCGAAGAACAACAGATGCGTGGACGCCGCCGTCAGGCGTTCGGACACATCGCCGTAAAACTTTGAAATTGCAGGGTCCACGCTGTCGCCGGCATGGACGAGGCCGGCATAGGAGCCGAGACGGCCGGCGAGATCGTCGATCGCCTCATAGCGTCGCACCGCCTCGGCGAGCCATTTTCCGCCATCTTCGTTTGCTGTCCCTGTCGCCAGCTTGCCCTTGTAGTCCGTCTCGAAGGCGACGCAGTCGGCATCCATCTTCTCGAGATCGCGCGCCACTTCCGGCGCGTCGATCCCGGAATAGAGGTCGGCCAGGTTCCACTCTGGAAGCTTGCCGGTCTTGCTCGCAGCTCTGGAGGGCCTTGCCTTGGCGGCGGATTTTTTGGGGCTTGGCTTGCGGAGAGCGGGCTTGCCGGGAGCGGACCTCTTGAGAGCGGTCTTGTTCAAGGCAGACTTGTTCGAGGCAGACTTTTTCAAGGCAGATTTGGAGCGCGAATTCATTGTGTGGGAAACCTGTGTTCAGCAATCGCGGCGGCGGGCGGGGGCATCAAGGTTTAAGCGTGCGTTAATCGGCTTCGGCCAGAGTGCCCCGATTCGAGACAGAGATAGTAGTAGCGTGCGGGGAACACCATGGCTGCCAGTATTTTGATCGCCGACGACGACGCTGTAGCCCGCCGGCTGGTCGAGAACATGGTGCAGAAATGCGGCTATGAGACGGTCGTCGTGGACTCCGGCGATGCCGCAATTGCCGCCCTCACCGCCCCCGACGGACCGGCCATCGACGCGGTCATCCTCGATCTCGTGATGCCCGGCCTCGACGGCATGGGCGTATTGGCGAAGATCCGCGAAGCCGGCCTGAGTGTCCCCGTCATCGTGCAGACCGCCCATGGCGGCATCGACAACGTGATCTCCGCGATGCGCGCGGGCGCGGCCGATTTCGTCGTCAAGCCGGTCGGCGTCGAGCGGCTCCAGGTCTCGCTTCGCAACGCCCTCAACACCTCCGCACTCAAGGGCGAATTGCAGCGCATCCGTCACAGCCGCGAAGGACGGCTCACCTTCGCCGATATCATCACCCGCTCCGAAGCGATGGCTGGCGTGATGCGCGCCGCCCAGAAGGCGGCAAACTCCGCAATTCCCGTGTTGATCGAGGGCGAGTCCGGCGTCGGCAAGGAGATGTTCGCGCGCGCCATCCATGGCAGCGGCGAGCGCAAGGCCAAGCCGTTCGTCGCGGTCAATTGCGGCGCGATTCCCGACAACCTCGTCGAGTCCATCCTGTTCGGCCATGAGAAGGGCGCCTTCACCGGCGCCACCGAGCGGCATACGGGCAAGTTCGTCGAGGCCCATGGCGGCACGCTGTTTCTGGACGAGGTCAGCGAGCTGCCGCTGGCGGCGCAAGTGAAGCTGCTGCGCGCGCTCCAGGAAGGGGCGGTCGAGGCGGTCGGCGGCCGCAAGCCGGTCAAGGTCGACGTCCGCATCATCTCGGCCACCAATCGCAAGCTGCTGGAGCGGGTCAAGCAGGGACATTTCCGCGAAGACCTGTTTTATCGGCTGCACGTGCTGCCGCTGACGATCCCCTCGCTGCGCGCGCGGCGTGAGGACATCCCGCATCTGCTCAGGCATTTCATCGCGCGCTTCGCCGCCGAGGAGAACCGCCCGATCACCGGGATCAGCGGCGAGGCGGTGGCCCACCTTGCCCAGCTCGACTGGCCTGGCAACATCCGCCAGCTCGAGAACGCGGTCTATCGCGCCGTGGTGATGAGCGATGGGGACCAGCTCGGTCTCGGCGACTTCCCCCTGCTCGCCTCGCAGCCGCATCCCGCCACGGATATTCCGACCGCCCCGTTGATGCTCGAGCCGGCGGCGACGCCTTCACTGGTATCAGGTAATGAAATACCCATCGCTCCGCTCCCCCTGGTGGGGACGCTCTCCCTGCTCACTGCGACCGGCGATGTCCGCCCGCTGGAAGAGATGGAGAACGAGATCATCCGTTTCGCAATCTCGCATTATCGCGGCCAGATGTCCGAAGTGGCCCGCCGCCTCAAAATCGGCCGCTCGACGCTCTACCGCAAGCTCGACGAGGCCGGGGTTCCAGGGCATGGCGGCAAAAGCGGCGAGGAGACGCACTGATCCCAGCGGGAACGGGGGAGCACACCGCGGTGCGAGACCGCGCTAAGCCGTTCGCATGACGCTGCAATTCGACTGCGATTTGAACCGTGACTTGGAAGTGACAGACAGAGGGAAAAGCGCGTGGCAGAAGCGTACAATCCGTTGCCAAGAGGCTCCCTTGAAGTCAGTTTGTCGTGAGTTGTCCCGGGTAGCGCTGGCTGCAAAATCGGGGCCTGTATATCGTCTGCGTCAGAATCGTTGCGTGCAGGCGTGCAACTTTCGAGAGGCCGGCGCGGTTTAGCCGAAACTCATCAATGGCGACAACGAAGCTGTTCCACGAGGAACAGTTCACCCGAGGGGTGCGACACAATGCGTGACTGTTTGAACCATCGTGTGGGCTTTGACCGTGTCTTGATGACGGTCGCGGCGACCTTCCTCACGGTGTCGGCCAGCTCGGCCCTGGCGCAGGATCTGCCGCGCAGCAGCGCCGCCGAACTCGCGATCGAAGCTGCGATCCCGCGCCCCGAGCCTGCAAACGTCCCGCCCCCGACTGCAGCCGACATCAAGCTCGACACCACCGCCACGGTGCGGGATTCCACGAAGGACGACGCGAGGGACTCCGCCAAGGCGGACACAGCGCCGGCGCCGGACAAGGTCGAGACCAAGCCGTCCGACGTTGCCACCACACCCGCGCCGGAAGCGCCGAAGAGCGAGACTGCGAAGACCGAGCCGGCAAAGGCCGAGCCTGCTTCTCCGGCGATGCCGACCACTGCAACGGCTCCCGCCGCAGAACCGGTGAAGACCGCAAGCAACGTGCCCGCCGCCGACCAGCCGGTCGCGGACAGGCTCAAGGACATGATCGGCGCCAAGACCTCGCGCCATTTCGATCGCAAGAACGAGCGCGCGGCCGTCGAGAAGTTTTACGGCGCGCGCGATTTCGCGCCGGTCTGGACGCAAGGCGGCAACCTGACCGCTGCGGCCAAGGGCGTGATCGCGCGGCTCAAGGACGCCGCCTCCGACGGCCTCAATCCGGCCGATTATCCGGTGCCGGATTTCGCTGCCGCCACCACGCCCGATGCGCTAGCCGATGCCGAGCTCAAGCTCACCGCCGGCATGTTCGACTATGCGCGCCACGCCCAGAGCGGCCGCATGCATTGGTCGCAGGTCAGCGGCGACATCCTCTATCCCGAGCATCCGGTCGACCCCGGCGAGGTGCTCGCCAAGGTCACGACCGCGACCGACGCCTCCGCGGCGCTCGACAGCTACAACCCGCCGCACAAGCTCTACAAGGAGCTGAAGGCCAAGCTCGCCGAGCTGCGCGGCCAGGGCAGCGGTCCGGTGATCGAGATCGCCGACGGCCCTGCGCTGAAATACACCCCGGCCGGCAAGAAGCAGGCCGAGATCGTCGTGGAAGATCCGCGCGTGCCGCAACTGCGCGCCAAGCTCGGCCTCGCCGAGAATGCCAGCGACACCCGCTACGACGCGGCAGTCGCCGAAGCCGTGCGCAAATTCCAGACCGGCGCCGAGATGAAGGCGACCGGCATCCTCGACGACAAGACGGTCAAGGCGCTCAACACTCCCAAGCGCGACAAGCAGATCGACGTGGTGCTGGTGAACATGGAGCGCTGGCGCTGGCTGCCGCGCGACCTCGGCGCGCCGTCGCTGGGCGATGCCTATGTCATCCTCAACATTCCGGACTTCACGCTGAAGGTGATGCAGCGCGGCCAGCAGGTCTGGACCACCCGCGTCGTGACCGGCAAGCCGGGCTCCCATGCGACCCCGCTGCTCACCGAGACGATGAAGTACATCACGGTCAATCCGACCTGGAACGTGCCGCCGTCGATCGTCTACAACGAATATCTGCCGGCCTTGCAGCAGGACCCGACCGTGCTTCAGCGCATGGGCCTCAGGCTGGAGCAGAACCGCGACGGTTCGGTGCACATCTCGCAGCCGCCCGGCGAAGCCAACGCGCTCGGCCGCATCCGCTTCAACTTCCCGAACAAGTTCCTGGTCTATCAGCACGACACGCCGGACAAGCACCTGTTCGCCAGGGACGAGCGCGCCTTCAGCCACGGCTGCATGCGGGTGCAGAATCCGGATCAGTACGCCTCCGTTCTGCTCAACATCGTCATGCCGAACGAGAAGTACACGCCGGAGCGCGTGCGCAGCATGTACGGCAAGAGCGAGATCGACCTGAAATTCCCGACCCCGATCCCGGTCAACATCACCTATCAGACTGCGTTCGTGGACGAGGCCGGCAAGCTGCAATTCCGCAAGGACGTCTATGGCCGCGACGCGACCATGATCAACATCCTGAAGAACAACCGCGGCAAGGACCTCGAGGCTGTCGTGGCGCATTCCCAGCCGAGCTATTCGCGTCCGGCGACGACGCTGCCCTCGGGCGTGGCGGTGGCCAATAACGGCGGAGGCTTCGGCTCGTCGGGGCCAAACTTCTTCGAGCGGCTGTTCGGGGCGCCGACCCAGGCCGCGCCGCCGGCGCCGGTCGGCCGTCGTACGCAACAGCAGCGGGTGTTTACCCGCTGACGCCCGTTCGGCGCCTCGTTCCTGAGATTCTGCAAGGATATCAGCGACCCCGTCCCCAGGATGGGGTCGCTGAACGTTAACCATGCTGCGAGCTGCGATGGGGCGGCGGGCGTTTTTTTGCCACAGTCAACCGCTTAGGATTGTAGCCTGACTTGGTTTGGGGGCGGGAAGGTCAACCTCAAATTAACCTTCTCGCTTTAAGAAAGCGTTCACCCTCTTTCGCGCTGCTACGGGGTTGGCGGGAGAGTCCATTTGAACGCTCGTCGACTGGGTGGGCTCATACGTGCTGACTGGTCTCGCACGCCAACTTGCTGTGCTGTCGTTGTCCCATGCGGGCGTGAAGGCCGGATCCCGGATCGGCCTCGCGGCTGCATTGCTGCTCGCGGCCGCCGGTTCGGTTCATGACGCCGCCGCGCTGAACGAGACCAAGACGCTCTCCTTCCATCACACCCATTCCGGCGAAGACCTCACCGTCACCTTCAAGCGCGACGGTCGCTACGACGAAGCGGCGCTGAAGCAGCTCAACCACTTCCTGCGCGACTGGCGCACCCAGGAGCAGACGGTCATGGACCGCCGCCTGTTCGACATCCTCTGGGAAGTCTATCGCGACGTCGACGGCAAGCAGCCGATCCAGATCATCTCCTCCTATCGCTCCCCGGCCACCAACGCCATGCTCCGGCGCCGCTCCTCCGGCGTGGCGCGCGCCAGCCAACACATGCTGGGACATGCGATGGACTTCTACATCCCGGGTGTGCCGCTGGAGCAGATCCGCTTTGCCGGTTTGCGCCTGCAGCGGGGCGGCGTCGGCTTCTATCCGACCTCCGGCTCGCCCTTCGTGCACCTCGACACCGGCAGCGTCCGGCACTGGCCGCGCATGACGCATGACCAGCTCGCACGCGTGTTCCCGGACGGCAAGACGGTGCATCTGCCGACCGACGGCGTGCCGCTCAAGAACTATGAGCTCGCCAAGGCCGAGATCGAGCGTCGCGGCAGCGGCGACGATGCCGGCAGCAAGCCGAATTTCTTTGCTGCGCTGTTCAGGAGCAAGCCGGCAGCTCCGCCCGCCGGCGACGAGGATGACGAGGGCGCACCCGCCCCGGCCGCGAAGCCGTCGGCACCGACCGTCGTCGCAGCCGCCGCCAAGCCCGCCGAGCCGGTTCCGACGCCGCGCGCCAAGCCGCAGGTCCTCCAGCTCGCCTCGGCCGATGCGCAGATCGTCGCGGCGCCGAAGCCAAAGCCCGCGCCCGTGGCTGACAAGCCCGCTTCCGGCAAGCCGGAGACCCCGGCCGACATCATCAATGCGCGCGGCTTCTGGGACGACGTTCCGGCGACGCCGCAGCAGGCGACGCCGGCGCAGGTCGCAGCGCTGAAGGCGCGCCAGGCCCTGGCCGCGGCCACCGATCCGCAACCCACCGCGAGCGTGTCCAACGCGGCCCTCCAAGCCCTGGCTTTCGCGCCGGCGGCCTCCCCGGTCGACCGCGCCAATGTCGTCGCCGCCTCCGCGCCGATCCCGCGCACCGCCCGCCCCCGCAGCGTGGCCCAGGCGACGGAGATCAACACGGTGGTCGGCAAGAGCATCGACGGCAGGATCGCAACCGCCACCCGCCTCTCCGCGGCCAAGGGCGAGAGCATCTGGCTCAAGATCGTGATGCTGTCGCCGAGCGCCAGCCACGCGATGTCGGTGACGCTGATGGGCGAGCTCGATACCGCGGCGCTGCGCGGCTATTTCGTCAAGCCGAACGCCGTGATCGCGATGGGCTTCTCCGAGGACCCGATGCAGGGCCTGTCCTGCGACAATTTCTCGGGCAGCGCGACCGCAAAACTCGAGACGACGTCGTTCGTCATGCGCACCGCCGCGCTGCGCTGAGTCCTGGATACCAGCAAAGCTCCCTCTGTTCGTCCTTGCCCCGGGTCGATCAAGCCGGCAAGCCAGCCGCGATGAGGCCGGCCTCGTGGCGCTGCCGGTCGGGCTCGCGCTTGTAGTGCAGCGTCGCAAGATAAGCTGCCACCGAGAAGCCCGGCTCGCGCTTCAAGACCTCCGCGGCGTGAGCGCCGGCCGCGATCGCGTTCTTCATCTGCGCGAATGTCGCCGCCAGGAAGGCGTGATGGGTATAGTCGGGGCGCGTAATCCTTGAAAATGCCTCGACGGCCTCGGCGTATTTCTCCGCGCAATAATAAGCGCGGCCGAGATGGCTCCAGAAGCGCTCGGGATGATAGGGGTTGAGACGCATCGCTTTCCTGATCCAGTCGATGCCTTCCTCCGGCAGGCCGAGCCAGGTCAGAAGCTCTCCCTGCTGCACGACCACCAGGTCGTAGTTCGGATTGAGGGCGAGTGCACGCTCCTGATGATAGGTGGCCTTCTCGTAGTCGTGTCGCGTCAGATTGAGCGCGGCGAGAATTCGGTGCACGTCCGCGTCGTTGTCGTCGAGCGCCAACGCAATTTCCAGCTCGGAAGCCACCTGCTCGAAGGTCGCCTCGCGGTCGGCGCACCAGCCATAGATCCAGCACTGGCCGAGCACGCATGCCTTCCAGGCATGAGCGTGGGCATAGTTCGGATCCATGGCCAGCGCGCGATTGAGCAGCGTCTGCGCCTGAGCGTTGTCGTCGCGGGTCGAGCGATGATGCAGGAGCTTTGCGGCCAGCACGCATTCGTAAGCGGGCATATTGTCGGTCGGCTTGCGCTTGGTGCGGTCGTGCGTTGCGGCTTCCACCCGACCCGGCAACGTCGCCACGATCGCGCGGGTCATCTCGTCCTGGATGGCGAAGATATCCCGGAGCTCGCGGTCGTAGCGTTCGGCCCAGATATGGCGGTCGGTCTCTGCATCGATCAGCTGCACGGTGACGCGGACGCGCTCCCCGGCCTTGCGAACGCTGCCTTCGATGACGTAGTCGACCCCGAACTCGCGGCCGATGTCCTGCACCTTTACGGCCTTGCCCTTGTAGACGAACGTCGAGTTGCGGGAGATGACGAGCAGGTCGTGGAAGCGTGAAAGCTCGGTGATGATGTCCTCGGTGAGACCGTCGGCGAAGAACTCCTGCTCCGGATCGCCGCTCATATTGGCGAACGGCAGCACGGCGATGGACGGCTTCTTCGAAACACCCGGCTGCGTCAGAGCACGACTGGACCCGTCAGGCAGGCTTGCAGGCCCCTCCGCCAGCCGGATGCGGAAGATGCGGATGGGACGGGCGATGTTCTTGACGCTCTGTTCACCGAGATCGTCGAACTGAACGCCGTCCAGCCGGTCGCCGACCTGATCGCGCACCGCGCCGGAGACGCAGATTCCTCCAGGCTCGGCGAGCGTCTCCAGCCGTGCCGCGACGTTGACGCCATCGCCGAAGATGTCGTTCTGATCGACGATGACGTCGCCGAGATTGATGCCGATGCGGAATTGGATCCACCGCGGCGGCGGGACGTCGGCGTTGCGCCGCGCCATGCGGCGCTGAACCTCGGCCGCACACAGCACGGCATCGACGACGCTGTGGAATTCCGCGAGCATGCCGTCGCCGGTCGTCTTGATGATACGGCCGCGATTCTTGGCAATGGCGGGATCGATGAGCTCGACGCGATGGGTCTTGAGACGCGCAAGCGTGCCGGCCTCGTCGACCTCCATCAGCCGGCTGAAGCCGACCATGTCGGCGGCGAGAACCGCGGCAAGCCTGCGCTCTGGTCCCGGCACATCCATCGCTCGGTCCCTTCACCGAGCAATCTAGCAGATGCCGAGATGTTGCCCAAGCTTGGTGCGCTGCAACGCGGACGGGGCGAGGTCCTCAGAGCATCCCCAGCGCCTGCATGTAGGTCTCGAGAATGGTCTCGGCCTCGGCGCGCTCGTTGGGGTCCTGCTTGCGCAGGCGCACGATGGTGCGCAGCGCCTTGACGTCGTAGCCGTTGCCCTTGCTCTCGGCATAGACGTCGCGGATGTCGTCGGAGATCGCCTTCTTCTCTTCCTCCAGCCGCTCGATGCGCTCGATGATGGATTTGAGCTGGTCCTTGGCAAATTTCGTCGCGGGCTCGTCGTCGCGGACGGCGGCGGAGGTGGCCATCTTGGTACTCCCAATGGAACTGGCAAAACGAGGTGACGCCGGCATCCACCGCGCGTGCTGGGTAGACCCTTAGGATCGGCGCTCCCAGCGTTCAAGCAAGCATCGCGCTCGTCCACAGCGCGCCCACACCTTCCTGCACTGATGCAAAGAAAGCTGTTGTGTGGTGCGACTCAGGGCTCGGCCGTTCAATGCCCGTGGGGATGGACCTTCTTCATCGCCTCGAGTTGCTCGGACGTGGCCGTGCCCTGGTGCTTCGCCTTCCAGGTCTCGTAGGGCATGCCGTAGACGGCCTCCCGGCTCTCGTCCTTGCTCAAGGCGACGCCCTGGGCGTCCGCGGCGTCCTTCAGCCAGTTGGAGAGGCAGTTGCGGCAGAAACCGGCCAAATTCATCAGGTCGATGTTCTGGACGTCCGTCCGGCTCCGCAAATGATCAACCAGGCGCCGGAAAGCGGCCGCCTCGAGCTCCGTTCTGGTTTTGTCGTCGATGGCCATGGCTGTCGTCCCTAACCCGTCCCGATGGAAGTCACCCTTAGGGGATCAGGTGGGTGTTGTCACAGATTTTGCCATATCGCGGCGCAAAGGGGCACAGCCCGGCTGACCCCGGCCCAACGCCAAATCGTCAATGATCTGGTATAGCTTCCGCGACAATGACGACCGAATCTTCCCGCTTCCCGCTTCGTCTGCTTGCCCGGTTGGTCCCGGTGCTGGCGGTCGCCCTGCTGTGCCTCGCCGCCAGCCCCGCCTCCGCCGATTTCCGCCTCTGCAACAACACGTCGAGCCGGGTCGGGATTGCGCTCGGCTACAAGGACGCCGAGGGCTGGACCACCGAGGGCTGGTGGAACATTTCGTCCCGCTCCTGCGAGACGCTGCTGCGGGGCACGCTGGTCGCCCGCTATTACTACATCTACGCCATCGACTACGACCGCGGCGGCGAATGGTCGGGCCAGGCCTTCATGTGCTCCCGCGACAAGGAGTTCACCATCCGCGGCACCGAGGATTGCCTGGCGCGCGGCTATGACCGCACCGGCTATTTCGAGGTCGACACCGGCGAGCAGCGGGCCTGGACGGTGCAGCTGACCGACGCCAACGAACAGCCGGCGCAACAACGCGTGCCTGGCCTGCCCGGCCCGGTGGGCCCGGGCGGCGTTCCGGGTTTGCCCAATAGCCCGCCCGGTGCTACGCCCCCGGGCTCGCCCGGCCTGCCACCCCCGCCTGGAAATAAGCCATGAGGCGTCTTCGCCGTATCAAGATTCTCGCGACCCTGGGACCGGCCTCTTCAGACCTCGCGATGATCCGCCGCCTGTTCGAGGCCGGCGCCGACCTGTTCCGCATCAACATGAGCCACACCCCGCATGACAAGATGCGGGAGCTGGTGGCGACGATCCGCAACGTCGAGTCTAGCTACGGCCGGCCGATCGGCATCCTGGTCGACCTGCAGGGCCCGAAGCTGAGACTGGGCTCCTTTGCCGAAGGGGCGATCCAGCTCCAGAACGGCCAGACCTTCACGCTGGATTCCGACAAGGCGCCGGGCGATGCCACGCGCGTCCATCTCCCGCATCCGGAGATCCTGGCCGCGCTCAGGCCCGGCCATGCGCTGCTGCTCGACGACGGCAAGGTACGGCTGATCGCGGAGGAGACCTCCAAGCAGCATGCCGTGACGCGCGTCGTCGTCGGCGGCAGGATGAGCGACCGCAAGGGCGTCAGCCTGCCCGACACCGATTTGCCGGTCTCGGCGATGACGCCCAAGGACCGCGCCGATCTCGAGGCGGCCCTGGTCACCGGCGTCGACTGGATCGCGCTGTCCTTCGTGCAGCGCGCCGACGACGTGATCGAAGCCAAGAAGATGATCCGCGGCCGCGCCGCCGTGATGGCCAAGATCGAGAAGCCGCAGGCGATCGACCGCCTCGCCGACATCATCGAGGCCTCCGATGCGCTGATGGTGGCGCGCGGCGACCTCGGCGTCGAGCTGCCGCTGGAGCGGGTGCCGAGCCTGCAGAAGCAGATGACGCGGATGGCGCGCCGCGCCGGCAAGCCGGTGGTGATCGCGACCCAGATGCTGGAATCGATGATCCAGTCTCCGGTGCCGACGCGCGCCGAAGTCTCCGACGTCGCCACCGCGGTCTATGAGGGCGCCGATGCCATCATGCTGTCGGCGGAATCGGCGGCCGGCAAATTCCCGGTCGAGGCGGTCTCGACCATGAACCGGATCGGCGAGGAGGTCGAGCGCGACCCGACCTATCGTTCGGTGATCATGGCGCAGCGTCCGGCGCCGGAATCCACCGCGGGCGATGCCATCGCCGACGCCGCCCGGCAGATCGCCGAGACGCTCGATTTGCCGGCCTTGATCTGCTGGACCTCGTCGGGCTCGACCGCCGTGCGCGTGGCGCGCGAGCGGCCGAAGCCGCCGATCGTGGCGATCACGCCGAACATCACCGCCGGCCGACGGCTCGCGGTGACCTGGGGCGTGCATTGCGTGGTGGCGGAGGACGCGCGCGACCAGGACGACATGGTCAGCCGCGCCGGCCAGATCGCGTTCCGCGACGGCTTCGTCCGCGCCGGTCAGCGCGTCATCATCGTCGCCGGCGTGCCGCTCGGCATTCCCGGCACCACCAACATGGTGCGCATCGCCTCGGTCGGTCCCGAGGGCGACGCCAACATGTAGCCCCGCCGGGGGCGGCCAAACAAAAAGTCGAAAAACAACCCCATGCACAGTAGCCGGCCCGCTCGGCCGGATTTGCGGGGGTTTTGCGAAAAGACCCGCTCGGGCAACGGCCTGAGCGCGATCACCTCGCCACCTCGCCCGCGGCGCGCTTTTTCTTACGCGCCGACCAGCGCCTTGGTCGTCGGCAGCAGCGTCTGCTGCACCACGAGACCACGGGCGCGGGCGTCCATGACGCCGACGGCGCGCAGCGCCAGCAACGTCACGGTCTGCACCGCATCGCGCATCTTGACGGGATCATCGAGATTGTCGGGCGCGAGCGGGCCGACCAGAGCCTCGTGCAGCGCGCCGAGCAAGGCGGTGGCGGCGAGCGCGGTGTCCTGTGCCGGCAGATGGCCGGCGCGCACTGCAGCGTCGATCCGGCCAGCGATCTCGCCGGCGATCTCGCGCCGGCTGGCAAGGCGGGAGGCGCTGACATCGACATCGACCGGCTCGGCCAGGATGCCCCAGGCCAGCCGGCGCTGCGACAGCGTATGGACCGCCACGGTGGTGACCGCGGCGGCCAGCGCCGAGGACGGCCCCGGCGCGGCATCGGCCGCCCTTCGGATCGCCGCGAGCTCATCGCGGGAGACTTCGGCAATGAGCTCGGAGATCAGCTCTGCCTTGGAGGGGAAATAGCGGTAGACCGTGCCGGCCGCGACATTGGCCCGGACCGCGACCGGCGCGATCTGCACCGCCGCCATCCCGCCTTCCGCCGCCGCCTCCCGCGCTGCCGCCAAAATCGCGCTGCGCCGCGCCGCAAGGCGCTTCACCACTTGATGCGTCCGCCGATAAACCATGGCGCGCTTCCTGTCCCACCACGCCGGCCGCACGCCCTGCGGCCGAACGTTTCTCACGCAAAAAGATGCAAATCGCCCCGCAAGGACTGAACAACTATTCAGAGTGAATGACAAGATGCAAATGCGTGAAGCGTCATGGTGAGCGGACGGGGGCGCCAAGGCTGCGTTGGGCGGCATCTCTGTCGAGGCCGCCTCCAACGGTGCAGGACCGGCCGACTGGTGGGCACCGTCCCTGGTCCGACGTCTACCGGCCGAAGATCGCCCACGAGCTCGACCGGCCCGCGACCTACTTCATCCTCGGCCAATCAGGGACGAATGGTCGTCTTGATCGTCAGCGACAAAGTGGCGCTTTTGGAGTGCCGGGTTGCACGCGCCAGTTAATGCACGCTTAGCACCGTTCGACTACAGGAGTCGTACCCATCCATTGCAGCTCGCCACAATGAGGCCCGTATGAGTCTGTGGTACTTCTTGAGCGACTGGTTCGCAGGTGTCCCTACCCATGGAGCGCTGCTCAAGAGAGTCATGATTAACGCCGGATGGGCGATCGTCCTGCTCTTTGCAATGATGTTTTTTCAGGTTCCCGCCGAATACGCAGCCGTCGTTTTCTACGGTGTTTTTGTCGTGAACGGCGTGATGATCTTTGTCTTTCATCGCCAGCGCCAGCAAATGCGCGATTGAAAGTGTGCACCTACCGTCCTTCGTTCAAAGCCAAGCGGCAAAGGCCTGTAAGAATCTAAGATGAAGATCAAGCGTGCCATCGCAGCGTTCCCGGTCCTCGGTGTCGCCGTTCTCGGCTCTGCTCATGTCCACGGCCATCCGCCTACGCGTACGTATCGGGTGAAGATCGACGGCGAACGTAACCTGGAGTGGGTCGCTCGGCAGCCCAATGCCGCAGCGCTCCATCAGCGCCTGCTGAAAGCTCTGTGATGCGGCGGCGAGTGATTCAATGGCCCACGCTGAACTAGGAACGAGTCGCTGCCAGACGTGACACCATGATTCGACGCCCGCATATGACCCGAAGCGGACGTTGAGACGCAGCTCGGACATCATTGATTGCCTATTCTCACTGGCCATCTCGTCGCAAGGTGCTAGGCTTTGAACCGGCGTTTCCTCCGCGGTGCTCAATGCGACGACGCGAGTTCATGGGGCTGATCGGCGGTGCGGCAGCGACGTGGCCGTCAGGCATCCGTGCGCAACAACCGGCAACGAAGGTCTATAGAATAGGTTACCTCGCGAGCGCGTCGCGGGAGCAAACACTCCGTAATATTGGAGCCTTTGAAGCGGGCCTGCGAAGCCTCGGCTACCGCGTCGGCGAGAATATCGTCATCGAGTACCGTTTTGCCGACGGAGACATGGGGCGGCTGGCGACGCTGGCCACGGAGGTCGCGGGTCTCGGTGTGGACATCATCGTTTCCGGGACCAACGCGACCACGGTTGCGGCCATGAAGGCGGCCCGGACGATTCCGATCGTGATGGCGAACAGTGCCGAGCCGGTTAGCGCAGGGCTGGTCGCCAGTCTTGCGCGCCCTGGCGGCAATGTCACGGGCTTCAGCTCGGAGCCCGGCGACGAGATCAACGGCAAGCGGCTCGAATTTCTGAAGGACACCCTGCCGAATGTCTCGCGGGTGGGGATTCTGTGGAATCCCGACTTTGCGCCCAACCAGAAGCGGCTGGCATCGCTGCGCGAAGCCGGCCAGACGCTGGGCTTGACCCTGGTTTCGGCCGAGGCTCGCGGCCCGGACATACTCGAACCGGCATTCGCGACACTGGTGAGGGAGCGCGCGCAGGTGCTTGTCGTGTTGAGCGATGGGGTGCTGTTCAACCATCGCGGCGAGATTGGAGTCATGGCCGTCAGAAATCGGCTGCCTGCCATCTCTGCCGTGAGAGAATACGCCGAAGCGGGCCTTCTCTTGAGCTACGGAATCGACCTGGCCGATCAATTTCGTCGGTCCGCGACTCTTGTCGACAGGATTCTTAAGGGTACGAAACCCGGTGATCTGCCGGTCGAACGGCCGACAAAGTACGAACTCGTCATAAATCTCCAGACCGCCAAGGCACTCGGCATCAACGTGCCGCCCACCCTGCTTACGCGCGCCGACGCAGTCATCGAGTAGACACTCTGACGTTGCTTAGCCGGCCTCCTGACCGCCTTTGACCCGCTGCTGCCCCTGAGGGACCGGCCCTATTGCCGCATCGTCAGCGCGACAACCAACCCAAGCAGAGCGAGCAGAATGCCGAGCGGATACAGCTGAACGAGCTTCGTCCTGAGCGGAATGGGTGTGTCAAGGTTGTCGAGGTCGAACTTGAATGACACCTCCGAGAAACGTAGCCCGAGGTCCAGCTCGTATTTCTCGCAAAGATAGGCCAACAGATCGTTCGTGAGGAAATAGAATTCGAAGAAGATGATGGTTGGCAAGAGATACAGTCCCGTCTCGGAGCTCAATATTTGCAACGTCCTGCTCCATGGCATCCCCAGGATGCCAGCCACGACGATGACCACGAGCACTGCCGTGAAGATTGCAGCGCAGACCGCCACGATGGCAATTTTGAGCAGCGTTCTCACGCGCGGACATCCCTCGTGCGAAGGCGCAATATCTGTCGGTTGTGCCGCAACGAGCGCTAAGCTTCGGTAAACTGCCAGCTGCGTTGCGCTTCTGGCGCTCAGCCGAAATCTCCGGCTTTCAGCCGGCAAACGGTTTTGACCCATAACCGGCGTTGAATTTACAGCGGTCGAATGTCCGTTAGTGGCGCTTCCGAACCTCTGGACGGCGTCAGGGCAATACTGGCTCCACTTTGCCGCCGCGCGAAGTCGACGAATGCCTTGAACGCGGCGGTCGGGTTGCGTCGGCTCGGATAGTAGAGACTCAACGGCGACAGAATGGGCGTCCAATCCTCTAGCACGCGCACAAGGCGGCCTGCCTCGATGTCGTCTCGTACGTCGGATTCCATTACCAGGGCCAGACCGACCGAGGCGAGGACTGCGGCGCGTGCGAGGCTGGCTTCGTCGAGCGTGACGGCGCCCTCGACGTCGATATGGACCGATTGTCCATCCTTCTCAAACGGCCAGCGATGGATCGCGCCATTGGGGAGCCGAACGCGCAGACAAGCATGCTTGGTGAGGTCCTGGGGAGTCAGGGGCGTCCCGTGCGCTTGCAAATAGGTCGGCGTGCCCACGACGACACTGCGCCGCGCGACACCCAATGGGAGTGCGATCATATCGGCCGGCACGAGGTCGGTCCTACGGACGCCGAGGTCAAAACCGGCCGCGACAATGTCCACCAGGCGCCCCTCCGTGACGATGTCGATGTGAACCTTAGGGTGCGCTCGGAGAAATGGCAGGACAAGCCACGAGAAGATTTCTCGCGCCGCTGTCGGAAAGGCATTGATGCGCAGTGTGCCCGAAGGCGTGGCCTGTTGAGAGCGCGCAACTTCCATCGCCTCATGAATGTCCTGCACGGCAGGAGCGACCTGCGCGACGAACCGCTGACCTGCCTCGGTCAAGGAGACACTTCGCGTCGTCCGATTGAAGAGCCGGACGCCGAGCGTGCGCTCCAGCTTTCCGACCGCGTTGCTGAGCGCGGTCGTTGAGACCCCAAGCTCAAGCGCAGCCGTTCGGAACTTGCCCCGGCGGGCGACCATGAGAACTGCGTCCAATTCGTTCAGGCTACTTTGCACAATTATCCCGGATTTCGTGATGATACATCCCGAATTGTCCTGATTATTGCGCGACCTGTCTATCGCTATCTTGGTCGGCAACCACAATTGCATCCGCCGCGGCTTCGCCCGCAGCAAGCAGGACAAGGACAATGACGCTCGAACTTCCATCCCCGATCGCCGCGTATGTGGCCGCGAATGCCCGCCTGGATGTTGACGGCATGCTCAAACCCTTCGCAGCCGACGCCATCCTCCGCGATAACGGCGACGTTCTTCGGGGGCACGCCGAAATAAAGCATTTGCTCGAAGAAGCGGTGGTCGGGGCGAAGGCGATTTTCACGCCGGACACCGTCCGGCACGAGGACGGCCAGGTCGTCGTCGAAGGTCCTGGCCATGGCGACTTCAAGGGCAGCCCGATCCGCTTCACCTACCGCTTCACGCTGGAAGACGACGCCATCAAGGCCCTGGAGATCACGGCATGACCATCAAGGCTGATCCGACCGAGTTCGCGGGCAAACGCGTGCTCGTCAGCGGCGGCACCAAGGGGCTGGGTCGGGCCACAGTCGACCGCTTCCTCGCCGGCGGCGCCCGGGTGATCACCGCCGCCCGCGGAGCGATGGAGCCAATGGGCGCCGTCGAATTCGTCCAGGCGGACCTGACCACGGCCGAAGGCGGGGAAGCCCTGGCCAAGGCGGCGCTCGAGCGTTTGGGCGGCGTCGACATCCTGGCCCATGTGATCGGCGGATCGTCCACGCCGGGCGGCGGCTTTGTAGCCCTGACGGACGACCACTGGCTCTCCGAACTAAACCTGAACCTGCTGGCCACGGTCCGCCTCGACCGCCTCCTGATCCCGCAAATGATCGAGCGGGGCGCGGGCGCGGTGGTGCACGTCACCTCCATCCAGTCGGTCCTGCCGCTTCCCGAAGCGACCACCGCCTACGCCGCCGCCAAGGCTGCGCTCAGAACCTACAGCAAGTCGATCTCCAAGGAGCTGGGACCGAAGGGCGTGCGGGTCAACGTCGTCTCTCCCGGCTGGATCATGACCGAGTCCTCCCTCGACCTGCTGAAGCGCATTCAGGCTGCCAATGGCGGTTCCATCGAACAGGCGCGGCAAGTCGTCCTGGATAGTCTGGGCGGGATTTCCATCGGCCGTGCGGCCGAACCTTATGAGGTCGCCGACGTCATTGCCTACTTGGCCTCGGATCGCGCCGCCTCGATCCACGGTGCTGAGTTTGTTGTCGACGGCGGCACCGTCCCGACCGTCTGATCAAAGAGACTCGTTCACACGTCACCTGGATTGCGCGACTCAAAACAAGAGTCCCCGCCAAGCGCATTCGGCGGGGACTCCTGATGCTGGGTTTATCGACTACCTACCAGCTCCAGCTCCGCCCCCACCTCCAGCTCCGCCCCCTCCTCCACCTCCAGCTCCGCCCCCGCCTCCAGCTCCGCCCCCGCCTCCAGCTCCGCCACCACCTCCGGCTCCGCCACCACCGGCTCCGCCGCCGCCGCCAGCTCCGCCGCCGCCTCCGCCACCACCGGCTCCACCGCCTCCGCCAGCTCCGCCACCGCCTCCGGCTCCGGCTCCACCACCGGGTCCACCGCCGCCGCCAGGTCCTCCACCGGGACCACCAGCTGCAGCGGCCGAAGCAGCGCCGTGGCCGGAGGAAGAATTACCGGGGCCAATACCTTGGCCCGTCGTCGGACTCATAGATCCCGAATTCGGAGTTGCTGAAGATCTCCCGGTGATACCCGGCGGAAATCCAAAGACACTGAGATTGGTGCCCTTGGGCGGCCCTTCGGTTGCACGTCCAACAGAGAGCGCGTTACCAGGATTTCCAAGAGCGGGACCAGGGCCACCGCCGCCACCGCCACCGCTACCAGGTCCGCCGCCGCCACCGGGACCGCCGCTGCCGGGGCCACCGCCGCCACCGGGTCCACCGCCGGCACTAGGTCCGCCGCCGCTGCCGGAGCCACCTCCGCCGCCAGGTCCACCGCCGGCACCAGCTCCACCGCCGGGGCCACCAAGGCCAGCTCCAAGGCCAGCTCCAAGACCAGCTCCAAGACCAGCTCCAAGACCAGCACCAAGTCCAGCACCGAAGCCGGGGCCGGGGTCGACTCCAACATCACCCCAGAATGCAAACGCATCGCACGCTGGATGATGCGGCATTATCCAACAATTTGGGCGAACCCTATGCGCCCGATAATCGACTGCGCGAAGCCCATTCGCCCGATTGACGTGTTTGGCCTTCTTGGGGTGCTCCACCCCCTTCTGCTGCGCGCCTAGGGCTGTGGCACCAAGAGTCGGGGTTCCAAATATCAAAGCTACCAGTGCTACTCCACAAAGATGCATTCCTGAACGCATGATACTCCTCCATGAGCCCCTGCTTTTCCTGCCTCCATCGTTGTTGCATTAACTTCCCATCAACAAAGAACGTCTTCGTTTTGTTCAAAGGCAATTAGAATTTTCAGCAATCTGCCCGAGGTGCGATGCTACCTCAATTCAGACATCGACATGGCTGACAGCAAACGGCTCTGCGTGATGTCCTGGAGTCTCGCCCGAACCGATCAGAGCCTGGTCGAGCTTCTCAGCTCGTTCGCGTGATCGGGAGCTGCACCGATGCGGCCTCGGCACTCCGCCAGGCTGCGCAGCGTCCGAGGATCAGCCCGAACACGACCAGGATCGCCGGGAAGCCGACCGGTTGCCCGAGAAACAGGAAGCTCGCAAGCAGCGCGAAGACGAGCGCCAGCGCCATCACCTCGTGCCGCGCGAACCCTTCGTCGAGCCCGGCGCGGATGAGGAAGGCGACCGCGATGCCCAGCACGACCAGATCGTACATGAAAAGATAGGGCGTCGTGAGCAGCGCCGCGGTCGCGAGCATCGCCGCCTTGAGGGCGTAGGGCAGCCGGCTCCGCCACACCCCGACCAGCACCACGGCCACAGAAGCGGTCAACACCCACTGGAAGATCCATCCGAGCTGCTCGGTGCCGCCGACGTAGCGCACCAGCGCGAAGATGCTCTGCATCTTGAACCATGGCGCCCGGCCCTCGGTCAGGAAGGCCTGGGAGAACATCGGGATCCAGTGGAAGAACGCCTGCCAGCTTTCGGTGCCGAACGCGAACCAGGATAGCGCAGCGAGCGCAATGGTGACGATCGCGGCGGTGAACAGCACGGTCCATTCGGCGGCGGCGAGCAGTGCAAGCGGAAACAACAATCCGTATTGCGGCTTGTAGCTCAAGAGGCCGAGGCAGATTCCGGCCAGCACCGGCCGCGTCGGCAGCAGATAGAGCATGCCGCCGATCAGCGATGCCGTGAGGAAGCCGTTCTGCCCGACCAGGATGTTGATGAAGGCGGCCGGAAATCCAGCTGCAATCACCAGGCCCGCATTGCGCCCGACGATCGTGCGCATCACGGCGAGATACGGCACCATGCTGAACGCCACCCAGCCGATGAAGGCCGTTGCATAGGGAAATTGCGCAAGAAAGGACGCGACGAACAGGAAGGGCGGCGGATAGTGCCAGGCGAAATGGCCGACGAAATCCTGCTTGAGCAGCGCAAGCTCGACCTGCTTCTGGATGTCCCAATCCCAGGCCTGGGCCGGATGACCCTCGAGCGCCAGCTTTCCGGCTGCCCAGACATTGACGAAATCGGTGGGGATGCCGCGCCCGTCGGCGTCAAAGATCCACAGGTGTGTGAGATAGGCCGTCGGAAAATACGCCAGCGTGACGATCGCCAGCACGAAGGAGATGTTGACGAGGATCGCAGGGATCGCACCGTGGCGGCGGGCGGCAGGCGGGACGGACGAGGCTTCGGCCATGCGGCTTCCTTACGCGATACGGTGACGCGAGATGCGTTCAAGCGATACACCTGACTGGCTTGAAGGAGGCTTAAGCCCGCTGGTCGAAGCCCCCGGCGCCTCGTCCTTCGAGACGACCGCTTCGCGGTTTCCTGAGGATGAGGCCAAGCAGCATCGGCGACCGCTCGACTGCTGCCACACACGCCGTCCTCATCCTGAGGGCCCGCCGGAGGCGGGCGTCTCGAAGGATGGCCACAAGCGAGATCACTCCCAGATGCGAGCGCCCTGCCCGGCGGCACAAGGCAAAGCAAAAGAGCCCCGTCGATGACGGGGCTCTTCGCTATTTCGCTGATCGTCCAGCTTACTTGAGGCTGGTCGAGATCGAGCTGAACTTGGCGTTCAGCGTGGTGCCGAGGTTGTTGACGACGGTGATGATCGCCAGCGCGATGCCGGCAGCGATCAGGCCGTATTCAATGGCGGTGGCGCCGGATTCATCCTTCAAGAAACGCGCAACGAGGTTCTTCATAGAGTGCTCCAAATGAGTACACGAGGCTACAACTGTTCAGGTCTCTTCGGCTTCCCAGCGCCGCCCGACCATGACAACGGAACGTAGAGGCAAAGAATTGCGCCGCAGTTAATTCGACCGCGTAAACACTCGGCGGATTGCGTGTATTGGCCCATGGTAAATCGAAGTTCGAAACAATCCGTTAAATTGTAAACATATGAATCCGGCCTGGCGCGACCGGTTTACCCGAAGTTATGACCGGCGTGGTCCAATGCCGCCCGCCCGGACTGAAGCGCGGGCGGGGTGGTGCGCACGCTGCCCTCCGGATCATGGCCGGACCGGCAAGAACACCAGGACGACGAGGCGGCATGTCCATTTCCTTCGCCAACAGCATCGCGGTGCAGGGCCGCGCGCGCGCCCTGGTGCCGTTGTGCGTCGGCGCCGGCGCCTATCTGTTCTTCCTGTTCCTCGGCGATACGCTGCTTCAGGATTCCGACTCGTTCTGGCAGATCAAGATCGGGCAATGGATCCTCGATCACCGCGCCATGCCCACGATCGACTTCTATTCCTTCACGCGGACGGGCGCGCCGTGGATCTCGACGTCCTGGCTGTCGCAGGTCGCGTTCGCCTTCTCGCATGCGCAATGGGGCTGGGCGGGCCCCGTCATCCTCACCGCGGCCGCCGTCGCGCTCACCGTCGCGATCTTCGTCCATTTCCTCGAGGCGCATATCGGGGCCCCGCGCGCGGTGCTGTTCGCGATGCTGGCGCTGCTGCTGTCGATCCATCACGTGCTGGCGCGCCCGCACATCCTGGCGTTGCCCGTGATGGTGGCGTGGGCCGGCTTGCTGATGGCGGCTGCGAACCGCAGGAGCGTTCCGTCCTGGACCTGGCTGCCGCTGATGGCGCTGTGGGCGAACCTGCATGGCGGCTTCGTGCTCGGGCTCGCGCTGATCGGCCCGATCTCGCTGGAGGCGGTCGAGCATGCCGAGAAGGGCCGGCGGCTTGCCCTGTTCACGCGCTGGGTGCTGTTCGGAATCGGAGCGCTGGCTGCAAGCTGCTGCACGCCCTATGGCTGGCGAACGCTGCAGGGCGCGACCAACATCCTCAGCCTCGGCGAGCTACTGACGCTGATCCTCGAATGGATGCCGGCGAACTTCGCCACGTTCACCCCGTTCGAAGGCGCCCTGCTCGCCCTGATCGCCTTCGGCTATTATCGCGGCCTGGTGCTGTCGGCGCCCCGGATCTTCCTGATCCTGTTCCTGACCTGGAGCGCGCTGAGCCACGTCAGGAGCATCGACGCGTTTGCGTTCCTGGTGCCGCTGGTGCTGGCAAAGCCACTCGGCGAGATGTTCCCGCAGCCGGCGACTGACGCCGCCGGTGCCGAAAGTTGGCCGGGCCGCACCCTCACGGCGCTCGGCGCGCTGATGATCGTGGCGGCAAGCTGGACCTCGACCTCGCTCTATCTGGGGCACCACCGCTTCAGCTTCACGATGACACAGACGCCGGTTGCGGCGGTCGACCTGCTCGAGCAGCGCAAGGTGCAGCGCGTCTTCAACGCCTACCAGTTCGGCGGCTATCTGATCTCGCGCGATATCCCCGTCTTCGTCGACGGCCGCGCCGAGCTCTACGGCGAGAAGTTCATCATGGACTTCTTCAGGGCGACCGAGGGCAAGAAGCCCGAGCTGCTGCCGCGCCTGCTCGACGCGTACAGGATCGACGCGACGCTGCTGGGCGCCGATGCGCCGGGCCCGCAGATCCTCGACCAGCTCAAGGGCTGGAAGCGGATCTACGCGGACGACATCGCCGTCATCCACGTGCGCGACAGCGCAGACGGCGCGACCGCGGCGCCTGCGAAGTGAGGACCTGCTCCAGCGCGCGTGGTCGGCCTCAGCGGCTCCATCACATGGTTCCTTTCAGCAAGCCGACCCTGACAGACCCGGCTGGTCCCGACCCGGACCGAGCCGCGGCGATGATCGTGCTTGCGGTGCTGGCAGTCGTCTCGTTCGTTCCGGTGCTGCTGACGCCCATCCCGGCGATGGTCGATTATCCCAATCACCTCGCCCGCATGTACATTCTGAGCCAGAACGGCACCCCGGGGGCCAATCCGTATTACGAGGTGACCTGGGCCTTCTATCCCAACCTCGGCATGGACCTGCTGGTCCCGCAGCTGGCGCGGCTGATGAGCGTCGAGAACGCCACGCGGCTGTTTCTGCTGCTGAGCCAGGTCCTGATCGTCACCGGTGCGCTGCTGCTCGAACGGGTCAGGAAGGGACGCATCCATCTCGCCGGCTTCGCCGCGCTCGCTTTCCTCTATTGCCTGCCGTTCAGCTGGGGTTTCGTGAATTTCGAGTTCGGGCTCGGCCTCGCGCTGTGGGGCATCGCCGTCTATCTGATGCTGGCCGAAGGCCCCTGGCCGCTGCGCTTCGCCGCCAATCTGGTCTTCGTCGCCGCGCTCTACGTGGCGCATTTCTTCTCGCTCGGCATCTACGGCGCGACGCTCGGCCTTTTCGAGCTGTCGCGCATCCGCCAAGGCGGGTATCCCGTCGCGGCCGCGCGGCTCGGCGCGCTGGCCCTGCCGGCGCTCGCGCTGCTTGCGCTCATGCATGTCACGGCAGGCGCGATCGGAAGCGAAGGCAACGATTGGTTCGTCGCATTCAAGCCGGTCTGGCCGCTGCGCATCATGAACGGCTACAATCTGACGATCGCGGCGGTCACTGGCCTGGCGCTGATGATCGCGCTGCTGTTCGCCGCAAGGCGCGGCGTGCTCCGGCTCGAGCCGGCCGGGATCTGGATCGCAACCGGCTTTGCGCTGCTTTACCTCGCCATTCCCTCGAAGCTGCTCGGGACCTCGTTCGTCGACCTTCGCATGATTCCCGCCGCGGCGCTGATCCTGCCGGCGTTCTGCTCGCTGTCCTTGCCGGGCCGGCCGTGGCGAATGGCTGCGCTCGCTGCGATCAGCGGCATCATACTGCTCAATCTCGCTGTCGTGCTCGCGGTCTGGCTGCCTTACCGTGCCGACTATGCGGCGATGATCGCCTCGTTCCGGAAGATCGATCGCGGCGCGCGCGTTCTCGTCGGCAGCACGGACGACAAGGGAGATCCGCCCTTCGCCGACCTCACCTCCTATCCGATGTATTATGCGCCGACGCTGGCGGTGCACTATGCCAGCGCGTTCGTGCCCAACCTGTTCACGGAAACGGGCAAGCAGCCCGTGCGGCCGCGCGAGGCGGTGCGCAACATTGCCATTCCCTATGGCGGACCGGTCCCGTCAGCCCTGCTTGCCGTGATCGCGGCGGGCCAGGCGCCGGCGGACACTCCGCCATTCGTCCGCACTTGGGACCGGGATTTCGACTACCTCTATGTGCTGGGATCGCCGGCCGCAAATCCGCTGCCGGATCGGCTGGAGGTGCTGGAGACCTCGAAGCGGTTTGTCCTCTACAGGATTCGCCGCACGCCCTAGGGCGAAGCCGCGGCGGCGAAAGCGTGGTTAACCGCGCTTCACCATTCCGGTCCGCGCCCTCACCAATGCTCCGGGCGATAGACCCTTAACGGTTGCGGCAAGGCGGCCTTAACCACCTGCTCATAGACTTCCGCCCCTGCAACCCCAGCCGGACTCCCTCGCATGGCGGCCCATTCCAGATCGATCCGCTACAGCCTCGTCATCCCCGTGTTCAACGAGGAAGCGGTGCTGCCGGTGCTGCTCCGCCGGCTCGACCAGGTCATGTCCAGGCTCGACGGACCGGCCGAAGCGATCTTCGTCGATGACGGCAGCAGCGATTCCTCTTCGATCGTGCTGCGAGCGCTCGCCGTTCGCGACACGCGCTTTCGCTACATCGGCCTGTCGCGCAATTTCGGCCATCAGATCGCCATCACCGCCGGCATGGACGCCGCGCAGGGCGATGCCATCATCGTCATGGACGCCGATTTGCAGGATCCGCCCGAAGTGATCGAGCAATTGATCGCGAAGTGGAAGGAAGGCAACGACATCGTCCACGCCCGCCGCCTGTCGCGCGAGGGCGAAAGCCGCTTCAAGCGCGCGACCGCGCATCTGTTCTACCGGCTGCTCGGCAGGATGTCGTCCGTCGGCATCCCCGCCGATGTCGGCGACTTCCGCCTGATCGATCGCAAGGTGCTCGACGCGCTCAGGCAGATGCCGGAGCAGGATCGCTTCGTGCGCGGCATGATCGCCTGGCTCGGCTTCCGCCAGGCCGAGGTCGCCTTCCATCGCCTCGAGCGCGCCGCGGGCGAAACCAAATATCCGCTGTTCAAGATGGTGCGCCTTGCGGTGAACGCCGCGCTCGGCTTTTCCGATCTGCCCCTGCGGCTGGCGATCTGGTGCGGATTGACGGTCTCCGGGCTCGCGCTGCTCTATGGCGGCTGGGTGGTGCTGCTGTGGCTCAGCAAGGACAGCCATCTCGTCACCGGCTGGTCCTCGACGATCGTCGTCGTGTCGCTCTTGTGCGGCATCAACATGCTGATGACGGGCATCGTCGGGCTTTATGTCGGCCGCATCCATGCCGAGGTGAAACGCCGCCCGCTCTACGTGGTGCAGGCGCGCATCGGCTTCGACCGCGGCGAGGCCGCGACGACACCCGCAATCCACGCCGTCAACGAGTGACTTAGGCACATGGCCGAGCTGTTCGATGGCTATCACGACAATTACCGCGAGGTGGTGCAATCCTCGATCGACTTCTCGGGTCTGTCGCATGATTTCTTCATGCGCGCGAAGGCCGACCTGCTGCGCGACCTGATCGCGCAGCGGCTGGACACGGCGAAGCCAGACATGCTGGACGTCGGCTGCGGCGTCGGCAGCCTTCATCCGCTGCTGCACGGCATGGTCGGCCGCCTCAGCGGCATCGACGTCTCGTCCGCCAGCCTGACGCAGGCGCGCGCGCACAACCACGGGGTCGACTACCGGGAGTATGACGGCCGCAATTTTCCGTTCGCCGATGCCAGCTTCGACCTGGTCACCGCCATCTGCGTGATGCACCACATCGTGCCGGCCGAATGGGCGCAGTTCATCGCCGAGATGCGGCGGGTGACGCGCCCCGGCGGGCTCGTCTGCGTGATCGAGCACAATCCGTACAACCCGCTGACGCGCCTCGCCGTTGCGCGCTGCGCGTTCGACCGGGACGCCGTGTTGCTCGGGGCCGGCACCACCCGGAAGCTGATGGCGGCGAGCGGCCTGCGCGAGATCGGCGCGCGGCATTTCCTGCTGCTGCCCTGGGACAACAAACCGGCGCGGCGCCTCGAAGGCGCGCTGGGCGGCGTCTGGCTCGGCGGCCAATATGCCGCGTTCGGCACCGCCTGAAATTATTGCGGCGTCGCCCGCCGCTTGTGCACGACCGCCACATCGTCGCCGTAGACGCGCTGCCACTCCGGCAGCCGGTCGAGCAGCGCGACGGCCGGCGTGCCGGGCGCAAGCAGCGTCGCGCCGATCCTGTATTCGTCGAGCAGCTTGAGCAGATCGCCGAGGTCGACCAGCGCCAGGGCGCGGTTGTAGCGGTCGATGAACGGCCCGCCATAGAGCTCGCCGCGGCCGTCGATGAAGGTGGGAATGCCGGCATAGATCAGATAGCCGCCGAAGGAATAATCGTTGAGCACGCGCTCCGCCTTGGCGAGGCCGGACCGCGCGATGGCGGCCTCGGGCGTGATGATCGGCGCGGGCCGGATGTCGCGCGCCAGTGCCAAGCCGCTGATCGCGGCCAGGACGCCGAATGCAGCCAGGTTCAAGCCGCGCGAGGAGCCTTCGGTCTCGCTCTCGCTCGGCCCACCGAAGGTGCGGCCCAGCGGGGCCGCCAGATAGAGCGGCGCCAGCATGCCCAACAGATCCGCATTGCGCATTTGCGCCAGCGCGAAATGGAGCAAGCCGATCACCACCAGGGTCCGCACGACCGGCAGCGTCACGCCGCGCGAGAGCGCGAAGATGCTCCCCAGCAGCAGCAGCTCGAAGCCGCCGATGCGGCTGAAATCCTGCGGCCGCCATTCCGTGATCCAGGCGAGCGCGGAGCCGAGGCCGAGCGTGGTCAGCGGCATCAGCAGCGGTTCCGGGCCGTGCGGCGTCAGGCAGGACGCCGCCAGGGCGAGCGCCGAGAACGGCAGCCATCGCAGCAGCACGCGCGGCCATTCGCTGCGCTGCTCGCGCAGCAGCGCCTCGAGCACCGCCGGGCCGATCAATCCGAGCGCCAGCACCACGCTGCCATGCAGATTGGTCCACAGCACCAGCAGCGGCAGGGCCCAATATGGCGGAGGCGTGCTGCGGTCCATGCAGCGAACCAGTGCGGCCGCCCAGGTCACCATCAGCGGCAGCACGAGGACATGGGGCCGCGCCAGCATGTGCGGCGCCAGCAGGACGACGGCCGCGATCACCATCAGGATGGTCAGGGCCGGCGAAAGCTCGCGCAGCAGGAAGTACGTGAGCAGGCCAAAGGCGAGCGCGATCGCCGCGGCCGCGATGGCGACGACGCCCGGCCAGCCGGCCAGCGCATAGACGGCGGCATAGATGACCTCGGACAACCATTCGAAGGTGATCCAGGGCGCGCCGTGCTTCGAGAACGAAAACGGGTCGCTGGTCGGCAGGGAACCGTGCGCGATGATCCAGCGTCCGACCTCGATGTGGGAATAGCTGTCGGGGTCACCGAGCAGCCGCGGGCCGATAGCCAGCAGCACGGCATAGAGCAACAGCCCCACCGCCCAAGGGAGCGCTGCACGTGCCGAAAACGGTTGAACCGCGCTGTCGACGACCTGATCAGTCATGGCGGGCCAAAATAGGCCGCAAGCGTTAAGTTCTTCTTTAGGGTTTTCGCGCCTTTGCCCCAAGGCAGGCCGGCATGATCGCACGCTGCGTTCACTTCTCGGTGCGGACAGTCTTGGGAACTGACGCGCCCGTTCAGTCATGCGGTATCATCCGATGGCCGAGAAGGAAGGTGTCATGCTGCTTCGCAATCTCTTCATTGCACTTCTCATCACGGTCTCGGTCACGACGGCGCACGCAGCGCCGCAATGGCTCAGCCTGCCGCCAACGCCAACCTTGCCCAAGGCGGCACAGAGCGGCCTTGCGCCCGTCAACGGCATCAAGGTCTGGTACGCCGTGTTCGGCCGCGGCGAGCCCGTCCTGTTGCTGCATGGCGGCCTGGCCAACGCCAACTATTGGGGCCACCAGGTCCGCGCGCTGCAACGGCATTATCAGGTCATCGTCACGGAGAGCCGCGGCCATGGCCGCAGCAGCCGCAACCAGGAGCCCTATGGCTACGATCTGATGGCCTCGGACGTGGTCGCCCTGCTCGACCATCTCAAGATCAGGAAGGCGGCGATCGTCGGCTGGAGCGACGGGGCGATCATCGGTCTCGACATCGCGATGAAGCATCCGGAGCGGGTGAGCAGGCTGTTCGCCTTCGCGGCGAACTCGGACCCGTCAGGCGTTGCGGACATCGCCTCGAGCGAGGTCTTCAACGCCTACATCGCGCGGGCGGGCGAAGAGTACAAGCGTCTGTCGCCGACGCCGACGCAGTACAAGGGCTTCGTCGACGACATCACCAGGATGTGGGAGAGCCAGCCGAAATGGACGGCGTCAGATCTCGCGGCGATCAAGGTGCCGACCTGGATCGTGGATGGCGATCACGACGAGGCGATCAAGCGCGAGAACACCGAGTTCATGGCCGCGAACATTCCGGGCGCCGGCCTCTTGATCCAGCCGGAGGTCAGCCACTTCTCGTTCCTGCAGGACCCGGAGCAATTCAATCAGGATGTGCTGCGGTTTCTCGAGCGCGGCGGAGCAGCGGCGAAGTGAGATTATCGCAGAGCGGGCCAAGCGACGGCGCGCCCATCACTCCTGTGGCGACAGCCGAGAGGCGGTACCAAATTATTGCGTGAGCTGCGTCCACATCGTCATTGCGAGCGCAGCGAAACAATCCAGACTGCCTCCGCGTAAAGACGCTGGATTGCTTCGCTGCGCTCGCAATGACGAGGCCAACAAAAAACGCGGCGTTTCCGCCGCGTTTTCGATTCACGATGCCGCTTGCGTTACGCCTGCGGCTGCGGCTCGAGGCCGGGATCCGGATCGGGACGCGGGCGCGGCTTGCCCGCCGGGGGCACGGCGGAGGCGCGCGGGGTGGTCGGCTCGAGCACGGACTCGCGGTTCGGCTTCTTGCCCTTGAGCAGGTCGACGATCTCGTCGCCGGTCAGCGTCTCGAACTCGAGCAGGCCCTTGGCCAGCGTCTCGAGGTCGGCACGCTTCTCGGTGAGGATGCGGGTCGCTTCCTTGTAGCCTTCCTCGACCAGGCGCTTGATCTCGGAATCGATCTTCTGGACGGTGGCTTCGGAGGCATTCTGCGTGCGCGATACCGACATGCCGAGGAAGACCTCGTCCTGGTTCTCGCCATAGGAGACGGTGCCGAGCTCTTCCGATAGGCCCCAGCGCGTCACCATCATGCGGGCCAGGCGCGTGGCCTGCTCGATATCGGACGCAGCGCCCGAGGTCACCTTCTCGCGGCCGAAGATCAACTCTTCGGCAACGCGGCCGCCCATCATGATGGCGAGGCGCGAGGTCATCTGCTCCAGCGACATCGACAGCTTGTCGCGCTCCGGCAGCTGCATGACCATGCCGAGCGCACGGCCGCGCGGGATGATGGTGGCCTTGTGGATCGGATCGGTCGCGGGCACGTTGAGGCCGACGATGGCGTGGCCGCCTTCGTGATAGGCCGTCAGCAGCTTCTCTTCCTCGGTCATGACGAGCGACTTGCGCTCGGCGCCCATCATCACCTTGTCCTTGGCTTCCTCGAACTCGGCCTGCGTCACCATGCGCTTGTTACGGCGGGCGGCGGTGAGCGCCGCTTCGTTGACGAGGTTCATCAGGTCGGCGCCGGAGAAGCCCGGGGTGCCGCGCGCGATGGTCTTGAGGTTGATATCGGGCGCCAGCGGAACTTTACGGACATGCACCTTGAGGATCTGCTCGCGGCCGACGACGTCGGGGTTCGGCACCACGACCTGGCGGTCGAAGCGGCCCGGACGCAGCAGCGCGGGATCGAGCACGTCGGGACGGTTGGTTGCTGCGATCAGGATCACGCCCTCGTTGGCCTCGAAGCCGTCCATCTCGACCAGCAGCTGGTTCAGCGTCTGCTCGCGCTCGTCATTGCCGCCGCCGAGGCCGGCGCCGCGGTGACGACCGACGGCGTCGATTTCGTCGATGAAGATGATGCAGGGCGCGTTCTTCTTGGCCTGCTCGAACATGTCGCGGACGCGGCTCGCGCCGACACCGACGAACATCTCGACGAAGTCCGAACCGGAGATGGTGAAGAACGGCACGTTGGCTTCACCCGCGACCGCGCGCGCGATCAGGGTCTTACCGGTACCGGGAGGGCCGACCAGCAGCACGCCGCGCGGAATGCGGCCGCCGAGACGCTGGAATTTGCCGGGGTCGCGCAGGAATTCGACGATCTCCTGCAGGTCCTGCTTGGCCTCATCCACGCCGGCAACGTCCTCGAAGGTGACGCGGCCGTGGGCCTCCGTCAGCATCTTCGCACGCGACTTGCCAAATCCCATCGCCTTGCCGGCGCCGCCCTGCATCTGGCGGGACAGGAAGATCCAGACGCCGATCAGCGCGATGAAGGGCAGCCAGGAGACCAGCAGCGAGACGAACCACGGCACGTTGTCGCCCGGCGGCTTCGCGGTGATCTGCACCTTGCTGTCATAGAGGCGCTTCACCAGCGTCGGGTCATTCGGCGCATAGGTCTGGAAGCTGGAGCCGTTGGTGAAGGTGCCGTGGATGTCCGGCCCCTGGATCACGACGTCGCGCACATTGCCGCGGTCAACTTCGTTCAAAAGCTGGGAGAAGGCGATGTCCTGCGAGGAGGCGCGCTGACCCGGATTCTGGAAGAGCGTGAACAACGCCAACAGCAGCAAAACAATGATGACCCAGAGGGCGAAATTGCGCAGATTGGCGTTCATCGATCTTCCTTCGTGGTCGCGCGGATCGCGACCCTGATCCTTGGGCAGTGAATTTGGTCAATGCGAGGAAATCCCCAAGGAATCCTCATCGTTGGAATTTAGGTGCCGCCCCCGTCGCTGCCAAGGGAACGAGATGGGACTATTTATCCCATCTTACCGCGATTCCCGCTGAAATCATGGCGCCAAACCGGGGTTTTTCCTGCCTGGTTAAGGTGGCCTGACGGCGCGGACGCGAATTGACCGGTGTCATGATCCGCTCTCTTCGCGCTCATCTGCCCTTACGCCGCCGGGCCGGCGCCGGCGCGACCTGGATACGCCCGCCGGCAAGGCTGATCAAGGCTCCCGCAAGGGTCTGCTTCAGGACCGGCCGGCCATTTGCGGCTGCACGGCGGCCGGCGATCGCCCGATCGAGCACGGACATCAGGGTTTCGACCTTGCCGAGTTCCGCTGGCCCTTCATGGCCGAGCGCGTTGATGGCCCGCAGCAAGAGCCGCAGCCGCACCTCCTCCGGCAGGGCGGCAAAGGCCGAGGCCTCGAAGCTGCGGACACCCACCTGCGGCGCATCGCCGCGATCCCGCAGGCGGAGGAAGCGCTCGGCGCCGTCCGCGAGCACCTCGACCGCCGCATTGGCCCGCGCCAGCCTCGCTGCCAGCCGCGCCAGATTTCTGGCATCGCCGCCCTCGGCCGCGAGAAGCGGCAGCAGCGCGCGCAGCCGCGGCCGGGTGAAGGCGGTGTCCCGGTTGCTGGGGTCCTCGGCAAAGCCGATCCTCGCCCGCCGCAACGTCGCGATCAGCTGCGATTTCGGGACATCGAGCAACGGACGCGCCAGCACGATTCCGTCGCGCGCGGTGAAACGAGCCATGGCCGAGAGCCCGGCAAGTCCGCTGCCGCGGAACAGGCGCATCAACAGGGTCTCGGCCTGGTCGTCGCGGGTGTGGGCCGTCAGGACATGGCTGGCGCCAGCGGCACGCGCGGCTCGTGCGAGCAGGCGATAACGGGCCTCGCGCGCGGCGGCAGGCAATCCCGTCTTCGGCTTTTCGCCGCGCCAGCGCAGGGTCCGGTGCGGCAATCCGAGTTCGGCGGCGAGCCGCTTGACCTCGCGCGCCTCGCGGGCGGCTTCCGGGCGCAGGCCGTGGTCGATCGTGACGACCGTGATTTGCGGGCCGCGCGCAAGGCTGCGCTGCCAGCGCGCCGCAAGCCACATCAGCGCGACCGAGTCGGGCCCGCCGGAGACCGCGAGCACCAGCGCCGGCGCATCTTTCAGGCCCGCGAACAGCCGCCTCGCCTCGCGCGCCGAGATCGGTGAATCGTCGTCGTCTGACATGACGCTGCAATCGTCCGCGGGAATGGACCGAGTGTTTAGCGCAACGCCATCCGCTTTGTCAGCGAATGCTCCTGTTTGAGCATGATCTTTTCGGAAAACCGCTGCACACTTTGCGTTGCGCGGCCCTCCGGGTCCGGATCATGCTCTAGCACTTCACCCGCTTCTGCTCGCGATCGACGGTGGCTTTGACGCCGGCGGAAGCGCGGGGATATTTGCGGCCGATCTCGCCGAAGGCGGCGCAGGCGGCCTCCTTCTCCTTCAGCGCGGCAAGCGACTGGCCGAGCCGCAGCAGCGCATCCGGGGCCTTCGCCGATTTCTCGTATTTGGTGGTGACGGCGAGGAAGGCTTCGGCGGAATCGCGATATTGCTGGCGCTGGAAATAGCTCTCGCCGAGCCAGTATTGGGCGTCGCCGACCAGCGGGTCGCCCGGAAATTTCTGCGTGAAGTTCTTCATGGTCTGCTCGGCCAGCGCGTAGTCCTTGCGCTGCATGTAGCCGATGCCGAGGTCGAACTCGTCGCGCGGCGTCGCCGAGGGCGGCAGGGTGGCCAAAGCTGTGCCACCGGCCGGTGCCGGATAATTCGATTGCGCCGGCGGATAGCCGGGCTGCGCGGCTGGCGGCACACCTTGCTGGTAGCGGGGGCTGGTGTTGGCGAGATCGAGCGGCTCGCCCGGATTGCGGCCGCCGCCTGGCGTGACCGCCGGCATCGGCTGCTGCCCGCCGCCGAGTGCGCGCGGGGCGCCGGGCGCATTCGGGTTCTGGTTTGGGTCGAAGGCATCGCCGCGGCGGCGCGTACCGGGCGCGCCTGGCGCCGGCTGCTCCTGAACGATCGGCGCGGGCGCGGCGATCTGCGGCTGCTCGTAAGCAGGCTGCGCGGCCTGCTGTTGCGGAGGCTGGCGATAGCCGGGCGCGACCTGACCCGGTGCAATCTGGCTCGGTGCGATCTGCGCGGGCGGCATCGCCGCGACATTCGGTGCCTGCCCGGGCGCGCCCTGCGCGCCGCCCTCGAGCGCCCGCAGCCGCTCTTCGAGCTGGCGGTTGCGATATTGCAGCTCCTCGTTCTGGCCGGTGAGCTGGCGCAGCCGGTTCTCCAGCCGCTCGATCCGCATCTCCGGGTCGGCATCTTCCGACTGCCCATAGCCCGATTGCGCAAGTGCGGGCGAGCACAAGGAGAGCAGCGCGGCGGTCGCCACGGTGCCGGTAAAGACCTTAAATCTGGATGACATCTTGTCCTGACGACGAAAGCGAACTGGCCTGCGACGGAACCCTCGACGCTCCACACATTGAAGTGGAGTACGCCAAAAATGTGACTGATACCAAGGGGTTTTCAGTCACAGAATGCTGAAACGAAACCGACGCCCGAGAGGGCGCCGGCATCATCCAATTGCAAAGCTGAACGGCACCTGACTGACCGCCGGCGACCCGACCGATCGTCAGGAGCTCGCGTTCAGGACAGTGACCGCGCGGCGGTTCTGCGACCAGCAGGAGATGTCGTTGCAGACGGCGACCGGCCGCTCCTTGCCATAGGAGATCGTGCGCATGCGGTTCGGGTCGATGCCGCGCGAGGCGAGGAACGAACGCACCGACTGGGCACGGCGGGCGCCGAGCGCGATGTTGTATTCGCGGGTGCCGCGCTCGTCGGCATGACCTTCGATGGTGAAGGAGTAGCGCGGATAGGTCTGGAGCCACTGCGCCTGCTTCTCCAGGGTCACGATCGCCTGCGGGGTCAGATCGGTCTGGTCGCTTTCGAAGAACACGCGGTCGCCGACGTTGACGACGAAGTCCTGCTGGCTGCCCGGCGTCGCCGCATTGGCCATCGCATCCGTCGCGGCATTCTTGTTGGCGCAGGCGCCCATCGACAGCGCGACGGCGAGCACTGCGGCCAGCTTCAATCCCTGGAGGATACGCATAGGATGTTTCATTCCGGAGCCTCCACGCTCACGTTAGTCCACTGCTGTCCGGTCTACAGGGGGTTGGTTAAGCGAACGTTCCGTCAACCTTGACGGAACCTTGCCATAGCCGGTCAAATGCCCCCAACCAGCGAAAAGCAAACGCCATGGTTAATGGGTTGTAAATGTGGCACGAGGGTGAAGGCAAGCCGCGTTGAGCGGCAAAAGGCCCGGCGCTGCCGCGATTCTGGGCCAGCCCGCGGTCAGGACGCACCAAGACCGCCCGGACCTCCGGCCACCGAACCCGACGGATTCAGGCCTGCGCCGCGGCGTCTGTAACCAGCATCGGCCGGGGCATGGTCTTGCGCTGGCTGCTGCGCTCGAACAGCATCCGCCGCTCGAACGCGCTCGAGCGCATGATCGGAAAACGCGTCAGAATTCGCTCGCGCACCTTGGGGTAGTCGGACCCCATCAGGATGACCTTCTTCGAATGCCATCCGGGAAATGGGCGCGGTTCCGTGAGCGGGTCGGACAGGAACACCCGCCGGTAGAACGCCTGGTGATCGGTGCGCACCATCGCCAGGCCGACATCGGCGTTGAAATGTTCGCAGGCGACGAAAGGCAGGCGGACGGTCAGGTACGGCAGCTCCGGAAAACGCTGATGCATCTCGGGATCGGCGACGAACCGGCAGGGATCGACGAAGACCTCGCCGCGGTCGAGACGTGGATGAAGGACGTCGCCGAACACTTCGGTCGTGTACGAAGCCCGCCATTCGGCCGTCAGAATGTGAATGCGAACGGCACTGCAAAGCTCGTTGTCGACATACACCCCGAAATTCCAGACATTGGGCGCATCGTCGAAACGATCGATGACCCGCTGCGACTCCGAGGGCACGATCAGGTCGGCCTGCAGATAGGCCCGGTACCGCATCCGATACAGGCTGTCTTTGTCCTCCGGCGTTTCGATGAGCCGGTAATCGATGCGATCAAACAGCGCAGCTCCCCGCGGAAGAAGCGCCGTGGACGATTCGGCTCCGGACTTCATCTATGACCTCTACACACTTGCAAGCAACTTCCGCGAGTAGCGAAAAGATTAATGGTCCCTTAACAGAATTGCAAAGCATTAGAACGGTTAGGGTTAACCTTTGTGCCTCCGTAAGATTGCGGGGGCAGCAACGCCAGACATCAATGGAAAGAATTCAGGCGATCGATCGCGAGGCCGCGGCGATTTCCTCTTCGCCGAGGCGACGGCCGTGCGAGGCATTGAGCAATTGGCGAATCCGCACTGCGGGAACCGGCCGGCTGAACAGGTAGCCCTGCCCTTCGCTCACCGTCCCGTCGGCGCTGATCAGCTCGAGCTGCTCGTTGGTCTCGATGCCCTCGACCACGACGGACATGCCGAGGTCGGCGGACAGCCGCGCCACGCCGCGCAGCAGGGTCAGCGGCCGGTCGGTGTCGATACCCTCGAGGAAGGAACGGTCGATCTTCACCTTCTGCATCGGGAAATTGTGCAGATAGCTGAGGCTCGAATAGCCGGTGCCGAAATCGTCCAGCGAGATCCGCACGCCGAGCGCGTGCAATTGCGACAGGATGTCGTGCGTCAGCTGCGTGTTACGCAGCAGCGAGGATTCGGTGATCTCGATCTCGAGCCGATGCGCCGGCAGGCCGGACACTTCGAGGGCATAGCGGATTTCGCTCAGGACGTCGCGCTGGTGGAATTGCTGCGGCGAGAAGTTGACGGCGACGCTGACGCCTTCCGGCCACTTCATGCATTCCACGCAGGCGCGGCGCAGGATCCAGCGCCCGAGATCGACGATCAGGCCCATGTCCTCGGCGACCGGGATGATGTCGATCGGCGACACCGTGCCGCGCACCGGGTGATTCCAGCGCAGCAGCGCTTCGCAGGTGGTGATCTTGCCGGACTTCAGATTGACCAGCGGCTGGTAGAACAGCTCGAACTCCTCGTTGGCGAGCGCCTTGCGCAGGTCGAGCTCGAGGATGCGGCGGGCCTCGACGGTCGCCGCCATCTCGTCCCGGAAGAAGCAGAAGGTGCCGCGGCCGTCGGCCTTGGCGCGATACAGCGCCATGTCGGCATTCTTGAGCAGCGTGTCGGCGCTGGTGCCATCCGGCGAGGTCAGCGCGATACCGACGCTGGCGCCGATCTCGACCAGGTGATTGTCGATGCGATAGCGCTCGCTCAGCCGCTCGACGATGCGGCGGGCGAGCGCCGCGGCGTCCTCGGGCGAAGCGAGGCTCTGCTGGAACACGACGAACTCGTCGCCGCCGAAGCGGGCGACGAAATCCTCGGGCCGCAACATCTCGCGCAGGCGGTTGGCCACCGCACACAGGAGCTGGTCGCCGCAGGGATGGCCGAGCGTGTCGTTGACCTGCTTGAACTGATCGAGATCGATGAACAGCAGTGCGGAGAGCCGCCCGGCATTGTGCGCGCTCGCCAGCAGTCGCTCGATCTCGTCGCGGAAGTTGACGCGGTTCGGCAGCGCCGTGAGATCGTCGAAGCGGGCGAGATGGCTGATCCTCGCCTCCGCCGTGCGCCGCTCCGTAATGTCCTCGAGCAGCACCACCGCGCCACCATCGGCCATCGGCTGGATGGTCCATGACAGCGAACGGTTCCTCTGGTCGTTCGTGATGATCTCCTTTGCCTGCAGGCTCTCGAAGTCCGCGATGATCTCCTCGCCGCTCGCGGCGGAGATGCATCCCGCGCCGACGCAGGCCTGGACGATACCCCGGGCGGTGATGCCGCTCTGCACGAGATCGTCCGGCAGGTTCATCATCTCGCCGAAACGATGGTTCATCACCGCGAGCTGCCCGTCGCGGTGGAACATGCAGAGCCCGTGCGGCATGTTGTTGAGTGCCGTGTCGAACTGGCCGGCGAGCGCGGCCTCGCGCTCGCGCGCCAGAACCGCGCGCAGGAATATCCTGTGCAGGTTGCCCGAGAGCTGCATGACCGCGAACAGGAACGCCGCGCACACACCGGACATCGCGATGTAATAGGGCGTGCCGCGCAGCGCCATCGCGACCACGGCCGGGCCGAATATCAGCACGGCCTGCAGGCGGAATATCGACTGCCGTCCGTAGGCCCGTCCGGCCGCTCCCGCCACGATTCCCGTGGTGACCGAGAGCGCGATCATGTGGACCACGGCATCGTCGTTGCTCAACAGGGAGGTCGCGCACCACAGGCCGATCACCGCAGCCTGGATCAGCGCTCCGATCCGGTAGCGCGTCTGCCAGCTGGCCGCCTGTTCAGCGGAGAGGGTCGATTTCTTGCTCAGGTACCGGTGCAAATCGATTGCCCGGATCACGCCCGCGAGGATGAGCAGCGGAACAAAGCTCCAGAGCAGCATCTGCCCGGTCTTGAGCGCCGTCAGCGAGGCCGAGAACGCCGAGAACACAATGCCGGTCAGCACCGTGCCGGGAGCTTCGAACAGCGAATCCGTCAGCGCCGCCGAAATCGTCGGCGAGGCCTGGTCCGGCTCTCTGCTCTGGCTTGCAAACTGCATCGGTGTTTGTACGCGCGTCCTGTTTTGCCGCGTACTTTTACCCACTCCAGGTGAAGCCTTTCTGAGGGAACATCGTTAAAGTCGAGTTGTTTTCGGCAGCAGCGAATTGATTTCCAGCTGAAATATCAAGCAGGTAGGCAAGTCCTGCCGGGGCACAAGGTGAAGGAAGTGTTTCCCTTGATGAAGAATGCGGAAAAATCGGCGCGCTTTTTCGAAAACATCGCGCGTCTGAACGCGCGATGTCTCAACTGCGATGTTCGTCAGCCCGACGTCGAGGACAGGAGCGGCGACCATGCCGGGTCCGAGGCAAAGCCCGGCGTCGGCACCTTCAATTCGTTGCGGCCGGAGATGTCGACCGAGTACAGCGACGGCCCGCCATTGCCGCCGGGATCGCGGAAGAACATCAGCACGCGGCCGTTCGGCGAGAAGGTCGGGCCTTCATTGTGGAAGCCGGAGGTGAGGATGCGCTCGCCGGAGCCGTCCGGCTTCATGACGCCGATCGCGAACTGGCCGCCGCCCTGCCGGGTGAAGGCGATGTAATCGCCCTTCGGCGACCACACCGGCGTCGAATAGCTGGCGTTGGTGTCGTCCTTGGAGAAGGAGATGCGCTGCGCCTGTCCGCCGCCCGCACTCATCACGTAGATCTGCGACCGGCCGCCGCGATCGGACTCGAAGCAGATGCGGCTGCCGTCCGGCGAATAGGACGGCGAGGTGTCGATCGCCGGCGTGTCGGTGAGGCGGGTGGTCGAACGTGAGCGCAGATCCATCACGAACAGGTTGGAATTGCCGCCCTGCTGCAGGCTCATGATGACGCGCTGGCCGTCCGGCGAGAAGCGCGGCGCAAAGGTCATGCCGGGGAAATTGCCGACGATCTCGCGCTGGCCGGTCTCGATGTTGTAGAGGTAGACTTTCGGATCGCCCTGGCCGAACTCCATGTAGGTGATCTCTTGCGAGTTCGGCGAGAAGCGCGGCGTCAGCACGAGATCGGAACCGCGGGTCAGATAGCGGACATTGGCGCCGTCCTGATCCATGATCGCGAGCCGCTTGACGCGGCGCTCCTTCGGCCCGGTCTCGTCGACGAACACGACGCGACTGTCGAAATAGCCCTTCTCGCCGGTCATCCGCTCGTAGATCTGGTCGGAGATGATGTGGGCGATGCGGCGCCAATATTCCGGCGAGGTGAAATATTGCTGGCCCGCAAGCTGCTGGCCGGAGATGACGTCCCACAGACGGAATTCGGCCTTGAGGCGGCCATCGGACTGCCGCGTCATCCGGCCGGTGACGAGTGCCTGCGCGTTGAGCGTCTTCCAGTTCTGGAATTGCGGCGCGACGTCCATGTTGTTGATGCGCTCGATGAAGGCAGCCTGGTCGATCGGCGCGAACAGGCCCGAGCGCTTCAGATTGTTGGTGATGACCTGCGTGACGCCGTTGCCGACGTCACCGTCGGAGGGCGAGCCGGGCAGGAAATTGGTGATCGCGATCGGGATCGGCTGGAATTCGGTTGGATTGATTTCAAGCCGCTTTTGCGCTTGGGCGAGGGTATGTCCAGCCCCAAACGTCGCGAGCGCGGATCCGGTCAGCGTCATGAAGCGGCGGCGGTTCATTGATCGAACGTCATTCATCGCAAAATTCTTTTTGTTCGGATGTCACAACATATCCTTCAGGCCGAAGCGCATCGGAATAGTTTTCCAAGTGTCATACTGTTGCTTCGGCAGGAACGAATAGGCCTGACATTGCATGATAGCGCGCTTGCCGCTGTCCGCCACCGCCTGGGCGATCGAACGAGACGGTCCCCTTACCGCAACGACGACCGGCTCGGATGCCAGCGTTCCATCGATCTTCATGTAAATATCAATGTCAGCTTCGTATTGATCGGCATCCTGGCCGTTATAGGTCGGTGTGAAACAGCGTTTGACCGCTGACAAGAACGCACCTTGCCAGGTCGCGACGTTGTTGGCTGCAGTCCCGGTCGCAGATCCCAGCGACGCCGACGCATTCAGCGCCGCGCCGGTCTGCTCGTGCCGCGTCGCGGCGCGCTTGTCGAGGTCGCGCTGGATCTGCGCGGGATCGAAGGTGCGCTCCTTGGGCTTCGGCTGCTGCTGCGGCTGCACCGCCGCGACCTTCTGCTCCACCGGCTTCGGCGGCGGCTTCTTGGTCTCCATCTTCTTCTGCAGCTCGGCGATCGGATCTTCCTTGGCCGGATCAGGCTTCTTTTCCTGCGGCTTCGGCTCTTCCTTCGGCTTGGCCTCGGCGACGGGCTTGGGCGGCTCCGGCTTCTTCTCGACCGGCTTCTCGACAGGCTTCGGCGGCGGCTCCGGCTGCGAATTGGTCTTGATCAGCTCTTTCTTCTCGGTGACCTTGCCGACGGCGTCTTCCTCGGGCTTGGGTTCGGCGATCTTCTCGACCTTCGGCTTCGGCTCTTCCTTCTTGCCGGTCTTCTGCCCCGCCATCATCTTGGCGAGCTGGTCGGTGGAGATGATGTCGACCGGAAGCGACTCCTCCGGCGCGATGTAGGCCTTGCTGCTGAAGGTGACGAGCCCCCATCCCAGCACGAGGACATGCAGGGCAATCGACGCAACGAGTGTCTTGTCGACGTTCACCTTCACGGCCTCAAGACCCCTGATCCGCTTCCGTGACGAGGGCCAGCTTCTTGAATCCGGCGCCCGAGAGCTGGCCCATCACCTTGGCGACGGTGCCGTAATCCGCCTTCTTGTCGGCGCGCAGATAGATGCGCTCCTCGAGCCCGCCGCGCGCGTCGGTGATCGCCTTCAGCTTCGGGATCAGCTCGTTCAGCGCAATCTCGGTATCGTTGATGAACACCTTGCCCTTGATGTCGACCGACATCTGGATCGGCTTCTGGTCGTTGTTCTCGAGGCTCTTGGCCTGGGTCTGGGGCAGGTCGAGCGGCACGCCGACCGTCAGCATCGGTGCCGACACCATGAAGATGATGAGCAGCACCAGCATGACGTCGACCATCGGCGTGACGTTGATCTCGGCCACGACCGGCTTGCGCCGGCCGCGGCGCCCGCCGCCGCCGGACGAACTCGCAACGTTCATGGCCATGATCGCGTGCCCAACTTGCCCTTCACATCATACATGCCGTCCGTCAGCCCCGCTCGTCGATCTGACGAGACAAGATGGCTGAAAATTCATCAGCAAAGCCTTCGAGCCGCTGGGCCTGCCGGTTCACCTCGGAGGTGAACTTATTGTAGAAAATAGTGGCAGGAATGGCGGCGATAAGGCCGACGGCGGTCGCAAACAGCGCCTCGGCGATACCGGGGGCAACCACCGCCAGAGAGGTATTTTTCGACGCCGCGATCGACTGGAAGCTCGACATGATGCCCCAGACCGTGCCGAACAGGCCGACGAAGGGGCCGGCCGAGCCGACGGTCGCGAGCACCAGAAGGCGCCGCTCCAGCCGCTCCACCTCGCGCGCGATCGAGACGTTCATCACCTTGTCGATGCGCATCTGAAGCCCCGCGACCGAGCGGGCATGGCTCTCGAACGAGCGCTTCCACTCGCGCATCGCCGCCACGAAGCAGGCCGCCATGGAATGCGTCGGCTTGGCCGACAGCGTGCGATAGAGCTCCTCGATCGACTCGCCGGACCAGAACGCCTGCTCGAACCGGTCCATCGAGCGGCGGGTGCGCGCGTAGAGAAAGATCTTGTCGATGGCGATCGCCCAGACCCAGACCGAGCAGGCCAGAAGCCCCAGCATCACCGCTTTCACGATCCAGTGAGCCTGCCAGAACAGCGCGATCAGCGACACGTCGGCGGAGGCAGCAACCGGAAGGGCTGACTGAGCCAATTCGGCCGGATTCATAAGCAGTATCCTCTCAAGGCGATCGTTACCTAATGTCCTTCGGCCAGCAAATCGCGGCCGGTATTCCCCAACAGCCGCGCTGGACCCGCGCGGCCGGCAAGCCCGCTCAAAGCCTTGTCTTTCTGGGGTTGCAGGGCTCGTCCAAAGGCTTGTCCAAAGCCGGCCGCCTGCATTCCCCGCCAAGATGTCAAAACTAAGGGGCCTCGACCCCAGGCCTTGACGTCGGGCTTCGGGCACGCCTGTCCAGCCTTACCAGAGCCTGCCGATGGTTAATGCGGGGTTACCGGCGGCGCATTTGGCTGCGGGAACGGCAGTCCGCGCAAGGGGATCGGCACGAGTTCCGCGTCCATGCAGGCCGGAGGAACCAGCTCTCGCGCCAAAAATTGTCCGGAAAATCACCCTCAGCGAGGTTGTACCATGTCCATCAACCCCAAGACGACCGCCGCGATCGGCGATCACCCGCTGCACCCCATGCTGATCCCGTTCCCCGTCGCATTCCTGGTCGGCGCCCCCATCGCCGATCTCGCCTTCATCGGAACCGGCGACAATTTCTGGGCGCGCGCCGCGATCTGGCTGATCGGCGCCGGCATCGTCATGGCGCTGGTTGCCGCCGCGGCCGGCTTCACGGACTTCTTCAGCGAGCCGCGCATCCGCCGCCTGAACGATGCCTGGTACCACATGGTCGGCAATCTCGCGGCGGTGGTGCTGGCCCTGGTCAATTTCTATCTCCGCTACGCCCAAGGCGCGGAGGCGGCGATCAACCCTTGGGGCGTCGTGCTGTCCCTGATCGTGGTCGGCATCCTCCTGTTCACGGGATGGAAAGGCTGGGAGATGGTGTACCGCCACCACGTCGCGGTGCTGGATGCGCCGGGCCAGACCAGTTCAGAGCCGGTCAACCCGCATCATGGCGGCGAGAACCATCGCCGCGCCGCATGAGCGAGGGAGCTCAGGCGGCTGATGCTGCCTCGGGGCAGTTGGTCAGCCGCGCAGGATTGCCGACCGCCGTGCAGCCGGCGGGGATATCGCGCGTCACGACGGTGCCTGCGCCGATCTTGGCGAGATCACCGATGCTGATGTCGCCGAGGATGCTGGCGCCGGCGCCGATGAAGACGCCGCGGCCGATGCGGGGCGAGCGCGCCGGCAGTTCACTGCTGCGGCCGATGCTGACGTTCTGGAGAATGGTGACGTCGTCGCCGATGACGACGTTGGCGCCAATCACGATGCCGGTGGCGTGGTCGAGATACACCGCGGAGCCGATGCAGGCAGCCGGATGAATGCTGACCTGCAGCAGGTTCGAGGCCTCGTTCTGAAACAGCAGCGCGGCGTCGCGATGATCGTGGCGCCAGAGCCAGCTCGAGACGCGCCAGGCCTGCAGCGCGAGGTACCCCTTGAAGTGCAGCAGCGGCGGCAACAGTCCGGCGATGGCGGGATCGCGGCGCACGATGGCGCGCAAGTCGCGGGCGGCCGCTTCGACCAGATCCGGCTGGCCACGAAAGGCATCGCAGGAACACGTTGTGAAGCGCTCGCGTTCGGCCGTTGTGCCGCCCAACCGACGTCCGATCAGGTCGGCCAAGGCGGCGGTAAAATCGTCATGTACGAGAATGGCGCCGGCAAGCGCCTTGCCGAAGATCGGGTCCGCCGCTGCGGCGCGCTGCGCCTCGCCGCGGATCTGCTCCCAGAGGGTCTCGCTCGCCATGATCGCAGCCTTCGCCATCTTCGCCGCCTGCGGTGTTTTGACGCTTCCTTCTCGCTCACGAATATAGGCTGCGTGCAGCCCACATGCCAATTGGCGGCAATTGCACGCGCAGCTGCGCGAGTCCCATGCTCCCCGTGCGGCTACGAGCTTGCATGCCAGGCAACCGCGACCGTATAGTCGGTCGGTTTCGGCCGAAACCCGCGGTGATCCCCCACCGCGGGTTTTTCGTACCCGGCGCCGCCCAGCTGCCGAAGCGAGTTTTCGAATCCACGTCATCCAAGGTCACGCTGAAGATATGTCGCTCAACGCCCACGCCGACGACCACCACGACGACATCATGTATCCCTCCGCCATACCGTTCCTGCTGGTCCATCTCGGCTGCGTGGCGGCAATCTGGTCGGGCGTCACCTGGCAGGCGGTCGCGATCTGCGTCTCACTCTATTGCTTGCGGATGTTCGCGATCGGCGCCGGCTATCATCGCTATTTCTCGCATCGGGCGTTTGCGACCAGCCGGGTGTTTCAGTTCATCCTAGCCTGCCTCGCGCAAAGCAGCGCCCAGAAGAGCGTGTTGTGGTGGGCGGCCAAGCATCGCCACCATCACCTGCATTCCGACACCGAGAACGACGTGCATTCACCGCGTCACCGCGGCTTCCTGTATAGCCATCTCGGCTGGATCTTCTACCGGCAGCACGATGCGACCGACCTCGTGAAGGTCGGCGATCTCGCCGCCTATCCCGAGCTGATGTGGCTGCACCGGCTGGAGCTGCTGCCGGCGTTCGTGCTGGCAGGACTCTGCTTCCTGGTGGCGGGATGGCCGGGTCTGGTGGTCGGCTTCCTCTGGAGCACGGTGCTGCTCTATCACGCGACCTTCTGCATCAATTCGCTCGCCCATGTGCACGGGCGCAAACGCTACGTGACGGGCGATGATTCCCGCAACAACTGGCTGCTGGCGTTGTTCACGCTGGGTGAAGGCTGGCACAACAATCACCACGCCTATCAGAGCAGCGTGCGACAGGGCTTTCGCTGGTGGGAGGTCGACGTGACCTATTACGTCCTCACGGTCTTGTCGTGGATTGGAATCGTCTGGAACATGAAGGCACCGCCCGAGCAGGTGCTGCGCAACGAACAACTGCTTGGCGCGCGGGTGATCCAGCGGGCGGCCCGTGAGCTTGCCGGACGCTTCGATGCGCAGACTCTGGCGCATGCGATCTCGTCGGCGCGGCGCCGGGCCGACCTTGCTCAATTGCAGCTGCCGTCACTGCACGACATTCTCAACCGTGCACATGAAGGTGTCGACGCGCTGACGCATCTGCATCTGCCGAAGATTCCGACACGCGAGGAGTTTCTCGCCGAGGCCAAGGCGATGTTCGCGCGCACGAGATCGCTGAACGAGATCGTCGACCACGCCTACGACCACTTCCTGGCGTCGGTTCGCACGCAGCTCGCGGCCGTGCGCTGAAGTCTGCGAGGACGCCAAAACCAAACCGCCCGCCTGCGGGTTGCGCAGACGCGCGGCTCGGGGCCATCAGGACTTTGGGGGCATGCGCCTGAAGGCTTTGAGAGGTGGGCTCCTTCGGATCAGCCCTGCTGCTGGTCGGTCGGCGGCGGGGTCGGACGCGTCTTGTGCTGCGCCATGAACTGGTCGAACTCTTCCTTATCCTTGGCGTGACGCAGGCGGTCGAGGAAGTTCTTGAACTCGACCTGCTCTTCCTCGAGCCGGCGCAGCGTCTCACTGCGATACTCGTCGAAGGCGCGGTTGCCGGAGGACGGCGGGCCGAAGCCAAAGCCGAAGCCGCGGCGCTCCATGCGGTCGCGCATGCGATCCATCTTGTACTGCATCTTTTCCATCTTGTTCTGCCAGCGATCCTGGTGGCTCCAGCACGACATTCTTCTGCTCCCGAGTGTGAAAAAGAGAAGGGCGAGTCCGATCGGCCACCAGATGATGAAGCCGAGAATGGTCACGGCGATCCAGCCCGGATGCCAGGGCGTATCGAGCATGCGGGGGCGCTCGTACTGTTGGTATTGGTCCGAAGGGCCGCGCCAGCGATTGACGTCAGCGGTGTAGGCCATTTCCCATCTCCATCACGGCACCAGCGCCGTTGTGAATGTAAATAACATTTACATAGCTAGACCATCCCGCGATTTTGTCAAGCTGCCCGCAAGACACGCCCGCGTGATTATTTGCGTAATTTTATTTCGGCTTGCCCCAGGGGCCGCCGGGCGGGACGCCCGAACCGGAGGGAGCCTCCGGCGGCACCGGCGGCGGCTCGGCGCCCCTGGCCGCAGGACGGCGGTCGGTCGGGAAGCCGAGGCCTCGCAGATAGATCAGCACCTCGGCCTCCAGCAGTTCGTCCGGCGACATCGGCAGCTTGCGCCGCGCGGCATCGCCGCGCGAGAACAGCGAGGCCACGCCATGCGCCATCGACCAGATGTGCAGCGCCATCATCATCGCCGGCGGGCGGGGCGTGCCGGGCGGCGTCAGCGCGGCGAGCCGCTCGGCTGCGGCGCGAATGATGTTGAAGGCGCGTTCGCTGGCCGCCTGAAGTGCAGGATTGGCATCGACCGGCACGCCAGATTCGAACATCGCATTGTAGAAGGCCGGCTCCTCGCGGGCGAAGGTGAGATAGGCCTTGCCGACGCGCTCGAAGGCGGTGACCGTATCGGGCCGCCCGTCGTCCCAGGCAGCGGACAGGCGCGCCTCGAACTGCTCGAAACCGCGCTGGGCGATCGAGGACAACAGCTCGTCACGGTCGCGAAAATGCCGATAGGGCGCCGCCGCACTGACGCCGGCCATGCGCGCGGCATCGGCGAAGGTGAAGCCGGCCGCCCCCTTCTCGGCGATCAGCCCGAGGGCCGCCTGCAACAGGGCTTCCTTCAGATTGCCGTGGTGATAGCCGCGCTCGGCGCGGCGCTGCTCCTTGCGCCAGCTCATGTGAACGACCTTTACATGAGCAGGGCGCGAAGGTCACTAGCGGCGGACGAGTTTGATTAACCCGTATTCTCCGCAGTCATTCCGGGCGATGCGCCAGCATCAAGCGCCGGTGCGTGCTGGCGCACCGGAGAATCTCGAGATTCTGGGTTCGGTCCTGCGGACCGCCCGGAATGGCGATCCGCTGGAAGCTACATCTGCGGAATAGGCAGCACGGGCATGACTTCGATCGCCTCGCCCGGGAAGATCGCGAAATGCGGATGGTTCTCGAACAGCTTTGCAGCGTCCTCCTGCGAGGCGGCGCGCACCACCGTGAAACCGGTCAGCGCATTGCTGACCTCGGTGATGCCGCTCCCGTCGATCCTGCGGGTCTTGCCGAGCGGGCCGCCCATCTCGACGATCACGGATTTGTGCTTCTCGACCCAGCCGTGCCAGGCCGCCATGCCCTCCTGCTCCTTCGCCTTCCGCTCGGACTCGGGCAGCGCGCGCCACGCCGCCATTTTCGATCCGCTCGTGCTGCCGAGATAGATGGCGAGAAATTTGTGTTCGGTGCTCATGGGTTTTCTCCTCGGGTTGATTTGGAATCGTGCATAGGCTGTCTCGTCTACGTCTTCAGGTCGCCAAACCCGGAGACGATCTCCTGCACTTCGGGCGAGTAATCGGCCATCTCCTGCACCTGGCGGACCTCGATGATCTCGTTGGCTGAAGCGGGACATTTCTTGGCCCAGGCGATCGCCTCGGCGCGCGAGGCGACCTCGATCATCCAATAGCCGCCCAGGACTTCCTTGGCTTCCGCGAAAGGCCCGTCGGTGACGATGGGCTGGCCGGTCGCAAACGAGACGCGCGCCCCGGTCGACGGCGGGTGCAGCCCATCGAGCGTGATCAGCACGCCTGCGTCCTTCAGCGCCTCGTTGTAGCGCATCATCGCGGCGACGCGCTCGGGATCGAGCGGCACCTCCGGCGGCGCGTTCTCATAGCCGAGCGGGATCATCAGCATCATGAATCGCATGGTGTTCCTTGCCTTCATTGTCGGGAGGAACGGCGGAGCCGTCCGCCTTCACCTTCAAGACGAGCGGACTTTCAGGGAACCGACATGCAATTTGGGAAATTCTTCTGGGCCGATCTGATGGCTGCGCCAGATGATGCTCAAGACGCCGTGCCTGCCATTTACGCAGGCCCCGGCAACCCGGCGCGAAAAATCATGCGCATTTCATTCCGTACGAATACGGGAAGCCGTATGTCGCTTAACGTGCACACAGAGCTGAAAACCTTTTCAATTGAAGGACGTAGCCAGGACGCGTGAAAACCGCCCGAAATTCGTAGGCAGTGGCGAGGTTAACAGACGGTCAAGACGTGGATGCCACTTTTTTCATCGGAGAACGGTACGGCAGTCCTCCCGATCGCTACCTGCAATAATACGGAGCTCACGTGTTCAACTTCCAAAGCAAGAAGGTCAGGCACGCCATCGCGGAAGTCGAGGCGCTCGACCAGTCGCAGGCGGTGATCGAATTCGGCCTCGACGGCACCATCCTCGATGCCAACGAGAACCTGCTGAAGATGAGCGGCTACACGCTCGCCCAGATCAAGGGCAAGCACCACAGCATCTTCGTCAGCCCGGCCGAGCGCGAGAGCGCCCGCTATCGCGATTTCTGGGCCAGCCTCAACCGGGGCGAATTTCAGACCACCCAATACAAACGTTTCGGCAAGGGCGGGAAGGAAGTCTGGGTCCACGCCTCCTACGCGCCGCTGCGCGACGAGAGCGGCAAGGTGGTCAGCTTCATCAAATTTGCCACCGACATCACAGCGTACAAGATCAAAACGATGGAGGATTCCGGCAAGATCGCCGCGATCAATCGCGCGCAGGCGGTGATCGAGTTCAACATGGACGGCACCATCGTCACCGCAAACGAGAACTTCCTGAAGACGATGGGTTACTCGCTCGACGAGATCAAGGGCAAGCATCACAGCATGTTCGTGACGCCCGAGGACCGGGCGAGCGCGGCCTATGCCGCGTTCTGGGCCAAGCTGAACCGCGGCGAGTTCGAGGCCGCCGAATACAAGCGGCTGGGCAAGGGCGGCAAGGAGATCTGGATCATCGCGACCTATAACCCGATCCTCGACGAGAACGGCAAGCCGTTCAAGGTGGTGAAGTTCGCAACCGACGTCACGGCGCAGAAGATGCAGGCCGCCGACAATAACGGTCAGCTTGCCGCGATCCAGAAGTCGCAGGCCGTGATCGAGTTCAACATGGACGGCACGGTCCGCACCGCCAACGACAATTTCCTCAAGGCGATGGGCTACTCGCTGGCAGAGATCAAAGGCCAGCACCATTCCATGTTCGTCGAGCCGAACGAAAAGAATTCGGCGGCCTATCGCCAGTTCTGGGAGACGCTCAATCGCGGCGAATACCAGGCCGCCGAGTACAAGCGCATCGCCAAGGGCGGCCGAGAGATCTGGATCCAGGCCTCCTACAATCCGATCTTCGACCTCAACGGCAAGCCTTACAAGGTGGTGAAGTACGCCACCGACATCACCGCGCAGGCGATCGGCCGCAAGAAAGCCGACAATGCGCGCGGACTGATCGAGGCGGTCGCGGCCGGCAGCGAACAGATGAGCGCATCGATCCGCGAGATCTCGGAGACCATGGCAAAGTCGCGAGAAACGTCCAAGGTCGCCACGACGCGAGTCGAATCGGCGGACGGTCAGGCCCAGAAGCTGGCCACAGCTGCGCAAGCCATGAGCGGCATCGTGGAGATGATTTCGGGCATCACCAGCCAGATCAACCTGCTCGCACTCAACGCCACGATCGAATCGGCGCGCGCGGGCGAAGCCGGCCGCGGTTTTGCGGTGGTCGCCTCCGAGGTGAAGAACCTCGCGAACCAGGCCAAGCAGGCGACCGACACGATCACCTCCGAAATCGAAGCCCTGAACGTCATCTCGGGCGACGTCGCCAGCTCGCTGACAGCGATCAAAGCCGCGATTGCCGGCGTCAACGAGTTCATCGCATCCACCGCAGCCGCCGTCGAGGAGCAGAGCATCGTGACGTCGGACATGTCCGCCAACATGCAGCGGGCCTCGGCGGAACTTTCGTAGGAAAACAGCCTTTCTCGATCTACGTCCTTCTTGCCGGAACGAAAGCGCAGTAAAAGGCGCTGGCCGCCCGTGCGGCTTCCGTTCCCACAGAAGGACAAGATCAACCCATGCCTGCTTCGCCGGAAAAAGTCGCCCTCGTCACCGGAGCCGCGCGCGGCATCGGGCTTGCGACCGCGAAGAAGTTCCTCGCAGAAGGCTGGCGCGTCGCGCTGCTCGACATCGAGGGCGAGCTGCTCGGCCGCGCGGTTGCCGAGATCGGCCGGAGCGAGGCGACGCTGGCGCTGACCTGCGACGTTTCGGACGCGGCCGCAGTCAGCGATGCGATGACGGGAATCGAGCGGCGGTTCGGCCGATTGGATGCGCTGGTCAACAATGCCGGCATCGCAGTGTTCGCGCCGCTGATGGAGACGTCGGATGCCGACTGGCGCCGCGTGCTCGAGGTCAACCTCACCGGCCCGTTTCTCTGCACCAAGGCGGCGGCACCCTTGATGCGCGACGGTGGTGGCGGCGCCATCGTCAACATCACCTCGATCTCGGCCGTGCGCGCCTCGACGTTGCGCTCGGCCTACGGCACCAGCAAGGCAGGCCTTGCGCACCTCACCAAGCAGCTCGCGGTCGAGCTCGCCTCCCTCAATATCCGCGTCAACGCGGTCGCACCGGGACCGGTCGATACCGCGATGGCGAAGCAGGTGCACACCAAGGAGATCCGCGCCGACTATCACGACGCCATTCCGCTCAACCGCTACGGCCTGGAGGAGGAGCTCGCGGAAGCGATCTATTTCCTGTGCTCGGGCCGCGCGAGCTACATCACCGGCCAAATTTTGGCCGTGGACGGCGGCTTCGATGCGGCGGGTATCGGCCTGCCGACGCTGCGCGGGCAGAGGCGCAACGGGTAGGAGATGTAGGGTGGGTTGGCGCTGCGGCTGCGCGAAGCGCGGTCGCGGCGCGTAGCCCACCACTTCTCAAGCGAGGCCGGACATGATTGGCTACGCCGAGCCATTGCGCTTCGCGCAATCGCTCAGCTAATCCACCCTACGGAATCGAGTTCGTGGAGAGTGCCATGCAACGCATCACCTTCCTCAAAGCCCTGATGCTTGCATCCGCGCTGCTCGCCGCGCCTGCGGCGGCGGAGATCCGCATCATCCAGTCCCCGGGTGGACAGGTCGGGCCGTTCCTCGATCTGTTCGAAAAGGTGCGCGAGAGTGGCGAGCGCGTGGTGATCGACGGCCCCTGCCTGTCCGCCTGCACGCTGGTGCTGAGCATCGTGCCTGGCGAGCGCATCTGCGTCACCAAGCGCGCGGTGCTCGGCTTCCACGCGGCACGCTCGGTGGACCGGCGCGGCCGCTTCTATGCCGAGCCGGAAGCATCGGTCGCGGTGCTTGCCGCCTATCCCGGCCCGGTGCGCGACTGGATCAGCCGCCGTGGCGGCCTGACCTCGCGGTTGCTGCTGTTGAAGGGGCGCGATCTCGCCGCGATCTATCCGCGTTGCCGCTGATACAGCCGGCAGCCGCCAACCGCTTTCAAAACAGCGTCTGGATCACCGGCGCCAGCTTCGCGCTGGCGCAAATGAGCATTCCCCAAAGAGCAAAGTTGATCTGCAGCGCCGTCGCCATCGGTCGCTCCCCTCTTCGTGACGTCCATCCCAGTTTGTAGCTTTTATGACTCACCAATAGCGATTCGCTCGTGCATATCACAGCCCAATATTGCGCCAATTGTTGTGCGATGCAGCTGGTGCCTCACTGCGTCCGCAAAGTGATGCGAAAGCACGACTCATATTCGGCCATGCCGGCGAGCTTGTTTTGGCTTGAGTTCCATTGAACCGACGATGCGCGTGTCTCACGCAGATTCTGCGCGCCGCTTATGGAGGCAAAAGCCCGGCATGCTACGACACGGCTTCATCATGCTCACTTTTTGCACAGCGCTGATCGGATGCGCAGAGGCGCCGGCGCAGGAACGCCGCGCCATCGCATGGGATGGCCTCGGCAAGGATCCGAACCGTCCGCAGGTCGTCAAGCGGCGCGTCACGACGGGCGCGCCGGCGGCGAATGATCCCAATCAGGAGCGGGAAAAGGTGCTCGGCACATTGCACCCATATTCCGAGGCGTGGTGGGCGGTGCAGGATGAGATACAGGCCGAGAACGACAGGAAGCTCGGCGCCAAGCTCGTGATTTGTCCTCGCTGCGTGGAATCCTCGCCGCCGCCCGAGGACGTCACCGGATCCATCCGGTGAGAGGACAACGGCCGATCGGCCCGTAACGTAACGAAGCGTACGTCTTCTCTCCCGCAGCATTGGAGAAAGGGGATCGCAACGCGACGGTCGCGCCCAAAGCGCGATGCGATTAGGATGAATCGTCATCGCGCTTCAGGTTATTGTTTGAGCATGATCTTTTCGGAAAACCGCTTCACACTTTTCCGGATCATGCTCTATCACATGCCCTCGGCCGGGCAATTCACCATCCAGGGAATGCCGAACTTGTCGACGCACATGCCGAAGCCCTTGGCCCAGAACGTCTTGCTGAAGGGCATGTTGACGCTACCGCCGTCGGCGAGCGCGTTGAACTTGCGCTCGCCATCCGCGGGGTCCTTGACCGTAAGCGAGATCGAGAAGCCCTGCGGCTTTTGAAAGTGCTCGGCCGGCGCGTCGGACGCCATCAGCACGCTGCCGTCGGGGAACGTCATGCGGGCATGCATGATCATCTTCTCGCGGCCGGGCGCGGCCGGCACCTCCGGCGGAGCATCCGATGCGCGCATCATTGCGTCGATCTTGCCGCCGAGAACCTTGGCGTAATAGTTGAACGCGGCTTCGCAATTGTCCTGGTAGAACAGGTAGGGATTGAGCATCGTTTCTCTCCTCTTCGTTTGCAGTGAGGCTTATTGCTTCTCGGTGAGCTTCTTCAGGCTGGCGAGGCCAGTCTCGAAGTCCTTGCCGATCATGCCGTCCATGTTGAAGAACACCTGCATCAGCTTGGACAGGAACGGGGCCGGACCGTACATGGCCCAGGTGACCAGTGTGCCATCGCCTTGCGGCACAAAGGTGAACTCGGCGGTGTTGTGGCCTTCGAACGGCCGCTCGAAATCGAGCTTGATGCGGAGCTTGGCAGGCCCGTTGGCCTCCAGGATCTCCATGTGGCCGGCGCCGACATTGTTATTGCCGTCCCAGGCATAGGTCGCGCCCTTCCCTGCCGCGGTTCCGCCGAACGTCCGGTTCATGGCGGGATCGCGGGTCTCATAGGGCGACCACGCTGTCCAGCGATGGAAATCGGCAACCAGCGGATAGATCGCAGCAGCCGGCGCCTTCACGGCGAGGCTGCGTTCGACACGGAAGGTGTCGGGTTTTGTCAGGGCAAAGACGAGGACCGCGGCAAGGCCGACGGCGAGAACGATGGCGATGACGGCAATGGCTTTCAGCATGAGGGGCTCCGTGGATACGGGCAAAGGACGAACGGGGGAGGCCAGGCCCGACAATGGAGCAGAAATTCTTCGGCGCACTGCGCCCCCCACGTCATGGCGTGGAAACAGACGGGCCTACTTCGCCTTGGCGCTTTCCTTTGCCTTCGGCTGGCTGTCCCGGATCAGGCGGTCGAGATGCATCCGGATGTGGGCGGCTTCGGCCGAGGTGTTCGCGAGCGCGATGGCCCGGTCGAAGGCAATTCGCGCTTCGTCGTTGCGACCGAGCTGCATCAGGAAGGCGCCGCGCACGCCATAGAAGTGGAAGTAGTTGGCGAGCTTCGGCGCCAAGGGCTCGATCAGCTCGAGCGCGGCCTGCGGTCCGCGCACCTTGGAGACCGCGACCGCGCGGTTGAGCGTCACCACCGGCGAGGGCTGCACCAGTTCGAGGGCGCCATAGAGCAGATCGATCTGCGTCCAGTCGGTTTCCTCCGGCGTCGACGCGCGCGCATGCAGCGCGGCGATCGCGGCCTGGATCTGGTAGGGTCCGCTGCGGCGGTGGCGCATCGCCTTGTCGATCAGCGCGAGGCCCTCCGCGATCAAGGTGCCGTTCCACAAGGAACGATCCTGATCGTCGAGCAGGATCAGCGACCCGTCCGCGGCAAAACGCGCCGCGCTGCGCGCGTGCTGCAACAGGATCAGCGCGGTCAGGCCCATGATCTCCGGCTCACTCGGAAACAGCCGCAGCAGCAGCCGCGCCAGCCGGATCGCCTCCTCGCACAGCGGCTTCCTGATCTCGGCTGTGTCGCCGCTCGCCGAATAGCCTTCGTTGAAGATCAGGTAGATCATCGCGGCGACGCCGGCGAGCCGTTCGGAGCGCTCGACCGCGCCGGGCGCCTCGAACGGCGTCCCGGCCTCGGCGACCTTTGCCTTGGCGCGCGTGATGCGCTGCTCCATCGCGGCTTCCGAAACCAGGAACGCGCGGGCGATCTGCTTCACGGTGAGGCCCGAGACGATGCGCAGCGCCAGCCCGATCTGCTGCGTCGCCGGCAGCTGCGGATGGCAGCAGATGAACATCAGCCGCAGGATGTCGTCGCGATAGTGCGAGCCGTCGAGCCGCTCGGCGAGTGCGCCTTCGGCATCGTCGAGATCGGAGATCGCCTGGTCGTCCTCGGGCAGCGGCTGCTGCCGGCGCGCGCGGCGTACCTCGTCGATCGCAACGTTGCGGCCGACCATGATCAGCCAGGCCGCGGGATCACGCGGCGGCCCGTTCTGCGGCCACGTCTTCAGCGCGCGCAAGGACGCGTTCTGAAACGCCTCCTCGGCCGTGTCGAGATCGCGGAAATAGCGCAGCAGCGCGCCGACCGCCTGGGGTCGCGCCGAGGTCAGCGCAGTCTCGATCCAGGCGGTATCGGCCTCGCTCACGTCAGGTTTCCTCCGGGCCGGAATACGCCGACGGGACGCACCTCATAGGCGCCGCCGGGGTTGGCAGCACCCAGTTCGCGTGCGACGTCGAGCGCATCGTCGAGATTCTTGCAGTCCACGATGTAGAAGCCGAGCAGCTGCTCCTTGGTCTCGGCATAGGGGCCGTCGAGCACCAGCGGCGGATCCTCCTTGCGCAGGGTCGCCGCCGCGGTCGTCGGCAACAGCCGCGCCACCGGCCCGAGCCGGCCCTGCCTGGTGAGCTTGTCCTGCACCACGGCGAGCTTCTTCATCACGGCCTCGTCCTGGTCCTTGCTCCAGGAGCCGACGAAATCCTCATCGTGATAGCAAAGAATGGCGTAAAGCATGGCCGGCATTTCCTCGTCTGTTGTGAAGACGCGCCAATATGCCCCGCCCCGACAGCGCTGCGGAAAAAAATTGCAAGAAAACTCCGGCAGATCGTGCCAAGGAGGGTCACCAAAAGCGGAACCTTATGAGGCACTTCGAATGACCCTGGGCACACTGGCCGTCCTGATCAACAGCACGCAGCAGAACTGGCTGCCGGAACGCTGGAAGGCCCGCTTCGACGCCGTCTGCGGGGATCGCCGCGTGGTGCTGCTGCCGGACGCCGGGCTCGATCCGGCGGAGGTGCATTATGCGGCGGTGTGGAAGCCGGTGCCGGGCGATCTCGGTGCGTTCCCCAATCTGCGCGCGATCTTCAACCTCGGCGCGGGCGTCGACGCACTGATGGCCGACAAGAGCCTGCCCGAGGTGCCGCTGGTGCGCGTCGCCGTGCCTGATCTCACCAACCGCATGACCGAATATGTCGTGCTGCACGTTCTGATGCATCACCGCCAGGAGCTCTACCTGCGGCAATCGCAGCGCGAGAAGCGCTGGGAGCCCAGATATCAGTGGCCGGCGAGCGCGATCACCGTCGGAATCATGGGATTGGGCACGCTTGGCGTCGACGCGGCCGACGTGCTGCGGCGGCTCGGCTTCCGCGTCGCCGGCTGGAGCCGCAGCCCGCGCACGATCGACGGCGTCGAATGCTTCCACGGCGCCGCCGGAATGGACGCGTTCCTGCGCAAGACCGACATCCTGGCCTGCCTGCTGCCGTTGACACCAGACACGCACGGCATCCTCAACCGCGAGGTCTTCAAAAAGCTCAATCGCAACAGCCCGCTCGGCGCGCCGGTGCTGATCAATGCCGGCCGCGGCGGCCTGCAGAACGAGGCCGATATTCTCGCCTGCCTCGACGACGGCACGCTGGGCGCCGCCTCGCTCGACGTCTTCGTGCAGGAGCCGCAGCCGAAGGACAGCCGGTTCTGGACCCACCCCAAGGTGGTGTTGACGCCGCACAATGCCGCCGACACAGACGCGGATGCGATCTCCGCCTATGTCGCCGAACAGATCGCCCGGTTCGAGGCGGGCGGCGCGCTGGAGAACGTGGTGGACCGGGCAAGGGGGTATTGAGGCTTGGCGGCCTAAAGCGCGATGCGATCGCGCTTTAGGTTTTTGTTCGAGCATGATCTTTCGGAAAGCCGCTGCACACTTTTCCGGATCATGCTCTAGCTTTTGGCTCCCACCATCACGTCAATTGCGCCCTTCACGATCGCCTCCAGCTCCTTGCGCGGAACGCGGGCGCGGGAGCGGATGGCGATGGTGTGGATGGTGGCCGATGCGATCTGCGCCAGCGCGAACGTATCGGCGCTCTCCGGCAACTCACCTCTTTCCTTGGCGCGGCGGAAGCAACTGGCAAATCCCTTGTCGAGGCCGGTGAGACCGTCCAGCACCATGGCGCGGATCTCGGGATCGCCGACCGCCTCGGAGGCCGCGGTCACCACCGTGAAGCAGCCGCGCGGCCCGGTGTCGCCCGACAGATAGATATCGAGCGCGGCTGCGTAGATGCGCTCCAGCCGCTGGCGCAGCGGCATCTCAGCGCGGAAGATCGCGACCATCGCCGCGGCGGCCTCGTCGCGATAGCGCTGATAGCTCTTGATGTAGAGCTCGCGCTTGTCGCCGAAGGCGCCGTAGAGGCTCGGCCGGTTCATGCCGGTGGCTGCGCTGAGATCGTCGAGCGAGGTGGCCGCGAAACCCTGCTTGCGGAACAGATCGAGCGCCTTGCCGAGCGCGATATCCGGCTCGTAGGCGCGCGGACGCCCGCGGCGCTTGGGCTGAGTGGCAGCAGCTGGCGGCTTCGATTTTTGTACCATTTCGCAAAATAATCCTTGACCGCATGTATATTATGCAAGATGGTACAAAAATCAATCTGGCCAGGTTGAGCGACACCCAAAGAGAAATTGTCCAAGGAGGCTACCAGATGGATCTCTATTTCTCGCCGCTTGCCTGCTCGATGGCGACGCGCGTCGCGCTGTATGAAGCCGGCGCCGAGGCGAATTACCTCGAAGTCGATCCGCCGACAAAGAAGGTCTTGAACGACGGCTCCGACTTCCGCACCGTCAATCCGATCGGCCTGGTGCCGACGCTGCGCACCGACGACGGCGTGGTGCTGACCGAGAACGCCGCGATCCTGCAATACGTCGCCGACCGTTTCCCGCAAGCCGGCCTTGACGCCAGCGCCGGCATCGAACGCACGCGGCTGCATCAATGGCTCTGCTTCATCGGCACCGAGCTGCACAAGGGTCTGTTCGTGCCTCTGCTCGACCGCAAGGCGCCGCAGGACGCCAAGGCCTATGCCCTGGAGAAGAACCTGTCGCGGCTCGACTATCTCGACAAACACCTCGAGGGACGCGAGTTCCTGCTCGATCATTTCAGCGTGGCCGATGCCTATCTCGTCACGGTCATCAACTGGACCATGGCGACGCCGCCGATCGAGCTTGCGAAATGGCCGAACGTGAAGGCGTATCACGAGCGGCTGCGTCAGCGGCCGTCCATCGCGAGGGCGATCGCCGAGGAGTTCGAGCTGTACAAGGCCGAGCTCGCGCGGAAGAAGGCGGCGGCCTGACGCTGCACGGGAGCTCCGTGTTCGCGTGGCAGCGCGCTATCTCGGCGCCTGCAGCGCGATGCCGTAGCGGCGGTAGATCCGGTCGATCGTGCCGTCGCTGCGCAGCCGCTCCACCGCTGCGTCGATGGCTTCGCGCAACGCATCGTCCGGGCGGACCATGCCGACGCCGACATTCCAGTTCAGGTCGGCCGTGCTCTCGTCGCGATCCAGGATCCGGAGCGGATTGTCCGGATGGGTCAGATTGAAATAGCTCGCCGCAATGGGCGTAACCGCGGCGGCATCGATCTCGCGGTTCGACACGGCCTCCAGGCTGTCGCTCTCGAAGCCGAAGGTCGATATCGGCACGCGCCGCTGGCCGATGATCATCGCTGCGATCGATCCAACCTGCACGCCCACTTTGGTCGATTCGTTGAGGCTGGCGAAGGACGTGAGCGCGCTGGATGCGGGCACGGCGAGCGCGACGCCCGTGCGGTAATACGGTTTGGAGATTCTCAGGCGGGTTTCGCCTTGCGCTTGTTGATCGGCGATGACGTCCAGGAGAATGTCGCAGCCGGCGCTGCGCATCTGGTACTGCGTGATGATCCAGTCGAGCCTCAGCGCGACACCGAGCTCGCGTGCCAGCACCCGGCCGAGCTCGACCTGGAAGCCGGCCGGATCGCCGGTCTTGTGCGCGAAGGGAAGCGAATTGGGATGTGCGCAGAGCCCGATCACACCGCTGGAGCGGATCGCCTCCAGCGGTCGCGCCGCCGCCTGCCCAGAGAGGGCGATGGCGGCAGCAGCGACGACCGGGACGAAGACCTTCATTCCGCGCTCTCTGCGGTTCAACCCTCGCGCGGTTTCAGGGCGCGGATGTACTTGACCATCTGGTCGATCTGGGCGTCGGTGAAGGCGCCGTCGAAGGCCGGCATCGCCCCCTGCTTGCCCTGCTTGATGCGATTGCGAATGAAGTCGTCGTCGCGCGGCGAATTCATCAGTTGCGGCCCCTTGCCGGCAGCCCGGCCCCCGTCGGAGTGACAGAAGCCGCACGTCCCCGCGAACACCTGCTCGACCTCGAGCGTTCCGTTCTCCGGCACTGGCGTGGCCGATTGTGCCTGGGCCAGCGCAGCCCACAGCAACGAGGCAACCAGCCCGACCGGAATCGTCTTGCAAGGCAGTCTCAACAGCTACGCTCCATTCCTGATCCACGCACGGCCGCGACGTCGATCAAGGAGCGGGCTTGCGCCCGCTCCAGGATCAGAACAGCTGCGGCAGACTATTTCAGGCTGAAGACGACCAAGGCGCCGTCGTCACGCGGCATGCTCTTGTAGACGCCGCCGAAGTTCGGCGCATATTCGTCCGCCAGCATCCCGCCGAAGCCCGCCGTCACGGCGATATATTGCTTGCCGCCGACGGAGTAGCTGACGATGCCGCCCTGATGGCCGGTGCCGTTGTTGTGCTTCCACAGCTCGGCGCCGGTCTCGGCATCATAGGCGTGCAGCACGCCGCGGGAATCAGGCACGAAGACCAGGTTGCCCGCGGTCGACAGCACGCTTCCGAGCGGAGGCTCGGGATAGCGAACCTCCCATTTCTTCGCGCCGGTGATGGGATCGCGCGCGTCGAGATGTCCGTAGATCTCGCCACCCGGAGGAGGCACCATCTTGAAATCGGCACCGATGTTGAGCTGGGCCTGCGGCGCGGTGACCGGTGTTGTCTTCTGGATATCCAGCGTCATGCACCATTCCTGTCCGATCTTGTAATAGAGACCGGTCTTGGGGCTGTAGGAGCCGGCGTTCCAGCTGATGCCGCCGCCGATGAACGGACACAGCGGTGGTTCGGTGACCTTCCCGACCGGGAAGTCGCGACGGCCGATCAGCGCGCCGGTCTTGGGATCGATATCCTTGACGAAGTTGATGTTCTCGACCAGCCGCCAGACGTTCTGCACTTTGAGATTGCGGTCGTAGACGAAGACGAAGCCGCCCTTGTTCGGATGGACCACGTATTTCTGGCCGTCTCGCTCGAGCATCACGAATTCGCCGACCGAGCTGTCGAAGTCCCAGGCATCGTGCGGCAGTTCCTGATGGTAGAATTTCAGCTTGCCGGTATCGATGTCGAGCCCGATCACCGAGCTGGTATAGAGATTGTCGCCAGGACGCGCGCCCTGGGTCTTGTAGTCTGCGCCCGACCAATCGTAGAGCGGCGCCGGGTTCGCAGTGCCCCATAGGACGGTGTTGGTCTCGGAATCGTAGGTGCCCGGCATCCAGCCGCCACCACCGCCGGTGCGCCAGGACTCGTTGCCCCAGGTCTTCATGGCCTCTTCGGTGCCTGCGACCGTCAGGAACTCCCACTTCTTCTTTCCGGTCGCGGCATCGAGCGCGAAGATCGGGCCGCGGCCCGGCCATTCGCCGCCTTGCGCGCCGATGATCACGCTGCCCTTGGCGTAGAGCGGCGCGCCGGTGAAGCCGACCGTCAGCTTCTGCGAGTCGATCAGCCTGGTCTCCCAGAGGACCTTTCCGGTCTTGGCGTCCAGCCCGAAGACACGGCCATCCATGGTGCCGACGAACACCTTGCCTTCGCCGAGAGCGACGCCGCGATTGTAAGGAGAGTGGGTCTGGCGGCTGATCAGCGCCTCATCCAGCTCCGGAAAGAACGACCAGTTGACTTCGCCGGTCGCACCGTTCAGCGCGAAGACCCGGCTGTAGGAACCCGAATAGTACAGCACGCCGTCGGCGACGAGCGGCATCGATTGCAGCCCGCGCGTCGATCGTCCGGGAATGTGCATCCACGCCACGCCCAGATTGCCGACATTGCTCGCATTGATTTGCGCAAGTGGGCTGTAATGATGGGATTTGTACGAACCGTGATAGGTGAGCCAATCGTTCTGGCCGGCCGCCTCGATACGGCCCGTATCGACGGACTGAGCCAATGCCGCCGTCGCTGCAAATGTCGCAACGACGGCAGGCAAGACCGAGCTGAGCCACTGTTTCCTCATTTGCACTTCCTCCCGCTCTTGTGTTCGTTGATTGCGTCTCGTGAACGCCGCCGCGAGGGGTTCTTTGCAGTTCAGTGAGCGTCGATCGTCCTCCATCGGACCGAATCGTCAACAGACGTCCCCTCTCTCGGCGCATCGCACCGAGGAGCCACGTTCACCGGAGTGGTTGCTGTTGTACTTCTGCTTGCCGCAATAGTGTACGACGGATCACAGGGCGTGCAAACACGGAATGCGCGCTGAAGGTGACTTTGATGCAAAGCGACTTGAAACGGCAGCGGCGCTGACCGTTTTTGCTTTGGAGCGGCCGAATTTCGGAACGAGTCGATCATCGCATTGCCGAGGATCGACGCGCCTAACGCGATCAGCCCGATCATCGAGCAGGTGACGATCGCCGGGCTCTGTGCTGTATCCGGGGCACGAGATCGCTTTTGAATGATGAACATAGCTGCCTATCCTCGCGGCGTCGTTCGCCCGAGCTTTGCTATCCTTTTCCGCCCTTGTCTGAAGCAAGGGCGCAGGGAAGGCCGGGCGCCGGCGGGCACCCGAAGTCCCGCGTGTGCGAAAGAAGCGCGCACGGGGTGGACGACAGGTGTTGCCGGTCGCCCGGCCTTCCCTGCGCGATGGTTTTTACGGTGTCCTTCGTGCTCCTCGGGGAGCGATGCACTATTGCCCCCGTCGCCTTGCGGATCATTGATGCGCGCACCGGTTGGCCGCCAAATCTCCGCAAGGCTTGACGCACAGACCCCGGGCGTCGGGACCACACGACTTCTCCGTCCGCGCACGTCCTCGTTGGGTTCTCCACGGCTGGCGTGCGCTCGCCGTCGAGGCCATTCGAAGACGCTGTCAGCGCCGTGTCGTATCGCGCCTGTCGCTGCTCACGGTTTCCCGCCCCGCAGCCACCACGCGCGCCGACGCCGTCGCGGCCACCGCATCCCGGCCCGCGTTCCGTGACGATCGCGAAACGCCCCTTGTGGCGGGCGGGATGGCGCGTTGTACGGCAAAGCCGAACTTCTGTAAATACGAATATTTTGCGGACGGCTGTCGACCCAGTGCTGGCGTGTTTTGCCCGTCGGGCAACACAACGGATGGTGTAGAGGCAAGCGTCAACGCCGTGGCGTCGGAGGCCATCTCCCCCTTGTGGGGAAAGTGTTTTCCCGCAAAGCATCCGCGGCATCCCGTAGGATGGGTAGAGCGCCAGCGAAACCCATCAATTCGTTCGCCTCCGACGAAGCACAATGGGTTTCGCAAGGGCTCAACCCATCCTACGCGTGCTATGAACGACCGCATGAATTTTGTTCGTTAGGCCACCGTTTGACCATACCATCGATTGGCCCGCGGGGACGCTTACAGGCAGAAGCGGACATCAGCCTTCCGACAATCCCTGTTGAAACGGTCGAAAATGACCCAAAGCGGTCATTCGTCCGTTCCAAGGGTTCGTGCCCGCTGGTGCAAAGCCCCGGCCTATGTTTTCATCCCTTGCTGGCTGAGAAAACCAACGGGTGCTTCGTGGCGGGGAATCGCGTGGAGAGGAGGCTGGCGGCGGTGCTGGCAGCCGATGTTGCCGGTTACAGCCGTCTTATGGGTGTGGACGAGATTGGCACTCTCACCGCCCTTAAATCGCTCCGCCGCGAGGTGATCGATCCGGCTATCGGGGAATATCGTGGCCGCCTGGTCAAGACGACCGGGGACGGGATGCTCGTTGAATTTCCGAGCGCTGTAGACGCCGTGACCTGCGCCATGGTGGTCCAGGATAAGATAGCAGCCGTAAGCGGCAGCACAGACCCGAAGATTGCGTTTCGAATTGGCATCAATGTCGGGGACATCATCGTCGATGATGACGATATCTTCGGTGATGGCGTCAACGTGGCCGCCCGTTTGGAGAACGAGTGTGAACCAGGCAAGGTTTTTGTGTCGGGGCAGGTTCATGATCAAGTTCGTGGAAAGACACCCTTCGAATTCGCCGATCTAGGCGAAAGAACACTGAAAAACATCGATCGTCCGGTACGTATTTACGCGGTTCGCTCAGAGCACTCACCGTCAAGTGCTGTGCGGGCAGAGCCGACGAGCACCGTTTCAGCTGCCTCTCCAAACGCGAGTAACCCAGTCCCATTTCCAGACAAGCCCTCGATCGCTGTGCTTCCATTCACCAACATGAGCAGCGATCCAGAACAGGAATACTTTGCCGACGGAATGACGGAGGACCTGATCACGTCGCTATCCAAGATCCGCGACTTACTGGTGATCGCACGGAACTCGACTTTCACCTACAAGGGCAAGGCCGTCGACATAAAGCAAGTTGGACGTGAACTTGATGTCCGCTACGTATTGGAAGGTAGCGTGCGCAGGGCCGGCAATCGCATTCGGATTACCGGCCAGCTCATCGAAACCGCAACGGGGAGCCATGTTTGGGCCGATCGCTGGGACAGCGAGCTTGAGGATATCTTCGAATTACAGGATCAAATCACGGCGCGTATCCACAATGCGATCGGCGGCACCCTGGTCAAGACTGAAGCTACTCGTGCGCGACAGTCCGGACTTGCCAACGTCCAGGCGTGGCAGTTGCGGATACAGGCTTGGGACGGCTTCCATAGATGGGATCGCGAAGGATGTCTCCGCGGAGTTGACCTTGGGCGCCGCGCAACCGAGATCGATCCAACAGAGAGCGACGGCTATACGGTAACAGCGGGCTGCCTATATGCGATCGCTTCGAGCGGCTGGACAACGACGGGTCAGCAGGCCATGAGCGAGGCGCTCGCACTCGCGAGCCGTGCCGTCAACCTGGATCCGGGCAACGCAGTCGCCCACACTCTTTTGGGAATGACGTTGCTCTCTTTCGACCGACACGATGAGGCGGTCTCGCATGTCAAGCGCGGCTCTGAGCTAAGTCCTGGCTCTTACAGTTGTAGCCTAGGCACGGCGATGGTGCTGGGCTATTGCGGGGAACCTAAAGACTCGCTGAACTGGTTCGAAGTCATCTTTCGCATCAACCCGCGTGATCCGCGGCTCTACGCAGCACAGCAATCGATGTGTGTTCCGCTCTTTGCGCTGGATCGTTACGAGGAAGTCGTCAAAGCAGCTCAGGGCGTAATGCGTCAGATACCGAACTGGACAGAGGCATTCACGATGCAGGCCGCAGCCTACGCGAAACTCGGCCGGTTGATTGAGGCTGGTACTGCGGTCGAGCACCTGCGAGAGATCGATCCAGAATATTCGGTAAAGCGGGCATTGCGACGACATCCGTATCGCGATGCCGCTGACCGCGACAAGCTGGCGGGCGCATTGAGGCAAGCCGGAATTAGCTAATGAGAGATTGGAGGCTAGGATGATCGATCTAACGCCGGAACAGTCCCAGCATTGGCGGCAGCATTATTCGGAGCACGCCAAATATTGGGAAAAGTGGGCCGACCCCATGGCTGAGCAACAGGAGAAGATCAACCAAATGCTGCTCGACGCCGCCGGGGTCTCGGAAGGGATGAGCGTGCTAGACCTTGCTTCAGGCGCGGGAGAGCCGGCAATGACCGCGGCAAGACGGGTAGGCTCCCACGGCTCCGTAACTGTAACCGACGTCGCGCCGGAGATGGTAGAGGCTGCCAGGCGCCGGAGCGAAAAGCTCGGTTTAGGTAACATATCCTTCGAAACGGCGGCCATGGAGCGGCTGCCATTCTCAGACGATAGCTTTGATGCGATTACTTGTAGATATGGGCTGATGTATTGCGATGATCCGGCGGCGGCGTGGCGCGAATGCGCACGGGTGCTGAAGGGCGGCCGGCGTGCAGCTCACATGGTCTGGGGCCCGGAAGAAAACAATACGATGGTTTGGACGGTGATGCGGGCAGCCAACAACAGTTGGGATAATCCGATTTCTGACGAGGAAGTTGGACATCCGCTGCGCTTCGCGGCAAATCACAGCCTCTTGCCCTTTGTGATGGCCGCTGGTCTGGTGCATGGAAAGGAGCAAGATATCGAGGTTCAGCCCCGGATCAAGGTCGGGGTGCCCTTTTGGCAGCCACTGATCGAGATCAACGCCGGTGCGATCTGGAGTGGGCTCGCTCAAGACGCACGACAACGCACCAAGGAAGCCGTCATAGCGGCGCTCGAACCCTTCCGGGATGGGGAATTCTACCGTTTCAAGACGCACATGCGGATTGCTGTTGGGACCAAAGCTGATTGAGGTCTCCTTGTGGCCCATCGCGACATATTGCGGCGCCGCACGAACTCAGCCGCTTCAGGGGCGAGGCAGACATTGCGTGCGTTGCGTTCTACCGCTGGGTTTGTGGGTACAAGGCCTGGCGAGTTTGCCGCGCCCCTCACGCGGCGCTACACGCAGACCTCTCCCCGATGGGGAGAGGTGAATTTACCCGTACAACACCCGCGGGAGGACCGTGACGATGCCCGGCCATAGCGTCAGCAGCAGCACGAAGGCGATCATGATCACCAGGTACGGCATCGTGACGCGCGCGATATAGCCGAGACCGTCGTCGGTGAGGCCCTGGATGACGAACAGGTTGAAGCCGACGGGCGGCGTGATCTGCGCCATTTCCACGGCGAGCACGAGGAAGACGCCGAACCAGACCTCGTCGAAGCCGGCGCCCTTCACGATCGGCAGCACGATCGGCAGCGTCATCACGATCATCGAGAAGCCGTCGAGGAAGCAGCCGAGCACGAGATAGAAGACGACCAGCGCCACGATCAGCATGAAGGGCGACAGGCCGAGGCCCTTGACGAACGCGGCCACCGCCTGCGGGATGCCGAGGAACGCCGCGGCATTGCCGAGGATCGAGGCGCCCAGCACGATCAGCGCGATCATCGAGCAGGTGATGACCGAGCCGATCAGCACGTCGCGGATTACCTGTTGCGACATTGCGCCCTGCGCCCAGGCGACAAGCGCCGCGCCGAGCACGCCGACGGCAGCAGCCTCGGACGGGGTTGCGAGCCCGCCATACATCGAACCGAGCACGCAGGCGATCAGGAACAGCGCCGGCGCGAGATCCTTCAGTGCTGCAAAGCGCTCGCTCCACGGCACCTGCGAAAGCTTGGCTTCCTGCTCCGGTACCATCGCGGGCTTGAGGCTCGTATGCAGCATCACCCAGGCCATGAAGGTCGCGGCCAGCAGGAAGCCCGGCAGCACGCCCGCCGTGAACAGCTTCAGGATCGAGACATCGCCGAGCACGCCGTAGATGATCATGATGTTGGACGGCGGGATCAGGAAGCCGAGCGTGCCGGCGCCGGCGAGCGAGCCGATCGCGATGTCGCGGGAATAGCCACGGCGCAGGAGCTCGTTGAGCGACATGCGGCCGATCACCTGCGTGGTCGCGGCCGACGAGCCCGAGATCGCCGCGAAGATGGTGCAGCCGATCACGTTGACATGGAGCAGGCGGCCGGGCAGCAGGCCGGCCCACGGTGCGAGGCCCTGGAACAGCGAGCGCGACAGGCGGGTGCGGAACAGCAGCTCGCCCATCAGGATGAAGAGCGGCAGCGCCAGTAGCTCCTGCGTGGTCAGGATGTTCCAGGCGTATTGCGGCAGCAGCTTGTCGAGGGGAATCGAGCGGAACGTCGCGAGCAGCAAGGTCGCGGTGAGCGCAAGCGTGAGGCCGATCCAGACGCCGCAGGCCAGCAGCACGAACAGGATCGCGAACAGGGCGACGACTTCGATGGTCATGCGATCTCGAATCTCGATGCGGACGAGGCGGTCATTCGACGGGCGAGGCCTTCATGCGATGATCCTCCAGCGGCAAGCCGAACGCGGCCTGGATCGAACGCGCCAGGAACTGCAGCGTCAGCAGCAGCATGCCGAAGGTGACGACCGCCTGCGGAAACCACAGCGGCGTGTCGCTCGAGGTCGAGACCTGGCCGCGCACGAAGGCGCTCCAGGTGAACTTTGCCATGGCCGAGGTCAGGAACGCCATGAAAGCGAAGCCGGCCGCCGCCGAGAGGATTTCCAGCGCGCGCTGCACGGGCAGCGGCGCGTTCTTCAGGAGCAGCACGACGCGGATGTGTCCGCCGACGCGGAGCGTCATGGCGGCGCCGAAGGTGAAAGACGCCGCCATCAGATAGGACGAGTATTCCCACGCGATCGAGATGCTCGGCGGAAAGAACGGCAGGAAATTCGAGAGGAAGCGCGTTGCGACCTCGCACAGCATCAACAGCGTCAGCATCAAGAGACAGAAACCGCCGATCCAGCCGTCGAGCCGGCCGAGGCGATCGATGCCATCGAGAACGATGCGCAGCGGCGCTGGCGCCGCCGCGTTGAGGCTTTGCGGTGCTTCGGGCGTAACGCTCACCACGTCTCCACCCTCAGCCGCGCTTCATTTCGGCGAGATAGGCCCGCACCGGCTTGTCGGCCGCCGGCACGCGCTTGAGGAAGGCGTCGAGCTGCGGCGCGGTCTTGGCCCGGATCTCCGTCATCATGGCTTGCGAGACCGGCACCACCTCCATGCCGCCTTCCTTGAGGCGGTTGAGGCTGTCGACGTCGGCCTTGAGCGAATTGGCCCAGAAGGTGGGCTCCATCTTCGCCGCGATATCCGAAACGAGCTTCTGCTGATCGGCGCCGAGCGCCTTCCAGGAATCGAGATTGACGGTGAGCATCTGCGACGACCAGACATGGTTGGTCGGGTAGACGTATTTCAGGAACTCCCAGAACTTGCCGTCGACCCCGGACACCGACGAGGTGGAAACGCCGGCCACCGCGCCAGATGCAAGTGCGGGAATGGTTTCGCCCCAGGGGATCATCACTGCCGCCATGCCGACGGCGTTGAGCATCTCGACCGCGTTCTTGTCCGGCACGCGGATCTTGATGTTCTTGAGGCCCTCGACGTCGGCGACCTTCGCCTTGAGATGCAGATACTGCGTCGGCCACGGCACGATGTAGAGGATCTTCTGGTTGTTGCGCGCGGCGATCTTCTCGTATTCGGGCCGCACATATTTGTGCAGCACCTTGAGCTCGTCCACGGAGCCGCAGAGGAACGGGATGCTCTCGACGCCCATGAAGGGCTCGTCGCCGACCTGCTGGATGTTGAGGACGTCGGCGAGCGGCACGAGACCGTCGCGCACGGCGCGCAGGTGCTCGGGCCCCTTGAAGCCGAGCTGACCGCCGGCCTTCACGGTGATGGCCACGGTGCCGCCGCTCTGTTTCTTGACCTCTTCCGCGAACGCCATCGCGTTCTGGGTGTGGAAATTGCCGTCGGGCCAGACCGTCGACATGTCCCAGCTCACGCTCGCCGCCCGGGCGCGAGTGGAGACGTGGCCGGCCGCAAGCAGCGCCGCTGCGCCCGCGGTGAAGTTTCGTCGCGTGATCATCGCATCCCCTCTGTTTGCTATCGCACAAGACGCCAGCGCGTCACCGTGCGTACCCATAAACTGCAACTGCGTTGTCTGAAGACACGAGGCCGCTCTCGACGTCGTCCTTGACCGCCGTGCGCTCGCGCGTCGCGGGATCGCCGATGCCGGCGCCGCCGGGCGTCAGCACCAGCAGCCGGTCGTCCGGCGGCACCTGCTGAAAACCCTTGCCGCGCAGTTTTTTGCCGGACTTGAGGCCGACATAGCCGGCCTCGCCGTTCCGGCCGCCGTCGCGCCCGCGCGGCGGATGATCGATGCGGTCGAACGCCGCGAGAATGTCGAACGGCGCATCGACCCCGCTGCCGACTTCGATGATCTGGCCGAGACCGCCGCGGGTGCGCCCTGCCCCACCGGAATCCGGACGCAGCTCCTTGCGCCAGAAGATCAAAGGCGTCTGCGTCTCCGCGATCTCGACCGGCGTGCCGCGCACGCCGCTTGGGTAAGCGGTCGCCGACAGCCCGTCCTTGCCGAAGCGCGCGCCGGTGCCGCCGTTGGAAGTCACCGCCATCGAGAACCCGTAATTGCCGCCGGCGCCGGAGCGGGTCTGGCCGCGCACGTTGAGATTCCACAGGCAGGAGGTGCCTTCGGCGGGCACGCGCTCGGGAATGATCTGGCGCAGGCAGCCGAACACCACATCAGGCAGCATCTGGCCGATGACATGACGCGACGCAACCGGCGCCGGCTTCGGCGCATTGAGGATGGCGCCAGCCGGTGCCGACACCGTCAGCGGCGAAAGCGAGCCGGCATTGTTCGGGATCTGCGAGGCGACGACGCAGCCGAGGCCGAACACGGTGTAAGCCGTCGTATAGGACAGCGGCACGTTGATGCCGAACTTCGAGGCCGCGGAGGTGCCGTCGAAATCGACGTGGATGCCGGTATCCGAGATCGTCAACGTCGCCGCCAGCGTCACCGGCGCGTCATAGCCGTCGACCACCATGGTATTGCGCCAGCTGCCCTTCGGCAGTTTCGCGATCTCGGCCAGCACGGCCTCGCGCGAACGGTCGCAGATATAATCGCCGAGTTCGTCGAGCGTGTCGATGCCGAACTCGCTCATCATCTCGACCAGGCGCTCGCAGCCGACGTCGTTGCAGCCGGCCAGCGAATAGGTGTCGCCCTCGGTATCGATCGGCAGGCGCGTGTTGGTGCGGATCATCGCCATCAGCGTCTCGTTGACGACGCCCTGATCGATCAGCTTCAGCATGGGGATGTAGAGCCCCTCCATGAATACGTCGGTGGCGTCGGGCCCGAAGCCGATGCCGCCGATATCCATCAGATGGCTGGTGCAGGAGAACAGCGCGACGACCTTGCCGTCCTTGAAGCACGGCGTGGTGACGACGAAATCGTTGAGATGACCGGTCCCCATCCAGGGATCGTTGGTGATGTAGGCATCGCCCTCCTTCATCGTCTCGATCGGAAAGTGAGCGAGGAAGTGCTTGACCGATTCCGCCATGGAGTTGACGTGGCCGGGCGTGCCGGTCACCGCCTGCGCCAGCATGCGGCCCCTGAGGTCGAACACGCCGGCCGAGAGGTCGCCGCATTCGCGCACGATCGGGCTGAAGGCGGTGCGCAAGAGCACCTGCGCCTGCTCCTCCACCACGGCGATCAGCCGGTGCCACATGATCTGCAGGTCGATCAGGCTCGCGCCATTTGCCTTGCTCATGATCAGGCCGCCTTCCGTTCCATAACGATGCTGCCGGCGCCATCAATATGGGCGTCGAAACTGGTGGAGACGAAGGTCGAAGTCTCGTCTTCCGCAATCACGGCGGGGCCGGCAATGGTCGCGCCGGGCGCCATGTCCTCGCGACGATAGAGCGGGATCTCGATCACTTCTCCGGCCCGGCCGTCGAAGAATTTTCGGCTGCCGGACGCCTTGGCCGCGGGCATGCGCGCGACGGCGGCGACGGCGGACGGATTGCGCGCCTCGGTGGTGGCGAGCACCGACCAGCTCAACACCTCGATGGCGGCGCCCGGGATCGGACGCTCGAACATCGCGGAATAGTCGGCCTCGAACTGCTGGCGCAGCGAGGCGAGATCGGCCGTCGTCAGCGGACGGTTCGGCAGCTCGACCGAGATCTCGTGGCCCTGGCCGACATAGCGCATGAAGGCGGCACGGCGCTCGCGCACCGGTGCACCGGCGGCGCCAGGCTCGACCAGCGCACGCGCTTCGGTCGCCATCTCCTGCAAGAGATCGGAGACGGCTTCGGTATCGAAATCATCGAGGCGGACGTGCCGGCTACGCACCAGCTCATAGGCGATCGGCGCGGCGAGAAATCCGACCGCCGAGCCGACGCCGGCATTCGACGGCACGATCACGCGGGAGACGCCGATCTTCTCGGCGACGCGCGCTGCATGCAGCGGCGCAGCTCCGCCGAACGCGATCAGCGTGTGCTGGCCGACTACGGCACCGCGCTCGACCGCGTGCACGCGCGCCGCGCTCGCCATGTTCTCGCAAACGACCTCGTGCACGGCATAAGCTGCCGTTTCCGCCGACAGGCCGAGCGGCGCACCGACATCGCGCAGCAGGGCCTGCTTCGACAGCTCGGGATCGAGCTTGATGGTGCCGGCCGCAAACGCATCGGGATCGATCATGCCGAGCGCGACGTCCGCATCCGTCACCGCGGGACGCTGACCGCCACGGCCGTAGCAGGCGGGTCCAGGCTCCGACGAGGCGCTCTCCGGGCCGACGGTGACGCGCTTCATGGCGTCGACATGGGCAATCGAGCCGCCGCCGGCACCTATCTCGACCATCTCGATCACGGGGATACGCACCGGCAGGCCGGAGCCCTTGAGAAAGCGCGCGGCGCGATCGACCTCGAACACGCGCGAGGTCTCGGGCTGGAATTTTTCAATCAGGCAGATCTTTGCCGTGGTGCCGCCCATGTCGAAGGACAGCACCTTGCTCTCGCCAAGGCGCGCTGCGATCTGCGCCGCGAAGATGGCGCCGCCGGCCGGACCGGATTCGACGAGGCGCACCGGAAAGCGCCGCGCGGTCTCGATCGAGGTGACGCCGCCGCCCGACGTGACGAGATAGATCGCGCCGCGAAACTGCTCGACCTGCAAGGCGTCGGCCATGCGGGCGAGGTAACCGTCGATCAATGGTTGCACATAGGCGTTGGCAACCGCGGTAGACGTGCGCTCATACTCGCGAATCTCCGGACAGACCGCCGAGGACACGGTGACGGAGACGCCGGGCATCTCCTCGCTGATGATTGCGGCAGTGCGCCGCTCGTGCTCGGGATTGGCGTAGGAGTGCAGGAAGGCGATCGCGACGCTCTCGACGCCGAGCTCACGCAATCTCGGCGCGAGTGCGCGCACGGCCGTCTCGTCCAGCGGGAGCCGAACGGCACCGTGCGCGTCGATGCGCTCGGGCACGGTGAAGCGGAGGCTGCGCGGCGCCAGCGGCTTCGGCTTGTCGATGCCGAGATCATATTGGTCGTAGCGGCTTTCGGTGCCGATATCGAGCACGTCGCGAAAGCCTTCGGTTGCGATCAGCGCCGTCTTGGCGCCGCGCCGCTCGATGATCGCATTGGTCGCGAGCGTCGTGCCGTGGATGAAGACGTCGATATCGCTGATATGCGCGCGTGCATCGGCAAGAATGAGCCGCATGCCGTCCAGCACCGCCTGCTCGGGGCGCTGCGGCGTCGTCAGCACCTTGCGGGTCTTGCGATCTTGTCCCACGTCCAGCACGATGTCGGTGAACGTGCCACCGATATCAACGGCAAGCCGCACCTCGGCTCCCTCGAGCATTCCAATTTCTCCGTGCTGGTCGTCAAGACTGGGTCCAAAAAGCGCAGCAATTCCCGTGCCATGAGACATGCCGGCAACGCTGTGCCCGGCTATTTTGCGCGGCACCTATGCAATAGGCAAGGCGCGTTCGCGCCCGAGCGCTCAGAGCAGGAATGCAAGCGCCGCCTCGCAGCGCTCCTCGACCTTCAGCGTCAGGAGATCGTCGGCGCGGGTGCGGCCGAGATTGACCGCTGCGATCGGAATCTGCCGTTTCGCGGCGGCCTGGACGAAACGGAAGCCGGAATAGACCATCAATGACGAGCCGACGATCAGCATCGCATCGGCCACTGCCAGATGATCCTGCGCCATGGCCACCACCTCGCGCGGCACGTTCTCGCCGAAGAACACCACGTCGGGCTTGAGGATGCCGCCGCAGGCTTCGCAAGGAGGCACCTCGAAGGAGGAAAAATCCTCGTGCTCCAGATCGGCGTCGCCGTCGGGTGCATCCGCGGCATCGAGCGTCAGCCATTGCGCATTGGCGCGGCCGAGCACGTGCTGGAACACCTCGCGCGGCGTCTTCGCCCCGCAGCCCATGCAGCGGACCAGATCGAGCCGGCCGTGCAGGTCGATCACCTGGCGGTGGCCGGCCGACTGATGCAGCCGGTCCACATTTTGCGTCAGCAGCATCCCGCACCGACCGTTCGCCTCGAGCCGGGCCAGCGCATGATGCGCATCGTTCGGCCTCGCCTGGCCGAACCGCCGCCATCCGATGAGGCTTCGCGCCCAATAGCGCCGGCGCGTCTGCGCGTCCGACATGAAGGCCTGGAAATTGACCGGCTGGGTCCGCTTCCAATTGCCCTGGCTGTCGCGATAATCGGGAATGCCCGAATTGGTGCTGCAGCCGGCGCCGGTCAGCACGAACAGGTTTTCGTGCCGACCGACGAAATCCTGGAGCGATCTGTTTGCCGGCGCAGCGTTTGTCATGGCGTAGATGTAGTTCGCTCAAGTGCATTTTGCCAGATCACGAGCGTCGGCGGCGCACAGCCGCGCGGGCGAGTGGCTATCGTGGGGACCGGCGCCCCGCGGGAGGAGCTTGCTCTTGTCCGGCGATGCGGGCGGCCTGCTGCAGCGTGCGCCGGAATTCGTCCCGCTTCTCGTGCACCGAGGCGATCGCATGACCGACCGCAACGCCGAGGCCGACCAGCGCGGCTTCGGAGAGTTGCAGGCTCGCCTCGATCGTTTCCGGCACCGCATCGGTTGCGCCGATCGCATAGAGGTGGCGGGCATGATCGGCGTCCCGCGCGCGTGAGACGATCAGCACATTTGGCCGCACCGCCCGGATTCGCTCGACGACGGCGTCGATCGCCTGCCGTGATTGAACCGTGATGATCACGCCGGTCGTCTGCATCAGGCCGCAGGCTTCGAGGAATCCCGGTTCTGTCGCATCGCCGAAATAAACTTTATGGCCGTCGCGGCGGTCGCGCGCCACGCCGGCGGCCTCGTGATCGACGGCGATGTAGTTCAGGCCGTGGCTCGTCAGCAGCGAGCAGACGACTTTTCCAACACGGCCATAGCCGACCACGATGGCTTGCGCCTGATCGCCGGGCGGCCGAACCGCAAGCTCGGGATCAGGCGCGCGTTCGCTGCCCAGCTTCGCGGCCAATTTTCGTCCGAGCATGCCCAGAAGCGGTGTCAACGCCATCGTCACGGCGGTGACGGCCACGGCAAAGCTCGATACGCGGGGCTCGATCAGGTCGCCGGCCGCAGCCATTCCGATGCTGACGAAGGCGAACTCGCCGACGGGGCCCAGCAGGAAGCCGATCTCGATCGCCGCCGGCCATGACAGCCTGAAGAGGCGGCCCAGGATGATGAGCACGATCGCCTTGCCGACGACGATGCCGATAACGGCCGCCAGCAGCCAACCGGGCTCCCGCGCGAACACGCGGAAATCGATGGCCATGCCGACGGTGAAGAAGAAGATGCCGAGCAGCAGGCCCTTGAACGGCTCGACGGTGGCCTCGATGGCCTTGCCATACTCGGTCTCCGCCAGCATCAGTCCTGCAACGAACGCTCCGAGCGCCATCGACAGGCCGGCCTGGTGGGCGGCAAGCCCTGCGCCGACGATGACGAACAGGGTCGCGGCAACGAACAACTCCGTCGAATGGGTGCCGGCAACCATCTGGAACAGCGGACGCATCAGCAGCCGTCCGATCAGGATCAGGAAAACGACTGCCACCACCGCCTTCAGGATCGCGGTGGAGATGTGCGCCACGACCGAGCCGCCGCTGCCCGCGCCGAGCACCGCGACAAAGACGAGGACAGGGACCACGGCAAGATCCTGGGCCAGCAGCACCGCGAAGCTGGCGCGTCCGGCCGTGGTCGCCAGCCGCCTCTCGGCGGAGAGAAGCTCGAGCACGATCGCCGTCGAGGACAGCGCAAGGCTCGCCCCGAGGATCACGGCGGTATCTGAGCTCTGCCCGAAGAGAAGCGCCACGCCGAAAATCATGGCCGACGTGGCGAGGACTTGCAGGCCGCCGAGCCCGAACACGAGGCGTCGCATCGTGACGAGCCGGCGCAACGACAGCTCGAGCCCGATCAGGAACAGCAGGAACACGATGCCGAGATTGGCGATACCCTCGACGTTTTGCGCGTCCGTCACCGTGAACCAGTACAGGAATGGGATGTCGCGAACCAGCGAGCCGAGCCCGAGCGGACCGAGAATGGCGCCGGCGCCAAGATAGCCCAGCACGGGATTGATGCCCCAATGCCGGACCAGCGGCACCACCACGCCGGCGGTCCCGAGCACCACCAGCGCGTCGCTATAGGCATTGATGTTGATGTTTGTGGTCACGAGCCCGTCATGTGTCGGCGTCTGCCCAATAGCCGTAGCGTAGCCCGCGGTCGATAGCACACGGCGCCGCAGTCAGCCCTCGGTCCCACCCTCCCGCGCGGCGCGCCAGTCGGAACGTTCAGCTCGCCCAGTTCTCCCGAAACTCGGGAAACAGCGTCATGCCTCCGCAGGCGTAGATGGTCTGCCCGGTGATGTAGCTGGCATCCTCCGAGGCGAGGAAGGCGAACACCGCCGCGATCTCTTCGGGTGTGCCGACGCGGCCCATGGGAATGTGGCTGGTGACGACGCCGCGCTTTTCGGGATCGCCGGTCCAGGCCGCGTTGATCGGCGTGTCGATTGCGCCGGGACCGACCGCATTGACGCGGATGCCGTGCCGCGCGAATTCGAGCGCCAGCGTGCGCGTCAGATTGGCCATGCCGCCCTTGCTGATCGAATAAGCGAGATAGCCGGGCTTTGGAATGATCTGGTGCACGCTGGAGCAGTTGATGATGCTGCCGCCTCCGCCGCGCGCAACGAAATGGGCCAGCGCCTTCTGCGCGCAGAACACCGCGCCGTTGAGATTGACGTCGATGATACGGCGGTAGGTTTCGACGTCCAGCGCCTCGCTCGGCGATTCCTTCTGGAAGCCGGCGTTGTTGACGAGACAATCGAGACGCTTCCAGCGGGAAAGGATCATTTCGAACATCGCAGCAATTTCCTGCTCGTCGCCGACATTGGCCTTGACGATGCAATGACCGGGCTCGCCGTGGCCGCGATTGCTCGACGCGGCCCGCGCGAGCGCGAGCGTCTCCTCCGCCCGCTCATCGTGCTCGAAATAATTGATGGCGACCGTGGCACCCTCCTGGGCAAGCCTGATGGCGACGGCACGGCCGATGCCTTGCGAGGCGCCGGTCACCAGCGCGTACTGGCCGACGAGGCGCGAGGGAAACGAGGTCGAGCGATCGGATTGCGGCATGTGTTCTCTCCGGGATGCATCATCATGGATGGAACCTGCGTTTTGTTCCATCCCTCAGCGATGCGGGGATCTAGTCGGCGCGCCGCGCGAGCGGCGAGGTCAGGATCTGATAGAGGATGATCGCGCCGAAAGTCGCGGTGCCGATGCCGCCGATCGTGAACGCGCCGAATTTGAGCGTGAGATCGCCGGCCCCTGCGATCAGCGCCACCGCGACCGTGATGAGGTTGGCAGGATTGGCGAAGTCGACCTTGTTCTCGACCCAGATTCGGCCGGCCATCGCCGCGATCAGCCCGAACAGCACGATCGAGAGGCCGCCGATGACGGGACCCGGGATGGACAAGATGAGCGCGCCGAATTTCGGCGAGAAGCCGAGCAGGATCGACACCAGGGCTGCGAACGCAAACAGCAGGGTCGAATAAACCCTGGTCGCCGCCATCACGCCGATGTTCTCGGCATAGGTGGTGACGCCGGTGCCGCCGCCGCTCGCCGCCACGATGGTAGCTAGGCTGTCGGCGAACAGGGCACGACCGAGATAGGCATCGAGGCTCCGGCCCGTCATGGCGCCGACCGCCTTGATATGCCCGAGGTTCTCGGCAACGAGAATGACCGCGACCGGCGCGATGAGGAAGACCGCATCGGCATGGAAGCTCGGCGCCGTGAAATTCGGCAGCCCGAGCCATGGCGCGGCCGACAATTGCGTGAAGTCGATCGGCTTGCCGAGGCCGAGGCCGTTCGTGAACAGCAGGTAGAGGAGATAGCCGCCGACCGCCCCGAGGATGATCGGCAGGCGGCGCCACAGGCCCGGCGCGGCAACCGCCACCACGCCGATGATCAGGACAGTCGCGAGCCCGATTGCCGTGTCGAGCGCATTGGCGCTGACCGCCTTGACCGCCACCGGCGCGAGATTGAGGCCGATCGCGGCGACGACGGCACCGGTGACGGCCGGCGGCAGCAGCCGCTCGATCCAGCCGACACCGGACCACATCACGACCAGCGAAATCAGGCCATACAGCACCCCGGCCCCGACGATGCCGCCGAGCGCAACCGACAGGTTCGGGTTCGGCCCCTGCCCGGCATAGCCGGTGGCGGCGATGACGACGGCGATGAAGGCGAAGCTCGAGCCGAGATAGCTCGGCACGCGCCCGGCGACGACGACGAAGAAGATCAGCGTGCCGACGCCGGAGAACAGAACTGCAACGTTGGGATCGAACCCCATCAGCAGCGGCGCGATGATCGTCGCACCGGACATCGCGACACAATGCTGAAGACCCGAGACGATGGTCTGGCCCCAGGACAGGCGCTCCTCCGGCATGATCACGCCCGAGGTCTTGAGCTTCCAACGTGGGAAATAGCTCTGCTCGTCCGAGCCTGGTGCGATCGTCATGTTCCCACCCAAGTTTCGGCGCAACGACCGATGGTCGTGCCAACAGACAAAAATGTGATTGTCGCTTCTGCGGCGCCCATCACATGATGCAAATCATGCACGATCAATACGTTCCCGGGCCTGCATTATGACACAGATTGCGCTTCCGTCAGCCATCCAGCGCCGGCACCAGCCCTGGTACAAGATCCTCTACGTCCAGGTGCTGATCGCGATCGCGCTCGGCGTGCTCATCGGCTATGTCTATCCCGATCTCGGCAAGGCCTTGAAACCGCTTGGCGACGGCTTCATCGCGCTGATCAAGATGATGATCGCGCCGGTGATCTTCTGCACCGTGGTGCACGGCATCTCCTCGATGGGCGATCTGAAGCGGGTGGGCCGGGTCGGGCTGAAGTCGCTGATCTATTTCGAGACGGTCTCGACCGTGGCCCTCGCGGTCGGCCTTCTGGTCGGCGAGATTCTCCAGCCCGGGCACGGCTTCAACATCGATCCCGCCACGATCGACCCGAAATCGGTGGCGACCTACGTCACCAAGGCCCACGAAGAGGGTATCGTCGCCCATCTGATGGCGATCATTCCCGACAGCTATCTGGGCGCCATTGCGCGCGGCGACCTGCTCCAGGTGCTGCTGATCTCGATCCTCTCCGGCTTCGCCATCGCCTTCCTCGGCAAGGCCGGCGAGCCCATCGCGGACGCGATCGACAAGGCGGCGAAGATGTTCTTCGGCATCATCCGCATCATCGTCCGCGTCGCGCCGATCGGCGCCTTCGGTGCCATGGCGTTCACCGTCGGCGCCTACGGCCTCGGCTCGCTGCTCAATCTCGCCGCGCTGATCGGCACGTTCTATCTGACCAGCATCCTGTTCGTAGTGATCGTGCTGGGTTCGATCGCCCGGCTCGCCGGCTTCTCGATCCTGCGCTTCATCGCCTATATCAAGGACGAGCTCCTCATCGTGCTCGGCACCTCGTCCTCCGAGACCGTGCTGCCGCAGATGATCCAGAAGATGGAGCATCTCGGCGCCTCGCGCTCCGTGGTGGGCCTCGTCATCCCCACCGGCTACAGCTTTAATCTCGACGGCACCAACATCTACATGACGCTGGCGACGCTGTTCCTGGCGCAGGCGACCAACACCCATCTCACCATCTGGCAGGAGCTCGGCATCCTCGGCATCGCCATGATCACCTCCAAGGGCGCCTCGGGCGTGACCGGCGCCGGCTTCATCACGCTGGCCGCGACGCTGTCGATCGTGCCCGATATCCCGATCCAGTCGATCGCGATCCTGGTCGGCATCGACAAGTTCATGAGCGAATGCCGCGCGCTCACCAACCTGATCGGCAATGGCGTCGCCTGCGTCGTCATCAGCATCTCCGAAGGCGAGCTCGACCGCGACGCGCTGCACGAGACCATGGCGCATCCGCTGGAGATCGGGGAAGCGCTGGAGCCGGGTGGAGGCGCAGCGTCGTAGGCCGCGCGGCCGGTGAGCAGACGACGCCTAGTTCTGATGCGGTAGTTTCCCGGAGTAGAAAATCGATGCGGCCCGCGTCACAACAATGGCGTTGGGATCACGGATTGATACTCATTTCTTTCCGCCCGACGCGCTGGGGGCAGGGCGTCGGGCTTTTGATAATGATCGCCGCATGCGATTTGGCGGCGGGTCAAATTCCCTCTCATGAATGCGCTGGCAAGATCGGGCGATCGCCCGATCTCGGTCCCGCTAATGGCGATCAGCCCTTGAGCGCGGTGACCACCACCTCGATCAGCGCACCGCCGCCGAGATCGGCCACGCCGACGGTGGCCCGGGTCGGCAGGTTGTCGCCGAAGAACTCGGTCCAGGCCGCATCCATCTCCTTCTTCTTGGAGAGATCGGTGACGAAGATCGAGGCGCTGACGACACGCGACTTGTCGGTGCCCGCCTCCTTCAGATAGCCGGCGATCTTGCCGAGGATGTTGCGCGTCTGGTCGCCCATGGAAACGCTGGTGTCGTCGGCGATGGTGCCGCCGAGAAAGACGAAGCCATTGGCCTCGACGGCCCGGTGCATGATGGGCGTGCGGATGCTGCGGGTGATGCTCATGATGTCCTCTGTTGTTAGAGCGTTGAGGGATAGAATCGGTCGATGCCGAGATCGCCGACGCGGGTCTGGGTGCCGCCGCTGACGATCAGCTCCGCCATCACGGCGCCGGCGCCGGGGCCGAGCTGGAAACCGTGCAGCGAGAAGCCGAACTGGTGGTAGAGCCCCTTGTGACGGGAGCTCGGCCCGAACACGGGAATGTCGTCCTTCATCTTCGCCTCGATGCCGGCCCAGGCGCGGACGATGGTGGCGCTGCGCATCACCGGAAACAGCTCGAACACGGTCTGCGCGCTGGTCGCGAGGCTCTTCCAGTCCAGCACCGTCTCGTTGCGATCCTGATAGGGCGTCGCCAGATGGCCGCCGCCGATCAGCACCGTGCCGTTCTTGAACTGCTTGAAGGAGAGTTTTCGCCCGCGCAGGATCACGACGGGATCGATGAAATGTGGCACGCGCGAGGTGATCATCAGCATCGGCGCCACGGTCTCGACCGGCACCGGCTCGCCGAGATCGGACGCGATCTTGCCGGCCCAGGCGCCGGCCGCGTTGACCAGCACGGGCGCGGCAAAGCTCTCCGAGCCCACATCGACGCGCCAGAGACCGTCACGGTGCCGGATGTTGCCGGCCGCCACGCCTTCGCGCACGGTGGCGCCGAGCTGCTCGGCCTTGCGGCGGAATGCCGTCGTCGTCTGCGCCGGATTGGCCGCGCCGTCGCGGCGCGAGACCACGCCGCCGGGACAGGTCTCCGCCACTGCCGGCACCAGCCGGCGCAGTTCGGCACCGTCGATCAGCTCTTCATGGGTGAAGCCGAGCGCGTTGAGCTCGGCGACGCGGGCGCGGCAGGCCGCGAGCTCGTCCTCGTTCTCGGCAACCAGCACCTGACCGTAGCTCTCGAAGCTGCAATCATCGTCGAGGAGATCCGAAATCTTCTCCCAGATCCCCATTGAGCGGATCGAGAGCGGGATTTCTGGAATGTGCCGGGCGAGCTGGCGCACACCGCCGGCATTGACGCCCGAGGCGTGACGGCCGGCATAGTCCTTTTCGATCAGCACCGGCTTCAGGCCGGCGAGACACAGATGCAGCGTGGTCGAGCACCCGTGGATGCCGCCGCCAATGACGATCACATCCACGTTTCGTGTCATCCGCGCACCACCGCCTTGACGTCGGCCTCGCTCTTCGGAACGGCGGCGAGCTCGGCGAGCGTGATCGGCTTCACCGGCGCGCGCAGCCGGTAATAGCCGATCTCCTGTGGGGTCTTGCCGCGCGCCTGCGCCATCAGCTCGGTGACCGTGAGCCCGCAGAGCCGGCCCTGGCACGGGCCCATGCCGGTGCGGCGGTAGGCCTTGAGCTGGTTCGGCCCGGTCGCACCAATCGCAACGGAATCGAGAACGTCCTTCGCGGTGACCTCTTCACAACGACAGACGATGGTGTCGCCCGAGGGAATCCGGAACTGCGGCGCCGGGCGGAATAGTGTGTCGAGGAAGACGCGGCCGCGCTCGGCCTTGGCGAGATCGGAACGGAGTGTCGCCATTGGTGCGAGCTTCGCAGCAGCCGCGGGTGCAAGCGCTTCGATAGCGGCGCGCGCGGCAATGCGACCACGCACCACGGCCGCATTCGCACCGCCGATGCCCGCGCCGTCGCCGGCGATCGCGATGCCCGCAACCGAGGAATTGCCGCTCGCGTCCAGCACCGGCGACCAGCACAATTGCAGGTCATCCCAGCGATGCTCGACGCCGGCCGACATCGCCAGATTGACATTGGGCACGACGCCCTGATGCAGCAGCAACAGATCGGCAGGAATGGTCTCGCGCTTGCTGCCCGCGACGTAGCTCACTTTCGCAAGCTGGCCGTCACCCTCCGCCGAGAGTTCGGTGACACCCGAGACGAGCTGCACCTTCGCCTTCACCTCGCGCATCATCGACAGGCCCTTGGCGAAATAGGGCGAGGTCAGGAAGGCGAAAGCGTGCGGGAGCGCCGCGAGATAATTGCCGCGTTGGGTGGTGTCGAGAATGCGGTCGATGCGGCCGCCGAGGCGCAGGATTTGCGCGGCGAGCAGCCAGAGCAGCGGGCCCTGTCCCGCGATCACCGTGCGGCCATCGGGCACCAGCGCCGAGGACTTCAACATGATCTGCGCCGCGCCCGCGGTCATCACGCCCGGCAGCGTCCAGCCGGGAATCGGGAACGGCCGCTCCAGCGCGCCGGTCGAAAGGATCACGCGCTTGGCCTTGACGAAAGCGGACGCGCCGCCGATCGATACGGCGATATCGAGATTGCGGTCGAGACTCCAGACGGTCGCACGCTGGATGATTTCCGCGCTGCCCGCGCGCAGCGACTGCACGAGATCGGCCCCGATCCAATAATCGGCGCCGAGTTGATCGCGCTCGGTGACTGGCGTCGAGGAAATCGCGCGGAACACCTGGCCACCGGGTCCGATATTCTCGTCGAGCAGCAGCGTCGACAGGCCGGCCTCGGCGGATGTCGCGGCAGCAGCGAGACCCGCCGGCCCAGCGCCGATCACCACGACGTCATAGTCTTCGCGCTTGGGAGCCACACTCATTTTCCGATCTCCCGCTTGCCCTTCTGAATTTCGATCTGCATGCCCTCGGCGACCGGCACGAGGCAGCCCTGCCGGTTGCCGACGCCGTCGATGGTGACGAGACAGTCGAAGCAGACGCCCATCATGCAGTAGGGCAGACGCGGCGCGCCGCTGACTGCAGTCGAGCGGCGTGCGTCAACGCCGGAGGCCAGCAGCGCGGCAGAGACGGTGTCGCCCTGGCGCGCCGCGACGGCGACGCCGTCGACGAAGATCTGCACCTGTGGCCGCTTGTCCTGTTCGGATCGCTTGAACATGGGGATGCCTCTTGGCTCCTTCTCAGAATCTTCAATAACCGCTGCTGTTGGCGGCACCTGCGCCACCAAAACGGCTGGCGGAGAACGCGCCGACCAGCTCCGGCTCGAGCGCGCCCTGCGCCACCATGCGCGCGATGTCGAAGGCGTGGTTGGAGGCGAGCGTCACGCCGGAATGGCAGCAAGCGACGAAGGCGCCGGGATGCGTCTCCGACTGGTCGTAGATCGGAAAACCGTCCTGCGGCATGACGCGGATGCCGGACCAGCTCCTGACCACATTGAGCCGCGCCAGATGCGGGAACATGCGCTGCGCGCGATCGGCCATCACGCCGCTGATCGAGGGCTTCAGCGTGCGATCGTCGAGCTCGTCCTCCTTGCTGTCGCCGATCATCACCGTGCCCTCGTCGGTCTGGCGGATCGTGGTCAGCGGATGCGGCAGGAACGGCACGGTGCGCTCGGTCACGACGACCTGACCGCGGGTCGGCCCCATCGGCGCAAACAGGCCGACCATCGGCGCCAGCGTCTGGTTGGCGTTGCCGGCGGCCAGCACGATCTTGGCGGCACGCAGCTCGCCCTTTGGCGTGGTCAGGCGAAATTCGCCGCCGCTCTTGCTGATCGCCGAGACCGGGCGTTCCGGAAAATAGTCGATGCCAAACGCAATGAAGCCGGTGTGAAAGGCGCGGAACGTGCGCAGCGAATTGACGTGGCCGTCGAGCGGGCAATAGCTGCCGCCGGAGACCTCGGGCCCGATCAACGGCAGCGCCTTCTTGATCTCGGACGGCCGCAGCATCTCCATCTTGTAGTCGGCCGCGCCGGCCTGGTTGTGCATGCGCTTGACGAGCTCGGTGCGCTGGCCGAATTCGTCCTCGCCGAGCGTGAGATGAAAGCCGCCATTCTGCTGCAGGGCGACGTCGAGACCCGTCTGCTGCTTCAGCTCGGAGGCCAACCGGCCCCAGGCCTGCGAGGCCTGCACGGTCCACACCGTATAGGCGGGCATGCCGAGCCCTTTGCTCTGCACCCACACCAGCGCAAAGTTCGCGCGCGAGGCGCGCTTGGTGATGTCGCCTTCGTCGAGCACGGCGATCTTCTTGCCGAGCCGGCCGAGGCCCCAGGCAATGGCGGAGCCGAGCAGTCCGCCGCCGACGACGGCGACGTCGTATTCCGTTCGCATAGATTCTCCTATCGTCCCGTATCGCCCTTGCCGGCGAGCACGCGGTCGAGCCCGTAGAAGCGGTCGAGCAGAATGAGGGCGGTCATGGTGATCGCGATCACGCAGGCCGAGACCGACGTCACCAGCGGATCGATGTTGTCCTGGATGTAGAGGAACATGCGCACCGGCAGCGTCTCGGTGCCGGGTGCGGCGAGGAAGACGGTCATGGTGAGATCGTCGAAGGACTGGATGAAGGCGAGCGCCCAGCCGCTGATGACGCCGGGCAGGATCAGCGGCAAGGTCACGCGGCGAAACAGCGTCCAGCCGCCGGCGCCGAGCGAGACCGCGGCCATTTCGACCGAGCGATCCATGCCGGTTGCAGCCGCCAAGGTCAGCCGCAGCGCGAACGGAAACACGATGATGACATGGGCGATAATGAGCGCGGCAAAGCTGCCGCCGAGGCCCGCCGAGGTGAAGAAGCGCAGGAAAGCGATGCCAAGCACGACATGCGGGATCATCAGCGGCGACAGAAACAGCGCCGCCAGCGCATCACGGCCGCGAAAGCGATAGCGCGCGATCGCCAGCGCCGCCGGCACCGCGAACACGAGCGCCACGAGCGAGGACAACGCGCCAAGGCCAAGGCTGACCCAGAACGCGTGAATGAATTCGGGATAGTTCGCGATGGTCCTGAACCAGCGCAGCGAAAAGCCGTTGGTCGGCAGCGACAGAAAACCTTCCGGCGTGAAGGCGACGAGGCAGACCACCAGGATCGGCGCCACCATGACGATGACGAAGATGGCGTGGAAGATCAGCGCCAGCGGGCCGTTCCGTCTCATCGGAACACCTCCGCATAACGGCGCTCGATCAGCGCGTTGCTGCCGACGACGATCAGCACCAGTGCGGCCAGCAGCAGCGTTGCGACGGCGGCGCCGAGCGGCCAGTTCAGCGTGTTGAGGAATTCGTCATAGGCGAGCGTCGCGGCGACCTTGAGCCGGCGGCCGCCGATGATCGCCGGTGTCGCGAAGGCGCTGGCCGAGAGCGAGAACACGATGATCGCCCCCGACAGCACGCCGGGCATGATCTGCGGCATGATGATGCGGCGGATGATGGTCGCAGGGCCCGCGCCGAGCGACATCGCGGCATTCTCGATCTGCGGGTCGAGCCGCTGCAGCGCCGCCCACACCGACAGCACCATGAACGGCATCATCACATGCGCAAGCGCGATCACCATGCCCGTCTCGGTGAACATGAAGGGAATCGGCGAGCGCATGACCCCGAGCGACATCAGCAGCTTGTTGACGAGGCCGTTGTTGCCGCCGAACAGCAGCGCCCAGCCCAGCGTGCGCGCCACCACGGAGATCAGGAGCGGCCCAAGAATGACCAGCAGGAAGAAACTCTTCCAGCGGCCGCTCATGCGGTTGAGGATGTAGGCCTCGGGCGCGCCGAGCAGGGCTGTGAGCAGCGTGGTCAGGATCGCGATGCGAAAGGTCCGCCAGAACATCTCCGCGTAATAGGGATCGGTCGCGATCTCGTGCCAGTTCTTGAGGATGAAGACCGGCTCGATGCCCTTGTACTGGCCCCAATCGTGGAACGACAGCATCACCGTCATCGCCAGCGGAATCAGCAGCACACCGACGAACAGCATCAAGGCGGGCGCGGTCAGCGCCCACGGCGCGCGTAGGCTGCGCTCTTCGGCGACCGCGCTCATGCGCCGGCCCTCGCGCGCACGCTCATGTCCTCGGGCCGCCAAGTGAGGCGAACCGCGTCGCCTTCGCCTGGCTGCGCCGTGCCGTCATTCTGGCGAATCACGATCGCCGGGCCGCATTCGCTGTCGCACTGGAACAGCCAGTGATTGCCCTGGAAGATGCGCGTGAGGATTTTTGCGCTGAGGCCGGCATCGCCGAAGCCGATTCGTTCGGGGCGCACGCTGACGGTGACGGGGCCGCCAAGCCCGGCCGGCGCCGGCGCGCGCCAGGAGCCCGCAACCAGTTGCGTCGGCGAGACGGTCCGGTCGATCGTACCGGCAAAGTCGTTGGTCTTTCCGAGGAACTGCGAGACGAAGGCCGAGGCCGGCTTCTCATATGTCTCCTGCGGCGTGCCGATCTGCTCGATCTTGCCCTGGCTCATCACCACGATGCGGTCGGACAGCGACATCGCCTCGTTCTGGTCGTGCGTGACCAGGATCGTGGTGGTGCCGATGGTGCGCTGGATCTGGCGCAGCTCGATCTGCATCTCCTCGCGCAGCTTGGCGTCGAGATTGGACAGCGGCTCGTCGAGCAGCAGCACGCTCGGCTTGATCACCAGCGCGCGGGCCAGCGCCACGCGCTGCTGCTGGCCGCCGGACATGCGGCGCGGATGGCGATCCTCATAACCGGCGAGCCCCACCATCGCGAGGGCAGCACGGACGCGCTCGGCCCTTTCAGCGCGCGGCACGCCACGCATCTCGAGGCCAAAGGCCACGTTCTCCGACGCGGTCATGTGCGGAAACAGCGCGTAGCTCTGGAACACGATGCCGAGGCCGCGCTTGGCCGGATGGATCGCGGTCAGGTCCTTGCCCTCGAGGCGGATTGCGCCGCGCGTGGGGTCGAGGAAGCCCGCGATCATCTGCAGCGTCGTGGTCTTGCCGCAGCCAGACGGGCCGAGGAAGGAGATGAACTCCCCCTTCCCCACCGACAGGCTGAAGTCGTCGACCACGGTCTGCGTGCCGAACTGCTTTGCGACCCGATCGAGCTCGAGGTAGGCCATGACGCTGTCTCCGCCGCGACCGATCAGCGTTCGACCTCGCGATTCCAGCGCTTGGTCCACTCCTCGCGCTTCTCGTTGATCACGGTCCAGTCCGGATTATAGAGCTTGGCCGCGCGCTCGCCGATCGGCGCCATCTTGCCGAGCTCGGGCGGGATCACCAGCGATTTCAGCACCGGGCCGTAGCCGTAATCCTTCAGCATCACGAGCTGGGTTTTCGGATCGAGCAGCATCTTGACGAAGCTCGCCGCGAGCGGCGAGGCGTTGGGCTTGTTGATCGGACAGGCCGTGGTCAGCAGCGTCGCTGCGCCTTCCTTGGGATAGACGAAGTCGACGGGGAAGCCGGTATTGGCGAAGCTCTGCACGCGGCCGGTACCCCACACCGCAATCACGGCCTGGCCGGACTGAAACAGCTCGGTCATCTTGCCCGGCGACGGCTCATAGGCGAGCACGTTCGGATTGATCTGCTCCTTGAAGATCTTGAAGCCGGGCTCGACATTGGTCTCGCCGCCGCCATTCATCTTCGACAGCATCACCAGCGCTTCGAGACCGTAGGTGTTGTTGATCGGCGGGATCACGAGCTGTTTTGCGTATTTCGTGTCCTTCAAATCGTTCCACGAGGTCGGCGCCGCCCAGCCTTTTTCCTTGAACACCTTGGTGTTGTACATCAGGCCGGTCGCGACGATGCCGATGGCGACCGCACGATCGTCCTTGAAGCGGGCGGTATCGTAGAGATCGGCGGGCAGGCCGTCGAGCTTGCCGCAGAAGCCGAGCTGGATCGCCTGGTACATCGGGCCGTCATCGACGATGGCGACGTCGATCTGCTGGTTGCCCTTCTGCGCTTGGAGTTTCGCCAGCGTGTCGGTCGAGTTGCCGGCGACGTATTCGACCTTGACGCCGTTCTCCTTCTCGAAGGCCGGGATCACCTCGTCGCGGATGGTCTTCTCGAACGAGCCGCCGTAGCCGGCGACGTAAAGCGTCTTTTGCTGGGCCGAGACGACCGAGGGGGCGGCAATGAGCGCTGCGATGCTGACCGCGGTCAGAAGGCGAAAAGTCTTCATGTGGACCGATCTCCATACCGGAATGAGGTGACGTGCCGACAAGTCTCCGGCCGAAGCGCCTTCCGCATTTCCTTCCGCGCAAATCCGTCCCCGACCCAGGGCTCCGGCCCCTGTTCGACGGGATTTGGCGCGATTTGGAGGTTTGAACCCCTCCGATCTGCCGAAAAAGCGGGCTGGCTCCAGCTCTGATGAAAAAGATCGCAGACCTACACTTCCATCGTCCAATGAATAATGGCACCCTCTGCATGCCGAAATGTTATGATTGGATGGTGGGATGGCACGGATCAATTCGCGGCAGGTGGAGGCCTTCCGCGCGACGATGCTGACGGGGAGCGTGACCGAGGCGGCGGCGCTGATGAAGGTGACGCAGCCGGCCGTCAGCCGGTTGCTGCGCGACCTCCAGGCCCTGCTGAAAATGGAGCTGTTCGAACGGCGCGGCACCGGTCTGGTGCCGACCGCCGCGGCGATGGCGCTCTACACCGAAGTCGAGCGCTCCTTCGTCGGTCTCGAACGCATCACCGCGGCGGCGGAAGAAATCCGCGGACGCCGCACCGGCTCGCTACGCATCGCAGCACTGCCGGCGCTGTCGAACGGCTATCTGCCGCGGCTCACCGGTCACTTCCTGAAGGAGCGGCCAAACCTCAACCTGGCCTTCTTCGGTGTCATCTCGCCGATCGTGGTCGACTGGGTGCTGAACAATCAATGCGACGTCGGCTTTGCCGAGGTGCCGATCGCGCATTCCGGTTTGCCGAGCCAAAGATTGCCAGCGCCGGCGCGCGTCGCGGTGCTGCCGACTGGTCATCGCCTCGCGGAGAAGGACGTGCTGGAGCCACGCGATTTCGAGGGCGAGACCTTCATCTCGCTGTCCGCGGGATCGTCGAGCCGGCACCTCGTCGACCAGGTCTTCCACCGCCATGATGTCCGCCGCGTGCTCAGGGTCGAGACCACGTTGTCGGAGATCATGTGCGGCATGGTGTCGTCAGGGCTTGGCGTCGCGATCTGCGATCCCTTCACGGCGCAGGAATTTGCAACGCGCGGCGTCGTCGCGCGCCGCTTCCTGCCCCGCATCGACTTCGAATTCTCCGCGGTCTTTCCGGCGCAGCGCAGCGCCTCGCCGATGGCGCTGGATTTCGTCGAGACCGTGCGCAAGGCGCTCGCGGAATTCGACGATCTGCCGGAGGCCGCGATCAGCCGTTGAACGCGGCCTGCGCCTCCGGCAGGTCCCAGATCTTGCCGATCGCGGCGGTGCCGGCCGCAACGATCGCGGCTTCATCGGCGCCGAGATAGCGTCCCTCATCGACCAGCACGCGACCGTCGACCATGACCTGATCGATATTGGCGCGGTTGGCGAGTGCGATCAGCGCGCGGCGCGGGTCGAACAGCGGCTGCAGATGCGGATGGGTGAGATCGACGACGGTGAGATCGGCGGTCGCGCCCGGCTCGATGCGGCCGAGATCGGGCCGCTTGATGACGTCGGCGGCGACCGTCGTGTTCGCCTCGATCAGCTCGGGTGAGTTCGCCACATCAGGGCGTGCCGAGGTGATCTTGGAGATCAGCGATGCCGCATTGAGCTCGCCGAGCAGGTCCATGTTGTAGCCGTCGGTGCCGACCACGGTGCGCACGCCGTGCTCGGCGAACCGGCTGAAGGCCGCGGTGACGCCGGCGCGCGCGAACACGCGCGGGCAGTTCAAGACGGTCATGCCGCGCGCGGCCATGAGCCTGAGATCATCGTCGCTGCTGAACATGCAGTGCGCTGCCATCAGGTCAGGCGCGAGCAGGCCGAGCCAGTCCAGATATTCTGCCGGAGTGCGGCCGCCATAGCGCTTGCCGATGGTCTCGACCTCGGCGCGGCTCTGCGCCATGTGCGTGGTGATGGGAACGCCGAGCTCGCGCGCCCGCGTGGCGCAGGCCTTCAAGAGGTCGGGGCCGCAGGTGTCGGTGGCATGCGGGCTCATGGCGAGTGAGATGCGGCCATCACCGCGATTGTTCCAGCGCTGGTAGAGCGCATCCCACGTCGCCATGTCGGCGGCGCCGTCATCGCCGGAATAGTGCACGACGCCGTCGGGGCCGGCCTTGGCGTCCGACGTCGAGAACAGATAGGGCGCGCCGTAGAAGCGGATGCCCATCTCCTCGGCGGCATCGAACATCTCCGGGATCGAATTGCGGAACGGCTCCATCACCGTGGTGGCGCCGCCCTTGAGCAGCTGGAGGATGCCGAGCCGCGCGACCGCCAGCCGCTCCTCCGCCGACAGGATCTCAGCGCCGCGCTTGGTCAGCGGCAACAGCACCGTGTAGACGATGCTCTGGTTGTTCTTGCGGCCGTTGCCGTCCTCGCTGTGGCTGCGCGCCACTGCCTCGCTGAAGCAGTGATTGTGCAGGTTGAGCAGGCCCGGCAGCACGAAGCGGCCGGGACGATCATAGACCACGTCCGCGCGGGGTCTGTCGCGCGTGATCGCGGCGATCTTCTTGCCTTCGACCAGCACCCAGTGGTCGCGCAGCACATCCTGCGCGCCGTCTTTGCGTGACAGCACATAGCTGCCGAAGATGGCTGTGGTGCTCATGCGGGGCGCACGTTCCAGAACACGGCGGTGCCGTCGAGAATGCCGGTGATGGCCTTGCGATAGGCGGTCGGCTGCTTGTAGAGGCCAATCGGAATATAGGGGATTTCCTCGAACGCGACCGCCTGAATCTGACGGCAGATGCGCTGCTGTTCGGCGAGTTGGGAGGCCGCCAGCCACTGGCTGCGCAACTCGCCCATCTTCGCGCTCGCATACCAGCCGGCGACCTTGCCTTCGCCGCGGATGTTGGTGTTGCCGGCCGGGTTGAGCCAGTCGATGCCCTGCCAATTGCCGACCGCCGCGCTCCAGCCGCCCTGCCCGATCGGGTCCTTTTTCAGCTGGCGCTGCAGCACCACGGCGAAGTCGAGGCCGGCATATTCGACGTTCATGCCGGCCTTGCGCAACGAGTCCACCGCGATCTCGCCGAGCGGCTTTTGCGCCAGGGAGTTGGTCGGGACCAGCAGCACGATCTTCTCGCCGTTATAGCCGGCGGCCTTGAGGTCGGCCTTGACCTTGTCGTAGTTGCGCGGCCCGCGGAACACGTCGAGGCCAACCTCGTTCGCCATCGGCGTGCCCGGTGCGAAATAGCCGATCGGCGAGACCTGGAACGCCGGATCGGTGCCGGCGACCGCGGTCATGAACGCAGACTGGTCGATCGCCCCCAGGAGTGCGCGGCGGATGGCCGGATTGTCGAACGGCGGCTGCAAATGATTGAGCCGTAGCATGCAGGCGTAGCCTCTGGGATCGAGGACGCGCGTCTCGATGTCGCCGGCGGCCTTGATCACCGGCAAGAGATCATGCGGCGTGGTCTCCTGCCAATCCTGCTCGCCGGTCTGGAGCGCGGCGACGCCGGTGCCGGCATCGGGCGTCGTGGTCCAGACCACGCGGTCGTAGTGCACGATCTTTGGCCCGGCGGTCCAATCCGGCTTGCCATCGGTGCGCGGCTGATAGCGCTCGAACTTGGCGTAGGCGTTGCGGGCGCCCTGCACGCGCTCGTCGGCGAGATAGCGGAACGGGCCGCTGCCGATCACCTCGGTGAGCGGCTTGAACGGATCCTGGCTCGCCAGCCGCTCCGGCATCATGAAGCAGGCGTTGATGGCGGCCTTGCCGAGCGCCTGCGGCAGCAGCGGGAACGGACGCTTCAGACGGAAGCGGACGGTGCGGTCGTCGGCAGCCGTGAGCTCGGCGGTCGCCTCCATCAGCTCGCCACCAAAGCCGTCGCGTGCGGCCCAGCGACGGATGCTGGCGACGCAGTCGCGGGCCAGCACGCGCTCGCCGTCGTGCCAGAACAGACCATCACGAAGCGTGAGATCCCACTGCAGCAGGTCGCCCGAGATGACGTGGCCCGACAGCATCTGCGGCGAGACCTGGAGCGAGGCGCTCATGCCGTAGAGCGTGTCGTAGACCATGAAGCCGTGGTTTCGCGACACCTGCGCGGTCGAATAGATCGGATCGACGAAGGCGAGATCGATCACAGGGACGAAGCGCAGCGTGGACTGGGATTCAGCGCGGACGATGCCCGGCAGCGACAGCGCCGGCAGCGCCGCACCAGCCTTGAGGAGCGAACGGCGGGAGATGGACATTATCGGTTACCGGCTTCGTGACGCAGGAAGTTTTTCGCGATGTTCTCGCCGGTGGTGATCCAGACATCCGGGCACGACTTCGCATAGGTCAGGAACTCGCGCAGCAGACGCAGCCGCATCGGGCGGCCGCTGCATTGCGGATGCAGCACGGTCGTCACCATCGCGCCCCAGTCGCGGACCTCATCCAGCTCGTCCTTCCATAGCGAGAGCACGTGCTCCTTGGGGAAGATCGAGCGCGGGCTGAAACGCGCGGACAGGCCGTGCATCCAGTCGTCATAGCTGGCGGTGACCGGCAGCTCGATCGTGCCGGGCTTGCCGTCGGCGAGGCGATGGCGGTAGGGCCTGACGTCGTCGCGGAACGAGGACGTGTAGACGATGCCGTGACGCACCAGCGCGACACGCAGCTCCTCGGTGAACTCGCCGTAGGGCGCGCGATAACCTGATGGCTTGACGCCGAGCCGGCGCTTCAGCGCCTCGAAACCACGCTCCAGCTCCTCCTCGATCCAGGGATCGCCGGGGTCGGGCAGCAGATGGTGATAGCCGTGATGGCCGATCTCGTGACCGGCCTTCAGGATAGACTCCGCCATCGCCGGATGCGCGTCGACCGACCACCCCGTGACGAAGAACGTCGCCTTGAGATCGAGCTGGTCGAGCAGCTCCAAGAGCTTCGGCGTGCCGACGCGCGCCTCATAACCGCCATAGCTCATGGTGATCAGCCGCTGCGCATGCAACGCGTCCTTGCTGGTCCAGGCGCTCTCGGCGTCCACGTCGAACGACAGGAACATCGCGGAATTGTACGGCTTCGGCCAGGGATAGTCGGGCGCGGGATCCGCGGTGTTGGCCGGAACGAGCGGAATGCTCTGGAGTGCCTTACTGTCCAGCATTGATGGTCGCCTTCTCGATTGCGTTGTCGCTCAATTTCCACTTGGCCAGCAGCGTCTTGTAGGTGCCGTCCGCGATCAGCGCGTCGACCGCCTCCAGCATGGCCTGCTGCAAAGCCTTCTCCTTCACCGGCAGGGCAATGCCGGTGAATTGCTGCGCGATGGGCTCGCCCACGGTCGCATAGGTGTTGGGCTCGAGCTCCATGATGTAGGGCAGCGTCTCGTTGCCTTGGGCGGCGGCATCGATGCGGCCCTGCCGCAGTTGCGTCCGCGCGTCGGCCGAGCCGTCGGTTCCGACGAACTGGATCGGAGTGCTGCCGCAATTCTTCTCGCTCCAGGCCGCGATCTGGGCCGGGAACATGGTGCGGCGGCTGGCGCCGACCTTCTTGCCGCACAGCGACGTCGCCTCCTTGAATTCCGCCTTGCGTGACGCCTGCACGAAGAACTGCGGACCGCTGCGCAAATAGTCGACGAAGGTCGCGACCTCGTGCCGGCTCGCATAATCGGTGAAGCCGGACAGGATGGCGTCCACCCGCCCGGTCGAAATCGACGGCATGAATTCGGCAAAGCTGGTCTCGGTCCATTCGATCTTGAGGCCGAGCTTGCGGCCGATGGCCTCGCCGAGATCGACGTCGAAGCCGGAGAGCGCGTTGGTGGCGGGATCGCGGAACTCCATCGGCGGATAGTTCGGCACGATCGCCACCTTGATGCTGCCGCGCTTTGCGATGTCCGGCGGCAATTCAGCCGCCATTGCCGACGCGCTCATAGCGCCCAGGAACGCCGCCGCAAGCAAAAGTCTCTTCATCACCATACCCCCAATGTCAGATCACTGCCGAAAGAAATGCCTTGGTGCGCTCCTCGCGCGGCGCGCCCAACACGTCGGAGGCGCGGCCCTCCTCGACGATCGCGCCCTGATCCATGTAGACGACGCGGTCGGCGACCTCGCGGGCGAAGCCGAGCTCGTGCGTCACCACCATCATGGTCATGCCGCTTCGCGCCAGCTCCTTCATCACCGCGAGCACCTCGCCGACGAGTTCGGGATCGAGCGCGCTGGTCGGCTCGTCGAACAGCATCAGCATCGGCTTCATGGCGAGCGCCCGCGCAATCGCGACGCGCTGTTGCTGGCCGCCGGAGAGCTGCGCAGGATAGGAATCCGCCTTGGCCGCCAGCCCGACGCGACGAAGCAACTCGAGCGCTTCAGTGCGCACCTCGTCAGCTTTACGCCCCTGAACCTGGGTCGGACCTTCCGTGATGTTTTCCAGCGCGGTCTTGTGCGGAAACAGGTTGAAGCGCTGGAACACCATGCCGGTCTTCAGCCGCTGCCGCCCGATCTCGCGCTCGCTGAGGCGATGGAGCTTGCCGCCGTGCTCGCGCACCCCGAGCAGCTCGCCGTCGAGCCAGATGCCGCCGGCATCGATCGTGGCGAGCTGGTTGATGCAGCGGAGCAGCGTCGTCTTGCCGGAGCCGGAGGCGCCGATCAGGCACATCACCTCGCCGGACCAGACGTCGAGCGAGACGTTGTTGAGAGCCTGAAACTCTCCAAAGTTCTTGGCGACAGAGCGGATCGCGACGAGGGGTTTTGTCATCGCGCCAGCCGCAATGTGCCGCGCGCAAAGCGGCGTTCGAGCAACATCTGGAGCGGGGTCAGGATCGAGACCACGAGCAGGTACCAGAGCCCGGCGACGATCAGGAGCTCGATCACGCGCGAGTTGGCGTAGTAGATGTTCTCGGCATTGTGCAGCAGCTCCGGATACTGGATCACGCTGGCGAGCGAGGTCGCCTTCACCATGCTGATGAACTCGTTGCCGAGCGGCGGGATCACCACGCGCATCGCCTGCGGCAGCACGATCCGGCGCAGCGCCCGCAGCCGTCCCATGCCGATGGCCTGCGCCGCCTCATACTGCCCGATATCGACCGACAGCATGCCGGCGCGCATCACTTCGGAGGTGTAGGCGCCCTGGTTGATGCCGAGCCCGAGCAGCGCGGCGAGGAACGGCGTCATGACGTCGACGGCGCGCGCGGACCACAGGCCGGGAATGCCGATGGTCGGAAACACCAGCGCGAGGTTGAACCACAGCAGCAATTGCAGGATCAGCGGCGTGCCGCGAAACAGCCAGGTGTAGCCGGCGGCGACCGACTTCAGCACCGGATTGGGCGACAGCCGCATGATCGCGACGACGACGCCGAGGAAGATGCCGAGCATCATCGCCAAAACCGCCATCACCATGGTGTTGACGATGCCTTCGAGGATGACCTTTGCGGTCAGGAAGCGGCTGACATAGGACCATTCGATCTGGCCGTTCGCAAAGGCGCGCGCGATCGCCGCCAGCACGAGGAGGATCAGGGCCGCGCTGATCCAGCGAAACCAGTGCGGCTCGCGCGCGATCCGCATGCCCGACAGGTCGGGAAAGCCTTGCGCGAGTGCCGACGCCGGCTTCATTGCGGCGCCGCGTTCAGCATGGGCTGGGCGACTGCATTGCTCCCCAAGCCCCATTTGTCGAGAATGGCCTTGTACGAGCCGTCGGCGATCATCGCCGCGAGCTTCTCCGTCACCACCTCGCGCAAGGCCGCATCGTCCTTGCGGAACATGATGCCCTGATAACCCCTGGCGAAGGGCTCGCCGACCACGCGGTATTTGCCGGGCTCCTGCGTCTGGGCGTAAGGCAGCGTCTCGCTGCCCTGCACGGCGGCATCAATGCGGCCCTGCTTCAGCTGGTTGCGGACGTCGATCGAATTCTCGCCGGGAACGTACTGGATCGCGGGCTTGCCGGCCGGCTCGCAATTCTGCTTGCTCCATTTCTCGATCTCGACCGGGAAGCTGGTGCTGCGGGTGGTGCCGACCTTCTTGCCGCAGAGATCGGTGGCGTCCTTGGCCGCGCTCTCCGCCATCACGAAGAACTGCGGGCCGGTCGCGAGGTAATCGACGAAGTCGGCGGTCTCGCGCCGCGAGGCGCGATCCGAGATGCCGGAGATGATGAAGTCGGCCCGCCTGGTCTGGAGCGACGGGATCAGCTCGGCGAACGGTGTCTCGCTCCAGACGATCTTGAGGCCGCCGAGGCGCTTGGCGAGCTCGTTCGCCAGATCGATGTCGAGCCCGACCAGTTCGTTGCTGGCGGGATCGCGATATTCCATCGGCGCGTAGGTGGAGTTGACCGTGAGCTTCAGCGTGCCGGCCTGCTTGATCTCCGCCGGCAGCTCGGCTGCTCGCGCCGACGTCACGGCAGCCAACGCTGCGAAGGCAAGCAAATGCGAGAGGCGTGTCATGTCAGCTCCTGTGCCAACGCCGCGACCGGCCGTTGATCAATCCGCGTCGAGAACGGCCGGCTCGATGATGCCGGCACGCTCGGTGATCACCCTGTATTGCTCGGGCCGCCGGTGGGCGGCGAAGTTGAACATCTTGTCCTTGCCTTGGCGGCAGAGGTCGAGATCGATGTCGGCGACGATCACCTCGTCGGCCAGCGTCTGCGCCTGGGCGACGATGCGGCCATTGGGATCGACGATGCAGGAGCCGCCGATCAGGCCGGAGCCGTCCTCCTCGCCCGCCTTCGCCACCGAGATCGCCCAGGTCGCGTTCATATAGGCGTTAGCCTGCGTCACCAGCGTCGAGTGGAAAGTGCGCAAGGCCCCGTCTTCCGTCGTCCCGCCGTTGGGATCGTAGGCCGCCGAATTGTAACCGATGCAGACGAGCTCGACGCCTTGCAGACCGAGCACGCGCCAGGATTCCGGCCAGCGGCGGTCGTTGCAGATCATCATGCCCATGATGGCATGGGCCCAGGAAGAGCCGGCGCGGAAGGCGGGAAAGCCGAGGTCGCCATACTCGAAGTAGCGCTTCTCGAGCTGCTGGTAGCGCGCGCCCGGACGCGGCTCGACCGAGCCCGGCAGGTGCACCTTGCGATAGCGGCCGAGAACCTCGCCGTCGCGATCGACCAGGATGGAGCAATTGTAGCGCCGGCCCTCCGGCGTCAGCTCGGCATAGCCGACATAGAAGCCGACGCGCAGTGCACGGGCGCGGTCGAACAGCTTTGCCACTGCGGGGTTCGGCATGCTGCGCTCGAAATACCGGTCGAGCGCCTCGCCTTCGAGCAGCCAGCGTGGGAAGAAGGTGGTGAAGGCGAGCTCCGGAAACACCACAAGGCTCGCACCCCGGCCGGCCGCCTCCTCCAGCATGTCGAGCATGCGCGACAACGTATGATCGCGGCTATCCGCTTTTTGCGTCGGCCCCATCTGAGCGGCGGCGGCGCGAAGGACACGAACCAAGATTGCCTCCAATCTGTGCGCAGTGCTGCCTCAATGGGCGAACGAACCCTTTGATGCGACGTGCAAATCCGCCGCCATTACGGACAAGCACTGCTGCAAAATCAATTCGCGTTGCTATGATGTTTTGGCCCTGACTATAATCGGCAGTGATATGAACCTGCGTCAGCTCGAGATCCTGCGCGCCGTCATCCGCCACCGCACCACGGTGGCGGCGGCGGACGAATTGGCGCTATCGCAGCCCGCGGTCAGCAATGCGCTGAAGACGATGGAGGCGCAGGCCGGCTTTGCGCTCTTCGAGCGCCTCAACAACCGGCTGTTTCCAACCGCCGAAGCGATGGCGCTCTACAAGGAGAGCGAGGCGATCTTTGCGCTGCATGCCAAGCTCGAGAACCGCGTCCGCGATCTGCGCGAGAACCGCTCCGGGCATCTCGCCATCGTGGCGACGCCGCCGCTCGCCTACAGCATCATTCCATCCGCGCTGTCGGGCTTCCTGCGCCGCCGACCCGAGACGCGGGTGTTCTTCGACGTACGGCGCTATGAGGGCATCATCGAGGGTGTGCTGAGCCGTGTCGCCGAGCTCGGCTTCGCGCTCGGACTGACGCATCATCCCGGGATCGCGCATGAGGTGGTGCATACCGGCGAGATGGTTTGCGTGCTGCCGCCGCAGCATCCGCTCGCGGAACGGCCGGTGATCTCGGCCACGGATCTCTCCGGCCTGCCCTTCATCGGACTCGAGCGCGGCACGCGGCTCGGCGAAGCCGTGCGCGACAGCTTTGCCCGCGCCGGTGCGCCGTTCCGGCCGACGGTCGAGGTGCGCTACTGCAACACGGCCTGCGTGCTGGCCGCCGCCGGCGTCGGTGCGGCGGTGGTCGATCCCTTCTCGCCGCGACAGAACGGCGGCAGCGGCCTCGTCGTCCGCCCGTTCACGCCGACGACGCAGGCGGTCGCCTATATGCTATGGTCGGAAGCCGAGCCGCTGTCGCGTCTGGCCAAGGCCTTCCTCAACGAGATCCGCAAGGAGAGCGCTCTTCTCGAGCGCACAGCGCCGCACCAGCAACATGGGGCAGAAAGCGGCTGAGCTTCGCAACCTTTTGACCGGGAGGCCCATGGCACGCATCACCATCATCGAGACCGGAGAGGTGCCGCAAAAATACCGCGAGCGCCACGGTTCATTTCCGGACATGTTCGCGCGCATGATCCGCGCCGAGGAGCCGGCCGCGACGATCGAGGTCGTCAGCATCCCCCACGGCGATGCGCTTCCCGATCCGAGCCAGCTCGAGGCCGTCCTGATCACCGGCGCGGCGGCCGGCGTCTATGACGGGCTGGACTGGATCGCGGCGCTGGAAGATTTCGTGCGGACGGCCTACGCCAACAAGACGCCGATGGTCGGCGTCTGCTTCGGACACCAGCTGATCGCGCAGGCGCTCGGCGGCACCGTGCGCAAGTCGGAGAAGGGTTGGGGCATCGGCCGGCACGTCTATCAGGTGCTGCCGGAGAACGGCGTGATCGACGGCGAAGCCGTCGCGATCGCCGCCTCGCATCAGGACCAGGTGATCGAGCCGCCGAACGACGCACTGACGATCCTCTCGTCCGACTTCGCCCCGCATGCCGGCCTGCTCTATGCCAACGGCGCAACGCTGACCGTGCAGCCGCATCCGGAGTTCGACCTGGGGTTTGCGCAAGTGTGCTGCGATCTGCGCGACGGCAAGGCGCCGGAGGATGTCGTTGCCAAGGCAAGAGCGTCGCTGGCCGAGCCAATGGATAATGCGAAGCTCGGCGGGGCGATCACGAGGTTTTTGGCGAAGCGCTGATTTCACCTCGCCCCGCTTGCGGGAGAGGTCGGATTGCATCGAAGATGCAATCCGGGTGAGGGGGATTCTCCGCGAGTCCGTCTGCCATCGAGTTTGCTGAGACAGCCCCTGACCCCAACCCTCTCCCCGTAAGAACGGGAGAGGGAGAGGAAGTGGTTCAGAACGGATCCGCTCCCAGCCCCGGCACATCGGCCGGCCGCGGCCCGGGCGCTGCCCAGCGAAACCGGCGGTCCTTCTCCGCAATGGCGATGTCGTTGATCGAGGCCTCACGGCGCTTCATCAGGCCGTGCTCGTCAAACTCCCATTGCTCGTTGCCGTAGGAGCGATACCACTGTCCGCTTGCATCGTGCCATTCGTACTGGAAGCGCACCGCGATGCGGTTGCCGTCGAAGGCCCAGAGGTCCTTGATCAGGCGGTAATCCTGCTCCTTCTCCCATTTGCGGGTGAGGAAGGCGACGATGGCCTCGCGGCCCTGGAACACTTCGGAGCGGTTACGCCAGCGGCTGTCCTCGGTATAGGCGAGCGAGACCCGCACCGGATCGCGTGAATTCCAGGCATCCTCGGCCATGCGGGCCTTTTGCGCGGCGGTCTCGCGGGTGAAGGGTGGAAGCGGCGGGCGCGACATGATGGCCTCATCGGTTGATCGGGACCGCGAATGTATCGTCGCAATTGGCGGAGTCGATAGGCCATCCGCTATCGGGCGATCACGAAAGCAGATCAGCCTTCATCAGCTGGCGGATCGATTTCGGAATCGGCTGGGCGCGACCGCCGCTGATGAAGGCGACGCGGACCTCGGCCTTCACCAGCACGTCGTCGCCGCGCCGCACCTCCTGCGCCAGCATGATGGACGCCCCCTTCACCGCGACCGGCCAGGTCACGACGTCGAGCACGTCATCCATTCGCGCGGGCTTCAAGAAGTCCAGGTGCATCGAACGCACCACGAAGGCGAAGCCCGCACCTTCCGTCTCGGTCTGCTCGAACAGCACCTGCTGCTCGGCGCCCATCAGCCTGAGATGATTGGTGCGTCCGCGCTCCATGTAGCGCAGGTAATTGGCGTGATAGACGATGCCGGAAAAATCCGTGTCCTCGTAATAGACGCGGACCTGCATGTGGTGGCGGCCGTCGCGGATCTCGCCGTCGAGATGAGCTGTCACGTCGCGAGCCTCTTCGCTGGTCGGGTACCGGCTCGTTTTGCGCAAAAACAGCCAGACGCGCAAGCGTGTTAGGACACAACCGGCCCTGCCCGCCCCAGCGTCACCTCGACGATCTCGGGCGGCACGCCGACGCGGAGCGGCATGATGCTGCAACCGAGGCCGCCGGAGACGATGAGATCGCATTTCAGGCGGAAGTGGCCATAGGCGAGCCGCAGGCCGTTTCTGGGCGAGACCGCCGGCGACCAGCCGAGCAGGCGAACCTGGCCGCCATGGGTATGGCCGGACAGCTGCAGCGCGACGCGCGCGGGGACGAGCGGCGCAATATTAGGCTCGTGCGCGAGCAGGATGACGGGCGCATCGTCGGTGATCTTGGCCAGCGTGCCGGCGAGATCGTCGGAACCGAAGCGCACCACGTTCCGAAACCGGCGCGCCGGCAGGAAGGCGAGCTGATCGCCGAGCCCCGCAAGCCAGAACGGACGGCCGTTCTTGGTCAAGCGCACGACATCGTTCTCGTAGACGGGGATGCCGGCCGCCTCCAGCGCACGATGTGCGATGGTCGGCCCGCGCCCTGCCCGCTGCACGGTTCTGTCGTCCCAATAATCGTGGTTGCCCATGACGGCATGGACGCCGAGGGGCGCCTTCAGGCGCCCCAGCACCCTCGCCCATTCGCTCGACGGAATGAAGCGCGTGACATGGTGAAGGCCGGCGACATAGTCGCCGAGCAGCACGATGAGATCGGCGTTGAGCGCGTTGGTCCGGTCGACGATGCCCTCGATGCGCTCCAGCGACATCCAGGGATCGCAGGCATGGATGTCGGCGATGGCGGCAATCTTCAGCGGAAGATCCGCCGGCCACTGCCGCGGCATCGGATGATAGCGCGTGACGCGGAGGCGCAGCACCGGTTCGACACCGACGCCATAAGCTGCGGTCGAGACACCGAGGGCGGACAGGCCGCCGATGGAACGGATGAGATGACGGCGCGTGATCATGGAAGCCCGATGATGATGCGACGTCTTGATGATATCCGATTGGAGCGGAATTGGGGTGCGTTCGTGCAGATCGTCTGCACGAGGTTAACGGAAGTTCATCAAGCCGGAACAGCGCTGGGCTCAGCAGATCACTCGTCGCTATCATCCGTGCCGAACAGGCCGAACTGCGCCGCCGTATCGCGCGACGGCTCGGCGATGCCGAGATGACGGAAGGCGTGCGAGGTCAGCAGGCGGCCGCGCGGGGTGCGCTGCAGATAGCCGCACTGGATCAGATAGGGCTCGATGATGTCCTCGATGGCATCGCGCGGCTCCGACAAGGCCGCGGCCATGGTCTCGACGCCGACCGGGCCGCCGCCATAGTTGAGCGCAATGGTGGTGAGATAGCGGCGATCCATGGCATCGAGGCCGGCAGCGTCGACCTCGAGCGCGCTCAGCGCGTGGTCGGCAATCTTGCGGTCGATCTTGTCGGCATCGGCCGCCGAGGCGAAATCGCGCACCCGGCGGAGCAGACGACCGGCGATGCGGGGCGTGCCGCGGGCGCGACGCGCGATCTCGTTGGCGCCATCAGCGCTCATGCCGACGTTGAGCACGCGCGCGCCGCGGCTGACGATGCTCTCCAATTCCTCGATCGTATAGAAGTTCAGCCGCACCGGAATGCCGAAGCGGTCGCGCAAGGGATTGGTGAGAAGGCCGGCGCGCGTGGTGGCGCCGACCAGGGTGAATTTGGACAGCTCGATCTTCACCGAGCGCGCCGCCGGCCCCTCGCCGATGATGAGGTCGAGCTGAAAGTCCTCCATCGCGGGATAGAGCACCTCCTCCACCGCCGGGCTGAGGCGATGGATCTCGTCGATGAAGAGCACGTCACGCTCTTCGAGATTGGTGAGGAGCGCGGCAAGATCGCCGGCCTTGGCGATCACCGGGCCTGACGTGGCGCGGAAACCGACACCGAGCTCTTTCGCCACGATCTGCGCCAGCGTGGTCTTGCCGAGGCCGGGGGGACCGACGAACAGCACGTGATCCAGCGCCTCTCCGCGCTTGCGCGCCGCCTCGATGAAGATCGAGAGGTTCTTGCGCGCCTGCTGCTGGCCGACGAAATCGGACAGCGATTGCGGCCGCAGCGCGGTGTCGCCGACATCATCGCTGCGGCGCTCAGGCGAGACCATGCGGCTGGCCTTGGGGTCGCTCACTTCGCGAGCTCCTTGAGGCCCAGCCGGATCAGCTGCGCCGTCTCGGCGCCCTCACCCGCACTGCGCGAGGCCGAGGCAATCGCCGCGGCGGCCTGCGGCTGGCCATAGCCGAGATTGACCAGCGCGGAGATGGCATCGGCAACGGGGCGCGGCGCGCGCTGGTCGTCGACGGCGCCGGCAAGATGCACGACGGCGGGATCGACATTGGCGAAGGCCGGCGCCTTGTCCTTCAATTCGGTGACGATGCGCTCGGCGACCTTGGGGCCGACGCCGGGCGTGCGCGCCACCGCGGCCTTGTCGCGCAGCGCAATCGCATTGGCGAGATCGGAAGGCTGTAGCGTGCCGAGCACGGCGAGTGCCACCTTGGCGCCGACGCCCTGCACGGTCTGGAGCAGGCGAAACCATTCGCGCTCCTGATCGGTGCGGAAGCCGAACAGTTTTATTTGATCCTCGCGGACATAGGTCTCGATGGAGAGCACCGCGGCCTCGCCCGGCGAGGGCAGATGCTGCAGCGTTCGCGAGGAGCAATGCACCTGATAGCCGACGCCCCCGACGTCGAGGATGACGAAATCCTCGCCGTAGGAATCGATCAGGCCCTTGAGCTTGCCGATCATAGCCCCACCACCTTCAGCCGGAGCGCGGTGCTCTGGCGGTGATGGGCGTGGGTGATGGCGATGGCGAGCGCGTCGGCGGCGTCCGCGGACGGCGGCTCGGCCTTCGGCAGCAGGATCTTCAGCATCATCGCGATCTGTTGCTTGTCGGCGTGGCCGGCGCCGACCACCGTCTTCTTGACCTGGTTCGGCGCGTATTCTGCGACAGAGATGCCGAACATTGCGGGCGCCAGCATGGCGACGCCGCGGGCCTGGCCGAGCTTCAGCGTCGCAACCCCGTCCTTGTTGACGAAGGTCTGCTCGACCGCCGCTTCCGCCGGCCGGTGATCGGACAGGACGGACGCGAGCCCTTCATGGATCGCGAGCAGCCGGCTCGCCAGCGGCAGATCGTCCGGCGGTTCCACCGAGCCGCAGGCCACGTAGATCAGGCGATTGCCCTCGGCCTCGATCACGCCCCAGCCGGTGCGGCGCAGGCCGGGGTCGATGCCGATGATGCGAACGGGGCCACGAATCGGGAGCGCAGTCATGGGCCAGTGATAGCGGCTGGCCGCGGCGGGGGAAACAGAAACAGAACGAAAGTAACAGGGGAAAGGCGGTCTCGCCCCGGGCGCGACGCAGCGCGTCCGGGACGCGAGAGCGGCCTCAGCCGCCCATCTTCGCAACAAGCGCGTCCGACACCTCGAAATTGGCGTAGACGTTCTGGACGTCGTCGTGCTCGTTGAGCAGGTCCATCAGCTTCAAGAGCTTCTCGCCGGTCTCGTCGTCGACCGCAATCGTGTTCTGCGGCTTCCAGATCAGCGCGGCCTTGCGCGGCTCGCCGAACTTGGCTTCCAGCGCCTTGGCGACGTCGCGATAGCTTTCGGTCGAGGCGTAGATCTCGTGGCCGCCCTCGCCCGAGATCACATCGTCGGCGCCGGCCTCGATCGCGGCGTCCAGCACGGCGTCATCGGAGGCGACCCTGCGGTCATATTCGATGATGCCGGTGCGGTCGAACATGAAGGAGACCGAGCCGGTTTCGCCGAGATTGCCGCCGGACTTGGTGAAGAAGGAGCGGATGTCGGAGGCGGCGCGGTTGCGGTTGTCGGTCAGCGCCTCGACGATGACGGCGACGCCGCCCGGCCCGTAACCCTCGTAGCGGATCTCGTCATAGTTTTCGCCGTCGCTGCCGAGCGCCTTCTTGATGGCGCGCTCGATATTGTCCTTCGGCATGTTTTCCTGGCGCGCCGCGATCACGGCGGCGCGCAGGCGCGGGTTCATGGCGGGATCGGGGGTGCCCAGCTTGGCGGCGACGGTGATTTCCCGCGCCAGCTTGCCGAACAGCTTCGACTTCTGGGCATCCTGCCGCCCCTTGCGGTGCATGATGTTCTTGAATTGGGAGTGTCCGGCCATGCGTGATCTCGTGATGGAATCGTGCGCCAAGGGTGAGCGTGGGAAGCGCGGCCTTATAGGCCGCCAGCCCACCGGAATGAAAGGGGGCTCTACGACTTTAAGGTAATACCGTAACGGAAGTGCCCAGATGTCAGGCACCGTTAACCCTGATTTCATTCCGGACTGCGAAAATAGCGTCCGACTGTTCCCCGACAAGAGAAACCCGATGGCCTTCGGACTATTTCGGAAGCGTCTACCGGACATGGCTGCGCCTGCGGCCGCCGCGCAGCCGGCGGCCCATTCCGAGCCCGTCGCAGCCACCGAGGGTGATTCGGCCCGGGAAATCCTGGAGTTGCTGGAACTTGAGCTCGGCGCCATGATCCGGCAGCTTGAGCGCGCCGCCAATTCCGTCGCCGGCGGGGCCGAGGCGACCGCGGCGACCCTCGCCGCCATTCGCGACCGCACCGATGCCCTGACCGGCCGGACCAACGCGGCGCAGTCCACCGCCTCCACCTTCGCCCATGCCGCCGACAAGTTCACCCAGTCCGCGCAAGGCATCGGCGCGCAGGTCCGCGAGGCCGGCAAGCTCGCCGACGAGGCCAGCGCCGCCGCGCAGGAAGCCCGCGCCAATGTCGACCGCCTGCGCGAATCCTCCGCGGCCATCGGCAACGTCGTCAACCTGATCGCGCAGATCGCGCGGCAGACCACGCTGCTTGCGCTCAACTCGACCATCGAGGCCGCCCGCGCGGGCGCAGCCGGAAAAGGCTTTGCCGTCGTCGCCACCGAGGTCAAGGCGCTCGCGGTGCAGACCCAGAGCGCGACCGAGGAGATCACCAAGAAGATCGACGCGCTGCAGCGCGACGCCGCCGGCTCGGCGGACGCGGTGCACCGCATCTCGCAGGCGATCGAGGCGATCCGCCCGGTGTTCGACACCGTCAACGGCGCGGTCGCCGAGCAAAACGCCACGACCAGCGAAGTCTCCGGCAATGCCGCCAGCGCCTCGGAGTTCATCATCTCGGTCGGCGAGAGCGCGGCCGAGATCGACGCCGCGACCAAGGCCGCCGAGACCCATGGCGAAAGCGTCGCCAGCGCCGGCAAGGCCGTCACCACCTTCGCCCAGAAGCTGAAATCGCGCTGCGCCGTGCTGCTGCGACAAAGCGAGCACGACGACCGCCGCAAGACCGAGCGGCTGCCCTGCCACCTCAAATTCGAAACCGCGCGCGGCGTGATGCCGGTCTATGAAATCGCGATGGAGGGCGTCCTGATCGGCGGCGCGGACGCGAGCCGGCTCGGGGCGCAAGCCATGATCGAAGGCAGCCTGGAGGACATCGGCGCCTGCCGCCTGCGCGTGGTCGAGCAATCGAAGGCCGGCGCCCGCGCGCAATTCGTCGGCGCCACCGCCGCGCTCAGCGAGAAGATCGAGGACAAGCTCTGGTCGATCCACGAGGAGAACACCGAACTCGTCACCCGTGCGATGGAAGCGGGCAACGCGCTGACGAAGATCTTCGAGCAGGCGGTTGCGCGCGGCGAGGTCGGGATCGACGACCTGTTCGACACCGACTATGTGGAGATTGCAGGCACCAATCCGCAGCAATACCGCACCAGATATCTCGACTGGGCCGATCGCGCCCTGCCGCCGTTCCAGGAGGCCTTCCTGGCGAAGGAGCCGCGGCTGGCGTTCTGCGCCATGGTCGACCGCAACGGCTTTTTGCCGGTGCACAACAAGATCTATTCGCATCCGCAGCGGCCGGGCGACGTCGCCTGGAACACGGCCAACAGCCGCAACCGGCGCATCTTCAACGATCCGGCGGGGCTGGCTGCCGCACGCAACCTGCGATCGTACCTGGTCCAGAGCTATGCGCGCGACATGGGCAACGGGAACACGGTGATGATGCGCGAGATCGACGTCCCGATCCGCGTGCAGGGCCGGCACTGGGGCGGCTTCCGCACGGCCTACAAGCTGTAGTGCACGCTCAGGCAAGACGCCGGGCGCGAATCATCCTCTAAGGTCGGACCTGGAATCGGAATGCTGCCGAGGAGCCGATCAACGGCTCCGACTGGAGAGAGCCCCGTACATGTCCTTTGCACAACTTGCCGTATTGGACACCGCCTCCAACCGGACGCTGGCCGAACGCCTGATCGACCAACTCGCCGACCGCATCGGCGGTCTCGGCGTCGAGCTCGCCGACATCGCCGGCAACGTCCAGGACGTCGCCAACCGCGTCGCGAGCCAGTCGGAACGGTTTCACCATCTGCAGAAGACGGCCGAGACGATGGTCTCGGCCAATCACGACATCGCCAACGCCTCGCAGGCGGTGCAAACCACGACGTCGGCTGCGGTCGGCGAGATCGCGCAGTCGCGCGGCGCCGTCGACACCGCGGTCAGCCACATCTCCGAGCTCGTCGCCGCGGTGGAGCGGATCGAGGCGCGCCTGTCCGCCGTCGGCGCGGCGCTGACGCAGGTGGCGAAGGTTTCCGGCTCGATCGAGGCGATCGCCAAGCAAACCAACCTGCTCGCGCTCAATGCCACCATCGAAGCGGCGCGCGCCGGCAATGCCGGCCGCGGCTTTGCGGTGGTCGCAAGCGAGGTCAAGAACCTCGCGGAGGCCACGCGCCAGGCCACGCATGAGATCTCCGACACCGTGCGCGATCTCGACGGCCAGATCGAAGGCCTGATCGGCGACAGCAGCGATGCCTCGCAGCGCGCCAAGACCGCCGGCGAAGGCGCGCAAGCGATTTCCGGCATCATCTCGCGCGTCCAGCAGGGCTTCGCCTCGGTCGAAGCCGAGATCGACGGCGTCGCGCGCGCGGCGACCTCCAATCTCGGCCATTGCGACACCGTGATCAGCGAGCTCAGCGAGCTCGCCAAGGGCGTCGACCTCTCCTCGCGCGACCTCCGAAGCGCCGACGAGCGGGTGGCGAAGCTGCTCGATACTTCCGAAGGCCTGATCGCGCTGATCGCCGACAGCGGCGTGGAGACATCGGACGCGCCGCTGGTCCGTATCGTCGTCGACACCGCGAAGCAGATCTCGGCCGAGTTCGAGGCCGCGATCGAGCGCGGCGAGATCACGCTCGACCAGCTCATGGACGAGACCTATCGCGAGATATCAGGCACCGATCCGAAGCAGTACCTCACCGATTACGTCGCGTTCACCGACCGCGTGCTGCCCGCGATCCAGGACCCGATCCAGACATCCGATCCGCGCATCGTGTTCTGCGTCGCCTGGGCCAAAGGCGGGTACCTGCCGACGCACAATCCGAACTACCGCCTGCCGCAGGGCAAGGACCCGGTCTGGAACAACGCCAATTGCCGCAACCGCCGCCTGTTCACCGACCGCGCGGTGAAGAAGGTCGCGGCCAACACAAAGCCGTTCCTGCTGCAGACCTATCGCCGCGACATGGGCGGCGGCCAGTTCGTGCTGATGAAGGACCTGTCCTCGCCGATCATGATCCGCGGCAAGCACTGGGGCGCCTTCCGGATGGGCTTTCGCCAGGGCTGACGAGAGCGCTCCGGCGCCCTCAAAACAAAAAGCTCGAAAACAACCCCATGCACAGTAGCCGGGATGTGTGGAATCAATGGCTTACGCCGGCAGGCCGTGGCGCGCGTTGACTCGTCGGGCAAAACAGGGCTAGAATGCTATTATTCCGAAATTGTGATGCGATTCGCCCCGCCGCCTGCCGAGCACAAAAGCCGACTGCACTGGTGCGGCGGCCGACGTTGCCGTAGACATGCCGCCGCGCATTCGCACGAACCCGAACACAGCAAGCTGGCTTTTCGATGTCCTGTCCACCCGCCCAAATCGGCGCGCCGTTTTCCGAGATCGATACACCGGCGCTGATCATCGACCTCGACGCCTTCGAGCGCAATCTCGACACGATGGCGGCGACGGTGAGCAAGCTCGGCGTTCGCTTGCGGCCGCATGCGAAGACGCACAAGTCGCCGATCATCGCGGCCAAGCAGATCGCGCGCGGCGCGGTCGGCCTATGCTGCCAGAAGGTCGCCGAGGCCGAGATCCTGGTGGCGGGCGGGGTGAGCGACGTGCTCGTCAGCAATGAGGTGGTGGGCCTGCGGAAGCTGGAACGGCTCGCAGGCCTCGCGCGCCACGCACGCATCGGCGTTTGCGTCGACGATGCGATCATGGTCGAGCAGCTGTCGCACGCCGCGGAGCGGGCAGGATCGCAAATCGAAGTCCTGGTCGAGATCGACGTCGGCGCCGGTCGTTGCGGCGTCAGGCCGGGCCCGGCGGTGGCCACCCTGGCGCGGCAGGTGACGGCGTCGCGCTTCCTGTCGTTCGGCGGCTTGCAGGCCTATCACGGCTCCGCCCAGCATCTGCGCACGCCGGAGGAGCGGCGCGCGGCCATCGCCGGTGCCGCGAACGCGACCGCGGAGACACTGCGCGTCCTCAAGGACGCGGGCTTTCAGTGCCGGACGATTGGAGGTGCGGGAACCGGCACATTCGAGATCGAAGGCGCGAGCGGCATCTGGAACGAATTGCAGGCGGGCTCCTATATCTTCATGGACGCCGACTACGCCAAGAACCTCGCCGACGGGGCGCGCAACGCCAATCCGTTCGAGCATGCGCTGTTCGTGATCGCGACGGTGATGAGCACCGGCGCCGGCGAACGCGCCGTCATCGACGCCGGCCACAAGGCCCTGTCGAACGACAGCGGATTTCCGACCGTGCTCGGCCGGCCCGACCTGCGCTATCACAGGCCCTCCGACGAGCACGGCCTGCTCGAGTTCGACAGCGCTTCGCCGCGACTGGCGATCGGCGACAAGGTGACGCTGATCCCCGGCCATTGCGACCCGACCGTCAATCTCTACGACTGGTATGTCGGCGTGCGAGGCTTCGGCACGCCGGATGCCCGCGTGGAGGCACTTTGGCCAGTCGCGGCGCGGGGCGCGGTCACCTGAGATTGACGCGTGATTGCGCGCGACGATCTCCGCCGTCGTCCCGGACAAGCAAAGCGGAGATTCGGGACCCATGCCCCCGCAGCAAGAGATTGACGAACAATCGGAGCGACCAGCTTCGCGAAACAACGGGGTCCTTGGAGCAGGAGTCCCGGCCCCTCGTTCGCAATTGCGCACCAGGCGTGCACTCATCATTAGGGACTGCCCTTTTCCAAGGGACGTGCAGACATTGCCTGAGCCGACCGTTTGCACACAACCAAGACCCAAAGCGGATCTTTGCGGCGGTAGTCCTCGGCAGCTATGATGCCAGCCCATGAAGACAGCATTTGACCTAGCAACGAGGCCCTGTCGTCGATGAGACTAACATGCTTGTTCTTGTTGCTTGCATCGATGCAGTCCGTCGACGCTCAGCAGCAAAGCCCGAAAGTAACTTTACGATGCACCGGAACGAGTAGGTTGGTGGGTAGGCCCGGAGCAGAGTTGGAATTTGCACCCCTCTCCAATCTCGGCATCATTGTGAGCGACGTCGATCAAACAGTGTCTTTTCAGGATAAGATCCTACCGATCACGAAGATTACTCCCTTGCTTGTGGGGTTCAGCAGCCAATACGCGAATGGGCAGCCGACCATCTCTGGCCGGATAGATCGGCTGACCAAGAGCGTCGAAATCGATTGGACGTATGAAAACGTCGGCGAGAACACCCATTGGGAGCTCAAGTGCCGTCCCGAGGGTCGCTTTCGTGATTGGGGGTGAGCAGCTTTACCTCGTTGCCGCAGCCCACGGCCGAGGATCTGTCGGTGGCCAGGGGTAGACCGGACCTAACTTAAAGCCGGCACGACCGTCGCGATTGACCCAAAGCGGACAAGTTCACCGCGTGTTATTAGGACGTTCAATACCGACCTACGGCGACGGTGCCTCGGCTTTCGGCATGAGGTTAGGCAATGATCAGGTTTGGTGTATTCGGTGTACTCGGACCATTGGCAGGGTACTTTGTGTTCCTCGGTCTTGGTGGCGGCTTCAGTGGTCCCAGTTCAGCCGGGGTCGCATTTATCATGTTGCTGCCGGTCGCTTGGATTGCGGGTGTAGTGCCGGCCCTATTGACGGCCTCTTTTGATCAATCGTTGGCCCGACTTGGAGCCACACCAGCCCAACGATATTTGCTGACGGCGCTCGTCGGATATGCCGCTGCATACTTGTTGATGTTGGCAAACTTTCTGGAAGCGGAGCCACTATTTCCTTTTCAATCTTCGTGGGGACTGGTCGGGGCAATCCCTGCCGCCGTCTGCTCCTTCGTGACTGAAAGGCTCGAATTGCCAGTCTGATGAACTGTCGTAGTCCAAGCGTTGCCTATCTCGATGCCCGCCCAAGTGTCGGCTTTGGAAGGAAGACCGGGAGTAGCTCGCAGCGGCCTCGACCGCCGATTTTTACCCATCCCGGACATGGCGCGGAGCGCTAGTGATGTCAGCTTGTGCATAGAGAGATTGCCACCAGCACCCCAGATAACCAATAGCTATATGCCCTTCAATTTATCTACTTGGGCGCTTACGATGACCCATACTGGGTTAAACCTGACTCGCACATCTTCACGCGCTCCGCAGCGGCTTGGGCTCTTCTCCCCAACGACGTTGACTGCTTCAGCGCCCATATGATGGACGAACAAGGCAATCCTCAAGAGCCCATCGCGCGGAAAGTCTAGTACCCGCACGCGGTCAAGCCCGGGTCAAATCGTACTGACCTGTGCCGAGCACAGAAAACCCCGCCGAAGCGGGGTCTCAACGCAAATCTAGCTGGTGGATGCTAGCTTTTGGCCATTCTCGCCATGCACTCTTTGACATAGGCGGTCTTCTTAGACAGATGAAGGCCCCGTGCAGAAGCTTCTGACTTGCACGCCTTCTGCTTCATTTGCCACTCGGAGTTCTGCGCCGCACTCCCAGCAAATGCGGGCGTCGCGATGATTGCCCCGAATGCAACCGCGGCTGTGATAACGCCAATGTATTTCATAAAATCTCCACAGGTGTGATGCATCAAGGATCATATTAAGAAAGTTGTGTACTAAGGCAACTTAGATGACGCTCAAAATATCATCATAGCGGCTCGTTCTTGAACAAGTAAGAGGCAATAAGACGAAGTATCATGCAAAGGCGCGTGTGGTGTGTGCGGGGAGCCCGGTCTGCATACCGGCATCCTTGGCCTTCCAACTTCCCAGGCTGTTCGGAATAGCTCGCAGCTAAGGCAAGCTAGTTTGGGTACGGCGCAAGCTTTAAGCCGGCACCGTCCGGGGCTTCTGCTATTTGCCTAGTTGGCTCGTCCCCTGTCCTGAAGAATCCCCGCCAGCGGGTCTTTAAGGCACGCTTTCGGCTGCAGCAATACGAACCTCCGACGTCGCATGCTGGCCCATCTGCGAAGTCACGCCGCGCCTGACGGAGGTCCGCTTATTACGGCAGAGCGGACCAGGTTTTGCTCAACAGAGTTCTTCGCATTTTGACCCGAAGCGGTCCTGAAGAAATAACTTTCGTTTCGGTAGCTCGCAGCAATCGTTGCCGCACGTGGCGGTTACTCGCGTCTAATGAAATGAGCGTGGATGAAAGCGGAGCTGTCCAGGCACTCTCTGATGCTAGTGCCATCTTCGATCAGCTCATAACCGAGTACGGCGGACGAATAGCCAACACGGCCGGAAATAGCGTCTTGGCAGAGTTCGCGAGCGCCTTGGAGGCCGTTGAGTGCTGTATCGAAATGCAGCGAAATCGAAGACCGTGCGGCCGATCTCCCTGAAGATATCGCTCTCAGGTTTCGCATAGGGATTCATCTGGGCGATGTTGTCGTGCAGGGCTCCGACTTGGCTACGCCTTTCGGCCGCAGTGGCCTGCAAAGCCAGAAGGTCACAGGCTGCGTGACCTGTTGCACATAAAATCCTGCGCCTTCGATTTATCTTGATGTGACGGTGGTTAGCGATCCACCGCGAAAGGGACACATCTCATGAAGGAGGCACTTATGAATCCAAAGGTCAGACTACTTGCTAGTTCGGTCCTGGCGGCAACGCTCCTGACGGTCTCGATCCCGGCGGACGCTGGAGTTCGTGATCACCGGTCGAACGCGGGTGGCACCTACAGCACAAATACGTCACCGCCGCCGTCCGTCAACCGCCCTGGGCAGGCCACGACAGACAAGGCAACGAGCAATGGCGGCGTGACTGTTACATCCCGGCCGCGCCCGAAGCAGGAAGTAAAGGTGTGCATCATGGGTACAGGCTCATATGGGTGCACTTCAAACAAGATCGCGGTGACAGCCGCGAAGGTTGCGAGGGGAGACCCCATCAGGTGAACGGTGAAAAGTTGAAAAGCAGGACAATTCCGCTCTGCCCCGAATGGACTTGACGAGCCCGGGCTCACACCGTCTTCGAGCTTACGTGCTTCGTATCCCGGCGGTTCTAGTCGGCAGGCGCACCGTCATTCACAGCAGTGTACACATCCCATGAAGGAGGCACTTATGAATCCAAAGGTCAGACTACTTGCTAGTTCGGTCCTGGCGGCAACGCTCCTGACGGTCTCGATCCCGGCGGACGCTGGAGTTCGTGATCACCGGTCGAACGCGGGCGGCACCTACAGCACAAATACGTCACCGCCGCCGTCCGTCAACCGCCCTGGCCAGGCCACGACAGACAAGGCCACGAGCAATGGCGGCGTGACTGTTACATCCCGGCCGCGCCCGAAGAATGAGAGGGTCTGTCTCATCGTCGTTCCGGGTTCGTTGGGGTGCACTTCAAACCAGCGCGCAGTGGAAGCCGCGAAGTGGGCGAAAGGACAACAGTAAGCCACCACCTCCTCCCATTTGCTGAAAAGCAAAGGGGAGAAGAGCGGTTGAAATTCCGCTTTGCGACCGTTCACCCGCAGCCTTCATCGGACGGTTACAGTAAGTCGCAGCGCAAATCGGCTTGACGCCCAGGGCGACCAATCTTGATCAATGGCGATGCAATAGGCCTAGGCTGCAAGATCGAACGATGCGATCAAGGCACGCACATCATTGGCCAACTCGCGATAATGCTGGCATGCTCGCTGGTATAGCTCGCGATTGCTTCCTTTGGATCGACTAGCGATCAGCTCGCACTCCGCAGCGAGGTTCTCGAAACGCTCCAATTTGGCTTGGAAACCACTCATTGCTTGCCCCAATCTTTACTCAAGGGACAGCGACGATATTCGTCCAATTGCGTCAGCTCAAATACATTCAATGCTGCAAGTGCGAAGTCTCGTCACGCCCGTTGCCTATCGATGGTTGCAGATAAGCGATGGGCGTCGCGCAAGTCTATCGCGTGATGATCCGGACGCAGGGCTTTTGCCTCAGCCCAATGTGACCCTGACACGGAGAGGCTTTTTGGTTCAGTCGCGCTGACCGAGCGATCGGAAGATTGGTAAGTTCGTTGCTGCGGTGCATGAGTCCGCTTCTGGGCCCCAAAGCGGACGTCCCCTGGTTGCCCGCCGAGGTCCGCTGCTGAGGGCAAAGTCGATATCGTCGTTCGGGGACGACACCGGGTGATTTGGCTTCGCGCTTCAACTCAACCAGAACTTCGGCTTCGTCGGCTCCAGCCTTCCGCCCATGCGCACCGGCGCGATGCGGAGCGCTAGCCCCGTCGCATCATCGGTCTCCACCGCGACGCCGCTGAGCGTTGCTGCGCCCGCCGCCGGCTCGAAGCGGCCGGACGGAATCCCTGACGTGAACCTCCGCAGCGGCTCTTCCTTCTGCATGCCGATGATGGAATCGTAATCGCCGGTCATGCCGGCGTCGGTCATATAGGCGGTGCCGCCTGCGAGGATCTGGTGGTCGGCGGTCGGCACGTGGGTGTGGGTGCCGACGACGAGGCTGGCGCGGCCGTCGCAGAAGAAGCCGATGCCCTGCTTCTCGCTCGACGCCTCGCAATGGACATCGACGACGATGGCATCTGCCGCGACGCCGAGCGGACAGGCCCCCAATTCGCGTTCGAGTGCGGCGAAGGGATCGTCGAACGGGGTCATGAAGACGCGGCCCAAAGCGTTGACGACGAGCGCATGCCTGCCGTTCTTGGTCTCGACCAAAGCGGCACCGCGGCCGGGCGTACCGCGCGGATAGTTCGCCGGGCGCACCAGGCGGTCGGCGCGCTCGATGAAGACGAGCGCCTCGCGCTGGTCCCAGGAGTGATTGCCGAGCGTCACCGCGTCGGCGCCGGCCTCGAGAAACTCCTGGTAGATCGCTTCCGTGATGCCGAAGCCGCCGGCCGAGTTCTCGCCGTTGACGACGACGAGATCGAGCGACCAGTCCTTCACCATGCCGGGCAGATATTCGGAGACGGCCTCGCGCCCGCTACGGCCGACGACGTCACCCACGAAGAGAATGCGCAACTTCAGAACTCCGGAAATCGAACACGTCCGATTCCGTTAGCACATAATCCAGCGCGACGTCGTGGGATAGTGCCGGAACCGCCTCGATCTCCTGCGCTGCAAATGCAAGGCCGATGCCGACGATGTGCTTGGCTTTGCGCAAATGCGCGAAGGTGAAATCGTAATGGCCCGCGCCGTAGCCGATGCGATGGCCGAGGCGGTCGAAGGCGGCGAGCGGCGTCAGCATGATGTCGGGAATGACTTCGGCCGCCGCAGGTGACGGTTCGGGAATGCCGAGCGGGCCCAGCATCAGGCGGTCGTTCGGATGGAAGATGCGGAAGATCAGGGCCTGGCCGCGGGCGGTGACGCAGGGCAGCGCCAGCCTGGCGCCCTGCTCCGCGAGCTTTGCGAGCAGCGGCATCGGATCGATCTCGCTGCGGATCGGCGAATAGCCGGAGACGATGCTGCCGGGCAGCAGCTCGAACGGCAACCCGCGCCTGGCGAGCTTTGCGGCCGCTGCCGTACGCTTCTTCTCGCTCAGCGCATCGCGCCTGGCGAGGGCTTTGGCACGGAGCTCGGCTTTGGTGTTGGGCATGTGTGCTTGCTCCGAAGGCGAAGTCTTGCTCCGCCGTCATCACCCGCCTTGTGCGCCCTTGCGCACTGGGGCGGGTGATCCAGTATTCCAGAGACGCCAGTGATCAAACATCGACGCTGCGGCGTACTGGATGCCCCGGTCCCACGTGCGCAATTGCGCACTATGGGGACATGACACTGCCGGTTTGTCGTAGACCCCACTCGACAAGAACGCATTGCAAGCAAACGAAAGTGCGAAGCCGCGGACGCCGTTGAAGCACTCGATCCCGGAGTTCCCTACGAAAGTAGGTGGGCACCATATGTCCGGGCCCACGGGCCCGGCCAGGGACAGTTCCCTAAAGGATCGATAAGGCCCCGGGGATATATGGCTCCTGACGCACGTCGCAGCCTCGCTTGGGCAATGTAACAACGATACTGACGAATCGCCAGTGCGGCGAGCGGGTCGCCTTCGAGCCGCGCTTTCTTACCCTCCCCTGGAGGGGGAGGGTCGGCTCACATGGAGCGCAGCGAAATGTGAGACGGGGTGGGGTGATCTCTCCCCACGGGCAGTCCCCGTGTTGAGAGATCACCCACCCCGCTCGCGCTGCGCGCGATCGACCCTCCCCCTCCAGGGGAGGGTGAACGCTACCCGATCGCGATGCCATTTCCGACCGTGCGGTTCAGGACTTGCGTCGATTTCTCGATGCGCTCGGCGGCGGCGTTGAGCGCGTTGACGACTGCGGTCTGCGTCATCCTGGCGCGCTCGACGGCGGCGTTGCGGAAATCCCGGAGCTCGGTCAATTCCTGCTCGAGGGTGCGGACGCGGTTGGTGGTGTCGACCAGTTCGTCGCACACGGTCAGCGCGGCCATCACGGTGAGGCGCGCGTCGCCGATCTCGCCGAATTTTCCGCGCAGCGACTGGATGCGGGTCTCCAGCGTTTCGGCGAGCTTGAGCAGCCGCACCTCCTGGCCCTCCTCGCAGGCCATGCGGTATTGCCGGCCGTTGATGGTGACGTTGATGTGACTCATCCGTCCTCTCCGGTATCGAGCACCGAGCGTATCGTGACGATCGCGGAATCCAGCCGGTCGGATATCTCGCGATTGGTGCGCTCGAGCTTGCGTGCCTTCACCAGCGCACCGTCGAGCTCGTCGGCAAGACGCGAGCGATCCGCGCCGAGCGCCTGGATTCGCGCCGCAAGCTCGTTCTCGTCGCGATCGGCGTCGCGCCGCCGCTCCACCGCACTTTCGAGCGCGTCGAGCGCCGCCATGAGTCTGCGGGTCGCGATCTCGATCTCGACGGCGGACGACTCCGTCATGGCGGAACTGTTGGATACGCGATCGTTCATGCAGTCAGCGGCGGAACCTGGCGGCCTTTGCCCAGTGGCCTTTCCCTGGAGCTTGCCGTCCGGCAAAAGACTCGGTTCGGCAAGCGGTTAGAAGCAGAAATTTACAAAGCAAGCTAGCCAAGCGCAACGCCGCCGCAGAACTATGCACCGATCAATCGGGACGACGTGCCGATCCGTCGATTCCGCCCGGCCCGATCCCGGCGGAAAACCGATGTCCACACCGGCAACTTTTGCGGTCAAACCGGCGTTCGATTGCCTTGGACTCCCGGAACCGAGGTGCTATCCCAGCGCCAACCTTCAGTGGCCGCCAGGCTTCTCCCCGCGCGGGCAACCATCGCCAAGCGCCTCATTTCAGACGGATTTCAGACATGACGCAGGTCGATCACACCCGTATGGCCAACGCGATCCGCGGCCTCTCGATGGACGCCGTCGAGAAGGCCAAATCGGGCCATCCCGGCCTGCCGATGGGCGCGGCCGATATCGCGACCGTGCTGTTCACGCAGTTCCTGAAATTCGATGCCGGAAGCCCGGCCTGGCCGGACCGCGACCGCTTCGTGCTTTCGGCCGGCCACGGCTCGATGCTGCTCTATTCGCTGCTGTATCTGACCGGCAATACCGAAATGACGCTGGACCAGATCAAGCAATTCCGTCAGGTCGACTCGCTGACCCCCGGCCATCCCGAGAATTTCCGCACCAAGGGCATCGAGACCACCACCGGCCCGCTCGGCCAGGGCATCTCGACCGCGGTCGGCATGGCGCTCGCCGAGAAGATGCTCGCCGCCGAATTCGGCAAGAAGATCGTCGACCACCACACCTACGTGCTCGCCTCCGACGGCGACCTGATGGAAGGCGTGTCGCAGGAAGCGATCGCGATGGCCGGCCACTGGAAGCTCAACAAGCTGATCGTGCTCTACGACGACAACGGCATCTCGATCGACGGCCCGACCTCGATCGCCGATTCCGTCGACCAGGTGAAGCGCTTCAAGTCGGCGGGCTGGGCCGCCGAGAAGATCGACGGCCACGACCAGTCGGCGATCGCCGACGCCATCACGCGCGCGAAGAAATCCAGCAAGCCGACGCTGATCGCCTGCCGCACCACCATCGGCTTCGGCGCGCCGCACAAGCAAGGCACCTCGAAGGTGCACGGCGAAGCACTCGGCGCCGACGAGCTCAAGGCTGCCAAGGAAAATCTCGGCATTTCGCTCGAGCCGTTCGCGGTCGCCGATGACGTGCTGAAGGCCTGGCGCGCCGCCGGCAGCCGCGGCGCCGCGGCACGCCAGGAATGGGAAGCGCGGCTCGGCGAGCTCGGCAGCCGCAAGCGCGCCGAGTTCGAGCGCCGCCTGCGTCACGAGCGTCCGGCTTCGCTGGCAAAGGCCGTGCGCGCGTACAAGAAGGAGCTGCTGGACAAGCCGATGACGGCCGCCACGCGCAAGTCCTCGGAAGCCGTGATCGAAGTCATCGCCGGCGCGATGCCGATGGAATTCCTCGCAGGCTCCGCCGATCTCACCGGCTCCAACAACAACAAGGCGAAGTCGGCGACCGCCTTCTCGGCCAAGACGCCAAAGGGCCGCTTCATCCATTACGGCATCCGCGAGCACGGCATGGCCGCCGCGATGAACGGCATTTTCCTGCACGGCGGCTTCGCGCCGAACGGCGCGACCTTCCTGGTGTTCACCGATTATGCGCGTCCGGCGATGCGCCTTGCCGCGCTGATGGGCGCCGGCGTCGTCTACGTGATGACCCACGATTCCATCGGTCTCGGCGAGGACGGCCCGACCCATCAGCCGGTCGAGCATCTCGCTGCGCTCCGCGCCATTCCCAACATGCGCGTGTTCCGTCCCTGCGATGCCGTCGAGGTCGCCGAATGCTGGGAGCTTGCACTGAACCGCGTGGACGGCCCGACGGTACTGGCGCTGACGCGGCAGAACCTGCCGCAGCTGCGGACCACCGCACCGAACGACAATCCCTGCGCGGCCGGTGCCTATGAACTGGTCGCAGCCCAGGGCGAAGCCAAGGCGACGCTGTTCGCCTCGGGCTCGGAGGTCGAGATCGCGGTCGCGGCCCAGAAGCAGCTGGCGGAACGCGGCGTCGCCTCGCGCGTTGTCTCCGTTCCGTCGCTCGAACTGTTGTTAGCGCAACCAGAGGCCAAGCGCGCCGCCATCATCGGCAACGCGCCGGTCAAGATCGCGATCGAGGCCGCCGTGCGCTGGGGCTGGGATGCCGTGATCGGCCAGGATGGCGAATTCATCGGCATGCATTCGTTCGGCGAAAGCGGCCCTGCAAAGGAGCTTTACAAGCATTTCGGCATTACCGCCGAGGCTGCGGTCAACGCCGTGCTGAAGCGCGTCAGCTGAGAGTTGAGCTTGCCGCAAAAAAGGACTACCTAATCTCCCATATGATCAAGCACCGCCCGGCCGAACCGGGCGTCCGCCCCTAAAAAACCCTCGCAGGCGTGCAAAGCGCGTTGTGCGGGATGACAACGGTCATTGAAGGAGACGAAACATGGTAGTCCGCGTCGGAATTAACGGTTTTGGCCGCATCGGCCGCAACATCCTGCGGGCTATCGCCGAGTCCGGCCGCAAGGACATCGAGGTCGTCGGCATCAACGACCTCGGCCCGGTCGAGACCAACGCCCATCTCCTCCGCTTCGACAGCGTCCATGGCCGCTTTCCCGGCACCGTCACCGTCGACGGCGACACGATCAATCTCGGCGGCGGCAAGATCAAGGTGACCGCCGAGCGCGATCCCTCCAAGCTGCCCTGGAAGGATCTCGGCGTCGATATCGCGCTGGAATGCACCGGCATCTTCACCTCGAAGGACAAGGCTTCCGCGCACCTGACCGCCGGCGCCAAGCGCGTGCTGGTCTCCGCGCCCGCCGACGGCGCCGACGCCACCATCGTCTACGGCGTCAACCACGACACGCTGACCAAAGATCACCTCGTCGTCTCCAACGGCAGCTGCACCACCAACTGCCTCGCCCCGGTCGCCAAGGTGCTGAACGACCTCGTCGGCATCGAGACCGGCTTCATGACCACGATCCACGCCTATACCGGCGACCAGCCGACGCTGGACACGCTGCACAAGGATCTCTATCGCGGCCGCGCCGCTGCGATGTCGATGATCCCGACCTCGACCGGCGCCGCCAAGGCGATCGGCCTCGTTCTGCCCGAGCTGAAGGGCAAGCTCGACGGCGTCGCGATCCGGGTGCCGACCCCGAACGTCTCGGTCGTCGACCTCAAGATCGTGGCCAAGCGCGCCACCGACGCGAAGGAAATCAACGCGGCGATGAAGCGCGCCAGCGAGCAGCAGCTCAAGGGCATCCTCGGCTACACCAGCGCGCCCAACGTCTCGATCGACTTCAACCACGACCCGCACTCCTCGACCTTCCACGAGGACCAGACCAAGGTGCAGAACGGCACGCTGGTGCGCGTGATGTCCTGGTACGACAACGAGTGGGGCTTCTCGAACCGCATGGCGGACACCGCCGTTGCGATGGCTAAGGTGATCTGATCAGGGTCTCGTGTCCCGGACGCGGTGCAGCGCGTAGGCGCTGTTCCGCAGAGCCGGGACCCATTCAACCGCGGGACTCGCTGTGATGTGAGTCCCGGTTCTGCAGCGCATCGCTCCGCTGCTATCGCAGCGCCCGGGACAAGAGAGATGACCAACAAATTCCGCACCCTCGACGACGTCGACGTGAAGGGCAAACGCGTGCTGCTGCGCGTCGACCTCAACGTGCCCATGGAGAGCGGGCGCGTCACCGACGCCACCCGGCTCGAGCGCGTGGCGCCGACCATCACCGAGATCGCGGACAAGGGCGGCAAGGTCATCCTGCTCGCGCATTTCGGCCGGCCGAAGGGGCGCGACGCCAAGGATTCGCTGAGGCCCGTTGCGGAGGCGCTGGCGAAAGTGGTGAAGAAGCCCGTCGCCTTCGCCGACGATTGCATCGGCGAGCCCGCGGCCAAGGCGGTTGCCGGCCTGAAGGACGGCGACATCCTGTGCCTGGAAAACACCCGCTTCCACAAAGAGGAAGAAAAGAACGATCCGGCCTTCGTCGCGGAGCTCGCAAAACTCGGCGACATCTGGGTCAGTGACGCGTTCTCGGCCGCGCACCGCGCCCACGCCTCGACCGAAGGCCTCGGCCACAAGCTGCCGGCCTATGCCGGCCGCACCATGCAGGCCGAGCTGGACGCGCTGGAGAAGGCGCTGGGCTCGCCGACCAAGCCGGTCATCGCCATCATCGGCGGCGCAAAAGTCTCGACCAAGATCGACCTCCTGGAAAACCTCGTGACCAAGGTCGACGCGCTCGTGATCGGCGGCGGCATGGCCAACACCTTCCTGCACGCGCAGGGCGTTGCGGTCGGCAAGTCGCTGGCCGAGAAGGATCTCAGCGCCACCGCGCTGCGCATCATGGAGAAGGCGGAAGCCGCCAATTGCGCCATCATTCTCCCCGTCGATGCCGTCGTCGCCTATCACTTCGCCGCCAACGCACCGTCGCATGCCTATGGGCTCGATGCGATCCCGGCCGACGGCATGATCCTCGACGTCGGGCCGCAATCGATCGCGCGCGTCCACGCCGCGATCGACGATGCGGCGACCCTGGTCTGGAACGGCCCGCTGGGCGCCTTCGAGATGCAGCCGTTCGACCGCGGCACGGTCGCGGCCGCCAAGCACGCGGCCGAGCGCACCAGGGCCAAGAAGCTGATCTCGATCGCGGGGGGCGGCGACACCGTCGCGGCGCTCAACCAGGCCCATGTGGCGGGCGACTTCACCTATGTGTCGACCGCCGGTGGCGCATTCCTTGAATGGATGGAAGGCAAGCCCCTGCCCGGCGTTGAAGTTCTGCGGATCAAGTAAGCAAGCGGCCCGAGAGGCCCCAACGGGAGAACAAGACAGATGGCTCGGATCACGTTACGTCAATTGCTCGACCACGCGGCGGAGAACGATTACGGCGTACCGGCCTTCAACATCAACAACATGGAGCAGGCGCTGGCGATCATGGACGCGGCCAACCAGGTCGACGCGCCCGTCATCATCCAGGCCTCGCGCGGTGCGCGCTCCTACGCCAACGACGTCATGCTCAAGCACATGATGGACGCGGTGACCGAGATCTATCCGCACATTCCCGTCTGCGTGCATCTCGACCACGGCAACGAGCCCGCGACCTGCATGACCGCGATCCAGGCCGGCTTCACCTCCGTGATGATGGACGGCTCGCTCAAGGCCGACGGCAAGACGCCGGGCGACTGGGGCTACAATGTGGGCGTCACCAAGACCGTGACCGACATGGCCCATCTCGGCGGCATCTCGGTGGAAGGCGAGCTCGGGGTGCTCGGCTCGCTCGAAACCGGCATGGGCGACAAGGAAGACGGCCACGGCGCCGAAGGCAAGCTCAGCCACGACCAGCTGCTGACCAATCCGGACGAGGCCGTGAAGTTCGTGCAGGAGACCAAGGTCGACGCGCTCGCGATCGCGATGGGTACCTCCCACGGCGCCTACAAATTCACCCGCAAGCCGGACGGCGACATCCTCGCCATGAACGTGATCGAGGAGATCCACCGCAAGCTGCCGAACACGCATCTGGTCATGCACGGCTCCTCCTCGGTGCCGCAGGACCTGCAGGACATCATCAACGCCTATGGCGGCAAGATGAAGCCGACCTGGGGCGTGCCGGTGGCCGAGATCCAGCGCGGCATCAAGAACGGCGTGCGCAAGATCAACATCGACACCGACAACCGCATGGCGATGACCGGCCAGATCCGGAAAGTGCTCAAGGACAACCCGGAAGAGTTCGATCCGCGCAAATATTTGAAGCCGGCGATGGAAGCCATGACCAAGCTGTGCAAGCAGCGCCTGCAGGAGTTCAACACCGCGGGCCAGGCCTCCAAGATCAAGAAGGTCCTGACCACCGCCGAGATGGCCAAGCGCTACGCCAAGGGCGAGCTGGATCCGAAGGTGGCGTAAGGGCCGCGCGCACCGTTTTCCGTCATTCCGGGGCGCGCGCAGCGCGAGCCCGGAATCCATGGTGCCACCATCGACGCGGATCAATGGATTCCGGGCGCGCGCCAAGGGGCGCGCCCCGGAATGACCGAGTCCTCCCCCACCCTGCGACGAACGTTAACTCGGCAATTGCCCGAGAACGGTCTATTTTCCCGGGCAAGGGCAGAATCGTTCTGGGAGGACCTCTCGATGAATCTGACTGAGCTCAATAAAGTCGCGACCGCCATGGTCACGCCGGGCAAGGGCATCCTTGCCGCCGACGAATCCTCCGGCACCATCAGGAAGCGTTTCGACGCGATCGGCGTGGAATCGACCGAAGAGAACCGCCGCGACTATCGCGAGATGCTGTTCCGCGCCAAGGACGCCATGAGCCGATACATCTCCGGCGTGATCCTCTATGACGAGACGATCTGGCAGAACGCCAAGGACGGCACGCCGCTGGTCAAGCTGATCGAGCAGGCCGGCGCCATTCCCGGCATCAAGGTCGACGAGGGCACGCAAGCCTTGCCGATGTGCCCGGGTGAAACAGTCACGGTCGGGCTCGACAGGCTCGCCGAGCGCTTGAAGAAATATTACGAGCGCGGCGCGCGCTTTGCCAAATGGCGCGCGGTGATCGACATCGGCAGCGGCATCCCCTCGATGACGGCGATCAGCGTCAACGCCCACGCGCTGGCGCGCTATGCCGCGCTGTGCCAGGCCGCGCAGATCGTGCCGATCGTCGAGCCGGAGGTACTGATGGACGGCGACCACGACATCGAACGCTGCTATGAGGTGACGCAGCGCGTGCTCAACAAGACCTTCCAGGAATTGCGCGTGCAGCGCGTGGCGCTGGAGGGCATGGTGCTGAAGCCGAACATGGCGATCTCAGGCAAGAAATGCGCAAAGCAGGCCTCCGTCGAGGAGGTCGCGGAGAAGACGATCCGGCTGCTCAAGGCCTGCGTGCCGGCGGCAGTGCCGGGCATCGCCTTCCTCTCCGGCGGCCAGTCGGACGAGGAGGCAACCGCGCATCTCAACGCCATGCACAAGCTCGGGCCATTGCCCTGGGGCCTGACCTTCTCCTACGGCCGCGCGCTGCAGGCCGCGCCGCAGAAGGCCTGGTCCGGCAGACCCGAGAACGTCGCGGCCGGCCAGCGCGCCTTCAGCCATCGCGCCCGCATGAACGGACTCGCCTCCAGGGGCGAATGGCAAAGCAGCCTGGAACAGAAGGCAGCCTAGATCTTGTCGAACAAACCGCCTCCGCCGCGCCCGGCGCCGCGTCTCTATCTCGCAACGCCCGTCGTCGATGATCCCGCGACGCTGGTCGCAGAGCTGCCCGAGCTGATCGCGTCCGCCGACGTCGCCGCCGTGCTGCTGCGGCTGAAGGAGACCGATCAGCGCAGCATGATCTCGCGCGTCAAGGCCTTGGCGCCGCCGGTGCAGAAGGCGGGCGCGGCACTCCTCGTCGACGGCCATCCCGAAATCGTCGCGCGCGGCGGCGCCGACGGCGCGCATCTGCCCGGCATCGCCGCGCTGAAGGAGGCGCTGCCGTCGCTCAAGCCGGATCGCATCGCCGGTGTCGGCGGGCTGACGACGCGGCACCATTCCATGGATGCGGGCGAGATGGGCGCGGATTATTTGCTGTTCGGCGAGCCCGATGCGAAGGGACAGCGGCCCTCGGCCCAGGCGATCGCCGAGCGGCTGGACTGGTGGGCCGAGCTGTTCGAGCCGCCCTGCGTCGGCTTTGCCACCACGCTCGACGAGGCCCACGATTTCGCCCTGAGCGGCGCCGATTTCGTGCTGGTCGGCGACTTCATCTGGGCCGATCCGCGCGGGCCCAAGGCCGCGCTGATCGAGGTCGATGCCGCGATCAAGAAGGCCCATGCGACGGCGCTGGCCAGCCAAGATCTTGCGAGCCGGGAGCACGGCTAGCGCCCGACATGAAGCTCCCGTGCATCACCATGCTGGCCACGCTGCTGCTGACCGTCCCTGCGGCCGCGCAGCTGCAGATCACCCCGCCGGCGACGACGCCGAGCACGCCGGCAGAGAAGCAGAAGCCGAAACCGCCCGCGCCTGCCAAGAAGAAGGAGGCGGCGCCGAAGCCCTCCCCATCGCCCAAGCCGTCGGCCTCGCCCAAGCCGGCAACCGTGATCCCCGCGCCGCCGGCCGACGATCCCAACGTCGACCTGGTGTTCGGCGCCTATCAGCGCGGTCAGTACAAGACGGCGTTCGAGCTCGCCACGGCGCGCGCGCAAGCCGGCGATCCCAAGGCCATGACCATGCTCGGCGAGCTCTATTCCAACGCCATGGGCATCAGGCGCGATTACGCCAAGGCGGCCGAATGGTACAAGCGCGCTGCCGACGCCGGCGATCGCGAGGCGATGTTCGCGCTCGCCATGCTGCGCATCTCCGGCCGCGGCGGCCCGGTCGACAAAGGCGAGGCGGTCAGGCTGATGGCCTCCGCCGCCAAGCTCGGCGAGCCCAAGGCGGCCTATAACCTCGCTTTGCTCTACCTGGACGGCCAGACGCTGCCGCAGGACGTCCGGCGTTCGGCGGAACTGCTGCGCCAGGCCGCCGATGCAGGCCTGCCCGAAGCGCAATACGCGCTCGCGACCTTCTACAAGGAAGGCACCGGCGTGCCGAAGGACCCCGAACGCGCGGTGCGGCTGCTGCAGGCCGCCGCGATCGCCGACAATGTCGATGCCGAGGTCGAATATGCCATCGCGATGTTCAACGGCACCGGCACGCCGAAGAACCAGCCGGCGGCCGTCGCCCTGCTCCGCAAGGCCTCCCGCCAGGGCAGCGCGATCGCGCAGAACCGGCTGGCCTGGGTGCTGATCAACGGCGTCGGCACGCCCGTGGACAAGATCGAGGGCTTCAAATGGCACCTGGTGGCCAAGACATCAGGCAAGGGCGACCCCGAGCTCGACAAGCAGCTCTCCGATCTGCCGGCCGATGACCGCGCCAAGGCCGAGGCCGCCGCCAGGAAGTGGCTCGGGTCCAAATGACTTGACGCGGGCCCCCTCACGGGGCACCCAGTCCCTCAAACAGGCGGGTTTCCGCGCCCCCTCTCCCCGATCAAGACCAAAAAGCACATGCTGTATTCCGCCACTATCAACGTCATGGTCAAGGCGGCGCGCCGCGCCGGCCGCAGCCTCAAGCGCGATCTCGGCGAGATCGAGCATCTCCAGGTCTCGCTGAAGGGCCCGGCCAATTTCGTCTCGCTCGCCGACAAGCGCGCCGAGGAGATCCTCTACCAGGACCTCGCCAAGGCCCGGCCCGGCTACGGCTTCATCGGCGAGGAGGGCGGCAATCGCGAGGGCACCGACAAGAGCCACACCTGGATCGTCGATCCCCTGGACGGCACCACCAACTTCCTGCACGGCATCCCGCAATTCGCGATCTCGATCGGGCTTGCGCGCGAGGGCACCGTGATCGCCGGCGTGATCTACAATCCCGCCAATGACGAGCTCTACATCGCCGAGCGCGGCAAGGGCGCCTTCCTCAACGACCAGCGCCTGCGCGTCGCCGGCCGCCGCCAGCTCAATGAATGCGTGGTGGCCTGCGGGCTGCCCCATATCGGCCGCGGCGACCACGAGGAATTCCGCCGTGAGATGACGGCGATCCAGGACCGCGTCGCCGGCCTGCGCCGCTTCGGCGCCGCCTCGCTCGATTTAGCCTTCGTCGCGGCGGGGCGCCTCGACGGCTATTGGGAGCGCGATTTGCAATCCTGGGACATCGCCGCCGGTATGCTGATGGTGCGCGAAGCCGGCGGCACCGTGAGCGATATCGCAACGCCGGGGGATCCGCTGGTCACGGGGCACGTTGTGTGCGGGAATGAGTATGTGCACGGGGAGCTGGTGAAGATTTTGCGGAAACCGGCTTAGGGCTGAAGCTCGCGCTCCACATTCCCATCGGTGCCGCGGCTAAGACTCGTCTTCCTCGGCTTCCTCGTCCCGATATTCCCCGCCGAGGGTCAGGCCCTCGATCATGGTGGCGCCTTTTGACTTGATCACCCGGCGAAGCGGGACCGAGCTCTCGTTTCGCAAGGCCTGCATCAACTGCTCCGAATGGGTGACGATCCAGATGTCGGCGCGGCGTGAGGCCTTGACGATCAGCCGGGCCAACGGCGCCAGCAAGGACGGATGCAGGCTGGTCTCGGGTTCGTTCAGCGCGATGAACGGTGGCAGCCGATAGCCCATGAACACGGCGAGCAGGCAAATGTATTTCAGCGTGCCATCGGACAGTTCATGCGCCCCAAACGGACGCGGCATATCCTCGAGTTGCAGATCGAATTCACAGGAACCGTTTCTTTCCCTTGCGCGGAGCTCGGCGCCCGGGAAGGCATCCTGGATCGCGTCCTGCAGGTCGGTTGCGTCTTCCCTGATGGTATAGAGTGTCGCCAGGGCCGCGGCCAGGTCGCTTCCATCGGCACTGAGCGAGGGCGTGGTGATCGCGAGGCACGGCTTTCGTATCGGTGACGCCGGATCGGTGCGAAAGTCGTGATAGAAGCGCCAGCCCAGCATTGCGCTTCTGATCAAATCGATTTCGGGGCATTCCTTGCCGTTGAAGAAGCCCGCGAGCGCCGGCTCGGACGGCAGCACCGCATCCTTGTGGCTGCTCCATGCGCCGCTGTCGCTACGGACGCTGACGATCGAATTCTTCCGCTCCATCAGCAGAACCGTTCGTTTGCCCTGCGTCGCCTCGATACTCTCTTCCTTGATCATCGGCTCGCCGGCAAACGCTGCCGCAACCGGGCTGGGAAATCCGATCTCGATAGAATATTTCAGGCGATCGAATCTGACCGACAAGCGCAGTCGTCCATCCTCGCCTCGTTTGCGGATGCCTGACCAGCAGACCGAATTCAGTCCGCCCTCCTCGGCGATCGTGCGCGTGATGCGCCCGGTCGCCGCGTCGCGCAACAGCGACAAGGACTTGTAGAGATTGGATTTGCCGACGCCATTTTCCCCCACGAAGACGGACAGGGGGTGGATTGGTAGGGAGAGCCGCCTGATCGAGCGATAGTTCGCGATCGCAATGTCGGTCGGACGCATCAAGTGCTCTCAATCGGCAGGCTGGCTGTGCATTCGGCGCAGTGCGAATGGACACTTCTTCAATCCAGGGATGCAGTCTGGATCGGCACCTCCGGGAAAGCAAGCTCTCCGCATCGTCATTCCGGGGCGCGCCCCTTGGCGCGAGCCCGGAATCCATTCATCGACCGTGATCGCTGACCGATGGATTCTCAGATGCGCAATTGCGCATCATAGCTCGTGCTTCGCACGCCCGGAATGACGGAGAGAACCGTCAATGGCCGGTGTGCGCCCGCGCCGGCCGGCCGTGCGCTTCAGCTTCCCTTGCCGCCTTCGGCTCCCTGTCGCCGCCCAGCACGCGCTGCACCGAGACGAAGAACACCGGCACCATCAACAGCGCCAGGATCACCACCGCGATCATGCCGCCCATCACCACGCTGCCGAGCGCCTGCTGGCTGGCGCCGCCGGCGCCGTGGGCGATGGCCATCGGCAGCACGCCGCAGATGAAGGCGAGGCCCGTCATCAGGATCGGGCGGAAGCGCAGGCGGCAGGCTTCGATGGTGGCCTCGACCAGCGGCTTGCCTTCTTTGCGCAAGTCCTTGGCGAACTCGATGATCAGGATCGCGTCCTTGGCGGCAAGGCCGATGATGGTGATCAGGCCGACGGTGAAATAGACGTCGTTGGGCAGGCCTCGCAGCATGGCGGCGGCGACGGCGCCGACGATGCCGAGCGGCACGGTGAGCAGCACCGCGAGCGGGATGGTCCAGCTCTCGTAGAGCGCGGCGAGGCACAGGAACACCACGAACACCGACAGCGCGAGCAGGAACGGCGCCTGCGAGCCCGACAGCTTCTCCTGCAGCGACTGCCCGGTCCATTCATAGCCGAAGCCGCGCGGCAACCGGTCGGCGAGCCGCTCCATCTCGGCGATCGCATCGCCCGAGGTGAAGCCGGGCCTGGCTTCACCGGAGATGCGCACCGCCGGATAATAGTTGAAGCCGGCGATCTGCGTCGGGCCGCGCGCCCATTCCACCGTGGCAAAGGACGAGAACGGCACCAGCTGGCCGCGGCTGTTCTTGACGTTGTAATTGAGGATGTCTTCGGTCCGCATGCGGTCGCGGGCATCCGCCTGCACCACGACGCGCTGCATGCGGCCGCGGTTCGGGAAGTCGTTGATGTAGTTCGAGCCGAGATTGGTCGAGATGGTGTTGTTGATGTCCTCGAAGGTGACGCCGAAGGCGCCGGCCTTCTCGCGATCGATCATGAGATTGACCACGCCCGCCTCGGGCAGGCCTTCGATATAGACCTTCTGCAGCACCGGGCTGGCATTGGCCTCCGCGATCAGCTGGTCGGCCGCGCGCATCAATTGCTGATAGCCCTTCTGGCCGCGATCCTGCAGGCGGAACGAGAAGCCGGACGAGTTGCCGAGATTGTCGATCGGCGGCGGCTGCAGCGCCGAGATTTTTGCGTCGCGGATCGACGCGCCCAGGTCGCGGTTGACGTCGTTGACGATGGCGGCAGCGGAGTCCTTCGGCCCGCGCTCCGACCAGTCCTTCAGCGTGATGAAGGCCTGCGCGGTGTTCATGCCCTGGCCGGAGAAGCTGAAGCCGGTGAGGAAGGTGACGTTGTCGACGCCCGGCCGCGCGGCGAGATATTTTTCGACCTTCTCGATCACGGCCTCGGTGCGGGGATAGGACGAATCCGACGGCGTCTGCACGTCGGTGGTGATGAAGCCCTGGTCGTCGACAGGGAGGAAGCCGCCGGGCAGGTTGACAAAGGCCCAGGACAGGCCGACCAGCAGCGCGGCATAGACCAGCATCAGGCGGCCGGTACGGTTCAGCGAGAAGCCGACGGTGCGCGCATAGCGTTCCTTGGCGCCTTCCAGCATGCGGTTGAACCAGCCGAACACCCAGCCAAACACGCCCCGTTTCGCATGACCGTGGCCGGGCTCGACGGGCTTGAGCAGCGTCGCGCACAGCGCCGGCGTCAACGACAACGCCAGGAAGGCGGAGAAGCCGATCGCGGCGACCATGGTGACCGAGAACTGGCGGTAGATGATGCCGACCGAGCCCGGGAAGAACGCCATCGGCACGAACACCGCCATCAGCACCAGGGTGATGCCGATGATGGCGCCGGTGATCTGCGACATCGCCTTCCGCGTCGCTTCCTTCGGCGGCAGGCCTTCCTCGGCCATGATGCGCTCGACGTTCTCGACCACGACGATGGCGTCGTCGACGAGGATGCCGACCGCGAGCACCATACCGAACATCGAGAGCATGTTGATGGAATAGCCGGCGAGCAGCAGCGTGGAGCAGGCGCCCAGCAGCGCCACCGGCACCACGATGGTCGGAATGATGGTGTAGCGGATGTTCTGCAGGAACAGGAACATCACCACGAACACCAGCACCACGGCTTCGACCAGCGTGGTCAGCACCTTCTTGATCGAGGCCTCGACCACGGGCGTGATGTTGTAGGGGATCTCGTAGGTGATGTTGGCCGGGAAGAAGCGCGACAGCTCCTTCATCTTGGCTTCGACCGCGCTCGCGGTCGCCAGCGCATTGCCGGTCGGCGACATCAGCACCGACAGGCCCGCCGTCGGCTTGCCGTCGAGGCGCGTGTTGAACTGATAGCTGAGGCCGCCGACCTCGATGCGCGCGACGTCGCGCAGGCGCACGGTCGAGCCGTCGGCATTGGCCCGCAGAATGATGGCGCCGAACTCCTCCGGCGAGGAGAGCTGGCCCTTGACCAGCACCAGCGCCGAGGTGCGCTGGCTGGACGTCGACGGCTCGGCACCGATGCTGCCCGAGGCGACCTGCGCGTTCTGCGCGGCGATCGCCTTGTTGACGTCATCGGCGGTCAGGCCATAGCCGACGAGCTTGGCCGGATCGACCCAGACCCGAAGCGAGCGCTCGGTCGAGTACAGCGTGGCGCGGCCGACGCCGGGAATGCGGCGGATCTCGCCGAGCACGTTGCGGATCATGAAGTCGCCGAGACCGACTTCGTCCAGGCTGCCGTCGGTCGAGTTCAGCGTGATGATCTGCAGCACTGCGCTGGAAGCTTCCTCGATCAGGATGCCCTGCTGCATCACCGCGCGCGGCAGGCGCGCCTCGACGCGCTTGATGCGGTTCTGCACCTCGACCGAGGCGGCGCTGGTATCGGTGCCCGGCTGGAAGTTGGCGATGATCTCGACCTGGCCGAGCGAGTCGCTGGTCGATTCGAAATTGAGGATGTTGGCGGCGCCGTTGAGCTCCTCCTCGATCAGCCGCGTGACGCTGTTGTAGAGGTTCTCCGGCGACGCGCCGGGATAGCTGGTCGAGACCGAGATCGAGGGCGGCGCGATGATCGGGTATTGCGCGATCGGCAGCAGCGGCACCGCGATCGCACCGATCAAGCAGATGAACAGCGCGACCACCCAGGCGAAGATCGGCCTGTCGATGAAGAAACTCGGCATTGGCCGTTTTATCCTCGTTGTTTCGTTAGACCCTCATGGTGAGGAGCGCGGAACGCGCGCTCCGGACGATGCAGCTCATCGCCGGAAGAACCATGAAGGCCCGACTCTGTCCCGCGGCCATCCTTCGAGACGCCGGCTTCCAGCGGGCCCTCAGGATGAGGACCACACTTGCTGCGCGAGCGTTACCGCGTGAGTTGCTGGGCGTGCCGGTTGTCTGCGGTCGCCTCCGCTTCCGACCAGGATTGCGGTCTGACCTTGTCGCCGGCTGCGAACTTCTGGAAGCCTTCGACCACGACCTTGTCGCCGGCCTTCAGGCCTTCCGTGACGAACCAGAGGCCGTCCTGCACCGAGCCGGTGCGCACCGCCTGCACCGCGATGTGGTTGTCGTCCTTGACGACGAACACCTCGCTGCCGCCGCCGCCATTGCGCTGGACCGCCTGCTGCGGCACCGCGATCGCATCGGAATCGAGACCCTGGTCGATGCGGACGCGGACGTACATGCCCGGCAGCAGCTCGCGCTTGGGATTGGGGAACTCGCCGCGCAAGGTCACCTGCCCGGTGTGGGCGTCGACCTTCGCGTCGGAGAACAGCAGCTTGCCGTCGAGCGAATAGAGGGTGTTGTCGTCGAGCACCAGGCGCACCTTGGCGGCATCGGCGGCGATGCGCTCGAGGTCGCCGGTCTCGAAGGCACGGCGGAGCTGGTTGAGCTCGGTCACCGACTGGGTGAAGTCGGCATAGATCGGATCGAGCTGCTGGATGGTGGCGAGATTGGTCTCGTTCTGCACGGCAAGCGCGCCCTCGCTGACGAGGGCCGCACCGACCACGCCGTCGATCGGCGCGCGCACGGTGGCATAGTCGAGATTGAGCTTGGCCCGCGCGAGCTCGGCCTTGCGGCCCTCGACCTCGGCCTGGGCCTGGCGTTCGGCCGCAATCGCCTTCTCGTTCTCGGCTTCGGGGGCGGCGCGATCCCTGGTGAGGGCGGCGATACGATGCGCCTGCTGCTTGGCCTGCATCAAAGCCGCTTCCGACTTGGCCAGCGCGGCCTCGTTGGCCAGCACCTCGACCTCGAACGGGCGGGGATCGATGCGGTAGAGCGGATCGCCGGCCCTGACCTCGCTGCCCTGGCGGAACAGGCGCTCGACCACGATGCCGGACACGCGCGGCCGCACGTCGGAGACCCGCGTCGGAGCGATGCGGCCCGGCAGCTCGCGCACCACGGCGCGAGCCTGCGGCTTGACGATGACGACGCTGACGTCAGGGGCAGACGGCTGGGCGGCGGACACAGCGGAGCTGGATTCTTCGCAAGCACCCAACAGCGGCGCAAGGGCCGCGAGCATTATTGCAACGCATGCCGATCGCGCGAGAAGTCCAGACATGGAGTGGTATGCCCCGATATTGTTGAAACTGATCGTGCCCGCGCGAGGCCCGTTCTGGACTTTTTCACGCGCCTGATGCCGCCAAAATAGAACGCATCTGCTGCGATGCAACGCGCGGCGCGGGCGGCTCATTGTCACACAGCTTATGTTATTGAGATCAGAAGGGTTTTGCGGTGTCACTTGATTGTGAGTCGGGGTTCACCGGCGCGTGTGCGGCAGAACATCGCAATTACCCGGCGGCCTTCATCCGGTATTGGCTTACTCCCCATTCGGTTCCGTCGGCGTAACCAAACAGGCCCGAGGTCGCGAGCAGGAACCAGCGCCAGCGGCGCATCGCGAGAGCGGCCTCCTCGCCATAGATCCTCCGCAAGGTCGCCTCGATGGCCTCGCGATGCGCGTCGAAATTGGCGAGCCAGTCGTTGGCGGTGCGTTGGTAGTGCGTGCCGCTCCAGCACCATTCCTTCTCGATGGCAAAAATATCGTCGAACTGCCTGACGAGGTGATGGCTCGGCATCAGCACGCCCGTGTAGACGTATTGCGCGATCCAGTCGTCGCGGTGGGCCGGGTCGATCAGATGCGAGCCGGACCGGTGGGCGACGACGTGCATGAAGAACCGCCCCTCAGGCGCGAGCCATGACCGCGCGCGCGTCATCAGCTTGCGCCAGTTGCTCATCTGCTCGAACATCTCGACCGAGACGATGCGGTCGAACCGGCCCTCGGGCGCGAACACGTTCATGTCGGCCGCGACCACGCGCAGATTGAGCAATCCGCGCAGCCGCGCCTCCTCCTCGACGTAGGCGCGCTGCGCCTGCGAGGCCGCGACCGCCGTCACCCTGGCGTGCGGAAACTGCCGCGCCATCCACAGCGACAGCGAGCCCCAGCCGCAGCCGAGCTCCAGGATGGTCTGGCCGTCGGCCAGGCCGGCATGCTCGACGGTCTGGCGCAGCGCCTCCTCCTCGGCCTCCTGCAAGGTGGTCGCGTCGGTCCTGTAGAAGCAGGAGGAAAATTTGCGGTTGGGACCGAGCAATTCGGCGAAGAAGGCCGCAGGCACCTCGTCATGCCAGGCTGCCGCGCCCTCGGCGATCGGCCGCAGCATCATCCGCCCGGCGAAGGCGGCATCGTCGCCGGGGCCCAGCACCGACAGGCGCGTCGCCATGCGGGAGCACAGGCGCTGGATCGCGGCCCGGATCACCACGTCCGGCAGTGGCACGCGCTCGGCAGTCCCGATGATCGCGGAAACGACGCTCATGCGCTCCCCGAATGGCGAAGTTCTGCAGAGACCTGCTAATCAAAGCGCCGCTTCCGGTCCGGGTTCCCCGAACTGTCCCCGAAATCGGCGCATCCGGCGCTTTTTTTGGGCCGGCGCTGTGCCATAGTGCGCGCCGCAAGCAAGCTTTACGTAACGGATGATACCGGCATGCGGTCTGGCACTTCCCGATCCACCATGGACATCGAGTACACCAAACTGTCCTCGCCCAGCGTCTTCCTGGTGCGGATGCTGGTCTTCCTGGTGCTTTGCACGTTGGTGGGCGTGGTGCTCTACAAGCAGATCATCCAGGCCTTCTTCGCCAATCCCGGGCTCAACGCCCTGATCGGCGGGGTGCTGTTCATCGGCATCATCCTGGCCTTCCGCCAGGTGATCCGGCTCTATCCCGAGGTCTCCTGGGTCAACAATTTCCGCGTCGCCGATCCCGGCCTGGCGCCGGCCCGCCACCCCAAGCTGCTGGCGCCGATGGCGGCGATCCTCGGCGGGGAGCGCTCGGGGCGGATGACCATCACCCAGACCACGATGCGGCACCTGCTCGATTCGATCGCGACGCGCCTCGACGAGGCCCGCGACATCTCCCGCTACATGACCGGCCTCCTGGTCTTCCTCGGCCTGCTCGGCACCTTCTGGGGCCTGATCGAGACGGTCGGCTCGGTCGGCAAGGTGATCGACGGGCTCAAGGTCGGGGGCGATTCCGGCGCGCTGTTCGACACGCTGAAGGAGGGCCTCGCCGCCCCGCTCGGCGGCATGGGCATCTCGTTCTCCTCATCGCTGTTCGGCCTCGCCGGCTCGCTGATCCTCGGCTTCCTCGATCTGCAATCGAGCCAGGCGCAGAACCGCTTCTACACCGACCTCGAAGACTGGCTCGCCACCACCGTGCGCGAATACGGCAACGGCGAGGTGCCTGTCGCGTCCGGCGGCGGCCTCGCCAGCGGCGAGCTGCAGGCGGCGGTCGAGCGCTTGCGTTCCGTGCTCGAGGAAGGCAGCGCCGGCCGCAGCACCACGGCGGCGATGGCGAGCCTTGCCGAAGCGATCCAGGCGCTGGTCTCGCACATGCGGACCGAGCAGCAGATGATCCGCGAATGGGCCGACGGCCAGGGCGAGCAGAACCGCGAGATCCGCCGCCTGTTGGAGCGGATCGCGCGCCAGCCCGAGAAGAGTTAGCGAAAGGGCTGGATTTCGTGCCCCGGACGCAGCGCATCACGCAGTGATGCGCTGCTGAGCCGGGGCCCAGAGAAACGAGGAATGGGTCCCGGCTCTGCGCAGCAGCGTTGCACGCTGCAGCGCGTCCGGGACACGTGAGTGGAGACGGATAACATGGCTCTTGCCCGCGCCCGCCGCAGCGAAGGCGGCCTCAATTACTGGCCCGGCTTCGTCGACGCACTGTCGACGCTGGTGCTGTCGATCGTGTTCCTGCTGTCGGTGTTCCTGGTGGTGCAGTTCTTCCTGTCGCAGGAGGTCACCGGCAAGGACAAGGCGCTGGAGCAGCTCAATGCCAAGATCGCCCAGCTCAACGAGCTGCTGTCGCTGGAGAAGCTCGGCAAGCTCACGCTCGACGACCAGGTCTCGTCGCTGAAAGCCGGGCTCGCCTCGGCCGAGAGCGAGCGCGACCGCATCAAGGGCCTCTATGACGGCCTGGCGGCCGCCGGCAACGACGCGCAAGGCAAGACCGCCGAGCTCGGCAAGGCTTTGGACTCGGAGAAGGCGGTCTCGGCGCGGGCGCTGGCGCAGATCGAGGTGCTGAACCAGCAGATCAGCGCGCTGCGCCGGCAATTGGCGGCGCTGGAAGAGGCGCTCGACGCCTCCGAGAAGCGCGACAAGGAATCCCAGAACCGCATCGCCGATCTGGGCTCCCGCCTCAACGTCGCCCTGGCGCAGCGCGTGCAGGAATTGTCGCGCTACCGTTCGGAATTCTTCGGCCGGCTGCGCGCCATCCTCGGCAACCGGCCCGACATCCGCATCGTCGGCGACCGCTTCGTGTTCCAGTCCGAAGTGTTCTTCGACACGGGACAGGCGGTGCTGCTGCCCGAGGGCCGCGCCGAGCTCGACACCCTGGCAGCCGCGCTGATCGAGCTCGACAAGAAGATCCCGAGCGACATCCCCTGGGTGCTGCGCGTCGACGGCCATACTGACGTGCGGCCGGTGAGCGGCGCGAACTTCAAGTCGAACTGGGACCTGTCCGCGGCGCGGTCGATCTCGGTGGTGCAATATCTGGTCTCGCTCGGCGTGCCCGCCCAGCGCCTCGTCGCGGCCGGCTTCGGTGAATTCCAGCCGCTCGACACCGGCAACACGGAAGAGGCCTACAAGCGCAACCGCCGCATCGAGCTGAAGCTGACGGAGCGATAGTGAGCGCGCTCCACCTCCGCCCCTACGCGGCCTCCGACGAAGCCGCCGCGATCGAGCTCTGGCATCGCAGCTGGCAGCAGGCCTATCCGCAGATCGATTTCGCGGCCCGGCTGGCATGGTGGCGCGAGCGCTGGCTGAAGGACCTGGTGCCGAAGGCGTCGATCGTGGTCGCCGAACAGGACGGCGCCATCACCGGCTTCGTCACCATCGACGGCGAAGGCTATCTCGACCAGCTCGTGGTCGATCCCGCGCGTTGGGGCTCCGACGCCGCAAGGCTGCTGGTGGACGAGGCCAAGCGGCTGTCGCCATCGGGTATCACGCTGCTCGTCAACAAGGACAATGCCCGCGCCATCCGCTTCTACGAGCGCAACGGCTTTGCCCATGCCGGAGATGACGTGAACCCGACCTCGGGCCGGCCGGTGCTGAAGATGGTGTGGCGGGCGTGAGGCCCGTCACGCCGGGATCCCCGGACGTCCATTAATCGTTATCGCCAGAGTAGCGACGGCAACGGATGGAGACGATCGATGCAGCTGCGCGATCTCACCAAGGGTTCCACAGTCTTTCTCGGCGTCATCATCGCCGGCTATGTGTCGACGAGCTACGTCGACCAGCGCTTTGCGACGCAGCTCGATACGAACGATCCTGCGGTACCCGCCTGCGTTGGCGAGGACGGCAGCTGGAAAAACTGGCTGTGGCCGAACGTGCCGGCGCTCTCGCCGAAGTGCGAATGACATTCGTATGCGAAGCTTCCGCCAAAATCTCGACTGTCATTCCCTGCGAAGGCGGGGATTCCAGTACGCCGCGGCTTCTCGATTGCTCACGACTGTCTCGGCGTACTGGATCGCCCGCCTTCGCGGGCGATGACGCCGTCGTTGTGGTGACAATCGAAGCCCTCTCACGCCCCCTCGAACTGCAGCCGCGCCAGCCGCGCATAGAGCCCGTTCGCCGCTACCAGCTCGGAATGCGTGCCCTGCTCGACGATCCGGCCCTGATCCATCACCAGGATGCGGTCGCAGGACAGCACGGTCGCGAGGCGATGGGCGATGACGAGCGTGGTGCGGTGGCGCATCAATTCTTCCAGCGCGGTCTGCACCAGCGTCTCGCTTTCGGCATCGAGCGCGGAGGTGGCTTCGTCCAGCAGCAACAGCGGCGCATCACGCAGGATGGCGCGCGCGATCGCGATGCGCTGGCGCTGGCCGCCGGAGAGCGTCACGCCGCGCTCGCCGAGCGCGGTCTCGAAACCTTCGGGCAGGCGGCGGATGAACTCGGCGGCATGGGCGAGCTCGGCGGCGCGCTCGACCTCGGCATCGCTCGCATCGGGCCGGCCGAAGCGGATGTTCTCGCGGGCGCTGGCGGCGAACACCACGGATTCCTGCGGCACCAGCGCGATGCGCGCGCGGAAATCGCCGGGGTCGGCGGACTTGACCGGCACGCCGTCGAGCGAGATCGTCCCGCTGCGCGGATCGTAGAAGCGCAGCAGCAGATGGAAGATGGTGCTCTTGCCGGCGCCGGAGGGACCGACGATCGCGACCTTCTCGCCGGGGCGCACGGTGAACGACACCGCGTCGAGCACCTTGACGTCGGACCGCGCCGGATAGGCGAAGCTGACCCGATCGAAGCCGACCTCGCCGCGCGCCGGCACCGGCAGCGCAAGCGGCGTCGCAGGCGCGGTGATCTCGGGCTGGACGTGGAGGATCTCGAACAGCCGCTCGGCCGCGCCCGATGCTGCCGAGACCTCGCCCCAGACCTCGCTGAGCTGGCCGAGGCCGGCTGCGGCGAACACCGCATACAGCACGAACTGACCGAGCCGGCCCGGCGTGATCGCGCCTGACAGCACATCATGCGAGCCGATCCAGAGGATGGCGACCACGCTCGCGAACACGATGAAGATGATGATCGCCGTCAGCACGGCGCGGGCCTGGGTCGAGGTGCGCGCGGCTTCATAGGCCTGCTCGACCTCGCCGCCGAAACGCTTCTCGGCGAAGCCCTCGCTGGTATAGGCCTGCACGGTGCGGATCGCGCCGACCAATTCGCCGGCATAGGCGGAGGCGTCGGCGAGCGTGTCCTGCGCATTGCGCGACAGGCGCCGCACCCAACGCCCGAACGCGACCAGCGGCAGCACGATCAGGGGAATGGCGAGCAGCACGAAGCCGGAGAGTTTCGGGCTCGTGATCACCATCATCGCCGTTGCGCCGAGGAACATCATCATGTTGCGCAGCGCGATCGAGACGGAGGCGCCGACGGCCGATTTCAGCTGGGTGGTGTCGGCGGTGAGGCGCGAGATCAATTCGCCGCTGCGCGCGGAATCGAAGAAGGCCGGGGAGAGCGACAATAGATGGGCGAAGACGTCGCGCCGGAGATCGGCGACGATGCGTTCGCCGATGCTCATCACGAGGTAGTAGCGCGCGGCGCTGGCGATCGCGAGCACGGCGACGACTGCGAGCATCACCGAGAAATAGCTGTTGATCAGCTCGATGCCTTCGGGCGTCAGGCCGAAATCGATCATCCTGCGCACCGCGACCGGCACCAGCAGCGTGGTCAGCGCTGCGATCGTCAGCGCGACGAAGGCCAGCGCCGCCCGACCGCGATAGCGGATCACATAGGGCGCGAGCGCGAGCAGCGGCCGCAGCTTGGCGCGGCCCTTGGCCGGCGCTTCGATCAGCTCGGCCTCGATCGAGGGTGTGTCCGCGGCGTTCATTCCGGGCTGATCGACATATTGGTCATCAAGCCGTTCCACTGCGCTCATGAGATCCGACCCATTGCATTCGTTTGCTCCCAATAGGCCGGTGCAAGAGTAGTGGCAAATCCGGGATGTCCCTTAGGGGCAAACCCGGTTCACCGCGGCAGCATGGCTTGTTTTGCAGGGTTTCGTGAGGTATAGAGCCGCCCAAATCCGTCATTCGCGACCACCCAAGAAGGCGCCGAAGCGCCGAGGAATTGCCATGAAAGCCGAAATTCACCCGAACTATCATACGATTAAGGTCGTCATGACCGACGGAACCGAGTACCTGACCCGCTCCACCTGGGGCAAGGAAGGCGACACGCTGAACCTCGACATCGACCCGAAGTCGCACCCGGCCTGGACCGGCGGCAACGCCCAGATCATGGACCGCGGCGGCCGCGTCTCGCGCTTCCAGAAGAAGTTTTCGGGCTTCCTCAAGAAGGATTGAGCCGGCCGCAAGGCTGGAGACGAAAACGCCCCGGCAGAACCGGGGGCGTTTTGTTTTGGGGCTACCGTCATTGCGAGGAGCGCTTGCGACGAAGCAATCCAGACTGCCTCTGCGGAGAGATTTCTGGATTGCTTCGCTTCGCTCGCAATGACGGCAATAGTCCCTACCGCTCGAACGCGGCCTTCAGCGCGTTGAGGTGCGGCACCAGGGGGTTGCCGATCGCGATCTGCTCGGCCGGCGGGGTGTGGATCGTGCTGTCGAGGCGGCGAACGCGGGTCTGCAGGCTCATCGAGCGATGGATCAGGTCCTGAAGCTGCGCGGGCAGCTTCTCGATGGTGTCGGCCGGGCCGGGATCGGCGGCGGTGAGCTTGACCTTGGTCTTCTCGCGGTTGGCCTGGCTCAGCGTCATCTCGCCTTCCTTCACGGCGCGGTGCAGCAGCAGCCAGGAGGCGAGCTGCATCAGGCGCGTGGTGAGACGCATGCTCTCGGTCGCATAGGTCAGGCTGACGGCGCGGTCGAGCGCCTTGGCCTCGACGCGCCCGGCGCCGTCGAGATAGGCGGCGGTCTCCTCGACGAGGTCCATGCCCTCACGGAACAAATTGCCGAACGCCGCCGAATTGGTGAATCGCTCGCTGAGCTGAACGAGAGCGCCGTCGGCCTGCAAACGTTCCATGGTTAACGCCTCTTACGCAACTGTTTGACTGCCCGGCTTTGGCGCCGGCTTATGATGAACAAATCATTGCGCGGGCGAGACGCGGAGTCCAGTGACAAGCGCGGATATGGTTTCCGGGGGTCAATCCTGGCGAACTTAACCGGGAATGGACGCAAAAAAGAGCCGCCGGAAGACCGGCGGCTTTGAAAGTTGATAACAGGGAGGCGTCAAACAGAGTGGACAGGAGCCACTCGGTGTCCAAACGAGGACAGTTCCAGTCATAAACCCGAAAGCTTAATCCGAAGTAAACGAGCTAATTTTTTGAGATTTCGTTAGCCATGTCGGCCAGTGGCCGAATGTAGTGCGGAACAACGCTCTTCATCATTCCGGAGCGCGACGAAGTCGCGAGCTACGATGCGCAATTGCGCATCTGAGAATCCATAACCCCAGGACGATGGAGTGGCCCGCCTGCCAGTTTCAACGGCTGGTGGTTATGGATACCGGGCTCGGCGCTCCGCGCCGTCCCGGAATGACAAGGCGAGATGGCTTTGGAGAGGCATGGGTCCTGGCTCTGCGGAGCGTCACTGCGTGTCGCACCGCGTCCGGGACACGAGCGTCGTGAATTCCTACGACTTGAAAATACTGTTGGCCGCATCGCGCGAGGCGCGCTTCCTGGTGGCGGCTTCTTCCAGCCTTGCGATCTCGGTCTTGAGCAGCGCGACGCGCTCGGTCAGTTCCTCCACCGACAAGAGCGAGAGGTCCTGTCCAATCTCATGGCTGATCTTCTTGCGCGGGCGGTCGTCGTCTTCCACCGGCATCGTCGTTCCTCCTCTCGTCCGCGCACCGGACCACACGGCCCAAGGCGGTTGCCAGCCTGCACCGCGCTGGCTAAGCAAGGGCTTCGTTTCCTCCCGCACCTTTGCTCAAGGACACATCATGGACAAGCTGCCCGCGCAAATGACCGTGGTCGCCATTTCCAAGCCCGGCGGACCGGAGGTGCTGGTGCCGGAACAACGCAGCGTTCCGCAGCCTGGTCCCGACGAGATCCTGGTCAAGGTCGAAGCTGCCGGCGTCAACCGGCCGGACGTCGCGCAGCGCTCCGGAGCCTATCCGCCGCCGCCGGGCGCCAGCGACCTGCCGGGCCTGGAGATTGCGGGCGAGGTGGTTGCGGTCGGCAGCAACGCCAAGCGGCACAAGGTCGGCGACAAGGTGATGTCGCTGGTCGCCGGCGGCGGCTATGCGCAGTACTGCATCGCGCAGGATGCCCAGGCGATGAGCGTGCCGCCGGCGCTGTCGATCAAGGAGGCCGGCGCGCTGCCGGAAACCCTGATGACGGTCTGGCACAATGTGTTCGAACGCGGCGTCCTCAAGGCCGGCGAAACGCTACTGATCCATGGCGGCTCATCCGGCATCGGCACCATGGCGATCCAGCTCGCGAAAGCCTTCGGCGCAAAAGTGTTCGTCACCGTGGGATCGCAGGACAAGATCGACGCCTGCCTCAAGCTGGGGGCCGACCGCGCCATCAACTACAAGAGCGAAGACTTCGTCGCCGTGGTCAAGGCTGAGACCAACAATGTCGGCGTCAACCTGATCCTCGACATGGTCGCCGGCGAGTATGTCGATCGCAATTATGATGCCGCCGCGGTCGACGGCCGCATCGTCCAGATCGCGACCCTCAACGGCCCCAAGGTCAGCGTCAACATCGCCAAGGTGATGGTCAAGCGCCTGACCCATACCGGCTCGACCTTGCGCCCCCGTAGTAATGCGGACAAGGCGGCCATGGTGGCCGCGATCGAGCAGAAAGTGATGCCGCTCTTGCGCGAAGGCCGCATCAAGCCGGTGATGGACAGCACTTTCCCGCTGGAAAAGGCGGCTGACGCGCACCGGCGCATGGAAACCAGCGCACATATTGGCAAAATTGTGTTGGAGGCCTAGGCCGCTGGCCCACAGGGCAAACCGGAAACCCTTTGATTTTCCTCGCTTTCGTGGCATCTATCGCGACGCACCGAACCACATCGGTCCGGTCTGACATCGCCTTCTAAATTCGCCTTGCACTGACGAGTTTGCGTCGAACGCGGAGAACTGACCTTGCGTCTGATCAGGTGCCTCGCGCCCATCGCGCTGGGCCTCATGATTCTCGTCGCCGCGTATCCCGCGCGCGCGCTCGACGCCGTCAGCGTCCGTAGCGACGCGCCCGCGATCGACCTCACCAGCGTGCTCGAGCATCAGCGCAGCGATGCCGATCGCATCCAGGTCTCCACCGCGCCCGGCACCGACGGCATCGTCCGCCGCATCGAGGTGCGCGCTCGCGAAGGCGGCCAGAACTGGGTGGTGTTCGCGCTCGCCAACAACACCGACGACCAGCTCGACCGCCTGATCGTCGCGCCGCATTACCGCATCGTCTCCTCGGGACTGCTCTGGCCCGATCTCGGCCTGTCGCGCATCGCCACCATCACGCCCTCGATCGGCGACCGGCCGGAACGGCAGGAGAGCGCCACCGCCGACGTGTTCCGCATCACGCTCGACCCCGGCGCCGTCGTCACCTTCGTCGCCGAGCTGCGCACCGACAAGCTGCCGCAGCTCTATCTGTGGGAGCCGGAAGCCTACAAGGACAAGGTCAACTCCTTCACGCTGTACCAGGGCATCGTGATCGGCATCTCCGGCCTGCTGGCGCTGGTGCTGACCATCCTGTTCGTGGTGAAGGGCAGCATCATGTTCCCGGCCGCAGCCGCGCTGGCCTGGGCGGTGCTGGTCTATATCGGCGTCGATTTCGGCTTCTGGGGCAAGGTGCTCGACATGTCGAACAACGCCGAGCGCATCTGGCGCGCGGCGGGCGAAGCGATCCTGGCGGCGACGCTGCTGGTGTTCCTGTTCGCCTATCTCAATCTCAGCCGCTGGCATGTGCGCTATTCGCACATCACGGTCGGTTGGCTTGCCTTCCTCGGCTCACTGGTGGCGCTCGCGCTGTTCGATCCGGCGGTGGCCTCCGGCATCGCCCGCATCTCGCTGGTGCTGATCGCCTTCGCCGGCTTTGCGCTGATCGTCTATCTCTCCACCCACGGCTTCGACCGCGCCGTGCTGCTGATCCCGACCTGGTTCCTCCTGGTGGTCTGGGTGGTCGCGGCCGGCATGACGGTGGCCGGCTCCGTCACCAACGACATCGTCGGCCCGGCCCTGCTCGGCGGTCTCGTGCTGATCGTGATGCTGATCGGCTTCACGGTGATGCAGCACGCCTTTGCCGGCGGCGGCGCCTCGACCGGCGTCGTCTCCGACATCGAGCGTCGCGCGCTGGCGCTGGCCGGCTCGGGCGACCTGATCTGGGATTGGGACGTTTCCGCCGACAAGGTGTTCACCAGCCCCGAGACCGAAGCCCTGCTCGGGCTGAAGCGCGGCACGCTGGAAGGCCCGGCTGCCTCCTGGCTCGAGGTGCTGCATCCACTCGACCAGGACCGTTTCCGCGCCGCGCTTGACAGCGTGCTCGACCAGCGCCGCGGCCGCCTGGTGCAGGATTTCCGCCTGCGCACCCCGGACGGCCATTTCATGTGGTTCGCGCTGAAAGCGCGCCCGGTGGTCGGCTCGGACGGCGAGGTCTCGCGCGTGGTCGGCACGCTGACCGACGTCACCGAGCTGCGCAACGCCGAGGAGCGCCTGCTGCACGATTCCGTGCATGACAATCTCACCGGCCTGCCCAACCGCAAGCTGTTCATGGACCGGCTGGGTGCGGTCGCGCATTTCGCCAAGACCATGCCGACGCTGCGGCCGACGCTGATGGTGATCGACCTCGACCGCTTCAAGCAGGTCAACGATTCCGTCGGGATTGCGGTCGGCGATTCGATCCTGCTCACCCTCGCCCGCCGGCTCACCCGCATCCTGAAGCCGCAGGACACGCTGGCCCGGATGGCCGGCGACCAGTTCGGCCTGATCCTGCTCTCGGAGCAGGACCCGGCCCGCATCACCGCCTTCGCCGAGACCATCCGCAAGACCATCCGCGCGCCGATCGCCTTCAACGATCGCGAGATCTTCCTCACGGCCTCGATCGGCCTCGCGCTGTCCGATCCGCAAACCCAGCTCACGGACGAGATCATCAAGGACGCCGAGCTGGCGATGTACCACTCCAAGCGCATCGGCGGCGACCGCATCGACGTCTACAAGCCGGCGATGCGCGCGCGGAAGACCGATCGCCTGACCTTGGAGAGCGAATTGCGCCGCGCCATCGAGCGCCACGAGATCACGATCCTGTACCAGCCGATCGTGCGGCTGGAGGATCGCTCCGTCGCCGGCTTCGAGGCGCTGGCGCGCTGGGATCATCCGAAGCTCGGACGCATGGCGCCCTCGGAGTTCATCACGATTGCGGAAGAGACCGGCCTGATCGTCGACCTCGGCATGTTCGTGCTCGACCAGACCGCCAAGCAGCTTTCGGTGTGGCAGCGCGCGATGCGTTCGCGCGAGCCGATCTTCGCCTCCGTCAACGTCTCGTCGCGGCAGCTGCTGCGCCATGACCTCATCCACGACATCCGCACCGTGCTGTCGCGCTCCTCGGTGGCCCGCGGCACGCTCAAGCTCGAGCTGACGGAATCGCTGGTGATGGAGAATCCGGAGCACGCCGCGCAGATGCTGACCCGGATCCGCGAGCTCGGCACCGGGCTGTCGCTCGACGATTTCGGCACCGGCCATTCCTCGCTGGCCTATCTGCAGCGCTTCCCGTTCGACACCATCAAGATCGACCAGTCGTTCGTGCGCACCACCAGCCGCGGCACCCGCCCCGTGATCCTGAAGTCGATCATCGCGCTCGCGCACGATCTCGGCATGGACGTCGTCGCCGAGGGCGCCGAAACGGATTCGGACGCCGTCGAGCTCTACCAGATGGGCTGCGAATACGCGCAAGGCTTTGCCTTCGGCGAGCCGATGGATGCCGACGCGGCGATGCGGCTGCTGACGGAAGTCCGGCTCGAAGCGGCGAGCTAGGCTCTCTTACCCTCCCCTGGAGGGTGGGCAGCGTCGCCAGCCGCGCTACCGCCGCCTGTCGTTCTTCCGCCTTGTAAACCGCACGCTCTGGCCGTCCGGCATGCGCGTCGCCACGAAGCCGGCGGCGAGACAGGCTTCGCGTTGCGGCATCTGGATGTCGGGGCTGCGCAGGCTGTCCCACCACGAGGCACGCTGGGCCGCGCGCGGCAGCGCCGCGCCGATGATCTCCTCGATCTGATCGAAGCTCAGCACGAGCTCCTCCTGCTTCTGCCGCAGCAGATAATCGCGCAACGCGTCGTAGTCGTTCACACTCGTCCTCTCGTCAGGGGCGAAGGGTCAGGCTGCTCGAAACCGTCAGCCGCATAAACCGATTCTTAACTCATTGCGGCAGCGCCGTCGCGGCTTAAACACTACTCAAGCTTTCGGGCGCATCCACTATGGACAGGAGCGAACAATGTTCTCTGGATGGCGCGACGCTGCGGCCCGTCGGCCGTGGCGGATCTCGGCGAAGCTGCTGATCATCTCGTCCGTGGTGACGGTGATCGGCTTTTCCGCCATTTGCGTCAACGTCATGCTCGACATGCGCCGCGGCGAGGAGGCGCTCGCCCGCCAGACGCTCGAGAACCTCGCGACCACGATCGAGTCCGACGTCAGCCGCAACGTCGAGATCTACGATCTGTCGCTGAAGGCGGTCGCCAGCAACATGCTGCTGCCGGAGCTGGCGACGGTCTCCAAGTCGATCCGTCACCTGATCCTGTTCGACCACGCCACCACTGCCAGGCATTTCGGCGCCGTCCAGGTGTTCGACGCCGAAGGCCGGCTGACCATCGATGCCTCCACGCTCGATCCGCTGCCGGAAGACCGCAGCGAGGAAGAGTATTTCAGGGTTCACCGCGACAATCCCGACGCGGGGCTGTACATCAGCCGTCCGATGCTGTTTCGCGGCGCCTACTCGATCGTGCTGAGCCGGCGCATCAGCGACGCGGACGGCGGCTTCATGGGCGTCGTCGCCGGCTCGATCCGCTTCAGCTATTTCCACGAATTCTTCGACCGGCTCAACCTCGACCCCGCCGACACCATCACCGTGCTCAAGCGCGACCGCACCATCATCATGCGGCGGCCGTTCGATCTCGACGTCATCGGCACGAACCTGAACGACCGCCAGAACTGGAAGGCCGACAATCTCAGGGTCGGGGCCTCCTATTCGGGGCAGGGCCCGGTCGATTCGACGCCGCGACTCTATGTCCGCAGCAAGAACAATGGTCCGTTGTTCGTGGTTGCCGGCAAGCCTTTGGCCGCGGTGTTCGCGCTCTGGCAGAAGGAGGCGCTGCGCATGGGCGCCGTGGTGCTGGCACTCATCCTGTTCGTGCTGGGATCGACGCTCGTGCTCGCGCGCGAGATCGGCCGGCGCGCCGAGGCCGAGCGCAAGCTCGAGGAGATGGCGACGACGGATGCGCTCACCGGGCTGAAGAACCGCCGCAAGTTCGATTCCGTCATCGACGTCGAATGGCGCCGCGCGATGCGCCAGAAGGCGCCGATCGCGCTGCTCATGATCGATGCCGATCACTTCAAGGCCTACAACGACACGTTCGGCCACCAGGCCGGCGACCAGGTGCTGGTCGGCATCGCCATCTGCATTTCCGATTCGGTGAGCCGCGCCGGCGATTGCGCGGCGCGCTATGGCGGCGAGGAATTCGCGGTGCTGCTGCCGAACACCTCGGCCGCCGACGCCTTCAAGGTGGCGGAGATGATCCGCCTCAAGGTGCAGGGCTGGTCCGACGATCAGGCGATGTCGACGGTGTCCTGCGGCATCGCCAGCCTCGTCCCCGCCGCCGGCATGGACTGGCCGCTGCTGGTTGCCGCCGCCGACAAGGCGCTCTATGCCGCCAAGGCCGGTGGGCGCAATCAGTCGGTGGTGGCCAGCCTGCCGCCGCTGTCGCTGGTGGCGTGAGGCGCTCTTTCGCCGTCGTCATTGCGAGGAGCTCTTGCGACGAAGCAATCCAGACTTTCTCCGCGGAAAGATTCTGGGTTGCTTCGCGGAGCCTGTCATCGGGCCGCGCTTCGCGCGGACCCGTTGGCTCGCAATGACGGCGGGAGCTACTGCCCCAGATACTTCTTCATCTCCGCGATCAGCCCATCGCGCAGTTCGGGGCGCTTCAAGCCGTATGCGATGTTGGCGCGCAGGAAGCCGGGCTTGGAGCCGCAATCATGGCGCTCGCCTTCGAACTCGACGCCGTAGAATTTCTGCGTCTTGGCAAGCCCGATCATGGCGTCGGTGAGCTGGATCTCGCCACCGGCGCCGCGCTCCTGAGTCTCCAGGATCTTGAATATCTCGGGCTGCAGGATGTAGCGGCCGGTGATCGAGAGGTTGGAGGGCGCGGTGCCCTTGGCCGGCTTCTCGACCATGCCGTCGACCTCGAACATCTTGCCGGTGCGCTTGCCGACGCCGCAGATGCCGTATTGATGGGTGAGATGATCAGGCACCGCCTCGACCGCGACCAGGTTGGATTTCTCGCCGACCGAGGAAGCCGCTTCGATCATCTGCTTCAGGCAGCCGGGCGTATTGAGCACGAGCTCGTCCGGCAGCACCACCGCGAACGGCTCGTTGCCGACGATGTCGCGCGCGCACCAGACCGCGTGACCGAGGCCGAGCGGCGCCTGCTGGCGGGTGAAGCTGACCGCACCGGCTTCGGGCTGGTTCTGCGCCAGGACGTCCTGCTCGGCCTTCTTGCCGCGCGCGGCCAGCGTGGCGTCGAGCTCGTACATCCGGTCGAAATGGTCTTCGATGACACTCTTGTTACGGCCGGTGACGAAGATGAAGTGCTCGATCCCGGCCTCCCGCGCCTCGTCATAGACGTACTGGATCAGCGGCTTGTCGACGATGGTCAGCATTTCCTTCGGCATCGCCTTGGTGGCAGGCAGGACACGGGTGCCGAGACCGGCGACGGGGAATACGGCTTTGCGAATCTTCATGGGACCGATCGAATACCTTGGGGCACTTGGACGGGAGCAATGGCATTCTTGCTAGCCTGTTTGCAGCCGCCAACAAAGGCGGATGTGGGGCCTTGCCCCGACGGAGATGAGAAAAAGGCCGTCACCAAAATTTCACCTTTGTTAAGCTATTGGCAACGCTGACCAGGCCTCCTGTGGCGGGTTTCAGGCCGACGGGTGGAATATGATGCAATCAATTGCAGGACTGGCGAGACGGGCTGGCGGAACAGTCGTTGCGGCCGCTTTGCTGCTGCCGGCTGGCGCGCACGCCCAGGCGCAGAACGGCCTGTCCAACCTGTTCGGCGGCATCTTCTCGGGATCGAACCCGGCACCCGCGCAGCCCTCGCCTGGCCCGAGCGGCGCGCCGGCGGGCGCTTTGCCATGGAGCGGCGAGGACGGCGCCTCCGGCCATCCCTTGATGACGGCTGCCGCGATCCGCGAGGCTGCCGGCAACTTCAACAATTGCGTTGCTGCGATGTGGCCCGATGCCGCACGGCGCGGCGTCACGCAGGAAAACTTCCAGCGCTTCACCGCCGGGCTCTCGCCCGACCTGCGCATCATGGACCTGATGGATTCGCAGCCGGAATTCACCAAGTCGATCTGGGACTATCTCGACATCCTGGTGAACGACAACCGCCTCGCCAAGGGCCGCGAGGTCCTCGCCAAATACAAGGCGCAGTTCGACGCGACCGAGAAGGCCACAGGCGTCGACCGTTACATCATCGCCTCGATCTGGGGCATCGAGTCCAATTACTCGACGCAGATGGGCGACCGCAGCGTGCTGCAATCGACCGCGACGCTCGCCTGCATCGGCCGCCGCCAGGCCTATTTCAAGGACGAGTTCCTCTCCGCGCTGGAGATTCTCAACCGCGGCGATCTCAGGCCGGAGCAGCTGCGCGGCTCCTGGGCCGGCGCGTTCGGCCCGACCCAGTTCATGCCGACCGCGTTCAAGCGCTTCGCGGTGGACGGCGACGGCGACGGCCGGCGCGACGTCGTCGACAATCCGACCGATTTGATTGCCTCGACCGCCAACAACCTGAAGAAGGACGGCTGGCAGCCCGGCCAGACCTGGGGCTTTGAGGTCGTGGTGCCGCAGGGCTTCAACTACATGCTGGCCGACCGCGCCAAGGCGATGCCGATCGCGCAATGGGAGAAGCTCGGGCTCAAGCGTCCGACGGGCCAGCCTTTCCCGCACCCGGCAGACAAGGCCTACCTGCTCGCACCGGCCGGCGCCCAGGGACCCGGCTTCCTGATGCTGCAGAATTACCGCGTCATCATGAAGTACAATCCGGCTGAGGCCTATGCGCTGGCGATCGGCCATTTCGCCGACCGCCTGCGCGGGGGACAGCCCTTCGTGCAGCCTTGGCCGCGACAGGAGCGCGAGCTGTCGCGCACCGAGCGGCTGGAGCTGCAGCAGCTGCTGGCCCAGCGCGGCTTCTACAAGGGCACCCCGGACGGCCAGTTCGGGGGCCAGACCAGGGAAGCCCTGCGCAACTTCCAGGCCTCGATCGGGGCCCCCGCCGACGGTTTTGCCAACTCGGACGTGCTGGACCGGCTACGCGGGCGGTAAAATCGTGCCTGAAGTAACCTTGAAGGGGGATTTTGGCCGATAGCCTTGACCGGGACCGGTGTTCCCCGATCTATGGACAAGAATCTGCGATGGAATTTGCCCGTTTGGCGCCTGATTCCGTTATTATATCGAGCTAGCTCCATCCCCCTTGCGCGTGCCCGAGATCGCATGTCGAAGAAGTCCCTGTTCAAGGCGCTGACCGAGACCGGCCCGTTGATCGCGCTGGGGACGGCGCTTGCGATCCTGGTGTCGGTAGCGGCCCCCGCTTCGGCGCAGTTCTTCAACTTCCCCGGCTTCGGCGGCCCGCCGCAGCGTTCGGCCCCACCACCACGGGGCGGCGGAGGTGGCGGATGGTTCGGCGGCGATTTCTTCCAACCGTTCCAGCAGCAACCGCCGCAGGCGCCCCGCCAGGATTTTTCGCGCGCGCCGGCGCCGGCCAAGCGCGACACCATTCCCGAGAAGAACGTGCTGGTGATCGGCGATGCCATGGCCGACTGGCTCGCCTATGGCCTCGAAGACGCCTACGCCGAGCAGCCCGATATGGGCGTGATCCGCAAGCACAGGACCACGTCCGGCCTGATCAAGTACCAGCCCAAGGGCGAACCCGCGGATTGGGCCGCGGCGGCGAAGGGCATTCTCGAGACCGAAAAGCCCGACGTGATCGTCGTCATGCTCGGCCTCAACGACCGCGTCGCGATCCGCGAGCCGGCCGCCGACAAACCCGACAAGGCGGCCGCGGAGAAGGACAAGGACAAGAAGAACGACAAGGGCGCGCGCGCCAAGCCACCGGCGAAGCCCGGTGACGCCAAGCCCGACAGCGCCGCCAAGCCGGACGATAAGCCTGCCGATGCCGACCTGCCGCAGGACGACGCCGACAATGCCGACACGCCGGCGGCCGCGCCCGAAAAGACCGCGCGCAACCCCAACGGCCTCTACGAATTCCGCGACGAGCGCTGGGTCGAGCTCTACGGCAAGAAGATCGAGGAGCTCGCGGGCGTGCTCAAGGCCAAGGGCGTGCCGGTGCTCTGGGTCGGCCTGCCCGCAGTTCGTGGACCGAAAGGCACCGCGGACACGCTGTTCCTGGATTCGCTCTACCGTGAGGGCGCGGCCAAGGCCGGCATCACCTATGTCGACGTGTGGGACGGCTTCGTCGACGAAGCCGGCCGCTTCCTGCAGAAGGGCCCCGACTTCGAAGGCCAGATCCGCCAGCTCCGCAGCTCCGACGGCGTCTACTTCACAAAGCCGGGCGCGCGAAAACTCGCGCACTATGTCGAGCGTGAGATCACGCGCCTGCTTGCCGGACGCTCCGGTCCGATCGCGCTGCCGAGCGAGCCCGCGACGCCCGACACCAGCGCCGAGCCGGGCAAGCCCGCACCGCGGCCGCTGGCCGGGCCGATCGTGCCGCTGGTTGCAGCCTCGATCTCGACCGATCAATTGCTGGGCGGTCCAGGTACGCGTCCCGCCGCCGTCGATGCGCTCGCCGCCAGGACCATGGTGAAGGGTGAGCCGCTGGCAGCTCCGGCCGGCCGTGCCGACGATTATGCCTGGCCGCGCCGGGAAGTCGGCCGCGAGCAGGCCAAGGGCGATACGCCGATGGCGGCAACGACGCCGGACGGCGGCGCGGCTCAGGGCGCACCGGGCGCGGCCGCCGCGATCGCGCCAAAGCTCGCGCCGAAGAAGCCGCCGGTCGCCCCGCAACTGCCGGCCCAGGCAACGCCGTCGTTCAGGGATTTCTTCGGCTTCGGCTCGCCGCAGCCCCCGCCGGCCCCGCGCCAGCTGGCGCCGGCGCCCGGACCGCGCAACCCGAATCCGCCCCCCGCGATCCCGCGCCCGCCGGGCAATGTCGGACGGTCGGCGGAAGTGCTCCGGTAAGCTGTCAGACAAGTTGAAGTTCGTGTCCCGGACGCGGCGCAGCACCTCTTGGTGATGCGACGCAGAGCCGGGACCCAGCATCGACTTCAAAAGAATGGGCCCCGGCTCTGCGCCGCAGCGCTTTGGCGCTGCAGCGCGTCCGGGGCACCAGAGCAATACGTAGATTCAATCAGCCGTAATAGCGCCAGCGTGACGGCGGGCGGCGAGCGGGACGCGACATCAGCAGCGCCAGCGCGAAGCCGATGCCCCCGGCAACCAGCAGCGCGCCGAGGGGGTTATCCTGCACCTTCTGCGCAATGGCCTTCGAGCCGTCGCGGAAAGTCTCGCCACTGTTCTCATAGGCCTCCTTGGCATAGCCCGCGGCAGTGTCGGTAGCATCGCGCACGGCATCCTTGGCCTGGCCGTAGAGATTCTGCACCGTGCCCGCAGCTTCCCGCGCCTTGCCCGATGCCTGCGTCTTGGCGTCGCCTGCGACGTCTCCGATCGCGCTTTCCGCGCGCCCAGCATATTCCTTCGCCGATCCAACAATCCGATCCGTGTCCATGATGATCCTCCTCGGTGGTCAGCCGAAGTAACCGATCAGACGCAGCGCGGTTCCTTGGCCTCGCCTACAGAATGAGACCGCCATCGACGACCAGCGTCTGGCCGATGATGTAGGACGACAGCGGGGAAGCGAGGAACAACGCCGCGCCCGCCATGTCGGCTGGCGTGCCCAACCGCCGCAGCGGGATGCGCGCGAGCGCGCCTTCCAGCCGCTTCGGATTGTCGGTCGTCACCTTCGTCATCTTGGTGTCGACGAGCCCGGGCGCGATGCCGTTGACGCGGATGCCGTCCTCGGCCCAGGCCTCGCCCAGCGTCCGCGTCAATCCGACGGCGCCGGTCTTGGACGCATTGTAGGCAGGATTGCCCATGGTGGAATGATAGGCCGCGGTCGAGGAGACGATGATCAGCGCGCCCTTCGCGTCCCGCAGCATGGAATGAAACCGCGTCGCGCAGGCCATCAGGCTCATCAGGTTGACCTCGACGACCTTGCGGAAACCCGCCATCTCGAATTCGCCGCGACGATACAGCACCGCGCCCTGCGCGAGCACCAGGATGTCGAGACGATCGAACAACGGCTTGAATGCTTCGATCGCGCCGGGATTGCCGACGTCGAGCTGCGCGTAGGCAAGACCTTCGAGATCGGAGCCTTCGTCGGCTGAATATTCCGCTGCGCGAGCACGCGTGCCGCAAACCGCAACGGCTGCGCCCTTGGCGCGAAAGGCCTGCGCGATGCCGTTGCCGATGCCGCTGGAACCGCCGACCACCAGCACCTGCTTGCCTGAGAAATCGAGCTCGCTTGCCATTGTCGGCCTCCCCTGTTGTTGCCTGCTTGTTTGACCTGTCTGCGGATCGATGCCAGCCTTGTCAATCACAACAAGAGCCAGCGCAACGCGAGGAAACAGCATGTCCGACGTCAGGGAGCTCAGCCGGTCCGTGAAGGGCCTCACCGTGCTCGTCACCGGCGCGGCCAGCGGCATGTGGCGCGCCACCGCACGCGTGTTCGCCAACGAAGGTGCGAACGTCGCCGTCACCGATTTCGACGAGCATGGCTCGCATGACGTCGCCAGGGAGATTGCGGCGCGCGGCGGCGCGGCAAGAGCGTGGAAGCTCGACGTCGCCGATGGCGGCGAGATCAAGCGCGTGGTCGGCGATGTCGCCGCGCATTTCGGCGCCCTCGACATCGTCGTCAACAATGCCGGCATCTCCGTGCGTGTCGCGATCGACGACGAGGCCTATGAGGAGGCCTGGACGAAGGGCATCGCCGTGATGCTGACGGCGCATCCACGCATCATCCGTGCCGCGCTCCCGCACTTGCGCAAGTCGAAGAGCCCGCGCATCGTCAACATCGCCTCGACCGAGGCGCTCGGTGCCACCGCATTGCACAGCCCCTATTCGGCCGCGAAGGGTGGCGTTGCCAGCCTCACCCGCTCGCTGGCGGTGGAGCTCGGCCGCGAGGGCATCACCGTCAACTGCATCTGCCCGGGGCCGATCCGCACGGCCATCACCGACCGCATCTCCGAGGAGCACAAGACCATCTACGCCAAGCGCCGCACCGCACTCGGCCGCTACGGCGACCCTGAAGAGGTCGCGCATATGACATTGAGCCTGTGCCTGCCCGCCGCGTCCTTCCTCACCGGCGCGGTGATCCCGGTCGACGGCGGACTGATGGCGCGGAACGCGTGAGAGCCATGCGCGCGGCGCGTTGACATCGCCGGATGCGGGAGTCATTTTTTTGCACAAACAGAGCGGGGAAACCGCTCGCACATGCGGGAGAAAACACCATGACCATCGCCATCCGGCAGCTTCAGAAACATTTCGTCGGCGAGGTCTCCGGCCTCGATCTGCGCAAGCCTCTCACGCCGGACGAGGCGCGCGAGATCGAGGCCGCCATGGACAAGTACGCGGTGCTCGTCTTCCACGACCAGGACATCACCGACGAGCAGCAGATGGCCTTCGCGCTGAATTTCGGCCAGCGCGAGGAGGCGCGCGGCGGCAACATCACCAAGGCGGATGAACACCGCCTCACCTCGGGCCTGAACGACGTCTCCAACCTCGGCAAGGACGGCAAGCCGCTGCCGAAGGACAGCCGCGCCAATCTGTTCAACCTCGGCAATTGCCTGTGGCACTCGGACAGCTCGTTCCGTCCCATCCCCGCAAAGTTCTCGCTGCTGTCGGCGCGCGTGGTGAACCCGAAGGGCGGCAACACCGAATTCGCCGACATGCGCGCGGCCTATGACGCGCTCGACGACGAGACCAAGGCGGAGATCGAGGATCTCGTCTGCGAGCACTCGCTGATGTATTCGCGGGGATCGCTCGGCTTCACCGAATACACCGACGACGAGAAGGAGATGTTCAAGCCGGTGCTGCAGCGTCTGGTGCGCACCCACCCCGTGCATCGCCGCAAATCGCTGTATCTGTCATCGCATGCCGGCAAGGTCGTCGGCATGAGCGTGCCCGAGGGGCGGCTGTTGCTGCGCGATCTGAACGAGCACGCCACGCAGCCCGAGTTCGTCTACGTGCACAAATGGAAGCTGCATGACCTCGTGATGTGGGACAACCGCCAGACCATGCACCGCGTCCGCCGCTACGACCAGTCGCAGCCCCGCGACATGCGCCGCGCGACGGTGGCGGGCACGGAGCCGACGGTGCAGCAGCAGGCGGCGGAGTAGCCCTGTCGTCGTTGCGAGGGGCGAAGCGACGAAGCAATCCAGACTGCCTCCGTGGAAAAATTCTGGATTGCTTCGCTTCGCCCGCAATGACGATTGGGAGAGCTGTACCAAGCACTCCGCCAGCTACGCGTGCCCGGCCTCGTTCGAGAGCATGCCGGGGTCGATGCCGATCTTCTGCAAGGCGCGGTTGTACTTGTCGTCGACGTCGTCGCCGAAGATCAGATCCGCATCCGCGTCGCAATGCAGCCAGCCGTTGCTCTGGATCTCGGTCTCGAGCTGGCCCGGCGCCCAGCCGGCATAGCCGAGCGCGAGGATGGCGTGCTTGGGGCCGGAGCCGTTGGCGATCGCGCGCAGGATGTCGACGGTCGCGGTCAGGCAGACGCCGTCATCGATCCGCAGCGTCGCGTTCTCGATGTAGAAGTCGCTGGAATGCAGCACGAAGCCGCGCCCGGTGTCGACCGGCCCGCCCCGCAGCACCTTCATGCTTTCGGCGTTCTCCGGCAGCTTGATGTGCTCGCCCTTCTTGATGATGCCGAGTTGCTGCAACAGCTCGGGGAAGTCGATGCTGCCGGCGGGGTGGTTCACGATGATGCCCATCGCACCTTCCGCCGAATGGGCGCAGAGATAGATCACCGAGCGCTCGAAGCGGGAATCGCCCATCACGGGCATTGCGATCAGGAGCCGGCCGTCGAGATAGCCGCCCGAACTGGGCGGCGCGGCGCCCGAGCTGCGGGTGCTTTCGCCCGTCCTCTTGCCTGTGGGAGCCATCGCTCAAGCACTCCGGTTTGAATTCCTATCCTGATGTCGGGCCGGGCGGCTGTCAAATCAAGGCTTGCGGCGGCTTGATTCGAGTGCATCCATCACAAGCAATTCAATGGTTTGGCCCTGGGCGACCCTGTAAAGACGTGCCATGTCCAGCATTGTTCCCCTGCGTGCGGCGATTGGCGTCGCGACAACCCTGCTCGCGTCGTCGCTCTCCATCGCGGCCCATGCCGATGACGCATCGCCGTGGCAGCGCGATGGACATTCCGCGGTGCGGCTGCTGGCGGGATCGCGCAGCGGCGCGGTTCTGCTCGGCGGTATTGCCTTCCAGCTGCAGCCCGGCTGGAAGACCTACTGGCGATCGCCCGGCGATTCCGGCGTTCCACCCCGGTTCGACTTCTCCAAGTCCGACAATGTCGAAGCGGTGACGGTGATGTGGCCGGCCCCCCTGAAATTCGACGACGGTGCCGGCGGCCATTCGATCGGCTATCGCGACCAGATCGTGCTTCCCCTGCGTATCGTCCCCAAGGCCGCGGACAAGCCGGTGACCTTGCGCGCGGAGATCAACTACGCGGTGTGCGAGAAGCTCTGCATTCCCGTGGAGGCCAGCGCCGAGCTCGGCTTCAACAGCGTCGCCTCGACCGAGGATGCGAACTTGCGTGCCGCGCTCGACACCGTGCCGAAGCCTGCAAATATCGGCGATCCCAATCCGCTCACCATTCGCGACGTCAAGCGTGACGGGCCCAAGAACGTGGTGGTCGACGTGGTGGCGCCTGACAGCCGCAACGTCAATCTGTTCGTGGAAGGACCGACACCCGATTGGGCGCTGCCGATTCCGGCGCCGGTGCAGCACGGCCCGCCGGGGGTCGTGCGCTTCTCGTTCGAGCTCGACGGATTGCCGCCGGGCGCCAAGCCCGAGGGCGCCGCGCTGAAACTCACGCTGGTCGGGCCGGAGAAGGCGTACGAGTTCAATACGAATTTGGAGTGAGGTCGGACGGCGCGCGTGCGTTGCTGAGCTCCAGCTGAGCGTGGTCACGACACCCCGCCCAACCGAATCTTAACGAATGGTTGCTAATCCCTCACCTGCTGCTGCAGGTCGCTGGGGATTGTTCGAATTGGCCGTGATGGATGCACCACCCGCAACGACCGGACCGGCCGGGCTGGTCGCGCGGCTGCGCGCCAGGCTCGCGGGCGGATCGAGCGAGGCGTCGCTGACGCGGCGGCTCGCCGGCACCATCTTCGTCATCCGCGTCGTCAGTGCCGGTCTCGCTTATGTCTCGCAGGTGCTGCTGGCGCGCTGGATGGGCACGTCCGATTACGGCATCTACGTCTATGTCTGGACCTGGGTGCTGCTGCTCGGCAGCATGATGGATTTCGGCATCTCGGCTTCCGCGCAAAAGATCATTCCGGAGTACCGCGCCAGCGGCGCGCAGGCGCTGCTGCGCGGCTTCCTCTCGGGCAGCCGCTGGCTGACCTTCGCCGTGTCCACGCTGGTGTCGCTCGGCCTTGCCGGCATCGTCACATTGCTGTCGCCCTGGATCGATCCGGCCGAGGTGCTGCCGCTCTATATCGGCTGCATGACCCTGCCCGCCTTCGTCGTCGCCAACACCCAGGACGGCATCGCGCGCACGCACGACTGGATGCGGCTCGGCCTGATGCCGCAATTCATCATCCGCCAGGCGCTGATCATCGGCATCACGGCGCTCGCCTTCCTGCTCGGCTACCATCTCGGCGCGGTCGCCGCGATGGTGGCGAGCCTGGCTGCGGTGTGGATCGCGATGGCCGGGCAGATGGTGGTGCTGAACCGCAAGCTCGCCGATCACATCACACCCGGGCCGAAGGCCTATGACGTCAAGGGCTGGCTCGCCGTCTCGCTGCCGATCCTGCTGGTCGAGAGCTTCTACCTGCTCTTGTCCTACACCGACGTGCTGGTGCTGCAGCAATTTCGCCCGTCCGACGAGGTCGGCGTCTATTTCGCCGTGGTGAAGACGCTGGCGCTGGTCTCGTTCATCCATTACGCGATGTCCGCGACGACGGCGCACCGCTTCGCCGAATACAATGCCAGCGGCGACAAGGCACGGCTGTCGGCCTATGTCGCGCACGCCATCACCTGGACGTTCTGGCCGTCGCTGGCGGCAACCATCGTGCTGCTCGCGCTCGGCAAGCCGCTGCTCTGGCTGTTCGGGCCGCAATTCGTGATCGGCTACGACATCATGTTCGTGGCCGCGATCGGCCTCGTGGTGCGCGCCGCGATCGGCCCGGTGGAGCGGCTGCTCAACATGCTCGGCCAGCAGAAGGTCTGCGCGCTGGCCTACGCGCTAGCCTTCGTGATGAACCTCGTGCTCTGCATCGCACTGGTGCCGCGCTACGGCGGCCACGGCGCGGCGGCTGCGACCTCGATCTCGCTCACCTTCGAGACGGTGCTGCTGTTCTGGATCGTGCGGCAGCGGCTGGGGCTGCACGTGCTGGCGTTCGGGAAATAGTGATTGGAATCGCAGGGTGGGCAAAGCGGAGCGTGCCCACCGTCTCTCTCGGTCGCGGAAAATGGTGGGCACGGCGCTGGCGCGCCTTTGCCCACCCTACGGCACCGCCTCTTACTCCGCGGTCCAGCCGCCGTCGATCGAGAGATTGGTGCCGGTGATCTGGGCGGCGTCGTCGCTGCACAGGAACAGTGCGAGCGCAGCGACCTGCTCGGAGGTGACGAACTCCTTGGTCGGCTGCGCATCGAGCAGAACGTCGTTGATGACCTGCTCGCGCGTCAGATTGCGCGCCTTCATCGTGTCGGGGATCTGCTTCTCGACCAGCGGAGTCCAGACGTAGCCCGGGCTGATGCAGTTGCAGGTGATCTTGTGGGTCGCGACTTCCAGCGCCACGGTCTTGGTGAGGCCGGCGATGCCGTGCTTGGCCGAGACGTAGGCCGACTTGAAGGGCGAAGCCACCAGCGAGTGCGCCGACGCCGTGTTGATGATGCGGCCCCAGCCCTTCTTCTTCATGCCGGGCACCGCGGCGCGGATGGCGTGGAAGGCCGAGGACAGGTTGATCGCGATGATCTGGTCCCACTTCTCCGGCGGGAATTCCTCGATCGGCGAGACGAACTGGATGCCGGCATTGTTGACGAGAATATCGACCGAGCCGAACGTCTTGTCGCCGAGCGCGATCATGCCGGCGATCTCGGCGGGCTTGGTCATGTCGGCGGGCGAGTAGACCGCCTTGACGCCGAAATCGGACTCGATCTTGGCGCGCTCCTTCTCGATGTCCTCCGGCGCGCCGAAACCGTTGATGACGACGTTGGCACCGGCGGCGGCGAAGGCGCGCGCGTAGGCGAGCCCGATGCCGCTGGTCGATCCGGTCACGACGGCGTTCTTGCCTGACAGAATACCCATTCTATTCACTCCTTTTTGCCGGGGGCGCGGTGACGTCCCCCGTGAGATCGTAGGTCACCATGGTCTCGCCGGACTGCGGCCGCTCCAGCCAGTCCTTGTGGCGCATCGACAGGTGCACGTCGCGTACGCCGGCATCCCAATGCTCGACCATGGCAATGTGCGAGAAATCATAATCCTTGGACGAGGATTCGTAGTTCTTGCTGCGGTAGATCAGATGCACCACGGTGACGGTGCTTTCGCGCGACACTTTCGCCAGGAATTCGACGGAAGGATCGTTCTTGAGATAGTCCGGCAATTTGCCGATCAGGTCGCGCACAGCGCGGCGGGCGTTGTGGATCTGCTTGTTCTTGTCGGTGTTCATCCGCGTGCGGCTGGAATAGCGGATGTCCTTCTCGCGCTCGGCCGCCTCCAGCAGCGAGTTCGGCAGATCCCCGCGCGCCGAGAACAAATCGACCTGGAAGATCAGCATGTCGCGTTCGACCTCGGCATCGAGCACGTAGTCGAGCGGGGTGTTGGAAGCGATGCCGCCGTCCCAATAATGCTCGCCGTCGATGACGACGGAGGGAAAGCCGGGCGGCAGCGCGCCGGAGGCCATGATGTGCTCGGGACCGATTGTCTTGCCGAGCTTCTTGAACGCGTAATTGTCGAAATACTTGAAATTGCCCGAGGTGACGCCGACCGCACCGACCGACAGGCGGGTCTTCAAATCGTTGATGCGGTCGAAATCGACGAGACGCTCCAGCGTCTTCTTCAGCGGCGAGGTATCGTAATAGCTTTCGGCCTCGGGATGCCCCGGCGGCCACAGCGGCGCCGGTGGAATGCGCGGCGTGAAGAAGCCGGGCACGCCGAAGGTCGCGATCAGCGCGGCGCTGGTGGAATTGAACAGCTCGCGGCTGTGGTCGCTCTTGCCGACCGGCTTCCACGGCACCGGGGCCGACACCATTTCCCAGAATTCCTTGAGCCGCTCGACGCGGGTGCGCCCCTCGTTGCCGGCGATGATGGCGGCGTTGACGGCGCCGATCGAGATACCGGCCACCCATTCCGGATCGAAGCCGTAGCCGCACAGCGCCTGGAAGGCGCCAGCCTGGTACGAGCCGAGCGCGCCGCCGCCCTGGAGGACCAGGACGCGCTGCGCATTGGTGGGGATAGTTGCGGTGTCCGGACTATGATCGCTCATGCGGGAACAATAGCAAAAGGGTGGCCACCGTGGCGACACTCCACCGCGGCGTCAATGCATCCCGGCATCAAGTCTGGCTTATCGCGGCTCCGTGGAGGCCAGGATCATGGTCCAGAACACCTTGTATTTGGTGCCTGGAGCATAGCTGGCCGCGATGCCTAATTTTGTGACACCGCTCTTGAGCATGTTGGCGCGGTGCGGAGGCGAGTCGCGCCAGCCGGAAAACGCTTCCGCCAGCGTATGATAGCCGGCCGAGATGTTCTCGACCGCCACGGTGGCAGGATAACCTCCTGAGGCCAGGCGCTTGGCGAGCGGCGCGCGGACGTCGTGGTCCATCTTGTTGGCTGCCGCCATCGCGCCCGACTGGGATTCGGCGAGCCGTGTCAAATCCGGATCGACCACGACCGTGCCGAGCCCGTTGTTCTGGCGGTATTGCGAGATCATGATCGCAGCCGCCTGGACGTCGAGCTTGGAGCCCGGGACCGCCATGTCGGCATACATCGACGGCTGCTGGACCGGTGCTTCGTTGCCGGCGCAGCCGGCGAGCAGCAACATGACGAGAATTGCGGCCGCAGCGCGCATGAATCGGAGCCCCCAGATGAGGGGGCCGTTGTTGCATACCAACAATGGCTGAAAGGTGAATTTTGAAGAGAATTTGAGCCGTCATTCCCAGGTGGAATGACGGCGGGATCAGCCCGCAAAAATCCGGTAACGGCGCGGCTTGAGGCCGATCGTGTCGCCGGCGCGCAGTTCCTTGTCGCGGGGGGCGTCGATCTCGATGGTCTCGCCGCCGGACAGGGCCACTTCGGCCCGTTGCACCGGGCCGAAATTGCGGACGTGCTGGACCGCACCCTCGAAGGCGCCGCTGCCGGGCGGGCCGACCAGCATGTCATGTCGCCGCACGAACAGCTTTGACGCGCCTGGCGCAAGCCCTTCGGCCGCCAGGTCGAGCTGCCGGTCTCCGAGCCGGATCGCGCCATCGCCGATCTGGATCGGCAGCACGATGGATTCGCCGATGAAACCGTGCACGAAAGCCGTCGCCGGATTGTCGTAGACATCGTCGGGCGAGCCGATCTGCTCGATCCTGCCCTTGTCCATCACCACGACGCGGTTGGCGACTTCCAGCGCCTCCTCCTGGTCGTGGGTGACGAAGATCGAGGTGACGTTGATCTCGTGATGCAGCGAGCGCAGCCATTTGCGCAGCTCTTTCCGCACCTTGGCATCCAGCGCGCCGAACGGCTCGTCGAGCAGGAGGATGCGCGGCTCGATCGCGAGCGCGCGGGCGAGCGCGATGCGCTGGCGCTGGCCGCCGGAGAGCTGGCTGGGATAGCGGTCGGCGAGCCAGTCGAGCTGCACCAGGTCGAGCAGCTCCTTGACGCGCGAGCGGATCGCGGCCTCGTCCTTTCGGACCGCGCGCGGCTGCACGCGCAGCCCGAAGGCAACGTTCTCGAACACGGTCATGTGGCGGAACAGCGCATAGTGCTGGAAGACGAAGCCGACGTGGCGCTCGCGGGCGCCTTGCGCCAGCGCGTCCTCGCCGTTGAAGAAGACTTCACCCGAGTCCGGCCAGTCGAGGCCGGCGATGATCCGCAGCAATGTGGTCTTGCCGGAGCCGGAGGGGCCGAGCAGCGCCAGCAATTCGCCATTGTCGACCTTGAGGTCGACGCCGTCGAGGGCGGCAAAGCTGCCGAACTTCTTGACGAGATTCCTGACTTCAATGGTCACTGGCGTCTTGTCCTTCGTCGAGATGACGTTCGAGAACTGTTTTGGCGATCAGCGTGATCAGCGCCAGCATTGCGAGCAGCGAGGCGATCGCGAAGGCGGCGACGAACTGGTACTCGTTATAGAGGATCTCGACCAGGAGCGGCATGGTGTTTGTCTCGCCGCGGATGTGGCCAGAGACGACGGAGACCGCACCGAACTCGCCCATCGCGCGCGCGTTGCAGAGCAGGACGCCGTAGAGCACGCCCCATTTGATGTTGGGCAGGGTGACGCGGAAGAAGGTCTGCAGGCCGGAGGCACCGAGCGAGATGGCGGCCTCCTCCTCCTGCGTGCCCTGCTCCTGCATCAGGGGGATCAGCGCGCGCGCCACGAAGGGGAAGGTCACGAAGGTGGTGGCGAGCGCGATGCCGGGCACGGCGAACAGGATCTGGATGTCGTGGTCGCGCAGCCAGCTGCCGAAATAGCCCTGCGCGCCGAACAGCAGCACGAAGACGAGGCCCGAGATCACCGGGCTCACCGAGAAAGGCAGGTCGATCAGCGTAATCAGGACGGTCTTGCCCGGAAACTCGAATTTTGCGATCGCCCAGGCGGCGACGAGGCCGAACAGCAGATTGAGGCCGACGGAAATCGCCGCGACGATCAACGTCAGCTTGATAGCCGCCAGCGCCTCCGGCTCGGCGAGCGCCGCGAAATAGGCGAGGATGCCGCGCGAAAACGCCTGCGCGAACACGAGGACGAGCGGCAACACGACGAAGACGGTGAGAAACAGCACCGCCAGCGTGATGATGGCGATGCGGACGGCGCGAGGCTCGGTGCGCAAATTGTTCCGCGCTGCTGCCGCATGCGCGCGCGCCTGCGAGTTGGAGGCCGAGAGCGAGACGGTATCTGCGATCTGCATCGTCATGATCCGCCCTCAGCGCGCCGGGATCCGGCTCTGCGCCCAGCGCTGGAGCCGATTGACCGCGAAGATGATGACGAAGGAGACGACGAGCATGACCACCGCAATCGCGGTCGCGTCGGCGTAACGGAATTCGGACAGGCGGATCACGATCAAGAGCGGCGCGATCTCGGAGACATTGGGCAGATTGCCGGCGATGAAGATCACCGAGCCGTATTCGCCGACCGCGCGGGCGAAGGCGAGCGCAAGGCCCGTGAGCAGCGCCGGCGCAAGCGAGGGCAGGATCACGCGGACGATGGTCTGCCAGCGGCTGGCCCCCAGGCTGCCCGCGGCCTCCTCGATTTCAGGATCGAGATCCTGCAGCACCGGCTGCACGGTGCGGACCACGAACGGAATGCCGATGAAGATCATGGCGACGAAGATGCCGACCGGCGTGAACGCGACCTTGAGCCCGAGCGCCGCGAGCGGCGCGCCCAGCCAGCCCTGCTCGGCGAACAGCGCGGTCAGGGCGACGCCGGCCACCGCCGTCGGCAGCGCAAACGGCACGTCGACGATGGCATCGAAGATGCGGCGGCCGGGAAAGCGGTAGCGCACCAGCGCCCAGACGATGATGCTGCCCATCACCAGATTGACGCAGGCCGCCGCGAACGCGAGACCGAACGAGACGCGAAGCGCGTTCAGGGTGCGGCGGCTGGAGAGGATGTTCCAGAACTGCTCGGGACTGAGCTCGAGCGATCTCAGGAACAGGCCGGCAAGCGGAATCAGGATGATGACGGACAGCCAGGTCAGCGTCAGTCCCATGGTGAGACCGAAGCCCGGCAACGTCCGACGTCTTGCTGCGAGTGCGCTCACCAGGCCCCCTGTCAAAGCCCCTTCGATAGCGCCAGATCAGTTCTTGTAGATCTGATCAAAGACGCCGCCGTCGCCAAAATGTTCCTTCTGCGCCTTGGTCCAGCCGCCGAAGACGTCGTCGATCGTGAACAGTTCGACCTTGGCGAAGGCATTTTCGTACTTCTTCGCAATCTCCGCATCGCGGGGACGGTAGAAATTGCGCGCGGCGATCTCTTGCGCTTCCTTGGTATACCAATATTGCAGGTAAGCGTCAGCCGCGTTCCGGGTGCCTTTTTTGTCGGCAACCTTGTCGACGATGGTAACCGGCGGCTCGGCGAGGATCGATTGCGGCGGTGCCACGATCTCGAACTTGTTCGCACCGAATTCCTTCAGGGCCAGGAACGCCTCGTTCTCCCAGGCGAGCAGCACGTCACCGACGCCGCGTTCGACGAAAGTCACGGTGGAGCCCCGCGCACCGGTATCGAGCACCGGCACCTGCTGGAACAGCTTCCCGACGAACTCCTTGGCCTTGTCGGCCGAGCCGTATTTCTTCTGCGCAAAACCCCAGGCCGCCAGATAATTCCAGCGGGCGCCGCCCGAGGTCTTCGGGTTCGGCGTGATGATGGCAACGCCCGGCTTGATCAGATCGTCCCAATCCTTGATGCCCTTGGGATTGCCCTTGCGCACCAGGAAGACGATGGTCGAGGTATAGGGTGATGAATTCTGCGGCAGCCGCTTCTGCCAATCCGCCGCGATGAGACCCTTGTTCGCGATCGCATCGATGTCGTAGGCGAGCGCAAGCGTCACCACGTCGGCCTGCAATCCGTCGATCACCGCACGCGCCTGCGAACCGCTGCCGCCATGCGACTGCTTGATCTCGACGCTCTTGCCGGTTTCCTTCTGATAGGCGGTCGCAAACGACTTGTTGAACTCGGCATAGAGCTCGCGCGTCGGATCGTACGACACGTTCAGCAAATTGATGTCGGCGGCCAGAGCCGAGCCTGCCCAGAACCCCGTCGCGAGCAATCCTGCGGCGAGCGGAACGATACGGCGCATCATGTCCATCTCCATTCACCTCGACGACATCGACGTCGTCGACGGCAGGCATAACTCGTGGCGAAACGCTTCTGTGTCAACGGAACCCGATTTTCTTGTTCGCTAGCTCGCAGCGTGACTGTGCTACGAAGTCTTCATGGTGTGGATGCCGCATTCTGTCTTGGCCCGGCCACGCCACCGGCCGGCGCGTGCATCCTCGCCCTCGGTCGTTCGGCTGGTGCAGGGCATACACCCAACCGACAGGAATCCTGACACAACCAGAGGGTGCCGCGGCAATTTGGCGCGGACGAAGATCGCCTCGATCTCCTCGCGCGAGACGTTGGTGAAGGGATTGAACTTCAGCCGCGCGCCATCGTCCTCGACGACCGGAATCTCGGCGCGCGCATTGCCCTGGAAGCGCTTGCGGCCGTTGAGCCAGGCATCGAACGGCTTCAGCGCGCGCGCCAGCGGTTCGACCTTGCGGATGCGGCAGCAGGCGTCGGGATCGGAGAACCAGAGGTCGCGGTCGGGATCTTCGCGCGACAGCGTCTCTTCGGCGGGCTTGATCGAGCGGACGTCCTTCAGGCCCAGCGTCGCAATGAGCGTATCGCGATAGGCCAGCGTCTCCTCGAACAACCAGCCGGTGTCGAGAAAGATCACGGGGATCGCCGGATCGACGTCCGCCATGACCTTCAGCAGCGTCGCCGATTCCGTGCCGAAGGAGGACACCAGCGCAAGCTTGTCGCGCCCGACCGTCTCCAGCGCCGCGGCAATGACCTCCGCGGGCGAGGCATCGCGCAAGGCGCGATCGAGCTCGTCCGCCGAAGGCAACGCGGACGCGGGCGAAACCCGAGGCGCGATCGCGTTCACGTGCCGACCCCTTCGGAGTGGCGCAATTGCATGCGCCGGTGCAGCGCGGTGATGCGGCCATCGCCGGTCGGCTGGTAGAACACCGAATAGCGCTTGGCGGTCTGCATGAAGGCTTCCGCGTCGGCCTGCTTCTTGACCTCGAAGGCATCGAAGCCGGCCCGCAGCATGAACACGAACTGGTCGCGCAGCACCTGACCGGTCGCGCGCAATTCGCCGCGGTAATTGTAGCGTTCGCGCAGCAGCCGCGCCTGGCTGTAGGCCCGTCCGTCGCGGAAGGTCGGGAACACCAGCGCGATGGCGGCGATCTTGCCGAGATAGGGCACGAGCTCGGCGATATCGCGATTGTTCGGCCAGATCACGCCGACCTTGCCCGCGCGCTTGAGCAAGCCATCCGCCTCGCCGAGGAAGCGCTCGGCCGGCACCAGGATGTCGCCGCCCGCAGGGACCGGCGTGTCGACGGCGAGCTTGACGAAGCTGTCATCGACGATATTTCCGCCGTTAACGAGTGGCATAGACGCGCTCCTTGAAGGGTTCGACGCCGAGGCGCTTCACCGTGTCCATGAACAGCTCTTCCGGGCGCTCGCGCAGCGCCAGATAAGCTTCCACGATGTCCTCGACGACGTCGGCGACCTCGTCGAACTTGACGCCGGGACCGATCAGGGTGCCGAGCGCAGCATTCTCGTCCGCACGGCCCCCGATGGTGATCTGGTAGACCTCCTCGCCGTTCTTCTCGACGCCGAGAATGCCGATATGGCCGACATGGTGATGGCCGCAGGCATTGATGCAGCCGGAGATGTTGATGTGGAGACGGCCGATCAGGTTGGCGAGCTCGTGATTGGCAAAGCGCCGCGTCAACTCCTGCGCGATCGGGATCGAGCGCGCATTCGCCAGCGAGCAATAATCGAGCCCGGGGCAGGCGATGATGTCGGTGATCAGGTTGACGTTGGGGGTCGCCAGCCCGAGCTTGTCGAGCGCCTTCCACAGCGCCGGCAGGTCGCGCTTGGCGACGTGCGGCAGCGCCAGATTCTGCTCGTGGCCGACGCGGATCTCGCCGAAGGAATATTTGTCGGCAAGATCGGCCAGCGCGTCCATCTGCTCGGCGGTGGCATCGCCCGGAGGCCCGCCGGTCGGCTTCAGCGAGATCGTGACGATGGAATAGCCCTGCACCTTGTGCGGGGCGACGGAGTTCTTGCGCCATGCCTCGAAATCAGGGTCGGCCGCGGCCTGGCGCAGCTCGTCCGGCATGTGCGGCAGCTTCTCGTAAGCAGGGTAGGTGAAGCGCGAGCGGATGTCCTCGATCACCTCGTCGTCGATCTGGAGTGAGGAGTTGCGAATGTGCTGCCACTCGTCCTCGACCTCGCGCGAGAATTTCTCGATGCCGAGCTCGTGCACCAGGATCTTGATGCGCGCCTTGTAGATGTTGTCGCGGCGGCCGTACTGGTTGTAGACGCGTAAGATAGCCTCGATGTAGCTGAGGATGTCGCGGCCATGCACGAAATGCTTGATGGTCTTGGCGATGAACGGCGTGCGGCCGAGACCGCCGCCGACCAACACCTCGAAGCCGGTCTCGCCCTTCTCGTTCTTGATCAGGCGGAGGCCGATGTCGTGGATCTTGATTGCGGCACGGTCGTGGTCCGAGGCGGTGATCGCGATCTTGAACTTGCGCGGCAGGAACGAGAATTCCGGGTGCAGCGTGGTGTGCTGGCGGATCAGCTCCGACCAGATGCGCGGGTCCTCGATCTCGCCCGGCGCGACGCCGGCCCACTGATCCGAGGTGACGTTGCGCATGTTGTTGCCGGAGGTCTGCATCGCGTGGATGCCGACCTTGGCGAGGTCTTCGAGCGCATCCGGCAGCTCGGCGAGCTTGATCCAGTTGAACTGGATGTTCTGCCGCGTGGTGAAGTGGCCGTAGCCGCGGTCGTATTTGCGCGCGACATGGGCGAGCGCGCGCATCTGGTTCGTCGCCAGCGTGCCATAGGGAATCGCGACGCGGAACATGTAGGCGTGCAGTTGTAGATAGACGCCGTTCTGAAGCCGCAGGATCTTGAACTCGTCCTCGGTGAGCTCGCCGGAAAGGCGCCGCTTCACCTGGTCGCGGAACTCCGAGACGCGCTCGTTGACGAGCGTGCGGTCGATTTCGTCGTAAGCGTACATAAGTGCGTGCCTTAAACCTGGGCCGGCTGTCCGATGGTGACGCCGGTACGGCGGATCTGTTCGCGCAGGTTGCCGGGCAGGACCTTGCCGTCGTCGCCGATCTGCACCGGCGCGATATAGGGGCCGATGGCGCCGACGTCATCGGCCACCGCTTCCGCAAGCAACGCCTTGGCCTCGTCGGAGTTGCGCACGATGGCGGCTTCCGAGAGGTCCGCAGACCAGCTCTTGGCGGCGGTGCGGTAGACCACGATGCCGTCCCAGGTGCGGTTGGCGGTCACGACCGAGGGGCCGGCGATCTTGATTTTCTTCTGTTCAAGCGGAGAGGTCATTCGGCTGCTTCCAGGAGGTCAGAGATGAGTTGTTTGGGTGTCTGGCGAAGCGAGCCGGCATGCCGGACCACGTCGCCGATGATGAGGATGGCGGGACCGCCATGGATCCGCCGCGCCAGCTCCGGCAGGTCGCGTAGCGTGCCGATCGCGCCTTGCGCATCCGGCTGCGTGACGCGGGCGAACACGCCGACCGGCGTCTCCGGCGAGCGACCGGCGGCGAAAAGGCCGGCGCGCACGGCGGGCGCTGCGGTCACGCCCATGTAGACCACGAGCGTCATTCTGGCGTCGGTCAGCGTCGACCAATCCACGTTCTCTGCGTCGCGCGCCTTGTGTGCTGTGAGGAAGGTGATGCGGGACGCTTCGTGACGGTAAGTGAGCGGCACCTCGAAATCGGCAGCGGCGCCGAGCCCTGCAGTGATGCCGGGAATGATCGAATAGGCGATGCCGGCGGCGCGCAGCGCTTCCACCTCTTCGCCGCCCCGGCCGAACACGAAGGGATCGCCGCCCTTCAGCCGCACGACGCGCTGGCCCGATTGCGCCGCCTCGATCATGCGCTTGTTGATGGCGTCCTGGCCGATACCGGGCTTGCCGATGCGGCGGCCGACCGAAACGCGCGTGGTGTCGCGGCGAATGCGGTCGAGAATCTCGGGCGAGACCAGCTCGTCATGGAAGACGATGTCGGCATCCTGCAGCGCGCGTAGCGCCTTGATGGTGAGCAGATCGGGATCGCCGGGGCCGGCACCGACCAGCGTGACCGAGCCTTCCGGCTTGTCGGCGCGCGCGAATGCGGCGGGATCCGAGATCGCCCTGAGCGAAGCGTCCGCTTCGCTGTTGCGTCCGGCGAGCACGGCGGCGCCGATCGGACCGTCGATGACGCGCTCCCAGAAGCGGCGGCGCAGCGGAAACTCGGCGATGCGTTCGTTGATCGACTTGCGGAAGGTGCCGATGAACTCGGCGAGCTCGCCGATCCGCGCCGGCAGCAGCGCCTCGATCTTCTCGCGCACGCGCCGCGCCACCACTGGAGAGCTGCCGCCGGTGCCGACCGCGACCACGACATCGCCGCGATCGACGATGGCCGGAAAGATGAAGCTGGAATGTTCGAGATCGTCCATGACGTTGACGGGGAGGCCAGCCGCCTTGGCGCGAGCCGACATGGCCACACCGACATCGCCTGCGCCCGCGCAGACGACGGCAACGACGCCCGAAAGATCGGCCGTGAGCGGATCGCTCGCCAAGATCTCGATGCGCGCCGCATCTTTGGAGCCGAGGCCGAGGTCATGATTGCCGTCGATCGCATGCACGCGCAGCCGCGCGCCGGCAGCGGCGAGCACGCGCAGCTTGGCGCGCAAAAGCTCGCCCGCACCGATAAGGACCACCGGGCCGGCCTTGAGATCGAGAAACACCGGCAAGAACCGCATGCGATACTCGCTTCCCCACAAACGGGGTTGACTGGAATTATTTTCTATATATGTCTCGTTTCGAGCGCGCAAAGAGAAAATTTTTTCTTCTCTTCCGCACCGCAACTATAGAATTTTCGCCTCCAAACGCAAAGTGGCAGAGATGCATCTTCTCAAGCACGATTCCGCTGCTGATCGACTGAGCAATCCGGCGCTGGCCGAGCGCGTGCGCGCGCAAGAATTTTCTGCCGAACTTGCCCCGAGCATGGACCATCTCGACCAGCTCGAAGCGCAGAGCATCTACATCTTTCGTGAAGCCTTCGCCCGGCTGAAGAAGATCGCCCTGCTCTGGTCGCTCGGCAAGGACTCCAATGTCATGATCTGGCTGGCGCGGAAGGCCTTCTTCGGCAAGATGCCGTTCCCGGCCCTTCACGTCGATACCGGCAAGAAGTTTCCGGAGATGTATCGCTTCCGCGATCATTACGGCAAGGAATGGGATCTCGACCTGCGCGTCGAGCCCTGCCCGCCGATCGATGCCGTCGACCCGACGCTGCCACCGGCCGCCCGTTCCGCCGCGCGCAAGACCGAGGGCCTCAAGATGGCGCTCGCAAAGTATGGCTTCGACGGCCTGATCGCCGGCATCCGTCGCGACGAGGAAGCGACGCGCGCCAAGGAGCGGGTGTTCTCGCCGCGCGGCCTGGAGGGCAATTGGGACGTGCGCGACCAGCCGCCGGAGTTCTGGGATCATTTCAACGCCTCGCCGCCGCAAGGTGCGCATTTGCGCATCCATCCGATCCTGCATTGGACCGAGGCCGACATCTGGGCCTACACCAAGCGCGAGAACATCCCGATCATTCCGCTCTATCTCGCCAAGGACGGCAAGCGCTACCGCTCGCTCGGCGATCAGGACATCACCAACCCCGTGAATTCGACGGCGTCCAGCATCGACGAGATTCTGATCGAGCTCGAGCAGACCAAGGTGCCGGAGCGCGCCGGACGCGCACTCGACCACGAGACCGAGGACGCCTTCGAGCGCCTCCGCGTCGCCGGCTATCTCTGACCTCAGGACGCTTTGTGGCTATGAACATGATCGTCACTCCCGCTTCGCCGGCCACTCCGAACGGCACGACGCGACCGCAGGTCCGCATCGTCATCGTCGGCCATGTCGACCACGGCAAGTCGACGCTGGTCGGCCGCCTCCTGCATGAGACCGGCAGCCTGCCCGACGGCAAGCTCGAAATGCTGAAAGCCGTCAGCGCGCGGCGCGGCATGCCGTTCGAATGGTCGTTCCTGCTCGACGCGCTGCAGACCGAGCGCGACCAGGGCATCACCATCGACACCACGCAAATCCGCTTCCGCACCAATTCCCGCGACATCGTGCTGATCGACGCGCCCGGCCACGCGGAATTCCTGCGCAACATGATCACCGGTGCCTCGCAGGCCGACGGTGCGGTGCTGATCATCGATGCGCTGGAGGGCGTGCGCGACCAGACCAGGCGGCACGGCTATCTCCTGCATCTGCTCGGCGTGAAGCAGGTTGCCGTCGTCGTCAACAAGATGGACCGCGTGGATTTCTCCGCCGCACGATTCAAGGACATCAGCGACGAGATCTCCGCGCATCTCGACGGTCTCGGCGTGACGCCGACCGCGGTGATCCCGATCTCCGCGCGCGACGGCGACGGCGTTGCCGAGCGCACCGACCGCATCGGCTGGTACAAGGGACCGACCGTGGTCGAGGCGCTCGATCGCCTCGAGCCGGCGCGGCCGCTGGAAGCGCTGGCGCTGCGGCTGCCGGTGCAGGCGATCTACAAGTTCGACGACCGCCGCATCGTCGCAGGCCGCATCGAATCCGGCAGCCTGATCGCCGGCGACGAGATCGTGATCATGCCCGCGGGCAAGATCGCCAAGATCAAGACGGTCGAGAGCTGGCCGGTGACGCCGGTCGCGGGTCGGCAGGGCGCGGGCCGCTCGGTCGGCATCACGCTCGACCGCGAATTGTTCATCGAGCGCGGCGACATCATCGCGCATGCGGGCAGCGCCCCGCGCGAGACGCGGCGGCTGCGCGCGCGGATCTTCTGGCTGCACGACAAGCCGCTCGCAAAAGGGGATCAACTCTTGGTGCGCTGCGGACCCAAGGAAAGCCGCGCAACCGTTGTCGCCATCGAGAAGGCGGTCGATCCAGGCGAGCTCTCGAGCAGCGAGAACAAGGCGATCGGCCGCAACCATGTCGGCGAGATCGACATCTCCCTGTCCAATCCGATCGCGACCGATCCCTACACCGAAAATCCGCGCACCGGCCGTCTCGTGATCGAGGTGTCCGGGCGCATCGCCGGCGGCGGCCTGGTGCTGTCGGTCGATGCCGGCCAGCGCGCCGTGCCTGTCGACATCGTGCCGGTGGAATCGGCGCTGCGCAGCGACGAGCGCTCGGCGCGCTACCGCCATAACGGTGCGGTGGTCTGGCTCACCGGCCTGCCCGCCTCCGGCAAGTCGACGCTGGCGCGCGCGCTGGAGCGGCGTCTCTTCACCAATGGCGGCTCGCCGATCCTGCTCGACGGCGACACGCTGCGCGCCGGGCTCAACAGCGATCTCGGCTTCTCCGCCACCGACCGCAGCGAGAACATCCGCCGCCTCGCCGAGGTCGCGACGCATCTCGCCCGCAACGGCCATATCGCGATCGTCGCGGCCGTGTCGCCGGCCCGCGAGGACCGCGCCGCCGCGCGCCGCATCGCCGATACCGCGTTCCGCGAGATCCATGTCGCAACGCCGGCCGAGGTGTGCGAGGAGCGCGATCCCAAGGGCCACTACAAGAAGGCCCGCGCCGGCGCGCTCGCCTCGTTCACCGGCATCGGCAATGATTACGAGAAGCCTGAGGCCGCCGAGCTCGTGATCGACACGTCGAAGCGGACCGTGGCCGAGGCGGCTGACGAGATCGAGCAGATGCTGAAGGCGACCGGCGTGCTGTTCGACGAGCTCGTGGACCTCGCTGCGAATATTTGAGGCCCCACTCTCGTTGGTACACTTCCTGCCGCCACGCAGTCGGTGCGTTCCCTCCCCCTTGGGCAGGGCAATCGCATTTGAATATTGCAGAGGTCGTCATGCCCGGCTTGTCCCGGGCATCCACGTTCTTCGTACTGCGTGGAAAGGCGTGGATGGCCGGGACAAGCCCGGCCATGACGCTGTGGAGACAGCCGCTGCCCACAGCCACATCTCATATGCGATAGCCCCCTGCCCCTGTGGGGAAGGGAGCGCAGTTGCGTGCGTGGCAGGAAGCCAGGCTCGGGCCCTCCTGCCCCTCTCTTCTTGACATTTTGACAAGCCTCCAGGGGTCTTCTCACCGCCCTGATTTTGGGGCTAATAGGTCCGGAAAGCCGCTCCCTTGGAACGCATTTTGCTGCTGTCGGGTCAAAGGCAGCCAAAAACAGCCATTTCCAACAAGAAAGCCCATCCATGAAACGCGTCGATGCCCACGGATTGAAGATCGCCCCTGTCCTGTTTGACTTCATCGCCAAGGAAGCGGCCCCGAAAACGGGGATCGCGCCGGATGCGTTCTGGGCAGGGGTTGCCACCATCATCAAGGAGCTGGGACCGAAGAACCGCGAGCTGCTCGCGTTCCGCGACAATCTGCAGGCCAAGATCGACGACTGGCACCGTGCCAATAAGGGCAAGGCGTTCGACCTCGACGCCTACACCGCCTTCCTGAAGGAGATCGGCTATCTCGTGCCGGAGCCGGCGACGCAGAAGGTCGAGACGGCCAACGTGGACGAGGAGATCGGCCAGATCTGCGGCCCGCAGCTCGTGGTGCCCCTCACCAATGCACGCTATGCGCTGAATGCGGCGAACGCGCGCTGGGGCTCGCTCTATGACGCCTTCTACGGCACCGACGCGATCCCGCACGATCCGTCCGAGAGCGGCAAGGGCTACAACAAGGCGCGCGGCGACAAGGTGATCGCCAAGGCCAAGGCGTTCCTCGATAACGCCGTGCCGCTCGCGACCGGCAGCCACACCGACGTCACGGCTTATAGCGTGGTCGCGGGCCAGCTCGCGGTGAAGCTGAAGAGCGGCAACGCCACCGCGCTGAAGAACGCCGCGCAGTTCGCGGGCTACCAGGGCGATGCGGCTGCGCCGAGCGCCGTGCTGCTCGTCAACAACGGCCTGCATGTCGAGGTGGTGATCGACCGCAGCAGCGCGATCGGCAAGGACGATCCGGCCGGCGTCTCCGACATGATCATGGAAGCCGCGGTCTCCACCATTCTGGACATGGAAGACTCGGTCGCCGCGGTCGATGCCGAGGACAAGGTGCTGGTCTACCGCAACACGCTCGGCCTGATGAACGGCACGCTGTCGGCCGACTTCGAGAAGGGCGGCAAGACGCTGACGCGTTCGCTCAACGCAGACCGCGTCTACAAGACGCCGGATGGCAAGGGCGAGCTCAAGCTGCACGGCCGCAGCCTGCTGTTGATGCGCAATTGCGGTCACCACATGTTCACCGACGCGGTGCTCGACGAGAAGGGCGAGGAAATTCCGGAGGGCCTGCTCGACGCGGCGGTCTCCGGCCTGCTCGCGATCCACGACCTCAAGGGCCATTCCAGGGTCAAGAACAGCCGCACGGGTTCTGCCTACATCGTCAAGCCGAAGATGCACGGCCCGGACGAGGTCTCACTGACCTGCGAGATTTTCGACCACGTCGAGAAGATGCTGGGCCTGCCCGAGAACACGCTCAAGGTCGGCATCATGGACGAGGAGCGGCGCACCACCGTCAATCTCAAGGCCTGCATCCAGCGCGCCTCCAAGCGCATCATGTTCATCAACACCGGCTTCCTCGACCGCACCGGCGACGAGATCCATACCTCGATGGAAGCGGGTCCGATGATCCGCAAGAACGAGATGAAGGCGCAGGCCTGGATCAAGGCCTATGAGGACTGGAACGTCGACATGGGCCTGACCTGCGGCCTGCCCGGCCATGCCCAGATCGGCAAAGGCATGTGGGCGGCGCCCGACAAGATGGCGGACATGCTGGCGCAGAAGCTCGGCCATCCGCAGGCTGGCGCCACCACCGCCTGGGTGCCCTCGCCGACGGCCGCGACGCTGCACGCGCTGCACTATCACCAGGTCAACGTCACCGCGCGCCAGCAGGAGCTGGCCAAGGGCGGACCCCGCGCCAAGCTCTCGGACATCCTGACCATTCCGGTGTCGAAGTCGAACTGGGCGCCCGACGACGTCAGGCAGGAGATCGACAACAATTGCCAGGGCATTCTGGGTTACGTCGTGCGCTGGATCGACCAGGGTGTCGGCTGCTCGAAGGTGCCCGACATTCACGATGTCGGCCTGATGGAAGACCGCGCCACCTTGCGCATCTCCAGCCAGCATCTCGCCAACTGGCTGCACCAGGGCGTCATCACCGAGGCGCAGGTGATGGAATCGCTCAAGCGCATGGCGGTCGTCGTCGACAAGCAGAACGCGGGCGATCCGATCTACAGGCCGATGGCGCCCGCCTTCGACGGCGTCGCCTTCAAGGCGGCCTGCGATCTCATCTTCAGGGGGCGCGAGCAGCCGAACGGCTACACCGAATACATCCTCACCGCGCGCCGCCGCGAGGCCAAGGCGGCGGGCTGAGCTCCGATGCGAAAACCTTCAAAGGCCCCGGTTCACACCGGGGCTTTTTTTGCGGGCGAAACGCCGCGGCGGGCCGCGGAACGGCTGCGCCGGGGATCGCGTTGTACCACCATCACCAACGGGAGATGGTCATGGACTGGAATCGGATCGAAGGAAACTGGAAGCAATTCAAGGGCTCCGCCAAGGAGAAATGGGCCAAGCTGACCGACGACGATCTCACACTGATCGAGGGTCGTCGCGAGCAGCTCGAGGGCCGGCTCCAGGAGCGCTATGGCAAGGCCAAGGACCAAGTTCGCCAGGACGTCGACGACTGGCTCAAGTCGCTGCATTGAGGCAGCACGAAGAAGCCCCGGCCAAGGCCGGGGCATCTGCTATTTTGGAGCTGCCGCAGTCCCTCAAAATACCGTCAAATATTTCAGCAGCGACACGACGCCGATGATGATGACGATCACACGCGCGATCTGCTTGGCGCGGCCGTCCATCGGCAGCATGTTGATGAGATAAAGCACGAGAATGACGACGAGAAAGGTGACGAGTACGCCGACCAGCATCGCGAGGCCCCCTTCAGGCAATTGCTATGCTGCTCTAACGCGCTGCAGCCAAGCCGGTTCCATTTCGGAAACCCTGCTGTAATCTCACACGAAATTCGCTCCTTCGGCTGGGTCGGCCAGCGGTTTGCCGGTCCGACGAGGCTCCAACGAGGCTCCAACGAGGCTTGGACCGCCGTCGATGCGAGCGCTCGCTACTCCTTCGCGACCACGGGGACCTGGCGGAATCTGGCGCGCACCGATTCCGGTAGCGGCGAGAAGTTCATCGCGACGCCGCGGCGGTCATTGGCGTTGCGGCTCGCGACCACGAGGCCGCCGGGTCCGGCGACGATGTCGCCCTTGCGCAGGGTGGGGTCGTCCTCGACCTTGACCGATGCGAGCCCCACCGGGTCCTTGCCATTGCAGGTACAGCCCGCGACGATCTCGTTGCGATAGCGGAACGCGTTCGGCAGGTCGGAATAGGACTTTCCCTTATCTGTCGTGGCTTCGTCGATGTTGCCGCCATAGACCAGCGAGGTTTCCGAGGCCGGGCAGAAGCTCTTGCAGGATTGCGCCTTGCTTTCGGCATCGCTGCCCTGCGCCGGGAAATAGCGGCCGTCACAGCCGCGGACGCAATAGGCCGTGCCGCCGCCATAGGTCCGTTGACGTGGCGCATCGTAACGCGGCCCGTCGTTCGGGAACGGCATGCGGATCTCCGGCGGTGGCCGCATCCGGAAGCCGCCGAACAATGCCGAGAAGAAATCCTCCGCATGCGCCGCGCTCACCGATACCAGACCGGCGGAGATAGCGATCAGGATCGCCGTTCCGCCAGCCCATTTGCCAATCAGGCGTCTGCTCATATGACCTCGCTCACGTCTAGTTCACGGCCGAGGACGTGATGTTCAACGCCTGCCGGCCCGACGGCAGCGTCGTCACGGCCGGCCGTCTGCGTACAGGCTCGCCGGCCTTGTCGCCTCCTCTGGCCATCAAGGGCGCGTTCTTCGGCAGCACCACGACCTTGGCGCCGACATTGACGCGGCCATACAGGTCGATGACATCCTCGTTGGTCATGCGGATGCAGCCGGACGAGACGAACTTGCCGATCGTGGAGGGGTCGTTGGTGCCGTGGATGCGGTATTGGCTCGAGCCGAGATACATCGCACGCGCACCCAGCGGGTTGCCGGGCCCGCCGGCGACGAAGCGCGGCAGATAGGGTTGGCGCGCGATCATCTCGGTCGGCGGATGCCAGTCCGGCCACTCGGCCTTGCGACTGACGCTCTGCACGCCCGACCAGGTAAAGCCCTCGCGGCCGACGCCGACGCCGTAGCGGATCGCGCGGCCGCCTCCGAGCACGTAATAGAGATAGGTGTTGTTTGTGTCGATGACGATGGTACCGGCCGGCTCGCTCCGGTCGAAGCTGACGATCTGCCTGCGCAGGCGATCAGGCAACTGAGCATCCTCGTCGGCGGCCTGCGGCGCCTCGTTGAGGTCATCCTGCGAATAGCCTTGGCCCTGCAAGTATTGGCCCTGCAAGTATTGGCCCTGCGAGTACAGGTCCTGCGGGTACACCCGCTGCATCGGCCCATAGCTGAAGGTTTGCGCGCTCGCGGTGCCCGTGGGCACGATGAGCAGAGCGGTTGCGAAAGCGAATGCGCTGACGGCGCGCGGCGAGAAGCTGCGACGGACTGCAAACAACTTGGTCATGAGCTGCCCCGTTGGATGTGCATCAGGTGATGCGCTGCTCCAACAAACTCCGCCGGACGGATCGAAGTTCCGGCGTAGCGTGCGGCAGCGACGTCACAGTCAAGCGAGCGACTGTTCACGAAGCCGCGATGGAACCAGCGCGCCGCCCAAGCATTAATCAGGTCATCAATGGGCGCGCGGATCGCGGATTCCGTGCGGGAGAGATATTGTGCGCGTCCTACCCAGTGAACGTCTGATTTCCGGCAACAGCGAAGGCGACCCGCTCCCAGAGAGCCATGTCGAGCTGCCGCCGGTGATCCGCCGCACTGAATTCGTCGCGTTCGCGCTGGCCGGACTGCTGCTGATTGCCATCGTCGCCGTGCTCTATGTCGGCAGGGCGTTCTTCCTGCCGGTCGTGATGGCGTTCGTCACCGGCACAATGCTCTCGCCGGCGGCAGGCTTTCTCGAGCGCTACAAGGTCCCGCGTAGCCTCGGCGCCGTGCTGATCGTGATCGCGGTGACCGCGGTGGTCGCCTTCGTCGTGGCGCTGATCGCTTCGCCGGTCATGGAGTGGAGCACGCGCCTGCCGGAGCTCGGCGCGCAACTAAAGGACAAGCTGCACGTGTTCGACCGGCCGCTTGCGCTCTGGCGGGAGATGCAAACCATGCTCGGCGGCTCGGAGGGATTGCCGAGCCTCCACATGCCCAAGATCGAGTGGGTGCAGCCGACGCTGGAATTCCTGTCACCGACCTTTACCGAATTCCTGCTGTTCTTCGTCACCCTGATCCTGTTCATCGCAAGCTGGCGCGACCTGCGGCGGGCCATGATCATGACCTTCAGCGATCACGACGCGCGGCTGCGCACGCTCCGGATACTCAACGAGATCGAGGTCCATCTCGGCAATTATCTGCTGACCGTCACCCTCATCAATGTGGGCGTCGGCGTCGCCACCGGCCTGATCTGCGCGGTCACCGGAATGCCCAATCCGGCCGGGCTCGGCGCGCTGGCGGCCACGCTCAACTTCATTCCGATCATCGGACCGGTGGCGATGTTCGCGGTGCTGGTGGTGGTGGGGCTGATCGCCTTTCCGACCATCGGCGGCGGCCTGATGGCCGCGCTCGCCTTCGGCGGCCTCACCTTCCTGGAGGGACACTTCATCACGCCGACGATCATCGGCCGGCGGCTCGCCCTGAACGCGCTCGCCGTGCTGCTCGCGCTCGCGTTCTGGACCTGGCTGTGGGGGCCGATGGGCGCGTTCCTGTCATCGCCGCTCCTGATCGTCGCGCTGATCCTGAAGGATCACCTGTTGCCGGAGAATTCGCCGCAGCTTCCGCAAGCCTGACCGGTTTCAGCGAACGGAACTTACCTCGCGACGAAACGTTCTCCGCCCATCTCAGCCGCCAACAGTTCGGAGCTCCCGATGTCCACGCCCAATGCCGAAGCCGGGATGAGAGACTGGACCGACAAAGCCACCCGAGACCGCCTCGAAAAGGATGTAGCAGCCGTGAAAAGCGATATCGCCGCCCTCACCGACCAGATCACCGACGCACTCAATACTTTCGCCAACTCCACCAGCAAGCAGGCTCGTCGCGGCTATCGCCAGGCGCGCGAGAACATGGATTCCGCGATGGACGACGTGTCCGAGCGCGGCAGCGCGATGATGGAAGCTGCACAAGACGCCTACGGCTCGATCGAAGAGACGCTGGAAGACGCGATCACGCAGCGGCCGCTCGCGACCGTCGGGCTGGCGCTCGGGATCGGCTTCCTGATCGGCATCGCCTGGCGTCGCTAGGGAGGTCGACGCCCAATTGATGCCGCGGCGGCACATCGCCGCTGTGGGCCCGTGACGCTTCGGCTGGTGGGGATTGAGGAGCAAGGCCATGTTTCAGCGCATCATTGACGGCATCAGTGCATCCACCGGCACGACGGTTCGGCTGACCTCCCTCGCCGCAGGCGCTGCCTTCGCGCTGCTCGTGACGACAGGTTTCCTCTGTGCCGCCGTCTTCATCTGGGTGCTGCAGAAATTCGGGCCGGTGCAGGCTTGTCTTGCCGGCGCCGGCATCTTCTTCCTGCTGACCCTGGCCGCGGCGGGATCCTATTGGGGTTACAAGCGCGAGGTGCAGAAGCGCGCCCAGATCGCGGCCGAGCGCGCCGCGAAATCGGCCGCGCAAAGCATGCTCGCAGATCCGATGCTGCTCGCCACCGGGCTTCAGATCGTTCGCGCCATCGGAGTGAAACGATTGTTGCCCATCCTGGCCATTGGGGGCGTCGCCCTCGGCATCCTGGCGAGCCGCGCCGGCGTGTCCGACGAGGCGTCGGCCGAGCCTGCCGAGTAGGCAGCGGTTGGAAAATTTCGTCGCAAGTCCTTTCGGCGCATCTATCCTCATTCGATGGCAGGCGAGGGCCGCATTTCTGCGCCGTTCGGCGCGATTGCCTGGCCGCTCACGCAAACGCTACTCGGATGGGCAGGCGGTTGCCGCTAAAAGCATCATCCTGATTCCAAAAGCTATTTTACTCAATGAAACCGTCCGTGAAGGCGAACCTCGCCGCATTCCAGCACGACGCCAGGCTCTATCTGACGCTCGGCATCGCCAATTGGTCCGTATTCGTCGACCATATTCCGAACAACGTCGTCAACCTGCTGACGCTGCGGAACTTCGGCTTCAGCGGCGCGGCGGACCTGTTCGTGTTCGTGGTGGGCTACGGCGTCGCCATCATCCACGGGAGGATGGCGCTGGAGCGGGGCTATGTGGTCGCGGCGACGCGCGTCTTTCGCCGGGTCTGGCGGCTCTATGCCGCCTATGTCGTGCTGTTCGTGATCTATATCGACGCCATCGCCTATGTCGCCTCGCAATCGATGGCGCCGGAGATCATCCACCAATACAACATCTCCGGAATTCTCGAGCACCCGCTGCGCATCCTGATCCGCGGTCTCGTGCTTCAGGAAGAGCCGCTGAACCTCGACCTGCTGCAGCTGATGATCCCGCTGATGGCGTTCTTTCCGCTCGCGCTGTGGGGACTGTTGCGGGGACCGAACCTGACGCTGGCGGCATCGGTCGCGCTGTATCTTGCCGCACGCTGGTTCGGCTGGAATTTTCGGATCTATCCGGACGGGGAATGGACCTTCAATCCGCTGTGCTGGCAGTTGCTGATGGTGCTGGGCGGCTGGTTCGCCGTCACTGGCGCGCCGGGGCGTGCGCTGCGCGGCATGTCCTGGCTGCGGATCCTCGCCGGCGCCTATCTGGTCTTCGCGATGGCGGTGACCATGATGCGCCATTCGCCGGCGCTGTCCGCTTACCTGCCGGATCCGCTCCTCAACAGCATCGCGCCGACCGACAAGGAAAACCTCGCGCCCTATCGCGTGGTTCACTTCCTCGCCCTCGCGTTCATTGCCACCCATCTCATTCCGGCCGATCACCCCGGCCTGAGATGGAGACCGTTGCAAGCGGTGATCGCATGCGGTGAGGAATGGCTCGCGGTATTCTGTGTCGCCGTGTTCCTGTCCTTCGCCGGCCACCTCATCCTGATCACCGGGCCGAACCTGGTGGTGATGCAGGTGGTGGTGAGCATCACCGGCTTCGCGGCGATGACCGGGCTCGCCTATTACATCGCCTGGTCGAAGCGGCAGGATCTGCCGGCAGCCCTGCGGCAGCAGGCCTAGAGCTCATCGCTTAGGCCAAAAAGCATGCGATTCTGCTAGGCCGAATGCCGCCGCTGCGCTATGCCGGGTCTCTGCGTGAGGAGACCGGGCGTGGCGATGGCGAAAGACGGGCGTGAAGAGGCGGAGCGCGCGCCCCGGCGCGGCCGGCCGAGGTCGATCGAGACCACCAACGCCATCCTCGAAAGCGCCTATGCGCTGATGGCGACCACCGGCCTTGCCGCCACCACCATCGATGCGATCGCGCGCCACTCCAGCGTGTCGAAGATGACGATCTACAAATGGTGGCCGTCGCGGGAAGCGCTATTGATCGACGCCTTCCTCCATCATGCCGCACAGATGCTGCCGCTGCCGCCCGCGAGCGCCGGGACGCCCGCGGCGCGCGCGCGGCGCCACGCCGTCGCCTATGCCGAGGCGCTCCAGGGCGAGTTCGGCAAGGTCCAGCTTGCCGTCGTCTCCGAATGCATCTCCAAGACCGGCTCGGCCGAGCTGTTCTACGCCCGGTACCTGCAATTCCGCCGCGACGCGCTGGTGGACATGATCGCTGCCGGCCAGAAGGACGGCAGCATTCAGGCCGAGGGTCCCCCTGAGAATCTCTATGACGCGATCTACGGCAGCCTGTTCTACCGCTACATCTTCGGTATCGCGCCGATCACACCTGGCTACGCGCGCAGCCTCGTCGATCTGGTGTTGCGACCGAAAGGTTAGCGCACCGGCCTGACCGGCGCCGAGATCCTGTCGGTGCGGTCGCGCTCGGTCATGTCGACCACCGTCTCCATCGGCGCGGTCAATTCATAGACGTAGGAAACGTCGGTGAAGAAGCGCTTGGCGGTGCCCCCCAGCGCCTCGGGCGCGACGCGGTCGAGCAGGATCAGGCCGAAATCGGAATCGGGTCGGCGCGTCGCCTCGCTGGTGTTGAACTCCTCCCAGCGAAAATGGAAGACCTCGTGGCCGTCTTCGCCGGTCACCGTCCAGTTGGCGGTAATGTGCGGGTGCTTGCCGACCAGCGACAGGCCCTCGTCGGAATGCGAGGCGAGCTCGAAGAACAGCAGCGACAGGCTCTGCGCCGCACGCGCGCTGACCGCGATGTCGGGACCGGTGACCGCGATGCGATCGGCATGCGGGATCGCGCGCGCCTCGAACAGGCCCTTCAACTTGACACCTTGCCACTGGCTCTCGCTGAGCAGCGAGACCACGTTGGACATGGCGTGGATGCGCCCGATCAGGAGCTCGCGCGCGATGTCGATGTCCGAGCCGTGGCGCAAGGTGCGCGTCACGATCGATTGGATCACCGCCAGGATGTTCTTGACGCGGTGATTGAGCTCGTCGATGACCGCGGTCAACCGCCGCTCGAAGCCGATCCTGACCTGGATCTCCCGGCTGAGCCGCAGATTGTTGTAGGCGACATAACCGAACAGGCCGCACACCATTGCGGTGATGGCAAAGCCGATCGCCGCCACGATGATCGCGGTCTGCTCGGCACGGCGCACCGAATTGGTCTTCGCGTAATAGCCGAGCTGCCAGTCGCGGCCGCCGAAGCTCACCGTGCGCGTCGCCGACGGCGCCGGCCCGTCCGCCGCCATCCGCGTCGAGACCACGCCCTGATCGTTGGCGATCAGCTCGCCGCCGTCCTTGCGCGGATCCCTGAGCGCCACCGCGAACAGCGACATGTCGTCATTGGCCAGCATCAGCGAGGCGAGCTCGTAGGAAAATGTGACGAAGCCGGCCGGCTCCGTCGCGCCTTCGGGAACGACGGGCGCGGCCACGATGATGCCGACCGGACCGTTGCCGCGGATCAACGGCACCGGGTCCGAGGCAACCGACCTCTTTTCGGCGCGCGCGCGCGTCAGCATCGCGCTGCGAACCGGATCCTGATCGTAGCTGCGGCCGGGCAACGTCCTGGTCTCGTTGCTGCGCGGCTCGAGATCCAGCAGCACGTCGATCGGCTGGGTGACATCGGCAGGATTGATCGGCCTGTCGTCAAACGAGCGGATCCGCGGATTCGGGAAGCCGGCGCCGGCGATGGCGGCCTGCGCCGCCGCAAGCTCGTTCGGCTTCAGCCGGGCGACCCAGCCGGCCACCACGAAGTCGGTCTTGAAGGCGTAGATCGCCGAGCGCAGCGGCTCCAGCATGTTCGGCTTGATCACCGACGGCGCGCGGAACAGGCCCGAGGCGACACGCGCGAGCAGCTCCCGCTCGGTCAAGCGGTCCTGAACCAGGCTCGCATGCACGTCGATCGCGCGCGCCAGCGCGATCCGGTCCAGCGCCAGCTCCTGGTCGTGGACGCGATAAGCCGCAAGCCCGGAGAGCAAGGCCCCGAGCAGAGCGATGAAGCCGATGATGAAACCCAGCCTGACCACGCGATTACTCAGGCGAAAGCAGGAGGTCGGCAATGAACACGGAGCACATGAACGCCGCTCGAACGGCCACAGGCCGAAGCAGGGTAAACCCCAGTGGCGGAGATAATGAAGGAGGAGGCATCGGTACGCAACTTGGTCGCCTGAAAAGCTTAATCCGCCCGGCCGATGGTGTGGCCGGGATGAATTCGCCCCGGGCGCCGGAGGTAGTTAATCGCCGTGTCCGAAATTTGTTCCATCGGTTGCGGCGCGGCCAAGGCGTTAACGGCGAAAAGTGCCTGCGCCAACTGGTCGCGTCCGGTCAACCAGCCCGTTTCAGACCGCCTTTGGCCTCGATGAAGCCGACGATTCGGTCGAGCCCCTCGCTTTTCTTGAGGTTGGTCATGACGAAGGGACGTTCGCCGCGCATGCGCCTGGCGTCCGTCTCCATCTTCTCCAGGGAGGCGCCGACATGGGGCGCAAGGTCGGTTTTGTTGATGACCAGGAGGTCGGAGCGGGTGATGCCGGGGCCGCCCTTGGACGGGATCTTGTCGCCGGCGGCGACGTCGATGACGTAGATGGTGAGGTCGGCCAGCTCCGGGGAAAAAGTGGCAGCGAGATTGTCGCCGCCGGATTCGATCAGAACGAGGTCAAGTCCGGGAAACTTGGCACGCATGTCCGCGACCGCAGCGAGATTCATCGAGGCATCCTCGCGGATCGCGGTGTGCGGACAACCGCCGGTCTCGACACCGGCGATGCGATCCGGCGTCAGCGATCCCGAACGCACCAGGAACTCCGCATCCCATTTGGTGTAGATGTCGTTGGTGATCGCCGCAATGTCATAGCGCTCGCGCATGGTCTTGCAGAGCAGGTCCATCAGCGCGGTCTTGCCCGACCCGACCGGACCGCCGACACCGACACGCAAGGGACCGTGAGATTTCGCCATGTGACTTGTTCTCTCCTGATGAGTTGACGGCCGCACCGCTCACGACCGAAACAAGCGGGTATATTGCGTCTCATGCCGCAAGCTGGCGAGATCGGCGCGAAACGTTGCGCTGCCGAGATCATCCAAGGTTGCCTTCAACGCGCGATTGGCGGTGGCAGCGACGGCGGCTTCCAGTCTCACCAGCACACGCTGGCTATCGGTCTGGCCGAGCGGAATGAGCCGGCTCGCCGCAGAAATCCAGTTCGAGACCAGCGCATGCAGGAAGGCGTGCAGCGTCGGCGCCAGCGGCACGGCGTGCCTCGCGGCAACGACACCGACAGCGACGGGATAGACCAATGGCCCGCTGCATGCCGCGACCGTGGCATCCAGTCCGTCGGCATCCCACGCGGCGCGGGCGATGTCGATGAAGGCACGGCCCTGCGAGGTCGTCTCCAGCTGCCGCTCGCGCGACGGCACGAAGGCGCTCGCGAGCTCGGCGATCTCGTTCAAAGCGGCCGTCTCGCCCGATTCCGTGGCGCGATAGGCGTGGACCAGAAACGTCGCGTCGCAGAAGCCGGAGCCGTCGGCGAGCATCGCATCGAGCCAATCCGCCAGCGTCGTCGTGTCGGTGACGTCGCCGGCCTCGACCGCCCATTCGATGCCGCTGGAATAGGAGAAGCCGCCGACCGGGAACGCCGGCGAGAGCCACGTCATCAGCCGGTACAGCGCCGCCGCCTCGCCCTCGGCGAGATCACCGGTGCCGACCGGCTCATTCGTGGTCATGAGCATGCTTGTGGCCGTGATGGTGATCGGGATGATCGCAATGCTCGTCATGGTGATGGTGGTGCTCGTGGCCATGGTCGTGCGAGCCATGGTGGTGGCCATGGTCATGGTGATGGTGGTCGTGATCGTGATGCGCATGGTCGTTTCCATGCGCGTGGCCGGCATCGGCATAAGCGCCGCCTTCGGGATCGAACGGCGCCTCGATCTCGATCACGCGCGCGCCGAGGCCCTTCACCATCGCCTCGATGACGTGATCGCGGCGGATGCGCAGGGCCTTGGCCATGATCTGGGTCGGCAGATGACGATTGCCGAGATGCCAGCCGACGCGGACGAGGTGGTGCGGATCGCGGCCGCGGATTTCCAGCAGCGGCTCGGGCGCCGCGACCACCTCGATCAGCCTTCCGTCCTCCAGCACCAGCGCATCACCGCCGCGCAGCGCGACGGCATGCTCCAGGTCGAGCAGGAACTCGAGGCCACGCGTTCCGGTCATCGCCATGCGGCGGCGGTGCCGGTCGTCGAAATCGAGCACAACCGTATCCGCTGGCGCTTCCGTGAAGCGGTGCTGTCCCCTGACCTGCGTCGCCCGTATCATGCGTCGTACCTCTTTACCGCGTTTCGACTTTCTCGGGCGTGATGTATTCGATCTTCGGCGGCGCCGTGAAGCATTTCACCGCCACGCGGCCGAACGTCTTCATGTGCTCGGCAGCGCGATGCGGCCCCAGCGCCTCCATATTCTCCCACTGCTCGACGAACACCATCTTGGCAGGGTCCGTGACGCTCTCGTGCAAATCGTAGGCGATATTGCCGGGCTCCTTCCGCGTCTCCTTGATGCAGGCGATGGCGGCCGCGATGAATTCGGCGCGCGTCTCGGGCTTGATGGTCAGGGTGGCAACGACGTAGATCACGAGAAATCCTCCCGGCTTTTCTTCTGAAGGTTACGATACCGGGCGGGACATTAGACCAGGCGGGACCGAACGCAAAACCGCAAAAAGCCGTCCCCGGACCCTCGCCTGGGACATGCGTTGAGGCGCTATTTCAGTACATGAAATATCGCTGCGCCATCGGCAGCACCTCCGCCGGAGCGCAGGTCAGGAGCTCGCCATCGGCGCGCACTTCATAGGTTTCCGGATCGACCTCGATCTTGGGCGTCGCGTCGTTGTGGATCATGCTCTTCTTGGAGATCTTGCCGCGGGTGTTCTGGACGGCATAGAGCTTCTTCTCGATGCCGAGCTTGCGCGCGAGGCCACCGGTGATCGCGGCTTTCGACGTGAACACCACCGAGGATGCCGTGCGCGCCTTGCCGAACGCGCCGAACATCGGCTGGTAGTGCACCGGCTGCGGCGTCGGAATCGAGGCGTTGGGATCGCCCATGGGCGCCGCGACGATGGTGCCGCCCTTGACGATGCAATCCGGCTTGACGCCGAAGAAGGCCGGCGACCACAGAACGAGATCGGCAAGCTTGCCCTTCTCCACCGAGCCGATCAGCTTCGACACGCCGTGGGCGATCGCGGGGTTGATCGTATATTTCGCGATGTAGCGCTTGACGCGAAAATTGTCGTTGTCCTTGCCCTTGTCCTGCGGCAACGCTCCGCGCTGCTTCTTCATCTTGTCGGCGGTCTGCCAGGTGCGGATGATGACCTCGCCGAGGCGGCCCATGGCCTGCGAGTCCGACGACATCATCGAGAGCGCGCCGAGATCGTGCAGGATGTCCTCGGCCGCGATCGTCTCCTTGCGGATGCGGCTTTCGGCGAACGCCAGATCTTCAGCAATCGAGGGATCGAGATGGTGGCACACCATCAGCATGTCCAGATGCTCGTCGATGGTGTTGCGGGTGAAGGGGCGCGTGGGGTTGGTCGAGGACGGCAGCACGTTCTTGAGGCCGGCGACCTTGATGATGTCAGGGGCATGGCCGCCGCCGGCGCCTTCGGTGTGGAAGGCGTGGATGGTGCGGCCCTTGAAGGCCTTGATCGTGTCCTCGACGAAGCCGGATTCGTTCAGCGTGTCGGTGTGGATCATCACCTGGATGTCGTGATCGTCGGCCACCGACAGGCAATTGTCGATCGCGGCCGGCGTGGTGCCCCAGTCCTCGTGCAGCTTCAGCGCACAGGCGCCACCCTTGATCATCTCGACCAGCGCGGCGGGGCGCGAGGCGTTGCCCTTGCCGGAAATGCCGAGATTGACCGGGAAGGCGTCGAACGACTGAATCATCCGTCCCATGTGCCACGGCCCCGGCGTGCAGGTGGTGGCGAAGGTGCCGTGCGACGGGCCGGTGCCGCCGCCCAGCATCGAGGTGACGCCGCTCATCAGCGCGTGCTCGATCTGCTGCGGACAGATGAAATGGATGTGGCTGTCGAAGCCGCCGGCCGTGAGGATCTTGCCCTCACCCGCGATCACGTCGGTGCCGGGGCCGATGATGATGGTGACGCCGGGCTGGATGTCGGGATTGCCGGCCTTGCCGATGCCAGCGATCATGCCGTCCTTGATGGCGACGTCGGCCTTCACGATGCCCCAGTGATCGACGATCAGCGCATTGGTGATGACGGTGTCGGCCGCGCCCTGCCTGTTCGTCACCTGCGACTGCCCCATGCCGTCGCGGATCACCTTGCCGCCGCCGAACTTCACCTCCTCGCCGTAGCTGGTGAAGTCCTTCTCGACCTCGATGATGAGGTCGGTGTCGGCCAGCCGCACCTTGTCGCCGGTGGTCGGGCCGAACATGTCGGCATAGACGGAACGTTTCATTTTGACGGACATCACAAGCCCCGTTTGTGAATGAATGTCTGGTTGGTCACAGCAAGGCCCTTGCTGCTTTCACGGCATCATCGAATTTTTCGTCGAGCCACGCATTGCCGCCGCGGCACCCCGCCACGACCTGCGTGGCCCAGGCGATATAGTCGGCGAGATCCTCGCGCTCCCCAGCACTCGGATCGGTTTGAATGCGCGCGCCCGTATTGCTGATCTTGTCGGCGATCTTGATCAGCTTGGCGCCCTGCGATTTGTGGGGCGCATCCTCGATCTGCTTCTGCCGCCGCTTCGCTTTCGGCAAGCTCATGTCGTCGGTGCACTCGGCGACGAGCGAGGCGGTGCGTTCGGAAAATCTCTGCGCGAGCTCCTCGCGCGTGGTGTCGGTGTCCTCGATGGTGTCGTGCAGCCAGCCGGCCGCGACCAGCTCGGCGTCGGCCCCGTTGGTCGCGGTGGCGAGCAGGTTCGCGACCTCGGCGAGATGATTGATATAGGGCTCGTTGCCGCGACCCTTGCGCGCCATACCGTTATGGCGCTGCGCGGCGAGCTCGGCAGCTTCCGAGACGAGGCGGATTGATGAGAGCATGGAAAATATCTCCGTTTCCGCCTCAACCATGCCGCGCCGCGCTCGTTCCTGCGGAGGTCACAGCTTGCCCATCACGTCGCCGCGGAAGCCGTAGATCGTCTTCTTGCCGCCCATCGCGACGAGCTGGACGTCGCGGGTCTGGCCGGGCTCGAAGCGGACGGCGGTGCCGGCGGCGATGTCGAGCCGCATGCCGCGGGCCTTCTTGCGGTCGAATTTCAGCGCGGGGTTGGTCTCGAAGAAATGATAGTGCGAGCCGACCTGGATCGGGCGGTCGCCGGTATTGGCCACGGTCAAGGTCACGGTCTTGCGGCCGGCATTGAGCTCGATCTCGCCGTCCTGGATGAAGAGTTCGCCGGGGATCATGCTCTCGCTCCTACCTGATCGGCTGATGCACGGTGACGAGCTTGGTGCCGTCGGGAAAGGTCGCCTCGACCTGGATGTCGTGGATCATCTCGGGGATGCCCGGCATCACCTGGTCGCGGGTCAGCACTTGCGCGCCCGACTGCATCAGCTCGGCGACGGTGCGGCCGTCACGCGCGCCTTCCAGAATGAAGTCGGAGATGATCGCGATCGCCTCGGGATGGTTGAGCTTGACGCCGCGATCCAGCCGGCGGCGAGCCACGATCGCCGCCATCGAGATCAAAAGCTTGTCCTTTTCGCGCGGAGACAGATTCATGCGACATCTCTTCCGTTCAACACGTCAATTCAACCGGTCTAGTTCAGCCAGAGCCGCGGCAGGGCCGCACCGGTGCGCGCCAGCACCGTCATCATATCGGCGCGCAAGCGCGCAGCATCTTGGGCACAGAACCGCGCCATTGCAAACCCATTCCAGGCCGAGATTCCGACCTCGCCGGAGAACGATTCCGACGCCTCCCGGATGCGCTCGACCAGGGTCTCGTCGCCGGGCACGATCAGGGCTGTGCCGATCGCCGCGCCACCTCTGGCGACCGCGGGCCGTGCAAGCTTGGCACCGATATCGCCGTCGAGCCGGACCGTCTCGGCGAACACCAGCCGCCCGCCGCGGCGCAGCCGCCAGCGGTCGATGAACTCGCCCTGCTCCATCCGCTCACCCATGGCGATGCGGCCGAACACCACGATCTCGCACAGCAGGAGCGAGGCCGCCTCATCGAGATCGATGTCGAAGCGGCGCTGCACGCGGGCACGGTCGAACAGAATCGTCTCCTGGGGCAGCCAGGCAAGATGCGCGCCCGCACCGACCTTCAGGGCGATGTTAAGCTGCGCCGCCGCTCCGGGCGTGCGATAGACCTTTTCGGCGGCCGCACTGGTCAGCGTCAGCCGCGCTCCATCTGCCGCCGCTATTTCGATATCGAAGCGATCGCCGCCGGCAACACCGCCGGCCGTGTTGACGAACACGCCGGACAAGCCCTGATCTTCCGGCGAGGGAAAGCGTACGCGGAGCGAACCGGATTCATGCAAGGCGCCGCGCCGCGTCACGCCATCGCGCGTATGCACGTCGAATTGCACCGCGCCACGGGCACGGTTTGCCTCGAACACGGTGGATGTGACTGACAATTCGCTGCGCATCCGCCTCCCCCAGCCGGTCGCGGCAGAATGGCCTACAGCGCCATCTGTCGGCTGATCTCGCCCGGATCGAGATTGGAGCGGTCGCAGGTGAACTTCACCGCGCCGCGATCCATCACCGCGAAACTGTCGCCGAGTTCGCAGGCAAAGTCGAGATATTGTTCGACCAGCACGATGGCGATGTTGCCGAGATTGCGCAGGTAAGAGATGGCGCGGCCGATGTCCTTGATGATCGAGGGCTGGATGCCTTCGGTGGGCTCGTCGAGCAAAAGCAGCTTTGGCCGCATCACCAGCGCGCGGCCGATCGCGAGCTGCTGCTGCTGGCCGCCGGAGAGGTCGCCGCCGCGCCGGCCGAGCATGGATTGCAGCACCGGAAACAGCGAGAACACGTCGTCCGGAATGTGCTTGTCCTCGCGCTTGAGCGGACCGAAACCGGTTTTGAGGTTCTCCTCGACCGTCAGCAGCGGAAAGATCTCGCGGCCCTGCGGCACGAAGCCGATGCCCTTGCGCGCGCGCTCATAGGGCTTCAGGCCGGTGATGTCGCTGCCGTCGAGCATGATCGCGCCCGAGGAGATCGGATATTGCCCGACCATGGCGCGCAACAGCGAGGTCTTGCCGACGCCGTTGCGCCCGAGCACGCACGTGACCTTGCCGGGCTCGGCCGAGATCGAGACGCCGCGCAGCGCCTGCGCCGCGCCGTAGAACAGGTTGATGTCCTTGACCTCAAGCATCGCTCAGCGTCCCAGATAGACTTCGATGACCCGCTCGTTGGACGAGACCTGGTCGATGGTCCCTTCCGCGAGCACCGTGCCTTCGTGCAGGCAGGTGACCTTGACGCCCAGCTCGCGCACGAAGGTCATGTCGTGCTCGACCACCATGACGGTGTGGGTCTTGTTGATTTGCTTCAGCAGCTCGGCGGTGAGGTGTGTTTCGACGTCGGTCATCCCCGCGACGGGCTCGTCGACCAGCAGCAGCTTCGGATCCTGCGCCAGCAGCATGCCGATCTCGAGCCATTGCTTCTGGCCATGGCTGAGGCCGCCGGCGAGGCGGTTGCGGGCATCGGTGAGGCGGATCGTCTCCAGCACCTTGTCGATGCGCTCGGACTCCGCCTTGCTGCCGCGCCAGAACAGCGTGCCACGGACCGAGTGGTCGACATTGAGCGCCAGCAGCAAATTGTCCTGCACGGTCTGGCTCTCGAATACGGTCGGCTTCTGGAATTTGCGGCCGATGCCGAGCTCGGCGATGCGGGTCTCGTCGAGCCGCGTCAGGTCGGTGACGCCGTCGAACAGCACGGTGCCTTCGTCCGGCTTGGTCTTGCCGGTGATGATGTCCATCATCGTGGTCTTGCCGGCGCCGTTCGGGCCGATGATGGCGCGCATCTCGCCGGGCGCGAGCGTCAGCGACAGATTGTTGATGGCGTGGAAGCCGTCGAAGGAGACGTGCACGCCGTCCAGATAGAGCATCGCGGAGGTCGCGCGGGTGTCCATGACGTTCATGACCGCTTACTCCGCCATCTTGGGTTCGGTGACGCCGTCTTCAGCCGCGGCACTCACGGAGGCCGCGGCGCGTTTTTCCTTCGACGAATCCCACCAGGCATTGAAGGTGCCGACGATGCCCTTCGGCAGCAGCAGGGTCACGAGGATGAACAGCGCCCCCAACATGAACAGCCAATAGGGAGCCAGCACGCCGGACGTGAAGAATGTCTTGGCGTAATTGACGACGACGGCGCCGAGCGCCGCGCCGACCAGCGTGCCGCGGCCGCCGACCGCGACCCAGATCACCGCCTCGATCGAATTGCCCGGCGCGAATTCGGATGGGTTGATGATGCCGACCTGCGGCACATAGAGCGCGCCGGCGACGCCGGCCATGCAGGCCGACACCGTGAACACGAACAGCTTGTAGGATTCGACGCGGTAGCCGAGGAAGCGCGTGCGCGATTCCGCATCGCGCACCGCGATCAAGACCTTGCCGAGCTTGGAGGAGACGATGGCGCGGCAGATCAGAAAACCGACGATCAGCGCCAGGCAGCTCAGCGCGAACAGCGCCGCGCGCGTCCCCTCCGCCTGCACGTTGAAGCCGAGGATGTCCTTGAAGTCGGTCAGGCCATTGTTGCCGCCGAAGCCGAAATCGTTGCGGAAGAAGGCAAGCAGCAGCGCATACGTCATCGCCTGGGTGATGATCGACAGATAGACGCCGGTGACGCGGGAGCGGAAGGCGAGCCAGCCGAAGCAGAAGGCGAGCAGGCCGGGCACGACCAGCACCATCAGCGCGGCGAACCAGAACATGTCGAAGCCGTACCAGTACCAGGGCAGCTTCTCCCAGTTCAGGAACACCATGAAGTCGGGCAGGATCGGATTGCCGTAGACGCCGCGGGTGCCGATCTGCCGCATCAGGTACATGCCCATGGCGTAACCGCCGAGCGCGAAGAAGGCGCCGTGGCCGAGCGAGAGGATGCCGCAATAGCCCCAGATCAGGTCGATCGCGAGCGCCAGAATGGCGTAGCAGACATACTTGCCCCAGAGCGCGACGAGATAGGTCGGCACCTGCAGGAACGAGCCGGCGGGCAGCAGCAGGTTGGAGAGCGGGATGAGGATGCCGCAGGCGGCGACGATTGCAAGAAAGATCGTCGCGCCGCGGTCCAGCGATCGCGTCAGCATGTGAGGGGTCATGCTTCCACCGCACGGCCCTTGAGCGCGAACAGGCCGCGCGGCCGCTTTTGAATGAACAGGATGATGAGAACGAGGATCGCGATCTTGCCGAGCACGGCGCCGGCGACCGGCTCCAGGAACTTGTTGGCGATGCCGAGCGTGAAGGCGCCGACCAGCGTGCCCCAGAGATTGCCGACGCCGCCGAACACCACGACCATGAAGCTGTCGATGATGTAGCTCTGGCCGAGATTGGGGCTGACATTGTCGATCTGCGACAGCGCCACGCCGGCAATGCCGGCAATGCCCGAGCCGAGGCCAAATGTGAGCGCGTCGACGCGCGAGGTGGCGATGCCCATCGAGGCCGCCATCCGGCGGTTCTGAGTCACCGCGCGCATCTCGAGCCCGAGCGCGGTGTAGCGCAGCATCGCGAGCAGGATTCCGAACACGGCGAGCGTGAAGACGAGGATCCAGAGCCGGTTATAGGTGATGGTGATCTGGCCGAGCTCGAACGCGCCGCTCATCCAGGAGGGGTTGCCGACCTCGCGGTTGGTCGGGCCGAACATGGTGCGCACCGCCTGCTGCAGCACCAGCGACAGGCCCCAGGTCGCCAGCAAGGTCTCCAGCGGCCGGCCGTAGAGGAAGCGGATGATGCTGCGCTCGATCAGGACGCCGATCGCGCCGGCGACGAGGAAGGCGAGCGGCACGGCAATCAACAGCGAATAGTCGAACAGGCCGGGATAGCGGGTGCGGATCACCTCCTGCACCATGAAGGTGGTGTAGGCCCCGATCATCACCATCTCGCCATGCGCCATGTTGATGACGCCCATCACGCCGAAGGTGATGGCGAGCCCGATCGCGGCGAGCAGCAACACCGAGCCGAGCGAGAGGCCGTACCAGGCGTTCTGCACCATCGACCAGACCGCGAGCGAGTTCTGGATCGAGCCGATTGCGCTCGCGGCGGCCTTGGCGACCGAGGCCGGCTGCTCGCCCATGCCGGTGAGCAGCGCCAGCGCCTCCTGGTCGCCCCGCGCCTTGAGAGTGGCGACCGCTTCGAGCTTCTCGACCTCGGTGGCGTCGGACTTGAACAGCAGGATCGCGGCGCGGGCCTCGCCCAGCGCCGTCTTGACGGACTTGTTGGCCTCCTTGGCAAGCGCGGCATCGACCGCCTCGAGCGCGGACTCCTCGTGCGACTTGAAGACGGACTGCGCGGCCTGCAGGCGCGTTCCGACGTCCGGCGACTGCAGCGTCAGGCTGCCGAGCGCGGCATCGACGCTGCGGCGCAGGCGGTTGTTGAGGCGAACCGCGCTCGCACTGTCGGGAACGCTGGCGACGGCCTCGCCGGTCGCAGCGTCGATCGACTTGCCGTCGACACCGGTGACGTAGACCTTCTTGCTGTCAGGATCGGCCATCAGACGGCCGTCCTGAAGCGCACTGATGATCGGGAAAGCCAGCTTGTTGCCGCTGCCCGCGATCACGCCGATCGCCTCTTCCGTATCGGAAAAATCGTCATTGGCGAATTTGGCGACCGCATCCTCGAACGGACCGGCGAAGGCCGGCAGCGCGAACGCGATCAGAAACAACGAGAGTGCGAGCGAACAGAGACGGGCGGACAAATGGGCTGGCACTGTGAATGACCCCGGCAGAAATGAGTGGAGAAGGCGGCGGGATCGCCGCCTTCTCCGATCTTGCAATGGAGCGATCAGAACGGGATCAGGAGCCCGAGCCGAGGCACTTGTTGGTCTTGGTGTTGAAGTTGCCGCACTTCTTGCCGACCCAGTCGCCGATGAGGTCCTTGGAGCCGTCGAGCTCCTTCGACCAGGCATCGCCGGGGACGAGGCTCGGGGTCTTCCAAACCACGTCGAACTGGCCGTTGCCCTTGATCTCGCCGATGAACACCGGCTTGGTGATATGGTGGTTCGGAAGCATCTTGGAGGTGCCGCCGGTCAGGTTCTTGGCTTCGATGCCCGGGAGAGCGTCGATCACCTTGTCGGGATCGGTCGACTTCGCCTTCTCGACCGCCTTGACCCACATGTCGAAGCCGATCACGTGCGCTTCCATCGGATCGTTGGTCACGCGCTTCGGATTCTTGGTGTAGGCCTGCCACGCCTTGATGAACTTCTCGTTCTCCGGCGACTTGATCGACTGGAAGTAGTTCCAGGCGGCGAGGTGGCCGACCAGCGGCTTGGTGTCGATGCCGGCGAGCTCTTCCTCACCCACCGAGAACGCGACCACCGGGATGTCCTTCGCCTTGATGCCCTGGTTGCCGAGCTCCTTGTAGAAGGGAACGTTGGCGTCGCCGTTGATGGTCGAGACCACCGCGGTCTTCTTGCCGGCCGAGCCGAACTTCTTGATGTCCGCCACGATCGTCTGCCAGTCGGAATGACCGAACGGCGTGTAGTTGATCATGATGTCTTCCTGGGCGACACCCTTCGACTTCAGATAGGCTTCCAGGATCTTGTTGGTGGTGCGCGGATAGACGTAGTCGGTGCCCGCGAGCACCCAACGCTTCACCTTCTCTTCCTTCATCAGATAATCGACGGCGGGGATCGCCTGCTGGTTCGGCGCAGCTCCCGTGTAGAAGACGTTGCGCTCGCTCTCCTCGCCCTCGTACTGCACCGGGTAGAACAGGATGCTGTTCAGTTCCTTGAACACCGGGAGCACCGACTTGCGCGACACCGAGGTCCAGCAGCCGAACACGACCGAGACCTTGTCCTTGGTGATCAGCTCGCGCGCCTTTTCGGCGAACAACGGCCAGTTCGAAGCCGGGTCGACGACGACGGCTTCCAGCTTCTTGCCGAGCACGCCGCCCTTCTTGTTCTGCTCGTCGATCAGGAAGAGGATGGTGTCCTTCAGCGTGGTTTCGCTGATCGCCATGGTGCCGGACAGGGAGTGCAGCACACCGACCTTGATGGTGCCGTCCGCGGCCTTCGCGCCAGTCAATGAAGCCAGACCGAGCATCAGTCCGGCAGTCGCGGCGAGCACGCCGCGGCGGCTAAATGAAGCCGCTATATCGTGAGTGGATTTGTTAAACATGAGTGCCTCATCTCCCTGACGCAGACGTGAAAAACGCTGCGAAACGGCCCCACGGCCGCCTGCGATTAACGGAATCGCAAGAACCATGCCATGGTCTGGGCACCCATCAACCCATTGAATCGACTTACCTAATCATCAGAAATCAAAGCTTCGCCGCAGTCAGGCAGCCCGATTCGTAGGCAATTTAAATGTATGCGAAAGCGGCAGCGTGACTATTTTTTAATCAGATGGCCAATTCTGGCTAAATTTCCGGCAGCAGTATTTTTGCACCGCACCCGGAGTTTCGGACGCATCTGCCTTGAAAGCGCCCCCTCGATGTTCCATATGAACGTCCGAGACCTCTTGCGAATCAAGGGGTCGTTGCGAGCCGCGTGTTCTTAAGCCCGCTACGGGCGTCTGGCTTGCCCCATATCTCCCAAGCCATCCGACACCCCAAACACGCAGGTGTCTTCTCGACACCCTTCTGCGCGCGCCGCGCTGAATGCGCCGGCGTTCGCCTTTGACATGGAAAGACCCTTCTTTTGACTTCGTTTCAGGACTTCGGCCTCGCCGAACCCATCGCTCGCGCTCTTCGTGAAGAGAATTACCTCACCCCCACCCCGATCCAGGCCCAGACCATCCCGCTGGCATTGACCGGCCGCGACGTCGTCGGCATCGCCCAGACCGGCACCGGCAAGACCGCGTCCTTCGCGCTGCCGATCCTGCATCGCCTGCTCGAGAACCGCATCAAGCCGCAGCCCAAGACCGCCCGCGTGCTGGTGCTGTCGCCGACCCGTGAGCTGTCCGGCCAGATCCTCGACAGCTTCAACGCCTACGGCCGCCACATCCGCCTGTCCTCGACGCTCGCCATTGGCGGCGTGCCGATGGGCCGCCAGGTCCGCGCGCTGATGCAGGGCGTCGACGTTCTCGTCGCCACCCCAGGCCGCCTGCTCGACCTCGTGCAGAGCAACGGCCTGAGGCTTTCAAGCGTCGAGTTCCTCGTGCTCGACGAGGCCGACCGCATGCTCGACATGGGCTTCATCAACGACATCCGCAAAATCGTCGCCAAGCTGCCGATCAAGCGGCAGACGCTGTTCTTCTCGGCCACCATGCCGAAGGATATCGCCGAGCTCGCCGATTCCATGCTGCGCGACCCCGCCCGTGTCGCGGTGACGCCGGTGTCCTCGACCGCCGAGCGGATCAACCAGCGCATCCTGCAGGTCGATTTCGCGGCCAAGCCCGCCTTCCTGACCAAGCTGCTCCAGGACGAGGCCATCAACCGCGCGCTGGTCTTCACCCGCACCAAGCACGGCGCCGACAAGGTGGTGAAGACGCTGGCCAAGGCCGGCATCGCCGCCAACGCCATCCACGGCAACAAGTCGCAGAACCATCGCGAGCGCACGCTCGCCCAGTTTCGTTCGGGCGAGATCCGCACCCTGGTCGCCACCGACATCGCCGCCCGCGGCATCGACGTCGACGGCATCAGTCACGTCATCAATTTCGACCTGCCGAACGTGCCGGAAACCTATGTCCATCGCATCGGCCGCACCGCGCGTGCCGGCGCCGACGGCACCGCGATCTCGCTGGTCGCGGGCGGCGAGGAGCTCGGTTATCTGCGCGACATCGAGCGGCTGATTCGCGTCGCCCTGCAGCGGGAGGACCACCGCACCGACGCCGGCCGCCGCGATCCCGGTCCCGCTCCGTCGCAGCAGCGACAGGGCCGGCCAGGCGGCCGCCCCGGCCAGTGCCCGCAAGGCGCACGGCACGGTGACGGACGTCGCACCGACGAACGGCATGCCGACGGGCGCCACCATGGTGCCGGCAAGCAAGGTGACGGAAGGCACGGTGAGGGACGCCACGCGGAGGCAAGGCATGTGGAGGGAAGGCATGCGGAGGGAAGACCCGGCAGTGGGCAACATGCCTCCAAGGGTTCTCGCCGCCGCCGCTCCGGTGGTAAGATGCACTCATCGCCTGTCGACCGTCCGGAACAGCGTTCCGCGCATAGCGCCGGGACCCCTGATGGGATACAAGGCGTTGCCTTTTTGCGCCGCCAGAGTCGGCCAAACAGCCAACCGAACCGCAAACCCCATTCGCACTAGCCGTCCACGACCTGGAGACATTCATGGCTAAGGAAGAGCTGATCCAGTTCGAAGGACTGGTCACCGAAATCCTCCCCGATGCCCGCTACCGCGTGCAGCTCGACGCCGGACACGAGATCGTTGCCTATACCGCCGGCAAGATGAAGAAAAACCGCATCAAGACGCTCGCGGGCGACCGCGTGACGGTGGAGATGTCGCCCTACGACCTCGAGAAGGGCCGGCTGATTTTCCGCCACAAGGACGAGCGTCCCAGCGGCGTGGGTGGGCCTCCGCGCCCCGGCCAGCGCGGCGGCCAGTTCCGCCGCCGCTAGTCGGCTGCGGCGCGCGTTCGAAATCCGATCTGTATTGATCCGCCGTTGACCTCACGGCGGATCAAAAAATCGTGCGTGTCCGGATTGTTTCGGAGCCTTGTTTCCGATAAAATGAATTAATCGATTTTCGGCCGGACGACATTGGCATCCACCGGTACAGCCGGTTCAGACACGCTGACGACCCTTCCAGAAATTCGATCTAACCCTGCCCGCGCGAGCGGGCTTCGACATTGTGTTATCTGAGAAGGACTATCCCCATGAGCATGGGAACCGTGAAGTGGTTTAACGCAACCAAAGGCTTCGGCTTCATTCAGCCCGACGACGGCGGCCAGGACGTGTTCGTTCACATCAGCGCCGTGGAGCGCGCCGGCCTCGGCTCGCTGCGCGAGGGCCAGAAGATCTCCTACGAGATCGTGGCCGACCGCCGTTCCGGCAAGTCGGCGGCCGACAACCTGCGCGCTGCGGGCTGAGCCCGCCGGGCCGGTAGCCCGATCGGCGAACGAGCCAAAGTAAAAAAGGCCGTGCGAAACGCACGGCCTTTTTCATTTCACGGGCGGCTGGCAAGCCTCAACAGGTCGAGGGCACGTTGTTGTAGGGCACGCAGGTGACCTGACGCGGCCGCGTGTAGGAGAGATCGCTCAGCGTCACGCTCGACTTCAAGACGTAGCCAATGGTCGGCGTGTAGGTGTACTTGACCTCGCTCAGGATGAGATAGCTCGACGGAATCAGGAGCGTCGAGGGAATCATCGTGGTGACCGTCTCGCCGGCGGTCCGAGTCGAGGTCGCCAGCGTGGCTTGCGTCGCCCCGCTCGCGATCGTTCCGGCCTTGCTCCACTGAACCTTGGCGACGCTGTTGGCGTCGATGTAGATCTGGGAGATCGTGCCCTTCACGAGCGTCGCGTCGTAAGGCATCACGACGGAGATGCTTGCCGTGAACGAATCCTTCATGCTGGCATCGTTCAGCGCGGTCGACTGCGACGTCAGATCGGACAGTGTCCGCGCGATCAAAGTGACTTTGCGGTCGATCGCCACGGCCGACGAGAATTCGACGGTGCCGAAGAACATCACCAGCATCAGCGGCACAATGATCGCGAATTCGGTCGCCGCCAGCGCGCGCTTGTCGGCGATGAAGCCGCGCACGCAGCTGCGTGCATTCCTCCAGATGTTCGTAATCGCCCGCATCGGTCCGCCCGGATCCATCTGCCTCAGAAGGGTTCGTTCTTGAACGCCGCCGTCGCCACCATCAGCCGCTTGTTGTTGCAACCCATGTTGTAGCCGAGACCGGTGACGATGAGCGGCCATTGATAGAACAGGCGCACCACGACCACCTGGCCGGAGCTCCCGGCACTGTATTGCATGCCGGAGGGATTGAAGCTGCAGGAATCGCCGAAGCTGGTGAGGTTGAGTGTCCCGAAGGAGCTGGTGCTGACAACGTCGACGTAGAGCTTGCTGCAATCGAACAGCGCCGGGATCTTGGTGCAGACGAAGGCCTTGAACGTCGTCTGATCGCATGCAGAGACGGTGTTGGGCGCGGTCTGGCAGGCCGCGACCGAGCCGCCTTGTGCCTGGGCCTGGCCGGTCAGAATCGCGCGCGCGGAGTCCTGCGCGACGGTCTCGAGCACCTGGCTCGAGAAGAACATGAGCGCCGTCTCGATGATGGCGAACAGCAGCGCGAAGAACATCGGTGCGACCAGCGCAAACTCGACGGCTGCGGAGCCGCGGCGGTTGCCGCGAAACCGGAGCAGCGCTTTCCGCAGCGTGAACCTCGTAGGTGCAGGCGATGGCATCTCGTCAAATTCCCCAGCGACCGGCGATCATCTGCCCGTTCAATAGCGGAAACTGATTGTTTAAGTGTTTCAGACGATCCGCAGCCGGCAGACCGCGCCGTTAGGAATGCGTTAACCAGGCGCGTGCCGAAGCGCGGAAAACGCGGCGCGCGGAGAGATGCCGGCGAAGCGGCGAGCAGGCCCGCGGGGGATTCAGGCCGGTCGGCTAGTTTGGCTTGGCGGCCGCGCCGGCCCCCGCACCGCCACTGGCGCTGCTGCTCAGCGTACCGGCCTGGCTCATCGCGTTGTTGAAGTAGGCGTCGCTGTCGCCGAGCGTCACGCGGCGCTGGCAAAGCGGCACGCAGCTGTAGGACTCGCGCTCGATGCCGCGATAGACGGTGACGAGCCGGTCGCTCGGACCTTCGACCTGGATCTGGCGGTCCACCAGAATCTCGCCGCCGCGGTCGAGCGCGATGAAGTTGGTGGCCCCGTAGCCCTTTCCGGTCACGACGATCATGCCGCCGGGCTGGAGCGTGACGTCGGCGATCAGGGGATTACCGACCACGATGGTCGCCACCTTGCCGGGCAGCCGCACCAGCTTGGCCTGGTCGACATTGACCGCGATGGTATCGGCGACGGGCTCGGCCCGGCCAGCGGCCGGCGTTGCCAGCATCGCAGCGGCAACCAGAAGACAGACGCGCACATGACGGCGCAGGATTTCTTTACGCATACTCTTACCCCCGGGACGTCACAAACCGGCAGAAGCAACCGAATACAGCGGAGCCGGTGCCCGACCCGGCTAACCTGCCTTCAATTCATGAACGTTCCGCAAACTCGCCGAGTATTGTTTGAGCGGACGGACATTTGCGGGGCCCGCCCCCTAAAGCGCGATGAGTTCTGGATGAATCGCCATCGCGCTTTAGGTTGTTGTTTACGCATGATCTTACCGGAAAGCCGCTTCGCACTGTCCGGATCATGCTTTAGTGCCGGAACGGATAGGCGAGCTGGCCTCCGATCTCCTTGGGCATGCTCGCTTCGTCCTTGCCGTAATCCTGCGGCAGCCTGCCCTCTGGCATGCGGAAGGTGCCGAACAGCACGTCCCAGATCGGGAACGTTCCGGCGAAATTGGTGTCGCCGCCCTCTTCGAGCGAGGTGTGGTGCCAGCGGTGGAAGACCGGCGTCGCCAGCACGTATTTGAACGGCCCGAAGGTCCAGTTCAGGTTGGCGTGCACGAAGGCCGAATGGAAGGTGGTGAACGGGCCGACCCAGACCATGACGTTCGGGGAAATGCCTGCCATCAGCAGCACGACGTCGACGCTGATCGTCCCGAGCAGGAGATTGACCGGATGGAAGCGGGCCGCGGAGATCCAGCCGATCTCCTCCGACGAATGATGGACGGCGTGATATTTCCAGAAGCCGCCGCCGTGGAAAAGCCGATGCAGCCAGTACAGCATGAAATCGGACAACACCAGAAACAGCAGGGCTTGCAGCCACAGTGGCAGCTGCGCCAGCGGACCGTGGCCATTGTCGTAGAAGGCGATGAGCTCGTCGGCGTCGTGAATGTTGAAGACCACCCCGGCGCCGACGACCAGCAGTCCGATCCGCATGGTGCGGGCGAACACCGGGACGAAGAACCAGTAGCAGATGTCGGTGACGATCTCGCGCTTGCGCCACCACGGCGCACCGGGATTGCAGGCCCACAGATGCTCCAGCACGGTGAAGACCGCCGCGAGCACGAAGGTGACCGGTATCACCTTCACGATGGTCTCGCCGAGCATCAAGGCGACTTGCATGGGCAGGCTCGACATCGTCGCCACTCTCCGCGAATTCTAATGTTGCCCTTACGCCTACTCCGCGAAATTTAAGGGAGGGTGAAGCAGGCACCGCATCGGCGGCGCATCCGGAACCGGAACGAATTGCAGAGGCCGTCTTAAGGCGAAATTCACTCTGGGCAAAAGCATCACGGCGGCGCTGGGTTTACCCGATCGAATTAACTGTCCCGAAAGAGCTCGGCTCTCATGGTCATCGCGTCAACGACAGCGCCGAACGAGGCGATCCCCACCCAGACGGAGTTTTGTTCATGAAGAACTTGATTGCGCGTTTCGCGAAGGATGAATCCGGCGCCACCGCCATCGAATACGGCCTGATCGCCGCCGGCATCGCGCTGGCCATCATCACCGTCGTCAACAATCTCGGCACCACGCTGAACGCCAAGTTCAGCTCGATCAGCACCTCGCTGAAGTAAGCGGGTCCACGAACGACGGCAAAGGCCCCGGACCTCCGGGGCGTTTGTTTTTCTGAAGACGGCGAGTTCCAGTGGCGTTGCACAAGGCAAGAACCGATGCCGCGGTCGCGGCGCGCGAGGCGGAAGCGGCACAAGCCGGCTCGCCGGTCTATTGGATCTGCCTCGCGCTTTTGGTTGCGACTGTCGCACTCGCCGCACGCATTGCCAGCTTCTGGTGAAGGCGCGTTCGGCGGCCGAGGGCTCCGCGCGCCCCGTGCCGCCGTTGTCGGTTTGTTTAGCATCGCGCGCTAGCATCGCCCGACGCCAGTTCCCGTGGCAAACTCAGGCCTCAAGACGCAGCTCATGATCCTCGACCTTGCGCGCCTTCTGCTCTTCCCGGCCCTGATGGCGTTCGCCGCCGCGAGCGATCTCTTCACGATGACGATCTCGAACCGCGTGTCTCTGGCGCTGGTGGCAGGCTTCTTCGTGCTCGCCTTCGCCGGCGGCATGGCACCTTACGAGATGCTGAGTCACGTCGGCGCCGGTGCGTTGCTCCTGGTCGTGGCCTTCACCTGCTTCGCCATGGGCTGGGTGGGCGGCGGCGACGCCAAGGTCGCGGCCTCCGTCGCGCTTTGGTTCGGCTTCCCACATCTGATGAACTTCCTGCTCTACGCTTCGCTGTTCGGCGGCGCGCTGACGCTGCTCCTGCTCCAGTTCCGGCAGTGGCCGCTGCCGTACGGGCTGGCAGGACAGGCCTGGCTCGCACGGCTGCATGCCCAGGAGAGCGGCATTCCATACGGCATCGCGCTCGCGCTGAGCGCGCTGATGGTCTACCCGGAGACCGAATGGGTGATGGCGATCGACCTCGCTCACCTCGCGCTGCGCTGAACACCCCGGGTAAACCCGGCGTTAAGGCGATTTAGATACGCCTCATTAACCATGCTTTGACGAATAGCTGGTCAACTGCCGATTACGGCGGCGGCAGCGTCGCGGCGTATTGTGGAAAGTTGAAGCGTATGAATAGGGCACGCATTGTCGTCCTGACGGTCGCCATCTGCGCCGGCGGCGTCGCCGCGTACCTGGCGAGCGGCACCGACAATTCTGCGCCGCCACCGGTTCCGGTCGCGCAGCTTCCGACAGTCGACGTCCTTGTGGCCAAGAACGACATCGGCCTCGGCCAGACCGTGAAGCCCGAAGACATCCAATGGCAGACCTGGCCGACCGCGACCGCCAGCGCCACCTTCATCCGACGCAACGAGCGCCCCGATGGCGCGACCCAGGTGACGGGCTCGATCGCGCGCGCGCCCTTCATTCAGGGCGAGCCGATCCGCGACCAGAAACTGGTCAAGGCCGAGGGTTCCGGCTTCATGGCGGCAATCCTGCCCACCGGCATGCGGGCGATCTCGACCGAGATCTCGCCGGAGACCGGCGCAGGCGGCTTCATCCTGCCCAACGACCGCGTCGACGTTCTGCTCACGCGCCGGCTCAAGAACCCGGACCAGAGCAGCGGCGCCCCAGACATCGTCACCTCCGAGATCATCCTGGCCAATATCCGCGTCCTCGCCATCGACCAGGCGCCCAAGGAGAAGGACGGGCAAAACGCGGTGATCGGCAAGACCGTCACCCTCGAGCTCAACCCTGCGCAGACCGCGACGCTCTCCGCGGCGCGTCAGAGCGGCACGCTGTCGCTGGCGCTGCGCAGCATCGTCGACGTCAAGATGAGCGAGATCACGCTCGATGACTCCGCGCAGAAGCGAGAGGGTGTCTCGATCATTCGCTACGGCATTCCAAGTCAGACGGCTAAGGCACGATGAAGATAGTCGACATCAAATGCAGGGCAGATTCGGCGACGATGCGGACCTCACTGGTCCGCGCCCTGTCGTTTTCGGCCGCCCTCGCACTGGCGCTCAACCCGGCGATCGCAGCCGATTACCGCCCGATGGCGCCGGTCGCGGCGCACGGCCAGATCAATGCGCGTTTCCTCTCGCTCGGTGTCGGCAAGTCCATCGTCATCGACCTGCCGCGCGACATCAAGGACGTGCTGGTCGCCGATCCCAAGATCGCCAACGCGGTGGTCCGCTCGGCACAGCGCGCCTATATCATCGGCGCCGCCGTCGGCCAGACCAACATCGTGTTCTTCGATTCCGCCGGTCAGCAGATTGCGGCCTATGACATCGCGGTGAAGCGCGACCTCAACGGCGTGCGGGCCGCGCTGAAGCAGGTCCTGCCCAATGCGGACATCCAGATCGACGGCCTCGGCGACGGCGTCGTCCTGACCGGCACCGCTGCCAATCCGCTGGAGGCGCAGCAGGCCAACGATCTCGCCGCGCGCCTGGCCGGCGGCGCCGACAAGGTGGTGAACTCGATCGTGGTGCGCGGCCGCGACCAGATCATGCTCAAGGTGACGGTGGCCGAGGTCCAGCGCAACATCGTCAAGCAACTCGGCATCGACCTCTCCGCCAACCTCAATTACGGCACCTCGGTGGTGAGCTTCACCAACTCGAACCCGTTCACCGCGCTCGGCAAGAACCTCGTGGACGGCAACAACCTGACCACGAAGTTCGGCGCCGCCCCGTCGGTGCAGGCCACGCTGCGCGCGATGGAAACCGCCGGCGTGATCCGCACGTTGGCCGAACCGAACCTGACCGCGATCTCCGGCGAATCGGCGACGTTCATCGCGGGCGGTGAATTCCCGGTTCCGGCAGGCTATGCGTGCGACCCCACCACGCATGTCTGTACCACCCAGATCAGCTTCAAGAAGTTCGGCATCTCGCTGAACTTCACTCCCGTCGTGCTCAGCGAGGGCAAGATCAGCCTGCGGGTGATGACCGAAGTCTCCGAGCTGTCGAACGAGAATGCGATCACGCTGTCGCAGGCGGTGACCTCGACCTCGGTGAACTCGCTGACGGTGCCCTCGATCAGGACCCGCCGCGCCGAGACCTCGCTGGAAATTCCCTCCGGCGGCGCGATGGCGATGGCCGGCCTGATCCAGCAGCAGACCAAGCAGGCGATCAGCGGATTGCCGGGGCTGATGCAGCTGCCAATCCTGGGCACGCTGTTCCGCAGCCGCGACTTCGTCAACAACGCGACCGAGCTGGTCGTGATCGTGACGCCTTATGTCGTCCGTGCGGTGGCGCCGAAGGACCTGTCGCGGCCGGATGACGGCTTCGCCCCGCCTGCCGATCCGCAGGCGCAGCTGATCGGCAACATCAACCGGCTCTACGGCGTACCTGGACGGACCGAACCGGCCAAGAACTACCGCGGCACCTACGGCTTCATCACCGAGTGAGGCGGAACGGGGACTTCACGATGATCACAAGACCACCCCAGCTTCGCAAACGCGCAGTCCGCCTCGGTGGCGCGCTCGTCGGTCTAACGCTCGCGCTCGGCGGCTGCCAGCACGACGAGGTCGTTACCGCCTCCATTCCCAACGACTACAAGCAGCGCCATCCGATCGCGATCGAGGAGCAGAACCGCTCGATCGTCGTCTTCGTCGGTCATGCCCGCGGCGGATTGACGGCTGCTCAACGTGCGGACGTGATGGGCGTCGCATCGGCGTGGTTGCACGAAGGCACCGGCGCCATTCGCATCGACGTGCCGTCCGGCACGCCCAATGCGCGTCCCGTCGCGGATACGATGCGCGAGATCCAGGCCATGCTGGCAGCGGCAGGCGTTCCTCCGCGGGGCGTCAACATTCGGCCCTACCAGCCCGAGGACAAGCGGTTCCTGCCGCCGATCCGGCTCACCTACTCCAGGATCGCGGCGGTTGCGGGTCCCTGCGGCCTGTGGCCGGACGACATCGGGCCTTCGATGAAGAACAAGACCTGGTTCGAGAACAAGGATTATCACAATTACGGCTGCGCCTATCAGCGCAACCTCGCCGCCATGGTCGACAATCCGTCGGACCTCGAGCAGCCGCGGCCCGAGACACCTTCCTACACGATACGGCGCACCGCCGCCTTCGAGAAGTATCGTAAGGGAATGCCGACGGGAGTCGCCTATCCCGATGCCGACAAGGCCAAACTCAGCGACACAGGCAAATGATCAGTTACGCGCGCCAGACACACGAAGAGCAGCCGGCAGCAGCTCCTCCGCCGGTCGAGGAGCATATTGCGCCCGCGCCGCGCGTCTCGGTCCAGGCCTTCTGCGAAACCGTCGAGACGGCCGCCGCGGTCCAGTCGGCCGGCGAGGATCGCCGTCTCGGCAAGGCTCACCTGAAGATCCAGATGGGCGGCATGGCGGCTGCGATCGAAGCCTACCGCTCGGCTCCGACGCCGAACGTGATCGTGCTCGAGAGCGACGGCCGCAACGACCTGCTGGGCGGGCTCGACCAGCTCGCCACCGTCTGCGATGCCGGCACCCGCGTGGTCGTGATCGGACGCATCAACGACGTCACGCTCTACCGCGAGCTGGTGCGCCGCGGCGTCAGCGACTACGTGCTCGCGCCGGTCGGCGCGATCGACGTCGTGCGCTCGATCTGCAACCTGTTCTCGGCTCCTGAAGCCAAGGCGGTCGGCCGCATCATCGCCGTGGTCGGCGCCAAGGGGGGCGTCGGCGCTTCGACCATCTCCCACAACGTCGCCTGGGCGATCGCGCGCGACCTCGCAATGGATGCCGTCGTCGCCGACCTCGATCTCGCCTTCGGCACCGCCGGCCTCGACTACAACCAGGATCCGCCGCAGGGCATCGCCGACGCCGTGTTCTCGCCCGATCGCGTCGATACCGCCTTCATCGACCGCCTGCTGTCGAAGTGCACCGACCATCTCAGCCTGCTGGCGGCGCCTGCGACGCTCGACCGGGTCTATGATTTCGGCACCGACGCTTTCGATTCCGTGTTCGACACACTGCGCTCCACCATGCCCTGCATCGTGCTCGATGTCCCGCATCAATGGTCGGGCTGGACCAAGCGCGCCTTGATCGGAGCGGACGACATCCTGATCGTGGCCGCCCCGGACCTCGCCAATCTGCGCAATACCAAGAACCTGTTCGACCTGTTGAAGGCCGCCCGCCCCAACGACCGGCCGCCGCTCTACTGCCTGAACCAGGTCGGCGTGCCGAAACGGCCCGAAATCGCCGCCGCGGAGTTCGCCAAGGCGATCGAGAGCCAGCCGATCGTCTCGATCCCGTTCGAGCCGCAGATCTTCGGTTCGGCCGCCAACAACGGCCAGATGATCGCCGAGATCTCCGCCAACCACAGATCGATCGAGATGTTTCTGCAGATCGCCCAGCGGCTGACCGGCCGCAGCGAGACCAAGAAGCAAAAGTCGTCCCTGCTTTCACCTCTGATTGAGAAGTTGCGGGGAAAATAAGCCGCCGCATGGAGTAGTTTAAGTGTTCGGTAAGCGTAGCGGAACAGACACCGACTTTCGGGCGCCCAAGCCCGGCGCCGTGTCGCTCGAGCCTGCCCCGGCTCAGGCGCCGACGGTGTCGCGCGCCCCGCCGCCGCCGGCCGTCGCCTCGCCGCCGCTTGCGCCCGCCAAAGCTCCACCGCCTCCGCCCATGGAGAGCCGGCGTTCGGACAATTATTACGAGGTCAAGGCGACCATCTTCGGCGCGCTGATCGAGGCGATCGACCTCGCCCAGCTCGCCAAGCTCGATTCGGAGTCCGCGCGCGAGGAAATCCGCGACATCGTCAACGAGATCATCGCGATCAAGAACATCGTGATGTCGATCGCCGAGCAGGAGGAGCTGCTCGACGACATCTGCAACGACGTCCTCGGCTACGGCCCGCTCGAACCATTGTTGTCGCGCGACGACATCGCCGACATCATGGTCAATGGCGCCAACACGGTCTTCATCGAGGTCAACGGCAAGATCCAGAAGACAGGCATCCGCTTCCGCGACAACCAGCAGCTTCTCAACATCTGCCAGCGCATCGTCAGCCAAGTCGGCCGGCGCGTCGACGAATCCTCGCCGATCTGCGACGCGCGCCTCGCCGACGGCTCCCGCGTCAACGCCATCGTGCCGCCGCTGTCGATCGACGGCCCCGCCCTCACCATCCGCAAGTTCAAGAAGGACAAGCTGACGCTGGATCAGCTCGTCAAATTCGGCGCGATCACGCCGGAAGGCGCCGAGATCCTCCAGATCATCGGCCGCGTCCGCTGCAACGTGCTGATCTCCGGCGGTACCGGCTCGGGCAAGACCACCCTGCTCAACTGCCTCACCAACTACATCGAGCACGACGAGCGCGTCATCACCTGCGAGGACGCCGCCGAGCTCCAGCTGCAGCAGCCCCACGTGGTGCGGCTGGAAACCCGCCCGCCCAACATCGAGGGCGAGGGCCAGGTCACGATGCGCGAACTGGTGCGCAACTGCCTGCGTATGCGCCCCGAACGCATCATCGTCGGCGAGGTCCGCGGACCCGAAGCCTTCGACCTGCTGCAGGCCATGAACACCGGCCACGACGGCTCGATGGGCACGCTGCACGCCAACAACCCGCGCGAGGCACTGTCGCGCTGCGAATCCATGATCACGATGGGCGGCTTCTCGCTGCCCTCGCGTACCATCCGCGAGATGATCTGCGCCTCGATCGACGTCATCATCCAGGCCGCGCGCCTGCGCGACGGTTCCCGCCGCATCACCCACATCACCGAGGTGATGGGCATGGAAGGCGACACCATCATTACCCAGGACATTTTCCTCTACGACATGGTCGGCGAGGACGCCAACGGCAAGATCATCGGCCGGCACCGCTCGACCGGCATCGGCCGTCCGAGGTTCTGGGAACGCGCCCGCTATTACGGCGAGGAGAAGCGTCTCGCTGCGGCGCTCGACGCGGCGGAAGTCGCGCCGAAGACGTGAGCAGGTCAACAGCGCCATGAACATCCAGGTCCTCGCCCTCGCCTTCCTCGCCACCGCAGCGGTCGGCGGCATCGCCTGGGTCTTTCTCTATCCGCTGCTGTCAGGAGAGCGAAAGGCGGAAAGCCGCCGCGCCTCGGTCGCGCGCGCCGAAGCGCCTACGGCCCGGCAGGCCGAGAAGACCCAGCGCTCGCGCCGCGAGCAGGTCGAGTCCACGCTCAAGGATCTCGAGGCGCGGCGCGCCCAGGAGAAGAGCGCTCCGCTCAGCGTCCGCCTGTCGCAGGCCGGGCTCGACTGGACGCCGCAGAAATTCTGGATCGTGTCTGCCGTCGTGGCTGGCGTATTCTTCGCGGCCGCCATGTTCGCGGGCGGCGGCCTGATCGGCGCCGCCGGCCTTGCCTTTGCCGGCGGCTTCGGCCTGCCGCGCTGGGCACTCGGCTTCTTGAAGAAGCGCCGCGAAACCAAGTTCCTGGCTGCACTGCCCGATGCGGTCGACGTGATCGTTCGCGGCATCAAGGCAGGCCTGCCCTTGTTCGAATCGATCAAGGTCGTGGCCGCCGACGCGCCCGAGCCGCTGCGCAGCGAGTTCCTGGCCATCATCGAGACGCAGGCGATCGGCATGCCGCTGGGCGAGGCCTGCGCGCGGCTCTACGAGCGGATGCCGCTGCCGGAAGCCAATTTCTTCGGCATCGTGGTGTCGATTCAGCAGAAGTCGGGCGGCAACCTCTCCGAAGCGCTCGGCAACCTCTCCAAGGTGCTGCGCGACCGCAAGAAGATGAAGGAAAAGATCCAGGCGATGTCGATGGAAGCCAAGGCCTCGGCCGGCATCATCGGCTCGCTGCCGCCGATCGTGATGTTCCTGGTCTATCTCACGACGCCGCAATACATCTCGGTGCTTTGGACTCATCCCACCGGCCAGCTGATGCTGGTCGGCTGCGTCGTCTGGATGTCGATCGGCATCCTGGTGATGAAGAAGATGATCAACTTCGATTTCTGACGGTGTCGCATGATCGAATTACTCGTCTCGAAACTGCACGACGTCCGTTTCATGACCATGCTGCTCGCGGCCATCGCCGCGAGCGCCACCGTCTATACGCTGGTGATGCCGCTGTTCGCCGGCGAGGGCCTCTCCAAGCGCATGAAGGCGGTGGCGAGCGAGCGTGAGCGCATCCGCCAGCGCGAGCGTGAGCGTCTCAACAAGAACGAGAAGGTTTCGCTGCGCCAGACACCGAAGCAACTCGTCTCCAAGGTGGTCGAGGACTTCAACCTGACCAAATGGCTCGCGCAGGAAGCTGCGCGGGACAAGCTCATCATGGCGGGTTACCGCGGCCAGGCGCCCTATATCACCTTCCTGTTTGCCCGAATGGTCGCCCCGATCGTGTTCCTGATCGGCTCGGTCCTCTACGTGTTCGTGATCGCAAACATGCAACAGGCGCTGCCGGTCAAGATCGGTATCTGCCTCGGCGCCGCCTATCTCGGCCTCCAGGCGCCGATGCTGTTCCTCAGGAATGCGATCTCCAAGCGCCAGCTCTCGATCAAGCGTGCGTTTCCCGATGCGCTCGACCTGCTTCTGATCTGCATCGAATCCGGCATGTCGGTCGAGATGGCATTCCGGAAAGTTGCGAACGAAATCGTGGGCCAGTCGATCGCTTTGTCGGAGGAGTTCACCCTGACCACGGCCGAGCTGTCCTATTTGCAGGATCGCAAGGTCGCCTATGAGAATCTGGCACGGCGCACCGGGCTCGAGGGCGTCAAGTCGGTGTGTCTGGCGCTGCAGCAGGCGGAACGTTACGGCACCCCGCTCGGCCATTCCTTGCGCGTCATGGCGCAGGAGAATCGCGACATGCGTATGAACGAGGCCGAGAAGAAGGCGGCCGCTCTGCCGCCGAAGCTCACGGTGCCGATGATCCTGTTTTTCCTGCCGGTGCTGTTCGTGGTCATTCTCGGACCCACCGCCATCAAGGTCACCGAGATGCAGTGAGCCGGGCTGGACCGCTACGGTCCGCCACGAGGCCAGGAAGTCGGATGATCAGTCGGGCTGGCTCAGCGAAGCGACCGGCGTCCGCTTCGGCGCGCCGCGCGGGGCGTCGCTACGGCTCAGCATCTCCTTGAGATAGGCAACATTGGCCGCAGCCTGATCCGGCGGCAGGTCCGCCTTGACGATGGTCTCCGCTTCCGCGAAGCGGCCCTGGAGACCGACGACCAAGCCGAGGTTCTGCCGCACCCGGGCGCCGGCCCGCGGCGAGGCATATGCCTGCCGCAGCGCCTCTTCCGCCTTCGGCAGCTCTTTCGACAGCATGTAGGACAGGCCGAGGTTGGAGAGCACGCCGGGATCACCCGGTGCGATCTTCAGCGCGCTCGCGTAGTAGGATCGCGCCTCCTCATGACGGCCCATCTGATCCAACGCGGTGCCCTGCACCGAGAGCAGGCGCCAGTCCGGATTGTCGGGCGAATGCGCCTTGGACAGCACGTCGAATGCCTGCTGGAAATTGCCGTTGTCGGCGAGTGCGCGGCCGTATTGGGCAAGCAGCGCCTTGTTGCCGGGATTGGCGATGGTCGCCTGCTCGAGCACGGCGGCCGCCTGGGCGCGTTGGCCGTTGGCGCGCAAGGCCTGTCCGTAGGCGAGTGCGGCATCGGCATCCCGGGGATTGGCGCGGTAGCGCTCGCCATAGGCTTCAACCGCACGCGCCGGATCGGTCGGCGCGCGATCGGCGGAGGCCGTTTCCGCCCGCGAACCGAGCGAGCCCGTCACCTCGGAGAGTTTCGACATGGCCGTGCAGCCGCCGAGACCCATCGCCACCGTCGCGACCAGCGACGTGGAAGTAAGTAGCCGGGTAAGCCTGATCCGTTGACGCATGACGCTTTGACTCTCGAGCCGCTCGATCGAGCCGAACGTGTCAGCAATAGAATGTTAACCCTAACGGCCGGTTAACGGCGGCCGTCCGACGTGCTCCTGGCGCGCCGGTGGTTGCTGCGGCGGCGCTTGCCCGCCGAGGCCGAGATCGAGGCCGAGCGCCTTCACCTGGTGGTCCAGCTCTCGCAGCAATTGCAGCCTTTGCCTCGCCCGCAGCCGAACGTCGACCCCCTCGCAAGGCAGCCGCGGCACCTGGCGCAGGAAGTCGTTACAATTGATCAGGCCTCTGCCGTAGAGCTCGCCGAGCTGAGCGCGATCGATGCCGAGCACCTCGGCGGATTCCTCGATCAATCGGCCGAGCAGCGTCTTCACCGCGGCGAGCACGTCGATGTCGAATCCCGGCCCGGATCTCGCAGCCTTGCGCTCGAGCTCCGTCCAGGCATGGGCCGAGACGACGTAGGTGTAGAGCGCATGCGCCCAGTTCGGCTCCGCCTCATCGTAGAAGCTGCCACGCCTGAACAGCCGACCGATGATCGCCGCGACCTGATCACGTTTCAGCGCGCCGGACGAGGCGGCCTCGATCGCCGATTGGACGGCCGGATCACGGGAAAAGTCGCGCCCCGCCGGCAGCCTGATGACACCGCCCGGCAGGTTGGAATCGAGCGGCCTGAAGGCGGCATCGTTGCGGAGCCTCGAAAAGCGGGTGATCGCGAAGCGGTGCTCCGTGCGGCCATGGGACGCAGGGCCGAAATGAACGAGGTTGAAGCCGGCATCGTCGCCGGCTTGGCCGGTCGAGGACGGACAGGAGAGCACATAGATCGTGCGCCAGAACGCCTCACCGGTCTCGCCCGACGTCGCCCGCGGATCGGGAATGGAATAGCGGGTCAGACCCTCGACGTGGCGATGACCGTGCAGGACCAGATCGACGTTGAGCGAGGTGGCAGCCTCGAGGAAGGTTGCCGGTGCGGCGAGATACATCAGCGGCTCGTCCGGCACGCCGAGAAAGCGCTTTCCTTCGCCGGTCGCCTGCGGCAGCGGATGATGGTGCAGGGCCAGCACGCGCACCAGGTTGTCCACGGGCTCGGCATAGTCGGCGCGCCCGGCAGAGCCGATGCTCCCCGCGAGCTCGGCGCTCAGCCGGGCGGAATCTGCCACCATTGCCTTGTAGGCGCTCTCGCCGACCGTGCCGCTCGCGAGCGCCACGAAGCTTGCGCGATTGGAATCGAGCAGCACCAGGTCGAGGCCGGCCTGGCGGTAATAGACACTCTTCGCGGTTCGCGGCAGGTGCAGATAATCGTAGGCGTCGTGACGGCCGGCACGTTGGCTCGGCCGCTTGACGTCGTGATTGCCGGCCACGGCCTGGATGTCGGTGAACAGCCCGGTCTGCCGGAAGGATGCGATGACGGCGAGCGCCTCGTCGAGCGCGCGCGGCGTCGGGTCGTCCACCAGATCGCCCGTGATCAGCAGGATGCGATCGGGAACGGCCGCGACGTCCGCCATCTTCTCGCAAATTGCGGCCCTGAGCGTTTCGATGGCCGGAAGCAGCCGGCCCGACCCGTCCAGATGCAGGTCGGAAATCTGCGCAACAACGAACGATCTATCCATTTTGCGCCGCTCATCTGCAATGCTGGGCCGCCCAAACAATGAGAAAAATGCTTCGACGAACCGATTCAGCCGTATCGACCTGACCTGGCGGCCCCGTGCTGCTGCGTCTCTGCGTACGGGTCACGCAGAGCGAGCGACACAATCTAAAATGTTCGCGGATAATGCCACAACCAAAGCGCTAGTAAAGCCCCGCAGCCGCAGCGTCGCAAACGGCAGCTCACGGCGTGAGATACGAGATTTGTCCGAGGACGGTCCGTCTCGTCCGCTCAGTATTCGATGGCAATCCGCTTGCGGATCTCGTCGATGCGCCTGTCGAGCGCATCGAAGCGCGCGTGGACGGAGCGGTCGTGGAGATAGAAGACGTAGCCACCGGCAAGGAGCGCGAATATCCAATGGTGGTGCTCCACATAGCCGAAGATCACCTCGACGGCCTGGCCGACGAACGTAACCACGCTCCACACAAACTCCATTGCATGTCCTCCCGGCGCGTTTGTCGTCGATCGCCCCAATTTCATTCTGGCGACCGTTGCCGGAACCTACCATGGCCCCCTTGCGGCGAGTAGCGGCTCGCCGAACGGTGAGGGCAAAGCCGATTGCAGCCGCGGCCAAACTCTGCGAAGTCTCGTCCGTTCGCATGATCCGCCTGAACTGACGATCCGGACCCGCCAATGCCTTCTGTCTTCGAGACCTCATCCACCGCAACCCCGATCACCTTCGTCAGCAAGTCGAGCTGGGATCGGGTCGCCGAGACGCTGCCGCCGGCGCAACGCCAGTTCGCGCGCGCCAGCGCCTTTGCGGCCAAGCCGGGGGGTTATCTGGCGCTGCCCGCGACCGACGGCATCATCGCGCAGGTGCTGTTCGGGCTGGAGGAAGCGGGTGCAAGATCGCGCGACCTGTTTCGGCCCGGCGCCCTGCCCGGGCTCTTGCCGCCCGGCACCTATCGCTTTGCCAATGCACCGCACGATGCGCGGCTGGCCGCGCTCGCCTTCGCACTGGGATGCTACCGCTTCGCCCGCTACCGCAAGGCTGATCGCCCCGACGTCCGGCTGGTGCCGCCTGACGGTGTCGATGCGGCCGAGATCGAGCGGATTGCCGATGCCGCAATGCTCGCGCGCGACCTCATCAACACGCCGTCCAACGACATGGGCCCGGACGAGCTTGCCGCAGCGGCGCAAGCGCTCGCCGCCGAGTTCGGCGCGAGCTTTTCCTGCACCGTCGGCGAAGAGCTGGCGAAGAGCTTTCCGCTGATCCACGCCGTCGGCATGGCCTCCAGCCGCACGCCGCGGCTGATCGACATCGTTTGGGGCGATCCTGATCATCCCAAGGTGACGCTGGTCGGCAAGGGCGTGTGCTTCGACACCGGCGGCCTCGACCTGAAGCCGTCGAGCGGCATGCTGATCATGAAGAAGGACATGGGCGGCGCCGCCAACGTGCTGGCGCTGGCGCGCATGGTGATGGATGCGAAGCTGAAGGTACGGCTGCGCGTGCTGATCCCGGCGGTGGAGAACGCGGTTGCCGGCAATGCCTTCCGCCCGCTCGACATCTTCACCTCGCGCAAGGGCATCACCGTCGAGATCGGCAACACCGACGCGGAAGGCCGGCTCGTGCTCGCCGACGCGCTGGCGCTGGCCGACGAGGAGAAGCCCGATCTGCTGATCGACCTCGGCACACTGACCGGCGCGGCCCGCGTCGCGCTGGGGCCGGATCTGCCGCCCTTCTACACCAATGATGAGACGCTGGCTGCCGACGTCGCGCGCTGCGCGATGAAGGAGAACGATCCGTTGTGGCGCATGCCGCTATGGCCGCCTTACGATGCCTGGCTGGACTCCAAGACCGCCACCATCACCAATGCACCGTCCGGCGGTTTCGCCGGCTCGATCACCTGCGCCCTGTTCCTGCAACGCTTCGTCGAGCACGCCAGGAGCTGGCTGCATGTCGACATCTTTGGCTGGACGCCGTCGGCGAAGCCGGCGCGGCCCGAGGGCGGCGAGTGCCAGGCCGCGCGCGCCATCTACGCATTGCTGAGCGAGCGATATGCGTAGCAAAATCCACATTTCAAGTTTCGACCCACGGGTCACACCGTCACGCGGCGATATCGCAGCAAGCTATCTGATCGGCAGGGTGCAGGCCGACCGCTTCGTCGAGGGCGAGATCTGCGAAGTCACTGAAACGATCATTCCGCTGCGGCGTGCGCCGGCTGCAGATGCCGAACTGATGACGCAAGCTCTGAGAGGTGAGCGCGTCACGATCTACGACCGCAACGGCGAAGGCTGGGCGTGGGGCGAACTCAACACCGATGGTTACGTCGGCTGGCTACCTGATGCCTTCCTTGCGAGAGAATATACCGCACCAAATTACAAGGTGACAGCAATCAGAACTCTCGCCTTTCCCGGCCCATCAATCAAGCTACCGCCCTCAGCTTCGTTGGTCATGGGCTCTTGGGTCGAGATCACACGCGAGGACGGCTCCTTCGCCATCACGCACGATGGTCTATACCTGCCGAAGCAACACCTCGTAGACCTGCACGACTATGAGCCCGATTTCGTTGCAATTGCCGAACGCTTCGTCGGAACACCTTATCTCTGGGGCGGCAAGAGCAGCCTCGGTATCGATTGCTCCGGGCTCGTCCAAGTATCCCTGGAAGCCGCTGGCACCGGCTGCCCGCGCGACAGCGACATGCAGCTCGCCGGTCTCGGCCGCGCGCTGGAGCCGCATGAGCGAAGCAGCTTGCAACGCGGTGACCTGATCTTCTGGAAAGGTCATGTCGCAATCGTGCGCGACGCCACCACCATGGTTCACGCCAACGCGTATCACATGGCGACCGTCATCGAGCCGATCGAGCCGGCCATCGCACGGATCAAGCAGGCGGGCAGCGAGGTCGTCGCGATCAAGCGGCTGTAACCGCGCACCGGAGCTACGTCGCCACCGCCCCGTTCCCGGCCGTTTCCAGCCGGAACGCGGCCGCGAACAGCGCGCGGGTGTAATCCGTCTTCGGATTCCTGAACAGCTCGGCGGCCTGACCTTCCTCGACCACCTTGCCGCCGCGCATCACGATGAGGTGGCTGGCGAGCGAGGCGACGACGCGCAGATCGTGCGAGATGAACATGTAGGTGAGCTCGCGCTTGCGCTGGAGCTCGCGCAACAGATCGACCATCTGCGCCTGGAACAGCATGTCGAGCGCGCTGGTCGGCTCGTCCAGCACGACGAAATCCGGCTCCAGCACGATCGCGCGCGCGATCGAGATGCGCTGGCGCTGGCCGCCGGAGAATTCGTGCGGATAGCGGAAGCGCGTCTCCGGATTGAGTCCGACATCCCCCAGCGCCTTGACGACGCGCGCCTCGCGTTCCTCGCGCGAGAGCTTCGGCTGATGCACGGTGAGGCCTTCGGCGATGATGTCGGCGACCGACATGCGCGGTGAGAGCGAGCCGAATGGATCCTGGAACACAATCTGCATGTCGCGCCGGAACGGCCGCATCTCCTTGAAGCGCAGGCCCTGGATGTCGTTCCCCAAGAACACGATGCGGCCGTTCGAGGAGATCAGCCGCAGCAGCGCCAGCCCCAGCGTGGTCTTGCCCGAGCCGGATTCGCCGACCACCCCGAGCGTCTCGCCCTTGCGTACGGCGACACTCACGCCATCGACCGCCTTGATGTGGCCGACCGTCTTGCGCATCAGGCCGCGCTTGATCGGAAACCAGACTTTCAGATCATTGGCCGACATCACCACCGGCGCATTCGGCTGCGGTGGCGCCGGATCGGGCTTGGGTTCCGCCGCAAGCAGGTCGCGCGTATAGGGGTGCTTCGGGGTCTTGAAGACCTGCTCGACCGGCCCCTGCTCGACGATCACGCCGCCCTTCATGACGCAGACCGTGTCGGCGATGCGGCGGACGATGCCGAGATCGTGGGTGATGAACAGCAGGCTCATGCCGAGCCGCGCACGGATTTCGGCGAGCAGCGCCAGGATCTGCGCCTGCACGGTGACGTCGAGCGCGGTGGTGGGCTCGTCCGCGATCAGAAGGTCCGGCTCGTTGGCGAGCGCCATCGCGATCATCACGCGCTGACGCTGGCCGCCGGAGAGCTGGTGCGGATAGCTGTTCAGCCGCGTCTCGGGATCGGGAATGCCGACCTGAGTCAAGAGCTCCAGCGTCCGCATGCGCGCCTGCGCATTGCTGGTCGGATTGTGCAGCTGGATGATCTCGCCGATCTGCGCCTCGATCGTGTGCAGCGGATTGAGCGAGGTCATCGGCTCCTGGAAGATGATGGAGATGTCGCTGCCCCTGATCTCCCGCATCTGCTGCTCGGACTGGTCGATCAGCTCCTGGCCCTTGAAGCGGATGCTGCCGGAGGGATGCGAGGCATTCGGATAGGGCAGCAGCTTCAGGATCGAGAGCGCGCTGACCGATTTGCCGGAGCCGGATTCGCCGACCAGCGCGACGCATTCGCCGCGCTTGATCTGGAACGAGACCTTGTCGACCGCGAGCGTGGTGGCGCCGCCCTGATGAAAGGCCACCGAGAGGTCGCGAACGCTGAGCAGGGGCTGGTTGATCGCATCCATGGCCTTACCTGAACGTCTTGCGCGGATCGAAGGCATCGCGCACGGCTTCGCCGATGAAGATCAGCAGCGACAGCATGATCGCGACCGAGAAGAAGCCGGAGAAGCCGAGCCACGGCGCCTGCACGTTGGCCTTGGCCTGCGACAGCAATTCGCCGAGCGAGGGCGATCCCGGTGGCAGGCCGAAGCCGAGGAAATCGAGCGCCGTCAGCGTCATCACCGAGCTCGACACGATGAACGGCAGGAAGGTCATGGTCGCGACCATCGCGTTCGGCAGCAGGTGACGGAACATGATCACCTGATTGGAGACGCCGAGCGCCCGCGCCGCCTGGATGTATTCGAAATTGCGCCCGCGCAGGAACTCGGCTCGCACGAGGCCGACCAGCGAGACCCAGGAGAACAGCAGCAGGATGCCGAGCAGCACGAAGAAGCCGGGTACGAGCACCGAGGACAGGATCAGGAGAAGATAGAGCGAGGGAATCGCGGTCCAGATCTCGATGAAGCGCTGGAAGATCAGATCGACCCAACCGCCGAAATAGCCCTGCACCGCACCCGCCGCGATGCCGATGACCGATGAAACGATGGTGAGACAAAGGCCGAATAGCACCGAGATGCGGAAGCCGTAGATCAGCCGCGCCACCACGTCGCGGCCCTGATCGTCGGTGCCGAGCCAATTGTATTCGAGATCGCGGCAGCTCTTCAGCCCCTTCTTCTCCACCACCGGCTGGCACTGCTTCTCCGTCAGCATCCAGGTCGGCGGCGACGGTGCCGGCGTCGGCAGATCGAGATTGTGGGTGTCATAGGAGTAACGGATCAGCGGCCAGACGATGCTGCCGCCCTTGTCCTTGATCAGCTTCTGCAAGTAGGGGTCGCGGTAATCGGCAGCCGTCTCGAAATCGCCGCCGAACGTCGTCTCCGAATAGGTGACGAAAGCCGGCCAATAGAGACGGCCATCGAACTTGATCAGGAAGGGCCGATCATTGGCAATCAGCTCGGCGAACAGCGAGATCACGAACAGGCCGATGAAGATCCAGAACGACCAGTAGCCGCGGCGGTTGGCCTTGAAGTTCTGCCAGCGCCGCCGGTTGAGCGGCGACGGAGCGAACGGCTTGCGCGTGATCGGCACGGCATCGCCGAGCGGCGACTTCGCTGTGGTCTCGATCGGCGTCGGCGCGGTGATCGTCATCAGACCTCTCGCGCTTCGAAATCGATCCGGGGGTCGATCCACATATAGGTCAGGTCGGAGATCAGGTTGATGACGAGGCCGACCAGCGAGAAGATGTAGAGCGTGCCGAACACCACGGGATAGTCGCGGTTGAGCACGCTCTCGAAGCTGAGCAGTCCGAGCCCGTCCAGCGAGAAGATGGTCTCGATCAGCAGCGAGCCGGAAAAGAAGGCGTGGATGAAAGTGCCGGGGAAGCCAGCGATCACGATCAGCATCGCGTTGCGGAAGACGTGGCCGTAGAGCACCCGGTTCTCGCTGCAGCCCTTGGCACGGGCGGTCATGACGTATTGCTTGCGGATCTCGTCCAGGAACGAGTTCTTGGTCAGGAACGTCATCGTGGTGAACGCGCCCAACCCCATGGCAATCAACGGCAGCGTCAGATGCCAGAAGTAATCGATGATCTTCCAGTACCAGGGAAATTGCGACCAACCGTCCGAGGTCAGTCCGCGCAGCGGGAACCAGTTGAAGAAGGAGCCGCCGGCAAACAGGATGATCAGCAGGATCGCGAACAGGAAGCCCGGGATGGCATAGCCGAGCACGAGTACCGTCGAGGTCCAGGTGTCGAACCGCGCCCCGTCGTTCACGGCCTTGCGAATGCCGAGCGGGATCGAGATCAGGTACGTCACAAGCGTCAGCCAGAGGCCAAGCGAGATCGAGACGGGCAGCTTCTCCTTGATGAGCTGGAGCACGCTGACGTCGCGAAAATAGCTCTTGCCGAAATCGAAGCGGGCGAAATTCCACACCATCAGCAGGAAGCGTTCCGGCGCGGGCTTGTCGAAGCCGAACTGCACCTCCAGCTTCTTGATGAAATCAGGGTCGAGGCCCTGCGCGCCGCGATATTTCGAGTTGACGGCGTCGGCGCCCACCTGCCCCGGCGCGCGCTGCGCGAAATCGCTGCCGCCCGAGATGCGCGAGGTGCCTCCGGTATCGGCACCCGAGAGCTGCGCGATCACGCGCTCGACCGGGCCGCCCGGCGCGAACTGCACGACGACGAAGGACACGAAGAGGATTCCGAGCAGGGTCGGGATCATCAGCAGGATGCGGCGGGCGATATAGGCGCTCATGGCTATTTTGCCTGCTCGAGCTTGGCCGCCTTGGCTGGCTCATACCACCAGATCTCCGGCGCGCCGACCCCGTTGGCGTAGCGCGGCAGCCTCGGTGGATGGCCGAACTGATCCCAATAGGCCAGCCGATGCGTCTTGTTGTACCATTGCGGCACCCAATAGCGACCGGCGCGGAACAGGCGATCGAAGGCGCGGCAGGCGACGGTCAGCTCTTCGCGGCTGTCGGCCGCCATGATCTTCTCGATCATGGCGTCGATGGCCGGACTGGCGACGCCAGCGAGATTGTACGAGCCCTTGGTGTTCGCGACCTGCGAGGAGAAGAACGCGCGCATGGCATCGCCTGGTGTCGCCGACATGCTGAAGCGCTGGATGGTCATGTCGAAATCAAAATCTTCCTGCCGGGCCTTGTGCTGTACGGCATCGACGAGGCGCACGCTCGCTTCGATGCCGAGCGTCGCGAGATTCTTGATGTAAGGCGCGTGGTGCGGCTGGAACGAGGGCTCATCCAGCAGGAACTCGATCTTGAACAATTCGCCGTTCGGCAGCACCCGCTTGCCGTCCTTGATGGGCACGCCGGCCTCGGTCAGCAATTGCTGCGCCTTGCGGAGCAGGCTGCGATCCTGCCCGGAGCCGTCGGAGGTCGGCGGCGTGAACGGCGCCGCGAACACCTCGTCGGGAACCTGGCCGCGAAACGGCTCCAGCAGCTTCAGCTCTTCCGGCGAAGGCGGCGCGTTGCCCGCCATCAGGTCCGAGTTCTGGAATGGCGACACCGTACGGGCATAGGCGCCGTACATGATGGTCTTGTTGGTCCATTCGAAATCGAAGGCATTGATCAGGGCCTCGCGCACGCGGGGGTCTTTGAATTTGTCGCGCCGCGTATTGATGAACCAGCCTTGCGCGCCGGACGGCGTATCGTCGGGCACGATCTCCATCTTGACCCGGCCTTCCTTCACCGCGGGGAAGTCATAGCGCGTCGCCCAGATGCGCGAGGTGAACTCCTCCCGATAGAGATAGCTCTTGCCGGTAAAGCCCTCGAAAGCGACGTCTCGGTCGCGATAGAATTCGTAGCGGACGACATCGAAATTATAGCTGCCGCGGCAGGGCGGCAGATCGGCGGCCCACCAATCCTTCACGCGCTCGAACTCGATGTAGCGATTGACCTCGAACCTGCCGACCTTGTAGGGGCCCGAGCCGAGCGGAATCTCGAGCGATGATTCATCGAATGGGCGGGAGGCGTAGTACGCCTTCGAGAAGATCGGCAGGCTGGCAACATAGAGCGGCACGTCGCGCGCGCGCCCCTTGGCGAAGGTGACGACGAGCGTCGCATCGTCGAGGGCCTCCGCACTGACCATGTCGCGCATCTGCACGATGATCAGCGGATGCCCCTTGGTCTTCAGCGTGGTCAGCGAAAAAGCCGCATCGTGGGCAGTGAGCCTGGTCCCGTCGTGGAATTTCGCCTCGGGCCGCATCGTGAAGCGGTAGACCAGCTTGTCCGGCGATATCTGCACGGATTTGGCTGCCAGCCCGTACATTGCGTCGGGCTCGTCAGCTGCCCGGACCATCAGCGGCGAGAACGTCATATCCATACCTTGTGCGCCGTCGCCTTTCAGGATGAAGGCGTTGAGCGAGTTGAAGGTCTGGTAGGACTGATTGTAGGCGCGCACCGACGGGATCAGCGAGAACGTGCCGCCTTTCGGCGCGTCGACATTGACGTAATCGAAATGATGGAAGTCGGCGGGATATCTGAGATCGCCGAATGCCGACATGCCGTGCGCCTCGGTCGCCGCTTCCGATGCCCGCGCGCTGCGCAGCAGCGGCGCACCGACGGACGCTCCGAGGGCGCCGCCAACACCCAAGACCAGCACATGGCGGCGTGACATCTGCGTCATGCGGGGATTGTCCTTCACGACTTCTTTGCGATCCGCGCCGCCTTGTCTGCGTCGTACCACCAGATGAACGGGAACCCCGACTGACCGTATTTGGGCAGTTCCGCCGGCCGTCCGAACCGATCCCAGCGCGCGGTGCGGATCTTGTTGTAGGTCCATTGCGGCACGACGTAGTGATTCCACAGCAGCACGCGGTCGAGTGCCTTGGTGGCGGCGACGAGATCGTCGCGATCGGTGGCGTAGATCACCCGCTCGATCAGCTTGTCGATGGCCGGATTCTTGATGCCGGCGATGTTGCGCGAGCCGGCGATGTCGGCGGACTTGGAGGACCAGAACTCGCGCTGCTCGTTGCCCGGCGATTGCGACTCGCCCCAGGAGTTCGTGACGATGTCGAAGTCCCACTCGCGCGTCCTGTTCTCATATTGAGTCGGATCGACCGTCCGGACGCTCACGGCAATGCCGAGCCGCTCCAGTGACGGCTTGTAGAACAGCGTAATTCGTTCGAAGCTGGGATCCGAGTTGAGCAGTTCCAGCGAGAACTGGGCGCCGGTCTTGACATCGACCAGCTTGCGGTCGCGCACTTCGTAACCGGCCTCCTTGAACAGGCGGAGCGCTTCACGCAAATTGTCTCGCACCGCTTCCGGACTGCCTCCGACCGGATTGGTGTAGGCCGTCGTGAAGACCTCGGGCGGCACCTCGGCGCGAACGGTCTCGAGAATTTCGAGCTCCTTGCCCTGCGGCAATCCGGTTGCCATCAGTTCATCGATGCCGTCGAAATAGCTGCTGATGCGCTTGTACTGACCGAAGAAGATCTGCTTGTTCATCTCCTCGAAGTCGAACGCGTAGTTGAGCGCGCGACGCACGCGGGGATCGCTGAACTTGGCGCGGCGCAGGTTCGGCACGAAGGCCTGCATCACGCCCGAGCTACGATTGGCGAACTCCTCGAGGATCACGCGCTTTTCGGTCACGGCCGGAAAGTCGTACGCCGTCGCCCAATTCTTCGCGCTGTTCTCGGTCCGCCAATCGACCTGGTCGGCCTTGAAAGCCTCGATCGCCACGGTGGCGTCGCGGAAATATTCGTAGCGCAGCTCGTCGAAATTGTTGCGGCCGACATTGGCAGGCAGGTCGCGGCCCCAATAATCCTTGACGCGCTCCAGCGCGATCGACCGTCCTGCAACGAATTCCTTCACCCTGTAGGGACCCGAACCGAGCGGAATCTCCAGCGTCGTCGTGGAGACGTCGCGCTTGCGACCCTGCGCATCGGTCCCCTCCCACCAATGCTTCGGCAAGACAATGAGCTGCCCGACGATCTGCGGCAGCTCGCGGTTGCCGGGTGCGTCGAACACGAACTTCACGTCACGCTCGCCGACCTTCTCGGCCTTCACCACATGGCTGTAATAGGCCGAGTACATCGGGTGGTTCTTCTTGAAGGAATCGAGCGAGAAGATCACGTCCTCCGGCGTGACGGGCTTGCCGTCGTGCCATTTCGCCTGCGGCCGCAGGCGATAGGTGACGAAAGAGAAATCGTCGGGATGGCTGACCGCTTCGGCCAGCGCGCCGTATTCGGTCGAGACCTCGTCAAGCGACTGCGTCAGGAGCGATTCATAGATGAATGCGACGGCGCCGGCGACCTGGCCCTTCACGCCCGAGACGACGATGTTGAAATTGTCGAACGTGCCGACGGCGATCTGGCGCGCGACCCCGCCCTTGGGCGCATCCGGATTGACGTAGTCGAAGCGCTTGAAGTCGGCGGGATACTTGACCTTTCCGAACAGGGACAGCGCGTGGCGCCAAGGCAGCTCAGCTGCCGATTGCGCATGCGCCACGCCGACGGAAACGGCCGCGACGGGGCCAAGGGCTGGAAGCGCTGCCGCAGCAGTGCCGGTGAGCAGGAGATCGCGTCGGGTGATGGCCAAATCAACATCCCTGTCTTGAAGGAGGCTACTCCTTTAAGTTCCCAATATAGGCGAGGTTTCGACCGAATATGTTGCTTTTTCCTCATCTTGGAAGCCCGGCCGGCCGATCGGATGCGGCCAAACGCCCCGATAACGTCGCCGCGAGGCCCGGATAAGGAAACGGCCAGGCTTTTCAGCCTGGCCGTTTATTCCAAGACGGGTTCTTGAGACCTACTTCGAGGCCGTCGGCAGCGGCTGCGGATGCTCCGACAACGAGTTCAGATAGGCAATGACGTCGGCGCGCTCGGAGTCCTTTGCAATACCGGCAAAGCCCATCGCGGTGCCCGGAATGAAGCCCTTCGGATTGGCGAGGAACTTGTTGAGGTCGTCGAAGGTCCAGTTGCCGCCCTTGCCCTTCATGGCAGCCGAGAAGTTGAAGCCGCCATGGCCCTGGCCCTTGGGCTCACCGACGACGCCATAGAGGTTCGGACCGACGCGATTCGGGCCGCCCTTCTCGAAGGTGTGGCAGGCGCCGCACTTCTTGGCGGCCGCCGCGCCCTTCTCGACGGAGGCGGTCTGGAGCAGCTTCTCGATCGGCTCGGACGATGCGGCGGCAGCGCCGCCTTCCTTGCCGCCGCCGGCATCTTGCTTCACGGCGATCTCGAAGCCGGGCTTTTCAGGCATCTTGGGCGAGAACAGCGCCTGGGCGGTGAAGCTGGTCACCAGAAGGAAGAGACAGGTGCCAAGCACGGCACCCATGATTTTATTGAGTTCGAAAGAGTCCATTTCCGGCCAGGCCCCACCGCAAGAAGGAAACAGCGGCCCAAGCGGCCGCAAGGACGAGCCTCGGGAGAATCAAACGTTCCTTATTGTTTCCCCGAGTTTTGCCATTGAGATATCGGTTTGCCCGGGGTCTGGCAACCCGTATAAGCGACCCGGCTTCAGGCTCGTCCCATCCCATTTTCCCGGTGCGGAAAACGCTCCGTTTTCAGGCTCTTGACCCCAGACCTTTGAACCCAATGATCGATCCCCGCATCCTGGTGCTGATCCCGGCCCGCATGGCGGCCACCCGCCTGCCCGGCAAGCCGCTCGCCGATATCGCGGGACTGCCGATGATCGTGCATGTGCTGCGCCGTGCCGAAGCCGCTGCAATCGGCCGGGTCGCGGTCGCCACCGACACCGACGAAATCGCCTCGGTCGTGACCGCCCATGGCGGCGAGGCGGTGATGACCCGCGCCGACCACCCCTCCGGCTCCGACCGCATCCACGAGGCCATGCGGAAGCTGGACCCTGAAGGCAAGGCCGAGATCGTGGTGAACCTCCAGGGGGATTTCCCGACCATCACGATCGACAACATCCGCGAGGTTCTGCCGCCGCTGCAAGACCCGGCGGTGGACATCGCGACGCTGGCCTCGCGGATCCACACTGAGGAAGAGGATCTCGCCCCAAGCGTGGTGAAGGCGATCGGAACCTCGGTTGGCGGCAGGCGAATGCGCGCACTTTATTTCACCCGTGCGACCGCCCCGACCGGCGACGGACCGCGCTACCACCATATCGGCCTCTATGCCTTTCGCCGCGCCGCGCTGGAGCGCTACGTCTCTCTTCCGCCGTCTCCGCTGGAATTGCAGGAAAAGCTCGAGCAGCTCCGGGCGCTGGAGGCCGGAATGCGCATCGACTTCACCATCGTCGATACCGTGCCCCGCGGGGTTGATACGCCCGCAGACCTGGAGACCGCACGCAGCATGCTTTCCAAATCCTGAGCTGCTGCTACAAGGCCCGTCATGAGCAAGATGAAGATCGCATTCCAGGGCGAACCCGGAGCCAATTCCCACATCGCCATCGTCGAGGCCTATCCCGACGCCGAGCCGATGCCCTGCGCCACGTTCGAAGACGCGCTGTCGGCGATCTCGTCGGGGGAGGCCGATCTCGGCATGATCCCGATCGAGAACTCGGTCGCCGGCCGCGTCGCCGACATCCATCATCTGCTGCCGGCCTCCGGCCTCTTCATCGTCGGCGAATGGTTCCTGCCGGTGCGGCATCAGCTGATGGCAGTGAAGGGGACAAAGCTCGAAGACATCAAGAGCGTCGAGAGCCACGTGCACGCACTCGGCCAGTGCCGGCGCATCATCCGCAAGCTCGGCATCAAGCCGATCGTGCACGCCGACACCGCCGGCAGCGCCCGCGACATCTCGGAGCGCAAGGACAAGACGGTGGCCGCGATCGCCTCGCGCCTGGCCGCAAAGATCTACGGTCTCGACATCCTTGCCGAGGACATCGAGGACGAGGCCCACAACACCACCCGCTTCGTGGTGCTGGCGCGCGAGCCGAAATGGGCGCCCCAAGGCACCGGGCCGCTGGTCACGACGTTTGTTTTCCGCGTGCGCAATTTGCCGGCGGCGCTCTACAAGGCGCTCGGCGGCTTTGCCACCAACGGCGTCAACATGACCAAGCTCGAGAGCTACATGGTCGACGGTAATTTCTTCGCCACGCAGTTCTATGCCGACGTCGACGGCCACCCCGACGACAAGGGCCTCGCCTTCGCCATCGAGGAGCTGAAATTCTTCTCGCGCGAATTCCGCATCGTCGGCGTATATCCGGGCCATCCGTTCCGCGCGACGTTCAGCGAGACGCAGGATTAGTTTCGTGTCCCGGACGCGCGAAGCGCGAGCCGGGACCCAGGGGCTACGATCCCCGTCGCGAAATGGGCCCCGGCTCTGCAGCGCACCGCTGAAGAAGCGCTGCCAAAGCGCGTCGAAGACGCGCGTAAACGCGCTGATGGCGTCCGGGGCACGAGAGCACGTTTACGCCGTTTCTCTTCGCGCCAGCCCGAACGCCTCCGCCAGCAGCGAATACGACTTCTTTCGCGCCTCGTGGTCGTACACTGCCGTGATCACCATCAGCTCGTCCGGCTTGCTCGCGTAGAGCAAGGGCTGCAGCTTCTTCCGCACCGTCGCGGGGCTGCCGACGAACAGGCGCGAGCGGTTGCGCAGGATCGAGGTGCGCTCGGCGTCCGTATACGGATAGGCCATCGCCTCCTCGATGCTCGGCAGCGGCAAATATTGACCGCGGTCGCGGCGAAGGCGGTTGAGATCGAAGGACGAGGCGAGCCGTTCGGCCTCCTCGTCGGTGTCGGCCGCAATGGCGGCGACCGCGAGAATGGCATGCGGGCTTGCACGCCAGGCCGAGGGCTGAAATCGATTGCGATAGTGCACCATCGCATCGATCGCGTCGTGGGACGCGAAATGATGCGCAAAGGCGAAGCCCATGCCGACCTGAGCGGCCAATTCCGAGGAATAATCGCTGGAGCCAAGCAGCCAGATCGGCGGCAGCTGGGTATCGTCGGGCATGGCGACGACGTTATTGTAGGGGTGCCCTGCGGGGAATTCGCGGGTCTCCCACAAAATCAGCTCGTGCAGCCGCTCAAGGAAATCGTCGCCCTCGCGGCGGTCGAGCCGGCTTCTGAGCGCGTAGGCCGTGGCACCGTCGGTGCCCGGCGCACGGCCGAGACCGAGATCGATCCGGCCGGGAAACAGCGCCTCCAGCATCTTGAAGCGCTCGGCCACGACCAGCGGAGCGTGGTTGGGCAGCATCACGCCGCCGGAGCCGACGCGGATGTGCTTCGTCACCGCAGCGATCTGCCCGATCATGACATCGGGCGCCGGGCTCGCGACGGAAGCGAGGTTGTGATGCTCGGCGAGCCAGTAGCGGACATAGCCGAGCCCATCGACGTGACGCGCCAGATCGATGCTGTTGCGCAGCGCCGCGGCGGGCTTGGTGCCTGTTGTGACGACGGAGAGGTCGAGGACGGAGAGCGGGATCATGGCGCGTTAACCTAACGAAGGGCCGGGCGGCGGCAACGGCAGGCTGCGCAGGTCAGAGGGTACGGAGGGGCAGGTCGCCGCGGAAGATGCAAGTTGGGACAGATTACATTCACAATATCATAACTTCATCCTGCCCACCAGCTGAATTGACATTTTGAAGGCGCCTGGATCAAGTAAATACGTTATAATACAACACACTATATCAGTTAATTCACTTTCCCACGACAAAGGGCATACAACATCAAACTTTCACATTATCCAGCATTAGTGGGCCATTTCCCATCGTCGATGGGCTGTCGGCCAAACTGCCTTTGCCTTATCTTAGGTGCTCCCAAGCTAGACCCCACGGCCGGCGGAAATTGGAGCGAGTGGTGCCATGACTGACGTGACGACGCCTGCGACGGCCGATGGGCACCTGAAGCGGCCTGCGATCTCCTTCGAATTCTTTCCGCCCAAGACGGAAGAGATGGAGCGCAATCTCTGGGAAACCATCAACCGGCTCGCCCCGCTCGATCCGAAATTCGTCTCGGTGACCTACGGCGCCGGTGGCTCGACCCGCGAGCGCACCCACTCGACCATCGCGCGCATCCTGAAAGAGACCGCGCTGCTACCGGCGGCGCACCTGACCTGCGTCGGTGCCTCGCGCGGCGAGATCGACGAGATCGTCGACCGCTATCACGACGTCGGCGTCCGCCACATCGTGGCCTTGCGCGGCGATCCCGCCGGCGGCATCGGCACGCCCTATTCGAGCCATCCCGAGGGCTATCAAAGCTCGGCCGCGCTCGTCGCCGGGATCAAGAAGCGGCACGGCGATATCGAGGTGAGCGTGTCGGCCTATCCCGAGAAGCACCCCGAAGCCCGGAACTTCGATGCCGATATCGACACGCTCAAGGCCAAGGTCGACGCCGGCGCGACGCGGGCGATCACGCAGGTGTTCTTCGATAACGACCTCTACTTCCGCTATCTCGACCGCGTGCGCGCGCGTGGCATCGACATCCCCGTAGTGCCGGGCATCATGCCCATGCACAATTTCAAGCAGGCGCGCAATTTCGTGACCCGTGCCGGCACAACGGTGCCGGACTGGTTCGCGGCGAAGTTCGAGGGCCTCGATGACGATGCCGAAACGCGGAAGCTGGTGGCCGCGACCGTTGCGGCCGGCCAGGTGCAGAAGCTCGCCAAGCACGGCGTCGACACCTTCCATTTCTACACCATGAACCGCGCCGATCTCGTCTTCGCGATCAGCCATTTGCTCGGCATTCGCGCCAAGAGCGCGCAGAAGGCGGCGTAACACAAAATGACTGTACCCGTTTCCGCCAAGCGAACTGCCCTGCTGAACGCCGCGCGCGAGCGCATCCTCGTGCTCGACGGCGCCATGGGCACGATGATCCAGAACCTGCAGCTCGACGAGACAGCCTTCCGCGGCGAGCGCTTCAAGTACTTCCATCGCGACCTGCGCGGCAACAACGACCTCTTGATCCTGACGCAGCCTCAGGCGATCGAGGACATTCACGCGGCTTACTTGCGCGTCGGCGCCGACATCGTCGCAACCAACACGTTCTCGACCACCTCGATCGCGCAGGCCGACTACGACCTCACCGACATCGTCTATGAGATGGCGCGCGAAGGCGCCCGCCTTGCTGGCAATGCGGCACGGCGCGTCGCGGCCGAGGACGGCAAGCCGCGCTTCGTCGCCGGTGCCATCGGTCCCACCAACCGCACCGCCTCGATCTCGCCCGACGTTTCCAATCCGGGTTACCGCGCCGTCACCTTCGACGATCTGCGCAAGTCCTATGGCGAGCAGATCCGCGGCCTGATCGACGGCGGCGTCGACCTCCTGCTGGTCGAGACCATCTTCGACACGCTCAACGCCAAGGCGGCGCTCTATGCGATCGCCGAGATCACCGAAGAGCGCGGCATCGACGTTCCCGTGATGGTGTCCGGCACCATCACCGACAAGTCCGGCCGCCTGCTCTCGGGGCAGATGCCGGAAGCGTTCTGGAATTCGGTGCGACATGCAAAGCCCATCACCATCGGCTTCAACTGCGCGCTCGGCGCCGAAGATCTGCGCGCGCATATCGCTGATATCGGCCGCGTCGCCGACACACTGGTGTGCGCCTATCCCAATGCCGGCCTGCCGAACGAGTTCGGCCAGTATGACGAGACGCCGGAATACATGGCGCGCCTCGTCGGCGAGTTCGCGCGCGATGGCCTCGTCAACATCGTCGGCGGCTGTTGCGGCACCACGCCGGAGCACATCGCGGCGATCGCTGCCGCAGTTGCCCCGCACAAGCCGCGGATCATGCCGGAGATCGCGCCGCGCCTGCGGCTCTCCGGCCTCGAGCCGTTCGTGCTGACGGACGCGATCCCGTTCGTGAATGTCGGCGAGCGCACCAACGTCACCGGCTCGGCGCGCTTCCGCAAGCTGATCACATCAGGCGATTACACCGCCGCGCTCCAGGTCGCGCGCGACCAGGTCGAGAACGGGGCGCAGATCATCGACGTCAACATGGACGAGGGCCTGCTCGACTCTGAAGCTGCGATGGTGACGTTCCTCAACCTCGTCGCCGCCGAACCGGACATCGCCCGTGTGCCCGTCATGGTCGACTCGTCAAAGTTCTCGGTGATCGAGGCCGGCCTGAAATGCGTGCAGGGCAAGCCGGTCGTCAACTCGATCTCGATGAAGGAAGGCGAGGAGAAGTTCATCCTCGAGGCCAGGATCGCCCGCCGTCACGGCGCGGCCGTGGTGGTGATGGCATTCGACGAGGTCGGCCAGGCCGACACGTTCGCGCGCAAGACCGAGATCTGCAAGCGCGCCTACGACATCCTGGTCAACAAGGTCGGCTTCCCGCCCGAGGACATCATCTTCGATCCGAACATCTTTGCGATCGCGACCGGCATCGAGGAGCACAACAATTACGGCGTCGACTTCATCGAGGCGACGCGCTGGATCCGCCAGAACCTGCCGGGCGCGCATGTCTCGGGCGGCGTCTCCAACCTGTCGTTCTCGTTCCGCGGCAACGAGCCGGTGCGCGAGGCCATGCACTCGGTGTTCCTGTATCACGCCATCAAGGCCGGCATGGATATGGGTATCGTCAATGCCGGGCAGATGATCGTCTATGACGACATCGACCGCGAACTGCGCCAGACCTGCGAGGACGTCGTCCTCAACCGCGATGCCGGCGCCTCCGAGCGGCTGCTCGCGCTCGCCGAGAAGTTCCGCGGCAAGAAGACCGAAAGCAAGGAAGCCGATCTCGCCTGGCGCGAATGGCCGGTGGAGAAGCGGCTGTCGCATTCGCTGGTGCATGGCATCACCGAATTCATCGAGCAGGATACCGAGGAGGCCCGCAAGACCTCCTCGCGCCCACTCGACGTCATCGAAGGCCCCCTGATGGCCGGAATGAACGTGGTCGGCGACCTCTTCGGCGACGGCAAGATGTTCTTGCCGCAGGTGGTGAAGTCCGCCCGCGTCATGAAGCAGGCGGTCGCCTACCTGATGCCGTTCATGGAGGAGGAGAAGGCGCGCAACCTGGCGAGCGGCATCGGCACCGAGGGCTCCTCGTCCGCCGGCAAGATCGTGCTCGCGACGGTGAAGGGCGACGTCCACGACATCGGCAAGAACATCGTCGGCATCGTGCTCCAGTGCAACAATTTCGAGGTGATCGATCTCGGCGTGATGGTGCCGGCCGCAAAGATCGTCGAGACCGTGAAGGCCGAGAAGGCCGACATCGTCGGGCTGTCGGGCCTGATCACGCCCTCGCTCGACGAGATGGCATTCTTCGCCGGCGAATTGCAGCGCGAAGGCTTGAGGCTGCCGCTCCTGATCGGCGGCGCCACCACCAGCCGCGTTCATACGGCCGTCAAGATCGACCCGAGCTATCGCGCCGGTCCCGTCGTGCATGTCAACGATGCCAGCCGCGCCGTCGGCGTCGCCTCCGCGCTGCTCTCGCCGGAGAAGCGCGAGGCCTATGCCGCCGAGGTCCGGGCGGAATACGCAAAAATCTCGGAGGCGCATCTGCGCGCGCAGGCCGACAAGAAGCGGCTGAAGCTCACTGACGCCCGCGCCAACCGCGTGCCGGTCGACTTTGCCAAGAGCAAGCCGGTGAAGCCGATCTTCCTCGGCATCAAGAGCTTTGACGATTACGATCTCGCCGAGCTCGTGCCTTACATTGACTGGACGCCGTTCTTCCAGACCTGGGAGCTCGTGGGGCGCTTCCCTGCCATCCTCGACGATGCCAAGGTCGGCGAGGTCGCGCGCTCGCTCTATGACGATGCGCGCAAGATGCTCGACACCATCGTGAGGGAGAAATGGTTCCGGGCGCGCGCCACGATCGGCTTCTGGCCGGCGAATGCGCAAGGCGACGACATCGTGCTCTATGCCGACGAGAGCCGCACCAGGAGCATCGCTACGCTGCACACGCTGCGCCAGCAGCTGGAGAAGCGCGAAGGCCGCTTCAACGCGGCGCTGTCCGACTTCATCGCGCCGGCCGGCGTGCCGGATTACATCGGCGGCTTCGTCGTCACCGCCGGGATCGGCGAGGATGCCGTTGCCGACCGCTTCAAGATGGCCAACGACGATTACTCATCGATCCTGTGCAAGGCGCTGGCCGACCGCCTCGCCGAAGCCTTTGCCGAACGCATGCACGCCCGCGTCCGCCGCGAGTTCTGGGCCTATGCGCCGGATGAGGCGCTCTCCAACGAGGAGCTGATCCTGGAGAAGTACTCCGGCATCCGCCCGGCGCCCGGCTATCCCGCGCAACCCGATCACACCGAGAAGGCGACGCTGTTCGAGTTGCTCGACGCGGAGGCGACCGCCGGCGTGAAGCTGACGGAGAGCTTTGCGATGTGGCCGGGCTCTTCCGTCTCCGGGCTCTATTTTGCGAACCCCGAGAGCTATTATTTCGGCGTCGGCAAGATCGAGCGCGACCAGGTCGAGGACTACGCCGCGCGCAAGGGCATGAGCGTCGCGGAAGCCGAGCGCTGGCTCGCGCCGGTGCTGAACTACATCCCCTCGCAGCAGGACAAGACCGTCGCGACAAGGCCTGCGAACGACGAGATGCCGAAAGACCTCGCCTCGCATCCGCCGGGCTGCACCTGCGCGGTGCACCTCGTCTGGCAGAAGAAGCGCGCGGGGGCGGGGTAAGCGGGGCGTTCAAAACAGAAAGCTGGAAAACAACCCCATGCACAGTAGCGATGGGGTTGAAAAGGCTTGAGGATTTTCGGTCTTACCGAAAACGCGTTGCGGCGTCGGGCAAAACAGGGGTATTATGGCATCATCGGCTGCTGTGCGGGGTGACGCAAAGGCGGCGGATGTATCCTGTACCCCTCCCAGATGCACGATGCCCATCCTCCCCTGGAGGGGGAGGATCGGTTCGCATGCAGCGAAGCGGAATGCGGACCGAGGTGGGGTGACGGTCTGTCCGCGTTGAACACTGCCCGCGGTGAGAGATCACCCCACCCCGCTCGCGCTGCGCGCGATCGACCACGGGCGAGCTACGCTCGTCCCGGACCCCTCCAGGGGAGGGTAAGCACCTCACCCCTTCGGCGGGGACAGCGGCTGCACGATCTCCTTGAACGGAGCCAGGGCCTCGCAACGCTCGCTGTGGGCCGCGAGCGCCGGATAGCGCGCGGCATCGAACAGAAGCGGGTGCGCTTCGCGGGTGAAGCGGATGACGCAGGCGACGGCAACGTCGGCGTGGCCGATGCGCATCCCCAGCCAGTACGGCGTCGTCACCTTGGCGCGGTCGGCTTCGAGCACCTTCAGCACGTCCGCGATCTGCGCCTGGCAGCGCTCGACCCATAGCGCGAGCTGCTCCTTCCGCAGCACGCGCTCGTAGAGCAGGCTGACCGCCTTGTCACCGAGGCCGGAGGCGAGCGCGCAGATGCGCAAATGCCTGCGCCGCTCGGTGCCGCCGCGCGGCAGCATGGCCTTGTCGGGGCCGACGAGGTCGTCGAGATAGTCGAGGATGATCATGCTCTCGATCAGCGCCTCGCCGTCGTCGAGCACCAGGGTCGGCACGCGGCGGAGCGGATTGTAGGGCGCGATCCTGTCGGCATCGCCGAAGGTCGACCATGGCTTGTGCTCGAAGGCGAGCCCATAGAGCCGCAGCGCAATCGCGACGCGGCGGACGAAGGGGGAATCATATTGGCCGATCAGGAACATGGTGCACCTCTCGTCATTGCCGGACTTGACCAGGCAATTCATCTTTCCTCAGAGTAGAGAGCGATGGATGCCCGGATCAAGTCCGGGCATGACAGATCGGAGCTTCATCGTGCGCATGCGACATCTGCCATTTCGTCTTCTCGCGCTCTTCGTCGCGATCCCCGCCCACGCCCAGGATCGCCCGATCGGCTTCCTGACGCCGTCGAAGAACATCGCCTGCCAGTTCTTCACCGACAACGGCCAGGGCGTGCTCCGCTGCGACATCATGAACATGGACGCGCGCCCGCGCCGGCCCGCCGATTGCGAGCTCGACTGGGGCCACGCCTTCGAGATGAGCGCGAAAGGCGCCGCGGGTCGCATCTGCGCGGGTGATACCGTGATGGACACGTCGCTGCCCGTGCTGGCCTATGGCGAGGTGTGGCAGCGCGGGGGATTCACCTGCCGGTCGGAGCAGACGGGGCTGACGTGCTTCAACGCGATGCAGCGGGGGTTTTCGCTGGCGCGGGGGAAGCAGGAGGTGTTTTGAGTTTATAGATAGGCAGACTCCGTCATTGCGAGCGCAGCGAAGCAATCCAGACTCTTTCCGCAGAGGCACTCTGGATTGCTTCGTCGCAAGGGCTCCTCGCAATGACGCTGGGGAGGCGGCCGCGTGCTATTCAATGATCGGCACATGCGACGCCGCGTCCCGCGGCGACCTGCCGTCGAGGCGCGGGTCGTCGTCGATTTCGATCTGGCGGCGGAAGGGACGGAAGCCGGAGCGCTGATAGAAGGCGACCGCTCCCGGATGATCGAAGGTGCAGGTGTGCAGCCAGAGGCGGCGGAGGTCGCGTGACCATGCGATCTCCAGCGCACGCTTCATCAGGAAGCGGGCGGCGCCGGTGCCGATCAGGCCGGCGGTGACGCCGAAATAGACCACCTCGCACTGGCCGGGCTCGCGGAAATCCAGCTCCAGAAAGCCTTCATCGCGCCCATCCTGAACGAGGGCATAGACCTCGACGCCGGGCGCGTGGATGATGGCGGCGAGCTCGGTGTCGGTCAGATGCGACCGCGCCAGCCACAGCCATTCCTCGCCGACGCGACGGAAGATGTCGCGATACCAGGGAAGCGCGGGCGCATCGACCTTGCGCAGGGACCAGTTTCCCGGCGGATCCCCGCGGCGCGCGGGAGGCGCGGTCATCTCGAGATGAGTGACGATGGCGGCGATCTTACCGTTCGGGACGTCGGAGTAGCCGTCGGGGACGATCATGGTTCTTGCTTCTTTTGTTTTGGGCTATGCCGATTTGAAGAACAGCAGCAGCCCCGCGCTCCGTCATTGCGAGCGCAGCGAAGCAATCCAGAATCTTTCCGCAGAGGCAGTCTGGATTGCTTCGTCGCAAGGGCTTCTCGCAATGACGGTCGAGGCAGTTGAGCGCACCTCGCGGGGTTGGAGCTAGGAGTCCGTGCTACCCTTCCCCCTCGTCGCTCGCGAGCACGCCCTTCACCGCGCGCGCCCAGCCGGCGAGCTTCCGCTCGCGCGTGGCCTGGCTCATGTTCGGCTTGAAGCGGTGCTCGAGGCGCCAATTGTCGGCGAATTTGGTCGGCTCGGGATAGACGCCCGCCTGGAGGCCGGCGAGGTAGGCGGCGCCAAGGGCCGTGGTCTCCTGGATCACGGGGCGGTCGACGGGAGCATCGAGCAAATCGGCGAGGCGCTGCATGGTCCAGTCGGAGGCGGTCATGCCGCCGTCGACGCGGAGCACGACGCTGGCGGTTTCCGAGCTCGGCCAGTCCGCGCGCATCGCGGCCCAAAGGTCGAAGGTCTGGTAGCAGACGCTCTCCAGCGCAGCATGGGCGAGCTCGGCGGGGCCAGTGTTGCGGGTGAGGCCGAACAGCGCGCCGCGGACGCGCGGATTCCAGTAGGGCGCGCCCATGCCGACGAAGGCCGGGACGAGATAGACGCTCTGCATGGAGTCCGATTGATCCGCAAGAGGTCCAGTCTCGGCGGCGTGCTTGATGATGCCGAGGCCGTCGCGCAGCCATTGCACGGCGGAGCCCGCGACGAAGATCGAGCCTTCGAGCGCGTAGGTGCGCTTGCCCTCGAGCTGATAGGCGACGGTGGTGAGCAGCTTGTTCCTGGAGACGACCGGCGTGGTGCCGGTGTTGAGCAGCGCGAAGCAGCCGGTGCCGTAGGTGGACTTCATCATGCCCGGGCGGAAGCAGGCCTGACCGATGGTGGCGGCCTGCTGGTCTCCGGCGATGCCGGCGATGACGATGGGGCCGCCGAACAAATCGGGCGTGCTCTCGCCGAAGCGCGCGGAGGAATCCTTCACCTCGGGCAACATCGAGCGCGGCACGCCGATGATCTCCAAGAGCTCGTCGTCCCATTCGCCGGTGTGGATGTTGAACAGCAGCGTGCGCGAGGCATTGGTGGCGTCGGTGGCGTGCACCTTGCCGCCGGTGAGGCGCCAGAGCAGATAGCAATCGATGGTGCCGAACATCAATTCGCCGCGCGCGGCGCGGGCGCGCGCACCGGGGACGTGATCGAGAATCCAGGCGACTTTGGTGCCGGAGAAATAGGGATCGATGATCAGGCCGGTCTTCTGCGAGATCACGCCCTCGCGGCCGTCGGCTTTCAGTTTCGCGCAGATGTCAGCGGTGCGGCGGTCCTGCCAGACGATGGCGCGGTGCACGGCCTGGCCCGTGGCACGGTCCCACACCACGGTGGTCTCGCGCTGGTTGGTGATGCCGATCGCGGCGATGTCCTTCGGCTTGATACCGGCGTGCTCGATCGCCTCGCGGCAGACCATCACGGTCGAGGTCCAGATGTCCTCCGGCTCGTGCTCGACCCAGCCGGAGGCCGGAAAATGCTGCGGAAACTCGGCCTGCGCCTTGGCGGCGATGGAAATGTCGCCGCGAAACACGATCGCGCGCGAAGAGGTGGTGCCCTGGTCGATGGCGAGGACGAAAGACATGGCGGCTTACCTTGGCGTTTTCTTTGGGCGTTTTTCCCTGGAGGGGGTCATTGTGTCGCGCCAAAGAAAACGAGATTGCCGGCAAGAGGTCAAGGCGGCTCTTCTCTTACCCTCCCCTGGAGGGGGAGGGTCGATCGCGCGCAGCGCGAGCGGGGTGGGGTGAAGCCACAAAGGTGGCTCACGTTTGTTCCCTGGATTCTTTTCCGTTCATTCCGAAGCACCGCATTCGCCGATAGTCTGTTACCCCACCCCGCTGCGCATTGCATGCGCAGCGACCCTGCCCCTCCAGGGGAGGGTAAGAAAGGGCGCTTCTCGATTACGTTGGCGTTTTTCGCTTGCGCCGGTGAGCGAGGTGCATCGTTTCCGCTTCGCGCGATCCGTACAGCTCGATATAGAATACGCTCGAGCACGGCGGTCAGGTCGCTGGCGATCTCCGAATTCCAGAATCGGATGAGGCGGTAGCCTTCGTGTTCGAGCCAGCGTTGGCGTTCGAGATCGCGTGCGGCCGCATCGTCTTCGTTGTGGTGGCCGCCGTCGAGCTCGATGATGAGACGCTTGGCTGGACAGAAGAAGTCGACAACGTAGGGACCAATTGGAGCTTGGCGGCGGAAGTGCGAGCCGTCCATCGGGAGTTCTTTGAGGGCACGCCATAACATCCGCTCGTGCGGCGTCGTGTTGGCTCGCAGCTTCTTTGCGGCGGCGCGTCGGATTGATGTCGAGACCATTGTTGTGGCTTCACCCCACCCCGCTCGCGCTTTTGCGCGAGCGACCCTCCTCCTCCAGGGGAGGGTGAAGTGAAGCGCGCTCGCGTTACAATTGCAAGTGGTGTGACAGCTACACCGCCGCAGTCGTGACGCCGCCGTCGATGACGATGGTCTGTCCGGTCATGAAGCTCGAGGCGTCGGAGGCGAGATAGGCCACCGCGCCGGCGATCTCTTCGGGCTCGCCGATGCGGCGCAGCGGCGTGGTGGCGGTGCGGCGCTTCAGATTGGCTTCGTCTTCCCAGAGCGCGCGCGCGAAGTCGGTCTTGACGAGGCCGGGCGCGATGCAGTTGACGCGGACGCCTTTCGGGCCCCATTCGCCGGCGAGCGAGCGGCACAGCGCAAAGTCGGCGGCCTTGGAGATGCCGTAGGCGCCGATCACGGTGGAGCCGCGCAGGCCCCCGATCGAGGAGATGATGATCACAGAGCCCTTGCCGCGCTCGGCCATCTCAGGGATCGCGAGCGCGGAGAGCCAGATGTTGCTCTTGACGTTGCTTCCCATGATCTTGTCGAAGGCTTCGTCTGATATGTCGAGCAGCGGGCCGTAATAAGGATTGACCGCGGCGTTGCAGACCAGGATGTCGATCTTGCCATAATGCTTCGTGGCACCCGCGATCAGCGCCTCGACCTCCGGCTTGCGCGCGATGTTGCAGGGGATGACGATCGCATCGCCGCCGGACGCATTGATGCCGTCGGCGACCTCCTTGCAGGCCTCCGCCTTGCGCGAGGAGACCACGACCTTGGCCCCGAGCCTGGCGAGCAGCTCGGCCGAGGAGCGGCCGATGCCGCGGCTGGAGCCGGTGACCACGGCGACCCTGCCGGTGAGATCGAACGGGGTGTTTTGCATTTGGTGTTGCTCCGCTGCTTCAACGGGGTCCGTCATTGCGAGGAGCGAAGCGACGAAGCAATCCAGACTGCCTCAACGGAAAGATCCTGGATTGCTTCGCTTCGCTCGCAATGACGATGTGGAGGGTTCCCGGGTTCACACTACGCGCGCCCATGGGTGACGCCAAGGCGTCAGATCAACCCGCCCGCGTCGGCAACACGGCGCTGGTGGTAGTCGGTGTCGCCAAACGTATTCTCGATCATGGTAAGGCGCTTGAAGTAGTGGCCGATCTTGGCCTCCATGGTCATGCCGATGCCGCCGTGGAGCTGGATCGATTGCTGGCCGACGAACTTCAGCGACTTGCCGATCTGCACCTTGGCCGCGGCGATCGCGCTCGAGCGCTCCCTGGCGTCCTCGAAATCGCCAGCCATGGTCGCGAACATCGACATCGAGCGCGCCTGCTCGGTGGCGACGAACATGTCGGAGGCGCGGTGCTGCAGCGACTGGAACGAGCCGATCGCGACGCCGAACTGCTTGCGCGTCTTGATGTACTCGACCGTGGTCTTGAGCGATTCGTCCATCAGGCCGACCGCCTCGGCGCAGAGCGCGATTCGGGCCTCATCAACCACGCGCTCGATCAGCGCCAGCGAATCCTCGGGGTTGCCGAGCACGGCGTCCGGGCCGACCTCGACGCCGGTGAAGGTGATGTCGGCGGCGTGCTGCCCGTCTTGCGTGGGATAGGACTTCCTGGCGACGCCCTTGGCATTGGCCGGGACCAGGAACACGCCGATGCCTGACTTGTCGCGGCGGTCGCCCTTGGTGCGCGCGGTGACGATCAGCGTGTCCGCATTCTCGCCGTTGAGCACGACGAACTTCTCGCCGTCGATCACGTAGGCGTCGCCCTTCTTCTTCGCGGTCGTGGTGACGTCGAACAGATCGTAGCGCGAGTTCTTCTCGAGCTGGGCGAAGGCCAGCGTCTTGCTGCCGTCGATGATGCCGGGCACGTGCGCGGCCTTCTGCGCCTCGGTGCCGGCATGGCGCAGGAAGCCGCCGCCGATCACGACCGTGGCGAGATACGGCTCCAGCACCAGCGCCTTGCCGAGCGCCTCCATCACGATCATGGTCTCGACGCCGCCGCCGCCGAAGCCGCCATCGGCTTCGCTGAAGGGAAGGCCGAGCAGGCCCTGCTCGGCGAGCTTGAGCCAGACCGTTTTGCTCCAGCCGCCCTTCTCCGCCATGTACTTCTTGCGCTGCTCGAAATCGTAGGAATCGGTCAAGAGGCCGTCGATGCTTTCCTTGAGAAGCCGCTGCTCCTCGTTCAGATCAAAATCCATGTTTCCCTATTCTCCCGGTATTGAGGTCGTCATGCCCGTCCTTGTGCCGGGCATCCACGTTCTTCGTGCCGCTAGGCGTGGATGGCCGGGTCAAGCCCGGCCATGACGGCGAGTGTGTGGTGACTGGCTACGATCACAGCCCCAGCACCGCCTTGGCGATGATATTGCGCTGGATCTCGTTGGAGCCGCCGTAGATCGAGACCTTGCGGTTGTTGAAGTAGCTCGGCGCGATCTGGGCGGTCCAGTCCATGGCTTCGTTCGAGCCGTCGTCGCCGTGCACGTCGTAGGGCGCGGCGAACGGGCCGATCACTTCCATGAGAAGCTCGGTGGTGGTCTGCTGGATCTCGGAGCCCTTGATCTTCAGCACCGAGGAGGCCGGATTGGGCTTGCCCTTGCCGTGCTTGCCTTCGTCGGCGACGACGCGCAGCTGCGTCAGCTCGAGCGCCTTCAGCTCGATCTCGCAGGCCGCCAGCTTCTCGCGGAAGGCGGGATCCTGGATGATCGGCTTGCCGGCGGATTCGACCTTCGACGCCAGATCCTTGATGCGGCGGATGCGCTCCTTGGAGACGCCGACGCGGGCGATGCCGGTGCGCTCGTTGCCGAGCAGGAACTTTGCGTAGTCCCAGCCCTTGTTCTCCTCGCCGATCAGGTTCTCGATCGGGACCTCGACGTCGTCGAAGAAGACCTCGTTGACCTCACGGCCGCCGTCGATGGTCTGGATCGGGCGCACGGTGACGCCTTTCGACTTCATCGAGAACACGATGAAGGAGATGCCCATCTGCTTCTTGGCGTTGTTGTCGGTGCGGCAGAGGCAGAAGATCATGTCGGCGTGCTGGGCGAGCGTGGTCCAGGTCTTCTGGCCGTTGATGATCCACTTGTCGCCTTTGCGCTCGGCTTTTGTCTTCAGCGAGGCGAGGTCGGAGCCGGAGCCGGGCTCCGAAAAGCCCTGGCACCACCAATCGTCGACATTGGCGATGCGCGGCAGGTACTTCTTCTTCTGCTCCTCGTTGCCGAAGGTGTAGATGACAGGGCCCACCATGCTGACGCCGAAGGCGAGCGGCTGCGGCGCCGGATAGGACTGCAGCTCCTCGTTGAAGATGTAGTGCTGCACGCTGGTCCAGCCGGTGCCGCCATATTCCTTCGGCCAATGGCTGACGCCCCAGCCCTTCTTGTTGAGGATGCGCCACCACGTGACCATTTCGTCCTTGGAGAGGTGGCGGCCCTCGACCAGCTTGCGCCGCGTATCCGGCGGCACGTTGTCGCGGAAGAACTGCCGCACTTCGTCGCGAAACGCCTGCTCTTCTTTCGTGAATGCGAGATCCATTGGATCCTCCTGTGAAACGTTACTTCATTTCGTCATTGCGGGGGCATCAGCAGCCCGAATCCCGGACGACGGTTTCTGCTGCTGGCGCAATTCGTGGCGCGACAATTTCCCGACCGGCGTGCGCGGCAGGTCGTCGACGAATTCGACCGCGGCCGGCAATTCGTGCTTGCCGAGCTTGCCGGCAAGCTCCGCGCGCAATTCGTCGAGCGTGAACGGCTTCGCCTCGGGCCTCAGCTTGATGAAGGCCTTTGCGGCTTCGCCGCGATAGGGATCGGGAATGCCGAGCACGATCACCTCGTGCACGCCCGGGATGGTGTAGATCGCCTGCTCGATCATCTGCGGATAGACGTTGAAGCCGCCGGAGATGATCATGTCCTTCTTGCGGTCGACCAGGAAGAAATAGCCGTCGTTGTCGACGTAGCCGATGTCGCCGGTGAGGAAGCGGCCGTCGACGAAGGCCTCCGCGGATCCCTCCGGCTTGTTCCAGTAACCCTTGGTGACGTTCGGGCCCTTGATGCGGATCTCGCCGACTTCGCCCGGCGGCAGCACGCGCTTGGGATCGTCGAGCGCGACGACGTCGAGCTCGATGCCGGGCAGCATCAGGCCGATCGAGCCGGGCTTCTCGGGTCCCGTGGGCGGATGGCCGGTGCCGGGCGAACAGGTCTCGGTCATGCCCCAGCCGCTCTTCAGCTTCTTGCCGACCTTGCGCTCGAAGAAGCTCGCGATCTCAACCGGCAGCGGCGCGCCGCCGGAGCCGATGGTGACGAGCGAGGAGAAGTCGCGCTTGTCGAGATCGGGCAGCGCGGCGATCGCGATCCACATCGTCGGCACGCCGGGAAAGTAGGTCGCGCGCTTGACCTCGATGTCGCGCATCACGGCTTCGACGTCGAAGCGCTGATGCAGCGAGATCAGATTGCCGCGGCGGAGTGAGGACAGCAGCACCACGGTGAGCGCGTAGATGTGGAACAGCGGCAGCACGCAGATCACGCGCTCGATTGTCTCGCCGCGGGCGGCACGGGCCGGCCTGCCCCAGACGTCGTAGATCGACACCGCCGAGGTGAGATTGCCGTGGGTGAGCATTGCGCCCTTGGGCAGGCCGGTGGTGCCGCCGGTATATTGCAGCAGCGCGACGTCATCGGCCGTAACGAGTGGCCATTGCGCAGGCGCGGTGGCGCCCTCGACGAAAGCCGCGAAGGTGACGATGCGGGGATCGTCGGGGATCGCCGCCTGCGGCGTGCCGACCTTGCCCCAATGATCGTCCTCGCAGACGACGAGCTTGTCGATCAGGCCCTTCTCCAGGAATTTCAACGCGGTCGGCAGCAGGGCCTGGAGGTTGGAGGTGACGAGCAGGCGCGAGCCGGAATCGGCGATCTTGTGCGTCAGCGCGATCTCGCCGTCGAGCGGCGACAGATGCGCGACGCGGCTGCCGGCCTTCAATGCGCCGAAGAAGTTGACGGGGTGATCGGGCGTGTTGCCGAGGAACAGCGCGACCGACGCGCCTTTGCCGATCCCGGCGCGCAGGAACGCCGCGGCGGCGCGATCGGCCAAGCTCGCGAGTTCGGTATAGGTGATGGGCCGGTCCCGGAATTCCAGCGCGGTGCGCGCGCCGTAATCGGCGGCGGCCTTCGCGAGAAGGTCCGGCAGCGTGCCCTGGACGATGGTCTCGTCCCAACGCACGCCCTCGGGGTAAAACTGTTCGCCGGGATGAGTCATGGAATCCTTAAACCGCACAAGCCGTCATTCCGGGGCGCCCGAAGGGCGAACCCGGAAGCCATCGGGCAGCGCACTCAGAGGCGAAATGGATTCCGGGCCTGGCCCTGCGGGCCATCCCGGAATGACACCGAGAGTGCAAGCCCCCATCACGCCGCCTTCGACTCCGCCGCGAGCGAGGCAAACGTCTTGCCTTCCGCCGCCAGCTTCTTCAGCAGCGGTGCCGGCTCGAGGCTGGGGTCGTTGGTCTCCCTGGCGTAGAAGGCCAGGCGATCGGCGATGTGCTTGAGGCCGACGCTGTCGGCCCAGAACATCGGGCCGCCGCGGTAGATCGGCCAGCCATAGCCGTAGAGCCAGACCACGTCGATGTCGGAGGGACGCGCCGCGATGCCCTCCTCCAGGATCTTCGCGCCCTCGTTGATCATCGGATACATCATGCGCTCGAGGATCTCCTCGTCGCTGACGATTCGCTTCTTGCGGCCGAGACGCAGCAAGGTCTCGTCGATCAGCTTCTCGACGTCGGGGTCAGGCAGCGGCGCGCGAGAACCCTGCTCGTACTTGTAGTAACCCTTGCCGGTCTTCTGGCCGAAGCGGCCGGCTTCGCAGAGCGCGTCCGCGATCTCCGACTTGATGCCGCGGTCCTTGCGCGAGCGCCAGCCGATGTCGAGGCCGGCGAGATCGCTCATCGCGAACGGGCCCATCGGCATGCCGAATTTCGTCACCACGGCATCGACCTGCTGCGGCAGCGCGCCCTCGAACAGCAGCTTCTCGGACTGCTTGCCGCGCTGCGCCAGCATGCGGTTGCCGACGAAGCCGTCGCAGACGCCGACCACGGCCGGCACCTTCGCGATTTTTCGCGCGATGGTCACCGCAGTCACCAGCGCATCCGGCGCGGTCTTGTCGGCGCGCACGATCTCGCACAGCTTCATGACGTTGGCCGGCGAGAAGAAGTGCATGCCGAGCACGTCCTGCGGACGCTTGGTCGACTTCGCGATCTCGTCGATGTTGAGATAGGAGGTGTTGGAGGCGAGCACGGCGCCGGGCTTGGCGTACTGGTCGAGCTTGCCGAACACCTCCTTCTTCACCGCCATGGTCTCGAACACGGCCTCGATGACGAGGTCGGCATCGCCGACATTTTCGATGCCGACCACGCCGTTGATCAGCGCCATGCGCTTGGCGGGCGCATCGGCCGGGATGCCGCCGCGCGCGGCGGTCGCCTCCCAGTTCTTCTGCATGATGCCCAGGCCGCGCTTGAGCTGCTCTTCGCCGGTCTCGATCAGGGTGACGGGCACGCCGGCATTGGCAAAGGACATCGCGATGCCGCCGCCCATGGTGCCGGCGCCGAGAATGGCAACACGGTTGACCTGTCGCGGCTTGGTGCCTTCGGGCACGCCCGCGATCTTGTTGGCCTCGCGCTCGGCGAAGAAAGCGTAGCGCTGCGCCTTGGACTGGTCGCTGGCGACGAGCTTGAGGAAGCCCTCGCGCTCCTTCTTCAAGCCTTCGTCGAAGGGTAGGTCAATGGCGTAGCCGACGGCGTCTGCGGCCGCGAACGGCGCCTCCAGGCCGCGCGACTTCTTGGTCATGGCAGCGACCGCATTGGTGAAGATCGAACGGTCGGCCTTGGCCGCCGCGAGCTTGGAATCGTCGTCGCGCAGGCGGCGCAGCGGACGCTTTTCCGCCAGCAGCTTGCGCACGAAAGCCTCGCCGCCGGAGGCCGGCCCTTCGATGATCTCCTCGATCAGGCCGTTCTTCAGCGCTTCCGCGGCCCCGATCGGGTCGCCGCCGACGATCATCTTGACGGCGAGCTCGGGCCCGACCGCGCGGGGCAGGCGCTGGGTGCCGCCGGCGCCGGGCAGCAGGCCGAGCTTGACCTCGGGCAGGCCGAGCTTGGCCTCTTTCACCGCGACGCGGAAATGGCAGGCCAGCGCGACCTCGAGGCCGCCGCCGAGCGCGGTGCCGTGGATGGCGGCAACGACCGGCTTCGGCGAATTCTCGATCTCGGACAGCACGTCGTTGAGGGCGGGCGGCTTCGGCGGCTTGCCGAACTCGGTGATGTCGGCCCCGGCGATGAAGGTGCGGCCGGCGCAGGTCAGCACGATGCCCTTGATGGCGGGATCGGCGATCGCGGCCTTGACGCACTCGAGGATCCCACCGCGGACTGCGGCACTCAGCGCATTGACCGGCGGGCTGTTCACCGTGACGATCCCGATTTCGTCATGACGCTCAAGCTTGACCACTTCGCTCACGGTGTCCCTCCTTGGTGGGGATTTGCTTTTGTTCGATTTCGCGGTGCGGAATTTAATTCCGCATCTTGACGGCAGGGTTATTTTGAAGCACGGACGTTGTCAACGACTCCGCGCAAGAAGCAGATCAGGGATGAAGCGTACAGGAAAGAAGACCGCGACCGATCGGAATTTCGTCGTCGCGCTTTCCCGCGGACTCGAAGTATTGCGCGCGTTCCAACCCAATGACGGCCTGCTCGGCAATCAGGAGATTGCCTCGCGCACCAATCTCCCCAAGCCCACCGTGTCGCGGCTGACCTACACGCTGACCAAGCTGGGCTATCTGACGCCGGTTCCCCGCTTCGAGAAGTACCAGCTCGCACCTGCAGCGATGTCGCTCGGCTACGCGGCGCTGGCCAATCTGGGCGTCCGGCATTTGTCCGAGCCGTTTCGCGAGGAAGTGATGCGCGCGACCGGCGGCGCCGTCGCCGTCGGCGGCCGTGACCGTCACAGCATGATCTATTTCGGGCAGAGCCGCGGAAGCGAGACCGTCGGCGTTCAACTTGACGTCGGCTCGCGCGTGCCGATTGCAACCAGCGCGATGGGCCGCGCCTATTTCTGGGCGCTCGACGACGAAGGTCGCGCCGAAGTGTCGCGCATTCTGCGCGAACATTACGGCAGCCGCTGGCCGAAGATGCGCGAGGGATTGGAGCGCTCCGGCGAGATGGTCGCGAAATACGGTTTTGCGATTTCGGTCGGCGACTGGCACGACGACATCGGCGCGGCCGGCGTCGCGCTCAGGCTCAACGACGGAACCGGACCTTACGCATTCAATTGCGGCGCGCCCGCATTCCGCTTCACGGAAGAGCGCTTGATCAACGACATTGGACCGCGTCTCTTGGCGATGGTAAGGAACATCGAAGCGGCGCTCGGGGGTCTGATGCCGCATTCAAAAAAAGACATCAGCAAAAAGCTGAAATCAGGAGGAAAAGTTGCGCGTGTGGCCGAGGGATTCAGATAGCCTTTGTCATCGTCGGGAGCGGCTCGCATCGCCCCATCGCTCACCGAACGACGTGAGCGAGACGAGATGACGCAGGCACAGCTCGCGCAGGGTACATCGCCCCTGCTCGCGGTTCGCGACGTCAGCGTCGTGTTCGGCGGCATCGTCGCGCTCAACGGCGTGTCTTTCGACATGCACAAGGGCCAGATCCTCGGCTTGATCGGCCCCAACGGCGCCGGCAAGACCACGCTGTTCAACTGCCTGTCGCGGCTGTATCAGCCGTCGTCCGGCGATATCCTGATGGACGGCGTGAGCATCCTGTCGCGGCCGCCGCACCGCATCGCCGAGATCGGCATCGGCCGCACCTTCCAGAACGTGGCGCTGTTCCCGAACCTGTCGGTGATGGACAACGTCCGCGTCGGCGCACATTCGAAGACCTCCAGCGACATCATCAGCGATTCCTTGCGGCTTGCCTGGGTCCGGCGCAGCGAGACCGGCATCAACAAGAAGGTGCACGAGATTCTCGCCTATCTCGGCCTCGAGGACGTCGCCCACACCGTCGTGTCCGGCCTGCCGTTCGGCACGCAGAAGCGGGTCGAGCTGGCGCGCGCGCTCGCGGCAGACCCGAAGATCCTGCTGCTCGACGAGCCCGCCGGCGGCCTCAACCACGAGGAAGTCTACGTGCTCGGAGCTCTCATCCGTCGCATTCGCGACGAGCGCCACATGACCGTGCTGCTGGTCGAGCACCATATGGGCCTCGTGATGTCGATCGCCGACCACGTCGTGGCGCTGAATTTCGGCAAGAAGCTCGCGGAGGGGACGCCCGCCCAGGTGCAGGCCGACCCCGACGTCATCAAGGCGTATCTCGGGAGCAAGGACCAATGACGACGCTGCTCAACGTCAAGGACCTGCGCGCCTATTACGGCCAGGTCCAGGCACTCCATGGCCTGTCGTTCTCACTCAACGAGGGCTCGCTGGTGACGCTGCTCGGTGCCAACGGCGCCGGCAAGACCACGACACTGCGCGCGATCTGCAACATGGTTCGATCGACCGGAGCGATCGAATTCGAAGGCAAGCCTCTGAACAACCGTTCGACCGAAAGCATCGTGCGGTTCGGCATTGCCCACGTGCCGCAGGGCCGCGGCACCTTCACCACCATGACGGTGGAGGAGAACCTGCAACTCGGCGCCATCACCCGCAAGGACAGCGCCGGCATCGTCTCCGACATCGAGCGCATGTACGCGCACTTCCCGGTGCTGAAGCAGCGGCACACCCAGGTGGCCGGCACACTCTCCGGCGGCGAGCAGCAGATGCTCGCGGTCGCCCGCGCCCTGATGCTGCGGCCACGGCTGATGCTGCTGGACGAGCCGTCTTTCGGGCTCGCGCCGCTGGTGGTGCGCGACCTGTTCGGCATCCTCGGCAAGATCAACCGCGAGGACAAGGTGTCGATCCTGGTGGTCGAGCAGAACGCCCAGCTCGCACTCGAGCTGGCCGACCAGGCCTATGTGATCGAGACCGGGCGCATCGTGATGTCGGGCAAGGCCAAGGACATCGCGAACAACGAAGAAATCCGCAAATCCTATCTGGGCTACTGAGGGAGCGGATGATGGCAACAATGTATCGTCGCGCTCAGTCCACCTCTCCCTTTGGGAGAGGTCGGCGCGCAGCGCCGGGTGAGGGGTTACGGTCTCAACTCGGAGCTGCGGCCCCTCACCCGGATTGCTTCGCAATCCGACCTCTCCCCTCCGGGGAGAGGTGGATCCTCGACCTCGCCGCATTTCAACCCAAAGCCGTCAGACTCTAGGAGCCGGGACAATGGAGCTGTTCACCAACCAGGTCCTGGCCGGCATCGCCACGGGCGCGATCTATGCCTGCATGGCGCTCGCCGTGGTCATGATCTACCAGGCCATCGACCATCTCAATTTCGCACAAGGCGAGATGGCGATGTTCTCGACCTTCATCTCCTGGCAGTTGATGCAGTGGGGCGTGCCCTATTGGGGCGCTTTCGTCCTTACGTTGGCTTTCGCGTTCGCAGGCGGCATCGTCATCGAGCGCGTCCTGTTCAAGCCGCTCGCCAAGGCACCGATCCTCACCAATGTCGCCGGTTTCATCGCGCTGTTCGCCATCATCAACTCCTCGGCCGGCCTGATCTGGGACTTTACGATCAAGCAGTATCCGACCCCGTTCGGCTCCGCGCCGTTCCTCGGCAGTCAGTTGATCTCGACCCACCAGGCCGGCATGATTGGTGTCACCCTGGTGCTTCTGCTCGCGCTCTACTTCTTCTTTCAGTACACGCGGATCGGGCTCGCGATGCGGGCTGCTGCCTCGTTGCCTGAATCGGCCCGGCTCGTCGGTATCAACACATCCTGGATGATTGCGCTCGGCTGGGGCATGGCGTCTGCCATCGGCGCGATTGCCGGCATGCTGATCGCGCCGGTCGTATTCCTGGAGCCCAACATGATGGTCGGCGTCCTGCTCTATGGCTTTGCCGCGGCGGTGCTGGGTGGCCTCACTTCGCCGCTCGGCGCTGTGGTCGGCGGCTTCCTGATGGGCATCTTCGAAAACCTCGTCGGCACCTACATTCCCGGCGTCGGCAACGAGCTGAAGCTCCCGATCGCGCTCGCGCTGATCATCTCCGTCCTGGTCGTCAAACCCGCCGGCCTGTTCGGCCGGCACATCGTCAAGCGAGTTTGATCATGAGCGCAGCAGAAGAAGTCGTCGCCGAAGGCCACGAGGCGGTCGAGGCGGTTCCGAAGCGGGCCATGACGCTGGGCACCGGCACCTCGCTGGTTGTGCTGGCGGCGCTCTTGATCGTTCCGGTGTTCGTCAAGAACTTCATCATCTTCCAGATGACGATGCTCCTGATCTACGGACTCGCGGTGCTGGCGCTGAACATCCTGACCGGCGGAAGCGGCCAGTTTTCGCTCGGCCAGAGCGCGTTCTACGCCGTCGGGGCCTATGTGTCGGCGGTGCTGATGGAGCATGCCAACGTCAATTACGCGCTGACCATTCCGATTTCCGCCGCGGTCTGCTTCGGATTCGGCTACCTGTTCGGCAAGCCGGCGCTGCGGCTGTCGGGGGTCTATCTCGCACTCGCGACCTTTGCGCTCGCGACCGCGATGCCGCAGCTGCTCAAGCTGAACTTCCTCGAGCACTGGACCGGCGGCGTGCAGGGCCTCGTCGTGACCAAGCCGGACGCGCCGTTTGGCCTGCCGATGTCGCAGGACATGTGGCTCTACTACTTCTCACTCGCCGTTGTGCTCGCGATCTACATCTTCTCGGTGAACCTGCTGCGCTCCCGCTCGGGGCGCGCCTTCATGGCGATCCGCGACAACGAGATCGCGGCTTCGGCCATGGGCGTCGACGTCGCGCTCTACAAGACGCTGGCCTTCGGCGTGTCCGCCGCCATCACCGGCGTTGCCGGCTCGCTCGGCGCCATCGCCGTGCAATTCGTGGCGCCGGACAGCTTCACGATCAACCTCGCAATCTCGCTGTTCCTCGGCATGGTCGTCGGCGGCGTCGGCTGGCTGCCCGGCTCGTTCGTCGGCGCGGCCTTCATCATCTTCGTGCCGAACATGGCGGAGAGCATCTCCAAGGGCCTCTCCGGCGCGGTGTTCGGCGTGCTGCTGTTCCTCGTCATCTACCTCGTGCCGCATGGCGCAAGGCAGGTCGCGATCCTGGGCCAGCAACTCGTCGGCAAGCTCAGGAAGAACTGAAGACCCGTTGAATTAACCAAGGAGACCGAATTGTATTCTGGAAGAACACTGCGAGCCGCCGCGCTGGTCACGGCAACGGCGGCCATCACTCTCACCTCCGGCGCTGCACTCGCCCAAAAGAAATACGACACCGGCGCGTCCGATACCGAGATCAAGATCGGCAACATCATGCCGTACAGCGGTCCGGCGTCGGCCTATGGCATCATCGGCAAGACCGAGGAAGCCTATTTCAAGATGATCAACGACAAGGGCGGCATCAACGGCCGCAAGATCAACTTCGTCACCTATGACGACGGCTATTCGCCGCCGAAGGCCGTCGAGCAGGTCCGCAAGCTGGTCGAAAGCGACGAGGTGCTGGTCGTTTTCAACCCGCTCGGCACGCCCTCGAACAGTGCGATCCAGAAATATCTCAACGCCAAGAAGATTCCGCAGCTCTTCGTCGCGACCGGCGCCACCAAGTGGAACGACCCCAAGAACTTCCCCTGGACCATGGGCTGGCAGCCCTCCTACCAGAGCGAAGCGCAGATCTACGCGAAATGGCTGATGAAGGAGAAGCCGGACGCCAAGATCGCGATCCTCTACCAGAACGACGATTTCGGCAAAGATTACCTCAAGGGCACCAAGGACGGCCTCGGCGCCAAGGCCTCGTCCATGATCGTCATGGAAGAGAGCTACGAGGTCTCCGAGCCCTCGATCGACGGCCACATCGTCAAGATCAAGGCCGCCAATCCCGACGTGCTGCTGATCTACACCACGCCGAAGTTCGCGGCCCAGACCATCAAGAAGACCGCCGAGCTCAGCTGGAAGCCGCTCCAGATCCTGACCAACGTGTCGATCTCGGTCGGCAGCGTGATGAAGCCGGCCGGCTTCGAGAATGCACAGGGCGTGCTCTCGGCCGCCTATGCCAAGGACTCCACGGATCCGCAATGGGCCAACGACCCCGGCATGAAGAAGTGGAACGAGTTCGTCGACAAGTACATGCCGGGCGCCGACAAGTCGGACACCAGCATGGTCTATGGCTATGGCGCGGCGTCGACGCTGGCCAAAGTGCTGGAGATGTGCGGTGACGATCTCACCCGCGCCAATATCATGAAGCAGGCCGCCTCATTGAAGGACTTTGCGCCGGATACGCTGCTGCCCGGCGTCAAGATCAACACCAGCGCCACCGACTTCGCTCCGATCGCGCAGCTGCAGATGATGCGCTTCAAGGGCGAGAAGTGGGAACTGTTCGGCGAGATCATCAGCGGCGACGTCGCCTCCGAGTGACGGTGACGCGATAATCGAGGACGATGAGCCCCCGCGGACAGCCGCGGGGGCTTTTTGTTGACGACGGGAGCCAATCTTGTTCAATGCGGTCGATCCATCCCGGGGCAGGAGAACAATGGCCGTCGTTCGTTCCCAGGTTGCGCTCCTCTGGGCCGCGCTCGCCTTGTGCACTGCAACGAGCAGCGGAGCACTGGCGCAGAAGAAATACGACAGCGGCGCGTCCGATGCCGAGATCAAGATCGGTAACATCATGCCCTATAGCGGGCCGGCCTCCGCCTATGGCGCGATCGGCAAGACCGAGGAAGCCTACTTCAACAAGATCAACGCCGAGGGCGGCATCAATGGCCGCAAGATCAAATTCATCTCCTATGACGACGCCTATTCGCCGCCGAAGACGGTCGAGCAGGCGCGCAAGCTGGTCGAGAGCGACGGGGTGCTGCTGATTTTCGGCTCGCTCGGCACCTCCACCAACAGCGCCATCCGCAAATACATGAACGAGAAGAAGGTGCCGCAATTGTTCGTGGCGAGCGGCGCATCGAAATGGAACGATCCCAGGCAATATCCCTGGACCATGGGCTGGCAGCCGAACTACGCGAGCGAGGCGCGCATCTACGCCAAATACCTTATGAAGGAGAAGCCGGACGGAAAGATCGGTGTGCTCTACCAGAACGACGATTTCGGCAAAGACTATCTGAACGGGCTGAAAGAGGGCCTCGGCGCCAAGGCCTCGATGATCGTGCTGGAAGAGCCCTACAGCACCTCGGAGCCGGCGATCGACGAGCACGTGGTCAAACTGAAAGCCTCCGGCGCTGACGTCTTCATCAGCATCACCACACCGAAATTCACGGCGCAGGGCATCAAGAAGGCGGCGGAGATCAACTGGCATCCGGTCCACATCATCTCGAACGTCTCGGCTTCGGTCGGCGGCGTGCTCGAACCGGCCGGGCTCGAGATCTCGCAAGGCGTCCTGTCGGCGAGCTACACCAAGGACGGCTCCGATCCGCAGTGGAATGCCGATGACGGCATGAAGAAATTCTACAATTTCCTCGCGCAATACGAGCCCAAGGCCAACAAGCTCGATGCCGGCGTCGTGTACGGCTATGCCGCCGCACAGACCATGGTGAAGGTGCTGCAGATGTGCGGCGACGATCTCACCCGCGAGAACGTCATGAAGCAGGCCGCCAGGCTGAAGGACTTCGCACCCGACACGCTGCTGCCCGGCATCAAGATCAACACCGCGCCCGACGATTTCGCCCCGATCGAGCAGCTCCAGATGATGCGTTTCAAGGGCAGGAAATGGGAGCTGTTCGGCGACATCATCTCGAGCGAGATGAGCCACTGAGTGCGGCCGCAGCGACGCAATTCAAGATAGCTCCTGTTCGACCGAACAACTTCAGAGCGGCCAAACAATGACACCGCCCTATCTCGCGCGCCGGAATATTCCGCAGCCTCGTTAAAAAAGAGCGTCTCGCCGTGCCAGCTCCGCCAGGGCGTTCTCCTTGCTGGCCGCTCGGGAAGGGTATTGAATGTGTGCCGGAGCGACGCGCAACGATCGCTCCCAACAAGAACAATCGACACATTCAATTCTGTCCAGGGAGATCAAAATGCCTGCAATGCATGTGCGATTGGGGGCCTTCTCGGCTGCCCTCGTGCTGGCTACCACCCTTTCCACGGCAGCGTCCGCGCAGAAGAAATATGACACCGGCGCTTCCGACACCGAAATCAAGATCGGCAACATCATGCCCTATAGCGGTCCCGCATCCGCCTACGGCGTGATCGGCAAGACCGAAGAGGCCTATTTCCGCAAGATCAACGCAGAAGGCGGCATCAACGGCCGCAAGGTCAACTTCGTCACCTATGACGACGCCTATTCGCCGCCGAAGACCGTGGAGCAGGCGCGCAAGCTGGTCGAGAGCGACGAGGTGCTGCTCGTCTTCAACTCGCTCGGCACGCCGCCGAACACCGCCATTCAGAAATACATGAATTCGAAGAAGGTGCCGCAGCTGTTCGTGGCCACCGGCGCCACGAAGTGGAACGATCCGCAGAACTTCCCGTGGACGATGGGCTGGCAACCCAACTACCAGAGCGAGTCGATCATCTACGCCAAGTACATCCTGAAGAACCATCCGAACGCCAAGATCGCCGTGCTCTACCAGAACGACGATTACGGCAAGGACTATCTGAAGGGCTTCAAGGACGGCCTGGGCGCCAAGGCCGCCTCGATGATCGTCATCGAGGACAGCTACGAAGTCTCCGAGCCGACCATCGACTCCCACATCGTGAAGATGAAGGCGACCGGCGCCGACGTGTTCTTCAACATCACGACGCCGAAATTCGCGGCACAGGCGATCAAGAAGAACGCCGAGATCGGCTGGAAGCCGCTGCACTTCCTCAACAACGTCTCGGGCTCGATCGGCAGCGTGATCAAGCCGGCCGGCTTCGAGAACGCGCAGGACATCATCTCGTCGCAATATTTCAAGGATCCGACCGACGCCCAGTGGAAGGACGACAAGGCGATGCTCGCCTGGAACGAATTCCTGGATAAGTACTATCCGGAAGCGAACCGCGCCGATGCCTCGGTGATGTACGGCTATATCGTCGCCCAAGGCCTCGTTCACGTGCTCAAGGCCTGCGGTGACAATCTGACCCGCGAAAACGTCATGAAGCAGGCCGCCAACATTAAGGACTTCGAGCCGGCTGGCCTGTTGCCGGGCGTCAAGGTCAACACCTCCGCCACCGATTTCGCGCCGCTCTCGCAGCTGCAACTGATCCGGTTCAAGGGCGAGCATTGGGAGCGGTTTGGCGAGGTCTTGAGCGGCGACGTCGGCGGCTGACCATTAACCAGTTGCTCAAGATGTAGCCAAATCGACTAAAGACGCAGCCCCTGCAGCCATGCCGCAGGGGCTTTTCCTTGAAGCGTTCGGGCAAATCGTATTGAATTGCGCTCGCGTCGCGAAGAAAAACCAGACAAGAAAAGGGACGCACACACAAAGAAAAAACAGGGAGATTGGAATGCCTGCTGTCACCGGCAAGATTGCGGCCGCATCATTGGCACTCGCGCTCATCGCGGCCTCGGCCTCAACCGCAACGGCCCAGAAGAAGTACGATACCGGTGCGACCGACACCGAGATCAAGATCGGCAACATCATGCCCTACAGCGGACCGGCCTCCGCCTACGGCATCATCGGTCGCACCGAAGCCGCCTATTTCAAGAAGATCAACGACGAGGGCGGCATCAACGGCCGCAAGATCAATTTCGTCTCCTACGACGACGCCTACTCGCCGCCGAAGACGGTGGAGCAGGCGCGCAAGCTGGTCGAGAGCGACGAGGTGCTGCTCGTCTTCAACTCGCTCGGCACGCCGCCGAACACGGCGATTCAGAAATACATGAACTCGAAGAAGGTGCCGCAGCTGTTCGTCGCCACCGGCGCCACCAAGTGGAACGATCCGCAGAACTTCCCGTGGACGATGGGCTGGCAGCCCAACTACCAGAGCGAGACGCAGATCTACGCGAAATACATCCTCAAGGCCATGCCGAACGCCAAGATCGGCGTCCTCTACCAGAACGACGATTACGGCAAGGATTACCTGAAGGGCCTGAAGGACGGCCTGGGCGCCAAGGCCGCGAGCATGATCGTGCTGGAGGAAAGCTACGAGACGTCGGAGCCGACCATCGACAATCACATCGTCAAGTTGAAAGCCACCGGCGCCGACGTCTTCATCAACATCACCACGCCGAAATTCGCGGCGCAGGCGATCAAGAAAATCTCCGAAATCGGCTGGAAGCCGACCCACTTCCTCAACAACGTCTCGGCCTCGGTCGGCAGCGTGATCAAGCCCGCCGGCTTTGAGAATTCGCAGGACATCATCTCGGCCGCCTATCTGAAGGACGTCTCCGATCCGCAGTGGAAGGACGACGCCGGCATGAAGGCGTTCCTGGACTTCATGACGAAGTACTTCCCCGAGGGCGACAAGCTCGACGGCGGCACCATCGTCGGCTACGGCGTCGCGCAGACGCTGGTCGAGGTGCTGAAGAAGTGCGGCGACAATCTCACGCGCGAGAACGTCATGAAGCAGGCGGCGAGCCTGAAGGACTTCCGCACCGAGGTGCTGCTGCCCGGCATCAAGATCAATACCGGGCCGAACGACTTCGCACCGATCAGCTCGCTGCAGCTGATGAAGTTCAAGGGCGACAAATGGGACCTGTTCGGCGAGGTGATCAGCGCCGACGCCGGCGGCTAGCGGCCGCAAAATCCGGACAACGAGCCCCCTGCGCCGATCGCGCAGGGGGCTTTTGCTTTGTGCGGCAATTACGATCACGCGATTGCACAATCGAATGACGGCGAAGGCCGCTTACGCTTTGGCGCACGATGCGGTAGGCAGATGGCGGCGACCTCCTCGCCGTCACTCCAGTCTGCGCAAGGCCATTGTCCATGACCGACCGTCGTCCCCTGCTCCGCGCGCTCTACGAGGCCGCCGTTGCTGCCGCCCATCCGGGCGTGGTGCTGGCCCCCCGTTTGCGGCCTGCGCCCACGGGGCGCGTGATCTGCCTCGCCGCGGGCAAGGGCGCCGGCGCGATGGCGGCGGCCGCGGAGCGGCATTATCTCGACGCGCTGGGATTGGCGCCGGAGCGGCTCGTCGGCATCGCCACCACGCGCCACGGCTACGGCGTGCCGACGCGCCGCATTCGCGTGGTCGAGGCCGGTCATCCCGTGCCGGATGAGGCTGGCTTGAAGGGCGCGGCCGACACGCTCGCCCTCGCGGCCGAGGCTGGGCCGGACGATCTCTTGCTGGTGCTGCTGACCGGGGGCGGCTCGGCCAACTGGATCGCGCCGGTGGACGGTATCAGCTTCGCGCAGAAGCAGGCCGTCAACAAGGCGCTGCTGCGCTCGGGCGCGCCGATCGGCGAGATGAACGTCGTGCGCAAGCACCTGTCGCGGATCAAGGGCGGTCGTCTCGCCCGCGCCGGCAGCAACGCCGCGGAGATCGTGACGCTTGCGATCTCCGACGTGCCGCATGACGACCCGTCCGCGATCGCCTCCGGCCCCACCGTGCCCGATCCGACCACGCTGGCCGACGCACGCGCGATCGTGGCGAAATACAGGCTCGACATCGACGATGCGGTGCGCCGCGCGCTCGACGATCCCGCCAATGAAAGTGCCAAGCCCGATGACGCCGCCTTTGCGCGCGCCTCGTTCGAGCTGATCGCGCGGCCCAGGCAATCGCTGGACGCCGCGGTGAAGCTCGCACGCGAGGCCGGTTACGAGACCATCGATCTCGGCGCCGATCTCGAAGGCGAGGCGCGCGAGGTCGCCGCCGATCACGCCAAGCTGGCGCTTGCCGCCCGCACGCAGGGCAAGCGCGTCGCGATCCTGTCCGGCGGCGAGCTCACGGTCACCGTGCGCGGCAATGGCCGCGGCGGACCGAACCAGGAATACGCGCTGGCGCTGGCCTCGCTCTTGAAGGACACGTCCGGCATCGCGGCGCTGGCCGGCGACACCGACGGCGCCGACGGCGGCGCCGGCCACCCGACCGATCCCGCCGGCGCGATGATCGATGCTGCGACCTTCGCGAAGATGAAGGCGCTTGGGCTCGAGCCGCAGGCCTATCTCGACAATAACGACGCGACCGCGTTCTTCGAGGCGACCGGCGACCTGCTGCAACCGGGCCCGACGCTGACCAACGTGAACGACATCCGGGTGATCTTGGTGGATTGAGGCTAGCCTTGTCCGATGCCATCGCGGGCGCGGATTGCAGCACGCTGGCAATGACGGAACGTATGAGCGCGGCTTACCGCTTGCCGCCGACGTGCTCCAGCAGCGCGAGCAGGCCCCTCAGCAGGTCCGTCGGCGACGGCGGGCAGCCCTTGATGTGCAGGTCCACGGGAATGGTCTCGGACACGGCGCCGGCGCAGGCGTAGCTGCCGCGGAAGATACCGCCATCGATCGCGCAATTGCCGGCGGCGACGACCCATTTCGGATCGGGCGTCGCGTTGTAGGTTCGCTCCAGCGCCTGTCGCATGTTCTTCGTCACCGGGCCCGTGACCAGCAGCACATCGGCATGCCGCGGCGAGGCGACGAAGCGCAGGCCGAAACGTTCGATGTCGTAGAAGGCGTTGGACAGCGCGTGGATCTCCAGCTCGCAGCCGTTGCAGGACCCGGCATCGACCTCACGTATCGCAAGAGAGCGCCCAAGCCGGGCCTTGGCCGCGCGGTCGACCTTCGTTGCAAGCTCCGCCAGCGCCGCCTCGTCCGGCGCCGGCGCGGGCTCCGTCAGCGAGCCGTGGGTGAGGCTTTCGATCAGGATCCTGCGCATGGCTCAGAGGTCCGCGCCCGAATAGGAGCAATTGAACGACTTATTGCAGAGCGGAAAGTCGGCGATGATGTTGCCCTCGATCGCAGTTTCCAGCAGCGGCCACTGGAACCAGGAGGCGTCGCGCAGGTGGCAGCGTTCGACGCGCAACTCACCATCGAGCCGCAGCCACACCAGAACGTCGCCACGGAAAGCTTCCGTCAACGCCAGGCCTTCACATGCGCCGCGCCCCGCCGGCAGCGTGCTCCTGATCTCGCCCGGCACCATCAGGTCGAGGATCTGCGCGATCAGCCCGACGCTCTGCTCGACCTCGCGGATGCGAATCCAGATCCGTGCGTTGACATCGCCGGCTTCCAGCACCGGCACCTCGAACGACAAGTGATCGTAGGGCGCGTAAGCCAGGTTACGTCGTGCATCGAAATTGCGGCCGGAGGCGCGGCCGACATAGCCGCCGGCGCCGAACTGCCGCGCATATTCCGCCTTCACGATCCCCGTGGTGACGGTACGGTCCTGCAGGGATGCGGTGTTGTCGTAAAGCTCGATCAGGCGCGGGAACACCTTCTCGATTTCAGCCAGCAGCGTTCGCAACGCCGGGATACCGTCCGGCGCGATGTCGCGCGCCACGCCACCGGGCACGACGGCGTCCATCATCAGGCGATGGCCGAACGCGGCATCCGCAGCGCGCAGGGTCCGCTCGCGCAAAATGCCGGTCTGGGCGTGCATCAGCGCGAAGGACGCATCGTTGCAGATCGCGCCGATGTCGCCGAAATGATTGGCGAGCCGCTCCAATTCCGCCATCAGCGCCCGCAAATAATTCGCGCGCCGCGGCACCTCGATGTCGAGCGCGACTTCCGCCGCGCGGGCAAAGGCGAAAGCGTAGGCCACCGCGCTGTCACCGGAGGTGCGGTTGGCGAGCCTTGCCGCGGCCTCCAGGTCAGCGCCCTGCATCAGCTGTTCGATACCCTTGTGGGTGTAGCCGAGCCACTGCTCCAGCCGAACCACATGCTCGCCATTGGCGGTGAAGCGGAAATGGCCGGGCTCGATGATCCCGGCATGGACGGGGCCGACCGCCACCTGATGCAATGCCTCGCCCTCGGCCGGAAGGAACTGGTACGGCTGCACGTGGCGCGCTGCGTTGCTGCCCGAGAGCGGATAGGATTTGCCCCAAGCGCCATGATCGAGCCATGGCCGCAGATCTGGCCGCAGATCGTCGGCCGCGGCGGTCGGAACAAGCCCAAACAGATCGTGAATGGTCCGCTCGAGCCGAAGCGCCGGCGGATGACGGCCGGCGACACCTGGAAACGTGCCGGCGGCACACGCGTAGGTGACGACCGCAATCTCGGCCGAGCCTGCCTCCAGCATCGCCATGTGCACCGCGGTCGGCTCGCCCCAGAAGCCGAGCAACGTGAGGCTGCCTTCGACCAGCCGATCGATCGCGACCTGCCAACCCGCCTCCGTCACGAGTGCGCGCGGCCAGGGTCGGTGCGAGGACACCGCATGGACATGGGGGATGCCGTCGAGGATGCCCATCGCCTACCCCAGCAGCTTCGCGACGTTCTGGAAGCCGGTGACCAGCCCCGGCGGCAGATAGATGCCGGCCATCAGAACCAATCCGAGATGCGTGAACATCGGCACGTAGGAGGCTTCCGCGGGCGCGGTCTTGCCTTTCGGCTCGCCGAACATCACCGGGCCGATCCGCAAGAAAAGCCCGCCGAGCGCGATGATGATGCCGAGCACCAGGATCACCGTCAGCCAGGGCGCACGGGCGAAAGTCGAGCTCACCACGAGAAACTCGCTCATGAAGATGCCGAGCGGCGGCAGCCCGACGATGGCGATGACGCCGAGCATCAATCCCCAGCCGAGCACCGGATTGGTCACCGTAAGTCCGCCGATGTCGGCGATCTTCTGTGTGCCCTTGACCTGCGCGATATGGCCGACCGCGAAGAAGATCGCCGACTTGGTCAGGGAATGCATGGTCATGTGGAGGAGGCCGGCAAAATTCGCGAGCGGCCCGCCCATGCCGAAGGCGAAGACGATGATGCCCATATGCTCGATCGAGGAGTAGGCGAACATCCGCTTGATGTCGCGGCGGCGGTAGAGCATCAGCGAAGCGAAGATCACCGAGATCAGGCCCATCGTCACCATCAACGGCCCCGGCGCGATCGCCGCGGTGTTGACCGCCAGCATCATCTTGAAGCGCAGCAGCGCATAGAGCGCGACATTGAGCAACAGACCGGACAGCACCGCCGAGATCGGCGTCGGGCCCTCGGCATGCGCATCCGGCAGCCAGGCGTGCAGCGGCGCCAGCCCGACCTTGGTGCCGTAGCCGAGCAGCAGGAAGACGAAGGCGACGTTGAGCAGCGCCGGGTCGAACTCTGCCGCGTGCTTCACCAGCACCGTCCACACCATGCCGTCGAGCCCTTCGCCGACCACGGGGCGCGCCGCCATATAGACCAGGATGGTGCCGAACAGCGCGAGCGCAATGCCGACGCTACCGAGGATGAAATATTTCCAGGCCGCCTCCAGCGCCTCATGGGTGCGGTAGATGCCGACCATCAGCACGGTCGTCAGCGTCGCCACCTCGACCGCGACCCACATCAGCCCGATATTGTTGGCGAGGAGCGCGAGGTTCATCGCGAACATCAGCGTCTGATACATCGCGTGATAGAAGCGCAGGAACGTCGGCGTCAGGCGTCCAATCTCGATCTCGTGCTGGATGTAGCTCGCGCTGAACACCGACGTGGTGAAGCTGACGAAGGTGGTCAATACGATGAAGACCTTGTTGAGGTCGTCCACCAGCAGATACTGCCCCGACACCGGCTCGACCACGAACAGCGACAGCGAGGTCAGGAAGGTGGCGAGTGCCGCCACGACGTTGAGCTTCGCCGTCTGTCCATAGCCCGGCAAAATCGCCAGCAGCGCCGCCGAGACGGCCGGGATCACGAGAATGGCGCTGAGGACGTCGATGCTCATCGCCGCTCTCCGCGGAAACGATCGAGCGCCTGCATGTCTACGCTGTCAAAGCGCTCGCGGATGCGGAACAGGAAGATGCCGATCACGATGAAGGCGATCAGCACCGAGAAGGCGACGCTGATTTCGACCACCAGCGGCATGCCCTTGGCGCCGGTTGCCGCCAGCACCAGCCCGTTCTCCAGCGACATGAAGCCGACCACCTGGCTCACCGCGTTGCGCCGCGTCACCATGATCAGCAGCCCCAGCAGCACCACCGACAGCGCGAAGGCGAGATCCTCGCGCGCGAGCGCGTCCGCGCCCGGCGTCACCCGCAGCATCACCACCATCGACAGTGCGACGAGGCCGATGCCGGCCATCATGGTCAGCCCGATCCCGATCACGTTCTCGATCTCGCGGTGGATACCGAGCCGCTTGATGATCCGGTGCAGCGCCACCGGGATGACGACGGCCTTGAACAGCAGCGCGATCAGCGCCGTGACATAGAGATGCGGCGCCTGCTGCACATATGCCTGCCAGGCCACCGACAGCGCGAGCACGCCGGCATGCAGCGCATAGACGTTGAGCAGCGCGTAGAGCCGGTCCTGATAGAGCATCATGAAGCTCGCCAGCACGAGGGAGCCGGCGAGCAGGTGGGCAATGTCGAATTGCAGGCTGCTCATCCGTCAGAGGCTCCCCGACACAAAGCGCAACAGGGTGGCGAGCAGCGCCAGCATCAGCGCCGCGCCCAGGAACTCGGGAATCCGGAACACGCGCATCTTGGCGATCGAGGTCTCGAACACTGCGAGCAGGAAGCCGAGAACCGTCAGCTTGCCGAGATAGAGCAGCGCGCCGAAGGCGAACCTGTCGACGCTCGCGTCCGCGGTCGCCATCCCCCATGGCACGAACACGCAGGCGATCAGCGAGACATAGAGCAGGAGCTTGAGCTGCGACGACAGGTCGATCAGCGCGAGATGCCGACCCGAATATTCCAGCACCATGGCCTCGTGCACCATGGTGAGCTCGAGATGGGTTGCGGGGTTGTCGACCGGGATACGGGCGTTCTCCGCCAGCGCCATGATGGTCAGCGCCACGAACGCCATGCCCAGCGACACGCGCAAGCCGACCGCGTCCGAGCCCATGAACTCGGCCACGTTGGCGAGCTGTGTCGAGCCGGCGATCATCGCAACCGAGAATACCGTGATCAGCATCGCGGGCTCGGCGAGGGAGGCGATCATGACCTCGCGGCTGGAGCCGATACCGCCGAAGGCGGTGCCGACATCCATGCCGGCGAGCGCCTGGAAGAAACGGGCGCTGCCGAGCAGCGCAATGATGGCGATGAGGTCGGCGGTCCAGGAGAACAACAGACCATTGCCGAAGGTCGGCACCAGGGATGCAGCGACCCAGGTGCCCGAGAAGATCAGATAGGGAATGACGCGGAACAGCCATGACGCATTGTCGGCCAGCACGACATCCTTGCGCATCAGGCGAACGAGGTCGCGATAGGGCTGGAGCAGCGGCGGCCCGCGCCGGCGCAGCAGCCGCGCCTTCACCTTGCGCACGAAACCCGTCAGCAGCGGCGCCAGCCCCAGCACCAGCGACATCTGGGCGCCCTGCGAGAGAATGTCGCCCAGCGCGTTCATAGTGCCACCACCAACAGCAGCACGATCAGCGCCACGAAGACCAGCGTCAGGTAGCGGCGGATGGTGAAGAACTGGAGGATATTGATGCGCTCCGTCGCAAAGCCGACGACCATCGCAATCGGCGCGTACAGCCCATCCCAGATCAGATCGTGCAGCTCGACCCGGAGCCGCGCAGGACGCGGCGAGGACGGCGGCGGCATCTCGCCGATCTCGCGCGCGGCGAAGATGACGCTGCCGAACACGCGGCGGATCGGCTGCGAGAAGCTGGACGCCGAGTACTGGATCGCCGGGTTCGGATCGGGATAGCCGCAATCCCAGGCGGGTGCACGGCGCAGGCGATCGGAAGCGAGACGGTGAATGGCTGATGCCGCCGCCGTGCCGCAGAGTGCTGCGAACACGAACACCAGAAGGCCGTTATAGGAGCTGCGGCTTTCTGCAATCGGCACGATGGTGAGCCACTGCAATCCGACCTGATGCGGCATGATGTTGCCGACCATAGCCTTGCTCACGGGCGCCAGCGCGTCGATGAACAGCCCGGGCAGGATGCCGGCAATGAGGCAGAGGGCGGCGAGCGCGAGCATCGCGGTGAGCGAGAAGCGGTCGGTCTCGAGCGCTGATGCCGCGACATCCGAACGCGGCCGGCCGAGGAAACTGATGCCATAGAGCTTGACGAAGCAGGCTGCAGCGAAGGCGGCCGCGAGCGCGAGCAGGCCGCCGACCGCCGGAATCGCCAGCTTGAGGCCCCAGGACGGCAATTGCGGTGAGAGCAGGATCGCCTGGAAGGTCAGCCATTCCGAAACGAAGCCGTTGAACGGTGGCAATGCCGAGATCGCGACGCAGCCGATCAGCATCGCGAACGCCGTCTTCGGCATGCGATGGATGAGCCCGCCGAGCTTCTCCATGTCGCGCTCGCCGGTTGCTCCCAGCACCGCGCCGGCGCCGAAGAACAACAAGCTCTTGAACAGCGCATGATTGAGGACATGCAGCATCGCCGCGGTGAAAGCCAGCGCCGCCACCCAGCCGAGCCCTTCCGCCTTGAAAGCCAGCGCCAGCCCGAGGCCGGTGAAGATGATGCCGATGTTCTCAATGGTTGAATAGGCCAGCACACGCTTGATATCGCGCTGCATCAGCGCGTAGAGCACGCCCAGCGTCGCCGTCGGACCGCCGACCAGCAACACCACCATGCTCCACCACCACGCCGGTTCGGGCAGAAGATCGAAGACGATGCGCACGAAGCCGTAGACGGCGACCTTGGTCATGACGCCGCTCATGAGGCCGGAGACGTGGCTGGGTGCGGCGGGATGGGCGAGCGGCAGCCAGGCGTGCAGCGGTACCAGGCCAGCCTTGGAGCCGGCCCCCAGCAGCGCGAGGATCACCACCATGCCGGCCACTGCAGCGGAAGGATGCGAGGCTCGGATCGCATCGAAACTGTAACCGGCGCCGCTCGCGAGCAGGCCGAAAGCCAGCAGCAGAGTCAGCGTGCCGAAGCTTGCCATCAAGAGATAGACATAACCAGCGCGGACGTTTTCGGCTTCCCGGTGATGCGAGACCACCATCACCCAGGAGGTCAGCGACATGAATTCCCAAGCGACCAGGAAGCTGAAGGCATCGTTTGCCAGCACGACGACGTTCATCCCGGCGAGATAGGCAGGATAGAACGGCAGCACGCGGCCGGGGGAGTCTTCGTGCCTGGAGTAGCCGAGCGCGAACAGGCTCGCAGCGGCGCCGCCGAGATTGACGACGACAAGGAAGAAGGCGGACAGCGCATCGAGCCGGAAATGGGCACCGAGCCAGGGCAGGCCGATCGGCAGCGTCGCGCTCGGCGACAGATGAGCAAAAAAGAGCAGATCTGACAGCGCCGTGACGCAGAGCGTCGATGTGGCGATCAGGCAGCCGCCATAGAGGATGATCGAGCCGCGCGGGCGCGCCGACAGCACGACTCCCGCAGGCGCCAGCACCAGCAGAGCCGCCACTGATAAGAGCGCCACGGCGATCATGACCGCTCCTGGATCATGATGTGCGCGCGCGTCATCACGATTGGCCGCCTGCGCTCGGGGGTGGAGGCTTCAGCCGCACACCGCGTCCACCGGTGCTCGACACTGCCCCCTCGGCGATCAGCTCGATGCCGGCGACCGACAGCGCCTCGACCAGCTTCACCAGCGAATCGACATTGCCGCGGATCACCCCTTCGGAGGCCTCCATGCGCTGGATCGTCGGCAACGACAGCGAGCAGCGCTGCGCGAGCTCGCGCTGGTCGATTCTGAGCAGAGCACGGGCGGCTCGAAGCTGCGCGGCGGTGATCACGGGGCACAATGTCCGTGGCAGTTACAGCGCTTGATTTACCAAGCTTATGGCGTGCAAAATGACGTTTCAAGCGTCATCTTCTAGGTGCGACGCATCATTCGGGCGACGTGCTTGGAGCCCACGCCCTCCGGGCGCGTGTGGGCGCGCTTACCCTCCAGCCGAGGATCAGAGTCAAAACTCGTTGGCGATCTTCGCGAGCATCCCGAGCAGGGCTTCGCGGTTGGCCTGGCCGAGCAGATCGTTCAGCCGGGCCTCGTGCTTGGTGGCGACGAGCTTCTTCGCGCGCGCCAGCACGGCCTTGCCCTTGTCGGTCAAGACCAGGATGTGCGAGCGGCGGTCGTTGGTGGAGCGGATCCGCGCGCAGAGGTCGCGGCTCTCCAGATTGTCGAGCATGGCCACGAAGTTCGGCCTGAGGATGCCGAGCGTGGAGGCGATCTCGGTCTGGTTACGGCCGGGGTTCTTCTCGACCAGCAGCAGCACCGAGAACTGCGCCGGCGTCAGCTGGAGCGAGGCCATGCAGCGCAGGAAATTCTCGAACACCTTGAGCTGTGCCCGTTTCAGGACATAGCCCAGCTGCTCGGACAGCTCGCCGAGCTGGAGGGCTTCCGCCTGCGGCTCGCTTGCGTCCTTGCGGCCCTTGGCCGCGTCGGCAGGCTTTTCGGAGGACTTTTCAGCGGTTTTGGAAACGGTCATCGCCTCGTGCTCGTAATCCCGCTAAATTCCGGGACGGGTCGCCCCCACCCTTGAAGTTATATTTGATAATTGTTATGGACCATACCAAATATCGCATGCGTTTTTCAATGGCTGTGAGCGGACCGTCCACCGCAATCGGGAGGACGGGTCCGGATTAGGGGGAGCGTCCGGTCTTGAATACCACCATCATGCTGTTCCTGGTGCAGGACGGCATCACCAATGGCGCGATCTACGCGCTGCTCGGCCTGGCGCTGGTGCTGGTGTTCGCCGTCACCCGCGTCATCCTCATTCCCCAGGGCGAATTCGTCACCTATGGCGCGCTGACCTATGCCTCGCTGGCCGCCGGCCAGATGCCGGGCACGGCAAAGCTGGCCCTGGCGCTCGGCATCGGCGCCTTCGCCTTCGACCTGTTCGAGGCGCGCAAGGCGCTGCATGGGCGGCTGATCGTCCGCAGCTTCATCGCCAACGTCGTGCTGCCGGCGATCGTGCTGGCGCTGACCCTGTCCCTCGCCGCGCAGAAGCCGCCGGTCGCGGTCTGCATCGTGCTGTCGCTCGTGATCGTGGCGATGATCGGCCTCTATCTCTACCGCATCGCGTTCCAGCCGCTGGCGCACACCTCGGTGCTGGTGCTGCTGATCGCCTCCGTCGGCGTCCACCTCGCGCTGCAGGGCCTCGGCCTGCTGTTCTTCGGCGCCGAGGGCCAGCGCGGCCCTGCCGTGCTGTCCGGCGCCTTCACCGCCGGCGCGCTGCGCTTCACCGGCCAGAGCATCACCGTCTATGCCATCACCATCGCCTTCATCGTCGCGCTCTGGCTGTTCTTCGGCCTGACGCTCTATGGCAAGGCGCTGCGCGCGACCGCGGTCAACCGGCTCGGGGCGCGGCTCGCGGGCATCCGCACCACGCTGTCGGGCCAGATCGCCTTCCTGCTGGCCTCGGTGATCGGCGCAATCTCCGGCATCCTGATCGTGCCGATCACGACGCTGTATTATGACTCCGGCTTCCTGATCGGGCTGAAGGGCTTCGTCGCCGCGATCATCGGCGGCCTCGTCAGCTATCCCCTCACCGCCGTCGCGGCGCTGGTGGTCGGCACCGTCGAGGCGTTCTCGTCCTTCTATGCCTCCAACTACAAGGAGGTGATCGTCTTCATGCTGCTGATCCCCGTGCTGCTGCTGCGCTCGCTCGCCGCGCCCGCGGTCGAGGAAGAGAAGGACTGAGCCCGATGCAGAGCCGGCTTCCCATCCTCTTCTTCGCGATTCTCATGGCGGCGATCCCGTTCATCCCGGGCGTGCCCCCGTTCTGGATCGTGCTGCTCGACAATATCGGCCTTGCGGCCCTGGTCGCGATGGGCCTCGTGCTGCTGACCGGCGTCGGCGGCCTCACCTCGTTCGGCCAGGCGGCCTTCGTCGGCTTCGGCGCCTATACCACCGCGGTGCTGTCGACGGCCTACGGCCTCTCGCCCTGGCTGACGCTGCCGCTGTCGCTTGTGGTCAGCGGCTCGCTCGCGGTGCTGCTCGGGCTGATCACCGTGCGCCTCTCGGGGCATTATCTGCCGCTCGGCACGCTCGCCTGGGGGCTTGGGCTGTTCTACCTGTTCAGCAAGCTGGAGTTTCTCGGACGCAACGACGGCATCTCGGCAATCCCGCCGCTGTCGATCGGCACGTTCAAGATGCTCTCGCCCGGCTCGATCTATTACGCGATCTGGGTCGCCGTGATCCTCTCGGCCCTGCTGACGATGAACCTCCTGGACTCCCGCACCGGCCGCGCCATCCGCGCGCTGCGCCGCGGCCATGTCGCGGCAGAGGCGTTCGGCGTCCACACGCCGCGCGCAAAGCTCCTGGTGTTCATCCATGCCGCGGTGCTCGCCGGCCTCTCCGGCTGGCTCTACGCCCATCTGCAGCGCGCGGTGAACCCGACGCCGTTCGGCGCGCATATGGGCATCGAATATCTCTTCATCGCCGTGGTCGGCGGCGCAGGCTATGTCTGGGGCGGCGTCCTGGGCGCGGCGATCGTCGTGGTGCTGAAAGAGGTGCTGCAGAGTTATCTGCCGCTGATCCTGCCCGGCTCCGGCCAGGTCGAGACCATCGTGTTCGGCATCATGCTGGTGGCGCTGCTGCAGCTTGCGCCCGGCGGCCTCTGGCCCTGGCTGATGTCGTTTTTTCCCGAGCGCACCGATGGCAAGAAGCCGGACACCTCGCTGAAGCTGGCGCATCGCGCCCGCGCGCCGGCCGAGGACGGCGTCCTGCTTCAGGTCGAGAAGGCGCGCAAACAGTTCGGCGGCGTGGTCGCCGTGAACAACGTCTCGTTCGACGTCCAGGCCCGCGAGATCGTCGCGCTGATCGGCCCGAACGGCGCCGGCAAGAGCACGACCTTCAACCTGATCACCGGCGTGCTGTCGGCGACCTCGGGCTCGATCTCGGTGCTCGGCCGGAAAGTCGACAACGCACCGCCGCAGGAGATCGTCAAGCTCGGGATCAGCAGGACCTTCCAGCACGTCAAGCTCGTCCCCGACATGACCGTGCTGGAGAACGTCGCGATCGGCGCGCATCTGCGCGGCCATTCCGGACCCGTTTCCTCGATGCTGCGGCTCGACCGCGCTGACGAGGCCAAGCTGCTCGCCGAGGCCGCGCGCCAGATCGAGCGCGTCGGCCTCACCGAGCAGATGCACCAGCTGGCCGGCTCGCTCTCGCTCGGCCAGCAGCGCATCGTCGAGATCGCCCGCGCGCTCTGCGTCGATCCGATGCTGCTGCTGCTCGACGAGCCGGCTGCGGGCCTGCGCCACATGGAAAAGCAGCGGCTCGCCGCGCTGCTCCGCGAGCTGCGCGACGGCGGCATGAGCGTGCTGCTGGTCGAGCACGACATGGGCTTCGTGATGAATCTCGCCGACCGCATCGTGGTGCTCGATTTCGGCACCAAGATCGCGGAGGGCACGCCGGCGACGATCAAGACCAATCCCGAAGTGATCAAGGCCTATCTCGGAGTGGCGGCATGAGCACGCTGTTGTCCGTCACCGACGCGCATGTCGCCTATGGCAAGGTCGAGGCGGTGCGTTCGGTCTCTCTCGAGGTCGGCACCAACGAGATCGTCACCATCGTCGGCGCCAACGGTGCCGGCAAGACCACGCTGCTTTCGGCCATCATGGGCATCCTGCCGCTGAAGGGCCGCGTCGCCTTTGCCGGGCAGGATCTCGCCAGGTTCGACATCGAGGACCGCGTCGCGATGGGGCTCGGTCTCGTTCCCGAGCACCGCGAATTGTTCGTGACCATGAATGTCGAGGATAATCTGGAGCTCGGCGCGTTCCGGATCGAGCGCAGCAAGGCGAAGGCCTCGATCGAGCGGGTCTATGCGCTGTTTCCGCGGCTGAAGGAGCGTCGCAAGCAGCTTGCCGGCACGCTCTCCGGCGGCGAGCAGCAGATGCTCGCGATGGGCCGCGCGCTGATGGGCGAGCCGAAGCTCCTGATGCTGGACGAGCCGAGCCTGGGCCTTGCCCCGATCATCGTCGCCGACATCTTCCGCATCGTCACCGAGCTCCGCGCCGCCGGCGTCTCGGTGCTGCTGGTCGAGCAGAACGCGCAAGCCGCGCTGAAGATCGCGGACCAGGCCTATGTCATGGAGCTCGGCGAGTTCGTGCTCAGCGGCAAGGCCAGCGACATCGCCGCCAACGAGCGGGTGGCGGCAAGCTATCTCGGCTTCCAGCACGAAGGCGCGAGTGTGATTTGATCTTTCTTACCCTCCCCTGGAGGGGGAGGGTCGGCTCACATGGAGCGCAGCGAAATGTGAGACGGGGTGGGGTGACGGTCTCTCCACATCCGACACTGCCCGCGTTGAGAGATCACCCCACCCCGCTCGCGCTTCGCGCGATCGACCCTCCCCCTCCAGGGGAGGGTAAGAGGGACCGCGGCTTACGGAGCTTCACCCGTCCCCTTCTCCCCCTTCAACGCCGCAACCTCCGCTTCAAGCTCCGCGATCCGCTGATCCCGCGCCGCGAGCGCGGCCGCGACATCGCCCGCGTCGAACTTCTGCGGAATGTGCTGCGGGCAATTGGTGTCCCAGGCTGCGATCTTGAACAGGATCACCTGCTCGGGCCGGGCCCGATAACCTTTCGGCATCAGCGAAGTCGTCAGCGCCTCGTCGTCCTCGACCACGCGCGCTTCGCCCCAGATCTTCACCCTCCGGCGATGGGCGTAGTCCATGACGAAGATGTAGGCCTTGGGGTTCTCGGACAGGTTGCCCTGGGTAATGTATTGCCGGTTGCCCGCGTAATCCGTGAAAGCCAGCGTCTGCTTGTCCAGCACCTTCAAGAACCCCTTCGGGCCGCCGCGGTGCTGGATGTAGGGCTGCCCATCGGCCGAGGCCGTCGCAAAATAGAAACTGTTGGCGTCAGCCAGGAATGCCGCAAGGTTCTCGTCGACCTCAGTGCGCCATCCCCGCTGCTCGGCATGGGCATAGCCCTCGCGCGATCCCTTGCGGGTCTGGATCGATTTCACCGCCGGCGAGAAGGCGACGTCGCTGGCATAGGTATGTACGGCAGTCATCGGAACATCTCCTGAAATTCCGGCGCATCTCTGCGTCTTCGCCGCCTAAGGTGGACCTTCCGGCGCTTAAAGCAATCTGCTCGCTTGACACTTCATCATTGCAATATATGCAATAATACCATGGACCGCCTGGAAGCCATGCACGTCTTCATCACGGTCGCCGATCTCAGCGGCTTTGCGCCGGCCGCGCGAAAACTGCGGCTGTCGCCGTCGGCGGTGACGCGGATGATCGCGGCGCTGGAGGAGCATCTCGGGGCGCGGCTGCTGCAGCGGACCACACGGCAGGTGACGCTGACGGACGTCGGCACGCGCTATCTGGAGCGCGCGCGGCGCATCCTCGCCGATGTCGAGGAGGCCGATGGCTCGGCGCGGGAGGAGCGCAACCGGCCGAGCGGGCGCCTCGTCGTGTCCGCCCCGGTCGGCTTCGGCCGGCTGCATGTCGGGCCGGTCATGACCGCCTATCTCAAGCGCTATCCCGAGGTCACGGCCGAACTCCGGCTGTCGGACCATCTCGTCAACCTCGTCGAGGACGCCGTCGACGCCGCGGTGCGGATCGGCCATCTCGCCGATTCCTCGCTTGTCGCACGCCAGGTCGGCGAGATGCGGCGGATCGTGGTGGCCGCGCCCGCTTATCTCAAGCGTCATGGCGAGCCGAAGACGCCGGAAGCGCTCGCCACGCACCAGACCATCCAGTTCGGCCCCTGGTCCGAATGGCGCTTCCTGCGCGACGGCCGCGAGTTCGGGCTGCCGCTGTCCCCCCGCTTCATCAGCAACAGCGCCGACGCGGCCCTGCAATATGCCGAGGCCGGCGGCGGCGTGACGCGGGTGCTGGCCTATCAGGCCGCCGAGGGCCTGAAGCGCGGACGCCTCAGAATCGTGCTGGCGAAATACGAGCAGCCGGCGCTGCCGATCCACATCGTCTACCCAACCTCGCGCCTGCTCTCGGCCAAGGTGCGCGCGTTCGTCGATCTCGTGGTGGAGACGGCGGAGTGGAGGTTTGGGTGAAGTCTCGTGTCCCGCACGCGCCGCGTCCGGAGCAGGGCAGTCTGGATTGCTTCGCTACGCTCGCAATGACGGAGCAAGGGGCGACATCGCAGCCCACCTCACGAGACCTTCACCCCTTCTTCGGCACCACCCGAAACGTGCCGCTGGCCCGCGCGATCACGGCGTCGTCCGCCTTCGCCAGGCACTGCGCGAAGCAGATCGTGTTGCCGGTCTTGATCGCCTCGCCTTCGACCGCAAGCCATTGGCCGATCTCGGCGGCCCCGACATAGTCGACCGACAGCGAGACGGTGACGAACGACGTCGTCCAGCCCGTCGCCTGGGCGCAGCTGTAGCCCATCGCGGCGTCGGCGAGCGCCGCGATCAGGCCGCCGTGGATCAGCCCGCGGGCGTTGGTGTGCGGCATCGCCAGGCGTAGTCCGACGGTGACGCCCTTGTCGGTCTTCTTCGAATAGAGGGGCTCCCAGGGATCGGTCAGCGGCGCTTTGCGGAAATGCGGTTCGTAGCCGGCGGGGATGTCGGTGAGGGTCATGGCGCTCTCGCTTCATTGCCTTGGCGACATTGGAAGCGAACGCAGCGGCGAATGCATCACCTACAAAGCTTTAAACGGAATTTGTGCAGATGTTTGAAGCGAGCTCCGCCGTCGCGGCGACGGCCCGGCTCCGGTGATTGCGACTTTTGCCCGCAATACTTGCTCCGCCCGATCCCGTAGGCTTTGGCCGGCGGCCTGCTTGTGGCGCGGGCTCGCAGACGATAATTATATCATATAACGTTTGCGCAAAGGGGGAGAGCGGTCGTCGCCCGGGCAGCGACAAATCCATGCAACATGGCTGACGTAGATGGCGCGACACGGCGCGCCTCAGTTCCGGCTTGAACGCGCCGGCCAATTAGATAACATGTTAATTAACGAGACCGGGCCAACGAAGCCCGCCGTCGCAAAAGGGAGAGACGCATGATGAGGAAAGCCTGTCTGGCGTTGCTGCTGGCAGCAAGCGTGAGCCCAGCGCTCGCGCAGGACAAAACTTTCGACCTGAAGGTCTCGCATTGGGTGCCGGCCTCGCATCCGCTGCAGAAATCGCTGGAAGACTGGGTGGCCGCGGTGAACAAGGATTCCGGCGGCACCATTACCGGCAAGGTGTTTCCGGCCCAGCAGCTCGGCAAGGCCTTCGATCATTACGACATGGCGCGCGACGGCATCGCCGACGTCACCTATGTCAATCCCGGCTACCAGCCCGGCCGCTTCCCGATCATCGGCGCCGGGGAATTGCCGTTCCTGATCTCGGATGCCAAGGGCGGCTCGATGGGGCTCGACGCCTGGTACCGCAAATATGCCGAGAAGGAGATGAAGGACGTCAAATACTGCCTCGCCTTCGTCCACTCGCCCTCCTCGTTCCATTCCCGCACCAAGAAGATCGTCAACCCTGAGGACGTGAAGGGCCTGAAGATCCGGCCCGCTCACGCGACCATGGCGAACTTCGTCACCTCGCTCGGCGGCACCAACGTGCAGTCCTCGGCGCCGGAAGTGCGCGACATCATCGAGCGCGGCGTCGCCGACGGCGTCACCTTCCCCTGGGGCTCCCTGGTGCTGTTCGGCATCGACAAGGTGACCAAGTACGACATGGAGGCTCCGCTCTACACCACGACCTTCGTGTTCGTGATCAACAAGGACAAGTACAATGCGATGTCCGACAAGCAGAAAGCCGCGATCGACAAGAACTGCACGGTCGAGACGGCGGGCGCGGTCGGCGAGCATTGGGGCAAGTTCGAGGATGCCGGCATCGCCAAGGTGAAGGCGGAATCCAGCCATGAGGTCTACAAGCTGACGCCCGAGCAGATCGCGGCCTGGAAGAAGGCGGCCGAGCCGCTGGTCAAGACCTGGGGCGACGGCGCCAGGAAGGCCGGCGCCGAACCGGATGCAGCGCTCGCAGAGCTCAAGGCCTCGCTGAAGAAGTACAACGCGCTGGCGGAGTGACGCCCAGCAGCGGCCGCGCGGACACTGCACCTCTCCCGCTTGCGGGAGAGGTCGCGCCCAACGGGTCGCGCCGAAGGCGCGCCCGATGACAGGCTCCGGCGCGGGTGAGGTTTTCTCATCTTGGGGGTTCTCGATTGTGGAGGCACCCTCTCCCCAACCCTCCCCCGCTAGCGGGGGAAGGAGCGGACCTTCCTCGTGGAAGCGGCTGCATCCAACTTCGCTGACCTTAAACAGGATTCCTCTCCCATGAAGCGCTCCTGGATGGATCGTGTGATCGACTCGATCGAATGGATCGCGGCCGGCTTCGTCGGCATCGTCGCGCTCGACATCTTCCTGTCGGTGCTGTTGCGAAACACGCTGAACTATTCGATCCCCGACAGTTTCGACATCGGCCGCATGCTGCTCGGCATCCTCATCTTCTGGGGCATCGCGGCAACCTCCTATCGCGGCACCCACATCACGGTCGACCTGGTCTGGGGCAATGTCGGGCCGCGCCATCAGCGCATGATCGACGTGTTCGCGACGCTGGTGCTGCTGTTCGTCGTCACCGTGCAGACCTGGACGCTGTTCGACAAGGTCAGGCTGACCTACAACGACAACGTCCAGACCTTCGACCTGCACATGCCGACATGGCCGTTCTTCCTGGTCGCCTGGATCGGCGACGTCTGCGCCGTGCTGCTGATCGCGATCCGCACGTACCGGCTGATCTTCCATCCCGAAGACATGCAAGAACCCAAGATCAAGGTGACGGAGTGACCATGAGTACCGACGCCGTCGCCGTCATCGGCTTCGTCTCCCTGTTCGCCCTGATGCTGCTGCGCGTGCCGGTCGGCATGGCCATGGGCCTCGTCGGCGTGTGCGGCTTCAGCTATCTCGTCGGCTCGACACCGGCCCTGAAGATGGTCGGTCAGGTCACCATGCGCACCGTGACCGACTACACCTTCGGCGTCATCCCGATGTTCCTGCTGATGGGCTCCTTCGTGTCCAATTCCGGCATGAGCCGCGAGCTGTTCCGCGCCGCCAACGGTTTCGTCGGCCATCTGCGCGGCGGGCTCGGCATTGCCACCGTCGGCGCCTGCGGCGGCTTTGCCGCGATCTGCGGCTCCTCGGTCGCGACCGCCGCGACCTTCTCCGCCGTCGCCTATCCCGAGATGCGGCGGTTCGGCTATCCGCAATCCTTCGCCACCGGCGTGATCGCGGCCGGCGGCACGCTGGGCGCGATGCTGCCGCCCTCCACCGTGCTCGCGGTCTACGGCATCATCACCGAGCAGGACATCGGCAAGCTGTTCATCGCCGGCATCATCCCGGGCCTGCTCGCGATGACCATGTACATGATCACGATCTTCCTGATCGGCTATTTCCGCCCCGACTTCCTGCCCAAGGGCAAGGTGACGCCGTGGCGCGAGCGCTTCGCCGGGCTGAAGGAGATCTGGGCACCGGTGCTGCTCTTCATCTTCGTCATCGGCGGCCTCTACGGCCTGCCCTTCCTGCCGCGCTTCACGCCGACCGAGGCCGGCGGCGTCGGCGCCACCGGTGCCTTCATCATCGGCGTGGTGACCGGCCGGCTCGACCGCGAGAAGGTGCTGGCCTCGCTGCTGCAGGCGACGCGCACCGCGGCTGCAGTGTTCACCGTGCTGATCGGCGCGCTGATCTTCGGCTATTTCCTCACGGTGACGCAGACGCCGCAGAAGGTGACGGAATTCCTCACCGGGCTCGGCCTCGGTCCCTACGGCGTGCTGGCCCTGATCATGGTGATGTATCTGGTGCTCGGCTGCCTGATGGACGCCATGGCGATGATCATCCTCACCGTGCCGATCATCTTCCCCGTGATCATGCATCTCGGCTTCGACCCGATCTGGTTCGGCATCATCATCGTCATGACGGTCGAGCTCGGCCTGATCCATCCGCCGGTCGGCATGAACGTCTTCGTCATCAAGAGCGTGGTGAAGGACGTCTCGTTCTCCACGATCTTCAGGGGCGTGATCCCGTTCGTGGCGACGGACCTGATCCGCCTCGTGATCCTGATCGCCTTCCCGCTGCTGGCGACCTGGCTGCCGACGCGGATGATGGCGCATTAGCGGATCGAAGATCGTCACTTACCCTCCCCTGGAGGGGGAGGGTCGATCGCGCATAGCGCGAGCGGGGTGGGGTGACGGTCTCTCCACATTGAATACTGCCTGAGCGGAGAGATCACCCACCCCGGCGCTTCGCGCCGACCCTCCCCCTCCAGGGGAGGGTAAGACGCGGTATCGTTCGTCATAGTCAATTGAGAGGTGAAGCGATGACCACACCGACCATCGAAACCAGATACGTCTTCACCATCACCGCGCGGATCGGCGACGTCATCACCGCGGGCGAGACCGGGATCGGCGTCCGGCGGATCATTCCGATCATCGGCGGCGAGGTGACGGGCGCGGTCAGGGGAAAGGTGCTCCCGTTCGGCGCCGACTTCCAGACCATCCGGCCCAACGAGCTGATCGATCTCGAAGCGAAATACGCCTTCGAGACCGACGACGGTGCGACCGTCTATGTCGAGAACAAGGGTATGCGCTTCGGCCCGGTCGAGCTGTTGCAGAAGCTCAAGCGCGGCGAGCCGCTCGATCCGAAGCTGATCTATTTCCGCACCGTGCCGAAATTCGAGACCGGGCACGAAAAGTACCGCTGGCTGATGGAGCACATCTTCGTGGCGTCAGCGGCGCGCCATGCGGATCGCGTCGTGATCGACGTGCATCAGGTGATGTGACGGCCAGGCCGAAGGGACTCTTCCTGATCGCGCCGGACGATGCTTTGCATCGCCGAGGCGACCTCGGTGAGGTGAAGACGCCTACAGCGTCTCCTGCTTGTGCCCGCAGTTCTTGCAGGCGAACTTGACGCGGGTCTGGCCCTTCTCCGCCTGCACCCGGTTCGGCGCTCCGCACTTGCCGCAGACCGCCTCGATACGGGTCGTGCCCTGCTTGACCACGATGGTCTTCTTTTCCATCGATTCGCGGATCAGGCGCTCGGCCTCCTCGCGCAGGGATTGTTTCGACAAAGCTCGTCTCCGCTTCTGGAAAGCGCGAGAGCCATATCGCACCTGCGCGCGAAGCACAATGCGCCCGTCCTGCCGAGGGGCGCGCGCCGCCCCCAACGGCGCGCTGCGACTATTCGCCTTACGCCGCCTTGGAGACCTCCATCAGCAGCCGCTCGGCCTTGGCGTCCTCGATGCGGTTCACGAGACGGCTGCTCTCATGATTGTCGCGCACGGTCTTGGTCAGGGTGATGCAGGTCTGGATCATCATCACGATACCCATGGTGAGATAACCCTTCATCCAGAGATCGATCGGCAGGAAGAAGATGCCAATGGCGACGAGGAAGGCGGAAGCTGCGAAGGACGCGTAGGTGAAGCTCACCCAGGCGCCGCTGTGAGGCTGGCCGTTCTGGTTCATGATGGTCTCCTGTTGATTGGAATGATGATTGCGTTCGGGTTCGGACGTGAGATCAGGCCGCCGGCATGCGCCGGGACTTCAACCGCGCCAGCACGTCGTCTGCGGTCGTCTTGAGCCGAGGGCCGAATCCCTGCTCGGCGAGTCGTTCGGCGGTGGCGAGCGGACCGGTGGCCGCGTCGAGCTCGACCAGAGCATCGTCGGCCGCCTGCGCCTCCATCTGCCGCTCGCGCAGACGCTTCAAGGTCCCCTCCGCCTCCGGCAAGGTCGATTCATAGGGGCGCGCGGCCTCGATGCCGCTGCGGCGAAGCGAGCGCACCGCTTCCGAGGCGCGGGCGATCCGGCGACCGCGATCGAGCTCGGTGATGCGGGCCTGCGCGTTGGCGACGTGGCGCTTCAGCCTGATGATCTCGGTGGCGAACAGCGCGCGCGCCGTCATGGCCGCATCGCGGTCGGCCTCAAGGGCCGCAATGGCTTCGGCGGCTTCCTTGGCGAGATCCTCGCGGCCGCCATCGAGCGCTGCAACGGCACGGGTCTCGAGATCGGCGATGCGCGCATTCGTGGCCTCGAGCTTGCGGCCTTCCTGCTGGTCCTGCGCGATCGCCAGCGCCAGCGTGCGCTTGCTGCGCTCGACGGCTGCGGCCGCATCGCGCATCTGCTGGTCCAGGATCAGAAGGGCAGTGCGATCTTCCAGTTCCTCCCCCGCAGCGGCGACGCTGCCGCGGAAGAGGGTCACGACGGTCTTGAACATTGGTTGCTCCCTGTTTATGAGCGTTGCTCACAAATGGTTTGTAGCAGGAATCTTGAACATCGTTCAATATTATTTTGAGCGACGCTCAAAAATTTGGTTAAGAATGACTAAAGCTTTGGAACGGCGAGAGAAATTGCGGATCGCCCTGATCCAGGCGGCCGAGCAGATGATCGCCGAGCGGGGGTTGGCGGGCCTGAAGACCCGCGATTTGGCCCGGGAGATCGGCTGCGCCAATGGCGCGGTCTATAATCTCGTCGCTGACCTCGATGAGCTGATCCTGCGGGTCGGCTCGCGCACTCTGTTCCGGCTCGACGAGGCGCTGACTCTCGCGACCCGTGCGGGCGAGCCATCGCCACGGGAAGCCCTGGTCCGCATCGCCCTCGCCTATTGCGATTTCGCCGCTGCAAACCTCCAGCTCTGGCGCGCGCTGTTCGAGCACCGCATGGCGGCCGACAAGCTGGTGCCGGATTGGTCGGTGCACGACCAGATGCAGCTGTTTCGTCACATCTACCAGCCGCTGGCCGCGCTGCTTCCCGGGCGCAGCCCGGAGCAACTCGGCATCACCGCGCGCAGCCTGTTCTCGGCCGTGCACGGCATGGTGGCGCTCGGGCTGGAGCAGAAGCTGGTGGCCGTGCCGCTGCCGGCGCTGCGCAAGGAGATCGCCGGCCTCGTGCGCGCGATGATCGACGGGCTGGCCGCGCGCGACGCGAAAGCATCGGCGGCGGCTGACTAAAATTTCACCTGTCGCATCGCCAGTCACGCGCTTAGCCTTCGAGTCGTCCCTCACCTCTCGGAGCTGCTCATGCCCCTCCTCATCCGCGGCGGCACCGTCGTCAATCACGATCATTCGCGCCGCGCGGACGTGCTGATCGACGGCGAGACCGTCGTTGCGATCGGCGCAGCGCTGGATGCGCCGGCAGGGAGCGAGATCATCGATGCAGGCGGCGCCTACGTCATCCCGGGCGGGATCGATCCGCACACCCATCTCGAAATGCCGTTCATGGGCACCGTCACCGCCGACGATTTCGAATCCGGAACCAAGGCGGCGCTGAGCGGCGGCACCACCATGGTGGTGGATTTCTGCCTGCCCGATCCCGGCCAATCCATGCTCGCGGCGTATCAGGAGTGGCGGCACAAATCCGAGAAGGCGGCCAGCGACTACGGCTTCCACATGGCGGTGACGTCGTGGTCGAAGCAGATCCACGACGAGATGGAAACCGTGGTCAAGACCTACGGCATCAACACCTTCAAGCATTTCATGGCCTACAAGGGCGCGCTGATGGTGAACGACGACGAGCTCTACAATTCGTTCGCGCGCTGCGCCCATCTCGGAGCCATGCCTGTCGTCCATGCCGAGAACGGCGACGTCGTCGCCTTGATGCAGGACGCGCTGATCGCGCGCGGCGTCACCGGCCCGGAAGGCCACGCCTATTCACGGCCGCCCGAGGTCGAGGGCGAAGCCACCAACCGCGCCATCATGATCGCCGACATGACGGGCACGCCGGTCTATATCGTGCACACCAGCTGCCGCGAGGCGCATGAGGCGATCGCGCGGGCACGCGCCGCCGGCAAGCGCGTCTATGGCGAGCCGCTGATCCAGCATCTGCTGCTGGATGAGAGTGAATATCAGAACAAGGACTGGGACCATTCCGCACAGCGCGTGATGTCGCCGCCGTTCCGCGACAAACAGCATCAGGACAGCCTCTGGGCCGGCCTGCAATCCGGCTCGCTCCAGGTGGTCGCAACCGACCATTGCGCCTTCACCACCGAGCAGAAGCGGTTCGGGCTTCACGATTTCAGGAAGATCCCGAACGGCACCGGCGGCCTCGAAGATCGCCTGGCGCTGCTCTGGACCGCGGGCGTCGCCACGGGGCGGCTGACAAAAGAGGAATTCGTCGCGGTGACCTCGGCGAACATCGCCCGCATCCTCAACATCTATCCGCGCAAGGGCGCGGTCGCCGTGGGCTCGGATGCCGACATCGTGGTGTGGGATCCCAGGCAGAGCAAGACCATCAGTGCCAAACGGCAGATGAGCCGGATCGATTACAACGTGTTCGAGGGTTTTGCCTGCACCGGCGGTGCGGCCGCGACGCTGTCGCGCGGCCGGATCGTCTGGAAGGATGGCGATCTGCGCGCCGGGGCCGGCGATGGCCGATACGTCGAACGTCCCGCCTTCTCGCCGGTGCATGTGGCAAATTCGACCTGGAAGGAACTGACGGCTCCGCGCGCCGTCGCACGCGGCGCGGTGACGCCGTAAGCCATCGCACGCCCCGGCAGACGTCCGGGCAACGTCAGCCTCGATCTTGGAGAGACTTAGGAACGAACGGCTGGAGGCCTCGTTGTCGCGTAGTTTTTCTCCAGCACGCGAGTCCCCCATGTATCACCACGTCAAGAAGCTGATGTTCACCGTGCGCGTCGACGAACCCGATCCGCGCTTCGGCAATATGCTGCTCGAGCAGTTCGGCGGCGCCAACGGCGAACTCGCGGCTGCGATGCAATATTCGATTCAAGGGTTGAATTGCGAGGATCCCGACCGCAAGGACCTCCTGATGGACATCGGCACCGAAGAGCTCAGCCACCTCGAGGTCGTCGGCTGCCTTGCCCGCATGCATCTCGCGCCCTCGAAGAACGACCGCCAGGCGGCCGAAGCCGATCCCCTGATCGCGATCGCCGGCGGCGGCGGCGTCAATCTGTTCAACTCGCAAGGCAATCCCTGGACCGCCGACTATCTCAAGATCACCGGGGAGCTCGACGTCGACCTCCGCAGCAACATCGCTGCCGAAGCGCGTGCCAAGATCGTCTACGAGCGCCTGATCAATTTCTGCGACGATGCCGGCAGCAAGGACGCGCTGCAATTCCTGATGACGCGCGAGATCACGCATATGAAGGCGTTCGCGCGCGCGCTCGAGAGCCTGTCGAAGCCGGCCTTCAGCATCGGCAGGATCGCTCCGACGCCCGGCCTCGTGAACCAGTACTTCAACGATTCCACCGGCAGCGGCGACCACGGCGAAATCGACACCCGCGGTCCCTGGAACGAAGGCGAGGACTGGGTGTTCACGGAATCGCCTGCGCTGCAATCCGCCGATCCCAACGCTGCGACACCGATCGTCACCGAGAGCTCGCCGCCCGTCGACGAGGCCGGCCTGACCGATCTCCTGCTCCACGAGCTGCGCGACATTCTCCATGCCGAGAAGCAGCTGACCAAGGCGCTCCCCAAGATGGCGCAGGCCGCGCGCTTCGACCAGTTGCGCGAGCTGTTCGAGCAGCATCTGGTCGAGACCGAGAATCAGGTCGAGCGCATCAACGAATGCTTCGAGCTCCTCGGCGAGAACGCCCGCGCCAAGCCTTGCAAGGGCATGATGGGCCTGATCGAGGAAGGCCAGGAGGTGATGAAGGAAGGCGAAGAGAAGGAGGATGCCGCCGCCGACCTCGCGCTGATCTCTGCGGCGCAACGCGTCGAGCATTACGAGATGGCCGGCTATACCACCGCGCGCAACCTTGCGCAGCAGCTGCGGCACAGCGCGGTCGTCGCCCTGCTCTCCAAATCCCTCGCCGAGGAAGAGAATGCCGATCTCCTGCTCAACCAGGTCGCGCGATCACTGATGTCGGTCGCGAAGATGCCCGCCGCGCTGGAGCAGGCCGAACAAACCTAAGCCGATCGCGCAGCGCGTATCGGAAACCGAGGCCGCCTCGCTCCTCGCGGGGCGGCTTGGCACGTCCTGGCTGTGGCATACACCTTGCCTCTCGATACCGGACAGTTCCGGACAGGAGGCACCCTTGAGCGTTTCACCCTTCGATTTGACCCGCCGCAGCGTCGTGCTCGGCGGCCTCGGTGTCGCCGGAATGACGGCCGTCGCGCCACGCCTCGCCTGGGCGCAGGGCCGAGCCGAGACGCTGTTGGTGGTGCAGGAGCTCGGGCCGAACTCGCTGGACATGCAAGGCGTCGGCTCCAACCAGACCGTGAACGGCCTGTCCTGGAATTGCTACGACCGCCTGCTCACCTACGCTGCCAAGACGCTGCCGGACGGTACGTTGTCGTATGATCGCGAGAAGCTCGCGCCCGAGCTCGCCGAGAGCTGGGAGGTCGCGCCCGACGGCATGTCCTGCACCTTCAAGCTTCGCAAGGACGCCAAGTTTCACGACGGCTCGCCGGTGACCGCCAAGGACGTCAAATGGTCGTTCGACCGCGCCGTGAAGGTCGGCGGCTTTCCGACCTTCCAGATGTCGGCGGGATCGCTGGAGAAGCCGGAGCAGTTCGTGGTGGTCGACGACCACACTTTCCGCATCGACTATGTGCGCAAGGACAAGATGCTGCTGTTCAACGTCGCCGTCGTCGTGCCCTTCATCATCAATTCCGAGCTCGCCAGGAAGAACGCGACGCCGGAAGACCCGTGGGCGCTGGCCTGGCTGAAGAACAACGAGGCCGGCGGCGGCGCCTACAAGATCGAGAGCTGGAAGCCCGGCAGCGAGACCGTGCTGACGCGCTTCGACGACTGGAAGAGCGGGCCGCTGCCGAAGGTGAAGCGCGTGATCGCACGCGACGTTCCCTCCGCCGGCACCCGCCGCGCCATGCTGGAGCGGGGCGATGCGGATATTTCCAGCGGCTTTGCGCCGCGCGATTTCGAGCAGATCATCAAGGAGGGCAAGGTCAAGGTCTCGGGGGTGCCGATCCCGAACGCGCTGTGGTACGTCGCGCTGAACACCGCCAAGCCGCCGTTCGACAATGTCAAGCTGCGCCAGGCCATCGCCTGGGCCATGCCCTACGAGCAGATCCAGAGCAGCGCCTTCTTCGGGCGTGCCGTTCCCATGCATGGCGGCGCCGCCGAGGTCTCGAAGCCGGTCTGGCCGCAGCCGTTTCCTTACGTCACAGATCTCGACAAGGCCAAGGCTCTGCTGAAGGAAGCAGGCTTCGAGTCCGGCCTGGAGACGACGCTGTCGCTCGACACCGGCACCGCCACCGTCGGCGAGCCGACCGCGATCCTGATCCAGGAGAGTCTCGCCAAGATCGGCATCAAGGCTTCAATCGAGAAAATTCCCGGCGCCAACTGGCGCACGACGCTGAACAAGAAGGAGCTGCCGCTCGCGCTCAACCGCTTCAGCGGCTGGCTCGATTATCCCGAATATTACTTCTACTGGAATTTCCACGGCAGCAACTCGATCTTCAACATCTCCTCGTACAAGAACAAGGAGATGGACGCCCTGATCGACAAGGCGCGCTTCACTAATGATGCCGCCGAGTACGACAAAACCGTGAAGGATTTCATCGCGCTCTGCATGCGCGACGTTCCCATCGTTCCGCTCAACCAGCCGATTCACGACGTGGCCATGCAGAAGAGCGTCAGCGGCTACGAATTCTGGTTTCACCGCGAGCCGGATTATCGCCAGTTCGCGAAAGGCTAGTTCTGCCGAGCGACGCTGAGGGTGCGTGAGGCGGCGCGGGCCTGTGCGATCAAAAAGCCGCGCTCCAGGCGCGCAGCACTCGCTTGCAGCATCGCGGCATCGAGCCTGCCCTGTCGCGATCCTTCCAAGGCGCAGGCAAAGACACGGTAGAACTGCACGCCGTCATAGGCGACCAGCAGCAGGTCGACGCCGGCATTGATCGCCTCGACCACGGCCTTGCAGACGTCGTTCTGGTAGATCGCGCCCATGACGAGGTCGTCGGTCATCACCACGCCCTGGTAGTTCCACTTGTCGCGGATGATCCCTTGGACGACGCGCTTAGAATGCGACGCGGCGCGATCGGGGTCGACCGCCGTGAGCGTGACATGGCCGACCATGAGGGCGCTGCGCGAATGCGACAGCACCTCGCGGAACGGCAGCCAGTCGGTTGCCTCCAGCTCCTTCACCGGCGTGTCCAGATTGGCGCTGAAATGATGGGTGTCGGTGCGTACGCGGCCGATGCCCGGAAAATGCTTGAGCGTGGCGCCGACGCCCGTCTCTTCCAGCCCGCGCACATAGGCACTCGCGATGGTGCTGACGACGGCGGGATCGGTCGCTATCGCGCGTTGGCCGATCAGCGTGTGGAAATCGAGACGATTGCGCCGCACCGGCGGCTTGAGGTCGAGCACCGGCGCGAGATTGAGGTTGACGCCGACTTCGGCCAGCTCGCGGCCGTGAATGCGGCCGAACTCCTCGGCCTTGGCCTGCTGCTCCTCGGGGGCGAGCCCCGTGAGCGTCGCCAGCGCCGGCACCTTCGTCAGCGGCGGCGCGAGATGCCCGACGATGCCGCCTTCCTGATCGGCGGCGACGATCAGCGGCGGCAGGCCGGCTGCGCGCCTGATATCCTGCAGCGCCGCGATCTCGGCCCGCAGCGTCTCGATGGTGCGGCCGCGGATATTGTGGCGGGTGACATAGACGCCGCCGATCAGGCTCCGCTCGGCGAGACGCGCGACCTCGGGAAGGGAGGAATAGCCGACCATGAAGTGAGGCCCGAGCTGCCGCGCCTCGATCGCGCTGGCGCCGAGAACGTCGTGCTTGCGCAGCTCGAACTTCAGATGCGCGGCGGACATCAGGACAGGCGGCAGGCACCAGAGCACGACGAGCACCTTGCCGGCCAAGGTGCGCCAGCGACCTCTGCGCAGCAAAAGAGCGACGATTGCGATGCTTGCGGCGAGAAGGGCGATGTTTCCGGCGCCACGCAGCACGAGCAGATAGGGATCGTTCTTGTTCGCGGCTGCAAATGCAACGAGCGGCGCGGCAAGCCAGAGCAGGACGAGGCCGATGCGGTCGAGCAATTGCATGATGCACCACATGCGATGGGCGATGAATGTTTCGCACCTAGCAAAGCGAATCACGCTGCGCGAGAGGCAAAGGCGCGCCTGCACGAAAACTGCAAAAAACTCCTGAAACCGTGCAGACGTTGGCCGCGGCTTCTGCGCAAGCGCCGTTCAGAGTTCGTGACGCCAATATTCACGGAGACTCTCTGAACATGACGAGCCTGGCTTCGACGTCGACGACGGATATCCAACCGATCAAGCCTTCTGCGCCGTCGGCCAAGCTTGCAACGGCGCTGCTGCTGGCCGCGCTCGCCGACTGGCTGTTCTATGATCAGAGGATCGGGCTGTCGCTGACACTGTTTGCGATCGCGACCGCCTGCGTGTCGGCGCTGTTCAATCATGCGGCCTTTAACTTGCGGCGAGCGGCGATCGGCGGCGCGGTCCTCACCCTCGGAATTGTCCCGGCCGTGGAGGAGCTCAACACCCTGTCGTTCCTGATCCTCGTCGCGTCGCTGGCGACTGCGCTGTTGCTTGCGACCAATCCGGATACGACGGAGTTCACCGAACGCGCCCGGGCGCTGCGCAACTTCCTCCTGCTCGGTCCCTTCAGGTTCTTCCTCGACGCGCCCCAGATGCTCAACGTGTCGGCGTTCACCCGCGGCATCGCGCTCTGGCTGATGCCTGCGGCGCTCGGCACCGTCTTCGTCGCGCTGTTCGCCGCGGCCAATCCGGTGATCGAGCAATGGGTGTCCCTGCTCAATCCCAAGGTCGTCTTCGGACATGTCAATATGTGGCGCGTTCTGTTCTGGACCTTGATGCTGGCTCTGGTCTGGCCGTTCATCCATGTGCGCTGGCGGCGCAAGGCGATCGTCACCAGCACCGAAGCCGACGGACCTGTGCCGCCGCCGCTCCCCCCCATGATCTCGGCGGAATTTCTCGGCCCCTCCACCATCCTACGCTCACTGATCCTGTTCAACCTGCTGTTCGCGGCGCAGTCCATTCTCGACGGCATCTATCTCTGGGGTCACGTGGCGCTGCCCGACAACATGACTTATGCGGCCTACGCCCATCGCGGCGCCTATCCGCTGATCGCGACAGCCCTGCTCGCCGCTGCCTTCGTGCTGGTGGCCATGCGTCCAGGCGGGCCGGCCGAGAAATCGAAGGTGATCCGTCCGCTGGTCTATCTCTGGGTCGGGCAGAACGTGCTGCTGGTCGCCTCCTCCATCCTGCGACTCGATCTTTACGTCGGCATCTACATGCTGACCTATTGGCGGACCGCGGCCTTCATCTGGATGGGCCTGGTGGCTCTCGGGCTGATCCTGATCGTCGCCCGCATCGCCCTCAACCGCTCCAACCGCTGGCTCGTCTGCGCCAACCTGACCGCATTGACGATCGTGCTCTATGGTGTCTCGCTGGTGAACTTCGATGCATTCATTGCCGACTACAATCTGACGCACAGCAGCGAAACGGGCGGGAACGGCGTGAAGGTCGATGCCAACTACCTCCTCACGCTCGGGCCGCAGGCGCTGCCTGCGATCGACAAGGTCATCGCGCTTCGCGGCGGCGATTACTGTCTTGCAGGACGTCGAGATCGGCTTGTAGAAAGTCAACGGCAGGACCTCGCCTGGCGGGCCTGGGGCTTCCGGAGCTGGCGGCTGCAACGTCGGCTGGACGCACAGGCCAAAATTCAGCCCGGCGATCAGCCGGCGGGGTGAGCGGAGAGTTTCTTGGCGCATCGCATTCTCATCGTCGACGACGAAGGCCATATCCGCGAGGTCATCCGCGTCGCCCTGAAGAAGGCCGGCATGGACGTGATCGAGGCCCGCGACGGCAGGGAGGCGCTTCTCCGCTTTGCCGCCGACAAGCCCGATCTAATCGTGCTCGACATCGGCATGCCCGAGTTCGACGGCCTCGACGTCTGCCGCGAGATCCGCAAAGGCTCGGACGTGCCGATCCTGTTCCTGTCGGCGCGCGACGAGGAGATCGACCGCATCCTCGGCCTCGAGATCGGCGGCGACGACTACGTCACCAAGCCGTTCAGCCCGCGCGAGCTGGTGGCGCGGGTCAATGTCATCCTGCGCCGCCTCAGCCCCCGCAACGGCGAGGCCAAGGCCGGGCCGGCCGCGCTGACGCAGGGCGGCCTGCTGATCGATCCCGAGCAGCATGTCGCAACCTTTGCCGGCACGCCGCTGAAGCTGACCGCGATCGAGTTCGGTATCCTGCGCGCGTTCCTGACCCGGCCGACATCGGTGTTCAACCGCGAGCAGCTGATGCGCGCGGCCTACCAGCTCAACATCCAGGTCTCCGACCGCACCATCGACAGTCACGTCCGCAACATCCGCGCCAAGCTCGCGGCCCTCGCCTGCGACAACGTCATCGAGACCATCCACGGCGTCGGCTTCAAGCTCGGCCGCTGCGAGAAAGAGGCATGAGCGCTGCGCCCGACAAATGGCGGCCGTCGCTGGGGCTCGTGATCTTCGCGGTGCTGACGACCGTCGGCGTGCTGCCGCTGGTCGGCCTGTTCTTCTTCCGCCTCTACGACAACCAGCTGATCCGCCAGACCCAGGCCGAGCTGATCGCACAGAGCCGCGTGCTGGCGACGATCTATGCGCAGGAGGTGGCGGCCAGGCTCGACAGCGGCCTCGTGCTCGGCGCCGAGGTGCCGCCGGGCGTGCTGCCCGATCCCGGCGACCAGGTCACGCCGATCCGCCCCGCGCTCGATCTCACCGCCAACGACCTGCTCCGGCGGCGACCGGATGCGCAACCTGCGTCCAAGCCTGCACAGCCAGCCTATGTCGAGATCGGCGCAAAACTGACGCCGATCATCCGCGAGACCCAGAAGGTGACGCTGGCCGGCTTTCGCATCCTCGATTCCCAGGGCGTCGTGATTGCCGGGCGGCAGGAGGTCGGGCAATCGCTCGCCCATATCGAGGAGATCGCCGACGCGCTGCGCGGGCAATACCGCGCGACTTTACGCAACCGCGTGCCGGACAAGCCGCCGCCGCCGATCTATTCCTTCAGCCGCGGCCTCGGCGTGCACGTGTTCTCGGCGATGCCCGTGATCGTCAACAACCGCGTCGCGGGCGTCATCTACACGACACGGACGCCGAGCAACATTTTCGACCATCTCTACCAGGAGCGGGCCAAGTTCGTGCTGGCCGGCCTTGCCGTCATTCTCGGCACGATCGCGATCGGCCTCGTGTTCTCGCGCACCATCACGCTGCCGATGCGCGAGCTGATCGACCGCGCCGCCCGAATCGGCCGCGGCGACCGCGAGGCGTTCCAGCCGCTGAAGCATTACGGCACGCGCGAGTTCGCCCAGCTCTCGCACAGCTTTCTCGGCATGGCCGAGCAGCTGGCGCGGCGCTCCGACTATATCGCGACCTTCTCGGCCCATCTCACCCACGAGCTGAAATCGCCGCTGACCTCGATCAAGGGTGCGGCCGAGCTGCTGCAGGATTCGGTTCAGGGCAAGGCCGAAGGCCTGACGCCGGCCGAGCAGAACACCTTCATCGCCAACATCCTGTCGGACACCCAGCGGCTGGAGGCGATGGCGCAGCGGCTGCGGGAGCTCGCCCGCGCCGAGAGCCTGCCGCAGAACGAGCGCACCGAGCTTAAGCCCGTGATCGCCGATCTCAGGAGCCGGTTTCCGGCAAGCGCGATCGAAGCCAGCGGCAGTCTCGAGCGGGCGATCGGCATGTCCTCGGAGAAGGCGCTGATCGTGCTGTCACACATCGCCGACAATGCGGTGCGGCACAAGGCCGGGACGATCAGGCTGGAGGCGGTCGACGAACGGACGACCGTGCTCGTGACGGTCAGCAATGACGGCGAGCCGATCTCGGCGCCGAACCGGGACAGGATCTTCGACGCGTTCTTCACCACCCGCCGCGACCAGGGCGGCACCGGGATGGGGCTGGCGATCGCGCGCGCGGTGATGGCGAGCCATGGCGGCTCGATCAGGCTGAAGCCGACCGACCAGGGTGCGGCCTTCGAGCTTCAGTTCCCGGTTGCCTAGATCGCAAAGACCCAGGCGGCCACGATGGTGCCGATGGTGACGAGACCGGCGATGGTCCAGCCGGCGGCGTATTCCAGCTCAGGATGACCGGTCGCCCGCATGATCTCGACCGGATCGGCGGTATGCTTCTCTGCCATGACAGCCTCGCACGTGTTTTCCCGTGTCACTAGATAAGTCGCACCAGCCGCCAAGAGGTTCCATCACGGAAATGCGAGGCATGACGCAGCTAGGTTTGTTCGCCGACCCGCAGGCAGGCCCGGCCGGCCTTCGCTACACGGACGATTTTATCGATCGCGCCGCCGAGCAGGATCTGATCGGCCGCATCGCAGCATTGCCGCTCCAGCGCTTCCAGTTCGGCGCCTTCGAGGGCAACCGCCGGGTGGCGTCGTTCGGCTACCGCTACGACTACAGGCTGCAGCGTCTAGCCGAGGCCGATCCGGTGCCGGACTGGGTGCAGCCGGTCGCGCGCCGGGCCGAGGCCTGGGCGGGGCTGCCGGAGGGCAGCGTCCGGCAGGTGCTGTGCACCGAATACGAGGTCGGCGTCGGCATCGGCTGGCATCGCGACAAGCCGCATTTCGACAAGGTGCTCGGCCTGTCGCTGGGCTCGCCCTGCAACTTCCGCTTCCGCCGCCGCAAGGGCGAGAGGTGGGAGCGCCACACGCTGGCGGCCCTGCCGCGCTCGCTGTACATGATGGACGGCGAGGCGCGGTCGCGGTGGGAGCACAGCATCCCGCCGGTCGAGGCAAAGCGCTATTCCATCACCTTCCGGACCATGAAGCGGGCCTGACGGACCATCCAAACAAAACTGCGAAAACAACCCCATGCACAGTAGAACGCCGTTTCAGGCGCGCGCCTTGGCGGCGCCGGACAATTGCTTGACGGATCGGGATAAAACGGCGGCTGCGCGCCAAAGGTGCCGCGAATTCGCCTCAAGGCCGGCTGACTAATGAAACGAATTGAAAAGACGAGCCAGATCAGCGAGCCAAGATGAGCCCCGCAAGGCCGCCACACCCATGAAGCATTTTCTGACATTTTTCCTGTTTCTGACCATGAGTGCGGCCGCCGCGCACGGACCCGTGCCGGGCCGGCTCCCGCCGCCCTCGGGTCTCGTGCAGGCGGGCCTCACCGATTCCGACACCACCGCCGGCGGCACCGCGCGGCTGTGCGAGCAGGTGACCTTCTCGCGCGGCCTGCGCTATGGCGAGAGCGAGGCCAACGTGCTCGATGTCGCGACCAGCGCGACCAAGGCCGATACGCCGCGGCCGGTGCTCGTGTTCGTGGCGGGTGACACCTTCACCGGCGACCGCGCGGCGCCGGAGCTGTCGCGCCAGATCCAGGACCAGGCGATGTGCTTTGCCGCCCGCAACGGCATGATCGGGGTCAGGGTCAATTACCGCCTGGCGCCTGCGGCAACGTGGCCGGCCGGCGCGTCCGATGTGGCCGCGGCGCTGTCCTGGGTCCACGGCAATATCGACCTCTTCAACGGCGATGCCCGCGAGATCGTCGCAGTCGGCTACGGCGCCGGCGCCTTCCACGTCGCCACCCTGCTGGCGCACCCCGAGTTGCAGACCGCCGGCGCCGATGTCGCGGGTGTCGTGCTGGTGTCCGGGATCTACCGCGCCGGCAAGGACGCGAGCGACAGCGAGAAGGCCTATCTCGGCGGTGATGCCACCCAGTACGACAAGCGCTCGGTCTTCCCCGGCATCCTCAATGTCGACGTGCCGATCGTGCTGGCCTGGGCCGCGGACGATTCCGCCGGCCTCGTGGCGCAGGGCGAGACGCTGAAGAAGACCCTGTGCGGCGCCGGCCATTGCCCGCGCAGCACGCTGCTGCGCAGCCGCGACGGCATCGCGAGCGCCTTCGGCCTCGATGGCTCCGGCGACAGCCTCGCCGAGCCGACGCTGCTGCTGGTGCGGCAGCTCGAGGCGCGGGGACTGCCGTAGCGGTCGGTTGCGGCAGCACGCCTGCCGCTTCATCAGAGCGCGCCGCCCAGCCACACGATTGCCAAACGCTTGACCTAGATCAATCGGCCTTGGTGGGGACGGAGCCGATCTCGTTGGGGGCCAACCACAAGGCATCGAACATGCGCGTCATCGGCAGGATGCTGTTCGTTTCCGTGATTGCCGCCGCATCGCTCGGCGCGATGTCGCAGCAGCAGCACTCGGATCAACCCGCAAGCGACCAGGAAATCCGCATCGGCAATGTCATGCCGTATTCGGGAGCGTTGTCGGAGTTCGGCGCGATCGGCCAGGCGGAAGCGGCCTATTTCGACATGGTCAACGCGCGCGGCGGCATCAACGGCCGCAAGATCCGCTTCATCACCCGCGACGACAATTCCGATCCGGGGGCAGCGCTGGAGCTGACGCGCAACCTGGTCGAGAAGGACGGCGTGCACCTGATGTTCGGCTCGTTCGGCACGCCCGGCAACCTCGCCACACGCCGGTACCTGAACGAGAAGAAGATCCCGCAGCTGTTCGTCGCTTCCGGCGACGAGGAACTGAGCCAGCCGCACGCGTTTCCCTGGACCATGGGCTGGCAGCCGTCGTTCCGGTCGGAGGGGCGCATCTATGCCAACTACATCCAGGCCTATTACCCCAGAAAGAAGATCGTCGTGCTCTGGCAGAACGACCAGTTCGGGCGCATGGTTTACAAGGGGATTCAGGAGGGCCTCGGCGATCTCAACCGTCACGTCCTCGTCGACATCGCCTTCGACCTTGCCGACGAGCATCTCGACGGGCACATCTCGATCCTCAAGCGCGCCGGCGCCGATATCTTCGTCTTCCTCGGCGTGCCCTCGACCGCTTCCAAGGTGATCAAGCTGGCAGCGTCCCTGAATTGGCGTCCCGTCTTCATCGTCAACGATGCCTCCGCCTCGATCGCCAACGCGATGGCACCCGCAGGGCTGGAAAATTCCGCCGGCGTAATCTCGGCAGCCTTCCTGAAGGATCCGAGCGATCCGGCCTGGAAGAACGATCCCGCCATGAAGGACTGGTTCGCCTTCATGGACAAATACCATCGGGTCGAAAGCACCAACAACAGCGCGGCCGTCTATGGCTACGCCGCGGCCGAAGCGCTGACGCAGGTGCTGAAGCAATGCGGCGACGATCTTTCGCGCGACAACATCATGCGCCAGGCGGCTTCACTGAAGGACGTCAATCCCTCCCTGGCGCTGCAAAACATCCGGATGAGCACTTCGCCGAACAATTATCTGCCGATCAGGCAGATGCGGCTGGTGCAATTCGACGGGCGGTCGTGGCAGCCGTTCGGGGACGTGATCGAGACGGCGTTCACGGAAGGCGCGGCAAGGTGAGGTGACTCGTGGGGCAAGAGCGACGAGCATGCATCATCCCTCGAAGCAGCCCGCGTCCGACAAGGCAGAATGCAGTGGTACCCCCGCCAGGTCGAGCGCGCCGGATGGGACTGGCCTGCCCAGAAGATAACCCTGAACGAAATCCACTCCCTGGCTGCGCAAGTACTGGAGCTGCTCCATCGTCTCGACACCCTCCGCCGTCACCTGCACATTGAGTCCCCTGGCCAATGTCATGATCGATGCGACGACTGCCCTGCTCGCGCGCTTGCTCGGAAGCTCGCTCGTAAACGAACGATCGACCTTCAGCTTGTCGAATGGAAATGCCACGACGGAACCGAGCGAAGCATAGCCAATGCCGAAGTCATCCAGTGCAAAGGACACCCCGATGCTCTTGAGTTGGCGGAACAAGCGAAGATTTTCTTCTTCGTCCTGCAGCAGCATCGATTCCGTCACTTCGAGCTCCAGCCGATGCGCCGGAAGACCGGTTTTCATCAGCACGCCGAAGACCGAGTCGAAGAGAAATCCTCCTCGAAATTGAGACGGAGACAAATTGACTGCCACCTTGATCTCTCCAGGCCACGCTACCGCGTCTGCGCACGCCCTTTCCAAGGTCCATCGTCCCAACGCTTCCATGAGCCCGGTTTCCTCCGCGACTCCGATGAACTCGTCCGGATAGAGCAAGCCTCGAGTGGGATGGCGCCATCGCACCAAGGCTTCCGCGCTGCGCGGCCGCAGCGATCCCGCCCCGCAGATGGGCTGATAGTGCAACTCGAACTCGCCACGCCCAACTGAAGCACGCAGCTCATTGACGAGCCGATTGCGGCTTTGCGCGCGGCTGCGCATTTCATCTTCAAAGACGTGAAATCCGCTCCGCCCCTCCGATTTGACCCGATAGAGAGCCAAATCAGCTTTGTAGAGGAGCTCCGGAGCCGTAAGACCATGCAACGGTGCAATCGATATTCCGATGCTGACGCCGACCGAAGCCTCCTGCGACTCCAACGAGAACGGTATGGCGATCGTTTGCAGGAGATCGACCGAGAGAGCTTGGGTCTCCTCACGCGCATCCTCCGCGCTGATCTGCACGATCGCAAATTCGTCCCCGCCCAGACGTGCGATCAGGGCGGTCGCCGGCACGACCGAGATCAGACGTCCACTCAGCTGCTTGAGCAATCCATCTCCGGCGGCGTGGCCAAGCGTGTCGTTCACATGCTTGAAGCCATCAAGATCCAGCAGGTAAACGATCAGGGTTTGCTGCTTTGACTGTGCTTGGGAAAGCCATTCCGAAAGACCGTCCAGCAGAGCTGCCCGGTTCAGAAGACCCGTCAGCGCATCGTGGCGGGCTGCGTGACTGAGCTGCGCCTCGGCCTTCTTTCGGGCCGTGATATCGACCCGGATCGCCATGTAGGCCACCGGCTTCCCTTCCGGGCCAAGCTGGGGCGTTATCACGGTGTCGACCCAATAGAGGTCCCCGTTTTTCGCCCTGTTGCAAAGCTCGCCCCGCCATACGCCGCCTCGGGCGAGGCGACGGTACATCTGTCGGAAAATATCCGGCGAATGAACCCCCGATTTCAGCAGGCGATGGTTGTTTCCAACCAGCTCCTCCCGGGTGTACCCACTGATCTCGCAAAATCGATCGTTGGCGTAAGTAATCGTTCCACGAACATCGGTGATCGCGACGATGACCGCCTGATCGATCGCGTACTGCTTCTCGATCAGCTCCTGCCTTGCTTTCTCGGCCCGGACCTCAGCAAGGCGAAGCTCCGTGACATTCCTGTGCCGTTCGACGAAGCCGCCGTCGGACATGGGATGCATATCGAGCTCGACAAACGACCCATCCTGCAATTCATACGTCGTCTGGAACTCTTCGCCCCGCCGTATCGCCGCCAGGTAGTCGGCCAGCTGGCCTCTCGCATTCGCCCCGACTACTCGGGCATGGCGGACCGTGAGAACATCCTCCACGGGCCGGCCCGGCGAAATCTCGGACGATGCCAGCGAGTAGAGGCTGCGATGCTGTTCATTCCCTATCACCAGCCTGGATCGATCGTCGAAGACACACAGGCCATGAGCGCTGCTTTCGATGGCCGTCTGCAGCAGCTGCTTCCAGTTCACCTCGGCCTTCCGCTGGCGATCGGTTTCGGCGCTCGCAGGCTGACGAGATCGGCGCGGATCGCAGGAAGCGGAAAACCCGTTATTCATGTCAACATTCGCGATATCGAGATCAATCGTTGTTTCGGTCATTGTGTCGCCAAGGCTCGATGACACGTCAGGCCGCCCGGATGTTGGCAAAGAACGCCTCCACTTCCGAGCGAAGAGCCGCAGCCTGAATGGACAGCTCTTCAGACGCGCTCAGAAGCTTTTCCGCCGTCTGCCGGGTTTCGGCGGCCACCTGGCTCACGCCGGTAATGTTGCTTGATACCTCGTTCGTGCCCTGGGCTGCTTGCTGGACGTTGCGCGCGATCTCGGCGGTAGCCACGCCCTGCTCTTCCACGGCCGCCGCTATCACGGTTGCGATCTCGCTGACCGACCCGATGGTGCGGCCGATGTCCTGGATGGCCCCCACCGCCTCCTTCGTTGCACCCTGAATCGAGAGGATCTGCTCACCGATCTCGCCGGTGGCCTTTGCCGTCTGCTCCGCCAAGGCTTTGACCTCGGAAGCAACGACGGCGAAGCCGCGCCCGGCCTCGCCGGCCCGGGCTGCTTCGATCGTGGCATTGAGAGCGAGCAAGTTGGTCTGCCCCGCGATGGTGCTGATCAACCCCACCACGTCGCCAATTCGCTGGGCCGCCTTTGCAAGGCTCTGGACCGTGTCGCCGGACCGGGCCGACTGATCCACCGCGGTCTGGACGATCTTCGTCGACTGGGACACCTGGCGGCCGATCTCCTGAATCGAGGAGGTGAGTTGCTCGGTCGATGCGGCAACCGCCTGCACATTCGTCGACGCTTCTTCCGAGGCGGCGGCCACCGCGCTGGACTGCTGGGTCGACTGGGACGAGCTCGCGGCCAGCGCATTGGCTGCGCTCTGGAGGTCGCCGGCCGAACCACCGATCGTATCCACGACCGCCTTCATCCGGACATCAAAGCTCCGAATGGCGGCGTGGATCGTCTCCTGACGTTTTTCCCGCTCGGCGAGCATTGCCTCCTGGTAGACGGAGATGGCGATCTCCATGTCGAGCATCACGGCGCAATTCACCGCGCTCAATATCTCGCAGAGATGGCCTGGTTTCCAGCGGTAGCGTCGAACAGCGAGCGCCACGAGCTGGTTCAGGACAAAGTTATATCCACCGATGTACCAACGCGGCTCCAAGCCGATCCTGTTGTGGACCATGCCGATGGCGCGGACCCCCTTCAGGTATTCATCATCGAACCGTCCGTTGAACAATCGTGCCCAATGGGTACCCTGGGCCGATTTCAATCTGGGAATATCATTCCCGATCAGCGCGGCAAGCTGAGGCTCGCTCGTGACATGACGGTAGAAGCCCTCCAGAATGCGGGGTACGGCAGGTTCGGCGATCGCCCAGAACTCCCGCAACAGCTCCCCACTGCGTGATGTGATTCCCATGAACCGCATTCTGGCCATGCGGTGCCGATCGGAATCGTCGCATGCATGCAAGTCCGTCATTGCTATGCCCTTTCAAATCTGATTGTGAGAAAATTGACTGGAACTCCGGTATTAAGCGGCTGGTCCACGAGCCCGTCGGAACTGTGAAAGCGTAAGGCTACATCGACGACCCGCGTGCGGAGCCGAGTGAGGCGTCGATTCCGAAATACCGAATATCTGCGTCATCATGCCCGCACGCCTTGTGGGAGCCCAACGTGCAGAACAATAATGCCGATCCCGCTAACCTTCTGTTAGGCAAAATTGGCGCGTGCGGTTCGGCTCATCGGGCAATTGCAATTGGCGATGCGCGATGTCACGACAATGGAACGCCAGATTTGCGTGGCGCGGCGTTTGCGATCGGATATTCGGCCAATTTTGCTGGATCAGTGCAGGTGAGGCGCTCATTTAGCGGGGGCGGACACCCGGCTTGCCTGCCTCTGGGAACAGGAATTCGACACCGGCTCTTGCAAGGGCCGTCTCGATCAATGGAAGTGCCGGGTCGTTGTGCGATGGGGCGCCGTCCAGTTCCTCGAGGCGACGGATGGTCGCGCGCGTCGTGCCCGCGGCCTGCGCCAGATCCACCACCGACCAACGCAGCAGTCCGCGGGCGGCCCTGATTTGCGCCCCGGTGATTCTATGGGCGCCGGAACGAGCCGTATTGCGGTCGAGATCAACGCTGATCCCGAGCCACTCCTTGATATTCCCTCCGTCATCGAGCACCGGCTGCCCGGTGGATCGCTTCCATTTGAAACTGCCATCGGGCTGAATGATACGGTGCACGACGTCGTAGCCACGCTTCTCGCGGCGTGCCGCGTCGTGAACTCGGATGATCTTCTCCTGGTCATCCGGATGGATGAGCTGCAGCCAACCCGATTCCGACGCAACGACCTGGCTGCCGCGATCGCAGTTGACGAGCTCGTGGATTCGGCCGTCCGATTTCGCGATCCATACCACTGCTCCGGCTGCCTTGATCAGGGCACGGTAGCGCTCATCGGCGATCCGCAGCTGGTTGAGCTGATCCTCGCGAGCCGTGATATCCGTGCAGATACCGATTGCCCTCTCTGCAACCCCTTCCGGATCGACGAAGATGATGATCTGGCAATAGATCCAGGCGATGTTACCGCCGCGGCGAATGACACGAAATTTCCGTCTGATGGTCGACGCCTTCTGGATGACGCGCTCGACCTCGGCCTGCGCACTGCGATCATCCGGGTGGGTCACCTGGAGAATGGCGGCAAAGGATGGTGCCACCATTCCCGGCTCGATACCCAGAAGATCATAGTACCCGCGCGACCAGTGCATCTCGTTCGCACGCAGATCCCAGCTCCACAGGCCGCACCGCAGTTCGCGCTCGATAACGCCGAAGCTTTCTTCGGTACCCCCCTTCAAGAGGTCCAACATTTTCTTGCTCTTGATGATCCCAAACCTAACAGTTAGCCAAGTTAGGATTATTGTCCAGCGGCATGCCCGCCCCCGGCGGCAGAGCTATCGCATTTGAGAGCTTTTTCCTGCGACCATCCTTCGAGACGCCCGCTTGGGCGGGCCCCTCAGGATGAGGATGGAGTGCGCGGCAGCAGTTTCAACGAGCGCTGATCCTGATGAGCCTCATCCTGAGGCGCGCCAGCGCCGTCTCGAACGACGAGGCGTGCGCGCAGGCCGCCGCCACGAGCCATATGCGATTGCCCCGTCTCCGGGCGGGTAGCATTGGCCCCCTCCGAGTCCATGCAATCAGCCAAGCTGGAGAAAGGTTCTGGCGCGGAGCGGCGCCAGAACGCTCATAGAACCGGAGCACCTTACTGGTGCCGACGGCCGGTGCTCTTCGGAGCGTACGCAAAAGACCCGGTCTCGTAGAAGGGATCGCGGGTGCAACTTCCACCTCGACCGGAAATCGAGGCAAGGCACTGCTCCATGGTGTCGAAGCTGCAGATGCGTTCGGGTCCCGCGCTACGGTCGATCCGGCAATATTCATAGTTCTTTGCGCTTGCGGGCTCTGCCGTGAACCAGAACGCCGCGGCGGCGAGCGCCGCCGCTGCGATGGTGCTCAAGGCGATAGTCTTGGTCATCTCTGCTCTCCGTGCTTCGGTTCGTTTGTAAAACCGATGCTCAATTAGCGGGAGCAAACCTTCGGAAAAAGCACACAGACCGGTAAACACTGTCTCGCGAATCGAGCCAATCCATCGGCCGGTCGAGCACATCGCGTGAGAGGAAAAGCATGAATCCCGGAGCGGCACGTCGCTACGAGCCCGAAATCCATAACCCCGATCGGGCGTATGGATTCCCAGATGCGCAATTGCGCATCATGGCTCGCGCTACGCGCGCCCCGGAATGACGGTGGTTGCCATTATGTCACCAGTCCGCGCATCGGCCGCGTTGCCGCGCTGTCCGGAAACACCGTCTCGGCCAGCACGCGATCGGACAGGCCGAACTGGTCCTGCAGCACGCCCTTGATGACCGAGCGCAGATCCGTGGTCGGCTTGAGGTCGCGGCCCTCATAGAGGTTCGCGAGCTTGAGGCCCGGCCAGTCCGAGATGACGCGGCCGCCCTTCACCGCGCCGCCGGCGAGCAAGGCGATCGTGCCGGTGCCGTGATCGGTGCCCTCGGTGCCATTGATGCGCGCGGTGCGGCCGAACTCGGTGGCGACGACGACGACGGTGTCGCGCCAGCGATCTCTTAAGCCGCTTTCGAACTCCGCGAGCGCGCCGTCGAGACCGCCGAGCAGGACGGCGAGACGCCCCAGGGGGCCGCCTTCATTGGCATGCGTGTCCCAGCCGTCGAAGGCGAGCGCGGCGATGCGCGGGCCGTCATCGGCCGCCATCAGCTTTGCGGCGCCGCGCGCGACCTGCCGCATCTGCGCGACGGCGTTGCCGCGCGTCGCTTTCATATCGTCGCCGCTCGCCGCCTTGTCGAGCTTGAGGCCTTGCGACAACGCGGAGGCCAAAGCGGGATCGCGGTGGCGGTAGAGCTCGACGAGACGCATCGCGGTGTCGTCATCGGCCTGCGGCAGCGCGACCGGCGCCCAGCCCACGGTGGGCGCGCCGCCACGCAGCACCAGCGGCGTGGTGGGGCCGACCGCAAGCCCGCTGGACACACGCTCGCCGCGCGGCAGTGATTCCAGCGCGCGATTGAGCCAGCCGGACTGCACGCGGCCCGGGCCGGCATAGCCGCTTTCGAGCACGTCCTGGCCGTCGAAATGCGAGCGGTCGCGATAGGGTGTCGCGACCGCATGGATCACCGCCGCGTGCTTGTCGCGATACATGCGGGCGAATTCCGGCATCGCCGGATGCAGCGCGAAGAACGAGTCGAGCATGATCGCGGGATGCGCACCATCGGCAGTGAGCGCGATCGATCCGTGCAGGCCGGCATAGTCAGGGTCGCCGATCGGCGCGACGGTCGAGAGCCCGTCCAGCGCGCCGCGCAGGATCACCACGACCAATCGCGGATCGCGTCCGTCCGTCGCGCGCGCGAATTTCGGCAGGTAGGCCCAGGCTGCGAAGGAGGCGCCGCCGAGCAGCAGACCACGGCGCGACGTGAGGAGCCGGTTCTCGACGCAGTCGGTCATCATCATCTCCTCTGCATTTCCGGCGACATCAACAGCAGCGCCAGCGCCTGTTGCCGCGACTCCGCGCGCTCGATGGTCCGCCGCGTCTCGGCCGAGGCGGCATCGCCGGCGGCGAACTCCAGGAGGTCGAGCGGATCGATGTTGTTGCCGAGCCGCGCGCCGATCTGCGCCGCGATGTCGAGCCTGAGCTTGATGCCTTCGGGCGCGGCCCAGGCGGCATTGCTGTCGGGAAAGCCGTTGGGACCCGGCGGCGACCACAGCGGCTGGCCGAGCAGATTGAGGCCGTTGAGATAGCGGCTCGGATCCTCCGGCACGCGCGCGAGCAGCCTGCCGCTGGCGACCAGGAACTCGTAAGGCGAGCGCATCTTGGTGAGCGGCGCCTTCCATGCTTCATCGGAATCGACCAGCCCCAATGCCAGCGCCTTGAGATCGCCGTCGGTCTTGACGAAGACGTCGCGCAGGCGCGCAACGAGCGCCGGCGGCGGATCGTCCGCGACGAAGTGACGGACGAACTTGGCGGCGATGAAACCCGCGGTCGACGGATGCCGCGCGAGATCGGCGAGCGCGGCTTCGCCCTGTGCGAGGCCGGCCTGATCGTAGGTCTTGCCGAGCAGGACTTGCGGCCCGGGCTGATGCGCATTGGTGTTGAAGACGAAGGAGCCGGGGACCCCGAGCTGCCCCTGCCTGCCGGCAAAGGTCCACCCCGTGATGATGCGCGCGAGCGAGGTGACGTCGCCTTGCGTGTAGCCGCCGCCGACGCCGAGCGTATGCAGCTCCATGATCTCGCGCGCGAGATTTTCGTTCAGCCCGCGCTTGCGGTTTTGTCCCGCGCGCGAGTCAGGTCCAAGCGATTGCTGGTTGTCGAGGAAGAACAGCATCGCCGGATGCTGCTCGACCGCCCTCAGCATGTCGGCGAAGCGCCCGAGCACGTGCGGCCGGATCGCCTCGCGCTCGAACGCGCCGGCCCAGATCCGCGCCAGCTCGCCCTTGCTGGCGGAGATGCAGAAATGATTGGACCAGAACGCGACGAGGCGCTCGGTGAAGCCGCACTCGGCGAGCGTGGCGCGCTGCAGCCGCGCCAGCGCCTCGGCGCGAAAGGTTTTCTGGATCACATTGAGCGGCTGCGGCGCGGGCTTGGCGGCGGACTGCGGCGCAGGCACACTCGGCTGCATGGTCTCAGGCTTCGGAGCGCCGTCGGCGGGCTTCGTATCGGCCATCTGGCCGGTGATCTCTGCCGCTGAATTCAGCGAGAGATTACGGCGCAAGGGCGGCTTCTGATCGGCCGGCGCTGGTGCCGGCGTCTCGGCGGGCGCGGCGGCCTTCGCCATCTCACGCGCCTGCTTGACCTCGTCCTGATAGGCGAACACCGCCTGCCCGAGCTGCGGCGTCGATTGCAGCGCGGGCGCTTCCAGCAGCGCGCTATTGGGACGCGAAAGCTCCGCCTTCACGAAGCCGCGCGGGTCGGAGCTCGCATTGACGAGATCGCCCGATGCACCGCCGCGGGCGCCGAAGCCGAAGCGGTTGAGCGCGATGAGGGCGGCTTGCGAATCGCGGGCCATCGATGATCTGTCCTTCGCGCGCCTGCGAGGTGCTTTCCTTTCGACGCGGGCGGCGCGTAATATACCGCAGCGGCAGATGAACCCGACATGAAAATGACGGCGAAGCTTCGACGTAGATCATGACAAATCCGAAAGAAATGCCGTCGGCGCCGGCACTTGCGCGCCGTCTCACCTGCTCCCGTTGCGGCAGCGAATTCGGCTGTGATCCCACCGGCAATTGCTGGTGCGCGGAGGAGACGGCACGGCTGCCGATGCCGATCGAGGGCGACGACTGCCTGTGCCGGGCGTGCTTGCGGAAAGCGGCGGCGGAGGTGGTATCCTAGGTGGCAGTCTCGCAGGGTGGGCAAAGCGAAGCGTGCCACCTTTTTTGCGATCGAGAGAGATGGTGGGCACGGCGCTTTGCGCCTTTGCCCACCCTACAAGACTGGCTCACACGCGATATGCCGACGACTTCCGCGCCATGCCGTCGAACGCATCGAGCAGCTTTTCGCGCCAGGCATAGACCGGATCATCCGCTTCCAGCAGCCTGAACGGGCTGACCACGCGCGCCCATTGGAATCCGCCGAACACGATGTAGTCGGCGTAGTTCGGCGCATTCCCGCCGAGAAAGGGCTGCGTCTTGAACGTCTGGCGCATCACCTCCAGCGACTTGCGGAACGCGATGACGCCGGCATCGCGGCTTGCCATGATGTCCTCGAGAGTCTTGCCGCCGAACCGCGCTTCGCGCGACTTGCGGAAATAGGCGGCGTCGACCTCGGCCAGATTGTTCGGGATATCGGCGATGATGAGCGGAAAGATGCCGCCGACGATGGCGATGTCGCCCCACGCGTTGATCATGCGCGCCATGGCACGGCCGCCCTCCCCGCCGAACAGCGACGGGCGATCCGGAAAATTGTCCTCGAGATAGTTCGCGATCACCCAGGAATCGACCACCGGCTTGTCGTGATGCAGCAGCACCGGGACCCTCGCCGAGCCGTGCGGCGCGATCGCGCTCTTCTCGGTGAAGCGCCAGGGCAGCGATTCCGCCGCAAGGCCCTTGTGCGCCAGCGCCATCCGCGTGCGCCAGCAATACGGGCTGAAGGGGCGCGCGGGATCGGTGCCGACGAGTTCATAGAGTTTAAGCGACATTGGCCAGTGCTCCGTCATTGCGAGCGCAGCGAAGCAATCCAGACTGCCGCCGCGGATATATTCTGGATTGCTTCGCGTGCGCTCGCAATGACGTTGTGGAGAGAGCTGCGCGTCACCGCCCGTTGGCGCGCAACAGCTTCTCGCCGCCTTCCGTCACCGCGATGACCAGCCCGAGGCCTGCAATCGTCTCGCGCGCGACGTAGCCGCGCTCTGCAGCGTCCTCCCAGATGGTGAGGCGCGGGCACGAGGTCTTCCAGGTCGCGATCACCTCGGCATAGGCGCGCGGCTCGCGCGCCACCCATTCGACGAAGTCCAGCACCAGCGGGTCGGCCGTCTCGCTCATTGCAAGCCTCCCTTGTCGAAGGCGGCCAGAACCGGCGCACGCAGCAACAGCCAGCCGCCATAGGCGATGTAGTAACAGGCGATGGTGGTGATCAGCTTGTTGGACCAGGCGATGAACTGCTGGTCGGTCATGGCTTCGAGGATGCGCCGCGCCAGCGTGGTGCCGAGCATCGAGGCTGCGACCGCGACGGCGGCGAGCACGGGATCGAGGGTCGCGGCCTGGTCGATGATGCCGCCGAAATAGATCAGCTTGGTGAAATGACTGATGAGCTGGCACATCGCCTTGGTCGCGACCTTCTCGCGCCGGCCGAAATCGCCGCCGAGGAAGAAGGTGTCGAGCAGCGGACCGGAGACGCCGGTCGTCAGCATCAGGCCCATGCAGATCGTGCCGTAGACCGTGCCCTGCCAGAGACGGTCGGGATCCGGCTTGATGTTCGCCGGCAGGAGCCGCGCCATGAACGGGGTGACGCCGAGCAGCAGCAGCGCGACCGGCTTGTCCGGCACGTAGCGGGTCAGCGACCACGCCGCGAGCGCGAGGGCCGCGCCGACCATATAGTTCGCGACCGGCCGCCAGCGGATATGCGCCCGCCACAGGAACGCGCGCCAGCCGTTCGAGGCCATCTGCGTGATCGCATGCAGCACCATCGCGGTCGGCAGCGGCATCAGGGCCAGCAGCACGCCGATCAGGATCAGCCCGCCCGCCATGCCGAACAGCCCCGACAGGAACGCGGTGGCCACCATCAGCAATCCAAGGGCAGCGATCATGATGGGCGTCACGACGGGGGCTCCTGTCGGTGGATTGTCGGAGGTGAACGTGCCTCGCTTGCCCCTCTCGCGCAAACTGAGTTATCTTGCCCTGGCATCAGCTTTCCTGAGGGTGGGTCATTTGCGGCGGCTGCTGTTTCTCAACGGCATCAAGGCGTTCGAGGCGGCGGCGCGGACCGGCAGCTTTGCTGCGGCCGGGCTGGAGCTGAGCGTGTCGGCGGCCGCGGTCAGCCGCATGGTGCACCTCCTGGAAGAACGGCTCGGCGTCGCATTGTTCGAGCGCAAGGCCAATCGCCTGGTGCTGACGCAGGCCGGCCGCGCCTATCAGAGCGGCCTGACCCCGATCTTCGATGCGCTGGCGAGCCTGACGGCGCAGGTGACGGCGCCCGCCAGCGTCCGCGTGCTCACCATCGGCGTCGGCCACACCTTCGCGATGCGCTGGCTGATCCCGCGCCTGTCGGAGTTTCGCAGCGAGGAGCCCGACATCGAGGTGCGCTTCACCACCGGCGGCGCCGCGGTGCCGTTCGGCGAGGACTGGAACTGCGGCATCAAGCTCGGGACCGGCGACTGGCCCGGCCTCGTCGCCGAGCCGCTGTTCGCCGGCGACCTCACCCCCGTCTGCGTGCCGCGCCTGGCAGGCGCATTGAAGCGCCCGGCCGACCTGAAGGGACCGAGCCTGATCCGCGTCGCGCACTCGCCCGAGGACTGGCCGATCTGGCTGAAGGCGGCGGGCACGGCTCGGATCAACGCGCGCGGGCCCGAGTTCCAATTCTACGGCCAGGCGCTGCAGGCCGCGGCCGACGGGCTCGGCATCGCCATGGGCATCCGCCCCTATATCGACGACGATCTCGCCGCCGGCCGGCTGGTGGCGCCGTTCGACCTCTCGGTGCCCAAGGGCATGCGCTGGTACCTCGTCTATCGCAGCTTCCAGACCGAGCAGCGCGACTTTGCCGCCTTCCGCCGCTGGATCATGCGGGCGGCATCGGAACCCGCCGCCCGCCCGCGCCGGATCGGCCGCGCCGCAGCCCGGAACTGAAGCCCGGCGGGCAAAAAAGCCGCCTGCTTGTGAACGGCTTCACATCCCAGAATCCGCAAATGTGGTCCCCTGACCCTCCGAAAAGAAACGTGGGATCTACACTATGACGACCCTCTACGACGGCTTTGACATCGAATCCTTCGAAGCTGGCAAGGGGCTGTGGCACGCGCGGATCCGCCGTGCCGATCTCAGCCCGGTGGCCATCGACGGCGTGCTGTTTCCGGCCATGGAAGTCGGCTTCGCCTGGCCCGATCGCGATGCCGCGATTGCCGATGCCAAGCACCACATCGATCGTTTCCGGCTGCGGGCCGGCGACGAAGATTAGGCGGTCCGCAGGCCGACCAGAGACAGGACGGCGAAAAAGGGGGAAACCGGTCATGTCCATCATCGAATCCGACGCGGCGCAACCGCGGATCTACGCCCGCGCAGTGCTGTCCAATTGCCCGGAATGCGACGGCGCTCTCACGGTGCTCCGCGTGATCGGCGGCCGCGCCGGATGCGAGTACTGGACCATGCGCTGCATTGATTGCGGCGGCATTCATCTCGACATCCTCGAGCCGAATGTCACCGCCGGAAACGACGAGGGACCGCTGCCGGCGGCGTGAACTGCAAGGCTGCTGCCAAGCTGCTGTCAGCAGCCTGCATGGCCGCGGCCATTCACCCTTTATTGCGGGGCGGACTCGTCCCATATTCGCCTCATGGCGAAGAAACCTGCATCCTCCGAAAAATCCGGCAAATCCCCCAAATCCAAAGCGCATCGTCCCGATGTGCAACCGATCGGGCCGGCGCTGGCCGAATTGCTCAATCCCGCGATCAATCGCGGCGATGCGGGCTTGGGATCGGGCACCGGCCTGCAGCCGCCGCCGGACAATTCGCGCGACCGCCGCGCCGGGGGCGAAGCCGCCGCGCATCGCGCACGGGCTTCGACGCCGAAGGACTTCCCCAGCGACCGCCCCGCGGGGCTAGACGAAGTACCGCAGGCCAATTACGGAACCGCGGCCACCATTCCGACGCTCGATCCGGAACTGGCGCGGCAGCTCGGCCTGCCCACCGAGGAGGACGATGCCGAGGCGCTGGCGCGTCCGCCGCGGTCCAAGATGGAGGCGCTCGGGGTCAAGGCCACCGCGGATGCACTGGAATCGCTGATCCGCGAGGGCCGGCCGGAGTTCCGCAAGGGCGACGGCTCCATGAAGGTTTGGACGCCGCACCGGCCGCCGCGGCCGGAAAAGTCCGAAGGCGGTGTGCGCTTCGAGATCAAGTCGGCCTACGAGCCCAAGGGCGACCAGCCGACGGCGATCGCCGAGCTGGTCGAGGGCATCAACCGCAACGACCGTTCGCAGGTGCTGCTCGGCGTCACCGGCTCCGGCAAGACCTACACCATGGCCAAGGTGATCGAGGCGACGCAGCGCCCGGCGCTGATCCTGGCACCGAACAAGACGCTGGCCGCGCAGCTCTATGGCGAGTTCAAGAACTTTTTTCCGGACAACGCGGTCGAGTATTTCGTCAGCTATTACGACTACTACCAGCCGGAAGCGTATGTGCCCCGCACGGACACGTACATCGAAAAGGATTCCTCGATCAACGAGCAGATCGACCGCATGCGCCACTCGGCGACGCGCGCGCTGCTCGAACGCGACGACGTCATCATCGTGGCGTCGGTGTCCTGCATCTACGGTATCGGCTCGGTCGAGACCTACACCGCGATGACCTTCGCGCTGAAGAAGGGCGAGCGCATCGACCAGCGCCAGCTGATCGCCGACCTCGTCGCGCTGCAGTACAAGCGCACCCAGGCCGATTTTACCCGCGGTACGTTCCGCGTCCGCGGCGACATCATCGACATCTTCCCGGCGCACTATGAGGATCGCGCCTGGCGCGTGAACCTGTTCGGCGACACCATCGAGACCATCGAGGAGTTCGATCCGCTCACCGGCCACAAGCAGGACGAGCTCGAATTCATCAAGATGTACGCCAATTCGCACTATGTGACGCCGCGGCCGACGCTGGTGCAGGCGATCAAGTCGATCAAGTCAGAGTTGAAGCAGCGGCTCGACCAGCTCCACAACCAGGGACGTCTCCTGGAGGCGCAGCGGCTGGAGCAGCGCACCACCTTCGACCTCGAGATGATGGAGGCGACGGGCAGCTGCGCCGGCATCGAGAATTATTCGCGCTATCTCACCGGGCGCCGCCCCGGCGAGCCGCCGCCGACGCTGTTCGAATATGTGCCCGACAACGCGCTGATCTTCGCCGACGAAAGCCACGTCACCATCCCGCAGATCGGCGCGATGTTCCGCGGCGACTTCCGCCGCAAGGCGACGCTGGCCGAATACGGCTTCCGCCTGCCCTCCTGCATGGACAACCGCCCGCTCCGCTTCGAGGAATGGGACATGATGCGGCCGCAGACCGTCGCGGTGTCGGCGACCCCCGGCAGCTGGGAGCTGAACGAGAGCGGCGGCGTGTTCGTCGAGCAGGTCATTCGCCCGACCGGCCTGATCGATCCGCCGGTCGACATCCGCCCCGCCCGCACGCAGGTGGACGATCTCGTCGGCGAGGTGCGCGCCACCGCGCAGGCGGGCTATCGCTCGCTGATCACGGTTCTCACAAAACGCATGGCGGAGGATCTCACCGAATATCTGCACGAGCAGGGCATCCGCGTCCGCTACATGCACTCCGACATCGACACCATCGAGCGCATCGAGATCATCAGGGATCTGCGCCTCGGCGCGTTCGACGCGCTGGTGGGCATCAACCTGCTCCGCGAAGGCCTCGACATTCCCGAATGCGCGCTGGTCGCGATCCTCGACGCCGACAAGGAAGGCTTTTTGCGCAGCGAGACCTCGCTGATCCAGACCATCGGCCGCGCGGCGCGCAACGTCGACGGCAAGGTGATCCTCTATGCCGACCAGATGACGGGGTCGATGGAGCGCGCCATTGCCGAGACCAACCGCCGCCGCGAGAAGCAGGTCGAGTACAACACCGCCAACGGCATCACGCCGGAGAGCGTGAAGAAGCAGATCGGCGACATCCTCAACTCGGTCTACGAGCGCGACCACGTGCTGGTCGAGGTCGGCGGCCACGACATGACCGACGACGTCATCTCGATCGGCCACAACTTCGAAGCCGTGCTCGCCGACCTCGAAACAAGGATGCGCGAGGCCGCCGCCGACCTGAACTTCGAGGAAGCCGCCCGCCTGCGCGACGAAGTCAAGCGCCTGCGCGCGACGGAGCTCGCCGTGGTCGACGACCCCACCGTCAAGCAGCGCACCGTCGCTGGCAAGGCCGGCGCCTATGCGGGCGCGAAGAAATACGGCGACGCCGCCAACCTCCCCGTCAGCGCCATGAAGAACAAGAGCGCCGCAACCGCGCTGAAGGCCGGCGGGGCTAAGGGCTCCCGCGTGCACAAGCCGCATCTCGACGAGATGCACGGCCCGGAATCGCTCCCCTACCGCGAGAGCCGCGCGCTGCCGTCAAAGCCGTTCGGCAGCACGAGCCGGATCATCCAGCCGACGGATTCGCGGCAGTCGGGCCCGGAGTTCGGGCCGGCGCCGAAGTCGACGGGTGGGCAGCCGGGACGGCGCGGGGGGTGGAAGAAGAGATAGGCGCAGCCCGGCGAATAGTGGTTATGGATTCTCGGATGCTCAATTGCGCATCATAGCTCGCTGCTTCGCAGCGCCCCGGAATGACGAGGAGGGGATTGCTCCCCTCACCCCACGCTCGCCGTCACTACCGCCATCACCGACAGCAGCAGCACGATCGTCACCAGTTGCAGCGAGGCGACGGGCTGGGTGCGCCAGGCCGTGATCTTGTCGGAGAGCGACAGATGGGCTTCGAAGAATTTCGGCTCGTAGACGGTCTTGAACAGGTGGGGAGAGCTCGGGCCCAACGTTACGGCCAGCATCGCGTGGGCGAGCGAGGCAACCGCGACGAAGATGGCGACGCCGGGGTCGCCGACGAGGTCGTGGTTGCCGACGAGCTTGAGCAGGAAGGCCGCAGTGGCGAAGGTCGGGAAGCTCTGCAGCGTCGCGGTCAGCGCGAGGCCTTCGAGCGCGTTGTGCAGGCGGGACTTTCTGGCGGTGGCGATGGCGGCCATGGCGCGTCTCCCTGATGACATGCCGATGACGGTAGTCGGGGCGCCGGCGGGGTGATGTGAGATGGGTCACGCGGGGGCGGGCCGGAAGCCAAGGTCCGGGTTGAGCCCGCAGTTGCTCTCCACGTCGTCATTGCGAGCGCAGCGAAGCAATCCAGAATCCCGTCCGCGCAAAGACTCTGGATTGCTTCGCTGCGCTCGCAATGACGTGTTGAAGGAGCGCAGCCTCGCGATCGTCGGAGGACTCGCGGAGATTTCCCACCCCTCCCAGCGGCGGATCAGAGCGGGGCGAGAGAGGTCGGCCGGCGTTGCGGACCTCTCTCGGTTCCGAGCGCCCGCATGGTGATGACATTGCGCACGGCGCCACACGCGTTGCGCGTGAGGCGAGCGAATGCGGCGCGAATTCGTGCAGCCATCGCGCGGCTCAACCGGAAATTGCATGCCATGAACCGGGCATTGCGCTCGCGCGTCAAAACCGCTGCAACATCCGCGAGATTTTGCGATTGTTGATGGGCGAGCCGGCGCGATGGCGTTGCGGAACGCCACGGGGCCGAACAAGGACGGGCGGAATGACGGTGGAGCAGCTGAATCGCCAACGCGTCGTGCACCTGCTCGATGCCTTCGCGCGCGGCGATATCGAGACGGCGCTGGCCTGCTGCACCGACGACGTCGATTTCCTCACCCACGCGCCGATCGACGTGCTGCCGCACATGGTGCCGCGCCATGGCAAGCAGGAGCTGCGCGAGCTCTGGCAGACGGTCGGGTCGCGCTACTCGGAGATTCGTTACAAGACGCCGCACATCGTCGCCGAGGGCGAGACGGTCGCGACCTACGTGCACGCTTATTTCAAGAAGCGCAGCAACGGCCGCATCGTGCAGTTCGACATGGCGGTGTTCTACACCTTCCGCGGCGGCCTGGTGGCGGAGATCCGCGAGATCATCGATTCCTACGATTTGGTTCAGCAGGTGCTGGAACGGGAGATCGGGCCGCTGATCACGGGGGTGGACTGAGCCTCGAGACCCGGACAATTACGGGGTTCTGTTGTCAATCTCACAAATCCCGTTCAATGGTGCATTGCGAAAACGTGAATTGCGTTTTGGCCGAAATCTGCTATTTGTTCGTATACAAATGAATTGAGCCCCGGCGCCCGACCGCGCGTGGGGTTGTTTGCCGTTTTTTCCGTAAAGCCAGCTTCAGGACTGCCCCAGATGACAGAGCACAGCCTCTGGCGTTTCTCGCGCGCGTTGCACCGCGCGATCAACGACCGGGAGTTCAGGGATATCGAGGCGCTGATCGACGAGGACGTCGAATGGGCGCTCTACGGCCCGATCGACATGTTTCCGTTCCTCGGCGCGCGGCAGGGCAAGGATGCCGTGCTCGACGTCATCCGCCAGCTCGCCGACAATTTCCAGGTCCGCCGCTTCGACCGCGAGAGCATCATGCTGGGCGTCGATTCCGCCGCCTCGATGCTGCGCTATTCGCTGACGGCGCTGGATTCCAACAAGCCGATCAGCCTGCGCGTGGCGCAGTTCGCCCAGTTCAAGGCGGACAAGCTGATCAGCATGCGGGTGCTGATCGACACCTTCGACCTGGTCGAGCAGGCACTCGGCCGGGCCATTCATCTGCCGAAGATGACCAGCGTCGGCTGACGCATGATCCGGACCCGAGGGCCGCGTCAGCGCAAAGTGCGACGCGGCTTTCCGGGAAGACCATGCGCAAACGACAACCCAAAGCGTGATGATGATCATCGCGCTTCAGGGGGACGCCAACGGGCCCCGCTGTTCGGGACCGATGACGAGACGATCGCGACGTCCTGGCCTCCAGCCCCGCCGGATGCCGTCGCATCACGAGCTCGTTATCGGGCGCGCGCCTTTCGCGCGGCCCGTTGGTTCGCGTCTTCCCGCGAACCGCCACAATTCCGCAACGATAAATCGGCACGTTCAACGCCGGAATGGCGCATGGTCGTTGCGGCCGCTATATGTTGGCGGACAGCATGCGCCGGGGTTCGTGGGCAGGACGATGGAATTCTCGACAGGGTTTGGCTGGACCAGACTGCCATTGCTGGCGGCCGCATTCATCCTGGGCTCGGCGCTGACGTTACAGGCGCAGATCATTCCGCCCTTCTCCCCTCCTGCGGCCGCAGTGCCCGACGACGAAGAGGCCGAGACGGCGGAGGCCCCCAGCGTCAACGATCCCGACATCATGAAGGGCATCGACGTCGACAAGCTCGATTGGAGCCAGCTTGCGGTCGATGCGGGGACCGGCATCGATCCGATGGCCGCCAAGCAGCGCGCCCAGGCCGCCGCCAGGGAAGGCCTCGACTGGTCGTCGAACCCCAATGCCAACGGCTCCTCGGCCGTGACCGTGAAGCAATCCGTGTCCTCGTTTTGGGATACGCGGATCGGCGCCGACATGACGCTGGCCAGCGAGCCCAGGACGATGTCCGAGCTGCTGGCGCAGAAGGCCACCAACGGCGGCAACCTGCCGCAATCCTCGGGCAGCGCCTGGGCGACGGCAACCGCGCCGGGCGCGGGCGCGATCTGGGACAAGACCGCGGTCGAAGCCAGGGTCGATCCCGGCGCCGAGCACAGCAAGATCGGGGCGTCGCTGACCAAATCGGTGCCGCTGTCGGGCGACACCTCGCTGACGCTGCAGAACGGCTACAATGTCAACCAGCAGGGCACCACAGCCGTCCCCGGCCTCGGCGGCTACGTCACGCGCAATTACGAGACCGACCAGAGCGCCAAGGTCACGGTGACCGACACCGGCACCAGCATCGTTGCCGGCCAGACGCTGTCGACCAATGACGACAAATGGCTGCGCAAGGTCGGGGCGGAGCAGAAGCTGTTCGACAACGTCACCGTTTCGGGCTCGGTCGGCGAGACCTCGCAAGGCACGCTGAACAAGAGCGTGACGGCGGGCTTCAAGAAGAGCTGGTGAACCCCTTGCCTCTCCCCGCCTGTGGGGAGAGGCCATCACCGCCGCTGCCGCCTTCGCACTTCCCTAACCATACGCCACGGCAAAACCCCCGAATGGTCCGGCCTTGCCGCATCTCGGCCCATTTGCGGTCAAAATCGGACGCCCTGATGCGGCCCTGCCTCACAGACGTCGTCGTGCGGGGGACACTCGCGCTGCGCCCAACGCGAACAGGGGAACAACGATGAACGCCATGCGTCCTGAAAAGGTCGAAGCCACCGAGACCGAGACGGTCGAACCCAACCTCGCCGCCGTGACCGAGGTCGAGGCCGGCATCCGCGATTTCGTCCGCAACGACATCGCCTATCTGCGCCGTCCGGCGTCCGGCACCGCCGACGCGCCGCCGCTCGACCCGAGCGCGGAAGCCACCGTCAACAACGTCAACTCGCTGATCCAGCGCGTCGCCGGCACCTCGCTCGCCGAGATCGAGAATTTGATCTCCGAGCTCGAGAGCCTGCGCGACCTGCTCCACGCCGAAGGCCAGCGCGTCCAGCGCGAGATCTCCGGCTACGCCCAGCTCAGCCAGGCCGCGATGAAGTCGACCCGCATGATCGCCGACAACGTCGCGCAGTGGAAACGCGCCGCCGACGGCCTGCGCAACAGCTGATCGGTCAGCACCGCATCATTGGCCGCCGCGTTCCCGGAAAGGGAGCGCGGCGGTTTTGCTTTGTGGAGGGGCCGCAGCCGTTTCTCGGACACAACAGGTGTCATCACCCGCGAAGGCGGGCATGACAGCGGAGAATGTGGCGCGGCCAACGCCCACCATTGAACCCCCAGCCCCTTTTCGGCGACAAACGCCAAGCGCCCGTGCCATCGCGGCCGGGCTCGGGGGACATTTCAGATGGAAAGCATTCGGCCCGACACCACGGACCCGATCCCGTTGCGGCCCGCGCCGAATCAATTCGGCACGATCATTCTGCGCTTTGTCGGGCTGCTGGCGGTTGCGATCGCCGTCCTGGCGTTCGTCTATAGCCGCTGAGCTGCGGCCGGATGCCGGCCGCGAATCGTGAACGAATTCTTAACGGGCCGCTTCCACGGTCGAGGCTTCCAGCGTGTAGGCGCCATCGGCATAGCCCTTCACCACCATGCCGGCGACCAGCATCACGGCCAGCGTCGCGGTCGCGAAGATGAATCCAACAATTTTGAGTGCGCCGCGATCTGCCATGGTCCTCGTCCCCTGTCTCTGCCCCATTCGTTTCAAATAGACAGCGACAGGTTCATAATTAGTTAGCAACTGACTGGTTCCGCGAAACTGCCTGGCGGTAACCGTGTTGCGCAGGCTTATGGCAGCCACCCGGAACAGCGTCCATAGCGCGCGGGCAACACTCGCGCACTCATTTGCCCGTTCATCTTGGAACGGATCTAACCGCCCTTGCGCAGCGGCACGAAGGCGGACGCGGTGATGGAATAGACCTCCTCGCCGCGCTGATTGGTGCCGGTGGTGCGGGCCGTCAAAATGCCCCAGCCGGGACGGGAGGCGGAGGTGCGCTTGTCGACGACTTCATTGACGTAGGAGACGATGTCGCCGGCGAGCACCGGCCTGATCCAGCGCAGGTCGCGAAATCCCGGCGACGGGCCCCATATCGCGACCTCTTCGCCGCGCGAGATGGCCTCGCGCGCCAGACGCTGGCCGTCGGCGACAAGCAGGCTCATGCAGGCCGAGCCGACATGCCAGCCCGAAGCAGCCAATCCGCCGAACAGGGAGTTCTTGCCCTCCTCCTCGTCGAGGTGAAAGCGTTGCGGATCGAACTTGGCCGCGAATGTCTTGATGGCCTCCGCCGTGAACGTATAGGCGCCGATCTCCCGGCGCTGTCCGATCGCGATGTCTTCGAAGAACCGCATCAGGCCGCCCCCTCGCGCCGCTTGATCAGGATCGGCGAGGTCATCTCGGCGAGCGCCTGCCCCGCCGCATTGCGCGCGGTGCATTTGAACTTGACGATGCCGAGTTCGGGACGGCTTTTCGAGGCCCGCGCCTCCAGCACATCGACGTCGAGCGTGAGATCATCGCCGGGCCGCAGCGGCGACAGCCAGCGCACCTCGTCGACGCCGGGAGATCCCAGCGACGCGGCGCGCGTGATGAAGCCGTCGGCCATCATCCGCATCATCAGCGAGCACAGGTGCCAACCCGAACCGGACAGGCCGCGCAGCATGCTCGCAGCCGCTGCCGCCTCGTCGAGGTGCATCGGCTGCGGATCGAACTCGGCGGCAAAGGCCAGGATCTCGTCGCGGGTGACATGGCGCGGGCCGAACGTTCCGAACCGGCCGGGCGGAAAATCTTCGAAGGTCAGGGTCATCTCGGGAAAGCTTTGCGGGAATGACAGATTGTGGCCGCACTTTGCGGCAATCTCAACCCGCCGGCTCGCATGGCTCGTGCTACATACGTGGGATCGGCGTTGATTTGAGTCGGATCGATCGACGGCCGAAGCCCGATTTGAAGTCCCGATTCGCCTTGGGATTGCCTTGGGATTTGACTTGGGGAGAGCAATGTTTTCATTCAGCGACCTGTTCCAATGGGACCGCTTCATCACGCCGACGATCATCAAGACCTTCTACTGGCTGGTGATCGCGCTGATCTGCCTGTTCGGCCTCTCCGGCATCTTCTCAGGGCTCGCCGCGATGGCGATCAGCCCGTTCGGCGGTTTCCTGGTGCTGCTGTCCTCGATCGCCAGCGTCGTGGTCGGCATCGTGTTCTCGCGCATCGTCGCGGAGCTGATCCTGATCGTGTTCCGCATCAACGAGCATCTCGGCGCGATCCGGGACCAGGGCGGCGGGATGCGATGAGGCACGCACAGGTGCGGTAGGGTGGGCAAAGGCGCACAGCGCCGTGCCCACGATCATTCCGCAATATGAGGGAGGTGGTGGGCACGCTTCGCTTTGCCCACCCTACGGCACCGATGTTGGTCGCTGCGCTGCGTCCGGGGCACGAGATCCAGCCTACGTATTGAACCTGAAATGCATCACGTCGCCGTCGGCGACGACGTAGTCCTTGCCTTCGAGGCGGAGCTTGCCGGCATCGCGGGCGCCGGCTTCGCCGCCGAGGGCGACGTAATCGTCGTAAGCGATGGTCTCGGCGCGGATGAAACCCTTCTCGAAATCGGTGTGGATCACGCCGGCCGCCGCCGGCGCCTTGGTGCCGCGATGGATGGTCCAGGCGCGCGCTTCCTTCGGGCCCACGGTGAAGTAGGTGATGAGGTCGAGCAGGCCGTAGCCGGCGCGGATCAGGCGATCGAGGCCGGCTTCTTCGAGGCCCAAGGTCTCCAGGAAGTCCGCGCGCTCGTCACGCGAGATGGTCGCGATCTCGGATTCGATCTTGGCGGAGATGACGACGGCGACCGCGCCTTCCTTGGCGGCCTGCTCCTCGACCGCCTTGGAGAAGGCGTTGCCGGTGGCCGCAGATCCCTCTTCGACGTTGCAGACGTAAAGCACGGGCTTTGACGACAGCAGGCCAAGCATCGCGAACGCCCGCTCCTCCTCGGCCTTGCGCTCGACGAGGCGCGCGGGCTTGCCGTCGCGCAGCAGTACCAGCGTGCGGTTCACGAGGTCGAGCTGCTCCTTGGCATCCTTGTCGTTGCCCTTGGCCTTCTTGGTGAGGTTGTCGACGCGCTTCTCGAGGCTGTCGAGGTCGGCGAGCATCAGCTCGGTCTCGATGGTCTCGATGTCGGCCAGCGGGGCGATCTTGCCTTCGACATGGGTAATGTCGGAATCCTCAAAGCAGCGCACCACATGCGCGATGGCGTCGACCTCGCGGATGTTGGCCAGGAACTGGTTGCCGAGGCCCTCGCCCTTGGAGGCGCCGCGCACCAGGCCGGCGATGTCGACGAAGGTCAGCCGGGTCGGGATGATCTGACCCGACTTGGCGATCGCCGCGAGCTTGTCGAGCCTGGGATCGGGCACGGCGACCTCGCCGACATTCGGCTCGATGGTGCAGAACGGATAGTTCGCAGCCTGCGCCGCGGCCGTCTCGGTCAGCGCATTGAACAAGGTCGACTTGCCGACATTGGGCAATCCGACGATCCCGCATTTGAATCCCATGGTGGTCCTGGCCTCCGCGCTCCGCGCGTCAATGTCTTCCGAACTCGTCATGCGCGGGCTTGACCCGCGCATCCATCATCTTCGAAGGATGGATCGCCGGATCAAGTCCGGCGATGACAGGTGTTATTCCTTGCCGTTCTCGTCCTTGGTCAAAAATCCCTTCGCCTGCATGGCCAGATGCACCCTGTTGGCGAAGGTCGCGTCCGTGCCCTTGGCGATCAGTGCGGCATGCTCGGCGACCGCCTCGCACAGCGTCGCCACCCATTCGTTGTCGGCCTTGGCGAAGTCCGACAGCACGTGGCCGTGCACCAGCTCCTTGACGCCGGGATGCCCAATGCCGAGGCGCACGCGGCGATAATCGTTGCCGATATGCGCCGAGATCGAGCGCAGGCCGTTATGGCCGGCGATACCGCCGCCGATCTTCACCCGCACCTTGCCCGGCGGCAGTTCGAGCTCGTCATGAAACACCGTGGTGTCGCCCGGCGCGATCTTGAAGAAGCTCGCCGCTTCCTGAACGCTGCGGCCGGACTCGTTCATGTAGGTCGTGGGCTTGAGCAGGATCACGCGCTCCGTGCCGAGCGCGCCTTCCGAGGTCTCGCCCTGAAAGCGGCGGCGCCACGGCGAAAAGCCATGACGCCGCGCGATCTCGTCGACGGCCATGAAGCCGATATTGTGCCGGTTACGTGCGTATTTCGCGCCGGGATTGCCGAGCCCAACAAAGAGTCGCATGACGCGGCGCGCCCCTCAGCTAGCGCGCGATCAGGGACCACGCGCCAGCTCTTTCGAGAGATTACTTCTTCTTGTCGCCGCCGGCGGGAGCCTTGGCAGCAGCGGCAGGAGCAGCAGCGGCCGGAGCCGCAGCGCCAGCGGCCGGAGCAGCCGCAGCGCCCGGCGCCGCACCAGCAGCGGCAGCAGCCGCGGCCTTCTGCTCTTCGGCGTAACCGGACGGCGGCACGATGGTGACGAGGGTCGCGTCCTCGCGGGTCAGCGCCTTGACGCCGGCCGGCAGCTTGACGTCGGCCAGATGCAGGGAGTGACCGATCTCGAGCGAGCCGACATCAGCCTCGATGTATTGCGGGATGCTCTCGACGCCGCATTCGAGCTCGATCGCGTGGGCGACGATGTTGACGGTGCCGCCGCGCTTCACGCCCGGGGAGGTTTCCGCCTTCACCACGTGCAGGGGAACGCTGATGCGGATGGTGGCGCCTTCGCCCAGCCGCATGAAGTCGACATGGATCGGGAAGTCCTTGACCGGATCGAGGTGGTAGTCGCGCGGAATGACGCGGTGCTTCTTGCCCTCGAGGTCGATGTCGACCAGCGTGGTCAGGAACCGGCCGGCGAGGATGCGCTGGCGCAGTTCACGATCTTCGATCGAGATCGTCAGCGGGGGCTGGTTGTTGCCGTAGATCACTCCGGGCACTCGCCCGGCGCGACGCTCAGCCCGGGCGGCCCCCTTGCCGCTCTTCGGACGTGCGGTCGCCTTCAATTCCTTGACGGTCGTCGCCATGTCGTTAAGTCCTTGTTTTTGCAAAAGTTAATGGGCCGCAAGGCGGCCCATGGCATGGTCCGCAGCAAGCCTCCAGGGGTGCGGGGGCCGCGGACGTGGCGGGCTTTTACCCGGAAGCTGCGGAAATGACAAGGAGAATGGGCTGGCACCCTCCCCTGGAGGGGGAGGGTCAGAGAGACAGCGCTCTACGACGTCGGGGTGCCCCCCCCGAGCCTCGCCTCCAGCGCTGCGATCCGCGCTTTCAGCGCTTCGTTCTCCTCGCGCGCCAGGCGCGCCATGTCCTTGACCGCCTCGAACTCCTCGCGCTTGACGAGGTCCATGTCGCGCAGGAATTTTTCGGCCTGGTTGCGCATCACGGAATCGAACTCGCGCTTGACGCCCTGGGCAGCACCGGCGGCGTCGTTCATCAGGCGGCCGATCTCGTCGAAAAACCGGTTGTTGGTCTGGGTCATTGTGGGCCTTTCGATAAACTTTGCGCGAACTCAACGGAGACAATGGCAATCTGAGGGGGCTGGTTCAAGGGCGAAGCGGCGGTATCCTTGTCATGCGCCGGTTTCCTTGCAATCGTATTCAACGTCCCTGCATAAGAGGTATCACGGGGCGTCGGCCGGCGCCCGCGATCCCGCTTGAACATAGAAGGCGCGATGCCGTTTCTGCTGATCGACTTCCCCGCCTTCAAGCCGACCGCGATCGAGATCGGCCCGTTCGCGATCCGCTGGTACGCGCTGGCCTATATCTGCGGCATCGTCTTCGGCTGGCTCTATGCGCGCTCGCTGCTGAAGAACGAACGCCTGTGGGGCGGTCCGGCGCCGATATCGCTGCTGCAGATCGACGACTTCATCCTGTGGGTCACGCTCGGCATCATCCTCGGCGGCCGCACGGGGTACGTGCTGTTCTACAACCTGCCCTTCTTCATCGATCATCCCGCCGCGATCTTCAAATTGTGGGAGGGCGGGATGTCGTTCCATGGCGGCTTCCTCGGCTGCGTCGTCGCGGTGATGTGGTTCGCCTGGCGCAACGGCATCTCGATCCTGTCGCTCGGCGACATCACCACCGCGGTCGCCCCGGTCGGGCTCCTGCTCGGACGCATCGCCAATTTCATCAACGGCGAATTGTGGGGCCGCGCCACCGACCCGAGCCTGCCCTGGGCGATGATCTTCCCCAACGATCCGACGCAGCTGCCGCGCCATCCGAGCCAGCTCTACCAGGCCGGCATGGAGGGCATCCTGCTGTTCACGGTGCTGGCGATCATGATCCGGTTCGGCGCCTTGAAGCGCCCCGGCATGATCCTCGGCGCCTTCATCCTGGTCTATGGCCTGGCCCGCATCGCCGGCGAGCATTTCCGCGAGCCGGACGCGCAGCTCGGTTTTCTCTGGGGTGGATTAACCATGGGCATGCTGCTGTCGATCCCGATGCTTATCGTAGGCCTCATACTTATTGTATGGGCTGTCAGGCGCGGTGCGCCGACGCCCGCCCCGGCCATTCGTTAATTCATTTCGAGAAGATCGCCGTGACCGACCAGCCGCTCCTCAACGAGATCAAGGCGCTGATCAAATCCTCCGGGCCGATGCCGGTCTGGCGGTACATGGAACTGTGCCTGATGCATCCGCGCTACGGCTATTACGTCTCGCGCGATCCGCTCGGACGCGAGGGCGACTTCACCACGGCGCCCGAAGTCAGCCAGATGTTCGGCGAACTATTAGGGTTGTGGACCGCCTCGGTGTGGAAGCAGATGGGCTCGCCGCAATTCCTGCGGCTGATCGAGCTCGGCCCCGGCCGCGGCACGATGATGGCGGATGCGCTGCGCGCGCTCCGCGTGCTGCCGCCGCTCTACCAGGCGCTCCACATCCACATGGTCGAGGTCAATCCCGTCTTGCGCGACCGGCAGAGCGCGGCGCTGGCGAACGTCCGCAACATCGCCTGGCACGACAGCATCGACGAGGTGCCGGAGGGCCCGAGCATCATCCTCGCCAACGAATATTTCGACGTGCTGCCCATTCACCAGATGGTCCGGCTCGAGAACGGCTGGCATGAGCGCGTGATCGAGATCGATCCCAACGGCAAGCTTCAGTTCGGCGCGGCGCCGGAGCCGACGCCGCGCTTCGACGTGCTGCTGCCGCCCTTGGTGCGCGCCGCCCCCATCGGCGCCGTGTTCGAGTGGCGCCCCGACGGCGAGATCATGAAGCTCGCCACGCGCGTGCGCGATCAGGACGGCGCGGCGCTGATCATCGATTACGGTCATCTTCGCAGCGACGCCGGCGATACCTTCCAGGCCATCGCGCGCCATACCTTCGCCGATCCCTTGAGGGCGCCGGGCCAGGCCGACGTCACCGCCCATGTCGATTTCCAGGCGCTGGCGCGCGCGGCCGAGGATGTCGGTGCGCGCGTGCACGGGCCGGTGACGCAAGGCGACTTCCTCAAGCGGATCGGCATCGACACCCGCGCCGCCGCCCTGATGCAGAAAGCTGCGCCCGAAATCGCCACCGACATTTCGGTGGCGCTCAAGCGCCTGACCGATACCGGACGTGGCGGCATGGGCTCGATGTTCAAGGTGCTCGGCATCTCCGAGCCGCGGCTGACGGGCCTTGCCGGTCTCAGCGATCTCGAGCAGGCGGGAGAGGCCTCATGACGATAGCTTCGTCGCTGCTGTCCGCCGTACCCGGCCTGCGCCATGCCTTCTTCACCCGCGAAGGCGGCGTCTCCGGCGGCATCTATTCCGCGCTGAACGGCGGGCTCGGCTCCAACGACGATCAGGCCCTGGTCGCCGAGAACCGGCGCCGCATGGCCGAGCATGTCGGCGTTGCGCCCGAGCACTTCCTCAGCCTGCACCAGATCCATTCGCCCGACGTGCTGGTTGCCGAGGCACCGTGGCCGAGCGGGCCGCGACCGAAGGGCGATGCGCTGGTGACGAAGACGCCCGGCATCGCGCTCGGCGTCTCCACCGCCGATTGCGGACCGGTGCTGTTCGTTGATCCGGAGGCGCGCGTCATCGGCGGCGCGCATGCGGGGTGGAAGGGCGCACTGACAGGCGTGCTGGAATCCACCATCGCGGCGATGGAGCAGCTCGGCGCCACCCGCGGCGGCATCATTGCCGCGATCGGCCCCTTGATCCGCCAGGACAGCTACGAGGTCGGCAACGAGTTCGTCGCGCGCTTCATCGACCAGGATGCGGAGAACGCCGTGTTCTTCATCCCCTCGGTGCGCGAGGGCCACGCGATGTTCGACCTCGCCGGCTTCATCCGCAAGCGGCTGGAGGCCGCCGGCATCCTGATGATCGACGACCTCGCCCTCGACACCTATTCCGACGAGCGCTTCTTCAGCTATCGCCGCTCGGTGCATCGCAAGGAGCCGGACTACGGCCGCCACGTTCACGCGATCGCGCTGGAGGGGTGAGGGCTCGTGCCCCGGAATGACGGTGCGTTGTGTCGCGCCTGCCCTAGACCTTAATCGATTTTAACGATATCGCTGCCCTCCATAATGAGGGACGCGTCATTCATCTTCCGCCGCGCGGGTTCGCGCGTGCTGGCGGTCATGCTGCTGGCGGCGGCGGCCGCGCTTGGCGGCTGCGCCGGTGGCGGCGGCAGTGCCGCCAATTCCTATGCGATGGCGCCGAGCGCCGGCAGCTGGGCGACAATTGCCTTCGAATCGATCGACGGACCGCCGCCGCACGTGTTCGACCGCATGGTCGGCGTGCTCGACAGCGAATCCAAGCTGCGCAGCCTGTCCGTGGTCTCCCGCGAAGGCGCGGCTGCCTATCGCGTGCGCAGCTACCTCTCCGCCCAGGTGGTGCGCGGCAAGACCGTGATCGCCTGGGTCTGGGACGTCTACGACGCCAACCAGCAGCGGGCGCTACGCCTGTCCGGCGAGGAACCGACCTCGGCCAAGGGCGGCCGCGACGCGTGGTCGGCTGCCGACGACCTCGTGCTGCGGAAAATCGCCCAGGCCGGATTCAGCGGACTTTCCAACATGATCAACGGAACGCCGGATGCACCCGGTGCGGCTCCGGCGTTGCGGGGACCGGCGGTGGCAAGCGTCGTCAAGGACGCTCCCGCGCCTGATATGCCGGCCGCAGCGCTCGGCTATGCCGAGCAATAACCCCCGCTAAACCACGGGCTCAAGTTGCGGCCAAGCCGTTGGCCCGACTCGGGATTTTCGCAGGGAAAACGTAGCCTCCCGGGTTGCCATTGCAGCCTTCCGCCTGATATTTCCTCGCCCGTCGTAACCGTGCTGCCAGCGGGTATTTTCTCATGTTGAAGGTCGTATCCAGCAAAGCGCGGGAGGAAGCGTCCATGTCGGCCAAAAACGGCTCAATCAAGCTCGTCGCCGGCAACTCCAATCCGGCCCTCGCCCAGGCGATCGCGCAGGGTCTCGACCTGCCGCTGACCAAGGCGGTGGTGCGGCGCTTCGCCGACATGGAGATCTTCGTCGAGATCCAGGAGAACGTCCGCGGCTCGGATGCCTTCATCATCCAGTCGACCTCGTTCCCCGCCAACGACCATCTGATGGAATTGCTGATCATCACCGACGCGCTGCGCCGCTCCTCGGCGCGCCGCATCACCGCGGTGCTGCCCTATTTCGGCTACGCAAGGCAGGATCGCAAATCCGGCTCGCGCACGCCGATCTCGGCCAAGCTCGTCGCCAACCTGATCACGCAAGCCGGCGTCGACCGCGTCATGACGCTCGACCTGCATGCCGGCCAGATCCAGGGCTTCTTCGATATCCCGACCGACAATCTCTACGCCGCGCCGCTGATGGTGCGCGACATCAAGGACAAGTTCGACCTCTCCAAGGTCATGGTGATCTCTCCCGACGTCGGCGGCGTGGCCCGCGCGCGCGGCCTGGCCAAGCGCATCAACACCCCGCTCGCCATCGTCGACAAGCGCCGCGAGCGCCCGGGTGAATCCGAGGTCATGAACGTGATCGGCGACGTCGCCGGCTACACCTGCATCCTCGTCGACGACATCGTGGATTCCGGCGGCACGCTGGTGAATGCGGCCGATGCGCTGATCGCCAAGGGCGCCAAGGACGTCTACGCCTACATCACCCACGGCGTGCTCTCCGGCGGCGCCGCCGCGCGCATCTCCGGCTCCAAGCTGAAGGAGCTGGTGATCACCGACTCGATCCTGCCGACCGACGCGGTGACCAAGGCGCCGAACATCCGCACGCTGCCGATCGCCAGCCTGATCTCGGACGCGATCGCGCGCACGGCGGCGGAAGAATCGGTGTCGAGCCTGTTCGACTGACACCGTCATCAGTCTCGTAGGGTGGGCAAAGGCGCAAAGCGCCGAGCCCACCTTTTCTTTTGTAAGGAAGGTGATGGGCACGCTTGCGCTTTGCCCACCCTGCGGCAGTGAGCCTACCCCACGATCCCCGCCGCGACCTGGCCGCGCAGGCGCTCCAGGCCGTGCAACGTCTCCGCGCAGGCGGTCGCGACCTCGACGCCCTTGATCGCGAAGTGCCTGCGGAAGAAGTCGTAGTGCACCTCGGTCTCGTGGAATTGCTGCGGCGTCAGCACGGCCGAGAACACCGGCACCTCGGTGCGCAGCTGCACGTCCATCAGCGCCTTGATCACGGTGTCGGCGACGAATTCGTGGCGGTAGATGCCGCCGTCGACGACGAGGCCGGCCGCGACGATGGCGGTGTAGCGCCGCGTCTTGGCGAGGATCTGCGCGTGCAGCGGGATCTCGAACGAGCCCGGCACCTCGAACACGTCGACATGGGTGAGGTGGCGGGCTTCCGCCTCCGTCATGAAGGCGATGCGGGCTTCCGCGACCACGTCGCGGTGCCAGCAGGCCTGCACGAAGGCCACCCGCTGCGGCTTGGCGAAGCGCGGATGCGAAAGGGCCGGGTCCACGGGAACCGGCGGCGTTTGGGACATTTCGGTTTGGGGGTCTTGCAGCATCTGATTCATGGCTTTCCTCGGTTCAAGGACCAGAATCAGGGCACACGGAACGACAAACAGCCGCACCTTGCGATGCGTCTGCCACCGACCGTTCTCTTTCATCCGGACTTTAACCGTCGGCTTCGGAATTGCACCGAATCTGCTGACCCTTCCGTTCGGGACACCCTCGCGGAAGGCGCTCGCGGGCTATAAGCCTTTCGGCCCTTACCGCCGGTGGGGACTTTCACCCCGCCCTGAGAACATCGGCCGCCCGGAATGGACGGCCTTGTCGGAAATATGCCGCCGGGGGGCGGTCGCGGCAAGCGTGTTCCGCATGGGCAAGGCGCATGGTCCCATGCCCGCATGGCGGCCCGGCCCTCGCCCGGCGGAATTTGCGGACAGAGTTTTTGCCGAATCCGATTCCGGTTTGTTCTCGTTCGTTAAGAATTGTGGCGGAGATGAGCTGTGGACGAACGAGTCCTGGCTTGTGGACGGACTCGCGACCCCGTTGCGCAGATTCCGCAAATCACATCACTTGATCCGCGACAGGCCCGCGCTGATCCGAGGGGTCGCAACAGCGACTCCGAGGGGATTGCAAAGGCTGATCCGAGGGGACGCCGCAGCGACGTTTAGGGAGTGCGCGCCGGGCCCAACCGCGTGCGTATCAAAGACAACAAGAAGGCAAGAGGTCGAGACGGCATGTCCCTGCTCGAAGGCACTATCGATTCCAGAAACCATCCGCTCGCGGTGGTCGAGGACATCGCCGCCAGCAACAACTGGCCGTTCGAACGCTCCGGCGAGGACGAGCTCACGATTGTCTCCAAGGGACAATGGACCGACTACCAGCTCTCCTTCACCTGGATGGGCGAGATCGAGGCGCTGCATCTGGCCTGCGCCTTCGACATGAAGATTCCGCCCGCGCGCCGCGGCGAGGTGCAGCGGCTCGTCGCCGCCGTGAACGAGCAGCTGTGGGTCGGCCATTTCGACCTGTGGACCAACACCGGCATGGTGATGCACCGCCAGGCCCTGGTGCTGCCGGGCGGCCTCACCGCCTCGCCCGCGCAATGCGAGGTCATGCTCGCCGGCGCCATCCATGCGTGCGAGCGCTACTTCCCCGCGTTCCAGTTCGTGGTGTGGGCCGGCAAGAGCACCGCGGAGGCAATGGACGCGGCGATGTTCGACACGGTGGGCGAGGCGTAGGGCCGTAAGGGAGCCAACGCTCCCTGCCCACGTCATTCCGGACAAGCGCGCCCAAAGCGCGCGCCGATCCGGGATCCATACTGCGCGACTTCGCTTGCGGCACAACGCTTGTTGCTCTGCCCTCCGTCCATTAGAACGGCCTGTGGTTATGGGTCCCCGCCTTCGCGGGGACGACACCGAGTAATTGGCGACACCGATGGCGAACAACACCCTCCAAAACGTCACCGGCACCATCCTGCTCGCCGGCGCCGGCAAGATGGGCGGCGCGATGCTGACCGGATGGCTGGCAGGCGGGCTCGATCCGCGCCGCGTCGCGGTGATCGAGCCGCACATTGCGCCCGAGATCTCCGCGCTGGCCGCCAAGGGCGTCGCGCTCAATCCTGACGTGAACACCGCAGGCGTCGTCGAGACGCTGGTCGTGGCGGTGAAGCCGCAGATGTTCCGCGAGGCCGGCGCCAAGCTGAAGCCGTTCGTCTCGGACAAGACCTCGGTGGTCTCGATCATGGCGGGCACCACGATCGCCTCGCTCCAGGAAGTCTGCGGCGGCGCCGTGGTGCGCGCAATGCCGAATACGCCGGCCGCAATCGGCCGCGGCATCACCGTCGCTGTCGCAGCGAACGACGTCAGCGCCGCGCAGCGCGCGGTGGCCGACGCGCTGCTGCGCGCCACCGGCTCGGTCGAATGGGTCGAGGACGAAGCATTGATGGACGCGGTCACCGCGGTGTCCGGCTCAGGGCCAGCCTATGTGTTCCTGCTCGCGGAAGAGCTCGCGCGCGCCGGCATCGAAGCGGGATTGCCCGAATCGCTGGCGACCAGGCTCGCCCGCGAGACCGTCGCCGGCTCCGGCGAGCTGCTGCACCGGTCTGAGCTGCCATCGAACACCCTGCGCCAGAACGTCACCTCGCCCGGCGGCACCACGGCCGCAGCGCTCAGTGTGCTGATGGGCGAGCCGGGCCTGCGCGATCTCATGATCCGCGCCATCGCCGCGGCGACGCAGCGATCGAAGGAATTGGCGAAGTAAACCGGTGGCGCGCGCTACGCCCCGAGCCGCTTGTTGAACATCTCGACATTGACGAGCCCGCGGGCGTGGCGGCCCTCGCCAAGCTTGCGCGTGCCTTCGAACGCCTCGACCTCGAAGCGGATGACGCGGCGCTCGACGGCGACCACCTTTGCGGTGGTCCGCACCGTCGCGCCAACCAGCGCGGCGGCAAGATGGCGGATGTCGACCTCGGTACCGACAGTGACCCAGCCCGGCTGAAGCGCCGCGCGGATCGCATCGCCCGATGCCATCTCCATCTCCAGGATCATCATCGGCGTCGCGTAGACAAACGGCATGCCTGACACGAAATGGCCGACGGTGCGCTCCACCGGGACCACCAGCGTGCGCTCGGCACTCATGCCGATTGTGATGAAATCGCGTGCGTCCATGGACCCTCACACACGGTGTCGTCCCGGATCAGCGCTGACGTTTGTCCGGGACGACAGCGGAAAATGCCGCGCCGGCCGAAGCTACTTCTTCGCCGCCGCCGCGCGCTCCACGAAGGTCTTGCCGCCCTTCATCTTGTGGCGGAGCGGGGCTTCGTTGATCTGGATGACGACGGCATCGGCATCGACGCCGAGATTCTTCACCAGCGCCTGGGTGATGTCGCGCATCATGCCGGCCTTCTGCTCGTCGGTACGGCCTTCGGCCATGCTGATGGTGATCTCAGGCATTTTTCTCTCCCTGCTGGTCGTTCGTCGTTCACTCGTCATTGCCGGGCTTGACCCGGCAATCCATCATTTTGAAGATGGATGCGCGGGTCAAGCCCGCGCATGACGATCGAGGCGAATGGCTAGCCCCAGCTCACGTCATGGCGGGCCAGGACCTCGCGCACCCTGGCGACGAGTTCGGCTTCGCTGCACGAGAATTGCGCCGGCCGAGTTTCGCGCCATTCCTGGTTGGACGCGATCGCTGCGGCCGCCTTGGCGCCTTCGATCAGGTCCTTGACCTGCACCTCGCCGCGCGCCTTTTCATCCGAGCCCTGGATGATGACGCAAGGTGAGTTGCGGCGGTCGGCATATTTGAGCTGGTTGCCCATGTTCTTGGGATTGCCGAGATAAAGCTCGGCGCGGATGCCGGCGCTGCGCAAGCTCGAGACCATCTTCTGGTAGTCGGCGACGCGGTCGCGGTCGAACACGGTGACGACCACGGGTCCGAATTCGGGCCGCGTGTCGAGCTTGCCGAGCAGCGTCAGCGCCGCCTGCAGCCGCGACACGCCGATCGAGAAACCGGTTGCCGGCACCGGCTCGCCGCGGAAGCGCGAGACGAGGCCGTCATAACGCCCGCCGCCGCCGACCGAGCCGAAGCGTACCGGGCGGCCCTTCTCGTCCTTGGTGTCGAGGAGGAGTTCAACTTCGAAGACAGGGCCAGTGTAGTATTCCAACCCCCGCACCACCGAAGGATCGATGCGAATACGCCCGTCATCGTAACCCGCAGCGGCTACTAGGGGAGCAAACACCTCGAGCATCTCATTCAAGGCATCTTCATACGGTAGATGGCCCGGCCCGCCATGGGGGTCGGGCACTCCCTTCGTGTCCATCGTTATTTGATCAAGCGCTTGCTTGAGACTGTTGAGATCTTTGGCCACGACCACAGACAACACAGACGCAATCTGCTTGTCGTTCAGCCCGGCTCCTTTTGTAAAGTCGCCGCTTTCGTCTTTGCGTCCCTCACCAAGCAGCTTCTTTACTTCGTCGACCGGAAACTTGTCGGCCTTATCGATCGCTCGTAGCACCGTAAGCCGTCGACCGGCATCGCTATCGCCGTGGAGCCCGATCGCCTCCATCACTCCGTCGAGAATCTTGCGGTTGTTCACCTTCACGACATAGGAGCCCCGCGCGATCCCGAGCGCCTCCATCGTGTCCGCCGCCATCATGCAGATCTCGGCGTCCGCCGCCGGCGTCGCCGAGCCGACCGTGTCGGCATCGAACTGCATGAACTGGCGAAAGCGGCCGGGGCCGGGCTTCTCGTTGCGGAAGACATAGCCGACGCGGTAGCTGCGATAGGGCAGCACCAGACCGTCGGTGCCGTAGCGCTCGCCGACATAGCGCGCCAGCGGCGCGGTCAGGTCGTAGCGCAGGCTGATCCATTGCTCGTCGTCGTCCTGGAACGAGAACACGCCCTCGTTGGGGCGGTCCTGGTCAGGCAGGAATTTGCCGAGCGCGTCGGTATATTCCATCGCCGGCGTCTCCACCGGCTCGAAACCGTAGAGCTCGTAGACGGCGCGGATCTTCTCGACCATCTCGCGCGTCGCCCGGATCGCGGCAGGGTCGCGATCCTCGAGCCCGCGCGGCAGGCGCGCCTTCAGTTTCTGGGGTTTTTTGGGTTTCTCGGCCATGCGCGCGTTTACCAGCCGGCGCGGGAGGCGGCAACTGCCCTACGGCTGCTCCATCCGCGCCCGGAGCGCGTCCGCGTCGGCCTTGGGCAGCGACTTCAGGGTCGGCTTGATAGTTTCGCCGCCGACGATCTTGCCGTTGCGCATGAACATCCAGTCCGAGATGTCGGCCTCCGCGAACTTGACCTTATCGCCGGCCCGCTTGCCCGGCAGATCGCGCGGCTCGTTGGCGAACAGGCCCGAATATGTCCCGCCGGGCTGCTTCTTCAGCTCGCCGATCCAGACGTGCTCGCCGCCCCGGCGGGTCGTGAAGTGCACCTTCAAAGCGTGTCCGGTCTCGGACGGCTTTGGCGATTCATAGGAGGCCCAGAAGGTGGAGAGGGAGCCACGGGCGCGCGCGATCGCCGCATTCATCTCGGGATCGCCGGTGCGCACGTCGACGATCGGCGAGCGGTCCTGCGCGACGACCTCGTGCGTCGGGCCGATGGTCAGGATGCCGAAAACCGAGATGCCGGTAATGGCGGCGAGAACGACCCATTTCATGGGTTGGGAGAGTTTGGGCGCCATGATCGCGATGTCCAGGATGCTTGTTGTGTCCTGGCTTTGTCGCGGGATCGCGGCGGGGCGTTCATGCTGCTCTTACCCTCCCCTGGGGGGGAGGGTCGCTACGCATGCAGCGAAGCGAAATGCGTAGCGGGGTGGGGTGAAGATCTCTCCACATCGAACACTGCCCGAGTGGAGAGATCATCCCACCCCGCTCGCGCTACGCGCGATCGACCACGGGCGAGCTACGCTCGTCCCGGACCCCTCCAGGGGAGGGTAAGCGCATCAAAACACCTTGCGGATCCAGTTGTGCGGATCGTTGGTGCGGCCGTACTGGATGTCGACGAGCTGCTTGCGCAGGCCCATGGCGACGGGGCCGGCGGCGCCGCCGGAGATCTCGAAGTCGCCGCTGACCGAACGCACCTTGCCGATCGGCGAGATCACGGCGGCGGTGCCGCAGGCGAAGGCTTCCTTGAGCCTGCCCGAGGCCGCATCCTTGCGCCATTGCTCGAGCGAATAGGGTTCTTCGCGCACGGTCTTGCCGGCGTCCCGTGCCAGCGTGATGATGGAGTCGCGGGTGATGCCGGGCAGGATCGTGCCGAGCGGCGGCGTCGTCAGCGAACCGTCGTCGAACACGAAGAACACGTTCATGCCACCGAGCTCCTCGACGTAGCGGCGCTCGATCGCATCGAGGAAGACGACCTGGTCGCAGCCGTGCTGCATCGCCTCGGCCTGCGCACGCAGGCTGGCGGCGTAATTGCCGCCGCACTTGACGGCGCCGGTGCCGCCGACCGCGGCCCGCGTATAGTTCTCCGACACCCAGATCGAGACCGGCGCGGGCCCGCCCTTGAAGTAGGAGCCGACAGGCGAGGCGATCACCGAAAAGATGTATTCGGACGACGGCTTGACGCCGAGGAAGGTCTCGCTCGCGATCATGAACGGGCGCAAATAGAGGCTGCCCTCGCCGCCCGGCATCCAGGCCCGGTCGATGCGCACGACCTGCTCGACCGCCTCGATGAAGACGTCTTCGGGCAGCTGCGCCATCGCCATGCGCTCGGCGGAGTCCTTGAAGCGGCGCGCATTGGCGTCCGGACGGAACAGGTTCACCCCGCCGTCGTCGCGCTTGTAGGCCTTCAGGCCTTCGAAGATCTCCTGGGCGTAGTGCAGAACCGCGCCTGCGGGATCGAGCTGGAAGTTGGCCCGCGCCTCGATCTTCGCCTCGTACCAGCCGCCCTTGGCCTGGTTGTAGCGAACGATCGCCATGTGGTCGGTGAAGACCCGCCCGAAGCCGGGATCCACCAGCTTGGCGACGCGATCCTTCTCGGACGTCGGATTGGATGCGGGCTGGATGTCGAATGTCATGCTCATGTCCTTGCCTCCCCTGCCGGTGGCGGCGCTGTTTCTCGCGCCCGCCTGCCCGTTCGGGCCCGGTTGGCTTGATTGGGTTTCTGGCCGGACAACCACCAGCCATGTTACGGCCGGTTTCCGCGGCCAGCATGTCCCCGAGGACATGCTTTTGCGGAAGGCGGAAGTCCAGTATGTTTTGCCGAAATGCCGCTCGACAATCGCACGGTAGATCTGCTTCGGCCGTCGCCGCCTGTCCGGCTCTCTCCGGCCGTCCTGCTCCGATGCCACCCGCGCGAAACGATCTAAAATTTCGTCCGGGTCGATCGTTTTGTAACATTGAACCCAAGATACGTCAATATGCCTGACATAAATTTCGCGACTCCTTCTCAAGACGCTGCCGCGCCTCGGCCGGCCGCAGGCGATGGAGGCAATTTGCGCTGGGATATCATCGAGCTGCTGTTCTTCGCCTATCGCGATTTCGTCGGCGATCCCGATCAGGAGCTGGAGGCGTTCGGCTTCGGCCGCGCCCATCACCGGGTCATGCACTTCGTCTACCGCTATCCCGGGCTGAAGGTCGCCGACCTGCTCGACGTCCTGCGCATTACAAAGCAGTCGCTCGGCCGGGTGCTGAAGCAGCTCCTGGACGAGGGCTATATCGTGCAGAAGACCGGCGACAATGACCGTCGCCAGCGCCTGCTCTACGCCACGCCGAAGGGCGAGGCGCTGGTGCAGAAGCTCGCCGGGCTGCAGACCACGCGGATCACCAGGGCGCTCGCCGAGATGGGTTCGCAGGACGCCGAGACGGTCAAGCGCTTCCTGCGCGCGATGATCGACCGCGACGATCCAGACAAGGTGCTCGAGACGATCTTCGCTTCCGTCAACCAAGACGCCAAGGAGTGACCGTGCCGCTCGCTGCCACGCTCGCCCGCCCGCCGGTGCAACCGGCCGACGATGCTCCGCATCTCCTGCTGGTCGATGACGACCGCCGCATCCGCGACCTGCTCTCGCGCTTTCTTGCGAGTGAAGGCTACCGCGTCACCACCGCGGCGAGCGCCGGCGATGCGCGCTCGAAGCTGATGGGCCTGCATTTCGATCTCCTGATCCTCGACGTCATGATGCCCGGCGAGACCGGCTTCGACCTCGCCCGCTTCATCCGCACCTCGTCGTCGGTGCCGATCGTGATGCTGACCGCGCGCCACGAGGCGGAAGCCCGCATCGAGGGCTTGCAGATCGGCGCCGACGATTACGTCGCAAAACCGTTCGAGCCGCGCGAGCTGGCGCTGCGCATCAACAACATCCTCAAGCGCGCAGCGCCGCCGCCGCAGGCCACGGCCGTCGAGAAGATCGCGTTCGGCCCCTATGTCTACCATCTCGAACGCGGCGAATTGCGCCAGGGCGAGGAGGTCATCCACCTCACCGACCGCGAGCGCGAGATGCTGCGGATTCTCGCGGAGACGCCGGGCGAGACCGTGCCGCGCAGCGCTCTGACCGGCAATGGCAGCGTCAACGAGCGCGCCGTCGACGTGCAGATCAACCGCCTCCGGCGCAAGATCGAGACCGATCCTGCCAATCCGCTGTTCCTGCAGGCGGTGCGCGGCATCGGCTACCGCCTGGTGGCCTCGCCATAACCAGTGAAGCGCGCGAGATGAGCACGATCGATACCGGCCTGACGCTTCTGAAGAGCGCCGCCGGCCGCGTCTCCGCCGCCAATGGCTGGATGGGCAACGCGTTCAAGGGCTGGATGCCGACCGGCCTCTACGCCCGCGCGCTCCTCATCATGATCGTGCCGATGGTGATCCTGCAATCGGTCGTCGCCTTCGTGTTCATGGAGCGGCACTGGAATACGGTGACGCGCCGCCTGTCGGCAGCCGTGGTGCAGGACATCGCCGCACTCATCGACGTCTACAAGGGCTATCCGCAGGACAAGGACCGCAACGAGATCCGCCGCATCGCCCAGCAGCGGCTCGGCCTCGTCGTGGACTTCCTGCCCGCCGGCGACATGCCGCCGCCGGGACCAAAACCGTTCTTCTCGTTGCTTGACCAGACGCTGTCGGTGCAGCTCGGCCGCCAGATCGGCCGCTCGTTCTGGATCGATACGGTCGGCCGCTCCAATTTGGTCGAGATCCGCATCCAGCTCGACGATGCCGTGATGCGCGTGTTTGCGCAGCGCAGCGCCGCCTATGCCTCGAACTCGGAGATCTTCCTGTTCTGGATGGTCGGCACGTCCTCGATCCTGTTGATCGTCGCGGTGCTGTTCCTGCGCAACCAAATCAAGCCGATCCTGCGCCTTGCCGATGCCGCCGAGAGCTTCGGCAAGGGCCGCGAAGCGCCGAATTTCCGCCCCAGAGGCGCGCGCGAGGTGCGGCGCGCGGCGGTCGCCTTCCTGGAGATGAAGTCGCGCATCGAGCGCACGATGGAGCAGCGCACCGCGATGCTCGCCGGCGTCAGCCACGATCTGCGCACCATCCTGACCCGCTTCAAGCTCGAGCTGGCGCTGATCGGCGACAGCCCGGAGCTCGAGGGCATGCGCAAGGACGTCGACGAGATGTCGATGATGCTGGAGGATTATCTCGCGTTTGCCCGCGGCGATTCCGGCGAGCAGTCGCAGCCGACCGACATGGCGCAGGCGCTCGAGGAGCTGCGCAGCGATGCCGAACGCCACGGCCATACCGCGACCGTCGCGTTCAACGGCCTGCCCGTGGTGACGGTGAAGCCGGCCTCGTTCAAGCGCTGCCTCGCCAACCTCGTCACCAACGCGGCGCGCTACGGCAAGAACATCGCCATCACCGGTCAGCGCGATCACCGTTATTTGACCGTCACCGTCGATGACGACGGCCCGGGCATTCCCGCGCATTTGCGCGAAGAGGTGTTCAAGCCGTTCCTGCGGCTGGACAACGCCCGCAACCAGGACGAAGGCGGCACCGGCCTCGGGCTCGCGATCGCCCGCGACATCGCCCGCTCGCATGGCGGCGACATCACGCTGGGTGACAGCCCGATGGGGGGATTGAGGGCGAGCGTGCGGATTCCGGTGTAGCCGACCGCACTCTACTTCGGCAGCAGCGCCTTCAGCTTGTCCATGTCGCGCGTGTTCATCTTGAAGCCGCCGGGCATGACGATGTCGCCGGGCTTCTGATCCGGCTTGCAGGCCCCGAGCCACTTGGCTTGCAAGGTCGTGGTGCTGTCGCGCCCGGCCGCACCGGCGACGCCGCCTTTTGCGTGTGAAGTCGTCTTCACAGTGTAGGCCGAGTTGAAGTCGCCAGTGATCTCGGCATGCGAGGTCGTGCTGACGCCGGCGACGCTGCACTCGGAATCGCTGACATAGCCGGTCGCGGTCTTCTTGATCTCCTGCTTGGCGCAGATCTGCTTGGCCATCGGGGAGACGTTGTTGCTCATCTCCTTGTCGACGGTCTCATCGGTGCAGTGCTGCATGGTCATCTCGGGCACCGGCGAGCCTGATGTGACCAGCTTCATCTCCCAAAGACCGGGTTTGCGCACCGGCAGGTCGTCGGCGCCGGCGCTGCCTGCGGACAACGCAAGGCAAAGCGTCGAGCCGAGCAAAGCGAGTTTGCGCGTCATGTCGAAGGCTCCCGGTTGAGAGACGTGCGGCGCGACGACAGCGCCTCAGTAGAGCGTGCGGATCGGCCGATCGGCGGCGCCATAGGGCACCCAGCGGCAGGCGAACGAGACGTAGCCGCCCTCATAGGCCTGCACACCCAGGAATTTCGCGACCTTGCCGTAGCGGGCGCAATGATCGACCGCGACCTGACGCGCATCGACCTGGGTCGCCAACGAATAGGCGATGATGCCGCCGGTGTCGTTGCCCTTGAACGGCGGCACGTAATCGGCGTGCGCCGACTGGCTCGCCATCAGACCCGAGACAACCAGGCTGGCGAGAAGACCCGCGGCCGCAATGATTCGCATTACCGTCACTCCAATTGGCTGGCGGCAGTTTACGGTGCCGGGACCGGCGTGAAAAGAACTGAAGCCCTGCTGGCGGCAGCGTTGCAGTCAACTCCTGGCGAAGTGTTGCCGCGCTGCACTTGACCTCCCCCGGCCTTCGCGGCACCGTCCGGCCTTCGCAAGACTTGGATGTCCGGATTGACCATGCGCGCCCCCTCCCTGAAATCGCTCCGCTTTGCCGCCGTGCTCGGCCTCATGTTCGGAGCGCTGTCGCTCGGCGAGGCCAGGGCCGCCAATCCGCTGGAGCTGAACTTCTGGCTGAGCGGGCCGCGCTATGACGGTGCCGTGGCCGATTGCGACAGGGCGCTGCCGACGATCGCGACTCAGTTCTGGGAAAAAGAAAGCACGTTCTGGAATTCCTCGTTGAAGATCACCGGTTTTTCCGCCGTTCGCGAGGTCGCTTTCCGTCCCTGGCAGTCCGACAACATCCCTCGCCGCTACTGCACCGCTGACGCCATGCTTACCGACGGCAAGGTGCGCAAGGTGCATTTCTCGCTCATTGAGGATGGCGGCTTCGCCGGCTATGGCAACGGCGTCGAGTGGTGCGTGGTCGGCGTCGACCGCAACTGGGCCTACAATCCGGCCTGCCGCGCCGCCAAGCCCTGACCTGAAGCCGCTGATTCGGGCTGATCAGCCGCTGCCGACCGCTGCCCCAAATTTTGTTCTTGAAATGTTCCCATCGCCTGCTAGGCTGTGCGCACAGTCTAGTTGAGGGGCATCGCCATGTTTCACTCCAGATTGCGTTCGTTGTCCCGCCTGATGATCTCGCTGATCCTCGCTGCGGGGTTGGCCGGCCTCGCCGGCGCTGCGAAGGCGCAGGACAAGCGGCAGAACGCACCCGGCGAGTTCGATTTCTATGTGCTGTCGCTGTCGTGGTCGCCCTCGTTCTGCGAGGAAGCCGCCGAACGCGGCGGCCGCTCCCAGATGCAATGCGGCGGACGGCCCTACGCCTTCGTGGTGCATGGGCTGTGGCCGCAATATGAAAACGGCTTTCCGGAATATTGCCAGCGGCCGGCGCCGCGGCTGAACCGCAACATCGTCTCCTCGATGCTCGATTTGATGCCGGCGCCGGGCCTGATCTTCAACGAGTGGGACAAGCACGGCACCTGTTCCGGCCTCGAGGGCCGCGGCTATTTCGAGACGATCCGCAAGGCGCGCGCCGCGATCAAGATCCCGGCCGAATATCTCGATCTGTCGCAGGCCAAGACCGTCGCGCCGGCGGAGGTCGAGGAGGCCTTCATCAAGGCCAATCCGGGTCTCAACAATGCCGCCGTCTCGGTCACCTGCAACCGGACACGGCTGTCCGAGGTCCGCATCTGCCTCAGCAAGGACCTGCAATTCCGCGCCTGCGACGAGATCGAGCGCCGCGCCTGCCGCCGCGACCAGGTGACGATGCCGCCGATCAGGGGCGGGTAGGCTCCGTCATTGCGAGGCGCGCGAACTATGATACACAATTGCGCATCCGAGAATCCATCTCGCCACAGACACTGCTGACAGATGGATTCCGGGTTCGGTGCTGACGAACCGCCCCGGAATGACGGGAGTTGCTTTCATCGCGCGATGTCGTAACTCTCCGCCATGAACTACCGTCACGCCTTCCACGCCGGCAGCTTCACCGATGTCATCAAGCACATCGTGCTGGCGCGCATCCTCACCTATCTGCAGGACAAGCCGGCCGCGTTCCGCGTCATCGACACCCATGCCGGTGCGGGGCTCTACGATCTCGACAGCGACGAGGCGCGCCGCGGCGGCGAATGGCTGACCGGCATTGCGCGGCTGCTGCAGGCGCGCCTGTCGAACGAGAGCGCGGCGCTGACGAAGCCCTATCTCGACATCGTCCGCGCCTTCAATCCGAAGGGCGAGCTGAAGGCCTATCCAGGCTCGCCGTTGATCGCGCGCGGCCTGCTCAGGCCGCAGGACCGGCTCGTCGCCTGCGAGCTCGAGCCGAAGGCACGGAAAGCGCTGATCGACGCGCTGCGTCGCGACGAGCAGGCCCGGGTGGTCGATCTCGATGGCTGGGTGGCGCTGCCGGCCTTCGTGCCGCCGAAGGAGCGGCGCGGCCTCGTGCTGATCGATCCGCCCTTCGAGGCCAAGGACGAGTTCGAGCGGCTCGGCGAAGCCTTCTCGGCGGCCTTCACGAAATGGCCGACCGGTATCTACGTAATCTGGTATCCCGCCAAGAACCGGCGGGCCACCGACACACTGGCGCAAGCCGTGGCGCGGCTCGCAGCTGCAGCAAAGCCGCCCGGAAAATGCCTGCGCCTCGAATTCAGCGTCGCGCCGCAAGCCGACAGCGCCGCCCTCACTTCCACCGGGCTCCTGATCGTCAATCCGCCCTACACGCTGCACGGCGAGCTCAAGACCATTCTGCCGGAGCTGGAAATACCACTCGGCCAGGGCGGGGCTGCCAGATTCCGACTGGAGGTGCCCAAGCCTTAAGGCCAAGCCTTGAAGCCAAGCCGTAACACTCCGGCATTCTTGGGAAAAATATGCAGGACCGGTAGTCAATCTGCAGAGAACCGTATTATGCTATTTCTGTGACTGGCTTTGCGTTCCGCTTCCGCGAATGGTTGCGGCGGAGTGAAGGCCCTAAGAAAGATCCCGCCGGACCGATCAGGTCCGTCCAAGGATGGCCAGCTCCCGGGCTCCGTAAGGCCCGGTCATGTCGCGACGTGAGTCTGCGTCGCGACGGAGGAGCAATGAGGGGGAGTTTCCCGATGGCCATGACGGGAACGGTCAAGTTCTTCAACGGCGAGCGCGGCTACGGTTTCATCAAGCCTGACGACGGCGGTCGCGATGTCTTCGTTCACATCACCGCCGTGGAGCGGGCGGGACTGAAGGACCTTGCCGAAGGACAGCGTATTACTTTCGAAGTCGAACCGGACAAGAAGGGGAAGGGACCGAAGGCGGTCAATCTGGTGATCCTCTCCTAGCGAGCCTGGCGCAAAAAAATTCCCGGCCGCGAGCGGCCGGGAGGCTGGTCCGGTATTTTCTTCTTTGGATCTCAGAAGCGATAGTTCACGCCTGCGCGGACAACGCTGGCGCTATAGCCGTTTGACACGCCCGTAATTGCGAACTGGCTGGTCGACAGATCGATGTAGAGATATTCGAGCTTGGCGCTCCAGTTCGGCGCGAGGCCGACTTCCGCGCCGGCACCGATGGTCCAGCCCGCAGTGGTGTGCGACTCCGACCAGCCGAAAGTCTGCGCCCGCAGCTCGCCGAAGGCGAGACCGGCGGTGCCGTAGAACAGCACGTTGCTGAACGAATAGCCGGCGCGGCCGCGCAGGGTGCCGAACCATGGATTGGAGAATTTCCACGGCGCAAAGGTATCGTCGGCGCCGGCGGCCTGGATGTCGCCCTCGACGCCGAACACCCACGGACCGTTCTGGAAATTGTAGCCGGCCTGCACACCGCCGACGAAGCCGGACGGCTTGGTGGGATTGTTGTCGACCGAGCCCCATTCATAGCCGATGTTGCCGCCGAGATAGGGACCTGCCCAGCTATAGGCGTTGAGCGGCTGATTGACGGTATAGGGCGCGCGCTGCCCGTAATTGAGATCGGCGGCCTGTGCCGAAGCTGTCCAGCCGGCTGCAACCAACGCGGCTGCGCCCACAACGAGCCTCTTCATCACTCACTCCAACGCAACTGTCGCAACCCGAGCGATGCCCGCGCCGCCGCGCGAGCAAAACCGAATGGTCACGGAACCAAGACCTTTTCGCGTAGGATTTATCGAGAGTTTTAAGTTAAAGGGCTGTTAAGTCGGGTTACCGCCCGCTTAACAGACTTAAGGAAGCGTTACCCGGGAACCGGCCGCCATCTGTGCGTGCCGCACGGCCGGAACTTCAAATCGGCACCCCCAGCGCCTAAATTCGCCCCATGGTTCACGATTCCCCCGACAATCCGGACGACCGCGCGCGCAAGTCGCCGGCTGCTGCGAGCGAGGCGCCGCCCGAGCGGCTGGCCGCGCCGGACGTCGATCCCGCGCTAGCAGCGGGCGATGACGAGGACGATGCCCTGCTGCCGGACATCCTGGAAGAGAGCGGCGCCATCGGCGAAGGCCCGCTCGCGACCGGCCACGAGGCGATCGAGCGCGCCGTGCGCCTCGCGCCCACCTCGCCCGGCGTCTATCGCATGCTCAATGCGAACGCCGACGTGCTCTATGTCGGCAAGGCCAAGAACGTCAAAAAGCGCCTGTCCAGCTATGCGCGCCAGAGTGCACCGCTGCCGGCCCGCATCCTGCGCATGATCGCGGCCACCGTCACCGTGGAGATCGTCTCGACCACGACCGAGACCGAGGCGCTGCTGCTGGAGGCCAACCTCATCAAGCAGCTGCGGCCGCGCTTCAACGTGCAGCTGCGCGACGACAAGTCGTTTCCCTACATCCTGATCACCGGCGACCATTGGGCGCCGCAGATCCTCAAGCATCGCGGTGCGCAGACCCGGTCCGGGCGCTATTTCGGCCCGTTCGCCTCCGCCGGCGCGGTCAACCGCACCATCACGGCGCTGCAGCGCGCGTTCCTGATCCGCTCTTGCACCGATTCCTTCTTCGAGAGCCGCACCCGGCCCTGCCTGCTCCACCAGATCCGCCGCTGCGCCGGCCCCTGCACCCGCGAGATCGATTTCGGCGGCTATTCGACGCTGGTGCGCGAGGCGAGCGACTTCCTCTCCGGCAAGAGCCATGCGGTGAAGCAGGAGCTCGCCGGCGAGATGGAGAAGGCCTCGAACGAGCTCGAATTCGAGCGCGCCGCACTCTACCGCGACCGCCTCGCCGCGCTGTCGGCGATCCAGTCGCAGCAGGGCATCAATCCGCGCACGGTCGAGGAAGCCGACGTGTTCGCGATCCACCAGGAGGGCGGCTTCTCCTGCGTCGAGGTGTTCTTCTTCCGCACCGGACAGAACTGGGGCAACCGTGCCTATTTTCCGCGCGCGGAGAAGAGCTTTACGCCGGAGGAGGTGCTGGGGTCCTTCCTGGCCCAGTTCTACGATGACAAGCCGCCGCCGAGGAACATCCTGCTCTCGCACGAGATCGAGGAGAGCGAGCTGCTCGCCAACGCGCTGTCGATCAAGGCCGGCCACAAGGTCGAGGTCACCGCGCCCAAGCGCGGCGAGAAGAAGGAGCTGGTCCTCCACGCGCTGACCAATGCGCGGGAAGCGCTCGGCCGCAAGCTCGCGGACACCGCGACGCAAAGCCGGCTGCTCGAGGCCATGGCCACGACGCTGAACCTGCCGCACGTGCCCAAGCGCATCGAGGTCTACGACAACAGCCACATCCAGGGCACCAATGCGGTCGGCGCCATGATCGTCGCCGGCCCCGATGGCTTCGTGAAGAACCAGTACCGCAAGTTCAACATCAAGTCGGAAGGGATCACGCCCGGCGACGACTTCGCCATGATGCGCGAAGTGCTGGAGCGCCGCTTCAAGCGCCTGATCAATCCGCCCGAGGACGCCGCCAGCAAGGCCAAGGACGACGATTTCCCGCAATGGCCCGACCTCGTGATCATCGACGGCGGCCGCGGCCAGCTCAACGCCGTGCGCGAGATCTTCGCCAATCTCGGCCTGACCCAGGTGTCGCTGATGTCGGTCGCCAAGGGACCGGACCGGGATGCCGGCCGCGAGACCCTGTTCATGCCGGAGCGCGAGGCGATCAAGCTGGAGCCGCGCGATCCCGTGCTCTATTTCATTCAGCGCCTGCGCGACGAAGCCCACCGCTTCGTCATCGGCTCGCACCGCAAGCTGCGCAAGAAGGACATCCGCGAGGCCGGCTTGCAGGAAATTCCGGGCATCGGCCCGTCACGCAAACGTGCCTTGCTGCACCATTTCGGGACCCTGAAAGAGATCGAACGGGCCTCGATCGCCGATCTCGGCAAGGTTCCGGGGGTCAGCGCCGAGAGCGCGCGCAGGATTTTCGAGTATTTCCATCCCCAGCCGGGGTGAACTAAAGGGGGACCGCAGTCATATGAACGTCGCGTCCGCACCTCATTTGGGGTGCGGAACGGTTGACCTTCAGGCTCGAGCGGTATTGGTAGGACGGATGAACATCGCCACGACACGAGGGACCACCAGCCGCGCGATGTCCCTCCCCAACATCCTGACCTATGGCCGGATCGCCGCGATCCCGGTCGTGGTCGGATGTATCTATGCACAGTCGATTCTGGATCAGCCGCTCTGGCTGCGCTGGGTCGCGGTCGCCATCTTCATCGGCGCCGCGGTGACCGATTACCTTGACGGCTACTACGCGCGGATCTGGAATCAGCAATCGGCGTTCGGCCGGATGCTCGACCCGATCGCCGACAAGCTGCTGGTCGCATCGTGCCTCTTGATGCTGGCCGCGGACGGCATCATCCACGGCTGGTCGCTGTGGGCCGCCATCGTGATCCTGTGCCGCGAGATTCTGGTCTCGGGCCTGCGCGAATATCTCGCCGCGCTCCGCGTCAGCGTGCCCGTGACCAAGCTCGCGAAGTGGAAGACCACGGTCCAGCTGGTCGCGATCGGCTTTTTGCTCGCGGGACCTGCCGGCGACGAAGTGGTGCCCGTCGTCTCGATGATTGGCCTCGCGCTGCTGTGGGCCTCGGCGATCGTGACCATCTACACCGGCTACGACTATTTCCGCGCCGGCATCCATCACCTCATCAAGGAGGACGAGGGATGAAGGTGAAGTATTTCGCCTGGGTGCGCGAGCGCGTCGGCAAGGCCGAAGAGACGATCGAGCCCCCCGCGAGCGTGCGAACCGTCGAGGAGCTGATCGCCTGGCTCTCCGGCCAAAACGAGGCTTATGCGCATGCGTTCGAGAAGCCGAAGGTGATCCGCGCCGCGATCGACCGCGCTCACGTCAAGCAGGACGCGGCCATCGCAGGCGCCCAGGAGATCGCGTTCTTCCCGCCCATGACCGGCGGCTAGGCTCATGACCTGCCCCGTCACCGTCCGTATCCAGGAAGACGATTTCGACATCGCGCGCGAGATCTCGGTGCTGACGAACAGCCGGACCGATATCGGCGCTGTGGTGACATTTTCCGGCATCTGCCGCGCCGACGATGACAGCGCGAAGGTTGCCGCGCTGACGCTCGAACATTATCCCGGCATGGCGGAGGAAGAGATCAGGCGTCACGCCGACGAGGCCGTCTCGCGCTGGCCGCTCAACGGCATCACGGTAATCCACCGCGTCGGCCGCTTCATGCCGGGCCAGAACATCGTGCTGGTGGTGACCGCCTCGCAACACCGACAGGCGGCGTTCCAGGCCGCCGAGTTCCTGATGGACTATCTCAAGACCAGCGCGCCGTTCTGGAAGAAGGAAGAGAGCGCCACCGGCACCGGCTGGGTCGAAGCCCATGCCCGCGACGACGCAGCCGCCGCACGCTGGACCAAATCCTGATGGCGAAACCTGCGAAAACGACCGGGCGCGGCCGCGCCGCGCCTGACCTCGCGAAGGTCGGGCCTGGCGAGCTTGTCACGCTGCTCGACTTCGTCCGCTATGCTGTGAGCCGCTTCGTCGAGGCGAAGCTCGCCTTTGCCCATGGTACGACCGATCCCGTCGCGGAAGCCGCGTTCCTGGTCTGCGAGGCGCTGCATCTCAACCCCGACCAGTTCGAGATCTTTGCCAACGCGCGCGTCACGACCGCGGAAGGCAAGACCCTCCTCGATCTCATCCATCAGCGCGTCACGACGCGCAAACCGGCCGCCTATCTCGTCAACAAGATCTACATGCGCGGCCTGCCCTTCTATGTCGACGAGCGCGTCATCGTTCCGCGCTCCTTCATCGGCGAGCTCCTGGAGTCGCATTTCGGCGCCGGCGGCGAGGCCGGATCGCTGATCGACGACCCGACGGCGGTCGAGCGCGTGCTCGATCTCTGCACGGGCTCGGGATGCCTTGCGATCCTCGCCGCGCATCACTTCCCGAACGCCACCGTCGACGCCGTCGACATCTCCAAGGGCGCGCTCGAGGTCGCTGCGCGCAATGTCGACGAATACGGGCTCGAGGAGCGCATCAGCCTCTATCACGGCGACCTGTTCGCCCCGCTCGGCGGCAAAAGGTACGACCTGATCATCACCAATCCGCCTTACGTCGACGCCGAGGGCATGGCGGCATTGCCGCCGGAGTGCCGGGCCGAGCCGAAGCTCGCCTTCGATGGCGGCGCCGACGGTCTCGACGTGGTGCGCCGGATCCTGCGCGATGCACCCGATCACCTGACGGCGGATGGCGGGCTGATCTGCGAGATCGGCCGCGGCCGCGAGCTGGTCGACGAGGCCTTTCCGGAACTGCCGCTGCTCTGGCTCGACACCGAAGATTCCGAGGGCGAGGTGTTCTGGATCGCAGCCGCCGATCTCGGCTGATTCATCGCGGCCGATCACGCTCCGTCGGAACAAGTCAAATAACGCCACGTTCATCCCCCGACGAATTTTCTAGTCCTTGGAGGATGTCCGCATGCTCGCGCCATCGGGCGAATTGCTGCGCGCCGGGATGGCGCTCAAGCTCAATCACGTCAAACGCGCTGCTCAATCCTATCTGCGTGACCAGACCAGCCAGGCAACGGGCAAGGTGACGTCCTACGCCGTGGCCGGCGGGCTGTTCGCGGTCGCCGGCCTGTTCGTCGTCGCGACATTTTTCGTCGGACTGATCGCCTTGTACCGCTGGGTCGGGATCACCTACGGGCAATTCTGGGGATTTGGCGCGGTCGCCGCCGTGCTGCTGGTGCTGGCCGCGGTCTGTGCCGGCGTGGCCATGGCGCAGATGAAGCGCAAGGCCAAGCCGGTCGTGCCGCTCGCGAGCCGTCTGCGCGTGGCGATCGCCACGCCCCGGATCCCGCGTGGAACGGTCAAGGAGGCGGTGAAGGAGGTCGCGACCACGATCCCCCTTGCGCCGCTCGCACCGGGCGTGCGCGGCGGCATCAAGATCTGGCCGGCCCGCGCCAACCGTCCCGTGCAGCTCGGCCTGATGCTCGCGGCGGTCGGCCTGGTCGGGCTGACGGCCGCGCGGCGGCGACGCAACAGGCGCAGTCTGGAGGCGTGATGCTGGCGCGGCGCTCCGAGCAGATCGATTCCTGGCTGCTGGTCGCGGCGACGGCCGTGTTCGTGCTGACCGCGGAGCGCTACTTTCAGGATTCCGGCCTGGCGAGGCCGGGGCCTCCGCAACATCACCGCAAGGGCGAAGCGAATTCCCCGGAAACGCACCCGGCCGGTGCGGCGATGCAGCCGGGCCGCGGCCGCCGCGCGAAAAGCCCTTTCGAGATCCCCTGGGCGGGCTGGAAGGACATTTTCTGGCGGACCTATCAGCGCATCGACGAGGATCGTCTGCTCGCGACGGCGGGCGGCGTCGTCTTCTTCGGGCTGCTCGCGCTCTTCCCGGCAGTCACCGCGCTCGTCTCCTCTTACGCCCTGTTCGCCGACCCCGCGACGATCAGCGCCAACCTCCAGACGCTTGCGACCATGCTGCCCGAGGGCTCGTTCCAGATCGTGGAAGACCAGGTCGCGCGCGTGGTGTCGAACGGCAATGCGACGCTCGGTGTCACCTTCCTGGTCGGCCTGCTGCTTGCGATCTGGAGCGCCAATGCCGGCGTCAAGGCGATCTTCGACGCCCTCAACGTCGCCTATGAGGAACGCGAGAAGCGCAGCTTCATCCGGCTGAACATGGTCTCGCTGGCCTTCACCGTCGGCGGCATCGTGGCGCTGCTGTTGATGGTGGGAGCCGTCGTCGCCTTCCCGCTTGCGCTCAATCATCTCGGCCTGGCGCCCGAGAACAAGCTGATCGTGGCGCTGGCACGATGGCCGCTGCTGTTCGTCGTCCTGCTGGTCGCACTCGCCATCCTCTATCGCTTCGCCCCCAGCCGTGACGCGCCGCGCTGGCAATGGCTGAGCCTCGGCGCCGTGACGGCCGCGATCCTCTGGATCGCAGGCTCGGCCCTGCTGTCCTGGTATCTCTCGGAATTCGCCAATTACAACGCGACCTACGGCTCGCTGGGCGCGGCGATCGGCCTGATGATGTGGATGTGGATGTCGGCAATCGTCATCATGTTCGGCGCCGAGCTGAATTCGGAGATCGAACGGCAGACGCTGAAGGACACCACCGAGGGGGCCCCGAAGCCGCTCGGCACCCGGGACGCCGTCTCCGCCGACACCGTGGGCGCCACCGCGCCATTCTGACCCGATGCAGCCAGGCCGGAGGCCGGCCTGACCGCATCTCAGGCGCTATCAGCGCTTGGTGATCACGGTTTCCAGATATTCGCTGTGCACCACGATCGTGCCGTCATCGGCGTGGTTGAACTCCTGGAGCAGCGCCAGGAGATCGCGCGTCAGCGAGGCCTGGCCGCTCGCGTCGAGCGCGGCGAACGCCTTCAGCGTGGGCCCGTAGAAGGTCTTGAAGATGTCGAGCCAGTGGTCCGGCGAGCGATAGCGGAACACGAACATGCGCGGCTCGGCGGCAATCTCCGCGGCCACGCCGCCGAACATCTCCTCGAGCCGTGCCGTCGTGCCCCACATCGCGGGCGATTTCACGCCCGCCGGCGGCGGCAAATGCTTGCCGATGGTCTTGAACAGCTGGCCGATGAAGCCTTGCGGCGTCCAGTTGGCAAGGCCGATCTTGCCGCCGGACCTGCAGACCCGCGCGAGCTCGGAAGCCGCCTTGTCCTGGTCCGGTGTGAACATCACGCCGAAAGTGGAGAGCACGACGTCGAAGCTGGCGTCCGCAAACGGCAGCGCTTCGGCATCGGCCTCGCGGAACTCGACGGTGAGGTGCTCGGCCATGGCGCGCTCGCGCCCGCGCTTGAGCAGCGCCGGCACGTAGTCGGTGGATGTGACGTCACACCAGCGCCGCGCCGCCGCCAGCGTCGCATTGCCGTTGCCGGCCGCGACGTCCAGCACCTTGCTGCCGGCGCGCAAGTCGATGGCCTCGCAGAGCTGTTCGCCCACGATCTGCAAGGTGGTGCCGACCACGGCATAGTCGCCCGACGACCATGCGCCTTGCTGGCGCTGCTTGACGGCGGCGAGATCGGGTTGGGGGGCGACTGGCTTGAGCGCGGCGGATGTCGACATGGCAATCTCCTGCGGTTGAAAACGCCGGGACGATAGGACGCATGCGGCCCTCTGGCCTTGAGGGCGGCATGATTTTCCGCTGAGAGCGTCTTGATTTCCGCATCGGAGCCGCGGAGGCGGTGCGAGGTTTCGCAGCCGGTGCCTGGAAAGCCTTCGGCGGCGGACCGGCCGGGCTGCGAAACAGCCACTATCCCCTCGAATCAACAATGATGTTAGGCTCATCCATGCTTGGGGAGCATGAGGCGTGACGGGGGCGAGCGCGACCCGTGTTTTCCCGGGTGAGGCAGTCGGCTCTAAAAGGCATAACGCGCGGCATGATTCGCATTTCGACGATCTTCATCGCCATCTGCATGGTCCTGGTCGCGGCCTCGCTCGGGCTCGTGCTTTATTCGGTCGCCGGCATCAGCGGAACGGAATCGGCGATCGTGGCGCTGACCGCGCTGACCTTCCTGATCCTCTACAACGCGGTGTCGATGCGGCTGCGCGACCGCAGCGACGTCGGCGGCCAGATCGCCGACCTCTCGCGCGGCACCGCCGACCTCGCCCGCCAAGTGGCCGAGTTCGGCCGCCGGCTGGCTGCGGTCGAGGGCCGCATCGCCTCCTCCAATTCGACCAATTCCGACCGCATCCAGTCGGTCATCGGCGAGATCAACGAACTCGGCGGATTGGTCAGGCAGCTCGCCACCACCGTGGCGGCCCATGAGGATCTGCTCGCCGGCCACGCGCCCGCGCCCGCCCCGATCACAAGGCCCGAGCCGGAAGCCTCGATCGATCTGGCCGCCCCCTTCGAGGAGAAGCCGGTCGCTCGCGCTTCGCTTCCGGAGCCCCCGCCACGGCCGGCACCGCCGCCAGTCCAGGTCCAGGCCGCCACCCCGGTTCAGACCGCCACCCCAGTTCAGACCGCCAATGGGCGCAACCAGACCCAATTGCTGGCGACGCTGCGCAATGCGGTCGAGGAGAACCGCATCGATATCTTCCTGCAGCCGATGGTGACGCTGCCGCAGCGCAAGGTGCGGTTCTACGAGGCGGTGACGCGCCTGCGCGACGAGCGCGACCAGCTGATCGCCGCCGAGGAGTTCATCAGCATCGCGGAAGCCTCGGGCCTGATCGGGCGCATCGACAACATGGTGATGCTGCGCTGCGTGCAGGTGCTGCGGCGCCTGATGGTGCGCAACAAGGACGTCGGCGTGTTCTGCAATGTCGCGGCCTCCACGCTCGGCAACTCCACCACCTTCGCGCAATGCCTCGACTTCCTCGAAGCCAACCGGGCGCTGGCGCCCTCGCTGGTGCTGGAGTTCAAGCAGTCGACCTTCCGCAATCTCGGCGCCGCCGAGACCGAGAACCTTGCGGCGCTGGCCCAGCGCGGCTTCCGTTTCTCGATCGACCATGTCACGGATTTGCGCATCGAGCCGCGCGAGCTGGCCGATCGCGGGGTCCGCTTCATCAAGGTGCCGGCTGCTCTGCTGCTCGATCCCAAGCAGGCCTCCGCCTCCGACATCCACCCCTCCGACCTCTCCGACCTGCTCGGCCGCTTCGGCATCGACCTGATCGCCGAACGGATCGAAGGCGAGCGCGCGGTGGTCGATCTGCTCGATTATGACGTGCGGTTCGGCCAGGGGTTCCTGTTCGCACCGCCCCGGCCATTGCGGCCCGAAGGGGCATCTGCTACCGGCGGGGCCTCGCCGAACCAGGCGCAGGACATTCAGGGATCCAATGGCTCCGCCACACCCAGCTCAGGCGCGACCTCTTCGGCGCCTCCGCCCCAACGCATCACCGGCAGCGCGGCGCTGGCGCGCCGCATCTGATCGGCCGCGCACGTCATGACCGCCCTGCATTATGCCGAGGGCCTGCGCGAGCTCGTGGGCGGCGTGGAGGTCGTGCTCAGCGATATCTGGGGCGTGGTCCATAACGGGCTGGAGTCCTTCCCCGAGGCCTGCGAGGCGCTGCACACCTATCGCAGCCGCGGCGGTACGGTGATCCTGATCACCAACGCGCCGCGCCCGGCCGACTCCGTGCAGCGGCAATTGCGCAAGCTCGGCGTTCCCGATGAGACCTATGACGCGATCGTCTCTTCAGGCGACCTGACCCGGCTCTATGTCGCCGAGCATCCCGGCCGCAAGATGTTCTGGCTCGGCCCCGAGCGCGACAACTCGATCTACCGCGGCCTCGAAGCGGTGACCGCGCCGCTGGAGCAAGCCGATTACATCGTCTGCACCGGCCTCTACGACGACGAGACCGAGACGGCGGAAGACTATCGCGGCATGATGCTGAAGGCGCGCGAGCGCAAGCTGACACTAGTCTGCGCCAATCCCGACATCGTGGTGGAGCGCGGCGACCGGCTGATCTATTGCGCCGGCGCCATCGCCGAGCTCTACCGCGAGCTCGGCGGCGAGGTGATCTTCTACGGCAAGCCGCACCGGCCGATCTACGAGCGCGCCATGCGGCTGGCCGGAGAACGACAAGGCCATCCGATCGACCGGAAGAAGGTGCTGGCGATCGGCGATTCCGTCCGCACCGACCTGACCGGCGCGCGCGAATTCGGCATCGACTGCCTGTTCGTCACCCGCGGCATCCATGCCGAGGAGTTCGAGGGCCTCGACCAGCTCGACCCGAATTCAGTGATGGAATTGTTCGGCCACCCGCCGAAGGCGCTGATGCGCGAATTGAAGTGGTGATTTCGGGGCTCGCGCAGACGCTGCAAGCTTAGACGAATTGCCCAGCTCTCAACGCCGTCATGGCCGGGCTTGTCCCGGCCATCCACGTCTTGCTTCCAGCACCAAGAACGTGGATGCCCGGGACAAGCCCGGGCATGACGATCTATATGGTGAACTGTTGTGCCGTCAGGCCGCGCTTACGCGCTCGCCATGTCCGGGAAGACCGCCTCGATCTTGGTCTTCAGCGTCGCCGCGTTGAACGGCTTGACGATGTAATTGTTCACGCCCGCCTTCTTGGCCGCGATCACGTTCTCGGTCTTGGATTCGGCCGTGATCATGATGAAGGGCGTGGTGGCGAGGTTCGGATCGGCGCGGACTTCGCGCAGGAGGTCGTAGCCCGTCATCGGCTCCATGTTCCAGTCGGAGATCACGAGCCCGTATTTCTTGCCGCGCATCTTGTTCAGCGCTGCCGAACCGTCGCTGGCATCATCGATGTTCTCGAAGCCAAGCTGCTTCAGCAGATTCCGGATGATACGGATCATGGTGCTGTAGTCATCCACCACCAGAACCGGCATCGACAAATCAACCGCCATCTCGACTCCCCCAAACGCAAACCAGGAATACTAGGATCGGACCTGCCAGGCCGGCGGCCGGCAGTTCCACGCCTCAAGGACTAGCATCAAGGCCTTAAACAGCGCGTTAATCGCGGGCCGCCCCGAAGGATTGAAATCGTGTTCAATGTCTGCCCGGCCCGCCGCTTGACTTCGCAGGGCCGGTCGCGCCACGGTCCGGGCCGGTCCTGCCCGGTTCGAGAATTCCCCTGATGGCTCCGCCTTTTACCGTCATCCGCGATACAACGCCGGATTCCGCCATTCCAAGGGGCGCCGTGGTCGCCATGGGCAATTTCGACGGCGTCCACCTCGGCCATCGCGCCGTCATCGCGGCTGCCCTGGAGATGGGCAGGACGCATGGCCGCCCTGCGCTGGCACTGACCTTCGAGCCGCACCCACGGCGATTTTTCAGCCCCAACACCCCGCAATTCCGCCTGACGGACGAGCGGGCCAAGCTGCGGCTTCTGGCCGGCACCGGGCTTGCCGGCGCCGTGGTCATGACCTTCGACAAGGCCCGCGCCGGAACCAGCGCGCAAGATTTCATTCACCATGACCTGATCGGTCGTCTCGGCGTCAGCGGCATCGCGGTCGGCTACGACTTCCATTTCGGCAAGGGCCGGGTCGGCTCGCCGAGCCTGCTGGTCAACGAGGCGCCCCGGCTCGGCATCGAGGTCGACGTGCAGCCGCATGTCGATATCGACGAGCGGCCGGTCTCCTCCAGCGCGATCCGGATCGCCCTCGCCGAGGGCCAGCTCGACGAGGCCACGACCATGCTGGGCGCGCCCTGGTTCATCACCGGCGAGGTCATCCATGGTGAAAAGCGCGGCCGCGACCTCGGCTATCCCACCGCCAACATTCGCCTCGACGCCAATTGCGGCCTCAAGCACGGCATCTACGCGGTGCGGGTCGGCCGCGGGACCGAGCGTCTGGACGGCGTGGCCAGCTTCGGCCGCCGCCCGACCTTCGACAATGGCGCCCCGCTGCTCGAAATCTTCCTGTTCGATTTCAGGGGCGACCTCTACGGCCAGGCGCTCGACTGCGCCTTCATCGGCTTCATCCGCGAGGAGCTGAAATTCGAGGGTATCGAGGACCTGATCCGCCAGATGGACGACGATTCCGCCCGCGCCCGCGCCATGCTCGCCGCCGCGCCGGACGCGTTTCCGAAGCTGGGCGTGATCGGTTGAGCCGAAACCCGGCCTCGCCGGCCCTTTGCGCTTCCCTTGGCCCCCTGCTATGGAGAGCCCATGTTTGCGCGGCGCATCATAGGGATTAGCGGCCCGGCTTCCGCCTGAGCCTGAAGGCTCGGCGCAAGACCGGGATTTCGTCGTTTCACCCGCGATTTTGCATCGCCATCCGTTCCCGCGCCATTTCCGAGCCAGTCAGCCTCATGTCCGAAAAGCCGCAAAAGTCCCCAAAGTCCGAAGCCAAAGACTATTCGAAAACCCTGTTTCTGCCGCAGACCGAATTCCCGATGCGCGCCGGCCTGCCGCAGCGCGAGCCGGAGATCCTCAAGCGCTGGTACGAAATCGGCCTCTACGAGAAGCTGCGCCAGAGCGCGAAGGGCCGCGCCAAGTTCGTGCTGCATGACGGTCCGCCCTACGCCAACGGCAACATCCATATCGGCACGGCGCTGAACAAGATCCTGAAGGATCTCGTCACCAAGAGCCAGCAGATGCTCGGCTTCGATTCCAACTACGTGCCGGGCTGGGACTGCCACGGCCTGCCGATCGAGTGGAAGGTCGAGGAGGAGCATTATCGCAAGAAGGGCAAGCAGAAGCCCGACTTCCGCGACTCTGCCGCGATGATCGATTTCCGCCGGGAGTGCCGCGCCTATGCCACGCACTGGCTCGGCGTGCAGCGCGAGGAGTTCAAGCGCTTAGGGGTGATCGGCGATTGGGACCATCCCTACGCCACGATGAGCTATCCGGCCGAAGCCCAGATCGCGCGCGAGCTGATGAAGTTCGCCGCCAACGGCACGCTCTATCGCGGCTCCAAGCCGGTGATGTGGAGCGTGGTCGAGAAGACCGCGCTGGCCGAGGCCGAGGTCGAGTACGAGGACCATACGTCCGATACGGTGTGGGTGAAGTTCCCGGTGACCTCGCCCGCGCACGGTGCGCTCGCCTCGGCAAGCGTCGTGATCTGGACCACGACGCCCTGGACGCTGCCGGGCAACCGCGCCATCTCGTTCTCGCCGAAGATCGCCTATGGGCTCTACAAGGTGACGGACGCCCCCGCCGACAATTGGGCCAAGAACGGCGACCTCCTCATCCTCGCCGACGCGCTCGCGGAGGATGTCTTCAAGCAGGCGCGCGTGACCGCTTACGAGAAGGTTCGCGACGTCCCCGGCGACACCATGGACGCGATCGAGTGTGCCCATCCGCTGAGGGGCGTTGGCGGCGGCTACGACTTCATCGTGCCGCTTTTGCCCGGCGATCACGTCACCGACGACACCGGCACCGGCTTCGTGCACACGGCGCCCGGCCATGGCCGCGAGGACTTCGATGTCTGGATGGCACAGGCGCGCGATCTCGATGCGCGCGGCATCAATACCGCGATCCCCTATACCGTCGACGAGAACGGCGCCTACACCGATCATGCGCCGGGCTTTGCCGGCAAGCGCGTCATCACCGACAAGGGCGAGAAGGGCGACGCCAACGAGGCCGTCATCAAGGCGCTCGTCGACAGAGGCATGCTGCTCGCGCGCGGCCGGCTCAAGCATCAATATCCGCACTCCTGGCGCTCCAAGAAGCCGGTGATCTTCCGCAACACGCCGCAATGGTTCATCGCCATGGACAAGGATGTAGCGCAGGGCGGCAAGGCCACGAGCGGCGACACCCTGCGTGCCCGCGCGCTGCATGCGATCTCGGTGACGCAATGGGTGCCGCCGTCCGGCGAGAACCGCATCAACGGCATGATCGAGGCGCGCCCCGACTGGGTGATCTCGCGCCAGCGCGCCTGGGGCGTGCCGATCGCCGTGTTCGTGCGCGAGAAGGGCGACGGCTCGGCCGAGATCCTGCAGGACGAGGCTGTCAATGCGCGCATCGGCGACGCCTTCGAGAAGGAAGGCGCCGACGCCTGGTACGCGACGGGCGCGCGCGAACGCTTCCTCGGCTCGCGCGCGAGCGAGGACTGGCAGAAGGTCGACGACATCCTCGACGTCTGGTTCGATTCAGGCTCGACCCACGCCTTCGTGCTGGAAGACCCCGTGCATTTCCCGGGCCTCGCTGGCATCAAGCGCAAGGTCGACGGCGGCGCCGACACGGTGATGTACCTGGAAGGCTCGGACCAGCACCGCGGCTGGTTCCACTCCTCGCTGCTGGAAAGCTGCGGCACGCGCGGGCGCGCGCCTTACGACATCGTGCTGACCCACGGCTTCACCCAGGCCGAGGACGGCCGCAAAATGTCGAAGTCGCTCGGCAACACCATCGAGCCGCAGTCCGTCATCAAGGAATCCGGCGCCGACATCCTAAGGCTCTGGGTCGCATCCAGCGACTACACCGACGACCAGCGCATCGGCCCCGAGATCCTGAAGAACACCGTCGAGACCTATCGCAAGCTGCGCAACACCGTGCGCTGGATGCTCGGCACGCTGCATCATTACAAGCCGGCCGACGCGGTCGCGCCTGCCGAGATGCCCGAGCTGGAACGCTTGATGCTGCACGAGCTCGCAGTGCGTGCCGCCGCGATCGGCAAGGCCTATCGGGAGTTCGACTACAAGACCGTGGTCGCGATCCTGTCCGCGTTCCTGAACAGCGAGCTCTCGGCGTTCTACTTCGACATCCGCAAGGATACGCTGTATTGCGATCCGCCCTCCTCGCTGACGCGCAAGGCGGCGCTGACGACGATCGACCTGTTGTGCGCCTCGATCCTGAAATGGCTGGCGCCGATCCTCAGCTTCACGGCCGAGGAGGCGTGGCGCATGTACCGGCCGGGCGCCGAGCCGTCGGTGCACCTGACGCTGTTCCCGACCGACCTCGAAGATCTCCGCGACGACAAGCTCGCCGCGAAGTGGGAGACCATTCGCAACGTCCGCCGCGTCGTCACCGGCGCGCTCGAGCTGGAACGTGCCGCCAAGAACATCGGCTCCTCGCTCGAGGCATCGCCGGTGATCTATGTCGCCGATCGCGGCATGCTGGCGACCTTGTTCGACATCGATCTGGCTGAAGTCTGCATCACCTCGAACTACGAGGTGCGGGAGGGCGAGGCGCCGGCCTCGGCATTCCGCCTCGATGCCGTGCCCGGCGTCGCTGTCGTGGTGGAGAAGGCGGTCGGCACCAAATGCGCCCGCTCCTGGAAGATTTCGCCTGTTGTCGGCGAGGACCCTGAATACCCCGACGTCACCCCGCGCGACGCCAAGGCGCTGCGCGAATGGAAGGCGCTGGGGGTGAGCGTCTGACCGGCCGGCCATGACCCCGCTCCGCGCCGGCATCCTCGCGGCCATGGTCACGCTCGTGGCAGACCAGGCCTCGAAGCTCTGGCTGCTAAACGTGTTCGACCTCGCCCGTCGCGGCGTGGTGCGGGTGACACCGTTCTTCGACCTGGTGCTGGCCTGGAACATCGGCATCAGCTTCGGCTGGCTCCAGAACGACAGCCAGGCCGCGCAGCTCGCCCTGATGGCGGTCAAGGCGATCGCCGTGGTCGCGCTGGCGATCTGGATGGCGCGCTCGCAGACCGTGCTCGCGACCGTCGCGCTCGGCCTGATCATTGGCGGTGCCATCGGCAATGGCATCGACCGCCTGGCCTATGGCGCGGTGGTGGATTTCGCCCTGTTCCACGTCGAGATCGCCGGAAATACCTATAATTGGTATGTGTTTAACCTCGCGGACGTGGCCATCGTTGCTGGGGTGGCGGCGCTATTGTATGATTCCTTCCTGGGGGTACCCGCCGCAAAAGCGCCCTGATCCCGGCCGATACGGACCGGCAGGCGGAACCCGGCTTTTACAAGGGTTTGAGCCGCGCGCGAGCGGCAATCTGCTACAATATGAAACAGGTACGGTCATGCGCAGCTCGAAGACCAGCGGTTCGATGGTTCGAGACCCCCAATCGGGGGTCTGGCGGGCACTGAAATGGTCCACCGTCGCGCTCGGCATCGGCCTCGTCATGTCGACCGGCGCCGCCCGTGCTGCTGACGATGACGACGACGACATGACCTTCGAAGAGAAGCTCATCGACAACCTGATGTCCGGCCTTGGCGCCACGCGCATGGAAAAACCCGGCATCGAATACCGCGAGCGTTCGCCGCTGGTCGTGCCGCCCAAGCTCGACCTGCCGCCGCCTGCCGCAGCCGATGCCGCGGCTGCGCCAAACTGGCCGAAGGACCCCGACGAGAAGCGCCGCAAGGATGCTGTCGCCGAGCGCAAGAAGTCCGGCAACAAGGCAACGGAGTACTGGAAAAATGCCCAGCCGCTGTCGCCGGCCGAGATGAACGCCCACAAGACGGCCGCCGCCGGAAAGACCGGCAATGACCCGGTCCAGCCAGGCACCAACACCGCCAATCCGACCCTCAGCCCTGCCCAGCTCGGATATACCGGCGGGCTGTGGAAACTGTTCAAAGGGAACGACGCCGAATCGAAGCCGTTCACGTCGGAACCGCCACGCCAATCGCTGGTGGAGCCGCCGCCGGGATATCAGACGCCGTCGCCGAACTACGCCTACGGCTCCGGCCCGGATAATTCGAAGCGAACCTATTTCGACGTCCAATCCGGCAAGGAGAAGGTGCAATAGCGTTCCTGCTCTTGCCCCGATATTGCGCAGCCACGCAGCTTCAGCTGCCGGCTGCTCCCGAGTTGATAGCGTTCTCTGCTTCGTGACGCGAAGCTTCAGCCGCACGGTGTAGCATGCCGTGCCCTCCGAGCCGGAGATCCGGGCTCGGCACCTCACAACCAGGGATCATGATGTTCTCTTACCGATCGGCTGCCTGCCTCCTTGCCGCGCTGCTTTCGACGAGTGTCCTCTCGGCCGACGCCGCCCTTGCCCAGACCACGGTCACATCGGCCCCGCCCACCAGCTTCACGCTTTCCAACGGCATGCAGGTCGTGGTGATCCCGGATCGCCGCACGCCCGTGGTCACCGAGATGATCTGGTACAAGGTGGGCTCGGCCGACGAGACGCCCGGCAAGTCCGGGCTCGCGCATTTCCTCGAGCACCTGATGTTCAAGGGCACCGCGAAGCATCCGGCCGGCGAATTCTCCCAGACCGTGCTGCGCGTCGGCGGCAACGAGAATGCTTCGACCTCGGTCGACTACACCAACTACTATCAGCGCGTGCCGAAAGAGCAGCTGCCGACCATGATGGAGTTCGAGGCCGACCGCATGACGGGCCTCGTCCTCAAGGACGAGAACGTGCTGCCCGAGCGCGACGTCGTGCTCGAAGAGTACAACATGCGCGTCGCCAATAATCCGGATGCGCGGTTGAACGAGCAGATCATGGCCGCGCTCTATCTCAACCATCCCTACGGGCGTCCGGTGATCGGATGGCATCAGGAGATCGAGAAGCTCGATCGCGAGGATGCGCTCGCCTTCTATCGTCGCTTTTACGCGCCGAACAACGCGATCCTGGTGATCGCCGGCGACGTCGACGCCGCCGAAATCCGCCCGCTGGTCGAGCGCAATTTCGGCTCGATTCCCGCACAGCCCGCGATCCCGGCGCGGCGCGTTCGTCCGCAGGAGCCGGAGCCCGCCGCCCCGCGCACCGTGACGCTGGCCGACCCGCGCGTCGAGCAGCCGAACATGCGGCGCTATTATCTGGTGCCCTCGGCGACCACGGCCGCGGCCGGCGAGAGCGCGGCGCTCGACGTGCTCGCGCAGCTGATCGGCAGCGGCAGCAATTCCTATCTCTACCGCGCCCTCGTCGTCGACAAGCCGCTCGCGGTCTCCGCCAGCGCCAGCTATTCGAGCATCTCGCTCGACCCGACCCAGTTCGCGATCTCGGCTGCACCGAAACCCGGCGTCAGCTTCGCCGAAGTGGAACAGGCGGTCGACGGGGTCCTTGCCAACGTCGCGCAGAACCCGATCCGCGCCGAGGATCTGGAGCGGGTCAAGACCCAGCTCATTGCCGAAGCGATCTACGCCCAGGACAACCAGGCCGTGCTGGCGCGCTGGTACGGCGGCGCGCTGACCACGGGGCTGTCGATCGAGGACATCAGGAGCTGGCCCGATCGCATCCGCGCCGTCACCGCCGAGCAGGTCCGCGCCGTTGCGCAGAAATGGCTCGAGAAGAAGCGCTCGGTGACCGGCTATCTGATCAAGGACAGTGCAACCGCCAAGCGCGAGGAGAAGCGCTCGTGACCTATTCCTTCCTTCGACGCGTTGCATTCTCCATTGCCGCCGGCGCGGTCCTCGCGTTCTCCGCGGCCTCGCCGTCGCAGGCCGCGGCAAAGATCCAGCACCTGATCTCGCCGGGCGGCATCGAAGCCTGGTTCGTGCAGGACGCAACCGTGCCGCTGATCGCGATGGAATATTCCTTCGCCGGCGGCTCGGCGCAGGACCCCAAGGACAAGCCCGGTGTCGCCAACCTGGTCGGCGATCTCCTCGACGAAGGTTCCGGCGATCTCGATTCCAAGACGTTCCATGAACGGCTCGACCGCCGCGCCATCGAGCTCTCCTTCAGCGCCTCCCGCGACACCTTCCGCGGCAGCCTGCGCATGCTGCGCGACAACAAGGACGAGGCCTTCGACCTGCTCAGGATGGCGCTAACCTCGCCGCAGTTCAATCCGGCCGATGTCGAACGCATCCGCTCGCAGGTCATCTCGGGACTGCGCCGCGAAACCACCAATCCGACCTCGCTGGCGAGCCGCAAATTCCTGGAGGTCGCGTTCGGCGAGCACCCCTACGGCCGGCAGAGCAACGGCAACCTCGACAGCGTGCCGACCATCACCGTCGCCGACATGAGGGATTATGTCGGCCGTGTCCTTGCCAAGGACGGGCTCAAGATTGCAGTCGTCGGCGACGTCGATCCGGCCACGCTCGGAAAGCTGCTCGACCACACCTTCGGCAGCCTGCCGGCCAAGGCCAATCTGACGCCAGTCCCCGACGTCGAGGCCGCAAAGCCGCCGCAACGCGCCTTCGTGACACTGGACGTGCCGCAGACCGTGATCACCTTCGGCGGGCCCGGCGTGAAGCGCAGCGACCCCAACTTCATGGCGGCCTATGTCGTCAACCACATCCTCGGCGGCGGCGGCCTGTCGTCCCGGCTCTATCGCGAGGTGCGCGAGAAGCGCGGGCTGGCCTATTCCGTGTACGAGTCGCTGCTCTGGATGCAGCACTCGGCGATTTTCATCGGCAACACCGGCACCCGCGCCGACCGTGCCGGCGACACCATCGAGGCCATCGAACAGGAGGTGCGCCGCATCGCCCAGGAGGGCCCGACGCAGAAGGAGCTCGATGAGGCCAAGTCCTACCTCAAGGGCTCGCAGATGCTGGCGCTCGACACCTCCTCCAAGCTGGCGCAGGCGCTGCTGCAATATCAGCAGGACAAGCTGCCGATCGACTATATCGAGAAGCGCAACGCCATCGTCGACGCCGTGACGCTGGACGATGCCAAGGCGGCCGCCAAGCGGCTCTGGGGCCAGGGGCTGCTGACCGTCGTGGTCGGCCGTGCCCCCCAGGCCGCCGCGCAACCGGCGGCCGCGGCACCGAAGTCGAACTGAGTAATTGTCATTCCGGGGCGATGCGAAGCATCGAACCCGGAATGACGAATCCCACCCAAAACCGCTATTGTGCGCACCCGAATCTCTTCCTGGTGCCAGCATGCTGCGGATATCCCGCGATCTCGTCATCGACGAGGACGACATCGAGATCGGCTTTGTCCGCGCCTCCGGCCCGGGCGGGCAGAACGTCAACAAGGTCGCGACCTCCGCGCAGCTGCGCTTCGACACGCGCAAGCTGACCTTGCCCGAGGATGCATCGCTGCGCCTCGCCCGCATTGCCGGCCAGCGCATGACCAAGGACGGCGTGATCGTGATCCACGCCCAGCGCTTTCGCACCCAGGAGCGCAACCGTCAGGATGCCGTCGACCGTCTCGTCGAGATCCTCAAGGAGGCCATGGTGCGGCCGACGCCTCGCCGTGCGACGCGGCCGACCTTCGCCTCCAAGCAGCGCCGGCTCGAGGGCAAGAAACGCCGCAGCGACGTCAAGGCCGGCCGCGGCCGCAGCTTTGACGATTAGCAGGCAGTTCCAGCGGAGACAGCATGTGGGCAGCCCGCACATGCCTCATGCAATTGACCGCCAGCGGGACTAGATTGGCGATCTGAACGTCCACTGAGTCCCCCATGCCCGTCCGCCAGCTTCCAGAACAGGTCGTCAACCGCATCGCCGCCGGCGAGGTGGTCGAACGCCCCGCGAGCGTGGTCAAGGAGCTGGTCGAGAACGCCATCGATGCCGGCGCGAGCCGCATCGACGTCTTCACCGACGGCGGCGGGCGGCGGCGGATCGGCATCACCGACGACGGCAGCGGCATGACCGCGAAAGACCTCGCGCTCGCCGTCGAGCGCCACGCCACCTCCAAGCTCGACGACGAGGATCTGCTGCAGATCCGCACCCTCGGCTTCCGCGGCGAGGCGCTGCCCTCGATCGGCTCGGTGGCGCGGCTCTCCATCACCACGCGGCATGCGAGTGAACCGCACGCCTGGGCGCTATCAGTCGAGGGCGGCGAGAAGTCCGGGATCATGCCGGCGGCGCTGGCGCATGGCACCCGGGTCGAGGTCGGCGACCTCTTCTATGCGACGCCGGCGCGGCTCAAGTTCCTGAAGACCGACCGCACCGAGGCGGAAGCGATCCGCGAGGTGGTGCGGCGACTCGCGATGGCACGGCCCGACATCGCTTTCACGCTCGCAGGCGAGGAGCGCGCACCGGTGACCTGGGCCGCCGCCCTGCCCGGTGCCGCCGGCCGCCTGACGCGGCTTGGCGACATTCTCGGCGCCGAATTCCGCAGCCATGCCATCGAGGTCCATGCCGAGCGCGAGGGCGTCGTCGTCGCCGGCTATGCCGCGGCACCGGCGCTCACGAAGGCCAACGCGCTCGGCCAATATCTCTTCGTCAATGGCCGGCCGGTGCGCGACAAGCTCATTCTCGGCGCCGTGCGCGCGGCCTATTCCGATTATCTGCCGCGCGACCGCCATCCGGTGCTGGCACTGTTCGTGACGCTCGATCCGCGCGAGGTCGACGCCAACGTGCATCCGGCCAAGACCGAGGTGCGCTTCCGCAACGCCGGCCTCGTCCGTGCGCTGATCGTGCACGGATTGAAGGAAGCTCTCGCACGCGAGGGCCGCCGCACCGCGGCCAACAGCGGCGAGAGCGCCTTGTCCTCGTTCCGGCCGGCCTTCACGCCACCGCGCCCGGCAAGCTGGGACTGGCGCGCCTCGCCATCTGCCCCGGTCGCGCCGATGCCGTCGTTCGAAGGCTCGGCCGCGCCCGCCTTTGCCGAGCGTGCGCAGGCTGCCTTCGACGTCGGCGCGCCCAGCGCGGACGTGCGGATCGAAATCCAACCCGCCGGCGATCTCGTCGATCGCCCGCTCGGCGCGGCGCGCACCCAGATCCATGAGACCTACATCGTCTCGCAGACCCGCGACGGCCTGATCATCGTCGACCAGCATGCCGCGCATGAACGCATCGTCTATGAGCGGCTCAAGGCCTCGCTCGCCGCCAACGGCGTGCAGCGGCAGATCCTGCTGATCCCGGAGATCGTCGAGATGGACGAGGCGACGGTGGAGCGCCTGCTGGAGCGCAGCGAGGAGCTGGCGTCGTTCGGCCTTGCCATCGAATCCTTCGGCCCCGGCGCGGTCGCGGTGCGCGAGACGCCCTCGCTGCTCGGCAAGACCAATGCCGGCGGCCTGTTGCGCGATCTTTCAGAGCACATGGCCGAATGGGACGAGGCGCTCCCTCTCGAACGCCGCCTGATGCACGTCGCGGCGACCATGGCCTGCCACGGCTCGGTGCGCGCCGGCCGCAGGCTTAGGCCGGAGGAGATGAACGCCCTGCTGCGCGAGATGGAGGAGACGCCCAACTCCGGCCAGTGCAATCACGGCCGGCCGACCTATGTCGAGCTGAAGCTGAGCGACGTGGAGAAGCTGTTCGGAAGGCGATAGAACGAAGGGTATTTAATGATGACTAGAGAAGACTTGAAACCACTCATTCTTCAAGCAATCGGCTCCCCCGGCAACAAAGAAAGAATCGCCAAGATCGCCAAGTTTATCTGGGATCATCACCAGAGCGATTTAGAAAAGTCTGGCGACTTTTTCTACACTTGGCAATACGACATGCGATGGGCGGGCGACAGCTTGGTCAAAGAGGGAAAGCTGGACAAGAAATCGCATATAGGCGAGTGGCTAAGATTGAGGTAAGCGAGCACGCAAGAACACGAACTCCGTGTCGTCATACCCGCGCCGCTCCAGCTCCTCAAAACCTTCCGGCGTCACGAACTGCGCGGCCTTCGCCTCCTCGACAACCAGCAGCGCGCCGGGCGTGAGCCAGCCGCCGTCGCGCAAGGACGCCAGCGCCTTCTCGGCAAAGCCCTTGCCATAGGGCGGATCGAGGAATACCAGCGAGAACGGCTCGACGGGATGCGCAGGGCCGAGATCGGTGGCATCGCGGCGGTACACCTTGGTGACGCCGCCGAGGCCGAGCGCCTCGACATTGTTGCGGAGCAGCGCCCGCGCCTCCGCGCCATTGTCGACGAACAGCGTGAACTTGGCGCCGCGCGAGGCCGCCTCGATGCCGAGCGCGCCGGTGCCGGCGAAGAGATCGAGCACGCGCGCATCGGGAATCGGATCGTCATAGGCGTGCACGAGAATGTTGAACACGGACTCGCGCAGCCGGTCCGCCGTCGGGCGGATGTCGCGCGAGGACGGTGAGGCGAGATTGCGCCCCTTCAGACGACCGCCGACGACGCGCAAAGCTAGTCCTCCCGCGGCGTCAAATCGCGCTTGCCGTGATAGCCGCGCTTGGGACGGCGCGGCGGGCCGTAGCCGCTCGCCTCCATCTCGTTGCGCTCGCGTGCCTCCTCGCTGCCGGTGCGCTGCACCAGCACGCGGCGGCCCTTGCGGTCGTTGATCACCGCGCGCTTGCTGGCGGGCTTCTTCTCGGCCGGTGCGTCGTCGGCGCGCGAAGATGATTTCGAGGGCGCGTCGAACTGCGCGCCCGACTTCTCGATCACCTTGTCGCCGAGCTGCTCGCGCAGCACGCGCGCGCGGATCTCCTCGACCTGGCCTTCCGCAATCTCGCCGAGCTGGAACGGGCCGTAGGAGACGCGGATCAGCCGGTTCACCTCGAGGCCGAGATGGGCGCAGACATTGCGCACCTCGCGGTTCTTGCCCTCGCGGATCGCGAACACCAGCCAGACATTGGCGCCCTGGTCGCGCTCCAGCGTCGCCTCGATCGGACCGTACTTGACGCCCTCGATCTCGATGCCGTTCTTGAGCTCGTCGAGCTGCGCCTGGGTGACATCGCCATGGGCGCGGACGCGGTAGCGGCGCAGCCAGCCGGTGTCGGGCAGCTCGAGCGTGCGTGCGAGGCCGCCATCGTTGGTGAGAAGCAGCAGGCCCTCGGTGTTGAAGTCGAGCCGGCCGATGCTGATCAGGCGCGGCAGGCCTTCGGGCAGATTGTCGAACACGGTCGGACGGCCCTCGGGGTCGTCATGCGTCGTCATCAGCCCGCGCGGCTTGTGGTAGAGGAACAGCCGCGTGCGCTCGCGCTCCGGCAACGGCTTGCCGTCGACCATCACGACGTCGTTCCCCGTGACATCGAGCGCCGGCGAATTGATGACGCGGCCATTGACGCTCACGCGGCCCTGCGTGACCATCTCCTCGGCGTCGCGGCGCGAGGCGAGCCCGGCCCGGGCCAGCACCTTGGCGATTCGCTCGCCGGCCTTCTTCGGCTTCGGCGCCTCGTCGCGGCGCGGCCGCCCCTCGACATCACGATCGCGCTCGCGATAGGCGCCGCGGCCGCCGAAGGCGGGACGCTTCTCGAAAATCCTGCCGTCGTCCTCGTTGTCGCGGCGCGGACGATCGGCGAAACGGCCCTCGCTGCGCGGATGCTCCTGCCAGTCCCTGCGGCCTTCCGGCCGCCCCTCGCGCGAGCGGTTGAAGCGCGGACGGTCGTCACCCGAACGCTCCTCGCGCGGGCGCGAAAAACGCGGACGATCGTCGCCCTCGTCCCGGCGCCGGGAGAAACGCGGACGGTCATCGCCACGGCCGCCGTCGCGGCGGTCATCGCGCTTCTGCCACGGCTTGTCCTCGCCGCGATCGCGGCCGCCAAAATCCTTGCGCGGCGGCCGATCGCCACGCGGACGGTCGTCGCGCTTCTGCCACGGCCTTGAATCGCCGCGCTCGCCACGATCGCGCGGACGGTCAGCACGGTCGCCACCGCGCGAAAACTTCCGCTCGCCATCGAACTTGCGCTCCGGGCGGTCGCCGCGCGGCGCGTAAGGCCGCTTGTCGCCGAACTTCCTGTCGCTGGAGCGGCCGGCCGAGCGGGCATCGTCGCGATCCCTGCGCGGCGGACGGTCGTCACGGCCATAGGACGGGCGATCACCGCGCGGCTTGAACGGCCGCTTCTCGCCATCGCGCGAGGAGCGGTCGGAAAACGGACGATCGCCGCGCGGCTTGAAGCTGCGTTCGCCGCGCCCCTCGCTGCCGCGGTCGTCGCGCTTGAAGCGGGGACGGTCACTGAAATCGCGGCGCGGCGCATCGCCCTCCTCGCGGCGGCGGAATGGACGGCTGTCGCGGTCGCCACGGGGCGGGCTTCTGTCGCGCTCGCGCTGACCCTCACCCTTGCCCTCGAAGCCGCGCTTGGCGAACTTCTTCTCGGGGCCGCGCGGCTTGCCGCTACGGCCTTTGGCCGGGCCTCGCCGGCCGCGGGAATCGTTGTCTTTGTCGCTGTCGCGAGGCATGACTAATCTCACTTAAGGGATGGCGCGAGCATTGTGCGCGCTCGTTCCGAGCCGCAGGCTCAGGCAAATTCGGTTGAGCACTTCTGCTGAAGGCGCAGCTACTAGCAGGTTTCTTCGGATGATACGAGGCTTGAAAGCCCCCTCTTTCATGGATTTGGCGCTTCTGGCGGCCGAAAATGCCGGAAAAGCGGGCGAAGTTCCGATCGGCTGCGTGGTGGTCCGCGCTTCCGAGGTGATCGCCACCGGCGCCAACCGGACGCTGACCGACCGTGATCCGACCGCCCATGCCGAGATCATCGCGCTGCGCGCGGCCGCCGCGAAGATCGGCAGCGAGCGGCTGGTCGATTGCGACCTCTACGTGACGCTGGAGCCCTGCACCATGTGTGCGGGCGCGATCTCGTTTGCAAGGGTGAGGCGGCTCTATTACGGCGCGGCCGATCCCAAGGGCGGCGCGGTGGACTCGGGCGTGCGGTTCTTTGCCTCGCCGACCTGTCACCACGCGCCGGACGTCTATTCCGGCGTCGGCGAGAGCGAGGCGGCGCGGCTGCTCAAGGCGTTCTTTCGCGAGCGGCGGTAGGTGCCTCCCCGTCATTGCGAGGAGCGAAGCGACGAAGCAATCCAGAGTCTTTCCGCGGAGACAGTCTGGATTGCTTCGCTGCGCTCGCAATGACGGGGTGGGTCAAGCCGAGAAGAACTCGCGCAGCGCCCTCGCGGTGACTTCCGGATTCTCCTCGGTGAGGAAGTGCCCCGAATCCACCGGCATGCCGGAGGCGTTGGTGGCCCATTGCTTCCAGGTGTCGAGCGGCGTCGCGGCGGCCTGGGCGATGCCGGCATTGCCCCACAGGATAAGCATCGGGATGGTGATCTTCTTGCCGGCCTCGAAATCGGCCTTGTCGAGGTCGTAGTCGAAAGTGGCGCCGGCCCGGTAATCCTCGCACATCGCGTGGATGCGGGCGGGATCGCGGAACGGGGCGAGGTAGTGCTCCAGCGCGCGCGGGTCGATCGCGTCCAGCGTCTTCGCTCTGGTCTGGCTCGCCATCTTGAAGCGCAGGAAGAACTCGCCTTGGCCTGCGATCAGCGTCTCCGGCAGCGGATAGGGCTGCGCCAGGAAGGTCCAGTGCCAGATCTTCAAGGCATAGGCGCGGTTCATCCGCTCCCAGTAATCATAGGTCGGCAGGATATCGAGCACCGCGAGCTTCGACAGCCGGCCGGGATGGTCGAGCGCGAGCCGATAGGAGACGCGGCCGCCGCGGTCGTGGCCGGCGAGCGCGAAGTGCACGTGGCCGAGGCGCTCCATGACCTCGACCATGGCCTTCGCCATGGCGCGCTTGCTGTAGGGGATGTGCAGCGCATCGCTGGCGGGCATGTCGGACCAGCCGTAACCCGGCAGGTCGGCGATGATCAGCGTGAAGTGCTCGGCAAGCTCAGGGGCCACCTGGTGCCACATCACGTGGGTCTCGGAGAAGCCGTGCAGGAGCAGCAGCGGCGGGCCCTTGCCGCCGACGCGGGCGAAGATGCGGCCGAAGGCGGTATCGATCCATTCGGAAGCGAAGCCCGGATAGAGGTCGGCGAGGTCGTCGGACATCTTGTTGCATCCTTGTTGGTCAGCCGGGGGCCTCGGCATAAAAGTGTCGAAAACAACCCCATGCACAGTACCGGTATTATCATCGGGGCGACTAACCCCAACCGCCGATTACACATTCTGAAGGGCAGATGTGGCGGCGCGGTGACGCGAATCTCGCGATTGCCGATTCAGGGAGTCGGCGCGACGGCCGGAAGGACCAGGCTAATTTTGCGCCTTTTCCGCCTCCACCGCCTGCCAGCCGATGTCGCGGCGGCAAAAACCCTCGGGCCAGCGGATGCGGTCGACGGCCTGGTAGGCGCGGGCCTGCGCCTCCGTCACGGTCGCCCCCAGCGCGCAGACATTGAGCACGCGGCCGCCATTGGCGAGGATGGCGCCGTCCTTCTCGACCGTGCCGGCGTGGAAGATCTCGACCTTGTCGACCTCAGCGGCCTCCTCCAGCCCGCCGATGCGAGTCCCTTTTTGATAATCGCCGGGATAGCCCTTGGCCGCCATCACCACGGTAATCGCGGCGTCCTTGTGCCAGCGGAGATCAAAGTTCTTCAGCTGGCCGTCGCAGGCGGCGAGCAGCGCCGGCACGAGGTCGCTCATCATGCGCAGCATCAGCACCTGACATTCGGGATCGCCGAAGCGGACGTTGAACTCGAACAGCTTTGGCCCCTGCGTCGTCAGCATGATGCCGGCATAGAGCACGCCGCGGAACGGCGTGCCGCGCTGCTTCATGCCCGCGACCGTCGGCAGGATGATTTTCGCCATGATCGCGTCGTGGATGGCGGGCGTGACCAGCGGCGTCGGCGAATAGGCGCCCATGCCGCCGGTGTTCGGGCCGACGTCGTGGTCGAACACGCGCTTGTGGTCCTGGGCGGAGGCCAGCGGAATCGCCGTCTCGCCGTCGCACAGCGCAAAGAAGCTGATCTCGCGGCCCGGCAGAAACTCCTCGATCACGACCTCCGCGCCGGCCTCGCCGAAGGCGCCCTCGAACATCATGGCGATGGCGTCCTCGGCCTCGCGCACGGTTTTCGCAACGACGACGCCCTTGCCGGCGGCAAGGCCGTCGGCCTTGACCACGATCGGCGCGCCCCGGCTCTGCACATAGGCGCGCGCGTTATCGGGATTGGTGAAGCGCTGGTAGGCGCCGGTCGGAATGCCGAACTCGGTGCACAGCGCCTTGGTAAAGCCCTTGGAGCTTTCGAGCTGCGCCGCCGCCTTGCTCGGCCCGAACGCCTTGATGCCGGCGGCTGAGAGATCATCGACGATGCCGGCCGCCAGCGGCGTCTCCGGCCCGACCACCACGAGTTCGACCGCGTTCTTCTTGCAGAAGTCGATCACGGCAGCATGGTCGGCGACATCGAGGCCTACGCATTCCGCCTCCCTGGCGATGCCGGCATTGCCGGGCGCGCACCAGAATTTGGTCACCAGGGGACTGCCTGCGATCTTCCACGCCAGAGCATGTTCGCGGCCGCCGGAACCGAGCAGGAGAATGTGCATCGAAGGCTCAGGATGAGGGGTGTTGCTGGGGCGGAGGTCGCACGAATCGGGGTGGGGCTCAAGGGGGGTGTGGCCCACACTCCCCGGCATTCCAGAGACCAACGCAGACTTGGCCCGGTCAGTGAAACTACGAGCGCGCCGCAGCAATGCCGTCGTCTGGCAGGTCATTGCGCGTGACTCACGGTAGGCAAAGCCGTAGCCTCGGGTGATCGTTTAAGTTGTAGGCCTAACTTCCGAGATTCTTGATGGATGCCCAAAGCGACGTGCAAGCATTGCGCCCGCCCTTAACCGGCGACAAGGCCCTTTTCTCGATAGATGATGATGAGTTTGGGCTCAAAGAAACCATTGGCCGATTGTCCAAAACGCTCGCGACTATGGTTCGTGGCGACGGTTACGCGCTCGGTATTGAAGGATCGTGGGGGAGCGGAAAATCCACGTTCGTCAATTTCATAGCCGAGCAGTTGGAGAAAATCTCAGGGCAACATGTGCTTCGCTTCGAGCCGTGGCTCGTCGGCGACAAGAGCATGCTTATTGCGGCGTTCTTTAGCTTGCTGGCGACCGAGATCGATAAGATCGAAGAATCATCCGAATTCGGGTCGTCTTTCACATCATGGCAACTGCGCCGCGCCCGGAGAAAATTGTCTAACTCTATTCGGAAGTACGGGAAATATATCGGAGCGTTATCAGGACCCGTTAGCGGCGCCGCATCGCTTGATCCGAGCGGCACCACCGCACTAGCGGCAATAGGGCTTAAGGGATTTGATAGGTTTATACCGTTCTTCGGAAATGCGGTTCCGCTCGAAAAACTGAAGGCAGAAATCGTTGAAGGGTTGCGAGAACTGCGGCGAATGCATTCGGAAATCAGGTTTACCGTCGTCATTGACGACGTAGATCGTCTGCCTCCAGAAGAGGCTGTAGAGGTCTTACGCATGGTGCAGAAGGTGGCCGACTTTCCCTGCATCACGTACCTGATTTGCTACGACTCCAAAGTGTTGTCCGAACAGGTCCGCCATAGATTGCAGATTGAGGATGGTCGTCGCTATACCGAAAAGATACTTCAGGAAGTCATTCACATCCCGCCGCAGGAGCCTTTCGCTCTCCGAAGGGCCCTCAAGAGGAAGCTCCAGAAAGCTTTTCCAAACGAGTTTGAAAGGATTCAGGGAGATCGCGATGCGGAGTACCGGCTGCATCTATTCTTTGATGTTTGGGGTGGTACCTTTCTAACAACACCGCGAGACGTCGCCCGATTATTTGATGCCGTTGCCTTAAACTGGCCTCTGCTGCCACTGGAGTCGGACTTCTGCGATTTTCTGTGGCTGCAATTGCTCAAACTCAAATCGTACGAACTGTACACCTGGACACGTGAGTATCTTCAGAATGTCGGGGCGTACCGCGACGGGGGCCGTGCCGGAGATACCCAGCCTGGCGAAATGGCTCAATCTCTATTAGAGCAAATGAAGAAGCATGGCTGGGCAAGCCGCACATATATCTCTGGTATCAATAGATTTCTCCCCGGCGTGGGTTCGTTCGCGTTTGATGATGAGAGCAAGAGAAGGGTCTTTGACTTTACGCGTGACGAGCTGGGAGCTTTTGAAGCCAAACACAGACTGGGAAGTCCGAGCCACTGGCGGCAATATTTTGCCTTTGAAGCACCATCATATGCACTGAAGGATGGTGATCTTGTCTCATTTCGCAGAGCATGCGCGACCAACGTAGGAAAAGCCAAGGCGTTCCTTTTGGAGTTGCTGAAGCGGGAGCATGAACGAAGAGGGCACTTCGTTGACCTACTGCTGGATCGACTTTTGGATCAGCCCGAGGGCTCACTTTCCACGTCCGAAGCCGATGGAATGGCTTGGGCATTTGCGTTGACGATGGACGAATTGGCTGTCGAGGCCGTGGGCATCCAGGAATTTGGGAGGAGTGAACTTTGGCGCAAAGCAGTTCATTTGGTGGAGAAGAATAAGCCGTCGGACTTGTCCGATCTCGTAACCAGAGGAAAAGCCATCAATTGGCTCTCTCATTTGGTCCGCGACCTAGGCTTCGCGCACGGTCTGCCGAAGGGTAACAGATCCTACCCCGAGAACCAATGGCTCAGCCGCGAGGCGCTTGATGAAGCTGTGGTACTCGTCACCCGCCGATACGAAACGTTTGGTGTGAAGAGGATATTTGCGCTACCAAGCCCTTTGGACGTACTCTATTGCTGGGTTCAACTCGGCAACGCGTCTATTGCGAGGCAGTACATCGCTGCAGCAACTCGTGACGATGCTGGCTTTTTAAGTGCTCTCCAGGCAATGCGCGGCTGGCAAAACAGCTCAGACACGGGCGTAACCCATCCGCTGCGCGACGACGTCGTCGGCCTTTTCCTCGATAAGGCAGAGATATTCTCGCGTTTGGAAATGTTGGCAATGTCAGGTCGTCCTCGCGCGACTCGTAAAAGGGCCTCAGCGCTGCTGAAAGCTTGGGAAAGAAGCGACGGTGTCAGTAACCGCGTTGCCGAAATAGCAATCGACGATGCAAGTCCCGAGTAAGCTTGTAAGAGCCCGTAGGATGGGTTGAGCTCTTGCGAAACCCATTGCGCTCGTTTCGTGATAAGATCGCGTCATGACCGCGTACCATTCGTGACGACGTCGATTTCGCGCGGCATGTCGACGATGTTCACATCAATCCGGTCAAGCACGGGCTCGTCAACCGGGTGCTTGACTGGGCACCCTCCTCGTTTCATCGCCGCGTCAAGCTTGGCAATGACCCGGTCGATTGGGCCGGCGATCGGTCGGATGACAGCCGCGATTACGGTGAGCGGGGATAGAGTTGCGATGGGTTTCGCAAGGGCTCAACCCATCCTACAAGCTGTGATATCATGATCCCGTGCAGCTTATTTTCATCTATGGGCAAGTCGCCTCAGGAAAACTGACTATCGCGCGCCATCTTGCCTTCAGGACAGGGATTGCGCTGTTTCACAATCACCTTGTCGTCGATGCAGTTGGCGCGGTGTTTCCGTTTGGCACGGAGTCATTCGCGCGTTTGCGTGAACAGTTCTGGTTGGCCGTGTTCGAGGAAGCTGCCAAGCAGAGGCGAAGTTTGATATTCACATTCGCCCCCGAACCAACGGTGGCTGGCGATTTTCCGATCCGAGTACAAGAATTAGTCGAGGGCAATGGCGGTGAGGTCATCTTCGTCGCACTGCACCTGGAGCAGGCAGAGCAAGAGCGACGCCTAGTCGATGAAGATCGTGCCGCCTTCGGCAAGATGCGGGATCTGTCGCTACTGCGCACACTCCGACCGCAGTTCGATGCCTGCATGGCATCAATGCCTCAGCCCGCACTCACCCTCGATGCAGGTCATCTGAAGCCGTCCGAGAGTGCCGAGGCCATCTCAAGCCTGATCTCGGCAAAGCCTAAGCAAGCGTGATGAGATCAGGTTTGATTGCAACCGGGATTCACCCTCTTTGCTTCTCTTCTGCGCTTTTTCCATCGGAGCTTTTCGAGCGCTCTTCGAAACGATCAGCCCCCTTGGCCAGATCGTGCCCCATCTTGCGCTCGTTCTTCGCTTCGTCCTTGGAAGTGGCTTCCCGCAAGCCTTGGGCGGCCTGTTGCCCCGCCTTTGATGATTTTCGTTCGTCATCCATCGGTGGCTCCTCCTGATAAGACGCCTCCCAGGAAATTCGCTGGTCTATCCCGGATTGGACGTATGAACGTTCCAATCAGATCGCCTGGACATTGTTCCTCGTCCCGTCGAGGCTCTGCGTGGAGCCGCGGCACATACCCAGCCGGCAGCCCGTAGGATGGGTTGAGCCCTTGCGAAACCCATCACACGTGTTTCGTGATAAGGTCGTGGCATGACCGCGTACCGCCGCAACTTCGTTCCGGGTGGGTGCTTCTTCTTCACCGTCAATCTGGCGGAGCGGAAGCTGGCGTTGTTGACAGATCATATCGAGGTGTTGCGCAAGGCGTTTCGCGAAACGCGCCAGCGCCATCCGTTCACGATCGACGCCATCGTGGTGCTGCCTGATCACCTTCACGCGGTTTGGACGCTACCGGAAGGTGATGCCGACTTTGCGATGCGCTGGCAGTTGATCAAATCCACCTTTTCTCGCGGTCTGCCGCGCAATGAGAGGATATCCCAAAGCCGTTCGGCCAGAGGTGAACGGGGCATTTGGCAACGCAGATATTGGGAGCATACCATTCGCGACGACATCGATTTCGCGCGGCATATCGACTATGTCCATATCAACCCGGTCAAGCACGGGCTGGTCAACCGGGTGCGTGACTGGGCGCCCTCCTCGTTTCATCGTCACGTCAGGCTTGGCAATTACCCGGACGATTGGGGCGGCGATCAGTCGGATGACGGCCGCGATTATGGGGAGCGGGGATAGAGAAGAGATGGGTTTCGCAAGGGCTCAACCCATCCTACAAGCCCCTGACCGCCAGTTTCGCATGGCGCCGGGCGGCGAAAATCCCTAAACGTGGAGTCTGATCCCAACGCTCCGAATCGTTTGCCATGCCGCCTGCGGAACAACTGCTCAACGCGCCTGAATTCACCGTCTCCGAACTGTCGCTGTCCCTGAAGCGGACGGTCGAGGACGCCTTCGGCCATGTCCGGGTCCGCGGCGAGATCTCGGGCTTTCGCGGCGCGCATTCCTCCGGCCATTGCTATTTCGCGCTCAAGGACGAGAGCGCCAAGATCGAGGCGGTGATCTGGAAGGGCGTGCACGGCCGCATGCGCTTCAAGCCCCAGGAGGGGCTCGAGGTCATCGCCACCGGCAAGCTGACGACCTATCCGGGCTCCTCGAAATACCAGATCGTGATCGAGGCGCTGGAGCCGGCCGGCATCGGCGCGCTGATGGCGCTGATGGAGGAGCGCAAGAAGAAGCTCGCCGCCGAAGGCCTGTTCGACGAGGCGCGCAAGCAGCTGCTGCCGTGGCTGCCGGAGGTGATCGGCGTGGTGACCTCGCCGACCGGCGCCGTGATCCGCGACATCCTGCACCGGCTGGAGGACCGCTTCCCCCGCCGCGTGCTGGTGTGGCCGGTGAAGGTGCAGGGCGACGGCTCGGCCGAGCAGGTCGCAGCCGCGATCCGCGGCTTCAACGCGCTGCCCGAGGGCGGCCGGATTCCGCGGCCGGACGTGCTGATCGTCGCGCGCGGCGGCGGCTCGCTGGAGGACCTCTGGTCGTTCAACGAGGAAATCGTGGTGCGCGCGGCGGCCGAGAGCATGATCCCGCTGATCTCGGCGGTCGGGCACGAGACCGACATCACGCTGATCGATTTCGTCGCCGACAAGCGCGCGCCGACGCCGACGGCGGCGGCCGAGATGGCGGTGCCGGTGCGCAGCGATCTGTTCGTCGAGGTGGGCGATCTCGGACGCCGCACCCGCGCCTACTGGCAGCGCGCCCAGGAGAGCCGCCGCAGCGAGCTGCGCGCCGCCGCGCGCGCGCTGCCGGCGGCCGGCGATCTGCTCGCGATTCCCAGGCAGCGGCTGGATTCGGCGGGCGCGTCCCTGCCGCGCTGCCTCAAGGCCAACACGCATGCGCATTTCCGCCGGTTCACCGCCGCCAGCGCGAAGCTGACGCTGCGGGTGCTGCACGGCCAGATTTCGCAGGCCGATCACCGCCTCACCGTGTGCGGCGAGCGGCTCGGTCTTTCCGCGCGCTCGCTGCTGCGACGGCGGCGCGACCGCTTTGCGGGACTGGAGGTGCGTTTGCGCGCCTCAAGACTTGCGAATGCGCAGGCCCAGCGCAATGCGATCCTCCGCCAGCGCGAGCGCACCCATCGTCTGGCTGAGCGGGCCGAGCGCGCGCTCGACACGCTGCTGCACCGGCTCGAGGCCCGCGTCGAGAACAGCGGCAAGCTGCTCTCCGCGCTGTCCTATCGCAGCGTGCTCGCGCGCGGCTTTGCACTGGTGCGCGACGAGGCGGGGCATCCCGTGCATGCGGCTGATAGCGTCGGCCCCGGCGCGCGGCTCGAGATCGAGTTCGCGGACGGCCGTGTCGGCGCGACGGCGGACGCGGATCGGCCGGCGCCCGCGGCGAGGCGCGCGCCGGCGCAGGCCAAGCCGGCGGCGGAGACGAAGCCGGCACCGAAGCGCAAGCCGGTGGATCAGGGCAGCTTGTTCTGAGGGAGGGAGGGCGGGCGCTCTCTCCGCGTCATTGCGAGCGCAGCGAAGCAATCCAGAGTCTTTCCGCGGAGGGACTCTGGATTGCTTCGTCGCAAGGGCTCCTCGCAATGACGAGGAAACAGCGTGCCCTTACCGGCACGACAATCCCGCCTCGATCGTGGTCCAGAAGCCGCAATGGTCCGGCTGCGGGGCGCCGGCGTGGGCTTCGAACAGCAGGATCGCGACGGTGAAGACGACCAGGGCGGAGGCGAAGAGCGTGATGCGGCCATGCATGTGACATGCGTTGAATCGACATCGTGGTCGAATGATGGCGCCGTCACCGCGCCAGCCATTGCGCGACGTCCTGCTGCGAGGCGGCGCGGGCCTCGGCATCGGTGGGCGCGGCGGCTGCGTGCTGCGGCGTGCCGGCGCGGTCGAAATCATGGTCGGCGCCGGGATAGACCACGATGCGCGCCAGCGCGCTGCGGCCGCGCGCGCCGTCCACCATCTGGCGACAGGCCGGCGGCGACGACACCTCGTCGTCGGCGCCGATCAAGACCAGCGTCGGAACCCGCGTGCTCCAGCCCAGGCCCGCCGAGATCCGGCAATCCGGATAGAACGCGATCGCGGCACGGAAATCCGGCTCCAGATGGCGCCCCGCGCTCTGCGGACGCACGGCCCAGAGCAGCGCGCTCGCACCATTGGCCCAGCCGATCAGGCTGACGCGGTCCTGCGCCACGAAAGGCTGCTGCATCAGCCAGGCGCGCGCGGCCGCGATATCGGCGACGCGTTCGCGCCGCGCCTTGACGTGCATCTCCTTGACGCGGCATTGCGGGCCGAGCTCGCGCGAGCCGTAGCTGTCGGGCAGCAGCACGGCATTGCCTGATTTGAGCAGGCGCTCGGCCCAATCGCGATAGCGCGGCAGCACGGGCTCGGAATGGCTACCGAGCCCGCCGCAGCCGTGCAGCGCGATCACGACCGGAAACGGCCCCGCGCCCGCGGGCTTGTAGAGCTGCGCATGGAGCACCCCGGAGGGAAGCGGAATCTCGACCGGCTGCGGCGCCGGCGCGGCGTGCGCGGCCGACATCAGCAGCGTCAGGAACACAGCGGTCAATCGCAGGCGCATCGGACTCTGGCGCAGGAGCTGCCGGAACCGGCGTCCCTTCGACCGAAGCCCTATCACGCGAAAACGGCGGCAAATCATCACAAACCGGTGGGTTTAACGGGCGGACAAGCCACCCCATCTATGCTACATCCCGTCCAACACATCGTGCCTTCCACGGTTTTCCATGGGAAAGGCCTTCCGCGGAGACTTTCGACCGTGCTGAACAAGTTCGGCCCCTCGGGCCATGGCGAAGCGCAGGTGCAATATCTCGACGGCGATTTCCGCGTGATCTCGCCGGGCACCTTCGTGCGCTGCGCGATCACCGACGTCCGCATCCCGCTCGACGAATTGAAGTACTGGAGCGTGGATCTGCAGGAAGCCTATGCCACGCCCGGTGCGGTGCTGCAGCGGCATTTCCCCGGCGCGCTGAAGCAGCCGTGATCCCACCGCTCCCGTAACGCTCGCAAGGCGGGCAAAACCGGCAGACATATGAGGCCGGTGGTAAGGAATTGCAGACCGCAATTTCATCTGGCTCTCCTGAACGCGGCTGCATCGATAGGATTGCGGCCCTGAATGGCGGCTGAATGTTCGCCGATATCTAAAATTGTCGGGCTTCCATTGGGGCCCATTTAAGCCGGCCCGCACCACATTGCCTCGGGATAAAGTGGCAAGCGGGCAGGAACCATGGATCTCCGGAGAACTTTCAGCCGTTCGTTCGGTGCAGCTTCGAGCTCAAAGCATCATCTGCTCGGACGGTTCATCCGGGACGAGCAGGGCAGCTACGTGCTCATTTCCGCGGTGCTCATGCCGGTCCTGGTCGGCACCGCCGGCCTCGGAACGGAAGTGGGCTGGTGGTACTACAAGCACAAGAACATGCAGAGCGTCGCGGATTCCGGCGCGGTCAGCGCGGCGACGGCGGCCAGTGCCGGCGGCGACCCCTCGTCCGAAGCCAAGGCGGTTGCGGCAAACTACGGTTACACCGACGGGGCGAACGACGTCACCGTCACGGTGAACCAGCCACCCAAGACCGGCAATCACGCGTCGAACGCGCAGGCCATCGAGGTCATCGTCAGTCAACCGCAGCGTCGGTTGCTATCGGCCCTGTTCGGCTCGGATCGCGTGCCGATCACCGCGCGCTCGGTCGCCCTGCCCAATTCCGGAACGGGCTGCGTCCTTGCGCTCAACACGAGCGCAAGCCCCGCCGTCAACGTCAGCGGCGGCAATCAGCTCAACCTGATCAAGTGCAATCTCTACAGCAATTCGGGCGCAAGCCCCTCGCTCAACGTCGCCGGCAGCGCCTCGGTCTCGGCAAACCAGGTCGGCGTGGTGGGCGACGTCTCCGGCGCGAGCAGCATCACGGCGGAGAGCGGGATCAAGACGCACATCACGCCCGTCGCCGATCCCTACGCAGGCGTCTCTCCGCCGGCGCGGCCGAGTTGCAGCAATGCCAAGATCACGGTCAACGCCAACGGAAAGACGAACTCGCTCGACCCCGGCTGCTACATGGGCAGCATCACGGTCAATGCCGGCGCCGTCCTCAACCTCAATCCGGGCATCTACTACCTGGACGGCGCCAGCCTGAGCGTCGCCGGCAATGCCACCATCACCGGCAGCGGCGTCACCCTGGTGTTCACGGGCTCCGGAAGCGACTGGGGCACCGCTTCCATCGGCAGCAACGCGACCGTCGACCTGACCGGACCGACCAGCGGCCCCATGCAGGGCATCGTCATGTACGGCGACCGCAACATGCCGGCCGGGACCAACTTCAACCTGACGGGCGGTGCTACGCAGAATTTCGGCGGTGCCATCTACCTGCCGAAGGCCAATCTCAGCTTCAGCGGCGGCAACGGCACCAGCACATCCTGCACCAAGATCATCGCGGACACGCTGACGTTCAGCGGCACGTCGAACCTGCAGGTCAATTGCACCGCGCTCGGCACCGCGACGATCGGTTCGCAAACTGCGCAGCTCATCGAATGAGGCTTGGGGCAATGCAGATCCAGAATTTCTCGTCCAGCTCCGGCCGCCGGTTGCTTGGCTCGCTCACGCGGCACGCGCGCGCCGCTGCCGGCGATCAACGGGGCGTCGCGGCGGCCGAATTCGCCATCCTGGTTCCCCTGCTGTCCCTGATGGTCGTCTCGATCACGGATATCGGGCTGGCCCTCTATCGCAAGATGCAGGTCGAAAATGCCGCGCAAGCCGGAGCCCAGTACGCGATTGCGCGCGGCTTCGACACCAACGGCATCGCGAACGCCGTCGCAAGCGCCACCAGCGCGACGAACATCACCGCTTCGCCTCCGCCGGTCCAGTTCTGCGGATGTCCGACGAGTGCGGGGGTCAGCGCCACCAGCTGCGGGACGATCTGCCCCGGCGGGGCGACGGCCGGAACATATACGACGGTCTCGGCGAAAGCGACGTACTACACGATCATCGATTATCAGATCGTGGCGGCCACATACACCTACACCGCGCAGTCCACCACGAGGCTGCAGTGAAGCTCACCGCATTATGGCGGGACACGCGGGGCGCCTCGGCGCTGGAATTTGCGCTGACCGCTCCCGTGTTCTTCCTGTTCATATTCGGGATCATCGAATGCGGGCTGCTGTTCTGGACTCAGCTGGGAATCCAGCATGGCAGTGAAATGGCGGCGCGCTGTGCGACCGTCAACAACACGCTCTGCCCGAGCAGCAGCGCGATCACGACCTACGCCGCCCAACAGGCCTACGGCCTCACGCTCCCCCCGGGGACATTCAGCTTTGCCGCGGCGGCGTGCGGCAACCAGGTCAGCGCGAGCTATTCATTCGCGTTTCCGCAGATCATCAACCTGTCCCCGGTGACGCTGACCGCGCGTGCATGTTTTCCGAGTTGAGGTCGGCGACAGTTGTTCGACGAAGTCGTGCTGAAACAAAGCGCTGCTATAGTGCGGATTAGGTCATTGGCCCTGCTCTTTTCATCGCACAGACGATCAGGTCAACCGGACAGCCATCGAGCGTCGGAATTGGCGCGATCTGTGAATGGGCTCACATCGAAGAGCCGACCGACGGGCTACGATCACCTTGAAAATTCGCGGTGGAATTTCTGGAAGCGAAAGCCAATCGATGGGGGTGATCATGCCCGCCATTTTCGACCTGCTCTATCGTGAATATTGCCGCGCCCGTCTCGCTGAAATGCGCAAGCAGCTTCTGATCGCAGCCGAGCGCGCTGAAGCTGCCGCAGCAGATCATCGTCCCGCGACGCAAGCTGACGATGAGGGAACGGACGCACACCGCAAGACCGGCCATGGCCTGCCGAACTGAAACGGCGGCCGCCGGCGCTTGGTGAGGACGCTCCTCGCCTCGTTGCAGGCATGAATCGCCTTGACATGAGTGCAGCCGCCGTGTCGTCCGACGAGGGCGGCTGCGCTCTGGGCCCGGAAATCAGCTTCCCGGCGGCGAATACGACGAACGCAGCTTCGCCGCGTTCTGGCGGACCTGCTTGATCTCGTCTTGCGTGAACAACCGAACCAGCTTCACGTTCTGCAGCGTGCCGGCCGTCACGGTCAGGCCGGAAATGGCCGGAGCCGTGCTGGGATCAGGCACGTCGAAAATCACGAGCACGCCGGGGCCGTCGGCCGCGACGCTGTACATCGAGACTAACTTTCCGCCGGCCGCTTCGACGAGCTTTCGAGCGGCCTCCTGGCGATTGGTCGCGGGATTCTCCAAAATGGCATTGAGAGCGCGTGGCGTGTATTGTCCGGTGAGGCAAAAATGCACGGCATGTCCTCCTCTGAACTGTTGGCAATAACTTTCCGTACCGTCGCGAACTGGTCGCTACGGCCGCTGCGCGTGACATGATGAAGATTCGTTGCCCGCCGTGGGCACCAACGCCGTCGATGATTTCCGGAAGTTCGGCACGTCCCGGTGGCGGCTCTGATGCAAGGCTACATCAACTGCCGAACGCGCGGAAGAAGATTCGCCGGCCGCGACGCTCCGCGTTTCGCCACTAGGGCAGCGACGTTGCCTCAGGTTGCGAGGTCAGCGCGCGCCGAACCTTCGCTCGCGCGCTCTGTACAGATGATCGCCGATCAATTGCCGCAGCTTTGCCGCGTCCTCGAACTCGAGCTGCACGGCGAACGGCACGATACCGTCGGGCACGCCTTCGCGGCCGCGCAAGCGTGCAAGATCCTTTTCCGTGGTCACCAGCGTGAGCTGCTCGCGCCGCGCCTCCGCCGCGAGCGCCGCGATCTCGTCTTCCGAAAACATGTGGTGGTCGGCAAAGGCGCGCGTGCGCGCGACGTCGATGCCGCTCGCACGCAGGGTGCGGAAGAAACGCTCGGGATCGCCGATGCCGGCGAAGGCGAACACCCGCTTGCCGGAGAGCTGCGCGAGCGAGGCCGCATCCGGCTTCAGGCGCGCACGCAGCTCGGGCTTGTTGCGCTTGGCGATCTCCGCCGCGACGTCGTTGGCGGCATTGCCGTCGCCGATCAGCACCAGCGCGTCGGTGCGCGCGAGCTGCACCGCGAGCGGGGCGCGCAGGGGGCCTGCGGGAAACACCTTGCCGTTGCCGAGGCCGCGCTCGCCGTCGATCACGATCAGCGAGGCGTGCTTGACCAGAGCGGGATTCTGGAAGCCGTCATCCATCAGGATCACGGTCGCGCCATGCGACTTCGCCAGCGCGACGCCGTCGAGGCGGTCGCGCGCGACCGCGACCGGAACCTCGCGCGCCATCATCAGGGGCTCGTCGCCGACATCGGACGCATCGTGGCGCGCGCGGTCGACCATGACGGGACCATTCAGGCGCCCGCCATAGCCCCGGCTGAGCACGACAGGCGTCTCGCCGAGCTCGCGCAAAAGCTTCGTCAGCGCCAGCACGGTCGGGGTCTTGCCGGCACCGCCGACATGGTAGTTGCCGACGCAGATCACGGGGATGCCGGCGTCGAAGCCCCGGCGCAGCATGCGCCGTGCGGTGATCGCGCCATAGAGCGCACCGAGCGGCCATAGCGCGTAGGATTGGAGGGAACGTGGCCGGTACCAGAAGGCCGGCTCACGCATTGGCGGCCCCCATCTCGATTCGCAACTGCAAGAGATATGGTCCGAGCGCGGTCATGGTGCGATCGAGCGCACCGCCAAGCTGCTCGACCACGCCGGAGGCCGCGCGCTGCGTCTCGTCCCGCATCGTGGGATCGGCCAGCAGCTGGCCGAGCTGCTTGACCAGCGCTTCCTGCGTGTCGGCCTGCCGCGCCCCGCCGCTATCATCGAGCGCCCCATAGACGTCGGCGAAGTTGAACACGTGCGGACCGTGGACGATCGCGGCGCCGAGCTTGATCGCCTCGATCGGGTTCTGCCCGCCATGGTGGACCAGCGATCCGCCCATGAACACGACTTCCGAGAGCCGATAGAACAGGCCGAGCTCGCCCATCGTGTCGGCGACATAGACGTCGGTCGTCGCCGTCGGCAGCTCTTCGCGCGAGCGCAAGCTCGGCTTCAGGCCGGACGCCGTGACGAGGCCTGCGATCGATGAGCCGCGATCCGGATGCCGCGGCACGATCACGGTGAGAAGCTGCGGGAAGAAGCCGACGAGGCTGCGATGCGCTGCGATCAGCAGCTCGTCCTCGCCCGGGTGGGTCGAGGCGGCGACGATGATCGGACGCCCGCGCGTCATCGCCATCAGCCGTTCGAGCTTGGCGGGATCGGCCGGCGGCGCCGGCACGTCGAGCTTGAGATTCCCCGTGGTGACGACGTCGCGGCCACCGAGCGCGGCAAAGCGCTCGGCGTCTAGCTTCGACTGCGCAAGGCAGATGTCGAACCGCGACAGCAGCGCCGAGATGGTGCCGTGCATGCGCCGCCAGCGCGGGAAGGAGCGCGGCGACATCCGCCCGTTGATCAGCACCATCGGCACCCGCCGCGCCGCGCCGGCGAGGATCAGGTTCGGCCACAGATCGGATTCGATGAACAGCGCCAGCGACGGCTTCCAATGGTCGAGGAAGCGGGCGACATAGCGCGGCGAATCATACGGCACGTATTGATGGATGACGTCGGGCGGAAAGCGCTTTGCGGCGACCGCCGCCGAGGTGACGGTGCCCGAGGTGAGCAGGATGCGCAGATTGAGATCGCGCAGGCGCTCGATCAGCGCCGCCGCGGCCAGCACCTCGCCGACGCTGGCGCCGTGGATCCAGACCAGCGGGCCATGCGGCCGCACGTCGCGGGACAGGCCGCGCCGCTCGCCGACGCGCGCGGGATCCTCCTTGCCCTGCTTCAGCCGCCGCTTGATCAGCGCAGGCGCAAGCGGCACCAGGCCGGCGGCCAGACGCCGGTACATCCGCAGCGTGATCGGCAGCGCAATGGGCAGCGACCTAGGCATCTTCCGGTCCCGGACGGCCGAGCTGCGCATAGGCGCGACGGGTCGCCTCGTTCAAGGTGTCTTCCAGCTCCCGCCGCAACGTCTCCATCATGGCGGCGTCGGCATCTGCGGGAACGTGGATTTCCTTGATGCCGACCAATGCGCCCCGCCCGAACGGCAAATTGATGGTGGTGCGATCCCAGTTCTTGAGCCGGACGAAGCGGCTGGTCGCCATCGCGAAAGGCATGATCGGCCGTCCCGATTCCCGTGCCAGCATGATAATGCCGAGCCCTGCCACGCGCGAGCGCTTGGGGACATCGGCGGTCAGCGCGACATTACAACCGGCCTGGAGCGTCCGCACCATTTCCTTGAAGGCGCCGACGCCACCTTTACGGTGAAACGCGCCGCCATGGTCGCCGGAACCGCGGATCGTGCCGATCCCGAGCCGCTCGGCGGCGATGGCATTGAACTCGCCGTCGCGGTGCCGGGAGATCAGCACCTTGGCCCGATAGGAGGGCTTGTCCTGGTTCTTGATGAAGGGCGTCAGGAAATGCTGGCCGTGCCAGAACGCGAAGATCGCAGGGAGCTGCGGCTCGACGCGCGCATAGACGTCGGGCGGATCGATCGTGAAGGTGTTGGTCCGCCAGACAAGGCGCAGATATTCGGCCGCCAGGACCCCGACGGCACGCTGAAACCAGCTGCTTCGCAGCGTATTGCGAAGCAGTTTTTTCAACGCGCCGGTTCTTGATTCGGGTCGAGCAGCCGGTGGAGATGGACGATGAAGTAGCGCATCTGCGCGTTGTCGACGGTGCTCTGCGCCTTGGCCCGCCACGCCGCATGGGCGGCCGCATAATTCGGATAGAGACCGACGATCTCGACGTCGTCGAGATTCTTGAAGGTGTTGCCCTTGAGATCGACGAGCTCGCCGCCGATGACGAGGTGAAGCAGTTGTTGCGGGGCACTATCTGGCATGAGTTCTTTCCTAACGGTCTGCCCGGCAAAGCAGTGATCGAGAAGCACGACGAAAGCGCCTTAGGCTAAGGGACGGTTGCGAAAATGCGCGACAATGCCCGCATGACGATCGCGTCCCGCTGCCACCAGCACCCCGTGCGCCACTTCCCGGCGGTTATAGAGGATGGGTTCTCCGGAGAGGTCGCTCATCCTACCATCCGCTTCCTGCACGATCAAATCGGCCGCCGCAAGGTCCCAATCATGGCTGTTGCCGCCGGCAAAAGCCGCATCCAGCGCGCCATGGGCGACCCGGCACAGCCGCAGCGCCAGCGAGCCGATTCGCCGGTGCAGCTTGATCTCGCCGAGGGACGGCTTCAGCCGCTCGACCAGCGGCTTCGGGCCGGCGACGCGGGCGAAGTCGAGCTCGGATCCGCTCGTCGCGCGCACCGGCTTGTCATTGAGCGTCGTGCCCTGGCCGCGCGTTGCGAAGAAGAACTCGTCGGTGGCAGGGGCGAACACGGCGGCAAGCACGGGCGAAGCATCCGCCACCAGCGCCACGCTGACGCACCATTCGTCATGGCCGCCGAGATAATTGCGGGTGCCGTCGATGGGATCGACGATCCAGGTCAGCCGCCGCGACAGCCGCGCCGCATCGTCGGCGCTTTCCTCGGACAGCCAGCCATAGTCGGGCGTCGCGGCGCGCAGGCGCGCTTCGAGCAGATCGTTGACGGCGATGTCGGCCTCCGACACCGGCGAGGACGCGCCCTTGGTCCACTTCCTGAGCTCGGTGCGGAACATCGACTGCGCCAGCGCGCCCGCCTCCCGCACCGTGTCCTTCAGCAGAGCCGCGTCGCGGGTCAGGATGGTGTCGTCGAGAGAGTGCGCGTCAGCGTCCGCCAAGCGTCAAACCCTCGATGCGCACCGTCGGCGCATTGACGCCGTAGCGGAATTCGAGATTGTTCGCCGGCTGCATCGACTTGAAGATCTCGAACAGATGCCCGGCGATCGTCACCTCGCTGACGGGATAGGTGATCTCGCCGTTCTCGATCCAGAAGCCGGAGGCGCCGCGGCTGTAATCGCCGGTGACGCCGTTGACGCCGGAGCCGATCAGATCGGTGACGTAGAAGCCTTGGCTGATGTCGGCGATCAGCTCGGCCGGCGTTGGCGTGCCGGGCTCCAGATGCAGATTGTACGGCCCTGGCGAGGGCGAGGAGGACACGCCGCGATGGGCGTGGCCGGTGGTGGTGAGGCCGAGCTCGCGCGCGGTGGCGCAATCGAGCAGCCAGGTCGTCAGCACGCCTTCGTCGACCAGCGCGGTCCGCTTCACCGCGACGCCTTCGGCGTCGAAGGTCTGCGAGCGCAGGCCGCGCTTGCGCAAGGGATCGTCGACGATGCGGATGTTTTTCGCAAACAGCTGCTGGCCGAGCTTGTCCTTCAGGAAGCTGGTCTTGCGCGCGATCGAGGCGCCGTTGATGGCGCCGACGAGATGGCCGACCAGCGAGCCGGCGACGCGCGGATCGAACACGACCGGCACCTTGCAGGTCTCGACTTTGCGCGGATTGGAGCGCGCCACAGTGCGCTCGCCGGCGGAACGGCCGACGATCTCCGGCGACAGCAGATCGGCGCCGTGCGGCGCCGAGGTGAAGTCGTAGTCGCGCTCCATGCCGGTGCCTTCGCCCGAGATGGCGGTGGCGGAAATGCCCTGGCTGGAGCGCAGGTAAGAACCGTGGAAGCCGGTCGAGGTGACGAGCACCATGCCGCCGATGCCTGATGAGGCCGAGGCGCCGCCGGACTTGGTCACGCCCTTGACGGCGAGCGCGGCAGCTTCGGCCGCGAGCGCGCGGCGCTCGAGCTCGGCGGTCGCGGGCACGGCGGGATCGAGCAGATCGAGATCGGGGAAGTCGCGCGCGAGCAGCGCGGGATCGGCGAGGCCGACATATTTGTCGTCTGGCGCGACGCGCGCCATCGCCACCGCGCGCTCGGCGAGCTTGGTGACGGCATCGCCGCTGACGTCGTTGGTCGAGACCACCGCCTGGCGCTGGCCGACCAGCACGCGCAGGCCGACATCGTCGCCCTCGGATCGCTCGGATTCCTCGACGCGCCCGTCGCGGACCTCGACGCCCTGCGAGACGCCGCGCACCGCGACCGCATCGGCCGCATCCGCGCCGGCGCGCCTGGCCGCCTCGACCAGCCGCTGCGCGAGATCGGAGAGCGCGGTCTGATCGAACAGGTCGCGATTGGCGGTAGTCGAAAGCGTCGAGCTTGGTGAAGAGTTCACGAACGAAATCCTGTTGGGGCGGGGTTCGGGACCGGAACCCACAGATGTGCCCTGATAGCGCGGACTTCAAGCATTTTCAGCCCGCCAAAAGCTCAGATTCGCGACGTCGGCGCAACGTCTCGTCAATCATGCGCGCCAAGGTCTTGTCAATCATGAGGTGCAGTGACGGTGGGTTAACCAGCCTTTTTAAGCGGTTTCAGGCCGCCGCGCGCTAAGGTCCTCGCATCGACCGGGAGCATAATCCCGGCGGGGAGAACCAAGCCGTGAGGCGTCAAACAGCAACATGCGGGGTCCACCCCGCCGGGTCGAGCCGCTCCCTGCGGCTCGACCCTCTTTCCCTTCCGGTCCGCTTCGATGCGCATGACCCGCGCGCCGACGGACATGTCAGGCAGATCGAGCTTCATCGCGAGCGCGTCGTGCTGCGCCGTGCCGTCCGCGGCATGCAGATGGCGATCAACGTACGCGTTGCCGACTTCACCGGCGTCGCATTGCGCGGCAACGACGAGGCGCAGACGCTCATCCTCGTGCACCGCGATCCCTCGTTGTCCATCCCGCTGCTGATCAGCACTGACGCGGACGAGATCGCGCAGGCCTGGACGATCTGGAGCGAGATCTTCGCGCTACCGCAGCTCGACGAGGGCGCCCGCAAGCCCGCGCCGCGCCGCCGCCGCGCCAACGCGATCCGCGCCCGCCGTCCGAAATTCCTGATGCGCCGTCGCACGGCAATGGCGCGCGAGCTGCCGGTCCATCAGGGCGAGCGCGAGATCATCGCGAGGAACTAGACGGCGATCGCGGAACGGCTACGCCGCCCGCAGCACGGCATCCACCAGCAATCCCGCAAATAGCAGCAAGCCGGCATCGCGATTCGACTTGAATAGGCGGAGGCACAGCGCGCCATCGGCGATATTCAGCCGGACGATCTGCAAGGCCAGATGCGCGGCAAAGGCGGCAAGCCCGAGCCAGGCCGGCCAGCGCGCATCGCCGGATGCCAGCGCGACGCCGATCAGCATCACCGCGAGCCCGTAGAACAACACCAGCGCCTGGCGCGTATGGGCACCGAACAGGCGCGCGGTCGACTTGATGCCGATCAGCGCGTCGTCCTCGGCGTCCTGATGCGCGTAGATCGTGTCATAGCCGATCACCCAGGAGATCGCGCCGGCATAGAGCACGAGCGCGGTGGCGTCGATGCGGCCGAAGGTGACGGCAAAGCCCATCAGGGCGCCCCAGGAGAACGCGAGCCCGAGCACGATCTGCGGCCACCAGGTGATGCGCTTCATGAAGGGATAGATCGCCACGATCAGGAGCGAGGCAATGCCCGTTGCAATCGCGAAGCGGTTGAACTGCAGCAGCACCACGAGGCCGATCAGCGCCTGCGCGATCATGAAGACCAGCGCCTGCTTCGTGGTGACCTGCCCCGACGGCAGCGGCCGCGAGCGCGTGCGCTCGACCTTGTCGTCGAGGTCGCGGTCGGTGATGTCGTTCCAGGTGCAGCCGGCCCCGCGCATGACGAAGGCGCCGACGAAGAACAGCATGATGGTGAGCGGCAGGCCGCGGACGTCATGCGCGATGCCGGCGGCCAGCGCCGCCGACCACCAGCACGGCATCAGGAGAAGCCAGGAGCCGATCGGACGATCGAAGCGGGACAGGCGCAAATAAGGCCGCGCCCAATGCGGCGCGAGCGTATCGACCCAGTTGCCGGTGGAATCGGCAACGCGGGCGGATGTATCGCTCATCGCGTCAGGACGTTGCCGTTGAGCGTATCGAAGGTGCTGCCGCCCTTCTTGCCGGCATTGGCCTCAGGCGCCGAGCCCGAGCCCAGCACCTCGCTCAGCGAGGGGCCTGCCGGACCGCGCGGCTGGTTCTGCATCTGCGTCGCGACGTTGCAGACCTTGGTCGCCATCGCCTCGGTGTTCTTGTGGCCGGCCTTCATCTGATCACCGACCTGCGCCGGGATTCCGCATTTGGCGGCGTTGGCCTCGATGTACTTGATCATCTTCGTTTCAGCCTGGCTGAAATTGCGGATCAGCTTGCAGGCCTCGTCCGGCGGCGCGTGACGATCGCTCGCCGCCTTGATCAGCTTGCCGCGCTTCTCGGCTTCCTCGCGCAAGGGCATGAAGGCCTTCATGCAGTCCTCGCCGGGACCGGCCTGCGTCGGCGGAGCCGCGCTGAAAGCGCCGCCGCCGATCGGGGCGGCGCCGTTGACCGGAAAGGAGGATTGCGGAGCCGTACCAACCGAAGCGGCCGGTGCCGAACCGTTGACCGGAGGAAATGGGGAATTGGCTGCAGCCTGGTTGGGCAGCGGCGCCGGGAAGGCGCTTTGCGCATGAGCGCCCACGGCACTCATGGTGACCAAGGCGGTGGCGACCATGGCGGCAGCGATCGGAACCATCAATTGACGGATCATCAAGATAGTCTCTCCGGCAGGAGCTTACGGGGCTCAGGGCTTCCCAGTTGAAGCGCGACCAGCGTGTTCGCGTTTTTACGATTCCCGCCGGCGCTTAACAACCCGTGGAATAGGGCGAGAGCGCGGCGCTGGGACGCACCAGTTTGGCAATATTTACCCCCGAATGGCGCCTTTCGGTTAAGAACAGCCGGTAATCGGACCCTTAAAGCGATGCCTTCCCACGATTTTCGCGCCCCGCGCCTGTTCGTCGACGCCCCCCTGGCCCAGGACACCAGGGTGCCGCTCGACCGCGACCAGAGCAACTATCTCGGCAATGTGCTGCGGCTGGGCGCCGGAGCCGAGGTCCTGGCCTTCAACGGCCGGGATGGCGAGTGGCAGGCCGCCATCGAGGGCCGCAAGCGGCCGGACGGCCTCGTGATCCTGCAGCAGACCCGGCCCCAGGACCGGCTCGCCGACCTCACCTACGTCTTCGCCCCGCTCAAGCATGCCCGGCTGGATTACATGGTGCAGAAGGCCATCGAGATGGGCGCCGCCGCCCTGCAGCCGGTCCTGACCCGGTTCACCCAGGCCTCGCGGGTCAACACCGAGCGGATGCGCGCCAATGTAATCGAGGCGGCCGAGCAATGCGGCATCCTCAGCATCGCCAGCGTGGCCGAGCCGGTGCCGCTGGAGCGCTTCTTGAGCCAGCGTCCCGCAGGCCGGTTGCTGATCTTCTGCGACGAGGCGGCGGAGATCCGGGATCCCATTCAGAGCCTGCAAGGCGCGCGCGAGGCCGTACACGGTATCGACGTGCTGATCGGCCCTGAGGGCGGTTTTGCCGAGGAAGAGCGGGCGCTGTTGCTGCGCCAGCCAAAAATCCTGCGGCTGGCGCTCGGCCCCCGCATCATGCGGGCGGACACCGCCGCCGTCGCCGCCCTGGCGCTAGTGCAGGCGGTGCTGGGCGATTGGAACGGCAAAAGCGCGTGACCCTGCGCATTGCCCACCCGTTAAGCGATTGATCCTTTGGAGGTCGAAACCGCTGTCGGGCCATGCTAAGGGCTGCGCCAATTCGCCTCCCCTTGCCCTGCCCGGTTCCGCCGGGACGATGGACTCCTGAGATGACCGCGACTGCCACCTCAAATGCTGCGGGCTCCGCCGCCTGGGCGGATACGCTGCTCTTGTCGTTCGCGCAGGCCGGCTATGTCAGGGCCGAGCCTGCCATCCTGCAGCCGGCCGAGCCGTTCCTGGACCTCTCCGGCGAGGACATCCGCAAGAGCCTGTACCTGACCACGGACCTTTCCGGCGAGGAGCTCTGCCTGCGCCCGGACCTGACCATTCCTGTTGCGCGCGATTATCTCGCCTCGGGGCGCGCCGGCCAGCCGGCAGGGTTCAGCTATCTCGGTCCGGTGTTCCGCTACCGCAGCGGCCAGACCCGTGAATTCCTCCAGGCCGGCATCGAATCGTTCGCCCGTCAGGATCGCGCCGCGGCCGATGCCGAGATGCTGGCGCTGGGGCTGGAGGCGACGGCCGCCTTCGGCGTCCGCGACGTCGAGATCCGCACCGGCGATGTCGCCTTGTTCAATGCGCTGCTCGACGCGCTCAATCTCTATCCGGTCTGGCGCCGCCGGCTGGTCAAGGATTTCAACCGCAAGATCAGCCTGGAGCAGGATCTGGAGCGGCTGGCGGCCGCGACCAAAGCGACGCGCAGCGAATATGAGGGCGTGCTGGCGGCCCTTGCCGGCTCCGACCGCAAGGCGGCGCTCGCCTTCGTCACCGATCTGATGTCGATCGCCGGCACCACCAATGTCGGCGGCCGCACCACGGCCGAGATCGCCGACCGCTTCCTCGAGCAATCGACGCTGAAGGGCGGCGCGCTGCCGCGCGAGGCGATCGCGGTGCTCAAGCGCTTCCTGTCGATTTCGGGCAATCCCGACGAGGCCATCGCCGAGCTGCGCGCACTCACGACCGACGCGAAGCTCGATCTCGCCCAAGCGATCGATCAGTTCGAGAGCCGGGTCGGCTTCATGGCCGCGCGCGGCATCGACGTGAAGCAGACGCGCTTCTCGACCGCGTTCGGGCGCGGGCTCGATTATTACACCGGCTTCGAATTCGAGCTGCATCACAGGGGCAACGGCGCCGAGCCGCTGGTCGCCGGCGGCCGCTATGACGGGCTGATGACCCAGCTCGGATCAGCCGCGCCGATTCCCGCGGTCGGCTTCTCGGTCTGGGTGGACGCGCTGAACCGGATCGGCCGCAAGGTGGGAGCTTAAGCCATGAGCGCGCCATTCGTTCTGGCCGTTCCCTCCAAGGGCCGGCTGCAGGAAAACACCGAGGCCTTCTTTGCCCGTGCCGGCCTCAAGCTGTCGAAGGCCGGCGGCGCCCGCGACTACCGCGGCACCATTGCGGGCCTCGACAATGTCGAGGTCGCCTATCTCTCGGCGAGCGAGATCGCCGCGCAGCTGTCGCGCGGCTTCGCGCATTTCGGCGTCACCGGCGAAGATCTCGTGCGCGAGAACATCGCCGATGCCGACAGGCGCGTGTCGCTGATCGACGGGCTCGGCTTCGGCTATGCCGACGTCGTGGTCGCTGTGCCGCAGGCCTGGATCGACGTCCGCACCATGGCCGACCTCGACGACGTCACCACCGGCTTCCGCGAGCAGCACCACATGCGGATGCGGGTCGCGACCAAGTTCGTCAACCTCACCCGCGGCTTCTTCCAGGCTCACGGCATCACCGATTACCGCATCGTCGAAAGCGCGGGCGCCACCGAAGGCGCGCCGGCGGCCGGCAGCGCCGAGCTGATCGTCGACATCACGACGACCGGCGCGACGCTCGCCGCCAACGGGTTGCGGGTGCTCGACGACGGCGTGATCCTGCGCAGCCAGGCCAATCTGGTGGCCGCCAGGGAGGCCGACTGGTCGCCGCAGGCGCGCGAGACGGCGCGTGTCATTCTCGATCACATCGCCGCAAGGGCAAGGGCCAATAAATACCGTGAGGTCCGCACCCGCTTCCGGCAATGCGATGCCGCCCTGCTCGGCGAAGCCCACAGCCGGTTCGGCGTGGAGGCCCCGTTCGGCGGTCCGACCTCGTCAGGAATGCTGACGCTGCACTGCCCACCGGGACAGCTCTACGCGCTGGCGAGCTTCCTGCGCGAGCATGGCGCCGAGACCGTCTCGGTGGTCTCGCTCGACTACGTGTTCGACCGGGAGAACCCGCTGTTCGCCAGGCTTGAGGCGTTCCTGCGGCAGTGAACCCGAAGTTCGAGCAGCTCCGTTCAGCGTAGCGACAGCAAACGGCTGCTACCATATGCTGTTGAGAAGACCTAAACGCCTCTGGAACCTTGATCGATGACGCTGGGCTCTGACGTTTCCGGCATGACGACCACAGCAAGCAACGCCGCAGCGAAGGGGCTGTCGATCGTCATCCCCGTCTATAACGAAGCGGCGGGCCTCGTCGCCCTGCACCAGCGCATCTGCGATCTCGCCAGGACGCTGCGGCAGCGCTATCGCCTGTCTTGCGAGGTCGTCTATGTCGACGACGGCAGCAAGGATGCGACGCTCTCCATCGCGCGGTCATTGCCGGCCGACGCCATCGACGTTCAGGTGGTGTCGCTGTCGCGCAATTTCGGCAAGGAGGCGGCGCTGATGGCGGGCCTCGACCATGCCCGGCTCGGCGCCGTCATGTTCATGGACGGCGACGGCCAGCATCCGCCGGCGCTGGTCGAACAGCTGGTGCGGCACTGGATCGACGACGGCTATGACGTCGTCTACACCGCCAAGGCGCATCGCGACAACGAGACCTTCCTGCGCCGCGTCTTGGTGCGCGGCTTCTACGCGCTGATCAATTGGGGCGCCCGCCAGAAGATTCCGGAGGACGCCGGCGATTTCCGCCTGCTCTCCCCGCGCGCGGTCGCTGCGCTGAGGCAGCTGCCGGAACGCAACCGCTTCTTCAAGGGCCTCGCCAGCTGGATCGGCTTCCGCCAGATTCGCGTCGACTACGAGCCCGCCGCGCGCGCCCACGGCGTCACCACCTTCAACGCCGCAAGCCTGCTCGGCCTGTCGATCGAGGGCCTGACCTCGTTTTCGGTTGCACCCCTGCGCTTCGCCAGCCTGCTCGGCGTCATTCTCGCCGGCGGCGCCTTCCTGTTCGGCCTTTCGATCCTCTGGGAAGTGTTCACGACCGGCAAGCAGGTGCCCGGCTATCCCTCGCTCGTCATCGGCCTGATGACGATCGGCGGCGTGCAGCTCATCATGATCGGAATCGTCGGCGAATATATCGGCAAGATCCTCTCGGAGCTGAAGGCGCGGCCGATCTATTTCGTCGCCGAGCACAGCGAAAAGCACTTCGAGACCGACAAGGCCGACGCCGACGCCAAGAGGACGGCGGCCGAATGAGCGCGGCCGCGGACCTGCGGCGGATCTGGCTCTGCGCCGACGATTACGGCATCAGCCCGGGGGTCAACCGCGCCATCCGCGACCTGATCGAACGCGGCCGCCTCAACGCCACCTCGGTGATGATGGTGGGGTCCGCGATCGCGCGCAGCGACATCGAGGCGCTGCAGGCTTCGGCAACACAAAGCCCGCGTTGCGCGATCGGATTGCACGTGACGCTGTCGGCGCCGTTCCGGCCGCTCACCATGCATTTCCGCCCCCTGGACGGCGACATGTTCATGGCCTTCCCCAAACTGCTGCGCGCCGGATTGATGCGCCGGCTCGACCGTGAATTCATCCGCAACGAGGTGAAGGCGCAGCTGGCCGCCTTCATGGACGCGTTCGGACGCGCCCCCGACTTCGTCGACGGTCACCAGCATGTGCAGCTCTACCCGCAGGTGCGCGACGGCTTCGTCGATGCGGTGGTCGAGGCTGCGCCAAACGCCTGGGTGCGCCAGGGCGGCCGCGACCTGCCGCTGCGGCAGCGGCTGGCCTCCCCGAAGGCGCTGGTGCTCGACAGTCTCAGCGCGCAATTCCGCCGCCGCGCCGGCAGCGCCGGCCTGAGCTTCAACCCGGGCTTCGCCGGCGCCTATGATTTTTCGCGCGCCGCCGATTTCGGCGCACTGATGCGCCAATTCCTGGAAGGCCTCCCCGACGGCGGCCTCGTGATGTGCCATCCCGGCTTCGTCGACGATGTCCTCGCCAGCCTCGATCCCATGACCGACGTCCGCGAGCGCGAGCACGCCTATCTCGCAGGCGATGCCTTCGCGCGCCTGCTGGCGGATAGCAACGTGACATTGGGATGAACGGGCCAAAAGCGTGCCAGAGGCAGCTTGTCGCATACCGAAATTTAATCCGACCGGCACTGTTGGGGCCATAATGGAACCCTACATCTCCTCCGCGCTTGGTTTGGCGCGAAGGAGACAGATCATGACGCCGCAGGAACGCCAGCTCGTCGACGACCTTTTCGACCGGCTTTCAAAGCTGGAAAACGCACCGCGCGATCCCGATGCGATCGCCGCGATCTCCGACGGCCTGCGCAAGGCGCCGGGCGCCGTCTACGCGCTGGTGCAGACCACGCTGGTCCAGGACGAAGCGCTGAAGCGCGCCAATGCCCGCATCCAGGAGCTGGAAGCGGCCCACGCGCCCGAGCAGGCGCAGTCCGGCGGCTTCCTCGACACCATGCGCGATACGCTGTTCGGATCGAGCCCCTCGCGCGGCTCGGTTCCGAATGTGCCGCAGCGTGAGCAGCGGCCGGCCTGGAACACCGGACAAGCGATGCCGCAGACCCAGCCGGGCTATGGCGGTCCGCCTCCGTATGGGCAGGCCTACGGCCAAGGTCAGGGTTTTGGCGCTCCGCCGGTCGGCGGTGGCGGCGGCTCGTTCCTCGGCACGGCCGCGGCAGCTGCTGCCGGCGTGGTCGGCGGCTCGCTGCTGCTCTCGAGCATCCGCGGCATGATGGGCGGATCGCACCAGCAGGGTTTTGGCGACGCCAACGCGCTCGGCGACCGCAGTGCCGGTGGAAGTCCCTGGGGCGGCAGCGGCGATCAGGCCGGCGGCTCGCTGGCGCGCGATGCCGGCCTCGACGACATCGGCGCGAACCGGGAGTCCCGTCAAGGCTTCTTCGACCAGGCCTCGAACGACCGCGACAACAACGACCAGAACTACGGCAACGATCACGACGACAGCTTCGACACCGCCGACAACAGCGATTTCGGCGACGACGACGGCGGCAGCGATTACGCGTGAGGTCGCCCGATAGCCGCGCAAGTAAGGACGGCCGCCCAAATGGCGGCCGTCTTCATTTTCAAACTCTTGCCCATGACCTCTTCCTTCTCCCCTTGTGGGAGAAGGTGGCGCGAAGCGCCGGATGAGGGGTCTCTATCCACACGGCAAGAGCTGCGTACGTGGAGAGATACCCTTCACCCGGCTTCGCTTTCAGCGAAGCCACCGTTTCCCACAAGGGAAGAGGGTAAAGAGAGCATCACATCACCACGACCTTGGTGCCGACATTGACGCGGCCGTAAAGGTCGATGACGTCCTCGTTGCGCATGCGGATGCAGCCGGAGGAGACGTTGGTGCCGATGGTCCAGGGCTCGTTGGAGCCGTGGATCCGATAAAGCGTCGATCCCAGATACATCGCGCGGGCCCCGAGCGGATTTTCCGGGCCGCCTTCCATGTGCCTGGGAAGATCGGGCCGGCGCGCGAGCATTTCCGCCGGCGGCGTCCAGGCCGGCCATTCGCGCTTGGCGGTGATCGATTTCACGCCGGACCAGGTGAAGCCGGGACGGCCGACGCCGATGCCGTAACGCATTGCCCGGCCGTTGCCCTCGACGAGATAGAGGAACTTGTTCGGCGTATCGACCACGATCGTGCCGGGACTTTCCTTGCCGCCATAGTCAACGATTTGTTTCTCGAATTTCGGATCGAACGGACGCTGCCGCGGATCGACCTCCTGCTGGAGAGACGCGCCCTGCTGATAGCCGCCTTGTTGATACCCACCCTGCATCTGCGGCTCGCCGATCGGCGGCAGGCGCCGCTGGTCGTAATAGCCCGGCTGCTGCTGATACACCGGCTGCTCCGGCGCGTAGGCCGGGCCGCGGCCGGGGCCGTCGCCGAACAGGAATTCGATGAAGCCGCCGCCCATGTTGGCATTGGACGCGACGCGCACCGGCGCCGGCGGCACGCGCGGCTGGTACAGCACCGCGGGCGGATCGTTCGGCACTCTGTTGTCGAAGGCGCCGGCGTCGTTCGCGCCGGCCATGAAGGTGCAAGCGCTGCCGAGCAGCGCGACAGACATTTTCTTGAACATCGACGTACTCTGTACTGTTTCGTCTAGATCACATGCGTCGTGGAGAGCCGGTGGCTGATCCGCGCTCTTGGACGTGGTCAATAAAGAGCAAAAGCCGTTTCGTTTGGTAAACGGAAAGGGCGTTTCGATTCACCACGTCGCGAGCGCGACTGCAATTTGGCGATCAGCGTTTATTTTCGATGAACGCCGCGCGGCCATGGTTAATCGCTTCTTTGCGCCGCGTCGCGCGACGCCGCACAACAGTTCCGGTTGTGAACTTCGTGTTAAATCGCTTCTGCCTACAAAGACGCGTGAGTGAGGTGGGGGGAGTATCCTGATGGCTGTTCACCGCAAGCGTTTTCGCGTCGAAGATATCGTCGGTGGCGAGATGCCCATTGTAGACGTAACCGAAGAGGCTCCCCCGATGCATAGCGAGATCATGGCCGAGCTGCGCGCGATCCGCGCCCAGATGGCGAAGGGCCTCGTCGCGCCCCCGCTGTCCGGCAGCGCCGCCATGGCGGCGATCGACGCCTCGACCGCGCACGAGCTTGCCGAAGCGCGCACCATGCTCGAGACCTACCGGGCGCAGATCGAGCAGTGCGAGAAGCTGAAGGTCGAGCTCGACCTCATCCACGACGCCATCGACCGCACCAAGCGCGAGATCGCGACGCTGCACGGCAAGAGCTTCGACGGCGGCGAGATGGCCAAGGTCAACGGCGAGCTCGGCGCGGTGGTCGGCGGCACCGAGCAGGCCACCCAGCAGATCCTCGAAGCCGCGGAATCGATCGACCAGGCCGCCAGCGCGATGTCCAAGGTGGATTCGGTCGACCAGCAGAAGCGCCTTGCCGACGACATCCAGGAACGCGTCATCTCGATCTTCGAAGCCTGCAACTTCCAGGACCTGACCGGCCAGCGCATCAGCAAGGTCATGACCACCATGAAGTTCATCGAGCAGCACATCAATGCGATGATGGAGATCTGGGGCGGCGTCGACGCGATCAAGTCCCATGTGCCCGCGCCGGTCGACAACCGCAGCGAGGACGAGAAGCTCCTCAACGGCCCCAAGCTCGCCGGCGACGTCGGCCACGCCTCGCAGGACGACATCGACGCGCTGTTCGACTGAGCGGGGGCGTACGGAAAAAGCAAAACGCCGGCCTTGGGGCCGGCGTTTTTTGTTTTCTCGTCATTGCGAGGAGCCCGCGACAAAATTGCGAAGCAATTTTTTCGCTGGCGACGAAGCAATCCAGGCTGTCTCCACGGAGGCAGTCTGGATTGCTTCGCTACGCTCGCAATGACGAGAGGTTAGTCCGGAGGCTGCCTCAAGCCCTCGGCGCGCAGCGGACGTAGACCATGTTGCCGTAACGGGTGGCGGCGTCCTTGTCGATGAAGCGGGTGATCATGACGCGACCGTCGAAGGAGACGATCTCGCGGTCCTGCTCGCCGGGGGTCGGGCCGGCCGGTCCGATGTAGTTCTTGCCGCTCGGCGAGCCCTTCAGCCGCAGCTCCTGCGGCGTCGCCTGGTCGGCGAGATGCATGATCACGCCGCCGGAGGAGCCGGCGGTGATCACGTAGGGGTTCCTGCATTGCTCGCGCGCCATCTTCTCGGTGCGGGCGCGGTCGGCCGGGTTCTGGAACGAGGCGAGACCCCAGCGGCCGACGATCTCGTCGGCGCGGATGGTGGCCGGCATTTCGGGAGCGACGCCCGGTTCGGTCTCCGGCGGAGGCGGGGACGACGTGAGGGACGGCAGGTTGAAGCCGCCGCCGCAGGCGCCCAGCAGCAGCGCCAAACAAGAAGCGGCCGCCAGATTGGCAACCGTGCGCGCGTGAGCCGAACTGATCATGGCATTCCCCCGAACAAGACCATGGCCGCACCCCTCCCGCAGCCAAGCGCAAAAAAGCTGCCGGAGCAATGACGTCGTTCTGTAAGCCGGCGCCCCGAGCGAGTTTCCAATGCCACCATCCTATATCCGCCTCAACAACCGCTTAACCACCTTTGCTTGACAGGATCGCGGCCAAGCCATATTTCCGGACCCACTATTAGCACTCGGAAAGCCCGATTGCTAAGCGCGCCGTTCGATCCTCGACGAGAGGTCGGACGGAAGCGCCGCCCCACCGACCCCACTACTTCCGAAGCGAGCCTCCAAAGGGAAACGTCATGGCTAAATCCAAATTTCGTCCGCTGCATGACCGTGTCGTGGTCAAACGTATCGACGCCGAGGAAAAGACCAAGGGCGGCATCATCATTCCGGACACCGCCAAGGAGAAGCCGTCCCAGGGCGAGGTCGTCGCCGTCGGCCCCGGCGGCCGCGACGAGACCGGCAAGCTGATCCCGATCGACCTCAAGGTCGGCGACCGCGTGCTGTTCGGCAAATGGTCGGGCACCGAGGTCAAGATCGACAACGAAGAGCTCCTGATCATGAAGGAGTCGGACATCATGGGCGTGCTGGCCTAAGGCCATTCGCCTGAACGGCCGCTGAATGTCGTGCCCGGATCCAGGCGATCCGGGCATCCATCGTTCCGCCGCACGGCACAAGACAACACACATCACGTAACACGAGGGATTGCAGACCATGGCTGCCAAAGACGTCAAGTTTTCCGGAGACGCGCGCGATCGCATGCTGCGCGGCGTCGACATTCTCGCCAACGCCGTCAAGGTGACGCTCGGCCCCAAGGGCCGCAACGTCGTCATCGAGAAGAGCTTCGGCGCCCCCCGCATCACCAAGGACGGCGTCACCGTCGCCAAGGAGATCGAGCTCGAGGACAAGTTCGAGAACATGGGCGCCCAGATGGTGCGTGAGGTCGCCTCCAAGACCAACGACCTCGCCGGCGACGGCACCACCACCGCGACCGTGCTGGCCCAGGCGATCGTGCGCGAAGGCGCCAAGGCGGTCGCCGCCGGCATGAACCCGATGGACCTCAAGCGCGGGATCGACACCGCGGTGGCCGCCGTCATCAAGGACATCGAGAAGCGCGCCAAGCCGGTCGCCGCCTCCTCCGAGGTCGCCCAGGTCGGCACCATCTCCGCCAACGGCGATGCCGCCATCGGCAAGATGATCGCCCAGGCGATGCAGAAGGTCGGCAACGAGGGCGTCATCACCGTCGAGGAGAACAAGTCGCTCGAGACCGAGGTCGACATCGTCGAGGGCATGAAGTTCGACCGCGGCTATCTCAGCCCCTACTTCGTCACCAACGCCGAGAAGATGACCGCCGAGCTCGAGGACGCCTACATCCTCCTGCACGAGAAGAAGCTCTCGGGCCTGCAGGCCATGCTGCCGGTGCTGGAAGCCGTGGTGCAGTCGGGCAAGCCGCTCGTCATCATCGCCGAGGACGTCGAGGGCGAGGCGCTGGCCACCCTCGTCGTCAACCGGCTCCGTGGCGGCCTGAAGGTGGCCGCGGTGAAGGCGCCGGGCTTCGGTGACCGCCGCAAGGCCATGCTGGAGGACATCGCGATCCTGACCGGCGGCCAGCTGATCTCCGAGGAGCTCGGCATCAAGCTCGAGAACGTCACGGTGAAGATGCTCGGCCGCGCCAAGAAGGTGGTGATCGACAAGGAGAACACCACGATCGTCAACGGCGCCGGCAAGAAGCCCGACATCGAGGCCCGGGTCGGCCAGATCAAGGCGCAGATCGAGGAGACCACCTCGGATTACGACCGCGAGAAGCTGCAGGAGCGCCTCGCCAAGCTCGCCGGCGGCGTCGCGGTGATCCGCGTCGGCGGTGCCACCGAGATCGAGGTCAAGGAGAAGAAGGACCGCGTCGAGGACGCGCTCAACGCCACCCGCGCCGCGGTGCAGGAAGGCATCGTCCCCGGCGGCGGCGTCGCGCTGCTCCGCGCCAAGAAGGCGGTCGGCCGTCTCACCAACGCCAATGACGACGTCCAGGCCGGCATCAACATCGTGCTGAAGGCGCTGGAAGCCCCGATCCGGCAGATCTCCGAGAACGCCGGCGTGGAAGGCTCGATCGTGGTCGGCAAGATCCTGGAGAACAAGTCCGAGACCTTCGGCTTCGACGCCCAGAACGAGGACTATGTCGACATGGTCGAGAAGGGCATCATCGATCCCGCCAAGGTGGTGCGCACCGCGCTGCAGGACGCCTCCTCCGTGGCCGGCCTCTTGGTGACCACCGAAGCCATGGTCGCCGAGCTGCCGAAGAAGGAAGCTCCGCCCGCCATGCCCCCGGGCGGCGGCATGGGCGGCTTCTGAGCCTTCCGTTCCGTGACAGGTTGCGAAGGCCGCCTCCGGGCGGCCTTCTTTTTTGCCGACCCTGCCGGCTTCGGTTTCCGATTCAACCAGCGGCCAAAACCCACTACGGTGGCGCGCCGATTCGATTGTTTGGGCATGATCCTCCCGGAAAACCGCTTCACACTTTTCCGGATCACGCCCGTTGCGCGAGGATGTCATCGATGCGTGCGCTTCTGGTTTGTTCGACGGTCGTTCTGGCCTTGCTCGCCGTTCCGCCGCAGGCCTTCGCCCAGATGAAACTGTCGCCGAAGGCGACCGCGCCGGGCGGACCCGAGACGCGCTACTTCACCTCGATCGACGGGCTGATGGACGGCAATGCCGACGTGATCCTGAAGGAGACGCGCCAGGGCAAGACGCTGACCGCGGCGGTGCTCGACGTCTGCTATCCCATCGCGAAGAACTCCGACCGCAAGGACCGCTTCGTCGTCAACCTCCAGGTCGCGGGCCAGACACTGACCGGATCGACGCAGAGCGTTGGCGAGAAGTCGCCGGTCAACGTCAAGCTGACGCGCAAGCAGTCCGGCGACACGGTCGAATTCCGCGGCCAGATCGCGATCGGCCAGACGGTGACCGAGGTCACCTCGCCGGACAATTCCGATCTCAGCGAAAAGGAATTCCTGGACAGTCAGACCTCCGACGACGGCATCACGCCGCAGCCGAAGGATTTCACCGACGTCTCGCCGGAAGCGATCGCGGTCAAGGTCAAGCTCGACGCCGCGACCGACTTCCTGAAGAGCCTGAAGGGCCAGGAGATCGAAGTGACGCTGGCGAGCCTCACTGTCGGCTGCGACGCGCTGCGCGCGGGCGAGCAGACCATCACCATGTCGGTCGATCCCGAGCGTGCCGGCGCGCTGCTGGCCAAGTTCAAGGCGATGCCCGGCGTCACGGCCGCAGGCTGGACCGCGGGCATGACCGAGATGGACCGCACCATCCGCTTTCCCGCGGCGGACTGGCGCGAGGGCGACAAGATCAACAAGGGCAAGCTGGCAAATGCGGTCGCGAACGTGCTGAGCAGGACGCTCGCGGCAAAGCCGGTCTCGCAGAACTTCAACCCGGCCACCGGCAAGCTCAAGCTGGTGTTCAAGCGGCCGAACCAGGATCATCCGGCGCTCGAGCTCACCGACACGATCGAGGTCGCGGGCCTCGTCTCACCCGACAAGCCGGGCACCACCGACAAGCTCATGCTCTGGATCGGCAGCCCGGCGACGACGACGGCCGACGAGGGCAGCGGGGCCAGGCTCAATCTGTCCGACGATGCCAGCGCGGACGAAGAGGGCGATCTGCCCGACGACAACGGCTCGATCGAGGCGCTCGTCAAGGAGCTGAAGGGCCAGCGCTGGGACGCCGACAGGTCGGTGTGGAAGTAGGCTCTCGTGCCCCGGACGCAGCGCGAACGCGCTGCAGAGCCGGGGCCCAGAGGCCACACACGCGATTGCAAAATAGAGTCTGGGTCCCGGCTCTGCGGAGCGTCACTTCGTGCCGCACCGCGTCCGGGACACGAGAGCGCTGCTTGCGATTCTAATTCCCCGTCGTCCTGAAGCGCAGCGGCTTCGGGCCGATCAGCGTCAGCACGTCGCCCTGGCGCTTCCAGGTCTCGACGCTGCCGAGGGCCGCGACGAGCTCGTCGTCGGCCTGCGCTCTCGCCGGCGGACAATTGCGGTCCTGGATCTGGCCGGGGACGAAGATCACGGTGTTGCCGGCGACGGAGAACTGGCCCTTGCCGCCCTTGCACCAGAGCTCCAGCACGACCTCGCCATTGTCGCCGATCTCGATGTTGGGGATCCGCTTCGAGCCTGCCTGCGGCAACGCCTCCAGCGTCATCTCGGTCCCGAACGGAAACCCCTCCTGGGCGCGCGCGAGCGTGGCCATCGCGAGCATTGCAACCGCCGCACACAGCAAGCGCAGAAGCGAAACCATGAGACCTCTCACCTGATTTGCGGCACCTTCTATAGGACAGCCGTGCCGTTGAGAAGGTTCGCGGAAGGTGCAAAAGATCCCCGCGGGGGCGAACCTCGCGGGGATTTGTGGACGCGGCCAGTCTGCTACTTCAGGACCAGTGCCGTGAAAGGCCAGACATAGGCCTGCAACGTCACCAGCACGCCGACGAGGCACGCCAGCACGATCGAGTGCCAGAACACGAAGCGCAGGATGGTGCCCTCATGGCCGTACCAATTGGTGGCGGTCGAGGCGACCACGATCGACTGCGCGTCGATCATCTTGCCCATCACGCCGCCGGAGGAGTTCGCCGCCGCCATCAGCACCGGCGACAGGCCGAGCTGCTCGGAGGTGATCTTCTGCAGGTTGCCGAACAGCACGTTGGAGGCGGTATCCGATCCGGTCAGCGCCACGCCGAGCCAGCCGAGCAGCGTGCCGAAGAAGGGATAGAGCACGCCGGTGGCGGCGAACGCCAACCCAAGCGTCGCGTCGACGCCGGACAGGCGCGTCAAGGTACCGATCGCGAGCATCGCCGAGATCGTGATCAGCGAGATCGCGCAGAGCCGGATGGTGCGGCCATATTGGATCAAAAGCTTGCCGGGACCGACGCCCATCAACAGACCGGAGATGATCGCGGCGACCAGCATGCCCGTGCCGGTGAAGGACAGGTAGGTGAAGGCGAACACCGCACTCTCCTTCGTCGGCCCCGGCGCGACCGGCGGCATCTTGTTGATCATCTGGTGCAGCTCGGGAACGGGATAGTTCCAGACGAAGATCGCGTTCGCCCAGGACTTGAAGGCGCCGTTGCCCCAGACCAGCATCACGACGCAGACGATGATCCACGGCAACAGCGCGCTGAACAGCTCGCTCTGCGTCAGCGGCGTCTTGTCGAGCGGTCTCGCCGCGGCCATCGTGGCGGCCGATTCGTCGCGGCCGCGCAGCGCCGGCGACAGCCAGAGCTGCCTCGGCTGCCACACCTTCAGGAACAGGATCAGCGCGCCCATCGAGATCAGCGACGCCCCGATGTCGACGATCCAGGGATTGATGTGGTTCGAGATCACGTATTGCGGGACCGCGAACGACACGCCGGTGACGAGGATCGCCGGCCAGACGTCCTTCATGCCCCTCCAGCCCGCGAACGCCCACACCACCCAGAACGGCACGATCAGCGAGAAGAACGGCAATTGCCGTCCGACCATGGCGCCGAGGATGTAGGGATCGAGGCCGGTGACCGAGGCGAGGCCCTGGATCGGCGTGCCCAGCGCGCCATAGGCGACCGGCGCGGTGTTGGCGATCAGCGACAGGCCGGAAGCCGCGAGCGGCGAGAAGCCGAGCCCGATCAGCACCGCACCCGTGATCGCGACCGGCGTGCCGAAGCCCGAGGCGCCCTCGAAGAACGCGCCGAACGAGAACGCGATCAGCAGCAATTGCAGCCGCCGGTCCTCGGTGACGCCGCCGACCGCGCGCTTGAGCAGCTCGAAACGCCCGGTGGTCACCGTGATCTGGTAGAGGAAGATGACGTTGAGAACGATCCAGCCGATCGGGAAGAACCCGGTGACGATGCCCAGCACCGAAGCGCGGATCGACATGTTCGCCGGCATGGTGAAGACGAAGATCGTGATCAGGTTGGTCACGATCACGGCGATGACGGCTGCGATATGCGCCTGGACGCGGCCGCTCGCGATCAAAACCAGCAGCGTGACGACGGGCACCGCCGCCGCGATCGTCGACAGCACCGGGCTGTGCAGCGGATCATAAATCTGATTCCACATAGTCTTCCTCCCCACGCATGTTGCGGCAGGCGGCCCGCGTGGAGAGCCGGTCCTGCTTGACGCCGGAAGCGATAGCCCCCGCGTTGGACGTGAATTCCTTGCGAATGCTGCGGTTCCCGGCCGCTCACAAGGTCGCGAAATCCCGGAGCACCTGCCCCGCGCCATCGAACCCCATGCTAGGGTTGCTGGCTGCGACAATCCAACGCAAATTGCAGACCTTGCGACTTTAGTCTAGGTGCGCCTGTTTCCGCCGTTGCCTCAAGTGTTTGGCTCCGGGCATTTATGCACATCCCCCAAGGAGACCCCGCTCTGTGAAGAACATCAGCGCCACGCTCGCGATCGTCTGGCGAATCGCCATCCCTTATTTCCGTTCCGAGGACAAATGGGCCGGCCGCGGCCTGCTCGCCGCGGTGGTCGTGATGGAGCTGGCACTGGTCGCGATCGACGTGCTGGTGAACCAGTGGCAGAACCGGTTCTACAGCGCGCTCCAGAACAGCGACTGGGACGCGTTCGTCACGCAGATCTGGATCTTCGTCGCGCTGGCCTCGACCTATATCGCGCTGGCCGCCTACAAGCTGTACCTGAACCAATGGCTCCAGATCCGCTGGCGGCAATGGCTGACGCGGCACTATCTCGGCGAGTGGCTGCAGGGCTCGACGCATTACCGCATGCAGCTCAAGGGCGATGCGGCCGACAACCCGGACCAGCGCATCACCGAGGACGTCAAGAACTTCGTCGAGCAGACGCTGACCATCGGGCTCGGCCTGCTGTCGTCGATCGTGACGCTGTTCTCCTTCGTGATCATCCTTTGGGGCCTTTCCAACGCCGCGCCGCTGCGCCTGTTCGGCACCGATCTCGTGATCCCCGGCTATCTCTGCTGGGGCGCGTTGATCTACGCGATCTTCGGCACCGCGCTGACGCACTGGATCGGCTCGCCGCTGGTCAACCTCAACTTCGAGCAGCAGCGCTATGAAGCCGACTTCCGCTTCAATCTCGTCCGCGTGCGCGAGAATTCCGAGCAGATCGCGCTGCTCAGGGGTGAAAGCGCCGAACGCGCCCGCCTGCTGGACCGCTTCGGCTTCGTGATCGCCAATTGGTACGGCATCATGAGCCGGACCAAGCGTCTCACCGCGTTCACGGCCAGCTACCAGCAGGCCGCGGTGTTGTTTCCCTACGTGCTGGTGGCGCCGGCCTTCTTTGCGAAGAAGATCCAGCTCGGCGACATGATGCAGACCGCTTCCGCCTTCTCCAGCGTTCAAGGCGCGCTGTCGTTCTTCGTCACGGCTTACCGGGCGCTGGCGGAATGGCGCTCGATCGTTGCCCGTCTCGACGGCTTCGAGATGTCGGTCGCCTCGGCGGTCAATCTGCCGGCACATGAGCCTGCCATCGCACTGGAGGTCGCCGGCCGCCATATCGACCTCGCGCAGCTCTGCGTGAACCTGCCCAACGGCACGCCGCTGGTGGCCGCCAAGGCCTTCACGGTTGAGGCCTCGGAGCGCGTGCTGATGACCGGACCGTCCGGCTCCGGCAAGTCCACGCTGTTCCGGGCCATCGCCGGCATCTGGCCGTTCGGCACCGGCACGGTTGTCATCCCGGAGAAGGCGAAGCTGATGATGCTGCCGCAGCGACCCTATTTCCCGGTCGGCATGTTGCGCGATGCCGTGGTCTATCCGGCAGCGTCCGGCGCGTTCGAGCCCGCGCAGATCCGCGAGGCCCTGCTCGCGGTCGGGCTGCCCGATCTCGCCGAGCGGCTTGACGAGGACGGCCACTGGAACCGAATGCTCTCACTGGGCGAGCAGCAGCGTCTCGGGCTTGCGCGCGCGCTGCTGCATGCGCCGGACTATCTGTTCCTGGACGAAGCCACCGCCTCGCTCGACGAGCCGTCGGAAGCCCGGCTCTACCGGTTGCTGGCCGAGAAGCTGCCGCAGGCCACCATCGTCTCGATCGGCCACCGCTCGACGCTCGAGGCCTTCCACACCCGCAAGGTGACACTGGTGAAGGACGGTGCGATCCATGTCGTCGGCGGCGAGCGCGCTGCGGCGGAGCCGAGCGCCGCGCGCTGAGGCGCAAGGGCTCCCTCGCCGGCCGTCGGTCGAAAGAACCGGATGGGCGGCCTCTGGTCGAAGGGAGGCCCCAACTCGGGCCTCGTCATTGCGAGGAGCTCTTGCGACGAAGCAATCCAGACTGCCTCGGCAGATAGACCCTGGATTGCTTCGCTGCGCTCGCAATGACGGAGTGTGAGGCAGCGGCGCCGCTCCCGGCTCGCATGTCGAGCCGCAGACGCAGCTTTGTAATCTCTTGGCCAGCCCCGCCCCAAAGCAAAAGGGCGGCAGGTTGCCCTGCCGCCCTCGCGAAGTCGTTCCGGAAGAGACTTACTTCAGGTTGGTCATCGCCGTCAGGTCGAACGAGAGCTTGGCCACGCCGGCCGCGCTGCACCAGTTGGAGCCGAAGCCGCCCGGGTTGATGGGGGTGAAGCTGCCGTCGAACTTGGCGGTGTGATCGCTGGTGAAGGCGTTGCAGTCGCCCTTGTTCATGTCGGTGTCGTAGTAGCGCAGATCGAGCGTGAACACCTTGTAGGTGAAGCCTACGCCGACGTTCCAGGTGTTGTAGCTCGGCTCCTTGATGCCGTTCGCGTACACCGGATCACCCGCGATGCCGTAGAAGATGTCGGAAGTGCCGAGCCACTGCCGGCCGAACTCACCCGACACGTACATGCCGACGCCGCTGGCGCCAAAGGTCGTGCTCGGCGCGGTCCACTTGGCGGTGATCGAGGCGTAATTGCCCCAGGCGCCGAGGTTCAGGAAGTTCGGCGAGTAGTACTCGTTGAAGCCGACCGTCCACTGGTCGTTGATGGCGACGTTCAGCTTGGCATAGGCTTCGTAGAAGCTCGCGTTCTTCTTGGCGAAGTTGCCGTTGATGGGAAGGCCGATCGCGCCCTGCGAATAATCGATGTCGCCGCCGCAATTGCCCTGCGCCAGGGTGCCCTGCGAGCCGAAGCATTGTCCGCCCGGATAGAGGTAGCCCCAGAGGCCGAAGTCGAAGGCGAACATACCGAAGGTCGGGCGGACACCGGCGTAGAAATCGACTTCCGCCGCAGCGCGGTTCGCGAAGGAGATGCTCGAGGCGGACGTACCGATGTAGAGCTGGAGATCCTTGTTGACGTTGTAGCGCGGCTCGAAATAGGCCGTGACCGCCGGCTTATGGTTCGACTGGGTGATGCCGCGGAAGATGTAATCGCTCATGATGCCGCCGCCGAAGGCGATATCCCAGGGATCGAACGCCGGGGGCGGCGGAGCCTTCAATGCCTTCACGCGCAGATCTGCCGCGAACGCGGATCCCGTCGTCACCATCGCCAGCGCCGTTGCCAACAAAGCCACTTTTTTCATTTCGGTCCCCATCTACCCGTTCTTACTTAGCAGTCGCCCCCGGAAGCCCCCCGGGGCATGCGGCCTACCTGCAAAATTGCGTCACTGCGGCAATTTGGATCGCTGGAACGGAACGGTGAAGCAAAAAGCGCGGGCATCTGCCGACTTTTTAGGCGTTTTGACGAATTCACGAAAGGTTGTCAGCCTGTGTGGCTTCTCGATCACATTATTTGCATTCCAAGGTGCAGAGGAGACCCGTGTAAACCCGGGGATCGCCAGGCGGCGTCACACCTTCGCTTCCGAATCAGGCTGGGCCCGGCACGGCAGCCGCCAGGGCGGCCTGCGGCGATGCAAAAAGGCCGCAGCACCAGGTGCAGCGGCCTTCTTGCTACCAGTCCCAAGTTACAGTCCCAGCGAGTGACGGTCCGAAGGCGATGAGAGGCCGCCTTCCTACCCCTGTCCCTCGGCCGGCGCCGCTTCCGCAGAAGACGAAGGCATCGCCCAGCTTGTCTCGGCGGGCGGGGGAGCCTCCGCCGGTGCCGACGGCTTCGGAGCAGGCGCTGCCTTCGCCTTCTTCGGTGCCGCCTTCTTCGCAGTTTTCTTGGCGGCCTTCTTCGGAGCAGCCTTCTTGGCCGCGGCCTTCTTTGCCGACTTCTTCGGGGTGGCCTTCTTGGCAGATTTCTTTGCAGACTTCTTGGCGGTCTTCTTGGCCGCCTTCTTCTTTGTCGCCTTCTTCGCCGCTACGACCTTCTTGGCCTTCTTGGCCTTCTTGCTTTTCTTCTTCTTCGCTTTCGCCATCGTGGTCCTCCTGTTGCCGCCGAACAATGGTCGATCGGGCGTCTTCAGTCGTCACCTCGGGAGGAAAGTTCAGGCTTCTGAAAGCTCAAACCTGCGCGTTCAGTGCCGGCCGCGCTCCGCCCGTCGCCCAATCGAGAAGCTCAATCGTGTGTACGACCGGAACTGACGTGCCACTGGCAATCTGCACCATGCAGCCGATATTGCCCGCGGCAATCATGTCCGGCTTGACGCTCGCGATGTTGGCGACCTTGCGATCGCGCAACCGACCCGCAAGCTCGGGCTGGAGAATGTTGTAGGTCCCCGCCGAACCGCAACACAAATGGCTCTCCGGTACATCTTTCACCACGAATCCATTCTTGGAAAGCAATTCTTTCGGAAGGCCTGTGATTTTCTGTCCATGCTGCAACGAGCACGCGGAGTGATAGGCGACGACGATGTCCTCGTGTCGCGCGGTCGGTTCGAGTCCGAGGCCGGCGATGTATTCGGTGATGTCCTTGGCGAGCGCGGAGATCTTCGCCGCGTCGGCGGCGAACGTCTTGTCCTCGCGCAAGAGATAGCCGTAGTCCTTGATCACCGTGCCGCAGCCGGACGCAGTCACCAGGATGGCGTCGAGCCCCTCGCCGGCTGCTTCTTTCCCCCACGCCGTGATGTTGGCCCGCGCCCGCGCCAAGGCATCGCCGTCGTTGCCGAGATGATGGGTCAGCGCGCCGCAGCACTGCTCGTCCCGAACCAAAACGACCTCGATACCGTGGCGGGTGAGCAGACTGATGGCGGCCTGGTTGATGCGCGGCGCCAGCACCTGCTGGGCACAGCCCTGCAGCAGCGCGACCCGGCCGCGCTTCTTGCCCAGCGCCGCGAACACGCTGCCGGGGAGCGGGCCCGGCGCCGGCAGCCGGCTTGGCGCCAGCGCCAACATCGCCTTGATGCGCTGGATCAGGCCGGGCGTGGCCGAAGGCCGCGGGGTCGGCAGGAACACGGCGAGCGGACGGGCCAGCCGTGCCAGCACCATGCTCAAGCGAAACCGCTGCGGGTCCGGCAGCACGAAGGCGAGCACCTGGCGCAGCAGCCGCTCGGCCAAAGGCCGCTGATAGCGCTGCTCGATCCTGACCCGGGCCTGGTCGACGAGATGCATGTAGTTCACGCCCGAGGGGCAGGTCGTCATGCAGGCGAGGCACGACAGGCAGCGGTCGACATGCTTGACCACCTCGGCGGTCGGCGCCTGATCCTTCTCCAGCATCTCCTTGATCAGATAGATGCGGCCGCGCGGGCTATCGAGCTCGTCACCGAGCAGCACATAGGTCGGACAGGTTGCGGTGCAGAAGCCGCAATGGACGCAGGCGCGCAGGATCTTGTCGGCTTCCGCAATGTCGGGATCGGCGAGCTGCGCGAGTGAGAAATCGGTCTTCATCAGCTAGCGCTCCGCGTGAGCCGCCCCCGGTTGAGAATGGTCTTCGGATCGAAGCTGGCGCGCACCCGCTCGCTCAGCGCGGCAATGCCCGGTGCCTGCGGATGGAACACGTCGACGTCGCGCCTGACATCATCGGTCGCCCGGATCAGCGTGGCATGCCCACCGACCGCATTCGCCCGCGCACGCACGAGCGCGGCATGCGCGTCCGGCTTCGGCGGCAGCGCCGCCCAGATCAGGCCACCGCCCCAATCGTAGATCACATCGCCGCCCGTCTCGCGCGTCAATTGGGTGCCGAGCGCCGCGCCCGAGGCCGGCGGGCAGACGATCCGCCAGACCGGCCAGGCGCCGAGCGCGCTGCTCGCCGCGAACGGCAGCACGTCGCGGATCGCGGTCCACAGGCCTGCGGATGCCCCGTCCTCGATCAGGGTCGCGGTTCCAAAAGGCGCCAGCAATTGCCGCAGCGAGCCGGCGCGGTGCGCGGCGGACGCGGTGATGCCCTCGAGCCGCAGCACGGTCAGCGCCTCGCTTTCCCCTGCGAGATCGCCCAGCCCCTCGGTCTTGGCCCGGAGCGCCGATTTCGGCAGATGCGCGGCGGCCGAGACGTCGAACGGGGAGCCCAGCGCCGCGGTCATGGCCTTGTTGGCCGCGGCATCATCGAGCCCGCGCAGCAGCAGCGTCCGCTCGGCCTCGGGCTTGGGCATCACCTTCAGCGTGACCTCGGTCATCACCGACAGCGTGCCCCAGGACCCCGCCAGCAGCTTGCAGAGGTCGTAACCGGTGACGTTCTTCACCACCTTGCCGCCGGTCTTGAAGCTGTCGCCAAAACCGGAGACCGCATGCGCACCAAGCAGGTGATCGCGCGCCCCGCCCGCCCGGATCCGCCTGGGACCGGCGAGCCCGGCCGCGATCATGCCGCCGATGGTGCCTGAGACAGGCGTGCCGAGCAGCGGCGCGGTATCCATCGGCTCGAAGGCGAATTGCTGGTTCTTGGCGTCGATCAGCGCCAGCACGTCGGCGAGCGGCGCCCCGGCCTGGAGCGTGATGATGAGCTCGTTGGGCTCGTAGGAGGTGACGGCATTGAGCGCGGAGACGTCGAGCACCGCATTGGTCGCCATCGCGTGCCCGATGCCGCGCTTGCCGCCATGGCCGATGATCTCGAGCGGCTGCTCATTGGCAATCGCCGCGCGCACCACCTCTTCGACGTCTTTGGCGTCTCTGACCTTGAGCGTATCCACGGGAAAAGGCGGTATCCAAGTTTAGAACGGAAAGCAAATCTGGCGCGACCTAGAACCGCGGCAAATCCGGGAACGCCAGCTTGCCCGCATGCACATGCATGCGGCCGAGTTCGGCGCAGCGGTGCAGGGTCGGAAATACTTTTCCGGGATTGAGCAGGCCCTGGGCGTCGAAGGCGCATTTCAGGCGCTGCTGCTGGTTGAGGTCGACCTCGCTGAACATGTCGCCCATCAGGTCGCGCTTCTCGATGCCGACGCCGTGCTCGCCGGTGAGCACGCCGCCGAACTCGACGCAGGCGCGCAGGATGTCGGCACCGAAGGCTTCGGCGCGCTCGATCTCGCCGGGCTTGTTGGCATCGTAGAGGATCAGGGGATGAAGGTTGCCGTCGCCGGCGTGGAACACGTTGGCGCAGCCGAGCTGGTACTTTTCCGAGAGCTCGCGGATGCGCGCCAGCGCCCTCGGCAGCGCGCCGCGCGGGATGGTGCCGTCCATGCAGAGATAATCGGGCGAGATGCGGCCCACGGCGGGGAACGCCGCCTTGCGGCCGGCCCAGAACAGGTTGCGCTCGGCCTCGGAACTGGAGATCTGCAGCGTCACCGAGCCGCAGCCTCGTGCAATGCTCTCGACCCGCGTGATCAGCTCATCGACCTCGATCTTGGGCCCGTCGAGCTCGATGATGAGCAGCGCCTCGACATCGAGCGGGTAGCCGGCATGGACGAAGGCCTCCGCGGCGTGGATCGCCGGCTTGTCCATCATCTCCATACCGCCGGGAATGATGCCGGCGCCGATGATGCGCGCCACGCATTCGCCGGCCGCTTCGACCTCGGCAAAACCTACCATCAGCGCGCGCGCCGTCTCCGGCTTCTGCAGGATGCGCACCGTGATCTCGGTAATGACGCCGAGCAGGCCTTCCGAGCCGGTGATGACGCCCATCAGGTCATAGCCGGGAGTCTCGCACCCCTTGCCGCCGATGCGCAGGATCTCGCCGCTCATCAGCACGATCTCGCAGCCGAGCACGTTGTTGGTGGTCATGCCGTATTTCAGGCAGTGCACGCCGCCGGAATTCTCCGCGACATTGCCGCCGATCGAGCAGGCGATCTGCGAGGACGGATCAGGCGCGTAATAGAAGCCCGCATGCGCGACCGCCTGGCTGATCGCGAGGTTGGTGACGCCAGGCTCGGTGACGACGACGCGGTTATCGAAATCGATCTCGCGGATGCGCTTGAACTTGCCGAGGCCGAGCAGCACGCCGTCCTCGAGCGGCAGCGCGCCGCCGGACAGCGAGGTGCCGGAGCCGCGCGGCACCACCTTGATGCCCTGCGCGGCACAATATTTCAGGACGAGCGAGACCTGCTCGGTCGTATCCGGCAGCACCACGACCATCGGCGGCTGCCGATAGGCAGTCAGCCCGTCGGATTCATAGGCCCGCATCTCGGCGAGGCTGTCGATCACGCCCTCGCCCGGCACGATGGCGCGCAAAGCGGCGACGATTTCGCTGCGACGCGCCAGCACGGCCTGGTCGCTTGCTGGCATCATGATGGCCATTTTGAGAAGCCTTCGTCCGACGGATGGAATTATCTCGGCAAATCAATCATGTCTTGCCGTCCTTGGGTAGGTCCTCCGAAGGTCGCATTGCTTTGTTGCAGCGCAAGTTCTCTCTGGGGCAAGTCTGCTATCAGGAAACCTGTCAAGGTTTCGCGGCTTGTCCACTTGCATCGGACCTGCCAAAACCACGACCCTCCATCTGACCCGGGAAGAGACGAAGAGCACACTTATGACAAAACTGACTTTCGGCGCGCTGACGATCCTCACCGCAATTGCCACCGCACCCGCCGCGATGGCGCAGGATGTCGCGGCCGGCAAGACATCGTTCAACAAGTGCCTGGCCTGCCACGCGATCGGCGAAGGCGCCAAGAACAAGGTCGGCCCCGAGCTCAACGGGCTCAACGGCCGCAAATCGGGCACTGCCGAGGGCTATAATTATTCGGACGCGAACAAGAATTCCGGCATCACCTGGGACGAGGCGACCTTCAAGGAATACATCAAGGACCCCAAGGCCAAGATCCCCGGCACCAAGATGGCGTTCGCCGGCATCAAGAACGAGACCGAGATCAACAATCTCTGGGCCTTCATCGCCCAATACGACAAGGACGGGAAGGTCAAGCAGTAAGCATGTGAGAACGCGGCCGCTGACTGCGCTTGAAAGACTTTAGTCGGCGGCCGCCTGCGCCGGAACGATTTTGCCGATCATCGTCTCGATCTCGGCCTTCACGAGATCCGGCACGGCGTTCTGCACCATGTGGCCGAGATCGGGCAGCACGATCAGCTTTGCATTCGGCACTGCCGCGGCGAACGGACGCGCGTGGATGCTGGTTCTCACCGTCTTGTCGGGCTCGCCGGCGATGATCGTGACCGGCGCGCTGATCTCGCCATAGCGCGCGACTTGCGCGGCGACCGCCTCTTTCAGCGTCACCAGATCATAGGCATTGGCGATGAACTCGCGCGGGCGCAGCAGAAGCGGCGTCGCGGAGTCCTCCACGAAACCATCCGGCATCGTCTGCGGCAGGAACACGTTGCGGGCCCCGGCTTCGGTGACGAAATAGCCGAGCGGGAGCGTGATGGTGTAGGCGAGCAGCGGGCCGATCACGGGCGTTGCGATGATCTCGTTGTAGCGCCCGACGCCGCCGCGCCAGGGATGCGTGACGGGCGCGAGCATCACGAGACCCGCAACGCGGTGCGGATGATCGAGCGCGATCCGGGCGCCGAGGGCGCCGCTCCAGGAATGCACCACGAAGACCGCGCGATCGATCCCGAGCCTGCCAAGCGCCTCGTCGATCATGCGCGCCTGAATCTGCGGCGTCGAATCCTGGCGGCTGGCGCGCGTGCTCCAGCCGTGGCCGGGGCGGTCGATCAGAATTACGCGATGATCCCTGGCGAGGAGATCGCCGAGCGGCCGGCGCATCGCTTCGAGATTGGAGCTCGCACCGTGCAGCATCACGATCGGCGGTCCGGCCTCGCGCGGCCCGAGATCGACGACATGAAGCGTCGCGCCATCGACCTCGATCATGCGGCCCTGCGGCGGAAAGGCGCGCTGCACGGCGACGACTCCGGCCTGCGTGAGCAGCGCCAGCAGGACCAGCGCCGTCACGACTGACATCACGATCATGGGGAGAATCCGGGTGGTCCTGGGCACGAGGCAGCTACGGCTCTGCTCGGGCGACAGTTTCGCCGGCGTCGGTCCGCGCTTCCATCGAAAATGCTGGGGCTGTGGATATGTGCATAATTGCCGATCGGAAAAACTCAACGAAATCAGGGCTATTCTAGGCGGCACGCAAGCTTCGGACCAGCTTCATGCGGGCGTCATGGCGGCTTCCATATAATCGCCATGGTCGGTTCCGCCATCTAGGCGCGGGTGGGCGCCGATCCTCCTCGCAACGTCAGGGGATGCGGGAAAGACCGGCAGGAATTGTCCTGGTTTGAACCGGAGAATTTTCGATGAGCTTCAGATCGAACGATAGTGCAATCGACGAAATCGTCGCGAGCTGCAATGGCGATCTGCGCGGTGCCGTGCGGGCGCTGCTGCTGATCAACGAGCATCTCGAGACCGAGCTGGCAAAGGCTTACGCCGCAGCCGCCGACCGCGGCCTCGTCGAGCGCGGCAGCAGCGTGCTGCATTGAGCACAGGCTAGTTCGTACCGTCCTCGTCTTTTTCCTCGTCCGGCGTGAGTGCGGGACAGACGCGGATCGTCGAGCGGGCAAGCTTGGCATCGGCCCTGGACTTGTAGGGACCGTCGCCGAACCAGATATCGCCGATGATGACCGGATTGCTGGTCACGATATTGCATTTTCCGGTGGCGCGATTGCCGACCACCCAGAACAATCCGTCGGCGAAGCTCGCCGTTCCCGACGCGAGCAGCACTACAGCTGCGACCATCAAACGCTTCATGGCTTTCGCTCCTGCCATGCAGGTAGGCCGGCAACAGGCCCCGCAATAGCCCTTGCGACGCCCTGGCTCGGATCGTGGTTAATCCGCGCCGGCCGCGATCGCTCGAGAAAGCATCGACTTATAGCTAGATGTCGCGGCCCTCGACCTTCTCGGTCAGCGCCTTGACCTGATCGGGGATCTTTTCGAGATACGGATTGAGGGCGAGCGCCTTGCGGTAGGCGTCGAGCGCGCGCTTCTCGTCTCCGACCTCCTGCATGATCATGCCGAGGCCGGCGAGCGCGCCGAAATGGCGCGGCTCGCGGGTCAGCACCTGCTGGATGTCCGCGAGCGAGCGGCCATAATCGTTCTGCATGTAATAGAGCGTCGCCCGCCGGTTCCAGGCCTCGATGTAATCGGGCCTGAGCTTGATGACCGAATCCAGCAGCTTGATCGCGACGTCGATCTTCTTTGCATCGACCGCGGTCTTGGCGCGTGACATCAGGAGCGCGGCGGTGTCGCTCGGGGTCTGCAGCCAGATCGCCCAGATCCGCGCCTCGACATGCTTGGCGCTGGCCTCGTCGGGCGCCGCCTTCAGCGCGCCGAACAGGAAATCGAGATTCTTGCTGCGGTCGACCTTCGGCAGCTTCGACGGCGCCTCGGGCAGCTTCTTCTGCTTGCCGGGCGGCTCGACCTGCTGGGCCAGGGCGGCCGGCGCAAGGCCGGCGGTTCCCAGCACGAGGGCCAGACACAGGGTGCGCGCGAAACGGAATCTCACTGCCATGGCAGAAGTCTAAACGCGCAAAGCCGCCCTTGCAAAGCAAAGGCGGCGTCAAACTCGTGTGAGACCGTGGTCTTGCGGGCGCGCAGAGGCGACCGCGGGGCAAACTCAGCCCTGGCGCGCCTTGAAGCGGCGCTGCACCTTGTTGATCACATAGACCCGGCCCTTGCGGCGGACCAGGCGGTTGGCGCGATGGCGACCGCGCAGCGATTTCAGCGAGTTACGGACCTTCATGGCGGAATCCTGAACGTTCGAAAGGCCGTGTTCGGCACTACCGTTTCGGCACGCGCGAATGTGGCAAAATGAGATTTTTCCCGCCGGCGGACCGACCGCCCGGGACGGAGCGGTTCTTAAGGCATGGCGGGAGGTGATGTCAATGTTAACTGGCTCCGCGGCCGCTCCAAAACCGTGAAAACAACCCCATGCACAGTAGAAGCGGCCGGATCGGCCCGATTTTCTCGCAATGACTTCAAAGGCTCTCCAACGCGCCTTGCCAAATTCGTTATATCCTATAATCAATTCGTCAACCCGTCGGGAGGACACAATGCCAAAGCTGAAGCTGCCTGATATCGACAAAGTCGTCGCCATCGACATCCACACCCATGCCGAGGAGCCCTGCGGCACCCATCCCGACGACGGCTATGACGATTTCCAGGCGCAGATGGCGGAGTATTTCAAGTCGCCGCACAAGCATCCGCCGACCGTGCCGGAGACCGCGGCCTATTACCGCTCCAAGAACATCGCCGCGGTGATCTTCCCCGTCGATGCCGAGCGCGAGACCGGCTTCCGCCGCTACAAGAACGAGGAGATGCTGGAGATCGCCTCCGACCATCTCGACGTGCTGATCCCCTTCGTCTCGATCGACCCGCACAAGGGCAAGCTCGGGGCCCGCGAGGCGCGCAAGCTGATCGAGGAATACGGCGTGCGCGGCTTCAAATTCCATCCGACCATGCAGGGCTTCTACGCCAACGACCGCATGGCCTATCCGCTCTATGAAGAGATCAACAATGGCGGCGCGATCGCGCTATTCCACACCGGCCAGACCGGCGTCGGCTCCGGCATGCCCGGCGGCATGGGCATGCGGCTGAAATATTCCAACCCGATGTACATGGACGACGTCGCGGCCGATTTCCCCGACCTCAAGATCATCCTCGCCCATCCCTCCTTCCCCTGGCAGGAGGAGGCGCTCTCGGTCGCGACCCACAAGCCGAACGTCTATATCGACCTCTCCGGCTGGTCGCCGAAATACTTCCCGCCGATCCTGGTGCGCTACATCAACTCGATCCTGCAGGACAAGATGCTGTTCGGCTCGGACTGGCCGGTGATCACGCCGGACCGCTGGCTGTCGGATTTCGCCAAGATCGACATCCGCGACGAGATCCGGCCGAAGGTGCTGAAGGCGAACGCGCGAAAGCTGCTGGGGATCTGACACGCATCGAGGGCTTCGGGCAACCGAAGCCCTCATGCTCAAAGTCTCAGACCTGCGCCAAGCCGCCGTCGACGAAAACCTCGCCGCCGGTCATGTAGCTGCTGTCCGAGGACGCCAGGAACGCGGCCACTGCCCCGGTCTCGCTGGGGTCACCGACGCGCCCGATCGGCGTCGCGCTGCCGAGTGCATCGAAGGCTTCCTCGCCGACGATCTCCAGCGCCAGCTCCGTCTTGGTCGGCCCCGGCGACAGCACGTTGACGCGGATGCCCGTGCCGCGCAGGTCCAGCGCCCAGCTGCGCGCCAGATTGCGGATCGCGGCCTTGGTCGCGCTGTAGATGCTGAATTGCGGCGTCCCCATCACCCCCGTGCTCGACCCGGTCAGGATGATCGACGATCCCTTGCTCATCAGCGGAAGGGCTTTCTGCACGGTGAATACCAGCCCTTTCACATTGACGTCGAAGATATGATCGTAATGCTCGACGGTGATCTCGCCGAGCGGGGCAAACAGCCCGGTGCCGGCGTTGGCGAACAGAATGTCGAGCCCGCCGCGTTCTTTCCTGACCGTCTCATAGAGCCGATCGAGATCGGCAAGGTCCGTCACCGATCCCCTGACGGCGCGCGCCGAGGACCCCAGCTTCGCCACGGCGGCATCGAGCTGCTCCTGCCGGCGCCCGAAAATGTAGACGAACGCGCCTTCCTCGACGAACCGTTTCGCCGCGCCAAACCCGATGCCGGTGCCGCCGCCGGTCACCACTGCCGTCTTGCCTTTTAGTCTGCTCATGATGTGCTCCTTCATTGAGGTTGCACTGAGCTGGCGGCGTACCCACCTATCGACAAGTATGCACCTTTTGGTAAGTACCCAAAAAATGTCAGACACGACTCTCCCGCCTGCACAGGCGCCAACACCTGGCCAGACTTGCACGCCGACTTTGCCCGGCTTCACCTGCGGTCTCGACGCGACCTTGCGGGTCGTCGCCGGCAAGTGGAAGCCGCTGATCCTGTACTTCGTCGCCCAGGACGGACCGACCCGTTACGGCGAGCTCCGGCGCGCCATACGCGACGTCAGCGACAAGGTGCTGATCCAGCAGCTGAAGGAGCTGGAGGCCGATGGCCTCGTGAAGCGGACCGACTACAAGGAAGTGCCTCCGCGGGTGGACTACAGCCTCACCCCGCTGGGTCACAGCCTCGCCCAGGCGCTGGTGCCGCTCTGCACGTGGGGCACCGAGCACATGGCGGAAGTCAGCCAGGTGTTTGCCGAGCGCGCGACCTGGCCGCGGCGAGGACGTCAGCCGACCGGCTAGCTTGCGCTGCACTCGTGTGAGGTTTGCTCCGCCAGGATTGCTGCGCGTTCGCGCAGCTCGCCTTGAGTCCGGCTTGGGCCCAGGAGCGGACTTTGAGGGGCGGCGTTGATCCCCATCAAGCACCGCCGCATCGCGGTTCTCTACGCTTTATCAAAGCTATCGGCGAGGATCGCACCATGCTTCCCTTCACGCCTGAGCAGTTCCTCAACGTCTTCGCGATCTACAATAAGGCGATCTGGCCCGCGCAGATTGTGGCTTACGTGCTTGGAGCCATAGCCGTGGCCGCCCTTCTTCGGCCGGGCCGTGTCTCTGATCGCGCAATCTCAGCCGTCCTAGGATTGATGTGGCTATGCACCGGCCTTCTCTATCACAGCGTCTTCTTCTCGTCGGTAAATAAGGCCGCCTTCGCCTTTGGCGCCTTGTTCGTGGTAGAGGGCGTGGCACTACTCTACACCGGCGTCCTCCGCGACGGTCTTCGCTTCGCGATCAATTACCGCTTTCGAGCGGCAATCGGCGCGGGGTTTATTCTCTATGCGTCTCTCGTCTATCCGCTGATCGGAATCGCGACGGGGCATTCTTGGCCGGCCTTACCGATGTTCGGCGTAGCGCCGTGCCCCGTCACGATTTTCACCTTCGGCCTGTTACTCACGACGACCCGCCGCTTCTCTTACTGGCTTCTAGTGATCCCCTTCATCTGGTCACTCATCGGCGGTAGCGCTGCTATCCTCCTCGACGTTCGACAGGATTGGGTGCTCTTAGTTAGTGGTCTCATTGCCGTTCCGATCATCGTCATCAGGGACCGGCATGCAGGTGCGGTAGCCGAGGAGGCCAGCCTGACACCCTCAGTCGAATTGCGTCCATGATCGACGAGTAGCAGCGACCGCGCGATTATTTGGAAAGCCACTCCTGAGAATGAGCGACCGACATCATGCCTTCAGGCGATAGGATGTGGAAGGCAGTTGTTGCAGGGTTGTGCGGAAGTATCACGCATTCGATGCTGATGTATTTCAAATCCTGGGCTGGACTGCTTCCGGCATTCCAGCCCTATGAAAGTCTCCAGACGACACTGAGCCATGTAACCGGCACTGCAATCCATCCGATGGTGCCTTGGTTAGTTTCATTCCTGAATGGCTCAACCTTCGTCAGTTTCATCTTTGGACATCTTTATCGGTGGCTGCCAGGCAACGTCGGTGCGGTCAAAGGAATGATATACGGTGTGCTCGGATGGGCGATTATGGGACTGGTGTTCTTTCCTATGATCGGCCTTGGGTTATTCGCACTCCAGGTTGGACTTGGCATTTCACCCGCACTGTTCTCGCTGGCAATGCTCCTAACCTACAGCGTAACACTGGGCATGGTTTACGGCGCACTCAATTCCTGACTTGTTTGAATGTGATCAGCGCAGGTCCGTTTGGGGTCAAAAGCTGCTTCTCGAACACGAGAAGCGCGGCTCTCCTTGTCTCCGGCACGCAGAAGTTGGCTTAGGCGGCCTTGCCTTGCATCAGATCGGCCCATCGCTCGCCAGTGCGTTTCTCGTAATAATCGGCCAGCGCGTTGAGAGCGATCGCGCCGTCGCCCTGGTAGGATGGCCCGTGCATCAGCGCCAGCGTCTTCGGCTTGAGCGGCGCGAGCCGGCGTATAGCCGCGCCCATGCCGGGCGAGAGTGCTGAATATTGGAACAGGTTCTCGCCCTGGATAGCCGGGCCGACAATGTCGCCCGTCGTCAGTGCAGGGTTATCGCCAAGTTGCGTAAACAGGTCGCCGCACAGCAGCGTCCCGGTCGACTCCTCGAACATCACGCCCGCGTCCCACCCGTGGGGCGTATGCGGCGTGTCGATGTAGCGCACGCGCTTGCCGCCGCCGAGATCGATGACCTCGCTGTCAGCCAGCACGCGCGGCGCGCGATCCGCCATATCATTGAGCGACACCAAGCACCCCGTCGTGCCGTGGGCGATTTGTGCGTTGGGCGCGGACGCGAGCCATTCGTTCATCGCGCCGCATTCGTCGGCTTCGTAGTGCCCGAACGCAATCCAACGCAGGCTCTCAACCGGGATCAGCTTGGCGGCCGCCTCCCGGTTCAGCGCAAACATCTTGTGCAGGCCGGTGTGGAAGAGCAGCGGCTGCTCGGCACGGATGAGGAACGAATTACAGGCAAAGCCGGCGGGCTCCGCGATCTGCGGCACGTAGGTCGACAGGCGATAAATGCCTTCGGCGATTTCGGCGATCTTCGTTTCCATAGGCCTCTCCAATGGTTGACTGGACTGGACCTCGATCCGATTTCATAATACATATATGTGTATCGAAATGAAGCGGTCCTGTCAATATGAATGCACAAGATTGTGTAGCGAAATAAATGGCTCGGAGCTACATCCTCAAAAAGCGTGCCCAACAGCAGGTTGAAACGCGCCTGCGCATCGTAGAGGCCGCGGTCGAACTGCATACGAAACTCGGCCCGGCAGCGACGACGTTCAGCATGGTGGCTGAAAAGGCCGGTGTGCAGCGGCACACGCTCTACGCCTATTTTCCCGACGAGCGGAGTTTGCTCATGGCTTGTTCGGGTCATGTTGAGGAGCGCGATCCCGTCCCCGACGCCACCGCTTGGCGTGACATTGTCGATCGGACGCTGCGCCTCACCACCGGCTTGCGCGCGATCTACGCCTGGTTCGAACGCAATGAGGTTCTACTGGGCAACGTGCTGCGCGATGCCGAGCAGGACAAGCTCGTGCAGGAGATCGGCCGCTTGCGCTACGGCCCGGCAATTGACGCTTGGCACGACGTGCTCGGGGCCAAGCTGAATGCGAACCAGCGCGCCATGCTGCATCTGGCCCTGAGCTTTTACACGTGGCGAAGTCTTGCACGCGAAGCCGGCCTCAAGCCTGCCGCCGCTGTCGACGCGATGGTCGGAGCGGTGAACGGGGCAGCGGTGACAAGCTTGGCTCGGTAATACGTAATACAAGGGAGAAAGAGTCAGCTTGGGGTGGCAAGCCGCCGGCCACGCTTGCAGTGGCAGACGTCCGCCGTGCTCTGGTAAGCTGACGATGATGAGCACTCCCCGATCGGAGCTTCTCGCGAACCACAGCGCCCCGGAAGGACAGCCAATGAGCAGCAAAGCCGTCGTCTTCGACGCCTACGGAACGCTCTACGACATCCAGTCGGTCGCTGAGGTCACCGAGGATGCGTTTCCCGGCTATGGCGAGATCATCACGCAGGTCTGGCGCATCAAGCAGCTCGAATACACCTGGCTGCGCTCGCTGATGGGACGCTACCGAGACTTTGACGCGGTCACCCGCGATTCGCTCGCCTATACGCTGCGCGTGCTCGGGCTGGCCTACGAGAACGAGGCGTTCGAGCGCGTGATCGAGAAGTATCTGCATCTCGATCTCTATCCGGATGCAGCCGAAACACTGGCGGAGCTGAAACCCCGCAAGCTCGCCATCCTCTCCAACGGCAGCCCGGACATGCTCAACGCGCTGGTGCGCAATTCCGGCCTCGATGCCCTGCTCGATGCCACCATCAGCGTCGACGCGAAGAAGATCTTCAAGCCGAGGCCGCAGGCCTATGAGCTGATCGGCGAGGTGCTCGGCACCGCGCCCGATGAGGTTCTGTTCGTCTCCTCCAATCCCTGGGACGCCGTCGGGGCGAAATCGTTCGGATTGAAGGTCGCCTGGATCGAGCGGGTGACGCCGGAAGCGATGGCGCTGGCTTGCGTCGAGACCGAACTCGTGGCACCGATCACCATGTTCAAGGCGATCCGCACCCAGATGGACGAGCTCGGCTTCGCGCCGGATCATCGTGTCCGCGCGCTCTCCGAGCTGCCGAGAATCGCTTGAGAGGTTGTCCGCCTGTGAGATTGGAATGAGCTGCCTGGAATGAGCCTGGAATCCGTTCGCGCCTTCTTCGCCGAGAAAGCCCCCGACATCTCCGTCATCGAATCCCCGATCAGCTCCGCGACCGTGGCGCTGGCGGCAGAAGCCTATGGGGTCGAGCCGGGAATGATCGCCAAGACGCTGAGCTTGCGCGTCGGCGAGCGAGTGATCCTGATCGTCGCGAGCGGCACCTCGCGCATGGACAACAAGAAGGTCAAGGCGCAGTTCGGCGGCAAGCCGAAGATGCTGGGCCTGGAGGAAGTCGCCGGGATCACCGGGCACGAGGTCGGCGGCGTCTGCCCGTTCGGGCTCAAATCGCCGCTGCCGGTCTATTGCGACGTCTCGCTGAAGGCATTCGACGTCGTGGTGCCCGCCGCCGGCTCGACCCACAGCGCGGTGCGCATCACGCCGGAGCGGATGGCCGAGCTCACCGCGGCCGAATGGGTCGACGTCTGCGAGCACAGGCCGTAGGGACGGCGCCGGATACGATGCCTGGTTGCATTGCCGGTCAGGCGGGCTAGCATAGCGGCGATGACCGACGACAAGGTGAAACGACGACTGACCACCGTGCTGTGCGCTGACGTGTACGGCTATTCTCGTCTCATGGAAGCGGACGAGACCGGAACGCTGGAGACGCTCCGCCGCTACCGCGCGGCCATCGCGCGCCTGGTCGAGCGCCATGACGGCCGGATCGTGAACACCTGGGGCGATGCCGTGATCGCCGAGTTCGCCAGCGTCGTCGAGGCCGTGCAATGCGCGATCGAGATTCAGCAGGAGATCTCCAGCCAGGCTTCGGACGCGTCCCAGGCGAGCCCGATGCAGTTCCGCATCGGCATCAACCTCGGCGACGTGATGGTGGACGGCACCGACATCTATGGCGACGGGGTCAATATCGCATCGCGCCTGCAGGAGCTCGCCGAGCCGGGCGGCGTCGTGATCTCGAGCTCCGTCTACGATCAGGTGCACAACAAATTATCCGTTGGCTTCGACTGCCTCGGCCAGCGCCCGATGAAGAACATTGCCCCCCTGACCAGTTACAGGCTGACCCTGGGCGGCCAAGCTGCAGGGTCTGGGAGCTTCCCGGTCGATGAACACGCAACGCCCCCAGAGCGGGCGCGGTCTCCGCGGTGGGACGACAGGCGCGCGCCATCCGCGCCGACGAATTTCGTCTCGGATTGGCTCGCAAGACTGCCTCGCTCGGTTGCAGCGGCCCTCACGGTGTCGGCGTTCCTGATCCTGATCAATCTGTTCACCAGCAACAGGATCTGGTTTCACTGGCCGGTCGCAGCCATTCTGTTCAGTGTGGTCTTGCGGATGGTGCTCGGATCGCGGCCTGAAACGGACCGCAGGCCCGAGCGCTGAACGAGGCGGCACGTCGCGCCTACGCCCGCACATCTCTCAGCCTAATCGTCATATTCGTCATAGGGCCGCGGTCCCGCGTACGGAGGTGGCGACGGCGCATTGTTATAGCGCGGCGGCGGCGCGGCGCGATTGCGCGGGAGCGGCTGCTGCGGTTGAGCTTGGTTGTTCGACTGGAACACCGCACGGCAGCCGCTGGAGAGCTGCGGCGTGTTCTGTTGCAGACAGGCCACGATACGGTTTACGTCGGGAATCTGGTCGCTGCATAACCGCCACACGTCGGGTGTGCAGGCCATCTGTTGTTCCATCGTGCCGCGGTATTCCTGCGCGGATGCAGCGCTCTGCGCCACGATGCCGCCGACCGCAAGCGCCACACCTAGCGCGATCCGCTCTGCTCGCATGTCCAAATCCTTCCCACGTCTCTCGAATTGTCTTCAATCAATGAGACGCGGGCTTGTTCTGGACCAACAACAAAATGTGAAAACCGAAACTGGAACCTACTCCACCTTGCCGATCTTCTTCACCGCCGCGATCAAACGTGCGCTGTCGGCGGCGACGAACTGCGCGAAGGCCGGCGCGTCCTGATAGGCGACGAGACTGCCCGAGGTCTCGAACGTCTTGAGGATGTCGGGACTCGTCATCACCTCTGCCATCGCCTCGCGCAGGCGGGTCGCAATCGGCGCAGGAAGAGCGCTTTGCGCGAACAGCCCGGCCCAGATGTAAAACTCGACATCCTTGTAGCCGAGCTCCTGGAAGGTCGGCACGTCCGGGAAGCTCGCGATGCGCTGCGCGCCGCAATTGCCGAGCACGCGCAGCCTGCCGTCGTCGACCTGCGGCTTCAGCGTGCCGGGTGCGGCGGCGATCGCCTGCACGGTGCCGCCGAGGATCGCGGTCAGCGCGGGGCCCGCCCCGCGGAACGGCACGTGCAGCAGCTTGATGCCGGCGCTGCCCGCGAACATCTCCATCGCCACATGCAGCGTGCCGTAGGGCCCGGACGAGCCATAGGCGATCTGGCCGGGCCGCTTCTTGGCATCCTCGACGAAATCCTGCGCGGTTCGCCACGGCGCCGAGGCCGGCACCGCGAGCAACGTCGGATCGGCGAGCACGCGCGCGATCGGCATGAACTGCGACATCTCGTAGGCAACGGGACGGTCGAACAGCCGGTCGGCCTCGGGCAGCACCGCGAGCGAGGACAGCGTCATCAGCAGCGTGTAACCGTCGGGCTCGGCTCGCGCGGCCGCGGCATTGCCGACCGATCCGCCGCCGCCGCCCGCCCGGTTGTCGACGATCACGGGCTTGCCGAGGATCCGCTCCAATGCCATCGCGACCGGTCGCGCCGCGAGGTCGGCTTGTCCGCCGGCCGGGAACGGCACGATCATGGTGATGTTGCGCGCGGGGTAGGCCTGCGCGAACGCGCTGTCCGGCAGGGCAGCCCGCAGCAACGGCAATGCCGCAGCGGCGCGAAAGAGATCGCGACGATCCATGGTGAGGCCTCCCCTGATTTTCTTAGTTGACGGGCCAGCCTAACGTGGCGACGGCCAAGAACAAGACGTTTACCAGGCGTTAGCCATGTCCGGCCCGGCCGGGAACGCCGGCCTTGAGCCGCCGTTGGCCTTCCAGGGAGTGAGTGATGCACAATCTTGGAACCATCGACGTCGCCTTGGACGAGATGCTGGTGAATCTCGCAGCGATCGTGTTGCGGCTTTCGACGCCCGAATTGACGCGAACGCCGGAAGCGCGGCGCGCGTTGGCGCAATCCGTCCATCAATACGGGGTGTGCGCGGCGCGGTCGAGCGACCCGCGCGTTCACGAATTGAAGGCGCAATTGGAGGGGACGCTGAAGCCGAGCCTGCGCATCGTCGCGAGCCATGGCGTGAAGGTGTCGTAGCCGACGGCGTCATTGCGAGCGCAGCGAAGCAATCCAGAATCTCTCCGCGGAGACACTCTGGATTGCTTCGCTGCGCTCGCAATGACGAGACTCCGGGACGGCTTGGTCTACGACCCCTTCGCCTTCGCGCGCGGCCGCCGCTTGCATGTGCCCGGCAGCTTCGCCGCGAGGAAATCGCCGAGCGCTTCGACGCGGGCGGGGCGGGGGCCGCCGGGCGGGGTCACGAGGTGCACGGCGCCTTCGGCCTGCTTCCAGTCCTTCAGGATGACCTCGACCTCGCCCGACGAGATCGCCTCACCGACGATGAACTCCGGCAGCTCGGCGATGCCGAGGCCCGCGATCAATGCCGGCATCACGGCTTCGCCGTTGTTGACGCGAAGCTGGCCGCCCGGGCGCACGCTGGCCTGCTCGCCGGCCGAATTGGTGTAGTGCCAGGCGTGGGGCGTGGAGAGATAGGCGTAAGCGAAGCATTTGTGCTGGGCGAGATGCATCGGGTGCGTCGGCCGGCCGTGCTTCTTGAGATAGGAGGGAGCTGCGACCGTGTAGCGCGGCATGGTGAAGAGCCGCCGCGCGATCAGCGAGGAATCCGGCAGCCGCGCAATCCGCACCGCCATGTCGAAGCCCTCGCCGATGAGATCGATGGTGGCATCGCTCAGATGCAGATCGACCGAGACTTCCGGATAGGTCTCGAAGAACTCGGGCAGCAGCGGCGCCACCGCCTTGATGCCGAACGTCATGGGCACGGCGAGCCGCACCAGCCCGCGCGGCGCCACCGATTGCGCGAGCGCCTCGTTCTCCGCCGCCTCGCCGTCGGCCAGCAGGCGCGTGGCGCGTTCGGCGAGCTTGTGGCCGGCGTCGGTCAACGCGAGGCGGCGCGAGGTGCGGTTGAACAGCCGCGCGCCAAGCCGCTCCTCCAGCCTGGTGACGGCCTTGGACACCGTCGCCTTGGACATCGCAAGCTCGCTCGCGGCTCCCGCAAACGACCGTAACTCCACGACTTTTGCAAAAATGGCGAGTGCCTCGAAATCCGGGAGTTTTGCCATGGAACCGGCCCGTCCGATCAATTTCAGGAAACAATGAGTTTCAACAGTTTCTATTTCTATACCAGAGGGGGAGCCTTATCCAAGGGGGCAATCGCACACGGTCCTCAAGACGGAGGTTCGGCGCCAGACGCGCCAAACCCTCGCATCAGGGAAAACGCAGATGATCGAACTCAGACCTTTCAACAAGCTCGGCGGCGCCGACCATGGTTGGCTGAAGGCAAAGCATCATTTCTCGTTCGCCAGCCACTACGACCCGAACAACATGGGCCATGGCGCGTTGCGGGTATGGAACGACGACGAGATCGCGCCAAACACCGGCTTTCCCGCCCATCCCCACGCCAACATGGAAATCATCACCTATGTGCGCGAGGGCGCGATCACCCATCAGGACAGCCTCGGCAACGAGGGCCGCACTGAAGCGGGCGACGTGCAGGTGATGAGCGCCGGCAGCGGCATCCGCCACTCCGAGTACAATCTGGAGCCAACGAAAACGCGGATATTCCAGATCTGGATCGAGCCGACGGCACGCGGCGGGCAGCCGACCTGGGGCTCCAAGCCGTTCCCCAGGGCGGATCGCTCCGGCAAACTCGTCACCATCGCCAGCGGCATCGAAGGCGACACGGATGCGCTGCCGATCCGCGCCGACGCGCGGGTGCTCGCCACCACGCTGAAAGCCGGCGAGAGCGCGGAGTACGAGCCCGAGAGGTCGCGGCATCTCTATCTGGTGCCCGCGGCGGGTTCGGTCGAAATCAACGGCGTGCGCGTCAACGCACGCGACGGCGTTGCGATCCGCGACGAGCAGAAGCTGAAGATCACCGCGCTCGAAGACTCCGAGCTCGTGCTCGTCGACGCGGCGTAACCACTCTCTCCGTCATGGCCGGGCTTGTCCCGGCCATCCACGCCTTTCCACGAGCAAGCAAGAACGTGGATACCCGGGCATCACGGCCAGAACAACTAGTCAAGACTCATCATCCAACGGAGATCACCATGACCAAAGTTCTCGTTCTCTATTATTCCGCCTATGGCCATATCGAAGCGATGGCGAATGCTGTCGCCGAAGGCGCGCGCGAGGCCGGCGCCACCGTCGACATCAAGCGCGTGCCGGAGCTGGTTCCGGCCGAGGTCGCGAAAGCCTCGTATTACAAGGTCGACCAGACCGCCCCGATCGCCAAGGTCGAGGAGCTCGCCAACTACGACGCGATCATCGTCGGCACCGGCACCCGCTTCGGCCGCATGGCCTCGCAGATGGCGAACTTCCTCGACCAGGCCGGCGGGCTCTGGGCCAAGGGCGCCCTGCACGGCAAGGTCGGCGGCGCCTTCACCGCGACCGCGACCCAGCATGGCGGCCAGGAGACGACGCTGTTCTCGATCATCACCAACCTGCTGCATTTCGGCATGGTGATCGTCGGCATGAACTACGGCTTTGCCGGCCAGATGAAGCTCGACGAGGTTACCGGCGGCGCGCCCTACGGCGCCACCACGATCACCGGCGGCGACGGCAGCCGCCAGCCCAGCGCCAACGAGCTCGCCGGCGCGCGCTATCAGGGCCGCCAGATCGCGGAGACCGCCAAGAAGCTGCATGGATAAGCTCCATGGATAAACTCCATGGCTGAGCTGCACGGCGGACGCGATGGGCGGTATTCCTTCGAGGAATGCCGCCTCAGCTCCGTTCTGTCTTCCTCCTGACGAGGTCCTTGCCGATCGGCCGCACGGGTTCGCTCCGCAGCACCAGCGAGGTCGTGACAGCGCCGAAACCGGCGATGCGATCGACGATGGTCTCGAGATCCTCCGGCGCGGGAACGAGCACCTTGAGCACGAAACAATCATCGCCCGTCACGCGATGGACTTCGACGATGTGAGGGATTTCGCTGAACCGCTTGAGGCAGGTCTTGATGTGCTCGTGCGAGGTGCGCAGGCGCACCAGCGCCATCAGGCCGAGCCCGAGGGCGCGCGGGTTGATGCGGGCGCCGTAGCCCTCGATGATGCCGGCTTCCTCGAGCCGCTTGACGCGTTCGGACACGGCCGGCTGCGACAGCCCGACGGAGCGGCCGAGCTCGGACAGCGGCACGCGCGCATTGGCTTGGAGCGCCTCGAGGATCTTCAAATCCTTGGCATCGATGCTTCCGAAGCGATCCAACTCGATTCTCCGTTCCACCTTGAGATCATCGGCAGATGGTCGATTTCGCCGATGACTTGCCATGTGATGCAGGACCGCGATCGGTCACACTGCGGCCTCACCTCAGATATCACGAGACGTTCATGCACGACATCATCACATTGCCCGGGCTCGGCGGCTCCGGAGATACCCATTGGCAGACGCTATGGGAGCGCAGGGATGCGCGTTTCACGCGATTCCAGCCGGCGAGCTGGGACCAGCCGGAGCTCGACGACTGGGAGCAGGCCCTGGAGCGCGCGGTCGCGCGCTGCGCCCGGCCGCCGGTCCTGGTCGCACACAGCCTCGCCTGCCTATTGGTGGCGCACTGGGCCGCGCGCTTCCCCTCCGCGATTGCCGGCGCCTTTCTCGTCGCCGTGCCCGATCCGGATGGCAGCCATTTTCCTGCGGAGGCCGTGGCGTTCAAGTCGGTCCCCCGCCCCGCGCTGCGCTTTCCTGCGCTGATCATCGCGAGCACGAATGATCCCTACGGAGCGCTCGAGGTGACGCGACGGCGGGCGCAGGACTGGCAGTCCGGCCTGATCGTGCCGGGTGCGCTCGGCCACATCAATGCCGCGAGCGGGCTCGGCGACTGGCCGCAAGGACGCGCGCTGCTGGATGCCTTCCGCGCGGGCCTTCCGAGATGATGGTGAGACAGACGACGCCCGTCAGCGCGTGCCCTTGCCCATCGCCCGCGCCGCGAGGGCGGCGAGTTTCGGATAGCGGCGCAGGCGCTGCGCGGCGTGATCGCGCCAGGCGAAGGGCAGGCCGCGCCAGGACAGCGCGACGCTGACGTCGGTCAGCGGCGTCCTCTCGGCGCCGAAGCGGCGCTTGTAGGCTTGATTGCCGATGCTGAGGTCGAAACGGCGCACGCCTTGTGCATGCAGCGCGGCCATGGTGCGCTCCGCGACGAGCAGACCCGGCGAGCAGCTCGACCATTGATCGCCGCCATGGCTGATGCGCAGCAGGAAATAGGTCGCGCCATGCCTGACGCCGAACGTGGTGGCGACAATTCCTTCGTCGCACACCAGCGCCGAGACCGTGGCATAACCTTCGGCGAGGCCCCGGCGGACGACCTCGCGATAGAATCGCGCATGGGTCTCGTCGTTGAGAACGAACCGCGAGCCGAGCTTTCGCATGCGGGCCTGCTGCTGGACATCCGTCACGTCGAGCAGCTCGTGGGCACGCGCGACATCGGCGGCGATCTCGAATCGCGCGCCGGCATGACGGCTGAAGACCCGCCAGCAGCGCCGCATCTGCAGGCGCTTGATCGAGGCCTGATAGTCGTCATAGTCGTCGCCCATCAGCACGAGATTGCCGTTGAGCGAGGAAGATCCGATCCGGCCGAGCGCGACCAGCGGGTTCGGCTTGCCGCCGACCTCTGCCGGCATCTTCTTCAGGCGGAGCAGATCGAGGCGGTCGGGCAGCGCGCGCAAGGCGTCGATCAGCGCCGTGTTGACCGCGTCCGTCGCTCCCGCATCCAAGGCGGCATCAAGCGCCAGGATCGGCGCGTTGTTGTCGGAGACGCCGAGGTCCGCAAACTCGACGATGCGGATGCCGCGCCTGACATGGCTGATCATCGGCACGATTGCGATGTCCTTGCCGGTGGCGGCATCGGAGATCACCGCGATCAGCGGAGCGACGTCGTGAAACGCCCCGTACCAGGCGCCGAGCCAGTCAGCATGCTGGAAGGCGGTGCGTTGTCCGGCGCTCAGGCGCGAGGCCGCATGCCGCCAGTCACGCAGGACATCGACCGCGAAGGCCGACGCGCTGGACGCAACATCATCGGGCTGCTCGATGCTGAGGAAGGTCATCCGCGGGGCTCGGTCTGCTCGACGCATTGGAACCTCGCCAGGAAGTGCAGTCCGGCGACGGCCAGCGCGAGCATGAACCAGATCGGATTCTGCCGTTCGAGCAGGAAGGTCTCGGTCGCACCGTAGTACAGGCCGAACAGCCACACGGTCAGGAACAGCTTGGCCAGTGCGCCACTGCGGCTGTGAGCCTGCGCCGTCTGGAAGTTGCCGAGCGGGGCGAGCACGAAGATGAGAATCACGAGCAGCAGCCCCGGCAGACCGATCGTGACCGCGAGATCGAGATAGCTGTTGTGGCTGTGCGCCGCCGACGTCGCCCATTCGGCGCCCTGGGCGGTCGCCCGCGCGCCCACGTCATCCCAGAACGCGGCATAGCCGTGGCCGATGATCGGCTTCTCGGCGAGGGCCGCGAGCGCGAAGTCCCAGATCGCGGAACGGCCGGTGAAGGTGGGATCGAGCGGAAGCAGCCGCGTCATCGCCGCCAGCGCCGGGCTGACGACACTGCCCACGGTCAAGAGGTTCATCGCAACCAGCGGCACGAAGCAGATGATCCGCTTCAGCCACAGGCTTGGCGTGACATAGACCAGCGAGGCGAGCGCGTAGATCGCAAGGCACAGCACCGACGAGGTCTTGCCGCCGGTGAAGACCAGGAAGGTGCCGGCCAGCACGGCGATCGCAGGCCCCATCACGAACGAGCCCACGGCGGACAGGTAGATGCCGACATAGACCAGGATGGTCATCACGGCCGAGGCGATGTTCTTGTGGCCGAAGCTGCCGCGCCAGTCGCCGGCCAGCTGCGGCTCGGTGACGTCGAGCGCCGTGTGGATCGCAAATTGCGGCGCGAAGAGGACGCCGAGATAGCAGAGCGCGAGCAGCACGAGTGCGGCGGCACCGAGGCAGAAATCGAAGCTGCGCTGCGTCGGCGGAAGCAGCGGCAACACGATGGCGAGCGACGTCACGCTGACCGTGAGGACGAATCGCTGTACCGAAACGCCACGGCTCTCGGAGAAGACGATATTGATCGCGAGCCAGCCCAGCAGGCAGAGATGCAGCGGCGTCACCAGGCTCCTCAGCGCGGGTGCATCGGTGGCAGCGACACACAGCATGGCGACCGCAGCCAGCAGGCCCCAGGCGATATAGGTCAGCGCCATTCGTCCGCCGACGATCACGGTGACGTCGGGATTGCGCAGGTCCGGGAACGGATCGAGCGTCACCAGCACCAGCAGCAGCGCTCCGACCGCGACGAGGCAGCGCGCCACCGGCGCGGCATCGAGCCCTGCAAGGCGATCGCGCAGGGCATGGCCGAACGATCGGGCCTCGACGTCGGTCATGTCGGCGGCGCTGCGGTCCATGGCTCAGGACATCTGGTGACGCCGGTGATTCCGGTCGCGGCTCAACTCTCCCGAGGCTTCGTCAACGGGCCGGCCCGAGCTCTGCAACGCGACAGGCTGCCGCATGATGCTCCGCGCGATCTCGTAATATTGCAGCGCCCGCTGCTCCAGCGTGAGATTGTCCAGGATGTAGCCGCGCGGATCGAACGCGCCGGCGTTGCATCCGGCCCAGAAATTGTTCCAGCCCGCCTCGAAGCCTGCGATGTCGGTGAACTTGACGCCGCAGCGTTCGTCCCAATACGGCACCGACGACACCGGCGCGAACTGCACGCGGTGCGGATAATAATCGGGGTCGCGCCACGGACCGCCCGGATCCCAGGCAAACACCGGAACGCCGCAGGACAAGGCCTGTTGATAGGCGATGCCCTGGCTCTCGCTCTGGCACAGGAAGATCATCGCGCGCGAATGAGCGAGCGCAGCCTGATAATCCGCTTCCTTGTAGCTGCCGTAGCGCAGCTCCGTGAACGAGCGGCCTTCCCTGGTGAGCCGGGCGCGAACGGGCTCGATCATCTCCGGCGCGTAGCGCTCGCGGTCCCAGTGCACCTTGTCGTAGATCAGGACGTCGACGGTCTTTTGCGCCTCTGCCGACGGCGCCCAGAGATCCGTGTCGATGCCGACAGGCCAGGCCTCGGTCTCGGGCCAATGAGGCCGGTACATGTCGACGTACCAGGAGCCGGGCACCACGACCTTCTTCACCGGCAGACGCTTGAACAGATCGGGGTCGTCGAGCGGATGATTGTGGGCGGCCACGCCGAGCAGGATCGGGTTCTTCCATGCGAACTTGTCGAGCAGGAAGGTGCGGCCGACGATGCAGGCGAGCTCGTCGGGATGCTGCGCGATGTAACCGTAATCGTTGACGCGGTAGCGGATGCCGAGCCGGTCGAGCCCCGCACAGAGATTGAGGAACACGCGCAGCTGTCCACTCATGCGCGGCTCGCCGAGCAGCAACCGGCGGGCGATGCGCCGCAGGTGCCGGTCGCCGGCAAACCAGCGGTCGTCCTTGTCCTCGTAGAAGAGGTTCAGGATCATCGCATCGGGGTCGTATTCGAACGTGTTTGCGGGCACTGGATTCCATCCGCGGCAGTCCGATGCGCATTCTCGCACGGGGCCGGCCGCCGCACTCTTCGAAATTTGCCACAGGCTTAATGCCAGCGGCTTAACGTTATTCTACGAAACCGGCTGCACCCGAACCTTCTCGGCAGCGGCTTCGAGCGCAATGCTTGTATCATTCGCGCGCGCCGGGCTTGGCGATCGCCAGTGTTTCTCGGCGCGGCCCACGGGTCCTGGTTAACAGATCATTAAAGGCGAGCCGTAGCGTGATCACCGCCGAAGAGGTTCTCGAACTGCCCGCCGCCTCCCGCGCGGCAGCGCCCGCGCGCTTGCCGCTTCAGGTCGGCTCGACCACATCGGTATCCGTCGTCATTCCCGCCAAGAACGTTGCGGCCTATGTCGGCGAAACGCTCGCCAGCGCGCTGGCGCAGCGCGAGGTGACCGAGGTGATCGTCGTGGACGACGGCTCGGACGACGAAACCGTTGCGATCGTCCGCGGCATGCGTGACCCGCGGCTGCGCTTGTTCCACAATGATTCCGCCGGCGTATCGGCCGCGCGCAATCTCGGCGCGCGACAGGCAGGCGGCGAGTGGCTGCTCTTCCTCGATGCCGACGACCGCCTGCGACCCGGCGCGGTGGCGGCGCTGCTCGCTGCAGCGCGCGGCGCGCCGCGCGCCGTTGTCGTCTATGGCGATTACAACACGATCGACAGCGAAGGCCGCCAGATCGGCCGGCGCGATCTCTTGAAGGGACGCCGGAAGCCGTCCGGCGACGTGCTGACGCGGCTCGCCGCCGGCAATTTCATCGTCAATGGCGGCATAGCACTCGCACGCGCGGAGGCTTTCCGTGCCATCGGCGGTTTCGATCCGTCGCTCAAATATTGCGAGGACTGGCATTGCTGGTGCCGCCTTGCTGCGATCGGCGAGTTCGCGTTCGCGCCGGAGTTGCTGCTCGATTATCGTCTTCACACCGCCAACACCATGAACGCCGCGGTCCGGACGCCGAAGGACTTCTTCCCGGCCATCGCGCGGGTGTTCGATGACGGATTGATCCTGGCGAGACTACCCGAGCGCATGACAGCCGGGCTGCGCCTCGCCGCCGAGATTCATCTCGTCACCTATTCTGCGATGCAGGCGGTTCGCTTCGGCAGGTATCGCCAGGCATTCGCGTATCTCGCGATGATCGGCCGGCGGTCGCCCAGATCGCTGCCGCGCTCGGCAATCCGCGTCGTCCTCGCCCGCTTCGGCATCTAATCCTCGCCTCAAGACGCGATCTTCGAGGCCTCGTAAGGCTTCGGCTCGAGGCCGAGCGCTGCCAGGCCGGCGCCAAGCGCGACCATCACTGGATGCATTGCGACGACGGCTTTCGACGACGTCAACAAGGCTGCACTACGAAGCAGCGACAGCGGCAAGCGCCCCAACATCTGCGCGAACACCCGCGCCCGCGCCGCGGTGCTCCGCGCGGCCTTGTACTGCACACGATAATTGATCGCGCCGATGCGCAAGCCGCGCTTTGCGATCCAGCCGAGGCTGGTGCGGCCTCGCGGCACGGTCTCGGTGATGACCGCCTCCGCCGTCCAGTGGAACAGCATGCCGGCGTCACGGCATCGCACGAAGAAATCACAATCGCCGCCGCCGAGAAAATTGAAGCGCAGGTCGAACGCGGGCCGGTCGAACCGCTCGAAGGCGGCACGCGTGATCAGGCAATTGCCGCAGCCGTAGATCAGCGGCACCGCACCGCTGTAGTCGTAGGCTGGACAGAAGGCGGGATGACGCGAAAGCCAGGGCTTGCTGTCGTCGTCGAAGACCGGCAGCACCGGCCCGCCGACCACGTCGGCGCCGGTCGCCTCCGCGGTGCGGACCATCAGCTCGAGCCAGTCGCTCGATGCGAGCTCGTCGTCGTCGATCATCAGGAAACGGGTCGCGGCGGGAAACAGCTCCTGCGCCGTCTCGAAGGCAGCATTGATCGCCTGGCAATTTCCCTGCCGCGTCTCGATAAGGCAGACGCCTTGGAGCCGTCCAGCAGACAGGAACTCCGCGGCAACCGGCGCGCTTTCGCGCCGCACCGCATCGTTCTCGACCATGACGACGGCAAAGGACCGCGGGGTGCGCTGGTTCGCCAGCGATTCCAGTGTCAGCCGCAAATGTTGCGGACGACGGAAGCAGGGAACGCAGACCACGATGCCGACCGACAGGTCGATGATTCGAGAGCTCGCCACGATCTCCCTGTTGGGATCGCGCACGGCGTCCGAGATGCGCGCCGCGGACAGGTCGGTCGGGATCAATGTCATGAGCTCTAGATGTCCGAGATGTATTGAAAAAGCCCTGCTTCGATCGCGCGTCCCACGACGGTACATCGCCGCGGGACAAATGCGTCTCAAAACGGACGGCGGCCGCGCGGCACATCGCCGCCAGGTTCGCCGCACATCATGCTGCAATTGGCGGTCCATGCTCCGACAACGCTCCAACATGAACAATGCCGTAGTTAATGCGCATGCGCATTAACCGGGCCGTAAGCACTGCGACCGGTGAGCCGGCGCGGCATCGGATTTGCTCTTCGGGCAGGCGCATTTTTTCCTGTAAATTTGAATAGAACAAGCGCGGTCAGAAAATATGAACAAGCCAGCCACGATCGATTTCGCGACAGCCACCACGATCCAGATCCCCGCGGCCGTGCCATTTGCGGAGGCGCTGCATGATCTCGTCCCCGGCGAAGCCCGCGACAGCCTGCTCGCCGTCCATGACGTGCTGGGCCGCGAGCTGCCGCGGGGCCGGCTCGCGATCTATGAAGCAGGCGGAGGCTCGTGCAGCGTTCTGCCGCCGGACTTGCTGAGCCGCAGCAAGGTCACCGTCGTCGATATCGACGAGGACCAGGTCCGCAACAACAGCTACGCCGACGAGGCGATCCTCGGCGACGTCCAGACCTACCGCTTCGCCCGCGAGACCTTCGATCTCGTGATCTGCTACAACGTGATCGAGCACCTGCCCAAGGTCGACGCCGCGCTGCTGAACTTCCGCGACGCGCTCAAGCGCGGCGGGTTGATCCTGATCGGCGCGCCCAATCCGCGCTCGCTCTCGGGGGTGGTCACCAAATATTCGCCGCACTGGTTCCACGTCTGGTTCTACCGGCACATCCGCGGCATCAAGGACGCCGGCCTGCCCGGCGAGCCGCCGTTCCCGACGTTCTTTCATCCGCTGGTGACGCTGCCCCGGCTGGAAGCATTCGCGGCCGCCAATGGCCTCGAGATGATCTATCGTCGTGAGGTCGAAAGTCCGCGCTATCCCGAGATGCGCCGGCGCAAGAAGCTGGTTGCGGCCCTGGTCGATGCCGGCGCCGCGGTGCTCAACGCCGTGCTGCCGCGCGGCACCGACGTCCGCCGCGGTGACTATCACGTCATCCTGCGGAGGATCTGACCGCGATGACGCGTGTGCGGCCCATCAACGGACGCATGGCGGCCCGCGGCCATTCTGCGCGCGGTAACGGATCGTTAAGTCTCGGAAGTGGCGGGCGTCGCGGCGACGCGCCGAGGGACGGCATGGGCTTAAACGCTTTGTTTGCCATTTCGGTGAATAGTCCCTCAATGAGTATGGTTAATTTTCCCTGTTGCGTTGATTGGGCACCTATATCCCGGGTGCGTGGCGTAAAGCGAAGAGTAACCCCTCAGCCCGCGACACTTGGAATGAAAGCTGGGGATCATGCTTGATTATAGCCAGCCGATCGATCGAGCCAGGCCGGAGGCTTCGCAACGCAAGCCTCAGGCCGGCTTCAACGTGCTGGAGCTCGCCCATCTGCTCTGGCGGCGGAAGGTCGCGATCGCCGCGGCCGCCTTGATCGGCGCAACGCTTGCCGTCACCATCGGCAAGAGCGTGACGCCCCGCTACACCGCGACCGCTCAGCTCTATGTCGACCCGCGCGAGCTCCAGCTCGTCGACCGCGAGCTCACGCCCCGCGCCCAGGACGTCTCCGGCATGTCCATGGTGGTGGAGAGCCAGGCGCGCCTGATCACCTCCAACAGCGTGCTGCTCCAGGTGATCCAGCAGGCCGGTCTCGACAAGGACCCGGAATTCGGAGGCGGTGACGCTGCGAGCCTGATGTCGTCGCTGCTCGGCCTGATCGGCGTGCAGCCGCGCGCGCCCTCCGCCGCGGAGACGAAGGAGGTGCAGCTTGCGGCGCTCGAGGCGCTGAACAGGCACATCGCCGTCCGCAAGACCGAGAAGAGCTTCATCGTCGACGTCGAGGTCTGGTCGACGAATCCCGCGAAGGCGGCGATGCTCGCCAACACGCTGACCGATGCCTATCTCGCCGAATCCCGCAAATCGCAGGCTTCGGCCGCACGGCGCGCCACCAACGATCTCTCCGGCCGCCTGAACGAGCTGCGCGACCGGCTGCGCAACGCCGAGACCGCGCTGGCGACCTACAAGGCCCAGAACAATTTCGTCGGCACCCAGGATGCGCTGATCAGCGATCAGCAGCTCTCCGCCAGCAACCAGCGGCTTTCCGCGGCCCGGGCGGCAACGATGGACGCGCAGGCGCGGCTCGACCAGATCGAGGCGAGCCGCCGTACCGCCGCCGACGCCGGCGCGATCCCGGAGGCGCTGCAATCGCCGACGATCGCGAATTTGCGCGCGCAATATGCCGATGCGCGGAAGAAATATGCGGAGCAGGCCGGTGAGCTCGGCCCGCGCCATCCGGCACTGCGCCAGACCGAGAAGCAGGTCGAGGACCTCAAGCGCAACATCAACGAGGAGATCGACCGCTTCGCCCAGTCCGCCAAGAACGACCTGACGCGCGCCCGCGATTTCGAGGCCTCGCTCAACCGCGCGCTGGAAGCGCAGAAGCGGCAGAGCGTCCAGCTCAGCCAGGCCGCCGTGCGCTTGCGCGAGCTCGAGCGCGAAGCCGATGCCAGCCGCGAGGTCTATCAGTCCTTTCTCAAGCGCTCCCGCGAGACCGAGGAGCAGGAGAGCCTGAACACCTCGGCCGCCCGAATCATCGGCGAGGCGACGGTGCCGCAGCGGCGCTCGTTCCCGCCGGCCATGAGCCTGTTCGCCATGATCGGCTTCGTCTTCGGGGCAATCGCGGCATCGAGCTGGTTCGTCGTGACAGAGCTGCTGCTTGCCGGCGCGGCCGCGCCTGCGACGCCGGCACAAGCCGGGCGTGCGCGTTCGCCGACGCCACCGGCTCCCCGGGCGCCGGAGCTCCCGCGGGCCGCGGAGGTTGGCCAGCCGCGGCAGGCCCCGCGCGCGCCTGAAGCTGCGCCGGCTCCGCCGGAACTTGTCGCGCCTCCGCTGCAGCCGTCGATGGTCGAGCAGCCCTTGATCGAGAAGCCGCTGATCGCACGCTTCCAGGAAGCCGACGTCATCCACACCCTCGGCGCCATACTTCCCACCGGCGGCGGCGTCGATCTCACACGGCTGGGTTGGCCGACGCTGCGCCCCGGCTTTCCCCTGACGAGCCTGCTCAATGCCTGGCGCGACATGCGCGCGGCGGTGGCGCGCCGCGCCGGCGGCAAGGCGATGCCGGTCGTCGCGCTCGTCGGTGCGGGCAAGACCAGCGCACGCAGCGTGGCCGCGCTCAATTTCGCGCTTGCCGCCGCACGCGACGGCGCCCGGGTCCTGATGATCGATGCCGACCATCAGGCGCGCGCGCTCTCGAACAAGGTCATCCGTCCCGGCAAGAGCGAGCCGAGCAGGCTCGGATGGCTCTCGATCGGCAGCAAGGAGGCACGCGAGATCAGGACGGTCAACGGCATCTCGGTGCTGCCCGCCGCGGAGGGTGACGCCGGCAAGGCCGCCGACGCCATCCGCAAGGCGATTGCGCAGGCCCGTTCGTCCGGCGGCTATGATCTCGTGATCCTCGACGGCCCGGCCGTGCCGCTCGCGGTCGGCGGCCGCAAGCTGCTCGACGACATCGACTCGCTGGTGGCCGTGCTGCCGACCAGCCTCGACGTCAACGACAGCCTGGAAGAGATCCTGGCCGCGCTCGGCGAGGCCGAACGCAAGCTCGTCGGCGTCGTGCTCGACGAGCTCACCCCTGCAATGCAAACGCGCCAGCGAGGCAGACAATATGCTTGAGCGCCGCGTCAACCTCGACGGACGGGAAGCCACCGCCGAGGTGCCGAGAATCACCGTCGGCGGACTTCGCATGGCCGCGATCGACCTGGAAGAGACCGCCGATTTCATGATCGAGGCGACCAATCCCGATCATCGCATTGGCCGTCCGCTGTTCCTGACCTCGGCCAATGGCGAGGTGCTGGCGCGCTGCGCGACCGAGCCGCAGACCGATCACCTGTTCCGCGCCGCCGATTTGATCAACGCCGACGGTCAACCGCTGGTCGCGGCTTCGAAGCTGCAATCCTGGTTCCCGCTGCCGGAGCGGGTTGCGACCACGGACCTATTCCACGTCGTCGCGCGCAAGGCCGAAGCCGCCGGGCGCACCTTCTACATGTTCGGCGCAAGCGAGCAGGAAAACGCCGCTGCGGTCGCAAACGTCCAGAAGATGTATCCACGCCTCAAGATCGTCGGGCGCAGCCACGGCTATCTGCGCGGCGAGGCGCTGCGCGCCAAGGTGGACGAGATCAACGCCCTGGCACCGGACTATCTGTGGGTTGCGCTCGGCGTGCCCAACGAACAGGCATTCGTGAAACAATTCACGCCGCATCTGACCAATGTTGGCGTCATCAAGACATCCGGCGGACTGTTCAACTTCTTGTCAGGAAGCCGTTCCCGCGCGCCGCAATGGATGCAGAAGTTCGGGCTCGAATGGGCCTGGCGCACCTTGCTCGAGCCGCGCCGTCTGCTCTGGCGCTATTTGACCACCAACCCCCGCGCGCTCTATCTTCTCTTCAGCCGCAACCGGCCCGTCCGCTAAGAGAAGAGCAGATCACGACATGACCGACCGACCGACCGTCCTCGTCACCGGGGGCGCGGGCTACATTGGCTCGCATGCCTGCCGCGCATTGACCGCCGCCGGCTATCAGCCCGTCGTTTATGACAATCTCTCGACAGGTCATCGCAGTTTCGTGTCCGGCCCGCTGGTGACGGGCGATCTGCTCGACGGCGCAACGCTGGCGCGCGCCTTCGCCGACCACAAGATCACGGCGGTGATGCATTTCGCTGCGGCGAGCCTGGTCGGAGAGTCCATGACCGACCCGCAGAAATATTACGTCAACAACGTCCAGGGCACGCTGTCGCTGTTGCAGGCGATGCGCAACGCCGGCTGCCATCGAATCGTGTTCTCCTCGACCGGCGCCGTCTACGGCAACGCCGATTCCAAGGCGCTGCCGGAAGACTTTCCTTGCGCGCCGATCAATCCTTACGGCGCCTCGAAACTGATGATCGAGCGCATGCTCGCCGATTACCGCACGGCCTATGGCTTCGGTGCGTTCTGCCTGCGCTATTTCAACGCCAGCGGCGCCGATCCGGCGGGCGGCATCGGCGAGCTGCGCGACAACGAGACCCACCTCATTCCGCGCGCGATGATGGCGCTTCAGGGCCACGTCGACTTCGCGGTGTTCGGCGACGATTACGACACGCCCGACGGCACCGCGATCCGCGACTACATCCACGTCACGGACCTTGCCGCGGCGCATGTGGCGGCCTTGAAGCTTCTGGAGCAGGGCCATGCCGGCGCCAGCTTCAATCTCGGCACCGGCTCCGGCTTTTCCGTGCGCGAGATCCTCGACGCCATCAGGCAGGAGACCGGGCGCGAGGTGCCGCACACGGTCAAGCCGCGCCGCGCCGGCGATCCCACCTTTCTGGTCGCCGATCCCTCTGCTGCGAGACAGGTGCTGAACTTCGTGCCTGGCCATTCCGACCTGCCGACAATCGTCCGCACGGCCTGGGCCTGGCACCAGAAGGCGCATCCGTTCAGGCCGCGTTAGGCAATCGCGCCTCCAATCGCTTGCTTGTCCTGCCCTCGAGCGGCTAGAATGAACTGTCGCGGCCGCGCCGGCACATCGCCGACCGCCGCGCGTTCCGCATTGCCGACGACGATGTCGGCCTGCATGGTTCGGCCCAGTTGCACGAACCGATTTTTCCGAGCGACGTGACGATCAAGTCAACGGGCCTACCCGTCGTCCGACGCTATTCTGGGAGCATCGACCACATGCATCAGGCTGCCCGCCTGGAATTCGAGCGCGTGATGGAGGAGTTCGCCCGCTGGCATGTCGTGCCGGGGGACGAGCGTTCGCCCGCGCCCGCCTGGTGGTGGGGACCAGCCATGGCCGTGGTCGACGACCAGGAGCCGATGAGCGCAACGTGCTGCTGCGCGTTGAACGTGAGCGAGGGGGCGAGCTTCGCCGAAGGCGCGCGTACCATTCTCGCGCTGTTCACCGAGCAGACGTCGCTGACGGCCCCGCAGGACTTTCCGAGCAAAGCCGAGGGCGAGGAGCACGAGGTCCGCGAGTTGCACCCGCAGCCGTCAGACGACAGCGCGTTTCAGCCTTGAGGCTGCGTCTTCGCCGGCCGCCTCCGGCTGGAGCGGCGGCGCAGCTGTCAGCACCATCGGCCGCAGCAGCTCGGCCATCTCCCGCGCCGGCAGCGGCTTGGAGACGAGGAAGCCCTGCATCTCGTCGCAGCCATGGGTGCGCAGGAACGCCTCCTGCTCGGCATTCTCGACGCCTTCGGCGACGACGGTCATGCCGAGCGCCTTGCCCATGCTGATGATCGCCTGCGCGATCGCCTGATCCTCCGAATCCTGCGGCAGGTCGCGCACGAAGGAGCGGTCGATCTTGATGGTGTCGATCGGGAAGTGCTTCATCAGCGACATCGACGAATAGCCGGTGCCGAAATCGTCGATGGCGAGACGAATGCCGCGGCTCTGGATGGAGTCGAGCACCTTGAGCGCGCGCCCGACGTTGCGCATCATCATGCTCTCGGTGACCTCGAGCTGGAGCAGCACCGGCGACATGCCGGAGGCCGCCAGCGCCTCGTCGACGTCCTGCAACAGATGCTCGTCGGCAAACTGCCGCGGCGACAAATTGACCGCCATCGACAGCGGCAGCAGACCGCGCCGCTGCCAGGCCATGGCCTGGGCGCAGGCCTCTTTCAGCACCCAGCGGCCGATCGGCACGATCAGCCCGGTTTCCTCCGCGAGCGGAATGAATTGCGCGGGCGAGACGTTGCCGAGATCGGGATGCGCCCAGCGCAGCAGGGCCTCGACGCCCGTGATCTGGCCGGTCGCCATGTCCACCTTGGGCTGGTAGTTGAGCGAGAATTGCTCGCGTTCCAGCGCGCGGCGCAGCGCGCTTTCCAGCGACAGCCGCTCGATCGACTGCGTCTTCACCTCGTTGGAGAAGAAGCGATAGCCGTTCTTGCCGTCCTCCTTGGCGAGGTACATCGCCATGTCGGCATTCTTCGTCAGCGTCTGCGCATCGGAGCCGTTGGCCGGATACATTGCGATGCCGATCGAGGCCGTGGTATGGCACTCGTGACCGGCGAGCTCCATGGGCTCGGCGAGCGCGGCTAGCAGCCCGGTCGCGATGCGCTGGACGTCGTCGATCTCGCCGCACTGGTCGAGGATCACCACGAACTCGTCGCCGCCGAGGCGCGCGACCACGTCGCTCGCTCGCAAGGCGCCGCGCAAGCGGTTGGCGACTTCGAGCAGGAGCAGGTCGCCGGCCTCGTGGCCGAGCGAATCGTTGATGACCTTGAAACGGTCGAGGTCGATGAACAGCACCGCAAAGCGGTGATCGTGGCGCTGCGCCGCATCGATCGCCTCGCGCAAGAGCCCGTTGAAAGTCTCGCGATTCGGCAGGTCGGTCAGGCTGTCGTGCGAGGCGAGGTATTCGATGCGCTCGTCGGCCTTTTTCTTCTCGTCGGTGCGATCGAAATTCTCCATCGCGAAGGAGACGTTGTCGGCGAGACGCTGCAACAGCTCGACGAATTCGGGCGTGAAAGTCCCCGGCTCGGTCGACATGTAGATCATGACGCCGACGGCCTGGTCGTGCGCGATCAGCGGAAACGCGGCGCCCGACCGCGCGCCGTCCCCGCGCACGATGGGGTGGAAGACGCGGACGCGGTCGTCGTTGAGATAGTCGTTGCTGATGCAGGGCCGGCGCGTGCGAAACGCCGTGCCGCTCATGCCGCGTCCTTCGGGCCGCTCCGGATCGACGGAGAGCCGCACGTTACGGGTGGTGTCGGCCGACGGGCCTGCGCTCGCCACGATTTCCAGCTGATCGCTACCGGCCCTTGCCAGCGCGATCGTGGTCGAGGTGAACTTGGCCCCGCTCGATGCCGCAAGGCAGACGAGGTCGAACAGCTCGGCACGCGACTTCGCGCGCATGATCGCCTCGTTGGTCGCACTCAATGCCGCGAACATACGCGTGAGGCGCTCCTTCTGCGCCTCGGTGCGGGCCTTCTCCTCGGCGCGTTCGAAATTGTCGAGCGCGAAGGAGACATTCTCCGCGAGGCGCCCCAGCAGCTCGACCAGATCGGGCGTGAACGTATTCTCTTCCGGCGCGAGGAAGAGCAGAATTCCGACCGGCTCCCGCCCCGCTTTCAGCAGGGGAAAGCACGCCGCAGCCCGCGTTCCGTCCTCGACGGCCTTGGTGCGCCAGTGTACTGAGCGCGGATCGTGCAGATAGTCGTTGATGACACTAGGCTGGCGCGTCCGCAGCGAGGTGCCGATGATGCCGTCGCCCTCGGGATGGCCCGCCGAAATGCTGCAAGTCCGCCCGATCATGCGCTCCTGCAGGCGTCCCTTGACGGCAACGACGCGGACGAGCTCGTGCTCTTCGTCGACGATGCCGATCGTCGCCGAGGCGAACAGACCGCCGAGCACGGCGGCCTGGCAGGCGGCCTCGAACAATTCCTCGCGCGTCTTGGCGCGAATGATGGCTTCGTTGGTTGCGCTCAGCGCCTCGAACATGCCGCTCAGGCGATTGCGCTGCTTGTCCGCCCGCGCCTTCTCGTCGGCGCGATCGAAGCTTTCCAGCGCGAAGGCGACGTTGGCCTGAAGCTTGCGCAGCAGCTCGACGAGCTCCGGCGTGAAGGTGCCGCGCTCCGGGGAGTTGAACAGAAAAACGCCCTCGAGCCGGTCGCCGTTGAACAGCGGCAATGCCGCGGAGGATGCGATGTCGTTGCGGCGGGCGCTGGCGTGCCAGGGCGCGATACGGTCGTCGGCGAGCACGTCGTTGCTGACCGCTGGCTGGCGCGTGCGAAACGCGGTGCCGGTCAGGCCGCGCCCTTCAGGCACCTGGTCGGAGGTGGAGAACGTGAAGCTGCGAACATGATCGGCGTTCGGGCCGTAGCAGGCAGCGACGCGCAGCAGCCCGGTCCGATCGTCGACCAGCGCGATGGTAGCCGAGGTGAACTTTGCTCCCGTTGCCGTCGCCTCGCAGACGAGGTCGAACAGCTGGGCCCGCGACCGCGCCCGCAGGATCGCCTCATTGGTGGCGCTGAGCGCCGCAAACATGCGCGCCAGGCGCTCTTCTTCGGCGGCGATCCGGGCTTTCTCGGCCTCGCGGCCGAAGTTCTCGATCGCGAACGAGACGTTCTCGGCCATGCGCAGCAGCAGCGCGACGATCTCCTCGTCCTTGGCCCAGGAGCGGCTGATGAAGAACAGCAGCACCCCGACGCTCTCGCCGTGCCGGATCAACGGCGCGACGACGCAGGCGGCGACGCCGGTGTTGACGTTGGCCTGCTCCCACGGCGTTCCCCTGGTGCGGCTCGCGAGGTCGTCCTCGACAATGGCTTTCTGCGTCCGGAACACCTCGCCCGAGATGCCCTGGCCGCAGGGATGTTCCGGATCGACCGAATAGCGCGCCTGGGTGACGAGCTCGAGGTTCTGCCCGGTGGCGGCAACCGGCTTCATCCAGTGCGAATCCGGCTCGCGAAGCAGAACGATGGTCGCCAGTGACTTGCCGCTGTTGACCGAGGCGTCGCACACCAATTGGTACAGCTCCTGCTCGGTCTTGGCGCGCAGGATGGCTTCGTTGGTGGCGCTGATGGCACCGAACATGCGGTTGACTCGCCGTGTCGCCCGCTCGCTGGTCTGCCGCGCGGTCTCGCGCGCGAAATTGTCCAGCGCGTAGGAAATGTTCGCCGACATGCGCTCGAACAGCGACACCATCTGCTCGTTCAGCGAATAGGCCTCGCTCCGCGTCACGTACAAGACGCCGACGCTCTTGCCGTTGCAGAGCAGCGGCAGAGCCGCCGCCGCGCCGATGTGGGCCTTGGCGGCACCCTCGCGCCAGGCCAGCGAGCGCGAATCGTTCAGATAATCGTTGCTGACGCACAGCTTCTGGTCGCGAAACGCCTCGCCGCCGACGCCGGATCCCTCGGGCGTGCCGGCTTCCGTCGTGATCATGATCGAGCGCAGCCGTGCAATGTCATCGCCACAGCCGGCCGCGAAGCGCAACCTTCGGCCGCCCGGCTCGACCAGGAACACGGCAACCGCCAGGAAATCCCCGCTCGAAAACCCGGCGTCGCAGACCTTCTGGTACAGCTCCTCCGGCGATCTCGCGTAAAGGATCGCTTCATTGATGGCGCTCAACGCCGCAAAGGTGCGCGCGAGTGTCGTCGGCACGATCTCAGCTCCCGGGCATTTCTGCCTATTTATCCCGGGGCCTTTATGGACGGCGACCGCCTAAGTGGTCGTTATTGCGCGGCGCAAACCGTCGATCAAAGTGAACGAGCTGCGAACGAGCGCGGCAAAACTCGCGGGGATACCGCGGCGCGGCCGAACCGTCGACGAACGGCATGTTCCGTTTACCAATTTGCAGCCCTGTGTTGGTTTACGGGAGATTGATATGGCTGCTGCGCTTTGAGACGATGGCAGCCAACAAGAGGGAGCGAGAGGGAGCGGCAGCATGAATCGACAGATGATATTGGTCGGCTTCCTCCAGGCGCAGAACTGCACCAACCTGCCAAGCTCCTGGCGACATCCGGACTCGCGCGATGATTCGATGTCGGCGGGTTATTATCAGGAGATCGCCGGGATCCTCGAAGCCGGCAAGTTCCATATGGCCTTCTTCGACGATCGCCTGGCGATGCCGGACCGCTACGGCAACGACCACGCCCACACCGTCGAATACGGCATCCGCTGCGTGAAGATGGACCCGCTGATCGTGCTGACCACGATGGGCATGGTCACCGAGAGGCTCGGCTTGGGCGCGACATGCTCGACCACCTACTACGAGCCGTTCGACGTCGCGCGCCGCTTCGCAACGCTCGACTTGATGTCCGGCGGTCGCGCGGGGTGGAACGTCGTCACCTCGCTCAACGACGGCGAGGCGCTGAACATGGGGCGCGACTCCCATCCCGAACATGATTCCCGCTACGACCGCGCCGACGAGTTCATGGCGGTGGTGCTCGGCCATTGGGACACCTGGGAGGACGGCGCGATCGTCATGGACAAGACAAGCGGCCGCTTTGCCGACCCGGCCAAGGTGAAGCGGCTCGATCACAAGGGATCGGCCTTCAAGTCGCGGGGGCCGTTTACCGTGCCGCGCTCGCAACAAGGCCATCCCGTGATCATCCAGGCCGGTGCATCGGGCCGTGGCCAGCGCTTTGCCGGCCGCTGGGGCGAGGTGATCTTCACCGCCGCGCGCAACCTCGCCGCCGCCAGGGAAGGCTATGCGTCCGTGCGCAACGAAGCCGCCAAGGCCGGCCGCGATCCCGACCAGATGTTCCTCTGCAACCTGACGACGCCGGTCTGCGCCGCGACCAGGATGGAAGCTGAAGACAAGATGGCGCTGATCAACAAGCTGCCGCTCGAGATCGACGCGCTGTCGCTGCTGGCCGAAGCCCTGAACTACGATTTCGCCTCCAAGGGTCTCGACGAGCCGCTGACCACGGAAGATCTGAAGAGCATGCAGGGCATCCTCGGCATCCGCGACGGCGTGCTGAAGGCCTCGGGCAAGAGCAACCCGAGCGCGCGCGACTTCGTCACCTTCTCCGGCCGCGGCCAGGTGCAGGACGCCATGGTCGGCGGCCCCAAGGAGATCGCCGACAAGCTGGAGGAGATGTTCGTCGAGCGCGGTTGCGACGGCTTTGTCATTGCCGCGACCTACGTGCCCGGCTCCTACGCGGACTTCGTGCAGCACGTCGTGCCGGAGCTGCAGCGCCGCGGCCTGTTCCAGAAGGACTATCGCGGCAAGACGTTGCGGGAAAATCTCGGGCTGAAGCGGCCGGCCGCGGGGGCCTGGAAGGTGCGGCCGCGCGATGCCGCGGAATGACAAGGACATGACATGCGCTGGCTGAAATTCACCGCCTCGGGCAAGACCTCATGGGGGATCGTCGAAGGCGCCAAGGTGGTCGCGGTCGACGGCGATCCCTTTGGCGAATGGCAACGCACCTCGCGCATGCACTCGCTTGGCGACGTCAAGATCGAGCTGCCGCTGATCCCGCGCACCTTCTATTGCGTCGGGCTGAACTACCTCAAGCATCTGAAGGAAGCCGCCGACAAGCGCGGCGAGGTGCCGGCGGTGCCTGACAGGCCCGAGATCGGCTATCGGGCACAGAACGCGCTGATCGCGCATGACGAAGATGTCGTGATCCCCTCTTTCGCGACGGAGAAGATCCACTATGAAGGGGAACTCGTCGTCGTCATCGGCAAGAAGGTGAAGCATCTCACCGAGACGAACGCGATGGATTGCGTGTTCGGCTACACGATTGGCAACGACGTCAGCGAGCGCAGCTGGCAGAAGGCCGATCGCAGCCTGTGGCGCTCCAAGAATGCCGACACGTTCAAGCCGATGGGGCCGTGGATCGAGACCGCGGCCGATCTTGCGACAATGCAGACGATCGTCCGGGTCAACGGCCGCGAGACCAACCGCTTCGCGACCGGCGACATGATCTTCGGCGTGGTGCCGTTCCTGATCGAGCTGACGAAGTATTTCACGCTGTGGTCGGGCGACGTGATCTGGATGGGCACGGACGGCGCCTCGCCCGACATCAAGCACGGGGATGTCGTGGAGATCGAGATCACCGGCGTGGGGACGCTGCGCAACAGGTTCGTGCGGGAGGGGAGATTGGCGCCGGTGCCGTAGGGTGGGCAAAGCGAAGCGTGCCCACCAACCTTCGTTAATCGAGCGAGATCGTGGGCACGGCGCAAGAGCGCCTTTGCCCACCCTACGAGACCTTGATCAAAACGGCAGCGCCACGCTGGTCTTGATCTCCTTCAGCACAACATTGCTGCGGACGTAGCGGATGCCGGGGATGCGGAACATGAACTCGTCGAGGAAGCGGTTGTAGGCCGCCATGTCCTGGACGACGACGCGCAAATGGTAATCGGCGTCCCCGGTGGTCGCAAAACACTCCAGCACCTCGCGGCGCTTGGTGACCCTCGCCACGAATTCGTCGACGAATTTCGCATCGTGCCGCTCCAGCGAGACGTGGAGGATGGCGGACATCGCAAAGCCCGCCTGCTCGCGCGCGACCAGCGCCGCATAGCCCTGGATGATTCCGCTCTCCTCCAGCGCCCGCACCCGCCGCCAGCAGGCCGACGTGGACATGCCGACCTCCTCGGCGAGCTGCTGGTTGGTGGCGCGGCCATCTCGCTGGAGATGAGCGAGGATTCGCGTGTCCTGTTCTTCGATCATGATGGCCTCTCCAACTGGGAACCTCTACCAAATTTGATAGCTGCGCGCAAAATTCTACCGAATTCGTGATCTATCCGGGATAAATAGGTAAGACCTACCAGCGGCCCGGGCATAACCTTCCACGATCAGGCAGGATGCCGCGCGAGGTCCGCCATGGACGCCATTTCCTCACTCGACACGTACGAGCTCTCCGATCGCTACGAGCGCGAGGAGGGCCGCGTCTTCCTCACGGGCACGCAGGCCATCGTCCGCATCGCGCTCGACCAGGCGCGACGCGACCGCGCGGCCGGGCTCAACACCGCCGGCTTCATCTCCGGCTATCGCGGTTCGCCGCTCGGCGGCATCGACCTCGAGCTCTGGCGCATCCAGCAGCGGCTCAAGCAGGATCGCATCGAATTCCTCCCCGCCGTGAACGAGGACCTCGCAGCGACAGCCGTGCTCGGCTCGCAGCAGGTCGAGACGCAAGGCGACCGCGAGGTCGATGGCGTCTTCGGCCTCTGGTACGGCAAGGGCCCGGGCGTCGATCGGTCCGGCGATGCGCTCAAGCACGGCAACGCCTATGGCTCCTCGCCGCATGGCGGCGTGCTGGTGGTCGCCGGCGACGACCACGGCTGCGTCTCCTCCTCGATGCCGCACCAGTCCGACGTCGCCTTCATGAGCTGGTTCATGCCGACGCTGCATCCGGCCGATGTCGGCGAATATCTGGCGTTCGGCGAATATGGCTACGCGCTGAGCCGCTTCTCCGGCATGTGGGTCGGCTTCAAGGCGATCTCGGAGATCGTCGAATCGGGCGCCTCCGTCGCGCTACGCCCGCCGCGCCTCTTCCGAAACCCCGACTTCACGCCGCCGCCCGGCGGCCTGCACTATCGCTGGCCCGATTTGCCGGGTCCGCAGATCGAGGAACGGCTGGAAGCCAAGAAGCACGCGGTCTACGCCTTCGCAAAGGCCAATCCGATCGACCGCCACATCTACGATATCCCTGGCGCCACCTACGGCATCGTCACCACCGGCAAGGCGCATCTCGATTTGATGGAGGCGCTGCGGCTGATGGGCCTCGATGAAGCGGCCTGCCGCCGCATCGGCATCGACGTCTACAAGGTCGGCATGGTCTGGCCGCTGGCGCTGCATGACGCGATGGAGTTCGTGAAGGGCAAGCGCGAGATCCTCGTGGTCGAGGAGAAGCGCGGCATCATCGAGAGCCAGTTCAAGGAGTACTTTTACGACTATCCCGGCAGCAAGCCCGAGCGTATGGTCGGCAAGCACGACGAAACCGGCGCACGGCTGATCTCCTGGATCGGCGAATTGTCGCCCCGCGCGCTCGCGAGCGTGCTGGCGCGCCGGCTCGATCCGATGTTTCCGGGTCTCGATCTCGCCGCGCGCGCGGCCGCCCTGATGCCGGAGGCCGCGCGCACGATCAATGTCAGCGGCGCGACCCGTACGCCCTATTTCTGCTCGGGATGTCCGCACAACACCTCGACGAAAGTGCCGGAGGGATCGAAGGCGCTCGCCGGCATCGGCTGTCACTTCATGGCGAGCTGGATGGACCGCGAGACCTCCTCGCTGATCCAGATGGGCGGCGAGGGCGTGAACTGGGCAGCCTCGTCACGCTTCACCGGGCACAAGCACGTGTTCCAGAATCTCGGCGAAGGCACCTACTATCATTCCGGCTCGATGGCGATCCGTCAGGCGATCGCGGCCAAGGCCAACATCACCTACAAGATCCTGTTCAACGACGCGGTCGCCATGACCGGCGGCCAGCCGGTCGACGGGCCCGTCAGCGTCCATGCCATCGCCCACAGCGTCCGCGCCGAAGGCGTGACGCGCATCGCCCTGGTATCGGACGATCCCGCGCAGTTCTCACCAGCCGACCTGCCCTCAGGCGTGACCATCCATCCGCGCGAGGAGATGGACGCCGTGCAGCGCGAGCTGCGCGAGGTTCCCGGCGTCTCGGTCCTGATCTACCAGCAGACCTGCGCCACCGAGAAGCGGCGCCGGCGCAAGCGCGGGCAGATGGCCGATCCCAAGCGGTTCGCCACCATCAACGATCTCGTCTGCGAAGGCTGCGGCGACTGCTCGGTCGAATCCAACTGCCTCAGCGTCGAGCCGAAGGAGACGCCGTTCGGCCGCAAGCGGCAGATCAATCTGTCCGCCTGCAACAAGGATTTTTCCTGCCTGAACGGCTTCTGTCCGAGCTTCGTGACCGTGGAAGGCGCGACGCGCCGGAAGAAGGCCGCGAGCGAGATCGACGCGATTGGCCGCGCCGCCACGCTTCCCCTGCCCGCGCCCGCAACGCTCGACCGGCCCTACGACGTCATGGTGACCGGCGTCGGCGGCACCGGCGTGATCACGGTCGGCGCGCTGATCGGCATGGCCGCCCACCTCGAACGCCGCGGCGTCTCGGTGCTCGACTTCACCGGCTTTGCGCAGAAGTTCGGGCCTGTGCTGAGCTATATCCGCCTCGCACCTGACCCCGAGGCCCTGCACCAGGTCCGTATCGACCAGGGTGCGGCCGATGCGCTGATCGGCTGCGATCTCGTCGTCAGCTCCTCGCCGAAGGCGTCGGGCACCTATCGCCGCGGCACGCGTGCCACCGTCAACACCGCGGAGATGCCGACCGGCGACGTCGTCCGCTTCCGCGATGCCGATCTCGCCTCCCCCGCTCGCCTGCGCGCGATCGGCCAGGTCATCGGCGAGCCCAATCTCGACACGATCAATGCCAACGCGCTGGCCGAGCGCCTGCTCGGCGATGCCGTCTACGCCAACATCATCATGCTCGGTTTCGCCTGGCAGCACGGTCTGGTCCCGGTCTCGTTGCAGGCGCTGCTGCGCGCGATCGAGCTCAACGGCGTCGCGGTCGAACGCAACAGGCAGGCTTTTGCCTGGGGCCGGATCGCCGCGGCCGATCCGGATTTTCTGCCGACATCGGACAAGGCACCTGAAGCCGAGACGCTCGACCAGATCATTGCCCGGCGCATCGAGTTCCTCACGGCTTATCAGAGCGACGCCTACGCGGCCCGTTACCGGGCAATGGTTGCACGGGTCCGCAATGCCGAAACCGGCCTGAACAGCGAGGCGCTGACCGAGGCGGTCGCGCGCGCACTGTTCAAGCTGATGGCCTACAAGGACGAGTACGAGGTGGCGCGGCTGCACATGCGAAGCGGCTTTCTCGACGAGCTGAAGCGCGAATTCGAGGATGGCTTCAGCGTTCAATATCACCTTGCGCCTCCCTTCGTGCCCGGAAGGCGCGACGCACGCGGTCGTCCGCGCAAGCGCGCCTTCGGGCAGTGGATCCAGGGGCCTCTGGCCATGCTCGCGCGACTGAAGGGGTTGCGCGGAACGCTGTTCGATCCGTTCGGCTACACCGCGGAACGGCGCGCCGAGCGTGAACTGATCGCCTGGTATGAAGGCCTGATCGCGCGGATGCTGGGCGAGCTCGATGCGGCGCATCTGCCAAATCTCGCGGCAATCGCCAAAGCCCCGATGGAGATCCGCGGCTACGGACCGGTGAAGGACGCCGCGATCGCGAGGGTGAAGGCCGACGTCGAGCGGCGGCTCGCTGAACTCGACACGCCATCGCCGGCAAGGATGCACGCCACCGGTTGACGCGACGCCGCGGACGCTTCAGCCTCTCCTCCTTGAGGGGCGCTCTGATGGCCTCCTGCAATCGGGTGAAGCATCATGGATTTCGACCAGTTGACACTGACCGAGGCTGCGGCCTGCCTCAGCGCCGGGACAATCACGAGCACCGCACTCACCCGGGAAGCTCTGGCCCGCGCCAAGGGCAAGGCCGAGCTCAATGCCTTCGTCACCCTGGATGAAGCCAGTGCCTTGAAGGCCGCGGCTGCGTTTGACGCGGCGGGCGACAAGACAAGGCCGCTCGGCGGCGTACCCATCGTGATCAAGGACAATATCGAGGTCGCGGGATTGCCCTGTAGCGCCGGCACCCCGGCGCTGAAGGATTACATTCCGAAGGCCGATGCGCCTGTTGTGGCAAAGCTGCGCGATGCCGGGGCGGTCATCATCGGCAAGACCAGCATGCACGAGCTCGCCTTCGGTATCTCCGGCTACAACACGGCGTTCAAGACCGGCTCCGAGTACGGCGTGCGCAACGCCTATGATCGCACTCTGATCGCCGGCGGCTCCTCGTCAGGCACGGGCGCGGCGATCGGCGCGCGGATCGTCGCCGGCGGGCTCGGCACCGACACCGGCGGATCGGTGCGGGTGCCCGCCGCCCTGAACGGATGCGCCTCGCTGCGCCCGACTGTCGGCCGCTATCCGCAAGACGGCATCGCACCGATCTCGCACACCCGCGATACCGCAGGCCCGATGGCTGCGACCATGGCGGACGTCGCGCTGCTCGACCGCGTCATCGCCGGTGGCGATGCGCTTGCGCCGGCGGATCTGACACAGGTCCGCGTCGGCATCGTGAGATCGATGCTGGCCAATCTCGATGCCGACACCGAGGCCGCGTTCCATGCGGCAGTCACCAGGATGGAGGCGCAAGGCGTCACATTCGTCGAGATCGAGATGCCGCAGCTGGCGGAGCTCGACGGCCAGGTCAGCTTCCCCGTCGCGCTGTACGAGGCCTATGACGATCTGGTCGCCTATCTCAGGCATACCGGCACCGGCCTGTCCATCGCGGCACTGGCGGAGCAGATCGCCAGCGCCGACGTGAAGGGCACCTATGACGGCTTGGTGATCCCGCGCAAACTGCCTGCTCCGGACGGCACCCTGGTCGACGCCAAGCCGATCTACGACGCCGCGATCGAGATTGCGCGCCCCGCGCTGCAGGCGCTGTACGCCAGGAGCTTTGCCGACAACCGGCTCGATGCGATCGCCTTCCCGACCACACCGCGCGTCGCCATTCCCTCCAATCCGGACTCCAGCAGCCTGGAGAATTTCGGCCTGTTCATTCAGAATACCGATCCCGGCAGCAATGCCGGTATTCCCGGAATCCAGGTCCCGGTCGCGCTCGGCGCCAGCAGCAGATTGCCGATCGGGCTTGAGCTCGACGGCCCTGCCGGCAGCGATCGCCGCCTGCTCGCGATCGGCATGGCGCTCGAGGCCGTGTTCGGTCGATTGCCGCCGCCGACTTCTTAGAGGAACAGTGGGAGGCGCGGGCTCTCGAACTCCTAAAGCGCGATGCGATTGGGCTGAATCGTCATCGCGCTTTAGGTTATTGTTTGAGCATGATCTTTTCGGAGAACCGCTACACACTTGTCCGGATCATGCTCTAGCCGGTGGAACAGGATGAAGATTGCGGGCCCGATCCCGATATTTCGATCGGGGTCGGCGCACCTTCCTTGTCGCCATCGAACAGGATCAGGACCCGTAGTCCGGTTGCCGTCTTGTCCAGCGGCAGGAGCCCCTCAGGTTTGCGCTTCGGATCAAACGGCAAGTCCTTCAGCAGCTCGACGGAGTCCGATGCGCCATCCCAGGCGTAGACGGCGTAAGACCCGGGTCCATCCGCTGCCGGACCTGCCAGGACGAGAATGCGGTCCCCGAAGGATGCGAGGTCGCGCACGCCACGACCATCGCCGAGCGGCAGCCGATGCAGGCGGTGATCCGTGCTCTTTGCTTTACCGAACAGGGAGGCCACCTCCACCGACAGAACGACGGCGCACTTGCCGTTCAGCACGGGGCCACGGAATCCCGCGAGCAGCGTCCGATCGCCCTTGATCGCCATGCCCTCGATGGTCAGGCCGTTTTTCTCCAGCCGGACATCCATGAAACCGCGAAGAGCAGGTTCGGCTGCGATGACCTCACGCAGTTGCCCCGTACGCTCGAGGCTCGCCGCGTTGCCGTCCGCGCCCGTCGTGCGGAACCGAACGATCTGGCTGCTTGCGGCGATCTTGGCCCGAATCTTCTCGGCGTCTTTCTCAGGATCGAGCTTGTGGTCCTTGTCCCGCGGATGGCCATGCGAGCCGATAACGTAGTAGTATCGATATTCCCCTTTGGAGAAGGCGACGCCCTCGCCATCGAGTTCGAGCGCCTTGCCCTTGAACGTGTTGTCGATCAACTTGACGGAGCTGCCGGCGACAAGCTTGCCGTCGCTCAGTTCGATGAATTGAGCGTCCTGGAGATTGTCGTCGATGACGAGGCACGAGCGGGGAAACCCGTCAGTGGTCGTGCAGGCGATGCCACTGACGTCCTTGGACTTGCCGCCGTCCTCGCCGATCAGCTTGTTCTTGACTGGCCAGGCACCGTCGGCCGCAGCAGGAGAAGGCTGCACAGCGCCCGCCACCACGAGGCTGAGCAGCAAGGTCGCAATCCGTCCCGTTGTGGCAATGGTCATAGAAGCCTCCCTTCAACAGCAGTCGGTCCAGAGCGAGCCCATCCAGCTTCATCACAGGATAAGGCGGCCAATCCCTTGCGAAGCTCTCACGCGGGCGAATGTCGATCGGCTTGCGGCCTGTCCGTGGCGTCAAACATGAAGGAGCAAGAGATGGAAGAGCGGAAGCCGGAATGCTGGTCTGAACGAGCTCACATCGAAAAACAGGATCGGCCGATCAATCTGGTCTAAATATAACGCTGATATCTCAGGTTGTATTGTTGCAGACAACTCGGCGATGTCAATTCGCTTTCCGAGCGACGTGGCGCTCCGGCGAGAAGTCTCATGAGTACGGGTTGATCAGCTTCTGCTGCTCGGCGCTGTGCCGTGCATCCGGTGAAGGTGAAGGCGTCGGTGGCGTAGTCGGCGATGGAGGCAAACGCGCCTCCACACATTCAACTGTCATGCCCCGCGAAGGCGAAGGGGCATCCAGTACGCCGCGGCCTCTCGATTTAATCACTGATGTCACGGAGTACCGGATCGCCCGGTCAAGCCGGACGATGACAGCTGTGGGGTCGGCCTAAACCGCCGTCGCCTTGGCGAACTCCACGTAGATCTCGCGCAGGCGCGTCGCCATCGGACCGGGCTTGCCGTCGCCGATCGTCTTGCCGTCGATGGCGACCACCGGCTGCACGAAGGAGGAGGCGCTGGTGATGAACGCTTCCTTGGCGGCGAGCGCTTCGGCGACCGTGAAGGAGCGCTCCTCGACGCGGAGCTGGCGCTCCTCGGCAAGCGCGATCACGGCCTTGCGGGTGCAGCCGGGCAGGATCGCATTGGAATTCTTGCGGGTGACGATGACGTCGTCCTTGGTCAGGATGAACGCCGTGGACGAGCCGCCTTCGGTGACGTAGCCATCCTGCAGCATCCAGGCTTCGCCGGCGCCGGCTTCCGCCGCCGCCTGTTTCGCCAGCACCTGCGCCAGCAGCGCCACGCTCTTGATGTCGCGGCGCTCCCAGCGGATGTCGGGCACCGTGATGACCTTGATGCCGGTCTTGGCCACCGGGGTGTTGATGATGTCCTTCTCGGACGTGAACATCACCAGGCTCGACTTGATGTCAGCCTTGGGAAACGGGAAGTCGCGGCCCTTGTCGGCGCCGCGCGTCACCTGGAGATAGACGAGGCCGTTCACGAGCTTGTTGCGCGCGATCAGCTCCTTCTGCAGCTCGGTGATGCGCTCGATGGTCTCCGGCAGCTTCAAACTGATCTCGCCGACCGACCGCTCCAGCCGCGCCAGATGCGAGGCATTGTCGACCAGCTTGCCGTCCAGCACGGCCGAGACCTCGTAGATGCCGTCGGCGAACAGGAAGCCGCGATCGAGCACCGAGATCCTGGCTTCCGAGAGCGGGACGAATGAGCCGTTGACGTAGGCGAGCGGGTCCAAGGCAGGTCTCCTGGGGAGGAAAGAGATTTGGCGCGCTTATACGCCAGTTGGAGGGATGGATCACCCCCTCTATCCGTCATTCCGGGGAGGCGCGTAGCGACGAGCTTTGATGCGCAATTGCGCATCTGAGAATCCATAACCCCTGCTGGTGGTTATGGATTCCGGGCCCGCGCCAAGAGGCGCGTCCCGGAATGACAGAGGAGCTAATGCGACAGAATCTTCGACAAGAACTTCTGCGCGCGGTCGCTTCTCGGCTTGCCGAAGAAATCGTCCTTCGCCGCGTCCTCGACGATTTCGCCACGGTCCATGAAGATGACGCGGTTGGCGACCTTGCGGGCAAAACCCATCTCGTGGGTCACGACCATCATGGTCATGCCCTCGCGGGCGAGATCGACCATGACGTCGAGCACCTCGCTGACCATTTCCGGATCGAGCGCCGAGGTCGGCTCGTCGAACAGCATCACGATCGGATCCATGGCGAGCGCGCGCGCGATGGCGACGCGCTGCTGCTGGCCGCCGGAGAGCTGCGCCGGGAATTTCTGCGCCTGCTCCTTCAAGCCGACGCGCTCGAGCAGCTGCATGCCCTTGGCCTGCGCCTTGTCGTGCCCCCTGCCCAGCACCTTCTCTTGCGCCAGGCAGAGATTGTCGATGATCTTGAGGTGCGGAAACAGCTCGAAATGCTGGAACACCATGCCGACGCGCGAGCGCAGCTTCGGCAGATTGGTCTTGGGATCGTTGACCTTGGTGCCGTCGACCAGGATGTCGCCGCTCTGGAACGGCTCCAGCGCATTGACGCATTTGATCAGCGTCGACTTGCCCGAGCCGGAGGGGCCGCAGACCACGACCACCTCGCCCTTGGTGACATTGGTGGTGCAGTCGGTCAGCACCTGGAAGGTGGGGCTGTACCATTTGTTGACATGGCTGATTTCGATCATGTGTGTCTCAAGCCCTGCGGCAGACTGGGTTCACCTCTCCCATAGGGAGAGGTCGGCGCGTAGCGCCGGGTGAGGGGGTCAGGTCTATCGGTGGAGCAAAACCCCTCACCCGGATCGCTAACGCGATCCGACCTCTCCCTCTGGGAGAGATGAAGGGCACCACGTGTCGAGAGTTCAAATCCACATCGCACCTATCGAATGATGGCGATGCGCGCCTGCAGGCGGCGGACGCCGTAGGACGCGATACAGGAAATGGTGAAGTAGACGACCGCAGCGAACAGATACATTTCGACCAGGCGGCCGTCGCGCTGCGCCACCTTGCTCGCCGCGCCCAGGAAGTCGGTGATCGACAGGACGTAGACCAGCGAGGTGTCCTGGAACAGCACGATGGTCTGCGTGATCAGCACCGGCAGCATGTTGCGGAAGGCCTGCGGCAGCACGACGTAGCGCATGGTCTGGGCGTAGGTAAGCCCCAGCGCGCTGGCCGCGGCCGGCTGGCCGCGCGAGATGGACTGGATGCCGGCACGCATGATCTCGGAGAAATACGCGGCCTCGAACATGATGAAAGTAATCAGCGAGGAGGCGAAGGCGCCAACGCTGATCGGGCGCGAGGCACCGGTCACCCACTGCCCGATATAGGGCACCAGGAAGTAGAACCAGAAGATGACCAGCACCAGCGGCAGCGAGCGCATGAAGTCGACATAGATGCCGGCAATGCGTCCGAGAATCTTGAGGCCGGACAGGCGCATCAGGGCGAGCGCCGTGCCGAAGATGAGACCGCCGAGAGCTGCAAGGAAGGTCAGCGTCAGCGTGAACGTCATGCCCTCGTAGAACAGATAGGGCAGTGCGCGGCGGATGACGTCGAAATCGAGATTGCCGAACATCGCTTATTTCCCCGTGATGTAGCCGGGGATCGCGACCCAGCGCTCGAGGAAGCGCATCGCGGTCACGACGACGGCGTTGACGAGGAGATAGAGGATGGTCGCGGCGGTGAAGGCCTCGAACACCTGGAACGAGAATTCCTGCATCGAGCGCGCCTGTCCGGTCAGCTCGAGCAGACCGATGGTGATGGCGACCGCGGTGTTCTTGATGGTGTTGAGGAACTCGGACGTCAGCGGCGGCAGGATGATGCGGAACGCCATCGGCAGCAGCACGTAGCGATAGCCCTGCGCAGTGGTCAGGCCGAGCGCCGTTGCGGCCATCTTCTGCCCGCGCGGCAGCGAGGAGATGCCAGCCTGCAGTTGCACGGCGACACGCGCCGACATGAAGAAGCCGACGCCGATCGCAGCCGTCCAGAACGGCGCGTTCGGCAATTGCTTCAGCCAGGTACCGGCGCCTTTCGGCAGCAATTCCGGCAGCACGAAGAACCACAGGAAGAGCTGCACGAGCAGCGGCATGTTGCGGAAGAATTCGACATAGGCAAAGCCGAACCAGTTCGCCCCCTTCGACGGCAGCGTACGCATCACGCCGACGAGCGAGCCGGTGATCAGCGCGATCACCCAGGCCAGCGCCGCGGTCTTGAGGGTCAGCGCCAGCCCCGACAGCAGCATGTCGAGATAGGTGCCGGTCCCCATCGGGTTCGGCTGGAAGAAGATTCCCCAGTTCCAGTTATAGTTCACGTGTCCCCCGCGCGAACGCGCCAGCCATAGATGTCCTGGCGCCTATGCAAATGTCCGGCCATTCTCCCTCCAGAAAGGCCGAATGTACCGCCTCCCCCCGCAAGCGGGGAGAGGCGGATGGTGCATCTTACTTGTAATCGTCCGGGTTCGGCGAGTCCGTCGGCTTGGCGAACTCGTTCTTCAGCTCGGCCGAGATCGGCGTGTTGAGGTTCAGACCCTTCGGCGGGATCTTCTGGGTGAACCACTTGTTGTAGATCTTCTCGGCCTCGCCGGAGGTGTAGAGCGCAGCCGTGGCCGCATCGACGACCTTCTTGAACGCCGGGTCGTCCTTGCGCAGCATGATGCCGTAGGGCTCGGGCTTGGAGAACGCGTCCTTGGAGACCTCATAATCGCCCGGCGACTTCGAGCCGGCGACGAGGCTGGCCAGCAGGATGTCGTCCATGACGAAGGCGACCGCGCGATCGGTCTCGACCATCAGGAAGGCTTCGGCATGATCCTTGGCCGGGATGATGTTGGCGCCGAGGCCCTTGGCGACGTTGGCTTCGGTGAGCTGCTTGATGTTGGTGGTGCCGGCGGTCGAGACCACGGCCTTGCCCTTGAGGTCGTCGATCGACTTCAGGCCGCTCGACTTCTTGAAGACGTAGCGGCTGGCGGTCAGGAAGTGGGTGTTGGTGAAGGCGACCTGCTTCTGGCGCTCGGCATTGTTGGTGGTCGAGCCGCATTCGAGGTCGATGGTGCCGTTGGCCATCAGCGGAATACGCGTCGCCGAGGTCACCGGGTTGAGCTTGACCTCGAGCTTGTCGAGCTTGAGCTCCTTCTTCACGGCCTCCACGATCTTGTAGCAGATGTCCATCGCGAACCCGACGGGCTTCTGGTTGTCGTCGAGATAGGAGAACGGGATCGAGGAATCGCGGAAGCCGAGCGTGATCGCGCCGGTGTCCTTGATGTTCTTCAGCGTGCCGGTCAGCTCCTGCGCCCCGGCCTGGCTGACGACGAAGGTCGCGGCGAGCGCGAGCCCGATGTGACGGAAATGTTTCACGTTTTCTTCCCCTTTCGGATGATGCGGCCCGGATGCAAGCACAAATCGGGCCGGATTAGAATGTAACTTTCGGCTGGATTATGGGCTCAGGTTAACGGGCCTGTCAGTGGTTTTTCCAACTCGCCGAGATCCCAGAACAGCCCGGCCATCACCGTCAAGGCCTCTTCGGTCAATGGCAGCAGGATGTGCTCATTGGGCGCATGCTGGGAGCAGCCGGGATAGGAATGCGGCACCCAGATCGTCGGCAGGCCGAGGATCTCGGAGAACACGTCATTGGGCAGCGAGCCGCCGAAATTCGGCAGCACGGCCGGCGCCTTGCCGGTGGTCTCCTGCACCGAATCCGCCGCCCATTTGATCCACGGGCTGTCGAAATCGGTGCGCGATGCAGCAAAACTCTGCGCCGCGCGCACCTCGACCATCGGAAAGCCTTTTGCGACCAAGTGCGCACGGATCGCCTCGATCAGCCCCTCGACCTTCGTTCCTACCACGAAACGCAGTTGCAGCACGGCGTTGGCCTGGCCCGGAATGGCGTTGGCCGGCTTCTCGATATTGCCCGAGGACATCGCCAGCACCTCGAGCGTGTTCCAGGCGTAGAGCCGTTCGGCGGCCGAAAGGCCCTCCTCGCCCCAGTTCTCTGCAAGCGCAGGCTCGTCCGCGGTCGGCACCACCTCGACGTCGGCGAGATAAGAGCGGATCTGGTTGGTCAGCCGCGGCGGCTTCAAGGCATCGAGCTGGAGACGGCCATGGCCGTCGACCAGGGTGGAGATCGCGTTGACCAGGATGGTCGCGGGATTGGCAAGCACGCCGCCCCAATTGCCGGAATGGTGGCCGCCGTCGCGCAAGTTCACGTCGAAATGGATGCGGATGCCGCCCCGGCAGCCGAGAAACAGCGTCGGCCGATCGGCCGAGAGGCGCGGCCCGTCGGAGGCCATGAACAAATCGGCCTTGAGCGCGTCGCGATGGAGATCGCAGACCTTGCCGAGATCGGGCGAGCCGATCTCCTCGCCCATCTCGATGATGAACTTGGCATTGAAGCCGAGCTTGCCGCCGCGCGCCTCGCGCACCGCGCGGAGCGCCGCCATGTTGATGCTGTGCTGGCCCTTGTTGTCGGCGGTGCCGCGGCCGTAGAGCCGCGCCCCCGCAACATTGGTGCGCCAGGGGTCGCGGCCATCACGCCACTCGCCCTCCATACCGTCGACGACGTCGCCATGGCCGTAGACCAATACGGTGGGCGCGGACGCGCTCTCGTGATGCTCGGCGAACAGGAACGGCGCCTTGCCGCTCGGGGATTCGACGATGCGGCTGGAGAAATCGAGCGCAGCGAAAGCCGGCTGCATCTCCTGTTCCAGATAGGCACGCAGCTCGGCGCCGCGCGGCGGATTCTGGCTCTCGGTCTTGTAGGCGACGCGGCGGTCGAGTTCAGCGAGGAACGCGCCGGACGTGAAATCCTCACGGGCGCGGGCGATGGCGTCGGCTCTGGTCATACTTGCTTTTCGAGACTGTGAGACGAAGGACCTTACCCGAGGCGGGCTGGCCTTCGAAAGTGGCGGGGATTTGGATAGTTCTCGGACTTGTCTTGTAGCTCTCTCGGGGATTCGTTCTTGTTTCCTGGGATCGGCCTGCCAACCGCAGCTGCGACGCTGACTCTGGCCTTGCCAAGCGCAAGCCTTTCTATTCTTGGCCCTTGCCAAGGACCAATTATATGCAAGAAGTTCGCCAAGTTGGGGCGCACATCTATCATTCGAAGAGCGCTCAGTACAGGGCGCCGAGGGACCAGCATGGCCAAACAGATCAGGCTCAACGCCTTTGCGATGAATTGCGTCGCACACCAGTCACCGGGCCTGTGGACCCATCCGCGCGACCGCACCGCCGAGTATAACCGTCTGCCCTATTGGATCGATCTAGCCAAGACGCTGGAGCGCGGCCGGTTCGACGGGCTGTTCCTCGCCGACGTGCTCGGCGTCTACGACGTCTATGGCAACAGCCCTGACGCAGCTTTGCGCAATGCAGCGCAGACGCCGTCGAACGAGCCGCTGCTGCTGCTGTCGGCTATGGCCGCGGTGACGCAAAATCTCGGCTTCGGCGTCACCAGCAATCTCTCCTTCGAGCCGCCCTACCCGTTCGCACGGCGGATGTCGACGCTCGATCACCTCACCGAGGGGCGGATCGGCTGGAATGTGGTCACCGGCTATCTCGACAGCGCCGCGCGTGGCGCCGGCAAGGACAAGCAGACCGGGCATGACGACCGCTACGACATCGCCGACGAATATATGGAGGTGGTCTACAAGCTCTGGGAAGGCAGCTGGGAGGACGGCGCCGTGCTGCGCGACCGCGAGCGCGGCATCTTCACCGACCCGGCAAAGGTGCATCGCGTCAACCATGAGGGCGCGAATTACCGCATCAACAACACCATTCATCTCAGCGAGCCCTCGCCGCAGCGCACGCCCGTGCTGTACCAGGCCGGCACCTCGCCGCGCGGCCGGCAATTCGCGGCCAGGCATGCCGAGTGCGTGTTCATGTCGGGGCCATCGGCCAAGGTGATCGCGCCACGCGTCGCCGCGATCCGGCAGGAGGCCGCCGCACTCGGCCGCAACCCGGCCGAGATCCTGATGTTCTCGATGATGACGATCATCCTCGGACGGACGGAAGCCGAGGCGAAGGAGAAATACGCCGACTATCGCCGCCACATCAGCCCCGAAGGCGCGCTGGCGCTGATGTCGGGATGGACAGGCGTCGACTTCTCCGGCTACGACCTCGACCAGCAGGTCCGCCACGTCCAGAACGATGCCGGCCGCAGCGCGATGGACAACGTCACCCGGGCCGACCCGGACCGCGTCTGGACCGTGCGCGACGTCATCGAGCATGTCGGCATCGGCGGCGCCGGCCCGGTCGTAACAGGCACGCCCGAAAGCGTCGCCGACAAGATCGAGGACTGGTTCGAGAAGACCGATGTCGACGGCCTCAACGTCGCGTTCGCGATCTCGCCCGGCGATTTCGAGGACATCGCCGACATGCTGGTGCCGGAGCTGACCAAGCGCGGACGGTACAAGCCGGAATATGCGAAGGGCACGTTGCGCGAGAAGCTGTTCGGTGGCGGACGCGCCAGGCTGGATGCGCCGCATCCGGCGGCGGGGTACCGGGTGGGGAAGAAGGGGTAGACGCTCGTCATTGCGAGCGAAGCGAAGCAATCCAGAATCCCTCCGCGGGGACAGTCTGGATTGCTTCGTCGCACGGGCTCCTCGCAATGACGGTGGAAGCAGTTTGCCTCTACACCGTCCCGTCCACCATCACCTCGATCAGCTTCGTCCCCGGCCGGCCGAACGCCGACGCCAGCGTCGCCTTGAGTTCGCGGGGATCGCTGACCTTGATCGCCTCGCAGCCGAGCGCCTTGGCGACGCCGGCGAAATCCACGGGTGGATCGACGAAATCCATGCCGACGTAATTGTCGTCGCCGTGGAAGGCGAGCAGGCGCTGCTTGATGATGCGATAGCCACCATTGTTGACGATGACGACGTTGAGCGGCAGCTTGTGGTGAGCGGCAGTCCAGAGCGACTGGATCGAGTACATCGCGCTGCCATCACCGGAAAAACACACGACCGGACGATCCGGATTGGCAATGCTGGCGCCGACCGAGGCCGGCAGGCCCCAGCCGATGCCGCCGGAGGCGAGGCCGTGATAGCCGTAGCGGTCGCGATGCGGACGGAGCGCCGTGACCTGGCGGCTGGAGGTGAGACCTTCATCGACGAGAATGGCGTTGTCAGGCATGGCCTCGATCATTTGCAGTACGAGGAAGTCCGGATCGATCGGTGAACGGCCGGCGCTCTTGCCGATCTGCTCGACCAAAGCGGCGCGGCGCGCGGTCCAGTTCTTCGGCGCGAGCTCGGCAAGACGCAGCTTGGCGCGGCTCGCGAGGGTGGCGCCGCCCATCTCCTTCAGCACCGGCATCAACGCTCGCAGCGTTTCCTTCAAGTCAGCCTTCAGCGCGATCTCGGCGCCGTAGTTCTTGGCGATCTCCCAATCGACGAGGCCGACCTGCACGATGCCGAGGCCGTCGGGCAACGCGTCGACCTCGCTGTAGACCGACATCCGCAAGGGATCACCGCCGAGCGCGATCAAGAGATCGTACGGCGCCAGCGTATCGCGGGCGGTCTTCTGCACGCGCGCGAGCGTGCCGACGAAGCTCGGGCTCTCCGACAGGAAGTGCGCGCCGTACGGCGTCGAGGACTGATAGGCCGCGGCGCCGAGCAGCTCGGCCAGTTCAGCCGCCTCCTTCAGCGCATCGCTCTTGACCACCTCGTCCATGGTGACGATCACGGGACGCTCGGCCTTGAGCAGGCGTGCAGCAAAGGCCTTCAGCGCTTCGTCCGACGGTTTCGTGCGCGCATCGATGCGGGTGGAACGGCCGAGATCGATGCCGGCTTCGCTGTTGAGGATGTCGCCGGGCAGCGAGATGAACACCGGCCCGGTCGGCGGCGTGGTCGCCACCTTGGCGGCGCGGCGCACGATGCGCGGCAGGTCCTCCAGCCGTGTCACCTCGACCGCCCATTTCACCAGCGGCTCGGCCATGCGCACCAGCGGACCATAGAGCACCGGCTCCATCAGGCCGTGGCCCTGCTCCTGCTGGCCAGCGGTCAGGATCATCGGCGTGCCCGTGAACTGGGCGTTGTAGAGCGAGCCCATGGCGTTGCCGAGGCCGGGCGCGACGTGCACGTTGCAGGCGACGAGCTTGCCCGAAGCACGGCTGTAGCCGTCGGCGATCGCCACCACCAGGCTCTCCTGCATCGCCATCACATAGGTGAGATCGGGATGGTCCTTCAGCGCATGCATGATCGGCAGCTCGGTGGTGCCGGGATTGCCGAACAGATGCGTGATGCCCTCGTCCTTGAGCAGCGCGAGAAAGGCGGAGCGGCCGGTGATCTTGTTCTTCATGTTTCCTCCAGGAGCGGACAATAGCCGCAAGGACCGAAAGCATGATGGCCGAGATGTCGGCTGAGGCGCAAGGAAGCGCGGTCATGGCTGCGTTGCCCGGCCGCGGCGCTACATCTCCTCGCGCCCAAGCTCGAACGGGTCCTCGCCGCCAGCGCGCTTCTTCTTTTTCGAGCGCTGCCAGACCACGCCGGGAAAGCCCTTCAGCGGCACCAGGGGCTCACCGGCATAGGCCCATTCCTGCAGCTCCTCGATGGCGATGTGATAGAGCGGCTGGCGGCCGGTGCGCTCGTTGAACAACGCCCGCGGGATGTTGATCATGTGGGGGCCGCGCGGGCGCTCGTACATGACCGGCGTGCCGCAATGCGAGCAGAAGCTGCGCGCGGTCTTCGTCGCCTTGTCCTCGTAGCGGGTCAGCGCGGCCTTACCGGAGGTGATGCGGAAGCGCTTCTTCCAGCTTCCGACATAGGTCGCGTACGCCGCGCCGTGAGCGCGGCGGCTGGCGGCGGAATGATCGTGCCAGGCCCAACGCGCGGGCACGTCGATCTCGAAGGCGACCTTGCCGCAGAGGCATTGGCCGGTGGCGATCCCTGCGGCGGCTGCGGCTTTGGCCATGATAGGTCCCTCCGTCGTCATTGCGAGCGCAGCGAAGCAATCCAGAGTCTGTCCGTGGAGGCAGTCTGGATTGCTTCGCTGCGCTCGCAATGACGGAAGTTGTGGTGGCGGTCGCGCTACAAATCAAGCTCGTCATTCCGGGGCGATGCGAAGCATCGAGCTTTGATGCGCAATTGCGCATCAGAGAATCCATCCCACGTCTAGGTCATGCAGCCCGATGGATTCCGGGTTCGCGACCTCCCGGAATGACAGATCAGGCCAGCGTCAGCTCGTCATACACCGGATAATCCGTGTACCCCTTCTCCTCGCCGCCATAGAACGTCGCGCGGTTGTACGGCGTGATCGGGTAGCCGTGCTCGAGGCGCCGCGGCAGATCCGGATTGGAGATGAAGATGCGGCCGAAGGCGATGATGTCGGCGTGGCCTTCAGCGATCGCCGCGTTCGCGGTCTCGCCGGTGAAGCCGCCGGCCGTCATCAAGACGCCGCTGTAGAGCGGGCGGAACAGCACCATCGCGGACGGCACGTTCTCCCAGTGAACGTCGGCGCGGCCGGCACCGCTGGAGCGCGGCTCGATGAAGTGCAGATAGGCAAGACCGAGCTTGTCGAGCGCCTTCACCACGTGGGTATAGAGCGGCATCGGATCGGGCTCGCCGGAATCATTGGCGATGCCGTGGGGCGACAGCCGCACCGCGACGCGGTTTGCGCCCCAGACGTCGATCGCGGCCTGCGTGACTTCGAGCAGAAGGCGCGCGCGGTTCTCGATGGAGCCGCCATATTGATCGGTGCGCTGGTTGCTGCGCGATTGCAGGAACTGCTCGAGCAGATAGCCGTTGGCGCCGTGGATCTCGACGCCGTCGAAGCCGGCGGCGAGCGCGTTCTTCGCGCCCTGCCGGAACGCCTCGACGATGTCCTTGACCTCCTCGGTCTCCAGCGCGCGCGGCGTCTCGTAGTCGGCGATCTTGCCGTCGGCCGTCATCGCCTTCATGCCTTCGGCCTTGATCGGAATGGCCGAGGCCGAAACCGGCAGCTCACCGCCATGGAAGGAAGAATGCGAGACGCGGCCGACATGCCAGAGCTGGAGGAAGATGATGCCGCCCTTGGCGTGCACCGCGTCGACCACCTTGCGCCAGCCCGCGATCTGCGCCTCCGAATAGATGCCCGGCGTCGCCGGATTGCCGCGGCCGTGCGAGAGCACCGGCGAGGCTTCGGCGATGATCAGGCCGCCCTTGGTCGCACGCTGGCCGTAATACTCGGCGTTGAGCGGCCGCGGCGCAAAAGTGTCGCGCTCGGCCCGCATGCGCGTCAACGGCGCCATCGCAACGCGATGCGCGAGCTTGTAGGGACCGACCTGCAACGGCCGAAACAACGCTTCGAATTTCATGCTGGCCTCAACTGGAGCTTGGTAAGATGACGATCATATAGAGGGGGCGACACCCGGAAAAGGTGCCGCCCCACCAAGGAAATTCCTCCCCGCGAAACGCAGGAGGGACACTAGGCCGTCTTGATCCAGACGGCCTTTACGTTGAGATATTCCTCGACATGCTGCTTGCCGGATTCGCGGCCATAGCCGCTCATCTTGTAGCCGCCGAACGGCACAGCCGGATCCATCGCCTGGTAGCAATTGACCCACACCGAGCCGGCGCGCAGCGACTTCGCCACCGCATGGGCCTTGCTGACATCTCGCGTCCACAGCCCGGAGCCGAGGCCGAACGTGGTGTTGTTGGCGCGCTTGACCAGCTCGTCCATGTCCTTGAACGCGATCGCGGAGATGACGGGGCCAAAGATCTCCTCCTGCGCGATGCGCATGTTGTCCTCAACGCCCGCGAACACCGTCGGCGAGACGAAGAAGCCCTTCGACAACGCGCCTTCGGTGACGCGGCCGCCGCCGGCGAGCGCCTTGGCGCCTTCCTTCTGGCCGATATCGAGATAGCCGGTGACGCGCTCGAGCTGCTGCTCGGAGACCAGCGGGCCGATCTGCACGTTGGGATCGAGGCCGTTGCCGACCTGCAGCTTCTTGCCGAACTCGGCGACGCGGCCGACGAACTCCTCGTAGATCGACTGCTCTACGAACAAGCGCGTGCCGGCGCTGCAGATCTGCCCCGAATTGGCGAACACCGCCATCGCCGCGCCCGGCACGGCGGCATCGAGATCGGCATCGGCGAACACGATGTCCGGCGACTTGCCGCCGAGCTCGAGCGAGACGCGCTTGAGGTTGCCGGCGGAAGCACGGATGATCGATTGGCCCGTCACATGCGAGCCGGTGAAGGCGACCTTGTCGACGTCGTGATGCGAGGCGAGCGCCGCGCCCGCGGTCTCGCCATAGCCAGGAACGACGTTGACGACGCCGGGCGGCACGCCCGCTTCCATTGCGAGCTCGGCGATCCGCAGCGAGGTCAACGGCGCTTCTTCGGCCGGCTTGAGCACCACGGTGCAGCCGGTCGCGATCGCCGGGCCGATCTTCCAGATCGTCGCGGTCAGCGGACCGTTCCAGGGAATGATGGCGCCGACGACGCCGACCGGCTCCTTCAGCGTGTAGGAGAAGATCTCACCGGGCAGCGAGTTCTCGATGGTCTCGCCGTGAATCGCGGTGGTCTGGCCGGCGTAATAGCGCAGCATGCCGACGGCGCGCAGGCGGTAGGCACGAGTGCGGCTCAGCGGCGCGCCCATGTCGAGCGTGTCGAGCTGCGACAATTCGTCGAAATTCTTCTCGACGAGGTCGGCGAGCCTCAAAAGCAGGTTCTGCCGCTCGAACGGCTTGACCTTGCTCCACGGACCTTCGAAGGCGCGGCGCGCGGCCGCGACCGCACGATCGATGTCTTCCTTGTCGCCTTCGGCGACGGTTGCGAGCAGTTCGCCGGTGGCGGGATTGCGGGTCTCGAAGCGCTTGCCCGAGGCTGCATCGACCCACTTCCCGTCGATCAGCATCTGCTTGTAGGACCCGTTGGCGAACGGATGGCGCGCGATCGGAATAGCCTGCGACACAGCCATGGCTGCACTCCCTGTCAGGTGATTGGTTGGTTCGATCTGGGCGGGATCGTTGTGCAGAGGATACAGCCGTGCCTGATCAGCGTAAAGGCAGCGCGGAACGAAGACCTCCCATGCCGACTTGTGCAGGGTCGCATCACTGCCATGTTATAGCTCGACTGAGGGCCTTCCACGGAGACGATCCATGTCACATCCCGCCATCGTCAAGGACAATGTTGCCGTGATCACGGGTGGCGCAGCCGGCATCGGATTTGCCGCCGCCGCAGCCTTTGCGCGCGCTGGAATGAAGGTGTGTATCGCGGATGTCGACGAGACGCGCCTGGCAGAAGCTGCAACAAAACTGTCATCCCTCACGTCTGCCGCAAACGTGATGAGCTCGGTCGTCGATGTCAGCAGGATCGAGAGCGTGACGGAACTCGAGCGCGCCGTCCGGGAGCAGTTCGGCGGCACCGACGTCCTCATGAACAATGCCGGTATTCAGCCCGGCAGCACGTTGTTCGACGCGCCGGACAATTGGCAGCGCATCATCGCCGTCAACATGTGGGGCATCATCAACGGCTCGCGCATCTTCGCGCCCAACATGATCGCGCGCGGCAAATACGGCCTCATCATCAACACCGGCTCCAAGCAGGGCATCACCACGCCGCCGGGCGATCCCGCCTACAACGTCTCCAAAGCGGGCGTGAAAGCGTTCACCGAAGCGCTCCAGCACGAATTGCGCAACACGAAGGACTGTCGCGTCACGGCACACCTCTTGATCCCCGGCTTCGTCTTCACCGGCCTCACCGCGAAGGGCCGCACCGAGAAACCGGCCGGCGCCTGGACGCCGGAGCAGACGGTCGATTTCATGCTGGCGCGGCTGGAGGCCGGCGATTTCTACATTCTCTGCCCGGACAACGACGTGCCGCGCGCGCTCGACGAGAAGCGCATGCTGTGGGCAGCCGGCGACATCGTGGAGAACCGCCCGCCATTGTCGCGCTGGCACCCGGATTACGCCGATGCGTTCGCGAAGTTTGTGACGCGAGAGTAGGCCCGCACCGCTCTGTCGCTCGCCCCGGGTGAGGGAGGATCCCGGCCACCCGGCTGCGCCCCACCTTGACTCCCCCAAAATTCGTTATACAACATAACTATTCTGACAAGGACGCAAATGACACAGGGAAACGCCGAGACCGCGAACGCGGGCGCCTCCGGGCTTTTGAGCATCGAGCGGACGGACCGGGTTCTGACCGTGGGTCTGAACCGGCCGGCCAAGCGCAATGCGCTCAATGACGGCATCATCCTGGAAATCGGCGAGTGTTTTGCGAACCTGCCTGAGGATATCGGCGCGGTCGTCATCCACGGCATCGGCGACCATTTCTCCAGTGGCCTCGACCTCTCGGAACTGACCGAGCACGACGCCACCGGCGGGCTGCTGCACTCCCAGATGTGGCACCGGGTGTTCGACCGCATCCAGTACAGCCGCGTGCCCGTGATCGCAGCGCTCCGGGGCGCCGTGATCGGCGGCGGGCTGGAGCTTGCCTGCGCGGCCCATATCCGCGTCGCCGAGCCCTCGACCTATTTCGCGCTGCCGGAGGGGCAGCGCGGCATTTTCGTCGGCGGCGGCGGCTCGGTGCGGCTGCCACGGCTGATCGGCGTTGCCCGGATGATGGACATGATGCTGACGGGACGCGTCTACAGCGCGACTGAGGGCGCGTCCTACGGCTTCGCGCAATATCTGACGGAGGCCGGCAACGGGCTCGGCAAGGCGCTGGAGCTTGCGACCAAGGTGGCGTCAAACGCCCCGCTGACGAATTTCGCCGTGCTCCAGGCGCTGCCGATGATCGCGGAGGCCAATCCGCAGGCCGGCCTGTTGATGGAGTCGCTGATGGCCACCGTCGCGCAAAGCGACAAGGAGGCCAAGCGGCGGATCCGCGAATTCCTCGAGCATAAGACCGCGAAGGTGAAGCCCAAATCATGAGCCCAAAGTCATGAGCGCGCAGCCGTCCTCTTCCGGCATGGAGCGCGGCGCCGGCAATTTCCCGCTGCGGCCCATCTCGTTCGGCGATCCCGTCGTCAACATCGAGCGGCGCGACGACGGCACGATTTACCTGCGGCCGAAGCAGCCGCTCGGCGACTATCCGGTCCGCATCACCGACCGCCTGCATCACTGGGCAACGACGACGCCGGACCGCGTCTTCATGGCCGAGCGCGAGGCCGGCCGCGGCTGGCGCAAGATCACCTATGCCGAGCTGCTCACCGCGAGCCGGCACATCGCCTCGGCATTGATCCAGCGCGGCCTGTCGGCGGAGCGGCCGGTCGTCATCCTCTCGGGCAATTCGATCGACCACGCGCTGCTGGCGTTCGGCGCGTTCTACGCCGGCGTTCCGTTCTGCCCGGTCTCGCCGGCCTATTCGCTGGTGTCGAAGGATTACGGCAAGCTGTCCTATCTGATGAAGCTGCTGACGCCGGGCCTCGTCTTCGCCGACGATGCCGACAAGTTCGCCGATGCGCTCGCCGCCAACGTCTCGCTCGGCACCGAGATCGCCGCGTCCTATGGCCACGTGCCGGGCCGCGACATCACCCTGCTCGCCGATCTCATGGCGACGCCGATCCGTGGCGATCTCGACGACGTCCATGGCAGGATCGGCCCCGACACGATCGCAAAATTCCTGCTGACCTCGGGCTCGACCGGCAATCCCAAGGCCGTCATCAACACCCAGCGCATGATCTGCGCCAACCAGGTGATGCTGCGCGAGACCCTCGCTTTCCTGAAGGACGAGCCGCCGGTCATCATCGATTGGCTGCCGTGGAACCACACCTTTGGCGGCAATCACAATATCGGCCTGACGCTCTACAACGGCGGCTCGATGTATCTGGACGCCGGCAAGCCGGTGCCTGGAGGCATCGAGGAGACCGTGCGCAACTTGCGGGAAATTTCGCCGACGGTCTATTTCAACGTGCCCAAGGGCTACGAATCGCTGCTGCCCTATTTGCGCGACGACCAGGGCCTGCGCGCCAAGTTCTTCGACCGGCTGCATGCGATGTTCTTCTCCGGCGCGGCGCTGTCGCCGTTCGTCTGGAACAGCCTCGATGAGCTCGCGGCGAAGGAGAAGGGCTATCGCGTGCCGATGCTGACCGGTCTCGGCGCGACCGAGACCGCGCCGTTCTTCATGTCGGTCAATCCGCGCACCAGCCGCTCCGGCCATGTCGGCCTGCCCGTCTCCGGCAACGACGCCAAGCTGGTGCCGAACAACGGCAAGCTGGAGGTGCGCGCCAAGGGGCCGAACGTGATGCCCGGCTACTGGCGCCAGCCCGACATCACCGCAAAATCCTTCGACGAGGAAGGATTTTACATGATGGGCGACGCGCTCAAACCGGCCGACCCCGATGATCTCAATGCCGGCTTCGACTTCGACGGCCGGGTTGGCGAAGACTTCAAGCTCGCCAGCGGCACCTGGGTCAGCGTCGGCCCCTTGCGCGCGCGCCTCACCGCGGCCTGCGCGCCGCTGGTGCGCGACGTCGTCATCGCCGGCATCAACCGTGACGAGATCTCTGCCCTCGTCGTGCTCGATCTCGACGGCTGCCGGCTGATCAATCCGACGCTACCGACCGACGATCTCGTCGTCGCCACGCGCGACCGGCTGGTGCGCGAGGCGTTTCGCGAGCGCCTGACCCGTTTCCTCAGCCAGGCCACGGGCTCCTCGACACGGATCACGCGCGCGATCCTGATGGACATGCCGCTGTCGATCGACAAGGGCGAGGTCACCGACAAGGGCTCGATCAACCAGCGCGCCGTGCTGGAGCACCGCACCGAATTGATTGAGGAGCTCTACGCTGCCAATCCGTCGAACCGTGTGATATCGGTCGCCTAGAAAAATATCGCCAAAGGAGAACGCCATGTTGTTGAAGGATCAGGCAGCCATCGTCACCGGCGGTGCATCGGGACTTGGCGCGGCTACCGCAAGAAAGCTGGCGGCGCAGGGCGCCAAGATCGCGGTGTGCGACCTCAACACCAAGCTTGCGGAATCCGTTGCCGCCGAGATCAAGGGCGTCGCCGTGACCTGCGACGTGTCGGATGCCGCCTCCGCTGAAGCCGCGATCGCGCAGGCGACCAAGGCCCATGGCCCGGCGCGCGTCCTGGTCAATTGCGCCGGCATCGGCGTTGCCAAGCGCGTGGTCGGCCGCGACGGCCCGATGGCGCTCGCCGATTTCGACAAGGTGATCAAGGTCAACCTGATCGGCACCTTCAACATGCTGCGCCTTGCCGCCACCGAGATGTCCAAGCTGGAGCCGCAGGCGACCGGCGAGCGCGGCGTCATCATCAACACCGCCTCCGTTGCCGCCTATGACGGCCAGATCGGCCAATCCGCCTATTCGGCCTCCAAGGGCGGCATCGTCGGCATGACGCTGCCGATCGCGCGCGAGCTGGCGCAGTTCGGCGTCCGCGTGCTGACGATTGCGCCCGGCCTGTTCCTGACGCCGCTGCTGGCCAACCTGCCGCAGGAGGCCCAGGACTCGCTCGCCGCCGCCATCCCCTTCCCGCGCCGGCTCGGCCAGGCCGACGAGTTCGCCGCGCTCGCGCTGCACATGGTCGAGAATGCCTACCTGAACGGCGAAGTCGTGCGCCTCGACGGCTCGCTGCGCATGGCGCCGAAGTAAGGCGCCGCCCATGTTCGTGAACCGGCGCGAGGTCCAGATCCAGTGGGGCGATTGCGACCCCGCCAACATCGTCTATTACCCGCGCTATTTCGCGATGTTCGACGATTCGACCTCGACCCTGTTCGAGGTCGCCGGCTTCTCCAAGCAGGACCTGGTCCGCAAATACGGCCTGGTGGGCATCCCCATGGTCGACACGCGGGCCAAGTTCTACATTCCCTCGACCTATGGCGACTGGATCACCATCGAGACCAGGATCGAGAGCATCAAGCGCTCGAGCTTCGAGGTGAAGCACGACGTCTACAAGGGCGAGGCGCTCGCGATCGAGGGTTTCGAGACCCGCGTCCTGGTCGGCCGCGATCCCGATAACCACGACAAGCTGAAATCCGCACCATTCCCGGCGGAAATGGTAGCCAAGTTCACGGGGAGCTAAGTTCGGAGCTAAATCGCCCCATCACCAAAAGAGGGGGCTGAATTACCCCGCGATTTCTGCTTTCAAATAAACACGTCAAGGGAGGAATAGATGAAACGCTTTTATTTGACCGCTGCCATCACTGCGGCTGCGCTGGCCCTGCCGGTGCTGCCCGCGCTGGCCCAGACCAGCGAAGTCACCATCGGCATCACCACCACCACGACCGGCCCAGGCGCGGCACTCGGCATTCCCGAGCGCAACGCGCTGGAATTCGTGCCGAAGGAGATCGGCGGCGTGCCGCTGAAGGTGATCGTGCTCGACGACGGCGGCGACCCCACCACCGCCACCACCAACGCCCGCCGCTTCGTCACCGAATCCAAGGCCGACATCATCATGGGCTCGGCGCTGACGCCGCCGACCATCGCGGTCTCCAACGTCGCCAATGAGGCCGGTATCCCGCACTTCGGTCTGGCGCCGTTCCCGATCACGCCGGAGCGCATGAAGTGGTCGGTGGCGATGCCGCAGCCGATTCCGATCGTCGGCAAGGTGCTGTACGACCACATGAAGGCCAAGGGCGTGAAGACGCTCGGTTACATCGGCTATTCCGATTCCTACGGCGACCTGTGGTTCAACGACCTGAAGGCGCAGGCCGTGCCAATGGGCATGACCATCGTCGACGAGGAGCGCTTCGCCCGTCCCGACACCTCGGTGACCGGCCAGGTGCTGAAGCTCGTCGCCGCCAATCCCGACGCCATCCTGGTCGGCGCCTCCGGCACCGCGGCCGCGCTGCCGCAGACCGAGCTGCGCGAACGCGGCTACAAGGGCCTGATCTACCAGACCCACGGCGCGGCCAGCATGGACTTCATCCGCATTGCCGGCAAAGCGGCGGAAGGCGTGCTGATGGCCTCGGGTCCCGTCATGGCCCCCGAGGAACAGCCGGACAGCGCGCTGACCAAGAAGCCGGGCCTCGCGCTGAACTCCGCCTACGAGGCCAAGTACGGCCCCAACAGCCGCAGCCAGTTCGCCGGCCATTCCTTTGATGCGTTCGAGATCCTCAAGCGCGTCATTCCGGCGGCGTTGAAGACGGCCAAGCCCGGCACGCCGGAATTCCGCGAAGCCATCCGCCAGGCGCTGCTGACGGAGAAGGAGCTGGCGGCGAGCCAGGGCGTCTACAACTTCACCGAAAAGGATCGCTACGGCCTCGACGACCGCTCGCGCATCCTGCTCACGGTGAAGGACGGCAAGTACACGCTGGTGAAGTAAGCGTCGTCAAGATTTGAGACGACGAGAGCCGGCCCGATGGGCCGGCTCTTTTGCTTCTAGGCTTGCACTGAGATCGTCATGGCCGGGCTTGTCCCGGCCATCCACGCCTTGTCACGCGACGCGAAGAACGTGGATGCCCGGGACAAGCCCGGGCATGACGAAGCGGATGCGTCGCGCCTCAAGCCGCCTGCCGCAGCGGGGTCCAGGCGAACTCGGGATAATAGTCGTCCATCATGCGGTCGACATAGGCTGTGAGGTTCGGAAATCCCTCGGCGCGCTCGCGCAAGGCGGATTCGAAGAACGGCGAGAGAACGCCGGCGAGCATGCCGAAGGCCGTCGCGTCGACGCCGCAGGGCCTGTTGCCCATCAGGTACGCCTTGTCGCCGAGCTGCACCGACAATGCGAACAGCGAACGCACGGCGAGATCGACGTCGTCATCCGGCGCATGGCGGCCGAGGCCGGAGAGCAGATAGTTCTCGGCGACGCGAAACTGCGCATCCTCGCGCAGTTTCTCGCGATTGTGCTCCGGCGCGCCGTCGAAGAAATGCGCGGGCCCCTTGGCGAAATTGACCGGATCGACCCAGCGCGCGCCGACCAGCGCCCAATAGACGTGATGCTCGATCATGCGCTCGAAGGCCCAGGCCTGCGCGCGCTCGGCCAGGGAGAGGCCGGCGTCGAAATCGAAGCCGTAGCGGCGCTCGATATGGGCCCGGATGAAGGTGGAATCGGCCACCGCTTCGCCGCCATCGTCGATGAAGGGCAGCTGTCCCTTGGGCGAGGCCGGCGGCATCGCCCGCTCTTTCCGGTAAGGCAGTCCCGACATCTTGAGCTGCACCTCGGTCTTGGTGACGAAGGGGCTGATTTCCGGCAGGCCGAAGCCGGCGCCGAAGCCGTAAAGCGTGATCATGCAAGCTCTCCTGAACCTGTCGAACGAGTGGAAGGAACCTAGCGGCCGGCTGCTGCCACCATGGTGGCAGCAGCCGTGATATCTTCTGCGAAGCGGGCCCCGCGCCAGGCGCGGCCCATCACATGGCGGACCAGCGCATCCGCGGCATGGACCAGCGAGCGCGTCGCGGCGGTCGCGAGCGCAAGGCGGAGGTCGACAATTGTCGTGGCATCAAGCGAGACGAGGCGGCTGAATGCCCAGGCCTGCCATGCCTGGACGTGGAATGGCTGGCTCCGCCACAACGGGCCGGCCTGGCCGAAATGGGTTGGAATGATCATGGACAAATCCTCTTCAGTCGATGTGTTGTCCCGGTATAGAACCCCCCTGCTGCCAACATCCTGTCAGCAGCCGCGCGCCGATTTCTGATCCATCGTTCGAGAAGAGAATTGTCATGAGACGCGCCGACCGGCTGTTTCAAATCATCCAGGTGCTGAGACGCACGCGTAAGCCTCTGACGGCGGACGCGATCGCGGCCGAGCTGGAGACTTCGAAGCGCACCATCTATCGCGACATCGCGACCCTAATCGGCCAGCGCGTGCCGATCCGCGGCGAAGCCGGCATGGGCTACATCCTGGAAAAGGGTTTCGACCTGCCGCCCCTGATGCTGACGCCCGACGAGATCGAGGCAGCCGTGCTGGGCGCGCAATGGGTCGCGGGGCACGCCGATTCCGCGCTGGCCCGCGCGGCCGAAGACTTGATGGCCAAGATCGCCGACACCGTGCCGGAGCGCCTGCGCCCCTTCGTGCTGGAGCCGGCGAGCCGGGCCCGGCCGAGCTGGAACCGGGAACCGGACCGCCTGGACATGGCGCGCACCCGCACCCAGATCCACGAAGGCAAGAAGATCATGCTGCGCTATCGCGACGAGCAGGGCCGCCCCAGCGAACGCATGATCTGGCCGATCTCGGTCGGCTATCTCGAAGCGGTCCGGCTGCTGGCGGCCTGGTGCGAGCTGCGCGGCGACTTCCGCAGCTTCCGTACCGACCGCGTGGTCGAGGCGACTTATCTCGACGAGAAATATCCTGAAAGGCGCGACGTGCTGCGCGCGAGATGGCGGCAGAGCCTGGTCTGGGGTCCGCCAAAGGACACGTGAGGACGATGGACGAGAGCGAGCTGTCGAGCTGTTGCCAGGGCTGCGGTGCCTGCTGCGGCTATTCGCAGAACTGGCCGCGCTTCTCGATCGAGAGCGAGGCGGAGCTTGCGCTGATCCCGGCGACGCTCGTCAACGACCGGCAGTCGGGCATGCGCTGCGAGGGCGATCGCTGCGCGGCGTTGCAAGGCGAGATCGGAAAGATGACGGCCTGCGGCATCTACGACGTGCGGCCGGAGGTGTGCCGCACCTGCATGCCGGGCGACGCCGAATGCGCGATGGCGCGGCGGAAGTTCGGCCTGCCCGTTATCGAGATCTCTTAGGCCGGAACCGCTTCGCCAATCTCGTCGTCGAGCTCGTCATCGAGCGGTGCGAGCACCGAGAGCGGCTTGGTCGACAGCGTGATCGGCTTGCGCCCACCGGTCAGCGACGTCGAAGCTTTCGCGGTGCCTTCGCGCGACAGCGCGAAGAGCGTCGAGCCGACCCGGCCGCCGTGCTCGATCAGGTCGCGCTCGCTGCAGCTCGCTGCGATCGCGACCGCCAGCGAGTGCAAATGGCTGCGGCGGTAGCAGAACAGCGCCAGCCTGGCGCGTGCGTCAGGGGAAACACTCTCAACCAGCCTCGGCAGGCCACTCTCACTGGCGCGATACATCTCGCCAAGGAGCTCGTCGCGGACCGGGCAGAAATCGCTTTCAAAGGCGTCGCGGCTTGAAAACATTGCAGTTCTCCCTCGTGTGCGGAAGATGCAGCGCAATTCTCTAACGAAAGGTTAACCACGCCGGGCGGTAGTCACCCGGGGTGGTTGCGCGTCGGCCGCGAACGGAGGGGACGCAGTGGAGCGCAGCGCAAACGCCACCACAGCGTCATGGCCGGGCTTGTCCCGGCCATCCACGCCTCGCCGCGCGGCATGAAGAACGTGGATGCCCGGGACAAGCCCACGGCTGTCCGGTTTAAACTTGGCATAGTCTTAGGCTCATCTGGCGGTCATTTTTGATAATTGGGGGCGGTGGGTCGAGAAGGTGATCGATCCGCCGCCGCTGCATGAGATTTTGAGCGACCAGGCGGGTGAAGATCAGAAGGTTCTCGACGCTTTGTTGTGCTTTGTGGGCCGCACGCAAGAGCAGGAAGGCGATCAGCGCGATGGCGATCTGGATGCGCACGGCTTTCTCGGACGTGCCGAAGAAGTGACGGATTTTGAGAGTGTGCTTGACCCAGCGGAAGAACAGCTCGATCTGCCAGCGCCTCTTGTAGAGTTCAGCAATCTCGTCGGCCGGGGCATCGAGATCATTGGTCACGATGCGCAGGATCTTGCCGGTCTCGGTGCGAACCGTGATCTCGCGCACCGGATCCCTGAAGGGGTTTTTGCGGGACTTTGCTTGCCGTGCAGGCAACAGACCTATGCGGTCGGAGAGCGCGCAGGAGCCTTCAGGCAGCTTGTTCTCGATCGTGTCGCTCAGGGGCGTGTTGACCTTGAGCCGTGTCACCAGGCGGCATCCCGCAGCGTCGAGCTCAGCCCACCAGCCATAATCGTAGTAGCCGAGGTCGAAGATATAGGTGGCCCCGGGGCGGATCGGCATGGCCTTGGCGACGGTGATGTCGTTGACGTTGGCGGGCGTCAGTTCGGCGAAGCTCGGACGCTCACTGTCGGGATTGTAGACGATATGCAGCTTGACCCCATGCACGCCGGAGCAAAACCGCGCCCAATCGGAACTCAGAGAGTTCAGCCGAAAGCCGGTCGAATCGACCAGATACACCGCTTCGGCCAGTTTATCGGCAAGATCACGTTCGCAGCGGCCCATCAGCACCGCCAACAGTTCGGCAAAGACCGCGCTGGACCGCCTGGCGTTGGCGTCAGCCAAGGTCGAGCGCGACAGCTCTTTGGTTCCGAGATGGTAGAGCCGTGCGGCATGGCTCTCGAAGGATGCTTCGATCGATCGGAGGCTCTGGGCGTCCGAAAGCTGCGCGTACAGCATCGCAACAAACTGATCCTGTGTGCTGAGCCGCCGCACCCGCTTATTGGCCTGGTACCTGTCCACAAGCCGGTCCAGAACACCCCACGGCACCAAGTTCAGAATGCCGTGAAATACTGTATTGTGGTGGCGCATGGCGGGACTCTCCTGGCGTGTCTCGAACATTTGGCGATGCTCAAGACCGTAGAAGAATCCACGCCATGCGCCCTGTCCACGAAAATTAAACCGGACAGCCGTGGGACAAGCCCGGGCATGACGAGCGTTTTGTACCGACGCTGATTGCCCTGCACTGGGCCGCAGCAGTCAGTTCGCCGCCATGAAGATGGAGAGACCGAAGCCGGTCAGGTGATGCAGCGCCTGGTCGACGCCGATCAGGGTCCAGAACCAGGGATGGGCGAGGTCGACGCCGAAATTGGCCGAGACGAATCCCTTGGCGCGGTCGATCGTGATGTGGATCACGAAGTCGATGAAGGCGACGAACCAGAATCTCGGCGCCACGATCACGATCAGCGGCAGCGCGACGGCCAGGTGGACCAGGCAGTGCACCAGGAGCGGCAGGGCCCAGCCATGCTTCTGGTCCTTGCCGTGCGCCATCCAGGCGGTCTGAAGAACGAAATCGGCGATGACGTGCTTGAAGGTGAGCAGCAACATCCAGCCAATGAGCGCTTCGACCGGAATCGCCGATGACATGGATGGGAACGACAAGCTGACGCCTCATTGACGTGACGAGAAGAATTGGAGCGTTCAGCGCAACTTCTTCTTGGACCGGTCAAATCGCCGGGACGCGTGATTTATGACATCTCCCGCGACGGAATGCAGCCGGGTGGAACCGGAAAATCGCCAAGTGTGGCTAACTGGTGATAGGATGACCAATCGCCGCGTCCGGATCGAGTAACGTTACCTCCGGCTCGAAATTTGCATTCCGCTGCCTCCGCGCTATCATCGGCCATCGAGAATATCGTTATTTTTTCAGGCGTTTACGAATTGCCGGGCCCGCTGCGCCTCCAAGCACGCGCCGCCGCCAGCCAAAGGCCAGAGTGCCATGAGTACTGAAGGCCCCATTGCATCGCCGACCGGGCCGCCGCCCCGGCGCCCCAAGGTGATCAAGACCAACCAGCAGCAGGTTCTGCTCTACGTCGTGCTGACCCTGCTGCTGTCGCTTGCCACCGTCTGGGCCGGGCGCACGCTGGTGCACAATTCGGAGACGCTGACCTTTGCCGTCGGCGGCCCCAACAGCGACGAGGCGCTGTTCGCGGCCAAGCTCGCCGCCCTCCTGAAGAACAACGCATCGCGCTTCCGGATCAACATCGTCAGCAACCCCGACAATGCCAAGGCGCTCGCGCAGTTCGACCGCAAGCAGGCCGACCTCGCCGTGCTGCGCACCGACGCAAAGGTGCCGCTGCGGGCGCGCACGCTCGCGATCCTCGAGCGCGATCTCGTGCTCCTGCTCGGTCCCGGCAACAGGAAGATCAAGTCGCTGGCCGAATTGAAGAAGAAGAAAGTCGCTGTCGTCGCCGACAACGAAGCCTCGCTCGCCTTCGTGCGCAGCATCCTCGACGTCCCCGAGGGCCCCGAGGCTGCGAAAATCCAGATGGCGCCGCAGGGCGCAACGCTCGACAAGCTGTTCGCCCCGGCAAACGGCTTCAGCGCGGTGATCGCGATCGTCCACACCTCGAAGGCGATCCGCGACAAGTCCTATGAGCAAGCCGCCAAGCGCGGCGGCTTCACGCTGAACGCCATCGAGGAAGCCAAGACGCTGGCGCGCAGATTTCCCGGCATTTCCGACGAGACCGTGACCGCGGGCTCGATATCGACATCCCCGCAGATTCCCGACGACGATCTCGACACGATCGGTCTCGAATGGCTGCTGGTCGCGCAATCCCGGATGTCCCCGACCACGGCCGGCGAGCTCGCCCGCATCCTCTACGAGAACAAGTCGGCGCTCGGACTCGACAACGGCTTTGCCACCAGGATCGAGCCGGCCTCGGTGGAGAAGGACGCCTTCGTGATCGCGCATCGGGGCGCCGCCGACTACATCAACGACGACACCAAGTCGTTCATGGATAAGTACAGCGACCTGATGTATCTGGGCGCCGTAGCGCTCAGCGTCATCGGCTCGATCTTCGCCGCGATCTACGCCAAGATAACCCGCATCGCGCCGGAGAAGGCGAGCGAGCTCTCGACCGCCATCCTCGACATCGGCGAGCGGATCGAGCACGCCCACTCGCTGGATCAACTCGAATGTCTCCAGGATGAGCTGGAGACCATCTTGCGCGGTGCCGTCATCGGCCTCAGGGACGGCACGATCAGTACCGACGGGCTCGACACCTTCAAGCTCGGCTACGAATTCGTCCGCGACGAGATCGGCATGCGCCGCGACTATCTGAAACGTCATGCCGGCGAGGCTGACAAGACGGTGCGCGATGCCGTCCCGGCCCCGCCGGACGACAGCAATGTCGTGGTGGTGAAGACCGCCCAGAGCGCCTGATCCGCGGGATTGGGCAACGAGAAACTTTCGTGTTCCGGACAAGCTGCAATGCCGAAGTCCTTGCAGCACCGAGCCGGGGACCCAGGAACCGACCACGGTATCTGTTGCCACATGGGCCCCGGCTCTGCGGCGCATCACCATAGCGCGTCGAAGACGCGCGTAAACGCGCTTGTGGTGCTGCGCCGCGTCCGGGGGACGACAAGAAGGCCTTCGAATCGCCGGCTGGCCGTCTGGAACCACCGCGAGCTGCAACCGTTGGTTTCCGGTTGCAACCGGAGAACGCGGCATGCGTGCACTCCTCATTATTCTCCTTCTGGCAATGCTCGGCGCGGCCGGGTACTTCGCCTATTCCGCAATGGCGGTCGAAGGTGAGCCGATCCCGACGGAAGGCTATGTGGCATTGGCGCTCGGCGCGGGGTTTTCCGTCATCGTCGGCGTCGGGCTGATGGTGCTGCTGTTCTTCAGCAGCCGCCGCGGCTACGACGAGCCGCCACATTTCAGGTAGCAGCCGGCCGGCGGCGGCGGCAATGACGACAGGCCCGGCGCACCGGCGCCGGCGAAGCGGCCTGCGGCGTCGTTGACGACCTCCGCCCGGGCGGGCACTTTGGCGCCGACAATGGAGACCAGAATGTCGGACACAGCCGAGGCAGCATCCAGCCCCGTGCTCGAAATCACAGGCGCCCGCGCCACCATCCGCCTCAACCGGCCGAAGCATCTCAACCGGCTGCAGGCTGAGGATCTCGACGAGCTCGTCAGACTGTTCGACCGGGTCGAGACCGATCCCGATGTTCGCGTGCTGGTGCTGACCGGAACCGGGCACGCCTTCTCCGCCGGCTACGATCTCAATTCAGTGGCGGAACGCGCGGTCAGCGCGAGCGAGCAGCAGAGCGCGGGCTCGGCCTTCGAGGCGGTGGTCAACCGGCTCGAGGATCTCGGCGTGCCGACGATCTGCCGGCTCAATGGCGGCGTCTATGGCGGCTCGACCGACCTCGCACTCGCCTGCGATTTCCGCATCGGCGTCGATACCGCGGAAATGTTCATGCCGGCGGCGCGGCTGGGGCTGCATTACTACCCGAGCGGCATCAAGCGCTACGTGACCCGCCTCGGCGTCGACAATGCGAAGAGGCTGTTCCTGACCGCCACGAGGATCAGCGCGCCGGAGATGCTGCGCATCGGCTATCTCACCGCGATGGTGCCGGTGGACTTCCTGGACGAGGAGGTCGACAAGCTCGCCGGCGTCCTCGCCGGCAACGCGCCGCAGGCGATGCGCGGCATGAAGCGCGCGATCAACGAGTTCGCCCGCGGCGAGCTCGATGAGGCCGCCGCCGACCGGCGCCACCGCGACAGCATGCGCGGCGACGAGATCAAGGAGGGCATCAAGGCGTTCGCGGAGAAGCGGGCACCGCGGTTTTAAGGCGCCCTCTCATCCACCCGCCGCAGCCGCATGCTGCGCCGCCATCTCGGCGTCGGCGGCATTGATGCGCTGGAACGCCGGACGCGCCGTCATGCGCTCGGCATAGCGGACGAAGACGTCCTTCTTCGGCACGATGCCGAACATCATGGTCCAGCTGAAGGCGACACCCCACAATATGTCGGCCGCCGTCATGCGCTCGCCGAGCAGATAGGGTCCCTTCGCCAGCTGGGCCTCGAGCGCGCCCAGCATCGTATCGTAATCGGCATAGGGCGATTGCGTGATCGGCGCCGGCTCACGCCCCATGAACTTGTCGATCAAGGCCGGCTCGAACGACGACCCGTAATAAGCGATCCAGCGCAGATAAGGCCCGCGCGTCGGATCGTTCAGGCCTGGCGTCAGCCCCGCCTTCGGGAACAGATCGGCGAGATAGATGGTGATCGCGACCTGCTCGGTCACCAGCGCCTCGCCGTGACGAATCGCCGGCACCTTGCCGAGCGGGTTGATGGCGAGATAAGCAGGCTGGCGCTGATCTCCGGCCTTCATGTTGAGGACATGGAGATCGTAAGGTGCCCCCAGCTCCTCCAGCAGCACCCGCGTGCCGGTGGCGCGCGTCTGGGGCGAATAATACAGCGTGATGCGGTTCGAATCGGTCATGGCCGGTCTCCTTGGTACCGTCTGGCGATGGCGCCGCTTGTAGACGACCATACCTGACATCTTGTGTCAGGTATGGTTTAAGGGATCATGCGCGCGAGCCGGATGCTGTCGATCCTCACCACCCTCCAGGCCAGGGGACAGGTCACCGCGCCCGAGCTCGCGGAGGCCTGCGAGGTGTCGGTGCGCACGATCTATCGCGACATCGACGCGCTCGCGGCGTCGGGCGTTCCCGTTTACGCCGACCGCGGTGCGGAAGGCGGCTATCGCCTGCTCGACGGCTATCGCGTGCGGCTGAACGGGCTGTCGCAGAGCGAGGCCGGCGCGCTGTTCCTGGCGGGATTGCCGGGCCCGGCCGCGGCGCTCGGGCTCGATGCCGCGATGATCGCCGCCCAAAACAAGCTGATGGCGGCCCTGCCTCCGAATTTGCGCAAGGATGCCGGCCGGATGCAGGAGCGTTTCCACCTGGACGCGCCCGGTTGGTTCGGCGAAGCGGAAGACCCGAAGCACCTGCGCACCATCGCCGGCGCGGTGCTGCGCGGGACGCTGATCGGGATTCGGTACCGGAGTTGGCGTGCCGAGAAGCAGCGCCGCGTCGCTCCGCTCGGCCTCGTGCTGAAGGGCGGCAGCTGGTATCTCGCAGGGCAAGTCGACGGCAGCGTGCGCACCTATCGCGTCGCACGCGTGCTCGACTGCACGTCGCTCGATGACCGCTTCAACCGCCCCGCCGATTTCGATCTCGCTGCTTACTGGCACGCTGCGACACTTCGTCTCGAAGCCGAGATGCATCCCAATGTCGCGATCGTCCGGCTGTCGCCGTTCGGCGTCAAGCTGCTCGACGCGCTGAGCCAACCCTACGTCAAAGCGCGCACGCAGCTCGAGGAGACGACCGATGCGGAGGGTTGGCGCATTGCGCGCGTGCCGGTCGGCAAGACATCCTGGCACGCAGCGGCCGAACTGCTGCGGCTGGGCCCGGAGGCCGAAGTGCTGGAACCGGCCGATCTCCGCGACAAGATGGCCGAGCTGACGCAGGCGATGGCTGTGCGCTATCGCGCGGCGCGCAAAGCCTGATCGCGGCACATTGTGCCGCAGCCCACGAAACAATCCTGAAACACGATTCTTCCCGCTCGCCATGAACGCGATCGCGTCTCGTCTCGACCGAAATGCAGGGACGCAACAATGGCCCTAGCGCCGAATGGAGAATGAAGATGTTTCGTAAGCTTGCACTTGGTCTGATTGCCGCCGGTACACTCGGCGTTGCCGCTCTCGCCCCCACCGCCGCTTCGGCCGGCGGCTTCCATCATCACCACTGGGGTCATCACTGGGGTCCCGGCTTTGGCTTCGGCGGCGTCTACGTCAACACCGGCGTCAGCAATTGCTACCAGGAGCGCCTGGTCCGGACCCGTCACGGCCTGCGCGTGCGCGTCGTGAACGTCTGCGCCTACGGGATCTACTGATATCTCGCCTGGACGACAAAGCTCCGGTCGCATCGCGGCCGGAGTTTTGCGTTGAGCTGGAGCATGATCCGGAAAAGTGCGTAGCGGTCTTCCGAAAAGACCATACTCAAAAAAATAGCCTAAAGCGCGATGACGATTCATCCTGATCGCATCGCGCTTTAGTCCGCCCGGAGCTGCCGGCGAAACCAGGCCCAGGTCTCGCGCGTCGTTCTGATGTAGCCGCGGCCGCGATAGACGATCTCGCCATCGACGATCGCGTTGAGCTTCGGAAGGGCGTGAAAGGGGATCGAGGGATAAGCGTGGTGCTCGACGTGATAGGGCATGTTCCACGCGAACCATTTGACGATGGCGCCGGTGTAAGTGGTGCGGGTGTTCTGAAAGGCGCTGCGGGTGCGGTCGCAGCCGGTGTGCTCGGCGTAGAGATAAGGTCGCAGGAAGAACTGCCCGATGATCAGCGGCACAATCCAGACCCAGAGCAGCAGCGCTGAAGAGAACCACAGCGACAGCGCGAGCAGCAGGGCGTAGAGCGCGACATAGGCGCGCGCCTCGGCCACGATAGTGCTGCGCTTGCCCTCGGGAATCCATGGCACGACGACCTTGCCGGTGACCGCATGGCCGAGCATCAGCCGCAGACGGCCGGCAACCTGGAGCAAGCCGCTATAGGCGAGCGCAAGCTGCGCATCGGACGTCGGCTTCACGCCAACGATCAGCTCGGGATCCCTTTCCGGATCCTGCGTGTAGCGATGATGGTCCCAGTGAAACAGGCAGTAATATTCGTAAGGCAGCCCGATGATGAACGCCGAGAGATAGCCGACACCGAGATTGAGGCCCCGGCTCCTGAACGCGGTCTTGTGCGCGGTCTCATGCACCGCCATGAACAGGAAGGCGACGACATAGCCCTGCACCACCATCAGCGGCAGTGCCCAGAGCACGCCCCAGCGCGAGGAAACGAGCCAGATCAGCGTGCCCACCAGCACGATCACGCCGTAATGGCCGAGGCTTTGCATCGCCCCGCTGAGGTCGGAGCGAGCCGACAATTCGCGCAGCATGGCCGGCGTCAAGGGCTTAAGGCGATGTCCGGTGTCTGAAACGGTTGCGTCGCTCATGATCTGTTGCGTGCCCTACTTGCGGAGAAGGTCGGCGACCTCGGCCTTGATGAAGGCCTGGTCGCGCGGATTGTTGACCGGGTTGCCGGCGCGATGGCCATGCAGCGACGGGATCGGATGCAGCACTGCCGATCTCGCATTGACGAGCTTGCCGAGCTCGTCCTCGTTATCGCGGAAGTCGAAATAGCGGTCGGTCGCGCCCGGCATCAGCAGCATGTGGGCCGTGATCGCCGCCAGCGCGCGATCGAGATCGCCGCCGAATGCCGCACACCGCCCGATGTCGCCACGCTGCCAGATACCGATCTGCGTCAGGAGATCGTTGGCATCGCGCCGCGCGAAGGTCGCATCCCAGGCGCGGACGAGATAATCTTCCAGCGAGGTGAAGCCGGCCTCGCGCCAGAGCTCGTCGCGATAGAAGCCGTGCGACATCGCCCAGCCGGCATAGACGCGCCCCATGGCACGATAGCCGGCGACAGGTTTTTCCACGAAACGGCCGCCGCGGAAAGCGGGATCGGCCGTGAGCGCGGCCTTCACGCTTTCGAGGAAAACATAGTTATAGGGTGCGCAGCGAGCGCTGCCGCAGACGATCGCGGCGCGCTCGACCATGTCGGGATGCAGCGCCGCCCAGTGATAGGCCTGCATGCCGCCCATCGACCAGCCATAGACCAGCGCAAGCTTCGTGATGCCGAAGCGCTCCGCGAGCAGCCGGTGCTGGACCGCGATGGCATCGTGATAGCTCACCTCGGGGAAGGGCGCGGGCGTGTTCGAGGGTGACGACGAAAGGCCGTTGCCGAACAGGTTCGGGATGATGATGAAGTAACGCGTGGGATCGAGCACGCCGTCGGGACCGATCAACCATTCAATGTCGGTGTGCTGGGCGCTGAACGAAGTCGGATAGAGGATGACATTGTCCTTGGCCGCACTCAACGTGCCAAAGGTCTTGTAGGCGAGCTTCAGCGCGGAAAACACGGTCCCGGACTGAAGCGTGACATCGCCGGCCTCGAAAATCTCGTCATCGCGCTGCGCCGTCATGCACCCAGCTCCCGCTCACGGAGACCTTCTCGGCGTCCGCGATGCATCGATCATGCCGGCTTTGGCAGACGCGTCCGCCGTCATATAATGTACTTATAATACAGTTATTCGACGTCGGCAAGATAGATCATCCAGCTCAGGCGATGACCGCGAGATAGCGCGCCACCGACGCAGCAAACGCCGCCTTGGCACTGCTGGCGATGTTGCGGCCCCACCAGGCGCCGTAGATCCGGTCGAAGGCGAGCGGCTCGACGGCCGATGCAATCCGCCGCACCGCGGCGGCATTGAGCGGAATGTAATTCGGATAGGAATACATGAAGCTGACGAAGCGCCGGTCCATCGTCACCTGCGCGATATCCCCCGTGAGCAGCGCGCCCTTGCCGTCCGCCCCACGCGCATGATGCAGCACGGTGGCCCCGGCGAAGTGGCCGCCGGTGCGCAGCAGCAGCACGTCGTCGGAGAGGCGATGGCTTTCGCCGGTCCAGTGCACGATCGCCGGATGTGGCCGCGTGACGAAGGCGCGATCGTCGGCGTGCAGATAGATCGGCACGCCGCCGAACGTGTCGCTCCAATCGGCGACTGCGCCATAGTAATGCGGATGCGAGATCGCGATGGCCTTGAGGCCGCCGAATGCTGCGACGTGAAGGACGGCCTCGTCGGTCGCGAGCGGAATGCAATCCCACATCACGCAGCCGTCGCCGTCAGGCACCAATAGTGCGCGCTGGCCAATGGCAAAGCTCGGCTCCATCCCGATCCCGGTCAGGCCGAGATCGTCGCGCACCACCAGCCGGTGCTTGCGCGCGAGCTCCTCGCGCGTGAGGAAGGCTTGACCGTCCCAGCCGACGAACTGGCGCTCGTCCTCGCAGATCGGACAGGCCGCAGGGGGTTTTCCGCTATCCGGGAATTGAGCGCCGCAGGTTGCGCAGGTCCAGAGGGGCATCGCGGTGATCCATCATGGGTCCATTCTGCAAGACATGACGTCGCAGCCGCCCGATCGCAAGAGCAGCCGGAACCAACGCGATGAGCACAGGTTAGGTTCTGGTCCGCCCCGGGCACCCGCAGCGCCCGCCGAGCCCGTCTCATGCGAGTCGATTCGATCGGCAGCATCAAGTTCAGCGTCTCGATGACATCGCGCCCTTCAACGTCTCGCATCTGGCCCCTGTACGCGCTCAACTTCTTCATGGCCGACATGCAGTCGGGCATTGGGCCGTTCGTCGGGGTATTCCTCCAGGAGCGCGGCTGGGCCAGCGGGCTGATCGGCACCGCGATGACCATCGGCAACGTCGCGGGCATGCTGATCACCACGCCGATCGGCGGCATCATCGATTCCAGCCGCAACAAGCGGCTGTGGGTGGTCATTCCCGGTATCTGCGTGGTGGCGGCATCCGCGATCATCCTGATCTCGCAAAACTTCTGGGCGGTGACGTTCTCGCAAGTCGCGCAATCGCTGGCGAGCGCCGCGATCATGCCGGCGGTCATGGGCATCACGCTCGGCATCGCCAAGCAGAAGGGCTTCAATGCACTCAACGGCCGCAACCAGGCTTTCAACCATGCCGGCAACATGGTCGGCGCCGCATTGTCGGGCTATCTCGGCTACAAGTTCGGCTACGTCGCCGTGTTCGCGCTGGCGGCCGTGTTCGGTGCCATCGCCATCGCCTGCGTGCTGATGATTCCCGCCAAGGCGATCGACGATCGCGCCGCGCGCGGCAGCAAGGAGGACGATTCCAAGGCGCCGCCGGATGCGATGACGATGCTGCTGAGGCACAAGGCGCTGCTCGTGCTGGCTCTCGCCCTTGCACTGTTCCATCTCGGCAATGCCGCGATCGTGCCGCTGTACGGACTTGCCGCGGTCGCCGAGGGACAGGCCAACGGCCCGAGCTTCGTCGCAACCACCGTGGTGATCGCACAAGGCGTGATGATCGTGACGTCGCTGATTGCGATGAAGGCCGCGAGCAAGCGCAATTACTGGCCGGTGATCCTGGTGTCCTTCATGTTCCTGCCCATCCGCGGCGTGCTCGCCTTCTTCGTCACGGGATGGTGGGGCGTGGTGCCGATGCAGGTGCTCGACGGCATCGGCACCGGACTGCAAACGGTCGCCGTCCCCGGCATGGTCGCGCGCTCGCTCAACGGCACCGGGCGCGTCAATCTCGGCCAGGGCGCCGTGATCACGGTGCAGGGCGTCGGCGCGAGCCTCAGTCCCGCCCTCGGCGGCTGGATCGCGCAATGGATCGGCTATGGGCCGACCTTCCTGCTGCTGGGCGGCTTTGGCCTGGCGTCGATCGCGCTATGGCTGGCCTTCGGCGCGACGGTGAAGAAGTATTGAGCCAGAGCGCCGTACAGCGGTCGCGGCGCAAGGTACCCGCCTTCGATCTGCCCAATAAGCAGGCTGCGGCACCTGGTCGCTGGCTCCGCGCGTAGTTGCGAGTGGTTTTTCGCGCAATCTGGCACTTTTTGAGTTGCCGCATCCCCGGCGCGCCTACGAAAGTATGTACCGCAATGAATCGGCAATAGGCGTTCCAGCGATCGATGACCCAGCCGCAGCTCTCATTCAGCGGCGATCCGACGGGACCGGCCTATGAGGGCTGGCGCGAACAGTTCTGCCGGCAGGTGATGGGGACCGATTTCGTCCCGATCGGAGACGGCCCAGTGCACCGGACCATCAGGCCCGCCATCCTTCCGCGCGTGAGGCTGTCCGCCTCCCACGGTACGCCGATGAGCTTCGTGTCCATGGGTACCAACGACGAATTGGTGGTCGTCATGTCGCCCAATTCGGCGCTGAGCGGGGCCATGGGAAGGCGCCCGCTGGAGGTCGCCGCCGGAGACATCACGATCGGTGACCCCTCGATCAAGGGTGCATGCATCACCCAGATCGCGCACGGCAATTTTCAGACCGCGTTGCTGCCGCGCAAGGCGCTGCTGCGCGCGTGCCCGAACGCCGAGGACCTGATTGCACGGGCGATCCCTGGCGCCAGCCCGATCACGTCGATGTTCCTGCGGTATTACGACCTCGCGCATGCGCACGCGGACAAGCTCGCGCCGGCAGAGCTGGATGCGGTCTCGCAGCACCTGTTCGACCTCGCCGTGCTGATGATCGGAGCGCGCGGCGATGTCGCCGAGGAGGCGCGACTGCGCGGCCTCGCGGCAGCGCGCTTCGAAGCCATCAAGGCCGACATCCTGGCGCAGCTGGACAGCGCCGCATTGTCGCTGTCCGACCTTGCAGCCACACACAGAATCAGCGCGCGCACGATCCAGTTGCTGTTCGAGAAGGCCGGCATCACCTTTAGCGGCTTCGTTCTGGAGCAACGATTAGTGCGCGCCGAACGGTTGCTTCGGAACCCGAGCCTGCGCTCGCGCAAGATCATCGAGATCGCGCACCTCGCTGGATTTCACGACGTCTCCTACTTCCATCGCGCGTTTCGCCGCCGTTTCGGAGCGACGCCCGACGATGTCAGGAAGCTGGCTGGCGAGGCCGAGTAGGCGAGTTCCGCCGCGACGGCGCCGGAACGGCGCTTGCTACGTCCCAAAGCTCTTCTGCACCGCCTTGTCGAGCGTTTCGCCGCCGACGAAGCGCTGGCGCAGCTCGCGCTTGAGCAGCTTGCCGCTCGGATTCTTCGGCAGGGCGTCCACGAAGATCACGCGCTTGGGCACCTTGAAATGGGCCATATGGCCGGCGCAATGCCTGATGACGGTGTCTTCGTCGAGCTTTGCCCCGGTCTTGACCACGACGATGGCGGTCACCGCCTCGATCCAGCGCGGATCGGGCAGGCCGACCACCGCGACCTCCGAGACGGCGGGGATGCGGTAGACCATCTCCTCGACCTCGCGGCTCGCGACGTTCTCGCCGCCGGTCTTGATCATGTCCTTGACGCGGTCGACCACGGTGATGTGGCCTTCCTCGTCGACGGTGGCGAGATCGCCGGAATGAAACCAGCCGCCGGAGAACGCCGCCGCGGTCTTGACCGGATCGTTGTAATAGCCGGAGAGCAGATGCGGCGAGCGATGCACGATCTCGCCGACTTCACCGACCTCGACGTCCTCCATCGCCGTATTGACGACCCGCGTCTCGACATTGATCACGGGCTTGCCGGCGGAGCCGGCCTTGCGCAGCTGATCCTCGGGGCGCAGCACGGTCGCGAGCGGCGCGATCTCGGTCTGGCCGTAGAAATTCCAGAACTTCACGGCAGGCAGCCGGCGCTGCAATTCGAGCAGCACCTCCACCGGCATGATCGAGGCGCCGTAATAGCCCTTCTGCAACGTCGACAGATCGGTCTTGTCGAAGTTCGGCGAGCGCAGCATCGCGATCCAGATCGTCGGCGGTGCGAAGAACGAGGTGATCCTGTGCGCCTGGATCAGCGCCAGGATGTTGTCGGCGGTCGGCTTGCCGGTGATGACACCGGAGGCGCCGAGATACACCTGCGGCCCCAGGAACACATCCAGCTGGGCGCAATGATAGAGCGGCAAAGCGTGCAGGACCTTGTCGTCCACACTCATGCCGCCGTCGATGATGCAGCTGACATACTGCCACATCACGGCTTCATGGGTCAGCATCGCGCCCTTGGGCAGCGATTCCGTGCCTGAGGTGTAGACGATCTGCGCGAGATCGCGGCTATCGACCGAGGCGTCCAGGAACGAGCCGTCGGGATGCAGGAGATCGTCGAAGCTGGTGAGGCCTGCGGGCGGCGCGGCTGGATCCTCGCCCGGCAGCCAGATCATCTTCTCGACCGCGCAATCCTTCGCGCTCGCCGCGCGTGCCGGCTCGACGAAGTCGGGACCGGTCGCGAGCAGCTTGGCGCCGGAGCTCTTCAGGATGAAATTGATCTCGTCCGGATTGAGCATGAAGTTGATCGGCACCAGCACCGCGCCGATCCGCGCCGCCGCGAAGCGCAGCGCCGCGAAGGCGTGCGAGTTGCGCGAGAGCACGGCGAGACGGTCGCCCTTGTTCACGCCGAGCCCGAGCAGGCCGCGGCCGAGCCGGTTGCAGATCGCGTCCATCTCGGCAAAGCTCCAGCTGACTTCGCCGCAGCTCACCGCGAGCTTGTTCGGCTCGCGGCCTGCGGAGCGGCGCAGGAGATCGCCGATGGAATGCTCGCGCGCTTTCGAGATGGTGACGGCGGTGTCGACGGTCATTTCTTCCCCGTGGAATTTTCGCTCGCCACAAAGGCTGCGCTCTTTCGTGTTCCGCGGAGCGTAATCGGCGCTGTCAGCGCCGTCAAATTGCACGCGGCAGGCTCAGGGCTTGCGCCCCTTCTGCCGGAGCGACTCGATCAGGCGCAGCTTCAAGTCGTCGGCGACCTTCTGGCTGACGTCCTGACCGACCTGCGCGCTCGCCTGCGCCAGCGCATCCGACTTCGCCAGGAATTTCTGCCCCGCGGGCTGGGCATAGAACGCCTCGATCTGGCGCAGCTCGTCGACGCTGAAGCTCGCAGCATAGAGCGCGGCGATCTGGTCGGTGATCGCCGCAAGGGCCGGGGCGTAAATCTCGGAGCCGGCGGCCGTCATCGCGTCATAGTCGCGCTCGATCTCCGGCCGGTCCTGCGCAACCACCGGGCGAAGCTTGAGCACCAGCTGCGGCAATAGCGCGCGATAGGGGTCCGCGATCTTCAAGGTGACCACGAGCTTGCGGGCCGCGTCCATTGCCTCCGGCGAGGGGGTCTGTGCCGTTGCAGCGCAGGTGAGGAGCAGCAGGACGCCGGCTATGGTCAACGCACGTCTCGACATGAATCTCTCCTTCGCCCCATGGAAGCCGGGTGCGCGATGTTTCAACGAGCCGCAGGCACTGCCGCGGCCGTCGCCGCCGGCGAGCTCTCCAATGCCGCCTCCTCGACCTCCGTCACCTTCACGAACAGGTCCGGCACCTGCTTGGCCCGGTCGAGCAGCCAGGCCGCGCCAATCATGATGAGGATGCCGGCGATGGAGACGGCAAGCTGCTCCCAGACTCCCTTGTTGTACTGGGTCAGGATCCAGTGCGCCGAGAACGACAGGAACACGCCCAGGCAGAAGATCGGCAGCGAATGCTGGCCGCAGAGGATCACCGGGCGCAGCCAGCCGCGATACAGCGGCCGCCATTTGCGCGAGACGAAGTAGGTCACCCAGATCGCCAGCGCCAGGAAATGGGTGAAGCGCAGCATGTCGAGGTCGGTCTTGTCGATCGGGTAGATCGCCTTGATCATCCATCTCGGGATCAGGGCTTCGAGCGCGTGGACGTGCCAGGTCATCACGATCAAAAGCGCGAAGACGAGCCAGGCCGCGGCCAGCGCCATCGCTGGCTTCGACCATACCCATCGGGCGATCTTGTCGATCTGGCCGATGCCGCACCAGGCCGCGAACACGAACATCAGCTGCCAGCAGAACGGATTGAAGTACCAGTGGCTGCCGGGCGGATAGGACGCCACGTTCCAGTCGAACCAGCGCGACAGAATGTAGAGCACCACCGAGCCGGCGAGCGTCAGGTTCGGCCGCCGCACCAGGCACCACACGATGAAGGGCGCGGCCAACACCAGCGTGATGTAGAGCGGCAGCACGTCGAGATTGACCGGCTTGTATTTCAGCAGGATCGCCTGCCCGATCAGCTCGTCCGGATGCGCCAGGAAATTGAACACGTTGAACTCGTGCGCGTACATCGGATTGTCGAAACGGCGCGCGGTGCGGGCGATCTGCGCAGTGAACAGCAGGAACAGCATGATGTGGGCGACGTACATCTCCGCCGCGCGGCGCCACAGCCGCTTGAGCGCGGCGAGGAACCAGCCGCCGGCGACGATCGGCCCGTAGATCCAGCCGACGAGATAGCCGGAGATGAAGAGGAAGAACTCGGCGGTATCGCTGAAGCCGAAATTGCGCAGCGTCAACCAGGCCACGACATCGTGCGGGATGTGGTCGAGGAAGATCATCCACAAGCCGATGCCGCGGAAGAGATCGAGCCGCAAATCGCGCTCGACCGGCGCCAACAATGCCGACTGGTCCCGTGTGATCATGGCCCCGCCTCGTTCGCTGGGCGTCGCGCCAAAAGCGGCGCCGAACAATCGGATGCTAAAAAACGTGAATCAAAACGTCGACTGCCGCAATGGCTAGCCCCGCAACGGTAGCCGACCCCGGGAGGCACGCAAGGGACTTGTGGGGCAGCAAACCGCGCCTTCGCGCTGCAACAGGCGGGCCCGACCTCAAAACTCGCGAAAACAACCCCATGCACAGTAGACGATGGTTGCAATATCAATGGGTTAGGTGGGCGGCGGGATGAGGTGCGGGTCGGGCAGGAATTCAAGAGCCAAAAAGCCGGGAGATCGTGGTCTGAATCGCCTGTCCGGCTCGCCCACGCGAGCCGAAGAGAATTGGCCGCGATCGTTGCCGCCCATTCCGAAAGACGTCTCCCGTGATTTGCTTTGTCGGGCAGAACAGGAGCATAGTGGCATCATCGCAGCAGGTCGGACAGGCCGGGGTCTGGCTGCGCCTTTCGGCGGCGAGCGACTTGCGCGGTCGAGGCTCGTCAGGACTTTTGTTTTCTCCGGCGGTGGCCGATGCACGGTCGGAGTTTGGTGCGGTCCAGCACCGTCACCGTAATGCGCGCCGACCAAGCCCCACGATCACGATTATCGATCAGGTCGCGGGGTTGGCACTCCCACCTCAATTGCCCCGCTTGACCAGCGGGCATTCACTGTCAGCCAAGGAGGCGTAGACTTCGCCGCTTGGGATTTTCTCGAGCACGTTATAGTACTCCCAGGGCGCCTTGACCTCGGACGGATCCTTCACCTGCACGAGGTAGAAGTCGTGCACGAGCTTGCCGTCCTCGCGCAATCTCGCGCCGCGTGCGTAGAAATCGTCGACGGGCGTCGCACGCATCTTCTCCAGCACTGGATCCGTTGCATCCGTGCCTACGGCAGCGATGGCTTTCAGATAATGGCTGACGCCGGAATAGACGGCGGCCTGCGGCGCCGTGGGCATGGCGTTACGAAGCTTGAAGAAGCGCTGGCCGAACGCCCTGCTCTCGTCATCCAAGGCCCAGTACCATGCCGTCAGCGTGGTCAGCCCCATGGCGGTTTTCGGCCCCATGGCATGAACATCGGTGTCGAACATCAGCTCGGCCACGGGCTTCTGGCTTCCCGTGTTCATGCCGAACTCGTTCCACTGCTTCATCAGGTTGACCAGCTGGTCGCCGGCATTGGCGAAGGCGATCGCCTTCGCGCCAGAGGCCTTCGCCTGCAGGATGAACGAGCTGTAGTCCGCGTTGCCGATCGGGTGATACACCGCGCCGAGCGACTTGCCGCCGGCCGCCGCCAGCACGCGCTGCGATTCCGACACCATGTTCTTGCCGAACGCGTAATCGGCCGCGATGAAGAACCAGGTGTCGTAACCCTGGCTGACCAGGGTGCGGATCGGTCCCGACACCAGATTGTAGGAATCGTGCAGCCAGGCCAGGCCGTTTCGCGAACATTGCTTGCCCGTCAGCTCGGTGGTCGCCACCGCCGAATAGACCGCGATCCTGTTCTTGTCGCGCGCCAGCGACTGGATCGCCAGCCCCACCGCCGAATTGGAGATGTCGGCGACCATGTCGACGCCGTCGACGTCGAACCATTTCCGCACAATGCCGACGCCGATATCGGGCTTGTTCTGGTGGTCGGCGGCCAAGATCTCGACCTTGATCGACGGCACCAATTTCTGAAAATCTTCCGCCGCCATCTTGGCTGCCGCAACGGAGCCCGATCCCGACAGGTCGGACAATGGCCCGGTCTGGTCGTTGATGATGCCGATCCGGACCACGCTGCCGGAGAGCTCGGCGGCGCGCGTGGGCGGACAAGATGCAATGAAGGTCCCAACGACGAGAAGGGTAGCGATGCGGCCGTGCCAGTTCATGCGAACACCTTTCTAACAGCGTGTGTGGCCTTCCTCCCTGTTGCGAACGAGCTTAAGCCGCCGTCGCTTTCGCCTTGAGCTTGGAAACCGCCTTCTGCACCGCGGCTGCGCGCTTTTGCAGCCAGGGTTCGGCCTCGCGGCGCATGCGGGAAATCAGCTCAGGCGGCGCATTCTGCACGGTGATGTCGAACGGCGGCTGCGGCTGATATTCCAGCATCAGCTGGAGGTTTTTCGCAACGTCTTCGCCGCAGAGCTCGGCGGCGACCTGAAAACCGAAATCGATGCCGGCAGTGACACCGCCACCGGAAATGCGGTTGCGGTCGACCACGACGCGTTCGTCGACGGCGATGGCGCCAAAGGCGGCAAGCTGGTCGCTCATCAGCCAATGGCAGGCTGACCTGTATCCATCGATGAGGCCCGCGGCGCCGAGGATCAGGCAGCCGGCGCAAACCGAGGTGATGTAGCGCGCCGATCCACCCTTGTCGCGAACGAACGCAATCACCTCGTCATCGTCCATGGTGGCGACCTGTCCCGGGCCGCCGCCGATGCAGAACACGTCCAGATCCGGGCAGTCGGCGAACGTCGTGGTTGGCAGCAGCGGCAGACCGACGTCGCTGACGACAGGCTCGATCCGCTTCCACAACAGGTGCATGCGGACGTTCGGCAGACGGGCAAACACTTCGAAAGGTCCGGTGACGTCCAGTTGCGTCATCCCGGGATAGTACAGAATTCCGATTTCGATCCGCTTGCCGGACATGGAGCCCTCCACCGATGGATAAGCCATGTTGACAGCGGAGGGCATTTGCCGAAATGTCATAACACACGCAATTCCTGCCAAGCCGTCCCTGGTAAAGGCGCTGCCAATGGCCCGTTCCGCCCCCCGCCGCGTGGTCTTCGTGCTGTTCGACGACTGCCTCTTGCTCGACTTCGCCGGGCCGCTCCAAGCCTTCGAGCTGGCCTGCGAAACGTCCAAGGCGGGGCAAGCGCCCTATGTCTGGCAGATCTGCTCGTTGAAGGGCGGGCCGGTCAAAACCTCGTCCGGTCTGGAGGTGATGACGACCGCCCTCGCCGATTGCGACCACAAGACCATCGACACCCTCATGGTGGGTGGCGGCCCCGGCGTCCATCGCGCCGCCGCAGAAGCTGCGCTGGTCGATTGGTTTCGCCTGGCAGCGCCGAAGGCAAGGCGCGTCTGCTCGGTCTGCACGGGCACATTCATCCTGGCCGCAGCCGGGCTGCTGCGCGGGCGGCGCGCGGTCACCCATTGGGGCTCCTGTGACCTGCTGCGCGCAAAACATCCCGACGTTTCGGTTCAGGTCGATCCGGTGTTCGTGCATGACGGCGGCATCTGGACATCAGCAGGCGTGACGGCCGGCATCGATCTGGCGCTCACGCTGCTGGAAGACGATCTCGGCCATCGCGAGGCCATGCGCATCGCGCGCCGGCTCGTCGTTTTCCTCAAGCGGCCGGGCGGGCAGGCGCAATTCAGCGTGCCGCTGTCAATGCAGGCCTCGGAAGACCGGGCTTTCGAAAAGATTTCGAGCTGGATGCAGGACAATCTCGGCCGCGATTTGCGCGTCGAAAGTCTCGCCGAGCGAGCGGGCATGAGCCCGCGCACCTTCGCGCGCGTGTTTCGCCAGAAGACCGGCCGCACCCCCGCCAAGGCGGTGGAAGAGCTTCGCGTCGAGGCAGCCCGACGCGCGCTGGAAGAGTCCGCCTCTCCCATCAAGGAGATCGCCGCGCGCGCAGGCTTCCAAAGCGAGGAGCATCTGCGCCGCGCGTTCCGCCGCCGCCTGAACGTGCTGCCGCATGACTACCGGGTTCGATTCCACCAGGGGTAAAGATAATCAGCGACAGGGGGGTTAGCTCGACGTTTCCGCGATTACCTCGGGTGGGTCTTTATCTGGGCAGTCATTGGTGGGTCTTTATCTGGGCAGTCATTAAGCTGCCAGCGCGCTAAGTCTGTGAACCCGTGCACCTACAGTACTCATTTCTCCGGCGGCCCCAGTTCAGCCAGCAGCGCCGTTGCGCGCTCGCGCAATGACGGCAGCATCGTTGTGACGATCTCCCACACCCGACCGTCGTCGATCACCGCCTAGCCGTGGATCAGCAGATTGCGGAAGGCAATGATCTTCCGCACGTCGGGCACTCGGCTTGCGACTTCCGGCGCCTCCTTCGATAGTCGGTTCAGCGCCTCGCCAATGATCTCGAATTGCCGTTCCACTGCCGAACGGATCAACGGGCTCGCCCGATAGCCTGCGGCATCGAAGCCAGCCGTGAACTCGGTGATCGCCGCGGCAGCCTGCTGCACGTCCCAGAGACAGGCGCGCGGATCACGCTGCATAAATGAGCTCTCTCGACCGTTCGATCGTTGCGCGCACGTACGGGTTCTTGACGGCCGAAGCTTCCACGAGATCGACTGGCCGTCCGAGCAGCCGCTGCAACGCTTCGGAGAAGCCGAGAAATTGGTCGAACGCCGAGAGGCCACTGTCTTCGCCGAACGCGACGAGGAAATCGGCATCGCTTGTTGCAGGATCGAAATCGGCGCCGCGTGCGGCCGAACCGAACAGTTCGAGCCGCACCACGCGGTAGCGCTGACACAGCGCCTTCAGTGCTTTCCGGTGCTTTTCGATCTCCGTGTGCATGCCAATCTCCCGTCGGCGCGGAGAATACACGTTACAAATCCTCGCACCAAGCCTTCGATGAGAATTCGCGAGCGCGGGGCGCCCCCGGGGGCAACACCCGTCGGTTGCGAAATTACAGCGACAGGCGATGCGGTGACAGTGTTGGACTGTCACTTAGTTGATTGCCGCCCAACGCGCGCCTCCAAACCTACCCCTCCAAAATCGCGACCGCCCGCGTCCATCCCGCCGAGGCTCGCTCGATCTTTACCGGGAAGCATGACACCTTGAAGCCTGACGGCGGCAGCTGTTCGAGATTGTGCAGCTTCTCGAGATGGCAATAGCCGATATGGCGTCCGGCCTTGTGGCCTTCCCAGATCAGGCTGGCGTCTTTGGTCTCGGCGTATTTCTTCGCGGTGTGGACGAACGGGGCGTCCCAGCTCCAGCCGTCGGTGCCGGTCAGGCGTACGCCGCGCTCGAGCAGGTACATGGTGGCTTCATAACCCATGCCGCAGCCGGAGGTGACGTAGTCCTGCCGGCCGTATTTGGCGCCGGCGCTGGTGTTGACCACGACGATCTCGAGCGGCTTCAGCTCATGGCCGATGCGCTTGAGCTCGGTCTCGACGTCCTTGGCCGTTGCGACATAGCCGTCCGGCAGGTGCCGGAAGTCGAGCTTCACGCCTGATTGAAAGCACCATTCCAGCGGCACCTCGTCGATGGTCCATGACCGCTCGCCGCGATTCATGGTCGGGTGAAAATGCCAGGGCGCATCGAGATGCGTGCCGTTGTGGGTGGAGAGACTGACCTGCTCCACCGCCCAGCCCTGGCCATCCGGCAGATCCTCGGCCTTCAGCCCGTCGAAGAACTGCAGCATGCGCGGCAGGCCCTGCTGGTGATCGATATACTGGATGGTCGGATGATTGCCGGGCGGATCGGCTGGCACGTCGTTCTGGAGGGGGACGGAGATGTCGATCAGCTTGCTCGTCATGGCGCTTCCTCGTTGTTGTTTTATTTGGCAGCCGTCAGGCTTCACTTCAGATGTCTTGCCGCTCGACGCGGTTCTTCAAGATGCCGATCTTCTCGACCTCGAGCTCGATCGTATCGCCATGCTCGAGAAACCAGCCGAGCTCGAGGCCGCAGCCATTGCCGACCGTGCCGGAGCCGATGAATTCGCCGGGCATCAGCGTCTCGTCCTGGGTGACGTGGGCGATGATCTCCTCGAAGGAGAACAGCATGCCCTCGGAGACGCCCTTCGAGCGGGTCTCGCCGTTGACGCGCGCTTCCATCTTCAAACGATAAGGATCGCCGATCTCGTCCGGCGTCACGATCCAGGGCCCCATCACGTTGCCGCCGTCAAAACTCTTGCCCTTGGCCGGGCCGAGCCGTCCCTCCATCTCGATGCGCTGGGCGTCGCGCGCGGAGAAATCGTTGAAGATGGTGTAGCCGAAGATGTGATCCCCGGCTTTCGCAGGCGTGATGTTGGCGCCCTTGTTCTTGGTGATGATCCCGAATTCGAGCTCGTAGTCCATCACCTTGCTGTAGCGCGGCCATGTCACCGTGGTGTTGGTGCCGCGGACGCTGAAGCGGTTGGTGATGTAGAAGATCGGCTGCTTGCGATAGACCTCGGGCAATTCGCCGAGCGGCTCGGCGTCGATGCGCGCCAGTTCGGCCAGGTCGCCCTTGGCGCGCGCTACGAGCTTTTGCTGCCCGCGCGGCGCCTGCAGGATGTGCAGGGGAAACGACATGCCGTCGCGCATTTGCCGGGGCTCCGGCACCGGTGCGAGAATGTCGACGGCGCCGACCGGCGCCGACAGCGTCGCGTCCTGGGCGTGCTTGTCCAGCAGAGCCCGAGCCCGATCCAGCGCGCGGGGCCCTGCGTCGATCAGCGCCAGCATCGAGCCGAAAGCCGGATCGGCGCCGCCGTCCCGCGCGGCCGCCGCGGCGAGGTCGAAAACCTGGCTGTCATTGCTGTGGACGGCGCCGATCTTCTCCTGACCGGCCGATCTGAATGTCGCGAGCTTCACCTTGGGCACCCCTTGCTATCGTTTCGAATATATGATCAGATAAAATATCGATAAACAAGCCAGAAAAATATAAACGAGGGAGAACGCGGTGAGGCGAACGCAGATAAGGAGCGTGCTGGCAGGTCTGACGCTCGGCGTCGGGGTGTCGGTTGCCTTGACGGCGACAGCGCTGGCGCAGGCCAAGATCCAGATCGGCTGCACGGCGACGTCCGATTGCGCCTCGGCCATGGTCGCGGTCGACGAAGGCATTTTCAGAAAGCACGGGCTGGACGTCGAGATGACGCCGATCGCGATCAACTCCAACATCCCGGCGGCGATCCTGTCGAATTCGATTCAGGTCGGCGGCCCCACCTCCACCGTCTTCCTGCAGGCCGTCGACGGCGGCCTCGACCTCGTCGCGATCGCCGGCGCCTCGGTCATGAGCCCGACCTCGAACACCGCGATCGCCGCCTTCGTCCGCAACGGCATCACCATCAAGGAGCCCAAGGATTTCATCGGCAAGAAGGTCGGCGCACCCGGCCTGAACGCCTTTCTCCACGTGCTGTTCGTGAAATGGCTGGTCGAAAAGGGCGTCGATCCCAAAAGCGTCAATTTCGTCGAAGTCACCTTCCCGACCATGGCCGACATCATCAAGTCAGGCGGCGTCGATGCCGTGCTCACGGCCGAGCCGTTCGTTACGCGCATGATCAATGCCGGGATCGGCTCGGTCGGCGTGCGCTACGGCGCCGAGCTCGGCCGCACCGATCCGATCATCTTCTATGCCGCATCGCGCGATTGGGCGGAGAAGAATGCCGCGATCGTGAAGAAATTCCGCGAGGCCATCGCGGAGGCCGCAATCATCGTCAACATCGACCGCGAGAAGGCCTCGGCCTCGATCGCCAAGTTCACCAAGCAGCCGCTCGAGCTCGTCAAGGCGACGCCGCCGAACCAGTCCGAGCCGAACCTCAAGCCGCAAAACCTCGGTTGGTGGATCGAGGTGATGTCGTCGCAGAAGATGCTGCAATCGAAGCTCGACACCACCAAACTGGTGCTGAACTAGAGGATATCGACGATGCCTGCTCCCGAGCGCACTCTCGAACGCCCGCCGGCTGAGGCCGGAACCCTGAGCGAGCGCGCAGCAAGCCTGATCGAGCAGGACATCCTGGCCGGACATCTCGCGCCGGGATCGCGGCTCGGCATCGTCGATCTCGTGCAGCGCTACGAGATCGGCGCTACCCCCTTGCGTGAAGGCCTGTCGCGGCTGATGTCGCGCGGCCTGATCGTCGGCATCGGCCAGCGCGGCTTTCGCGTCGCCGAGGTCAGTCGCGAAGATCTCGCCGACATCACCTGCATGCGGACCGCGGTCGAGATCGAGGCGGTCAGGCTCGCAATCCTGCACGGCGATGCCGCCTGGGAGGCCGGCATCATCAGCGCGCTGCATCAGATGCGCCGGCACATCGAACGCACCGGCGATGAATTCCGCGAGGGCGCTGCGGAGTTCGACCGGCTGCACAAGGGCTTTCACACCGCGCTGCTCGCCGCCTGCGGCTCGCGGCGCATGCTGGCCGCCCATTCCGACCTCTACGACCAGGCCTACCGCTATCGCCGCGTGATGATGGGCGCCATCGACAGCGGCGAAAGGTTCATCCGCAGTCACCAGATGCTTGCCGACCTCGTGCTCGCCCGCGACCTGCCCGCCGCGCAGAAGATGCTGGCGGCGCATCTGCACTCGACCATCAATTTCGTCTATCCGCAGATGCGCGGGGAGCAATCATGAGCGTTGTTGCCAAGCTCGATGAGGCGCGCGCCGCGCGGCGGCAGAAAACGCTGATCGCGTTCAACGCCGCGACGCTGCGGCTCGGCGGCAAGACCATCATCGAGAATCTCGATCTTCAGGTGCGGCCGGGCGAATTCCTCTGCATCGTCGGCGCCTCCGGCTGCGGCAAGACCACGGCGCTGCGGCTCGCCGCCGGCCTCTATCGCCCCACGAGCGGCGCGGTGACGTTCGACGGCGAAGAGATCACCGAGCCGCGGCGCGAGGTCGCGATCGTGTTCCAGGATTACGGCAAGGCGCTGTTGCCGTGGCGGACCGCGGCCGGAAACATCTCGCTGGCGCTGGAAGCCTCGCGAGTCCCGGCACGCGAACGCGGCGCGCGCATCGAGGCGCTGCTGCGCAAGGTCGGATTGCCCGGCCATGCCGACAAATACCCCACGGAAATGTCGGGGGGCATGCAGCAGCGCCTGCAGATCGCGCGCTGCCTTGCGCAGGAGCCGACCACGCTCTTGATGGACGAGCCGTTCGGCGCGCTGGATGCGATGACGCGGCAGGGCTTGCAGGACGAGGTGCTGTCGCTGACAGAGGCGAGCCAGACCACCGTGATCTTCGTGACCCACGACCTCGACGAGGCGATCTATCTCGGCGACCGCGTCATCGGCCTGTTGCCGCATCCGGGCCGGATCGGGATCGAGCTCGACGTCGATCTGCCGCGTCCGCGCGACCAGCTCGCCACCCGCGAGCATCCGGAATTCCTGCGGCTGCGCCGGCAATTGTTCGACTTCATCAAGGCGACCGAGCATTGAGCCTGGACCGCACGAAGCCCTTGCTGCTGCCGCTGGCGCTGATGCTGGCGTTCGAGCTGTGGGCGCGCCTCATCCATCTGCAAAGCGACAGCCTGGCACCGCCGAGCGCAATCCTCGCGGCGCTGGCCACGGCGCTCGCCGATCTCTCGATTCCGATCGCGACCCGCGACACGCTGTTCGCCGCCTTTGCGGGTCTCGCCATCGGCAGCGCCATCGGGCTCGCGCTCGGCATCGCCTTCGGCATTTCGCGCCCCCTCGACCGGCTGATGGAGGTGACGGTCGAGGCGATCCGCCCGATTCCCTCGATCGCGCTGCTGCCGATTGCGCTGATCGCGCTCGGCTTCGGCTACCGCATGGAGATCGTGATCGTGGCGTTCGCCTGCGTCTGGCCGATGCTGATCATGACGCGCAGCGCGGTGCGCAGCATCGAACCGCGATTGATGGAGGTGTCGCGCGCCCTGCGGCTGAGCGCGCCGCAACGGATCGCGAAGATCGTGATCCCGGCCGCGCTGCCGCGGATCTTCGTCGCCTTCCGCCTGTCGGCCGGCATCGCCCTGATCGTCGCCGTCACCGTCGAGATCGCCATCAACCCGATCGGCCTGGGTGCCGGCATCATGCTCGCGCAGCAGGCGCTGCGCGCCGACCTGATGCTGGCCTATCTCGTCTGGATCGGCGCGATCGGCTACGCGCTGAACATCCTGTTGATCGCGGCCCAGCGCCGCCTGTTCGGCCGCGCCGCGCTCGCCGGAGACCATCCATGAACCGCACTGCGATCCTCTGGCGTGTCGCAAGCGTCCTCGTCGCAGCCAGCTTCATCGCGGCGTGGCAGCTCGTCGCCGACCTGCGCCTGGTGTCGCCGGTGTTCCTGCCCGGTCCGGACCGCGCCTGGGCCGCTTTGGTGCGCGGCTTTTCCAGCGGCGATCTCGCGGGCAAGCTCATCGGCACGCTGGAGCACATGGCCTATGGCTGGCTCGCCGCCTCGATCGCCGGCATTGCGCTCGGCGCGCTGATCGGTTCGTCCAGGACGATGCGAGCCTATGTCGCGCCGTCGCTGGAATTCTTGCGGCCCCTGCCGGTCTCGGCGATCATCCCGGTCGCGATCGCGATGCTCGGGCTGACGCAAGGCATGGCGCTGTTCGTGATCGCCTTCGGCGCGATCTGGCCCATCATGCTCGCAACCGTTCACGGCTTTGCCGCAGTCGAGCCGCGGCTCTACGAGGTCGCCCGCTCGCTGCAGATGTCGCGCGCCGCAATCATCGGCAAGATCGCCCTGCCATCTGCATTGCCGGATATCCTCGCGGGCATGCGGCTCAGCCTGACCGTCGCGCTGATCCTCTCGGTGGTCTGCGAGATCCTGGCCGGCCTCGACGGCCTCGGTCACTGGGTGCTGCTCTCGGCGCGCGCGTTCCGATCCGCCGACCTCTTCGCCGGCGTCATCCTGCTCGGTGCGACCGGATATGTGACGTCGATTGCGATGTCACTGGTCGAGCAGCGGCTGCTCGCCTGGCAGACCGCGGCGAGGTAGCGCGGCGGTCCCATCGCCAAACAAAAACGGCCCGCATCAAGCGGGCCGTTGTCGTCTCGGATCCGGTCAATCCGAATTTGGTTGCGGGGATAGGATTTGAACCTATGACCTTCAGGTTATGAGCCTGACGAGCTACCGGGCTGCTCCACCCCGCGTTAAACCTTTGCGCGCCTTCGGTCACGTCCTGGGACGGTCGGTTGAGGCCGGCGCTGGGCGCGCTGGCTTTTCGCTTCCGTCCCAAAGACTTCCTTGGAAGGCAACCCCGGGGCAATGCCCGTTGGGTGCGGGGGGTATGTATCAAGGCGGGGTGCCTTTGGAAAGGGCTGCGGGAACGTTTTTTTCGACTTTGTGACAGGGGGATGGACGAATTCCGCACCGTTCTGCGCGCTCTTGTCAGAAGTTCCACAAAGGGCCAGCTTGCGGCAACAAGATAAGGCTGAAAGGCCGGGGGTCATTCCGGGTTTGCGCTTCGCGCGCCCCGGAATGACGAGAAAAAGGGGGGGAAACCACATTGCCCGATGCATTCGATTTCGTCGTCGTGGGCGCGGGCTCGGGCGGCTGCACAATAGCGGGGCGGCTGTCGGAGGATCCGGGGACATCCGTCGCGCTGCTCGATGCGGGGGGACGGAACGATACCTGGCGGATCACGACGCCATTCGGGCTCGCGTTGCCCTACGCCGCAGCCAACTGGGCCTTCGATACCGTGCCGCAAAAGGGGTTGAACGGCCGCATCGGCTATCAACCGCGCGGCAAGGGCCTCGGCGGCTCCTCGGCGATCAATGCCATGGTCTATATCCGCGGCCACAAATGGGATTACGACCACTGGGCCGCGCTCGGCAACGCCGGCTGGTCGTATGCGGACGTGCTGCCCTATTTCAAGCGGTCGGAGAACAACGCCGATTTCGACGGCGAATATCACGGCAAGGGCGGCCCGCTGCATGTCAACAGGCTGCGCTCGGACAATCCGATTCACGACGTCTTCCACCAGGCCGCACGCGAGGCGCAATTCCGCATCCGCGAGGACTTCAATGAAGAGGACCAGGAAGGGCTCGGCAGCTACCAGGTGACCCAGCGGGGCGGCGAGCGCTGGAGCGCGGCGCGCGCTTATCTGGATCCCCATCTGGGCAAGCGGCCGAATCTGCGGGTCGAGACCGGGGCCCAGGCAACGAAGATCCTGTTCGAAGGTGGGCGCGCGGTCGGCATCGAATATGTGCAGGGCAACCAGAAGAAGCAGCTGCGCGCCCGCCGCGAGGTGATCCTCGCCGCCGGCGCCTTCCAGTCGCCGCAGCTCCTGATGCTGTCGGGAGTAGGCGACGCCGATGCGCTTGCCGCGCACGGCATCGGCGTCGTGCATCACCTGCCGGGCGTCGGGCGCAATCTGCAGGACCATCCGGATTTCGTGTTCGTCTATGCCTCCGATTATCCGCACTTCGTTCACGCCTCGCTCGGTCGGCTGCCCTCCCTGCTGCGCGGTATCCAACGCTATCGCCGCGAGCGGCGCGGCATGATGACCACCAATTTCGCCGAGTGCGGCGGCTTCCTGAAAACCCGGCCCGATCTCGACGTACCTGACATCCAGCTCCACTTCGTCATCGCGATGCTCGACGACCACGGCCGCAAGAAGCACAAGGAGGCAGGCTTTTCCTGCCATGTCTGTCTGCTCAGACCGAAGAGCCGCGGCAGCATCTGGTTGAGAAGCGCCGATCCGCTGGCAGCACCGATGATCGACCCGAATTTCCTCGGCGAGGACGAGGATGTCGAGAGGATGGTGGCGGGCTTCAAGACGACGCGCCGCTTGATGGAGACGCCGGCGCTGCGCGCATTGCAGAAGAAGGACATGTTCACATCCGACGTGAGAACGGATGACGACATCCGCGCCATTTTGCGCGCGCGGGTCGACACGGTCTATCATCCGGTCGGCACCTGCAAGATGGGCACGGATGCGATGGCCGTGGTCGATCCGGCGTTGAAGGTGCATGGCGTCGCGGGATTGCGCGTCGTCGACGCCTCGATCATGCCGACGCTGATCGGCGGCAACACCAACGCGCCGACCATCATGATCGGAGAGAAGGCGGCGGATATGATCCGGGCGGAGATGCGGTAGTTGTTCTCCCGTCATTGCGAGCGCAGCGAAGCGATCCAGAGTCTTTCCGCGGAGGGATTCTGGATTGCTTCGCTGCGCTCGCAATGACGATGTGGATAGGGCGGGGAATGCCGCTCAACTCAGCAAGAACCCGCCGTCCACGGTCACGACGCTCCCCGTCATGTAGCGCGACGCGTTCGACGCCAGCAGCATAATCGCGCCGTCGAGATCGGACTCGGCGCCGACGCGGCGTTGCGGGATGCGCTTGGCGAGGCGTTCGCCTGCCGGCGTCGACCAGAAGGCGTGGTTCATCTCGGTGTCGATATAGCCGGGCGCGAGCGCGTTGATGCGGATGTTCTGGCCCGCGAGCTCGAGCGCCATCGCTCTCGTCGCCTGGATGATGCCGGCCTTTGAGATCGCGTAAGGCGAGAGCGCCTTCAAGACGCCGGTGCCGAGCACCGAGGCGATGTTGACGATGTTGCCGGGCTGCTTGCGCGTGATCATGCGGCGCGCCACTTCGGTCGCGAGGAAATAGGCGCCCTTGAGATTGGCGCCGATCACCGCATCCCAATCCGCCTCGGTCTGCTCGGTCGCGAGCTTCTCGATGGCGATGCCGGCATTGTTGATCAGCACGGTGACGGGGCCGAGCGCGGCCTCGGCAGCATCGACCGCCTTGGCGATCGAGGCGGTGTCGGTGACGTCGAGCGCGACCGCAACGGCGCGGCCGCCCTTGCCGCGGATCTCCTCTTCCAGGCTCCTCAATTTGTCGGTCTGCCGCGCAGCGAGCGCGACGGCCGCACCATGCGCCGCCAGCACACGGGCAAACTGCCGGCCCAGCCCCTGGCTCGCACCCGTGACGAAGATGGTTTCCTGACTGACGTCGAATAGGTCTGACATGACGCGTTCCTTGCGCGGTTCCCTTGAGCTTTGGAGACACCAATACAGACGATTTTAACGATCTGAAACCGGAATGATCGGACTTGCGTTCACTTGCTCCATCAAGGCAAGGTTGTGCGCATGAACAGTTTCGATTTCGCCGTCTACGCCGCACTCGCCGTCGCGGTCGGCTTCGGCTTCCGGACCGGGCTGCTGCGCAGCGCCATGACCATCCTCGCCTATCTGCTCGCGGCGCCGATCGCGGTGGCGCTGATGCCGCTGATCGCACCGCAGATCGCCGGCAATCCGAACTCGCCGCTGCTGCAGAACTGGATCTGGTTCTTCGCCATCTTCGTGGTCGTCGGCGTGCTGTTCGGCCACATCGGCCGTATCGCGCTGAACGACACGATCGGCGAGGCCGGCATCGGCGACCGGCTCGGCGGCGCCGCGCTCGGCGCCGCCAGGGTCGGCCTCGTCGCCACCACCCTGGTGCTGGTGTTCGACCAGATCGTGCCGACGAACCGCCAGCCGCCCTTCCTCGCCGGCTCGCATCTGCGGCCGCTGTTCTCGACCGTGGGCCAGATGGGCTTCAAGTCGCTGCCGCCGGAAGCCGCCGCCGCGATCGACCGCCTCAAGCACGAGCGGCGGATCTGATCTGGCGCATTTGCATCGCTAGCCGCGAGGCGCATGCATTTTGGTGCGGGCCGATCCCTTATCAGCGGCATCACAGTTGGCTAAGGTAGCCGCCGTCCAAAACCTACCTGACAGTTACGGGAGTGAAACAGTGGATCTTGGGATCAAAGGTCGCCGCGCCATCGTCTGCGCATCCAGCAAGGGCTTGGGGCGCGCCTGCGCCATCTCGCTGGCCGAGGCCGGCGTTCACGTCACGCTGACCGCGCGCGGCACTGATGCCCTGAAGAAGACCGCCGATGAGATCCGCAAGGCCTATCCCGATGTGACGGTCACCGAGATCGTCGGCGACATCACGACGCCGGCGGGCCGCGAGGCAGTGCTGAAGGCCTGCCCCGAGCCCGACATCCTGATCAACAATGCCGGCGGCCCGCCGCCGGGCGATTTCCGCAACTGGACCCGCGACGACTGGATCAAGGCGATCGACGCCAACATGCTAACCCCGATCGAGCTGATCAAGGCGACGGTGGATGGCATGATGGCCCGCAAGTTCGGCCGCATCGTCAACATCACCTCGGCCGCCGTGAAGGCGCCGATCGACATCCTCGGCCTCTCCAACGGTGCCCGCGCCGGCCTCACCGGCTTCATCGCCGGCCTGTCGCGCAAGACCGTGATCAACAACGTCACCATCAACGGTCTGCTGCCGGGCCCGTTCGAGACCGATCGCCTGACCAGCACCGCAAAGGGCGAAGCCGACAAGCGCGGTGTCACACCGCAGCAGATCCTGGCCGAGCGCGCCAAGCTCAACCCCGCCGGCCGCTTCGGCCAGCCCGACGAGTTCGGCTATGCCTGCGCCTTCCTGTGCGGCGCCAAGGCCGGCTTCATCACCGGGCAGAACATTCTGCTGGATGGCGGTGCGTTCCCGGGGACGCTGTAAGCAGTCCTCTCCCTCTCCCCGTTCTTGCGGGGAGAGGGAGACATAGTCACCGCTGCCTGGTCGGCTCGTCCTCGTCCTGCTGGCTCGGGGCGGAGGAATCGGCGGTCGTGCGCTCATCGGTCCAGTCGACGCCGAATTCGTCGAGCCCGTTCGCGAGCAGGTCGCCCAGCATGGGCTCGCCGAGCAGATAGTGCACGGTTTCGCGGCGCGGGCTGCCATACTCACGCCGCGCCTCCACCGCGCGGGCGCGCAGATCGTCCCATTCATCGATCGAGCCGTCGCCGCGGCCGAGCCAGGTCAGCGCGACGAGATCGAGCTGCTCGTCCTCATTCAGCGCGATCATGAAGCTGCCGAGCTCCTGGACGACGGGGTCAGAGCCGTCGTCGTCGAGGACGTCCATCATATCGTCATCGGCCGCGTTCGAGCCGGAATCGGGATCGGAAGCCCCCTCCTTGACGTCGAATTCGCGCGCCTTCTCGATGATGAAGGCGACCTTCTCCGCGGAAATCGCAAGCTCTGGCATGGCTTCCTCGTCGGCGTCTGTCTCAGGTTCCGGCAATAACGCCGCACCGCGTCAGATGATCCATTGCGCCCGATGGCAGAAGATGGGCATGTTCCAGCGCAAGAGCAAGAACACAGGGAGGCGCCGGATGCAGTGGAAGGTCGGCAAGGTCAAGATCACGAAATTCGTCGAAATGGAGACGGTCGGCTCGACCCGCTTCATCCTGCCGGCAGCCACCAACGACGAGATCCGGAAGCTGCCCTGGCTGATCCCGCATTTCGCCACCGAAGAAGGCCGGCTGAAAATGTCGATCCACTCGCTGGTGGTGGAGACGCCGTCGCGCCGCATCGTGGTGGATACCGGCCTCGGCAACGACAAGCAGGGCCGCGGCGTACCGACCTGGAACAACCGCAGCTCGCCGTTCCTGGAGACCATGATTGCGGCGGGTTTTCCGCCCGACAGTATCGACACCGTGCTGTGCACCCATCTTCACGTCGACCATGTCGGCTGGAATACGCGACTGGTCGACGGCCGATGGGTGCCGACCTTCCCGAAGGCGCGCTATGTCTTCGGCAAGACCGAATATGAGCATTGGCGTGATGACACGGCCGAGCCGGACAAGGTTGCGGTGTTCAACGATTCCGTGAAGCCGGTGGTCGATGCCGGCCGGGCCGAGCTGGTCCCGAGCGACCACCGGCTCTGCGAGGAGATCGGGCTGATCCCGACCCCCGGTCACAGCCCGGGGCATATGAGCGTCCTGATCGAATCCGACGGCGAGCAGGCGCTTCTGACCGGCGACGTCGCCCATCATCCCTGCCAGATGGCGCATCTTCAGTGGTGCTCGACGGTGGATACCAACCCCGCGCAATCGGCGGCAAGCCGGCACGCTTTGTTCTCGCGCTTCGCCGACACGCCGACGCTGGTGATCGGCGGTCATTTTTCGGCCGGGCACATCAAGCGCGACGGGGACGCGTTCAGGTTTATGGCGCTGGGGTGATCCCCGTTTTGGGCGGTTGAATTTCGCGCCGCCGTGTTCCAAGAAGCTATTCAACCGATCGGTCCAATCTCCAGGGAGAAACGAGAATGAAGCTTGTTCGTTACGGCGAGAAGGGTGCGGAAAAGCCCGGCCTGGTCGACAGATCCGGCCAATTGCGCGACCTGTCGGCGCATGTGAAGGACCTCACCGGCGAAGCCTATTCGCCTGAATCGCTGAAGAAGCTGGCGGCGCTCGATCCCGCCTCGCTGCCCGCGGTCTCCGGCAAGCCGCGGTTCGGCGCGCCCGTCACCGGCATCTCGAAATTCGTCGCGATCGGCCTCAACTATTCCGACCATGCCAAGGAGACCGGCGCCGAGATCCCGAGCGAGCCGATCATCTTCATGAAGGCCAACACCTCGCTGTCCGGCCCGAACGATCCGGTCGAGAAGCCGCGCGGCTCGACCAAGCTCGACTGGGAGGTCGAGATCGCCGCCATCATCGGCACCCGCGCCAAATACGTCTCGGAAGCCGACGCGCTGAACCACGTCGCCGGCTATTGCGTCTGCAACGACGTCTCCGAGCGCGCCTTCCAGATCGAGCGTCTGGGCCAGTGGACCAAGGGCAAGTCGCACGACACGTTCGGCCCGCTCGGGCCGTGGCTCGCCACCAAGGACGAGATCAAGGACGTGCAGAACCTGTCGATGTGGCTCGACGTCAACGGCCAGCGCCGCCAGACCGGCTCGACCAAGACCATGATCTTCTCGATGGCCAAGTGCATCTCCTATGTCTCGCAGTTCATGACGCTGCTGCCCGGCGACGTCATCACCACGGGCACCCCACCCGGCGTCGGCCTCGGCATGAAGCCGCCGACCTTCCTCAATGTCGGCGACGTCGTCACGCTCGGCATCGAAGGCCTCGGCGAGCAGCGCCAGGAGATCGTGGCGGCGTAAGGCCTGCGCCCTCTCCCGTCATTGCGAGGAGCTCTTGCGACGAAGCAATCCAGGTTCTTTCTGCGGAGACAGTCTGGATTGCTTCGCTTCGCTCGCAATGACGAAAACAACTGCCCGATGTTCATCAGGATCGTTCCATGAAGCTCACCTTCTCCCCCGCCTCGCCCTTTGCCCGCAAGGTGCGCATCGCCGCGATCGAGCTCGGGCTGATCGACAAGATCGAGCTCGTGCCGGCAAGCGTCACGCCCGGCACGGCCAATGAGGATTATTCGAAGATCACGCCGCTGAAGAAGCTGCCGGTGCTGATCACCAATGACGGCGACGTGATCCTGGATTCCTACGTCATCGTCGAATATCTCAACGAGATGGCCGGCGGCAGCCTGATCCCGGATTATGGCCCGCGGCGCTGGAAAGCCAAGACCAATCACTCGCTGATCAACGGCATGCTCGATTCCATGCTGCTGTGCCGCTACGAGAAAATGGCGCGACCGCAGGGCCTGCAATGGCAGGCCTGGTCGGACGACCACTGGAACAGGGCCTGGACCGGCATGGCGCGCTTCGAGAACATGCCTGAGGTGCTGAACGGCCCGTTCGACATCTCGCAGATCGGCCTCGTTTGCGTGCTCGGCTATGCCGACTTCCGCTTCGCCGACTCTGGCTGGCGCAAGGCCTATCCGAAGCTCGACGCTTTCCACCAGAAGATGCTGGAGCGGCCCTCGGTGAAGATCTCGGTGCCGCCGGCGGCGTAACCTGCAAGGAGTGTCCATGAGCCTGAAGTTCTCGGTCGGCGATCTCACCATCCATCGCGTCATCGAGCAGGAGACCTCGTTCGTCCCGGCGCTGGAGATGCTGCCGGGACTGACGGCAGAGGTGCTGGCCGAGAACCGTGCCTGGATGCGCGAGGCGAAGGCGCTGGACGAAGAGGACGTGCTGCTGCTGTGCTTCCAGTCCTACTTGGTGAAGACGCCGCACCACACCATCCTGGTCGACAGCTGCATCGGCAACGACAAGCCGCGGCCGCGGCCGAAATGGAACATGAAGACCGACGACACCTATCTTCGCGGCCTCGGCGCCGCGGGGTTTTCCGTCGACGACATCGACTTCGTGATGTGCACGCATCTGCATGTCGACCATGTCGGCTGGAACACGCGGCTCGAGAGCGGCCGCTGGGTGCCGACCTTCCCCAGGGCTCGCTATGTGTTCGCCAAGCAGGAATTCGATCACTGGTCCGCGCAGAATGCGACGACGGAGATCCCGCCTTTCGCCGACAGCGTGTTGCCGGTGGTCGAGGCTGGCAGGCACGAGCTCGTCGGCAACGACCACGAGATCGGCGGCCACGTCCGCATCCTGCCGACACCGGGTCACACGCCGGGCCATATCGCCATCACGATGGGCCGCGGCAAGGACGATGCGGTGTTCTCGGGCGACCTCATGCATTCGCCGCTGCAGACGCTCTATCCGGAATTGTCGATCAAGTTCGACGTCGATCCGGCCGCAGCCGCGAAAACCCGCCGCAGTTTTTTGGAACGCTATTGCGACACCGACACGCTGTGCTGCACGGCGCATTTTCCCTCGCCGTCGGTGGGGAAGATCCGGCGCAAGGGCAACGCGTTCGTGTGTGAGTCCATCTAGCGAGATGCCGTACGGTGGGCAAAGCGAAGCGTGCCCACGTCTCCAACAATGGTGGGCACGGCGCGCGAAGTGCGCGCCTTTGCCCACCCTACGATGCTCTCCTCGCTGAAACTGCCCTGTTGAGAGATCACCCCACCCCGCTCGCGCTTCGCGCGATCGACCCTCCCCCTCCAGGGGGGTCAGAGACGCCCACGGAGGAAACGATGACCGCACTCCCCGACATCCCCCTGCCCGCCGGAATCCGCTCGCGCTACATCGACGGCATCAACGGCTTGCAGATGCATGTGCTGGAGGCCGGCTTCGAGACCAAAGGGCGGCCCTGCATCCTGCTGCTGCACGGCTTTCCGGAGCTTGCCTTCTCCTGGCGCAAGGTGATGCCGGCGCTTTCCGCCGCCGGTTATCACGTCATCGCGCCGGACCAGCGCGGCTATGGCCGCACCACGGGATGGAGCGCGGACTATGACGGGGACCTCGCGCCATTCTCTCTGCTCAACCTGGTGCGCGATGCGCTCGCTTTGGTATCGGCGTTCGGCTACAGGCAGGTCGATCTCGCCGGGCACGATTTCGGCAGCCCGGTCGCGGCCTGGTGCGCGCTGATCCGGCCCGACGTGTTTCGCTCGGTGACGCTGATGAGCGCGCCGTTCGGCGGACCGCCGCCGCTGCCGTTCGGCACAGTCGACACTCCGGCAAAGCCCGCGGTGGAAGACCCCGTGCATCGCGAGCTCGCCGCGCTGCCGCGGCCGCGCAAGCACTATCAATGGTACTATTCGACGCGCGAGGCGAACGCCGACATGCAGCACGCGCCGCAGGGCCTGCATGATTTCCTGCGCGCCTATTATCATCACAAGAGCGCGGACTGGACCGACAACAAGCCCTATCCGCTGCAAGCATGGTCGGCGCAGGAATTGGCGAAGCTGCCGACCTATTACGTGATGGACTTGCACGAGACCATGGCCGAGATCGTCGCGAAGGAGATGCCCTCGCCGGCCACGATTGCCGCCAATCAATGGCTGCCGGACAGCGACCTCGCCTATTACAGCGCCGAATATGGCCGCACCGGATTCCAGGGCGGGCTGCAATGGTATCGCTACGGCACGTCGGGCATGCTCAACAGCGAGATGCAGCTGTTCGCAGGGCGCAGCATCGACGTGCCCTCCTGCTTCATCTCGGGCAAGCAGGATTGGGGCACTTATCAGCGGCCGGGCGTGTTCGAGGCGATGCAGGGGCGCGGCTGCACCAGGATGCTCGGCTGCCATCTCGTCGATGGCGCCGGCCATTGGGTGCAGCAGGAGCAGCCGGCCGCGGTGAGCCGGTTGCTGCTCGACTTCCTCACCAAGGCCCATACGGCCTGATTTGACCGGAACCGGCGGCGCCCTATATAATTTAGAACCATTCTAAATTATAACGTCAGGGCCGTCGTGAAGAATTTTGCCGATTTGACCGAACGCGAGGTGCTGGCGGTCGCGATCTCCTCCGAGGAGGAGGACAGCCGTATCTACATGACCTTCGCCGAGGATCTGAAGGAGCGCTATCCGGACTCGGCCAAGCTGTTCGAGCAGATGGCCGAGGAGGAACGCGGCCACCGCCACATGCTGCTGGAATTGTACGAGCAGCGCTTCGGCCAGCATCTGCCGCCGATCCGCCGCGAGGACGTCAAGGGCTTCCTGCGCCGCCGCCCGATCTGGCTGACCAAGAACCTGCCGCTCGACACCATCCGCCGGGAAGTCGAGACCATGGAGCTCGAGGCCGAGCGCTTCTACGCCAAGGCCGCCGAGCAGGCCGAGGACGTCAACGTGCGCCGTCTGCTCGGCGATCTCGCCGAGGCCGAGAAGAGCCACGAGCACACGGCCGCCCGGCTGACCGACGAGATCCTGAAGCCCGACGTGCGCGCCGAGGAAGACCGCACCCGCCGGCGCATGTTCGTGCTGCAATATGTGCAGCCGGGCCTCGCAGGCCTGATGGACGGCTCGGTCTCGACGCTGGCGCCGCTGTTTGCGGCCGCCTTCGCCACGCACCAGAACTGGCAGACGTTCCTGGTCGGCCTCGCCGCCTCGATCGGCGCCGGCATCAGCATGGGATTTGCGGAAGCACTGTCCGACGACGGCTCGCTGACGGGGCGCGGCTCGCCCTGGCTGCGCGGCATCACCTGCGGGGCGATGACGACGCTCGGCGGGCTCGGCCACACCGCGCCTTATCTCGTGCCCGACAGCTGGGCCAACGCGTTCTGGATCGCAACCGCGATCGCCTGCGTCGTCGTGTTCTTCGAATTGTGGGCGATCGCCTTCATTCGCTCCCGCTACATGGATACGCCGTTCCTCCAGGCCGTGTTCCAGATCGTGCTCGGCGGCGCCATCGTGCTGGCGGTGGGGATCGTGATCGGGGCGGCGTAAGCTTCGCCCCGCATATCAATCGCGATCAAACAGAAGTTGCGAGATTCGGCCAAACTGCGCATCATCCTCCAACAACCAGAGCGGGAGAAGCGCCGTGGCCGGATCGGAATGGAGTTTCAAGAGCGCGGTCGAATTGTCGGCCGCGCTGAGCGCGAAGAACGTCTCGGCGGTCGAGCTCGCGCAGGATGCGATCGCGCGCATCGAGCGGCACGACGGCAGCATCAACGCGGTGTGCGTGCGCGACTTCGATCGCGCGCTCGTTGCGGCGCGCGAAGCGGATGCGGCGCTGGCGCGCGGCGAGCGCAAGCCGCTCCTCGGCCTGCCCACGACGATCAAGGAATCCTTCAACATCGCCGGCCTGCCGACGACCTGGGGATTCGTGCCGCAGAAGGATTTCAGGCCGGTGGAAGACGCGCTGGCGGTGGCCCGCATCAAGCAGGCCGGCGGCGTGATCCTCGGCAAGACCAACGTGCCGGTCGGCCTCGGCGACTGGCAGAGCTACAACGACATCTACGGCACCACCAACAACCCCTACGATCTCGGCCGCACGCCGGGCGGTTCGTCCGGGGGATCGGCGGCAGCGCTCGCCGCGGGCTATTGCGCGCTCGCCACCGGCTCGGACATCGGCGGCTCGCTGCGTGTGCCGGCCTTTCATTGCGGCGTCTTCGCGCACAAGCCGACCATCAATCTCTGCGCGGCGCGCGGCGAGACCCCGCCGCCGTTTCCGGCCATTCCGCGCGAGGGGGACCTTGCCGTCATCGGTCCGATGGCGCGCACGGCCGCGGATCTGTCCTTGATGCTCGACGTCATTGCGGGGCCCGATCCGCTCGATGCCGGGATCGCCTACAGGCTCGACTTGCCCGCCGCGCGGCATCAGGCGCTGCGGGATTTTCGTGTCCTGGTGATCGACAGCCATCCGCTGCTGCCGAGCGACCGGGATGTCCGCGGCGCGATCGACAGGCTGGCAACCGATCTTGCGAAGGCCGGCGTCACCGTCGCACGCGAGAGCGCGCTGCTCCCGGACTTTGCGGAGACGTCGCGGCTGTACATGCGCATGCTGCTGGGCTTTCTCGGCGCGTTCCTGCCTCCCGACGAGCTGGCGGATGCGCAGGCACGGACGCGCCAGCTCTCGGCGGAGGACCGCAGCCTCGGCGCGGAACGACTGCGCGGCATCACCGCAAGCCACCGCGCCTGGGTGCTCGACGCCGGAAGCCGCGCCGTCCTGCGCGCGCAATGGCGGGCGCTGTTCAAAAGCTTCGACGCCGTGATCTGCCCGATCATGCCGACGCCGGCCTTTCCGCACGATCATTCGCCGGAGCAGCGCCTGCGAACGATCAGCATCGACGGCAAGTCTTACCCCTATTCAGATCAGCTCGCCTGGCCGGGCATCGCAACGCTTCCGGGCCTGCCCGCGACGGCCGTTCCGCTCGGCCTGTCGAAAGACGGCCTGCCGGTCGGCGTGCAGATCCTCGGCCCGTTCCTCGAGGACAGGACGCCGCTCAAGCTCGCCGAGCTGATCGAGCGCGAGTTCGGCGGGTTCGTGCCGCCGAAGATGTTCGATGATTAGCGGTCCTTCGTCATTGCGGCGAGCTGTTGCGACGAAGGTAAACTCGCTCAGCTATCGAACACGATCACGCTGCGTAGCGTCTTGCCGGCCTTCATGTTGGCAAAGCCCTCGTTGATCTCGGACAGCTTCAGCTTGGCCGAAATCCAGTCCTCCAGATGCAGCCGGCCGCGCAAATAGAAATCGACCAGGCGCGGCATGTCGACGCGGAAATGGTTCGAGCCCATCGAGGAGCCCTGGATCTTGCGCTCGCGCAGGAAGTCGAAGCCGTGCAGCTCGATCTTCTGGCCGAACGGGATCATGCCGACGATGGTGGCGGTACCGCCGGAGGCCAGCATGCCGAAGGCCTGCTCCGCGGTCTCCTTGCGGCCGAGCACCTCGAAGGAATGATGCACGCCGCCATTGGTGAGGTCACGGACCTGCTTCACGACATCGCCGTCGGCCGGGTTGATGATGTCGGTCGCGCCCAGCTTGGTCGCGAGCTGGAGTTTTGCAGGATTGGTGTCGATGGCGATGATACGGCCGGCGCCGGCGATCTGCGCGCCGTTGATCGCGGCCATGCCGACGCCGCCGCAGCCGATCACCGCCACGGTCTCGCCGGCCGTCACCTTCGCCGTGTTCACCACCGCGCCATAGCCGGTGATGACGCCGCAGCCGATCAGCGCGGCGAGATCGAGCGGCATGTCCTTGCGGATCTTCACGATGGCGTTCTCATGCACCAGCATCTGCTCGGCGAAGGAGGAGAGGTTGAGGAACTGGTGCAGCTTCTCGGAGCGAGACCATTGCATGCGGTTGGAGACGCCCGGCAGCATCTTCACCGTCGCGTCGGTGCAGAGCACGGTGCGGCCGGTGGTGCAATTGTCGCAGGTGCCGCAGAAGACGGAGAGACATGTGACGACATGGTCGCCGGGCTTGACGTAGGTGACGTCGGAGCCGACCTGCTCGACCACGCCGGCGGATTCGTGCCCGAGCACCGCCGGCAGCGGATGCGGATAGAGACCTTCCATGAAGTGCAGATCGGAGTGGCAGAGCCCGGCGACGGCGGTGCGGATCAGCACTTCGCGCGGGCCGGGCTTCGGCAGGCTGATGTCCTCGATGACGAGCGGCTGGTTGACTTCATAGAGGACGGCGGCCTTCATCGGTGTTTCCTCGTTGTTTTTGTTTCGTTGCGTGGGCTCTGCACCTCTCCCGAAGGGAGAGGTCGGAAGCGCATCGAAGATGCGATTCCGGGTGAGGGGTCCAGGTCTCACGTGATCGCGTAACCCCTCACCCGGATCGCTTACGCGATCCGACCTCTCCCTGCGGGAGAGGTGAAGAGAGAGAGCCTACGCCGCCAGGACCAGTTCGCCAACCTCGCTCATGCCGGCTGCGCGATCGCCGAGCAGCAGTTCGGCGATCTTCGCTTGCGCGGCATTTTCCGTCAGCCGGAACGGATCACTTGGTGCCACCCGATGATCGACCACGAGCCGCGACAACAGCAGCCTACGCGCATCGCCACGCATCTCGTAGATGCGGTGTGCCTCCCAGGCGAGGGCCACCGCGCTGGCGACGTGATAGAGCACGCTGGTGGCGCGGCGCGCATCGGCTTCGTTCTCGGACTTGGCCGCGACTTCGCGTGCAAAGCCGACGGCGCGGTCGGTGAGGCCACGCAGATGATCGCGCCAGGCCTGCGGCACCGAGGCGCTGTCGTCGAGGCGGGCGTGCAGATCGGCCGCGAGCGCGGATTCCGCGCCGTGACGACCGACGGCCCGCCGCAGCGCATCGATCGCGACGATGTTGCCGGTGCCTTCCCAGACCGAGCCGAGATGGGCATCGCGCAACAGGCGGGCGGTGGCGAATTCCTCGATATAGCCGATGCCGCCGCGCATCTCGAGCGCATCGCCGCAGACCTTGCGCGCATCGCGGGTAGCCCGGAACTTCAGCGTCGGTGTCAGGATGCGCAGCAGCGCCGCGGCATCCTGGCTGCCGGCCTCGGCGCGGTCGAGGGCGTCCGCAGTGAGGAAGCTCATCGACAGGCCCTGCTCGACCGGTAGCATGATCTTCAGCATCTGCCGCCGTCCCAGCGGCAGATCGATGATGCGCTGCCCGAACACCACGCGGTTGGTCGCCACCGTCATCGCATCGTGATAGGCGCGGCGCATCAGTGCGGTGGACTTGACGCCGTTGGAGAGCCGCGAGGAGTTCACCATCTCGGCCATCTGCACGAAACCACGGTCGAGCTTGCCGACGGCGTAGGCGATCGCGCCTTCCAGCTTGATCTCGCCAGAGGCCATCGAGCGCGTGCCGAGCTTGTCCTTGAGGCGCACGATCCGGTAATGGTTCTGCGAGCCGTCGTCGAGGAAGCGCGGCATCAGGAACAGGCCGACGCCGCGCGTTCCGGGCCCGGCGCCTTCGGGCCGCGCCAGCAGCATCACGACCTTGGCGTCCGCGTTCGAGCAGAACCATTTTTCGCCGGTGAGGCGCCAATGGTCGCCCTCCTGCACCGCGCGCGTGGTCAAGGTGCCGACATCGGAGCCGCCTTCCTTCTCGGTCATGAACTGGCCGCCCTGGGTCAGCTTGCTCATGTCCGTCGAGGTCAGGCCGTCCAGATATTTCGCCTTCAGCGCCTCGCTGCCGAAATTCGCCAGCAGCTTGGCGCAGCCGTCGGTGACGTTGATCGGGCAGCCCATGCCGAATTCGGTCTGGTTGAACAGGAACGTGAAGGCGTGCTTGGCGACAACAGGATATTTGTCCGGCCAGCCCATGATGCCCTTGCGGATCGAGAGCGCATGGATGCCGAACTCGCCGAACCCGGCGTTCTCCAACTCGCGATAGGCCGGGTGATATTCGATCCATTGCACGTCGCGGCCGAACTTGTCGCGCTGGTGCAGAATCGGCGTGTGACGGTCGGCGAGCCGCGCGCATTCGTCGAGATGGCCGCCGGCGAGCTCGCCGAGACGGTCGAGATGCGGCTCGATGTGGCGGAACAGGTTTTCCGGTAGATGAATGCGGAGCAGGTCCGTGAGCGAGGGATCGGCGCGATAGAAATTCATGCCCGACGTATCGGGCGCCAGCAGGCCGGATGGTGCGGCCGCGACGTTTTTCGGCTGTGCTGTGGCCGGCTTGTGCATGATCGTCCTCTATTGTTTCCGCCTTGCGGACATTTTGCGCTGATTTGGCGCTTGCCGCTTGAGATGATGTCGATCATGCTCCAGTGAGCAAGCGCGATAAAGCCGCAAATTGTCAGAGAGGCATGATCGCAACGATGGAGCAATTCGCCCTGCGGAATTGTGATCGTCCTGGCTGGTCGTTCGCGTAGGCATGCATAGATCTACGGCTCCCAGTCCTCAGAGAGCACGCCATGGAACATCCGAAATACAAGATCGCCCTCATCGTCGGTGCCGGCGAAGGCCTGAGCGCGTCGCTGGCCCGGCTGCTGTCCGCCCAGGGCATCCGCGTCGCTCTCGCCGCGCGAAAAATCGAGAAGCTTGGCGCGCTCTGCACCGAGACCGGGGCCAAGGCTTATGCCTGCAACGCCACCGAGCCTGACGAGGTGGAGCGGCTGTTCGGCCTGGTCGAGCGCGAGATCGGCACGCCCGATCTCGTCGTCTACAATGCCTCCGGCCGCACGCGCGGGCCGCTCATTGACCTCGTGCCGGCCGACGTCGCGCAGGCGATTGCGGTCAGCGCCTATGGCGGCTTCCTGGTGGCGCAGCAGGCGGCCAAGCGCATGCTGCCGAACCAGCACGGCGCGATCCTGTTCACCGGCGCCTCCGCCAGCGTCAAGGGCTATGCGCAGTCCGCTCCCTTCGCGATGGGCAAGTTCGCGCTGCGCGGACTTGCGCAGAGCATGGCGCGCGAACTGTCGCCGCAGGGCATCCATGTCGCGCATTTCGTCATCGACGGCGGCATCAGGAGCGCGACGCGAAGCGAGGCGGCGGATAGGCCGGACTCGATGCTCGATCCCGACGCGATCGCAGAGAGCTATTGGAACGTGCTGCAGCAGCCGCGCAGCGCCTGGAGCTGGGAGCTGGAGCTGCGGCCCTGGGTGGAGAGGTTTTGAAGGCGCACTGCCGTAGGGTGGGCAAAGGCGCGAAGCGCCGTGCCCACCATCTCGGCGCGATAAGAAATGGTGGGCACGCTTCGCTTTGCCCACCCTACGAGAGCAGGGAGGATCAATGACCACGGAAACCACTGTCGATACCGGCACCAGCGAGCTCCTCTGCGTCATCCGCGACCGCGTCGCCATCATCACGCTGAACCGGCCGGAGGCGCGCAACTCGCTGTCGGATGCACTGACGCCGGCGCTGCGCACGATGATCCGAGCCTGCGGGGAGAATCCCGACGTCGGCGCGCTGTTGCTCACCGGCGCGGGCGAAGCCTTCTGCGCCGGCGGCAACGTCAAGGGCATGGGCGCGCATCGCGACAAGGCGAAGCTCGACATGTCGTTTGACGACAAGGTCGCCGATCTGCAGGAGCGGCAGCGGCTGCTCACCGGCGCGCTGGTGTCGGTGCGCAAGCCGACGATCGCTGCGCTCCCCGGCCCCGCGGTCGGCGCCGGCCTTGCCATCGCCATGGCCTGCGACATCCGCATCGCCGCGCAATCGGCCTTTGTCGCCACCGGCTATGCCCGCATCGCGCTGTCAGGCGATTACGGCATCGCCTGGCTGCTCACGCGGCTGGTCGGCACCGCGCGGGCGCGCGAATTGATGTTCACCGGCGACCGCGTCGATGCCGCGCGCGCCGAGGCGATCGGCCTCGTCAACCGCGTCGTGCCCGACGACAAATTGCAGGCCGAGGCGTTCGCACTGGCCAGATCGCTCGCCGAAGGCCCGCGCCTCGCGCTGCGCTACATGAAGGACAATCTCGACGAGGCCCTGCTGTTCGACTTCGAAACCGCGCGCGACCACGAAGCCGAACGGCTGGTCCGCCTCACCACGACCGCCGACCACAAGGAGGCCGTGCAGGCCTTCATCGAGAAGCGCAAGGCGGTGTTCACGGGGAAGTAGCTGCGCAAAAAAACGCCCGGCTCTGGCTTGGCCAGGCCGGGCTGCAGTCAGGTCAGGCCGAGGCTGAGGGGCTGTCGGCCTGACGGGAAAGGGCGGCGAGGCGCCAGCTCGCGCAGGGAATGTCTTGCGGCACGAGGTTGATCTCCTTGTCGAAGCGCACCAGCTTCCAATCATCGGGATGGTTGACGAAAGCGAAGCCGGATTTGCGCGCGAGCGAGAGCATGGCCTCGTTGGAGCGCAGCGTTTCGCCGAACATGCGCTCTGCACCAAGCGCGGCCGCGCGGCACTCGAGGTTCTTCATCAGTGCGGTGGCGATGCCGTGGCCCTGCCAGCGGTCATCGACCGAGAGGCCGAACTCGAGCGTCGCGGTCTCGGCATGGAAGGCATAGCGGGTTTCGGCTACGATGGTCTCGAAGCCGTCGACCATCATGGTCGCCACGATGGTGAAGCGATCGCGCTCGCCGACCTCGAGGAAATCGTGCAGCAGGCCCTTCGGCAACTCGCTGATCGCGCCGAAGAAGCGGTTGTAACGGGAGCGGGTCGAGAGGATGCGGAAATAGTGCTGCAGCTCATCGGTGTCGCGCGGCTCGACGAAGCGGACATTGAGCCGCTCGCCGTGCCTTGTGCGCAGCACGTCCGAATATTGCTTGAGGTCTTCGAGGCGAAGCGAGCTCATGACACATGCCCTGCGAAAAAGGGACCGCCGGCGCCCCTGTGCTCAGGCGGCGCCGGCCTGGCGGCCTATCAGGCCCGCCAGAAGGGTTTATCGGCCTCGTAGGCAATGTCGGACCAGGACAGCCCGACGTCGTGGAGGTCCCGGGCGGTCCAGTGGGTCAGCTCGCGCCGGGTCCGGTAGCGCTCGTGCCAGACGTGAAGGATCTCGCCGATCTGGTAGAGCAAGCCCTGTGCATGATGATTTGTCATCGAATTGTCGGTCAATGTAGACATTTTCAGCTCCTGGAGCTAAGTTGATCGCTAATATCTGCCTGCTGCTGCGCTGCCACAAACGACAATTTGTACCTCTTCGCATGAAATAACGTCATGCATGCTGCTGCCAGATGACTGCCAGATTGCCTTCCCTGAACGGATTGCGGGCGTTCGAGGCCGCCGCGCGCCATCTCAGCTTCACGCTCGCAGCCAGCGAGCTGAACGTGACTCAGACCGCGATCAGCCATCAGATCCGCAGGCTGGAGGAGGAGCTCGGCATCCGCCTCTTCATCCGGCAGAACCGCGCGCTGGCGCTGACGCCGGAGGCGCGCGACTATCTTCCGGGCGTGCGCGCCGCCTTCAACGATTTGCGCCTCGCCACCGATCGTCTCTTGCGCAGGGACGACGACAAGGTGCTGACGGTGTCGACGCTGGCCTCGCTCGCCGCCAAATGGCTGCTGCCGCGGCTGACCGATTTCCAGGAGCAGCATCCCGGCATCGACGTGCGCATCACCACCTCGACCAGCCTCGTCGACTTCCAGCGCGACAACGTCGATGCGGCGATCCGCTATGGCCGCGGCCAATGGCCGGGCCTGCGCGCCGACTGGCTGATGGCGGACGAGCTGTTTCCGGTGTGCAGCCCCTCGCTGCTGCGCGGCGACAAGCCGTTGCGCCGGCCGGAGGATCTGCGCAACCACGCGCTGCTGCATACCTCGAACGCCAACAGCGATGATTGGCGGCTGTGGCTGACCGCGGCTGGCCTGCCGGCGGATATCGCGCGGCAGCCCGGCATCACCTTCGACATGATCTTCATGACCATCCAGGCCGCGATCGACGGCATCGGCGTCGCGATGGGGCGGACCTCCTACGTGCAGGACGACATCGCCAAGGGCAGGCTCGTCGTCCCCTTCAAGATCGCGCTGCCGGCGGATGCCGGCTTCTACCTGGTCGCGCCCGAGGGGCGCCGGGAGGCGCCGAAGCTTGCCGCGTTCCGGCAATGGGTGCTCGCGGCGGCGCAGAGCAGAGCCTAAGAACCAGCAGCTTCCTCCGGAAAAACCCTGACTCTGTCGCCGCCCTTCACCCTCCCCTGGAGGGGGAGGGTCGCTTCGCATAAAGCAAAGCGAAATGCGAAGCGGGGTGGGGTGACGGTCTCTCCCCATCCGACAGTGCCCAAGAGGAGAGATCACCCCACCCCGCTCGCGCTGCGCGCGATCGACCCTCCCCCTCCAGGGGAGGGTGAACAGATGCCGCTTACAGCTCGACCACCACGTAGTCGCTTTCGACTTTCACCGGGATGGTCTCGGCGACATAGGGTCCCTTCACCACGCTGGCACCCGGCTCGACATGGGCGGGATAGGCTTTCACGCGGAAGCGGCGGGGATCGCAATAGGATTGGCCGGTGCGGATATCGAACTCCCAGCCGTGCCAGGGGCAGCGGATGATCTCACCCAACTTGGTGTATTCGATCTCGCCGGGATCGCGCGACTGCGCAAGGCCGATCAGCGGCCCCTCGCACAATGCCGCGCCCTGATGCGGGCAGCGGTTCATCAGGCCGAAATATTCGCCCTTGATGTTGAAGACCGCGATCGGTCGTCCGTCGATCTCCAGGAATTTTCGCGTGCCCGGCGGAAGCTCGTCGACCGGCGCGATGACGTGTCTTGCCATCAGGAAATGCCATACAGCTTCTTCGCATTGCCGAGATAGAACGCCTCGCGGTTGGCCTCGCTGACGCCGGCCGGCAAGACGCGCGAAGGCTCGTCATAATCCCAATGCGGATAGTCGGTCGCGAACAAGAGGCGGTCCCAGCCGATCCATTTGATGACGTCGAACAGGTCCTCGCGGCTTTCAGGATCCTCCATCGGCTGCGTGGTCCACCACACATGCTCGCGGATATATTCCGACGGCGGCCGTTTCACGTGCGGCACCTCGCTCCTGAGCCGCTGCCAGGCCTTGTCGAGCCGCCACGCCAGCGACGGCGCCCAGCCGAAGCCGGCCTCGATCATCACCATCTTCAGCTTCGGGAAGCGCTCGAACACACCCTCCAAAACCAGGCTCGCCAGCGCCGATTGCTGGCACTGCGAGTGGCCGACCATCTCCTCGATGTAGTAGGACGGCCAGCCCGACGGCGTGATCGGGTTGCCGCCAAAGCCGAAGGCGTGGACGCCGACGGGGAGCCCCGCCTCTTCCGCAGCCTGATAGATCGGCCAATAGCGGCGCTGGCCGAGCGGCTCGACATTGCGGCTGAGCAGCAGCACCTGCACGAAGTTCTTGTCGCCGGCGCGCTCGCGGATCTCGGCGGCGGCCGAAAGCCCGTCCTCATTGCCGACGACGATGGAGGCCTTCAGCCGCTTGTCCTTGCTGGTCCATTTGTCGATCTGCCAGTCGTTGATCGCCGAGCACAGCGCGGCGGAGAGCTCGTGATTGCGGATGCCCTGCCCGGTGTTGAGCGGATTGAGCACACCCAGCTGCACGTTGTTGGGATCGAGCAGCTGCTTCTGCATGAAGGCGAGCGAGGAGCCCTGCGGGCCGCCTTCCGGCGGATAGGCATCGCGGCGCGAGGCATTGGGTTGGGCCTTCGGATAGGGCGGGCCTTCCATCATGCCCTGATAGGCATGGACGCCGTAGACTTCGAGGTGATGCTGCCAGCGTTTGGCAAGGTAGGGGTAGAGCTCGGTGCGGGTCGCGCGTGCCGGATGGATGTCGCAGTCCGCGATCGCGGTTTTGACGGACAGTGGGGAAGCGGCTTCTTGGTTCTCGCGGAACTGGATATTCATCGCCTTGCCTCCTTTGGCAGCGGGCTCATTTCAGGCGGGGATAGGTTGCATGCGGATTGTCGATCATGATCTTGCGCACGAGATCGGGGGACAGACCTTCGGGCAGCGCGTCCTGGCCGTCGAACTGCCAGTGCGGATAGTCCGTGGAGAATAGGACCAATTCGTCCGACTGCATATGATCAAACAGGCGAATTAATGTCTGAGGTTCCGGCGGCGCATCAAATGGCTGTAACGAGAAGCGGATGTTGCTGCGCACAATCTCCAGCGGCGCGCGATCGACCCACGGCGTCTCCATCCGCACTCCGCGCCAGAACTTGTGCAGGCGCCAGAGATAGGGCGCGATCCAGGACACGCCCGACTCCAGCAGCACGATTTTCAGGTGCGGATATTTGGCGAACACGCCCTCGACGATCAGGCTGGTGAGCTGGGTCTGGAACGCCTGGGCCTGCCCGACATAATCCTCGATGTGATAGGAACCCCAGCCCACCGCGGTCGGCGGATTGTGATAGGCGGAACCGGCGTGGATGCCGACCGGGAGTTCCAGACGTTCCGCGGCCTCGTAGATTGGCCACAGCGCGCGCTTGCCGAGCGGCGTGTCGCCCATCACCAGCATCAGCACCTGCACGAAGCGCTTGTCCGGTGCGCAGCGCTCGATCTCGGCAACCGCTTTCTCGACGCTCTGCGTAGGGATCACGATCGAGCCACGCAGCCGCGTGTCGCGATCGAGCCATTCCTTCGCCAGCCAGTCGTTCAGCGCGCGGCAAAAAGCCGCCTGCATGTCCTCCGAAAACACCATCTGCACGCCGTAGAGCGGATTGCAGATCGCATGCTTGAGCTGGAAGGGGTCGAGCACGTGGCGCTGCATGGCCTCCAGACTCTCGCCGGGCTTGCCGGTCTCGGGGCGCCAGTCCGGCCGCGCCGTGATCGGCGAGTTCTGCGGATAGGATTGCGAGATAAGGTCGACCATGCCGCGCGTCGTCACCTGATCGCGCCAATAATCGTTCAGGTACGGCAGCAGGCTGGTCAGATGCGGCACGGCCGGATGCACGTCGCAATCGATGCCGCCGGCGATCAGGGACGCCATCACGTTTCCCTTCTCACGTTTCCTCGCAGGTCTCTTCTTGTCCCGGCCATTGAAGCAGGCCTGCCCGTCGCCCGCAACTCGGCCAAGCGTCCTGCCATATGCTAGGAAGGCTGAGCTCGGTTGCGAAGGAATGAGGGGTTACGACATGAAAGAGCTCGTGGGCATTGCGGAACAGGTCGCCGCCAAACTGATCGCGCGCAAACAGGCCATTGCGGTTGCCGAATCCTCCGCCGGCGGCTTGATCTCGGCCAGCCTGCTCGCGGTGCCCGGCGCCTCCGCCTATTACCTCGGCGGCGCGGTGGTCTATACCCGCGATGCCAGGCGCGTGCTGATGGATATTTCGGACGAAGGAATGAAGGGCTTTCGCTCCTCGTCGGAGCCCTACGCGCGGTTGCTGGCCGAGCAGATGCGAGCGCGCTTCAATTGCGATTGGGGCCTGTCCGAGACCGGCGCTGCCGGCCCCACCGGCAACCGCTACGGCGATGCGGCGGGCCATAGCTGCATGGCGGTCGCGGGACCGGCCGTGGAGGTGATGACGCTGGAGACTGGCAGCAATGACCGGTTCGCGAACATGCAGCTGTTCGCGGCGACCGCGCTCAAGCTGCTGCTGAGGAAGCTGGAGGGATGAACGGCGGTCAGCTCCGCTGTCGTCCTGGCGCAACCTCACCGTCCCAAATGCCGCATGAAGATCCGCACCACATAGCCCGGGAAGCGTGGCGCTTCGTCGTAGAGATCCGACGCGATCCGCTCGATGGTCTCGCGCAGCGACAGGAATTGCGCCTGACGCGCGCTGCTTTCGGTACCCTGCATGCCCGCGAGCTCGTCCATCGCGGCGTCGCTGATCTGGCACTGCACGACCTCACCGTCGTTCAGCATGGTGAAGCGAAAGGCCAGCCGTTCCAGATCATGGCCAATGATCTTGTCGCGCATCAGCGGCATCAAGTCGTCCCGGTCGCGCCCCCGCGCGGACAATGCGGAAAATCGCCCCGCTTGTCAGCAGCAAAGTGTATCTTCGGTCCTACTGGAAGGCCACTTCGGCGAAGCTGCGGAGCTTGCGCGAATGCAGCCGCTCCGATTCCTGCTGCTTGAGCCGCTCCAGCGCCTTCAGGCCGATCTCGAGATGCTGGCCGACGCGGCGGCGGTAGAATTCACTGGCCATCCCCGCGAGCTTGATCTCGCCGTGCAGCGGCTTGTCGGAGACGCAAAGTAACGTGCCGTAGGGCACGCGGAAGCGGTAGCCGTTGGCGGCGATCGCAGCCGATTCCATGTCGAGCGCCACCGCGCGCGACTGTGACAGGCGCCGGATCACTTCAGGGCCTGAGATCTCCCAGTTGCGGTTGTCGACGCTCGCCACGGTCCCCGTGCGCATCAGGCGCTTGAGCTCGAAACCTTCGAGCCCGGTGACGTCCTCGACTGCCTGCTCGAGCGCGACCTGCATCTCGGCCAGCGCCGGGATCGGCACCCACAGCGGCAGCTCGCGATCGAGCACATGATCCTCGCGCACATAGCCGTGCGCGAGCACGTAGTCGCCGAGGCGCTGCGTGTTGCGCAGGCCCGCGCAATGGCCGAGCATCAGCCAGGCATGCGGCCGCAGCACCGCGACGTGGTCGGTGACGTTGCGCGCATTGGACGGACCGGTGCCGATGTTGATCAGCGTGATGCCGCGATAACCGGGCGCGATCAGGTGGAAAGCCGGCATCTGCGGTGCGCGAGCCGGCGCGGTGCCGCTGATGGCGCCGCCGCTGGTCGTGATCACATTGCCGGGCGCGACGAAAGCTTCGAGCCCGGCTTCGCCGGCCTGCAGCCGCTGCTGGCACGCTTGCGCGAAGGCGTCGACATAGAACTGGTAGTTGGTGAAGATGACGAAGTTCTGGAAGTATTCGGGATCGGTGCCGGTGTAGTGATGGAGCCGGCGCAGCGAGTAATCGACCCGGGCGGCGCGGAACAGGGACAGCGGCTCCGGCGCGCCCGGCTGGAGCTCGAAGGTGCCGTCGGCGATCGAATCGTCCATCGTCGCGAGAACGGGCACGTCGAACGCATCGCGCAGCGAGCGTGTGACGGGCGAATTCTCGCTGGTGGTGATGGCGGCTTCGATGTTGATGTCGCGGCGATAGGCGAAGTGGATCGGGATCGGCTCGGCGGACTCGCCGATCTCGACCGGCACGCCGTGGTTCTGGACCAAGAGGCCGATCTGCTCGGTGAGATAACTGCGGAACAGATCCGGCCGCGTCACGCTGGTTTCATGCACGCCGGGCCCGGCGACGAAGCCGTAGGCGAGACGCGAATCCAGCCGGGCATGCGTCGCGGTGGTGAGCCGGACGAAGGGATAATAGGCGCGCACCCGCGTCGTGATCGCTTCGCCGCCAACATAGGCCTCGAAACGATCGCGCAGGAATTTCGTGTTGCGCTCGTAGATCTCCTCGAGACGGGCAACGGCGAGAGCTGCATCGGTGAAGGACTGGGTGGCGATGGAGGGTGGAGACTGCATGGTTCGACCGCCGTGTTGCTGGGCTTTGAGTCGAACTATAGCAAGAACGGAACCGCGTAGGGTGGGTTAGCGCAGCGTAACCCACCACTTCTGCTCCTGCGGAAACCAAAGAGGTGGGTTACGCCAGCGGACTGCGCTTCGCGCAGCCGCAAGGCTAACCCACCCCACAAGACCTTCGCGCTTTCGCGCGTCACTTCTCGCGGAACGCCCGCATCAGCTGGTCGTGGAACGGCTTCATCAGATAGGACAGCATGGTGCGGTCGCCGGTCTGGACGAAGGCTTCCACGGGCATGCCGGGAATCAGCTTGACGTCGCCGAGCCGGGCGAGCTCCTCGGCCGGCATCGAGACGCGGATGGTGTAATAGCCTTGGCCGGTGCGCTGGTCGGTGGTGACGTCGGGCGAGACGCGGCTGACGACGCCGTTGAGCTCTGGCGTGGTGCGCTGGTTGAATGCTGAGAGGCGCAGCAGCGTCTTCTGGCCGATCTGGAGCTTGTCGATATCGACCGGATTGACCTTGGCCTCGACCTGGAGATCGTCGGCCTGCGGCACGATCAGCATCAAGGTATCGCCAGCGGTGACGACGCCGCCGATCGTGTGCACCGTTGATTGCAGCACCATGCCGTCCTGCGGCGCGCGGATGTCGACGCGGCGGAGCTGGTCTTCGGCCGCGACCTTGCGCTCGATCAGCTCGCCGATCTTGTCGTTGGTCTCGCGCAGGTCCTTGGAGACCTCGCTGACCACGTCCTTGTCGATCTGGATGATCTGCAGCTCGGTCTCGGTGATCTTGCCCTTGGCCTGGGCGCGCGCGGCGATGTACTGCGCGCGCTCGCCGTTGAGGCGGGCCGAATCGCGCTCGAGCTGGGTCAGGCGCGAGATCTGCACCAGGCGCTTGTCGTAGAGCTCGCGCACGCCGGTGAGCTCGTTCAGCACCAGCGCGATCTCCTGGTCCTTGGCTTTTTCCTGGGCGCTGAGACCGGCGATCTCCTCGTTGAGCTGCGTGATGCGTTCGCGCAGCTGCGCCTTCTGCCCGGTGCGGCCGTTGACGCGGACCTCGAACAGCTTGGTTTCGGCCGACAGCAGTATCTTGACGTCGGGATCGTTGGCGCGCTCGAGGAGGCTTTGCGGGAATTCGATCTTGTCGACACCGCGCTGCTCGGCCTGCAAGCGCGCCGCACGCACCTGCGCCGCATCGAGATTCTTGGTGACGATGGCAAGGTTGGCCTTGGTGACGGTGTCGTCGAGGCGCACCACGATGTCGCCGGACTTGACCAGGTCGCCGTCGCGGGCGCGCACCTCGCCGACCACGCCGCCGGTGGGATGCTGCACCTTCTTGACGTTGGATTCGACCACGATCTGGCCCGGCGCGATCAGCGCGCCCGAGATCAGGACGGTCGAGGCCCAACCGCCGAGGCCGGCGACCAGGACCACCACGATCGCGAGGCCGAGCAACAGGTGAAACTTGATGGAGTCGCGTACGGTCTTCTTCGCGGCCGCCTTGGTGCCGCCGATGGCCATCGTGCTCATGGTTTGGCCACTCCGCCTTCGCTGACGATCTTGATCGGCGCCGGCGGCGTCGCGCGCGGCTGCAGCACCTGGGCGAGCACCTGCTCCTTGGGGCCGAAGGCCTGCATGCGGCCGTCGCGCAGAACCAGGATCTGGTCGACCGCCTCGACGCCGATCGGCCGGTGCGCCACCACGACGACGATGGCGCCGCGCTCGCGCGCCGAGCGGACGGCGCGGGTCAGCGCCTCGTCGCCTTCGGTGTCGAGGTTGGAATTGGGCTCGTCGAGCACGATCAGGAAGGGGTTGCCGTAGAGCGCGCGCGCCAACGCCACGCGCTGGGCCTGGCCCGCGGAGAGCGAGGCGCCCTGCTCGCCGACTTGCGTGTTGTAGCCCTCGCGCATCTTGATGATCATCTCGTGCACGCCGGCCTCCTTGGCCGCGGCGATGATCGCCTCGGAGGTGGCCTCGGGATCGAACCGGCTGATGTTCTGGGCGATGGTGCCGCCGAACAATTCGACGTCCTGCGGCAGATAGCCGATGTGGCGGCCGAGCGCGTCGCTCGACCATTGATCGAGCGCTGCGCCGTCGAGCCGGACCTTGCCGCGCACCGGCTGCCAGACCCCGACCAGCGCGCGGATCAGCGACGACTTGCCGGAGCCGCTCGGGCCGATCACGCCGAGACCGTTGCCGGCGGTGAGCGCGAAGGTGACATCCTGCACCACGAGGCGCTGATCACCGGGCGGCACCATGGCGACGCCCTCGACCGAGAGCCGGCTGGTGGGCGCCTGCAACTGGGTCGGCATCGCCTGCGCCGGCATCTGCTCCAGCAGGCGGGTCAGGCGGTGCCAGCTCTGGCGCGCCGCGACGAAGGATTTCCAATGCGCGATGGCGAGATCGACCGGCGCGAGCGCACGGGCGGAGAGGATCGAGCCGGCGATGATGATGCCGGCGGTCGCCTCCTGGTGGATGACGAGATAGGCGCCGACCGCGAGCACGGCCGATTGCAGCATCATCCGCAGCACCTTCGCGACCGCGCCGAGACCGCCGGCGACGTCGCTCGCCCGCTGATTGCCGGCGAGGTACTTTTCGTTGGCCTCGCTCCAGCGCTGGTTCATCCGGCCGGCCATCCCCATCGACACCATGACTTCGGCGTTGCGGCGGCTGGCCTGGGCGAGATCGTTGCGCTGGGCGGCGAGGCCCATCGCCTCCTTGGCCGGCTGGCGGGACATGAACTCGGTGACCAGCGTCAGCCCGACCAGGATGATGGCGCCGACCAGCGCGGTGACGCCGATCAGGACGTGGAAGGCGAAGCAGATGGCGAGATAGAGCGGCAGCCAGGGCAGGTCGAAGAATGCGCTCGGACCCATGCCGCCGAGGAAGGAGCGGACATTGTCGAGATCGCGCAGCGGCTGCAGGCCCTCGTTGCGGCTGCCGACCAGCAGCGGCAGGCGCACGATGGTGTCGAACACGCGCTTGTTGAGGGCCTCGTCGAGCGAGGTGCCGATCCGCCCCAGGATGCGGTTGCGGATCATGTCGAGCACGCCCTGCGCCATGTAGAGGAAGCCGGCGAGGATGATGAGGCCGACCAGGGTCGGGATGCTGCGGCTCGGCAGCACCCGGTCGTAGACCTCCAGCATGAAGATCGACCCGGTCAGATAGAGCAGGTTGATCATGCAGCTCATCAGGCCGACGCCGATGAAGGCCGTGCGACAAGCGCGTAAGGCGTCACCGAGCTCTGAACGGCGGACGCCAGGGATGGCTGCCATCAGTCTGATCTCTTTCGGCTAAAGGGCAAGGCCCTGATTTGCAAGGCCCTGATTTCAAAGGCGATTCAAGGAGTACTCGCCTCGGATTAACATCTGTTTTCCGGCCGTCCAGCGCGGTTGAATTTAATCCGAAGCCTGATGGGCCACATCTACCCCCGACAGCCTTCCGCGCAAGTCCGGAATTCCACAGGCTTGCGGCTTTTTCTTGCAGGCTTTCAGCCGCTTCCGCGAAAAGTGCGGCTCGAGTTCCTCTCGGCCGGGGGCGGGGCTAGAGCCGGCCCCCGCCGCGCACCAGCCGCACTACCAGCAGCAGGATGACCGCGCCGATGGCGGAATAGACGATCTCGGAGATCAAGCCGGTGCCGAGGCGGATTCCGAGCTTTGGAAACAGCAGGCTCGCCACCAGCGCACCGCAGATGCCGATCACGATGTCGCCGATAATGCCGAACCCGGCGCCCCGCACGATCTTGCCGGCGAGCCAGCCGGCGACGAGACCGACGAACAGGATGACGAGCAGGCCTTCGTTGGAAATGTGCATCAGTGAGGTCCCTCTCCGCAAACGGGAGCCATGGAACGGGAACCGGGATGAATGGGGTGTGAATGCTGGGAACGCTCGCACAGCCGGGTTCAACTCACCCGAACTATGACGGCACGGTGACCGGCTCCGCCAGCACGCACCTCGCCGCCCGACCCGGCCCGACCGCGACATTCCCCGGCAATTGCTCCAGGCAGCGCGGCTCGGCGAGCTTGCAGCGGGGAGCGAAGGAGCAGTTGTGCGGCTTCTCGGCCAGCGACGGCGGCGTGCCCGGGATGGTCTCCAGCCGCTGGCCGCGCTTGGCGCCGTGGATGGTGGAGGCGAGCAGGCCCTTGGCATAGGGATGCACCGGCGAGCGGACGATGTCGCGAAGAGTCCCCTGCTCCACGATCTGGCCGGCATACATCACCGCGACGCGGTCGCAGATCTCGATGGCGACACCGATGTCGTGGGTGACGAAGATGACGGACATGCCGAACTCGCGCTGCAGCTCGCGCAGCAAGAGCAGGATCTGGATCTGCACGGTGGCATCGAGCGCGGTGGTCGGTTCGTCCGCCAGCAGGATCTTCGGCCGGCAGGCGAGCGCGAGTGCGATCATCGCACGCTGGCGCATGCCGCCGGACATCTCGTGCGGATAGGCGTCGAGACGCCGTTTGGCCGAGGGAATGCGCACGACCTCGAGCATTTCGAGCGCCCGCGCGCGCCCTTCCGCATAGCTCCTGCCTTCGTGGCGCACGACGCTTTCGGCGATCTGCGCGCCGATCGTGTAGACCGGATCGAGCGCGAGCGCGGGCTCCTGGAAGATCATCGAGACGGTCTGGCCGCGGAACGACGACAGCTCCTCGTCATTCATGGCGAGCACGTCCTGTCCCATCACGTTGACCGTGCCCGAAATCTGCGTGCGCTTCTTCGGCAATAGCCGCATCAAGGCACGCAGCGTCACGCTCTTGCCCGAACCGGACTCGCCGAGCAGGCCCAGCACCTCGCTGTTTCCGAGCGAGAGGCTGAGATCGTTCACGGCATAGACCGTGCGCTCGCCGGTGAAACGGATGTTGAGGCCCGAGATCTCGACGAGGTTTGTCATGACGGCAATGTCGGCAATCGGTCGTGATAGTCGGTGGCGCGCTGGAACGCGGCGCCGATGGTGAGCAGGGTGGCTTCGTCGAAGGAGCGGCCGATCAGCTGCATGCCGATAGGCAGGCCGGTCTTGGTGAAGCCCGATGGAATGGTCAGTGACGGCAGGCCGAGGTAGTTCACCGGGCGGGTGAACAGCGTCAGCCGCTGCAACAATGCCGGCGCGTTCGGGCCGCCACCGACGTCGCTCTCCTCGATCGTCGGCGCCGGCACCGGAGATGCCGGCGCGATCACCGCATCGACGCCTGCGGTCGCGGCATCGTGGGCCGCGAGCGCTGGCCCGCGCCAACGCATCGCCTCGAGATAGGTGATGGCGGGCACGGCAAGGCCGTTCTGGAGGCGCATCAATGTCTGCGCGCCGTAATCCTGCGAACGCTCGATCAGCCAGCGCTTGTGGAAGGCGGCGGCTTCAGCGGCCAGCACGAGCTGGCTCGCCGCCTGCAATTGCCGCTGGTCCGGCAGCTCGACCTTGACAATGTCGGCGCCCTCGCGCCTGAGCACTGCGATGGTCTCGTCGAGCACGCGCGCCACCTCGCTGTCGAGATCGTCGACATAGTAGGTCGCGGGCACGCCGATCTTGAGGCCTTTCAGGGACCCCTTGGTCGCGGCGACGTAGTCCGAGAGGGGCTCGTGGCTGCAGGTCGAATCGGCGGGATCGGGGCCGGCCATCAGCGCCAGCAACAGCGCGCAATCCTCGGCGGTGCGGGCCAGCGGGCCGACCGTGTCGAGCGATTGGGACAGCGGCATGGCGCCGGCGCGGCTGACGCGGCCCACCGTGGTCTTCAAGCCGGTGACGCCACAGAAATGCGCGGGCATGCGGATCGACCCACCGGTATCCGAGCCGAGCGCCGCATAGGTCAGGCGCGCGGCCACCGCCGAGCCCGAGCCCGATGACGAGCCGCCGGTGATGTGGGCGACGTTCCAGGGATTGCGCACCGGGCCGTAATGGGCGTTGTGCCCGGTCGCACCATAGGCGAATTCGGCCAGATGCAGCGTGCCGAGCCGAACCTGCCCGGCGTCCTTCAGTCGCTGCAAGGCGGTGGAGGTCGTGGTCGCGACGAAATCGCGACGGATCAGCGAGCCGCAGGTCGCAACATAGCCGGCATCGTAATACATGTCCTTGTGCGCGAGCGGCACGCCATGCAGGGGGCCGCGGACATTGCCCTTGGCGAGCTCGGCATCGGCGGCATCCGCCGCTTTCAACGCAGCCTCGGCCTCGATCGACATGAAGGCGTTGAGATGCGGTTGCCACTGCGCGATGCGCTGCAGCAGCGCGCGCGTCGCCTCGTGCGAGGACACCTGCTTCATCGCGATCGCGCGCGCGACCTCGGTGAGCGTCATCAAAGCGGGCTCACGGCTCATTTCGACACCTTCTGCGTCTGCGCGAGCACGTAAGTTGCGGGCTCCAGATCGAACGGCAGCGTGCCGGCGATGGCGGCGAAGCCTTCGAAGGCGGGGCCGATGGCATTGGAGATGCGGGTTGCGATCTCGTCGTCCACGGGCACGCCGGCAATTTGCGCGATCGGCTTGATCTCTTTCGGTGTCGGTCTGGTCATGCGGTTTCTCCCCTGGGCGCGCGGCTGTGGCCTGAATCCGGTATCGCCATGTAGCACGCGGCCTCGTGACCCATATTATCCAGCGCGGTGAGCTTTGGTGTCGCATTTGCGCAGAGCGGCTCCGCAAACGGGCAACGAGTGTGGAAACGGCAGCCCGGCGGCGGATCGATCGGATTCGGCGGATCGCCCGTGATCGGCGGCGTCTCGGTGCGACGATCAGGGTCGGAGGACGGCATCGCGGCTAGCAGCGCGCGGGTGTAGGGATGCGCCGGGCTGTCCCAGACCTGGTCGACCGGGCCGAGCTCGACGACCTCGCCGAGATACATCACCAGCACGCGGTCCGAGATGTAGCGCACGACGTTGAGGTCGTGGCTGATGAAGAGATAAGTCAGGCCGAATTCGCGCTTGAGATCGGCGAGCAGATTGAGCACCTGCGCCTCGACGGATTTGTCGAGCGCGGAGACGGCTTCGTCCAGGATCACCAGCCGCGGCGACAGCGCCAGCGCACGTGCGATGTTGACGCGCTGGCGCTGGCCGCCGGAAATCTCGTGCGGATAGCGGTTGGCGAAGTTTTCGGGGCGCAGGCCGACCTTGCCGAGCAGCTCGCGGGCCAGGTTGCGCGCCGCGCCGTCGGCCATGCCGTGGACTTTCGGGCCGAAGGCGATGGATTCCTCGATGGTCAGGCGCGGATTGAGCGAGGCGTAGGAATCCTGGAACACCATCTGCATGCCGCGGCGCAGCTCGCGCAAGCTCAGCGACTGGCCGACGGTCATGCCGTCATAGATGATGTCGCCGTCATCGCGCGGCATCAGGTGCATCAGGAGGCGCGCGGTGGTGGACTTGCCGCAGCCGGATTCCCCGACGATGCCGACGGTCTCGCCCTTGGCGACGGAGAAGGAGACGTTGTCGACGGCACGCACGGTGCGCTTGGCGGCGAAGAGGCCGCCGCGCACCGGGAAATGCTTGGTCAGGCCGTTGACCTGCAGCAACGGCTGCGCGAGCCCGCCGCGGTCCTCGACCGGCTCCAGCATTTCGACGGAGGCATTCTCGCTCATGGCCGTCGTCCTTCACCTCTCCCCATCGGGGAGAGGTCGGCGCGCAGCGCCGGGTGAGGGGGCGCGGCAAATTCGGTGGAGCGTACCCCCTCACCCGGATTGCATCTTGCGATGCAATCCGACCTCTCCCTCCAGGAGAGGTGTAGCACCGCCGCTGCGGCAAGCTGCGTCCTTCTCATCCTTAGTTCCTGATGTCCATGGCGCTACGCAGGCCGTCCGAGAGCAGGTTGAAGCAGATCGAGACCGCGAAGATCATCGCGCCCGGCAATGCTGCGACCCAGGGATTGACGTAGATCGCGGTGCGCAGCGTGTTGAGCATCAGGCCCCATTCCGGCTCCGGCGGCTTGGTGCCGAGGCCGAGGAAGGAGAGACCGGCGGCCAGAATCATCGAGACCGAAATGAGGCTGGTGGCATAGACGAAGATCGCGCCGAGCACGTTGCCGAGGATGTGCACGCGCATGATGGTGAAGGCGCCCGCGCCGGAGGCACGCGCGGCCTCGACGAAATCCATGTTGCGCACACCTGTCGTGACGCTCTCGGCGACGCGGGTGATCTGCGGCACGAACACGATGGTGAGCGCCACGATGGAGTTCAGGATGCCGGCGCCGAGCGCGCCGGAGATCGCGATCGCCAGCAGCACCGACGGGAAGGCGTAGAACACGTCCACCGTGCGCATGATCGCGGTGTTGAGCTTGCCGCCGACATAGCCGGCGATGATGCCGAGCGAGGTGCCGATGCAGAAGGCCAGGATCACCGGCAAAATGCCGATCACCAGCGACAGCCGGCCGCCATAGATCAGCCGCGCCAGCATGTCGCGGCCGAGCTCGTCGGTGCCGAGCGGATATCCCGTGGTACCGATGTGGCGGAGGCGGCGGATCATCGAGCCCTTGTAGGGGTCTTCGAGGCCGAGCCACGGCGCAAGGATCGCGGAGAGCAAGATCAGCAGCAGCACCAGCGCGCAGGCCATGCTGACCTTGTCGCGCATGATGCGGCGGCCGACGGTCGCCCAGTAACCGCGCGCCTTGGTGGCGGGTGCGGCCTGCAGCGCGGCATCGGCGGACAGGGGGAGCTCGCTCATCGGCTTGCTCCCGTTGCATACGGGTATGGTCGGTGCGAACCGCGGGCTCCCTTAACCTCTCCCGCTTGCGAGAGCTTTGCGTAATGAGTTGTGCTGGAGTGAAGTTCGATCTGGAGCTTTTTTTGAACGGCCTCACGTAGCCCCAGAGGGGTGGGGCGTCTGGTTTTCGTGGCCGCGGGGTAGCGGCGGGTGGTGGTCACGCTGCGGCTCCTATCGGGCACAGCACCGCCCATCGTTTGAGGTTCATGGCGAGGCAGATCAGGCGCAGATGTGTCTGATTGCGCGCCAAACCCAGATAGCGAGCGCGCGCCCAGCGGTAGCTGCCCTTGAGGCGCGCGAAGACCTGCTCGACCGGTGCGCGGCGCTTTCCCACGGCATCGTTGAAGCGCTTCTGCCGCTCGGTGAGCGGATGATGCTTGTTGGGCCGGAACATCAGCCTCGGCTTGATTCCCCGCGCGGCGAGCCCGCTGCGGCGCTCGTGCTTGTCATAGGCTTGATCGGCATAGACCGCCTTCTCATCACCACAGACCAGTTCGTCGGCGGGCACTGTGTCGTTGACCGCAGCGTCGGTCAGCTTGCTGCGGCGGACGATGGCCGAACCCTGATCCATGCCGATATGGGCTTTGTAGCCGAAGTACCGCTTGCCGCCCTTCTTGGTCCAGCGTGCATCTGGATCGCGCTTGCTGTTGACCAGCTTGCTCGGTTCACGGCCGTCCGGGCCGGGCGGCTGCGGGTCCTCTGGCGGCTTCGGCGGCTTTACTGCTGCCGAGATCAGGCTCGCATCGATCAATGTGCCCCGGCGCAGCACCAGCCCGCGTGCGTCGATCTGATGCAGGATCTCGGCGAACAGCTTCTCGTCCAGACCGGCTCGCTGCAAAGCCTCGCGGAATCGCCAGATCGTCGTGTGGTCAGGCGTCTCGTCGCTCAGCACAAAGCCGCAGAAGGCTCGGAACGAGGCCCGGTCGTCGAGCGCTTCCTCGAGCGCCGGATCGGAAAGCCCATACCATTGCTGCAGCAGCAGCGCCTTGAACAGCACCAGTCGCGGATAGGGCGGAGGGCCACGCTCCGGCTCCGGAAGACCACCCAGCACTCTTTCCACAGCCGCCCAGTCGACCAGTTCGCCAATCCGCTTCAGCACCGCGTTACCCTTCCCTCGCCGCGATACCAGCGCGTCCGCGAAGCTCGGTTGCCCAACCTCTCGATATGCCATCCGAATCCGCCTCCACCACAGGCCCTAGAGAATCGCAAATCCTCCTCTTATGCAAAGCTCTCGCAAGCGGGAGAGGTGCACCGTCTCCTCGGTTCGCACTGAAGAATCAATCAAGCTCAACTCGATGATGACCACCGCTCCATTGCAGATGTTGCCGGTTTTCACCGACGCCGCAAGCTTCCGCGCCTTCCGTTCCGCGTCGCCGCAATGGCTGCCGATCGCGCTCGACATCGCGCGCAGCCACGGCCTCGACACCGGCTCGCCGCATGTGTTTGCGACCGGCACCAATCTCGTGGTCGCCCTCGGCGACAAGCTGATCCTGAAGATCTTCCCGCCGCTGCTCGCAGCGCAATTCGTCTCGGAGCGCGCCGCGCTGACGCAGCTCAAGGGCCGCGTGCCGCTGCCGATCCCCGAGATCGTCGCGGAAGGGATGCGCGACGGCTGGCCGTACCTGATCATCACGCGCCTCGCCGGCACGCTCGGCTCCGAGGTGTGGCCGCAACTGCCGGAAGATCAGAAGGAGCGCCTGCTGCGCCAGATCGGCGAGACCATCGCTGCCGTGCAGCGCGTTCCGCCCGGCGAGCTTGCGTCCATCGAGCCGCGCTGGGATGCATTCATGCGCGCCCAGCTGCAGGGGTGCCGCGCCAGGCACACGCGCCTCGGCCTTGCGCCAAAATTCCTCGCCGGCCTCGACGATCTCCTGCGCGATGCCGCGACGCTGATCCCGATGGACGCGCCGCCGGTGATCCTGATCGGCGAGTACATTCCCGAGAACTTTCTGCTCGCCTGCGATGACGGCCAATGGTCGCTCGCAGGCCTGTTCGATTTCGGCGACGTGCTCACAGGCTGGCGCGACTACGATCTGCTCGGCCCCGGCGCCTTCATGGCGGCGGGCCGGCCGGGCAGGGTGAAGAGACTGCTCGAAGGTTTTGGCTATGCGAAGCTCGACTACACGCTCAAGCGCCGCCTGATGGCCCTGATGCTGCTGCACCGCGCCAGCGACCTCAACGCGCATATCTGCATCGAGGGCTGGCAGGACAAAGCGAACGATCTGGTCGCGCTGCAGGAGCTGATCTGGGCGGAGTGAGGGCGCGGGGAGCCGCGAGGCTCCCCGTCGCGTGTCCCCCGCTAACCTTTGGACTGGATCAGCTGGGCCGCCTTGGCCAAGACGCCGACGATGGCGCTGAGCCCGGAGCCGTGACCAGCGGTGGCCTGCTTGACGAGACTGGCGAACACGGACCGGCACTGAGAGATTGCGGAGAGTGCCTGAGCCTTGTTGCTCGCGGCGCGCAGCTGCGAGGCCGCGCTCTGGAGCGCGCTGCGTGCCTCCGGAGGATCATACCGGTTGAGGGTCCCGCCCATGCGATCCAGGACACCTGCCACGCAGTCGTAGAGCATCTTGCCGGCGATGGCGCTGCATGATTGCAGGCCGGCACTGCCGACCGCGGCCGCCGCAGCGGCGCCGCCTCCGGCGTAGGCAGGGCCCGCCGCCGGCACGGCGGCTCCGACCAGCAGCAATACCAAGATGCTGCGCAGCCGCGCCTTCGTCGATCTGATCAGGTCATGTCCGCTAGCCATCATGTATCCTCCTCTGTTGTTATCCCTTGTCCCGTCCTGTCCGTCCTATCCCTTGGCCTGGATCATTCGCGCCGCTCGCGCCAACACGCCCGCTATCGACGCAAGCCCATCGTCGCCCCATCCGGGCACCATCATGTTGCCGCCGGGTGTTGCCTTCACCTGCCGCAGCGCGCCTGCGATCGCGGCCTGGCATTGTGTAATGGCGGAAAGCGCCTGCGCCTTGCTGCTCGCAGCGCGCAACTGGCTGGCGGCGGTCAGGAGCGCACGTTGAGTCTCCCCGACTCTGACCGAATTGACGTCATTGGCCACGCGCTCGAGCACGTCCGCGACGCAGTTGTAGAGAGCCTTGCCTTGGCTGGCGTTGCACGCCGAGAGGCCGGAATTGGCGGTGGCCGCCGCAGCATTCAGTACGGTGGAAGCGGATGTGTCCCGGTTGGGGATCAGCACGGCTAGAATCGCCAGCATGATCAGCGCGAGCATGCGCGAGCCGGTCTGTCGGAGGCCCCTGCGGGCTCCGGAAGTCAGTATCGTCATGAAAGTCCCCCTTACCGCGCTGACGTTGGGGTCACCGCGTTGCCGACCGTGAATTCGCACGGCACTGTCGTCAGTCTCGGTTCACCCTTAAGCGCGAACAGACGCTCCCACTGTGATCTGCGGCACACGACGCCGCCCGGCGCGTCCTCGACGATCACGACGGCATAGAGCCGGTCGCGCTTCTGGAACGCCTTGATGCTGGTGTCTTCGGGAAAGGTTTGCAGCAGCGTCAGCACGCCATGGCCGCTGTCGGCGTCGGCCGCGATGCCGGCGATTCCCGAGATGGTGCGCCATTTGCCGCCCTCGGTGGTCGCGCCGATGAACGTGCCTTCGGTCACGGTGTTCTGCAGGATTTTCTGCTTGAGGAATTCGGGGCCGAGTTCGTTGCTCTGGCGCAGCCGGTTCTTCAGGCTCGGCGAGTAGAAGATCTTGTCGGTGCCGCCCTGAAACACGATGGTTGTGCCTTCAGGGCCGCCCGCGATCAGGTTCTGGAATTCGCGTCCGCTCAGCACGCCGGCCGATCCCGGCAGCGGTTGAAAGGTGAACAGCGCGCCGGTCGCGATGAGCCGCAGGGTGGATCGGAAGAGGAGATTTGGACGCGGCATGGAGGGCAAAAAATGCTTTCTGAAAAACTCAATTCTAGATAGACGCCGCCTCCTCGTCGAGAGCAGCCCTCCCGATTGTCGATCCAAATCTTCCCGCGTCTGCGCGGCGCGCCCCGGCATGACAGCGTGACGTCAATTGCGTAACCTCGATGGGACATGACGGTGTGATGGTAATGCGATTAAGCGCTCTCGCGATGATCCTGGCTGTAGCGGTCATTGTCCAGGTGACAAGTGCCGTCTGCGCCGCGGCACAGACCCGAAAACCGGTCGCCGATTCCGCGCCGCGGATCGCGCTGGTGATCGGCAACGCCCGTTACGCAAAACTCGGCACGCTCGCCAATCCCGTAAGCGACGCCCAGTTGATGGCGGAGCGGTTGCGGCAGACCGGCTTCGATGTCGACTTGGTCGCCGATCGCGACCTGAAGAGCCTGTCGCAGGACGTCGAGGAGTTTGCGCAAAAGGTGAAGGCCCGGGGTCCTTCGACCGTTGCCGTGCTCTATTACGCCGGTCATGGCGTCGAGAGTGACGGCGTCAACTACCTCGTGCCCATCAATGCCGACATCAAGCGGCGCGCCGACATCGTGTCGCAATCCCTTCCGGTCAAGCGCCTTGCCGATCGCCTCGCCGCTTCCGGCAATGCGCTCAACATCCTCATCGTGGATGCCTGCCGCGACAATCCCTTTCCGCCTGGCGTTTCCGGCGGCGCGACGCTCGGGCTGGTGCCGATGGGCGCGGTATTTGGAGTTTTCATCGCCTCGGCGACCGGCTCGGGAAAGGCCGCCTTCGACGGCGAGGACGGTCACAGCCCTTATACGAAGGCGTTGGCGGATGCGATAACCGTGCCCGGCGAGCGGCTGGAGGACGTGTTCAAGAGCGTGCGCCGCCAGGTGCGCCTTTCGACCGGCGAGCAGCAGATTCCCTGGGAATCCACCTCGCTCGAGCTCGACTTCTACTTCGTGCCGCCGCCGCTTCCGCCGAGCCAGGCCGCGCAATTGCTCGCCGCAGCGAAGGAGACCGGTAATGTCGCGCTCTATGATCTCCTGATCGATCGCTTTCCGGCAAGCCCCGAGGCCAACGATGCGCGCGCCGCCGCCGCCGAGCTGAGGAAGGGTGCCGCCGCCAGGGCTCCCGCGGCTGCATCCCCTGCCTCGCTGGTGCTCGATCGCGCGCGGCAGACGCGGACGCCCGAAGCCTATGATCTCGTCGCAGCGCTGTTTCCGGATACACCAGAGGCAGATGAAGCGCGGGCCGCTGCCTCGCGCCTGCGAGAGATCACTGTGCTCGACAGTGCCGGGCCGACCTATGAGGGCCGCGAGCTGGTGCAGCTGATCCAGGAGCAACTGGTGCGGCTCGATTGCTTCGGCGGTGAGCAGGGCGGGATATTCGACGCCGCGACGATCCGAGGCCTGCGCCGCGCCTCACAGCTCTCCGACGAACACTTCCTCTGGTATCGGCCGACCATGGCCGCGTTGCGCGCACTCAAGAAGGTGGATGGCAAGGACGGCTGCGCCGGACGGAAGACGGTCGCGGCGCCGCGCTGCCTGCGGGTCAACAACGAGGACTTCTGCCAATAGCCTATCGAATAAGCTTCTGATTTGAGCGGTCTATTTATTGGGCAAATGCGCAGCTTTGTATGCAATGAAGGTGACGTCAAGCTGCGCCTGTTTGGCGCCTGGGAAAATTTTACGTTTGATATCAATGGTTTAATCAAAAAGCAACGTCTCGTTAAGCCTTGGCACGAACCTTGCGAATCCAGTTCCAACCAAAAACTTTCATGTTGGAGCGATTTCATGAAGCGCCGCGATTTCCTCAAATCCGTTTCCGGGTTGGCCGCTGGCGCGGCGCTTCCGGCGATGCCGTCCGTGATCTCTTCGGCCAGGGCCGATGCCCGCTCGGAGACCTTGCTGATCGTCTCGGAAGGCGGCCCGAACAATCTCGACATCCATGGCATCGGCACCAACGTGCCCGGCTATGAAGTCTCCTGGAATTGCTACGACCGCCTGATCAGCCACGAGATGAAGAGCGGCCCCGGCGGCGTGCCCTATTACGACCGCGACAAGTTCAAGGGCGAGCTCGCCGAGGATTTCAAGATCGACGAGATGTCGGTCACCTTCAAGCTGAAGAAGAACGCCAAATTCCACGACGGCGCACCCGTCACGGCGAAGGACGTGAAATGGTCGCTGGATCGCGCGGTGAGCGTCGGCGGCTTTCCCACCTTCCAGATGAGCGCGGGCTCTCTCACCAAACCTGAGCAGTTCGTCGTGATCGACGACTACACCGTGCGCGTCGACTTCCTGAAGAAGGATCGCCTGACGATTCCCGATCTCGCAGTGATCGTGCCCTGTATCGTCAATTCCGAGCTCGTGAAGAAGAATGCGAGCGAGAAGGATCCGTGGGGTCTCGAGTTTACAAAACAGCAGACCGCCGGCTCCGGCGCCTACAAGGTGACGAAGTGGACCGCGGGCACCGAAGTGATCATGGAACGCAACGAGGATTGGGTCGGCGGCCCGCTGCCCAAGATCAAGCGCGTGATCTGGCGCATGGTGCCGCAGGCCGGCAACCGCCGGGCGCTGCTCGAGCGCGGCGACGCCGACATCTCCTATGAGCTGCCGTTCAAGGATTTCCAGGAGATGAAGGCGAACGGCAAGCTCAACGTGGTGTCGCTGCCGTTCTCCAATGGCATCCAGTACATCGGCATGAACGTCACCAAGCCGCCGTTCGACAATGTGAAGGTGCGGCAGGCCATCGCCTATGCGCTGCCGTATCAGAAGATCATGGACGCGGTGCTGTTCGGCCTCGGCAATCCCATGTTCGGCGCAAAGGACAAGGCCACCGAAGTCGCCTGGCCGCAGCCGCACAAGTACAACACCGACATCGAGAAGGCGAAGGCGCTGCTGACGGAAGCCGGTTACGCCAACGGCTTCGAGACCACGATCTCGTTCGACCTCAACTTCGCCGGCGTCAACGAGCCGCTCTGCATCCTCGTGCAGGAAAGCCTCGCCCAGCTCGGCATCAAGACCACCATCAACAAGGTGCCCGGCGCCAATTGGCGCACCGAATTGAACAAGAAGGAGATGCCGCTGTTCACCAACGTGTTCTCGGGCTGGCTCGATTACCCCGAGTACTTCTTCTACTGGTGCTATCACGGCAACAATTCCGTGTTCAACACCATGAGCTACAAGTCGCCGGAGATGGACAAGCTGATCGACGGCGCGCGAACCGCCGCGTCGATCGGCGACACGGCAACCTACGACAAGGACGTGAAAGGCTTCGTCGATCTCGCTTTCGCCGACGTCCCGCGCATCCCGCTCTATCAGCCCTTCGTCAACGTCGCGATGCAGAAGAACATCAGCGGCTACCAGTATTGGTTCCACCGCAGGCTGGACTATCGCGCGATGGCGAAGGGGTGAAAGGTGATGCTGATCGTCGGCGACGCATCGGCATCGGCACTGGGCTCCCTCTCCCGCTTGCGGGAGAGGGTTGGGGAGAGGGTGTCTCCGCTTTGGGGTTGGCAGGGTTTGCCTAGAGTGTCCCCGCGCGGCGAGAGCCCTCACCCGCCGCGCTCTGCGAGCACGTCGGCCTCTCCCGCAAGCGGGAGAGGCGAAGCAAGCCAGCGGAGCACCCCATGCTGACCATGATCGGCAAGCGCCTGATGTTCGCGATTCCTTCGCTGATCGGCGTCGTCATCGTCACCTTCCTGCTGACGCGCGCTCTGCCGGGCGATCCGGCGGCCTACTTCGCCGGCCCCGCCGCGACCAAGGAAGCCGTCGAGCAGATCCGGAAAAAGCTCGGCTTCGACAAGCCGCTGATCGAGCAGTTCTTCCGCTATGCCAACGATCTCGCGCATGGCGATTTCGGCAACTCGCTGACGACGGGCCAGCCGGTCGCCACCGAGATCCGCAACCGCCTGCCGGCCTCGGCCGAGCTGACGCTGCTCGGGCTCTTCGTCTCCATCGCGATCGCCATCCCGCTCGGCGTGCTCGCGGCGACGCGGCCGGGATCATGGATCGACCATCTCTGCCGGGTCACGACCACGGCCGGCGTGTCGCTGCCGGTGTTCTTCACCGGCCTCGTGCTGGTCTATGTCTTCTACTTCTGGCTCGGCTGGTCGCCGGCGCCGCTCGGCCGTCTCGACGTGTTCTACAGCGCGCCGCCGACGGTGACCGGCTTCTATCTGATCGACACTTTGATCGCGCGCGATTTTGAAGCGTTCCGCTCGGCCCTGAGCCAGCTCATCCTTCCCGCAACGACGCTCGCGATCTTCTCGCTGGCGCCGATCGCGCGCATGACACGCGCCTCCATGCTTGCGGTGCTCGCATCCGAATTCGTCCGCACCGCGCGCGCCAGCGGCCTGTCGCCGGCGACCGTGATCGTCACCTACGCCTTCCGCAACGCGATGCTGCCTGTGATCACCACGCTCAGCATGGTGTTCTCGTTCCTGCTGGGCGCCAACGTGCTGGTCGAAAAGGTGTTCGCCTGGCCGGGCATCGGCTCGTACGCGGTGGAAGCACTGATCTCCTCGGACTTCGCGCCGGTGCAGGGTTTCGTGCTGACCATGGCGGTGATGTACGTGCTGCTCAATCTTGTGATCGACATCCTGTACGGCGTGATCGATCCGCGTGTCAGGTTGGAGGGCTAAGCTATGAGCTCCGTTGCGCCTGCTGTTGAACCTGTCGGCCCCGCCCGCACGTCGGGCCTCGTCGCGGTGCTCGAACAGACCCGCTACGTCCTCGGCGAGAACAAGGTCACGGGCTTCGCCTTTGCGCTGCTCCTGATCATCGTGTTTGCCGCGCTGTTCGGCCCTTACGTGGTGCCCTACGATCCGCTCGCCTCGGATACGGCCGCTGCGCTCAAACCGCCGTCGGCGGCGCACTGGTTCGGCACCGATCAGCTCGGGCGCGACATCTTCAGCCGCGTCATCGTCGCCACGCGCCTCGACTTCTTCATCGCGATCGCCTCGGTCGCGCTGGTGTTCCTGATGGGCGGCCTTGCCGGCATCGCGGCCGGCTATTTCGGCGGCTGGACCGACCGCGTCGTCGGCCGCATCGCCGACACCATCATGGCCTTCCCGCTGTTCGTGCTGGCGATGGGCATCGTCGCCGCGCTCGGCAACACCGTGCAGAACATCATCCTGGCGACAGCGATCGTGAACTTCCCGCTCTATGCCCGCGTCGCGCGCGCCGAAGCCAATGTCCGCCGCAATGCCGGCTTCGTGCAGGCTGCGCGTCTCTCCGGCAACGGCGAATTCCGCATCCTGCTGGTGCACATCCTGCCGAACATCATGCCGATCATGATCGTGCAGATGTCGCTGACCATGGGCTACGCCATCCTCAACGCCGCCGGCCTCTCCTTCATCGGCCTCGGCGTCCGCCCGCCGACCGCGGAATGGGGCATCATGGTCGCCGAAGGCGCGGGCTTCATGGTGTCGGGCGAATGGTGGATTGCGCTCTTCCCCGGCCTTGCCCTGATGATCGCCGTGTTCTGCTTCAACCTCCTCGGCGACGGCCTGCGCGACATCGTCGATCCCCAGCGGAGGACGTGATGGCAGACGTCCGTCAAAAATTCTCCAATGATTTCAGTCGCCGCTCCACTGTGCATGGGGTTGTTTTCGAATGTTTGAGTGACGGGAGCCGTCCATGACCGCCCAGCCGCTGCTTGACGTTCAGGACCTCACGGTCGAATTCACCACCCGCCGCGGCATCGTCAAGGCGGTGCAGCACGTCAACATCTCCGTGGCAAAGGGCGAGACGCTCGCCATCGTCGGCGAGTCCGGCTCCGGCAAGTCGGTGACCTCCTACGCGGTGATGCGCATCCTCGACCGCGCCGGCAAGATCGCCGAGGGCTCGGTGATGTTCGCCGGCATCGACGTCAAGGCGGCGACCGAAGACCAGATGCGCGATCTGCGTGGCCGCGAAGTCTCGATGATCTTCCAGAACCCGCGCGCCGCGCTCAACCCGATCCGCAAGGTCGGCGATCAGATCGAGGACGTCCTGCGCACCCATGTGCAGCAGGCCCAGGTCGCCGATCACGGCGAGAAGGCGATCGAGGCGCTGGAGCAGGTCAAGATCGCCCGCCCGCGCGAGCGCTATCACGCCTATCCGTTCGAGCTGTCGGGCGGCATGTGCCAGCGCGTCGTCATCGCCCTCGCGCTGGCCTGCAATCCGCAGCTCCTGATCGCGGACGAGCCGACGACGGGATTGGATGTCACCACGCAGAAGGCGGTGATGGACTTGATCGTCGAGCTGACGAAGCGCCGCGCGATGTCGACCATCCTGATCACGCACGATCTCGGCCTCGCCGCCGCCTATTGCGACCGCGTCGTGGTGATGGAGAAGGGCCGGGTCGTCGAGACCGCCACGGCCGCCGACATCTTTGCGAACCCGCAGCACCCCTATACGAAGAAGCTGATGCGCGCGACGCCGCGGCTCGGTGTGAGCTTGCGCGATCTGCTGCCGGAAGAGGAGGGTGCCTCTGTCATGGCCGGGCCTGACCCGGCCATCCATCACGCTTCGCAGGACTCGTCTCAGTCGATGGACCCCCGGGTCAAGCCCGGGGGTGACGAGAATCCAAAGCTCCTCCTCCGCGTCGACAAGCTCGTCAAGGAATATCCCCGCCAGGGCGCCACCGCTGTGCTCGGCAAGCTGTTCGGCCGCAAGCCGACGGTGGAGCCGGACGTGTTCCGCGCCGTCGACGGCATCAGCTTCGTCATCGGCCATGGCGAGAGCGTCGGCCTGGTCGGCGAATCCGGGTGCGGCAAATCGACCACGTCGATGATGGTGATGCGCCTGCTCGACCAGACCTCCGGCCTGATCCAGTTCGACGGCGAGGACATCTCCGACATCGCTCCCGCCGCCTTCGCGCGGCTGCCGCAGCGCAGCCGCATCCAGATGGTGTTCCAGGACCCGACCGACAGCCTCAACCCGCGCTTCACCGCCGCCCGCGCCATTGCCGACCCGATCATGCAATTGGGGGACATCAGGGGACGCGACGCGCTGCGCGCCCGCTGCGAGGAACTGGCCACCATGGTCGGCCTGCCGCACAATCTGCTCGACCGCTTTCCGCACCAATTGTCCGGCGGCCAGAAGGCCCGCGTCGGCATCGCCCGGGCGATCGCGCTGCATCCCAAGCTCGTCATCCTGGACGAGCCGACCGCGGCGCTGGACGTCTCCGTGCAGGCCGTCGTCCTCAATCTGCTGCAGGACCTCAAGGCGCGGTTAGGTATGAGTTATCTGTTCGTCTCGCATGATTTGAATGTGGTGCGCTTGTTGTGCGATCGTGTCATTGTGATGCGGACGGGACGGATCGTCGAGGAGGGCTTGTCCGAGCAGGTGCTCAGCGATCCCAAGGACGACTACACCAAGGAGCTGCTGACGGCGATCCCGCATCCGCCGCTGCCGGTGCATTGAGACATTTTTGAGAGCGTGATGGCCGAACCTCTGGACGACTATATCGACGCCGTATCGAAGGCGCTGGCGCTGCCGATCGAGGAGGCCTGGCGGCCTGCCGTGCGCGCCAACCTCGAGGTCTCGCTGCGGCTCGGCCGTCTGGTCGACGAATTCGCGCTGCCGGACGACACCGAGCCGGCACCGATCTTCACGGCCTGACCCCATGTCCGCCAAGCCAGAGATGACGGCCGCCGAGATTGCAAGTGCGGTCGCGGGGCGCAAGATGTCCGCGCTCGCTGCCACCGAAGCCGCGCTCGCGCGCATCGCGCAGCATGATCGCACCCTCAACTCCTTCACCGACGTCACCGCCGAACGCGCCCGCGCGAAAGCGCGCGGGATCGACGCCGACATCGCTGCGGGCAAGACAGTCGGCCCGCTCGCCGGCGTACCCTTCGCCGTCAAGAACCTGTTCGATGTTGCGGGCCTGCCGACGCGCGCCGGCTCGAAGATCAACCGGGACCTCGCGCCCGCCAGGCGCGATGCGACGCTGATCGAGCGGATGGAGGCGGCCGGCGCCGTTCTCGTCGGCGCGCTCAACATGGGCGAATACGCCTACGATTTCACCGGCGAGAACATCCATGATGGCCCCTCGCGCAACCCGCACGACACCACGCGGATGAGCGGCGGCTCCTCCGGCGGCTCCGGCAGCGCCGTCGGCGGCGCGCTGGTGCCGATCGCGCTCGGCTCCGACACCAACGGCTCGATCCGCGTGCCGTCGTCGTTCTGCGGCATCTTCGGCCTGAAGCCGACCTATGGCCGGCTGTCACGCGCGCGCTCGTTCCCGTTCGTGGCGAGCCTCGATCATCTCGGCCCGTTCGCGCGCTCCGTCGTCGATCTCGCGCTCGCCTATGACGCGATGCAGGGGCCGGACGCGGAGGACAGCGCCTGCACGACCCGCGGGCTGGAGCCAACGCTGCCGTTGCTCGCCAATCCTGTTTCGGATCTACGCATCGCCATCGCCGGCGGGCACTTCCAGAAGAACGTGTTTCCGGAAGCGGTCGAGGCGGTCAGCCGCGTCGCCAAGGCGCTGGGCGCGACGCAAGTGGTGGACGTTCCCGAAGCCTCGCGCGCCCGTGCCGCCGCCTATGTCATCACCACCACCGAAGGCGCTTCGCTGCATCTCGACCGCCTGCGCAAGCGCCCGAACGACTTTGACCCGGCGGTGCGCGACCGGCTGATCGCGGGCGCCCTGGTCCCGGCGCCGCTGGTCGATCGCGCGCAAAAATTCCGTCGCTGGTATCGCGCACAGCTTGCCGAGATCTTCAAAACGGTCGACGTGCTGCTGGCGCCGGCGACGCCCTGCACCGCGCCAAAGCTCGGACAGGTGAACTTCAATCTGGACGGCGTCGAGCTGCCGGTGCGCGCCAATATCGGCATCCACACCCAGCCGATCTCCTTCATCGGCTTGCCGGTGGTTGCCGTCCCTGTCCCGCTCGAGCCGCTGCCGATCGGCGTGCAGATCATTTGCGCGCCCTGGCGCGAGGATATCGCGCTCCGCGTCGCGCACGCGCTGGAGAAGATGGGCGTCGCCGCGGCGCCCGCACCGAGAGGAATCTGACATGGAGATCGATCTCCCCGAGGTGATCGCGGACGTCAAAGCCGCGTTCGAGCGCTATGAGCAGGCCCTCGTCAGCAACGACGTCGCCGTGCTCGGCGAGCTGTTCCGCAACGATCCCCGCACCTTGCGCTACGGCATCGGCGAGAACCTCTATGGTTACGAGGCAATCTCCGGTTTTCGCGCCGGCCGTTCGCCGGTCGGGCTCAACCGCCGCACCGCGAAAACCGTCATCACCAGCTACGGCCGCGACACGGCCGTGGCGTCCACCTTGTTCTATCGCGATACGGCTCCCGGCAAGGTCGGCCGGCAGATGCAGACGTGGATACGTTTCCCGGAGGGCTGGCGCGTCGTCGCCGCTCATGTCAGCATCATCGAGGAGCCGAAAGAGACCGTATGACGCTTGATGATCTTCCGCAGGGCGCATTGCCGGCCGAGCCGGTGGTGCCGCGCGTCGACCGCGCATCGCCGTCGCTGCTGAAGGTCACGCGCGCCGAGGAGCTGCGGCTGCAGCTTGCCGACGAGATCGTGCGGGGAACGCTGGCGCCGGGCTCGCCGCTGGACGAGACCGACATCGCGCGGCGCTTCAACGTCTCGCGCACGCCGGTGCGCGAGGCGTTGCGCCAATTGGTGGCAAGCGGCCTCGTCGAGGCGCGGCCGCATCGCGGCGCCGTGGTGGCGCGGCCATCCGTCGAGCGGCTGAAGGGCATGTTCGAGGCGATGGCGGAGCTCGAGGCCTTGTGCGCGGGCCTTGCCGCCGAACGCATGTCGGCGGCCGAGCGTCATGGCCTGGAGGCCGTCCACGAGGAGCTGCGGGTGCTGAGCTACACCGGCAATCCCGAGCGCTTCCACGAGGTCAACGAGCGTTTCCACAACGCGATCTATGCCGGCTCGCAGAACGGCTACATCGCCGAAATCACGCTCGCGACCCGCGTGCGCGTGCAGCCGTTCCGCCGCGCCCAGTTCCGCAATCTCGGCCGCCTCGCCAAGTCGCAGGCCGAGCACGACCGCGTCGTCGTCGCCATCATGCGCGGCGACAAGCAGGGCGCCGCCGCCGCCATGCGCGCGCATATCGAGCTGGTGCGCGGCGAGTACGAGATCTACGCGGTGTCGGTGTAAGACGGTGCGCTCGGTGCCGTAGGGTGGGCAAAGCGAAGCGTGCCCACCTTATGGTGATGGTGGGCACGACGCGCGAAGAGCGCGCCTTTGCCCACCCTACGAGACCTGCTTTGCTGTAGCTTCCTTCATAAAGGCGCGCCAGCCGCCATACGCGGTGATATCCCGCGCATCGCCCAGCACTTCCGGCTCGACGAGAAAGCCCTTCACGCTGCGCCCGTCGGCTAGCCTGATCGTACCGATCGCCATCGGTGCGGGAATCGCGTTGACGAACTTGCCGAAGGCGGATGACGACAACGACCAGATCTCCAGCTCGATCGCAGCGCCTGTGCCGGCCGCGACGCGCAGCAGGCCCGGCTTCGGCGGCGTGGTTTGAAGCGCATAGAGCTTGTAGTCGGCGGCCGTCCTGGTGGCCTCGATCAAGCGTGCGTTCAGCGCCGTCAGCTCGCCGTTCAGCGCCATGCCGGACAGATGCGCGCCGACCACCGCGATCGGAATCTCGTCGTCGCCGCCGGTCGGGAGTGGCGCGAGCGGGGCCTGCGCCACCCCCTTCGCGCCGACCGTCAGCTTCGTATCGGCATGGAACACCCGCCCGATGCTCGCGAGCAGCGCATCGCATCCCGCGGGCGCCAGCAGCGTGATGCCGAACGGAATGCCGTCGCTGCGCATCGATGCCGGTACGGCGAGGCCGCAGAGGTCGAGCAGGTTGACGAAGTTCGTGTAAGTTCCGAGCCGGCTGTTGAGCTCGATCGGATTGGCCAGCACCTGCGCGGTGGTGTAGGCCGTCGGCGCCGTCGGCAGCACCAGCGCGTCGATGTTGGCGAACGTGCGCTCGGCGATCTTGCGCAGGCCCTGCAGGCGATAGAGCGCCGAGAATGTCTCGGCCGCGGTCAGCCGCGCGCCCGCCGCTGTGATCTCGCGCGTGACGGGGTGGATCGTGTCGGGCGCGGACGCCAGCAGGTTCTTGATCACGAGATAACGCTCGGCGACCCACGGCCCCTCATAGAGCAGCCGCGCCGTCTCGTAGAACGGCTCGAGGTCGAACTCGGCCAGCGTGGCCCCGAGCGCGGTCCATCGCTTCAGCGCATCGTTGTAGGCGGCCTCCGCTTGCTTGTCGCCGAAGAAGATCAGCTGGCCGTTGCGCGGCACGCCCAGGCGCAGCTTCGCCGGCATCGGCGTGATCGCGCCGAGCGGCCGGTCGCGCGAGAACGGATCGGCCTGGTCGGGGCCGGCCATCACCGACAGCGCGAGCGCGGCATCGTCCACCGTGAGTGCGAACACCGAAATGCAGTCCAGCGTGCGGCAGGCCGGCACCAGGCCTGCGGTCGAGATCATGCCGAGGCTCGGCTTCAGCCCGACGATGTTGTTGAGCATCGCCGGCACGCGGCCCGAGCCGGCGGTGTCGGTGCCGAGCGACAGCGGCACCAGCCCGGCGCCGACCGCGGTGGCCGAACCCGAGCTCGAGCCGCCGGGAATGAGATCCTCGCGGATCGAATTTTTGGGAATGCCATAGGGCGAACGCACGCCGACGAGGCCGGTCGCGAACTGGTCGAGATTGGTCTTGCCGATGATGATCGCCCCGGCCGCGCGCAGGCGCTCGACCGCGGTCGAATCGTGGGTGGGCGTGTAGGAGAAGGCCGGGCAGGCCGCGGTGGTGGGAAAGCCCAGCGCGTCGATATTGTCCTTCACCGCGACCGGCACGCCGTAGAGCGGCAGGCTGGCCGCGTCCGCGCGGGCCGCGAGCTTGTCGGCCTCCGCGACCGCGTCCTTCTCGTCGCGCAGGCTGATGAACACGGCGGGATCGTTGTAGTCGCGGATGCGCCGATAGGTCCGCGCGACCGTCTCTGCCGGCGAAAGCCGGCCCGCGCGGTGCGCGGCCACAATCGCGGCGATCGTTTCAGGCTGCTCGGCCCCCATGGCGGCAAAACTCCGGCAATTCGTCTTCGCCCGGAGTGAAGCAAGCGATGTGCCATTGTGTACAGAATCCGGGCAGGACCATCGTGCCGGATCCTATCGTGCGATCAGTGGCTTGGGCGATATTTCGGCCGGCGCTCGGCCGGTCGCCTCAGTGACCCATCTGCCCAAATCATGGGCAGTCGGGATCAGGTGAAGCCGGAGAGGATCCGGAGCAGCTGCGCCCGGTTCTCCTTGCCGATCTTCGCCTCGACGTGCCGCTCGTGCTCGGCCGCCAGCCGCTTGAACTTCTCGAGCGCCGTCTCGCCCTGCGCGGTGAGGTGCAAAGCATGCGAGCGCCGGTCCTCTTTCGACTTGATCCGCTTCACCAGCTTGCGCTGCTCGAGGCTGTCGAGCAGGTGCACCAGCCGGGCGCGCTCGATGCCGAGGCGTTTTGCCACCGCCATCTGCGACAGGCCCGGATTGGCGCCGATCACGGTCAGCACCGAATATTGCGTCGGCCTGATGTCGACCTCGCCGAGCGTCTTGATGAAGTCCTGGAAGATCCAGATCTGGAAGCGCCGCACCGCATAGCCGGCGTGGCCGACCAGTGCGTCGAGGCCGACGCCGTCTGCGTCGCTCCGCGGTACAGCGCCGTTGCCGGCGCGCTTGCGTGGGCCGTGGCGGGTGTCGGCCCGGGCTGCGGTGGGTGGCAAGTCGGTGTCTCCTGTCGCGCAATCCTAGCGCGCTTGAGTCACAAGCGAAAGATTGTTGTTGACGACAACAATTGGCGTGCCCAACATTATGACCAAGGCGGCCCGGAACGAGGCTGCGACCGATCCCGTAGCCGGGATGGAGGAGGAAACCCATGACGATCGCCTCACATGGTGACGTTGCAGGCCTGTTCGCAGCGCCGAGGACCGTCGCGGAGCATCGGCCCGACGGCAGCATCGTTCTGCGCTCGCCCGAGCCTCTCGGCGAGTTCGCGCGCTGCACCGGCGACTGGCTGGAGCAATGGGCGCAGCAAAGGCCGGACGCGATCTTCCTCGCCGAGCGCGGCAATGTCGAAATGCCCTGGACCACCGTCACCTATGCGCAGGCGCTGCGGAAGGTGCGCGCCACCGCGTCCTGGATCCTGGCGCAAGGGCTCAGCGCGGACCGCCCGCTCGCGATCCTCTCCGACAACAGCATCGATCACGCGCTGCTCGCGCTCGCCGCCCAGCATGTCGGCGTGCCTTCGGCGGCGATCTCTCCGGCCTATTCGCTGATGTCGAGGGATTTCGACAAGCTCAAGAGCATGATTGCGCTGCTCGAACCCGGCGCGATCTACGTCTCTGCGCTCCAGCCGTTCGCGCCGGCGTTGGCCGCCATCAAGCCGCTGCACAACGCGCAGATCATCAGCGGCAATGCCGATGATGCCGACGCGCTCGCGTTCCGCGCCGTTGCAGCAACGCCCGAGACGCCCGACGTCGCGAGAGCCTTCGCTGCACTGACGCCGGACACGATCGCGAAATTCCTGTTCACGTCGGGCTCGACCGGCACGCCCAAGGCGGTCATCAACACCCAGCGCATGCTGACGTCGAGCCAGCAGGCCAAGGCGCAGACCTGGACCTTCCTCGAACAGAGCCGCGATCTCGTCATTCTCGATTGGCTGCCCTGGAGCCACACCTTCGGCGCCAACCACAATTTCAACCTCGTGCTGCGCAACGGCGGCGCGCTCTACATAGACGGCGGCAAGCCCGCGCCGGGCCTGTTCGCGACTTCGCTCGCCAACCTCAGAAGCGTGATGCCGACGGTCTATTTCAACGTGCCGCGCGGCTTCGACATGCTGATCGCGGCGCTGCGCAATGACGAGGAATTGCGCCGCCGCTTCTTCGGCGAGGTGAAGTTCGCCTTCTATGCCGGCGCCGCGCTGCCGCAGAATCTCTGGGATGCCTTGGCGGAACTTTCGACCAAGACCGTAGGCCGCGCGCTGCCGATGGTCTCGGCCTGGGGCTCGACGGAAACCTCGCCGCTCGCCACCGACTGTCATTTCCTCGCCGAGCGCTCCGGCAATATCGGCGTGCCGATTCCCGGCACCGAGCTGAAGCTCGTCACCTCCGGCGACAAGCTCGAGGTGCGGGTGCGCGGCCCCAACGTCACGCCCGGCTATTGGAAGGCACCGGAGCTGACCAGGCAAGCGTTCGACGAGGAGGGCTTCTACCTGATCGGCGATGCCGTGAAGCTTGCCGACAGCGCGCGGCCGGAGCGCGGCCTGTTCTTCGACGGCCGCGTTGCCGAAGACTTCAAGCTCAACTCCGGCACCTGGGTCAGCGTCGGCGGCTTACGCGTTGCCGGCATCGCTGCGCTGGCGCCGCTGGCGCAGGACATCGTCGTCGCCGGTCACGGCGGCGACGAGGTGCGTTTCCTGGTGTTCCCGAATATTGCGGCTTGCCGCGCGCATGCCGGCCTGCCGGAGACGGCGGACGTGAGCGAGGTGCTGGCGCATGACAGGATCAGGGCGGCAATCGCACAGGGTCTGGCGAAGCTAAAACAGCAGAGTGCCAATTCCTCCGGTCACGCCACCCGCGCGCTGCTGCTCGCCGAGCCGCCGTCGGTCGACGGCGGCGAGATCACCGACAAGGGCTACATCAACCAGCGCGCCGTGCTGACACGGCGCGCCGACGTGGTGGCGCTGCTGAACGATGACGCGTCGGGGGAGTGGATCGGGTTGTAGCTAGCAGCTGACCAAGGGGACTTCAGGCGCGCTCTTCCACGTCGTCATTGCGAGGAGCCCTTGCGACGAAGCAATCCAGACCCTTCCTGCGGAAGGAATCTGGATTGCTTCGCTGCGCTCGCAATGACGGGAAAGGCGAGGAGTTCGCAAAAGCAGGCCAGCAACCCTGCCGCATTATCCTGCCGATTCTTTTGTTGCCTTAGCAACTAATTTGTGCGAACGGTTCCGGACTGAGATGACGGCGAGCCAACCGCTGCGTTCTTTTCTGGAGGAAGCAATGCACGGCAGAAGAGGTGCCGTCGGCAAATGCCGGCGCATGACCGGGAATGACGGGAGACTGCGCGCCGCGCGCGACCCGTCAGCTTTCGATGCCGCCGGTCACCGCGCCGAGATTTTCGTGCAGCCGGCGCAAGAGCTCGATCAGCACCTCGCGCTCGTCCTTGCTCAGGCAGGACAGCAGCCGCCGCTCGCGTTCGAACGCCGCCACGATCACCTTGTCATGGGTGGTGCGGCCTCTCGCCGTCAGCGAAATCGAATGGGTGCGGCCGTCGTTGGGATCGGTGCGGATCGAGATCAGCCCGCGCTTCTCGAGGCCCGCCAGCGTCCTGCTCACCGGCCCCTTGTCGAAGCCGATGACGTGGCAGATGCGCGAGGCCGGAATGCCAGGCTCGATCGCCAGCAGCGACATGATCCGCCATTCCGTGACGTTGACGCCGAACTCGCGCTGATAGAACGCGGTCGCGCTGTTCGACAGCTTGTTGGCGATGAAGGTGATGAAGGCCGGGACGTAACGGTCGAGATCGAGCGTCGGTCCCGCATCGCTGGGCGCGGGCTTGTGGCGGGCTCTGGTCGAGGACGGCGGCATATCGGGTTTCTGATTAGCGGCGGGCGCAAAGACCTAAGGGCATGCGCCGTCCTTTCACAAGATCAAAATGAGGGAGGTCTTCCATGACCGCATCCGGCTCCGCGGGATCGGGGGTCCCGCATCTCGACGTCGATCCCTTCGACATGAGCTTCTTTGCCGACCCCTATCCCGCCCATGAGCTGCTGCGGGAAGCCGGCCCCGTGGTCTATCTCGACAAGTGGAACGTCTACGGCGTGGCGCGCTATGCCGAGGTCTACGCCGTGCTGAACGATCCCGCAACCTTCTGCTCCAGCCGCGGCGTCGGGCTGTCCGACTTCAAGAAGGAAGCGCCGTGGCGCCCGCCGAGCCTGATCCTCGAGGCCGATCCGCCCGCGCACACCCGCACCCGCGCCGTTCTGTCAAAGGTGCTGTCGCCGACGGCGATGAAGCAGGTGCGCGACCGTTTTGCCGCGGCGGCCGAGGAACGGGTCGACGCCCTGCTCGACCAGCGCCGCTTCGACGCGATCACCGACCTGGCCGAGGCCTATCCGCTGTCGATCTTCCCCGATGCGCTCGGCCTGAAGCCGGAGGGGCGCGAGCATCTGATCCCCTATGCCGGCGTCGTGTTCAACGCGTTCGGTCCACCCAACCGGCTGCGCCAGGAGGCGATCGAACGATCGGCACCGCATCAGGCCTATGTTGCCGAGCAGTGCCAGCGCGCGAATCTGGCACCCGGCGGCTTCGGCGCCTGCATTCACGCGCAGGTCGACGAGGGTGCCATCACGTCCACCGAAGCGCCGCTGCTGGTGCGCTCGCTGCTCTCGGCCGGACTCGATACCACGGTCAACGGCATTGGCGCTGCCGTGTATTGCCTCGCACGCTTTCCCGATCAATGGCAGCGCCTGCGCGAGGATCTCACGCTGGCGCGCGGGGCCTTCGAAGAGGCGGTGCGCTTCGAGAGCCCGGTGCAGACCTTCTTCCGCACCACCACCCGTGAGGTCGAGCTGTCCGGCGCGAAGATCGGCGAGGGCGAGAAGGTGCTGATGTTCCTCGCCGCAGCCAACCGCGATCCGCGGCGCTGGGACAAGCCCGACCGCTACCACATCACCCGCCGCACCTCCGGCCATGTCGGCTTCGGCTCCGGCATCCACATGTGCGTCGGCCAGCTCGTCGCCCGCCTCGAAGGCGAGGTGATGCTGACGGCGCTGGCGCGCCGCATCGCGAAGATCGAGATCACGGGCGAGCCGAAGCGCCGTTTCAACAACACGCTGCGCGGGCTCGACAGCCTGCCGGTCACCATCACCCCCGCCTGACGAGGAGTCTTGATGCCCGACATCATCTTCATCCATGCCGACGGCAAGCCCGACCGCGTCGAAACTTCAGACGGCGAGAGCGCCATGCAGGCGGCGACCCGTCACGTCGTCGCCGCCATTTTGGCCGAATGCGGCGGCAACGCGATGTGCGCCACCTGCCACGTCTATGTCGATGAGAGCTGGCTCGCGCGCCTGCCGGCGATGGCCGACGACGAGGATGCGCTGCTCGACGGCACTGCCGCCGAGCGGCGGCCGAACAGCCGCTTGTCCTGCCAGATCACCATGACGTCCCAACTCGACGGGCTCGTGCTGAGACTGCCGGAGCGGCAGATCTGATTCTCGATTCGCCGGCGAGGGCCGGCAACCAACAAACAGGGGAGGGAATGATGAAGCATCTGAAGTGGACGCTCGCACTGGCCGCGAGCCTGGTGACCGGCGCGGCGAGCGCCGAGATATCGGACAATGTCGTGCGCGTCGGCGTGCTCAACGACATCTCCGGCATCTTCCAGGACACCAACGGCATGGGCTCGGTCGAGGCCGCGCGCATGGCCGCGGAGGACTTCAATGGTGGCGGTAAGAGCATCAAGGTGGAGATCGTCTATGCCGATCACCAGAACAAGGCCGATGTCGGCAATGCCATCGCGCGCAAATGGCTCGATGTCGAAGGCGTCGACGCCATCGTCGACGTGCCGAACTCGGCCGTCGGCCTCTCCATCAACGCGCTCTTGCGCGACAGCCGAATGACCTTCCTGGCGTCATCGACGGCGAGCTCTGATCTGACCGGCAAGGCGTGCTCGCCCAATACCATCCAATGGGTCAACGATGCCTGGGCGACCGGCAACACCACCGCAGCCGCCATGGTGTCGCGCGGCGGCAAGGACTGGTATTTCCTCACGGTCGATTACGCGCTCGGCAAGGGCATCGAGGCGGAGGCGCAGAAATACATCGAGGGACACGGCGGCAAGGTGCTGGGCTCCTCCAAGCATCCGCTCGGCACCTCCGATTTCGCCTCCTTCCTGTTGCAGGCGCAAAGCTCGAAGGCGCAGGTGATCGGGCTTGCCAATGCCGGCGGCGATACCATCAATGCGGTGAAGCAGGCCGCCGAATTCGGCATCCAGCAGAGCGGCCAGAAGCTCGTCGCCTTCCTGCTCTTCATCAACGACATCCACGGCATGGGCATCAAGGTCGCGCAGGGCCTCCAGCTCATGGAAGCCTTCTACTGGGACATGAACGACGATACCCGCGCGTTCGCCAAGCGCTTTGCCGCGCGGCCCGGCATGAACGGCAAGATGCCGAGCGGCAATCAGGCCGGGGTCTATGCTTCCACGCTCGCTTATCTCAACGCCGTCGCTGCCACCGGCAGCGACAATGCCAAGCGGGTCGTGCCCGAGATGAAGAAGTTCAAGGGCAAGGACAAGCTGTTCGGCGACACCACGATCCGCCAGGACGGTCGCGTCGTGCATCCGATGTATCTGTTCGAGGTGAAGAAGCCGGAGGAATCGAAATATCCGTATGACTATTACAAGCTGGTCTCGACCATTCCCGCCGATCAGGCGTTCCGCCCGCTGGCGGAAGGCGGATGCGAACTGGTGAAGTAAAGGGTGTTGTGCCTCCGACATCGTGCGGCGGCACTTGCCAAACTATGAAATGGGGGTAATAATTATAACATATAATTAAATAGGGAGGGTCCGCCATGAGGGCTGGCTTAATGTCAACCGCCGCGCTGGCCGCGCTTTTGGGATCGACCGCGCTGGCGCGCGCCGACGGCGAGGCCTGTTCGCCGGTCACCACCGCTTCGCTCGGCATCTCCGGTGTCGAGATCACCGGGTCGAAAACGCAGGACGCGGGAAGCGGTCTGCCCAAACATTGCATCGTGACGGGCCTTGCCAACCAGCGCACCGGCGTCGATGGGAAATCCTATGCGATCGGGTTCGAGTTGCGATTGCCGGCCGAGTGGAACGGCCGCTTCCTGCACCAGGTCAATGGCGGCAATGACGGCGTGGTCGTGCCCGCTCTTGGCAGCCTGCCCGAGGCCTTGGCCTTCGGCGGCACAGTGCCGCTGGCGCGCGGCTTTGCCGTGCTGTCGTCGGACAGTGGTCATTCCGGCTCGGACCCCGCGAACAAGTCGCTGGGTCTGACGGCCGGCGCGGCGTTCGGCCTCGATCCGCAGGCGCGGCGCGACTATGGCTATGCCGCCGACATGACGCTGTCGCCGGTCGCGAAGCAGATCATCGCCCTGCATTACGGGCGCAAGCCGGATCGCTCCTATATGGCGGGATGTTCCAACGGCGGGCGTCACGCCATGGTGGCGGCGTCGCGGATGCCGGAAAATTACGACGGCTTCCTCGTCGGCAATCCTGGCTTCGACCTGCCGCGCGCTGCGATCCAGCACGCCTGGGACGTGCAGGCCTTCCTGAAAGCTGATCCCGATCTGCGCAAATCCATCACCAAGGAGGACGCTCAGCTCGTGTCCTCGCGCATCACGGAGGCCTGCGATGCGCTCGACGGCGTCAAGGACGGGCTGACGGCCAATCTCGCCGCCTGCCAGAAGGCGTTCGATCTCAAGAGCCTGGTCTGCGCGCCGGGGCAGAACAGCGCCTGCTTGTCCGAAGCCAAGGTCGACGCCCTGAAGATGAGCCTCGCCGGCCCGAAGAATTCGAAAGGTGAGGCGCTCTATTCCGACTGGCCCCTCGATGGCGGGGTCGGCACGGGCAATTGGCGCACCTGGAAGGTCGAGAGCCCCATCGCGCCCTGGAATAACTATCCGATCATCGCCACCATGGGTGCAGCGTCGCTGAACTACATTTTCTCGACGCCGCCGGTCGTGGTCGAAGGCAGCAACGAGAAGCTGGTCGAGGCCCTGAAGGCCTATGACTTCGACAAGGACGCACCGAGGATTTTCGCCAAGGACGCGACCTTCACGGAATCGGCCATGGACTTCATGACGCCGCCCGACGTCGATGATCCCAAGCTCGCATCCCTCCAGAAGTCCGGCGGCAAGATGCTGATCTATCACGGCCAGGCCGATCCGGTGTTCTCGGTGAACGACACCATCCGCTGGTACGACCGGCTGAACAAGAACCTGCAGGGGCAGGCCGACATCGTCGCGCGCCTGTTCACGATTCCCGGCGAAACGCATTGCGGTGGCGGCGTCACTCTCGACAAGTTCGATGCGCTGGCCGCGCTGATCGACTGGGTCGAGAAGGGCAAGGCACCCGAGCGCATCATCGCGTCGGCCAGTCCCGCCAACAAGGAAATCCCCGCATCCTGGAGCCCAGGCCGCACGCGGCCGCTCTGCCCGTATCCGAGCTACGCCGCGTATTCCGGCCAGGGCGACAGCGAGGACGCCGCGAATTTCGTTTGCAAGGCGCCGTAGCTCGTTGTGTATCGGCGGTCTCGTGCCCCGGACGCGGTGCAGCGCGAAGCGATGCGCCGCAGAGCCGAGGCTCAAAATATGGGTCCCGGCTCTGCGTCGCGCCATGCGGGACGATGCATCGCATCGCCCGGACATGCCGCGCCGCGTCCGGGACACGAGAGCATCGTCACACCACCTTGCTCGACCCCTGCGTGATCAACCGCGCCGCGCGCTGGTCGCGCGCGTAGATCCACAGCCAGCTCAGCGCAACGCTGAGGCGGTGGCGCAGGCCGATCAGGAAGTAGATGTGGGCGATGCCCCAGATCCACCACGCGATGGCGCCGCGCAGCTTGACCTTGCCGAAGTCGATCACCGCCAGCCGCTTGCCGATCTGGGCGAGGCTGCCGGCGTGCTTGTAGCGGAACGGGCCGGTCGCAGCGCCGCGCAGCCGCGCAATGATGGTCTCCGCGACATGACGGCCCTGCTGCTTGGCGGCCGGCGCGATGCCGGGCACCGGCTTGCCGTCCCAGGCATTGATGCTGACGGTGTCGCCGATCGCGAAAATCTCGGGATGGCCGGGAATCGTCAGGTCGGCCTCGACCAGCACGCGTCCAGCGCGATCGTGCGGCGCGCCCAGCCACTCGGCGGCGGGGGAGGCGCGCACGCCGGCCGCCCAGATCCGCGTCTTCGCCTCGAGCAGCTTGCCGCCGAACACGACGCCCTCGCGGTTGATCTCGGTGACGGCCTGTCCGAGCACGACCTCGACGCCGATCTTCTCCAGCGAGGCCTGCGCATAGGCCGAGAGATCGTCGGGAAAGCCTGCCAGCACGCGCGGCCCCGCCTCGATCAGCACCACGCGCGCCTTGTGCGTGTCGATGTTGCGGAAATCGCCGGGCAGGGTGTGATGCGCCATCTCGGCGATGGTGCCGGCGAGCTCGACGCCGGTCGGGCCGGCGCCGACGATCACGAAGGTCAGTCGCGCCGCGCGCCTCGCCGGATCGTTCTCGCGCTCGGCGCGTTCGAACGCCACCAGGATGTGCCGGCGCAAGGTGGTCGCGTCCTCCAGCGTCTTCAGGCCCGGCGCCCATGCCTCCCATTCGTCGTGGCCGAAATAGGCGTGCCGAGCGCCGGTGGCCAGCACCAGCGTGTCGTAAGGCACCTCGCTGCCGTCATCGATGAGCACGGAGCGCCGCCCGGCATCGACGCCGCTCACCGTGGCGAACAGCGTCGTCACCTCGCGTCGGTCGCGCATGAGATGGCGGATCGGCCAGGCGATCTCGCTGGTCGCGAGCGAGGCGGTCGCGACCTGGTAGAGCAGCGGCTGGAACAGATGGTGATTGCGACGGTCGATCAGCGTGATCTCCACCGGGGCGCCCGCAAGTCGGTAGGTCGCCTCCAGCCCGCCGAAGCCGGCGCCGACGATGACGACGCGATGGGGAGTTGCGGCCATGATTGAACCCTCGAATCTCGCTGTTGCGCCTCTTCATTTAAGTGCGGATTGGGTGCCGCGGTCCAATAGAGGTCATCAATCGTCGCATAGGCCTGGTGTATCGATCCGGCGCGAAAAAGCGCCGCAGCCTCCGTCGAGTTGAGTAGAATTATATTTCTTGCCATCTCCGATCGGAGCGAAATATGGTGCAGGGGCGGGCGCTGAGCCATTGGCGGCGCGACGGATTTTGCGTTCAATAGAGACAGGCCTGGCGCGGCGATCACCCCGCTTCCGGGACCGATAATAAGGAGGGGAGTTGTTATGAGGACGGCATTCTGGCTGGCGGGCGCAGCGGCGCTTGTGCTGGCAGGCCCGGCATCCGCCGGCGACACCATCAAGATCGGTTTCGTCTCGACCTTCAGCGGTCCAACCGCCGTGATCGGCAACGACATGCGCAATTCATTCGAGCTCGCGCTCGACCATCTCGGCCGCAAGATGGACGGCAAGCCGGTCGAGGTGATCTACGAGGACGACGGCCAGAAGCCCGACGTCGGCAAGCAGAAGACCGAGAAGCTGGTGCAGTCCGACAAGGTCGATTTCATCGTCGGCTACATCTGGTCGAACGTGCTCCTGGCCTCGCTCAAGACCGCGGTGGACTCGCAGACCTTCCTGATCTCGGCCAACGCCGGTCCGTCGCAGCTCGCCGGCGAGCTGTGCTCGCCTTACGTGTTCTCGACCTCGTGGCAGAACGACCAGACGCCGCAGGCGGTCGGCACCTACATGAACCAGAAGGGCGTCAAATCGGTGTTCCTGATCGGCCCGAACTACGCCGCCGGCAAGGACATGCTGGCCGGCGTCAAGAGCACCTTCAAGGGGCAGGTCGTGGGTGAGGAATACACGGTGTGGCCGAGCCAGCTCGACTTCTCCGCCGAGCTCTCCAAGGCGCGTGCCTCCGGCGCCGCGTCGATCTTCGTGTTCTATCCCGGTGCCGCGGGCGTGCAATTCCTCAATCAATATGCGCAGGCCGGGCTGAAGAGCACGATGCCGCTCTACACCGCCTTCACCATCGACGAGCTCTCGCTGCCGTTGCAGAAGGAGAACGCGCTCGGGGTGCCCGGCGCGCAGCAATGGGTCAACGACCTCCCCAACGAGCAGAACAAGCGCTTCGTCGCCGACTACCGCAAGAAGTATCCCGGCCTGCGCCCGACCTTCTACGGCGCGCAGTCCTACGACGCCGCGAACCTGATCAACAGCGCCGTCGTCGCCGTGAAGGGCGACACCTCCAAGAAGGACGCGATGAAGGCCGAGATGGAGAAGGCCAACTTCAAGTCGGTGCGCGGCGCGTTCAAGTTCGGCAACAACCACATTCCGATCCAGAACTTCTACCTGCAGGACGTGGTCAAGGATTCCGAAGGCCAGCTCGCCCTGAAGACCGTCGCCACCATCGTCGAGAACGACCAGGACCGCTTCCACGACAAGTGCAAGATGAAGTGAGGTTTTGCCATTCCCTCTCCTCGCAAGCGGGGAGAGGGCCATGGTGACGGGGTCTCCGCTAAAGCGGGATGGCTTTAGTCTGAATCGATTTGGGATTCCCAAATCAGTTTGTTTCTGATTCACCATGCTTGCTGGAAGGAGGCCAGCATGGATGGGCAAGCCGTACTCTCTAGATCTTCGTAAGCGTGTCGTGGCCGCGATCGAGGGCGGGATGTCCCGTAATCGGGCCGCCAAGCAGTTTGGGGTCGCGATCAGCACCGCCATTGGCTGGATGAAGCGGGTCGATGAGACCGGCAGCGTCGAGCCTAGTCAGATAGGCGGCTACAAGCCGAAGGCGATTTCGGGCGAGCATGCAGTCTGGCTGTCGCGTCGGATCAAGGACGGCGATTTCACTATACGGGGGCTCGTGGCCGAGCTTGCCGGACGCGGCCTGAAGGTCGATTACCACTCGGTGTGGGACTTCGTGCATGCCGAGAAGCTCAGCTTCAAAAAAAAGCGTGGCGGCTGGCGAACGCGATCGACCCGACGTGGCGCGGCGGCGAGCTCAGTGGGCAAAGTATCAAGGTCAGGTCGAAGCTGAGCGGCTGGTCTTCATCGACGAGACCTGGACCAGGACCGATATGGCTCCGCTGCGCGGATGGGCACCGCGCGGGCACAGACTTCACGCCAGGGTTCCCCACGGCCGCTGGAAAACCATGACCTTCCTGGCGGCCCTGCGCCATGACCGGATCGATGCGCCATGGTTCATCGAGGGGCCGATCGATGGCGCGAGCTTTCGCGCCTATGTCGA
>NZ_DF820425.1:1941037-1967724 GCF_000617845.2 Bradyrhizobium sp. DOA9 | reverse complement strand
GACTGCATGATGCCCCATTGGCCCGACGCGAAGGGTGCGCCGCAGAACTCGATCATCGGCGGCGCCACGCTGTGGGTGCTGCGCGACCGCCCGCGCGAGGAATACAAGGGCGTGGCGCGGTTCTTCGCCTATCTGTCCCAGCCCGGCGTGCAGGCGGCCTGGCACCAGAACACCGGCTATCTGCCGGTGACCCGCGCCGCCTTCGAGCTGACGCGCTCGCAAGGCTTCTACGAGCGCAATCCGGGCTCGGCGATCTCGTTCGAGCAGATCACGCTCAATCCGCCGACGGAAAACTCCAAGGGCATCCGGCTCGGCTCCTTCGTCCTGATCCGCGGCGTGATCGAGGACGAGCTCGAGCAGGCCTTCGCCGGCCAAAAGACCGCGCAATCAGCGCTCGATTCCGCCGTCGAACGCGGCAACAAGCTCCTGCGCCAATTCGAGCGCGCGAGTCCGGAGCGGTAGGGATTGGATGTCGCTATCGCCGCAAGCGAGGTGCGCTCCCTCCCCCGCTTGCGGGGGAGGGTTGGGGAGAGGGTGTCTCCGCAATGGGACAATCCCCCAGAGGAGAAAGCCCTCACCCGCGCCGGAGCCTGTCATCGGGCGCGCCTTCGGCGCGACCCGGTGGGCGCGACCTCTCCCGCAAGCGAGAGCTTTGCGTAATGAGTTGTGCTGGAGTGAAGTTCGATCTGGAGCTTTTTTTGAACGGCCTCACGTAGCCCCAGAGGGGTGGGGCGTCTGGTTTTCGTGGCCGCGGGGTAGCGGCGGGTGGTGGTCACGCTGCGGCTCCTATCGGGCACAGCACCGCCCATCGTTTGAGGTTCATGGCGAGGCAGATCAGGCGCAGATGTGTCTGATTGCGCGCCAAACCCAGATAGCGAGCGCGCGCCCAGCGGTAGCTGCCCTTGAGGCGCGCGAAGACCTGCTCGACCGGTGCGCGGCGCTTTCCCACGGCATCGTTGAAGCGCTTCTGCCGCTCGGTGAGCGGATGATGCTTGTTGGGCCGGAACATCAGCCTCGGCTTGATTCCCCGCGCGGCGAGCCCGCTGCGGCGCTCGTGCTTGTCATAGGCTTGATCGGCATAGACCGCCTTCTCATCACCACAGACCAGTTCGTCGGCGGGCACTGTGTCGTTGACCGCAGCGTCGGTCAGCTTGCTGCGGCGGACGATGGCCGAACCCTGATCCATGCCGATATGGGCTTTGTAGCCGAAGTACCGCTTGCCGCCCTTCTTGGTCCAGCGTGCATCTGGATCGCGCTTGCTGTTGACCAGCTTGCTCGGTTCACGGCCGTCCGGGCCGGGCGGCTGCGGGTCCTCTGGCGGCTTCGGCGGCTTTACTGCTGCCGAGATCAGGCTCGCATCGATCAATGTGCCCCGGCGCAGCACCAGCCCGCGTGCGTCGATCTGATGCAGGATCTCGGCGAACAGCTTCTCGTCCAGACCGGCTCGCTGCAAAGCCTCGCGGAATCGCCAGATCGTCGTGTGGTCAGGCGTCTCGTCGCTCAGCACAAAGCCGCAGAAGGCTCGGAACGAGGCCCGGTCGTCGAGCGCTTCCTCGAGCGCCGGATCGGAAAGCCCATACCATTGCTGCAGCAGCAGCGCCTTGAACAGCACCAGTCGCGGATAGGGCGGAGGGCCACGCTCCGGCTCCGGAAGACCACCCAGCACTCTTTCCACAGCCGCCCAGTCGACCAGTTCGCCAATCCGCTTCAGCACCGCGTTACCCTTCCCTCGCCGCGATACCAGCGCGTCCGCGAAGCTCGGTTGCCCAACCTCTCGATATGCCATCCGAATCCGCCTCCACCACAGGCCCTAGAGAATCGCAAATCCTCCTCTTATGCAAAGCTCTCGCTTGCGGGAGAGGTCGTCGCGAAGCGACGGGTGAGGGTTCTCTCCTCTTGGGGGTTCTCGCGAGCGGAGACACCCTCTCCCCAACCCTCCCCCGCAGGCGGGGGAGGGAGCGCACCTTTTGCGTGGCAACAGCTGGGCTCATTCCATCAGCCCCGCTTGATGCGCGGGTCGATCGCGGCTTGGGCGATGTCGACCAGGAGATTGAGGAAGACGAAGAACAGCGCCAGGATCAGGATCGTGCCCTGCAGCAGCGGCAGGTCGCGCTGGAAGATCGCGGAGTTGAGCAGGAAGCCCGAGCCCGGCCAGGAGAACACGGTCTCGATCAGGATCGAGCCGCCGAGCATATAACCCAACTGGAGCCCCATCACCGCGAGCGCGGTGGGCGCGGCGTTCTTGATGACGTGGCGGAACACGCCGCGCTCGTGCAGGCCTTTGGCGCGCAGGGCCTCGACGAAATCCTGCGAGAGAATGTCGCCGGTGAGCGCGCGTACCGTGCGGGTGACGATGCCCATCGGGATCACCGACGTCGTGATCGCCGGCAGCACGAGATATTTGAGATGCGCCCAATCCCAGGCCCAGGAGTTGGAGCCGCTCGGGCCGGCGCCGACCGCGGGCAGCCAGTTGAGCTGGACCGAGAAGATGATGACGAGCAGCATGCCGAGCCAGTAATGCGGCACCGAGACGCCGGCGATGGCAAAGGAGGTCGCGACCTTGTCGATCCAGGTCTCGCGGAAATAGCCGGCGATCAGGCCGAGCAGGATGCCCATGGTGAAGCCGATGATGGCGGCCGCAATCGCGAGGGTGACGGTGTTGCCGACCGCGCGCATGACCTCCGCCAGCACCGGGCGCCCGGTCGCGATGGAATTGCCGAGATCGCCGTGAAGGGCACGCAGCAGCCACAGGCCGAACTGCACCGGCAACGGCCGGTCGAAGCCATAGGCGGCGCGCAGCTGCGCGGCGAGCTCCTGCGAGGCATCGGCCGGAAGCACTGCGACCAGCGGATCGCCCGGCGTGATGTGCACGAGCAGGAAGCACACCAGCGCGACGCTGATGACGATCGGGACGACATAGACAATGCGTCTGGCGGTATAGGCGAGCACGTTTGGTTACTCAGTTGAGTGCGTAGACATCGCGGGTCGTCATGGCCGGGCCTGTCCCGGCCATCCACGTTCTTGTTGCTCCGCCGTTCCGGGGCGGAGCGAAGCGTCGAGCCCGGAATGAAGGAAGAAAGACGTGGATGCCCGGGTCAAGCCCGGGCATGACGCGTGGATAGAGCGTGCTCACCCTACTGCTTGATCGACACCGGCGAGAAGTCGATGAACCAGCTCTTCGGCTGCACGACGCCTGTCACCTTCGGGCTCATGGCGCGCGGGCCGACGTCGTGGGCGACGTAGAGGAAGGCGGCGTCGTCGACGGAGGCTGCGTGCAGCTCGGCGAGCGCGGCATCACGCGCGGCGGGATCGAAGGTCTGGCGCGCCTTCTTCACCAGCTCGTCGAACTTGGGGTTGTTGATGAAGCCCCAATTGTTCGAGACCGGCGGCGCCATGCCCGATTGCAGGAAGCGCACCAGCGCGAAGAAGGGGTCCATCGCCGCGTAGGTGACGTTGGTCGCATTCGAGCCGTTGGCCGAGGGGTCCTTGGCGCCGCGACGCCAGTTGGTGAACAGCGTGTTCCACTCGATGACGTCGAGCTTCACGTCGAAATAGCATTCGGCCAGCGCCTGCTGCAGATATTCGTTCATCGCCAGCGGCTGCATCTGACCTGAGCCCGATGCAGACGTCTGCGTCTTCACCGTCAGCTTCTTGTTGGGGCCGAAGCCGGCCTCCTGCATCAGCTTCTGCGCAGCTGCCTTGTCATACTTGATCTCGAAGCTCGGCTTGCCGCGCCAGGGATGGCCGGGCTCGAAAGTGCCCGACGCCGGCACCATCAGCCCCGCAAGCAGGCCGTCCTTGAGGCCTTCGCGATCGACGCAGAGGTTCGCCGCCTTGCGCACGCGAATGTCGTTCCAGGGCGAGCCCTCGACGCGCGAGAACTGCCACGGCCAGACATGCGGCTGCTCGTTGGCGTAGAGCTTGAAGCCGCGCTGCTTCAGCTCCGGCAGCGCGTCCGGCGCCGGTGCTTCGACCCAATCGACCTGCCCGGACAGCAGCGCCGCGGTGCGCGCGTTGGCTTCCGGCATCGGCAGGAGCACCATCTTGTCGATCTTGGGCACGCGATCCTTGTTCCAGTAGCTCGCGTTCTTGACCAGCTCGAGCCGTTCGCGCGGGGTGAAGCTCGCCATCTTCCACGGGCCGGTGCCCGAGGCGTCCTTGGCGAACGCGGTCCATGCTGCCTGCGACTTCGCCTTGGCGTCCGCGCCTTCGGCCTTGTCGTAGAAGGCCTGCCACTTCGCCGGGCTCGCCATGAACAGATTGGTGAGATTGATCGGCAGGAAGCTGTCGGGCTCCTTGGTGGTGAGCTCGACGGTCATGTCGTCGATCTTCTTGGCGGAGGCCAGCGTCGGCATGCGCGAGGCCGTGACGCCGACCTGGCTGGCGTCGAATTGCGGCGCGTCCTGCTTCAGCACCTTGTCGACGTTCCACACCACCGCGTCGGCGTTGAACGGCGAGCCGTCATGGAAGGTGACGCCGGGACGCAGCTTGAAGGTCCATTTGGTCTTGTCGGCATCGTCGACCTTCCACTCGGTAGCGAGGCCGGGGATGACAACGCTCGCCTTGTCGGCAGAAGACAGGTCCCAGCTGGTCAGCGCATCGTACATGGTGAGGCCGGTGAAGCGGTTGCCCTCAAAACCCTGATCGGGCTGGCCGAGTGTGCGCGGAATATCGGCAGCAGTCATGCCGATGCGCAGCACAGTTTCCGCAGCTGCCACCCGCGGCCATGCGGCCGCGCTGCCGAGCGCCAACAGCGCGATCAGCGCGGCCCGTGTCTTGTTGTTCTTGATAAGCATCGCCTCAGTCCCTTTCCGGCTTTCGATGATTAATTTTGATGCAATCGTATGCAATGGCTATGCCAAGGAGAAACATTTTCTGCGAATTGCCCCTGCGGCGACAAGTCCTTGTGATGATGCACGGGCGAAGCCGTGCGCGCTGCCTATTCTGGCATCAAGATTGCAAGTTTGGTCCCGAAATCTCCTGGGAGCTTTGGGCCATGCGTATTCGTCTATCGACCTGTCTCGCCGTGCTTGTGCTGGCGGTGTCCGCAATCACGGCGCGCGCCGAAACGGTGGTGCGCTACGGCATCTCGATGGCGGATATTCCGCTCACCACCGGCCAGCCCGATCGCGGCGCCGGCGCCTATCAGTTCACGGCCTACACGATCTACGATCCGCTGGTGGCCTGGGAGATGGACGTCGCCGATCGCCCCGGCAAGCTGGTGCCGGGCCTCGCCACCGAATGGAAGGTCGACGATGCCGACAAGACCAAGTGGCGCTTCACCCTTCGCAAGGGCGTGAAGTTCCACGACGGCAGCGAGTTCAACGCCGATGCGGTGATCTGGAATCTGGACAAGGTGCTCAACGACAAGGCGCCGCAATTCGACAAGCGGCAGAGCGCGCAGGTGAAGACTCGCCTGCCCTCCGTCGCCAGCTACGCCAAGATCGACGACTTCACGGTGGAGATCACCACCAAGACGGTGGATTCCTTCTTCCCCTATCAGATGCTGTGGTTCCTGGTCTCGAGCCCGGCGCAGTATGAAAAGCTCGGCAAGGATTGGGACAAGTTCGCGAGCCAGCCCTCCGGAACCGGCCCGTTCAAGCTGACGAAGCTGGTGCCGCGCGAGCTCGCCGAGCTCTCCAAGAACCCGGACTACTGGAACAAGAAGCGCATTCCGAAGGTCGACAAGATCGTGCTGGTGCCGATGCCGGAAGCGCTGACGCGCACCAACGCGCTGCTTGCGGGACAGGTGGACCTGATCGAGACGCCGGCGCCGGACGCTGTGCCGCAGCTGAAGGCGGCCGGCATGAAGCTGGTCGACAACGTCACGCCGCATGTCTGGAATTATCACCTCAGCGTGCTGCCGGGCTCGCCCTGGACCGACATCCGCCTGCGCAAGGCGTTGAACCTTGCGATCAATCGCGACGAAGTCGTCGGCCTGATGAACGGCCTCGCCAAGCCCGCCAAGGGCCAGGTCGACCCGTCGAGCCCGTGGTTCGGCAAGCCCAGCTTCGAGCTGAAATACGACCTCGCCGCCGCCAAGAAGCTGGTGGAGGAAGCGGGCTATTCGAAAGCAAAGCCGCTGAAGACCACCTTCATCATCGCGCAAGGCGGTACCGGACAGATGCTGTCGCTGCCGATGAACGAATTCCTGCAGCAGAGCTTCAAGGAGATCGGCATCGAGATCGACTTCAAGGTGGTCGAGCTGGAGACGCTGTACACGCATTGGCGCAAGGGCGCCGCCGACGAGATGAACGCCGGCATCACCGCCAACAACATCGCCTATGTCACCTCGGATCCGCTCTACGCCATCGTCCGCTTCTTCCATTCCGGCCAGATCGCGCCGGTTGGCGTCAATTGGGGCGGCTACAAGAACCCGAAGGTCGACGCGCTGATCGACGAGGCCAAGCAGACCTTCGACAGCACCAAGCAGGACCAATTGCTGGCGCAGGCGCACGCGCTGATCGTGGATGATGCCACGCTGGTGTGGGTCGTCCACGACACCAACCCGCACGCGCTGTCACCGAAGATCAAGCAGTTCGTGCAGGCGCAGCACTGGTTCCAGGACCTGACGACGATCGGGGTGGAGTGACGAACACGTAAGGGTGGGCGCGGCGCTTTGCGCCTTTGCCCACCCGAGGTGTACGCTCGGCGCGCGATCACCGCCCCTTGGTCGGGATCTTGTTGTACGGCACGTCCTTGTCGACGCGGATGTCGCCCGGCAGGCCCAACACGCGCTCGGCGATGATGTTGCGCAGGATCTCGTCGGTGCCGCCGGCGATGCGCATCGAAGGCGAGGACAGCAGCATCTGCTGGAACTGGCCTTGCGCCGCTTCCTCGTCGTTGCCGGTGAGAACACCGGCCGCGCCCTGCAGGTCCATGGCGTAAGTCGCGATGTCCTGCAGCATCATGCCCGAGACCAGCTTGCCGATCGAATTCTCCGGGCCCGGCCGCTCGCCCTTCGACAGCGCCGAAATCGTGCGGTAGCTGGTGTATTTCAGCCCGTTCGACTTGGCTGCCCAGCTCGCGAGCTTCGAGCGCACCGCGGGATCGTCAATGGCGAGGCCTTCGTCCAGCATCAGGCTCGAGCAGAATTCGAACATCTCGGGCACGCCGGTCGCGAGCCGCGCGCCGATCGACATGCGCTCGTTCATCAGCGTGGTCAGCGAGACGTTCCAGCCGTCGCCGACGGCGCCGAGCCGCTGGTGATCGGGAATCACGACGTCGGTGAAATAGACCTCGTTGAACTCCTGCATGCCGTTGGCCTGCTTGATCGGCCGCACCTCGACGCCGGGGCTCTTCATGTCCAGGAAGAACATGGTGAGGCCCTTGTGCTTGGGCACGTTCGGATCGGTGCGCGCGATGAGGAGGCCGTAGTCGGAATAATGCGCGCCCGAGGTCCAGATCTTCTGGCCGTTGACGACCCAATTGTCGCCCTTCTTCTCCGCGCGCGTGCGAAGCCCTGCGACATCGGAGCCGGCGGACGGCTCGGAGAACAGCTGGCACCAGATCTCCTCGCCCGAGGCGAGCTTGGGCAAGTAACGGCGTTTTGCAGCTTCGCTGCCGAACGCCATCACGGTCGGACCGCACATGCCCTCGCCGATCTGGAACGGCTGCGTCAGCTTGCCGTAGACGCCCTCCTCCTGCTGCCAGATCACCTTCTCGATCGGGCTCGCACCGCGGCCGCCATATTCCTTCGGCCAGTGCAGGCAGGCCCAATTGCCCTCGAACTTCTTCTTCTGCCAGGCCTTGCCGACATCGACGATGTCGTGATTGGCGAGGCGAATACGGCCGAGCGAGGACTTTGACAGCTCGCCATGCAGCTCCTTCGGCGCATTGGCCTCGATCCATTTGCGCGCGGTCTCGCGGAACGCGGCTTCCTGCGGGGTGTCGTCGAAATTCATGGCGGACCTCTACCCTCTTCCCTTCGTCGGGATCTTGTTGAACGGCACGTCCTTGTCGACGCGGATGTCGCCGGGCAGGCCCAGCACCCGCTCGGCGATGATGTTGCGCATGATCTCGTCGGTACCGCCTTCGACTCGCGTGCCGGGCGCGCGCAGCAGCATGGCCTGGAAACGCCCCGCCAACTCGCCATCCTCGCCGCTGACGACACCGCTCGCGCCCTGCAGATCCAGCGCGTAGGTCGCAACGTCCTGGATCATGGAGCCCGCCACCAGCTTGCCGATGGAGTTCTCCGGCCCCGGGCGTTCGCCCCTCGACAGCGCCGAGATCGCACGCATGCTGGTGTATTTCAGGCCGCTCGCCTTCACCGCCCAGTTCGCCAACTTGGAGCGCACCGCGCGATCCTCGATCGCCGGGCCATCGTCGAGCATCAGGCTGGAGCAGTACTCGAACAGCTCGGGGAAACCGGTCGAAACGGCCGCGCCGATCGCGCTGCGCTCGTTCATCAGCGTGGTCAGCGAGACGTTCCAGCCGTCGCCGACCTCGCCGAGGCGCTGATGATCGGGAATGCGGACATTGGTGAAATAGACCTCGTTGAAGTCGGAGGCGCCGCTCGCCTGCTTGATCGGCCGCACCTCGACGCCGGGGCTCTTCATGTCCAGGAAGAACATGGTGAGGCCCTTGTGCTTGGGCACATCAGGATCGGTGCGCGTAAGCAAAATGCCGTAGTCGGAATAATGCGCGCCCGACGTCCAGATCTTCTGGCCGTTGATGATCCAGTCGTCGCCGTCCTTCTCCGCGCGTGTGCGCAAGCCCGCAACGTCCGAGCCGCCGGCGGGCTCGGAGAACAGCTGGCACCAGACCTTCTCGCCGGAGGCGAGCGGCGGCAGATAGGTCCGCTTATGCTCCTCGCGCGCGAACGCCATCATGGTCGGCCCGCACATGCCGTGGCCGATGATGAACATGCGGGAGAGCTGGCCGAACGGCCCTTCTTCCTGCTGCCAGATCACGCGCTCGATCGGCGAGGCGCCGCGACCGCCATATTCCTTCGGCCAGTGCAGGCAGGCCCAGCCGGCGTCGGCTTTTTTCTTCTGCCAGGCTTTTGCGACTTCGAGAATGTTGGCGTTCTTGAGCACGGTGCGGCCGAGCGAGGATTTGCGCAGCTCCTCCTCGTACTGCCTGGGCGCGTTTGCGCTGATCCAGGCGCGGGCGGTGGCGCGGAACTCGGCTTCCTGCGGGGTGTCGTCGAAGTTCATCTTGCTTCTCTGTTGTCCGTAGGGTGGATTAGCCGAAGGCGTAATCCACCTCTTTGCTTTCCTCATCGACGGAAGTGGTGGATTACGCTTCGCTAATCCACCCTACGCATCGATGCTTAAGCCGCGTTCTTCTTCCGCATCCGGTCGATCAGCTGATCTTCCCAATAAGTGAGGCTACCGAGCCCGAGCGCCATCGCGTTGGCGCGGCGGTAGTACATGTGGCAGTCGAACTCCCAGGTGAAGCCCATGCCGCCGTGAACCTGGATGTTGTTCTTGGCGCAGTGCTGGAACGCCTGCGTCGCGCTGATGCGCGCGGCGGCCGCGGCTTCCGGCAGCTCGGCCGCATTGGTCGAGAGCGCCCAGGCGCCGTAATAGCTGTTGGAGCGCGCCAGCGTCGCCGAGACATACATGTCGGCGAGCATGTGCTTGACGGCCTGGAACGAGCCGATCTGCCGGCCGAAGGCGATGCGGTCCAGCGCGTAGTCGCGGCCCATCTCGAGCGCGCGATCAGCGCCGCCGACCTGCTCGAACGCGCACAGCACTGCGGCGCGGTCGAGCACCTCAGTGAGGATGCTCCAGCCTTCGCCGGCAGCTCCCAGCGGCTCGGCTTTGGCGTCCTTGAACGTGATCTCGGCCTGTCCGCGGGTCGGATCGAGATTGGTGAGGCTCTTCACCTCGACGCCGCCGGCTTTGAGATCGACCAGGAACAGCGAGATGTCGGCCTCGCGCCCGCTCGATCCCGTGCGTGCGGCGACCACCGCGAAATCGGCAATGGCGCCATCGGCGACCGGCTTCTTGACGCCGTTGAGCACGCCATTCGCAGCGGTGAGCTTGACGTTCTTCGGCGCCGGATTGCCCTTGCCCTCGAACAGCGCCAGCGTGCCGATCGCCTCGCCGGACGCAATCGACGGCAGCCATTTCTTCTTCTGCGCGTCGCTGCCGGCGATCAGCAGCGCTTCGGCGGCCAGATACACTGTGGAAGAAAACGGCACCGGCGCATTGGCCCGGCCCATCTCTTCCGCGATCACGCAGAGCTCGAGATGACCAGCACCCGCGCCGCCGAACTCCTCCGGGATCGCAACGCCGAGGAAGCCCATCTCGGCAAGGCCCTTCCACAACTCTTTGTCGTAAGGCGCCTTGCCGTCGAGCACGACACGCACCGCCTTGGGCGAGCACTTTTCAGCGAGGAACTTGCGCGCCTGGTCGCGGAGCTGTTTCTGGTCGTCGGAGAAATCGAAGTTCATGGCGCGTACCCGTGTTGATGATGTCGATTACTTGAGAATGATGACGTCCTGGTCCGGCTTGTCCGCATAGAGCCGCTCCACCAGCGCGACGCGGCGTTCGAGGCCAGCGCGCTGGTTGATGTAGCCCTTGTCGGTGAGCTCGTTGCCGTCGATCGAGGGCGGCTCGACCATCAGCATCGCGCGCGCGATGACCCGGCTGCTGGCGCCCTCGCATTCTTTGTTATGCGCTTCCAGGCCGCGCCTGAAGCAGGCGAGCACCTCGGGATGCTTCACCGCATCGGCAAAGCTCAAATCGGGATTGCCGACGAGCTGGCGGCAGGCGTGCAGGTTCGGCCAGGCCAAGAGACCGATGAACGGGCGGTCCTGCCCCGCGACCAGCGCATCGTGCACGACCGGCGTTGCGGCTGCGATCGCATCGGTCCGCAGCGAGCCGACATGAACGAAGGTGCCGGTGGTGAGCTTGAAGTCTTCGACCACGCGGCCGGCGAAGATGATGCCTTGCACCGGATCGGAATCGTCGACGAAGATGCCGGCATCGCCGATGCAGTAAAAGCCTTCCTCGTCGAACATCTTCCTGGTCAGCTCAGCCTGGCCGAAATAGCCGGGCGTGACATTGACGCCGCGCAGGCGCAGCTCGTATTTCGAGCCGCACGGCACCATCTTCAACTCGACGCCGGGGAACGGCAGGCCGATCAGGCCGACGCGCTCGGTGTCCCAATAGGTGCCGGTCGAGGTCGGGGCGGTCTCGGTCGAGCCCCAGCCAGTGTAGAACACGATGCGCTCGCCGGTGGTCTTCACCGCCAGCGCCTGCATGCGCTCATAGAGATCGTCGGGCAGCCGCGCGCCGCCATAGGCCATGATCGAGAGATTCCTGAAGAAGGAGCGGCAGAGCGCATCGTCCTTCTCCATGGCGGCGGCGAGCGCGGCATAGCCGGCGGGCACGTTGGCATAATAGGTTGGCGAAATCTCGCGCAAATTGCGCAGCGTCTCCTCGAACTGGCCCGGCATCGGCCTTCCGTCGTCGATATAGAGCGTGCCGCCGTCGACCAGGATCGGGTGGAACGCGGCATTGCCGCCCATGGTGTGATTCCAGGGCATCCAGTCCAGCATGATCGCTACAGGCCCGTTCGGGTCGCGCGGCCGCACCTGCATCATCATCGCCGCATTGGCGCACATCATCTCCTGGGTGTTGATGACGGCCTTGGGCATGCCAGTCGAGCCCGACGTGAACAGCAGCTTGCCGACGGTCTGCGGCGTGATCTTTGCGATCGAGGCCTCGACATCGGCCGTGACAGGTGTTGCCGCGAGCTCCGCAAAGCTGACGCTCTCGATGCCCTCGCAGGGCCGCGCAACGTGAACCACGGTGACGCCGCTGAGATCGAGCGCCTTCAGCGCCTTCTCGAAGGTCGGCCCGTCCTGCACCATCAGGACGGCCGGCTTGATCAGGTCGAACAGGTATTTCAGCTTGACGTGGTCGTGGCTCATCAAGGAGTAGGCGGGCGATACCGGCGCTGCCGGGACGCGCGCCTGCATCGCGGCCTGCGTCATCAGCGCATGCTCGATCGAATTGCCGGAGAGGATCGCGACGGGCCGCCCGTCGAGCCCGAGATCGAGCAAGCCCTGCGTCAGCGCATCCACTGTCCGCTTGGCTTCGCCATAGGACACCTTGCGCCATTCGCGGTTCGGACCGCCGCGCTGTGCCAGCCAGATGCGCTCCGGCGCTTCCTTCGCCCATTTCGCCAGCGACGCCGGGATGTGCTTCTCATAGGGCTGCAGCGGAATGCGCGACTTGAGCACAACGGTGCCATCAGCGCGGCGCTCGACGTCGATGTCGCGCGCGAGCCACTGGACCTTGCGAAAGGCTGGCTTCGTCATCATCACCGCCGCGCTTCCACTCATTTTGCGTCTCCCGGAATTACTGTCCTTTGCGGATCTTCATCGTTCAGCGCCTGATATAGACAGGCTTTCGCTTCTCAAGAAAGGCCCTGATGCCTTCCGAAAACTCTTCCGAGCGGCTGCACAGGACCTGGTTGCGATCCTCCATCGCGATCGCAGCTTCCAGCGAGCCGGCATCGACGCTCATGTTGAGGCATTCCTTGGATAGACGCAGGCCTACGGGCGAGGCCGTCATCATCGCCTCGACATAAGGCGCGGCCGCGTCATCGAGCTTGTCGTCGTCCACGACCTCCGAGACGAGACCGACCGCGAGCGCGCGCTCCGCTCCGATGAAGCGCCCGGTGAGGATCAGCTCGGATGCGACGGAGACGCCGACGAGGCGCGGCAGGAAATAGCTGGTGCCGATGTCGCAGCCGCCGAGCCCGAGCTTGATGAAGGCGCAATTCATCCGCGCCGATCTCGTCGCGATGCGGATGTCGGAGGCCAGCGCCAGCGCGAAGCCGCCGCCGGCCGCCGCGCCCTGCACCAGCGCCAGGATCGGCTGCGGGCAGCGCCGCATCAGCATCACGATGTCGGCGATGCGCCGCTGCGAATCCAAGGACTCCGTGACGCCCGGCGGCTCCTGCTGTCCGGCCCGCCGCGCCATCGCGGCTTTGAGATCGAGGCCGGCACAGAAATTCTTTCCGGCGCCCTTCAGCACGACGACGCGGGTGTCGCGATTGCGTTGCAGGCCTTGGAAATAGTCGTTGAGCGCATCGATCAGCGCGGGATCGAGCGCGTTGAGGTGCTCGGGCCGATTGAGCGTCACCCGGTCGACGCCGTCGTTGTGCTCGATCAGCAGCGGTTGGGACATGGGGCCTCGCACTTTCTTGCCACACGAAGACCATCTCTCACCCTCCCCTGGAGGGAGAGGGTCGGCTCACATGGAGCGCAGCGAAATGTGAGACGGGGTGGGGTGAAGGTCTCTCCGCGACGCACACTGCCCGAGTTGAGAGATCACCCCACCCCGCTCGCGCTTCGCGCGATCGACCCTCCCCCTCCAGGGGAGGGTAAGTGCACTACCTTGGCGCCATCCTGATGGCACCGTCGAGGCGGATGGTTTCGCCGTTCAGCATCGGGTTCTCGACGATGTGCACCGCGAGCATGCCGTATTCGTTGGCGTCACCGAGACGCGAGGGATGCGGCACCTGGGCGCCCAGGCTCTTGCGGGCCTCTTCGTTCAAGCCCATCAGCAGCGGCGTGAAGAACAGGCCGGGCGCGATGGTGTTGACGCGGATCTTCTGGCTGGCGAGATCGCGCGCAGCCGGCAGGGTCAGGCCGACGACGCCGCCCTTCGAGGCCGAATAGGCGATCTGGCCGATCTGGCCTTCGTAAGCGGCAACCGAGGCCGTGTTGATGATGACACCGCGCTCTTCGCCGACGGGCTCCGCAGTGACCAGGCGCTCGGCGAACAGACGCAGGCAGTTGAAGGTGCCGATCAGGTTGACGTTGATGATGCGCGCGAACTTTTCCAGCGGATAGACGCCGTCGCGGCCGACGATACGCTGGGAGCCGCCGATGCCGGCGCAGTTCATCAGCACGCGGGCAACGCCGTGCGCGGCTTCCGCTTTCGCGATCGCCGCCTTGATCTGCTCCTCGCTGGTGACGTCGGCATGCAGCGCGACGCCCTTCACTTCAGCGGCGACCTTCTCGGCGTTTTCCTTGCTCTGGTCGATCACGCCGATCTTGGCGCCCTTGGCCGCCATGGCGCGGGCTGTCGCGGCACCAAGGCCCGAACCACCGCCGGTGATGAGAACGGCTACGTCTTTCAGCTGCATCGTAATCTACCTTTCCTTGGGCGTTTCTTCTCTAGACTTGTGAGCGTTTGGCCGGACTATCCGGCCGCGGCAGCTTCCTCGGCTTGCGCGAGGATGCCGCCGCAGATCAGCGTTTCCATGTGCTTGATGTATTGCCGGCAGACATCGTCGGTAACAGGGCCGACGCCGGTCGCGCGGGACATCGCGTGCCGGCCGAAGAACAGGTGATCGCAGGCGCCGATCAGGCTGGTGTAAAACAGCACCGGATCGGTCGGGCGGAATTCGCCGCGGCTGACGCCCTCGCTCAGCAGGCGGCGGTGGAAGTCGAGCAGCGGCGCCACGAAGAACTTCGAGACTTCGTCGGCGGAGCGCGCGCTGGTCTCGTGCAGGAGATAGTGGATCAGCCGGTTCATGTAGGGAAACCGGTGATAGGCGCGAATGATGCCGGCGATATGCAGCTTCAACTTCGCCGTCGCCGTGATCGGCTGTGCCAGCAGGTATTCGAGGTTGGACATCTCGGTCGCCGCATCGCGCGCGAGCAGCGCCAGCAACAGGCCGTCCTTGTTGCCGAAGTGATATTTGACCAGCGCGGCGTTGGCGCCCGACTTCTGCGCAATGTCGGAGAGCGAGATCTCGATCGAGGAGCGTTCGATCATCAACTCGCTCGCGGCCACCAGCAATTTCTCTGCCGTGGAATTTTTCCCGCCGGGGAGCCTGTTAGGTACGCTGGTCGCCACGGAGATCCCTGTTTGGCCGCTGGAAGCGGGGCGCAGATAAGCCCAAGCAGCGCCTCATCACAAGAGTTAATTGATCGATTGACTAAATGATCTCCGGTCCCTTAAATCCGTTCCCGACGACCAACCCAATCAAGAAATTCAGGGAGAGACCGACATGGCCGAGGCTTACATCGTCGCCGCTGCGCGCACCGCCGGCGGGCGCAAGGGGGGCCGCCTCGCCGGCTGGCATCCGGCCGATCTCGCCGCCAAGGTGCTGGACGAGCTCGTCGATCGCACCAAGGTCGACCCGGCGCTGGTCGAGGACGTGATCATGGGCTGTGTCATGCAGGTCGGCGAGCAGTCCAACAACGTCGCGCGCAACGCGATCATGGCCTCGAAGCTGCCGGAGAGCGTGCCGGGCACCTCGATCGACCGCCAGTGCGGCTCCTCGCAGCAGGCGCTGCACTTCGCCGCGCAGGCGGTGATGTCCGGTGCGATGGATGTGGTGATCGCGGCCGGCGTGGAATCGATGACGCGGGTGCCGATGGGCCTGTCGTCGCAGCTTCCCGCCAAGAACGGCTTCGGCACTTACAAGAGCCCCGGCATCGAGAAGAAGTATCCGAACATCGTGTTCAGCCAGTTCACCGGCGCGGAGATGATGGCCGAGAAGTACGGCCTCTCCAAGGATGAGCTCGACCAGTACTCCTACGACAGCCATCAGCGCGCGATCGCGGCGACGCAAGCAGGTCACTTCAAGAAGGAGATCGTGCCGCTCGACATCACCCGCGCCGATGGCAGCAAGGACACCCATACAATCGACGAAGGCATCCGCTTCGACGTCACGCTCGACGGCATCAAGGGCGTCAAGCTGATCGCCGAGAACGGCAAGCTGACCGCGGCCAGCGCCAGCCAGATCTGCGACGGCGCCTCCGGCGTCATGGTGGTGAACGAGAAGGGCCTGAAGCAGCTCGGCGTCAAACCGCTGGCACGCATCCACCACATGACCATGACGGGCGGCGATCCCGTGATCATGCTGGATGCGCCGCTGCACGCGACCAAGCGCGCGCTGGAGAAGGCCGGCATGAAGGTCGGCGACATCGACCTGTTCGAGGTCAACGAGGCCTTCGCATCGGTGCCGACGGCCTGGCTGAAGACCACCGGCGCCGACCCGGAGCGTCTCAACGTCAACGGCGGCGCCATCGCGCTCGGCCATCCCCTCGGCGGCTCCGGCACCAAGCTGATGACGACGCTGGTCCACGCCCTGCACCAGCGCGGCAAGCGCTACGGCCTGCAGACCATGTGCGAGGGCGGCGGCATGGCTAACGTGACGATCGTGGAGCGGCTGTAAGAAAAACAAAAGCGAGTGGTGAGTGGCGAGTAGCGAATGGTGAGTAGGCGAAGAGCGGATTGCCCTTCCTCCCTATTCGCCACTCGCTACTCGCCATTCGCACGTCTGAGGAAGCGCCATGACCCACCCCTCCATCCACGCCAAGTCGACGCCCGACAAGATCGCCTACCAGATGGCCGGCACCGGCAAGGCAATCACCTATCGCGAGCTCGATGAGCTCTCGAACCAGGGCGCGCATCTGTTCCGCTCGCTCGGCCTCAAGGCCGGTGACCACATCGCGCTGTTGATGGAGAACCGCCTCGCCTTCATGGAGCTGTGCTGGGCCGCGCAACGCAGCGGGCTCTATTACACCGCGATCAGCCGCTACCTGAAGCAGGACGAGATCGACTACATCATCGCCGATTGCGGCGCCAAGGTCGTGATCACGACGCCGAAATGCGCCGACCAGATCAAAGGCCTGATCAAGGGCACGCGAGGGGAGCCGATCTTCTACATGATGGACGACCCTCTGCCCGGCTTCCGCTCCTACGACAAGGAAGCCGCGGCGCAGCCGAGCACGCCGATCGCCGACGAGGTCGCCGGCTACGACATGCTGTATTCGTCGGGCACCACCGGCCGCCCGAAGGGAATCAAGAAGGCGTTCGAAGGCAACAGGATCGACGTGCCGAACGCATTTCTCCGCGTGCTCTGCGCCGACATGTGCGGCATGAATGCCGAGAGCACTTATCTGTCGCCGGCACCGCTCTATCACGCGGCGCCCTTGCGCTTCAACATGATGGCGATCGTGCTCGGCGGCACCTCCATCATCATGGAGCATTTTGACGCGGAAGAGTTCCTGAAGCTGGTCGAGAAGTACAAGGTGACCCAGTCACAGCTGGTGCCGACCATGTTCGTGCGCATGCTGAAGCTGCCGGACGAGGTGCGCGCCAAATATGACGTCTCGACGCTGAAGGGCGCCATTCACGCCGCTGCGCCCTGCCCCGTCGACGTCAAGGCCAAGATGATCGAGTGGTGGGGACCGATCCTGATCGAGTATTACGCCGGCTCTGAAGGCAACGGCGTCACCGTCTGCAACTCGCAGCAATGGCTGGAGCACCGCGGCAGCGTCGGCCGCGCCGTGGTCGGCAAGATCAAGATTCTGGACGAGAACGACGAGGAGCAACCGGTCGGCGAGATCGGCACGGTCTATTTCGCCGACGCGCCGGCGTTCACCTATCACAACGATCCCGAGAAGACGAAGAAGGCCTACAACGCCAAGGGATGGTCGACGCTCGGCGATGTCGGCTATCTCGACAAGGACGGCTTCCTCTATCTCACCGACCGCAAGTCCTACATGATCATCTCCGGCGGCGTGAACATCTATCCGCAGGAGACCGAGGACGTGCTGATCACGCACCCCGAAGTCGCCGACGTCGCCGTGTTCGGCGTGCCGAACGAGGAGATGGGTGAAGAGGTCAAGGCGGTGGTGCAGCCGCACGACATCAGCCGCGCCGGCAAGGCGCTGGAGGCCGATCTGATCGCCTATTGCAAGAGCCGGCTCTCCGCCATCAAGTGCCCACGCTCGGTCGATTTCGAAGCCGAGCTGCCGCGCACGCCGACCGGCAAGCTGGTGAAGCGGCATTTGCGTGACAGGTACTGGCCGAAGGCGGCAGCGAAGATTTAGGGCGGAATCTCGTAGGGTGGGCAAAGGCGCCCTTGCGCCGTGCCCACGAACTTTCCACGTTACGACGAGATGGTGGGCACGCTTGCGCTTTGCCCACCCTACCGCACCGGTGCAAGCCGCCTCAATCGAACAAGCTCGGCGTGTGGTTCACCAGCGCGCCTTCGATCTCGAGCATCTTCAGCTTCGTGACCACGCCGCCATTGGCCGAGAAGCCGCCGGGCTTGTTGCCGGCGGCGAGCACGCGATGGCACGGCACCACGATCGGGCACGGGTTGCGGCCGAGCGCCTGGCCGACGTCGCGCGACAGCTGGACGCCGCCGAGCTGTTTTGCGATGTCGCCATAGGTGATGGTCTTGCCCGGCGGAATCGCGCGGGCGATCTCGTAGACGCCGCGGTTGAACTCGGGCACGCCATCGAGGTCGAGCGGGATGTCCGTAAGGTCATCCGGCTCGCCCGCGAGCAGTTTTGTCATGCGGGCGATCGCCTCTCGCACCTCGGCGGTCGGCTCGGTCTCGGTGGCGTCGGCATGGCGCTGGCTGATGCGGGTGCGGATCTTCTGCTCGCCGCCCATCGGCAATTGTGTGCCGTTGATGCCGCGCGGACCCCAGGCGACGGCACACAGGCCGATCCTGGTGTCGAACAGGGCAAAATGCTGGTCACTCATGGCTTGGTTCCCGGCTTGCGTCTCATGCAAGCCCCTACTTTCATCTCAGGCCAAATCTAGGCTTGGAAATAGTTGCGATCCACCCGGTTTCCGGGAATCTTGCACAGGTGTTCCAATTCCTCCCGCGAGTCCAGAATGCAGAGCCTCCACGTCAATGGATACGACATGCCCTATCTCGACGTGGGCGAAGACAGGGGCCGTCCGCCGCTGGTGTGCGTGCATGGATCGCTGAATGATTTTCGCGTCTGGGGTTGCGTGCTGGGGCCGCTGACACAGCGGCACCGGGTGATCGCCGTCAGCCTGCGGCACTTCTTCCCGGAAAAATGGGACGGCGTCAGCGACACCTATTCGATCGCGCAGCACGTTAGCGACGTCCTCGCCTTCATCGACAAGCTCGATCTCGGGCCGGTCGACCTGATGGGACATTCCCGCGGCGGGCACATCTGCTTCCGCGTGGCGCAGCAGCGGCCTGACGTTTTGCGCCGGCTGATCCTGGCCGAGCCCGGCGGCGAGCTCGATGCCAGCCTTGATCCGGATTACGTCGGCGGCCCCTCGCCGCTGCTGGCGCGCTTCACGGCCTCGGCCGAGAAGATCGCAGCCGGCGATATCGACGGCGGACTCGCCGTCTTCGTCGACACGCTGGAAGGTCCCGGCACCTGGCCACGGCTGCCGGCGATGGTGAAGCAGAATTTGCGCGACAACGCCACGACCCTGATCGGCCAGGTTCGCGACAAGCGCCCGCCGTTCTCGAGGGCGGATGCGGAGGCGATCAAGATGCCGACGCTGTTCATCCTGGGCGCGCGGACCAAGGGCCTTCTGCCAAAAGTGCTGCATGCGCTCGCCGCGCATGTGCCCTATTCCAGGACGGCGATCATCCCGAACGCGACGCATCCGATGTTCGAGCAGGCGCCGCAGAAATATTCCGAAGTGGTTCTGGATTTTCTGGCGAGCTGACCATGCAGAGCTTCCACGTCAACGGTTACGACATGGCCTATCTCGAAGTCGGCGAGGGCCCACCGCTGGTTTGCGTGCACGGCACGTTAGGGGATTTCCGCACCTGGTATGCGGTGCTCGGTCCGCTGTCGAGAAACCACCGCGTGATCTCGGTCAGCCTGCGGCATTTCTTTCCCGAGCATTGGGACGCCGTCGGCGACGATTACAGGATGGCGCAGCACGTCGCCGACACGATCGCCTTCATCGAACAGGTCACGCCCGGACCCGTCGACCTGATGGGGCATTCGCGCGGCGGACACATCGCCTTCCGCGTGGCGCAGGCGCGGCCTGATCTGTTGCGCAAGCTGGTGCTGGCCGAGCCCGGCGGCGATCTCGACCCATCCCTGCCGGTGCCGGAAGGCACGCCGGCGCATCCGCCGCTGGCGGCGCGCACGGCGCGCTCGGTCGAGATGATCCGCGCCGGCGACCTCGAGGGCGCACTGCGGAATTTCTACGAAGGCATCGAGGGCGACGGCTCCTGGCGGCGCGTGCCGGCTGCGGCCAAGCAGCAGCTCCGCGACAACGCGCTCACCTTTCTCGGCCAGATCAACGAGCAGCGCCGGCCCTACACGCTCAGCGATGCGCAGGCGATCAGGACACCGACGCTGCTGATCGGCGGCGGCGCCACCACCGGCAGCCTGTCGGTGATCTGGCGCGTGCTGGCCGCGCACATCGCTGGCGCCGAGACGGCGGTGATCGCCAACGCCGGCCACTGGATGTTCGAGCAGGCGCCGCTCGAGTTCGGCGCGGTGGTGAGCAGCTTCCTGGCGAAGTAGCTCACGCCTTCCACACGCCGACCGGCATCTTGATCGTCGCGTTCAGCCGGTTCCACACGTTGATCGTCGCGATCGCGAGGATCAGGGTGGCGAGCTCGCGCTCGTCGAAGTGCTTGGCGGCTTCCTCCCAGATCGCATCGGGCACCGGATCCTCGCGATCGGCAAGGCGCGTGGCGGCTTCGGTCAGGGCCAGCGCGGCGCGCTCGGCCTCGGTGAAGTAGGGCGCCTCGCGCCAGGCGGACACGGCGAACAGCCGCTCGTTGGTCTCGCCCAGCCTGCGGGCGACCTTCGGGTGCATATCGACGCAGACGCTGCAGCCATTGATCTGGCTGGCGCGCAGGTGCACCAGTTCGAGGAGCTTTTCCGGCAGGCCCTGCTTCGTCAGGTTGCCGAGGGACTGCAGGACATTCATGGCCTCTGGCAAGACCATGACGGGGTGATTCATGCGGGCGTGCATCATTTTCGTCTCCATCTGTCGAATTTCGAAGGTTCCGGTCACATCGGCCGGATTGGCGTCGTCATGGGCATGACGGATCGCGACGAGGGAATGTGACCGATGAGCGAAGAAAATTTTCTGACGCAGCAATTCGAGGCGAGCAGGGACCATCTCAGAGCGGTGGCCTACCGGATGCTGGGTTCCCGTGCCGAGGTCGACGATGCCGTGCAGGAGGCCTGGTTGCGGGTCAGCCGCTACGACATGTCCGACGTCGCAAATTTGCGCGGCTGGCTCACCACCGTGGTCGCGCGCATCTGCCTCGACATGCTGCGTGCGCGGAAGTCGCGCAAGGAAGAGCCGATGGGCGAGCATGTGCCGGAGCCGGTCGACGAGACGCGGGAGCGCGAGGCGGAGATGGCTGACTCGGTCGGCGCGGCGCTGCTGGTGGTGCTGGAGACGCTGCAGCCCGCGGAGCGGCTCGCCTTCGTGCTGCACGATATGTTCGCGGTGCCCTTCGAGGAGATCGCGCCGATCGTCGGCCGCTCGGTCGAAGCATCGCGTCAGCTCGCGAGCCGGGCGCGGCGGCGCGTGCAGGGAGCGCCGGTGCCGGAGACCGACCTGTCGCGCCGGCGCGGCATCGTCGATGCCTTCCTGAAGGCCTCGCGTGAAGGCGATTTCGAGGGGCTGCTGGCCGTGCTCGATCCCGATGTCGTATTCCGCGCCGACCAGGCCGCGGTGCGGCTCGGCACGCTGGCGGAGATCCGCGGCGCGGATGCGGTCGCAGAGCTCTACAAGGGCCGGGCCCAAGCCGCGCGGACGGCGCTGGTCGACGGCGAGATCGGTGTTGCCGTCATCCTCGGCGGACAGCTGCGCATCGCGCTGCGCGTGACATTCAGGGGCGACCGCATTGCCGCAATCGAGGCGCTGGCCGATGCGGAGCGGATCGCAGCGCTCGACGTGGAGGTGCTGGAGCACTGAGGTCGCGGACCAATATCGCGAAAACAACCCCATGCACAGTAGGACGACCCAAGCAATATCAATGACCTGAGCGGCCGGACCAAAGCGCACTGGGCCACCTCCAACCATCTCTTGACGCTATACCTCCGGAAGCGTACTTTCGAATACGGAATTCCGTATTCCTTTGCCCTTTCGGAGCTGCCGGCGTGATCCCTCTCGACCCGCTCCCGAACCTGATCGACCAGGTCTATGAACGGATCCTGGAAGCGATCTCCGACCGCACGCTTCAGCCAGGCCAGCGCATCCGGCAGAACGAGCTCGCCGACAGGCTCGGCGTGTCGCGTCAGCCGGTGTCGCACGCGCTGCATCTGTTGCACCGGCAGGGCCTGGTCGCCGAGAGCGGCCGCCGCGGCTTCGAGGTGACGCAGCTCGATCCCGCGCGCATCCGGCAGCTCTACGAGGTGCGCGGCGCCATCGACGCGCTGGCGGCCCGGCTCGCCGCTCAGCGCACGGCCAACGATGCAGCGGGACGCGCGCGACTGGAGACAGCACTCGCCGCCGGGCGCCGCAGCGACCGCAACACGGCGCTGGCCGAGCTCATCGTGCTCGACGTCGATTTTCACCGCGCGATCTATCAGCTCGCCGGCAATCCCGTGATCGAGGAGACCATGGCGCCGCAATGGCCGCATATGCGGCGCTCGATGGCCACGGTGCTCTCCGAGCTCGACTATCGCGCCAGCGCCTGGGCGGAGCATGCCGATATTGCCGGGCACATTCTGAGCGGCAACGCGAAGGCGGCCGAACGCGCCGCGCACGCGCACGCGCAGACGGCGGGACGGATGACCGAGGAGAGATTGCGGGCGACGGAAGAGGCGGCGGCGTAAACATTTGCAGCCCTTCGCCGTCGTGGCCGGGCTTGACCCGGCCATCCACGTCTTTGCTCGACGCCGGAAGAACGTGGATGCCCGGGACAAGCCCGGGCATGACGAGAGAGAAAACAAACAAACCAAGGAGGACGACCCATGAAACTGTCTCAGGAGCAATTGGAGTTCTTCCACCGCGAGGGCTGGCTGTTCCTGCCCGAATTGTTCGCCCAGGAGGAAGTCGACCTGCTCGCACGCGAGGCGGTCGCCATCTACGACGCCAACCGTCCCGAAGTCTGGCGCGAGAAGAGCGGGGCGCCGCGCACGGCCTTTGCCGCGCATCTCTACAACGAGGCGTTCGCACTCCTCGGGGCGCATCCGCGCATGATCGAGCCGGTCGAGCAGGTGTTCGGCGAGCCCGTCTACATGCACCAGTTCAAGATCAACGCCAAATCGGCCTTCACCGGCGACGTCTGGCAATGGCACCAGGATTACGGCACCTGGAAGCGCGACGACGGCATGCCGGAGCCGCGGGCGATGAACATCGCAATCTTCCTCGACGAGGTGATGCCGATCAACGGCCCGTTGATGCTGGTGCCGCGCAGCCAGAACGCCGGCGATCTCGAAGCCTCGCACGATCTCGCCACCACCTCTTACCCGCTTTGGACGCTGGACGAGGACACGGTGACGCGCCTCGTCAAGCAGGGCGGCATCGTCGCGCCCACGGGCAAGCCCGGCGGCATGCTGATGTTCCACGGCAATCTCGTGCACGGCTCCAGCGGCAACATCACGCCCTACCCGCGCAAGATCGTTTACCTGACGCTGAATGCGGTCTCGAACTACATCCGCACCCCGACGCGTCCGGACTACATCGCGCATCGCGATTTCACGCCGATCAAGACGGTGGACGACGACGCGCTGCTGCGGCTGGCACGTGCGCCGCGGCAGGCGGCGGAGTAAGATCGCAGTCGCGGGCGTGCTCCACCTCTCCCCTCCGGGGAGAGGTGGACCGAGCGCAAGCCGCACCAGCAACGCTGTGTCTTGGACATCCCCCATGAACCTCTTCCGCCTCCTGCAAGCCCGCGCCTCCGCCGGCAAGCCCGTTCGTGTCGCGCTGATCGGTGCCGGCAAGTTCGGCTCGATGTTCCTCGCACAGGTGCCGCACACGCCGGGGCTGGAGGTGCCCATCATCGTCGACATCGACCGCGACCGCGCCCGCGAGGCCTGCCGCACGGTCGGCTGGGACGCGGAGCGCATCGCCGCCACGACGTTCACCGATGACGGCGCCCGCGCCATCGCCGGCGGCGCCATGGACGTGGTGGTGGAGGCGACCGGCAATCCCGCCGTCGGCATCGCCCACGCGCGCGCCGCGATCGCGGCGGGCAAGCATATCGTGATGGTGAATGTCGAGGCCGACGTGCTGGCGGGCCCGCTGCTCGCCGAGGAAGCACGCAAGGCCGGCGTGGTCTATTCGCTCGCCTATGGCGACCAGCCGGCGCTGACCGCGGAGATGGTCGATTGGGCCCGTGCCACCGGCTTTCGCGTCGTCGCCGCCGGCAAGGGCACGAAGTACCTGCCGGCCTATCACGACGTGACGCCCGACGGCGTCTGGCAGCATTACGGCCTGACCGCGGGTGAAGCGCAGTCGGCCGGCATGAATCCGCAGATGTTCAACTCCTTCCTCGACGGCACCAAATCGGCGATCGAGATGGCCGCGATCGCCAATGCCTGCGGGCTCGACGTGCCCGCGGACGGCCTGCTGTTTCCGCCCTGCGGCGTCGACGATTTGCCGCATGTCCTGCGGCCGCGATCGCGCGGCGGCGTGCTGGAGCGGTCCGGCCTCGTCGAGGTCGTCTCCTCGCTCGAGCGCGACGGCCGGCCGGTGTTTCGCGACCTGCGCTGGGGCGTCTATGTCGTGCTGGAAGCACCGAGCGACTATGCCGCCGACTGCTTCCGGCAATATGGCTTGAAGACCGATTCCAGCGGGCGCTTCGCCGCGATGTACAAGCCGTATCATCTGATCGGGCTCGAGCTGAACATCTCGGTGCTGTCGGCCGCGCTGCGAGGCGAGCCCACCGGGCAGCCTTGCGGCTTCCGCGGCGACGTCGCGGCTGTGGCCAAACGTAACTTGCGCGCCGGGGAGATGCTCGACGGCGAAGGCGGCTACACCGCGTGGGGCAAGCTGTTGCCGGCGGCCGCCAGCCTCAAGGCCGGCGCCCTGCCGATCGGGCTCGCACATCGCCTCAAGCTTAAGCACGACGTCGCCCATGGCACGGTGGTGCGCTGGAGCGATGTCGAATTCGATGCGGGCGACGAAACGATGAAGGCGCGCAAGGCCATGGAAGCCGCGTTCGCAGTGCAGCATTGACCGGCTTGGCAGGCGCACAACCAAAGCGAGCTTGATTTGCCGTTCCCCTTTGGTCATGCTGCCTGCGATCCGGGAACATTGAATTTCGGACACCAAGAAACGTCGGCCACCGGCGAAGATGAAGCGGCATCAAGACCGCGATCCCTCGTCGAGGACACGACACCGCAGGAGGGAAACGCATGGAACGTCGTAAGTTTCTGACGGCAGGCGGACTGGGCCTTGCCGCAAGTGCAATTGCAGCGCCGGCTGTCGCACAATCAATGCCCGAGGTGAAATGGCGGCTGGCGGCGAGCTGGCCGAAGTCACTCGATACGCTCTACGGCGGCTGCGAGTATTTTTGCAAGCGCGTCGCGGAGATCACCGACAACAGATTCCAGATCCAACCCTTCGCGGCCGGCGAAATCGTCGGGGGCCTGCAAGTGCTCGATGCCGTGTCCAACGGCACCGTCGAGATGGGCAACACCGCGCTCTACTATTATTGGGGCAAGAACCCGGCGTTCACCTTCGGCACGTCGCTTCCGTTCGGTCTCAACACGCGTCAGCACATTTCCTGGCTGATATGGAACGGTGGTCAGGACATGCTCAACGACCTTCTGAAGGAGCACAATGCGATCGGTGTTCCAACGGGTTCGACGGGCGCCCAGATGGGCGGCTGGTTCCGCAAGGAGATCAAGACTGTCGACGATCTCAAGGGCCTGAAATTCCGGGTCGGCGGCTTCGCCGGCACCATCATCTCGAAGGTCGGGGGCGTGCCGCAGCAGATCGCGGCCGGCGATATCTATCCCGCACTCGAGAAGGGCACGATCGACGCGGCGGAGTGGGTCGGTCCGTATGACGACGAGAAGCTCGGCTTCGTCAAGGTGGCGAAGTACTACTACTATCCCGGCTGGTGGGAAGGCACCGGCCAAGGCCACAACATCATGAACCTCGAGAAGTGGAATGCGCTGCCGAAGAACTACCAGGCAGCCATCAGCACGGCATCGATGGACACCTTCACCTGGGTGACCGGCAAGTACGATTCGGTGAACCCGCCCGCACTGAAGCGGCTGCTGGCGGCCGGCGCAATCCTGAAGCCATTCCCGCAGGAGGTGCTCGAGGCCTGCTACGGCGCAGCCAACGAGATCTACGCCGATCTCGCCAAGAACAACCCGCATTTCGGCAAGATGTACGCGAGCCTCACCGCCTTCCGCACCGAGTCGCTCGCCTGGATGCAGGTGGCCGAGCTCAGCTTCGATACCTTCATGATGCGGATGCGGACGCGGACGTAAGCGCATCGCGCAGCACGCGACGAAACGACGAAAGCCCCGGAGCTGGCTCCGGGGCTTTTGCTTGAATGCAGAATGCTCGTGCCCCGGCGCTGCAGCGCGTCCGGGACAGGAGAGCGAAGCTCTCAGTTCTCGTCGTCGCCGAGCGCGGCGACCAGCTTGTCGTAGTACTTGGCGACGAGATCGATGTTTGCCTTGTTCTCGACCGGCGGTATCGGCGTCTTGAGCGCCTGGTTGAGCTCGTCGACCGCTTCTTTCTTGTCCTTGGCAGGCATCTTCTTGTCGGCCTGGATTTGCGCGATCTGCGCCTTGATCACCGCTTCGGGACCGACATATTTCCTGGTGGCGGGATCGAAGCCGCCGATGACGAGGCTGATGTTGTCGACGACGTTGTTGTAGTCGTCATAGCTGGCAAAGCCGTGCTTCTTGGCGACCTCTTCGAGCTGCGCGATGACCTTCTGGTCGGGCGCGGTGTTTTCGGAAAGCTTTTCGGTGATCGCATCCATGTCCTTTTGCGCGGCGAGCACGCCGTCGAGCTGCTTGT
>NZ_DF820425.1:1708537-1936037 GCF_000617845.2 Bradyrhizobium sp. DOA9 | reverse complement strand
GCTGACCCTACCGTGGCCGGCTGCCTCCCTTGCGGGTTAGCGCACCGTCTTCAGGTAAAACCAACTCCCATGGTGTGACGGGCGGTGTGTACAAGGCCCGGGAACGTATTCACCGTGGCGTGCTGATCCACGATTACTAGCGATTCCAACTTCATGGGCTCGAGTTGCAGAGCCCAATCCGAACTGAGACGGCTTTTTGAGATTTGCGAAGGGTCGCCCCTTAGCATCCCATTGTCACCGCCATTGTAGCACGTGTGTAGCCCAGCCCGTAAGGGCCATGAGGACTTGACGTCATCCCCACCTTCCTCGCGGCTTATCACCGGCAGTCTCCTTAGAGTGCTCAACTAAATGGTAGCAACTAAGGACGGGGGTTGCGCTCGTTGCGGGACTTAACCCAACATCTCACGACACGAGCTGACGACAGCCATGCAGCACCTGTGCTCCAGGCTCCGAAGAGAGGGTCACATCTCTGCGACCGGTCCTGGACATGTCAAGGGCTGGTAAGGTTCTGCGCGTTGCGTCGAATTAAACCACATGCTCCACCGCTTGTGCGGGCCCCCGTCAATTCCTTTGAGTTTTAATCTTGCGACCGTACTCCCCAGGCGGAATGCTTAAAGCGTTAGCTGCGCCACTAGTGAGTAAACCCACTAACGGCTGGCATTCATCGTTTACGGCGTGGACTACCAGGGTATCTAATCCTGTTTGCTCCCCACGCTTTCGTGCCTCAGCGTCAGTATCGGGCCAGTGAGCCGCCTTCGCCACTGGTGTTCTTGCGAATATCTACGAATTTCACCTCTACACTCGCAGTTCCACTCACCTCTCCCGAACTCAAGATCTTCAGTATCAAAGGCAGTTCTGGAGTTGAGCTCCAGGATTTCACCCCTGACTTAAAGACCCGCCTACGCACCCTTTACGCCCAGTGATTCCGAGCAACGCTAGCCCCCTTCGTATTACCGCGGCTGCTGGCACGAAGTTAGCCGGGGCTTATTCTTGCGGTACCGTCATTATCTTCCCGCACAAAAGAGCTTTACAACCCTAGGGCCTTCATCACTCACGCGGCATGGCTGGATCAGGGTTGCCCCCATTGTCCAATATTCCCCACTGCTGCCTCCCGTAGGAGTTTGGGCCGTGTCTCAGTCCCAATGTGGCTGATCATCCTCTCAGACCAGCTACTGATCGTCGCCTTGGTGAGCCATTACCTCACCAACTAGCTAATCAGACGCGGGCCGATCTTTCGGCGATAAATCTTTCCCCGTAAGGGCTTATCCGGTATTAGCACAAGTTTCCCTGTGTTGTTCCGAACCAAAAGGTACGTTCCCACGCGTTACTCACCCGTCTGCCGCTGACGTATTGCTACGCCCGCTCGACTTGCATGTGTTAAGCCTGCCGCCAGCGTTCGCTCTGAGCCAGGATCAAACTCTCAAGTTGGACTTGAACTTTGAACCGGCTGATCACAACGTTTGACGAGGTCCCACCATTATCGACCGAAGTCGATGTGCTGCCCGCGATTCACATCGCTGGCAACGATGGTGTTTCCTTGAAAACGTGTACCGCCGAAGTCTTTCGTCCGGTCTCGATCAGAAAAGCCGAAGCTTCCCGGAAGCGAGACCCGCAAGGACTCCGCCGTCCACGTTTCTCTTTCTTCATCTTCACTTGTCAAACAGCCCGAGACCGGAGAGGCCTCAACCTTCCTGAGAGGAAGGGTTCCGACACCCTTACCGACGATGGATGAACTCCAACCGACTGGTGTCGGCTGTTGTGTCACTCAACAAGGTGAGGAGCATCAGTGGCGCGTTCGCTCGCCTTGGTCAGTGACCCGGCGGCGCCGCGCTCAGTGGTTGGGGTTATAGGCCCCACCTTCCGGCCTGTCAACGCCAATCGTCAACAAATCGTCGCACAGCGGACCAGCGGGAAAACACCCACGATTCCAGCCGTTTAGAGAGGCGTCAGACGCGCCGAACGCGCCGGCCCGGCAAAAAAATCTGAAAAAAAAGTTTGCCCGCCCGCGCCCCCCGGAGGGCGCCTTGGAGCCCTGCCCAGCGCCCTCCCCTGGGCCCCTCCCCGGCGCCCCGACACCCCTGGGCCGGCGTGCCCGTCCCAAGGGCCGCCGGTCCCCGGCCTGGCGCGCCCACGCCCCCGCCGGATCGGGCCCTACCCCCACCCGGCCGAGCTCCGCCCCTAGTCTGACGGGGCCTTTTCGGCCCGGCGTTCAGGAAACTTTTTCCATATTTGGCGCCGTACTTGAGCCACAATCCCGCGGCGTTCTGATAAGAGACAAGCTTGAATCGCGGGTGATGCCAGTGGGGGCTGCCGGCGATTTTGATGGGGTCAGAGGAAGGCGATCTTGCAGATGACGCGGCCTTCTTCCGACATTCGAGAGACATCGAGAGACCTTTTTCCGTTTAGCTGTTCGTAATTTCGGCCGGCCCCTCGTCGGGGCTTTCTGACCGCGAGCGCCTATGCGGCTTGCCTTTTTCCTGCGATACGCCTCGAAGAGGGCGACCGGGACGAGGCTCGAAACCGGGCTTTTGGGTCGTTGAGTTGGGGGACTTTGGGTTGAACCACAGGACGTCACGCGGCACTTACGGGCGCGAGACCGGGATCATCGATCTCGGCCACGAGCCGCCGCTGTCCGTCGATGGTTCTGAAGCCGCCGTGATCGACCGCCGCCGTGTCTCGGTACAATGGTTCAGCGGGACAATTTTGACCGGACTCTGCGGCGCAGCCCTGATCGGCGGCGCCGTTTTCGCTTCTCTCGACGGCGAGATGACCTTCGCCAAGGTGCCGGAGCGGGTCGAAGGCGCGCTGCGCGGAGCATTCGGCGCCGCCGATCGCGCCGCCACGCTGCACAAGAGCGACCGCCTGCCGCCGCCGAGCGAATCCACGGCCTCGCGCAACGTGATGCGCGTCTCGACGGTCGCGCGCGTCGGCAACCGTGACGTGATGCGGGTGCGTCCGTTCGTGCGGATCGCCGGCAATCTGTCGATGACGACGAGCGACCTGTCCGCGAAGATCCCGCCGTTCAACGCCCAGCGCCTGCTGACCGATGTCGGCTCCGACCCGAAGACGGCGTCCGACGATCCCAACAATCCCGAGGCCGTCGAGCCCGACGCGGAAGTGTCCTTCGTCACCAAGGACCTGTCGCCGGTGCTGCCGAAGGCCAAGATTTCCGCGGTGGTGGCGCTCGACGACATCCTGATGCGGGTGCGCGATGCCGCCAATTGGCGCGGCAATGGCGGGGTGCGCTACGCCTCGCTCGCCAACACGGCTGCCGACATCTCCGGCGCGACCGGTCCCTCCGACATCAGAACCGCCTACGCTCCCGAGGCCTCGCCGTCCGATCCCTATGCCGGCTTCGAGACGCGCGTGGTGCCTGAAAACGTCACGCTGCTGCCCAAGACCAAGGAGCAGATCACCGGCGGCAACCCCAACGGCGAACGCGTCCACATGGTCAGGAAGGGCGACAGCGTCGCCGGCGTGCTGCGCGATCTCGGCGCCAATGCCGACGAGATCAAGGCGATCACCGCGACGCTCGGACCGCGCGGCCGCGACGGCGGCCTGAAGGAAGGCGAGAAGCTCCGGATCCTGATGGCGCCCGCAAGCCCCGGCGCCCGCCTGCAACCCTACCGTGTCGTCATCGCAAACGAGACCATGGTCGAGGCGATCGCGGCGCTGTCCGACCTCGGCAAATACGTCGCCGTCGACGTCTCCAGCATGAACACCGTCGCCGACACTGCGGCGAGCGCCAGCAGCGACGACGACGATGACGATGACGGCTCCGGCGTGCGGCTCTACCAGAGCATCTACGAGACCGCGATGCGCAACAAGGTCCCGATGCCCGTCATCGAGGACATGATCAAGATCTACTCCTACGACGTCGACTTCCAGCGCAAGGTGCAGCCCGGCGATTCCTTCGACGTGTTCTACGCCGGCGAGGACGAGGGCGTGACGTCGACCGAGAAGAACGAGGTGCTGTTCGCCTCGCTCACCGTCGGCGGCGAGACCAAGAAATACTACCGCTACCAGAGCCCCGACGACGGCCTCGTCGACTATTACGACGAGACCGGCAAGAGCGCGAAGAAGTTCCTGGTCAGAAAGCCCGTCAACAACGCCATCATGCGCTCCGGCTTCGGCGGCCGCCGCCACCCGATTCTCGGTTACGTGAAGATGCATACCGGCGTCGACTGGTCCACCAGCTACGGCACGCCGATCTTCGCCTCCGGCAACGGTGTGATCGAGAAGGCGGGCCCCGAGGGCGGTTACGGCAAGTACATCCGCATCAAGCACGCCAACGGCTACGAGACCGCCTACGGCCACATGTCGGCCTTCGCCAAGGGCATGGAGCCCGGCAAGAAGGTGCGGCAGGGCCAGGTGATCGGTTTCGTCGGCTCCTCCGGCCTGTCGACCGGCCCGCACGTCCATTACGAGATCCTGGTCAACGGCCGCTTCGTCGACCCGATGCGCGTGAAGCTGCCGCGCGGCCGTTCGCTGGAAGGCCCGATGCTGGCGAGCTTCGAGAAGGAGCGCGACCGGCTCGACGGCATGATGAGCGGCCGCGGCGGCGTCATCGCCCGCATGTCGGACGCCACGGGCGGACCGTTGCAGGTCACCAACCGGTAGGCCGGCAACCCGCCGGTATCGTCCGGGATTTTCAAACAGGATTTAAAACAAGCACCCTGCGCAGCGAGGCCGCTTCGCGGCGTCACAACGTCAAGTTTCGTTTGCCAAAGCCGCAGGACGGGCGAATACTTTCCAAAAAACGGGAGGTCACGCCATGAGAAGCAGGCTCGTCTGCGCAGCACTGGTGGCTGCGCTATTCTCCACAACGAGCGCATCGGCCGACGGCTGGGAGGTTACGAGGCTGGTGCAGGGCTCGGCGTTCCACGGCGTGCACGGGCTCGGTGTCGACAAGGCCGGCCACTTGTTCGCCGGCAGCGTCGCGGGCGCTGCGCTCTACGAGGTCGACATTGCCGGCGGCAGCGCCAAGGTTGCGATCCCGGCACCGGTCGGGATGGCCGACGACATCGCCTTCGCGCCCGACGGCACCATGGCCTGGACCGGCTTCCTCGCCGGCGATCTCTATGCGCGCAAGGGCGACGGACCGATCAGGAAGCTCGCGTCCGGGCTTCCCGGCATCAACTCGCTCGCCTTCCGCAAGGACGGCAGGCTCTACGCCACCACCGTCTTCCTCGGCGACGCGCTCTACGAGATCGACATCGAGGGCGTCAAACCGCCCCGCCAGATCATGGAGAAGATGGGCGGCCTCAACGGCTTCGAGTTCGGTCCCGACGACAAGCTCTATGGTCCGCTCTGGTTCAAGGGCCAGCTCGCAAGGGTCGACGTCGACAAGGCCGAGCTGAATGTGGTCGCCGACGGCTTCAAGGTCCCGGCCGCCGTGAACTTCGATTCCAGGGGCAACCTCTTCGTGGTCGACACCGCGCTCGGCCAGCTCGTCCGGGTCGATCCGAAGTCCGGCGCCAAGACCATGGTCGCGCAGCTGAAGCCCTCGCTGGACAATCTCGCCATCGACGACAAGGACCGCATCTACGTCTCCAACATGGCCGACAACGGCATCCAGGAGGTCGATCCCGCGACCGGCCAGGCCAAGCAGATCATCATCGGCAAGCTCGCTTTGCCCGGCGGCATCGGCATCACGAGCGAGAACGGCAAGGACACGATCCACGTCGCCGACCTGTTCGCCTATCGCACGGTGGATGGTGCGACCGGCGAGGTCACCGAGAAGTCGCGCATGCACGCCGCAGGCACGACGCTCGAATATCCGATGAGCGCGACGGCGAAGGGCAACGACGTGGTCCTGTCGAGCTGGTTCACCGGCACCGTGCAGGTGATCGACGGCAAGACCGGCGCGACGCGAGACATGCTGCACGACTTCAAGGCGCCGCATGACGCAATCGTGCTCGCGGACGGCAGCATCCTGGTGGCCGAGCTCGGCACCAAGTCACTGATCAAGGTGAGCGGCGAGCACGGCAAGGACCGCACCACGCTGATCGGTGCGCTTGAAGGCCCCGTGGGGCTCGTTCGCGGGGCCGGCGACGAGGTCTACATCACCGAGGCCTTTGCCGGCCTCGTCTCCAGGATCGACAGCAACGGCGAGAAGACCGTTGTCGCGAAGGAGCTGAAGATGCCGGAAGGCATCGCACGCACAAACGACGGCAAGCTGATCGTCGCCGAGGTCGGCGCCAAGCGGCTGATCGAGATCGTGCCGGAAAGCGGCAAGATCACCGAGATCGCCGCCAATCTCCCGATCGGCCTGACCGGCGCGCCCGGCGGCTTGCCGACGCATGTGCCCACCGGCGTCGCCGTCGGCGCGACAGGCGCGATCTACGTCAGCTCAGACATCGAGAATGCGATCTACAAGGTGGTGAAGAAGTAGGAGAGCCGCATACACGGAGTGGCGGGAACCGGCGCACCGGTTCCCCGGTTAGACGCTGACGGAAGCCAGCAGGAGGATCGCCCATGACGCGCCTCTCACGCGACGACGTCGCCAAAGCCGTGGACCGCGCCGACGACGTCACCATTGCCCAGATCATCGGAATCGGCGCGACCGCCGAAGAACTCACGGAGGCCCAGGCCTGGCTCGCCAATGACGAGCCGATGATCAACGATTTGCGCCCGCTGGCGCAGGGCCGCGTGCGCGAGCTGGTGGATATTTTGTCGGAGCTGGAGGAGGAGGAGGACGGGGTCGAGCCGCGCTCCGCCTCGGCCCCCGGCAACTAAATCTAGGCTGACAGCAAACAAGACGCCCCGGAGAGGTGACCCTCCGGGGCGATTTTACTTCAGGCCTAAGCACTGACGCTCAGTTCAGCTTCCGCTTCGGCACCGGTGCCTCGAACTGCGCAATCTCCGCGGTCTGCGGCGCCTTGCCGTTGAAGGTCAGGACGTTGCCTTCGGCCGAGATCGCGACATGGTCGCCGTCCCTGACGTCGCCGGCGAGGATCATCTCGGCGAGCGGGTCCTGGAGGTAGCGCTGGATCACCCGCTTCAAGGGCCTTGCGCCATAGGCAGGGTCCCAGCCCTTGGCGGCCAGCCAGTCGCGGCCGGCGGCATCGAGGCTCAGCACGATCTTGCGATCGGTCAGGAGCTTCTGCAGCCGCGCGAACTGGATCTCGACGATCCGGCCCATCTCGCTGCGCTGCAGCCGGTGGAACAGGATGATCTCGTCGACGCGGTTGAGGAATTCGGGGCGGAAGTGCGCCCGCACCATTCCCATCACCTGCTCGCGCACGGCCGAAGTGTCCTCGCCCTCCGGCTGGTTCACCAGATATTCCGAACCGAGGTTCGAGGTCATGATGATCAGCGTGTTGCGGAAGTCGACGGTACGGCCCTGGCCGTCGGTCAGGCGACCGTCGTCGAGCACCTGCAACAGGACGTTGAAGACGTCAGGATGCGCCTTCTCGATCTCGTCGAACAGCACCACCTGGTAGGGCCGGCGCCGCACCGCCTCGGTGAGCGCACCGCCCTCGTCATAGCCGACATAGCCCGGAGGCGCGCCGATCAGCCGCGAGACCGAGTGCTTCTCCATGTATTCGGACATGTCGAGGCGGACCATCGCGGTCTCGTCGTTGAACAGGTACTCCGCGAGCGCCTTGGTCAGCTCGGTCTTGCCGACGCCGGTCGGCCCGAGGAACATGAACGAGCCGGTGGGGCGGTTCGGGTCCTGCAGGCCGGCGCGCGAGCGGCGCACGGCGGTTGCGACCGCACGCACGGCCTCGGCCTGGCCGACGACGCGCTTGCCGAGCTGCTCCTCCATCTTCAGGAGCTTCTCCTTCTCGCCTTCCAGCATCTTGTCGACCGGCACGCCGGTCCAGCGCGAGACCACCTGCGCGATGTGGTTGGCGGTGACCGCCTCTTCCATCATCTCGCCGGAGTTCTCTTTGGCCTCGATATCGGCAAGCTGCTTTTCGAGCTGCGGAATCCGGCCATAGGCCAGCTCGCCGGCCTTCTGGAATTCGCCGCGCCGCTGCGCGTTGGCGAGCTCGACCCGCAGACCGTCGAGCTCGGCCTTCAGCTTCTGGGCATCGGAGAGCTTGCTCTTCTCCGCGCTCCAGCGCGCCGTCAGCGCCGCCGACTTTTCCTCGAGCTCGGCGAGGTCCTTCTCCAGGGTCTGGAGGCGGGACTTGGAGCCGACATCGCTTTCCTTCTTCAGCGCCTCCTGCTCGATCTTGAGCCGGATGATCTCGCGGTCGAGCGAATCCAGCTCTTCCGGCTTGGAATCGACCTGCATCTTCAGCCGCGCCGCGGCCTCGTCCATGAGGTCGATCGCCTTGTCGGGCAGGAAGCGGTCGGTGATATAGCGGTTGGACAGCGTCGTGGCCGCCACCAGCGCGGAATCGGTGATCCGCACGCCGTGATGCTGCTCGTACTTGTCCTTCAGCCCACGCAGGATCGAGATGGTGTCCTCGACCGAGGGCTCGCTGACGAAGATCGGCTGGAAGCGCCGCGCCAGCGCGGCGTCCTTCTCGACGTGCTTCTGATATTCGTCGAGCGTGGTCGCGCCGATGCAGTGCAGCTCGCCGCGGGCGAGCGCGGGCTTGAGCAGGTTGGAGGCGTCCATCGCGCCGTCGCCCTTGCCGGCGCCGATCAGCGTGTGCATCTCGTCGATGAACAGGATGAAGGTGCCCTCGCTGCCGGTCACTTCCTGCAGCACGGCCTTCAGCCGCTCCTCGAACTCGCCGCGATATTTCGCGCCGGCGATCAGCGCGCCCAAGTCGAGCGAGAGCAGCTTCTTGTCCTTCAGGCTCTCCGGCACGTCGCCGTTGACGATGCGCAGCGCGAGGCCTTCGGCGATGGCGGTCTTGCCGACGCCGGGCTCACCGATCAGGACGGGATTGTTCTTGGTCCTCCGCGAGAGCACCTGAATCGTGCGGCGGATCTCCTCGTCGCGGCCGATGACCGGGTCGAGCTTGCCGTCGCGCGCGGCCTGGGTCAGGTCGCGGGCATATTTCTTCAGCGCGTCATAGGCGTTCTCGGCGGTCGCAGAATCGGCCGTGCGGCCCTTGCGTAGCGCCTCGATCGCCGCGTTGAGGTTTTGCGGCGTGACGCCGCCCTTGTTGAGGATCGTGCCGGCCTCGCTGGTCTTCTCCAGCGTGAGCCCGAGCAAGAGCCGCTCGACGGTGACGAAGCTGTCGCCGGCCTTCTCGCCGGCCTTTTCGGCAGCGTCGAAAGTGCGGGCCAGCTCGGGCGCGAGATAGATCTGCCCGGCACCGCCGCCGGAGACCTTCGGCACCTTGTTGAGGGCGTCCTCGGTCGCCTTCAGAATTGCGCGGGAATTGCCGCCAGCGCGGTCGATCAGACCGGCGGCGAGCCCTTCATTGTCGTCCAGAAGGACTTTCAGGACGTGCAGGGTGGAAAACTGCTGGTGCCCCTCGCGCATCGCGAGCGACTGCGCGGACTGGATGAAGCCCCTGGAGCGTTCGGTATATTTCTCGATATTCATCTTTTCTGTCCCTCGGCCTGCCCTTGGGGCCCTCTAAAGGCACCCCAATACGGCATCTTCATTGGGTTTCCGCTGACCGCCTTGAGGTTTCTCAAGCGACAACGGCCGTCTTTCGCCGACGTTGCTGCCGGCCTGAGCCAAATGTGGGAAGCAGGTTGCGGATGCGAAAGAGGCAACTTCACAATTTCGTGCGCGCGTGAGCCGGCTTGGCGATGGCCGGCCGAATCCCTTAAGTAGCGGCATGACAGCCAAAGATACCGCCGAGATCACCGGCCTCTATCGTTATCCGATCAAGGGCCTGACGCCGGAACGCCTGTCGCGCGTCCCTTTGCAGGTGGGCCAGACCCTGCCGGCCGACCGCCGCTACGCCATCGAGAACGGCCCGAGCGGGTTCAACCCCGAGGCGCCCGAATGGAAGCCGAAAATCCAGTTCCTGATGCTGGCGCGCAATGAGCGGCTGGCCGCACTCGACAGCCGCTTCGACGACGAAACCAATCTGCTGACCATCCGCAAGGACGGCCAGATAGTCGCCAGCGGCGATCTCGAGACCGCCGCCGGACGCGCTGCCATCGAGGCCTATTTCCGCGAAAACTTCCAGCCCGAGTTGAAGGGGCCGCCCAAGGTTCTGTCCGGCCGCGACCACAGCTTCTCCGATGTCGCCCGCAAGGTGGTCTCCATCATCAATCTGAGCAGCGTCCGCGCCATCGAGACCATGCTCGGCGGCGTCGCCGTGCATCCGCTGCGCTTCCGTGCCAATCTCTACGTCAAGGGCTGGCCGGCCTGGTCGGAGCTCGACCTCGTCGGCCAGACGCTCGCGATCGGGCAGGCCCGGCTGAAGGTGGTCAAGCGCATCGTCCGCTGCCCGGCCACCAATGTCGATCCGGAAACCGCCAGGCGCGATCTCGAGATCCCGCCGACGCTCTCGCGCCATCTCGGCCACATGGACTGCGGCATCTATGCCGAGGTGATTGCCGATGGCGAGATTGGCGTCGGCGATGTGGTGGCGGTGGAAGAGCCGAGATTGGTGTGAGCCAACGGCGTCTCCACGCACGCCGTCATTGCGAGCGCAGCGAAGCAATCCAGATATCTATCCGCTGAGGCAGTCTGGATTGCTTCGTCGCAAGAGCTCCTCGCAATGACGAGGCTCAATTCGGCATCACATACGCATAGATCTTGCCGCGCGAGACCGGGGCTTCGCGGACGCGGTTGCCGTTGTTGCCGGAGATCATGATCGGATTGCCCTGCGCGTCGATGCCGGTGACGATGCCGACATGACCGCCGCGGCGGCCGCGCGACATCACGGCGATGGCGCCGACCTGCGGACCGGAGATGCGCGTGCCGTAGCGCGCGAACGAGCTCGCCATGTCGGAGCCTGAGCCCTTATGGCCGGTATGCTCCAGCACCATGTTCATGAAGCGCGCGCACCACAGGCTGCCGCGCCCGGTCGGATTGCCGCCGATATAGCGGCGCGCCTCGGACACGAGGCCCGATCCACCACTTGGGGCAAGCGCGTTGCCGGCCACGCCGCCATTGCTGGCGCTGGGATCGTAGCTCGCCTGGGTGTCGGCGAAACCGCCCGCCTGCAATTGCGCCGCGCTGCGCTCGAAGCGCGAGCCTCTCGCATGATGGCGGTGGTGGTGATGCCTGGCGTGGTGCACGTACGCGTGCCGCTCTGCGCTATGGCGATGATGCGGCCGGGCCGAGGCCGGAGAAACGAACGCGGCGACCGCCGCGAAGAGAAGCGCCAGCGCGACAACACAACGCGACAGGCGGTACGCAAACAACTCAACCATTCTTCATCCTACGTTGACACCCCCACTTCCCGCCGGCCCGTGCAATGGCCGACATCCGCTTGGCCGTTAAGCCGCCCGATGTGGCGAGAAAAAGACGCGACGTCGGCGAATAGCTGCGATGATTTTGTGTTTGTACTCGGCTGCTGCTGCCGCATTGCCGACAACAGAATTAACTGCGATCCTCGAGCATGGCTTGAAACAGAGGGAACGGTTAATGCCCCATGCCACGACCAGGGACGGCGTCCGCATTTATTTCGAGGAGGCGGGCCAGGGAACGCCGATACTTTTTCTGCACGAGTTCGCGGCCGACTACACCAATTGGGAGCCGCAGATGCGCTACTTCTCGCGTGGCCATCGCTGCATCACCTATTCGGCGCGCGGCTATACGCCGTCCGATGTGCCCGATGGCGAGGTCTACACCTACACGCATTTCTACACCGACGCGCTTTCCGTGCTCGATCATCTCGGCATCGCGCGCGCGCATCTCGTCGGCCTGTCGATGGGCGCCTATTCCTCGCTGCAGATCGGGCTCAACGCGCCGCAGCGCGCGTTGTCGATGACGCTGGCCGGCGTCGGCTCCGGCTCGGAGATCGAAAATCTCGAGAATTGGCGCGAGCAGTGCCGCGCCAATGCCGAGCAGTTCGAGACGCTGGGCTCCGCCGAGGTCGCGAAAGTCACGCGCGAGGCACCGAGCCGGATTGCGTTCCTGGTGAAGGACCCGCGCGGGCACGCCGATTTCTACGCCGCGCTGGCGCGGCACGACGCCAAGGGATCGGCGCGGACCATGCGCGGATTCCAGGGCCGCCGTCCCTCGATCTATACGATGACGGGCGCGATCAGAGGCGCAGCAACACCCGCGCTCATCATCTGCGGCGACGAGGACGATTTGTGCATCGGGCCGAGCCTGTTCCTGAAGAAGCATCTGCCCGCGGCGGGCCTCGCGATGTTTCCGAAGTCCGGCCACGTGCTCAATCTGGAGGAGCCCGCGCTGTTCAACGAGAGCGTGGAGCGATTCGTGACGCTGGTTGAAGCAGGAAGATGGCCGGTGCGGGACCCGCGGTCGCTGGCTCCGCATTGAGGCAGAGGCGCTGCCAAGCACTCCGTCATTGCGAGCGCAGCGAAGCAATCCAGAATCCCTCCGCGGACGCAGCCTGGATTGCTTCGTCGCAAGAGTTCCTCGCAATGACTGTGGAAAACTACTTCCCTCCGCCCCGGCTCAGCAGGAACACCGCCTGCTCGCCGAACATGTTCCACACCCACCAGGGCAGGTTCAGCGGCACCGGGCGGCCGTAGAGATCGAGCGCCACCGAGCGCTCCATCTTGACGTTGATCTCGTCGCAGAGCTGCACGAAATCCTTGATGGTGCAGAAATGGATGTTGGCGGTGTCGTACCAGGTCGCCGGCAGGTTCTCGGTGCGCGGCATGTGGCCGCCGATCAGGAGCTGGAGCCGCATCTTCCAGAACCCGAAATTCGGGAACGAGACGATGGCGCGGCGGCCGATGCGCAGCAGGTTCTCCAGCACGATCTTCGGCTGCCGCGTCGCCTGCAGCGTCTGCGACAGGATCACATAGTCGAAGGCATCGTCGGGATAGTTGACGAGATCGGTATCGGCGTCGCCCTGCACCACCGCGAGGCCCTTGGCGACGCAGCGGTTGACGCCCTCGCGCGACAATTCGATGCCGCGGCCATCGATGCCGCGGGTCTCCAGCAGCTGAAGCAGATCGCCGTCGCCGCAGCCGACGTCGAGCACCTTCGAGCCCGGTCTGACCATCTCGGCGACCAGCCGGTGATCGGCGCGATAATCACCGGACGGCCTGGCCGCAACGCCGTCCAGCGGCAACACTTCCTGCACGGACATCTTAGCTACCCTTCAATCCGCGGGCCTTGCCTGCCGATTGCAGGAAGGCGCGGGAGATGTCGAAAAATTCGGGCACGTCGAGCAGGAAGGCGTCGTGGCCGCGATCGGTCTCGATCTCGGCGAACGACACCCGCGCGCTCGAGGCGTTCAGCGCGTGCACCAGCGCGCGCGATTCCGAGGTCGGAAACAGCCAGTCGCTGGTGAAGGAGACCACGCAGAAGCGGGTCTTGATGCCGGCGAAGGCCTTCGCCAGCACGCCGCCGTGGTCGGCGGCGATGTCGAAATAGTCCATCGCACGCGTCAGATAGAGATAGGAATTGGCGTCGAAGCGCTCGACGAAGGACGAGCCCTGGTAGCGCAGATAGGATTCGACCTGGAAGTCGGCGTCGAACGAGAAGGTCGGCAGCTCGCGGTCCTGCATGCGCCGGCCGAACTTGCGGTGCAACGCCGCGTCCGAGAGATAGGTGATGTGCGCCGCCATCCGCGCCACCGCGAGCCCGCGATGCGGATGGATGCCGTGATCGGCATAGCCGCCGCCGTGCCAGTCCGGATCGGCCATCACGGCCTGGCGGCCGAGCTCGTGGAAGGCGATGTTCTGCGCCGAGTGCCGCGTCGCGCAGGCAATCGCCAGCGCGGAGTACACGCGGCTAGGATAGGCGGCGGTCCATTGCAGCACCTGCATGCCGCCCATCGAGCCGCCGACGACGGCAAACAGCGTGTCGATGCCGAGCCGGTCGATCAGCATCGCCTGCGCGCGCACCATGTCCGGAATGGTGATGACGGGAAAATCCAGGCCCCAGACCTTGCCGGTGGCGGGATTGATCGAGGCCGGCCCGGTCGAGCCCATGCAGCCGCCGATCACGTTGGAGCAGATGATGAAGTAGTGCTTGGGATCGATGGGACGGCCGGGGCCGACCAGCGTCTCCCACCAGCCCGGCTTGCCGGTGACCGGATGCAAATTGGCGACATGCTGATCGCCGGTCAGCGCATGGCAGATCAGCACCGCGTTGGAGCGATCGGCGTTGAGCTCGCCATAGGTCTGATAGGCGATCTGGAACGGGGAGAGATCGACGCCGCAATCGAGCCGCAGCGGCTGCTCGGTGCCGAAATGCGCAACCAGCGAGCTTGGACGGTCCACCTCATGCGACCGCTCGTCGGCGCTGATCGCGGGACTCGGTATCGACTTGACGCTACCCATCTCGGACATCGACCTCGTTTGCGACAGGCTGCTCGACCGCGCCGCTGACATCAGGCCATGAAAAACCCGGCCTGAACGATAGGTTCGGCCGGGATCGGAAGCGTCCCCGGCCTGTTTAGCGAGTTTTTTAACGTGGCTGCAAGCCGGCCGGCTCAAATGACCACGGAACGGGCAAAAGCTACCGTCTTGGGCGGTTTTCGTCAAGTCACGGGCCCGGATCGGCCCGATTGGCCTCTGCGGCGACGCCCGCAAAGCACGTCATTTCTCTTTGCTTTCGCCGCCACGACTGCCTAATCAGGACATCCCCCACCGGAACGATCGACGACCCGACATGTCCCAACGTCCGCCCGCGCCACCATCGCTGCAGGAACTGCGCAAGGAGATCGACGCGATCGACGAGGGCATGCATCGCCTCCTCATGCAGCGCGGCGACATCATCGACCGCCTGATCCAGGTGAAGCAGACCCAGGAGGTCGGCTCGGCGTTCCGCCCGGCGCGCGAGGCTTCGATGATGCGCGAGATCGTGCAGCGTCATCGCGGCATCCTGCCGCTCGACACGGTCGAGAGCATCTGGCGCGTCATCATCTCGACCTTCACCTATGTGCAGGCGCCGTTCTCCGTGCATGCCGACATCTCGGTGAGCGAGCCGGCGATGCGCGATTCCGTGCGCTTCCATTTCGGCTTCACCGTGCCCTACGTCGCCCATTTCAGCGCACAGGCCGCGGTCGAGGCGGTTGCGAAGTCCAAGGGCGATCTGGCGCTGGTTTCGGCGACCTCGAGCCGCACACCATGGTGGCTGGAGCTGGAAGCCGACGGCGCGCCGAAGATCATCGCGCGGATGCCGTTCGTCGAGCGCGCCGACCATCCTGCTTCACTGCCGGTGTTCGCGATCTCGCGGGTCGCCGACAGCGCCCTGGTGACGGAGGTCGAGACCTTCAGCGTGCGCGTCTCCGGATGGAACGCCGAAGTCGCGCGCGCGCTGTCGCCGCTCGCCGAGATCGTGGCGGTGCCCGATACCGCCTTCGACGGCGCGGCGCTGCTGGTCTCGGTCACCGGCGCGACCAGCATCGACAAGATCAGGGCTGCCCTGATCGAGGCGGGGGCCTCGGTGCGCTCTGTGGCCCTCGTCGGCAGCCACGCAACGCGCTATACGGTGCCCCCGACCGGGCCGAAATCGTAAATCGCGAAAAGCCAAAGCCTATCCGGAGTTCAAGATGTCCCGCCCCGTGCCGAATCCCGGCATTCTCGATATTGCGCCCTACACGCCCGGCAAGAGCCCGGTCGCCGAGCCGGGCCGCAAGGTGTTCAAGCTCTCGGCCAACGAGACGCCGTTCGGGCCCTCGCCCAAGGCGATCGAGGCGTTCAAGCGCGTGGCGGATCATCTGGAGGACTATCCGGAAGGCACCTCGCGCGTGCTGCGCGAGGCGATCGGCCGCTCGTTCGGGCTCGATCCCAACCGCATCATCTGCGGCGCCGGCTCGGACGAGATCCTCAACCTGCTCGCGCACACCTATCTCAGCCATGGCGACGAGGCGATCTCCACCACGCACGGCTTCCTGGTCTACCCGATCGCGACCATGGCGGTCGGCGCCAGGAACGTCGTCGCGCAAGAGACCAACCTCACTGCTAACGTCGACGCCATCCTCAAGGCCGTGACGCCGCGAACAAAACTGGTCTGGCTCGCCAACCCCAACAACCCGACCGGCACCTATCTGCCGTTCGACGAGGTCAAGCGGCTGCGCGCCGGCCTGCCCTCGCACGTGCTGCTGGTGCTGGACGCCGCCTATTGCGATTACGTCTCGCGCAACGACTACGAGATGGGGATCGAGCTGGTCGCCACCACCGAGAACACGGTGGTGACGCACACCTTCTCCAAGATCCACGGCCTTGCGGCGCTGCGCATCGGCTGGATGTTCGGGCCCGAGCACGTCATCGACGCGGTCAACCGCATCCGCGGCCCCTTCAACGTATCGACGCCGGCGATGTACGCCGCGGTCGCCGCGATCGAGGACACCGCGCATCAGGCGATGTCGAAGCAATTCACCGAGACCTGGCGCAACCGGCTGACCGAGGAGATCGGCAAGCTCGGGCTGAAGGTGACGCCGAGCGTCGCCAATTTCGTGCTGATCCACTTCCCGACCGAAAAGGGCAAGACCGCCGACGACGCCGACGCCTTCCTGACCAAGCGCGGACTCGTGCTGCGCGGCTTGAAGAATTACGGCCTGCCGCATGCGCTGCGCATGACCATCGGCACCGAGGAGGCCAACCGCCTCGTGGTCGAGGGCTTGCGCGACTTCATGGCGGGCAAATGAGCAGCACGCCGCACTTCCAGCGCGTGGCACTGATCGGCTTCGGCCTGATCGGCGGCTCGATCGCCCGCGCTGCGAAGCTCCAGAGCCTGGCCGGCGAGATCGTCACCACCGCACGCTCGGAGAAGACGCGCGCGCGCGTCGCCGAGCTCGGGATCGTGGATGAGGTGGTGGCGACCAATGCGGAGGCTGTGAAGGATGCCGATCTCGTCATCCTCTGCATTCCCGTCGGCGCCTGCGGACCCGTGGCGCAGGAGATCGCGCCGCATCTCAAGCCGGGTGCGATCGTCTCCGACGTCGGCTCGGTCAAGGGCGCGGTGGTCAGGGACATGGCCCCGCACCTGCCGAGCGGCATTCATTTCGTGCCGGCGCATCCGGTGGCAGGCACCGAGCATTCGGGGCCGGATTCCGGCTTTGCCGAGCTCTTCATCAACCGCTGGTGCATCCTGACCCCGCCTGACGGCGTCGATGCCGCGGCGACCGACCGCCTGCGCGCGTTCTGGGCCGCGATGGGCGCCAAGGTCGAGGTGATGACGCCGGATCACCATGATCTCGTGCTCGCGATCACCAGCCATTTGCCGCATCTGATCGCCTACACCATCGTCGGCACCGCCGACGAATTGGCGCAGGTGACGGAATCCGAGGTGATCAAATTCTCCGCCGGTGGCTTTCGCGATTTCACCCGCATCGCCGCGTCCGACCCGACGATGTGGCGCGACGTCTTCCTCGCCAACAAGGACGCCGTGCTGGAGATGCTCGGCACCTTCACAGAGGATCTCGCCAAGCTCACCCGCGCCATCCGCCGCGGCGACGGCGAAGCGCTGTTCGACCACTTCACCCGCACCCGCGCCATCCGCCGCGGCATCGTCGAGATCGGCCAGGATTCGGCAGCGCCCGATTTCGGCCGCCAGCACGGCGCGCTGAAGAAGCCGTAGTCACCCCTCTCTCCTCCGTCATTGCGAGGATCGAAGCGACGAAGCAATCCAGACTGTTTCCTCGGAGAAAGTCTGGATTGCTTCGCTTCGCTCGCAATGACGGGGAATCAATACAGCGGCGGGATCTGGCCGACCTTGACCGGGCCGAGCAGCACGGCGCCGTCGACGAATTTCAGCGGGAAGCTCCGCGCCTTCTTGCCTTCCAGCGTGCTCTCGGTGCCGATCGAATTGATGCCGGCGGCAACGCCGGCATTGGCGTTCTGCTTGATGACCTTGCCGAGGCCGGGCACGGCGCGATCGAGCGCGCCGAACAGATTGTTGAGGTCCTGCGACTTCACGCCGGGCGCGAGGCGATCGAGCGTGGCCTGCGGCACGCCCTCCTCCAGCATCTTCTCGATGCCGAGCGCCGGGATCACGCGCTCGAGGCCGGTCACCGTCATCTGCAACTCGCCGTCGAGCCGGCCGCTCTGCGACAGGCCGAGCGTGCCGGCCGCGACCGCGATCATCTCGCCCTGCTGGATGCGCGACTGCACGATCTCGATGTGACCGCCGGCGGCCTGGATCTCGCGGAAGCGCTGCGGCCAGGGCTTTGGCGTGAGGTCGGACAGGCCGGTGATCTTGGCGCGGGTGTCCGCCTCGAACGGCTCGGCGAGCAGCGGATGCACGCCCTGGATGCTGCCCTGCGCGACATGGAGCACGGTCTCGATCACGGGACGGTCCGACGCTGATCCGTCGGCGAGGCGGCCATGCAGCTCGATCTGCTTGGCGCGCGCGAGCGGCACCTGCACGCTGCCATCGAGCCGATTGAGGCTGGGGTCGTCGAACACGATGGAAGCACGGTCCGGCACCGCCGGCAGCCCCGCCACGCTGGCGCGGCCCTTGCTCCAGTTCACCGTGAACGTGTTTTGCGTGACGCCGTCGATCAGCGTCGCAGGCGCGGAGAATTCGGCGATGATGCGCTTGGGGTCGTAGACTTGGGCCACGACCAGGATGTTGTCGAGCTTGGCCGTAAACGGCGTCTTGCTCGCGTTCTGCGAGATCAGGGCGACGCTGGCGCCGGAGCACCGGACCTCGAATCGGAACGGGAAGCCGGCGATCGAGCGCTTGGCGCAATCATAGATGCGGCCGGCCTTGGCTTCCTGCGCGCGCCAGGCGTCGGCGACGATTTCGGCCTGCGACGCGGCATAGAACCAGAAGCCGCTCCAGCCGACGGCGAGGACCAGGACGAGAATGGGGGCGATGAAAAGGCCCCAGCGGGAGCGGCGGCCTGTGGCAACGGTCATATTGGACATGCGGCCACCCTTTGACGCCAGATTCAGGCAAATGTAAGCGGGGCCGGCCTGCGACGAAAGGCGCAGAAACCGCTTCGCTTGGACGCAGGGTTCTGGTAGCCGTGCCCGAAATGTCCGAAATCACCCTCCCCTCCGTCACGACGGCCGCAGGCGACCTCTGGGTGTTCGGCTACGGCTCGCTGATGTGGCGGCCGGGCTTCGACTTCGAGGAGCGCGTCCCGGCGCGGCTGGTCGGCGAGCACCGCGCGCTCTGCGTCTATTCCTTCGTGCATCGCGGCACGCCGGAGAAGCCGGGCCTGGTGCTCGGGCTAGACCGCGGCGGCGCCTGCCGCGGCATCGCCTTCCGCGTCGCTGAGAAGAACCGTACCGAGGTCGTCGCATATTTGCGCGCACGCGAGCAGGTCACCTCGGTCTATCGCGAGGTGATGCGCTCGGTGTGGCTGGAGAACGATGCGCGCCAGCGCGTCTCCGCGCTCGCCTACGTCGTCGACCGCGGCCATGTCCAATATGCCGGCCGCCTCTCGCTCGCCGAGCAGCACCGCCATGTCGTCCAGGGCCACGGCCAGTCCGGCGCCAATCGCGACTACGTCACCGCGACTGTGAAGGCGATCGAGGCCGAAGGTTTTCGCGACACCCAGCTGCATCAGCTTGCATTGATGCTGCATGGGGAAGCGCATTCGCTGCATGCGAAGGCTGCGGACGAAGACGACCGCTAGTCTAGCCCGTCGGCGCGTAGCTCGGCGCCGAGCCGATCAACTGCTCCTGCTCTTTCCGCCCCGCTTCGACGAGACGACCGGTCGCGTCCTCGATCGCCGCTTGCACGCGCGCGAGAAACTCGTCCTTCGGCAGGCCGGGCGGCAACGGCTCGAGGAATTCCACCACCAGCGTGCCGGGATAGCGCATGAAGGTGCGGCGCGGCCAGAACAGGCCGGAATTGAGCGCGATCGGCAGGCACGGCACGCCGCAGGACGAATAGATCTGCGCAAAGCCGGTCTTGTAGTCGGGCGCAGCGCCGGGCGCGCGGCGCGTGCCTTCCGGAAAGATCACGAGCTGCTTTCCACTGCGCACCGCCTCGCGCGCGCGGCGCGTCATGTCGAGCAGCGCCTTCACGCCGGCGTTGCGGTCGATCCCGATCATCCCGGTCTTGACCAGGAACTGGCCGAACACCGGGATCTGCATGAGCTGGCGCTTGAGGATGAAGATCGGGCGATTGAAAAAGCCCGGCAGCACGAAGGTCTCCCAGAACGACTGATGCTTGGCCACGATCAAAAGCGGTCCAGTCGGGATGTTCTCCTGCCCTCGGAATTCCACCTTGATGTTGCAGACCAGGCGCATCAGGACCAGCGTCGCCTTGGCCCACCATTGCGCCACCGTGAGCATGGCGCGCGGCGGCAATGCAAAGGTCGGCAGCGCAACGATCGCGAGCAAGACCAGCACGGCATAGAACAGCACGTTGAACACGAGCGAGCGCAGGAAAATCAGGAACATCGATGGTCCGATCAATTGGCCTGTGCGGTGGCGGGCCGCTTCGGCTGCTGACCTGCAGGCTGCTCCGACATCTCGGGCCAAAGGTCAATCCCGAAATCCTCCAGCCGCACCCTGAGCTCGGCCGCAATGTACTTGACGTATTCGGACAGGAGCAGCCGCAGCGTCGAGCCCGAGGTCCACCACGGCTCCTCGCGCCATTTTTCGCCGACCACCGCGAACGGGATCAGCGTCGTCCGTGGCATCGCGTGCGAGAATTCCACCAGCGCGCGCGGCATGTGATAGTTCGAGGTGACCACGATCAGGGACGTAAAGCGGCGCCCCTCGGCCCAGCGCCGCGCCTCCGCCGCGTTGCCGCGGGTCGAGAGCGCGGTGCGGTCGAGGTCGACGCAGCAGGTCATGAAGGACTGGTTCTCCGGCAAGGTCCGGGAGATGTCGTGCGCCGTCGAGGTCGGATGCACGCCGGAAATCAGGAGCCGTCTGCCGTATCCGGCGGCCAGCAGCTCCATCGCGTCCGATACCCGCGAGGAGCCGCCGGTCAGCACCACGATGCCGTCCGCCTTGCGGTCCGGCACCGTCTCGGCGCCGCGCAATTGCGACAGGAATGCAACGAAGCCCGCGGCCGCGCCCACGAAGGCGAGCGCGATCGTCGACACGATTGCCGCGCGCAGCCAGCCGCGCGGCAGTTTCGGCGATCGATCGTCGGCCCTTGAGGTCATGCGATGTCGGTGATCCCTTCCCGTAGTGATTTTATGACGTTTTGAGGCGAAGTGGAGTCCGGTTTATAAGCTAGTCGACGTCGTTCAACGTCGCGAACAGCGTCTGGCGCGAGGCGACCGCGGTGATGCCGCCGATCAGCACGGCCTGGACCGCGAGCACGATGTAGCCGGACGGGCGCAGCGAGAAGGTGCCGAGCAGCGCGGCGAACTGGTCGCCGACGGGTGTCCCGGAAAACCAGCCTGCGATGGACTCGGAGAAGCCGAACATCAGCATCGCGGCACCGCCGCCGATCACCCCGCCCTCCAGGCCCAGCCTGAGGAAATGACGCAGGAAGTGATTTGCGATGTAGCGGTCGCCGGCGCCGACGAAATGCAGGACCTCGACGATCGGCCGGTTCGCCGCCATGGCGCCGCGGGTCGCGAACGACACCGAGATGATGGTGGCGACGATGACGAGCGCGAGGATGCCGAGGCCGGCCAGCACAATGGCGTTCGTCATCAGGCGCATGCGCTCGATCCAGGCGCGGTGATCGTCGACGCTGGCGCTAGGGGCGACCTCCGTGACGCGCGCGCGCAAGGCGCCGAGATCGAGCGGCGTGCCCGGCTGCACGCGCGCGATGATCATGCGCGGCACCGGCAGATCGTCCATGGACAGGCCGGTGCCGAGCCAGGGCTCGAGCAGCTTGCCGCTCTCGTCCTTGGTGAACGGCCTGACCTCGACGATGCCGGCTTGCGCGCGCATCGCCTCCGCCACGGCTGCGGTGTCGCGCTCGAGATCGCGGCCGGCCTGCGGACGAACCTGGATCGTGATTTCGCTCGCGACGTCCGACTGCCATTCGGCCGCGGAGGCACTCACCAGCAGCACCGTGCCCGTGGCCATCGAGGCGAGGAAGGTCATGATGGCGACCACCGCAAGCAGCGCTCTGCCGTGGATCGAGGCGCGCGGCACGATCGGCGACATGTTGCGCGCCTTGGCCGGAAGCTGCGGACGCTCCTGTCCGAGATCGACCAGCACGCCGCGCTCGTCAGGCTTACTCATAGACGTGCAGCCGTCCCTGGTGCAGCACCAGTCGCCGTGCCTCGTACTGGTCCATCAGCCCGATGTCGTGGGTGGCGATGATGACGGCGGTGCCTGATTTGTTGAGCTCGATGAAGAGCCGCAGCAGGCGGCGGCCGAGCGTCGGATCGACGCTGCCGGTCGGCTCGTCCGCGAGCAGCAGCTGCGGCCGCGAGATCACGGCGCGCGCGATCGCCGCGCGCTGCTTCTCGCCTCCGGAGAGGATCGGCGGCAGCGCGTCCATGCGGTCACCGAGGCCGACCCAACGCAACAGGTCGATCACCTCCTTGCGATAACTCGATTCGCTGCGGCCCATGACGCGGAACGGCAGCGCCACGTTCTCATAAGTCGTCATGTGATCGAGCAGGCGGAAATCCTGGAGCACGATGCCGATGCGCTTGCGCAGGTCCGCGATCTCGTCCTTGCCGAGCTGCGAGATGTCGTGGCCGAACAGGTTGACGAGGCCCCGCGTCGGTCGATGCGACAGGAACAACAGGCGCAGCAGGGACGTCTTGCCGGCACCGGACGGTCCGGTGAGAAACTGGAAGGAATGCGCCGGAATCTGGAAACTGAGGTCGCGCAGGATCTCCGGCCCCAGACCGTAACGCAATCCGACATTTTCGAACCGAACCAAGCTCAGCTCCGTTCGAGAGGGGGCGCGGGCCGCATTGCGGCGCTCCGCCATAGGCGATCAACCGGTTTTGCCGCCTTTATGGTTTCCGGTTCGTTAACGGTCGCCCTGTAGCATAAAAGGCGCCCGGTTCTCCGCGACCGTGGCATCGTCAAGACCTCGTTCATGCATCAAGGCTCGTCCATGCATATCGTCTGCCCCCATTGTATGACATCCTACGCCATCAAGCTCGCGAGCCTTGGGGCCAACGGGCGGGCGGTGCGCTGCTCCCGCTGCAAGGAGACCTGGATCGCCCACGCCGAGGATGCCATCGAAGAGGCATCCGTTCCGGCCATGGCCGCGGCCAGCCGAGCCGACGACCAATCCGACCTCGCCGAACAATGGAACTCCTATGCCAAGGATGACGGCGCCGCTGATGCGCCCGTCGTCGATAGCCCCTCGATCGCCAGCGACTGGCCCGATGAAGAGGCCCGTGAAACCGAGGACGAATGGTCGGCGGCGGCCCGGCAGGCCGAAGAGGAGGCCGTCGGCGCGCAGCACCAGTCCTGGTTCCGGAGCCTGTTCCCCCGCCGCGGCGCGCGGGTGAGCCGCCCGGTCGCCACTGCTGCGGCGCCGCGCAAATCCTATCTTGGCCTGCCGACCGCCTGCGCCGCGATGGGCGCGCTGGTGCTGGCACTGGTGATCTGGCGCGGCGACGTGGTGCGGCTGCTGCCGCAGACGGCGGCGTTCTACCGGATGGTCGGGCTCGAGGTGAACCTGCGGGGCCTCGCCTTCAAGGACGTCAAGCTCTCCAGCGAGACCGTGGACGGTAAGCAGGTGCTCGTGATCGAGGGCGTGATCGTCGGCGAGGGCAAGAAGCCGCTCGATATCCCGCGGTTACGCTTTGCCGTGCGCGACGCCCAAGGCGCGGAAATCTATGCCTGGAACGCGGTGCTGGAGCAGACCGTGCTCCGGCCCGGCGAGCGCGCCTTCTTCCGCTCGCGCCTGGCCTCGCCGCCGCCGGAGGGCCGCAACATCGACGTTCGTTTCTTCAACCGGCGCGACATTGCCGGCGGCAGCGTATAATCGCCCCCGCAGGGGAGGTTGGTCTCATGCCGAAAATCTTGATCGCCGACGACGAGGATTCGATGCGCACGCTGGTGGCGCGCGCCATCGCCATGGACGGCCACGAGACCGTCACCGCCCAGGACGGCGCCGAGGCGCTGGAGATCCTGACCCGCGAGGATGGAGCCTTCGACCTGTTGCTCACCGACATCCAGATGCCGGTGATGGACGGCATCGCCCTGGCGCTCTCCGCCGCGCGGGATTTCCCTGATCTGACCATCCTGCTGATGACCGGCTTTGCCGACCAGCGCGAGCGCGCCTCGAACCTCAACGCGCTGGTGCATGACGTCGTCACCAAGCCGTTCTCGGTCGCGGATATCCGCACGGCGGTCGCCGATGCGCTGGCCGCGAAGAAGGGGTAGCGGCGGCGGTATCGCCGCATCGTCATTGCGAGCGCAGCGAAGCAATCCAGACTGCCGCCGCGGAAAGATTCTGGATTGCTTCGCGGAGCCTGTCATCGGGCCGCGCTCCGCGCGGACCCGGTGGCTCGCAACGACGGAGGATGTGGCGCGGCCGTCGCCCGCATGAGCGAAGCGTCATGTGGAGCCGGCGCCCCGGATATCGCTTCGCTCTCCGGGCCTCAAGAGAGGCTCGCGCCTCAAAACTCCTTCAGCAGCCGCTCGAGATAGTCGAGCTCGATCTGCGGCCGCGAGGGATCGCCGAGACGGCGGCGGAGCTCTTCGAGAATGCGGCGGACACGCTGGGTGTCGATCTCGCCAGGGATCTTGACCGTGTAATCGTCGCCATATTCGCGGCCATGCAGCGGTCGGCCGAGCGGATCGGTCTGATTGCCGCCGCTCTGCTGACGGCCGGCGCGCTGACCGGGGCCGTCGCCCTGGCCGTCACCATCGCCCTGCTGCATCGCCTCGGCCATCTTCTGCGCGCCCTTGCGCATCGCGTCGAGTGCCTTGCCCTGCGAGTCCACGGCGCCGTCGGCGTTGCCCTCGCCGAGCTTTGATCCGGCATCGCCCATGGCACCGTCGGCGGCATCCAGGCTGCCATCATCGCCCTGGTCGCCGTCCTGATCGCCGTTCTGGCCGGGCTGGCCCTGCTCGCCTTGCTGACCCTTCTGGCCCTTCTGTGCCTGCTGACCCTGCTGGCCTTTCTGCCCCTTCTGGGTGAGGCCGCGCTTGGCGAGCTCGTCCTGCAGCTTCTTCAGGCGGTCGCGCAGTCCCTGCTGGTCCTGCTGCAGCTCCGACATGGACTGGTCGCCCTGCTGCTGCTTGCCGCGCGAGCGGTCGCGCCGCGAATCCTGGCCCTGCTTGAACGTCTTGTCGCGCAATTGCTGCTGCTTGCGGATCATGTCGCCGAGCTCGTTGAGCGCCTGCTCCATGTCGCTCTCGCCGGACTGGCCCGGCTGCGCCATCTGGAGGCCTTCCAGCATCTGCTGGAGCTGGTCGAGCAACTGCTTGGCGGCATCCTTGTCGCCGGAGCGCGACAGGCGCTCCATCCGGTCGATCATGTTCTGCAGATCCTGCTGGCGCAGGACCTTGGTGTTCGGATCGAGCGGCCGCGCCAGCTGCTGCGGGTCATTGTTGTTGCGGAACTGCTCGGCGAGCTGGCGCATGAAATCGTTCAGCGCCTGACGCAGATCCTGCGTGAGCTTCTTGATCTCTTCGTCGCTCGCGCCGCGCTCCAGCGCCTGCTTCAGCGCGTCCTGGGCCGCGCGCAATGCCTTCTCGACGTCGGAGATCTTGCCATCCTCGATCGTCACCGCGAGCGCCCACAGGCTCGCCACGACCTCGCGCAGGGCCTCATCGGTGCGCGCGGCCTCGAGCTGCCGGGCCACGCTGTGCAGGCCGAGATATTGTCCCGGCTCCGGCGTGAACATTTCGGGCGCGATCATCAGCCCGTCGAGCGCGGCATACACGTCGGAATTCTTGTTGGCGTCGAGCGCGAGGATCCGGCGCTGCTCGATCAATGCACGGGCCAGCGGCTTGGTGAAGAGCCGTTCGGGCAGGCGCATGTTGAACGGCTCGCTCGCGGCCTCGTTGCCCGCCTCGTCCTTGGCCGTGAGCGTCAGCGTGACCTCGGCGCCGGCATAGGGATCCTCGCTGAGATCCTTCACGGATTGCCCGACGCCGTTGCGGGTGCGCGCATTCGGCAGCGCGAGCGGGAATTGCGGCGGCTGGAACAGCGGCCGCGGCGCCGTCCTGGTGTCGCCATCACCGGCAGCGGCCTTTGCGCCATCTTTGGCACCATCTTTGGCGTCGGTCGACCGCGGGGCGAATTTCGCCTCGGCGCCGGTGACGCCGTAATCGTCCTCGATCTTGTAGGAAAGCTGGAGCGCGCCGCGCGCCTGGCGCTCCGGGTCCTTGGCGAGCGCGATCGTCGGCGGACGGTCCGGCGTGGCCGCGAAGGCCCATTGCGGCTGGCCGGAGGGCGCCCGGACATGCGCGGTGCCGTCACCGGAAATCGTGAAATGCTTTTCGTTGGTCCCCTTGGGGCTGGCTTCAGTCGGGGCGACCTCCTTGAGGCCGCCGGAGACGGCGACATCCAGGTTGCCGCCGGAGGAGCGCACGATCAGGGTCGAGCCGGCGGGAACGGCGAGCGGGCCGCTGGCGGGCAATGCCGCAGCTTCCTTGTTGGCAGCCGACAGGATGACCGGCGCCTTGCCGGTATAGAGCGGCGGCGTGACCCAGGCGTCGACGCGAACATTGGCCGGCGCCAGCACCCCGTTCCAGTTGAAGGCGGCGCCAAGGCGCATCGCACGCTCGTCACCCGCGGCGAAGAAGGTCGCAACCAGCAGCACCATGACGAGGGCACGCAGTGCCCAGGGGTCGTGAAGCGCGAGTCGCGGGTGCGGTACACCGGCGCGGATGCGCTTGATCGAGGCGAGCGTCCGCTCGCGCTGGGCCTGCCACAGCGCCTGCGCGACCGGGTCCTGTGAGGTCAGCGTATCCGTGAGCGTGGTGGCCGGGCGGTGACGAATGCCGGAGCCGCGGTCGAGCCGGGCGAGCGCTTCCTCGCGGCTCGGCCAGCGGAAGCGAATCAGCGGAAACAGGGCAGCCGCGGCCGTCGCGGCAAAGAGGGCAAGGCCGACAGCCCTGGCCATGAACGGCAGCGCCAGCCAGAGGCCGGCCCAGGACACCACCAGGAACAGGCCGACGACGGTCGAAAGGCGCGCCGCATGGGGCCAGGCACGCTCCCACGCGATGGCATAAGTCGCCCGATCAAGGGCCTGCGCCAGCTTCAGCCGCGACAGCGCATCACTGTTGCGGATCGGGTCCGACGGCTCGGGGGTGTCGCCGTTCAATCAACTCTCCAGGTTGCCCGGTAGAGCAGAGCCTATCACAACGGCAGCACTGAGGCATCCGTTCCTGTACGGGAGCGCCTCCTTTTCCCGCATAACACGAGGACGTGACTGGCCGGGCGCAACCCCGTAATTTCCGCGCGCCGATCTCGTGGGATGCGAAGGAAACGCCATGGACAAGAAGATGCACGACAAGGGCCTGGAAGTCCGCAAAGCGGTGCTGGGCGAGGCCTATGTCAACAACGCCCTGAAGAACGTCGACGATTTCAACCGCCCGTTCCAGGAGATGCTCAACGAATATTGCTGGGGCACGGTGTGGGGCCGCGAGGAGCTGCCGCGCAAGACCCGCAGCATGCTCAACATCGCGATGATCGCGATCCTCAACCGCCAGCACGAGTTCCGCGCGCATCTCAAGGGCGCACTGACCAATGGCGTCACCCGCGAGGAGATTCGCGAGATCCTGTTGCAGGTCGCGATCTACGGCGGCATGCCGGCCGCTGTCGACAGCTTCCGCATCGCGCGCGAGGTGTTCGCGGAGATCGACGGGAAGGCGTGAAGCCGAAGCTCGTCGCCTTTGATCGTGTTGCTCCGTCATTGCGAGCGAAGCGAAGCAATCCAGAATCCCTCTGCGGAAACATTCCTGGATTGCTTCGTCGCTTCGCTCCTCGCAATGACGAGAAAGAGGAAGAAACACCATGGACATCGGATTCATCGGGCTCGGAAACATGGGCTTCCCGATGGCGCGGCGGCTGATCGAGGCGGGACACAGGCTCGTCGTGTTCGACACGCGCAAGGAGGTCACGGACAAGCTGGTCGCGCGCGGTGCCAGTGCCGCATCGTCGCCGAAGGACGTCGCCGACGAGGTCGAGACCGTGATGGCGAGCCTGCCCTCGCTGCAGGCTTCGCTGGACGTTGCCACCGGCGCTGGCGGCGTGATCGAGGGCAGGCGCGCCAAGCGTTTCGTCGATCTCTCGACCGTCGGCTCGGCGATGGCGGCGAAGATTCACGGCCTGCTCGCCGAGCGCGGCATCGTGCAGATCGACTGTCCCGTCTCCGGCGGCGTCGGCGGCGCCGAGAAGGGCACGCTTGCGGTGATGGTGTCGGGCCCGAAAGCCGAGTTCGAGCTGCTCAGACCCGCGCTCGACGTCATTGGAAAGGTGTTCTTCATCGGCGAGAAGCCGGGCGCGGCGCAGACCATGAAGCTCGCCAACAATTTCCTGTCGGCCACCGCGATCGTGGCGACGTCGGAAGCCGTGGTGATGGGCGTGAAAGCCGGACTCGATCCTGCCGTGATGATCGACGTCATCAATGCGGGCTCGGGCATGAACACCGCGAGCCGCGACAAGTTTCCGCGCGCGGTGCTGCCGCGGACTTTCGACTTCGGGTTCGCCACGGGATTGATGGTGAAGGACGTGCGGCTGGCGCTGGAGGAGATGAAGCAGCTCGGCCTGTCGATGGAGGTTGCGGACGCGGTCGGGCGGCTGTGGGAGACCGTGATCGCTGCGGAAGGCGCCGAGTCCGATTTCACTGCGGCGATCAAGCCGATCGAGAGGAAGGCGGGCGTCGTGGTGGGCGGAAAAAGCTGACGTTCAGCGAAATAGCGCGGTCGTGGTGAATTTGCCCGACGGTTCAAGCGGTTTTGCCCGACGGCCACGCATCATTCCGAAAACCCCAGTCTACTGTGCATGGGGTTGTTTTGCAGGTTTTGATAGCGGCCTCACAGCCACGGCGCCGGCGTATCCATCGCGATCAGCTGCTCGACCTCCACGCGCGGGCGCACCACGGCGTGTTGGTCGCCCTTCACCAGCACCTCGGGCACCAAGGGCCGGGTGTTGTAGGTGCCGGCCTGCACGGCGCCATAGGCGCCCGCGGTCATGATGGCGAGGAGATCGCCGGGTGCGGGCGTCGGCAGCGTGCGGTCGAGGGCGAGATAGTCGCCGGTCTCGCAGACCGGGCCGACGACATCGGCCAGAATCGTGGCGGCGCCCTTGGCGGGCTGCTTCACCGGCAGAATGTCGTGATGCGCCTCGTACAACGTCGGACGGATGAGGTCGTTCATGGCGGCATCGATGATGACGAAGTTCTTGCCGTCGCCGTGCTTCACATAGATCACCTTGGCGACGAGAATGCCGGCATTGCCGACGATCATGCGGCCCGGCTCGAACATCAGCGTGCAGCCGAGATTGTGGCTGACGCGCTTGACCATGGCGGCATAGGCGGCCGGCGCCGGCGGCGCCTCGCGGTCCATGTAATAGGGAATGCCGAGGCCACCGCCGAAATCGACGTGACTGATGTCGTGCCCGTCGGAGCGCAGCGTCTGCACGAATTCGGAGAGGATGCGGAACGCGGTCTCCATGCCGGAGAGATCGGTGATCTGGCTGCCGATATGCACGTCGGTGCCGGTCACCTTGATTCCCGGCAGCTTCGCCGCGCGCGCATAGACCTCGCGGGCATGCACGATCGGGATGCCGAACTTGTTCTCGGACTTGCCGGTGGAGATCTTTGCATGCGTGCCGGCATCGACGTCGGGATTGACGCGGAGCGAGATGCGCGCGGTCTTGCCCATCTCGGTTGCGAGGCGCGACAGCAGCTCGAGCTCCGGCTCGGATTCGACGTTGAGGCAGAGGATGTCGGCGGCGAGCGCCGCGCGCAGCTCTGCTTCCGTCTTGCCGACGCCGGAGAAGACGATCTTGCTGGCGGGAATGCCGGCCGCCAAAGCGCGCTTCAATTCCCCGCCCGAGACCACGTCGGCGCCGGCCCCTAACTTGGCCAGCGTCCGCAGCACCGACTGGTTGGAGTTCGCCTTCATGGCGTAGCAGACCAGCACCTTTTCGCCGGCGAACGCGTCCGTGAAGACGCGATAATGCCGCTCCAGCGTCGCGGTCGAATAGCAATAGAACGGCGTGCCGACGGCGGCGGCCAGCTCGGACAGGTTCACCGCCTCGGCGTGCAGCACGCCGTTGCGATAGTCGAAATGGTTCATGGCTTAAGGCTCGGTTGTCCCGGCTTATCGCTTGCCGGGAGGTTCGTCCAACAGCGGGTCGAGGATAAACGGTTTCTTCCGGCCCTTGGCCGCCGCGGGCGCGGCATCCGCGCTGGCGGTGGGCTCGAACAGGCTCGGCGCCTTCTGGGCCGCGGTTTCGGGCTCGACGGGCGCAGCGCCCGTGGCCGCGGACGTGTTGGAGGCGGTCGGCGGCAGATCCAGCGGGCCCTTGCGGCCGCAACCGGCAAGCGCGAGCGCCGTCAGGCTCAAGACAATGATGGCCCACCCCGAGCCGGCCGGGCGAAACTTTGACGTCACGACGAAATCCCCACTACGCGCGGCGCACCATACAGAGATTGGCGGGCTCTGGCGAGAGCCGGATGACCATGAAACATAAGCGAAATTTTGCCCTCAGCCCAATTTTCGCTCTTTTTCCAGCCGCTTCGCCCAGGCCTTGGCCTGGGACGCCACGTTCTTCGGCGCGGTGCCGCCAAAGCTGGTGCGGCTCTTCACCGACGATTCGACCGAGAGTACGCCGAGCACATCCTTGGTGATTTTGGGTTCGATCGCCTGCATCTCCTTCAGCGGCAACTCATGCAGCGCGACGCCGCCCTCGGCGGCCTTGGCGACGATCCGGCCTGTGACGCGGTGGGCCTCGCGGAACGGCATCTTCAGCGTCCGCACCAGCCAGTCGGCGAGGTCGGTCGCCGTGGCATAGCCTTCGCCCGCGGCCGCCTTCATCCTGGCTTCGTCGGGAACGAGATCACGGACCATGCCGGTCATGGCGCGGATCGCCAGCGACAGGGCGGCAAAGCCCTCCATGGCGCCCTGCTTGTCCTCCTGCATGTCCTTTTGATAGGCGAGCGGCAGGCCCTTCATGACGATCAGAAGGCCGTTGAGCGCACCGATGACGCGGCCGGTCTTCGCGCGCACCAGCTCGGCCGCATCCGGATTGCGCTTCTGCGGCATGATCGAGGAGCCCGTGGTGAACTTGTCGCTGAGCCTGACAAGACCGACCAGCGGCGAGGTCCAGATCACGATCTCCTCGGCAAAGCGCGACATGTGCACGGCGCAGATCGCGGCGGCCGACAGCGTCTCCAGCACGAAGTCGCGGTCGGAGACGGCATCGAGCGAATTTGCCATCGGCCGGTCGAAGCCGAGCGCCTTCGCGGTGGCGTGGCGGTCGATCGGGAACGAGGTGCCGGCGAGCGCGGCCGCGCCGAGCGGCGATTCGTTCAGCCGCTTGCGCGCGTCCTGGAAGCGGCCGCGGTCGCGCGCGGCCATCTCGACATAGGCCAGCAGGTGATGGCCGAAAGTGACGGGTTGCGCCGTCTGCAAATGCGTGAAGCCGGGCATCACGGTGCCGGCGTGCTCCAGCGCGCGCTCGACCAGGGCGTGCTGGAACGCGGCGAGCGCGGCATCGGTCTCGTCGATGACGTCGCGGACGTACAGACGGAAATCAGTCGCAACCTGGTCGTTGCGCGAACGCGCGGTGTGCAGGCGGCCAGCCGCGGGACCGATCAGCTCGGACAGGCGGCTCTCGACATTCATATGGATGTCCTCGAGCGCGCGCTTGAATTCGAAGCCGCCCTTGCCGATCTCTGACAGGATCGTGTCTAGACCTTTGCCGATATTTTTCGCATCAGAAGCCGTGATGATGCCCTGGTTGGCCAGCATCGCGGCGTGGGCCTTGGACGCGGCAATGTCCTGGGCGAAGAGGTGACGATCGACGTCGATGGAGACGTTGATCTCTTCCATGATCTCGTCGGGGCGTTCCGAGAACCGGCCGCCCCACATCTTGTTGCTCATGATCCCCTGCTCACGCCTGATTTGCCGCACGTTTGCTGGCCGCGGCCAGCCGTATTAAGAGGCCCCTGATAGCCATATCTGCGACCGGATGACAAACGATATGCTCGACCAGAAGCCCTCCGCCAGGCGCCGCATCCCCCTCGTCATCGCCGCCGTGACGGTGGTGGGCCTGGCGGGCTTTGCCGCGCTGTACGGGCTGGGCCTGAGCCGTGCGCCGTCGGGCGATCCGACCTGCAAGCCGGCGGTCGCGACGGCCTCGAGGATCGCCCCGCTCGCCCATGGCGAGGTGGCGGCGCTGACCATGGCAAGCGCCCCGCTGAAGCTGCCCGACCTCACCTTCGAGGATGCCGACGGCAAGCCGAAGAAGCTGTCCGATTTCCGCGGCAAGACCCTGCTGGTGAACCTCTGGGCCACCTGGTGCGTGCCGTGCCGGAAGGAGATGCCGGCGCTGGACGAGCTCCAGGGCAAGCTGTCGGGCCCGAATTTCGAGGTGGTGGCGATCAACATCGACACCCGCGACCCGGAGAAGCCGAAATCCTTCCTGAAAGAGGCCAATCTGGTCAGGCTCGGCTATTTCAGCGACCACAAAGCCAAGGTTTTTCAGGATCTTAAGGCCGCGGGACGGGCGCTGGGGATGCCGACCTCGGTGCTGGTCGACCCGCAGGGCTGCGAGATCGCAACGATCGCAGGGCCGGCGGAATGGGCGAGCGAGGACGCGCTCAAGCTGATCCGCGCAGCGACAGGGAAGGCCGCCGCCTCGCTTTGAGGCTCAGGCGGTGACGTTGAGATTGCCGCCGACACCAGGGCCGACATTGGCGAGTGAGGGCTGGCCGGCGCCGAGCAGCGTCAGGACGGTGGATTTCTCCATATCCGCGTTCTGCTTGGTCAGCGTCGCCGCAATATTCGACTGCAGCGCGCCTTGCTGTGCGGCCAGCATGGAGCTGACCATTGCCATCATGTCCATTACGCGAACCCTCTTACCGGCCGTAACCTAGGCGCGAGGGGTTAATGGGACATGAATTGTCACAGATGCCGTAGGGTGGTCAGCGCGTCGGTACCGGCTTGGCGCCGCGATAGTCGTAGAAGCCGCGCTGGGTCTTGCGGCCGAGCCAGCCGGCCTCGACGTATTTCACCAGCAGCGGGCACGGGCGGTACTTGGAGTCGGCCAGCCCCTCGTGCAGCACCTGCATGATGGAGAGGCAGGTGTCGAGGCCGATGAAATCGGCAAGCTCCAGCGGGCCCATCGGATGGTGGGCGCCGAGCTTCATTGCCGCGTCGATCGCCTCGACGTTGCCGACGCCCTCATAGAGCGTGTAGATCGCCTCGTTGATCATCGGCAGCAGGATGCGGTTGACGATGAAGGCCGGGAAATCCTCGGAGACCGCAACCTGCTTGCCGAGCTTGCCGACGAATTCCTTGGACGCCTCGAAGGTGGCATCATCCGTGGCGATGCCGCGGATCAGCTCGACCAGTTCCATCAACGGCACCGGATTCATGAAGTGAATGCCGATGAAGCGTTCCGGGCGGTCGGTTGCGGCGGCGAGGCGCGTGATCGAGATCGACGACGTATCGGAGGCGACGATCGCCTCCGGCTTCAACACGGCGCAGAGCTCGTGGAAGATCTTGCGCTTGACCTCTTCCTTCTCGACCGCGGTCTCGATCACGAGATCGCAGTCGGCGAGGTCGTCCAGCTTCTCAGCCAGCTTGATACGCGCGATCGCCTTGGCCTTGTCATCCTCGGTGACGACCTTCTTGGAGACCTGGCGCGCCAGATTGCCGTTGATGGTGGCCATGCCCGACTTGAGACGGTCGGCCGAAACGTCGTTGAGCACCACGTCGAAGCCGGCGAGCGCCGCGACATGCGCGATGCCATTGCCCATCTGACCCGCGCCGATCACGCCGACCTTCTTGATCACTGCCGCCATATTGTCATCCACCGGAACGGCGCGCGAGGGGCGCGCCCTGCCTATCCCCTCGAGCCGGGAGGTCCGATTTAATCAGAACCTTGGCTCGAAACCTAGATTGGATCGCTTCGAAGGCGCGCCCCACGCCAAAGAAAACGCCTCAGAAATGCAACACCGGCCGGAGTTTATACCTCCGGCCGGTGTTTTCGATGCCTTTTACTTGCCGAGCTTGCCGAGTTCGGCGGTCAACTCCGGAACCGCCTGGTAGAGGTCGGCGACCAGGCCGTAATCGGCGACCTGGAAGATCGGCGCGTCCTCGTCCTTGTTGATTGCGACGATCACCTTGGAGTCCTTCATGCCGGCCAGATGCTGGATGGCGCCGGAAATGCCGACTGCGACATAGAGCTCAGGCGCCACGACCTTGCCGGTCTGGCCGACCTGCCAGTCGTTCGGCGCATAGCCGGCGTCGACCGCGGCGCGCGAGGCACCGACGCCGGCGCCCAGCTTGTCCGCGAGCGGCTCGATATACTTGGCGAAGTTCTCGCGGCTCTGCATGGCGCGGCCACCGGAGACGATGATCTTGGCCGAGGTCAGCTCGGGACGATCGCTCTTGGCGACTTCCTCACCGACGAAAGTCGACAAGGCCGGATCGGCGGCCGCCGCTACGGTCTCGACCGGGGCGCTGCCGCCCTCGCCCGCTGCGGCGAAGGTGGAGGTGCGGACCGTGATGACCTTCTTGGCGTCCTTCGACTTCACCGTCTGGATGGCGTTGCCGGCATAGATCGGACGCTCATATGTATCGGGCGCGACCACCTTGATGATCTCCGAGACCTGCATGACGTCGAGCAGAGCGGCGATGCGGGGCATCACGTTCTTGAAACGCGAGGTCGCCGGCGCGACGATCGCGTCAAAGTTGGACGCCAGCGACACGACGAGCGCAGCCAGCGGCTCGGCGAGATCGTGCGCGTAGAGGTCGCCATCGGCGAGCAGCACCTTCTTCACGCCGGCGAGCTTGGCAGCGGCATCCGCCGCGGCCTTGGCGTTCTGGCCGGCAACCAGCACCTCGACATCCGCGCCGAGCGCGGCAGCTGCGGTCAGGGCCTTGTTGGTGGCGTCCTTGAGCGACACGTTGTCGTGTTCGGCAATCAGAAGCGTCGTCATCAGAGCACCCCGGCTTCGTTCTTGAGTTTCGACACCAGCTCGGCGACGTCCTTGACCTTGACGCCGGCCTTGCGGCCCGCGGGCTCAGCCGTCTTCAGAACCTCGAGGCGCGCGGCGATGTCGACGCCGTAATCGGCGACGGTCTTCTCCGCGATCGGCTTCTTCTTCGCCTTCATGATGTTGGGCAGCGAGGCGTAGCGCGGCTCGTTGAGGCGGAGATCGGTGGTGACGATCGCCGGCCCCTTCAGCTTCACGGTCTGGAGGCCACCATCGACTTCGCGCGTCACCTTGAAGTCGGTGCCTTCGACCTCGAGCTTGGAGGCGAAGGTCGCCTGCGACCAGCCGAGCAGCGCGGCCAGCATCTGGCCGGTCTGGTTCGAGTCGTCGTCGATCGCCTGCTTGCCGAGGATGATCAGGCCCGGCTGCTCTTCGTCCGCAACCTTCTTCAGGATCTTGGCGACGGCGAGCGGCTCGACGGTGCCGTCCGCCTTCACCAGGATGCCGCGATCGGCGCCCATGGCAAGACCGGTGCGGATCGTCTCGGACGCTTGCGCAGGTCCAATCGAGACCACCACGACCTCGGTCGCCTTGCCGGCTTCCTTCAGGCGCAGCGCTTCCTCGACCGCGATTTCGTCGAAGGGATTCATGGACATCTTGACGTTGGCGAGTTCAACGCCCGATCCATCGCTCTTGACGCGGACCTTGACGTTGTAATCGACCACCCGCTTTACCGGCACTAAGACCTTCATCGATCCTCTTTCACTCAATTTGGGAGGGGGGTTATCAACTGGCGCGGAACCTAAAGGCCTGATCTGCCCCGGTCAACGCGCGAACGGGTCTAATTTTGGCCTTCTGAAATGCGCCGAGCGCGATGGGTCAGCGGTTCTGGCCGGGAACCCAGAGCACGTCGCCGGCGCCATTGCCGTTCACGGCCCGGCTGGCCACGAACAGGAAGTCGGACAGGCGGTTCATATAATGGATGCCAGCCGCGCTGACCGGCTCGCCCGGTTGGGCCGCCAGTTCCACGATCACGCGTTCCGCCCGGCGGCATATCGTACGCGCCACATGCAGATAGGCCGCGGCCGGGGTGCCGCCGGGAAGCACGAAGGAGGTCAGCGGCGCGAGCTTGTCGTTGAGCGCGTCGATGTCGCGCTCGAGCCGCTCGACCTGGCTCGCCACCATCCGCAGCCGCTCGGCCTTGCCTTTGTCCTTGTCTTGGCGCTCCGGCACTGCGAGATCGGCACCAAGATCGAACAGATCGTTCTGGATGCGGCCGAGCATCGCGTCGAGCTCGGGCATCTCCGCGGTGTGGAGCCTGACCACGCCGATCGCGGCATTGGTCTCATCCACCGTGCCATAGGCCTCGATGCGCAGATCGTATTTCGGACGCCGCTCGCCGGTTCCGAGCGCCGTCGTGCCGTCGTCACCGGTCTTCGTGTAGATGCGGTTAAGTACGACCATGATCAACGCCCCATCGCCCAGACCGCGAGCATCGCGATGACGATCGCCACGAACTGAAGCAGCACGCGCCAGCGCATCAGCTTCTGCGAGGTGTTGGGCGAGCCGCCGCGCATCATGTTGATGAGCCCGAGCAGCAGCACCAGCGCCACGGCGCCGGCTGCGGCCGGCAGGATGAAAGTACTCAGGAGAGATCCCATTTGAAGGTAGATAACACCGTGCGCGCCGGTCCGCCATGGTGCCGCGACGGCCTCCGGCGTCCTTCCGGGGCGATGCGAAGCATCAACCCCGGAATGCAAGCGGGGCGCTTCGCGATCTGGCTTTTGGGCCGATAATATCAGATGGTAGCGCGATGATTTCCGATTTGCGCCCCTTGCCTGTTCTCCCGACCTCTCCCTGCGCGCAGGGGGAGAGAGCAGCGCTATAGGTGGCACGTGAAAGCGGTTCGCTACATCTACTGCGTGCTGGAGGACGCGTTCTATACGTTTCTGGCCGACGATGGCTGGGCGATCGCAAGCCACATCGCGCTGTCGACGCTGATGGCGCTGTTCCCGTTCCTGATCGTGCTGACCTCGCTCGCCGGCTTCTTCGGCTCCAAGGAACTCGCCGACCAGGCCGCCAGCCTGATGCTCCAGATCTGGCCCAAGCAGGTCGCCGATTCGATCTCGGGCGAGGTTCATGACGTGCTGACCACCACCCGCACCGGCCTTCTGACCATCGGTGCGGCGCTGTCGGTCTATTTCGCCTCCAACGGCGTCGAGGCGCTGCGGGTCGCGCTCAACCGCGCCTATGCGGTGGTGGAGATGCGGAGCTGGTATTGGCTGCGGCTGGAATCGATCGCCTATACGATCATTGCTGCCTTCACGGCGCTTGCCATGGCGTTCCTGATCGTGCTCGGTCCGCTGATCATCGAGGCGGCGCGGCGCCACATTCCGCTGTTCGTCGAATCCAACGAGAGCATCCTCACCTGGGTGCGCTACGGCATCTCCATCGGCGCGCTGGTGATCGCACTGCTCATCCTGCACGCCTGGCTGCCGGCGGGACGGCGCAGCTTCCTGCAGATATTGCCCGGCATCGTCTTCACCATCGTGGCGTCACTGATCTCGAGCATCGTGTTCGGCCAATATCTGGCGCGCTTCGCCAACAATTACGTGACGATGTATGCGGGGCTCGCCTCGGTGATCATCGCGCTGGTGTTCCTGTACTTCATCGCCGCGATCTTCGTTTACGGCGGCGAGCTAAACGCCGCGATCATCAAGTCGCGGCTTCCTCACGGCGTGTCGCTTCAAGCAGCGCAGTCGCTAAAGCCCGCGGAGAAACAGGCTTGACCAGGAAGGCGTCGGCACCGGCCTCGCGCGAGGCGGCCTCGTCCTCGCCGCGGCCGGACACGCCGATGATCGGGATCTGAGCCAGCGGCGTCGGCAGCATGCGGATCCGCCTGATGGCCTCGATGCCGTCGATGCCCGGCAGCACCATGTCCATCAGCACCGCGTCGAACGCGCCCTGCTCCAGCCGGTTCACGGCGTCCTCGCCGCGCCCGATGAACTCGGCATGATGGCCGAGCTCGGTCAGAATGGTGTTGAGCACGACGCGGCCGAACGGGTTGTCCTCGACGCTGAGCACGCGAAGCGCAGCGACCGCCTCGGGCTGGCTGCCGTCCTTCGCCTTGCGGGTATTGCCCGATCCCGCCGCGTCCAGCGATACCGTCAGTGTGAAGGTGGCGCCGCCACCGCGGCGCGGAGCGACATTGATGTCGCCGCCCATTGCCCGCGCCAATTGCTTGACCGAGGAGAGCCCGAGGCCAGCGCCGCCGAAGCGTGAAGCAATGGTGACATTGGCCTGGGTGAACGGGCGGAACAGCCGCTTGATCTCGGCCATGGTCAGGCCGATGCCGCTGTCGGACACCGCAAAGGCGACACCGACCCTGCCCTTTGCTTTGCCTTTGGCGGGACGCCACGGCGCGACCGCGAGGGCCACGCCGCCCTGGTCGGTGAATTTCACGGCGTTGTCGATCAGGTTCTCGAGCGCGGCGCGCAGGCGGACGGAATCACCGACCACGAGCCCGGGGAGCTTTTCGGCGATGTCGATCTTGGCCTGGAGACCTTTGGCCGCGGCGCGGCCGGCCAGCGAATCGCCGGCGGTGCGGGCGAGCGCCCTGAGGTCGAACAGGTCCTGCCGCGGCGTGCTGCCGCCCTTCCCCGTTTTGGCAGCATCCACGAACAGCGTGGCGAGGCTCGCCAGATGCTCGGCGCCGGCCTTGATGGTGTCGGCCCAGCGCCGCTCCCGCTCGCCGAGATCGGAGGTCGCGAGCAGGTCGCTGATCGCGAGAATGCCGGTCAGGGGGGTGCGGACCTCATGGGCAAAGGCGGCCAGCGCCGCCTGGACGACGTCAGGCGCAACCGCCTTGGTGCTGCGCTTGCGCGGCCGGCCGACCGGCCCGGCCCGCTTCCGAAGCGGCCGCCGCCTGGACGTCCGGGTGGTGCGCACTGGACGCGTCTTCGCCGCCATGAATCCCCTTCGAAGTACCCGCTTCGAACCCCGCGCTGGCCAAGCATGGCACGGAGCAACACCCGGAGTCACGGCGACGTTAAGCTAACCCCCAGAGAAACTTAACCTAATCCCACCAGCAGGCGGATGGCGGCAGGCGTGACGCCGGCCGCGCGCAATTCGCGCAGACCGGTCGAGCGGCTCGATTTCGACAGCTTCCGACCCGCTTCATCGCGAATCAGCCGGTGATGGCGATAGGCCGGCTCGGGCAGGCCGAGCAGGACCTGGAGCAGGCGGTGGACTGCGGTGGCGTAAAACAGGTCCTGCCCCCGCACGATCTCGCTGACGCCCTGGAGCGCGTCGTCGACGACAACCGAGAGGTGGTAACTGGTCGGCGTCTCCTTGCGGGCCAGGATGACATCACCCCAGGCCTCCGGCTGCGCCGGGACGATGCCGCGCGCGCCATCCGGCCCCGCGCCGAGCTCGTTCCAGCTCAGGCCGGTGGCCCGGCGGCAGGCAGCCGCCATGTCGAGCCGCAGTGCATAGGGCGCGCCCGAGGCGATCAGCTGCGCGCGCTCGTCAGCCGAGAGTAATTTAGCCTCGCCCGGATAAAGCGGCGCGCCGTCGGGATCGCGCGGCCACGGCCCGTCGGCCTCGCGCGCCGCCACCAGCGTTGCGATCTCGGCCCGGCTTTCGAAGGCGGGATAGACCAGACCGAGCGCCGAGAGCTTTTCCAGCGCAGCGCGATAATCGGCGAGATGTTCGGACTGCCGCCGCACCGGCGTCTCCCAGGCAATTCCGAGCCAGGCGAGATCCTCGTAGATCGCCGTCTCATAGTGCGGCCGGCAGCGCGTCGCGTCGATGTCCTCGATCCGCAGCAACAACCGCCCGCCTATCTTTCGCGCGCAATCGAAGTTGAGCAGCGCGGAACAGGCATGGCCGAGATGCAGGAAGCCGTTCGGGCTCGGGGCGAATCGGAAAACGGGTGGCATCGATTCTCGCAAGACTTGTCATTGCCGGGCTTGACCCGGCAATCCATCCTCCAAGACTCTGTTACGATAGGAGATGGATGCGCGGGTCAAGCCCGCGCATGACGAGTTGAAAGACCATGACCATCCACCTCGAAGCCCAGTCCGATCTCGAAGAGGCCGTTCACGCGCTGGTCAAGCGCGATCCGCGCCTCAAGCCCGTGCTCGAGATCGCGGGCATGCCGGCGTTGCGGCGGCGCGAGCCGGGCTTTACCGGGCTCGCGCACATCGTCTGCGGGCAGCAGCTCTCCACCGCGAGTGCCGCGGCGATCTGGGGACGTCTGTCGGCGGCGTTCGATCCGTTCGATCATGAGGCGGTGCGCCGCGCCCGCACCGACCGGCTGGGACGGCTCGGCCTCTCCGCCGCCAAGATCAAGACGCTCAAGCATCTCGCCCGCGAGATCGCCGCGCAGCGGCTGAACCTCGACGTGCTCGCGGAGGAGGATGCCGACGCCGCGCATCACACCCTGATCGCGCTGCCCGGTATCGGCCCCTGGACGGCCGACGTCTACCTCTTGTTCTGCCTCGGCCACGGCGATGCCTGGCCGGCAGGCGACCTCGCCGTGCAGGAAGGCATCCGCATCGGGCTCGGCCTCAAGGCGCGGCCGACCGAGAAGCAGATGGCGCCGATCGCCGAGCCCTGGCGTCCTTTGCGCGGTGCGGCGGCGCATCTGTGGTGGAGTTATTACCGCGCGGTGAAGAAACGAGAGGGCGTGCTCGCGGGATCGGGCTAACCGCGCAGCCGCGCGCGGTCGGTCCGGGCGCATTCGGCGACGAATTCGATCACGGCGCGCACCGCCGGGAGCTCGACGAGGTCGGGATGGGCCAGCAGCCACAGATCCGCGACGCTGGCGAGCTTCTGCGGGGCGACGCGCACGAGATCGGAATAGGCTTCGGCGACGAAGCACGACAGCGCGGAGATTCCGATGCCGGTGCGGACTGCCGCCAGCATGTCGCCTTGCGACGAGCAGCGCATCACCACCCTGGCCTGGCGCGTGACGACGTCGCTCCAGCGCGCAAGCTGCACATTGGAGGTCTGGTCGGCGAAGCCGATAACGCTGTGCTCCTTCCAATCGCCGCGCCGTTCAGGCAGCGGCCGCCAGGCGGCATAATCGCGCGAGGCATAGAAGCCTGTGCCGAGACGGCCGATCTTGCGGCCGACCAGGTTCTCCTCCCCGCTGTCGAAGGGCCGCAGCACCACGTCCGCCTCACGCCGGCGCACGCTCGCCGGAAACGGATGGGTGATGATCTCGAGCTGGATATGATCGTGCGCATTCAGGAAAGCCGGCAGGCGCGGCATCAGCCAGTGCGAGGCCAGCGTCGCGCCGATCGACAGCTTGACGATGCCGCGCGCCTTGTGTCCACCGGCCGCCACTGCGGTCTCGGCCCGCAGCGCCGCGGCCGCCATGGCCTCGGCGTGCTCGCGCAAGATCCGTCCATCCGCGGTCAGCGCCAGGCCATCGGCGGCGCGCGCCACCAATCTTGTGCCGAGTTGGGCTTCCAACGCCGCGATCTTGCGGCTGACGGTGGGATGGCTGGTGTGCAGCCGGCGGGCGGCGGCCGTGAAGCTGCCGGTATCGGCGACCGCGACGAAGGTCTTGCAAAGGTCCCAATCCATCGACAGCCACCTGTTCATACCTGAATGGTTGTCCGTTCATTATTGAACGGCCGGGCCGCGCCGTCCAACCCTATAATGTGATCAAATCCGCGGCGATGGGTAACCCATCCGCCCGCGCGACAATCAAAACGGAAACGCCTCGTCATCCCGCCCGACGGCGGGGCCGCGTTTCGGGAGGACATGATGGCACTGCCCACTCTCTTGAAGGATTCGCTCGAGCTGCCCGTGGTGGGCTCGCCGCTGTTCATCGTCTCCGGTCCGGAACTGGTGATCGCCCAGTGCAAGGCGGGCGTCGTCGGCTCGTTTCCCGCGCTCAATGCACGCCCGGTCGAGAAGCTCGGCGAATGGCTGAGTCGGATCGAGGACGAGCTCGGCGAATACAAATCGCGCAATCCCGGCAAGAAGGTCGCGCCCTACGCCGTCAACCAGATCTGCCATGCCTCCAATGACCGGCTGATGAAGGACATGGAGACCTGCGTCAAGCACAAGGCGCCGATCATCATCACCTCGCTGCGGCCGCCGGCGGAGATCGTCGAGGCCGCGCATTCCTATGGCGGGCTGGTGTTCCACGACGTCATCAACGTCAAGCACGCGCGCAAGGCCGCCGAGCAGGGCGTCGACGGGCTGATCCTGGTCTGCGCCGGTGCGGGCGGACACGCCGGCACCTTGTCGCCCTTCGCGCTGGTGCGCGAGGTCAAGCAATGGTTCGGCGGCGCGATCCTGCTGTCGGGCGCGATCAGCGACGGATTCGGCATCGCCTCCGCGCTGACGCTGGGCGCCGACCTCGCCTATATGGGCACCCGCTTCATCGCGACGCAGGAAGCCAATGCCGACGAGGCCTACAAGTCGGCGCTGACGCAGCACGCCGCGCACGACATCGTCTACACCAACCTGTTCACCGGAGTGCACGGCAATTATCTCGGCCCCTCGATCGCCGCGGCCGGCCTCGATCCGGACAATCTCCCCGCCGCAGACAAGACGAAGATGAATTTCGGCTCCGGCGGCAACATGAAATCCAAGGCCTGGCGCGACATCTGGGGATCGGGCCAGGGCATCGGCCAGATCACCGATGTTCCTCCCGTCGCGGAGCTCGTCGGCCGCATGAAGCGTGAATTCGATCAGGCGGGGCAGGATTTCCTGATGCGCGTCAGCGCCTGACGCGTGGTCCGACAACAGGATTGGACTGGCAACACAAACGGGAGGACATCATGAAGCTTGCAGCCGCATTGATCGGCCTGTCCCTGCTGGCGCTCGCCGGCGGCGGCGCCCATGCCGAGGGCAGCGACGAGATCCGCATCGGACAGACCCTGCCCTATAGCGGCCCGGCGTCCGGCTTCGGCGCGATCGGCCGGACGCAGGAGGCGTTCTTCGAGAAGATCAATGCCGAAGGCGGCATCAACGGCCGCAAGGTCAAGTTCATCACGCTGGACGATGCCTATTCGCCGCCGAAGACGGTCGAGCAGACCCGCAAGCTCGTCGAGCAGGACGAGGTGCTGATGCTGTTCGGCTCGCTCGGCACCGCCACCAACAGCGCCGTGCAGCGCTACCTCAACGGCAAGAAGGTGCCGCAGCTGTTCGTGCTCTCGGGCGCCACCAAATGGGCCGATCCGCAGAAATATCCGTGGACCATGCCCGGCATGGCCGCCTACGAATCCGAGGGCGTCGTCTATGCCAAGCACGTCTTGCGTACCAAACCCGGCGCCAAGATCGCCATCCTCTCCCAGAACGACGATTTCGGCCGCGACTATGTCGCCGGCTTCAAGCGCGCGCTCGGCGATAAGGCAGCAAGCATGATCATCGCGGAGCAGACCTACGAGACCAGCGCACCGACGATCAGCTCACAGCTCTCGACCCTGAAGGCGTCGGGCGCCGACGTGCTGTTCGGCGTCGTGCTCGGCAAGTTCACCTCGCAGATGATCAAAGGCGTCGCCGAGCTCGGCTGGAAGCCCGAGCTGTTCTTCGTGCCGACCTCGGCCTCGTCGATCTCGTTCCTGGAGCCGGCCGGGCTCGACAACGCCGTCGGCCTGATCTCGTCGAGCAACCAGAAGGACACGATGGACCCGCAATGGGCCGCCGATCCCGGCGTGAAGGAATACTTCGCCTTCATGAAGCAGTACATGCCGAATGCGGACCTCTCCAACTCCAACTATGCGGCCGGCTACCATTACGCGACGCTGCTGATGACGGTGCTGAAGGCGTGCAAGGACGATTTCAGCCGCGACAACATCCTGCGCCAGGCCGCCTCGCTGAAAGAGGTGAAGCTGCCGCTGCTGCTGCCCGGCATGTCCGTCACGACCGGCCCCGACGACTATCTGCCGTTCCAGCAGCTGCAACTGCGGCGCTTCAACGGCAAGAGCTGGGTCGGCTTCGGCGACGTGCTGGACGATCGCTAGAATCGAACGGAATAGGACCGACCATGATCATCAGCGGCGAACGCCGGATCGGCTATGACGAGATCCAGACGCGCATCAGACGCGCGGCGAGCGGGCTGCGCGCCCTCGGCCTTGCCGAAGGCGCGCCGGTCGCCATGATGCTGCGCAACGACTTCGCCTTGTTCGAGGTGGTCGCGGCCTCGGCCGCACTGGGCAGCCCCGTGGTGCCGATCAATTGGCACCTGAAGGCCGAGGAGGTCCGCTACATCCTGACCGACAGCGGCGCGAAGATCCTGATCTGCCACGCCGACCTGCTGCCGCAAATTCGCGGCGGCATTCCGGAGGATGTCCGCCTGCTCGTGGTCGCAACCCCGCCGGAGCTGGCGACGACCTTCGCCATTCCCCATGAACTGACGGGGGTCCCTTCGGGCCTCACCGATTGGGACCGCTGGCGCGACGGCTACACCGAAACCCAGGAGCCGCCGCGCCGCGCCGCGGCGATGATCTACACATCGGGGACCACGGGCATGCCGAAGGGCGTGCGGCGCATGCCGATGCGGCCGGAGCAGGCCGCCGCCTCCGAGCGCGTCGGCGCGATCGCCTACGGCATCAAGCCGGGGGAGGGCCAGGTGGTGCTGATCAACGGGCCAATGTACCACTCGGCGCCGCATTCCTACGGCATGATGGCCTTCCGCAACGGCTGCACCATCGTGCTTCAGCCGCGCTTCGACGCCGAGGAGCTGCTGGCGCTGATCGAGCGCCACCGTGTGACGCATATCCACATGGTGCCGACCATGTTCGTCCGTCTGCTGCGCCTGCCCGACGCGGTGAAGCAGCGCTACGACCTGTCGTCGCTTCGCTTCGTCGTGCATGGCGCGGCGCCCTGCCCGCCCGAGGTGAAGCGGGCGATGATCGAATGGTGGGGACCGGTCATCAACGAATATTTCGGCTCGACCGAGACCGGCATCCCGGTCTGGCACTCGGCGGAAGAGGCGCTGAGAAAGCCCGGCACGGTCGGCCGCGCCATCGAAGGCGGCATCGTCAAGATCTTCCGCGACGACGGCAGCCTCTGCGGCGCCGGCGAGGTCGGCGAGATCTACATGCGACAGACCGCGGTGCCCGATTTCGACTATCACGGCAAGGCGCAGGCGCGTGCCGAGGCGGGCCGCGACGGTCTCGTCAGCGTCGGCGATGTCGGCTATCTCGACGAGAACGGCTATCTTTTCCTGTGCGACCGCAAGCGCGACATGGTGATCTCCGGCGGCGTCAACATCTACCCCGCCGAGATCGAGGGCGTGCTGATCGCGATGCGTGGGGTGCGCGATTGCGCCGTGTTCGGCATTCCGGACGCGGAATATGGCGAGCGGCTATGCGCCTGCATCGAGCCCGAGACCGGCGCGCAGCTGTCCGCCGGCGCGGTTCAGGCTTTCCTGCGCGAGCGGCTGGCCAACTTCAAGGTGCCGAAGGAAATCCAGTTCCTGGATGCGCTGCCCCGCGAGGCAACCGGAAAGATCTTCAAGCGCAAGCTGCGCGATCCCTATTGGGCGAACCACCGCTAACGGGGCGCGAACGAACAGCGTTTAAAACTATGTTGCGGTTGCAAACGACGCGCCCATGACCGATGAGATGCCGGCACGGACACGAGCCGGGATCGACATCATGACAGCCGCCGATTTCATCGTTGCGCGCGGCGATTTCGAGAATTGCAAGACGATCGCGACGGAGCTGCCGGCGGCGGAGGCGCTGCCGCAAGATGCCTTGCTGGTAAAAGTCGACCGCTTTGCGCTGACCGCCAACAACATCACCTATGCCGTGCTCGGGAACGAGCTGAAATACTGGCAGCTGTTTCCGGCACCAAGCGGCTTCGGCAACATTCCGGTATGGGGCCTCGGCGAGGTGATTGCCTCGAGACATCCGAATGTGCCCATCGGCGAGCGCCTGTTCGGCTACTTCCCGATGGCGACGCATCTCGTCATCGAGGCCACCGATGTCAGCAAACGCGGCTTGCGCGACGGTGCCGCGCACCGGCAGGGCGTGGCCCCGGTCTACAACGCCTATGCGCGCGTCGGCGGCGATCCCGCCTATGCCGGGCGGCACGGCGATTACCAGGCGCTGCTGCGGCCGCTGTTCATGCTGTCGTTCATGGTCGACGACTTTCTCGCCGAGAACGACGACTTCAGCGCGCGAACCGTGCTGCTGTCGAGCGCCTCGAGCAAGACCGCGTTCGGGCTCGCGCATCTGCTGCACACGCGCGGCCGCAAGGTGATCGGGCTGACATCGGCTGGAAACACAGGCTTCGTGACGTCGCTCGGCTGTTATGACGAGGTCATCACCTATGACCGCGTGACGTCGTTGCCAACGGAGGCGCCGGTCGCCTTCGTCGACATGGCGGGCAACAGCGCACTGCGGGCCGCGCTGCACCGGCATTTCGGCGAGCAGATGAAATGCTCGGTGCGCGTCGGCTTGACGCATCGTGCCACCGAGGCCGACGAAGGCGAGCTGCCCGGCGCAAAGCCGCGCTGGTTCTTCGCGCCCGACCAGATCCGCAAGCGTGCCAAGGAATGGGGACCGGGTGGTATCGAGCAGCGCTTTGGCGCGGCATGGTCCGGCTTCGCGCCACTGCTGGAGAGATGCCTGACCGTCGTCGAGAGCCGCGGACCCGAGGCGGTGCGGCAGGTCTATCTCGACACGCTGAAGGGCCGCATTCCGCCGGAGCAGGGCCACATGCTCTCGCTGCTCGGGTAAGGCGCTTTCGACGACCCGAGAACCGGTATAGCGTTCGATCTCGAGGAAACGCCGCGAAGACGGCCATGAGGTCGCACATGCTGGACCGGACGCAGGATATTTCCATCGCCGCACAGGCCTGGCTCGACGACTTCGAGCGCGCCTTAAGCAGACCTGATCCCGCGACGCTGAACCCGCTCTTCCTAGCCGATGGCTTCTGGCGCGACGTGCTGGCGCTGAGCTGGAACCTGCAGACTGTCGAGGGCCGCGAGGCGATCACGCGGGAGCTGGCGGTGCGCGTGCTCCAGGCGGCGCCGACGAATTTCAGGATCGCTCCGAACCGGGCGCCGCCGCGCTGGGTGACGCGGGCCGGCACCAACTGCATCGAGGCGATCTTCAACTTCGAGACCGCGCTCGGCCGCGGCAGCGGCATCGTGCGGCTCGTGCCTGATACTGCCGACGGCGACCGCCTGAAGGCATGGACGCTGCTGACAGCGCTCGACGAGCTCAAGGGCTTCGAGGAACAGCTCGGCACCTCGCGGCCGCGGGGCCAGGCCTATTCGCGCGACTTCCGCGGGCCCAACTGGCTCGACCAGCGCAACGCCGCGCGCGCCTATGCCGACCGCGACCCGGCCGTGCTCGTGGTCGGCGGCGGCCAGGCCGGGCTCGCCATTGCCGCGCGGCTGAAGCAGCTGAAGGTCGACACGCTGATCGTCGATCGCGAGACGCGGATCGGCGACAATTGGCGCAAGCGCTATCACGCACTGACCCTGCACAACCAGGTGCAGGTCAATCACCTCCCCTACATGCCGTTTCCGCCGAGCTGGCCGGTCTATATCCCCAAGGACAAGCTCGCCAACTGGTTCGAGGCCTATGTCGATGCGATGGAGCTGAACTTCTGGACCGGCACCGAGTTCGAGGGCGGCGCCTATGACGAGGCGAGCGGCCACTGGACCGTCACGCTGCGGCGCGCCGACGGCAGCAAGCGGACCATGCATCCGCGCCATGTCATCATGGCGACGGGCGTCAGCGGCATCGCCAACATCCCGGACATTGCGACGCTCGACAATTTCAAGGGCACGGTCGTGCATTCCAGCCGCTACGAGGACGGCGAGAGCTGGACCAGCAAGCGCGCGATCGTCATCGGCACCGGCAACAGCGGCCACGACATCGCGCAGGATCTTCATTCCAGCGGCGCCGAGGTGACGCTGGTGCAACGCTCGCCGACACTCGTGACCAATATCGAGCCGTCGGCGCAGCTGGCCTATGCGACCTACAATGAAGGTACGCTCGAGGACAACGATCTGATCGCGGCCTCCATGCCGACGCCGCTCGCGAGGAAGACGCATGTGATGCTGACCGAGCAGTCGAAGCAGCTCGACAAGGAGCTGCTCGACGGCCTCTCGCGCGTCGGCTTCAAGCTCGACTTCGGCGAGGCCGGCACCGGCTGGCAGTTCAAATACCTCACCCGCGGCGGCGGCTACTACTTCAACGTCGGCTGCTCAAACCTGATCGTCGAGGGCAAGATCAAGCTCAGGCAGTTTTCCGACATCGAAAGCTTCAACGCCGAGGGCGCGCGGATGAAGGACGGCTCGATCATTGCCGCCGACCTGATCGTGCTATCGACCGGCTACAAGCCGCAGGAATATCTCGTGCGCAAGCTGTTCGGCGACGGCATTGCCGACCGCGTCGGCCCGATCTGGGGGTTTGGCGACGGCTTCGAGCTGCGCAACATGTATGCGCGCACCAGGCAGCCCGGCCTCTGGTTCATCGCCGGCAGCCTGGCGCAGTGCCGCATCAACTCGAAATATCTCGCGCTCCAGATCAAGGCGATCGAGGCGGGGATTCTGGCAAGTGCTGGGGCTTGCCGTTGAGCCCAGCTTGAGCAACACCGTCATTGCGAGCGCAGCGAAGCAATCAGACTGTCTCCGCGGAAAAATTCTGGATTGCTTCGCTACGTTCGCAATGACAGCATGGAGACAGCAACGCAACGCCGATAGGGAATTGAGGGAAGATACAAATGCCAGCCATTCTCGGCAGAGGCGAGCACCGTTACCGCGTCGTCGACAACTTCGCGAAATTGCCGGATGGCTGGCAGCTCACCGACGTCGCCGCGGTCGCGGTCGACAGCAAGGACCGCGTCTACGTCTTCAACCGCGGCGCCCATCCGATGGTGGTGCTGGACCGCGAGGGCAATTTCCTGCGCAGTTTCGGCGAAGGCCTGTTCTCGCGCGCGCACGGCCTGCACATCGACGCCGACGACAATCTCTATTGCACCGACGACGGCGACCACACGGTGCGCAAATGCACCACCGACGGCAAGGTGCTGCTGACGATCGGCATTCCCGCAAAGCCGGCGCCGTTCATGAGCGGCGAGCCGTTCCACCGCTGCACCCACACCGCGCTGTCGCCGAAGGGCGAGATCTACGTCTCCGACGGCTATGGCAATGCGCGCGTGCACAAGTTCACGCCGGACGGCAAGCTGATCAAGAGCTGGGGCGAGCCGGGCACCGATCCCGGCCAGTTCAACATCGTGCACAATATCGCCACCGATGCCGACGGCTGGGTCTATGTCGCCGATCGCGAGAACCACCGCGTCCAGGTGTTCGACGGCGACGGCAAGTACGAGACGCAGTGGAACAATCTGCACCGGCCCTGCGCGCTGTGCTGCTGCGGCGGGGCCAAGAGCCCGACCTTCGTGATTGGCGAGCTCGGCCCCGGCCTTGCCATCAATCGCAATGTACCGAATCTCGGCCCGCGGCTGTCGATCGTGGACGCCAGGGGAAATCGCATCGCGCGGCTCGGCGGCGAGGAGGGGCCGGGCGTCGCCAGCGGCAAATTCCTGGCACCGCACGGCATCGCGCTGGACTCGAAGGGCGATATCTATGTCGGCGAGGTCGGCGTCACCAACTGGGAAACCAGCTTTCCGGACCAGGAGATGCCGGCCGCGGTGCGCGCGACGCGCTGCCTGCAGAAGCTGGAGCGGGTACCGGAATGAGGCATCGGCGCCGGCCCGGCGGTTCCGGGCCAAGTCTCGCCAGACCCTCCCCAATCACGGCGTTTTTGGGCACTTCGCCACCCCGCCGCCGCATTGACCGCGGCTGAATAAGTCGCTCAACGGGCTTCACAATCCCGTCACGCTGCATGTAGTATGTCACTACATGCTGCTTCGCAGCGTATATTGGAGGCCGGGAGCGTTACTTGAACGCACATGTCTCGCAAGGCAGTTGGCCGGTGTTGGTGCTGAATGCGGACTTCCGGCCGCTGAGTTACTACCCACTGTCGTTGTGGTCGTGGCAAGACGCGATCAAGGCGGTGTTCCTCGACCGCGTCAACATCGTCGCACATTACGATCAGGCGGTTCGAAGTCCAACGCTGGAAATGCAGCTGCCCAGCGTCGTCTCGCTCAAATCCTTCGTCAAGCCGACCACCCATCCGGCCTTCACCCGTTTCAACGTCTTCCTGCGCGATCGTTTCGCCTGCCAATATTGCGGCTCGCCCGAGGACCTCACCTTCGATCACATCATCCCGCGCAGCAAGGGCGGCCAGACCACCTGGGAGAACGTGGTCGCGGCGTGCTCGCCGTGTAATTTGCGCAAGGGCAACCTCACGCCGGCCCAGGCCAAGATGTTTCCGCGCCAGACGGCGTTCGCACCGACCGTTCACCAGCTCCACCGCAACGGCCGCCTCTTCCCGCCGAACTATCTGCACGACAGCTGGCTGGATTATCTCTATTGGGATACCGAGCTGGATCCGTAAGGGCGAGCCGGCGCGCTCTGCTGCGCGAAAGGCTGACGATCGCCGGCTTCGCGCTCGACGAAGGGTCGGCCCCTCTTCGACGGCCCGACAGAAGATCCGTCAAACATACGTTCCGGCCGCTTGATCCAAATCAACAGACCGTTCCCCTGCTTGGCTAAACATGCCGTTGCGTAGCCCTTACTACGCGGCCCCATCCAAGCCGTCGGCTTCCCCAAGGCTGGCGGCTTTCTTTTGTCCGCCTCCCGTTAGCTCGGCGCCCGCATTGATCCGGGCAATTACGTAGGCCGGGCTGAATTTGCGCCTGATCAAACAGCCATGGCTCTCGGTCTACTTAACTTGCGTTAAGTTATCAGAAGGCGCCTATGCTGGTGAATATCAATACCCATCGACCGCCCATCGACGGACACCTCGCTGCTCTTGCTGGCGAGCGCGCGCCTTGCAGTGAGTATAGATATCGCAAAGGCACCGAGATTTTCGGTGAGGGCGAAGAAGCTGAATACGTCTATCAGATCACCGCGGGAGCCGTCCGGACACACAAGCTGCTCACAGACGGTCGTCGCCAGATCAATGCGTTTCATCTGCCGGGGGACATGTTCGGATTCGAGAACGGGAGCAATCACCGCTTTACAGCCGAAGCCATCATCGAAACGGACGTCCGTATCATGAGACGCGGCAGCATCATCGAGGCAACCAAGAATCGGACGGGTGGCACAAGGAGCCTTCTGAGACTGGTTACCCAAAACCTCCAGCACGCCGAAAACCACATGCTCCTGCTGGGACGAAAGACTGCGCCGGAACGGGTTGCCACGTTCCTGGTCGAGATGGACGCGCGACTGGGCCATCCTCAACTTATGACCCTTCCCATGAGCCGCCGCGACATTGCAGATTATCTCGGCCTTACGTTGGAGACTGTTTCGCGCGCTTTATCCAGGCTTCGGGACCAAAACTTGCTCCGGTTCGAGGGGACGACACAAAGACGGATCGAACTGCTTCGGCGCGAGGAACTTGCAGAGCTAGGCCCATGACCTTCAGCGGGGCACCAGTCCAGATATTCGGGGGCTTGCGCGGTCTGCTATCCCCGCTGCAACGCCAGCGTCACGCCGCCGAGCGTGAGCGCCATCGCCGCCCATTCGCGGTAGCCTAGCGGCTCGCCCAGAATGATCGCGGCGGAGATCACGCCGATTACGGGCACGATCAGCATGCCGGTCGAGGCCGAGGTCGGTGGCAGGCGGCGCAGCGTCTCGAACCAGGTGACGTAGCAGAGGCCCATCGGCACCAGCGTCATATAGACGAAGCAGCCGAGCCCCAGCGGGGTGATCGCGGTGATGTCGGGGCGCTCGAACAGCACGCCGAGGACCAGCATCGTGGCGCAGCCGAGCCCGACCTGCCAGGCGACGACGACCAGCGGCGGCATCGGCAGCGGCTTGCGATTGAGCACGTTACCGAGCGCGAACAGGATGGCGCAGAGCAGCGCGAGCACAATGCCGGCCAGCTTGTCGGTGCTGAACGCAAGACCGTTGCCGCTCAGGAGCAGCGTGACGCCGGCAACGCCGAGGACGAGACCGAAAATGTCCCGTCGGGCCGGCCGCGTGTGCAGGACCGGCCAGGCGAACAGCATCGCCCAGATCGGCATCGTATAGGCGAGCAGCGCGCCCTCGCTCACGGTCACATATTTCATCGCGACCGTGCCGAGACCCATCCAGGCCAAGACGTTGGTGAAGGTCGCAAACAAGAGCCGCGGGACCGCCTCGCGCGGAACGGCGAAGGATTCCTTCCGGCTCAGCACCAGGGTGCCGAGAATGAGCGAGGCGCACACGCCCGCAAGCCCGCGCGCGAACAGAGGCGGCCATTGCTGCAGCAGCAGCTTCATCAGCGGCCAGTTCAACGCCCAGCCGAACGCCGTCACGCAGAGGCAGAGAGAGCCGATCGTCCTGTCCCGTCGCGGCGTGTCCATACCCGGCGCTTAGCAGGCCGGCGCCGGCCGATCCACCTCGGCCGGTGCATGCGGGCCATCGCGTAGAACGGAACCGGACCGCCTGGCGGCCGTTCAAATGGGAGCCCACGCGTCGATGGGTGCCGCAGCACAACCCAGGGAGGCCATCATGCCCGCAGCTGAGAGAGACCATGTCTACAAGATCCTGGACCTGGTCGGATCGTCCGAAACCTCGATCGAGGACGCGATCCAGAATGCCATCAGCCGTGCCTCGAAGACCATTCGCGAGATGAAATGGTTCGAGGTGGTGCAGACGCGCGGACACATCGAGAACGGCGCCGTCGGTCATTATCAGGTCACGCTGCGCGTCGGCTTCACGCTGGAAGGATGACGACGTTCACCAGCCCGTTCATCTCGCGATCGACAACGCCTGAGAGATGGCGGCGGCACGATTGCGATTGGAATCCTCACCAGTGCACGCGGCTCGTCGGTCGAACGGCGCGGGTCCCACTCTGCGCATGGAAGGCAGGCCGTATGATGTGCCCAGGGTCTCAGCGAATCGGGATCCATGCGCGTCGCCGACAAGTTGCATCAATTTCGATCGACAGCCGCGCCCCCCTATCTCGCTTGCGCACCGATTTCGGAATGGCTACATCCAAGCGCGACATTGGCTTGCCGCCGATCTCGAGAAATCAGTGCATGCGGTCTTCCGCATCAAGGGAATGTGAACGGGACTGTTTTGAACGGAAGCACGGCGGCGGACATCCCGGGGCGCGGTCCGGAGGCGCTCGCACAACTGCGCACCATGACGGCCGATATCTGCGAGGTCATTCCGCATACCGCGGAGGAGGACTTCCATGTCACTACGGTGACAATGATGACCCGCAATGCCTTGCTGATCGACACGCGCGTCACGGATCAGGATTATGACCGCACGCCCGCGCACGTCGCCCGCGGCGTCATGGATCATTTTCAGATCACCCTCTGCGTCGAGGGCCAGATGCGGTTCAGCTCGGGCCGGCGCGAGGTCTCGCTGCGGCCCGGCGACATCGTTCTCATCGACATGGCGCAACCGAACCGGACCGAACTGCGCGGAGGCGGCGGCCGCACCCGTCTGATGACGATCATCCTGCAGCGCGCGATGCTGGCGCCGCGGCTGGCCCATCCGGACTCGGCGACGGCAACCCTGCTGCCGTCGGATCACCCTCACGCACGGCTGCTCGCCAGCCACTACGCCGCGCTCGCCCTGCCACACGAATCCGCGACTGAAGCCTGGGCCGGCCAAGCCGAAGCCACGGTCGAGGCGATCGCCGATCTGGTGGCCGCCGCGGCCGGCGGAACAGCCGAAATCGTCGCCGGCCTCGAGCGCGCCGAGCGGCATCTCTATCTCACGATGATCAAGCGCCGCATCGCGAACAACCTCGAAACCGATGCGCTCACCACCGAAGAGCTCTGCCGCCACTTCCAGATCTCGCGCGCGACCCTTTACCGGCTGTTCGAGGCCGATGGCGGGCTTGCTCACTATGTGCGGGAGCAGCGGCTCAATCTCGCGTTTCGGCGCCTGCTATCGCCGGCCGCACAGGACGGCCGCCGCCTGATCGAACTCGCCGTCGACATGCGCTTCAGCAGCGATTCCACCTTCATCCGTGCTTTTCGCCGCAAATTCGGTCTGACGCCGGGCGAATTGCGGGAATTGGCCGACACATGGCTCCGAGAGACCGGAGCGGTGCCCGCCGTCGACACGGTGCTGCACCAGCTGGCCCGGCAGCGCGCATCGCAGCCCTAGCGAGCGCCTTCCGGATTTGTCGCCCGCATTCCGGCAGGATATGACTCCGGTCACGGCCGAATGTTCGGCCGATCCGCGAGCGCCGCCGTGACTGATGCCATCAAGCTCGTCCTCTTCGACATGGACAACGTGCTCTGTGCCTACGACCGGCCGGCGCGCGTCGCCTATCTGGCGGAGCTCGCGGGAACGACCCGTGAAGCCGTTCACGCGGCGATCTGGGACAGTGGCTTCGAGGCGCTCGGCGATTGCGGCGCGCTCGATGCATCGAACTATCTGCGCGGCTTCGGCAAACGCATCGGCTACCCGCTGTCGTTGGAGGAGTGGGTCGAGGCGCGGCGCCGCTCAATGCAGGCGGATCGCGCAATGCTGGAAATTGCCAGCAGCTTGCGCAACACCGTCGAGATTGCAATCCTGACCAACAATACCACGCTGGTCGCCGACCGCATCGACGCGCTGCTGCCGGAGTTGCGTCCACTGTTCGGCCCGCGGATCTACGCCTCGGCCCGGTTCAAGACGGCCAAGCCGGACCCGCGCTGCTATCGCCTCTGCCTGTCGGAGCTCGACGTAAGGCCGGAGACCGTCCTGTTCGTCGACGACCTCGCGGCCAATGTCGCAGGCGCGCGGGAGGCGGGCCTGCGCGCGCATCATCACACGTCCGTGGAGGCTTTCAGGCAGGCCCTTTCGGAATATGGCCTGCCGCCCGACTGAACCTGCGTTTCGTCAGGCCAGATGGCACGCCACGAAGTGCCCGCCCGCGCCCTCCTTCAACACCGGTGCGCTTTCCGCACAGCGCGGCTGGGCGATCGGGCAGCGGGTGTGGAAGTGACAGCCGGACGGCGGCTTCATCGGGCTTGGCACGTCGCCCTTGAGGCGGATGCGCTCGCGCTTCAGCTTGGGATCGGGCACCGGCACCGCCGACAGCAGCGCCCTGGTGTAGGGATGCTGCGGGTTGCGGTAGAGGTCGCTGGCCTTGGCGAGCTCGACGATGCGGCCGAGATACATCACCGCGACGCGGTCGGAGATGTGCTCGACCACCGAGAGGTCGTGCGCGACGAACAGATAGGTCAGGTTCAGCTCGGCCTGAAGGTCCTCCAGGAGGTTGATGACCTGCGCCTGGATCGACACATCGAGCGCGGAGACCGGCTCGTCGCAGACGATCAGCTTCGGCTCGACCGCGAGCGCGCGGGCGATCACGATGCGCTGGCGCTGGCCGCCCGAGAATTCATGCGGATAGCGCCGCATGTGCTCGGCCTTGAGTCCGACCTTGACCAAGAGGCCCGCGACGCGCTCCTCGCGCTCTTTCGGGGAGGAGGCGAGATTGTGGATGGTGAAAGCCTCGCCGAGAATGGCCCCGACCGTCATGCGTGGATTGAGCGAGGCGAACGGATCCTGGAACACCAGCTGCATGTTCCGCCGCATCGCGCGCAGATCGTTGCCGCCGAGCTGGCGCACGTCGCGGCCGTCGAACACGACCTCGCCGTCGGTCGGCTCGATCAGGCGCAGCACGCAGCGTCCGGTCGTCGACTTGCCGCAACCGGATTCGCCGACGAGACCGAGCGTCTCGCCGCGATTGACCGAGAACGACACGCCGTCGACCGCATAGACGGTCCCGACCTGGCGCGACAAGAGGCCGCCGAGCACAGGGAAATGTTTCTTCAGGCCGCTGACGCGGAGCAAGGGCTCGCTCATGCCGCGGCTCCCAGGTTCGGATCGCCGAGATGACAGGCCATGCGGTGACCGGGAGCGATCTCGCGCAGCAGCGGCTCCTTCTCGGTGCAGACATTCATGGCGAACTTGCAGCGCGGCGCGAAGCGGCAGCCGACCGGCGGATTGATCAGGATCGGCACCGAGCCACCGATCGCCTCGAGCCGCGTCTTGTGCTCGCTGTCGAGATCGATGCGCGGGATCGAGCGGATCAGGCCTTGCGTATAGGGATGGCGGGGATCGCCAAACAGCTCGTCGACGGGCGCCTCCTCCACCACCTTGCCGGCATACATCACGACGACGCGCTGCGCCGTCTCCGCGACCACGCCCATGGCATGGGTGATCAACATCACCGCCATGCCGAAGCGCTCCTTCATGTCCTGCAAGAGGTCGAGGATCTGCGCCTGGATAGTGACGTCGAGCGCGGTGGTCGGCTCGTCGGCGATGATCAGCTTCGGCTTGCAGGCGAGCGCCATCGCGATCATCACGCGCTGGCGCATGCCGCCGGAAAACTGGTGCGGGTAATTGTGCACGCGGCCTTCGGCATTGGGAATCTGCACCAGCTTCAGCATCTCGATGGTGCGTTCGAGCGCCTGCTTCCTGGTCACGGGTTCGTGGCGCCGCAGGCTCTCGGCGATCTGCTCGCCGATCGTGAGCACCGGATTGAGCGAGGTCATCGGCTCCTGGAAGATGAAGCCGATCTCCTTGGCCCTGATCTCGTCGAGCTGGTTGCTGGTCAGCGGCACGAGATCGCGGCCCTCGAAGATGATCTGGCCCGCGGCGATCCGGCCGGGCGGCATCGCGATCAGCTTCAGGATCGACATCGCGGTGACGGTCTTGCCGCAGCCGGATTCACCGACGACGCAGAGTGTCTCGCTCTTGTTGATGGAGATGTCGACGCCGTCGACGGCCTGGAGGATGCCGTCGTCGGTGGAGAAATGGGTTTTCAGGCCCTTGATCTCGAGCAGCGGCGCCATCAGATCACCCGTCGCGCATCGAGCGCGTCGCGCAGACCGTCGCCGATGAAGTTGATGGCCACCACCGCGACGAAGATCGCGCCGCCCGGAAACAGCGCCCAGTGCGGGCCGATGTCGAGAAAATCCTTGGCGTCAAACAGCAGCCGGCCCCAGGTCGGGGTATCCGGCGGGAAGCCGAGGCCGAGAAAGGACAGCGTCGATTCCGCGATGATCGCCGCGGCGACGTCGATGGTGCCGGCGATGATCACCGGGCCGACTGCATTGGGAAGGATGTGCCGCACCACCTGCCGCACCGGACTGGCGCCGAGCGCACGGGCGGCTTCGACGAACTCCTTCTCGCGGAGCGACAGGAACTGGGCACGCACCAGCCGCGCCACCGGCATCCAGCGCAGGCCTCCGATCACGAGCACGATCAGGATGAAGATGCCGCCTTCGGGCCCGAACACCTGCTTCAGCCCGTCGCGGAACAGATAGATCAGCAGCAGCAGCAGCGGCAGCTGCGGCAGCGACAGGAACAGGTCGGTGAGCCACATCAATCCGTGTCCGAGCGCGCCGCGCGACATACCGGCGAGCGCGCCGATCACTGTGCCGATGATGACAGCGACCAGCATCGCCGCGAGCCCGACCGCGAGCGAGATGCGGCCGCCATAGATCATGCGCGCCAGGATGTCCTGGCCGAGATCGTCGGTGCCGAAGGGATGGGCGAGCGACGGACCCTGCAGGCCCGCGACGATGTCGATCTCGTTGATCTTGACACGCCACACGAACGGCCCAAGCACGACGGCGAGCACCAGGATGAGGAGCAGGACAGCGCTGACCACCGCGAGCCGGTGGCGGCTGTAACGCCGCCACGTCTCGCGCCAGGGCGAGTAGACGCGCCGCTCAGCGGAGGGAGATGCGAGGGTCAAGCCAGCCATAAAGCACGTCCGCGATGAGATTGAACAGCACGACGAGGCACGCGAAGACGAAGGTCACGGCCATCACCACCGGCGTGTCGTTGGAGAGGATGGAGGAGATCAGCAGCGAGCCGATGCCGGGAATGCGGAAGATCTGCTCGGTGACGATGGCGCCGCCGAACACCGCGGGCATCTGCAATGCGATCAGCGTGACCACGGGGATCATGGCGTTGCGCATCACGTGCTTGATGATCACCGTGGTCTGGCCGAGGCCCTTGGCCCGCGCCGTGGTGACGTAATCGAGCCGGATGACGTCGAGCATCGCCGACCGCACGAAGCGCGTCATCGACGCCGCCTGGAACAGGCCGAGCACCGCCACCGGCATGATCGCCTGACGGATCATCTCCAGCACCCAGCGGATGCCGGTGGCCTTGATGTCGGTGGTGTAGACGAAAGGCAGCCAGTCCAGCGTGACCGAGAAGATCAGGATGAACAGGATGCCGGTGAAGAAGGTCGGCAAGGAGAAACCGACGAAGGCGAGCGTATTCGCGATCTGGTCGAACAGCGAATACGGCCTGGTCGCGGCATAGACGCCGACCGGAATCGCGATCAGCAGCGCCAGGATCTGCGCCGAGCCGATCACGTAGAGCGTGGCCGGCAGGCGCTGAAGGATCAGCGTGTCGACGTTCATCCGGCTGACGAAGGAGAAGCCCCAGTCGCCGTGCAGCATGGCGTTGAGCCAGTGCAGGTAACGAAGGTAGATCGGATCGTCGAGACCGAACTTGGCCCGAAGCGCAGCCTGCACTTCGGGCGGCACGTTCGGGTTGGTGGCCAGCTCGGAGAACGGATCGCCGGGCGCGAGCGCGAGCACGACGAACAGCACCAGCGAAATCGCCAGCAGGCTCGGAACGGCAATCAGGAGGCGACGCAGGACATACTGACTCATAGGGAAAAATCCCGTCTAGCCCGCGCTCATGCCTCCCGGTACCAGTCCTGGATGTTGTCGGTCCGATTGGCCCAGCCCGAGAGCGCCGGCCGCAACGAATTGGAGCTGGCATCCACCAGCAGGCGATGCATCACCGGAATGAACACGGTGTCCTGCCACAACAGGTCGTTGCACTTGATGTAGAGCGCGGCGCGCTTGACCGGATCGGTCTCGGTCTCGGCGGCAGCAATGGCGTCGTCATACTCCTTGTTGACATAGCGCGGGAAGTTCTGCCCCTGCCATTTGTTCTCCTTGGTGGCCACGTTGGCGGAGATGTAGCGGCGCATGTGCAGCGCCGGATCCGGCTGCGTCATCGGGATCTGGAACTCCTCGATGTCGGCATAGAACTTGGGATAGGTGTCCGGGTTGGCAACGTCGGATGAGAAGAACACCGAGGCGACGACCGATTTCAGCTCCACGTCGATGCCGGCCTTCTGACAGGCCTGCTTGACGATAGCCTGGGTCTTCTGGCGCGGACCGTTGGTCGAGGTCTGGTACAGAAGCTTGAATTTCTTGCCGTCTTTCTCGCGGATGCCGTCGGCGCCGACCTTCCAGCCGGCGTCATCGAGCATCTTCGACGCCTTCTCGATGTTGAACTCCCACGAGGTGTTCTTGGAGACGAACTTCTCGGGACCGTTGAGGTAGTTGGCCGTGGTGCGCCCGGCCCGGCCGTAGATCGCTTTCTTGACGGAATCGCGGTCCACAAGCAGGGCGAGCGCCTTGCGCACGTTCGGATCCGACAGGATCGGGTGCTTGGTCTTCATCGAGGAGCGCTCGCCGTCGATCTCGACGTTGGGGTCGGTGAAGTTGATGGCGATGAACTCGATATCGCCACCGGTGGCATAGACGGTCTTGCCCTTGCCGCCCTTCTCCAGACGCAGCAGCACGTCGTCTTCGACCTGCATGTTCCAGGCGAAATCGAATTCGCCGGTCTGGATCACCGCGCGCGCCGCCGAGACGGCATCGCCGCCGCCCTTCATCTCGATCGTGTCGAAATGCGGACGGTTGGGCATGTGATAATCGGGATTGAGCTCGCCGCGGACCACATCGCCCGGCTTGAACTCGACGAATTTATAGGGACCGGTGCCCACCGGAGCCAGATTGTTCGGCGCCTCGCGGGACTTCGAGCCTTTGTAGTCGGCAAACAGATGCTTGGGAAGAACGCATCCATAAGCGCCGACGAACGCGTTGGCCCAGAACGGCGTCGGGGTCTTGAACAGGATGCGAATCGAGAGATCACTGACCTTCTCGACCGTGATGTCACCATAGGTGCTGATAGTGACGGCAGCCGTGGCGGGATCGCTGGCGTATTGCCAGGTGAATACGAAGTCGTCGGCAGTCAGCGGCTTGCCATCGTGCCATTTGACTCCCGGCTTGATTTTCCAGACCACCGATTTGGCATCGGCGGCGAGACCGCCGTTCGCAACCGAAGGAATCTCGGCAGCGAGGATCGGGTTGAGATTGCCGTCGGCGTCCCAGCTCGCGAGCGGCTCGTAGAAGATCCGCGATCCGTCCTGGTCCTTGGTGCCGGTGGCGAAATGCGGATTGAGTAGCGTCGCCCCCTGCCACCACAGCACCTTGAGAGGACCGCCGCCCCCGCGCTTGGTCGGCTTGTAGACCGCGGGGCTCTGCGCCATGGCGACGCCGCCGAGCGCCAGGAGCTGGTTGGCCAGGGGAGCGGTGAGACCGACCGCAGCGAGGCGCTTGATGAAGGCGCGGCGGTCCATCTGCCCGTCCTTCACCTGACCGATCATCGAACGCAGCTCTTTGTCCAGCATGGTTGTCCCCCGTCTGGTTCCGACATGGATGCAGGCGGCCGCTCGCGACCGCCGGGTTTGGCTGGCGGTAGATGGCACACCGAATGGGGTGCACGTCAACTGGGACCGTGTGTATGCAAACGGTCTATTGGCTGTCCGTTGGGCAAAATTGCGCTCCGCAGCCCATCCGTTCGGCAATCCAGCATTAAAATCTGCTGGATTGCGCGCTGCACTGCGGAAAATTTGTTCGCTGGATCAGACGAAGTATCGAGGCGAATTCCTACGCCACGGACATGTCGAGGGGCGGCGCAACGTGATCCGGCAACGGACAGACGTAAGGTGTCCGGGCCGTCCGCTTCTGCAGATCCGCCTTGGCAGCCTCGATCAGCTCCGGTTCCATCAGCGCCTTGATGCCGAGACCGGCCATCGCCTTGGCCGCCTGCACCATGGCCTTGTGCGCGTGCGGGCTCTTGCCCTGCGCCACCACCTGCCAGGTGTGGAAGGGCGTGCCGATTGCAACCGTCGGTGCGTGCACCTGCACTGTCGGCACCACCCAGCTCACGTCGCCGACATCGGTCGAGCCGACCAGCGGGTTGCGCTTGGCATCGAGCGGCACCAGGAAGTCGGCCAGCGGCCGATCGGTCGGCTCCATGCCGATCGCGTAATAGACCGACGCGATGTCCTTGTCGCTCAAGGTCGCACGGATCTGGCCGGCAAAGCTCTTGTCCGCATCGTCGAAATGCGGCGGTCCGAGCTCTTCCATCACCTCGTGCAGCGCCTGCTCCAGCGGCGCATTCGGCAGGATGTTGGAGACCGCGGAGATGATCTTCATCTCGACCTTGGTCTCGGTCATCAACGCCGCGCCTTGTGCGATCTTGGACACGCGCTCGACCAGCTCGTTCATGCCGGGAAGATCGCGCGCCCGGATCGAATAGCGCACGCGCGCATGGGCCTGCACCACGTTCGGCGCGATGCCGCCGGTGTCGAGCAGCGCGTAGTGCACGCGCGCGTCGCTCGGCATGTGCTCGCGCATGTAGTTGACGCCGACATTCATCAATTCCACCGCATCGAGCGCGGAGCGGCCAAGGTGCGGCGAGGCCGCGGCGTGCGAGGTGCGGCCGGTGAAGGTGAAATCGGCGCGCGTGTTCGCAAGCGACGGCGTCACCGCCACTTCCCAGAAGCTGTGCGGGTGCCAGGTAATGGCGATGTCGGCGTCCTCGAAGGCACCGGAGCGCACCATGAAGGCCTTGGCCGCGCCGCCTTCCTCCGCCGGACAGCCATAATAGCGCACGCGCCCGTGCACCTTGTTCTCGGCGAGCCAGTCCTTCACCGCCGTCGCGGCGAGCAGCGCAGCTGAACCGAGCAGGTTGTGACCGCAGCCATGGCCATGGCCGCCGGTCTCGACCGGGCGATGCTCGGCAACACCGGCCTCCTGGCTGAGGCCCGGCAGCGCATCGTACTCGCCCATGAAGGCAATGACCGGACCGCCCTCGCCCCACTCGCCGATCAGCGCGGTCGGGATGCCGGCGACGTTCTCGGTGATGCGGAATCCCTGGTGACGCAGCTCGGCGAGATGCTCGGCGGCGGACCGCGCCTCGGTGTAGCAGACCTCGGGCATGCCCCAGACCCTGTCGCTGAGGTCGATGAAACGTGCCTTGATCGTGTCGATGCCACGCCAGATGTCGCTGCGGTTGTCCATGCTTGTGGTCCGTGATCCCTTGGTCAAACGAAGCGGCAATGGTTAGCAGCTTCACGTTGGCCCGCCAAGAACCGGCGCGGACATCAGCCATGCACTGAATCTGATGTTAGGCGTCCTGCATTCTAGGCCTCGACAAAGCATCCTTGCTGACGAACAGGAGGCGTCGTCGAAAGGCAGTAGGGCTCTCGGCGACCAGCACGCCCTTCAGTGATTGCAGGCCGCCGGCAAAGAACGGCTCCCTCAGCCCATTACCATGATCCTCGGTCCATTCCGGCACTGGTAATCCGTGAACGCGCGCAAGATGCTCCGCTACTGCCGCCACGTAGGCGTCATGCAAAGCATCAATCTGATCCGGGCGCCCCTCGATCGCCTGCTGACGCGCGTGCGGATTCATGTAGAACCAATCGAGAAATTCGCGAAGTGACGGATCAAACTTCTGTTGACCAGCTCTTACGCGCCGCACGACATCACTTAGCGTTCTGGGCTTGTTGTCAAACAGGCTCATGGCGGGCTCGACCTCGGCGTTTCGTCGCTCTCTGATCCAATCGTCAGATTTGAGAAGATCTCCTCGAGCCCCAGGCGGGTTTTGGGTTGGAGCATATTATGCGGGTAGAATCTCTCGACCAGGGTCAGTGCGTCCTGGCTATTCTTTATCCCTATTGCGCGCGCGAGCAGCTTGATGTCGTCGATGTCCGAGTTCGTTTCAATACCGCCGACACGCATTGCTCGGCATTTCATGGCAAACAAGTATTCCGGTTTTGCCGTGTAGACGCGAAGTCCCGGTTGGTCCTCTGAGGGGTAGGTCTTGAATAGAGCTCTAACTTCGGGATCGGAGTCTCTCTTGCTCAACCAGCCCTTCACCCCGTCGTTTAGCCAATTTTCATCCCACTCGAACTCCTCGGCCATCTCGGCCGCCAGCTTCTTGATGAAGTCCCTGTTTCCTTCGAAAACTGCATCGACATCGCCCGTGTTGATTTCGCGGTTCAAGGTCAGGAGAAGTGCCGATCCGCCGTAGATCACGATTTCGACCGTGCGGCCCGCAGCAAAGGCCCTTCGACCGAGCTCGGCCAGCGCATATTCCAAAGTTGCTCGATCGAAGTTCTTTTCGCTCATCGCCGGTTCCGCAATTCGCGGAACGATACGTCCACCAACTGAACCCGGCAATAGCCTAGCCTATCCAGGCCGCTGGCCGGATGATCTATTGGCATCGATGGGCAACGAGAGGACAAAACGACATGCGGCGCAGCGCTTGCGGGGTCGAGGGACCGACTCAAGGGGTGGACCGAACTTTCGAACTTCTCGCCGATCCGCGCGAATGGTCGCAAGAAGTCTTTAAAATCGATCATTCGCAGCTTAGATTAGTGCTGCTTCGCACACCGCTCGGCCAGCCTTGCCGGAGCGATGCACTCAGCCAGGAGAACTCCATGAGCACTCTGACCGAATGGAGGGTGCCGCCGGCGAACCAGCCGCGGGCGAGCGACTACGGTTTCGATCTCGACCGCGCACTCGGCTCCGTCGTCGGCCTGCACGCCATCATCCCGCCGGACGCCTTCAGTGCCGAGACGCTGGGCACCGAACGCGCCGGCAACGGCGTCGTGATCGATGACGGCCTGGTGCTCACGATAGGTTATCTCATCACCGAGGCAGAGTCGGTCTGGCTGCACCGCGCCGACGGACGCGTGGTGGAGGGCCATGCGCTCGGTTTCGATTCCGAGACCGGGTTCGGGCTGGTGCAGGCGCTCGGTCAGCTCGACATTGCGCCGCTGCCGCTCGGCTCGTCGGCAGCGGTACGGATCGGCGACCGCGTCGTGGTCGGCGGCGCCGGCGGACGCACGCGCTCGGTCGCGAGCCAGGTCGTGGCCAGGCAGGAATTCGCCGGTTACTGGGAATATCTGCTGGACGAGGCCATCTTCACTGCTCCCGCGCATCCGAACTGGGGCGGCACGGCGCTGCTCAACGAACGCGGCGAGCTGATCGGCATCGGCTCGCTCCAGCTCGAGCGTGAACGTGACGGCAAGGCCGAGCACGTCAACATGATCGTGCCGATCGACCTCCTGAAGCCGGTCCTTGAGGACTTGCGAAACTTCGGCCGCGTCAACAAGCCGGCACGGCCCTGGCTCGGACTCTACTCGACCGAGATCGACAACCGCGTGGTGGTGATCGGCATCTCCACCAACGGCCCGGCCGCCCGTGCCGAGCTCAAGACCGGCGACGTCATTCTCGCCGTGAACGGCGACAAGGTGACGAGCCAGACCGCCTTCTACAAGAAGATGTGGGCGCTCGGCGCCGCCGGCGTCGACGTGCCGCTCACGGTTCATCATGAAGGCGTCACCTTCGACGTCACGGTGACGTCGACCGACCGCTTCAAGCTCCTGAAGGCGCCGAAGCTGCACTGATCCCTAAGGGCTCTGAGGAAGCGGCGATGACCGAGGCCGTGGTGGACGACATCGTGGCCGTGCTGCCGCCGCTGCTCAACGCGCTGGAAGCGCTCGGCTTCTTCCAGCGGCATCTGCATCCGCCGGCCTTCGCTTCGGTGATGGATGCGATCGGCACACCGGACGAGGCGCTGCAGACGGCGCACGCCGCAATCGGCGATTGGCCGGAGCAGTTCGCTGGGCTGCGCGAGCGACTGGATCGCGCCTGCGGCGAGACGCTCGCTGCCTTTTCCGGAATTCGTGAGGTCGAGCGTGGCCGTGGCGATCTCGTCGCGGTGTTCCGCGCCTTGCGCCATGTCCCGCGCGCGCAGGAGGCGCTCTATCCGCTGGCGGTGCAATTTCCGCCGGTGAGCAGCTTCTTTCTGAATGCCGCCAATCGCGACAATGCGGATGTGTTGTCGCGGCTCCAAGCCGGCGCGAACGAGGACACCGGCATCTTCCAGGACCACAACGAGCCTGGCAGCCGCGGCGGCTTCTCGGTCTATGTCCCCGAATATTATGCGCCCGAGCGTGCCATGCCGCTGGTGATGGCGCTGCATGGCGGCAGCGGCAACGGACGCGGCTTTCTGTGGAGCTGGCTCCGCGACGCCCGCAGCCTCGGCGCGATCCTGGTGGCGCCGACCGCGACCGGACAGACCTGGGCGCTGATGGGCGAGGACACCGACACGCCGAACCTCATGCGCATCATCGAGGAGGTGCGCGGCCGCTGGCGCATCGATCCCTCGCGCATGCTGCTGACCGGCATGAGCGACGGCGGCACCTTCTGCTACGTCACCGGCCTCGACCATTCCTCGCCCTTCACGCATCTCGCGCCTGTTGCGGCGACCTTCCATCCGCTGATGGCCGAAATGGCCGACGCAACGCGCCTGCAAGGCCTGCCGGTCTTTATCACTCACGGCAAGCTCGACTGGATGTTTCCGGTGCAGACCGCGCGGCAGACGCAGGCGGCGCTCTCCGCCGCCGGTGCCCAAGTCACCTATCGCGAGATCGACGACCTCAGCCACACCTATCCGCGCGAGATCAATGCCGAGCTGATGACGTGGCTGAATGGAAAATGAACGACCTCTCCTTAGATGCGCCGCATGGTCGCGGAACCATCACTCCGGGCCGACGTTATTGCCCGTCACCGGAGGTTCGCCATGCAGACTTTTTTCGGAATGATCCTGGGCGCGCTGCTGCTTGCGGGCGGCGTCTACGTCTATGATTCCATGCAGACGTCGTCGGTCGCCAAGGGCGATGTCGCGGCCGCCAACCGCACCATCGTGAACTGGGACGTCGCCAAGGCCGATTGGGATGCGCTGCGCGATCGCGCGCACAAGGACTGGGTCCGGATCTCGTCGAAGTAATTTCGTTCGATCAACATGAACAAGGCGCCGTCGCGAGCTCCGCGGCGGCGCCTTTGTATTGCGTCCAGAAATAGCGCCGGCTCAGTTCATCTTGGCCTTGCGGGCGTCGGCGATGACCTGCTCGAACTCGGTCATGCTGAGCACGCCGGGCACGCGGTACTTTCCGACGATGAAGGACGGGGTGCCCTGGAAGCCGAAGGCTTCAGCCTGCTCGTTGTTGCGCTTGAGGATGGCGTCGATGTCCTTGGCGTGGCCGGTGAGATCGCGCTTCAGCCGGTCCATGTCGACCCCGGCGGCCGCAAGCAGCTCGTTGATGCGGGGTTCGGTCAGGCGCGAAGAGACGCCGATCATGGCGTCATGGGCCTGGTGGTACTTGCCCTGGAATTTGGCCGCCAGCGCGCTCCGCGCCGCGGTGACCGACACCGGCCCGAGGATCGGCCAGTCCTTCATCACCAGCCGCACCTTGCCGTCGTCCTGAACGACCTGGCGCAGCTCGGGCTCGAGCTTGCGGCAATAGGGACAATTGTAGTCGGACCATTCGACGATGGTGATGTTGCCGTCGGGATTGCCTGCGACGGGCGTGTCGGGATCGCGCAGCACCTTGGCTTCGGTCAGCACCTCCTCATCGCTAGCCGCTGCCCGCGCAGAGGTGATGCCGCCCGCAACGAGCGCCGTCGCTCCGATCAGCGTCAGCGCCGCACGCCGGGTCGGTACCAGACGGCCCTTGTTCCCAAATCCAGTCATATCTCGTCCCGTTTCGGTCCCATCTTCGGCAAATACGGCTGAGGACCGGGCATTGTTACCGACCATATAGAGTGTCGCGGCGGCGATGTCATCGCACCAGCAGTGTGACCGCCAGCGGCACCAGGAACGAGGTCACCAGAGCGTTCAGGCTCATGGCGATGCCGGAAAAGACGCCGGCGATCTCGTCGACCTGGAACGCGCGGGCCGTGCCGATGCCATGCGCAGCAAGGCCGGCGGCAAAGCCGCGGGCCCGGTAATCGGTGATGCCGGTGCGGTTCATCAGCGGTGTCACGATGATCGCGCCCATGATGCCGGTGAGGATCACGGCGACGGCCGCCAGCGAAGGATCGGCGTGCAGGGATTCGGCGATGCCCATGGCGACGCCTGCGGTGACCGATTTCGGCGCCAGCGACAGCACGACATCGCGCGGCAGTCCGGCGAGCTCGGCCAGCAGCACCACAGACACCACCGCCGTGATCGATCCCACGATCAGCGCCACCAGCATCGGCACGATCGATGCGACCACGCGCTTGCGGTTCTCGTAGAGCGGCACGGCGAGCGCGACGGTCGCGGGGCCCAGCAGGAAGTGCACGAACTGCGCGCCGGCGAAATAGGTCGTGTAGGAGGTACCGGTCAGGAGCAGGAACGCGCCGATGATCCACATCGCGTGCAGCACGGGGTTGACCAGCGGATGGCGCCGCGTCGCCAGCGAGACCGCGTCCGTAGTTGCATAGACCAGCAGCGTTACGGTCAGCCACAGCAGTGGCGATTGCGAAAGATAGACCCACAGCGAGAACGGATTGTCCTTCATCGCGCGTCCTGTTGCCTCAACAGGCGGCTGACGAGGCGAAAGGTCAGCACGGTCGCGAGCAGCGTGACGACCACGGACAGCGCGAGCACAAGGGTGATCGCGATGCCGTGAGAGGCGAGCAGGTCGAGCTTCTGCACGACGCCGACGCCGGCCGGCACGAACAATAGTGAGAGATGGGCCAGCAGGCCCTTGCTTGCCGTCTCGACACCGTCATTGCGCAGCGGCCCGCGCGCGAGCAGCGAAAAGCGGTCCCGCGTCATCAGCAGGATCAAGAGCAGCAGGAGGCCCAGCACGGGTCCCGGCAACGGCAGGCCGAGGCCGCGCACGACGGCTTCGCCGATCAATTGGCAGAGCAGGATGAGGCCGAGACTTGCAAGCATGACCATCGCATCAAGGGATGCGCTGGCACGCTTGTCAATCGCCGCTATGCACGCGAATCGCGCCGGCCCAGCTAAGCCGCCGGCAGCATCGCCATCAACGTCCCGCTCATCGTCGCGATCAGCGTGGTCTTGCCGTCATGCTCGGCATAGGCCTTTGCCTCGCAGAAGGTCAGCGTACGGCCGGGCTTGACCACTTCGGCCTTGAAGACGAAGCGCTCGCCGCGGGCGGGCGCGAGCAGCGTGGTCTTGAATTCGACGGTGAGGATACCGGCCTCCGGCGGCATCAAGCTGAAGGCCGCGACGCCGCAGGCGTTGTCGAGCCCGGTCGTGATGATGCCGGCATGGATGAAACCGTTCTGCTGGGTGAGGGCCGGCGCGTGCAGCATTGCCAGCTCGACCTCGCCCGGCGCGAGACGGACGATCACGATGCCGAGCGTGCGCATGGCCGGTTGGGCATCGAACATGGTGATGGCCGCCGCGCGATAGCCCGGGTTCTTCGGCTCGAAGGCGATCATGGCCTACGCCTCGGCCGGTTCGTCGAGATGCTTCAAGGCAGCCTTGCGAATGCAATCGGCGAACGGGGCGGACTTGCGGAGCTGACGGTCCATGTGCACGCCGGTGATCTCGCACGTCGCGGCGAGCTCGCCGGTCTCGGCATTCGTCATGTCGTGCCGGAAGCGGATCGACTTGTCCCTGATCTCGAGCAGATGGCTGCGGATCTCGACGATGTCGCCGGCGAGCAGCTCGCGCTTGTAGGCGATGTTCTGCTGCACGGCGGCCATGCCGCGGCCGGAGGAGCGCAAATAGCTCGGCGTCAGGCCGAGGCGGGCGAACAGGTTCCAGTTGGCCTCGTCGAATTTGCCGACATACCACATGATGTTCATGTGCCCGACATGGTCGCATTGCCACGGATAGACCGTGCCGCGATAGGTTGCCTCCTGCTCCATCGCATCTCCCTCCAGCGATTTCGTCTTTTGATCGTTGATACGGTAGCGTATCAAACCCGCCTAGCGTTAGCAATACGGCACCGTATCAAGTCCGGGTGAGGCTTCCTTCATGAGCGACGGCAAGGGCGATGTCTGGGTCGAGGCTGGATTTGCCGAGCTCGCCCGCGCGGGGGTGGAGGGCGTGCGGGTCGAGGTCCTCGCCAAGAGCCTGGGCGTCACCAAGGGCGGCTTCTACCGGCGCTTCGCCGATCGCGCCGCGCTGCTCGAGGCCATGCTCGAGGCCTGGCGCAAGGGTCGCATCGCCGCGATCGCGCAGCAGACAAGTCTCGGTGGGCAAGAACCCCGCGAGCGGCTGAAGGCGGTGATCCAGCTCTATTCCGAGCGGCTCAATCCCGAAGGCATGGCGATCGAGCTCGCGATCCGGCAATGGGCCCGCTCGGACCAGAACGCCGCGGCGGCGGTGGCGAGCGTCGATGCGACGCGGCTCAAGCACGTCGGCGACCTCTATCGCGCGACCGGCCTTGCGACTGAAGAGGCCGACGCGCAGGCCTTCCTGTTCTACTGCTTCATCTTCGGCCAGAGCCTGTTGTTCGTCGAGAGCGGTCCGCGCAGGCGGTCGCAGCTCGTGGCGAAATCGGCCGAGAAGCTGCTCGACTAGGCTCGGGTCAAACAAATGGCCGGAGCTTTGCTCCGGCCATTGCGTCCTGTTGCGTCAAGGCTCAGGCGGCGCCCTTCAGCTTCTTGGTGCATTCGCTGTAATAGCCGCCGCCTTTCTGGATCCACTTCAAGCCGCCGTTGCCGTTGGTGGTCTTGTTGGCATTGTACTGGTCGACGCAGGTGTGCAGGCGCGCCTTGCCGGGAGTCTCCTTGGCATATTTCGGGTCGACCGCGTTCGGATAGACCGCCGGTCCCGCCGGCAGGGCCGGCGTAGCGGCGGGTGCCTCTTCCTTCTTGGCCTGCTTCGGCTCCGCGGGAGCTGCAGGCGCAGCCGCGGCCGGCGCAGCGGCGGGCGTCGCATCGGCCCCGCACTGGGCCTTGCGGAAGTCATTCCACTTCATGGTGCCGAGCGAGCCGTCCTTCTTGGCGGCCTGGTACTTCGCGCCGCACTCCTGCGCGGTCAGTGCCTGCGCCGGCGCGCTCGCCAGCAATGCCGCGACACCGGACGCAGCGATCGCACACAACAATTTCGTCTGAATGGTCATCCCTGGGTCTCCTGCTTGGTCTTCCCGACGGAAGTGAATTGAGGATTGCTATCCTAGCGTGCCGGCCGCTTGCGACAAGGATGCGATGAGTTGCGCCGGCAAAATATAGTGATCCCGCCGCTCAACTCATTCATGTCGCGTTCAGCAACGTGAGCCGACGTTTCAGCCCTTCGCAATTCTCGCAAGCAGAGTGCACCACATGACCTTCACGTCCCGCCTCGCCGCCGTCGCGCTCACCTCCCTGCTCGTGACCGGCACCGCCTTCGCGCAGACCACCGCGCCGGCCACCAAGACCGACACTGCCGCCCCTGTGGCCGACAAGAAGGCAACGAAGGAGCGATCGGCGGAATCGCTGGAGTGCTCCAGGCAGGCGGACGCCAAGGGATTGAAGGGCAAGGAGCGCAAGAAATTCCGTCGCGAATGCAAGAAGGAGGCGAAGGCCGGCAGCGCAGCCGCCGCTCCCGCCACTCCCGCAGCCGACAAGAAATAGGCCCGTCACGATTCCTTCCGAGCCTCCGCGGGAGAGCTCGCGCATTGCGGCATGACCAGCCTGCAATTGTGCGCCTCGCGCCGATTTGCGATAAGGTGGCGTGAAGCACATCACCGCCTCCCTGTCGTTCGAATGGCCGAGCCGTGCCAAGATCCTGAGCACGGTGGAGACGCTCGTCATCGGCACCGCCGGCGGGCTCGTATTTCTGCTCGCCGGCCTTCCCGGCGGGCTGATCTCGGGCTCGATGATCGCGGTCGGAATCGCCGCGATCGCCGGCCGTCAGCTGACCTTGCCGCCGATCCTGACCCAGACCGTGCTGGTGCTGCTCGGCATCTCGCTGGGCTCGGTCGTCTCGCGCCATCTGCTTCAGCAGGTCAGCGCCTATCCCGTCACCATCGGCCTGCTTGCGCTCGCCACGTTCTGCTCCACGTTCGGTTCGAGCTATTACCTCCAGCGCATCCATGGCTGGGACCGCACCTCTGCCTTCCTGGCCGGCAGTCCCGGCGCGCTGTCGCAGATCACGATCCTGGCGGTCGAGCGCGGTGCCGATTTGCCGGGCATTGCGGTGGTGCAGACCATGCGCGTCATCATCCTGACCGCCGCGCTGCCGCTGGTGCTGGCGATTGCAGGCGTCACGCCCTCCGCTGCACCGTCGCTGACGACGGCGATCGCCTCGCCGCTCGACCTGCTCGAGCTGGCCGCCGCATCGCTGGCCGCAGCGCTGGTGTTGCGGCTGATCAGGTTTCCCGCGAGCTGGATGTTCGGCGCGATGATCGGCTCCAGCGTGCTGCATGGTGCCGGATGGGTCGAGGGCGGCCTCCCGGACTGGATGCGTGGCGTTGCGCTGATCGGGATCGGCGCACTGATCGGCAGCCGTTTCGCGCGGATGCGGATCAAGACGCTCGCCGGACACCTCCGCGCGGCACTGGGCTCGTTTGCCGTGGCCATCGCCGTCTCCGCCATCTTCATCGGCATCGTGGCGCTGACCACCGAGGTGAAATTCTCCGACGTCGTCGTCGCCTTCGCGCCCGGCGCGATGGACGCGATGCTGGCGCTGGCCTTGACGCTGCACATCGACCCGATCTTCGTCGGCGCCCACCATTTGTCGCGTTTCGTCTTCGTGACGATCGCAACGCCCGGCATCGTGCACCTGTTCGGACGCACGCAGGACGACGTGGACGATTGAGCTAAAGCGCGATGCGATTAGGATGAATAGTCATCGCGCTTTAGGTTGTTGTTTGGGCATGATCTTTTCGGAAAACCGCTTCACACTTTTCCGGATCATGCTCTAGCGCTTCATTGTCCGCACGAATCCCCACGCGGCGATCGCGGCCATCGAGAGCGAGATCAGCACGTTGTAGCCGGCGAGCGAGAGGCCGAGGAAGCGCCACTGCACCTCGTCGCAGCGCACCACCTTCACGGTGTCGAGCTTCGACAAGAGATCAGCAGCGCTGCCGAGATTGACGACGGGACCGGAGCAATCGGTCGGCCCCTTCCAGAACCCCCATTCTACGCCGGAATGGTAAGCGCCGAGGCCGGCATTGGCGAGCATCGCCAAAGCGAGGATCGCGAGCCCCGCCAGCAGCAGCGGACGCGGCGCACCGCTTCGCGCCGCGAGCGCCGTCAGCGCACCGAGCGGTATCGCGAGGTAATAGGCGTAGCGCTGCTCCAAGCACAACGGGCAGGGCAGGATCTCCAGGACGAGCTGGAAGAACCAGGCGCCCGCAATCGTGGCTGCGCCGATCAGCGTGACCAGGACCGCGGAGGTCAGCGCCGGGCTGGTGGCGGCCGGCTTGAACGCAGGTACGGCGGCACTCTGGGTGGTCACGGCAGCCTCTTTCGCATCTCTCGCGCGCCCCAAGCCTCTAGCCCCGGCCCATGCGGCTGTCGAGAACGACCGGGATCACTTTGGCGCGGGTTGACCCCGTCCCGTCCATGGCTATAGTCCGCCGGCTTCGCGACGCCGCCTATGGGGCCGACCGAGGGCCCCTGTGGCGGAACTGGTAGACGCGCTCGACTCAAAATCGAGTTCCGCAAGGAGTGCTGGTTCGATTCCGGCCAGGGGCACCACGCTTCGCCCTTCGGGCTTCGCGTGGCGCAGCCAGGCGGGGCCCAAAGGGCGAAGCGTGTCCGGCGAAGCCTCTTGGCGAAGACGGACTGGTTCAGCAAACTCAAGACACACCTGTCCCCTCTCGCGGCGCATCACGCCCGAGTCTTTTGCCTGCTCTTGACGCCCCTTCATCGGAAAGGGCGCAGGGAAGACCGGGCGCCGGCTGGCACCCGCGGTCCGCTGTGCGCAAATTGCGCGAAGACAGATGCACAGCGGCATACCGGGCAGCCTGGGGCATCCCGGCCGTCCCTGCGCAGTGGTTTGACGGCTTATGGCGCGCTGTCCCCGGGGAGCGATGCACTATTGCCCCCGTCGTCTTGCCGATAGCTGATGCGCGCGCCCGGTCGGGCCGCCTCACCACCGCAAGCCTTGACGCACAGACTCCGGGCGCCAGGACCACACGCTTTTGCCGTACGCGAAACGCACCGGTCGTGTGCGCGCCGCTCAATCGCTCACAGGCCAAACCCGCCCTGCAATTGCTGGCGCGGCGACGCAGATGCCGGGAACCCCACCGTGGAAGTTTGCTTTATCTACAAAGGAAGCAAGACATGGATACACGCGTCAGACATCGCAGGGTCCGGATCGGATCCGTGGACACCTTCTACCGGGAAGCAGGTCCTGAACGCGCGCCCGTCGTTTTGCTGCCGCACGGCTATCCCTGTTCATCCTACGAATTCCGCAATCTGATGCCCCGACTGGCCGACAGATGGCGGCTGATTGCTCCCGATTATCCCGGGTTCGGCTATAGCGGGACACCTGATGACTTCGATTACAGCTTCGACGGCCATGCCGCCTGGCTCGACCAGTTCGTGAAACAGCTGAAGATCGAACGCTTCGTGATCTACCTTCATGATTTCGGCTCACCGATCGGGGCCAGGCTGGCGATCATGCGGCCTGAGAGAGTGGTGGCCCAGATCATCCAGAACGGCGACATACCTTACGAAGATGCGCTTGGCCCGGCATACGCCGATATCGAGAAGTCCTGGTCACTGCCCGATCGGGAGCTGCGTGCGGCGATGAGGGAGGCTGTCACTGAAGAGAATTTCCGCGACGAGTTCCTGAACGATTTGCGTGCGGATCTGGCCGGACTGATCGCGCCGGACCTTTGGCGATTGCACTGGTCGCTGATGACCGAGCGGCGGAAGGACGCCGCCGCAGACGTTCTGTTTGGCCTCAAGGCGAACCGCCAATGGTTTCCCGAGCACCGCCGATATCTTCGGCAGCACAAGCCGCCGACATTGATCCTGTGGGGCCCGCAAGATCATTACATGCCCGAAAGGTCGGCGCGAGCCTATCTCCGCGACCTGCCGGATGCCGAACTGCATCTCCTGGATGGCGGCCATTGGTTGCTCGAAACCAACCTCGATGAGGTTGTCTCGCTGACGCGATCATTTCTCGAACGGATCGAATCCTGACGGGCAACGACGGCCATGCCGCTCGCCGACGGCACTCGCGGCCGGCTTGCCTGATCCGATAGGGCGTTCGACTTCCCCCGGATATTCCCTATATCGTGCGGCAACGATTGTTGACGCAGCGGGACAGCTTCAATGGCCAGGAGACGCGACACGGACGCCGCCGACCTTCCCCGCTATTTCGTCTGGGTCCGGGGCCTCGAAGGACCCGAGCCGCAGAAATGGACGGCGATGGATTTCGGCATTGGCGATTGGAAGCGGCCCCTCGTGCTGGCCTATCTGGAGCTGCCGGAAGACGAACGGCCGCTGTCGCTGTCAGTCCTGGCGCGGCGCTATCCGCCGCCGCGGGTTGATCTGTCGTGAGCCGGATTGGCGGCGGCGCCCTCGCCTGACAACGTCAGGCCGGCACATGGTGGTCCGTGACCTTCACGCCCCCATGATTATGGGTGTCACGGCATCCCCCCTCCGGCTAGACTTGCCTGGCGCCGCGGGGGACACGCGGGTCGCGGGACCATGGACATGACCGAACAGGGCGAGACGGGTGAAGCCATCACCATCCTCCTCGTCGAGGACGACGCGCCGACCTGCTGGCGGCTCCAGGATGCGCTGGCCAAGGCCGGTTACGAGGTGCGCAGTGCAGGTACGCTCAGCGAGGCGCGGCAGGCCCTCGCCGCCGGTGCGCCGCGCGTGCTGCTGACCGACCTGCGGCTGCCCGACGGCCACGGCGTCGAGCTGATCCGCGAGATGCGGCAGCGCTTCCCCGACACCGAGATCATGGTGATCTCCGCGCTCGGCGACGAGGAGAGCGTGATCTCCGCGATCACGGTCGGCGCCACCGGCTACCTGCTCAAGGACGCCTTCCCCACCGACATCGCCACCACCGTGCGCGACCTGGTCGCCGGACATTCACCGATCTCGGCCTCGATCGCGCGCTTCATCGTGCGCAGGACGCAAGGGGCCGCGCAGAGTTCGGCGGAGCCGCCGCCCGGGCCCGCCCTCAACACGGCGCGGCTGACCCCGCGCGAGATCGACATTCTCTGGGGCATCGCCAAAGGCTTCAGCTATGCCGAGATCGCCAGCCATCTCGGCCTGTCCAAGCAGACCGTGCCCGGCCATATCAAGAACATCTATCGCAAGCTCGAGGTGCACACGCGCAGCGAGGCGGTGTTCGAGGCGGTGCAGCAGGGCCTGATCAAGCTGTGAGCGAGATCGCGGCGAAGGCGGCTCTAAAGCCCGCGCGGCGCCGGCTGCTGGCCTCGCGCCTGGTGCCCTATCTGCTGCTTCAGGCTCTGATCGTGATCGTCACGATCCTTGGGCTTCGGCTGCTGCAGCCGAGCGATCCCGAAGACTACGCCGTGACCGATTTCTCGGCGCGGGAGGACGGTCTGACGCGCCCCGTGACGCTGCCGCATTTCACGTCCTCGCGCCACTCGCTGGCCGACCCGCCGTTCTACGCCGGCACCTTCACATTCCGGAGCGGCGACGCGGCCTCGGGCTGGTCGGTGTACCTGCCGCGCTTCAGCAACGCGGTGGAGGTCGCCGTCAACGGCGTCGTCGTGCTCGACTCCCGGCGCGATGCCAACGCCAACCGGCCCGACCGCAACACGCCGCAGATCGCCGTCATCCCCGCCTCGCTGCTGCGCGAGGGCGCCAACGAGATCACGGTGCGGCTGTTCGTGTGGGGACCGCTCAAGGGCTTCCTCGATACCGTCTATGTCGGGCCGGATGCCGCCTTGCGCCCGGCCTATGAGACGCGCACGCTGCTGTTCGTCACCCTGCCGGTCGTGTTCTCCGCCTGGCAGGCGATCCTGGGCGTCATCCTCGCCATCATGTGGCTGATGCGGCGCCGCGAACCGGTCTACGGCGTGCTCGCCGCGGCGATGGTGCTCGGCGTGGTGCAGGCGTTCGCGCCGCCGCCGGTGCCGCCGGCCACGGTCTCGAGGCTCGCCGCGGTGCTGCTGGCCTCCGCACCGATCGAGAGCGCGCTGGTCGTCGCGTTCGGCGTGCTGTTCTTCGGCTGGCGCTGGCCGCGCTACGGCACGCTGCTGTTCGTTCCTGGAATCGTCGTGTTCGTGGTCGGGCTGATCGGGGGCCCGCCGCTGCCGCGCATCCTGTTCCTGGTGCTGGGCATTCCCACCGTCGGGCTCTGCCTGTTCCTGATGGCCTGCGTCACGGCCATCGCGGTGGTGCGGCGGCAGGACGCGGCGAGCTTCACGATCGGCTGCGCGGTGACCATCGTGCTGGTCTGCTGGGTCCATGACATGCTCACCGTGCTCGAGTTGGTGAACAACGACCGCATCTTCGTCTCGCGCCTGTCCTATTCGGCGATGCTGGTCGCGATCGGCGCCGGGCTGACCTGGCGCTTTGCCCGCGCCCTGAACCAGGTCGACAGCTTTGCCGGCCAGCTGGTGACGCGGGTGCGCGAAGCCGAGGAGCGGCTGAAGGCGAGCTTTGCCCGCGAGGAGGAGCGCGCCCGCGCGGCGGCGCTCGCCAACGAGCGCACGCGCCTGATGCGGGACCTGCATGACGGTCTCGGCGGCCAGCTCGTCAGCATCGTCGCGCTGTCGGAGCGCGGCCATGAGGGCACGGCCATCACGGACGCCGCCCGCGCGGCGCTGAAGGATCTCCGTCTCGTCATCGATTCCATGGACGATATCGGCGGCGACCTGATGCTGGCGCTCGGCTCCTGGCGCGAGCGGGCCACGGCACAATTGCGGCCGCACGACATCGCGCTCGACTGGCGCGTGGCGACGCCGCAGGGCCTGCCGCTGCATCCCGAGCTGAGACCATGGCACGTCATCCAGATCGTGCGCATCCTCGACGAGGCCGTGACCAATGCGGTCAAGCACGCGCAGGCCCGCCGCATCGCGGTCACCATCGACACGTTCGACGCAGGCCAGGGGGCGTACGGCGTGATCAGCGTGACCGACGACGGTAGCGGCTTTGCGCCGGCCGGCAATGGCGAGGCCGCGGGCGCCGGCCAGACCGCACGTGGCCTGCGCAACATGAAAGGCCGCGCGGCGCGCTGCGGCGCGGTGCTCGATCTGACGTCTGATAACTCCGGCACGCGCGTGCGGCTGAAATTGCCGCGGCGTTTTCCCGACAGCGACCTGGCCGCCGGCTGAAAGGCCCCCTCCCCGAACGTGTGGGGCGCACGGAGAGAGGGGACGGGCCGGGGTAAAATTACCCGCGGAGGACGGGGGGTGTTCGTCCGCAGGCCCCTTGGCCCGAAGCGATCCAATCAATTCAATGAAGCGGAAATATCAGCGCACGCCGACGCGATTGACCGGGCCGCCGCGATTCATCGGCGTGCCGGCGCGCACGCCGACACCTGGCGCGCCGACGCCGGGGGTCGCGACGGCAGCCCGCGCGACCGGCGCTCCCACCACCACCGCACCAGCCGGCCGCACCACGCAGCCCTTCGGCACGCCGACGGTCTTGCAATAGACCACCGCCTGCGCCGGACTCGTTCCCAGCGACACCATCGCCGCGCCGGCCAGCACCATGACCGTCAGCCCCGCGCCCAGCGCTCCAGCTCTCTTCGACATTCTTGCTCTCCTGCTTCCCGTTCGGCGTCCCGATGCAATCACCGGGTTTAGCCGCCGAGGTGCAGCCTGAATGACAAAAGTCGGCGCGCGGATACATGCCATGAAGATGGGGGTACCGCGGGCGGGAGGACTGGCCGCTGCCATGAACATGGCATGGACCCAAGGCCGGGCTTTGCGAGATGGTCCGGCCCGATTGATCCCGGTCGGGACCAACGAGAATTCCAAAGAGGTGCTCTATGAAGATTTCGGTTCTTGCCGCGCTGCTGCTTGCAGCTGCCGCCCTGCCTGCTGCCGCGCAGTCCGGTCCATCCGTCCAGGAGCAAATGGCCTGCCGCGGCGACGCCAGCAAATTCTGCGCCGAGCATATCGGCAAGCCGCCGCAGATGAATGCCTGCCTGCGCGAGAACAAGCCGAAGCTGTCGGATTCCTGCCGCAAGGTGGTTGAATCCCGCGGAGGCTAGTCCCTTTATCCCTCTCTCTCGGGAGAAGACAGAGAGGGCGGCGCTCTGCCGCCCTCTCGATAAAATGTCGAAGGCGTGCCGCTATTCCTGCATCGTCTCGCCGCTGCCGCCGAACTCGGCCGGAAAATCCTTCAGCTTGGGCAGGCCATCGCGCATCGGCAGCACGGTTTCGGCATAGTTGACGTGGACGCCGGGCGTGAACGCGAGCGTGGGTATGGTGGCGGTGAAGACGTCGACCAGACCGAACGGCGGATGGTTGGTCATGAGATGGCCGCCGCACGTCCTGCAAAACTTGCGCTGGCTGAGCGGCGTCTTGGCGAAAGTCTCGACATTCTGAGCGCCTTCGGTGACGCGCACGGCCTCCGGCTTCCACAGGCTGAAGGCGTTGACCGGACCGCCCGACCACGAGCGGCAGGAGCGGCAATGGCAATAACCCATCGCCTCCGGTGCGCCCGTGACCTCGACCGTGACCGCGCCGCAGAAGCAGTTTCCGACATGTTTCATTTGGGCGTCTCCCTTTTTCTGATGGATTGTTATTGCGCGTCGGCGCCGCGCGCGCCCTTCTTTCGATTGGACGCGCGCGGCTTGGCCGAGACTATACCGACCGGCGCCAGGGAATAAGCATCGAGACGCGTTGCTTGTACTGCCGGTACTCGTCGCCGAAGAGATCGACGAGATCGCTCTCCTCCAGCGCGATGCCGACGAAGATGTAGAGCGTGGTCACGACCGCGAACAAAAGATGACCCGCGGTCATGACCGGCGCCGCCCAGAACGCGACGATGAAACCGAGATAGATCGGGTGGCGGACGAACTTGTACAGCAGCGGCGTCTTGAAGCGCGGCGGCTCCATCTCCTTGCCGACGAGATGGTTGGTCACCTGATGCAGGCCGAACAGCTCGAAATGGTTGATGATGAAGGTCGAGGTGAACACCAGCACCCAGCCGGCGAAGGACAGCGTGACCATTGTCACGGCAAGATCCGGGTTCTCGACGCTCCATATGACCGACGGCAGCGGGCGCCACTGCCAGAACAGGAGCAGCAGTGACAGGCTCGCGAACAGCACATAGGTGCTTCGCTCCACCGGCTTGGGGACGAACTGGGTCCACCAATCCTTGAATTGCCGGCGTGCCATCACGCTGTGTTGAACCGCGAACAGCGACATCAGCAGCAGATTGATGACGACCGCACGAACGACGGGCGCTTCGGCACCGGTGTCGATGGTCTTGGGCACCATCACCCCCATGACGAAGCCGATCGCATAGAGAATGGTGACGAAAAACACGAGATACGCCGCAATTCCGTATAGAAAGGCAATGAACCTGAAAATGCGAGAGCCCGTAACATCCGGGCCGAGGGAATGAACCTGGTGATCAAGTTGGGTCATAGAACACTCCGTTGTGCCGAGGCATCGACACGGTTTGGTCTTCGCACCATGCCGGATCGGACGTCCCGCGGCTTTCGCGGACGGTTGATTTTCGCCTGAGACGACTTTGATTTTTGCTTGAGACGACGAAAACGTGCGATTTCGCTTTGAAAACAACGTGCTCGACGGTGACCTTCGGGAGCTCACTTGCGACGGGGCGGCCGTTCCGTTGCAGCCGCAAGTGTTCGATCTCTTGCTTTATCTGGTCACGCAACGGGCGCGAGTGGTCAGCAAGGATGACCTGATCAGCCAGGTCTGGAACGATCGCATCGTCTCGGATTCCGCCCTCAACAGCCGGATCAACGCCGCGCGCAAGGCGCTGGGCGACGACGGCGCGACCCAGCGCCTGATCAAGACCATTCCGCGCAAGGGCTTTCGTTTCGTCGGCGAGGTTCGCGAAGAGGCGGCTGCATCGCCCGCGCAGGCAGTGTCCAGGCCTGCTCTCGCGCGCGCGGCAGAGCGCCCGGCAATCGCGGTGCTCGCCTTCGAGAACATGAGCGGCGATCCCGCGCAAGACTATTTCGGCGACGGCATCAGCGAGGACATCCTCACCGCGCTGTCGAAGCAGCGCTGGTTCATGGTGATCGCCCGCAACTCGTCCTTCACCTACAAGGGACGCGCGGTCCATCTCAGGCAGATCGCCGAGGAGCTCGGTGTCCGCTACATCGTCGAAGGCAGCGTGCGCAAGGTGGACAAGAGGGTACGCATCACCGCGCAGCTCAATGACGCCGTGTCGGGCAATCATCTCTGGGCCGAGCGCTATGACCGCGAGCTCGTCGACGTATTCGCCGTGCAGGACGAGATCACCAACGCGATCGCCGCGGCGATCGAGCCGCAGATCCATGCAGCCGAGAATTTCCGCAGCCATCGCAAGCCGCCGGCGAGCCTCGACGCCTGGGACCTCCTGATGCGCGCGCTGTCGCATTATTGGCGCGTGACGCGCCAGGATCACGAGGCCGCGAAGGCGCTGCTCGCGCGCGCGATCGCGGTCGATCCGAATTACGGCCAGGCGCTGTCGCTGCTGGCCGTGAACGACATGTTCGGCGTGCATCTCGGCTGGGTCGAGCTGGCCGCGGTCGCACCGGCCGCGGAAGCCGCAGCGCTCAAAGCGGTGCGCTGCGACCATGAGGATGCCTGGTCGCATGCCGCGCTCGGCAGCGTCTGCTTTTCGACCCGCAGGCTCGCAGACGCGCTGTCCGAGTTCGAGCAGGCGCTCGCGCTCAACCCGAACTTCTCGCTGGCGCAGGGCTATTACGCGCTGGCGCTGTCCTATGCCGGACGCGCGAAGGACTCGTTCGAGGCCGCGCAAAAGGCGATCCGGCTGTCGCCGCGCGATCCGTCACTGGCGATCTATCACGGTATTGCCGCCTATGCGCGCTTCACCGAACGGCGCTATGGCGAGGCCATCGCGCTGGCGCGCGAGGCGATCCGGCACCGCGGCGACCTCACCGGCGCCTACCGCGTGCTCGCAGTTTCCGCCGGCATGACCGGCGAAAGTGCGCTTGCGGAAATGGCGCTCGGGGAGCTCCGCCGCACCCAGCCGGGCATCTCCCTGCACTGGATCGCGACGCAACTGCCGTGGGCCAACGAGCGAGATCGCGACCACTATCTGGAGGGCTTCCGGCGCGCAGGGTTGCAGTGAGCGGGTGGGCGCTAGGCTGGCTTCCGGCGCAAATGGACGATGACGTCGAGCCGCGCGATCTCGTGGCCGGGAAGCGCCTCAGGCATCTTGGTGAAAGCGAGGCCCTCGGCAACGTCGACCAGCACGTCCTCGCCCTCGAGATAGAAGTGCGGATGCACCGACGTGTCGGTGTCGAAGAACGACTTGATGCCGTCGGCCGCGATCCGCCGCAACAGGCCGGCTTCGGTGAACTGGTTCAGCGTGTTGTAGACGGTCGCGAGCGACAGGTACGCGTTCGCGGCCATCGCCTCTTCGTAGAGACTTTCTGCGGTGACGTGACGATGGCCGCCCAGGAACAGCAATCGGCCAAGCGCCAGGCGCTGGCGGGTCGGACGCAAGCCGGCATTGCCGAGCAATCGCAGGCAGTACCGCACGCCCGCATCCGACGCCGCATCCAGACCGGCGACATCAGATCCGCTGACGTCCTCCGCAGGGATAGTCGTGGCCTGAATGTCCATCGATCGATCGTCTCATGGCTCAAGGGAACAGGACGCGCCCCGGCATCCCGCTATTCGCCATTCGATCGCAAGAGCGCCGGGCCGGCTTTGATCCGGATCAAATTTGACGCCGACCGCCTCTGATCCCGCCTCTGACTTGGCGCAAGGCGGTCCGGCTCGTTCCCGGCCAGAATGCGGAGCCATCGATGAGGTTCGCATGTCCAAGCCGGTTCCCGACAAGGCAGAGGTCGCACTCGAATATCCCGACAAGTTCTATGTCGGCACCTTCGAGCATTCATCCCGCTTCGAGGCGAAGCTCGACGGCAGCGGCGTCGCGCTGGTGCTGCAACATCCGGGCGCGCCCGACGAACGCAAATCGGTGCACCTGCACATCAACTTCGGCCTGCTGGCCGGCATCCTGCGGGAGCTCGCCGGCAGCGTCGCCGCGATCCCTGCGGACGACATCGCGCACCGCGAGCAGCTTGCTGAGGCGCTCGACGAATTGCGGCGGGCGCTCGGCACAACGTGACGGCCTGATGCTTTTGGTCGCAGGGCGCGGACTTGTGCACCGCCACGGCACGCTCTGACCACGACTGAACGCCGCCTGATCCCTCGGAGCGGGCCGATCTGCCGTGTCGTCGCACATTTGGAAAAACAGGACGCGCTGTACATTTTTTGGGCGAGCACTGTCGCGACTTTCATCTTGCCGCGCCGAACGGGACTGTGTGAGCCTCGGTGGTGGATGGGGACTGGGATGGACCGACCGTCGCTTTGCGCGCGAGCACGCCCGCGAAGCGCTGACGGCTGGTCTTGCTTGAGAAAGATACGACATGCCAAAACGAGTGTTGCTTGGTCTCCTGCTGGCTTGCGGCCCCGGCGCTGGCACAAGAGCCGAAGACGGGCGGTGTGATCAATGCCGTGATCCAGCCCGAGCCGCCCGGCCTGATGCTTGCGCAGGTCCAGAACGGCCCGACCCAGATGGTCTCGGGCAACATCTTCGAAGGCCTCCTGCGCTACAGCCCCAAGCTCGATCCGCTGCCGGAGCTCGCCGAAAGCTGGAGCGTCAGCGAGGACGCCAAGACCTACACGTTCAAGCTGAAGAAGGGCGTGACCTGGCACGACGGCAAGCCCTTCACCGCCGCCGACGTGCTGTTCTCGATCGAGATGCTGAAGCAGACCCATGCGCGTGCCCGCACCAATCTGGCGCAGGTCGACAAGGTCGAGACGCCGGACCAGCATACGGTGGTCTTCACGCTGAAGCAGCCGTTCGGCCCGTTCCTCGGCATCTTCGAGGTCGGCTCGATGCCGATGGTGCCGAAACATCTCTATGACGGCACCGACTGGAAGACCAATCCCTACAACAACGCGCCCATCGGCACCGGGCCCTTCATGTTCAAGGAATGGCAGAAGGGCTCGTTCATTCGCCTGGTCAAGAATCCGAACTACCACGAGAAGGGCAAGCCCTATCTCGACGAGATCTACTGGCAGATCATCCCCGACGCCGCGGCGCGCTCGGTGGCGTACGAGACCGGCAAGGTCGACGTGCTGCCCGGCGGCTCGGTCGAGAATTTCGACGTGCCGCGGCTGTCCAAGCTGAAGGACACCTGCGTCACCGGCGCCGGCTGGGAATTCTTCTCGCCGCTGGCCTGGCTGTGGCTCAACAACCGCCAGGGTCCGCTCGCCGACAAGCGGGTGCGGCAAGCGATCATGTATGCGATCGACCGCGATTTCGCCAAGGACGTGATCTGGAACGGGCTCGGCAAGGTCGCGACCGGTCCGTCCGCCTCGACCATCAAGTTCTATACCGATGACGTGAAGAAATATCCCTACGATCCGGCCAAGGCCAAGGCGCTGCTGAAGGAAGCCGGCTACAAGGGCGAGAAGATCCGCATGCAGCCGCTCGCCTATGGCGAGACCTGGCAGCGTTGGGGTGAAGCCGTGAAGCAGAACCTCCAGGACGCCGGCATGACCATCGAGACCATCGCCACCGACGTTGCCGGCGGCAACCAGAAGATCGCGGAATGGGACTACGACATCGCCTTCACCTATCTCTACCAGTATGGCGATCCCGCGCTCGGGGTGGGGCGCAACTACATCTCCAGCAACATCGCCAAGGGCCAGGTCTTCAACAACGTCGAGGGCTATTCCAACCCGGAGATCGACAAGCTGTTCGCCGAGGGCGCGGTTGCGACGCCCGACTCCAAGCGCAAGGAGATCTACGAGAAGGCGCAGAAGATCCTGGTCGAGGACGTGCCGGTGGCCTGGATGCTCGAGCTGCAATTCCCGACCATCATGCGCTGCAAGGTCAAGAACCTGATCACCACGGGGATCGGGGTCAATGACGGCTTCAAGGACGCATGGCTCGACAAGTGAGGGCGGCGCCCACCTCTCCCTCCGGGAGAGGTCGGATCGCATCGTCACATGCGATCCGGGTGAGGGTTTACGCTCTCTCGTGGAACCTGATCCCCCTCACCCGCGCCTTCGGCCCGACCTCTCCCCGTTGGGGAGAGGTGTCGCGTGCGGCACGGCCGCTCCAACCAATTAGTTTGCGAACTTAGATGCTCTCCTTCGTTGCTCAGCGTGTCCTGAAGGGCGTGATCGTCCTGCTCGCGATCGTGGTCCTCAACTTCTTCCTGATCCGGCTGGCACCCGGCGACCCCGCGGTGGTGATGGCGGGCGAGGCCGGGGCCAGTGACCAGGTCTTCGTCAAGCAGCTCCGGGAGAAGTTCGGCCTCGACAAGCCGCTGCCCGAGCAGCTCTTCATCTACGTCAAGGGCGTCTTGACGCTCGACCTCGGCTTTTCCTTCCGCCAGCAGGCGCCGGTCGCAAAGCTGATCGGCGAGCGGCTGCCGGCGACGCTGCTATTGACGCTGACTGCCTTCGCGATCTCGCTCACGCTCGGCATCCTGTTCGGCACCTTCGCCGCGCGCTTCGCCGGAACCATCCTCGACACCGGCATCACCGTATTCGCGCTGATCTTCTACGCCATGCCGATCTTCTGGGTGGCACTGATGGGCATCCTGCTGTTCTCGGTCACATTCGATTGGCTGCCGAGCTTCGGCTACGAGACGGTCGGCGCCAACCTCAAAGGCCTTGCCCATGCGGTCGATGTCGCAAAGCACCTGATCATGCCGGCGATGACGCTCGGCCTGTTCTTCATGGCGACCTACACCCGCATGACGCGCGCCTCGATGCTGGAGGTGAAACGCCTCGACTTCGTCAAGACCGCGCGCGCCAAAGGCCTCTCGGATGCCGTGATCCAGCGCCGCCACGTGCTGCGCAACGCGCTGCTGCCGGTGGTGACACTCGCCGGCGTGCATTCCGGCACGCTGATCGGCGGCGCCGTCATCACCGAGACCGTGTTCGCCTGGCCCGGCATCGGGCGCCTGATGTACGACGCGCTGCTGCAGCGGGACTACAACCTGCTGCTCGGCGTGTTCGTGATCTGCTCCGCCATGGTCCTCATTTTCAACCTCGTCACCGACCTCGTCTATCGCCTGGTCGATCCGCGCATCGAATTCGCCTCATGAAACAGTTCTGGAAATCGATGCTGAAGAGTCCCAGCGGCGTCATCGGGCTCGTCATCCTCCTGCTCGCAATCTCGGTCGCATTGTTCGGACCGATGCTGTTCCCGAACTCGCCCTGGCGCATGGTGCAGCGGCCATTCCTGCCGCCCTTCACGCTCTCGACTGTGCCGCTCGGCACCGACGCGCTCGGCCGCGACGTGTTCGCCGGCATGATCTTTGGCGCCCGCGTGTCACTGCTGGTCGGCCTCGTCTCGACCCTGGTCGCCCTGATCGTCGGCATGCCGATCGGCGCCATGGCCGGCTATTTCGGCGGCAAGGTCGACGACGCGCTGATGCGCTTCACCGAGTTCTTCCAGACCATTCCGAGCTTCGCGCTGGCGATCGTGCTGGTCGCGATCCTGCAGCCCTCGATCTATTCGATCGTGGCCTCGATCGCCATCGTGAGCTGGCCGCCGGTGGCCCGCCTCGTCCGCGGCGAGGTGCTGTCGCTGCGCACGCGCGAATATGTCCAGGCCGCGGTGGTCACCGGCCAGAGCAACAGCTGGATCATCCTGCGCGAGATCCTGCCGAATGCGCTGTCGCCCGTGATCGTGCTGGCCTCGTTGATGGTGGCAACCGCGATCCTGCTGGAATCCTCGCTGTCCTTCCTCGGCCTCGGCGATCCCAATCTGATCTCCTGGGGCTACATGGTCGGCGCCGGCCGCACCGTGATCCGACAGGCCTGGTGGATCACCGTGTTTCCCGGCGTCGCCATCCTGATCTCGGTGCTCGGCCTCAATCTGATCGGCGAAGGCCTCAACGACGCGCTCAATCCGCGCCTGTCGCGCGAGGGCCGCTGATGATGACCGCACTGCCCGCCGTCACCATCAAGAATTTGAGGATCGCGCTGCCTGAGGGAGCCGAGCGCCCGTTCGCCGTCGACGGCGTCTCGCTCGATTTGCGGCCCGGCAAGATCGTCTGCGTGGTCGGCGAGTCCGGCTCCGGCAAGTCGATGTGCGCGCATGCGCTGATGGGGCTGCTGCCGGATACGGTGTCGGTCACATCAGGCGAGATACAGTTCGAGGGCCGCGACCTGCTCAAGCTCGACGACGACGGCTGGCGCGACCTGCGCGGCCGCAGGCTGGCGATGATCTTCCAGGAGCCGATGACCGCGCTCAATCCGCTGATGCGGATCGGCGACCAGATGGCGGAGATGTTCGAGGCGCACGGCCTGCTCACGCCGAAGGAGCGGCGCGCCAAGGCGCTGTCGCTGGCTCGCGAGGTCGGCCTGCCCGACCCCGAGCGCATCGTGCGCGCCTATCCGCATCAGCTCTCCGGCGGCCAGCGCCAGCGCGCCATGATCGCGATGGCGCTCGCGCTCGAGCCTGCGGTGCTGGTGGCCGACGAGCCCACCACCGCCCTCGACGTCACCACCCAGGCACAGATCCTGAAGCTGATCCGCAATCTCCAGCGTAACCGCAACATGGCGGTGATGTTCATTACTCATGACTTTGGCGTCGTCGCCGACATCGCGGACCAGGTCGTGGTGCTCCGCCACGGCAAGGTCGTCGAGGAAGGTCCGGCTAGGGCCATCTTCAACGATCCACAGCACGACTACACCAAGGCATTGCTTGCCGCCGTGCCCTCGATGGATCCGCCGCTGCGACAGCCGCTGGACGATCGGGTCAGGGCCGTCGAGGTGATCGGCCTGGACAAGACCTATGTCACATCGGGTGGTTGGTTTCGCGAGGATCGCCGCGTCGATGCGGCGCGCGCGGTCAATTTCAACATTCTCAAGGGCGAGACGCTCGGCCTGGTCGGCGAATCCGGCTCGGGCAAGTCGTCGGTGGCGCGTCTGGTGATGCGGCTGATCGAGGCCGATCGCGGCACGGTGCGGATCGGCGAGACCGATCTCACCTCGCTGTCCGGCAAGGCGCTGCGCGCCGAGCGCCATCGCATCCAGATGATCTTCCAGGACCCGTTCGCCTCGCTCAATCCGCGCCGCAAGATCGGTCACATCATCGCCGACGGCCCGATCGCAGCCGGTACGGATCCGAAAGTTGCGTTCGACCGCGCCCGCGATCTCCTCAAGATGGTGGGCCTGGATGCCGGCGCGCTCGAACGCTATCCGCATGAATTCTCCGGCGGCCAGCGCCAGCGCATCGGCATTGCCCGCGCGCTAGCGCTCGAGCCGGAGATCATCGTCGCGGACGAGGCTGTTTCCGCGCTCGACGTCTCCGTGCAGGCGCAGGTGTTGAAGCTGCTGGAAGACCTCAAGGCGCGCCTCGGCCTGTCGATGCTGTTCATCACCCACGATCTGCGCGTCGCGGCCCAGATCTGCGACCGCATCGCGGTGATGCAACGCGGCGCCATCGTCGAGCTGAAGCCGACCGCGCAACTGTTCGCCGCGCCGGAGCACGCCTATACCCGCGAATTGCTCGCCGCCGTGCCCGGACGGAAGGAGCACGCGCCGGCGGCCTGAGACGGCTCGTCTTCGTTCATCGATTTCCGTGATGGTTCCAAAAACTTGCACGCTGAACGCGACGAAACCAATTCGATCTGGCAGCATTTGCCTTCGTGAGACCATCCTTGCTCAGGTCGGCAAGGGGTGGGTTGATCCAAATACTCGCTCGTCGCGGCTGGCGCCGCACAACGAACGTGACGTGGTGATCAGCTCTACAACCCAGCAAGCGAGACGCACCGGGATGCTGGGAATCGCGCGGCGCGGTCACGCGCTTTTTATCCGGTCGTGACCGGACCCGCCGCTTCAAAGCCGAAGGCGGCACCATAGATGACGATTGAATGATCGACGTCATCTCATGACGGACTCACACTGATATTCGGAGCCAACATGGGCGAAGTTATTCGATTTGTTTCAAAATCCGAGCGCGAGCGAGCACGCCTCATCGAGGAGGCACGCGCGATCTACGACAGCGTCTTCCCGCCGGCCGATCCGGCGGGCGAGGACCAGGGAAAACCGGCGATCGGTCGCCCGTTCATCGGCCGCGACGGGGGTAACGTATCGTGATCAAGATCATCGCCGTGCTTTGCAGCCTCGCCTCTCCCTCCAATTGTCACGAGCAGATCGTCACCACGTCGGACTTCGCGCAAATCTCGGTACAGTCGTGCCTGATGGGCGCGCCGCAGCTCGCCGAATGGATGAACCAGCATCCGGCCGAGCGTCTCGCGGCATGGCGTTGCGTGATCGGTCAACAGCCCGGCCGCGGGATCTAAGCGCGGACGTCTTGCTTCCGCGGAGTAGGCCGGTTTCGTACCCCGGACGCAGCGCAGCGCTTCAGCGGCGCGCTGCAGAGCCGGAGCCCATAGCAGCGCGCGTTCTTGCAGCCTCTGGGTCGCGGCCCGCGATTCGCGCGTCCGAAACACGCCTGCGCCCGCCGAACGTTGGGCAGTGACGTCACTGCTTCGTCGGAGTAACCTTTCGTTGCGGCCATTCGCAGCAAGGGGGACGCCGGATGGAAGTCGCCAGCCTCGTTCTTCCGGTCTTCGCCATCATCGTCACCGGCTGGCTCGCCGGCGAGTTCGGCTATCTCTCGCGCGCGCTCGCCGATGCCCTGGTTCACTTTGCCTACAACGTGGCGATGCCGGCGCTGTTGATCGTCACGATCGCCCAGGAGCCGGCGCACAACCTGCTGGAATGGCGCTTTCTGCTCGCATTCGGCGGCGGCTCGCTGATCTGCTTTGCACTCGTGTTCGTGCCGGTCCGCGCAAGCGGCAAGCACGATCTCGCCAGCAGCACCATCCATGGCATGGCAGCGTCGATGACCAACACCGGATTCGTGGCGCTGCCGATCCTGCATGCGATCTACGGCCAACCCGCCGTGCTGCCCGCGGCCGTCGCGACGGTGTTCGTGGCCGCGGTGATGTTTCCGATCACGGTGATCCTGCTGGAAAAGCGCGACGCACGCGGGGCCTCCGTGCAGTCGACGGGACTGGCAAAGCAGATCCTGCTCAATCCCATGGTGCTGTCGACGTTGATCGGCCTCACCTGGGCGGTGACGGGACTGCCGATTCCGGCAGCGGTCGCGGCCTACCTGAACATGATCGCTGCCGCGCTCACGCCATGCGCGCTGTTCGCCATCGGGCTCGGCCTGTCCGTCGAGGGCCTTAGGTCCAATCTGAAGGCGTCGTTTGCACTCGCGGCTGTGAAGCTCGTGGTCATGCCGCTCATCGTCTACGGGCTTTGCGTCGTGATCGGCCTCTCTCCTCTCTACACGGTTGCGGCCATCATCTGCGCGGCCGTGCCGACGGCGAAAACCGTCTACGTTCTCGCGCACGAGCACAAGGTCGAGGAGAAGCTGGTTGCGGCCACGGTCTCGATCACGACGATGCTGTCGGTCGCGACATTGCTGATCGCGCTTTACCTGCTCTCGGGATCGGCGAGCGGCATGCGTTGATTCGCCGGTGGCCTCCGCCTGGAGCCATCTCTATCTCGTGGTATTGCTCCAGGTCGGAACCGAGTTGGTCACGCCGACCGAGGGCCAATTGTATGATCCGACCGACGGCGCGGTGACGGTGCCGACCGTCTGGCCCGACGTTCCATAGGACGCCCTCGGCTGAGCGGCAGGCGCTCCGGCTCCGCTATAGGTCGGCGCCGCCACGCCAGTGCTGTACTGCCGGCTCGCCCGGACCTTTTTTGCTTCAGCCGCGAAAGGTGCGGCAAGAAGTCCGGTGGCGACGAGCGCGGCGATGGCAAGTCTGAGTGTCTTCATGGCTGGTCCTTTCGCCCGCTACACACTCCGATATGCCAAGTGTTCATGGATCGGAAAATTTCCATGGGTTTGCCATCATAACTCCGCGAGCGGACGGAGGTGCCGGAGCACGGCACACTCCCGACGCCTTCGGATGGACCCGAATCAGCGCTAGTGCATTGCTTTCAGTGACTTCCCTGGACTCAAAGCATGACCGGCGCCGAACTGAAGCAGCTTCGCAACGACCTCTCCGAAGCCCTCGAGCGCAAGCTCAGCGCGGCCGACATGGCCAAGCTTTGCGGTTTGCCGGGGACGAGCGGCGCCGACACCATCCGGCGCTGGGAGGTCAGCGGCCCGACGCCGGAGGCGACCAGGATTTTGCGCGTGCTCGCGATGGCGAGCGAGCGCTATCCGATCCTGGAGAAGTTCGACATCTTCGATCGGCACGACGTTCGCGAGGAAGACAGGCCGGCGAAGCGGGCCGCCTTTCGCGCGCAATTGCGCGATGAGGCGCTGCGGCGCCTTGGTTAACACGAGACCCGCGCAAGTTACCGACAAGGCCCGCCGTTAAGCCTTCCTTCACCACTTCTTAAGTCGTCATTAAGCACGAAAATCATTTACAGCCCAACAAGTTAGGTTGGGCCTCGCTGTGCCACGGATGTGACAGCATTTTCGTCAAAAGCGAGCTATCTGCAAAACCAATGCGGCGCAGAGAACGCGCCTGCCGGGACATTTACGTGTTGGAGTTCAAGACCATGAAGAAGATTCTGTTTGCGACCGTTGCGCTGCTCGTGCTGGGCGCGGCTGCGCCGGCCGTCGGCGCCGATCTCGGCAACCGCAACTATTACAAGACGCCCGCGCCGGCCTACGCCGCGCCGATCTACAACTGGACGGGCTTCTATCTCGGCGCCCATGTCGGCGGCGCGTTCTCCAGCGACAACAATTTCAACGGCCTTTCCACCGGCAACAACGGCAACGGCCGCTTCCTCGGCGGCGTGCAGGTCGGCGGCGACTGGCAATTCCACCCGAACTTCGTGGTCGGCGTCGAGGGCCAGTATTCCTGGCTCTCCGGCAGCGTCGGCGCGGTGTTCCCGGGCGGCATCGCCTACACCAACGACCAGCGCGGCCTCGGCTCGATCACCGGCCGCGTCGGCTACACCTGGGGTCCCGGCCTGGTCTACGTGAAGGGCGGCTACGCCTATTCCGACAACAACGAGAAGGTCACTGTCGGCGGCGTGCCGACCGCCTTCGTCATCACGGGCGACCACCGCAACGGCTACACTGTCGGCGCCGGCCTCGAATACATGTTCGCCCCGAATTGGTCGGCCAAGGCCGAGTACCAGTACTACAATTTCGGCGACGCGAGCTTCACCGGCGGTCCGCTCGCGGGCACCGGCAGCTTCACCACCGACGACCACACCTTCAAAGCGGGCGTCAACTACCGCTTCAACTGGGCAAGCCCGGCTATGGCGCGCTACTGATCGGTTACCAAAACATTACAGTGAAAAGGGGCCGGCGACGTTGCCGGCCCCTCTTTTTTCGCTCTGCGGAACGTGCGCAAGCGATTGCAGCAATTGCGATTTTTTAACCGCCCCGCCCGATACTCCCCGCCACAAAACATAAGCAAGGGCGTGGGGGAATTTCGATGGCGATCCGTTTCAGTCTCGGCCGTTTCAAGCCGCGTTTCAAAATGCCCAAATGGGGCGTGCGCGGCAGCCTGTTCGCGGCCTTCGCATTGATCGCGGGCATGGGCCTCGTGATCGCGGCCGGCGCAGGCCTTGCGCTGCAGACTCTCGGCGGACGCATTTCTGAACTGAGCGGACGGGACATTCCGCGCCTTTCCGCCAGCCTGCAATTGTCGGCGCTGAGCGCGAGCCTCGCGGCACAGGGACCGGCCCTGCTTGCGGCACAAAGCGAGGAGGCCCTGAACGAACGCATCAAGAAGCTCAGGGAATTGCAGGAGCAGACGCAGCAGAAGCTCAACGAGATCATCGAGCTCGGCGGCGACAAGAGCGTCGTCTCAGGGCTCAGCGAGACGATGAAGAGCATCAACGAGGCGGCTCAGAGCCTGACCAAGGCTGCTCGCGAACGGCTCGACATCGCGGCGCTGCACGAGAAGCAATATGACGCGCTTCGCACCGCGCAGGGCGCCTTCGTCGGCGCAGCGAGCCCGGCGATGCTGGACGCGCAGACCCGCGTCAATGCCATTCTCGGTTCAGCCGACCTGTCCGCCGCAGATGCGACCGACGCCGCGCAGACCGTCGGTCAGCTCGGCAATGTCGTCGCCAGCGGCAATCTCGCGGCCGCCAACATGAGCGCGGCGCTTTCGGCGAGCACCAGCGACAAGCTCGACGACATCCAGAAGGAATTCAAGACGGCGCAGGGACGGCTGCGGTCGAACCTCGATCTGTTGCCGGACAACCAGGGCAACAAGATGCTGCGCGACACCGCGGAAAAGCTGCTCGCGCTCGGCACCGGCAAGACCGGCGTGTTCAATCTGCGCGAAAAGGAGCTCGACTCCATCGACTACGGCCAGACCATCCTGGACGAGACCCGCAAGCTCAATGTCGGCCTCGGCATCAGCGTGCAGCAGCTCGTGGACGGCGTGCAAAAGGAGACCAACAGCTCGACCCTCCAGGCGCGGCAGGAGATTTCGCTGGCGACGTCGGTCATGCTGGCGCTGGGCGCGCTGATGCTGGTCGGCTCGGCGCTGTTCGTCTGGCTCTATGTCGGCCGCAACATCCTGCGCCGGATCGGCGCCCTGCAGCAGTCGATGCAGCTGCTCGCGAACGGCGATCTCGAAACCGAGATCTACCGCTCGAAGAGCCACAACGACGAAATCTCCGTCATGGCGAACACGCTGCAGGTGTTCCGCGAGAGCATGATAGAGACCCGCGCGCTGACGAGCGAGCAGGACAAGGACCGTATCGCCAAGGCCGAACGGGCCGCGCGCATGGAAGCGAAGATCGCCCAGTTCGAAAGCACGGTGCGCTCCGCGCTCGACAATCTGGCGCAATCGGCCAATTCGATGCAATCGACGGCGCAGAGCATGTCGACCACCGCCGACCAGTCCAACGCGCTGGTCAACGCAGTCGCCTCCGCCGCGGAAGAGACGTCGGTCAACGTGCAGACCGTGTCGGCCGGCACCGAGCAGCTGTCCTCCTCGATCCAGGAGATCAGCCGCCAGGTCGTGACCTCGGCCGAGATCGCCAAAAAGGCGGTCGACGAAGCCGGAGCGACCGACGCCACGGTGCAGAGCCTTGCCGACAGCGCAAGCCGCATCAGCGTCGTCGTCGACCTGATCCAGACCATCGCCTCGCAGACCAATCTGCTCGCGCTCAACGCCACCATCGAGGCGGCGCGCGCCGGCGAGGCCGGCCGCGGCTTCGCGGTGGTTGCCTCCGAGGTGAAGAGCCTGGCGAGCCAGACCGCCAAGGCGACGGACGAGATCCGCACCCAGATCGCCAGCATGCAGTCGGTCACGACCTCCGCGGTCGGCGCCATCCAGGGCATCGGCCGGATCATCGGCGAGATCAACGACGTCACCACGACGATCGCAGCCGCGGTCGAGGAGCAGGGCGCCGCCACGCGCGAAATCGCCCGCAACATCCAGCATGCCGCCGGCGGCACCAGCGAGGTCTCCAGCAACATCGTCGGCGTCTCCACCGCGTCCGCCGAAGCCGGCGCTGCGGCCACCGAGGTGCTGGGCGCCTCGGACGCGCTGCGGCGCGAGGCCGACATGCTGCGCGGGGAGATCGACACCTTCCTCAACGACATGCGGGCGGCCTGATTGTCATTCCGGGGCGGCGCGCAGCGCCGAACCCGGAATCTCGCGCAACAACCTCTGGATTCCGGGTTCGCGCTCACGCGCGCCCCGGAATGACTGCTTTTTTTTGCAGGCTTCAACCGGCGTGCGGAAAAACGCCGCCCGGCATGACCACCATGCGGAGACCGCGGACGGTCCCTTTTTCGGCTGGCGTCCCGCCGTATGTGCGGGTACCGATAATGCATGAGCTCAAAAACCGACACCGTGCAGTCCTCGGCCGAGGCCCTGCGTTACCCCTGGGAACAGCATCCCGGCCCCGAACAGGTTGTCGAGGTCAGGCCCGGCGTGTTGTGGGCGCGGCTGAAGCTGCCGTTTCGCCTCAACCACGTGAACATCTACCTGCTCGCCGATGGCGACGGCTATGCGATGATCGATGCCGGCTTCGGCAACGAGGAGACGATCGAGGCCTGGACCAAGCTGTTCGACGGACCGCTGAAGGGCGTCAACATCACACGCCTGATCGTCACCCACTCGCACCCCGACCATGTCGGTCTCGCCGGGTGGATCGTCGAGCGCTTCAACTGCCCGCTGGTGATGTCGCAGGTCGAATATCTGCAATCGGTCTATCACCAGAACCGCGGCACCGAGGAGCGGCGCGAAGCGCAGCGGCTGTTCTTCCGCCGCCATGGCATGGACGAGTCGCTCACGGAAAAGCTGCTCGGCCGCGGCCAGGATTATCTGAAGCGCGTCTCGGTGCTGCCGCCGTCCTACCGCCGCATCTCGCATGGCGACGACGTCGTGATCGGCACGCGCCGCTTCAAGGTCATCACCGGCGGCGGCCACGCGCTCGACCAGGTGATGCTGTATTGCGCCGACGACAAGCTGTTCCTCTCCGCCGACCAGGTGCTGAGCAAGATCTCGCCGAATGTCAGCGTCTGGGCGGTCGAGCCCGACCAGAACTCGCTCGGCGAATATCTGGCCTCGCTCGCCAGCCTCACCACGACGCTGCCCTATGACGTGCTGGTGCTGCCCGGCCACGGCGTGCCGTTCTACGGATTGAAGACCCGCATCAAGCAGCTCGCCGACCACCACGAAGAGCGCTGCCGCCTGATCGCGGAAGCCTGCCGCGAGGTGCCGCAAACCTCGCGCGCCCTGGTGCCCGTCGTGTTCAACAAGCATGTGCTCGACGAGCACCAGATGGGCTTTGCCGCCGGCGAGCTCGTGGCCCACGTCAATTACATGATCGTCGAGGGCCGCCTCACGGCCGAGGTGCAGGACGGCGTGCTGCAGTTTCGGACGACGTGAGTTCTTCGCCTCTCCCCACCTGCGGGGAGAGGGAGAAGACCTCACTTCATGTTCGCGATCGCGTGCAGCGCCGCGATGTAGCCGAACGGCCCCAGCCCGCAGATCACGCCGGTCGCCACGAACGAAATCTTCGAGTGGCGGTGATATTCGTCGCGGGCGTGGATGTTGGAGATGTGCACCTCCAGCACCGGACCTTCGAAGGTCTTGATCGCATCCATGATCGAAACCGAGGTGAAGGACAGGCCGGCCGGATTGATGACGATCGCATCGGCATCCTGCCGTGCCGACTGGATCAGGTCGACCAGCACGCCTTCATGGTTGGACTGGTGGAAGGCGAGCTTGAGGCCGAGCCTTGTGGCCGCTTCCTCGCAGCTCGCATTGACCTCCGCGAGCGTCGTGGTGCCGTAGATGTGCGGCTCGCGGATGCCGAGCATGTTGAGGTTGGGACCGTTGAGGATCATCACGCGCTTCATGGAGGGGTCCTTTCGAGAGCCTGGGTGAGCAAGGAAAGCGCGCGCCGGGCCGCAACGGAAGACCAAAGGCCGGGGCTGAACCCTCGCCCGGGCACATGGTGCAGAGCAGCATGATATGTCGGGCAGGGTTGATCGGGATCAAACTGCGACGCGCCGGATAGGGCATTTTGCCCAAATGCTCCACAGATCCAAATGTGGGATAGCGCATAGACATTGGAGCTGGAAAAGCTCTAAGTAGATGCGTCCCCTGGTCAGGTTCCGTTGCAGGTTTGCCGATGGATTACGCCCAATTCTTCGATTCCGCCCTCGATCGCCTCCACACCGAGCGGCGCTATCGCGTTTTCGCCGACCTCGAACGCACGGCCGGCCGGTTCCCGCACGCGGTCTGGCACTCGCCCAAGGGCAAGCGCGACGTCGTGATCTGGTGCTCCAACGACTATCTCGGCATGGGCCAGCATCCCAAGGTGGTCGGCGCCATGGTCGAGACCGCGACGCGCGTCGGCACCGGTGCCGGCGGCACCCGCAACATCGCCGGCACGCATCATCCGCTGGTCCAGCTCGAAGCCGAGCTCGCCGATCTCCACGGCAAGGAAGCCGCGCTGCTGTTCACCTCGGGCTATGTCTCGAACCAGACCGGCATCCCGACCATCGCAAAGCTCATTCCGAACTGCCTGATCCTGTCGGACGAGCTCAACCACAATTCGATGATCGAGGGCATCCGCCAGTCCGGCTGCGAGCGGGTTGTGTTCCGCCACAACGACGTTGCACATCTCGAAGAGCTGTTGAAAGCGGCCGGCCCCGACCGGCCGAAGCTGATCGTCTGCGAGAGCCTTTATTCCATGGACGGCGACGTCGCGCCGCTCGCCAGGATCTGCGATCTCGCCGAGAAATATGGCGCGCTGACCTATGTCGACGAGGTCCACGCCGTCGGCATGTACGGCTCGCGCGGCGGCGGCATCGCCGAGCGCGACGGCGTGATGCATCGCATCGACATTCTCGAGGGCACGCTGGCCAAGGCGTTCGGCTGTCTCGGCGGCTACATCGCCGCCAACGGCCAGATCATCGACGCCGTGCGCTCCTATGCGCCGGGCTTCATCTTCACCACCGCGCTGCCGCCAGCGGTCTGCTCGGCCGCGACCGCCGCGATCAGGCACCTGAAGACGTCGAGCTGGGAGCGCGAGCGCCACCAGGACCGCGCCGCCCGCGTCAAGGCGATCCTCAATGCCGCCGGCCTGCCGGTGATGTCGAGCGACACCCACATCGTACCGCTGTTCGTCGGTAATCCCGAGAAGTGCAAGCAGGCCTCCGACCTGCTGCTTGAGGAGCACGGGATCTACATCCAGCCGATCAACTATCCGACCGTCGCCAAGGGCACCGAGCGCCTGCGCATCACGCCCTCCCCCTACCACGACGACGGCCTGATCGATCAGCTCGCCGAGGCGCTGCTGCAAGTGTGGGACCGCCTCGGCCTGCCGCTCCGCGAAAAGTCGATGGCGGCGGAGTAGGCCTTTTTCTTCTCTTACCCTCCCCTGGAGGGGGAGGGTCGCTATGCATGGAGCGAAGCGGAATGCATAGCGGGGTGGGGTGACAGCCCCTCCACGAACACACTGCCCGTGCTGAGAGATCACCCCACCCCGCTCGCGCTTCGCGCGATCGACCCTCCCCCTCCAGGGTGTTCAGACCGGGGACATGGTGGACGGGTGTTCGGAGACATCGTGGACACTTTCTGTGCTTCCGTCGAGAGGCCGGATGTCGACGGTAGCAATTGTCTGGGTTCTGAAGACGACGCTGAAGACGCCGTCCTGAGCCGTTGGCCGAAACGCGAGGGCCTTCCCGTAGAAGGCCTTCGGGACTTTGATTTTGCGACCGCGGAAGCTGACGTGACCGCCTTGCTGGATCCGGCGCACCTCGTCGCCCGGAGCGTATTCGAAGGGAGCGATGGTCTCGACATAGTCACGCGGGCTGGGTTGATAGCGGCTGGCAGGGACAGCGAGTTCGAGCGCCTCGTGCGGCCGTTGGGTGTTGTAGATGGTGCGCCAGCGCTCGAAGGCATGTTCGGCAGCAGCGAGATCGGCGAAGGGCGGGCCGGACAGGACTTCGGCCTTCAGGCTGCGGTGGAAGCGTTCGTCCTTGCCCATGGTTTGCGGATGATAGGGCCGCGAATGGCTGATCTTGATGCCATGCTCGATCAGCCAGACCCCGAGCGGGGTGAACGGGCTGCCCGGTCCGTCGCCCCAGGGCGAGCCGTTGTCGGTGATCATCCTCTCGGGCAAGCCGTAGCGGCGGAAAGCCGCGATGAGATGCTCCTGAACCGTCTCGGTGCGTTCGTTGGTGCACGCCGCAAGTGCAACCGAGAAGCGCGAGTGATCGTCGAGCACGGTCAGTGGATGAAGTCGGCCAGTGTGCATGGCCACGTGGCCCTTGAAGTCCATTTGCCACAACTCGTTTGGTCGCGATCGTTCGAAACGGATCAAGGCAGGCGAACCGCCGCCGAATTTGCCAAGTTCCACCCCATGTCGCCTCAGGATCGCCGTGACCGTCGAAGGCGCCGGAACGGCTTCCTGTCCCAGATCCTTCAGCCGCCTGGCAATCTTCCGTCCGCCCCAAGCCGGATGCTCGGCTCTCACCGAAAGCACGGCCGCCTCGATCGCCGCGGCGCTGCGCGCGGGCGACGTCTGTGGGCGCCGCGGCTGCTCCACAAGTCCAGCCGCCCCGTCCAGCCGCCAACGCTCCAGCCACTTGTAGCCCGTCGTCGGGCTGATCCCGAAGCGACGGCACAGCTGCCGAACATTGCTGCCCTCTTCCGAGGCCAACATCACAAACTCCAACCTCGCGTCCATCCGAGACACCTCGCGGAACGGCATCCGACAGCCTCCTTGCTTTGCTGTCGAAAGTGTCCACGATGTCTCCGAACACCCGTCCACCATGTCCCCGGTCTGAACACAGGGGAGGGTGAGGACCGGCACTCGACCTCCGGCTTAACGACATCGCCAGTTCCCCTCCCCACGCGCCATTTCGCTGTCGCCTCCATCCCGCCAACGCGCTAGGTTTGCAAGGAAAATGAGCTCGGGCGCCGTCGGTGCCCTGGGAGAGAGCCCCCGACCCATGCTGCACGATTGGGGCGTGATCGCCGCCGCCTTCGGCTATATCGGCTTCCTGTTCCTGGTGGCGAGCCATGGCGACCGGCGCTCGCCAGCCGGGCGCGGCCGCGCTTCCGGGCTGATCTATCCGCTGTCGCTGGCGATCTACTGCACCTCCTGGACCTTCTTCGGCTCGGTCGGCTTCGCCACCCGCACCTCGACCGACTTCCTCGCGATCTATCTCGGCCCGATCCTGATGATCGGGCTCGGGGCCGGCGTGCTCCGCCGCGTGATCCAGCTGGCGAAGGCCCATAACATCACCTCGATCGCCGACTTCATCGGGGCGCGCTACGGCAAGAGCCAGGCGGTGGCGGCGACCGTGGCGCTGATCGCCATCATCGGCTCGGTGCCCTACATCGCGCTCCAGCTCAAGGCGGTGGCCTCCTCACTCGAAACGATCCTGACCGAAGACCAGGCCTTCGCCCACATCCCGCTCGTCGGCGACGTGGCGCTGATGGTGACGCTGTCGATGGCGGCCTTCGCGGTGCTGTTCGGCACGCGGCAGACCGACGCCACCGAACACCAGCACGGCCTGATGCTGGCGGTCGCGACCGAATCCATCATCAAGCTGGTCGCCTTCCTCGCCGCCGGCATCTTCGTCACCTTCTGGATGTTCTCGCCGCACGAGCTGATCGAGCGCGCGATGAGGACGCCGGAGGCGGTGCGCGCCATCAACTATTCGCCGTCGATCGGCAATTTCCTCACCATGACGCTGCTGTCGCTGTGCGCGATCATGCTGCTGCCGCGCCAGTTTCACGTCAGCGTGGTGGAGAATTCCTCCGATGCCGAGGTCGGCCGCGCCCGCTGGCTGTTCCCGCTCTACCTCGTCGCCATCAATCTGTTCGTGATTCCGATCGCGCTCGCCGGACTCGTGACGTTCCCGTTCGGCGCCGCCGACCCCGACATGTACGTGCTGGCGCTGCCGATGGAGGGCGGCGCGGACCTGCTCAGCGTCGCCGTGTTCGTCGGCGGGCTGTCGGCGGCGACCGCGATGGTGATCGTCGAATGCGTCGCGCTCTCCATCATGGTCTCGAACGACCTCGTGGTGCCGCTGGTGCTGCAACGCCGGCCGGAGGGGCGCGCCGGCGGCGCCGATTTCAGCAACTTCCTGCTGCGCTCGCGCCGGCTCGCGATCTTCGCCATCATGGTGATGGCCTATTTCTACTATCGCGCGCTCGGCAGCACCCAGCTCGCGGCGATCGGCCTGCTCTCCTTTGCCGCCATCGCCCAGCTTGCACCGAGCTTCTTCGGCGGGCTGCTGTGGCGGCGCGCGACCGCACGCGGCGCCATCGGCGGCATGGGCGTCGGCTTTGCCGTGTGGCTCTACACGCTGTTCATCCCCAGCTTCATGGATTCCACGTCGGGGCTCCTGCTGCTGCAGCACGGCCCGTTCGGCATCGAAGCGCTGCGGCCGCAGGCGCTGTTCGGCGCCGATCTGCCGCCCCTGATGCACGGCGTCATCTGGTCTCTCTCACTCAACATCCTGACCTATGTGCTGCTCTCGCTGGCGCGTAGGCCGTCTTCCATCGAGCTGTTGCAGGCCGACCTGTTCGTGCCCAACACGATCGCGCCGATCTCACCGAGCTTCCGCCGCTGGCGCACCAGCGTCACCGTGCAGGACATCCAGACCACGGTCGCGCAATATCTCGGCCCCGACCGCGCCCGGCAGTCCTTCGAGGCCTTCTCGGCGCAGCGCAACGTCCGGCTGGAGCCCGGTGCGCCCGCCGATTTCGAGCTGCTGCAACACGCCGAGCACCTGATTGCCTCCTCGATCGGCGCGGCCTCCTCCCGCCTCGTGATGTCGCTGCTGCTGCGCAAGCGGACGGTCTCCGCCAAGGCCGCACTGAAGCTGCTCGACGATTCGCACGCCGCGCTGCATTTCAACCGCGAGATCCTGCAGACCGCGCTCAACCATGTGCGCCAGGGCATCGCCGTGTTCGATGCCGATCTGCAACTGATCTGCTCCAACCGGCAGTTCGGCGACCTCCTCAATGTGCCGCTGCATTTGATCCAGTTCGGCACGCCCTTGCGCGAGATCCTGGAATTCATCGGCCTCGGCGATCCGAACGATCCGCTCGAGCGCGAGGCCCTGCTGGAACGGCGCCTTGCCGCCTACACAACGGACAGCGAGCCTTATCTCGAACGCCTGCCGGAACGCCACATGGTGATCGAGGTGCTCACCAACCGCATGCCCGGCGGCGGCTTCGTCATCACCTTCACCGACGTCACGCCGACCTTCGAAGCCGCCGAAGCGCTGGAGCGCGCCAATGCGACGCTGGAAAAGCGCGTGCGCGACCGCACCGAGGAGCTGACGCGGCTGAACTCCGAGCTGGCCCTCGCCAAGAGCGCGGCGGAGGACGCCAGCATTTCCAAGACGCGCTTCCTCGCCGCAGCCAGCCACGACATCCTGCAGCCGCTGAACGCGGCGCGGCTCTACGTCACCAGCCTCGTCGAGCGCCAGCACAACGGCGAGGAGACGCGGCTGGTCGAGAACATCGACGAATCGCTGCAGGCGATCGAGGAGATCCTCGGGGCGCTGCTCGACATCTCCAGGCTCGACGCCGGGGCGATGACGACCTCGATATCGAGCTTCAAGATGGCCGATCTGATGCGCTCGCTCGAGATCGAGTTCGCGCCGATCGCGCGCGCCAAGGGCCTGGAACTCGTCTTCGTGCCCTGCTCGCTGCCGGTCGAGTCGGACCGCCTGCTGCTGCGGCGGTTGCTGCAGAACCTGATCTCGAACGCGATCAAGTACACCCCGCGCGGCCGCGTGCTGGTCGGCTGCCGCCGCCGCGGCGCCTCGCTCAAGATCTGCGTCTACGACACCGGCGTCGGCATCCCGCCGGTCAAGCGCGGCGAGATCTTCAAGGAATTCCATCGCCTGGAGCAGGGCGCGCGGATCGCGCGCGGTCTCGGCCTCGGCCTCTCGATCGTCGAACGGCTGGCGCGCGTGCTCAAGCACGGCATCGCCATCGACGGCAATCGAAGCGGCGGCTCGGTGTTCTCGGTGACCGTGCCGACGGCGAAGGCGGTTACCCACACCGCGGCCGTGACCAGCGCAACGCCGCTGGCGCGCACGCCGATCTCGGGCGCGCTGATCGTCTGCATCGAGAACGATGCGGCGATCCTCGACGGCATGCGCACGCTGCTCAAGGCCTGGGACGCCGAGGTGATTGCGGTGGCCGATCCGGAAGGGGCGATCGCCGCCCTCGAAACCGCCGGGCGGCGCGTCACCGGCCTGCTCGTCGACTATCACCTCGATCGCGGCAACGGCATCGCCGCCATCCGCGAGGTCCGCCGCCGCTTCGGCGACGGCATCCCTGCCATCCTGATCACCGCCGATCGCAGCCCCGCCGTGCAGGTCGCCGCGCGCGACGAGAAGATCGCCGTGCTCAACAAGCCGGTGAAGCCGGCTTCGCTGCGTGCCCTGCTGGGACAATGGCGCACGCAGCAGATGGTGGCGGCGGAGTGAGGCGCACCGCTCTGCTCTCGCCACATCGTCATTGCGAGCGCAGCGAAGCAATCCAGAAACTTTCCGCGGAGACATTCTGGATTGCTTCGTCGCAAGGGCTCCTCGCAATGACGGAGCGAGGGGAAGCATCGCCATCCGCCAGCATGCATTGAAATCGTAGGCACACATTCGCCTTCTCGCGGCGCGTTTCGCCCGAGTTTTGCGCTTCGCTTAACGCCCTCTTGTAGAAAGGGCGCAGGGAAGGCCGGGTGCTGACATCGCACCCGCGGTCCGCTGCGCGAAATGCACACGCAGAAAGAACCGCACAGCAGCATACAGGTGGAGCCGAACACACGGCCTTCCCTGCGCGATGGTCGGACGGCTTATGCCGCGCTCTCCCGGGAGCCGAGTTCCCTCTGGCCTCCCTCGCTCTCACGAAAGTCACCGACACTGCGCCGGTTGACGCAGATGCCGCATCCGCAAGCGCTTGACCGTAGCAACGACGGCCAGGACCACACGGTTTTGCCGTTACGCGAACGGCGCCGTTCGTACAACGCGGCTTGCGAAACGCTCACGGGGCTCGGCTCAATCCATCACCCCGCCCTGCGCCTCACATCCGCGACGGCGCCAACGCGTCCACCGCAGCCCGATCCGCGGCTCGTGACGACGTACGACCGCCCCTTTTCGCCGGATCAGGATGCGCGACACATACGAAAAATCCGAATTTCTGTAAAGCAGAATCTTGACGGCTGCTCGATTGACCTAGGCGTTGCTGTTTTGCGCGACGATGACCCAACCCTTAGGGGTGGCTCTGTCTCATCCCCGCAAATCACGTTTCGACGAACGCGCACATGATGTGCCGTCATCTCCAGCAGCAGCGCGAAAAGCGGAGGGCGTCAGCCGTCCGGGTTGGACGAGGAAGTACCTCGGTTGACGTCCCTCAGTTCTTGGGCTGCCCGAAATCGACCAGCGGCGGCGGCAACTCGACGTCCGGAATCTCGATCTTGATCTTATCCAGATCCACCTTGATCGGGGCGTCCAGCAACCCGGTGACAGTGATCGGGAATGCGATCACGACCGCAACCATGATCGCCTGCAGTCCGATCCACGGCACCGCGCCCCAATAGATGTCTGAACTCTTGACTTCCCTCGGCGCCACGCCGCGCAAATAGAACAGCGCGAAGCCGAAGGGGGGATGCAGGAAGGAGGTCTGCATGTTCACGCACAGCATGATCCCAAACCAGATCAAGGCGGCATCCGCTCCGACGACAGGGGTGAGGAGCTTGAGGGCGGTCGGCGCGATCATGGGGACGATAATGAAGGCGATCTCGAAGAAGTCGAGGAAGAACGCGACGAAGAAGATGAACAGATTGATGAAGATCAAGAAGCCCCATACACCGCCCGGCAACGATGTCAGCATGTGTTCGAGCCAGAGGCCCCCGTTGCAGCCGAGAAAGACAATCGAGAAACAGGTCGATCCAATGAGGATAAAAGTCACCATGCAGGTGATGCGCATGGTGGTCTCATAACCCTGCTTTACCAGCAAGCGCAGGTCGGGAATCCTGATTACCTCGAGACACACCCAGGCCACTGCCAGATAGGCAATCGCGAACGCAATTTTGAACGGAAGATTTGGCGTGAAGTAGATGCCGATGATGGTGCCCACGCCGGCCGCGGCCACGCCCACCAGCAAGACCTTGTGACCGGCAGAGCTGAAATCCTTGTGATGGATGACGGCGAGGACGATTGCGCCGACGGCGCCCATGGCACCCGCTTCGGTCGGCGTGGCGAGCCCCATCATCATCGTGCCGAGCACCACGAAGATCAAAACGGCCGACGGAATGATGCCCAGAAGGCATTTGCGCCAGAGTGCCCAGCCCTTGAGCGTCCTCGCTTCCTTCGGCACCGCCGGAACATGGCCCGGTTTGACGATGCTCAGAACGAAGGTGTAGCCCGCGAACAGCGCGATCTGGAGTATCGATGGCCCCCAGGCGCCCAGATACATGTCACCCACCGACTTTCCGAGCTGGTCCGCGAGCACGATCAAAACCAGCGAGGGAGGCACCAGCTGGGTTATGGTGCCGGAGGCTGCGAGCACGCCGGTGATGTAGCGCACGTTGTAGCCGTAGCGGATCATGACCGGCATCGAGATCAGCGCCATGGCGATGACCTGCGCCGCCACTGTGCCTGTGATGGCCCCGAGGATGAAGCCGACGATGATCACGGAATAGCCAAGACCGCCGCGAACGGGACCGAACAGCTGCCCCATCGAATCCAGCATGTCCTCTGCGAGGCCGCATCGTTCGAGGATCGCTCCCATGAACGTGAAGAATGGGATGGCCAGCAGCAGCTCGTTGGACAGAACGCTGCCGTAGATGCGCTCCGGGATCGCCTGGAGGAAGCTGAACTCGAAAAATCCCAAATGGATCGCGAGAAATCCGAACGAGAGCCCGAGGGCAGCCAGCGTGAAGGCGACCGGAAAGCCGATGAGCATCGCCAGCACAAGTCCGCCGAACATCAGCGGCGGCATCATCTCGATCGTGATCATTGGGTCGGCCGCTCGTATTTCGCATCGATGGTGACTTCACCGCGCAAGGCGGCGGCGCGCTTGATGACCTCCGAGATACCCTGCAAAGCCACCATGAAGAATCCGGCCGGCAGGACGAACTTGATCGGCCACCGCAGCAGGCCGCCAGCATTGTTCGACATCTCGCCGATGATGATCGAGCTGTAGAACATCCCCCACGACAAGTAGCTGAGGAGAAGACATGCCGGAATCAGGAACACCAGCGTCCCGATCAGGTCCAGCCACAGCTGGCCGCGTTCGGAGAGCATGAGATAAAGGATTTCGACGCGGACGTGCTCATTGCGCTTAAAGGTGTAGGACGCGCCGAACATCACGATGACGGCGAACATATACCACTGGGTCTCTAGCCAGCTGTTCGAACTGTAGCTAAACGCATACCGAATCATCGCATTGACAGCACTCACGACGCAGGCCGCGAGCACCAGAATATTGCAGACGTTGCCGACCTTTTCGTTCAGCCAGTCGATAGCCGTACTCATCGCCAACAATGGGCGCATCGATGCCTTGTCCCCGCTCGCTGAGTACTATCCCCCAGGCGAGCAGGACCATGGCGCTGCATCAGTTGCCTGCCACGTCTGCGCGGGAGCTAGTTGACCCCTCCTGATGCTTCCGCCCGTTCTTGCTGTCGGTTTTCGGCAAGACACGTTCAGGTCTCAGCCGCCGCGTGAAGCAGGGCCACCTTTACCGTCGGCCAATTCCCGGTCAACAGGGAAATGGACAGTTTGCCGCAGCAATGTCTAAGTTAGCGTCACTAGGCTTAATTGGGTTGACCTTCGGGGCTTACCGGCGACGCGACCGGCGGAGGACAACCTCCAGCAAGATATCACTGCTCCAGAGGAGGATTTCGTATCGGCGCATTCCTGGTCGTCTTGTCGATCGCTCTCCTCTGGGTCTTCCTGCCTCGCAACGGGCAGTCACATCGGTGGATGGAGCTGCCATTCTTTGAGACAGGAGTCCCCCTGGTGATCATCATGGCCTTGTCAGCTGGCCTGACGATGGTGATCGACCGCATCTTCTGACCGGTGTCGGCTGTCGAGGCGCGCCTAACCCTCGACGTCGTACTGCCTGCAGAGGTGATCCCCAATCTGGACCAGCATGGCAACGCATTCAGGATAGCCCGGCCGATCAGAGGTCGCCTGATCAGCGCTGGCCCGAAACTCCCAGGATTTCCCGTCGCGGAGGATGGAAATCGTCATTCCATCGGGACAGTCGGCGTGGACCTTCAACTCGGCTCTCGCCATGGCGACGAGTTCGCTTTCAGATTTTACGGGCTTGCTCATTCGTTGGCCCTTAATCTCCTAGCGAACAACCCCAGCGGCATCATCGTCGCCCGGCATCACCCAATCAAGGGCGAGCAAGCAAGCTTCCAGCAGAACGAAAGCAACGAGGCCGCCAAGAAGACCGAAAAACACGATGGAAAAAGTCCCCAACAAAAGCGCGCAGAAGGCATCTGCAAGCACCTTAGACGCGCGATCGGATTAGGTCTGGTTGGCTGCGAAGTACGGCATCTTCATCCTCCGGAGTTTGCCCCCAACTTAGCCACATCAGCCATTGGCGGTCTATTCCAAACGGCGGCTTGGCGGTCCAGCTAATCCATTGATCGAAATGCCAACAACGGGTCAAACCGCCGAAGCTCTCATCGCACCGAATGATTGCGCTCTGCCGCGAGCCCGGACATTCGCCAGTTAACGCGTAAGCGCTATCCCGTCGGCGTGCCCTGCTTCCACTGGCCGCCGGCGATCTTGGCGGCGGCGATCACCGCCTGCGTCCGGCTCTCGACGCCAAGCTTCTGCAGGATGGCCGAGACGTGGGCCTTGATGGTGGCCTCGGAGACACCGAGCTCGTAGGCGATCTGCTTGTTGAGAAGGCCTTCCGACAGCATCATCAGGACCCGAACCTGCTGCGGCGTCAGCGTCACCAGGCGGTCGCGCAGGCGGGTCATGTCGGGGTCGGCGGCGGCGGAGAGGTCGGTATCGGCGGGAACCCAGACGTCGCCTTCCATCACCTTGAGGATGGCATCGCGCAAGGTCTCGACCCCGAACCGCTTGGGGATGAAGCCGGACGCGCCGAAATCGAGCGAGCGGCGGATCGTGGCGCTGTCGTCGGAGGCCGAGACGATCACGACCGGAATCGCCGGATATTGCGCGCGCAGATAGATCAGGCCGGAAAAGCCGGAGATCCCGGGCATGGAGAGGTCGAGCAGGACCAGGTCGACCTCGGAGATCTGCTCCAGAAGCTTGGTCAGGTCCTCGAAGGATCCGGCCTCGTCGATCCTGGCTGACGGCAGAACACCCGCCACCGCCTGCCGCAACGCATCGCGGAACAGGGGATGATCATCGGCGATGACGAGATGAGTCGTGGGAGCGTTCATCGTTCTCTTGCTGTCGTTCGCGCCGAGCCGGCGAACAGATCTCGGGTGCGTCAATTCTTCCCCGAGCGGCCGTGGCATGCAAGTGCACATTATCCCTTTGCTGCAAAGGGGTTAATCCCTGGGCCCGGCATTGCACACCGGCGCCGGATACCACAGCGCCAGTGCGCAAGGCCGAAAGTCGTATTGGGGAGGGTTTCACGCCGATGTTACCTTGTGGCCAAGACCTGGGCTGATCCGGCACGTCCGGACATTCTGGGGGCGAGAGGAAACGATTTTCGGGGAGCGACTCAACATGTCGACAATGGCTGTGTCTCAATCGAGCGCGCAGGGGATGACGAAGGACGAACGATTCGTCATTCTCGCCTCCTCACTCGGTACCGTCTTCGAGTGGTACGACTTCTATCTCTACGGTTCGCTGGCCGGCATCATCGGCGCGCAGTTCTTCTCGGCCTATCCGCCGGCAACCCGCGATATCTTCGCGCTGCTGGCGTTCGCCGCGGGCTTCCTGGTGCGTCCGTTCGGCGCGATCGTGTTCGGCCGTGTCGGCGACATCGTCGGCCGCAAATACACCTTCCTCGTCACCATCCTGATCATGGGTCTGTCGACCTTCATCGTCGGCCTGTTGCCCAACGCGGCGACCATCGGCATCGCGGCCCCGATCATCCTGATCGTGCTGCGCCTCGCCCAGGGTCTGGCGCTCGGCGGCGAGTATGGCGGTGCGGCGACCTACGTCGCGGAGCATGCGCCGAACGGCAAGCGCGGCTACTACACCTCCTTCATCCAGACCACGGCGACCCTCGGCCTGTTCCTGTCGCTGCTGGTGATTCTGTTCACCCGCACCGCGCTTGGCGAGGCCGATTTCGCAGCGTGGGGCTGGCGCATTCCGTTCCTGGTCTCGGTGCTGCTGCTCGGCATCTCGGTCTGGATCCGGCTTCGCCTCAACGAATCGCCGATCTTCCAGAAGATGAAGGAAGAGGGGAAGGGTTCGAAGGCGCCGCTGACGGAGGCCTTCGGCAACTGGCAGAACGGCAAGCTCGTGCTGCTCGCTTTGCTCGGTGGTGTGATGGGCCAGGGCGTGGTCTGGTACACCGGCCAGTTCTACGCGCTGTTCTTCCTGCAATCGATCCTGAAGGTCGACGGCTATACCGCCAACCTCCTGATTGCCTGGTCGCTGCTGCTCGGCACCGGCTTCTTCATCGTGTTCGGCATGCTCTCCGACAAGATCGGCCGCAAGCCGATCATCCTCGGCGGCTGTCTGATCGCGGCGCTGACCTTCTTCCCGATCTTCAAGATGATCACGTCCAACGCCAACCCGGCGCTGGAAAAGGCCATCGAGACGGTCAAGGTCGAGGTGGTGGCCGATCCCGCCAAGTGCGGCGATCTGTTCAACCCGGTCGGCACCCGCGTCTTCACCGCGCCTTGCGACACCGCGCGCGCCTACCTGTCGCAATCGTCGGTCAGGTACACGACGACGCCAGGTCCGGCCGGCTCGGACGTGAAGGTCGTGGTCAACGGCAAGGACGTGCCCTACGCCAACGCCAAGGACAGCAACCCGGCTGTTCTCGCCGCTGTGCAGGCGGCTGGCTATCCCAAGGCGGGTGACGCCGGCATCGTGAAGATGTCGCATCCGCTCGACATCTTCCGTCCGCAGGTGGCGGCGATCATCGGCCTCTTGTTCATCCTGGTCGTGTTCGTCACCATGGTGTACGGCCCGATCGCGGCGATGCTGGTCGAATTGTTCCCGACCCGCATCCGCTACACCTCGATGTCGCTGCCCTACCACATCGGCAACGGCTGGTTCGGCGGCCTCCTGCCCGCCACCGCCTTCGCCATCGTGGCCTCGACAGGCGACATCTATGCCGGTCTCTGGTACCCGATCATCTTCGCCTCGATTACCGTGGTGATCGGCTTCCTGTTCCTGCCCGAGACCAAGGACGTCGACATCAAGGCGACCTGATCCCAGCAGAGATCGACGACACCAACCGGCCGCGGTCTTCCCGCGGCCGGTTTTGCTTTGTGTGGTTCTTGCCCGAAAGCTACCGATTGCTGCCGATGAATTGCAGAACGATCTCACGGCGGTGCGGGCGGCTGCGATGCTCGATCAGGTAGATCGCCTGCCAGGTGCCGAGCGCGAGCGTGCCGCTCAGGACCGGGACCTGGAGCGAGGTCTGCGTCAGCATGGTCTTGATATGAGCGGGCATGTCGTCGGGTCCCTCGGTGTCGTGGGTCCACCCGGCGTTCTCCGGTGCGAGCCGCGACAGGGCCGTGGTGAGATCGACCAGCACGGAGGGGTCGGCGTTCTCCTGGATCGTCAGCGAGGCCGAGGTGTGGCGGATGAACAGCGTCAAGGCGCCCTCGCCTGCGTGCGCCTCGGCGATGAACTTTGCGGCCTCGCTGGTCAGATCGGTGAAGCCGCGGCCGGGCGTCTGCACGGTCAGCAGCGATGAGGTGATCATGGTGGCTTGCGCTGAGGATGGTGCGGAGCGCGTGCTGGATCTGGCTGATGTCATGAAAGGTATCTCAACTCGAAAACGATCGTAGGGTGGGCAAAGGCGTTCTTACGCCGTGCCCACGTTCTTTCTCGACCACGAAGAATGCGTGGGCACGCTTCGCTTTGCCCACCCTACGGCAGCTCGTCACGCATCAGATCTTCCCCGACACGTCTTTCTGCACGCGGTTCGCCATGTCGATCAGCCGCCGCCAGGCCTTTTCCAGGAACGACATCACGCGGTCGACGTCCTGATCGCTCGGCAGCGGGATCTCGATCTTGCGCTCGCCCTCGGCGACCTTGGGCTCGGGTTTCCTGAGTGGATCGGATTTCGGCAGCGCCTCGTCGATCTTGCCCGACACCGTCGGTCCCGCCGCGAGTTGCCCCTTCAGCCGCTCGACCTCGGCCTGGAGCCTGCCGATCTCGGCGTCGAGCGCGGTCCGCTCGTCGGGCACCGCGTAGCAGGCCCAGCCGGTGCCGTTCTTGGTGCAGGTCGAGACCGTGCCGGTGCGCGTGTCGAGCCGCAGCACGCCCTCGGGGATGGGCGTCATGCTGTAGCGGCCGTTTTCGCCGTCGGGCGCCGATTGCGCGGCCACGAGGCCGGCGCTGACCACCGTCAAAGCGGCCGCCGCCGCGAGCCATGATGTCGTGGATGACGTCGCAGGTCTCATCATTGTCTCCGCCCCGGCACTGCTGCGGCTGCGGCTGCAATTCTACACCCCCCGCCGGCAATCCGCCGCCAAAAAGCCGCCCCTGAAATCAACGAACAAGGCGGCTTCTTTGATCCCACCAGCGCGGCGAAAGCACGGCTGCATCCGCCGATCCCGAGCAGACCTGCTGCGGTGCGGCGTCACGCTGTGTGCAGCGCTGCCGCGCGCGCCAATATCGTCAATAAAATCAAATACATAATCGGAAGCGACGCAATCGTGACTTGGCTTGACTTGATTATGGGCCATCAGTATGGTCCGCGCGGCTTTTGAGGGTGACGGGCGCAATTTCCATTCAGCCGCAGCGTTTCGGGTCTTCGTTGCATGACACAGGGCACGGGACACGGCGAGGATGGAGATCGCGATAGATCGTCCGAGGAAGCCGCGCTTTCCGATCGGCTCGGAAATCTTGATCAGCGGTTGTCGGAATTTCGCGACCGCAGGGCCAAGACCGAGCAACCCGCAGGTGACGATGGAGACAAAGCGGCCAGAGCCTCGGCGATGGCGCTTGGTTTTCGGTTATCCTCCGAGTTGGTCGCCGGTGTCGCTGTCGGAGCGGGGATTGGCTGGGGGTTCGACCGTTTGCTGTCGACGTCGCCTTTCGGATTCATCGTGTTCCTGCTGCTGGGCTTCGTCGCCGGCGTGGTGAATGTGGTGAGATCGGCAGGCGCGGGTCAAAACAGGCGCGGTGGTTCTTAGAGCTGGTCCCACCAGGAGAGGAATGATCGTGCCGGCCTCGCCGGTACGGGCCGGCCCGGCCGGCAGACCGAGACCCGCCGGCATTGCCCGGCAGACCAAGAGATGCCGCGCCGATGAAAATCGATCCGATCCACCAGTTCAACATCGAGCCTCTCTTCACCCTGGGCCATATCGGCAATCACACGATCGCCTTCACCAATTCGTCGCTCTACATGCTGATCGCGGTCGCGATCATCTCGCTCCTGATGCTTGCCAGCGGCTCGCAGCTGGTTCCCGGGCGCCTGCAGTCGGTCGCCGAGATCTCCTACGAGTTCATTGCGGCCACGATCCGCGGCAACGCCGGCGCGGAAGGCATGAAGTTCTTCCCGCTGATCTTCTCGCTGTTCATGTTCATCTGCGTCTCGAACCTGGTCGGCATCATCCCCTACACCTTCACGGTTGCGAGCCACCTGATCGTCACCGTGGCTCTCGCGCTGGTGGTGTTCTTCACCGTCCTGATCTACGGCCTCGCCAAGAATGGCCTGAAATTCTTCAAGATCTTCGTTCCCCACGGCGTTCCCGGCTACATCCTGCCGCTGGTCATGTTCATCGAGGTCCTGTCGTTCTTCCTGCGGCCGGTCTCGCACAGCATTCGTCTGTTCGCCAACATGCTGGCCGGCCACATCGCGCTGAAGGTGTTCGCGGGCTTCGTCGCCATGCTGGGCTTCTCGCTCGGCGCCATCGGCTGGGTCGGAGGCGTGCTGCCGCTGGCGCTCACGGTCGCGCTGTACGCGCTCGAGATCCTGGTCGCGTTCCTGCAAGCCTATGTGTTTGCGATCCTGACCGTCATTTACCTCAACGACGCCATTCATCCGGGACACTGAGCGGTCCGGGGAATTTCCACCCACAACCCAATCTTTCTTCCAAGGAGTCTAAAATGGATCCGGCAGCAGCAAAACTTATCGGCGCGGGCATCGCGTGCATCGGCATGGGCGGTGCGGGCGTCGGCGTGGGCGTGATCTTCGGCAACTACCTCGCCGCAGCCGTCCGCAACCCCTCGGCCGCTCAGGGCCAGTTCGGCAACCTGATCTTCGGCTTCGCCGTGACCGAAGCGCTCGGCATCTTCTCGCTGCTGATCGCGCTGCTTCTGCTGTTCGTTTTCTAAAGGAACGACTTCTTCGCGCCGCTTCATCCGAAGCGGCGCGTGACAGCAACAGGAGTACTCCATGGCCGAGAGTCATGGCGGGGCAAAAGGACCGGCGGCGGGTGCCCACACCGAAGCCGATGGCGGTCATCACAGCGGCGGCTTCCCGCCGTTCGAGAGCAGCACCTTTGCTTCGCAGCTGGTGTCGCTCGCGATCTTCTTCGTCCTGCTTTACGTCATCGTGTCCAAGCTCGCTCTGCCGAAGGTCGGCGGTGCGATCGAAGCACGCCAGAACAAGATCGAGGGCGACCTCGCCGAAGCGCAGAAGCTGAAGGACCAGTCCGAGGCGGCGCTGAAGGCCTATGAAGGCGAGCTCGCGTCGGCGCGTTCGCGGGCGCAGGCGATCGGCAACGAATCCCGCGACAAGGCGAATGCGCAGGCGGACGCCGAACGCAAGGCGCTGGAAGAGCAACTGGCGGCCAAGCTCGCCGAGGCAGAGAAGACCATCGCCTCGACCCGCACGGCCGCGATGAGCAACGTCCGCGGCATCGCGGCCGACGCGGCAGGCCAGATCGTGCAGCAGCTCACCGGGGTCGTTCCGGATGCCGCCTCGGTCAATGCCGCCGTCGATGCGTCCTTGAAGGGTTAGCCGCAGATGTTCTTCAATCCTGAAACCTGGGTCGCCGTCGCCTTCGTGATCCTGATGGTCGTGTTCGGCTATCTCGGCGTGTTCAAGTCGGCGATGACCGCGCTCGATCATCGCGCCGCCCGCATCAAGGCCGAGCTCGACGACGCCGCGCGCCTCAAGCAGGAGGCGGCCAAGGTGCTCGCCGACTACAAGGCGCGCAGTGCCACGGCCGAGCGCGAGGCCGCCGACATCATCGCCAACGCCAGGGCCGAAGCCGAGCGCATCGCCGCCGACGCCAAGGCGAAGATGGAAGACTTCGTCGCCCGCCGCACCAAGACCGCGGAGAGCAAGATCGCGCTGGCCGAGGCCCAGGCACTGGCCGACGTCCGCGCCGCAGCCGCGGAAGCCGCCGTCCAGGCCGCCTCCACGATCCTGTCGCAATCGGTCAGGGGCCAGGTCGCCGACGACCTGCTCGCCAAGGGCATCAGCGAAGTCCGGCAGAAGCTGAACTGAGGGATTTGCCTTTACCAATCGAAAAGCCGGCGCGATGAGCGCCGGCTTTTTTGTTGGCTGAAAGGCCCCCGTGTCCCGGACGCGGCGCGGCATGCAATGGCGCGACGCGGAGCCGGGACCCATACATCCGCAGCTCTGGGCCCCGGCTCTGCAGCACAGCGCTGAAGGAGCACTGCGCTGCGTCCGGGGCACGAGATATCACCTACTTCTTCTTCCGCCCCTTCGGCTCCGGCGAGAGCGCCTGGGGGTCGAAGCCGACATAGAAAATGTAGTTATCGGCGACCGCGGGCGCCGGCGTCGGATAGGCCAGATCCTCGGCGACGAAGGTGAAGGGCACGCTGCCACCTTCCGACATCGCCACCGTGGTCCGGTAGGCCTTCGAGGCGATCACCTTCTCGCCGACGCCGCCTTCCACGACGGCGATGCGCAGCGGCACCTCGACGGAGGCAGGCGCCCCGGCGGGGCCGGCGATGACGCGGCCCTGGATGCCGATCCGGGCTGTGATGCCAGCGCTGCTGCGCGAGCATTCGCGCGCCATCTTGGTGATCGAGGCCTGGAAGCGGATGTCATTGCCGACGGCCGGCTTGCCGCTGGCGCCGACCGCGTAGGTCGAGGCCCCCGCGCGCACCGTGACCTGCGGGCAATCGAGATCGTCTTCGGCCGGCTGCCCGGGCGCAGGCGCCGGCTTCGGTTCGGCCGGCTCGTCGGACTTGCCGCCGAACAGGCTCTTGAAGCGGTCGGTCAGCGACTGCGCCGCCACCGGCGTGACTGACGCCAGCGCAACCGAGAACGCCAGCGCGATCCCCGTTCCCAGCCGCAACGCATTCCGCGATGACCAAAGCTCCTGCACCATCGACGCCCGTACTCCATGACAATGGCCCGGCCGATCGCCGGCCGGGGCATGCGGTTATATCGCCAAAATCGGCGAACCCAAGGCAGTAAAGGGGAGGCCGCGGCCGCACGAGATGGCCGCTCAGCCGCGGAAATCCTCGTGCAGCAGGCCGAACAGCAGGTGATCCTGCCAGACCCCGTTGATGCAGAGATAGCGGCGCGCCAGCCCCTCGCGCGAGAAGCCGCACTTCTCGAGCACCCGGATCGACGGCGCATTGGTGGGGATGCAGGCGGCCTCGACCCGGTGCAGGTTGAGCTCACCGAACAGCGTCGGCAGCAGCACCCGCAGCGCGGCCGTCATGTAGCCGCGATGGGCATAGGGCTGGCCGACCCAATAGCCGATGGTGCCGGCCTGCACGATGCCACGCCGGACATTGGCGAGCGTGATGCCGCCGACCAGGGCACCGTCGAGCTCACGGAAGATCAGAAAGGGATAGGAGCGGTCCGCGGCGATGTCCTCGGAATAGCGGCGCAGGCGGCGGCGGAAGCCGGACCGGGTGAGATCGTCGGACGGCCAGATCGGCTCCCAAGGCGTGAGATAGTCGCGGCTGGTCTCGCGCAAATGCGCCCATTGCAGGAAGTCCGACATTTGCGGCGCGCGCAGGAGCAGCCCGTTGCCGCGCGGCGCGAGGGCGGCGGGTCCACTGGATGGCAGGCGAAAGAGGGCCATGGTGATGCTTCCCGGGGGCGAGGCAGCCCGCGCGCGGCTCCTAAACCAGCCGCGCCTTTAGTGTAGCCGAGCTTTGGCGCGAGCCCGGGTCAATCCTTCCGCAAAAGACACCGCCGTGTCCAGACCCCTGCCACTGCCCAATGCGACAACCGCTGGCCGGCTGCGCGACAGCAGCGCACGGGCCGCGTCCCGCGTCGATTCGATGCTGACGGCGTCGATCCGGGCGACCAGCTCCTGCACCGTCTGCGGCCGCCCATAGGCCAGCACATGCCGGGCGAGCTGCTCGGCGCGGGAGGAGCAGCTCTCCAGCGCCATCAAGAGACCCGCCTTCATCTGCGCCTTGGCCCGGGCGATCTCGGCCTCGGTCAGCGTCTCCACCGAATCGTTCATGATGTCGACCACCACCTCCATCATCTCCGGAGCGTCGGCGGGATCGGTGCCGGTGTAGAGGCCGAAAAAGCCGGTGTCACTGTAGGGTGCGTGGAAGGTGTAGATGGAGTAGCAGAGGCCGCGCTTCTCGCGCACCTCCTGGAACAGGCGCGACGACATTCCGCCGCCGAGGATGTTGGTGAAGACCTGGAGCGAGAACAGCGACAGATCGTTCTGGGGCACGCCTTCGAGCGCCAGCGTCAGATGCGCCTGCTCGAGCTCGCGATGCACCACCTTGGTGCCGCCCTTGCCGAACATGGCGGCCTGCGGCTTCGGACCCGGCGTCCCCTCGAAGCTCGCAAAACGCTTTTCGACCTCGGCAACGACCTGGGCGTGGTTGACCGCGCCGGCCGCCGCCACCACCATGTCGGGCCCGCGATAATGCGTCGAAAGGTAGCCGCGCAGCATGTCGCGGTTGAAGGCGCGCAGCGTCTTGGCGGTGCCGAGCAGCGAGCGGCCCATCGGCTGGTCGGGATAGCAGAGCTCGTTCAGATGCTCGAAAACGACGTCGTCGGGGGTGTCCTGCGCGGCGCCGATCTCCTGCACGATGACGTTCTTCTCGCGCTCCAGCTCGTCGGGCTCGAAGGCGGGATTGGCGAGGATGTCGGCGAGCACGTCGAGCGCGAGCGGCACGTCGGCCTTCAGCACCCGCGCATAATAGGACGTGGTCTCGGTCGAGGTGCCGGCATTGAGGTCGCCGCCGACCGCCTCGATCTCCTCGACGATCTCGCGCGAGGAGCGCTTGGTCGTGCCCTTGAACGCCATGTGCTCCAACAGATGCGAGATGCCGTGCTCGTTGGGCTTCTCGTCGCGTCCGCCGACGCCGGCCCAGACGCCGAGTGCCGCCGTCTCGAGGTGGGGCATCTCGTCGGTGACGACGGTGAGGCCGGAGGCAAGCTTGGACATCTCGACGCTCATCCGGCAACTCCCTGCTTTGCGGCGCGGCTGGCGGACAGCACGAACCGCTCGACCTCGGCCTGATCGTTCTTCATCACCCTCATGTGTTCGGATTTGGTCATCAGGCCGTCGAGCCAGGCCGGCAATTGCGGCCGCTGGCCGCAGGCCGCCTCGACGGCGTCGGGGAATTTGGCCGGATGCGCGGTCGAGAGCACGATGCTCGGCACCCTCGTATCGGTGGTGTCGCGGTCCGCGACCGCGAGCGCCACGGCGGTATGGGGATCGACCAGCTCGCCGGCTTCGCGCCAGGCGGCGCGGATCGCAGCTGCAGTCTCGGTCTCGTCGGCGCGCCCGGCATCGAACTCCTCGCGAATCGCGGCGAGCGTCGCATCGGGCAGCACGAAGCGCCCGGACTGCTTCAAGGACTCCATCAAGCGGCGAACGCCGACGGCATCGCGCCGGCCGGCCTCGAACAGCAGCCGTTCGAAGTTCGAGGAGATCTGGATGTCCATTGACGGCGATGCCGTCGCGTGCACCTCGCGCACCTCGTAGATGCCGGTCTTCAGCGTGCGCGCCAGAATGTCGTTGACGTTGGCGGCGATGCGCAGGGTGCGCACCGGCAGCCCCATGCGCTTGGCGACGTAGCCGGCGAAGATATCGCCGAAATTGCCGGTCGGAACGACGAAATCGACCGCGCGCGCCGGCGCGCCGACCGCGACGGCGGAGGTGAAATAGTAGACCACCTGGGCGACGATGCGCGCCCAGTTGATCGAATTGACGCCGGAGAGCGAGGTCGCATCGCGGAAGCGGTGGTTGTTGAACATCCCCTTCACGAGCGCCTGGCAGTCGTCGAAGGTACCCTCGATGGCGAGCGCATGGACGTTGGCCGCGCCCGTCGTCGTCATCATCCGCCGCTGCACCTCGGAGATGCGGCCATGCGGAAACAGCACGATGAGATCGACGTTCTCGAGCCCCGCAAAAGCTTCGACCGCGGCACCGCCGGTATCGCCTGACGTCGCGACCACGATGGTGGTGCGCTGGCCGCGCTTTTCGAGCACATGGTCCATCAGCCGCGAGATCAGCTGCATCGCCACGTCCTTGAAGGCGAGCGTCGGACCGTGGAACAGCTCCAGCACGAACTGGTGCGGCGACATCTGGCGCAGCGGCACCACCGCAGGATGGCGGAAGGTGGCGTAGGCCTCGTTCGCCATGCGCCCGAGCTCGGCGTCGGAAATCTCGCCGCCGGCGAAGGGACGAATCACGTCGACCGCGACCTCCCAATAGGGGCGGCCGAAGAAGCCGGCGATCGTCTCGCTCGGAAGCTGTGGCCACACCGCCGGCACATACAGGCCGCCGTCGCGGGCGAGCCCGGTCAGCATCACGTCGCAAAAGCCGAGTTCGGGGGCTTCGCCCCGGGTCGAGATATAACGAGTCAAACTGCCCTCCAAAGGCCGGCCGGGCCGAAGCTCGATCCTTAAGCCTTTGATTTTACGTAATTACTTTCCAAGAGCCAGCGGCTTTGCGCCACCATAGAGTGTTTTGCGGCATCGGGAAACCGCTTCCGCCCTTCCCCTCATCCAATGAAAAAGGGCTGCGGCATTGCCGCAGCCCTTCTCTTGGAAGGCCTGTCGTTGTGTGCAGACCGGTTTGCTTCGTCGGGGTCGTCGCCCCTCAAAACTGTTCCGGCAAGCTTTCGTCGCCTGTCACGCAATCGTCAAGGCCAAAACCCGCAGGCCTGGAAAATGTTCCTGTTTTTCCCGGCCCGGCTCCGTCTCGGCCTGTGCGGCCACAGCAGCCTCGGCGATGAATTCCGCTTTTTCCCGATTGAACCGTGGGAACGAATACAGCCTCGGCCCATTGTGTCGGCGGATGGGTGCCAGCCTGTTGTCCATGCATTGCCCGGCCAACGGCGGCGCCGATCCGTCGGCCGAACCGCTGCATCCTGGAGCAGCCGGTTCGGTCGCTGGCGACGGTCAGGTCATCCCGATTTCCACGGCAATCCGGATCAGGTCGGAATGGTTCTTGGCGCCAAGCTTCTGCTTGAGCAGCGACGTGGTGTTGGCGACCGTCTTGTAAGAGATCCCGAGCGCCTCGGCGACCTCGACGATCTTGTCGCCGCGTCCGAGCAAGCGGAGAATCTCGAGCTCCCGGGGCGTCATCTGCGAAGCCGGGTTGGCCTTGATCGCCGCGCCCGAGAAGGTCACGGCTTCCGCAAGCTGCGGTGAGATGAAATTGTCGCCCGCGACCACCTTGCGCACGGCTTTCAGCAGGATCCTGGGGTCGTCGCCCTTGGAAACAAAGCCCTGCGCCCCAAGCTCGACCGCCCGCAGCACGAGGGCCGGGTCGTCGTTCATGCTGAACATGATGATCTTGGCGTCGGGATCGTCCTTGCGGATGCGTCGCATTAGCTCGAAGCCGGAGACGTCGGGCAGGATGATGTCGATGACGGTGACGTCGGGCCGCTTGCTGACAAAGGCACGATGCCCGGATTTGGCGTCGCTGGCCTCGTCAATGCGGATCGATTGGTCGGACGCGAACAGGGTGCGGCAGCCGGACAGCACCACGGGATGGTCGTCGACGATCAGGACCCTTGTCGCCAGCTTGGCGGTATCTTGCATTACGTACTCTCTTGTTTTTCGACCATAGTCCGGCGGGAATAAATGGAAAGAGCAAATTCCGTCCATGCGCGTTAGAATTGCCCCAATGTGGCACCGACTTTCGTTCCGAACGCAATTATTCCTTCCGCTCGGCGCCGGCTTTCTCGCGGCGCTGATCCTGGCTGGCATACTGCTCCAGGTTTTCGCGACGGGCAAATTGACGGAGGAGAACGAACCGCGAAGGCGTTCGATCGAAGCGGTCGCCGCCGCGCTCAACCACGCCTTGGGCGCGTCGGACAATCCACGACGGACCCTCGACGCCTTTGTCCGTTCGTTGGATACCTCCTCGGCCATCCAATTCCGCGCTGTGGAAGCAGGTCCCCCCTCGCCAGCGAAGGACGACCTGCGCAAGCCGCATGGCCTGACCCAAGGGTACATCGACCTTCTCGCCGGTCCCCACATGGACACGGCCTTTCCGGTGACGATCGACGGCAGACATGTCGGCGACATCGTGTTTCCGCAGGGCATGTCGGCCGATCCGTTCGAGAAATGGATTGGCCTTCTCGCGCTCGCCGGCCTGCTCGCCGCGCTCATGATTCTTATCGGCACGAGTGCCCACGCCTTGTCGGGATCTGTGCTGCGCCCCCTGCAGGATCTCGGCGAGGGCCTCGCGCGAATGAGGCGGGGCGACTACACCAGGCCTATACCGGTCAGGGGCCCGCCGGAAATCCGGCAAAGCTGCGAGGAGGCGAATGCGCTGGCTGCAACGCTGGCGCGTTTGAGCCAGGACAATCGCGATCTGATGCACCGCCTGGTGTCGCTCCAGGATGACGAGCGGCGCGATCTCGCCCGCGAACTGCATGACGAGCTCGGCCCGCTGCTGTTCAGTATCCGCGCCGGCACGATCGCGCTGAGCGAGGCCTCCCAGCCCATGGGACATCTCGGCAATTCGGCACAGGACCTGCTGAAATCGGTCGAGGCACTGCAGCAGACCAACCGCCGCATTCTCGATCAGCTGCGACCGCTCTATATCGAGGAAGTCGGCCTTTCGAGCAGCGTGCAGACGCTGCTCCGGAATTTTCGCAAGCAGGCCCCTCATATCGTCCTGACGGACGCGATCGATCCCGATCTCAGCGGGATCGGCGGGCCGCTGGCGCAGACCGTCTATCGGGTGATCCAGGAGGCACTGACCAACGTGCTGCGACATGCCAACGCCGGCAACGCCCATGTGCAGGCGACGGTCGCCGACAAGACGCTCGTCGTCGAGGTCTCCGATGACGGTGGCGGTTTTCCTGCGGACAATGTCTTCGGCCGGGGCCTGACCGGCATGCATGAGCGCGTGCGCGCGCTCAGCGGATCGCTATCGCTGTTGCGTGTGGACGAGCGAACCTACGTGCGCTGCCGCCTTCCGGCGGAGACGACGCGGGACGTTCCATCACCGGGCTAATTCAGCAGGCGCAGCCATCATGCGCATTCTGTAGCGCCGGCTCGCACAGCGTGGTGCGGATCTTGCCATCCGGGCTGAAGCCGAACGAGGCCTGAATGCGCAGCGCGCCGGCGACGGAATATTCGAGGTGGACGCCGTGGGGCGCGGGATGGATCTCTTCCAGCCCGAACCCTGCCAACGAAAAGGCGCTGAGCCGCGGCTGCCAATAGGCCTCGATCTCGCTCCGGCCGCGATAGCGCCGCGCGCCCTCGCACGTGCATTCGAGCTGCGCGTCGTCGGCATAGAGGTCGAGCAGGGCTGCGATGTCACCCTTACGGCAGGCATCCACCCAGTCGACGATAATTCCCATCTGATCGAAATCGCTCACGTCGCAATCCTGTCTGCCGCGGACAATACCGGCCGGCTTAGGACCACACTCGTGAATATCGGCTGAATAATAAACCCCGGGCGATACCGGGTTTCCTCGAGGGACCTCCAAAGCGCGATGCGTTCAGGATGAATCGTGATCGCGCTTTAGACTATTGTCTGAGCATGATCTTCGGAAAACCGCGACACCTTTTCCGGATCATGCCCCTCCGAGCTCAGCGCTGCCACCGGCCTCTTGCCCACACGACGAAGGCGATCAGCACGGCGCCTGCAAGCGTGAACCAGGTGATTGCATACTGCAGATGGTCGTCCTTGAGATTCACCACGAGCGGCCCTGGACGCGGAATGCCGTTCGCCGGCGCGGGCTGCTCGAGATCGACATAGAACGGCGCAACCGCACCCCAATGAAGCGCGCTTGCGATTGCCAGATGATCGCGCACGAACCAGAGCCGCTTGCCGCGATTCTCCGCCGGAGTCAGCCAGCTCGAGCCTTCTGGAAAGCGCAGATAGCCGGTGAACGACACCGGCTCGCCCGTGACCAGCTTCTTCACCGCGCGATCCTCGACGTCGCGGTCCTGCATCGTGTTCTCGACGAAGCCGGCGTCGATCACGAGCATCTCGCCGCCGGGAAGCCGTGCCGGCAGGAACGCCCAGGTGCCCGGGCCGGAGGCGTCCTTGCGAACCGCCGAGCCGGAGGAATAGACCATTGCATCGGGCAGGGCCGCGTAGGTCGCGGTGAAGCGGACGCGGCGGAATTCGTCGCGGGCAGGATTGAGCGCGGCCCATTGCGCAGGAGGCGGCAGCGCGACGGGCGCCGCGGCAAGCCGCTCGGTGAGCGCCGCGATCAGCGCGTGCTTGGCTGTGCGGCGCTGCAGCTGCCAGACACCGAGTGCGACGAACACGGCCGTCAGGAACAGCGTGAACAGCGCGAAGCCGGTCACGCGGGCCTTGCGTGCAGGCACGGTCATTTCGCGCGATCGACCAACCGGCCCGGCGCCGCCTTGTGGTGGAATTGCAGCGCGATTAGCAGCGACTTCATCGAGCGCAGCGGCAACAGCGTGGTGGCGAGGATCAGCGGCAGCCAGAGCACGGCATGCAGCCAATATGGCGGCTGGTACTTGACCTCGACGATGAGTGCGCACGCGACAACGATGCCGCCGGCCAGCATGATGATGAAGATCGCCGGGCCGTCGCCGCTATCGATGAAGGAATAGTCGAGCCCGCAATTGTCGCAGGCGGGCGCGAGCGTCAGAAAGCCCGCGTACAGCTTGCCCCGGCCACAGCGCGGACATCTGCAGGCCAGCCCGCGCAGCGCGCTTTGCAGGACGGTGGTTTCGGATTGGGGCGTGCCGGCACTGTCGTTCATGAGGGCGGACTCTATCACAGTTTCCGACGAAACCTCGGGCGGCCGGAAAACGAAAGGGCGGCCCCGCGGCCGCCCCTCCTGGTCGGTTCGATACGGCTCAGTGCGCGGCGCTGGCCATGGTCTCGGCGCCGCGTCCCCAGACGTAGATGCAGAGGAACAGGAACAGCCAGACCACGTCGACGAAGTGCCAGTACCAGGCGGCGAATTCGAAGCCGAGATGCTGCTTCGGCGTGAAGTGGCCGGCATAGGCGCGGACCAGGCAGACCAGCAGGAAGACGGTGCCGACCAGCACGTGGAAGCCGTGGAAGCCGGTCGCCATGAAGAACGTCGCGCCGTAGACGTTGCCGGCGAAGGAGAACGCCGCGTGGCTGTATTCATAGGCCTGCACGCAGGTGAACAGCGCGCCGAGCACGACAGTGAGGATCAGGCCGTATTTCAGGCCCTGGCGATCGTTCTCGAGCAGCGCATGGTGCGCCCAGGTCACCGTGGTGCCTGACGTCAGCAGGATCAGCGTGTTCAGCAGGGGCAGATGCCAGGGATCGAAGGTCTCGATGCCCTTCGGCGGCCAGGTGCCGGGGACCGCGCAGGCGCCGGCCTGCGTGCCGAGGCCGCAGCCGAACACGGCGTCACGGGTGGCGTGGACGGCATCGGCCGGGAACAGCGCCGCGTTGAAATAGGCCCAGAACCAGGCGACGAAGAACATCACCTCGGAGGCGATGAACAGGATCATGCCGTAGCGGTGATGCAGCTGCACGACGCGGGTATGGTCGCCCTTGTACTGGGCTTCCTTGATCACGTCGCCCCACCAGCTCGCCATGGTGTAGAGCACGCCCACGGTGCCGACGCCGAACACGATCGGCGCCGCGGAGAACATGTGGTGCATCCAGGCGATCGCGCCGACCGCCATGATGAAGGCCGAGAGCGAGCCGACCGCCGGCCAGGGAGAGGGATCGACCAGATGATAGTCGTGATGCTTGGTGTGCGCCGTGGCCATTTCCGTCTCTCTCCTCAATCCCGTGCCTGTCAGGCACTTATCCCCTTGTGTATGGCCGCTTGAGCGTGAGCCCTGCGGTCAAAGATTTCCCTTGCGCTTGTCCGCCTCGCCCGATGCCAGCGGTTTCACCACCGGATCCTTCACCGGATAGAACGTGTAGGACAGCGTGATCGTGTTCAGCCCGTCGTTCTCGCGGTCCTCGGCGATCGACGGATCGACGTAGAACACGACCGGCATCTCGCGCTTCTCACCGGGCGCCATGGTCTGCTCGGTGAAGCAGAAGCAGTTGATCTTCTGGAAATAGGCGCCGACCGTCAGGGGCGCGACGTTGTAGGCTGCCTGCCCCGCAGTGGCGCGCGCCGCCTGGTTGGTGACGGTGTAGAAGACCGTCACGACCTCGCCGATATTGACCTCGATCTCGCTTTGCTCCGGCTCGAACTTCCAGGGCAGGCCGGGCGCGACGTTGGAATCGAAGCGCACCGAGATCTTGCGCGCGATCGGCCCCGTGGCCGGCGCGGAGGTCGCCACTTGCGTCGTGCCGTTGAAGCCGGTGGCACGGCAGAACCAGTTGTAGAACGGCACCGCCGCGTAGGAGGCGCCGACCATCAGCGCGACCACAGCGCCGCAGATCGAGGCAACCACCACATCGCGACCCAGCCCGCGGGCTTTGCCCGGCTCGCGATGGCCCGGCCTGGCGCTGACGTCCTGCGATATGGTCGGCTCGTGGTTCATGTTTGCTACATCGGCCGCACTAGCACTGCCGGCCCTTTGACCAAGGTGACGGCGAAGAACAGCACGACGAGCACGCCGAGCGCCAGGGCGATGGCGACGGAGCGCTGACGACGGCTCTTCCGCTGCGCCTCGGTGAGGACGATTCCTTCTGGCTCGCGTTTGTCGGCCATCGCGGTGATCATGCGCCCCCGACCATCGGAGCAAGCGCCCGATACACGACCTCGGCCAGCAGGGTCGCAAACAGCGCGAACAGATACAGGATCGAGAAGGCGAACAGCTTGCGCGTCGCGCGCAGCGATTGGCTGCGCTCGCGGCGGAGATAGACGTTGATGGCGAGCACCAGCATGCCGGCACCGAGGATCAGCGAGACCACGCCGTAGACGGCATCGAAATAGCCGAGCGCCCAGGGCGCGGCGGCGACAGCGATCAGCACGATGGTGTAGAGCAGGATCTGCAGACGCGTCGCGTCGGGACCGGCGACGTTGGGCAGCATCGGGATGCCGGCGCGCGCATAGTCGTCGGAGCGGAACAGCGCCAGCGCCCAGAAATGCGGCGGAGTCCAGAAGAAGATGATGGCGAACAGCAGCAGCGGCTCGACGTCGACCGTGCCCGTGACGGCGGCCCAGGCCACCACCGGCGGCAGCGCGCCGGCGGCGCCGCCGATCACGATGTTCTGCGCGGTCCAGCGCTTCAGGCCCATCGTGTAGATCACGACGTAGAAGAAGATGGTGAAGGCGAGCAGCGCGCCCGCGACCCAGTTGACGAGGATGCCGAGCGTCATCACCGAGAAGAAGGCGAGCGTCATTCCGAACGCCGTCGCTTCAGGGCGGGTGATGCGGCCGCGCGGGATCGGCCGGTTCGCCGTGCGCGACATCTTGGAATCGATGTCGCCTTCGAGCGCCATGTTGAGCGCCCCGGAGGCGCCGGCGCCGACCGCGATGCAGAGCAGCGAGGTGATCGCCAGCACGGGGTGGAAATGCCCGGGCGCCATCGCCATCCCGACCAGCGCGGTGAAGATCACCAGCGACATGACGCGCGGCTTGAGCAGCGCGAGATAGTCGCCAACCTCCGCTTCGGAGATGCGGGGATTGATGTCGATGGCGTTGTGGTCGAGGACGGACACTTAGATTGACTCGCTTCGTTACAGCGCCGCGGCGCCCGTCACGGGCGCCGCGGAGGATTGCTTACTGCACGCGGGGCAGCACTTCGAACTGGTGGAAGGGCGGCGGCGAGGACAGCGTCCACTCCAGCGTGGTCGCGCCGGCGCCCCACGGATTGTCGCCCGCCGGCACCTTCTTCATGTACGCGTCGAGCACGCAGTACAGGAAGATCAGCACGCCGAAACCGGAGATGTAGGAGCCGAACGACGAGACAAGGTTCCAGCCCGCGAAGGCATCGGGATAGTCGATGTAGCGGCGCGGCATGCCCGACAGGCCGAGGAAGTGCTGCGGGAAGAACACCAGGTTGACGCCGACGAAGGTGACCCAGAAGTGCAGCTTGGCCAGCCACTCATTGTACATGTAGCCCGACATCTTCGGGAACCAGTAGTACCAGCCGGCGAAGATCGCGAACACCGCCCCGAGCGACAGCACGTAGTGGAAGTGCGCGACGACGTAGTAGGTCTCCTGGAGCACGCGATCGACGCCCGCGTTCGCCAGCACGACACCGGTGACGCCGCCGACCGTGAACAGGAAGATGAAGCCCACCGCCCAGATCATCGGGGCGCGGAACTCGATCGAGCCGCCCCACATGGTCGCGATCCACGAGAAGATCTTCACGCCGGTCGGAACCGCGATGACCATCGTCGCGGCGACGAAATAGGCCTGCGTCGCCGACGACATGCCGACCGTGTACATGTGGTGCGCCCACACCACGAAGCCGATGCCGCCGATCGCGACCATCGCGTAGGCCATGCCGAGATAGCCGAACACCGGCTTGCGCGAGAAGGTCGAGACGATCTGGCTGATCATGCCGAAGCCGGGCAGGATCAGGATGTAGACCTCGGGGTGGCCGAAGAACCAGAACAGATGCTGGAACAGCACGGGGTCGCCGCCGCCGTCGGGCGCGAAGAAGGTCGTGCCGAAATTGCGGTCGGTGAGCAGCATGGTGATCGCACCGGCGAGCACAGGCAGCGACAGCAGCAGCAGGAACACCGTCACCAGGATCGACCACACGAACAACGGCATCTTGTGCAGGGTCATGCCGGGCGCGCGCATGTTGAAGATCGTGGTGATGAAGTTGATGGCGCCGAGGATCGACGAGGCGCCCGCCAGATGCAGCGACAGGATCGCGAAGTCGACGGCCGGCCCCGGATGTCCGGAGGTCGACAACGGCGCGTAGATGGTCCAACCCGCACCGACGCCGTTGGAGCCCGGTTCGCCCTCGACGAAGGTCGACATCAAGAGCAGCGCGAAGGAGGCCGGCAGCAACCAGAACGAGATGTTGTTCATGCGCGGGAACGCCATGTCGGGCGCGCCGATCATCAGCGGCACGAACCAGTTGCCGAACCCGCCGATCATCGCGGGCATGACCATGAAGAAGATCATGATCAGGCCGTGCGAGGTCACGAAGACGTTGTAGGTGTGCGCCTCGTGGAAGACCTGCACGCCCGGATACATCAGCTCGGCCCGGATCGCGATCGACATTGCCGCACCGATGATGCCGGCAATGACTGCGAAGACCAGGTACATCGTGCCGATGTCCTTGTGGTTGGTCGAATAGACGTAGCGCCGCCATCCGGTCGGATGGGCGTGCTCGTCATGTCCGTGGGCTTGCGCGTGATCGCCGTGTGCCGCTGCGCTCGTTGCCATTTTCAAATCCTGCCTTGCGTCCCGTTCGGACCTTTGGAGGTCCCGCCCTTTATCGCTTTCAGTTCCTCAGGCCGTCACCCGGCGCTTACTGCGTCGGGCCGGCCGCGGAGGCGTAGGTGCTGGTGCCGCCGCTCGCAAACTTCTTCTTCGCCGTCTCGACCCAGGAGGCGAACTCCTGGTCGCTCACCACGCGAATCGCGATCGGCATGAAGGCGTGGTCCTTGCCGCACAGCTCCGAGCACTGACCGTAGTACATGCCGGTCTTGGTGGCCTTGAACCAGGTCTCGTTCAGGCGGCCGGGAATGGCATCGATCTTGACGCCGAAAGCCGGCAGCGCGAACGCATGGATGACGTCCGCGCCCGTGGTCTGGACGCGAATCACCTTGTTGACCGGCACCACCATTTCGTTGTCGACGCCGAGCAGGCGAGGCTGCTTGTCCTGCGCCATCAGCGAATCGAACTCGAACTTGCCGTTATCCGGATAGGCATAGGACCAGTACCACTGCTTGCCGGTCGCCTTCACGGTGAGGTCCGCCTTCGGAATGTCGAGCTCCAGGAACAGAAGCCGGAACGAGGGCACCGAGATGCCGACCAGGATCAGCACCGGAACGAGCGTCCAAGCCACCTCGATCAGCGTGTTGTGAGTGGTCCGCGACGGCACCGGATTGGCCTTCGCGTTGAATTTGACGACCACGATCACGAGCAGCGCCAGGACGAACAGCGTGATCAGGGTGATCAGCACGAACAGGAAGTTGTGGAACCAGACGATGTTGTCCATCACCGGGGAACCGGACTGCTGGAGCGTCCACTCCCACGGCGCCGGCTGCCCGAGCTCGGCCAATGCCGCACCACCCGTCGCCAGCGTGATCCCAGCCGCCACCAAGGCGATGGTGGCCAATCCCAGCAACTGCCGGCCCACCCGACCCATCGACATCCTCATGTCGTTCGCGCTCCCCATCCGAAATCACCCCAAGTGCATTCCCCTGTTTCCGGGAAACGCTTATTCGATCCGCCAGTCCGACAAACCGCCACGCAAGAATACCTCTAAGAGGATTGGGGCCAGATCGCTAGAACGCGAAATCAAGCCTCTCAAACCATAATTCTTGATCTATCGCAATGCAGTCTTGAGCCCCGTCTGTCAGCGATCACCGGCAAGATATTTCCCAGCAAGATCAGACAAAAATACCGTTTCCCGCACCGCTGCGGCTTGACAGCGGAATTGCCCGCGGTAGGCACTGGCAGACAGCCGCGCAAGAACCTGATTCGTGCGGGCCATGGCGGCGTGGGCGGCGCGGAATTTGCTTGGGAATCGCCTTCAAGACGCCGTCATTTCCGTATCAGTCCGCCAGATCCGTCCGCCAAGCGCGAGCAACCCAGGCGAGCAGAGGGACCGACCCGATGGGGCTTTCGAGATCGATGGCAAGGCCGGCGAACGGCGTTCCGGCGCTCGGCGCCCTCGTGGCTGCGATCGTCCTCATGGCACTTCCGGGGCTCGCCCATGCGCAGGGCGCGGTGCGCTCCGTCCATGGCGACTGGCAGATCCGCTGCGACACCCCGCCCGGCGCCCAGACCGAGCAATGCGCCCTGATCCAGAGCGTGGTGGCGGAAGACCGCTCCAATGCCGGCCTGACCGTGATCGTGCTCAAGACCGCCGACCAGAAGAGCCGCCTGATGCGCGTGGTCGCCCCGCTCGGGGTCCTGTTGCCCTCCGGCCTCGGGCTCAAGCTCGACAACCAGGACGTCGGCCGCGCCGGCTTCGTCCGCTGCCTGCCCAACGGCTGCGTCGCCGAGGTCGTCCTGGAGGACAAGCTGCTCGGCCAGCTCCGCAGCGCCAAGACCGCGACCTTCATCATCTTCGAGACGCCGGAAGAGGGCATCGGCTTCCCGCTCAGCCTGAACGGGCTGGGTGAGGGGTACGACAAGCTGCCGTAGGCGCGGCTAGCGTTGCCAATCCTTTTGTTTCCGTAATGTGAGGCCTCGCGCCCTCGCGGAACCGGCCCGAAACCATTATCTTGCCCCACATCTTCCGCTAATGGACGGACGCATGACCAATCCTGCCACGACCTCCCTGCTCGACCGTGCCAATCTCGACCGCGACCAGGTTCGCAGCGAGGTCGCGCGCGGGCTTTCCGGCGCTGACGACGGCGAACTGTTCCTGGAATACAGCCAGACCGAAGCGCTGATGTTCGACAATGGGCGGCTGAAGCAGGCGACCTACGACACCTCGCAGGGCTTTGGCCTGCGCGCGGTCAAGGACGATGCGGTCGGCTATGCGCATTCCTCCGACGTGTCGCTGCCGGCGCTGATTCGCGCCGCCGATGCCGTGGCCGCCGTGCGCGGCGGCTATTCCGGCAGCTTTGCCGCCCCGCCGCCGCACACCAATGTCCGCCTCTATGGCGACGACAATCCGCTGGATGCGCCGGGCTTCGAGACCAAAGTCAAACTGCTCGCCGAGATCGACGCCTATCTGCGCGACAAGGATCCGCGGGTGCGGCAGGTCAGCGTCAGCCTTGGCGCGACCTGGCAGGTCGTCGAGATCCTGCGGCCCGACGGCGAGAGCTATCGCGACATCCGCCCGCTGGTACGCGTCAACATCTCCGTCGTCGCCGGCCAGGGCGACCGCCAGGAGAGCGGCAGCAAGGGCTATGGCGGCCGCGCCGGCTATGCCGAATTCATCGAAAGCAAGAACTGGCGCGATGCCGCCGACGGCGCGTTGCGCGAGGCGCTGGTCAATCTGGAATCGATCCCCGCCCCCGCCGGCGAAATGGACGTCGTGCTCGGGGCCGGGTGGCCCGGCGTGATGCTGCATGAAGCGGTCGGCCATGGCCTCGAGGGCGACTTCAACCGCAAAAAGACGTCGGCGTTCGCGGGCCTGATGGGCCAGCAGGTCGCGGCCAAGGGCGTCAACGTGGTCGACGACGGCACGATCGCCTCAAGGCGTGGCTCGCTATCGATCGACGACGAGGGCACGCCGACCAACCGCACCGTGCTGATCGAAGACGGCATCCTGGTCGGCTACATGCAGGACCGCCAGAACGCACGGCTGATGAACATGAAGCCGACCGGCAATGGCCGCCGCCAGGGTTATGCCCATGTGCCGATGCCGCGCATGACCAACACCTACATGCTCGCGGGCTACCGCGATCCGGCCGAAATCCTCGCCTCGGTGAAGAACGGCGTGTTCGCCGCGAATTTCGGCGGCGGCCAGGTCGACATCACCTCGGGCAAATACGTGTTCCAGTGCACCGAGGCCTACAAGATCGAGAACGGCAAGATCGGGGCGCCGCTGAAGGGCGCCATGCTGATCGGCAACGGGCCGACCGACCTGCACCGCATCCGCATGATCGGCAACGACCTCGCGCTCGATACCGGTATCGGCACTTGCGGCAAGAACGGCCAGGGCGTGCCTGTCGGCGTCGGCCAGCCGTCGCTGCTGATGGAGCGCATCACGGTGGGTGGAACGGGCGCATGAGCGTGGAAGACAAGATCACCGCCCCCCCCAAGCGCAAAAGCAGCGGCTGGGGTGGCCAGCTCGTGCAGCTCGCCGGCATCGTCGCCGCCGTCTTCATCGCCAAGGGCGCGCTCGCCGAGCCGTTCTACGTGCCGTCGGGATCGATGGAGCCGACGCTATTGATCGGCGATGCGCTGCTCGCCTCGAAGTTCCCCTATGGCTACGGCACCTCGTCGCTGCCGATTCAGATCAGCCTGCCCGAGAGCGGCCGTGTCTTCGCGGAGACGCCGAAGCTCGGCGACGTCGTCGTGTTCCGCTGGCCCGGCGATCGCTCGCAGGCCTGGGTCAAGCGCGTCGTGGGCCTGCCCGGCGACCGCATCCAGATGCGGCAGGGCCAGCTCTTCATCAACGACCGCCCCGCCGAGCTGAAGCCCGATGGCGTCGGCGCCGCCGAGGACGACCATGGCGGCAGCGAGCCCGCCTATCGCTATGTCGAGACGCTGCCGAACGGCGTCTCGCATCTGATCTTCAAGATGCGCGACAGCGGTCCGCTCGACAACACGCCGGAGGTGACGGTGCCGGCCGGGCATCTGTTCGTGCTCGGCGACAACCGCGACAATTCCGCCGACAGCCGCGTGCCGCTGCGCTCCGGCGGCGTCGGCCTGTTGCCGATCGACAATCTGATCGGCCGTGCAGACGCAGTGGTCGGCTCCTGGGATCTCGGCATGCGCAGCCAGCCGGTGTGGACCTGGCTGTCCGGCTTCAGGCTGGCGCGGTTCTTCACCGCCGTGCATTGATTGACCGCAGGGTGAGCAAGGAGGAATTCCTCGCGCTCGCCTTGCGCAATCCCGTCAACGCCGCGATCCTCGACGAGCTGCACCGGCTTGCGCTGCCGGATGCCTGGCTGGTGTCGGGATGCCTGGTGCAGACGGTGTGGAACGTGCTCACGGGACGTCCGATCGACCACGGCATCGCCGACTACGACGTGTTCTATTTCGATCCCGACACATCGTGGGAGGCCGAGGACGCGGTGATCCGGAATGTCTCTGCCCGGCTCGGTCATCTCGGCGTCAAGATCGAGACCCGCAATCAGGCGCGCGTGCATCTGTGGTATCCCGCCAAGCACGGCCTGCCTTATCCGCCCCTGACATGCTCGACCGGCGGCATCGACCGCTTCCTCACGCAGAACACGCAAATCGGCGTGAGATGCGCAAACAATGGCTACGAGGTCTACGCACCGCATGGCTTCGATGATTTCGGAGGGCTGATTGCGCGGCCCAATCCGGGACCGAATTTTTCGACGGCGAGTTATGCGGCAAAGGCGGCACGATGGAAGGCGCTGTGGCCGGAGATCATGGTGATTGCGGCCGAATGAGATGCCGCGTCACCCGCTTCGTCATTGCGAGCGCAGCGAAGCAATCCAGACTGTTTCCGCGGAGGGATTCTGGATTGCTTCGCTGCGCTCGCAATGACGGTGGACAGAGCTGTGCCTACCGCACCACGCCCGACGTGAACCCTGCCTTCCTGCGCGGCGGCTTGATTTCCTTCTTCAGGAAGCAGCGCGCCTCGCGCCCGGTATAGCCGGGGCGGGCATAGGTGAAGGCACGGCATTTGTTGTCGGCGGTGCAGGCGGCCTTGCAGGCCTCGACGCTTTCGCCGTCCTTGAGCTCGAAATTGCGCAAGTCGCCGCCGGGGCGGTCGATCGAGGTCTCGACGCCTTCGACGCGCGGCTCGATCACGCCGGCGCCGCGCACCCCCGAGATACAGCAACTGCCCGGCACGCGCGCCGGCACGGTGTTCTTCAGCCAGCACACCGCCGAGCCGCCTTCGACGTCGGGATAGTTGAAGCTCCAGGAGCGGCAGCGGCGATCGCGCTCGCACAGCAGCGCGCAATCCTCGGGATCGCCCGAGGTGACGGGCGTGCTGAAATAGTCGCCGCCGGGCCGGTCGAAGGCGGTCTGGGCAGCCGCCGGCACGCTCGCACATGCAAGCGAAAGCAGCGTGACACATGCCGCGGTGGCCATGACGGCCCCGGACAGGCGGCCCTTCCCCATCGGAACAGCTTTCGGGTTGTTGACGACGCTCAGTTTTTTTCAGCCGATCATTTGATCGCCGCAAACCTGTATGGGCGATGAACGGCTGAATCCCGGATGCCCGGCTTCAGAGGTCTAGAAAGCGTATTCCGCGTAGGCTGGTTCCACCGAGCCCTTCCAGGGACCGTTGAATTTATCCAGCATTTCCTCGGCCGGCGTCCGGCCGGCATCGATGATGCGATCGAGCGGCTCGAGATGCCGCGTTTCGTCGCGGCCGAGCTGGTCGATCCGGCCGCGCCGGCGCAGGCCGGCATGGGCCAGTACGAGGCATTCCTTGGCGATCTCGAACAAATAGCGGTCCTTGATCCGCGCCTTGAAGCCCATGCGCGGCACGTCGTCGCGCAGGGCCTGACGTTCGTGCGCGCTCCAGTGCTTGACGATCTCCCAGGCAGCATCGAGCGAGGCATCGTCGTAGAGCAGCCCGACCCAGAACGCCGGCAGCGCCGGCAAGCGGCCCCATGGACCGCCGTCGGAGCCGCGCATCTCGAGATAGCGCTTGAGCCGCACTTCCGGGAAGATTGTCGAGAGGTGGTTGGCCCAGTCCGACAAGGTCGGACGCTCGCCGGGAAGGTTGTTGTTGCGGCCGTCGAAGAAGGCGCGGAACGAGGAGCCCGAGACGTCGATATATTCCTCGCCGCGCTTGACGAAATACATGGGCACGTCCAGCGCGTAATCGACATAGCGCTCGAACCCCATGCCGTCCTCGAACGCCCACGGCATCATGCCCGAACGGGCATTGTCGGTATCGCGCCAGATTTCGGAGCGGAAGGAGAGGAAGCCGTTCGGCCGGCCCTCGGTGAACGGCGAATTGGCGAACAGCGCGGTCGCGACCGGCTGAAGCGCGAGCGAGACGCGCAGCTTCTTCACCATGTCGGCTTCGGAGGAGAAGTCGAGATTGGTCTGCACCGTGCAGGTCCGGTACATCATGTCGAGGCCGTATTGGCCGACCTTCGGCATGTAATTGGTCATGATCTTGTAGCGGCCTTTGGGCATCACCGGGATGTCGGCGCGCGACCAGGACGGCGTCATGCCGAGGCCGAGGAAGCCGATGCCGAGCGGCGTTGCGATCTCGCGCACCTGCGCCAGGTGCGCCATCAGCTCGCTCTGGGTCTGGTGCACGTTCTCGACCGGCGCGCCGGACAGCTCGAACTGGCCGCCGGGCTCGAGCGAGATCGCGCCGCCGCCGGTGACGTCGTAGAGGCCGATGATGTTGCCCTGCTCCATGATCGGCTCCCAGCCGAGCAGGAGCTTCATGCCTTCGAGCAGCGCGCCGATGCCGCGCGCGCCCTCGTACGGCACCGGACGATGGCCTTCGAGCGTGAACGGCGTCTTCTCGTGCTCGGTGCCCATGCGGAACTCGGACGGGTCCTTGCAGCCTGCCTCGAACCACGCGACGAGCTCGTCGCGTGATTGCAGCGGCGTCATGTCGATCTGGTCTCGCGCCATATCAAACTCTAATCAAAAGCGCTTCGACCGAACGCGCGCGGGTGACAGGGACGGCCCGCGAACCCACCGGTTGCACGGGCGAGCGGATTTGCCGCGCGATCATCGCGTCGGCATGCTTTCGTTGGCGGCCACGGGCGGCAGTTTCATCTCGCCGCAGGAGCAGCCCAGGCGGTCGAGCAGATTGCTGAGCTTGACGGCGTCGGCGTCCGACAATTTCGAACCGACATATTTCTCGATCGCGGCCGAATAGGCGCCCCACATCCGCTTCTGCAGCTCGCGGCCGGCTTCGGTGATCTCGACGAACTGGCCGCGCTTGTCGATCTTGCATTCGCGCCGCGAGGCGAGGCCCTCGTCGACCAGGCGGTCGATCAGCCGCGAGGTGGAATATTGCGGGATCAGCATCTGCCGCTCGAGCTCGACCGGCCGCAACTCGCCCGAGGGCGCCCGCGACAGTTCAAGCAGCGCGTCATACCAGGCCAGCGGTGGAAAGCCCGCTTTCTTCAAGTCCTGCTCGACGCAATCGAGCACGCGGCTCTGCACCCGCATCAGGCGGATCCAGGCGGCGGTTGCCTCGGTCGATGGTTTGCGTTTCATGATCCCGCTCAAGCTCGTCGCTCGTCTCTTACCCCATTCGATGCACCTGCATCAATCTTGACTATTTCAAGCAGGTGCATGTAGTCGTTCTTTCGGCCGAACCAAGCGTCAAGGGAAGGAAATTCCTCGAAAACCGGACGGTTGCTCGGTGCGCCTCCGAAGCGCGCTCCTGAAGGCGGGGCCCGCCCGTATGGCCTGGTCGAGGTCGGTATCGGCGGCGCCAAGAAGCCCGAAAATGGTGAGGAATATCTGAAGCTGAGCCCAAGGCCCTGCGCTGGGCCTCCACGGCGGCGAGATCGTGACGGAAGCCCCGGAGATTGTCCAGATCATCGCCGCTCAGGCCTTGGCCGAGGCGCCAGCTGCGCAGTCTTGGAACATCAATGGCCATCGAAGCGATGATCCGGCCCCTTGGGGGTTGTGAACCACTTGTTCAGCGCCGACGTCGAAGGAACATCCCCAGGAGACACTACCTCCATGAACATGATCGTCCTCATGACCGCCGCCGGCGCGCCGCTCGCGATGCTCGGGCTCTCGACGCCGGTCGCGCGGGAGCGCAATTGCATCTTCATGATCCATCCGCAGATCACCTCTTCCGTGTTCGAGAGCAAGGAAGGCAAGATCGTCTTTCCGGACCGGCCGACCGAATATCCCTGCCGCTACGCCAAGACAAAAAGCGGCGCGGACATCGCCTTCACCAATCAGAACGGCTGGCGTTTCGAGGTGCGCATCGGCCGCGGCGACGAAGGCAGCTGGAAGGCCAGCCTCGTTGACGAGGCGGTAGCGGGACGCGCCTTCTCGCCGTTCGGCGACCGCAAATAAAAAGGCCGGATCGACGATCCGGCCTTTCGTTTCTGCGAAGTCCCGACGCTTCCGTCAGGCTGCCGCCTTCTTCGGCGCGAAGCGGCCGTAGAAGGTCTCACCCTTCGCCGCCATCTCCTCCAGCAGCTTCGGCGGGGTGAAGCGCGAGCCGTACTTCGCCTCCAGCTTGTGACAGAGCTCGACGAACTTCTTCGTGCCCATGAAGTCGATGTAGGACAGCGTGCCGCCGGTGAACGGTGCGAAGCCGAAGCCGAGGATCGAGCCGACATCGGCCTCGCGCGGATCGGTGATGACGTGGTCCTCGACGGTGCGCGCGGCTTCCACCGCCTGCACCACCAGGAAGCGCTGCTTCAGCTCCTCGATATCGAGCGTGTCGGGATCGAGCTGCTTCGGCTGCAACGCGGAGAGGCCCGGCCACAGGCTCTTCTGGCCCTTACCCTTCTCGGGGTAGTCGTAAAAGCCCTTGCTGTTCTTGCGCCCCAGCCGGCCCTGCTTTTCGACCATCTCCACCATCAGCTTCTTCTGCTCGGGATTGATGGCGTTGGGGCCGAGATCGGCTTCGGTCGCCTTCATGATCTTCAGGCCGAGGTCGAGCGCGACCTCGTCCGACAGTGAGAGCGGGCCGACCGGCATGCCGGCCATCTTGGCGCAGTTCTCGATCATCGCCGGCGGCACGCCCTCCAGGAACATCTCGTTGCCCTCGGCGACGTAGCGGCCGACGCAGCGATTGGCGAAGAAGCCTCTGGAGTCGTTGACCACGATCGGCGTCTTGCCGATCTGGCGGACGTAGTCGAGCGCCGTCGCGAGCGCGACGTCGCCGGTGTTCTTGCCGAGGATGATCTCGACCAGCATCATCTTCTCGACCGGCGAGAAGAAGTGGATGCCGATGAACTTGCCCTGGTCCTTGAAGCTCTCGGCCAGCGAAGTAATCGGCAGCGTCGAGGTGTTGGAGGCGAAGATTACGTCGGGCTTCAGATATTCCTGCGCCTTGGCAAACGTCTCCGCCTTGACCTTGCGGTCCTCGAACACGGCCTCGATGACGAGGTCGACGTCCTTCAGCGCCGCGTAGTCCGCGGTCGGCGTGATGCGCGCGAGCAGCGCTTCGGCGTCGCCGGGCTTGGCGCGGCCCTTCTTGATCTGCTCCTCGATCACCTTCTGCGCATGTGCCTTGCCCTTGTCGGCACTCTCCTGGTCGCGGTCGATCAGGACGACGTCGAGGCCGGCGCGGGCCGAGACGTAGCCGACGCTGGCGCCCATGAAACCGGCGCCGATCACGGCGATCTTCTTCACCTTCGTTGGAGCTACGTCCTTCGGACGGCGCGCACCCTTGTTGAGCTCCTGCATCGACAGGAACAGGCTGCGGATCATTGCCGCCGCCTCCTTCGAGCGCAGCACCGAGGTGAAGTAGCGCGACTCCACGCGGAGCGCGGCATCGATCGGCAGCTGCAGGCCTTCATAGACGCAGCTCATGATCGCGCGCGCGGCCGGGTAATTGTCGTAGGTCTCGCGACGATAGATCGCGTTGCCGGCCGGGAACATCATCATGCCGGCCTTGGAGAACACCGGGCCGCCCGGGAGCTTGAAGCCCTTCTCGTCCCACGGCGCGATCGCCTTGCCGCCGCCCTTGATCCAGTCCTTCGCCGCCTTGATGAGATCGGCGGCGGGCACGATGGCGTGGATCAGGTTCAGCGCCTTGGCCTTGTCGACCGTGACGGGATCGCCCTTGAGCAGGATCGTCATGGCGTCCTGCGGCGGCACCAGGCGCGGCACGCGCTGCGTGCCGCCGGCGCCCGGGAACAGGCCGACCTTCACCTCGGGCAGGCCGAGCCGAGTCTTCGAGTTCTCCGACGCGACGCGGTAGTGGCAGCACAACGTGATCTCGAAGCCGCCGCCGAGCGCGAGACCGTTGATCGCGGCCGCCCACGGCTTGCCTGAGGTCTCGATACCGCGCAGCACCTGCGAGAAGCGGCGGCTCTGGTCGAACAGCATCTGGTTGGCCGCGGTCTCGCCCTGCTCCTTGAAAACCTTGGCATAGGCCTGATTCATGCCTTCGAGCATGGACAGATCGGCGCCGGCGCAGAACGCTTCCTTGGCCGAAGTGATGACGACGCCCTTCACCGCGGCATCAGCCGTGGTCGCCTTGACGATCGCCTCGAGCTCGTTGGTCGAGGTCTCGTCGAGCACGTTCATGGAGCGGCCCGGGATGTCCCAGGTGACGAGCGCGATGCCGTCTGCGTCGGTCTCAACCTTGAAGTTCTTGTACGACATGTTGGTTGCTCCCTACCCTTACACGCGCTCGATGATGGTCGCGGTGCCCATGCCGCCGCCGATGCACAGCGTGACGAGAGCCGTGGACTTGTTGGTGCGCTCGAGCTCGTCGAGCACGGTGCCGAGGATCATCGCGCCGGTCGCCCCGAGCGGGTGGCCGAGCGCGATGGCGCCGCCGTTGACGTTGATCTTGGCATTGTCGATGTCGAAGGCCTGAATGTAGCGCAGCACGACCGAGGCGAAGGCCTCGTTCAGCTCGAACAGGTCGATGTCCGACTTCTTCATGCCCGAGCGCGCAAACAGCTTCTCGGTGACGTCGACCGGCCCGGTCAGCATCATCGCCGGCTCCGAGCCGATGTTGGCGAACGCCCGGATTTTTGCGCGCGGCTTCAGGCCGTATTTCGCGCCCGCCTCCTTGCTGCCAAGCAGCACGGCGCCGGCGCCGTCGACGATGCCCGAGGAATTGCCGGCGTGGTGCACGTAGTTGACGCGCTCGATCTCCGGATGGGACTGGATCGCAACGCCGTCGAAGCCGCCCATCTGCGCCATCATCGTGAACGACGGCTGCAGCTGCGCCAGCGACTGCATCGTCGTCGAAGGGCGCATGTGCTCGTCCTTGGCGAGGATGGTGAGGCCGTTGATGTCCTTGACCGGCACCACGGATTTGTTGAAGCGGCCTTCGTCCCAGGCCTTGGCCGCGCGCTGCTGGCTCTGCACGGCATAGGCGTCGACGTCGTCGCGCGAGAAACCGTACTTTGTCGCGATCAGGTCGGCCGACACGCCCTGCGGCATGAAATAGGCCGGCACCGCCATCGAGGGGTCCATCGGCCAGGCGCCGCCGGAGGCGCCGATGCCGACGCGGCTCATCGATTCGGCGCCGCCGCCGATCACCAATTCGTGCTGGCCACTCATGATCTGCGCGGCGGCGAAGTTCACGGCATCGAGGCCGGAAGCGCAGAAGCGGCTGATCTGCACGCCGGGAACGGCCTCGCCGAGGCCGGCCTTCAGCGCGGCGAAGCGCGCGATGTCGGAGCCGGCTTCGCCGACCGGATCGACCACGCCGAGCACGACGTCGTCAACCGAATCCTCGGGCAGGTTGTTGCGGTCCTTCAGCGCCTTCAGCGGCACGGTCGCGAGCGCGAGCGCGGTGACTTCGTGCAGCGCGCCGTCCGCCTTGCCGCGGCCGCGCGGGGTGCGAACGTGGTCGTAGATGAATGCCTCAGGCATGACGCCCTCCTGATGTGATTTTCCAGACGATTGGGAGCAGGCAGCGGAAACGGGCTCAGAACGCTTCCGCCGGCAATTCCATGATGGTGGCGCAGCCGGCCTGGATGCGCGCGAGGTTGGCGGCGGTCTCCGGCAGCATCCGCTCCATGAAGAAACGGCCGGTGACGAGCTTGGTCGAGAGATAGGGCGTCGCCCCGCTCTCGGCAATCTTGGCATTCGTCACCTTCGCCATCTTCGCCCACATGTAGCCGAGCGCGACGAAGCCGAACAGATGCAGGTAATCGGTCGCTGCGGCACCGGCATTGTCGGGCTTTGCCATCGCGTTCTGCATCAGCCAGGTCGTGGCCTGCTGCAGGTGACCCAGCGAGGTCGACAGCGGGGTGATGAAGGGTTTTAGCGCCTCGTCGCCGCCGTTCTCCTTGGCGAAGGCCATGACCTCGCCGAAGAAGGCCATGATGGCGCGGCCGCCGTCGCGCGGCAGCTTGCGGCCGACGAGGTCGAGCGCCTGGATGCCGTTGGCGCCCTCATAGATCATGGCAATGCGGGCATCGCGCACGAACTGCTCCATGCCCTGCTCGGCGATGTAGCCGTGGCCGCCATACATCTGCTGCGCCTGCACCGCGTTGGCGAAGCCGTAATCGGTGAGGAAGCCCTTCAGCACCGGCGTCATCAGGCCCATGTGGTCGTCGGCGGCCTGGCGGTCCTTCGGGTCCTCGGAGCGGTGGGCGACGTCGCTCTTCAGCGCGGTCCACATCACGAACGCGCGCGCGGCCTCGTTGAAGGCGCGGATCGAGAGCAACGTGCGGCGCACGTCCGGATGCACGATGATCGGGTCGGCCGGCTTGTCCGGCGCCTTGGCACCGGTGAGCGCGCGGCCCTGGATGCGCTCGCGGGCATAGGCCACCGCGTTCTGATAGGCGACCTCGGACTGCGCGAGGCCCTGCACGGCGACGCCGAGCCTGGCTTCGTTCATCATCACGAACATGCCCTGCATGCCCTTGTTCTCTTCGCCGATCAGCCAGCCGGTGGCGTTGTCGTAGTTCATCACGCAGGTCGAATTGCCGTGGATGCCCATCTTGTGCTCGATCGAGCCGCAGACGACGCCGTTGCGCTGCCCCACCGAACCGTCGGCATTGACGAGGAACTTCGGCACCACGAACAACGACACGCCCTTGATGCCGGCCGGCGCGCCCTCGATGCGGGCGAGCACGAGGTGGATGATGTTGGAGGCGAGATCGTGCTCGCCGGCCGAGATGAAGATCTTGGTGCCCGTGATCTTGAAGCTGCCGTCGGCCTGGCGCACCGCCTTGGTGCGGAGCATGCCGAGGTCGGTGCCGCAATGCGGCTCGGTGAGGTTCATGGTGCCGGTCCATTCGCCGGCCACCATCTTCGGCACGTAGGTCTTCTTCTGCTCGGGCGTGCCGTGCACCAGCAGCGCCGCGGTCGCGCCCATGGTGAGGCCGCCATACATCGAGAACGCCATGTTGGCGGAGATCTGGAATTCGTTGACGGCTTGCGAGAGCGTCACCGGCAGGCCCTGGCCGCCATATTCGGTCGGCGCCGACAGGCCGAGCCAACCGCCCTCGACGACCTGCTTGAACGCCTCCTTGAAACCCTTCGGCGTGGTGACGCTGCCGTCATCCGCGCGCTTGCAGCCTTCGAGATCGCCGACGCGATTGAGCGGCTGCAGCACCTCTTCGGCGAGCTTGGCGGCTTCGCCGAGGATGGCTTCGCGCACGTCGCTGGACGCATCGGAAAAGCCGGCGAGGTTGTCGTAGCGGTCGATCTGGAAGACGTCGTTGAGCAGGAAGTTCACGTCTTCGACGGGGGCTTTGTAGATCGGCATGGGGGTCTCCCGGCGCGGCTTGAAGGGATGATGTTGGGCTTATGATTGGGCGGCGGCAAGCTGCTCCGCCATCAGGCGGTGCAGCATGTTGATCGCCTTGAGCGGACGCACCATCACCTTGAAGTGAGTGATGCGTCCCTCGCTATCGAAGCTGATGATGTCGACACCGTTGATCTCGATGCCGTCGATGACATTCTTGAATTCGAGCACGGCACCCTTGTCGCTGCGCCATTCACCGACATAGGTGAAGCCGGGGCCGCCGAGCACCTTTTCGGCGCTGGAAAGGTATTTGAAAGTGATGTCGCGCCCGGCTTGCGGCGTGTGCACGACCGGGCTTTCGAACACGGCGTCGGGGTGCAGGAGGTCCCAGAGCGCGGCGCGGTCGTGAGACTTCATGTAGGCGTACCAGGAATCGAGGCCGGTCATTCTCGGGTGCCTCCCTCAAGGCCAAGGCAAAAAGTTTCGAAAACAACCCCATGCACAGTAGCGAGGAGATTGATTTCACTTGATTATCCAGTCGGGCCTCGGGCCCGCCTGCACGCTGCCTCATATGCACATTGACGCATATGCGCCGATGCGCATAAAGTCAAGCAACTTGGTCAAACCTTACAGGGAGGCCGGTCATGGCACTCGGCGACGCAATCCTCGCATGCCTGACGGAACGCCCGATGACGGGCTACGAGCTCGCCAAGACGTTCGATTCCTCGATCGGCTTCTTCTGGAAGGCCGACCATCAGCAGATCTACCGCGAGCTCTCCAAGCTGCGCGACCGCGGCTACATCCAGGGCCGCGAGGTCGTACAGTCGGGCAAGCCCAATAAATTGATCTATACGCTGACTCCCGAGGGCCGAACAGCGCTGCGGCACTGGGCCGCGCGGCCAAGCACGCCGCCCTCGATCAAGGACGACCTCCTGGTGCGGCTGCACGCGCTCGACAGCATCGACATCGAGCCGATGCGCACCGACCTGATGGCCCGCCTGGAGCACCACCGCGACCGCCACGCCAATTACGAGCGCATCCTGAAGAAGCGCTTTCCCGACGGCACGGCGGAAGGCCGGCTCGATCTCGGCAATCTGCTCCTGCTGCAGCTCGGCGCCCGCCACGAGCAGATGGTGGCCGATTTCTGCGAGGAGGCGCTGGAAGCGCTGTCGGCCATGAGCGGCAAGGCCACGGTCGTGCCGCTGGAGGAGAGCAAGCGGGAGGGGAAGGGGTAGATCGGCATCGGCGGTGTTGCTCACCTCTCCCGCTTGCTTGCGGGAGAGGTCGGCGCGTCCGGGCGATGCGAAGCATCGTCCCGCGCGCCGGGTGAGGGCTTTCTCCTCCAGGGGACTGTCCCATCGCAGAAGCACCCTCTCCCCAACCCTCCCCCGCGCGCGGGGGAGGGAGCGCACCGGTTACTTGGCGACCAAGTTCGCCCTCAGTTCCCGCCGCCCAACTTTAAGACAGCCGCGCCGCATTCCTTAACCCGTTATTTACCGTAACAGGAAAAAGTCGGTTTTCGAGGCAGACGACCCGCGCCAAATTCGATTGTCTTTGCAACCGGCACGCGTGGGGAAGCTGGAGGCGCCGGGTGGGGTGCCGAAGTCGGAACCGGACAGAGTCATGAATTCGCGCGTATCGTGGAGTGTCGACGGCATCGATCCATCCGTCCGGGAGCGGGCCGAGGCTGCTGCGCGTCGTGCCGGCATGTCGCTCAACGATTGGCTGAACTCAACGCTCGGCGAAACTGCCCCGCCCAACTTTCGCGGACCTTACGATCAGAGTCCGCAGCACGTGCCGAGCCAGGAGAGCCGCGAAGTCGCCGACATCCACCAGCGGCTCGACGCGATTACCCAGCAGATCGAGCGGATCTCAAAACCCGCCCCGCGCCAAGACTCCACGAGACAAGACTCCTCGAGACAAGACTCATCGAGACCCGACGTCGCGCGCGAGCAGGGCGTCGCGCGCCAGCTCAACGATGCGATCTCGCGGCTCGATGCCCGCCTGTCGCAGATCTCCCGCCCACAGCGGCAACCGCCGCAGCCGCAGGCCCCTCGCCCCACCCCGACCGAGACGCGCCAGCGCCAGGCCGATGCCGTCGAGCGCGCAGCCGCGCAGGTCTATCGCGCTTCACCACCCCTGAGCCCGGCCTCGTTCGACGTCGCGGTCGCCGAGATCACCGCGCGCCAGAGCGAACTCGACGGCTTTGCGCCGCGGCAGATGCCGCCGCGCGCCGCGCCGCCGCCGGCGCCGCCGGCTCCTTACGCACCGCCAATGGCGCCGCCCGCCCCTGCCTATGCGCCGCCACCGCAGCCGGGACCGGATTTTTCCTCGCTCGAGCGTCATCTGCTCAAGATCACGAGCCAGATCGAATCGCTGCAGCGGCCCGACAATACCGAGCAGGCCATCAACGGCTTCCGCAGCGAGCTGGCGGAAATCCGCGCCGCCATCACCGAGGCGATGCCGCGGCGCGCGATCGAATCGATCGAGAACGAGATCCGCTCGCTGCATCGCCGGATCGACGAGACCCGCTCCAACGGCACCGACGGGCAGGTTCTCGCCGGCATTGAGCGCGCGCTGTCCGACATCAAGCAGGTGCTGCGCACGCTGACGCCGGCCGAGCAGCTCACCGGCTATGACGAGGCGATCCGCAATCTCGGCGCCAAGCTCGACCTGATCCTGCGCGCCAATGACGATCCCTCGACCGTGCAGCAGCTCGAGAGCGCGATCTCCGCGCTGCGCGCCATCGTCTCCAACGTCGCCTCCAACGAGGCGCTGGCACGGCTGTCCGAAGACGTGCAGCTGCTGTCGTCCAAGGTCGACCAGATCACCCGCGCTTCCGGCCAAAGCGACAGCTTTGCGGTGCTCGAGCAGCGCATCGCGGCGCTCACGGCGGCGCTGGAAACCCGCGAACGGCCGCAGCCGTCCGAGAGCACCGAGCATCTCGAAGCTGCGATCCGCGCGCTGTCGGACCGCTTCGACCGCATGCAGGTCGGCAACGATTCCGCCTCGACCTTCGCCCATCTCGAGCAGCGCGTGTCCTATCTCCTGGAGCGGATCGAGGCCGCCGCCGATCCGCGCAACGGCAATTTGAGCCGGGTCGAGGACGGGTTGCACGACATCCTCAGGCACCTGGAACGGCAGCAGGCGACCTATGCCGCGCTGGCCGAGAGCCGCAGCTCCGCAGCCCCGCCGGATTCCGGCATGGTCGACCTCGTCAAGCGCGAGCTCTCCGACATCCGCTTCAGCCAGGCTGAAACCAATCGCAGCACCCAGGACTCGCTCGACGCGGTCCACAGCGCGCTCGGCCATGTCGTCGATCGCCTCTCGATGATCGAGGGCGACCTGCGCGCGGTGCGCACCGCGCCGCCTCCCCCCGCCCCACAGCCGATGCCGATGCCGGCGGCGGCGATGGAGCCTGCGCCGGTGGCGCGCGAGCCGCGGCAGCAAGCCCAAGCACAGCCGCAAGCACAGCCGCAAGCACAGCCGCCGAAATACGATCCGAAGCCCGAGCTGCCCAATCCGGCGGCCGCCCAGGCAGCGCCGCCCGCCTTCGTCGCCGCGCCGCGCGAATTCCACGCCGCCGCTCCCGCCGCGCCGCCGCCCGTGCCGGCGGCTCCGCCGGTTCCCCCGCGCGCGATCAGCGAAATCCTTGAGCCGCACACCGCCCGCACTGCACTCGCGCCGGAACTGCCGCCGGATCACCCGCTCGAGCCGGGCACCCGTCCGGGCGGACGGCTCGCCACGCCGTCGGAGCGCATTGCCGCCTCCGAAAGCGCGATCAGCGGAATTGCCGCCGCGCCGAAGGAGCCGGTGTCGTCGTCGAGCTTCATCGCGGCCGCGCGCCGCGCCGCGCAAGCGGCCGCCGCACAGCCGCCCGAGAAGCCGGCCCGCGGCGCCAAGGCCGCGATCGCCCGCGCCAAGGAGAAGGGCCAGGAAGGCGGCTCGACCATCACCTCGAAGATCCGCTCGCTGCTGGTCGGCGCGAGCGTGGTCGTGATCGTGCTGGGCACCTTCAAGATGGCGATGGACCTGCTCGACGGCGGCAACCCGTCACCGACGCCGCAGGCGATGCAAAACATCCCGAGCGAGCCGGCGCCGCAGCCCGCACCGCCGCCGGTCGAGACCAAGCCGGCCGCGCCGGAACAGATCACCCCGTCGATGACGTCGCCGACACCGATCGGGCGGCAGTCGCAGAACAACGCCGCGCCGGCGCCCATTCCGGGTTCCGGCAGCGCGGCCTCGGTTGAAATCCCGCAAGCGCCTGCCGCTGCGGTGCCGCCGCCCGCCGCCAGCGACGTCACCGGCGCGCTGTCGGGCACCAGCCGCGCCAGGCTCGGCGTGGTCCAGGTGCCGCCGAGCGAGAAGCTGCCTGACGGCATCGGCGGCCCGGCCCTGCGCAATGCCGCGATGAAGGGCGATGCCACCGCGGCCTACGAGATCGGCGTGCGCTTTGCCGAAGGCAAGGGCGTCGCCACCAATTACGACGAAGCGGCGAAGTGGTACGACCGCGCGGCGCAGGCCGGGGTCGTCCCCGCAACCTTCCGTCTCGGCACGCTCTACGAAAAGGGCTTGGGGGTGAAGAAGGACGCCGACATCGCGCGCCGCTACTACACCCAGGCCGCCGAGCGCGGCAACGCCAAGGCGATGCACAATCTGGCGGTGCTCGATGCCGATGGCGGCGGTCGCGGCGCCAATTACAAGAGCGCGGCGCAGTGGTTCCGCAAAGCGGCCGATCGCGGCGTCGCCGACAGCCAGTTCAATCTCGGCATCCTCTATGCCCGCGGCATCGGCGTCGAGCAGAACCTCGCCGAATCCTACAAATGGTTCAGCCTGGCTGCCGCCCAGGGCGACGCGGATGCCGCCGGCAAGCGCGACGACGTCGCCAAGCGCCTCGACCCGCAATCGCTCGCCGCCGCCAAGCTCGCGATCCAGACCTTCAGCGCCGAGCCCCAGCCAGACGATGCCGTCAACGTCGCGGCCCCGAACGGCGGCTGGGACAGCGCACCGCAAGCCAGTGCAAAGCCTGCCCCGAAGCCAGTCGCGGCCAAGCGCTCGGCGTCAGCGGCGCATTGAGCCGCATCACATTCGATCCACCTGCCGGCCGACGCGATGCATCGTCCCGCGCGGCTGGGCTCTCGCATATTGATTTCACGAGGACTGTCTGCGGGCTTGCTTAGCCTCTCCCGCTTGCGAGAGCTTTGCGTAATGAGTTGTGCTGGAGTGAAGTTCGATATGGGGCTTTTTTTGAACGGCCTCGCGTAGCCCCAGAGGGGTGGGGCGTCTGTCTTTCGTGGCCGCGGGGTAGCGGCGGGTGGTGGTCACGCTGCGGCTCCTATCGGGCACAGCACCGCCCATCGCTTGAGGTTCATGGCGAGGCAGATCAGGCGCAGATGTGTCTGATTGCGCGCCAAACCCAGATAGCGAGCGCGCGCCCAGCGATAGCTGCCCTTGAGGCGCGCGAAGACCTGCTCGACCGGTGCGCGGCGCTTTCCCACGGCATCGTTGAAGCGCTTCTGCCGCTCGGTGAGCGGATGATGCTTGTTGGGCCGGAACATCAGCCTCGGCTTGATTCCCCGCGCGGCGAGCCCGCTGCGGCGCTCGTGCTTGTCATAGGCTTGATCGGCATAGACCGCCTTCTCATCACCACAGACCAGTTCGTCGGCGGGCACTGTGTCGTTGACCGCAGCGTCGGTCAGCTTGCTGCGGCGGACGATGGCCGAACTCTGATCCATGCCGATATGGGCTTTGTAGCCGAAGTACCGCTTGCCGCCCTTCTTGGTCCAGCGTGCATCTGGATCGCGCTTGCTGTTGACCAGCTTGCTCGGTTCACGGCCGTCCGGGCCGGGCGGCTGCGGGTCCTCTGGCGGCTTCGGCGGCTTTACTGCTGCCGAGATCAGGCTCGCATCGATCAATGTGCCCCGGCGCAGCACCAGCCCGCGTGCGTCGATCTGATGCAGGATCTCGGCGAACAGCTTCTCGTCCAGACCGGCTCGCTGCAAAGCCTCGCGGAATCGCCAGATCGTCGTGTGGTCAGGCGTCTCGTCGCTCAGCACAAAGCCGCAGAAGGCTCGGAACGAGGCCCGGTCGTCGAGCGCTTCCTCGAGCGCCGGATCGGAAAGCCCATACCATTGCTGCAGCAGCAGCGCCTTGAACAGCACCAGTCGCGGATAGGGCGGAGGGCCACGCTCCGGCTCCGGAAGACCACCCAGCACTCTTTCCACAGCCGCCCAGTCGACCAGTTCGCCAATCCGCTTCAGCACCGCGTTACCCTTCCCTCGCCGCGATACCAGCGCGTCCGCGAAGCTCGGTTGCCCAACCTCTCGATATGCCATCCGAATCCGCCTCCACCACAGGCCCTAGAGAATCGCAAATCCTCCTCTTATGCAAAGCTCTCGCTTGCGGGAGAGGCCGACGCGCTCGCAGAGCGCGGCGGGTGAGGGCTCTCGCCACGCAGGGACATACTCCGCAAATTCTCGACAACCCCAACGTGGAGACACCCTCTCCCCAACCCTCCCCCGCATGCGGGGGAGGGAGCCCAGCGCCGATGCCGCCTCATCCGTGCACACCCTATCAGAATAGCCCTCCCTGGAAGTGGGAGACGGCTGGGGGTATTAGCTCGCAACTTTTGCATTCTGCGGGGAAATCGCTATTTTCCGCGGCCCGGAGGCCCCTGATGTCCGTTATTGATCTCACCGCGAACCCGAGCGAGTTGCGTGCGCTCGCCGAACAATCCAACGCCTGGCCGTTCGAGCAGGCGAAGGCCATTGTCGCGCGGCTGAAGAAAAGCCCGAAGGACGAGGTGCTGTTCGAGACCGGCTATGGTCCATCCGGCCTGCCGCATATCGGCACGTTCGGCGAGGTGGCGCGCACCTCGATGGTGCGCCACGCCTTCCGCGTGCTCACCGAGGACAAGATCAAGACGCGCCTCCTGGCGTTCTCCGACGACATGGACGGGCTGCGCAAGGTGCCGGACAACGTGAAGAACCGGGCACCCCTGGAAGCCAATCTCGGCAAGCCGCTGACGCGCGTACCCGACCCCTTTGGCACGCATGACAGCTTTGGCGCGCACAACAATGCGCGGCTGCGCGCCTTCCTCGATCATTTCGGCTTCGACTACGAGTTCGCGAGTTCGACCGACTATTACACGTCCGGCCGCTTCGACGCGACGCTGCTGAAGATGCTCGCCGCCTACGACAAGATCATGGACATCATCCTGCCGACGCTGGGGCCGGACCGCCGCGCCACCTATTCGCCGTTCCTGCCCATCAGCAAGACCACCGGCGTGGTGCTCCAGGTGCCGATGATCCGTCGCGACGTCGCCGCCGGCACCGTGACCTATGTCGATCCCGACACCAACCAGGAGGTCGAGACATCAGTCACCGGCGGAAATGTAAAATGCCAGTGGAAGGCCGACTGGGCGATGCGCTGGGTCGCGCTCGGCGTCGACTACGAGATGGCCGGCAAGGATTTGATCGATTCCGTGAAGCTGTCCGGCGCGATCGCGAAGGCGCTCGGCGCCACGCCGCCGGAAGGCTTCAACTACGAGCTCTTCCTCGACGAGAAGGGCCAGAAGATCTCGAAGTCGAAGGGCAACGGCCTCACCATCGACGAATGGCTGCGCTACGCCTCGCCGGAATCGCTGTCGCTGTTCATGTATCGCGAGCCGAAGGCGGCCAAGCGGCTGTATTTCGACGTCATCCCGCGCAACGTCGACGACTACCAGCAATTCCTCGACGGCTTTGCCAAGCAGGACGGCAAGCAGCAGCTCGGCAATCCGGTCTGGCACATCCACAACGGCAAGCCGCCGCTGGGCGACATGCCCGTCACCTTCCAGCTGCTGCTGACGCTGGTGTCGTCGTCGAACGCGGAGAACGCCGAAACGTTGTGGGGCTTCATCGGCCGCTATCGGCCCGGCGTGAGCCCGCAGACGCATCCGAAGCTCGACGCGATGGTCGGCTACGCCATCAACTATTATCGCGACTTCGTCGCGCCGACGAAGCAGTTCCGCGTGCCCAGCGACAGCGAACGCGCTGCGCTGCAGGACCTTCGCGATGCGCTGTCGCAGCTCGCGCCGGACGCTTCCGCCGAGGACATCCAGAACGTCGTCTACGAGATCGGCCGCCGCGAGCCGTTCCTCGACCAGGTCAAGAAGGGCAAGGACGGCCGTCCCGGCGTGACACTGGACTGGTTCAACATGCTCTACCAGGTGCTGCTCGGCCAGGAGAAGGGCCCGCGCTTCGGCTCCTTCGTCGCGGTCTACGGCGTGCAGAACGCGGTGAACATGATCGACGGGGCGCTGGCAAGGAGTGCGTGAATGCACTTGCACGGTCATCGCCCGCGAAGGCGGGCGATCCAGTATCCCAGAGCGCTTGTGATTACGCCGAGAGGCCGCGGCGTACTGGATTCCCCGCCTGCGCGGGGAATGACAGCGAGTAACTTAGCGAAGCGGCGGAGTGCCCCCGCTCAAATCGATCGCAGCACGTAGCGCCTGTTGTCCTTCTGCACCGGGCGCGCATTCATCGGGTACAGCTTTGCGAACGCGGCGACATCGCTTGCCGCCACCTGGATCGGGGTGGTCAGCAGCAGCCATTCGACCACTTCCGAGCAGGGCGGCGTCGTCAGCGAGCCGGGATAGCGGTAATAGCTGAGCTTGGGCGGCAGCATGGCGTGGGGATCGATGCTCGCATCCGCCTTCACCGCGGGTCCTTCCGCCGCCGGCATGGTCTTGACGATCTTGCCGAACGCCGCGTTCGGCCTGCCCTCGGTCATGAGCACGCCGACCACGGCGAGCCCGCCGGAATCGTTGCGATGGACGAAATGCGCCTCCATCGGAAAATTCTTGCCGCCGATCTGGTGCTCGCTCGGCCGGTGGAAGTGCACCTGGAGCAGCTTGTACTTGACGTCGCCGAGCATCAGCGTGCTGCCTTCGGCGAAGTTGAGCTGGATGGTGTGCCCGTTGTTGACGATGGTGTCGGCGCTCTTGCCCCAGCTCAGCTTCAGAACCGGCAATTGCGACTTGATCGTCGCCTCGATGTCGATCGGCGATTGCTGCAGGCCGACCGCGCAAACCTTGTTGGCCGCGTCGAGATCGCCCCATTTGGCCGGGCCGCCGGCGCCCTCATAGCTCCAATGCGCGCCTTCGGCGGCGAAGGTGGGCTTGCACAGCGGACAAAGTGCGAGACCCGCCAGGGCCTTCAATGCGTGACGGCGATTCATCGTAGTCCCCCTCGAAATGAACTTGATCGGCAACAGGTGCGCAACCTATGCGAGAGGCGTGGTGAGTCGCAATGGCGATCGCAGCGCGAACGGTGTCATGGTTCGCAATCACTGGCTGGCCCACAGGATCCGCGCAATCCACGCCACATCACCCGCCGCCATCGTGCATTCGGCCCGCGTCGCATCGAGCGGCTGCAGCTCGAGCGCCTTGGCCGTTCGGCGCTTCAGCGTTGCGACCATCATCTCGCCCGCCTTGCTCCGCACCACCACGCGATCGCCTTTGCGAATCGGCGCACCGGGCGAGACCAGGACGATGTCGCCGTCGCGATAGACGGGCGCGAGCGCATCGCCGGACATCTCCAGCGCAAAGGCATGGCTGTCCTCGGTGGCGGGCAGCGCGATCTCGGTCCAGCCCTTGCCGGATGGAAGGCCGGCCTCGTCGAAAGCGCCGCTCGTCGTCGCCTGCGCGAAACCGAGCAGCGGCATCGAGCGGCCATCGCCCATGCCGTCGTCGTCGATCAATTTGGCAAAGCTGTCGATCGAGGCGTCGGCCGCGGCCAGCGCTTTTGCGATCGATTCGGTCGAGGGCCAGCGCTCGCGGCCGTCGGCGGTGACGCGCTTGGACCTGTTGAAGGTGGTGGGATCGAGCCCGGCGCGCTTGGCAAGGCCGGACGGCGATAATCCGGCGCGCGCCGCCAGCCGGTCCAACGCGGCCCAGATCTGGTCGTGAGTCAGCATCCTCTGCGCTTTGGCCTGTCTGACCATGGAAGGTCCAGCCCGTCGCAACTCAGGAAAACTGTCCTCAAATCAACCGGTTTTCCGTTTTTCGCGCAAGAGGCGACGAAGAGCGGCGGATACCCGTTGTGTCGGAAAATGGCCAAAAGAGGAATTTGGAGCCGCTCCGATTTCATCGGCGCGGAAAAGGCTCTAAGTCTTGAGTTCGGAAGGGACGGCCTTTACGGTCGCGCCCGGGTTTCGAGGACCCGCGAAAGACGAAAAAACCCAGAAGACTCAAAGAACAAACAAGGCTGCGGTAGCGGTGGTCAAGATCTACAAAATCTGTCCGGCCTCGGCCTGGCGCGAGGCGGAACGGCAGGGTGTCTACCGGGGCAGCGCAGATGATTCGCGCGACGGGTTCATTCATTTCTCGACCGCTTCCCAGGTTCCCGAGACCCTGCGCAAGCACTATTTCGGGCAGCGCGCGCTGTTCCTGGTCGAGGTCGACGGCGATGCGCTGGGGAGCGAATTGCGCTGGGAACGCTCGCGCAATGACGAGCTCTTCCCCCATCTCTATGGCGAGCTCGATCTCGGCGCCGTGATCGCGGTGACGAACCTCAACACGCGCTCCGACGGCGGTCACGACGTTCCGGAGCTGTTGCCGTGATCCGCGCATTCGACGCCTTTTCGCTGCCGGTGCTGCGCTGGCTCGATCCCGAGGACGCGCATCGTCTTGCGATCCAGGGCCTGCGCTTCCTGCCGCCGGTCAAGCCGCGTGCCGACGATCCCAAGCTCGCGGTGCGCGCCTTCGGGCTGAACTTTCCCAATCCGATCGGCATGGCCGCGGGCTTCGACAAGAGCGCCGAGGTGCCGGACGCGCTGCTGCGGCTCGGCTTCGGCTTCGTCGAGATCGGCTCGGTGACGCCGAAGCCGCAGGCCGGCAATCCGCGGCCGCGGCTGTTCCGGCTGGAGCGCGACGAGGCGATCATCAACCGCATGGGCTTCAACAATGACGGCGCCGAAGTCGCGTTGCGCCGGCTCGCCGCGCGCGCGCAGCACGGCGGCATCGTCGGCGTCAATGTCGGCGCCAACAAGGATTCAGCCGATCGTGTCGGCGACTACGTCAAGCTGATCGAGACCTTCGCGCCGGTGGCGAGCTATTTCACCGTCAACGTCTCATCGCCGAACACGCCGGGCCTGCGCAACCTTCAGGAAGGCGCGCTGCTCGACGATCTCCTCGCGCGCGTGATCGAGGCCCGCGAGCAGGTCAGGCAGAAGGCCGGCGACACGCCGGTGCTGCTCAAGATCGCGCCGGATTTGAGCCTTGCCCAGCTCGACGACGTCGTGCAGGTCGCGCGCTCGCGCCGGGTCGACGGCATGATCGTGTCGAACACCACGATCGCGCGGCCGAGCACGCTGCGCGAAGCGACGCGGGCGAAGGAGCAAGGCGGCCTGTCCGGCCGGCCGCTGTTCCGCCTGTCGACGCGCATGGTCGCGGAAACCTATGTGCGGGTCGAGGGCGCATTCCCGCTGATCGGCGTCGGCGGCGTGGATTCGGGCGGCGCCGCGCTGACCAAGATCCGCGCCGGGGCCAGCCTGATCCAGCTCTATTCGTCGCTGGTCTACAAGGGCCTCGGCCTCGTCGACGAGATCAAGCGCGACCTGACCTCGACGCTGCTGCGAACGGGGCGGGATTCGCTCTCCGAGATCGTCGGCGCCGATGCGGCGACGCTGACGGCGGAAGACTGGCCGGGGATGTAGGCAGGTCTCGTCGCCCGGATGGGAGCGCAGCGCAATCCGGGAAGCTATCCGCATAGGCAAAGCCCCGGATTACGCTGCGCTCCACCCGGGCTACGGTTCTTCTACGGTTTCGCGAACGTCGCCCGATACAGCGCCGGATACCTCGCGCCCTGCAAGCCGCCGCGCGCGACGTAGAACGCGATCAGCGCGCTCCACAGGCCGGCATTGCCGAACGATTGCAGCGCCAGCCAAACGGCGAAGAAGATCGCGAGCGAGAGCAGCATCAGATTGCGCATCTCCCGCGCCCAGGTCGCGCCGACATAGATGCCGTCGAAGCCGAAGGCGAACACGCCGGGGATCGGCGCCAGCACGATGAAGGGCAGGAACTCGCGCGCGGCGCGGCGGACGTCCTCGCTCGCCGTCATGACGTTGATGATGGCAGGGCCGAGCGCTGCGAACAGCACGGCGACGACGATGGCAAAGCCGAGCCCCCACGCCAGCACCAGCCTGGTCGAATCCGCAAACCCCTTGGCGTCGCGCCCGCCAAAGGCGCGGCCGCAGAGCTGCTGCGCCGCGTTGGCGAGGCCGTCGAGGAAGAAGGCGCTGACCAGGAGGAAATTGTTGAGCACGGAGTTCGCCGCCAGCGTGACGTCGCCGGCGCGCGCGCCCTTGGCGGTGAAGAACAGGAACACGGCGATCAGCGCCGCGGTACGGATCAGGATGTCGGTGTTGACCGCCAGGAGCCGCATCAGCTTGGCGCGATCGAACAGCGTTGCGCGAGGCACGGCAAAACCGCCCACCGCATGGCGCCGGCACACGATCACGCCGAGCATGAAGCCGATCGTCTCGGACAGAAGCGCGGCGATCGCCGCGCCGGCGATGCCGGTGTGGTAGACCAGCACCAAGAGGATCGTCGCCACCATGTTGATGAGGTTGATCACGACCTGGAGCCCAAGCGCCGGATTGGCGCGGGCCTGCCCTACCAGCCAGCCGAGGATGACGTAATTGGCGAAGGCGAAGGGCGAGGACCAGATCCGGATCATGAAATAGGTCTTCGCGGCGCGCGTCACGCCCTCGCTGCCGCCCATCAGGTCGAACAGTGCGCCTGCCAGCGGCAGCTGCAGCACGATCAGCGCCGCGCCGATCAGGCCGGCGACGATGAAGCCGCGCACCAGGATCACGGTCTGCTCGCGCGTCTCGCCAGCGCCGAGCGCCTGCGCCGTAAAGGCCAGCGTGCTCATGCGCAGGAAGCCGAACAGCCAGAACAGGCAGTCGAAGATGACGGAGGCCATCGCGACGCCGCCGAGCAGCGCGGCATCGTCGAGCCGCCCGATCGCGGTGGTCGAGACCACGCCGATCAGCGGCGTCGTGAGGTTCGCGACCATCGCGGGACCTGCGATGGCGAAGACCTGCCGGCTACCGACGCGGTGATGAACGGGCGCGTGCATCTTTCAGAACACGAGCACCATGCCGTCTTCGGCGGCAAGGTGCTCGACGTCACCGAGACGCGACAGCATGTCGTCGCTCATATGGGTGAGGACGAGCCGCTTGGCGCCGATGTCGGGCAGATGCTGTTCCAAGGTCTTCAGGCTGAGATGGTTCTTGACCACCTTCTCGTACATATAGGCTTCGACGATGAAAAGGTCCGCGCCATGCGCCAGCGGAATGAGCGTCTCCGTCCATTCGGTATCGGCGCTGTAGGCGAGCGTGCGGCCCTCGGCTGTGACGCGATAGGCGAGGAACGGCCCGCCGGATTCGCCGTGCACCACCGGATAGGGCGTCACCTTCACCGCGCCGAAGCTCCGGCTCTGTTCCGGCGCGAGCTCGACGACGTTGAGCTCGAAGCGCTGTTTTGTCTTCGAGGAATGCTCGAACAGCGCCTCCATCACCTTGCGCAGCCGCCGCTCGATGCCTTGCGGGCCGGCGATCGTCAGCGGCCGCGTTCGCCGCGAGAATTGCGCGTCGAGCAGCAAGAACGGCAGGCCGGCAAAATGGTCGCCGTGGAAATGGGTGATCAGGATCAGGTCGATCTCGCCCCGATCGATCTCGAGCCGCTTCAGGGCCGGCAGCGCCGACGCGCCGCAATCGATCAGGAAATTGGCTTCGCGCCCGGAGACGTGGAAGCAGGTGTTGAGCCTGCCGCCGGAGCCGAAGGCGTCACCGCAGCCGACGAAACGCAGTTGCATCGGCTGCGCACTCCCGCTCAGATCCTTACCGGCCGCGCGGCGCGCCGAACACGCGCGACAGCAGCCAGATCGGGATCACGATGACCGCGCCGAGCAGGAAGTAGCGCCACAGCCAGTTGATGGTGTCGAAGCCGAGATCCCACAGCCGCTGGAACAACAGGCGGATGCTGTGGATGATGTTCCAGGGATCGAAGCCGATCGCCGCCAGCACGACGCCGACCAGGATCGAGAGCAGCACCAGACGGAACGCGACGGTCAGCGGCGAGCCGCCGAGAAAGCGGTGCAGGCCGTCGCTGCGGCCGGCCGGCAAATCTCTGACGTCTTGGACCATCGCAAACTCCTGAAGCGGATTCGCGCCCATTATAGGCACGGCGGGGGAGATGGGGAACCCGGAGCAGGGCGTCAATCGGGTTACGGGAGTTTAATTCGGGCAAACCGGCAGAGGTTTGATTGTGGCGCGCTGCTGGCCGCGGGCTCCTTAACCTCTCCCGCAAGCGAGAGCTTTGCACAAGAGGAGGATTTGCGATTCTCTAGGGCCTGTGGTGGAGGCGGATTCGGATGGCATATCGAGAGGTTGGGCAACTGAGCTTCGCGGATGCGCTGGTATCGCGGCGAGGGAAGGGTAGCCCGGTGCTGAAGCGGATTGGCGAACTGGTCGACTGGGCGGCAGTGGAGAGAGTGCTGAATGGTCTTCCGGAGCCGGAGCGCGGCCCTCCGCCCTATCCGCGACTGGTGCTGTTCAAGGCGCTGCTGCTGCAGCAATGGTATGGGCTTTCCGATCCGGCGCTCGAGGAAGCGCTCGACGACCGGGCCTCGTTCCGCGCCTTCTGCGGCTTTGTGCTGAGCGACGAGACGCCTGATCACACGACGATCTGGCGATTCCGCGAGGCTTTGCAGCGAGCCGGTCTGGACGAGAAGCTGTTCGCCGAGATCCTGCATCAGATCGACGCACGCGGGCTGGTGCTGCGCCGGGGCACATTGATCGATGCGAGCCTGATCTCGGCAGCAGTAAAGCCGCCGAAGCCGCCAAAGGACCCGCAGCCGCCCGGCCCGGACGGCCGTGAACCGAGCAAGCTGGTCAACAGCAAGCGCGATCCAGATGCACGCTGGACCAAGAAGGGCGGCAAGCGGTACTTCGGCTACAAAGCCCATATCGGCATGGATCAGAGTTCGGCCATCGTCCGCCGCAGCAAGCTGACCGACGCTGCGGTCAACGACACGGTGCCCGCCGACGAGTTGGTCTGTGGTGATGAGAAGGCGGTCTATGCCGACCAAGCCTATGACAAGCACGAGCGCCGCAGCGGGCTCGCCGCGCGAGGAATCAAGCCGAGGCTGATGTTCCGGCCGAACAAGCATCATCCGCTCACCGAGCGGCAGAAGCGCTTCAACAATGCCGTGGGAAAGCGCCGCGCACCGGTCGAGCAGGTCTTCGCGCGCCTCAAGGGCAGCTACCGCTGGGCGCGCGCTCGCTATCTGGGTTTGGCGCGCAATCAGACGCATCTGCGCCTGATCTGCCTCGCCATGAACCTCAAACGATGGGCGGTGCTGTGCCCGATAGGAGCCGCAGCGTGACCACCACCCGCCGCTACCCCGCGGCCACGAAAAACAGACGCCCCACCCCTCTGGGGCTACGCGAGGCCGTTCAAAAAAAGCCCCATATCGAACTTCACTCCAGCACAACTCATTACGCAAAGCTCTCGCTTGCGGGAGAGGTCGGCGCGGAGCGCCGGGTGAGGGCTTTCTCCTCTAGGGGATTCTCTTGATAATCCCATTGCGGAGGCAGCCCTCTCCCCGACCCTCTCCCGCAAGCGGGAGAGGGAGCGCACCACCTTCGTGGCAACAGTTCACACCTCGATCTCCGCCGCCTCTTCCTTCAGCATCTTCTCCAGCGTTTCCAGCCTATCCGCCTCGCGCGGCGGCTTGTCCCAGCGCAGGCGGCTGATGCGGGGAAAGCGCATGGCGACGCCGGATTTGTGCCTGGGCGAGCGCTGCAGACCCTCGAAGGCGACCTCCAGCACCAGCCCCTTGTCGGCTTCGTGCACGACATGGCGCACGGGCCCGAATTTTTCCGTGGTGTTGCGGCGGACGAAGCGGTCGATCTGCAAAAGCTCCTCGTCGGTGAAGCCGAAATAGGCTTTTCCGACCGGCACCAGCTCGTCGCCGCCATCGCCTGCCGTCCAGACGCCAAAGGTGTAATCGGAATAATAGGACGAGCGCTTGCCGTGACCGCGCTGCGCATACATCAGCACGGCGTCGATGATGTGCGGGTCGCGCTTCCACTTCCACCACTGGCCCTTCGGCCGCCCCGGCAGATAGGGCGCATCCCGCCGCTTCAGCATGACGCCTTCGACCGCGTCCGCATCCTCGCCGGCGCCGGCGCTCGCGGGATCGGCGCGTGCGGCGGTGAGTGCCTCCCAGCTGCCGAAGGGCACGGTGGGCGAGAGATCGATGCGGGGATCGTCGAGCTTTGCGATGAACCGCTCCAGCCGTTCGCGCCGCTCGGCGAAGGGCAGCTCGCGCAGATCGTTCTCGTCGTCGCCGAGCAGATCGTAGGCGCGCAAGTGAATCGGAAACTCCTTGATCAGCTTCGGCGAGACGACCTTGCGGTTGAGGCGCTGCTGCAGAACGTTGAAGCTCTGGACGCGGCCTTCGCGCAGGATCAAAAGCTCGCCGTCGATCGCGCCCGGCAGGCGCAGCGACGGCACGAGATCGGGAAAGCTTCCCGTGATGTCCTCGCCGGTGCGGGAATAGAGCCGCGCATTGATATGGCCGCGCTCGTCGCGGCCGGCGACCGCCTGCACGCGGATGCCGTCCCATTTCCATTCGGCGATGTAATCGGCGGGATCGAGCGCAGCGAAATCCGCATCCTCGATCGCATGCGCCAGCATCACCGGGCGGAACGGCGCGGGATCGCGGTTGACGGGCTTGTCGCCGCGTCCTTCCAGCCAGGCGAACAGGTCGAGATAGGGCGGGACGAGCCCCGGCCAGATCAGCTCGACCTCGTGCGGGTCCTTGTCGCCGAGCGCTGCGGCGGCAGTCTTGGCAAGGCGCGCGGAGATGCCGATCCGAAGGGCGCCCGTGACGAGCTTCAGCAGCGCCCAGCGGCCGGTCTCGTCCAGCTCGTCGAGCCAGCGCTCGAGCTGCCTGGGCAGCTCGGTCTTGCCGAGCGTGCGCAGCGTGGTGACGACCTCGGTGAGGCTCGGCGGTGGCGGGTTGTTATGGGCGGCGAGCGCGGCCTTCGGCCACATCAGCGCCACCGTCTCGGAGAGATCGCCGACATAGTCGTAGCTCAAGCCGAACAGCACCTCGTCCGTGCGCGACGCGATGAGATCGCGGATCAGCGCGGGCTTGGCGTGCTTGAAGCTGAGTGCGCCGGTCAGCGCCGCCAGCGCATAGCCGCGGTCGGGATCGCCGACCTCGCGGAAATAGCCGGTGATCAGCCGCAGCTTGTTGTTGCGGCCGGGCTCGTAGGCGAGGCGATCGAGCAGCTCGGCGAAGCGGTTCATGCCTCAGTCTCGCCTTGAATGGGCGTCTCGCTCTCCTCCTCGTCGCCATAGCCGACGAGATCGAGCGGCTGCGCCTTCAGGCCCTTGCTCCGGCACCAATGCACCAGCGCATCTTCCTGGCCGTGGGTGACCCAGATCTCGCCGGCGCCGGTCGCCGCGATGGTCGCGGTGAGGCCGTCCCAGTCGGCGTGGTCGGAAATCACCAGCGGCAGCTCGACGCCGCGCTGCCGCGCCCGGGCGCGCACGCGCATCCAGCCCGAGGCGAAGGCGGTGACGGGATCCGGAAAGCGCCGCGTCCAGAGATCAGATGTCGCCGATGGCGGCGCCAAGGTGATGGTGCCGGCCAGCGCCGCCTTCTTCATGCCCTTCACCGGCCTGAGCTCGCCGAGGTCGATGCCGCGGCTCTGGTAGTAATGCGTGATCGTCTCCATCGCGCCATGCAGATAGATCGGCGCGTCATAGCCGGCTTGACGCAGCAGCTTGATCACGCGCTGCGCCTTGCCGAGCGAATAGGCACCGACGAGATGCGCGCGCTCCGGAAACAGCGCGACGGACGCGAGCAGCTTCCTGACCTCGTCGCCGGCATCGCCATGCCGGAACACCGGGAGCCCGAACGTCGCCTCGGTGATGAAGACGTCGCAGGGCACCAGCTCGAACGGCGTGCAGGTCGGGTCCGGCGCGTCCTTGTAGTCGCCGGAAGCGACGATGCACGTGTCCTTGCACGAGACCGCGATTTGCGCCGAGCCCAGCACATGGCCGGCGGGGTGAAACTTGACCTTGACGTCGCCGAGCCGGATCTCCTCGCCATAGCGGATCGCCTGGGTCGAGCCGGCAAAGTCCTCGCCATAGCGCAGCCGCATCATGTCGAGCGTTTCCTGCGTCGCCAGCACCGCGCCATGGCCGGCACGGGCATGGTCGGAATGACCGTGGGTGATCACGGCCCGCTCCACGGGCCTGATAGGGTCGATATGGAAGCCGCCGGGCTTGCAGCACAGGCCGGCAGCATTTGGCAGCAGGATGTCTTGCGGGCGCATGGTGGTGATATAGGAAGTGGGCGCTTCAAATTAAGCTGTCATGCGCGGGCTTGACCCGCGCATCCATCCCCCTAAAGAGTTCTGTTTTTGATGGATTGCCGGGCCTACGCCGCGCCGGAGGGGCTTCGGCCCCGCAGGCGGGTCAAGCCCGGCAATGACGAGTAGTTCCATGCCGCTCCGCCTGTTCCTGACCTCCGGCGATCTCATGGCCGACCGCCGTTTCGAGTTCGCGCGCGACCTCCAGCTCAAGGGCGATCTGCCCGCCGCCGCGGACCTCGTCGAACAGGCGCTCGAGCTCGCGCCTGATTTCACCTCGGCCTGGTTCACGCTCGGCGAGATCCGCCGTCAGCTCGGCGAGCGCGACAAGGCCATCGCCGCGTTCCGGGAAGCGCTGCGGTGCGATCCGCAGGACCAGCACGGCGCCGGCCTGCACCTGACGCGGCTGGGCGATGCGCAGATTGCGGAGATGCCGAAGGCCTATGTGCAGGCGCTGTTCGACCAGTACGCGCCGCGCTTCGAACATACGCTGATCAACGATCTCGGCTATCGCGCGCCCAACCTGATCTTCAAGGCGGTGCTGGCCGCGCGGGTCGCCGCCAAGAAGCCCGCCTACTTCAAGCGCACCATCGATCTCGGTTGCGGCACCGGGCTCGCAGCGGCGGCTTTCGCCAAGCAGGTCGATCATTTCACCGGCATCGACCTGTCGCCCGGCATGATCAAGGAGGCGCGGGCGACGAACCTCTATGCCGAGCTCGAAGTCGCCGACATGATCGAGGGCCTGCGCGGCAAGGCCGAGACAAGCGCAAACCTCATCGTGGCCGCGGATGCGTTCGTCTATCTCTCCGATCTCGCACCGGTGCTGAGCGAAGCAAGGCGCGTGCTCGTGTCAGGCGGCGTGCTCGCCTTCACGCTGGAAACGCATGCGGGCGATGGCATCGTGCTCGGCGCCGGCCTGCGCTATGCCCATTCGACGGAATATGTGCGCGGCGCCATCGCGAAGGCCGGGCTCAAGCTTCTCACGCTTGAGCCGGCCTCGCCGCGCAACGAGAACAACGAGCCGGTGCGCGGCCTCGTCGTCGTGGCCGAGAAAACTTGAGTCTAGGCGCTGCATCTGCGGCGATTTCGCGTCATTGCGTCGCAAAGCTGCGACTTCCCACTTGCGAGCCGAGCTGCGATGTCAGCACAATGCGCGCACCAGGGAGAAAACAATAATGACCAAGAATCCATCGCGGCGCGATTTCAGCGCTGCTGCGCTCGCCACCATCGCCGCATCCACCTTGCCCGCGCCGTATGTCTGGGCGGCGGAGAAGAAATACGATGCGGGCGCCAGCGACACCGAGATCAAGATCGGCCAGACCGTGCCGCATTCCGGCCCCGGCTCGCTCTACGGCGTGCTCGGCCGCGTCGGCGAAGCCTATTTCCAGATGCTGAACGAGAAGGGCGGCATCAACGGCCGCAAGGTCAAGTTCCTCACCATGGACGACGCCTACAGCGCGCCGAAATGCGTCGAGGCGACGCGGCGGCTGGTCGAGCAGGAAGAGGTGCTCGCGCTGTACGGTTCGCTCGGCACCGCGCCGCAGACCGCCGTGCACAAATACCTGAACTCCAAGGGCGTGCCGCAGCTCCTGCTCAACACCGGCGCGTCGAAGTGGAATAATCCGAAAGAGTTCAAATGGACGATGGCGGGCCTGCCGCTCTACCCGACCGAGGCGCGCATCCTGGCGCGGCACGTCGTCAGCGTGAAGCCGAACGCCAAGGTCGGCATCCTCTACCAGAACGACGATTTCGGCCGCGACTTTCTCGGTCCGTTCAAGAAAGTGCTGGCGGATGCCGGCGGCACCGCACAGGTGATCATGGAGCAGACCTACGATCTCACCGAGCCGACAGTCGATTCCCAGCTCATCAATCTCTCGAAGTCCGGCGCCGACGTCTTCTACAACATCTCCACCGGCAAGGCCTCGTCGCAGTCGATCCGGAAAGTGGCCGAGCTCGGCTGGAAGCCGCTGCAGCTGCTGTCCGCCGGCTCCACCGGCCGCTCGATCCTCAATGCCGCAGGCCTCGAGAACGCCGCCGGCATCGTCGCGATCCGCTACAACAAGGAGGTCGGCCTGCCCAAATGGGAGAAGGACCCTGACGTGATGGCGTTCGAGGAGCTGCGCAAGAAGTACACGCCGGCGATCGACCCCGACAACACCATCGCCTTCGCCGGTTACGGCCAGGCCGCGACCATGGCCGAGATCCTGCGCCGCTGCGGCGACGAGCTCACCCGCGCCAACGTGCTGAAGCAGGCGTCGAACCTCAACGGCTTCCACTCGCCGTATTTCCTCGACGGCGTCAGCTACAGCTACACGCCCGAAGACTACACGCCGATGAAGACGCTGTTCATCTCCACCTTCACAGGCAAAGACTGGGACATCTCGGACAAGCCGATGTCGGAGTAGAGCGAGGCGCGAGACGCGCCGCCACTCTTCCTTCTACCCTTGTGGGAGAAGGTGGCGCGAAGCGCCGGATGAGGGGTTGCTTCAGCAAGCTCAAGTGCGAGAGATGTGCCCGCGGAGAGAACCCCTCACCCGTCTCGCCGCTATCGCGGCGAGCCACCCTCTCCCACAAGGGGAGAGGGTAAGAGCGTGCATCCACTGCAATTAAACCAACCGATACGCCTGCGCTGCATTCGCGCCAAACGCCTTGTCCCGCACGCGCGGGCCGAGCTTCGCCAAACACGCCTCCAGCGCGGTCTTGATCTCGCCGTAGCTTCCCGCAAGCAGGCAGACCGGCCAGTCCGATCCGAAGATCAGCCGGTCCTCGCCGAAACATGTTGCGGCGCGCTCCACGAACGGAAACAGCCGTTCCGCATCCCAGTCGTCCCAGACCGCCTCGGTCGCCAGCCCCGAGATCTTGCACCAGACATTGCCGCAGGCAGCAAGCGCTGCGATGCGCTCGGCCCATTCCTCGCTCCCGCCGGCGGCAATCGGCGGCTTGGCGGCGTGATCGAGCACGAAACGCGCATGCGGAAAGGCCTGCGCGGTTGCGATCGCGGCAGGCAGCTCGCGGCTGCGAACGAGGAAATCGTAGGCGAGATCGCGGGCGAATACCGCCGAGAGGCCGCGCTGGACGTCTTCGCGCAGCAGCCAATCCGCATCAAGCTCGTCGTGGACCTGGTGGCGGATGCCGACCAGCTTGGCACCGCCAGGCAGAGCGCGCAGCCGGTCGAGCGTTTCACCAAGGTCGCCATCAGTCAGATCGACCCAGCCGACCACGCCGACGACTGACGTCGTCGCATGCGCGATCCGCAAGAACTCCTCCGTTTCTTCCAGCGCGGAACGGCACTGCACGACGATGCTGGCGTCGATGCCATTCGCCTTCATCAGCGGCGCGAGATCGGTCGGACCGAAGGCACGGCGGATCGGTGCCAGCTCGTCCGCTTCCATCCAGGGATAATCGGCGCGCGCCGGATCCCAGAAATGCTGATGGGAATCGACGATCATACCTTAAGCTCCGCCGGGAAGCGGCGCGCGCGCATCGACCAGCTTCCGCGCACGCAGCTCCTGCCAAAATGCCGGCGGCACCGCCTTCTCCGACATCGCGACGTTGTCGGCGACCTCGGCGGCATTGCGCGCGCCCATCACGGCGACCGTCACCGCCGGGTGGGCCATGCAGAATTGCAGCGCGGCGGCCTTCAGCTCGGTGTCGTGCCTGCGGCAGAGTTCGTCGAGCTCCAGCGCACGTGCCACCAGCGCCGCATCGGCATCCTGATAGTTGAATTTCGCGCTCGTCCTGGGATTGGCCAGGATGCCGCTGTTGTAGATGCCGCCGAGCAGGATGCCGATGCCCCTCGCCTGGCAGAGCGGGAACAGCGCATCCAGCGCGCCCTGGTCCAGCAGCGTGTAACGGCCGGCGAGCAGGAAGCAGTCGACCGGCACGGCCTCGGCGAAGCGAGCCAGCATCTCGGACTGGTTCATGCCGGCGCCGATCGCCTTGACCGTGCCGTCCTCGCGCAGGCGCTGGAGCGCACGGAAGGCGCCGTTGACCGCATCGTCATAGTGGTCGTCGGGATCGTGCACGAGCAGGACGTCGACGCGATCGAGGCCGAGGCGCCGCAGGCTCTCCTCGACCGACCGCATCACGCCGTCATAGCTGAAATCGAATACCGGCCGCTCGCGCGGCGTGCCCTTGTAGTGCTCGTCCTCGGGGGCAGCACCATCGGGTGCGCGCAGCAGGCGCCCGACCTTGGTCGAGATGACGTAGGAATCGCGCTGCTGCTGCCGCAGGAAGGCGCCCAACCGCCGCTCCGCGAGCCCGAAGCCGTAGAGCGGGGCGGTGTCGAAGAATCGAACGCCGAGCGACCACGCGCGTTCGATCGCCGCTTGCGCATCGGCATCGCTGACGGGCGAGAACAATCCGCCGAGCGGGGCGGAACCGAGGCCGAGCGAAGTGACATCGAGAGCGCCGAGCCGCGACCTTTTCATTCCCATGGCCTTCCAGCGATCGTCTTCCATTCCAAATCATCTCTCCCGCTTGCGGAAACCGCAAGCGGGAGAGGCATGCAGGAGCGCGGGGCTGGGCAGCGCTCCTACTTCAACATCTGCGCGACGTTGTCCTTGGTAACGAGATCGAGGCCGGTGTAGACGATCTCCGGCACCTTCTCGCCCTTCTTGATGGCGAGCAGCGTGTCCATCGCCTTCTCGCCCATCTCGAACGGACGCTGGCCGACCAGCGCGTTGGCATAGCCGTCACGCAGCAGCTCGAGCTGCATCTTCAGCGTATCGGCGACGACCAGCGTGAACTTGCCGGAATCGATGTCCTTCTTGTTCTTGCTGGCGAAGGCCTTGAAGCCTTCGGGCGCGAACATCGGCCAGCCGCCGATCGGGACGATGGCGGCGAGATCCGGCGTTGCAGTGCGCATGTCCGTCATCTGCTGCACCGCGAGCGCAGGATCGTCGTTGCAGAAGCTCGGCGAGCCCGCGACCTCGGTCCACTTCGAGCCCTTCAGCGCCTCGCGCACGCCGTCGACGCGCTCGGCGAGGTTCTTGGCGCCGGGGCCGCCGGAGACCATCGCGTATTTGCCGCCGTCCGGCCGCATTTTCAGCAATTGCTTGCCGAGCGCGACACCGAACTCCTTGTTGTTGGTGCCGATATAGGCGATGCGCTTGGAGCCCGGCGCGTCCGCATCGAAGGTGATGACGGGAATGCCGGCAGCGGTCGCCGCCTCGATCGACTTGGTCATGGCCGCGACGTCCGCGACCGAGATGGCGAGACCATCGACCTTCTGCGTGACGAAGTCCTGGATGATCTGGGCCTGGGTCGCCGGCTCATGCTCGACCGGGCCCTTGTAGATGCACTCGATGTTGCCGAGCTCCTTGGCGCGCTTCAGGCAGCCGTCGCGCGAAAAGTCGAAGAACGGGTTGTTCATCGCCTTCGGCACGATGACGAAGCGGTAGTTCGCAGCAAATGCCGGCGTCGCCATCATCGCAACGGCGATACCGGCTAAAAGCAGTTTCCTCATTGTCTCCTCCACTCTTGTTGGTGCCTATCCCCTCGAAAGCCCCCGGGAAGCGGATAGGCGGCGTTTTCCTTGCCTTCCCGAGATGTCGTCATGTCAGGTCATCCGCGAGCGGACGCGGTCGACCAGAACAGCCAGAATGATGATCACGCCGACCAGCGTCTGCTGCCAGTACGAGGAGACCTGGGCCAGCACGAGCCCGTTGCGGATCACCTCCAAAAGCACGCAGCCGACGATGGCCCCGAGCGGGCCGCCGATGCCGCCGGCGAGATTGGCACCGCCGATCACGGCCGCCGCGATCACGTTGAGTTCGTAGGAGGTCGCCATGTTGGCCGGCGCCGATCCGAGCCAGCCCGAGACGATGATGCCCTGCAGGCCCGCGGCGAGCGCGCAGATCACGTACACCTCGATCTTCACCCGCACCACCGGAATGCCGGTGAGCTCGGCCGCCTTCTCGTTGCCGCCGAGCGCGAAGACGTGGCGGCCGAACGACGTGTGGTGCAGCACCACGGCCATGGCCAGCGCCAGGATCATCAGATAGATGAACGGCGACGGCACGCCGAGCACGTCACCGGACGTGAGCGCATAGAAATAATCGGCGTCCGGCCCGCCCGGGAAGCTGCCGCGTCCGTTGGAGACGACGTAGCCGAGTCCGCGCACGATCGAGAGCATGCCGAGCGTGGTGACGAAGGGCGACAGGCCGAGTACGGCGATGCAGAAGCCGTTGACGAGGCCGGCAATCAGCGCGACGCCGAGGCCGGCGAGGATCGAGATGAGCAGGATCAGCCCCGGAACATTGGCGAGCACGGTCTTGCCGTCGGCCGCCATGTGCACCAGCGGCGAGCCCGGCGCCGACAGCTCGGTCATCACCATCGAGGTGATCATGGCGGAAAAACACATCATCGATCCCACCGACAGGTCGATGCCGCCGGTGATGATCACGAAGGTGATGCCGAGCGTCGCAATGGCGATGAAGGAAAAGTTCTTCGCCACGTTCTGCATGTTGCCTTGGCTGAAGAAGTACGGGCTGGCGAAGTGCATGATCACCAGCAGCACCGCCAGCGCGAGCAGGACGTAGCCGGTCTGCGAGGCGAAGATGCCGCGCTGCCACCATCTGATCTTGCCGACATTGGTGAAGCTGATCGGGGATTCCAAGGGCATGGCCATCACGCCGCCTCCTTCGCACCGGTGATGAGGGCGGTAACCTCCTCTGGGGAGGTCTGGTGAATCGACTTGTCGGCGCGCTTCTCGCCGCGCCGCATGACGACGACGCGGTCGCATACGGCGAACACGTCGGGCATGCGGTGCGAGATCAGCATCACGGCGACGCCCTGCTCCTTCAGCCGGTGGATCAGGCCGAGCACCTGCTCGACCTGGCGCACCGAGATCGCGGCGGTCGGCTCGTCCATCATCACCAGCCGCGCATTGGAAAGCCGGGTGCGCGCGATCGCGACCGCCTGGCGCTGGCCGCCCGACATCTGCCTGACGAGATCGTCGGGGCGCGTCTCCGAGCGCAGCTCGCCGAACAGCTCGAGCGCGCGCGAGGCCATCGCCTTGTGGTCGAGCAAGGCAATCGGTCCGAACCTGCGCTTCAGCTCGCGGCCGAGAAAGACGTTGGCGGCGGCCGTCAAATTGTCAGCGAGCGCGAGGTCCTGATAGACGACCTCGATGCCGACGGCGCGGGCATCGACCGGCCGGTTGAAATGCACCTCGCTGCCGGCAAAGCGCATCTCGCCATGGGTGGGCCGGAAATTGCCGGCGATGATCTTCACCAACGTCGACTTGCCGGCGCCGTTGTCGCCCATCAGCCCGACCACCTCGCCGGGCCAGACCTGCAGGTCGACGTCGTGCAGCGCGCGGATCGCGCCGAACTCCTTGCCGATGCCGGTGAGCTCGAGCACCGGTGTCGCGTCAGCTTTCGTCATCAGCGGCGTTTCCTCAGACATAGCGGTTGACCAGGGATTCCAGATATTCCTGCCGGCCCGAGCGCGGCTGCGGATCGAAGCCGGGCGACATCGCACGGTCGGCGAGATCGGCGAGCGAGCGCTGGCCGGCGAGAATGGCGCGGCCCTCCGGACCGGCCCAGCCCTCGTAGCGCTTTGCCAGCGGCGCGCTCAGCGTGCCGGCATCGAGCATGTCGGCGGCGGCGAGGAAGGCCCGCGCGCAGGCATCCATCGAGCCGACATGGGCATGGATGAGATCATCGGGGTCGATCGACTGGCGGCGGATCTTGGCATCGAAGTTGAGCCCGCCCGTGGTGAAGCCGCCGCGGTTCAGGATCTCGTGGAACACCAGCGCCAGCTCCGGCACGTTCATCGCGAACTGGTCGGTGTCCCAGCCGAGCAGATCGTCGCCGCGGTTGATGTCGAGCGAGCCGAACACGCCGAGCGCCTCGGCCAGCGCGACCTCGTGATGGAAGGAGTGGCCGGCGAGGATGGCGTGGTTCTGCTCGATGTTGAGCTTGACGTCCTTGAGCAGGTCGTAGCGTTCGAGGAAGCCGTAGCAGGTGGCGACGTCGAAATCATATTGGTGCTTGGTCGGCTCCTTGGGCTTCGGCTCGATCAGGAGCGGGCCCTTGAAGCCGATCTTGTGCTTGTGCTCGACGACCAGCGAGACGAAGCGGCCGAGCTGGTCGAGCTCGCGCTTGAGATCGGTGTTGAGCAGCGTCTCGTAGCCCTCGCGTCCGCCCCACAGCACGTAGTTCTGCCCGCCGAGCCGGTGCGTCACCTCAAGCGCGGCGCGGACCTGGCCGGCGGCATAAGTGAAGATCTCGGGGTCCGGATTGGTCGCCGCGCCCGCCATGTAGCGGCGGTGCGTGAACAGGTTCGCAGTGCCCCAGAGCAGGCGGACCTTGCTCGATGCCATCTTCTGCTCGAACAGATCGGCGATGGCGTTGAGGTTGGCGACGGACTCGGCGAGGGAAGCGCCTTCCGGCGCCGCATCGACGTCATGGAAGGTGAAGAAGGGCACGTCCAGCAGGCGGAACAGCTCGAAGGCGACATCGGCCTTGGCGCGGGCCAGTGCCATCGCGTCGGTGCCGTGGTGCCACGGCCGCAGGAAGGTCTCGCCGCCGAAGGGATCGCCGCCCGGCCAGCAGAACGAGTGCCAATAGCAGACCGCAAAGCGCAAATGATCCTCGAGCCGGCGGCCATGCACCAGGCGGTCTTTGTCGTACCAGCGGAAGGCGGGCGCGCCTTCGGCCTCCTTGCCGCCGAAGGCGACGGGTGCACTTGCATCGAAGAATTTGGCTGGCGCGTTCACTTAAGTCTCCTTCAATGCGGGATAGAGCGCGCGCCATCGCCGATAGGCCTCTTCATAGGCCGCGGCGACGGACGGGCGGGGTGTGAAGCTTGCGAGCCGCCGCGGGCGCGTGCAGACGTCCGCGGGGTTCTCGCCTGTTACGGCGAGCCGGCCGAGCCTGGCAGCACCGAGCGCGGCGCCGACCTCGCCTTCCTCGACGCGGTGGACGGGCATGCCGAGCACGTCGGCGCAGATCTGCGCCCATAGCGGCGAGCGCGAGCCGCCGCCGACGAGATCGACCTCGGCGATCGGCCCGCTGGCTGTGCTCAGCGCCGACAGATTGTCGCGCGCGGCAAAGGCGACGCCTTCGAGCACGGCCTGCACGATCTGCGAACGCCCGGTCGCGCCGCGCAGGCCGACGAAGGCGCCGCTGGCGGCGGCATCGTTGTGCGGCGTGCGCTCGCCGTCGAGATAGGGCAGGAACTGGACCGGGCCTGGTGCATCGACGCGCTCGCCGAGCGGCGCCAGCAGCGCTGCGGCCGGCGTCTCCATCACGTCGGCGAGCCAGGCGAGCGAGGCGGCGGCCGACAGCATCACACCCATCTGGTGCCAGAGGCCGGGCAGCGCGTGGCAGAACGCATGCACGGCCGAAGCCGGCGCTGGAGCGAAGCGGTCCGTGATGCGGAACAGGACGCCCGACGTTCCCAGCGACAGGAAGGCATCGCCGGGCGCGATGGCGCCGAGCCCGATCGCACTCGCCGCATTGTCGCCGGCGCCGCCCGCGACCACGACATTTTTCGCCATGCCCCAGCGCTGCGCGTATTCGGGTGCGAGCACCGCGCTCGCCGCACTGCCCTCGACGAGACGGGGCATGTGGTGCAGATCGAGCCCGGTGGCATGCAGCAGCAGCGCGGACCAGCGGCGCAGGCCGACGTCGAGCCACAGCGTGCCGGCGGCATCCGACATGTCCTCGACCATCTCGCCGGTGAGGCGATAGCGCACATAGGCCTTCGGCAGCAGCACCTTCGCCACGCGGTCGAAGATCTTCGGCTCGTTCCGTGCCACCCAGAGCAGTTTTGGCGCGGTGAAACCCGGCATCGCCAGATTGCCGGCGATCGCGTGCAGGGAGGGACAGCGCCGCTCCAGCGCTGCGCATTCGGCCTGCGAGCGGCCGTCGTTCCAGAGGATGGCCGGACGCAGCGGGCGGCCGTCCTCGCCAAGCAGCGTCGCGCCATGCATCTGACCCGACAGTCCGATGCCGCGCACCTGCGCGACGTCGCGCGGATGGCGCGCGGCGAGATCGTCGACGGCGCCGACCGCCGCCTCGACCCAGGCATCGGGATCCTGCTCGGACCACAGCGGCGCCGGGTGCGACAGCGCAAGCTCGCGCGCGGCCGTCGCGGTCACCGCGCCGGCTTCGCTCACGAGCACCGCTTTCACACCGGACGTGCCGATGTCGATCCCGAGAAACAATTCGTCCTCCCTTTCGGCCTGCCGCGGTGGAGCGATCTTGCGTCGCTTCCTCGCCCGCTGGCGGTCCGTTTCCAAATCCAGTTGCCGCTAGGGCAGATTGTCCCGCATCACGATGTCGATCCTGATCTTCTCCTGTTCGCTCAAGATCGGCTCGCCGCGGGCGAGCGCGAGCAGCACGCGGACGGCCGCGCGCGCTTCATGCCCGGGGTTCTGCGAGATCGCGGCATCCATCACGCCCTGCAGCAGCAAGCGGCGCGTCAGCGCGGTGACGTCGTGCCCGACGAACACCACCTGCTTGTCGCGCCCGGCCGCGCCAGAGGTCTTTTCGTTCAGCGCCTTGTCGTTCAGCGCTTTGGCGACGCCCTGCGTGCCGGCGCCGACGTTGTAGAGGCCGACGATGTCGGGATGCTTGCCGAGCAGCCGCGCCAGCAGCTGCTCCGAGCGGCCGTCATCGTCGCGCCCTTCCAGCACCGGCAGCACGCTGAGATCGGGGAATTCGGATCCCATCACCTGGTTGAAGCCGAAGATGCGTTCGGCATGGTCGCGCAGGCCCTGCGAGCCCGCGACGATTGCGACCTTGCCGGATCTCTGGCCGACCAGCCGCCCGACCAGCGCGCCGGCGGTGCGGCCCGCGGCGATGTTGTCGATGCCGACATAATGGTGGCGGCGCGAGGACGGCACGTCCGAGACCAGCGTCACCACCTTGGTGCCGGCATCGACGAGGTCGTTGATGGCGGCGCGGACGCTCGGATGGTCCAGCGCCACCACGGCGAGGCCGTCATAGTCGCCCGACAGCGCCTCGAGCGAGGCCGCGAGCGCTGCGGGCTCGAACACGTCGGTTGCGATCATCTCGACATTGAGGCGGCGGGCCGACAGCCAGGCCGCCATCTCGCCGAGATAGGCCTCGATCTGCTGCATGAACGGGTTCGGGCCCGACGGCATCACGAAGGCGAAGCGGCGGGCGCGGCCGCGCGCGAGCTCGGCGGCGGCCACATGCGGCTGGAACGAATTGCGCGCGATGGCGTCCTTGACGCGCCGGACCGTGTCCGGGCGGACCCCCGGCCTGTTGTGCAGCACGCGATCGACCGTGGCGAGGCTGACACCGGCCTCACGGGCGATGTCCTTCAGCGTCAGCGCAGTCGGGGCGAGGGTCTCGGCCATGGCTGAAGGCTAGCAGAGGTGTTTTGAGGTACGCAACTCATTTCATGAGGGGATCGATCTTTTTGCGCCGCGCTCGTGAGCTATCGGTGCGCCGGTGCCGACAGGTCCAGCGCCAGGAACAGGCTGTTGGGATCCTCGGCATAACCCTCGAACGGGCCGCAGGCGACGAAGCCGTGTGCCAGATAGAGCGCGTGCGCCGGCTTGAAATAATCCCACGCGCCGGTCTCGAGGCTGAGCCGCGTCAGGCCGCGCGCGCGGGCTTCCGCGATGATGTGGCGCAGCATCTGGCCGCCATAGCCGCGCCGCCGCGCGGTCTGCAGCGTATGCATCGACTTGACCTCGCCATGTTCAGGCGAAAACGTCTTCAACGCGCCGGTCGCAACCAGCGTCTCGCCGTCCCAGCCGGTCCAGAACGCGACCTCCGGTGCACGCAGGCCCGCGAGATCGAGCGCATGGGCGCTGCCCCGCGCCGTCTGCGCCCGCGCTGTCGTGACGTGATGATCGAGCAGCGCGACGACGCGCGGATCATAGGTGTCGCCGGTGCGGATCTGCATCGTGCTCGTCTGCATCCCTGCCCTCACATCTTGCCGTAGGACGCGCCGCGCCGCGTGATGATCACGTAGCGCGCGTCCTGCCGGGTTTCGTTCTCGAAGATCACGGCGCGCATCACGTCGAAATCCAGACAATCGCCCGCGCGCAGCCGCACCGCCTTGGCATCGATATGCACGGCGACCGCGCCCTCCAGCATCAGCAGCTGCTGGGTGAAGGCGTTGCGGCCCCAAGGGCTGTAGGAGACGCGCGCGCCGGCCGGAAGGTCGACCACGATGATCTCGATGCCGCTGGCTGCATCCGGCGGCGAGGCGTGCCGGCGGCGATAGCCGCTGTCGGGATCGCGCCAGAGCGGCTGGTCCGCCAGCCGCACCAGGCGCTCCGGCGGCTTCTCGGCGAGCGCGACGACATCGCTGAGCGTGACGTCGAGCGCCGCGCAGAGCTTGTTCAGCAGCGCCGCCGTCGCACTGCTCTGCGCCCGCTCCACCCGCCCGATCATGGCCCGGCTGACGCCGGAGCGGCCTGCAAGCTCGTTCAACGTCATCCCCGCCTGCGTCCGCAGCGTCTTCAGCCGCCGGCCGATCGCGCGATCGAGTTTTTGCTGGTCCATTGTTGTTGGCCTTGGCCTTCATCGAGCTCAACCCGTCACCAGGACCGTATCCGCCGGGTGACAGAAGCTTAGGGCGGGGAAGCGATCCGTGCCGGAAGTGAGAGGCTAATATATTGGAATCTTTATGCGGTGCGCGAGCGCGCAATCTGCTCAAACCGGAATGGCGATCGGGGAAAACTTGGAGCGGGCGAAGGGAATCGAACCCTCGTATGCAGCTTGGGAAGCTGCCGTTCTACCATTGAACTACGCCCGCGAGATGCGCGCCTCGCGCCCCTCCTGATTAGCCGAGACGGCGCCGGCCGCCAAGCGGTTTGGCGTGGCCGGCCGGACGCTTGTTAACGTCCTGGAAAGATTCCAGGTGCGCCGGATTGTGGCGGTGTTATGATCGTTTTTCCGGGGAGAAACGTGCACTGAGTGGGGCGTGTGCATGGTGGGGCGGGCTTACGCGATATTCGACACGGCGATCGGCCGTTGCGGCATCATCTGGAGCGGCACCGGCGTGGTCGCCGTGCAATTGCCGGAGGCGCGGGAGATCGACACCCGCCGCCGGATTTTCCAGGTCCATCCCGAGGCGCGGGAGCAGCGCCCGTCCGAGAACGCCGAGCTTGCGATCGAGGGCATCATTGGCCTGCTGCAAGGTCACGATCCCGATTTTTCCGAGGTCAGCCTGGACGCCGGCGGCGTGCCCGGATTCAACCGGCGCGTCTACGAATACGCCTGCAGCATTCCGCGCGGGGAGACCCGCACCTATCAGGAGGTCGCCCGGGCGCTGGGCGCCTCCGGCGCATCCTATTCCGTGGCGCAGGCGATCGCGAAAAATCCCTTCATGCTGATCGTGCCCTGCCACCGGGTGCTGGAGGCTGGCAATTACACCGACCGGCTCTCTCCTTACGGCGGCGTGATCTCCAAGCGACGGCTGCTGGCGCTGGAAGGCGCCCATCCCATCGCCAGCAAGACGTTGTTCGAGGTGCTGCTGCCCGTTGCCCCGCCGAGACCCTCCACCTAGATAAGGCGGCATGCACGCCACCACGCTGCTGACGACGCCCTCGATCACGGCTTCCGAGTTTCGCTGCGATGCGGGACCGGACGATGCGCCGTTCGCGGAATGCCGCACCGGCCATTCCATCGCCTATGTGCGTTCCGGCAGCTTCGGCTGCCGTTGCCGCGCCGGCTTCTTCGAGCTGGTGGCGGGCTCGATGCTGATCGGCGCCCCCGGCGAGGAATACACCTGCACGCACGAGCACGTGTCCGGCGACGTCTGCCTCGGCTTCTTCTTCAGCGAGGATCTGGTCGACGCCCTCGGCGGGCGGCGCGAGATCTGGCAGATCGGCGCAACGCCACCGCTGCCCGAGCTGATGGTGCTGGGCGAGCTGGCCCAGACGGCAGCAGATGGCAACAGCGATCTCGGCCTCGACGAAATCGGCCAGATCCTGGCCGGCCGTTTTGTCGACGCCGTCTCGGGCAAGGCGCGCAAGCCGGCCACCCCGACCGCGCGCGATCGCCGCCGCGCGGTGGAGGCCGCGCTGTGGATCGACGGCAATTCGCATGCCGAGCTCGACCTCGAACAATCAGCAAAGCAGGCGGGCCTGAGCCCGTTCCATTTCCTGCGGCTGTTCTCGGCCGTGCTCGGCGTCACCCCGCATCAATATCTGGTGCGCTCGCGGCTGCGGCACGCCGCGCGGCTGCTGACAGATGATGACATCGCGGTCACCGACATCGCCTATGACGTCGGCTTCGGCGATCTCTCCAACTTCGTCCGCACCTTCCATCGCGCCGCCGGAATGTCACCGACCAAGTTCCGCCAGGCGTCGAAGGGGGAGCGCAAGATTCTCCAAGAGCAGCTTGCCCTCAACTGACTAGTTTCGTCTCCGGCGCGTGCCACTCGCGGCACGCATTTCGCAATGGAGACGAACATGTACGACCACATTGGACTACGCGTTGCCGACCTCGACGCCGCCACGCGCTTCTACAGCGCGGTGCTGGCGCCACTCGGCTTTGTCCTGTGCTCGAGTGGCGACGGTTATGCCGGCTTCGGGCCGAAGGGCGAGCCGGCGCTGTGGCTGCACCTGAACAAGGGCCGCAAGGCCGACGGCGTCCACATCGCCTTCCGCGCCAAAGACCATGACGCGGTCAAGGCGTTTCACAGCGAAGGCCTCAAGTGCGGCGGCCGCGACAATGGCGGCGCCGGCCCGCGCAGGGATTACAGCCCGACCTATTACGCGGCGTTCCTGATCGACCCTGACGGCAACAATGTCGAGGCGGTTTGTAGCTGAGCTCTCTCCTTCGTCATTGCGAGGAGCTCGCGACAAAATTGCGTAGCAATTTTGCGCCGATGCGACGAAGCAATCCAGACTGTCTCTGCAGAGGGATTTCTGGATTGCTTCGCTGCGCTCGCAATGACGGAATCGGTGGCACCACTTATCGCAATCAAGGACACCTTCATGGCCTCCATCCACAACGACATCCCCCTCCCCGCCTCCGCGCATGACGTCTGGGACGCGGTGCGTGATTTCGGCGCGCTGCATCGGCGGCTGGTGCCGGGCTTCGTCACGGCGTGCACGCTCGACGGCGATGCGCGCATCGTCACCTTCGCCAACGGCTCGGCGGCGCGCGAGGTGCTGGTCGATTGCGACGATGCGCGGCGGCGCCTCGTCTATGCCATCAACAATGAACGGTTGAAGCATTACAGCGCCTCCGTGCAGGTCATCGCCGAGGGCGAGACGAGCTGCCGCCTCGTCTGGATCATCGACATGCTGCCGAACGAGCTCGCGCCTTACGTTCAGGGGCAAACCAGGGAGGCGGTGGCCGCCATGCACAAGGCGTTTCCGCCGGCGGCGGCCTGATCATTCACTGTGAGCTTTCTCACAGAAGCCTGTCCTCGCCGGCCGTAACCATGCCCCTCGTGCGTCCGGTCGGCTCCGCTCTCCCGGCGGCGCCACGCACGCGAGGAGCATGCCATGAGAGGTGCGGACAAGGTGATCTGCCAGGCAGCCGCGGTGCTGCTGCTGTTTTCGATCTCGAGCGTGCCGGCAAAGGCACAATTCCTCGGCGGCGGAGGAGCCGGCGGCGAGGACATGATGACCCAGATGGCGCCGATGCTGGAGATGATGAAGGCGAAGATGGGCAAGCGCCGCTTCGCCATGCTGATGCAGACAATGGGCCCGATGATGAGCCGCATGATGGAGAACGGCGGCGGGCTCGGCGGCATGATGGGCGGCGGCAGCAATTTCGGCGGCGGATTCGGAGCACCGAGCTACGGCGGCTACGCGCCGATGGGTGGCGGCACCATGCCGGTCGGGATCGGCAGCATGGGCGGCGGCGACATCATGGGCATGCTCGGCGGCAGCGGCGGCAGCGACATGATGGCGATGATCCCGCAATTGATGCGGCTCGCCAATACCGGCGGTAGCGGCCATCGCCGCCACAAGCGCCGCTAGTTGCCAGCCGAAAGCGCCGGCCTGACCGCAGGCTTCGTCTCGCGCGGTCCCCAGCGGGTCAGCACGACGCTCGAGCACGACAAGAGGCCGAGCACGACCATCGAGCTCGCGGCCAGCCAGAAGAAGCTCTGCGCGCTGGCGCCGTGCGTCGAAAGCCACCAGCCGACACCGGCGATGTAGATCAGCCGCGCCGTCTGCGCCAGCACCGGGCCGATCACCTTGGCCGCGCCTTGCGAGGAGAAATACATCGTCGTCGCAAGGCCGAAGAAGGCGTAGAACGGCCCGACCGTCGAGAGATATTGATGGCTCGCCGCGCGCACTTCCACGCTGTCGGTGAACATGTTGACCCAGAGATCGGGGAAGATCGCGACGAGACACGCCGGTGCGCCGACCGCCACGAAAGCGGCAACGCTAGCGGTCCAGGCGATGCGCCGGGCCCGCGCGATGCGGCCGGCGCCGATCGCCATCCCGACCATCGGCACGCAGGCAATGCCGAACGAGAACGCGATCGAGGTCAGCAAAAATTCCAGCCGCGCGCCGACGCCATACCCGGCGAGGATCGCGGTGCCGAACTGCGCCAGCATGTGGGTGAAGATCGAGATCGTCAGCACCGATTGCAGCGGCGAGAAGCAGGCGATGGCGCCGACCTTCAGGATGTCGAAGAACATCGCCCATTGAATACGCAGGCCGCGCAGCTTCAGCGTGATCCGCGCGCGGCCGGAGAACAAGTACCAGCTCATGATGCCGATGTTCATGACGTAGGCGATCAGCGCGCCGGCAGCGACGCCGCGCATGCCGAGCTGCGGCACCGGCCCGAGCCCGAGGCCGAGCGTGCCGCCGAGCACGATCTGCCAAGCCGCGGAATTGAGGATCAGGAACGACGGCAACTTCATGTTGCCGGTGCCGCGCAAGATCCCCGCCATGGTGTTGAGCAGCCAGGGCAGCACGGCGCCGCCGAAGAACACCTGCGTGTAGGCGATCGCATGCGTCAGCACGTCGCCGCGGCCGCCGAGCATTTCGAGCAGTTTTGGCCCGAAGATCAGCATGCCCAGCATGAAGACGAGGCCGAAGCTGATGCCGATCAGCATCGCGTGCACGGCAAGGATGCCGGCACGCTCGCGGTTCCCGGCGCCGAGCGCACGCGCGATGGCCGAGGCCACCGCGCCGCCCATGGCGCCGCCGGACATCGTCATGGTCAGAATGATCGTCGGAAACACCAGCGCCATCGCCGCCAGCGCCTCGACGCCGAGCCGGCCGACATAGGAGGTCTCGGCGATGACGACGCAGATGCCGGCCGACAGACCGATCACGTTCGGCCAGGCGAGCGAGAGCAGCGTGCGCAGGATCGGCCCATCGGTCAGCGCGCTTCTGATCGGCGGCGGAGGCGGCGGCAGCGGGCGCTCTTGCTCATCGACCGGGATTTCGGCGATGTCGGACATGTCCTCTCCCGGGGGCGCAGGCGCCATTGCGGCGCGGCAATCATTTGGTGTGCCGATAGCTTCGTTCGCGCGAATGGCGCGGCTGAGGCGTGTTAGCACGGCGCGCGACGCTTCCGCCTGCGCCTGATGCAGGCGTGCCCTGCGGCAGCGCATTTCAAGCGGTGGAATTACCCGATCGTCCACACCAGCGGCGGGCGCCCGCCTGGAGCGGTGCGCATCTGCACGCCGATGTGCCGGCCGCAGCCTGCAGCGAGGCCTTCGAACAATCCCTCCAGCACCTTGGCGCACGCGCGAGAATAGTCGGCGACGTCGTCCATCAGCCTCCAGCTTTGCTGGCGGATCTCGAACGTGCCTTCGGATTGCGTCATCGCGGCCGCATCATCCTGCGCGGCGAGCAGCGCATTCAGGAACGATGCGAATTCTCGCGCGCCGCCGCGATTCATCGCCAGCGCGGCCGCGACCTCGTCGAAATATTGCATGCCGATCAGCCTGCCGGTGAGGTGCAGCAGATAGCCCGCATCCTCCGGGCCGAACAGCTGCACCATCACGGGCGCGGCGGTGCGGACATATTCCATCGCGTAATTGCGATAGGCCTTTTCCAGCCGCGGTCTCGGCCAGCTCGCGACTGGCAATGCCGGCGCCGTCTTTGCATCGAACAGCGGCGCTTCCAGGTGCCGCGCGAACACGAGGCGCTGGTCGAGTTCGAGCGGATGGTCGTAGAGATAATAATAGCCTTCGAGCCCGTCCTGGCCGTCGACGCTCTGCTTGGTGCAGACGAAGCCGAGCCTGAGATCGCCGAGGGCAACGCCGTTGTTGGCGTGCCAGCCGCGCAGCATCGCGCGCGAGACCTCGCCCGGCACGCCGCAGATCGCGGTGCCCCTCCAGATCCAGCGCGGCGGCGGATAGCGGATCCAGGCCTTGGTGTCGCTCTCGTACATGTATTCGACGTGCACGCCGCCGATCCAGTTGGAGAGATAGTGATATTGCGCGGCGGCGACCGCCGGCGGCAGATGATCGATCTCAAGCTTTTTGAGCCCCGGCAGGAAACGCTCCTGCTGCTGGCGACGAAACACGCGGAAGACGAATTCTGCGGCATCCGCCGTGCCACGGCGCGTAACGACGCTGAGGATGAGGCCGGTGAAGTAGGCATGGTAGAGATCGGCGATCGCGCGCCAGCGCTGCCATTGAACTTCCTGCGCGAGGTCTGGTGCGGCCGTCATGTTCGCTCCCGGCTTGTTGTTTTGCGGGAGTGTGTCATCGCGGACCGGGTGACGCAACCGGACGCGATCTCGGTGTCATCGTCCGCCTTGTGCGCAGTTGCGCACTGGGGCGGGCGATCCAGTACTCCGGGGAAGTTTGTGATTGAGCCGAAAAGGCCGCGGCGTACTGGATTCCCCGCCTGCCGCCTACGCTAGAGCTTCGGCGCCCCAGGACCTCAACCCCGGCGAAGCCTTGGCGTAGCCCGGTCGCGGGGAATGACAGCGGAGTGTGTAGCTACACCCGGAAATGCTTGCTCAGCTTCAACCCCTGCGCCTGGTAGTTCGAGCCGATGCGCTGGCCGTACATCGCGTCGGGACGGGCCAGCATCTTCTCGTAGACGAGGCGGCCGACGATCTGGCCGTGCTCGAGGATGAACGGCACCTCGCGCGAGCGCACCTCCAGCACGGCGCGCGATCCCAGCCCGCCCGCGCCGGCATAGCCGAAGCCGGGATCGAAGAAGCCGGCATAGTGCACGCGGAATTCGCCGACCAGGGGATCGAACGGCACCATCTCCGCGGCGTAGTCGGGCGGCACCTGCACCGCTTCCTTGGAGGCGAGGATATAGAACTCGCCGGGGTCGAGGATCAGGCTGCCGTCGGCCCGCGCCGAGATCGGCTCCCAGAAATCCTCCACCGCGTAGCCGGCGCGGCGATCGACATCGACGACGCCGGTGTGGCGCTTGGCGCGGTAGCCGACGAAGCCGTTCGCCCTCTCGCCGGAGAGATCGACCGAGACGGCAACGCCGCCGGACAGATCCGCATCGTCGATGTCGACGAGACGCTCGCTGGCGTGCAGCGCATCGAGCTCGTCGGCATTGAGGATGGCATCGCCGGTGCGGAAGCGGACCTGGCTGAGACGCGAGCCCTCGCGCACCAGCACCGGAAACGTCTTCGGGCTGATCTCGGCATAGAGCGGGCCGTGATAGCCGGCGCCGATCATGTCGAAGCGGCGGGTGCCGTCGGCGATGACGCGGGTGAAGACGTCGAGCCGGCCGGTCGAGCTCTTCGGATTGGCGGCCGCGACGATCTCCGGCGGTAGCGCCAGGCTCTCCAGCAGCGGCACGATGTAGACGCAGTTGGTCTCCAGCACCGCGCCGTCGGCGAGGCTGAACTCGTGCAGCTTCAACTCGTCGATGCGCTCGGCGACGGTGGCGCCGGGACCGGGGAGGAAGCTGGCACGGACGCGATAGGCGATGTCGCCGAGGCGCAGATCGAGGCTCGCCGGCTGGATCTGGCTCTCGACGAAGTCGTAGGCGGGCAGGATGAGACCTTCTTCCGCCATCGCCGCGATCATGCGGTCGGGCAGGATACCATTGGCGTCGGCGGCGACCGGGAACGTCAACCGGGGGTCCTCATAAGGGGTCGAATGCATCCGGCCATGCCGGAAATACAGGTCTTTTACGGCTATCCGATGGACGCCTTGACGGAAAGGGCATTGCGGAATATGAGCATCACTTATCCCGTGGTGATTTGAGCCGGCCGGCTTGCAGCCACGTTAAATAAGTCGCTAAACAGGCCGGGGACCTCTGTGATCCCGGCCCGTGGAGATATCCAGGCCGGTTTTTTTGTGACCGTTTTCGCCGACGGTCATGTCGGAGAGGGTCCTATGTCGAAGTCGTCCGCTGCCTACCGCCCCGAAACCCGCCTGGTCCATTCCGGCACCCTGCGCTCGCAATATGGCGAGACGTCGGAGGCGCTGTTCCTGACGCAAGGCTATGTCTACGCCAGCGCGGAGGAGTGCGAGGCGCGGTTCAAGGGCGAGGACCCCGGCTTCATCTATTCGCGCTATTCCAACCCGACCATTGCGATGTTCGAGCGCCGCATGATCGAGCTCGAAGGCGCCGAGGCCGCGCGCTCGGCGGCGACCGGCATGGCGGCGGTGACGACCGCGATCCTGGCGCCGCTCAAGGCCGGCGATCACGTCGTGGCCTCGCGCGCGCTGTTCGGCTCGTGCCTCTACGTCGTGCAGGACCTGTTGCCGCGCTACGGCATCGAGACCACGCTGGTCGACGGGCTCGATCTCGACCAGTGGCAGCGCGCGCTCCGCCCCAACACCAAGACATTCTTCCTGGAGAGCCCGACCAACCCGACGCTGGATGTGCTCGACATTCCCTCGATCGCCGAGATCGCGCACAAGGGCGGCGCGCGGCTCGTCGTCGACAACGTGTTTGCGACGCCGATCTGGCAGAGCCCGCTCGCGCTCGGGGCCGACGTCGTCGTCTACTCCGCGACCAAGCACATCGACGGCCAGGGCCGTTGTCTCGGCGGCATCATCCTGTCCTCGGAAGCCTTCATCGCCGAGCACATCCACAATTTCATGCGCCAGACCGGCCCGTCGATCTCGCCGTTCAATGCCTGGGTCCTGCTCAAGGGCCTGGAGACGCTGGGCGTGCGGGTGCGCGCGCAGACCGACAATGCCGCGCGCATCGCCGAGGTGCTGGCGAGCCATCCCAAGATTTCGCGACTGGTCTATCCCGGCCGCGCCGATCATCCGCAGGCGGCGCTGGTGAAGAAGCAGATGCGCGGCGGCTCGACGCTGGTCGGCTTCGAGGTCAAGGGCGGCAAGGCGGCGGCGTTCCGCGTGCTCAACGAATTGAAGCTTGCCAAGATCTCCAACAATCTCGGCGACGCCAAGAGCCTCGTCACCCATCCGGCGACCACGACGCATCAGCGCCTCAAGCCGGAAGACCGCGCCGCGCTCGGCATCAGCGAGGGCTTCATCCGCTTCTCGGCGGGGCTGGAGCACGCGGACGACCTGATCGAGGATCTCACCGCGGCGCTGGAGAAGGCGTAGCGGAAGCGAGGTCTCGTAGGGTGGGCAAAGCGAAGCGTGCCCACGTCTTCTTCCTTCGTGTCACTGAGCGATGGTGGGCACGGCGCTTTGCGCCTTTGCCCACCCTACGGCAGCGTGCTCACATCGGCCGATACGTTCTCACATCGGCGGGCACGTTCACCCCGAGCTTAATCTGCCCCACCGAGCGGATGATGTCGTCGCCGAGCAGCTGGGCGAAGCAGGCATAGCCCCAATCGTTCATGTGCAGGCCGTCGGCGATGACGAAGCTCTCGACCGGGATCGACTGGTTCTCGTGCCAGTCGCGCATCACTTCGAAGCGCGGGAAAATGCCGACGTGACGAAGCTCGGCGACGTTGCCGAGCAGCTTGATCATCTTGCCGGCGCTCTCCTTGCGCTGGTTGACGGCCGGCGAATATTGCGGATCGACCAGCACGATGTCGGTGCCGCCGGCGGCCTGGATGCGGCTGATGCCGTCCTCGACCAGCTTGGCGGTGTCAGCGGGATCGAGGTTGCGCAGCACGGCGTTGGTGCCGACCTGCCAGATCACGAGATCCGGATGCACGTCGATGACCTGCGTCTGCAGGCGCCTCATCATTTCGGGGGCATCCTCGCCGCCGACGCCGGCATTGACGACGGTAATGTCGGCGGTCGGGTAGTGCCGGCGCAGCTGTGCGGCGAGACGATTGGGGTAATTGAACTCCGGCGAGCTCGCGCCGAACCCCTGGGTCGACGACGAGCCGAACGCAACGATGACGACGGGCTGGCCGGCGGCGAGCTTGCCTGCGACATGGGGCAGCGAGCCCATCGCCTTCGAGCCGCCCTTCGGCGGCAGGCAGGGAACGCGGCTGAAGATGTCGGCGGCGGACTTCGCGACCTCCTTCACCTTGTCGATGGCGCGCGAGGTGACGCCACGCTGCTCGGGCGACCTCGCGGCGACGGTGGTCTGGGACGGCGCGGCGGGCGCGGGATCAGGCGACTGGGCGGGTGCGGGGGTCGCCGGCGGTGCGGCCGGCGCCTGCGCATGCGCGGCCGGCGTCAGCAACAACAGTGCTGCTGCTGCAGGCACGGCCAGCCATGACGTCAGGCAAAAAGGGCGGAGAGAACTCATTAACGCTAGACCTCAATTTTGCTGCTGGGCCGGCTCCAGATGAGCAGCGTCGATCACGAACTGTGCCAACGCCCGGCCAAGGCAATCATGGACCTGCTTCGCCAGCTCAGGCCCGCGGGACGGGCTGAACAGGTCGAACTGGCCCTGCTCGTTCCACTGCCGCATGATCGCGAAACGATCGAACAGCGGGATGTCGTGCTCCTGCGCCACGACGCGCATATTATCGAGAAAAGGCTGCGCCGAGATCATGGTCTCGGTGCGCGGGCTGTATTGCAAATTCATCAAGACGACGTCTGCCCCTGCCTTTTGCAGCGCAACAACCCCGTCGGTCACCGCGCCACGAAATTCGTCGGGATCGATGGATCGGATAGCATCCACGGTCCCGGTCTGCCAGATGACCAAGGTAGGCGTTTTTGCTTCCATCAGTTTAACGAAGGTGGACGCGGTCTCCTCTGCCGTTTTCTTGCTCTGTATTTCTACGGAGACGTGCACGACTTCGGACGGCGGCAGCTTCTCCTTGAGGATCGCCTCCATGCGCGCCGGATAGGAGCTGCCCTCCGACGACGGAATCGTGGTCGAGCGGCTGCCGATGACCAGGATCTCGAGCGGCTTGCCGGCCTTGATCGCCTCGGCGACCTTGGGCAGCTGGCTTTCGCTGGTCAGCAGATAGGGCGGCAATTCGCAGGCCGCGGGCACAGGGGACGCGGCATCGCCCGCGCGCGCCGTGGGCGCGGCGAGGTTACCGCATAGCAGGACCAGGCTCAGGAGAACCTTCGCCTTCATCAGCCCCCTCCCGCCAGATCGGCGTTGCCGACGGCGTTTTTGGTTTTCGCACCGCTCTTGTCAGCCACACGCTTGTACCACGAAATGACCCAGGCAACCCCCCACATGATCAGGATTCCGGAGAGGCTAATCAACGCATGCATGACCGGCCCGCCGGAGATTTCGGCGAGGACGAAATGGCCGGCGAAGGCCAGGAAGACGCCGAGGCAGAAGATCTCGAGCGAGTGCTGACCACATAGAATCAATGGTCGCAGCCAACGCGATTTCAAGCCCGGCCAGTCCCGGGGCAGGAAGCGCACAGTCAGCGCGGCCAGCGCCAGGAAGTGCGTGAAGCGCAGCACGTCGAGATCGGTCTTGTCGATCGGATACATCCACTGCTCGATCCGCTTCGGCATGAACTGGGAGAGCTGCGGCACGTACCAGGTCAACGTCACGTAGAACGCCGCGACGAGATAGGCGATGGAGATCCACATCGTCACCCGCGAAGCCAGGATGCGCGACATGCGACGCGCACCTCCGAGCGCACACCAGGCACCGAACACGAACAGCAATTGCCAGGCGAACGGATTGAAGGCCCAGAAGCCGTTCGGATAGGCCGAGAGATAGAGATCGTACTCCCAGGTCACCGCGTAGAGCACGACCGAGAGGCCGAGCGTGACGTCGGGCCGCCATTTCATCGACCACAGGATCAGCGGCAGGGCCAGCATCAGCACGATGTAGAGCGGCAGCACGTCCATGTTGACGGGACGGAAGCGCAGCAGCAGCGCCTGCACGATGACGACGTCGGGCTGCTTGAGGAAGTCCATGATGCCCATCTCTTCGGTGTAGAGCGGGTTCTCGAACCTGGTCGCCACATAGGAGATCTCGGCGAGGAAGATCGTGAACAGGAAGACGTGGGCGACGTAGATCTGCCAGACCCGGCGCAGGATGCGCGCGGTGGCGATGAGAACGCCGCTCTCCAGCATCGCCCGGCCATAGACGAAGGCCGCCGTGTAGCCGGAGATGAAGATGAAGATCTCGGTGGCGTCGCTGAGGCCGTAATTGCGGATCGTGAACCAGGTGAGAAGGCTGGGCGGCAGATGGTCGATGAAGATCAGCCACAGCGCGAGTCCGCGGAACAGATCGAGCCGGAGCTCGCGCTCGCCGATGGCGGGCAGCGTGATGGCCGGCGCTGCGGCGCGCAGCTTGGTCCCTGCGGGCTTTGCGCCCGCGGTTCCTGCGATGGTCGATCCCGTCACTTGGTCGGCAATGGTCATCGGGCCTGGAAACCGTTCCGCAAATCGCGACGTTGGAGCAGTGTAATGGTCCGGCTGTCGTCTCGCAAAGCGGCCGGATCACATATGGTTGTCTCCCTCGGCGGTGTGCTTTTCCTCCAATTCTGGCGGGACGATGTCGCCAAAGCCGCCCCCGGGGGTTTGGTTCCCGGGACGGATTTCGGTATGATGGCAGCCATGTACCGCGCCGTGACCCGCCAGATCGAAGTGACCGTCGAGCCGAACTTTGTGCCGGAGCAGTCGTCGGCCGACCGCTCGCGCTACTTCTGGTCCTACACCATCGTCATCACCAATTCGGGCGAGGAGACCGTGCAGCTCAAGACGCGGCACTGGATCATCACAGATGCCTCCGGCCGCCAGCAGGAGGTGAAGGGCGAGGGCGTGGTCGGCGAGCAGCCGATCCTCGCCCCCGGCGAACGCTTCGAATACACCTCCGGCGTGCCGCTCTCGACCGCCTCCGGCTTCATGACCGGCCGCTACCAGATGGTCAGCGAAACCGGCGAGCGCTTCGAGATCGACGTGCCGACGTTTTCGCTGGACAGCCCGGATAGCAAGCGGGTGTTGAATTAAGAGGCGGTGCCGTAGGGTGGGCAAAGGCGCAAAGCGCCGTGCCCACGATCTCTTGCGAATTCAGAGACGGATGGTGGGCACGCTCCGCTTTGCCCACCCTACGATAGCTGCGTCCGGGCGCGAGAGCGGCGTGTGGTGTAAGCACGCTCAATGAAGGACAGGCTTACGCGTCCTCCGCGCCGGCCTCGTGCGGCGTGAACTGGTACACCGACGAGCAGAACTCGCAGGTGACGACGACCTGGTCGTCCTTGACCATGGCGGCGCGGTCGTCGGGCGAGAAGCTCTTGAGCATCGCGGCGACCGCATCGCGCGAGCAGGAGCACCGCGCCTCGAGCGCCTGAGGATTGAACACGCGCACGCCGCGCTCGTGGAAGAGGCGGTAGAGCAGCCGCTCGCCGGAGAGCTCGGGATCGATCAGCTCGACGTCTTCGACAGTCTCGATCAGCGAGCGCGCCTCGACCCAGGCATCGTCTTCAGCGACATTGTGCACCTCGGTGCCGTCGGGCGCATCGCCGGGATGCAAGTCCGCCTGCCGCGCGCGCTCCGGCGCCTTGGGCAGAAACTGCATCAGCATGCCGCCGGCGCGCCAGCGATGCTTGCCGCCGTCGCTCGAGCGCCATTCCTCGCCGACCGCGAGGCGCACGCGGGTCGGGATCTGCTCGGACCGCAGGAAATATTCGTGGGCGGCGTCTTCCAGGCTGCCGCCGTCGAGCGCGACAAGGCCCTGGTAGCGGCTCATGTCGGGGCCCTGGTCGATGGTCATGGCGAGATGGCCGCGGCCGAGCAGCGTGCCGGAATCCTTCGCCGTGCCCAGGCGCGAGGCGTCAAAGCGCGCATAGGCGCGCAGGCGATCCGGAGCCTTGTAGTCGACCACCAGGAACGACACCGGACCATCGGTCTGGGCCTGCAGAATGAAGCGGCCCTCGAACTTCAGCGCCGAGCCGAGCAGCGTCGTCAGCACGATGGCCTCGCCGAGCAGCTTGCCGACCGGTGCGGGGTAATCGTGCTTGGTGAGGATGTCATCGAGCGCAGGCCCAAGCCGCACCAGGCGCCCGCGCACGTCGAGCGCGTCGACCTCGTAAGGCAGCACGGCGTCGTCGATCGGAACCGATGATGGCGCGCGAACCGGGCCTTCAGGCCCGGTATTCATGTCAGGAGACTGGGAAACCATGGCGCTTTATCTGGGGTCGGAGGGCGGAAATGGAAGGGGAACGCCCGCATTCCGTCGTCATAACGAGGGGCTCGCGTAGCCCGTATGGAGCGCAGCGTAATCCGGGAAGGTCGTCCCGCGCGTCGAGAACCCGGATTTCGCTGCGCTCCATCCAGGCTACAAGAAGGCTACTTCACCGCGTCGAAGCACCAGGCCAGAATTCCCTTCTGCGCATGCAGGCGGTTTTCGGCTTCGTCGAACACGACCGATTGCGGGCCGTCGATCACCTCGTCGGTGACCTCCTCGCCGCGATGGGCCGGCAGGCAATGCATGAACAAGGCGTCCGCCTTGGCCAGCGACATCAGCTTGGCATTGACCTGGTAGGGCTTGAGCACGTTGTGGCGGTGCTCGCCCTCCTTGTCGCCCATCGACACCCAGGTGTCGGTGACGACGCAATCGGCGCCGCGCACGGCGGTCTCGGGATCGGTGCCGAGGACGATCGGCGCGCCCGTCGCCTTGATCCAGTCGCGCATGGCCTTTTTCGGTGCGAGCTCCGGCGGCGTCGCGACATTGAGCTGGAACTTGAAGCGCTCGGCGGCATGGGCCCAGGACGCCAGCACGTTGTTGTCGTCGCCGGTCCAGGCCACCGTCTTGCCCTCGATCGGGCCGCGATGCTCCTCATAGGTCATGAGGTCGGCCATCACCTGGCAGGGATGCGAACGCCGCGTCAGGCCGTTGATGACGGGCACGGTGGCGTTGGCAGCAAGCTCCAGCAGCGCATCGTGGTTGAGGATGCGGATCATGATGGCATCGACATAGCGCGACAGCACGCGCGCGGTGTCGGCGATGGTCTCGCCGCGCCCGAGCTGCATCTCGGCGCCGGTGAGCATGATCGCCTCGCCGCCGAGCTGGCGCATGCCGACGTCGAACGAGACGCGGGTGCGGGTCGAGGGACGCTCGAAGATCATCGCCAGCGTCTTGCCTTCGAGCGGCCTGACCGGCTGCTGCGCCTTCTGCTTCGCCTTCATGGCGGAAGAGGCGGCGAGCATGCTCTTGAGCTCCGAGAGCGGCAGCTCGTTGATGTCCAGGAAGTGCTTGGGAGGTTTGTTGGGCGTCGTGCTCATCAGCTTGCCGCCCGCTTGGTCTGGCTGGACGAGATCGCAGCGCAGGCGCGCTCGAGCCTGATGACGCTGTCCTCGATCTCTGCTTCGGTGACGATCAGGGGCGGCAGGAAGCGCACGACATTGTCGCCGGCCCCGACAGTGAGCAGCTTTTCGGCGCGCAGCGCCGCGACGAGATCGCCCGAGGGCACCACGGCCTTGATACCGATCAGGAGGCCCTCGCCGCGCACCTCGCTGACGACATCGGGATGACGATCGATCACGGAGGCGAGCTTCTGCTTGAGCAGCAGCGACATCTTCTGCACATGGTCGAAGAAGCCGGGCTTGAGCATGACGTCGAGCACGGCGTTGGCCGCCGCGATCGCCAGCGGATTGCCGCCGAAGGTCGAGCCGTGCGAGCCGGGCCCCATGCCGGCGGCCGCGTCGGCCGTCGCCAGCACCGCGCCGATCGGGAAGCCGCCGCCGAGCGCCTTGGCGAGCGACATCACGTCCGGCGTGACGCCGGTGCGCTTGTAGGCAAAGAGCTCGCCGGTGCGGCCCATGCCGGTCTGCACCTCGTCGAAGGCGAGCAACAGGCCGCGCTCGTTGCAGAGCTCGCGCAGCGCCCTCAGGAAGGCGTGAGGTGCAGCACGAACGCCACCCTCGCCCTGGATCGGCTCGATGAGAATGCCGGCGGTGTGCGGTCCGATCGCCTTCTTCACGGCATCGAGGTCGCCATGCGGCACCTGATCGAAGCCGTCCATCGGCGGGCCGAAGCCCTCGAGATATTTCGCAGACCCGGTGGCGGCGAGCGTCGCCAGCGTGCGGCCGTGGAAGGCACCCTCGAACGTGATCATGCGGTAACGTTCCGGATGTCCCTTCGAGAAATGATGGTGGCGCACCAGCTTGATCACGCCTTCCAGCGCCTCGGCGCCGGAATTGCAGAAGAACACGAAGTCCGCAAAGCTCTCGTTGCAGAGGCGGCTTGCGAGCTTCTCGCCATCAGGGCTCTGGAACAGGTTCGACATGTGCCAGAGCTTGGTCGCCTGCTCCTGCAACGCCGTGACCAGCGCGGGATGGACATGGCCAAGCGCATTCACCGCCACGCCCGAGGTGAAATCGAGATAGCGATCGCCGTTGGTCGCGATCAGCCAGCAGCCTTCGCCGCGCTCGAAACCGAGGTCGGCCCTGGCGAAAACGGGGAGCAAATGCGGCGCTGGGCTGTTAGTCATGACGTCACTTGAATGTTGCGGACGGTGTGAGGCACGCATTGGGCAACGCACCATCGACCGGCCCCGGAAAACGAAACGTGCCGCCTTTTAAGGGCGGCACGTGGCACTATCTTATGCCTGGCAAGACGGGTGTCAATGCCGCCCGGAAAGCCTCGCGAAACGCTGAATCCGTAGTCTTGCGGTGCCGATTTCGCGGGTTTTTCACCACGGAACATGTGGAAGCGAGTCGGCGGACTCTTGCGCGGGAGTCACGCCATATTGTAGCGTTTGGACTGTCAGATACGACATCTCGTGCAGCAGTTCTGATCCCAAAGTCCTCATGTACCGGCGTAAACGTTCGGGCGTCTTGAGCGCGCCCGGCGAGCCTTAAGGGATTCTGGCGGCACGGGTTTTTCAAGGCTTAAGCATTCGCTGCGAAGCCGCCAGGATGGCAGACGCGCAGCGAGGGAAAGGGTGCAATGACGGTTTTGACCTGGTCCGATGATCGCGTCGAGCAGCTGAAGAAGCTCTGGGAGGCCGGACTTTCGGCCAGCCAGATCGCGGCGGAGCTCGGCAATGTGACCCGCAATGCCGTGATCGGCAAGGTGCACCGGCTCGGCCTGTCCGGCCGCGCCAAGAGCCCTTCATCGGCAGCGCCGCGGCCGCGCAAGGCCCGGCCCGCGCAGCACATGATGCGGGTGACCCGCCCCGTTGCGCGCGGCAACACGGCACTGGCGCAAGCCTTCGAGGTCGAGGTGGAAGCCGAGCCGGTTACCTATGACAACGTGGTGCCGATGAGCCAGCGGCTGTCGCTGCTGGAATTGAACGAGGCGACCTGCCATTGGCCGGTCGGCGATCCCTCGAGCCCGGATTTCTTCTTCTGCGGCGGCAAGGCGCTCTCCGGCCTGCCCTACTGCGCCCAGCATTCGCGCGTGGCCTATCAGCCCGCAGCGGACCGCCGCCGCGCACCGGCGAAGCCGAGCACGCGGTGAGTTTGTCGATCTAATTGTTGCAGACGTTTCACGACGGCCGCTCCAATCACTCGGTGTCGTCCCCGCCTAGTGCGCGATTGCGCACGGGGGGCGGGGATCCATAGCCACAGCGCGCAGCTGTCGCGCGAGATGGCTACTCCGAGTCTTCGCCAAACCTCGCCCCGTGGCTATGAATCCCGGGCTCACGCTGCGCGCGTCCGGGGATGACAGCGGAGATTGAAGCCGCAGCTGCGAACCAGCGGCCCGCCCGAATTTACGTCTGCTCGGCCTTTGCAAACCGATCGTCCAGCGCGTAGCCGGCGCCGCGGACGGTGCGGATCGGGTCCTGCTCGCGGCCGAGATTGAGCAGCTTGCGCAGGCGGCCGATATGGACGTCGACGGTGCGCTCGTCGATGTAGATGTCGCGGCCCCAGACGCTGTCGAGCAGCTGTTCGCGCGAGAACACGCGGCCGGGATGCTCCAGGAAGAACTCCAGGAGACGATACTCGGTCGGGCCGAGATCGATCGGCCGGCCCGAGCGCGCCACGCGACGCTTGTCGCGGTCGAGCTCGATGTCGCCATAGGCGAGCACGGTGGCGAGCCGCTCGGGGCTGGCGCGCCTGAGGAGGCCCTTCACGCGCGCGAGCAGCTCCGGCACCGAGAACGGCTTGACGATGTAATCGTCGGCGCCGGTCGCGAGGCCCCGCACCCGCTCGCTTTCCTCGCCGCGCGCGGTGAGCATGATGATCGGCAGTTGCTTGGTCTCGGGGCGGGTCCGAAGCCGGCGGCACAGCTCGATGCCCGACAGGCCCGGCAGCATCCAGTCGAGCACGATCAGATCGGGAATGTGCTCCTTGAGGCGGGTGTCGGCGTCGTCGCCGCGCATCACCGTCTCGACGTCATAGCCGTCGCCTTCGAGGTTGTAGCGAAGAAGCTCGGTGAGAGCCTCCTCGTCCTCAACCACCATAATGCGTGCGCCCATGTTGTCGTCGCTCCTTAGGTATTCGGCACCGTGGTGGCGAAGGTCGTCATGTCGCCCTTCGGCCGCTTGTCGGTGATCGCCTGGCCCTCGATCATGTAGAACACGGTCTCGGCGATGTTGGTTGCGTGGTCGCCGATCCGCTCGATGTTCTTGGCGCAGAACATCAGGTGGATGCAGAACGAGATGTTGCGCGGATCCTCCATCATGTAGGTGAGGAGCTCGCGGAACAGCGAGGTGCAGATGGCGTCGACTTCCTCGTCGCCCTTCCACACCGCCATCGCCGCCGGCAAATCGTGCGCGGCATAGGCATCCAGCACGCTCTTGACCTGCTGCTGCACGAGGTCGGTCATGTGCTCCAGGCCGCGGAACAGCTTGAGCGGATGGAAATCCGTCTCCAGCGCCGCGACGCGCTTGCCCATGTTCTTGGCGAGGTCGCCGATGCGTTCGAGATCGGTCGCAACCCGCATGGCTCCGACGATCTCGCGCAGGTCGACGGCCATCGGCTGGCGGCGGGCGATGGTGAGCACGGCGCGCTCCTCGATGCGCTTCTGCAGCGCGTCGAGATCGGCGTCGGTGGTGACGACGCGCTGGCCGAGCGCCACGTCGCGGCGGATCAGCGCATCGACGGAATCGACGATCATGCGTTCGGCGATGCCGCCCATTTCGGCGACGAGGCGCGTGAGCTCCTGGAGGTCGCTGTCGAAGGCCTTTACGGTATGTTCAGAACCCATGTCCCGTCTCCTCAGCCGAACCGGCCGGTGATGTAATCCTGCGTGCGCCGGTCGGTCGGCGACGTGAAGATCTTGCTGGTGTCGTCGAACTCGATCAACTCGCCGAGATACATGAAGGCGGTCTTGTCGGAGACGCGCGCCGCCTGCTGCATGTTGTGGGTGACGATCGCGATCGTGTAGTTCTCAGACAGCTCCTGGATCAGCTCCTCGACCTTGGCGGTCGAGATCGGGTCGAGCGCCGAGCAGGGCTCGTCGAACAGGATCACCTCGGGCCGCACCGCGACGGTGCGGGCGATGCAGAGGCGCTGCTGCTGGCCGCCGGAAAGCGACAGGCCGGAGGCGTTGAGCTTGTCCTTGACCTCGTTCCACAGTGCGCCGCCGCGCAGCGCCTTCTCGACCCGGCCGTCCATCTCCGATTTCGAGATCTTCTCGTAGAGGCGGATGCCGAAGGCGATGTTCTCGTAGATCGTCATCGGGAACGGCGTCGGCTTCTGGAACACCATGCCGACCCGGGCTCGCAGCAGGTTGAGATCGAGCTTGGGGTCGAGGATGTTGGTCTGGTCGAGCAGCAGCTGGCCGGTGGCACGCTGGCCCGGATAGAGGTCATACATCCGGTTGAAGATACGCAGCAGGGTGGACTTGCCGCAGCCCGACGGGCCGATGAACGCCGTGACACGATTGGTGCCGAGCGCCAGATTGATGTTCTTCAGCGCGTGGTGCTCACCGTAGTAGAAATTCAGGTTGCGCGCGGTGACCTTGGCGGGCGCCTCGGGCAACGGCTGCGAGCCGGGATGAACGGTCGGCGCGCTGACGGAAACGGACATTTCACTCATTTTGCAGTCCTCTCGGCGCCGATGATGCGCGCGCCAATGTTCAGGGCAAGCACGGTCAGGGTGATCAGCAGCGCGCCGCTCCAGGCGAGCTGCTTCCAATAGGCGTAGGGGCTCTGCACGAAATTGTTGATGGTCACCGGCAGGTTGGCCATCGTCTTGTCCAGGCCGAGGCTGAAGAACTGGTTCGAGAGCGCTGTGAACAGCAGCGGCGCCGTTTCGCCGGCGACGCGGGCGGTGGCGAGCAGCACGCCGGTGATCAGGCCGGAACGCGCCGCACGATAGGCGATGCGCTTGATCACCAGCGAGCGCGGCAGGCCGAGCGCGCTGGCGGCTTCACGCAGCGGGTTCGGCACCAGCAGCAGCATGTCCTCCGTGGTGCGCACGACGACCGGGATCACGATGACGGCGAGCGCCAGCGCGCCTGCGATCGCCGAGAAGCCGCGCATCGGCACTACGACCGCGCCGTAGATGAACAGGCCGATGATGATCGAGGGAGCCGACAGGAGAATGTCGTTGATGAAGCGGATCACCGAGGTCAGCTTGTCGTTGCGGCCGTATTCGGCGAGATAGGTGCCGGCGAACAGGCCTAGCGGCGCGCCGATGCCGACACCGATCGCGGTCATGATCAGCGAGCCGACGATGGCGTTGCGCAATCCGCCCTCATTCGATCCGGGCGGCGGCGTGTCGGCGGTGAAGACCTGGAGGCTGAGCCCGGCCAGGCCGTTGTAGAACAGCGTGACCAGGATCAGCGCGAGCCAGGTGACGCCGAAGGCGGCGGCTGCGATGCAGAGACCGCGAATGATGATGTCTCCGCGGCGGCGGCGTGCATAGATCGGGTTCATGGCTTCACTTCCCGGCCTTGGTTTCGAGGCGCATCAGCATCAACCGCGCGGCTGCGAGCACGAAGAACGTCAGCACGAACAAGAGCAGACCGAGAAGGATCAGGCCGGACTGGTGCAGGCCGTCGCTCTCTGCGAACTCGGAGGCGATCGCCGCCGAAATCGTGGTGCCCGGGGCGAAGATGGATGAAGAGATACGGAACGAATTGCCGATGATGAAGGTCACCGCCATGGTCTCGCCGAGCGCGCGGCCCAGCGCCAGCATGACGCCTCCGATGATGCCGACCCGGGTGTAGGGGATCACCACGCTGCGGACGACCTCCCAGGTGGTGCAGCCGACGCCATAGGCGGCTTCCTTCAAAACCGGCGGCACCGTCTTGAACACGTCGACCGAGATCGAGGTGATGAAGGGCAGCACCATGATGGCGAGGATCAGTGCGGCGTTGAACAGGCTGAGATAGGACGGGGGGCCTGCGAAGATCGCGCCCAGCACGGGAACGCCGTCGAACACGCTGATCATGAAGGGCTGGAAGGTGTTGGCCAGAAACGGGCCCAGCACGAAGAAGCCCCACATGCCGTAGATGATCGAGGGAATGCCGGCGAGCAGTTCGACCGCCATGCCGATCGGGCGGCGCAGCCATTGCGGGCAGAGCTCGGTGAGGAAGATCGCGATGCCGAGACCGACGGGAATGGCGATCAGCATCGCGATGAAGGAGGTGACGAGCGTGCCGTAGATCGGCCCGAGCGCGCCGAGCACGGGCGGATCGGCCGACGGCGCCCAGCGCTGCGTCCACAGGAAAGAGATGCCGAATTCCTTGATCGCCGGGAACGCTCCGACGATCAGCGAGATGATGATGCCGCCCAGGATCAGCAGCACCGAGATCGCGGACAGTCGCGTGATCCAATAGAAGGTGACGTCGCCGAGCTTGAACGCGCTCAAGGCCTTGGCGCGATCATACGGTCCGGCAGCATCAATCACATTGCTCTCGACAGCCATCTCAGCCACGCCGATCCCCTGTGCCCGTTATTCATATACGCTTGTTGTTGGTGGCGCGCCCCGGATACGGCAGGAGGCCGATCCGGAGCGGAGATCTTGGAGCATCCCGGAACCGGGTCCGGGACACGAGAGCTCAACTCAGCTCTTGATATCGGCAGCCCAGGTCTTCTCGATCTGCTGGACGACGCTGTCCGGCATCGGGATGTAGTCGAGCTCCTCGGCCATCTTGCCGCCGTTCTTGAAGGCCCAGCGGAAGAACTTGATGGCTTCCTGCGAGGCAGCCTTGTCGGTGGCGGACTTGTGCATGAGGATGAAGGTCGCCGCCGTGATCGGCCATGACTTGTCGCCGGGCTGGTCGGTCAGGATGACGTAATAGCCGGGCGCCTTGGACCAGTCGGCGTTGGAAGCGGCCGCCTGGAAGGCCTCGACGGTCGGCTGCACCGGCTTGCCGGCCTTGTTGACGAGACCGGCGTAGGTCAACTTGTTCTGCTTGGCATAGGCGTACTCGACATAGCCGATCGAGTTCTTGGTCTGGCTGATGTTGCCGGACACGCCTTCATTGCCCTTGGCGCCGACGCCGACCGGCCACTCGACCGCGGTGCCCTCGCCGACCTTGCTCTTCCAATCGGCGCTGGCCTTGGAGAGGTAGTTGGTGAAGTTGAAGGTGGTGCCCGAACCGTCCGAACGGCGGACCACGGTGATGGCGTCCGACGGCAGCTTCACGTTCGGATTGAGCTTCTTGATCGCGGCGTCGTCCCATTTGGTGATCTTGCCGAGATAGATGCTGGCCAGCGTCTCGCCGTCGAAGACCAGCTCGCCCGGCTTCACACCCTCGAGGTTGACGACGGGGACGATGGCACCCATCACCATAGGCCACTGGACGAGGCCGTCCTTCTCGAGCTGCTCGGCCTTGAGCGGCGCGTCGCTGGCGCCGAAGGTCACGGTCTTGGCCTGGATCTGCTTGATGCCGCCGCCGGAGCCGATCGACTGATAGTTCAGACCGTTGCCGGTCTCCTTTTTGTAGGCGTCGGCCCACTTCGAATAGATCGGGAACGGGAACGTCGCGCCGGCGCCGGTGATGTCGGCCGCAAAGGCTGCCGTCGTCGATGCGGCGACCAAGCCGGCAGCGACCATGGTTTTGAGGAAATTCATGCTGGTCTCCATACAGGGGAGCGAAGCGCCATCCGCGCCCGATCGCGCTCCCCGCGCCGCACCCTTTAGGAGCGGTCGGCTGTGCTTTTACGAAGGTTTCGTGACAGCTGGATGACACCCTCAAGCAATTGAAAATGCTTGATTTTCAGATCAGGCCGGGGGCTTGGCCTGGGGAAAACAGGCGGTGAACGTAGCGCCCTGCCTCGGTACGCTTTCGATCAAAAGGCGGCCGCGATGACGGTTAAGAATATGTTTCACCAGCGATAAACCGAGCCCGGTGCCGCCTTGCGAGCGGCTGTCGCCGACGTCGACCCGGTAGAAGCGCTCGGTCAGCCGCGGCAGGTGCTCCGGCGCGATGCCCGGGCCGAAATCGCGGACCATGACCCGGATTTCCTGAGTACCGTCAGCGGCGGCGCTCGCGGTCAGCGACACGATGACGCGTCCGCCGGAGGCGCCGTATTTGAGCGCGTTCTCGATCAGGTTCTCGAACAGGCGGAGCAGCTCCTCGCGGTCCCCGGCGATCATCACCGGCGGCTCCGGCAGGTGGATGTCCACCTCGACCTGGCGCTCGCGCGCCAGCGGCTCGAGCCCGTCGGCGACCTGGCGGATGATCGGGACGAGATCGACCAGGGTGTCGGGCCGGACATGGGCCGACAGTTCGACCCGCGACAGCGACAGGAGATCGTCGATCAGGCGCGCCATGCGCGTCGCCTGGTTGTGCATGATGCCGAGGAAGCGCTCGCGCGCCTTGGGATCGTCCTTGGCCTGGCCCTGGAGCGTATCGATGAAGCCCGACAGCGCCGCCAGCGGCGTGCGCAGCTCGTGGCTGGCATTGGCGACGAAATCGGCGCGCATCTCCTCGACCCGGCGCAGCGGCGTCTGGTCGTGGAAGGTCATCAGCATGCATTTGTCGGTGCCGCCGAAGCTGGTCGGCACCGGGACCGGCGTGATGATCAGCTCCATCCAGCGGTCGACCGGAACATGATCGAGATAGGTCGCGCGCCGCGGCTCGGTGGTCGCGATGGCCTCGCGCAGCGCCGTGATGATCTCCGGCGAGCGCAGCGCGAACTGGGCGAGCTCGTTCCGGCGCAGCGCCGGCGCGAGCTGGGCGGCCGCGGCATTGAGGTGGATGACCCGACCGGCGCGGTCGAGCAGCACCGCCGGATCCGGCATGCCGGCGACCACCGCGGCCACCGCCGCGCTCTCGACCGGGTTGATGCGCCTGACATCGTCGCGGGAGGCAGCGGAATCGTGCAGCCGCCACGGGATCAAGGCAGCCGCCGCAATGCACAGGAACACGATTGCGGCGTGCAGCACCGACAATTCGCCGAGCGAGACCACGACGGACAGCGCCAGCGCCGCGGCGATCAGGATGATGGTCGAGTGCCGCAGCCGATCGGACCAGGGCTGGGCGGATGGAGAAGAGGGGGCGTCAATCGCCATCGGGGCGGGCTTCTCCTGGGGCTGTCTTTCAAGGACCTGACACCGGTCAGGCGCCGCTGTCGCTGCGCTCTCTCACATAAGCGGCTTCAGGCGCCGGGCCGGGGTCCAGCTTGAGCGCCGCCTGTTGCAAGCGCTTCGATCGGGCGCCGATGATAACTTCTCGAAACGTCAGCAAGATTACAGATAAGACGAACGGAGCCAGATAATAGAGGACGCGGAACAGGAGCATGCCGCCGAGCAGCTCCTCGCGGTCCATCTGCCAGAGGCCGACCAGCATGGCGGCGTCGAACACCCCCAGGCCTCCGGGCGAATGGCTGGCGAAGCCGAGCAGGGTCGCCGAGACGAAGATCACCGCGACCACGACGAAGCCGAGATTGGGCTCGTCCGGGACCAGCACATACATCGCCAGCGCGCAGAAACCGAGATCGACGATGCCGATCGCGATCTGGAGCAGCGTCAGCGGGCCGCCCGGCAGCACCACGGTCCAGGGGCCGCGGCCGACCACCCGCGGCTGGGTCCAGACCCAGACCACGTAGCCGATCAGCGCCGCGATGATCATCAGCGCCAGCGTCCGGTTCAGCCAGGCCGGCAGCTGGTCGATCGAGGCTGCCGCCTCCGGGTGGTAGGCGATGCCGAGGCCGAGCACGGCGGCATTGCCCAGCCAGAAAGTCAGGCCGGCGAGAAAGCAGATTTTCGCGACGTCGATCGCGTTCAGCCCGTAGGCCGAATAGATGCGGTAGCGCACCGCGCCGCCGGTGAAGACGGACGCGCCGACATTGTGGCCGATCGAATAGCTGGTGAAGGCCGCGAGCGCGTTGATGCGATAGGGCACATGGGCATGGCCGATCGCGCGTGTGGCGAAGAGGTCGTAGAAGGTCAGCGTGAAATAGCCCGCAGTGACGAACAGCGCCGCCATCGCAATCTGGCTCGGCTCGGTGCTCTTGATCGCTTCGAGGACCTCGTTGAAATCGATGCCGCGCAGCATGTGGTAGAGCACGTAGCAAGCGATGCCGATGACCGCGATGCTGATCACAACTCCAAGCTTATGCAGGATTTGCTTCTGGCGCAGAAACGTCGTCGCCCTGCGGATGGCTTCCAGCATCTAGACCTCGAACAACGCTTCAGCGGCCAGGGTGGCCGGCGGACAGGCGGACGCGCAGGCATTCAACGAACCCTCGCCCCCGGCGCCGGCATCGCGCATGCCCCCTGCCCCTCCACTAGCGCGTTTTCGGCCGAAGTGGAATTCGCCAGTTCGAACAAAAACACGTGCCTTCAATATTTTAGGCAGGGGTGCGGCTCCCGGTGCAGGGTTTGGCGCTTTCGGCGGCAAGGCTTGACGCGAATCTCCAGGGCGATCCTGCGCAGGGGCCATGAAGTTTTGATGATTTCGGCCGCACAATGTTCCGTCACGCCTTAAGCCGATTTCAATCTATGGGGCCGGCCTGCCTGTTGAAAGAGGGGGCAATCCCGGCATCGTTGCCGTGCGCCGAACGGCCGCGGCCGACGCGTACCCGTCCCTCGCGTGAGGGTGCACGGCAACATCACACAGCGGCCGGCGGCGCGGTACGCGCGACCACCCGATGGCGCAGCCAGGCGCCGATGGTGCAGCCGACGAGATAGCAGGCGAACATGATCAGGCCGAGATCGAGCCAATAGCCGAAGCGACCGGGGACCACGTGGGCGAGCGAGGCCGCGAGCAGGCCGGCGGCAAGCACTGCAAACCAGCGCGCGGCCACCTTCGAGGTGCCGTTGCCGCGCTGGACCACCGAGATCCAGCCCATGCAGAAGCCCAGCAGCAGCGAGCCGATCAGCCAGCCCAGATGGAACGAGACGAGATAGGGCATCGTCACCTCACCAGAAATTCGATGCGGCGGTTCTGCGCCTTGCCTTCATCGGTGTCGTTGCCGGCGACCGGCTGCGTGCTGCCATGGCCGACCGCGGTGAAGCGGCTGGCGGGAAGGCCCGCTTTGACCAGATAGTCGATCACCGCCTGCGCGCGCTTTTCCGAGAGGGCCTGGTTGAAGGCATCCTCGCCGTCGCCGTCGGTATGTCCGACGACCTCGACGTTGGTGGTGGGGCAGCGCAGCGCGGTCTCGATGAGACGATCGAGGATGCCGACCGAGTCAGGATCGATGTCCGCGCGCTTGTTGGCGAAGCGGATCTTGCTCTTGGTCAGGAGCTCCGAGAACAATTGCTGGCACACGGTGCCGTCGACCGGGCCTGCGGCGGGCTTCACCGTGATCTCCGGCTTGTACTGCCAGTTCTTCGGGAAATCCTTGCCGAGACCTGCACGGATCTCGTTGGCGGCACCCTCGTAGAGCGCATCGCCCGAGAGCTTCACCTCGCGGTCGGAGACGACGAGCGTGCCGGTCGACAGCCGCGACAGCGCTCCGAGCGCGGCGATAACAGCCGTGTTGAAGGAGCCGGGCGCACCGATGCTGGCCTTGAGATTGTCGACGGCCTTTTCGGTGAACTTCCGCGAGGCGCTGGTGGCGATCGCGGCGTGGACGTTGTTGTCCGGAACGTAGCCGGTCAGCGTCACCGTCGCAGCCACCGGATCCTTGTAGGCCTGGAAGATGTAGGGCGGCGCCTTGATCTCGTTGGCGGCGATCGAAAAGCCCTCGGGCAGGTTCTTCAGCGCAGCCGCGATCGCCTCACGGCCGCCGAGCTCGCGCGCCATGCCCGACAGGTTGACCTTGGTGTCGGTGATCGTGATCTTGCCGTCCTTCAGCTTGCCGATCTGATCCAGCAGCAGCATCGCGGCGGCCTCGAACCGCGGTGGCGCCCCGCGCGCCAGCCCCATCCGGTCGGCGACCTCGACGCCGCCGACTTCCTTGCGGGCCGCCTCGGTCAGCCTGGCCTTCATCGACGGCAGCGGCGCGGAGCCGGACAGCGTCACCCGCACCACGTCGCGCTCGGCGTTCCAGACGAAGGGCTTGGCCTCGGGAACGAGGCGGGTCCGGTCGTCGACCAGCCGCACGCCGGGCACGGTTTCGACCGCCATCACCGCGTCGCGGCGCCCCTCCTCGGAGAAGGCATCCGCGGCCAGGCTGACGTCGCGGCCATCGACCGTGATCCGGGTCTTGTCCAGGACGGTATCCTTCAGCGCAGCCGAGCTGCGGGCCGACAGATCGGCCTCGACCGGTAAGGTGTTATTCCAGGCCGCAAATCCCCACATGACGGCCAGGGGGATCAGCCCCGGCCACCATTTGCTGGCCCACGAGAAAAGCTTCTGCATTCGACGACCCGAACTCTGGAAACGGAGACAAAACAAACCCTTGGCAGGCTGTCAAACCGGAAATGGTGCTGTTCCGGAGGCCCTGGAGAAACAATTGGAATAACTTTTTCTTCAAGGGTTCTTCCGTAAGTTGAGGGCGGAATGCCAAAGTCCCCCACCCGGTCATGAAACAACTACGTAACAACGTCATCCGCGCCGGGCTGGGAGCACTCTATTTCAGCGGGGCGCACCACCTGTTGCGCCCGCTTTTGTCGGGCGTCGGCGCCATTTTCATGCTGCACCACGTGCGGCCGGCGCGCGAGGCCGCGTTCCAGCCGAACCGGCATCTCGAGGTCACCCCCGAATTTCTGCGCGCCACGCTGTGCCATTTGCGCTCGCGCGACATCGACATCGTCAGCATGGACGAGCTGCATGAGCGGCTGGTGCAGGGTCGGTTCGACCGTCGCTTCGCCGCTTTCACCTTGGACGACGGTTATCGCGACAATCTCGACCATGCCCTGCCGGTGCTGCGCGAATTTGACGCGCCGCTGGCGGTCTATGTCGCCAGCGATTTCGCCGACGGCACCGGGCGATTGTGGTGGACGGCGCTGGAGGCCGTGATCGCCAAGACCGAGCAGATCGACGTCAAGATCGGCAATTCCGCGCTCCGCCTCGATGCGACCAGTGTCGCGGCGAAGCAGGCGGCATTCGACCGTCTGCACGACTGGCTGCGCGCGCTGCCGGGCGAGCACGATCTTGCACGGGAGATCGGGGCGCTGTGCACGACCTACGGCGTCGAGATGGAAGCTTTGTGCCGCAGCCTCTGCCTGTCCTGGACCGAGCTCAAGTCCTTTGCCGCCGATCCGCTGGTCACGATCGGCGCGCACAGCGTCAGCCATTGCAATCTCGCCAAGCAGGCGGAAGACGTCGCCGCGCAGGAGATGGCCGCGAGCCGCGCGCGGATCGAGCAGGCGCTGCAGCGCCCCGTGCTGCACCTCGCCTATCCCTATGGCGACCGCGACGCCGCGGGGGCGCGCGAATTCGCCCTTGCCGCAGCCGCCGGCTTCAAGACCGCGGTGACGACACGGCCCGGCATGCTGTTCGCAGAGAACGCCGGCCACATGACCGCGCTGCCCCGCGTCTCGCTCAACGGCAATTATCAGGACGCGCGGATCCTGCCGGTGCTGACCTCGGGCGCGGCGACCGCGATGTGGAACGGCTTCCGCCGCATCGCGGCGGCGTAGCTGCTGCTCCGCAGCCGCCCTGGACAAGCGCGCCTTCCTTGACTCCCCTCCCCGCTCCGCCCACAACCGGCGGCAACAAGGGAGGAAGGCATGTTCAACGATCTGTTCTCGCTCAAGGGCCGCATCGCGCTGGTGACCGGCGGCTCACGCGGCATCGGCAAGATGATCGCCGCGGGATTTCTTCATGCCGGCGCGGCGAAGGTCTACATCACCGCGCGCAAGGCCGGACCGTGCGAGGAGACCGCCAAGGCGCTCAGCGCGCAATATGACGGCGAATGCATCGCGCTGCCGATCGACATCTCCACGGTTGCCGGCTGCGAGCTGCTGGCGAGCGAATTCAGGAAGCGCGAGTCCCGGCTCGACATCCTCGTCAACAATGCGGGCGCGGCCTGGGGCGCGGAGTTCGACGAATTTCCGGAGAGCGGCTGGGACAAGGTGATGAACCTCAACGTCAAGGCGCCGTTCTTCCTGACCAAGGCGCTGGCGCCGACGTTGCGGGCCTCGGCAAGCGCGGAACGGCCGGCGAAGGTGATCAACATCGCCTCGATCGACGGCATCTTCGTCAATCCCGGCGAGACCTATTCCTATGCCGCGAGCAAGGCCGGGCTGATCCATTTGACGCGGCGCATGGCGGTGAAGCTCATCCCGGACCACATCGTGGTCACCGCGATCGCGCCGGGCCCGTTCAGATCCGACATGAACCGCGCCGCGCGCGACCATGCCGACGAGGTGGCAACGCGCGTCCCCGTGGGCCGCATCGGCACCGACGAGGACATGGCGGGCGCTGCGATCTATCTCGCCTCCCGCGCGGGCGATTACGTGGTGGGGGCGACCATCGCGGTGGATGGCGGCATCGTCTATGCGAACCCCGGAATCAAGGGCAGCGGGTGGGATAGCGATTGATGCGGCGGGGCCCCGAACCAAAACGTCGAAAACAACCCCATGCACAGTAGACTGCGCCTTGATCGATAAGGGGTTTTTCGAGCGACGCGGAGATGATGATTGCAGCTGCGATTGGGTTGACACGTCGGGCAAAACATTTGTCGAACTGGGCGTGGAGTCGAAATCCATCAGTACGATGGAGGCGCAGTGACATACGGCGACTTAATCTCATTCCAGGCCAGGCCGACAGACGCCAGAGTAGAGCAACCCGCCATAGTCGAAGAAAAACGGTCTCCTGAGATCCTGAATGGCCCCGTGTATCTGTAGAAACCCGACATTCACAAACTCTCGGTCGGGCAGCGAGGAATACAGGACCTTGGATGACGATCCGCGGGGGCTCGTGCCGGGATCGATGACAGAAGTCTTCGGCCAACCCTTCGACCTAAAGGGCCGTGGACCGATCATGTCTCCCGACACAATGTCGACCTGAAAACGATCACCGATCTTGCCTCCGGCACCGCCACCCGAATTGGATTGCAGAACTCCGTTCTCGCCAAGTTTGTGGATGCTGACGACGTCACATGAGTAAGGCTGAGCTGTCTGGGCCGCTACCGGAACCGGCAACAAGGCAATCGCTCCTGTGGCAAATACGAACCAGCACATTAGGACCTTCGGCCACTTCCATGGCTTCGCTGATGCCGAAAGTCGCGGCGGCAGCATTGCGCATCTCGTCGAGCGACTGTTCACTCGGGACCTCCAGCTCATGCTGTTAGTGTTGGCGGCGCCTGGACCTCTCGATAGTGTCGCGTAGCTGTGCTCGGGTTCAACCGGCGCGATAGCCGTCTCTGGAATATTGAATCGCCCGGTCAACGCCGGACGATGACGGCGAGCGTGTAGCGCGGCTATCGCATCTCGCGGACCGCCGTTACGACTCCATCTTCGCATTTGCGAGGCCACCTGCCTTGGCGACGGTACCCGGCACGACGGCGTTCAACCAATGCGCAATTCGGCGCGGCACGTCCGAGCTGGTGACGAGCTGAAAGTGATCGATCGCCGGGATGATCTCGACGCTCGCATGGCGCAGCGGCTCGAACACTTCGCGATAGCCTTCCGAGCGGAAGATCGAGTCCCGCGCCGCTGCCAACACCAGCACGGGACAAGCGATGCTGCGGATGTCATTACGCCAGTCCGACCGCGGCGTGACCGATGCAAACAGCCGCCAGCTGTACAACGCAGTTTCGGTTCCGTCGCGAGCCGCCGGCGGCACGGCGAAGCGCAACACAGGCAGCCGGTCGAACAGATGGATGCCGAAACGCTGCAGCATCGCGATGCCGGCAAATCGGGGAACGAACGGCGTTGCCCAGCCGCCGGAATTCGGACGCGCCCCGGGTGACTTGCGATGGATGTAGGGGGCGATCAGCACCATCCCGGCGGGCTTGGGCTGCTCGCGCCCGGCAGCATAGCGGATGGCGAGGCCTGCCCCGATCGAGTGGCCGCCGAGCAGAAAGCGACCGTACGATCCCTCGTCCCTCAGCATCGTGATGAGATCGCCGATATCCTGTTCCTGCCGATCGATCGCGTCGACATCGCCGCGACGTCCCGGCTTGGAGCCGTGACCGCGCATATCAGGCGTGACGACCGTGAGCCCCGTCGAGGCGGCGACGTCGCTTGCAAGGCCGGCCAGATAACGCCCGTCGCTGCTCGATCCGTGCAGGAAGATCAGGACATCGCAGCCGCTGCCGGGATAAAGGCGGTACGGGCGAATGGCACCGTCGCGGGCGGTGAAATGACGGGGCGCCGCCGGCTCGGCGAGCGAACCGCCGGCGACAAGACTGTCCAATTCGAGCGTGGCCCTCTCGGGCACATCCGTCGGCGCGGGCGGCGGCCAAGCGATCAGGACCAGTGCAATCGCAACATAGACGGCGATCGAAATCAGTGCGGTCTCAACGACCAGGCCCCACATGCGCAACCCTCCGGCGGAAACGCCGGATGAATTGTCTTATGGCGGCGAGCCCGGGGCATTGAGACCGATCAAGCGCGCGTGGCAATCCCTCGCGCGCTCTGGTCTGCCGCCTCCGCTCAGCTCTCGATCTTCACGTACTCGAAATCGCCGGGCTTGTTGTCGATGCCGACCTTGGGCGGCGAGATCCAGGAGGCGAACTGGCCGATCTCGGTGACGGGCTGCATCAGGGAGGTGATGAAGTCGCCGTCGCTGGCCGAGGGCAGCCATTCGTCCTTGCGCTTGGCCCAGGTGGCATCGTCGATCAGGATGCCGTCGGGCGTCGCGTGCACGTCCTTGAACTCGCCGATGTGCCGGTGGAAGGCGACGTTCGGCAGCTTGAGCTGGAAGTCGTAGCCCGCGGTGGAGATCACCTTGTTCCAGCGCAAGAGGCCCTTGACGCAATCCTGGCTGTAATCGTCGCGCAGGCGCATGTTGAGCGCGGTCAGCGCCGGCTCGTCGACCAGCTTGACCTCGCCGTTGATCAGCTTGAGCACCGGATAGGTGGAGTTCTTGAGCTGGTGATCGTCCTCGATCTGGGTCTCGTGATAGCGGCCCTTGATGCCGGCGTTGAAGGCGTTGGCCGCGTTGGTCGAGACTTCCGAGCCGAACAGGTCGAGCGACAGCGTGTAGTGCAGGTTCAGCTTCTTCTGGATGGTCGGCAGGTCGATCACCCCGAGCGCGCGGACCTTTGCGATGTCGGTGGGATCGGTGATGCCGGCCGCGCGCATCGCCTCGCAGGTGCGCTGCACGACGCGGGTGATGCCGGTCTCGCCGACGAACATGTGGTGCGCTTCCTCGGTCAGCATGAAGCGGCAGGTGCGCGACAGCGGATCGAAGCCCGATTGCGCGAGGCTGTGCAGCTGCATCTTGCCGTCGCGGTCGGTGAAATAGGTGAACATGAAGAACGACAGCCAGTCCGGCGTCGCCTCGTTGAAGGCGCCGAGCATGCGCGGCGCGTCGGCATCGCCGGAACGGCGGCGCAGGAGATCGTCGGCCTCCTCGCGGCCGTCGCGGCCGAAATATTTCTGCAGCAGATAGACCATCGCCCAGAGATGGCGGCCTTCCTCGACGTTGACCTGGAACAGGTTGCGCATGTCGTAGAGCGAGGGCGCGGTCTTGCCGAGATGGCGCTGCTGCTCGACCGAGGCGGGCTCGGTGTCGCCCTGGATCACGATCAGGCGGCGCAGCATGGCGCGATGCTCGCCCGGGACTTCCTGCCAGGCCGGCTCGCCGTAGTGCTCGCCGAACGGCACGACGCGGTTCTCTTCCTGCGGCGCAAGCAGAATGCCCCAGCGATATTCGGGCATGCGGACATAGTCGAACTTGGCCCAGCCACGCGGATCGACCGAGTAGGCGGTGCGCAGATAGACCAACGATTCCTGGAAGCCTTCCGGCCCCATGTCGCTCCACCAATCCATGTAGCCGGGGTGCCAGCCTTCCAGCGCTTTCAGCACCTGGCGGTCTTCGGCGAGATTGACGTTGTTCGGAATCTTGGTCGAGTAGTCGACGTTCATGATGTTCATGTTCATGGGGACCTCCCGTGTGGGACTGGTTGAAGTACGCGAGTAGCGAATGGCGAGTAGCGAATGGATATCCCTATTCGCTATTCGCCACTCCCCATTCGCCCTAAACCCGCGTCATATCGAATTTCGGCTTCTGGCCGCTGCCGTAGCGGCGCAGCGCGCCTTCCTCTCCGACCGCGTTCGGGCGCTGGAAGATCCAGTTCTGCCAGGCGGTGAGGCGGGCGAAGATCTTCGATTCCATCGTCTCGGGGCCGACGAAGCGCAGGCTCGCTTCCATGCCGGTGAGGCTGTCGGGCGAGAAGCTGGCGCGCTCCTCCAGGAACACGCGGACCTCGTCGTCCCAATCGATGTCGTCGAGCGCGAAGGTGACGAGGCCGAGCTCTTCGGCCTGCTCGGCGTCGAGGCTGGTGCCGAGCGTCGCTTCTGCACGCTCCAGGTCGGACGGATCGGCCTGGAAGCGCGACTCCAGCCGCGTCAGGCCGTGGCTCATCGGGTACGGGCCGAAATTCATCGCCGACAGCTCGATCGACGGCGGCGGACGATTGTCGCCCTGGCGGGTGCCGATCAGCATGTAGGAGCGGTCGGCGGCGAAGACGAGCTCGGCCAGCGTGCCGGCAAAACAGGAGCCGGGCTCGACCAGCGCCACCAACGTGCGCGAGGTGACGTCGACGCGCTTGAGCACGCGCTTCCAGTAATGCCTGATCTCGTTGACCAGCCAATGCGCCTTGTTGGCTTCGAGGAAGGCATCGCTGGCGAGCACATGGGCGCGGTCGCCATGGCTCTTGAACACCAGCATCGCGATCTCGAGCTCGTTGATGCGTAAGTGCAGGATGGCGTCGTCGAGCTCGCGCGCCACTTGCAGCGGCCAGAACGAGGCGCCTTGCGCCATCATGCCGTCGATGTCGGCGGGCGGCGCGGCCTCCGGCGCCTTGATCGAGATGGTGGCGATGCGGGCGGTGCGATCGATGTCGACGGTGACGAAGCCGTAGCGGATGCTGGTCTCGTCGATCAAGCGCTTGAGCGGCGTCAGCGCGATACCCTTGCCGCTGCCCTTGCGTTTCGAAGCGGCCGCGAACTCCTTGGCGCGCTCGGCGATCCTGGTCTCGAGCTTGGAGTTCGGCGCGATCTCGTCGACGAGGCGCCATTGCACGGCGCGCTTGCCCTTCACGCCCTCCTCGATGGTGCAGAAGACATCGGCGTGATCGCGCCGCACCTTGCGCTTGTCGACCACGCGCGTGAGGCCGCCGGTGCCGGGCAGCACCGCGAGCAGCGGCACCTCGGGCAGCGCCACGGCGGACGAGCCGTCGTCGGCGAGGATGATGTGATCGGTTGCGAGCGCCAGCTCATAGCCGCCGCCGGCGGCGGAGCCGTTCACGACGGTGATGAAGCGCTGGCCGGAATTCTCCGACGAATCTTCCATGCCGTTGCGGGTCTCGTTGGTGAACTTGCAGAAGTTCACCTTGTGGGCGTGCGTCGACCCCGCCAGCATGCGGATGTTGGCGCCGGCGCAGAACACACGGTTCTTGGCCGAGCGCAGCACCACGACCTTCACTTGCGGATGCTCGAAGCGCAGGCGCTGGATCGCGTCGGCGAGCTCGATGTCGACGCCGAGATCGTAGGAATTGAGCTTGAGCTGGTAGCCCTCGAACAGGCCGCCATTCTCGTCGACGTCCATGGTCAGCGTCGCGACGTCGCCCTCGACCGCGAGCTTCCAATGCTTGTAGCGGGACGGTTCGGTCTGGAAATCGATGAATGTCGCGCCGCCTGCGAGGCGCCGATCTTCCCCGGCCATGAGCCACCCTTGACGTTCGTTATGCATTTGGAGCGTTAGATGCACAATAGTGCATCTAACTAGGTTAGTCCAGTCTGAATCTCGGATTCATATGCACTTTGCTTCATCTAAGCGCGCAGGCGCCTCATGCGGCCTGGAGCCCCGGATCGTCCCGCAGGGCGGCCTTTGCGAACGGCGTGATGGCATCGAGGGTGGGCCCGGGGGCCTCGCGATGCGGGGAATGCGCCGCGCCGGCGATGATCTTCAGGTCGACCGGGCAGTAGCATTCCTCCTGCGCGATCTCGGCCTGGCGCAGCGTGCCGTATTGATCGTCTGCGCCCTGCACGATCATGACGGGCACGCGGATATAGGCGAGGTATTCGGAGATATCCCAATCGCGGAATTTCGGATCGAGCCAGGCGCCGTTCCAGCCATGGAAGGCATTGTCGACGTCCTTGTGCCAGCGCGCGAGCTTTGACCTGAGGTCCGTGGTCTCGAACGTGGTCTTGATCGCGGCGATCGATGTGATCGAGATGTCCTCGACGATGAAATGCGGCGCGATCAGCACGAGGCCGTTGAGGCGATGATCCTGATGCGCACCGGCATAGATGGTGGCGATCGAGGCGCCGTCGGAATGGCCGAGCAGAAGACCACGCTTGAAGCCGATCATGTCGAGCAGCTTCGGCAGCACACCCAGGGCCTCGTGATGCATGTAGTCGAGCGGCCGCGGCAGCGCGACCGGGCTGGACTGGCCGTAGCCTGCGCGCGAGTAGACGAAGATGCCGGCGCCCGTGGCCTGCTGCAGCTTCTCCGGGAAGTCGCCCCAGAGGCCGACCGAGCCGAGGCCTTCATGCAGCATCACGATGGTGGGCGCGTCCGGGACTGGCGGCGCGAGCCATTTGTATTCGAGGCTGGCGCCGCCGATGTCGAGGAAGCCGGTGGGGGTGAGGTTGGTCATGATGTCACTCTTCTCTCTCCGTCGTCATGCCCGGGCTCGACCCGGGCATCCACGCCTTTTCCAGACGCGGATGCACGTGGATGGCCGGGTCAAGCCCGGCCATGACGGCTGCTGTTAATGCGCCCCTTCCCGCAACTTGAATCGCTGGATCTTTCCGGTCGCGGTCTTCGGCAGCGAGTCCACCACGTCGATCCAGCGCGGATATTTCCAGGGGCCGATCTTCTGTTTGACGTGCTCCTTGAGCATCTCCTGCAAATCCGTCGTCTTGGCCCCGGGGCGCAGCACGACGAAGGCCTTGGGCTTCAACAGTCCTTCCGGATCGGCCTCGGGCACGACGGCAGCTTCCAGCACCGCCGGATGCGTGATCAGCGCGCTCTCCACCTCGAATGGCGAGACCCAGATGCCGGAGACCTTGAACATGTCGTCGGCGCGGCCGCAGAAGGTGTAGCGGCCCTCGGCGTCGCGGATGTATTTGTCGCCGGTGCGGGTCCACGGCCCCTCGAAGGTGCGGCGGCTCTTGTGACGCTGGTTCCAGTAGCCCTCGCCGGCCGAGGGCGCATCGACCAGCAGCTCGCCGACCTCGCCGTCGGCGACGTCCTGCCCGGCTTCGTTGACGAGCCGCACCGCATAGCCCGGCACCGGCTTGCCGGAGGAGCCGTACTTGATGTCGCCCGGTGCGTTCGACAGGAAGATGTGCAACAGCTCGGTCGAGCCGACGCCGTCGAGAATGTCGACACCGAAGCGCTTCTTCCAGCTGTGGCCGACGGATTCCGGCAGCGCCTCGCCGGCGGAGGTGCAGATGCGCAAAGCCTTGCCGCAGCGCTCGCTCTTCATCGTCTCGTCGTTGAGCATCGACGCGAACAGGGTCGGCACGCCGTAGAAGATCGAGGGGTTGTAGCGGTTCATCAGGTCGAACATGCGCGCCGGCGTCGGCCGCTCGCTGTTGAGGATGACGCTGGCGCCGACCGACATCGGGAAGGTCAGCGCATTGCCGAGGCCATAGGCGAAGAACAATTTCGCCGCGGACAGACACACATCGCTCTCGCGGATGCCGAGCACTTGGCTGGCATAGGTGTCGGCGGTCGCCTGCAGATTGGAATGGATGTGGCGCACGCCCTTGGGCATGCCGGTCGAGCCGGACGAATAGAGCCAGAACGCCGGCTCGTCCGGATGCGTCGCGGCGGTGGTGAACTGGTCGCTCTCGCCGGCGAGCTCCTCAGTGAGCTGCTTGTGGCCGTTCTGCTTGGCGCCGGAGACGACGACATGCTCGAGGTCCGGCATGCGGCCGACGACGTCCTTGATGACGGGATAGAGCGCTTCGGACACGAACAGCACGCGCGCGCGGCAGTCGGCGAGGATGTAGGCGTATTGGTCCGCGGTCAGCAGCGTGTTCAGCGGCACCGGCACGATGCCGGCACGGATCGCGCCCAGGAACACGATCGGGAAATCGACCGTGTCCAGCATGATCATCGCCACGCGCTCCTCGCGGCGGACCCCTAATCGGCGCAGCATGTTGGCGGCGCGCCTTGTCTGTTGCTGGAGCTCGCCATAGGTGAGCCGCGAGACGGTGTCGTCGAAGGCGAGCTTGCTGCCGCGGCCCGCCTCGACGTTACGGTCGAGCAGCCAGGTCACCGCGTTGTAGGATCCCTCGCTCACGGACATCTCCCCCGAATTTAGAATTATAATTCATAGAAAGACACCACGGCGGCTTGCTGTCAATGCCAGCAGGCACTATGTTTCATTAAAACGCGCCGCAGGACATCTGTAAAGAAGGCTCATGACCGAAAGTCCCGACGCCGAATCCGGCTTCCTCGAACAGCTCGGCCAGCGTGTCCGCACCATGCGCGCGCTGCGCGGCATGTCGCGCAAAGTGCTCGCCAAGGTGTCGGGAATCTCGGAGCGCTACATCGCGCAGCTCGAGAGCGGCAAGGGCAATGTCTCGATCGTGCTGCTGCGCCGCGTCTCCGACGCGATGGGCGCGCATCTCGAAGATCTGTTGCCCAGCGCCGATCCCACCCCGGACTGGCAGATGTTCCGCGATCTCCTGCGCAAGGCGACCCCCAGCCAGATCGCGCAGGCAAAAGATCTGCTCACCGGCGGCAGCGCCTCCGCGCCGCGACGCGCGCCATTCTGCGGCATCGCGCTGATCGGCCTGCGCGGCGCCGGCAAGTCGACGCTTGGGCGGATGCTGGCGAAGAAGATCGGCTGGAGCTTCGTCGAGCTCAACAAGGAGGTCGAGCAGCAGAACGGGCTCTCGGTCGCCGAGATCATCGCGCTGTACGGCCAGGAGGGCTTTCGCCGTATGGAGCAGGCGGCGCTGCAACAGCTGCTCGCGCGCAACGAGCTGATGGTGCTGGCAACCGGCGGCGGCATCGTCTCCGAGCCCCTGACCTTCGACCAAGTCCTGAGCTCGTTCTACACGATCTGGCTGAAGGCCGAGCCCGAGGAGCACATGGCGCGCGTGCGCCGCCAGGGCGATCTGCGGCCGATGGCCGACGATCGCTCGGCGATGACGGAGCTGCGCAACATCCTGCGCAGCCGCGAGCCGCTGTATTCGCGCGCGACCGCGGTGGTGGATACCGCGGGGCTGTCGGTCGATGCCGCCGCCGCGCGGCTGGTCGATGCGGTGCGACCGGTGCTGCAGAACGAAGCCCGCAGCTTCGGCCTGCGCAGCGTGGCGCTGTAGAGAATGACCGACACCACCACCGCAATCTCCATGTTCGAGCGGATCGGCGGCAGCGCCACGATCGAAGCCCTCGTCGACCGCTTCTACGACCGCATGGACACGCTGCCGGAGGCAAAGATCATCCGCGCCATGCATGCGGACGACCTCGGCCTGATCAGGGACGTGCTGAAGCGCTATCTCACCGAATGGACCGGCGGCCCAAAGCTCTATACCCCCGAGAAAGGCCATCCGCGGCTGCGCCAGCGCCATTTCGGCTTCGCCATTGGCGATGCCGAGCGTGACGCCTGGATGCTGTGCATGCGCGGTGCGATGGAGGAGACGATCACGGATAGCGCCGCGCGGCAGGATCTCGACAAGGCGATATCGGGCCTCGCCGACTGGATGCGCAACCGGTAGACGGCGTTACAACAGCTGCGAACGCACTGATTCCGCGCCGTCCCGCAACAGCGGCAGGAAGCGGTCGATCAGCTCCTGCGCGGGCACCCGATCGACATGCGCGCCCATGTTGATGGCGGCGACGATCACGCCGTCGTAGCGGCGGACGGGGACCGAGATCGAGCGGAAATGCGGCTCGGCCTCGCGGTCGACCAGCGAATAGCCCTTCGCCCGGTCGGCTGTGATGCGCGCGAGCAGCGCCTTGGGATCGGTCACCGTCTGCGGTGTCAGCGCCTCCCGCTTCATCGTCTTCAGCCGGGCACCAAGATCGGCATCGTCGAGCTGGCCCAGCATGGCGCGGCCGACCGAGGTGCAGAAGGACGGCAGGCGGTAGCCGATCTCGAGGCCGCCGGAGAACATGCGCGCCGGAGTGCTGCGGGCGATGAACACGACCTCGTCGCGGTCGAGCACGGCGAGCGAGGAGATTTCATTCGCGGCCGTCGCGACGCGATCGAGCACCGGTTGCAGCACCGTGACGAGCTGGTTGGATCGCAAATAGGACGCCGCCAGCGTCAGCACATGCGGCGTCAGCGAGAACAGCTTGCCGTCGCCGCTGACGAAGCCGCCACGCTGCAGCGTGAACAGCATGCGCCGCGTGGTGGCGCGCGGCAGATCGGCAGCGCGGGCGAGATCGCTCAGCGTCATCGGGCCGGCATTGGTGCCGAAGCACTGCAGCAGGCGCAGCCCGCGGTCGAGCGCCTCGACGAAATCCGTCGCCCGCTCGTCAGTCTCACTCCGCTTCAGCTTGGGCATGGGCTCGGGGACAATCCTGCAAAATAGTACTTGCTGCTGCTCCAACTCATGTCATAATTCGCCCATTCGTTCAATAGGCGAACAAACCGCTTCTCCAGAAAAGGACGCGACCGCCATGATGAGCCAGGAGCAGAACGACCTGATCACCCGCACCGGGCCGAAGGATCCGTGCGGGAAGCTGATGCGGAGCTACTGGCAGCCGGCGGCGCTGGTGGACGAGCTGGAGGGCGCGCGGCCGATCCGGCCGGTCAAGCTGCTCGGCGAGAACCTGGTGCTGTTCCGCGACGAGACCGGGCGCTATGGACTGATCGACCGCCACTGCGCCCATCGCGGCGCCGACCTCGCCTTCGGCCGGCTCGAGCATGGCGGTCTGCGCTGCGCCTTCCACGGCTGGCTGTTCGACGCCACCGGCCAGTGCATCGAGACGCCGGCCGAGCCGAAGGATTCGAAGCTCTGCCAGAACATCAAGCAGCGCTCCTATCCCGTGGTGGAGAAGAGCGGCATCCTCTGGGCCTATCTCGGCGAGGGCGCCCCGCCCGCGTTCCCGGAGATCGACTGCTTCATCGCGCCCGGCACGCACACCTTCGCATTCAAGGGCCACATGGCCTGCAACTGGCTGCAGGCGCTCGAGGTCGGCATCGATCCCGCGCACGCCTCCTATCTGCACCGCTTCTTCGAGGACGAGGACACGTCGACGGCTTACGGCAAGCAGTTTCGCGGCGCTTCGGCGGGAAGCGACCTGCCGATGACGAAGATCCTGCGCGAATACGATCGCCCGATCATCAACGTCGAGCACACCGAATACGGCTTGCGCCTGATTGCGCTGCGCGAGATCGACGAGGAGCGCACCCATGTGCGCGTCACCAACCAGCTGTTCCCGCACGGCTTCGTCATCCCCATGAGCACGGAGATGACGATCACGCAATGGCACGTGCCGGTCGACGACGAGAACTGCTATTGGTACGCGATCTTCACCAGCTATTCGAATCCGGTCGACAAACAGAAGATGCGCGACCAGCGCCTCGAGCTCTACGAGCTGCCGGACTACATCTCGCGCAAGAACAGAGCCAACGATTACGGTTTCGATCCGCACGAGCAGCAGACCGCGACCTATACCGGCATGGGCAACGACATCAACGTCCACGACCAGTGGGCGGTGGAATCGATGGGCGCGATCCAGGACCGCACCAAGGAGCATCTCGGCCAATCCGACAAGGCGATCGTGCAGTATCGTCGCCTGTTGCGGCAGGAGATCGAGAAGGTCCAGGGCGGCGAGAAGCCGATGCTGCATCTCGACGAAGCCAATGCGCGCAGCATTCAGGGCCCGGCGACCATGGACGGCATCGGCCCGACGCGGGGCTGGGAGACCTATTGGATGGAGGTCGACGTCAAGCGCCGCCGCGGCGCGCCGTGGACCGCTCCGGTGCCGAAGGAGATCGCGGACAACGTGCACCGGTTGACGGCGGCGGAGTGAGGATGAAACTCTCTCCACCGTCATTGCGAGCGCAGCGAAGCAATCCAGACTGTCTCCGCGGCGGGATTCTGGATTGCTTCGCTTCGCTCGCAATGACGGAGTGTGTTGCAGGCATCGTGCGCCCGTCGAGCATTGAGACTGAGGAGCAACCGAAGTGACTTTCGTCGCGCGCCATGGGTTGTGGTCGGATGAGCAGAGGGACGCAGCCCAGCGCATGCGCCGCATCGCCGAGGAGAAGAGCCTCGAGGTGATCCGCCTCGCCTTCCCCGACCAGCACGGCATCCTGCGCGGCAAGACCATCGTCGCCTCCGAGGCGATCGCCTCGCTGGAGAGCGGCTGCTCCATCACCACCACCATGCTGGCCAAGGATACCTCGCATCGCACGGTATTCCCGGTGTTCACCGCCGGCGGCGGCTTCGGCATGAAGGAGATGGAAGGCGCGGCCGACGTGCTGATGGTGCCTGATCCCACCACGTTTCGCGTGCTGCCGTGGGCGCCGATGACGGGCTGGGTGTTGTGCGACCTTTATTTCAACGATGGCCGCCCGGTGCCGTTCGCGACGCGCGGGCTGTACAAGCGCGTTCTCGACGAGCTCGGCGCGCGCGGCCACGATTTCGTCGCGGGGCTCGAGGTCGAATTCCACATCTTCAGGCTCGACGATCCGCATATGCGCAGCGAGGACGCAGGCCAGCCCGGCACGCCGCCCTCGGTCAGCCTGCTCAGCCACGGCTATCAATATCTCACCGAGCAACGCTTCGATCAGATGGAGCCCGTGCTCGAGATCCTTCGCCGCGACATCGTCGCGCTGGGGCTGCCCCTGCGCTCGGTCGAGGTCGAGTTCGGGCCGAGCCAGTGCGAGTTCACCTTCGCGCCGAGGAAGGGGCTGGAGCCCGCCGACAACATGGTGCTGTTCCGCAGCGCCGTGAAGCAGATCGCGCGCCGCCACGGCTATCACGCCACCTTCATGTGCCGGCCGAAGCTGCCGAACGTGTTCGCCAGCGGCTGGCACCTGCACCAGTCGATCGTCTCGCGCGCCAGCGGCGACAACCAGTTCATGGCGAAAGACGGCGGCGAGCCGCTCAGCGCGTTCGGCAGGTCCTACCTCGCCGGCCTGCTCGACCACGCCCGCGCCTCGACATTGTTCACCACGCCCACCATCAACGGCTACAAGCGCTACCGCTCCTATTCGCTGGCGCCGGACCGCGCGATCTGGGGCCGCGACAACAGGGGCGTGATGATCCGCGTGCTCGGCGGCGCCGGTGATGCCGCAACGCGCCTGGAGAACCGCATCGGCGAGCCCGCGGCCAATCCCTATCTCTACATGGCCTCGCAGATCCTCTCAGGCCTCGACGGCGTCGATCGCAAGCTCGATCCCGGCCCCTCGGCCGACACGCCCTACGAGACCAAGGCGCCGCCATTGCCGAAAAGCCTGCGCGATGCGGTCGCGGCGCTCAAGGACGATCCGTTCTTCCGCGAGAAGCTCGGGGCTGAGTTCGTCGACTACTACACCCACATCAAGAACGCCGAGATCGATCGCTTCCTGTCGGAAGTGACCGACTGGGAGCATCGCGAATATTTCGAGGTGTTTTAAGGAAGTCCGGCGCGACCCGGCGGCTCACTTCAGCCGAATCGTGTCGACCCGACGGCACGGGACGCAATGATAAGCGTGTTCCGGAGGCAGCGTGACTATTCCAGGTAGTGTCGCCAGGAACGTCATTGGCCGCCTGCATTTTGAGCAGATGAGGATCGGCGGATCGTCTTCGCGATCGGAACTCATACGATAACCGGGTCTGAAGGCCGCCCGCACGATACTGCCGCGCTGCGCACGCTTCATCTCGGGACAACTACCGGCCTCTATCGGAATCCGGTCCGGCCCTGATCGGCACGCGGCTTCACGCCGGCGTGAGGCGACTTCGTCCGGACTGTTCCGACGACATCGCGCCGGCCCCGGATGAAGCCATTTTCCTCATCCGGCGAAAAACGCCGGAAAGCCGGCCGGCGTATAACGGCTTTCCATGATCAACAACGGAGTTCGGTCATGTGGGGTCAATTGTTCAGCCTGATCTACCGCTTGTCCTGTCGGACCACCCTGGTCGAGATCGGCGTGCACCGCCTCGCGCGTTGAGCCCGTTGGAATTGGGTAAGATCGATTGACCAGATGACGGGGATGACCATGCGCAAGCTGATCCTGATCGCCGCGATGTCGGTGCTCGCAAGCCAGGCCCATGCCGGCGGCTCGCGGAGCCTCAGCCTGGCGGCCAGCAATGCGAGCCAGCCGGCGGAACAGCCGGCCGCGGCGGCCACCGCTCCGGCGCAAACGACCCCAAGCCCGCCACCGGCGAATGTGCAGACGGCGACGACCGCCCCCGCCGCATCGACAGCGCCGGCCGCAGCTCCGGCGCAATCAAGCACCGCGCCGGCGGCAAAGACGACCGAAACCGCCAAGCCGAAACGCCGGCAGCCCTCCACCGAGGCGCGCGTGATCCGCGAGCTGCATCGGCACGGGATCTATTGGTGAGAGATCGCGTCGATCTCGTCCGTCATTGCGGCTGGAGTGGGGCTCAGATCCCGAGATATTTGTGCTGCAGGTCCGGCGCGGCCATCAGCTGGTCGGAGGTGCCGCTCCACACCGTCTTGCCGCGCTCGATGATGTAGTGGCGATCGCAGATGCGGGCGAGATGGTCGACGTTCTTGTCGACGACCAGGATCGACTGGCCCCGGCTCTTGAGCAGCGACAGGCAATTCCAGATCTCCTCACGGATCAGCGGCGCGAGGCCCTCGGTCGCCTCGTCCAGGATCAGGAGCTTTGGATTCGTCATCAATGCGCGGCCGATCGCGAGCATCTGCTGCTCGCCGCCGGAGAGCTGGTTGCCCATGTTGGACGCACGCTCGGCAAGGCGCGGGAACAGCACGTAGATCGCGGCGAGCGTCCAGGGATTATCGCTGCCGAAGCGATCGGCCGCGGCCGCGACCAGGTTTTCGCGCACGGTGAGGTTCGGGAAGATCTGGCGTCCCTCCGGAACGAGACCGACGCCCAGCTTGGCAATCCTGTAGGACGGAAGCTGCCGCACCTCCGCCCCCGCGAAGCGGATGCTGCCCGCGCGTGCCGGCGTCAGGCCCATGATGGAGCGGATGGTGGTGGTCTTGCCCATGCCGTTGCGGCCCATCAGCGAGACCATCTCGCCGGGCTTGATCGACAGCGACAGGCCGAACAGCACCTGGGACAGGCCGTAGCAGGTCTCGATGCCGTCGACCTCGAGCAGCGTGTCAGCCATGATGCGTCACCACATGCTGATCGCCGAGATAGGCGCGTTTGACGTCCTCGTTGGCCCGGATCGCGGCCGGATCGCCGGAGGCGATGACGCGGCCATAGACCAGCACCGTGATGCGGTCGGCCAGCGCGAACACCGCCGGCATGTCGTGCTCGACCAGCACGATCGAGACCTCTTTGCGCAGCTCCTGGAGCAGTTGCACCATGCGCTGGGATTCGGTCACGCCGAGGCCCGCCATCGGCTCGTCGAGCAGCAGCAGCTTCGGCTTGCTCGCGAGCGCCACCGCAAGCTCGATCTGGCGACGCTCGCCATGGCTGAGCCTGGACACCACGACATCGGCGCGATGCAACAGGCCGACGCGGTCGAGCGCGGCGTGGGCGGCATCGCGCAGGCCCTTCTCCTTGCGCGCATTGGCGAAGAAGCGGAACGAGGTGCCGGCATGCGCCTGCGCCGCCAGCGCGACATTGTCGGCGGCGGTGAAGTCCAGCAGCAGCGAGGTGATCTGGAACGAGCGTGCAAGACCGAGCGCGCAGCGGCGATAGGCCGGCAGATAGGTGATGTCGCGGCCGGCCAGCGAGACGCTGCCGGAATGCGGCGCGAGATGCCCGGTGAGCTGGCTGATCAGCGTGGTCTTGCCGGCGCCGTTCGGCCCGATGATGGCGTGCAGCTCGCCGGATGCGACGTCGAGCGAGACATTGTCGGTCGCGATGATGCCGCCGAAGCGGCGCACCAGCTTTTCGACGCGGAGCAAGGGTTCAGCCACGGCCAGCCCTCCCGAGCACGCCCATGATGCCGCCACGGCCGAACAGGACGATGAGCAGCAGCAGCGGCCCCATGATCAGCGCCCAATATTCGGTGATCTGCGACAGGAACTCCTCCAGCAGCAGGAACACCACCGCACCCATCACCGGGCCGAACAACGTGCCCATGCCGCCCAGGATCACCATCACCATGAGGTCGCCGGAACGGGTCCAGTACATCACCGCCGGGCTGACGAAATCGGTGTTGTTGGCGAGCAGCGCGCCGGCGAGGCCGCACATCGTGCCCGATATGACGAAGCAGACCAGCTGGTAGCGCTTGGCCGGAAAGCCGATCGCCTGCATGCGCTGCTCGTTGGAGCGCAGGCCCTGCACCACGAGGCCGAAGCGCGAATTGACGATGCGCCAGATCAGGAAGATCACGCCGAACAGGCAGGCGAGGCAGAGATAGTAGAACTGCACGCGATTGCCGAGATTGATTAGGCCGGAGAAGTCGCTGCGATTGTAGATCGTGAGGCCGTCGTCGCCGCCGTAACGCGCCAGCCCCGAGGCGACGTAATAGGCCATCTGGGCGAAGGCCAGCGTGATCATGATGAAGTAGACCCCGCGGGTTCGAAGCGAGAGCGCGCCGATCACGAGCGCATAGATCGCAGAGGCCGCGAGCGCGACCGGAAACTGGATGAAGCCGGAACCGACGCCTTCCTGCGCGAGCATGCCGACGGCATAGCCGCCGATGCCGAGATAGGCGGCATGGCCGAAGCTCATCATGCCGCCGAACCCCATGATCAGGTTGAGGCTCGCAGCAGCCAGCGCCAGGATGATGATCCGGGTGAACAGCGTCAGGATGAAGATGTTGCCGGACAGCTGCGAATAGAGCGGCAGCAGCACGAGCCCCGCCAGCATCAGGGCCGTGACGGCCTTGCTCACGCTCAAACCCTTCATCGACGCAAGCTCTTCATCGACGGTTGGCCGGAAACAGCCCCTCCGGCCGCACCACCAGCACGATCGCCATCAGCAGATAGATCAGCATGGAGGACAGCGCGGGTGCGGCGGTGGACGCGGCGGCGCCGCTCAGCACCTGGCGGAGCAGGTTCGGCAGGAAGGCGCGGCCGAGCGTGTCGATCATGCCGACGAAGATCGCGGCGAGGAAGGCGCCGCGGATCGAGCCGATGCCGCCGATCACGATGATGACGAAGGCGAGGATCAGGATGTTCTCGCCCATGCCGATCTGCACGGTCAGGATCGGCGCCTGCATCAGTCCGGCAAGGCCCGCGAGCGCGGCGCCCAGGCCGAACACCAGCGTGTAGAGCAGCTTGATGTTGATGCCGAGCGCGCCGATCATCTCGCGGTTGGACGCGCCGGCGCGGATCAGCATGCCGATGCGCGTGCGCATCACGCCGAGATAGAGCAGCAGCGCGACCAGCAGCGCCACCGCGATGATGGCGAGGCGATAGGCGGGATAGTGGATGCCGGGCAGGATCGGCACCGGCACCGTGAGCCAGGCCGGCAGCGGCAGCGCAAGGCCCGCCGGGCCCCAGATCAGCCGCACGGCTTCATTGAAGAACAGGATCAGGCCGAAGGTCGCGAGCACGTGGTCGAGATGGTCGCGGCCGTAGAGATGCCGCAGCGCGCTCACCTCCAGCACGATGCCGAGCACCAGCGTTGCCCCGAGCGCCATCAGCGCGCCAGCTAAGAAGCTGCCGGTCCACGCCGCGAAGGTCGCCGCGAAATAGGCGCCCATCATGTAGAGCGAGCCGTGCGCGAGGTTGACGAGATCCATGATCCCGAACACCAGCGTCAGGCCCGCGGCGAGCAGGAACAGCAGCAGGCCGAACTGCAGCCCATTCAAGAATTGTTCGACGACGAGCAGCATCAAGACTCTTTCAGGCGCGCGCAGCGTCGCGCCGATGTTCGAACACAGTCGCCATCAGTGAAAGAGCTCCCCCTGCCTCTTCAAGGCCGAAAAATGGGTAATGGCAGTATCGTTCCGAGGCAAGAGCGATTCGACACCAGACATGCACTTTGTTGCATCTCGGCACATGCGGTTGCACCCGGCAGCTACAATCTCGAAAACATTTTAGGCTTAAAACAATTCGGAGCAATAGAGGATTTTGGGCATCCTGCGCCTCTTCGTGCAGCAAAGGGGACGTCGATATGCGCCTTGCAACGCAAAAAGGCTGCCGCACGGCATGAGGCGACCTGCCGCAGCCAAACGATCACCCTCCCCGTTGCCAGGCGATCTCATAGGACGTGCCAGTTGGAGCATCCGACAGATAACGGCGTCATGGCCGGGCTTGTCCCGCCTGCGCGGCCGTAGCCGCTTCGGCGGGACAAGCCCGGGCATGACGACCGTTTGTGAAGGTTCAAATGCCATCACCCTCTCACCGGGCCGCGGTGAGAGGGTGCGATCGTCGTGGGATCGAGCAGCGCCAGGCCTAGTGCGGCGTCATCTGCTGGGGGAGTTCGTCCAGCTCGGCGACAACGCTGTTGGCCATCGATGCCTCCAGGGCCGCCATCCGAAACAGATAGGCGAGCGTCGTCAGCCCGGAATCGTCCGCCAACTGCGCCAGCTCCAGTGCCATGTCGGACATGTAGCCGAGATTCTCGTCTTGGATTTGCGCCATGATCTGGTTGTCCCGCATCAAGTCCGACATTTCAGGCGCTCTTTCGTTGCGCGGCAGCATGACCGCAGAGGTTGGCACGGGCGATGCAATCGATCCGAGGGCCGTCCTGCTGGACGATGCTCGCCATCCCGATACGGCCGCGCACGACATCGAGCGACTCCTGGCGCATCTCGATGGTTGCCGCCATGGTCCAGGAATTCTCCACCAGCGCCGGCAATCCGAGCGGCGTCACGATGAACCCGATGTCGTGGAACCGTGGCAACCACCACGTCTCCATGACGAGGCAGAGCCGCTCGATGCCCTGATCGAGGCAGAACTCCTGCGCGGCCGCCATCAATTGTAAATTGAACGCGCCGTCGCGGCGCTCGCGCGTGACGAAGAAGCGCGACCATTCCCAGACCAGCGGGTCCGCGGGGCAACCGCGCACCGCGGCGAGATGCGGGAAAACCTCGCTCATCATCGTCGGCCGGGTGGTCGGATACAGGCGGGAGCCGCCGAGCACCCGGCGGTTGTCGAGAGCCAGCAGGTAGACCGCGTCCTCGTTGTCGTAGCTGTCGATCTCGCGGCCATCGGGCTTGCGAAGCGCCTCCCATTTCCGCTCCTCGACGAAAATCTCGTGACGAATCCGGAAATGCTGTTCGAGAACGTCCTCGTACAGGTGCCGATTGACGCAAGAAATCACATGAATCATGAACTTCCCCCATGGCTTGAAATGAGGGAAGCCTCAGCGAAAAAGGCAAAACCGACTATTGGGAAATTTCCCAGTAGGCGGAGATTTCAGGGAGAGATGATTCTGTGGCGGATCGCGATGGCGACCGCATGCGTCCGGTTGACGGCGCCGAGCTTGCGCGCAGCAGTTGCAAGGTGCTCTTCGGCGGTGCGCTGCGTGATGTGCAGGATTTCGCCGATTTCCCAGGCGGACTTCCCCTGCGAGGCCCAGGCGATCACCTCGCGCTCGCGGGGGGTGAGACGCGTGGACGAATGCGGCACCGGTTCGAGCAGACGGCGGATGTGATCGAAGCCGTACATCCCGATCAGGTGCAGCGCCGGCTTGCTGCGCGCATTGAGATCGAGGTGGACGCCGCCGAGCGAGACGCCGGCCTCATAGCCAGTCAAGCCGTGGATCGGCACGACGAAGCCGCGCGACATGCGAAAATCGGCTGCGCGCCGCATCACCTCGACCGCACCGGGCTCCAGCTCCGGATCGTACGGCGCTTCGGACCATTCGAAAGGGTTCACCGTCTGCCGGCATTTGCGGATCACGGGATCGACCCGGTCGTAGCTCTTTTCGGTGTAGAGGCTGAACCACTCCGCCGGCCACTTCTTGGCGAGCACCATCTGGGAAAAGCGCTGCTCGGGATTCGGCAAGCCCGTCACGATGATATGTTCGAAACCGTAGCGACTGAACGCAGTTGCAAGCGCGTCCATGGCGTCCGAAACCTTCGTATAGGCTCCGAGCCCTTCGATGAAGTCGAGCGCCTCCCGGCCATAGTCAACGGCGTCTGCGGCGGACATCGATAAATTTCCTGACCTTCGCTCTTCCCGTATAGCACGTATTTGAGCGCGGCCTCAATTCGCTGTGGCCGTAGTTTCCCGGTGCCCATGCGCCCTGAAGATTTAACTACTTGTGGCAGAATTGACGCCACGATACACCTGAGAGCGTCCGAAGCGGGAAACCAACGATGGAAGACGAGGACATTGCCCTCAACAGCGTGCTCGGCCTGGAATTGAACCGCGTGTTTTTTGCCGTCCGCGAAACCGCGCACAAGCAGAAGATCATCGAGTTTGCGCGCGAGGTGCTGCGGAGCGAGCGTGCGGAGCTGGCCGGCAGCGTGTTGCCGGAAGAGCCGGCGAGCTAGAACGCCGTTGAAGCAGACAATGCAGCAGACCGCGCCACGCGGACGCCTCTCGATCTGACCGCGCGGATTTTAGTCGAAACAGGCTGAAGCGAAGTTACTCCGTCATCGTCCGCAACGAGCCTGTTGGCTCTTACCCTCCCCTGGAGGGGGAGGGTCGGCTCATATTGAGCGCAGCGAAATATGAGACGGGGTGGGGTGACGGTCCCTCCGCGACGAACAGTGCCCGAGTGGAGAGATCACCCCACCCCGCTCGCGCTGCGCGCGATCGACCCTCCCCCTCCAGGGGAGGGTAAGGCACCGCGCCTCTCCACATCGCACACACTTGCCGCTGGATGACATCGCATCTCTCGTGAGATGATCGGCGCCACGATCTCTTGTCGATGCCGGGAACATTCCAAGGCCATGATGACGCTGCGCCAGGTCGAAGTGATCCGGGCCGTGATGGTGACGGGCACCATCGGCGGTGCGGCGAAGCTGCTCAACGTCTCGGCGCCCGGCATCAGCCGCCTCGTCAAGTACACCGAGCGGTCGCTCGGCATCCGCTTCTTCCAGCGCCAGAACGGGCGCTACTTCCCGACACCGGAAGCCGAGAACATCTTCGAGCAGATCAACGGCGTCTACAAGAAGGTCGACGACCTCTCCGAGATCATCTCCAAGATCGGCCGCGGCGGCCTGTCGGAACTGCGCATCGGCTCGGTGCCGAGCATCTCGCAGGTGATGGTGCCGCGCGCGATCGAGCGCGTCCGCCGCCGCTATCCCGACCTCGGCATCGACATCAACATCCTCAAGCTCGAGGAAGCCATCGACTATTTGATGCTCGGCCGCGGCGAGTGCGTGGCAATGAGCTATCGGCTCGAGCATTCCGGGCTCGACTTCATGCCGCTCGCCTCGGGCGAGCTCTATTGCATCGTGCCGCCGGGCCACGAGCTCGCCGGCCGCAAGCAGGTCTCGGCCGCCGAGATCACGCGCTATCCGCTGATCGGCATCGATCCCAACGATCCCTATGGCCGCATCATGGCCGGGATCTTCGCGCGTCATCGGCTCGACTACAACATCACCATCCGCGCGCGCTTCGGCACCACGGTCTGCGCGCTGGTGAAGGCCGGGCTCGGCATCGCCATCATCGATCAGTTCACGGTCGCCCATGGCGGCTATCCCGGCATCGAGCTGTTGAAGATCGCCGAGCCGACGCGGTTCGACACCTATGTCGCGGTCAAGCGCGGCACGCCGCTGTCGCTGCATGCCGAATATTTCATCGAGGCCCTGCGCACCGAGATGCGCGCCGTCGAGCCGTCCCGCGGCAGTGGCAAGTCCGCCCCGGCCCGCGGGCGGAAGAAATAACATGATGTTAGGTTTGTCGGATGAAAGGGTAATTGTGTTAGGCGGGGGAAAGGCTATCGTCACAGCTGGAATTGCACGGATTTCCCCGCTAATGGCCGGGGCCGGACGCTCCCTTGGAGACGAACGCGAACCATGTCGAAACGCGGATACGCCGCCAGCAAGAAGCTTCTCACCGGCCTGATCGGCGCGCCGATCGCGCATTCCGCGTCTCCCGCGATGCACGAGCGCGCGGCCGAGGCGCTCGGCCTGCGCGGCCATTACCAGCTCATCGAGGTCGCCGGGGCCGATGCGGCCGGGCTGCGCCTGATGCTCGAAGGCGTCCGGCGGCTCGGCTTTGCCGGCGTCAACGTCACCTACCCCTACAAGGAAGCGGTGGTGCCGCTACTCGACGCACTGGCGCCGGGCGCAGCCGGCATGGGCGCGGTCAACACGGTCGTCGCCAGGGATGGCCGGCTGACCGGCCACAACACCGACACCACGGGCTTTGCACGGGCGGTGATGCCGTTGCTGGCGCCCGCCGGCAACGCCATCGCGCTGATCGGCGCCGGCGGCGTCGGCAAGGCCATCGCGTTTGCGCTGGCGAGCCTGAAAGTGGCCGACATCCGCGTTTTCGACAGCGAGCCGGCGCGCGCCGGGAAACTGGTCGCCCTGCTCGCCTCGCGCGGCGCTCGCGTCGCAGCCAACGTCGAGGAGGCGCTCGAGGGCGCAACCGGTCTCGTCAACGGCACGCCGGTCGGCATGCTGCCGAACCGCGACACGCCGGTGCCGGTGGGCCTGCTGAGGGCCGACCTCTGGGTCGCCGACGCCGTCTATTCGCCGCTGATCACGCCGCTGCTGGCCGCAGCGCGAGAGAAAGGCGCGAAGATCATGACCGGCCGCGACCTCGCGATCTACCAGGCCGCCGACGCCTTCGAACTGTTCACAGGCCTTGCCCCATCCACCGAGATCATGGGAGAGGCTTTCGACGCCGTGATGGCTGCGCGCAGCGCCGCCTATCAGGCTGCTTGAGGCGAAGCGGCCGGATACAAGGCCGCTTGCAATTTGAAACGGGAGGAGAGGACGATGAAATCAACGCTAGTGGTGGGCGCATTGCTCACCGTCATGACCGCAACGGGCGCTTTTGGCCAGGCGATCAAGCTCGCCAATGTCGCGGAGCTCTCGGGCGGCGGCGCCACCGTCGGCACCAATTGGAAGAACGGCATCGACCTCGCGATCGAGGAGATCAACGCCAAGGGCGGCGTGCTCGGCCGCAAGCTCGAGGTCAGCCACGCCGATTCGCAGTCCAACCCCGGGGTGGCGCGCGCCCAGGTGCAGAAGGCGCTCGACGCCGAGCCCTATGTGCTGCTCGGGCCCGGCTATTCCGGCTCCGTGAAGGTGACCGCGCCGCTCGCGGCCGAAGCCGGCATCGCGCAGATCATGGGCGGCGAAGCCGCCGAGCTGACGCAGACAGGAAACAAGTTCCTGTTCCGCACCTCCTTCGGCCAGCAATCCTCGATGCCGAAGGTCGCAAAGTACATCCATGACGAGATGAAGGCGAAGACCGTCGCGGTGGTCTGGGTCAACAACGATTTCGGCCGCGGTGGCCGCGACGTCGTGGTCAAGGAGCTGGACCGGCTCGGCTCCAAGGTGGTCGCCGACCTCTCCACCGAGGCGGGCCAGGCCGACTTCGCCGCCGACGTCGGCAAGATCAAGGCCGCCAATCCCGACGCCGTGTTCGTCTATCTGAACGAGGAAGAAAGCGCGCGCATCCTGAAGGAGCTGAAGCGCCAGGGCGTCACCGCGCCGCTGATGGGCGAGACCACGCTGATCGGCCAGAAGGTGATCGAGCTCGCCGGCGATGCCGCCAACGGCGCGCGCGGCCATGTCGGCCTCACCACCGATGCACCGGTCGACCTGATCAAGGCGTTCCGCGAGAAGTTCTCCAAGAAGTACAATTACGTCCCCGATCACAACGGCCTGAAGGGCTACCTCGCCGTCTACATGGTGAAGGCCACCACCGAGAAGATGGGCAAGGTCGATTCGAAGAAGTTCGCCGACACGCTGCACGGCCTCACCATCAAGGCCGCGGACGAGCCGGGCATCCTGATGGACGTCACCTTCAGCGACACCGGCGACATCGACCGCCAGAGCTTCCTGGTCGAGGTGGTCGAAGGCAAGCAGGTGGTGAAGCAGGTGCTGCCGAAGGTGAAGTGACTGTCTTCGCCTCTCCCTGAAAGCGGGAGGGCAATCGCATACGGGATCGATCCCCCCGCGGCCATCCTTCGAGACGCCCGCCATTGGCGGGCCCTCAGGATGAGGATCGAGTGCTCGGCTGTCGTTTCAGCGAGCACCGGTGCTGCTTAGCCTCATCCTGAGGAGACCGCTATGCGGTCGTCTCGAAGGACCGGGCGTGCGCTCAGGTCGCGCAAACGCCGCATGCGATCGCCCCACCATAGGCGGGGCCAGGGAGAGAGAAGAAGAGGGAAGAGGGGAAGATGTCCAACCTATTCGATCTACTGGTCGCGGGGCTCGCCACCGGCGCCATCTACGCGCTGGTCGCGCTCGGCTTCACGCTGCTGTGGCAGACCTCGCAGACCATCAATTTCGCGCAAGGCGAGTTCGTGATGCTGCCGGCGTTCCTGATGCTGGCGGCGATGCATGTCGGTGCGCCGTTCTGGCTTGCGATCATCCTCGGCATCCTGCTCTCGATGATCCTGCTCGGCCTCGCCTTCAAGCTGCTGCTGGTCGACCCGATGATGCGCCATGGCGTGCTGCCGCTGGCGATCGCGACCATGGCGCTCGCGATCGGCATCAAGGAGGCCGTCAAGCAATTCTACAGCGCGGAAGCTTCGCCTTTCCCCTCGATCGTGCCGACCGGCGAGGTCTCCATCCTCGGCCACGCCGTGTCGCTGCAGAGCATCGGCGTGCTCACCGTTGCCATCCTCGCCGTTCTCGGCCTGACCACGCTGCTGAACCGTACCTCGCTCGGCCACCAGATGCAGGCGGCGGCGCAGAACCCGACGGTGGCGCGGATCATCGGCGTGCCGGTGGAGCGCATGATCATGCTGACCTTCCTGATCAACGCCTTCCTGGTCGCGCTGGCCTCGCTGCTGATCACGCCGATCTACCTTGCGAAGTTCTCGTCCGGCGAGGTGCTGGGCCAGGCCGCCTTCATCGCCGCGATCGTCGGCGGCTTCAACCAGGTGCGCGGTGCGATCGCCGGCGGTCTCCTGATCGGCGTGCTCGACAACCTCGCGGCCGCCTATGTCTCGACGCAGTATCGCGCCGCCGTGCCGATGCTGTTCCTGATCGCCGTCATCCTGTTCCGGCCGCAGGGCTTGCTCGGCCGCGCCGAGGAGCGCACCGTATGAGCGGTTTCGCCAGACCCCTGAAGATCGCGCTCGGCCTTGCCGTGATCGCCGCGCTGATTATCGTCCCCATGAACTTCAACCGCTACGGCCTGTTCATCCTCAGCCAATGGGCGGTGATGAGCATCGCGGCGATGGGGCTCAATCTCACGCTCGGCTATGCCGGCCAGGTCTCGCTGGCGCAGGGCGCCTTCGTCGGCATCGGTGCCTATGCCGCCGCGATCATGACCACACATGGCTGGCCGCTGCCGGCGGCGATCCTGGTGGCGATCGTCCTGAGCTTTGCTATCGGCTGGGTGCTCGGCTATCCCGCGCTGCGCGTGCAGCACCATTACCTCGCCTTCGTCACCCTGGCCTTCTCCACCCTCGCCTTCCTGGTGTTCCGCAACGAAAGCTGGCTGACCGGCGGCATCTACGGCATCTCCAACATCCCGCGCCCGCACATCTTCGGCCTCGCGACCAACAAGCCGCTGCCGTTCTACTATGTCTGCCTCGGCTCGCTCGCGATCGTCTCGCTCGCGGTGTGGTGGCTGATCCGCTCGCCCTGGGGCCGCGCCTTCATGGCGCTGCGGGAAAATCCGCTGCGCGCGCAATCGCTCGGCATCGATACCCGGCGCTACACGCTGATGGCGTTCGCGATCGGCTCGGCGCTCGGCGGCGTCGCCGGCGCGCTCTACGCGCCGCTGACGCAATATATCGATCCGGTGCCGTTCAACCTGTCGCTCTCGCTCGACCTCCTGCTGATGGTGATCGTCGGCGGCGCCGGCTTCTATTTCGGCCCGTTCCTGGGCGCGATGATCGCGGTGCTGCTGCCGGAATGGCTGCGCTTCACGGAAGGCTATTATCTGATGCTCTACGCGGTCGCCGTGATGCTGCTGCTGATCTGGTCGCCGACCGGCATTCTCGGAATCCTCGATCGCTATCTCGCCGAGCGCCGCACCAAGGCGGCGTCCGCGCTGCGCGCCGTCGCCAAGTCGCGCCTGGAGACGGTGCAATGAGCGCGGTCCTCGAAGTCACCGACATCAGGAAGAGCTTTGGCGGCATCCACGCCGTCAACGGCGTCTCGTTCGACGTCCGCGAGGGCGAGATCCTCGGCCTGATCGGGCCGAACGGCTGCGGCAAGTCCACGCTGTTCAACTGCATCCTCGGCCAGCTCACGCCGACAGGCGGCGAGGTCAAGCTCGACGGCAAGCTTGTCACGGGCCTGCGGCCCGCCGAGCTCAACAAGCTCGGCGTCAGCCGCACCTTCCAGCTGCTGCAGGTGTTCCCGAAGCTCTCGGTGCGCGAGAACCTGATTCTCGCGGGCCAGGAGCACCAGGGCAACATGGCCTCGCGCCTGGTCGGCCGCTCCGATGCCGGGCTGACGGAGACCGCCAACCAGATGATCGGCTTCTTCAAGCTCGACCATCTCGCCGACGAGCCGGCCGGCGGCCTCTCCTATGGCCAACAGAAGCTGCTCGATGCCGCGATGGCCTTCATGGGCGGGCCGCGCCTGGTGCTGCTCGACGAGCCCGCCGGCGGCGTCAACCCGTCGATGCTGGCGGACCTCAAGGAACGCCTGGTCGCGATCAACCGCGAGAAGAACGCCACCTTCGTCGTGATCGAGCACAACATGGAGTTCGTGATGTCGCTGTGCTCGCGCGTGATGGTGATGGCGGAAGGCAAGGTGCTGGCGATGGGCCGGCCCGACGAGGTGCGGAAAAACCCCGCCGTGATCGAAGCCTATCTAGGTCATTGAGGAGGTCACCATGAGCGATCCGATCCTCTCGGTCCACAATCTCGTCGGCGGCTACGGCAAGATGACGATCCTGAACGGCACGACGTTTGCCGTGCCGCAGGCGACCATCACCACCATCATCGGCCCGAACGGCGCCGGCAAATCGACGGTGTTCAAGGCCATCTTCGGCCTGCTTAGGCTGCGCGAAGGCAAGATCAGCTTCGCCGGCCGCGACGTCACCAATTTGAGCCAGCGCGCGCTGCTCAATGCCGGCATCTGCTATGTGCCCCAGGGCCGCAACATCTTTCCGGAGCTGTCGGTGCGCCACAACATCGAGCTCGGCGGCGTCGCCGCCGACAAGGGCCTCGACCTGCCGAAGCGGATCGAGGCGGCGCTCGACCTGTTCCCGGCGCTGCGGCGCAAATCCGCGCAGCAGGCCTCGACGCTCTCAGGCGGCGAGCAGAAGCAGCTGGAGATCGCCCGCTCGCTGCTGCTCGAGCCGAAGCTGGTGCTGGTCGACGAGCCCTCGATCGGCCTGTCGCCGCTGATGGTGCAGCAGACCTTCGACATCCTCAAGAGCTTGCGCGACCGCGGCGTCACCATCCTGATGATCGAGCAGAACGCACGCTCGGCGCTGGAGATCTCCGATATCGGCATCGTGCTCGAGCTTGGCCAGACCCGC
>NZ_DF820425.1:7689-1705037 GCF_000617845.2 Bradyrhizobium sp. DOA9 | reverse complement strand
GGACTAGGGAGCGCACCTCGCTTGCGGCGATAGCGACATCCAATCCCTACCGCTCCGGACTCGCGCGCTCGAATTGGCGCAGGAGCTTGTTGCCGCGTTCGACGGCGGAATCGAGCGCTGATTGCGCGGTCTTTTGGCCGGCGAAGGCCTGCTCGAGCTCGTCCTCGATCACGCCGCGGATCAGGACGAAGGAGCCGAGCCGGATGCCCTTGGAGTTTTCCGTCGGCGGATTGAGCGTGATCTGCTCGAACGAGATCGCCGAGCCCGGATTGCGCTCGTAGAAGCCTTGCGAGCGCGTCAGCTCGAAGGCGGCGCGGGTCACCGGCAGATAGCCGGTGTTCTGGTGCCAGGCCGCCTGCACGCCGGGCTGGGACAGATAGGCGAAGAACCGCGCCACGCCCTTGTATTCCTCGCGCGGGCGGTCGCGCAGCACCCACAGCGTGGCGCCGCCGATGATCGAGTTCTGCGGCGCACCCTTCGCGTCGGGCCAATGGGGCATCATGCCATAGCCGATCTCGAACTTCGAATTGGCCTTGATGTCGGCGCGCGTCGCCGAGGAGCCGATGAAGATGCCGCACTCGCCTTTCTGGAATCGCGGCTCGGCCGACTGCCCGCGGCCGCTGTAGTCGAACAGTTTTGCCTTTTGCCACTCGGCAAGCTGGGCGACGTGCTTGACCACGATTGGATTGTTGATGGTCAATTCCGCATCGAGGCCTGCAAAGCCGTTGGTGCGGGTGGCCAGCGGCAGATTGTGGAACGCCGAAAAATTCTCGACATGAACCCAGGAGGGCCAGGACGTGGTGAAGCCGCAAGGCGCGCCGCGGTCGCGCAGGCGCTTGGCGGCCGCCCCCAATTCCGGCCAGGTCTTCGGCGGCGCCTCCGGATCGAGGCCGGCGTCGCGGAACAGGCTCTTGTTGTAGTAGAGGATCGGCGTCGAGGAATTGAACGGGAAGGACAAGAGATTGCCGGCCGCATCGGTGTAGTAGCCGGAGACCGCGGGCAGATAATCGCCCAGCGAGAACGGCTCGCCCTGGTCCCGCATCAGGCTGAACACCGGATAGATCGCGCCCTTGGCCGCGGTCATTGTCGCCGTGGCGACCTCGTTGACCTGGACGATGGCGGGCTGGCTGCGCGAGCGGAAGGCGAAGATCGCGGCCGTCACCGTCTCGGTGTAATTGCCCTTGTAGACGGGCACGATGCGGTAATCGGATTGCGATGCGTTGAAGTCGGCGGCGAGCTTTTCCAGCTGCCGGCCGAGCTCGCCGGACATGGCGTGCCACCACGCGATGTCGGTGGCCGCCCGCGCCGGGGCGGCCAATGAGAGGGCCGCGAAGGCGGCGACGAGCTGCAAAAGGCGCAATGCGGACCTCACGATGGCTCTTCCCGGAATGCACGGCGAAGGCCGGCCGCCCTGCTTAAGGCCCGGCATGGGCCGTTTCAACCGGGAATGAACGCCGGCCGCACCGCACAATCGGTCTCCGGAACCAGGGAGGCGGCCGTCCCCTGACCCACTGCCAGAGCCCGTTCCGATCGGAACGGGACTGTTGAATTCTCAATTTGACGCGTTTTCTTTACGCGAACCGGTATATCCACTTGGCCGGAAAACGCTTTAGATTGCATTGAACCTTTTGCTTCCGCCATAGACTCCACCACTGAGGGGTTGAGTGTGCCAGTGTTGAGCCGTGCCGAACTCTCGCGGACCGGGGTGATCTTCGTCGCGCTTCTGCTTGCCGCAGTCTCGTCGGGCATGCGCGCGACGGGCGCCGTTGCGCGCGAATTTCGCGCCGCCGATACCCAGACCGAGAATTACCCGACCGTCCAGGCGCTGCGCTACATGGGCGCCCTGATCGCCGAGCGCACCGGCGGCCGGCACGAGATCAAGGTGTTCCACTCCCGCCAGCTCGGCGAGGAAAAGGAGACCATCGAGCAGACCCGGGCCGGTGCGATCGACCTCAACCGGACCAACGTGGCGCTGATCGGCAATTTCGTCCCGGCCATGAACGTGCTGGCCATGCCGTTCCTGTTCCGGTCCATCGAGCACATGCAGAAGGTGCTGGACGGACCTGTGGGCAACGAGATCCTCGGCAGCTTCGAGCCCTACGGCTTCGTCGGGCTCGCCTTCTACGATTCGGGCGCGCGGTCGATCTACAACGGCGTCCGCCCGGTGAAGACCATCACGGATCTCAAGGGATTGCGGATCCGGGTGCAGCAGTCGGAGTTGATGAGCCAGATGATGCGCGCGCTCGGCGCCGAACCGGTCGAGCTGCCCTACGGGCAAGTGCTCACCGGGCTTGCCAACCATCTGATCGACGGCGCCGAAAACAACTGGCCATCCTTCGTGACCACGAACCATTACAAGCATGCCGGCCATTACACGCTCACCGAGCACACGATGAGCCCGGAGGTGCTGGTGATCTCGCTCAAGGCCTGGAAGAGCCTGTCGGCGGAGGAGCAGACGATCTTCAGGGAGGCCGCGCAGCGCTCCAGCCGGTTCATGCGCGAGAAGTGGCGCGACCTCGAGGAGCAGTCGCAGCGCCAGGCGCAGGAAGCCGGCGTGACCGTCATCAAGGACATCGACCGCAAGCCGTTCGAGGACGCCATGGCCGCAATCTACGCCAAGGCCGAACGTGATCCCGCGGCGGCCGCGCTGATCGAACGCATTCGCAAGGTGGAGTGAGGCCTGTTGGCTGCGTTTGGACATAGCGAACACGCGGACAAGCCGCCCGGCCCGCTCGGGCAGCTGCGGGCGCGCATCGTCGGCCTGTTGCGGGCGGTGCCGATCCGCTGGCGCATCCTGTCGATCGCCGCCCTGAACTCCGCCGTGGTCGTGGTGCTGGTGGCGATGATCTGGAACGGCGCGCAGGTCCTGGGCTCGGCCTGGGACGACGTGCGCCGGGTGCGCGAGTCCGACCGGATCCTGGCGCTGCTCGAGAGCGAGACCGGGCGGCTGCAGAACCTGATCCACCGCTACATCAACCAGCCGAGCCCGGACCTGTTCGCCGAAATCCTGTTGCTGCGCGAGGCGGTGCTGGGCACGCTGACGGGTCGCGCCGCCAAGGACCCGATGCTGTCGGGCTCGGTCGAGGAGCTCGAGCGCACCACCGACCGCTTCCTCAACGGCTTCGGCGAGCTGCGCAGCGTGCAGGCCACGATCGCCAAGACCTATGAGGAGCAGGTGCAGGGCCCGGCCAGGGACATGGCCGGGCTCTACTCCATCATCGAGGGCGCCACCGGCCATCGCGACGCGCTGATCTGGCCCTCGCTCGGCAAGTCCCGCGAGGCCTTCACCGCGATGCTGGTGGCGGCCAACTCCTATTATCTGTCGCAGTCCTCGGGCGCCGCCGACGACGCACGCCGCAACACCGAGACGATCGAGCGGACCATCCCGGTCATGATCGATCTCGCCGACAACGACCTGCAGAAGATGGCGCTGCAGCGGCTCGGCGCCCGCACCGCCGCGCTGCGCGAGGGCTTTGCAAAGCTCTCCGAGCAGCTTGCGAGCCGCACCGAGCTGCTGCGCAACACCATCGACGCCAGCCAGGCCGAGGCGATCGGCGCCATCGACGACCTCTCGACCAAGATGCGCCAGCGCGAGCAGAAGGCGCAGGAGACGTTCGACCGCACGCTGGCGGACATTTCCCGACGGGTGCTGTCGATCGCGGTGATCTTCCTCGGCATCATCCTCACCGCGGGCGTCCTGATCGCGCTGTCGATCCGCCTGCCGCTGCAGCAGATCATGACCGCGATGCGCGCGATCACGCTCGGCGATCTCGACCGCGAGGTGCAGGGCACGCGCGCGCGAGACGAGGTCGGGGCCATGGCGCGCGCGGTGGAGGTGTTCCGCGAGAACGCGATCGCCAAGCGCCGGACCGAGGACGAGCTGCGCGCCTCGAAGGAAAAGGCCGAGAGCGCCCTGCTCGAGCTCAACACCGCGCAGCAGAACCTGATCGACGCCGAGCGGCTGGCCGCGCTCGGCGGCCTCGTTGCCGGCGTCGCCCACGAGGTCAACAACCCGATCGGCATCAGCCTAACGGTGGCCTCGAGCTTTGCCCGGCGCACCGAGATCTTCGAGGCCCAGCTCAAGGGCGAGGGCGGCCTGCGCCGCTCGCAGCTGGAGGAGTTCGTGCAATCCTCGCGCGACGCCTCGCAGCAGCTCGTCGCCAATCTCCAGCGCGCCGGCGAGCTGATCCAGTCGTTCAAGCAGGTCGCGGTCGACCGTTCCCACGCCGAGCGGCGGCAGTTCTCCCTGAGCGAAGCCACCGACCAGATCATCGCCAGCCTCAAGCCGGTGTTGAAGCGCTCGCCGATCACGCTGGAGGTCGACGTGCCCGAGGGACTGCTGCTCGACGGCTATCCCGGCTCCTACGGCCAGATCCTGACCAACCTCTTCCTCAACGCCGCCAACCACGCCTTCGCCGACGGCCGCGCCGGCCGGATCGCGATCTCGGCGCGGCCGCGCGGGGCCGAGGACATCGAGATCAGCTTCTCCGACGACGGGGCCGGCATGACCCCGGACGTGCAGCGCCAGGCCTTTGACCCTTTCTTTACCACAAGGCGCAATGAAGGCGGCACGGGACTTGGCCTTCATATCGTCTATAACCTCGTCACCCAGCAGCTCGGCGGCCGCATGATGCTGGAATCCAAGCTGGGACAAGGCACCACTTTTCGCATTATCATGCCCCGCGTCGCCAAGGGCGGCGCGCAAAGCACAGAAAGTGACGGATCTTCGCAATGGCCGAACAGGACGATGTCCTCCACCTGATCGACGATACCGGTACCGCGTCGGAGGATAGCAACGCCCGCAAATGGAAGATCGCCGTCATCGATGACGATCCGGCCGTGCATGACGGCACCCGCTTTGCGCTGTCGGATTACAGCCTGAACGGCCAGAGCCTGGAGATCCTGTCGGCCTATTCCGCGGCCGAAGGCCGCAAGCTGATGGCCGCGCACCGCGACGTCGCCGCCGTGCTGCTCGACGTCATCATGGAGACCGACGTCGCCGGCCTCGAGCTGGTCGAGTTCATCCGCAACGAGATTAAGAACGAGACCGTGCGCATCATCCTGCGCACCGGCCAGCCCGGCCAAGCGCCGGAGCGGCGCGTCATCGTGCAGTACGACATCAACGACTACAAGGCCAAGACCGAGCTCACCGCCGACAAGCTGTTCACCTCGCTGACCGCGGCGCTGCGCTCCTATCAGCAGCTCGAGCGCATGGTGCAGACGCGGCGCGGGCTGGAGATCATCATCGACGCGGCCTCGACGCTGTACGACTTCAAGTCGATGCAGCGGCTCGCCGAGGGCGTCCTGACCCAGCTCGCCTCGCTGCTCAACGTCGATTGCGCCGGCATCCTGGTGCTGCGCGACAATGGCGGCAACGATCCCGAGCTCTCCGTGCTCGCCGGCAGCGGCTGCTACAGCCGCTTCATCGGCACCACGTCGTCGAAGGCGCTCGACCCCGAGCTGCGCGAGATGGTGGAGGCCGCGTTCCAGCGCCGCAAGAACGAGTTCGCCGACCACCGCAGCGTGATCTATCTGCGCACCGGATCGGGCCGCGAGGTCGTGGTGCTGCTGCAGGCCGAGCGCGAGCTGTCGGAGACCGACCGCTCGCTGGTCGAGATCTTCTCGAGCCGGCTCTCGATCGCCTTCGACAACGTCATCCTCTACCAGCAGCTGCAGGACGCCAACACCCAGCTGGAGGACCGCGTCGCCCAGCGCACCCGCGCGCTGATGCAGGCCAACCGCCGCCTCTCGGCGCAATGGCTGCGCCTGCAGCGCGCCAACGGCTTCAAGAACGAGATTTTGGGCACCGTCGCGCACGACCTGAAGAACCCGCTCGGCGTCATTCTCGGCCGCACCGAGATGCTCAAGGAGCTGATCTCGACCGGCGCCTCGGAAAGCGGCGTCGTCGCCCAGGTCGACCACATCCGCGACGCCACCAAGCGCCTCACCACGATGGTCGATCATCTGATCTCGGACGCGATGGCGGATGCCTTCGACATCACCATCCGCCGCGAGCCGGTCGACGTCGCCGCCCTGGTCAAGGAGGTCGCCGAGGCCAACCAGCCGCTCGCCGTCAACAAGCAGCAGGCGATCAGCGTCACGGCGCCGGCCAACATCGTCACCATGTGCGACACCGACCGCATCCGCGAGGCGATCGACAACCTCATCAGCAACGCCATCAAATACTCGCCGATCGGCGGCAAGATCGACGTCACCGTGGTCCACGAGGGCAGCGATACCATCGTCAGCGTCAGCGACGAGGGCGCCGGCCTCTCGCCGGAGGATCTCGGCCGCCTGTTCGGCCGGTTCCAGCGGCTGTCGGCCAAACCGACCGCCGGCGAGAGCTCGACGGGACTTGGTCTGTCCATCGTCAAGCGTATCATCGACATGCACGGCGGCGAGGTGACCGCCGAGAGCGAGGGCCCCGGCAAGGGCTCGACCTTCACCATCACCCTCCCCGCGACCGAATTGGCGTGATGCCAAAGCCCGTGATGCAAAGACCATGACTCAAAGCCAGCACATCATGATCGTCGACGACGAGGCCCCGGCCCGGGAGATGGTCGGCGATTACCTCAAGATGCACGGCTTCACCGTGACGCTGTGCGACGGCGGCAAGTCCCTGCGCACCGCGATCCAGGGCAGCATGCCCGATCTCGTCGTGCTCGACCTCAACATGCCCGAGGAAGACGGGCTCTCGATCATCCGCGACCTCAAGAGCCGCATCAACGTGCCCGTGATCATGCTGACGGCGACGGCGAGCCCAATCGACCGCGTCGTCGGCCTCGAGCTCGGCGCCGACGATTACGTCGCAAAACCCTGCGAGCTGCGCGAATTGATGGCGCGCATCCGCTCGGTGCTGCGACGGAGTGGGCCTGCAAAGGCGGCGGAGGCGCCGGCTGCGAAGTCGGACAAGGAGCAGCTGGTGCGCTTCGGCACCAAATGGCTCGACCTCGAAGCGCAGGCCTTGCGCGACGACGAGGGCAACGAGCACCCGCTGACCGCATCCGAGTTTGGGCTCTTGAAGGTGTTCGCGGCCAACCCGAAGCGCGTGCTGTCGCGCGAGCGCCTGCTCGAGCTCGCCAACGCCCGCGACGCCGAAGCCTTCGACCGCGCGGTCGATCTGCGCATCATGCGCATCCGCCGCAAGATCGAGCCCGATCCGGCCAAGCCCGCCGTGATCCGCACCATCCGCGGCGGCGGCTATCTGTTCTCGCCGCAGGGCGAGAAGGCGTAGGGGCTAGCGGCACGGTGAAGTGCTGTAGGGTGGGCAAAGCGAAGCGTGCCCACCATTCCGTTGATAATCGCGAGAGATCGTGGGCACGGCGCTTTGCGCCTTTGCCCACCCTACGAGACCGGCATCTTGACTGCGCGCGCCCCGGACGACGGCGGTGGGTGCGGGACCGCCAAACGCAATCCCCCGAAATACGTTCCGCGGCGCCCCCGTCCGCCCCGAATCCCCACTCCCGTATTTTCCGTACGTTGAAATCACACGATTTTCTGCCCCGAATGTTTCGTCGCGGCGGTTGTGACGAAACAATTTGGCGGCGCACGAAACCATTTTCCGCTTTTCGTGCAGACGTCCCGAAACGTTGGCTCATTAACACTTTGACACAAGGAAACGCCGCTCGGTTGCGGCGCTACGGGGAGCCAAGTCCATGCCGAACGTCATTGCCATCAACGCCCAAGCCAGCCAGAGCATCATTGCCGCTCAGGCGACCTCGGACGACATGCTTCTCGGAAGCATCGCCGACGGCAACCGGACGGCCATGCACATCCTGTACTGCCGGCACAATGTGCGGGTGTACCGCTTCATCCTGCGCATCGTGCGCGATGCCACCACGGCGGAAGATCTGGTCAGCCAGGTGTTTCTGGACGTGTGGCGGACCGCAGGCCAGTTCCAGGGCCGCTCGCAAGTGTCCACCTGGCTGCTCTCGATCGCCCGCTTCAAGGCGCTGACCGCGATGCGCCAGCGCCGCTTCGAGGACATCGATCAGGAGGACGTGCGTCAGATTCCGGACGATTGCGACACGCCGGAGACCTCGCTCGACCGCAGCGACACCAGCGCCATCCTGCGGGCCTGCGTGCAGAAGCTGTCGCCGGCGCACCGCGAGATCATCAACCTCGTCTACTACCACGAGAAGTCGGTGGAGGAGGTCGGCAAGATCATCGGCATCCCCCAGAGCACGGTGAAGACGCGGATGTTCTATGCCCGCAAGCAACTCGCCGATTTGCTTAAGGGCGCCGGCGTCGACCGTTTCGCAGCGTAAGGACAGTGATTTCAACGGGATAGGCCCTCAGCATTGGCTCTGTCCCAAGACACGGAAGCGTTACCGCCGATGAAACAATTGAAACAAACGACAACATCAGGCGGAAAAACTTCCCCTCTATAAAGCTCTCATACGGTTTCGTTAAACCTCCCAAGACCTCTAGCGACCCGGACGATGCCCCGTCCGGGTCGCTTTGTATTTGGGGGACCATGAGGCCTCCGTACCGTCATGGCCGGGCTTGTCCAGGCTTGTCCCGGCCATCCACGCCTTGCGTCGCGGCGCTAAGAACGTGGATGCCCGGGACAAGCCCGGGCATGACGACTTTGAAGGAATTGCCCCCGTCACGAAGCCGTGACGCGTCGTAACGAACGCCGCATCTATTCCGAACAGCCCTCGTGACCGCCCTCACGAGTGCCACGATGCTCGACCTGCTCTTCGCTCTCCTCGCCGGCATCCTCACCATCGCCGCGCCCTGTACGCTGCCGATGCTGCCGATTCTGCTCGGCGCCTCGATCGGGCGCGAGGGGCATCTGCGCCCCGCGATGATCGCGCTCGGTTTCGTCGTCTCGTTCTCTGCGGTCGCGCTGGCGCTCGGCGCGATCACGAAGGCCTTCGATTTCGATCCGAACGTGCTGCGCGAGGCGGCTGCGGTCCTGCTGCTCGGCTTCGGCCTGCTGATGCTGTGGCCGGCGCCGTTCGAATGGCTGTCGATCCGGCTCAACTTCTGGCTCGGTCTCGGCAACACCGGCGCCGCGCAGCGCGAGGGCGCAATCGGTGGGCTGATCCTCGGCACCACCTTGGGCCTGGTCTGGACGCCCTGCGCAGGGCCGGTGCTCGGCTCGATCCTGACGCTGGTGGCGACCTCGAAGAGTCTTGGTTGGGCCGGCACGCTGCTGGTCGCCTATGCCATTGGCGCGGCGATCCCGATGCTGGGAATAGCCTATGGCGGACAGGCCGCGACCACGCGCGTGCGCAGTCTCGCGCGCATCTCGCCACGCCTCCAGCAGGGCTTCGGCTTGGTCGTGATCGGCTTCGCGGCCGCCGCCTATTTCCAATACGACACGCTGATCGTGGCGTGGCTCACCGGCTTCTACCCCACCGGCCAGATCGGCCTGTGATCACCCTCATCTTTACTGGAGGACTCGCCCATGACTCTCAAGCTGCTCGCAATGTCTGCTGCACTGATCGGCATCACAGTGACCGGCGCCGTCATCCCCGGCATCTGCGACGAGGCCGCACGCGCCGCGCCTGTCGTCACCGCCGCCGCGAACCAGCAGGCCGCGCCCGACTTCACCGGCATCACCAACTGGTTCAACTCGAAGCCGCTTCAGATCGCCGATCTCCGCGGCAAGGTCGTGCTGGTCAATTTCTGGACCTATGGCTGCGTCAACTGCGTCAACACGCTGCCGCACGTCACCGGCCTCTACGCCAAGTACCGGGATCGGGGCCTCGTCGTGGTCGGCGTGCACACGCCGGAATTCCCGTTCGAGCGCTCGGCCGCCAACGTGCAGGCCGCGCTGAAGCGCCATGGCATCACCTATCCGGTGGCGCAGGACAATGAGTCCAAGACCTGGAGCGCCTATCGCAATCAATATTGGCCGGCGCAATACATCGTCAACCAGAGCGGCAAGATCGTATTCCAGCACGCCGGCGAAGGCCGCTATGACGAGATCGATCGCACGGTGGCCAGGCTGCTGAACGCGAGCAGCTGACGCCGCACGGCCATCGCGCGACGGGCTGCAATTGCCGCCCTTGTTGCTTGACTCCACGGCGCCGTCCGTGGAGTTTCGCAACCGACGCAATCAGCCGCCCGCGATGGACGCGACCACCAGCACCGACATCCGCCTTCGTGAAGGTTCCTCGATCGCGCAGCGGCTGGTCGTGGCCGGCTCTGCGGCTGCCGTCGCGCTCTGCTTCACGCCGGGACTGTTCACGCAGGACGTCCTGGAAATCGCGATTTCGACGGTGGCGCTGCTGGTGGGAGCCGGATTCGTCGTCGGCATCATGATGGCGCCGGCGGTGGTGTGGATCATCACGCCGGACCAGATCCTGATCGGCCGGCAGCGGCCGTTCGGAAAACTCAAGACGCGCCTCGTCGGCAAGGACGAGATCACGGCGCTGCAGGTCCCCGGCAGCAAGAGGGTGAAGGCCCGCTTCCAGCTCGTCTTCACGCTGGCCTCGGGCGAGCGCCTGACCTCGCCGCCGATACCCGACGTCACCCATGTCCGTGACACCGTGGCGTGGATCGCGGCGCATTTCGACGTTCCCAACGTGGAGGCACCGAGCAACCCGCTCGATGCCAGCAATCCCGAGATGCATCTCGGCGAGCCGCTCGAGGCATTTGCTGCACGCGAGATCCGCATCGTCGCACTGATCGCGGTGGCTCTGTCCGCGGCCCCCTATGCCTACAGACTGTGGCGCGGCCTCTCACCGAGCCATGTCGATATCCTGCTGCTGCCGCTGGGCGCGATCGCCGCGTTCGCGGTCTATCGCTATGCGAACCTCTTGACCGGCGCGTTCTGGCTGATCGGGCCGAACGATATTCGCGTCGAGCGTCTATGGGGCGACGGCAGCCTGCGGGCCGACCATATCGCCGGGCCCGACGTGAAAACGATCACGGTCGAGCGCCGCGGCCGTTCCGAGGACGAGCATTGCATCGTGGTGATCCGGCTGCATTCGGGGCGACGGTTTCGCAGCCCCCGCATCGGCTCGCGGGTCGAGGCCCGCGCCGTGGGAGCCGAGATCGTGCGGCGGCTCGGGATCGCGGCGGAGAGCAACAAGATTTAGCCGGCGCAAATTGTCGGCCTCGATCTCACCGCACATTCGGTCTGCGCCTCTTCCGCTTGCGGGAGAGGTCGCCGCGTAGCGGCGGGTGAGGGTTCTCTCCTCTGGGGGAATCCCATCGCGGAGACACCCTCTCCCCAGCCCTCCCCCGCAAGCGGGGGAGGGAGCAGACCGCCAGTTCGGCGGCACCTATGCTTTTCGCGCCAACCCACCCTGTTCATGGTGTTGATCCACGTCAAAAAACCAAAGCATTCTCGTGACATGCCAGGACGGCACGCCATCAACTTGCCATGAACTTGCCCCTCAGGTTTGATGGTTCCGAATGATTTGCGCTGTGGCAGCGGGGAGAGCTTGAAATGACGGATTTTCGTCGCCTGACCGGGATTTTCGTGGCTGCGATGGGACTGGTCCTGTCGACGCCGCACGCCTTCGCCCAGCAGCCGGACCGCGGCGACGAGCCGGGCCTGATCGCCGATGATGGATACCAGCTCGAGCCGGAATGGCAGAAGCAGGTGGTCTACTTCCGCACCACCGAGCCGCCGGGCACGATCATCGTATCGACCGCCGAACGTCACCTCTATTTGGTCCAGCCCGGCGGGCGCGCCATCCGCTACGGCATCGGCGTCGGCCGCGACGGATTCCAGTGGCAGGGGCTGGTGACCATCACCAACAAGAAGGAGTGGCCCGACTGGACGCCGCCGCCGGAGATGATCCAGCGCCAGCCCTATCTGCCGCGCTTCATGGCCGGCGGCCCGGGCAATCCGCTCGGCGCCCGCGCCATGTATCTCGGCACCACGGTCTACCGCATCCACGGCACCAACCGACCCGACACGATCGGCACCAAGGTGTCGTCGGGCTGCTTCCGCCTGGTCAACGCCGACGTCGCCGACCTCTACGATCGCGTCCCTCTCGGCACCAAGGTCGTCATTCGGCAGAAGCCCGAGCTGTAACGGCCATAGCTTCGAGCATGATCCCTCGGGATCATGCTCCGTCCCCTCCTCCCATTCCCTTTCCGATACTTTCGAGAGAGCAACATGATGCGCACTTTTCGTGGCGGCCTGCTGATCGGGCTCGCGGTCGCCGTGCTGGTCGCCGTCCTGGCCATCATCTATGAATTCTACGACACCCGCACCTTGAAGCGCACGGTTCGCCGCGGCGAGGTGCTGTGCGGCGTCAACAAGGGCCTGCCGGGCTTCTCGTATTCGGAAGACAACAAGAACTGGACCGGCTTCGACGTCGATTTCTGCCGCGCGGTGGCTGCTGCGATCTTCAACGACCCGAGCAAGGCGAAGTTCATTCCGCTCGACGCCAACGAGCGTTTCAAGGAGCTGCAGAGCCGCAAGGTGGACATCCTCTCGCGCAACACGACGTGGAGCATGGCGCGCGAGCTCGACTACGATTTGTATTTTCCGGCCGTGGCCTATTACGACGGCGTCGGCTTCATGGTGCCGCGCACCCGCAACAAGGAGACATCGCTGGACCTGACAGGCAGCAAGGTCTGCGTGCAGAGCGGAACCACGACGACACTCAACGTCGCCGATTACTTCCGCGTCAACAACATGAAGTATGAAGAGATGAAGTTCGACAACCTCGCCGAGGTGGTGAAGGCCTACGACACCGGCAAGTGCGACACGTTCTCCGCGGACGTTTCCCAGCTCTATGCCCTGCGGCTGAATCTGACGAAGCCCGGCGACCACATGATCCTGCCGGACATGATCTCCAAGGAGCCGCTCGCCCCCGTGGTGCGCCAGCGCGACGACGACTGGATGATGATCGTGAAGTGGACGCTCTATGCCATGATCAACGCCGAGGAGCTCGGCGTGACCTCGGAGAACATCGACGAGGCCCTGAAATCGAAGAAGCCGGACGTGATGCGCCTCGTCGGCACCGAAGGCCGCTACGGCGAGCAGCTCGGCCTCACCAAGGACTGGGCCGCGCGCATCATCCGCCACGTCGGCAATTACGGCGAGATGTACGATCGCAACATCGGCGAGAAGTCGAAGCTGAAGATCCCGCGCGGCATGAACCAGCTGTGGAACGCGGGGGGCGTGCAATACGCACCGCCGATGCGGTAAGGGGTGTCTCCTCGCGGTAGCTCGCCACCCTCTCAATCGTCATGCCCGGGCTTGTCCCGGGCATCCACGTTTCCGAGGCACCAACGAACGTGGATGGCCGGGACAAGCCCGGCCATGACGGTTCGCGTGATTGCCCCCGCCCTCAATACCCCCGTGCCCTGGCCAGCTGCTCGGTGTGGTAGTTGGCATCGCCGAACAGCTCCTCGCAGACACGCGCGCGCTTCATGAAGAAGCCGATGTCGAACTGGTCGGTCATGCCCATGCCGCCGTGCATCTGCACGCCTTCCTGCACCGCGCGCGTGGCGGTGGTGCCGGCGCGGGCTTTTGCGACAGCGACGGCTGAAGCGGCCTTGGCAACGTCGGCGTCCAGTGCCTGCAGCGCCTTCATGGTGGCGGCGCGGGTGATCTCGATGTCGATATAGAGCTCGGCGGCGCGATGCTGCAGCGCCTGGAATTCGCCGATCAGCTTGCCGAATTGCTTGCGGCTCTTCAGATATTCGACGGTGCGGCCAAACACCTCGTCGCTGAGGCCGACCATTTCGGCGGCGACCGCGCCGCGGCCGATATCGAGCACGCCGTCGAGCAGACCGGCCGCCTGGTCGACCTCGCCGAGCACGCTGTCGGCGGTGACCTCGACATTGGCGAATTCGATCCGCGCCGCATTGTGCGCATCGACCATGATGGTGCGCTCGATCGCAACGCCCTTGGCCTTGGGGTCGACCAGGAACAGCGTCAGGCCGTCGCGCTCGCCGGCGGCGCCCGCGGTGCGTGCAGCGACGATCAGGAGATCGGCGACATGGCCGTCGACCACCAGCGCCTTGGCGCCCGAGAGCTTGAAGCCGTTGCCGGCGCGCACGGCCCTTAAGCCGGTCTGCAGCGGACGATGCTTGGCGCCCTCGTCGATCGCGAGCGTCGCCAGCAGCGAGCCGTTCGCGATCTTCGACAGATACTCCGGTTTCTGCGCGGCAGTGCCGCCGCGGCTCAGCACTGATGCCGCCATCACTGAGGTCGCGAGGAAGGGCGACGGCATCAAGGTGCGGCCGATCTCCTCCATGATAATTCCGGCTTCGACGTAGCCGAGTCCGCTGCCGCCGAACTCTTCCGGCACCAGCAAGCCGGCAAACCCCATCTCGGCGAAGGCATGCCAGAGCTCCCTGGAGAATCCGGTCGGGTCCTTGCTGTCGCGCAGGTGCCGCAGGTGCGACACCGGCGCCTTGTCGCTGATCAGCCCGCGCGCGGAGTCGCGGAGCATGGATTGTTCTTCGGTGAGGACGAGGGCCATGTGCAAAGTCTCTGGTATCGCGTGAAATGCAGATTGTTGCTGTCATTCCGGGGCCACGCGAAGCGTGAATCCGGAATCTCGAGGTTCCGGGTTCGCGCTACCGCGTGCCCCGGAGCGACGGCGAGTTACGCCCCCGGCAGGTCCAGGATGCGCTTGGCGACGATGCCCAGCATGACCTCGCTGGTGCCGCCCTCGATCGAGTTGGCCTTGGTGCGCAGCCAGGCGCGCGCGCGGGCGCCCTGCCTGGAGCGTTCGCTCTCCCATTCCAGCGCATCGACGCCGCCGGCCGACATCAGGATCTCGTGGCGGCGCTTGTTGAGCTCGGTGCCGTAATATTTCATGGCCGATGAGAACGCCGGATGCGCCTGCCCGGCCTTGGCGAGATCGATCGCGCGCTCGGCGCAGGCAGCCAGCGCGGCTTCATCGACGTCGAACGTCGCGATCTTGCCGCGCAGCATCGCATCGTCGAGCCTGCCTTGCCCGTCGGTGCCGACGGAATCGGCCGCGATCTGGCCGAGCGGCCGGCCGACGCCGCGCTCGCCCATCCCCGAGATCATCGCGCGCTCGTGCTGGAGCAGATATTTCGCGACGTCCCAGCCGCGATTGATGGTGCCGACGACGTGCGACTTCGGCACCCGGACATTGTCGAAGAAGGTCTCGCAGAACGGCGAGTAGCCGGAGATCAGAAGGATCGGCTTGGTCGAGACGCCCTTCGAGGTCATGTCGAACAGGATGAAGCTGATGCCGTCATGCTTCTTCGCGGCGGGATCGGTCCGCACCAGGCAGAAGATCCAGTCGGCGTAATTGGCGTAACTCGTCCAGATCTTCTGTCCGTTGATGATGAAGTCGTCGCCATCGGTCTCGGCGCGGGTCTGCAGCGAAGCGAGGTCGGAGCCCGCATTCGGCTCGGAATAACCCTGGCACCAGCGGATCTCGCCCGCGGCGATTTTTGGTAGATGCTCTTTTTTCTGCGCCTCATTGCCGTACTTCAAGAGCGCCGGCCCGAGCATCCAGATGCCGAAGCTCGACAGCGGCGGCCGCGCGCCGATCCGCGCCATCTCCGCGCGCAGCACCTTGTGCTCGGCAGCGCTGAGGCCGCCGCCGCCATATTCCTTCGGCCAATCCGGCACGGTCCAGCCCTTGTCGCGCATGCGCTCGAACCAGATGCGCTGCGGCTCGGACGAGAATTTCGCGTTGCGTCCGCCCCAGAACACGTCGGCATCCGACGTTGCGGGCTTGCGCATCTCCGGCGGGCAATTGGCTTCCAGCCAGGCGCGGGTCTCGTCGCGGAATGTCGAGAGGTCGGCGGATTCAGAATCGCTCATGATCGTTTCCATCACCCAGAATTCGAATTGTTGTCGCCGAGTCTGGGCCAAGCCCCCGCGGAATTCAACCACTTATCGGTTATAGTGCTCGCCACGGCGAGCCTTGAAAACAAAGAGGAAACGACAATGCGCCTAAAGCTTCTTTCGCCTGGCGAAATGAACGAGAGCCAGCGGCAGACCTATGACGAGTCGATCGCCGGCAAGCGCGGCAAGCCGCCGGCGCCGATGATGGCCTGGCTGGACAGCCCCGAGATGGCGCGCCATGCGACGCGGCTCGGCGAGGTGCTGCGCTTCGACACCATCTTCCCGGCCAAGCTCTCGGAGATCGCGATCCTGGTGACGGCGCGGCACTGGACCGCGCATTACGAATGGTATGCGCACAAGCGCCTGGCGCTCGCCGGCGGCATGAGACCTGAGATCATCGCGGCGATCCGCGACCGCCGCACGCCCGATTTCGACGATCCCAAGGGCAAGATGATCTACGATCTCGCCAAATCGCTGCACGAGGGCCACGGCGTCGAGAAGGGCCTCTACGACGAGGCCGTGAAGCTGCTCGGCGAACGCGGCGTCGTCGAGGTGATCGGGCTGTGCGGCTATTACACGCTGGTGTCGATGACGCTGAACACGTTCGCGTTCGAGCTGCCTGAGGGTGAAGTGTCGGAGCTTAGCTAGAGCGAGTGCAGTCGGTGTTCACCTCTCCCCAGCGGGGAGAGGTGGACCTCCGCCCGGCGCTGACACCGAAACCATTGATTGATCCCAGTTGGTTTCCCGTTCGGAAACGATGGGTTTCGCGTTTGGCCGTAGCACTGGCTCGAAGCCGGCCTTACGTGCATGTTTCCAACGGAGCATTCACATGTCGCAAAGCCCCGCCATTCCTGCCGGCACCCGGATCGGCCATGTCCATCTCAAGGTCGCCGATCTCGATCGCGCGCTCGGTTTCTATTGCGGCGTGCTCGGCTTCGAGCTGATGCAGCGGATGGGCTCCGGCGCAGCCTTCATCTCGGCCGGCAGCTATCATCACCACATCGGGCTCAACACCTGGGAGAGCAAGGGCGGCTCGCCGCCGCCGCCAGGCACGACCGGGCTCTATCACACCGCGATCCTGTTTCCGACGCGCCAGGCGCTCGCGGATGCGCTGCATCGGGTGCTCACGGCCGGCATTGCGCTCGATGGCGCCAGCGACCACGGCGTCAGCGAGGCGCTCTACCTGCACGATCCCGACCAGAACGGCGTGGAGCTGTATTGGGACAAGCCGCGGGAGCAATGGCCGTTCGGACCCGATGGGAAGCTCGCGATGTTCACCAAGCGGCTGGATGTCGAAGCGCTGTTGAGCCAGCGGCAGGAGTGAGATGGGCACCGCGCGAGGAGCGCCGCTGCCCAACCCGCATGCGCCGGGCGATCAGCGCCCGGCGTCCATGTCGCCCGCCTCGCGCTGGCCGCTGAGCCAGAGCGCGAGCAGGGTCCAGAACGCGCCCGACAGCAGATACGCACCCGAGGCGATGACGCCGAGATTGGTGGCGAGCAGCAGCGCGACCAGCGGAGCGAAGCCGGCGCCGAACAGCCAGGCCATGTCGGAGGTCAGCGCCGAGGCCGTGTAACGGTAGGCCTGCCGGAAGTTCGAGGCGATCGCACCCGAGGACTGGCCGAACGACAGGCCGAGCAGGATGAAGCCGATCACCATGTAGATGGTCTCGCCGAACGCGCCGGCGTCGAGCAGCTGCGGTGCGAAGCCGCTATAGACCGCGATCGCGATGGCCGATCCCATCAGGAGCGATTTGCGGCCGACGCGGTCGGCGATGATGCCGGAGGCCACGATCGCGGCGACGCCGAACACCGCGGCGACGATCTCGATGATCAGGAAGCGCACCGGGCTCTCGCGGGTGAACAGGAACACCCAGGACAGCGGAAACACCGTGACCATGTGGAACAGCGCAAAGCTCGCCAGCGGCGCGAATGCGCCGAGCATGATGTTCTGGCCTTCGCGCGCGACGGTCTCGGAAATCCGCGCCGGCTGGAGTTCGCGGGTCTCGAACAGCGTCGCGTATTCTTCCGTGGTGACCATGCGCAGGCGCGCGAACAGCGCGACGACGTTGATGGCAAAGGCGACGAAGAACGGATAGCGCCAGCCCCAATCGAAGAAATCATCGGCCGAGAGCAGGCCGGCGAAATAGGCGAACAGCGCGCTCGCCACGATCAGACCGAGCGGGGCGCCGAGCTGCGGCACCATCGCGTACCAGCCGCGCTGGGAGGCCGGCGCATTCAGCGCCAGCAGCGAAGCCATGCCGTCCCACGCGCCGCCCCAGGCCAGGCCTTGCGCGATGCGCGCCAGCGCCAGCAGCCAGATCGCCGCGACGCCGATCTCCTGATAGCCGGGCAGGAACGCGAGCGCCACGGTGGCGGTGCCGAGCAGGAACAGCGCCGAGATCAGCTTGGCCGTCTTGCCGTATTCGCGGTCGATCGTCATGAAAATGACGGTGCCGATCGGACGGGCCATGAAGGCCAGCGCGAAGATCATGAAGGAATAGAGGGTGCCGGTCAGCTCGCTTGCGAACGGGAAGACCAGGCGAGGGAACACGATCACCGAGGCGATCGCGAAGACGAAGAAGTCGAAGAATTCCGAGGTGCGGCCGATGATGACGCCGATGGCGATCTCGCCGGGACTGGCCTGGTCGTGGCCGTGTTCGCCCGAGTGGAGGTCTGCCATTGCGGGGGTCTGTGCCGTCGCCATGCGTGCGCCCTTAACGTCCTGAAAACCAAAGCCGACCGCCCGGCGGGGCGCCAGGCAATCCGGCCCTGTCTGACCCAAACTCCCGCACTGCAACATTGGACAAATTGTCCAATGTCCGGATTGTTGCGCCGCAGCTACCCGTTGGCCGGCATAAGGAAACTCATTCTCATAAGGCTCGGCCCGTGTCTCGTCTCAAGATCCTGGCGCTACTACCTCTGGCTGCCGCGCTCAGCGGCTGCGACTACGTCGTGCTGGCGCCAGCCGGCGATATCGCTGCCCAACAGCGCGACCTCGTCATCATCTCCACCGTCCTGATGCTCCTGATCGTCCTCCCCGTGATGGCGCTGACGGTGCTGTTCGCCTGGCGCTACCGCCAGTCCAACACCTCAGCCCGCTACGAGCCGGAATGGGATCACTCGACCAAGCTCGAGCTGGTGATCTGGTCGGCGCCGCTTCTGATCATCGTTTGCCTGGGCGCGCTGACCTGGATGGGCACGCATCTGCTCGACCCCTACCGCACCCTCGGCCGCATTCATGCCGAGCGCGCGGTGGACAAGTCCAAGGCCCCGCTCGAGATCGACGTCGTCGCGCTCGACTGGAAATGGCTCTTCATCTACCCGGATTACGGCATCGCCACCGTCAACGAGCTCGCAGCTCCGGTCGATCGCCCGATCACCTTCCGCATCACCGCGTCCTCGGTGATGAACTCGTTCTACATCCCCGCGCTCGCCGGCCAGATCTACGCGATGCCCGGCATGGAGACCAAGCTCCACGCCGTCGTCAACCACGCCGGGACCTACAAGGGCTTCTCGGCGAACTACAGCGGCGCCGGCTTCTCGGGCATGCACTTCAATTTCCAAGGCCTCGACGACAAGGGCTTTGACGCCTGGATCGCGCAGGCAAAATCCGCCAGCGGCTCGCTCGGCCGCACTGAGTATCTCCAGCTGGAGAAGCCCAGCCAGAACGAGCCGGTGCGGCGCTGGGGCACCGTCGATGCCGATCTCTACCGCCTGATCCTCAACATGTGCGTCGAGACCGGCAAGATGTGCCAGAGCGAGATGATGGCGATCGACGCCAAGGGCGGCGCCGGCCATCAGGGTCTCAACAACACGCTGCCGCTCACCTACGACAAGTATGCCCGCCGCGGCACGGTGCTCGGACCCGAGCCGAGCTTCGTCGCCGGCACCTGCACGCCGGATGCGCCGCAGGGCAAGACCACCGCGTCCATCACAGCCCCCGTCGACACCGCGCCGCTCCTGGGTGCCGGCCTGAAGCGGCCGTCGTTCACGCCGCTGAAGTCCTCGTCCTTCTTCCTCGGACAGCGTCCGAAGTCTGACTCCTAAAGAGAGTTCGCATGTCTCCTGATCTTCTCAAGCTCATCTTCGGCCGGCTCGGCCTCGAATCGCTGCCGCTGCACGAGCCGATCGTGGTCGGCACTTTCGTGGTGGTCGCGCTCGGCGGCGCCGCGCTGCTCGGCGGCCTCACCTATTTCCGTCTCTGGGGCTATCTCTGGCGCGAATGGTTCACCACGGTGGACCACAAGCGTATCGGCATCATGTACATGATCCTCGGCATCGTGATGCTGCTGCGGGGCTTTGCCGACGCGCTGATGATGCGCGGCCAGCAGATGCTCGCCTTTGGCGGCTCCGAAGGCTATCTCAACGCACATCATTACGACCAGGTCTTCACCGCCCACGGCGTGATCATGATCTTCTTCGTGGCGATGCCGCTGGTCACCGGCCTGATGAACTATGTCGTGCCGCTGCAGATCGGCGCGCGCGACGTCTCGTTCCCGTTCCTGAACAATTTCAGCTTCTGGATGACGGTCGGCGGCGCGGTGTTGGTGATGGCTTCGCTGTTCATCGGCGAATTCGCCCGCACCGGCTGGCTGGCCTATCCGCCGCTGTCGAACATCGGCTACAGTCCCGACGTCGGTGTCGATTACTACATCTGGGCGCTGCAGGTCGCCGGCGTCGGCACGACGTTGTCGGGCATCAACCTGATCTGCACCATCGTCAAGCTGCGCTGCCCCGGCATGACCATGATGAAGATGCCGGTGTTCACCTGGACCTCGCTCTGCACCAACGTGCTGATCGTCGCCTCCTTCCCCGTTCTCACCGTGGTGCTCGCGCTGCTGTCGCTCGACCGCTATGTCGGCACCAACTTCTTCACCAACGATTTCGGCGGCAGCCCGATGATGTACGTGAACCTGATCTGGATCTGGGGCCACCCCGAGGTCTACATCCTGGTTCTCCCGGCGTTCGGCATCTTCTCCGAGGTGACCTCGACCTTCTCGGGCAAGCGGCTGTTCGGCTACACCTCGATGGTCTACGCCACCGTCGTCATCACCATCCTGTCCTACCTGGTGTGGCTGCACCACTTCTTCACGATGGGCTCGGGCGCCAGCGTCAACTCGTTCTTCGGCATCACCACGATGATCATCTCGATCCCGACGGGCGCGAAGATGTTCAACTGGCTGTTCACGATGTATCGCGGCCGCATCCGCTACGAGCTGCCGATGATGTGGACCATCGCCTTCATGCTGACTTTCGTGATCGGCGGCATGACCGGCGTGCTGCTGGCGGTGCCGCCGGCCGACTTCGTGCTGCACAACAGCCTGTTCCTGATCGCCCACTTCCACAACGTGATCATCGGCGGCGTGGTGTTCGGCGCGTTCGCGGGCATCAACTACTGGTTCCCGAAGGCGTTCGGCTTCAAGCTCGATCCGTTCTGGGGCAAGATGTCGTTCTGGTTCTGGGTCACCGGCTTCTACCTGGCCTTCATGCCGCTCTACGTGCTCGGCCTGATGGGCGTGACCCGCCGCCTGCGCGTGTTCGAGGATCTCTCGCTTCAGATCTGGTTCGTCATCGCCGCGATCGGTGCCGTGTTCGTCTTCATCGGCATCCTCTCGATGCTGATGCAGTTCGCGGTCTCTTTGCTCAAGCGCGAGCAGCTCAAGGACGTCACCGGCGATCCCTGGGACGCGCGCACGCTGGAATGGGCGACCTCCTCGCCGCCGCCGGACTACAACTTCGCCTTCACCCCGGTCGTTCACGACAACGACGCGTGGTGGGACATGAAGCGGCGCGGCTACCAGCGTCCGCTCACCGGGTTCAGGCCGATCCACATGCCCAGCAGCACCGGCACCGGAATCATCCTCGCCGGCCTCGCCACCGCGATGGGATTCGGCCTGATCTGGTACATGTGGTGGCTCGCGGCGTTGAGCTTCATCGCGATGCTCGCCGTCGGGATCGGCCACACCTTCAACTATCACCGCGACTTCGACATTCCGGCTGACGACATCATCCGGACCGAGGACGCGCGCACCAAGCTGCTCGCCGGAGCCAAGTAAATGACTGTCGCTGTTCATCCCTCGCAGACCGGCGAGCCGGTCTTCTACCTCGCCGACGAGCATCCGCATCCGGAAGGCTGGAGCACCTCGCTCGGCTTCTGGATCTACCTGATGAGCGACTGCCTCATCTTCGCGATCCTGTTCGCCACCTACGGCGTGCTCGGCGGCAACTATGCCGCCGGCCCCGCGCCGAAGGACCTGTTCGACCTCAACCTGGTCGCGGTGAACACGTCCATGCTGCTGCTGTCGTCGATCACCTACGGCTTTGCCATGCTGACGATGCAGCAGAACAAGGTCGCGCAGACGCAAATCTGGCTGGCGATCACCGGCCTGTTCGGAGCCGCGTTCATCGGCATCGAGCTGTTCGAGTTCGCCCACATGATCCACGAGGGTGCGACGCCGCAGCGCAGCGCCTTCCTCTCCGCCTTCTTCACCCTGGTTGGCACCCACGGCCTGCACGTCAGCTGCGGCCTGATCTGGCTGGTGACGCTGATGGTGCAGGTCGGAAAGTTCGGCCTGATCGAGGCCAACCGCCGCCGCCTGATGTGCCTGTCGATGTTCTGGCACTTCCTCGACGTGGTCTGGATCGGCGTCTTCACCTTCGTCTATCTCCTGGGAGTTCTGCGATGAGCACCGATACCCACGCAGCCGGCGCGCACGACCATCACCACGAGGGCGGCCACGCCCACAGCACGTTCTCGGGCTACATGCTCGGCTTCGTGCTCTCGGTCGTGCTCACCGCGATCCCGTTCTGGCTGGTGATGAGCGGCGCGCTGCCGAGCAAGCAGATCACCGCGCTGGTGATCATGGCCTTCGCCATCGTGCAGATCGTCGTGCACATGGTCTACTTCCTGCACATGAACACGACGTCCGAGAACGGCTGGACCATGATGGCGCTGATCTTCACCATCGTGATGGTGGTGATCGCCCTGTCGGGTTCGCTGTGGGTGATGAGCCACCTCAACAGCAACATGATGCCAATGCACCAGATGGGCGGCATGAAGTGAGCGACACCGGGACCGTGACGGCCGAGGACGGCGATGCGCGTGGCAAGGCTGCGCGCATCCCGTCCCCGTGGCTCACGGTCCTCTCGCTCGTTGCTTTTGCGGTTCTGATCGCGCTCGGCGTCTGGCAGATCGAGCGCCGCGCCTGGAAGCTGGCGCTGATCGATCGGGTCGAGCAGCGCGTCCACGCGCCGGCGCAGCCGATCCCCCCGCCCACTTCGTGGCCCGCCGTCAGCGCCGCAAGCGACGAATACAGGCACGTCAGCCTGAGCGGACGCTTCCTGCATGACAGCGAGACGCTGGTTCAGGCCGTCACCGAGGAAGGGCCGGGCTATTGGGTGCTGACGCCGCTTCAGCGCGACGACGGCACGCTGGTGCTGATCAACCGCGGCTTCGTGCCGTCCGAGCGGCGCGACGCATCGACGCGCCGGAACGGCAATCCGCAGCGACGGGTGGAGATCACCGGCCTGCTGCGCATCACCGAGCCGAGGGGCGGTTTCTTGCGGACCAACGTGCCCCAGCACAACCGCTGGTACTCGCGGGACGTCGCCGCCATTGCGGCGGCGCGCGGCCTCGGCGAGGTCGCACCCTTCTTCGTGGACGCCGACGCCGGATCACAAATCGCCGGCGGCCCAATCGGCGGATTGACCGTGATCCGCTTTCCCAATAACCACCTGATCTACGCGCTGACGTGGTTTGCCCTGGCTTTCATGCTGGCCGGCAGGCTTTTCGTCACATTCGGCGGCGGGCTGTTCCGCCGCAAGCGCTTCGTCCACGACAAGGCCGGCGGCAAGGATGCCGTCGCCCGCAGGACGGGATCAGATGCTGGAACGATCGTCGAGCCGACCTGACGACGGGAAAACGCTTTCCCAGATGCTTGGGCGTGACGGGCAGGCCGTCACGCTGCAATCGCAGGCCGACGCGCGCAGCGAGCTGATCGGCACCACGCCGACCGACGACGAGACCAACCGCAAGAACATGGCGTTGCTGATCCAGCTGCGCTGGACCGCGGTGGTCGGCCAGATCGTGACCATCGGGGCCGTGCATTTCGGCCTCGGCATCCCCCTGCCGCTGGAACGGATGGGCGCGGTGATCGGCGCGCTGGTGCTGCTCAACGTCTCCAGCCTGGTCTGGGTGCGCCATCGCGCCGCGATCTCCAGCAACGAGCTCCTGGTCGCCTTGATGCTGGACGTCGCCGCGCTGACCGCGCAGCTCTATCTCTCCGGCGGCGCCACCAATCCCTTCACCTCGCTGTTCCTGCTGCAGGTGACGCTCGGCGCGGTGCTGCTCGATGCCCGCTCGACCTGGTCGCTGGTGGCGCTGACCTGCGCGAGCTTCGTCTGGCTGACATTGGCCTACCGGCCGCTCGATCTGCCGCCGAATCCGTTGAGCGAGACCTATACGCTCACGGTGCTCGGCATGCTCCTGGGCTTCGCGCTCAACGCCGTGCTGCTCGTCGTGTTCGTCACCCGCATCAACCGGAATTTGCGCGAGCGCGACGCGCATCTGGCGGCGCTGCGCCAGCATGCCGCCGAGCAGGACCATATCGTGCGCATGGGCCTGCTGGCCTCCGGCGCGGCGCATGAGCTCGGCACGCCGCTCGCCTCGCTCTCGGTGATCCTCAGCGACTGGCGCCGCATGCCGGACCTCGCCTCCGATCAGGAGCTCGCCGAGGACCTCGCCGAAATGGAGACGTCGCTGCAGCGCTGCAAGTCGATCGTGACGGGCATCCTGGTGTCGGCAGGCGAAGCGCGCGGTGAAGGCTCCTCGCCGACGACGGTGACGGCCTTCGTCACCGCGCTGGTCGAGGAATGGCGCAATGCGCGCTCGGCCCGCACGCTCTATTTCGTCAATACCTTCGGCGAGGACGTCGCGATCGTCTCCGACGTCGCGCTGAAGCAGGTGATCTTCAACGTGCTCGACAACGCCTATGAGGTCTCGCGCGAGTGGGTCGAGCTCGTCGCCGAGCGCGAGGGCGACAATCTCGTGCTGTCGATCTCCGACCGCGGCCCGGGCTTTGCGCCGGAGATGCTGGCGCAGCTGGGGAAGCCCTACCAGTCGAGCAAGGGCCGCGCCGGCGGCGGGCTCGGCCTGTTCCTGGTGGTGAACGTCGTGCGCAAATTGGGGGGCACCGTGACCGCCGAGAACCACAGGAAGCGCGGCGCCACGGTGCGCCTCACGCTGCCGCTCGCAACCTTGGCGATCGGAGGGAATTTTGACGCCTGACCGTTCGCTCATCGTCGTCGAGGACGATGCGGGCTTTGCCCGCACGCTGAAGCGCTCGTTCGAGCGCCGCGGCTACGAGGTCGTGCTCGCCGCCTCGATCGAGGAGGTGCGCCAGGTGCTGGAGGAACGCTCCTTCGGTCACGCCGTGGTCGACCTCAAGCTCGGCGGCGCCTCGGGGCTCGCCTGCGTCGAGCTCCTGCACACGCATGATCCCGACATGCTGATCGTGGTGCTGACCGGCTTTGCCAGCATCTCCACCGCCGTCGAGGCGATCAAGCTCGGGGCCTGCCACTATCTGGCAAAGCCGTCGAACACCGACGACATCGAGGCCGCCTTCCACAAGGCCGAAGGCAACGCCGAGGTCGCGCTCGATACGCGGCCGACCTCGATCAAGACGCTGGAATGGGAGCGCATCCACCAGACCCTGATCGAGACCGAGTTCAACATCTCGGAAGCGGCCCGCCGGCTCGGCATGCACCGGCGGACGCTGGCGCGGAAGCTCGAGAAGCGCCCGGTGAAGTAGGAGCGCTATCGCATTCGAGAGCATTGCCTTAAGGCCATCCTTCGAGACGCCCGCTTAGGCGGGCTCCTCAGGATGAGGACGGAGTTGCGTGGCTGCAGGTTCAACGATCACTGATGCTGATGAGCCTCATCCTCAGGAGGCACGTCAGTGCCGTCTCGAAGGACGAGGCGTGCGCACCGGCCGCTACTTGCCGAACCGCGCAATCACCTCAGCCAGCGCGACGTGGCCTTTGCACGATCCCGTTCCCGGATCGGAGCCGCCGTCCTCCAGAGCGGCGGCGTAGAGGACCGCGGGATCGGCTTCGAGGCGAGCCCGCAGTGCTGCCAGCTTCGGCCAGCGGCTGCTCTCCGCAACGGCGTGGAAGTCGAGCCAGCGCGCGACGCCGACAAGCACGGCGTCGGCGAGGGTCGGCCGGTCGCCGAGCAGGAATTGCCGCGCTTCGATCATCGCTTCGAGCTTGTCATGACGCTCGATGACCCTTGCTGTGCCAAAGGCGCGCAGGGCCGACTTCGTCGCCGGCTCCATGGCGTCGGCTTCCAATGCGGCCCACAGCGGCGCGAAGGCGGCGGTGAAACCGGTATTCACGAACGCCATGAGCTGATGCATGCGATCGGCTTGCCGCGAAGAGGGATCGAAGCTGATGCGCCGTTCGACGTCCCTGGCCTCTAACCAGGCTGCGATCGCCATCGTTTCCGTCAGCACCTCGCCCTGCCCGGTGATGAACACCGGCGTCTCATGTCGCGGATTGATACGGGCGTATGACGGGTTTCGCATCTCGCCCATCATGGCGACCCGACACAACCGATATGGCTTGCCCAGCCATTCGAGAGCCGCGACGAGCCCCATGGAGCTTCCCTTCGGGAAGCCGTAGAGTAGAATTGGGTCCATGATCCATTCTCCGTGATTTCTGATGATCACGCTGCGCAGCGGTGACGCGACCCTAGTCGCTCGCCGCATCAAGCAAATTACGAACTTTTTTGTAACCTGGAGGCATCGATGAAGGATCTCGTGTCGAGATGTCCCATCGAGGAAGTGATGCAGATTCTGAGCGGTCGCTGGCCGACGCTGCTGATCTACTATTTGAAGCAGGGTACCAAGCGCTTCAGCGATCTGCGCCGGGACAATCCGACCATCTCGCACAGAATGCTCGCACTCGAGCTTCGCAAGCTGGAGGACGCCGGCATCGTAAGCCGCACCGAATTCGGCGGATATCCGCTGCGCGTAGAGTACGATCTGACCTCCGCCGGTCATGCCCTCGTGCCGTTGATCGACGCCATGGGGAATTGGTGGACGTCGGTTGCAGCCGCGGCTGACGGAGGAGGTCGCCGAGATGAAGTCGGCGTCTCGGCAAGGACGCAGCGGACTTGAAGCAGCTTAAGCCCTATTGAGGAGACTGCCGTGACAATGCTCGTCGAGCGCTTCAACCTGCCGGCTGCGCTGTCGCCGGCGCCGAACAAGCGCGATGCCGAAACAGTTCAGTTCGCACAGGCCGCGCTGACGTCTGCCAAGCGGGAGGGCCTGCAACTCGCGGTGCGGGCGCGCTATGTCGCCCTCGCCGTCATTGCCTGCCTGCTGCTGATGATCAACCCGGCCTGGGAGCAGCTCTACTACGTGGCGCTGCTCGGCTTGTTCGCACTGATCGGCTGGGCCCAGGTCAGGGTTGGGCGGGTGGGCGTGTCACGGCCGGAATTGGCCCTCCTGTTTTGCGACCTGGCGCTGCTGACATACGTCGTCGTGGTTCCAAATCCGTTCGGAGCCTCGCATTGGCCGGTCGCGATGCAGTACCATTTCGGCAACTTCATCTATTTCTTCGTGCTGCTCGCAGGCGCCACGCTGGCCTATACCTGGCGGACCGTCATTGCGGTCGGGCTATGGACGGCTGGGCTCTGGATCGTCGGCATGGCCTGGGTCTGGTGGCAACCCGATCGCGATCCTGCGCTGACGGCCCGAATCGCGGCCGCAACCGGCAGCGATCAGCGCTTGTTTGCGATGATCTCGCCCAGCGAAATCGTATTCCACGTTCGCATCCAGGAGATCGTCGTATTCATGATCGTGGCCATGACCTTGGCGCTCGCGGTCCGCCGCAGCAACGATCTCCTGGTCCGGCATGCCGCAGTGGAGCGCGAGCGCGGCAACCTCGCACGCTACTTCTCGCCCAATGTCGTGGCGGAATTGTCGAAGCAGGACGAGCCGCTGAAGCAGGTGCGCACGCAACACGTCGCGGTGCTGTTCGTCGACATCGTCGGCTTCACGGCGTTTGCCGATGCGCGCTCGCCGCAGGAGGTGGTGCGAACGCTGCGCGAATTCCACGGATTGATGGAGCAGGAGGTTTTCCGCCATAGCGGCACGCTCGACAAATATCTCGGTGACGGATTGATGGCGACGTTCGGCACGCCGTTCGCGGGCGCGCACGACGCCGGCAACGCGCTGCGATGTGCGCAGGCGATGATCACCTCTGCGGACGGCTGGAACGATCGGCGGGCAGCGTCAGGCGAGCCACCGCTTCATGTGAGCTTCGGCTTGCATTATGGGCCGGTGGTGCTCGGCGACATCGGACAGACCTGCCTGGAATTTGCCGTGATCGGCGCGACCGTCAACGTGGCCAGCCGTCTCGAAGCCTTGACCCGCACCTTCGATTGCGCGTTGGTGGCAAGTGACGACCTCGTCAGCCAGGCGAAGGCCGAGCTCGGCGACGGCGCCGCAACGTTTCAGTCATTGCAAGCGCGAGAGCCGCGGGCGGTCCGCGGCATTCAGCAGCCGATCTCGATCTGGACCCAGCCGCGCGGCGCGTAGCGTCGCATCGCCCGCTGCGTCAGGAGGCCAAGCAAAAAGCCCGGCCGTTCGGCCGGGCTTTTGATGGCTTGCGAGGAACGAAGCTGTTTACGCGGCCTCGTCGGCGACGGTGCTGTCGTCGCCGTCGGTATCGTCGGTATCGCCCTCGGCATCCGTATCGGCCTCGCCCTCGGCGGCTTCCGCCTTGGCATTGCGGCGCGGGCTCTTGGCGAGCTGGGCCTCGATCTCCTTGACCGCTTCGGTCTCGGTCGAGTGCTGCACCACCGCGATCTCGCGGGAGAGACGGTCGAGCGCCGCTTCATAGAGCTGGCGTTCCGAGTAGGACTGCTCGGGCTGCGATTCCGAGCGATAGAGGTCGCGCACGACTTCCGCGATCGCGACGATATCGCCCGAATTGATCTTCGCTTCGTATTCCTGGGCACGGCGCGACCACATGGTGCGCTTGACGCGGGCGCGGCCCTTGAGCGTCTCCAGCGCCTTCTTGACCAGCACCGGATCGGACAGCTTGCGCATGCCGACATTGGCGACCTTGGCGGTCGGCACGCGTAGCGTCATCTTGTCCTTGATGAAGTTGATGACGAACAGCTCGAGCTTCGCACCGGCGATCTCCTGCTCCTCGATGGCCAGGATCTGGCCGACGCCGTGAGCGGGATAGACCACGAATTCATTGGCCTTGAAGCCCTGACGCTGGGTCACGACCTTCTTTTCCTCGACCTTCGGCGCAGCCGCGGGCTTGGCGGCCGGCTTGGCGGCGACGGGGGCCTTGGCGGGCGCAGCAGCAACGGGAGCCTTCGGCGCGGCGGGCTTGGCAGCGGGGGCCTTGGCCGTCACAGGCTTGGCAGTCACAGGCTTGGCGGCAACAGGCTTGGCAGCGGTCGCTTTCGCGGCCGGTTTGGCAGTCTTGTTAGGCATTGCGCTTCTTTTGTTCTTCGAGGACTTTGCAGCCGGCGCCTTCGTCGCGGTCCGACCCTTGGATGCGCTACGGCTGGCCGCGGCGACTTTTTTGGCCTCCTTATGGGAAGCCCTCGCTGAAGTACTCTTTTTACGCGTTTTCTGTGACACAGCCTGCGCGCGGAAACTGCCACGCCCCTGTTCGACATTTGGTTTCACGGGAACCCAGAGGGGCCAACGGGGCTGACGGGGTTCGGCTTAATGTGCCCAATATAGCACATTTCCCGCAAAAATCAATGATTTAGGGGTCTTCAGGGCTGGTTTTCGGCGGCAGCGCCGCTATTAGGGTTAAGTTTGGGCGCGATTTAGTCCCCAGAGCCCGGGTTCGGAGAAAAATATTTCTCGAACTTGCCGTCCATGCCGTCGAATTCCTTGGCGTCGGCAGGTGATTCTTTCTTCTGGGTGATGTTCGGCCAGCTCTTGGCGTAATCGGCGTTGACCTGGAGCCACTTCTCCAGCCCCGGTTCCGTGTCCGGCTTGATGGCGTCGGCGGGGCATTCCGGCTCGCACACGCCGCAATCGATGCACTCGTCGGGATGGATGACGAGCATGTTGTCGCCTTCGTAGAAGCAATCGACCGGGCAGACCTCGACGCAGTCGGTGTACTTGCACTTGATGCAGTTTTCAGTGACGACGTAAGTCATCCAACGCTCCGAAAAGCTCTTTTAAAAGTCGCGGCTTGCCTAGCGCGGATGGCCCGGCGCCGCAAGGTCGGGAAGGCCCGAACATGACGGCTTTGTGTGTTTGATCGATCAAGAAATGAATACAAAGCGCAATTAATTGCGCGACCCGAGCTCCTCGTAGAGCACGCGCGCCGAGGCGGCATCACCACGGCGCTCGTTGAAGGCGGTGACCTTCAGCACGCGCACGGTGCGATCGAGGGCCACCGTAATCACGTCACCGATCTTGATCGCATGGCCGGGTGATTTCTCACGCGTACCGTTGATGCGGACGTGGCCGGACTCAACCAGCTCAGCCGCGGAGGTGCGCGCCTTGACCACCCGCGCGTGCCACAGCCATTTGTCGATGCGCTGCCGCTCGGTCGTGGGGTTACTCCTTGCGCCCCGAGAGCTGCTCTTTCAGGGCAGCGAGCTTGGCGAAGGGGGAGTTCGGATCGGCCGGACGATCGCGCTCGCGCGGGTTCGCGCTCGAGGCGTAGGGACGAAGTGACGGACCACCCTGGCGGTCGCGACCCTTGTCGCGGTCACGGCCACGATTGTCGCGGCCCTTGTCGCGATCGCCGCCGAACTTCTTGTTGTCGCGGTTGCGATCGCGATCCTTGTCGCGGTCTCCCTTGCCCTGGAAGCTGCGATTGCGGTCGTCGCGGCGCTCACCGCCCTCGCCGCCTTCACGCGGCTTGCGGAAGTCGCGGCCGCCATCGCGGCGATGACCGCCGCCATGACGCTGGCCCGGCTTCGCGCCGTCGGCGGCTTCGCCGGGCGCGGCGCTCGCTGCATCGGCTGCAGCGGCAGCCTCAGCGCCGGCCTGCGGACGACGCTGGTTGTTGTGACGCTGATGGCGATGGCGCTCGTGGCGCGGCTTGCGATCCTCGTGACGGCCGGCGGGACGCCAGACCTCGATCAGATCGGGCGCGGCGGGGGCTTCGACAGGCGCAGCAGCATCCGGTGAAGCAGCGGCTTCGACTGCGGCGGTCTCGGCCGGGGCCGCATCAAGCGGTGCCGGAGTCTCTTCTGCGGGCGGCGCGATGCCGGGGGCGTCCTCGGGCGTGACGGGCGCTTCTGGAGACGCTTCCAGCGCACGCTCCTCGTGAGCCTCCGCAGGAGCGGGCTCGTCGTGCGGCTCCATGCCGGGCGCGTCTTCGACCGTGACGGATTCGGCCGTAGCCTCGGCGGCCGGCAGGCCGGCAACGGCCTCCGTCGCAGTCTCAGGTGGGGTCTCCACGCGGCCTTCAACGGGCGGCGTCTCGGCGGCGACGGTCTCGGTGACGACCTGATCGGTCGCAACAGGCTCGGTCACGACAGGCTCGGTCACGACAGGTTTGGGCGGCAGCGGCGGGCGCTTCTCCATGCGATAGCCGAGCGCGCGCAGCACGGAGGCGAAATCTTCGCCGGCCGATCCCGTGAGCGAGGTCATCGCCTGCGTGACCACGAAGCTGCGGCCGTCGAACGCACCGGCGGGCTTTTCACCCGGCGAGTTCTCGCGCCAGGCCAGCGCCGGGCGGATCAAATCGGCGAGGCGTTCCAGGATGTCGACGCGCACGGCGCGCTCGCCGGCCTGCTTGTAGCCGAGCACGCGATAGGCATCGCGCGGCAGTGCCTTGTCGACCGGGAACGAGGTGCGCCCCGAGGAGGCCAGATGCTGCGCGCCCGAGAGCGCGGACAGATCGACATTGTCCTGCTTCAGCGCCCAGAGCAGCGCGGCGAGCGCACGTGCGGCGGGCTTGAGCAGACCGGGAAAATAGAGGTGATAGGCGCCGAAGCGGACGCCGTATTTGCGCAACACGGCGCGCGAGGGCTGATCGAGATCCTTCAGCTCGCTGGCGATCTTCGGCCGCTCGAGCACGCCGAGCGCTTCGACCAGCTGATAGGCGATGCCGCGGGCGATGCCGGTGACGTCCTCGGCCTTCGACAGCTCGAACATCGGCCCGAGCAGCTTTTCGATGTGCGTCTTGAGCCAGAGCTCGAGCCGCGCCTGCACCTTGTCGCGGGGGGCGCCGGTCAGGCGCTCGTCCGAGATGATGCGGATGCGCGGATGCAGCGCGTCGTCTGCGGCGGCGAGCCGCGCCACGGCATCGCCGGTCCAGCGGATGATGCCTTCGGACGTCAGCACGAACTGCTCGTCCGGCGCATTGCCGAGCTTTTCGGCGCGTGCGTTGATCTCGCCGGCGAGCACCGCTTGCGCTGCAGCCTGCAAGGCTTTCGCATCGGAGCCGGCTTCCGCCGTGTCCGGTGCAAAGGTGAAGCCATCGAGGCGGCCGATGACATGGCCTTCGACGATGACTTCGCCGGTCTTGCCGATTTCAGTATTCAAGCTCGTGTTCTCCCGCAGGCGGCGCATCAATACACTGGTCCGGCGATCAACGAAACGCTCAGTCAAGCGTTCATGGAGCGCATCCGATAATTTATTTTCGACCTCCCGCGCGATCCCCTGCCAGCGTTCCGGGTCTTTCAGCCAGTCCGGGCGGTTGGCGACGAAGGTCCAGGTGCGGATCTGGGCGATTCGGGCCGACAGCGTGTCGATATCGCCGTCGATGCGGTCGGCCTGGGTGACCTGGGACTCGAACCAGGAATCGGGAATGCAGCCCTTGCGCATCAGGAAGCCGTACAGCGTCGTCACCAGCTCGGCATGGGCGGCCGGCGACAGCTTCCTGTAGTCCGGGACCTGGCAGGCTTCCCAGAGCCGCTCCACGGCGGCCTTGCCATGCGCGATATCGCGCACCTCGCCGTCGCGGGCGGCGTGATCGAGCACGCGCATGTCCTCGGCGATCGGCGCGCGCGTCAGCGTCTCGTGGCCGGGGGCGAGGTTCAGCGAGACCTGGAGCGCGCCGAGCGAGGCGAAATCCAGCTTGGAATTGCGCCATTGCAGCACCTTCACGGCATCGAAGGTGTGGTTCTGCAGCGCGTTGACGAGCTCGGGCTCGAACGGCGCGCAGCGGCCCGTGGTGCCGAAGGTGCCGTTGCGGGTGGCACGGCCGGCGCGGCCCGCGATTTGCGCGAATTCGGACGGCGTGAGGCGGCGGAATTGGTAGCCGTCGAACTTGCGGTCGGAGGCGAAGGCGACGTGGTCGACGTCGAGATTGAGGCCCATGCCGACGGCGTCGGTGGCGACGAGATAATCGACGTCGCCGTTCTGGAACATCGCCACTTGCGCGTTGCGTGTGCGGGGCGAGAGCGAGCCCAGCACCACGGCGGCGCCGCCGTGCTGGCGGCGGATCAGCTCGGCGATGGCGTAGACTTCATCGGCGGAGAACGCGACGATGGCGGTGCGGCGCGGCTGGCGCGTGATCTTGCGGTCGCCGGCGAATTCGAGCTGCGACAATCTGGGCCGCGTGATCATGGAGACGCCCGGCAACAGGCGCTCGATGATCGGGCGCATGGTGGCTGCGCCCAAGAGCAGCGTCTCGTCGCGGCCGCGGCGGTTGAGGATGCGATCGGTGAAGACGTGGCCGCGCTCGAGATCGGCGGCGATCTGGACCTCGTCGACGGCGAGGAAGGAGACGTCGAGATCCCGCGGCATCGCCTCGACGGTGGAGACCCAATAGCGCGGGTTCTTCGGCTTGATCTTCTCCTCGCCGGTGACCAGTGCGACGCTGGCCTCGCCGGATCGAGCGGCGATCTTGTTGTAGACCTCGCGCGCGAGCAGGCGCAGCGGCAGGCCGATCAGCCCTGAGGGATGCGCCAGCATCCGCTCGATGGCGAGATGGGTCTTGCCGGTGTTGGTCGGACCGAGCACCGCAGTGACGCCCGCGCCGGGTGCGCGCTCGGAGGCGAAGGGGGAGGAGGAAAAAGCCATGTCTGAGGGATAGGTAATGGCGATTTGGGCGAATGTCAGTGCTGTATGGGGCGGGGCTCAGAGGCCGCGGCGTACTGGATGCCCCGGTCAAGCCGGGGCATGACAGCGGAGGGTGTGGCACGCCCTCCCCGAATCCCGCGCAACTGTCTCACTTTGCGACGCTTTTCCCGTTCGCTTTAAGCTTCGGAACGACTCTAGAACGAATCGCGGCCGAATCGCTGACTCCCCGTTGAGTCCCGTTCCGTTCACGCAACATGTCGCGGGACTCGTGTTGGTTGCGCACTAGATGGAGTTTTGCGGGGGCGCACAAGCGAGCGGGGTGGTTAAAGCTGGGGACGGCGGGGAGTCGAATCAGAATCGGGGCGGAGTCAAATGGATTCCCGTCTTCGTCATGCGCGGGCTTGACCCGCGCATCCATCGAACGACGAGCATCTCTCGAAGGGATGGATGGCCGGGTCAAGCCCGGCCATGACGGCATTCCGAACTCATTGTTGCGAAAACAACCCCATGCATAGTAGGTAAGTGGTTGATATTGCTGGGGTACCCTAAACCCTCCCCTGGAGGGGGAGGGTCGGCTCACATGGAGCGCAGCGGAATGTGAGACGGGGTGGGGTGATCTCTCCACTCGGGCACGTCCCCGTGTTGAGAGATCCACCCCACCCCGCTCGCGCTAACGCGCGATCGACCCTCCCCCTCCAGGGGAGGGTAAGAGCGCAGGGGAGGGCTTTAGAGCGCTACTGCGTCTTCGCGACGCGTGGCGGCTGGGGGGCGGTGATGAAGCTGGTGGCTTCCAGCATGGCCGGGCCCAGGGGCGTCGGCACTTTCAGCCAGAACGGGACCAGGATGCGCGTGCCGGCGATCGGGGCGAACGCGATCTCCATGTTGCGCTGGGCGGCGAGGTATTTGATCACGGGGCGGTCGGGGATGTAGCCGGCGATCGGCACGAAATAGATCGAGCAGACTACGACCGGGCCCTTGTACCCCTTCTCCGCCTTCACGGTCTCCATGCGCTTGAAATCGAGCTTGAGCTCGTAGCGCATGCGGCCGTCGAACACGGGTGCGGCGTTGTGGCAGGCCTCGGGCGACACGGGGTCGCCGGTGCCGGGCACGCGCAGCAGCGAAGCCGTCATCGGGTCCCACACGCCGCGGCGATGCGCCTCGGTGACGACGATGCGGTCCGGGTCGACCGGCGGCTCCGGCAGAATCGCAAAATCCTTCACATTGCCCTTGTCGAGGGTGATGCGGATCTCTTCGGTCTTCTTCTGGGTGGTGGTGGAGGCCTGGTAGCCGGTCGCAACCAGCGCGCCGTTGACGACACGCCCTTGGCTGGCACCGGTGCCGGACCCGCCCGTGAACGACTTCAAGAGCCCCGAGGTGCCGCCGGAGGCCGCCGCCGCGAACACGTCGTCCTGGATATCGATGTTCCAGGCGCCCTTGCCGACGGGAATTCCTGCCAGCGAGGCCTCATATTGCGCTTCGAGCTTGCCTTGCGCGGCGGCCGGCGCCACGCCGGAGGCAACAGTCAGCATCACCGCCAGGCCGCAAAGCGCCATCAGCCGGCCGGCCGGATGAGGCCGGGCTGAGCGCAGGTCTTGCGCGAAATGAAGCGTTGTCGGCACGAAATGATCCAATCGGGGCGCGATGCGCTCTTACTTAAGCCAAATAGCACGGCAAACAATGTGTCGGGGCATCAGCCCCGGGAACTCCACCGGACTCTTCGACGGCGAATACGCCGTTTATGTGATGGTAAGGCGCTTTAAACACTGCCGTTTTGGTGATCGGCCCGTGTCCCGCCCCGGGCTCCGATACCTCTCCCATCGGGAGAGGTCGCGCCGCAGGCGCGGGTGAGGGGCTCAGGTCCCACGATGGTGCAAAACCCCTCACCCGGCGCTATGCGCCGACCTCTCCCTATGGGAGAGGTGTGGCACCACCCGCGGACCACTATCCCGCCCCAAAACCTTGACGCAGGGCCCCTTCCCCCCTATACGTCCGCCCGCTCCCTGCAAGGACGAAAGAATTTGCCCCCGTGGCGCCGAAATGGCGGCCGCACTCGTTGGGGGTTCGAACACTAAGGATTTCTACCATGTCTCGCCGCTGCGAACTGACGGCCAAGGGCCCCCTCGTCGGCCACAAGGTCAGCCACTCCAACATCAAGACCAAGCGCCGCTTCCTGCCGAACCTCGTCAACGTGACGTTCATCTCGGAAGCCCTGGGCCGCAACGTGCGCCTGCGCGTCTCCACCAACGCGATCAAGAGCGTCGACCACAATGGCGGCCTCGACGCCTACCTCCTCAAGGCCAACACCGACGCGCTCTCCCCGCGCGCCGTCGAACTGAAGCGCGCCATCCAGAAGAAGGTCGGCGAAGCGCAGCCGGCGAAGCAGGCGAGCTGAGAAGATTACCGTTAGGGCGGGGGCTAGGTTGCGTCGCGTGGCGTAGGCTTAGCCGAGTAAGAGTTTGCGTAGCGGCCGGATCGGGAGATCCGGCCGTTTTTGTTTGCCGAAGCGAAGCCGTCGCCACCGGTCTTAGATCGCCAATGCCTCGCAACCAAAGCGTCAATGCACGCAGGAGTAGCAGGCCGTGCTCATCAATGCTATTAGCCTCGCTCTGTGCATTTGGTACCGGCACTCTCCTCTGTTTTGATTGGGCATGCATGGCAACACGCCTTTCAACCGCGTCCCTAGAAAGAGCAATCGAGCATATCTCGACTTTCGGCGACACCGACGTATTTCCGCATCCCATCGAGGCTGCGTTCCTCATCGAAAGGAAAAAAGAGATTGCAGCCGAGCTAAGCGTGCTCGACCTTGAGACTTTCGAGCCAGCTCAGGCAATCGAAACAATCGCACCCAAGAGCCGATGGGGATTTCGAATTGTCCATCAACTGCCATTATTAGAGACCCTGCTCTATACAGCGGCTGCAATCGAGATTGGGGCCGACGTCGAAAACATTAAGCGGCCGATCAACGAATTCGGCCCATTTGGATATCGGTTCGACAACACTAAGACAGAAGCCTCTCTGTTCGTATCGAACCGTTCATACAAAGATTGGCTACAATGGCAACGAGAGCAGATACAGCAAAACACCTATACGCACGTAGTCGCGACCGACATTGCTGACTTCTATCAGCGAATCTACTTCCACCGCATCGAGAACATTCTGGATGTTGCAACGGACCGTAAGGGAGTTAAGTCATTCATAGAGAAATTGATAAAGAGGATCAGAGGCAAGCAATCGTATGGAATTCCCGTCGGCGGCAGCGCTTCGAGGATCATCGCAGAGGCAATCCTGAGTGACGCAGATAGCGCCTTGGCGGATGAGGGATTGATCTTCACGCGCTTTGTCGACGATTATCGTATCTTTCTCACGTCCGACCAGACGCCATATGTGGCTCTTGCTTTCCTTGCAGAACATCTCGCGACAACTGAGGGGCTTTCGCTCAACAATCAGAAGACGAAAGTATGGGACGCCAAAGAATTTGAAAATGCCTTAAGTGACCAACAGGACGACGTTTTTGACAAAGCCGGGCAAGAAGCAATAGAATCTCTAACTCATTCGATATATTTCGACGAAGAACCCGACGAGGCGGAAATTGAATCGATTAGAGCACTGAACTTAGTTCAGATGCTTGAGGATGAACTAGACCAAGACTATTGGGATTTCGGCAAAATCAGACTCATCTTTCTTGGACTTCGTCTCACTAAGAACGCGGATGCGCTCGACCTAGTTCTTAAGCGCTTTGATGATCTGCTACCGTTCGTAAAGGAATTTGTACTGCTGGTTGATGCACTCGACAGCGCCGGCGTCGAGCTGAATGAAGAAATACAGAGCAGAGTAATTCAGCTGTTAGAGGCTGGCGCTGCCGGTTCTGTGCCTACAATCCAAGTGTGGCTACTGGAGCTCTTCGTACGGGGATGCTTTGAGATCGACCACAAAACTCTAACTAAAGTTGTTGCCTCGAACACTCTCAGTCAGCGACAGAGCTTCCTCATCAGAGGGCTCAACGGAGACGTAAACTTCTTTCGTAGAAACAAAACTCGGTTTGAGGAGCTGAATGTCTTTGAGAAAGGCCATTTCATGCTCGGAGCGACCTGCCTACCGCGCGATGAATTTACTAACTGGATTAGCGCTGTGAAGCCCAATCTACATCGCCCTCTTGATGCAAGGTTTTGCGATTGGGCGAAAAGCAAGCGCGGAAAGCTGCCGGAAATTGTGAGTGCCCGCATTCGGCAGTGACCCGATGACTTTCGTCCAATTGCTTCTTACGTTTTGAATCCGCCGGCCAGACCGTTGCGAGATCAACTTCCGGGGGAGGGGGGACTCATGGAGACTAGCTCGCCAGTTCAAGGCGTCCTTTTCGATGACAGATTCTTGGATAAGTACGCCGGTTCGATAATATCAGACCCTGCGATTGCCATCGTTGAACTCGTCGCCAACGCATGGGATGCTTATGCCACTCGGGTGGACATCGTATGGCCGCAGCGGACCAAAGGGATCGCCTTCTCAATCAAGGACAACGGGAAAGGAATGACGCCGTTACAATTCAACCGCCGCTGGAAGACGCTGGACTACAACCGCCTAACGGAGGAAGGCAACAAATCATCGCCGCCTGAGGAGTTGAAAGATGCCTTGCACCGCAACCCCTACGGCCGCAATGGCAAAGGCCGCCACGCCGCCTTTCACTTCTCGGATCCCTACCGCGTTCGCACATGGCGCGACGGCGTTGAGACCACCTATGAGGTTCGTCGCGGTACAGGTACGCCGTTTCACGTGACAGAGCTATCGTCGCGGTCGGCTGTCTCTGGTCATGGCACCGAAATTGTTGCAACAGCATCCGAGGGCACCTCGATGACCGCCGACGAAGCGCGGGAGGTGATCGGGTTGCGCTTCCTTGCCGATCCAAATTTTGTAGTCTCAATCGACGGCACCCTAGTCACATTTGAGGACGTGCCGACGCAAAGCATTCAAAAAATACACGTCGATGTCGCCGAATTCGGCAAAGTCGATCTCATCATTATCGACACGCAAAAATCCGATAAGACGACAAAGCAGCATGGTATAGCTTGGCGCGTGAATTCTCGTTTGGTTGGGAATCAAGGCTGGCTCGGGTTCGACCATGAACGTATTCTAGACGGTCGAACTACAGAGGCTAAGCGCTTCCAGTTTATCGTCTCAGCTGACATCTTGGAGAATGCGGTATTGCCTGACTGGAGCGGATTTGTTGCCAATGATGAAGCTTGGCAGGCAACCCGTACAGCTGTCCATGCGAAGATCAACGAACACTTGCTCAGCCTCTCAGCTGAACGCCGCCGCGAAGCTAAGCGGACTGTGAGAGAAACTCTCGACCGAACGGTTCGCCAGCTTCCTCCAGTCGGTCGCGATCGTTGGAATCAGTTCGTGGATGAGGTTATAGACGCATGTCCAACCATATCCACCGAGGAGGTTAGTCAGATAGCAAATATCTTGGCCAACCTTGAATTAAGCACCTCAAAGTATGGCTTGTTGAAAAAGCTTCACGACTTGAAAGCCGGCGACTTCGATGCTCTCTACGAATTGCTGGACCGCTGGACTGTCCGGTTAGCTAAAGACGCCTTGGACGAAATTCAGACCAGACTAAAACTGGTCCAAGACTTAGACGAAAAGCTTCGTGACGAAGCCATGGACGAGGTTGGCGATCTTCAACCGCTTTTCGAGCGTTCCCTTTGGGTATTCGGTCCCGAATTCGAAAGCCTTGAATTCACTAGCAACAAAGGAATGACACAGGTCATTCAATCAATTTTTGGTGCCAACATTCCAGGCAGCCGACTGCGACCCGATTTCGTCATGCTGCCTGATGGGAGTGTCGGATTGTACGGTCGCGATTCACACGACCTAGGCCATGATGTAGACGGCGTGTCACGCCTCGTAGTCGCTGAAATCAAGAAGCCAAACGTGATCATCGGCTCGGAACAGAAAGGGCAAGCTTGGAAGTACGTTAAGGAGCTGCTGGAACGTGGGCTGCTGAGTAATGCCGCGACGGTAACTTGCTACGTTCTGGGCTCTAAAGTCGATGCCACGGAGAATGAACCTCGTACCGAACGCAATGGCCGAGTTACTATCATTCCGATGACGTACAACGTGTTCGTGCGCAGGGCTGAAAAGCGTATGCTAGGTTTAAGAGACAAGCTGAAGGATGCGCCGTTCCTGAAGGAACGCGGCTTCGATGGGGACGGATTTATTCGGTCGCTCAGCGAACCCGCCGCAGACCTTCTCTCGCTCTGAATTCTACAAGCAGGCGGTACGCAGCTTAGCCGGCCGTGAAGAAGTGTCCTTTAGCTTCGCTCTTCAGCTGCACCATCCGGAACCCGCTCCACCTATTCCCGAAATCAATGCTCCGCAACACAATGCCGGCTGCGCGACCGCATCGAGGCCGGCGCCGCTGCAATTATCATGCGTGCGAATTCAAGGCACCCCGCCCCGCATTGCCAAGCATCGTCCCGCGGGCGGCGGGTGAGGGTTCTTTCCGGCCCGTTGCTGAGACACCCTCTCCCGAACCCTCTCCCGCGGGCGGGAGTGGGAGCGCACCGCCGCCGCGGTTAGCACCGCCGTCTCGTCCTCCTTCGCGGAATCCGCTATACTCGCCCCGGTAGCATCCCCCGGAGGCGCATCCCATGGATCACGCACCCAATTCCGACCACACCCCCGCCGGCAAGAACCTCGTCATCTGCTGTGACGGCACCGGCAACGAGATCTCGGAGAACATCTCCAACGTCCTGAAGCTCTATCGCTGCCTGCGCAAGACGGACAAGACGCAGCCAAGGCAGATGGTGTTTTACGATCCCGGGGTCGGCACCATGACGGAGCCGTCGACCTGGGGGCGCTGGAAGGCCAACATCAAGCTGGTGTGGGGGCTCGCCACCGGCTACGGGCTCGATGACAACGTGCTGTCGTCCTATTGCTTCCTGGTCGAGCATTACGCGCCCGGCGACAGGATCTATTTGTTCGGCTTTTCGCGCGGGGCCTACACGGTGCGCGTGCTGGCGGGGCTGATCCACAAGGTCGGGCTGATCTCGCCGGAGCAGGCGAACCTCGCCGGCTCGGGCCTCATCGCCTACAAGCAATATTCCGGCAGCGGGCGCGGCAACGACGTCGAGGATCTCAAGGACATCGTGTTCGACGAGAGCGGGCCGCTGCCGAAGGACGAGTTCGACCTCGCCGCGCAGTTCGCGCGCATCACCTCGACGCGCTGGCCGACCATCCATTTCGTCGGTGTCTGGGACACGGTGGCGAGCGTGATCGTGCCGCGTGCCGACCGCTTCTACTGGCCGAGCCTGGAGGAGCTCGCCTTCACGCTGCGCGATCCCAGCATCAGGATCTTCCGGCAGGCGATCGCGATCGACGAGCGGCGGCGCATGTTCCGCCTGAAGAAGTACGCGGAGCCGCAGGAATTCTGGAGCAACCGTTACGTGCCCGACGAGAAGAAGGTGCCGCAGGACATCATGCAGGTGTGGTTCGCCGGCGTGCATTGCGACGTCGGCGGCGGCTATCCGGAAGCCGAGAGCGGCGAGTCCAAATATCCGCTGCTGTGGATGATCGACGAGGCCGAGAAGGCCGGGCTGAAGTTCAACCCGCGCACGGTGAACCAGCTCGCCTGGGGCATTCAGCGCAGGAACTCACCGTTCAAATATGTCGAGCCTGCTTTTACGGGCAAGAGCGGCATGCTGCACGATTCCATGACGGCGATCTGGCGCGTGCTGGAGTTCTTGCCGAAGCGCGCGAAGTACCGGGAATGGCCGGAGCGGAAGGTTTATTTCGGCTTCTACATCCCCGACGCCGAGCCGCGCCTGATTCCCGAAGGCGCGCATGTGCATGAGAGCGTGCTGAAGCGCATGGCGGTGGAGCCGGACTACCGGCCGGTGAACCTGCCGAAGGATTATGTGACCGTGCCGATGCCGGTGCCGCCGGGGGTGGACCTGGCGGCGGGGGCGGAGGTGGAGGGGGTGCTGCCACCCTCCCCTGGAGGGGGAGGGTCGGATCACATGGAGCGCAGCGACATGTGAGCCGGGGTGGGGTGACGGTCTCTCAGCGTCCGACACTGCCCGCGTTGAGAGATCACCCCACCCCGCTCGCGCTGCGCGCGATCGACCCTCCCCCTCAAGGGGAGGGTGGCAGCCCGCTACCGCTGCTTTTGCCATTCGTTGACACATTTCCTTAAAATTCTCGGGCGCGGCTTAGGGGGATCGCATCAACTCTTTTCCATGATCGAAGGCAGATCACCCGCCGCGAGACCCAGCGGAGTTGGAGGAGACGTGCCAATGCATCCGCGAAAGTTCGTCCGCGTGAAGCCCGCAGGCCTGGTGTCGCGACAGGCCAAGATCATCACCGACCCGCGCGCGCCGGTGATCCCCTGCACGCTGATCGACTATTCGCCCGGCGGGGCCTGCGTCGATCTCGGCGGCCAGGTGGCGATTCCCGATCGCTTCGAGCTGCTGCACGTCAACACCAAGAAGCGCTGCCGCATCGCCTGGAAGCGCGGCTCGCGCGTGGGCGTGGTGTTTTGAGGGCTTGCTTCGCCTCTCCCGCTTGCGGGAGAGGCCGACGCGCTCGCAGAGCGCGGCGGGTGAGGGCTCTTTCCGCGAAGGGACCGCCTCCGCATCTCGACAATCCCGCCGCGGAGAGAGCCCTCTCCCCAACCCTCTCCCGCAAGCGGGAGAGGGAGCGCAATCCCGACGCCGAAGCATTGGTCACACCATCTGCAACCGCCCCACCCCTGCGCTGCAAAACCGCCAGCGTCTTCGCGCATGACGGCTCCGGCCAGCTCGGCTAGATTGCCTCCCCAACAACAACAACGATTTGTCCGGGGAGGACAGGCGTGCACCAGGGACGTGTCGTTTTCGGCGCGATCGAGGAGGTCGTGTTCGGCCATCCTGCGGCCGGCGCCATCGTCGCGCAGATGGACCGGCTGGGAACACGCCGCGCCTTCCTGATGGTGTCGGGGACGCTGAACCGGCAGACCGACGAAATCACCAAAATCCGCGACGCGCTCGGCTCCCGCTGCGCCGGGCTGTTCGACGCCATGCCGGCCCATACGCCGCGCGAGGCGGTGATCGCGGCGACGCAAGCGGCGCGTGCGGCGGAGGCCGACCTGATCGTCACGATCGGCGGCGGGTCCATCACCGACGGCGCCAAGGCGGTGCAGCTCTGCCTTGCCAACGGCATCGACGATATCGCCGGCATCGACCGCATCCGCGTGCACAAGGGCACAGCGCCCGAGATGACAGCGCCGACCGTGCGGCAGGTCAGCGTGCCCACCACGATCGCCGGCGGCGAGTTCTCGTCGATCGCGGGCGTCACCGACCGCGCGAGCCACGTGAAGCAGATGCTGCGGCATCCGCTCACTGTCCCGCGCGCGACCATCCTCGATCCTGCCATCACCGTGCACACGCCGGAATGGCTGTTTCTCTCCACCGGTATCCGCGCCATCGACCATTGCGTCGAGGCGATCTGCTCGCGCGAGACGCATCCTTATGCCGATGCGCAGGCGGTGAAGGGCCTTGCCATGCTCGCCGACGCGCTGCCGCGGGTGAAGGCCGACCCTTTGGATCTCGATGCGCGGATGGACGCGCAGATCGGCACCTGGCTGTCGATGGGCGCGCTCGCCGCCGGCGTGCCCATGGGCGCGAGCCACGGCATCGGCTACGTGCTGGGCGGGGCCTTCGACGTGCCGCACGGCTACACCTCCTGCGTGATGCTGCCGGCGGTGATGCGCTGGAACGCGCGCGACAATGAAGAGCGGCAGATGATCGTCGCCGCCGCCATGGGCTATCCCGGCCGCGACGCGGCGGACGTGCTCGATGCCTTCATCCGCTCGCTCGGCATGCCGCGCAGCCTCGGCGATGTGCGCATCGCGCCGGAGCATTTCGACGCGATCGCGGAAGCCGCGATGCGGACCAACTGGATTCCGCGCAACCCGCGCAAGATCGAGGGCCCCGCCGACGTGCGCGAGATCCTGCTGCTTGCCGCCTGATCGAATTCCGGAGGATCGATGTACACAGGTCACCACGCCCGCCTGCGCCCGCTGCAGCCCGCCTTCATCATGGCGGGAAGCGGCGAGGCCGTCACCTATCGCGAGCTGGAGGCGCGCAGCAACCGCCTGGCGCATCTGCTCCGCAAGCACGGCTTGAAGCGGCTCGACCATTACTCGATCTTCATGGAGAACAATGCGCGCTATCTCGAAGCCTGCGGCGCGGGCGAGCGCTCGGGTCTCTACTACACCTGCATCAACTCCTTCCTGACGCCGGGCGAGCTCGCCTATCTCCTCGTCAACAGCCAGTCGAAGATCTTGATCACCTCGACGGCCAAGCTCGCCATCGCGCGCGAGGCGATCAAGGCCTGCCCCGACATCAAGCTCTGCATCGTCGCCGACGGCCCCACCGAGAGCGAGCGCATCGTTGGCCTTGCGGAGGTGACCGCCGGCCTGCCGGCAACGCCGATCGAAGATGAATGGCTCGGCACCGCCATGCTCTATTCCTCCGGCACGACGGGACGGCCGAAGGGCATCTTGCGCCCGCTGCCGGAGGAGAAGCCGAAGCACAATCTGCCGCTGTTCGATTTCCTCACCAAGCTCTGGCACTACCGCGAGGGCATGGTCTATCTGTCGCCGGCGCCGCTCTATCATTCGGCGCCGCAGGCCGCCGTGAACCTCACGATCCGCATGGGCGGCACCGTGATCATCATGGAGAGCTTCGATCCCGAGCGTTACCTGCAACTGGTCCAGCAATGGGGCATCACCCACACGCAGCTGGTGCCGACGATGTTCTCGCGCATGCTGAAATTGCCGGAGGAGGTGCGCGCCCGCTACGACCTGTCCTCGCTCGAGATCGCGATCCACGCCGCCGCGCCCTGCCCGCCCCAGGTCAAGGACGAGATGATCAGATGGTGGGGACCGATCATCCACGAATATTACGGCGCGACCGAAGGCCTCGGCTTCACCGCCTGCAACAGCGAGGAATGGCTTAAGCATCGCGGCACCGTCGGCAAGGTGCTGCTGGGCGATCTGCATATTCTCGACGAGAATATGCGGGAATGCCCGACCGGCACGCCCGGCCAGGTCTGGTTCAAGACGGCAACGCCGTTCGAATATTTCAACGACCCGGAGAAGACCAGGGAGGCGCGCTCTGCCGACGGCAGCATGAGCACGGTCGGCGATGTCGGCTATGTCGATGCCGACCGCTTCCTCTATTTGACAGATCGCGCCACCTTCATGATCATCTCCGGCGGGGTGAACATCTATCCGCAGGAATGCGAGAACCTGCTGATCACCCATCCCAAGGTCGCCGACGCCGCCGTGTTCGGCGTGCCCAATGCCGATCTCGGCGAAGAGGTGAAGGCGGTGGTGCAGCCGATGCCGGGCGTGATGCCGGGGCCTGCCCTCGCCGAGGAGCTGATCGCGTTCTGCGCCACATCGCTGTCGCGGCAGAAGGTGCCGCGCTCGGTCGATTTCGAGAAGGAATTGCCGCGGCTGCCGACCGGCAAGCTCTACAAGCGGCTGCTGCGGGACCGCTACTGGGGGAACAAGGCTTCGCGGATCGTGTGAGGGCGCTTCCCGCGCGCGAGCCCTTCGCACTGCACTCTCACATCGTGCGAGAAGCAAGTGCGGCCTTCCGTCATCCGAAGTGTCGAGGCGGCCTGTGGCCTTAGCGGTTGCCTCCGCCCGCTTGCGTGCTATCGTCCGGACAAACAGGCCGCAAAGGCGGAAGGTCCAGGGAGGATGAGCATGCGGAGCGTGTGGGCGCTCGCCGCAATGGCGGCGCTATCTGTGCTGACGGCCTCGACCGTCACACTCGCCGGCGAGCCCAAGCAGGGCGGCATCTTGCGGATGTATCACCGCGACAGTCCGGCCAACGCCTCGATCCTCGAAGGCGCGACCTATTCGATCAACATTCCCTTCATGGGAGTGTTCAACAATCTCCTCGTCTACGATCAGCACATCGCGCAGAACACCCCCGATACTTTGCGGCCGGACCTCGCCGAAAGCTGGTCGTGGAGCAGCGACAACAAGAAGCTGACGTTCAAGCTGCGCCAGGGCGTGAAATGGCACGACGGCAAGCCGTTCACCTCGGCCGACGTCAAATGCAGCTTCGATCTGCTGATGGGCAAGTCGCAGCAGAAGCTGCGGCAGAATCCGCGCAAGGCCTGGTACAGCGAGGTCAACGAGGTCACGACCAACGGCGAGTTCGAGGTTACCTTCGACCTGAAGCGGCCGCAGCCCTCGCTGCTGGCGATGCTCGCCTCCGGCTACACGCCGGTCTATCCCTGTCACGTCTCGCCGGGGGACATGCGCACCCATCCGATCGGGACCGGACCGTTCAAGTTCGTCGAGTTCAAGGCCAACGAGTCCATCAAGCTGACGCGCAATCCGGACTATTGGAAGAAGGGCCTGCCCTATCTCGACGGCATCGAGTACACCATCATCACCAACCGCTCGACCGCGATCCTGGCCTTCGTCGCCGGCAAGTTCGACATGACCTTTCCGACGCACATCACGATCCCGCTCTTGAAGGACATCAAGACGCAGGCGCCGAACGCGACTTGCGTCGTCGAGCCGACCAACGTCTCGACCAACATCATCGTCAATTCGACCTCCGCGCCGTTCGACAACATCGACATCCGCCGGGCGATGGCGCTCGCGCTCGACCGCAAGGCGTTCATCGACATCCTGTTCGAAGGCCAGGGCGACATCGGCGGCACCATGCTGCCGCCGCCGCAGGGCATCTGGGGCATGCCGAAGGAGAAGCTGGAGACCATTCCGGGCTATGGCCGCGACATCAACGCCAACCGCGAGGAAGCCAGGAAGCTGATGCAGAAGGCGGGCTACGGTCCGGACAAGCGCCTCGCCGTGAAAGTCTCGACCCGCAACATCGCCGAATATCGCGACCCCGCCGTGATCCTGATCGACCAGCTCAAGAGCATCTATATCGACGGCGAGCTCGATGTCGTCGAAACCGCGAACTGGTTCCCGAAGGTCGCGCGCAAGGATTACATGCTCGGCCTCAACCTGACCGGCAATGCCGTCGACGATCCCGACCAGTCGTTCTACGAGAACTATGCCTGCGGCTCGGAACGGAACTACACCAATTACTGCAACAAGGAGATCGAGAAGCTGTTCGACGTGCAGTCGCAGGAGACCGACCTCGGCAAGCGCAGGCCGCTGGTCTGGGACATCGACAAGAAGCTGCAGGAGGACGTCGCCCGCCCGATCATCTTCCATGCCCGGGCCGGCACCTGCTGGCATCCCCACGTCAAGGGCGTCACGATCATGTCGAACAGCTCCTATAACGGCTTCCGCTACGAGGATGTGTGGCTCGACAAGTAACGCGCGGGCCTATTGTTTGCGCATGATCTTTCCGGAAAACCGCTTCGCACTTTTCCGGATCATGCTTTAGCGCGGAGGGCGATGCATGTTTGCCTATCTGGTGCGGCGCCTGTTCCTGATGCTCGTGACCCTGTTCGGGATCTCGGTCGTCATCTTCTTCCTGCTGCGCATCGTGCCGGGCAACATCGTCGACATCCTGTTCGCCGCCGCCGGCTACGTCGATCCTGCCGACAAGGCCAATCTGGAGAAGGAGCTCGGCATCGACCGTCCCTTGATCGTGCAATATTGGCACTGGATCAGCGGCTTCCTGCGCGGCGATTTCGGCTTCTCCTATGTCTCGGAAAAGCCGGCGCTGCAGGAAATCCTGCCGCGGATTCCGATCACGGCAAAGCTCGCCGGACTCGCCCTGCTGTTCTCGGCCTCGATCGGCATTCCGCTCGGCGTCATCAGCGCGGTGAAGCAGGGCACCAAGCTCGACTACGCGCTTCGCGTCGTCAGCCTCAGCGGATTGTCGCTGCCCTCGTTCTGGCTCGGCCTTCTGATCCTCACCGCGTCGGTGGCGATGTTCGGCCAGATGCCGATCTTCAATCCCAATCCGAAGACGTGGCTCGAGGCGTTCGCGACCTATGCCGTGCCGGCTGCCGCCGTCGGCTTCCGCAGCGCGGCGCTGACCATGCGCATCACGCGCTCCTCGATGCTGGAGGTGCTGCGGCAGGACTACATCCGCACCGCCCGCGCCAAGGGCGCCTCTGACGCGGCGGTGAACTACCACCACGCGCTGAAGAACGCGATCCTGCCGGTCATCACCGTGATCGGCATCGAGGCGGCGTTCCTGATCGGCGGCCTGATCGTCACCGAGACCGTGTTCAACATCCCCGGCGTCGCGCGCTTCCTGGTCGAGGCGATCCGCTGGCGCGACTATCCGATCGTGCAGAACCTCGTGATGTTCATCGCGGTCGTGGTGGTGTTCGCCAATTTCACCGTCGACATGCTCTACGCGGTGTTCGATCCGCGGATCAGGTACACGGATTAGGGGCATGGGGTTGGAACAATCTGACGCGACGGCGGTGCTCCACCTCTCCCGTAGGGAGAGGTCGGATTGCATCGCAAGATGCAATTCGGGTGAGGGGTTACACTTCGTCCTGGGACCTGAGCCCCCTCACCCGGCGCTACGCGCCGACCTCTCCCCGGTGGGGAGAGGTGCACCTGCCTGCGGAGCCGCCGATGGCCGCGATTGACTTCGAGGTTGAGCTGAGGCGGGCCGGGGCACATGCGACCGGGGGGTGGCGGCGCGTGCTGTTCATGGCGCAGCGGCACGTGCTCGGCGCGGCCGGGCTCGTCATCATGACGCTGTTCGTGCTGACGGCGATCTTCGCCGACGTCATCGCGCGCTATGATCCGCTGACGGTCGATTCCGCCCGCGCGCTGGCGCGCCCGAGCCTGGCGCACTGGATGGGCACCGATTCCTTCGGCCGCGACGTGTTCAGCCGCATCATCCATGGCGCGCGGATCTCGCTCGCGGTCGGCATCGGCTCGACCGTGCTCGGCGGCAGCATCGGCGTGATCGTCGGCCTCACCTCCGGCTATCTCTCGGGCTGGGTCGATCTGGTGTTCCAGCGCGTCTCCGACGTGCTGCAGGCGCTGCCGCTCTTGGTGCTGGCGCTGGTGATGACGGCCGCGCTCGGTCCGTCGCTGCCGAACGTGATCATCGCCATCGCCATTCCGCTGATCCCGACGGTGGCGCGCGTCATCCGCGCCAATACGCTGGCGCTGCGCGAGCAGCCGTTCGTCGAGGCCGCCAAGTCGATCGGCATGAGCGAGATGCGGATCGCGCTGCGCCACGTGCTGCCGAACACGCTGGCGCCGCTGATCGTGCTGGCGACCGCCCAGCTCGGCTCGACCATCCTGACCGAGGCCTCGCTCTCCTTCCTCGGCCTCGGCATTCCCGAGCCCTACCCGTCATGGGGGCGCATGCTGTCCGAATCCGCCGCCGAATATGTCCGCACCGCGCCTTGGCTGGTGATCTTCCCCGGGATAGCGATCAGCCTCGCCGTGTTCGGCGCCAATCTGTTCGGCGACGCCTTGCGTGACATCCTGGATCCGAGGCAGCGCGGCTGATGGCGGACAAGACCGATCTCGTGCTCGACGTGAAGAACCTGAAGACGGTGTTCTTCACCAATTCCGGCCTGTTCAAGGCGGTCGACGACCTCTCCTTCAGCGTGAGGCGCGGCGAAACGCTGGCGATCGTCGGCGAATCCGGCTGCGGCAAGAGCGTGACCGCGCTGTCGCTGATGCGCCTCGTGCCCGATCCGCCGGGCCGTATCGTCGGCGGCTCCGTCTCGCTGGAAGGCACCGAGCTGCTGGCGCTGGATGAGACAGAGATGCGCAGCGTCCGGGGCAACCGCATCTCCATGATCTTCCAGGAGCCGATGACCTCGCTCAATCCGGTGATGCGGATCGGCGACCAGATCGTCGAGGCGGTGCGGCTGCACCGGAACATCTCGTCGAAACAAGCGCAAGATATCGCCGTCGAGATGCTGCGGCTGGTGCGCATCCCCGAGCCGGCGCGGCGGGCGCGCGAATATCCGCACCAGCTCTCCGGCGGCATGCGCCAGCGCGCGATGATCGCGATGGCGTTGGCGTGCCGACCGGCGCTCCTGATCGCGGACGAGCCGACCACCGCGCTCGACGTCACCATCCAGGCGCAGATCCTGGCGCTGATCCTCGACCTCCAGAAAGAGCTCGGCACCGGGCTGGTGCTGATCACGCATGATCTCGGCGTGGTCGCGCAGACCGCGCAACGCGTGATCGTGATGTATGCGGGGCGGAAGGTCGAGGAAGCCGGCGTCGAGGCGCTGTTCGCCGCGCCGAAGCATCCCTATACGCGCGGGCTGATGGCCTCGATCCCGACTGTTCCGGCCTCCGGCGTGCCCGCGCCGGCGCGGCTGAACGAAATCCCCGGCACGGTGCCGTCGCTGGTGCGGCTGCCGCAAGGCTGCGCCTTCGCGCCGCGCTGCAAGCTCGCCATCAAGCGTTGCGAGGCCGAATATCCGCCGCTGGCGGATTGGGGCGGCGGCCATCTCGCCGCCTGCTGGCGCGCCGAAGAAGTGGCGGAGGTGGCATGACCGAGGCGCTGCTCGAAGTCACCGACCTCAAGAAGCATTATCCCGTGCGCGCCGGGGTGCTGCGAAGACAGGTCGGCACCGTGCACGCGGTCGACGGCGTCTCGTTCGCGCTTGGCACCGGCGAGACGCTCGGCCTCGTCGGCGAATCCGGCTGCGGCAAATCCACGGTGGCGCGCAGCGTGCTGCGGCTGGTCGAGCCGACCTCGGGGCAGATCCGCCTCGACGGCGAGGACATCACGCATCTGTCGAAGACCGCGCTGCGGCCGCATCGCCGCTCGATGCAGATCGTGTTCCAGGACCCTTTCGCCTCGCTCAATCCGCGCATGACCGCAGGCGACATCGTCGGCGAGCCGCTCGCCGTGCATGGGCTTGCGACCGGCAAGGCGCTGGAGGCGCGGGTCGCAAGGCTGTTCGAGCAGGTGGGTTTGCGGCCCGACCAGATGCGCAATTTTCCGCATCAATTCTCCGGCGGCCAGCGCCAGCGCATCTGCATCGCCCGCGCGCTGGCGCTGGGGCCGCGTCTGATCGTCTGCGACGAGCCGGTCTCCGCGCTCGACGTCTCGATCCAGGCGCAGGTGATCAATTTGTTGATCGACCTGCAGCGGCAGCACGGCTTCTCCTATCTCTTCATCGCGCACGACCTTGCGGTGGTTGCCCATATCAGCCACCGCGTCGCCGTGATGTATCTCGGCCGCATCGTCGAGATCGCCGACAAGGACGAGCTGTTCCGCAATCCCCGGCATCCCTACACCCAAGCCCTGCTCGCCTCGGTGCCGATCGCCAATCCGCTGGCGAAGAAGCTCGCACCGCTGGTCGACGGCGACGTGCCGAGCCCGGTCAACCCGCCGTCAGGCTGCGCATTCCACACCCGCTGCCGGTTTGCGATGGATCGGTGCAAGACCGAGCGCCCGGCGCTGCTGGATGCCGGCGACGGGCATCAGGTGGCGTGCCTGCTCAATGACGGCACGGGGCGAGGCCACTAGGGCGTGTCCTCATAAAAGCAATGTCAGTTTTTGAGAAGGGCGCGGAGGTCTTCTGCTGCGCGAAGCGTTAGCGCTTTTGACCCGAAGCCGACAAGGGAGCCGTCCTACCGGCGCGTGATGGGATCTCGCGTATCTCCAAGGCCCTTCGTCGCCCGGAGAACCCGCGCGGCAAATGGTGAAATCAAACCAACGACGCGCCATCATTTGCGCGGCGCGCGGGGCAGACCACGTCGGAGCAAACTGAAATCAGTGAAAATGTTTGGCTGTTGCCCAGATGACATTTCAAGCTTCTGCGCGGCTTGGTTAGATGAACCATGGATATTCTCGCGCCGGTTGCGCATTAATCGCAGGAGATCGATATGAGGACACTGGTTTTCGCGACTTCACTTCTCGCCTTCGGCCAGATCACGGCTCAGGCTGCCGATCTGACGCCAGTCCGTATGCCGACGAAAATACCGGCCCAACAGGTCGGCAACTGGACAGGCTTCTATATTGGCGGCAATGTTGGCTATGGCTGGGGCAACTACGGAGCCTCAAATAGCACCGGGACATTCGTGAACACGAATGGCGGTTCGGCCCCCTTCGGCTTCAACGCTGTATCCGGCAACGGCAACGGGGTCACCGCCGGCATTCAAACCGGCTACGCTTGGCAGATCCAGCAGACAGTGCTCGGCGTCGAAGCTGATTGGCAGTATATCAATTCGAAGGTCAGCACCGGCAACTCGGCTATTCCCGTTCTTGCCGCCGTCGGCGGCAACTTCAGCGGCGGCGCTTCCGTCAGCACCGATTGGTATGCGACCTTCCGTGGCCGAGTGGGTTATGCGTTCGGGCCGGCATTACTTTACGCGACTGGCGGCATTGCGTTGGCTGAGACCAAGTTGAGCGAGAATGCTACGGGCAGTATTCCCACCAGCCTGTTCCCGCTGACCTATGGACCGCTCGGTTCTATGAACGTTTCTAACAGCGCCGTGCTGGTAGGCTACGCGATTGGCGGCGGTATCGAATATGCCTTGGGAGCGGGCTGGTCCGTCAAGGGCGAGTATCTGCACATGGGCTTCGGCACCAACGGCTACAACTTAACTGGCTCGCTTCAATCGCCGGCCGGATTGACCGGTGTCATCGCCACCCATGTCGATATCAAGCCAACCTTCGACATCGCTCGGGTCGGCATGAACTATCGCTTTTGATCGGCAGGTTTTGGCGAAGTAAGGGATGGAGGCTTCGAGTCTTCAGGGAGATGTCTTGCTGAGCGGAATTGCCCCGGGGCGAACGAGACGACGAAAATTCCTTAGGTGCCGATAGGTCCGCTGCTGGCCCCATCGGCGACATTGGGAGATTGCTGCTTCTTCGCCAGTGTCGGGGCTTGAGCAGACGTCAGGCCGCGGCGAACCGCTTAATGAATAGACCGCCTGGATCCCAGCGTCCGGATCACCGGCCACGCCGCCAGCGCCGCAGCCAGATGCTTGAGCGTGTGGCCCGAAACCATGTGGCCGGTGGCTTCGAACACGGTCACGTCGCCTAGCTCGAAAAGCTTGGCGAGCACATAAAAGACGATCACGCCGCCGAGCGGCACGCCAAGTGCGCCGGGCCGCGGGCGTGTCAACGCAAGGCCCACGGCCAGCGCCATGCCGCCGAACTGCACCGCCACCCAAGGCGTGAGATTCTCGCGTGCCACCCAGGCGGCCAACAGGCCAGCAACCATCGTCAGCACCAGCACCGTTTCGCCTGCGCGCGTGCTGATGCGCTCGCTGGCCGCGATGCCCAGAAATCCTGCGAACGCCACCGCCATGCCGAGACGATCGGCGATGAGCCGTTGCGGCACGTCGGGGTCGAGATGATAGAAGCCCGAGCCGAGGCAAGTGAGGATCAGGCCGACGAAGAACCAGCTCGCACCCACCGGCGCATCGTGGCGGGCGCGCAACCGCTCCGAGCCCCAGACGCCCATGGCGAGAAAGGCGAGATTGCTCAGCACGTCGCCGGCGTTGGGCACGCCGAGCCAGGTGCGGCTATCGACGAAATGCGGGATGTGCCAGGCGACGGCGGGTATCGCGGGGGCCAGAAGCGCGGTGAGCGTCAGGACGAGGAGGGCACCGATAAGGTATTTCTCGCGTGTTCGGAGGCGGTCGAACTCGGGTCGGCGCGACATCGGTGGAAGCAACACATTGGCTGATTGAGCTTGGTCACGCGCACGCAACATATTGAGTCCTCTTATTGAACATTGTTCAATATTTGTATCACGAGAATGAACAACGTTCAACAAAAATGCTCCCGGCTTGCGGTAGGGGACGCATCGGATTGAAATCGTTGCCCTTATTCGAAGACACACCCTTCGACGTCATTGCGAGCGCAGCGAAGTAATCCAGACTGTCTCCACGGAGGCAGTCTGGATTGCTTCGTCGCTTCGCTCCTCGCAATGACCGAGAGAGTCTATCCCGTCCCGATCTCCGCCACGATCCGGCCCGTCGTCACCTGCTCGCCTTCGGCGACGCCGATCGCGGCGACCATGCCGTCGATGCCGGCCTTGTGGACATGCTCCATCTTCATCGCCTCCAGCGTCAGCACCGGCTGGCCGGCGGTGACGCGGTCGCCGGGCTTCACCAGCACGGCGACGACGCGGCCGTTCATGGCTGCCCGGACCTTGCCGTCGCCGCCATTGCTTGCAGCCGCCTTCGGCGCGGCGAGGGTGAGGTCGGTGACACCTAGCGGGATGCCGCGGTGCTGGAGGTAGAGCCGATCGCCATCGCGCAGGAATTTTGCGCTCTCCATCACGCCGGCGTGGCGGAAGCGGATGGCGTCGGGATCGAGCTGGTCGATCTCGAACTTGTGCTGGCGGCCGTCGCTGGCAACGGTGTAGCTGCCGTCGCGCTCGCGCGTGACGTCGAGCTCGTGCGTCTGGCCGGCGATCTCGATTTTCGCAGGAAGCGCGAACGTTGCCGATAAACTCCGCCCGCCCTGCCACGACGGCGCATGCGGGTTTGTGACGTAGAGCAGCAGGCCCGCCAGCGTCGTATCGAATGCGGCGTCTGCCCGCGGCGCCAGCAATTCGTCGCGATGGGCACCGATGAACGCCGTCGTCGCTTCACCTTTGGCAAAGCCGGGATGGCGCAGGCAGGACAACAGGAAGGCCTGGTTGGTCGTCACGCCAAAGGCTGTGAGCTGCTCGAGGCCGACGATCAGCCGCCCCCTCGCCTCCTCGCGCGTAGTGCCATGGCTGATCACCTTGGCGATCATCGAATCGTAGAACGCGGGGATCTCCGAGCCCGATTGCAGCGCATGCTCGACGCGGATGCCGTCAGGCACCTGCCAGCGCGCCATGCGGCCGGACTGCGGCATGAAATTCTGCGCGGCGTCTTCCGAGCACAGCCGTACCTCGATGGCGTGGCCGGAGAATTTGACGTCCTGCTGCTTGATCGGCAGCGGCTCGCCGCGGGCGACGCGCAGCTGCAGCTCGACCAGATCGAGCCCGGTGATCGCCTCGGTGACGGGATGTTCGACCTGCAGGCGGGTGTTCATTTCCATGAAGTAGAACGCGCCGCTGGCATCGAGCAGGAATTCCAGCGTGCCGGCGCCCTCATAACGCAGCGCTTTCACTGCGGCGACGGCGACCTCGCCCATCCTGGCGCGCAGCTCCGGCGTGACCGCCGGCGACGGCGCTTCCTCGATCAGCTTCTGGTGCCGCCGCTGCACCGAGCAATCGCGCTCGCCGAGATGAATGGCGTTGCCGTGACTGTCGCCGAACACCTGGATCTCGATGTGCCGGGGATTCTGGATGGCGCGTTCCAGGATCACCGTGGGATCGCCGAACGCGGCCTTCGCCTCCGACCGCGCGCTGCGCAGCGCATCACCGAAGGATGCAGCATCGGTGACGAGCCGCATGCCGCGGCCGCCGCCGCCGGCGACGGCCTTGATCATCACGGGAAAGCCGATCGCTTTGGCCTCCGCGAGCATGACCTCGTCGCCCTGGTCTGCGCCCTGGTAGCCGGGCACGATGGGCACGCCTGCCTTTGTCATGATCTCCTTGGCGCCGGCCTTGTTGCCCATCGCCGTGATCGCCTGCGGCGACGGGCCGATGAAGACGAGGCCGGCCTCCTTGCAGGCCCGCGCAAACCCCTCGTTCTCCGCGAGGAAGCCATAGCCGGGGTGAACGGCATCCGCGCCGCTGGCCTTGGCCGCGGCGATGATCGCGGGAATGTCGAGATAGGATTGCGCCGGCAAGGCTTCGCCGATGCGCACGGCCTGGTCGGCCTCGCGCACATGGAGCGCATCGCGATCCGCATCCGAATAGACTGCGACGACGCCGAGGCCGAGCTTTCGCGCGCTGCGCATCACGCGCAGCGCGATCTCGCCGCGATTGGCGACCAGGACCTTGAAGAACGGCCGGTGCTGCACTGATCCGTTCCTCATGGGCGGGCCACCGAAAACTGCATGCGCTGGGGCGTGCGCGCATCGCCCTCGCGGCAGATCGCGAGCACCTCGGACAGCACTGCGCGGGTGTCGCGCGGATCGATCACGCCATCGTCGAGCACGCGGGCGCTGGTGGAGAACACATCCATCTGGCCGTCGAACACGCCGATGATTTGCGCCTTCATCGCGTCCAGCTTGTCCTTCTCGATCGGCTTGCCGCGCCTGATGGCAGCGGCCTCGGTCACGATCGCCATGGTCTCGGCGGCCTGCTCGCCGCCCATCACCGCGGTCTTGGCGTTTGGCCAGGAGAAGCAGAAGCGCGGATGGAAGCCGCGGCCGCACATGCCGTAATTGCCTGCCCCGAACGAGGCGCCGCAATAGATGGTGATCTGCGGCACCGTCGCCGAGGTCACCGCCTGGATCATCTTGGAGCCGTGCTTGATCATGCCGGCCTCCTCATAGGCCTTGCCGACCATGTAGCCCGTGGTGTTGTTGAGATAGAGCAGCGGCGTGCGGGTCTGGCAGCAGGCCTGGATGAAATGCGTCGCCTTGTTGGCGCCGGCGGGGTCGAGCGGGCCGTTATTGGTGATGATGCCGATGGCCTGGCCCTCGATGCGGGCATGGCCGCAGACGGTGGCCGGGCCGTAATTCGGCGCCATCTCGGTGAAATCGGAATCGTCGACGATGCGCGCGATCACCTGTTTCATGTCCACCGGGCGCTTGTGGTCCATCGGCATGATGCCGAGCAGCTCGTCCTGGTCATAGCGCGGCGGCTTGAATTGCACTGAGGCTTTGCCCGGCCGCTCCCATTGCAGCGCGGCCATGATCTCGCGCGCGATGCGCAATGCGTCGCGATCGTCCTCGGCGAGATAGTCGCCGAGGCCGGACACTTGCGTGTGCATCTCGGCGCCGCCGAGCTCTTCCTCGGTCGCGATCTCGCCGGTCGCGGCTTTCAGCAGCGGGGGTCCGGCGAGGAAGGCGCGGGTGCGGCCGCGCACCATGACGATGTAGTCGGAGAGCCCGGTCTGATAGGCGCCGCCGGCGGTGGAGGAGCCGTGCGTGACCGTGACGACCGGCAGTCCCGCAGCGGAGAGCCGCGCCAGGTTGCGGAAGATGTTGCCGCCGCGGACGAAATCCTCGACGCGGTAGCGCAAGAGATTGGCGCCGGCACTTTCGACCAGTTGCACATAAGGCAGCTTGTTCTCCAGCGCGAGCTCCTGCACCCGCAGCGTCTTGTCGAGGCCGTAGGGCTGCAGCGCGCCGGCATCGATGCCGGAATCGCTGGCGCTGACCATGCAGCGGATGCCCGAGACGAAGCCGATGCCGGCGATGACGCCGCCGCCCGGCACGCTCTTAGCTGCATCCGGCACGTCGAACATGTAGCCGGCCAGCGTCGACAGCTCGATGAAGGGCGCGCCGGGATCGAGCACCAGGGCAACACGTTCTCGCGGCAGCAGTTGGCCGCGCTTGTGGAAGCGGTCCTTGGCCGCGGCCGACGCCGCGCGCGTGCGCTCTTCGAGCGCGCGCATGCGGTCGATCAGGCCGAGCATGCCGTCGCGGTTGGCCTGGTAGACGGCGCTGCCGGGGGGAATGGTGTTTTCGATGGTCGACATCATTCAATCCTGCTCGTCATTGCGAGGAGCACTTGCGACGAAGCAATCCAGACTGCATCCGTGGAAAGACTCTGGATTGCTTCGCTTCCGCCTTCGCTCTTCGAGCTTCGGCGGACAAGTCGCTCGCTGTGACGGCTACGTTCAGCGATTCGTCCCAAAGATCTTCCGCGCCTCGGCGGGGCTGGCGATCTCGCGGCCGGCGCGCCTTGCGCAGGCAGCGATCGCTTCGATGAGCTGGCCGTTCGACGTCACCTTCTTGCCGTCGGCGAGATAGAATGTGTCCTCGAGGCCGGTGCGCAAGTGACCGCCGAGCTCGGCGCAGCGCTGGTGCAGCGGCCAGATCTCCTCGCGGCCGATGGCGGTGACCTGCCAATGCGCCTCGGGGCGCTTCAGCTTCAGCAGAATGGGCAGCAGCTCGGGATCGGCGGGCATGCCGGAGGCGACGCCCATGACGAAGTTATATTCGAGCGGGCCTTTGTACATGCCGACCTGGGTGTACATGCCGACGCAGCGGACGATGCCGACGTCGAAGCATTCGAACTCGGGGATGGTGCCGACCGCGTTCATGACGTCGAGATAGTCCTTCACCTTCTCGACCGCATTGTCGAACATCATCGGCGGCCAGGCCCAGCTGTTGTCGGCCTTTACCTTCAGGTAATTCAGCGAGCCGGCGTTGCAGGCGGCGATCTCCGGCCTAGTCTCGCGGATGCAGTCGAGCGCGCCCGAATAGTTCGGCCCCGACACGCCCGAGGTGTGGTTGATGATCACGCCCGGGCAGGCCTCGCGGATCGCCTGCTGAATCTCCTTGCTGACCGCGACCTCCCAGGACGGCAGATGTCCCTTGCCCGGCGCCTGCTGGCGCAGATGGATGTGCATGATGGACGCGCCGGCCTCGAACGCGGCCCTCGCCTCGCGCGCCATCTGCTCGGGCGTGACAGGCACGTTGTGCTGCCTGGGGTCGGTGAGCACGCCGTTCAGCGCGCAGGTGATGACGGCCTTGTCGCTCATGCGTTCAATGTCTCGCACGTTGAGAATTCAACGCTTGCGATCATGTGACGCGGGGGGATGCGGCTTCTTGCGCGGAGAAGCTGGGAAAAGGCGAGCTTTCGTAGGGTGGGCAAAGGCGCTCTAGCGCCGTGCCCACCACTCTCGGTGTTTGGCAAAGATGGTGGGCACGCTTCGCTTTGCCCACCCTACGGCAGCGGAGCTAGCTCGCCTCCGCCATCCGCACCGTCTCGGTGCTGCGATAGATCGCAAGGTCGCGCGAGCCGACGAAGATCGCGCGCGGCTTCAATCCGTAGAAGCGGCGGATCGAGTGGCTGAAATGCGTGGAATCGGGATAGCCGATGTCCTGCGCGAGATGGGCGAGGTTGAGGTCCTGGTTGGCGAAGTGCAGCAGATGCCGCGCGCGCTTCCAGGCGCGGAAGGAGCGGAACGAGATGCCGGTCTCCTCCTTGAACAGATGCAGGAAGCGTGACGCCGAGAGGCCGGCTTCAGCGGCGCAGGTATCCGCCGTCACCGGCTCGCCGGAGAAGCGCTCGATGCGGGCCACCGCGCGCATCACGCGCGGATCGAGCACGCGGCGCGGCAGCGCCTCGCCGAAGCACATCTCGTCGAACTCGGCGGTGGTGATGTCGCCATAGCGGCGCTGGCGCAAAAGTGCGTAGGCGGCGAGGATCTTGCGGGCATAGGCGGCCTGGTCGGGTCCGGTCAGGCGCGCGGCCAAGGCTTCGATCACGCCATCCGGCACGGTTTCCGGCTCCAGCGTCACGGCGATCGCGGTGCGGTAGTCGCTGGCGATGGAATGCCGCTGGTTCGGCAGGGTGACGAACAGCTCGCCGGTGGCGAGAACGTCGTCGATCGTCAGGTGCAGATTGCCCTTCACGGCGACATAGATCTGGCAGCAACCGGGGGTCCGCTTGCGGGGCCGGCCGAGCAGGCCTGCATAAAACACCCGCTCCGGCGTGATCAGCATCAGATGGTCGGATTCGCGACCGGCATATTCCATTGGGTTCCTCCTCGCGCGGCTCTCTGGCCGCTGCGGACGGAGGCACCTTAGCCGAAATTTGGGCGCTGTCACGAGAGGGTAGCGCTGTCAAAAGACATAGTGCGCGCGCAGCGCCCGGAACTTACGCCCTCACCCTTGGAGCGACATTCTGCTCTTCCCCGGCCTTTTGCTCCGCAGCAACCGCCCGCCTGAAGCCCTCGCGCTGCTGCAGGCGCGCCCAATAGGCTGCGACGTTTGGCCCGAAATCCTTGGCAAGCCCGATATTGCTCGCGAGCCGAAGCGCGTAACCGATGACGACGTCGGCGGCGGTGAAACGGCCCGCGCACAATGTTTCGGCATTCGCCGTCGCTGCCTCAACGGCGCGCAGTCTCCCCAGAAACCATTTCGCGTAGTCGGTGGCGACCTGCGGGTTGCGGCGCTCCTCCGGCTCGAGCTGGGTGTATCTCAGCACCAGCGTTTGCGGGAAGGTTAACGTGGCGTCGCTGAAGTACATCCAGTTCAGGAACGCGCCATAAGCGGGATCCTCGGGGCCGACCATCAACGGCGTCGGGCCGTATTTGACGCCGAGGTAATGGCAGATGCCGGAGGATTCCGTCATCCTGGTTTCGCCGTCGATCATGAAGGGAATGGTGCCGAGCGGATTGAGCGCGAGATAATCCTTGGCGAAGACGCGCGGCGGGAACGGCAGCATCTTCAAGTCATAGGGCAGTCCCATCTCCTCCAGCATCCAGAGCGGACGGAACGAGCGCGCGGCGTCGCAATGATAGAGCGTGATCATGATGCATTCCCTTTGCTGCCCGGCAGCGTGCCCATCATCTTGCACAAGACCATCAGCATGACCTCGTCGGCGCCGCCGCCGATCGAGGTCAGGCGGCTGTCGCGATAGGCGCGGCTGACCGGCGTCTCGTTGGTAAAGCCCATTCCGCCCCAATATTGCAAGCAGGCGTCGGTGAGCTCGCGCCCCAACCGGCCGGCCTTCAGCTTGGCCATGGTCGCAAGCCGCGTCACATCCTCGCCGGCGACCAGCTGCTCGCCGGCGCGATAGATCAGCGCGCGCAACAGCTCGACCTCGGTCTGCATCTCCGCCAGCTTGAAGTGCACGACTTGGTTGTCGAGGATCGACTTGCCGAACGCTTTGCGGTTGCGCGTGTATTCGATGGTCTGCGCGATGATGTATTCGTGCGCCTTGAGACAGGCGGCCGCACCCCACAAGCGCTCCTCCTGGAACTGGATCATCTGGTAGGTGAAACCCTGGCCCTCCTCGCCGATCCGGTTGCGCTTGGGCACGCGGACATTGTCGAAGAAGATCTGCGCGGTGTCGGAGGAGCGCATGCCCATCTTGTCGAGCTTGCGGGCGACGGTGACGCCCTTGCTCTTCATGGGCACGCAGATCAGCGACTTGTTGCGGTGAACGGGACCGTCGCCGGTGTTGGCGAGCAGGCAAATCCAGTCGGCCTGGGTGCCGTTGGTGATCCACATCTTGCCGCCATTGATGACGTAATCGTCGCCGTCGGAGCGCGCACTCGTCTTGATCGAGGCGACATCCGAGCCTGCGCCCGGCTCGGAGACGCCGATGCAGGCGACGTAGTCACCGGAGATCGAGGGGCTAAGGAATTCGCGCCGGACCTCGTCCGAGCCGAAGCGGGCCAATGCCGGCGTTGCCATGTCGGTCTGCACCCCGATCGCCATCGGCACGCCGCCGCAAGTGATGGCGCCCAGCTCTTCGGCCATCATCAGCGCGTAGGAATAATCGAGGCCCGAGCCGCCGAATTCGACCGGCTTGTTCAGGCCGAGGAAGCCCAGGCTGCCCATCTTCTTGAACAGCTCGTGCGCCGGGAAGATGTCGGCCTTCTCCCATTCATCGACGTGAGGATTGATCTCGCCCGCGATGAATTTTTGTAGGGAGCGGCGGATGTCGTCGTGGTCGGCGGTGAATAGCATTTTGTCCTCTCGTCATTCCGGGGCGCGCGGAGCGCGAGCCCGGAATCCATTCCTCTGCGAAGTCTGGAGCCCGATGGATTCCGGGCTCGACGCTCCGCGTCGCCCCGGAATGACGGTATCCATCACAACCCCATCTGCCGCGACGCCAGATCCTTCATGATCTCCTCGGTGCCGCCGCCGATGGCGTTGACCTTGACCTCGCGGTAGATGCGCTCGGCCTTGATGCCGCGCATGAAACCGGCGCCGCCGAAGATCTGCACGGCCTCGGAGGCGCAGAACGCCATGGTCTGCGTCGCCTGGTTCTTCATCATGCAGATTTCGGCGACAGGACTTTCGCCCTGCTCGAGCCGCCAGGCCAGCATCTCCAGCATCGCTTGCGAGGCCGCCACCTTCTGCGCCATGTCGACGATCTTGTGGCGGATGACCTGATGCTGGGCGAGCGGCTTGCCGAAGGTCTTGCGCTCCCTGGCATAGGCAATGGCCTCGTCGAGGCAGACCCGCGCGAACGCGGTGCAGCTCGCGGCCATGCCCATCCGCTCGCTGTTGAAGTTCTGCATGATGATCTTGAAGCCCTGGCCCTCCTCGCCGATCAGGTTCTCGGCGGGCACGCGGCATGCGTCGAAATGCAGCGTCGCGGTATCGGAAGCCCACCAGCCCATCTTCTTCAGCTTGGTCCTGGACAGGCCGGGCGTGTCGCCCTCGATCAGGAGCAGGCTGACGCCGCCGGCGCCCTCGCCGCCGGTCCGCACCGCAACGGTCAGATAATCGGCGCGCATGCCCGACGTGATGAAGGTCTTCTCGCCGCTGACGACGTAGTGATCGCCGTCGCGCCGCGCGCGGGTGCGCAGATTTGCGACATCCGAGCCGCCGCCCGGCTCGGTGATCGCCAGCGCGGAGATCTTCTCGCCGGCCAGCACCTGCGGCAGCACCCGCGCCTTCACCTCGGGACGCGCCGCGCGCGCGATCGGCGGCGAGCCGATGGTATGGCTCATCAGGCTGGCGCTGACGCCGCCCGCGCCGGCGCGCGCAAGCTCCTGGCTCGCCACGATCTTCATGAACTGGTCGGCGGCGATGCCGCCATAGTCTTCCGGGAAGCCGAGTCCCAGCAGGCCGATTCCCGCCGCCTTGCGATAGAGCTCGCGCGGGAATTCGCCGGCTTCGTCCCAGTCATGGGCGAAGGGCGCGATCTCCTTGTCGACGAAGCGCCGCATCACGTCGCGGAACGCGTCGTGCTCGGCGGTATAGAACGGGCTCTTCATCGTAAGACTTGCCTCGAGGCGGATTCGTCCCGACCAGCATGGCTGGAAGAATTGCCATTCACTTGCGCGGAGTGGCTGATCGCCGCGGACGCTTCGAGCGAGGCAGCACGAGCGTGACCGTCTTATCCTGGGTCACAACGTCAGAAACAGCGCAAACGGCTCTTCCACCGTCCGGCGCAAGTGCTTTCGATACAAGGCGTGGTTGGGATCCTCGGGCGCAACCCGGCCCAAGGAAGGTTTTGGAATATTCCTGAGCGGCACATAGGCGATCGGCGCGGCGATCGGCGTGAGCTGAGAGCCGGGGCCGGCGCGCAGCGTCGAGATGATGCCGTACATCTCACCGGATACCGTCGGCCGCGACACCGTGATCACGCGGTGCTGGCCGTGCTTGATGATGACGAGGTAGATGAAGCCGGACTGATGCGGAACGGCGACCTCGCCGGTATGCTCGTAGGCGGCATCGGTCCGCTCGCCCTCGCGAAAGACAAGCGACGAGACTTTCGGCTCCCAGGCGATCTCGGTGCGATAGGCGAAGATCGCGTCCTTGTCGCCGAACGACGGCCGCAGGGTGATGTAGACGTCCTCGAGCCAGGTCACCGCGCGATGGGCATAGGAGCCGAGGCTGTCGGGCGCGACGTCGTTTGCGGCCGGAGGCGTCGCCACGACGACACTCTTGCGCAAGGAGACGCCGAGCGCCTGCTCCAGCCGGACCGTCGTCGCCAGCGTGAAAGGCCGGCGGCCGCCGAGCACCTTTTCCAGCGTCGACAGGCTGAGCTTGGCCTGCTCGGCCAGCGTCTGCCGGGAGATCCGGCGCCTGGCGAGCTCCTCGCGAATGGTCTCGGCGATCTCGCGGCTCTGCTCGTCCGAAAGCTGCTTGTCGGTGAGTTTGTCCTGCGTCTGCATCGTCAGCCCTGCTCCAGGCCGGTCACTCTAGCAGGGCGGACAAACCAGCACAAAACCGCACATGACCGCCGCGGCTCAAGCGAGCCGGGGCCGGCCGCGGCGGAACATTGCCGATCATTCTGCTCGCGAAACGGCGCCCCGCAGGCGGATGCTGGGGACCAGCAAACATGCTTCGGGAGCAAGCCAAATGGACGCCTACGACACGGCCGATAGCGACGACCACAAGCTGTTGAGCCGCCTCATCAAGGTCGGACTGTTCCTTCTCGCACAGGGCATCGCGGTGATGCTGGTCGCCTTCCTGGCCCTGCTGGTGAGTTTCGGGGCGAGCTGGTCGGCAACGACCGAACAGGCCGGCCTGCTCCAGCCCGGCGAGGCACGGTCGGGCAGCCTGCTGCTGAAGCAGGACGACGCCACCACGGAGGCGATCCGCCTCGGGACCGATATCGACATCACGGTGTCGGGCCCGACCTTGCGCGCCCGCGTCACGCAAGCATTCCGCAACCCGAGCAAGGATTGGGTCGAGGCCACCTACGTCTATCCGCTCGCGGCCGGCGGCGCCGTCGACACGCTGAAGATGGTGGTCGGCGACCGCGTCATCATCGGCGACATCAAGGAGCGGCAGCAGGCGCGCGTGATCTACGAGGAGGCGCGCCGCGCCGGCCAGAAGGCCGCGCTCACGGAGCAGGAACGGCCGAACATCTTCACCAACTCGGTCGCCAATATCGGCCCCGGCGAAACCGTGCTGGTGCAGATCGAGTACCAGGAGCCGGTGCATCAAGCCGGCAATGAATATTCGTTGCGCCTGCCGCTGGTGGTCGCCCCGCGCTACAATCCGGCGCCGATCGTCCAGAGCGTCGACTTCCGCAAGGATGGCTCGGGCTGGGGCGCGGCGACGTCGGACCCGGTGCCGGATCGTGACCGCATCTCGCCGCCTGTGCTGGACCCGGCCCGGAATGCGCCGGTCAATCCGACCAGTATCACGGTCCGCCTGCAGGCCGGCTTCGCGCTCGGCGAGGTCAAGAGCCACCATCACACCGTCAGGACGGAAAGCCCGGACAACATGACGCGCGTGGTGACGCTCGCCGAAGGCGTCGTGCCCGCGGACCGTGACTTCGAGCTGACCTGGAAGCCGGCTGCGGAGAAAGCCCCAGCGGTCGGCCTGTTCCGCGAGCATGTCGGCGATGCCGATTATTTGCTCGCCTTCGTCACCCCGCCGAGCGCCGAGCAAGGGGCGCAGAAGCCGCTGCCGCGCGAGGTCGTGTTCGTGATCGACAATTCCGGCTCGATGGGCGGCACCTCCATCGTGCAGGCCAAGGCGAGCCTGCTCTACGCCCTCGGCCGCCTGCAGCCGAATGATCGCTTCAACGTGATCCGCTTCGACGACACCATGGACATGCTGTTTCCGGCCGCCGTGCCGGCCGATGCCGCGCATGTCGGCGAGGCGACTTCGTTCGTCGGGGCCTTGCAGGCGCGCGGGGGCACCGAGATGGTGCCGGCGATGCGTGCGGCGCTGACCGACAAGCTCGGCGACACCGGCATGGTCCGCCAAATCGTGTTCCTGACCGACGGCGCGATCGGCAACGAGCAGCAATTGTTCGATGCGATCACGACGATGCGCGGCCGCTCGCGCGTCTTCATGGTCGGCATCGGATCGGCGCCCAACACCTATCTGATGACCCGCGCCGCCGAGCTCGGCCGCGGCGCCTTCACCCATATCGGCTCCGTCGAGCAGGTGGAGGAGCGCATGCGCGGCCTGTTCGCCAGGCTGGAAAATCCGGCCGTGACCGGCCTCACCGCAAGGTTTTCCGAAGCCAATGCCGACGTCACCCCGGCGATCATTCCCGACGTCTATCGCGATGAGCCCCTGGTGCTGGCGGCCAGGCTCGACAAGCTTGCAGGCTCACTCGAGATCAAGGGCCGCGTCGGCGACCGCCCGTGGTCGATGACGCTGCCGCTGCAAAATGCCGCCGAAGGCAAGGGCCTGTCAAAGCTCTGGGCCCGGCGCAAGATTGCCGATGCGGAGGTGGCGCGCACCCTGCGCGAGATGACACAAGAAGACTCCGACAAGGCGATCCTGGCGCTGGCACTCGACCATCAGATCGTCACGCGGCTGACCAGCCTCGTCGCAGTCGACAAGACGCCGAGCCGGCCCGAGGGCGCGCCGCTGAAGCTCAGTGAGCTGCCGCTCAACCTGCCCGCGGGATGGGAGTTCGAGAAAGTGTTTGGCGAACGGCCGCAACTGACGCCGACACAGCTGCGCGAACGTCACGCCGATGCGCGCAATCAGCCGACGACGCGAAGGCCGGCGCCTGCTGCGCCCGACGCGATCCGTCTGCCCAAGACCGCGACCTCGGCCGAGCTGAAGATGATCGCGGGTTTCATCCTGATCGTGCTCGCCTTGATCCTGTCCGTGTTCAACCGGCGTCGGACCTTGCTCACCGACGCCGCTTGAGAGAGGAGCCCCCCGAACTCCTCTGTTAGCGCGCGCGGCTGCCCGTCCCCTTCAACGGCCGCGCGCGCCTTTTTTGATCGTCATTGCGAGGAGCGAAGCGACGAAGCAATCCAGACTGCCGCCGCGGAGACAGTCTGGATTGCTTCGCTTCGCTCGCAATGACGGGAGACGAAACACAATGCCCCGCTTCATCTCTCCGCTGGTCCTCGCGCTTGTCGGCCTCATCCTGTTCAGCGACGGCGCCTATATCCACGCCAAGGCGTGGCTGGCGCAGGTGCTGCTGGAGCGCGCTTTCGACCGCAGCATTGCGACGGGCGTCGCGGTGAAGCCCTGGTCATGGGCCGACACCTGGCCGGTCGCGCGGATCGAGGTGAAGCGGATCGGTGCCAGCGCGATCGTGCTGGAAGGCACGAGCGGCCAGGCGCTTGCTTTCGGACCCGGCCATATCCAGCACACGGCTGATGCGGGCGAACGCGGGATTGCCGTCTATGCCGCGCATCGCGACACGCATTTTCGTTTCCTGAGGGATGTTGCCATGGGTGACGTCATCGACGTCACGCGCAGTGACGGTCGACACTTTCGCTATCGCGCGGATTCCTCGGCCGTGGTTCGCTTCGATGCATCGGGAATCGACACCGCGGCACAGGGTTTCGAGCTTGTTCTCGCGACCTGCTGGCCATTCGATGCCGTCACATCCGGCCCCGAGCGCTACATCCTGCATGCGACATTGATTGAAGCCGACGAATAGATCGCCCACTGGGTCGACAACACACCGATGCACGCTTCATTCCACCACACGGCATACCAGCCGCGCAGTTGCCAAAGGACTCGCCATAGAACAGAGTGACGCGACACCAAACAAGAACAACAGGTGAGGTCACGCCATGGAAGCTCAGGTGCCTGCCGGGTCCGTCTCTCAGCGCCCCTGGTCTCCGCCGCCTGATGCGGGAGACGTCGTCAAGGGCATCCATGCCATGCTGCACCCGCACAACATCGTGCTGGTGGGCGCGACCGACAAGCCCGGCAATTATGCCGAGCGCATCTGGAACAATCTGATCAAGTACGGCTACGAGGGTGGGCTTTATCCGGTCAACGCCAAGCGCGACACCGTCTGGGGCGTTCCCTGCTACAAGGATTTTGCGAGCCTTCCCGAAAAGCCCGATCACGTCCTGGTGCTGGTGCCGGCGCGCTTTGCCGTGCAGGTGATCCGCGATGCCGCTGCGGCCGGCGCGCGATCGGCCACCATCGTCACCTCCGGCTTCAGCGAGTTGCAGGATGACGAAAGCCAGAAGCTCGCTGCCGAATTGCAGGCGGCGGTGCGCGAGACGGGGCTTGCCGTCACCGGCCCGAACTGCCTCGGCAATCTCAGCGCCGGGGAAAAGCTCTTCACCAATATCGACGATCGCATCGTCACCATGGACCAGGGCGCGGTGGCGATCGCCGGCCAGTCCGGCGCCATCGTCATGGCGATCCGCCAGGCGCTGGAAGACCGCGGCGTCGGTGTCGGCTACATGGTGACCACGGGCAACGAGGCCGGGCTCGAGACGCCTGACCTGATGCGCTATTTCGCCGAGGATCCGAGCATCAGGGTGATCGTCGTCTACCTCGAAGGCGTGCGCAACACCAAGGCCTTCCGCGACGCCTGCAAGGCGGCGCGCGCGGCGAGCAAGCCCGTGATCGCGCTCAAGCTCGGCGCCTCCGAAGGCGGCCGCGCCGCGGCGATGGCGCATACCGGCGCGCTCGCCGGCTCGATCGAGACGTTCGACGCGATCGCGACGCGCGAAGGGGTGATCCGGGTCGGCGGCCTCGACGAATTGATCGAGACCACCGAGTGCTTCGTCCACGCCGGCTTGCCCAAAGGCGACCGGCTCGCCGCCGTGACGCTGTCCGGCGGCAAGCGCGGCATGCTGATCGACGCCTTCTATGCCGCGGGCCTGAACTTTGCGCCGCTGAGCCCGCATGTCAGCGCGGAGCTGGCGAAGATGCTCGGCCCCGGCTCGATCGTCGGCAACCCGCTCGACGCCGGCTTTGCCGCGGTGGTCGATCCCTCCGTCTACATGAAGTCGATCAAGCTGATGATCGACGACCCCGATATCGACATCGTCATCGTCGACGCCGAGCTGCCGAAGGCGCCGCACGAGCTGCGCGAGCGCAACTTGCGCATCGTCAACGAGATGGCGAGCAAGGCGGGCAAGCCGGTGATCTATATCAGCGCGATGTCGATCGGCTTCACCGACTACACCAAGGACTTGCGAAAGTCGCTGCCGCATCTCGCGGTGATGCAGGGCATGGACCGCGCGGTGACCGCGATCAAGTCGCTGCTCGCCTACGCGAGACTGCGCAAGGAAGTGCCCGATATCGCCTCGAGCTCGAAGCCCGCCGCGCGCGCCGTGCTGGAGAAGACGTTGAATTCGGCGCGAGGTGCCGCGCTCGACGAGGTCGCCTCGAAGAAGCTGCTGAAGGCCTATAGCATTCCGATCTCGAAGGAGGCGATCGCAACGACCGCGGCGGACGCCGTGAAGATTGCCAAGCAGATCGGCTTTCCGGTCGTGGCAAAACTCGTCAGCGCGGAGATCCTGCACAAGTCCGACATCGGCGGCGTGGTGCTGAACCTCAACAGCGCAGCCGAGGTGAAGAAGGCGTTCGCCGACATCACCGCGCGCGTGGCGAAGCTCAAGGGCAGACCGAAGCTCGACGGCATCCTGATCGCACAGCAGGTCAAGGCCGAGCTCGAGCTCGTCGTCGGCGCCTCGCTCGATGCCGAGATGGGGCCGGTCGTGCTGTTCGGCACCGGCGGCATCGACATCGAGCTGATGAAGGACGTCGCGCTTGCCGGCGCGCCGCTCGACGAGAGCGAAGCACGGCTCCTGATCGGCCGCACCAAGGCCGGCATCAAGCTGCGCGGCTATCGCGGCAAGCCGGCCCTGCACGAGGCATCAGTGGTCAAGGCGCTGGTCGGGCTGTCCAACCTGATCGCGGATGCGGGCGATCGGATCGCCTCGATCGACATCAACCCGTTCCTGATCAACACCAGGACCGGCGTCGCCGTCGATGCCCTGATCGTGCTGAACAACGCTGCGGCCAGGCGGGCGGGTAGTAGGGCGGATTAGCGCCAGCGTCATCCGCCAATTTACACGACTGCTGAGGCGAAAGTGGTGGGTTACGCTTCCGCCTTCGCTCTGCGAGCTTCGGCGGACAAGTCGTTAACCCGGCTCAGTTAGCATCGCGGCCTTCTTCCAACCATCCCGCTTTGGCCCTAAACTGAGCCTCATGGCACGCGCGAGCAATCTTGTGATCGGAACGGCAATGCTGGCCGCGATCGCCGTGGCGTTCGGCGGCCTGCTCGGCGTGCAGAAATGGCGCACCATCCAGAGCCGCAGCCAGTTGCGCGTGGTGTTCGAGGGCGGCTCCGCCAACGGCCTGCGCCGCGGCGGACCGGTCAATTTCGACGGCGTGCCCGCCGGTCAGATCCTGTCGATCAAGCTGGAAAGCCCGCGCAGGATCGTGGCGCTCGTCATGCTCGACAATTCCGCGCCGATCCGCAAGGACACCGTCGCCGGCATCGAGTTCCAGGGGCTCACCGGCATCGCCGCGATCTCGCTGATCGGCGGCGTCCCCTCCGCACCGCCGGTGCCGCTGGACGCGGACGGCATCCCGGTGCTGACGGCCGATCTCAGCGACGCCGAAACCATCGTCGAAACCCTGCACAGCGTCGACCGCACCATCGTGAACAACGCCCCGGCAATCAAGGAAGGCCTACACACGTTCGAGACCTATACCGCCGACCTCAGGAGCAAGGGCGGCGAGATCGATTCCGTCATGGCCAAGGTCGACAGCGCGTTTGCGGGCTTCGACAAGGCGGTCGGGAAGATCGAAGGCGCGGTGCCGGGCTTCGTCGACGGCAAGGCCGACGAGCTGTTCGAGAAGATCCAGGGGCTGCACGAGCTCGCCGGCACCATGAAGAAGAAGTCGGCGGCCTATCTCGAAGACATTCGCCGTTCGCTGCTCGACGTCAGCGAGGCCGCCAACAAGATGAGCGGCACGCCGGCGCCGCCGCGGCCCCCGCGCCAGCCCGAGCAGAAGAAGCGGTAGCGCTCTTCCTTACCCTCCCCTGGAGGGGGAGGGTCGGCTCGCAGCGCGATAGCGTTGCGAGACGGGGGGGTGATCTCTCAACGCGGGCAGTGTGAACTGCGGATAGACCGTCACCCCACCTCGGTTCGCATTCCGCTTCGCTGCATGCGAACCGATCCTCCCCCTCCAGGGGAGGATGGCAATCCCGTCCTGGCCGATCAATCGCGCTTACCATGCGTAGCGCACGAGACCCTTGCCGGCATAGGCGCGCGTGACGTTCGAGAACTCGCCCTCGAAGGTCGTCGACGCGGACCAGCCGTTCATCCAGTTTATCTGCGCCGATGCCGTGGTCAGCGCCGAGTCGCGCGCCTGCGCGGCGCCGTTCACGACGAAGGCCGATCCCGGCAGCGCCTGGAACACCGCACCGACCGTGCGGTCCGGATTGTAATCGTGCGCCCAGGCGAGACGGCCGCGCAGGGTCATCAGGCCGCCGGCCGCGGCAAAGGAGCGGTCCGCGCGCAGGCCGAGCTCGGAGCGGGTGCTGGTTACGTCCTTGGCGGCATAGTTGAGCGCGAAGACGTTGCTGCCGACCACGGCCGACTCTGCATAGGATGGAAGGCTGAACATGGTGGCCTGGAGCGCGGCATAGGGTGTGATGCCGACCCATTGCATGGCGTAGCGATAGCCGCCCTCGACGCGGCCTGAAAACGCGTTGGTATTGAACTGGGCGCGCAGCTGGTCGAACCCGGCGGCGGTGACGATGCGATTGGTGGTGACATCCTGCCAGCCATAGGCCAGCGCCGCCGTGACATAGGCGGGACCAGCGGTGTGACGCACGAAGGCGCCGGCCTGGAACAGATCGGATCGGCCCCAGCCGAGGCCGCCAACGCCGAAGCTGGTGCCGCCGCCGGCAAGCGCGAAACCGGCCATGGTGGACGGCGAGACGCGGTAGTCGAGACCGACGGCCGTGCCGTAGACGCTGCTAGTGGTGTCGTTCGAGCCGAGAGCAGCGCGGCCGTCGGTGGTCTGCGAGCCGCCATAGCCGGCCGCCCACACGTCCCAGCGCTGCTCGAAGGTCGCCCCCGGCGCCTTGCGGTGGATCGAGGCGAAGGCGTCGCGGGCGTCCTTGCGGCGTGCGGCATAGGCATTGGCGCTCGCATCATCGGCATATGGCACCGCACCCGACATGCCGCTCCGTCCCGAATTGTAGACATCGGTGAGCAGGCCGAGGAACAGGTTCATCGCGTTGAACGTCGTCTGCTGCGAGCCTGTCGCGGACTCGCCGGAGGCTTGCGTCAGGCCATTGGGACCAAGGCCCGCGAATTCGGCGCGCAGAGAGCCATTGGCGTTGAAGAAATTCTGAAGCGTGGTGGCGACGTTCTTCTGGTTGATGTCGAGTGCGTATTTCGCACCATAGTCGAGCGTGAAATTGAGATAGACAGTGCCGCTGGGATCGACGCTGGTCGTTCCGATAAGACCACCGGGCGCGGCAACACCGGCAAAATTGCCGATTGCGGCGCCGGAAAACTGCATGATCGTGTACTGGGGCAATATCGTGCTGCCGGCGTAGAGCGAGACGCCGACATTGCCGTTCAGGGTGACGTTGCCGAAGACGTTGGCGAAGCTCGCAGTGGATCCGCTGCCGACCTGAACGAGGTACAGCGCACCGGACTGGAAGGCGAGGTCGCCTTGAACCCACATGCTCGAGCCCGGCCCGCCATCGCCGGGCGCATAGATGCCGCCATTGGCGATCATTGTATTGCCGACGATCCCCGCGCCGAACAGCGCGCCGCCCGCGTTCACGGTGGTGAGGCTCGACTGCGAGATGTTGCCGTCGACCCGCAGGATGCCACCGTTCACGGTGGTCGTGCCGGTATAGGTGTTCGTGCCCGAGAGGATCAGCGTGCCGCTGCCGACCTTCTCCAGCGAGCCCGGTCCAGCAGGGCCGCAACCGCAGGGATCGTAATCGCCGATGACGCCGCTGACTTCGGTCGAGCGGTTGTTGCTCCCCACCGTGAGCGTATTGCCGCCGCCGATATAATAGAAGCCGCTGCCTTCGATCGAACCCGCGGTGATGCGGCCGTCGCCGTTCGGGCCAATGCTGACCCCGAAATCGACGATGCCTGTTCCGGTGGTGATGAAGCGGGCATTGCCGCCGGTCGAATTGTCGAAGAACTCGGTCTTGCCGCCGTCCTTGGTGATGATCGTGGCATTGCCGGCGGTCGTGAACGCGCCGAAATTGGTGAGACCATCGGCTTCATTGATGATGGTTGCATTGCCGGCGCTCGCCGTATCGGAGCCGGCCAGCGAGCCGAATATGGTCCCGCTGAAATCCTTGTTCACGATCGTTGCCGAGCCCGCCGAGGCCTGTTCGAGAAAGGTGGTGCCGCCGCCGTTCTGGTTGGTGATGTTGGCCGCGCCGGCATTGGTCCGTGCGAAGAAGCCGACCAAGCCGCCGTCATTGACGATGGTCGCTCGACCAGCCGTCGCCGTGTCGGAACCTCCCAGGTTGGGATCGCCGAAATACAGCTGGCCGTTATTGGTGATCGCGATCGAGCTGGCGGAGCTGGCGTTGAGAAACAGCGTCGTGCCGGAGAAGGCGTTTTGGATCGAATTGATCCCCGACGTGTCGGCATTGACGACGCTGAAGAGGCCCTCGTTGGTGACAGCGCCAATGATGCTGGCGGCATGGGTCGCGTCGCCGAGCTGCAGCGAGCCGCAATTGCAGATGAAGGTGCCGCCGCTATAGGTGTTGGCGCCGAGCAGCGCCAGGAGACCAGGCCCCTGCACCGTGATGCCGCCAACGCCGGTGATGCGCGAGACGATCGCCGCCGACGGATCCCCGGTCCCCGTGACATCGCTGGTGACGAACGTGGTGCCGCCGGGGGCCAGCCTGAGGTCGCCGCCCTGAATCGTATAGATCGAGCCGTCGCCGGTGAGGTCGAAGCCGACGAGACTGGTCAGCTGCACGCCGCTCGGCGTGACCGTGACCGTTCCACCCGTTGCCGGCATCGAAGGGCCGCTGCTGCCGAACATCGTTCCGGCCGAGAACGGATCGTAGGCGGTGCTGATCGAGCCGGAGAAATCCGTCCAGTTGCTGGTGGTGGCGTCCCAAACGCCGCCGCCGCCATTGACGGCACCGTTCGGTGTGGTCTGCGATCCATTGAAATATTGCTGAGCTCCGGCCGGGGTCGTCACGACAGCCGCGCCCAAAGCGAGGCTCACCCCGAATGCCGCACCAATGGCCATGTTACTCCGACGCGAGCAACCCAGCCCGCTCGATGGCAACCAAGCCCTCACGCTATTCCCCTTACCCCGGCCGCTCCCAGCGGCGCCCGGTGGAACTTAGGCCATGAGAACGGCCAGTAGAACTACGGTGTATCGAGAATCCGCCAAACGGGCTGCGTCTTGGGCCGATTCAACGGTCCATGTTGCAACCGCGCCACGGTTTGCGGAATGCCATTTCCCATTCCGCGCATGCACCGACGCCTCAGGCAGTCGATGCATATGGACCGCCCTTCACATCGATGGCCGATCATCCCCGCGGCCAGCTCCGCTCAACCTGTCCTGCCGGCGATCGCCAGGAGTTGGACGCCGCCAATCCATTCGGAATGCCATCGATCGGACATTCATCGGTGCCCGGCGTCGCGCGGGTCATTGCCTCGACCATGTCGGCGATCTTGCGGGCGTTATCGAGCACCTCGGCCTTGGTGTGCAGGCGGGGCATCTTGTAGTTGACCACCGCGACGCCGACGGTGTCGTTGCTGCTGGAGATATCACCGTGAAGCATGTGGAGCGCTCCTGTCTCTATTCGTGGGAGGCGTGAATTAGTGGCTGATCATCCAGGGGCGCGCGGTCGGAAAGCCCTTGGCACCGCTCCTGGTCTTGGTCATCAGCCGCGCGGGCTTTTTCCTGTCGGTCGGGCTCTTGTCCTTCACGGTCTTGCCCGATGAGCAGCAGCCGCAGCCCGGGCCGTGCGAGGCCTTGTATTGCGCCAGCGTCTGCGGCGCGTGGGTGCTGCGCTCGTTGACGGCGTGCGCCTTGCGCTTGTCCGCCGGCATGCAGAAGAAGTTCGGCGCGGTCAGGATCACGCGGGGCGCCATGGTCTCGCAGTGTGGGCAGCTTTGAGGATCGTCGCATTCCGCCATCGGGCGCAGGTCCTTGAAGGGACCGCAATCGTCACAGAGATATTCGTAGACCGGCATCGCATCACCTACGCTGCTGCTTGTTCACAACTCGCTACCCGTTCGCGGGGAGACAGCCCCTCACCCCAGCCCTCTCCCCGTGAGAACGGGGAGAGGGGGCGCGGCGTCATTTGTCCGGCGAGATCGGCATCTGGATGTCGCCAGTGATGTGCTTGATGGGACCTGCCGCCGACGGCATCACGTCGAAATCGAAGATCTCGGTCGGCAGCCACAGCGTGGCGCAGGCGTTGGGCACGTCGACGACGCCCGAGATGTGGCCCTGGCACGGCGCGGTACCGAGGATCGAATAGGCCTGGGCGCCGGAATAGCCGAACTTCTTCAGGTACTCGATGGCGTTGAGACAGGCCTGGCGATAGGCGATGTGGACGTCGAGATAATGCTGCTTGCCGGCCTCGTCGACCGAGATGCCTTCGAAGATCAGATAGTCCTTGTAGTTCGGCGTGATCGGCGACGGCTTGAAGATCGGGTTCTTGATGCCGTACTTGGCGACGCCGTCCTTGATCACCTCGACTTTCAGGTGCAGCCAGCCGGCCATCTCGATCGCGCCGCAGAAGGTGATCTCACCGTCGCCCTGGCTGAAGTGCAGGTCGCCCATGGAGAGACCGCCGCCGGGGACATAGACCGGGAAGTAGATCTTCGAGCCGCGCGAGAGATCCTTGATGTCGCAATTGCCGCCATGCTCGCGCGGCGGCACGGTGCGCGCGCCTTCGGCGCCGATCTTGGCCTTCACATCGCCCTTGGCGCGGCCGCCATGGGCGGTCGGCGCGAACGGCGGATTGGCCAAACCGGGCACGCGGGTCGGGTTGGTCGAGATCAGCTCGGCCTCGCGCTTGTTCCAGGTATCCAGCATCTTCGGATCGGGCAGACACCCGATCAGGCCGGGATGGATCAGGCCGGCAAAGTTAACGCCGGGCACGTGGCGCGACGAGGTGTAGAGACCCTTGATGTCCCAGATCGACTTCTGCGCCAGCGGAAAATGATCGGTGAGGAAGCCGCCGCCATTCTGCTTGGAGAAGAAGCCGTTGAAGCCCCACAGGCTCTCCTTGAGCGGACCGACGTCGAGCAGGTCGACGACCAGAAGATCGCCAGGCTCGGCGCCCTTGACGCCGATCGGGCCGGACAGGAAATGCACGATCGACAGGTCGATGTCGCGCACGTCGTCGGCGGAATCGTTGTTCTTGATGAAACCACCGGTCCAGTCATAGGTCTCGATGATGAAATCGTCGCCGGGATTGACCCAGGCCACGATCGGGATGTCGGGGTGCCAGCGGTTATGCACCATGTCATTGTCGTAAGCCGACTTGGTGAGATCGACCTTGATCAGTGTCTCTGGCATCGAGATGCTCCCCTTTTACACAGTTGGTTAAACGGACAGATATTTCGAGACCTGGGCGGCATCGACGGCATCGCGCGGATCGTCGCGCACGATCTCGCCGTTCTCGATCACCAGCACGCGGTCCGCGATGTCGAGCGCGAAGCTCAGCACCTGCTCGGAGACGACGATCGAGAGCCCCTTCTCGTCGCGGATGCGCTTGAGCGTGCGCGCCATCTCCTTGATGATGGAGGGCTGGATGCCTTCGGTCGGCTCGTCCAGCAGCAGCACCTTCGGCTTGGTGGCGAGCGCGCGCGCGATCGCGAGTTGCTGCTGCTGGCCGCCGGAGAGATTGCCGCCGCGGCGGCCTTTCATCTCCAAGAGCACCGGAAACAGCTCGTAGATGTCGTCAGGCACCTCGGACCCGCCCGACACGACGAGCCCGGTCTCGATGTTCTCCTTCACCGTCATGGTGGAGAAGATCATGCGGCCCTGCGGCACATAGGCGAGGCCCTTGGCGACGCGCTCGAAGCTCTTGAGGTTGCCGAGCTCGGCGCCGTCCATGCTCACCGAGCCGCTTTTGGCCGGCAGGATGCCCATCAGCGACTTCATCAGCGTGGTCTTGCCCATGCCGTTGCGGCCCATGATCGCGACGATCTCGTTCGCCGCGACCTTGACGTTGAGCCCGTGCAGCACCTCGCTCTGGCCGTAGGCGACGTGGAGATCGGAAATAGCCAGCATCAGCGTGCTCCTAGGCTCGGTGCTTCGTCACCTCTCCCCACCGGGGAGAGGTCGGCGCGTAGCGCCGGGTGAGGGGGCGCAGGTCCGACGAGGGAGAGAAACCCCTCACCCGAATTGCTACGCAATTCGACCTCTCCCTATGGGAGAGGTGGACGGAGATCGCCGCGCGTGCTTGCCACTTAATCGCCATCCGTCAATGCCCCAGGTACACTTCAATGACCTTGGGATCGTTCTTGACTTTCTCCATGGTCCCTTCCGAGAGGATCTGGCCCTGATGCAGCACGGTGACCTTGTGCGCGATGTCCTCGACGAACTTCATGTCGTGCTCGATCACCAGCACCGATCGGTTCTTGATGATGCGGTTGAGCAGCTCGGCGGTCTTGGCGCGCTCGGAGACGCTCATGCCGGCGACCGGCTCGTCGAGCATCAACAGGTCCGGATCCTGGATCAGCAGCATGCCGATCTCGAGCCACTGCTTCTGTCCGTGGCTGAGCTCATCGGCATAGGTGTTGAGCTTGTCCTTGAGGAAGATCATCTCCGCGACCTCCTCGACCCGGTCCTTCACCAATTGGTCGCGCTGAAAGGTCAACGAGCCGAACACGGTGCGGCCGCGCGGGAACGAGATCTCGAGGTTTTCGAACACGGTGAGATCCTCGAATACGGACGGCGTCTGGAACTTGCGCCCGACGCCGGTCTGCACGATCTCGTTCTCCTTCATTTTCGTGAGCTCCTTGCCACGAAACTGAATCGAGCCCGAGGTCGCCTTGGTCTTGCCGCAGATCAGGTCGAGCACCGTGGTCTTGCCGGCGCCGTTGGGGCCGATGATGACGCGAATCTCGTTCTCCTCGACATAGAAGGAGAGATCGTTGACCGCCTTGAACCCGTCGAACGAGACGGTGAGGCCGGAGACCGCGAGCAGGAAGTCCTTGGGCTGATGACCGATGAGCATGATCTACCCCCTCACTCTGCCGGCGCGCCGTCGGCGACGGAATTGTCGGTCCAGCCCGCCTTCGCCTTGCGCGAGGCGAACAGCCGGTCGATGCGCGGCTGCACGTAATCAGCCCAGAGCCCGGACAGACCGTTCGGGAAGGCAAGCACGACCGCGATGAACAGCGCGCCGAGGCCGAACAGCCAGAGTTGCGGGAAGGATTCCGACAGGCTGGTCTTGGCGAAATTGACCAGGATGGCGCCCCAGATCGCGCCGAAGATCGACATGCGCCCGCCGACCGCGGTGTAGATCACCATCTCGATCGACGGCACGATGCCGACGAAGGACGGCGACATGAAACCGACATTGAGCGCGAACATGGCGCCGCCGATTGCGGCGAAAACCGCGGCCATGCAGAAGGCGAAGATCTTGAAATTGGCGACGCTGTAGCCGGAGAAGCGGACGCGGTCCTCCTGCTCGCGCATCGCCACCAGGATGCGACCGAGCTTGGTCAGGCGGATGAACTGCGCGATGCCGATGCAGGCAAACAGCAGCACCACCTCGACGAAGTACAGGATGATCTTGGCGTGGTCGGGCCGGATGTCCCAACCCTTGAGCGTGCGCAGATCGGTCATGCCGTTGATGCCGCCGGTATAGCCCTGCTGTCCCACGATCAGGATGGTGAGGATGGCGGCGACGGCCTGGGTGATGATGGCGAAGTATGTGCCGCCGACGCGGCGCTTGAACATCGCGGTGCCGATGATCAGGGCGAACAGGCCGGGGACCAGGATGATGGCGAGGATGGTGAAGGTGAGGCTGTGAAACGGCTGCCAGAACAGCGGTAGCGCCGTGATCTGATTCCAGTCCATGAAATCGGGGATGCCGGGCGTCGACTGGATCTTGGTGTTCTCGACGCTGGAGGCCTCGAGCTTGAGGAACATCGCCATGCAATAGCCGCCGAGGCCGAAGAACACGCCCTGCCCCAGGCTCAGGATGCCGCCATAACCCCAGCACAGCACGAGGCCGAGCGCGACAAAGGCGTAGGTCAGGTATTTCGCAACCAGGTTGAGGCGGAACACGTCCAGCGTCAGCGGCAGGATCACGAACAGCACGGCGGCGAGCGCAATGAAGCCCATGAGCTCGGATCGATTGAAGAAGCGTGAGTTGATGACCATGACTTGCCTGCTTCCAGATTATTTGCGGACCTTGAGGGCGAACAGACCCTGCGGGCGCAGCATCAGGATGCCGACGACCGCGAGCAGCGTGAGCACCTTGGCCATCGAGCCCGACATGAAGAACTCGAGCGTCGATTGCGTCTGCGAGATCGAGAACGCGGAAGCGATGGTGCCGAGCAGGCTGGCGGCGCCGCCGAACACGACGACCAAAAATGTGTCGACGATGTAGAGCTGGCCCGACGTCGGCCCGGTCGAGCCGATCATGGTGAAGGCGCTGCCGGCGACACCGGCGATGCCGCAGCCGAGGCCGTAAGTGTAGCGATCGACTTTCTCGGTGTTGATGCCGACCGCACCGGCCATGATGCGGTTCTGCACGACCGCACGTACCTGGCGGCCCCAGCGCGACATATAGAGAACATAAGCGACGGAGATGGTGATCAGCACGGTGAGGCACATCACGAAGACGCCGTTGATCGGCACCTCGATGCTATCAGTGACGTGGAGCGAACCGAGCATCCATTGCGGCAGCTCGACGCCGACCTCGCGCGCGCCGAACACCGAGCGATAGGCCTGCTGCAGCATCAGGCTGAGGCCCCAGGTCGCGAGCAGCGTATCGAGCGGGCGCTTGTAGAGGTGCCGTATCAGCACCCATTCCACCAGCATGCCCAGCGCGCCGGACGCGAGGAAGGCCAATATCATGGCAAGGAAGAAGTAGCCGCTGAACAGGCTCGGCAAATAGGCCTGGAAGAGATTGGAGGTCATCCAGGTGACGTAGGCCCCGAGGATCATGAACTCGCCATGGGCCATGTTGATGACGCCCATCTGGCCGAAGATGATCGCAAGGCCGAGCGCCATCAGGACGTAGACGGAGAACAGGATCAGTCCGGCAAACCCCTGCATGACGAAGATCGAGCCGAGGTCGCCAATCGAATAGTCGCCGAACATCCATGTCCTCCGTCGGAAAGGGTCCCGCGTCGCGAGCAGGTTCGCGACGCGGGGTCTTGAGGCATGGACTTGCGATCCACGCCAGGGAGCGGTTTGGCCTTGAGGGAAAGTGCGACGGGCGCCGCTTCTTACTGGTAGCCCTTCGGGAACGGATCCGGCTCGACGAGATCGGCGGTCTCGTAGATCAACTCGAACTGGCCATCGAGCTTGGCGCGGCCGACGCGGGTCTTCGACCAAAGGTGATGGTTCTCGTGGATGCGCACATAGCCTTCCGGCGCACCCTTGAACTCGACGCCGGGCGAAGCCGCCGCGATCTTGTCGACGTCGAAGGAGCCGGCCTTCTCGACCGTCAGCTTCCACAGCCAGGGGCCGAGATAGGCAGCCTGGGTGACGTCTCCGATCACGGTTTTCTCGCCCCACATCTTCTTGAACGCGGAGACGAAGGCCTTGTTGTTCGCATTGTCGAGCGACTGGAAGTACTTCATGCAGGCATAGGCGCCCGCAATGTTCTCACCGCCGATGCCGTCGATCTCGTCCTCGGTCACCGAGATCGTGAGCAGCGGCTGCTTGGCGAGGTCGACGCCGGCCGCCTTGAGCTGCTTGTAGAAGGCGACGTTGGAACCGCCGACGACGTCGGTGAAGATCACGTCCGGCTTGGTCAGCTTGATCTTGTTGATCACCGAGTTGAACTGCGTCGAGCCGAGCGCGTAGTACTCCTCGCCGACGACCTTGCCCTTCAGCACGTTCTCGACATGCTTGCGCGCGATCTTGTTCGAGGTGCGCGGCCAGATGTAGTCCGAGCCGATGAAGAAGAACGACTTTGCGCCCTTCTCCTTGGCGATCCAGTTGAGGCCCGCCAGAATCTGCTGGGTCGCTTCCTGGCCGGTGTAGATCACGTTCTTGGACTGCTCGAGGCCTTCGTAGAAGGTCGGGTAGTAGAGCATGCCGTTATACTGCTCGACCACCGGCAGCACCGCCTTGCGCGAGGCCGAGGTCCAGCAGCCCATGATCGCTGCAACCTTGTCGTTCACGAGCAGCTTCTTCGCCTTCTCGGCGAAGGTCGGCCAGTCCGATGCGCCGTCCTCCTGGATGAACTTGATCTTGCGGCCGAGCACGCCGCCGGCCGCGTTGATCTGCTCGATCGCGAGCTTTTCGGCCTGGATCGAGCCGGTTTCGGAGATCGCCATGGTGCCGGTCGCCGAATGCAGGATGCCGACCGTGACCTCGGTGTCGGTGACGGCCAGACCCGTGGTATTGACCGCCGAGGTCGCCGGGGCCTGCGCAAAGGACGCCCGCGGCAGCATCGTGATGGCAGGGACGGCCGCCATCCCCATCAACAATTTGCGCCGTAGCGGCGACAACAGGCCTTTGTTTGCTTCGTCTGACATGAGCACCCCACTTTTGTTCGAGACCACGCGATTGGTGCCCGTGAGGATGGCTCGAATTTATGCAGCGCACGCATACGCAAGATCGCGTATATTGCACCGCAAAATGCCGACGTAGGCTTCTGGTACGGAATTTGCGAGGGGTCCGGGTCCGTATCGGGAGTGGGGTTAAGTGGCAGGGCGGCAGCGAATAGACCGCGTCAGGCGCCAGTACAATCAATGGGTCGCCAACCAGACGCTGGAAGATTACGCCCTGCGCTTCACCGCCAAGAGCGCGCGGCGCTGGTCCGCCGCCCGCGTCGCCAACACGGCACTCGGCGCGATCTCGTTCCTGGCGATGGAGGCGATCGGCGGGACCATCACGCTGAACTATGGCGTCACCAACGCGACTGCGGCCATCGTCGTGGTTTCCATCGTCATCTTCGGCTGCGGGGTACCGATCGCGTATTATGCCGCCAAATGCGGCATCGACATCGACCTGCTGACGCGAGGGGCCGGCTTCGGCTACATCGGCTCGACCGTCACCTCGCTGATCTACGCGTCCTTCACCTTCATTTTCTTCGCGATCGAGGCCGTGATCCTCGCCTCCGCGCTGGAGATGTGCTTCGGGATTCCGCGGCCGGTCGGCTACCTCATCAGCGCCGTCGTCATCATCCCGCTGGTGGCCTACGGCATCACGTTGATCAGCCGCTTCCAATTGTGGACGCAGCCGCTGTGGGTGATCCTTCACATCATTCCGTTCGCGGCTATCGCCTGGCACAATCCGAACTCGTTTACGGAGTGGCGCAAGTTCTCGGGCGACCACGGCGACCTCAACGGACATTTCGACCTGCTGCTGTTCGGCGTTGCCGCCTCGGTCGTGTTCTCTCTCGTGGCGCAGATCGGTGAGCAGGTCGACTTCCTGCGGTTTCTGCCGCGCGACCGGCGCGCTTCGAGGGTGTCCTGGTGGATGGCGCTGATGAGCGCGGGACCGGGCTGGATCGTGCTGGGCGCGCTGAAGCTCCTGGCCGGCTCGTTTCTCGCCTTCTTCGCACTCAGCCACGGCGTGTCGCCCGAGGAAGCCGCCGAGCCGTCGCACATGTATCTCGAAGCCTTCCGCTATGTGCTGTCGCAGCCCGAGCTGGCGCTGGCGTTGACGGGAACGTTCGTGATCCTGTCGCAAGTCAAGATCAACGTCACCAACGCCTATGCCGGCTCGATCGCCTGGTCGAACTTCTTCTCGCGCTTGACCCACAGCCATCCCGGGCGCGTGGTGTGGTTGGTGTTCAACGTCATCGTCGCCCTGCTGCTGATGGAGATCGGCGTCTACAAGGCCCTGGAGCAGACGCTGGCGCTCTATTCCAACGTCGCGATCGCCTGGGTCGGCGCGCTGGTCGCCGACCTCGTCATCAACAAGCCGCTCGGATTGCGGCCGCAGCAGATCGAGTTCAAGCGCGCCCATCTCTACGACGTCAACCCGGTCGGCGTGGGCGCGATGACGATCGCGACCATCGTCTCCATCAGCGCCTTCTACGGCCTGTTCGGCCCGACCGCGAAGGCGTTGTCGGCCTTCATCGCGCTTGCCGTCGCCTTCATCGCCGCGCCCCTGATCGCCTGGGCCACCGACGGCAAATACTACATCGCGCGGAAGCCGAAGCGGAGCTGGCAGAACATCGAGGCGATCCAGTGCTGCATCTGCGAGCACTCGTTCGAGCCGGAGGACATGGCCTCCTGCCCCGCTTACGCCGGCCCGATCTGCTCGCTGTGCTGTTCGCTGGATGCGCGCTGCCACGATCTCTGCAAGCCGCACGCGAGATTCCAGGTGCAGGTGTCGGAAACCCTGGGCAGGCTGATGCCGCAGCCGATCTACGCCCGGATCAACTCGCAAGTCGGCCACTATATCGGCGTGTTCGTGGTCTCAGCCGGCTTGATCGCGCTGGTGCTGGGACTGATCTATCTGCAGACCTCGGCGAGCGTGCACGGCGAGAACGAGCTCGTGTCCGACGTGCTGTGGAAGGTGTTCTTCTCGCTCAGCATCATCATCGGCGTGGTGGCATGGCTGTTCGTGCTGGCGCAGCAGAGCCGCCGCGCCGCCGAGGCCGAGACGCGGCGGCAGACCGCGCTGCTGATCCAGGAGATCGATGCGCACAAGCGCACCGACGCCGAGCTCCAGCGTGCCAAGGAAGTCGCCGAATCCGCCAATCTCGCCAAGAGCCGCTATGTGGTCGGGCTGAGCCACGAGCTGCGCTCGCCGCTGAACGCGATCAGCGGCTATGCGCAGCTGCTCGAGCAGGACACGACGCTGAGCACCAAGCCGCGCGACCAGGTCCGCGTCGTCCGCCGCAGCGCCGACCATCTCTCCGGCCTGATCGACGGCATCCTGGACATCTCCAAGATCGAGGCGGGGCGGCTGTATCTGTCGCGCGACGAGGTGCGCCTCAGCGAATTTCTCGACCAGCTGGTCGGCATGTTCCGCCTCCAGGCTGCGGCCAAGGGCATCGACTTCGTGTTCAGGCGGCCGCCGACGTTGCCGGGCGTGGTCTATGCCGACGAAAAGCGGCTGCGTCAGGTGCTGATCAACCTGCTCTCGAATGCCATCAAGTTCACCCAGTCGGGCAGCGTGCAGTTCGTGGTGCACTATCGCAGCCCCGTCGCCGAGTTCGAGGTGATCGACACCGGCCCGGGCATCCAGGGCGGCGATCTCGAACGCATCTTCGCGCCGTTCGAACGGGGTGCGCTCGGCGCCTCGCAGCCGCAGACCGGCACCGGCCTCGGGCTCACCATTAGCCGCCTGCTCGCCGGCGTGATGGGCGGGGACATCAAGGTCACGAGCACGGTCGGCACCGGCTCGACGTTCAAGGTCAAGATCCTGCTCTCGGAGGTCATCAATCCGCAGCGCATCGCGCCGGTGGAGGCGCCGGTCTCCGGCTATCACGGCGCGCGCAAGACCATCCTCGTCACCGACGACGATCCCGTGCATCGCGACCTCTTGCGCGAGGTGCTGACGCCGCTCGGCTTCATCCTGCTCAGCGCGCCCGACGGCGCCGGCTGCCTCGCACTGGCGCAGCATTGCCGGCCCGATCTGTTCCTGCTCGACATCTCGATGCCCGCCATGGATGGCTGGGCCGTCGCCGAGGCCTTGCGCGCCAGCGGCCATCACCAGGCGCGCATCCTGATGGTGTCGGCAAGCGCGCTCGAGGCCCATGGCGCGCCGCTGGCGCAGCCCTTCCACGACGGCTACCTGATGAAGCCGATCGACATCCCGCGGCTGCTGGAGACGATTCGCCAGCTCCTCAAGATCGAATGGCAATACGGCTCGGACGACGTCGCGGTGCCGTTCTGGCATCCGGAGACCGGATCGAAGCCGCCGCTGCGGCATATCGAGGCGCTGATCGGGCTAGGCCAGATCGGCTACGTCAAGGGCATCCAGCTGAAGCTGGACGAGATCGGCAGCGAGCACCCCGAGCATGCCGACTTCGTCGCGCAGATGCGGTCGCTGGTCGATCGCTTCGATCTCGACCAGTACATGGCCACATTGAAGACGTTGCATGCTTATGAGCATTGAATCGAAGAAGCGCGACATCGCGCTCGTCGTCGACGATTCCCCGGAGACGCTCCGGCTGCTCACCGACGCGCTCGACGGCGTCGGCATGACGGTGATGGTAGCGCTCGACGGCGCTGCGGCGATGCGCATCATCGACCAGATCACGCCCGACATCATCCTGCTCGACGCCGTGATGCCGGGGATCGACGGGTTCGAGACTTGCCGCCGGCTCAAGCGCGATGCGGGTCTCGCCAACGTGCCGGTCATCTTCATGACGGGTCTTGCCGAGACCGAGCACATCGTGCGTGGACTGGAGGCCGGCGGCGTCGACTACGTGACGAAGCCGATCGTGATCGAGGAGATGCTGGCACGCATCCGCGTTCATCTCGGCAATGCCCGGCTGACCCAGAGCGCGCGCGCCGCGCTCGACGTCTCCGGCCGCTTCCTGTTCGCGGTCAATCGCCAGGGCAGCGTGCTGTGGGCAACGCCGCAGGCGCAGAAGCTGCTATCCGATCATCACGGCGCGCAGGCCGACGACTTCGTGCTGCCGCCGGCGCTGCTGCAATGGCTCGAGCAGGCGAAGGCCAAGAGCGGCTCGAAATCCCAGGCCGCCTCGCTGCCCGACAATCCGCAGCTGCGCTTCTACTACATGGGCGAGACCGCGCCGAACGAGTTCCTGCTGCGGCTGTCCAGGGAAGCCGGCACCGCACTGCCGCCCGAATTCACCAGCGAGCTCGGCCTCACCACGCGCGAAGGCGAGGTGCTGGCCTGGCTCAGCAAGGGCAAGACCAACCGCGACATCGCGCAAATTCTGGGTCTCAGCCCGCGCACCGTCGACAAGCACCTGGAGCAGATCTACGCCAAGCTCGGCGTCGAGAACCGGACCGCCGCAGCCGCGATTGCGGCGAATGCGACGAGACGGAATTCTTGATCTCGGCGATATCCAACAACTTGCTCGGCGTCATGGCCGGGCTTGTCCATCCACGGACCCTCTTTTCGAGACCAAGGCGTGGATGCCCGGGACAAGCCCGCCATGACGAGTTCGTAGCAGCGGCTCGCTTCAACTATACACAAACGCCTTGTCGTCCAGGTCCGTCTTCGGGATCTCGTCCTTCTCGGTCCAGTAATCCTGGCTGTGCTGCCATTCCGGCTTGTCGCCGCGCTTGGGCAACAGGTTCATGTTGCGCATCATGTAGCCGGGGTTGAAGTTTTCCGGATCGATCCAGGGCAGGATCGGCATGTTGTGGTCTTCAGGCCGCAGCTTGACTTCGACCTTCCTGGCACCCTTCGCCTTCATGTGGCCGAGCAGCCGGCAGACGAAATCGGCGACGAGATCGACCCGCAGGGTCCAGCTGGCGCGGAAATAGCCGAACACCCAGACCATGTTCGGCACGCCCGTGAACATCATGCCGCGATAGGTGACGGTGTCGCCGAAGGCGAGCGGCTTGCCGTCGATCTCGAACGCGATATCGCCGAGCGCGGCGAGATTGAAGCCGGTCGCGGTGACGATGACATCGGCCTCGAGCAGCTTGCCGGACTTGAGCTGGATGCCGTCCTCGACGAAGCATTCGATCTCGTCGGTGACGACGGAGGCCTTGCCGCTGGCGATGCCCTTGAACAGGTCGGCATCCGGCACGAAGGCGATGCGCTGCCGCCACGGCCGGTATTTGGGCGTGAAGTGGGTCTCGACGTCGTAATCGGGACCGAGCACAGCGCTGATCTGGCCGATCAGCTCCTTCTTCACCTGCTCGGGCTTGGACAGGCAGAGCTTGGTGAAGGCATCCTGCTCGAACAGGATCTTGCGCCGCACGATCTCGTGGATCCAGGCTTCGTCGACCTGCAGCCGGCGCAATTCCTCCGCGATCTCGATGGCGTTGCGGCCGAGGCGGAAATAGGTCGGCGAGCGCTGCAGCATGGTGACGTGCGCGCATGTGTCGGTGATATTAGGCACCAGCGTCGCCGCGGTGGCGCCCGAGCCGATCACGACGACCTTCTTGTTGGTGAGGTCGATGTCGTCGGGCCAGGTCTGCGGATGGACGATGCGGCCCTTGAAGCGGTCCATGCCCTTCCATTGCGGCGTGTAGCCTTCGGAATGGCGGTAATAGCCCTGGCACATCCAGAGGAAGTTCGCGGTGAAGGTCCGGGGCTCGCCGGTGTCGGTCGTCACCGCGTCGATGGTCCAGAGATTCTGCTCGCTCGACCAGCTCGCGGAATTGATCCTGTGCTTGTAGCGGATGTGCCGTGCGATATCGTTGTCGTCGATCACCTCCTTCATGTAGGAGAGGATCTCCTCGGCGGTCGCAATCGGCGGGCCAACCCAAGGCTTGAAGCTGTAGCCAAAGGTATGGAGATCGCTGTCGGAGCGAATGCCGGGATAGCGATGTGTGCTCCAGGTGCCGCCGAAGGTTTCCTGCGTCTCCAGGATGACGTAACTCGTGCCCGGAAGCTGCTTCTGGATGTGATAGGCGCTGCCGATGCCGGAGATGCCGGCGCCGACGATCAGCACGTCGAAATGTTCAGAAGCCTGTTTGGCCGTGGCGTGACTGCGAACAGCGACATTCATTGTTGCTTCTATGCCTTGCTTTTTTTGTGGCCGCCCTTGACCGGACGGCGCGTTTCCTCCGCGACGGGCATGATCACCCGCCGCGCCTCCGCTTCAAAATGACATAGATCAAGTCGCCGTCAAATCACAGCGCCGCACCCCAGCTCCGCGCGGTCTGCAAGATCCAGTCGCGATAGAGCGTCAGCGGCGTCACACCGGTCAGGCCGCCGCAACCATCCCCCGCGTTCGGTCCGGTCGCCCAGCTGATGACACCGACAAGCACGGCGCCATTCGGCCTGTCCTCGAACACAGGACCACCGGAATCGCCGGTACAAGCACCAATTCCGTCGCGAACACCGTTGGTTACAGGATCGACCAGGCGGATCTGAAGCGTCCCGGGCTGGCCCGTGACGACAAGGCTCGCGACGCGCGTTGCCCCGCCGCTCCTGCCATCACCGCGCACGGTGACACCGTTACCGGCAATGACGAAACGGCTACCAACCCGGATCGGAATATTCGGCGCGCCGACCGGCACTGCCGATTTTCCCTTGAGTGGAATTTCCAGTTGCAACAGCGCCACGTCTGCACCGGCGCGATGCACCTGCGCTCTGTAGCCGGGATGGATCGCGACAGTGCGCACGTTCAGCAATTGCGGTTCGCCACCGCTGCGATCGACGATCTTGTAGTCCGCGCCAGGCTGCACGCAGTGAGCGCCGGTCAAGACGATCTTCGGCGCGATCAGAGTGCCGGTGCAGGAATTGCCGCGCGAGCCGACGATGGTGACGACGGCGCGGGCGACGCCATCTGTTTGCGGCGTGCCGCCGCCGACGATGGCGTGAGCTGGCGTCGCGAGCAGCAGCGCAGCTGCGATGAGGGCGGCAGGCTTCGTCATGGGAACACGCATCGGCATCGGTGACGGCGGGCGATTGCTTCGGACTGGCCCTTGCCGATAGCGCATGCTAGCCCTCTTGGAAAGCAATTGACGAGGGCAGGATCGTGGCGATCGAGGCGGTGATCTTTGATTTTGGCGGCGTGCTGACCAGCTCGCCGTTCGAGGCGTTCACGCGATTCGAGACCGAGCGCGGCCTGCCCGCCGACATCATCCGGCGCACCAATGCCGCCAATCATCTGGAAAACGCCTGGGCCAAATTCGAGCGGGCCGAGGTCGACATCGACAAGTTCGACGAATTGTTCGCCGCCGAATCGCTCGCGCTCGGTGCGGAGGTGCGCGGCCGTGACGTGCTGCCGCTGCTGCAGGGCGACCTTCGCCCCGAGATGGTCGAGGCCCTGAAGCGCATCAAGGCGCAATTCAAGACCGGCTGCATCACCAACAATCTGCCGGCCAACGCGATCGGCAGCATGACCGGACGCTCGCTTTACATCGCCGAAGTCATGGTGCTGTTCGACCACGTCATCGAATCCGCCAAGATCGGCCTGCGCAAGCCTGATCCGCGCATCTACCAGATGATGGTCGAGACGCTGAAGGTCGATCCGAACGATTGCGTCTATCTCGACGATCTCGGCGTCAATCTGAAGCCGGCGCGCGAGATGGGAATGACCACGATCAAGGTCACCAGTGGCGCCCAGGCAATTGCCGAGCTTGAGGCCGCGACGGGGCTCAAACTCCGCTAGAGCGTCATTCTCCGTCATTGCGAGCGCAGCGAAGCAATCCAGACTGCCTCCGCGGAAAGACTCTGGATTGCTTCGCTGCGCTCGCAATGACGGTGGGACCATCTCGCTTACGAACTGCCTATTCCGCGGCAGCAACCCGCTCCGGAAACGCCGCCGCCAGCGCGGCGCGATCCGGCTTCAGCACGCCGCGCTCGGTGATGAGACCGGTGACGAGCCGCGCCGGGGTCACGTCGAAGGCGTAGTTCGCGACCGGCGAACTCTCGGGCACGATGCGCACCGTCTCCAGCCGTCCGTCGGCGGTGCGGCCGGTCATGTCGGTGACCTCCACGCCGCTGCGCTGCTCGATCGGGATGTCGCGGATGCCGTCGTGAACGGCGAAGTCGATCGTCGGGGACGGCAGCGCGACATAGAACGGCACGCCATTGTCGTGCGCGGCGAGCGCTTTCAGGTAGGTGCCGATCTTGTTGCAGACGTCGCCGTTGGCGGCGACGCGGTCGGTGCCGACGATGGCGAGATCGACCATGCCGTGCTGCATCAGGTGCCCGCCGGTATTGTCAGGGATCACTGTGTGCGGCACGCCGTGATGACCGAGCTCCCAGGCCGTGAGCGAAGCGCCCTGGTTGCGCGGACGCGTCTCGTCGACCCATACATGGATCTTGATGCCGCGCTCATGCGCAAGATAGATCGGCGCCGTCGCCGTGCCCCAGTCGACGGTGGCGAGCCAGCCCGCGTTGCAATGGGTCAGCAAATTGACCACCTCGCGCGGCTTCTTCGCCGCGATCGCCTCGATCAACTTCAACCCGTTGCCAGCGATGCCGCGATTGATCTCGACGTCCTGCTCGACGATCTCGTCGGCGCGGGCATAGGCCGCTTCCGCCCGTTCCACCGGATCGATCGGCGCGAGCGCGTTGCGCATCTCGTCCAGCGCCCATTTCAGATTGATCGCTGTCGGGCGCGCCACGACCAGCATGTCATAGGCCCGCTTCAGCCCGGCGTCGGAAACATCCTCGCGCATCGCGAGCGCCATGCCGTAGGCGGCGGTGGCGCCGATCAGCGGCGCGCCGCGCACCAGCATGTCGCGGATGGCAACGGCCGCATCTTCACACGAGGTCAGCCGCGCGATGACGAATTCATGCGGCAGCCGGCGCTGATCGATCGCGCCGACCGACCAGCCGTCGCGCTCGCGCCAGATGCTGCGGTAATGCTTGCCGTCGACCTTCATGGCATTCTGCCTTTTCGTTCTTCTTGCGTCTCAACCGCGCAGGATACGCCCGGCCACCGCATCGAGCTTCTTCAGGAGCTCGGGATCGCGCGCCTCGGGGGCCGTGATCAGCGCGGTGTCGAGCGCACGGTCCGACCCGATCGGGCACGGCTCGTGCTCGCGCGGGAAATCCCTGGCCAGCCGCGCCACCAGCGACTTCGCCTTGTCGGCGTTGGAGATCAGCACGCGGATGATGTCCTGCACGGTGACCGCATCGTGGTCGGGATGCCAGCAATCGAAATCCGTCACCATCGCCACGGTGGCGTAACAGATCTCCGCCTCGCGCGCGAGCTTGGCCTCGGGCATGTTGGTCATGCCGATCACGGAATAGCCTAGCGTCTTGTAGGTCATGCTTTCCGCGTAAGTGGAGAATTGCGGCCCTTCCATGCAGACATAGGTGCCGCCGCGCGCGACCGCGATGCCTTCGGCTTCCGCGGCGGCCGCCAGATGGATGCGCAGCCGCGGCGAGACCGGGTGCGCCATCGAGACATGCGCGACGCAGCCGCGGCCGAAGAACGAGCTCTCGCGCTTGTGGGTGCGGTCGACGAACTGGTCGACGAGAACGAAGGTGCCGGGCGGCAGCTCCTCCCTGAAGGAGCCGCAGGCCGACAGCGAGATCAGGCTCGTGACGCCAGCCCGCTTCAGCACGTCGATATTGGCGCGATAGTTGATGTCGGACGGGGACAGCCGGTGCCCCTTGTCATGCCGCGGCAGGAACACGACCGGCAGGCCGGCGATGGAGCCGCGCCGCACCGGCGCCGACGGCTCGCCCCAGGGGCTCTTGATCACCTCTTCGCGCGCACCCTCTAAGCCGGGCAGGTCATAGATGCCCGAGCCGCCGATGATGCCCAATACCGCCTGCGTCATGCCTGCTCCACCCTGTCCGTCACATGTGACATGGTTAAGCTATGCCAGTTTTGCGGCAGATTTGGAACGGGGGTGGGCAGATGCGCCCTTGGTTAAGCCGCGGTCGCCGGCTGCAGCTGGATGGCCACCATCTGCTCCAGCGTCTCGACGGACTGGAAATTCTCCGGCGTGATCTCGGATTGCGGGATGGTGAAGTCGAATTCGGCCTCGACGGCGAGCATGAGATTGACCATGTCCATCGAGGTCAGGCCGATATCGACGAGCTTGATTGACGGCGTGACGTCCGCGGCGAGCGAATTCTGCTCGAGGATGCCCTTCACCAGCTTGATGATGCGATTGCGCAAATTGGTATCGAAGGCCTGCATCGGCAAATTCCCATCTGTCCATAAGGGGTCGTGACCGGACTACCGGCTACGATGGGCGCGGCTGGCCGGTCCTGCAATGGGCGGCACCAATACTTCGCGTTTCTTAGTAAACGATGACTCAGATTGTCCGAAATCCAGGCTTCTTCCAAAATCCTAACGCGATGCCGGAAAATCCGGTGATGCGAACAACCGGCCTTTAACTGTTCGTTCGGAATTGCGTTTTGTTTACCCTCTATTTCATCGACGAATTTGAATTAAATCCGTAGCCTCGTCTCACAAGCAAAGATCGCCGGAGGATCGCATCGAGCGGCATCGCGAATGATGGCGGCGATCTCGAACGGCAAACCGGAGGCGGACGAGCATGAACGTGCGTGAAGCAGTCCTCACTGTCGACGAAACGCAGACGAGCTTTCTCGAGCAGGGTCCATCCCTGATCGAGCGCGCCGCCCGGACGGCCGCGGCTGCCGCGGCCGACGCGGACGGGGTCGATCGCGACGCCCGCTTCCCGCACAAGGCCTTCGACGTCGCGCGGGAGCAGAAGCTGCTCGGCGTGATGGTTCCGGTCGAGTTCGGCGGCTTCGGTGCCTCGATCCACGACGTCACCGACATCTGCTACACGCTCGGACGCGCCTGCGCGTCCACGGCGATGATCTACGCGATGCACCAGACCAAGGTCGCCTGCGTCATCAGGCACGGCCATGGCATTCCCTGGATGGAGACCATGATGCGCCGGGTCGCCCGCGACCAGTGGCTGCTCGCCTCCTCCACCACCGAAGGCCAGAACGGCGGCAACATCCGCGCCAGCGCCGCCGCGGTCGACCATGCCGGCGACACCGTCTCGCTGGTGCGCGATGCCACCGTGATCTCCTACGGCGCCGAAGCCGATGGTCTCGTCACCATCGCCCGCCGGGCCACCGACGCCGCCGCCTCCGACCAGGTGCTGCTGGCGCTCGCCAAGGACGATTATTCGCTGAAGCGGACGCTGGGCTGGGAGACGCTCGGCATGCGCGGCACCTGCTCGACCGGGTTCGAGCTGAAGGTCGACTGTCCCGCCGACCGCGTCTTCCCGGAATCCTACGACAAGATCCACGCCCAGACCATGACGCCGTTCGCGCATCTGTGCTGGTCATCGGCCTGGGCCGGCATCGCCGCTGCGGCGGTGACGCGCGCGCAGGCCTTCATCCGCAAGGCGGCGCGCTCGTCCGGTGGACAGATGCCCCCGGCCGCGGCGCACTTCACCGCCGCCAAGATGTCGCTGGCCAGGCTGCGCGCGCTGATCGCCGCCAATATCGACGCTTTCGCCCGCTTCGAGCATGACGAGCGTGCGCTGACCTCGCTCGACTTCCAGTCTTCGATCACGCTCTTGAAGGTGCAGGCCTCCGAGCTCGCGGTCGAGACCGTGATGCACGCGATGCGCACCGCGGGCCTTGCCGGCTACCGCAACGACGGCGAGTTCACCATGGGCCGCCACCTCCGCGACGTGCTGTCGTCGCCGATCATGATCAACAACGACCGGATCCTGGCCAACGCCGCGACATCGACCTTGATGAGCGGGGTGCCGACGAGCCTTTCCGACTGACGTGCCTCCGCTTCAACAAGAATAATTTTGAGATAGCAGGACATCGAACCATGAATATTGCCGTCCTCCCCGACTCACCCGCCACCGCGCCGCAGATGACCGATCCGCTCGATCATCTCGCCGACAAGCTGTTCCACCGCATGGGCGCCGATGGCGTCTACGCCCGCACGGCACTCTATGAAGGCGTCGTCGAGAAGCTCGCCGCGCTGATCACGGACCATCGCGAGGCCGGTACCGAGGTGATGCGCTTCCCGCCGGTGATGAGCCGCGCGCAACTGGAGAAGTCCGGCTATCTCAAGAGCTTTCCGAACCTGCTCGGCTGCGTCTGCGGCCTGCATGGCACCGAACGCGAGATCAACGCCGCGGTGAGCCGCTTCGATGCCGGCGGCGACTGGACCTCTTCGCTGTCGCCGGCCGACCTCGTGCTGTCGCCGGCCGCCTGCTATCCGGTCTACCCGATCGCGGCGAGCCGTGGCCAATTGCCGAAGGGCGGCCTGCGCTTCGACGTTGCCGCGGACTGCTTCCGCCGCGAGCCCTCGAAGCATCTCGACCGGCTGCAATCGTTCCGGATGCGCGAATATGTCTGCATCGGCAGCCCCGACGACGTCGCCGATTTCCGCGAGCGCTGGATGGTGCGCGCGCAGAAGATTGCCACCGATCTCGGCCTCACCTTCCGTGTCGACTATGCCAGCGATCCGTTCTTCGGCCGCGTCGGCCAGATGAAGGCTGTGAGCCAGAAGCAGCAGCAGCTCAAGTTCGAACTGCTCATTCCGCTGCGCTCGGAAGAGCAGCCGACGGCGTGCATGAGCTTCAACTATCACCGCGAGCATTTCGGCACGACCTGGGGAATCCAGGACGCCGACGGCGAGCCGGCCCATACCGGCTGCGTTGCCTTCGGCATGGACCGTCTGGCGGTGGCCATGTTCCACACCCACGGCACCGATCTTTCCGCCTGGCCTGCCAAGGTGCGGGATGTCCTGGGCCTGCAGCCGACTGTCGCGGCCGAGGCCCATGGCGAAGGCTGGCGCTAACGCAACTCACGAGGCCGACCATTTCCACGGGCAAGACGAGCGTGATCCATACCAAGATCCGATGCCGCGAGATCACCGAGTCCGACGTCGACAAGATCGCGGACTTGCTGACGCGCGGCTTCGTCGGCCGTTCGCGCGACTACTGGATTCAGGGCCTGCGCCGGCAGGCCTTCCGGATCGTGCCGGAGGGCTATCCGCGCTTCGGCTACATGCTCGACGACGACGGCACGCCGGTCGGCGTGCTGCTCTTGATCTACACCGCACGCAACGAGGGCGAAGAGACCGCGATCCGGTGCAATTTGTCGAGCTGGTATGTCGACCCGGCCTACCGCAACTACGCTCCGCTGCTGACCAAGATCGCCCAGCGGCACAAGCACGTCACCTATTTCAACATCAGCCCGGCGCCGTGGACCTGGCCGATCATCGAGACGCAGGGCTTTCGCGCCTATTGCCGCGGCATATTCTTCTCCGTTCCTGCGCTGGCGCCGGTCCCGCGCTGGAGCGAGATCGAGGTCATTCCGCCGCACGCCAAGGAGATCAAGGGGCTTTCCGAGGCGGAGACCGAGCTCCTGACCCGACATGCGCGCTACAATTGCCTCAGCCTGGTCTGCCGCACGCCGAAGGGAACGTTCCCCTTCATCCTGCAACCGGTGCGCATCCGCCGCGGCTTCATCGCACCGCCCGCGATGAAGCTGATCTATTGCCGGAGCGCTGCAGAATATGCCGAATGCGCCGGCCGCATCGGACGGCTGCTGCTGCGGCTCGGCAAGATCGCGGTGGCCATCGACGCCAATGGTCCGGTTCCCGGCCTCGTCGGCATCTACACCGAGCGGCGCGGCCGGAAATATTTCAGGGGCCCGGACCAGCCACGGCTCGGCGACCTCACCGATACGGAACTCGTGCTGTACGGGCCGTAGTTAGGCCCACAGCCAATAGTCCGGCACCGTCATCCTGAGATTGGGCTTCACTGCAGATCGCGACACACGCATCTTCATCATCGCCGGTCACCCTCCGTAAACTACGGCGCTTAAGGGAATTTTCCGGCCTCTTCGCTAGTCTCGGCGGCTGAACTAGGTTGCACCAAGTCTGTTGCCTGCCGAGGCCCCGCCGCCCCATGATGTCGACCCGCGACAGCGAGCTTGGTAAAGGGCGTGAGCAGGGCCCAAGCGCCCTGGTCGCGCTGAGCCAGCTTGCGCTCGACCACATGGAACAGGGCGTCTGCGTTTACGATGCCCACAACCGGATCGTGCTGACGAACCAGCGCTACCTCACCCTGTTCGACATGTCGGCCGAAATCGTGCGGGTCGGCACCAGCTACCGCGAGGTGCTCGCGCACAGCGCAAGCCGCGGTAACTTTCCCCAAGACCAACTCGACGCCTTGTATTCGACGCGGATGGCGCAGATCGCCGCGGGCAAGCCGTTCCGCACCGAGCAGCGGTTGGCGAGCGGCCTCGTCATGTCGCTCGAACTGAAGCCGCTCCCCGGCGGCGGCTGGATGACGATCTGCGACGACGTCACCCGCCTCGCCCGGCTCGAAGCGGAGCTGCGCGTGCAGACCGAGCGCAGCCAGCACGCGCTCGCCAACATGTCGCATGGCCTGATCATGTACGACGTCGACAGCCGCGTCGTCGTCTGCAACGAACAGTTCCTGAAGCTCTACAACCTCGATCCCGAGATCGTGAAGCCGGGCGTCTCGCATTGCACGGTGATCGAGCACTGGATGTCGCGCGGCAACCTGCCGGGCATGTCGGGCGACGAATTCCACCAGAGCCGGCTGGAGGATGTGCGCAGCAGGAAGCCGAAGACGCTGCTGGTGATGCGCTACGACGGACGGATGGTGCAGGCGGTCTCCCGCTTCCTGCCCGATGGCGGCTGGGTGACGGTGCACGAGGACGTCACGGAGCGGCTGCAATACGAGGAAACGCTGCGGCAGCAGAATTTCATCCTCGATGCGGCGCTGGAGAACATGGCGCACGGGCTCGCCTTCTATGACAGCGACATGCGGCTTCGGGTCTGCAACACCACCTACCGCAAGATCTACCGGCTGTCGCCCGAGGAGACCCGGCCCGGCACCCATCTGGCCGAGTTGATCGAGCGATCGATGGCCAACGGCGCGTTCAACTCGGAATATAGCCCGCAGCAGATCCTCGAAGCCGCCCGCGCGCGGATCGGGAGCCGCGACTCCTCGCCGATGCGCCGCCGCATGTCGAACGACACCGTGATCTCGGTGCGCTATTGTGCGCTGGCCGAAGGCGGCTTCGTCGCCACCTATGAGGATATCACCGAGCGCGAGCATGCGATCGAGGAGCTGAGCGAGCAGTACCGCCGGTTCGACGCGGCCCTGAACAACATGAGCCAGGGCCTGTGCATGCTCGACGCCAACCTGCGCGTGATCGTCTGCAACCGCCGCTATTTCGAGATGTACGGATTGTCGCCGGAGATCGTGAAGCCAGGCGTCTCGATGCGGGAGATCATGGAGCACAGCTGCGAGCTCGGTATCCATCCGAACATGACGGGCGCCAGGCTCTATGCCGACTACGTCGAGAGGCTGCGCGAGGGCGAGCACACGCTGCACCGGCATTTGAGCGACGGCCGCATCATCAAGCTGAAACACAAGCGCATGGAGCATGGCGGCTGGGTCGTGACCTACGAGGACGTCACCGAGCGCCACAAGGCCCAGGCCCGAGTGGCGCACATGGCGCGGCACGATTCGCTGACCGACCTGCCCAACCGCACGCTGTTCCGCGAGAAGATGGGCGAGGGACTGAACCAGGTCGCGATCGCCGGCGGCGCCATGGCGGTGCTGTGCTTCGACCTCGACAATTTCAAGACCGTCAACGACCGCCTCGGCCACGCCGCCGGAGATCGCCTGCTGTGCTGGGTCGCGGCGCGCCTCAAGGAGAATGTCGGCGAGCACGACACCGTCGCACGGCTTGGCGGCGACGAGTTCGCCGTTCTCCAGCGCGGGCCGCAGCCGCAATCGGCCGAGGAGCTCGCCCGCCGTCTGGTCGACATCATCGGTCATCCGCCGCCGCTGGAAAACCAGTCGATCCATGTCGGCGTCTCCGTGGGTATCGCGATCGCCCCCGACCACGGGCTCGACGCCGATGAGCTGATGAAATGCGCCGATCTCGCGCTGTACCAGGCCAAATCCGAGGGGCGCGGCGCCTATCAGCTGTTCGAGCCCGAGATGGAGGAAGAGGCGCGCGGCCGGCATGCGCTGGAGCAGGATCTGGTCGGCGCGTTGGAAAGGCGTGAATTCCACCTGGTGTTCCAACCGCAGATGCGGCTCGATTCCTCCGAGCTCACCGGCTTCGAGGCGTTGCTGCGCTGGAAGCATCCCTCGCGCGGCTTCGTCTCTCCGGCCGAATTCATCCCGATTGCGGAGGAGAACGGGCTGATCGTTCCGATCGGCGAATGGGTGCTGCGCACGGCCTGCGCGACGGCTGCGTCCTGGCCCGGCGTCACCGTCGCGGTGAACCTGTCTCCGGTGCAGTTCCGCTCCCGCGCCCTGGTCGCGATGGTCACGAGCGCGCTTGCGGAAGCCGGCCTGCCGCCACAGCGGCTCGAGCTCGAGGTCACCGAGACGGCGCTGCTCGACGACAGCAAGGCCACCATCGACATCCTGCACCAGCTCCGCGCGCTCGGGGTGCGCGTCAGCCTCGACGATTTCGGTGTCGGTTATTCCTCGCTGAGCTATTTGCGCAAGTTTCCGTTCGACCGCATCAAGATCGACCGCTCCTTCGTCGGCACGCTCGGCGAAAGCCCGGAGAGCGTTGCCATCGTCAGAACGATCGCGAGCCTCGGCTCCGTGCTCGGCGTCGAGACCACGGCAGAGGGCGTGGAAACCGAGGAGCAGCTCGACTTCGTCCGCGAATGCGGCTGCACAGCGGTCCAGGGCTATTATTTCGGCAAGCCTTGTCTCGCCTCGGAAGTCAGCCGCACCATCGAGACGCTGAACACGGTCCGGCGCGTGGCCTGACCCCCTTCGGCGCTCAAATTCCGCCTCTCGGCACGCGGCCACACGACGAATTGTCGCATATCTCGGCCCTGCCGAGGTCGCCCGACCGACAGCCGTGCAGCGCTGCGCGCAATGCGCTTTTCTTCTCCGTCAAATTCAGGAACAATCGCCTCACAATTAGAGACGGCGAGCCCAGAGAGGCCGCCGCGAGGGAGGCGTTTCGATGTCGGGATACGGGCTGAAGACGATTGCATTTGCCGCGGCGCACGCCGTGCTGGGCGCGGTGCTCTCCACTGCCGCCAATGCGCAGGACTATCCGACCAAGCCGATCACGTTGATCGTGCCATGGCCGGCCGGCGGATCGACCGATATCTCGATGCGCGCGATCGCCGACAGCGCCTCGAAGGTGCTGGGACAGCCGATCGTGATCGACAACAAGGCCGGCGGCGGCGGCACGGTCGGGCCGGCGACGATGGCGGCGGCGGCAAAGCCGGACGGCTATACCATCTCGCAGATCCCGATCACCGTGTTCCGTCTGCCCTTGATGCAGGAGGTGTCGTGGGATCCGGCAAAGGATTTCACCTACATCGTCCATCTCACCGGCTACACTTTCGGCGTGACGACCAGTGCGGAGTCGCAGTTCAAGAGCTGGAAGGACGTGGTGGAGTTCGCAAAGGCGAATCCGGGCAAGGTGACCTACGCCACGCCCGGCGCCGGCACCTCGCTGCATATCGGCATGGAGCAGATCGCCGGAATGTCCGGCATCAAGCTGACGCAGGTCCCCTTCAAGGGCGGCGCGGAGACCAATGCCGCCGTGCTGGGACAGCACACCATGCTGCAAGCTGATTCCACGGGATGGCGGCCGCTGGTCGACGCCGGCAAGCTGCGGCTCTTGATGGTGTGGACCGGCGCACGCTCGCCCAACTATCCCGACGTGCCGACGCTGAAGGAGCTCGGCTATCCCATGGTCTATGACTCCCCGTTCGGCATCGCCGGCCCGAAAGGGATGGATCCCAAGATCGTCGCCAGGCTGCACGATGCCTTCAAGAAGGCGGTCGAGGATCCCGCGGTGATCGCCACGCTGGCCAAATACGACATGGTGCCGAACTACAAGAACACCGAGGACTACAAGAAATTCGTCGTCGAGGTCACGGAGTCCGAGCGCAAGGTGATCGAGACGCTCGGGCTCGCGAAGAAGTAGGGCTGCATCACGTTCGTGTCCCGGACGCAGTGCAGCGCTTCTTCAGCGATGCACTGCAGAGCCGGGACCCACCCTTCGTCCACACGCATGGGCCCCGGCTCTGCAGCGCACCGGCCATAGCACGTCGAAGACGTGCGTGAACGCACTTATGGTGTTGCGCAGCGTCCGGGGAACGGCCGAGAGAGAATCGATGACCAACCCAACCAACGTCAAGCTCCGCCTCGGCAACTCCGAGCTCTGGGGCGGGCTGATCGGGCTCGCGCTCGGCGGCTTCGTGATCTGGTCGGGCTTGAAGCTCAAGCTCGGCACCATCAACGATCCCGGCTCCGGCTATGTGCTGTTCTACACCGGCATCCTGATGTGCGTGTTCGCAGGCGCGATCATCGTCTCGGCGATCACCGAGGGCGGGCCGACGCTGGCCTCGCGCTGGGAGAACGTGCGCTGGAGCAAGCCGCTCGTCCTCATCGCCTGCCTCGTCGCATTCGCCTTCGCGCTGGAGCTGCTCGGCTTCCTGCTGTCGTCGATCCCGCTGATGCTGCTGCTGTTGCGGCTGATCGATCCGGTGCGCTGGACGCTGGCGATTCCGATCGCGGTGCTGGTGCCGTCGGGCATGTGGTGGGTGCTGAAGCGGCTGCTGTTGATCCAGCTGCCGTCAGGCCTGTTCGGGATCGGTTGACCCCATGGATACGCTCGTCAATGTCGCCCATGGATTCGGCGTCGCGCTGCTGCCGGTCAACCTGCTCTACTGCTTCATCGGCGTCTTCATCGGCACGCTGGTCGGGGTGCTGCCCGGCATCGGCCCGATCTCGGCGATGTCGCTGCTGCTACCCGTGACGCTGTCGGGCACGCCGGAATCCGGCATCATCATGATGGCCGGCATCTATTACGGCTCGATGTATGGCGGCTCGACCACCTCGATCCTGGTCAACATCCCCGGCGAAGCCGCCTCGGTCGTCACCTGCATCGACGGCCACCAGATGGCGAAGCAGGGCCGCGCGGGCCCTGCGCTCGGCATCGCCGCATTCGGCTCCTTCGTCGCCGGCACCTTTGCGCTGGTTGCCCTGATGCTGGTGGCGCCCAAGCTTGCCAGCCTCGCCATCGCCTTCGGCCCGGCCGAGTATTTCAGCCTGATGGTGCTCGGCCTCGTCGTGCTCACCTTCCTCACCCAGGGATCGATGCCGAAGGCGCTGCTGATGGCCTGCATCGGCGTCGTGCTCGGGCTGATCGGGCTCGACAGCATCACCGCGCAGCCGCGCCTGACCTTCGGCCGCATGGAGCTGATCGACGGCATCGGCCTCGTGCCCGTGGTGATGGGCCTGTTCGGCGTCGCCGAGGTGCTGCTCAACACCGAGCTGGCGATCAAGCGCGACATCATCAACACTGGGATCACCAATCTCCTGCCCAGCACGGAGGACTGGAAGGCGAGCGCAGGCCCGGTCGGCCGCGGCACCATCCTCGGCTTCTTCCTCGGCATCCTGCCGGGCGGCGGCGCGGTGATCTCGTCATTCGCGTCCTACGCGCTGGAGAAGCGGCTTTCGAAGACCCCTGAAAGGTTCGGCCATGGCGCGATCGAGGGCGTCGCCGGCCCGGAATCGGCGAACAACGCCGCGGCGGGCGGCGCCTTCATTCCGCTGATGACCCTCGGAATTCCGCCGAACGTGGTGATGGCGCTGCTGCTCGGAGCCTTCGTCATTCACGGCCTGCAGCCGGGACCGCTGCTGATCACGCAAAACCCCGGCCTGTTCTGGGGCATCGTCGCCAGCATGTATATCGGCAACGTCATGCTGCTGATCCTGAACCTGCCGATGATCGGCATGTGGGTGCAGCTCTTGAAGCTGCCCTACAACATCCTGTTCCCCTTGATCATCCTGTTCACGATGCTCGGCGTCTACTGCTCCGGCAACAACGTGTTCGACGTCTACGTCATGATCACGTTCGGGATCATCGGCTACTTCATGCGCAAGCTCGGCTACGAGCCGGCGCCGCTGGTGCTGGCCTTCGTGCTGGGACCGATGATGGAAAACAACCTACGCAAGTCGCTGATCCTGTCGCAGGGCGATCTCTGGACCTTCGTGCAGCGTCCGATCTCGGGCGTGTGTCTCGTGCTTGCCGTGGTGCTGCTGATCGCGCCGCTGCTGCCGTCGCTGCGCAAGAAGCGCGAGCTGGTGGCGCTGGACGAGGGGGCGTGAAAAGCCCGTTGACTTCGTAGGGTGGGCAAAGGCGCACCGCGCCGTGCCCACGATCTGCCTGAGTTGGAGGAGAGGACGTGGGCACGCTTCGCTTTGCCCACCCTACACCATCTACGCTTCGCTAGCTCGCCGCAGGCAGCGCGCTGTCCGGCGGCGCGCCCCACGGGCGCTCGGCCGAAGCCAGCCCGATCAGGCGACCCTGGATGTAGTCGCAGCCCCAGTCGCGCAGCATGTTTGCGGCTTCGTCGTCCTGCACCCATTCGGCGACGGTCTTGATGTCGAGGCGGCGTGCGAGGTCGATCAGGGTCTGCACGAAGGCGCGGTCGTCGGCGGAACGGGTGATGTTCTGCACGAAGGCGCCGTCGATCTTGACGATGTCCACGCCGAGCTTGCGCAAGTTTCGGAACGAGGTGTAGCCGGCGCCGAAATCGTCGATGGCGATACGGCTGCCGAAATGCTTGAGGCGGCTGACGAAGGCGCGAACCTCGTCGATGTCCTGGATCGCGACCGTCTCGGTGATCTCGACGATCAGCCGCTCGGCAACGCCGGGATGAGCCAGCATCAGCGATTCGATTCCCGCCCACCAATCCGGATCCATGGTCGTATCCGGCGAGATGTTGAGGCTGAGACAGATGCCGGGCGCCGCCGCGAGCTCGGCGACCACGAGCTCGAGCACGCGGTGATCGACCAGGCGGATCAAGCCGAGCCGTTCGGCGACCGGCACGATGTCGGGCGCGAGCAGCACCTGGCCGTCGCCCTGGTCCATCCGCACCAGGCATTCATGGAAGGCGCGCTCGCGCGAGACAGCCGAGACGACGGGCTCATAGGCGAGCCTGATGCGGCGCTCGTTGAGCGCGGTGACGATCTCGTCGGTGACGCGAATGTTGACGCGGCGCTGTGCGTCGCGCGCGGCATCCGGACGCCACGCCGCGAACGAGCCGGAGCGGCGGCGCTTGGCGGCATCCAGCGTCTCGTGGGCACGGTTGACGGCCTCATCGGTGTTGCGGGCATAGCGCGGCAGGCTGACGGCGCCGATCGAGGCGGTGACCGAGACCGGACCGGATTTGGTCGGCACCACCTCGTCGCGGATGCCGGCGAGGAAGCGCTCGGCGGCCACGTTCATGTCGTCGACGGTGCAGTTCTTCAGAATCAGGCCGAATTTGTTGCCGGAGAAGCGCCCGAGCACGTCGCCGCCGCGCAGGCGCGCGCGAATGCGCTTGGCGACGTCGAGGATCACGGCGTCGGCGACGTCGAAGCCGAAGGCATCGTTGACGCGGGCGAGATGATCGATGCCGACCAGCATGAAGGCGGCGGTCGAGCGAAAGCGGGTCGTCTCCTCGATGGCCTCGGCCAGCGCCGCGATCAGATGCGCGCGGTTGAGCTCGCCGGTCAGCGGATCGAGCCGGGCCAGCCTGCTCAATTCCTCGTCGCGGGCGTGGCGCTCATTGTTGATGCGGACGGAGCCGATCGCACGCGTGGGACGGCCATCGGGGCCCGCGAACCAGCGGCCGGTCTCCTCGATCCAGATCACGGGATCGGAGGCGCTCATGCGCACGCCGTACTCGACCCGGTAGGGGGTGCCGCCGGCGCCGTGCATCGGGGACGTCAGCGCCAGTGCGGCGGTCCGCAGAGTTTGCGCAGGCTCGATCAGCTTGGCGAATTCGGCGCCGGTCGCGAGCCGCTCGGCGGGAATGCCGGGGAAGACGGCGCCGACCTGCTCGCCCCAGACGATGGCATCGCTGGCGATGTCCCAGGCGAACACGGCCTGGCCGAGCGCGGCAAGGATGTCGGAAGCTTGCGGCAATGCAGGGGTCAAAGTCGCCTCGATTCGGGACAGTGGAGAAGTCCTGAGTCGGCACAGAATAGGGCCAGATTCGCCCTCGACCCTAGGCAAAGTTGATAAACAATTTGGAAACCACGTTTCCGAAGGCGTCGGAACCAAAGCGGCCCGGCCGGCATAGGCCTTGCGAGTACAGGACTCGCACCGGCGCCCGCGTCCCGAAACGCGACAATTTCGCCGGATCAACGGTGATTGCGATGTTGAGTACTGATCGACAGGACGCGGCGGACAACGGCACAGGCACGGCCCTGGTGCCGCTGATGCCGACGTTGCAGTGGGTCCGCAAGGCGTCGCTGCCGCGTCCCGATCCCAGCTTCATCACACAATTGATCGCCAATGCCGAACAGCTGCCGCAAACGAGCCGGCTCCGCCGCGCCTCCTCCGAGGATGCGCTGATGGCCTATGGCAGCAAGCGGCCGCTCGGAACCGTCAGCGCTCGCACGCGTCAGGTGGCTTGAGGCGATCAGCGTGGCGGCGCGTCAGGCGAGGTCGGCGTGCCGTTCCCCGGCTGCAACTGCGGCGAGGGAATTTCCGGCGAAGCGGCGCCTTGCACCGGCTTGGGCGCAGGATGATCCATCAGCACGGATTCGGCGACGGACTGCGCGCTAGGCGCGGGCGGCGCGGCCGGTGCCGGCTGCGGCGCGATCACCGGCTCGAACTTGCGCCCGGACTCCACATCCTCGGCCGGCGCTTCGGCACTGCGCTTGGCCTTGCGCGGCGCCGGCACCGTCGTCTCGGCGACATAGGTGACGCGGCGGCGGGTGCGCTGGGCAATGCCACTGAGGAAGTCGGCCATCGCCAGCAGCACCAGCAGGAAATAGGTGGAGTTGCCGAATTTGGGCCACATCACGAATTCGGCGGCCGCCGCACCGAAGATGATCAGCGACAGCAGATGATCCATCAGGAATTTCGAGCCCGGCCGCGCGCCCTTGACCACCTCGAGCAGCAGCAGCACCACGCCGAGCGCGAGCAGGAGATCGGCGAGCGTGACCGGCCAGACCTCGCCGGACACCATCGGGACCTTGAACAGCACGTCCGTGAAGGACACGGTCGGCATCAGGAAGGCGATGATGTTGTACACCGCGAGCGGTATCAGAAGCAGCGGGAAACCGACCATCGGCTTGATGCCTTCTCGATCAAGATATCCGGACAGAACAATGCAGCGGCGAAGCATTCGCTCCGCCGCCGTCACCGTCTATCTCATGGGTTGGCCGCAATCGGGCGGGTCCGAACTCCCGCCCGAGAAAGATCCTGGTGTCAGGACTCTTTCTTCTTCAGGACCTGGCGGCCCTTGTACATGCCGGTCTTGAGGTCGAGATGGTGCGGACGACGGAGCTCGCCGGAGTCCTTGTCTTCCACATAGGTCGGCTTCTTGATGGCGTCCGCCGAGCGGCGCATGCCACGGCGCGACGGCGAGGTTTTTCTTCTCGGAACGGCCATTTCAGTATCCTCTAGGGATTGGTGTCATCAGGGCATCGTCCGCAAAGGGACGGCTCAGCACCCGCAAATACGAGGCGAGCTGAATGCCGATCAAGGCCGCGCTTATAGAGGAAGGCCGGCCGTAAAGCTAGGCTCTTGGGCCGGAAAATACGCCCGGAACGGGCTAAAAATCAGCGATTTTCGCGCCAACAGGTCATCAGCGAGCTCGCCTGACCCCGCGCCATGTAGGTGGCCGCCAGCCGCCGGACACCCGGCCCCGGGGTCCGGGCGCTGCGCTTGACCGGATTCGGCAGGATCGAGGCCAGAAGCGCCGCCTCGCGGGGCGAGAGCCTTTCGGCCGACTTGCCGAAGGCATAGGCGCTGGCCGCCTCGACCCCGAACTGCCCCTGCGGGCCGAGCTCGGCGATGTTGAGGTAGATTTCGAGAATCCGCTGCTTGGGCAGGACGAGGTCGATCCAAAGCGCCAGCGGGAATTCCAGTGCCTTGCGGACGAAATCGCGCCCCTGCCACAGGAACAGGTTCTTCGCGACCTGCTGGGTAATGGTAGAGGCGCCCCGGAAGGCGGTGCCGTCCTCCCTGGCGTCGTCGATCGCCTCGCGCAGCGCGCCCCAATCAATGCCGTGATGCTTGCAGAAATGGGCATCCTCGGCAGCCACCACCGCGCGCGGCAGAGACGGCGTCATGTCGGCGAGATCGATCCATTCCCGCTGCATCGGCGCGCCCCGCAAGCTGCGCCAGGCCATCAGCGTCGAAACAGGGTGGCCGGCGCGGTAGAACGGCGCAATCACATAGGGCGCGAGGACCACGACCGCGAGCACCACCAGCAGGATTTTGACGATGCGCAAATCGACCTTTCCGGTGCAAACTGACGAGCGGCCACGGGCTGGAGCATTAAGTCTGTGATAATTCGGGCCTTTTCCAGCACTTTTTAGGCCTTCCAAACGATTGACTGGGGCGGGCGCATAAAGGATTGTCCCGCCGAATTTTAGTTCTGGAGCCCCTCTTGATGACCGGCACGTCCCCGTCCGATTTCGCCAAACGTCTGGACAAGACCGCTGATGACACCGAAGCCCTGCTCGGGCGCCTGCTGTCGGACGACATCCTGCACGACGAAATCGCCCGGCCCAAGCGACTGATGGACGCAATGCGCTATTCGAGCCTGAACGGCGGCAAGCGCCTGCGGCCGTTCCTGGTGGTCGAGAGCGCCGCCGTGTTCGGCGTTCCGCGCGAGGCGGCCCTGCTCGTGGGCGCCGCGCTCGAATGCATCCATTGCTATTCGCTGATCCATGACGATTTGCCGGCCATGGACAATTCGGACCTGCGTCGCGGCCGCCCCACCCTGCACAAGCAGACCGACGACGCCACCGCGATCCTCGCCGGCGACGGTCTCTTGACGCTCGCCTTCGACATCATCACCCGCGACGAGGTCCATCGCGACGCCAATGTGCGGCTGCTCTTGACGCGCGCGCTGGCGCGCTGCGCCGGCATCGGCGGCATGGTCGGCGGCCAGATCCTCGATCTCGCCGGCGAAGGCCGTTTTGGCGGCAACGAGCCGATCGACGTCGCCCGTATCCAGCAGATGAAGACGGGCGCGCTTCTGCGCTACGGCTGCATCGCCGGCGCGATCCTCGGCCAGGCCTCGAGTGCGGAATATCAGGCGCTCGACGATTACGGGCGTGCGCTCGGCGAAGCCTTCCAGATCGCCGACGATCTGCTCGACGTCGAGGGCGATGCCGCCGCACTCGGCAAGCCGGCCGGCGCCGATGCCGCGCTCGGCAAGACCACCTTCGTCACCCAGCTCGGCATCGAAGGTGCCAAGCAGCGCGTGCGCGACCTGCTCGCGCGCGCCGACAGCGCCGTCTCGATCTTCGGTGACCGCGCCGCCGTGCTGCAGGCCGCCGCGCGCTTCGTGGCCGAGCGGAAGAACTGACGCATACCCGATGGCGGTCGAGGGCAAAGAAGATCCCGTCCTCGTCCGCTTCCGCCAGATGTCGCGGCCGATGCGGCTGATCTATGCGCGGCCGCGGACCTTCATTGCGCTCGCGGTCGGCATCCTGGTCTGCCTGCTGCTGCCGGGGACTTATCGGCTGGTGATGCGGCTCGTGCTCGGCTGGGACGCGCTGATCGCGGTCTATCTCGTGCTGGTCTACGCGATGATGCTGTGCAACGACCATCAGCACATTCGCCGCGCCGCCGCGATGCAGGATGACGGCCGCTTCGTGATCCTGCTGGTGACGGCGACCGGCGCCTTCGCCAGCATCGCGGCGATCGTCTCCGAGCTCGGCACGCCGCATCGCGGCGCGCTGGAACTGAGCATCGCAGTCACCACGATCACGCTGTCATGGGCTGCCGTGCACACGACCTTCGCGCTGCATTACGCGCATGACTATTATCGACACGGTACGGCAGGTGGCCTCCAGTTTCCGAGCGGCGACAAGGAAGACCACGCCGATTATTGGGATTTCGTCTATTTCTCATTCGTGATCGGCATGACCGCGCAGGTCTCCGACGTCGGCATCACCGACAAGACCATCCGCCGCACGGCCACCGCGCACGGCATCGTCTCGTTCATCTACAACACGGCCTTGCTGGCACTGACGGTGAATATCGCAGCAAGCGCGATCGCGACGTAGCCGTCGCAAGCTCCGCACGGCAGATCAGTTGCAGACCTCGTAATTGGCATCATTGTGCGGGCCGCCGCCGCCACGATAGGCGAGGTGGCAGCCGGGCCTGACCGGCCGGCAAAGCAGAGCATTGCAAAAGATCTGACCGCTGCCGCGCGAGGCACGGCCCGCGCCGGCCGCCGCAGCTGCACCGTAGCCGCCCGCTGCAGCACCGGCCCGCTGCCGCGCGGGGCGGTCCTCGCCGTCGTCGCGCCGCGAGGTCGCAGGCTTTGACGCGGGCTTGGCGGCGCGCTTCTTCTCGCATTCATTGTCGTCGTTCAGCAGATAGCCGTCGCCGCAAACGATCCTGGTGCACTTGTCGCCTTCGGCCTTGAAACCATGCTCGCAGACCAGCGGGCAGACCCGCGACGGCTTGGCCTTGACCGCATCGAGCGCGTCGGTGCTCGCCACCTTCACGTCGAGCTTGGTGCCGGCATAACGGTTGAACTGCGACAGCGACCGCTGCGAGGACGTATTCCAATTGCCGTCGGCCTGCCCGGAGAAGCAGCCGACGCGGCCGAGCTCGCTCTGCACCGAGCGGCTGAGGTCGGCCGGCGCGGTCGCCGGGGTCAGCGCGGCGACGTTGGCGCCGGCGGCGCTCGTGGTGTTGCCCGGCGCAACGCCCGGCGCCGTGGCGGCGAGATTGACGCGCTGCTGCTCGGCGGCAGCCGCCTGCTGCTGCGCCTGCTCCTTGGCCTTCTGCGCGGCAAGCTGCGCCTGCTCGGCGGCCTTCGCATCGGCCGCGGCCTTGGCTTGCGCATCCTTCTGCGCGCCGAGCGCAGCAAGGCGGTCGCGCTCGGCCTCGGCCTGCTTCGCCTTTTCGATCGCCGCCGCATGCGCCCGCTCGGCGCCGAGCTTCTCGAGCTGGAGCTTGGCGAGGCTCGCATAGAAACCGTCGGGATGCTGGGCGAGGAAGGCTTCCCACGCCGGCCGGTTGCCGACCTGGAGCGCGAGCTCATAGTCGCGGCGGACATCCGCCTGGGGATTGGCTACGGGTGCCGCCGGCGCCAGCTTGACCGGCACCAGCGGCACGTCCTCGCCACCGAGCGAGCCGTAGACGAACGGCTCCTGCTTGTTGCCGGTCGACTTCAGCACGTCGTCGCGCACGAAGCCGAAGGCGCGGCGGACGTCGAGGCCCGGCGTCGTCAGATGCTTCGACAGCGCGATGGTGAACGGGCTGTTGGCACCGTCGCCATCCTGCGCGGTGAAGCCGGCCTTGGCCGAATAGGCGATCAGCGTGTTGGGGCTGGTCGGCTCGACCTGAGCGAGGCCGCGGCCGATGCCGCGCGAGGCAACCGTGCGCTTCATCCTCTTGCTGAACGGATTGTCGCGGCAGGCATCGAGGATCACCAGACGCAATTGCTTGGCAGGCTCGACGGCGACCAGGACACGGTCGAGCGAGAGCGCCTCGTCATAGACGTCGGTGTCGCGCTCGAGCTTGGCATCCACCGGAATCAGATAGTTCGAGCCCTCGACCTCGATGCCGTGGCCGGCGTAGTAGACCACGGCGATTTCGGCATCGCGGGTCGCGTCGGCGAAGTCGCGCAGCACGCGCCGCGTGTCCAGCGCCGACAGATCGTGGCGGGACTCGACCACGTCGAAGCCGGCCTCCTTCAGCGTCTTGGCCATCACCGACCCGTCATTGACGGGATTGGCGAGCGAGGCTGCGTGCTGATAGGCCGAATTGGCGAGCACCAGCGCCACGCGCTTTCCGGCGAAAGCAGGCCCCGCCCCGAACATCAGGCCGAGGGCGACGAGAAGCGGACAAAGTCTGAGCAAGCTGCGCATGACACGACTTCCGATAAGTTCCGGGCCGTTCGGCCCCTGGGACCGCTTTAGCAACATCCATCGCCGGCGCTTGTGATGGAGGTCACGAACGGGACCCCGACGACAGGCCGTACGGCCTCTTTGTTTGTCGCGCCAGCGCTGTCGCGGTTCGCCGACGAGCGGCGGTGCGGACCGGGTTCCGTCAGACAACCCCGATGTGCTCCCGATATTGCGGCAGATCGTCCGTAATTTCGTGCCAGGGCGCCTTCGAGCCGACGAAAATATGGGCGCTCGGCCGGATCGAGGGGGCATCGACCAGGGTTCCCATGGCGACATGGACCCATTCTCCTTCCCGGACCCGGGAATAGAGCAGCGAGCCGCAGCGGCCACAATGCGCGTCATGGGTGGTGTCGTCGCCGAAAATCATCCGGAGGTCGCCACCCCTGACAATGCGGAGCCTGTCTTGCCGGATACCGGCGAACGGCTTGAAGGCGGCACCGGTGGTGCGTCGGCAGTTCGAGCAGTGGCAGTTCATCGCATAGGAGAATGCGTCGGCCACCTCGAAGCGCACGGCGCGGCAGAAGCATTCGCCGACAAGGATGCGAGCATTCGAATTTTCTGATTCTGACATCGTGACGCCTTCGCGCAAATCGCTGACACACCCATAGCGTACTTGAACGTGTATGGCTAAGTTGGCCCGCAGCCATCATGCAAAGGAACGATCCATGAGCCAGGACCGGTCGAGCGTCGAAGCCGTCGTGCAATCCTATTTCGACGGACTTTACGAGGGTGACGCCGACAAGCTCGGCGCCATCTTCCATCCCTCCGCCGATCTGCGCTGGGTCGAGAAAGGCGAGCTCCAGGTTCTGACCGTGCCGGATTGGCTCGACCGCGTGCGCAAGCGCGCCTCGGCGAAGGCCGAAGGCAAGCCGCGCGAGGATTTCATCGTCACCATCGACCGTTCGGACGACAAGACCGCCTTCATCAAGGTGCGCTGCCAGCTGCCGCCGCGCTATTTCACCGATTATCTGGTGGCGATGAAGCTCGCCGACGGCTGGCAGATCGTGTCGAAGTCGTACCGATATGATTTGAGGGAGTGACGGGCGCCGTTCCGCTGCCCGAATTCGGACGCACTCGCTATCCAATTCTCCGTCATTGCGCGCGCAGCGAAGCAATCTGGTCTGTCTCCGCGGAGGGATTCTGGATTGCTTCGCTGCGCGCGCAATGACGACGCGGATGAAGCGAACGCTCCATCTCCCACCTCCACACGTGAAAGTTCCCTATGCTGCTCGACCGCCGCTCCCTGCTCGCCTCATTCGCCTGGTTAGCCGCCTCCCCTGCGCTCGCCGGGGATGCCCCATCAGAATTCGAATCCTACGAGCGCGAGAGCGGCGGGCGGATCGGGCTCTATGCGGAGAATCTCGCAACCGGCAAGAAGCTCGCCTGGCGCGCCGACGAACGGTTCGTGATGTGCTCGACGTTCAAGGCCTCGCTCGCAGCCAGTGTGCTGGCGCGGGTCGATCGCGGCGAGGAGCAGCTTGCGGCCATGATCCCCTATGGCCAGGCCGATCTGCTGGAATACGCGCCGGTGGCGAAAGAAAATCTCGCGGCCGGCAAGATGTCGGTCGGCGAGATGTGCAAGGCCATCGTCGAGCTCAGCGACAACACCTGCGCCAATCTGCTGCTGGCGCGGATCGGCGGCCCCGCGGCGCTGACGACGTTCTGGCGGTCGCTCGGCGATACCACCTCGCGGCTGGACCACAACGAGCCCGCGCTCAATCGCTCGCAGCCCGGCGACCCCCGGGACACCACGACGCCGGCGGCGATGGCGGGAAATTTGCGGCGGCTGGTGACTGGCGACGCATTGTCGCCGCCCTCGCGTGCCCTGCTCACCGACTGGATGGTGAACTGCAAGACCGGCGCGAACCGCCTGCGTGGCGGACTCCCCGCAGGCTGGAAGATCGGCGACAAGACCGGCAACAACGGCAAGGACGCCTCGGGCGATATCGCGGTGGCCTGGCCGAAGCCGGAGACGCCGATCCTGATCGCGGCCTACACCCAGGGCGGCACGCCGAGCGCGGCGCAGATCGCATCCGCGTTCGCGCGGATTGGACGGATGGTGGCCGAGCGGCTGGCGTGAGCCGCGCATTGACGTAGCCGTCGCTTCCGGGTCAAGACAGACCATCATGGAAGCGAAGTTTCAGACCTTTCTCATCCTGCTGGCCGTGCTCGCAGGCGTGGCACTGGCGGCACGACGCTTCAACGTCGCCCCTGCCATCCTCTTGATGCTGGCAGGCGTCGGCCTTGCTTTCGTGCCGGGCATGCCGACGGTGGAGCTGCCGCCGGAGCTGGTGCTGCTGGTGGTGCTGCCGCCGCTGATCTACTCGGCCAGCGTCGCGATGAGCTGGCGCGAATTCAAGAAGAACCTGCGCCCGATCGTGCTGCTCGCGGTCGGCGCCGTGATCTTCACCACGGCAATGGTGGCCGCCGCCACCCACTACATGATCGGCCTGCCCTGGACGGTCGGCTTCCTGCTCGGGGCCATCGTCGCGCCGCCCGACGTGGTGGCGCCACTCGCGATCGCGCGCCGGCTGAACATGCCGCGCCGCATCCTGGTCGTGCTCGAAGGCGAAGGTCTCGCAAACGACGCCACCGCGCTGATCCTGTACCGCTTTGCGCTCGCCGCGATCATGGTCGGGCACTTTTCATTGCCGCTCGCGGCCGGCGAATTCCTCCTCATCGTCGCCGGCGAGATCGCCTTTGGCATCGGCGTCGGCTGGCTCTCCTTGCGCCTTCGCAAATGGTCTGGAGATCCACAGGTCGAGCTGACGCTGTCGCTGATCACGCCCTATGTCTCGTATTGGCTGCCCGAGCACGTCGGCGGCTCCGGCGTGATCGCAACGGTGGCCTGCGGACTCTATGTCAGCTGGAACGGCCCCTTGCTGATCTCCTCGGCAACGCGCCTGCAAGGCATCTTCTTCTGGGACCTCGTGGTCTACCTGATCGAGGGCATGCTGTTCCTGCTCACCGGCTTCCAGATGCGCGAGCTCTACGAGAAATCGAAGACTTTTCCGCTCGACGACATTCTCATCGCAACCGCCTTGGTCCTGGTGATCGTCGTGATCGCGCGCTTTGCCTGGCTCTATCCCGCGACCTATCTGCCACGGATGTTCTCCAGGTCGCTGCGCGAGCGCGATCCATCGCCGCCATGGCAATGGCCGTTCGTGCTCGCCTTCACCGGGGTGCGCGGCGCGGTGTCGCTGGCCGCCGCGCTGGCGCTGCCGTTCACGCTGCCGAACGGCGAGGCGTTTCCGTATCGCGACCTGATCCTGTTCGTCGCGTTCGGCGTCATCTTCGTGACTCTGATCGGCGTCGGCCTGACGCTGCCGCCGATCGTGCGGTGGCTCGGTGTCGCCGAAGCCGGCAGTCACGAGCATGCCGCCGAGCACGAAGCGGAGATCGCCGCACGCCGTCAGGCGCTGGAGGCCGCCTTGAAATCGCTCGACGCGCTCACGGCGGAAAAGGACATTTCCGACGAGGTGATGCGGCTGCTGCGCGCCCGCCACGATATCCGCCTCAACCAGCTCCCGGACTCGCTCGATCCCAACCGTCACGACATCTCCGCCGCCGGCACCGCTCTGACCCGCGACCTGATCGCCGCCGAGCGCAAGTTCATCCACAACCTGCTGCGCGACGGCGAGATCACCGACGAGACGCGGCGGCGGATCGAGCGCGATCTGGACCTGGAGGAGGCGAGTTTGGCGAACAGGGAGTATCGCGGCGGGCCGCTGTAGACTTTTGTCATTGCGAGCGCAGCGAAGCAATCCAGGCTGCCGCCGCGGAAAGGCTCTGGACTGCTTCGCTGCGCTCGCAATGACGGGGCGTTGAGCGACCTGAGCCAACTACCGCTTCTCGCAAAACTCCCTCAGTGCCCCCGCAACGGCGCCCGCGACGGCCTCCTGCCGCTCCGGCGAGTTCATCTCCATTTCCTCGTCGCGATTGATGATCGAGCCGGCCTCGAGCAGCACGGCGGCGCTGCGCGTGCGCGACAGCACGACGAGCCCGTCATAGCGGTAGACGCCGACATCCTTGTCGAGCAGCTGGCGCCGGTAGCGGCCCATCACCGGCAGGGTGTATTGGCTCGCATAGTGCAGGCCCTGCTCCTTCAACTGGCGACCGATCATGCGGGCCAGCATCAGGCTGGCGGCAAAGTGCGGATTCTGCCGCGACACGAACAGCGAGTGGCCCGAAAACCGGTCGCTGAAATAGCTGTTTGCGCCGTCGAACTCCCAGGTCTCGAGCAGCTTGTCCGGTACCGAATCATGATGGACCGACAGGAACAGATCGGCGCGGCCTTCGTTCGCAGCACCGACGCGCTTGAACAGGCTCGGCCGTGCCTTGCCATCGGTGACGAGCAGGCGGGTTGCGGCGAAGCCTTCGGATTTGAGCTTGGCCGCGATGAGCCGTGCGAGGCGGAAGTTGAAGCCGAACTCCGGATCGTTGCGCGCGCTCAACGCACCATAGGAGTCCGGCGTGTGGCCCACATCCACGACGATCCGGAATTTGGGCGCCTCGCATTTGGCCGGCGGCGACGGCTTCGGCCCGGGTCTTGCAATCTCGCGCGCGGCAGCAGCAGCGTCGCCGGCTTCGACGAGGACGAACGACGACAGCAGGATCGATGCGACCAGCCCGGCGATGATGCTCCGCAGTTGCCCCAAGCCCTGCTCCGCTGCCGTGATACGCGGGCGACCGGTCAGCCCGCGATTTGATGTTCGGAAGATTGGCGCGGACGTGCGGGGACGTCAACGCAAGAACGGCTCTCGTAGGGTGGGCAAAGCGAAGCGTGCCCACCCTCCCTGATGACGAGAAGACGTGGGCACGGCGCTGACGCGCCTTTGCCCGCCCTACAACACCGTCTCCTAAACCGGCCGCTCGCCCTTCACCGTCACGCGCGTGCCGGAGCGTGTGTGCGGCCAGTAGTCCCACATCGCGCGGTGCTGGGTACAGCGGTTGTCCCAGAACGCGATCGCGTTCTCGGTCCAGCGGAAGCGGCACTGGAACAGCGGGTTTTCGGCGTGCTGGTAGAGATAGGCGAGCATCGCATCGCTCTCGTCGCGCGGGATGCCGTTGATGTGGCGGGTGAAGCCGCGGTTGACGTAGAGCGCCTTCCTGCCCGTCACCGGATGCGTGCGCACCACGGGATGCTCGGCACGGGGATAGGACGGACGGTCGGCGACGCCGTAGTTGGCGTAAAGGCCGCGATAGATCGGCTCGCCGTCATGCAGCGCCGTCAAGCCGTCGAGATAGGCCTTCATGCGCTCCGACAGCGCCTCATAGGCCGCGTACATGTTGGCGAACAGCGTGTCGCCGCCGCGCGGCGGGCACTGCTTGATGTAGAGGATTGAGCCCATCGGCGGCTCGAGATCGCAGGAGACGTCGGAGTGCCAGCCCTCGCCATTGGCGCGCGGCGAGTTCTTGTCGGCGTAGATCTTCATCAAGGCCGGGTCTTCGTCCTCGTGGGGAGCGGCGGGATGAAAATGCAGCTCGCCGAACTTGCGGCCGAAGGCGAGGTGCTGCTGCGGCGTGATGTGCTGGTTACGGAAGAAGATGACGAGGTTTTCGGCGAGCGCGCGGTGGATCTCGTCCATCTGCCTGATAGAGCTGATATCGCCGGAGACGAGCTTGCCGATATCGACGCCCGAGATTTCCGCGCCGATGATCGGCGTGAGCTTTTCGACGGCGATGGTCTCGTAGGACGCGCCGTCTTCGGCCAGGTGCCGATAGCGCGGGCCCTGCTTGCCGGCGAGTGAGCTCATGGCGTGTCTCCCGTTATATTCTTCGTTGGATGCCATCGTAAGCGTTGCGAGAGCGAACGCAAAGGGCGACAGCCACGAACGCCAACCCGACACACTTAACGATTGACACACTTATAAAGCTTTAGTAGCCTTTTGCAACAATGGAGGCTTCCACCATGGGCAAATATGAGCGGCTTGGTGAATTTCTGAAGTCCCAACGGGCCAAAGAGGTGCCGATGACCTTTGCCGAAATCGAGCGGGTCATCGGAAGCAAGCTGCCCCCTAATTCGCCTCAATATCCGGCTTGGTGGAGCAACAATCCGAGTAACAACGTCATGACCAAGGTTTGGCTTGCCGCTGGTTTTCGGACTGAACAGGTCGACACCAAGACACGGCGCGTGGTCTTTCGCCGGGTCGAACAAAGTGCCCCCGGGACATCTGCCGCGCAGGCAAAAAAGGAGGATCGTCATCCGATCTTCGGCGCCCTGAAGGGATCCGTTCATATTCCGGAAGGTGTCGACCTCACGGAGCCGGCTGATCCCGACTGGGGCAAGGTCTATGAGTGAGACGGCGCTTCTTCTCGATACTCACGCCGCGATATGGATCACCGAAGGACTCCCCCTCGCAACGGAGGCTCGCGACGCGATAGATGCTGTCCAGCGCGCAGGCAGCACAATCTTTGTCTCTCCGATCAGCGCGTGGGAAATCGGCTTGTTGGTTTCACGCAACCGCATTGGCCTCTCGATGAGACCTGAACGCTGGTTTCAGAACGTGCTGGCTATCCCGGGGGTCGAGCTCGCCAAGCTTACTCCCGATATCCTGATCGAATCTTCATTCTTGCCCGGCACCCCGCCGCGCGACCCTGCCGACCGCATCATGATTGCGACCGCACGCGATATCGGCGCAACACTTCTCACGCGCGATCGTCTCTTGCTGGACTATGGGGCGAGCGGGCAGATCAAAGCGCTCGCCTGCTGATTCAATTCCGCCGCCCAGACCAGAAAATCTCGTAAACCTCGCCTACTCCGCTGCAGGCGCCGGCACCTTGGCGCCCTGGCCGTAGCGCTGGTCGATATAGTCGATCACCAGCGCCTTGAAGTCGGCGGAGATGGTCGGGCCGCGCAGTGTGCGGAACTTCTTGCCATCGACGAAGACGGGCGCGGCCGGCGCTTCGCCGGTGCCGGGCAGCGAGATGCCGATATTGGCGTGCTTGGACTCGCCGGGGCCGTTGACGATGCAGCCCATCACCGCGACGTTGAGTTCCTCGACACCGGGATATTTCGTCTTCCAGGTCGGCATCTCGTCGCGGATGAAATCCTGGATCGAGCGGGCCAGCTCCTGGAACGTGGTCGAGGTGGTGCGGCCGCAGCCGGGGCAGGCCGCAACCAGCGGCACGAAGGTGCGGAAGCCCATGGTCTGCAAGAGCTCCTGGCCGACCTGCACCTCGCGGGTGCGGTCGCCGCCGGGCTCGGGCGTCAGCGAGATGCGGATGGTGTCGCCGATGCCCTGTTGCAACAGGATGCCGAGCGCCGCGGACGACGCCACGATGCCCTTCGAGCCCATGCCGGCTTCGGTGAGGCCGAGATGGATGGCGTAGTCCGAACGCGCCGCAAGATCCTGGTAGACCGCGATCAGATCCTGCACCGCCGAGACTTTTGCGGAGAGGATGATGCGGTCCTTGGGCATGCCGAGTTCTTCGGCGCGCGCGGCCGAGAGCAGCGCCGACTGCACCATGGCCTCGCGCGTCACCGCGCGCACGTCGCGCGGATTCGGCGAGGCCGCGTTCTCGTCCATCAGCTTGGTCAGGAGCTCCTGGTCGAGCGAGCCCCAATTGGCGCCGATGCGCACCGGCTTGTTGTTCTTGTTGGCGATCTCGATGATGTCGGCGAACTGGGTGTCGCGCTTGTCCTTGAAGCCGACATTGCCGGGATTGATGCGGTATTTGGCCAGCGCCTCGGCGCAGGCCGGATAGGCCGCGAGTAGCTTGTGGCCGATATAGTGGAAGTCGCCGATCAGCGGCGTGGTGATGCCGCGCTTGGCGAGGCCGTCGCGGATGTGCGGAACGGCGGCCGCGGCCTCCTCGCGGTCCACGGTGATGCGGACCATTTCGGAGCCGGCGCGCGCCAGCGCTGCGACCTGGGCGATGGTGCCGTCGATATCGGCGGTGTCGGTGTTGGTCATCGACTGCACGACGATCGGTGCACCGCCGCCGACGGCAACGTCGCCGACCTTGACCTGGGTGGTCCGGTGCCGGGGCGCCGGGCCCGCGATGTCGGAATCGAGAGGGTTTTCGAGCTTGTTCATGGCGGTCCAAATATCAGGTTTTGGTGACGTTCAGCAATGCATCGCGCGGCGCCGCAGCGGATTGGCTGGGACGGTTAACCAGAAAAAGCCCAACAATTACAAGGACCGCTGCGGCCCCGAAGGTCAGGCTGAGGGTGTCGTGCATGATGAAATAGCTACCCACCACGCCAAACAAAGGGGTGATGAAGGTAAAAGCGGACAATTTGCTGGCCGAATACGCCTTCACCAGCGCGAACCAAAGCGTGAACGTGGTTCCCACCACCCAGATCGCCTGGAACGCCATCAGCCCGAGCGAGAGCGGGGCCGGCATGTGCGTGATGGTTTCGCCGAACAGCCAGGCCGCCAGCCCGAGGATCGGAATCGAGGTCGCGACCTGATAGCCCAGCGCCTTCTCGGGCGCGGCGAGGCGCAGCCGCGTACCCTTGGCAACCAGCGTCGTCGCGGCCCACAGCGCGGCGCCCCCGACGATCATGAGATCGCCGAGCAGAACCTGCGAATCGACATTGGGCTGGGGCACGCCGATCGCGAGCGCGACGCCGGCAAAGCTGATGGCAAGGCCCAGCCATTGCGAGCCGCCGAGACGCTCGCCGAGCACCTGGTAGGAGCCGAGCGCAACGAAGAACGGCGCGGTGTAGAGGAACACCACCGCACGGGACGCAGAGGTGAGACGCAGCCCCTGGAAAATCAGCACGAATTCGATGCCGAACATCAGCCCGGCGATCAGCCCGGGCTTCCAGGTGCCGTCACGTTCGAAGAATTTGACGCCGCGAAAGGTGCCGATGAGGAACAGCACCGGCAGCGCGCCCATCGAGCGGATGGTGGCCTGGAGCATGGGCGGAATATCCGGCAGCACCAGCTTCACCGCGATCTGGTTGAATCCCCAGGTCAGGCACAGCATGAGCATCAGGGCGATGGCGCCGGCACTGAGCGGACGACCGGCGGACGGGTTGGCTTGAGGTGCGGACATTTTTCCCAAGAATCCGGCTTCGCGCCGTTGTTGCTTCAAGACATTTTCTGACAATGCGTGCAAACGCCCGTGATCTCCACCACAGACAGCTTTGGCGCGAAGCCCGAGCTGCGCGCGGCGGCGTTGAGGTCCTTGGCGAAGGACGCCGAGGGGATCTCGCCGACCAGGCCGCAGCGCTCGCAGATCAGGAACGCCACCGCGGAGGTCAAATCGTGATCGTGGGCGGCGCAGGCGAGATAGGCATTGCGGCTCTCGATGCGGTGCACAAGGCCGTTGGCCATCAGGAAATCGAGTGCACGATAGACCGTGATCGGCGCCGGCCGCGCCATGGACTTGGCGAGCTCGTCGATGATCTCGTAGGCGCCGAGCGGGCGGTGACTTGAGAGCAAGGCACCCAGCACCTGGCGGCGGATCGGCGTGAATTTCTGCGCACGCTGCTCGCAGACCACCTCAGCATGCGCGAGCGCGTCCGCGGTGCAGCGGCCGTGATCGTGGTCTGGCGCGGGGAATGCCGGCTTTGCGAGGCTCATGTCGCCGTCTTCTAGCATTTCGGCGGGGGAACCCAAAGCACGACGAGCCGCCCGGCTGCCAGCCATGCTCCTCCCGAAGGACTGCACCGCGCGACGGGGCCGTGAAATAATCGTAAGCTTGCTTATTATATCCATGCTTGTTGGAGACGCAGCTCATGACTCGCGGGTCGGTCGACCAGAATTTCCTGTTCACGCTCGGTGAGCTCTACCGCCTGTTGCGCGTCTATGCCGACAAGGAGGCGTCGCGCTTCGGCATCACCCGCGCGCAATGGGCAGTGCTCGCCAAGGTGGAGCGCAGCGAAGGCATGAAGCAGTCCGAGCTCGCCGAGTTGCTCGAAATGCAGCCGATCACGCTGACGCGGCTGATCGACAAGCTCTGCGACAATGACTGGATCGAGCGCCGCAGCGACGCTTCCGATCGCCGCGTCAAGCGCCTGTACCTCAAGAAGGCCGGCCGCCAATTGCTGGGTCGGCTGAGCGGACTGAGGTCCGAGCTTACGGCCAACGCACTCGACGGCATTACGCCGGCCGACGCCCATCGCCTTCTCACTCAGCTCGAAGCCATCAAGGAAAACGTGCGAACCGCGATCCAGGCATCCGGCGCGGAGCAAGCACGAAAGGAGCAGCGCCATGGCTGATCAGGTCGTCAAGTTGCAGCCCGAGCAGAAGAGCGCCAGCGGCAAGCCGACCAAGAAGGCCGGCACCGATCCGCGGCGCCGCCTGCTGGCGGGCCTGCGTCGCTATCGCCGTTTCCTGCTCCTGGTGGTGCTTCCGGTCGTCGCCGCCATCGGCGGCCTCACCTTCTATCTCAATGGCGGACGCTATGTCGGCACCGACGACGCCTATGTCGGCGCGCAGAAGGTGCTGGTGACGCCCGACATCTCCGGCAAGGTCCTGAAGGTGGTCGTGAAGGAAGGCCAGTCGGTCAAGCGGGGAGACGAGCTGTTCGAGATCGACCCTGTTCCATTCCGTCTGGCGGTGGAGGAGACCAAGGCGCAGCTCGCGCAGGCGCGCACGACCTATGACAACCTCGTCGCCAACATCAAGATCTACGGCGACATGCTCAACCTGGCCCAGCAGGGCATCGATTTGAAGCAGCGCGACGTCGAGCGCAAGCAGGCGCTGGTGAAGAACAATTACGGCTCGCAGCTCGATCTCGACAACGCCTCGAATGCGCTGGTCACCGCCGGGGCGCAGGCACAATATATCAAGCAGCAGCTCTCCAACGCAAAGACCCAGTTGCTCGGCAATCCTGACCTGCCGCTCGAGCAATTTCCGCCCTACGCTCAGGCCAAGGCCAAGCTGGATGACGCGCAGCGCAACCTCGACCACACCGTCTTGCGGGCGCCGATGGATGGCGTGGCGACGCAGGTCGAACAGATCCAGCTCGGCCGCTACGTGCCCGCCGGCACGCCGGTGTTCTCCATCATCGACGTGGCGCATCCCTGGGTCGATGCCAATCCGAAAGAGAGCGACCTCACTTACGTAACTGAAGGGCAGCCGGTGACGCTCGTCGTCGATGCGTTCCCGAACCACGTCTTCAAGGGCAAGATCGGCTCGCTCTCGCCCGGCACCGGCGCGCAATTCGCGATCCTGCCGCCGCAGAACGCCACGGGCAATTTCGTCAAGGTGGTGCAGCGCGTGCCGATCCGCATCTATTTCGACGAGACCGACAAATATGTGCGGAAGCTGAAAGCCGGCATGAGCGTCTACGCCACCATCGACACCGGTCACCGGCGCTCGCTTGCCGGCCTGTTCGGGCTGTCCGCGACCGCGGGCCAGGACGGCGACAAAGACTAAGCCAGAGACTGCGACAGGACTGATCCGATGTCCGCCCCCAATGCCAGCCTGATGGTCCCCGGCCTGCGCCGGAACATGGTGACGATCTGCGCCATGACCGCGACCATCATGCAGGCGCTGGACACGACCATCGCAAATGTCGCGCTCCCGTATATGCAGGGCACGCTGTCGGCCTCGCAGGACCAGATCAACTGGGTGCTGACCTCTTACATCGTCGCTGCCGCGATCATGACGGCGCCGGTGGGGTGGATCGCCAACCGCTTCGGCCGCAAGCGCATCTTCATCATCTGCTCGGCCGGCTTCACCATGGCCTCGGTGATGTGCGGCCTCGCGCAGGACATCAACCAGATGGTGCTGTTCCGCCTGCTGCAGGGCGTGTTCGGCGCCGCCCTGGTGCCGCTGTCGCAATCGGTCATGCTCGACTATTACACGCTGCAGGAACGTGCCAAGGCGATGGCGATCTGGGGCATGGGCGTGATGATGGGCCCGATCATGGGGCCGTCTCTGGGAGCCTGGCTCACCGAGACCTATTCCTGGCACTGGGTGTTCTTCGTCAACCTGCCGTTCGGCGTCATCACCGTGCTCGGGCTGATCGTCTTCATGGACGAGACCAGGAAGGACTTCAGCCTCAGATTCGACTGGTTCGGCTTCGCCGCGCTGGCGGTTGCGATCGGCGCGCTGCAGCTCGCGCTCGACCGCGGCGAGCAATTGGGCTGGCTGGAATCCAACGAGATCCTCGCGGAGTTCATCGTCGCCGCCGTCGCCTTCTATTTCTTCCTCGCGCACTCCTTCACGACCTCGACCCCGTTCATCCGCTTCGCGCTGTTCCGGGACCGCAACTTCGTCACCGGCTGCGTGTTCATGGTCGTGATGGGGCTCGTGCTGTTCTCGACCATGGCGCTGGCCTCGCCCTACATGCAGAACGTGATCGGCTACCCCATCATCACTGCAGGCCTGCTGCTGGCGAGCCGAGGGCTCGGCACCTTCTTCGCCATGATGCTGGTCGGACGCATGATGCGTTATTTCGAGGCGCGCACGCTGATCATCGCCGGGCTGGCGCTGACCGCAGGCTCGCTGTTCCAGATGACCGGCTGGACCGACCTGACCCAGGTGCCGGAGATCGTCACCGTCAGCGTCATCCAGGGTTTTGGCTTCGGCCTCGTCTTCGTGCCGCTCTCGACCGTGGCGTTCCTGACCCTCTCGAACGAGCTGCGCACCGACGGCACCGCGATGCTGACCCTGATGCGCAACGTCGCGAGCTCAGTCGGCATTTCCATCGTGATTGCGCAACTGACGCAGGGCACGCGGCGGACCTATGCGATCCTCTCCGAGCACGTCAACCCGTTCAACCACGCACTGCAGATGCCTGGTGTCAGCGGCATGATCAATCTGTCCACCGACGCCGGCCGTGCCATGGCCGACCGGATGGTCAGCGTGCAGGCGCAGATCATCGCCTTCTCCCATGACTACCAGCTGGTGATGATCTTCGTCCTCTGCACCCTGCCGCTCGCGATGCTGATCGGCTCGACCAAGGCCACGCTGCGCAAGCAGGCGGCGGGGCCGGAGCATGCGGTGATGGAGTAGTTATCGGACCTTGGCGCTTCACGCCGTCATTGCGAGCCAACGGGTCCGCGCGGCGCGCGGCCCGATGGCTCGCAATGACGGCTTGCTGCATGAGCCCCCTACAACAGCTCCTCGCAGCCCAAATCCTCCACCGCCATCATCACGCGCTCCAGATTGTTCCACCAAATCCCCGGCGGGAGGTTGATGGCCCATTGCCAGACCGGTTTGGTGATGTGCCAGAGCACCGACCAGCGATAGTCCTGGTCGAGCGCGCCGCGCGTGTAGCCGGTGACGCCGTGTGCGAGCAGCGTCTCGTGGTAGCGGTTGAGCAGCGCCCGCTCCAGCGCCTGCCGGCGTTCCGGATACCATTGGATCGCCATCATGTAGGCAAGGTCGCCGGTGGGCACATTGATTCCCCACAGGTCGAAATCGAAGATGCGCACGGTGTCGGCGACACCCGCGCGCGGCAGCAGGAAATTCCAGGTATGTGCATCGCCATGGACAATGCTGACATGCCGGTGCGAATGATAGCGCTGCGACAGCCGGGCGGACTGTTCGATGAGACGGCGATAGAGGATGCGGCGTTCCTCGCTCAGGCGATCGCCAAGCTCGTCGGCAAAGCGATCGTAGTGCCCGGCGAAGGTCTCCATGCGCGCTTCGCTATCCTCGGTGCTGGCCCAGGTGCCGACGCTCTCGCCGAGTCCGGGATGATTCCACCAGGCCGCATGCATGCGCGCCAGCGTGGTGACGATGGCCGTCGACTGATCTCGCGACGGGGGCAGCGTCGGTACAGTCGCGAGTTCATGGCTGTCGGTGAGGTCTTCGAGCAGGAGATGCCAGGCCCCGCTCTCGGCGTCGAAATGGCCGTCGAAGCAGCGCGGCACGAGCCCCGGCGGCATGTTCGGTGCGAGCCGGGTGTAAAAGACGACTTCGTGCTCGCCGCGATCCGCAAGTGTCCTGGCAAACGAAGCGTGCGCCATCTTGAGGATCAGCGACTGCGGAGCACCGGCGGATTCGCCGACATAGCGCAGGCCGAGCCTGACGATACGTGACACCACGGTGTCGCGCTCATGCAGCACCTTCACTTCGCGCACGGCACCGGCGTCGAGCACGCCGCTCCTGCGCAGCGCGGCCGTCAGTCGGGCGGGCTCAACGACCGCCGGCAATTGTGGAGATGTCATGAACCACGATGCCCCTGTCCCGCGCCATACTGCACGATCACGTTCCCGGGCACCAGCGGCTGCCGCCGGCTCAGGCTGCCGCGGTCGAGTCGCGGACGGTTCGCACGACCACCGACCGCAGTTGCTCCAGATTGGCCGCCATCCCGGCGATCGCCTGCCTCACGTCCGCGGCACGCGCGTTGACGGAGGCGGCATCGCGGCTGACATCGCCGATCTTGGCCGAGACCTCCTGTGCGGCGGAGGCCGATTCGGAAATCGACCGCGTGATCTCCCGGGTTGCGGCATCCTGCTGTTCCATCGCGGCGGCGACCGAACTCGCCACGCCGTCGATCTCGACGATGTGGCCTCCCATGGCCTCGACGGCGTCGACCGCGGCCTGCGTCGAGGCCTGGATCTCGGCAATCAGCCGCCCGATCTCCTCGGTGGACTTGGCGGTCTGGTCCGACAGCGACTTCACCTCGGCTGCAACCACCGCGAAGCCGCGGCCGGCCTCGCCTGCGCGCGCCGCCTCGATCGTCGCATTGAGCGCGAGGAGGTTGGTCTGGCCTGCGATGCCCCCGATCAGGTCCGAGACCTCGGCGATCTTCTTCACCGATCCCGCCAAGGCCTGAATGGTCGAACGCGCCTGCTCGCGGCCGGCGACGGCCGATTTGGTGACGCTGCTGGTCCGCGCGACCTGGCCCGCGATCTCGCGGATCGAGGCACTCAGTTCTTCGGCCGCGGCCGAGACCGCCTGCGAGCTGCCGAGCGCCTGGGTCGAGGCCGCCGCGACCGCCTGCGACTGCGCAGAGAGCGACTTTGCGATCTCCGACAGGCCGGAGGCGGCCTGCTCCACGCCCTGCGTCGCTGCACTCGCGGTGTCGACCGAGCGGCCGGTCTCGCGCTCGACCGTTTCAGCCATCTGGTGCAGGGCGGAGCGCTTCGCGAGCGCCGCCGCCTGCTCCTGACGCAACTGCTCCTCGCGCAGGCGGGAATTCTCGACCGCCGCCTGCTTGAACACCACAAGCGCGCCCGCCATCGAGCCGACCTCGTCCTGGCGCTGCGCGAACGGAATCTCGGCTGCGAGATCGCCGGTCGCGAGCTTCTGCATCGTGTCCGTCATGCGCACGATCGGGCGCACCACGCCGAGGGCAACACCCAGCAGGCCGGCGGCAACGAAGGCGAGGACGGCGATGGAGACGCCGAGCAGGACGTAGAGCATCGCGCTGTCGCGGTCCGCGGCCAGCTTCTCCATGGCTGCATTCTGCTTGTTGGCACTCTCGACGATGCTGTCGATGACGGCGCGATGCGCGGTGTAGGCGTCCTTGAGCTGCGCATAGGCGCGCTCGGAAGCCGCCGCGTCCTTGGCATTGAGAGCGGGCAGAAGCTGATCCGACGCCTTCCAGAATTTCTGCACCTCCGCATCGGATTTCGACACCAGCGCGGTCTTGAGGTCGGCCGAGAGGCTGGAGGAGACCCAGAACGCCTTGCGCTCGTCGTAATCCTTGCGGAGCTGGACCAGGCGTTCGCCATGGGCCACCAGCTGGTCCGGCTCGCGCATGGCCAGCGTCGCCTCGAGATAGGCTTCGATGACATATTCCGGCGGCGGCAGGATGTCGGCGATGAGGTCGTTGCCGAGCTTGATGTCGGAATAGAGCGGACCGCCGACCTTGAGCTCTTTCAGGGCGTACAGGCTGGTCGAAACCACGGCGGCAAAGCCAATGGCGAGAACGATGCCGAACGCGACGATCGCTGAGGACAGGGACAGGCGTAATTTCATGAAACAATCCAGGTCGGCGTCGAAACTGCCGCCACCCTAGATGAATGCGGTAAATACGGGATTGATTCGCGGAGGAATTGTATTGCACGAGCCCCGCATAAGTACGGGAATTGGACGTCAGATCATCGGTTTTGCGTCAGCGAGGCTGACGTGAAAGGCCAGAACAAGCGTCGGTGAGCTAGTTGCGATCACGCCGCGACGGCTTCACCAAACTGGCGATTGAGCCATGCTGAAAACTCGGCCTGCTGAGCGGTTTCCAATGAGAAAGCGACATGCGCAGCCTCGCCGTCCTGGGTCCGGACGCTGAATGGCAGTGCCAGCGCGAGGCCCTTGATCTGAAGCACACCGGCTTCGCCGGGATTGAGCTTCGGCGCGCAGCGAATCCAGGCGCCGCCTTGCGAAAGATCGACCAACGTCGTGGCATGCACGGCATGCCGGCTGTCGGTCACCGAGACCACCAAGTCCGTGGGATGGCGCGGCGAGGAACGGCGATCGACATCGGCCGTCGAGCTGCGCACGGTGCGGACCAGCACTGATTTGAGCGAGGCGAGATTCTCCGACACGCTGGAGATCGCATCGTGCATTTCGCTGGCGCGCTCGTTGACGGAGTCGGCATTGCGACTCACATGGCCGATCTTGGCGGACACCACCTTGGCCGCGGATGCCGAGTCGGAGATCGATCGGGCGATCTCGCGCGTGGCGGCGTCCTGCTCTTCCATGGCGGCAGCGACGGAGGTCGCGACGCTATCGATCTCGACGATATGGCCGCCCATCTCCTCGACGGCCGCGACGGCGGCTTCGGTCGAGGCTTGTATCTCGGCGATCAGGCGCGAGATCTCCTCGGTCGAGCTTGCGGTCTGGTTGGACAACGACTTGACCTCGGCGGCGACCACGGCAAAGCCGCGACCGGCCTCACCCGCGCGCGCCGCCTCGATCGTGGCATTCAGCGCCAGAAGGTTGGTCTGGCCGGCGATACCGCCGATGAGATCGGAAACCTCCGCAATCTTCTTCACCGAGCCGGACAGCGCCTGGATGGTCGTGCGCGCCTGCTCGCGGCCGACCACGGCTGATTTCGTCACCTGACTGGCGCGCGCAAGCTGGCTGGTGATCTCCCGGATGGAGGCGGTCAATTCTTCAGCCGCAGACGATACGGTTTCCGCGCTGGCCAGCGCTTGCTCGGAAGCGGCAGCGACCGCTTGCGATTCGGTCGACAGATCGCGGGCGATCCCCGAAAGGTCGGAGGCGCTCCGCTCCACGCCCTGCGTTGCCGCAGCAGCATTCTCCACTGACGCGCCGGTTTCACGTTCGACCGTTTCTGCCATTCCGAGAAGCGCCTCACGCTTTACGGCAGCGGCTTCCCTCTCAGCGCGAACTTGTTCATCGCGCATTCGCGCGTTCTCTACCGCGCCCTGCTTGAATACCGCAAGCGCACCCGCCATGGAGCCCACCTCGTCTCGACGAGTTGCATAGGGCACTTCCGCCGTCAGATCTCCCGTCGCCAGCTTCTGCATCGCATCCGTCATGCGGACGATCGGACGGACAACGCCGAGAACAACGAAAACAAGCCCTCCCACGATCAGTGCGAGAACGGCAATGGACACGCCTTGCACGACGTAGGATATCGATGCATCGCGATCGGCCGCCAGCTTCTCCATGCTGGCATTCTGCTTGTTGGCGCCTTCCACGATGGCATCGATGATGACGCGGTGGGCGCTGTAGGCATCCTTCATCTGGCCATAGATGCGCTCGGCGGCGGCCATGTCCTTGGCCTTGAGGGCCGGCAGGAGCTGCTCGGACAGAAGCTTCCAGAACTTCTGCACCTCGGCATCGGATTTCGACACCAGCGCTGACTTCAAGTCGGCCGAGAGGCTGGAGGCGGTCCAGTAAGCCTTGCGCTCGTCATAGTCCTTGTGGAGCTGAACGAGGCGCTCGCCATGGGCGGCAAGCTGATCCGGCTCGCGCATCGCCAACGTTGCCTCCAGATAGGCCTCGAGCACGTAAGCCGGCGGCGGCAGGATGTCGGCGACGAGATCGTTGCCCAGCTTGATGTCGGAGTAGAGCGGGCCGCCAACCTTGAGCTCGCGCAACGCATAGGCGCTACTGGCGACCACAGCCGCGAAGCCGAGAACGAGCAGAACCCCGAACGCAATGATCGCCGAAGAGATGGACAGACGGAGCTTCATGAAAATACCCGCAGCATGAGATGTTCCACTCATAGCCTGTGGGCCTCAACGGACACTGAAAGAGCCTGACGGAATCCGGCAAACCGAGGCTACGTAGGATGCCGGAGGTCAGGACTCAGCGCCGGGAGCAACAGCACCGAGGTACCGGAGAGCGGGGCTTGAAACAAGAATGCCCGGGAAAACCCGGGCATTCGCAACAAGGAAGTTCTTGCACAAGTTACACGTCGAAGAACACCGTCTCTCTGTCGCCTTGAAGCCGCAGGTCGAGGCGATAGACCGGTTTGCCTGGCTCGCGCACAGCCGTCAGCGTAGCGCGGCGGTCGGCCGGTACCAGCGCCAGCACGGGGTCGGCGGCGTTGGCGGCCTCGTCGTTGAAATAGATGCGGGTGTAGAGATGGCGCAGCATGCCGCGGCCAAACACCGCAAGCAGGATGTGCGGCGCCTGCGGCTTGCCGGCGGGATCGGGCACGACACCCGGCTTGATGGTCTCGAAGGAATAATTGCCGTCCTTGTCGGTGCCGCAGCGGGCAAAACCGCGGAAGCTCGCATTGGGCAGCGCGCGCTTGTCCTGGGGATCGGCGAAGCGGCCCTGCGCATCCGCCTGCCAGATCTCCAGCATGCAATCGGGCACGGCAACGCCGTCGCCGTCGAAGACACGACCCTCGATGCGAACGCGATCGCCGGTGACATCTTGTGTCAGCGTCGAGTTGGTGAATGCGTCGTTCCAGGCGTACTCGCCGGTCGGCGTCAATCCGTATTTGAAGAACGGACCGACGGTCTGGGACGGGGTGATCCCGTCGGGCTTCACAGAATCCTGCACGTTAGTGGTTCTCCATGGGCGTGGCGTTCTTGCCGCGCAGCACGATGTCGAAGCGGTAGCACAGCGCCCATTCGGGCTGGGTATTCTCCAGGTCGAACGACGAGACCATCCGCGCCCGCGCCTTCTCGTCCGGCACCGAGTTGAAGATCGGGTCGAACGGGAACAACGGATCGGCCGGGAAGTACATCTGCGTCACGAGGCGCGTGACGAAGGAATGGCCGAACACCGACAGATGGATATGAGCGGGACGCCAGGCGTTGTGGTGATTGCCCCAAGGGTAGGCGCCGGGCTTGATGGTGACGAAGCGATAATAGCCGGACGCATCGCTCACGGTGCGGCCCGCCCCGGTGAAATTCGGATCCAGCGGCGCCGGATGCTGATCGCGGACGTGGACATAACGGCCGCAGGAATTGGCCTGCCAGATCTCGACCAGCGAGTTCGGCACGCCGCGGCCGTCCTCGTCGCGCACATGGCCATGCACGATGATGCGCTCGCCGATCGGCTCGCCACTGTGTTGGGTGGTCAGATCGTTGTCGCCCGCACGCACGGTCTCGTGGCCGTAGACCGGCCCGGTCAGCTCCGACAGCGTATGGGGCATCGGGATCAAGGGCTTGTTCGGCGCGCGCTTGATCGAGCTCTTGTAGTCCGGCGACAGCGGCAGCGGATGCGCCGCGTTGCTTCCGGTGGGATAGATGAATGTCATTGGCGAACTCCTCCCCGGCCATTGTGGTCCGGCCGGTCAACGCTTCCGCCAATCATTATAGGATATAACTAATTTGGGAAAGCCGGTTGGCGGCGTTCCCGCGCATGGCAGCCGGCCGCTGCTACCTGATCGGCGCACGCGGAAGCACAGCCTCCCCGGCCTCGAGCCGGTAGGTATGGTCGAGCGAATACCAGGGCACGGAGATGTCCTTCGCCGTCGGATGCGGCGTATCGTGGCGCACGAACTTGCCGATCAGCGCCTGTGTCACACCGAACTGCACGTCGCTGTCGATATGGGGGTCTTCAGGATCATACACCTGCGAGATCAGCACCTTGAATCCCGGCTTGAAGATCAGGGCGTGCAGATGCGCGGGACGATAGGGATGGCGGCCCTGCGCCGCGAGCAGGCGGCCGACGACACCATCGGTCGGAATGGGATAGCCAACCATCATCACCGAGCGGAAGGCAAAGCGCCCGTCGGAATCGGTCGTGAACTTGCCGCGCAGGTTCATGTCGGCCTGCTCGGGGTCCTGGTTCTCGTAAAGGCCGACCGGCGAGGCGTGCCAGACATCGACCTCCGCCCCGGCGACCGGACGGCCGTCCTTGTCGACGACACGGGCGTTCACGAACAGCGGTGCGCCCGGCGTATCCGAGCGCACGATCGATCCGCCATTCTCGACCCGGGGCGAATTCAACCGCCAGAACGGCCCGAGCAGTGATTGATCCGTCTCGGTATTGCCCTGATCGCCGTTGTTGAGCAGGCACACCAGCGAGGAGACGCCGAGCGAACCCGCCATCAGCACGACTTCGTTATGCGTGTCGGTAGTCAGCTTGCCGAGCTCGGCGATGACGGCGGTCGCATCGCGGAACTCTTTCTCGGTCAGGCGGACATCGCGGACGAAGGCGTGCAGGTGCTGGACCAAGGACACCATGATCTGGCGCAGCCGCGGATCGGACGTCCGCTCCATCACCGCCAGGACCGCGGCCGTGACGTCCTTCTCGCGCTCGATGATCATGCTGCCATTCTCTCCCTGTCATTCCGGGGCAGCCCGACAGGGCTGAACCCGGAATCTCGAGATCCCGGATTCCGCTCTAACGAGCGGCTCCGGGATGACGGTCCACTGCGTGAACCGTCAATTCACCTTCTCGATCGCGACGGCGACGCCCTGGCCGACGCCGACGCACATGGTGGCGAGCGCGAGCTTGCCGCCGCGCTTCTCCATGCCGTGCACGGCGGTGAGCGCGAGGCGCGCGCCGCTCATGCCCAGCGGATGGCCGAGCGCGATGGCGCCGCCATGCGGATTGACGAAATCGGCATCGTCGGCAACGCCGAGCTGGCGCATGCAGGCGATGCCCTGCGAGGCGAAGGCTTCGTTCAGCTCGATCAGGTCGAAATCGCTGATCTTCTTGCCCAGGCGTTCCATCAGCTTGCGGGTGGCCGGCACCGGGCCGATGCCCATGATCCGCGGTGGCACGCCGGCCGAGGCGAGGCCGAGGATGCGGGCCCGGGGCGTCAGGCCGTGCTTCTTCACCGCAGCTTCCGAGGCCAGGATCATGGCGGCGGCGCCGTCATTGACGCCGGAGGCGTTGCCGGCGGTGACCGTGCCGGGATTGCGCACGATCGGCTTCAGTTTTGCCAAACCTTCCAAGGTCGTCTCGGGGCGCGGATGCTCGTCCTTGTCGACGGTGATTGGGCCGGCCTTGCCGCCGGGAATCGTGATGGGCGTGATCTCCTCCGCGAAATAACCCGCCGCGATCGCCGCGCCCGCGCGCTGCTGCGAGCGGATGGCGAAGGCATCCTGGTCGGCGCGCGAGACCTGGAACTCCTCGGCGACGTTCTCGCCGGTCTCTGGCATCGCGTCGACGCCGTACTGCGCCTTCAGCAACGGATTGATGAAGCGCCAGCCGATGGTGGTGTCGAAGATCTCGGCCGAGCGCGAGAACGCCTCCTGCGCCTTGCCCAACACGAACGGTGCGCGGGTCATCGATTCGACGCCGCCGGCAATGGCGAGCTCGATCTCGCCGGAGCGGATGGCGCGGCCCGCGGCGCCGACCGCATCGAGGCCGGAGGCACAGAGCCGGTTCAGGGTCTGGCCGGGAACCGAATCCGGCAGGCCCGCCAGCAGCAGCGCCATGCGCGCGACGTTGCGGTTGTCCTCGCCGGCCTGGTTGGCGCAGCCGAAGAAGACTTCGTCCACCTGCGCCCAGTCGAGCTTGGGGTGCTTGGCCATCAGCGCCTTGATCGGGGCGGCGGCGAGATCGTCGGCGCGCACCTTGGCGAGCGAGCCGCCGAAACGGCCGATCGGGGTCCGCACGGCATCGCAGATAAAGACGTCACGCATCGTTGTTCTCCCTGAATGCCGCGATCCGGCCAAATTCTTCAATGTCGGCGGAGTTTTAGGAGGGCGCCCGCGGCAGGTCAATTGACGGTTTCGCGCGGGATTTGCAGGGGTCTGCCGTCCTCGACGCATGCCCCGGTGCGGACAACGTGGAAAACCTCCCCTTCTCGGGCAAAGCGATAGGAGCAGGTGCCGAAATTTTGTAGGTTGCGCCGCCCATGACCATGCAACAGCCGATACCAGCACCGCCCCCCGACGAAGCGCCCACACCCCAGGCGGAAGCCGCCGCGCGCGTCACGCCGATGATGGAACAGTACCTGGAGATCAAGGCGGCGCATCAGGGCTTGCTGCTGTTCTACCGGATGGGCGACTTCTACGAATTGTTCTTCGAGGACGCCGAGATCGCTTCAAAGACGCTCGGCATCGTTCTGACCAAGCGCGGCAAGCACCAGGGCGCGGATATCCCGATGTGCGGCGTGCCGGTCGAGCGTTCCGAGGATTATCTGCATCGTCTCATCAGCGCCGGGCACCGGGTCGCGGTCTGCGAGCAGACCGAGGATCCCGCGGCGGCGAAAGCGCGCGGCAACAAGAGCGTGGTGCGCCGCGGCGTGGTGCGGCTGGTGACGCCGGGCACGCTGACCGAGGACACGCTGCTGGACGCGCGTGCCAACAATTACCTGCTGGCGATCGCGCGGGCACGCTCGTCCGCCGGCGGCGACCGCTTCGGCCTGGCCTGGATCGACATCTCGACTGCCGAATTCACCGTGATGGAATGCTCGGGCGGCGAGCTCGCCGCAACGCTGGCGCGCATCAACCCCAACGAGGCCATCGTCACCGACGCGGTCTATAACGACAGCGAACTCGGCCAGACCCTGCGCGAATTGCCGGCAGTCACGCCGCTGACGCGCGACGTCTTCGACGGCGCCACCGCCGAGAAACGGCTGTGCGATTATTTTGCCGTCGCGACCATGGACGGTCTGGCGCAGCTGACGCGGCTTGAGGCCACCGCGGCGGCGGCCGCGGTCACCTATGTCGACCGCACCCAGGTCGGCAAGCATCCGCCGCTGTCACCGCCCGCGCGCGAGGCTTCCGGCGCGACCATGGCGATCGATCCGGCGACGCGGGCCAATCTCGAGCTGACCCGGACGCTCGCGGGCGAACGCCGCGGCTCGCTGCTCGATGCGATCGACTGCACGGTAACCTCGGCAGGCTCGCGCCTGCTGGCCCAGCGCCTGGCGGCGCCGCTGACCGACGCGCCAGCCATTGCGCGGCGGCTCGATGCCGTCAGCGCCTTCGTGGCCGATTCCGCCGCGCGCGAGGACATCCGCAGCATCCTGCGCGGCGCGCCCGACATGTCGCGGGCGCTCGCCCGTCTCTCGGTCGGCCGCGGCGGGCCGCGCGATCTCGCCGGCATCCGCGACGGCATCATCGCCGCCGACCAGGTGCTGACGCGACTTGGCGAGCTCGACCAGCCGCCGCAGGAGATCGCGGCGGTGATGGCGGCGCTGCAGCGGCCGTCGCGCGCGCTCGCAGCCGAGTTCGCCAGTGCGCTCGACGAGCAGCTGCCGCTGATCAAGCGCGATGGCGGCTTCGTGCGCCAGGGCTACGAGCCCGCGCTGGACGAAGCGCGAAACCTGCGCGATGCCTCGCGCCTCGTGGTCGCCTCGATGCAAGCGCGCTACGCCGACCAAACCGGCGTCAAGGGGCTCAAGATCCGGCACAACAACGTGCTCGGCTATTTCGTCGAGGTCACCGCCCAGCACGGCGACAAGCTGATGTCGGCGCCGCTGAACGCGACCTTCATCCATCGCCAGACGCTGGCGGGGCAGGTGCGCTTCACCACCGCCGAGCTCGGCGAGATCGAGGCCAAGATCGCCAATGCCGGCGACCGCGCGCTCGGCCTCGAGCTCGAGATCTTCGAAAAGCTCTGCGGCAAGGCGCTCGCGATCAGCGACGATCTGCGCACTGCTGCGCAAGGCTTTGCGCTGCTCGACGTCGCGACCTCGCTGGCCAAGCTCGCGATCGACGAGAACTATGTGCGGCCCGATGTAGACAACTCGCTCGGCTTTGCGATCGAAGCCGGCCGCCATCCCGTGGTGGAGCAGGCGCTGAAGCGCAACGGCGAGCCGTTCATCGCCAATGCCTGCGATCTCTCGCCGGCGCCTGCGCAAAAGTCCGGCCAGCTCTGGCTGCTCACCGGCCCCAACATGGCCGGCAAATCGACCTTCCTGCGTCAGAACGCGCTGATTGCGCTGCTGGCCCAGATCGGCAGCTTCGTCCCGGCCGCGCGGGCGCGGATCGGCATTGTCGACCGCCTGTTCTCGCGCGTCGGCGCCGCCGACGATCTCGCCCGCGGCCGCTCCACCTTCATGGTGGAGATGGTCGAGACGGCTGCGATCCTGAACCAGGCCGGCGAGCGCTCGCTCGTCATCCTCGACGAGATCGGCCGCGGCACCGCGACCTTCGACGGCCTCTCGATCGCCTGGGCCGCGATCGAGCATCTGCACGAAAGCAATCGCTGCCGCACATTGTTCGCCACGCATTATCACGAGCTGACCGCGCTCGCGGCGAAACTGCCGCGCATGTTCAACGCCACGGTGCGGGTGAAGGAATGGCAGGGCAACGTCGTGTTCCTGCACGAGGTGCTGCCGGGCTCGGCCGATCGCTCCTACGGCATTCAGGTGGCCAAGCTCGCCGGCCTGCCGCCGGCGGTGATCACGCGGGCCAAATCGGTACTGTCCAAGCTGGAGGCGCAGGACCGCGGCCAGACCGCGCGCGCGCTCGTCGACGATCTGCCGCTGTTCGCCGTGCCCTCCCGTGCGGCCACTGAAGCCGCACCGCCGAGCGAAGCGGAGCTGCTGGTGGAAGCAATGAAGGCGCTGCACCCCGACGAGATGTCGCCGCGCGAGGCGCTCGAGGCGCTGTATGCGTTGAAGGCCAAGCTGCCGAAGTCGTAGATAAGAGACCGTCATTCCGGGATGGACCGAAGGACCAGCCCCGGAATGACAGTGTTGCCGCCTACCCCCGCGCCGCGATCGCAGCGGCTTCCGCGGCGGCGCGCTGCATGCTGGTCGACATCTCGTTGGTCACCGTGCTCTGCTCCTCGATCGCGGCGGCGGTCGAGGTCACGTACTCGCTGACATTGTTGATGGCCTGCTTGATCGAGCTGAGCGCGCTGACGACGTCGCCGGAGATGCTGTTGAGGCTGCCGATCTCCTGGCCGATCTTGTCGGTCGCCTGCTTGGCCTGGTTGGCGAGACTCTTGACTTCGGAAGCGACCACCGCGAAGCCGCGGCCGGCCTCGCCCGCGCGCGCCGATTCGATCGTGGCGTTGAGCGCGAGCAGGTTGATCTGCCCGGTGATGTTGTTGATCATCTCGACGATGCCGCTCATCGCCTGCGCGGCCTCGGTGAGGCGCTGGGCCTGCGCGTCGGCGGCGCCGACCTGCTCGACCGCGCCCATCGCGGTCTCGCGCGACTTGGTCATGGCCTCCGAGATCTCCCGCACCGAGGCGTTGAGCTCCTCCGAGCCGGCGGCGACCGATTCCATCATCCCGCGCACGCGCTCGTTGCCCATGCGGACCAGGACCTGCCTGGTGACGTCGGTGGCGTATTTCACGACCTTGAACGGCTTGCCGTTGAGATCGAAGATCGGATTGTAGGAGGCCTGGATGTAGACCTCCTTGCCGCCCTTGCCGATGCGCTTGTACTCCGCCGCCTGGTACTGGCCGTGATTGAGCGCGGCCCAGAACTCGCGATAGCCGGCGCCGTCGCGCTCGCTCGGCTCGACGAACATGCTGTGGTGCTTGCCCTTGATCTCGGCCAGCGAATAGCCGAGCGCGCCGAGGAAGTTGGCGTTGGCGGTGATGATCGTGCCGTCCATGTTGAACTCGATCACGGCCTGGGCCTTGTCGATCGCCGCGATCTGGCCGGCGAGATCGGCATTCTTCAGCTTCTCCGCGGTGACGTCGGTCGCGAACTTGACGACGCCGTACGGCTTGCCGCTTTCGTCGAGCAGCGGATTGTAGGAGGCGAGGATCCAGACCTCGCGACCGCCCTTGCCGATCCGCTTGAACTCGCCGGCCTGGTAGTCGCCGCGGTTGAGTGCGGCCCAAAACTCACGATAGGCCGCGCTGTTGCGATCGGCCTCGGCCACGAACAGGCTGTGATGCTTGCCCTTGATCTCGTCGAGCGAATAGCCGAGCGCCTTGCAGAAATTCTCGTTTGCCGAGACGATGGTGCCGTCGAGCTTGAACTCGATGACGGCCTGGGCGCGGCCGATGGCAGCGATCTTGGAAGCGTCCGTCATGCTGCGGATCTTCTTCTCGGTGATGTCGGTCGCAATCTTGGCGACCATCACCGTCTTGCCGTTGCCGTCGAGCACCGGATTGTAGGATGCTTCGATCCAGACCTCGTGACCGTCTTTCGCGATCCGCTTGAACTCGCGCGCTTGATACTCGCCACGGTTCAATGCGGCCCAGAACGCCTTGTACTCGGCGCTGTCGCGCTGGTCGGCCGGCACGAACATCGAGTGATGCTTGCCCTGGATCTCTTCGAGACGGTAGCCGAGAGCACTGAGAAAATTCTCGTTGGCCGTGATGATCGTCCCATCAAGATTGAATTCGATCAGCGCCTGCGAACGGCCGATGGCGTCGAGCCGCGCTTGAGCATCATTGTGGGACTTGCGACCGAACATTCAAGTATCTCCTTGATGAGCAATCATTTTGCATGGCGTGCGCAGCATCGCGCTCGCGCTCGAAGTTTTCGGCCCGTCGTTCGCGGCTTTCGTATTGGTGGAACTGTATCCCCGCTATCCAACGGGGCCGTCTCGACAGTTGACGAGCAAGTGTAGGGACGAGACGCAAAGATTAAATTAACGACACTATCGGAAACGCGCAGTCAAACACCGCAGAACTACGGCCGAGCACCGCAAGAATCCCTTACCAAAGCTTACGTTTCGATGCTCCGCCTTCTGCGTCCACGCCACCACAGCATCAGATTCCACACCACGCAGGTTGCAAGCGCGAGCGGCAGACCTACCGCCAATCCAAATTTCACGACTGCAACGTGCAGGACCGCGATGGCCATGCCAAACCCGAGCAGGCCCCAGGCGGAGTTGGCGAGCACGGCGGCGGTCGGCGGTCCGCCGATGCGCGGATGCAGGATCACCATGATGCTGGAGAACACCACGGGAAAGAGTGCGATGATGCCGCTGATGCGCGGGCCGACCCAGCTCGATGTCGAAACCACGATGGCGACGAGGGTCGCAACCAGCGCAGCGCGCATCGGCACATCGTACCAGCGGCGCGTCACCAGCGGCATCTTCACATGGCGATAGCGCGCGAGCAGTGGAATGCAGATGCCGAACGCGATCAGATTGGCGGCAAGCCCCGCCGTGAGCGACCAGTCGAACTGGCGGATGATCGAGGCCATCCCGATCCACACCGCGAAAGCGCTTCCGCAACTCACCACGAGGTTGTGCCGCTGCGACAGCACGACATAAGTGAGGCACATCAGGATGGTCGCCGCATTGACCGGCAGGCTCGCCAGCGCGCCCTGCGCGATGAACGCAGCATCGTGATCGAGCGCAAGAAAGACGTAGGACGGCCCAGCCGAGACCGGCAGGGTCGCGATCAACGCGCCGATCACCGGTCCCGAACGTTCGGTGATGATCGACGCCGTCACCACGAACGCCGCCGCGATCGCCATGCGCAGGAGCAGGAAGAGAAGGAAGTGGAGGTCGGGGGACATTTTTTCTTCTTACCCTCCCCTGGAGGGGGAGGGTCGGCTCATATGGAGCGTAGCGAGATATGAGACGGGGTGGGGTGACAGTCTCTCGACGGATACGGTGCCCGAGTGGAGAGATCACCCCATCCCGCTCGCGCTGCGCACGATCGACCCTCCCCCTCCAGGGGAGGGGGAAGCAGTCACATCCGCTGCATCGACACCGAAACCTTCGGGCCGTTCTTGATGGTCTGGTAGACCACGCAATAGCGCTCGGTAAGCTTGAGCAGCAGATCGAGCTTGTCCTGCGGCGCCGGCGTGTCGACCTCGAAGCGGAGACGGATTTCTGCGAAGCCGACCGGGGTTTCCTTGTCGACGCCGAGCGTGCCGCGGAAATCGAGATCGCCCTCGGCGTAGACGTTGCCGGTCTTGAGCGGCACCTCGATCGCGGTCGCGACCGATTTCAGCGTGACGCCGGCACAGGCCACCAGGGCTTCGAGCAGCATGTCGCCGGAGCAGAGCTCGAGGCCGGAGCCGCCGGTGGCGGGATGCAGACCAGCCATCGCGATGGCGCGTCCGGTCTCGACCTTGCAGGCGATGCCTTCGCTGTCGGTTGAGCCCTTGGCTTTCAGCGTGATCAGCGCAGCCTTGGGATCGGTCTTGTAGCGCTCCTTGATCGGGGCCTGCATCTGGCGCAGCTCTGCAGCGTCCATCTTGTTCTCTCCCAGGGATATCGACGAGGGGTATAGAGGGCGATTGGTTTGGTGTCAGCCCATGATTGATGGAGGCAGTCATGAGCAGCCGGGATCCGGGAGAAAATCTGAGTACATTCATGACGTTAGCCCGGGCGCCGATACCGGATTCGGGGCCGATTCATGTGCGCGGCGAAACACGCCGGTCGTCCCCTTGCGAATGTCTCGTGACAGCGCCTGTCACCTCTTATATCCGGTGAGACATGGACAGCGTTGCGACTGAGCACAAGCCCGGGGTGGACGATCGCTTCGATACCGCGCGGATCACCGCGGCGATCGATGCGCTCGCCGAGAAGCACGAGGGGCGCGAGGACGCGTTCCGCACGGCGATGGCGCAATTGCTCAAGGCCGAGCTGATCGCGGCGCGCGACGCCGCCCAGGCGATCCTCTTGAAGGACCGCCACGGCCGCCGCTGCGCCGAGCGGCTGTGCCACGTGCAGGACGAGATCATCCGCATCCTGTATTCGGCCGCGACGCGCCATCTCTACCGCTCGCCGATCCCGAGCGGCGCCGAGCGCATGGCGGTGGTGGCGACCGGCGGCTACGGCCGCGGCCTGATGGCGCCGGAATCCGACATCGATCTGCTCTTCATCCTGCCCTACAAGCAAACCGCCTGGGGCGAGCAGGTTGCCGAAGCCATCCTCTATTGCCTCTGGGACATGGGGCTGAAGGTCGGTCACGCCACGCGCTCGGTCGACGAATCGATCCGGCAGGCGCGCGGCGACATGACGATCCGCACCGCCATCCTGGAGACGCGCTTCCTCACCGGCGACAAGCCGCTCTATGACGAGCTGGTCGAGCGCTTCGACAAGGAAGTGGTGCAGGGCACCGCGTCCGAATTCGTCACCGCAAAGCTCGCCGAGCGCGAGGAGCGCCACCGCCGCGGCGGCCAGTCGCGCTATCTGGTCGAGCCCAACGTCAAGGACGGCAAGGGAGCCTTGCGCGACCTGCACACGCTGTTCTGGATCGCCAAATACGTCTACCGCGTGCGCGACACCCACGAGCTGGTCGGGCGCGGCGTGTTCGACGCGCAGGAATACCGCACCTTCCGCCGCTGCGCCGACTTCCTCTGGTCGGTGCGCTGCAACCTGCACTTCTACTCTGGCCGAGCCGAAGAGCGCCTGTCCTTCGATCTCCAGCGCGAGATCGCGATCCGTCTCGGCTACACCTCGCATCCCGGCATGCAGGACGTCGAGCGCTTCATGAAGCACTACTTCCTGGTCGCCAAGGAAGTCGGCAACCTCACCGCCATCCTCTGCGCCAAGCTCGAGGACCAGCAGGCCAAGCCCGCGCCGGTGCTGAGCCGGGTGATGGCGCGGCTGCGGCCGACCGCGGTGAAGCGGCGCGTCCCCGACAGCGACGACTTCATCGTCGACAACAACCGCATCAACGTCGCCGCACCCGACGTGTTCAAGCACGACCCGGTCAATCTGATCCGCATCTTCCGCCTCGCGCAGAAGAACAACCTCGCCTTCCACCCGGACGCGATGCGCGACGTGACGCGCTCGCTCGGCCTGATCAACGCGGGCTTGCGCGAAAATCCCGAGGCCAACCGGCTGTTCATGGAGATCCTGACCTCCGACAATGCCGAGATCGTGCTGCGGCGGATGAACGAGACCGGCGTGCTCGGCCATTTCATCCGGGCCTTCGGCAAGATCGTCTCGATGATGCAGTTCAACATGTATCATCACTACACCGTCGACGAGCACCTGATCCGCTGCATCGGCTTCCTGCAGGACATCGAGCGCGGCGGCATCGAGGAGTTCGCGCTGGCAAGCGACCTGTTCCGCAAGATCCGGCCCGAGCACCGCGCGGTGATCTATATCGCAACGCTGCTGCACGACGTCGCCAAGGGCCGGCCCGAGGACCACTCCATCGCCGGCGCGAAGGTGGCGCGGCGGCTCTGCCCGCGGCTCGGCTTCAGCCCGGCCGACACCGAGCTCGTGGCCTGGCTGATCGAGGAGCACCTGACGATGTCCACGGTCGCGCAGTCGCGCGACCTCTCCGATCGCAAGACCATCGAGAATTTCGCTGCCGTGGTGCAGTCGGTCGAGCAGATGAAGCTCCTGACCATCCTGACCACCGCCGACATCCGCGGCGTCGGCCCGGGCGTGTGGAACGGCTGGAAGGCGCAGCTGTTGCGCTCGCTGTACTACGAGACCGAGCCGGTGCTGACCGGCGGCTTCTCGGAAGTCGACCGCGGCAAGCGCCTCGCCGCCGCGCACGCCGAATTCCGCATGGCCTTCGCCGAATGGCCGAAGGACGAGCTCGATGCCTATATCGGCCGGCACTATCCGGCCTATTGGCTCAAGGTCGAGCTGCCGCGCAAGATCCGGCACGCCCGCTTCGTCCGTTCCAGCGAGCAGGCCGCCCACAAGCTTGCAATCAATGTCGGTTTCGACGAGGTGCGCGGCGTCACCGAGCTGACGATCTTCGCCGCCGACCATCCCTGGCTGCTGTCGATCATCGCCGGCGCCTGCGCCTCGGCCGGCGCCAACATCGTCGACGCCCAGATCTACACCACGACCGACGGCCGCGCGCTCGACACCATCTCGATCTCGCGCGAATACGACCGCGACGAGGACGAGGGACGGCGCGCCACGCGCATCGGCGAGATGATCGAGGACGTGCTGGAGGGCAAGCTGCGCCTGCCCGAAGTGGTGGCCCGGCGCACCGTGCGCAGCAAGGCAAGGCCGTTCGTGATCGAGCCGGAAGTGACGATCAACAACCAATGGTCCGACCGCTACACCGTGATCGAGGTCTCCGGGCTCGACCGCCCCGGCCTGCTCTACGAGCTGACCACCGCGATCTCCAAGCTCAACCTCAACATCGCATCGGCCCATGTCGCGACCTTCGGCGAGCGCGCGCGCGACGTGTTCTACGTCACCGACCTGCTGGGCGCGCAGATCAATGCGCCGACGCGCCAGGCCGCCATCAAGAGCGCGCTGACCCATGTGATGGCCGGCGACAAGGCGGTGCAGCCGGCGGCGTGAGGGCTCTCGTCATCCGGGTTCGCCCGTCGGGCGCCCCGGAATGACGAGTGGTGAGGTTCGCGCGTTAAACTTTCATATCTCCACTCCCTCGTGCCGCAGCAGCCAGCGCTTGCGTTCCAGCCCACCACCATACTTCACCAGCGACCCGTCCGCTCCGATCAGGCGATGGCACGGGAGCACCACACTGATCGGATTTGAGCCGTTGGCGTGGCCGACGGCGCGGATCGCTCTGGGCATGTCGATCTTTGCGGCGAGCGCGCCGTAACTCATCGTGGTGCCGGCGGGGATTTGCGCGAGCGCGGTCCAGACCTTTTGCTGGAACGGCGTGCCGGCGATACGCCATGCGATGCTCTGGAGCCGACCGAGATCACCGTCGAAATAGCGCGACAGCGCAGTCCGCGTGTCCGACAGCGCGGGCTGGTCACGCAGATCCACCGCGCCATAATGCAGGCGCAGCAGCTCGCGCATGCGGTGCTCATAGTCCTCCCAGTCGAGCGCGCGCAACATGCCATCGGCGTCGGTGACGAGCAGCGCAATCCCGATCGGCGTCGTCAGGCGATCGAGGCCGAAACTTAAGGAAGGCTTGGTTGATCGAGCGGACATCGCGGCACCAGGCAATCGAAACACGCCTGTCGCACTTGCCACGCCGGCCGTGCTAACGTCCACCCGAAAGCTGACGCTTTGGGGGAGCTCAACTTGAATCTGATCGCCAATCTTCTGGTGGCGCTGGTCGCCGCGCTGCACGTCTTCTTCCTGGCGCTAGAGATGTTTCTCTGGGACAAGCCGCTCGGTCTGAAGGTGTTTCGCAACACGCCCGAGAAGGCCGAGATCACGAAAGTGCTGGCCGCCAATCAGGGGCTCTATAACGGCTTCCTCGCTGCCGGCCTGGTCTGGGGCCTCGTCCACGGCGACCCGGCCTTCGCGTTCCAGATCAAGGTATTCTTCCTGCTCTGCGTGATCGTGGCCGGCGCCTATGGCGCTGTGACCGTCAGCACGCGGATCCTGATCGTGCAGGCGCTGCCGGCGGCCATCGCGCTGATTGCAATGTTCCTCGCCTGAGACGCACCGGCGCAGCGCCGCGATCCTTGCGCTGCGGCGAGGCTTCCTCCACAATCTTCGGCAGCGATGGCGACCGTTGCAATCAACGGAGAAAGACCATCGGCCTAAAATTCCGTCAGGAGGAACGAACCAACATGAACAATCGCAGAGCCTTCATAGCGGCCACGGCGGCGTTCGCCGTCGCAGTCTCGACCAGCCAGGCCCTCGCCCAGAAGAAATACGACACCGGCGCAACCGACACCGAGATCAAGATCGGCCAGACCGTGCCGTTCTCCGGCGCCTATTCGGTCTATGCCAATATCGGCAAGACCCAGGCCGCCTACTTCAAGATGATCAACGATCAGGGCGGCATCAACGGCCGCAAGATCAACCTGATCCAGTATGACGACGCCTATTCGCCGCCGAAGACTGTGGAGCAGGTGCGCAAGCTCGTCGAAGGCGACGAAGTGCTGTTCACGTTCCAGCTGATCGGCACCGCCGCGAACGCCGCCGTGCAGAAGTACCTCAACGGCAAGAAGGTCCCCCAGCTGCTGGCCTCGACCGGCGCCGCCCGCTTCAACGATCCGCAGAACTATCCCTGGACCATCGCCTACAATCCGAACTACGTGTCCGAGGGGCGGATCTACGCAAAATACATTCTCGCCAATCATCCCAACGCCAAGATCGGCGTGCTCTACCAGAACGACGACATGGGCCGCGACTATCTGGCCGGTCTCAAGAGCGGTCTCGGCGCCAAGGCCGCCAGCATGATCGTCGGCGAGGTCTCCTACGAGGTGACCGACCCCACGGTGGATTCGCAGGTCGTGAAGCTGAAGTCGATGGGCGTCGATTTGTTCTATGACGCCTCGACGCCGAAATTCGCGGCGCAGGCGATCAAGAAGCTCGCCGACCTCGGCTGGACGCCCGTGCACATCCTCGACATCAACGCGAGCCCGGTGTCGGCGACGCTGAAGCCGGCCGGCCTCGACATCTCCAAGGGCATCATCTCGACCAATTACGGCAAGGATCCCGGCGATCCCCAGTGGAAGGACGATCCGGGCGTGAAGGCCTTCTTCGCCTTCATGGACAAATATTTCCCGGAAGGCGATAAGCTCAACACCATCAACACCTACGCCTATTCGGTCGCGGAGCTGCTGGTGCAGGTCTTGAAGCAATGCGGCGACGATCTGACGCGCGAGAACGTCATGAAGCAGGCCGCCAACATCAAGGGCTTCGTACCGAGCCTGGGGCTGCCCGGCATCAAGATCAACACCGGGCCGAACGACTACCGCGTCAACAAGCAGATGCAGATGATGAAGTTCAACGGCGAACGCTGGGAGCTGTTCGGACCGATCATCGAGGACACCGGCCCGTCGGGCTAGGCGCTGGTCTCGTAAGGTGGGTTACGCCCAGCGGGCTGCTCTTCGCGCCGCCGCTGCGCTAACCCACCTTACGAATTCAGGTCGGTATCTCCCCAAAGTTCTTCCCGACCGGCAGCACGGCGTGCCGGATCAGCCGCGAATCCTCCACCGCGGCCTGGCGGTGCTTCACCGCCTCGCGATAGACGGGGTCGCGGATCATCTCGACGAAGGCGGCGACGCTCGGATATTCGGCAATGAAGCAATGGTCCCAGCGTTCCTCCTGCGGGCCGATCAGCATCAGCTCGAACTTGCCCTGCCAGACGATGCGGCCGCCGAGACGCTCGAACACCGGGCCGCTTTCGCGGCCATAGGCCGCATAGGCTTCCGCGCCGCTGGCCTTGCGTCCGTCCGGATAGGCCGCCTCTTTGCGCAGGCGCACCAGATTGAGCATGTGGATCGGTCCCGGGCGATCGTTCTCCCGGAATTGCGCGAAGATCTCCTTGGTCGGATCGATATGGCCCATGACGCTCCCTCTTCTTGTTGATGGGCGATCCTAGCCTTGCCGCCCCGGAAGCGGAACTGCGGCCGGCGAATGCCGCATCTCCTAATCGCGCGTTAACGCCGGGGTAACTCGGCCTTAAACAGCGGCCAGTAGCGTCTCGGCGGGGCGGGCTGACCGGGCGTTTTGCGTATGGCGTGGGGAAAGAAAAAGGGTGCACGGAAGGAGCCGCTGTTCGGCTTGCCCGCGGCGCTCGCCGATCTGCGCCTCACCCCGGCGGACCGCGTTCCCGGCGGCGAGGACAAGCCGAAGAAATCTGCCAAACCATCGGCCAAGCGCAAAGCTGAGGATGCCGGCGACGAGCCGCCGCGCGAGCGCAAGGCGCCAGCCAGCCGCAGCGGCGCCAAGCGGCGATCGAAGTCGCGCTTCGGCACCGGCCTCGGCCGCCTGGTCTACTGGGGCGCGGTGCTGAGCCTGTGGGGCGTCATCGCCGTGATCGGCGTCGTGGTCTATGTCGGCGCCCATCTGCCGCCGATCCAGTCGCTGGAGATCCCCAAGCGCCCGCCGACGATCCAGATCGTCGGCATCGACGGCAGCATTCTGGCGCAGCGCGGCGAGATGGCCGGCGCCAATGTCGCGCTGAAGGACCTGCCGCCGTATCTGCCGAAGGCGTTCATCGCCATCGAGGACCGCCGCTTCTATTCGCATTTCGGCATCGACCCGGTCGGCATCCTGCGCGCCCTCGTCACCAATTTGCTTCATCGCGGCGTCTCGCAGGGCGGCTCGACCTTGACGCAGCAGCTCGCGAAAAACCTGTTCCTGACCCAGGAGCGCACCATCCAGCGCAAGCTGCAGGAGGTGGAGCTCGCGATCTGGCTGGAGCGCAAGCACTCCAAGGACGAGATCCTGGAGCTCTATCTCAACCGCGTCTATTTCGGCTCGGGCGCCTACGGCGTCGAGGCGGCGGCGCAGAAATATTTCGGCAAGTCGGCCAAGACCGTGACGGTCGCGGAAGCCGCGATGCTGGCCGGCCTCGTCAAGTCGCCGTCCCGCCTTGCCCCGAACCGCAACCCCGAAGGCGCCGAAGCGCGGGCGCAGATTGTGCTGGCGGCGATGGCGGATGCAAAGTTCATCACCGACGCCCAGGCCAAGGCCTCGATCGGCCATCCCTCCTACAACGTGAAGCCGGCCGGCGCCGGCACGGTGAACTACGTCGCCGACTGGATCGGCGAGGTGCTGGACGATCTGGTCGGCCAGATCGACGAGAGCATCAAGGTCGAGACGACGATCGATCCGAAGCTGCAGAGCGTCGCCGAAGCCGCCATCATCGACGAGCTCGCGGCCAAGAGCGTGAAGTTCAACGTCAGCCAGGGCGCGCTGGTCGCGATGACGCCCGACGGCGCCGTGCGCGCCATGGTGGGCGGACGGAACTATTCCGAGAGCCAGTACAATCGCGCGGTCACGGCAAAACGCCAGCCGGGCTCCTCGTTCAAGCCGTTCGTGTACCTGACCGCGCTCGAGCAGGGGCTGACGCCCGATACCATGCGCCAGGACGCGCCAATCGAGGTCAAGGGCTGGAGGCCTGAGAACTACACCCACGAATATTTCGGCGCGGTGACGCTGACGCAGGCGCTGGCGATGTCGCTCAACACCGTCGCCATCCGCCTCGGCCTCGAGGTCGGGCCGAAGAACGTGGTGCGCACCGCGCACCGGCTCGGCATCTCCTCCAAGCTCGAGCCCAACGCCTCGATCGCGCTCGGCACCTCGGAAGTCTCGGTCGTCGAGCTGGTCGGCGCCTATGCGCCCTTCGCCAATGGCGGCCTCGCAGTGGCGCCGCATGTCGTCACGCGGATCCGGACGGTCAGCGGCAAGCTGCTCTACATGCGCCAGCCGGAGGAGCGCAACCAGGTCGTCGACCCCCGCTATGTCGGCATGATGAACGCGATGATGCGGGAGACGCTTGTTTCGGGCACCGCCAAGAAGGCGGAGATCCCGGGCTGGCCGGCCGCCGGCAAGACCGGCACCAGCCAGGATTACCGCGACGCCTGGTTCATCGGCTACACCGCCAATCTCGTCACCGGCGTCTGGCTCGGCAACGACGACAACTCGCCGACCAAGAAGGCGACCGGCGGCGGCCTGCCGGTCGAAGTGTGGTCGCGCTTCATGAAGGCCGCGCACGAGGGCGTGCCTGTCGCAGCCTTGCCGAGCGCGCCCGGCGGCTGGGGCCTATCGAACCTCGCGCAGGCGGCCTCGCAGGTGTCGCCGCCGACGCCCGCGGCACCTCCGCAAGCGAACGCCGGCGGCTATCGCCCGCCTCCCCCGACGCGCGCCAATGTGCGGCCCGAGGCCGCCGCCGGGCTCGATGGCTGGCTGATGGATCGGCTGTTCGGCGGGAATCGGTAGCCGCAGGCTGAGGCCAGTCGGGGTCTCAAAACAAAACCGCGAAAACAACCCCATGCACAGTAGAACACGACGTCCGGCGTAACGCGGGGCGGATCGCGCTAAGCGTTTGATGCGGAGGGATTAGTCAGGCAAACGGCGCAAATGTCGCGAAGTGTGGCGAAAATCGAGCGAGGCGAGGTGATGTCTGCCACTCACTCCTGTCATTCCCCGCGCAGGCGGGGAATCCAGTACGCCGCGGCCTATCGATTAAATCATCGGCGTCACGGAATACTGGATCACCCGCTTTCGCGGGCGATGACAATGTTTGCTGAGTTGGCAGCGTGGGCCTAATCCTCTGGCCGCGTCCTAATCCTCGACCCCATACCGGTGCAGATCATTGCCGTACGTGTCGAGCCACTTCTTGGCGCGCTCCATCGACGGGCAGACCTTACCGCAGACGCGCCAGAAGCGCGGCGAGTGGTTCATCTCGACGAGATGGGCGACCTCGTGCGCGGCGAGGTAGTCGAGCACGAAGGGCGGGGCGAGGATCAGCCGCCAGGAGAACGACAGTGAGCCGGCCGAGGTGCAGGAGCCCCAGCGGCTGGACTGATCGCGGATCGAGAGGCGCTTGACCCTGACCCCGAGCTCGGCCGCGTAGACCTCCGCCGAGCGCTGCAGATCCTTGCGCGCCTCGCGCTTGAGGAAGTCGCTGACGCGGCGGTCAACATGCTCGAGGCCGCCGGCGACGCAGAGAATGCGCTCACCGCTGTCGCGCACCTCGGTCCACACCGTGCCGCGGGTGCCGGCGCGATGAACGATGCGATGCGGCGTGCCGCGCAGCGGTATCACCGTGCCCGGTTGGAAGGGAGCTGCCTTCGGCAAGCGGCCGAGGCGCGCCGCAATCCACGCACCGTGACGCTGTGCGAAGTCCTTGGCCTCCGCAAGCGTGCCGCGCGGCGGCATCGTGAGGATGGCTTCACGGTCGCTCGGATGAATTCTGAGCGTGTAGCGGCGCGCGCGGCGGTGCCGGCGCAGCCGAATCGCAAAGAATTGCGATCCGTGCGTGATGACGAGGGTCTTCGGTTCGTGGGGCCGCCGATAGAGGAGTGCGCGAGTGGCCATGTCTGTCAGTCCGGGGGGCAGGAGTTCGCCCGGATTCTGCCATAACCGCCGCCAGGGAAAGCGCTCGGCGCAAAAACAAATCATTTGCCCAATATACAGCGGTCAGACGTCCGGGAGACCCTACAGACTGGGGTTGGAACCGGCTTTTTTCGCCCCCGCTGGACGCATGCGACACCCCCAAGGGGTGAGGGTGGACTCACTCCTATAAAGCTACCTAAATACCGCGAATCTGGCGGGAACTTGCCCCTGCCGGAGGCCCTGGCAGGGGGCTCAAATTTCGACGGGAAAGCCGAAATTCGCGGTTATTCAGCCGCAAGCGCCTGCAACGAAGCCGGATTCGCCGCCGAAACCATGAAGTCGTGAATCCGCGGCACGATCTCCGACTTGAAACGCGATCCGTTGAACACGCCGTAATGTCCGACGCCCTTCTGGACGTAATGAACGCGGCGATGATCGGGAATCGCGCTGCACAATGTGTGCGTCGCTTCGGTCTGACCAAGACCGGAGATGTCGTCGTTCTCGCCTTCGACCGTCATCAGCGCGACGCGCTTGACCTTGGAAGGATCGACGCGGGTTCCGCGATGGGTCATCTCGCCCTTCGGCAGCGAGTGCTTCACGAACACGGTGTCGACGGTCTGCAGGTAATACTCGGCCGACAGATCCATCACCGCGAGATATTCGTCGTAGAAGTCGCGATGCTTGTCGGCGAGATCGCCGTCGCCCTTCACCAGATGGGCAAACAGCTGCTTGTGGGCATCCATGTGCCGGTCGAGATTCATGCTGATGAAGCCGTTGAGCTGCAAGAATCCCGGATAGACGTCGCGCATCATGCCCGGATGCGGGAACGGCACCTTGGTGATGACGTGGTTGCGGAACCAATCGATGCCGCGCTCCTGGGCGAGGTTGTTCACCGCGGTCGGATTGCGGCGGGTGTCGATCGGGCCGCCCATCAGCGTCATCGAGGTCGGCACGAACGGATCGCGCCGCGCTTCCATGATCGAGACCGCCGCGACGACGGGCACGGAGGGCTGGCACACCGCCATCACGTGGGTGTTGCCGCCGAGCACATGCAGCATCTCGATGACATAGTCGATGTAGTCGTCGAGATCGAAGCGGCCTTCGCTCAAGGGCACCATGCGGGCATCGGCCCAGTCGGTGATGTAGACCTCGTGCGCCGGCAGGAAGGCTTCGACCGTGCCGCGCAGCAGCGTCGCATAATGGCCGGACATCGGCGCCACGATCAGCACGCGCGGCTGCGGGCTGCGCAGCGGACGGGCGAACTTGCGATCGAAGTAGAGCAGCTTGCAGAACGGCTTTTCCCAGACCGAGCGGATCTCGACGGGGACGCGGATGCCGTTGACCTCGGTGTCGTTGAGGCCCCATTCCGGCTTGCCGTAGCGGCGCGTGGTGCGCTCGAACAATTCGCAGGCCGCGGCGACCGACTTGCCGACCTCGGTGCGCGACCAGGGATTGAGCGGATTCTGAAACAGCAGCTTGGTCGCGTCGGTGACCGCACGCGCCGGATTGAGAGAGGCGTGCGCCATCTCGTACATCCAGTACATCGGCGTCGTCAGGACCGGACTGCCTTCGGCCGCCAGGGGCGGCGCGCCGCCGAACTCACCAATTGGCATCGTCATATTCCTCTTCGCATCGCAGCATACTGCCGAATGCGTAATATTGCGTCAATCCATGGTTCCGTACATCTACGTGCCCGAAACGGCCAAATCAGCGTAAATCCACGGGAAAGTGACTTTATTCGCCGCCCGACAGCAGCGAGCCGTGCCGCTTTGCGCTGCGCAAAAGGGCAAGGAATGCCCCAAAAGATGCAGCCAGAAGCACCGCATTGATCACCAACGCCTCCAGCATCAGATCGGTCCTGAAGGTCTGCTCGATCAGCAGCGCACGCATTCCCTCGAAGGCATAGGTCGGCGGCAACGCCCAGGCGACGTATTGCAGCCAGACCGGCAACACGCTGACGGGATAGTAGACGCAGGCGAGCGGCAGGATCGCGAACATCAACGTCCAGACGATGCTCTCGGCGCCGAGGCCGTTTCGCAGCACGAGGCCCGAGACGAAGATGCCGACCGACCAGCTGGTGAAGATCAGATTGCAGAAGAACGCGATCAGCGGCAGGCCGAGGGCATAGACATTGAAGTGAAACAGGAACAGCGCGAGCAGGGTCATCGGAATGATCCCGATCGCAAGCCGGATCAGGCTCATGACCATCAGAGCCAGCAGAAACTCGATCGGCCTCAACGGGCTCATCATGAGGTTGCCGAGGTTGCGCGCCCACATCTCCTCCAGGAAGGAGATGGAGAAGCCGAGCTGGCCGCGGAACAGGATGTCCCAGAGGATCACGGCGCCGATCAGCGTGCCGCCGGCGCGCGCGAAGAAATTGGCGTTCTCGGCGATGTAGAGCTGGAGAAAGCCCCAGGTGATGACCTGCAGCGCCGGCCAGTACAACAGCTCGAGCAGCCGCGGCCAGGACGACAGCAGCAGATACCAATAGCGCAGGATCATCGCGCCGATGCGGTGGAGCGAGATGCCGCGGGCGGGGGACGCCGTCATTGCGAGAAGCTCGCGACAAAATTGCGAAGCAATTTTGCGCCGATGCGACGAAGCAATCCAGACTGCCTTCGCGGAACGATCCTGGATTGCTTCGCGGAGCCTGTCATCGGGCCGCGCTTCGCGCGGACCCGTTGGCTCGCAATGACGAAAGAAGCGCCCGTGGCCCTGCTATCCCTCATCGCACCGCCTCCTTCGCGCCGTTCGCCCGTCCGCGCGCGACGTCCAGAAACACCTCCTCCAGCGTGGTGCGGTTGTAGCGGGCCATGATCGCCTCGGGGGTATCGTCGTCCTCGATGCGGCCGCGCTTCATGATGATGACGCGGTCGCAGAGCCGCTCGACCTCGAGCATGTTGTGCGAGGCGAGGAGAATGGTGGCGTTGTTGTCCCGGCGATACCGCTCCAGATGCGCCCGCACCCAATCGGCGGTATCGGGGTCGAGCGAGGCGGTCGGCTCGTCGAGCAAGAGCAGCTCGGGCTCGTTGATCAGCGCCTTCGCCAGCGCAACGCGGGTCTTCTGCCCGGCGGAAAGCTTGCCGTTGGCGCGGTCGATGAAATCGCCGAGGTCGAGATCGGCGGCGAGCCTGGCGATGCGGCCAGCGAGATTCTTCACCGCATAGAGCTTGCCGAACACGGTGAGGTTCTGCCGCACCGTGAGCCGCATCGGCATGTCGACATAGGGGCTTTCGAAATTCATCCGCCCCAGCACGGACGCGCTCTCGTCGGGCATCTCATGACCGAGCACCTGCACGCGACCGGAGGTCGGCAGCACCAGGCCCATGATCATCGCGATGGTCGTGGTCTTGCCGGCGCCGTTGCCGCCGAGAAGGCCGGTGATGCTGCCACGCGGCAGAGAAAAGGAGATGTCGTCGACGGCGCGGGTCTGCTTGTAGACCTTGACGAGGTGATCGACCGCAATCGCCGCGGACGCAGCTCGATCCGCGACAGTCGGCCGACTTGAAGCCTTGCCATTCTCGGTCATGCTGGCCGTTCTTCTGCTATTGCATCGGCGAGCGCAAGGCTTGATGTAAGGGCTCCTCATCGGGCGGTTCCGCCAGCCCTGCGTTCGTGACCTTGGAAAGCGCCGCCACATCAGGCCGATATGACCGAAATTGCCGATTCCGACTTCCATCACGCGCAGCGGCATATCCGGCTGGACACGATCCTGCGGCTGCGCTGGCTCGCGGTGCTGGGACAGCTCGCCGCGATCTTCATCGTGGCCCAGGGGCTGGAGTTCAACGTCGAGATCATCCCCTGCGTCAGCATCATCGCCCTCTCGGCGGCGCTCAACCTCGCGCTCCAGACCGCGGCCAATCCGATGCAGCGGCTGGAGCCGATGCAGGCGGCCGGGCTGCTCGCGCTGAACATCGTCGAGCTGGCAGGCCTGTTGTTCTTCACCGGCGGGCTGCAAAACCCGTTCTCGTTCCTGTTCCTCGCGCCCGTGCTGATCTCGGCCACAGCGCTGCCGGCCCGCTTCACTTTCGGCCTCGGCGTGCTCGCGGTCGCCTGCGCGTCGGTGCTGTTCTTCTTCCATTTTCCGCTGCCGTGGGATTCTGACGATCCCCTGGTGCTGCCGCCGATCTATCTCGTCGGCGTCTGGCTCTCGATCGTGCTCGCGATCGGCGTCACCAGCCTCTACTCCTTCCAGGTGACCGAGGAGGCGCGCAAGCTCGCGGACGCACTGGCCGCAACCGAGCTGGTGCTGACGCGCGAGCAGCACCTGACCCAGCTCGACGGCCTTGCTGCCGCGGCCGCGCACGAGCTCGGCACGCCGCTGGCGACCATCTTCCTGATCTCGCGCGAGCTGGAAAAGACGGTGAAGGACCCGAGCATCGCCGCCGACCTGAAGACCTTGCGTGAGCAGACCCAGCGCTGCCGCGACATCCTCAGCAAGATCACCCAGCTCTCCCCCACCGGCGCGCCGTTCGACCACATGAAGCTGTCGGAGCTGATCGAGGAGGTGGTGGCACCGCACCGCGATTTCGGCGTCGAGATCAAGGTACGAATCGCGGTTGCCGCGGCGACCGAGCCGGTCGGCTCCCGCAATCCCGCGATCCTCTACGGCATCGGCAACATCGTCGAGAACGCGGTCGATTTCGCCCGCACCACCGTCGAGGTGAACGCCTGGTGGAACCAGGACCATATCGAGCTCGTGATCTCCGACGACGGACCGGGCATTCCGCCCGATATCCTCAACCGGATCGGCGAGCCCTATCTGTCGCGGCGCCGCCCCCAGGATGATGGCGGCGGCGAGCGGCGCGGCCTCGGCCTGGGCGTGTTCATCGCGCGCACCTTGCTGGAGCGCACCGGCGCCAAGGTCTCGTTTACCAACCGGATCTTTCCGGATCATGGTGCGGTGGTCCAGATCACATGGCCGAGACAGCGTTTTGAGGCTATCGAGACGCTCGAAGAAACAATAGGATAGGCATGATCCCGGAAAAGTGTTCTGCGGTTTTCCGATAGGATCATGCTGAAAACAAGAATCGCGAGCGCGATGACTGTTCATCGCGCTCGAGACCGCGACCTTGCGTCGCACAACGGGCCGGGTCGACCATTTGCCGCCTTGGCACCGCGCGATTGCGACGCCATATGTCGATGCGCTGGAGAGAGGACACAACCTTGAACGCCATTGCCGAACTGACCGAACAGACCGACCGCTCGCTTCTCATCGTTGAAGACGACAAGCCGTTTCTGGAGCGTTTGTCGCGGGCCATGGAGAGCCGCGGCTTTTCGGTGACATCATGCGACACGGTTTCGGACGGACTTGCGCAGATCGGCAAGTCGGCACCGGCCTTTGCGGTGGTGGATTTGCGGCTCGGCGACGGCAACGGTCTCGACGTCGTCTCGGCGCTGAAGAAGAAGCGGCCGGATGCCCGCGCCATCGTGCTGACCGGCTACGGCAACATCGCCACTGCGGTGACCGCGGTGAAGATGGGCGCGATCGATTATCTCTCCAAGCCCGCGGATGCCGACGACGTCGTCGCCGCGCTGCTCTCGACCAACACGGAGAAATCCGAGCTGCCGGCCAACCCGATGTCGGCCGACCGCGTCCGCTGGGAGCACATCCAGCGCATCTACGAAATGTGCAACCGCAACGTCTCGGAAACGGCGCGCCGGCTCAACATGCACCGGCGCACCCTGCAGCGGATCCTGGCCAAGCGCGCGCCGAGGTAAAGGTCTCGTAGGGTGGGCAAAGGCGCAAAGCGTCGTGCCCACCATATCTCTCGGATCATGATCAACTGTTTGGTGGGCACGCTTCGCTTTGCCCACCCTACGGCACTTGCGCTTGCGGCGCCGCTACTCCCAGAAATCCGCGTGGCCCTGCGGATCGACCAGGCGGTTGATCCGCAAGGCCGCCGCCATCGCGAAACGCACCGTCATCTGCTTGCGCGTGGCGGCGGCGAGCTTGTGCTCGGGCGCCTCGCAATGCAGGTGCGCGCCGTAGGCGTCGGCGACGATCAGGCCCGTATCTTGGGGAAATATCTCGCAGGGCAGATCCTGCGTGAAGGCGAAGAACAGCCGGTCGCAATGGGCGCGGTATTCGTGCCATTTCTGATCGGCGCGCAGATCCTCGACCGACGATTTGATCTCGACGATCCAGATCTCGCCGCGCTCGTTCAGCGCGACGAGATCGGCGCGCCGGCCCGACGGCAGCGGCAATTCGCTGATGCAGGAGAAGCCGAGCGAGCGCAGCAGCCGCGCGGTGCCGCGCGCGATGGCGAGCGCCGTCTCCGACTGGCGGCGATCCGGCGGCGGCACGAGGGTGATGCGGGCGGTGTTGTCCATGGCGGGGAGGATAGCCGATTCCATTTCGGCCGTCATTCCGGGGGCGCGCGCAGCGCGGAACCGCCATCGCCCTCAGCACTTATCACGCAGCCGCCGCACCCGGGCGGAACCAACGGCCGCGCGCGCATGATCGACGATCTCTGGTACAAGAACGGCGTGATCTATTGCCTCTCCGTCGGCTCCTACATGGACGCCAACGGCGACGGCGTCGGCGATTTCAAGGGCCTGCTGCGGCGGCTGGATTATCTGCACGGGCTCGGCATCACCACGATCTGGCTGATGCCGTTCCAGACCTCGCCGGGCCGCGACGACGGTTACGACATCGCCGACTATTACAGCGTCGATCCCCGCTACGGCACGCTCGGCGACTTCGTCGAGTTCACCCATGGCTGCAAGCAGCGCGGCATCCGCGTCATCATCGACCTCGTCGTCAATCACACCTCGGACCAGCACCAATGGTTCAAGGAAGCGCGGCGCGACAAGAACTCGCCCTATCGCGACTGGTACGTCTGGTCGGACAAGAAGCCGGCCAATGCCGACAAGGGCATGGTGTTTCCCGGCGTGCAGAAAACGACCTGGACGCGCGACAAGGAATCCGGCGCGTATTACTTCCACCGTTTCTACGATTTCCAGCCGGATCTCAACACCTCGAACCCGCATGTGCAGGCCGAGATCCTGAAGATCATGGGCTTCTGGATCCAGCTCGGCGTCTCCGGCTTCCGCATGGACGCGGTGCCGTTCGTGATCGCGACCAAGGGCGCGAAGGTGAAGAAGCCGGTCGAGCAGTACGACATGCTGCGCGCCTTCCGCGAATTCCTGCAATGGCGGCAGGGTGACGCCATCATCCTCGCCGAAGCCAATGTGCTGCCGAAGACCGACATGGAATATTTCGGTCGCGACGCCGACCGCATGCACATGATGTTCAACTTCCACGTCAACCAGCACCTGTTCTATGCGCTGGCCTCCGCGGATGGCCGTCCGCTGGCGAAGGCGCTGAAGGCGACAAAACCGCGGCCGGCGACGGCGCAATGGGGCCTGTTCCTGCGCAATCACGACGAGCTCGATCTGGGCCGCCTGACCAAGACCCAGCGCGACGCGGTGTTCAAAGCGTTCGGCCCCGACAAGGACATGCAGCTCTACGACCGCGGCATCCGCCGGCGGCTCGCGCCGATGCTGGGCGGCGACCGCAGGCGGCTCGAGCTCGCCTACAGCCTGATGTGCACCTTGCCGGGAACGCCCGTGATCCGCTACGGCGACGAGATCGCGATGGGCGACGATCTCTCGTTGCCCGAGCGCGATTGCGCGCGCACGCCGATGCAATGGTCGACCGAGCCACATGGCGGCTTCACCAAGAGCGACAAGCCCGCATGTCCCGTCATCGACGAGGGCCCTTACGGCTTTCCGCACGTCAACGTCGCAAAGCAGCGGCGCGATCCGAACTCCATGCTGAACTGGACCGAGCGCATCATCCGCATGCGGAAGGAGGTGCCCGAGGTCGGCTGGGGCGATTTTACCGTCATTCCCGAGCGCGATCCCGCGGTGTTCATCATGCGCTACGATTGGCGCAACAATTCGGTGCTGTTCGTGCACAATCTCGACGAGAAGCCGCGCGAAGTCGCGTTCTCAGTGGGGCTGTCAGGCGAGACCGGCGCGCACCTGATCAATCTGCTCGCGGAGGACCACAGCCACGCCGACAAGCGCGGCCACCATCGCATCGTGCTGGAGCCATATGGCTACCGCTGGTACCGCGTCGGCGGACTGGATTATCTGTTGAAGCGGAGCGATATCGACGACGAGGGTGGGAAGAAGCATCCGGGGTGACGTCGAAATGTCGGGTCTGCCCCCGTCGTTTCAGCGATCGTCATTGCGAGGAGCTCTTGCGACGAAGCAAATCCAGTCTGCTTCCGCGGAGACAGACTGGATTGCTTCGCTACGCTCGCAAAGACGAGGAGAGAGCGGTGGCCACCTCGGCCACCGTTCTCCCGGCGAAGCGACAGTTACGTCGCCCCCACCACCACGCCTTCGTTCCCGCGCAGGTTCAGCACGCCTTCGATCCCCTCACCTTCGCGATCCAGGAACGTCGACAGCAGGATGCGGCTGCCGAAGCGGATCGCGCTGGTGGTCACCGCGACAGGATCGGGGCCGAGATTGAGCGCCACGATCACGGCCTTGCCACCGGCCTCGCGACGGTAGATCAGGAGATCGCCTTGCGCGGCGATCGGGTGATAATCGCCGGCCACCAGCGGGGCACAGCTCCTCCGCAAGCCGATCAGGCGCTTGTAGAGGCTGAGGATCGAGCGCGCATCGGATTCGAGATTGGCGACATTGTCGCGGATGTGGTCTTCGGGCAGCGGCAGCCACGGCCTCGTTTGCGAGAATCCGGCGAAGTTCGAGGAATCCCATTGCATCGGCGTGCGGCAGCCGTCGCGGCCGACACCGATGCCGGGCACGTTCTTCTCGAAGGGATCGCGCACATCCTCCGGCGCGATCGCGAGCTGGTGCATGCCGATCTCGTCGCCGTAATAGAGCGTCGGCGTGCCGCGCAGCGTCAGCAGCAGCATGGCGGCGACGCGGGCCTGCTCGGGCCCGACGCGGCTCGCGACGCGCGGGCGATCGTGATTGCCGAGCACCCAGTTCGGCCAGGCGCCGCGCGGCAGTGCCTTTTCGTAATCCTCGATGATCTTCTCGATCGAGCGTGCGCTCCAGAAGGTCGAGAGCAGCGCGAAGTTGAACGGCATCTGCGCGCCGGTGAGATCGTTGCCGTAATAGGCCATGAGCCGGTGCAGCGGCAGATAGATCTCGCCGATCAGGACGCGCGCGCCGTAGGAATCGGTGACGCGCCGCATCTCGGCGATGACGTCGTGCACCTCAGCCTGGTCGGTGGAATATTGCGTGAGGATCCGCTCGTTCGGCGGGCGGCCCTCGACGTAATGCGGGTTCGGCGGGTTGTCGCGGAATTCGGCATCCTTGATCAGGTGCCAGATCACGTCGACGCGAAAGCCGTCGACGCCCTTGTCCAGCCAGAACCGCATCACGTCGTAGATCGCGGCGCGGACGTCCGGATTGCGCCAGTTGAGGTCCGGCTGCTGGGCGAGGAAGGCGTGATAGTAATATTGGCCGGTGGTCTCGTCGAACGCCCACGCGCTGCCGCCGAACTCGGACAGCCAATTGTTCGGCACGCCGCCGCCGGGCGCCGGATCGCGCCAGATGTACCAATCGCGCTTGGAATTGTCGCGCGATGACCGGCTTTCGACAAACCAGGGATGCTGGTCGGAGGTGTGGTTCGGCACGAGGTCGAGGATCAGCTTCAGGCCGTTGTCATGGGCGGCCGCGAGCAGCGCGTCGAAATCGGCCATCGTTCCGAACAGCGGCTCGATGCCGGTATAATCCGAGATGTCGTAACCGAAATCCGCCATCGGCGAGGGAAAGATCGGCGACAGCCAGATCGCGTCGACGCCGAGCGATTTGACGTAAGGCAGGCGCCTGAGGATGCCGGCGAGATCGCCGACGCCGTCGCCGTTCGAGTCCTGAAACGAGCGCGGATAGATCTGATAGAAGACGCCGTCGCGCCACCAATTCTCGTTGTCGTGAGCCATGCCGAAGACCACCCAAATCTGCCGCCTTGCGCGGGAGAACGCGACAGCAACGCCCCGGTTCAAATTGGCAGGCCAATTGGGACGGCCGTGTGACGCTTGTTCCCCGGTGCGAGCTCGAATCTTTTGCTTGGCGGCCCGGCAAAAATCGGCATTGTGAGGCCATGACCGAGCAAAACGACACAAAGGCCAAAGCGGGCGCGATCATCGTTCCCGTGACGCTGTTCGAGCAGAACTGCACCATCATCTGGGACGAGCCTTCCAAGAAGGCCGTGGTGATCGATCCCGGCGGCGACGTGCCGAAGATCCTGGATGCCATCAAGCAGACCGGCGTCACCGTGGAAAAGATCTGGCTGACCCATGGCCATATCGATCACGTCGGCGGCGCGGCGGACTTGCGCGACGCGCTGAAGGTGCCGATCGAAGGCCCGCATCAGGCCGACAAGTTCCTGCTCGACAACGTGGTCGAGAGCGGCGCGCGCTTCGGCATGACCGGCGTACGCAATTTTGCGCCCGACCGCTGGTTAGAGGAAGGCGAGCGCGTCTCGATCGGCGACCTGCACTTCGACATCCTGCACTGCCCCGGCCACTCGCCGGGCAGCGTGGTGTTCTTCAACGGGGATCTGCGGTTTGCCCATGTCGGCGACGTCCTGTTCGCCGGCTCGGTCGGACGCACCGACCTGCCCGGCGGCAGTCACGCCACGCTGATCAACTCGATTCTGACGAAATTGCTGCCGCTCGGCGACGACGTCGGCTTCATCTGCGGCCACGGCGCCGGCTCGAGCATCGGCCAGGAGCGGATGACCAACCCGTTCATCACCGGCGAGATGTGAGCATCGCGATCAACTATTTCATCAATCCCGCGGCCGTGAGCGCGCGGGTGATGATCTGGCCGAGATCGAAGCGGCTGGCGTGCTCGCGCTTCGGCTCGGTGCTCTCCTCGGCGACTTGCGCGCGGATCGAGCGGGCGAGATGCGGCGCGGGCGAGAGCGCCGGTTTCGCCGCGGGCTTCATGGCGGACTTGGCCTCCGCCTTCTTCGCCGCAGCGTCCGGAATCCACCCCGTGAGGCCGAAGAACTTTGCGATGTGGTAGGACGAGGAGATGCCGGCCTCGATCAGGAAGGCGCCTTCGATGCCGTAGCGCTGATCGTTGTCGGCAAGGCCAAGCGGCGTGCCGTGCGCCATGTCGGTGATGGCATAGGACTCGACCAGCGTCTCGCCGTCCTTGTCCCACCAGGCCTGTCGCGGATAGCCGTCGACATTGGTCTCCGCCATCGGCACCTCGGGCAGGTCATGCAGGTCGAGCCACTGCTTGACGATCTCGTTGGCGTTGCCGGGATTGACGGTGCGGTCGGCGCTGCCGTGCCACACCGAGACCCTCGGCCAGGGCCCGCGATGATCGGAGGCGCCGCGCACGAGATCGCCGAGCTCGCGCCCGGGACGCTCCGGGGAATGAAACATGCCGTCGAGCGCCTCGCGCAGATTGGCGGCGATGCCGTAAGGCAGCCCGGCAATGATCGCGCCGGCGGCGAAGACTTCCGGATAGGTCGCGAGCATCACCGAGGTCATGCCGCCGCCGGCCGACAGGCCGGTGATGAAGACGCGCCTCGGATCGATGCGATGGATCTTCACCATGTGCGCGATCATCGCGCGGATCGAACGCGGCTCGCCGCTGTCGCGCGCAGTGTCCTCCGGATTGAACCAGTTGAAGCAGGTGTTGGCGTTGTTGATGCGCTGCTGCTCGGGCATCAGCAGCGCAAAGCCGTAATGCTGCGCGAGCGTCGACCAGCCCGCGCCGAGATCGTAAGCGGAAGCCGTCTGCCCGCAGCCATGCAGCACGACCACCAGCGCACGCGGCCGCTGCAATTGCGCCGGCACGAACGCGAACATGCGCAAGGCGCCGGGATTGTCGCCGAAGTCCGTGACCTCCTGCAGCGGGCTCAATCCATCCGCGCCGCGACCGGGCTCGGCGAAGCGCAGACCGTCCAGCCGGGGCAGACGTCTCAACAGATCGATATTTCTGGCTAACGACACGGCAATGTCCTGGTGGGCGACGTTCAACGTCCAGCCCAACCAGATAGTTGCTGCGTTGCAAAATAAAAAGACCGTGTGCTGTCGATCTCGCGAAAATCGCGGAAAAACCCGCAGAAATCCGCACGTATTAACCGCACTGCCTCAACTTGATGCAGACGTGCGGCGCATCCACGTCAGAAATGCGGTGCAGATCGTGATTACCGTCATAAATAGCGCGAGCGAGACGAGAAATGCTGCACGCGATGAGTGTGCCGATTCGATCGCGACATACGCCTCACCGATTGCGGCCACGCCGGCCGCATTTCCGATCTGCACCGTGGTGCCATACATGCCGGAGGCCGCGCCTGCGGCGGCAGGCTTGACGGTCGAGAGCACCGCGCTCGACAGCGGGCCATCGCGGGTCCCGAAGATGACAATGGCGAGCGTGAGCGTGAGCGGCGTTGGCGGATCAATGTAGATTGCAATGAGCGCACGCGCAGCAAGACCTGTGATCTGCGGTGCGCAGTCCGCGAGGACTTTGATACGTCGCATGCAGGTCGCCGGCGATGCTCGCAAATCGCCATCATCCGTGCGATTACCTCCGAGGTAGGATCTGTGTCCCCCTCGCCGCTCTGGCCCGATTGCTGCATGTCGGTTCCCGCTGAATTTGCAGGCGTTCGAAAAGCACATCCGATGTACGACTACGACATGGTGGTGATCGGCTCGGGCCCGTCGGGGCGCCGAGCCGCAGTGCAATGTGCCAAGCTCGGCAAGGCTGTGCTGGTGGTGGAGAAAGGCCGACGGGTCGGCGGGGTCTCCGTTCACACCGGCACCATCCCCTCGAAGACGTTGCGCGAGACCGTGCTGAACCTGTCCGGCTGGCGCGAGCGCGGCTTCTACGGCCGCTCCTACCGGGTGAAGCAGGACATCGCGGCGAGCGACCTGATGACCCGGCTGCAGAAGACGCTCGACCACGAGGTCGAGGTGCTGGAACATCAGTTCAGCCGCAACCTCGTCCGCACCGCCAATGGCGAGGCGCGCATGGTCTCGCCGCATGAGGTCGAGATCACGAGCGCGATCGGCGAGACCCGGGTGGTGTCGGCCGCCTTCATCCTGATCGCCTGCGGCACGCGCCCGTTCCGTCCTGACTATGTGCCGTTCGACGGCACCAGCGTGCTCGACAGCGACGAGATCATCGAGCTGCCGAAATTGCCGCGCAGCCTCGCCGTGATCGGCGCCGGCGTGATCGGCGTCGAATATGCCACCATCTTCAGCGCGCTCGACGTGCCCGTCACCCTGATCGAGCCGCGGCCGACCTTTCTCGATTTCATCGACAAGGAATTGATCGACGAGTTCATGCACGAGCTGCGCGACCGCAATGTCGCGCTGCGGCTCGGCTCCAAGGTGACGTCGATCGGGAAGACTGAGCAGGGCAGCATCGTCACGCATTTGTCCGACGGGCGGCACGTCACCACGGAAATGCTGCTGTTCGCGGCCGGACGTGTCGGCGCCACCGACCGGCTCAACCTCGAGGCCGCCGGCATTGCCGTCGACCATCGCGGCCGCATCTCGGTCGATCCCGTGACCTTGCAGACCAGCATACCGCACATCTACGCGGCCGGCGACGTGATCGGCTTTCCGAGCCTTGCCTCGACCTCGATGGAGCAGGGCCGCGTCGCCGCCTGCCACGCGCTCGGCATGGAGCCCCTGGCGCCGCCGGAGTTCTTTCCCTATGGCATCTATTCGGTGCCGGAGATCTCGACCGCCGGTCTCACCGAGGAAGAGGTGCGCACGCGCGGCATTCCCTACGAGGTCGGCATCGCCCGCTTCCGCGAGACCTCGCGCGGCCACATCATGGGGCTGAACAGCGGCATGATGAAGATGATCTTCTCGACCAAGACTCGCCGCCTGCTCGGCGTCCACATCCTCGGCGAGGGCGCCACCGAGCTGATCCATATCGGCCAGGCCGTGCTGAATCTCAAAGGCGGAATCGACTATTTCATCCAGAACACGTTCAACTATCCGACGCTGGCCGAGGCCTACAAGATCGCCGGCCTGGATGCATGGAACAGGATGACACGATAGCGTCGGGGATTCCGGGTGATGGGGACTCGCCGCGAGTCGCCTGTCCGTTCGAACGAGGCTCTCCCAACACGTCATTGCGAGCGCAGCGAAGCAATCCAGAGTCTTTCCGCGGAGGGATCTGGATTGCTTCGCTGCGCTCGCAATGACGGCGTGGGGCTTTTCGAGAACCCAATTACCTCCGTCTCCGCGGAGCCTCCCCGCCCTCTCCCCGTAAGAACGGGGAGAGGGAGACGAGACACTTCGCCTCGCCACGCATGCCCGCATTCCACCACGCGGGACATCGCGTGATTGCGTTCGTGCCGTCAGGCACGTAGCCTGATGCGACCACGAAAACAGAAAATTCAGCCGGAGAGACCGCCATGGCGCGCCTGAAGTTCGGAGCCTTTCTTGCCCCGCATCACCCGATCGGGGAGCATCCGATGCTGCAGTTCCGGCGCGATCTCGACCTGGTCGAGCAGCTGGATGCGCTCGGCTATGACGAGTTCTGGTGCGGCGAGCATCACTCCTCGGGCTGGGAGATGATCGCCTCGCCCGAGATGTTCCTGGCCGCGGCCGGCGAGCGTACCAAGCGGATCAAGCTCGGCACCGGCGTGGTGTCGCTGCCCTATCACCATCCCTTCAACGTCGCCCAGCGCATGGTGCAGCTCGACCACATGACCGGCGGCCGCGCCATCTTCGGCTCCGGACCGGGCGCGCTCGCCTCCGACGCGCACACGCTCGGCATCGATCCGATGACGCAGCGCGACCGCCAGGACGAAGCGATCGGCGTGATCCGCCGGCTCTTCAACGGCGAACGTGTCACGGCGAAGAGCGACTGGTTCACGATGAACGACGCCGCACTGCAGATCCTGCCGTTGCAGGAGGAGATGCCGTTCGTGGTGGCCTCGCAGATCTCGCCCTCCGGCATGACGCTGGCCGGCAAGTACGGCATCGGCATCATCTCGCTGGGCTCGATGACGACGCAGGGGCTGATGTCGCTGCAGCAGCAATGGCAGTTCGCCGAGGATTCCGCCAAGAAGCACGGCACCACGGTGAGCCGGGCCGACTGGCGCGTGCTTCTGACCTTTCACATCGCCGAGACCCGCGAGCAGGCGCGCAAGGAAGCCGGCGCCGGGCTGATGCGCTGGCACAACGAATATAATGTCGGCACGCTGCAGCGGCCGGGCCTCACCGCGTTCTCGTCGCCCGACGAGGCCGTCGACAAGACCGCCTTCGTCGAAGGCGCGGCGTCCACCATCGGCACGCCCGACGATCTCGTCAAAACCATCAAGAACGTGATGCAGGTCTCCGGCGGCGTCGGCGCCATCATCGGCTTCGTGCACGACTGGGCCAATCCGGAAGCGACGCGCCGGAGCTGGGACATGGTGGCGCGCTATGTGGTGCCGGAGATCAACGGCTACATCGACGGGCTGCGCAAGTCGCAAAAATTCGTGATCGAGAATCGCGCGATCTTCGAGCGCGCCGGCCAGGCCGTGATGGCCAAGATCATGGAGAACGAGAAGGCCGCCGAGGCGCTGAAGGTCACCGGCCCCGGCCGCGTCGCCATTCCCGCCGTCAACGCGCCGGATCTGCAGAAGGAAGCGGCAAAGCGGTAGGGCGGCGATCGGCGCCGCCTGGGTGCACCTCTCCCCGGAGGGGAGAGGTGAACCACGCCGCGGCACTTTCGCTCGTAGGAACGGCACATCGCTTCTGCGCGAGTTGTGCTAAGCTGATCGGATCAGCCTTGCTCTACCGGAGCAATCTTCATGTCGATGCAGAGTGCCGCCCCTCCGCTTCCGTTCACTCCGCCCAGGCGCAACGAGCTGACCCACATTCCCGGCGACGAAGGCTGGCCGATCATCGGCAAGACCTTTCAGGTGCTCGCCGATCCCAAGGGCCATATCGAGGCGAACGGCGCCAAATACGGCCTGGTCTACCGCACGCACTTTTTCGGCGAGACCAATGTCGTGCTGCTCGGGCCCGAGGCCAACGAGCTCGTGCTGTTCGACCAGCAGAAATTGTTCTCCTCGACCCATGGCTGGGACAAGGTGCTGGGGCTGTTGTTTCCGCGCGGATTGATGCTGCTGGATTTCGAGGAGCATCGGCTGCATCGCAAGGCGCTCTCGGTCGCGTTCAAGTCCGGGCCGATGAAGTCCTATCTCGGCGACCTCGACCGCGGGATTTCCGCGCGCATCGCGCAATGGAAGGCGAAGCCCGGCGAGATGCAGCTTTATTCGGCGATGAAGCAGCTCACGCTCGATCTTGCCGCGGCCTCGTTCCTCGGCGCCGACATCGGGCCGGAGGTCGACGAGATCAACCGCGCCTTCATCGACATGGTGGCCGCCGCCGTCACGCCGGTCCGCCGCCCCCTGCCCGGCACCCAGATGGCGCGCGGGGTGAAGGGGCGCAAGCGCATCATCGCCTATTTCCGCGAGCAGATTCCGCTGCGGCGCGGCAATCACGGCGGCGACGATCTGTTCTCGCAACTCTGCCGCGCCACCCATGAGAACGGCGCGCTGCTGTCGGATCAGGACATCATCGACCATATGAGCTTCCTGATGATGGCCGCGCACGACACGCTGACCTCGTCGCTGACCTCCTTCATCGGCGAGCTCGCCGCCAATCCGGACTGGCAGGACCGGCTGCGCGCGGAGGTGCGCGCGCTCGGCCTTGCCTCCGGCGCGCCGACCAGCTTCGACGATCTCGATAAGATGCCGCTGAGCGAGATGGCGTTCAAGGAAGCGCTGCGGCTCAGGCCGCCGGTGCCGTCGATGCCGCGCCGCGCGATGCGCGATTTCAGCTTCAAGGGTTTTGCGATCCCCGCCGGCACCGCGGTCGGCATCAATCCGCTCTATACCCACCACATGAAGGAGATCTGGCCGGAGCCGGACCGTTTCGATCCCCTGCGCTTCACCGAAGAGGCGCAGCGCGGCCGCCACCGCTTCGCCTTCGTGCCGTTCGGCGGCGGCGCGCATATGTGCCTCGGCCTGCACTTCGCCTACATGCAGGCGAAGTGCTTCGCGCGGCATTTCCTGGAGAACATCGAGGTGTCGCTCGCGCCGGGCTACAAGCCCGACTGGCAGATGTGGCCGATCCCGAAGCCGCGGGACGGGCTGCGGGTGCGGGTGAGAGCGGTATAGCGTCACCACCGTCATTGCGAGCGAAGCGAAGCAATCCAGGCCGTCTCCGCGGAAACGGTCTGGATTGCTTCGTCGCAAGGGCTCCTCGCAATGACGGAACCCCAGTCTCGCAGGGTAGGCAAAGCGAAGCGTGCCCACCACGCTTCTGCGGGTTCAAATATCGATGGTGGGCACGGCGCGCGAAGGCACGCCTTTGCCCACCCTGTACCGGCACCGTCATCTGCGCCGCCTACGCCCCCTGATCGAACGCCTTGCGCAGGGCCACATAGCCCTGCTGCTGCTGGCTCCAGTTGCGGCCGCCGGTCATGGCGCCGTCGACGACGAGGTCGTGGCCGTTGATGAAGCTGGATTCGTCGCTGGCCAGGAACACAGCGGCATGGGCGATATCTTCAGGAAGACCCGCGCGCGGGATCGGCTGCGCGGTCTTGTAGACCTCGCGCATCACCGCCGGTGTCTTCTCGGCAGCGTCGGTCGAGAGCCCCAGCGCCTTGCCGAAGATGCCGGTCGCGATCGCGCCGGGCGAGATCGCGTTGACGCGGACGTTGGATTCGCCGAGCTCCATCGCCACGCATTTGGTGAGATGGATCACCGCCGCCTTGGCCGCGCTATAGACCATCGACGAGGAGAAGCCGGCGAGGCGGCCGGCAATGCTGCCATTGTTGATGATGCTGCCCGCGCCCTGCTTCTTCATGTAAGGCGCGGCGTGCTTCATGCCGAGCATGACGCTGCGCACCAGCGTCGCCATCGCCGCGTCGAACCGCTCGACCTCGAGGCCTTCGATGCCGCCGGTCTGCGCCGGCCCGCCGGCATTGTTGAACAGACAGTCGATCCTGCCGAACTTGTCGACCGCGAGCGCGATCAGCGCCTGCATCTGCGCTTCCTCGGTGACGTCGGTCTGCCGGAAGACGCAACTTTCCCCGAGCCGCGATGCCAACGCTTCGCCTTCCGGTACGCGCCGGCCCGCGATCACAATTTTGGCACCTTCGGCAACGAAGACTTCCGCAGTGCGCAATCCGATGCCGCTCGTCGCCCCCGTAATCACTGCAACCTTGCCATCCAGCCTGCCCATGGAATGTTCCTGTTTTCGAGTGATTTGATGCCAAAAGGCGAATGCCGGCCGCCGCCGTCGCCGCAGCGGTCACTATTCCTGCCCGCTTCCGACAAGGCAAGCTATGCTTGCACGGGCGGCATGCGTAACATCCTCACCGGCCGCTCGATCGTCGAACGCCTATCGCAACCGGGCAGCGCATGAGGAAGCTGATCGACGAGTTCCGCAAGGGCTGGCAGGGTGCGGCGCCGCCCTCGCTCGGTCTGAGCATCGGCTTTGCGGTGGTCTGCCTGTTGGGTGCAACCCTTGTTCGCTGGGGCCTCGCTCAGGTTCGCCCCGACATCTATTTCACGCCCTACTTCCCGGCGGTGTTCTTTGCTGCGGCCCTGGGCGGATTCCGGATCGGCATCGTCACGGCGCTCGTCGGCGGCGTGCTCGGCGTCGTCCTCAATTTCGGCGATGCTTTTGCCGATCGCGCGCGTTTTGCCCTGCTGGCGCTTTACTGGGCCGTGTGCGCGATGACCATCTGGGGTGTCGAGCATTATCGCACCATGCTGGCCGAGCAGCGCCGAATTTCCAAACGCCTGATCGAGGAAGAGGAATATCGCAAGCTGCTGGTCGACGAGCTCCAGCACCGGCTGAAGAACAAGCTCTCGACCGTGCACGCCGTGATTCATCAGGTGCTGCACGACCAGCCGCAGGTCTGGGCCCGGGTCGACCCGCGGCTGCGCTCGCTGGCCGCAACCGACGATTTGATCTCGCGGATCGACAAGGCCGGCTGCGACATCCGTGACCTGCTGATCTCGGAGCTCGGGCCTTACGGCCATGTCCGCTTCACGCTGAATGGCGAGCGGCTGTTCCTGCCGCCGAGGCTCGCGGTCACGCTGTCATTGATGTTTCACGAGCTGGCCACCAATGCGGGCAAGTACGGCGCGTTCTCCGCCCCGCGCGGCCTGTTGCAGGTGTCATGGACCATCATCGACGACCGCCTGACCATCACCTGGGACGAAACCGAAGGACCGAGCGTGGACAAGGTGTCGGAGCCCGGCTTCGGCACCAAGCTCTTGAAATCGGCCCTCTCGGCTTTCGACGGCAGGACCGAGATCTCGTATCTGAAAACCGGGCTGCATTGCATCATGCAGTGTCGAATTCCACGAAGCGAATAGTCTCGCGAGCAAAGCGAAAGCAGAATCGCGCACCTCGCGCGCTGTTTTGCCGAGCGCGTTGACGCTCTGTTAATGACGATGTTCTGCGCGCGTCGGATCGTCGCAAGTTTTCTCCAAAACACCCCCGTATTTCTCCGGAGCCCTTAACCAAACTTAAGAGGGAACCACGGAAGATCGCGCCCATTGCTAAAGGCGCGCTGAAACAACAAGATTCATGACTTCTATGAACGACAATCACTATTCCGGCGCGACTGAGGCCGAGCTCGGTTTTCTCAAGGAAATCGTTCGAATGCTGCCGGCCGGCCTTACCGTGCAGGACGCGCATGGCGAGCTTCTGCTGGTCAACGATGCCGCCGCCGCGCAGCTCGGCATGGACGGCAACCGTCCTTCACCCGATCTGACGCCGCGCCGCGAAGCCTGCCGGCAGGCGCTGAGCGCCGGCATGCCGGTCGTGACCGAGGAAGCGCTTCACGTCGGCGCGGCGCGAAAGGTGCTGCTCACGACCCATCGTCCCGTTCGTCTCGACGGACGCGAACTCCTGATCTCGGCATCCTCCGACATCACCGAGCAGAAGAATTTCGAGGACCAGCTGTTCCGCTCGGCCTATTTCGACGAGCTGACCGGGCTGCCCTCGCGGCGCGTGATCGAGCACCGCGCCAACGCCCTGCTCGCGCGCGACGGCGGCGACGAACGCTTTGCGCTGGCCTTTCTCGACGTCGACAATTTCAAGCACATCAACGACTATTACGGCCATGCCGTGGGCGACGCGCTGCTGGTCGAGCTGTCGAAGCGGCTCGGACGCGACTTGCGCGATTCCGACATGCTCTCGCGCATCTCCGGCGACGAATTCCTGCTGCTGCTGTCACCGATCCAGGGCCAGGACGAGGTCGCCGAATTCATGCAATCGACGCTGGAGCGGCTGACCGCACCGTTCTTCATCGATCATTCGGAAGTGTTCGCCTCGACCTCGGTCGGCATCAGCCTCTATCCCGACCATGGACGCAGCTTCGAGATGCTGCGGCAGAACGCCGACATCGCGATGTACCGCATCAAGAACAACGGCAAGGGACTGGCCGCCTTCTTCGATACCAGCATGGAACGCGAGGCGCAGGCGCGGATGAAGGTCGAGCAGTCGCTGCGGCTCGCGATCCTGGAAAAGCGCTTCTGCTGCGCGTTCCAGTCCAAGGTCGACATCCGCACGCAAGCCGTGAAGGGCATCGAGGCCTTGGTGCGCCTGCGCGACGACGAAGGCGTGATCCAGGCGCCAGGCTCATTCATCAATCTTGCCGGCGAGCTCGGCCTGATCGACGAGTTGACCCATCTCGTGCTCGCCGAGATCGTCAAGTCGATCGACCTGATCAACGACACGTTCGGCGTCGAAGCGACCATCAGCATCAACGTCGCCGCCAAGCAGGCCGGCAACCCCGAGTTCATGCGCAGCTTTGCGCAGGCGCTGGACGAGACCGGCTTTCCGCAGCGGTTCATGATCGAGGTGACGGAAGACGCTTTCGTCGCCAAGAATCATTTCCAGGCCGAGATCTTGCCCATGTTCCGCAAGCTCGGGGTCGGCATCTCGATCGACGATTTCGGCACCGGCTATTCCTCGCTCTCGGCGCTGGCCGACATCACCGCCGACGAGATCAAGATCGACCGTTCCTTCATCACCGACATCCATAAGCGCCCGCGCAGCCAGGGCATCTTGCGCGCGATCGAATCCTTGAGCGAAGCGCTCGGCATGACGGTGATCGCCGAAGGCCTGGAATCCTACGAGGAGCTGGCCTATCTGCAGGCCGCCACCAAGATCCGCTACGCGCAGGGCTATTACTTCGCCCGGCCGATCTTCCTGGAGGAGCTGAAGCTCGCAACGCCCTCCTCGAGCGAGGCGCGGGTCAGCGTGGCAACCCGCCCGGCGCAACAGAACCGCCAAGGCTATTCGCGGGCGAGCGGCTACCGGCGGTAGGGGTGCGTGGCCTTGAAGCTGCGCATCGCTACAGACTGCGCTAGACCACATCAATTCCGTTGAGTGAAGCTTCGAGCTTCCAAGGCGGCATGCCTTGAGACCGGCGGATGGCGTCAAGTGGCAGCCTCACTGGTCGGTTTGTCGGGGAGGGTTGGGCAGGCGCCGTAGCGTTCCATGCCGATGGACCAGGCTTCGGCCTCCGCCCGGTTCGTCTCGCGAATGGCCGCTTCGGCACGCTCGCGTGCTCTTTGGGCATGGCTCTCCGCGCCCATGATCCCCCCACGACCTCTCGAGGCTTTGTGTTCATGCCCCATAGATTCCCGCGCGGCCGCCACGGCCCATAGACTACGGATGCGGCAAGCATATTACCCCAATCGGCCAGCCCGTCTGTCATCGTCCATCCCAGGCACCCGGCTGCCAGCCAAATGCCCGCCGACTGTGAAAATCGCGGATTGTTGAAAAAAACTTTCGCCGTTTTGCCGGCCATCCGCGGCCTACTGAAAGGCGATTGCAGATAGAGTGAAACCTTCGCGTCAAACATCGCTTAAGCGCGTCAGCGCCCTCCGCAAGCGCTTCCATGGCGGCTTTAAATTGTCTCTCTCTGAATAGGGCGACGCCCCGTTCGGACCCACGTGGGTCCAATTTGGTCCTGTTGATTTCCGCAGCAAATCACTGCTGTATTGCAACTATAGCAAGAAATCAGGCGTTGCCGCCGGCGCGTTAAGACAATGCCAACGGCGCTGCGGTAACCTGTGGGAGCCTGGAGACAAGCCATGACAAAGCTTCTTGACCGTGTTGACTCTGCGGCAACTAAGGGTGCAAGGAAGCAGGCGACACAATCGCACGCCTCCATGTTAACGGCCCATGGATCCAAGGCCCCCTCCACGCCGACGGTTCGGCTAACTTCCAGCAATGGCTCCGACGCGACAAAAGTCACGATCGATCGCAAGTCCGGCCGTCGCTAAGCGAGCCGGTCCACCCCCTCTTTATACAGCCGATGACGCCGCTCGCATTACCGCGGCCGCAGCTCCCGACGATTTAGCTCCAGAGCGCTACCGAAGCGAGTTTCGGCGGGATTACGCGAGGCTGATACATTGCCCGTCGTTCCGACGGCTGCAAGGGAAAGCCCAGCTATTTCCCTGCCAGGAGAGTGATTTCTTTCGAAATCGCTTGTCGCACTCGCTGGAAGTTGCGCAGATTGCTAAGTCCATTGCCATCAAGCTCAACGATAAGCATGAGTATTTTCAAACTAACCCGATAAACACGGACTTGATTGAGCTTGCGGGGCTTGCCCACGATATTGGCCACCCGCCATTTGGCCACAACGGTGAAGAGCAGCTAGACCAGCACATGCTGGAGTATGGCGGCTTTGAAGGAAATGCGCAGACGCTGCGGGTTCTCTCAAGGCTCGAAAAGAAGCAAACCCTTTCATACCCGCACAAGGATGACACGCCTCTTGCGGTTGCAAATGGGCAAGATTGCCGAGCTGGCTTGAACCTCACATTTCGATCGCTGGCATCGATACTAAAGTACGACCATCAAATTCCCAGAAACACTGATGCGCGTAGAGAGTCTCAAAATGAAAAGCATGCAGTGAAGGGCTATTGCTTCTCTGAACGAGAACTAGTCTCGCAGATAAGGTCCCGAGTCGCAGGACCAAAGTTTGAAGGGAAGATGAAGACGGTCGAGTGTTCTATTATGGATATCGCGGATGATATCGCGTACTCGACATACGACCTTGAAGATGCGTTCAAGGGCGGGTTTCTGACGCCACTCTCCATCATCTCGATGCCCGATCATCAGAAGGCAGCAATCGTTGCCAAGGTACAAAGACGGATCGAAGCCAGCTATCCGCATCTAAGTGCAAAAGAGCGTGAGTTTGGGTTGCCTGAGTACAACGCAGTTCTCCGGCGGATATTTGCAGGCGTGCTGAAAGTCGAAGTCCCAGCTGAAATACTCGAGAACGGCGGCTTGGATATAGACCAGTACAATGCTTTAGTTGTCTCCATAACATCAGGAACCTCCGCGACGCTTTGCAGCAATGGATATTTTCGTACGGAGTTCACGTCACAACTGGTTGGTCGGTTCATTCGCGCGGTCGAAGTTGCAGACTTCAATGAGTCTTGTCCGGCGCTGACAACCGTTCGGCTATCAATCGAGGCATTCATCGCGGTTGAGGTTCTAAAAACGGTTTCGTTCAACGCTGTCATTATGTCATCGCGACTGAAGTCAGCCGAAAATCGCGGGCAGTGGGTCATCGAACAAATATTTGGCGAACTAAAAGATGATGGAGGTTATCTGCTAATGCCGGAAGATTGGCGACTGCTGATCGAAGCCAATCCTGGAGATACGGGTTGGAAGCAGCGCTGTATCAGCGACTACATCGCGGGCATGACGGATGCATACTGTTTGGAATTTTACGAGCGGATTCTCGGGCGAGCCGCACCCTCAATTCAGAAGCAACACTAACTGTGCGACACGAAACGTCGGAATGGTAACGACCGACGGCAAACCTAATTATCAGCCATCTCACGCGCAGTGCTCTCGCCCGTCGCCGTGTCCGTCACCTCGATCTAGACAATTCGCCGAAATGCCCCGCTGGATCATGCCGGCCGGTGACGCATATTGGATGGTGCGGCAGGACCGGCCGTCGCCCTTCGAGGGCCGCTGAAGAAGCGGCCACCTCAGGGTGACGGTGGATAGATTACGAGCGGTCCCGCCACCATTTCCCCCTTTGAAATTGCTGCACTTTTGCTAATACACGGGCGGACCTCCCCGAGGTATCTCATGCCTGCCGCCTCCTCCTCGATCAGCGATCCCGCCTATCTCCGTGCGCGCGCGATGGAGACGCTGTTCGAGCGGCTGGAGAAGCTCTGCGAAGGTGCGATTGCAATCGATCGCGGCGGGCGCGTCGTCTACGTCAACGAGAAATATCTTGCCGCGCTCGGTCTCAACCAGACCAGCGAGGCGATCGGGCGCTCGATTGAGGAGGTCATCCCGAACAGCCTGATGCGGAAGGTGGCCGAGACCGGCGAGCCGATCCTGCTCGACATCATGGAGCTCGGCGGCGAGCAGCTCGTCGTCACCCGCATGCCGATCGAGGACGAGAACGGGGCGGTGATCGGCGCGATCGGCTTCGTGCTCTATGATCATCTCGAAAGCCTTAAGCCGCTGCTCGCCCGCGTCGCCCAGCTCGAGAGCGATCTGCGGCTGGCGCGGCGGCAATTGTCCAACGCCCGCGCGGCGCGTTTCACCTTCGCCGATTACGTCGGCACGACACCGGCCATCGCGCGCGCCAAGGAGCTCGCCAGCCGCGCGGCGCGGCAGAGCGTCACGGTGCTGCTCACCGGCGAGACCGGAACGGGAAAGGAGATGCTGGCGCAGGCGATCCACAACGCCTCCTCGCGCGCCGACAAGCCGTTCGTCAGCGTCAACGTCGCCGCCGTCCCCGAGACGCTGATCGAGTCGGAGTTCTTCGGCACGGCGCCGGGCGCCTATACCGGCGCCGACCGACGGGGACGCGAGGGCAAGTTCCGCATTGCCGACGGCGGCACGCTGTTCCTCGACGAGATCGGCGAGATGCCGCTGCAATTGCAGGCCAAGCTGCTGCGGGTGCTCCAGGAGCGCGAGATCGAGCCGCTCGGCTCGGACAAGATCACCAGGGTCGACGTCCGCGTCATCGCCGCGACCAATGTGGACCTGCGCAAGCGCGTCAGCGACGGCGCGTTTCGCGCCGATCTCTACTACCGTCTCAACGTGCTCTCGGTCGAGCTGCCGCCGCTGCGTCACTGCCTCGACGATCTCCCCGACATCTGCGCCCGGCTGCTCGACGACATCAGCGCGTCGGGCGACTACGTCAAGGCGAAGATTACGCCGAGCGCGCTCGCGGCGCTCGCCCGTTACGACTGGCCGGGCAATGTCCGCGAGCTCCGCAACATTCTCGAGCGCGCGCTCATCCTCAGCGATTCCGGGCGGCTTACGGCCGAGGATGTCGCCCGCATCTTGCCCATCGGCTCCGAGGTCAGGCTCGCACCGCCCGAGCGCCCGGCGGGATCGGTGGTGCCCTATGCCGAAGCCGAGGCCGAGTTCGAGAAGCAGACGCTCGAGCAGGCGCTCGCCGCCAGCAACGGCCAGATCACCGAGGCCGCCAGGATGCTGCGGATCTCGCGCGCGACCTTCTACAAGAAGCTCGCCAAGTTCGGCCTTGCCTCGGGATCGGCGCCCGTCTGAGTTTCGAGACATTAGACTGTCCGGAGTCTCGGATTCCGGACACCGCAGCCGGCCGCCATTCCGGGCGAATTGCAGGCAATTGCCGCAGTTTTCAGCGGTTTTGCGCGGCGTTGCGGGATCTGGCGCGGACCTTGCTCTCCGCTTTGCCGTCTTTCATTCACGATGAGCAACCTGTTCCGGGACGGCTCTTCGCGATAAGATCAAGCATAACAAGGCCTACGGTCCAGGGAGCGGGAGGAACGCCGTGAGCCATCATCCAGCTCTGCCGTATTTGCGCAATTCCGAGAAGGGCAAGGTCGTCTCGGCGAATGAAGCCGTCATGCTGATCCGCGACGGCGACACGGTGGCGACCGGTGGCTTCGTCGGCATCGGCTTTGCCGAGGAGATCGCCATCGCGCTGGAGCAGCTCTATCTCTCCCACGAGGGCGATGCGCCCTACACGCAGGGCAAGCCGCGCAATCTGACGCTGGTCTATGCGGCCGGACAGGGCGACGGCAAGCAGCGCGGCCTCAATCATTTCGGTCATGAAGGCCTGTTGCGGCGCGTGATCGGCGGGCATTGGGGCCTTGCGCCGAAATTGCAGCAGCTCGCGATCGGGGGCCAGATCGAGGCCTACAACCTGCCGCAGGGCGTCATCACGCATCTGTTCCGCGACATCGCCGCGCACCGGCCCGGGCACATCACCCGCGTCGGCATTGGCACTTTCGTCGATCCCCGGCACGGCGGCGGCAAGCTGAATGCGCGCACCACCGACGACCTGGTGGAGCTGATCACGCTGCGCGGCGAAGAGTGCCTGCTCTACAAGACCTTTCCGATCGATGTCGGAATCATCCGCGCCACCACCGGCGATCCCGACGGCAATCTCACCATGGAGAAGGAAGCACTGACGCTGGAAGCGCTCGCCATCGCCATGGCAGCGCATAATTCCGGCGGCATCGTCATCGCCCAGGTCGAGCGCGTCGCGGAGGCCGGCAGCCTCAATCCCCGCCAGGTCAAGATTCCCGGCATCCTGGTCGACTGCGTCGTGGTGTCGAGGCCGGAGAACCACTGGCAGACGTTCGGCACGCAATACAATCCGGCGTTCTCGAGCGAGATCCGGGTCCGCGCCGCTTCGCTGCCGGTGATGCCGATCAGCGAGCGCAAGATCATCGCCCGGCGCGCCGCCCTGGAGCTGAAGGCCAACAGCGTCGTCAATCTCGGCATCGGCATGCCGGAGGGGATCGCCTCGGTCGCCAACGAAGAGCGCATCATCGATCTCATCACGCTGACGGCGGAGCCCGGCGTGATCGGCGGCATCCCCGCGAGCGGCATCGATTTCGGCGCGGCGATCAACACGCAGGCGGTGATCGACCAGCCCTATCAGTTCGACTTCTACGACGGCGGCGGTTTGGACGCCGCCTTCCTCGGCCTCGCTCAGGTCGACCGCGCCGGCAACCTCAATGTCAGCAAGTTCGGACCGAAGCTTGCCGGGGCCGGCGGCTTCATCAACATCAGCCAGAACGCCAAGGAAGTGATCTTCGTCGGCACCTTCGGCGCGGGCAAGCAGCGCATCGCGGTGAAGGACGGCAAGCTCGTCATTCTCGACGAAGCCAAGTCGCGCAAGTTCGTAGGTAACGTCGAGCACGTCACTTTCAGCGGCCCGTTTGCCGCCGCGCGCAAGCAGCGCACCCTTTACGTCACCGAGCGCTGCGTGTTCGAGCTCCGCCCGGGCGGGCTCGAGCTCGTCGAGGTCGCGCCCGGCATCGACATCGAGCGCGACATCCTGCGCCTGATGGACTTCAAGCCGCTGATCCCGCGCGATCCCGCGCCGATGGACGCGCGCATCTTCGGCGACGGGCTGATGGAGCTGCGCGAGCACCTGCTCACCATCCCGCTCGACCAGCGCTTCACGCTGGACGAGCAGCAGAACCTGTTCTTCGTCAATCTCGAGCGCTATCCGCTGCGCAGCAAGGCGGAGATCGACACCATCGCCGCCATCGTGGAGGCGAGGCTCGCGCCGCTCGGACGCCGGGTCTACGCCATCGTCAATTATGACAATTTTTCTATCCTGCCGGAGCTGATGGACGATTATTCGGCGATGGTGCGAAGCCTCGTCGACCGCTTCTATTCCGGCGTGTCGCGCTACACCACGTCGGGCTTCCTGCGCATCAAGCTCGGCGAAGCCCTGGAGAAGCGCGGCGTCGCGCCGCACATCTTCGAGAGCGCGGAGGAAGCGCAGTCCGATCGGCGTCAAGCCGAGGGCGGCGTCGATGCGCGGCCAGATCAAAAATGATGCAGGTTCGAAAGGCCGACATGCTCAGGCGGAAGGTTCAATTGCAATGTTCGTAACGTTGTGCAAATCGCTGTTACCGAGAAACTTTGAATCAGGAGGGACCATCGTGCGTCGATCACTCATCATAGCAACAACCGTTCTCGCGCTCGGCGCGGGCACCTCCGCGCTGGCCGACGATCTCAAGATCGCACTGATCCACGGCAAGACCGGTCCGCTCGAAGCCTACGCCAAGCAGACCGAGACCGGCCTGAAGATGGGCTTCGAGTACGCCACCAAGGGCAGCATGACGCTCGACGGCCGCAAGATCGTCATCATCACCAAGGACGACCAGGGCAAGCCGGACCTCGCCAAGGCCGCGCTCTCGGAGGCCTATCAGGACGACAAGGTCGATATCGCGATCGGCACGACCTCGTCGGCCGCGGCGCTCGCCATTCTCCCCGTCGCCGAGGAGAACAAGAAGATCCTGATCGTCGAGCCCGCGGTCGCGGACCAGATTACCGGCGAGAAGTGGAATCGCTATATATTCCGCACCGCGCGCAACTCCTCGCAGGACGCGATCTCCAACGCGGTCGCGATCGGCAAGCAGGGCGTCACCGTGGCGACGCTGGCGCAGGACTACGCCTTCGGCCGCGACGGCGTCGCTGCCTTCAAGGAAGCGCTGGCCAAGACCGGCGCGACGCTCGCGGCGGAAGAATATGCCCCGACCTCGACCACCGACTTCACCGCGGTCGGCCAGCGCCTGTTCGACGCGCTGAAGGACAAGCCCGGCCGCAAGGTGATCTGGGTGATCTGGGCCGGCGCGGGCAATCCGCTCGCCAAGCTCCAGGACATGGATCCGAAGCGCTACGGCATCGAGCTCTCCACCGGCGGCAACATCCTGCCGGCGCTCGCGGCCTATAAGGGCCTGCCCGGCATGGAAGGCGCGACCTATTACTTCTACGAGATCCCGAAGAACCCGGTGAACGACTGGCTGGTCGCCGAGCATCAGAAGCGCTTCAACGCGCCGCCGGACTTCTTCACCGCGGGCGGTTTTGCCGCCGCGATGTCCGTCGTCGCCGCCGTCACCAAGGCGAAGTCGACCGACACCGAGAAGCTGATCAGTGCGATGGAGGGCCTGGAGTTCGACACGCCGAAGGGCAAGATGGTGTTCCGGAAAGATGACCATCAGGCGCTGCAGAGCATGTATCACTTCAAGGTCAAGGTCGATCCGAACGTCGCCTGGGCCGTGCTCGAGCCGGTGCGCGAGCTGAAGATCGAGGACATGGACGTTCCGATCAAGAACAAGCGGTGATTGTTTCACCTCTCCCATAGGGAGAGGTCGGCGCGAAGCGCCGGGTGAGGGGCACCGCCCTCTCGTGGGACCTGAGCCCCCTTCACCCGATTTGCTACGCAAATCGACCTCTCCCCTCCGGGGAGAGGTGTACCGCCCAGCCGAGACACCTTACGAACATGCCGCTCACCCTCGAAACCCGCGACCTCACCATCCGCTTCGGCGGCCATGTCGCGGTCAACAATGTCTCCTGCACGTTTCGGCCGGGCGAGCTCACCGCCATCGTCGGGCCGAACGGCGCCGGCAAGACCACCTATTTCAATCTGATCTCGGGCCAGCTGCGGGCATCCGGCGGCAGCATCCTGTTCGACGGCACCGACATCACCCAGCATTCCGCACCGATGCGGACCCGCGCGGGTCTCGGACGCGCATTCCAGCTCACCAATCTGTTCCCGAACCTGACGGTGGAAGAGAATGTCCGCCTCGCGGTGCAGGCGGCGAATGGCACACACTACGACATGCTGCGGCCCTGGATGGTGCGCCGCGACCTGATCGCGCGCGCGGACAGCATCCTCGACCAGGTTGCGCTCGGCAGCCGCCGCGGCGTCACTGCGACCGCGCTGTCGCATGGCGACCAGCGCAAGCTCGAGGTCGCGCTGATGATCGCGCTGGAGCCGAAAGTCTTCATGTTCGACGAGCCGACCGCCGGCATGAGCATCGACGAGGTGCCGATCGTCCTGAACCTGATCGCGCAGCTCAAGCAGGACAGGAGCAAGATCATCCTCCTGGTCGAGCACAAGATGGACGTGGTGCGCTCGCTCGCCGACCGCATCATCGTGCTGCATAACGGACAGCTGGTGGCGGACGGCGTGCCTGCCGAGGTGATCGCCTCGCCGATCGTGCAGGAAGCCTATCTCGGCGTCGCGCCCAAGACCGCGGAGAGCGTCGGATGACCGATCTCCTCAAACTGTCCGGCGTGCACACCCATATCGGGCGCTATCACATCCTGCAGGGGATCGATCTCGCCGTTCCGGAAGGACAGGTGACGATGCTGCTCGGCCGCAACGGCGCCGGCAAGACCACGACGCTGCGCACCATCATGGGCCTGTGGCAGGCCTCGAAAGGCGAGATCAGCCTCGCCGGCCAGCGCATCGAGAGCCTTGCGACGCCGGACATCGCGCGGCTCGGCGTCGGCTACGTGCCGGAGAGCATGGCGGTGTTCTCCGATCTCACGGTGAAGGAGAACCTGGTGCTGGCCGCGCGCGACGCGCCGCTCGACGAGAAGCAGCTGGACTGGATCTTCGGCTTCTTCCCGGCGCTGCGGCGCTTCTGGCTGTCGCGGGCGGGGAGCCTCTCGGGCGGACAGAAGCAGATGCTGTCGATCGCCCGCGCCATCGTCGAGCCGCGCAAGCTGCTCCTGATCGACGAGCCGACCAAGGGCCTCGCGCCCGCCATCGTGATGGCGCTGATCGAGTGCCTGAAGGAGATCAAGCGCAAGGGCGCGACGATCCTCCTGGTCGAGCAGAACTTCTTTGCCGCCCGCGAGCTCGGCGACAACGTACTGGTCATGGACAACGGCACCATCGTCCATCGCGGCGAGATGGCGGCGCTCGCCGCCGACGTGCCGCTGCAGGAGCGGCTGCTCGGCCTGAGCCTGGAGACGCATCAGTGACAGACCTTGCCGCAACCGATCCGCTGCCGAAGCCGAAGCGCGACCTCGCGCCGATCCTGCTGCCGGTGGCGCTCGCGCTGCTGATGATCCCGCTGATCGGATCGACCTCGTCCTGGCTGACCCTGACCGTCGCCAGCCTCGCCATGGGCATGATGATCTTCATCATGGCCTCGGGGCTGACGCTGGTGTTCGGCCTGATGGACGTGCTCAATTTCGGCCATGGCGCCTTCATCGCGGTCGGTGCCTATGTCGCCACGCTCGTTCTGGCGCCGTTCGCGGCCTCCATCCAGGCCGACTCGCTTCTGGCGAACCTCGCGGTGCTGGCTCCGGCCGCGCTGCTCTCGATGGCGGTCTCCGGCGCGCTCGGTCTCGTCGTCGAGCGCGTGCTGATCCTGCCCGTCTACGGCCAGCACCTGAAGCAGATCCTGATGACGACCGGCGGCCTGATCGTGGCCGAGCAGACGCTCTATGCGCTGTGGGGCCCGCAGATCATTCCGATGCCGCTGCCGGCCTCGCTGCGCGGCTCGTTCATCCTCGGCGACGTCGCCATCGCCAAGTACCGCGTGCTGGCGATGCTGATCGGGCTCGGCATCTTCATCGCGATCCAGCTCGTGCTCAACCGCAGCAAGCTCGGCCTCCTGATCCGCGCCGGCGTCGAGAACCGCGAGATGGTCGAGGCGCTCGGCTATCGCATCCGCCGCCTGTTCCTCGGCGTGTTCATGACGGGATCGGCGCTGGCCGGCCTCGGCGGCGTGATGTGGGCGCTCTATCGCGAGCAGGTCCACGCCTCCATGAGCGACGACCTCACCGTGCTGATCTTCATCGTCGTCATCATCGGCGGGCTGGGATCGATCGGCGGCTGCTTCATCGGCGCCATCCTCGTCGCCATGGTCGCCAATTACGGCGGCTTCCTGGTGCCGAAGCTCGCCCTCGTCTCCAACATCCTGCTGATGGTCGCCATCCTGATGTGGCGGCCGCGCGGCCTCTATGCGGTGACCAGCCGATGATGATCCTCTCGGGCGATCCGCCGAAGAGCCGCGTCCTCACGCTCCTCCTCCTCGTCATCATCCTGGCGCTGGCGGCGACGCCGTTCCTGTTTCCGGGCGCCAAGGCGCTGAACGTCGCGGCCAAGATCTGCATATTCGCAGCCCTCGTCGCCTCCTACGACCTCCTGCTCGGCTATACCGGCTCGGTGTCGTTCGCCCACACCATGTTCTACGGCATCGGCAGCTACGCCATCGCGATCGCGCTGTACGGGATGGGTCCGAATTGGGCAGCGGTCGCCACCGGCATCGTCGTCGGCCTGCCGCTCGCCGCCCTGCTCGCGCTCGCGATCGGCCTGTTCTCGCTGCGCGTCGCGGCGATCTTCTTTGCCATGATCACGCTCGCGGTCGCCTCGGCCTTCCAGGTGCTGGCCTCGCAGCTGTCCTGGCTCACCGGCGGTGAGGACGGGCGCAGCTTCCAGCTGCCGGAGTTGCTGCGCCCGGGCACCGTGCTGATCTCGAAGAGCCTGTTCGGCTTCGAGATCAACGGCCGCATCCTCACTTTCTATCTGGTGTTCGCGATCTCTGGCCTGATGATCCTGGCTCTGCTCCGCGTCGTGAACTCGCCGTTCGGGCGCGTGCTGCAGGCGATCCGCGAGAACCGCTTTCGCGCCGAGGCGCTCGGCTTCCGCACCGTGTTCCACCTGACCTACGCCAACTGCCTCGCCGCCCTCGTCGCCGCCAGCGCCGGCATCCTCAATGCGTTGTGGCTGCGCTATGCCGGACCCGACACCTCGCTCAGCTTCTCGATCATGCTGGACATCCTGCTGATGGTGGTGATCGGCGGCATGGGCACGATCTACGGCGCGATCATCGGCGCCACCATCTTCATCCTCGCCCAGAACTATCTGCAATCGCTGATGGGCGTCGCATCCACGGCGGCGTCGGAAGCCGGCCTGCCGCTGCTGCCGGGGCTGTTGCATCCCGATCGCTGGCTGCTGTGGCTCGGGCTGCTGTTCATCGCCAGCGTCTATTTCTTCCCGACCGGCGTGGTCGGACGGCTGCGCCAGGGCGGCGGCAAGAAGACCGCAAGCCCCTCGCATTAACCGTTGATTCATGATGCAGCGCGACGGTCGCGGCCCGCGCAGCGCAAGCCTCGCGCGTGATGCCCGCGGCGCTGCAATGGATGCGATCGCAGCAGCCGGATTAATGCTTAGGTAACTGGCTTTCCTAAGGTTTGCGCCATTTGTGCGGTGTATTCCTGTCCCTCCAGGGAGGGGGAATGCGCCAGGTCTTTGCCAGGGTAGCAACCGGAATGTCTCTAGCCGCGAGGAACGGCTGGGAGGGCTTGGCGCGGCGTGGTCCCGTCGCGTGGCGTGGTCCCGTCCTCTGGCTGACCCTGTGCGGCGTGTTCCTGGTGGCGGGAATCTTCGTCACCACGGCCATCGCCATCGGCGAGTTTCGCGAGCGAACCCTCGCCAACCGCGAACGCGAGCTCGAGAACACGGTGAAGCTGATCGCGCGGCATTTCGATCAGCAATTCGAGGATTCCGACTCCGTCGCCGCCGACCTGATCGGCCAGATGAGCCTGCCGGAGATCACCTCGCCTGCGATGTTCCGCGAGCGCATGTCCGGGCCTGCGGCAAACCAGATGCTGCGCAGCAAGATCAGTTCGGTGTCGTATCTCGGCGATATCGCGATCTACGACGCCGAGGGCGATCTGATCAACTGGTCGCGGGCCCAGCCGCTGCCCAAGATCAACGTCTCCTCGCGCGCCTATTTCCAGTCGTTCAAATTCAATCCGGCTGCCGAGCCGGTCATCCTGGAATCGGTCCGCAGCTTTATCATCGGCAAATGGACCACGGTCATCGCCCGCCGGCTGCGCGGCGCGGACGGCACCTTCCTCGGCGCCATGGTGCGGCGGATCGACCCGGACAGCTATCAGCAATATTTCGCATCGGTCGCGCTCGCCGAGGGCACGGCCATCTCGCTGTTCGATCGCGAGGGCAAGATGCTGGCGCGCTATCCGCATGTCGAGGAGCTGATCGGGCGGAGCTTCAAGGAGGGGCCGCTGATGCAGAAGGTGCTGGCCCAGGGCGGTCAGCTGACGCTCCGCGGCAAGAGCCCCATCAACGGCGAGGAGCGGCTCGGCTCGGCCGCGTCGCTGAAGCATTTCCCGCTGGTCATCATCGCCACCAACACCACGGCAGCGGCACTTGCGGACTGGCGCCAGCAGACCGGCTTGCTGGTGATGACCGCGATGCTCTCGGCCGCAATCATCGCGATGATCCTCTATCTGATCATTCGCCAGATCAACCGGCAGAACCGCGAGGCCCAGCAGCGGATCGAGGCCGAACGGCTGCGGCTCGACACCGCCCTCAACAACATGTCGCAAGGGCTGATCCTGTACGACGCCGCCGGATACATCGTGACCTGCAACCGGCGCTATGCGGACATGTTCGGCCTGTCCCACGACGTCATCAAGCCCGGCTGCCATATCCGCGAGGCGATGTACCATCGCCAGGAGCGTGGTGCGTTCGACGGCGATGTCGAGGAATTTTGCGCCGACGTGATGAGGGTCGTCGCCGAAGGCACGGTCTCCACGAGAGTTCATCAGCTGGCCGACGGCCGCGCCTTCCAGGTCATCAACACCCCGCTCGCGCAGGGCGGATGGGTCGCCACCATCGAAGACATCACCGAGCGCCGCAACCTCGAACAGGAGCGCGACCGCAACTATACCTTCCTGCGCGAGATCATCGACCACATCCCCTCCCGGATCACCGTGAAGGACGCCCGGACGCGTCGATACCTCCTCGCCAACCGGGTGGCCGAGGAACAGCTCGTCGACTCCACCGGGACCATCGTCGGCAAGACCGCTTTCGACCTCTACCCGGCACACGACGCCGGAGTCATCACCCGGGACGACGACAAGCTGCTGCAATCGCCGGACGGGCTGTTCCTGGATGAACACATCTGGAATACGCCGGCGATCGGCCGGCGCTACATCACCTCGCGCCGGATCGGCATCCGCGACAAGACCGGGGAGCCGCGCTACATCATCAACGTCGTCGAGGACGTCACCGAGCAGCGACGGGCCGACGAGAAGATCGCGCACATGGCGCACTACGATGCGCTGACCGACCTGCCGAACCGCACGCTGTTCCGCGAGCAGATCGAACGCCAGCTCGCGCATCTCGCGGACGGCTGCCAATTCGCGCTGCTCTACATCGACGTCGACGAGTTCAAGGGCATCAACGATTCGCTCGGCCACCACGTCGGCGACGAGCTGTTGAAGGCGATCGCTTCCCGGCTGCGCGGCTGCCTGACGCAGGGCGACCTGATCGCGCGGCTCGGCGGCGACGAGTTCGCGGTGATCCAGACCGGGATCCAATCGCCCGCGGACGTGATGTCCTTCGTGGCGAGGATCTACCAGGCGATCCGGCAGCCCTTTCATTGTCTCGGCCATCAGCTCTCCACCGACGCGAGCATCGGGATCGCGCTGGCGCCGCAGGACGGATTGGACCTCGATCAACTCATCAAGAATGCCGACCTCGCGATGTACGGCGCCAAGGCCGAAGGACGCCGCACCCACCGGTTCTTCGAGCCGGCGATGGATGCGAGCGCCAAGGCGCGCCTGACCATGGAGCAGGACCTGCGCCAGGCCCTGGTCAACGGCGGCTTCGAGATTCACTATCAGCCGCTGGTCGACCTGCGCTCAGGCGAAGTCTCCGGCTGCGAGGCGCTGCTGCGCTGGCGCCATCCCGAGCGCGGCATGGTGTCGCCGGCCGAGTTCATTCCGGTCGCCGAGGACACCGGCCTGATCACCGAGCTCGGCGAATGGGTGCTGCGCATGGCCTGCAACGAGGCCGCGACCTGGCCGGCGCATGTGCGCGTCGCGGTCAACGTCTCGCCCGTGCAGCTCAAATGCGACACGCTGGCGCTGCGGATTGCGAGCGCGCTGGCCGCCTCCGGGCTGGACCCGCGCCGGCTCGAGCTCGAGATCACCGAGGCCGTGCTGATCCGCGACGACGAGGCGGCGCTCTCGATCCTGCACCAGCTGCGGTCGATCGGCGTGCGCATCGCGCTCGACGATTTCGGCACCGGCTATTCCTCGCTGAGCTATCTGAAGCGCTTCCCGTTCGACAAGATCAAGATCGACCGCTGCTTCGTCGTCGACATCGCCGAGGCCACCGGCTCGCCGGTCATCGTGCAGGCCGTGGTCAACATCGCCGCCGCCAGCAACATGACGACGGTCGCGGAAGGCGTCGAGACCGAGGCGCAGCGCGACATGCTGCGCGCGCTCGGCTGCACCCAGATGCAGGGCTATCTGTTCAGCGCGCCGAAGCCGGCCAGCGAGGTACGCAAGCTGTTCGGCGCAGGCGATGGCTCGCCCGGGGCCATGCCCGTGGCCGCGGTGGCCTGATGGCGAAGTCGCGCAAGACGCTCGATGTCGCCGATTCCTACGCGGTGCGGCTGATGCAGCACCTGGTGGTGCCGACCTTCGTGATCGACCCGAAACGCCGGGTCGTGATCTGGAACCGGGCCTGCGAGCGGCTGACCGGCGTCGGAGCCGCCGAGGTGATCGGCACCAGCAGGCACTGGCAGGCGTTCTACGAGACCAAGCGCCCCTGCCTTGCCGACCTCGTCGCGCTCGACCGGCCCGAGCAGCTGCCGGAGTACTATTCGGAATACGCCGCGCGCGGCCACAACGGGCTCGGCTTCTCCGCCGAGAACTGGTGCGTGATGCCCAAGCTGGGCAGCCAGCTCTATCTCGCCATCGACGCCGGCCCGATCCACGACGAGGCCGGCAATTTGATCGCGGTGGTGGAGACGCTGCGCGACCTCACCGACCAGAAGCGCGCCGAGATGGCGCTGAAGGAGCTCGCCACAAAGGACGGACTGACGAGCCTGGCGAACCGCCGCGCCTTCGACCAGATGCTAACGAGCGAATGGGTCCGCGCCCAGCGCACGCAGAAGCCGCTGGCGCTGCTGTTCGTCGACGTCGACCATTTCAAGCTGTTCAACGACCAGCACGGCCATCAGAACGGCGACGAATGCCTGCGCGCGGTCGCGGCCGTCGTCAGCCGCCACGCGGTGCGCCCGCTCGACCTCGCCAGCCGCTATGGCGGCGAGGAGTTTGCGCTGATCCTCCCCGAGATGGATTGCGACAGCGCCTGCGTGGTGGCCGAGGAGATCCGCTGCGCCGTGATGGCGTTGGCGATCGCCCATGGCGCGATGGGCGCGGGCGATCACGTCACCCTCAGCGTCGGCGTCGCCAGCCACATTCCCGGCGGTGACGACGGCGGCCCCGACCGGCTGCTCGGCGCCGCCGACGAGGCGCTCTATGCCGCCAAACGCCTCGGCCGCAACCGCGTCGTCTGCGCCGAACGGGCGCTTGCCGAATTCGCCGCCCTCGGCGGCAAGCGGGTTCCGGCCCCGTTCAGGCGCAAAACGGCCTGAAGCGCGCTACGGCGAGAAGCGGTTGCCCGCCCCGCGCCAATCGGCTAAGGAACGTTCCACTAGCACCCGTAGCTCAGCCGGATAGAGCGTTGCCCTCCGAAGGCAAAGGTCACACGTTCGAATCGTGTCGGGTGCGCCAGCTCAGGAATTTGCGCGAGGCCGCGTGATTCTCCTAGAAGCACGATGCGATTGAGATGAGTGGTCATCGCGCTCTAGGTGGTTGTTTGAACATCGTCTTTCCGGAAAACCGCTTCACACTTTTCCGGACCACGCGCTAGGACACGCCTCGAAGATTGGCCATACGCGATTGCAAGGAGCCGTTTGAGGCTTGACGTCAGCGATCGACGGGTCGCCCCAGCCCCCTTACCCGCATCATTGCCCGAGAAGCCTGGAATGCCGGTGGATACGGAGATGACCAATGAAGCTCGCGCGTGAAGGTATCCAACTGTCGTTCGATATCGCCGGGAAGGGATCGCCTCAGTTCCTGTTCGTCCATGGCCTTGGCGGGGATCGCACCCACTTTGCGCCACAGATGGAGTACTTCGGCCGGCACGGTCGTGCATTGAATGCCGAGCTGCGAGGACACGGTGAGAGCGACAAGCCGCACCAGGACTACTCGATCGAAGGCTTCGCCGAGGATCTCGTCTGGCTGTGTGTCCGCCAAGAGATAACGAAGCCGGTCATCGTGGGCCAAAGCATGGGCGGCAACATGGCACTCGAAATTGCGGCCCGTTACCCGGATTTTCCCGCCGGGCTGGTGCTGCTCGATTCCGGGGTGCTCTTCCCTGCCTCGGCGGGAGCGGTGTTCACCAGCTACCTGGAGGGCCTGCAGGGGCCGAACTTTGCGGACGAGGTACGAAAAATCGTGACTGACTCCTGTCTGCCGACCGACAGATGCCACGCCCATGTCGAACAGACCTTCCTGGCGACGCCACAGCACGTGCTGGTGTCGACGTTCAAGAGTCTGTTTCCCTGGGATATGCATCGGGCGGGTCAGTGCGCCCAAGCATGCCGCGTCCCGGTGCTGTATATCGAAGCCGCCCATCGGCTCGCCGATCTGGACCGCTTTGCGGCACTCTGCCCGCAACTGGTTACGGCCAAGGCCGTTGGCTCCGGGCATTTCCTGTCGCTCGAGGTGCCGGAGCAGATCGACGCCATGATCGATCGATTCATCTCGCTTTACGTGTGAAGACGCGAATGAACTTTGCATGAGCGTGACCTTTGCCAACCGCGACGAGGACAACACATTGGCAGGGCGGACCAAGATCGGACGAGATCGTGCCGACACTCACGTCAGCATCGCCACAATCGCCTGGAGCTGATCGGACGCAGCCGTCACCAATCCGTCGTACGAGGTCTGGCCGTGTGCGGCGGCCTTCAGGATGCATTCGGCGACGGCCGCTTTCAGGCCAAACACGGATTGATGGGCCGGCACGCTCGCCATCACGGCCTCCAGCGCTTGACGCATCGTGTGAATGAGCTCGGAGCTGTATTGCATGAACCTGTCCTCCGCGGGCTCATATGGGACCACCTCCCTGGGCTTGCCACTCACAAGACTGAGATTGATCTTTGAACCCGTCGAGGCTGAACGCCTCGATTCGAACGCCGGATGGCCGCACTGAGCACGCCGGCAAAGGCGACTCGCATCGACAACTGACGCACCCATCACCTCGCGCTTCTTTTCACGCGATTGTATCATCTTGCCATGAGCGAATCCGATACGATGCCTGGCGCCCCCGTGGCCGTGCGCAAGATCATCCATATCGACATGGATGCGTTCTACGCGTCGGTGGAGCAGCGCGACAATCCGGAGCTGCGCGGCAAGCCGGTCGCGGTCGGCGGCTCCGCGGCACGCGGCGTCGTCGCGGCCGCGAGCTATGAAGCCCGCAAGTTCGGCGTGCGCTCGGCCATGCCGTCGGTGACGGCGAAGCGGCAATGTCCCGATCTGATCTTCGTCAGGCCGCGCTTCGAGGTCTACAAGGCGATCTCCAGGCAGATCCGCGACATCTTCGCCGAGCACACGCCCATCATCGAGCCGCTGTCGCTGGATGAAGCCTATCTCGACGTGACGGAGAACCTGCAAGGCATCCCGCTGGCGCGGGACATCGCGCTGAAGATCCGCGCCAAGATCAAGGCCGAGACCGGCCTCACCGCGTCGGCCGGCATCTCCTACAACAAGTTCCTCGCCAAGCTCGCGTCCGATCATCGCAAGCCCGACGGCCAGTTCGTGATCTCGCCGGAGATGGGACCGGCCTTCGTCGAAACGCTGCCGGTCGGCAAATTCCACGGCATCGGTCCGGCGACGGCGGCGAAGATGAACGCGCTCGGCCTGTTCACCGGCCGCGACATCCGCAACCAGTCGCTGGAATTCATGAACGCGAATTTCGGCAAGTCGGGCGCGTATTATTATTGGATATCACGCGGCGTCGACGAGCGGCCCGTGCGCGCCAACCGGACCCGCAAATCCGTCGGCGCGGAGAACACGTTCTCGACCGACCTCGACGCCTTCGATGCGCTCGTCGCCGAGCTCAGGCCGCTCGTCGACAAGGTCTGGCGGCATTGCGAGGCGACCGGCAATCGCGGCCGCACCGTCACGGTGAAGATCAAGTTCGCCGACTTCGAGATCATCACGCGCAGCCGATCCGTCGCGGCGGCCATTGCCGGACGCGACGAGCTGGAGCGGCTGGCCTGCGGCCTGTTAGAAGCCGAGATGCCGCTGCCCAAGCGCGTCAGGCTGCTGGGGGTCTCGCTTTCCTCGCTCCACACCGCCGGCGAGGCGGAGCCGCAGCTGACGCTGGGCATCTGAACGCGGCCCAAGCTTCGGCGACGGAGCGCACCAAGCGTGACGAACGGCGGCGGATCGTCCGATCCGCCACCCATGGAGGTCGATCGCGCTCGGGGCCGTTTCAATGCTTCATCTGCTCGAACACCACGATCACGCCGGTCGGCTCGGGCTCATGCGCCATCAACCGCGTCAGGTCGGAATCGCCCCAATCGGCGAGGCTGACGACCTCGCCGCTCTGGTCGCTGCCGGGCGACGCCGTCGGCTCGAGAACCTTGAGTCCCATCTCGTCGACGAAGAAGGTGTGCTCGCCGAACATGCTGTTGAGCTGCGGCATCGCCGGATGTTCGTCGGGCAGCACCTGAGCGCCGAGCTGGTTGACGGTCTGCTTCACCTGTTCAGATGTGAGCTTCATGAGCTGCTCCGTTGTTGTATCCGCTTTCATCGAGCCAGGCGGGAGCGAGCATTCCCTGCGCCCTTGTGCGCCTGGCTCAGAGTCCCGAACAGGGGCTGCGGACAAATGTTCCTGCGAAATGTATTTCGTGATCGCGCGGTTTCATCGGCCGCGTTCGCAGCACAAGATCGCCACAGGATTTACACGATCGGTCGATCGACGCGCTACTCGCTGCTGTTCTCGCCGACCGACAGCGCGCAGATGCGCGACAGATAGGTGTACGGCAAGCCGGTCTCCTCGGCCCAGGCATTGAACTGCGCCTGCACCTTGGCGAGATCGCCCTTCGACTTGACCTCCTCGGCGATATCAAGGCCGGCATCGCGCAGGCAGGCCACCACGTCCTTCGACGTCACGAAGCCATCCCAGCCGACGAAGCGCAGCAGCATCTGGCCGGTGTTGCCGCCCAGCCGGCTGCCGCGCTTGGTGAGGAGATCGAGCAGGCCGATCTCGTCGGACGACGGCCACTTCGCCAGAAACTTGCCGAAGCTGCCGTGCTCCTTCGCGATCTCCTGCACGAAGGCGGCATTGTCGCGCACCGACATGATCTTGGCACCGTTGCGCACGATGCGCGCGTCGCGCAGCAGGCCTTCCCAATAGTCTTCGGGCTGGAAGGTGAGCTTGGCGGGCTGGAAATGCAGGAAGGCGTGTTCAAAGCCGTCCCATTTCGAATCGATCACGCTCCAGGCAAAGCCGGCGCAGAACACCCGCTTGGTCATTTCGGCGAGGATACGATCGTCCCCGAGCTTCGCCAGCCGCTTGAGGTCCGGCTTGGCCGGCATCAATTTGTCCAGCGCCTTGGGCCCGCCCTTGCGCTTCTCGGCGCGAGCGCGAATGGTCTTGAAGGGGGTCATGTGAACACAGGTGTTGAGGCAGGCCACGACACCAGAATTCGGCGATCCGGTCCAGCCCCCGCGTTGCCGCCCCTTGCGCTCCGCGCCGGGACGCAGCATGCTGTCGCTCATTGGATTGACGCAAAGGGGCGGCCGGGCTGGTCTGCTTCTTGCTTTATGCCGTTTTGGAATTCCCTGACATTTTGATCTCTGGCCGTCGGATTTTCCATGCGCTGCCTGGTCGTGGCCGACCTGCACTATTCGCTGCCTCAGCTCGACTGGCTGGTCAGCGCGGCGCCGCGATTCGACCTCGTGATCTTCGCCGGCGACGCGCTCGACATCGGCTCGATGGTGGATTTCCGCGCCCAGATCGTTGTGGTGAAGAAGTACCTCGCGCTGCTCGCCGCGACGACCCGCGTGATCCTCTGCTCGGGCAATCACGACCTCGACGAGCGTAACGCCGAAGGCGAGAAGATTTCGCGCTGGATCTCGGAGGTGCGCGAGCTCGGCATCGCCTGCGACGGCGACAGCCTCAACGTCGGCGATACCCTGTTCACCGTGTGCCCGTGGTGGGATGGACCTCAGGTCAAGCAACGTCTCATCGCGCAGTTGCGTGATGCCGCGGCCGTCAGACCTCCGCGCTGGATCTGGGCGCATCACGCGCCGCCGGCGGATTCACCGACGAGCTGGGGCGGCAAGCGCTTCTTCGGCGACGTCGAGCTGGTGCAGTGGATCATGCAATACCAGCCGTCGATGGTGATCTCGGGCCATGTGCATCAATCGCCCTTCATCAGCAATGGATCGTGGTTCGACCGGCTGAGCCAGACCTGGGTCTTCAACACGGGCCTGCAACCCGGCCGTCCCCCGACCTACATCGTGCTCGATCTCGATGCCGACAAGGCCTTCTGGCTGGCGGCCGGCGAGGCGCAGTGGATCGACCTGAGTGCGCCGCTGCAGCGGCCCGCCGCCGCCATCGAGGCGCCGCCGGACTGGCTCACATTCTTGGATCGGATTGCCGATCCGAGCCTGGCGAAACCTCAAGCGGCGGCAGGTTGATCATGCTCTGGAGCACCTCGCCGACCATGGCCAGATGCGTGCCGTGGTCGGCATATTGCCGTTTCAAATCGGCGAGGTAGGTATTGGCGACGTTGAGCCGCTGCGCCAGCATTTTTGCGATCAGCAAGGCGATGCCCGGCTCCTGCTTGAGGAAAGAGGCGGCGTCCTCGAATTCATAAATGACGGCATCGGAGCAGGCGCGCACCGTCGCCGTATGCGGCTGGCCCAGCAGCACGGACATCTCGCCCAGCACCGCTCCGGGCTCGGTGACGGTGGCGACCACCATCTCGCCCTTGAGCACCTCGAGCCTGCCTTGCATCAGCACGAAGAGATGGCCGGAGGTGCCCCCCTCGGCGACGATGATCGTGCCGGCGGCAAGCTGCCGCTCCGTTCCGCCGGTGCAATAATCGAGGACTGCACGCATCGTACGAAAGCTCCCGTCGCGGGGGTACCCAGTCGCCGGAATACTAGAGCACGATCCATGCCAGGCGGCAATCGGCGGGGAGCCGGCTGGCGCGAGGCGCGTCAGACCCGAGAGAGAGAGGGCACCTCGCCGGGCAGGATGGCCTGCAGTCCGCCGAAGCGGCGCTCGCGGTTGTGGAAGGCGGCGAGCGCCTCGGCAAGATCGCCCGCATCGAATTCGGGCCACATCCGATCGGTGAAGTGCAGCTCGGCATAGGCGCCTTCCCAGAGCAGGAAGTCCGACAGCCGCTTCTCGCCCGAGGTGCGGATGATGAGGTCGACGTCGCGAAGGCCAGCCTCGCCGGTCACGAGCTGCGAGAACGCTTCGCGGGTGAGGCTCGTCAACGCAGCCGCCTTGGCCGCAGCATTGAGGATGGCCTCGCGCGCGGAATAATCGACGGCGATGCGCACATGCAGCGCGCGGCCGTCGGCGGTGGCTGCCTCGGCGCGCGCGATCGCGGCGGCGATGCCCTCGGGCAGGCGATCGCGGCGGCCGATGACGGAGAGGCGCACGCCATTCTTGACGAGGCTCTGCACCTCGTTGGCGAGATACAAGCGCAGCAAGGTCATCAGCGCCGCGACCTCGGCCTTCGGCCGCCGCCAATTGTCGGTGGAGAAAGCGTAAAGCGTCAGCGTGCCGATGCCCTGCTTGGGCGCGGCCTCGACGATGCGGCGGATGGTCTCGACGCCGGCCTCGTGGCCGCGCACGCGCGACAGGCCGCGGCGCGTCGCCCATCGGCCGTTGCCGTCCATGATGATGCCGACATGAAGCTTCTCGTCACGGGACGTGATGTCACTTTGCATTGCAAAGTCTCCGGTCAAAAGGGGGAGATCAGGTCGAGGCGATGCCGAGGCGGCCGAGCGGCGGCGCCTCGCGGCCGGCGGCCTTCGCCGCGTCGCGCACCAGGCGTTCGAGCACGGCGAGATAGTCGAGGAAGCGGCGGCGGCCGGCCTTGGTGAGGCGGCAGGTGGTGTGCGGGCGATTGCCTTCGTAGCCCTTGGTCACCTCGACGAGCCCGGCCTCCTGGAGCACGGCAAGGTGCCGGCTGAGATTGCCGTCGGTGAGGCCGCAGAGCTGCTTGAGATCGCCGAAGGCCAACCCCTTGGGATGCGCCATCAGCGAGGTCAACAGGCCGAGCCTCGCCTTCTCGTGGATCACGCGGTCGAGCCCTTCATAGGAGAAGGGCGCGCTGTCAGTCTTCGACATCGTTGTCTCCGGACGCGAAATGCAGAATGGCCGCCATCACCGATTGCCCGATCACGAAGGGCAGCCCCATGGTCCATGGCGACAGCGTGTGGGTTCGGCTCGCGAGCACCACGACCGCAAACCCCGACACGAAATACCAGGCGCCCGCGAGCGCGACGGTGCGCGGCAGCGAGCGGACCGAGGCGAAGATGCCGAGCGACACCAGTATCTGCCACAGGCCCGGCAGCAGCCACAGCGTCTCGCTCGCGAACTTCCACATCACCACGGCGAGCAGAATGCCGGCAACTCCGGCCGGCAGGAACTGCTCGACCGCCTGGTGAATCATCGCGTCGGCAAGACCGGAATGATGCCGTCGCGACCGCGCCCGCATCTCGATTCCGATGATCAGCCCCGAAAGCGCGGCGGCGATGAACCAGCCGATGAAGAAACCGAGCGGCTCGCCGGTGGGATCATCCAGCAGCCAGAATTGCAGAGCGGCGGTGACGAGCGCAACAGCGCCGGTCGCAGCCATGGCTGCCGGGCCGTAGCCGCGGAAGGCGGTGCCCGCCGCGATCTGGCTGCGGATCGCCACGATGTCGGCCAGCGCCTTGTCTAGATCGCGCATCGGCAATGCCAAAACCTCGTTCCACCCGGGCATTCACGGGACAGCCGGTCCCGTTACTTTGTGTTGCAAAGTATACGGCACTACAAAGTAAATGCAAGGCCGAATCGCTGCGGGGCCGCCGCACGATCGGGGCAGACAACTGACGGTTGCGCCTCGCCTGCCGTCGCGGATAAGATGGATGCGAGTGCGTTTGCCGGGGGTTGGTATGTGGTTGAGGTCGCTGGTCGTTGCGTTCGTGTTGCAGGTGAGTGTGGTCGGGGCGAACGCGGCGGGGCCTTTCGGCACCGTCAATGTCGGCAATTGGATCGGCGGCGCCTTCAGCAATGACGAGACGGGCGCCTTCTCCCATTGCGCGGCGACGGCCCCTTACGCAAGCGGCGTCATTCTCGTCGTCGGTTACAATTCCGTCGGCACCTGGACGCTGGCCTTCGCCAGTCCGAGCTACCGCTTCAACAAGGGCGAGAGCGCCGCGATCGACGTAACCTTCGACGGCCGGGAGCAAGCCAGGCTGTACGCCACGGCGTATCAGTCCAACATGCTCACGGCCGTCATGCCGCTCAATGTCGTGCGTACGTTCCAGAAGGCGAGCCTCATGGTGGCGACAGCCGGCCGCGCCGTCCTGAATTTCGATCTGACCTCGACCGGGCCGGTGATCGCGGCATTGACCAATTGCGTGAGCAAGGTCAAAGCCGACGGGCTCGACAAGGCGGGCGATTTCACCAAGGGTGCGGCCAAGCCGGCGGCGACTGCGGAGAAGCAGGCGGCACCGCCCTCCGGCGGCAAGCCTGCCCGAGCCAGGAGCGGCACCGGCTTCGTCGTCAGCACGGGCGGGCACATCGTCACCAACCACCATGTGATCGACGGCTGCGTCGGCGACATCAAGGGCAACCTCACCGGCGAGGCCGCCATGGTGCTGCGCATCGTCTCGAGCGACGCCAACAACGATCTCGCTTTGTTGCAGGCGCCGTCGACGACGACCTTCAAGGACTTTGCCCGGATCCGCGACCGCTCGATTCGCTCCGGCGATTCCGTCGTCGCGATCGGCTTTCCCTATCACGGCATCCTGACCTCGGACTTCAGCGTGACCACCGGCATCGTGAGCTCGCTCAGCGGCATGCGCAACGACTCGCGCTTCCTGCAGATCAGCGCCCCCGTGCAGCCCGGCAACAGCGGCGGACCGCTGTTCGACGGCACCGGTCAGGTCGTAGGCGTGGTCACCGGAAAGATCCCGGCCCTGCGTATCGCCGTGGCGACCGGCAACATCCCTGAGAACATCAACTTCGCCATCAAGACCGGCATGCTGCGCGATTTCCTCGACAATTCGATCGTGCCCTATCAGACCGCCGAGCCGAAGAGCGAGCTGAAGACCACCGACATCGCCGTCAACGCCCGGCCGTATACGATGCTGATCTCGTGCAACGCGACGGAGCAGGCGGACGCGAAGCGGTAGGAAGGCGACGCGACCAGCTCCCCTCACCCGTGGCAGCACGCCGCCTTCGCCGGCTGCGGCTCGTACTGGTCGCGCAGGCGCACCCAGTCCATCGGATAGGGCAGGCCTTCCTCGTGACGGCCGAGCGGGGTGAGATCGAGATATTGATAAGCGGCGTTCATCATGTCGAGGCCGCGGGCGAAGCAGGAATAGGTGTGGAAGATCGCGCCGGCCTCGTCGCGGTAGAACACGCTGATGCCGGGCAGCTCGGCGCCGTAGAGCGGCGTGGTCCCGAAATTGTACATCGGCTTGCCGGTCGCGACCTCTTCCTGTGAGAACGTCACGCCGTAATCGCGGTTGAAGTCGTTGCGGCCTGACGAAACCCAGTCGAAGGTCCAGCCCATCCGCTTCTTGAACGCCTCGAGCTTTGCGCTTGGCGCCAGCGAGACCGCAACCATGGCGGTGTCGCGCGCGGCCAAATGCGGCACCATGCGCTCGAACCCGTCGGCCCAGAACGAGCAGCTCTTGCAGGCCGCGTCCCAATCGGGTGCGAACATCACGTGCTGCACGATGAGCTGCGGCCGGCCCTCGAACAGGTCGCCCAGCGACACAATGCCGTTCGGCCCTTCGAATTCGTACGCCTTGGAGACCTTGACCCAGGGCAGCCGGCGGCGCTCCTCGGCAAGCCGTTCGCGGGCCTGCGTCAGCTCCTTCTCATGGGCCAGAAGGGCCTTGCGCGCGGCGATCCATTGCTCGCGCGAAACGATCTGATGTTGCTGCATGGCGTTCTCCTTGGCGATCAGGCGACGAAAGCATCGAGCTTGTCGAAGAACGAGCTCCAGCCGCGCTGGTGGTTGTCGCGTGCGGTCTCGTCGAAGAACTGGGCGTGATGGAAGATCATCAAGGTGCCGGCGGCGTCCGGCTTCAGCGAGATCGTCACCAGCGACTCGCGCTCCGGCGTCGAGTGCCAGGCCCAGGTGAAGACCAGAAGCTCGTTCGGCACCACCTCGCGATAGCGGCCGCCGGCCTCGAAATATTCACCGTCGTCGCCGGTGAAGCTGATGCGAAACCGGCCGCCGACGCGAACGTCGAGCTCGGCTTGAAGCGTCGCCGGCTTCGTGTTCGGCGGCCCGAACCATTGCGCTAGCTGCGCGGCTTGCGTCCAGGCGGCGTAGACTTTTTGCGGCGGCGCGCGGAGCCGGCGCGTGAGCGTGAGGCTTGGTCGTTCTGCCGGGCGTTCGGCGGCGTTGGCGGCGGCGTTGGCCATGTCTCTTCCTCCACGAAGGCGGCGAGGCGATCGAGATTGTGGGACCAGAATTGCGCATAGCGATTGAGCCAGTGCATCGCCTGCTCCATCGGTTGCGCGGTCAGCCGGCAGGCGACCGTGCGCCCGGTCTTCTCGCGCACGATCAGCCCGGCATCGGTGAGCACGTCGAGATGCTTCATGATCGCCGGCAGCGACACCGGAAACGGGGCCGCCAGTTCGCTCACCGACAGGCCGTCCTGCTCGCCGAGGCGCGCCAGCAAGGCGCGCCGCGTCGGGTCGGACAGCGCCGCAAAAGTCCGGTCCAGCGTCTCGTCCCCATACTTAACCATGTGGTTTAGTATAGACGCGAGCGCGACAACGTCAAGCCGGAACCCGCAGCCAAGAAAAAAGCCCTGCCGAACGGCAGGGCTCTCTTTACGGTCATTGCGAGATCCCTACTCGACCTTCAGGCCGGCGAACTCGACGACCTTCCTCCACTTCTCGGTCTCGGCCTTGATCTCCTCGCCGAACGCCTCGGGCGTCTGCACCCGCGGCTCGCCGCCGAGCTCGACCAGGCGCTTGGCCATGTCGGGCTCCTTGATCACCGCGTTGACCTCGGCGTTGAGCTTGGCGATGATTTCCTTCGGCGTGTTCTTCGGCGCTCCCATGCCGAACAGCGCGCTCGCCTCATAACCCTTGACGGTGTCGGCGATCGGCTGCACGTCGGGCAGCTGCGGCGAGCGTTCGGTTGTGGTGACGCCGATGGCGCGCAGGCTGCCGGAGCGGATGTGCTGGATGATCGAGGGCATGTTGTCGAAGATCACTTGCACTTGGCCGGCGAGCATGTCGGTGATCGCGGGCGCCGCGCCGCGATAGGGCACGTGCTGCATCTTGCAGCCGGTCATGGCCATGAACATCTCGCCGGACAGATGCACCGAGGTGCCGTTGCCGGACGAGGCCATGTTCACCTTGCCGGGATTGGCCTTCACGTACTCGATGAACTCGGCGACGGTCTTGGCCGGCACGTCCTTGTTGACGGTCATCACGTTCGGCACGCGCTGGAACGAGGCGATCGGCGCCATGTCGTTCACGAAGTTGAACTTGAGATTCTTGTAGAGCGAGGCGTTGATGTAGTTGGCCGGGTTGACCAGCTGCAGCGTGTAGCCGTCGGGCTCGGCATTGATGACCGATTCGGTCGCGATGTTGTTCCCGGCGCCCGGCTTGTTCTCGACCACGAATTGCTGGCCGAGCTTTTCGGACAGCCGCTGGCCGATCAGCCGCGCCAGAATGTCGGTGGCGCCGCCCGGCGGATAGCCCACCACCCATTTCACCGGCCGGGCCGGATAATCGGCGGCAAGGGCCTTCGACAGTGGGGTGGCAGCAAGCGGACTGGCGGCGAGCAGGCCCAGCGCGGTACGGCGAGTGATCATCTCAAGGGTTCTCCCAGTGTTGTTCTTGAAAGTCGGATGGCTTGAAGGCCGCGGCGCCGCGGTTGTAACAAAGCTTACGGAATGCGGAAAGTGCGCGGGGCGCATCACGACGAAAGGATGAGACATGCCGGTCAAGGTTCACGCCCTGGATCATCTGGTGATCAATGTCAGCGACGTCGCGGAAAGTGCTGCGTGGTACCGCAAGATTCTCGGCATGGAAGTCAAGGTGTTCGATCCCGGCGGCGGCAAAGCGCCGCGGACTTTCCTTGAATTCGGTAACCAGAGGATCAACGTCCGACAACGCGATGCCGACAGGGGGGAATGGTTCACCGCGGACCAACCGACGGCGGGCAGCGAGGACCTGTGCTTTCTCACCTCGGCCACGCCGGACGAGGTGGTGGCGCATTTGCGGGCACATGGCGTCGCAATCGAGGAAGGCCCTGGCCCAAGGCAAGGCGCTCGCGGCACGCTGCGCTCGGTCTATTGCCGGGATCCCGATGGCAGTTTGATCGAGATCTCGTCGTACTAGGATTGAGGCGCGCGCCGTACCTCAGGCTCCGTCATTGCGAGCGCAGCGAAGCAATCCAGAATCCTTCCGGGGAGGCAGTCTGGATTGCTTCGTCGCAAGTGCTCCTCGCAATGACGAGGAGAGAGCGCCGCCCCACGCGCATTCCCCGATTGCTCTCCGCGTCGTCCGGTGGCAGGAAGACGCAATCATCAGAAGACAGCCGCCGGCAAGATGCGGCTGCACCGGGAGGAGCCATGCCAGTTCAACAGACCACAGCTGGAATCGTCGGCCCGTTCGACGGGCTCGACGTGCCCTGGCTCTTGAGGATGCGCGCCGAGGTCCGGCGTGACCATCCGTTCCTGATCTGGGCGCCGTTCGACGCGCCGGCGCGGCGCTGGAGCTACGGCGAGTTTCACGACCGGGTCGGCGCGCTCGCGGCCGGGCTCGCCAGGCGCGGCATCAAGCCGGGCGAATATGTGCTCATTCATCTCGACAATTGCATCGAGGCGATGCTGGCCTGGTTCGCCTGCGTCGAGCTCGGGGCCGTCGCGGTCACCACCAACACGCGCTCGGCGCCGGCCGAGATCGCGTATTTCGCCGATCATTGCGCCGCGGTCGCCGCGATCACGCAGCCGGCCTATGCGGAGGCCGTCGCGCAGAGCTGCCGCAATATCCGCTGGCTGGCGGTGACCTCGCACGATGCGGGCGCGGCGCCCCCGCAAGCGGTCTCGCGCGGCGACAGCTTCGAATCGCTGTTCGCCGATAGTGCCGATCGTCCCCGGCGCGCGACCGATCCGCTGGCGCCATGCAGCGTGCAATACACCTCGGGCACGACGTCGCGGCCCAAGGCGGTGCTGTGGACCCATGCCAACGCGCTGTGGGGCGCCAAGATCAACGCCGCGCACGAGGACCTTCACGCCGGCGACGTGCACCAGGCATACCTGCCGCTGTTCCACACCAATGCGCTGGCCTATTCCATGCTGGCCACGCTGTGGGTCGGGGCGACTTGCGTGATCCAGCCACGCTTTTCGGCAAGCCGTTTCTGGAGCGTCGCGCGCGAGCATGGCGCGACCTGGACCTCGACCATTCCCTTCTGCATGAAGGCGCTGCTCGAGCAGGAGATCCCGAAGGACCACAAGTTCCGCCTGTGGGGCACCGCCATCAACGAGCCGCCGGCGTTTGCCGCCTTCGGCGTCAAGATGATCGGCTGGTGGGGCATGACCGAGACCATCACCCACGGTATCGTCGGCGAGGTCGACCAGCCCAACATCCCGATGTCGATCGGCCGCGCCGCACCCGAATATCAGATCCGCATCACCGACGACGACGGTTGGCCGACGGAGGTCGGCGACACCGGCAATCTCGCGATCAAGGGCATCCCGGGCCTGTCGCTGTTCGCCGAGTACCTGCACAACGAGAAGGCGACGCGCGAGAGCTTCGACGAGCACGGCTTCTTCCTCACCGGTGACCGCGTCGAGCGGCTGCAGAACGGCTTCATCAAGTTCGGCGACCGGGCCAAGGACATGCTGAAGGTCGGCGGCGAGAACGTCGCGGCCTCCGAGATCGAGCAGGTGATCGCGGTGGTGCCGGGCGTGCGCGAAGCCGCGGTGGTGGCGAAGACGCATCCGATGCTGGACGAGGTGCCTGTGGTCTTCATCATCCCGCAGGGCGGCGTCGCGGGCGCTGCGCCCGACCTGCAGGATCGCGTGATGGAAGCCTGCCGCAAGAGCCTCGCCGACTTCAAGCTGCCGCGCGAGATCAGGCTCGTCGACGACATGCCGCGCTCGACGCTGGAAAAGGTGGCGAAGGCGGAGCTGCGGAAGATGGTGGGGTGAGGTGCGGTGCCGCCAAGCGAAAACTGCCGTAGGGTGGGCAAAGGCGCGTCAGCGCCGTGCCCACGTTTTTGGAAGTGGTGGGCACGCTTCGCTTTGCCCACCCTACGGCCGCGGGGAATACCGAACTAGAACGACCCCAGCGCGACCGGGCGGAACGCCTGCAGCAGCTGCTGGTCGAGCTTGCCGCCCATGCCTTCCATCATCGTGAAGGCGCGGGAATGGGTGAAGGGCATGCGGTAGGCACGCTTCTCCACCAGCGCGGCGTAGATGTCGACGATCGTCGTCAGGCGCACGATGTCGCTGATCTGATTCGACGACAGGCCGTTCGGATAGCCGGAGCCATCGAGGAATTCGTGGTGATGCAGCACCACGTCCAGCATCTCCGGCGGGAAGCCGCCCTGAGCGGCGAGCGCGTCATAGCCGCGGCGCGGATGCTGGCGGACCTCGGTCATCTCCTCGTCGGTAAGCTTGCCGGGCTTGTCGAGCAGCCAGGCCGGAACGAAGGCCTTGCCAACGTCGTGCAGCAGCGCGGCGCGGGTCAGGCGGCGCTGGTCGTCCTCGCGCATGCCGAGATGCTGGGCGAAGGCGACGGCAAAGCCGGTGACGAACAGGCAATGGCGATAGCTGCCGACATGATGACAGCCGACCGTGGTGAGCCATTCGCGCAGCGAGGAATGCTTGATCGCCTTCAGGATCTTGCTCTCGGCGGCGACGACGTCGTCGAAGGTCAGGGCCACGCCGAGCGGCAGCTTCTCGAACATCTTGATCAGCACCGCATGCGCCGCCTCGACGCCGCGGTTGAGCGTCTTGCCGCGATCGGTCGCGTCATAGGCGGCGGTGTCCGGGAAGGCAGCGCGGATGCGCTGCAGGATGGCGTCGGCCTGGAGCGGCCGTGAGATGGTGTCGGTGGCCCCGAGGGCCCAGGCCTGCATGGTGCCGTGATGCAGGGCGTCCGCGAGCACGAACAGCCGCGGCATCGAACGATAGGCATCGCCGCGCAGCTTGTTGCGAACCCGCTGCACGCTATCGGGCGAGCGCAGGTTGATGTCGACCACGAGTCCGGAGAGATCGCGCGACGGCTGGACGGGGATCTCGTCCGTCTTCACCGTGGAGACGTCGCCGACCGCCTTCAAGATACTGGCGAGCTCGCTGCTCCCGTCGCTCCGATCGGAGGCGAGTAGAAGCCGGCGTTTGGCGGCGGGTTTGGCTGAGGCGTTCATGGCTTCCCCAAAAGTACCGAGAACTCGGGCGTATTGGCGCGTGAGCCTAAGCCGGATCAGGTTCTCTGGCCCTTAAAAGGCGTGCTCAATGGAGCCTTGGGAAATTGGGTGCAATTTTAGGGATCGGGGTTCCGGGGGGAACTTCACCAACCTACGAAAACAACCCCATGCACAGTAGGACGGCCATTGATGGATAAGGGGAATTTTCTCTTCATCATGGCCGGGCTCGTCCCGGCCATCCACGGCCTTGGCCTGGACGTGCGAAGAACGTCGATGCCCGGGACAAGCCCGGGCATGACGGCGAGGCGTTCATCTCACCCCAAAAACAAATCCGCCGGAGGTTGCCCTCCGGCGGATCATCTCATTTCGCACCGCGGCTCAGCCTTACGCCTTCATGCTCGCCTTCACGGCTTCCGCCGTGATCGGCAGGGCGCGAACGCGGGCGCCGCTGGCATTGAAGATGGCGTTGCCGATGGCCGGCGCGACCACGGTGACCGCGGGCTCGCCGACGCCGGTGGCCTTCTCGCCATTGGCGATCACGGCGATGGCGACCTCCGGCGTCTGGCTCATGCGCAAGGGCGTGTAGCCATCGAAATTGGTCTGCTCGATGCCACCGTCCTTCAGCGTCGCCTTCTCGTACATCGCCAGCGACAGGCCCCACAGCGCCGCACCCTCGACCTGGGCGCGGATGTTGTCGGGATGCACCTGCGTGCCGACGTCGGTTGCGACCGTGAGCTTCTTCACGGTCACCGCGCCCGACGGCGCCACGGCGACGTGAGCCACGCATGCCGTCCAGCTCGCCGACGCGCGCTCCTGCGAGGAGACACAGGCGACGCCCATGCCCTCGCCTTTCGGCAATTGCCGGGTGCCGTAGCCGGACAGGCCCATCGCGGCGAGCAGCGTGTTGCGCAAGCGCTGCGCGCCGCCGTCGTTCTTGCCGGCGCCGTCGAGCAAGGAGATGCGGAACTGCGCGGGATCCTTGCCCGTCGCCGCCGCGATCTCGTCGATCATGCTTTCGACCGCCCAGAAGGTCCAGCCCGGCGCCACCGAACGAAGCTGGCCGGAGGGCGTGGCGTTGTGCGCGAGCTCGTTCTTGATCGCGCGCACATAATGGTTGGGCACGGTGTAGAAGAAGTCCGCGCCATTGACCGTGAAGCTGTCGAGCGGGCCCTTCTTGTCGACCGAGGGCGTCAGGAAATCGGGGATTCCCCAGCGTGCGGTCGGCCAGGCCGAGACCACGTCGTGGCTGATCGCAACGAGCTTGCCATCGCCGTCCACACCGGCCTTGACCTTCTGGTAGGTGAGCGGACGCGAGAAATCCATCGTCATGTCGTTCTCGCGCGAATAGATCACCTTCACCGGCTTGCCGACGGCTTTCGCCGCCTGCACCGCCGGCACCATCATGTCGGCATCGAGCCTGCGGCCGAAACCGCCGCCGAGCCACATCTGGTGCATCACCACGAATTTCGGATCGATCCCGGCGGCGCCCGCCGCAATCGCGCCTGAGCGCGTCGCGAACTGGTTGCCGGAATAGACGTGCAGGATGTCGCCCTTGAACTCCGCAGTGGCGTTCATCGGCTCCAGCGGCGCGTGGATGTTGATGCTGGTGGTGTATTCCGCCTCCAGCACCTTGGCCGCCGAGCCGAAGGCGGCATTGGGATCGCCGTCCTTGACGAAGAACTGGCCGGAGTCATCGAGCTTCTGCAGCCGTTTCGCTTCATCGAGCAGGGTCTCGCTCGAGACTTTTGCGTTCGGACCGGCGTCATAGGCGATCTTGAGCGCCTGTGCCGCCTTCTTGGCGTTGGCATAGGTGCTGGCGACGGCGACGACCCAGCCCGACGTCGTTGCGGTCTTGTCGTCGAGCGTGACGGCCTTGATGAAGCCCGGCACTTTCTTTGCCGCGCTGTCGTCGACCGATTTCACCGTGGCGCCGAAGCGCACCGGCGGCGTGACCACCGCGCCATAGACCATGCCCGGCAGCATCACGTCGATGCCGTACTTGGCCGTGCCGTTGGTCTTGGAGGGGATGTCGAGCTGCGGCACCGAGACGCCGATCATGGTGTATTGATCGGGCGTTTTCAGCTTGATCGCCTTGAGCTCGTCCGGCGTGAAGGTTTTCGTCGCCTTGCCGCTTTTCACGACATCGGCGAACGACATCTGCTTCTTCGATTTCGGATGCACGATCATGGAATCGCGCACCACCAGCTCCGACGCCGGCACGCCCATGGCGGCGGCGGCACCTTCGGTCAATGCGATCCGCCCGGCCGCACCGGCCCGGCTCATCGCCTCGAAGTTCATCATGGTCGACCAGCTGCCGCCGGTGATCTGCGCGCCCAGCACGGGATCGTTGAACTTGGGATCGTTGGAGGCGAGCTGCACGCGCATGTCGCTCCATTTCGCGCCCAGTTCCTCGCAGACGATTTGAGCCAGGGTGGAGGCGATGTGCTGGCCCATGTCGGCCTTGCCGCAGGTCACGGTGACGAGACCGTCCGGCGATATCGAATACCATACGCTCGGCGCGAAATTGGCCGGGGCCGCGGCTGACGCAGCATCGATGCCGGGCACGCCCGCATAGCCGAGCACGAGGCCGGTCGCGGCGGTGCCGACGAGGAAGGAGCGGCGACTGAGATCGGTCGTCTCAGCTGTCACGCTTTTCACGTGCTCGTTCATGTGGGCCTCCGCTCGCTCGAGGTGGCGGATGCCGTGCGCATCTCGGATGCGGCGCGCATGATCGCCTTCTGGATCCGCGAATAGGTCATGCAGCGGCAGAGATTGCCGTCCATATGCGCGACCACCTCTTCCTTGGTCGGATTGGGATTCTTCGCGAGCAGCGAAGCCGCCTGCATGATCTGGCCGGACTGGCAATAGCCGCATTGCGGCACCTGCTCGGCGATCCAGGCCTTCTGCAAGGGATGATCGCCCTTGGCGGAGAGACCTTCGATGGTGGTGATCTTCTTGCCGGCGACGTCACTGAGCATGGTCTGGCACGAGCGCACGGCTTCGCCGTTCACGTGCACGGTGCAGGCACCGCACAGCCCGGCACCGCAGCCGAACTTGGTGCCCGTCATCTGCAATTGCTCGCGGATCGCCCAAAGGAGCGGCGTGTCGTTCGCCGCATCCACGGACAGACTCCGCCCGTTGATGGTGAGTGTTGGCATAGGCGTCTTCCCCTGCCGGTGCATGAAGCCGCTTACGGCGGCAACTTGAATGGCGGACGCCCACCGGGCCGGCGTCAGCCTTGCCGGCGAGAATGATCGGGTTCATGGCCAGAGGCAAATGCAATTTGGAACGAGTCGAAAGAACGATCGCCACACCCGCTCGTTGTGCGCCGCGCCAAAGGCGGCGACGCAGCCACTGAACGCGACAGCGACGTGCGTCAGGCATGCGTGCCATCGCATTCAGGCAGTTTCTTCGAGGTAACTCGGCGAAGTAGAATGAACCCAACGGCGAACCTTACCCTCCCCTGGAGGGGGAGGGTCGATCGCGCGTAGCGCGAGCGGGGTGGGGTGATCTCTCCCCTCGGGCAGTGTCGGATGAGGAGAGACCGTCACCCCACCCCGTCACGTGATCTCGCTTCGCTCGATCACGTGCCGACCCTCCCCCTCCAGGGGAGGGTGAAGCACCGCGGTAGCGGCAAGAGAAAAGAAAGGTGGGAAACAATGCCGAAGATCGATCGGGACGGCGTCGGGATCTACTACGAGGTTCATGGCAACGGGCCGCCGCTGCTGCTCACGCACGGATATTCCTCGACATCGGCGATGTGGCATGGACAGATCGACGCGCTGGCAAGAGACCACACGCTGATCCTGTGGGACATGCGCGGACACGGCCAGTCCGATTATCCCGATGATCCCGGCGCGTACAGCGAAGCGCTCACGGTCGGCGACATGACGGCGATCCTCGATGCGGTCGGCGCAAAGCGCGCCATCATCGGCGGGCTCTCGCTCGGCGGCTACATGTCGCTCGCATTCTATCGCGCACATCCGAACCGAGCCCGCGCGCTGCTGATCATCGACACCGGCCCCGGCTTCAGGAAGGACGATGCGCGCGAGGCCTGGAACGCGCGGGCGCTTGCCACCGCCGACCGGCTCGACCGCGAAGGCCTCGATATGCTGAAATCGGCGACGCGCGAGCGCGCCACCGCCAGCCATCGCAACGCCAGGGGGCTGGCGCTCGCCGCGCGCGGCATGCTGACCCAGCGCGATGCGCGCGTGATGGAGCTGTTGCCCGACATCAGCGTGCCCAGCCTGATCGTGGTCGGCGCCGACGACACCCCGTTCCTCGCGGCGTCCGACTACATGGCCGCCAAAATCCCCGGCGCACAAAAGGTCGTGATCCCCGCGGCCGGACACGCCGTCAACATCGATCAGCCCCAGGCTTTTGTTGACGCGATCGTGCCTTTCCTGAAGAACTTGCCGGCATAGGCCGACCAAGTGGAGACATGGCGATGAAGCTGATGATGCTGGCTGCAGGCACGATGCTGCTGTCGCTGTCTGCGCAGGCCGAGCCGATCGGCGCCGTGCCGCCGCGCCAGCCCTTCGTCAACACCCTCTCCAACAACGTTCCCCTCGCCTTCGGCATGGATGCCGATCAGACCGCACGCGCGCTCGGGCAGAAGCTGCAATATGTGCGGGGACGCCCCGGCCACGAGATCTATCTCGCGCTTCGCAACATCGGCGGCAGCGGCCTGATCCCCTATCGCCACCGCTTGTTCCTGCAATTCCGTCATGGACGGCTGGCAGGATGGAAGGAGGATTACGGCGAGAACTGGATGTGGGAGTAGTGTTGAGCGCCGATATTTCCGGATCGTCATGGCCGGGCTTGTCCTGGCCATCCACGTTCTCTCGCGCTGAGACAAGACGTGGATGCCCGGGACAAGCCCGGGCATGACGAGCGCGTGAAACGAACGCGACCTCGGATCAAATACCAACCAAGAAGGACAACCCGCGTGGGACAAGACATCAAGCTGACGGCCTCGGACAATTTCCAGCTCGGCGCCTATCGCGCCGATCCCGCCGGCACGCCGAAGGGCGCGGTGGTGGTGATCCAGGAGATTTTTGGAGTCAATCACCACATCCGCTCGGTCTGCGACCGCCTTGCCGGGGAAGGTTATGTCGCGATCGCGCCGTCGATCTTCGACCGCACCGCGCCGAACTTCCAGTCGGGCTATTCGCCCGACGAGATCGCGGAGGCGCGCAAATTCGTGGCCAATCCCGATTGGGCGGCGATGCTGCGCGACACGCAGGCCGCGATCGATGCTGTGAAGGGCATCGGGCCCGTAGGTATCATCGGCTTTTGCCTGGGGGGCAGCATCGCGTTCGTCGCGGCGACGCGATTGACCGGCCTGAAGGCCGCGATCGGCTATTACGGCGGCGCGGTGGTGCGCTTTGCCGACGAGACGCCGAAGGTGCCGACCCAGCTGCATTTCGGCGAGAAGGATGCCGGCATTCCACTCACCGACGTCGAGACCATCAAGGCCAAGCGGCCCGAGGTCGAAGTCCACATCTATCCGGGCGCCCAGCATGGCTTCCATTGCGACGAGCGCGCCAGCTACGACAAGGCCAGCGCCGACATCGCCTGGCCGCGCAGCATGGCGTTCTTCGCGACGCATTTGAAATAGGGTGCGGACGTCTGTCCGCTGTCATTCCGGGATGCGCCGACAGGCGCAGGCCCGGAATCCATCGTGCGTCAGAGGTGGTGGAGAAATGGATTCCGGGTTCGCGCTATGCGCGCCCCGGAATGACGGAGGAGAGAGTCGGGCTGGGATCTAGAACCAGCGCTCGCCGACGAACACGGTGTCGCCGGGCGCGAGCGGCGTGCCGAGCGGCACCACGGCGCGCATGGCGCCGCCGTTCTCGCTGTGCGTGACGGTGACGACGTCGCGCTTGGCGCGCGGCGAGAAGCCGCCGGCGATGGCGACCGCGCTCTCGACCGTCATGTTCGGCACGTAAGGATATTGGCCGGGCGCCAGGACCTCGCCGAGGATGAAGAACGGACGATAGGTCTCGATCTCGACTGCCACCGAAGGCTCGCGGATGTAGCCGTTGCGCAGGCGCGCGGCGATCTCGCCGGCCAGCCCAGCCGTGGTGCGGCCGCGGGCCGGCACCGCGCCGATCAGCGGCATGGTGATGGAGCCGCCGGCGTCGATCGCATAGCTGTTGGTGAGACCTTCCTGGCCATAGACCACGACGCGAAGCTTGTCGCCGGCGTCGAGATGGTAGGAGGCGCCATTGCGCACCGGCACCGCCATCGGCGCGGCGTAGCCGACCGGCATCGGTGCGGGCGAAGCGGCAAAGGAATTGCTGAGCGCCGCGATGGCGCCGCCGCCGTTGCTGGCGACGACGACCGGCTGCGGCGCGTTATAAGGCTGGCCGTAGGCCATGGCGTCGAGATCGGAACGAGGCTGCACCATCGCAACGGGGGTTGCGGTCTGCATGCAACCGCCCAAAGCGAGCGCGGCGGACGCTGCCAAGGACGCCAAGTTCGACCATCGAAACGCGCGTGCAACCGGCACCGGACCCATCCCTCGAAACGAGACAGCTGCAGTGATGCACCGGTTATGGTTAATAAAGCGTTGAGTGGCGATGACGGTGCCACCCTCCCCTGGAGGGGCCTGGAGGGGGAGGGTAAGCGACACCTCGTTCGCGGCGAGCTTACCCTCTCACGCCGATACCGATTGCACTTTTCCCGATCGTGCTTTGGTCGCGGAAGAGTTGAAAGCTCAATCCCGAGAATAGCCGATCAGCGGTTTCCGCGGCCGGAACAGGATCATCAGCAGGATGCCCAGAATGCCGAGGACGGCGAAGACCGGCTGCTCCAGCACCAGGCGGATCACCGAGGTCCAGAGCCAGGGCGCCTTGGCTTCGACCCAGGTGCGGAAGGCCGATTGGCTGGCCTGATTGATGTCGTTCCAGAACTGGCCGAAGCGGGTGAATTTGAGGGTCTGGTCGGCCACCCAGCGGGCGCCGTCATAGACCATGAAGATGAACCCACCGGCGAGCAGCAACAGCCCAATCAGTCGGAAAAAGCCGCGGATCATGCCTCACCTGCGATGGCCGCCCGACCGGGCGACCTTTTCGGAACGATGCCAGCCAATACCCGGGCGCCGGCAGAAATTCAACCTCTTCAGGGCGTTAGGGCACTCATCCGGGCCGCCACGGGCGACTTTCCGGCCCCCCGAAAGCGTTGACGGTGCGAAAGACCCTCTCTATAAGGGCGCCAACTGGCGGTGGGCGCAATCCCGCCGCCGCTGTTCTTTGAGCAGTTGCAGGCACCCTGGGCTTCAGGACTCATCCGAGCTTGAAGACACCTTGGAGCCTCAGAGACAGCCGCAAGGCGGTCGCTCATGTTCCGGGAACGGCCAGCAACCGAACACCCTAAATCCGAGCGTCGATTACGCGGTCAAGCAAGCCGGCGCTACCCGACCAAGACGCGACCGGTACCCGCAAAGGACATTGAGACCATGGCCAATACCACTTCCGCCAAGAAAGCGACGCGCAAGATCGCCCGCCGCACCGCCGTCAACAAGTCGCGCCGCACCCAGATGCGTGGCGCCGTGCGCACTGTCGAGGAAGCCATCAAGAGCGGCGATCGCGCCGCTGCCGTGAAGGCACTCGCGACTGCCGAGCCCGCCCTGATGCGCGCCGCCCAGCGCAATATCATTCACAAGAACAACGCCAGCCGCAAAGTCTCGCGCCTCACCGCGCAGATCGCCAAGCTCGCGAAGTAGTCTTGCGAAGTAATCTCAGCGACACCGTCTGATCGGTCGATCCGGTCAGCGCATCAAAAGCCCGGCCTCGCGCCGGGCTTTTTCGTTGGCTGTCATGTTGACGCAAGCAATGCCGCGGAGCTCACGCGTGGCTTGGACGATTGACATCGTCTGCGTCAGTCTTCATTCCGTAGTTCTACCTGCCCGTGTTCTGCAACAGAGGAAGCTTCACTGCGTTGCAAAAAACCCCTGCGAGGCGGGCGCGAATTGAATCGGTGGCCGACGAGAGTTCTGCACACCGTAGATTCACCGGAACGCGTGCGAGCGTGGAGTTACCCTGCAAAACGAGTCTCGAAAAGCGATGACTCGATAATCACTTATCGACATAGCAGCGACAAGCATTTGGAAAATTCGCCCGCACGTCGGGCGCATGACGAAATTATAAAAAAAATTTGGCGCTGAACGAGAATTGTCACATGACGCGTGGCCTTCTCGATTCTGTGCACGGATTCAAAAACTTGCTTCGCGGCCTGTGAACAACTCCTGTGCGACGTTAACCGAGGTCAAGTTTTTTGACGGCTCAACTGTGAATCAATTTCGTTGCGAGTCTTTCCGCATAGTGTATTCCTTAACCCAGTCAGCGGCGCCCACGATCTTCAGACCAGCGCGGTTTAGGAAACGGGGCGAGCGTGCAAATCGGCGGCGGTGTGCACGTAGGCGACGCTTCAACAAGTGATGTCGGTGCAAAACCCACAGCAATGTGGGAACGGTAGCTCTTTGTCTGAATGTTTCCAAGCGGGATATTTCCTGCTCGCGCCGAGCGCATCTACGCGCGACGGACGCATATGAGAGACATCGCAAAGCTACCCCGGCGCGCAAGGTGGCGAAGTCGAACGGACGACTAGTACATTTGGGCAGACATCCGCGACAGGAGTACGGCGCGGTTGTCTTCAGGACACGCAGGACCTTGTCGTGAGCGATCACGGCAGGATGGGGAGGTATCATGTCTTACGGACTCAACGCGGTATTGCAGCACGTTTCCTTTTCCAACGATCCCGTTTCAGCCCCGTCCGATCTCCAGCCTCCCGCGTGTGACGGAGCGCCGAGTACGCGCTGACCTCGCGACCAATCCATCTTCGACATCGCTGATCTGACCCGCGGCGTTCGCGCCGAACGGTCGATGCATGCCCGATGATGGACTCGCTCGAGGTCGCGCCACGTCAGGGACCGTGGCAGGAACCCTGCATGGCGCTCACAACGCAACTATATCTCTCAAGAGAAGTTTTCTGACGATGACAATGGAACAGGATCGCTGGTCACGCGTGAAGGGTCGGCTGCGCTCGAGCGTTGGCGAGGACGTCTACACAAGCTGGTTTGCGCGCATGGATCTCGAAGACGTTCAGGACGAGAGCGTGCGTCTCTCGGTGCCGACGCGGTTCCTGAAGAGCTGGATCCAGGCCCATTATGCCGAGCGCGTGCTGTCGTGCTGGCAGGCCGAGATGCCGGAAGTGCATCGCATCGACCTCACGGTGCGGTCCGCCGTGCGCCCCTCGGCGCAGCCGAAGGAAGCGCCCGCGCCGGTCGAGGCGCGCCGTGCGCCGACGCCGGAATTGCGCTCGACCGCGACCGCGCCGGTCTCGGCCAATCACGACGCGCTCGGCGGCTCGCCGCTCGATCCGCGCCTGACTTTCGCGAGCTTCGTCGTCGGCCGCTCCAACACGCTGGCCCATGCGGCCGCGCGCCAGGTCGCCGAAGGGCGTCGCGGCGACCCCGTGATGTTCAACCCGCTCTACATCCATGCCGGTGTCGGCCTCGGCAAGACGCATCTGTTGCAGGCGGTGACCTGGGCCGGCAATTCCGGCAACGAGCGCAAGGTGCTGTATCTCACGGCAGAAAAGTTCATGTACGGCTTCGTCGCCGCACTGAAGACGCAGACGGCGCTGGCCTTCAAGGAAGCGCTGCGCGGCATCGACGTGCTCGTCATCGACGACCTCCAGTTCCTGCAGGGCAAGTCGACGCAGGCCGAGTTCTGCCACACGCTGAACGCGCTGATCGACGCCGGCCGTCAGGTCGTGATCGCGGCCGACCGTCCGCCGTCCGATCTCGAAAGCCTCGACGATCGCGTGCGCTCGCGGCTTGCCGGCGGCCTCGTGGTCGAGATGGGATCGCTCGGCGAGGAGCTGCGCCACGGCATCCTGAAGTCGCGCGTCGCGGCGGCCCGCGCCCATCACGCCACGTTCGAGGTGCCCGAGGAGGTGCTGCATTATCTGGCGCGGACCATTACCCATAACGGGCGCGACCTCGAAGGCGCGATCAACCGGCTTCTTGCTCACTCGAAACTCAACAACCGGCCGGTGACGCTGGAGATGGCCGAGCACGAGGTGCGCGACCTGGTGCGGCCGCAGGAGCCCAAGCGGATCAAGATCGAGGACATCCAGCGCGTCGTGGCACGGCAGTATAATGTCAGCCGCTCCGACCTGCTCTCCTCGCGCCGCACCGCCAACGTGGTGCGCCCGCGCCAGGTGGCGATGTATCTCGCCAAGACGCTGACCCTGCGCTCGCTGCCCGAGATCGGCCGCCGCTTCGGCGGACGCGACCACACCACGGTGCTGCACGCCGTGCGCAAGATCGAGGCGCTGGTCTCCAAGGACACCGCGCTGTCCGAGGAAGTGGAATCGCTGAAGCGCCAGCTTCAGGAATAAAGGCCTATACCGCTTCTGCCATCCTGCCGCCGTCCCGGCCTCGCTGGGCGGCGGTTTTCGTTTGGGCGGTAAATCGTGGGAATCCTGCGGAACTAGCCCCCGATCTCTTGAATCCCGTGGCCATCCGAGCCACCTTGCGCGACCCTGGCGGCTTTGGTCATATCGGTTGGACGACCCGGCCGGCCGGGGTGTCATCGGTGTCGCGGCGGGTTTTTCCACCGCCCGGCTTCTTCAACGTGATGTCTTCTTGGGGATCGGGCGAGTAGTGCAATGAAGGTTACGGTCGAACGCGCGCAATTGCTGAAGTCGCTGGGCCATGTCCACCGCGTGGTCGAGCGCCGCAACACGATCCCGATCCTCGGCAACGTGCTGGTGCGCGCCGAGAACGCGAAATTGTCGCTGAAGGCGACCGACCTCGATCTCGAGGTCACCGAGACGCTGCCGGCGGAAACCGCGACCGCGGGCTCCACCACCGTGCCGGCGCACATGTTCTACGACATCGTGCGCAAGCTGCCGGACGGCTCGCAGATCGTGCTGGAGGCCGACGGCGACCGCGCCGTGCTCGCAATCCGCGCCGGCCGCTCGCGCTTCACGCTGCAGACGCTGCCGGAGAACGATTTCCCGGATCTGGCGGCCGGCGACATGTCGCATTCGTTCTCGCTCGCCGCCAAGGACGTCAAGCGGCTGATCGACCGCACCCAGTTCGCGATCTCGACCGAGGAGACGCGCTACTACCTCAACGGCATCTATCTGCATGCCGCCGGCACCGCGAAGGCCGCGACCCTGCGCGGTGTCGCCACCGACGGCCACCGCCTCGCCCAGCTCGACCTCGTCCAGCCCAAGGGCGCCGAGGGCATGCCCGGCGTGATCGTGCCGCGCAAGACCGTCGGCGAGGTGCAGCGCCTGATCGAGGACGCCGAGGCCGAGATGATGATCGAGCTGTCGCAGGCCAAGATCCGCTTCACCATCGGCAACGTCGTGCTGACCTCGAAGCTGATCGACGGCACCTTCCCCGATTACGGCCGGGTCATTCCGCAGAACAACGACAAGGAGCTCGTCGTCGACAAGAAGGATTTCGAGAACGCGGTCGACCGCGTCTCCACCATCTCCAGCGAGCGCGGCCGCGCGGTCAAGCTGTCGCTGTCGGCGGGCAAGCTGGTGCTGTCGGTGACCAACCCGGATTCCGGCAGCGCGACCGAAGAGCTCGAGGTCGAATACGCCTCCGACGCCCTCGATATCGGCTTCAACTCCCGCTACCTGCTCGATATCGCCGCTCAGATCGAAGGCGACGTCGCAACGCTCCGCCTCGCCGACCCCGGCTCGCCGACCCTGGTGCAGGACCGCGACGACAAGAGCGCGCTGTATGTGCTGATGCCGATGCGGGTGTGAGGCGAATTCTCTCTTCTCGTCATGGCCGGGCTTGACCCGGCCATCCATCGAACAAGATGACCTATTGGGTGTACATCCTCGCTAGCAAGCCCGGTGGAACGCTCTACATCGGCGTCACGAACAATCTGGTCCGGCGCGTCTATGAACATCGCGAAGGCTTGGCAGACGGCTTCACCAACCGTTACGGGGTAAAGACCCTGGTCTATTTCGAGGCGCATGACACGATCGCCGCTGCCCTTCAGCGCGAAAAGAACATGAAACACTGGTCGCGCGAGTGGAAGATCGATTTGATCGTGAAGGGCAATCCCACATGGCAAGACCTATATGATGAAATTGCCCGCTGACGCGGGCGATGGATTGCCGGGTCAAGCCCGGCAATGACAGAGTGATATGACCCCCTCCCGCATTCATCGCCTGACGCTGACGCATTTTCGCAATTATCGGGCGGCGGGGCTCGAGACGGCGGCTGACCTGGTGGCGCTGGTCGGGCCGAACGGGGCGGGCAAGACCAATTGCATCGAGGCGATCTCGTTCTTGTCGCCGGGCCGCGGCCTGCGCCGGGCGACGCTGGAGGATGTCGCCGACAACCAGGGCGACGGCTCCTGGGCGGTGTCGGCGCAGGTCGAGGGCGCGCTGGGGCTCGCCACGCTCGGCACCGGCATCGATGCGCCGCGCGCGGACGCCGCGGTGAGCCGGCGCTGCCGCATCGACCGCGAGCCGGTGGGCTCGGCCAGCGCCTTCGGAGACCACATCCGCATGGTGTGGCTGACGCCGGCGATGGACGGGCTGTTCATGGGCGCGGCCTCCGAGCGCCGCCGCTTCTTCGACCGTCTCGTGCTCGCCATCGACAGCGAGCATTCCAGCCGGATCAACGCGCTCGAGCGTTCCTTGCGTTCGCGCAACCGCCTCTTGGAGACGCGCAATTACGACGACCATTGGTGCGACGCGATCGAGCGCGAGACCGCGGAGCTCGCGGTCGCGGTCGCGGCCACGCGCGGCCAGACCGCGGCAAGGCTCACCGGCATGCTCAACGCGCGCGCGCAAGCCTCCGCATTTCCGTCCGCCCAGATCGCGCTCGACGGCTGGATGGAGAATGCGCTGCTTCAGGAGACCGCGACCTCGGTCGAGGACCGCTACCGCCAGATCCTGCGCGACAACCGCCCGCGCGATGCGATCGCCGGCCGCACCACCGACGGCCCGCATCTCACCGACCTCCAGGTGGTCTATGCGCCGAAGAGCATGCCGGCGCGCGATGCCTCGACCGGCGAGCAGAAGGCGCTGCTGATCGGTCTCGTGCTGGCGCATGCGAGCCTGGTCGCCGAGATGACCGGCATCGTGCCGCTGCTGCTGCTCGACGAGGTGGTTGCGCATCTCGATCCGAACCGCCGGTCGGCGCTGTTCGACGAGCTGAAGACGCTCGGCGCGCAGGTGTGGCTGACCGGCGCGGATCCTGCCGCCTTCGCCGAGATCGGCGCAGGGGGCGAAGTGTTTGACGTCGAGAGCGGACGAGTCTCGGCCCGCCTCTAGGCCGCCGCATTGAACCCGGCCGTTTCCCTTCGCGACTAGGTTCCTGAGGCCGCGACAATGTGTGGCGACCTCGGTCGACGCGCAGTGACAGGGCGCGAGAAAATCCTGGAGATGCGAGATGCGGACGGTAGGGACCGGGGCGCGAGCCTCGGCACGAGGGCTGGCGTTTGCCTGCGGCCTGTCTTTCCTGGGGATCTGCATGTTCGCGGCAAGCGCGAGCGCCTGGATGCCGCATCTCTCGGCGCTGTTCTCGGCCGAGCTGGCGCCGGATCCCGACACCAAGCTGCCCGCGCCGACCCGCTACAGCTACAGGGGCATCCACACCACCATTGTCCAGGGCGTTGAAACGCCGCTCCGCACCAGGCTGGAGGCCACCGTGCCGGCCGGGCTCGGCAATGTGCTCGCCTTCTATCGCACCGAGCTCGGCAAGCTCGGCTGGCAGGAACAGCACGATGGCGCGGTCATCTCCGCCGATCACGTTCAGCTTGCCTTCGTTTCTCCGGTCGGGCCCGGCATGCTGGTGCTCGATCGCAAGGACTCCGGCACCGCGATCAACCTCGTGCAGAAGAACGCGTCGGTCGCGGCCAACGCCAACGTCATGCCCGAGCCCGGCCAGGCGATGCTGGTGTTCTCGAATATCAGCGACACGGACGCCGCGCTCACGATCGACCAGAGGACCCTCAGGCGCGCCGCCGGCACCCGCGCGGTATCGCTGGATTTGCAGCCCGGCAAATATTCCTACGAGGTCAGCGTGCCGGGCCATCAGGCCATCACGAGGATCCTCAACGTCGCTTCCGGCGAGACCTGGGAGCTCACCGTCGGGCGCGACGGCGAGGCATGGTCGCCGCTCCTGCTGTATTGACCTCTGTTGAACCTCGCCGGTTCCTGCCGCGACTTCTCGTCTGAGGCCGCGCCGATGGGGGCGTCGCCTGCAATTGCGCGGGCATGACGGCCCGCGCCAATCCAGGAGCTGGACGATGTCGATGATCCCGCGCGGGGCGCAAGTCCCGGCACGATGGCTGCTGGCCTGCGGCCTTGTCCTGGCGGCGAGCTGCAGAATCGCGGCTGCCGCCGATGGCGGTATCGTCGATGTCCACACGCTGCCCAAGCTCGAGGGCGCGGTGGAGGACACCTCGCGGTCCGAATCCTGGCGCCTCGAATATCGCATGCCGGCGCCGCAAGCCGTGACGGCGCCTGCGTTGAAAAAGCTCCTCGGCGCCGACGGCTGGGTGCCCTATCTGCGGCCGCTGGACGAAAAGACCACGACGCTGAATTTCAAGAAGGGACGTCAAGGCCTGTCGGTTCACTTCACGCAAGGCCTCGGCCGGCCCGACCAATCCATGGTTACCTACTCCGCCGACCGGATTTACGGCAACGTGCCGTTCCCCGATGGTGCGACCGACATCATGTTCGATGGCACGAGGCCGTATCTCGGCTGCATCGCGCCCAATGCGCTCGACGCGACGTCGGATTTCTTCGGCCGCGAGATGGCTGCGATCGGCTGGCAAAAGCTCACGCCGGACACCGCTGCGCGCTGGACCAGCAGCCTGGACGAGACCGTCCCCAACGGCCTGCGCGCGTATTACACGCACCCGGATAACCAGGAGATCGGCTTCTCCAGGCAGAAGCCGGTGATGCTGACCTTGACGCGCCGCGACGACGGAAGGACCGATGTCGAAATTCGGGTCGCGCCGTTCGCGCTGCCGGAGGTACTCGAGGCCGACAGCGAAATGGCCGGCCTGCCGCGGCCGAAGCCGACCAAATCTGCGCGGAGCCTCGGCAGCGACAGCTCCAACAAGCGCGAGATCTCGGCCGCTGTGATCGCCGAGCTGCCGGCCGTGCTCGCCTTCTACCGGCGCGAGCTCGCCGCGCGCGGCTGGCAGGAGGATGGCCGCGCCCCGCTCGCGCCCGGCGACGAGGTGGCGATCAAGCTCTCCACCACCGATGAGGACGGCGTGCTCAGGCTGGGCCGCAAGTATGATTTCACCATAGTCAGCCTGACCGCGCAGGTGAAGGACTCCGCGCTCGCCGCCCGCGCCAGGGCGAAGAAGGAGGCCGATGCGAGGTTCCTGAGCGATGCCCTGGGTACGGCTCAGCAGCTCATTGCAGCCGATGATATCAGACGCAAGACGCAGGCCGCCTCCCTGCCGGACGCCCCGCTCACGGCGCTCCCTGACAGCAAGACGCCGGTGCCGCTGCCCGAAAACGCCGAAGGCGTGACATTCGAGGGCGGCGACGGCCATCTCGAATTCTCCTCCACCGCGAGCGTGAAGGCGCTCAGCAGCTTCTATCGTACCGCGCTGAAGAGTTCGGGCTGGAAGGAGCAGCCCTCCGTCATCAACCAGCCGAACATGGCGGTGATGGCGTTCTCGAAAGCCGGCAAGTCGATCTCGATGACCGTGATGCAGATGGGCCCGAAGGTGAATGTTCGCGCCGACGGATCGGGCCTGGTGATGGCCGCAGCCAAGGCGGCGGCCGTCCCTGAAGTGCAGGCCAAGTCCGCCGAGCCGCTCAAGCCGGATCCCGAATCCCCGCTGCCGGTGCCGACGCAGCGCTCGTCGAAATCGCTCGCCACCTCGAAGATGCCGGGCAGCGAGACGCCGGTCCGCCGCGAGCTGGAGGCCAGCATCCCCGCGTCGCTCGAGGAGGTCCTCGCCTTCTACCGTGCGGAGCTTGCAAAGCTCGGCTGGCAGGAAAAAACCGACGGCGCAGCCGTGTCAGCGGAACGCGCGCAGATCGACTTCACCTCGCCGCAAGGCCCGGCCGTGCTCAAGCTCGGCCGCGCCAGGGGCGAGACCATTGTCACTCTGGCGCAGAAGAACGCGGATGCCGCCGCCAGGGCCGACATCATGCCGAAGGCGGGACAGGCCCGGGTGATGATGGGCAACATGGGCGACAAGGAAGCCTCGCTCACGATCAACAAGCAGACCATCAAGATCGCAGCCGGCGCCGGCGGCCCGCAATCGCCGAAGGGCCCGATGCTCGACCTGCCGCCCGGCAAATACGCGTACGCGTTGCGCCTGCCCGGCCGCCCTGCGCGTAGCGAATCTCTGACCGTTGCCGCCGGCGAGGCCTGGGGCCTCCTGGTCGGCCCGGGCGGAGACGTGCTGCCGCTGCAGATGTATTGAGGCTGCCGTCTCCGGAACGGCCGGGTTGAACCTATCGGGTTCGCAGTACGACTAGTGCCGAGAGGCGGCGACCGTGTCGCAGCCGCCTCGCCACGCAAGACTGCATCCCCGGAGAGTGGGCATGACGACGGCAAGGCGCGGGACGAAGGTCCGGGCGGGATGGCGGCTGCTGGTGTGCGCCTTCACTCTTCTCGCAGGCTGTTCGAACGAGCCGCTCACCGCAGATCCCGGCGTCGAGATGCCTGCGCCGAAGCAAAGCAGCTTCAGTCAATTCCGGTCCACGCATGCGCGTGGTTCCGAGACCCCGGTCCGTCTCGAGATCGAAGCTCGCGTGCCCGCCGAGCTCAGCGAGGTGCTTGCCTTCTACCGTAGAGAGCTCGGACAGCGCGGCTGGCACGAGAAGCCGGATGATGCGGTGATCGCCGCCGATCGCGTGCAACTCGCCTTCGCCTCTCCAAAGGGCCCGGCCACGTTGAAGCTTGGCCGCGCCGAGGGCGAGACCATTGTCAACCTGGCGCAAAGGAATCCGGAAGCCGCGGCCAAGGCCGATGTCCTGCCGACAGCAGGACAAGCGCGGCTGATATTCGGCTATCTCGTGAAAGACGTGGCTTCGCTTGTGATCAACGATCAAACCATCAAGATCGCGGGCGGCGAAAATCATCCACAAGTGCTGGATCTGCCGCCCGGCACGTATTCCTACGCGCTGCTTGTGTCGGGTCGTCGGATGCGCACCGATACCATCACCGTGGCCGCAGGCGAGGCATGGTCCCTCAGCGACGATAAGAAGCCGTCCCAGGTCTACTGAACCCAGTGCCTGTTGCGGGCCTAGCGACGCCTCGGAACAGGCCGCTGCGCCCCGCAAGAACCACGCTTTCCGGAGCCCCAAAACCGCCCTTCGAATCGGGCTTTTTGCAGCGCCCCAAATCGCCCTTCAGAAGCCTTGAAAGCTTGCCAAAAAATCCTATCTGATCAAAGGGTTGCCGGAGGATACTTTGCGCTAGGCGCTAAGCGTCTTTCATGGCACAAATAGCCCCGCAAATCAGCGCCTTTGCGCCGCTGATTCGGGCGACATCTCGAAGGCCTCTCATGACCGAACCTGCTCGGCAGCACGCTGCCGAAAACGAGCCCTCCAATCCGAGCGATTACGGTGCGGAATCGATCCGCGTGCTCAAGGGTCTCGACGCCGTCCGCAAGCGCCCGGGCATGTATATCGGCGACACCGACGACGGCTCGGGCCTGCACCACATGGTCTACGAGGTCGTCGACAACGCCATCGACGAAGCGCTCGCCGGCCATGCCACGCGCGTCGAGGTGATCCTCAACGCCGACAATTCCGTCACCGTGCGCGACGACGGCCGCGGCATTCCCGTCGACATCCACAAGGGCGAAGGCATCTCGGCGGCCGAGGTCATCATGACCCAGCTGCACGCCGGCGGTAAGTTCGACCAGAACTCCTACAAGGTTTCCGGCGGCCTGCACGGCGTCGGCGTGTCCGTCGTCAACGCGCTGTCGAGCAAGCTCGGCCTGCGCATCTGGCGCGACAACAAGGAGCATTACATCGAGTTCGCCCACGGCGATGCCGTCGCACCGCTGAAGGTCGTCGGCGATGCCCCCGGCAAGCGCGGCACCGAGGTGACGTTCCTGGCCTCGACCGAGACCTTCAAGAACATCGAATATGATTTCGCCACGCTCGAGCATCGGCTGCGCGAGCTCGCCTTCCTCAATTCCGGCGTCAACATCGTGCTCTCCGACATGCGCCATGCGGTCGAGAAGCGCGAGGAGATGTTCTATTCCGGCGGCGTCGAGGAGTTCGTCAAATATCTCGACCGCAACAAGAAGGCGCTGGTGCCGGCGCCGATCATGGTGCGCTCGGAAGCCAACGGCATCGGCGTCGAGGCCGCCTTGTGGTGGAACGACAGCTACCACGAGAACGTGCTGTGCTTCACCAACAACATCCCGCAGCGCGACGGCGGCACCCATCTGGCCGGTTTCCGCGGCGCGCTGACGCGCCAGGTCAACGGCTACGCCGAGGCCAATGCGAAAAAGGAAAAGATCGCGCTGACCGGCGACGATTGCCGCGAAGGCCTCACCGCCGTTCTCTCGGTGAAGGTGCCCGATCCGAAATTCTCGTCGCAGACCAAGGACAAGCTGGTGTCCTCGGAAGTGCGCCCGGTGGTCGAGAACGTGCTCAACGAGGCGCTTGCCGCCTGGTTCGAGGAGCACCCGTCCGAGGCCAAGATGATCGTCGGCAAGGTGATCCAGGCCGCGGCGGCCCGCGAAGCTGCGCGAAAAGCGCGCGAACTGACGCGCAAGAGCCCGCTCTCGGTCTCCTCGCTGCCGGGCAAGCTCGCCGACTGCCAGGAAAAGGATCCGGCCAAGTCCGAGCTCTTCATCGTCGAGGGCGACTCGGCAGGCGGCAGCGCCAAGCAAGGCCGCAACCGCGAGTTCCAGGCGGTGCTGCCGCTGCGCGGCAAGATCCTCAATGTCGAGCGCGTGCGTCCCGACAAGATGCTGTCGAGCGAGCAGATCGGCACGCTGATCACCGCGCTCGGCACCGGCATCAGCGACGAGTTCTCGATCGAGAAGCTGCGCTATCACAAGATCATCGTGATGACGGACGCGGACGTCGACGGCGCCCATATCCGCACGCTGCTGCTGACGTTCTTCTACCGGCAGATGCGCGACATCATCGACGGCGGCTATCTCTACATCGCCCAGCCGCCGCTCTATAAGGTCAGCAAAGGCAAGTCCGAGCAATATCTGAAGGACGAGCGCGCACTGGAAGATTATCTGATCGACGCCGGCCTCGACGATTGCGTCTACATCCCCGGCACCGGCGGTGACCGCTCAGGGCGCGATTTGCGCGCGCTGGTCGATGACGCCCGCGTCGTCCGCAGCATCCTGCGCAACCTGCACAGCCGCTATAACCGCAAGGTGGTCGAGCAGGCCGCCATCACCGGCGTGCTGAACAAGGAGATCTACGGCGATCCCGAGAAGGCGGCAGCCGCGGCGCAATACATCGCGAGCCGGCTGGACAGCCAGGCCGAGGAGGTCGAGCGCGGCTGGGCGGGACAATTCGTCGAGGGCCAGGGCTTCCAGTTCGAGCGCACCGTGCGCGGCGTCAAGGAAGCCGCAATCATTGACGACGCCCTGCTCGGCTCGGCCGAGGCCCGCAAGCTCGACGAGTACACGACCAGGCTCCAGGACGTCTATGCCCGGTCCGGCAAGCTGCGGCGCAAGGATTCAGAGCACGTGGTCCACGGCCCGGTCGATCTGTTCGAGGCCGTGACCGACGCGGGCCGCAAGGGCATCAGCCTGCAGCGCTACAAAGGCCTCGGCGAGATGAACCCGGAGCAGCTCTGGGAGACGACGCTGGACACCGAGGCGCGCTCGCTGCTGCAGGTGAAGGTCAAGGAGGTCGACGAGGCCGACGACATCTTCACCAAGCTGATGGGCGACGTCGTCGAACCCCGCCGCGATTTCATCCAGGAACATTCGCTGAGCGCGACGATCGATATTTGATTGCCTCGCCAGCTCGTAGCTCGCGGTGCCAGCCAAGCGCTCGCTGCACCTCTCCCGCTTGCGAGAGCTTTGCATAAGAGGAGGATTTGCGATTCTCTAGGGCCTGTGGTGGAGGCGGATTCGGATGGCATATCGAGAGGTTGGGCAACCGAGCTTCGCGGACGCGCTGGTATCGCGGCGGGGGAAGGGTAATGCGGTGCTGAAGCGGATTGGCGAACTGGTCGACTGGGCGGCTGTGGAAAGAGTGCTGGGTGGTCTTCCGGAGCCGGAGCGCGGCCCTCCGCCCTATCCGCGACTGGTGCTGTTCAAGGCGCTGCTGCTGCAGCAATGGTATGGGCTTTCCGATCCGGCGCTCGAGGAAGCGCTCGACGACCGGGCCTCGTTCCGCGCCTTCTGCGGCTTTGTGCTGAGCGACGAGACGCCTGACCACACGACGATCTGGCGATTCCGCGAGGCTTTGCAGCGAGCCGGTCTGGACGAGAAGCTGTTCGCCGAGATCCTGCATCAGATCGACGCACGCGGGCTGGTGCTGCGCCGGGGCACATTGATCGATGCGAGCCTGATCTCGGCAGCAGTAAAGCCGCCGAAGCCGCCAGAGGACCCGCAGCCGCCCGGCCCGGACGGCCGTGAACCGAGCAAGCTGGTCAACAGCAAGCGCGATCCAGATGCACGCTGGACCAAGAAGGGCGGCAAGCGGTACTTCGGCTACAAAGCCCATATCGGCATGGATCAGAGTTCGGCCATCGTCCGCCGCAGCAAGCTGACCGACGCTGCGGTCAACGACACAGTGCCCGCCGACGAACTGGTCTGTGGTGATGAGAAGGCGGTCTATGCCGATCAAGCCTATGACAAGCACGAGCGCCGCAGCGGGCTCGCCGCGCGGGGAATCAAGCCGAGGCTGATGTTCCGGCCCAACAAGCATCATCCGCTCACCGAGCGGCAGAAGCGCTTCAACGATGCCGTGGGAAAGCGCCGCGCACCGGTCGAGCAGGTCTTCGCGCGCCTCAAGGGCAGCTATCGCTGGGCGCGCGCTCGCTATCTGGGTTTGGCGCGCAATCAGACACATCTGCGCCTGATCTGCCTCGCCATGAACCTCAAACGATGGGCGGTGCTGTGCCCGATAGGAGCCGCAGCGTGACCACCACCCGCCGCTACCCCGCGGCCACGAAAACCAGACGCCCCACCCCTCTGGGGCTACGTGAGGCCGTTCAAAAAAAGCTCCAGATCGAACTTCACTCCAGCACAACTCATTACGCAAAGCTCTCGCTTGCGGGAGAGGTCGACACGCTCGCAGAGCGTGGCGGGTGAGGGATTTCTCCTCTAGGGGATTGTCCCATTGCGGAGACACCCTCTCCCCCGCCCTCCCCCGCAAGCGGGGGAGGGAGCGCACCGCTGTCCTGGCTACGAGCCGCACGGCTCTCTAGGCGCCCCCTGAACCTCCCCACCCGCCATCGCGACGAAACGGGATGACCCCGCAAGGCCAATTCCGGCCGGGAAGTGTCGCGCCATGTCCGCCTCCGCTACGACCGGCTCCGCCGCGCCCTCACGCCGTCTCGGCATCATCGGCAGCATCGTCGGCGTGCTGGCGCTGATGGCGGCGGTGCTGCCGCATTGGGTCGTGCCGATGGTGTTTCCGCCGCCGCCGGCGGACAAGGTGATCGTCGACACCGGACATCGCATCAAGGACCGCATCGTCGCGAAGGTGAAGGGCGTGGAGTATCAGGCTCCGAGGCCTGAGAAATCGGCGGGACGAAGCTGGAGCGAAACCGCATCGGTCACGGCCATCTCGCTCGGCCTGCTCGCCATCCTGCTTTCGGTGCTCTCCCTGATCTTCCGGGAGGAGCGGCTCCTCGCCGCCGTCGCCGCCACGCTCGGCACCGGCGCCATCGCCATTGAAATCTCCTTCTTCATGATGGGGGCGCTGATCCTGATCGCGATCCTCTACGTGATCGGGAATATCATCGGACTGTTTTGAGGGGCGCTTGCCACTAGCGCCGGACGGACAGGTGCGGGTCGCAGCCAGCACAATTGCTCCCGCGCTCAAATCTCTGTAGTTTCCGCCCGAAACAGGCCCTCCCACTCAACAGGACAGCGAGAACCCCGTGGCGCCCATCCAATACATCGTCGAGGGCGGTCACCGGCTCTCGGGCTCGATCGAGCCGTCCGGCAACAAGAACTCGGCGCTGCCGATCATCGCCGCCGCGCTGCTGACCGAGCATCCGGTCGTGCTGGAGAACGTGCCGCGGATCCGCGACACCGAGACGCTGGTCGAGCTGGTCCGCTCGGTCGGCGCGTCGGCCGAATGGTCCGCGCGCAACACGCTTCACATCCACGCCAAGAGCATCCGCGCCGCCGACCTCGACCCCGAGCTGTGCGTGCGCATTCGCGCCTCGATCCTGCTCGCCGGGCCCCTGCTCGCCCGCTGCGGCGAGGTGATGCTGCCGCCGCCGGGCGGCGACGTCATCGGCCGCCGGCGCCTGGACACCCATGTGCTCGCGCTGGAGCAGCTCGGCGCCAAGGTCACCGCCACCGACCGGCTCGAATTCCGCGCGCCAAGGCTTTCGGGCGCGGACGTGTTTTTGGACGAGCCGAGCGTCACGGCCACCGAGAATGCGCTGGTCGCGGCGGTCGCCGCCGACGGCGTCACCTATTTGCGCAACGCGGCCTCCGAGCCGCATGTGCAGGACCTCGCCAATTTCCTGGTCGCGCTCGGCGCCAGGATCGAAGGCATCGGCACCAACACCATGATCATCCATGGTCCAGCGACGCTCGGCGGGGCGACCTACCGGATCCAGCCCGACCATATCGAGGTCGGCTCGCTGATCGGGCTTGCCGCGGTGACGCGCTCGCCCTTGCGCATCACGCGCGCGGGCGTCGAGCATCTGCGCTCGATCCGCATGGGCTTCGAGCGGCTCGGCATCGTCTGCCGGACCGAGGGCGACGACCTCATCGTGCCCTCCAACCAGACATTGAAGATCCAGGACGATTTCGGCGGCCATGTGCCCAAGCTGGAGGACCAGCCCTGGCCGGCGTTCCCGGCCGACCTGATGTCGATCGCGATCGTCACCGCGACGCAATGCGAGGGCGTGATCCTGATGTTCGAGAAGATGTTCGAATCCAGGATGTTCTTCGTCGACAAGCTGATCGCGATGGGCGCGCGCATCGTGCTGTGCGACCCGCACCGCGCCATCATCGCCGGCCCCAGCCGCCTGCACGGCGCGACGATGACCTCGCCCGACATCCGCGCCGGCATGGCGATGCTGCTCGCGGCGGTCTGCGCCGAGGGCACCTCCACCATCAACAATGCCGACCAGATCGAGCGCGGCTATGAGCGCATCGAGGAGCGGCTGAACGCGCTGGGTGCGAAGATCCAGCGCGTGCCGCCGCGGAGCTAGACCTATTTCGGCGGACGTGCGTCGAGGGCCTGTTTGCAGGCCGCAGACAATTCCGCGTAATTGTCGCTGAAGCATTTGCGAATGCGGCCGCCGCCGGGCATCGTTCCCGCGCAGAGACGCGAATAATCGGCCTTGCAGGCCTGCTTCGACTCGCTACGCGCGTCCTCCGCGGAAGCTTGCGACAGGAACAGAACGAGAAGCCCGATCAAACTCGCGGCCGCAAGAGCCGCACGGACATACACCGCCGCCCGCCGCGAGAAGCTCGTCACCGGCCCGCTTGCCGTCCGGCCAAATCGTTGCACCATGTCACCTCCATCAATTCGCAGACATCGATGTAGGTGATACGTCTGGACGGACCGAATCCCTCGTTCACCCTGCGTGGCTCAGCGAAAGTAGCCGCCGACGAGTTGTCGGCGTCCTTTCGCTGAAATTCGTTCCAGCATCTCGACGAAGGTCGTGACGACGAGGTCGCCAATCTTCAGGCGCTTGTCGCGGGCATCCTTGACGGCGGCCTCCAGCTCGGCCTTGTCGAGATTCGTCTGCGCCGCCGTTTTCATCGCCTTCATCAGCGCGAGACGGTACTCGGCCTGGAGCGGCGCCAGCTCCGCCTCCTTGCCGCGATAGATGCTCCACAGGATCTCCGCATCTTCCGCCGGAAGTCTCTCGGCGACACGCTCGATCATGCGCAGCGGCACGCCCGCGCCCGCACCCGGCATGAAGCCGCCGGGCCGCAGCCATTGCACCGAGACATAGGTGAAGAGGATGACGTTGACGCACAGCGACAACAGCATGAGCGCCCGCCAAGGAGTGGACCATTCTCGCCAGAACTTCATTGCACCGATCCAAATCCCATTGCGTAGACGTCGAAGACGCCGCTCATGACGGACAAGGGGTCCGACGGCGAATGGACATAAGGCATCGCCCCCGCCAGCCACACGCCGACCAACGCGGAGCAGGCGAGGCTTGCGGCGGGAACGAGCGCGGGCCAGCGCAGCAGGCGATACCATGCCGGCCGATGCGGTTGCGGCATGTCGGCGAGCCTTTGCAGGACAAGAAAGCTGGAGCGATCCGCCCTCGCCGTCTCGATCTCCGGAGCGACGGCAAGGAGCCGGTCGAGGCGCGCCTGCTGGTGCAGGACCGCAGCGCCTTCCGCAGTCGCCGCAATCCGCCGCGCGGCCTCGCGCGTCGGTGCGGGCCAGCGCTCGACGTCGCCTCCCCATGTCTCGGCCAATTGTCTGAACTGTTCGGGCGTCATACGTGGCTCCCCGTCTGCTGTATTTTCTGAACATTTGCCTTGAGCGCCGTGCGGGCGCGGCCCAGCAGCGACTCGAACGCCTTGGCGCTGAGATTCATCGCGTTCGCCGCCTCCTCACCGCTCAATCCCTCCATGTGGAAGAGCGCGATCGCGCCGCGTTGCCGGTCCGACAGGCCGGCCATCGCACGGTTGAGGAGGCGAAGCTCCTCGTCGGCGATGAGCCGTTCGACCGCGTGCGGTCCCGTGTCGGGCACATCGCCGGCGTCTTCGAGGGGCTGGAACGTTCGGCGCCGCGTGCGGTCGAACGTCAGGTTGAGGACGATGCGGTAGAGCCAGGTGGTGAATTTCGCAACCTGCGGGTCGAAAGAGGCTGCGTGGGTCCAGACGCGCATGAACGCCTCCTGGCCGATGTCGTCGGCCTCGACCGGGTCGCGCACGATCCGCTGCGCGACCCGCAGCGCCCGCGGCATATGGCGCCGCATGAGGACACGAAACGCATGCTGCCGCCGCGCCGAAACCTCCGCCATCAAGGCCTCGTCCGATGGCTCTTCCATCACATCGATCTGTTGCTCTGGCCTGCGGACATCGTAGCCGAAAATTGCGAACCGATCCTACCAGGCGACAGCCGCCTCCAGCCGAGCATCAAAAGCGCCAGTAGACGCCGGCCCGCACCGTGTGCGTATCGAGCCTGGACTCGCGCGCGCCGAAAATCGTCGCGCCGACCGTCTGGGCAGCCAGCGTCTTCGAGCCGTAATTGTCATAGAGATATTCAAGCCGGACCGAGGCCTGCGGTGCGAAGCGGAATTCCCCGCCCGCTCCGATCGACCAGCCGATCCGTGCATCGCTCCAGCTCGCAACGGCCCCGATCCCATTGTCGAACGCCTTGCTCTCGACGCCCGCGACGGCAAGGCCGCCGGCCACGAACAGCAGCGCCCGGTCGAAACCATAGCCGATCCGTCCACGGAGGTGGCTGTTCCAGTTGACCGCGGATTGAAGCTGCGTGACGGCGGGTGTCGGCGCAAAACCGGTATCGATCGTCGCCCGCGCATCGACGAAGTTCACGTCACCCTCGAGCCCCGCGACGATCCGGCCCCATTGCGCCGAGAAGCCCGCCGTTGCACCCACGATCGCACCCTTCGGATCGACAAAGTGGAATTCACCCGTCGCCGGCAGCGAGATATCGGAGCGGCCCGCAAGATAGCCGGCCTGAACGCCGAAATAGGGCCCTGCCCAGCTCAGCAGGGCTGCCGGCGCCGCCTGCGGGGGCGGTGCTGCGGGCAGCCTCAGGTCGGCCGCTGCAGCGGCGCCAGCACTCAGGATGGCGGAACCGGTGAACAGCGCGGCGAACGTCCGTCTAACTCTCGTTGTCATGCTCAATTCCCGATGTGAGACCGGCCCAGATTCGCCGCACATGACGAATACGGCGCAACCCGCACTTTCCTTCGCCTGAGCTCGCCTTTTTTCAGCGATCCCCGCCCTCACGCTTCTTTGCCGTTACTTCGCCGATCGAGGCTGCTATGTCCCCGGCATGACCGAGCTTTTGGATGCCAAACAGCCGTACCGGGCACGCCTGGACGCAACGCAAAACTACCTCGCCGACGAGTTCGTCGAGACGCTGCGGCTCGCCGTGCCGATGATGCTGACCCAGCTCGGGCAGATCGCGATGATCACGACCGATCTCGCGATGATCGGCCGGCTCGGCGAGGAGGCGGTGGCCGCGGCGGCGCTGGCCCATACGGTCTATTTCGTCAGCTTCACCTTCGGGCTCGGATTGACCTCCGCGGTGTCGCCGCTGGCGGCGCAGGCGTTCGGCGCCGGCGACGTCAGGCGCATTCGCCGCTCCTTGCGCGTCGGTCTGTGGGCCGCGCTGCTGATCTCGCTGCCGATGATGGCCTCGCCGCTCTATGGTGAGCAGATCCTGCTCGCGCTCGGCCAAGCGCCGCACACGGCCGCGCTGGCGCAGCATTATCTGAACGGCCTTGCCTGGGGCATCGCGCCGGCGCTCGGATTCATCGCGCTGCGCGGCATGATGAGCGCGGTGAACCGACCGCAGGCGCCGCTGTGGATCACGCTGGCGGCGATCCCGATCAATGCCGCGCTGGTCTATGTCCTGATCCACGGCCTGTTCGGCCTGCCCGAGCTCGGCCTGTTCGGCGCGGGGCTCGCGACGACGCTGGTCAATCTCGGCACCTTCCTCGCTGCGCTTGCGATCGCCGCGCTGCGCAAGCCGTTCGCAGACTATCATCCGCTCGCCCACCTGTGGCGGATCGACTGGCCCTTGATGCGCCAGTTGATCGTGATCGGCGCACCGATCTCGTTTTCGCTGCTGCTGGAATATGGCCTGTTCTCCTCGGCGGCGCTGCTGATGGGACTGATCTCGACCGCCGCGATTGCCGCGCATCAGATTGCGCTCCAGGTGACCGCCGTGCTGTTCATGGTGCCGCTCGGAATCGGCATGGCGGCGACGGTGCGGGTCGGTCATGCCTTCGGCCGCGATGATCCGGCGGCGGTGAAGCGCGCAGGGCTCGTCGCAGCCGTGCTCGGCCTCGCGCTGGTCTTCGCGTTGACGATCGCCATCGTGATCGGTCGCTACGAGCTCGGACGGCTGTTCTTCGGCGCCGGCAACGAAAGCGCGGCTACCGTCGAGCTGACGGGAACGCTGCTGCTGGTCGGGGCCAGCTTCTTCATCGCCGACGGCCTTCAGACCATCATGGGCGGCGCGCTGCGCGGCATCAACGACACCCGAATGACGCTGCTGTTCGCGGCGATCGGCTATTGGGCAGTCGCCTTTCCCATCGGCTGGATGCTGGCGTTCCACACGGGGCTCGGCGCGGTCGGCGTCTGGATCGGATTCTCGATCGGCACGTTCGTCTATGCCGGGCTCCTGATCTTGCGTTTCCGGATGCTGACGCGCAAAATGGCGGGATGAGAGCAACGGTCCACGAAGTCGCGCCTGAAGTCGATGCCAATGCGCTGCTCGCCGGCGCAGAGTTCATCGATGCGTTTCGCGTCGACATCGGTGCCGCGGCGGTGAATGCCCGCGAGGCCTGCACCAGGATGGTGCTGCACGGGCCGCGCTGGATCGACGCGCTGCTGCGCCTGCGCAACATTCTGGTGAGGCCGTTCGGGCTGAAGACCTCGGGCGAAGGTGCGCCGGCGCCGCACGGCCTGATCGGCCTGTTTCCGGTGCTGAGCGAGACGCCGGAGCAGCTGGTCGCGGGCTTCGACGATTCGCATCTCGATTTCCGTATCGTGGTCGACGTTTCAGGCGATGCCGCAAGCCGGCAAGTGACCTCGACGACGGTGGTGCGCACGCACAATCTGCTCGGCCGAACCTACCTTGCGCTGATCATGCCCTTCCACAAGCTCGTGGTCCGCAACATGATGGGACGCATCGTGGCGCCGGCCCGATGATGCTGCCCGTCGGCCTCCTCTACGCCTGCCGGAGCCCTGACAGCCAAGCGCCAGCGCAGCTGACGTGAACCGGTTTCCTGGAGCGAGCGACTGAGACGTGGTGCCCCAATGGCGGCGGCGCCATCGGAGGTCGCATGCATCTGGCAAAGTTCTTTCACCGTCCGCCCGGCGACGACGATCGTGAGCTGATGCTGATTCCAGACGACGATCCCAGGGTAATCGGCGTCCGCATGAACCGGGAGGACGATCCGGACTCGGGCCAATATCTGTGCGAGGAATTTTCCGACATTGACGACGCCATCGCGGCTTTCCGCCGTCATGCCGCCGAGCTCGTCGCGGCCGGCTATGTCGAGACCGATCATACCGACTACACGCTGCGTAACCTCGGACCCGATCCGCAAGCCAAGCCGGACTGGCAGAAGGGGCTCGATGAGCTGATGCTGCTGGTGCTCGGTTCGTCGCTGGCCGAGCAGGCGAAGCAGATCGCGGTGCTCAGGGGCACGCCGGCCGAGCACGAGCCGTTTTACCTGTTGCTCGCCGCCGACCACGGCAAGACCGCAGGCGAGGACTTCGCGCAGACCCTGCGCTATGCCGAACAGGCGCGCGATGCGCTCAACGCTCGGCGGGCCGCCGGACAGGCGCATTATGCATGGTCGATCTCGGAGCGGGAGCTCGAAGGCGAGCTCCTGGAGTTGCTGAGCGGACTCTATCTTCTCGCCAGCAACCCGGCCGCCGCGCTGGCGATCGTCGAGCGTTTGTGCCGGACCGCACCGAACCATGATCGCATCCGGCAGCGCGCCGAGCTGCTCTGCGGCTTCTTTCCCGAACGGCGGGAGGAGGCCTTCGACGACGCCTATCAATGGTCGCGCTTCGGCGGCTACGACGTCATCATGCTGTTTCCCGAATATGCGGAATATGTAGCGCGGCGCAAGGCGGGGACATCGGCCAAGGGCTGGCGCTGGAGGCCCGCCACACCGATCAGCGACGCGGACATCAGCGCCGCGGAGCAGACGCTCGGCGTCCAGCTGCCCGACGACTATCGCAATTTCCTGCGGACCCGCGGCGAGGCCGAGCTATTGGTGCGACTGCCCAAATCCTCCGCCGAGCTGCGTTTCTATGCACCGGGCGAGCTCGCCACGCAGCTGCGCAATGTCCTCGATTTCATCGCCTATTCCGACGACGAGCTCGAGGAGGCCTGCACCTATTTCCGCAAGGCGTACGGCGTTTCATTGAAGCATCTGATTCCGATCGCCGAACCCTCGCAGGTCAGCCGATGCCTGCTGCTCCATCTCGAGCCCGGTGAGCGCTATGGCTGGTGTTTCCAGTGGGACCATGACGGCGCGTGGGAATTGGAGCAGAAGCAGCCGAGTTTCGACATCGCGCTGAAAGCGCTGACTGACGGCATCGAGCGGCGTGATGCAGCGCAGCTCGCGTTCTTCGATCTTTAAAGCGACCTATTCCGCCACCCGAACGGACTTGTCGCTTGCTGATTCCGACCATTCGCCGACGACGCGGTCGAGGTCGCAGAGATTCTGGTGCATCTGCTCCAGGGAGAAGCCGAGCGCGAAGAAGCGCTCGGCGGTGTCGCTGGGGTGGCCGCGGATCAGGCCGTCCTGACGGACGGACGCGACCGCCTCGGCATAGTGCTGGAGCGCGACATGGACGGGGTGGATCGGCGGCGCGCCGGCGCCCTCGCGCAAGGCGCCAGCGGCCGAGCGCAGGAAGCGCGCGATCACGGTCGACACTTCCGTCAGGGGCGCGGCCAGCCGCAGCTGCACCTCGACCGGCAGCGGCACCACCGTGGCACGGCCGATCATCACGACGTCGTGGCGCAGCCGCAGGATCGTTCGCAGCAACGGGCCGGTGTCCGGGCCGCTCGACAGCCGCGCGGCGCGCTCGCGCTCGGCTTCGGAGCCGATCGCATTCAGGTTGACCATCGCACTGCCGATGCCATCCTGAATCCGGTGCAGCGCGTCGTTGTCGCGGCCGCGCGTGAGGCCGGCGAGCAGCTCGGCGAGGGCATCGGCGATCAGCTCGAGCAGAACCGCCGCGCTGGCGCGAATCTGCCGCACCGCGCGCGAGGGCAGCACCAGGAAGGAGACCAGCAATCCCGTGACGGCGCCGACGCCGACCTCGCTGACCCGATCGATCGCCGAGGTCAGGGGATCGGCATGATGCAGGGTCGGAACCAGGAGCACGATCACGGCAGTGACCGTGGCGGCGCTGAGGCTCGGATTGATCGCGGCGATGAAGGCGAGCGGGGCGACGGAGAGGACCAGCAAGCCAAGGAGACCGGCTTCGCTGGAATAGGGAATCAGGATGGCGATGGCGCCGCCATAGATCGCGCCGCCGATGGTGCCGAGCATGTAGTCGCGCGTCGCCTTCAGCGAGCGGCCGACGCTCATCTGGGTCACGATCAGCGCGGTCAGCACCGCCCAGAGCGGCAGCAACAGATGCAGCGCGGTCGCGATCGCATAGGCCGCGGTCGCGGCGACCGTGACCCGGATCGCCAGCCCCAATTGCGTCCGCCGCGCGCGAACCCGCTCGAACAGCTGCCTTGCGCGCGTCATACGGAATATCCCGATCCTTTTCGCCCAAGCAAAAGCATGGCTGATCCCCGCCCCCGCAAGGCCGCTTGAAAGGCCAAATCAGCCCGCCTAATTTGCGCGCCAAATCGAGGAAACACGATGGCTCACGAAACCGCAACGCTCGCCGCCTATGTCTTCAATCTGAAATACCAGGATATTCCGGCAGAGGTGCTGGAGCGCGCCAAGGTATTGACGCTGGACTTCCTCGGCAGCGCCATCCGGGCGCGGCGCGAAGCGGAATCGACCCCGTCGATGCTGAAGATGCTGGAGGCGCTGGCGCTCGACACCAGGGGCGAATCCACCGTGTTCGGCGATGGCAAGACCTGGACGCCGGCGGTCGCGGCGCTGCTCAACGGCGCGCTCGGGCATTCGCTGGATTTCGACGACACCCACGCCGATTCCTCGCTGCATCCGAGCGCGCCGGTGGTCCCGGCCGCCTTCGCCGTCGGCGAGATGGTTGGCGCGTCAGGGCGCGACGTGCTGACAGCGATCGTTGCCGGTTACGAGGTGTGCTGCCGGCTCGGCAATGCGCTCGACCCGACCTCGCATTATGCACGCGGCTTCCACCCGACCGCGACCGCCGGCACCTATGGCGCCGCCGCGGCGGCGGGCAAGCTGTTCGGCCTCGGCGAGAAACAGCTGATTGCCGCGTTCGGCGTCTCCGGCAGCCAGGCCGCGGGCTCGCTGCAATTCCTCGTCAACGGCGCCTGGAACAAGCGCTACCAGGTCGGCGCCGCCGCGATGAACGGGGTGATCGCCGCGACGCTGGCGCGCAATGATTTCGTCGGCGCGACCGAATCGGTCGAGGGCAAGCACGGCCTGCTCGCCGGCTATACCGACGACGCACATCCGGACAAGGCGGTCGCCGAGCTCGGCAAGACCTACGAGACCATGAAGATCGGCGTGAAGCCCTATCCGAGCTGCCGCTACACCCATGCCGCGATCGACGCGCTGATCGCGATGCGGCGCGAGCACAATCTGACGCCCGACCAGGTCAAGCGCGTCGAGATCGGCCTGCACCGCAACGGCATCACGCTGACCGGCGACGCCGCGACCAAGCGCCATCCGCGCTCGATCGTCGGCGGCCAGTTCTCGATGTTCTTCACCGGCGCGCTCGCGCTCGACCAAGGCTCGTTCGGCTGGGACGATTACAACCGTCTCGGCGATGCCGCGATCGACGCGCTCGCCGACAAGTTCGACGTCGTGCAGGACGATCGCCTCGAGGTCGGCCGCACCCATCCCTTTGGCGCGCGCGTCAGCATCACGACGGACGACGGCGTGCACGAGCGGCTCTATGCCGATCCGTCCGGGGAACCGAATTCGTTCCCGGACACCCAGGCGATGCAGCAGAAGTTCTTAACGCTGGCCCGTCCCGTGCTGAACGCGCGCGCGGAGAAGTTTGCCGACGCGATCATGAGCCTGGAGCGGTTCGACCGCGTGGCGCAGGCGACGGAATTGGGGAGGTAGACAGGTTCGTCGCAGCGCTTCGCTTACCCTCCCCTTCATGGCCCCTCCAGGGGAGGGTAAGAAAGACCTCAATCCACCCCCGCCAGCTTCCCCTTCTCGCGCGTTGCTGCGACCACGTCCCGCACCAGATCGAACACGCCGTCGGCTTGCGGCGGTGCATTCGGCGAGCGGCCCATGCGCACGATCACCAACTGCTCCGACGGGATCACGATGGTGTACTGCCCGATCGTGCCCTTGGCGAAGAAGGCATCGCGCGGCCAGCCGTTGCCTGCGCGAAAGTTTGCGCCAAAGCTGTCGCCCCGGTTGGTCCAAAAGCCGGCGCCGATGCCGACCCACGCGTTCGGCGTGGCCGTCGCCGAATAGGTCACCCACCCTTCCGGCAGGATGCGCTTGCTGCCGGCGACGCCGTCATTGAGATAGAGCTGGCCGAAGCGCGCCCAGTCGCGCGCGGAGGCGAGCATCTCGCTCGACCCTTCGATCGTGCCGGCGCCGTCGAGCTGGAGCACGACATGGCGCATGCCGAGCGGGGCGAACAATTCGCGGCGCGCAAAGCGCAGCGCGTCCTGCGGTGCGCCGCCGGCGGCATCACGGATCAGATGCGAGAGGATGAGGATATTGCCGTCGTGATAATTCCATGCGGTGCCGGGCGCGGTTGCGAGCGGGATGCTCTCGGCATAGGTGGCCATGTCCTTCTCGGCGAATTTCATCTGGTTGACCGGCTCGAAGGCGGAGCCGAGCGAAGCCTGCAGCGAGCTGCCGAGCGCAAGGCCCGCGGTGTGGCGCAGCAGCTGGTCGACGGTGATGGCATGGCGCGGATCGTCGGGATCTTTCCAGGCGGCGACCGGCGCGGGACCTTCGAGCTTGAGCTTGCCCTGGCGCACCAGGACGCCGATCAACGCCGAGATCACCGACTTCGTCATGGAGAAGCCGAGCAACGGCGTCTCGGGTCCGATGCCGTCGGCGTAGCGTTCGGCGACGACGCGGCCCGCCTTCATCACGACGATGGCGCGGGTGCGGCGATAGGGCGGCTCTGCGGGCTCGGCAAAGGCCCGGTCGAGCGCGGCGGCGAGTGAGGGGCTTTGCGGCCTCACGATCGCGGGGCCGGCAATCTCCGGCAGCAACGCCGGCCGTTGGTCGTCAGGCGGCAGCTCGACGGAAGCAATGCCAGCGCCATGCTCGAGCGTGCAGCCGAGGCCCTCGCGATAGACGGCGTGGCTGCGGCCGAGGCCGAACAGCGTCACCGTGACATCCTTGCGGACGGGATCGACCCTGTACTCCATCGCCCAGCTGATCAGGCCCGCTCCGGGCATGGCGTCGGTGGTCTCGGCGAAGTTGCGCCTGGGATCGAGGCCGGAGACGAACGTCTCGGCGCACAGGATGTCGGCGACGAAGCCGGTCGCGACTTTCGGCACGTCGCGGGCCCGGGCCGCGCCGAGCACGAGGCCGGCGGCGGCGATGGCGGTGGTGAGAAGGAGGATCTTGCGGCGGCGGGTCACGGGCTTTCTCCGGCTGGGGAATATGCCGGGGAGGAAGCGGGATGCGGACGGGGGATGCTCGCCGGATTTGGAAAACGGGCTGGTCGAAACCGGACCGGCCTTGCCGATTCCAGAATTTCGGTGTGATTAGAAGGGCTTGGAAGCTAGGCCGTACTCGTCTTCAGCCGCCGGTATTCCGTCGGCGTCACGCCCGTCACCGCCTTGAACGCCCGGTTGAACGGCCCCAGTGACTGGAAGCCGGCGTCCATCGCGATGGTGATGACGGGGACCTCGGTCTGAGCGGGATCGGCGAGCGCGGCCTTGGCTTCCTCGATGCGGTGATTGTTCAGGAACACATTGAAGTTGCGATAGCCGAGCCGCTGGTTGATCAGCCGGCGCAGCCTGTATTCGGGAATCTTCAGCCGGCCCGCCAGCACACCGATGGTGATGTTCTCCAGGCGATAGATCCGCTCGTCCGCCATCAGGCGCATCAGCGCATCGATCAGTTTCTGGTCGGAGTCCTCCGCCAAAGGCTGGACCGGCGCCATCGCCGGTGCGGGCTCTGGCGCAATCGGAAACAGATCGGCGCCATCGACGCGCATCATCGCACAGGCAATCGCTGCCACGATGCAGGCGAGCACGCCTGCATTGGTCGTGTCGGCGACATCGCCCGCGCTGAAGGCAACGAGGATCTGGAGCAGCGCATTCAACCCGCCATAGAGCGCGGCGGCGCAGACGACGAAGACGCGCACGCGGCGGCGCCGCTCGACCAGATCGGCGGACCATGATCGGATCGTCTGCGCCACCGCGAGCGCGATGAAACCGAGCACGATCAGGTTCACCGCCGTCACGGAGAACCGCGCGTTGCCGCCGGGCGCGATCCAGAGACACCCGACGAAGCTGAAGGCGGTCACCGCAGCCCAGATCAGGCCGTGCCACCAGCGCAACCGGAATTCGTCGTCGAACAGCGCGCGCGTGAACAGCCAGAACACGACGATATTGCCGGTCGACAGCGCAATCAACGGCGCGTGCCAGATCGGAACGAGCGACGACACGCCAATGGAATAGCTCGCGGCATGCGCCGCCGACCCGAGCGCGAAAGCCGCGCCGAGCCGGGCCGCCAGCACATTGCGGAACTCGGAGAGCAATGACGCCGCCAGCACCAGCAGCAGCGCGACGCTGGCAGCGCGGAAGGCGAGCTCGGTTGCGGCAAGGGTCATCGGCTGGGGCGAACGGTCGCGGTTGAAGGCAGCCGAACATCGTTCGTTGCGCCCGTTTTTTCAAGCACCATCCGCATGCCGCCGTTCAAGCCGCATCTACCGCTGTCATCGCCCGCGAAGTCGGGCGATCCAGGACTCCGAGACGGCAGCGGTTGAAGCGATGGGCTGCGGCGTAATGGATGCTCCGGTCAAGCCGCGACATGACAGCGGAGTTCGAGGAGCCGGCTTTGTCGCGACGCTGATGCGAAAGTCTGCTACCGTCGCGTCCAACAAAGCCAAAAGGAGTCCCCCCATGAGCTGGCAGCCCTCGAACGATCCCGTGCTCGGCGATCCCATGTCCTGCGATGCGCTCGACCTCGTCATCGTGCCGCGGACGCGCGATCTCGGCGACGGGTTCGCGGTGCGGCGGGCTTTGCCGCACGGCAAGCGGCAGATGGTCGGGCCCTTCATCTTCTTCGACCATTTCGGCCCGGTGCAGTTCGTGTCCGGCAAGGGCATGGACGTGCGGCCGCATCCGCATATCGGGCTTGCCACCGTCACCTATCTGTTCGACGGCGCGATCATGCATCGCGACAGCGAGGGCAACGTCCAGGAGATCGCGCCCGGCGCGATGAACCTGATGACGGCGGGGCGCGGCATCGCGCATTCCGAGCGCACGCCGGATGCGCAGCGCGCCTCGGGCCAGAAGATGCTCGGCCTGCAAAGCTGGATCGCGCTGCCGGCGGGCTCCGAAGAGATCGCACCGTCGTTCCAGCATTATGCGGCGGGCGATCTGCCGATGATCTCCGAACGCGATTTCACCGCGCGGGTGATTGCGGGCTCCGCCTTCGGCATCGCCTCGCCGGTGTCGATGGTCTCGCCCTGGTTCTACACCGAGGTCACGGCGGTCGCGGGCGCGAGCGTGCCGCTCGACCCCGATCACGAGGAGCGCGCGATCTATGTGGTCGATGGCGAGGTCGAGATCGCGAACGAGCGCTACGAGGGGCCGCGCCTCCTGATCTTCCGCCCCGGCGACCGCATCACCGTGAATGCGCTGAAGGCCACGCGGATGATGTTTCTCGGCGGCGATGCGCTGGAAGGCCCGCGCCACATCTGGTGGAATTTCGTCTCCTCCAGCAAGGAGCGGATCGAGCAGGCCAAGCAGGACTGGAAAACCGGCCGCTTCGCGGCAGTTCCGCAGGAACATGAGTTCATTCCGCTGCCGGAATAGGCTAATCCGGTCCCCGGCCGCGCCATCAGACGCGGCCGGATGTCCTGTGCGAAGGCTTTGCCGATGACCACCATGCTCTCCAGCGACCTGCCGCTCTCCAAGATCGGACGCGGCAAGGTGCGCGATATCTACGCCGTCGACGACGACCGCCTGCTGCTCGTCACCACCGACCGCATCAGCGCCTTCGACGTTGTGATGGGGGAGACCATCCCGATGAAGGGCGCGGTGCTGACCCAAATCAGCGCGTGGTGGTTCAATGAGCTCGAGGGGGTGGTGCCGCATCACATGATCAGCGCCGACACCGACGAGATCATCGCGGCCGTGCCGGCGCTGAAAACGCACCGCGCCGAGATCCTCGGCCGCGCCATGCTGTGCAAGCGCACCAGCGTGTTTCCGATCGAATGCGTCATTCGCGGCTATCTCTCGGGCTCGGCCTGGAAGGAATACGCGGCCAGTGGCACGCTCGCCGGCGAGAAGCTGAAGCCGGGCCTCGCCGAAAGCGAGAAGCTGGAGCCTGCGATCTTCAGCCCGGCGACGAAGGCCGAGAGCGGCCATGACGAGAACATCACCATCGCGAAGATGCAGGCAGTGGTCGGCGCGGAGGTCGCCTACGCGCTGGAGAGCATGACGCGGGCGATCTACACGCTCGGCGAGGAGCTCGCCCGCGAGCAGGGCATCATCATCGCGGACACCAAATTCGAGTTCGGCCGCGACAAGGACGGCCGCATCATCCTGATCGACGAGGTGATGACGCCGGATTCGTCGCGCTTCTGGGCGGTGGACGCCTACAAGCCGGGCCAGCCTCAGGCGAGCTTCGACAAGCAGCCCCTTCGCGACTATCTCGACGTCGAGCGCCGCGCCGGCCGCTGGAACGGCGACGCCCCGCCGCCGCCATTGCCGGCCAGCGTGGTGGATGCGACCAGCAAGCGATATCTGGAAGCGTATCGGCGCGTGACGGGGGCGGAGCTGAAGATTTAAGCCCGGCTGTTCCGCCTCGCTCCGTCATCGCGAGGCGCATTCCCTGCCGGACCGCGGCAGAACCGCGGGATATCGGATGGCGACAAAAAGCCTGTTGCGCTAAGCCTTTCATCGTCTCAAACAGGACTTTTCAGGGGCGAGCGCCAGGACGTGACCGACCCAATCATTACTCTCAGTCCGCACCCGCGGTTCAAGCCAGAGCTCAAGCGTGCGCTGAACGACATATTGGGTGGCAGCGCTGCCAGCGTCCTGACCATCACCTTCGGGCTCTCCTACGCATTGCTGATCTTTACGGGTCCGCTGTCGCCCTATCTGTCCTACGGCATCGCAGCAACCTTCATCAGCTCCGCGGCGCTTGCCGCCGTCGTCGCGCTCGGCAGCTCCCTGCCCTTCGCAGTCGCCGCTCCCGACAGCTCGACCGCCGCCGTGACCGGAATCCTGGCGGCCTCGGTGCTCGAGCGGATCGAGGCCGCCAATCCGTCGGCGCCGCTGCTGTCGTCCATCCTGATCACGCTCGGCTTGTCGACTGTGCTGACCGGCGTGGTGCTGTGCGGATTGGGCCTGACGCGGATGGGCCGCGCCATCCGCTACGTGCCCTATCCCGTGGTGGGCGGCTTCCTCGGTGCCACCGGACTCCTGATCGTCATGGGTGCGATCCGGGTCATCACCGATCATCCCGTCACGGCGCTGCCGCGTTTCGCCAATGTCACCACATTGCTGGAGCTCGGTGCCGCCTGCGTCATGGCGCTGGTGCTGTATCTGACCTGGCATCGCTCGCGCAGCCCGTTCGGACTGCCGATCATCCTGGTCGGCGGCGTGATCACGGCGCATCTGGCATTCTGGATCACCGGCATCTCGCTCGGCGAGGCCCACGCTCTGGGCTGGACGTTCGAGCAGCCGCCGAAGGCGGCCTTCATGATGCCCTGGCACGCCGAGGCCCTCATTCACTATCCCTGGTTCGCCGTGCCCGACCTGCTCGCCAATTTCGTCGCTGTCATCTTCGTCACCGCCTCGAGCACGCTGTTCAACACCACCGGCATCGAAGTCGCCGTGCATCGCGAAGCCAATCTGGAACGCGAGCTGAACGTCACCGGCGCCGCGAACATGCTGACAGGCGCGCTCGGCGGCTATGCCGGCTGCATCTCGATCAGCCGCTCCGTCCTCAATTTCAGCACCGGCGGCCGCGGCCGCCTGTCCGGCCTCACCGTCGCGGCGATGTCGTTGCTGATGCTCGCGATCGCGCCACAGCTGCTCGGCTTCATCCCGAAATTCGTGCTGGGCGGCCTGCTGCTCTATCTCGGCGCCGACCAGCTGCACAAATGGATCATCGAATCGCGCAAGCGGCTTTCGAAGCTCGAATATCTCTCGCTGGTCGCCATCATCGCGATCATCGTAGCCTGGGGTTTCGTGCCGGGCATCCTGATCGGCGTGATCATCGGCTGCACCACGTTTGCGTTCAGCGCCGCAAGGGTGGAGTCGATCAAATACAGCTTCGACGGCTCGGAATACCGTTCCTCGCTCGACCGCTCGCGCGACGACCAGGATGTGCTGCTGGCCCATGGCGGCAAGATCCAGGGCCTGAACCTGCAGAGCTATCTGTTCTTCGGCTCCGCCAACCGGCTCTACCAGCACGTCAAGCAGCTGCTGCAGGAGCGCCCCGAATGCCGCTATCTGCTGTTCGACTTCAAGCTCGTCACCGGCGTGGATTCCTCGGCCGCCTACAGCTTTGCCCAGATCAAGCGCAGCGCGGCCGATCTCGGCGTCGAGCTGATCCTGGTGCATCTGTCGGCCTCGGCCGAAAAGGTGCTGCGCGCCAGCGACTTCATCGGCGAGGGCGTCACTCTCATCAGCGAACTCGATCGCGCGCTGGAATGGTGCGAGAACGAGATCATCTCGCAGCATCAGGATCTGGCGCGGGAAGAAGCGTCCTTACGCGACTGGTTCACGCGCATCCTCGGCAGCGAGGAGGATGCGGACGAACTGATCCGCCGCTGCCAGCGCATCGAGGTCGGAGCCGGCGAGGTCATCGTGAAGGCGGGCGATCCGGCCGATTCCATGCATTTCATTCTCGACGGCCGCGTCGGCATCATGATCCCCGCCGACGACGGCCGCACCACGCGCGTGCGCAGCCTCGGCCGCTACACCACGATCGGCGAGATGGGCCTGGTGTCACGCACGCCGCGGAGCGCGACGATCCAGGCCGAGGTCGATAGCGTGCTCTACGTGCTCAACATCCACCAGTTCGACGCGATCAAGTCCGAAGCCCCCCAGCTCAGCAATGAGCTGCTGACCTATTTCGTGTCGGTCATGGCCGAGCGGCTGACCTTTGCGAACCGGATGATTGCGGTGTTGAGAAGATAGGCCTCGTTAGCAAGCCGCGAACTCCGGCGTCGTCCCGGGGAAAAAGGAAGACCCCGGATGCACTGGTGCGACGAAGCAATCCAGACTGTCTCAATGGAAAGATACTGGATTGCTTCGCTTCGCTCGCAATGACGTGGGAGGACGATGCCGCTCACACCCCCGCCATCATCACGTATTTGATCTCGACATATTCTTCCATGCCGTGACGCGAGCCTTCGCGTCCGAGGCCGCTTTCCTTGACGCCGCCGAAGGGCGCGACTTCGGTGGTGATCAGGCCGGTATTGACGCCGACCATGCCCGACTCCAGCGCTTCGGCGACGCGCCAGACGCGGCCGAGATCGCGGGAATAGAAGTAGGAGGCGAGGCCAAACGGCGAGGCGTTGCACATCGCGACGACGTCGGCCTCGTCCTTGAAGCGGATCACCGGCGCGAGCGGGCCGAAGGTCTCCTCCTGCGACACCAGCGAGTCCGGCTTGACGTCCGCCAGCACCGTCGGCTCGAAGAAGGAGCGTCCGAGCTCGCTGCGCTTGCCGCCGGTCACCACCCTGGCGCCGCGCTTGACGGCATCGGCGATGTGGCGTTCGACCTTGTCGACCGCCTTCATGTTGATCAGCGGGCCCTGCGTCACGCCGCTCTCGGTGCCGTCGCCGATCTTCATCGCCGCGACCTTCTTCGACAGCTTCTGCACGAACTCGTCGTAGATCTTGTCCTGCGCATAGATGCGGTTGGCGCAGACGCAGGTCTGGCCCATGTTGCGGTACTTCGAGACCATCGCGCCTTCGACCGCCGCATCGATGTCGGCGTCGTCGAACACGATGAAGGGCGCGTTGCCGCCGAGCTCGAGGCCGAGCCGCTTCACGCCGACGGAGGCCTGCTGATAGAGGATCTTGCCGACCGCGGTCGAGCCGGTGAAGCCGACGAAGCGCACCGCCGGATGCTGGCACAGCACCTTGCCGATCGGCGGCGCGTCACCCGTGATGATGTTGAGCACGCCCTTGGGGATGCCGGCCCTCTCGGCGAGCACGGCGAGCGCCAGCGCCGACAGCGGCGTCTCGTTGGCGGGCTTGAGCACCACGGTGCAGCCGGCGGCCAGCGCCGGCGAAACCTTTCGCGTGATCATCGAGTTCGGGAAATTCCACGGCGTGATCGCGCCGCAAACGCCGATCGGCTGCTTTATCGCGAGCAGGCGCGCATCGGGCCGCTGGCTCGGGATGGTCTCGCCATAGACGCGGCGGGCTTCCTCCGCAAAGAACTCGATATAGGCGGCGCCGATATCGACCTCGCCGAGCGCCTCGGTGAGCGGCTTGCCCTGCTCGGAGGTGAGGATCAGCGCGAGATCCTCGCGATTGGCGGTGATCAGCTCGAACCATTTGCGCAGGATGTTGGAGCGCTGTTTTGCGGTGTGCTTGGCCCAGCCCGGGAACGCACGCTCGGCGGCCTCGACCGCTTTGGTCGTATCGTCGGCCCCAAGCTGCGGCACTTTTGCCAGCTCGACACCCGTCGCGGGATTGTTGACGGCGAAGACCGCCGTGCCGACCCAGGCGCCGTCGATGTAGCAGGCCTCCTTCAGCAGCGAGGGGTCCTTCAACCGGTCGCGCAGGGTGGCGGTGGCTTGCGGGGCGCGTGCGGCGGCGGTCTGGGTCATTGGCGTTTCTCCCTGGGCGAACGGATCGGCCCGGAATATAGGAGCAGGCGATGCGCAATGCACCGCCCCGCAACGCACATCTGCTGGGAGTTAAGCTGAGGGCCGCGGGTTCTTCACCTCTCCCCGACGGGAGAGGTGTGGCACCGCTGCTGCGGAGAGGGATCAGGCCGCACCGCTCATATAGGTCTCGCGGCGGCCGATCATACGCTCGGCAGCAGCCTTGGCGTCCGCCTTCGTGGAGGTCGCGCAGGTCCGGTATTCGAGATCGGGGACGTGGGAGGTGTCGCGACGGCCGAACCACGACTTCGAGCCGACCGGCAGCAGCGCCAGCGCCTGCGCCAGATTATCGACCGCGCCGAAGGAATACAGCGCCCCGGTACCGGCGATGCGCACCTCGTAAATCCCGGGGGAAATCGGCGCCTCCAGGTTCTCGCCCCGTCCGGGACGGGGATAGCGCTTCCATTCGCTCCAGGTCGAAATCATCTGAGGACCCCCTCGCCGCCCATCCACGGCCGGCAACATTTGCATCAAGTCTCGATCGGTCCATGAACCGGACCGGGTGCTGAACGCGGCAGCTCACGAAATGTTTCAAGCGTCCGAAACTCGCGAACCATATCGCTTCGAGCCCGTCCGAGGTGAGACGACGCCCGGCAATCCACCGCAGATTGTGAGGGTGTCCCCGTTCAGTTCCGTTGTCGTCGTGCCTGGGACCGAGGCCGTCAAGTCACGACATCGCGACTGGCGCAGGTGCACGGATGCGCTTGCCGCGCCCTAAATGCGGGAGGACAATCGATCACTTCCAACAATAATCAAACCCGAGGAAACGCCATGCAAAGCAAAGCTGAGATCGACGAGATTCTGCGTCAGAAGAGCGAGACCAGGGAGATCCCGGGCGTCGTCGCCATCGCGGCCAGCGGTCACGACGTGCTGTATCAGGGCGCGTTCGGCAAGCGCGACCTGTCCAAGCCCGATCCGATGACCGCCGACAGCGTGTTCTGGATCGCGTCGATGACGAAGGCGGTGACGACGGCGGGCGCGATGCAGCTGGTCGAGCAGGGCAAGCTGTCGCTGGACGCGCCGATCGGCGAGGTGCTGCCCGAGCTCGCCAAGCCGCAGGTGCTCGAAGGCTTTGATGCCAAGGGCGAGGCCAAGCTGCGGCCGGCCAAGGGGCCGATCACGCTGCGCCAGCTCATGACCCACACTGCGGGCTTCTGCTACAACATGTGGAACGGCGATCTCGCGGTCTATCTGGACAAGAACGGCATTCCCGCCATCACCACCTGCCAGAATGCCGCGCTGAAGACCCCGATCATGTCCGACCCAGGCACGCGCTGGGAATACGGCACCAACATCGATTTCGTCGGCAAGGTTGTGGAGGCCGCCAGCGGCAAGCGGCTCGACGCATATCTGCGCGACAATCTGTTCGCGCCGCTCGGCATGCGGGACACCGCCTTCAAGATCACCGACGACATGCGCAAGCGCCTGGTCGGCATGCATGCGCGCGGCGAGGACGGCCAGCTCGCATCGATCCCGTTCGAGCTGGAGCAGGAGCCGGAATTCCACATGGGCGGCGGCGGCCTCTATTCGACGGCGGGCGACTACATCAAGTTCACCCAGATGATCCTCAACAAGGGTCGCGGCAACGGCAACCAGGTGCTGAAAGCCGAGACCGTCGCGACGATGGGGCAGAACCACATCGGCGATCTCGCCATGGGCAAGATGACCACGGCCGCGCCGATGTACACCAACGACGTCGATCTCTATCCGGAGCAGGTGAAGAAGTGGGGCCTCAGCTTCATGATCAACACCGCCAAGACCGCGGAAGGCCGCAGCGCCGGCAGCCTCGCCTGGGCCGGCCTTGCCAACACCTATTACTGGATTGATCCTGCGCGCGACGTCACCGGCGTCATCCTGATGCAGCTGCTGCCGTTCGCGGATGCGAAATGCCTCGAGGCGTTCGCGGGATTCGAGCGCGGGGTTTATGCCGGGCTCGATGCTGCCGGCAGCGGGCAGAAGGCGGCGTGAGGGTCTGAGTGCTCGCGCCACGCGGCATGGCCGGGCCCGTCCCGGCCATGCTTCCGAAGAGGATCAAGCCGCTCATTCCATGACGAAAGGATTTTGACGTGTCAGATAAAGCGGACAGCTACGTTTGCGGCATCTCGGACGCGCCGCTGCTCGGCGACACGATCGGCCGGAGTCTTGACCAAGCCGCGCGGCGCTGGGGCAATCGCGAAGCGCTGGTCTCGCCCAGCCACGGCGTGCGATGGACCTGGTCGGAATTGGCCGAGCGGGTCGATGCGCTCGCCGCCGGCTTTCTGGCGCTCGGGCTCGAGCGCGGCCAGCGGATCGGCATCTGGTCGCTGAACCGGCCGGAATGGACGCTGACCCAGTTCGCCGCCGCCAAGGCCGGCCTGATCCTGGTGACGATCAATCCGGCCTATCGCCTGAGCGAGCTGGAATTTGCCCTCCGCAAGGTCGGCTGCGCGGCGATCGTCACCGCGACGGCGTTCAAGACCAGCAACTACATGGAGATGCTCAACACGCTGTTGCCGGAGCTGTCAGCCGCCAGGCCCGGACAGCTGCATGCGGCACGGCTGCCCGCCCTGCGCAACGTCATTCAGATCGGCGGCCCGGCCGCACCGGGCACGATTGCCTTCGGCGAGGTCGCGCGCATGGGCGGCGACCGGCACCGTCAGCAATTGGCCGCGCTCGGCCGGGAGCTGCAGTTCGACGATGCCGTTAACATCCAGTTCACCAGCGGCACGACCGGATCACCCAAGGGCGTGACGCTGACCCACCACAACATCCTCAACAACGGCTATTTCGTCGGCCGCGCGATGCGCCTCAGCGAGAAGGACCGCATCTGCATTCCGGTGCCGCTCTATCATTGCTTCGGCATGGTGATGGGCAACCTTGCCTCCGTGACGATCGGCGCCGCAATGGTCTATCCCGGCGAAGGTTTTGACCCGCTCGCGACGCTGCGCACGATCGAGCAGGAGAAATGCACGGCGCTCTACGGCGTGCCGACGATGTTCATCGCCGAACTCGACCACCCCGAATTCGCCAGCTTCGACCTGACGTCGCTGCGGACCGGCATCATGGCCGGCGCGCCCTGCCCGATCGAGGTGATGAAGCGCGTCAACACCGAGATGAACATGCGTGAGGTCACGATCGCCTACGGCATGACCGAGACCAGCCCCGTCAGCTTCCAGAGCGCGGTGGACGATCCGCTGGATCGCCGCGTCTCCACGGTCGGGCGAATCCATCCGCATGTCGAGGTCAAGATCGTCGATCTCGAGGGCAGGGTCGTCAAGCGCGGCGAACGCGGCGAGCTGTGCACCCGCGGCTACAGCATCATGCTGGGCTATTGGGACGAGAAGGAGAAGACCGCCGACGTGCTCGACGCCAACGGCTGGATGCACACCGGCGATCTCGCCACCATCGACGACGAGGGCTATTGCAACATCGTCGGCCGGATCAAGGACATGGTGATCCGCGGCGGCGAAAACCTCTATCCGCGCGAGATCGAGGAATTCCTGTATCGTCACCCCAAGATCCAGGACGTGCAGATCTTTGGCGTCGCCGACACCCGCTATGGCGAGGAGCTCTGCGCCTGGATTCGCGTCAGAGCGGGCGAGGAACTGACCGCTGAGGAAGTACGCGCCTTCTGTGAAGGCCAGATCGCCCACAACAAGATCCCGCGCTACGTCGAGTTCGTCGACGAATTTCCGATGACCGTGACCGGAAAGATCCAGAAATTCCTGATGCGCGATGCGGTGGAGCAGCGGCTGGGATTGAAGGCGGCGAAGACGGCGTGAGGTTCACCGTCATGCGAGGAGCTCTTGCGACGAAGCAATCCAGAATCTGCCGCTGAGACAGACTGGATTGCTTCGCTGCGCTCGCAATGACGCAGAGAGAGCGGGGCCCTACCCCGTCAGCCCGCGCTGCTCCGCCAGCTCCTTCAGCGACACCTGGGGCCGCGCGCCAATGTGCTGGATCACTTCGGCGGCCGCGAGCGCGCCGAGCTCGCCGCACTGCTTGTAGCCGAAATTGCGCGCGAGGCCGTAGAGGAAGCCGGCGGCGAACAGGTCGCCGGCGCCGGTGGTGTCGACCACCTTCTCGACCGGGAAGGCCGGCGCTGCGACGGCGTCTTCCACGGACACCACCATGCAGCCCTTCTCGCTGCGGGTGACCACACCGAGATTGACGTCGTTGCGCAGCTGCTTCAGCGCGGTGTCGAAGTCCGAGGTCATGTAGAGCGAGTGCAGCTCGGATTCGTTGGCGAACACGATGTCGACGGTGCCGCCCCGCATCAGGGACAGGAACTCGTCGCGATAGCGGTCGACGCAGAAGGAATCCGACAGCGTCAGCGCCACCTTGCGCTTGGCGTCATGGGCGATCTTGGCCGCCTTGACGAAGGCCTCCTTGGCGTTCTTGGGATCCCAGAGATAGCCTTCGAGATAGACGATGCCGGCACCAGCAATCTCGGCCGGATCGATGTCGGCGGGCGACAGGTCCTGCGCCGCGCCGAGATAGGTGTTCATGGTGCGCTCGCCGTCGCCGGTGACCAGGATGTAGGAGCAGCCGGTGGCGGGGCCATCCTTGGCGGCGGGCGTGTTGAAGGCGACGCCGGCGGCGCGGATGTCGTGAACGTAGAGCTTGCCGATCTGGTCGTCCTTGACCTTGCCGACATAGGCCGCGCGCGCCCCCAGGCTGCCGATGCCGACGATGGTGTTGGCGGCAGATCCCCCCGAGACCTCGGTCGCCGGACCCATGTCCTTGTAGATGGCGGCCGCGCGTGCCTCGTCGATCAGCGACATGCTGCCCTTGGCCATGCCATGCTTGGCCAGAAAGGCCTCGTCGGTCCGAACCAGCACGTCGAACAGCGCGTTGCCGATGCCGAGAACGTCATATTTCACGTCAGCCATTCACCTTGATCCTGTTTGCCGGATTGCGATCTCCGCGGAAATCCGCTTCCTGTCGGCCTGAAATCCAAGCTCGCGGCCTATCACGACCGGGCCTTGGCGGGCAAGCAACGGTATTCTCGAGGGCATGATCCGCTCCTTCCTGACCGTCTCGACGGGAACGCTGGCCTCGCGCCTGCTGGGTTTTGCCCGCGATTCCCTGATTGCGGCGCTGCTCGGCACCGGCGCGGTGGCGGACGCGTTCCTGGCGGCGTTCCAGCTCGTCAACGTGGTGCGGCGGCTGCTCAGCGAGGGCGCGCTGAATGCGGCGCTGATCCCGGCCTGGCTGCGGGTGCGGGACCGCGACGGCGTGGCGGAAGCCGCGGCGTTCGCCGGGCGCGTGCTCGGCACGGTCAGCGCGGCGCTGATCGCGATCTCGCTCCTGATCGCATTGTCGATGCCGCTGATCATGACAATCATCGCGCCGGGATTCCTCGGCAGCGGCACGCTCGATTTTGCGGTTCAGAATGCGCGGCTGATGCTGCCTTACCTCGCCTTCGCCGGTCCCGTCACCGTGCTGATGGGACTGCTCAACGCGCAGGGACGCTTTGCGCTGACGGCATTCTCGCCGCTGCTGTTCAACATCGCGCTGATCGCCGCGATCGCGATGCTGCTCCTCTGGCGCGCAGATGCCGGCTTCGCCGCGTGGACCCTGGCGGCAACCGTCGGCATCGCCGGCCTGCTGCAGCTCGTGATGCTGCTGTCGCAGCAGAGCGCGCGTCTTGCGACGCCGCTGCGCGTCAGTTTCGACGAGGAGATGCGCGGCTTCTTCGCCAAGGCGATCCCCGGCATGATCGCAAGCTCGGGGCCGCAATGGCTGATGGTGGCCGGCGCGATCATCGCTTCGGCCACGCCCTCCGCGGTGTCCTGGCTCTATTTCGCCAACCGCTTGATCGAGCTGCCGCTCGGCATCGTCGGCGTCGCCATGGGCACCGTGCTGGTGCCGGAGCTGACGCGCGCGGTCGCCAGCTCCGATCGCGACGCGGTGGCGCATGCCGAATCCCGTGCGCTGGAGCTTGCAACCGGGCTGGCGCTGCCGGCGACGCTCGGCCTGATCGTGCTCGCCGAGCCGATCGTACGGCTGTTGTTCGAGCATGGCGCGTTCGGCGCGGAGGACAGCGCGGCCACCGCGCGCGCGCTGATGTGGCTGGCGCTCGGCCTGCCGGCGCATGTGCTGATCAAGGCGCTGTCGCCGGCGTTCTATGCCCGCAGCGACACGATGACGCCACTCGAGGCCACAGCGATAGGTTTCGTGGTCGCTGTCGTGCTGGCCGTCCTGCTCGGCCATTTTTTCGGGGCGAGCGGCATCGCGGCAAGCATCGCGGCGGGCGCCTGGAGCAGCGCGCTCTCACTGCTCCGAAAGGGCACGCGCGAGTTCGGCTTCTCGATCGACGCCGGCGCCCGCACGCGATTGCCGCGGATCGTGCTGGCCGCGATCGCCATGGGCGCCCTGCTCTGGCTGACCGCAGGGCTGGTGCCGGCCGGCCCCCATGGTTTCATCCACTTCATTGCGCTGGGTGTGCAGATCGCGGCCGGGGCCGCCGTCTACGGCCTTCTGCTGCAGATCCTCGGCGCCGCCTCCTGGCGCGAGGCGGTTAACGCGCTGAAACGACCCGGCTGAACCACGGCCCCGCGAAAGACCCTTGACGGGGCAGCGCCGCTGTTGGAAACGACGGCCGAATACCTATGGCAAATACCTCTATGGAAGGCTGACCATGCCATTCGTTGAACGGGTCTTTTCGGGCGTCCAGCCGACGGGCAATTTGCACCTCGGCAATTACCTCGGCGCCATCGTCAACTTCGTGAAGATGCAGGAAACCCACAATTGCATCTATTGCGTCGTCGATATGCACGCGATCACGCAAGGGGTGGACGTCTGGGGCGGGCCGGTCGAACTCGCGCGCAACACCCGCGAGGTGACCGCGGCGTTCATCGCGGCCGGCATCGATCCGAAGAAGCACATCGTGTTCAACCAGAGCCAGGTCTCGGGACATGCCGAGCTCGCCTGGATCTTCAACTGCGTCGCGCGCATGGGCTGGCTCGGCCGCATGACCCAGTTCAAGGAGAAGGCCGGCAAGGACCGCGAGAACGCCTCCGTGGGCCTGTTCGACTATCCGGTGCTGATGGCCGCCGACATCCTGCTCTATCGCGCCACCCACGTTCCCGTGGGCGAGGACCAGAAGCAGCATCTCGAGCTTTCGCGCGACATCGCGCAGAAGTTCAACAACGATTTCGGCGACTCGATCCGCGCGCAGGGCACCAATGACGGGCTGTTCTTCCCGCTGCCGGAACCCCTGATCACGGGTCCGGCGACGCGGGTGATGAGCTTGCGCGACGGCACCAAGAAGATGTCGAAGTCGGATGCGTCGGACAATTCGCGCATCAATCTCACCGACGATGCCGACACCATCGCGCAGAAGATCCGCAAGGCGAAGACGGATCCGGAGCCGCTGCCGACGGAAGAGAAGGGCCTGGAAGCACGGCCCGAGGCCGACAATCTCGTCGGCATCTTCGCCGCGCTGTCCGGCCGCTCCAAGGCCGACGTGCTCCGTGAATTCGGCGGCGGCCAGTTCTCCAGCTTCAAGAACGCGCTGGCGGAGCTGTGCGTCACGAAACTCGCGCCGATCGCCGGCGAGATGAAGCGGCTCGTCGCCGACCCCGGCCATATCGACGCGATCCTCAACGAGGGATCCGACCGGGCGCGCGCGATCGCCGACGAGACCATGAAGCTCTCCAAGGACATCGTCGGCTTCATCCGCCGGCGCTAAGGCAACACGTCAATGAGAGCGCCGGACCTTCATCAAGACGGCTGGCGCCTCGACGACGGCGAGCAGCGTCATCGCGAAGCTCCCGCGACCTTCCACATTCCGGACCTTGCCCTCCGCAAGATGCTCCGGGTGGGCGACTACGCCAAGCTGATCTTCGAGATCACCGTTGAAGGCGACGAGTATCCGGCTGTCGAACGGATGTGGGTCATCATCCGGGAGCGCACGCCGGATGGCTATGTCGGCATGTTGGACAATGAACCGAATTCCATTGCCGAAAACGATCAGTTTTGGCTCGGAACCGAGCTGCCATTCGAGTATCGCCACATCATTTCGGTCAGGCCCGGCAGCGCAGAAAGTGTTGCTGCTGCGAAGGCGCCGGTGCCGATTCCCTGGGATCGTTCGACCTAGGCGACGCGGCTTGTCGAAAGCGGCTTCCGCGTGGCAGCATGCTCCCCGTGCACAATCCGGGACATGCATGACCAGCAAGCGACTTTGCTACGAGCCGGGTCACAAGCCCAAATGCCTCGTCATCGTCGACGACAGCGCCGAATGGGATCGCGCCGTCTATTACGCCAGCCGCTGGGCGATCCGCGCCGGCGGCGGCGTGGTGATGCTGCGCATCATCGAGCCCGAGGAGCAGCCGCAGGAATGGCTGGGAGTCGCCGACATCATGCGTGCCGAGGCGCAGGAAGCCGCCGAAGCCGCGCTCGACCGCGCGGCTGGGCGCGCCAACGGCATTGCCGCCATCACGCCGGAGCGGGTCATCCGCGAAGGCGATGCGCTGGAGCAGCTGCTGGCCGTGATCGACGAGGACCCTGAAATCGCCATGCTGGTGCTCGCCGCCAATCCCGGCGCGGAAGGGCCCGGGCCCTTGGTTTCGCTGCTCGCGCATGCGCTCGGCACGTTCCCGGTGCCGGTGACGGTCATCTCGGGCGCCCTGAGCGACGAAAGCGTGGATTCGCTGTCCTAGCGTCGGAACTCTTACCCTCCTCTGGAGGGGGAGGGTCGGCTCATGCCGAGCGAAGCGAGGCATGAGACGGGGTGGGGTGACGGTCTTTCCACATCCGACACTGCCCGAGTGGAGAGATCACCCCACCCCGCTCGCGCTGCGCGCGATCGACCCTCCCCCTCCAGGGGAGGGTTAGGCCAACCCACTGATATTTAATAGCTAATATCCCGCCTCCCCTTGACCGTGCGTTCGTCGTCGCCATCTGCTAGGGGATAGAGCACGCGCCGGCCTTGAACCGGCGACGTCTGGAGAAAGCCATGTTCATTCAAACCGAAGCCACCCCCAATCCCGCCACGCTGAAGTTCATTCCCGGTCGCGTCGTGGTCGACGGCAGCCCGATGGAGTTTTCGAGCCGCGAATCGGCGGCGCGTTCGCCGCTCGCCGAAAAGCTGTTCGACGTGCCCGGCGTCACCGGCGTGTTCTATGGATCGGACTTCATCACCGTGACCAAGGCGAGCGGCGAATGGCAGCAGCTCAAGCCGGCGATCCTCGGCGCGATCATGGAGCACTACATGTCCGGCGCGCCGCTGCTCGCCGGCGGCGAAGCGCACAGCGATGCCGATCTCGACGACGAGGACGAGTTCTTCGACGAGGCCGATGCCGAGACCGTCGACATGATCAAGGATCTGATCGAGACCCGCGTGCGGCCCGCCGTCGCCAATGACGGCGGCGACATCACCTTCCGCGGCTTCAAGGATGGCATCGTCTATCTCAACATGAAGGGCGCCTGCTCGGGCTGCCCGTCATCGACGGCGACGCTGCAGCACGGCATCCAGAACCTGCTCAAGCACTTCGTGCCTGACGTGGTCGAAGTCCGGCCGATGTAAGCGCCTTACGCCGCCTTCTTCTTGGCGCTGATCAGCTTGCGGTTGATCAAGACTTCGGCGATCTGGATCGCGTTGAGGGCGGCGCCCTTGCGTAGATTGTCGGACACGCACCAGAGCACGAGGCCGTTCTCCACCGTCGCGTCCTCGCGGATGCGGCTGATGTAAGTGGCGTCCTCGCCGGCCGCTTCATACGGCGTGGCGTAGCCGCCGGGCTCCTGCTTGTCGATGACGAGACAGCCGGGCGCCACGCGCAGGATGTTGCGCGCTTCATCGGCGGTGATCGGATTCTCGAACTCGATGTTGACGGCTTCGGAATGGCCGACGAACACGGGCACGCGCACGCAGGTGGCGGAGAGCTTGATCTTGGGATCCAGGATCTTCTTGGTCTCCGCCATCATCTTCCACTCTTCCTTGGTGTAGCCGTCTTCCATGAAGACGTCGATGTGGGGGATGACGTTGAAGGCGATGCGCTTGGGGAATTTCTTCGCGACCAGCTCGTCATTGGTGTAGACGGCCTTGGTCTGCGAGAACAATTCGTCCATCGCGTCCTTGCCGGCGCCCGAGACCGATTGATAGGTCGAAACCACGACGCGCTTGATCGTCGCCTTGTCGTGCAGCGGCTTGAGCGCGACCACGAGCTGCGCGGTCGAGCAGTTCGGGTTGGCGATGATGTTCTTCCTCTTGAAGCCTTCGGTCGCGGCCGCATTCACCTCGGGCACGATCAGCGGCACGTCCGGATCCATGCGCCAGGCCGAGGAATTGTCGATCACGACCGCGCCGGCGGCGCCGATCTTCGGCGACCATTCCTTCGACACTGACCCGCCCGCCGACATCAGGCAGATGTCGACGTCGGAGAAGTCGTAATGCTCGAGCGCTTTGACCTTCAGGGTGCGGTCGCCATAGGACACCTCGACGCCGACGCTGCGGCGCGACGCCAGGGCCACGACCTCGTCCGCGGGGAATTTGCGCTCATCGAGGATGTTGAGCATTTCCCGACCGACATTGCCGGTCGCGCCGACGACTGCGACTTTGTAACCCATCGTTCACTCTCCGATGAAAAAGCCCGTTCCCGAAGCTGACGCTTAAACAGGAAGAGCAGCGCTTCTATGCGAGAACGGGCCTCAAGACAACGTTAAGACCATGCCTGAAGGCTGTGGATGCAGTCGCCTGAGGCCAGCACGGCCGTTAGCCCTACCCAGATCCAGCTGACGCTCCTGGCCGTCGCCGACGAGATCGTCGGCACGCTCGCGCATCTGGTCGCCTATGTGGGGGCGCTCGCCCTGTTTGCCATCCTCGCCCTCGCAGGCCTGGGACAGCTGCCCGACCTGCGCGGAGATCGTCCTGCGGACCGGCCGAGCTGGAGCACGGCCGACCGCTCGCACCCTGCGTTCGCCGTCAGCCGGAACGATTCATCCGATAAAACAGCCTCTTACACCATATTCCGGCACGCCGAAGGCGGTCGCAGGGACGTGCTGCGCTGGACCGACACGGCGGACAAGCCGGTGGCCGAGCTCGAAATCTACCGCCAAGGCGCCGAATTCGACGTGACACGGCCGGCAGCCGCGGGCTTGGCCGCTCAGATGGGTTTGGGTGCGGCCACCCCGCTCGAGCAGGCCGGCCTGATCGACACCAAATTCGGCCCCGTGGCCCTGTTCCGGCCGGTCGGCGCAGAGGCGACGCGGGCCTGCCTCGGCTATCTGAAGCGCTATGAGGAGCCCGCCTTGCAGATCTCCGGCTTCTCCTGCCAGGGCGACACCCTGCCCGCCCGCCGCACGGCGATCGCCTGCACGCTGAACCGGCTGACGCTGCTGGCCTCGGGCAACGAGCCGAGGCTCGCGGAATTGTTCGCCCGTGCCGAGCTCAGGCGCCGTGGCTGTGGCCTTGAGGGCTCGCCGGACTGGCTGCTCGGCGCCGCGAACGCGCAATTGCGCGGAGCGCTTTGATCGGCATCAAGCTCAAGTGGCTGGTTTGCATGCAACTTTTGCCGGCGCGCACGATTATTCCGAGCTGGTGTGACCCAATTGACCTAGTTGCGTCCGCCCCGGCCGGGCTAGTATGGGATGAAATCGACTGGCGGCCTGCCGCCGAAGGGGACGTGATGAGCTTGAAATTTTCTGCCGCGAACAAATTGGCGACGCTGCTTGCGGCGGGCGCCGTGGTTGCCATCGCGTTCGCCGCGCCGGCTGCGGCCGATACCAAGACCAAGCGCTATGACGATCGCGGCCGGCCCTATTACGGCCCGAGCGGCCCTAACGCGGTCTACCAGCAGGGCCGCACCCGCCTCTATGTGAGCAAGCGCTCCTGGCTCGACGGCGGCACCGAGGTCAATCCAGGCGACCGCAAGTTCTCCGACTACGCCTTCCCGCCGGCCGTGGGCTATCCGTCCTTCGCCCGCGAGAATCTCAATCGCCCGATCGATCGCCAGCCGCTCTCCCCGCCGCAGGATGTCGGCGGCTATCCGCAGAACTTCCCGCTGTACTGAAGCGGGCGTATCTCAGAAATCAAATGGCCGGGCTCACGCCCGGCCATTTTTGTGTTCGCGAGATGCCGTAGTGGCACACCTGCCCTCTCCATCGTCATTGCGAGCGCAGCGAAGCAATCCGGAATCTCTCTGCGGAACGATTCTGGATTGCTTCGTCGCTTCGCTCCTCGCAATGACGGCTGAGGCTAAGTGTTCGCCGCCGGGTCATAGCGTCGGCAAAACTCCTCGATCGCCTCGGAGCGGAAATCACCGATGCGCTCGAAGATCAGCTCGTCCGGCCAGTCCCACCAGGCAATGCGGCGCAGGCTTGCCGCGACAGAATCATCGAAGCGTTTGCGGATCGGACGGGCCGGAACGCCACCGACGATGGTATAGGGCGCAACATCGCGGCTGACGACTGCGCCTGCGGCGATCACCGCGCCGTCGCCGACGCTCACGCCGGGCAGCAGGATGGCGGCGTGGCCGATCCAGACATCGTTGCCGACGATCACGCGGTCGCCGCGCCTGCCTGCGAAGAAGTCGCGGTCGCGCGTCGCGCCCGCCTCGTAATATTCGGGGACATAGGTGAAACGGTGCTGGGACGGACGGCCCATCGGATGGTTCGGCGCGCCGATCCGCACCGAATTGGCGATCGCCGTGAACTTGCCGATCGCGGCGTCGGCAACGTCGCAATTCTCGCCGAGATAGGAGTAGTCGCCGAGCGAGGCATATTCGATGCGCGTGCCCGCGAGCACCTCGCAACGTCGCCCGATCTGCGCCTCGCGCAGGCGCACGGTTTCATGGATGATGGTTTCCGCGATCTTGGGGCGGGGTGAGGCATCCATGAGGTGGCTCCGACAACAGGTGTGTAGGGTGGGCAAAGGCGCGAAGCGCCGTGCCCACCCTCTCTCTCGATCGCAAAAGACGCGTGGGCACGCTTCGCTTTGCCCACCCTACGAGAGCTGCGCCCGCCTTACGCGTGCAGCTTCTGCAATTCCTTCAGGATCGCTTCGCCCATCTGCGTAGTCGAGGCCGACGTGGTGCCTTCCGACTTGATGTCGGCGGTGCGCAGGCCGCTGGCGAGCACGGCGGCGATGGCCTGGTCGACCTTGTCGGCGAGATCGCCCATGTCGAAGGAATAGCGCAGCGCCATGCCGAAGGACGAGATCATCGCAATGGGATTGGCGAGGCCCTTGCCGGCGATGTCAGGGGCCGAGCCGTGCACCGGCTCGTACAGCGCCTTGCGCTTCTTGGTCTTGACGTCGACCTCGCCGAGCGAGGCCGAGGGCAGCATGCCGAGCGAGCCGGTGAGCATCGCCGCGATGTCGGAGAGCATGTCGCCGAACAAATTGTCGGTCACGATGACGTCGAACTGCTTCGGCCACTTCACCAGCATCATGCCGCCGGAATCGGCGAGCTGATGCTCGAGCGTGACATCCGGATATTCGCGCTTGTGGACGGCCGTCATGACCTCGTTCCAGAGCACGCCGGACTTCATGACGTTGCGCTTCTCCATCGAGGTCACCTTGTTCTTGCGCTTCCGGGCAAGCTCGAAGGCGACGCGGCCGATGCGCTCGATCTCATAGGTGTCGTAAACCTGGGTATCGATGGCGCGCTTCTGGCCGTTGCCGAGATCGGTGATGGTCTTGGGCTCGCCGAAATAGACGCCGCCGGTGAGCTCGCGCACGATGACGATGTCGAGGCCCTCGACCGCCTCGCGCTTCAGGCTCGAAGCATCCGCCAGCGCCGGATAGCACACGGCGGGACGCAAATTGGCGAACAGCGCGAGATCCTTGCGCAGGCGCAGCAGGCCGGCTTCGGGGCGCACCTCGTAAGGCACGGCATCCCATTTCGGACCGCCGACCGCGCCGAAGATCACGGCGTCGGCGTCCTTGGCCTTGGCCATGTCGCCCTCGGAGATCGACACCTTGTGGGCGTCGTAGGCGGAGCCGCCGACGAGGCCGGTGTCGATCTCGAACTTGGCGATCCCGGCCGCATTGAGCCAGTCGATCAGCCGCTTCACCTCGCCCATCACCTCGGGGCCGATACCGTCGCCGGGGAGCAGCAGCAATTTGTGGGTCGCCATGGTCGTGTCCTCAGTTTTATCTCGTCATTGCCGGGCTTGCCCTGGCAATCCAGCTTTGTTGAAAGGATGGATGCCCGGGTCAAGCCAAGTGGGTCCCTCGGCATGACGAGCGGGAAGAATTTCGGCCGGAGTGCTAGAGCGGCGTTGCGCGCTTGGCAAGACACCATTGCCGGGGTGCGGCTGTGCAAGGCGGGCGGGGCCTGCCACACTGGGAGGGCCGGAGTATCCCCTTGCACGCCCCTGATCGCCCCCTGCCCGACGCACATCCCGCGCGGCTGATCCTGACCCTGTCGCTGGCAGCGACGGTCGGGCTCGGCATCGGCCGCTTTGCCTATGCGCTGGTGCTGCCGGACATGCGGGAGGACCTCGGCTGGTCCTACTCGGCAGCCGGTTTCATGAACACGATCAACGCCGTCGGCTATCTCGTGGGCGCATTGGTGGCGTCCCGCCTGATCCGGCGCGTCGGCTGGGCGGCCGCAATCCGCGGCGGAACAATTGCCTGCGTCGTCGCGCTCGCCACCTGCGCGCTGACCGGCAATTTCGTCGCACTGAGCCTGGCGCGCCTGGTGCTGGGCCTGGGCGCGGCGGCCGGCTTCGTCGCCGGCGGCGCGCTCGCCGCCACCATCGCCCAGTCGCGGCCCGAACGGGCCAATTTCCTGCTGAGCCTGTTCTATGCCGGGCCCGGCATCGGCATTCTGTCCTCCGGGCTGATCGCTCCGTTCACGCTGCAATATTTCGGCTCCGGCTCGTGGTGGATCGTGTGGTGGGCGCTGACGCTGCTGTCGATCGCGATGACGATCCCGCTGTTCCTGATCCGCATCGAGAGCGGCGCGCGCTTCTCGGAAGGCAGTCACACCTCGTTCGCGATCCTGCCGGTGCTGATCTATCTCGCCGGCTATTTCCTGTTCGGCGCCGGCTACATCGCCTACATGACCTTCATGATCGCCTATGTGCGCGACGGCGGCGGCGGGGCCGCGGCGCAGGCGGCGTTCTGGGGCCTGATTGGCCTGTCCGCGTTCGTGACGCCCTGGGCCTGGCGCGGCGTGCTGGCGCTCGATCGCGGCGGACTTGCCACCGCCATCATCCTCGGCACCAACGCAGCTGGCGCAGCCCTGCCGATGCTCGGGCATTCGCCGGCCTGGCTCGCAGTCTCGGCGATCGTGTTCGGCGTCGCGTTTTTCGCCGTGGTCGGCTCCACCACCGCCTTCGTCCGCTTCAACTATCCGCCAGAGGTGTGGCCGACCGCGATCGCGGCGATGACGATCTCGTTCGGCATCGGGCAAACGCTCGGGCCGATCGCGGTCGGCGCGATCACGGACGCGCTGGGGAGCTTGAGCTACGCGCTGAATGTGTCGGCGGCGCTGCTGGCGCTGGGGGCGGTGGCGGCGCTGTGCCAGAGGAAGGTGGGGCCAGAAAGGCGAATGGTGAATAGCGAATAGCGAATGGAGACCGGACAGGCTTCATTGCTTCCTACTTGCTACTCCCCATTCGCTATTCGCCCTCTCAGCTCCCGCTGAACGAATTATACCCCTGGTCTTCCCAATAGCCGCCCTTGTAGTCGTTGGTGACTTCCATCGAGACCACGTATTTCGGATTCTTGAAGCCGAGCTTGGTCGGCACGCGGATCTTCATCGGGAAGCCGTAGGCGCGCGGCAGGATCTCGCCAGCGTATTTGAACGTCATCTGCGTCTGCGGGTGCAGTGCGCTGCGCATGTCCAGCGGCGAGTTGTAGCCGTCCTTGTCGGCGCACTGGAACCAGACATATTTCGCGCGAGTGTCGGCGCCGATCAGCTTCAGGAAATCGCGCAAGGGCGTGCCGGTCCAGCTGCCGATCGCGCTCCAGCCCTCGACGCAGATGTGGCGCGTCACTTGCGTCACCTGCGGCAGCTTGTGGAGCTCCTCCAGCGTCCAGGACTTCTTGTTGTCGACGAGGCCGCGTACCTCGAGCTTCCAGTCCGCGGCCGAGATGTCGGGCGCGTCGTCGAGATCGTAATAGGCGTTGAACGGGAACGGCTTGGTGATCGCGCTTTCGGGGAAGGTCGCCGCCAGCGCGTCGGGATTGAAGATGAAGGCCTGCACCGCGTCGTTGAATTTCGAGACCTTCGCCAGCATGGTCTCGGCCGAAGACGAATCGATCACGTCGCAACCCGTGAGCAGCGTCAGCGCCCCCAGGCTGGCGCCGCCCGCGATGAAGCGGCGGCGGGTGACGTCGGGCATGGTCTTGATGGAGTCCTTGATCAGGAGCCGCTTGTCGACGCCGGGGATCAGGAAAGGACGCTTGGCCATGATAATTCTCCCAATCAGCGGCCGATGATCATCGCGCGCAGGCTCTTTGGCACCAGCAGCGCAAGCAGGACGTGAACGACCAGAAACGCGCAGATCGCGGCCATGCAGAAGAAGTGGACATAGCGCGCGGCCGGATAATCGCCGAACAGCATCACGAGATAATAGAGCTGCACGGGCTTCCACATCGCAAGGCCCGACAGCACGATCAGCACGCCGACCACGATGATGCCGGCATAGAGCAGCCGCTGCACGTAATTGTAGACGGTGAGATCGTCATGGCCGAGCTTGAAGGTCAGCGCAGCCCTGACGTCATGGAGCACGCCGGATGCCGTGATCGGCAGCAGCTTCTTGCGGAAGCGGCCGGTGGCGATGCCGGTGACGAGATAAGCGAGGCCGTTGATCATCAAGAGCCACATCGCCGCAAAATGCCAGAGCAGGCCGCCGCCCAGCCAGCCGCCCAGCGTGTATTCGCGCGGAAAGCGGAAGTCGAACAGCGGCGAGGCGTTGTAGATCTGCCAGCCCGAGAGGATCATCAGGATCATGGCCAGGGCGTTGATCCAATGCATGACCCGCACCCAGGCCGGCTGGATCACTTTGGACTTGGTAGCCGTGACCTGCTCGTCGGTGACAGTGAGGCTCGCCATGGCGGGTTCCATTCTGAGGTCGTGTGACAGCAATTATACGCCGGTGTTTCGGCTTTCGTTACATGCCGTCCGCCATCGAATCGATGTCGTGAGGCTATTGTGGTCACAAAAAAGCGAGCCGGGTATCCCCGGCTCGCGGTCTGACGGCATCCTGTTCGGGGATGAAACAGGATCGCGCGGAGTTACGTCGCCGGCATCAGCACGGTGTCGACCACGTGGATCACGCCGTTGGACTGGTTGACGTTGGAGATCGTCACCATCGAGGTGCCGCCCTTGGCGTCGACGATCCAGACCTTGCCGTCCATCTTCTTGACCGTCAGCTCCTCGCCTTCGGCGGTCTTCAGCTTCTTGCCGTCGGTGAGGTCGGACGCCGCGAGCTTGCCCGGCACGACGTGATAGGTGAGGATCTTGGTCAGCGTCGCCTTGTTCTCGGGCTTGACGAGGTTGTCGACGGTGCCGGCCGGCAGCTTGCCGAAGGCGGCGTTGGTCGGCGCGAACACCGTGAACGGGCCCTTGCCTTCAAGCGTCGGCACCAGGCCCGCGGCCTTCACCGCCGCCACCAGCGTGGTGTGGTCCTTGGAGTTGACCGCGTTCTGCACGATGTTCTTCGAGGGGAACATCGCGGCGCCGCCGACCATGACGGTCTTTTCCTCGGCGCTGACGGGCGCGACGACGGTCGCGGTGATGGCGAGGACGCTGAAGGCGGCGGCAGCGAGATAGGCAATGCGCTTCGACATGAGAGAGTCTCCCGATTGAATTAAGACCGGCGATGGCCGGCGTTGAGTTGGGGCAACAACGGCGCCTGCGACAGTTGAGGGGTGATGCAGCAGTGCCGTCGTTGGACCGAACTACGGGAGGGTTTGAGGTGCGGTTTCGGGGAAAAATTCTTTGTGATGGGTGAAACTATGTGAGGGGATGTCCGTGCGGCGCGAACACGCACGCAGGCGTACGGTGCCGTAGGGTGGGCAAAGCGCAGCGTGCCCACCAACCGCAATCGAGAGAGATGGTGGGCACGGCGCTCTGCGCCTTTGCCCACCCTACTGCAGTGTGCCTGTTGAGGCCTCAATCCCTGCTGTTCGGCGTCTGGATTAATCCGCGATTATGCGTCGGGCTGATCAGCACTTCGTTGATGCAGACCCTGGCCGGCATGTTCGCGATGAAGGCAATGGTGCGGCCGAGATCTTCGGGCTGCAGCATCTTCGCCTGCTCGGCTTCGCTCGGCACCACCGGCCGCAGCTTCAGGATCGGCGTCGCCACCTCGCCCGGCATCAGGCAGCAGGCGCGCAGGCCGTTGACGCATTCGTCCATATTGAAGGAATGGGTCAGCGCCAGCACCGCGTGCTTGGTCGTGGTGTAGGCCGGGCCCGGCATCTTCGAGACGTGACGGCCGGCCCAGGATGAGACATTGATGATCGCGCCGTCCTGCTGCTTGCGCATCGTCGGCAGCACGGCGCGCATGCAATAGAGCACGCCGTTGAGATTGACCTGGACCAGCCGATCCCAGCCCTCCAGCTCCATGTCCTGCCAGCTGCGCTTGGGAACATTGATGCCGGCATTGTTGACAAGCAGGTCGATGCGGCCGTGCTTTGCGACGATCTGGTCCGCTGCCGTCTGGGCCGCGGCCGCGTCGGAGACGTCGAGTGCCATGGCCTCGGCTGCCCCACCGGCTTTGATGATGTTCGCCACCACGGCGTCGAGGGCCGACTGCCGCCGGCCGGACACCACCACCATCCAGCCGTCGGCAGCCAGCGCCTCGGCGCCGGCCTCCCCGATCCCGCTGCCACCGCCCGTGACCCAGGCCACGCGTTTCCCGCTTTTTGACATGCAAACTGTCTCCGTTGCTTCATCGGGGCGGTTTTTGCTAATCCAGCCCTCGGTTTTGACCGGCCTCAAGCCGGCGAGGAATGTTGCATGAACCAAGCTGCCAACGCCAACCTGTTTTCCCGCCTGTTCGACGGCCTCGACGATCCGAAGCGGCTCGCGATCGAGACGCATGACGGCGTCCATATCAGCTATGGCGATCTGATCGCGCGCGCGGGCCAGATGGCCAACGTGCTGGTCGGGCGCGGCGTGAAGCCCGGCGACCGCGTCGCGGTGCAGGTGGAGAAGTCGGTCGCCAACATCGTGCTCTATCTCGGCACGGTGCGCGCCGGCGCGGTCTATCTGCCGCTGAACACGGCCTATACGCTCAACGAGCTCGACTACTTCATCGGCGATGCCGAGCCGTCGCTCGTGGTCTGCGATCCCTCCAAGGCGGAAGGGCTTGCGCCGATCGCCGCGAAGGTGAAGGCGAAGGTCGAGACGCTCGGGGCTGACGGCAAGGGCTCGCTGACGGAAGCCGCCGACAGCGCGAGCCGCGAATTCACGACCGTGCGGCGTGAAAGCGACGATCTCGCCGCGATCCTCTACACCTCGGGCACCACCGGCCGCTCCAAGGGCGCGATGCTCAGCCACGACAATCTGGCGTCCAACTCGCTCTCGCTCGTCGATTATTGGCGCTTCACCGACAAGGACGTCCTGATCCACGCGCTGCCGATCTACCACACCCACGGCCTGTTCGTGGCGACCAACGTGACGCTGTTCGCGCGCGCATCGATGATCTTCCTGCCGAAGCTCGATCCGGACCTGATCGTCAAGCTGATGGCGCGCGCGACGGTGCTGATGGGCGTGCCGACCTTCTACACCCGCCTGCTGCAGAACCCCGCGCTGTCGCATGAAACGACGAAGCACATGCGGCTGTTCATCTCGGGCTCGGCACCGCTCCTGGCCGAGACCCACCGCGAATGGTCGGCGCGCACGGGTCATGCCGTGCTCGAGCGCTACGGCATGACCGAAACCAACATGAACACCTCGAACCCCTATGACGGCGAGCGCGTGCCTGGCGCGGTCGGCTTTCCGCTCCCCGGCGTTTCCGTGCGCGTCACCGATCCTGAAACAGGGAAGGAGCTGCCGCGCGACGAAATCGGCATGATCGAGGTGAAGGGTCCCAACGTCTTCAAGGGCTATTGGCGCATGCCGGAGAAGACCGAGGCCGAATTTCGGCCCGATGGCTTCTTCATCACCGGCGATCTCGGCAAGATCGACGCGAAGGGATACGTCCACATTCTCGGCCGCGGCAAGGATCTCGTGATCTCCGGCGGCTTCAACGTCTACCCGAAGGAGATCGAGAGCGAGATCGACGCCATGCCCGGCGTGGTCGAATCCGCCGTGATCGGCGTGCCGCATGCCGATTTCGGCGAGGGCGTCACGGCGGTGCTGGTACGCCAGCCCGGCGCGAGCATCGATGAAGCGGCCGTGCTGAAGGGCCTGGACGGACGCCTCGCGAAATTCAAGATGCCCAAGCGGGTGTTCGTGGTCGACGAGCTGCCGCGCAATACGATGGGCAAGGTGCAGAAGAACGTGCTGCGGGATACGTACAAGGATATCTACGCGAAGAAGTAGGAGCAAACGCTCCGGGGGCGGGGGACATGAAACTCGAGCAGGCGGTCCGGATCAACGAACATCTCCTGGCTGCGTACAAGGAGCTAACCAGGCCCGAATGGCTATTGCCGGGCTTGCCAAGGCTGAGAGGATCGAGCTGGGAGACTGGCTCGACGAGGTCGTCGCTGCTTTAGAGGATGAGTTGCTTCAGCCGATCTACGATCAATATCCGGATCTGGAGCCCCCAAAGGCCGATCGCGAGGAGCCGACAGTCTTTAGTGAGCTCGCGTGGGCTGACGTGCAGCTCCCATCGTCAGTGACCGAACAGCAGCTGGATGAAGTCATCCTCTCGCTTCTGACGGAGCGCTGGAGGAAGACGGCCGCGATAGTGGTTCTTGCGGAGACGCAATTCAAAGAAGCTGGACGGCCAATAACCAGCGAAATGATCGCAGCGCGGTTGAAGGCGCTTTCAGACGCCGATCGCATAGAAGGCATCGGCGACCTCCGGATGTGGCGGCACAGCGAAGTACGATTGAAGGACTAGTTCGCCGCCTCAATCCGGTCGACGTTCACGCCATTCGCTCAGTATATCGCACGCTCTCAGCCCGTCATTGCGAGAAGCGCTTGCGACGAAGTAATCTAGACTGCCGCCGCGGAAAGACTCTGGATTGCTTCGCTGCGCTCGCAATGACGGAGGATGTGGCGGCTACTGTCCGCCCACCAAGCTCAGCACAAACCGGCTGCCGACGATCAACAGATAGCACCCGAACGCCATCTCCAGCGTGCGCTTCGACATCGCGTGCGCGGCCTTCACGCCCAGCGGCGCAGTGACGAGGCTCATCGGCATCACCAGCACGGCGCCGATCAGCGAGACGTAGCCGAGGGTGAACGGGATTTGCAGCGCGGCGACGGCCGGATAGTTCGCCGCTGCGGGCCAGCCGGCATAGATGTAGCCGAGTGCGCCGGGGATGGAGATCAGCACCGCGAGCGCGGACGAGGTCGCGACCGCCTGATGGATGGGACGGCTGTAGAAGGTCATCAGCAGATTCGAGAACAGGCCGCCGCCGATGCCCATCAGGGTCGAGAGGATGCCGACGCAGAAGCCGTAGACGCGCATTAGCGGCCCCTTCGGCAGATCATCGCCGAGCTTCCAGCTCTCGCGCGCGAAGATCAGCCGGACCGCGGCCGACCAGGCGACGGCGACGAACACGATCTTGAACAGCCGCTCCGGCGCGAAGCGCGCGACCACGCTCCCCGAGACGACGCCGATCAGGATCGGCAGCCACCAGACCCGCAGGATCGCCATGTCGACCGCCCCGCGCTTGTAATGTGCCTGGAACGAGCGGATCGAGGTCGGGATGATCACGGCAAGCGAGGTGCCGACGCAGAGCGGCATCCGCACCTCCAGCGGCACGCCGGCGATGCGGAAGCATTCGTAGAACACCGGCACGAGAATCGCGCCGCCGCCGATGCCGAACACGCCGGCGAGGAATCCCGAGAGCGCGCCGGTTGCGATCAGCAGCAGCGCGAGCTCGGCGATGTCCCTGATATCAATACCTGCAATCACCCCAGACCTGCGCGGCGCCCGGTCTGCCCGCCCGATACGCACGTTCGGAGCCGACCGCATCGGCAGCTGTAGGCGATCCGGTTTCGGCGGTCGACACGTCGCGGGGCCCGGCTGGGGTGGAATGCAGGCTGCGCATATCGGCCCGCAGCGCGAGAACCGGTGCACGTGCCCGAGAACCGCAAGGGGGCAACAGCCACGCCGGTTCGCACGCGGCGTCATTCAACGGCAGTTGCGACGACGGGCCCATGGTGGCTTAGAGGCGTTCCAATAGTGATTTCAATGCGCCATAACCTCCTCGCCCAAGAAATGAATTTACGTTCCTGTGCTCCTGGGCGGACCGCTGCGCTGGTATACCAAGACCCTGATTGGTCTTGGTTCATCAAGGCCATAGAGCTGAACCACAGTTCGGTCCATGGCGATTTGGTGATTGCGCGGGCCAAATCGACTCCGTAAATAGAGCCCACCTTTCGCGATCCCCGCGCGCCCCATGCTGGGCCGCAACAAACATCAAAAGCCGCCCATGACCGCACGGATCGAACGACCGCTTTCGCCGCACATCCAAACCTATCGCTGGACGCTGACAATGGCTCTGTCCATCGTCCATCGCGCCACCGGTATCGCCCTCTACGTCGGAACCCTGCTGCTGGTCTGGTGGCTGGTTGCCGCGGCCTCCGGCCCGGCCGCCTATGCCCATGTCCAGGCCTTCTCCAGCAGCATCATCGGCCGGCTCATCGTGTTCGGCTACACCTGGGCCCTGATGCACCATATGCTCAGCGGCATCAGGCATTTCGTCTGGGATCTCGGCTACGGCTTCAAGGCCAATGAGCGTGAGGCGCTGACCTGGGGCGCTCTGATCGGCGGCATCGCGCTGACGGTGCTGATCTGGATCATCGCCTATGCGAACGGAGGCGGCCGATGAGCTTCGACGAATCCCACGGCTCTCCGAAGCGTCCCTCGATGCGCACCCCGCTCGGTCGTGTCCGCAATCTCGGCGCCGCGCATGCCGGTACGTCCGATTTCTGGCGCCAGCGCATCACCGGCGTCGCCATGACGCTTCTGATGATTCCCGCGCTGGTGATCATCATGATGCTGCTCGGCCGCAACCAGGTCTACGCGGCGCAGACCCTGAGCTCCATTCCCGTTGCGGTGATCCTGCTCCTCTTCATCTTCGCCAGCGTCTGGCACATGAAGATCGGCATGCAGGTGGTGATCGAGGACTACGTCCATAACGAGAAGCTGAAGCTCACCGCGATCATGCTCAACAATTTCTTCTCGGTCGCCGTGGCGCTCGCCTCGACCTATGCGATCCTGAAGCTTTCTTCCGGAGTGTAACCCATGGCCGCTGAGACCAATGGCAAGGGCAACGGCGCTCCCGCCACCAACGGAAAAGCCTATCCGATCGAAGACCACACCTACGACGTCGTCGTGGTCGGCGCCGGCGGCGCGGGCCTGCGCGCTGTCGTCGGCTGCAGCGAGGCCGGCCTCCGCACCGCCTGCATCACAAAAGTGTTTCCGACCCGCTCGCACACGGTCGCGGCGCAGGGCGGCATCTCCGCGTCACTCGGCAACATGCACAAGGACGACTGGCGCTGGCACATGTACGACACCGTGAAGGGGTCGGACTGGCTCGGCGACCAGGACGCGATCGAGTACATGGTGCGCAACGCGCCCGACGCGGTCTACGAGCTCGAGCATTGGGGCGTGCCGTTCTCGCGCACCGAGGACGGCAAGATCTACCAGCGTCCGTTCGGCGGCATGACCACCGAGTTCGGCAAGAGCCAGGCACAGCGCACCTGCGCCGCCGCCGACCGCACCGGCCACGCCATGCTGCACACGATGTACGGCCAGTCGCTGCGCCACGCCGCCGAGTTCTTCATCGAGTTCTTCGCCATCGACCTGATCATGGACGACCAGGGCACCTGCCGCGGCGTCATCGCGCTCAAGCTCGACGACGGCACGCTGCATCGCTTCCGCGCCCAGACCGTGATTCTCGCCACCGGCGGCTACGGCCGCGCCTACGCCTCCTGCACCTCGGCGCACACCTGCACCGGTGACGGCGGCGGCATGGTGCTGCGCGCCGGCCTGCCGATGCAGGACATGGAGTTCGTGCAGTTCCACCCGACCGGCATCTACGGCTCGGGCTGTCTCGTCACCGAAGGTGCGCGCGGCGAAGGCGGCTATCTCGTCAACTCCGAGGGCGAGCGCTTCATGGAGCGCTATGCGCCCTCCGCGAAGGATCTCGCCTCGCGCGACGTCGTCTCGCGCGCGATGACCATCGAGATCCGCGAGGGACGCGGCGTCGGCAAGAAGAAGGACCATATCTTCCTGCATCTGGACCATCTCGATCCCGCCGTGCTGGCCGAGCGCCTGCCGGGCATCTCGGAATCGGCGAAGATCTTCGCCAATGTCGACGTGACGCGCGAGCCGATCCCGATCGTGCCGACGGTGCATTACAACATGGGCGGCATCCCCACGAATTATCACGGCGAGGTGCTGACCAAGAAGGATGGCGACGACAACGCGGTGATCCCCGGCCTGATGGCGATCGGCGAAGCCGCCTGCGTCTCCGTGCACGGCGCCAACCGCCTCGGCTCCAACTCGCTGATCGACCTCGTCGTGTTCGGCCGCGCCGCCGCGCTCCGCCTCGCCGAGAAGCTGACGCCGAACGGAAAGCAGCCGGAATTGCCGGCGAACTCGGCCGAGATGGCGCTCGGCCGCCTCGACCACTACCGCTACGCCTCCGGCGGCACGCCGACCGCGAAGCTGCGCGAAGGCATGCAGAATGTGATGCAAACCAATTGCGCGGTATTCCGTACCGGCGAAGTGCTCAGCGAAGGCCAGAACCTGATCGCGAAGGTGCACAGCGGCATCACCGACATCGCCGTCTCCGACCGCTCGCTGGTGTGGAATTCGGACCTCGTCGAGACGCTGGAGTTCGACAATCTGATCTCGCAGGCGGTGGTGACGATGAACTCGGCCGCCAACCGCACCGAGAGCCGCGGCGCGCATGCCCGCGAGGACTTCTCCGAGCGCGACGACAAGAACTGGATGAAGCACACGCTGGCCTGGCTGGACGATGCCGGCAAGGTCAGGATCGAGTATCGCCCGGTTCACAACTACACCATGACCAACGACGTGCAGTACATCCCGCCGAAGGCGCGTGTGTATTGATCATTGCTCGTCATTGCCGGGCTCGACCCGGCAATCCATCCTTTTAAGATGGATGCGCGGGTCGAGCCCGCGCATGACGGAAGAAACCAGAGGCAGGACTTATGGTTGAATTCGCACTTCCGAAGAACTCGAAGATCACCGGCGGCAAGACCTGGCCGAAGCCCGCGGGCGCGACAGAAGTTCGCGAGTTCAAGGTCTATCGCTGGAATCCGGACGACGGCAAGAATCCGAGCGTCGACACCTATTACGTCGACACCCATGATTGCGGTCCGATGGTGCTGGACGGCCTGATCTGGATCAAGAACCACATCGATCCCTCGCTGACCTTCCGCCGCTCCTGCCGCGAAGGGGTCTGCGGCTCCTGCGCGATGAACATCGACGGCCAGAACACGCTGGCCTGCACCAAGTCGATGCACGACGTGAAGGACGGCGCGGTGAAGATCAACCCGCTGCCGCACCAGCCGGTGGTCAAGGACCTCGTCCCCGACCTCACCAATTTCTACGCGCAGTACGCCTCCGTCGAGCCCTGGCTGAAGACGACCTCGCCGACGCCGCAGAAGGAATGGCGCCAGAGCCACGAGGACCGCGAGAAGCTCGACGGCCTCTACGAGTGCATCCTCTGCGCCTGCTGCTCGACCTCCTGCCCGAGCTATTGGTGGAACAGCGAGCGTTATCTCGGCCCCGCCGCACTGCTCCAGGCCAACCGCTGGGTCTCGGATTCCAGGGACGAGGCGACCGGCGAGCGGCTCGACAATCTCGAGGACCCGTTCCGGCTCTACCGCTGCCACACCATCATGAACTGCGCCAAGGCCTGCCCGAAGGGCCTCAACCCGGCCGAAGCCATCGCCGAGCTCAAACTCAAGATGGTCGAACGCCAGATCTGACGCGCCGTGTTGCGTGACACCTGCGATGTGTCACGCCGTGCCCTGCCGATGCTCGGAGGCGCGCTTTTCGGCAAACCGGGTCGGCGCGCTTGCCTTCGAAGTCCCGGGCTCGGCCCGGCGCAATTGGCGGTCGGTCACGCGCAGCTTGATCTCGTCCGAAGCGAGTGCGGCGAGACTGGCGAGGATCTGCTTCTGGGTGTCGTCGAGCGTGCGAGGCCGGGTGTCGATCACGCAAAGTGAGCCGAGCGTGAAGCCATCGGGATCCACCACCGGACAGCCGGCGTAGAACCGAAACCCGAGCTCTCCCAACACAGCCGGATTTTCAGCGAATCGCGGATCGGCCGCAAGGTTCTCGGCCACCATGATATCCTGCTGCAGAATGGTGTAATTGCAGAACGCCCAGCCGCGCGGCGTATCGACCAGGTCGAGCCCGTAGCGCGATTTGAACCATTGCCGGGTCGGGGTGAGCAGCGTCAGCAGCGCGACCGGAGCGTCGAGGCTGCGTGCCGCCAGCCAGGTCAGACGATCGAAGGCATCCTCGGGCGGCGTGTCGACGAGGCCGGAGCGTTCGAGCGCCACAAGGCGCTGGCCCTCGTTGGCCGGAAATGGGAAAGATGGCGGCGTCTCGAACGGGACGGGAGGCTCGACGGCGCCCCGGATCGCGGCCTCGACCGCCTCGGGCAGCGCCGATAATCCATCGATGAACCGTATCATCCCGTTGTCGGACGCCGAGCGGCCGACAACCAGAATCTGCGTGCCTCCGAGCGCCGGATCAGAGCGCAAGCTCTCCAGCAGGGCCGGCCTGCCGGAATCCGATGGTTCGTCTTCGATGACGATGGCCGCCGGGAGCCGGGAGCCGATCGCAAGCAACGCCGCATAGACGTCGGTGTAGCGCTGGACGACACAGTATTTGACCTTCGCGAGCGCCGCTACGTAGTCGGCAATGCGTTCAGCACGCGCAATCAAAATTACCCGCGCAGAAGCAGTCAGCGCCTGAGCCGGGCCGGTGATCTGCGCGAGCACGTCGCGGCGGTAGACGCGTCGATGACCGCCCGGAGTTTTCCAGGAGGGGATCGTCCCGCCTTCGATCAGAAGCTGCGCGGTGCGGATCGAGACCCCCAGAATCTTGGCAGCCTCCGCGGTCGTCAGGATGTCCTTGTCCATTGCGTCCATCTTTGCCGCCGGCCGATTCCGGCCGCGCCTGTTCCCGACCTCACAATGTCGTGCGCCCAGCCCCGTTGACAAGGGGACATTCCCCCTATTTTGATAAATTTGATTGTAATGCTAGATTTGATAAATCTGATAGGCTGGCTACGCGCCGTTTGGCAGATGCGCAGCGCTCATCCCCATCCCTTCAGAAGGAGCAAGCCATGTCCTGACAGCCTAAGCCCCGACCCTCCCCGCGAAGCCGGGCAGCCGTCCTCGCCCAAGCGAAGCCGCGTCGCGATCAAGCCTACAGCACGTCAGCTGCGGGAAAGACGCGATCCGTGACTCGCCCTTTCCCGTCCAGCGTGACAGCCGACAACTCTCTCCCCCTTTCCTCACCCGCGTCCGCCCGGAGCTCGTATTCCGGCCGCGCACAACTGCCTGGAGTCATCTCATGAACGACGTCCTGCCTTCCGATCTGCCGGAGTTTGCCGATCGCGCTTCTGCCAACCAGCGCCAGCTCGGCGCAACTCTGCGCGGCAGCTACGACTTCATCGTCTGCGGCGCGGGCAGCTCGGGCTCGGTGGTCGCCCGCCGCCTCGCCGAAAATCCGTCCGTCACGGTCCTGCTGATCGAAGCGGGGGGCAGCGACGAGGTGCCGACCGTCATGGACCCGGCAGCATGGCCCGGCAATCTCGGCAGCGCGACCGATTGGGGCTTTGTCGCCGAGCCGAATCCGCATCTGAACGGTCGCGCCCTTCCGATGTCGATGGGCAAGGTTGTCGGCGGCGGATCGAGCATCAACGTGATGCTGTGGGCGCGCGGTCACCGCAGCGACTGGGACTTCTTTGCCGAACAAAGCGGCGATGAGACCTGGGGTTACGATTCGGTCTCGCAGATTTTCCGGGAGATCGAGAACTGGCAGGGCACGCCCGATCCACGTCATCGCGGTACCGGCGGTCCGGTTTTCGTGCAGCCGTCACCGGATCCCGGGCCGGCCGCATTGGCGATGCTGGCCGCGGCGAAGGAGATCGGAATTCCGACCTTTGAAAGCCCCAATGGCGAGATGATGGAAGGCGAAGGCGGGTGCGCCATCACTGACATCCTCGTCCGCAACGGCAGGCGCAACTCCATTTTCCGTGCCTATACCTATCCATTTCTCGATCGGCCCAATCTCACGCTGCTGACCGGAACGCAGGTCTCTCGCATCCTGCTCGAGCACGGCAGGGCCGTCGGCGTCGTGGCGGAGCGTGACGGCCGGCCCCTGCGGATCGGCGCGGCCCGGGAAGTTGTGCTCGCGCTCGGGGCGATCCAGACGCCGGCCGTGTTGATGCGCTCCGGCATCGGCGACGAGAACGAGCTCCAAGCGTTTGATATACCGGTGGTCCAGCACCTTCCCGGGGTCGGCCGGAACCTGCAGGATCATGTCTCGTTCGGATGCATTTGGGAGTACCGCGAGCCGATCGCAGCGCGCAACACCGGCAATGCGGCGACGTTGTACTGGAAGTCCCATTCCGCACTCGAATCTCCCGACCTGCTGCTCTGCCAGGTCGAATTTCCAGTGCCGAGCCCCGAGACGGCGGGGCGAGCGCCTGCCCATGGCTGGACGATGTTCGCAGGTCTCGCCTTGCCGAAGAGCCGGGGCCGGGTCAGGCTCCGAAACGCCGACCCGCTTGCAGCACCGCGCATCGAAGCCAACATGCTGTCGCATCCTGACGATCTGAACACGGCGATCACCTGCGTCCACCTCTGCCGCTCTCTCGGCAATACCAGAGCGTTCGAGCCATTGGTGGCGCGCGAGTCAATGCCCGGTCCTCTCGGCGCCGCCGAGATGGAACGCTTCGTGCGCGAGTCCGCGGTGACCTATTGGCACCAGACATGCTCGGCGAAGATGGGACGCGACGCGATGTCCGTGGTCGACAGCAAGCTCAGGGTCTACGGGGTCGACCGGCTTCGCATCGCCGACGGCTCGGTGATGCCGCGGATCACCACGGGCAACACGATGGCGCCGTGCGTCCTCATCGGGGAGAAGGCCGCCCGCTCACTGCGGGAGGAGCACGAGATCTGATCGCCTGTCCGGATCTTGCGATGGATATTGGTGTGGTGGCTCCCCCTCCACATCCCCACGCCAATCTGCAGCCCCTCGATCGAAGAGGCGAGGGGCTGCAGTCGGCAGGCGTGAAGCTGCAGCCTCATTACGATGCGAGAAGAGCGTCTGCACAATTTCGAAGTCGGTTCCCGCACGTCCCTTTGCTACCGGCGAATGCCCGCCGGACCCGCGGTCGAACCGAGTAGGACATTCCAAGATCTGCGTGAATTCGAGCAAAATTCTTCATACCACGGATACACCTGACTACATGACATTACAACCACTGGTTATCATCACAAGCTACTTCCTTCCCGGCACGAAATTCAGCTAAGTTTCGGTCAGGGACGGAGCGACTGTGCAGAGGGTGCAACGCAACTCGCTGAGGCTGTTGCAGTGGATGATGGCGGCATCCCTGGCGCTGCCGATTGCGCTGTTCGCCGTCGCCGCCGCGATCTCCTACTCCTCGACCAAGGATACCGCCGACCGCGAGATCGAGCGCACGGTCGACGTCGCACATGAGCACGCGCTCAAGGTGTTCGAGACCATCGACCGCAGTCTCGCCGAGCTCAACGAGGTCGTGCGCGGCCTGCCCGACGGCATCATCCGCGACCGGGAGCCGACGCTGCATCGCCGGCTGAAGCGGCTGACCGATTCGCTGCCGCAGCTCAAATCGGCCTGGATCTTCGACGCGAACGGAAAGGCGCTGGTCAATAGTCTCGTCTCGCCGCCGCCGGACCTGGGCTTTGCCGACCGCGATTACTTCTATGCCCATGTCGACCAGAGCATCGGCTCGTTCATCGGCACGGCCCTGACGCCGAGACCGCCCTATCAGGGCGCTCGCTTCTTCGGCGTCAGCCGCCGCCGCGAGTCCGACGACGGCCGCTTCATCGGCGTGATCCAGGCCTCCGTGCTGCCGGAATATTTCGAAAGCTTCTACGCCAGGATCGGCACCGATGCCGGCAGCTTCTTCGCGATGGGACGCGCCGACGGCGCAATGCTCGCGCATTTCCCCCGGCTCGACCAAGAGCTTCGACTCGATCCGACCGGACCGGTGGGCCAGAAGATCGCGACCCAGCCCGTACACGGCCTCATCACGGTGGCCTGGCCCTCGGACGGGATCGAGCGGCGCATCGCCTACCGGCGCGTCGCCGAATATCCGATCTATGTCAGCGCGGGGCTGGAGACCTCGGCGATCCGCGCACGCTGGCTCGCCACCATGGGTCAGCATCTGGTGTTCGGCATTCCCGCCACCGCGCTGCTGTTCCTGCTGCTGGCGCTCGCCCTGCGGCGCACCCAGCACCTTCAGGCCGAAGCTGCAAAACGGCGCGAGGCCGAGGAGGCACTCAAGCACAGCCAGCGCCTGGAAGCGCTCGGCCAGCTCACCGGCGGCGTCGCGCACGACTTCAACAATCTCCTGACGGTGATCCGTGCTTCGGTCGATCTGTTGAACCGTCCGCAGCTGCCGGAGGAGCGGCGACAGCGCTACATCACGGCCATTGCGGATTCGGTGGCGCGTGCGGCCAAGCTGACCTCGCAGCTGCTTGCCTTTGCGCGGCGCCAGACCCTCAAGCCGGAGGTGTTCGACGCCGGTGCACGGGTGCAGAGGCTGCACGACATGCTCGCCACGCTGCTGGGTCCCGCGATCGAGATCGTCATGCAGCTGCCGGCGGAGCCGTGCCTCGTCAATGCCGATGCCAGCCAGTTCGAGACGGCGCTGATCAACATGGCGACCAATGCGCGCGATGCCATGCAGGGCCAAGGACGCATCGTCTTCAAGGTCGAGGCCACGACCACCGTTCCGGACACGCTGGCGCCGCTTTCGACTGGCCCGGGCATGACAGGCCACGGCTTCGTCCGCGTCACCGTCAGCGACACCGGTGTCGGCATTCCCGCCGCGCGCCTCGGGCGCATCTTCGAGCCGTTCTTCACCACCAAGCAGGTCGGCCATGGCACCGGTCTCGGCCTGTCCCAGGTGTTCGGCTTCGCCCGACAGTCCGGCGGCGAAGTGACCGTGACGAGCGAGGTGGGGCACGGCAGCACCTTCTCGCTCTATCTGCCGCGCGTGCCGCCGGACCTGCTGCCGCAGCGCCAGGCCCCCAACATGGCGCCGGCCGTGGCCGGCAGCGGCATGTCGGTGCTGGTGGTCGAGGACAACATCGAGCTGGCCAATTTTGCCGCGGATGGCCTGACCGAGCTCGGCTACAGCATCACTCTGGTCGACAATGCAACCGACGCGCTCGCCGAGCTCGCCGTGGACGCGGACCGCTTCGATGTCGTGTTCTCGGACGTGGTGATGCCCGGGATGAGTGGGCTCGATCTGGCGCAGGTGATCCGCGACCGCGGCATTGGCGTGCCGGTCGTGCTGACCACCGGATACAGCCAGGCCCTGTCGCAGGAGGGGACTGGAGGCTGCGACCTCGTGCAAAAGCCCTATTCGATCGAGGAATTGTCGCGCGTTCTGCATCGGGCGGCGCGGATCAGGCGCGTCAGGGATGGCGCCGCCGAATAGCGGCCGCGGCAACGGGGGAACCGGGCGAGTTCCCTTCGCGTTGTCCGCTCATGCACGAGCCGGCCGCGACGCGCGAACAGGGCAAGAAGCCGCCCATCATCGATATCCAGGGCGAGAACGGCGACGACGTGACACCGCCGCCGCCCGAGCTGGTCGAACCCGATCCCGAATTGTCAGCCGAGGAAGCCGAGCAGGTCCGCAAGGATTATCTCTTGACGCGGTTCTGGATCAGCGCCCGCGGTTTCTGGGGCCGCAACGGCGACCGCCTCGCCTGGCCGTTCTCGATCGGTCTCGGCCTGCTGATCGTGCTGACCGTCGGCTTCCAATACGGCATCAATGTCTGGAATCGCGCGATCTTCGACGCCATCGAGAAGCGCGATGCGGCGAGCGTCTTCCATCTCACCGCGATGTTCTTCCCGCTCGCGATCGGCAGCATCGTGCTCGCAGTCGTGCAGGTGTTCGCGCGCATGGGCATCCAGCGGCGCTGGCGGGCCTGGCTCACCGCGAGCGTGCTGACACGGTGGCTCAAGAACGGGCGTTACTATCAGCTCAATCTGGTCGGCGGCGATCACCAGAATCCGGAATACCGGATCGCGGAGGATCTGCGGATTGCTACCGACTCCCCCGTCGACTTCCTGGCCGGCGTCACCTCCGCGCTGCTGTCGGCCGTCACCTTCATCGTCGTGCTCTGGACCATCGGCGGGGCACTTACCGTCACGCTCGGCGGCTCGTCGGTGACCATTCCCGGCTTCCTCGTGATCGCCGCGATGCTGTACGCCGCGATCGCCTCCAGCTCGATCCTGGTGATCGGCCGCCGCTTCGTGCAGGTCTCCGAGGACAAGAACCAGGCGGAAGCCGACTTCCGCTACACCCTGACGCGGGTGCGCGAGAACGGCGAGAGCATCGCCCTGCTCGGCGGCGAGGAGGAGGAGCGCGACGGCATCGATCGCAACTTCACGAACGTGCTGCGGCAATGGGCGGGGCTCGCCGGCCAGCACATGCGCACCACGCTGGTGTCGCACGGATCGAGCCTCGTTGCGCCGGTTGTGCCGCTTCTGCTCTGCGCGCCAAAATTCCTCGACGGCAGCATGACGCTCGGGCAGGTGATGCAGGCCGCATCTGCCTTCACCATCGTGCAGAGCGCGTTCGGCTGGCTGGTCGACAATTATCCGCGGCTCGCCGACTGGAACGCCTGTGCGCGCCGCATCGCCTCGCTGATGATGTCGCTGGACGGCCTCGAGCGCGCCGAGCAGGGCGACGGCCTCGGCCGCATCAAGCGCGGCGAGACCGGCAACGAGGCCATGCTGGAGCTGAAGGATCTCTCGGTCACGCTCGATGACGGCACCGCCGTGGTCGGTGAGACCGAAGTGGTGATCGAGCCCGGCGAACGGCTCCTGGTCGCCGGCGAATCCGGCACCGGCAAGAGCACGCTGGTGCGCGCCATCGCCGGCCTCTGGCCATGGGGCGGCGGCAGCGTGAATTTCCATGCCGATCGGCGGCTGTTCATGCTGCCGCAGCGGCCCTATGTGCCCTCCGGCTCCCTGAGGCGGGCGGTCGCCTATCCCGGCGCGGCCGACCACTGGACTTTGGACGAGATCGGCGAAGCCCTGCACAAGGTCGGCCTCGATCATCTCAAGGAAAAGATCGAGGAGGAAGCACCGTGGGACCAGACCTTGTCTGGCGGCGAGAAGCAGCGCCTCGCCTTCGCGCGGCTCCTGCTGCACAACCCCGACATTGTCGTGCTCGATGAGGCGACCTCGGCGCTCGACGAGAAGAGCCAGGACAAGATGATGAAGATGATCACGGAGGAACTGCCGAAGGCGACCATCGTCAGCGTCGCGCATCGCGCCGAGCTGGAGGCTTTCCACAGCCGCAAGATCGTGCTGGAGCGGCGCAAGGGCGGCGCCAGGCTCGTCAGCGATATCGACCTGATTCCGCGCAAGGGCAAGCGCAGATTGCTCGGGCGGTTTCTGCGGCAACGCAAGGTCCCGAAGAAAGCCGCGTGAGGCACTGTCGTCCCGGACAAGCGCGCTTGTCCGCCACGACACCGAAATTGTGGCCCCCATCAAAACCGGCTATGCATGCGGCGCCTGCAAAGAGGATCTGCTGCTTGACGTCCGACAATGCACCTTCGTCCGCGCCGTTCGGCGCATTCGCGCCCAATGCGGCGCAGGCCGCAATCATTCGCCTCGCGCAAGCGTCAGGGCTGAAGCGCGGCGCGTTCCGGCCCTGGATGTCGCGGCTGGTCAACCTGCTGCGCAGAGGCCCTGTCGACGTGCAATATCAGGGCGCCTCGTTCCGCTTCCATCACCAGGGCAGCGCGACCGAGCGCGGCGCGCTGTTCAATCCCGACTACAATCTCGACGAGCTCGACTTCCTGCGCCAGCACACGCCCGCGGGCGGCACGTTCGTCGACGTCGGTGCCAATGTCGGCACGTTTGCATTGGTGATGGCGCGGCAGGTCGGTCCAACAGGAACAGTGGTGGCGATCGAGCCGCATCCGCTGACATTCGCACGGCTCGCCTTCAACCACGCCGCGTCGAAGACGCCGCAGGTGCGCCTGGTGCAGGCCGCCGCGGGCGAGCGCGACGGCGAGCTGATGATCGAGAGCGGCGGCGGCAATCTCGGCGCCACCCACGTCGTCACCGGCACGGCCAGTGCCGAGGCCATCAAGGTGCCGTCGCTGCGCCTGATGCGCATCCTGGAGGAGTCCGGCGTCGGGCAGGTCGATTCGCTCAAGATCGACGTCGAGGGCTTTGAGGACCGCGTGCTGATCGGCTTCTTCCGCGACGCGCCGCAATCGCTCTGGCCGCGCGCGGTGGTGATCGAGCATCTGTCACAAAACGAATGGCAGCAGGATTGTATTGCCGACATGGTCGGGCGCGGCTTTACGATCGTGCGCAAGACACGAAGCAATACGTTTCTGTCCCGCTGACAGGGGCGAACAAGGGAGGTTAGCGATGATCGACCATTTGGGCTTGTCCGTCTCCGACTATGAGCGCGCGAAAACGTTCTACGCCAGAGCACTGGCTCCGCTCGATTACAGCCTGATCATGGAAGTGACGGAAGAGCAGACCGGTCACGCCGCAGCAGCCGGCTTCGGAGCCGACGGCAAGCCGGATTTCTGGATCGACGGGAAAGGTGCGATGAACAAGCCGGTGCATGTCGCCATCGCAGCCAAGGACCGCGCCACGGTCGATGCCTTCTACAAGGCCGCGATGGCGGCCGGCGGCCGCGACAACGGCCCGCCCGGCATCCGCCCGCATTATCACGCGAACTATTACGGCGCCTTCGTGCTCGACCCCGACGGCCACAATATCGAAGCGGTCTGCCACGCGCCGGAATAAACCGGGCTTCGAAGCGATGTGACGCGGAACATCGGCGCTGCATCGTCGTTGTCGTTCTCTGGACAACGATCCCGATGGTGCCGATGCCGATTGAACCGCCCGAGATTCCGCCCTCGACGCCCGGTACGCCGACTGAGCCACCGCCCGGAATCCCGCCCGGCAATCCGCAGCCCGAAATCACGCCGCCGGTGCGCGAGCCCGGCTCGCCGCCGCGGCCCGACGAATTGCCGGGTCGCATGCCTGAAGAGATTCCATCGCGCGGCCCGAATGGACCGCTCACGCCCAATCCTGCGACGGATGCAATTCCATCGCGAGATCACGCGTGAAAGGGCCAATCAGTGTAAGGCGATTGCAACCGGCGTCTGAATGCGCAATGAACGTTGCCATAGTGAGATGATTTGCGTGCAGAAATAAATCGGGCCGCGGTTGCAACGCCCGCCACATTGCGGCCTAACGCGTAGCCGTTCATCGCAACACTTCGACAAAGAACCTTCCGGGGAAGTTCACCACCATGACCAACGTTCGTTTCGTGCTGCTTGCGACGACGGCTCTGACCGCGATGCAATTGGCCAACACCGCATCGCATGCGCAAGACGCCGCGCCGTTCGTCGTCGCGCAGGCCCAGCCGCAAGACACGGGCCCTGACGGAAGACCGAAGCAGCCGCCGAAGGGACCGCCGGGCGCGGCGCCGCCTGCAGCACCCGCACGCCCCGCGGCTCCGCCGCCCGCGGCAGCACCGCCTCATCCGCCTGCAGCTCCCCGCCGGCAGCCGCCCCGCCGCGTCCGGCAGCGCCGCCTCCGCCTCCCCTGCCGACCGCCCGGCAACCTCCGCGACCCCCGCTACCCCCTGCAGCCCGTCCGGCGCCTCCGCGCCCCCGCCGCCGCCTGCTGCTCCGAAGCAGCCTTCGCCGCCGCCGGCCGCGGCCCCACAGCAGCACGCCCCGACACCGCCACCGCCGCCTCCTGCCGCGCGTCCCGCTGCCCCGCCGCCGCCTGCGGCTCGACCGACTCCACCCCCTCCGCCGCCCCCTCCCGCAGCGGCTCCGCCGGCCCGGCCGACACCTGCGCCTGCGCCGACGGCAACACCGCCTGCTCCGACAGCCGCGCCCCCGGCCCGCCCCGGCGCGCCTACGCCGGCAGTCACGCCGGCTCCAACGGCGACACCAACGCCGGCTCCAGGCAGCACGCCCGGCGCACCGCCGGCTGGTCGCCCCGGCGCACCTCCGCCCGGCGTACGTCCTGGCGCGCCGCCGCCGGCGGGATCACCCGCGCCCGGCGCAACGCCCGCTCCAACGGCGACGCCCGCGCCCGGCAGCACGCCGCCCCCTCCGCCGCCCGGACGTCCGGGATCGGCAGCACCCGCGCCCGGCGCAACTCCGGCCCCGACGGCAACGCCAGCCCCAGGACAGCAGGGTGGAACGCCCCCTGCCAGCGCGCCCGCCGCCGGGGCTCCGGCTGCGCCGCCGCAGGCTGGTGCCCCTGCTCGACCGCCAGCGCCTCCCGCTGGCGCCGCGGCTCCGACCGTGGTGCCCGGCACGCCCGCCGCAGCGCCGCCGCCCGACAGGGCACAATACAGACCGCCGACGGTCGCGCCGGCCTTCCGCGCCGCGCCGACGGTCGCAGCGCCCTTGCCGCCGCCGCCGCGTCCGCAACAGCGCGACTTGACGCCGCTCGCGATCGGCGCGGGCGTGGTGGCCGGCGCCGTGATCGGCGCCACCATCGCGGACATCCACAACCAGCGCCGCGAGGTGGTCGAAGGCGGCCGCACCATCTACACCGAGCCGGACCGCATCATCATCCGCGATCCGGGCGGGCAGGCCTATGTCCGCGGCAACGATCTCTATCGCTTCCGCTACGGCGCGCGCGACATCCGCACCGACACCGTCGGCGGCGAAACCCGCACCGTCGTGATCCGTCCCGATGGCAGCGAGATCATCACCGTCGTCGGCGCCGATGGCCGGCTGCTGCGGCGCATCCGCAGGGACCCCCGCGGGCGTGAAATCGTCATCATCGACAACAGCTACCGCGATCCGCGTGCCGTCGGCGGCTTCTATGTGGACCTGCCGCCGCCGGTCGTGAACATCCCCTATGATCGCTACATCGTCAGCGCTGAGGACGCATCGCCGGACGTGATCTACGCGACCATGCAGGCACCGCCGGTGCAACGGATCGATCGGCGCTACTCGCTCGACGAGATCCGCTACAGCCCGAATGTTCGCATGCAGATGCCGAGCATCGACGTCAACACGATCACCTTCGAGACGGGATCGTGGACCATTCCGCCGGATCAGGCGGCGCGGCTGCAAGTGATCGCCGAGGGCATCAACCAGGCGCTCCAGGCCAACCCGCAGGAGGTGTTCCTGATCGAGGGCCACACCGATGCGGTCGGCAACGAGGTCGACAATCTGTCGCTGTCGGACCGCCGCGCGCAGGCCGCAGCCGAATTGCTGACGCAGCAATTCGGTGTGCCCGCGGAGAACCTGACGTCGCAGGGCTATGGCGAGCAATATCTGAAGGAGCAGACGCAAGGCCCGAGCCTGATCAACCGGCGCGTCACCGTCCGCCGCATCACGCCGCTGCTCAACGGCGGCCAGGCCAGCGCGGCGCCTCCGCCGCGCCAGTAAGACCTTTCGCAGAAAGAAAATGGCCGGGATCGCTCCCGGCCATTTTTGTTTGGCAGGTGTCGCAGCTATTGCGCGGCGGCAAGCCCGAGCGCGTCGGCTATGACGCGAAACACTTCGGTATTGTCCATCGAGCCCTGCACGCGCTCGCTGCCCGGTCCGGTCGCGGTCAGGATGACGTCCTCGCCCGAATGCACGCTGGCGCCGACCAGCGCCGACAGATTGCCCGGCCGCAGCACCGCACCCGGCACATCCTTGTATTTGTCGTTGGCCTTGAAGGTGCCGTCGTCGCCGGCCTTGACGGTCGGCTCGTTGGGATTGTCGAGCTTCGGGCGAAACGTCTCGTAATGATCCGGCAGGCTGGCCGAGAAGATCGCGAGCCGGCGGCTCACGTCGATTCGTGACGGATAGCCTTCCGCGTCCGGCGCCGGATAATTGGGAAATCCAGCTTTGTCGTAGACGCCGACGCGCTCGCGCAAGGGAACGTTGGGCGTGGTGCCCATGTCGTCATTCACCGTGCCGACGAGACTGTTCGGATGATTGTGGTCCGCCGCCACCAGGATGAGGGTGTCGTCGCCGCGCGCACGTGCCCATTCGCGCGTCTGGCGCACCGCGTTGTCGAGCATGATCGTGTCGTAGACGGCGCGCTCCATATCGAGGACATGCGCATATTTGTCGATCAGTCCGGATTCGACCATCAGGAAGAAGCCGCTCTCGTTCTTGGAGAGCACGTTCAGCGCCGCCTTGACCTGCTCGGTCAGATCAGGCTGCTCGGGGAATTTCTTGACGCCGCCGCCTTTCAGGAATTTGCGGTCGAGCACGCCGTCCATGTTGCCGGTGGCGAACAGGCCGAGCAGCCGGCTGGTCTCCTGTTTTGCGGCTGAGGCGTTGAGCTCGCCCGCGGTGGTCGCCACCTGATAGCCGGCATCGCGAAACTTCGCGATGTAGTCGGTCTCGTCCTTGCGCTTGGAGCCGGCGGCCGACTTCGGCAGAAAATTCGCGCTGCCGCCGCCCATCAGCACATCCGGCTTCTCCGCAAAGTACTGATCGACGATGTCGTCATAGGCGGCACGCCGGCGGGTGTGCGCGACCATCGCCGCCGGCGTCGCGTCTTCGATCTCGGTGTTGGTGACGATGCCGATCGCCATGCCGAGCTGTCTTTTGGCGAGGCTGGCGATAGTTTCGACCTTGGGATCGTCGAACGGGCTCGCGGTGCGGTCGGCGTAGACGCCGAGGGCGTTGACGGCGCTCTTGTGCCCGGTCGCGTAGGCGCTCGCCGAGTTCGCGGAATCGGTGATGATCGAGTCCGAGCCGGCGGTTGCCACCAGCGCCATATGGGGCATGTCGTCGATGGCGAGCTTGCCGCGGCTCTTGCCTTCCGAGATGCCCTTGGACAGGATCCGCGCGGCGACCCGATGCGCCGGCGACATGCCGTCGCCGATGAACAGGATGACGTTCTTCGCCTTGCGCGGGCCGGTGTCGTAAACCGTCCATGTGACGCTGCGCTGGCGCGTGCTGTCGCTCACGTCGACGCTTACGCTGCCCGGCTTGGTCAGCGTGACGTCGCGCAGGATCAGGGCCGACTGCTCCTTGCCGTCCTCGCGCTCGACGAAGGTTCCGGAGCCGCCGAACGCGGCCGCGTAATCCGCGCCGTTCACCGTCACTTTCAGCTTGGCGGGATCGACCAGCCCGGGGAGCTCGACCTTGAAGTCGAACTTGGCCCCAGCGAGGATCTCGGCACGATCGATCGGATAGATCGTCTGCGCCGACAACGACGATGTCCAACAGAGGACGATGAGAGAGGCGAATGCCGACCTCTTGGCCATATTCGATGCTCCGCGATCCGGTTTCCGACAGGAACCGCAAGCGTAGCGATCGAAAATGACACGGTCATTAAGTCACGTGTTGCCCCGCCGGGTGGCAAAGGGCCTCACGCCAGGGCCGTGAACGCTTGTCACGCGGTCAACGCCTCTGTCGGCAGGCAGGCCTCGCAAACGGCGGCGACATGCCGGTGATCGGTGCCGCAACAGCCGCCGAGAATCCGCATGCCCGGGAATGCGCGCCGGAGCGAAAGGTAACGGCGGCCGAGATCCGCGGGATCACCACTGTCGAGCGTCTCCGACTCATCGAGCTCGGCGTGGCTTTTGGTTGAAGCATTGGCTCTGACGCCGTGAATGCGCTGAACCCATGCCTCGCCGCCCGCGAGCGCGGTCTCGAAATGGGTCGGGTGCGCGCAGTTGATCAGGAAATATTCGCAGGCCCGCTCTGTCGCCTCGTCGACCGTTTCAATCGCTTCGCGCAGGGACTCGCCCCTGACCAGGCGGCCATCCGTCTCGACCGTGAAGGAGATCGCGACCGGAATCTGCTGCCGCTTGGCCGCGCGGACCACGCCTACGGCCTCGTTGATGCTGTTCAGCGTGAACGCGGTCACCATGTCGGCGCCTGCCTCGGCAAAGGCCGCGATCTGAGCCGAGTGATAGGCCTCCGCCTCCGCCGCATCCATGTTGCCGGCCTTGTAGCCGTCGCCGCGCGGCCCGATCGCGCCGCTGATCACGCATGGCGCGCCGGAGGTCTCCCATTCGTCGCGCAATTCCTTCAGAAGGCGGATGGAGCGCATGTTGATGAACCTGAGCCCGGCCGCATCGTAGCCGAGCCTGGCAGCCCAATCGGGGTTGGCGCGCCAGGTCGGGCTGTCGAGCACGAAGCCGAGCCCATGCTGCCGCGCGATGCGGAGATAGGCCTCGTAGTAGCGTTTCAGGTGCGCGCGCCCATCCGCGCTGTCGAGCAGCACGAATGCCGCGAAATGAGGCAGCTCCAGCCCTTCGTGAAAGATCAGGGTGGTTTCCATGCCGCCGTCGGTCAGGAAAACGCCGCCGCGGTGCTGCGGCAGGCGGTGTCTGTATCTGGACATTGATCGCTCCATCATTTGCACGGGGCGCGCTCGTCGTTCGGTCGCGTCGTGCCCGCACTCGGTCTCGGGCCATTGGTGCCGCATAATGTCGCGCTGCTCTAGAAGCCTGATGGTGCGGCTGAACTTCCGAGCGCAAACAGATGACAAATCAGGAGCTTGCGCGCGGCCCTCAGTTGGGGGCGTTTGCTGCGCGCAGCGGAATCCGCACCTTAGGTGTGGTTTTGGAGGAGCCGATGGGAAAGGGCGAAACGACGCGCGAACGCATCCTCGAAATCGCGGAATCGGCGGTGCTCGCAAAGGGCTTCGCCGCGACCTCGATCGACGAGGTCATCGCCGAGGCCGGACTGACCAAGAGCGGCTTCTTCTATCACTTCAGGGACAAGAACGCGCTCGCGCGGGAGATGCTGCGCCGCTACGTGGAAACGAACGATCGGCTGTTCGACGACATCTTCAGGCGGGGACATGAGCTCTCGGACGACCCGCTCCAGTCCTTCCTGATCTCTTTGAAGCTGCTCGCCGAGATCATGGCCGATCTGCCCAACGGCCATCCCGGCTGCCTGATCGCCAGCATCTGCTATCAGGAGCGCTTGTTCGACCGCCAGGTTCGCGACCTGACCGCGCAATCGGTCAGGAGCTGGAATGCGCATTTTCGCGCGATCCTCGACGGCATCGCCGCAGTCTATCCGCCGCGGGAGGCCATCGACCTCGACGATCTCGCCGAGATGATCTCATGCGTGGTCGACGGCGCGATCATCATGTCGAAGACGCTCAACGACCCGAAGCGGCTGGAGCGACAAATCCTGCTGTTCCGCAGCTGTGTGAAGCTGATATTCGCCGCAGAGCCGGCAAAGTTCTCGAACAGCCCGTAGCACGATCGCGACGATGATCAACCCTTGTCGCTCTCGAGCCTGAAGATCTGCGAGCCCTCCGTGCCCGACAACAGGCCGGTCTTCGAATAAAGACCGAGCTTGGTGCGGGTGTCGGCGATGTCGAGGTTGCGCATGGTGAGCTGGCCGATGCGGTCGGCCGGCGTGAACGCGGCGTCCTCGACCTTCTCCATGCTGAGCCGCTCCGGCGCATAAGTGAGGTTGGGGCTCTCGGTGTTGAGGATCGAATAATCGTTGCCGCGGCGCAGCTCGAGCGTCACCTCGCCGGTGACGGCGCGGGCGACCCAGCGCTGTGCGGTTTCGCGCAGCATCAGCGCCTGCGAATCGAACCAGCGGCCCTGATAGAGCAGGCGTCCCAGGCGCATGCCGCTGATGCGGTACTGCTCGATCGTGTCCTCGTTGTGGATGCCGGTGACGAGGCGCTCATAGACGATGTGCAGCAGCGCCATGCCGGGCGCCTCATAGATGCCGCGGCTCTTGGCCTCGATGATGCGGTTCTCGATCTGGTCGCTCATGCCGAGGCCGTGACGGCCGCCGATGGCGTTGGCTTCGAGGAACAGCGCGACCGGATCGGAGAAGGTCTGGCCGTTGAGCGCGGTCGGCTGACCTTCCTCGAAACGCACCACGACTTTTTCGGCCTTGACGGCGCAATCGTCGCGCCAGAACGGCACGCCCATGATCGGGTTGACGATCTTGATGCCGCTGTCGAGGCTTTCGAGATCCTTGGCCTCGTGCGTGGCGCCGAGCAGATTGCTGTCGGTCGAATAAGCCTTCTCGGCGCTCATCTTGTAGGCGAAGCCCTGCGCGGTCATGAATGCCGACATCTCGGCGCGGCCGCCGAGCTCGTCGATGAACTGCTGGTCGAGCCAGGGCTTGTAGATCTTCAGGCCGGGATTGGTGAGCAGGCCGTAGCGGTAGAAGCGCTCGATGTCGTTGCCCTTGAAGGTCGAGCCGTCGCCCCAGATGTTGACGCCGTCCTCCTTCATGGCCGCGACCAGCATCGTGCCGGTGACGGCGCGCCCCAGAGGCGTGGTGTTGAAATAGGTGATGCCGCCGGTCGAGATATGGAAGGCGCCGGACTGGATCGCGGCGATGCCCTCGTGGACCAGCTGCGTGCGGCAATCGACCAGGCGCGCGTTCTCGGCGCCGAACTCCATCGCCTTGCGTGGGATCTCGTTGTAGTCGGCCTCGTCGGGCTGGCCGAGATTGGCGGTGTAGGCGTAGCAGCGCGCGCCCTTCTGCTTCATCCAGAGCAGCGCCGCAGAGGTGTCGAGACCGCCCGAAAAAGCGATGCCGACTTTCTCACCCTTGGGCAGGCTCTTCAGGATCGTGGTCATGGCGCTTCCAATCGGGTCTCAGGCTGATGTGACGGGTGGATTTGACCGCGCGAATATCAAATTTCGCGGGGTTCGGCACCCCCTTAATGGCTCAAACCGAGGGCTCGGGGCCGGCCTTGCGGCCGAAGAGGCGCTGGCGGAGCCGGTAGGCGGGCATGTTCAGCCGGGTCAGGGCGGCATCCACCGCCTCGTCCGAGAACCGCGTCCGCGGCCAGCGATAGATCAGAGCGTAGGCGAACCAGATCACGACGAAGGTGACGAGGCCGGCGATCGACACGTCGGTGAAGAAGTGCCCGCCGAAGGCCATGCGCAGGCCGCTGGTGACGGCGCCGAACACCACGGCGGCAGCATAGGCGAGCGGCCGCCACGGCGGCGGCGCCAGCGCGGCCGGCGCCAGCGTCCAGAATGCCGTCGCCCCTTCGCCGGAGAAGAACGAGCAATTGCGTCCGCAAGCGCCGCGCGGATCCCACCACGGCACGAATTGTTGATCGCCGGCAAATTCGGTCACCACCACCGGACGCGGACGGCCCCAGTAGTTCTTGAACGTCAGGTTGGTCAAAATGCCGGCCGACATGGTCAGCGTCACCAGCAGGAAGATGACCGTGCGCCCCGGCACCAGCAGCGGCCGGTCGGGCCGGATCATCTTGACCACGAGCGCGACGATCGAGGGCAGCGCGAAGGCCCAGGCGATCCACATCGCCGCATCGCGCGCAAAGCCGGCCCATTCGTTCAGCTTGAGCGGAAACGTCCTGGTCACGGGGTCAAAGAACAGCGAAGCGAGCTTGAGGTCGAGCTCGGGATAGACGCCGAAGACGACGCCGATCACGAGCCACAACGCCAAGGCGATGAAGAGTCCGGTCCGGTTCATGGCGCGCGGTTTAGCGGAGTGGGACGGGGATGGAAACCCCGGAGAAAGCGCCCATCCTCCCCTGGAGGGTAAGCAAGTCACCTTGCATCCGGCCTTGAATTCGACGGCAATGGCGGCGGCGGTTTGCGCGGGGGCGGCGGGATGCGCCATGCGCCGGCGTTGCGGCCGGCGATCAGCCAGTAGACCACGCCGGCGACGATGCCGGCGCCGGTCATGATTTCCAGGTGGCGCCGCACGATGCCTTCGAACTGCAGCGTATCGGCGTGGAAGGGAACGAGGCCGAGATAGCAGGCGAGCCCGACGAGGCCGCCGCCGACGGCATAGGCGATCGCACTTCGGATGTAGAGCGCTTCGGTGATCGCGACGATCACGGCCGCCGGCACCAGCGCGAAGCCCGAGACGAAGATGAAGCCGAAGCCGAGCAGGATGTCGATCGCGCCCTGGTCGACGGGACCTGCGCCGAGATCGGCGAACTCCGGAAACAGCAGCGCGCCGACGACGATCATGCCGCCGACGAAACAGGCGGCCAGGAAGCCGATGAAGATGACGATGAGGCGGCCGATCAGGGACATGACTGAAATGCCAATTCCACCGTCATTGCGAGCCAACGGATCCGCGCGAAGCGCGGCCCGATGACAGGCTCCGCGAAGCAATCCAGACTGCCGGCGCGGAAAGATCCTGGATTGCTTCGCTGCGCTCGCAATGACGAGGAAGCGGGAGCGTGGGCATCCCGACCTAATCCGTCATCGCCATGGCGCGCAGCGCCTGGCGCTCGCGCGCCGAGAGCTTTTCGGTCTCGGACTTGAGCTGGCCGCAGGCGGCGAGGATGTCGCGGCCGCGCGGGGTGCGCACCGGCGAGGAATAGCCGGCGTTGAAGATGTATTCGGAGAATTTTTCGATCTGGTCCCAATCCGAGCACTCATAAGCCGTGCCGGGCCAGGGATTGAACGGAATCAGGTTGATCTTGGCCGGAATGCCCTTGAGCAGCTTCACCAGCAGTTTTGCATCGTCGAGCGAATCGTTGACGCCCTTGAGCATCACATATTCGAAGGTGATCCGGCGCGCGTTGGAGGCGCCGGGATAGTCGCGGCAGGCCTGCAGCAGCTCCTTGATCGGATATTTGCGGTTGAGCGGCACCAGCTCGTTGCGCAACTCGTCGCGCACCGCATGCAGCGAGATCGCGAGCATGACGCCGATCTCCTCGCCGGCGCGCACGATGTTCGGCACCACGCCCGAGGTCGACAGCGTGATGCGGCGGCGGGAGATGCCGATGCCTTCGTTGTCGCCGACGATCAGGAGCGCATCGCGTACCGCGTCGAAATTGTAGAGCGGCTCGCCCATGCCCATCATCACGATGTTGGTGACGCGGCGCGTGCCGTCCTCGCGGTCGGCCCAATCGTTCAGGCGATCGCGCGCGACCATAATCTGGCCGACGATCTCGCCGGCGGTGAGGTTACGCACCAGCCGTTGCGTGCCGGTGTGGCAGAACGAGCAATTCAGCGTGCAGCCGACCTGCGAGGAGACGCAGAGCGTGCCGCGGTCGGTCTCGGGGATGTAGACGCACTCGACTTCATGCGCCTTCTGAACATTGTCGCCGCTCGGCAGACGCAGCAGCCATTTGCGGGTGCCGTCGTTGGAAATCTGCTCGGCCACGACCTCGGGCCGGTCCACGGTGAAATGCTGAGCGAGATCGGCGCGGATGCCCTTCGAGATCGAGGTCATCTCGTCAAAACTCTGGGCGCCGCGGAAATAGATCCAGTGCCACAGCTGCTGCACGCGCATCTTGCGCTGGGCCGGCGCGACGCCGATGTCGCCGAGGCGATCGGCAAGCTCGGTGCGCGACAGGCCGACCAGCGACGGCTTCGCCGGCGGCACATAGGTTTCGAGCGGGGTCTTCTCCACCAGGATGGCGTTGTGCGGCTCGGTCGTCGGTTGCATTGGTTGCCTGATATCTCTCGTCATGCCCGGGCTTGTCCGGGCATCCACATTCTTTCTCGCCCGTTGCCAGCGCGTGGATGGCCGGGACAAGCCCGGCCATGACGGCTGCACCTTTGGGATACCCCTATATAGCAACCGGACCCGCCGATTGCGACCTCATCGCCCGGAAGCTTAACGCCTGCAGTCTTACCGCCGACAATCCTGCGCGATCTTGTCGAGCGCCTGGGCGAGGCCCTTCAGCGAGAACGTGTCGGTGGTCTCGGTGCCTTTGGCCGAGATGCCCTTGACGACGAGATCGGCGGATTTGCGCATGGCTTCGACCATCCGCTCCTCCTCGGCCGCGTTCTTGATCCAGAGCCCGTCGCCCTGCGTGTACATGGCGAAGGAGGCGCCGCCGACCTCGACGGTCGATTCCGAGCCCGGCTTCAGCGCATAGCCGATCATGACCGAGACTTCGTTGTTGACCTTCTCGGCCGGCCGGGTCGAGACGAAGGCGTAAGCGGGATCGCGCGGCCGGTTCGGCGGGTTGGTCTTCGACGACGACGGCTTTGCGAGCGCGAAGCAGACCTTCTTGCCGTTCGGCGTCGCCGAATAGGCGCCCCAGGTGCCGAACTGGCCGATCAGGGTCGGCTCCGCGCCGCCCGCAACCCCCGCGGGCGGTGCCGCCGGCTTGCTCTCGGGCTTCGGAGTCACCTTTCCGTTCGTGTTGGTGTTGGCCGGCGGCGCGGCCGGCCTGGGTGCCGCCTCTTTTGGAGCAGAACCGGGCTTGGGCGCCGGTTGCGCGGTCTGCGCCCGTGCGGAAACGGCGATTCCGCCGGCCGCCACGCCAGTCATCAAAGCTAAAATCAGCACCCGCCACATGGCTGGAGTGGTTCCCTCAATATTGTGACTGGAAGATGGCCCGAGCGCGCGTTGTCCCCGGCCAGGGATAGCCGGGAAAGTCCAATTTGGGAAGGCAGTTAGCAGGCTGGCAACAGCTAGCTTTTGCCTCGCGCGGCGCGCTGCTCGGCCCATTGCGCCTCGCTCCAGCCGAGAAGGTCCTCAGCGCCGGAACTACGCAAATGGGCGCCCCCGTCGATCACCACCATCTCGCCATTGATGTAGGCGGCGCGGTCCGAGATTAGGAAACTGGCGAGGTCGGCGAGCTCGCCGTGCTCGCCCACGCGGCCGAGCGGATTGCGCGCGGCCCAGTTGTCGTCACGGCCTTCGGGACGGAGCTGCCCTGAGGCACCCGCGGTCGGGAACGGACCCGGGGCGATCGCGACGGTGCGAATGCCCTTCGGCCCCCATTCCACTGCGAGGCTCCTGGTCATCGCCAGCACCGCCGACTTCGCCATCGCCGACGGCACGGTGAAGGCGCGGCCGGTGATGGTCGAGGTCGAGAGGATCGAGAGCACCACGCCGCCATGCTTGCCCTCGATCCAGCGTTTGCCGGCGCCGAGCGTGCAATACATCGCACCATGCAGCGTCGGCGCCAGGATTGCGTCCGCGGCGCGGAAGGAGAGATGCTCGCTCTGTGCGATGAAGGTGGCAGCAGCATTGTTGACGAGGATGTCGAGCGGCGCCTCGCGCCAGATCGCATCCATCATGCTGTCGACCGCCGCACCGTCGCGGATATCGCAGGCGATCGCGGTGACCTTGCCCCTCGTTTCTTCGCGCATCTCGCGCGCCGTTGCCTCGAGCCGGTCGAGCTTGCGGCCGCAGATCACGAGTTCGGCGCCAAGCGCGAGGAAGCGACGGCCCATCGCGGCGCCGAGGCCCGAACCGCCGCCGGTGACGAGGATGCGCTTGTTCGCGAGCAGGCCTGTTTCAAACATCGTTTGAATCCTTTCTCCGCGGACGGAGGATAGGTCTGTGCAGCGCTTTGGGCAAAGAATCCGGATTGTCGCCACTGCCTAAATCCGGCAGAAACGGCCAAACTATAAATCCACCCGAAACGTCCTCAAGGTGCCGCCATGAAAGCCATCCTCTGCTCGCAATATTGCCAGCCCGACGACCTCGTTCTGGCTGACGTGCCGGATCCGGTGGCCGGTCCCGGCGAAGCCGTGATCGCGATCAAGGCCGCGGCGCTGAACTTCTTCGACATCCTGATGATACAGGGCAAGTACCAGATCAAGCCGCCATTCCCGTTCTCGCCGGCGGCGGAAGTTGCCGGCGTGATCGAGAGCATCGGCTCCGGCGTTACTGACCTCAAGGTCGGCGATCGCGTCGTCGCCTCCTGCGGCCACAATGGCGCGCGCGAGAAGATCGCGTTGCCGGCGGCCTCGATCGTGAAAATCCCCGACAATCTCGACTACGACCGCGCCGCCGGCATCATCATCATCTACGGCACCGCGCTGCACGCGCTGGAGGATCGCGCCAGCCCCAAGCCGGGCGAGACGCTCGCCGTCCTCGGTGCGGCCGGGGGCACTGGCCTTGCGGCCTGCGAGCTCGGCAAGCTGATGGGGCTGAAGGTGATCGCCTGCGCCTCGTCGGACGAGAAGCTCGAATTCGCCAAGGCGCACGGCGCCGAGCTGACGCTGAACTACGCCAAGGAAGATTTGAAGGAAGGCCTGCGCAAGCTCACCGGCGGCAAGGGCGTCGACATCATCTTCGATCCGGTTGGCGGCGCCTATGCCGAGCAGGCGCTGCGCTCGATCGCCTGGGAGGGCCGCTTCCTCGTGATCGGCTTTGCGGCGGGCGACATTCCGAAGATGCCGCTGAACCTCGCGCTGCTGAAGGGCTGCGATATTCGCGGCGTGTTCTGGGGCGCCTGGACCCGGCAGAATCCGGAGAAGAACCGCGCCAACCTCGAGAAGCTCGTGAAGTGGACCGCGGAAGGAAAGATCTCATCGCATGTCGACCGCACCTTCCCGCTGGCTCAGACGGCGGACGCACTGAAGGTGCTGGCGGGACGCCAGGCCATGGGCAAAGTCATCCTGCATCCGTGAGCTGATGCAGGTGGTTGAAGTCGCGTAAGGCTACGCGACTTCTGCTTTGCCGTCCGCCTCGCTAACCCCACGCCTCAGCGCGGCGCGGGCGGCCTCGCGGTGCTCGTTCGTGATGTGGCCGGCAACCATGCGGATCGCGGTGGCGAGCACGGCGGCGTCATCGGCGAAGCCGAGCATCGGCATCACGTCCGCGACGAAGTCGAACGGCAGAATGAAATAGGCGATCGCGCCTAACAGCGAAGCCTGGACGTGGCGGGGCGTCTGCCGGTCGAATGCGCAGTAATAGGCGGCAAGCAGATCCTCCGCGAACGGCAGCTGCGCAGCGACCCGCTTCAGCTTGCGCCAGAAGCGGCGGCGCACGCTCTCGCGATCTTCCGCGAGCCGATCGGCGGGCTCGAAGCCGACGCTGTGCTCGGCAGCCATGCTCACATGCTCCCCGTTCTGCGGGAGGCGGCGGACCGCCGCATCCCGGCTGATCACAAGATGGGGATGCGTCCGGTCGCTGCAAGACGTCAGCTTGGTGTCAGCCGGCGATCGCGTCCATCGCCTTCGCCAGCGCAATGTCGCGCGCGGTGACGCCACCGGCATCGTGGGTCGACAGCACCACCTCCACCGTCTTGTAGACATTGCGCCATTCGGGGTGGTGATCCATCTTCTCGGCGACCAGCGCGGCGCGGCTCATGAAGCCGAACGCCTCGTTGAAATCCTTGAAGACAAAGGTTTTCCCGATCGCGTCGCGGCCCTGAACCTCGGTCCAGCCCGCAAGTCCGCCCAGCGCCTGCCTCCGCGCCTCCGCCGTGAGCCGCTCTGCCATGGCCCTCTCCATCCTTCAGGGGAACTTTACCCTAACACCGTGCTGACGCCCGGGTTCACACGGGGATTTCCTCCATCCGCTAACCATGACGGAGATGTAACCCCGCCGGACAAGAAATTTGCTACAGTTGTGGGCGTAGATCGCCGGCCAAGATGAAACTGAGCCTGAAGCGCCTGTTTGGGAGATCGATGACCGGGGGATTGGACCTGGCCGAAGCGCCCCCTCCGCCTTCGCCGCGATCGGCGGCGCGGAAGACGGCGCTCGTGTCTCTGGCACTCGTCCTCGCCATCATCGGCGCACTCGCCGGCGGCTACTATTCCGCGATGCGACCGGTGACGCTGAGGATCGCGGTCGGTCCTGCCAACAGCGACGACGTCAAGGTCGTGCAGACGCTGACGCAAGGCTTCGCACAACACAAGAGCCAGGTGCGGCTGCGCCCGATCCAGACCGACGGTGCCACCGCCAGCGCCAATGCGCTCGCGGAGGGTAAGGTCGACCTCGCGATCGTGCGCGGCGACCTCGACGTGCCGAAGAACGCACAGGCGGTCGCGACCCTGCGCAAGAACGTCGTGGTGCTGTGGTCCGTGCCCGCCAAGGGCAAGAAGAAGGGCGCGAAGATCACCAAGATCGCGCAGCTTGCCGGCCATCGCATCGGCGTCGTCGGCCGCACCCAGGCCAACGTCAATCTGCTCAAGGTGATCCTCCAGCAATACGGCGTCGACCCGGCCAAGGTCGAGATCGTGCAATTTCCCGCCAATGAAGTTGCCGAGGCGATCAAGGCGCAGAAGGCCGACGTCTACCTCGCTGCCGGCCCGGTCAACAGCAAGATCACGGCCGACGCGATCGCGGCATCGATCAAGGAAGGCGGCACGCCGACCTTCCTCGCCATCGATTCGGCGGACGCGATCGCGCAAAACCATCCCGTCTACGAAGCCTCGGAGATCCCTGCCGGCACCTACGGGGGTTCGCCCGCTCGACCCGAGGACGAGGTCAAGACCATCAGCTTCGCGCACCACATCGTGGCGCGCAAAGGCGTCTCCGAAACCACCATCGCGGCGTTCACGCGCCAGCTGTTCGCCGTGCGGCAGCAATTGGTGACCGAATTCCCGCTGGCGGCGAAGATCGAGACGCCCGACACCGACAAGGACGCCGTGATCCCGGTGCATCCGGGTGCAGCCGCGTTCGTCGACGGCGAGGAGAAAACCTTTCTCGACAAGTATAGCGATTACATCTGGTGGGGCCTGATGGCGCTGTCCGCCATGGGCTCGATCGGCGCATGGTTTGCCGGCTATCTGAAGAAGGACGAGCGCGACAGCAGCAATCATCAGCGCGAACGTCTGCTCGACATGATCGCCGCCGCGCGCAAATGCGAGACCACCGAAGAGCTCGACCAGATGCAGACCGAAGCCGACGACATCCTGCGCGATACGCTGCGCTGCTACGATCACGGTGCGATCGAGGAAGGCGCGCTCACCGCCTTCAACATCGCACTCGACCAATTCCACGCCGCCGTCGCCGACCGCAAGACGGTGCTGATGAGCCTGCCGCACAACCTGCAGCGGGCCGGCGCGCAATTCCGGGCCGCCGGCAACGCCTGAGCGCGCTTGCGCGCGTTATTGCTGCGTCACATTGTCTCAATATAGCTTCCGTCATTCCGAGGCGCCTGACCACGCGCCCCGGAATGACGCGCTTCCTAAAGCTCGGCTTCGGAGCCATTCATGAACATCAAGTTCTCCCGCCGCCGCTTCCTCACCACCGGCGCCGGTGCGCTCGGCACGGTGGCGATGCCGTATCTTTCGCGCGCGGCCGACCGGCCGGCGGTCACCCACGGCGTGCAATCAGGCGACGTCACCGTCGATGGCGGCGTGGTGTGGGCGCGCGCCGACCGTCCATCGCAGATGCTGGTCGAGGTGGCGACCACCGAGTCCTTCAGGGACGCCCGTGCATTGCCGCCGATCGCCGCGCTGCCCGAGAGCGACTTCACCGCGAAGCTGCTCGTCGAAAATCTTCCGGCCGGCCAGGACATCTTCTATCGCGTCCGCTTCCGCGATCTTTCCCACAGCGCGATCGAGGGCGAGGCGGTGACCGGCCGCTTCCGTACCGCGCCAGCCGACCGCCGCGACGTCAGCTTCGTCTGGGGCGGCGACGTCGCGGGGCAGGGCTGGGGCATCAATCCTGACGACGGCGGCATGCTCACCTTCTCGACCATGCGCAAGCACCGGCCGGATTTCTTCCTGCACTCGGGCGACACGATCTATGCCGACGGCCCGATCCAACCCGAGGTGAAGCTCGCCGACGGCAAGATCTGGAAGAACCTCACCATCCCGGAGAAGGCCAAGGTCGCCGAGACGCTGGACGAGTTTCGCGCCGCGCACAAATACAATCTCACCGACGATAATCTGCGCGCCTTCAATGCCGAGGTGCCGATCTTCGTGCAGTGGGACGACCACGAGGTCACCAACAACTGGTCGCTCTCGAAAGACTTGCCGGCCGCCTACAAGGTGCGCGACATCTCGCTGCTCACGGCCCGCGCAGGCCGCGCCTTCCACGAAATGTACCCGATGCGGGAGAGCATCACCGAGCCCGGCCGGGTCTATCGCCAGATCTCCTACGGCCCGCATCTCGACGTGTTCGTGCTCGACGAACGCAGCTATCGCGGGCCGAACGGCGCCAATCTCGAAACCGCCTATGGCCCCGCCAGCTATTTCCTCGGCCCGGAGCAGATCGCCTGGCTCAAGCGCGGCCTGCTCAATTCGCGCGCGACATGGAAGGTGATCGCGTCCGACATGCCGATCAGCCTGATCGTCTCCGACACGCCGAAGGGCGGCTCGGAAGCCGTTGCGCAGGGCGACGGCCCCACGCGTGGCCGCGAGCTCGAGATCGCCGACATCCTGCGCTTCATCAAGATGGCGCCGATCAGCAACACGGTTTGGCTGACCGCGGACGTGCACTACGCCGCCGCGCATTATTACGATCCGAACAAGGCGCAATTCCAGGAGTTCGAGCCGTTCTGGGAATTCGTCTCGGGCCCGCTGCACGCGGGCACGTTCGGTCCGAACGCGCTCGACAACACCTTTGGTCCCGAGGTGCGCTTCGTCAAGGCGCCGGGCAAGGACAGCCAGAACCTGCCGCCGTCGGCGGGCATGCAGTTCTTCGGTCACGTCAAGATCGACGGCGCCTCCGGCCAGATGACGGTGACCCTGCGCGACCGCGCCGACGTCGCGCTGTGGTCGACCACGCTCGATCCGAAGCAGAGCTGATCGCTAATTAGCGGCGCGCGCCCGCAGCGCCGCCTCCAGCGCCTCGCTCGAGCACGGCTTCTGCAGCCGCGGCCGGCTCGCCAATTCAGAGGGAATGCGCGCCTCGGCGCCGTAGCCGGTGACGAACACGAACGGAACCTGCAGCGCGATCAGCCGCTCGGCGATCGCAAAGCTCGTCTCGCGGATCAACTCGACATCGAGCAGCGCGAAATCGGGTGTCCGCTTCGCGATGGCGTCCAACGCCTGCGTCACCGAGCTCACCGTCCGCACGGCGGACACACCAAATCCGAGCAGGCGATCCTCGAAATCGATCGCGATAATCGGATCATCCTCGACGATCAGAACATCGGCCGGCCAGCCTGTGCCATTGGAGGGTGCGGGTGCCATGATCGCATCTTGGTTTGGGGGTTTTGGGATCAGGACTGCCGCGACACGATGCCTGCGCGCAGCGCATCGGAGGGTTCCCGGAACGAAACTCACCACATCGTCGTTCTCTGGTCTGTCCACTTGTGCACACAGCAAACGGATGGAACTCGTTAAGGTGGGACGAAGGTGGGAGTTCAGGATGGATGCGCGTATCGGCAAGGTCACCGAGGTCGAGAGCCGGCCGGCCAACAATCTGCTGCGGCGCTTGAGTCAGGTCGATTATGGCCTCCTGGCACCGCACGTGACCATCGAGGACTCGACAGCAGGCCACTTGCTCTACAATCCCGGCGATGACGTGCAGGTCGTCCACTTCCCCTGCGGCCCGTCGCTCGCGACCTTCCTCGTCCCCAACGAGGACGGCCGCGACGTCGAAACCATTCTGGTCGGCCGCGAAGGCGCGGTCGGCGGCATCGTCAGCGAGGGGTTTCTGCCGGCTTATACCCGGATCTGCGTGAAATTCGGCGGGCCGTTTGCACGCATTCACGTCGCCAAGCTGGAAGCGGCCAAGCTGCGCTCGGCATCATTGCGCAACGTCTTTGCCCGCTATGCCGATTGCATGCTGGCCCAGATCTTCCAGTCGACCGCCTGCAACGCGATTCATTCGATCGAGCAGCGGACGGCCAAATGGATTTTGGCGGCGATGGAGCGGACCGGCGACGAGACCAGCGTGCCGCTGACCCACGAACAGCTCGCGACGCTGCTCGGGGTGGGGCGCTCCTATGCCAGCCGCGTGCTTCAGTCGTTCAAGGCCGAACGCGTGCTCGACACGCGGCGCGGCTCGATCCTGGTCCGCAACCGCGAGGGCCTAAGGCTGCGCGCATGCCTGTGCAACGATGCCGTGAAGATGCATTTCGAGGAGGTGCTGCGCGGGGTCTATCCGACCGAGGAGCGGGAGGCGGGATAGCTTCCTCCTTCTCCCCTGGCGGCGCCATAATCGCGGCGCGCCGTTCTAGCGGCGGTCGTGCTATACTGGCTTCGCATGAGCGGGGCTTTGCTTCACACTCTCTTCGACATCCTGGCCTGGCTGGCGGCGGCCGCCGCCGTCTATTGGCTGTCACGGCGGGGCTTGCAATTTCCTTCGCAGTCCTTCGCGCTGCCCTATATCGCCGCGCTGGTGTTTGGCGCGGGCCTTGGCGCCTATCTGTTCGGCTCCGCCAATCTGTGGCTGTCGGGGCAAAGCGGCATTGCGCGCTCGGTCGAGGGCGCGCTGGCCGGCGGCATCGTGGCGATCGAGCTCTACAAATGGTCCGCTGGCGTCACGGTGCGAACCGGCGCGCGCTTCGCGCTGCCGCTGGCGCTCGGCATCGCGATCGGCCGGATCGGCTGTTATTTCGCGGGCCTCGACGATTTCACCTATGGCACGCCCACCGCGCTCCCCTTCGGCCATGATTTCGGCGACGGCGTTCGTCGCCATCCCGTGCAGCTCTACGAGAGCGCGGCCATGGCCCTGTTCGCGCTCGTCTATGTGCTGGCGGTCTTGAACCGGAACGCGTTCACGATCACCAATGGTTTTTACCTGGTGCTCGCCTATTACGGGGCGCAGCGCTTCCTATGGGAATTCCTCAAGCCCTATGGCACGCTGGTCGGGCCCCTGACGCTGTTTCACCTGCTGTCGCTGTCCGTCCTGCTCTACGCCGCCTTCATGCTGGCGACGGCACCCAAAGCGAGACGCTTACAAGAAGAGTCACTTGCATGAACGCGCCGTTGCGTAAGTCGCGTCCCTACATCTTCTGGGGCCAGACCCAATCTCTTTGTGAGACCTGCCTGAAGCTGGTGCCGACCAAGATCCAGATTCTCGGCAACGAGGTCTGGTACGAAAAGCGCTGCAGGGACCACGGGGTGCAATCGACGCTGGTGTCGACGGATGCTGCCTATTGGCGGCTGTGCAAGGATTTCATCAAGCCGGGCGACCGGCCCCTGCACTTCCAGGAGCGAACCCAATTCGGCTGCCCCTATGATTGCGGCCTCTGTCCCGACCACGAGCAGCATTCCTGCCTGGCGCTGATCGAGATCACCGAGCATTGCAACCTCACCTGCCCGGTTTGCTTCGCCGAATCTTCACCTGCACGAACGAAATTCACGCCGATCGCGACGGTGGAGAAGATGCTCGACGCCCTGGTCGCGAGCGAAGGCGAGCCCGATCTCGTGCAGATTTCGGGCGGCGAGCCGACGCTGCATCCGGACTTCTTCGAGATCCTGGATGCCGTGCGCGCCCGGCCGATCCGCCACGTCATGATCAACACCAACGGCCTGCGCATCGCCCGCGAAAAGGATTTTGTGGCGCGGCTCGCCGAGAACAGGCGCGGGCTGGAGGTCTATCTCCAATTCGATTCGCTGCAGCGCGACGCGCTGATCAATCTGCGTGGCGCGGACTTGCGAAAAATCCGCCAGCAGGCACTGGAAAATCTCGAGCATTACGGCATCTCGACCACGCTGGTCGCGACCATCAAGCGCGGCGTCAACGATTCCGAGATCGGCGACATCGTGCGCCACGCGCTGACCTGGACATGCGTGCGCGGGGTGACGTTGCAGCCGGTGCAGGACGCCGGCCGCAATGATGATTTCGACGCGAAGACCGACCGCATCATGCTGTCGGAGATCCGCAAGCGCGTCACCGAGACCGGCGTGTTCGGCGACAAGGACATGATCCCGCTGCCCTGCAACCCCGAAAGCATCTCGATCGGCTATGGCCTGCGCAATGGCGAGAAAGTGCTGCCGCTGACCTCGCTGATCCCGCAGGAGCAGCTGGTTGCGGTGATGCCCAACACCATCAGCCCGGAAAAATATCCGATGCTGCGGGAAAAGTTTGTCGACCTGTTCTCGCTGTCGTCGGGGCCCCTCAACACGTCCGAGCGCGTCTGCGAATTGCTGTGCTGCCTGCCGAGCTTTCAGGTGCCGGACGGGCTCACCTACGAGAACGTCTTCCGCGTCACCATCGTGCAATTTCTCGACCGCTTCAATTTCTGCGTGGGCAACGTCAAGCGCAGCTGCATCCATTTCGTGACGGAGCAGGGCGCGATCATCCCGTTCGACACCTACAATCTGTTCTACCGCAACGGCAAGATCGACGGCATTCGGGCCGAACTGGCCGGGGAAACTTATCGAGAAACCAGGCCGCGCGAGGAGATGCCTCGTTGAGCGAGATGCCTTCACCTCCACCGCCGCGAAGTGGATGCGTCACGGCGCTCATGGTGATGTTCGGGGTGATCCTGCTGCTGCCCGGCATCTGCGCCTTGATCTTCGTCGTCGACTCGCCGTCCGACCTCGATAGCCGTTTCATCCCCATCCTCGCCCTCACAGCGCTGGTGACATTTGCCGGCGTGATGCTGATCAGGGCCGCGAGAAAGAGACCATGAGCGATTCCAGCGTCCCGCCACCGGCAGTGCCTCCGCAGAACCAGCAACAGCGCAGTGGCTGCCTGACCGCCCTGATGGCGATTGCCGGGATCTTCATGCTGCTGCCGGGCCTCTGCGCGCTCCTGTTCGGCGGAATGTTTGCGCTTGAGGGTGGCAAGATCGCCTCGGACATCGTGCCGCTGATCTTTCTGGGACTGGTCGTGGGGATCGGCGGGGTCGCCCTGATCTGGGCGGCCATCAAGGGCCGAAAGGCTCCCGACCAACCCGGGACCGGGCCTTAAGCCCCGGAGATTCCCGGACAAAATTCAGTCAACCAACGGCCAAAGAACACATTGTTTTTTCGCCGTTTTTGCATATATTGCGCCGCAACGCGCAGGGCGCCCGGTCTGATGGCCGGGCTTCCTTTTTGGGCGCAAAGCGCCCCGTTTCCAGTCTTCCAGCGTTGTTTCGAGAAGAGGTCCCGGTCCGACCGGCGAGATCGCGCTTAACCCATTGTTCGACCGCAAAGAAGCTCACTCATGAATCTTCGTAACGTCGCCATCATCGCCCACGTCGACCACGGCAAGACGACCCTGGTCGACAAACTCCTGCAGCAGTCCGGCACGTTCCGCGAGAACCAGAAGGTGACCGATCGCGCCATGGACTCCAACGATCTGGAGCGCGAGCGCGGCATCACCATCCTGGCCAAGGCGGCCTCGGTGCAGTGGAAGGACACCCGGATCAACATCGTCGACACCCCCGGCCACGCCGATTTCGGCGGCGAAGTCGAGCGCATCCTGAACATGGTGGACGGCGCCCTGGTGCTGGTCGACGCCGCCGAAGGCCCGCTGCCGCAGACCAAGTTCGTGGTCTCCAAGGCGCTCAAGGTCGGCCTCAAGCCGATCGTCGTCATCAACAAGGTCGACCGCCCCGACGCGCGTCCGACCGAAGTCATCAACGAGGTGTTCGACCTGTTCGCAGCGCTCGATGCCAGCGAGGAGCAGCTCGACTTCCCGATCCTGTACGGGTCGGCCAAGCAGGGCTGGATGGCGGATAGCCCCGAAGGTCCGCAGGACAAGGGCATGGAGCCGCTGTTCGACCTGATCCTGCGCCACGTCGCCCCGCCGAAGGTCGAGGAAGGTCCGTTCCGCATGATCGGCACCATCCTCGAGGCCAACCCCTATCTCGGCCGCATCATCACCGGCCGCATCTCCTCCGGCACGCTGAAGCCGAACCAGCAGGTCAAGGTGCTGAACGCCGACGGCAAGCTGGTCGAGTCCGGGCGCATCACCAAGATCCTGGCGTTCCGCGGCCTCGAGCGCACGCCGCTCGAGGAAGCCGATGCCGGCGACATCGTCGCCATCGCAGGCCTGACCAAGGGCACCGTCGCCGACACCTTCTGCGACCCGAGCGTCGAGGTGCCGCTGCCGGCGCAGCCGATCGATCCGCCGACCGTGTCGATGTCGTTCATCGTCAACAACTCCCCGCTCGCCGGCACCGAAGGCGACAAGGTGACGAGCCGCATGATCCGCGACCGTCTGCTCCGCGAGGCCGAAGGCAATGTCGCGCTGCGCGTGGTCGAATCCGCGGACAAGGACGCGATGGAAGTGTCGGGCCGTGGCGAACTCCAGCTCGCCATTTTGATCGAGACCATGCGCCGCGAGGGCTTCGAGCTCTCGGTGTCGCGTCCGCGCGTCGTCTACCAGAAGGACGAAGCGACCGGCGCCACCATGGAGCCGATCGAGGAGGTCGTGATCGACGTCGACGAGGAGCATTCCGGCGTCGTCGTGCAGAAGATGAGCGAGCGCAAGTCCGAGCTGATCGAGATGAAGCCCTCCGGCGGCAACCGCCAGCGCCTGGTGTTTTACGCGCCGACCCGCGGCCTGATCGGCTACCAGGGCGAACTGCTCACCGACACCCGCGGCACCGCGATCATGAACCGCCTGTTCCACGGCTACGCGCCGTACAAGGGCGAGATCCAGGGTCGCCGCAACGGCGTCTTGATCTCCAACGACCAGGGCGAAGCGGTGGCCTACGCCATGTTCAAGCTGGAGGACCGCGGCCCGATGATGATCGAGCCGGGCTGGAAGGTCTATCGCGGCATGATCGTCGGCGAGCACACCCGCGACAACGATCTCGAGATCAACGTGCTCAAGGGTAAGCAGCTCACCAACATCCGCACGACCTCGAAGGACGAAGCCGTGCGCCTGACTCCGCCGATCCGCATGACCCTGGAGAAGGCGCTCGCTTATATCGAGGACGACGAGCTGGTCGAGGTCACCCCGAAGTCGATCCGCCTGCGCAAGAAGCACCTCGACCCGAACGAGCGCAAGCGCGCGGAAAAGGCCAAGGAAGCGGTGGCGTAACAGGGCGAATGGGGAATGGCGAGTAGCGAATAGGGCCGTTTGGCCACAGGCCGCAGTTCCGATACTCTATTCGCCATTCGCCACTCACTATTCGCTTTTTCATGCCCCTCCCCTCCTCCATCGACGTTGCGATCATCGGCGCTGGTGCCGCCGGCCTCGGCGCCGCCCATGCGCTGCAGGGCTCCGGCCGCTCCGTGATCGTGCTGGAGGCGCGTGACCGGCTCGGCGGCCGGGCTTGGACGGTGCAGGCCTCGCCCGAGGTGACCTTCGACGTCGGCTGCGGCTGGCTGCATTCGGCCGACAAGAACTCCTTCGTGCCGATCGCGCGACAGCTCGGCTTCGAGCTGAACAAGGACCTGCCGCCCTGGCGCGAGCGCGCCTATGGCAACGCCTTTCCGGAAAACGAGCGCGACGATTTCATGCGCGCGATGGACGCCTTTTACCAGCGCGTGTCGGAGGCCGCCCAAACGGGCAAGGACGAGCCCGCGAGCTCGCATTTGGAGCCCCGCAATCGCTGGAATCCGATGATCGACGCGATCTCGACCTATATCAACGGCTGCGAGCTGAAGGATATGTCGACGCTGGACTGGGACGCCTATGAGGACACCAACTTCAACTGGCGCGTCCGCCGCGGCTATGGCGCGCTGATTGCGACCTATGGTGCGCCCTTCCCGGTGGCGCTGAACTGCAACGTCGCGCTGATCGATCATTCGGACAAACGCGTCCGCATCGAGACCTCGCGGGGCACGCTGACCGCGGACAAGGTGATCGTCACCGTGCCGACCAATCTCATCGCGGAGGAAGCCATTCGCTTCTCGCCGCCGCTCCCCGCAAAGGTGAACGCAGCGGCGGGCCTGCCGCTCGGCGTCGACGACAAGGTGACGCTGGCGCTCGATGACGCCGAGACCTTTCCGAAGGAGGGCAACTTACGCGGCGCCACCATGCGCACCGACATGGGCACCTACCACATCCGCCCGTTTGGCCAGCCCTGTATCGAGGGCTTCTTCGGCGGTAGCTTTGCCCGCGAGCTTGAGAATGCCGGCGAAGGCGCCATCGCTGCGCAAGCCATCAACGAGATCGCGGGTTTTCTCGGCAACGATATCAGGCGCAAGCTGAAGCCGCTGTATGAATCGCGCTGGGCGCACGATCCGTTCGCGCGGGGGTCGTATTCGCACGCGCTGCCCGGCCACGCCGGGGATCGCGCAGTGCTGGCCGCGCCGGTGGACGGACGGTTGTTTTTTGCAGGGGAAGCGACGTCGCCGACCTTCTTCACGACCGCGCACGGCGCGCGGGATAGTGGGGAGCGGGCGGCGACGGAAGTGCTGGCTGCTCTGGGTAGACCGTAGCCCCAAACTCGTCATTGCGAGCGCAGCGAAGCAATCCAGACTGCCACCGCAGAAAGACTCTGGATTGCTTCGCTGCGCTCGCAATGACGAACTACTCGATCACCCGCGCCCGCAAGTCCGCATCGGGCACGAAGCAGGCGTCATACTTTCCAAAGATACGATAGCGGTTGCGCGCAACGAGGCTGTAGCCCGCGTCCCGCAGCGGCTTCGGCACGGCGAACAGCACGCGCACCCAGCCCCAGCCGGGGAGCTGTGACAGCACCGTCAGTGCAGCATCCGACTTCATGAAGACTTCGCCGCCGTGCACCACGGCGTTGGTATCGGGATCATCGGGGTCGATGCCGAAGGTGCGTGCCAGCTTTGCGCCATAGTCCGACTGGATCGGCGTGAAGCGAAAGCGCTTCGCCTCATCGCGCCTGGCGACGAAGCGGACCCAGCGCGAGCAGAAGATGCAGACGCCGTCGAACAGAATGACATCGTCGTCGGGCCATTTGGGCATTAGACTCTCTCTTTAACGCATTTTCTTCACGAGACCCGGAATCCACTTCGCTCGAAAACGCTATCGGTTATCCAGCATCAGGAGCGCAACGAGCATCAGCACGATCGCCGGCCCGGTCTTCACCAGCGCGCCAAGCGGCTCGATCCAGAGGTCGGGCGTGAGCATCGCTGCGCCAACCATATAGCCGAGCGAAGCGAAAATACCCGCGATCAAGCCGATCGCAGCCGTCCGGCGAAAGGCGATCAAGACGCCGATGCTCATGTCCATCAGGCTGGTGCCGATGGTGATGGGATCGACCAACGCGGGCGGAAAATTGTGCGCGGTCAAAATGCCGGCGGCGGCACGGTACGACACGAACAAGGCGATGAAGCCCGAGACGAGCCAGAATGCGACCAGGCTCGCGAAGATCAGCGCCTTGACCAGGAACAGGCGTGCGAACCATTTGTCCTGGATACTGGCAGGATGGCGGCCGATCGTCTCAACCAACGTCTTTGGCGCGATGCTAGTAGCGGCGATCCACGCGGAGGGATCACCGATCACGCCGCGACGCAGCTCGGCGATCGCCGTTGAGCGCATCGGCGGCATCCAGCCGAGATAGCTGGCGATATCGCCGAGTTTCGCGCCGAGATCGAGCATGAGGCGCGGCATCGCCACGCGCGGCCAGCCGGCCGTGCCGAATGCACGGCGAAACGGCTTGATGACGCCAGCCATGGTGATCGGTTCGGTCTGCATCAGGTCCCAGCTGACCGTCTTCACGGAGACGTCGTCGATGTCGCGTGCGGCGAGCCAGGCAATTGTCGCCGAAATATCCTCGATCGCCACGGGGTGGAATGGTGTTGCCATTTCCTTCGCCGGCAAATCGAGCGGAAAGGTCGCAAGCGCGCGCAGCATGGCGCTGCCGCCATAGGCTGACGGTGCGACCACGAAGCCGGGTCGCAGGATGGCATGGGGAATGCCGCTGGCCCCGATCAGGCGCTCGGCCTCGCGCTTGGTCGTGGCGAAGGCGGTGCGGTCCGCCTCCGCGGCACCGGGGATCGAGAGATGCACCAGCCGAATTGCGCGACGGCTGTCACCGATCGCCTGAAGCAGGCGCGCGACGAAATCGCGATGCACCGCGCTCGTGTTGCTGTCGGGGCCATCCTGGAGCACGCCGAGGCAGTTCACGACGACATCCACCGCGTGCTCGCTGAGGAGTCGCGTCAGCGCGGCCGCATCGAGGCTGAGGATCGGCAGCTCGATATCCAGCACGCTCATCCTCTGTGCCGGCGACAGGCTCCGCGCCACGCCGACGACGCGAAAGCCCCGGGCACGCAGATCGTCGGTGACGAAGCGGCCGATCAGGCCGGAGGCGCCGAGCACCAGAACGGTTCGCTTGCTCATCCCTTCTCTCAGAACGGTTTTGCGATCATCAGCCACAGGATCAGCACGGTCGCCCCGAAACCGGGAAAGCCGAACGCGAACCAGCGGCGGAACAGTACGAAATAGCGCGGTGGCAGCGCACTGCGCTGCGCAACAGCCTTGCGCGCGAGGTCGCGCATCTCGATCTGCATGAACACCACGGGAATCCAGAACAAGCCGGCAAATGCGTAGAGCGCGAGCGAGGCCAGCAGCCAGCGCTCGGTGATCGAGCTCGCCGAGAGCAGCATCAGCACGCCGCCGCTGACCGGCTGGAGGATCACGGCCGACAACGTGAAGATTGCGTCCGCTATGACCACGATCGAAGCGGTGCGGGCGATGAACTCCGGGTCCTGCGTGCGATGCGCCATCAGCATGAAGAAGGCAATGCCGGTCCCGGTGCCGAGAATGACGATGGCGCCGAGGACGTGAACAAACTTGACCAGGAAATACAGCGTCATGGCTTCTTGATCGCCATTGTGCTGCTCGGTGTCAGCGCGCGCGCGAGCTCGCCGCTGGCGGCTTTGACGCCGGCTTCGGTTTCGATCATCCAATGCCCTTCGCTGCCGACGGCCGGCAGCAGGCGAAACGCGACCTTGCCGCCAGCACCGCGGAACGCATCGACGAGTTTCTGCGAGAATGCGGGCCCGAAATAGCTGTCATTGCGCGCAACGAGCCAGGTGACGGGAATGCGCGCGGTCTTGCCGAACTCCGCTGCCGCAGCGAGCAGCGTGTGCGGCGCACAGATTCTGTTCGGCTCGTCATTGGCATGGCCGCCGCGTCCCGGTGCAAACACCGTGATGGCCGCGATCACCTGTGGATCGGCATTGGCGAGCGCCAGCGCACCCCATCCGCCGGCGGAATGGCCGATCACGATCGCGCCATCCTTGCGGATGAAGTCCTGCTTTTGCAGATGGGCCAGCGCCAGCGCGATTGCGTCGGCCGTTGCGCGGGCCGAGCGTGCGTAGTCGGCCTCGTCACAGCCGCCCTGATCCTCGAGGTAGCGGCCGCCAGTCGCACCATGGCCGGGCCGCTCCGGCACCAGCACGGCAAAGCCGCGCGCGACGAGATAGGCGGCGAGCGGCCGGTATTCCGGCTGCGGCATTTGCGCCCGGCGCAACGTATTCTGCGTCGAGGCGTGTGCAATCACCGCGAGCCGGAACGGACCTGCGCCGGAGGGGCGAAACAGCACGGCACGCGCGGCAAGGCCGGTATCCGGCGTGGGCACGCGCCATTCCTGCCGACGAAACGGCTCACTCTCCTCTCCCGATGGACCAAACCTGACCTGCGCGTGCAGAGGCGGCGCGGTCAGCACAGCCAGCAGAGGGAGGAGCGCGATGGTATTGAGGAGCCGCATGGATTGCCGAGAGCGAGCGCGAACAGCGACAGCCAGATTAGTAGGAACGAATCATTAGCAGCCGACTTTCTGCGGTGCCATCGCCGTCCCCTCGTTGCCGCAACGTAGTTTTTGCACCGACGCCTGGCCCGCGGCGGCCGTAGGATGCGGCGACTTGTTCTCTTTCGGCACAACATTGCCGAAATACTGATGCAGAAAGTCCACAGGTTAACCGATAATTAAGGATAGGTCTTGCCGCCGGCGCGGCGACTTGGTTTGATCGCGTCCATGAGCACAACCCTGATCGAGGTCCGGCCGGCCAAAGCTGCAGATGCAACTGCGGTGGCGTCGACCCATGACGAAGCCTGGCGTTCGGCCTATCAGGGCATCATTCCCGGCGCCGAGCTGGAGAAGCTGATCAACCGCCGCGGTCCGCAATGGTGGGACAGCGCGATCCGCAAGGGCAGCCGCGTCAGCGTGCTGGTGTTCGGTGACAAGATCGCCGGCTATGCCAATTACGGTCGCAACCGCGCCCGCAGCCTGCATTTCGACGGCGAGATCTATGAGCTTTACCTGCGGCCGGAATTCCAGGGACTCGGCTTCGGCCGTCGCCTGTTCGCCGCCGCACGCCGCGACCTGATGCAGAGCGGGCTGAAGAGCATGGTGGTGTGGGCGCTCTCGGACAACGACCCCGCCACCGAGTTCTACCGCGCCCTGGGCGGCCGCATGGTGGCGCGCTCGTCGGAGCGGTTCGGGCCGAAGGCGCTCGACAAGGTTGCCTTCGCTTGGACCAATTGAGCTGCTGAAACCCTAACCGGGCAGCGTTCCCATCCGTCGATACCGCCGGCCGTTCGTATCGGTGATCGCTGGATTCATTATTTCACAAAAACGCGATGGATCAGCGGGCCAAGCCCGCGTATGACAGCGCCAAAATAGCTGCCGGGCGCGATTTATCCTCGGCAACAACGGAGCCTTGAATGCGTATCGATGCGGTCTCGATCGGAAAAAACGTCCCCCAGGATGTCAACGTCATCATCGAGGTCCCCGTGGGCGGTGAACCGATCAAGTACGAGATGGACAAGGAGGCCGGCACGCTGGTGGTCGACCGCTTCCTCTACACGCCGATGCGTTACCCCGGTAATTACGGCTTCATCCCGCACACGCTGTCGGACGACGGCGACCCCTGCGACGTGCTGATCATCAACACCCGCGCCATCATCCCTGGCGCCGTCATGAGCGTGCGCCCGGTCGGCGTGCTGTTCATGGAGGACGAAGCCGGCGGCGACGAGAAGATCCTCGCGGTGCCGTCGTCCAAGCTGACGCAGCGCTACGACAAGGTGAAGTCCTACTCCGATCTGCCTGACATCACGCTGCAGCAGATCCAGCACTTCTTCGAGCACTACAAGGATCTCGAGAAGGGCAAATGGGTGAAGATCCTGCGCTGGGGCGGCCCGGAGGATGCGCACAAGCTGATCCTCGAAGGCATCGAGCGCGAGAAGAAGAAGAAGGGCTGAGCTTCCATGTCCCGGACGCGGCGCGGCGTGAAATGACGCGACGCTGAGCCGGGACCCATGCCGCCGCTGGGCCCCGGCTCAGCAGCGCACCACCGAAGAGGCGCTGCCATAGCGCGTCGAAGACGCGCGTGGACGCGCTGATGGCGTCCGGGGCACGAGACCTATACCGCCGGCTTCGGCAGCCCGGCGATCGCGCAGGCCGCGCGCAGCGTGTTCACCAACAGGCATGCCACCGTCATCTGGCCGACACCGCCCGGCACCGGCGTGACCGCGCCGGCCACTTCAAGCGCTTCCTGATAGGCGACGTCGCCGACCAGGCGCGTCTTGCCGTCCTGCTTCGGGATGCGGTTGATGCCGACATCGATCACGGTCGCACCCGGCTTCAGCCAGTCGCCGCGCACCATCTCGGGCTTTCCGACCGCGGCATAGACGAGATCGGCCTTCTTCACGAGGCCGGGCAGGTCGCGCGAGCGGGAATGTGCGATCGTCACCGTGGCGTTCTCGTTCAGCAGCAATTGCACGAGCGGACGCCCGACCAGGTTCGAGCGGCCGATGACGATCGCGTTCATACCCTCCAGCGAGGCGTGGATGCTCTTGGTCAGGATGATGCAGCCGAGCGGCGTGCAGGGCGAGAGCGCCTCGAAGCCGCCGGCGAGCCGGCCGGCATTGTTCGGATGCAGCCCGTCGACGTCCTTGGCGGGATCGATGGCATTGATGACGGCCTCGGTGTTCAACCCCTTCGGCAGCGGCAATTGCACGAGAATGCCGTGCACGGCGGGATCGTGGTTGAGCTTTGCGACCAGCGCCAAGAGATCTGCCTGCGAGACGTCGGCCGGCAGCTTGTGCTCGAACGAGGCCATGCCCGCGGCCTGGGTCTGAGTGTGCTTTGAGCGGACATAGACCTCGCTGGCGGGGTCGTTGCCGACCAGGACCACCGCAAGGCCCGGCACCAGATCGTGCTCGCGCTTGACGCGGGCGACCTCCTCGGCGACGCGGGCACGGAGTTCCGCCGCGATGACTTTCCCATCGATAATCCTGGCGGTCATGTCAGTTCCCTCCGTCCTTCGATTTGGTCGATACCAGCTGGCGCAGGGCTTCGCCGAGCCGCGCCGGATCGCCCTCGACCGCGATTTGCTTCAGCCGTGACGTGGCTCCCGATAGCAATTTCACGCTGGCCTTGGGCACGCCGAGCGATTTCGCCAGCAGCAGCAGAACGGCCTTGTTGGCCTCGCCGCCATCGGCGATGGCGCGCACCCGCACCTTGAGCACGCTGCGGCCATCCGAAAGTTGCTCGATCCCGTCGATGTCGTCGCGGCCGCCGCGCGGCGTCACCCGCAGCGCGATGCTGATCCCTGCGGCCGAGTAGCGCCAAGGCTCGTTGCTGGCGACCAAGGCGCTCCCGCCCGCTTAGATCACGTTGGGGTAGATGTAGTACAGGATCACCCGCTCGATGAACATGATGATCAGGATCAGGATGATCGGCGAGATGTCGAGGCCGCCGAGGCTGGGCAGGAAATTGCGAATCGGCGCCAGCAGGGGCTCGGTGATCCGGTACAGGAACTCCGCCACGGCCGAGACGAACTGGTTGCGGGTGTTCACCACGTTGAAGGCGATCAGCCAGGACAGGATCGCGGAGGCGATCAGCAGCCAGACGTAGAGGTCGAGCACGATGATGACGATGTCGAGAACGGCACGCATGATTTTGACGACTCTGGCTTTTGAAGACTCTGGCTCCGGTCGGGATTGACGCCTGTTGCTAGATATCGGTTCCGTCAGGCCCAAACAAGGGAAGTCGGTGCCCAGATGGCTAAAACCGGGTTACACGCGTCCTTGACTTGACCTTGGCGGGGACTTAAATGGCGCCCGGTTGTCGGCCGCGTTCACCAGAGCGGCCAGCAAAGGGGCCATAGCTCAGCTGGGAGAGCGCGTCGTTCGCAATGACGAGGTCGGCGGTTCGATCCCGCCTGGCTCCACCAGCCTTCGCTCGCTTCGCGAGCTACGGCTCGGCAAGCCAGCCGTGCTCTTTCGTAGCGAAGTGAGCGAAGGCTGTCCCGCCATAGCCCGAAGGGCGACGGCGGACCCTCTCCGCAGGCCCCCCTACCTCCCCGTAAACCGCGGCGGCCGCTTCTCCATGAAGCTCGCCACGCCCTCCTGGAAATCACTCCCGCTCAGCGCCACCATCATCTCGCGGTTGGCCTCGATCGTGGCCTCGGCCAGCGTCTGGAACGGCACCTCGTAGAGTTGGCGCTTGATCACCGCCATCGCGCTCGGCGAGACGAAATCGGCGAGATCGCGCGCGTAAGCGTAGGTGTCCTCGCGCAGCTTCTCCGGCGGAGAGAGCCGGTTGACCAGCCCGATCCGCAGCGCCTCATCGCTCGAGACGCGCCGCGCCGAGAGCAACAGATCCAGCGCATTGGCGTGGCCGACGATGCGCGGCAGCGTCCAGCTGATGCCGTGCTCGGCGATCAGGCCGCGCCGTGCGAAAGCGGTCGTGAAGACGGTGTTGTCGGCGGCAAAGCGCAGGTCGCAATAGAGTGAGTGGACGAGGCCGATGCCCGCGGTCGCACCGTTGAGCATCGCGATGATCGGCTTCTTGATCGATGGATAATAGCCGTACCGCGTCTGCCAGTCCGGCCGACGGTTCATGTCGAACGGCGGCAGGTTCGAGGCACGGCTGACGTCATTGGGATCAAGGCCCTTCAGCGCATCCATGTCGGCGCCGGCGCAGAAGGCGCGGCCCGCGCCGGTGAGCACGATGACGCGAACATTGTCGTCGGCGTTCGACGCCTCCATCGCGTCGCGCACGTCGCGCTCCATGATCGGCGTCCATGCATTCATGCGATCGGGGCGGTTGAGCGTGATGGTCGCGATCTTGTCGCTCACCTCATAGAGAATGTGCTCGTAAGCCATGACGCTCTCCCTGGTTTGCCGGCGCGCTTTTCGCGCGCGCTCGTTGGCAGCGAGCCTAGCATACCCAGGGAAGAGGCGAGGACTTGCGTGAAGGCGCGATCACTCGGCGGCTTGCGCCAGCACCGGCCGGCGCTCGAGCCAGCCATCGATGAAATGATCGAGCCAGGCGCGCTCGGCCATGTCGTAGACGGCACGATCCGCGAAGTGATGATGCCGCTGCCGCGCACCGGGTGCGCTGAAGCCGTCGTAGCCGCGCGTGGTCCAGCGGCACATCATCGCGTAGGTCACGTCGGGGTGGAACTGCACGCCGAAAGCATTGCCGGCGCGGAACGCCTGCACCGGGAAATCATCGCCTTCGGCGAGCAAGTCGGCGCCTTCAGGCAGCTCAAAGCCCTCGCGATGCCAATGATAGACCTGCGCCGGCCAATGCGGGCAGAGCGTGCGGCCCGCGGCGGTCGGCCGGATCGGGTAGTACCCGATCTGCGTCAGCGCCTGCGCATGCGGCGCGACACGGGCCCCGAGCTGCATCGCCAGCATCTGCGCACCGAGGCAGATGCCGAGCAACGGCCGCTGCTCGCGGAGCGGAATTTCGATCCAGTCGATCTCGCGGCGGATGTAATCGTCGGGATCATTGGCGCTCATCGGGCCGCCGAAGATCACGGCGCCGGCATGCTGATCGAGCGTCTCGGGCAGGAGATCGCCGAAGCGGGGACGGCGGATGTCGAGACGATGGCCGAGCGCGCGGAGCGCATTGCCGACGCGGCCGGGTGTCGAGCATTCCTGATGCAGGACGATCAGAACCGGCAGCCGGGTTTCCGCGGCGGCGGCGCTCGTCGCCCTCTGTGGGAAGGCAACCACCTCTGCGCCACCAAACCTGTCCGTCCGGAACGACATGGCCTCTGCGAGTGCTATCGGTTCAGACCGCCAGCATAGCTAAGCGGTGGTTAACATCGTGTGAGTTTGCGCACACATGCCTCGTGCCTGAAGCAAGCTCCGGACCACTACGGATGCCGATGTTGCTCAGCGCCTCTGCCGCTGGAACCGGCTGGTGGCGGCCAGGATGAAGCCGCGTGGGAAGAAGCGCAGCGCGAACGGCACAATCTTGATGCCAAGACCCGGCAGCACTGCCCGTTTGTTGGTCATCAGGCCGCGATATGCCTCGCGTGCAACTTGGTCGGCAGAGACGTTGAGCATGGCCGTATCATGTTGCGGTCCAACGCCGGCACGGCCCTGGAATTCCGTGGGCACCGGGCCCGGGCAGAGCACGGTGACGCGGACGCCGCGGGGCGCAAGCTCCGCCCGCAATGCTTCGGTGAAGGAGATCACATAGGCCTTGGACGCGTAGTAGACGGCCATCCCGGGGCCGGGCAGGAAGCCTGCAACCGATCCGACATTGAGGAGACCACCCTTGTTCCGGATGAGCTGATCGGCGAAGCGCAGCGACAGATCCGTCAGGGCCCGGACGTTGACGTCGACGATGCCGAGCTGCGCGTCGGGATCGCACTCGATGGCATCGCCGAACACGCCGAAGCCGGCATTGTTGACGAGATGATCGAGCTCGACGCCTTCGGCGGCAAGTGCTGCGGCGATCCTCTCGCCGGCATCCGCGTCCTCGAGATCACAGGCGATCACGATCGGCTTCTTGCCGCCCTTGGCGGCGAGCTCGTTCGCGAGCACTTCGAGCCGATCCGCCCGTCTCGCGGTCAATGCGAGGCGATGTCCATTGGCGGCAAACACACGCGCAAGCTCCATCCCGATGCCCGCCGAGGCACCGGTGATCAACGTTACCCGCTCAGTCACGATCGAAGTCTCTTGAATTTAAGTCTGTGGCCCCGGCAATGGATGAACGAGAGCACAAGCCGTGCGCGCCATGCAAGCGGCGCGGGCAGCATGGTTGCTTGAGGAGGCGACAGGGGGATCAGGAAAGACCGGAATTTGCAGCCGAATCCGCAAAAAGCGGAGTGCCGCCCGGCTTACATTAAAGTTTGGTCATGTGGCTCGCAGGTCAGGCAATCCGCCGGGGACAGGTCCGCCGACGGCACTATCCTTGACCTGGCCGCCGGCCCGCTCCGCAACGGCGTGCTTCAGCTCGATGCGGTCGCGCTGGGAGATGCCGAGCAGATCCGACGCGCGCCAGACCACATTGTCCTCGAACTCGCTGACTTCGCCGTCGGCATAGACCAGCTCCCACATCATCTGCACGATTCGCCTGCGGCCCGCTTCGTCGAGCGAGCGCATGATGACGCTGGTGAAGTGATAGAGATCGACCGCCTCGCCCTCGACCTGGGTGGCGTCCGCGATGAGACGGTCAGCAGTGCCGCGGTCGAGCCCGAAATGGCTTTCGATCAGGCTGTGCAGCTTGCGCTGCTCGGCCGCGCTCGGCTGGCCGTCCAGCGAAACCACGTGGACCAGCAGCGCGGTCGCGGCCAGCCGATAGTCGCTGTCGCCGAATGCGCGGTCCTGGGCTTGGGGACCGACAATGTCGGCGATGAATTGGCGCAAGCCGTCGAGCATGGGTCCTACCGAGATCGATGACGCCGCGGGGAGCGCGGCCGTTACCAGCATTAGTTACCATCATCATATGAGAATGAAACTCAACCGGCGCAACGTGCGTCAGTTCCGCGCGCGTATTACGTTTCGGCAATCTGTTCACGGCGATGCCTCACGGTATCTCGTACACCACCATCTTGTCGGCGATGCCGCGAAGCGCGGCCTGCTTCTGGATCGGCTTGATGGCGCGCTGCTCGAGCACTTCGGCGACTGCGGGCGCATCCAGCACCGGGCCGGTGATGTGAATCTCCTGCGCAGTCGACAGGCTCTGCACGCGGGCGGCGATGTTGACGGTCTGGCCGAAATAATCCTGTCGCTCGTTGAGCATCACCGCCAGACACGGGCCTTCATGGATGCCGATCTTGAGAATGAGATCGTTGGCGCCGCGCTGGTTGTTCAATTCGTCCATGGCTGCACGCATCCGCAGTCCCGCGATGATGGCGTGCTCGGGTCTGACGAAGGTTGCCATGACGGCATCGCCGATCGTCTTCACAACTGCACCCTTCTCGGCGGCGATGATCTCCAGCAGCGCACGAAAATGCGCCCGCACGAGATCGAAGGCGCTGAGATCGCCGACCCGCTCATACAGGGCCGTCGAACCCTTCAGGTCGGTGAACAGGAACGTCAGCGATGTGATCTTCAGTCGCTGGTCGACATTGAGGTTGTCGGCCTTGAAGACGTCGCGGAACGTCTGATTGGACAGAATCCGCTTGGCGGTCAAGATCGGCTTGCGCTTGCCGATCATCTCATGCAACGCGTCGGCGGCGACCCAGACCGAAGGCAACACGCGACCGCCCGATTGGTTCTCGAGCGTGAGGCGCAACGGCCCGGGGCGCATCACGGTGGTCCCGGTCGGCGCCTCCAGCTTGTTGAACATGATCGAAAGCTGCTGACGCTCGCTCGTCGGCTCGCCCTGAACATCCAGGAAATGGGCGGAATGGGTGACCGGCTCGAAAACGATGATGAACTGGCTGGGCAGGTTGAGCGAGAGGATCGCCTTTTCGCCCGCAGGCAATTCCAGCGCTTCGAGCGTCACCTCGTTGATCAGATGGGAAAAGGATTCCTCATTGATGTCGACCCCGGAGCTCCAGAACATCTGCCGCACATACTCCCAGATCGGCAACGTGTCGGGATCATGAGCCCCGATGCGGCGGACCCGTGGGCTGACGGTGAAGGCCACCTCGACCATCTCGTCGACGGACGCCTCGTAACCGGCTGCACAGAGCGCGCAATTGTAGTCTTCGTGCTTCAACGATTTCAAGGTTGCGTGCGCGCCCAACACCCCTCCACAACCGGGGCACAGCACGTTCCAGCTCATGTCGAACAAGCCCAGCCGCGAGGCATGCAGCAATCCGGAAATCACCTTCTCCTGGTCGAGCCCGCTACGATTGGCAAAATCCAGCGCGTTGATGCGGTTGAGGTCGCGATCATGACCATTGGCGATCAGCTGCGCTATCGCCTCCACGACAACGGGATCGGCGGTCTGCTTCAGAACGGATAATTGGGCCTGGATATCGCTCATCGCGGGACTCTATCTGGGATGAATCACGTCGCCAGCGGGCAGATCGCCTGTCACCGACGCGTGATGCGGAACATGGGTGAATGGTCCGGCTGGGTGGTGACGACGCCGAGCGGGATCACGGGGGTCACGGGGTCGGCGAGCTCGACACGGAATGCGCCGATCAGCCGCGCCAGCGCCAGCACAGATTCGGCCTGGGCAAACGGCGCGCCGATACAGACGCGGGGACCCGCGCCGAACGGCAGATAGGCGAAACGATCCGGCGCCTCCTTCGACATGAAGCGTTTCGGAATGAAGGCGTTCGGCTGATCCCACAGCTTCTCGTGCCGGTGCAACAGCCATGGCGCTATCATGATGATGTCGCCCTTGCCGATCTCGACACCCGCCGCATTATCCTTGTCGCGCGCGGCACGCGCGACCAGGAAGGCCGGCGGATAGAGCCGCATCGTCTCGTCGATCACCGCGCGGGTGAATTTCTGGCGATCGATGTCGGCCATGCTGTCGAGGTGCTCGCCACGGGTCTCGGACGCGACCTCCTCCTGCGTTTCCGGGTCGAGGGCGAGCAGATAGAGCGCCCAGAACAGCGCCGTTGCCGTGGTCTCGTGGCCGGCGAGGATCATGGTCGCGACCTCGTCGACGAGCTGCTCGTCCGAGAAGCCCTTGCCGGTTTCGGGATCGCGTGCCTCGTCCATGAGATCGAACAGGTCGCGCGGCGGCGCGCCGTCCTTCTTGCCGGCCTTGCGCCGCTCGGCGATCAGCATCGCCACGAACTCGGTCCAGCGCTTGCGGAAACGGGCGCGGGCAAAATCCATCGGGCTCGGCCAGGACACCGGCAGCACCATGTCGAGGAAATAGGGACGACCCAACCGCGCGGCATATTCCATGATGAAGTTGCGCAAGGTCGCGCCGTGCTGGTCCATGCCGAACGAGAACATCGTGCGCCCGGCGATCTCGAGCGTCATGCGCTGCATGATCTGACGCAGGTCGACCGGCTCACCGGTTTGCGCGTCCAGCCCGGCGATGGTCTCGTCGAGCACCGCCGTCATGTGCGGAACGAGGTTCGCGGTCGCGCGCGGCGTGAAGGCCGGCGCCAGCGTGCGGCGCTGAAACGTCCAGGAATGACCTTCCGCGATCAGGAGGCCGTCACCGAGCACCGGGCGCAGCATGCGGATGCCGGCCGGCGTGCGCGTGTAGTTCTCGTAATTGCTGAGCAGGACGTGCCGGATCGCGTCCGGCTGGTTCAGGATGAAGCTGTTGCGGAAAAAGAAGCGGCCCGGGATGACCTCTTCCTCGTAGGCGCGCTGCCCCCAGGTCGCGATCATGTTCTGCCTGACAACCGCGAGCCGGCCGAGGAACGACATGTCGTCGGGCGCACGCGGGGGAGCCGGGGGGATGATGGGCCGACGCACGCTGGCGATATTCATGGCTCTCTCCCGCAGGATGGGACGCAGGTAAATAGCTAGTAAGTCAGCTCGGCAATGGCAATCCGGTTCTCGGACGCAGGCCAGGCGCGTGCCACAATCCGTTCTTCGCCGAATTGGGCGACGATGTTACGCCCAACCTCGCTGGCGGGAAGCCGCAGGGTTGCTGCCGCATCCGTGGGCACGCCCGGCTTGACGTCGGCCGGCTGCTTGCCGTCGAGCAGCACCACGTCGCGCGGCAGGCCAAAATAGCCGCGCGGACGCGACATGATCACGACGGCGCCGGCGTCCTTGTCGGCCGGGCCGAGCGGGCGCGCTGGCCGCAGATGCACGACCTCGGATGAGCGCGGAAAGGGCGAGCGGTAAATGTGCGTCGTCGGCGCATCCGGCGAGGTCAGCACGAATTCTAGCGACCAGGCGGGATCGACCTGCGCCGGCCCCCAGCGGCCATCGGAGCCCGTCTTCGAGCTATGCAGCGCACCCTCTTTGCGCTCCCCGGTATCGGGATCGACACGGAAGACATCGACGATTGCACCCGCGACCGGACGATTGGTCGGCACGCCGCCGGGCGTGCCCGTGACCAGGCCGCTCAACCTCACGCTGGGCTCCGGCACGATCGCGATGCGCGCAGGTTCGCGCCCGGCGATGAACTTGTAAATCTCCCGGAACGCGCGCGGGTGAAACGCCACCTCGCGATGGTCGAGCGCGCCGAGCACGAGATTGGTGGCGCCCTTCAGCTCCGGCCCTTCGACGGTGACATTGGTCGGGGTGCCGGGCTTGCCGATGAAGCGGCCATCGGGTTGCGCATATTTGTCCATGCCGTCGCTGCGCAGCGTGAGGAAGGCAACACCCGGCGTCACCTCGCTCTCGCCCTCGTTCAGGCCGCGCAGGAACGCGCCGCGGCCGTTGAACTCGTTGTTGGGCTGGTCGTCGGTCGCGAACACGCCGTGGTTGGGCGTGCCGCACAGCACGGCATGGCTGACATCGCCGGCGCCGCCGGTTCTGATGACGTTGCGGATCGCGTAGCCGCCGCGCGAGCTGCCGACCAGCGCCACGCGAGGCGCGCCGGTGCGGCGCTTCAGTTCAGCGATGGCGGCAGCGAGCTCGCGGCGCTGGTCCTCGGTCGAGGAGCGGCCCGCCTGCTCGACCTTGTCATCACTGCGCGCCAGGGGATCGGTGAAATTGATCGCCATCATGCGATCGCGTGCAACGCCGTTGGACTCCATGCGCCACAAGGTGGTCATCCAGAGCGCGTCGTAATCGCCGTTACCGTGAACGAACAGGATCGGCGGCAGCTCCGTGCCCGGTGCGGCGGCGGGCGCGGTCTGGGCCAGCGCGCCCGTCCGCAAGCTCGCAATTGCGAAAGGCACGCTCGCAGCCCCCCGCAAGATCGTCCGTCGCGACAGCTTCATCTGTTCCTCCCCGGCGGGCCTGCCTCTTTGCACTGCTTATACCGACCTAAGCACTGGACAACGAAGGACTTTCGCAGGCATCACTGAATTGGCCGGAATCACCACGACCACTTCTGCCATCCGATATGGAAGGGGATATGACCGAGCAGCCGAACCGCCCGAAAATGGCCGCCGACGGCATCGCTGCGCCCCTGCGGTACACCGTGTTCCGGCGGATCTGGCTCGCCAGCCTGCTCTCCAATCTCGGTCTCCTGATCCAGGGCGTGGGCGCGGCCTGGGCGATGACGCAGATGGCGGCCTCGGCGGACAAGGTGGCGCTGGTGCAGACCGCCTTGATGCTGCCGATCATGCTGATCTCGATGCCGGCCGGCGCCATCGCCGACATGTATGACCGCCGCATCGTCAGCGTGATCTCGCTGTCGATCGCGCTGATCGGCGCGAGCGCGCTCACCGTGCTGGCCGGCTTCAACCTGATCACCCCCGAATTGCTGCTCGCCTTCTGCTTCATCGTCGGCAGCGGCAATGCGCTGTTCGGCCCGGCGTGGCAGTCCTCGGTCAGCGAACAGGTACCGCCCGAGGCATTGGCGTCCGCGGTGGCGCTGAACGGCATCAGCTACAACATCGCGCGCAGTTTCGGTCCGGCGGTCGGCGGCGTCATCGTCGCCGCGCTCGGTGCGGTGGCCGCGTTCGCCTGCAATGCGATCCTCTATCTGCCGCTGCTGGTGGTGCTGCTGCTCTGGCGCCGCAACACCGAGGCGTCTCGCCTGCCGCGGGAGAAGCTCAATCGCGCCATGGTCTCGGGCTTCCGCTACATCACGAATTCTCCGCCGATCAAGATCGTGCTGTTGCGCACGCTGGTGATGGGCCTGATCGGCGGCGCCGTGATGGCGCTGATGCCGCTGGTCGCGCGCGACCTCCTGCATGGCGGCGCGCAGATGTATGGCATCATGCTTGGCGCCTTCGGCATGGGCGCGGTGATCGGCGCGCTCAACATCCACGAATTGCGCAAGCGCATGAGCGGCGAGGCCGCGATCCGGGCCTGCACCATCACGATGGCCTTCGCCATGGCCGCCCTCGCGCTGAGCACGGAGCCGGTGCTGACGGCGGCCGCGCTGGTGCTGGGCGGCGCGGTCTGGATGGCTGCGATCGCGCTGTTCAATATCGGCGTGCAGCTCTCGGCGCCGCGCTGGGTCGCCGGTCGCTCGCTGGCGGCGTTCCAGGCCGCGATCGCCGGCGGCATCGCGATCGGCGCCTGGGGCTGGGGCCACCTCACCGACTATGCCGGCGTCGAGATGGCGCTGCTGACGGCGGCCGGCCTGATGCTGATCTCGCCGCTGCTCGGCATATGGCTCACGATGCCGCGCGTCGGTGCCCGCAACGAGGATGCGGACATGCTGGCCGATCCCGAAGTGAAGCTGTCGCTGACGGGCCGCAGTGGGCCGCTGGTGGTCGAGATCGAATATCGCGTCGCGCAGGAGAACGCGCGCGCGTTCCACAACGTGATGCAGGACGTACAGCTCTCGCGCCAGCGCAATGGCGCCTATGGCTGGTCGATCGCGCGCGACATCGCCGACCCCGAGCTGTGGACCGAGCGCTATCACTGCCCGACCTGGCTCGACTATTTGCGTCAGCGCAACCGTGCGACCCAGTCCGAACGCGCGCTGCATCAGCAGGCGATCGATTTCCATATCGGTCCCGAGCCGGTGCGGATCCGCCGCATGCTGGAGCGACCGTTCGGCTCGGTGCGCTGGAAGGACGACACGCCGGACCGCGCGAACAGCGAGGTGCTGCCGGTGGTCGCGACCGCGGCGGGAAGCAGTACGTAAGTGTCTCTTGGGCCGCGTTGGCGCTTCGCTCGCCTCGGAATGCCGGTTACTGCCCGTGATCGGTAAGCACCTTGTCGCAGGCCTTGCTGAGGCGGGTGCGGTGCTGCTTCAGGCACGCGAGCACGGCACCATCGCCATTGTTCATGACGGCGCGGCAGAAACGTGTGACGTCGCGCGCGCAAGCATCTTGGCCCGGCTGCTGCGCCGACGCGCCAGAAGCGCACATGATCAAGGAAACAATCAAGAGAAGTCTCGCCATCGCTGAAAGCCTCGCACCCGGAACAATATGCGGGCGAAGCTAGTGCGACGATCCCGGAGCTGCAACGGCTTTGTGGCCGAGCGGGAGGGGTCCACCGCGGGGCCCCGGCTTGACGCCGGAGCACATCGCGACGGGAGCGGACGACGCAGTGATTAGGTGCTCTTACTGCTTGTCCTGGGCGTCAGCGACCTTGCGCGAGGCGCCCTTGGCGAGGTCCTTGTCCATCACCGCGCGGCAGCCCGCGCTGAGGTCCGAGCGATGCTTGATCATGCACGCAGTGATCTTCGGGATGTTGGGTATCTCCGCCGAGCAGAGACGGAAGGCATCGCCCGTGCACATCTGCTGCGCCTCGGCCGTGAAGGCGAAGCTCGCACCCGTCGAGGCGATCGAGACGATGGCGGCAAAGCCCAGCGCCAGGCTGGTGCCGCGGATCTTGCTGGTAAACGACTTGGTCATTTGAAGCTCCCATTGGCACCGCCGCAGCGGGCCCGTTGTCGATGGGAGCTACGATGCTCCGGCAAATCCGTTTCCACTGTGATGACGGTCACGGGGGACCCATCCTCTGTGATGCCGGTCACGTTGCGCACCCCACTGAAATTCCTCCGCAAGCGCCGTCGTGTTGGTGTCACGTTAACCCTTGGTTCGCATTAATGGCTCGTCGCGCGGGAAATTCCGCCCGTTTGGTTGCGTAATTGGAAAGAGTAGCGATGCGTAATGCGTTGGGCCTGATGCTGGCCAGTGTAGTTGCGGCGGTCGTGATCGCCGCCGGCGGTTGGTTCTATTATTCCGCGCGCGCCGACCAGGGCGCTCCCAAGACAGTTGCCGCCCGTGCTGCCGACCCATTGCCGGCACAGGCGAAGCTCGCCGCCAGGGACGACGTCGAGACCACTGCGGCCGTCGCAGCCAAACCGGCCGCAGCAGCTCCGGCACCTGCGGCCATGCCGGTCATGCCGATACAGCCGAAACAGGCCTGCGCCAATCCGAACGCGCTGGGTGTGTCCCGCGTCGTCGAGATCGACACGACGGGCGGCCCCGGTTTCGGCTTCGAGCATTTCAAGCAGTTCGACTTCCTGACCGAGAAGGAGGTCGTGCTGACCTTCGACGACGGTCCGTGGCCGGTCAACACGCCTACGGTGCTGAAGGCGCTCGCGGACGAATGCACCAAGGGCCTGTTCTTCTCGGTCGGCAAGCACGCGACCTACCATCCCGAGATCCTGAAGCAGGTGCTGGCCCAGGGCCACACGGTCGGCACGCACACCTGGTCGCATGTCAATCTGAACAGCAAGAAGTTGACCGAGCAGCAGGTCAAGGACGAGGTCGAGAAGGGCTTCAGCGCGGTGAAATTCGCGCTCGGCACCAATCCGGCGCCGTTCTTCCGCTTCCCGCAGCTTCAGCACAATCCCGCGATGGTGAGCTATTTCGGCACCCGCAACGTCGCGATGTTCTCGACCGAAATCGATTCCTTCGACTTCCGGAAGGGCGCGACGCCCGAGAAGATCGTCGAGACCGTGATGACGCGGCTGGACAAGCTCGGCAAGGGCATCATCCTGATGCACGACTTCCAGAAGAACACCGGCATCGCCATGCCGACGCTGCTCGCGCGGCTCAAGGCCGGCGGCTACAAGGTCGTGCAGATGAAGGCCAAGGCGAGCCTCCAGACGCTGCCGGAATATGACGAGGCGCTGATGAAGGACATGAAGGTGCCGACCGCGGGCACGAACACCCGCCCGATCGCAAGCGTGGTGCAGACCGTGTCGCAGTAAGCGCCGCATCGCTTCAAACGAATCATGGCCGGGCTCTCGCCCGGCCATTTGCTTTTGAAGGGAGGAAGTACCTACCAGTAAATGCCGTGGCGATGCAGCTCGCTGATAATGCGGCGCTCGGTCCAGCTGCGCGTGTGCTTCGGCTTGTGCGCTTTTGCCATGGTCCTGGTGGTGGGCTTGGCCGTCGTGACCGGCGCGGAAGCCGCGGGTGTGGTCGCCGTCGGAGCGGTTACCGCAGCCGGCGCGGAGAGCGACACCGCCGGCGGACGATCGGAATATTTCGGAGCCTCGGCGGCCGGCGCGGCTTCGCTCACCTGCGCCGTCACGGTGCTCGCCGATGTCGCGGTTTGCGGAGTGGAGGTCTGTTCGTCTGCCGCGGCGAGCGACAGACCGCGGGAGCCGCCTGCCTGGGCGGAGGCAGAAGCCAGGAGCATGGCGGCAATCAGAATGATCTTGCGCATGTGAAGTCTCCCCGTGTTGGCGTGACGGACGTTAGGGGAGGCATGTCTGCGATTATGTGATCGCGATCACGCAGCCGAGCGAGCCCTGATGCAGCGCGTGGGGATCGGATGAATCGGAAAGCTGGTGCCGCAAGAGGGATTCGAACCCCCGACCCCGTCATTACGAATGACGTGCTCTACCGACTGAGCTATTGCGGCGAACCTGCCGGGACCTTGGCGATACCGGCCCCGATACGCGCGCTCCTGATATCGGGCATGGCCCGAATTGGCAAGGAGAAGCGGGGCCCGAAATGCGGCTCACGCGCCCCAGCGGGACCAGAAGCCGCGCCAGCCGCCCGCTTGGGCCTTTGCCTGGGCTTTGGGCGTGCCGATTTGTTCCGTAAATTCATCGCTCGGGCCGTCGTCGTCGATCCCGGGATCGTCGGGGGCCCGGACGATCGGGATGACGGTCTGGATCGGCGCCGAGGCGGGCTTACCGAGGTCGGCCCGGGTCCGGAAGACGGGCGTTGCCGCCGGCGGCGATGATTCGGCGGGCGGCGGAGCCGGATTCGCCGGCTCGGGCGACGTGACGGCCGCTTCATCGGCCTCGGCGGTTTCCTTCGCAGCTTGCTCTGCAGCTTCCTTGGCAGTTTCCTTGGCAGCTTCCTTGGCAACCTCTTTGATGGCGTCCTTGGCCGGAGGGGGTGAATTGTCCTGCGCCGCCGGTGCCGGCACCGGGGCCGCCTCCGGCGGTTCCACCGCGGCTTCGCTGGGAGCGGCGGTCACCCGCTTCGGCGGCGAGGCGGCCAGCATGGCTTCCTCGAAGGCCGAGGATTCGAGCGTGGGGCCCTTGTCCGAAGGCAGGCTCGCGACCGGCGTCTGCCATTGGAACGCATCGAGACGGCCGGTGACCGGAGAGACCGGACGCCAGCGGTCGCTGACATAGCCGTCCGCGGTCCAGGCGGGATCGAGACGGGCGCGCACCGCGCGCAAGGTCCAGGCGCGCGCACGGCCGCTATCGCCATGCTCGGCGCGCTCGAGCTCGGCCATCAGCAGCGCGACGCGCTGGGTCGGATCCTTGAGATAAGGCGTGAGCGCCTCGCGCGCGCGGGCGAACTCCGAGGCCTCGATCGCAGCGCGCGCGATCGCGAGCTGCCCTTCGACATAACCGGGCTTGTCGGCGGCGGTCTTCGCGGCGAGAGTCTCCACCCGCTGCAAGCGGTGCCATGCGGAATCGCCGAGCTTCACATGCGCATAGGCCTCCGCGAGATCCGGATGCGGATTGGCGAGCCAGGCGGCTTCCACCAGCTTCATGGCGCGGCGCACCTGATGCGCCTCGCTCTCGAATTTTGCCGCCAGCACGGCCGCCGGGACCAGGGTCGGGGCGAGCTTGACCGCCTCCATCGCGCTCTCGCGCGCGACGTCGCGGTCCATGGTTTCCAGCTCCAGCGCCCGCGCGGCGAGCAGCACGCCGCGCTGCCGGCGATAGGTCGGCTTGTCGATCAGGCCAGCGGACAGATTCGAATCGAGGATCGCGAGCGCGCCGCTCCAGTCGCCGCGCGCACAGCGGAAGCCGAGCACCGCGTGCGAGGCCCAGGTCGCGGACGGCGACAGCTTGATCGCTTCCTCCGCGATCATCACGGCGCCGACCGCATCGTCGGCGCGCTGCGCCTCGATGAACAGGCCGCGCAGGCCGAGCAGCCGCGTATCCTCGCGCTCGGCCATGGCGCGGAAGACGCGCTGCGCCTCGTCGCGGTTGCCTTCGAGCTGCGCAGACTGCGCGTGCAACAGCAGCGCGAGCGGATCGTTCGGTGCATGCCGCCGTGCTGCCTCGGCGTGCCGGCGCGCGAGCGCGGAATCGCCGTGGCCGATCGCGAGCAGGCCATGGGTGATGGCGTGACGGCCGCGGGCATGGCGCTTGTCGTGACGCCGGCGGCGCAAGCGCCCTGGCATGCGCCAGATCATCGTCAGGATGCTCCAGACCAGCACGACGGAAGCGGCGAAGAGACCGAGCAGGAACACGAATCTCGGCAGCGTCGTCGAGATGCGGAAGCTGCCCGCGGTCAGGACGAGATCGCCGGGCTGGTCGGCAACCCAGGCCGCACCGGCCGCCGCCAGTGCGATCAAGACGAGAAAGAGGACAATGCGAAGCATGGCGATCCCTATACGCGCCGAATGTTGCGCGAATCCTATTGAGTCGATTTGGCGAGATCCGCCATGGCATCGTCGGCGAATTTGCGGGACGCGGCGAGCGCGGCGTCACGGGCATCGGCCTTGTCGAGCCAGGCCTGCGCCGCGGCGCGATCGGCCACGGGCAGCGCCTTCAGCTCGCGCCGCGCCTCGGCGAAATCGCTGCGGAGCGCCGCCGCCGTCACGCGCGACACGATGGCGCCGCGATCGTTGCCGACGCCATCGGTTCGCTCGATCCGCACCAGCTTCGACGCGCCGGCCTGGAGACGCTCGACGATGCCGGCCTCGCTCGACGGCGCTTCGGCCGGAGGCGACAGCTTCGGCACGATATTGAGCAGCTCGCGGCTCAGCGCCGCTGCCGTCGGGATACCGGACGATGCGAACGGCTCGAGCGGCTTCAGCACGTCGGGCTTCGCCGTCAATGACCGCGCCGCGGCCAATTGCGACTGATAGGGATCGCCGTGGCGAACGGCCACGTCGAGCAGCGACGCCGCCACCACATAGCGGAGCGGCTTGTCGTCCATCGTCTTGGCCTCGGCCCTGGCCTCGGCGATCTTCTCGCCCTGCTGCGCAAGCTCGGCCCGCTCGGCCTTGCTGGCGCGCTCGAGCTGAGCGATGCGGTCGGTGAACGCGGCAAGATCGGGCGCGGCACTCGGGGCTACGGATTTCGCGTCGTTCAGCGCGCTCGCGGTCTTGTCGAACTGCGCGCGCAAATTGGCGATGTCGCCGCGCAGGGCACTCGCCGCCTTCTCCAGCGCATCGATCCGCGCGACTTGGGCGGGATCGGCCGCGGGCTTGGCGGCCTTGGCTTCGACCGCGGCAACGCGCCCGTTCAGCGCATCGACGCTCGCGCTGGTGACCTGCGGCGCAGCCGGCGGGGCCTGCACCGCGGGCCAGCCCAGCATCCAGCCGATTGCGATCACGACCGCAGCTGCGGCCGCGCCGGAGAACGGCGCAATGACCCAGGGGGAAATCGGCGCCGATGCGGGCGCCGCCGCGGACGTCTGCTGCTCCGCCGATTCGGGCTGAGGCTCGGCCTTGACCTCTTCCGATGCGGCCTCTTCCGCCCTGACCTGCTCCTGCGCGACCTGCTCGGACGCCTCCGGCTCGCCCGCGACCTGCTGCGGCTGGGTGGAGACGTCCGTCGCCTCGAGGTCGATGGTGGGCGGGGTGCGCTTGGCACGACCCGGATCGGGCGCCAATCCAGCGTCTTCAGGCTTGTCGTCGGCCATCGTGACGGTTCCTCACACTTCCATACCAGGTGGATTAGATTTGCGTCGGATTCGGCCCGACCTTTACGCCAAACGGGTGCGCAACGCACGCTCCAAGGTGTCGAATAAGGCAGTTTCGTCCGGCGTTGCGGCCACCAGAACCTGTGACGCGCCGGCATCGCGCAGCACGCCCGCAACGGTCTCGGACAGGCAGCAATGCGGGATCGCCAGCGCCGAAATTTCGACCCCTTCGTCCCGCGCCGCATCGAGGAACGCACGTGCGCTACGCCGGGAGTAGTGCAGCACCGCCTCGATCCCATGGGCGGCAAAGCCCTCGCAAACCTCGCGCGGCAGATGTTTCACGGGCGCCATGCGATAGGTCGTCTGCGTCACCACGCGAAAACCTTCCGCACCGAGCTCGCCGCCGAGGTCGCGCGACAGATCCGCGCCGGCGAGATACAACAGCGCGCTCTTTTTCTTCAGCACCTTGTCGCGCGCGCTCTGCATCACCTTGTCGCGCAGGGACGCGCCGTCTCCGCCAGCAACGATCACCTCGGTAAAACCGGCCTCGCGCGCCGCAGCCGCCGTATGCTCGCCGACCGCGAACAAAGGCCGCTGCAACAGACCGAGGTCCGGCAATTGCGGCCCCAAGGCGCGGATCGCGTTGGCCGAGGTGACGAGAACGGCATCATAAGACACGTCACTCTCGCCATGGAAGGCGACCGGCTCGAGCTTGAGCGCCGGCGCAAGCAGCACCGCATGCCCGCGCGCGCGCAGATTGTCCGCCGTCGCCTCGTTGTCGGGATGCGGCCGAGTGACGAGAATGGACATCGCTGGTGTTCCCGGACCATTTGGCAGTGTCGCATTGACCAGAACGGCTGCGCGTGACGATTGCGCAAGCCGACCCCGGGATGCTACCGGACGTACCAGAACTCTGCTTTTCGGATGAGCGCAAGGGCGCAAATTGGATAACAATTCGCCAATGCTGGTGCTGGGCATCGAAACCACCTGCGACGAGACCGCCGCGGCCGTGATCGAACGCGCGGCCGACGGCAGCGGCAAGATCCTGTCCAACATCGTGCGGTCGCAGATCGAGGAGCATGCCCGCTTCGGCGGCGTGGTGCCGGAGATCGCCGCGCGCGCGCATGTCGACGTGCTCGACGGGATCATCGACCGTGCCATGGCCGAGGCCGGCATCGATTATGCTGAGCTTGACGGCGTCGCGGCGGCCGCGGGGCCCGGGCTGATCGGCGGCGTCATCGTCGGGCTCACCACCGCAAAGGCGATCGCGATGGTGCACGACACGCCGCTGGTCGCGGTGAACCATCTCGAAGCGCATGCGCTGACGCCGCGCCTCACCGACGGCATCGAATTTCCCTATTGCCTGTTCCTCGCCTCGGGCGGCCATACCCAGATCGTCGCGGTCACCGGCGTCGGCCAATATGTGCGGCTCGGCACCACGGTCGACGACGCCATCGGCGAGGCCTTCGACAAGGTCGCGAAGATGCTGGGCCTGCCCTATCCCGGCGGCCCGCAGGTCGAGCGCGCGGGGGCAGGCGGCGACGCCACGCGCTTTGCGCTGCCGCGGCCGATGCAGGGGCGCCCCGATGCCAATTTCTCGCTGTCGGGATTGAAGACGGCGGTGCGCACCGAAGCGAGCCGGCTGGCCGAGCTCACGCCGCAGGACATCAGCGATCTCTGCGCAAGCTTCCAGGCCGCCGTGCTGGATTCGACGGCCGACCGGCTGGGCGTCGGCCTCAGGCTGTTCCGCGAGCAGTTCGGCGCGCCGCGCGCGCTGGTCGCCGCCGGCGGCGTCGCCGCCAATCAGGCGATCCGCGCCGCGCTCGATGACGTCGCGAAGCAGGCCGGGACGCAGCTGATCATGCCACCGCCCGCGCTATGCACCGACAACGGCGCCATGATCGCCTGGGCCGGCGCCGAGCGCCTCGCGCTCGGCCTGATCGACACGATGGACGCGCAGCCGCGCGCACGCTGGCTGCTCGATGCCAACGCAACGGCGCCCGCGGGCTACGGCAAGACGCGGGCGGGCTATTAGCGATGACCGCGCTGCAATCCGTTGCGGTGATCGGCGCGGGCGCCTGGGGTACGGCGCTGGCGACCGTGGCGGCGCGAGCCGGGCGAAACGTGACGCTATGGGCACGCAATGCCGAGCATGCCGCGCGGATCGCATCGACGCGCGACAATCCGCGGCTGCCCGGCGTGCGGATCGCACCCGAGATCGTCGTGACGAGCGATCTTGCGCTTGCCGCGCGTGCGGACATGCTGCTGATCGCAACACCGGCGCAACATTTGCGCGGCGCGGTCAACATGCTGGCCTCGCACATCGCGACGCCGGTACCGATCGTCGCCTGCGCCAAGGGCATCGAGCACGGCACCCACAAGTTCATGACCGACGTGATCGCCGAGGCCGCGCCGCAGGCGCAGCCGGCGATCCTGTCGGGGCCGAGCTTTGCCGACGACGTCGCGCGTGGCCTGCCGACGGCGGTGACCCTGGCGGCAGGCGATGAGGCGCTCGCCAGCAGCCTAGTGCAGGCGCTGGGCTCGCCGACATTCCGCCCCTATCACTCCACCGACATCCGCGGCGTCGAGATCGGCGGCGCCGCCAAGAACGTGCTGGCGATCGCGGTCGGCATCGCGGTCGGACGCAAGCTCGGCGCCTCCGCGCAGGCGGCGCTCACGACCCGCGGCTTTGCCGAACTCACGCGGCTCGGCCGCGCGCTCGGCGCGCGCGGGGAGACGCTCGCCGGGCTGTCGGGTCTCGGCGATCTCATTCTCACCTGCTCGAGCCCGCAGTCGCGCAACTTCGCGCTCGGCCTCGCGCTCGGGCGCGGCGCGCAGCCTCCCGCCGGCAAGCTCGCCGAGGGCGAGTTCACCGCCCCCGTGCTGATCGAGCTCGCGGCTTCGCGAGACATCGAGCTGCCGGTGTCGGAAGCTGTCGCATCGATCCTGAGCGGCCGGAGCACGATCGAAGCCGCGATCTCGGCGCTGATGACGCGTCCCTTCAAGTCAGAGGAATAAATATGGCGTACTGGCTGGTGAAATCCGAACCCTCGGTGTGGTCCTGGGACCAGCAGGTCGCGAAGGGCGCCAAGGGCGAGGCCTGGACCGGCGTGCGCAATTTCACCGCGCGCCAGAATCTCGTCGCCATGAAGAAGGGCGACAAGGCGTTCTTCTATCATTCCAACGAGGGCAAGGAGATCGTCGGCATCGCCGAGATCATCAAGGAGGTCTATCCCGATCCGACCGACAAGACCGGCAAGTTCGTCTGCGTCGACATCAAGGCCGACAAGCCCCTGAAGACGCCGGTGACGATGGCGGCGGTCAAGGCCGAGAAGAAGCTCGCCGACATGGCGCTGGTGAAATATTCGCGCCTCTCGGTGCAGCCGGTGACGGCGGAGGAGTGGAAGCTCGTCTGCAAGATGGGTGGGATTTAAGAAGAGGCTGCCGTCGTCCGGATGAGCGCAGCGACATCTGGGATGGTCTGGTCCCGCATGTCGCTCCGCTCATGCGGGCTACGATATCGGAGATTGCGTCTCCGGTAACGCAAACACCTCGCACGGCGCGGCAATGCCGCGCAGCACATGCGTTCCGAGCGCAACGAGCGGCATCTCCGTATCGGCGGCGAGGGCGCCGGACACCAGCACTGTCCGGCCCAGCGGCTTGCACAATCCCTCCAGCCGGCTAGCGAGGTTGACCGCGGGGCCGATCGCTGTGAAGTCGAGCCGGTTGGCGGCGCCGATATTGCCCCAGAGCATCTCGCCGAGATGGAGCGCGGCGCCAAACGAGAGCGGTGGCAATCCTTGCGCGCGGCGCTCCTTGTTGAGGTAGGCCATGCCGGCTTCCGCTGCGCTTGCCGCGCGCAGAGCGGCATCGCAGGCGCGGCGCGGGGATTGCTCGACCACCGGAAAGATCGCGAGCACGCCGTCGCCGATGAATTTCAGCACCTCGCCGCCGAAGGCGTGAACCGCGCCAGCGATGCGGTCGAACCAGGCGTCGAGCGCCGCGATGACAGCGGCCGGCGGTGTGGTCTCCGACAGGCTGGTGAAATTGCGCAGGTCCGCATAGAGCAGTGCAGCCTGGATGGTCTCGCCGAGATCGCGGCTTAGAGGCGCCGCGAGCACCCGCTCTGCACTGCGCGTGCCGAGGTAAGCATCGAGCGTTGCCCGCAAGGTGGCGCGCGCGCCGAGCAGGGCCAGCGGCGTTGCGGCGAAACGCGCGGCCTGACGCAATTGCTCAATCTCATCCGCCGTGAACGGACGCGGCCCGATCCAGCCGAGCAGCGGGCCATCGAACCGTCCCGCGACATCTTCATGCACCTCTCCGCGGGCGACGTCGCGCAGCCAGCGGCGGCCGGCGTCGTCGGGTGGATCTGGCGCGAGGCCGCCCGGTGCGAAGCCGAGCGCTTCGATCACCTGGTCGCTATCGGCACGCCACAGCCAGGTCCGCTTCGCGATCAGCGGATGCGGCACCTGCAGCGTGAGGGCGCCTGCCGCGAGCGGCACGCCGTCGGCGACCAGATGCGCGCCGAGCTCCGCAAGCAGGCGGTCGGCCCCGCGACAATCCGAGGCCGCATCGAGGAGCCAGGCGAGGGTCGGCGAGAGCTGCATGAGGCGATCATGGCGAAACAGGGCCGTCTTTGCCACGGGCAATCCTTGACGGAGCGCAGAGCCGCCGCCATGTCCCATCGTCAGACCAGGGATGATCGCCGATGCCAGAGCCATTCATAGTGCGACGAGAGACCCAGATCGCGGCCCCGCGCGCCACCGTGTTCGCTTATCTCACCGACCCCGAGAAGATCCTGAGCTGGATGGGCTCGGATGCGACCACCGAGCCCTATCCCGGCGGGCTCTATTTGCTCAAGGGCGTCAGCCCGCGCGGCGGCGTCGCCCGCGGCGCCTTCCGCGAGGTCGTGCCGGTGCATCGTCTGGCCTACACGTTCGGCTGGGAGGGCGGTCAGGAAGTGCCGCCCGGCTCGAGCCTGATCGAGATCGACCTGATCGAGCAGGACGGTGGCACGCTGCTGCGCATGACCCATAGCGGCCTGCCGAGCGAAGCGCAGGCGGCCGCGCATGCAACGGGATGGGCGCACTATCTGGGGCGGCTCACGATCGCAGCCGCGGGAGGCGATCCCGGTCCGGACCAGGGCGTTTCCGGCAAAACATAGCGCGGCAAAAGGTCAGACCGCCGCGGTCGCCACCACCTGCGCCAGCAGCTGCTCGCGCCGCGCCTGCGAGCGCTGGCCCTTCATGGTCGCGGCGAAGCGCTCGAGGATGCCCTCCTCGAAAGCGGTGACGATGGTGTCGTGGACGTAGCTCTTGCGGCAGATCGCCGGCGTGTTGGAGAGCTGGTCGGCGGCGGCGCGGATCGCGTCCAGCACCTGCTTCTTGCGGCCGCGCTGGCTGGTCGCCGGCGTGATCCGCGACAAGGATTCCACGACGACCGCCGAGGCCATCAGCGTGCGAAAATCCTTCAGCGAGATCTTGATGCCGGCGATCTCGCGCAAGAACGCGTTCACCTGCGTGGTGCTGACGGCGCGCACGATGCCGTAGGCGTCGCGATACTGGAACATGCGCTTGCCGGGCACGCCTTGCAAAATCCCGATGGCGCGCACCAGCTTGGCGGCGTCGCACTCCTTGCGCACCGCCTTGCCGCCCTTGGCCTTGAAGGTCAGCACGAAGCAATCGTCTTCCAGCGTGACGTTGGACTTCAGCAGCGTGGTCGCGCCGCGCGTGCCGTTGAGGCGGGCGTAGGATTCATTGCCGGGGCGGATCGCGGTGCGCGCGATCAGCTCGATGACGGCCGAGAGCGCGAACTCGCGCGTCGGCTCGTCACCGGACAGGAACGCCGAGACCTTGCGCCGGATTTTCGGCAGCGCGCCGACCAGCTTCTCCAGCCGATGCGCCTTGCGCTGCTCGCGGACCTTCTCCCAATCGGCATGATAGCGATATTGCAGCCGCCCCGCGGCATCGCGACCCACCGCCTGGAGGTGCGAGTTCGGATCGGCGGAGTAGCGCACCTCGCGATAGGCCGGCGGCACCGCCATGGCGTGCAGCCGGCGGATGGTGCGGGCGTCGCGGATATGCGCGCCGTTGGGACGGACGAAGGAATAGCCCTTGCCGCGCCTGATGCGGCGGATGGTCAGCTCGTTCTGGTCGCCGAGCCGCAGGCCCAGCTCCTTGGCGAGGGCCTCGACCGTCGCCGCAGGCGCCGTGTCGTAGGTCTTTTTTGGGCTTGGGCGCCTGAAACCGCTCGGTTTCGGCCATTGTCCGAGGGCCTTGGCCAGGGCAATGGCTGCAGGATCGGCGGAAGCGGGCCGCATCGTCCCGAGATTCTGCTGATCCATCATGGTCTTACGCCTTTAGCCCTGTCTATTACCGTTCAATGCCGCTGTTCTGATTTTTGTTCCGAAGGGCCTCTTTGGACCCGGGTTGGCCATTTAGGGTGTTCCGAACGCTATTGCGAGTCCCGAATCGGTGAAATGAGGTTTCTAAATACCTCCGACCAGCGGATGGGGCTCTGCGGCGTCCCTTCTGGCGGTTTGGGTCGAGAGCCGAAAGACACCCTGTCGGCCTGTTTCAGATTTGCGACAACGAGCCTTCCGGACCTTGATCCTCCGCATGGCCGGGTGCTCGCCGAAGGTCCAGCTTGTGCTCCTTGTCGGGTCCGGTTAGCCCGACGCATAATCCATCAAATGATGATGTCGGCATTGCCTGAGCTTGCCGCATGTGGAGGGAAGCATGTCCGAGAAGATCTACGACGTCCCCGCGGAATGGGCGAAGCGCGCCTGGGTCGACCAGGCCAAGTACAAGGAGATGTACGCCCGCTCGATCTCGGACCCGAACGGCTTCTGGGCGGAGCAGGCCAAGCGCATCGACTGGATGCACGCGCCGACGAAAATCGAGAACGTCTCGTTCGCGCCCGGCAATATCTCAATCAAATGGTTCGAGGACGGCATCCTCAACGTCGCCTATAATTGCATCGATCGGCATCTCGCCAAGCGCGCCAACCAGACCGCGATCATCTGGGAAGGCGACGATCCTTCGCAGTCCAAGCACATCACGTACAAGGAACTCCACGACGAAGTGTGCCGGATGGCCAACATCCTGCGCACCCGCAACGTCAAGAAGGGCGACCGCGTTACCATCTACCTGCCGATGATCCCGGAAGCGGCTTACGCGATGCTGGCCTGCGCGCGGATCGGCGCGATCCACTCTGTGGTGTTCGCGGGCTTCTCGCCGGACAGCCTCGCCCAGCGCATCAACGACTGCCAGTCCAAGGTGATCATCACGGCGGACGAAGGCCTGCGCGGCGGCAGGAAGGTGCCACTGAAGGCCAATGTCGATGCGGCGCTCAGCAAAGCCGACGGCGTCGACTGGGTCGTCGTGGTCAAGCGCACCGGCGCCAAGGTCGACATGAACCCGACGCGCGACCTCTGGTACCACGAAGCCGCTGCGATGATGACAACCGAATGCCCGGTCGAGCACATGCACGCCGAGGACCCGCTGTTCATCCTCTACACGTCGGGCTCGACCGGCCAGCCCAAGGGCGTGCTGCACACCTCCGGCGGCTATCTCGTGTTCGCCTCGATGACGCATCAATACGTCTTCGACTATCACGACGGCGACATCTACTGGTGCACCGCCGACGTCGGCTGGGTCACCGGCCACAGCTACATCCTGTACGGGCCGCTCGCCAACGGCGCGACCACGCTGATGTTCGAAGGCGTGCCGAATTACCCGGACAATTCGCGGTTCTGGAACGTCATCGACAAGCACAAGGTCAACATCTTCTACACCGCGCCGACCGCGATCCGCGCGCTGATGCAAGGCGGCGACGATCCCGTGAAGAAGACCTCGCGTGCTTCGCTCCGCCTGCTCGGCTCGGTCGGCGAGCCCATCAATCCGGAAGCCTGGGAGTGGTATCACCGCGTCGTCGGCGACGACCGCTGCCCGATCGTCGACACCTGGTGGCAGACCGAGACCGGCGGCATCCTGATCACGCCGCTGCCGGGCGCGACCAAGCTGAAGCCCGGCTCGGCGACGCAGCCCTTCTTCGGCGTGGTGCCCGAGATCGTCGATGCCGACGGCAAGGTGCTTGAAGGCGAGACGACCGGCAATCTCTGCCTGACGCGCTCCTGGCCGGGCCAGATGCGCACAGTCTACGGTGACCATGCCCGCTTCGAGCAAACTTACTTCTCGACCTACAAGGGCAAATACTTCACCGGCGATGGCTGCCGCCGCGACGCCGACGGCTATTACTGGATCACCGGCCGCGTCGACGACGTCATCAACGTCTCGGGCCACCGCATGGGCACCGCCGAAGTCGAGAGCGCGCTGGTCGCGCATGAGAAGGTGTCGGAAGCCGCCGTGGTCGGCTTCCCGCACGACATCAAGGGTCAGGGCATCTACGCCTATGTCACGCTGATGGCCGGCGTGCAGCCGACCGACGAGCTGCGCAAGGAGCTCGTGACCTGGGTGCGCAAGGAGATCGGTCCGATCGCCTCGCCCGACCAGATCCAGTTCGCCCCGGGCCTGCCCAAGACCCGCTCCGGCAAGATCATGCGCCGCATCCTGCGCAAGATCGCCGAGGACGAGCCAGGCAGCTTAGGGGACACCTCGACGCTCGCCGATCCCGCCGTGGTCGACGATCTCGTCAAGAACCGGCAGAACAAGAAGTCGGCGTAAGGCAACCTCGTGCCCCGGACGCAGCGCAGCCCGCGCGGGATGCGCTGCGTCCGGGGCCAAGTGATCGACTGACGAAAGAACTGGGTCCCGGATCCGCGCTCCGCTTCGCTGCGCTTGTCCGGGACACGAGGCGCGTGTTGCGCCCCCTCTCAACCAATCGCCATTCACACCCTCACGCTCTTGTCAGCCGGCGCGGTGGTGCGCCGGCATCTTTCCCGCCGAGTGTTGTTTTCAGGTCATTTACTTTATTTCGAACATTTCCTTTGTTCCCCCTGCTGGCCGGCCCTCGGCAGCCGCGCTTGGAAACCATTGGGTTAACGGGCGCGGTCAAGAATGAGCATCGACGAGGGCTGGGTGCGGCGGCGATTGCCGGGTTCTGCGTCATTTTGGACGATCCGTTTGGAGTAAGGGGAAGCATCGATGTCGATGAGGATTGCGGCGGCGCTGGCCGCCACCATCGCGGCCGGGATGTTGACGGCGACGGCGGCGCAGGCGCGGCCGGAAATGGTGGGGGCACACCTGGCCGACTATTCGCCGGGCACCATCGTGGTCAAGACCAGCGAGCGGCGGCTCTATCTCATCCTCGGTAACGGCCACGCCGTGCGCTACCCGGTCGGCGTCGGCAGGGCCGGCAAGCAGTGGGCCGGCACGACGAGGATCGACGGCAAATATCTCAATCCGGCCTGGGCGCCGCCCGCCGAGGTGAAGCGCGACAAGCCGAATATGCCCGACGTCATTCCGGGCGGCTCGCCGCGCAACCCGATGGGCGTTGCGGCGATGACGCTCGCCGGCGGCGAATATGCGATCCACGGCACCAACGTGCCGGGCTCGATCGGCGGCTTCGTGTCCTATGGCTGCATCCGCATGCTCAACGACGACATCACCGATCTCTACGGCCGCGTCTCTGTCGGCACGACGGTGGTCGTGACGCGCTGATCGCCTGAACCAGTCGAGATAAAATGGCTGCGTCTTTCGACGCGGCCTTTTGCTACCAGAAGCGCCAACCGCGCGCGCACCAGCCGTTGCGATGGCCGCCATTGTAGCTGCGCACGTAACCGCTCGCGAGCAGCGTCGCCGCGACGTTGGCGGTGCGCCTGGTGGCAGCATCGGCGAGAACACGGCCGTATTTGTCCTGACCAAGATTGTAGATCACCACGCCGCCCTGGCCGAGCAGGTTGCGTAGCGCATCGCTGGCGGCTTCGGCCTTGTCCAGCTCGTCCCGGCAGGATGCCTTCATCTCGGGCGCATCGATGCCGCGCAGTCTGACGCGCGCGACGAGATCGCGGCCGTCGCGCTGATGCACGCGGGCAAGGAACGTATCACCGTCGATGGTGCGGACGACCTCGACCGGTTGCCTCGCATCGGAATTGCCGGACTGCTGCAGGATGATTTCGGCATCTCGCGATTGTTCGTCATCCACACGCGGAATGGGCCAGATCGTTCCGTGGCGGAAGCCGAGCACGATGGCCGTCACGACGCCGACCACGAACATCCACGGCAACAGTCCGGAGAAGCGACGGCCGAACGGCGAGCCGCTGTATGAAGGCCGGTATGGTCGACTGGGATCGAAGCGCGACATCCGCACACGCTAGGGCTGAGTCGGCTGAACCGGCAAGGTGGCTTATGGGGAGCGCGGGTAAAGCGGTGTCTCAAAAGTCCGAAGCGATGCCCTTGCGCTCCCAATCGCCGTAACGGGTTGGCTCCGGCCCGTTTGGGCCCTGCAACTCCTTCGGCGCAGCTTCAGCATGCGCGGCTGCCGCAGCCTGCCGGCGCGCCTCGGCTTCGGCCAACGCCCGCTGGGCGGCCGGCGGCAGCGGCTTGCGATTGGGAACGGAGGGCTGGTCGCTCATGTCGGCGGGTTCCTAACGCAGGATCACGGGAAGTGCGAGGTCCAATAACGCATTGCTGAAATGGTCATTGTCCGCTGCAATCGCGAGAGGTCATTCTTACATTTGGCATATTCGCGTGTCAGAGATCGACCTCTCAAGGCATGCGCCCATTTGCGGCGGAACTGCCGCTCGTTCAGAACCTTGCTTCCGCATGCCATCTCAACGTTTCGTTCCTCCGTCCGAAGTGCCCGGCCTTGCGGCGCGACGGATTGCCGCCGACATCGTCGACGGCGTGCTGCACAAGCACCGTACGCTCGACGACCAGCTCGACGGCAGCGGTGCCCATCCCGGGCTGAAGACGCTGGCCGACCGCGACCGCGCGTTGATGCGGCGCCTGGTCGCCACCGTGCTGCGCCGGCTCGGCACGCTCGGCCATGTGCTGTCCCGCCTGCTGGACAAGGGCGTTCCCTCCGATGCGCCGCGGGCGCAGAGCGCACTCTTGATCGGAGCCGCGCAGATCCTCTGGATGGACGTGCCGGATCACGCCGCGGTCGATCTCTCGGTTCGCCTCGTGCAATCCGACCGCCGCGCCGCGCGCTATGCCGGCCTCGTCAACGCCGTGCTGCGCCGCTGCGCGCGCGAGGGCAAGGCGCTGGTCGAGGAGGTCGCGACGCAATCGCTGGATCTGCCGCCATGGCTGCTCGCGCGCTGGAGCGCGCATTATGGCGAGGCGACCGCACGAGACATGGCATCGGCGCTCGGCCACGAACCTTCGCTCGATCTCACGGTGAAATCGGATCCCGCCCAATGGGCGAGCCGCCTGCATGGCGAGATGCTGCCGACCGGAACGGTGCGGATGCTGCTGCACGGTTCGGTGACCATGCTGCCCGGCTTCGCCGAGGGGCAATGGTGGGTGCAGGACGCCGCCGCCGCATTGCCCGCCCGGCTGTTCGGCGACGTCAAGGGCAAGTCCGTTGCCGATCTCTGTGCCGCCCCCGGCGGCAAGACCGCGCAGCTGGCGCTGGCAGGCGCGCATGTCACGGCGATCGACCGCTCGCCCGCACGAGTGGCGCGTTTGCGCGAAAACCTGGCGCGGCTGTCGCTGCAGGCCGAGACCGTCGTCGCTGACGCCGTGGAATGGGCCGGCCCGGCCGAGGGCTTCGACGGTATTCTGATCGATGCGCCCTGCACCTCCACCGGTACGATTCGCCGGCATCCCGATGTCGCATGGCTGCGGCAGGACTCCGACATCGCGCCTCTGGCCGCGCTCCAGCAGCGGCTGCTGCGAAAATCGGTGTCGCTGCTCAAGCCAGGCGGCACGCTGGTCTATTGCACCTGTTCGCTGGAACCCGAGGAAGGCGAGCAGGCCGTGGCGGCAGTGCTCGCCGCCGAGCCCGCGCTTCGCCGCGTCCCGATCGTGGCCTCGGAGGTTGCGGGCCTCGACGAAATCCTCACCCGGGACGGCGATCTGCGCACCCTGCCCTGCCATCTGCCGAACGCCGACCCCAGGCTCGGCGGGCTCGACGGATTTTTCGCGGCCCGGCTCGTTAAATCCTGATTTTACACTGGATTTTGCGGCCACGGCGCTGATTCGCGCCGTTCAAGGTGGTGTAAGGCGTTCGATTTTGGGATTAATAAGGATTCGTCACTGATCCTCTCCCCCATCAAGGCAAGGCGTGTCGGTCGCTCAACGCAGACGTATCTCGACGCTGGTCATGAACCGCTTCGCGCGGAACATGCTCGCGCGCGCGAGCGGCGGTTCCGTTGTGCTGTCGCGGGTCTGGCCCGGCCGCACCGACCGGCTGATCATCGCCCCGCACGATTTGCGGACCGCGGACGCGACCCGCGCCGCCGAGATCTATGCCGGCCGCTTCGTCTTCGCCGGCAAGATCGTCAATTGCCACGGCCGCTCGATCTTCGATCTCGAGCCGCCGTCTGAGGATTGGGAGGTTGCGCTGCTCGGCTTCGGCTGGCTGCGTCATCTGCGCGCCGCCGACACGGCGCTGACGCGGGCGAATGCGCGCGCGCTCATCGAGGACTGGATCGCCAACCCCGCCAACAAGCGCCGGCCCGTCGCCCGCCGCGCCGACGTGCTGGCGCGGCGCGTGATCTCGCTGCTGTCGCAGGCGCCGCTGGTGCTGAACGAGACTGACAACAAGTTCTACCGCCGTTACTTGCGTGCCCTCGCGCGCGAGCTCCGCTTCCTGCGCTACACCATGCTCGACATTCCGGACGGGGTGCCGAAGCTGCAGGTGCTGATCGCGCTGTGCTATGCGTCGCTGTGCCTCGCCAACCAGACACGCCACATCCGCACCGCTTCGAAGAAGCTGTCCGACGAATTGCAGCGGCAGATCCTTCCCGATGGCGGCCACATCTCGCGCAATCCGGGCTCGCTGATCGAGCTATTGATCGACCTCCTGCCGCTGCGGCAGACGTTTGCCGCGCGCAACATTGCCCCGCCGCCCGCCCTGCTCAATGCGATCGACCGCATGATGCCGATGCTGCGCTTCTTCCGGCACGGCGACGGCAATTTCGCCTTGTTCAACGGCATGAGCGCGACGTCTTCGGACCTGCTCGCCACGCTGCTCGCCTATGACGACACCCACGGCGCGCCGATGGCCAACATGCCGCATACCGGCTTTCAGCGCCTCGATGCCGGCCAGACCACCGTGATCATCGACACCGGCCCGCCGCCGCCCGCCAGCGTCAGCCACGACGCCCACGCCGGCTGCCTGTCGTTCGAACTGTCGTCCGGCACCAGCCGCATCGTCACCAATTGCGGCATGCCGACCACGGGCCGCGACAATTGGCGGCCGTTCGCGCGCAGCACGGCGGCGCATTCGACGCTGACCTATCACGAGACATCGTCCTGTCAGTTCGTCGAGATGTCGGCGATGAAGCGGCTCCTGCACGGCGCGCCTGTCACCAGCGGCCCGGTCGAGGTCGAGAGCTACCGCGAGATCGTGCAGAACGGCACGCTGCTCACGACCTCGCATGACGGCTATCTCGCCAAGTTCGGCGCGATCCACCGCCGCGTGCTGATGATCGCCAATGACGGCGGGCGCATCGACGGCGAGGACACGCTGTCGCCGCCGCAGGGCGGGCGCTTCAAGGGTGCCGATGCCGATTTCGCGCTGCGCTTCCATCTGCATCCGGCGGTGAAGGCGAGCCGGCTGTCGGATGCGCGCGGCGTCATGCTGGTGCTGCCGAACCGCGACGTCTGGACCTTCGAGGCCCTGGACGACAAGGTCGATCTCGAGGACAGCGTATTCCTGGCCGGCAATGACGGCCCGCGCCGTACCGCCCAGATCGTGATCCGTCAGAACGCCCGCCAGGCGCCCTCGATCCGCTGGAGCTTTGTCCGCTCCACCGCCTCGCCCGCGGTGACCAATGCCCGCCGCAACGCCCGGCGCGAGCCGGAACTTCCGTTGTAAACAGGCGCGATCCGGCCCTATCTCGTCGTTGTGAAAAGCGGCGAAAGCTGCTATCGAGCGCTCGCTCGCGCGACTGGCGACCTTGGATGGAGCACCATCGGGAAGCGCGGGACATATGAGCCGCGCGCCTGGGCATAGACACTCCCTGAACAGAGGATCTTGCTCATGACTGACCATCCCCGCCGCGTCACCCGCGCTCTCCTTTCCGTCTCCGACAAGACCGGCCTGATCGAGTTCGCCAAGGCGCTCGCCGCGCGTGATGTCGAGCTGGTCTCGACCGGCGGCACCGCCAAGGCCATCGCCGCGGCCGGCCTCAAGGTGAAGGACGTGTCCGAGCTGACCGGCTTCCCCGAGATGATGGACGGTCGCGTCAAGACGCTGCATCCGAAGGTGCATGGCGGCCTGCTCGCGATCCGCGACAACAAGGAGCATGCGGATGCGATGAAGGCGCACGGCATTGCTCCGATCGACCTGCTCGTCGTCAATCTCTATCCGTTCGAGGCGACCGTCGACAAAGGCGCCGGCTTCGAGGATTGCATCGAGAATATCGACATCGGCGGCCCCGCAATGATCCGCGCCGCTGCGAAGAACCATGACGATGTCGCTGTCGTGGTCGAGGCGCAGGATTATCAGGCCGTGCTCGACGAGCTCGCCGCCAACCACGGCGCGACCACGCTGGGCTTGCGCCGTCGACTTGCCGCAAAGGCCTATGCGCGCACCGCGGCTTATGACGCCGCGATCTCGAACTGGTTCAACCGCCAGCTCGAGATCGACGCGCCCGATTTCCGCGCTTTCGGCGGCCGCCTGATCCAGTCGCTGCGCTATGGCGAGAACCCGCACCAGACCGCCGCGTTCTATGCGACGCCGGACAAGCGTCCTGGCGTCTCCACCGCGCAGCAGCTGCAGGGCAAGGAGCTCTCCTACAACAACATCAACGACACCGATGCGGCCTATGAATGCATCGGCGAGTTCGACGCCAAGCGCACCGCGGCCTGCGTCATCGTCAAGCACGCCAATCCCTGTGGCGTCGCCGAGGGGCCGAACCTCGTCGAGGCCTATCGCAGGGCGCTGGCTTGCGATTCGACGTCCGCGTTCGGCGGCATCATCGCGATGAACCGTCCGCTCGATGCCGATACCGCGCGCGAGATCACCAAGATCTTCACCGAGGTCATCATCGCGCCCGACGCCAGCGAAGAGGCGATCGCCATCATCGGCGGCAAGAAGAACCTCCGCCTGCTGCTCGCTGGCAGCCTGCCCGATCCGCGTGCGCCGGGCCTCACCGCCAAGACGGTGGCGGGCGGTCTGCTGGTGCAGAGCCGCGACAACGCGGTGGTCGACGACATGACCTTCAAGGTCGTGACCAGGCGCGCGCCGACGGATGCGGAAATGCGCGACCTGAAATTCGCGTTCCGGGTGGCAAAGCACGTCAAGTCCAACACCATCATCTATGCCAGGGATCTCGCCACCGTCGGGATCGGCGCGGGCCAGATGAGCCGGGTGGATTCGGCGCGGATCGCCGCGCGCAAGGCGCAGGATGCGGCGGCCGAACTGAAGCTCGCCGAGCCGCTCACCAAGGGTTCGGTGGTGGCCTCGGATGCGTTCTTCCCGTTCGCCGACGGCATGCTCGCCTGCATCGAAGCCGGCGCCACTGCCGTGGTCCAGCCCGGCGGCTCGATGCGCGACGACGAGGTGATCAAGGCCGCCGACGAGCACGGCATCGCCATGGTGTTCACGGGAACGCGGCACTTCAGGCATTGAGTCCATCGACTCGTCATTGCGAGCGAAGCGAAGCAATCTGTCTCCGCAAGGAAGGTCTGGATTGCTTCGTCGCAAGTGCTCCTCGCAATGACGAGGATAGAGTTGCGTGGTGCAGCTACTCCCGCACCCGCATCAACAGCCCGAGCCCCGCGACGAAGAACACGACCAGCACGGCCATGCCGGCCTTCTGGCTGGCGGTCAGCGCGGTGACCATGCCGATCAGCAGCGGGCCGATGAAGGACGTCACCTTTCCCGTCAGCGCGAACAGGCCGAAATATTGCGCGATGCGATCCTTCGGTGCGAGGTGGATCAACAGCGTGCGGGAAGCAGCCTGGAGCGGGCCGCCGGCGGCACCGATCAGGCAGCCCAGCACGAGATAGGCGCGCTCGGCCGCACTCGAGAACAGGGGAGCGCCGGCTTGCGGCAGCGCGGTCTTGACGAACAGGACACTGTCCTTGTCGACCAGAAGAATCGCGGCCACCGACAGCAACAGGACCAGCAGGCTGCCGGCGATGACGCGCTTCGGACCGAGACGATCATCCAGCTTGCCGCCGATCCAGGCGCCGAGCGCTCCGGCAATCGCCAGCATGATGCCGAACGTCCCGATCTGGATCGTGTGCCAGCCGAAGGTGCCGGCGGCATAGATGCCGCCGAAGGCGAACAGAGACACCAGGCCATCGGTGTAGATCATGTTGGCGAGCAGGAACGCCGCGAGCGATTTTCGCCTCGGCAGATTCTCGATCGACTGCTTCAGCTCCGACAGGCCCGCGCGCAGCGCCACCCGCAACGGCCGCTTCGCCGGGTAATCCGGCGTGAACAGGAACATCGGCGTCACGAAGATGATGAACCACAGCCCGGTCAGCGGCCCCGCGGCACGATCGCCCTGACGCGTGAGGGGATCGAGGCCAAAGAGCGGCGTGACGCCGAGCAGCGTGCGGCCGGTCTCCGGATTGGCGGCGAGCAGGCCGAGCACGATGATCAGGCTGACGATGCCGCCAATGTAGCCCGTGGCCCAGCCGGTGCCGGAAAGCCGGCCGATTCGCTCCGGCGGCACCAGGGTCGGCATCATCGCGTTGTTGAAGAGCGTGGCGAATTCCGCGCCGACGCTGGCGAGCGCAACTGCGGTGAGCACCAGCGGAATGATGGCATGATCGCCGGGCTTGCCGATCCAGAGTGTGCAGGACGCCAGCACCAGCACCATACCGAAACCCGCGATCCACGGTTTCCTGCGGCCCGAAGCGTCGGCGATGGCGCCGAGCACCGGCGACAACAGCGCGATCGCAAGGCCCGCGGCCGCCATTGCAAAGCCCCACAAGGATTGACCGGTGGCGGGACTTGGCGCGATGGCCGTCGCGAAATAAGGCGCGAACACGAAGGTCGTGATCAGCGTGAAATATGGCTGCGCAGCCCAATCGAAGAAGATCCAGCTCACGACGGCGGCGCGCCGCGGATAGGTCCGCGCCACGCCGGCCATGGTCGCATCCGGGGCGATTGTCGTCATCACGCAGGACCCATCACGAACAGTTTTGCCTCTCTCGGAGCAAACGGTATAGCATTACGGTGACGGGTGTGAACCGGTTCAGCGCCACGGCGGAAATTTGATGATGTCGTCATATTCGACACGGCGGACATTTTTGGCCGCCATTGCCGTCCTGGTGTTCGATCTCGCCCCCGCGACCGCTCAAGACGCGCGGCCGGGCTATGTCCCGCCCGCGCGCGACTCGGTGCGGGCCGTTGCCGCCGAGCACGGCATGGTGGTGGCGCAGGAGAAGATCTCCGCGCAAGTGGGCGCCGACATTCTGCGACGCGGCGGCAATGCCGTCGACGCCGCAGTCGCGACCGGCTTCGCGATGGCAGTGACCTATCCGCGCGCCGGCAATATCGGCGGCGGCGGCTTCATGGTGATCCATTCCGCCGATCGCAATGAAGACATCACGATCGACTATCGCGAAACCGCGCCGGCAGCGACCACGCCGCAGGTTTTCCTTGGACCCGACGGCAAGCCTGACGTGGCGAAGTCGCGGGATTCCGCGCTCGGCATCGGCGTGCCCGGCACCGTCGCTGGTCTCGCGCTCGCATTGGAGAAGTACGGCTCGGGTCAGTTCACGCTGGCGCAACTGCTGGCGCCCGCGATCGGGCTCGCACGCGATGGCTTCATCGTCAGCGACGACATGGCCGATACGCTGCCGAGCTGGCACCGGCGGCTGGCACGCTGGCCGTCCTCGGCCAGGATCTTCTCGCGTCCGGATGGCACGCCGCTGGGCGAAGGCGATCGGCTGGTGCAGGGCGATCTCGCCGAAACGCTGGCGGCCGTCGCTGAACTGGGACCGCGGGGATTCTACGAGGGGCCGGTCGCCGAGAAGCTCGCCAAGGCGGTGACCGATGCCGGCGGCATCATGACGCCGGCCGACCTCAAGGCGTATCAGCCGGTCATCCGCACGCCGGTGCGCGGCAGCTACCGCGGCTATGACATCGTGTCGATGCCGCTGCCCTCGTCCGGCGGCGTCGTGCTGATGGAGACGCTCAACATCCTCGAGGGCTTTCCTCTTGCCGATCTGAAGCAGGGATCGGCGGCATCGCTGCATCTGTTGATCGAGGCCATGAAGCGCGCTTATGCCGATCGCGCCCGCTATCTCGGTGATCCCGCCTTCGTCAACGCGCCGATCGAGACCCTCATCGCGAAGGACTATGCCACCAGGCTGCGCGCGCACATTTCCCCCGAGCGCGCCACGCCTTCAACAGAGCTCGCGTCTGCTTCTGCCACGCCGCGTGAGGGCAGCAACACCACGCATTTTTCGGTCGTCGATGCCCGCGGCAATGCGGTCAGCAACACCTACACACTGAACTTCAGCTACGGCGTCGGCCTCGTCGCCGAGGGCACGGGCGTGCTGCTCAACAACGAGCTCGACGATTTCACCGCGGCGGTCGGTGCCTCCAACGCCTATGGTCTCGTTGGCTTCGAGGCGAATCTGCCCGGACCCGGCAAACGGCCGCTGTCGTCGATGTCGCCGACCATCGTGCTGAGGGACGGCAAGCCGGTGCTGGTGACGGGCTCGCCCGGCGGCAGCCGCATCATCTCGACCGTGCTGCAGGTGATCGTGAACGTGCTCGACTACAAGATGGATGTTGCGGCGGCCGTCGCAACGCCGCGACTGCACCATCAATGGCTGCCGGATGAAGTGCGCGTCGAGCGCGGCTTTCCCGAGGACGTGCTGCGCGAGCTGAAGGCGATGGGGCACCTCGTCGTCGAGCCGATGGGGCAGACATCGGCCAACTCGATTCTGGTGACGCCGAACGGACCGCTGGGCGCAGCCGACCCGCGCACGCGCGGCGCGGAGGCGGCGGGGCAGTAGCCTGCTCCCGAAGTGACCGGGTAAGGGACTCTATCGCCCAACCTGATATGGTCCGCCCTTCTCGAGCGCGCGGTTGTACGCTGGCCGGGCGTGGATGCGCTCCAGGAACGCCATCGCCTTGGGATGGCCCTGCTCAAGCCCGCCGCGGGCTTGGGCGGCTTCGAGCGGAAAGCTCATCTGGATATCGGCCGCGGTGAACTCGCTGCCGGCGAACCACTCGCTCTTGCCGAGCTCGCCTTCCCAATAATCCATGTGCTGCTTGAGCTGCGGATTGACCAGCGCGGTCAGCGCCTGGTTGCAGACCTTGCGCACCAGCGGGCGCAGCAGCGCCGGCGCGCGCTTCGGCATCAGCGTGAACAGCAGCTTGAGCAGCAGCGGCTGCATCGCGGATCCTTCCGCATAGTGCAGCCAATAGGTGTAGCGCAGCCGCTCCGGCGTGTTCGGCGGGGGGATCAGCCGTCCGTTGCCGTAGGTGCCGATGAGATATTCGATGATCGCCCCCGACTCGGCGATGGTGTTGCCGTTGTCGGTGATGACGGGCGACTTGCCGAGCGGGTGGATGGCGCGCAGCTCCTTCGGCGCGCGCATGTCCGGCTGGCGCTGATAGCGCACGATCTCGTAAGGAACGCCCAGCTCCTCGAGCAGCCACAGCACGCGCTGCGAGCGGGAATTGTTGAGGTGGTGAACGGTTAGCATCGCGGGGTCCTCAAGGCTTGGCACGGTCGATCGGCTGCGCCGTTGGTGCCAGCCCGGGAACACATTGTCGAGCCGTCACCGTGGATATTTTCACCCGGGTATATTGACGTGACGAATTTACCCGGGTATTAAGCCGGGAACGCGATCAATACGGTAATGATTCCAATGCAAGGGACCTACACGGCTTTCGCCGGCCAGCGCCGGCTGACCTCCGGCACGGCGGGCGATGTCGCGCTCGCGGTGAAGCGTGCCACGCAACCGCTGGACCAGCCGATCATCATCTTCGATGACGGCACGGGCCGGTCGATCGATTTCGACCTGCGCGGTGACGACCGCGAGGTGCTGGCCCGGCTGGCAACGCTCATGCCGCAAGCCGAGACGGCCACAGCCCCCGCCGAGCCGCGCGGACGCGGCCGGCCGAAGCTCGGCGTGGTCGCGCGCGAGGTGACCTTGCTGCCGCGGCACTGGGAGTGGCTCAACGCACAGGCCGGCGGCGCTTCGGTCGCGCTGCGCAAGCTCGTCGACGAGGCCAGGCGCGCCAGCGGCGACAAGGACCGCGAGCGGCAGGCGCGCGATGCGGCCTACCACTTCATGTCGACCATGGCCGGCGATCTGCCGCAGTTCGAGGAAGCTTCGCGCGCGCTGTTCGCAGAGGACCGGCGGCGCTTCACCGGACTGATTGCGGACTGGCCGACCGACATCCGCGACCACATCGTCAAGCTCGCCTACAGCGACCGCGCCTAAACCGCGCACCGCTCTTCACGACCCTATCGACGGCCGAGCCGCGCATTGCGCGGCAACGGCTTCGCACGCCCTGATGAAAGGCCAATTCCATGTCTGCCGCAAGACCGCTCTGGACCACGTTCCTCCGCTTCCTCGCACCCCTGATGCTGAGCAACGCGCTGCAATCGCTGTTCGGCACCGTCAGCAACGTCTATGTCGGCCAGATGATCGGCGTCGACGCGCTCGCCGCGGTCTCGGCGTTCTTCCCGGTGATGTTCTTCCTGTTCGCCTTCGTCATGGGGCTGAGCACCGGTGCCACCGTGCTGATCGGCCAGGCTTTTGGCGCCGGAGAGCATGGCCGCATCAAGATCATCGTCGGCACGACACTCGCCGTCGGCTTGCTGCTCTCGATTTCGATTGCACTCGTTGGCGGGATCTTCAGCCGACCCTTGATGGTCATGCTTGCCACGCCCGCGGACATTCTCGATGAAGCCAGCGCCTATGCGCGCATCATGCTGCTGACGATGCCGCTCGGCTTCGTCTTCCTGCTGATGACGGCGATGATCCGCGGCGTCGGCGATGGACTGACACCGCTGCTGGCGCTGGCCATGTCGACGGCGATCGGCCTGATCCTGACGCCGATGCTGATCCGCGGTACGTTCGGATTGCCGGCGGTCGGCATCACCAGTCCTGCCTGGGGCGCTGCGATCTCGAACATGCTGACGCTGATCGTGCTGGCCGTCTATCTGCTGCGGAGAAGGCACGCGCTCGCGCCGGATGCGACGCTGCTGCGTCACCTCAGGCTGAACGGCGCCGTGCTCGGCAAAGTCCTCGGCATCGGCCTGCCGAGCGCGATCGGCATGGTGGTGATGGCGATCGCCGAGCTCGTGCTGCTCGGCCTCGTCAACGGCTTCGGCTCAAATGCCACCGCCGCCTATGGCGCCGTCAACCAGGTGATGGGCTACACCCAGTTCACGGCGATGTCGATCTCGATCGCGGTCTCGATCCTCGGCGCCCAGGCCATCGGCGGCGGCGACCGGGACCGGCTCGACGGCATCGTGCGGATGGGCCTTGCGTTCAACATCGCCCTGACCGGCGGGCTGGTGGCGCTGATCTACCTCGCGCCGCGCGCGGTGCTCGGCATCTTCATCACCGACGACGCCGTGCTGGATCTGGCGAAGGGATTGCTCGACATCGCCTTGTGGAGCTCGGTGCCGTTCGGGCTCGCGACCGTGTTCTCGGGCGCGATGCGCGGCGCCGGCGTCGCGTTGACGCCGATGCTGCTGTCGATCTTCGCGATCGCCGCGATCGAGCTGCCGGCCGCAATCATCCTCAGCCGCACCGTCGGCCTGGCCGGCGTGTGGGCTGCCTATCCCATCGTGTTCTGCGCCATGTTGATTCTGCAGATGGGCTATTACCACCTGGTGTGGCGCAAGCGGGCAATCCGGCGCCTGATCTGACCGCCAGAGTATTACGATCGTCATTAAACGATGGACCTGTGGCGCGCCCTGCGCCACAATGAGGAAAAGCCAACTGAGAAAGCCAGGCCAGGGAGAATGATCTTGACCCGCACCGCCCCGCAATTCCTGTTCGATTTCGGTAGCCCCAACGCCTATCTCAGCCATCTGGCTATACCGGCGATCGAACAGCGGATCGGCGTCAAGTTCGAATATGTACCGATCCTGCTCGGCGGCATCTTCAAGTCGACCAACAACAAGTCGCCGGCCGAGACGCTCGCCGGCGTCAGGAACAAGCGGGAGTTCCAGCAGATCGAGACCGAGCGCTTCATCAAGCGCTTCCATGTCCAGCCCTATGTCTGGAATCCGCACTTTCCCGTCAACACGCTGAACCTGATGCGCGCGGCGATCGCGGCGCAGATCGAGGGCGTGTTCGAGACATATGTCGAGGCCGCCTTCCACCACATGTGGCGCGAGCCGAAGAAGATGGACGATCCCGAGATCGCGGCGAAGGCGCTGGCCTCGTCCGGCCTCGATGCGCAAAAGCTGTTTGCCCGCAGCCAGGAACCCGAGGTCAAGGCCAAGCTGATCAAAAACACCGAGGAGGCGGTCGCCCGCGGCGCGTTCGGTTCGCCGACTTTCTTCGTCGGCAACGAGATGTTCTTCGGCAAGGAGCAGCTGCGCGAGGTCGAGGAGATGGTGTCGGGAAAGTGAAGCGCGCGAATGGCGGGTAGCGAATAGCGAGTGGAAATCGCGTCCGCTATTCGCTACTCCCTATTCGCCATTCGCCAATAGTAAAAGCGGAGTTCTCTCATGCGCATCCTCGTGGTCGGCGCCGGCGCCATCGGCGGCTATTTCGGCGGCAGGCTGTTGCAGGCCGGCCGCGACGTCACCTTCCTGGTCAGGCCGCGCCGCGCCGGCGAGCTCGCAAGCGCCGGTCTCGTCATCAAGAGCCCGAACGGCGATGTGACCCTGAAGAATCCGCCGACGGTTCAGGCCGACGCACTCAAGGACAAGTTCGACGTCGTGCTGCTCAGCTGCAAGGCGTTCGACCTCGACGATGCCATCAAATCGTTCGCCCCGGCGGTCGGGCCCAACACCGCGATCATCCCGATGCTCAACGGCATGAAGCATCTCGACACGCTGGATGCGAGGTTCGGCAAGGAGCGCGTGCTCGGCGGCCTCTGCGCCATCGCCGCGACGCTGAACGAGAAGCGCGAGGTGGTGCAGCTGCAGCCGATGCAGTCGATCACCTACGGCGAGCGCGACGGCGGGACGTCGGACCGGGTGAAGGCGATCGACGAGGCCTTCAAGAGCGGCATCAACGGCGCCAGCGCCAGCCAGAACATCATGCAGGACATGTGGGAGAAGTGGGTGTTCCTGTCCTCGCTCGCGGCAAGCACCAGCCTGATGCGGACGTCCGTCGGCAACATCCTCGCCGCGCCCGGCGGCCGGGATTTCCTGCTCGGCATGCTCGATGAGACCAGCGCGGTCGCAGCTGCATCGGGCTACCCACCGGGCGGGCCGTTCTTCGAGCGCGTCAAAGGTAATCTCACCACCGAGGGCTCGCCGTTGACAGCGTCGATGTTCCGCGACATCAAGGCGGGCCTGCCTGTCGAAGCCGACCACGTCGTCGGCGATCTCATCGCGCGCGCCGACGCCGCTAAGGTGCCGGTGCCGAAGCTGCGCATCGCGTATACGCATCTGAAGGCGTATGAGCGGCAGCGGGCGGGGTAGGGCGTCATATACCGCTGTCGTCCCGGCCTCGCGCTACGCGCGCCGCGGGCTTGCCGAAACAGCTCCGCGCTATTTCAGATGCGCGAGATAGTGCGAGACGGCGGTGATCTCCTCGTCGCTCATGTGATAGGCGACATCCGCCATCGCCGCGACGCCGCCGCCGACACGCTGGCCGGCCTTGTAGTCGTGCAGCGCCTTGACGAGATATTCCTCGCGCTGGCCCGCGAGCCGCGCCACCGCCTTGGTGCCGGCATAGCTGTCGGTGTGACATGAGGCGCAGCGGCGGCCGGCAGCGACCTGTGCGCCCTTTTTCGACAGGTCCGGATCCCCGTCCTCTGGTCCCTTCGGCGGTGTCAGCGAGGCGAAGTAAGCGCCGAAATTGCGGATGTCCTCGTTGGTGATCCCTTCGACGATGGGTTGCATCTGATCGTTCTTGCGCGAGCCGGCGCGGAAGAACACGAGCTGCCATTGCAGGAATTGATCGGGCTGACCGGCGAGCGAGGGGACGTTCTCGGTCTGCGAGATGCCGTTCTCGCCGTGACAGCCGGCGCAGGCGGCGGCTTTCTCCTTGATCGCGGCATTGTCGGCAGCCGTAGCAGCCGGCGCGAGCAGGAGCGCCGCCGACAGAATTCCAAACCCAACGACCCGCATGTCTCAATCTCTCCGACCGTCATTGCCGGGCTCGACCCGGCGATCCATCCATTTTGCAGAAAGTTTCTCGTTGATGGATCCCGGATCAAGTCCGGGCATGACGACCGTGTTCCATCGCAAGCCAAAGAGGCTGCCACCGTGAACTGGTCGCAGCCTCTCCGTCAGGTGCGCTACTTCTTGCTGTAGCTGATGCGGTAGATCGCGCCGGCCCAGTCGTCGGCAACGAGGATCGATCCGTCCTTGGCAAGGATGATGTCGTTGGGACGGCCGAGATAGCCCTGGTCGCCCTCGAGCCAGCCGGAGGCGAAGATCTCCTGCTTCGGGTTCTTGCCGTCGGGCCCGACGATCACGCGCACGATGCGCGCGCCCTGGTACTTGTGGCGATTCCAGGAGCCGTGCTCGGCGATCAGGATGTTGTTCTTGTAGTCGGCGGGGAATTGGTCGCCGGTGTAGAACTTCATGCCGAGCGGCGCGACATGGGCGCCGAGATTCAGCACCGGCGGCGTGAACTCCGAGCACTTGTGGCCCATCGCGAACTTGTCATCGGGCAGATTGCCCTGATGGCAATAAGGATAGCCGAAATGCTCGCCGATCCGGTTGATCATGTTCAGCTTGTCCGAGGGCAGATCATCGCTGATCCAGTCGCGAGCATTCTCGGTGAACCAGAGCTTGCCGGTGCGCGGATCGACGTCGCCGCCGACCGAGTTGCGGACGCCGAGCGCCCAGATTTCGGCGTTGCCGGTCTTGGGATCGACGCGCCGGATCTGCGACACGCTGGTCGGCGGAATGCCGATGTTGAAGGGCGGTCCGAACGGCAGGAAGAACCAGCCTTCCTTGTCGACCGCGATGTATTTCCAGCCATGCGCGGCATAGGACGGCATGTCGTCATAGACGACCTTGCCCTGACCGAGATTGTCGAGATTGGCTTCGGCGTTGTCGTAGCGGATCAGCTTGTCGACGGCGATGACATAGAGCGCGCCGTCCCTGAAGGCGAGACCGGTGGGCATGTTGAGGCCCTTGAGGACGGTCTTGACCTCCTTCTTTCCGTTGTTGTCCTTGATCGCATAGACATTGCCGAGACCGAACGAGCCGACGAACAGCGTGCCCTTGTCACCCCAGGCCATCTGCCGCGCGGCCAGCACGCCGGAGGCGTAGACCTCGATCTTGAAGCCCGGCGGCAGCTTGATCTTCTTGACGATGTTGGCGAGCTCGGCATCGGAGGCGCCGGTCGGCGGGCCCGACGGCGGCGCGAGGCCCTTCTGCGCCTCGGTCTCGTCGCCGAGGAACCAATCGTCCGGCGGGTGGGTCCAGAACTCCTTGGTGCCGGATTCGTATTTCTTCAGCGGCTTGTTCTTGTCCTGCTGCTGCGCATTGCCGGCACTAGTCCCCGCGAGAAGGGCCACGGCCGCAAGCGCCAACATTGATCGATGGAACATCGATGTCATCGCATCACTCCCCTAAGGCAGCCGTCGGGGCTGCGCGTTATTTTGTTTTGCTAGTCGAGAGGCGAAGTTTTGAGCCCGTCGGGACGACAGGCGCAAAAAGGTTAGCACATCTGCCCATCATGAGAAGCGCGCCGGATGCAGCGCGGCTGCGCGCGGCAAAAATTGAGACGGAATGTGAATGAACGGATGAACGCTGCGACGACCGCGCCTCGCGCTGCAACGCGGAATCAAGAGCAAAGGCGCCTCGGTGTCGAGGCCGCACGAGGGGTTGGACATACAAAAGTGCGAAAACAACCCCATGCACAGTAGACCGGCGCAAGTTGAGCCGCTCGCGGTGACGCCGGACAGTCAATTGAAGTATCGACTAAATCAGCGACAGCCGCTCACGGGGCGACGGGGTAGGGTCCGTCGTCGAACAGCGTGTCATGATAGCCTTTCGATCCGACCTCGCGCGCCAGCGTGCTGCGGAAATCGCGGCCATCGCGCAAGGAGCGCAGCACATGCGCGAAGTCGAATTCGGGCCGCCAGCCGAGCTCCCGCCGCGCGCGCTCGTTGACATAGACGCGATCGATCGCGGGGAAGAGCCGCCAACCGCGCGCCGCATAGAGCTGCGCGCACTCCGGATAGAGCTCGCGCACGACAGCGGCGGCATCGCGCGCCAACGCTCCGAGATGACGTTGCTCGAACGGGCTCGTCGCCGAGACGATGTAGCGCGCGAACCCGATGCCGGGCGCGCGCTCGACGGCGGCCAGATGCGCGCTCACCGCGTCCGCGATATCCAGCCGGCGATAGAGCAGCTCGTTGGCCTGCGCGTTCTCCAGCGTGTAGGCCGACCGCACAGCCGGATCGTCGTCGTCCTCCGGAAAGAAGCGCGAGGTCCGTAAGGCAACAATCGGCAGGGCGCGCTCGCGAAAGAACAGCTCGCAGAGGTTTTCAGCCATCAGCTTGGTCGTGCCGTAGATGTTCTTCGGCACCGACGGCAGCTCCTCGGTGACCCACACCGCCGCCTGTCCCGCCTCGGGCCGCAGCTGCGAGCCGAACGCGCTGGTGGTGCTGGTGAAGACAAAACTCTTCACGCCGGCGGCCGAGGCCGCCTCGAGCAGGTTGAGCGTGCCGGTGATGTTGGTGTCGACAAAATCCTGCTTGGAATGGGTCGCCACATGCGGCTTGTGCAGCGTCGCGGTGTGGATCACGGCGGAGACGCCGTCGATCTGGCGCCGCACGAAGCCGGGATCGACGATGGAGCCGACGGAATCGGTGAAGGGGGAGGGCTTGAGATCGAGCCCGCGGGCAGGCAAGCCGCGCCCGCGCAACGTCCGGAGAATGGCTTCACCGAGGTGGCCCGCGCTACCCGTAACCAGGATTGTCATGAGAGACTCCACCCAGCCAGCGGCGCGAAAAACCGCGGCCCGATCCGGTTTGGCTGGATGCTCTGGAGAAAACTGGAGCGGGCGAAGGGGCTCGAACCCTCGACCCCGACCTTGGCAAGGTCGTGCTCTACCACTGAGCTACACCCGCATCCTGTGTCGGTCGCGTGACGCGCCGGCAACGGCTGTCGTATGCCAAAAGCGGGAGGGGAATGCAACAGCTACGGGCGGCATCAATTCGCAATTCGGGCCCCATATGGAGCTCGAAGCTGGCCCAAATCGACCGGAAACGTCCCGGAACCGGCGAATCGGCGGGCCTGGATTGAAATTCGGCCCATTCGGCCCAATTTAGGAGCCGACCACAAGCATATGACGCGGCGGCGTGCTAAAGAGCCGCCATTCCAGACATGACGAGGGAATCCCGTGACGATCATCGACCAGGGTAACGGAGCGGCGGGTCCGGCTGCGGCCGACCTGATCAAGGACACCACCACCCAGACCTTCGTGAAGGACGTCATCGAGGAATCGAAGCGCCAGCCCGTGCTGATCGATTTCTGGGCGGAATGGTGCGGCCCCTGCAAGCAGCTCACCCCCGTGCTGGAGAAGGCGGTGAAGGCGGCCAAGGGCAAGGTCAAGCTGGTCAAGATGAACATCGACCATCATCCGGCGATCCCCGGCCAGATGGGCATCCAGTCGATCCCGGCCGTGATCGCCTTCGTCAACGGCCAGCCGGCCGACGGCTTCATGGGCGCGGTGCCGGAGAGCCAGGTCAACGCCTTCATCGAGCGGCTGACCAAGGGCGTCACCGCGCCGGGCGAGGTCAACGTCGCCGAGATCGTGCAGGAGGCCGATGCAGTGCTGGCCGAGGGCGACGCGGCGGCGGCCGCGCAGATCTATGCCGAGGCGCTGCAGCATGATTCGACCAACATCGCGGCGCTTGCGGGCCTCGCCAAGTGCTACGCCGTGTCCGGCGCGATGGAGCAGGCCAAGCAGACGCTGGCCATGGTGCCGGAATCCAAGCGCAACGACCCGGCCGTGAAGGCCGTGCAGACCGCGATCGATCTCGCCGAGCAGGCGAAATCGCTCGGGCCGGTTGCCGAGCTGGAACAGAAAGTCGCCGCAAACCCGCTCGATCATCAAGCTAGATTCGACCTCGCCACCGCGCTCAACGCCCAGGGCAATCGCGCGGCGGCGACCGAGCAGCTGCTCGAGATCATCAAGCGTGACCGCAAATGGAACGACGACGGCGCCCGCAAGCAGCTGGTGCAGTTCTTCGAGGCCTGGGGCGGCACGGATGATGCAACCGTCGAGGGACGCAAGCGTTTGTCGACGATCCTGTTTTCGTAGAGACGCGCTGGCGAGGCCAGGGGGGACCGGGCAGATGCCGATCAACATCGAATATCGCGGGCCCGCCGACCTCCCGGAGATCATCCCGGTGTTTCCGCTGCCGGGCGCGCTGCTGCTGCCCCGCGGCCAGATGCCGCTCAACATCTTCGAGCCGCGCTACCTTGCGATGGTCGACGATTCCTTCCGCGACGGGCATCGCCTGATCGGCATGATCCAGCCCGACGGCGCGCATTCACGGAAGGATTCCGACAAGCCGGCGCTGTTCCGCGTCGGCTGCGTCGGCCGCATCACACAGCTCGCCGAATCCGGCGACGGCCGCTACATCCTCGAGCTCACCGGCGTTTCGCGCTTCAAGGTGGTCGAGGAGCTCGAGGTGCTCACCGCCTATCGGCAGTGCAAGGTGGACTTCTTCGCCTACGCCAACGACTTCACCGCGCGCATGGGCGAGGAGGAGGTCGACCGCGAGGCGCTGCTGGCGGTGCTGGCGGACTTCCTGAAGGCCAACAATCTCAAGGTCGACTGGGAAGGCGTCGAGAGCGCGCCCAACGAGGCGCTGGTCAATGCGTTGGCGATGATGTCGCCCTATGGCCCTGCGGAGAAGCAGGCGATGCTGGAGGCGCCCGACCTGAAGACCCGCGCCGAGATCCTGATCGCCGTCACGGAGATGGACCTCGCCAAGAAGCGCACCAGCGGCGATCCGCCGCTGCAGTGATCGTCGCGCGCGAGCTATGCGGCATACTCGCCGGCCTCGGCCTTTCGGTCCACCAGCCGTGCGATCATCGAGGCCCGCATCGGCCGGCTGAGGTGGAAGCCCTGCGCCTCGACGCAGCCCTCCTGGCGCAGGATGTCCAGCTGCTCGGCGGTTTCGACGCCTTCGGCGGTGGACGTCTTGCCAAGGCTCGTTGCGAATTGAACCACGGCCCGCGCGATCCGACGGGACTCCTCCATCGGACTGGACAGCTCGCTGACGAAGCTGCGGTCGATCTTGACCTTGTCGAACGGAAACCTCTGCAAGAAGCTGAGCGACGAATAGCCAGTGCCGAAATCGTCGAGGGCAATCCGCACCCCGAGCTCGCGCAGCTGGCTGAGTGCCGCGAATACGGTCCCGCTGTCGTGCATGATGACGGTTTCGGTGACCTCGAGCTCGAGCCGGTCTGACGCAATCCCCGAAGCCGCCAATGCGCCCACGATCGTCGACACCAGCTCCCTGCTCCTGAATTGCGCCGGAGACAAGTTGACCGCGATCTTCAGGTCGGAACGCCATTTGGCCGCTTCGGCACAGGCGGTTCTCAAGACCCATTCCCCCAGCGGCAGGATCAAGCCGGTTTCCTCTGCGACCGGAATGAATTCGCCGGGCGAGACGAGACCCCGCTCGGGATGATGCCAGCGCAGCAACGCCTCGAGACCGCAGGTCTCGCCGCTCTTCAAGTCGACGAATGGCTGGTAGTGGAGCTCGAATTCGCTTCTCGCAAGCGCCTTTCGCAGATCCCGCTCCAGGTTGCGGCGCGACCGCAGGAGCTGGTCCAGCTCCGGCTCGAAGAAGCGGAATGCGCCGCGTCCGGCGCTCTTCGCCGAGTAGAGGGCAAGATCCGCGCTCCTGAGGATCGTGTCGGAATCGGCGCCGTCCTGGGGCGCAACGGCGATCCCGATGCTGGTGCCCACGATGATCTGATGATCGCCGAGATCGAACGGCTCGCTGAGCGCGGCATGGATCGCCTCGGCGAGAGAGGCCGCGTCCGCAACCGGATCGGTCACGTAATCGACGACGGCGAATTCGTCGCCGCCCAGCCGGGCGACGAACGTCGTCTCCCTGACGCAACCCAGCAGGCGCGCGGCGACCGAACGCAGCAGCAGGTCGCCCGCCGGATGTCCGAGCGTGTCGTTGACCTCCTTGAAGCGGTCGAGATCGAGCAGCAGAACCGCCAGATGGAGCTTTCCGCCGTGTGTATCGGCAAGAGCGGGCTCCAGCCGCGCTTTGAGCAGCACGCGGTTCGGCAGCTCCGTCAACGCATCGTGTTGCGCCATGTAGGTGATCTTGGCTTCGGACCGGCGTTGCTCGGTGACATCCAGGTGCGTGGCCACCCAGCCGCCGCCGGCCATCGGCTGCCGCGTCACGCAGATCAGCCGCCCATCGGCGAACGCGTCGATGCGGCTCGAAACGGCATGGATCGGCAGCGCCTCGAGCTTGGCGATCTGCCGTTCGGCGGCGAAATCGCTGGCCTCGCCTTCGAGTACGCCGCTCGTGACGCGATGTCTGATGATGTCGGCGTGCGGAGTTCCGGCGCGCAGCAGTTCCGGCGGCAGCCGGTACAACCGGGCGTAACGCTCGTTGCAGATGACGAGCCGCTTCTCGGCGTCGAACATGCAAAGGCCCTCGACCATGTGGTTGATGGCCGTGTCCAGCCTCAGCTTCTGTTCCTTGAGCTCGTTCTGCGACCCTTCGAGCTGCTGCCGGGCGACCGAAAGCTGGCTGATGATCTCTTCGAATTTGGCGGTTCTGGTTGCCAGACGACGATCGGCGAGCACGCCGATCAGGCTCATTCCCAGCACGGACAATGCCACACCGGCGATAACGAGCGCGAGGAAGGTCGAGGACAGCGAGAGGGTATCGGTGGCGAGCGTGGGATCTGGTGTGATCTGCACGGCACCCATGGCCGTGAAGTGATGCGACACGATGGCCAGCGTCAGCAGAACTGCCGCTGCGAGCGTGCCCCGATAGCCCTGATGGGTGAGCGCGACTGCCAGCGCGGCATAGCCGAGACACATGCCAAAGATGATCGAGACGATCACGAGGTCCATGGACCAGGAGACTCGCCCCGGCACTTCAAGCGCCCACATCCCCAGATAGTGCATGCTGGCAATGCCGCCGCCGATGATGATGCCCCCTGCCGCCGCGCGCCACCGTCCGGAGGTGGCGACCGCGACGCCGAAGCCGACCGAGGTCAGGAGCATTGCCGCGGCAAGAGAAGACGCCGTCAGCACGATGCCATAGCCCGTCGTAACGCCAGGCTCGTAGGCGAGCATCGCGACGAAATGTGTCGCCCAGATTCCGTATCCGATCGCCGCGCCGGCAATGGCGATCCAGATCCACCGCGTTCTCGCGCGCGTCGCGATCGCACGATGAAAGATGCTGACGGCAACAATGCTGGCAACGAGGCAGACCAGGCCAGCGAGCACCACGAGCCGCCAATCGTGCTCGACCGCAAGGCATGAGAAAACGCGGAACATCCAATATCGCTCCATCGTCAATACCGTCGATGGTGGATGGGCTAAACGTGCTTCGCGTTAATTTTGTGCAACGCCTGATTGCATGCTTACCAGCGGGTAAACGTCGGCCGCACATTCCGACCTGTCGCGCATTTTCGCGCCAAGCCGCGTGATCGCGTCCGACCTTGAGGAACACGCAAGGCGCGTCCCGACCGGCGACGAACTTAGAGGTGACCGCGGATGCGCTTGCGTCCGGTGATCATGGCGCGGATCAGGTTCTCGCGCTGCAGGATTCCCATCAGCACCACCCCAGCGACGTGGAGCACGACCAGGACGATGACGGCATCCGATGAATAATGGTGGGCGTCTTCGACCCACCACACGCCGAAGAACGTGACCGTGACCGACATCGCTCCGGTGATGGTCGAAACGGCGAGCGAGACCAGCAGTGCGACCAGCATCAGCGTGCCGGCGGGATTGAGCCCGATATAGCGGCCGCTGATGCCGCGGCGCAGGTTCCAGAGATAGCGGGGCGAGGCGCGCAGCCGGACGCCGACCATGCGGAAGCGCGAATAGCGGCTTCCCCGGAAGCCCCAGACCAGGCGAAACGCGAGAAGCCCCAGCACGGTATAGCCGAGCACGCGGTGAAGGCCGTCATAGACGCTCGGCGTGAACCACGCAGCCAGAACGCCGGCCGCGAGAGCCCAGTGCCAGAGGCGCAGCGGGAGGTCCCAGACCGCGATCGTTCGCGGGACAGTTCGCTCGGCGGGCGTCCGGTCGGGCGCCCCGCGCGCGTCTGGCGCTTGTTCGATCAACAAGACCATGCTTCAAGCCCTGCCTTGCGCAGATCGCGTCGCAGCCGACCTACTTGCGATCTACTTGGCGATCGTGTGCTTCAGGCTGAGGTCTTCGGGGCTGTAGAACAACTCGTAGAGCTTGCCTTCCTTGACGCCGTAGACTTCGTAGCAGGAGCCTTCGACCTTGGAGCGCCGCACCTCGTAGCCCAGCGCCTTGGCCTTGGCTTCGGCTTCGCTGGCCGGCTTCCACGACGCCTTGTCGAGCTTGGTGCAATTCTTGAAGCCGTCGGCCATAGCCGTCGATCCTGCGCCGATCCCGATCGTCAGTGCAATGGCAACAACACGAATGACCTTCACGAACTTCTCCTCATCTGGCGTATGCGCTGCGCGGGGCCGCGGAGCCCACCGAAGGAAGCAAACAGCGGGATGAAGTCAATCGGTGACGAGCTTGGTCCGCTTTAGATAAGTTCTATTGTTGAGTTTAGACTCGTTCTAATACGAGCGAGAACGCTAGCGCTCTCTGCCGAGAATGCAGATTTGCGCCTCACAGGCGGAAACGCAGCTAGTACCCGGCAACCGACATCACGACGACCGCACTGAGCGCCATCCAGCCGAAGTGCCGGCCGCGCGTCACCCATGCGTTGGCAAGCGCGGAGCAGCCGAACACGCAGGCCATGGTGGCGACGATCCAGTGGCGAGCCGGCTCCGACTGCATCCACGGCACCGCGATCAGCAGCACGCCACCGCCGATCCAGGCTACGGTTGAGGCCTGCCACACCAGCCGGATCAAGGAGCGGAGCCGTTCCGGCTCGATGCGCGCGCGGGCGAATACCTTGGCCTCGCCGAGGTAGCCGTGAGTGAGGGCGACGGCGATCGTCAGGATACCCGCACACTGGAGCAGCAGATCACGCATCAACACCTCCATACACTTATGTATGGTTCGATAGCGTCTGGCAAAGCGCATGTCAATACACTAGTGTATGGTACGCTTCCTGGAAACGACATGAATCAGCAGCTCTCCGCCGACGACTGGACCAGCCAGGGCCTCAAGGCACTGGCGAAGGGCGGCTTCACGGCGCTGAAGGCCGATCCGCTCGCCAAGGCCATGGGCGTGTCGCGCGGCAGCTTCTACTGGCATTTCGCGGATCTGGCCGCGTTTCACGCCGCGGTGCTGGCGCGCTGGCGCGAGATCGCGGCCGAGCAGATCATCGCCGACGTCGAAGCGGCCAGCGACGAGCCGCTCAGGATGCTGCTGCGGAGATCCTTCGGCGCGCGGCTCGACCTCGAGCGCGCCGTGCGCAATTGGGCGGCGTTCGATGCGAGCGCGCAAGCGGCGGTGCGCGCAATCGACCGCCGCAGGCTCGACTATATCGAGGAGCTGCTGCAAAAGCGTGGGCAGGCCCCGGCAACGGCGCAGGTCCGCGCACAGATCCTGTACTGGACATTTCTCGGATTTGCCCTGTCAGGCCCGTCAATCCCGGCCGCGCGGCTGCAGGCCATGCTCGACGAGCTGCTGGCGATGGTCTCGGCCTCAAGCGCGATGCGATCAGGATGAAACGTCATCGCGCTTCAGGTTTTTGTTTGAGCCTGATCTTTTCGGAAAACCGCTTCGCACTTTTCCGGATCATGCTCCAGCCGTGATGGCGGGTGCGAATTTCTATGGTAAAGGCAGGCGATTGCCGGAGACTCCCATGAACGTGCCCACCGAACGTCCCGAACCCAGCGTCGATCCGAAATTGCTGGAGATCCTGGTCTGCCCGCTGACCAAAGGCCCGCTGGAATTCGATTCCGCGCGGCAGGAGCTGATCTCGCGCAGCGCCAAGCTCGCTTATCCCATCCGCGACGGCATCCCGATCATGCTGCCGGAAGAGGCGCGCAAGATCGATTGAGGATAGCGAATGGGGAATGGCGAGTAGCGAATGGATCCGCTCGCTATTCACCATTCGTCCCTCACAACGCCTCGCCCTTCAACAGCCGCGGCACCTCGCCGGTGAGGCCTGCGGCCTGGCGGATGAAGAGGTTCTTCAGCGGCGGGGCGCGGTCGACGAGGCCGAGGCCGATGTCGCGCACCGTGCGCAACAGCGTCGACTGGTTGGAGAACAGGAAGTTCAGCGAGTTGGTGGCGACGCCCATCGCCATCGTGTCGAAGCGGCGCCAGCGCTGGTAGCGCTCGAGCACGTCCGCCCCGCCGATATCCATGCCGAGCCGCGCGGCATCGACCACCACTTCGGCCAGCGCAGCGACGTCCTTCAGGCCCATGTTGAGGCCCTGGCCTGCGATGGGGTGAATGACATGGGCGGCATCGCCGACCAGCGCGAGGCGCTCGGCGATGAAGGACCGCGCGACGAAATAGGACAGCGGAAACGCCCGCGGCTTGTCGAGCGCCTTGACCTCGCCGAGATGCAGGCCGAAGCGCCGCTCGAGCTCGGCGTGGAATTCCTCGTCGCCGAGGGCGACGATGCGCGCGGCCTCCGTGCGGCGCTCGGTCCACACCAGCGAGGAGCGTTTTCCGGTCAGCGGCAGGATCGCGAAGGGGCCGGCCGGCAGGAAGTGCTCTTCGGCGCGCCCATCATGATCGCGCTCGTGGCCGACGGTGACGACGATGCCGGACTGGTCGTACTCCCAGCCATGGGTGACGATGCCGGCGCGCTCGCGCAGCTTCGACCGCGCGCCATCGGCGGCGACCAGAAGGCTCGCGGCGATCACGCTGCCGTCGCCGAGCGTCACATCGATGCCTTCGGAGCGCGCATCGTAGGACGCGACCGGAGTCGCGCGGAGATCGATGCCCTCGGCCTCCGCACGCACCACCAGCGCGTCGATCAGGCGGCGGTTCTCGACCATATGCGCGAAGGGCTCGCCGGGGGCGACGTCGCCGGCGAAGTTGAGGAACACCGGGCGGGTGGCGTCCTCCAGCCTGGAATCGGTGACGACCATGTCGAGGATCGGCTGCGACTCGCCCCTGACGTCGTCCCAGGCGCCGATCGTCTCGAACAGGCGGCGGCAGGCGGCGACGATCGCGGTGGCGCGGGGGTCGCGGCTCGGCCGCGTGCCGAGCGCGGGATCGGCGACGACGACGGGGATCTCGGGCCCGAGCCCCTGGCGCAGCGCCAAGGCCAGCGCGAGGCCAGCGAACGCGCCGCCACCGATGACAATGCTACCCTGTACCGACATACCAAAGCTTCCCGGACAATTCTCGGTCTTGCTAGCAGACTTGAGCTGGGCGAAACAGTGCGGTGAAACGAGGGTGGCGGGCCCCTCGTTCCGTCATTCCGAGAGAAACTCATGTCCAAAGGCCTGATCGACCTCATCGCGATCCTCGACCTCGAGCAACTCGAGGTGAACCTGTTCCGCGGCAACAGCCCGAAGACGAGCTGGCAGCGGGTGTTCGGCGGCCAGGTGATCGGGCAGGCGATGGTCGCGGCCTGCCGCACCGTCGAGGGCCGGCTGCCGCATTCGCTGCATTGTTATTTCGTCCTGCCGGGCGATCCGCAGATCCCGATCATCTACCAGGTCGAGCGTCTGCGCGACGGCAAGAGCTATTCGACCCGCCGCGTCACCGCGATCCAGCACGGCAACGCGATCTTCTCGATCATGGTGTCGTTCCACGCCGAGGAGGAGACCGCGTTCGACCATCAGGACAAGATGCCCGACGTGCCGCCGCCGGAAAAGCTCACGGCGGAGGAGGTGGCGAAGCAGCCGATGTTCAAGGAGATGCCGGACTTCATCCGCCGCTATTACGAATCCGACCGGCCGATCGAGCTGCGCCCGGTCGAGCTCGGCCGTTACTTCGGCCAGAAGATCGACGACGGCCGCATCCACGTCTGGATCAAGACCGCCGCCAAGCTGCCCGACGATCCGGCGCTGCACATGTGCGCGCTCGCCTATGCCTCGGACTTCTCGCTGCTCGACGCGATCATGGCGCGCTACGGCCGCACGCTGTTCGACAAGCGGATGATGCCGGCGAGCCTCGACCACGCGATGTGGTTTCACCGCCCGTTCCGCGCCGACGAATGGCTGCTCTACGCGCAGGATTCGCCGAGCGCGCAATCGGGCCGGGGCCTGACCCGCGGCTCGATCTTCAAGCCGGACGGCACGCTGGTCGCCTCCGTCGCGCAGGAAGGCTCGGTGCGCGAGCGCAAGACCTAAGCGGAAGACCTGAGCGGAAGGCCTGAGCGCTTCAAGCGCGGCTCGTCGCGCTTGAAGCCTTTCAGATCATGCCCGGAGCGAGCCGCGCGGCGCGAGCTCGGTCTGCGAGGCGAACCAGTTCATGATCCAGCGATACACCCACGGGATCGGGATGATGAAGCAGATCAGGATGGTCGCCACGATGCCGCGCCAGAGGATATCGAGGCCGCTGCCCTTGAAGACGATCTCGCGCCGCGTGCCCTCGACGTTGCGGCAGAACCAGCGCATCTGCGCCGCGGCCACCCAGGCCCAGCCGATGATGGTGATGATGGAAATCGCGAACAGCAGATTCCAGCCGACATAGGCCCAGACCGAACCGGTGAAGCTCAGGCCCAGCGGCTGCCCGTTGGAGGCGAGGTTCGCGACCATCCATTTGATCAAGAGCCAGTAGAGCACGATCTGCACGATGAACAGCAGATTGCTCAATATCTCGCTGCCGACGAAGCTGAGCAAGACGGCGAGAACGATGAAGCCGAAATACCACGGCACGATGGTCATTGTATTGCCGGTGAAGCTGAGGTTCGGCCGCCCCGGCACCTTGACGCAGGACACGATCCATCTGGTGTACCAGACGAAGGCCCACGGCGCCGGGATGACGAAGATCATTCCGATCAGCAGCACGATGCTGCGCCAGGTGAATTCGAGGATGCCGAAATCGACCGAGAGCGATCCGCCGCTGGCGGTCGCAGCATAGCCGCCGGCGCCGCCATAGCCACTTCCGCCCATCATCGGGGGCCCGCCGCCCGGAATCGTCGGCGGCGCGCCGCCGCCGATCAGGCCGGGGATTTCGGCGGCCTTCTGCCAGCCGGCCATGCCCTCGGTCCACACCAGCGTATCCGGGCGCACGACGCCTTGGGCGACGAGGTCGCGGAAGTGCCCTTCCGGAAAGGGCCCCTGCTGCTTGCCCTCGGATGCGTAGAACCAACTCGCCATGGAACGTCCCCCTCGAACTTACGTATGTACGGGCCGGGACGCTTTGGTTCACGCCTGGGTTCACCGCATCCATGCCAAAAATGCATTGTGAAGGATGAACAGCTGCCCTGTACAGAGGCGGCCGTTCACAGGCCGGCCTTGGCCAAACGTTTTTCCGCTTCAATCTGCAACTTTTTTGTGCCATTTGCCCGGAAAGATGCCAGATTGACGCAGCGCCGGGCACATGCGGCGCGGCGCATCCCGGGGAATAGGCCTGACCATGAAACTCGTCGTCGCGATCATCAAACCCTTCAAGCTCGATGAGGTCCGCCAGGCCCTGACGGCGATCGGCGTGCATGGCATGACCGTGACCGAGGTGAAGGGCTATGGAAGGCAGAAGGGGCACACCGAGATCTATCGTGGTGCCGAATATGTCGTGAACTTCCTGCCGAAGCTGCGCATCGAGATCGCGGTCGCCTCCGACGTCGCCGACAAGGCGGTCGCCGTGATCACCGCGACGGCCCGCACCGGGCAGATCGGCGACGGCAAGATCTTCGTCACGCCGATCGACCACGCGCTGCGCATCCGCACCGGCGAGACCGACAGCGACGCGCTCTGAATTCCGTTCGACGCGTTTTCTCGATCCTTCTTCGATCGCACCGGGCAACGACGCCACAGCGTGCGACGCAATTGATGCCGGGGGGAATGACATGGCGGGATTTTTGCGCCGCGCAGCTGCTATGGCTGCGCCAATCGGATGTGTGCCCGTCCTGGCTTCGCCGGCGCACGCGGCGGCCAGCGAGATCAACACCGCCGACACCGCCTGGATGATCGTCGCCACCGCGCTGGTGCTGATGATGACGATCCCGGGGCTTGCGCTGTTCTATTCCGGAATGGTGCGCAAGAAGAACGTGCTCGCCACCATGGCGCAGAGCCTTGCGGCCGTGACGCTGATCTCCATTCTCTGGGTCGCGTTCGGCTATTCGCTCTGCTTCGTCGGCGACGGCCCCTGGATCGGTACGCTCGATCGCTGGTTTCTCGCCGGCATGACCATGGACAGCGTCAACCCCGCGGCGAAAACGATCCCGGAATCGCTGTTCATGCTGTACCAGATGACGTTTGCCATCATCACGGTGGCGCTGGTCGCGGGCTCGGTCGCCGACCGCATGCGGTTCTCGGCTTATCTGCTGTTTTCCGTCGCCTGGTTCATCTTCGTCTACATTCCGCTGGCGCATTGGGTATGGGGCGGCGGCTTCCTCAACAGCATGGGCGTGCTCGACTTCGCCGGCGGTCTCGTCGTGCATCTGTCGGCCGGCACCGGCGGCCTCGTTGCGGCCAAGGTGATGGGACGCCGTCACGGCTACGGCACCGAGAATCTCTCGCCATTCGATCTCTCGCTCGCGGTGATGGGCACCGGCCTGTTGTGGGTCGGCTGGTTCGGCTTCAACGGCGGCTCGGCCGGTGCGGCCAATTCCCGCGCGGTGATGGCGATCATCGCGACCCATCTTGCCGCCTGCGCCGGCGCGCTGACCTGGGGCGCGATCGAATGGTCGACGCGGCGCAAGCCCTCGGTGCTCGGCATGATCTCCGGCGCGGTCGCAGGTCTCGGCACCATCACGCCGGCCTCGGGCTTCGTCGCGCCATGGCACGGCATCGTCATCGGCATCATCGCCGGTGCGGTCTGCTACTGGGCCTGTACCTGGCTGAAGCACCGCTTCGACTACGACGATTCGCTCGATGTCTTCGGCGTCCACGGCATCGGCGGCCTGACCGGCACCCTGCTCGGCGGCGTGTTCGCCACCAGCGCCATCGGCGGCACCGCCGGCCTGCTGGAGGGCCATCCGCAGCAGCTCCTGATCCAGTTCTACGGGGTTGCGGTGACCTTGGTCTGGTCGGGGGGCGTCAGCTTCATCCTGCTCAAGCTGGTCGGCCTGTTCGTGCCCTTGCGCGTATCCCGTGAGCACGAGCTGGAGGGACTGGATATTTCGCAGCACGGTGAAGCCCTGCAATAGGCGCCGGTGCTACGTAAATACCGTCTTGCTGCCCGACGCGTGGGCAACATTGTGTCGGGAGCCTGTCTTGCCCTCGTTTTGAGCAGACGTGATCACGTTTTAAGCGCGACGTAATGGCGCACTGCAGTGCGACCCCTGCCGAAGGCGAAAACGCCCGTCTTCATAATCCGTTAGGCAATCCGCCTGATCTGGCACGGCATTTGATTCTAGGGGTCCCGGCTGTGCCCGCGTAGTGAAACTTCTCCCTCGTGGCGAACCAGTCGAGAACGCCCGGCCACGTCCGGACCGGGCCCAAGCGGGGATAGGACCCATGAAAATTGTTATGGCGATCATCAAGCCATTCAAGCTTGAAGAAGTCCGTGACGCCCTGACCGCCATCGGCGTTCACGGTCTCACGGTGACGGAAGTCAAGGGGTATGGCCGCCAGAAGGGCCATACGGAAATCTATCGCGGCGCCGAATATGCCGTGAGCTTTCTGCCCAAGATCAAGATCGAGGTCGCTGTCGCCTCCGACCAGGTCGACAAGACCATCGACGCCATCACGTCCGCCGCGAAAACCGGACAGATCGGCGACGGCAAGATCTTCGTCATCAACCTCGACCACGCGGTGCGCATCCGCACCGGCGAGGCCGATGCCGCGGCCCTCTGATTTCGCGCTCAACCTTATCCAAGCAGGAGTAAACAATATGACGTTCAAGCGTCCCCATGGCGCGGGATTGGCGGCTCTCGCAGTCGGCCTGTTCGCTGCGACCGCAGCCTACGCCGAGCCAACGGTCAACAAGGGAGACAACGCCTGGATGCTGACATCGACAGTGCTGGTGCTGTTGATGACGATCCCCGGCCTCGCGCTGTTCTACGGCGGTCTCGTCCGTTCCAAGAACATGCTCTCGGTCCTGATGCAGGTGTTCTACAGCGTCTGCGTCGTCACCGTGATCTGGGCCGTGTACGGCTACAGCCTCGCCTTCACCGGCGGCTCCGACTTCATCGGCGGCTTCTCCAAGGCCTTCATGATGGGCGTCACCACCGAGACGAAGGCCGCGACCTTCTCGGTCGACGCCAACATCACGGAGCTCATCTACGTGTGCTTCCAGATGACCTTCGCGGCGATCACGCCCGCCCTCATCGTCGGCGCCTTCGCCGAGCGCATGAAGTTCTCGGCCATCGCGCTCTTCATTCCGCTCTGGGTCACGCTGATCTACTTCCCGATCGCGCACATGGTCTGGTACTGGCAGGGTCCGGACTTGATCCAGGATGCGGCCAAGGCGCTCGCGGCGGCGGGTGACGCGGCGGCGAAGACCGCGGCGCAGGCCAAGCTCGACGAGCTCAACGCCGACGCCGGCTGGATCTTCAAGATGGGCGCCATCGACTTCGCGGGCGGCACCGTGGTGCACATCAACGCCGGCATCGCAGGCCTCGTCGGCGCCCTCCTGATCGGCAAGCGCGTCGGCTACGGCAAGGAGCTGATGGCTCCGCACTCGCTGACGATGTCGATGATCGGCGCTTCGCTGCTCTGGGTCGGCTGGTTCGGCTTCAACGCCGGCTCCAACCTCGAGGCCAGCGGCGGCGCCGCACTCGCGATGACCAACTCCTTCGTCGCCACCGCGGCCGCTGCTCTGTCGTGGATGTTCGCGGAGTGGATCATCAAGGGCCATCCCTCCGTGCTCGGCGTCATCTCCGGCGCGATCGCGGGCCTCGTGGCGGTCACGCCCGCGGCCGGCTTCGCCGGGGTCATGGGCGCGATCGTCCTCGGCCTCGTGGTCGGCGTGGTCTGCTTGTTCTTCTGCACCGTCGTGAAGAACGCGCTCGGCTACGACGACTCGCTCGACGTGTTCGGCGTGCACTGCATCGGCGGCATCGTCGGCGCCATCGGCACCGGCATTCTCGTCAACCCCGCGCTGGGCGGCGCCGGCATCATCGACTACACGGCGATCCCGCCGAAGGTCGCCGATTACGACTTCGCCACGCAGATGCTCGCCCAGATCAAGGCCGTCTGCACCACGCTGGTGTGGTCGGGCGTCGGTTCGGCGATCATCTTCAAGGTCGTCGATGTGATCGTTGGCCTCCGCGCCAATGTCGAGACCGAGCGTGAAGGCCTCGACATCACCGAGCACACCGAGCGCGCCTACAACATGTAACCCTCTCCTCCCGGACGCGGTCTCCTAGGAGACCGCGTCCACAACTACGGTTCGGGCACATACCCGGCAATGCCCTGACCGTTGAGGGGCTCCAGCGCAAGCTGGAGCCCCTTTCTTTTGGGTCCGGGCTCGCAAGAAAAGCGTTGCCATTCCGCGCGGCCGGCGCAGAAATATCGACCATAAGGATAACAATCGGGAGGTCGTCATGCGTTTGGAAGGCGGATGCTATTGCGGCGAGGTGCGCTACGTGGCCGAGGGCGATGCGATGATGCAGGCGCAGTGTCATTGCCGCGAATGCCAGTACATCTCGGGCGGCGCGCCCAACACCTTCATCGCGATGCCGGCGGGCGGCTTCAGCTACATCACCGGTCAACCCAGGCAGTTCACGCGCAAGGACCTCGAACGCCCCGTCACGCGCGAGTTCTGCGCCGAATGCGGCACGCACATCGTGACCAAGGTTCCGGGGCTGCCCGCCGCGATCCTGAAGGTCGGCACGCTCGATGAACCGGCGCAGTTCCAGCCGCAGATGGCGATCTATACCTGCGACATGCAGGAATTCCACACCATCCCCGCCGGCATGAAGACGTTCGCGAAGCTGCCGGGGCGCTAGGCGCCCGACACGGCATGATGCACAGCTGCGAGGAAGGTTCGCTACAGGATGCGGCGTAGGTAGAGGGAGCTTCGGTTGCCCTTGGAAAACTGTACCGGTGACGAACAGTTTCAGAACACGGAAATGGTCGGCGGGAACGACCATTTCGTAACCCTGCGCCAATTGGCGCAGGCTTACCCGGCCTAGAACTTTAAAAAAACTTAAGAATACAGGAGCTTAAAAAAAGATATCCCCACGATTCACAACGCGAATCTTAGGAACTATATTCGGGTCAACTCCCTAGCCTGACGCCACCGCCTAGGCGGTGGCACCCACCCAAAGGTGGGGGTCGGTTTCGATCTAGAGGCTAGGGACCACCCCTTCACTTTCGTAACTTGCGCGGCCAGACCGAGAATTTGGCCACCCTCGCCGTGCCGCGAGTTATGTCGGTAATGCCAGCGCGGGTCATGATGTATTGAGCTAGCTCCATCTTTGCGGGGTTTGCGTCGGGGGCCTTGTTGTGGCCGTTAAGTTGGTAGGCGATCGCGCCAATCAGAATGTCCGCAACCTGAAGGGGGATCGTCTTTTTTGAGTCGCGAAACTGGCAGCGCCGGACTGGCCAATCTCTGGTATCCCCACGCTTTCGAGCGCCATGGCACAAAATCTGACGCAGTTCCTCGGGCGAACTCTTGGTGTCTCGGTAGTCAGGATAGATGTGGAAGTAAGCCTTTGAGTAAAGCTGGCCGACCTTGTTTGCCAGTTGGTAAAGTTCTTTGTTGAAGCCGATCTCGCTGTCGCCGTCGTTAAACCTCTTGTGGTTCTGCTGCGTCGTATCGACAAAAAGCGAGTGAAAATGCCACCTATCCTGATTGTCAAAAACCACATCCACCATCCGCTTGTATGCGGCTAGCTTGGCTTTCGAGACTTTCGCCCATTTCGCTTCGCCTTGAGGTAACTCCGGCAAACGAGCCTTTTTGATAGCCTCAATCAAATCAGGGGTGCCAAGCATGCTGATCGTGATAGCGCCCAGAACCAAGTAGCGGTGTTTGTTCTGGCTGCTCTCGTCAGCGTAGACTTCGACAATCTCTTCCGGCTTAGCAGGGACACGCATAGCAACGCCCAAATGCAAGGCTCAGTTGTAGAAGTTCAAACAAGCCGCCCGCATTCTGGAGACGGACGACAACGACGAGCGGTTTGATGAGCGCTTTGGCAGAAGTGAAAGCCATCCAAAGAGAATCGAAGGGTGCGATTCCAAAAAAGGAAAAGCCCAGCGAATACGCCGGGCTTCCCTCTCGTTAGCGACGACTGCTCTTGTCGTTCGGATTCGTATCGACGACTTCGAGCCATTTACCGCCGGGCCGTTCAGTCGGAGGCGCGGTTTTGCCACGCACGAGCGTGGACCGTTCGCCCGAGGAACTATCGCGGTAGATGCCGGAATCCCGGATTTTTTCGCCGGGCCTCAACGTTTGTTTACTCATAGGTCAAATTTCCCACTTACGGGATTAGTGGGCTTGACCGGGTTGACTCTGCGGAGTCTACTCGACTCAACAGTTCTGTGCGCCGCCCCGTCTTGCACCTGCCCATATGGATGCAAGTCTGGATCGGACAGGGGCCATCGGGGGCGGGAATCCCCGATGGTCTTCTCTTTTCCAGATCAACTCGTGCGACCCTTGCGGGCCAAATCAGGTTCTCCTGTTCTTCTCGGACCCAGCATCAGGGCCAGGGTGGAAAAGTTTATTTAGACTGCTCCTACAAAGGTTAAAAACTTCATTAACCCTGATCGGCATACGTCGCGATTCGTCCGCTAGCCCACAGGCTGGCCGGGAATCCCTCCGCTTGGACCCTTTTGGGATTAGAACGACGACGGGACTTAGGACTCACTCGCGCCGAACGACTCGAAGGCTAAGACCCTCGGTTTCACCCGTCAACAATTGGTGCGAGTTCCTGGACCAAATACTAAATATTGTGAATTGTCAGTCGGGTGTATTAGGTTGTACTCCCCTAACGCCCTGCAATCACTTGAAAATCAGGTTTGCGCCACACGCAGCTCGAGGACCGTGAAGGGGCACGACAAGCCGGGCCACGAGATCTCCCGCCGCCATCCGTTGTTTATCCGGCCCGATTATTCCCGCTCTGGACGGGGCGGCGGCCGATGGTTAATCGCGTCTTAACCTCGCCCTATCTATGGTGAACTGAACCGCTTCCCGCCGGCGCCTTTGGTAGCGACCGGCCGTTCCAAGAGTACTGGCGCCCAACGAATGGCTCTGACCGCTTCATCCCGTGCGCCGCAGGGCGGTAATGGCTCCGATTCCGAACGCTCGCCCTTCGTCCGGTTGAACGAGCTCCTGGCCCCGCATCAGCCGGGCAAGCCCTTGATTTCGCTTGCGGTCGGCGAGCCCCAGCATCCCGTGCCCGACTTCGTCGGCCCGGTGCTGGCCAGGCACATCGCCGATTTCGGCCGCTACCCGATGAACCAGGGCACCGAGCCGTTCCGCAACGCCGCCGGCGCCTGGCTGTCGTCGCGCTTCAAGCTGCCGCGGTCGCTCGACCCCAAAACCGAGATTCTCGTCCTCAATGGCAGCCGCGAGGGGCTGTTCCTCGCCGCGATCGCGGCCGCCCGCTATGTCGGCCCGCGTCCGGGCAAGCCTGCGATCCTGATGCCGAACCCGTTCTATCCGGTCTATGGCGCGGGCGCTCTTGCGGCCGCTTGCGAGCCGGTCCATCTGCCGACCACGGTCGAGAACGGCTTCCTGCCCGATCTCGACGCCATCAATGAGGCGACGCTGGCGCGCACGGTGGCGTTCTACCTGGCTTCACCCGCCAATCCGCAGGGCTCGGTCGCGAAGCCCGGCTATTTCGAGCGCCTGAAGCAGCTCGCCGACCGCTATGGCTTCGTGATCCTCAGCGACGAATGTTATTCCGAGATCTACACGCGCGAGGCTCCCGGCAGCGCGCTGGAATGCGCCGGCCCCGACTTCACGCGCGTGGTCGCGTTCCAGTCGCTGTCGAAGCGCTCCAACCTCCCTGGCCTGCGCGTCGGCTTCGCCGCCGGCGACAAGAAATTCATCGGCATGTTCCTCGAGCTGCGCAACATCGCCGCGCCCCAGGTGCCGGTGCCGTTGCAGCATGTCGCGACGGTCGCCTACGGCGACGAGGCGCATGTCGAGGAGAATCGCCGGCTGTACCGGATCAAGTTCGACCTCGCCGACCAGATCATCGGCAATCGTTACGGCTATCGCCGGCCCGATGGCGGCTTCTGCGTCTGGCTCAACACCTCCGAGGTCGGCGACGACGTGTCGGTGACGCTCAAGCTGTTCAGGGAAGCCGGCGTGCGCGTGGTGCCCGGCAGCTTCCTGGCGCGACGGCAGCCTGACGGATTCAATCCCGGCGCAGGCTACATCCGCCTCGCGCTGGTGCAGGACGGCGAGACCACGGCGCAGGCGCTGCACCGGCTGGTCGAGACTCTGGGTTAGGCGGGGCGCCGTGAGCATGTCGGCAATCGAGCGTGTCATTCCTCTGGTCGGCCATCTGCCGCCCTCGATCCGCGAGGGGCTGGCGCGGCGCATGCGCGAGCTCACCGGCCTCGGCCTGATCGCGCTGGCGGGCGTCGCCTCCGCGGCGCTGATGACGTGGTCGGTGCAGGATCCAAGCCTCAGCCACGCGACCTCGCGGCCGATCCGCAACATCCTCGGCTACGCCGGCGCGATCGGCGCCGATCTCGCGATGCAGATCCTGGGGCTCGGCGCGATCATGCTGGTCCTGACCGTTGCGGTCTGGGGCTGGCGCATGATGACACATCGTCCGTTCGATCGCGAGGCGCTGCGGCTCGGCTCCTGGATTCTCTGCACGGTGATCGCGGCGGGCTTCGTCAGCTGCTTTCAGCACGGTGGGGCCTGGCCGCTGCCGACCGGCCTCGGCGGCGTGGTCGGCGATGCCCTGGTGCGCGCGCCCGCGGTGATCTTCGGACCGGCGGGCACGATCTATCGCATCGTGCTGGGCACGATCCTGTTCGCCGCGATGGCAGCGACCTTCCTGATCGCCTGCGGTCTCGGCGCTCGCGAGCCTGACGACGAACTCGCCGAGATCGAGGAAGACGACAAGCCGCTCGACGAAGACGAGGAGAGCGATCGCGGCTCAGTATCGCTGGGCTGGCTGTTCCATGCGCTGATGAGCACCAAGGCGCGGCTGATCTGGCTGCTTGGCGCTGCCTATCGTTCGCTGGTCTCGAGCGGTCCGAAGACCAAGGCGGTCGCGTTCAGCCGTCAGGAGCCGAATCTCGGCAGCGGCCGCTCAGCGCCGTCGATCTCGCCGCAGTCTCGCGACGAGGACGACGAGGACGGGCACGAAGAGGACTTGGAAGACGAGGAGGAGGAAGAGGAGGAGCCCGCAGCGCGCGCCCCGAAGAAGAAGGCTGCGCCGAAGGCCGCTTCCAAGAAGTCCTCCGACAAGTTCGATCTTCCCTCCGTCTCCATGCTGGCCGCGCCGAAGGCCGGCGATCGCCAGCCGCTCAGCAAGGCCGAGCTGGAGAGCAATTCCCGCTCGCTCGAAGGCGTGCTGCAGGATTTCGGCGTGCGCGGCGAGATCGTGAAGGCCAATCCCGGTCCCGTGGTCACGCTGTACGAGCTGGAGCCGGCGCCCGGCATCAAGTCCTCGCGCGTGATCGGCCTTGCCGACGACATCGCCCGCTCGATGAGCGCGCTGTCGGCGCGCGTCGCGGTCGTGCCCGGCCGCAACGCCATCGGCATCGAATTGCCGAACGCGCATCGCGAAAAGGTTTACCTGCGCGAACTGCTGGTGGCGAAGGAAGCGACCGACACGGTCGCGAAGCTGCCGCTCTGCCTCGGCAAGACCATCGGCGGCGACCCCGTCATCATCGACCTCGCCCGCACGCCGCATATGCTGATCGCGGGTACCACCGGCTCGGGCAAGTCGGTCGCGATCAACACCATGATCCTCAGCCTGGTCTACCGGCTGCGCCCCGACCAGTGCCGCCTGATCATGGTCGATCCGAAGATGCTCGAGCTCTCGGTGTATGACGGCATTCCCCATCTGCTCACGCCTGTGGTGACCGACCCGAAGAAGGCGGTGGTCGCGCTGAAATGGGCCGTGCGCGAGATGGAGGAGCGCTACAAGAACATGGCCAAGCTCGGTGTGCGCAACATCGACGGCTACAATACGCGCCTGCTCGAACTGAAGGCCAAGGGCGAGGAGCCGACGCGCACGGTGCATACCGGCTTCGACAAGGAAACCGGCAAGGCGATCTACGAGGAAGAGAAGCTCTCGCTGGATCCGCTGCCCTACATCGTCATCATCGTCGACGAAATGGCCGACCTGATGATGGTCGCCGGCAAGGACATCGAAGGCGCGGTGCAGCGTCTGGCGCAGATGGCGCGCGCCGCCGGCCTGCACGTGATCCTGGCGACGCAGCGTCCGTCGGTCGACGTCATCACCGGCACCATCAAGGCGAACTTCCCGACCCGCATCGCCTTCCAGGTCACCTCCAAGATCGACAGCCGCACCATTCTGGGCGAGATGGGCGCCGAGCAGCTGCTCGGCCAGGGCGACATGCTCTACATGGCGGGCGGCGGACGCATCAGCCGCGTGCACGGACCTTTCGCCTCCGACGAGGAGGTCGAGAAGGTGGTGCGTCACCTCAAGACGCAGGGACAGCCGGAATATCTCGAAGCCGTCACCGCCGAAGAGCCGACCGAGGACGAGGACGGTGCCGTGTTCGACGCCACCGGCATGGGCGGCGATGGCGGGGGCGATCTGTTCCAGCAGGCGGTTGCGGTCGTCAAGCGCGACCGCAAGGCCTCGACCAGCTACATCCAGCGCCGTCTGCAGATCGGTTATAACCGCGCCGCATCGCTGATGGAGCGCATGGAACTGGAGGGCATCGTCGGTCCCGCCAACCATGCCGGCAAGCGGGAGATTCTGGTCGAGGAAGAGAACAGCCATATGTGAGGCAAGAGCCTCTGAACAACATTTCACGCAAATTCGATATCTGCTTTTGCCCGAAATCACGCTAAAAAGGCGCCCACTCATACAGGACGACGCGTTGATCAGACATCCGGACATTCGATTCACTGCCACCATCGCCGCGCGAGGCGCGCGCGTGGCCGGCGTGCTTCTCGTCACCGCCGCGATGGTGGCCACTGCGTCGTTCGCCCAGACCGTGCCGGTGCCGAAGCCGGCGCCGAAGGGGCGTGACGGCGGCGCGTCCGCCGGCGGGCCGGCCGTCACCGGCGCGATGCAGGCGCCGCCCAATCCGGTGATCCCGGATCCGCGGCGCAACGTGCCGAGCAGCATCTTCCAGACATTCGATGCCAACCAGAAGGCGCAGGCGGCCAAGGTCAGCGCCTATCTGTCGTCGCTGCAGACGTTGGTCGGCAATTTCGTCCAGGTCGGCCCCGACGGCAGCAAGACGCAGGGCGATTTCTACATCCAGAAGCCCGGCAAGGTGCGCTTCGAATACGACGCGCCGAGCCCGATCGACATCGTCGCCGACGGATCGTCGCTCGTGGTGCGCGACCGCAAGCTCGCCACCCAGGACGTCTATCCGTTGTCGCAGACGCCACTGCGTTTCCTGCTGTCCGATCGCATCGACCTGATGAAGGACACCAATGTCGTTGGCGTCTCCGCCGACGACGTCTTCATCAGCGTCACCATCGAGGAGAAGCAGGCGCTGGTCGGCACCAGCCGTCTCCTGCTGATGTTCGGCGCGAAGGACGGCCAGCTCAAGCAGTGGACCGTCACCGACCCGCAGGGCTACGACACCACGATCGCGGTGTACAATCTGGATTCGAGCAAGAAGCTCGACCCCAACATGTTCAAGATCGATTTCACCAATTACGGCACGCCGTCGCCGGGTTGAGACTTTGGTGGCCGCTCGGATGACCGTCATGCCCGGGCTTGTCCCGGGCATCCACGTTTCGTGGTCGGACAAAAAGACGTGGATGGCCGGGTCAAGCCCGGCCATGACGAATTGAGTTTGTTAGACCGCTCCCATGCGTCTTTCCCTGACAACCTGGAACATCAATTCGGTGCGGCTGCGCATCGACCTGGTCGCGAAGTTTCTCAAGAGCGCGCGGCCGGAGGTGCTGTGCCTGCAGGAGACCAAGTGCATCGACGATGCCTTTCCGCTGAAGCGCTTCAAGCGGCTCGGCTACGAGCACGTCGCGCTGAACGGGCAGAAGGGCTATCACGGCGTCGCCATCGTTTCGAAGATTCCGTTCGAATCGAAGGACATCCGCACCTTCTGCGACAAGGTGGATTCGCGCCACATCTCGGTCTCGTTCGGCGAGAGAGCGGGCATCGCAAGACCGCTGGTGCTGCATAATTTCTACGTACCCGCGGGCGGCGACATTCCCGATCCCCTCGTGAACGAGAAGTTCGACCACAAGCTCCGTTTCCTCGACGAGATGAAGGCGTGCGAGCCGCTGCATCCGCGCGGTGAGGATCGCCACATCCTGGTCGGCGATCTCAACGTCGCTCCGCACGAGAATGACGTGTGGTCGCACAAGCAGCTTCTGAAAGTCGTCTCGCACACGCCCGTCGAAACCGAGAAGCTGAAGGCGGCGCTCGAAGCCGGCGAATGGGTCGACGTCGCGCGCGACCGCATTCCGATGTCGGAGAAGGTCTATACGTGGTGGAGCTACCGCTCGGCCGACTGGACGGTCGGCGATCGCGGCCGCAGGCTCGACCACATCTGGGTCTCGCGCGCGCTGAAGGACGCGGTCAGCGATTTCAAGATTTTGCGCGATGCCCGCAGCTGGGAGCGGCCGTCGGACCATGTGCCGGTGACGGTGACGCTGGAGGTTTAGCCCCGCTTACGACGTCAGCTTCGCACCCGCCATCAGGATATCGCTGGCGATCTGGCTGGAGCGCACCGCGAATTCATCGCGCAGGCGCACGGCGGCGGCGGGGTCGCTTTCGAGCACGCGCTGGAACAGGCTGCGTGCGACGCGGATGACGGAGGAATGCTCCAGCGCGACCGCACTCGAGGGCCGCTTCATCGGCACCACCAGCGCGAGCTCGCCGATCAGCGCGCCGGGGCCGGCGATCATTTCGGCGCCGGCGCCGTCCTCGACCCGGAAGGCGCCGCGCTGGACCACGAAGCCGGCATCGGCGTCGTCGCCGAGATTGAACAGCACGTCGCCGCGGACGAAGTCACGCTGCTCGGAACCGATCGCCAGCATGCGCAACGAGGCGTCTCCCAACAGGCGCAATGTCGGGACACGCTCGAGAAGCGCTACATCATCGTCGATTGACATTCAGGTCCGAGGCTCGAAGGCGTGCGATCTAAAACGATTCGCACGCCATCGAAGCGTATCACGGCACCAGCTTGTAGCCACCGGCTTCCGTTACCAGGATCTCCGGGTTGGCGGCGTCCTTCTCGATCTTCTGGCGGAGGCGATAGATGTGGGTTTCCAGCGTGTGGGTGGTGACGCCGGAATTGTAGCCCCAGACCTCCTGGAGCAGGGTCTCGCGCGACACCGGCATCTGGCCGGCCCGGTAGAGGAAGCGGAGAATCGCGGTTTCCTTCTCGGTGAGGCGCACCTTGCGGGCATTGGCCGCGGTCAGCATCTTCGAGCCGGGGCGGAAGGAGTAGGGCCCGACCGAGAACACCGCGTCCTCGCTGGCCTCGTGCTGGCGGAGCTGGGCGCGGATGCGGGCCAGCAGCACCGCGAAGCGGAAGGGCTTTGCCACATAGTCGTTGGCGCCGGATTCCAGGCCCAGGATCGTGTCGGAATCGGTGTCGTGCCCGGTCAGCATGATGATCGGGGCCTTGAAGCCGCCCTTGCGCAGCGAGCGGACGACCTCGCGGCCGTCGGTATCGGGCAGGCCGACATCCATCAGGACCAGATCGGGGGAATTGGCCTTCGCGGCGCTGGCGCCCTTCGCGCCGGTATCGACAGCGGAAGCTTCGAATTCTTCGTGTAGCGATAATTGCTCCACCAACGTATCGCGCAGATCGGTATCGTCATCCACGATCAGGATCTTGCGGGCATTGGCCATGGGGGGTCATCCTTTTAGGGTCCGGCTTGGCGCGCATCCATGCCGCACCCAGCCGCGAGGGAAGTTTAGGGTCGCCGTTATTATTGTTGTTCGTGTTGAAGTAGTGGGCTGTTACCGATTCACAAGCCAGAAGCACTCTAACCCAGAATAGCAGGCCGTTTTGATGAATGTCCTGTAATGAATTCGACATTGCACGTTCACATGAAAAACAAAGCAGGTTCAGTCGGTTACACCAGGAATCGAAACGCCGGGCCGGTCTCGGCGATCCGCGTTAAGCCTGCTGCCGGAAACCCGCGGCGGGGCTGGCTGACGATGGGAGCGCTGACCATCCCGGTTGCGCTGGGGCGGGGCGGCATTCTCGCCAACAAGCGGGAGGGCGATGGCGGCACCCCCAGAGGCAGCTTCCGGCCCAGGCAATTATGGTGGCGGGGCGACCGGCACAGCCGTCCCCGAACGTTTCTGCCGGCCCGGATGATCACCGGCGTGGACGCCTGGTGCGAGGATCCGCGGGACCGCCGTTACAACCAGAGCATCCGGCTAGGTGAGGGGCAGGGCGGCGACCGCCTCAAGCGGGCCGACCATCTCTACGACTTCATCATCGAGATCGACCACAACACGCGACCCCGCATCGCCGGCCGCGGCAGCGCGGTGTTCCTGCACCTCGCCCGCGACAATTTCGGCCCGACCGCCGGCTGCGTCTCCATGACGAAATCCGCGATGCTGCAATTGCTGCGGCGCCTCGGCCCGCGAACACGAATCATCATCGGGTGAGGGGCATGCTCGACACGGATCAGATCGCCGCCGCTTCCCAGGTCCTGGCCAGGCACTGGCGCGACGGCACCAAGCTTGACGCACTGGACCCATGGTCGCGGCCAAAGAGCCGCGCCGACGGCTACGCCATCCAGGCCGCGCTCGAACGACAATCGAGCGGGACATTGTTCGGGTGGAAGATCGCGGCCACGAGCGAGGCCGGGCAGAAACACATCAATGTCGCGGGCCCCATGGCCGGTCGCATCATGAGCGACACCGTGATCGCCGATGGCGGCATCGCGCCGATGAAGGGCAACGAGATGCGCGTCGGCGAGCCGGAATTCGCCTTCCGGATGGGGCGCGATCTGCCGCCCCGAGCGACGTCGTACACGGTCGACGAGGTGCTCGCCGCCGTCGAGACCCTGCATCCCGCGATCGAGATTCCCGACTCGCGCTTTGTCGATTTCGCGAGCGCCGGCGAAGCGCAGCTCATCGCCGACAATGCCTGCGCCCATCTGTTCGTGCTCGGCGCGGCAACTTCGGCAGACTGGCGCGCGATCGATCTCGTCGAGGAACGGCCGCAGATCACGCTGCGCGGCGAGCGCTATATCGGCCGCGGCAAGAACGTGCTTGGCGATCCCCGCATTGCGCTCGCCTGGCTTGCGAACGAGCTGCGGGAGCTCGGCATTACCTTGCGGGCAGGGCAGGTGGTGACGACGGGCACGTGTCATCCGCCGCTGCCGATCAAGGCGGACGACGAATTTGCGGCGGACTTTGGCGCATTGGGGAAGGTGTCGGTGCGGTTCGCGTAACCACGCTCCATTGTGAGCGCAGCGCTTCGTTGCTCGTGCCCCGGACGCAGCGCTGCGCTTCTTCAGCGATGCGCTGCAGAGCCGGGACACGAAGGGTGAGCGTCGATCGTGCGCCTTGCGCCGTCAATGGCGGTTGCCAGGCACGCTCTCCGCTGACGGCTTCTACCGGTGCCCGAAGATCGCGCTGCCCACGCGGACATGGGTGGCACCCAGCATGATCGCGGTGGGGAAATCGGCACTCATGCCCATCGAGAGATTCGCCAGGCCATTGCGCGCGGCGATCTTGGCGGTGAGCGCAAAGTGCGCGGCGGGCGGTTCGTCGACCGGCGGGATGCACATCAATCCGGAGATCGTCAGCCCATAAGTGTCGCGGCAGCTCGCAAGGAAGGCATCGGCCTCGCCAGGCGCAACGCCGGCCTTCTGCGGCTCCTCGCCGGTGTTGATCTGGACGAACAGCTGCGGGTGCTTGTTTTGGGATTCGATTTCCTTGGCTAACGCTTGGCAAATGCTCGGACGGTCGACCGAATGGATGGCGTCGAACAGCGCGACCGCCTCTTTTGCCTTGTTGGATTGCAGCGGGCCGATCAGATGCAGCGCAATACCGGGGTAAGCAGACGTTAATGCCGGCCACTTGCCTTTGGCCTCCTGCACCCGATTCTCGCCAAATACGCGCTGTCCGGCGGCGATGACCGGGATAATTGCATCCGCCGCGAAAGTCTTGGACACCGCGATCAGCGTGACCGAGGCGCGGTCACGCCGCGCGTCGCTGCAGGCGCGTGCAATTTCGGCTTCGACCGCGGCGAGCGCGTTTGGTGAATGGCCGGTTACCGGCGCGTCGTTGGCTTCTGTCATGACGTCTCTTGGCTGTGACCCGAACCCGAGTTAGGTCCAATTTTACCGAGTTCAAGAAACAGTTTTTGAACCCTTCGCTTTACCTTAGCCCGCGGGGTGGGTAGCGAAAATGGCAAGCGTCAGTCTCAATCGCAAGCGCGCGAAACTCAAGCAGGTTCTCGGAATCCGGGCGCGGCTCGCGTTGCTCGCGGTGATTCTCGTGGCGCCCTTGATGGTCGAGCGCATCCGTTCCCTCGAAGACACGCGCGCGCGGCAAATCGCGCAGGCCGCGGCTGAATTCACCATTGTGGCAAGGCACAGCGCCGATGCGCAGCGCCAGGTGATCTCGTCGGTCGAGACCATCCTGAAATCGGAGGCCTTCATCCGCGCCTCCGCCGGCGGCATCAGCAAGAGCTGCGACGTGCTGCGCGCGAGCCTGCCGTCGAGCCTGCCCTGGATCCGCACGCTTCTGATCGCCGGCCAGGACGGCCGCATCCAATGCGCCACGAACTACATGTATGTCGGCCTCGATCTCAGTGACCGGCCGTACTTCCAGCAGGCCCAAGAAACCGGCCGCTTCGTGCTGAGCGACTTCATCATGTCGCGGCCGGTACCCACGCCGACGGTGATGGCGGTCTATCCGGTGTCCGCCTTCAGCGGCGTGGCCGATGCCGTCGTGCTCGCCACCGTCAATCTCGACTGGATGTCGAAGGTCATGAACAATCTGGGCGGCCGCGCCGGTATCACCGCGGTGCTGGTCGACAGCGCGGGCACCGTGCTGGCGGCACCGGCCGATCAGCACAGCGCGGTCGGCCGTCCGCTCGACAACATGCCGCTGATGTCCGCGATCGCCGACAAGGCGCTGCGCTCCGATCAGGATGAGGGTGCGCTGTCCTTCCTCGCCGCCGACGGCTCCCGCCGCGCGGTCAGCTATATCCGCATCGCCGGCACCAATGCCCGCCTGATCGCCAGCATCGACGAGGACAAGGTATCCGCGGCGGTCAGCCGCGACATCCGCACCGCCTATCTGCAGCTCGCCTTCGTGCTCATGTTCGTCCTGCTCGGCGCGCTGATCGCCGCCGAAAAACTCGTGATCAAGCCGATCGAGATGCTCGCCGACATGGCCAAGCGACTCGGCGAAGGCGACCTCTCGGCCCGCGCCGCGCGCAATCGCCTGCCCGCCGAGTTCGTGCCGCTCGCCCGCGCGTTCAACGCGATGGCCGCGCAGCTGAGCCAGCGCGAGCGCGAGCTGATCGCAAGCAACGATCGCCTCACGGTGATGGCTTCGATCGACATGCTGTCCGGTCTCGCCAATCGCCGCGGCTTCCAGAGCCGGCTGGATTTCGAATGGATGCGCGCGCAGCAATATGGCAGCGAGCTCGCGCTTCTGATGATCGACGTCGACCATTTCAAGCTGTTCAACGACACCTACGGCCATCTCGAAGGCGATTCCTGCCTGACGCGGCTCGGCGAATCCTTGTCCGGCATCGCCGCCGACACGATGGGCTTCGCGGCCCGCTACGGCGGCGAGGAGTTCTGCCTGCTGCTACCGAACACCGACGTGACGCGCGCCGTCGAGATCGGCGAGCAGGTGCGTTCGGCGGTGCTGAGGCTCTGCCTGCCGCACATCACCTCGCACCACATGATCGTCACCGTCTCGATCGGCGTCGCTGCGACCAAGCCGAACGAGACCCTGCGCCCGGGCGACCTGATCGAAGCCGCCGACGCCGCGCTCTACGCCGCCAAGCACCGCGGCCGCAACAACGTCGTCGAGCACCGCGTGCAGGCGATCGAGACCGGCACGGCGGAGATGATGATGGCGGCGAGCGCCTAGCCCGCAGCTCCCGCGCGATCGAGCTCGATCTCCGTCACCACGCGATTGCGGCCACCGCCCTTGGCGAGATAGAGCGCGCGGTCGGAGCGCTCGATGAGATCGGTGACCGCTTCACCCTGCCGATATTGCGCCACGCCGATTGACACGCTGATGCCGGGTAGGGTCTCGCCGGTCGAGCGGCGGGTGATCCTTGCGTCGGCGATTGCACGCCTGATCCGCTCGGCGATGTCGGCGGCGGTGGCAAGGTCGGCATCCGGCAGCACCGCGATCAGCTCCTCGCCGCCATAGCGGGCCGGCAGGTCCTGCGCGCGAACCTTCTCGCGCAACACTTTCGCCATCAACCGTAACACCTGGTCGCCGACCCCGTGGCCGAAATTGTCGTTGAAGGACTTGAAGTGGTCGATGTCGAGCATCAGCACGCTGAGCGGCTCACCCCATTCCGCAGTGGTTTGCGCCTTGCGCAGGAATTCGTCGAGTGCTCGCCGGTTTGCAAGGCCGGTCAGCGTGTCGGTCCGGGCGCGCTGCTCGGATCGCGACAGCGAATCGCGGATCACGTCGAGCTCGCGGGTCTTTTCAGCAAAGCCTGCCTCCAGCCGCGTCGCCCGCGTGGCTGCCCGCGCCAGCTCGTTCATGAGCTGGGCGACCAGCAGCTTTGGATCGACACCGGCCTTGCCCTGGTCGGCCACCTGGCTGATGACCTGCATCTGCGAATGATTGTCGGCAATCGCAGTCGCCAGAAACTCCTTCGCCGTCCCCATGAGCGCCTGCAGCCGCTCGGACGTGTCGACCACGACCGCACTCACCTGGGGCGCGACGTAGGTCTCGAACAGAGCCTGATTGGTTCGGGCATCGAACGGACGATTGTGGTCGATCAGGAGATCAATCGCGTTACGTAGATCGTCGTGGCTGCCCGCGAAATATTGGTACCAGACGGCAAAATTCGCGGGGGCCGGCGCAATCCGCTGTTCGGCCATGCTCCGCATCGCCCGCCCGGCGACGGACGCGGCATAGTCGTAATCGGGATCGTCGAAGCTGGAATTCATTTGCGGTAACGCGGCCTTGCCCGGCCGCAAATTGGCATTGACCCCTTAATCCCACCCCAACGCAGGCCCTCGTAGTTATGCGGAGGCGACCTCAAAGTTCCAAAACGCGGCAACCCATTGACCCCCCGAGGTCTTCTATGGCCTAGTCCGCCGTCTTGACGGCCGAACCCACGAAAAACCCAACGATTCCATGACCTCCGAACGCTACAACGCCCGCGACGCCGAACCGCGATGGCAACGCCTCTGGGACGAGCAGGCGATCTTCGTCTCCAAGAACGACGATCCGCGGCCGAAATACTATGTGCTCGAGATGTTCCCCTACCCGTCCGGGCGCATCCATATCGGCCATGTCCGGAATTACACGCTCGGCGACGTGCTGGCCCGCTTCATGCGCGCCAAGGGGTTCAACGTGCTGCATCCGATGGGCTGGGACGCCTTTGGGCTGCCGGCCGAGAACGCCGCGATCGAGCGCAAGGTGGCGCCGAAGGCCTGGACCTACGACAACATCGCCGCGATGAAGAAGCAGCTCCGCTCGATCGGGCTGTCGCTGGATTGGTCGAGGGAGATCGCGACCTGCGATCCCTCCTATTACAAGCACCAGCAGAAGATGTTCCTGGACTTCCTCCGCGCCGGCCTCGCCGAGCGCGAGAAGCGCAGGGTCAACTGGGACCCCGTCGACATGACCGTGCTCGCCAACGAGCAGGTGATCGACGGCCGCGGCTGGCGTTCCGGCGCCGTGGTCGAGCAGCGCGAGATGAACCAGTGGGTCTTCAAGATCACGAAGTACTCGCAGGAGCTGCTGTCGGCGCTCGACGGGCTGGACCGCTGGCCCGACAAGGTGCGGCTGATGCAGCGCAACTGGATCGGCCGCTCGGAAGGTCTCTTGATCCGCTTCGCGCTGGATGCGGCGACGACGCCGGCGGGCGAGAGCGAATTGAAGATCTTCACGACGCGCCCGGACACGCTGTTCGGCGCCAAGTTCATGGCGATCTCGGCGGATCATCCGCTGGCGCAAGCGGCAGCGGCGAAGAACCCGAAGCTTGCCGAGTTCATCGCCGAGATCAAAAAGATCGGCACTGCGCAGGAGATCATCGACACCGCGGAAAAGCAGGGTTTCGACACCGGCATCCGCGCGGTGCACCCGTTCGATCCCTCATGGAAGCTGCCGGTCTATGTCGCCAATTTCGTGCTGATGGAATACGGCACCGGCGCCATCTTCGGCTGCCCCGCACACGACCAGCGCGACCTCGACTTCGTCAACAAGTACAATCTCGGCAACACGCCCGTCGTATGCCCGGAAGGCCAGGACCCGAAGAGCTTCGTCATCACCGACACCGCCTATGACGGTGACGGCCGCATGATCAATTCGCGCTTCCTCGACGGCATGACCATCGAGCAGGCCAAGGAAGAGGTGGCGAAGCGGCTCGAGATGGAGCTGCGCGGCAACGCGCCGGTCGGCGAGCGCCAGGTCAATTTCCGCCTGCGCGACTGGGGCATTTCGCGCCAGCGCTATTGGGGCTGCCCGATTCCCATCATTCACTGTCCGAAGTGCGACGTGGTGCCGGTGCCGGATGCCGACCTGCCGGTGAAGCTGCCCGACGATGCGACCTTCGACAGACCGGGCAACGCGCTCGATCATCATCCGACATGGAAGCACGTCACCTGCCCGCAATGCGGCGGCAAGGCGCAGCGCGAAACCGATACCATGGACACCTTCGTGGACTCGTCCTGGTACTTTGCGCGCTTCACCGATCCCTGGAACGAGGCGTCGCCGACGACGCCTGATGTCGCCAACCGGATGCTGCCGGTCGACCAGTATATCGGCGGCGTCGAGCACGCGATCCTGCATCTGCTCTACAGCCGATTCTTCACCCGCGCCATGAAGGCGACGGGGCACCTCGCGCTGGACGAGCCGTTCGCCGGCATGTTCACGCAAGGCATGGTGGTGCACGAGACCTACCAGAAGGCCGACGGCACCTATGTGCAGCCGGCCGAGGTGAAGGTCGAGGTCGGCGGCAACGGACGGCGTGCCACGCTGCTGACGACGGGCGAAGACATCGCGATCGGCCCGATCGAGAAGATGTCGAAGTCGAAGAAGAACACGGTCGACCCCGACGACATCATCGAGACCTATGGCGCCGACGTCGCCCGCTGGTTCATGCTGTCGGACTCCCCGCCCGACCGCGACGTGATCTGGAGCGACGAGCGCGTCCAGGGCGCCTCGCGCTTCGTACAGCGGCTGTGGCGGCTGGTGAACGATGCCGTCGAGGTCGGCAAGGCTGCGCCGGCGGCGCGGCCGGCCAGCTTCGGCCCGGACGCCACCGCTTTGCGCAAGGCCGCCCACGGCGCACTGGACAAGGTCACATCAGGCATCGAGCGGCTGCACTTCAACGTTTGCCTCGCCCATATCCGCGAATTCACCAATGCGTTCTCGGAGGTGCTTCAGCGGCCCGGCCAGCCCGCCCCGGATCTCGCTCCCGATTTGGCTTGGGCGATCCAGGAGGCCAGCCAGATCCTGGTCCAGCTGTTCTCGCCGATGATGCCGCATCTGGCCGAGGAGTGCTGGCAGGTTCTGGGTCAGTCCGGGTTGGTTTCGGAGGCCGATTGGCCGCAAATCGAACGCGATCTGCTGGTTGAAGACAGCGTGACCCTGGTGGTCCAGGTCAACGGCAAGAAGCGGGGTGAGGTCACAGTTGCAACAGCGGCCCAAAATCCGGAAATCGAGGCTGCCGTTTTGGCGCTCGATGCGGTAAAGCTGGCCCTGGACGGCAAGCCCGTCCGCAAGGTGATCATCGTCCCCAAGAGGATCGTGAATGTTGTCGGCTAGGATCCGTATCGCAGCCCGCTTGCTGGCAGTCGCCGCGCTGGCGGCGCTGACGGCCGGCTGCTTCCAGCCGATGTATGCCGAGCGCACCGACGGCACCCCCGGCCTGCGCGAGAAGCTGATGGGGGTCGAGCTGCCCCCGATCAGCAAGGCCAATGCCTCCCGCGAGGCCCGTGTCGGCGTCGAGATCCGCAACGCGCTGGCTTTCAAGCTTTACGGCACGGCTACGGGCATGCCGCCGACCCACCGGCTCGACATCCGCTTCACCACCAGCCGCTCCTCCCTGATCGTCAGCTCCACGACGGGACTGCCGACCAGCGAAAATCTCGGCATCGACGCCCAGTACAATCTGATCGAGGTCGCGACCGGCCGGTCCGTGATGACCGGCTCGACGTTCTCGCGCGTGTCCTATGACATGCCGGGCTCCTATCAGCGCTTCTCGCGCACCCGCGCCGTGCGCGACGCCGAGGATCGCGCCGCCAACGAGATCGCCGAGAACATCACGACCCGGCTTGCCTCGTTCTTCACCGCGGGCACCTAGTTTCATTTCCGTCATTCCGGGGCGCCCGAAGGGCGAGCCCGGAATCCAGAGATTGTTGATCGGGATTTCGCGCTTCGCGCGTCCCGGAAATGACAATTGGGCCCGATGGTCGCACTGCGTGGAAAAGAGATCGACGCCTTCCTCGCCCGCCCCGATGCGGGCCGTCCGATCATCCTGCTCTACGGTCCTGACGCGGGCCTCGTGCGCGAGCGCGCCGACGCGCTGATCGCCTCCGCCGTCGACGATCCGAACGACCCGTTCTCCCTGGTCAAGCTCGACGGCGACGAGCTCTCCGCCGAGCCGTCGCGCCTCGTCGACGAAGCCATGACCGTGCCGCTGTTCGGCGGCCGCCGCGCCATCCGCGTTCGCGCCGGCTCGCGCAGCTTTGCCAGCGGCATCGAGACCCTGGCCGAGATGAACGTGAGGGATTGCCGCATCGTCATCGAGGCCGGCGAGCTCCGCCCGGAATCGCCGCTGCGCAAGACCTGCGAGAAGGCCAAGACGGCGGTCGCGATCGGCTGCTATCCCGACACCGAGCGCGATCTTGCCAAGCTGATGGACGACGAGCTGCGCATCGCGAATTTGCGGATCGCGCAGGATGCCCGCGCGGCGCTGATGTCGTTCCTCGGCGGCGACCGCCAGGCCTCGCGCAACGAGCTGCGCAAGCTGACGCTCTACGCCCACGGCAAGGGCGAGGTCACGCTGGACGACGTCATGGCCGTGGTCGCCGATGCCTCGGAGCTGAAGCTGGATCCGATCGTCGATGGCGCCTTCGCCGGACGGCCGGACATCGTCGAGACCGAGTTTGCAAAAGCGATGATCGCGGGGACCTATCCCGGCGTGATCATCTCGGCCGCACAGCGCCAGGCGGCGTGGCTGCACAAATCCGCCCTGGCGATTGCCGACGGCACCCCCGCCTCCGCCGTGCTCGAGGGCGGCTATCCGCGCCTGCATTTTTCGCGAAAGCCTGCGGTCGAAACCGCGCTGCGCAATTTCAGCCCGGCGCGGCTCGCCGCTGTGATCGAGCAGCTCGCGACCGCCGCGCTCGACACGCGCAAGCAATCCACCCTCGCCGCCGCCATCGCCCAGCGCGCGCTGATGGCGATCGCCGCGAATGCGAAGCGGCGGGGATAGGCCTCCGCTCTCTCCACGTCATTGCGAGCGCGACGAAGCAATCCAGAGTCTCTCCGCGGAAAGATTCTGGATTGCTTCGCTGCGCTCGCAATGACGGATTAGAGAGCCGGCGCGGCTACAGCACGCCCTTGGCCAGACGCTTCATCACCTCGTCGAGCTGATCGAGGTTGCGGTAGTTGATCTGCACGGAGCCGCCGGGATCGCGATGGTTGACGGTGACCCTGAGGCCGAGCGCGTCGCTGACGCGCTTTTCGAGATCGATCGTATCCGGATCCTTTTCCTTGCCCCCGCTGGCGCGCGCCTTCTGCGGCTTGCGCTCCGGCACGCCCTCTTCGTGCGCGAGCGCCTCGGCCTGGCGGACGTTGAGACCTTCCTCGACGATGCGCTTGGCCGCTGCGAGCGGATCGGGCACGCCGATCAGCGCGCGGGCATGACCTGCGGTCAGCTCGCCGGTGGCGATGAAGGCCTGCACCTCCGCCGGCAGCTTGGTCAGCCGCATCATGTTGGCGACGTGGCTGCGGCTCTTGCCGACGACCTTGGCGATGTCCTCCTGGCTGCGCTTGAACTCGTTGGCGAGCGCGTGATAGCCCTGCGCCTCTTCCATCGGGTTGAGGTCCTCGCGCTGCACGTTCTCGACGATCGCGAACTCCAGCGCATCGCTGTCGCTGATATCGACGGGCACGATCGGCACCTCGTGCAGGCCGGCCATCTGCGAGGCGCGCCAGCGGCGTTCGCCGGCGATGATCTCGTAGCGATCCTGCGCGCCCTTCACCGGACGCACCACGATCGGCTGGATCACGCCATGCTGCTTGATGGAGTCGGAGAGCTCCTTCAGCTCGGCGTCCGAAAACGTGCGGCGCGGATTGCGCGGATTGGCCTTGATGAATTCGATCGGCACCTTGCGCTGCGCGCGCGGACGATCGACATGCTGGGCCTCGCCGCCGACGTCACCGATCAGACTTGCAAGACCCCGGCCCAGTCGCGAACGCGCTTCGTCGGCCATCGCCAGCTCCCTTGGATTCACGGTGCAGCACTCCAGAACTGAATTATCGAAACTCGTAGAATCGTAGGGTGGGTTAGCGCAGCGTAACCCACCTCTTTTGTTTCCGTGGAGGCAGACAGTGATGGGTTACGCCTTCGGCTAACCCACCCTACGGCAACCTCAATGCGTCGTGCGCAGCTCGCGCTCGCGCTGGATCACTTCGGTGGCGAGCCGCAAATAGGCTTCGCTGCCGACGCATTTGAGATCGTAGACCAGCACCGGCTTGCCATAGGACGGCGCTTCCGAGATGCGCACGTTGCGCGGGATCATGGTCTTGTAGACCTTCTCGCCCATGAACTGGCGGACGTCGGCGACGACCTGGTTCGACAGGTTGTTGCGCGAGTCGAACATCGTCAGGACGATGCCGTGGATCGACAGGTTTGGATTGAGCGTCGAGCGCACCTGCTCGACCGTCTGCAAGAGCTGCGACAGACCTTCGAGCGCGAAGAACTCGCATTGCAGCGGCACCAGGATCGCATCGGAGGCGGCCATCGCGTTGACCGTGAGCAGGTTGAGCGAGGGCGGGCAGTCGATCAGCACATAGGTGTAGTCGGCATCCGGCGAGACGTTGTTGTTGAGCGCACCGATCGCGTCGCGCAGCTTGAAGGCGCGGCCGGGCGTGGTGCCGAGCTCGAGCTCGAGGCCGGAGAGATCCATGGTCGAGGGCGCGATGTGCAGCCGCGGCACCGCGGTCGAGACCACCGCCTCTCGCAAGGCGGCTTCGCCGATCAGCACGTCATAGGTCGAGCAGGAGCGGTTGCGGCGATCGATGCCGAGGCCGGTCGAGGCGTTGCCCTGGGGATCGAGATCGACGATCAGGACGCGCTCGCCGATCGCAGCGAGCGCCGTGCCGAGGTTGATCGCTGTGGTTGTTTTGCCCACGCCGCCCTTTTGATTCGCCAGCGCAAGGATGCGCGGATGGCCATGGGGCACCTCGTCGGTCTTTTGGGCCGTCTGCTCTTGCTGTGGTTCGTCAATCACGCTCATCGCAATTCCCCACTCACCCCTCAACGCCTCAGCTGCGCCGTTCGGCGGCATTGAGCTCCACGATCCAACCGTCGCCCGTTCGGCTTTGGTGGAGCTGCGGCTGAATATTCCAATATTTAGCGGCTTCGGTCAATTCAGCCTCTACATCTTGACCCTTGAGAAATAGCGCCTTTGCGCCCTGGCGCATCAGCGGCTCCGCAAAGCCGATGAGTTGATGTAGCGGAGCTAGCGCACGCGCGGTGACGCAATCGACAGGGCCGGTGATTCTATCCACATTATCCCCGATCTCAGCGAGATGTACGACTCCCGGAGATGTGGTGACGCGGATCGCTTCGCGCAAAAAGGCGGCCTTCTTGGCGATTCGTTCGACGAGATGGACGCTCGCGCCGGGGGTGCCGGCCATGGCGCAGGCGAGCACGACGCCGGGAAATCCGCCACCGCTACCAAGATCGGCCCAGCGTTTCGCAGCCGGCGCCAGATCGACCAGCTGGATCGAATCGGCGATGTGCCGGGTCCAGAGCTGCGGCATTGTCGATGGCGCGATGAGATTGGTCTTGGCCTGCCACTCCCGGAGCAGCGCGATGTAGCGATCAAGCCGCGCCTCGGTTTCACGTGAAACGGGCGCAAGCTTGAGCGCGGCGGTCTTGTCGGCGGCGATGATGGAATCGAGCGCCTTGTCGTTGGCCGCGGCCTTGCTGATCCTCATGCTGGCCGCTCCAGGTTCAGTTCGCCGGCCAGCGCCCTCACCCGCTCCGGGTCGTCGCGATGGCGGTCGATCCCCGCCGGGTCCGCGCTGTTTCACGTGAAACGCCTTTTGCGATTGGCTTATGCGATTGCTTTGGAGGTCTTCCGTGCCTCGCGGCGGAGGTAGGCCGCGAGAATGCCGAGCGCCGCCGGGGTCATCCCGTCAATCCGGCCGGCCTGGCCGACGGTGAACGGTCGCGACTTCTCCAGCTTGGCGCGCACTTCATTGGAGAGACCGGGAACGAGTTGGTAATCGACATCCGCCAGCACCATGCCCTCGTCACGCCGGAAGGCTTCGACGTCGGCGCTCTGGCGCTCCAGATAGACGTCGTACTTGGCGTCGATCTCGAGATGGGTGGCAATAGCGGGATCGATGGCCGACAGCTCCGGCCAGATCGCGCGGACCTGGCTCCAGCCGATCTCCGGATAGGCCATCAGCTCGAAGGCCGAGCGGCGCTGGCCGTCCCGGTTCAGCGACAGCCCGTGCTTGATCGCCTCGTTCGGGGTGATAGTCAGGGACTTCGACAGCGTCCGGGCGGCGTTCAAGGCGTCCATCTTGGCGCGATGATGCCTGATACGGGCGCCGCCGACGCATCCCAGGGCGATCCCTTTCTCCGTCAGGCGCTGGTCCGCATTGTCGGCCCGCAGCGTCAGCCGATATTCGGCCCTGGAGGTGAACATCCGATAGGGCTCGCTGATCCCGCGGGTGACGAGGTCATCGATCATCACGCCGAGATAGCCGTCTGCCCGGTCGAACACGGTTAGAGCGGCGCCACTGGCGGCAAGCGCAGCGTTCAGGCCGGCGACGATGCCCTGCCCGGCGGCTTCCTCGTATCCCGTGGTGCCGTTGATCTGCCCGGCCAGGAAGAGACCGCGCAGACGCTTGGTCTGCAGGGTCGGATCGAGTTCGCGGGGATCGATGTGGTCGTACTCGATGGCGTAGCCCGGGCGGACCATCTTGACCCGTTCCAGACCGGGGATGCTGGCGAGGATGGCGAGCTGGACGTCCTCGGGGAGCGAGGTGGAGATCCCATTGGGATAGACGGTCGTATCGTCCAGGCCTTCCGGCTCCAGGAAGATCTGGTGACCATCGCGGTCGCCGAAGCGGACGATCTTGTCCTCGATCGAGGGGCAATAGCGCGGTCCGGAGCTCTTGATCTGGCCGGAGTACATCGGGGAACGATGGACATTGGCCCGGATCACCTCATGCGTCGCGGCCGTGGTCCGGGTGATCCCGCACTGGATCTGCGGCGTCGTGATCCGCTCGGTCATCACCGAGAACGGCTCCGGCGGCTCGTCGCCGGGCTGCATCTCGACCGCGGACCAGTCGATCGTGGTGCCGTCCAGACGCGGCGGGGTCCCGGTCTTGAGGCGTCCGAGAGTGAAGCCAGCCCGCTCGAAGGAGCTGGAAAGGCCCATCGCCGGGGCTTCGCCGACCCGGCCGGCGGGCCAGTTCTTCTCACCGAGATGGATCAGGCCGCGCAAGAAGGTGCCGGTGGTGACGACAACGGCCCCTGCCCGAAGCTCCCGGCCGTCGGCCAGGCGGAGCCCGGTCACCCGTCCCTCGACCACGACCAGCTCGTCGGCTTCGCCGTCGATGACGGAGAGGCCGTCGGTCTGGCGGATGGCGCTCTGCATCGCCGCCGCATAGAGCTTGCGATCGGCCTGGGCTCGGGGACCGCGGACGGCAGGACCTTTCCGGCGATTGAGGACGCGAAACTGGATGCCGCCGGCATCGCCCACACGGCCCATCAGGCCGTCGAGCGCATCGACCTCACGGACCAGATGGCCTTTGCCGAGCCCGCCAATAGCGGGATTGCAGGACATGGCGCCAATCGTCGAGAAACGGTGTGTCACCAGAGCGGTTGCCGCACCCATCCGGGCAGCCACCGCTGCGGCCTCACAGCCGGCGTGGCCACCGCCGATGACGATGACGTCAAAACTCTCTCGCTCTGATCGCATGGGCGGACTTCTAGCTCAGAGCCGGGAAAGCCGGAAGTGGAAACTCGGGGCCTCGTGTTTCACGTGAAACAAGCGGGGCCCAAGTCAAAATGGCATTTCGAGAAAACAACCCCATGCACAGTAGGAAGGGGGCATCGATCCGCCCGCTGTTTCACGTGAAACGAATCGGCGCGCTCGGCCGCGAGGTCAACACCCCCTCGTGTGCCCTTGTGCTTGATCGCGGAGCCGCATTGCGAGCGAAGCGAAGCAATCCAGAGTCCCGCGACGGAGGCAGTCTGGATTGCTTCGTCGCAATGGCTCCTCGCAATGACGTTGAGAGAGCGGTGTTTCACGTGAAACAAGCGGAGGCCCGCTCGTGTTTCACGTGAAGCAGAAGAAATGGAACAAGCGCTAGTTCTACAATGAAGAACTAGCGCTACTTTCCGATACAGAATTTCTGAAAGATGGCGCCGAGGACGTCCTCGACGTCCACGCGGCCCAAGAGCCGGCCCAAGGCGTAGGCCGCGGCGCGCAGCTCTTCGGCCGCGAGCTCCTCGCCGTCTTCTACAAGGTCCAGGCTCCGGCGCAAACTGTCTGAGGCCCGGCTCAACAACTCCCGCTGGCGGGCCCGGGTGACCAGGGCCCCCTCAGTCGTCCCGAAGAACTCCGAAGCGAATTTCACCAGCGCCTCGACCAGCTCGGGGATGCCGTCGCCCCGGCTTGCCGAGATCCCGAACTCATCGCGCGGCCTAGCTCCTGCGACCCCGCCGAGATCGATCTTGTTCCGGACGATCCAGACCGAGCCGCCGGACGAAGCAACACCGTTCACCGATGTCCAGCGCGAGCGCATTATATCGGGATCGACGGCCTGCCCGCCCTCCACCAACCACAGCACCAGATCGGCGTCCCCGGCTCGCGCGCGGGCGCGGCGTACGCCTTCCTGCTCGACGGGATCGTCAGTCTCGCGGATGCCGGCGGTGTCGATCACCGTGACCGGGTAGCCGTCGAGATCGAGCTGCACCTCGATCACGTCACGCGTGGTGCCGGCGTGCGGCGAGACGATCGCGACCTCGCGGCGCGCCAGCTGGTTGATGAGCGTCGACTTGCCGACATTCGGCTCGCCAGCGATCGCAACCACGAGGCCGTCGCGCAGCCGTTCAGAATGTCCCTGTGCCGCAAGGACTTCTGCGATCTCGTCATGAAGCGCCTTGATCGCTTTCACGGCCGGCGCCCGCAGTTCCGCCGGCACGTCGCCTTCATCGGAAAAATCGATGCCGGCCTCGATCAGCGCGGAGGCTTCGATGATGCGCTCGCGCCAGTCGCGCGCGCGGTCGCCGAGCAGGCCCTGCAACTGGCGCAGCGCCTGCCGGCGCTGGCGGTCGGTGTCGGCGTGAATGAGGTCGTCGAGGCCCTCGGCCTCGGTGAGGTCGAGCTTGCCGTTCTCGAAGGCGCGCCGGGTGAACTCGCCGGGCTCCGCCGCGCGCGTATTCGATATATCCGAAATTTCTCTGAGCAGCGCCGCCAGTACCGCGCGGCCGCCATGGACGTGAAATTCGGCGATGTCCTCCCCCGTCGCGCTGCCCGGTCCCGGAAGCCAGAGCACGACCGCATCGTCGATCGGCCGGCCCGCCCCGTCCCGGAGCAGCCGGCGGCTCGCCTTTCGCGGCACCGGCAGCCGGCCGGCAAGCGTCGTCAACACGAGGCCGGCTTGCGAGCCGGAGACGCGGACCACGGCGATCGCGCTCGGTCCCCGGCCGGATGACAGCGCAAAAATGGTCTGGTCTCGCGGATGCATGGGCCTATTTGTGCGGCTGTCGCCGAAAACGCAAACGTCCGGTTTTCGCGATCGAGCCAACGGTGCTTTGCTGCGCCAGATTCCGCAGTAGATCTAATATTGCCCCGCAATATATCTGCAGCATTTGCTGCAGATCGCCTGATCTGCTGATAGAGAGGTGGACCAAGGCTATAGGATTATTTCGTCAGATCAATGACTTACGGAGGAGTTGAGACCGGCCTACGGCTTACCGTCCATGCTGCATCTTCGCTGCAGCAGAACCGCAGCAAAAAGGGCGCCCGAAGGCGCCCCGAACTTTTTGCTGCAGTGCACTCAGGTATTCATGGAGTCGAAGAACTCCGAATTGCTCTTGGTCGAGCGCAGCTTGTCGAGCAGGAAGTCGATCGCGTCCATCGTGCCCATCGGATTGAGGATACGGCGGAGCACGTACATCTTCTTGAGCACCTGCGGATCGGTGATGAGCTCCTCCTTGCGGGTGCCGGACCGCGAGATGTCGATCGCCGGGAAGGTGCGCTTGTCCGAGACCTTGCGGTCCAGGATCAGCTCGGAGTTACCGGTGCCCTTGAACTCCTCGAAGATGACTTCGTCCATGCGGCTGCCGGTATCGACCAGCGCGGTCGCGATGATGGTCAGCGAGCCGCCCTCCTCGATGTTGCGGGCCGCGCCGAAGAAGCGCTTCGGGCGTTGCAGCGCGTTGGCGTCGACACCGCCGGTCAGCACCTTGCCGGATGACGGCACGACGGTGTTGTAGGCGCGCCCCAAGCGCGTGATCGAATCCAGCAGGATCACGACATCGCGGCCATGCTCGACCAGGCGTTTCGCTTTTTCGATCACCATTTCGGCAACCTGGACGTGGCGCACCGCCGGCTCGTCGAAGGTCGAGGACACGACCTCGCCCTTCACCGAGCGCTGCATGTCAGTGACTTCTTCCGGACGCTCGTCGATCAGGAGCACGATCAGATAGCATTCGGGGTGATTGTGCGTGATCGAGTGCGCGATGTTCTGCATCAGCACGGTCTTGCCGGTGCGCGGCGGCGCCACGATCAGCGCGCGCTGGCCCTTGCCGATCGGCGCAACGATGTCGATCACGCGTGCGGACAGGTCTTTCCGCGTCGGATCGTCGATCTCCATGCGGAAACGCTGATTCGGAAACAGCGGCGTGAGGTTGTCGAAATTGACCTTGTGCTTGGCCTTTTCCGGGTCCTCGAAATTGAGCGTGTTGACCTTCAGCAGCGCGAAGTAGCGCTCGCCCTCTTTCGGGCTGCGGATGTGGCCTTCGATGGTGTCGCCGGTGCGCAGGCCGAAACGGCGGATCTGCGAGGGCGAAACGTAGATGTCGTCCGGACCCGGCAGATAATTCGCATCGGGTGAGCGGAGAAAGCCGAAGCCGTCGGAGAGAACCTCGACGACACCCTCGCCGACGATATCTGTCTCGGCGAGCGAAAGCTGCTTGAGGATGGCGAACAGCAGCTCCTGCTTGCGCATGGTGCTGGCGTTCTCGACCCCGTTCTCTTCCGCGAACGAGACCAGCTCGGCCGGGGTTTTCGACTTGAGGTCCTGGAGTTTGATTTCCCGCATTGGGGTGGTCCTGTGGGGTAACCTGAAAAGAGGGGGGTGCGAGGAGGCTCTGAAATGCGGACGCGAGCAGGTGCAGGTAAGGTCCGCAGGTCTGGCAAGGAGAGTGCCGGAGAGGCTTCAAACCTGATGCGGTATCCAGCCTCTGGAAGGCTCGGACACAACCACATCCGCCTGCGTTGGGTGGGATGTCGACAATATAGAAAATCGCCTAGCGCTCCGCAAGCCGAAGCGCTGAGCTAATCGCCGCGCGTTTTGCCTAGAACGGCTTCACGATCACCATGATCACGATGACAATCATCAGGACGGTCGGCACCTCATTGATAATCCGATAGAATTTTTGGCTTCGCGGGCGCTTGTCAGCGGCGAAATCCTTGACCCAGCGGGAAAAAAAGCCGTGGACCGCCGAGAGCACCAGGACCAGTGCCAGTTTTACGTGCAGCCAGCCGAACGAGAACCAATGGCCGGACCAGGCGAGATAGAGCCCGGCGAGCCAGGTGACCGTCATCGCGGGGTTGATGATCGCCTTGAGCAGCCGGCGTTCCATGATTTTGAACGTCTCGGACTGCTTCGAGCCGATTTCGGCCTCGCAATGATAGACGAACAGCCGCGGCAGATAGAGCATGCCGGCCATCCAGGAGATGACGGCGATCACGTGGAGCGCCTTGATCCAGAGATAGACGTCTTCGAACATTTTCGGGGGTCCGGCTTGCTGCCCGCTCGGGGAACGCTGGGGATAGTAAGAACTCGTTAAGGTCTTACCCCGCACACATATCCCTCGGATGCGCCTTCCTCAAATCTAGAATCTTAGATTCTTAAGGTTTGAGTCTATGTGACCGTGGATTGGACTCACGCAATTCCGTCCGCGCGTTCGCGTGCGCTTGTTCACATCCATCCACATGTCCCGGACAGCCTTTATCGACTTCCGATAAATCAGTCGGCGTCAAAGGCTTGCGCGTTTGTATCGGCAGCTTATCAAGGGACTTGTCCGCGCAATCCCGCTTCCCTCCCGGCGGGGCGCCGGACTTGTCCTGACCGGCAGCGGTGTGAAGAAAATCGCTGCTTGTCCCGCCCCTGGTGTCGCGCATCCCTTTCCGAGGGGTTAAGCTCCACAGAAATCCACAAACCGCCCCAACGAAATTCAAAGGGTTTTTGTGCCGACCTCGAACAATTATTTCCATCTCCACCTGGTCTCGGACTCCACCGGTGAGACGCTCATCACCGTGGCGCGCGCGGTCGCGGCGCAATACGCCAACGTGACGCCGGTCGAGCACGTCTATCCGCTGGTGCGTAGCCAGAAACAGCTCGACCGCGTGCTCGACGAGATCGAGGAAGCGCCGGGAATCGTGCTGTTCACGCTGCTCGAGAAGGACCTGGTCGCCAGACTCGAGGACAAGTGCAAGCAGATCAATGTTCCGAGCCTGTCGATCATCGGGCCGGTGATGCAGCTGTTCGAAGCCTATCTGGGCGCAGCGACCACCGGCCGTGTCGGTGCCCAGCACGTGCTCAATGCGGAATATTTCAAACGCATCGACGCACTGAACTACACGATGATCCATGACGACGGTCAGCATGTCGAAGGTCTCGACGAGGCCGACGTGGTGCTGGTCGGGGTATCCCGCACTTCGAAGACGCCGACGTCGATCTATCTCGCCAATCGCGGCATCCGCACCGCCAACGTGCCGCTGGTGCCAGGCATTCCGGTGCCGCCGCAACTGGAGACATTGACGCGGCCGCTGGTGGTCAGCCTGCACGCGACGCCGGAACGCCTGATTCAGATCCGGCAGAATCGCCTGCTGTCCATGGGCGCCGAGTCCGGCAGCCGCAGCGACACCTACACCGACAGGCAGTCGGTCACCGAGGAGGTCGCGTTCGCGCGCAAGCTGAGCGCCAAGCATGACTGGCCACTGCTGGACGTGACGCGCCGCTCCATCGAGGAAACCGCGGCGGCGATCATGAAGCTGTACAGCGATCGCCAGCGCAACCGGCCGTCCGAGTAAGCTTCGGCCATGAATGCGTGGCGCGGCATATCCCCGCTGATCCTGGCCTCGCAAAGCAGCGCGCGCAAAATGCTGCTGGCCAATGCCGGGCTGGATTTCGAAGCCGTCACGGCTGACATCGACGAGCGCGGCATTCAGGCTGCGTCAAGACTTTCGGACCCGCGCGAGATCGCCCTGTTGCTGGCGCGCGAGAAGGCCAGGGCGGTCTCTTCCGGTCATCCCGGACACTTCGTGATTGGCGCCGACCAGACGCTGGCCCTCGGGAACCGTCTCTTCAACAAACCGGCTGGGCGCGCCCAGGCGCTGGCGCAATTGCGCGACCTCGCCGGTGAGACGCACGAGCTGAATTCAGCCATCGCCGTGGCGCGGGATGGCAGGATCGTCTTCGAGGATGTTTCCGTGGCGCGCATGACCATGCGGCCCGTGAGCGAAGCCGAGCTTTCGGCCTATCTCGACGCCGCCGGCGAGGCCGTGACCAGAAGCGTCGGCGCCTATCAGCTCGAGGGCCTCGGCATCCATCTGTTTGCGCACATCGAGGGCGATCATTTCACCATCCTCGGCCTGCCGCTGCTGCCGCTGCTTGCCTATCTGCGCAGCGAGCGGCTAATTGCGTTGTAGATGCGACAGAAGGCTGGGTGCTGAATGCGGATTCTCGGACTGACCGGCTCGATCGGGATGGGCAAGTCCACCACCGCGAAATTGTTCGCGGAGGCCGGCGTTCCCGTCTACGACGCCGATGCCGCCGTGCATCAGCTCTATGAGGGCGAGGCCGCCCCCGCGATCGAGGCCGCCTTCCCCGGCACCACCGCGAACGGCAAGGTCGACCGGCAAAAGCTGTCGGCGCGCGTCGTGCACGATCCTGCCGCGATCAAGCAGCTCGAGCAGATCGTTCACCCCATGCTCGGCGCTTCCCGGCAGAAATTCTTTGCCGAAGCCGCCAAGGCGCCCGTCGTGGTGCTGGACATCCCGCTGCTGTTCGAGACCGGCGGCGAGAAGCGGGTCGATGCGGTGGTCGTGGTCTCGACTTCGCCGGAGCTGCAGCGCCAGCGAGTGCTGGCGCGCGGCACGATGGACGAGGCCAAGCTAGAGGCCATCATCGCCAAGCAGATGCCGGATGCCGAGAAGCGCAAGCGGGCCGATTTCGTGGTGGATACCTCACATGGACTTGACCCGGTGCGAGCCCAAATCGCGCACATCCTGGCCGAGGTCGTTAAGATGCCGCAGCGGCGCGCCTGATTCGCCGCCTCACACGGCTATCAACAGACATGCGTGAAATCGTTCTCGATACTGAGACCACCGGCCTCGATCCGCTGCGCGGCGACCGGTTGGTCGAGATCGGCTGCGTCGAGATCTTCAACCGCATGCCGACCGGACAGACGTATCACGTCTACATCAACCCCGAGCGGGACATGCCGGCGGAGGCGTTTGCGGTGCACGGATTGTCGTCCGAATTCCTGGCGACCAAGCCGTTGTTCTACGAGGTCGCCGACGACTTTCTCGCGTTCATCGGCGACGCCCCGCTGGTGATCCACAACGCCTCGTTCGACATCGGCTTCATCAATGCCGAGCTCGACCGCATCAAGCGCGCTGCGATCCCGCGTGAGCGCCTGGTCGATACCCTGCTGCTGGCGCGTCGCAAGCATCCTGGCGTGTCCAACCGGCTCGACGATCTCTGCTCGCGCTATTCGATCGACAATTCACACCGCACCAAGCACGGCGCGCTGCTGGACGCCGAACTGCTGGCCGAGGTCTATGTCGATCTGGTCGGGGCGCGGCAGTCGCAGCTGCTGCTGGCCTCGAATGCCGAGGAGATCGGGGTCAGCGGCGCCGGCGATGCGCCGCGGCGGCAACGTCCGGTGCCGCTCGCGCCGCGGATTTCGGAAGCTGAGCGCGAGGCCCATCGGGCCTTCATCGCAACCATGGGCGACAAGGCGATCTGGAACGAGTACCTGCCCGGTCCAGCCGCGGCCGCGGTGGCTCAGGCCTGACCGGCTTGGCCCTGAGCGGCCATTTGCCGCTCCATGTTCTGCCGATAGAGGCCGACGAAGTCGACCGGATCCAGCATCAGCGGCGGGAACCCGCCGTCGCGCACTGCGGTTGCGATGATTTCGCGCGCGAACGGGAACAACAGGCGCGGGCACTCAATCATGACCAGCGGATGCAGGTTCTCCTTCGGCACGTTGACGATCCGGAACACGCCGGCATAGGCGAGCTCGAACGAGAACATCAGTTTACCTGCGGTCTCGGCCTTGCCCTCGACCGACAACGTCACCTCGAATTCCTGTTCGCTGAGATTGTTGGCGCTGACGTTGATTTGAATGTTGATCTGCGGCGGCTGGCTCTGCTGCTGGAGCGAGCCCGGCGCGTTGGGATTTTCGAACGAGAGGTCCTTGGTATATTGCGCCAGCACGTTGAGCTGGGGAGCCTGGGCCGCCTCGGGAGGGGTGCCGTTACCGTTGGTCATGAAAGTGTCTCCTTACCCGATTGGGGCTGAATTTCGCGGCGGTTGGCTAACATAGGGCCTACTCGTTCCACAAGGACGAACGGTCCCGGACCGGGAATTCAGGCTGAGCCCGCGCCTTGGACGTTCATCCTGCCTTTTTCGCGAAATTTCGCCTTAAACGATTGAAGATGCGCGATTTCCGGCCAGGATCGGGTTTCCCCTTAAGCATAAAACGCGCTACACTTGGCGCTGTGCCAAAAGGCGCCATTGGCCGGGCAAGATTTCGTGCCTACATCCCACGGGACCTGACGTGGACCGAAAATGGTGATGTAGACTTGCCGTTTCCGTTGGGAACGGTCTACTGGCCGGATTGATTTTCCCGGCAACGAGCCCTGACAAGACCAGAAAGCGAATACGACGTGGACATCTACACCATCATATTCCTGGCGCTGGCCGTCTTCATCTTCCTGCGGCTGCGGAGCGTGCTGGGGCAGCGCACGGGCAACGAGCGGCCGCCGTTCGATCGCACCGCCGCCCGCAATGCGCTGGGAGGTGCCCAGGACAACAACGTCGTGACCGTGCCGGGCAAGGTGATCGACCAGGCCCCGCTGGCGCCGACGGCCGAGCCGACCGCGCCGGCCGATCGCTGGAAAGGGCTGGCCGAACCGGGCACTGAGCTGGCGCAGGGTCTCGACGCCATCCTCGAGAAGGATTCCAGCTTCGACCCGCGCCATTTCCTCTCGGGCGCGCGCGGCGCCTACGAGATGATCGTGCTGGCCTTCGCCAATGGCGACCGCCGCGCGCTGCGCGATCTGTTGTCGTCGGACGTCTATGACAGCTTCGACGCCGCGATCAAGGAGCGCGAGAAGAACGAGCAGAAGACCGAGACGCGCTTCGTGTCGATCGACAAGGCCGAGCTCGTCGGCGCCGAGCTGCGCGATCGCAGTGCGCAGCTCACCGTACGCTTCGTTTCGCAGATGATCTCGGCCACCCGCGACAAGGCCGGCAACATCGTCGACGGCAGCGCCGACACGGTCGCCGACATCACCGATATCTGGACTTTCGCCCGCGATATCTCCTCTCGCGATCCGAACTGGAAGCTGGTTGGCACCGGAAGCGCGAATTAAGATTTTCCTGAAGAACAGCGCGACGGCGCTTTGCGCAGGCGCCGTCGTGCTGGCGTCGTTTTCGCTCGGTGCCGAAGCGGCGCGGCGTCATCACCGCAGTCACCACCATCATCTGCCGAGAACGCCTGCCGCTCCGCCGCGGGCCTTGCCCTATCCGCAGCTTTCCCTGCCGTTCGAAATTCCCGGTGCGCAATATCTGCCGCTGGCCTGGACGGACGTGAAGGGATGGGGCGACGACAATCATCTCGCCGCCTACAAGACCTTCCGTGCCAGCTGCAAACCGATCAATGCGCAGAACGGCGAAGCCAAGGCCGAGCCCAAGGCTTTGGGCAGCTCGCTCAGCGAGCCTTGCCGGGCTGCCAAGACGCTCGATCTCGCCGACGATGCCAAAGCGAAGACCTTCTTCGAGGAGAATTTCACGCCGCTGCGGATCTCGCGGCTCGGCGAGCCCGAAGGCTTCGTCACCGGCTATTACGAGCCGGTGCTGGAGGGATCGCGCACGCAGACCGATGTCTACAACGTGCCGGTCTATCGCCGTCCCTCGAACCTGTTCGTGCGCGGCTACAAGCAGGATTCGCTCAGCCTGCCCAACAAGGGCCCGGTCTATCGCAAGATCGGCCGCCGCAAGCTGGTGCCCTATTACGACCGCGGCGAGATCGAGGATGGCAAGATCGCAGGCCGCGGGCTCGAGATCGCCTGGCTGAAGGATCCGACCGATCTGTTGTTCGCGCAGATCCAGGGCTCGGCCCGCATCAAGTTCGAGGACGGCAGCTCGGTCCGACTCAATTACGACGCCTATAACGGCTATCCCTACACGGCGGTCGGTCGCATCCTGATCGAGCGCGGCATCATCCCGAGAGAGGAGATGTCGATGCAGAGGATCAGGGAGTGGATGGCGCAGAACCCCGACGGCGCCAAGGAGCTGCGGCGCGCGAACCGCGCCTACATCTTCTTCCGCGAGGTCAACCTCTCCGACAAGGAGGAGGCAGTCGGCGCGCAGGGCATTCCGCTGACCGCGGGGCGCTCGATCGCGGTCGACAAATCGCTGCATGTCTACGGCACGCCGTTCTTCATCGAGGGCGAGCTGCCGATCGAGTCAGAACGCACCAAGACGCCGTTTCGCCGGCTGATGATCGCGCAGGACACCGGCTCGGCCATCATCGGGCCTGCGCGTGCCGATCTGTTTTTCGGCGCCGGCGCGGAAGCCGGCCGCGTCTCGGGGCGGCTGCGCCATCCCATGCAATTCGTGATGCTGGTGCCGAAGAGCCTCGATCCGGCGCCGCGCGCCGCGAAGCTGCCGATCCCGGACCCAAGGCCCGCCGAGAAGATCGCAAAGCTGTTTCCGCAGACCGATCCGGCCAAGACCGGCACGCCTGTCGCCGCGGCGGCGCAAGGCAAGACCGAAACGATTGCCGTCGCCGGCCCGGTTCCGCTGCCGGTGCCGCGTCCCGCGATCGAGCCTGCCCCTGAGCCGCGCCGTCCGGCGAAGAATCGTCCTCATCGCCCGCAATGAAACGGCCGTCCCGTCCGCCCGTGCTGGAGCCCCGCCCCTCGCCGCGCCGTCGCGCGCTGAGCGAGGAAGAGCGCGAGCTGTGGGATCTCGTTGCAAAGCACGTCAAGCCGCTGCGGAAGTATCGCGCGGCCAAGGCGCATGCCGCCCCGCGCACCGAGGCGTCGCCCGCGACCGAGGTGACCAGGCCTTCGCCACCGCCTAGGCCGGTTACCGCTGCACCGGCGCCGCGCGCCGCAAAGCCGTCGATCCCGCCGCTTGCGCCGCTCGGCAAGCGCGAGCGGACGAAGCTGTCGCGCGGCCGCAGCGAGATCGAGGCGCGGCTCGATCTGCACGGCATGACCCAGATGCGCGCCCATCGCGCGCTGGCCGGCTTCCTGCACCGCGCCCATCAGGACGGCCTCACCTTCGTGCTCGTCATCACCGGCAAGGGACGCAGCGGCGGCGAAAGCGGCGTGCTCCGCCGCCAGGTGCCGGAATGGCTGAGCCTGCCCGAATTCCGCGCCTTCGTCGTCGGCTTCGAGGAAGCCGCGATCGGCCATGGCGGCGAGGGGGCGCTGTATGTGCGGATCAGGCGGGCGCGGGGGTAGCAGTCTCGGCGCATGCGAGCACCGCCTAAAATGGCCGGATGATTCCGACGCGTGGGATCAGCGTGATGATGAGGCCGAAAATGTTGGTCTTCCGATCCTCCGCCGGAATCGGGGCAGCTTCCTGCCTGGCCGGCAGCATCTTCACCGCATGCAGCATCAGGAACATGCAGACCGCCCAGTTCGAGATCCAGCGCGAATAGTCGAACACCATCGCGAACATCACGAGATAGGCGATGCTGATGCCGAGCAGGGCTGTCATGACGAGCCGCTTGTGCAGATCGCAGGCGAGCGCGCCGACCAGGCTGGCGAAGAAGCGCCACAGCGGCGTGTGCAGCCAGATCAATAGCGCGAACACGGGCAGGCCGAGGATGTTGTGCGGCAGGCGGCCCCAGGTGTCCGCAACCTCTTTCGCCAGCGGCTGGTACCAGATGTAGGCGAATTGCAAGAGGTCTGTGCGCGCAGGATCGACCATCCGGCTCTTCAGATAGGCGACGAAGTCCGCTTCGGGGATCGGCATCGTTCCCAGAAACTGCGCGGCGAAGAACAGCGCGGAGACGGCGGCGAGGGCGATCACACCGAAGACGACATTGCTGCGGCGGCAGCCGCAAGCGAGATAGTGCCGGATCACGACGATGGTGATGATCGTCGGCACGTACATCAGGAGATGAATGTGATGGATCAGCACGAGGATGACCGAGAACAGCGCAGCCGTCGCCACGAAGAGAAGCGAGCCGGCTGGCACGAGCAGCAGGATGATCGCCAGCGCGCAGCCATAGATGTCGAAATGGCCGAGCGTGTGCATGAAGTTCTTCAGGAAGAACGGCGAGCCCGCGGTGAAGACGAATAGCGGCAGCGTTTTCGCGGAGAAGCCGAACGTCGTCTGGAACAGCCTGGCATAGAGGCCCAGCGTTGCAAGCCACGTCGCCCCGCCGAGCGCGAACACCAGCCAAACCGGCACTTTCGCCGTGAACAGCGCGACGATGGCCCCGATCAGCGCGCGCTTGATGAAGCCGAAATGATAATCGACCAGGAGATGGATGTAGGGGACGTAAGGCGGCAGCTGGATCTTGTGGACGAAGACGCCGACGATGATCGCCGCGTTGATCGCGAGCAGGAGCCGCCAGGGATTTTGCAGGATGGGTACGGTCACGCCGCATCAATAGCGCGACCGCTCCGAATCACAAAATGAACCGGCTCAGATCCGCGTTCTTGGCGAGGTCGCCGATGTGCTTTTGCACGTAAGCCGCATCGAGACGGACGGTCTCGCCGTTGCGGTCGGGGGCGGTGAAGGAGATCTCGTCCAGCACCCGCTCCATCACGGTCTGCAGCCGCCTTGCGCCGATGTTCTCGACCGTCGAGTTGACGGCAACCGCAATGTCGGCCAGCGCGTCGATGGCATCGTCGGTGATGTCGAGGGTCACGCCCTCGGTCTGCATCAGGGCGACATATTGCTTGATCAGCGAGGCCTCGGGCTCGGTGAGGATGCGGCGCATGTCGTCGCGGGTCAGCGCCTGCAATTCGACGCGGATCGGCAGGCGGCCCTGCAATTCCGGCAACAGGTCGGACGGCTTGGCGACGTGGAAGGCGCCGGAGGCGATGAACAGGATGTGGTCGGTCTTGACCGCGCCGTGCTTGGTCGAGACCGTGGTGCCTTCGATCAGCGGCAGGAGATCGCGCTGCACGCCCTCGCGCGAGACGTCGCCGCCGACGCGGCCGTCGCGGGCGCAGATCTTGTCGATCTCGTCGAGGAACACGATGCCGTTGTTCTCGACCGCGCTGATCGCCTCCAGCGTCAGCTGCTCGGTGTCCAGCAGCTTGTCGGATTCCTCGTTGACGAGGATCTCGTGCGAGCTCTCCACCGTCAGCCGGCGCGTCTTGCTGCGGCCGCCGAGCTTGCCGAAAATATCGCCGATCGAGATCGCGCCCATCTGCGCGCCCGGCATGCCCGGGATTTCGAACATCGGCATGCCGCCGCCGGAGGACTGCGTCTCGATCTCGATTTCCTTGTCGTTCAATTCGCCGGCGCGCAGCTTCTTGCGGAAGGATTCCCGCGTCGCCGAGCCTGCATTGGCGCCGACCAGCGCATCGAGCACACGCTCCTCGGCGGCAAGCTGGGCGCGCGCCTGCACGTCCTTGCGCTTCCGCTCGCGCACCTGGGCGATCGCGACCTCGACGAGATCGCGGATGATCTGCTCGACGTCGCGGCCGACATAGCCGACCTCGGTGAACTTGGTCGCCTCCACCTTCAGGAACGGCGCATTCGCGAGTTTTGCCAATCGCCGCGCGATCTCGGTTTTGCCGACGCCGGTGGGGCCGATCATCAGGATGTTCTTCGGCAGCACCTCCTCGCGCAAGGAGCCGGTGAGCTGCTGCCGGCGCCAGCGGTTGCGCAGCGCGATCGAGACGGCGCGCTTGGCGTCGCCCTGGCCGACGATGAAACGGTCGAGTTCGGAAACGATTTCGCGGGGGGAGAAGTCTGTCATGTCTGCTTAGCTAGGGCGGCAGGCGGCCAAGGACAAGCCGCATTTTGGGTCAGATGATCGGCGGGCCGGATTGCCATTGCTTCACGGCCTCGACCGGATGGATCAGCATCAGGATGTTGAGCGTCAGATTGTCGCGAATGTGGAGCGCCAGCACGATCTCGAAGGCGATGCCGAGCAGCACGGTCGCGCTCACGGGCAGCGCGCGTGCGACCAGGAACCCGAGGATCATGGCCAGATTGTCCGAGACCGAATTGAGGATGCTGTCGCCGTAATAATCCAGCGAGATGGTGCCGGCGCGGTAGCGCTCGATGATGAAGGGCGAGTTCTCGACGATCTCCCAGGCGCCTTCGATCAGCATCGCGATGATCAGCCGTGCCGGCCAGGAGAGAGGGAACGGCAATCGTGCGAACAGCAGCCAGGTCAGGCCGTAGAACAGGAAGCCGTGCAGCACGTGCGAGAACGTGTACCAGTCGGCGATCTGCTGGGAATTCTCCGAGCTGTTGACCACGCCGTGCCACAGCTTGATGGTGCCGCAGGCGCAGATCGGCACCCGCCCCATCGCAAGCAGGATCGCCGCCTGCAGCGCCAACAGCGACAGCGCGATGCCGACCCAGGCGAGCGGCGGGAATGTGGCCTTGGCGGCGGGCGTTGCGGCGAGCGTCATGGGTCTCGGATCATCAGGAGTGCGGGACCGTCGGGCGTGACGATCTCGCGCTGCGGCACGAAACCAGCTTTCTCATAGGCACGAATGGCTCGGGCATTGGCAGGACTCGGGTCTATCACAATGCGCGGCACACCGCGCGCGAAGAGTTCGTCGATGAAGGCGCGGATGAAAGCCGATCCGTGCCCGCATCCGAGCATATCAGCCTCGCCGATGAACTGATCGAGGCCGCGAGTGCCGACGGGCTGCGGACCGAAGCTGACATGCCAATCGCCGAGCCGGTAGCACTGCAGGTAGGCCAAGGGCCGGTCATTGTGGTCAACGATGAACTGCGCCAGGTCGGGATGGTCGAGGTCGCCGCCGACGAATTCCAGCGTCTCGGGATCATGCCACCACTCGGCGACATGCGGGGCGTCCAGCCAGCGCCGGATCAGCGGCATGTCGGCCATGGTCATCGGGCGGAAGGTGTAGGCTGGCGCCATCACCTACCCCGTCGCGAGGCTCTCGATCGTCACATTCCGGTTGGTGTAGACGCAGATGTCCGCGGCGATGTCCAGCGACCGTCGGACGATGGTCTCGGCGTCCTTGTCGGTGTCGAGCAGGGCCCGGGCCGCCGCCAGCGCGTAATTGCCGCCGGAGCCGATCGCCATCACGCCGGCCTCGGGCTCGAGCACGTCGCCGGTGCCCGTCAGCACCAGGGAGACGTCCTTGTCGGCCACGATCATCATGGCCTCCAGCCGGCGCAGGTAACGGTCGGTGCGCCAGTCCTTGGCGAGCTCCACCGCGGCCCGGGTCAGCTGCCCCGGATATTGCTCGAGCTTGGATTCCAGCCGCTCGAACAGCGTAAAGGCGTCGGCAGTGGCGCCGGCAAAGCCGCCGATGACGTCGCCCTTGCCGAGCTTGCGGACCTTCTTGGCGTTGGACTTGATCACAGTCTGGCCGATCGAGACCTGGCCGTCGCCGCCGACCACCACCTTGCCGCCCTTGCGGACCGTCAAAATCGTGGTGCCGTGCCAGCCCGGCGAGCTCTTCTGGGAATCCTGCATGAATGATCCTCGTTGTCCGGCCTGATTTAGGCGGTCGGGGCAAAGGGGACAACCGGGGCACAACGGGCCGTTCCGGGCCGAATTTCGCTCACCATAGGCAGAAGTAGAGGCCCGGCCGGCCGTTCCCGCAGTAGCGAAGGTGTCATTTGGCTGTTAAGAGACTGGCGTTTTCGGCTCCCTAGCTAGGATGAAAGCCAGCTTTCAATGCGCACCGCGACGATCAAGCGCAAGACCAAGGAAACCGACATCGAGGTCTCCGTGAACCTCGATGGCACCGGCGTGGCCAATATCGCGACCGGCATCGGCTTTTTCGACCATATGCTCGATCTCCTCGCCCGCCATTCCCGCATCGACCTCACGGTCAAGGCGGTGGGCGACCTGCACATTGATTATCACCATACCACCGAAGACACCGGCATCGCGCTTGGCCAGGCGGTCAGGCAGGCGCTCGGCAACATGGCGGGCATCGCCCGCTATGCCGGCGTGCACATGCCCATGGACGAGACGCTGACGCGCGTCGTCATCGACATCTCGGGCCGCCCCTTCCTGGTGTTCAAGGCCGCCTTCCCGCGCGACAAGATCGGCGAGTTCGACACCGAGCTGGTGCGCGAGTGGTTCCAGGCCTTCGCCATCAACGCCGGCGTGACTCTCCACGTCGAGACCCTATATGGCGATAACAGCCATCATATCGCCGAGTCCTGCTTCAAGGGTCTGGCGCGGGCGCTGCGCACCGCCGTCGCGATCGATCCGAAGGCGGCGGGCGAGATCCCGTCCACCAAGGGCTCGCTCGGCGGCTGACATCTCCGTCTTGCGGCGAACGCTGCTGGCGGCATCACTGAATTCTCGAGAACGGGGCATCACCATGCCTGTCTACACAGTTCACGCTCCCTCACCCGCCGGAGCCGATCTGCGCGCGACCGACAAGTTCGTGCTCGTGCGCGACGGCTTCCATTTCTGGGCGATGATCTTCGGTCCGTTCTGGCTGTTGTGGAATCGGCTGTGGCTGGCGCTGATCGGCTATCTGATCTTCGTGGTCGCGTTCAACACGGGGCTGTCGAGCCTCGGCGTCGGGCGCTCCTCGATCTTCTTCGCCGATTGCATCGTCGCGCTGCTGATGGGCCTCGAGGCCTCGAGCCTGCGCCGCTGGACCTTGTCGCGCGGCAAGTGGCGGCAGCTCGACGTCGTCGTCGCCGACGACAGCGATACTGCGGAGCGCCGCTTCTTCGAGCGCTGGAGTCAGAAGCAGAACGGCATCGTCAATGATCAATGGGCCATCGATCGCGGCGGTCCGCCGCCGACCCGGGGCGTGCCGGGCCAGCCATTCTCGAACCCGCCGCCGCTTCCGGCCGGCGGCATCATTGGATTGTTTCCAGAACCGGGAGGGTCAAGATGAGCGTCGCCATCATCGATTACGGTTCCGGCAATCTGCACTCCGCCGCCAAGGCATTCGAGCGCGCCGCGCGCAGCCTGGAGAGCCCGCAAAAGGTCTTCGTCACCAGCGACCCCGATCAGGCTTACGAGGCCGACCGCCTGGTGCTGCCGGGCGTCGGTGCCTTCGCCGATTGCCGGCGTGGACTGGATGCCGTCAACGGCATGGTCGAGGCGATCACCGAAGCGGTCCGCGTCAAGGCGCGGCCGTTCTTCGGCATCTGCGTCGGCATGCAGCTGATGGCGAGCCGCGGCAAGGAACACGTCATCACCGAAGGCCTGAACTGGATCGGCGGCGACGTCGAGAAGATCACGCCGCGCGATGAAAGCCTGAAGATCCCGCACATGGGCTGGAATACGCTGGAGGTGCTCAAGGAGCATCCGGTGCTGGACAAGCTGCCGCTCGGCCCGAAGGGCCAGCACGCTTACTTCGTGCACTCCTATCATCTCAATCCCGCCAGCGAGGCGGACGTGCTCGCGCGCGCCGATTACGGCGGGCCCGTCACCGCGATCGTCGCGAAGGACACCGCCATCGGCACGCAGTTTCACCCCGAGAAGAGCCAGCGTTTCGGCTTGGCCCTGATCTCGAACTTCTTGCGATGGAAACCGTGATTCTCTTTCCCGCGATCGACCTCAAGAATGGCCAGTGCGTGCGCCTCGAGCAAGGCGACATGGCGCGCGCGACGGTGTTCAACCTCAATCCGGCTGCGCAGGCGCAGAGCTTTGCCGAGCAGGGTTTTGAATATCTCCACGTCGTCGACCTCGACGGCGCCTTTGCCGGCAAGCCGGTGAATGCCGACGCCGTCGAGGCGATGCTGAAGACGATCAAGATTCCGGTACAACTCGGCGGCGGCATCCGCGATCTCAAGACGGTCGAAGCCTGGCTCGACAAGGGCATCACCCGCGTCATCATCGGCACCGCCGCGGTGCGTGATCCTGAATTGGTGAAGTCTGCGGCGAAGAAGTTTCCCGGCCGCGTCGCGGTCGGGCTTGATGCGCGCGACGGCAAGGTCGCGGTTGAAGGCTGGGCCGAGACGTCGCAGGTCACGGCGCTGGAGATCGCAGAGCGGTTCGAGGATGCCGGCGTTGCCGCCATCATCTTCACCGATATCGCGCGCGACGGCCTGCTCAAGGGCTTGAACCTGGAGGCGACCATCGCGCTGGCCGATGCCATCTCCATTCCGGTGATCGCCTCCGGCGGCCTCGCCTCGATCGAGGACGTGAAAGCCATGCTGACGCCACGCGCGAAAAAGCTGGCCGGCGCGATCGCGGGCCGCGCGCTTTACGACGGCCGGCTCGATCCGGCTGCGGCCCTCACCTTGATCCGCGACGCGCGCAGGAGCTGACCCATGTTCAAGGTACGCGTGATCCCCTGCCTCGACGTCAAGGACGGCCGCGTCGTCAAGGGCGTCAACTTCGTCGATCTCAGGGATGCCGGCGATCCCGTGGAAGCCGCGATCGCCTATGACGCCGCCGGCGCCGACGAGCTCACCTTCCTCGACATTACCGCGACCCACGAGAACCGCGGCATCATGCTGGACGTGGTCCGGCGCACGGCGGAAGCCTGCTTCATGCCTGTCACCGTCGGCGGCGGCGTGCGCGAGGTGGGCGACATCAAGACGCTGCTGCGCGCCGGCGCCGACAAGGTGTCGATCAACAGCGCCGCGGTGTCGCGGCGCGAGTTCGTCAAGGAAGCTGCCGAAAAATTCGGCGAGCAGTGCGTGGTGGTCGCGATCGACGCCAAGCGCGTCAAGCGTCCGGGCGGTGACCGCTGGGAGATCTTCACCCATGGCGGCCGCAACTCGACCGGCATCGACGCGATCGAATATGCCCAGGAGGTCGTTTCGCTCGGCGCCGGCGAGATCCTGCTGACCTCGATGGACCGCGACGGCACGAGGCAGGGATTCGACATTCCGCTGACCCGCGCGATCGCCGACAGCGTTCCCGTTCCCGTGATCGCCTCGGGCGGCGTCGGCAATCTCGACCATCTCGTCGACGGTATTCGCGACGGGCACGCCACCGCCGTGCTGGCCGCCTCGATCTTCCATTTCGGGGAATTCACCATTCGCGAGGCCAAGGAGCACATGGCGCGGCGCGGGCTGCCGATGCGCCTGGATGCCTGACGACTCCGGTCCGTAACGATGCTACATTGGCGGATAGCGATGGCCGCCATGGTCCAATCTGTCGCCAAGCGTGTTTCCGAGTGTGTCCGATGCCGCGTTTCACGATCCATGATCTGGCCGAAACCATCGACGCCCGCGCGGCGGCCGGCGGCGAAGCGTCCTATACCCGCAAGCTGCTCGACAAAGGCCCCGAGCATTGCGCCAAGAAGTTCGGCGAGGAAGCAGTCGAAACCGTAATCGCTGCAGTCGAAAACGATCGCGCGCATCTGATCGCTGAAAGTGCCGACCTGCTCTATCATTTCCTTGTGCTGCTGAAGGCGCGCGGCATAAAGCTGGAAGAGGTCGAGGCCGCGCTGGACAAGCGGACCTCGATGTCGGGGCTGGAAGAGAAGGCGTCGCGCAAGGGCGGCTAAAGCATGATCCGGACCCGAAGGGCCGCGCTAGCGCAAAGTGCGAAGCGGTTTTCCGGAAAGATCATGCGTCAACAACAAACTAAAGCGCGATGACGAAATCTCATCGCGCTTTGGGCAAGGGCGAACAGATCGCAACGGAAAGGCGGCGTCATGGATATCCGCGCACCCGAGCAGCAGTACAATCCCTACCGCATCTATACGCGCGAGCAATGGGCGCGACTGCGCGACGATACGCCGATGACGCTGGAGCCGGGCGAGTTCGACCGGTTGCGCTCGCTGCACGACCGCCTCGACCTGCAGGAGGTCGAGGACATCTACCTGCCACTGTCGCGCCTGTTGTCGATCTACGTCGATGCGATGCAGCGGCTGTATTACGCGGAGCGCCAGTTCCTCAACATCCGCGACCGCAAGGTGCCCTATATCATCGGCGTCGCCGGTTCGGTCGCGGTCGGGAAATCCACCACGGCCCGCGTGCTCCAGGCGCTCTTGGCGCGCTGGTCGCCGCGGCCGAAGGTCGAGCTGATCACGACGGACGGATTCCTCTATCCCAACGCGGTGCTCGAGCGTCAGGGCCTCATGCAGAAGAAGGGGTTCCCGGAGAGCTATGACCTGCCGCTGCTGCTCAGCTTCCTCTCCGACATCAAGTCCGGCCGCGGCCACGTGCGGGCGCCGGTCTATTCACATCTGACCTACGACATCGTGCCGGGCCAGTGGGCCGAGGTCGACCAGCCAGACATCCTGATCGTCGAAGGCGTCAACGTGCTGCAGACCGGCAAGCTGCCGCGCGACGGCAAGGCGGTGCCCGTGGTCTCCGACTTCTTCGATTTCTCGGTCTATATCGACGCCGACGAAGCGGCGCTGCGGCAATGGTACATCAAGCGCTTTCTGGCGCTGCGCGATACCGCATTCACCAATCCGAAATCCTACTTCAACCGCTACGCGCTTTTGTCGGACGAGGAGGCCACCGCCACCGCGGTCGCGATCTGGGAACGCACCAACCTCGCCAATCTCGAGGATAACATCCTGCCGACCCGCCCCCGCGCGACGCTGATCCTGAAGAAGGGGGCCGACCACACGGTGGAGAGCGTTGCGCTCAGGCGGCTGTAGCAGAGCCGGGCAACTGAGCCGGTCGCAAATTTCTGAGCTGAGTACCTTTTGATGCAGACTAACTAAGGGTATTCCGTTATGGCCTTCCAAACGTGAGGGGCCATGGTTGATCGTCTCAGAAGCGCAGCAGAGCATCTTGAAGCGCCGACATGTCCGGACTGCCACGTCGAGATGAGGTGGTATCGCTCGGAATTGCTCGCGGACGAGCCGGACCCGGTCATCGCCCATCTTTTTGTGTGCCCGCACTGCAAGCGCGCCGCCCGGACAGACACGGTCTTCAAGGGCGCCCAGGGACCGCCCGGTCGACTTTCGGCGCCGCGATTCTTCGCACACGCGGCATAACGTCGTTGCCGATCTCGAGCTTGCTCCCCGGCGATGTCGCAGGGCATTGCCAGCGCTGCAAATGCGTACTTAGGCGGCGGTACAACAGTACCATCATGGGAACCAGTATGTTGCTCATCCGTTGAGCCATTCCGCCGTCCACTCGCCCCTGAGGATCCGAATGAATCGAACACCGCTTGACGAGCTCGACGACGGTCGTCGTCTCGAGTTGCTCGTCAACGCGATCGTCGATTACGCCATCTTCATGCTCGATACCGACGGAATCGTGCGGAGCTGGAACGCAGGCGCCGAGCGTCTCAAGGGCTATTCCGCAGCCGAAATCGTCGGCCAGTCATTCTCAGGGTTCTACACCCCGGAGGATCGTGCCGCGGGCCTGCCCGAGAAAGCGCTGGCGACGGCGCGTGAAAGCGGGCGCTTCCATTCCGAGGGCTGGCGGGTGCGCAAGGACGGCAGTCGGTTCTGGGCCCTCGTCGTCCTCGACGCGATCAGGGACGAGCAGGGTCGCCTGATCGGCTTTGCCAAGGTGACGCGGGACATCACCGAGCGGCAGCAAGCGCACGCCGAACTGCTCGAGAGCGAGCGACGCTATCGCCGGTTGATCGAGGCCGTGATCGACTATGCCATTTTCCAGCTCGATCCGCACGGCAACGTCGCGACCTGGAATCCAGGAGCTCAGCGCATCAAAGGCTATGCTCCGGATGAGATCATCGGGCAGCACTTCAGCCGGTTCTACACGCCGGAAGATCTCGCAAGCGGAGTCGCCAAACGGGCATTGGCGGAAGCTCGCGAGCACGGCCGCTTCGAAGCCGAAGGCTGGCGGTTACGAAAGGATGGAACGCGCTTCTGGGCGTCCGTCATCATCGATCGAATCGTGGGAGAGGCAGGCGAGATCATCGGTTTCGCCAAGGTCACGCGCGATCTCACCGAACGCAAGCGCGCGCAGGACGAGCTCAAGCAGGTTCAGGAGCAACTGCTTGCCTCGCAGAAGCTCGAGGCCGTCGGGCAGCTGAGCGGCGGCATCGCGCATGATTTCAACAACCTCCTCATGATCGTGCTGGGCAACATCGAGACCGCGGAGCGCAATGCCCGCCAATTGGCCGGCAGCGGCAATCTCCAGCGTGCTCTCGGCCACGCCAAGCGTGGTGCCCAGAGAGCTGCGGCGCTGACCAGCCGCTTGCTTGCCTTCTCGCGCCGCCAGGCTCTTGATCCGAAGCCGATCAACGTCAACAACTTCCTAAACGGCGTGCAGGACTTCCTGCAGCGCACACTCGGCGAGCGGGTCGAAGTTGAAACCGTCGGCAGCGCCGGCCTGTGGCAGATCGAGGCCGACGCAAACCATCTGGAGTCGGCGATCATCAATCTCGCCATCAACGCGCGCGACGCCATGCCGGACGGCGGCAAGCTCACTGTCGAGGCCGTGAACGTCTCGGCCGACGATGACTACAGCCGCATCAATCCCGAGCTGTCGCCAGGTCAGTACGTCGCGATTTGTGTGACCGACACGGGAATCGGAATGTCGAGCGAGGTGCTCGATCACGCGTTCGAGCCCTTCTTCACGACGAAAGAGCCGGGGCATGGCACGGGGCTCGGTCTCAGCCAGGTCTACGGCTTCGTCAAGCAATCCGGCGGGCACGTGAAGATCTACAGCGAGGTCGGTCACGGCACCAGCATCAAGATGTATTTCCCCCGCTACCTCGGCACGAGCCAAGCGGCTGCCAACGAGCCGGAGGGCGTGCTGCCCGAAGGCGAGAAGGTGGAGACGATTCTCGTTGTCGAGGATGATTCCGACCTCAGGACCTATGTGTGCGATGTCCTGCGCGACCTCAATTACCGCGTCCTGTCCGCACCGAGCGCTCAAGGCGCTCTGACCATTCTGCTCCAGGAGGAGCCGAGAGTGGATCTGCTTCTGACCGACGTCGTCATGCCCGGAATCAATGGTCGCGAGCTCGGAAGACGGGCGCAGCAGATTCGGCCGGGACTGAAGACTCTCTACATGACGGGATACTCCAGGAACGCCGTGGTCCATCAGGGCCGACTGGATGAAGGCGTCGATGTTCTCGAAAAGCCCGTTTCGCAGGCGAAGCTGGCGCTGCGTGTGCGCGAGATCCTGGACCGGCCGGCCAAGGGATGACGGTTACTTTCGGACCTCATCTCGCGCCTCCCCGACGACGAAGATGTGCCACGTCGTCAGAAACATCGCGGCGACGAGCGGGCCGATGACGAAGCCGTTCGCTCCGAACGTCGCTAGGCCGCCCAGGGTGGCAAGCAGCACGACATAGCTCGGCATCTGGATCGACTGGCCGACCAGGATCGGGCGGAGAAAATTATCGGCAAGGCCGATCACGAAGGTGCCGAAAGCGAGCAGGATGAGTCCCTTCGTGACCGAACCTGCAACAAGCAGGTAAAGCGCAACCGGAACCCAGACCAGCGCGGAGCCGAGCACCGGCAGCAGCGAGAGCAGCGCCATGAGGGCGCCGGCCAATAGCGGCGCCGTCAGGCCGAGCAGCCAGAAGATGAGCCCGCCGAGCGCCCCCTGAATCAAGGCGACGAGAACGATCCCCTTGATCGTTCCACGAACCGCCAGGGTGAAGACATCGAGAATTTCGGCGGTGTGGCTCGGGCGCAGCGGGAGCGCCTCGCGAATGCGGGCATTGAGCTCGTCGCCGTCGCGCAGCAGGAAGAACAGCAGGTACAGCATCACGAGCAGGCTTGCGACGAACTCCAGCGTCACCTGACCGATGTTGATCGCGTGGCCGGCCAGCTGCTGCCCGGCAGGGACGACCAGACCCGACAGGCGTTCCCTCAGGGACGAAAGGTCGATGCTGGCGAGTCGGTCCCCGAGCGATGCGGCCCAGGCAGGCAGCGCGGATTTCAGCTGTTGCAGGGGATGAGTGAGGCTGATCTCCCCGCTCTGAACGCTCTTGTACAGCTCTCCGCCCTGGTCGATGAGCGAAGCGATCACGATCGCCACGGGGATCAGGACCATGACGATCACCACGACGACGGTGATGAGGGCAGCAAGGTTGTGCTTTTCGGGCAGGGATTCCAGGACCCGTCGATAGAACGGGGCGAAGATGATGGCCAGCAGCGTGGCCCACAACACGGCACCGGAGAACGGCCACAGCACCCAGGCGAAGGCAAGGGAGATCGCGCCGAGCAGGATGAGGAATGAACGGTCTTCCGATGTTCTCACGTGTTCGCCAGCTCTTCATTCGTTCGCCAGACGTCGTCCGTAGCACAACATCGTGGCGGAGCGGCAGTCCGGGCCGGTTTTCCGGTCCCTCATTTGCCCGCTTTCGCGATCCAATCCGCAAGCTTGATGCGCCCTGCGAAGGTGGCCGGGCCCGAGCTGCCGGCCTTGTAGACGAAGGATTCGCCTTCCCCGACGTCGCCGGCCTCCTTGCCGAAGGCATCGGCGATGTTGGTCTTGTGGGTGACCAGGAATGTGTTGGTGCCGGCGTTCGGCGGCGCATCGACGAGCTGGCGCACGGCCTGCCCGGCCCTGGCATTGGCGCCGGTCGGGTTCGCCATTCCCGATGCGCTGGCGTTGCTGCTGTCGGTCAGCGCGTCGACCGGCTTGACCTCGCGGCCGGAGATCAGCTTGCCGGCCTCGACCGCGCGGTTGAGCCGGCTGGTGTAGACGTCGCCGATCGGGATCGCGAGGTCCTTGATCGCCGTCCCGATCTGGCGCGCCGCCTCCCTGCCCTTCTCGCTGAGCTGACGCTGGGCGCTCATGTCGTCGAACTTGAAGGGATAGACGTCCTTCTGGCTGTCGTCGGTGGCGGTGTGACGGAAGATAAGGACGTAGCCGCCCTGCTTGAGCGACGAGATGAGGTCCGGTGTATCGGCTGCTGCGTGCCGGAAGCTTCCGGCGAGGAGGACAATGAGGGCGAGGCGGCAAAGCACGTTCATGCGCAAGATCCTCTGTTGCAAATGCCCCTGAGGGATCGTGACGCGCAACGCGCGCAATTTCAATTGCGATCGCCGGATGCGATCAGGTTCCCGTGAGATCCGGAACCGTCGGGTGCCTGGACGCGGCGAGACCCGCCAGCGCCTCCTCGAGCTTCTCACGGTCGAGCGGCTTGATCAGAAATCCGTTCATGCCCGCCTCGGAGCAGGCATAACGATCCTCCACCAGCGTGTTGGCGGTGAGCGCCAGGATCGGCGTGTGGGAACCGCCCAGCACGGCCTCGTGCGCGCGGATGCGCTTGCTCGCCTCGATGCCGTCGAGCTGCGGCATCTGGATGTCCATCAGCACGAGATCATAGGGAGTGCCGGCCGATGAGGCGGCGAGCCAGGATTCCAGCGCGGCCTCGCCGTGGACGGCGATGACGACGCGGTGGCCGAGCTTGGCCAGCAGCGAGCGCATCAGCAAGGCGTTGATCTCGTTGTCCTCGGCAACCAGGATCGACAGGCCTTTCGCCGGCGCGGGGCCGGCGGACGCCGCCGGCGGCTCCGGCGCGAGATCGGGCGAGGCGACCTCCGGAGTCAGGGCAAGGCGCGCGGCGAGCGAGGCCGCGCGCAGCGGCCTCACCAGGAAGCCGGTGAAGGCGGGCGACAGCTTCTCGTGCCGCGAGCTCGACGTCAGCAGCACGAGGCGCTGCAACGCATGCGCGCGGGCGGCGTCACCGAGCCGGTCGGCCACGGCAGGACCGATCGCGCGATCGATCAGCACCGCGTGCCAGGAGCGTTCCGGCAGCAACGCCTCGGCAACCGCCGCATCCGCAACCAGGCAGGTCTGGCCGCCCCAGCGCTCGAGGCGCCGCGCGATGAGCGAGGCTTCGATGCCGTCGGCGACGAGCAGCATCGACTTGCCCGTGAGGTCGGGGCTTGGAAATGGCGTCTGTCCAGCGCCGCCTTGCGACGGCGGAAGCGGCACGGCCACCTCGAAGGTCGAGCCCTTGCCCGGCTCGCTTGAGAGCGTGATCCGGCCGCCCATGCGCTTGACGATGCGCTCGCTGATCGCAAGGCCGAGCCCGGTGCCGCCATAGGTGCGGGCGACGCGCTCGTCGGCCTGCTCGAACTCCCGGAAGATGCGCTGCTGGGCCTCGGCTGCGATGCCGATGCCGGTGTCGCGGATCAGGAAGCTGATCTCGTTCGGCCAGATGCCGGGCTCGACGATCAGCGCCGCGCCGCCACTGCTGGTGAACTTGATGGCGTTGCCGGCGAGATTGAGCAGCACCTGGCGCAGCCGGGCGGCGTCGCCGACCACTTCGAGCGGCAGGCGCTCGTCGACATAGGCGGCGATCTCGAGCGACTTCGCCTGCGCGCGCGGCGCGAGCAGCTCGGTGATTTCCTCGACCAGCGTCGAGAGCGCGAAGGGACGCTGATCGAGGTCGAGCTTGCCGGCCTCGATCTTGGAATAGTCGAGCAGCTCCTCGATCAGCGCCATCAAGGCCTCGCCCGAGGTCTTCACCGCCTTGGCATAGGTCGCCTGCTCCGGCGTCAGATTGGTGTCGAGCAGCAGGCCGCCCATGCCGATGATGCCGTTCAGGGGCGTGCGGATCTCGTGTGAGGCCATCGCCAGGAAGCGCGACTTGGCGCGGTTGGCGGCGTCGGCCTGGTCGCGGGCGTCGGACAAGGCGCGTTCGGTCTCGGTGCGGTCGGTGACGTCGCGTCCGACGCTCTGCAATTCGGCGGGCTGGCCGGCATCGAGGCGGACATAGCCCTCGCGCCAGGCAATCCAGCGCGCGCCGAGCGGCGTTGCGATCTTCTGGTCGTGGATGCGCGTGCCGTTGCTCTCGCGGGCGCTGTCGCCCTGCTCCAGCACGTCGAAATCGAAGCGCGTGCCGACCAGCGCGCTGCGCGCCTGTCCTGCGAGCGTGCAATAGGCCTCGTTGGCGAAGGTGATGCGGCCGTCGGTGTCGCGCAGCACGATGAGGTCGCCCTGCTGCTCGAACAGGCTGCGGGCGCGCTCTTCCGCCTCCTTCAGCTCCCAATTGCGGTCGATCAGTGTCTCGTTATGCGCGGCGAGCTTGCGCAGCCGCTTGCCCACGAAGCGCAGGCGCATGCTCAGCGTCGCAAGGCCGAGGCAGGCGAGCGCGAACAGGAAGCTGGCGCCGATCGCGAAGGCGTGGGGATCGTAGCCGGAATTGTCGGACCGGCTGCCGGACACGAAACCATAGGCGCCGCCGAACGTCGCCGAGAAGATCATGAAGGAGCGGATCGCGAAGGCGAGCCTCGGATGCCGCCGCCTGAAGCGACGCATGCGCACCTTGATCCGGAACGTCCGACCCATTGCAACCGACCCTTGGCAACCGACCCTTGCCTGAAACCCCGCCGCCGCGTGCGACGATGGCCCGCCGACCTTGCGAACAGCTTGCGGCTGCGGCCCCGCCTCCGAACAGGGTTGACGAGGTGTTAACGGGTCAAAGCATGATCCGGACCCGAAGGGCCGCGTTAGCGAAAAGTGTGCAGCGGTTTTCCCTCGCGACAAACGCGGAACGCGTTTGCGCGGAGATCATGCTCAAGACCAAAGCTCTAAAGCGAAGCCGCCTGGAAGCGGTTATGGCCGCCGCGAGCGCCGACGATCAGCGCCGCCGCCTCTCGCGGCGAGAACGTCCTCGAGCGCACAAAGATGCGGTAATCCGCCGGTCCTTCGCTGGAGAGATAGACCACCTCGCCACCGTCGACCGGCTGCGCAGCGATCGAAACGAGGCGCGTCGACGGATTGGCCCGGCAGGAGTCCGGCTCGGAGTCGAGGCCGTCGTCGACCACCGCGAAATCCGCAGCGTCGGCATCATCGGTGATCTGGACCCGCACCGTGGCCCGCGCGGGATCGTCGGTGAAGGCGACATGCACGCCTGCGGTCCAGAACAGCGAGGTGAGCTCGACCGATGTGTCGCCCAGCGCGATGCAGGGATGCGACACCGATCCGATCTCGGCGCGGGCGAACACCGCAGCCGCGAGCAGGGGAACAACCGAGGTCAGGACCTTGAAACGCAACATGACACTCTCTACTCGCCGGGCCCAGGGAACCCATAACCGAAACGCGTCGGGCCTTATGGTTTGCAGAGCGTAAAGGAAAGTCGTTACCGCCGGGTTGATGCGACGGCGCGCTCACGCCAATTGGCGCACATCCTCCGCGAGTGCGCGGTAGGACAGGGCTTCGGCAAGGTGCAGCCGGCCGATCTTGTCGGCATGATCGAGATCGGCCAGCGTGCGCGCCACGCGCAGCACGCGGTGATAGCCACGCGCCGACAGGCGCATCGTCTCGGCGGCGTCGCGCAGCAGTTTCTGACCCTGCGCATCCGGCTTTGCGATCTCCTCCAGCACGGAGGCGGGCGCCTCGGCATTGGTGCGGATGTGGGGCAGGCCCGTCTCGGCATAGCGCGCCAGCTGGATGTCGCGCGCCGCCGCCACGCGGGCGGCGACCTCGGCCGATCCCTCCGCCGGCGGCGGCAGGATCAAATCGGCGGCGGTCACCGCCGGCACTTCGATGCGCAGGTCGATGCGGTCCATCAGCGGACCGGAGATGCGCGCCTGGTAATCGCCGGTGCAGCGGTCGATGCGGCCGCGCTTGCAGGCATAACCGGGCTCGAACGCATTGCCGCAGCGGCAGGGATTCATCGCCGCGACCAGCATGAAGCGGGCAGGGTAGGTGACGCGATGATTGGCGCGCGACACCGCGACCTCGCCGTTCTCCAGCGGCTGGCGCAGCGAATCCAGCACGCGCGGATCGAATTCCGGTAGTTCGTCGAGGAACAGCACGCCCTGATGCGCCAGCGAGATCTCGCCGGGCTTGGCGCGCGCGCCGCCGCCGGTCAGGGCTGCCATGCTGGCGGAATGATGCGGCGAGCGGAACGGGCGCCGCGCCGTCAGCGCGCCGCCTTCGATCTCGCCGGCGACGGAGGCGATCATCGAGACCTCGAGCAGTTCGCCCGGCGACAGCGGCGGCAGGATCGAGGGCAGGCGCGCGGCCAGCATCGATTTGCCCGCGCCCGGCGCGCCGATCATGAGCAGGTGATGTCCGCCAGCGGCCGCGATCTCCAGCGCGCGCTTGGCGCTTTCCTGGCCCTTGATGTCGCGCAAATCGAGGGTCGAGGCGGCGGCCTCGTGCACCTTCGGCGTCGGCCGCGACAGCACCTGCGTGCCCTTGAAATGGTTGGCGATCTGGATCAGCGAGTGCGCTGCAACGATCTGGATGTCCGGGCTCGCCCAGGCCGCTTCGGAGCCGCAAGCCGCCGGGCAGATCAGCCCTTCCTCGCGCATATTGGCGCCGATCGCGGCGGGAAGGACGCCGGCCACGGGCGCGATCGAGCCGTCGAGGCCGAGCTCGCCGAGCACGGTGAAGCCGGTCAGCGCGTCCGGCGGGATCGCGCCGATCGCCGCCATCAGCCCGAGCGCGATCGGCAGGTCGTAATGGCTGCCCTCCTTCGGGACGTCGGCCGGGGCCAGATTGACGATGATCCGCCGCGCCGGCAGTGCCAGGCCCGAGGCGATCAGCGCCGAGCGCACCCGCTCGCGCGCCTCCGACACCGCCTTGTCCGGCAGGCCGACGATGGCAAAGGCCGGCAGGCCGGGCGCGACCTGCACCTGCACGTCGACCGCGCGGGCCTCGATCCCCTCGAAGGCGACGGTGGAAACCCGCTGAACCATGCCGAACCAGCCTGCCCTATCCTGCAATTAGGGGTAGCAGAGCGCGGCGGCTTTCGCAAGAACAATACAGGAACAATCACTCTGGCGCCCGGTCAAACCCTAACCAGGCGTAAACGGGAAGCCGACACTACGTCTCGAATGCCGCCTGCTCTCCTCAGCACATCCCAACGAATGTCCGCTACTCCTAGGTCTGCGGGATGGGCCGTGGTCTAACGGGTGAACAGTTCAAATGCTTGCAAATCGCCGGAGAAGCGAACGTCGGGTGTGCAGCCGTCTCGCCAAGATCCATTTTGGCGCGGGCTCGCTGCCGCGGGATTGCACGATCACGGATATTTCGGATGGCGGCGTGAAAGTGGTGGCGGAATTTCTGGAAGTGCCGCCGCAATTCACCATCATCTTCGCGCCTGATTATTCCCGCCAATGCCGCCTGCGCTGGCGCATCGGCTGCGAATTCGGCGCCGAGTTCGTCGATTGAGACGCGAAGGTTCGCCTCCTTAACGGGACTTTAGCGTTAATCGGTAAGCATCTCTGATCAGTTGTCGAGTGATCAGAGTATGTCCAAGCGTCCGTTCCTCGCCCTTCCTGCGGCGGGATATCTGTGTTCCGCCGTCCTGATCCTCGCCCTCGGGGGCTGCCAGACGGCCGGCATCGAGGACGTCACCGGCGCGCTCGGCGGCAAGCGGGAGAACGCCGCCAAAGCCGACAGCAAGGCCGACGCCACGCCGGAGATGGACGCGCTTCGCGAGCGTTATCGCGCCAAGCCCGGCGATCCCGCAATTGCTCTCGAATACGGCAAGGCGCTGCGTGGCAGTGGCCAGCGCGCGCAGGCGGTCGCGGTGCTCGAGCAGGCCGTGCTTGCCCGTCCCGGCAACAAGGCGCTGCTCGCCGGCTACGGCCGCGCACTCGCCGACAACGGCAATTTCCAGCAGGCCTTCGACGTCCTCGGCCGGGCGCATTCGCCCGAGGATCCCGATTGGCGCATCTTGTCGGCGCAGGGCGCGGTGCTCGATCAGCTCGGCCGCAACGAGGAAGCCCAGCAATATTACGCCGCGGCGTTGAAGATCGTGCCGAACGAGCCGACCGTGCTCTCCAATCTTGGCCTGTCCTATATGCTGCAAAATAACCTGTCGAAGGCCGAGCAGGTGCTCGGCCGCGCCTATCAGCGCAATCAGAACGATGCGCGGGTCCGCGCCAATCTGGCGCTCGTGCTGGGATTGCAGGGTCGCGAGGCCGAGGCCGAAATCCTCGTGAAGGCGGATTTGCCGCCGGACCAGGCCGCGGCCAAGGTCGCGGCGCTGAAGCAGCTCTTGGCGAAGAAGCAGCAGCGGGCGGACAAGTAATCCGCCCGTTCTGCTGTGGCGCCTACGACGCCTTGCGATGCGGGGCCGAGCTCCGTCCGGACTTGCCCTTCAGCTTCTTCAAGAGCGGTTCGAGCAGCGAGCGCTTCGGCTTCTTCACCTCGCCGCGGCCGGCGAGGCGGTTGGCCATGTTCTGGAACAGAACGGTGGTGCGGTGGGTCCTGGAGACCTCCGCGATCATCTGGCCGTTATTGGCCGCGGTCGAGAACAGTTTCGAATCGAACGGGATCACCGCGATCGGCTGGCTCTCCATGGTCTTGGCGAAGGCCTTGACCTCGATCTCCGCGCGCTTAGCCATGCCGACCTGGTTGATGCAGTACAGCGGCGGCCGGTCGTTCGGTCGCGCCGCCTTGAGCACGCTCAGCATGTTCTTGGTGTTGCGCAAGTTGGCGAGATCGGGCTCGGCCACGATCACGATGTCGTCGGCATTCACCAGCGCGCGGCGGGTCCAGCCGGACCATTGATGCGGGACGTCGAGCACGATGCAGGGCGTCGTCATGCGCAGCGTGTCGAACACCGCGTCGAAAGCCTCGGCACCGAAATCGTAGACGCGGTCGAGCGTGGCGGGCGCCGCCAGGAGGCTGAGGCGATCGGTGCATTTGGCGAGCAGGCGCTCCATCAGCGCCGTGTCCGGCCGGTCCTGCGACAGCACCGCATTGGCGATGCCCTGCACCGGGTCCTGGTTGTAGTCGAGGCCCGCGGTGCCGAAGGCGAGGTCGAGATCGATCACGACGGAATCGAGCGAGAGGTCGCGGGCGATGGTCCAGGCCAGATTGTGTGCGACGGTGGACGCGCCGACGCCGCCCTTGGCGCCGACCACCGCGATGACGCGGCCGGTGATGATGGCCTCGGAGGCCGAGAACAGGCTGCAGATCGAGCGGACCACGTCGAGCGTCTCGACCGGTCCCACCACGTAATCGTTGACGCCGCGGCGCACCAGCTCGCGATAGGGCGCGGTGTCGTTGGGGTTGCCGATCACGACGACGCGGGTGCCGGGATCGCAGACGCCGGCGAGGTCGTCCAGTCCCTCGAGGATATCGCGCGTGCCATCGGACTCGATGACGATCACGTTCGGCGTCGGCATCGATTCATAGGCTTCGATCGCGGCGGCAAGCCCGCCGTCCTTGGCACTGAGATGGGCCTTGGCGAGCCGGCGATCCTGGCCGGCCGCCGTCACCGCGTTGAGCGTCTGCTCGGTCTCGCAAAAGGCTTGCACCGAAATGCGAGGAACCGGCGCGATGTGTTCCTCGGGATGCTGCGGATCGTCCGCGTCTTCGTCATGGATGGCTGTCATCTGCCGGTGTCGCTGAGTTTGGCCTTGTCGGCTTCGGGATAGGTGGTCGCCGTCGTCGTGCCCTTGCGATAGCGCTCGAACGCGATGTCGCGCCGTGCGGTATAGGCGGGCGTCTCGGCGCGCGGTTGCTCGAGGTCGGCCGGGTTGTCGATCATCGCCGCGAGATTGCGCTGGCTCGCGCAGCCCAGATTGAAATAGGGCCGGTTCTCGGTGTAGCCGGCATTGAGGATGTTGGGCCCGACGTCCTCGGGCCACAGCCCGCAGGGGCCGGCCACCGCAGTGATCTTCGAATAGCTCAAGCGGATGGTCGGCAGCAGCCCGGGATCATCGGGGCGATAGGGCCGCTGGACGATGGCGCGCGACGGCACGCCGCCGGACGTGAGCACCGAGCGGATCTCCTGATAGCTCGCAGCAGCCGCGCGCGAATTGGCGGTGTCGACGGGCACGTCGACGACGACCGAGCCGCTGCCTTCGCGCATCCAGTCCCGCGCGATGCCCGCGACATCCGCATGCTGCGCAGCCGAGAGGCCGCCTCGGCTCTTGCCGACGAAGATCACGATCGACTTCTTGCCTTCCTGCACCGCGATCGGATGGCGCTGGCGATAATCGGTCGGCACCGTCTGGGTGACGATCTCGGTGGTGTTGCAGGCGCCGAGCATGACGGACAGCCCCGCCAGTGCCAGCGCGATTTTCGAGCTGCGACGTCGATCGGCCGATAGTGTCGTCATCGCATGGTCCCCTCTTGCCCCGTGTCTTGCCCGGTCCCCGAACCGTCCGTCTCAGTCGATGATGAAGCCGAAATCATCCGGCGTGCCGGCGACCGGATCGACACGGCTCGCGATGCCGTAGAGGCGGTTGACCCGGCCGAGCAGCGCCCTCTGCGCGTCCGAGGCCGGCGCGAAGCCGTCGTCGGGTCGCGACAATTCCTTCTGGGCGACCGCGCGCACCACATAGGGCGTCACAATCACCATCAGCTCGGTCTCGTTGTTGACGAAGTCCTGGCTGCGGAACAGCGCGCCGATGATCGGCACCTGATCGACACCGGGCAGTCCGTTGATCGCCTGCTTGGTCTGCTGCTGGATCAGGCCGGCCATCGCCATCGAGCCGCCGGAGGGAATTTCCAGGGTGGTTTCGGCGCGGCGGGTCTGGATCGATGGAATGGTGATCGAGTTGCTGGTGGTCGAGGACACCGACTGCGTCAACGTGATCGAGTTGGTGTTCGACAGCTCCGAGACCTCGGTCATCACGCGCAGGCTGATACGGCCTTCGCTGAGCACGACCGGGGTGAAGTTCAGGGAGATGCCGAACTTCTTGTAGGTGACCTGGGTGGTGCAGACGTGAGTGACCGGATCGCAGGCATAGCCCCCGGGAATCGGGAATTCGCCGCCGGCGACGAACGTGGCGGATTCGCCCGAGATCGCGGTCAGGCTCGGCTCGGCCAGCGTGCGCATGACGCCGGCGCTCTCCATCGCCCGCATGGTGGCGTTGACGGTGGCGACGCCCTTGGCGAGCCCGGTGACGCCGAGCCCGTTGCTGCCGACGATCGGCCCGCCCGATACCGAGAACGGGTTTGAATTGTTGAAATTCACCACCGCGGTGCCGGCGTTCAGGCTGGCGCTGAGATCGACGCCGAGCTGCTTGACGATGTCGCGGCGGACCTCGCCGACCACGACCTTGAGCATGACCTGGTCGCGGCCGCGCACGACGATGTTGTTGACGACCTTGTCCGCGCCGCCGACCAGCTTTGCGGCGACGTCGCCGGCCTGCTGGGCCTCGACCGGGCTCGACACCGAGCCGGTCAGCATCACGCTGTCGCCGACGCCTTCGATCTGCACGCCCGGCAGCGACTGGCGCAGCGCCGCACGCATGCCGTTGAGGTCGCGCTTCACCGCGATGTCATAGGAAGCGACCTGCTGGCCGTCGGCGGCGAAGAACACGACGTTGGTCTGGCCGACCTGGCCGCCGATGATATAGGCGCGCTGGGCCGAGCGGATCACCGCATTGGCGATCTTGGGATCGGCCACCAGCACGTCCTTGACCTCGCGCGGCAGGTCGATGACGACGGACTTGCCGATGCCGAGCGACAGAAAGCGCGACCGCGCCGACGGGATCGTCGCGACCGACGATACGCTGAGATCCGAGGCCTGCAGCGGCGCCTGGTCCCCGACCGGCACCTCCGCGGCACTGAGGACGCCGGGCGCCGCGAGCAGCCCCAGCATCAACATCGTCCCCGTCAGGCTTGAGCGCGTGCGCTTCCCCCGAATGCGCAGGCCCGTCCGATCGCCCCCGTCCTTCATGCTGTCCCCATTACCTCTGTGACGTCAGTTGCCGTGCCTGGACGCCATAACGGATCACGTTCACGCCGCCCGGGCGCTTGATCGCCTGGTCCTCGGGCGTGCCGTCGACTGCGTTGGCATCGACGATGCTGCGCAGCGCGAGTGTCAGAGTGCCGCCCTGGCGGGCGGCCGAAAGAGTGGCGATCTGGTCGGGCCGGAGCTCGAGCGTGACGGTCTTGCCGACCACCGCGTTCTGGCCCTCCTTTTCCTTCGGGGCCTGGTCGATCGCGAGCACGCGGATATTGGTGAGAATGACCTCGGACAGGACGAGGTCGTTGCCGCCGGTCGGGCCATTGCTGTTGCCGCCGTCCGGATTCTTCAGCCGGCGGGTCAGGACGATGTCGACGCGGTCATTCGGCAGGATGAAGCCGCCGGCGCCGGTTTCGGCCGAAATCTCGGTGGAGACCGCGCGCATCCCGGACGGCAGGATCGCGGCCATGAAGCCGGAGCCCTCGGCCTTGACCAGCTTCTGCTCGCGGATCGGCTCGCCCTGCATCAACGGCACGCGCGCGATCGAGCCTGCGATCTGGGTCGGTGCATCGGGCCTGCCGTCGCGGCGGATGAAGGCGCTGCTGGCGGTGGCCGCGGGCCAGGCCTGCCATTGCAGATCCCCGGGCTTCACGGCCTGGCCGAGCTGGATGTCGTTCTTGGCGACCAGCACCTCGACCGTCGGCAGCTTCTCGGCGACGGGCAGGGTGGCCGCGGGCGGATTCTGATAGCCGCTCGCCAGATACGCAGCGACGCCGCCGGCGCCGAGAGCGATGACGAGAACGACAATGCGTGCGGTATTCATACGCTTCTACTCTTACGCGGGGCACTCGAACCGCACCTGGCGTGTTCCCCCGTCTCGATGAGTAGGCAGCAAAAGTATAAGGGGTGTTGCGAGGCCGAACGCGATCGCCGGCCGCGATGCTGGTTTTCGGCAGATGGTGAACGTGGCGTTATCGGGCCGGCCAGCGGCCCCGTAGTTTCACCTATGGCGAAGGGCGCGTTCGAGCGACGCGCGCGGCGTCATGGTGAATACGTCGTTAGCGCGCGAGGCTACGCGCTGAGCTCTATTTCTTCCGCTTCGCTTCGATCACGTCCCAGATCTTCGCGGCGACATCCGGGCCGCCGAGCCGTGCGATGGCGCGGATGCCGGTCGGCGAGGTCACGTTGATCTCGGTGAGATTGCCGTTGATGACGTCGATGCCGACGAACAACAGGCCGCGCTCGCGCAGCGCCGGTCCGATCGTGGCGCAGATCTCGCGCTCGCGCGGGGTGAGATCGGTCTCCTGCGCCGCGCCGCCGCGCACCATGTTGGAGCGGAGGTCGTCGGCGGCCGGCACGCGGTTCACCGCGCCGGCGAACTCGCCGTCGACGAGGATGATGCGCTTGTCGCCGTGCTTCACCTCGGGGATGAATTGCTGGATCACCCAGGGCTCCCGGAACGTCACCGAGAACATGTCGAACAGCGAGCCGAAATTCATGTCCTGCGGCATCACGCGGAACACCGCCGCGCCGCCATGGCCGTGCAGCGGCTTCATGACGACCGCGCCGTGCCTGTCGCGGAACGCGTTGATCTCGTCGAGGTCGCGCGAGATCAGCGTCGGCGGCATCAGCTGCGGAAAATTCATCACGAACAGCTTTTCCGGCGCGTTGCGCACCGAGGCGGGATCGTTGACGACCAGCGTCTTCGGATGGATGCGCTCGAGGAAATGCGTCGAGGTGATGTAGGCGAGGTCGAACGGCGGATCCTGGCGCAACAGCACCACGTCGAAGCCGTTCAGCGCCTCGCGCTTGGGCTCGCCGAGGGTGAAATGGTCGCCGGGCTCGTCGCGCACGGTCAGGAGCTGAACCGGCGCGACTAGTTCCTCGCCGACCATCGAAAGCTTGTCGGGCGTGTAATAGGACAGGCCATGGCCGCGCTTCTGCGCCTCCAGGAGCAGCGCGAAGGTGGAATCGCCCTTGATGTTGATGCGGGCGATGGGGTCCATCTGGACGGCGACGTTCAGTTTCATGGGCTGCCTTTCAGGTCGAGGCGTCGAATGCCGCCAACACATGGCGCGGAAGCGAGCGCGGCGCAATCAGCATGGCGTCGAATCGCAATTCGAATTCGGCATGCTCGGGATGCGCTGCGAGCCAGCCTTGCGCGGCGTCGATGATGCGCTGCTGCTGGCGCGGTGTCACGGCGAATGCGGCCTCGTCCAGCGTGGCGCGGGCCTTGACCTCGACGAAGGCGATCAGGTTGCGGCGCCGCGCCACGATGTCGATCTCGCCATGCGGCGTGCGGTAACGCTTGGCGAGAATGCGATAGCCCTTTGCCATGAGATAGGCGGCGGCGCGGCTCTCCGCGGAAATACCGGTCTGGAACGCCGCCACGCGCTCGGGCGATGCGACCTTCGGTTCCGCAGGAATCTCACTCTTCGCCATCGCCGCCCCGCGAATCCTTTGCGAGCGCGAGCGCGCGGGCATAGACCTCGCGGCGCGGCCGGCCCGAGAGCGCGACCGCATGCGCCACGGCATCCTTGACGCTGTGCGCGGCGAGCTGCTCGCGCAACAGATTATCGAGCGCGTCCGACGTCAGAACCTCGGCGTCATCAGCGGGCGGCGCGATCACCAGCACGAATTCGCCGCGCGTCTCCAGCGCTGCGGCCTCGCGCGCCAGCTCGCCCAGCGTTGCGCGCGAAATCTCCTCATGCAACTTGGTCAGCTCGCGGCAGATCGCGGCCTCGCGCGGTCCCATGATCTCGGCGAGATCGGCCAGCGTATCCTGCACGCGGTTGCCGGATTCGAACATCACCAGCGTCGCGTCGATGCGGGCGAGCTCGGCGAGACGGCTGCGCCGCGCAATCGATTTCGCCGGCAGGAAGCCTTCGAAGAAGAAGCGATCGGTCGGCAGTGCGGCGACCGACAGCGCGGCCAGCACCGAGGACGGGCCGGGCAGCGCATATACCGCATGGCCGGCGGCGCAGACCTCGCGCACCAGCTTGAAGCCGGGATCGGAGATCAGCGGCGTGCCGGCGTCCGACACCAGCGCGACCGAGCCGCCCTGTCCGAGAGCTTCGAGGATCTTTGGCCGCGCGGCCTCGGCATTGTGCTCGTGATATGGCTTGAGCTGCGCCGTGATCGCATAGCGCTCGGTCAGGCGGCGGGTGATGCGGGTGTCCTCGCAGGCGATGACGTCGACGCCGGCGAGCGTCTGCAGCGCCCGCAGGGTGATGTCGCCGAGATTGCCGATCGGGGTGGCGACCAGATGAAGTCCCGGCGCGGCCTTCGGCGCCGCGAGCCGATGGGCATCGATGGAGAAACCGCGCGGGGCGGCGTCTTGAGCTTCAGGCGTATTTATCGGGGCCGGCTTTGCGCGCATAATGGAGTCAACTTAGGCACGATCGCTAGGGCTGGGAACCGGCTCGCCGAAAAAGATCGTGCCCAAAGATCGTATCCAGGTGAGGGGCGAGGAACGGACGGGAATGTGATCGGTCGAGATCGCGCCGGGAGGGAGTAAGGGCCCTCGCGCCATATTCGCGACGGAAACGCCGCCTTGATGAGTGAATGAGTGACGGCGAAAAGCTGCCAGGACAGGATTGCGGCCGCGTTAAACGGTTGTTATCCTTTTGTTTTGGTTAACTATTTGCCGACAAACTGCCTGAATCCGCGGCCCCCGTCGCGGAAAGCAATGTCGTGATCGGCCGGCGAACGGCAGGTCAGAAGAGAAGCTGCCATGGTCGGCCCGCGTCATCCAAAGTCTCACCTTCCGGAGCCCCGATCGCCAGGGGCGACCCGGCGGACTGCGCTCGGCCTGTTGCTCGGTGCGCCCGTGCTGTCGGCCTGCGCCGGCGTGCAGCAAAGCCTCAGCCAGTTTTCCAACCCGTTCTCGAGTTCCGCACCGCCGGCCCAGCCGGCAGGTCCGCAGCAGCAGGCGACGACCGCCGGCACCGGCGGCGTGAAGGTCGGTCTGATCCTGCCGCTCTCGGCCGCCGGCAATGCCGGGCTCGCAGCGCAATCGATGCGCAATGCCGCCGAAATGGCGCTGGCCGAGTTCCAGAACCCGAACATCCAGCTCCTGATCAAGGACGACAATGGCAGCCCCCAAGGCGCGCAGGCCGGCGCGCAGCAGGCGGTCGACGAGGGCGCCGAGATCATTTTGGGACCGTTGTTCGCACAATCGGTGCCGGCGGTGGCGCAGGTCGCGCGCACACGCGGCATTTCCGTCATCGCCTTCTCGACCGATTCCAGCATCGCCGGCCGCGGCGTCTATCTGCTCTCGTTCCTGCCGGAGTCCGATGTCAACCGCATCGTCGAATATTCCGCCGGCATCGGCAAGCGATCCGTCGCCGTGCTGGTGCCCGACAACGCCTATGGCAATGTCGTCGAGGCCGCGGTGAAGGCGGCGGTGCCGCGGCGCGGCGGGCGCATCGTCGCGTTCGAGAGATACGGCGCCGATCGCGCCACGCCCGCGCGCACCGTGGCGCAGCAGCTCGGCAGCGCGGATGCGCTGTTCATTGCCGATGACGGCGATGCCGTCGTGACGGTCGCGGATGCCATGACGGCCGCGGGCGCGAACCTGCGCAACATCCAGCTGCTCGGCACCGGCCTGTGGGACAATCCGCGCGTCTATGCCAGCGCCGCGCTCCAGGGCGGCCTTTACGCCGCGCCCGACCCGGCCGGCTTCCGCGCCTTCTCCGGCCGCTACCGCACGAAGTACGGCGCGGAGCCGATCCGCACCGCAACGCTCGCCTATGATGCGGTCGCCCTCGTCGCCGCGCTGGCGCGCACGCAAGGCGGCCAGCGCTTCTCCTCCGACGTGCTCACCAACCCTTCCGGCTTTGCCGGCATCGACGGCCTGTTCCGCTTCCGCGCGGATGGCACGAACGAGCGCGGCCTTGCCGTGATGAAGGTGACGCAAGGCGGCGGCGTCGCAGTGGCGGGCTCGCCGAAGAGTTTTGGGGCGTAGTTCAGGACAGGTGGGCAAGGCAGCTCCCGGCGGATCGGCCCGGCCGACCAGCCTACACCCAAACCGACTGGTCTCCGAACGCCAGAAGGGTACAGGGTGGGCAAAGCGAAGCGTGCCTACGCATTGTCTGCGATCGAGAGAGATGGTGGGCACGGCGCAAGTGCGCCTTTGCCCACCCTACAAGATCTCGCTACGCCGCCAGATCCGCGACCACGGCATCCAGCACCGGAAAACCGCTGCTGGTCACGCGCAACCGTCCCGTTGCATCCACCGTGATCGCGCCTTCCTCGCGCAGGAGCGCGATGCGGCGGGGGTCGAGTGGACGGCCGGCGAGGGCCCTGTAGCGCTCGGGATCGATGCCTTCGGCAAGACGCAATCCCATCAGCAAAAATTCGTCGGCGCGCTCCTCGCTATTGAGGAGCTCGTCGCTGACGATGCCGTCGCCGTTGGTCTCGACGCGCATCAGCCAGGCTTCGGGCCGCTTCTCGGTGGCGGTGGCGTGCCTGGTCCCGTCGATGTCGAGGCGGCCATGTGCGCCGGGGCCGATGCCGGCATATTCCTCGCCGCGCCAGTACACCAGATTGTGCCGGCACTCGGCGCCGCGCCGCGCGTGATTGGAGATCTCGTAGGCGGGCAGCCCGAGCTTGTCGCAGGTCTCCTGCGTCACGTCGTAGAGCGCGCGCGCGAGCGCTTCGTCCGGCGTCTTCAGCTTGCCGGCCTGGTGCAGGCCGAAGAACGGCGTGCCTTCCTCGATCGTCAATTGATACAGCGACAGATGCTCGGCCGCCTCATCGATGGCGTGCCGCAGCTCGCTCGCCCACATCGCCGGCGTCTGGTCGGGGCGGGCGTAGATCAGGTCGAACGAATAGCGGTCGAAGGCGCTACGCGCGATGGCGACGGCATCGAGCGCTTCGCGCGCGCTGTGCATGCGGCCGAGCGCTTTGAGCGAGGCATCGTCGAGGGCCTGCACGCCGAGCGAGACGCGGTTGACGCCGGCGCTGCGATAGCCGGCAAAGCGCGTGGCTTCGACGCTGGTCGGGTTCGCTTCCAGCGTCACCTCGACGTCGCCGGCGACGGTCCAGTGCTTGCCGATCGCATCTAACACCGCGCCCACGGTGGCAGGCTGCATCAGCGAGGGTGTGCCGCCGCCGAGGAAGATCGAGGTGACCTCGCGACCGGGCGCGCGCTCGGCAGTCGTTGCGATCTCGCGCGCGAAAGCCGAAGCAAACCTCGCCTCGTCGATCGCGGCGTGGCGGACATGGCTGTTGAAGTCGCAATAAGGGCACTTCGACAGGCAGAACGGCCAGTGCACGTAGACGCCGAACGCATCCTTGTCAGCGCGGCTCAAGGCAGATCTCCGCCAGTTTCCGGAAAGCGCGGGCGCGGTGCGACAGGCCGAGGCCGAGCGGCGGCAGGCCGTGCTTCTCGATGCTGGTCATCTCGCCGAAGGTGCGGCTGTGGCCGTCCGGCAGGAACATCGGGTCGTAGCCGAAGCCGGCGGTGCCGCGCGGCGGCCAGACCAGCGTCCCGTCGACGCGCGCCTCGACCTCTTCGAGATGATTGTCGGGCCAGGCGACGCAGAGCGCGGAGACGAAGTGGGCCTTGCGCTGGTCCGGCGTGGTGGCGCCGCGCTCCTGCAGCAGCCGCTCGATCTGCGCCATCGCCGCGTTGAAATCCTTGGACGGACCGGCCCAGCGCGCGCTGTAGATGCCGGGCGCACCGTCGAGCGCGTCGACCACGATGCCGGAATCGTCGGCGAAGGCGGGAAGCTTGGCTGCTTGCGCCGCCGCGATCGCCTTGATCGCTGCGTTGCTGCGGAAATCGCTGCCGGTTTCCTCGGGCTCGGGGAGGCCGAGCTCGCCGGCCGATACCGCCTCGATCCCGTACGGCGCGAGCAGTTCCCGCATCTCGGCGAGCTTGCCGGGATTGTGGGTGGCGATGACAAGCTTGTCGGTGATTCGGCGGTGCATGGGCCTATTGACTACGCCACGGCCAGTTTCTGCAAGTCCACCAGGCGCGCGATGCCCTTCTGCGCCAGGGCGATCAGCTTCAGGAACTCGTCCTGCGTGAACGGCTCGCGTTCCGCGGTGCCCTGCACCTCGATGATGCGGCCATCGCCCGTCATGACGAAATTGGCGTCGGTCTCGGCTTCCGAATCCTCGGCATAGTCGAGATCGAGCACCGGCGTGCCGTTGTAGATGCCGCAGGAGATCGCGGCGACGTTGTCGCGCAGCACGTTGGTCTTCACCATGTTGCGCGCCTTCATCCAGTTGAGACAGTCGGCGAGCGCGACCCAGGCGCCGGTGATCGAGGCGGTGCGGGTGCCGCCGTCGGCCTGGAGCACGTCGCAATCGACCGTGATCTGGCGCTCGCCGAGCGCTTCGAGGTCGACGATGGTGCGAAGCGAGCGGCCGATCAGCCGCTGGATCTCCACGGTGCGGCCGCTCTGCTTGCCGGCGGAAGCCTCGCGGCGGGTGCGTTCGGAGGTCGCGCGCGGCAGCATGCCGTATTCGGCGGTGACCCAGCCGCGGCCCTGGCCCTTCAGCCACGGCGGCAGGCGGTCCTCCAGCGTGGCGGTAACAAGCACATGGGTGTCGCCGAATTTCACCAGGCAGGAGCCTTCCGCATATTTGACCACGCCGCGTTCCAGCGTCACGGGGCGCAATTCGTCGGGCGCACGGCGGCTTGGCCGCATGGGAAATCTCCAAAACTCACGGGAAAAAGGCTGCTCGCGGTGCTTGTAGGTGGGGCGGGGGTGGGCGGCAAGGGCTTATTCACCGCCTGGCCGGCGGCCTGCAAACACCACGCTTGTCAGAAGCCACCCGGATGGACAAATTATAAGTATCTGAGAGGAGTTACCGTCTGTGGCCCATCACGATCCGATCCATCTGATCGCGCCGCGCGCAGGCCTTGCCCAGCTCAACGAGCGTTCCCGCGACATCTTTCGTCAAATTGTCGAAAGCTATCTCGCGACCGGTGAGCCGGTCGGCTCGCGCAACATTTCCCGGCTGATCGCCATGCCGCTGTCGCCGGCCTCGGTCCGCAACGTTATGGCCGACCTGGAACAGCTCGGCCTGATCTATGCCCCGCACACCTCCGCCGGCCGGCTGCCGACGGAACTGGGCCTGCGCTTTTTCGTCGACGCCCTGATGCAGGTCGGCGACCTCAACGAGGCCGAGCGCGCCGCGATCCAGAGCCAGCTCTCCTCCGTCGGCGAGGCGCAGTCGGTCGAGGCGGCACTGGACCAGGCCTTGATGCGGCTCTCCGGCCTGACCCGGGCCGCCGCCGTCGTGCTGACGCCGAAGTCCAATGCGCGGCTGAAGCACATCGAATTCGTCCGCCTGGAACCGGAAAAAGCGCTGGTCATCCTGGTCGGTGAGGACGGCCAGGTCGAAAACCGCGTGCTCACGCTGCCGCCCGGAGTTCCCTCCTCGGCGCTGACCGAGGCCGGCAATTTCCTCAATGCGCGGATTCGCGGCCGCACCCTGGCCGAGGCGCGGCTCGAGCTCGAGACCGCGCTCGGCGAGGCCCGTGCCGAGCTCGATCAGCTGACACAGAAAGTGATCTCGGCCGGCATCGCCAGCTGGTCCGGCGGCGAGAGCGACGACCGCCAGCTCATCGTCCGCGGCCATGCCAATCTGCTCGAAGATCTGCACGCGCTGGAGGATCTGGAGCGGGTTCGGCTGTTGTTCGACGATCTCGAGACCAAGCGCGGCGTGATCGACCTGCTCGGCCGGGCCGAGACCGCCGAAGGCGTGCGTATCTTCATCGGCAGCGAAAACAAGCTGTTCTCGCTGTCGGGGTCGTCCACCATCATCTCGCCCTATCGGGATGCCGCCGGCCACATCGTCGGAGTCCTCGGCGTGATCGGCCCGACGCGGCTGAATTACGCCCGCGTGATCCCGACCGTGGACTACGCCGCCCGCATCGTCAGCCGCCTTTTGGGGGGCTGACCGGCCTTTCCGCCGATCACGGGCGCTTGATTTTCGTGGGTTTAAGCACGATATCCGGGCCAACATCCCTGAAACGAGTTCGAGATCAGAGCCGATGACCGAGCAAGACCGGCAACCCCAAGACACGACTGCTGCGACCGGCGAGCCCGTGGTGTCGAAACCCTACATCATGCCCGACGATCCCGAGCCCGGCTCGGTCGAGACGTTGCAGAAGGAAGCGGCTGAAGCGCGCGACCGCATGCTGCGGACGCTGGCCGAGATGGAGAATCTGCGCAAGCGGACCACCAAGGAAGTCGCTGACGCCCGCCTCTACGGCATCACCGGCTTTGCCCGCGATGTGCTCGACATCGCCGACAATCTCCAGCGCGCGCTCGATGCCGTTCCGCCCGAGGCGCGTGCCGCGGCCGATCCCGGCCTGACCGCGTTGATCGAGGGCGTCGAGCTCACCGAGCGTTCGCTGCACAGCGCGCTGGAAAAGCACGGCGTGAAGAAGCTCGATCCGCAGGGCCAGAAGTTCGATCCGAACTTCCATCAGGCGATGTACGAAGTGCCGGATGCGTCGGTGCCCACGGGGACCGTGGTGCAGGTCATGCAGGCCGGCTACACCATCGGCGAGCGCGTGCTGCGCCCGGCGCTGGTCGGCGTCGCCAAGGGCGGCGCGAAGGCAGCACCGGCGGCGAACAACAACGAGTCGAGCAGCGCGGCGAACTGAGTCAAGACCCTCATGGTGAGGAGCCGCGCCTTTGCGCGGCGTCTCGAACCATGCAGGCCCGGCTGTTGCAGCGTGGCTTTCATCCTTCGAGACGCGCGAAGAAGCGCGCTCCTCAGGATGAGGGTCGTGCAATATTGCGCGCCGCCTTACGCGCTCGCCGCGATATCACCCGACTGAATCCGCTTCACGCCGGCCTTGGCCATATCGGCCCAGGCCTTTGCCAGCGAGCCCTGCGTGTCGATGCCGCGGCAGGCGTCTTCCACCACATAGACTTCGAAGCCGGCCTTGCGAGCGTCGAGAGCGGTCCAGGCGACGCAGAAATCCGTCGCGAGGCCAGCGACGAAGACGCGCTTGATCTTGCGGCCCCTGAGGTAGCCGGCGAGCCCGGTCGAGGTCTTGCCGTCGGCTTCGAGGAAGGCCGAATAGCTGTCGACGTCCTTGTGAAAGCCCTTGCGGATGATGAGCTCGGCGTGCGGGATCGACAGATCCTTCGACAGTGCGGCGCCATCGGTGCCCTGCACGCAATGGTCCGGCCACAGCACCTGCTTGCCGTAGGGAAGATCGACCGTCTCGAACGGCTTCTTGCCGGCATGAACCGACGCAAACGAAACGTGGCCCGGCGTGTGCCAGTCCTGCGTCATCACCACGTTCGCAAATGCCTTCGCCATCTTGTTGATGACGGGCACCACCTGCTCGCCTTCCTTCACCGCGAGGCTGCCGCCGGGCAGGAAGCAGTTCTGCACGTCGATCACGAGCAGCGCGGATGCATCGTCCGGCTTGATCGATGTGGCCGCGAACAGCGCGGCTGGCGCCAGCGTCGCAAGCGCCGTCGTTCCGAGCATTGCCAAGACTTGTCGCCGAACCAGCATGTCTACCTCCCCTCCAGGATGATCCAACGGGAGGAAGCCTAGTTCCGTTCGTATACGAACAGAAGCCTGAAAATGCAGCCGGGCTTGATGAGCGGTTGGGCTCTCGCGGCGTGTTCGGTGCACCTCTTCCGCTTGCGGGAGATGTCGACGCGAAGCGGCGGGTGAGGGTTCTCTCCTCTTGGGGGTTCTCGCCCGCGGAGGCACCCTCTCCCAACCCTCCCCCGCAGGCGGGGGAGGGAGCGCACCTCGCGCGTGACGGGCGCTATCCCTTCGGCTGAATCCCGTCGCGTACGGCGCGGAAGCGGGTGAAGGCGGCTTGCCACTGGTCGCGCGGGGCGCTGGCGATGATGCGCAGCGAGGCGCCGCCGGTCGAGAAGCGGATCCACTGCACCACGGTGACGGGGGTCTTGTCCTTGCCGCTGACGCCGTCGATCCTGGTCTCGAAACCCTGCTGGCCGTTGATGCGGATCGGCTCGGACATGGTGATGCGGGACTCGCGCACGCCGGGAATCTGGCGCGCCGCCTCCTGGGCGAAGCGGGCGCGGTCGTCGGCGGCTTGCGGGGTGGCGCCGATCAGGCCGAGGATCATGAACGGCCTCGACTCGTAGCCAACGCTCTCGTCGCCGTCGGCCAGGATGATGCTGGAGCCCGGCGCCAGCGTCCGGACGTCCTTGAAGTCCGCGAGATCGGTGATCTTGAACGGCAGCAGCGCGATCTGCTCTTCGGCCGACACCTGCCTGCGGGTGGTGGCGCTGGCAAACATCTGCCGTACCGCCTCGTCGGTGTAGATCTTGGTCGCATTCTCCGGGATCTGCACCGCGACATAGCCGGAGAAGCCGGCGCCGGGCACGATCATCGAGTAGCGCTTCACCGGCGTATCGCCGGCCTTGCCGTTTTCGGTGGTGAAATAGGCAAGACCCGCGGGGGTCTCGACCTTGTCCTGCTTGACGCCGCCGGTCCCGCCGGGATTGGCATTGAAGGCGCTCACGACCTCGCCATAGGCCGCCGGCGGCAGCTCGGTGACCAGCACCTTGACGCTGCCGTCCTCGCTCTCGAAGCCCGGAAAGGTCTTGGCCGTGCTGAGGCCGATCAGCGGCACCATGCCGAGACGCAAGCCGGGCGGAAACACGGCATCGGCGGCGAAGGCCGGCAGCGCGGAGGCGGCGAGGAGGGCGAGCGCGGCGAGGGGGCGGATCAGCTTCATGGCCACTCTGATTGGTTCACATTGAGGCCGTTCGATGGTCGGCCACCGGGCCGCTTTGTCGCGCGAAGCAGCTGCGCCGGCCGTGCGGTTGGCCCGCCTTTTAGCCGGTTTGGCCTCGCCGCAACAGGGCGGGCGGACCCGCGGGTGCGGGGGCTTGCCGAAGCCCGGACCTGTTAATAATTCCTCACCCGCAAGGGCGGTTGAGCCCGGATATCATCTTCCAAAACCCGATGTTTTAGCGGCAGAAACGTAGCTTCGGTCCTTGCGGGCCCCTCCCCCCCTCCTATATGAGCCTCAATCATCGCAATATCGCGGATGTTTGATCTTAGGGGGTTTCGGTTCGGGTGCCTCTTGGGCCCAGCCAACCTGCCGCAAAAAGAAGGATATCAGGACCATGGGAAAGGTCATTGGGATCGACCTCGGCACCACGAATTCGTGCGTGGCCGTGATGGATGGCAAGAACGCCAAAGTCATCGAGAATTCCGAAGGCATGCGCACGACGCCTTCGATCGTCGCCGTCACGGATGACGGCGAGCGCCTCGTCGGCCAGCCGGCCAAGCGCCAGGCCGTCACCAATCCCGAGCGCACCTTCTTCGCAGTGAAGCGCCTGATCGGCCGCCGCTACGACGACCCGATGGTCGAGAAGGACAAGAAGCTCGTTCCCTACAAGATCGTGAAGGCTTCCAACGGCGACGCCTGGGTCGAGGCCGACGGCCAGACCTACTCGCCCTCGCAGGTCTCGGCGTTCATCCTGCAGAAGATGAAGGAGACCGCGGAAGCCCATCTCGGCCAGAAGGTCGACCAGGCCGTCATCACCGTTCCCGCCTACTTCAACGACGCCCAGCGCCAGGCGACCAAGGACGCCGGCAAGATCGCGGGCCTCGAAGTGCTGCGCATCATCAACGAGCCGACCGCGGCCGCGCTCGCCTATGGCCTCGACAAGACCAAGGCCGGCACCATCGCCGTGTACGACCTCGGCGGCGGCACGTTCGATATCTCCATTCTCGAAATCGGCGACGGCGTGTTCGAGGTGAAGTCGACCAACGGCGACACCTTCCTCGGCGGCGAAGATTTCGACATGCGCCTGGTCGGTTATCTCGCCGACGAATTCCAGAAGGAGCAGGGCATCAACCTGCGCAACGACAAGCTCGCGTTGCAGCGCCTGAAGGAAGCCGCTGAAAAGGCCAAGATCGAGCTGTCCTCGACGACGCAGACCGAGATCAACCTGCCCTTCATCACCGCGGACCAGACCGGCCCGAAGCATCTGACGATGAAGCTCACCCGCGCCAAGTTCGAGGCGCTGGTCGACGACCTCATCCAGAAGACCGTCGAGCCCTGCCGCAAGGCGCTGAAGGACGCCGGCGTCACCGCCGGTGAGATCGGCGAAGTCGTGCTGGTCGGCGGCATGTCGCGGATGCCGAAGGTCCAGGAAGTCGTGAAGCAGCTGTTCGGCAAGGAGCCGCACAAGGGCGTCAACCCGGACGAGGTCGTGGCGATCGGTGCCGCGATCCAGGCCGGCGTGCTCCAGGGCGACGTCAAGGACGTGCTGCTGCTCGACGTGACCCCGCTGTCGCTGGGCATCGAGACGCTGGGCGGCGTGTTCACCCGCATCATCGACCGCAACACCACGATCCCGACCAAGAAGAGCCAGGTGTTCTCGACGGCTGAAGACAACCAGAATGCCGTCACCATCCGCGTCTTCCAGGGCGAGCGTGAAATGGCGGCCGACAACAAGATGCTCGGCCAGTTCGACCTGATGGGCATTCCGCCGGCGCCGCGCGGCATGCCGCAGATCGAGGTGACCTTCGACATCGACGCCAACGGCATCGTCAACGTGTCGGCCAAGGACAAGGCCACCGGCAAGGAGCAGCAGATCCGCATCCAGGCCTCGGGCGGCCTGTCGGAAGCCGACATCGAGAAGATGGTCAAGGACGCCGAGGCCAATGCCGAGGCGGACAAGAAGCGCCGCGAGGCCGTCACCGCCAAGAACGAGGCGGATGGCCTGGTGCATTCGACCGAGAAGGCTCTGGCCGAGCACGGCTCGAAGGTCGCCGAGAGCGAGCGCCGCGCCATCGAGGATGCCGTCAGCGACCTCAAGGAAGCGCTGAAGGGCGACGATGCCGAGGCGATCAAGGCCAAGACCCAGACGCTGGCGCAGGCTTCGATGAAGCTCGGCGAGGCCATGTACAAGCAGCAGGCCGAGGCCGACGCCAAGAAGGACGCGGCCAAGGACGACGTCGTCGACGCGGAATTCACCGAGGTCGACGACGACAAGAACAACAAGAAGTCCGCTTAAGCCCCGAGAGGGTGACGATGCGGACGGCTTGGACCCCACACGCGCTACCGGCCTCCTCCCTCGCGGGGGAGGCCGTCGTGTCGGGGCGGGCGGGCCAGGACTCCTTTCAGGACTCCTTCAAAGGCGGCCTCGTTACGATCGATCAATTCCCAGCCGTTATTCTCAACGCTGCGAGGCTGCCCTCTGCCGCAAGGCAGAAGGGCGCTTATATCGCCGCATGTCAGCGTTGTTCCGCGCCAACTTGAATCGCGATTGGATAGACCGAGCTCATCATGTCCACGTCCACCAAGCGCTGCTATTACGAGACCCTCGAAGTCGAACGCGATGCCGACGAAGGCAAGCTGAAGTCGTCGTTCCGCAAGCTGGCGATGAAATTCCATCCCGACCGCAATCCCGGGGATGAGACCAGCGAAGTCAAGTTCAAGGAAATCAACGAGGCTTACGAGGTCCTGAAGGACAAGGACAAGCGTGCCGCCTACGATCGTTACGGCCACGCCGCGTTCGAGCAGGGCGGCGGCTTCGGCGGCGGCGCTGGGTTCGGCGCGGGCTTCGCCTCCTCTTTCTCCGACATCTTCGAGGATCTGTTCGGCATGGCCGGACAGCGCGGCCGCGGCGGCCGCGAGCGCGGCGCCGACCTGCGCTACAACATGGAAATCACGCTCGAGGAAGCCTTCGGCGGCAAGACCGCGCAGATCGAGATTCCGGTCTCGGTGACCTGCGAGGCCTGCTCGGGCATTGGTGCCAAGGCCGGCACCAAGCCGAAGACCTGCTCGACCTGCGGGGGGCAGGGGCGCGTGCGGCAGTCGCAAGGCTTTTTCACGCTGGAGCGGACCTGCCCGGGCTGTCAGGGCCGCGGCCAGATGATCGAGGACGCCTGCCCGTCCTGCGCGGGACAAGGGCGGGTCACCCGCGAGCGGACGCTCTCGGTCAACATTCCGCAAGGCGTCGAGGACGGCACACGGATCAGGCTCGCCGGCGAAGGCGAGGCTGGCGTGCGCGGCGGGCCGCCTGGCGACCTCTACATCTTCCTCTCGCTGGCCCAGCACCAGTTCTTCCAGCGCGACGGCGCGGACCTGCATTGCCGCGTGCCGATCTCGATGGTGACCGCCGCGCTCGGCGGCGAATTCGAGGTCCCGACCATCGACAAGGCCAAGACCAAGGTGAAGGTGCCCGCCGGCACCCAGTCGGGCCGCCGATTCCGCATTGCATCAAAGGGTATGCCGGTGCTGCGGTCGCGCCAGATGGGGGACATGTACGTTCAGGTCATGGTCGAGACCCCGCAGAACCTGACCAAGAAGCAGCAGGAACTGCTGGCCGAGTTCGAAAAGCTCTCCTCCGGCAACACCCAGCCCGAAGCCGAGGGTTTCTTCGCCAAGGTCAAGGATTTCTTCGGCAATCGGGCGAATTGACTCGTCTTGACCGTATCGCCTTCGGCCTATACGTCTTTATGACCATTTTCTGACACGCCGCGGTCCCGCGGTCCCGTCCGGTCCCGACATGCCCTTGCCATCGTCCGCGCGTGCGTTGAAGAAGCCTCGTCTCGACGACGAGGTGCGCTTTCTCAGATCGTGGATCGAAAAGCCCCTGCACATGGGCGCAGTGATGCCGTCCGGCAAGCTGCTGGCGCGGACCATGGCTCATTACGTCGATCCCGATTCCGACGCACCGGTGGTCGAGCTCGGACCCGGCACCGGCGCCATCACCTCCGCGTTGATCGAGCGCGGCGTCGACCAGAAGCGTCTCGTTCTCGTCGAATACAATCCCGGCTTCTGCGCGCTGCTGCGCGACCGCTACCCGCAAGCCAAGGTGGTGCAGGGCGATGCCTATCGCCTGCGCGACACGCTCTGGAACGTCCTGAGTGCGCCGGCCAGCGCGGTGGTGTCCGGCCTGCCGCTCGTCACGAAACCGATGCTGACGCGGCTGCGGCTCATTCGTGACGCCTTCACCGCGCTCGCGCCCGGTGCGCCCTTCATCCAGTTCACCTATGCGGTGGTGCCGCCGATCCCGAAATCGCTGCCCGGCGTGTCCACAGAGGCGTCGGAACGGATCTGGATGAACCTTCCGCCGGCCCGCGTCTGGGTGTATCGCAAGCATTAATTCCGCCGGCTCCTCCTTTGCTCGGCGGGCTCGTTTCGCCGAACGCGTGGGATTGGATGCCAGCTCCCAAGATCCTGATTATTCCCGGCTCGCTGCGCACCGGCTCGCACAATGCGAAGCTGGCGGCGGTGGCGGCCTACGAATTTGTTCAGGCCGGCGTCGACGTCACCCGCATCTCGCTCGCCGATTTTCCGTTGCCGATCTATGACGGCGATCTCCAGGCCAAATCCGGCGTGCCCAAGCACGCGATCAATCTCAAGCGCATGATCGGTGCGCATCACGGCGTCCTCATCGTCTCGCCCGAATACAACGCCTCGGTGCCGCCGCTCCTGAAGAATGCGATCGACTGGGTCAGCCGCGTGCACGAGCTGCACGAGGCGCGCGGCGAGGTGTTCCGCAACCGCGTCTTCGCGCTTGCCGGCGCGTCCCAGAGCCGGTTAGGTGCCGCCCGTGCACTGCAGGCGCTGCGGCTGATCCTCTCCGCCTGCCACGCCAATGTGATTGCCAGCCAGCTCACCCTCGCTTTTGCCGACCAGGCCTATGACGATATGGACAGGCTGAAGAACGAGGGCGATATCGCCGCGCTGAAGGAGCTGGTGTCGCAATTGATCGACGTTTCCCAACGCATGATGTGAGGTGACATGACGCCAGCCGAGATCGCCCCAAAGGACCGCCTGATCGTTGCGCTCGATCTGCCGAGCGTTGATGCCGCGGAGGCGATGATCGCGAAGCTCGGCGACAGCGTCACGTTCTACAAGATCGGCTATCAGCTCGCTTATGCCGGCGGCCTGCCCTTGATCGCCAAGCTCGCCGACAGCGGCAAGAAGGTTTTCGCCGATCTCAAGATGCACGACATCGGCAACACGGTTGCGCGGGGCACCGAGAGTGTTGCGAAGCTCGGCGCGACCTTCGTCACTGTGCATGCTTATCCGCAGACCATGAAGGGGGCCGTCGAAGGCCGCGGCAGCGCCAGCCTGAAGATCCTCGCCGTCACGGTGCTGACCTCCTACAACGACGACGATCTGCATGCGGCCGGTTATCGGCTCAGCGTGTCGGAGCTGGTCGAGGCGCGTGCGCAGCAGGCGCAGGTGCTCGGCGTCGACGGCCTCGTATCCTCGCCGGAGGAAGTCGGGGCGTTGCGCAAGATCGTCGGCCACCAGATGCACCTCGTCACCCCCGGCATCCGGCCGGCAGGTTCGGCGACCGGTGACCAGAAGCGGATCATGACGCCGGGGCGTGCGATCACGGCTGGCGCCGATTATCTCGTCGTTGGGCGGCCGGTGCTGGAAGCCGCCGACCCCAAGGCAGTCGCGGAGGCGATCCATGTCGAGATCGCGCAGGCGCTCGGTTAACAACCAACAACAGGGAGAAGAAGAATGGCAAAGGGCTACTGGATCGGGCGCGTCGACGTGAACAATGACGAGGGCTACAAGCCCTACGCGATCGCCAACGGTCCGATCTTCAAGAAATGGGGCGGCCGCTTCGTCGTCCGCGCCGGCAAGTTCACCGCCGTCGAAGGCGCCAGCCGCAACCGCAACGTCGTGATCGAATTCCCCGATTACGAGACCGCGCTCGCCTGCTACAACTCGCCGGAATACCAGGCCAACATCAAGGTGCGCCAGCCGCACTCGGTCGCCGACCTCATCATCATCGAAGGGTACGACGGCCCGCAGCCGCAGGACGGCTAGGCTTTCTTTCTTACCCTCCCCCTCCAGGCCCTCCAGGGGAGGGTGAAGGCACGCGTCGCGCGCGTTGGCCTCGGTTGCCGGAACTGCCTCCCCCCGCTACAACGGCCTCCGGAGAGGATCACACCATGGCCGACATGCGGTTGATTGTTGCGGGAGCCGGCGGCCGGATGGGCCGGGCGCTGGTGCGGGCAATTGCCGACAGCGATGGCGCGGTGCTGGCCGGCGCGCTGGAGGCGCCGGGCTCGGAGCTGCTCGGCAAGGATGCCGGCGTGCTCGCAGGCCTGCCGGCTAACGATATCAAGCTCTCCGCCGATCTCTGGGCGATGTCGAAGGAGGCCGACGGCATCCTCGATTTCACGGTGCCGGCGGCGACCATCGCCAATGTCGCGATCGCCGCCGAGCGCGGCCTCGTGCACGTCATCGGCACCACCGGCCTGTCTGGCTCGGACAATGCCGTGATCAAGAGCGTCACCAACCGCGCGGTGGTGGTGCAGTCGGGCAACATGAGTCTCGGCGTCAATCTGCTCGCCGCCGTGGTCAAGCGCGTTGCCAAGGCGCTCGACCAGAGTTTTGACATCGAGATCGTCGAGACCCATCACCGCATGAAGGTCGATGCGCCCTCGGGCACCGCGCTGATGCTGGGCCAGGCCGCAGCGAGCGGCCGCGGCGTCACCCTGGATGATCATTCCGAACGTGGCCGTGACGGCATCACCGGCGCCCGTCGGCCGGGCCATATCGGTTTCGCCTCCTTGCGCGGCGGCACCGTGGCCGGCGACCACAGCGTGACCTTCCTCGGCCCGTTCGAGCGCCTGACGCTGTCGCATCAGGCCGAGGACCGCATGCTGTTCGCCCATGGTGCGCTCAAGGCGGCGCTGTGGGCGCACGGCAAGAAGCCGGGGCTTTACTCAATGGCCGACGTGCTCGGCTTGTCTGATATCTGAACTGAACAACACGGAATGCAGTGATGAGTGAACGTCTTCTCGTGCTCGTGCGCCACGGCCAGAGCGAATGGAATCTGAAGAACCTGTTCACGGGCTGGAAGGACCCCGACCTCACCGAGCTCGGCGTGAACGAAGCCAGGGAAGCCGGCCGCAAGCTGAAGGCTCAGGGCCTGGTGTTCGACGTCGCCTTCACCTCGGTGCTGACGCGCGCGCAGCACACGCTGGATCTCATCCTCGGCGAGCTCGGCCAGGAGGGTCTGCCGACCTCGAAGAACCTCGCACTCAACGAGCGGGACTACGGCGATCTCTCCGGTCTCAACAAGGACGACGCCCGCAAGAAATGGGGCGAGGAGCAGGTGCTGATCTGGCGCCGCTCCTACGACGTGCCGCCGCCCGGCGGCGAAAGCCTGAAGGACACGCTGGCGCGCGCGCTGCCGTACTACGTGCAGGAGATCCTGCCCGGCGTGCTCAACGGCAAGCGCACGCTGGTTGCCGCCCACGGCAACTCGCTGCGCGCGCTGATCATGGTGCTGGAGAAGCTCTCGCCGGAGGGCATTTTGAAGCGCGAGCTCGCCACCGGCGTGCCGATCATCTACCGGCTGAATGCGGATTCGACCGTGGCCTCGAAGCTGGATCTGGCGAGCTGAGTTTCGCCACCCTACGGCAGTGTGCTTGTTGCGTCTACTGCAGCCCCAGCTGTCCGGCCTCCCAGCCCAGCATCGCCTGCTTGCGGGTGATGCCCCAGTGGTAGCCGGTCAGCGTGCCGCTCTTGCCGAGCGCGCGGTGGCAGGGCACGACGAACGAGACCGGGTTCTTGCCGACCGCCGCGCCGACGGCGCGCGAGGCCTTCGGATTGTTGATGTTGCAGGCGATGTCGGAATAGGACACCGCGCGCCCCATCGGAATCCTCAAGAGCGTCTCCCACACCCGCACTTCGAAATCGGTGCCGATCAGCACCACGCGCAGCGGCTGGTCCGGCCGCCATAGTCTTGGATCGAAAACGCGCGCTGCGAGCGGCGCAGTGCCGTCGTGATCTTCCACATAGGTGGCGTTTGGCCAGCGCCGCGTCATGTCGGCGAGCGCGACCTTCTCCTCGCCGTGATCGGCGAAGGCGAGGCCCGACAGGCCGCGATCGGTGGCGATCACGATCGCGGTGCCGAACGGCGAGGGATGGAAGCCGTGGCGCAGGGTGAGCCCCGCGCCGCCGTTCTTCCATTCGCCCGGCGACATCGCTTCATGGGTGACGAAGAGATCGTGCAGCCGGCCCGGTCCCGACAGGCCGGAGTCGAGCGCCGCGTCGAGGATGCTGGCGGAATCCCTGAGCAGGTTCTTGGCGTGGTCGAGGGTGAGCGCCTGCATGAAGGCCTTCGGCGTGATCGAAGCCCAGCGGCGGAACAGATGGTGCAGCTCATCCGGCGTCACGCCTGCGGCATCCGCCATCGCCTCGATGGTCGGCTGCGCGCGCCAGTTCGCCGAGATGAAGGCGATCGCCCGCCGCACCGAATCATAGTCGCGCAGCGCGGCGTTCTGGGTGCCTGGCCTCGCCAGGCGCTGGTCATGTATCGCAAGGGTCATCATGAGCGGAAATGTAGGGGAGGGGGCGGCGCGAGACCACCCGATTTCCGACTTTGCTCAGGTCACCGGATGATAGGTCGGGCCCCGCCGCACGGCGTTGAGAGCTGCGACCAAGGCCTTGTAAAAACTTGCTTTTTCTTCCGGTCCGAGAAAGCCTGCGATGAGGAGGCGGCGGCCGCGGGAGATCAGATAGAGGTGCTCGATGCCGTATTCCTCGTCGACCTCCTGGTCGAGCCGGACCCAGAGCGGATTGAAGGTCCATTCGGCAATCTGGCCACGATGGCTGACGCGCCGCACCCGCAATTCCGACGGCGTCACCACGATCTCCTCGCTGGCTCGTGCCGCGCGAAAATTGACCTTGAAGGCCCACCAGATCACGAGCACGTCGAGACCGAAGAAACCGAACACCGGCCAGGCGCCCATCATCAGGAAAGCGAGGCCCGTGACGAAGCTGATTGCGCTCAGGAACAGCATCACGGCGAGAAAGCCGGTGCGGTTCAGCGAGCGGTGCGGCGTCAGCAGCGCGGAGAAGATCTGAGGCTCATCCTCGCTCTCAGACCGCGACCGCGCAATTTCGTTGCCTGTGCTCATCGTCCATCAGTATATCCCGATCATGGCGAAAATCACCCGCAAGCCGGTCCCGCGCAAAACGGCCGTGCCGAAGAAAAAGGCAAAACCGGACGCGACCAAGCCGAAAGCGCCCGCGAAGAAATCGCTCAAAGCCACGAAGCCGTGGACGCCGGCCGAGGTCCACGAGGTCTTCAGCCGCTTCCGCAAGGCCAATCCGGAGCCCAAGGGCGAGCTCGAGCACGTCAACCCGTTCACGCTCCTGGTCGCCGTGGTGCTGTCGGCGCAGGCGACCGATGCAGGCGTCAACAAGGCGACGCGCGCGCTGTTCGAGGTTGCCGACACCCCGAAGAAGATGGTCGATCTCGGCGAGGAGCGCTTGCGCGACTACATCAAGACGATCGGCCTCTACCGCACCAAGGCCAGGAACGTGATCGCGCTGTCGGCCAAGCTGCTCAATGAATTCGGCGGCGAGGTGCCGCGCACGCGGGCCGAGATCGAGTCGCTGCCCGGCGCAGGTCGCAAGACCGCGAACGTCGTGCTCAACATGGCCTTCGGCGAGCACACCATGGCAGTCGACACCCATGTCTTCCGCGTCGGCAATCGCACGGGGCTAGCGCCCGGCAAGACGCCGCTCGAGGTCGAGCTTGGCCTCGAAAAGGTGATCCCCGCCGAGTTCATGCTGCACGCGCATCATTGGCTGATCCTGCACGGCCGCTATACCTGCCTCGCCCGCAAGCCGCGTTGCGAGGTCTGCCTGATCAACGACCTCTGCCGCTGGCCGGAGAAGACGGTGTGAGCAACACTCAAGTCATTCCGGGGCGCCTCGAAGAGGCGAACCCGGAATCTCGCGATTCCGGGTCTGGTCCTTCGGACCATCCCGGACTGACGGCGGAAATTGGAGCGCTGTCGTGAGTCAACAAGAACAAGTAACGTCGCCGCCTTCCCCGATACCAAAGCCGAGTCAGCGGCCGGCCACGCCGCTCTGGAGCCGCTTCGCCATCCCGCTATTCGCGGTTTTCGTCGCGCTCGCCTTTGTCGCACTGGCGACGCTGCGCTTCGACGAATGGGTCGGCAACGCGGCGATCCAGACCACCAACGACGCCTATGTCCGCGCCGAGCTCACACGGCTTTCGAGCCGCGTCGCGGGCGAAGTGCTGACCGTCGCCGTGACCGACTTCCAGCGCGTGAAGGCCGGCGACCTCCTGATCCAGATCGATCCCGCCGACTATGATGCGCAAGTCGCGCAGGCCGAAGCCAATGTCGCCGCGGCGCAGGCTACGCTTGACAATCTGGCCAACCAGATCGAGCTTCAATACGCAACGATCGCGCAGGCGCAGGCGGCGCGGCTCTCGGCCGAAGCCATGGAGGTCGAGGCGCGGCAGGAGCAGGAGCGTCAGCAATCGCTGTCGCAGACCGAATCCGGCACGCGGCAGCGCTTCGAGCAGGCCGTCGCGGCTTACGCCAAGGCGCAGGCCGACGTACGCGCCAGCCGCGCCGTGATCGCAGCCCAGCAGCACCAGCTCGAGGTGCTGCAAGGCACGCGGAAGCAGCGCGCCGCCGACGTTGCGGCGGCCAAGGCGACGCTGGCTGGCGCCAAGCTCAAGCTCGGCTACACCAAGATCACGGCGCCGTTCGACGGCGTCGTCGGCGAACGCCAGGTGCAGCCCGGCGACTACGTCAATATCGGCACCAACCTCATCAACGTGGTGCCGCTGCCGAAGGTCTATGTCGTCGCCAACTACAAGGAGACCCAGCTCACGCACGTGGCGCCGGGGCAGCCGGTCGAGATCACCGTCGACAGTTTCCCGCGCGAAACGCTGCGCGGCAGGGTCGAGCGCATCGCGCCCGCAACTGGCGCGCAGGTCGCCCTACTGCCGCCTGACAATGCGACCGGCAATTTCACCAAGGTGGTGCAGCGCATTCCCGTGCGGATTGAGTTCGACGAAGGCCAACCGCTGCTGGCGCGCCTGGTGCCGGGCATGTCGGTCGTCACCCGTATCGATATCAGGGCCGGTCATGGAAGATGATGACAGCGACCGCGGACCGCTTTCCCGCGGCGGCGTCGCGCCGCAGCCGCTGTTTGCCGTCGCAGCCGTGCTGCTCGGCTCGTTCCTCGCCAATTTCGACAGCCGGCTAATCACGGTCGGCCTGCCCGATCTGCGCGGCGCGTTCTCGCTCTCCTTCGACGAGGGCGCCTGGCTCTCCACCGCCGGGATCGGTTCGCAGATCTTCATCGCGCCCGCGGTGGCCTGGCTCGCCACCGTGTTTGGCCTGCGTCGTGTGCTCGGTATCCCGAGCCTCGTCTACGCGGCAGTGTCGCTGATTGTCCCGTTCGCGCGCGACTATCCGACATTGCTGCTCCTCAGCGTCGTGCATGGCCTGCTGCTCGGCACCTTCGTGCCGGCGACGCTGATGATCGTGTTCCGCAATCTGCCGATCCGCTGGTGGCTGCCGGCGATCTCGATCTATGCGATCCGCGTCGGCTTCGCTCTGGACACCTCGACCTCGCTGGTCGGCTTCTATGTCGACCATCTCGGCTGGCAATGGCTGTACTGGCAGGGTGTCGTGATCGCGCCGCTGATGGGTCTGATGGTGTATTGGGGCACGCCCAGCGAGCCGGTGAATCGTGCGCTGCTGCGCGAGGCCGATTGGGGCGGCATGCTGCTGCTCGGTGCCTCCGTGTCGATGATCTATGCCGGGCTCGACCAGGGCAACCGGCTGGACTGGCTTGGCAACGGCACGGTGACGGCGCTGCTCGCCGGCGGCGCGGCTTTGTTCGTGGCCTTCCTCGTCAACGAGTCGCAGGTCAGACAGCCCTGGGCTCATGTCAACGTGCTGTTCTCGCGCAACATCGGATTGGGGCTGGTCCTGATCCTGCTCTACACGCTGACCAGCCTCTCCAATGCATCCCTGGTGCCGAACTTCCTCGCCACGGTCGGCCAGCTCAGGCCGGAGCAGAGCGGCCTGTTGCTGCTCACCCATGGCGCGCTGCCGATGCTCGGGCTGGTGCCGCTGTCGATCTGGCTGCTCAGGCATTTCGATGCGCGCGCCGTGCTGGTTGTCGGATTTGCCTGCTTTGCCGCGGCCAATCTCTGGGGCACGCAGCTCACCCACGACTGGGCGCGCGAGGATTTCGTCGGCATCGTGCTGCTGCAGGCGATGGGCCAATCGCTGACCCTGCTGCCGCTCATCATAACGCTGCTGTCCAATTCCGATCCGAGCCGCGCGACGTCGTTCGCCGCCTATATCCAGATCATGCGTCTCGGCGGCGCCGAAATCGGCGTGGCATTGATGGGGACGTGGCTGCGCGTCCGCGAGCAGGTCCACTCTTTCTATCTCGGCCAGAATCTTGGCGTCGGCGACGTCGATGTCGTGCGCATCCTGAAGCAGCTTGCCGACCACTTCGCCGCCCATGGCACGGGATCGGCGCAGGCGCGCGCGGTCGGCACGCTCGCGGGCTTTGTGCAGCGCGAGGCCAATGTGCTCGCCTATATCGACGGATTCTGGCTGTGCTTCTGGCTCGCGGTGGCCGCACTCGGCGCCGTCGCCCTGATCACCCGCGCGCCGCCCGGCCCGTTCACGCCGGCGCCGTTCGGCTTCGCCAAGATGCTGTTGCGGAAGTGCGGGATGCGCGTGGCCTGAGCTTAGGTCACCGCACCTGCCGCGCCGGCTCGATCAGCTCGGGCCGCGGGCCTGACAGGCGCTTGTGCATGTGGACCATGAAGGCCATGGCGAAGATCGGCGTCGCCAGATTGGCGATCGGGATCGAGACGAAGGCGGCGATGAACAGGCCGGCGGTGAAGATGGTGGCGGCATTGTCGCGGCGCATCGCCTTGGCTTCCTCCCGCGGGCGGAAGCGCATGGCGGCGAGCTCGAAATATTCGCGGCCGAGCAGCCAGGCGGCGGCGAGGAAGAAGATCAGGAAACCGGCGCCGGCGAACAGCACCAGGGGCAGCGCGGCGAGATAGACCAGGATGGTCAGGAGCGCGGTCTTGATGCCCTCGAGCATCGCCTGGCTGAACGGCAGCGCGGTGCCCGGCCGCTCGGCGGGATAGTGCTCGCGCTCGACGATGTCGGCGACGTCGTCGACGAACAGGCTCGCCACCAGCGAAGTGATCGCCGGCATCAGGAAGATGCCGCCGAACACGACGCCGAGGCCCGCCGCGATCGAGACGATCCAGGAGAGAACCTCGATCGACGAATGCCAGCCCGGGCCGAGCAGGCCTTCCAGCCACACCGCGCCGGAGGTCGCAAACCAGCTCAAGAGCCGCTGCAAGCCGATCGCCAGCACGATGATCAGCACCAGCGCAAGCCCGATCGACCGCCACAGGATCGAGCGCATCGGCGGCGAGATCATTTGCGACAGCGCCTTGATGGCGGCATCCAGCATGGAGGACCCTCTGAGGTAAACGACCTGCGAGAAGTAGACACCGAATGCGGCTTCGGCAAGGGCGGCTTTCCTACCCTCCCCTGGAGGGTGTTCAGACCGGGGACATGGTGGACGGGTGTTCGGAGACATCGTGGACACTTTCGACAGCAAAGCAAGGAGGCTGTCGGATGCCGTTCCGCGAGGTGTCTCGGATGGACGCGAGGTTGGAGTTTGTGATGTTGGCCTCGGAAGAGGGCAGCAATGTTCGGCAGCTGTGCCGTCGCTTCGGGATCAGCCCGACGACGGGCTACAAGTGGCTGGAGCGTTGGCGGCTGGACGGGGCGGCTGGACTTGTGGAGCAGCCGCGGCGCCCACAGACGTCGCCCGCGCGCAGCGCCGCGGCGATCGAGGCGGCCGTGCTTTCGGTGAGAGCCGAGCATCCGGCTTGGGGCGGACGGAAGATTGCCAGGCGGCTGAAGGATCTGGGACAGGAAGCCGTTCCGGCGCCTTCGACGGTCACGGCGATCCTGAGGCGACATGGGGTGGAACTTGGCAAATTCGGCGGCGGTTCGCCTGCCTTGATCCGTTTCGAACGATCGCGACCAAACGAGTTGTGGCAAATGGACTTCAAGGGCCACGTGGCCATGCACACTGGCCGACTTCATCCACTGACCGTGCTCGACGATCACTCGCGCTTCTCGGTTGCACTTGCGGCGTGCACCAACGAACGCACCGAGACGGTTCAGGAGCATCTCATCGCGGCTTTCCGCCGCTACGGCTTGCCCGAGAGGATGATCACCGACAACGGCTCGCCCTGGGGCGACGGACCGGGCAGCCCGTTCACCCCGCTCGGGGTCTGGCTGATCGAGCATGGCATCAAGATCAGCCATTCGCGGCCCTATCATCCGCAAACCATGGGCAAGGACGAACGCTTCCACCGCAGCCTGAAGGCCGAAGTCCTGTCCGGCCCGCCCTTCGCCGATCTCGCTGCTGCCGAACATGCCTTCGAGCGCTGGCGCACCATCTACAACACCCAACGGCCGCACGAGGCGCTCGAACTCGCTGTCCCTGCCAGCCGCTATCAACCCAGCCCGCGTGACTATGTCGAGACCATCGCTCCCTTCGAATACGCTCCGGGCGACGAGGTGCGCCGGATCCAGCAAGGCGGTCACGTCAGCTTCCGCGGTCGCAAAATCAAAGTCCCGAAGGCCTTCTACGGGAAGGCCCTCGCGTTTCGGCCAACGGCTCAGGACGGCGTCTTCAGCGTCGTCTTCAGAACCCAGACAATTGCTACCGTCGACATCCGGCCTCTCGACGGAAGCACAGAAAGTGTCCACGATGTCTCCGAACACCCGTCCACCATGTCCCCGGTCTGAACACAGGGGAGGGTAAGATCTGGCCTAATCATGCCGGTGCTTGCGCGCCTTCGCCTGTTTGCCGTCGCCGGTCGGGATCATCACCACGCGGCCGTAGCGTACGCCGCGTTCGGCGATGATGTGGTCGGCGAAATGCCTGACCTCGGAGGCGGCGCCGCGCAGCGCCGTCATCTCCATGCAATTGTCGTCGTCGAGGTGGACATGCAGCGTCGCCAGCGCGAGGTCGTGATGGCCGTGGAATTCCTGCACCAGCCGTTTCGACAGATCGCGCGCCGCGTGGTCATAGACGTAGACGAGACCGGCGACGCATTGGCCGGTCTGCGCGGTGTCCTCCGCGCTCTGCTGCAGGCCGGCGCGCGCGAGGTCGCGGATGATCTCGGAGCGGTTCTGGTAGCCGCGCGCCTCCGCCGCCGCATCGATCTCCGCCAGGAGATCGTCCTCGATCGTGATCGTAATCCGCTGCATCAGGTGCTCTCCGCGCATATCGCCGAATGGACCCGTTTTACACGGATTTGGCGCCGCTCACAGCCGCGTCGCACGCAGCCGCAGCGCGTTGCCGACGACGCTGACCGAGGACAGCGCCATCGCGGCCGCCGCGATGATCGGGGAGAGCAGCAGGCCGAACGCCGGATAGAGGACGCCGGCGGCGATCGGAATCCCGGCGGCGTTGTAGATGAAGGCGAAGAACAGGTTCTGCCGGATGTTGCTCATCGTCGCCTGCGACAGTTTTCGCGCCCGGACGATGCCGACGAGATCGCCCTTGAGCAGCGTCACGCCGGCGCTCTCCATCGCAACGTCGGTGCCTGTGCCCATGGCGATGCCGACCTCGGCCGCCGCCAGCGCCGGCGCATCATTGACACCGTCGCCGGCCATGGCGACGCTGCGGCCAGCCTTCTGCAGCTTGGTCACCACTGCGCTCTTCTGGTCCGGCAGCACCTCCGCCTCGACCTCGGCGATGCCGAGCCGGCGCGCCACGGCCTCGGCCGTGGTGCGGTTGTCGCCGGTCAGCATGATCACCTTGATGCCCTCCGCCGCGAGCGCCTTCAGCGCCTCCGGCGTCGAGGCCTTGACCGGATCGGCGATCGCGAACAGGCCGGCCAGCCGGCCGTCGACGGCCATGTTGATCACGGTGGCGCCGTCGCCGCGCAGCCGCTCGGCCTCCGCGTCGAGCGGTGAGGTGTCGATACCGATCGACGTCAAGTATTTTGCATTGCCGAGGACGATCGTCCTGCCGTCGACCTTGCCGGTCGCGCCCTTGCCGGTCGGCGAATCGAACTGCTCGACCTGGCCCAGGGTGAGCTGCTTCTCCTTGGCCGCGCGCACGACGGCGTCGGCCAGCGGATGCTCGCTGGCACGCTCGACGGTGGCCGCCAGCCGAAGGATGTCGTCTTCCGCGAAGCCGGACGCCGGCACGATCGAGACCAGCTTGGGCTTGCCCTCGGTCAGCGTGCCGGTCTTGTCGACAACCAGCGTGTCGATCTTCTCCATCCGCTCCAGCGCCTCGGCGTTCTTGATCAGCACGCCGCCCTGCGCGCCGCGGCCGACGCCGACCATGATCGACATCGGGGTGGCGAGGCCCAGCGCACAGGGGCAGGCGATGATCAGCACGCTGACGGCGGCGACGAGGCCGAAGGCGAGCCGCGGCTCCGGTCCGAACCAGGCCCAGGCGGCAAAGGCGGCGATGGCGACGACGATCACCGCGGGCACGAACCAGCCGGCGACCTGGTCGGCCAGGCGCTGGATCGGCGCGCGCGAGCGCTGCGCGTCCGCGACCATTTGCACGATCTGCGACAGCAGCGTCTCGCGCCCGACCTTGTCGGCGCGCATGATGAAGCTGCCGGACTGGTTCAGCGTGCCGGCGATGACTTTTGCACCTGCCTCCTTGGTGACCGGCATGGATTCGCCCGTCACCAGCGATTCATCGAGCGACGAGCGCCCCTCCAGGATGACGCCGTCGACCGGCACCTTCTCGCCGGGACGGACGCGCAGGTGATCGCCGGCGTGGAGCGTGTCGATCTCGACCTCGTGCTCGCTGCCATCGGCGTCGACGCGGCGCGCGGTCTTCGGGGCGAGCTGCAGCAGCGCCTTGATCGCGCCCGAGGTCGCATCGCGGGCGCGCAGCTCCAGCACCTGGCCGAGCAGCACCAGCACGGTGATGACGGCGGCCGCCTCGAAATAGACCGCGACCGCGCCTTCATGGCCGCGGAAATTGGCGGGGAATATCTGCGGCGTCACCGTGCCGAGCACGCTGTAGACATAGGCAACGCCGGTGCCCATTGCGATCAGCGTGAACATGTTGAGATTGCGCGTCAGCAGCGACTGCCAGCCGCGGACGAAGAACGGCCAGCCGGCCCACAGCACCACGGGTGTTGCGAAGACGAGCTGGATCCAGTTCGACAGCGTGGGATCGATCCAGCTGTGGGGGCCTGCGAGATGGCCGCCCATCTCCAGCACGATCGGCGGCAGCGACAGCACGCCGCCGATCCAGAACCGCCGCGTCATGTCGGCGAGCTCCGGATTGGGACCGGTCTCCAGGCTCGCGACCTCGGGCTCCAGCGCCATGCCGCAGATCGGGCACGTGCCCGGCCCGACCTGGCGGATCTGCGGATGCATCGGACAGGTGTAGATCGTGCCGGCGGGCAGTTCCGGTTCGCGCGCCTTCTCCTTGGCAAGATACTTGGCGGGATCGGCGGCGAACTTGGTGCGGCAGCCGGCCGAGCAGAAATGGAAGGTCTCGCCGTGATGCTCGAAGCGGTGCTTCGAGGTCGCGGGATCGACGGTCATGCCGCAGACGGGATCTTTGACCTTGATTGCGGCGTCGCCATGATGATGGTCGTGGCCGGCAAGACCGTGGCCGCCGCAGCACGAGGACGCCTCGGGCTTGGCCGCGGGCGCGGCAGCTTTCGAGGAACAGCCGCATCCGGAATGCGTTGCCGCGCCGTGACGATGCTCGTGCTCGTTGTTGTTGATTGCCATGTTCCGGCCTTTGTGCCTGGTCTTGTAACCTATACCCGGTAGGGGTATATAGGCCCCATGCGCAAGGACATCAAGGCATCCGTCGGAAAACGTCTCGGCCGGATCGAGGGCCAGGTTCGTGGTCTCTCGAAAATGGTAGAGGAAGACCGCTACTGCATCGACATCGTGACGCAAATCGCGGCGGTGCGCGCCGCGTTGCGCCGGGTCGAGGAAGAGGTCCTGAAGGATCACGTTGCCCATTGTGTCGAGCACGCCATCGCGAGCGGCGACAAGGCCGACCAGCGCGCCAAGATCGCGGAGCTGATGGCGGTGATCGGGCGGGCGGAGCGGTAGCACGGGCTCTCTCTGCCTTCGTCATTGCGTCGTCGCTCCTCGCAATGACGGTGGAGAAGAGCGTGCCCACCATCCGTCAGTGATCGCACGAGAACGTGGGCACGGCGCTGCGCGCCTTTGCCCACTTTACGCGACGACGAACCTACGCCGCCATCTCCCGCGCCCGCGCGCGATAGATCGCGAGTTCGCTGAGCTGCACGAAATGTTCGGAGAAGGCCGCGCCGGCTTGCGCGCTCACTTCTTCAGCCGGAATCTCAACCGGCGTCTCTTCGTCAATCGCCTCAGGAACGAGCGGCGGCGCCACGAGCGTTTCTGGAAACACACTGAAAGTGCCCGCTACCTCCTCGAGCGGCTTCTGCTTGTCGGCCCAGTGCAGGGCGGTGTAGTCGAATCCGTTGACGATGGTGGGCTTGACCACCTCGAAATAGGGCGAGATGTCGAAGTCGCGAGGCATGTAGAGCGAGGAATCGCGGATGTGCAGGATCTCGCGCCGCGCGGCGCGGCTGCCGGCCTTGGTGATCTTCGGCAGGATCGGGTAGCGCACGGCGTCGAAGGCCTGCGCTATCAGCGCCGAGCAGATGATCTTGGTCGGGTCGCCCGAGCCGATCGCGATCATGCGCCGGCGCCAGCGCTGCGGCACCGGCAGCGGAAACAGGTAGCGCATGAGGTCGACGATGTTCTTGGTGTCGTAGCCGAAGCCGATGCGGTTGATCGCATAGCGGCAGACCGTGGTGCGGTCCTCATAGGACAGCCCGACCGGGCGGCAGAGGCGGGTGTGATAGGGGAAATATTTCGACAGCGGCGCCGAGGTGACGCCTTCGCCGATATTGGCCTCGATCAGAACATGCGGCTCGCCGCTCGGCTCCTCTGCCCCCTCGATCGGACCGACATAGAGCGCGGCATGCGACCAGGTCGACTGCGTCAGGTACTTGATGATGCCGGATATGCGGTTGTTGCCCTCGACCAGCAGCACGTCGCCGGGCTCGATGATGCCGCGCAGATGCTCCGGGTCGCTCGGCGTGAACGGCTCGTAGCCCGGCACCTCCTTCGAGAGGTACGCGGCAATCACCTTGCCGACAGAATCCAGGACCGTCCCCATCTCAACCCCCCACGGCCTTTTCCGGCCGTCTTTTTCCCTTCTCTATCATGGTCGAAACGTGTTGCAATTCGGTTCATCACTCTGTGAGATCAAGCATGATTGATTCACCATGATGGTTGCTGCGCAACATCGGATACGGCAAGGTTCGCGGGCTGTTCCCGTTTGCTGCAAGTCCCCGGAAACCATGACATGACAATCACGCGCCGCGGCTTCCTTTCGGCGTCGGCGGCCCTTGCGGCGATGCCGGTGCTGCGCGCATCCGCCGCGCCCCTGCCGCGCGAGGCCGACATCGTCGTGATCGGTGCGGGGGCTGCGGGAATTGCCGCGGCGCGGCGTATCCTGGCAACGGGCCGCAAGGTCGTCGTGTTGGAAGCCGCATCGCAAGTCGGCGGCCGCTGTATTACCGACAGCACGACCTTCGACACGCCGTTCGACCGCGGCGCGCGCTGGATGCACAATCCCGACACCAACCCGATGATCCGGCTGGCGCGCAGCGCCGGGCTGGACGTGCTGCCGGCGCCCTCGGGCCAGAAGATGCGCATCGGCCGCCGCAATGCCCGCGCGGGCGAGACCGAGCAATTCCTGGCCGCCCTGGTGCGCGCCAACCGCGCCATCGACGAGGCCGGGCGGGGCAAGCTCGATACCTCCTGCGCGTCCGTGCTGCCGAAGGATCTCGGTGACTGGGCCGGCGCGGCCGAGTTCATGCTGGGCGCGAGCTTCGCCGGCAAGGACCTGAAGGAGCTGTCCGCGATCGACAAGGGACGCGCGCAGGACCGCAACGCGGCGATCGCCTGCCGGCAGGGTCTGGGCACGCTGATCGCCAGGCTCGCGGAGCAGGCGCCGGTGGCGCTGTCCACGGCGGCGAGCCGTATCGCCTGGAGCAACCGCGACGTCAGCGTCGAGACGCAGTCCGGCAAGATCGCGGCGCGCGCCGCCATCGTCACGGTCTCGACCAACGTGCTGACATCGGGCGTGATCAAGTTCGCCCCCGACATTCCCAAGCGGACGCTGGATGCGGCATCGAAGCTCAGTCTCGGCAGCTACGATCGCATCGTGCTGCAGCTGCCGGGCAATCCGCTCGGCCTGTCGCGCGACGACATCCTCGTCGAGCAGAGCAATTCAACCCGCACGGCGCTGATGCTCGCCAATATCGGCGGCTCCTCGCTGTGCTCGATCGACGTCGGCGGCTCCTTCGGCCGCGATCTCTCGGAGCAGGGCGAGAAGGCCATGGTGGCTTTCGCCAGGGAGTGGATCACAAAGCTGTTCGGCAGCGAGGCCGCGTCCGCCGTGCAAAAGACCAGCGCCACGCGCTGGAATGCAGCGCCCCACGTGATGGGCGCGATGTCGGCCGCCTCGCCCGGCGGTCAGCTCTCGCGAAAGACCTTGGCCGAGCCGATCGGCAATCTGTTCCTCGCTGGCGAAGCCACCCACGAGACGCTCTGGGGCACCGTCGACGGCGCCTGGGAAAGCGGCGAACGCGCCGCCGATGCCGCGCTGCGCAAGATCGGCGCGCTGAAGGACGAGCCGGCCGACGTGCCGACGCAGTCGACCAAGAAGCGCAGGGCCCCGCGGCAGTAGTTACCGCAACACCCCATCCAATGCCGGCAGCCCAAAGACCACCGCCATTGTGATCAGCGCGTAGCAGATGCCGCGAAACACCTTCTCGCTCGCGCGGCCGAACAGCGAGGCGCCGAAGGCGACGCCGAGGCCGTAGACCGGGCCGACGATCAGCGACAGCACCAGCGATTCGCGGCTGATCAGGCCAGTCGCCGCGTAGCTGATCATCGAGAAGAAATCCGAGGCGCCGAAGAACAGCACGATGTTGGCGCGCGCGACGATCGGCGCGATCGGACGGCCGAGCCAGTAACCGACGATCGGCGGGCCGCCGGTCTGCGCGAGCCCGCTGCAGAAGCCGGAGAGGCCGCCGATGCCGACCGACAGAAAGGCGTGGTCCTTGCCGCGATAGCGCCAGCCCGACAGCAACAGCAGCAACAGCGCGGCGACGAAGCAGGAGATGATCCAGCGCGTGGTGACGGGTTCGAGCACGCTGAGGAAATAGGTGCCGATGGGGACGCCGATCAGCGCGCCCAGCACGATCACGGCCGTGGCCTTGCGGTCGGCCTTCCGCCAGGCGTCCGGCAGCAGCGGTGCGGCCGCGGCGAAGTCGATGACGAGAAGCAGGGCTGCAACGAGCCGCGGCGCCGCGATGCTGCTCGCCAGCGGCATGAAGATCAGCGCGGAGCCGAAGCCGGAGAAGCCGCGTGCGGTGCCCGAAACGAAAGCGACGGCGCAGAGCGCCGCCGCAATGGTAAGGCTGACGTCGTTCGGGAGAAGGTCGGTGAGACTCATCCCCGCAATGTGCCGCCGGTTTTCTTGGTGACCTCCGCCACGAGCTTCGCCGCCACAGCCTCGATCTCCTGATCGGTCAGTGTTTTCTCGCGGGGCTGAAGCGTGACCGCGATCGCGATCGACTTCTTGGCCTCGTCGATGCCCTTGCCCTCGTAGACGTCGAAGACATTGACGCCGGTGATCAGCTTCTTGTCGACACCCAGCGCAGCGCGGACGATGTCGCCGGCCTTGACGGCGCGATCTACGATGAACGCGAAGTCACGCGTAACAGGCTGGAACGCCGAGAGCTCGATCAAGGGTTTTGCGCGCGTCGGCTTCTTCTTCGCCTCGGGGATGCGGTCGAGGATCATCTCGAACACGACAAGCGGCCCGTCGGCGCCGAGTGCCTCGAGCGCCCTGGGGTGCACTTCGCCGAAATGGCCGAGCACGTTCTGCGGCCCGATCTGGATCGTGCCGGAGCGGCCCGGATGCAGCCAGCCGGGCCCACCCGCCACGATCTGCAGCGCCTGCATCGGCGCGCCGGCGGCCGCCAGCACCGCCAGCGCATCGGCCTTGGCGTCGAACACATCGGCCTGCGCCGAGCCGGTCCAGTGCCGTCCCAGGCCTTCGGACGAAGCAAGGCCGCGGCGCACGCCGCTCGCCGCCATGAACTGGTCCTGCGGGCGATCGCCCTTGAAGACCTGGCCGACCTCGAACAGCGCGACATCGCCGAAGCCGCGATCGGCATTGGCCTGCGCCGCCGCGATCAGGCCGGCGAGCAGGGTCGGGCGCATGTCGGAGAGATCCGAGGCGATCGGGTTGGCCACCTCGAGCTCGCGCTGTCCGCCGCCGAACAATTCGGCCGCAGGCTTGGCGATGAACGACCAGGTCACGGCTTCGACCATGCCACGGCTCGCGAGCGCGCGCCTGGCGCGGCGGGTGCGCAGCTGCAGCGGCGTCAGCACCGGCTTGCGCGGCTCGTCGCCGCGCTCGAACGGTGTCATCGGCACCTTGTCGACGCCGAAGATGCGGACGACTTCCTCGACGATGTCGGCCTTGCCGTGCACGTCGGAGCGCCACGACGGCACTGCGATCTTCACCACCGGGCCGGGACCCGCCATCATGAAGCCGAGATGGGTCAGGATGCGCTTCATCTCGACCTGCGGCACCTCGATGCCGGAGAGGCGCTTGACCTCGGTGAGCGGGAATTCGATCAGGCGATCATCGCCAAAGGTCTTGCCGACCACGAATGTCTCGGACGGCGTGCCGCCGCACATCTCCATCACCAGCTTGGTCGCGAGCTCGATGCCGGGCACCATGAAGGCCGGATCGACGCCGCGCTCGAAGCGGTAGCGCGCGTCCGAATTGATGCCGAGCTTGCGGCCGGTCTGGGCGATGTTGATCTCGTTCCACAGCGCCGATTCGATCAGCACGTCGGTCGTGTTCTCGTCGCAGCCCGAGGCCTCGCCGCCCATGATGCCGGCGAGCGATTCGACGCCGTGCTCGTCGGCGATCACGCAAATGGCGGGATCGAGATTGTAGGTGCGGCCGTCGAGCGCCAACAGGCTCTCGCCGTCGCGCGCGCGGCGCACGACGAGATTGCCCTTCACCTTCCTGGCGTCGAACACGTGCAGCGGGCGCGCACGGTCGTAGGTCATGAAGTTGGTGATGTCGACCAGCGCGTTGATCGGACGCAGGCCGATCGCGGTCAGCCGCTTCTGCAGCCATTCCGGCGACGGTCCGTTCTTGACGCCGCGCACGAGGCGGAGCGCAAAACCCGGGCAGAGCGTTGCATCCTCGACCGTGACCTTCACGGGGCAGGGGAATTCGCCCTTGATCGGCTTGATGGTCGGATCCTTGAACTTGCCCATGTCGGCGGCGGCGAGGTCGCGCGCGATGCCGTGCACGCCGGTGCAGTCCTGCCGGTTCGGCGTCAGATTGATCTCGATCACGGGATCGCCGAGGCCGGCCCACTCGGCGTAAGCAGCGCCGATCGGCGCGTCCGCCGGCAATTCCATGATGCCGTCATGGTCGTTGGAGATCTGGAGCTCGGCCGCCGAGCACAGCATGCCGCGGCTCTCGACGCCGCGGATGGTGCCGATTCCGAGCGTGATGTCCTTGCCGGGAATGTAGGTGCCGGGCGGCGAGAACACGCTGACGAGACCCGTCCGCGCATTCGGCGCCCCGCACACGACCTGCACGGGCGCACCGCCGTCGCCGGTGTCGACCATGCAGACCCGCAGGCGATCCGCGTTCGGATGCTGCTCGGCCGAGATCACCTTCGCGATGGTGAAAGGCTTCAGCGCCTTCGCCTTGTCCTCGATGTTCTCGACCTCGAGCCCGATCATGGTGAGCTTGTCGGCGAGCCGCTCAAGCGGCTCGTCGGTCTCGAGATGGTCCTTCAGCCAGGAGAGGGTGAATTTCATGAGCTCAGCCCTCCCGCGAGCGTTGGCACTTCGAGCGGCTTGAAGCCGTAATGGGACAGCCAGCGGACGTCGCTGTCGAACAGCTGGCGCAGGTCGGCGATGCCGTATTTCAGCATGGCGATGCGGTCGATGCCCATGCCCCAGGCGAAGCCCTGGTACTCGTCGGGATCGATGCCGCAGGCGCGCAGCACGTTCGGATGCACCATGCCGCAGCCGAGGATCTCGAGCCAGTCCTCGCCCTCGCCGAAGCGGATCTCGCCCTTGTCGCGGCGGCACTGGATGTCGACTTCCAGCGACGGCTCGGTGAACGGGAAGAACGACGGGCGGAAGCGCATGTTGATGTGGTCGACCTCGAAGAACGCCTTGCAGAACTCGTGCAGGATCCATTTGAGGTGGCCGAGATGCGAGGTCTTGTCGATGACGAGGCCCTCGACCTGGTGGAATTGCGGCGTGTGGGTCGCGTCCGAATCGATGCGATAGGTGCGGCCCGGGCAGATCACGCGGATCGGCGGCTTCTGGCTCAGCATGGTGCGCACCTGCACCGGCGAGGTGTGGGTTCGCAGCAGCATGCGCGAGCCGTCCTCCTTCGGATGGAAGAAGAACGTGTCGTGCATCTCGCGCGCCGGATGGCCTTCCGGAAAATTCAGCTTGGTAAAGTTGTAGTCGTCGGTCTCGATGTCGGGGCCTTCGGCCACCGAGAAGCCCATGTCGGCGAAGATCGTGGTGAGCTCGTCCCAGACCTGGCTCAGCGGATGGATGCGGCCGGCCTCAGCCGGCGCATCGCGCAGCGGCAGGGTGACGTCGACGGTCTCGGACGCCAGCCGCGCATCGAGCGCCGCCGACTTCAGCACGTCGCGCCGAGCGGCGAGCGCCTGGGTGACCTCGTCCTTGGCCTGGTTGATCGCCGCGCCCTGCGTCTTGCGCTCGTCCGGCGACATCTTGCCGAGCGTGGCGAGCAGCGCCGAGATCGAGCCCTTCTTGCCGAGGGCCGCGACGCGCACGGCCTCTAGCGCAGCCTCGTCGGCAGCCGCGGCGATGTCGGCGATGATCTGGGCTTGGAGCTGGGCAAGATCGGTCATGGCAATCCCTTTTGGCCAGGATGCTGAGCCGATGATCCTAGCCCGTCACGCCCGGTCAAAAGCGCGAAGCGCGTCTTCGCGTTAGATTCGCCGGGCATCCACGTCGGAGAAGTGTATGCGCGAGAGATGACGGCCGGGGCGATGAAAGCGCGACGCGCGCCTGTGCCCGGCCATCAGAAGCTGAACGCTGCGCAAGTCGCGCAGTGAGTGGGGCGGCTTACGCCGCCAGCGCGGCCTTGGCCTTCTCGGCGATCGCCTGGAACGCCGCAGGCTCGCTGATCGCGAGATCCGACAGCACCTTGCGGTCCACGGTGATGCCCGACTTGGCCATGCCGTCGATAAACTTGCTGTAGGTCAGGCCGAACGGACGGACGGCAGCGTTGATGCGCTGGATCCAGAGCGCGCGGAAGGTGCGCTTCTTACGCTTGCGGTCGCGGAAGGCGTATTGCTGGGCCTTCTCCACCGCCGGCTTGGCGGCGCGGATGGTGTTCTTGCGGCGGCCGTAGAAGCCCTTGGCGGCCTTGTAGACTTTCTTGTGCTTGGCGTGGGCGGTCACACCGCGTTTGACGCGAGACATGACGAAATCCTTCAGAGATGACTTTGGTTATCGGATCGCCGCGCGGGCGCGGCAGGGATGGCAATGATCTTCGACGTTCTTGGACGCGATCAGGCGTTCGGCAAGAAGTACTTCTTGACGTTGTCGCCGTCGGTCTTGAACAGCACGCGCGTGCCGCGGAGCTGACGGATCTGCTTCTTCGTCCGCTTGATCATGCCGTGACGCTTGCCGCGCTGGGCGTGCATCACTTTGCCGGTGGCAGTCACCTTGAAGCGCTTTTTAGCGCCCGATTTGGTCTTCAGTTTGGGCATTTGGCTCTCCTAATGGCCACAGAGATCCGCCCGCGAAGGCGGCTGGACCGTCAAAATTGCTCGTTAGAGCGTTGATTGTGCTCAGGTTTTGCGACCAAGCGCGAAACCCGCACGAGACACCGCCACGGCAGCCCGTAAATCAGCCGGGCGATGAAGGCTGGGCTTATGACAGAGGACAGGCCAATTGGCAACGATGAACCGCCGAAACCGGCTCGCCGACTATTGGAGGTTGCCACCCCTCATGTCCAAGCCTTCTCGCCTGAAGCAGGTCCAAAATGGCTCACTTCCCGCAACTTCTGATTTCATTCGTCCGCCCGCGCCCTCTGGCGCTGTTCGCCGTGCTCGCCGCGGCTGCGCCGCCACAAACCGCCGACGCCCGCGCCGGCGGTTATGACGGCATCTGGAACGTCACCTTCGCCACCACCCGCGGCAATTGCAGCTCGGGCTACAGCGTTCCCTTCACCGTGACAGGCACCCGCGTCTCCTCCGCCGGCGGCGGCCGGGTCTCGGGCCGGGTCAACCGTTCCGGCGCCGTCGCCGTCCAGGTCTCCGTCGGCGCATCCCACGCCAGCGGCGGCGGCCGGCTCGCCGGTGTGAACGGCGCCGGCTCGTGGAGGGGCATCATTTCCGGCGACCAGTGCAGCGGCACCTGGCAGGCGACGCGGAGCTGACACACAAACGGCCCGCCGGGGATCCGGACGGGCCGTTGAATTCTCAAGTCCCAAAGCGTTGCGCGTCAGCGCGGCGCCAGCACCATCACGACCTGGCGACCTTCGAACCGCGCGTCCTGCTCGACCTTGGCGAGCTCGGCGACGTCGGTCTTGATCTTGTCGAGCAGCTTGGTGCCGATCTCCTGGTGCGCCATTTCGCGGCCGCGATAGCGCAGCGTGATCTTGACCTTGTCGCCCTCCTCGAAGAAGCGCTGCATCGCGCGCATCTTCACGTCGTAATCGTGATCGTCGATCATCGGGCGGAGCTTGATCTCCTTGATCTCGACGGTCTTCTGCCGCTTGCGGGCTTCCGCGGCTTTCTTCTGGGCGGAATACTTGTACTTCCCGTAGTCCATGATCTTGCAGACGGGAGGACTGACGTTCGGGGAAATCTCGACCAGATCCATGCCAGCTTCCTGGGCCATCCGGATGGCGACGACTGTCTCGACCGTGCCTTTGTTGTCACCGGTCTGGTCGATCAGCTGGATCTGCGCATTGCGGATATCATCATTGATGCGCGGCCCGTCTTTGCTGGCAGCGGGCGGAGCTTTATTAGGACGGCGAATGGGTGGTTCTCCAAAGTTGTGAAAGAAGCGGCTATTTTGAAGGAAGATGCGTTTGCCGGCAAGCAATTCGCTCGTACCGCAGTCGAAAAACCGTCAAATGCGAGGCATTTTGGTCACGGCCCTCGGCACGCTGACCGACATAGACACCTTGCCTCTGTTCCGCAAGCGTCCCAAAGGACCAATAGCGATGCCGGTCGTGCCTTCGGAACAGGTCCGGACAGCTCAAACCGCACAGCCAGAGTAAACGTTCCATGACCGACGCAATTCCCGATGCCGCGCTTGAGTTCATCGATGTGAGCGAAGGGCCGTCCGCACGCAGGATCGCGGTGCGCCGCCGTCCCGGAAAAGGTCCCGGCCTGGTCTGGCTGGGCGGATTCAAGTCGGACATGCAGGGCGGCAAGGCCGTGGCGCTGGATGCCTGGGCCCACGAGCACGGCCGCGCAATCGTCCGGTTCGACTATTCCGGTCACGGCGAATCCGGCGGCGATTTCGCCAATGGAACCATCGGCAGCTGGCTCGAGGACAGTGTTGCAGTGTTCGAACGCTTCTGTGACGGCCCGCAAATCCTGATCGGCTCCTCCATGGGCGGCTGGATGGCGCTGCTGCTCGCGCGCGAGATCAGGAAGCGTGCCGGCAAAGCATCGCTCGCAGGCCTGGTGCTGATCGCGCCGGCGCCCGATTTCACCGAAGAGCTGATGTGGAAGAATTTCCCGCCCGCGGTGAAGAAAGAGATCGAGACCAAGGGCTTCTGGCTGCGGCCGTCGGAATATGGCGACGGCTCGCCCTATCCGATCACGCGGAACCTGATCGAGGAGGGTCGCAATCACCTCGTGCTCGGCAGCGCCATCGACCTCGGCTGCCCCGTCCGCATCCTGCAAGGCGCGAAGGACCCTGATGTGCCCTGGCAGCACGCGTTCGCGCTGACCCATCGCCTGCCGGCCGACGACGTCGTGCTGACCATGATCCAGGACGGTGACCATCGCCTGTCCCGCCCGCAGGACATCGCGCGCATTCTTGCCGCGGTGGCGGAGATCGGGTGAAGTGTCTCTAAACAATCGGTGTCATCGTCCGCGAAGGCGGACGATCCAGTACGCCGCGGCCGTGATGATTTAACCGAGAGGCTCGGCGTACTGGATGCGCCTTCGCGGGGCATGACGGGGAACGGGGATGGAGGCAACGCCAATGACCACCACCGCCATGCTGCGCGCCTTCTGCGACGCCGTCGAGCAGCGCAACGGCAAAGCCTTCGCCGCGCTGTTCACCGAGGACGGCGTCTATCACGACGTCTTCTACGGCGCCTTCGCCGGCCGCGCGACGATCGCCGCGATGATCGACGACTGGTTCTATCGCACGGCGACGGATTTCCGCTGGGACATGCACGATCCCGTCACCGACGGCACCACGCTCTATGCGCGCTATACCTTCAGCTACAAATCGACATTGCCGGAAGCGAACGGCGCGCGGGCGATGTTCGAGGGCGTTGCGATCATGACGCTGAGCGACGGCAGGATCGCGAGCTATCACGAGGTCGCCAACACCGCGCCGGCGTTCGTCGATTTGAAGTTTGCGCCGGAGCGGATCGCCAAGATCGCCGCCAGGCAGGGCGCCGAGCTCAAGGCGCGGCCGGAGATGCAGCGGCATTTGGATTAGGTCGTCATTCCGGGGCGCGCCACTTGGCGCGAGCCCGGAATGACGGCGGTGAGCTACCGTTTCGACGGGTTCGCCATCGGCTTGCGCTGCGCGAGCGCGGCCACCGTCGCGGTGCCGATCGGGCCCTGTTCGTCATAGAGCCAGCATTCGCCGATCGCGACGCCGTCGGTGGCGTGGTGGTTCACCACCTCGAAGCCGATCCATTCCGTGACCGGCAGTCGGTGCAGATAGATCGTGACGTCGCTGTTGATATAGCCGAGCCCCTGGTCGCCGGCATTGGCGAACGGGCTGGCGAAATCGGCGCCGGTTGCGACATGCACGAACGGCGTCATCGCCACGCCCGCGACGAGCTCGCGCACCTCGCTCATCCAGAGCCGGCGCGGGCCGAGCGAGCCCATATGGCCGACGATCGGGCGCGTCGCCCATTTTCCGTTCATGCCGAGCCTGGGATCGGTGGGCTTGGGGATCTCGGCCGGCTTCGGTGCGTCCCAGTTCGGCGGCGACCAGACATTGCCATCGGGATTTTGCGTCTTGCGCAGCAACTGGCACGAGGCGCGCGCCATGCTGATGCCGCCGGAAAAGAACTCCGCTTCCACCACGCGGATGCGCATGCCGTCGCGCACCAGCCGCGTCGTCACGTGAATCGGCTTGTCGATGGTCGGCAGCCGGAACATGTCGACCGTGAGCCGCGCCGGCACGAATTCGGGCCCGGAATGGCGCTCCTCGATGACGAAGCCGAGCAGGCCGACGATGACGCGCCCGTGCAGCGATTTCGGGTCCCATGGACCGCTCGCGACTTCCGTCGGATGGAATGTGTCGCCGTCGCGGGTGAAGAAAGGCATGTTTGTCATGCGCGCGAGATTGCGGGAATGCGTGGGGAAATCAAGTCAGGAAGCAGCCCGCCACTCCTCACGCACACTGTCGTCGTGCTCGTTGCTCGCAGCAGCAGACTTCATCGTCTGAAATTCTTCCCGCGCCAGCAACTGCCCCAGCGCCCACACCGCCGCGCCGCGCACCAGCGGGCTTGCATCGTCGAGCAATCGCCGCGCTTCGTCTGCCAGCGCGGCGTCCCCGGAGTTGCCGATCGCAATCAGCACATTCCGCAAGAATCGGTCGCGTCCGATGCGCTTGACCGGCGACTTCGTGAACAGCGCGCGAAACGCGGCATCGTCGAGCCGCGCGAGCTCAGCGAGCGAAGGCGCGCGCAATTCGTCGCGCGCGGCGAGCTTGGCCTCGCGCCCCTCTTGCGCGAATTTGTTCCAAGGGCACGCCGCGAGGCAATCGTCGCAGCCATAGATGCGGTTGCCGATGCTTTTGCGAAACTCGCGCGGGATCGGGCCCTTGTTCTCGATTGTGAGATACGAGATGCAGCGCCGCGCATCGAGCTTGTAGGGTGCCGGGAACGCCGCGGTTGGACAGATGTCGAGACAGGCCCGGCACGAGCCGCAATGATCGATCTCGGGCTCGTCGCGCGGCAGATCGAGCGTGGTGTAGATCGCTCCGAGAAACAGCCACGAGCCGAACTCGCGCGAGACGAGGTTGGTGTGCTTGCCCTGCCAGCCGAGGCCGGCGGTCTGCGCTAAGGGCTTCTCCATCACGGCCGCCGTGTCGACGAACACTTTCACCTCGCTCGGCGCGGCCGCGACCAGCCAGCGCGCCAACGCCTTCAGCCGCTTCTTGATCAGGTCGTGATAATCGTCGCCTTGCGCATAGACCGAGATCGCAGCGCGCGTGCGCTGCTTCAGGACCGCGAGTGGATCGGTGTCGGGACCGTAATTGACGCCGAGCATGATCACGCTGCGCACGTCGGCCCACAGCCCGCGCGGATCGACGCGGCGCTCCGGCTGGTTCGCGAGCCAATCCATGTCGCCATGGCCGCCCGAGGCGATGAAGTCGAGGAAGTGTTTTCCGGCACTTTCGATCGTGCCCGGCGCGGTGACGCCGATGCAGTCGAAGCCGAGCGCGTGCGCTTCGCGCGCCAGCGCCGCCTTCAGTTCAGTCGGGTCAAGGCTCAGAAATCCAGGTCCACGTAGGTCCGCGACGCCGGCACGCCGGCCAGCCATTCGCTCAGGAGCGGACGGAACGACGGGCGGGATTTCACCCGCGCGTACCACGCCTTTGCTGCGTCGTCCTCGCTCCATGGCACGTCGCCCAGATAGTCGATCGCCGAAAGATGCGCCGCGGCGGCGAGATCCGCGTAAGTGATCCGGTCGCCGGCCAGGAAGTTACGCGTCTGTGCCAGCCAGCCGATATAGGCCAGATGATAGCGCACGTTGGCTTTCGCTGCGCGCATCACGTCGGCCGAAGGCGGCCCGCCGCCGTTCTCCTCGCTCATGAAGCGCTTGTAGATGCGCTCGGTGACGAGCGGGTGCGAGACTTCCTCGAAGAACTTTTCGTTGAACCAGGCCATCAGCCGGCGCACTTCGACGCGCTCGAAGGTGGTCTCGGGCATCAGGCGCTTGGCCCCCATCCCTGCGCCATAGGCCTCGTCGACATATTCGGCGATGATGGCCGCGCCCGGGATCGGCGGCTGTTCCTCGTCCACCAGCACAGGCGTGGTGCCGGCCGCATTGAGCAGCAGAAACGCCTCGCGCCGCTCCCAGCTGCGCTCTTCGATCAGCTTCAGGTCGAGCCCGTATTCGCCCGCGATCAGGCGGATAAAGCGCGAATGCGGACAGAACGGATGATGAAACAGCGTAAACATGAAGCCTTTGACTATTTGATGGTGCTTAAGAATCCATCAATGTTTGTGCGGCGCCACACTAGCCCTTCAAAACCGCGAAGCAAGGGCGTGATGTGGCATTTTGCGATTGCGGCATGGGGTCGAATAGGCGAGAAGAGCCCCGCTTTTCCAGCCGAAATGGACCGTAAATATGTCAGACGCAATACGGGCAGTGATCCTCGGCATCATCGAGGGCGTGACCGAGTTCCTTCCCGTATCCTCGACCGGCCATCTCCTGCTTGCGGAGCGCTTCTTCCATCTCGGCGAAGGCGCGTTCTGGGATTCGTTTACAGTCCTGATCCAGCTGGGCGCGATTCTCGCGATCGTCGGGCTGTATTTCAGGAAGCTGTGGGACGTCGTGATCGGCCTGTTCACGGGCGATGCCTATGCGCGCCGCTTCGTGATCGGCGTGCTGGTGGCGTTCCTGCCGGCCGTGATCGTCGGCCTCCTCGCCGGCAAATACATCAAGCTCATGCTGTTCAATCCGTGGGTCATCTGCTTCACGCTGATCGTCGGCGGCGCCGTCCTGCTCTGGGTCGACAAGCTCGAGCTCAAGCCGCGCGAGCACGACGCCACCAGGTTTCCGCTCCTGATGTATCTCTATATCGGCATTGCGCAGTGCGTGGCGATGATCCCGGGCGTGTCGCGCTCCGGCGCCAGCATCGTCGCTGCGATGCTCTTGGGCGCCGACAAGCGCGCGGCGGCGGAGTTCTCGTTCTTCCTGGCGATTCCCACCATGATCGGCGCGTTCGCCTATGACTTCTACAAGAGCCGCGCCGAGATGACGATGGACCACATCAACATCGTCGTGATCGGCTTCGTGGTGTCGTTCATCACCGCGATCATCGTGGTGAAGACGTTCCTGACCTACGTCACCCGCCACGGCTTCGTGCTGTTCGCCTGGTGGCGCGTCATCGTCGGCACCCTCGGCCTGATCGCGCTGGCGCTGGGCCGGTAGGCATCTCTGATCGGACAATGCTGACCGGGGTTCTCGGTTCACCTCTCCCGCCGGGGAGAGGTGGGCATCGAGCCTCCGGATGGCTCCGCGCTTTCAACGCAATATAAGGTTTTGATCGGTACTCAGTTTCCCAAGCCAGGCGGCGCGCCCGGCGCAGGAGCTGAGCCATGACCCTCGTCAGCGGCTGGGGGCGCTTCCCGGTCGTCGATACCGAGATGCTGCGGCCGCGGTCGTTCGAGGCCGTAGGTGAAGCCATGGTGTCCGGCACCGTCGCGCGCGGCAATGGCCGTGCCTATGGCGATGCCGCGATCGGCGTCGCCAGGACGGTCGCGATGACGGGTTTCGACCGCATCAGGTGGTTCGATCCGGCGGCTGGCTGCACCCGCCTCGAGGCCGGCGTGCTGCTCTCGGACCTGATCGAGACCTTCGGCCCGCGCGGCTTTTTGCCCTTCGTGCTGCCCGGCACGCGCTTCGTGTCGATCGGCGGCGCCATCGCCGCCGACGTGCACGGCAAGAACCACCATTGCGAAGGCGGCTTCGGCCGCTACGTCGACGCCATCCTGCTGCGCACGGGCGCGGGCGAATTGATCGAAGCCTCGCGCGAGCAGAACTCCGACGCCTTCTTTGCGACGATCGGCGGCATGGGCCTGACCGGGGTCATCCTCGAAGCGACGATGCGGCTGCGCAAGGTCGAAACGGGGTGGATCCGCGAGCGCGTGATCTCGGCGTCGGATCTCGACGCGGCGATGCGCGCGCTCGATGCCGGCGATGCCGCGACCTATTCGGTGGCGTGGATCGACTGCGCCGCCCGCGGCAGGGATCTCGGCCGCGCGCTGATCTATCTCGGCGAGCCCGCCGGCAAGGACGAGCTGCCTGCCGGCGCCGCGGCGTTCCCCGCCGGCAAGCATCCCGGCCTCGGCGTGCCCGTCGATCTGCCCTCGATGACGCTGAACCGCTTTGGCATTCGCGCGTTCAACGAGCTGTATTACCGCATGGGCGCGCGCCGCGCCGGCGGCAGCCACGTGGTCTCGCTCTATCCTTATTTCTTTCCGCTCGACAGCATTGCCGACTGGAATCGCATCTACGGCAAGCGCGGCTTCCTGCAGCATCAATGCGTGATCCCAGAGAACGGCGCGCGCGCCGTGCTCGGCGAGATCCTCGATCGCGTGGCGCGGCGCGGCGATGCCTCCTTCCTCGCGGTGCTGAAGAAGCTCGGCCAGGGCGAGGGCATCCTGTCGTTTCCGCTGCCCGGCTACACGCTGGCGCTGGATTTCCCCGTGCGGGGCGACATCCTGAATTTTCTCGACGAGATCGACCGTCTCGTCGTCGCGGCCGGCGGGAGGCTCTATCTCGCCAAGGATGCCCGCCAGTCGCGCGCGACGCTCGAAGCCGGCTATCCCGCCCTGCAGCGCTTCAACGCGATCCGCAAAGCGCTCGACCCTGCCGGCAACATCCGCTCCAAGCTTTCACAACGCCTGTTTGATGAGGTCTAGGCCGTGACGTCGCGCAAGTCTGTACTGGTTCTGGGCGGCTCATCCGACATCGGCCGCGCCGCGGCGCGCGCCTTTGCCAGAGCGGGATACGATGTGGGGCTCGCCGGCCGCGATATCGCCGCGCTGGAGCCTGATGCCGCCGATCTGCGCGCGCGCTACAATGTCGAGGCTGGTCTTCACACATTCGACGTGCTCGACACCGCCTCGTTCGAGGGCTTCGTCGCGGGCCTTCCTGCGCTGCCCGATGTCGTCGTCTCGATCGTCGGCCTGCTCGGTATGCAGCAACAGGCCGAGAGCGATCTCGCCCACGCCACCGCGATCATGCGTTCCAACTACGAAGGTCCCTCGCTGATCCTCGGGCTGTTCGCGGAGAAATTCTTGAATCGCGGCAGCGGCACGCTGGTCGGCGTGTCCTCGGTCGCCGGCGATCGCGGCCGCGCCTCCAACTATGTCTATGGCTCGGCCAAGGCCGGCTTCTCCGCCTTCCTGTCCGGCCTGCGCGCCCGCGCCAGCCGGGGCAGCGTTCACGTCGTCACGGTCAAGCCAGGCTTCGTCCGCACCAGGATGACGGAAGGCATGAAGCTGATCGGCCCGCTCACCGTCGAAGCCTCCGTCGTCGGCGCTGCGATCCTTCGCGCCGTCGAGAGCAAGACCGACATCGTCTATGTCAGCGCAAAATGGCGCCTCGTGATGCTGATCATCAAGACGCTGCCGGAAGCGGTGTTCAAGAAGCTGAGGTTTTGACGCCCTTGCAGGAGCGGGGCTGTAACCGCGCCCGGTGGTGCGCTCCCTCCCCCGCTTGCGAGAGCTTTGCACAAGAGGAGGATTTGCGATTCTCTAGGGCCTGTGGTGGAGGCGGATTCGGATGGCATATCGAGAGGTTGGGCAACCGAGCTTCGCGGACGCGCTGGTATCGCGGCGAGGGAAGGGTAACGCGGTGCTGAAGCGGATTGGCGAACTGGTCGACTGGGCGGCTGTGGAAAGAGTGCTGGGTGGTCTTCCGGAGCCGGAGCGTGGCCCTCCGCCCTATCCGCGACTGGTGCTGTTCAAGGCGCTGCTGCTGCAGCAATGGTATGGGCTTTCCGATCCGGCGCTCGAGGAAGCGCTCGACGACCGGGCCTCGTTCCGAGCCTTCTGCGGCTTTGTGCTGAGCGACGAGACGCCTGACCACACGACGATCTGGCGATTCCGCGAGGCTTTGCAGCGAGCCGGTCTGGACGAGAAGCTGTTCGCCGAGATCCTGCATCAGATCGACGCACGCGGGCTGGTGCTGCGCCGGGGCACATTGATCGATGCGAGCCTGATCTCGGCAGCAGTAAAGCCGCCGAAGCCGCCAGAGGACCCGCAGCCGCCCGGCCCGGACGGCCGTGAACCGAGCAAGCTGGTCAACAGCAAGCGCGATCCAGATGCACGCTGGACCAAGAAGGGCGGCAAGCGGTACTTCGGCTACAAAGCCCATATCGGCATGGATCAGAGTTCGGCCATCGTCCGCCGCAGCAAGCTGACCGACGCTGCGGTCAACGACACGGTGCCCGCCGACGAGTTGGTCTGTGGTGATGAGAAGGCGGTCTATGCCGACCAAGCCTATGACAAGCACAAGCGCCGCAGCGGGCTCGCCGCGCGAGGAATCAAGCCGAGGCTGATGTTCCGGCCGAACAAGCATCATCCGCTCACCGAGCGGCAGAAGCGCTTCAACAATGCCGTGGGAAAGCGCCGCGCACCGGTCGAGCAGGTCTTCGCGCGCCTCAAGGGCAGCTACCGCTGGGCGCGCGCTCGCTATCTGGGTTTGGCGCGCAATCAGACGCATCTGCGCCTGATCTGCCTCGCCATGAACCTCAAACGATGGGCGGTGCTGTGCCCGATAGGAGCCGCAGCGTGACCACCACCCGCCGCTACCCCGCGGCCACGAAAAACAGACGCCCCACCCCTCTGGGGCTACGCGAGGCCGTTCAAAAAAAGCCCCATATCGAACTTCACTCCAGCACAACTCATTACGCAAAGCTCTCGCTTGCGGGGGAGGGTCGGGGAGAGGGTGTCTCCACGGAGAGACTCCCGATGACGAGAAAGCCCTCACCCCGCCGCTTCGCGGCGACCTCTCCCGCGCAAGCAAGCGGGAGAGGTGAAACTCACACACTCATGCGCTGGAACTGGCCCTGCGGGCGGAAGCGCCAGAGATATTGCGGGGCAATCGCCTCCAGCGAATCGGCCTGGATGCCGAGGCCTTCCAGCGTCAGCCCGGCCGCCTTCGCCGCCTCCGACACGACATTGTCGCGCTCGAGCAGCGTGACCTGGTCCGGCGTCAGCTTGAACGCGCCCGGCGCGAATTGCAGGAAGTTGGCCTTGAAGCGGGCGAGGCCGAACGGCAGCGGCACCAGCATCCGCTTGCGGTCGGTGATTTCGAGGATCGCCTCGATGATCTCGCGCATGGTCAGCACTTCCGGCCCGCCGAGCTCGTAAGTCGCGCCCGCCTTGGCCTTGCCGTCGGCCGCATCCGCGATCGCGGTGGCGACATCGCCGACATAGACCGGCTGCATCTTCGTTTCGCCGCCGACCAGGGGCAGCACCGGCGACATCCGGGCCAGCGCGGCAAAGCGGTTGGTGAACTGGTCCTCCGGGCCGAACATCACGGAGGGGCGGAAGATCGTGGCTGAGGGAACCGCGGCCAGGACCGCCGCTTCGCCGGCCGCCTTGGCCCTGGCATAGCGCGAGGGCGACTGCGCATCGGCCCCGATCGCCGAGACATGCACCAGCTGGGCGCCGGCGGCGGCCGCCGCCTTGGCGACGGTCTCGGCGCCCCTGGCCTGGACGGCGTCGAACGTCTGCCCGCCGCTCTCGGTGAGCACGCCGACCAGGTTGATCACGACATGCGAATCACGCAGCGCCGCCTCGACCGAGGCCGGATAGCGCAGATTCGCCTGCACATTGTGGACCTGCCCGACCCGGCCCAGCGGCTGGAGGTATCCGGCGAGTTCCGGCCGCCGCACCGCGACCCGGACCCGGTAATCCCGCTTGCACAGGGCGCGGACGACGCTGCGGCCCAAAAACCCCGATCCGCCGAAAACCGTGACGAGCGTGTCCAGATTCGATGCCATGGGAGCCGTTCCTGCGGAAAAGAGTGCGTCGTGCAGGCTTGTATCGGGCCGGTTTGCGATGCGCAATCGGCATCCCGACCCCGGCCTCACGCACGAATTGACAACGGCGTCACCGAACCGTAGTAACCGCCTCCGTGCCCCAAACGGCATGCCCAGGTGGTGGAATTGGTAGACGCGCTGGCTTCAGGTGCCAGTGGCTTAACGGCCGTGAAGGTTCGAGTCCTTTCCTGGGCACCATCTCCTGCTCAAGCGATTGAAATCGCTCATCCGCAGGACATCGAGCTGCTGACCGGTCCACGACACCGAACCCATGTCGGAACATGACGGCAAAGGCCGGTGAACCCCGAGCCCCCTGGGAGGCCTCAGTGCTCGTTGACCGCAGCGCCGAGCTTGATCAGGCTCAGCGTGCGGTTCGCGGTCTCGCGCAGGCGGCAGTAGCTCGCGCCGCCCCGGTACATGCCGGGGTCGACGTTGTCGAAGACCGCGCATAGGCGATCACGCGACGCGGCGAAAGTTTTCTGCGAGTCATTGACCGCCTTGATCGCGTCGGCGAAACCGCCGGCCTGAGCCTTCTTCAGCGCCTCACTGGTTTTCTGCGTCCAGACCGCGAGTTCGCGCGCCGCGCAGGCCTTCCATCTGGCGACATCGTCATTCGCGCCCTCCGCCGCCTTGATGCAGGGGTCGGCGACGAGCCCGATGCAGGCGGCGCCGAAACCGCCGGTTTTCTCCACCTTCTTCAGGCAGGCATCGATCACGGCAAGGTCGGCTGGCGCGGTGCTGCGGGTGGTGTCTTTTTGGGTAGTGTCTTGGGCGAAAGCCATCGATGCCAGCGGGAGGCCTGCGGCGAGGATCGCGGCGGCAAGTTTGAATTTCACTGGAGATCTCCGTTCGGCGCATCGATGCAACCTTGGTCACCGAAGGCTAGGGGTGGGTTCACCCGAATGTGGAGCAGGAGCCGCCCCCTCACACCACCGTCTTCCCCGTCCGCTCCGCCACCGCCTTCTGCACGAAATACATCATCACCAGCGTGACGATCGTCGTGGTCACGACGACGTAGCCGATCCGGTCGAAATGGAGCAGTGTGCCGTCCGCGCCTTGCGCGATGATCGCGCCGGCGAGTACCGAGCCGAGGCCGCCGGAGAGCTGCTGCAGCGAGGCGCTGACCGCGCTGAACGAGCCGCGCTGGCCGGGCTCGGGGATCGCCGACATCAGCGCCTGTGACGGGATCATGCGCGAGAAGATGCCGACGAACATCAGCACGTTGACCAGAATCGCGGTCGCCAGCGAAACGTGGCCGAGATGGGTGTAGATCAGCACCATCAGGACGGTCATGGCGCAGCCGAACACGAAGGTCGGATATTTTCCGAACGCGTCGCTCGCCCTGCCGACCAGCGGCCCGGTGACGATGCTGAACAGGCCGGAGACCAGATAGATCGTCGGCAGGTGCGTGATGTCGATGCCGAGATTGTGCACGGTGTAGGCGCTGGAGAACGGCATCAGCATGTAGCCGCCGGTCGCCAGCAGCGTCGTGACGGCGAAGGCCAGTGTATAGCGCGGCTGCGCGACCGTCGCGATCAGATGGTGGAACGGGTTTCGGTCCTGCTTCAGCTTCAGATGCGCGTCGACCGGGTCCATCGCGAAGGCGATGACGGCGATCGCGGCGATCGACACCACGACGATCGCGATGAAGCAGACATGCCAGCTCCAATGGTTGGCGAGGAACAGTCCGGCGGGAATGCCGAGCACCTGGCTGGCGGCGAACGCGGTCTGGATGAAGCCCATGACGCGGCCGCGCAAATGCAGCGGGAACAGGTCGGTGACGATGGCGAGCACGACAGAGCCGATCACGCCGCCGAACAATCCGGTCACGATCCGCCCCAGCAGCAGCACGTGATAATTCGGCGCGGCGGCGCAAAGCATGGTGCCGAGCGTGAAACCGACATAGAAGAACAGCAGCAGGCGCTTGCGATCGAAGCGATCGGCAAAGCCGGCGGCCAGCACGCCCGAAATGCCCGCACTGAACGCGTAGGCCGACACCGCGACGCCGAATTGGGTGGCCGTGATGCCGAGCGCGGGCATCAGGATCGCGCCGAGCGGCGACATGATGATGAAGTCGAGGATGATCGTGAACTGCGTGAATGCGAGCAGCGCGATGAGGAGCGCCTGATAGCGCGAGAAGCCGCGCTGGCGTTCCGATGGATCGTCGATCGGCGCGGCGCGCGTCTGTTCGGTCATGGATCTCGATTCGTGGGTCGGCGGGGGAGGGAAACTGGCAGATGGGGTGAGCCCGCCCGATTTTCCACGGGACGCGCGCCATGGGCTCCGCCGAAACGGGCAGTTCGTGCGCCATTGTGGGTTCCATGCAACAGCCGGGCATTCGACAAACCGTCCGCCTCTTGGCGAAACGCGTGCACGGACTGAGAAGCCGGGACACCGGGCGGCTCCCATGAATATGGGAGGACGATAGGCCGCGCAGGCTTTCGTGCATCGTGCGTCTTCCCAAAACCACCGGCCGCATGCTTTGAGAGTTGCCAAACGTCGATCGCGTTTGGCGGCGGCTTGGGGCTGGAAGTGACGGTCTTCATTCTTCCTCGTCTTGCCGGTTGCGGGTTTGGAAGACGGGGATGGGGACCGAACATGACGATTTCACCGCGAGCGCCAGTCACAGCATTTCTCGCAACGGCGCTCATGGCCGTGGTCGCGGCCTGCGCCTGCGCGCCGCAGGCCCGGGCTCAGTTCGTGTGCGTAGATGGGGCCGCGTCCGAGCAAGGCGCCTCGGCCGCCGGATCAGCGAGCAATTTTGCCTGCGGGCCTTCCGCCTCCGCTCCGGGTGCGGGCAGCAACAACTCCGCGATCGGGAGCGGCGCTTACGCTGACGGAAATGCCAGCAGCAATATTGCCGTCGGTTCCGCCAACGCCAGCGGCCACAGCAGCTCCAATATGGCGACCGGAAACAATGCCAACGCCAGCGGCAACAACAGCTTCAACAGCGCGACCGGAGCGGGAGCCATCGCCAGCGGTGACACCAGCAAAAACATCGCGTCCGGTAACAACGCGCAGGCCAGCGGCGACAACAGCAACAATATCGCGACCGGCGCCGGAGCCAACGCCAGCGGCAACAACAGCGGCAATCTCGCGTCCGGGCTGACAGCCCTCGCCAACGGCGACAACAGCAGGAACGTTGCGACTGGGCGCAGTTCCAATGCCTCCGGCAACAACAGCAGAAATGTTGCGAGCGGGTTTGTCGCCAGGGCTTACGGCGACAACAGCTCCAACACCGCGACGGGGACCAACGCCAACGCCTACGGCAACGGCAGCGCTAACATCGCGACCGGCCCAAACTCCAACGCGACCGGCGACAACAGCTTCAATATCGCGACCGGCGTGAATACCAACGCGAGCGGGTCCGGAAGCTATAACGTCGCCACCGGCAACGCCGCCACCGCATTTGGCACCAACAGCTCGAACGCGGCGGCCGGCTATCTGGCGAATGCCAACGGCGCCAATTCGAGGAATATCGCGAACGGCACGCAATCCAATGCCAGCGGGACCGGCAGCTTCAACATTGCGGTCGGAAACGGCGCCAACGCGAGCGGAAACGGTGTCGCGAACACCGCGGTGGGCAACGGCTCCAACGCAACCGGCGCGAATTCCTCGGCCTTCGGCAATGGCGCCTCCGCAACCTTCGCGAACTCTACCGCGATCGGCAATGGCGCCGCCGCGACGCGCGCCAACCAACAGGTCTACGGCACCGCGAGCAATACCTACACGATGACGGGCGTCACTTCGGCCGCGAGCACGGCCGCGCAGTCCGGACCGGTGCAGCTCGTCACCACGGACGCTGCCGGCAATCTCGCTTCCACCTCGCTCGGTGCGCTCGGGCTCGCGGGCTCCGGAGATATCGCAAACATCAACAACCAGCTCGCCGGCATCAATGCCCGCCTCAACGAGATCGACGGCAGGACCGGCAAGGCGATCAACGGTGTCGCAATGGCTCTTGCGATGTCCGGCTCGCCCTGGCTGATGCCGTCCGAAAAGATCGCGATGAGCATGAACTGGGGCACGTTTGAGAACACCAATGCGCTCTCCATGAGTGCGGCGCTGCGCGTCAGCGAGCACGTGCAGGCCAGCGGCGGCCTGACTTACGGCACCAACGGCGGCGGGTTGGGCGGCCGCCTCGGCATGCGCGTCGGCTGGTGATGGCGGGCTTCGGCAAGTCGGCGCAGTTGATCGCGCGCGCCATGATAGCACTGGTGCTGCTGCTGTCCTGCGGAAGTGACGGAGCGATGGCGCAGCAGAAGGCGCCTGCGCCGGCTGCGGCTTCCGCACAGCCGTCGCTGCCTGTCTCGCTGGAGCAGGCGCTCTATCTGATCCGCTCGACGCTGCTCACGCTCAACGATGCCAACCGCACCGGCAACTACACCGTGCTGCGCGACCTCGCTGCCCCCGACTTTCAGGCGCGCAACACCGCCGCCGATCTCGGGCTGAATTTTCTCGACCTGCGGCGCCGCAACTTCGACCTCTACGGCGCGGCATTGCTGGCGCCGCAATTCACCGATGCGCCTGCACTCGACCAGTGGGGAATGCTGCGTCTTGCGGGTTACATTCCGACCCAACCGCAGCAGATCAAATTCGATCTCACCTTTCAGACCGTCGCCGGGCAATGGCGTCTGTTCGCCATCGCCATCGCCACGCCGGACGCTGTATCCGCCCAAACCCAAGCCCAGACAGCTCCTTCGAAGCCGGCCGCGCCGGCGCAGAAGAAGTCGCCGTGAGAGCGGGGCGCCATCTCCCCTTCTATCCTTTGGGAATACAGAAGTTGAGGCCGAATCCGGCGGATGCCCGCGGGAGGCCCTCCGCGGCTCTCCACCCCGATTAAGCCGCCCTTAGCGAATGCCCCCTAGGCTCGCCGCCGTCCATTTCCCTGCTCCCCGGCCAGCTCTCGGGCCGGTCAGTTGGTGGCAAGTCAGAGCGTTTTCGGATGGAGCAGCCTGCCCGGCAGTACGATTCTGGCGCGTCCACGCCGTCGCCGACGGTTGCCCGGACGCTCGTCATCGAGCTCGAAGGCGCGCTGCTGCGCTCGGAGTTGCTGATGGAGGCGCTCTTCAGCGCCCCGGCACGCATGCTTGCCCGCTTCGGCGCGGGCGGGCGACCAGGCATGGCGGCGCTCACCGATATCCTGGCACACGCCGAGATCGATTACGCCCATCTGCCCTATGATGCCGAGGTGCTGAACCAGGCACTGGCGGCGCGGGCGCGGGGCGAGAAAGTCTATCTGGTCGCTCACCGCTTTGCCCATCAGGCCGCGGGCATCGCCGCGCATCTCGGCCTCGACGGCGTCGTGACGCCTGCCGAGCTTGCGACCGGCAACCTTCCATTCGATCGTGCTTTCATCGCGCGCATCGACGCGCGGAGCAGCAAGCGTGCGAGCCTGAAGACCTGGGCGAAGGCGCTTCGCGTCTATCAATACGCCAAGAACACGCTGGTGTTCGTGCCTGTCGTCACTGCGCATCAGATCAACTTTGCAGCGCTCGGCTCGGCGCTGCTGGCGTTCCTGGCGTTCTCGGCCTGTGCGTCGGGCGCCTATCTGATGAACGATCTGCTCGATCTCTCTGCCGACCGCCAGCATCCGACCAAGCGCCATCGCGCGCTCGCCGCCGGCGACCTGCCGATCTCGTCCGCGCTGCTTGCGATCCCTGCGCTCTGGCTGTTCGCGGCCGCCGTCGGCCTCTGCATCTCGCCATTGTTCCTCGGCGTGCTCGGCGCCTATCTCGCCACCACGATCGCCTATTCGTTCGTGCTCAAGCGCAAGATGCTGGTCGACATCGTCACGCTGGCCGGTCTCTACAGCCTGCGCATCGTCGCCGGCGCGGTCGGCGTCGGCGTGGTGCTGTCGGAATGGCTGCTGATCTTCTCGCTGTTCGTGTTCACCTCGCTGGCGCTGATCAAGCGCTTCAGCGAGCTCGGCATGCGCGAGAGCGCGGGGCTGACCGATCCCTCCAACCGCGACTATCGCGTCACCGACCTGCACGTCCTCGCGGCGATGGCCGCGGCGAGCGCGATGAACGCGGTGACCGTGTTCTCGCTCTACGTCTCCTCGACCGCGGTGACGCCGTTGTACAGCCGACCCTGGTTGCTGTGGCTGCTCACACCGCTGCTGCTCTACTGGTTCGGCCGCGCCCTGATGATGGCGCATCGCCGCGAGATGCCCGACGATCCCATCCTCTATGCCTTCCGGGACGGCCCGAGCCGCATCGCGGTCGCGGCGATGATCTGCATCATGCTGGCGGCGATCTGACCCGACCCCGTGCTTGCGCGGCCCGCCGGCAATGGCTACACCGCGGGCAATCCGAATTCGCTATTGTACCGACTTGACCGATTCGACCCGAGGTTTTGAAACGCCATGACCGTACGCCTGCACCGCGGCGACCTGCCCGACCTCACGCGCTACACCGGAGCGGTGGCGATCGACACCGAGACCATGGGGCTTAACCCGCACCGCGACCGGCTCTGCGTGGTGCAGCTCTCGCCAGGCGACGGCAGCGCCGACGTGGTGCAGATCCCCAAGGGTCACACCGACGCGCCGAACCTGAAGGCCCTGCTGGCCAACCCCGCGATCACCAAGATCTTCCATTTCGCCCGGTTCGACGTCGCGGTGCTGTACCAGACCTTCGGCGTCATGACCGGGCCGATTTATTGCACCAAGATTGCCTCCCGCCTGACCCGCACCTACACCGACCGCCACGGCCTGAAGGACCTCGTGCGCGAGGTGCTCAATGTCGACCTCTCCAAGCAGCAGCAGTCCAGCGATTGGGGTTCGGACAGCCTGACCGAGCCGCAGCTCGCCTACGCCGCCTCCGACGTGCTGCATCTGCATGGCTTGCGCGAGCGGCTCGACGCCATGCTGGTGCGGGAAGGCCGCAGCCAGCTGGCGCAGTCCTGTTTCGACTTCCTGCCGACCCGCGCCCTGCTCGACCTCCAGGGCTGGGCGGAAGAGGACATTTTCGCGCATTCCTGAAGGCCCCGCGCGGCGAATGGCCGGACCTTGCCGCCCCGTTTCGGACACTTTCGTAACGGCCTGTCGCCGGCTGCATATTTGGGCGGCGCCGGATAGAATGGGGTGTCCCCTCGACCGGACAAGGCGGACTCCTCGTCAGGAGCCAGGCAAGCAGGAACCTAGGTGAATTCGGCCCAGAACCCCGCCTACGACGCCGCGCTTGCGGCCAAGTTCGCCAGCGCGGCGCGCCACAGCCGCCTGGTGCGGATTCTGCGCATCGCGGTGCCGAGTGCGGTGCTGCTGTCCATGGCCGCCATCGTCGGCGTCTCGATCTTCAATCCGTTCCGCATGCTGATGCCGAAGCTGCCGCTCGACTCCGGAAATCTGGTGGTGTCGGGCACCAAGATCACGATGGAATCACCGCACCTCGCCGGTTACACGCCCGACCAGCGGCCCTACGAGCTCTGGGCCAAGACCGCGACGCAGGACATCACCGATCCCGATCATGTCGATCTCAATGACCTCCGTGCGAAAGTGCTGATGGAGGACAAGTCGACCCTGTTCCTCGACGCCCGCACCGGCCGCTTCGACAACAAGCAGCAGCAGCTCGACCTGCGCAAGGACATCTTGCTGCGCACCTCGACCGGCTATGAGGCGCGGCTGAACTCGGCCTTCGTCGACATGGGCAAGGGCACGGTCTCCTCGGACGAGCGCGTCGACGTCAAGCTGACCAACGGCACGCTGAGTGCGGATCGCCTGCGAATTACCGAGGGCGGCGAAGTCATCCGCTTCGAGGGCAACGTGGTGATGCACCTCGACAAGCTCGACGAGCCCGCCGCTAGTCAGCCGCCACCAGCTGAGCCGGCGCCGACGAAGACACGCACGCCTCAAAACAAGTCTGCCAATTCGAAGTGATTTTCATGATGACCTGTTTCCCGCGTGACGTTTTTGTCAGCAAGGCCGCGCTCGCGATCGGCCTCGCGCTGCTCGTCACGGGTGCGGCCCTCGCGCAGAGCACGATGCAGGGTGTGCCCAATGCGATGCAGGGCTTTTCGCAAAACCGCGATCAGCCGATCCAGATCGAAGCCGCCTCGCTCGAGATGCGCGACAAGAAGAAGGAGGCGACCTTCGCCGGCAATGTGAAGGTCGTGCAGGGCGACACCACCATGACCTCGAAGACGCTGGTGGTTTTCTACGAGTCCGGCGGCGACAAGCCCGCCGCGCCGCAGCCCGCAGCGAAGGGCGCGAAATCGGCGCCGATGCAGTCGGCGCAGCCGGGACCGGGCGGCAGCTCCTCGATCAAGCGGCTCGAGGCGCGCGGCAATGTCGTGGTCACCCAGAAGGACCAGGTGGTGACGGGCGAGACCGCGGTGTTCGACACCAAGACCAACCTCATCACCATGCTCGGCGGCGCGGGCGGCCAGGTGGTCCTGACCCAGTGCAAGAACGTGCTGCGCGGTGATCGCTTGATGGTCGACATGACCACCGGTGTGTCCCGCGTGGAATCCGACAACGGGCGGGTGCAGGCGCTGCTGCCGCAGGGCGGCAGCAATGATTGCGGCCAGGGGAGCAAACCTGGCGCGGCGCCGCCCTTGCAATTGCCTGGCGCAAGTAAACAAAAGTGAATTCAACAACTTGGTTCGGGTGCTCCCGATCCGAGGTTGAAGCTTGGCGAGCGAGCCTGTATCTAGCGCGCAGGGCTTTCGAGGCGGGATCTGCCGCTTTTCGGGCGTGTTTCACTGGGCATGAGACATCCCTTCACCCATGCTGCGTCAGCGAATCGCTCTGGCTGGCGCGGCAGATCGCGCGGATTTCGCTCAAGGCGACGCGTAAAGGCTAGAAGGCGGGGATGGTCGATCTCTTCAGCATGTTCCGTCGGCGCCCCGCCAAGCGCGGCCGGCCAGGATTTGCGCGTCAGGACATTACTGCGCTCGGTGACAGCGTCGGCGGCCTCGTGCCCAGTCCTGTCAGGGATGCGCCGCCGATTGCCCGCGATCAGCCGCGCGCGCCTGACCAGTTCCAAGGTGACTACAAGGGCGACTACGACGCCGACTATCAGGCCGAGCCGCGTCCGCAGGCCGTTCATCCGGTCCGCACGGCCGCCAGGTCCAACGGTACCGGTGGGCCGCAGCTGTTGAACCGGCCCGGCTTCCTGGCTGTGCATAGCGTGGAAAAGGCCTTCGGCAGCCGCCAGGTGGTGCGCGGCGTCAGCATCTATGTTCGCCGCGGCGAGGCGGTCGGCCTGCTCGGCCCGAACGGCGCCGGCAAGACCACCGTGTTCTACATGATCACCGGCCTGATCAAGGCCGATCGCGGCGCGATCGAGCTCGACGGCCACGACGTCACCAGGCTGCCGATGTATCAGCGCGCGAGGCTCGGCATCGGCTATCTGCCGCAGGAAGCCTCGATCTTCCGCGGTCTCACCGTCGAGCAGAATATCCGCGCCGTGCTCGAAGTGGTCGAGCCCTCGCGCAAGAAGCGCGAGCAGCAGCTCGATTCGCTGCTCGACGAGTTCAATATCACGCGGCTGCGGAAATCACCGTCGATCGCGCTGTCCGGCGGTGAGCGCCGCCGCGTCGAGATCGCGCGCGCGCTGGCGACGCGGCCGAACTACATGCTGCTCGACGAGCCCTTCGCCGGCATCGACCCGATCGCGGTCGGCGACATCCAGGATCTCGTCCGCCATCTGACCAATCGGGGCATCGGCGTGCTGATCACCGACCACAATGTCCGCGAGACGCTCGGCCTCACCGACCGTGCCTATATCGTCTATGCCGGGGAAATCTTGACGGAGGGAACTCCGGATGAGATCGTCGCCGATCCGGACGTGCGCCGCCTTTACCTTGGCGAGGAATTCCGCCTCTAGCCCGTTTTTGCGTTTCGTCAAGACGTGTACATCGGGCTCGGACTAGGATAAGCAAAAATCGGACCAAATTTTTGGGAACGGTTCTTGCTTCATGGCGCTTACGCAGAGATTAGAGTTCCGGCAGTCGCAGTCGCTGGTCATGACGCCGCAGCTGATGCAGGCGATCAAGCTGCTGCAATTGTCCAACCTCGATCTCACCACCTTCGTGGAAGAGGAGCTCGAGCGAAACCCCCTGCTGGAACGGGCCAGTGACGAAGTCCCCGCGGGAGAAGCCCCGGCCGAGGCCGGCAGTTACGGCGATTCCGAGGGTGGCCAGGGCGAGGCTCAGGGCGAGGACGGCTTCGGCGGCAGCGCGGAAAGCTTCGAGCCGGGCCAGGAAGAATGGATGAGCAAGGATCTCGGCACCCGCGCCGAGATCGAGCAGACCCTGGACACCGGCCTCGACAACGTCTTCTCCGAGGAGCCGGCCGAGGCGGCCGCACGCAACGCCCAGGATGCCGCGCCGACCACCTATACCGAATGGGGCGGCGGCGCCTCCGGTGACGAAGACTACAATCTCGAAGCTTTTGTCGCGGCCGAGACAACGTTGTCGGACCATCTCGCCGAGCAGCTCTCGGTCGCCTTCACCGCGCCCGCGCAGCGCATGATCGGCCAGTACCTGATCGACCTCGTCGACGAGGCCGGCTATCTGCCGCCCGATCTCGGCCAGGCCGCCGAGCGTCTCGGCACGTCGCAGGCCGAGGTCGAAAACGTCCTTGCCGTGCTGCAGAAATTCGACCCGCCCGGCGTCTGCGCGCGCTCTCTGAGCGAATGCCTGGCGATCCAGCTGCGCGAGCTCGACCGCTACGACCCCGCGATGCAGGCGCTGGTCGAGCATCTCGATCTGCTCGCCAAGCGCGACATCGCCTCTCTGCGCAAGATCTGCGGCGTCGACGACGAGGACATCGCCGACATGATCGGCGAGATCCGCCGCCTCAATCCCAAGCCGGGCATGAAGTTCGGCTCGGCGCGCCTGCAGACCATGGTGCCCGACGTCTATGTCCGCCCGGGCCCCGACGGCGGCTGGCATGTCGAGCTCAACAGCGACACCTTGCCGCGCGTGCTGGTCAACCAGACCTATTATTCCGAGCTGTCGAAGAAGATCGGCAAGGACGGCGACAAGTCCTATTTCACCGACGCGCTGCAGAACGCGACCTGGCTCGTGCGCGCGCTCGACCAGCGCGCCCGCACCATCCTGAAAGTGGCGACCGAGATCGTGCGCCAGCAGGACGGGTTCTTCACCCATGGCGTCGCGCATTTGCGCCCGCTCAATCTGAAGGCCGTCGCCGACGCCATCCAGATGCACGAATCCACGGTGTCGCGCGTCACCGCCAACAAATACATGGCGACCAACCGCGGCACGTTCGAGCTGAAATATTTCTTCACGGCCTCGATCGCCTCGGCGGACGGCGGCGAAGCGCATTCGGCGGAAGCGGTGCGTCACCACATCAAGCAGCTGATCGATTCGGAGGAGCCCTCCGCGATCCTGTCGGACGACACCATCGTGGAACGCTTGCGCGCCTCGGGCATTGATATTGCCCGCCGCACGGTCGCGAAATACCGCGAAGCCATGCGCATACCTTCCTCGGTGCAACGCCGCCGCGACAAGCAGAGTGCCCTTGGTAACGTCCTCTCTACCGCGTTGTCCGATCGCTCCCGCAATCCCGAACCGGCCTGATTGCGCTGGCGCCAAATCGCGCTACTCTCGATGCCCCATCGAGACCGATCCAAGCTGGGCACCAACCAAGCGAGGCATCACATGACTCTCAGAATCTCGGGAAAGAGCATCAGCGTCGGCGAGGCCCTGCGCGGCCGCGTCGCCGACCGCACAGACGAGGTGCTGCGCAAATATTTCGACGGCAATTATTCCGGCCACATCACGCTCAGCAAGGACGGCTTCGGCTTTCGCACCGATTGCGCGCTGCATCTGGATTCGGGAATCACGCTGGAGGCCGATTCGAACGCACCGGATGCCTATGCCAGTGCCGACCAGGCGCTGGTGATGATCGAGAAGCGGCTGCGTCGCTACAAGAACCGGCTCAAGGACCGCTCCGCGCGCAAGGCCCATGCCGCCTCCGAGGCGATGGCTGCGCTCGACGCCACCAGCTACGTGCTGGAAGCGCCCGGAGAGGGCGAGGAGGAAGTCACCGGCTACAGCCCCGTCATCATCGCCGAGCAAACCACGTCGTTGAAGCGGCTCTCGGTTAGCGAAGCCGTCATGGAACTCGACCTCAGCGGGGCACCCTGCCTGGTATTCCAGCATGGCTCGTCCGGCCGGGTGAACATCATATACCGCAGGGCGGACGGCAATGTGGGCTGGATCGACCCGCCGGAAGCCAAGGTGGACGGCCAGGCCGGCGGCTAGGCCCCTGGGGCCGGCACCGTACCATCCCGGTCCTTAACAATGACGGGGGCAAAGCTGCACGCGGGAGTTGGCACCGGGATTGCGTTGGAGTAGAAGCCCCCCACATCTGGACTTGGCAGGGCTTGGGCTAAGTCCCCCTCCTGCTTCATGTTATTGACGCCGGCCGGGCTTGGTCTATCAAGCTGCCAAATCGGAACCTGACGGTTTAATTCACCTCGGAAAGCCTCCATGCCGATTACCGATCTGGTCGCACCCGAGGCGATTCTCCCGGCATTGAAAGTCAACAGCAAGAAGCAGGCTTTGCAGGAGCTCGCGGCCAAGGCCGCCGAACTGACCGGGCAGAACGAGCGCGCGGTGTTCGAGGTGCTGCTGCAGCGAGAGAAGCTCGGCACCACCGCGGTCGGCTATGGCGTCGCCATTCCCCACGGCAAGCTGCCCAAGCTGGAGAAGATCTTCGGCCTGTTCGCACGCCTCGACCGCCCGATCGATTTCGAGGCGATGGACGGCCAGTCGGTCGATCTCGTCTTCCTGCTGCTCGCCCCCGAAGGCGCCGGCGCCGATCACCTCAAGGCGCTCGCCCGTATCGCGCGCCTCTTGCGCGACCAGGACATCGCCAAGAAGCTTCGCGCCTCGCGCGATGCGCAGGCGATCTATTCCGTGCTGGCGCTGCCGCCGGCAACGGCGGCGTAACCTTCCGTCCTTCTCACCGGTCAAGGGCCCGATCGCGTCTCGCACCTGATTGTGAGCAGCGTCGCGTCATGCCACCTTGATCTCAAAGGTAGAAGCTACGAAAATCTTCCCGCTTGAGACGCACGGCACATTGGGCGGCGCCAACATCCGCTAAGAGCGTTTGAAGCTGTGGACTGAGCGAACGTGACTGGGAATGGAATGACGCCGTTGCGCCTCGCGGCCGCGGCGGGAGAATGGCCCTGGGAATCAGGCCTGGACCAGCCGGGACCCGGCGGCAGCGCGTCGCTCGCGATGCCCGCTGAGGAAAGCTTCGCCGTGCTTCAGGCGGTCAGCTCATGACCAGCCTGCACGATTCCGAGGAGGACGCCAGCGCGATCTTGAATGCGCCCCGCGCCGGCGTGGAAAGGCTGGCCAGAAACGTCATGCGCGGCTCGATCACCGTCAACGTGATCGCGTCGATGGGTGTCTTCCACCCCGCGCTGCTTCCCGCAGAATGGAGCTTTGTGCAACAGGCCGTTGCGCTTCTGATGTGGGTCGTTCTGATCTACGCCAGTGCCTTCGTGCGTCCCTGCCTGCGCCTAGAGCCCAATCCCGATTTCATCGCGCTGGTCGCATTCTATGCTCTCGCCGCTGTTTCCGTGCTCTGGACCGGCCTCGCCACGGCGGCGATCATGAAGAGCGCGGCCCTCGTGGTGACGACTTTCGGTGCGTACTGCCTCATCACGCGGATCGACATCGACGAGATCGTCGGAGCGACGGCGCTGGGGCTCTTCATCCTGGTTGCCGCCTCGGCCCTGTGTACGGTCTTCGTGCCCGAGATCGGCGTCGATCAGAGCTGGATGCACAATGGCCAGTGGCAGGGAATCTATGAATCGAAGCAGACGCTCGGCTTCATCAGCGCCTATCTGATGTTCTTTGCCTTTTATCAGAAGATGTCGGGCCGGGGCTGGATTGTTTTCCTCCTGACCTTTCTCCTGGCATCGACATGCGTCATCGCCTCGGAATCCCGTGGTGCCGGCGCCGTCGCGATTGCCGCGGGCGCACTGCTCGTCACCTCGATGTGGTCGATCCGCTGCATGAGGATCTACGCGGTGCTGCCGGTCGTCATGTGCCTCCTGGCTGCGCTGCTGATCCTGTATTTCTACGTCACCGGGTACGATTCATTCCATCTCGGCGAATCGACCATCGACTTGACCGAGCGAACGTTCATCTGGCAGTACGCCATCGGCCATTTCGACGATGCGCCGCTGCTCGGCTTCGGCATCAACGGATTCTGGACACGCCCCGCGATTTACGACTATTTCAACCAGAACCACGGCTGGGTGCTGGACAATTACCATAGCGGCTACATCGCGGTTTTGATGGAGACGGGTTTCCTGGGATACGTGCTGTTCGTGGCGAGCGTCTATCTGTTCTCGGAAAAGGTCCTGTACCTGATCGCCACGCGGTCGATCGACCGTCGCCACTGCGCGCTCATCATCGGATTCGTCGTCCTCAGCTTTCAATCGAACTTCACGGAGACGATGTTCCTTCGCTCGACGATGTTCACCTCGGTGCTGCTCGTCGCCTTCTTCTTCGCGGTGTGCCGGCCGGTGCCGCAACAAGACCTGCAGCAATGATGGGGCAGCCAGGATGAAAGCCGTCTGCGTCCGCCGGGCTGTAACGTGCAGTCTCGCCTTCGCGCTCTCCGTGCTTGCAATCTGCTCTCCGGCTGAAGCAGCCGGACAGGCCAAATCAGCTCCCCCAAAATTGGGGCGCGGCATCAACATCCTCGGCTACGACGGCATCTGGGAGGGGGGCCGGAACGCGCCATTTCGTCTCGAAAACCTCACTGCGATCAGGCGCGCCGGGTTCTCGCACGTTCGGATCAATTTCTTCGGCTTCAAGTTCATGAACCCGGAGAATGCGCTGGACGAGATCGTCTTGAGGCGGCTCGATGCCGTCATCGAGGAGGTGCTCGCCCGAAATCTCATCCCCATCCTGGACGAGCACGACACCCATGTCTGCCAGCGCGACGTCGCCGCGTGCGCCGGGAGGCTGAAGGCATTCTGGACGCAGATCGCCGCGCGCTATGCCGGGAAATATCCGACGCTCGTGTTCGAGGTGCTCAATGAGCCGGGCGGGCAGATGACGTCCGCCGCCTGGAACGCCCTTCTGAACGAATGTCTCGGCATCATCCGCGCCACCAATCCCCGCCGGCCGGTGGTCGCTGCGGTCCTCAACGTCGACGAGATGCCCGTCGAGGACCTGGTCCTGCCGTCGGACGACCGCAACCTCATCGTGACGTTCCACTATTACGCGCCGTTCCGCTTCACCCATCAGGGCGCACCGTGGTCGCCGACGTTATCGCAGATCGGCCCGCTCGATTGGGGCTCGCCGGAGGACGAGCAGAAGGCGCGCGCCGATTTCGAGAAGGTCAGGTCCTGGTCCGAACGGGAAAATCGCCCGATCTATCTCGGCGAGTTCGGCGTGTACGAGGCCGCTCCAGCTGAGGCACGAACGCGATATCTGTCGTTCGTGGCGCGAAGCGCGGAGCGGCTCGGCTGGGCCTGGGCCTATTGGCAGTTCGATCATGATTTCGCAGCCTTCGACAGCGCGCGGCAAAGCTGGAAGCCGGAGATCCTGCGGGCGCTGATTCCAAACCAGCGCTGAAACGCGACATGACCTGAACTCAAACCGCGCGATGCGATCATCGCTCCGCCTTACGCGCCATCTTCCAGTTTAAGACGCCGACAGGCGGCGCCTTGCGTTCACTTCTGAGCAGTACTCCATTACCAAATGTGTCGGAGTGTTGCTGCCCGAATACAGCGCACGGTGGCCGGCCGATGTACCTTGCCGGAGATTTCTATCGCTGATTGCTTCGGGGGTGACGAATGAAACGACTGCTGCTGGCGACGTCGGCTCTGATTGTCGCAGGCTCTGCTCAAGGTGCCGATCTGGGAGCGCGTCCCTACACGAAAGCGCCGGTTGCGGCGGTCGTGCCTTTCAGTTGGACCGGCTGTTACATCGGCGGCCATGTCGGCGGCGGTGCAAGCAGGACGGGTTTCACGGATACCGGAATCGGCACAGCGGCGCTGATCGTGCCCGCAATGACCATAGGCAATGTGCCTGGTGATCGCATTGGGGTGAACGGAGACGTCGGAGTTGTAGGGGGCGTTCAGGTCGGTTGCGACTACCAATTCGCCAGTAATTGGGTGCTCGGGATTGCCGGCGATTTCACGGCCACCGATCTTCACGGCATGGCCAACGATCCCTTCTTCCCCGGATTTACCGGCGCGCCCGCCACTCTATCGAGCCGCACCGATTGGGTCGCCAGCGTCACGGGTCGGATCGGCTATGCATGGGATCGCTTCCTCGTTTATGGCAAGGGCGGCGTCGGATTTGCGCATGACCGCTACAGTCTTGATAATTTCACGTTGATGGGCGGCTTCCTTTGTCCTGGCGCGGGATTCTTCGTTTTTGTTCCCTGTAATTCAAGCGCCAGCACCGATCGCGTGGGCTGGGTGGCAGGTGCTGGTGTCGAATGGGCCTTCGCTCCCAACTGGTCGGCCTTGATCGAGTACACTCACTACGGCTTCGACAGCAAGCGCGTGGGGTTCGCCCATCCAGTCGCCCCCAGCTCCTCGTTGATCGACATTCGTCAGGACATCGACATCGTGAAGGTGGGCATCAACTATCGGTTCGGTGGATCAGCCGTCATCGCGAAGTACTGAATGATCGCGTAAGCAGACAAAGGGAGCGGCCGGGCTCAGCTTGATGGTGCGCAGGAAATAGCGCCCGGCCGGAAACCACAATTGCTGCTTCGCGAGACGTCCCACTTTCGGCGGCATGCCGCATCCAAGCCGTTTCGAGTCGGACGATCAATTTGGATGGCTCAACGTACAAGTCTCGCGCGGCGACGCCTTCTTGGGCGCCGCTCGTGCGCTTCAGCAGACCGTCGGCAGCAGGCGCCGGACTTCGTCCAGCAATTCCGGAACCGCCCTCTTGTCACCGGCGAGGTGCTTGAGCAGCGCACTCTGGAATAGCCCGTCGAACAGCGCATAGAGCGCGCCTGGCGACGACGCCGGCCGCTTGCCGCCGAGCTCGGCATAGCGGGAGGCAATGCGCCAGATCATCGCTTCCAGGCTCTTGTCGATCTCGAGCACATCCTTGCGAAACGCCGCCTCGAACATCGCCTGCGCGCGCAAATCGTACCAGAGCCGGTGCATGCGGGCTTCGTTCTGCAGCGTTGCTGCGAGCTTGGCGAGGAAGCCCTCCGTCAATTCGTCGCGGCTCGTCGCTGTCGCGACGACCTCGTCATAGCGCGTCACGCACTTCGCCTTGTAGTGGCGAACGCAGCAGCAGATCAGGTCGAGCTTGTCGCTGAAATAATAGTGGAACACGCCGTGCGTGAACGCCGAGTTCTGCGCGATCTCGCGCAGGCTGGTCCGGGCGAAGCCGAGCTCTCCAAGCGTTTCGAGCGCGGCCTCGGCAAGCTCGATGCGCCGCGCGTTGAACTTGTCGTCCCGGACGATCTCCGCCACGGCCGCCCGCTTCGCCGCTCCTGTCGCTTGCCGCGCCATCGTCGCGCTGTCTCCCGTGTCTAGGTCGCCGCGATCACATCGGCCATCATCGTCTACAGACCATCCTCTTTGACAACTGTCAAATTTTCACCTTGACAACCGTCAAGTTCCGGGAGGAGTGTGCGCGCCAAGAATTTGGACAGTCGTCAAGACGTCCGCAAACGGAGGAGATGACCACCGGCGCCGCGCCGCCGGAATGGACTCGCATGCCGTTGCGCAAACCCCGCCGGCACCGTGCCGCCAATCGCGGCACGCATCGATCATCAGCGAACAGATCATTCCAAAAGATCAGTCCAAGCAAAGGGAGGACGTGCGATGAGTGAGAAGAGTCTCGATGGCCGCAAAGCCCTGGTCACCGGCGGAGCCCGCGGGATCGGAGCCGCTATTGCAGAGGCACTGGCGCGCTCCGGTGCGGCGGTCATGATCGGCGACATCCTCGACGACGTCGGCAAGGACAGCGCCGGCCAGATCGCCAGGCTCGGTGTGAAGACCGGCTTCGTGCATCTGGATGTCGCCGACGATGCGCAGTGGGAGAAAGCGACTGCTGCGACGGTTGCCACCCTCGGCGGCTACGACATCCTCGTCAACAATGCGGGCATCGAGATCACCTCGCTGATCTCGGAGGTCAAGGCCGAAGATGCGCGGCGGATGTGCGACGTCAACATCGTCGGCACCGTGCTCGGCATGAAGCACGCCTTCCGCGCGATGCGGCCGGGCGGAGCGGCGGGCAAAGGCGGCGCGGTCGTCAACATCGCTTCCGTCGCGGCGACGATCGCCTTCCCGAGCATCGCGGTCTATTCCGGCACGAAATCCGCGGTCGATCGCATGACGCGGGTCGCCGCGATGGAGGCCGGCAAGCTCGGCTATGGCGTGCGCGTCAACTGCATCTATCCCGGCTTGATCCCGACCGACATGGGCCTGCAGCTGGCGGGCGACATCGTGAAGATCGGTCTCGCGCCCGACGTCAACGCCGCGGTCGGCTCGGTGGTGGAGCAGACGCCTCTCGGCAAGCTCGCGGAGGTCGGCGACATCGCCAATGCCGCGGTGTTCCTGTGCTCGAACGAGGCCCGCTTCATCACCGGCATCGGACTGCCGGTCGATGGCGGCATGGGAATGTGAGCTGCAAGCCCGACAACGAACATTTCGGAGGAACGACAATGAGCGCGAAGAAGCCCGTCATCGTCTATGGCGCGTCCGGCTACACCGGTCGCCTGGTCTGCGAATATTTACGCGAGTACAACATCCCCTTCATCGCCGCCGGCCGCAGCGCGGAGAAGCTCAACGCCGCAATGAAGGCGAACGTGGCCGGCATCGAGACCGCCGACTACGAGGTGGTGGAGGTGCCGCACACCGTGAGCGCACTGACGGAGCTGTTCAACGGCGCCTCGGTGGTGCTCAACACCGTGGGCCCGTTCGCCAGGTTCGGTGCCGAGGTGGTGCAGGCGTGCTGGGCGTCCCGATGCCACTACACCGACACCACCGGCGAGCAGGACTGGCTGATCACGCTGGAGCAGGAATGGGGCACGAAGTTCGCCAATGCCGGCCTGCTGCTCGCCCCTGGCATCGCCCAGATGTACACCACCGGCGAGATTGCCGCGCAGCTGTGCCTGGAAACGCCCGGCCTCGACACGCTTGATATCGCCGTGTTCTGGGGCGGCAGCCCGACCATCGCCTCGACGCAGACCATCCTGGTCAATGCCGCGATGGCAAAGGCCTACTATCTCGAACAGAACAAGTATGTCGAGCACCAGGTGGATGCCGGTCTCTATAACCTCGCCATCCCCGGCCAGCATGAGCTCGCGCTGGCGCTGCCCTGGGGCGGCACCTCGCACCCGGTGTGGTTCAAGCGCGATCCGCGTGTGGCCAACGTGAAGGTGCTGGGCGGCGTGTTCAACCGCGCGCTGATGCTGGGCGTGCCGCAGATCGTCGCCGCCGCGCTCGACGCGACCAAGGACATGAACCCCGACGACCGCTATGCCGCGCTGGCGCAGACTGCCGCAGGCGTGATGAACACGATGCCGCCGCGCGAAAACCCGCGCGTCAACAAGTCGCTGGATTCGGTGCATGCCTCCGGCCCATTGGGGCGCGCGCACTGCGTCATCAACGGCAACAGCAATTACAAGCAGACCGGCATGCTGCAGGCCTATGCCGCGGCGCACCTGCTGCAGCAGCCGCCGAAGCGCGTGGGCTTCGCCTCCGGCTGCCAGGCCTTCGGCCACCACGAGCTGCTGGGGCAATTGCGCAGCTTCGGGCTGGTCAGCAAACCGATCCTGACCGTGCACGACTAGGAGGCGCGGCGGCGATCGTCCTTCACCTCTCCCCATCGGGGAGAGGTCGATTTGCGCAGCAAATCGGGTGAGGGGGCTCTGCTCCAACGAGGGTCCGTAACCCCTCACCCGGCGCTGCGCGCCGACCTCTCCCAAGGGAGAGGTGGACCTTCGCCGCGGCCTCGACCAAGGCGCGCTTGCGGGCGGGGCAATTGCACACGACTTGTGGCAGCGGCCCGGTGCGCACGCCCCGAAGGATGGCCACAGGCGATATTGCTCCCATAATGCGATAGCCCCCTTGCAGGGGCCGTATGCCCGCAAGATCGATGCCCGCGCGCGACCGGTTAATTCGCAAGCTGCTCCAGCACGTCGCGCACCAGCCCTTGCAGGAGGTCGAGCTTGTAGGCCGTCATCGGCAATGGCTTGGCACCCGAGCTCGCTGCTTTCGCTGCTTCCGCGATCGACGCCGCATTGGCCATCTTGCCGCTGAGCTGGACTTCCACGGCGGTGAGGCGAAGCGGCACGGGCGCGACGCCGCCGGCAGCGAGACGCACGAAGTGAAACTTGCCGCCGGCGATCACGACGCGGGCGCAGAGCTCCACCAGCGGCCATTCCGCATGGGTCCGGCTGATCGCCCGCTTGTAGGAGGCGCGCTCGCCTTGAAGCGGAGCAGGCAGCGCAATGCTCTTGATCATCTCGCCTGCTGCGAGTGCATGATCGGCGTGCGAGATCGAGCCGTCGCCGAGCAGATCAGCGATCGAGAGTCCGCTGCGCCGGTCCGTGGCGACGATCGCATCATAGGCGAGCAGAGCCGCCGCCATGGTCGAGGGATGCGGCGCGACGCACGGGCCGAGATCGAAGGCAACGCCATAGAGATGATTGCCAGACCGGGCAGGGCAGGTGCTGCCGCCTTTCTTCAGGCAATCGATGTCGGCCCGGCGGAAATACCAGCAGCGTGAACGCTGCGCGAGATTGCCGCCGAGCGTTGCAACCTGGCGCACCTGTGGCGTAGCGAGCCCTTGCGCGCTCGCCGCAAGCCCGGGATAGGCAGCGGCGATGCGCGCGTCGGTCGCGATCGTGGCGATGGTAGCAAGCGCGCCGATCCGGGCTGCTCCGTCGGCGTCCCAGCTGATCGTCTTGTCGCCGGTGGCCGAGATATCGATCAGCATTCCCTGCGACACGCCGCTGCGGCGGCGTTCGCTGACGTCGGTGCCGCCGGCGCGGAATTCAGGCGCGGGCGTTGCCGTGGGCTTGGCGGTCACGACGGCGACACTCATGCTGCATCCCTCCCTTTCAACGCGGCCACCAGACGATCGGGCCGGAACGGAATTTCGGTCAGTCTCACGCCGATCGCATCGCGGATGGCGTTGGCGATGGCGGGCGAGGTCGGCACGGTCGCGACTTCGCCGATGCCGACGCTGCCGCCCGGCACATGCTCGAAACCGGCCTCGTCGAAATGCACCTCCAGTTTCGGCATGTCGGCCATCCCCGGAATGCGGTAATCCTCCATGCTGCCGCTCAGGATGTGGCCGCTCGAAGGATCGGCTTCCCGCGTTTCATAGAGCGCGTAACCGATGCCCTGGATCACTGCGCCCGCGGCCTGGCTTCGCGCCAGCATCGGCGCGGCGAGCTTGCCGATCGAAAGGCCCGTATAGGCGTTGAGCACGCGCACATGGCCGAGCCAGGTATCGACCTCGACTTCCATCACCTGCACCGAGCTCGGCACGCCGGCGCCGACCACCATGTGGTTCATCAGACGCAGCACCCAACCGAACACCCGGCCCATGATGCCGGCCTCGTGCAGCGCGGGCCTGACGCCTGATGGCGGCTTGCCGTCCTCCTGGCGCTTGGCCGACACGGCGATATCAGGGGAAGCCGCGATCATCTCGCGCCACGGCGCGTTCGAGCCCGGAGCAGGCGTGCGAAACGCGGTGCGCTTGATCTCCGCTTTCAGCTTGTCGATGGCGAGCAAGGTCGGCGGCACCACCGAGGCGGTGACGCGGCTGCCGCCGGAGCCCGGCCCTCGCGGGAGGTTGGAGCGGCCGATGCGAACCTCCACATCCTGCGGCTCGAGATCGAACGCCTTGGCGACGGTATTGGCGATCACGCTGCGCGTGCCCGTGCCGATATCCTGCACCGCGCAGCTTGCGACGATGCGGCCGCCCTTGACCGCGAGCTCGACCGAGGAGCCGGTCTGCCAGAGATAGAGCCAGTAGCCGGTGGCGACGCCGACGCCGCGCCGGTAGCGGCCGGTCTGCGCGGCGGCCGGCTTGCGGCTCTTCCAGACGTCGAGGCCGGCAGCCCAGTCGTACAGTCGCTGGCGGTTGGGATCGGGATCCCACAGCTTGCGCAGGGCAATCGGATCGACCTTCATGCGCAGCGCCGCTTCGTCCACCGCCTGCTCCAGCGCAAACGACATCGGCGGACCGCCGGGGCCGCGGAACGGCGCGCCGGGCGGCAAATTGCTGAGCACGTCGAAGTCGACGAGCTCCTTGGCTTCGGCCGGATAGATCAGCCGCGCCAGGCCCGCGATCAGCGAGTTCACGGCGGCGCCGGTATCGGCATGGGCGGTCAGCGACAGCGCCTTGAGGCGGCCTTCCGCCGAAGGCAGCAGCGACAGCTTCAGCTCGGCGGCCGGACGATAGCCGGTGACGGAAAGCTCTTCTTCACGATCGAAGGCGACGCGCACCGGCGCCTTCGCGGTGCGCGCAAGCTCGATCGCGGCGATGGTCTCCAGCCCGACGCTGCCCTTGGAGCCGAACCCGCCGCCGACGTGATCGGCGATCACGCGTACCTTGTCGTGCGGAAGGCCAAAACGCTTGGCGATCTTCTCCATGCTCTCGTGAATGGCCTGGGTCGAGATGTGCACAATGAGCTGATCGCCATCGAACCTGGCCACGGCGGCATGTGGTTCGAGGCTTGCGTGCTGTTGCGTCGAGACACGGAAGGTCTCCTCGACCAGCAGCGGATTGCGTTGCGCCCGCGCCTCGTCGAGCCAGCTTCTGGCCTGCTTGGCTTTCTGCGAGAACGGCGCCGAAGGTCCGCGCACATTGCCCTTCCACGACACCGGAGCGCCGCCGGCGCCTTCGGACACGTTGCCGGCACGCTTGCGGTCCTTCTTTTCGAACACGATTGGCGCATCGTCGCGCCGCGCTGCATCGAGCCCGATCACCGCGGGCAAAGGTTCGGTTTTGAAGCTGATCGCGGCGATGGCCTGCAGGGCGGTGCGGCGGTCCGTGGCCGCGACGGCTGCAATCGGCGCGCCGACGAAGCGGACGATGTTGTCATCGTCGAGCAGCGGAACGACCGCGGCAACACCGGCCATGGCGCGCGCCGGCGCCAAATCAAGCCCGGAGATCTTCGCATGCGCGACGTGCGAACGCAGGATGACGCCTTCGAGCTGGCCGTCATGGTGGATGTCGACGGTGTAGCGGGCGAGGCCCGTCACCTTGTCGCGGGCTTCCAGCCGCGGCGCGATGGGCTCATTGCCGTCGAAGCGGCCTGAACAAGCCTCCGCCACCGCGCGAAAAATGCCTTCATAGGCGCCGCAGCGGCAGAGATGTCCCGAGAGCGCGGCGGCGATCTCCTCGCGCGAGGGTGTCGCGGCGCCCCTGGTCGCGCGCCAGCCGTCATGGAAGGCGGCGGCTTCGACGACAAAGCCGGGCGTGCAGAAGCCGCATTGCAGGGCGTCGTGCGCCATGAACGCCTTCTGCACCGGATGCAATCCGGCAGCTCCTATGCCTTCGATGGTCGTCAGCGATTTGCCCGCGGCGGCCTGCGCCGGCAACAGGCAGCTTACGACCGGCGTGCCGTCGAGCAGCACGGTGCAGGCGCCGCAGATGCCGGAGCCGCAGACGAGCTTGGTGCCGGTGAGGCCGCCATCGCGGATCACGTCGACCAGGAGCGCATCCGGATCGTCGGGCAGCACCAGAGGCCGTCCATTGATGGTCGTGCTGGTCATTTTCGAGCTCCCGTTTTGCCGTGGGACTTCCTTGCGGACGGCGCCATCGCGCCGGCGATCAGCATGCGCAGCATGGTCTCGAGCTGTTTCAGGAACGCCTCGACCGGCTGCATGGAAGGGAACGCGGATTTGGCGCCGTGGATCGCCATCTCGACGCAGCGCGCGAGCTCGCGTACGCTGACGCCGCTTTCGAGCTTGAGCTTTCGCTTGCGGCACACCCGCGCGATCGTGGTTGCGATCTCGTCGGCGAAACGGTTGGAATAGCTCTGGTAGAGGTCGCGCGCCTGAGCGAAGTGCTCGGAAAACAGCTCCTCGGTATGGGGCGAGTCCTTGAGCGAAGCGAGCAGCGACTGCATGCGCGCACCGATCTCGGCGACCAGGATGTCGGCAAGCCCGTGGCCCGCTTCTTCCGCCGCCTTCGCGGCCGCGATTTCTGCCGCGAGCCCCTGCTGGTAGATCCGCTCGAGCACGGCGCGAAACAGCGCCTCCTTGGAGGCGAAGTGATGATAGAGCGCCTGCCGCGTCAGTCCGGCCTCCTCCGCCGCAAGCTCGATCGAGGAGCGGCGGAAGCCGTGGCGCCGGAACACGCGCAACGCGGCGTCGAGGATCCGGTCCTGGGGCGGGGCCTTGGCCTGCATTTTGTCAGATTTGACAAAGACGGATGAACTGTCAAATCACAGATTGATGACGGTCGCGCGCGCGCACTAGACGAGGCCGCCCCCGCACGCGCAGGGGAATCTCATGTGGAGTTCACGAGGACCGTGGGCTTGCTCCGCCTCTCCCGCTTGCGGGAGAGGCCGACGCGCCCCGGGCGATGCGAAGCATCGTCCCGCGCGCGGCGGGTGAGGGTTCTTTCCTCTCGGGGATTGCCCCTTTGCGGAGACACCCTCTCCCCAACCCTCTCCCGCAAGCAAGCGGGAGAGGGAGCCCACCGCCGATGCCGCCGCATCGTGCCCGCCATCCATATGCAATGTCCCTGCCGCACGCAGGGCCCTCGCCGACATCCCGTTGGCTGGCGATGGCGACGCGAAGACATCACGTCTCAGAAGACATCACGTCTCAAATGAAAACGGGCATGCCCTCCTGCGAAGGCATGCCCGTTTGAAACCGTATTCGTGCGACGCGCGCGCTTTAGTGCACGCTCACCGCTTGCAGCTCGTTGCTCCAGGCGTTGGCGACCGCGGCTTCGCGGCTGTCGGTCAGCATGATCGGCGTGCCGTCGGCGGCATGGAGCGCGAAAAGCTTGAGGCCCGGCGCGATCTTGGGCGCTTCGGGGAACAGGCCCGGCACGTCCTCGGAACGGATCTGCTTCACATAGGCGATATGGCCTTCGCCCAGGGTTGCCAGCGTCTCCGGAGAGACGTTCTTGGCTTCGTATTCGAACGCAACGTGACCTTCACTCATGGTCTCGACTCCTCTGGAACACTAAGCGGTCGAGTCCGCTACTCGTTCCATTATTCGTGCTCATTGATAGCGATTGTCTTAACGATCCGCTCTGGTTCTGGCCGGGCCAGATCGATCGACAACAGCCCGTTCTTCAGATCCGCGCCCAGCACCAGCATCCCCTCCGCCAGCACGAAGGTGCGCTGGAAGTGGCGCGCGGCGATGCCGCGATGGATGTATTGCCGGGATTTGTCGTCCTGCTGCCGCCCGCGGATCACGAGCTGGTTTTCCTCAATGGTTACATCGAGTTGGTCGCGCGTGAATCCGGCGACCGCCAGTGTGATGCGCAAACGCTCGGGCTGGCCGTCCGTGCGGTCGCACCTCTCGATATTGTAGGGAGGATAACCGTCGGCGCCTTTGACGACGCGGTCGAGCACGCGCTCGATCTCGTCGAAGCCCAGCAGGAAGGGACTGGAGAGCGTTGGAACACGAGACATAGTTTACAAAGTCCTCTCGAAGCGACTTTGGTGCATCAGGGCCCGCGAGCGGCACCCCTTGATCAGCAATATGGGCATGTTCCCCTGTGGGTTCAAGGACGTAGCCCGGGGGCTGTGGACGGGGCATGTCCGTCGTCGCCCGAAATGCCTCCGGTTCGACATGGCTGGCACGACGCGCTTGCGAGGCGATTTATCCCAACAAAAACAGTCCCCCTTCTACTGTGCATGGGGTTGTTTTCGCATTTCGTTGTTTGGTTCTTCGGAGCCCCTCAGGCCTCGAGCCGCTTCCGGCCGTCGTCGCTGAACAGATGCAGCTTGGCCCGCGCCGCCGCGACACGGATTTTTGCGCCGATGGCGGGCGCTTGGGTTCCCGGGATGCGGACGATGACCTCGCCAGGCGGCAGCTCGCCGGGCGTGGCGGCGACGCGCTGGTCCTCCTGCTCGCGGGAGCCGTAGACGAAGGTTTCGGCGCCGACGCGCTCGATGGCTTCGACGGTGAGCGGCAGCGCGACGCCGCCGGCCGGGACGTCGTCGGTGATGACGAAATCCTCCGGGCGGATGCCGAGGATGCCGGCATCGGCAGCATTGCTGCCGGCGAGCTGCGAGCGGATCTCCTCGGGCCGCGTCGACATCAAATTCATCGGCGGGGCGCCGATGAAGGAGGCGACGAAGGTCGTGGCCGGCTTCTCGTAGATATCAAGGGGATTGCCGACCTGCTCGACCTGCCCGCCGTTCATCACCACGAGGATGTCGGCGAGCGTCATCGCCTCCAGCTGGTCGTGGGTGACGTAGATCGACGTCGTGTTGAGCCGGCGCTGCAATTTGCGGATCTCGACCCGCATCGCGATGCGCAGCTTGGCGTCGAGATTGGAGAGCGGCTCGTCGAACAAAAAAACCTTCGGCTGGCGCACGATGGCGCGGCCCATGGCGACGCGCTGGCGCTGGCCGCCGGAGAGCTGGCGCGGCTTGCGCTCCAGCATCGATGAGAGCTCGAGCACGCGCGCGGCTTCCTCGACGCGGGTCTTGATCTCGGCCTCGGCCATGCCGCGGTTGCGCAGGCCGTAGGCCATGTTGTTGTAGACGCTCATATGCGGATAGAGCGCGTAGTTCTGGAACACCATCGCGATGTCGCGATCGGCGGGCTCGATTCCGTTGACGACGCGGCCGCCGATGTCGATCTCGCCGCCGGTGACCGTCTCCAGGCCTGCGACCATGCGCAGCAGCGTGGACTTGCCGCAGCCGGAAGGGCCGACCAGCACGCAGAACTGTCCGTCGCCGACATCGACGTCGACGCCCTTGATGGCCTCGAAGCCGCCGGGATAGGTCTTGCGGACGCTGCGCAGGGTGACGTTGGCCATAAGTCTCTACTTCTCCGTCTCGACCAGTCCGCGCACGAACAATTTCTGCATCACGACGACGACGAGCACCGGCGGCAGCATGGCCAGCACGGCGGTTGCCATCACGATCGGCCATTCGGTCAGCGCGTCGGTGGTGGTGATCATCTTGCGGATGCCGATCTGGATGGTCTGCATGTCGTCGCGCGTGGTGATCAACAGCGGCCAGAGATATTGATTCCAGCCGAGGATGAACAGGATCACGAACAGCGCGGCCATGTTGGTGCGCGACAGCGGCAGCAGCGTATCCCAGAAGAAGCGGAAGGGGCCGGCGCCGTCGATGCGCGAGGCTTCCAGCAGCTCGTCCGGCACCGTCATGAAGAACTGGCGGAACAGCAGCGTCGCGGTCGCCGAGGCGATCAGCGGCAGCGACAGCCCGGCATAGCTGTCGAGCATGTGCAGGTCGGCGACGATCTTGTAGGTCGGATAGATGCGCACCTCGACCGGGAGCATCAGGGTGACGAAGATGAGCCAGAAGATCGGCATCCGGAACGGAAAGCGGAAATACACGATCGCATAGGCCGAGATGATCGAGATCGCGATCTTGCCGACCGCGATCAGGAGCGCCATCACCAGCGAGTTCAGCATCATGTTGCCGACCGGCTCGCGGGTCGAGCCGCTCGTGCCGACGAAGATGGTCTGGTAGTAGGTCTGGAAGAAATGACCGCCGGGCAGCAGCGACATCTGCCCGTTCGCGATCACCGCGTTGTCCTGGGTGGAGGCGACGAAGGCGAGATAGACCGGGAAGGCGACGATCGCGATTCCGATCCACAGGATGATGTGCGCGACGTAGCGCCGGAAGCCCTCTTCCTCCACCATCAGTAGGTCACCTTGCGTTCGACGAAGCGGAACTGGATGCCCGTCAGCACGATCACCATGATCATCAGGATCACCGACTGCGCCGCCGAGCTGCCGAGGTTTCCGCCGAGCAGGCCGTCGGTATAGACCTTGTAGACCAGCGTCTCCGTCGACTTGCCCGGACCGCCGCGGGTCATGGTGTCGATGATGCCGAACGTGTCGAAGAAGGCGTAGACGATGTTGACGACCAGCAGGAAGAAGATGGTCGGCGACAGCAGCGGGAAGGTCACGGTCCAGAACCTGCGCATCGGGCGCGCGCCGTCGATCGCGGCGGCCTCGAGCACGCTTCTGGGGATGCTCTGCAGGCCGGCGAGGAAGAACAGGAAGTTGTAGGAGATCTGCTTCCAGGCGGCGGCGAGGATGATCAGGGTTGCGGCCTGGTCGCCGTCGAGCAGCGGATTCCAGTCGACGCCCAGCGCTCGCAGGTAGCGCGAGAGCACGCCGAGCGAGGGATGCAGCATGAAGATCCAGAGCACGCCGACGACCGGCGGGGCCACCGCATAGGGCCAGATCAGCAGCGTGCGGTAGAGCATCACACCGCGCAGCGGCTTGTCCGCCATGACGGCGAGCAGCAGCGCGAACGACAGCGACGACACCGCGATCGCGAACGAGAAGAAGAAGGTGCGCAGGATCGCCTCGAAATAGGCGCGCTCCCTGAACAGCTCGAGATAATTGTCGAACCAGACGAAACTGGTCGACAGGCCGAAGGCGTCCTGGAGCAGGAACGACTGGATCATGGCCTGCAAGGCCGGCCAGTAGAAGAAAATCAGGACGATCGAGAGCTGCGGCGCAACCAGCGCATAGGGCAATAGCTTCGATTGGAAAATGGCTTGCTTTTGCATGATGCCCCGGAAGCGGCAGGCCGGGGTGACCGGCCTGCCGCTGGTCGCCTTACTTCACGGCGGTCTTTTCGAACTGGCGCAGCATGGTGTTGCCGCGCTCGACGGCCGCGTCCAGCGCCTGCTTGGCGGTCTTCTTGCCGGCCAGTGCCTGCTCGATCTCCTCCGCCCAGACGTCACGGAGCTGCACCATGTTGCCGAGGCGCAGGCCACGCGAATTCTCGGTCGGCTCCTTGTTGGTCAGCTCGAGCAGCGGAGTCTCGAGATAGGGCTGGTCCTTGTAGAAGCCTTCGGCCTTGGCCTTCTCGTAGGCCGCCTTGGTGATCGGCAGATAGCCGGAGGCCTTGTGGATGTAGACCTGGCGATCGGTGTCCGAGAGGAAGGTCAGGAATTTTGCGACGCCCTTATAATCGTCCGCCGGCTTGCCGCCCATCACCCAGAGCGAAGCACCGCCGATGATCGAGTTCTGCGGCGCGCCCTGGGCGTCCGGATAATAGGGCATCGGCACCGCGGTGAAGGCGAACTTGGCCTGCGCCTTGACGTTGCCGAAGAACGCCGACGAGGTCAGGTAGAGCGGACATTCGCCCGACGTGAAGCGGCCTTCGCCGGTGTTGGTGCGGCCGGCATAGTCGTAGGTCTTGTCCTTCTGGAGCTCGACCAGGTTTTCGAGATGCTTGACCTGGAGCGGCCCGTTGAAGGAGAGCACGGTGTCGAAGCCGTCGAGACCGTTGGCTTTGCTGGCGAGCGGCACGTTGTGCCAGGCGGACAGCTGCTCGAGATTGACCCAGGTGACCCAGGAGTTGGAGAAGCCGCAGGTGGCGTGGCCGGCCGCCTTCAGCTTCTTGGCGGCGTCGAACACGTCGGGCCAGGTCTTCGGAATCTCGACATTGGCCTTCTTCAGCGCGTCGAGGTTGACCCACATCACCGTCGACGACGAGTTGAAGGGGAAGGACAGCATCTCGCCCTTCGAGGTCGAGTAGTAGCCGGTGATCGCGGGCAGATAGGCCTTCGGATCGAACTTCTCGCCGGTCTCGGCCATCAGCTTGTAGACCGGCTTCACCGCGCCGGTGGCGGCCATCATGGTGGCGGTGCCGACCTCGAACACCTGCATGATATGCGGCGCGTTGCCGGCGCGGAACGCGGCGATGCCGGCGTTCATCGTATCGGCGTAGTTGCCCTTGTAGGTGGGAATCACCTTGTAGTCGCTCTGCGTGGCGTTGAAGTCGTTTGCGAGCTTGACGATGACCTCGTTGTTGGCGCCGGTCATCGCGTGCCACCACTGGATTTCGGTCACGGCAAGTGCCGGCGAGGCGCCGAGACCAACCGTGAGCGCGACAGCAGCAGTCGCGCCAAAATGTCGAAGAGCCATCAAGAAAACCTCCCTTGCCCGTCACTAAGAAGCGCTTGCGCTAGCAGCGCCGTATGACGTTCACATGACTGTGTAAGCGGGAGAAACGAAAGCAGCAAGCGCTCCCAAATGGGAAGTCGTCAAATAGGCGAAGGCCGAGCGGTCAGCCAATTCCGTTCGCGCTGCACATGCGTGCGCGCGCCGCAGTGCGGCATTGGTTGATGAGGTGCGCGACTGGAGCCGCGGGCTCGAAAACCTCGCCCGCTTGCGGGAGAGGTCGCGCCGCAGGCGCGGGTGAGGGCTCTATCCTCTTGGGGAGTCCCTATGCGGAGACACCCTCTCCCCAACCCTCTCCCGCAACCGGGAGAGGGAGCGCACCACCGTTGACGCTCGTCTTATCTCAGCGTTTCCGCTCGGGGCCGCAGACCGTGCCCTTTTCGACCATCGCGTCGATCTCGGCCTTGGAGTAGCCGAACTCGCTGAGCACCTCGGCCGCATGCTGGCTGAATTTCGGCGGCACGCGGCGCAGGCTGGGCTTGCTGCGGTCGAGCCGGATCGGCGAGGCGACGCCCTTGTACCAGTCCTTCTCGATGATATCGCCACGCGCGATCGTGTGCGGATTGGTCAACGCCTGGTCGATCTTCTGCACCGGACCTGCGGGCAGGCCGGCCGCGAGCAGGCGATTGCACAGCGGCTCGGCCTCGTGCTGGCTGAACACGGCGGCGAGCTCGGCGCGCAGCGCCTCGCGATTGGCGATGCGGTCCTTGTTGCGGGCAAAGCGCGGATCGGTGCCGAGCTCGGGCTTGCCGATCTCCTTGGCGAGCTTGCGGAAGGTGCCGTCATTGCCGACGCCGATGAAGATGTTGTCGGTTTTGGTCGGGAAGATCGCGTAAGGCACGAGGTTCGGATGCTCGTTGCCGGTGAGACCAGGCGGCTTGCCATGCATGAAATAATTCGCGGTGTGCGGATGCATGATGGCAAGGCCGGTCTCGTACAGCGTGGTCTCCAGGAACTGGCCCTTGCCCGAGCGCTGCCGCTCCGACAGCGCCATCAGGATGCCGATCGCCGCATAAAGTCCGGTGGTGATGTCGACCAAGGGCACGCCGATCCGCATCGGTCCGCTCTCGGGCGAGCCGGTCGCCGCGATCATGCCGGTCATGGCCTGGATGATGGCGTCATAGCCGGGATTGCCGCCGCGCGGGCCGTCGGCGCCGAAGCCGCAGATCCGGCAATGCACGAGGCGCGGGAATTTCTTGCTGAGGACGTCGTTGCCGATGCCCCATTTCTCCAGCGTGCCCGGCTTGAAATTCTCGATCAGGACGTCGGCAGTCTCCAGCATCTTCAGCAGCACGGCGCGGCCGCCCTCGGAGGCGAGGTCGAGGCCGATCGAGCGCTTGTTGCGGTTGATGCCGACGAAATAGGCCGCATCCTCCTCATGGAAGGGAGGGCCCCATTCGCGCACCTCGTCGCCCGCCGGCGGCTCGACCTTGATGACGTCGGCGCCATGGTCGGCGAGGATCTGGGTGCAGTAGGGACCGCCGAGCACGCGCGTGAGATCGATGACGCGCAGTCCGCTCATGGCGCCCGTTGCGGCTTCAGAACTCATACCTTCGCTTCTCCTGTGTCGGCGTTCGAGCACAGGCCTAGCGAGGTTTGTTTGCGCCAGCAATGGGTCCTCGCGTGGAGCCGCATGCGCCGCCGCGCAGCCATGCCGCGAGGCGGCAAATTCAGCCGGAAGCGGCCGGCCCGAGCCGGATTTCGGGCCAGCCAATTCGCGCTTTCCGATCAGACGACCGTCAGGCGAACGTCGACATTGCCGCGTGTGGCATTGGAGTACGGGCACACCTGGTGCGCCTTGGCGACCAGCGCCTCGGCCTCCGCGCGGGCAAGGCCCGGCAGCGAGACCGCAAGGTCGATGTCGAGGCCGAAGCCGCCTTCCGAGCGCGGGCCGATGCCGACGGTCGAGGTGACCGACGCATCGGCCGGAACCTTGGGGCCGCCCTGCGAGGCCACGAACTTCATCGCGCCGATGAAGCAGGCGGCATAGCCGGCCGCGAACAGCTGCTCGGGATTGTTGCCGGCGCCGCCGCCGCCGCCGAGCTCCTTCGGCGTGGTGAGCTTGACGTCGAGCGCGCCGTCGAGGGTTGCAGCATGGCCATCGCGGCCGCCGGTGGCCTTGGCGCTGGTCTTGTAGAGGACGTTCACGGACATTGTCGTCTCCTCGGGTCTTTCAGGGTTAAGGTGCGAGCTTTATCGCAAACAACTAGATTGTGCGCAATCTAATTCGTCGCGCCTCACATTTAATTGTTCGCAATTGAATATGCCGTCGGCCGGCCCCAGAATGGGAGAAACGCGCGAGATTCGTGATGGTCCGGAAATCAACGGCGGTAGACCCGCTTCGGCTCGACAACCAGATCTGCTTTGCGGTCTATTCGGCCACGCACGCCTTCAACCGCGTCTACAAGCCGCTGCTCGACCGGCTCGGCCTGACCTATCCGCAATATCTGGTCATGCTGGTGCTGTGGGAGCGCGACGACGTGCCGGTGAAGGAGATCGGCGAGAAGCTGTTCCTTGATTCGGGCACGCTGACGCCGCTGCTGAAGCGGCTCGAGGCCGCCCATCTCCTCAGACGCACCCGCTCGCGCGAGGACGAGCGCCAGGTCCTGATCGCCCTGACGCCGCAGGGCCACGCGCTGAAGGAGAAGGCGCGCAGCGTGCCGCAATCGATCCTGGCGGCATCGGAATGTTCGGTCTCGGAGCTGGTCGCAATGAAAGACGAGATCGTCGCGCTGAGGGATCGGCTGAATGCGGTGATCGGGGAGTAGCGTTAGAGCCGTTTCTTGGCGAAGGCGCGGCCGGACGCCGACTTCAGATACTTCTCGAATGCGACGGCCTGCTTCTCGTTGCTGAATGCGACGTAAGTCTTGAGACGCCAAGGCCCATATTTCGAGGTGTGAGGCACTTCGCCGGCATTGTGCTTTGCCAGCCTGGCCCGCAGGTCGTCGGTGATTCCGACATAAAAGTGAAAGGAATCGAGGGTCTCAAGGATGTAGACGTATTTCACGGCACACTCCCCAGTTGTTGAGGAGATGTTACACCCGCGATCGATCTGATGAAGCCCGGCTTCGCCCTTCGGGCTACGCCGCGGCAGCCTTCGCTCACTTCGCTACGATGGAGCGGGGTTGGCCTGCCGAGCCGTAGCTCGCGAAGCGAGCGAAGGCTGGTGGAGCCAGGCGGGATCGAACCGCCGACCTCTTGCATGCCATGCAAGCGCTCTCCCAGCTGAGCTATGGCCCCTTAACCTTAGACGGGGTGAGCCTGGTCGATCCCCCCGGACCGGCGAGCCTTTCCGACTCGCGCGGTGCACCCTTTTTCACAGATCAGGGCTGATCTCAAGTCTCTTCATCACCGCCGACATCACCAATGATGTCGGTCACGTCCTCATCGCCCTCTTCCTCGTCGGCAATGAAGGTCGAATCGTCGTCATCATCGTCGTCGATGGTCTCGTCGACCTCGATATCGTCCTCCGATTCGGGCACGATGGCCTTGACCTTGCCGGTGTTCTCCTCGGCATCGGCTTCCTCGAGCGAGACCAATTCCTCGGCCTCTGCCGGCTCCGGCGCGTTGTCCTGGGCCATGTTGCGGGCCTCGGCCCCACGCGGGGCGCGCGCAGGAGCGACGGGGGCAATCGGCACCACTTCGCCGGTATAGGGCGAGATCACCGGATTCTTGTTGAGGTCATAGAACTTCTTGCCCGTGGTCGGGCAAATACGTTTGGTTCCGAGTTCGGACTTGGCCACGGCAGGAATCCTGGGAATGTCTGAAAAGCGGTGCTTCACTTGGCTAGTTGGCGGCCCGCTGTCAATAGCGCATTACGGGAGAACGACATGCCCGTGACGGGGCGCGGACCATGTGATACCTGCGCGCCAGCCCACGGGGCCTATTCAAGGACACAATCTTGACTCATTCCGACCAACCGAGGCCGCTCCAGTCTCGTGCCAGCGGTCCCCTGACCGGGAAAGTACGGGTGCCCGGCGACAAGTCGATCTCCCACCGCGCCCTGATCCTGGGCGCGCTCGCGGTCGGCGAGACCAGGATTTCGGGCCTGCTCGAGGGCGAGGACGTCCTCAACACCGCCAAATCAATGCAGGCGCTGGGCGCCAGGGTCGAGCGCACCGGTGACTTCGCCTGGACGGTCAACGGCGTCGGGGTCGGCGGCTTCGCCCAGCCCAAGGCGCCGCTGGATTTCGGCAATTCCGGCACCGGCTGCCGGCTCGTCATGGGCGCCGTCGCCGGCTGCCCGATTTCGGCGGTGTTCGACGGCGACGCCTCGCTGCGCAGCCGCCCCATGCGCCGGATCCTCGATCCCCTGGAAAAGATGGGTGCGAAGGTCACCGCAGGCGGCGAGGGCGGGCGTCTGCCGCTGACTCTCCAGGGCGCACGCGATCCCCTGCCGATCACCTACAAGACCCCGGTCGCCTCGGCCCAGATCAAATCGGCCGTGCTGCTGGCGGGCCTCGCTGCACCCGGCGCCACCACGGTGATCGAGACCGAGGCCAGCCGCGACCACACCGAGCTGATGCTGAAGCATTTCGGTGCCGACATCACCTCGGTCCAGGAAGGCCGGCACGGCCGCCGCATCTCGCTGGTGGGCCAGCCCGAACTGCATGGCTCCAATGTCGTCGTCCCCGCGGACCCCTCCTCGGCCGCGTTCCCGATCGTCGCTGCGCTGATCGTCGAGGGCTCCGACGTCGTGTTGTCCGACGTCATGACCAATCCGCTGCGCACCGGCCTGTTCACCACGCTGCGCGAAATGGGCGCCTCCATCGAGGAGAGCGAAGTGCGGGGCGATGCCGGCGAGCCGATGGCGCGCTTGCGCGTGCGCGCCTCGAAGCTGCGCGGCGTCGAGGTGCCGCCGGAGCGCGCGCCGTCGATGATCGACGAATATCTGGTGCTGGCGGTGGCGGCCTCGTTCGCCGAAGGTACCACGATCATGCGCGGCCTGCAGGAGCTGCGTGTCAAGGAATCCGACCGGCTTGAAGCCACCGCCGCCATGCTGCGCGTCAACGGCGTCAAGGTCGAGGTCTCCGGCGACGATCTCATCGTCGAGGGCCGCGGCCACGTCCCGGGCGGCGGCACCGTCACCACCCACATGGACCATCGCATCGCGATGTCCGCGCTGGTGATGGGCTGCGCCTCCGATCAGCCCGTGACCGTCGACGACACCGCCTTCATCGCCACCAGCTTTCCGGATTTCATTCCGATGATGCGTTCGTTAGGGGCCGAGTTTTCATGATCATCGCCATCGACGGGCCCGCGGCCTCGGGCAAGGGCACGCTCGGCAAGCGTCTCGCCCATCATTACGGCTATCGTCATCTTGATACCGGCGTGATCTATCGCGCGGTCGCCTATGCCCTGATGCAGTCAGGGCACGATCTCAACGACGAGGCGGCTGCGGTGCAGGCCGCGTTGGAGCTCGATCCCGAAAAGTTCGGCAATCCCGCCCTGAAGACCCAGGAGGCCGGCGAGGGCGCCTCGATCGTGTCGGCGATCCCCAGGGTTCGCGAGGTCCTGGTCAATTTCCAGCGTCAGTTCGCCGCCGATCCGCCCGGCGCCGTGCTCGATGGCCGGGATATTGGAACCGTGATCTGCCCGCATGCCGACGTGAAGATTTTCGTGGTCGCCGACCCCAAGGTCCGCGCCCGCCGCCGCACCATGGAGGCCAAGGCCAGGGGCGAGGAGGCCGATGAGGCGGCGGTGCTTGCCGACATCATCCGGCGCGACGAACGCGACAAGAACCGGCCGATTGCGCCTTTAAAGCCGGCCCCGGATGCTTACTTGCTAGATAACTCCCAACTGGATATAGAAGGCGGCGTCCGGGCCGCCATCGACATTATCGAGGCTGTCCGAGCGGGCCGGTCGCGGGGTTAAGCCGCCACCGTCATTGGAGGAAGTGCCCGCTCCCGCTCTTTGAGGTCGATACGCTTCGTCCCGGTTTCGGGACCGGCGCGATCCAGGTTCCGGACAAAGCTTTCAACGTATCGAACGCGCGGGCCTCAGCCGGCCCGCTTCCGCTGTTCTGGTCGCTAGATCGGGGCAACGAGCGGTCGCTCGAAGGTCTTGCGGACCTTCCGACACTGCGCGCGCGATGCGCCCATGAACCCAACGGCCGGCAAGACATCCGCAACTGGAGAACAAATGGCTTCGACTTCTGCTGATACCTATAGCCCCTCGCGCGACGATTTCGCGGCGATGCTCGACGAGTCCTTCGCAGGCGGAAACCTGCAGGAAAGCTCCGTCGTCAAGGGCAAGGTTGTTGCAATTGAAAAGGACATGGCCGTCATCGACGTCGGCCTGAAGACCGAGGGCCGCGTCGCCCTTCGCGAATTTTCCGGCCCCGGCCGTGACAGCGAGATCAAGGTCGGCGACGAGGTGGAAGTGTTCCTCGATCGCATCGAAAACGCCCTCGGTGAAGCCGTGCTGTCGCGCGACAAGGCGCGCCGCGAAGAGAGCTGGGGCAAGCTGGAGAAGGCGTTCCAGAACAACGAGAAGGTCAACGGCGTCATCTTCAACCAGGTCAAGGGCGGCTTCACCGTCGACCTCGACGGTGCCGTGGCCTTCCTGCCGCGCTCGCAGGTCGACATCCGCCCGATCCGCGACGTTGCGCCGCTGATGAACAACTCGCAGCCGTTCCAGATCCTGAAGATGGACCGCCGCCGGGGCAACATCGTCGTGTCCCGCCGCACGGTGCTGGAAGAAACCCGTGCCGAGCAGCGCCAGGAACTGGTGCAGAACCTCGAAGAGGGTCAGGTCATCGACGGCGTGGTCAAGAACATCACCGACTACGGTGCGTTCGTCGACCTCGGCGGCATCGACGGCCTCCTGCACGTCACCGACATCGCATGGCGCCGCGTCAACCACCCGACCGAGGTGCTCTCGATCGGCCAGACCGTCAAGGTCAAGATCATCAAGATCAACCACGAGACGCACCGCATCTCGCTGGGCATGAAACAGCTGCTGGACGATCCGTGGCAGGGCATCGAAGCCAAGTACCCGCTGGGTGCCCGCTTCACCGGCCGCGTCACCAACATCACCGATTACGGTGCGTTCGTCGAGCTCGAGCCGGGCATCGAAGGCCTGATCCACGTCTCCGAGATGTCGTGGACCAAGAAGAACATGCACCCCGGCAAGATCGTGTCGACCTCGCAGGAAGTCGACGTGCAGGTGCTGGAAGTCGATTCCGTCAAGCGCCGCATCTCGCTCGGCCTCAAGCAGACCATGCGCAACCCCTGGGAGGTCTTCGTCGAGAAGCACCCGACCGGTTCGGTGGTCGAGGGCGAGGTCAAGAACAAGACCGAGTTCGGTCTGTTCCTGGGCCTCGAGGGCGACGTCGACGGCATGGTCCATCTCTCCGACCTCGACTGGAAGCTTCCGGGCGAGCAGGTGATCGACAACTACAAGAAGGGCGACATGGTGAAGGCCGTGGTGCTCGATGTGGACGTCGAGAAGGAGCGTATCTCGCTCGGCATCAAGCAGCTCGAAGGCGACCCCTTCGCCGAGCCGGGCGATGTCAAGAAGGGCGCGGTCGTGACCTGCGAAGTGCTCGAAGTGAAGGAGAGCGGTATCGAGGTGAAGATCGCCGGTACCGACTTCACCACCTTCATCAAGCGCTCGGAGCTCGCCCGTGACCGCAACGACCAGCGCGCCGAACGCTTCGCCGTCGGCGAGAAGGTCGATGCCCGCGTGATCCAGTTCGACAAGAAGGCCCGCAAGGTCCAGGTGTCGATCAAGGCGCTCGAAGTCGCCGAAGAGAAGGAAGCCATCGCGCAGTACGGCTCCTCGGATTCGGGTGCGACGCTCGGCGACATCCTCGGCACCGCGCTCAAGAACCGCGACAGCAAGTAAGCAAACGTCCGTTTTGCTGCATCAAGCCCCGGCGCAAGCCGGGGCTTTTTTGTGTGTGCTCGTCCTACTGTAGCCCGGAATACGCTGCGCTCCAGCCGGGCTACGCAGCCGCAGGCCTTGTTTTCTTCAAATTGCGCCGCAATTGATGTATCCACATAAGCCGATGGTCACGCCGCAACGCGCCTGATCTTTCATTTGGAGATATTCCGATGTCGCTCGATTCGGACATCATCGTCGATCGCCGCAGGATTCGCCGCAAGCTGACGTTCTGGCGTGTGATGGCAGCGCTGATCGCGATCGCGGCGATTGCAAGCTTCGCGCTGATGGCGACGCCCGGTGCACGCGGCACCTTCGCATCGGCCGGCTCGATCGCGCGCGTCCATATCGAGGGATTGATCCGCAGCGATTCCGATCGGACGCAGGCACTGGAGCGACTGGAGAATTCGCAGGCCGCCGCCGTCATCGTTCACATCAATTCGCCCGGCGGCACCACGGCCGGCTCCGAGCAGCTCTATGACTCGCTCGTTCGTCTCAAGGCGAAAAAGCCGCTGGTCGTGGTGGTGGAGGGCCTGGCTGCCTCCGGAGGCTACATCACGGCGATTGCGAGCGACCATATCGTCGCCCAGCAGAGCTCCCTGATCGGCTCCATCGGCGTGCTGTTCCAGTACCCCAACGTCACCGAGCTCCTGAAGACCATCGGGGTCAAGGTCGAGGAGGTGAAGTCCTCGCCGCTGAAGGCCGCGCCCAACGGTTTTGAGCCGACCAGTCCGGAGGCGCGCGCCGCCCTCGATGCGCTGGTGAAGGATTCCTATGCCTGGTTCAAGGGAATGGTGAAGGAGCGGCGTGGCATGGATGACACGCAGCTCGAAAAAGTTGCAGATGGCCGCGTCTTCACCGGGCGCCAGGCGATCGATCTCAAGCTGATCGACCAGATCGGCGACGAGAAGACGGCCGTGACCTGGCTGGTCGAGCAGAAGGGCGTCAAGAAGGGGCTTCCCGTGCGCGATTACAAGCTCCAGCCGCGCTTCGGCGACCTGCCGTTCCTGAAGACCGCGGCCGCATTGACGCTGGAAGCGCTCGGTTTGGGCTCGATCGCCCACCAGATCGGGCAAACCGGGGTCGCGCAGGCGGTGGATCGGCTCGGAATGGATGGAATGCTGGCCTTATGGCAGCCGGCTGCGTCGAACTGACCGGAGACAGGCGAGTTCCAGAGCTTTTTCCCGTCTGGCGCGTGCCGGCGCAGCCTGCTTTTTCGGCATTTGTCACGCATTTTCACGATGCCCAACCTTGATTTAGCGTCTTGACAGATCACGGTATTTTCACGGAAATGGTCATCCGCACGCTCCCGGGTCCTATCTCTCGATGATCAAATCCGAACTTGTTCAGCGTATCGCCGAGCACAACCCGCATCTGTACCAGCGGGATGTCGAGAACATTGTGAATGCGATTCTCGAAGAGATCGTAGCGGCGCTTGCACGCGGTGATCGCGTCGAGCTGCGCGGCTTCGGTGCTTTCTCGGTCAAGCATCGCCCTGCGCGCGCAGGGCGCAATCCACGCACCGGCGCCCATGTGCCCGTCGATCAGAAGAGCGTTCCGTTCTTCAAGACCGGCAAGGAGATGCGCGAGCGGCTGAATCGCGACCATCCGGATCCCGGCGGCGTAGACTAAGGCGCGATGTGAGCGCGCTTTAGGGTTTTTCGCGGTCGCACAGGATGCGGCCGCAAGCTTGATTCAAGGCGAGCGAAGCGAGATGCGAAAGTTCCTGACCGCGCTGATCGTGATCCCGCTGGGCCTGATCCTGGTGGCGTTCGCCGTCGCCAACCGGCATTTCGTCACGGTCTCCTTCGACCCCTTCATTGCCGACGATCCCTCGCTGTCGATCACCCTGCCGCTGTTCCTGCTGCTGATCCTGGTGGCGGCCCTGGGCGTCGTCGCGGGCGGCTCCGCCGTCTGGTTCGGCCAGCGGCGCTGGCGGCGCGCGGCGCGCCGGAATGACGCGGAGGCCCGGATTGCCAGGGCCGAACTGGCCGATCTGCGGGCCCAGGCGACGGCGTCGAAACCGGAGGCCCAGCGCCTTCCCGTTCCCTCCGGGATGGGCCTGTACGGGCCCGTCGGGCGAGACAAGCAGCGCGCGACGTTGTAGAAGCGGCCCCGACCGAAAAACCCGGTTTTCCGGCCGCGGACCCGCGGCCTCCACCCGCTTTGAGACCATGTCCCTGCTCGTCAAGATCTGCGGCCTGTCCACGCGCGAGATGCTCGAAACGGCGCTCGACGCCGGCGCCGACATGGTCGGGTTCGTGTTCTTCCCGCCGTCGCCCCGGCACCTGTCCCTGGAGCTCGGCCGTGATCTCGGCCGTCAGGTGCAGCGGCGCGCGCTCAAGGTGGCGCTCACGGTCGATGCCGATGACGCCACGCTGGACAACATCATGGACGCGCTGTCGCCGGACATTTTCCAGCTCCACGGCAAGGAGAGCGTGGCGCGGCTGCGCGACATCAAGCAGCGCTTCGGCCGCCCGGTGATGAAGGCGGTGCCGGTCGCAACCTCAGCCGATCTCGCGGTGCTGCCCGGCTACGCCGCCGTCGCCGACCGCATCCTGTTCGACGCGCGCGCGCCCAAGGATGCGACGCGGCCCGGCGGTCTCGGGGAACCCTTCGACTGGCACCTGCTCGAAAACCTCGATCTGAAACTGCCCTACATGGTCTCGGGCGGGCTGCACGCCGACAATCTCACTGAGGCCCTGCGCGTCACCCGCGCCGGCGGCGTCGACGTGTCCTCGGGCGTCGAGAGCGCCCCCGGCGTGAAAGACCCCGACATGATCAAGGCCTTCATCCGCGCCGCGCGCGCCAGCCAAGATGCCAGTCAAGAGTTGAGCGTCAGATGAACATCGCCAAACCAAACTCCTACCGCAGCGGCCCCGACGAGCGCGGCCATTTCGGCATCTTCGGCGGACGCTTCGTCGCCGAAACCTTGATGCCGCTGATCCTCGACCTGGAGCAGGCCTACACCGCGGCCAAGGCCGATCCGGCGTTTCAGGCCGAGATGAACGGCTATCTCAAGAACTATGTCGGCCGGCCCTCGCCGCTCTATTTCGCCGAGCGCCTCACCGAACATCTCGGCGGCGCCAAGATCTACCTCAAGCGTGAAGAGCTCAACCACACCGGCTCGCACAAGGTGAACAACGTGCTCGGCCAGATCATGCTGGCACGGCGCATGGGCAAGAAGCGCATCATCGCCGAGACCGGCGCGGGCCAGCACGGCGTCGCCACCGCGACGCTGTGCGCGCGCTTTGGCCTGCAATGCGTGGTCTATATGGGCGCCGTCGACGTCGAGCGGCAGCAGCCCAACGTGATCCGCATGGAGATGCTGGGTGCCAAGGTGATGCCGGTGCAGTCGGGCACGCGCACGCTCAAGGACGCCATGAACGAGGCGCTGCGCGACTGGGTCACCAACGTCCACAACACCTTCTATTGCATCGGCACGGTGGCGGGACCGCATCCCTATCCGACCTTGGTGCGCGACTTCCAGTCGATCATCGGCAACGAGACCAAGGCGCAGATGCAGGAGATCGAGGGACGCCTGCCGGATTCGCTGGTCGCCTGCATCGGCGGCGGCTCCAACGCGATGGGCCTGTTCCATCCGTTCCTCGACGATCCCTCCGTCGAGATCTTCGGCGTCGAAGCTGCCGGCCATGGCCTGACGCAGCTGCATGCCGCCTCGATCGCGGGCGGCCGTCCCGGCGTTCTTCACGGCAACCGCACCTATCTCCTGATGGACGCCGACGGCCAGATCCAGGACGCGCATTCGATCTCGGCCGGTCTCGATTATCCCGGCATCGGCCCCGAGCATTCCTGGCTGCACGAGGTCGGCCGCGTGAATTATCTTTCCGCAACCGACGACGAGGCGCTCGCGGCGTTCCAGCTGCTGTCGAAGTTAGAGGGCATCATCCCCGCGCTCGAGCCCGCACACGCCATCGCCAAGGTGATGGAGCTCGCGCCGAAACGGCCGAGGGACCACCTCATGGTCGTCAATCTCTCCGGCCGCGGCGACAAGGACGTCCCGCAGGTCGGCGACATCCTGAGGGGCAAGAGCAAGTGAGGCGGGTGTCGCGCTCTCTTCACCTCTCCCCGCAGGGGAGAGGTCGGCTGCGTAGCAGCCGGGTGAGGGGTCTATCCGCTCACTCGAACCTTAATGATGTCCGGATGAGCTCAAGGACACCTTCAAGATTTTCGTACACGTCCGTGTTCGATACGCGAAGGACAAGGAAGCCGCAGGCCTCAAGAACTTCGGTCCTCACCTTGTCGCGTTCGATTTCGGTCGAGCTGGAATGGGTGACGCCGTCAACTTCAATGATGAGCTTGCCGTCCAGCGTCACGAAATCGACCACATACCGGTCGATCGGATGCTGGCGACGAAACTTCCAGCGGGCGAGCTGCCGGTTGCGCAGCGCCTGCCAAAGCTTCGCTTCGGCGCTCGTCTGCGACTCGCGGAGCCGTCGCGCTCTGGACTTGAACCTCTCCATCCCCCTCACCCGGCTGCTTCGCAGCCGACCTCTCCCCGGAGGGGAGAGGTATAGCACCGCGGCCGCTGAAACATGACCACGCGCATCGACACCCGTTTTGCCGAGCTGAAAAGCCAGGGACGTGCGGCCTTCGTCACCTATGTGATGGCCGGCGATCCCGATCCCGCGACCTCGCTCGAGATCGTCAAGGCGCTGCCGAAGTCCGGCGCCGACGTCATCGAGCTCGGCATTCCCTTCACCGATCCGATGGCGGATGGTCCTTCGATCCAGGCAGCCGGCCTGCGTGCGCTCAAGGTCGGCATGACCTTGAAGAAGACGCTGGAGCTGGTGCGCTCCTTCCGCAAGGACGACAATGTCACGCCGCTGGTGCTGATGGGCTATTACAATCCGATCTACATCTACGGCGTCGACAAGTTTCTGGCCGATGCCAAGACATCGGGCGTCGACGGCCTGATCATCGTCGATTTGCCGCCGGAGGAGGACGACGAGCTCTGCATTCCCGCGCTGAAGGCGGGGCTGAACTTCATTCGCCTGGCGACCCCGACCACCGACGAGAAGCGCCTGCCCGCGGTGCTCGCGAACACATCAGGCTTTGTCTATTACGTCTCGATCGCCGGCATCACCGGTGCAGCGGCGGCGGACGCCAATGCCGTCGGCGAAGCCGTCGCGCGCATCAAGCGGCATACTGGCTTGCCGATCTGCGTCGGTTTCGGCATCCGCACGCCGGAGGCGGCACGCGCCATTGCCGAGAAGGCCGATGGTTCGGTGGTCGGCACCGCACTGGTCGACGCGCTCAAGAACAGCCTCGATGCCGAGGGGCGGGCGACCGCCAAAACCGTTAACGCCGTCGCCGAATTGACGGCCGCCCTGGCCCAGGGCGTCAAGGGCGCGCAGCAGGCGGCGGAATAGGCCATAATTCCGCTTTTGGGGCAGTCGACACGGCGGCTTGCCGGGCCGATGCCCGGCCGCCATATATCCTTCAGGCGATTCCATGCGGGATCGCACATCGGAGCAAACCATGAACTGGCTTACCAATGTGGTTCGGCCGAAGATCCGCAACATGCTGCGGCGGGAGACGCCGGAGAATCTGTGGATCAAGTGCCCGGATTCCGGACAGCTCGTGTTCTACAAGGACGTCGAGGCCAACCAGTTCGTCATCCCCGGCTCGAACTACCACATGCGCATGGGCGCGGTGGCGCGTCTCAAGTCGATCTTCGACAACGAGACCTGGTTCGACGTCGCGCTGCCGGAGGTCACGCCTGATCCGCTCAAGTTCCGCGACGAGAAGAAATATGCCGACCGCATCAAGGATGCGCGGGCGCGGACCAATCTGAACGATGCGGTCAAGGTCGGCTACGGCAAGCTCGAAGGCGCCGCCGTCGTCGTCGCCGTGCAGGATTTCGACTTCATGGGCGGCTCGCTCGGCATGGCCGCGGGCGAGGCCATCGTGCGCGGCATGGAGCTCGCGGTCGAGAAGAAGTCGCCGTTCATCGTGTTCGCGGCGAGCGGCGGCGCGCGCATGCAGGAAGGCATCTTGTCCTTGATGCAGATGCCGCGCACCACCGTTGCGGTGCAGATGCTGCGCGAGGCAAAGCTGCCCTACATCGTCGTGCTGACCAACCCCACGACCGGCGGTGTCACCGCATCCTATGCGATGCTCGGCGATGTGCAGATCGCCGAGCCCGGCGCGCTGATCGGCTTTGCCGGCGCGCGCGTGATCGAGCAGACCATCCGCGAGAAGCTGCCCGAGGGTTTCCAGCGCGCCGAATATCTCAAGGAGCACGGCATGGTCGACATGGTCGTGCATCGCCACGAGCTGCGGCCGACGCTGGCGCGGCTCTGCCGCCTCTTGACCAAGGCGCCGGCGCAGGAAGGTGCATCGAAGTCCGCTGAGCCGGTCGCGAGCCCGGCGCAGATCGTATCGGCCGCCGAGACGGCGCCGGCTGCGCCGCACGCGTGAACGCCTCCCCTGACAGTGCAAAGACACCGCTCGGCGAATTGATCGGGCGGCTGTCGGCCCTGCATCAGAAGCGCATCGATCTCGGGCTGGAGCGGATGCACCGCCTGCTCGAGCGGCTCGGCCACCCCGAGCGCAAGCTGCCGCCGGTGATCCACATTGCCGGCACCAACGGCAAGGGCTCGACGCTGGCCTATCTGCGCGCGACGCTGGAGGCTTCAGGCCTGCGCGTCCACGCCTATACCTCGCCCTATCTCGTCCGCATCAACGAATGTTTTCGCCTTGGCCGCGTCGGTGGCGGTGTGCTCGTCGATGACGACGAGCTGCGGGCCGCGCTGGAAGAGGTCGAGCGCGTCAACGCCGGCGAGGCTGCGACCTTGTTCGAGCTGAAGACCGCCGCTGCCTTCCAGCTGTTCGCGCAGAATCCGGCCGACGTGGTGCTGCTCGAAGTCGGTCTCGGCGGCCGGCTCGATTCGACCAACGTGGTCGATGCGCCTGCGGCCTGCGTGATCACGCCTGTCAGCATGGACCACATGGATTTCCTCGGCGATACGCTGGCGTCGATTGCCGGCGAGAAGGCCGCGATCATCAAACGCGGCGTGCCCGTGATTTGCGCCGAGCAGATGCCGGAGGCGATGGCCGTGATCGAAGCGCAGGCGCGGCGCATGCATGCGCCGCTGTTTGCCGCGAACGAGAGCTGGCACGTCAATGTCGAGCGCGGGCGTCTGGTCTATTCCGACGACCGCGGCTTGATGGACCTGCCGGCGCCGCGTCTGTTCGGCCGCCACCAATTCGCCAATGCCGGGCTCGCGATCGCGACGTTGCGCGCGCTGCCGACCATCAAGGTCAACCACGCCGCGTTCGAGGCCGGCATCCTCGGAGCCGAATGGCCGGCGCGGATGCAGCGCCTCACCTCTGGCGAGCTGCTGTCCTGGGGTCCTCAGGGCTCGGAGATCTGGCTCGACGGCGGCCACAATGCCGAAGGCGGGCGGGTCGCGGCAGCGGCGGTCGGCGATCTCGAGGAGCGGGTGTCGCGGCCGCTGGTGATCATCGCCGGCATGATGGCCAACAAGGATGCGCAGGGCTTCCTCGCCAATTTCGCCGGCCTCACCCGTCACATCATCGCAGTGCCGATCCCCGACACCGAGAATGCGATGCCGGTCGACCGTCTCGCCGATGCCGCGCGCAGCCTCGGCATGCGCGTCGAGCCCGCCCCCGGCGTCGAAGCCGCCCTGCGCGCGCTGGCCCAGCTCGCCTACGAGCTGCCGCCGCGCATCCTGATCACCGGCTCGCTGTATCTCGCCGGCCACGTGCTGGCGATCAACGGCACGCCGCCTGCATAAGTCCGGGCTACAGGAAATGCCAATGCGCTTTGCCGCGATTGCCGACATCCACGGAAACTACCTCGCGCTGGAAGCCGTGCTCGCCGACATCCGCGCGCTCGGCATTGCCGACATCGTCAATCTCGGCGACATGCTGAGTGGCCCGCTCGATGCGCGCCGCACCATCGAGATCCTGATGCCGCTCGACGCCGTACATGTGCTCGGCAATCACGATCGCTACTTGCTCGACCGTCCGCCGGAGAAGATGGGCTCGTGGGATCGCCCCGCCTACGAACAGCTCGACGCCGCCCACCTCGACTGGCTGCGCGCACAACCGATGACGCGGGTCTTCGGCGAGCAGGTGTTTCTCTGCCACGCGACGCCTGATAACGACGAAGTCTACTGGCTCAACACCGTCCATCCCGACGGCGCGGTGGCGCTGTCGCCGCTTGATCGGATCGAGCAGCTCGCGCAAGGCGTCACGCAATCGCTGATCCTGTGCGCCCACACCCATCTCGCCCGCGCCGTGCGCCTGCGCGACGGCCGGCTGATCGTCAATCCCGGCAGCGTCGGCAGCCCCGGCTTTCGCGACAAGCATCCGTACCGGCATGTCGTCGAGGCCGGAACGCCGCACGCGCGCTATGCGATCCTCGAACGCGTCGATGGCGCGTGGCAGGTGACGTTCCGGCATGTCGCATATGATCACGAGGCCATGGCCGCGCTGGCGCGCCGCAACGGTCAGCCAGAGCTGGCGCACGCGCTGGCGACGGGGTGGATCGGCTAAAACCTCTCGTGTCCCGGACAAGGCGCATCGCGCAAGCGATGAGCCGCAGAGCCGGGAATCAGGCGCGACAGAGCACATTTGCCGCGACATAGGCCCCGGCTCTGCAGCGCTTCGCGCTGCGTCCGGGGCACGAGCGCGTCACGTCAGCAGCTTCATCGGATCGGCCGCCTTCTGCTTCAGCTGCTCGAAGGTGCATTGCCGCGGGGCCTTGTCCGGGCGCCAGCGCAGGATCGAGGTGCCGTGGCGAAAACGCTCGCCGCTGAAATGGTCGTAGCAGACCTCGATCACCAGCTTCGGCTTCAGCGGACACCATTTGGCCGAGCGCTCGGTCGACCAGCGGCTCGGCCCGCCCGGCGCGTTGCCGGTGAAGCCGGGCTCGCCGATCAGCGCTTCGAGCCGATCGGTCAGAGCAGGCTTTGCCTCCGCCTTGATCGCCGAGGTGAAGCCGACATGGTGCAGCAGGCCGTCATCGTCGTAGAGCCCGAGCAGCAGCGAGCCGACGACGTTCCGGCCGGCGATCTTGTTGGTGGCATAGCGGAAGCCGCCGACCACGCAATCGGCGCTGCGGAATTTCTTGATCTTCTGCATGCCGTCGCGATTTCCCGCCTGGTAGGGCAGGTCGATGCGCTTGGCGATGACGCCATCCGAGCCGCCGCCGGATTGCGCCAGCCATTTTTTGGCCGTGGCGTAGCTCGTCGTCGACGGTGAGAGACGGAAGAGGCTGCCCTTGAGATTGGACTTCGCAAAGGATTCCAGCGCAGGCCGGCGCTCGCGCAGAGTCTTTTCGGCGAGATCTTTCTCTCTGGATGTCGCGAGCAGATCGAAGACGAGGTAGAGCGCCGGTGTCTCCTGCGAGAGCTTGTTCACGCGGCTTGCCGCCGGGTGGATTCGTTGCAGCAGCGCGTCGAACGAAAAGCTCTTGCCGTGCGGCACGACGAGTTCGCCATCGAGCGTGAAGCGGTCGGCCTTCAGCTCCAGGGCCGCGGCGACGACTTCCGGGAAATAACGCGCGAGGTCCTCGCCGGATTTGGAGCGCAGGTCGACCTTGCTGCCGTTCCTCGTCAGCAGGCAGCGGAAGCCGTCCCACTTGGGCTCATATTGCCATTCATTGCCGCGCGGGATCGCGTCGACCGAACGCGCCTCCATCGCGGCGAGAGCGGTGGGCTTGCGGTCGCGCTTTCGGGCAGGAGCAGGCAAGGGCGGGACTCGTCATACGCTGAACACGTCCCATCAACGCCAAACGGCCGGCTTTCGCCGGCCGTTGTCGAAAATAATCTTTACGCGAGCTGGATCAGACCGCGGAGGTGATCCATTGCTGCAGCTTCGCCTTGGGCGCGGCACCGACCTGGCGCGAGGCCATCTCGCCGCCCTTGAAGATCATCAGGGTCGGGATCGACATCACGCCGTATTTCGAGGCGGTCTTCGGGCTCTCGTCGACATTGAGCTTGACGATCTTGACCTTGTCGCCCATCGCGCCGGCGATCTCGTCGAGAGCGGGTGCGATCATGCGGCAGGGGCCGCACCACTCGGCCCAGAAATCGACGACCACGGGGCCGTTCGCCTTGAGCACTTCGGCTTCGAAATCGGCGTCGGAAACCTTGCTAACGGCCATTGGGAGTACCTCACTCGGTTGAAAGAGAATCGGCGCGACCTGGAATCGCGCCCGGGATCATGCGGTCAACCTATGAACGGCTCCTTGCCGGGTCAAGGATGCTCACAGCGAGATGAAGGGATGCCAGCGCCGCGTCCAGCGCGGGGGCCGAAATCTCCATATATTCAAGGGTCTCGGTCCAGAGCAGCACGGCCCTGACGAGCTTTTGGGGATAAAGCCGCGCCAGCACCGCGCGGTACAGCGCAAGCTGCCGGACATAGGCGGCGGGCGCCTCGGCCGCGCTCCTGGGCGCTGCCTGGTTGGTCTTGAAGTCGACGATCAGGACCTCCTCGGGGCGCACGACCAGCCGGTCGATCTGCCCCGAGACCAGGGCCGGGGTGCGGCCCGGCCGCTCCAGCCGGCCGGCGATGGCGACCTCCGCCCGGCTGCCGGCAGCAAAGACCGGGGCGAAACGCGGGTCCGTGATCAGGGCGAGCACCTTGTCGGCCAGTGCGATGCGGTCCGCCTCGGGCCACTCCGCGGCGTTGCGCGCCATGAAGCCGAGCGCGGCCTCGCGCCGGCGCTCCATGGCGATGTCGGGCAGGGATTGCAGCAGCCGGTGCACCAGCGTGCCACGCTGCAGCGCCAGCGCGCGCGACTGGACCGATTCGCCTGATCGGACGCTGCGTCCTTCCTCGGCAGATTGGCCCGAGGGGCGCACGGGATCCTCCTCGATGATCTCGCGCGGCGCCGGTGTCCGCAGCCAGTCCGGCAAGACGATGGTCTGGTGCACCGAGGTCGCCGGCGCGCCCAGCGCCGCGGCATCCTCGGGACGGGCGAATCGCGTCACCTTGCCGAGCGGCGTCTCGATCACCTGCTTGTCGAGGCCGGAGCCTTTGAGCCCGGTGTCGACGAGGTCGTACCAGCTCAGCTTGCGCACCGTCTTCATGTTGCCGGGCATGCAGCCGCCGACGATCAGCCGGTCGGCCGCGCGCGTCATCGCGACATAGAGCAGGCGGCGGTATTCATCCTCTGTCTCCTCCAGCATCGCCTTGCGCGCATCGGCGACCGGCTTGGGATCGTCGGCCTTGCGGCCGGCCCAGACCACGATCTCGCCGCCATTGCCGCGCGGCACGTGGATCAGCCGCAGCCGCTGCGAATCGGCGGGCGAGGACGTGGTGTCGACCATGAACACGACCGAGGCCTCGAGGCCCTTGGCGCCGTGCACGGTCATCACCCGCACCTCATCGCGCGAGATCTCCATGTCGCGCTTCACCTCGGTGTCGGCCGAGCGCAGCCACGCCATGAAGCCCTGCAGCGAGGCCGGCGCCTTGCGCTCGTAGTTCAGCGCCAGTTCCAGGAACTCGTCGAGCGCGTCATTGGCCTCATGGCCGAGCCGGCGCAGGATGCGCGCACGTCCGCCGTCGCCGCCGAGCAGCCAAGCGTAGAAGGCGAACGGCGTCTCCTCGCGCGCGCGCGTTTCGCAGGCTTCCAGGCGTCGCAACACCGTGGCGAATGTCTCGCTTGTGGCCGCATGTTCGCCGAGCGCGCGGCGCAGCGAGCCCTTGCGGTCATGGGCAAGCGTGAACAGATCGTCGTCGTCGAGACCGAACAACGGGCTCTTCAGCGCCACCGCGAGCGCGAGATCGTCCTGCGGCAGCAGTAGCGCGTCGGCAAGGTTCATCAGGTCGATGATGCCGATATGCTCGGTCAGCTTGAGGCGGTCGGCACCGGCGACCGGCACGCCGGCGTGCTTCAGCGCCTGGATCACGGCGTCGAATGCGTTGCCGCGCCGGCGCACCAGGATCAGCATGTCGCCGTAGCGCAAGGGACGACGCTCGCCCTCGTGCCCTGTCAGCGTCCCGCTCTCGACCAGCCGCCTGATCTCGGCCTGGATGCGTCGGGCGAGCTTCACCTCGGGGCTGGTGACGGCGACGCCGTCGAACGGCGCGCGCCAGCCCTCGATGTCCTGCCGATCGTCGGCCTCCGCCAGGTCCCACAGCTCGATCACGCTCGGGCCGGCATCGCTGAGCGCATTGTGCAGGGGATGTCCGATCTCGACCGAGTGGATGCTCTTGTAGATCGCGGGATCGCGGAAGACGTGGTCGACCGAATGCAGGATCGTCGCGCCCGAGCGGAACGAATAGGTGAAGGCGACCGGATCGAATTTCAGCCCGGCGGCGGTGAACTTGCGGTGCAGCTCGCGCCGGCGCGCGTCGAACTCGCGGGGGTCGGCGCCCTGGAACGAGAAGATCGACTGCTTCTCGTCGCCGACGGCGAAGACCGTGCGGTTCAGGCCCTCGCGCGCGCCTTCGCCGGCGGTGAACTCGGAGATGATGTGCGCGATGATGTCCCATTGCCGCGGGCTGGTGTCCTGGGCTTCGTCGATCAGGACGTGATCGACGCCGCGGTCGAGCTTGTAATGCACCCAGCCCGACGCGATGCGGTCCAGCATCGCCAGCGTCTTGTCGATGAGGTCGTCATAGTCGAGCAGCCCGCGCTCCTGCTTCTCGCGGCGGTAATTCGCGGCGGCGGCGGTCGCGATATGCAGCAGGGCCGCGGTGCGGTCACGAACGGTCACGGCGCGACGCTTCTCGATCAGCCCTGCAAGGCGCTGCGCCTCGGCTTCGAACAAGCGGGCCACGGACGGATTGTGATCGCAGAACTTCTTGGTCAGCACCGCCTTGCGCGGCAGCTTGTCGTCGGTGAGGAACACGGACAGATAGGCATCGACCTGGTCGCAGCCGGAAAACGCCTTTGCCGCGCGCAGCCGCCCGGCCTGGTCATTGTCGGACTTGCTGCCGTCCTCCAGCGCGAAGGCGATGTCGTCCCAGCGCGCGCGCGGCAGGAACGGGCCATCCAGAATTTCCGTCTCGACGGCTTCGATACGGTCGCCGATGTCAACGCCCAGCACCGCAGCCATCTGCGCGCCAGCGGCTTCCGCATTGCCGGCTTCGTCGGTCCAGGCCATGAAATGATCGCGGCTGAGGCAGGCCTCGCGCACGACCTCCTTGAAGGTGACATCCGCGGCGCTCGCCATCGCCGTCAGCAGCGCGCGGCCGGTGACGCTCTCCGGATCGCGCGCGGCTTCCAGCAGCACCTTCAGATTGGCGCGCTCCATCATGTCGGTCTGGTCGCGCTCGTCGATCACGGCAAAGCGCGCGGGAACGTTGGCCTCGAACGGAAATTGCTGGAGCAGCCGGGTGCACAGCGCGTGGATGGTCTGCACCTTCAGCCCGCCCGGCGTCTCCAGCGCGCAGGCGAACAGCTTTCGGGCGTCGCGGCGCAGTTTTGCGCCGGGATGCGGAATGCCGACCGCCTTGATCGCCGCGTCGAGCGCACCATCGTCCAGCGTCACCCAATGACCGAGCGTGGTGAACACGCGCTCGGCCATGTTGGCGGCGGCGGCCTTGGTGAAGGTGATGCAGAGGATCTTCTCCGGCGGCACGCCCGACAGCAAGAGCCGGATCACGCGCTGCACCAGCACATGCGTCTTGCCCGAGCCGGCATTGGCCGACACGAAGGCCGAGGCGGTCGGATCGGACGCGCGCGCCTGCCGCGCGCGCACTTCATCGGGGATCGGGCGCGGCAACTTCACCATTCCTCGATTCCCAAACCGCCGGCCGCGGACCATTCCTTGATCCGGGCGAGATCGTCATAGGTGCCGTAGCGGTTCGCCCACATCGGCAGGTTCAGCGAGGTATAGGGCTGGTTCTCGTCCTCGAAGGCGCGGATCAGCGCTTCCAGCTTGGCGCGTGCTTCCGCGGCCGCGGTGTCCGGCGGCTGCGGCTCGTCGCCCGGCTTGTATTTGAGCTCGAGGATGCGCTCCTCGCCCGGTGGGTTGTTGCCGCTGAGGCGGACATAGACGAGCTGGCTCACGGAGGCGCCGGCGTCGATACCGGGAAAGCCGCCCTCGCGCAGAATCGCGGCTTCCAGCGTCAGCTGCGGCGACAGGCCCATGCGCACCTGCTTGCCGGTCGGCGGCTGCCCGGTCTTGTAGTCGAGGATGGCGTAGCCACCGCCCTGGCGGCGCTCGATGCGGTCGGCGCGCGCGGAGAGGCGGAAGCTGCGCTGAGGATCGAGCATGATCGAGATCTCGCCACGGGTCTCAGCATTGATCGCCTCGATCGCATCGCGCCGCGCCGTCTCCCATTCGCCGAACCAGCGCGCGATGCGCTGGAAGCGCGGCCACCACAGCGCCCGCGCCTCGGGCCGTTCCATCAGCGGCGCAAAATGCTTCTCGCCGATCGCTCGCAGCACGCGCGCGGGATCGTCCGGCAGACGCGTCGCATAGCTTTCCGTGAATTCGCCGATGGCGTCGTGAATCGCCGAACCGCGATCGGCGGCCGAGAGCGGCATGTCGACGGGATCGAGCGCATCGAGCCGCAGGATGCGTTTGGCGTAGATCGTGTAGGGATCGCGCAGCCAGTCCTCGATCTCGGTGACGGACATCTTGAGCGGCCGTGTCGCGCGCGGCGGGCGCGGCTCCGGCTGCTTGATCGGATTGACCTCGGCGGGCTGGTCGAGCGCCGCAGCGAACTGCACATATGTCTCGCCGACGCGGACGGCCGCCTTCCAGAGCGCATCGCCCGCCACCGCCTCCAGCCGGTGCAGGAAGCGCGAAGCCACCGCCGGCGCGCCGCCGGCCTTGGCGGAATGGGTCAGGATCACTTCATCCCCGCCGAGCAATTGCGCGAAGTCGTGCGCGGAGAGGCCGATGCGGCGCTCCGGCAGATCGAGCCCGAGCTCATGCCGCATCGGCCGGCTGAGCCAGGGATCGATGCGCGGCGCCGGCGGCCAGACGCCTTCGATCAGGCCGCCGATGATGATGCGGTCGGCCTGCATCAGGCGCGATTCCAGCGGGCCGTAGATCTGCAGCCGCGCGCCCGGCCTGTCGCGCCGCCGCACTGCGCGATCGCCGAACGCGGTCTGGAACACGTCCGCGTAGTCCGGGAGCGGCACCATCAATCCGCTGGTCGTGCCGCCGCGCAAGAGATCGTCGAACGCGCCGGCGAGCGCGAGACCATCGCGATCCTCGAAGGCGAGCGGAATGCCCTGCTCGTCGCGCGACAGCTCGATCATGATCTCGCGATGCCGATGGGCGAGCTCGGCGAAGTCGTAGGGCTTCGCGGGCGGCAGGCTCTCGATCGGCGCCAATGCCTTTTGCAGGGCCTCGATCAGAGCCTGGATGCGATCGAGATCCTCGGCCTTCAAGCTCGCCCGCGGCTCGGCGCGATGCAGCGCGGAGACCTCGCTGCGCCAGAGCTTTGCCAACTCCTCGCGGAAGCGGTTGAACTCGCGCAGCAGGCCGGGCGTGCCTGCCGGCGGACGCGTGCCGCGCAGCACGGCAAGCTCCAGGCTCTCGATTGCCATCTTCCACGCGCCCGGCGCGCGGCCGAGCCGGCACAGCGGATGCTTCAGCATCGCCAGCAAAGTCGGCGGCTCAAGGCCCTTGGTGGCCGCCTCTGCCGCGAGGCGCGCAAAGGTGCCGGCGGAGGTTTCCATCAGCACGTCGCCACCGGAATCGTCGAACGCGAGATCCCATCGGGTCAGCGCCGCCATCACCCGACGCGCCAGCGCGCGGTCGGGCGTCACCAGCGCCGCTGTCTTGTCGAGATGCCGGGCCTCGCGCATCGCGATGGCGATGGCGAGCGCTTCCATTTCAGGGTTGGGCGCCTCGACCACTGCGAGGTTCTTCATGCCGCCCGCGATCTTCGCGGCGACGTCAGGCTGCTTCAGCCGGTCGTGCCAGACTTCGGTCTTGGCGGATGGCCGCATCGATTCCGACGCAAGCAGGTCGCGGCCGTCGTCCGCCGGCGGCTGCAAGATCTCGACATCGCTGCGCTTGATGCCGAAGCGTTGCAACAGCGCATTCATGGCGTATTGCGGATGGTTCGAGGCCGGATGCTCCGCGAACTTGCCGAGCGCATCGCGCACGCCGCCGATGCTGCGCCAGGCATCGTCGTCGAGATCGGTGTCGAGGCCCGGCAGCACCACGGCGCCATGCGGCAGCGCGGCGACCGCGTGGAGAAATTTTGCGGTGGCCGGCATCGAGCCGGTCGAGCCCGCCGCGACCACGGGTCCATTTGGATGCGCGGTCAGGCGCCTCGCTTCCGCGGCGATCAGAAGATCGCGCCGCGCCGCCGGCTCGATCCGGTTGATCTCGGCGAGATGATTGGGCCAGGCGATGCGTGCGATGCGCAGGAATTCGAGCGAGTGCTGCCAGTAGCGGTCGAGATTGTCGGGCACCAGTCCGTCGAGCGCGCTCCAGTCGACGCCGCGCGTCACCATGTCGTCGATCAGGCGCGCGAGATCGGACGCAAGCGCCAGCGTCGAGGCGGGGCCGCCGACCACCAGCGGCGCCAGCACCGGACCCTTGGCCCAGGCGGCGACGAGCTGCGCCAGCGTCAGCCGCCGCTCGAGCTCGCCGAGGCGCGGCGGAATGTCAAGCGGCGCAGTCCCGGAGAACTGTTCGCTCTCGCCCGCGAAAGCGAGCTCGTCCTCGTCGATGTCGCCGAGCGCGACGATGCGCGGCAGCACGACGGCATCCGCTTTCATCTCATCGAGGAAGATCTCGCGCACGACGCGCATGGCGCGCCGCGTCGGCAGATACAGCGTGGCGTCGGCCAGCCGCGCCGGTTCCTTGCGCGCCTCGAAGCCCTCGACCAGCCGGCCGTCGAGCAGGGCCGTGACGACCGTGCGCAGGAACGGAACTGAGATGGGAACGCTGAAAACGCGCATGGGCCGCCTGATTCGAAGGATCAGGCAATATAGGGAGACGAGGTCAAATGGTCATGGGTGCGGGCGAGTAGTCCCCGCTGTTCGTGAGGCTGGCACAGGTGCCGTAGGGTGGGCAAAGCGAAGCGTGCCCACGCATTTTTGCGATCGAGAGATGGTGGGCACGGCGCAAGGGCGCCTTTGCCCACCCTACGGCACCGTCTTCGAAGCGCCCTACGCCACGCTCTCCAGAAACGCCTCTTCCGCGGCATGCACCGCGTCGGGCGTGCCGACATGCATCCAGACGCCGTCGAGGCGCAGGCCGAACAGCCGTTCCTGCTCGCCTGCACGATCGAACATCTTGGTCAGCGAGAACTCGCCCTTGGGCGCATCCGCAAAGATCGCGGGCGACATGATCGCCGCGCCGGCATAGACGAACGGAACGACCTCCTTCTCCTTGCGCTTGCGCAAGGCGCCGTCCGGCAGCATGCCGTAATCGCCGCGGCCGCCATAGCCGATGCTGGTCGCGGTCGGCGCCATCAGGAGCAGGATGTCCATGCGATCAGGATCGAAGTTTTCGGCGAGACGCAACAGGTTCGAGCGCACGCCGTCGATCCACAGCGTGTCGGAATTGACGTGGAAGAATGGCGCATCGCCGAGCAGCGGCAGCGCCTTCACGACGCCGCCGCCGGTGCCGAGCACCTGGTCGCGCTCGTCGGAGATCGTGACGCGCGGAAGCTGGCGTGATGCGACGTGGTCGATGATCTGGTCGGGGAGGTAATGCACGTTGACCACCGCCTCGGTCACGCCGGCCTGGCCCAGCTTGTCGAGCACGTGGTCGAGCAGCGGCTGGCCTGCGACCGGCACCATCGGCTTCGGCATCTTGTCCGTCAGGGGGCGCATGCGCAGGCCAAACCCTGCGGCGAGCACCATGGCTTTGGTCGGTTTGACGGACATCCTTCGCTTTCTCGGACCTTTCGCGTTCGCAGCAAGCCTAACACGAGCCTCGATCTGCCGCATCGCATCTCAATCGCCTTAACCACCCGCCGTGACGGTTGTACGACGGGTGTTGCCGTCACGCCCCAACAGTTGTGGAACGTACCTTCTTCTTCTTGTCGCCCACTTTCAGGAAATTGACGCCAATCTGGTCGCCATTGACCCAGGCCAGCTCGCAGCGTCGGTAAGCGAGTCCGGTGGACGAGAGCAGGAGAAAGAATTCCTTCAGATGGAGCCCTTCGACCGAGCCGTCGATGGTCAGCTTGGCGCCGGTCTCGGAGACGTCCTCCATGGTGCAGTCGCGCCGCCAGGTGCCGTCGATGCCCATCATCTGGGCCGAAAACCCGCGCTCGAAAACAACCCGGCTACTTCCGCGCTGATCCGCTTTCGCTGCCATCTGCCCCGCTCCAGCCCCGCAATGTTCCGGCTCCCTCGGCGCCAGAATAGCGACATCTTGGCTAACAGCCGGTAAATCGGTCAAATCAGCCTGGCGGCGGGACGTTGGCGAGATACCAGTCGCGCAGATGGGCGAGCGCGGGGTGCGCCAGCGAGCGCTGGAGATAGGTCCAGATCCGCGGCTGGTGGCGCAGATAATGCGGCTTGCCGTCGCGGCGGTTGAGCCGGGCGAAGGTGCCGAGCAGGCGCGTGTTCCGCTGCGCCGACATGATGGCGTAGCTCTCGGCGAAACCGGCGGCGTCGAAGCTCGCATCGCTTGCGCGGCGCGTCTTGATGTAGCTCGACAGCAGCGCCAGCTCGAGGCTTTCAGGGACGTCGATACGCGCATCCTGCAGCAGCGACACCACGTCATAAGAGTGCGGCCCGAGCACGGCGTCCTGGAAGTCGATCACGCCGACGCGTTTGATGGCGTCGCGGTCAGCGAGCCAGATCAAGTTCGGCGAGTGATAATCGCGGATGACCCACGTCTTCGGTCCCGCCAGCGGCTTTTTCAGCAACTCGCGCCACATCGCGAAGAACTCGGCGCGCTTCTCATCGCTCAGCAGTGCGTTGCGATCAGGCAGATACCATTCCGGCATCAAGCCGATTTCGATCAGCAGGGCCTCGATGTCGAAGGCGGGAATGGTGTAGGTCTGGTCCGCCAGCTCCAGCGTCTCAGGCAACGTTCTCCAGTGCAGCACGGCCAGCAGGTCGGTCGCAGCCTCGTAACGTTCGGCAATCGGACGCGGTGGATCACCTTCGATCACGCCGTCACTGCCGAAATCCTCGGAGATCAGGAAGCCGTGGTCGAGATCGTAATGGTGGATCGCCGGCGCCGAGATTCCGACCACGCGCAAGCCGACGTCCATGGCAACGAAAGGCCTGATGTTCTCGGCCAGATGCACCGCAGCGCTGTAGGATTTTCCGTTGTAGAGCGCCGCGCCGTCGGGCCGCTGTGGAAAATTCATGAGGATGACGATGTCCTCATCGCGCACGAGCCGCGCATAGGAGCGTGTCGAGGCGTCGCCCGGCATGCGCTTGCGGGTCGCATCGATGTAACCGGACGCGTCGAGGAAGTCGCGCAGCGCCTGCAGCCGCGCAACGATGGCGGCGGCCTTGCCATGGCCGGTGATATCGGCGGCACGTGCGTTCGAGCCCAGCGCCGGCCGGTGCGTCAGCGCGATGTCGATGCGGTCTTCAGGCATCGCCGACGGGGCGCGTTCGGGCCATTCGATCAGCACCAGCGTGGCATCGGGCAGCGGTGACAGCCCGATCTCCTCGAGCTCGCTCTCGTCCTCGACACGGTAGAGATCGGCGTGCAGCACCGGAAAGGGCGGCAGCTCGTAGCCCTGCACCAGCGTGAAGGTCGGGCTCGGCACTTCAAGCGCCTCGTCGCCGGCGAGATAGCGGATCAGGCTGCGCGCCGCCGCGGTCTTGCCGGCGCCGAGATCGCCGGTCAGCGTGATGACATCGCCGGGACCGACCAGCAGGGCGAGGTCGGCCATCAGCTGCACCGTGGCCGTCTCGTTGTGAAGCGCGACGGAGAATGTGACAGGTTCGCTCATTCGGCGGCGTCGCGGTGCGCCGCCTGGTCGGTCGGGAAATCGCAGATCACGACCGTGCCCCGGCCGACGATCGAATCCACCCGCACCTTGCCGCCATGCAGCTCGACGAAGGAGCGCACCAGCGACAGGCCGAGCCCGGCGCCGCGGTGACGCGAGCCCTGCGAGCGGCTTTCGAACCAGTTGAACACCTTGTCCTTCATGTCGGCAGGTATTCCAGGACCCGAATCTGTCACGGTGAAGACCACGCTGCGTTCGGTGCGCCGCGCGCTGATGCCGACGGTGGAATCCTGTGGAGAAAACCCGACGGCGTTGGCGAGGAGGTTATAGAGCACCTGCACCACGCGCTTCTCGTCGCCGACGAAACTGCCGACATCGGGCGCGATCTCGACCTTGAGGCGGATGCGGTCGGTGGCGAGCCGGTCCTGGATACCCTCGGCGGCGAGCTCGATGGCCTTGCTGACGTCGACCTGCCCGAGTTCCAGCTTCATCGCGCCGGCATCGATGGTGGCGAGATCCAGGATGTTGTTGGTGAGCGCGAGCAGCGCGTTGGTCGATTTGGTGACGTAGTCGAGATATTCGGCCTGCTTCGACGTCAGCGGTCCGGTCGAGGGATCGCTGAGGAAATGCGCGAAGCCGATGATGGTGGTGAGCGGCGAGCGCAGCTCGTAGGAGACGTGGTGGACGAAATCCACCTTCATCTGGTCGGCCGCCTCCAGCGCCTCGTTGCGCTCGCGCAGCGCGCGCTCGACATTCTCGGTGTCGGTGATGTCCTGGAACGTCAGCATGGTGGCGCCGTCGGGCAACGGCCGGATCATGCCGTCGAGCACGCTGCCGTCCTTGCGCTCCAGCTTCAGCGGCACGTCGGCGCGGTTCTCGATCGAGGTGATGGCCTCGCGGATCTGGCGCCAGACTTGCGGGTCGTCGAACAGCTGGTGGCACCAGCCTTCCACCGTCTGGATGTGCGGCTCGTCGCGCATGGCATCGCTCGACAGCTTCCACATCCGCACGAAGGCCGGATTGAACAGCTGCGCCTTGCCGTTGCTGCCGAACACCGCGACGCCCTCGGCGAGGCTGTCCAGCGTCTCGCGCTGGACGCGGATCAGGCCGTCGAAGCGGCGGGCGAGGTCGAGGCTTTCGGTGACGTCGTCGAACAGATAGGTCACGCCGCCTTCCGGGTTCGGCGTCGTGACGACCGAGAGCGCGCGGCCGTCAGGCAGGAACCAGGTGTCCTTGGCCGTCTCGACCGCGCGATAGGCCTCGTGCAGCTTGGCCTTCCAGGCGCGGAAATCCGGCTGCTCCGGTAATTTGCGCGCGGCGCGGAGCTGGTCGAGCACGCTGGAATCGTCCGGATGGGCGTCGAGGAAGTTGCGATCGAGATCCCACAGCCGGCGATAGGAATCGTTGTAGAACGCAAGGCGCCGCTGGCCGTCGAACACGGCAACTCCGGAGGAGAGCTGGTCGAGCGTGCGGCGGTGCGCCTCCGCCATGCGCACCAGCGCCGAGCTCAGCGCATCCGCCTCGCTGGCATCGATGGCGACGCCGACGCTGCCGCTGCCGACATTGACGGCGCGCACGTCGTAGATGCGCCGCTCGCCGCCGATCACGATCGGCAGCCGCGAGGTGAAATTGGCGGCGTCCTTCAGGCCCCGCTCCATGGCGGTGCGGTCGGCGCTGTCGAGCAGCTCGAGCTTGCGCTCCTGGGCATCGATGGCGCTGGTCGCCTCGGTGGCGCGCACATAGGCCGGGTTGGCGTAGGTCAGCGCGCCGTTCTCCGCCTTCGCCCAGATCGGCCACGGTGCGGTCGCGGCAAAGCCGCGCAGCATCTCGGTCTCATCGGAGAGCGCCTTGTAGCGCAGATGGGTCTCGGCGAGATCGCGTCGCAATCCGGACAGCTCGCGAATGCGGACGATGGCCTGGCCGCCAATGGCGCGCCCGATCGCTTCCAGCATATGGCCGTGCGCGGTGGTCAGCGTCAGCTGGAACCCGTCGCCGCGCTCGCGCAGCGCATCGACCGCGTGGTCCATCTGCAGCGCCGGCTCCGGCGGCAGCCAGGTTCCGAACGCCAGCACGCGCTGCGGCGAGGAATCGCGCGGCAGCACCAACGCGATGTCGCCGGAAATCTGCGCGCGGTTGTCGCCGGCCGGCCACGAGATCAGGATCTGCGGTTCGGCGAACAGCAGCGCGCCGAAGCGGTCGGCCTGGAGCTGAAGTTCCCCGATCCGTGCGCGCAGCCGCGCCTCGTTCTTCGCCGTGCGCACCCGCGTGCGCATCAGCAGGATCGCGGCCACGACCGAAAAGCCGAGCAGGGCCAGCGCGGTGGCGAGCACCGCGAGTTCCTGCCGGTTGAAATCCATCACTAGGGAGAGGGTGTCGATGAGGTCGGCGGCCTCGGCCGGCGCAGCCGGCAGCAGCGCTGCGAGAGCGCCCCCCACCAGGCCGTTGCGCGCCAGCGATGTGCACGACAGCAGCGTCCGACGCATCGACACGATCACGCCTGACATAGTTGCCCCAAAGACCGCACGAATTGACGCGCGGCGACCCCCGTCGCGCGCGAATCAAACGACAATACCCTCACCGCGACTCCGCCGGTAAGAGTCCAGATCGTGAACGCAGAGGCGGCCCCACAAAAATGCCCCGCGCGCGGTTCCGGCTCACGTGATTCTGCGGATGATTCGGCAGGGATTGCCGTGCGTTAGCGCCCGGTCGAGCCGAAGCCGCCGGCGCCGCGATCGGTCGCCGACAAGGTGGCGACGGGAACCAGCGTGGCCTGCAGCACCGGCGCGATCACCATCTGGGCGATACGCTCGCCGCGCGTGATCACGAACGGCGCGGTGCCGTGATTGATCAGGATCACCTTGATCTCGCCGCGGTAATCCGCATCGATCGTGCCCGGCGAATTCAGCACGGTGACGCCGTGCTTGGCCGCGAGCCCCGAACGCGGCCGCACTTGTGCCTCGTGTCCGGGCGGCAAGGCGATGGCAAGGCCGGTCGGCACCAGTGCGTATTGGCCTGGTGCGAGCGTCATGGGCTCCTCGTCCGGCACCGCGGCCATTAGATCGAGGCCGGCGGCCTCGCTGGTCTGATAGGCCGGCAGCGGCAGGCCCTCCGCGTGGGCGAGGCGCTGCAGCTCGACGGTCACCTTCGTGCTCAAGATGCGGACTCCAGGGATTTGCCGGTCACGTTTTTCGCGATATGCGCGACCAGCTCGGTGGCGACCTGTTCCTTGGTCATCGCCGGCCAGGAATCAACTGCAATCTCGCCGTCCCGCGCACCGCTCTTGCGGCTGAGCAGGTGGACCGTGTTGCGGTCGCCACCCATCACGCCGGTCGCGGGCGAGACGTCGTTGGCGACGATCCAGTCGCAGCCCTTGCGCGCAAATTTCGCTTTGGCGTTGTCGATGAGGTGCTCGGTCTCGGCGGCAAAGCCGATCACCAGCCGCGGGCGCTTGTCGGTGAGCTTGGAGATCGTGGCGAGGATGTCGGGGTTCTCGACCAGCTGAAGCGGCGGCATGCCGGCAGAAGTCTTTTTCAGCTTCTGCTCGCCCTCGTTCGCGACGCGCCAGTCGGCGACCGCGGCGGCGAAGATCGCGACGTCGGTGGGAAGCGCGGCCTCGACCTGCTCCAGCATCTGCCGCGCCGATTCCACATGTTTCACCGTCACGCCCGGGGGATCGTCGAGGTCGACCGGCCCGCTCACCAGAATGACCTCGGCGCCGGCGGCCTGCGCGGCGGCGGCAATGGCAAAACCCTGCTTGCCGGAAGAGCGGTTGGCGATATAGCGCACCGGATCGATCGGCTCGTGGGTGGGGCCGGCGGTGATCAGCACGCGCTTGCCGGCGAGCGGCTTCGGCACCGGCGCCCGCAGCAGCCGCTCGGCGGCATTGGCGATCTCGACGGCTTCCGACATGCGGCCTGTTCCGGCTTCGCCGGCTTCGGCCATCTCGCCCGCGTTCGGGCCGATCAGCACGACGCCGTCGCGCTGGAGCTGGGCGATGTTGCGCCGCGTCGCCGCGTTGCTCCACATCAGCGGATTCATCGCCGGCGCCAGCAGCACCTTGCGGTTGGTCGCAAGCAGGATGGCGCTGGCGAGATCGTCGGCGTGACCGTTCGCCATCTTCGCCATCAGGTCGGCCGTCGCGGGCGCCACCACGATCAGGTCGCAGTCGCGCGCGAGGCGGATATGGCCGGCGTCGAACTCGCTCTGCGGGTCGAACAAATCGGTATAGACGCGCTCATGCGAGAGCGCGCTCGCCGCCAGCGGCGTCACGAATTGCTGGGCCGCCTTGGTCAGCACGCAGCGGACCTCGATGCGGCGCTCCTTCAGCCTGCGGATCAGGTCGAGCGATTTGTAGGCCGCGATCCCGCCGCCGATGATCAGGGTGACACTGGCCTCAGGGACGGCGCCGGTGCGCTGAGGCGTCGGGGAAGCGGACACAGCCGGCGGCACCGCAAACGGCGTCAGCGGCTCCTCGCGGCCCTCGATCAGCTCCCGCAGGATGACCCGGACCTCCTCCTCGACCGACCTGTGGTTCTTGGCCGAACGCAGCCGCAAATAGGTTTTGACGGCGTCGTCGAGCTTGCGGATGGTCAGGCTTGCCATGACGCCCTCCGGCAGGAAATGATAGCGATGCTATCACTCGTGTGATTGCAATGCAATCAAAGTTTAGGCAATCACAGATTCCGGACGGCGATCAGGATGCCGATGAAGGTCGCGGCGATGATCCAGAGCGCCACGGTGCGCCAGCGGGTCTTGCGGCCCTCGCTGCGGCCCATGGCCGCGATGCTCTCCGGCGACAGCTTGATGCCCTCGCGGGTCATGGTCTCGAGCTGCTCGAGCACCTTCACCGACCGCTCGGCGATCTCCGGCAGGCGCATCAACACCCGCGCGAGGTCCCCGGTTCCGGCGAGCGCGCCCTGTACCCGGCCGATGGGTCCAAGATTGCGCTCGATCCATTCGCGCACCACGGGGTCGGCGATCCTCCAGATGTCGAGCTTGGGGTCGAAGCCGCGCGCCACGCCCTCGACCACCACCATGGTCTTCTGCAGCAGGATCAGCTCGGGCCGCGTCGTCATGTCGAACAGGCCGGTGACCTCGAGCAGCAGCGTCAGCAGCCGCGCCATCGAGATCTCTTCCGCCGTGCGGTTGTGGATCGGCTCGCCGATGGCGCGGATGGCTTGCGCGAAATTCTCGACCGAATGATGCGCGGGCACATAGCCGGCCTCGAAATGCACCTCGGCGACGCGGCGATAGTCGCGGGTAATGAAGCCGAGCAGGATCTCGGCGAGGAAGCGGCGCTCCTTCATGCCGAGCCGGCCCATGATGCCGAAATCGACCGCGACGAGGCGGCCGGCGTCATCCAGGAACAGATTGCCCGGATGCATGTCGGCGTGGAAGAAGCCGTCGCGCAGCGCATGGCGCAGGAAGCTCTGGATCACCTTGCGGCCGAGATCGGGCAGGTCGACCTGCGCCTCTGCGAGGCGCTTGTGGTCGTTCAGCGCGATGCCGTCGATCCATTCCATCGTCAGCACGTTGTGCGTGGTGCGGTCCCAGTCGACGGCGGGCACGCGGAAATCCGGATCGTCGCGCGTGTTCTCCGCCATCTCCGACAGCGCAGCCGCTTCGAGTCGCAGGTCCATCTCCATCGCGACCGAGCGCGACATGGTGTTGATGACCTCGATCAGGCGCAGGCGCCGTGCCTCGGCCGAATAGGCCTCGGCCTTGTGCGCGACGAAGAAGAAATCGGAGAGGTCGCGGCGGAAGCGTGCCGCGACGTTGGGCCTCAGCACCTTGATCGCGACGGACTTGCGGATGCCGTCGCGCAACACCTCGCCGCGATGCACCTGCGCGATCGAGGCCGCGGCGACCGGCGGGCCGAAGCTCACGAAGACGTCCGTCAGCGGCCGTTCCAGCGAGGTCGCGATGGTGGCCTCGGCTTCGCCTTGCGGAAACGGCGGCAGGCGGTCCTGCAGGCTCTCCAGATCGCGCGCCATGATGACGCCGACCACGTCGGGGCGCGTTGCCAGGAACTGGCCGAGCTTGAGATAGGCCGGGCCCATCCGCGTCAGCGCGCGCGAGATCCGCGGACCGTGCTTGGCGCCGCGGCGCTCGATGATGCGCGCCAGCTTCAGCGCGAGCTGTCCCGGCGGCGGCACCAGGCTCGGATCGACCGCGCCGAACACGCCTTCGCGCGCAAACACGAACGCGGCGCGGATCAGGCGCGCAATGTGGGTGACGGCAGAGATCACAAACGCCAGCCCGAATGCAGTGCGACGATGCCGCCGGAGAGTGTCTGCCAGCTGACGCGGGCAAAACCGGCCTCGCGGATTATGTCGGCGAAGGCCGCGGGCTTTGGAAACTTGCGGATGGACTCGACGAGATATTGATAGGATTCGGCGTCGCCCGTGACCATGCGCCCGAGCGGCGGGATCACCTTGAACGAGAACAGATCATAGAGCCTGTCGAGGCCGGGCATTTCGACTGTGGAGAATTCCAGGCACAGGAAGCGGCTGCCGGGCCTCAGCACGCGATAGGCCTCGCGCAGCGCAAGGTCGATCCGCGGCACGTTGCGGATGCCGAAAGCGATCGTATAGGCGTCGAAGCTGCGATCGGCAAAGCCAAGCGCTTCGGCATTGCCCTCGACGAAATCGACCTGGGTGTCGAGATGGCGCTTGGCGGCGCGCTCCCGGCCGACCGCGAGCATGTCGGAATTGATGTCGCACACCGTGGCATGGAAGCCTGGGCCGGCCGCCTTGGCGGCACGGAACGAGATGTCACCGGTGCCGCCGGCGACGTCGAGCAGCGCGAACGGCCGGTCGCTCCTCGGCGGATCCAGCGCGGTGATCATGATGTCCTTCCAGACCCGGTGCAGGCCGCCGGACATCAAATCGTTCATCAGATCATAGCGCGACGCCACGCTGTGAAACACATCGTTCACCAGCGTCTGCTTGTCCCCGAGGGGAACGTCCCTGAAGCCAAAATGCGTGGTTTCGCCCGGCCGATCCATTACTCTACTCCACTCGGCGGACCATAGCCTGCCCGCCGCAATGGCGCTATCACACCGCCCTCATAAGGTGAATGCCTGACCATGCCTGAATTGCCCGAAGTCGAGACCGTCCGCCGCGGCCTTCAGCCCGTGATGGAGGGTGCGAAAATCCTCAATGCGGAGGCCCGCCGGCCGGATTTGCGCTTTCCGTTCCAGCCCGACTTCGTGGCCCGGCTCGAGGGGCAGGTCGTCACCGGGCTCGGCCGCCGTGCAAAATATCTCATGGCCGATCTCGCCTCCGGCGACGTGCTCTTGATGCATCTGGGCATGTCGGGCTCGTTTCGTGTCATCAAGCCGGACAACGAGGCTCAGCCCGGCGAGTTTCACTATCCGAAGGCCAAGGACTCCGCGCACGACCACGTGCTGTTTCGGATGTCCTCGGGCGCCGACATCGTCTTCAACGATCCGCGCCGTTTCGGCTACATGAAAGTGATCGCGCGTGGCGCGCTCGAAGACGAGCCGCTGCTGCGCGGACTCGGTCCCGAGCCGCTCGGCAACGAATTCGATGCGGCGATGCTGGCGCGCTCCTGCCAGGGCAAGACCACCAGCCTGAAGGCCGCGCTGCTCGACCAGCGCGTGGTGGCCGGGCTCGGCAACATCTATGTCTGCGAGGCGCTGCACCGCTCGCATCTGTCGCCGCGGCGCATTGCTGCGACATTATCAACCAAGAAGGGCGAGCCGACCGATCATGGCAAGAGGCTGGTCGGTGCGATCCACACCGTGCTCAACGATGCGATCAAGGCCGGCGGCTCCAGCCTGCGCGATCACCGCCAGACGTCAGGCGAGCTCGGCTATTTCCAGCATTCGTTTAGGGTCTACGACCGCGAAGGCGAGAAATGCACGACGCCGCGCTGCGGCGGCACGATCAAGCGGTTCGTGCAGAACGGCCGCTCGACTTTCTGGTGTCCGAAATGTCAGAAGTGACCATCAGGCTTGCCGCCGAGAGGGCCTAAGTCTCGGCGAAGGCGACGACCCACCACGCCGTCATTGCGAGCGCAGCGAAGCAATCCAGAATCCCACCGCGGCGGCAGTCTGGATTGCTTCGTCGCAAGCGCTCCTCGCAATGACGGGAGGATAGAGGCGAAGCAATCCGGCCGGGCTGGGGGCCGGATCGCTTCGTCGCTTGGGCTCTTTCACCGGATGGCGCCGAGCCCGACTGTCGTCCGGGCGATTGCCCCGCTCAGGACGCCAGTGTCGTGGTCTCGTCCGAGGCAAGCTCGCTCGCAACGTGCAGCATGCCGTGGGCAGCCGAGATGACCTGGTCGATCAGGACATCGGTGGTGGCTTCGAGCTCGAGCCGGGTCTCGATCCAGCGCCAGAGGCCGCGGATCTCGTCCGCCGATTTGCCGTTCGGCGCGAATTCACCCACGGCAAGGCCGCTGGCGAGTGCGTCCTGATGATCGTTGCGCATCACGATCAGCGGCCGCGCGAGCACCTCGGCAAGATCGAGCGCGGCTTCCTCGGCGAGCGCGGTCGCGGCGTTGTCGATGCGCTGGCCGCGGATCGGCGTCTGGTTCAGCACGAAGCTGTAGGGCCGCTTCCAGGCGCGCGCCACGCTGAGCGTCGAGACGGTCGCCTCGATGTCGGCGACGCTGGGACGGGCCGGGATCAGGCAGAGGTCGGAATGGCGGATCGCGGCGGTGGTGGCGGCGGACAGGCCGGCCGCGGTGTCGACGATCGCGAGCTGGAGGCCGCTATCGGCCAGCATCTTGAGACGCGGCGCGATATCGGCGGCGTGATAGATCGGCTCGACGACGAGATCGTCGGTCGAGCGGCGGCGCTGCCAGTTGGAGAGGGTGCCCTGCGGGTCGGTCTCGATCAGGCGGACGGTGAAGCCGGCCTGCTTGGCGGCGAGGGCAAGGCCGATGGCAAGCGTGCTCTTGCCGCTGCCGCCCTTTTGGGTGGCCAGTACGATCGTGTGCATTGAAGATCAATCCTTTGGAGTGCTGGGTCAGGGATACGCCACGCGAACGTGCATCGCTTCTGGATGCTGAGCGCTTCTCGCTCAGGACGTGCCGGCCCGATCCAAAGGGATCGCGGAGGTCCGAATCAACGGTAAGGATGATGGCGGAATCACGAATGCCAGCGAATCCGTACCATTACCGGCTCAGTAGTCGTACGTATGCCGCACATGCACCCGTGCCCCGGACAAAGCGCATCGCAACGCGATGCGCTGCAGAGCCGGGGCTCAGAGAGCCACAAGCGCACCTGTTGGCGAGCTGGGTCCCGGCTCAGCGGAGCGGCATTTCATGCCGCACCGCGTCCGGGACACGAGACTTATTTGCGCACGCAGATCACACGTACGACGGAGGCCATTACGTCCGTCGACGTGCCATTCGCCGCGACCCCGTTCGCCTTCAGGAATCCGCGCACCGTCTCCGCGGAGACCATCAAAGCCTGTGACGCCGGTACCGATGTCGCGGGACCCGCGACCATGGCCGGCTTCAGCAGCGCGATGCCGGCGAACTTGCCGTCGGCGTCGATGGCCGGGCTGCCGGAGAAGCCGACCGCCGGCGGCGGCGCGAGCGCGGAATTGCCGTTCGTCGCGGGCGCCAGCGCAGCCTTGAGGCTCGATACGGCGGCCGCGCCGCCCTGGCTTTGCGGATCGGCGATGCCGACGACATCGACATTGGTCTTCGCAGCCCCGCCGGCGAGGCTGAGTGGCTTCAGCCCGCGCGCACCGTAGATGCGCAGCAGCGCGAGATCGTGCTCCTTGTCCTCGGCGAGACGGTCGGCGTTGCCATGGCCGGCGATCGTGACCGCAAGGCAGCCATCGGTGACGAGGCGGTCCGTGACGATCGTGCCGTCCTCGCTGACGACGATGCCGGTGCCGTATTCGACGGTCTTGCGTGGCGGCGGCCCGGCCAGCGGTCCCGATGGAAACGCGTTGAACGCGCTCGACATCGCGATCACGACCGGCTCGACTGTGTTCTCGGTCGCCTGGTCGTAGAGGATCGTCATGGTGCGGACCTCGTCGCCCCTGAAGGTGCCGCGGACGTAGAATTTCTTCAGGCCCTGCAAGCCGGACAGCACGAAGAAGTCGGGCTTCACCACGGTGTAATCGACCTTGCGCCCGGACGGCTCCTTCTCGAGATCGGCGAGCTTCGCCGAGGTCGGGTTCGTCTCCTTGCGGCGGCTGAGGATCACCTGCACCGTCCCGGTCGGCGAAGTCCATTTCGAGCCGTTGCCATCGCTTGCCTGCTGCGGCACCAGCTTGCTGGGAATGCCGAGGCGGGCGCCGCTGGTCGGCTCCGTCACGATCTTCCAGCCGACGCTCTCCTGCTTCTTGCGCGCCGTCTCGGCGAGGGCGGCGCGCTCCTGCGGATTGAGCACGCCGGTCGGCTTGCCGCCCTTGGCCTTCTGGTATTCCTTGATGGCGTTGACCATGCGCTCGCTGACGTCGCCGGTGATGGCGCCGTTATACTGGCCGACCCAGGCGAGGTCGGACTGCAGCGCCAGCCGTTCCGCCTTTGCCATGGCATCGGCCGTCGCGGACGGCGTCTGCATCGCCGGCGGCTGCACCGGGACGGTCTGGACCGTTTTCGGCTTGGTACCGGCGACTTGCGATGTCGTCATCTGGGCGTTCGCGCCCGTGGCCGCCGCCAACATCAAGGTTGCCGCAAGCATCGATCTCATGACAAATCCAGCCAGCCCATTGAACGCAGCGTGATTGAAGCACATCTCGTTGGTCGCGAACAATGTTGCGGTGGTTCAGGAGTCAAAGAGCTTGCTCAGCCCGGACGAACTCGAACGCTATGCCCGCCACATCGTGTTGCGCGACGTCGGCGGTCCCGGCCAGGCCGCGCTGAAGCGGGCCTCGGTGCTGGTGATCGGCGCCGGCGGGCTCGGCGCGCCCGCTTTGATGTATCTGGCCGCCGCCGGCGTCGGCACGCTCGGCGTGGTCGATGACGACGTGGTGTCGCTGTCCAACCTGCAGCGCCAGGTGATCCACACCACGCCCGACATCGGCCGGCACAAGGTCGAGAGCGCGGCCGAGCGGATCGCGGCGCTCAATCCCCATGTCCGCTTCGTCGGTCATGCCACCTGGCTCAACGCCGACAATGCGCTCGGCCTGATCGGCGATTACGACCTCGTGCTCGACGGCTCCGACAATTTCTCGACGCGCTATCTCGTTTCCGACGCCTGCTTCTTCGCCAAGCGGCCGCTGATCACGGCGGCGCTCGGCACCTTCGACGGCTCGCTCACCACCATCCGTGCGCATGAGACGAACGAGCAGGGCGAGTTCAATCCGACCTATCGCTGCCTGTTTCCCGAAGCGCCGCCGCCTGGCACCGTGCCGGCTTGTGCGGAAGCCGGGGTCATGGGCGCATTGGCGGGCGTGCTCGGCTCGATGATGGCGCTGGAGGCGATCCGCGAGATCGTCGGCTTCGGCGACGGTCTCGTCGGCCGCCTCCTGATGATCGATGCGCGCGCGATGCGCTTCGAGACGCTGCGCTATGGGCGCGATCCCGCCAATCCGCTCAACGGCGACGGGCCCGTGTTCGAGGATCTCAGCGTCCATCGCGCGTAGGTGCGCGGCACGAAAATAGATATTGCAAGCGTCTCCCTTCGTGATTGAATTCGGCTCGCCGCAAGGCGAACGTAAATTTCAGATTGGAGATTGCTATGAAGTACATCTCGAGCTGGAAATTGCCCCCGAACTTGATCGACTCCGCCATTGAAAAGTTTCTGAAGACAGGAGGAGCGCCACCGGAAGGTGTGAAGATGCTCGGCCGCTGGCACGGAATGAACGGGACGGGCTTTGCCATTTCGGAGAGCAACGACCCGAAGGCCATGTATCAATGGTATGCGCAATGGGCCAACGTGATGGAGATCACCGTTACGCCATGCGTTGAAGATGCCGAGGCCGGCCCGATCCTGGCCGCCCTGGCGAAGCACTGACTGGCTCGGAGCGGTCGCCGTACGCCGCGGCCGCTCCGCTCAATCTACAAGCCTTAAATCCATAAGATTTGGCGCAGCCCACTCACAGCATGCTCGGCAGCACGCGATCCGGCGGCTTGTGGGCGTCGAGGAAGGTGCGGATGTTGATGATCACCTTCTCGCCCATTTCGACGCGGCCTTCGATCGTGGCCGAACCCATATGCGGCAGCAGCGTCACCTTGCCGGCCTTGGCGAGCCGCACCAGCTTCGGGTTGACTGCGGGCTCGTGCTCGTAGACGTCGAGGCCGGCGCCGCCGATCTCGCCGCCTTCGATCAGCTTGATCAGCGTGTCCTCGTCGGTGACCTCGCCGCGCGCGGTGTTGACGATATAGGCGTCCTTGCGGATCAGCTTCAGCCGCCGCGCCGAGAGCAAATGATAGGTCGCCGGCGTGTGCGGACAGTTCACCGAGATGATGTCCATCCGCGCCAGCATCTGGTCGAGGCTTTCCCAATAGGTCGCGCCGAGTTCCTCGGCGATCACGGGGGCGACGGGACGGCGGTTGTGATAGTGGATCTGCAGGCCGAAGGCGCGGGCGCGGCGCGCCACCGCCTGGCCGATGCGGCCCATTCCGATGATGCCGAGGCGCTTGCCGCCGATGCGGTGGCCGAGCATCCAGGTCGGCGACCAGCCGGCCCAGGGCTTGCCCTCGGTCAGGATGGAGGCGCCCTCGATCATCCGTCGGGGAACCGCGAGGATCAGCGCCATGGTCATGTCGGCGGTGTCTTCGGTCAGCACCTTCGGCGTGTTGGTGACGGTGATGCCGCGGGCATGGGCGGCTGCGACGTCGATATTGTCGACGCCGTTGCCGAAATTGGCGATCAGGCGGAGCTTGCAGTCGGGCTGGTTCACCACGTCGGCGCTGATGTGGTCGGTCACGGTCGGAACCAGCACGTCGGCGGTGCGGGCGGCCTCGAGGATCTGCTCGGGCGACATCGGCGTGTCGTCGAGATTGATCCGCGCGTCGAACAGCTCGCGCATCCGCGTCTCGATCGAATCCGGCAGCTTGCGCGTCACCACGACGAGGGGCTTCTTCTTCACCGACATGTCCTGCTCTCATGAGGCATCGCAGGCCGCCTCTGTCGCCAAAGGCCGGTCGTTGAGGCCTCATTAACCCGGTTGTTCGACACTGCCCTTGCCGTGTCCGTCCCCGGCGTTTCCTCCAAGCTCACCCGACATTTCCGGCCGGAAAATCGGGGCCAATTGGTTGCTCAAGTGCCCGTCCTCTCTAGCAGAAGGCCGGGCCAAGACAAGAACCACGGCTTTGGGCTTGGAACCCGCGTGGGGCGGGGAGAAGGGGCAGGCGCGGCAGGGTTTTGGAATTTGCGGTGAGGGCCCGGTCTGCCGGGTCTTGAAGGAGACGGGTTGATGGCGTTGGGGCGTTTTTGTGTGGTGATGGCGCTCGTTTGCACCTGGTTGAGCGCCTCGGTCGGCCCCTCCTTTGCGGCGAAGGACAATACCCCGCAGACCGCCAGCGGCCTGCCGGTGCCGCGCTATGTCAGCCTCAAATCGGACCACGTCAATGTCCGCGCCGGCCCGACCAAGGACAATGACGTCGCCTGGGTCTACACCCGTGCCGGCCTGCCGGTCGAAATTACCGCCGAATTCGAGAACTGGCGCCGGGTGCGCGATTCCGAAGGCGCCGAGGGCTGGGTCTATCACTCGCTGCTGTCGGGCCGCCGCACCGCGGTCGTCACCATGAAGCACAAGGACGACCTTGCCCCCATCTATGACCGGCCCGATCCCGACAGCGCGGTTGCGGCCAAGCTGCAGGCCGGCGTCGTCACCCAGGTCAAGAAATGCGCCGCAGGCTGGTGCCGCGTCATCGGCAATGGCTTCGACGGCTGGATCCAGCAGGAGCGCCTCTGGGGCGTCTACTCGGACGAGCAGGTCAACTGACCCGAAGGGTCATCCCGGGGCGATGCGCAGCATTGAACTATGGTGCGCAGTTGCGCACCCGAGGATCTCGAGATTCCCCGGTGCGCGATTGCGCACCTGTGGTCTGGTGCTGGCGCACCATCCCGGAATGGCGGCATAAAACGACAATGGCCGGGACAAGCCCGGCCATGGATGATCAATTAGCGATGTAGGACGATCTCAGCGCTTCTTGCGCAGGCGCACGACCATGTCGATGCGGGCGATCTCGTAGCCCTCGGGCACCTCGGGCATCTTGGACAGCGCCAGATGCGGATCCTCGATGTCGACCAGCTCGTGGCTGTTCTCGAGATAATAGTGGTGGTGGGTGGTGACGTTGGTGTCGAAATAGGTCTTGGTGCCGTCGACGCTGACCTGGCGGAGCAGGCCGGCATCGGTGAGCTGGTTCAGCGTGTTGTAGACGGTCGCCAGCGACACCGGGACCTTGGCGAGCGTGGCTTCCTCGTAGAGCATTTCAGCCGTGAGGTGGCGTGCGCCCTTGCCGAACAGCAGCCAGCCCAGCGCCATGCGCTGGCGCGTCGGCCGCAAGCCCGCGGACTGCAGCATTTCGTTGACGTCGTGCCAGGGACACCCGGTCAGGGCCGGCTGGCGGCCGGACAGGAGGGCCGCGGCATGGTCGTCGTCGTGTTGGGACGCGGTATTCTCGTTCATTTCCAAGATTTCGGGCACGCGTGAACAATATCTCTCTGTAATATAAGAACAGAAAGATGCAGATGCAAGTTTCTCGCAACTAGAGAGGTTCTAATCAGGCTTGGAACCGCCTGGGGAGCGCGTCATTTTACCTTCATGTCAGCGCTTTGCCACCGAAATGGCCTGTGTTAGAGAGCGCGCGGTTCCGCTCAGCCGATTTTGGCGCAGCCGGGCATGGAGACCCGGTCGGCAGTCCATGCGAAGCTTGCGCAAGTCGCGGCCGGCGGTGGCAATTGGCGTTTGCTGTCCGCTCGAGACGGGGCCCAATTTCGCCAGGAACGCCGCTCAATCGGGATTTGAACAGAGGCTCGTGAATGCTGAACAGGCGCAACGGTTACGACTACGAAGATTTGCTGGCCTGTGCCCGCGGCGAAATGTTCGGGCCGGGCAATGCCCAGCTGCCGCTGCCGCCGATGCTGATGTTCGACCGCATCACTGACATCAACGACAATGGCGGCGAGTTCGGCAAGGGCCTGGTGCGCGCCGAGCTCGACGTGAAGCCCGATCTCTGGTTTTTCGGCTGCCACTTCAAGAACGATCCCGTCATGCCCGGCTGCCTCGGCCTCGACGCCCTGTGGCAAATGGTCGGCTTCTATCTGGGCTGGACCGGGGGTGAAGGCCGTGGTCGCGCGCTCGGCCTGAACGAGCTGAAGTTCAGCGGCCAGGTGCTGCCCGAGGCCCGCAAGGTTGTGTACAACGTCGATATCAAACGCGTGATGCGTTCAAAGCTGGTGCTCGGTATCGCCGACGGGTGGCTTTCGGTCGACGAGCAGATTATTTATCGCGCAAAGGACCTGAAGGTCGGCCTGTTCAAGCAGGGCACGAGCCTGGGCTGAGCGCATCATCACGAAGAGAACGAGAAGACAACGAGCAGGGCGAGGCTGTCATGAGGCGGGTTGTGGTCACCGGGATGGGCATCGTCTCGTCGATCGGAAACAACACCCAGGAAGTGCTTGCGAGCCTTCACGAGGCGAAGTCGGGCATTTCGCGGGCTGAGAAATATGCCGAGCTCGGCTTCCGTTCGCAGGTGCAAGGCGAACCGACGCTCGATCCATCGACGGTGGTCGACCGCCGCGCGATGCGCTTCCTCGGCCAGGGCGCGGCGTGGAATCACATCGCGATGGAGCAGGCGATCCAGGATTCCGGCCTGTCGCCCGACGAAGTGTCCAACGTCCGCACCGGCATCATCATGGGCTCCGGCGGGCCCTCGGCGCGCACCATCGTCGAGGCCGCCGACATCACCCGCTCCAAGGGCCCGAAGCGCGTCGGCCCGTTTGCGGTGCCGAAGGCGATGTCCTCCACGGCCTCGGCCACGCTCGCGACCTGGTTCAAGATCAAGGGCGTGAACTATTCGATCTCCTCGGCCTGCGCGACCTCGAACCATTGCGTCGGCAATGCCTATGAGACCATCCAGATCGGCAAGCAGGACGTCATCTTCGCCGGCGGCTGCGAGGAACTGGACTGGACGCTGTCGGTGCTGTTCGACGCCATGGGCGCGATGTCCTCGAAATACAACGACACGCCGGCCACCGCCTCGCGTCCCTACGATCTCAATCGCGACGGCTTCGTCATCGCCGGCGGCGCCGGCGTCTTGGTGCTGGAAGAGCTCGAGCATGCCAAGGCGCGCGGCGCGCGCATCTACGGCGAGGTCGTCGGCTACGGCGCGACCTCGGACGGCCACGACATGGTGGCGCCGTCGGGCGAAGGCGCCGAGCGTTGCATGCGCATGGCGATGTCGACGGTGAAGACCAAGGTCGACTACATCAACCCGCACGCGACCTCGACCCCGGCCGGCGATCCGCCGGAGATCGAGGCGATCCGAAAAGTGTTCGGCGTCGGCGAGAAGTGCCCGCCGATCTCGGCGACCAAGGCGCTGACCGGCCATTCGCTGGGCGCCACCGGCGTGCAGGAAGCGATCTATTCGTTGCTGATGATGAACAACGGCTTCATCTGCGAGAGCGCGCACATCCAGGAGCTCGACCCCGTGTTCGCCGACATGCCGATCGTGCGCAAGCGCATCGACAACGCCAGGATCGGCACCGTGCTGTCGAACTCCTTCGGCTTCGGCGGCACCAACGCCACGCTGGTGTTCAGCCGGCTGGATGCGTGAGTTGGGCTCTGCTGAATCCGGGAACGGGCCAGACGAGATAAACTGGCACGACGGAGTTCTCGTCGACCTGCGCTTCTCGGGATTTGAAGCGAACGAGCCGGAATTCACGCTCGTCGTCGATCTCTATCCGAACGACGATAGTTCCGCGGTGCGCCGGAGATATCATTGCGTCGGAACGGGCGTCACTCGCTTTATCATGAGTGGCGACATCGCGCGGCTTCTCAAGAATCGGGCCAGCGGGAATATCGATCTGTTGCGCATGGAATTCACGGCCGATACGGAAATCCTCGTCGCCTGCCTGTTCGGTGGCACTCTAGAGGTTGAAGCCAGATCTTTCCGATTGATGGAATCCACCACATGACATTGTTGATGAAAGGCAAGCGCGGTCTGATCATGGGCATCGCCAATGATCATTCCATCGCCTGGGGCATGGCGCGGACGCTGCATGCCCACGGCGCCGAGCTCGCCTTCACCTTCCAGGGCGAGGCGCTCGGCAAGCGCGTCAAGCCGCTCGCGGAGCAGCTCGGCGTCGACCTGGTGCTGCCTTGCGATGTCGAGGACATCGCCAGCGTCGATGCCACCTTCGCGGCGCTCCGCGACAAATGGGGCAGGCTCGACTTCGTCATCCACGCCATCGGCTTCGCCGACAAGAACGAGCTGAAGGGCCGCTACGCCGACACCAGCCGCGAGAATTTTTCGCGCACCATGGTGATCTCCTGCTTCTCGTTCACGGAGGTCGCAAAGCGCGCCGCCGAGCTGATGACGGAAGGCGGCAGCATGATCACGCTGACCTTCGGCGCCTCGGAGCGCGCGATGCCGAACTACAACGTGATGGGCGTGGCCAAGGCGGCGCTGGAGGCTTCCGTGCGCTATCTCGCCGCCGATTTCGGGCCGCGCGGCATCCGCGTCAATGCGATCTCCGCGGGGCCCATCCGCACCCTCGCCGGCTCCGGCATCGGCGAGGCGCGGGCGATGTTCGCCTACATGCAGAAGCACGCGCCGCTCCGCCGCGGTGTCACGCTCGACGAGCTCGGCGGCTCGGCGCTGTATCTGCTGTCCGATCTCTCCGGCGGCGTCACCGGCGAAATCCATTATGTGGATTCCGGCTACAACATCATCCTGATGCCGCGGCCGGACGATTTGAAGGCGGAAAGCTAACCCGCCGCGATCGTCTCCGCGCGCTGGAACGCCGGCCGCGCCGTGCAGCGCGCGAGGTAAGCGTCGAATGCCGGGCGCGACGGCACCATCTTGAACCGGCGTACCGCGAAATTCAGGCCCGAGCCGATCACGATGTCCGCGGCGGAGAATTCCTCGCCGAGAATCCACGGACCCTTGGCGAGCGCGCCTTCCAGCACGTCGAACACCTGCGTGGCGCTGCCCCAGGCCGCCGTCGAGGTCGGGATTTCGATCTTGGTGAAGATCTGGATGATGGCGGGCTCGATGCAGCCGGGCGAGAAGAACAGCCATTGCAGATAGCGCGCGCGGCGCGGGTCGGTCACGGCCGGCGCGAGCTTGGTCTCCGGATAGCGGTCGGCGATGTAGGCGCAGATGGCCGCGGCTTCGCCGAGCGCGGCCTCGCCGTCGGTCAGCGCCGGCACCTTGCCCATCGGGTTGATCTTCAGATAATCCGGCGTCTTCTGCGCGCCGGTCGTGATGTCGGTCAGCACGCGCTCATAGGGCAGGCCACTCTCCTCCATCAGCCAGAGCGCCGTGAACGAGCGTGAGCGGGGCGACCAATAGAGCTTGATCATGGCGCGGACCTCATTGCTGGAGCAGTCCCGGCAATGTCCGGTCGAGGCTTGTCGTCAATAAGGCACGGACACCGTCGCGCAGCTTTGCGTTAGCCGCCACCTCGGCGGGAGCCGATGGAAAGGCGGCTTCGTCCAACTCCTTGTTGGGACCACTGATGGGGTTGATCCCGATCAGTCGGGACATCATCGGCTCGTCATCCAGGCTTGCGGCGCCCTTTTTGACGGCCTCGAATGACTGCCCGTCGAACACGGTGATGTAGGTCAGTGCGAACAGGAACGTGCGACGCTTGATGGGGTTGCCCCATTTGACGATGCCAAAGCCTTCGACGGACTGGTTGGTATTGCTGAAGCGGTTCTGGTATCGCTCGACCAGGACATAGCGTTGACATCTGGTAGTGGCGGCGCTCTGCTGAACGAACTCCTGTCGTTCCGGGTTCCGACGCAGCATCGGCGATCCCGATTCCACGGCGTGCGCAAAAGCAGCGGGCGAATACGCAATTCGCCTGACCGACTTTCCGGCTGCGGCCGCGCGAAGCCGCGACAGGATGAGATCGTCCAGTCCCCAACTCTCGACCCCGACGGGTGTGTACTCGTTGCCGAACATGGTGAAGCCGACCTGCTGAACGCCGAAACGATTGGCCGGCGCAGCCAGGAGACCGATCTCGCATGGGCCAGCGTCTGCAGCGCCCGCCTGCTTGGGATTCGTTGCGCCTTTCGGAGTTGCGCCCTTGGCGGGGCGCGACGTTGGCGTAGCCGATGGCGGTGCAGGCTGCGCCGCGGCGACACTGATGAGGCCAAACAAGGAGATCGCGGTCAAACAGATGCGAAACATGGAATCGGCGGGATCACGAGCTTGGAAGATGTGCGGTGAGGACTTGAGACAAGTCTTAGAGCGAGCCGATGACAACTGCAAGATGAGGGTCTCGGCGCACTACGCGTCGATGGTCCTTCGCTTCCACCGATAGTACTTCATCACGAACCCGTTCGACGGCTCGATCTCTTCCTTCTCGAACACAAAGCCTTCGCGCTCGTACCAGCGCCAGGCCTTCTCGTTCTCGCGCACACAGCGCAGATGCATCTCGTCCGGCATTTGCGTACGGGTGAAGGCGAGCAATTGCCGGCCGAGCGATCGGCCTTGATAGGCGGGCGCGACGAACAGCATGTCGAGATAGAGTTTTGGCAGATGCAGCGCGAGCATCGCGGCGATCGTGCCGCGATCGTCGGCGACGAACAGGCTCCAGCCGTCCCCAATCTCGCGCCGGATGCGCGCGCGCAAATTGGCCAGCAGGAAGTCGCTTGTCTCGGCGAGCCCGGTCGAGACCCAGCTCTCCATCCAGACGCGGCCGATCTCGTCGTACTCGTCGGAACGGGCAAGGCGGATGACCGGATGCGACATCCGGTCAAGCCTTCTGGCGCACGGATTGCCGCGCCCGCACCTTGCCGGCCGACAGGCACACCACCTCGGAAATCTGCAGCAGCTGCCGCGCCAGCGGGCTGGTCTTGCGCCAGACCATGCCGATGGTGCGCGACGGCTCGGGGTCGCGGAAGCGCGCCAGCGAGACCGAGGCCGATCGCGTCTCCACCGGCACCGCCATCTCCGGGATCAGGGTGACGCCGATGCCGGCGCTGACCATCTGCACCAGCGTCGACAGCGAGTTCGCATCCAGCATCTCGCGCGGCGGCGCCGATTGCATGTTGCAGAACGACAGCGCCTGGTCGCGGAAGCAGTGCCCCTCCTCGAGCAGCAGCAGCCGCATCTCGCGCATCATCTCGCGCGACGGCACCGGCGTGCCCTCATCGGCGCCCGGCCGCACCAGCAGGAATTTCTCCTCGAACAGCGCGACCTCGGTGAGCGAGGGCTCCGACACCGGCAGCGCCACGATGGCGGTGTCCAGCCGTCCCTCCACCAGCTCCTGGATCAGCCGCGGCGTCATGGTCTCGCGGACGCGGATGTCGAGCTCCGGATGCATGCGCGTGAGGTTCTTGGTGATCTTGGGCAGCAGATAGGGCGCGATGGTCGGGATCATGCCGATGCGCAGGCGGCCGGCGAAGCGGTCCTGCGATGCGCGCGCAAAATCGCCGAGCTCGTCGACCGAGCGCAGGATGTCGCGGACCCGTTGCGCCAGCTCCTCGCCGAACCGGGTCAGCGCGACCTGCCGGGCGCTGCGCTCCAGCAGCAGGCCGCCCAGCGCCTCCTCGAGCTCCTTGATCTGCATCGACAGGGCCGGCTGCGAGATCGAGCAGGACTCGGCCGCGCGGCCGAAATGGCCGTGACGGGCCAGCGCATCGAAATACCGGAGCTGGCGCAGCGTCAGATTGATCATCAGAAAATCCTATCGCAGCGATCATTAAAGTCAACTTCCCCTGATAGGACGGGGCGCTTAGAGTGGTTCTACCTGGTCAAGGGCGCGAGTTCGACGCCGCCAGAGGAGGTATTCATGGACGACACTTCGAAGTGCCCGTTTTCGGGCGGAAAACCCACGCGCACAAACCGCGACTGGTGGCCGACGCAGCTCGACATCGAGGTCCTGCACAAGAACTCGGACAAGTCCGATCCGATGGACAAGGACTTCGATTACGCCAAGGAGTTCAAGTCGCTCGACCTGAACGCGGTCATCAAGGACCTGACCGCCCTGATGACGGATTCGCAGGAATGGTGGCCCGCCGACTTCGGTCATTACGGCGGCCTGATGATCCGCATGGCCTGGCACAGCGCGGGCACCTACCGCATCACCGACGGCCGCGGTGGCGCCGGCGCCGGTCAGCAGCGTTTCGCCCCGCTCAACAGCTGGCCCGACAACGCCAACCTCGACAAGGCCCGCCGCCTGCTCTGGCCGATCAAGCAGAAGTACGGCCGCAAGATTTCCTGGGCCGATCTGATGGTGCTCGCCGGCAACGTCGCGCTGGAATCGATGGGCTTCAAGACGTTTGGTTTCGCCGGTGGCCGCGTCGACGTCTGGGAGCCGGAAGAGCTCTATTGGGGCCCCGAAGGCACCTGGCTTGGCGATGAGCGCTACAGCGGTGAGCGTCAGCTCGCCGAGCCGCTCGGCGCCGTGCAGATGGGCCTGATTTACGTCAACCCGGAAGGCCCGAACGGCAAGCCGGATCCGGTCGCCGCGGCCAAGGACATCCGCGAGACCTTCGCCCGCATGGCGATGAACGACGAAGAGACCGTCGCGCTGATCGCCGGCGGCCACACCTTCGGCAAGACCCATGGTGCCGGCGATCCGTCGCTGGTCGGCCCGGAGCCGGAAGCCGGCGCGCTGGAAGATCAGGGCCTCGGCTGGAAGAGCAAGTACGCTTCGGGCCGCGCGGGTGATGCCATCACCAGCGGTCTCGAGGTGACCTGGACGACGACGCCGACGAAGTGGAGCAACAACTTCTTCGAGAACCTGTTCAAGTACGAATGGGAGCTGACCAAGAGCCCGGGCGGTGCGAACCAGTGGACGGCGAAGGGCGCCGACGCGGTCATTCCCGATGCCTTCGACAACTCGAAGAAGCATCGGCCGACCATGCTCACGACGGACCTCTCGCTGCGCTTCGATCCCGTCTACGAGAAGATCTCGCGGCGTTTCCTGGAGAACCCGGATCAGTTCGCGGACGCCTTTGCCCGCGCCTGGTTCAAGCTCACCCATCGCGACATGGGTCCGATCCAGCGCTATCTCGGCCCGCTGGTGCCGAAGGAGACGCTGATCTGGCAGGATCCGATTCCGGCCCTGAACCACGAGCTGGTCGGCGAGCAGGACATCGCTTCGCTGAAGAGCAAGATCCTGGCTTCGGGCCTGTCGGTGTCCGAGCTGGTCTCGACCGCCTGGGCGTCGGCCTCGACGTTCCGCGGCTCGGACAAGCGCGGCGGCGCCAACGGCGCGCGCATCCGCCTCAGCCCGCAGAAGGACTGGGAGGTCAACGACCCGGCCCAGCTCGCCAAGGTGCTCGGCAAGCTCGAAGCGATCCAGAAGGACTTCAACGCATCATCCGGTGCGAAGAAGGTCTCGCTGGCGGACCTCATCGTGCTCGGCGGCACCGCCGCGGTCGAAAAGGCTGCCAAGGATGCCGGCGTCGACGTCAAGGTCGGCTTCACGCCGGGCCGCATGGACGCCTCGCAGGAGCAGACGGATGCGGCTTCGTTCGCACCGCTGGAGCCGCGGGCCGATGGCTTCCGCAACTACATCGGCAAGCGGCATCAGTTCATGCATCCTGAAGAGGCGCTGGTCGATCGCGCGCAACTGCTCAGGCTCACCGGGCCTGAACTGACCGTGCTGGTCGGCGGCCTGCGTGTGCTCGGCGCCAATGCGAACGGCTCGAAGCACGGCGTCCTCACCGCCAAGGCGGGAACGCTGAGCAACGACTTCTTCGTCAACCTGCTCGACATGAGCACGCAGTGGACGCCGGCGGCCGACGGCTCCTATGAGGGGCACGACCGCAAGACCAATGCGGTGAAGTGGACCGCCACGCGTGTCGATCTCATCTTCGGCGCACACTCGCAGCTCCGTGCCTTCGCCGAGGTCTATGCCACCTCGGATTCCAAGGAGAAGTTCGTCAAGGACTTCGCCAAGGCCTGGACCAAGGTGATGAACCTCGATCGCTACGACCTCGCGGCGTGAGTGTGACACCTCTCCCGCTTGCGGGAGAGGTCGACGCGCGAAGCGCGGCGGGTGAGGGCTCTCTCCTCTTGGGGAGTCTTCCTGCGGAAGCAGCCCTCTCCCCGACCCTCTCCCGCAAGCGGGAGAGGGGGCGCAGCATTTCTCGAGCAGTCATAAAAAGGGCGGCCGAGAGGCCGCCCTTTTTGTCTTCGTGTCCTCACACGTCGAGCGTGCCGGCCTTCGCGGCAGCGTAGCGCTCGCCCACCACCTTCCAGTTCACCGTGTTCCACCATGCCTTGAGATAATCGGCGCGGCGGTTCTGGTAGTTCAGATAATAGGCGTGCTCCCAGACGTCGTTGCCGAGCAGCGCCCGCTTGCCGTCCATCATCGGATTGTCCTGATTGGGCCTTGTCTCGATCGCGAGCTTGCCGTCCTTGCTGACGGTCACGAACACCCAGCCCGAGCCGAACACGCGCCCGCCGGCAGCGTTGAAGTCCGTCTGCAATTTCTCCATGCCACCGAGATCGCTGTCGATCGCGGCGAGCAGGGCACCTTCCGGCTTGCCGCCGTTCGGTCCCATGATCTGCCAGAACATCGTGTGGTTGGCGTGGCCACCCATGTTGTTGCGGACGCCGGTGCGGATCGCGTCGGGTACGGCGCCGAGATTGCCGAGCACCTCGCCGACCGGCTTTCCAGCGATCTGCGGATTATCCTTGGCTAAATTGTTCAAGTTGGTGATGAACGCCTGATGATGGCGGTCGTGGTGGATTTCCATCGTCTTGGCATCGATATGCGGTTCCAGCGCATTGGCCGGATAGGCCAAAGGATCGAGCTTGAACGGCCCTGCGGGCGCCATGGCCGCCTGCGCAAACGCCAAGCGCGGGGCAGCGGCAGCCGCAACGAGGCCGGTTGCAGCGAACACGAGACGGCGCCGGGATATGGATGTCATTTGGTTCTCCTGTCTGGGGACGATCCGCTGAAGCGTACGGCGGTACGACAGGTACGCAGCGTCAGCCATCGCGGTTTTCGATCGGACGTGCGCGACGCTGCGGCGGAATCGCGCATAGGCGACTCCCTCGATCAGGCAGGGACGCCGAAACAAAAAGGGCGGCCTCTCGGCCGCCCTTCGTGGTTCTGACGTGGCTTGGAGCGGTTACTCGCCGGCCGCTTCGCGCGGAGCCTTCTCGCCCTCGCCGCCCTTGTCCTTGCCTTCGAGGTCCTCGCCGGTGGTCTGGTCGACCACCTTCATGGACAGGCGGGTCTTGCCGCGATCGTCGAAGCCGAGCAGCTTGACCTTGACCTTGTCGCCTTCCTTGACGACGTCGGAGGTCTTCTGCACGCGGTTCGATGCGAGCTGGCTGATGTGGACGAGGCCGTCCTTGGAGCCGAAGAAGTTCACGAAGGCGCCGAACTCCATCACCTTGACGACGGTGCCGTCATAGATCTGGCCGACTTCCGGATCGGACGCGATCGACTTGATCCACTTGATCGCGGCCTTCATGGCTTCGCCGTCAGAGGAGGCGACCTTCACGGTGCCGTCGTCCTCGATATTGACCTTGGCGCCGGTCTTCTCGACGATCTCGCGGATCACCTTGCCGCCGGTGCCGATCACTTCGCGGATCTTGTCGGTGGCGATCTTGAAGGTCTCGATGCGCGGCGCGTATTCGCCGAGCTCGGCGCGGGCCGCGGTGAGGGCCTTGGCCATCTCGCCGAGGATATGGATGCGGCCGTCCCTGGCCTGCGCCAGCGCCACCTTCATGATCTCTTCGGTGATGCCCTCGATCTTGATGTCCATCTGGAGCGAGGTGATGCCCGCTTCCGTGCCGGCGACCTTGAAGTCCATGTCGCCGAGATGGTCCTCGTCGCCGAGGATGTCCGAGAGAACCGCGAAGCGCTTGTCTTCGAGGATCAGGCCCATCGCGATGCCCGCGGTCGGCCGCTTCAGCGGCACGCCCGCATCCATCAGCGCCAGCGAGGCGCCGCAGACCGAAGCCATCGAGGACGAGCCGTTCGACTCGGTGATCTCCGACACCACGCGGGTGGTGTAGGGGAACTCGTGATGCGGCGGCAGCACTGGACGGATCGCGCGCCAGGCCAGCTTGCCGTGGCCGATCTCGCGGCGCTTGGTGCCGCCGAGGCGGCCGGTCTCGCCGACCGAATAGGGCGGGAAGTTGTAGTGCAGCAGGAACGTTTCCTTGTACGTCCCGGACAGCGCATCGATGTACTGCTCGTCCTCGCCGGTGCCGAGCGTGGTCACGACCATCGCCTGGGTCTCGCCGCGGGTGAACAGCGCCGAGCCGTGGGCGCGGGGCAGCACGCCGACCTCGGCGACGATGTTGCGCACCGTCTTGCTGTCGCGGCCGTCGATGCGCTTGCCGGTGTCGAGGATGTTCCAGCGGACGATCTTGGCTTCCAGCTCCTTGAACACGCCGGCGATGCGCAGCTTGTCGTATTGCGGCTCCTTCCCTTCGGGGAAGTAATGGGCCATCACCTTTTCCTTGACCTTGCCGACCGCGGCGTAGCGATCCTGCTTGACCGGAATGGCGTAGGCGGCGCGCAGCTCCTGCTCGACCAGGCCGAGCATTTCCTTCTCGAGCGCCGAATTGTCGATGACGGTGACTTCGCGCGGCTCCTTGGCGGCCTTCTCGGCGAGATCGATGATGGCGTTGATCACCGGCTGGAAGTGGCGGTGACCGAACATCACGGCGCCGAGCATGATGTCTTCGTTCAGCTCCTTGGCCTCCGATTCGACCATCAGCACGGCGTCGGCGGTGCCGGCGACGACGAGGTCGAGCTGAGTGTCGACCATCTCGTCCAGCGTCGGGTTGAGGATGAATTCGTCATTGGCAAAGCCGACGCGGGCCGCGCCGATCGGGCCCTTGAAGGGGGCGCCGGACAGCGTCAGCGCGGCGGAGGCCGCGACCATCGCCACGATATCGGGATCGTTCTCCATATCGTGCGACAGCACGGTGACGATCACCTGGGTCTCGTTGCGCCAGCCGTCGACGAACAGCGGGCGGATCGGACGGTCGATCAGGCGGGAGACCAGCGTCTCCTTCTCGGTCGGACGGCCCTCGCGCTTGAAATAGCCGCCGGGAATGCGGCCCGCAGCATAGGCCTTTTCCTGATAATCGACGGTCAGCGGCAGGAAGTCGACGCCTTCGCGCGGCGCCTTCGCCGCGACGACGGTAGCGAGCACCACGGTCTCGCCATAGGTGGCGACGACGGCGCCGTCGGCCTGGCGGGCGATCTTGCCGGTTTCGAGCTTGAGTGGGCGTCCGCCCCAGTCGATCTCGACTGAATGCTTATTGAACATAGAGGTCTTCTTTCATGGGTTCTCGAAAGAAGGGACGGCTCTCGAAAAACAAAAACCATGCGCAAGATTGCGGGACGCTGATCGGAGCGGATGATCAGCGTCCTGCGATCCTGCCATGGTTTTTGGATGTCGGATGGCGTCCATCCCTTCGGGTCATACGGGCGCCTTGCCCGTTGTGCCCAGCCGCCGGATTGCTGCTGGACTGTCAGTCGGCACGAATGCGAACACCGAAACTTCGGTCTTCGCCCATCATGCCCGGAGGCGAATCAACAATCCGCATCCGACGCGCACGCAACCTCGATCAAAAAGCTTAAAATAAGCGCTTTCACTCGAAACCACGTGCGAAAACGCGCGCCGGTGGCGCGCGCAAAGAACTCTTAACGACGAATATTGTGCTTCTCGAGCAGCGCCTTGTAGCGTGCCTCGTCCTTTTTCTTCAGGTAGTCGAGGAGCGAGCGGCGGGTCGAGACCAGCTTCAAGAGGCCGCGACGCGAATGGTTGTCCTTCACGTGGGTCTTGAAATGGTTGGTCAGGTTGTTGATGCGTTCCGACAGGATCGCGACCTGAACCTCGGGCGAGCCGGTGTCGCCGGCCTTGGTGGCATTCGTCTTGATGACTTCCGCTTTGCGTTCTGCGGCAATCGACATCGTCAATTTCTCTCGTTGCGACCGGGGCTGGCAGTCAGGCCGGTCAGGTTGAACACACGCTTGGGGATGATTTCGCCATTGCCGACTTCGGCAAGCGCCAAAAGACGGCCTGCCACCGTGACATAGACTGTGCCGCTACAAGTGGGCGCATCCCGTCCGCGCAACAAAACGGCCTGGCCCCGATGGAGCCTTGCCGCATCAGCCCGAGTGACGGCCAGTGCCGGGATGTCGTCCAGCGCGGTCTCAACGGGCAAAAGCGCGTCGGCGAGGCTGCCCTCGCCGGACGCGGCTCTATCGCACAAAGCCTCCAGCTGATCCAGCGGAATCATGTCGTTTTCGCCAAATGGGCCGACCAGGGTCCGCCGCAGCGCGCAGATATGGCCGTAAGTGCCGAGAATCCGGCCCATATCGCGGGCTAAAGCCCGGACATAGGTGCCCTTGCCGCATTCGGCCTCGAACACGGCGCGGTCGTTATCTGGTTGATCCACAAGGGTTAAATGGTGAATCTCGACCGGGCGGGGGGCCAGCTCCACGATCTCGCCGTCGCGGGCGAGGTCATAGGCGCGCTCGCCCTGGACCTTGATCGCCGAATAGCGCGGCGGGATCTGCTCGATCACCCCGGTGAAGCGGGGCAAGAGGGCCAGGATCGCCTCCCGGCTCGGGCGCTGGTCCGAGGTCGCGGTCACCCGGCCCTCGATGTCGTCGGTGTCGCGCTCCTCGCCCCAGCAGACCGTGAAGCGGTAGCGCTTGCGGCCGTCCATCACGAAGGGGACGGTCTTGGTGGCCTCGCCGAGCGCGATCGGCAAGCCCCCGGAGGCGAGCGGATCGAGCGTGCCGGCGTGTCCGGCGCGCTTGGCGTTGAACAGGCGCTTGAGCACGGCGACCGCCTGCGTCGAGGTCATGCCGATCGGCTTGTCGAGCACGACCCAGCCATGGACGTCGCGGCGGTCGCGCCGAGGCTGGTTGCCCTTCTGCTGCTTGGCGCGCGGATCGTTGTTGACGCGGCGCGGCTCCCGATGCGGCTGCGAATCCTCCGCGAAATTGTTGTTCTGCACGTCGCGCTGATCGGCCTCGTTGCCGCCGATCGTGCCGTGAGCGGGGTCCATGGTCATTGCTCTTCTTCCCGATCCGAATCCGGATCCTGTTCCAAATCCTTTTGCACCGCAGGCGTTCGCAAAAGCTTCTCGATCCGTTCCGCTTCGTCGAATCGTTCGTCGACGCGGAAGCGAATGTCAGGTGCAAATTTCAGGTTAACGCGCCGCGCGACCTCGCCGCGCAGGAACTTCTTGTTGCGTTCGAGCGCAGCGATGACGATCTCGGTGTCGCGGCCACCGAGCGGCATCACGTAGACCGTCGCGAGCTTCAGGTCGGGCGACATCCGCACCTCCGGCACGGTGATGATGTGACCTTCGAGGTCGGCATCATGCACATTGCCTTGCGCCAGAATCTCGGCCATCGCGTGGCGAACCTGCTCGCCGACGCGCAGCTGACGCTGCGAGCCGCCGGGCGCGGAACTCTTCTTCTGATGATGCCGCGGCATTTTATCGAAAATCACCTCGTCATGCCCGGTGCCTGCGACACGGGCATTGTCATTTGTCCTGTTGAAACGAAGAGGGGTGGATGGCCGGAAAAATCCGGCCATCGCACTCCCGCAATCTCAGTTCAAAAAGATCCGAACGCTTCGGTAAGATTTGGACTTACAGGGAGCGCTGGATCGTCTCCACGCGATAACACTCGATCACGTCACCGGCACGCATGTCGTGGTAGTTCTCGAAGGCCATGCCGCACTCCTGGCCGGACTGCACTTCCTTCACTTCGTCCTTGAAGCGCTTCAGCGTCGACAGCTTGCCTTCGTGCACGACGACGTTGTCGCGGATCAGGCGCACATTGGCGCCGCGTTCCACGGTGCCGTCGGTGACGCGGCAGCCGGCGACCTTGCCGACCTTGGAGATGTTGAAAATCTCCAGGATCTCGGCATTGCCCAGCATGGTTTCGCGCAAGGTCGGCGCGAGCAGGCCGCTCATCGCCTTCTTCACGTCGTCCACGAGGTCGTAGATGATGTTGTAGTAGCGGATCTCGATGCCGTTGCGCTTGGCGGCCGCAGCGGCCTCCTTGTTGGCGCGAACCGAGAAGCCGATGATCGCGGCGTTGAAGCCTTCGGCCAGCGTCACGTCGGATTCCGAGATGCCGCCGACGCCGGCATGCAGGATGCGGGCGGCGACCTCGTCGGTGCCGAGCTTCTCCAGCGAGCCGAGGATGGCCTCCAGCGAGCCCTGCACGTCGGCCTTGACGATCAGCGGGAATTCCTTGCGGCCCGCCGTCTTCAATTGCGACATCATCTGCTCGAGCGAGCCGCGCATGCCGGAGATCGAGGCAGCCGCGTTCTCGCGCTTCTGGTGCGCGCGGTAGCTGGTGACCTGGCGGGCGCGGGCTTCGTTCTCGACCACTGCGAGACGATCGCCGGCCTCGGGCGGGCCGTTGAAGCCGAGCACTTCGACCGGCACCGAGGGACCGGCCTCCTGCACGGTCTCGCCCTGATCGGAGATCAGCGCGCGGACGCGGCCCATTTCGGCACCGGCGACGATGATGTCGCCGACGCGGAGCGTGCCGCGCTGGACCAGCACGGTGGCGACCGGACCGCGGCCGCGATCGAGCTTGGCCTCGATCACGGTGCCTTCGGCCGGACGCTCCGAATTGGTCTTCAGGTCGAGGATTTCGGCCTGGAGCGCGATCATCTCGAGCAGCTTGTCGAGATTGGTCTTGTTCTTGGCGGACACCTCGACGTCGACGACTTCGCCGCCGAAGGATTCCACCTGCACCTCGTGCTGGAGCAGCTCGGTGCGCACGCGCTCGGGCTTGGCGTCGGGCTTGTCGATCTTGTTGATGGCAACGATGATCGGTACGCCGGCCGCCTTGGCGTGATTGATGGCTTCGACCGTCTGCGGCATCACGCCGTCATCGGCCGCGACCACCAGCACGACGATGTCGGTGACCTTGGCGCCGCGGGCGCGCATCGCGGTGAACGCGGCGTGGCCGGGCGTGTCGATGAAGGTGATCTTCTTGCCGGTTTCAGGCGATGTCACCTGGTAGGCGCCGATGTGCTGGGTGATGCCGCCGGCTTCGCCGGAGACCACGTTGGCGTGGCGGAGTGCGTCGAGCAGCGAAGTCTTGCCGTGGTCGACGTGACCCATGACGGTCACCACGGGCGAACGGGTCTCGGTGTCGGTCGAATCGTCGGTAGCGTCGAACAGACCTTCTTCAACGTCGGATGCAGCAACACGCTTGACGGTGTGGCCGAGCTCTTCGGCAATGAGCTGCGCGGTGTCGGCGTCGATCACGTCGGTGATCTTGTGCATCGCGCCCTGCTTCATCAGCATGCGGATGACGTCGACCGCGCGCTCGGCCATGCGGTTGGCGAGCTCCTGGATGGTGATCGCCTCCGGAATGACCACCTCGCGGATGAGCTTTTCCTTGGGCTCGTTCGAGGCGTGGCCCTTCAGGCGCTGGGTGCGGCGGCGGAACGAGGCGATCGAGCGCTCGCGCACCTCGTCGGCATTGAGCGCGGTGACGACGGTCAGGCGGCCGCGCTCCTTCTGCGGGCCGGGCTTGTGGGTGGGCTTGGGGGCGACCACGGGACGCGCGGCGCCGCCGGGACCGCGGCGGATCTGGCGCGGCGCCTCGTCTTCGTCGGGCTCGGCTGCAACGGCGGGGCCGCGGCCGGCCGGTCCACCCGGACGCTGCGCGGTCGTGGCTGCAGGACGCGCCGTCGTGGTTCCCGGACGCGCCGTGGTGGTGGTTCCAGGGCGGGACGCCGGCGCACCGGGGCGGGGAGCGGAAGCGGCCGGGGTTGCGGTCGCGGGGCGCGCGGCGGATGCCGGCTGCTCACCCTCGCCGAAACGCTTCTTGGCCTCGGTCTCGGCCTTGCGCTTGGCTTCGTCCTCGTGCCGGTGGCGCTCCTCCTCGGCCTTGCGGCGGGATTCGGCGGCTTCGCGCTCGGCGCGCTCGGCGGCCTCGCGGGCGGCGCGGCGCTGGGCCTCTTCCTCGGCCTGGCGGCGTTCCTCGACTTCGCGCAGCTTGGCATCGGCCAGCGCGCTGGCGCGGGCCGAACGCTCGTCCTCGGTGAGGGTGCGCAGCACCACACCGGAACCGGCGTTGCGCGGCGGGGGCGGAGCCGGACGCGACGGCGCGGCGGCGGGTGCGGCCGGCGCGGGCTTTGCCGTCACCTCGGGCGCGTGCGGCTCGGGTCCGTCGCCCATGCGGCGCTTGCCGCGCTTCTCGACCACGACCTGCTTGCTGCGGCCATGGCTGAAGCTCTGGCGCACGGTGCCCGTTTCGACGCGCGGCTTGAGCGATAGCGTCTTGCTCGGAACGCTCAGCTTCTTGTCGCCAGGGGTCTTGGTATCAACCATTCAGCAGTCCTAATCCTGATTTATCAGTGTTGTGCGTTGCCGCACCATCCAATTGGGTCGTCGTGTCTCTCAGAAATCCTGGCCGGGTTTTTCGGCAGTCTTGTCGTCGTCCGCCATCCGGTATCGGACCAGGATCTGGCTACGTGACAGGAATGACTTGCTCGCCGGGCCCGCGAGCAGGGCAGCATGTATCACATTTGACCGGGTCAGTGCCAAATCCAATTCTACCGATTTCAGCGCGGTGACGACGGGAATCTGCGCCTTAGCACCGCGATTCCCGGCATTCTGACGCGCCAGCATGTCCAATTTGCGGATTCCGTCCGCGGCCCCGTCGCTGGCATGGATCAGGACCTCGACCGTTCCTTCCCGGAGGGCGCTCTCGACCTTGCCGAAGCCGGCCACGACCTGGCCCGCCTTGGCGGCGATCCCAAGGGCTTCGGTCACGCTCCGGACCAGGAGCGCCTCGATGTCGGTGGGAAGCGTCTGAGGGATGCGCAGCTCGCGCTTGAAGGCCTTGCTAAATTGGTGACGCCGCACCGCTTCCGCAACCGTCTTGCGCGAGGCGGTGAGCCACATGCCGCGTCCGGGCAGCTTGCGCTTGAGATCGGGAACTATTTGCCCGTCAGGCGATGCGACGAAGCGGATCAGCTCGTCAATCGGCCGGACCTCGCGGCTGACCGCGCACATGCGCATGGTCGCGGACCTTTCGGTCCGCGGGCCATGGTCAAGTTCGAGGTCGGAATCTGCAAGCATCCGGGCGACATTCTCCTTTGCCCTTAAGCCGGCTGATCTTCGGTCGCCTCGGCCTCCTCAGCGGGCTTGGCGAGATCGGCCTCGGTGATCCAGCCGGCCTTGACGCGGGCCTGCATGATCATCGCTTCGGCATCGTCACGGGAGATGTCGATGCCGTCGAGCGCACCGGCGTGCTTGGTCGGCTCGCTGCCTTCCTTGCGCTCGGTCCAGCCGACCAGATCGTCGGTCGCGCAGCCGGCGAGGTCCTCGACGGTCTTGATGTCGTTCTCGCCGAACTTCACCAGCATCTTCGAGGTCACGCCGGGCACGTCCTTGACCGCGTCCTCGACGCCGAGCTCCTTGCGCCGCGCCTCGAGCTCGGCTTCCTGCTGCTCCAGATATTCGCGGGCGCGGTTCTGCAGCTCCTGCGCGGTTTCCTCGTCGAAGCCCTCGATGCCGGCGAGCTCCTTGACGTCCACCATCGCGAGCTCCTCGACCGAGGTGAAGCCTTCGGACGCCAGCAGCTGGCCGACCACTTCGTCGACGTTGAGCGATTCCATGAAGACGCGGGTGGAGTTCTCGAAGTCGGCCTGGCGGCGCTCCGATTCCTCCTGCTCGGTCAGGATGTCGATGTCCCAGCCGGTGAGCTGCGAGGCCAGGCGCACGTTCTGGCCGCGGCGGCCGATCGCCAGCGAGAGCTGGTTGTTGGTGTCGGGCACCACGACCTCGATGCGCTCGCGGTCCTCGTCGATGACGACCTTGGAGACTTCCGCCGGCGCCAGCGCGTTGACCACGAAGGTCGCGATGTCGGGCGACCAGGGGATGATGTCGATTTTCTCGCCCTGCAGCTCGTTCACCACGGCCTGCACGCGCGAGCCGCGCATGCCGACGCAGGCGCCGACCGGATCGACCGAGGAATCGCGGGAAATCACGCCGATTTTCGCGCGCGAGCCCGGATCGCGAGCCACCGCCTTGATCTCGACGATGCCGTCGTAGATCTCCGGCACTTCCTGCGCGAACAGCTTCGCCATGAACTGCGGATGGGTGCGGGAGAGAAAGATCTGCGGGCCTCTCGTCTCGCGGCGGACGTCGAAGATGTAGGCGCGGACGCGGTCGCCGTTGCGGAACACTTCGCGCGGCAGCATCTCGTCGCGGCGGATGATGGCTTCGCCGCGGCCGAGATCGACGATCACGCTGCCATATTCGACGCGCTTGACGACGCCGTTGACGATGTCGCCGATGCGGTCCTTGAATTCCTGGTACTGGCGGTCGCGCTCGGCCTCGCGCACCTTCTGCACGATCACCTGCTTGGCCGATTGCGCGGCGATGCGGCCATATTCGAGCGGCGGCAGGGTGTCGGCGATGGTGTCGCCGACTTGCGCGCCCGGATTGGCGCGCTGGGCATCGACCAGCGAGATCTGGTTGGAGTGATTCTCGACCTTGTCGACCACCAGCATGTGGCGCGACAGCCGCAGCTCGCCTTTCTTCGGGTCGATCTCGGCATGAACGTCAGTCTCGCTGCCGTAACGGGCGCGCGCCGCCTTGGCGATGGCGTCCTCCATCGCCGCGATGACGATGCCGCGGTCGATCGACTTTTCGCGTGCGACGGCGTCGGCGATCTGAAGCAATTCAAGTCGGTTGGCGCTGACTGCCATGGCTAGTCTCCTTGGTCAGGCTCGATCTTGCCGCGCCGCGCGCGTTCGGCGGCAAGGCGATGTTTCTTCGTGTTGGTCGGGGCCGGTTTCTTTTTCGGCTTGGTGTTCTTGGTGATCTTCGCACTGATCTCCGCGTGCGGTGCAGCCGGCGGCTCCAGTCCGAGATCCCTGCGCATCTTGCGCTCCTCGGCCTTGCCGCGGCGCATGGATTCGGCGATCAGCTCGTCGGTCAGCACCAGCCGCGCATCGCCGATATCCTCCATCGTCAGGAGAACGTCGGCATCGTCGCCGGCCTTGGCATCGTCGCGATGCAGATGCACGCAATCGCCCTCGACCGGGCCGAGCGTGCCGCGGAAGCGCTTGCGCCCTTCATGGGCGACCGCCATCTCGATCTTCACCAGATGCCCGGAATAGCGTTCGAAATCGGAGCGGCGCACCAGCGGGCGGTCGATTCCCGGCGAGGAGATCTCGAGGCGATAGGCGCGGTCGATGGGGTCGGCGACGTCGAGCACGGGCGACAGCGCCCGCGAGATCGCCTCGCAATCCTCGATCTGCATCGAGCCGTCCGGCCGCTCGGCCATGATCTGCACGGTGCAGCCGGCTTCCCCGGAAATGCGGATCCGGACCAGGCGGTAGCCCATGCCCTGGAGCACGGGAGCTGCCACCGCGGACACCCGTGCCGCGACGCCGGGCTCGACCACGAGCCGCGGCTCGGCCAGCAATTCGGCATCGGTGGAACCAGGGGTCGGTTCGGTCATGTCCAGGGTCAGGGCGCTCGTTGGTTAAGGCTTGGGTAGTTAAGGTTTGGGTAGTTAAGGTTTGGGTTAAGGCTTGGTTACGATTTCAAAAGCCCGCTTCGGAACCTTCCCGACAACGCGCCGGGCCGCATCTCCCGCCGAGCCGCGTCCAGGTAACAAAAAAGAGCGGGTCCTTTCGGGCCCACTCTCACTACGCGGATCGTATGAGAAGATGAATTGGCGCTGATATAGCGCTTTCTTGACTCCCGGACAAGGCCCATTGCAGCGGCAACGGGGCCTTTTTGCGCCCGGTCTCGCCGGCCCCGCGCAACGCTTCCTTCATCAAGCAGGCCTAGATTTCCCGATTGTGGGGCGGCTTGAACCAAGGGCGCACCCGCGGCGTGCCCCGTTCGAGTTGCGTTTTCATGACCGTTGCCACGTCGCTCATTCCAGGACTGGACGACATCGTCAAGCGCGGCGATCCGCGCCGCCGCGGCGAGATCGCGCGTGCCATCTCCCAATTGTTCTTCCGCGACGCGGACAAGCTACGCCCCGAGCTGATCGACCTCTTCGACAATCTCCTGATCGATCTCGTCCCCCATGCCGAGCTCGCCTCGCGCATCGATCTGGCCGAGCGCTTCTCGCACCTCGACAACGCGCCGCCACACCTCGTCAATCAGCTCGCGCGCGAGAACGAGATCATGGTGGCCGGCCCCGTGCTGCGCCGCTCGCCCGTGCTCGACGAGACGGCGCTGGTCGAGATCGCGCGCCTGAAGGGCCAGGGCCATCTGCTGGCAATGACCGAGCGTCCGGCCTTGTCGCCCGCCGTCACCGACGTGCTGGTCGAGCGCGGCGATCGCGACGTGGTGCGCCGTGCCGCCGCCAATGCCGGTGCGGAATTCTCGCCGGGCAGCTATTCCGAGATGATCAAGCGCGCGGCGCAGGACGGCGTGCTCACACTGAAGATCGGCCAGCGCAACGACCTTTCCGGCGAGAACCTGAAGCAGCTGCTCGACGGCACGCTCGACGTCATCCGCCGCCGTCTCTCCACCGTGGTCAATCCCGCGCGCCAGGTCGAGATCAAGCGCGCGATGGCCGCAATCGAGGAAGCCGCCTTGCCGCCGGGCCCGCGCCGCGATTTCTCCGCGGCACAGCGCACCGTGCTGACCTTGAATCGCGACGGCCATCTCGGCGAGAGCGCGCTGCTCGGCTTCGCCAAGGCGCACAAATACGAGGAATCGGTCGCCGCGCTGTCGGCGATGTCGGGCGTTCGCCTCCAGGTCCTCGACCGCCTGATCGCGGGCGACCGCTACGATCCGCTGCTGATCCTCGGCCGCGTGCTGAACCTCGGCTGGCCCACGGTGCGCGCGCTCATCCTGCTCTGGTACGGGTCGAACCGCACGCCGGCCGATGCCGACATCGAGACCGCGCGCCTCAACTTCACGCGTTTGATGCCGGCCACCGCCGAGCGCGTCGTGAATTTCTGGCGCAACCGGCAGACGATTTAGCCCCGCGTTCCGTCATTGCGAGCGAAGCGAAGCAATCCAGAAATCTCTCCGAACGGGCACTCTGGATTGCTTCGTCGCTTCGCTCCTCGCAATGACGACTACGTTCGTCTGAATCGCAGATAAGCCGCCTTGCGCCCTTCGCGCGCGGCCTTTCGGCCGTAGCGCGTCATGGTGTAGCCCGGCCCTGGAAGCCGGAAATCGTCGGCGCGTTCGGCGAGCCAGACGAAATCGGGCGAGCGCGCAAGATGCGACAGCGTCCAGGCGCAGTAATCGTCGATGTCGCAGACGAAGCGGAATTCGCCGCCTCGCTTGAGCACGCGCGCCATCGCCGCGATGGTGCGGTCCTGGACGAAACGCCGCTTCCAGTGCCGCCGCTTCGGCCAGGGATCGGGATGGATCAGGTCGATCCGCGACAGCGACTCCCGGGGCAGCCAGGCCAGGAGCTCGGCGGCATCGCCCGCGAACAGGCGGATGTTGCCGATGTTGGCCGCCTCGATCTGCGCGAGGATCTTGGCCATGCCGTTGACATAGGGCTCGCAGCCGATGAAGCCGGTGGCCGGAAAGTTTTGCGCCTCGGCCGCAAGATGCTCGCCGCCTCCGAAGCCGATCTCGAGCCTGATATCGTCGGCGGCGGGATCGAAGATGTCGCTTGCGTCCGCCGGCTTCTCGCCTTCGATGTCGAGCGCAAGATGCGGCAGCAGATTGTCGATCAGGTCGGCCTGGTGTTGCCTGAGCTTGTGGCCCTTGCGGCGCCCGAAGAAGGCGCGCTCGCTGTCGTCGCGATCGGGGCTTGATTTACGTTCGCTCATCGCAGCGTCTGAAACAGGCGATGGAGCAGCCGCGCGCGCGGCGCCAGCGAGGGGACGTAGAGCTGCTCGTAATGGGTGTGCGCGCCCTTGCCGTCGACGCCGAGCCCGTCGAGCGTCGCGGTGAAGGGAGCGGTGAAATTGCCGTCCGATCCGCCGCCGGTATGGGTGTCGACCAGCTCGAAGCCGATCTCGCCGGCGAGCGCCTTGGCATGCTCGTACAGCGATGCGCCTGCATTGCTCTTCTCGTAAGGCGGCCGGTTGAGCTCGCCGGTGACCGTGACGGTGACGCCCTCGGTCTTCGATCTCAGGGCGAGGATCTTGCCGACGAACTCGTCTGCATCCTTGAGGCTCACGACGCGCAGATCGACTTCCGCGTAAGCTTCCTCGGGGGTGACGTTGGGCCGCGTGCCGCCGCGCACCACGCCGACATTGACGGTGACGCCGCGCGCAAGATCGTTCATCCCTTCCAGCGCCAGGATGACGTTGCCGAGCTCGCGGACGGCGCTGCGGCCGTCTTCGGGCCGCGATCCGGCATGCGCGGGCACGCCCTTGATGAAGACCCGGAAGCGTCCGACGCCCTTGCGTCCCGTGACGATCTTGCCGCCGTCGCGCGCCGGCTCGGTCACCAGCACATATTTGGCCTTGCGCCCTTCCTGCTCGATCAGCGCGCGCGACGTCGGGCTGCCGATTTCCTCGTCGGAGCTGAACAGATGCGTGATGCCGAGCGGCGAGCGATCGCCCGTCGCGCACAGCGTACGGAAGGCGTGATGGGCGATGTAGGCGCCGCCCTTCATGTCGTAGATGCCCGGACCGAACGCGACGTCGCCTTCGATCCTGAACGGCAGGCGTTCGATGAAGCCCATCGGATGGACGGTATCGAGGTGGCTCAGCACCAGGATGCCCGGCTGCTCCTGCCCCCAATTCGAGCGCACCACGAGATGGTCGCCGCAGCCGTCCACGCCCGCGATGCGCTCGAGCGTGACGGGCAGGCCGCGATATTGCTCCGCGACCACTGAGACCAGCTTGTTGACCTGTTCAGGCGCTTCCGTCGGCGTCTCGATCTCGACCCAGCGGCGGATGCCATCGAGAATAGTTTGCGAATCGAACCAGTTGGAGTCGGTCATGGACGCATCTGTGCCTTTGAATCGCATCATCGCAGCGGACGCGCATCAAAGCGCGGTCGTAAATGACGACATAGGCCAGATTTGATGCAGTCTCAAATCGCCGTGGAGATGGCGATTCAGCGCTTGTCGGGACCTTCGCGGGCCGCAATCTGCTCGACCAGATCGACGATCGAGCGGCGCATCTTCGAATCGGTGATTCGCGTGAACGCCTTGGTCAAGGCGAGCCCTTCGGAAGTCGCGAGAAAGTCCGAGACGTAAGACGGCGAGGCGCCTTCGCTGAAGCCATCCGGACCCGGCACGCCGCTCGGGCCGCCCTCGAACAGGAAGGACACCGGCACCTGCAGGATCTCGGCGATCTGCTGGATACGGCTCGCGCCGACCCGGTTGGTGCCCTTCTCGTACTTCTGAATCTGCTGGAAAGTCAGGCCCAAAGCTTCACCGAGCTTTTCCTGGCTCATGCCCAACATGATGCGGCGCATGCGCACGCGACTGCCGACATATTTGTCAACAGGGTTGGGCGCTTTCGACATTTCCTCAGCCCTCCAAACACCACCTTCGGCGCAATGATCAAGCATGCCTCGGGCGCAACATCGCAATATCAAACCCTGTTATTGGGAAACATTGCGGAGAAATTTAGCAATGCACCGCTGTCTTTTGCAGCCGATGCAGAATGGGGAGCCCGCCTGCAGTCTGTCAACCGTGGGACTACGGTTGTCAAAGGTTTCCGGCTACGCCCATCAGAGGCGATCAGGGGTGTCGTTTGGCGACGCGGCGGCGGATGACTACAATCACGGCGAGCGCGACAAGCATGATTGCTGGTACATCACCCACGCGCGCATAGATCGTCGGCGGGAGCGCAGCAGGCAGGTTTGCATCCAAAATGCCTTCGATGCCGAGACCGAGGCTCGCGACCGTGCGTCCGACCGGATCGATCACTGCGGAGATGCCGGTATTGGCCGAGCGGACCAGCGGCAATCCGAGCTCGATCGCGCGCATGCGCGATTGCTCCAGGTGCTGATAGGGACCGGTCGAGATGCCGAACCAGCCGTCATTGGTGAGGTTCACGATCCAGCCCGGACGTTCGTTGCGTCCGGCCACTTCGCCGGGGAAGATCGCCTCGTAGCAGATCAGCGGCAGCGCGGGCGGCGCGCCGGCGACCGGCAGCGCATGCCGCACGGTCCCTGGAATGAAGCCGCCGCGCACACGCGTCAGTTGCTCGAGACCGAGCTTCTCCATCAACGACTGGTAGGGAAGAAATTCTCCGAACGGGACCAGATGCAGCTTGTCGTAAACGGCGAGCACGCTGCCGTCGTGATCGATCACGTAGATCGAGTTATAGGCGCGCGTGATCGGCGTGCCCCGCGGCAGGTCAGGTGCACGGACCGATCCCGTGATCAGCACCGTGCCCTTCGGCAAGAGATCGGCGATTTGCGCCATCGCGTCGGCTTCGCGGGTCAGGAAGAACGGAAAGGCGGATTCCGGCCAGATCAGGATGGTGGCATCGCGCACGCCGGTCGCTTGCGGGCCGGAGGCGCGGTCCGACAGCGCGAGATACTTCTTCATCACCTCCGGCTTGGCGGCGTAGTTGAACTTCGCGTCCTGCGGCAGGTTGGGCTGCATCAGGCGCAGCTTGGCGCCTGACACCATCGTGGTCGGATGCAGCGACAGGCGGATTGCGCCGAAAATGCTCATGACAAGCAGGAGCGCGACGGCCGCGGCCGGCACCCGCCATTGCAGGCGCCGATCGGGCGTGCGGTCGATCAGCGTCGCCGGGCTCGCGAAGATCGCGACCGTCAGGAACGTCATGCCCCACAGGCCGATCAGCGAAGCCGTCTGCGCCAGCGGCAAGGGCTCGGACAGCGCATAGCCGAACGCATTCCAGGGAAAGCCGGTCAGCGCATGGCCGCGCAACCATTCGCTGATGGTGAGGCTCGCCGCCAGCGCCAGCACGCGCGTCGCGTTCTTGCTCCAGAGCAGCCGCGCCAGCGCAAAGCCGATCGCCGTGAAGATCGCAAGATAGGCCGGCAGGCCCAGCACCGCGAACGGCGTCAGCCAGGCGAATATGTCGGCGTCGACGAAGAAGGCGTAGCCGATCCAGTAGAGGCCCGGCACGAAATAGCCGAGCCCGAACCAGTAGCCGGTCAAGGCGGCGGCGGGCACGCCGCCGTAGCGGCCGGCTCCGGCGCCGTCGATCAGCCAGACCAGCACCGGGAAGGTGACGAACAGCACCGGAAACAGGTTGAACGGCGCCAGCGCCAGCACCGACAGCGCGCCGGCCGCCATGGCGACGATGGCGCGCTGCCATCCCCAGGTGAGGATGATGGCCAGCGCAATTTGCCGAAGGCGCTGCGATGGGCTCACTGCGGGCCGGCCCCGTCGCTCGGCGGCGGCGTGGGCGTGTCGCTGGCCGGCGCTTGTCCGCTCTCAGGCGTCGCTTCACGGCGGCGGCTCTCGCGCTGGGTGCGGGGCACCGGGCGCTCCTTCCGCGTCGCGATGCGCAGCCGCTTGACGCGGCGCGGATCGGCATCGAGCACCTCGATCTCGTAATTGCCGGGGCCCGAGATCACCTCGCCGCGCACCGGCAGGCGCCCGACGAAGCTGACGAGATAGCCGCCCAGCGTCTCCACCTCCTCGCCGGCCTCGCCGGTGACGAAATCCTCGCCGATCACCGAGCGGGCGTCGTCGAGGCTGGCGCGGGCGTCGGCGATGAAGGCGTTGTCGGGCAGGCGCACGATCGAGGGCGGCTCGTCGCTGTCGTGCTCGTCGTCGATCTCGCCGACGATCTGCTCGACGATGTCCTCGATCGAGACCAGCCCGTCGCTGCCGCCATATTCGTCGACCACCAGCGCCAGATGGATGCGCGAGGCCTGCATCTGCGCGAGCAGGTCGATCGCCCGCATCGACGGCGGCACGTAGAGCAGCTTGCGGATGATGTGCGCCTCGTGAAGCGGCAGCGCGAGATCGACGGCGCGCAAATCGAGCCCGGCCGGCAGCGGCTTCTTGCGCTTGGTCTTGGTGGCTTCCGACACGCGGGCGCGCGCGGTCATGAAGGCGAGCAGGTCGCGGATGTGGACGATGCCGACGGGATCGTCGAGCGTCTCGTCGAAGACGACGAGGCGCGAATGGCCGGCGCTCTCGAAGCGGTCCATCAATTCCCCGAGCGGGATGTCGCGCTTCACCGCGACGATGTCGGCGCGATGCACCATGACGTCGGCGATGCGGCGCTCGTGCAGGCCGAGGATGTTGCGCAGCATGGTGCGCTCGACCGCGGAGAAGCCGGTGTCGTCGGGCGTCGAGGCGTCGAGCACGACCTGGAGGTCGTCGCGCACCGACCCCGCCTTCCAGCCGAACAGCGTGCGGATGGCGCGCAGCAGCCAGCTGTCTGCGCTCGGGCGCAGCACCTCGCCCGGCGTCACCACGGCCGGCAGATTGGCGGGGTTGCGGGGATTGTCGTGGGTAGGCTCGGAATCCGGCATCTCAGTGCGTCCCCGGGCGGTCGGCATAGGGATCGGGGATGCCGAGATGGGCGAGGATCTCGGTCTCGAGCGCCTCCATCTCCTCGGCGTCGTCGTCGTTCTCGTGGTCGTAGCCGACCAGATGCAGGAAGCCGTGCACGGCGAGGTGACTCAGATGATGCTCAAACGGCTTGTGTTCCTCGTCCGCCTCGCGCCGCATGGTCTCGTAGGCGATCGCGATGTCGCCGAGCATGCGCGGCGCATCGCCTACCTTCCACGCGCCCTCCGGCTGCAGCGCTGGGAACGACAGCACGTTGGTCGGCTTGTCGATGCCGCGCCAGTTGCTGTTGAGCGTGCGGATGCCTGCATCATCGGTCAGCATCACGGCCACTTCCGCGTCGGCAACGTCTTCGTCGACGCTCTCGGCGGCAGCCGCCACCGCGCGTTGGATCACGGCTTCGGAATCGGGCTCGTGCTGCCAGCAATCGGCGACGACGAGGACCTCGGTCATGGGAAGGTTGGGATGGGACATTGTGTTGTCTCGGACGAAGGGCGCCGTGCTCGCGCCCTCTTTTGGTCCGGTGTTGCCTCGTCAGGATTGACCGGTGGCCGGCCGCTGCGGCGGCCCTTCGTAGGCGGCGACGATCCGCGCCACGAGCTCGTGGCGGATCACGTCCTCGGCCTTGAAATGAACCTGGGCGATGCCCTCGACGCCGCTCAACAGGCGGGTCGCCTCGGCCAGGCCCGAGGTCTGGCCGTTCGGCAGGTCGATCTGCGAGGGATCGCCCGTCACGATCATGCGGCTGTTCTCGCCGAGACGCGTCAGGAACATCTTCATCTGCATCGACGTGGTGTTCTGGGCCTCGTCCAGGATGATGGCGGCATTGGTCAGCGTGCGGCCGCGCATGAAGGCGAGCGGCGCGATCTCGATCTCGCCGGTCTGCAGCGCGCGCTCGACGATGCGCGCATCCATGAGGTCGTAGAGCGCATCGTAGATCGGCCGCAGATAAGGATCGACCTTCTCGCGGAGATCGCCGGGCAAAAAGCCGAGCCGCTCGCCGGCTTCCACCGCCGGCCGCGACAGGATGATCTTGTCGACCTCCTTGCGTTCGAACAGCTGCGCGGCATGGGCGACGGCGAGCCAGGTCTTGCCGGTGCCGGCCGGGCCGATGCCGAACACCAGCTCGTGCCGCTTCAGCGCGCGGATGTAGGAGTCTTGCGCCGCGGTACGCGCCCGCACCGGGCGCTTGCGCAAATTGATGCTGTCGAAGGTGGACTTGGCCGATTTGGCGTCGAACTCGAACAGCGAGCCCTGCGCGATCACGGCGCGGATGGCGCCCTCGACCTCGCCCTGGTCGAGGTCCTGTCCCTTCACGGCCTGCGCGTAGAGCATCTCCAGCACGCGGCGCGCGGCGTCGCAGCCATCGCGCGTGCCGCCGATGGTGATGTGGTTGCCCTTGGAATCGACGACGACGCCGAGCCGCCGCTCGATCTGCGCCAGGTGCTGGCCGTAGGGGCCGACCAGCGCGGAAGCGGCGCGATTGTCGTCGAAGTCGATGACGACCTGGGTCTCGGGCGGAACTTGCATGTCGCGGTCAAATTTGCGGCTGGGAGCGAACGAAGACGAATCCGATGCGCTTTTGGGCAAGGGTTCAGGCTCCACTGGCTTGCGATAAAGCGGGCTCGCGCGCCTGGCGCGGCGTCACGAGCTCGCCCAGAAAACTGTAGCGCTCGAGGCTGTCGATGCGCACCGGCAGGATCTGTCCGATGATGTCCGGAGATGCCATCACATGGGCGGGCTGGAGGTAGGCGGTGCGGCCGACGATCTGGCCCTGCTTGCGGGCCGGACGCTCGAACAGCACGTCGACCGTTGCGCCAATCGCGGCCTTGTTGAAGGCCGATTGCTGGCTGTCGATCAGTTCCTGGAGCCGCTCCAATCGCTGGTCCATCTCGGCGGGGGACACCGTCTCCTGCATGTCCGCGGCCGGCGTTCCCGGCCGGGCGGAGTATTTGAACGAATACGCCGCAGCGTAGCCGATTTGCGTGACAAGCGCGAGGGTGGCGAGAAAATCTTGCTCGCTCTCGCCGGGGAAGCCGACGATGAAATCCGATGAAAAAGCAATGTCTTGGCGAGCGGTACGAAAACGGTCGATGACCCCAAGGTAATCATCGGCGGTATGTTTGCGGTTCATGGCCGCCAAAATGCGGTCCGAGCCCGATTGCACCGGCAGGTGCACGAACGGCATCAGGGCACCGAGATCGCGATGGGCCGCGATCAGGCTGTCGTCGACGTCGCGGGGATGGCTGGTCGAATAACGCAGCCGCGCGATGCCGGGAATCGTCGCCAGATGTTCGAGCAGCCGGCCGAGCGGCCAGGTTTTTCCGTCCGGCCCGTCGCCGTGATAGGCGTTGACGTTCTGCCCGATCAGCGTGAGCTCGCGCACGCCGTTGTCCGCGAGCCGCTTCACGTCGTCGACGATCTTGGCCACCGGGCGCGAGACTTCGGCGCCGCGCGTGTAGGGCACGACGCAGAACGTACAAAACTTGTCGCAGCCTTCCTGCACCGTGACGAAGGCGGAAATGCCGCGCGCGCGGATCGCGTCGGGCTTGGGCTGGGCCAGGAAGCCGAACTTGTCGGCGGCCGGAAACTCGGTCTCGATCGCGCGGCCTTCGCCCTCGGCGCGCTTCAACAGCTCCGGCAGATGATGATAGCTCTGCGGTCCCACCACGACGTCGACGACAGGCGCGCGGCGCACGATCTCCTCGCCTTCGGCCTGCGCCACGCAGCCGGCGACCGCGATTTTCATCGCGCGGCCCGCACGCGCGGCCTCGTCCTTGGCGACGCGCAGGCGGCCGAGCTCGGAATAGACCTTTTCGGAAGCCTTCTCGCGGATATGGCAGGTGTTGAGGATGACGAGGTCGGCATCCTCCGCGCTCGCCGTCTCCACGAATCCTTCCGGGGCCAGCGTGTCCACCATGCGCTGGGCATCGTAGACGTTCATCTGGCAGCCATATGATTTGATGTGCAGCTTGCGCGGCGGCGTCATGGAACCCGAAATGGCGATGGAGGACGGCCCTCAGATATAGGCTGGAGGGCCGAAAATCCAGCGAATGCGGCCACTTCCGTCCGTCATTCCGGGGCGCGCGCCAGCGCGAACCCGAAAATCCAGAGGTTCTGGCGCAAGATTACGGGTTCACGCGCGTCGCGCGTGACCCGGAATGACGGTCGAAGGCGAAAATCAGCCCGCCAGAGCGTTTGCCTCGACCCGTCGAACCAGCTCCGGCAGCTGATGCATGTCGGCAAAGATCAGGTCGGCACCCGCCTGGCGCAGCGTCCCGGGATAGTCGTCGCCGCAATGGCTGCCCCCGTAAAAGCCGAAAACCGTCATGCCGGCCGCCCGGGCGCCGGCGATGCCGGCAAGGCTGTCCTCGATCACGACGCAGCGCTCGGGCGGCACGCCCATTTGGCGCGCCGCGAACAGGAACAGGTCCGGCGCCGGCTTGCCGCTCTTCACCTGCGAGGCCGAGAAGATGTTGGGCGCGAGGCGCTCGTGCAGCCCGGTGCTCCCGAGGCTCACCCGCATGCGCTGGTGCGAGCCGCTGGAAGCGACACAGACGGCTTGCGTGACGACATCGAGCACGTCGTGGATGCCGCGGATCGCTTCGAGGTCGGCCTCGAACGAACGAAACAGCTCGTCCTGGAGATCGCCGTGATAGGCCTCGGGCAACTTGCGGCCGAGCTCGGTCTCGATCTCGAGATTGGCCTGTTTTGTCGAGCGGCCGAGGAAGCGCTCGAACACCTGCTCCGACGTGATCGGATAGCCGTGGCGCGTCAGCACGTCCGCATGCGCCCGGCAGGAGATCACCTCGCTGTCCACGAGCACGCCGTCGCAATCGAAGATGATGAGGTCGATGGGCATTCAGTGTGCGGTGAGGTTGAAATGATCTGGCGCGATGCGGGCGATGCCACCTCTCCCGGAGGGAGAGGCGTAGGCCGCCTTTGACGGCCGTTCTGAAGAACGCCGAAGCAAAGCTTCGGCTATGGCGAAGCGCCGGGTGAGGGGTTTCGCTCTCTCGTGGGACCTGTGCCCCCTCACCCGATTTGCTGCGCAAATCGACCTCTCCCCGATGGGGAGAGGTGAAGAAAGATCGCCGCAAGAACTGCGCATCAATTCGTCGGCTTGTCGTCGTCGAGCGGGACGCAATAGAGCTCGAGCCGGTGATCGACCAGACGATAGCCGAGCTTGCGGGCGATCTCGGCCTGCAGCTTCTCGATCTCCTCGGAGGTGAACTCGATCACCTTGCCGTCGCGAAGGTTGATGAGGTGGTCGTGATGGCTGTCGCGCATCTGCTCGTAGCGCGCGCGGCCTTCGCGGAAATCGTGGCGCTCGATGATGCCGGCGTCCTCGAACAGCTTCACGGTGCGGTAGACCGTCGAGATCGAGATCTTGTCGTCGACCGCAACGCAGCGCCGGTACAGTTCCTCGACGTCGGGATGATCGGCCGCCTCCGCCAGCACGCGGGCAATGACGCGGCGCTGCTCGGTCATGCGCATGCCCGTGGCGGCGCAGCGCGCCTCGATATCGGACGCCTTGGATGCAGGAGAATGTTTCAGTGTGGTCATCGCGTTGTCTGCCTGGCGGGCGCTTTCTGCCACCGATGTTACGCCAAGTCACGTCGCATCAGAAGGGCGTTCAATTGTTCCCCGTCGGGCTGCTTATAGTAGCGATCGCGGCGCCCGACCACCACGAATCCGGCGCGATCGTAAAGCCGCCGTGCCAGCTGGTTGTTCTCCTCCACTTCCAGAAATATGGTGCGTACGCCGCGCCCGGCGAGGTGGCCGAGATGGGTCATCAGCAGCGTGCGGGAGAGGCCGCGGCCGCGATAGGCCCCGTCCACCGCAATCGAGAGAATTTCCGCTTCGTCCGCGCCGATTCGCGACACCGCAAAGCCGATCGTCTTGCGGCCTAGCCGCAGGCGATGCACCAGCGTGTTGCGCTCGCTCATCATGCTCTCGAACTCGCCTTCGCCCCAGCCGTGCGCGAAGGAAGCGCCGTGCAGCTGCGCCAGCCGCGCGGCATCGCGCATGGTCGCGGGCTCGACGGCAGCGGTGCCGCCGCGCCACCACTCCGACAGCCATCCCATCATGAGGTCGCGGCTTGTGCTGGGAGCGGCGGTATTGCCGGCTTGGCGTCGGGCGCTTTCAGATAGAACGGCCGCGCCGGATTGGTGTCGGGATTGGCCGCCGCGCCGAGCCATGCGATCCAGCCGATGTCGGGCGCGGGCTGCGCGTCGACCGCGACGGGTTGCGGTCCGTCCTTCGGCCAGCGACCTGCGAGGATTTTTGCGGCATTGCCGACCAGATGCGGCGCGCCGAATTGCGAGGCCGCGATCGCCGCGTCGACGGCAGCGACACGGGGCCGCACCAGCTGGCTGCCGTCGCCGGCGACGATCTGGACATAGACGTGGTCGTGCCGCGCATCGATCGCGGAGATCACCGGCGCCGTTCCGCTCTGGCCGACGACACCGGCGGCATAGGCCGACAACGTCGTCAGCCCGACCGCCGGGCGTTTCGCCGCCAGCGCAAGGCCGCGCGCCGCCGAGATGCCGACGCGCAGGCCGGTGAAGCTGCCGGGGCCGACGGTGACGGCGATGCGGTCGAGCGAGGTGAAGGCGAGGCCGGCCGATTGCATCACGCGCGCGATCATCGGCATCAGCGCCTCGGCATGGCCGCGCTTCATCAGCTGCGATTCCCGCGCGAGGAGCTCGCCGGCTTCGGTGTCGAGAACGGCGGCCGCGCAAGCTTCGAGCGCAGTATCGATGGCAAGGATCAGCATGAAACAGCAAAGGGCGAGTGGCGAATGGAGAGCACTCTAGCGAACCGGGCGCCTGTCCGCCATTCATCGCGCACGATTTGCAGGCCCCGATATGCCCTATTGCGGGCTGGCACGGGCGCGCCTTGCGCACAAGCCGCCTTGCCCGCCGGCGAGCGGGCTATGCCGCACGCGCGTTCTTGAATTCCTTGGCCGCCTTGTCCAGCACGAACAGCGATCCCTCCGCGACCCCGAAATAGGCGCCGTGGGTCTGCGTCTGGCCGCTCTCCACGGCCTTGCGCACGAACGGGAAGGTCATCAGGTTTTCCAGGCTGCGGAACACGGCGGCCTTCTCGATGCGCTCGACGAACTGCGCCATGGTCTCGTGCTCGCGCTGCTCGACCACCTCGCCCGGCTTGATGAACATCTGCATCCAGCGGCCGATGAAGTCGCCGGGCGTGAGCGGCTCGATCTTGTCGATGAAGGCGCGGATGCCGCCGCATTGGGCGTGGCCGAGCACCACGATGTGCTTCACCTTCAGCACCGTCACCGCAAACTCCAGCGCGGCCGAGACGCCGTGCGCGCCTTCGTCAGGCTGATAGGTCGGCACCAGATTGGCGATGTTGCGGACGACGAAGAGCTCGCCCGGCCCCGCGTCGAAGATCACCTCGGGGGAGACCCGGGAGTCGCAGCAGCCGATCACCATGGTCTCGGGCGACTGCCCCTTGACCGAGAGCTCGCGATAGCGGTTCTGCTCGGTCGGCAGCCGCTGGGTGGCGAAGGCCTTGTAGCCTTCCAGCAAATGCGTCGGGAATGTCGTCATGGCCCATGCCTAATCACATACCGCCAAGGCCGACAAGCCTTTCGAATGGGCAGGCCAAATGCTATCGGCTGGGTCGGACGACAGACCAGGAAGGAACGCCCGCATGACCCGCCCGCGCCGCAGCCATCTGTTCATGCCCGGCTCCAACCCGCGCGCGCTGGAAAAGGCGCGCAACCTGGCCGCCGACGGCCTGATCCTCGACCTCGAGGATTCCGTCGCCCCTGAGGCCAAGGCGGCGGCGCGCGACGGCATTGCGGCGGCGATCGCCGCCAAGGGCTTTGGCCGACGCGAGGTCCTGATCCGGACCAACGGCCTCGACACGCCCTGGTGGCCGGATGACGTCGCCATGGCGGCCAAGGCCGCGCCGGACGGCATCCTGGTTCCAAAAGTGTCGAGCGTCGAGGATCTCGACGCCATCGGCCGCAAGCTGGCCGAACTCGGCGCCGCGCCGACCGTCAAGGTCTGGGCCATGATCGAGACCGCGCGCGCGGTGCTGCATGCCGAGGAGCTGGCCGCCGCCGGCCGCGATCCCTCGCGCCGCCTCTCGGGCTTCGTGTTCGGCCCGAACGACATCTCGCGCGAGACGCGGATCCGGATGCTGCCGGGCCGCGCCGCGATGATCCCGATGATCACCCATTGCATCCTGGCGAGCCGCGCCTACGGGCTCGAGATCCTCGACGGTCCCTACAGCGACATCGCCAATTCCGACGGCTTCGCCACCGAATGCGCGCAGGGCCGCGACCTCGGCTTCGACGGCAAGACGCTGATCCACCCCTCCCAGATCGACGCCTGCAACGCCATCTTCACCCCGCCCGAGGAGGAGGTCGCCCGCGCGCGAAAGATCATCGCGGCGTTCGAGCTGCCGGAGAACGCCGCGCGCGGCGCGATCCGCCTGGATGGTGCGATGGTGGAACGCCTGCACGCCGACATGGCCCGGCGCACGATCGAAATTGCCGACGCGATCGCGGCGATGGGGAAGGGCTGAGGGGTACGCTGGCGGATAATCTCCTGACGCCGAGCCTCGAAGTCCGCAGGCTGTTCGACTTCGTCCACGACGACGTCATGGAGGCCACCGGCCGCAGGCAGAAACCGTTCAGCTACGGCTCGATCTCCGGCCGGCAGATTTTTATTTCGTGGCCGGCAAGTGATGCCGGCCTTGGTAGAATTAAGCCCGGAGCTTTACCGAAGTGCCTGCAGGAATGAGCAAGGGCTAGGGCGTCGTTTCGGCTTGGCGAGCGATGCCGTGCCATATGGCATCCTTGAGAGCGATGAATGAGGGCGGCGGAATGGTCGGCGGATCGGCAGGTCCGCTCGCCGCTCTCGGCACCAGGACGGCGACGTGGATCTCGCCATCCGTATAGTAGGGGTCACCGCCACCGTTTCGGCCGAACAGAGTGGGGCCTATGCCGGAGATCTGAAAGAAACTGCTGACGACGCGGGCCGCTCGCAGGTCGGCCATAAGGAGATCCCGCTCGGCATCAATGTTGGCCGCGATGTGATGGGTGACCTGTCCCGTATCGTGGCTCAGCCCGACGCCTCGGTCGAAAGTTGCCGAACCGAGCCAGACTGGTCGACCGTCATCACCCTTTTCGAGGGCCTTCCAGAACCGAACGTGATTCCGCCGATCTGCACTTTTCCCTGCAGGCTTCTCGAACGCGTATTGCTCCTTCTTTCCCAGATAGTAGAGCGGGCTGACCGGCGCGTCGCGATACGGTCGATCCAGTACCACGCTCCCGACGATCTCGATGCTTGATCGCAGCGTCACGGCGTCGGCCGCAGACCACCCCGCCGCGTTCATGGCGCGGACGACATCTCCGCCCTCGCCAACAAGTCCAACGTTCAGAGGGTCACCAGGGATATCGTCCGATGTCCTGGTGAGCATCGGCAACGAAGCGAGCCCCGCTTCGTGTTCGTGGTGAATCCACAGGGTGGGCACCAGAACATATGCGAGGGCTAGATAGACGAGCACAACAAAGGCCAGCACGAAAGGCCACCGTCGCTTCCTCGTCCCGGTCTTCGCGGAATTGGTCATGCGGTATCGCTCGAGCCAGTATACGCGACACCATACCTATCCAGCATAGTCCGTTACAACGTCCGGTGCTAGGTTTGCGCCCGCAGGGGCGTGCGCCAGGCCGATGGCCCGTTCTCGCCGAAAACCTCATTCGTCGGTCGAGCCCGCGACTCAGTGCGGCACGATCTCTGCGCGATCGAGCGACTCCAGCGTCGCGGCATTGGCGCAATAGCCGTGAAAGTTCTCCGCGGCGGTGCCGGCGGCGAGATCGCGCGATGGGAAAGGGCCGAGGGCTCGCGCACTCCATCGCCGGGCGACGAAGTGCGCCGATGCCGCCGCACTCAGATCGTCTGTCCGCCGGACACCTCGATGCGCTGGGCCGTGACCCAGCGATTGTCGGGACCGAGCAGGCTCGCGACCATCGGCCCGATGTCGTCGGGCACACCGACGCGGCCGAGCGCGGTCATTTGCGCGAACTGCTTGTTCAGATCCGGCATGTCGCGGACGGCGCCGCCGAGGAAGTCGGTCTCGATCGCGCCCGGCGCGACGACGTTGGCGGTGATGCCGCGCGCACCGAATTCTTTTGCCATGTAGACGGTCAGGACCTCGATGGCGCCCTTGGCGGCGGAATAGGCCGAGAAGCCGGGAAAAGACACGCGCGTCAGCCCGCTCGAGAAGTTGATGATCCGGCCATTGTCGCCGAGCAGCGGCAGCAAGGCCTGGGTCAGGAAGAACGGCCCTTTGACATGGGTGTCGAACAGCGCGTCGAACTGCTGCTCCGTCGTCTCGGCGATGGCAGCCATTTCGCCCTGGCCGGCATTGTTGACGAGGTGATCGAGCCGCTCGGTGTGCCAGTGCTCCGCCAGCGCCGACCGGACTTTCGCGGCGAACGCCGGAAAGCTCGATACGGAGGTGACGTCGAGCTGGAGCGCGACCGCTTTTCGGCCGAGCGCCTCGATCTCGGTGACGACCTCGCGGGCGGCGGCGGCGCCGCTGCGATAGGTCAGGATGACGTCGCCGCCGCGACGCGCGATGGCGATTGCGGTATTGCGGCCAAGGCCCCGGCTGGCGCCGGTGACGAGCGAAATGGTGGGCATTTGAGGCTTCCTCGTGAAGTTTCGGCGGGGCCTTTCTGCCTGTGATCGCGCATCCGATGTTGCCGGATCCTGTGATCGTCTTGCCTAATCCTCCAGGAATGCGGCCGGCGACAGACTTGCCTGGAGCTCTCGACTTCTTGCCCGATCGCCCGTCGGCAATTGCCCGCGTGCCTGGCTCGGCCTAGATTAAGCGCGTGACTGAAACACTGCTCCAGATCGCCAGCCGTTACGCCGCAGCTCGCGCCGACGACAAAGGCCTCGCTTCAACGCCTTTCGCCGGCATCTCGATCATTCGTGAGACCGCGCCGAGCGCGCTTCAATTTGCGATCTCCAAACCCTTGGTCGCTTTGGTGCTGCAAGGCGCCAAACGTGTCGCGGTCGGCGCCACGTCGTTCGATCTGGCTCCGGGCGATTCGCTGGTGATCTCGAGCGACGTGCCGACGGTCAGCCAGATCACGCGCGCCACAGCCGCGGTGCCCTATTTGTCGCTCGTCGTCGAGCTCGATCCCATCGTCATCGAGGGGCTGGTGGTCGAGATGGGAGCGGCGCCTTATGTTCAGTCGCAGCCGCTGCGGGTCGAGCCGACGGAACGGGATGTGAGCGAGGTTGCGCTGCGGCTGTTGCGCCTGATCGATCGGCCCTCGTCCGCCTCGATCCTTCAGAGCCAGGTGCTGCGGGAGCTGCATTATTGGCTGTTGGCCGGGCGGCACGGCGGCGCCATCAGGGCGCTCGGTATTGCCGACAGCCATGCGCAGCGGATCGGCCGTGCGGTCGCGATCATTCGCGCCGACTATGCCAAGCCTTTGCGGGTCGACCGGCTCGCCAAGGCCGCGGGCATGAGCCAGTCGGCCTTTCACCTGCACTTTCGCAGCGTCACGTCGCTGACCCCGCTTCAGTTTCAGAAGCAGCTTCGCCTGATCGAGGCGCGCCGCATCATGCTGGCCGATGGCGCAAGCATCGCGACCGCCTCGCATCGGGTCGGCTACGAAAGCGTCACGCAGTTCACGCGGGAATATTGCCGGTTGTTCGGCATGCCGCCTGGGCGCGACATGCGCGAGGCGAAGCGGCGTGTCGAATCGGCGGCTTGACGAGTTCTGAAATGGCGACAATCGACAGGATCTACATCCTCGATGGAGGCATTGCCGAGGTCGAAGACGGCTCGATCTATTCTCCCGGCATCAATGTTGGCGTTCCCATGACGCTGAGCTGCAATGCCTATCTCATCCGGCATCGCGGCGAGTGGCTGATCTGGGATACGGGCATTGAGGATGAGCTGGCGAAGCATCCCGAGGGGCGCATCATCGCGCATGGCATACGCGGCATCGTGCGCCGTCCCATCGCGGACCAATTGGATGACATCGGCGTGCGGCCCCGCGACATCGGCACGATCCTCCTTTCCCACGCGCATTTCGATCATATCGGGAATGTCGAGCTGTTCAAAAATGCAAGATGGATCGCTCAGCGCGCCGAGTTCGAAGCCATGTTCGGGCCGGATCCCGACGAGTTCGGCTACTCGCTTCAGCACTACAGGATGTTGAAGGAGCGGCCTTACGAGATCGTCGATGGCGACCACGACATCTTCGGCGACGGCGCGGTGCGCATGATCTTCACGCCCGGCCATACGCCCGGGCATTGCTCGTTGATGGCAAGGCTGCCGCGGCGCGGCGCAGTGCTGCTGAGCGGCGACGTCGCGCACAACCGGGAGAACCTCCGGCACATGCGCGTACCCTCGTTCAATGCCGACCCCGAGGCGACTATTGCGTCGATGGCCAAGGTGATCGATCTGCTGCGCGCCGAGAACGCCGAAATCTGGATCAATCACGATACGGCGCAAAGCCAGGAGATGGCCTACGCGCCGAAATGGATCGAGTAACGCAATGCCTCACCGCGGCGCGTGTTCGGTGCGCTCGAGTGTCTCTAGCGTCGAGGCGTTGGCGCAATAGCCGTGGTAGTTCTCCGCGGCGGTGCCGTCAGCGAGATCGCGGTCGCACCGTCCCTTGCTAATGCAGAGCGCGCAGGTCCGCTCCATGTCGCGTAGCAGCAGCGGCTGCGCGCGGCCGAGCGCCTCGGTGCTGATGCCGAGCTGCTCGAGCATCTTCGGCAGCTCGTCGGCGGCGTGGCGGCCGTGGCGGACCAGCTCCTCCAGATCGTCGGGCGCGATCCTGAGATCATTGGCGATCCGGTCGAAATCGGCGCGGTCCAGCTGCCGCATCTCGCTGATCTCGCGGCGGTGCTTCAGCCAGCTCGCGAAGGACTCGATGAGATCCTGGACGATGGGATAGGGCCTGGTTGCGGTGCTCATGGAAAGCTCCATTCGGACGAGCGGAATTGGAGCGAGATAAGCACAATGATGCAGAACCGCGTTGCGCTGGATCAAATGGGGAAGAGCGGGGTTGCCGACCTCTCCCGCTTGCGGGAGAGGTCGCGCACCTCCTGCGCAGCAGCTACCTGAATCTTTCCGCCGCCCAGGCATACAGGCTGCCCGGAATCGGCTTCTCGCCGCCGCGTCCCTTCGGTGAGATGTGCAGGCCGATGATGGCGGAGTCGGTGACGAGGCCGAGATAGCTCGAGGGGTCGAAGAACAGCTTTGGCTCGGCATGCACGGCGTAGAACGATTGCTTCGGCAGCGCATTCTGCAATTCACCGGTGCGGCGCGCCAGTGCGGTGAGTGCCGCGGGCCCGTAGATCGCGACGCGAATATCGGCGAGCCGGTTCGAGCCGCCGCGCAGGCGGCGCATCATGAATGTGATGCGATGGCGCAGCGACAGCCAGTTCGGCGTCAGCTCCTCCTGCTCCATCAGCTCCGCGAAGGCGGCGACGATGCCGTGCGTGGGCGGCAGATAGAGCACGGAATTGCCGAGCTGGCGCGGCCGCTCCCAGGCAAAGTACGGCTTTGCCGGATCGATCTCGACGGGCTTGAGCAGCAGCACGTCGGCGTCCAGCCAGAGGCCGAGGCCCTTCGCCATCAACTTCATGCGGAAGAAGTCGCTGAACTGCAGCGTCGTCCAGTCGCGCCAGCTGCCGTCCGGCTGCGGCGGGCGCAAGCGTTCGGAGAACGCGTGCGGCAGGATCGCCTCGGCCTCGGCATTCGCGACGCCGGCCGGCAGCCCGGGAATGGGATCGAAGCTGTAGACCGTGACCTTGTGGCCGGCAGCCAGCTGCGAGCGCAGACAGGTCTGGCGCAGCGCATCCATCGGGCCATGCCAAAAGGTGACGATCTCGGGCAGCATGTGTGCAGCTATACGGGATAAGCAAGGCAAACAAAAAGCCCCGGCGCGATAGCACCGGGGCTCGAACAAGACTTACAATCAGGCCCAGGCGCGCTCGCGCTTGAGCTTGTCCTCGTAGGTATCGATCGAGGCCTTCTTCTCCATGGTGAGACCGATGTCGTCGAGACCGTTGATCAGGCAGTGCTTGCGGAACGGGTCGATCTCGAACTTGACCTTGCCGCCGTCGGGGCCGCGGATCTCCTGGTTCGGCAGGTCGATGGTCAGCGTCGCATTGGCGCCGCGCTCGGCGTCGTCGAACAGCTTGTCGAGGTCTTCCTGGCTGACGCGGATCGGCAGGATGCCGTTCTTGAAGCAATTGTTGTAGAAGATGTCGCCGAACGAGGTCGAGATCACGCAGCGGATTCCGAAGTCGAGCAGCGCCCAGGGCGCATGCTCGCGGCTCGAGCCGCAGCCGAAATTGTCGCCGGCGACCAGCACCTTCGCGTTGCGATAGGCGGGCTGGTTGAGCACGAAATCCGGGTTCTCGCTGCCGTCGTCCTTGTAGCGCTGCTCGGAGAAGAGCCCCTTGCCAAGGCCGGTGCGCTTGATGGTCTTGAGGTACTGCTTCGGAATGATCATGTCGGTGTCGACATTGATGATCTTCAGCGGCGCCGCGACGCCTTCCAGCGTGGTGAACTTGTCCATGGTTGCGCTTTCCCGCACGTGGTTCAGGGAACCGGCTATTTATCGCGATCGGGGCGGAAATCCTAGGCCGAAATGGGCAGGGCTAGTCTGCCTGAGTGGCTGAGGCTGGTGCGGCATCGGGACTTCACCTCTCCCTTGGGAGAGGTCGGCGCGTAGCGCCGGGTGAGGGGTTACGGTGTCACTGGAGGGCCGCGCCCCCTCACCCGATTTGCTGCGCAAATCGACCTCTCCCCGGTGGGGAGAGGTGGACTGAGACCGTTCTACTCCGCCTTGGCCTCGATCGCCTCCATATCGCCGTCCGACAGGCCGAAATGGTGTCCGATCTCGTGGATCAGGACGTGGCGGACGATGTGGCCGAGGCTTTCGTCGTGCTCGGCCCAATAGTCCAGGATCGGGCGGCGATAGAGCCAGACCATGTTGGGCAGCCGCGCCACGTCGCCGAAGCTCTGCTGGGGCAGGCCGACGCCCTGGAACAGGCCGAGCAGGTCGAACTCGCTCTCGCATTCCATCTCGTCCAGGACCTCCTCGGTCGGGAAGTCGTCGACGCGGACGATCACGCCCTTGCAGAGCTCGAGAAATTCCGCTGGCAGGCGCTCGAACACCTCGTGTGCCATCGCTTCCATCTCGGCGAGCGAAGGCGCTTTCAATTCCGTCCACATGAGCACCTCTTAGCGCGGGTTTCCCGCTGATGCATCTGGCTTTATAAGCGCGGCGAGGTTGACGGGCGCCGCCAAAACGGGGAGCGTGGGGCCCTCGAACGGGACGTTTCAGGTGGGCGGGAAAATGCGAGCGAAAACAGCGCTGACTCTACTGTGCATGGGGTTGTTTTTGCAGTTTTGCGTTGGCGCCGAGGCGCAGACCGCCAGTTCCGGAATCCGGATGGCCCAATTGGTCTCGCCGGACGATGTCCCCCCGCCGCGCAAGCGGCCGCGCCTGCGCGTCACGCCCTATTACAGCCCGGACGGCGTCTATCCCCGCTACAATCCCGGCCCCGACGCGGTCCGCGTCTGCAACGCCACCTATGTGCAGGAGTACCGGCCGAGCGGCACGGTGATCGTGCCGCGCGTGAGCTGCTACTGGCGCCGGGGCTGATGCCCGGCTCGATGCCATGCCGACGAGACAGCGCGGGCGCCTCGCGAGGTTTTTCATGACGCGATGGGTTCCATTGGCTGTCGCCGCCGCGCTGGCCGCCGGTCTGCCGCGCGCATTCGCTGCGCCAGGGGTGACGTTGCCGGAGGCGTCGGCAGGGATCGCGATTTTCGACGCGCGACGACATCCGCGAACCCATGTCATTGCGCGGCCTGCGCTCCGCCGCGATCCACGCTATTACGCGCGGCCGGTCACCTATCGTCCCTATCCCTACGGCGTGCCGGCGCCCTTCGTGATCGGCTACGGCCCCTTCTGGTGAAGCGCCCTTCGTCGCGGCACTGCGTCGCATTGCGGGGCGCAGCGTCGTTCATTCATGGCGCGTTCACGTCGCTCTCCTCAGTTTGATCGCGGGAGCGACTGCACTTGAATGGCGATTGCCGCGGCGCAGATGTCGCGTGGCAATTTTCGCTGTCCGGATCGAGGGAGGATTCCATGCTGAGAATATTGAGACTCCGAGCAAGCCCGATGCGCTTGCTCGGGATCGCAGCCGCCGCGACATTGATGCTGTCGGCCGGCACCGCGCGCCGCGCTGAAGCACTCACCTTGATCAATCCGGCGACGTCGCCCGCGACCAAGGCGGCGGCCGACGGCCTCGTCACGCAGGTACGCGGCGGGCATGGCGGGCACGGGCATGGTGGCCACTTTCATGGCGGCGGTTTCCGCGGTGGCGGCTTCCATGGCGGCGGCTTTCGCGGTGGCCATATCGGCGGTTTCCGCGGCGGCGGATTTCACGGCGGTGGCTTCCGTGCCGCGCCCGCCATTCACCGTCATGTCGGCGGCTATCACCATGGCGGCTTTCGCTACGGCGGATATGGCGGCTATCACCGGCACTGGGGCCATCATCGCTCGCATTACGGCTATCGCCACTTCCACCGGCGCTATTATGTCGGCGGCTACTATCCCACCTACCATTATCCGCGCCGCTGCCGGATCATCTGGACCTATTACGGCCCGCGCCGCGTCTGCCACTGGCCGCGCTGGCGCTATCCGTATCGGTACTATTGGTGACGTGAGTTAGCACGGTCATTCCGGGGGGCGCGGTGCGAGAACTATGGTGCGCGCTCGCACACCTGAGAATCTCGAGATTCCGGGTCTGGCGCTCGCGCGCCATCCCGGAATGACAGTGTAGCTACAGCCAATCCTTCAGCTTCCAGGACGAAGCCTTCCACCGCATCAGGTTCTCGATCTTCCACTGCCGAAACATCGCCGGCGGCCAGCGGCTGAGCCTGGAAGTCTCCTCGACCTCCGGCCTGGCGACGATGCGAAGCGGCGCCGCGCGCCTTCGGTGCTGGCGCGTGGCCTCGCTGATCAGATCGACATATTCCGGCTTGTTGGCCATGACGCGCCCTCGCGAAACCGTCGCGAGGACAATGTCGGCGCCGCCGATTAACGACGCTTTGCCGTGATCGCTACAATTGCAGGAAGTAAGCTTAGCGCCAGTCCCTGACGTCGACGAAGTGACCTGCGATCGCCGCCGCCGCTGCCATCGCCGGCGACACCAGATGGGTGCGGCCCTTGAAGCCCTGGCGGCCCTCGAAATTGCGGTTCGAGGTCGAGGCGCAGCGCTCTTCCGGCTTCAGCTTGTCCGGGTTCATGGCAAGGCACATCGAGCAGCCCGGCTCGCGCCATTCGAAGCCGGCCTTAATGAAGATCTTGTCGAGACCCTCGGCCTCGGCCTGCTCCTTCACGATGCCGGAGCCCGGCACGACCATGGCGTTGACGTTCGCCGACACGGTCTTGCCTTCGGCGATCTTCGCCGCCGCGCGCAAATCTTCGATGCGGCCATTGGTGCAGGAGCCGATGAAGACGCGGTCGAGCTTGATGTCGGTGATCTTGGTCCCCGCGGTCAGGCCCATATATTTCAGCGCGCGATGCTTGGAGATGCGCTTGGCCTCGTCCGCGATCTTGTCGGGGTCGGGCACGATGCCAGTCACGGAGATCACGTCCTCCGGGCTGGTGCCCCAGGTCACGATCGGCGGCAGCTTTGCCGCATCGAGGCGCAGTTCGTGATCGAAATGCGCGCCGTCGTCGGAGCGGAGCTTCTCCCAATAGCGCATCGCCGCGTCCCAATCCGCGCCCTTCGGCGCCTTGGGGCGGCCGCGCAGGAAGTCGAACGCCTTCTGGTCGGGCGCAACGAGGCCTGCACGCGCGCCGCCTTCGATCGACATGTTGCAGACCGTCATGCGGCCTTCCATCGAGAGCGCACGGATCGCCTCGCCGGCATATTCCAGCACGTAGCCGGTACCGCCGGCGGTGCCGATCTCGCCGATGATGGCGAGGATGATGTCCTTGCCCGTCACGCCGTCAGGCAATTTGCCGTCGACGGTGACGCGCATGTTCTTCGCCTTCTTCTGGATCAGCGTCTGCGTCGCCAGCACGTGCTCGACCTCGGAGGTGCCGATGCCGTGGGCGAGCGCGCCGAACGCGCCATGCGTCGAGGTGTGGCTGTCACCGCAGACGATGGTGGTGCCGGGCAGCGTAAAGCCTTGCTCGGGGCCGATGACGTGGACGATGCCCTGGCGCTTGTCGAACTCGTTGTAATATTCGATGCCGAATTCCCTGGCGTTCTCGGCCAGCGCCTTGATCTGCTCGATGCTTTCAGGATCGGGATTCGGCTTGGTGCGGTCGGTGGTCGGCACGTTGTGATCGACGACGGCGAGCGTCTTCTCGGGCGCATGAACCTTGCGCCCCGTGGCGCGCAGGCCTTCGAACGCCTGCGGCGAGGTCACCTCGTGCACCAGGTGACGATCGATATAGAGCAGGCAGGTGCCGTCCTCGGCTTCGTGCACCAGATGGTCGTTCCAGATCTTGTCGTAAAGGGTGGTCGGCTTGGACATGAGCGTCAGCTCCGAAGAATGTGTGTCAGCGATGAGCGCGGCGATGCGCGCGGGCAACAAAAATCGTCAGCGCAGCCGTTCAGGCTGCGCGGCTAAGCTCTGACGTTGCCGAGGTCGCGAAGCGTCCGAAGAACCGGCCAGGCAGCCGCGAGCGATCGTCGATGACGATGCGCTGGATGGGGGCGAAGCTGGTCGGATCTGGAAACATTCCAGAAGCTATATAGCATGCAGCGGTAAAAGCGCGAGAGTTTCAGCTCGTCATTGCGAGCGGAGCGAAGCAATCCAGAAATGCATCCGCGGAGACAGTCTGGATTGCTTCGTCGCAAGGGCTCCTCGCAATGACAGCAGAGCCAACGAAAAAGCGCGGAGCCGAGCCCCGCGCTTTCGAAAGACTTAGCCAGTGGCGAAAGCTTACTCGCCGACGGCGGCCTGGCGATCCTGCTTCTCGACGATGCGGGCCGACTTGCCGCGCAGGTTGCGGAGATAATAGAGCTTGGCGCGACGCACCTTGCCGCGGCGCACCACTTTGATCGAGTCGATCATCGGGGAGAGCAGCGGGAACACGCGCTCGACGCCCTCGCCATAGGAGATCTTGCGCACGGTGAAGCTCTCGTTGAGGCCACCGCCGGAACGGCCGATGCAGACGCCTTCATAGGCCTGCACGCGGGTGCGGTCGCCTTCGACGACCTTGACGTTGACGATCACGGTGTCGCCGGGGGCGAATTCCGGGATGTCCTTCGTTGCGGAGAGCTTCTCGAACTGCTCTTTTTCAAGCTGTTGGATCAGGTTCATGGGTAAATCTCCATCGGCGCGCCCAGCCCTGGAAACGGGGGGCTGCGCAAAATTCGTCTATCCAGCCATTGCGGATGTGGGCGCTCCTATAAGGCAAGCCGGAGCGTTTGTCACCCGTCTGTCTTGGTTTTTGGCGTTTTTTGGCCGCTCCCCCGATTCGCGGCCTTTTCCCACAAATCCGGGCGCCGGGCGGCCGTCAGGGCCTCGGATTCGGCCCGCCGCCACGCCGCCACCTTGGCGTGGTCGCCGGAGGTGAGGACGGCAGGGATCGGAACCCCCTCGAACAGCTGCGGGCGGGTGTATTGGGGATACTCCAGCAGGCCGTCGGAGAAACTCTCCTCGGTTCCCGAGGCCTCCTTGCCCATCACCCCCGGCAGCAGCCGGACGCAGGCGTCGATCAGGGCTAACGCTGCGATTTCGCCCCCGGACAGCACGTAATCGCCGATCGAGACCTCCTCCAGGCCGCGCCCGTCAATCACCCGCTGGTCCACCCCCTCGAACCGCCCGCAGACGATCAGCGGGCCGGGGCCTTGGGCGAGCTCCACGACGCGGGCCTGGGTCAATGGCCGACCGCGGGGGCTCATGAGGAGGCGGGGCCTGTCAGGGCCAATCTCGGCGGCGTCGATGGCGGCCGCCAGAACATCCGCCCGCAGCACCATGCCCGGCCCGCCGCCGGCCGGAGTGTCGTCGACGCTGCGATGACGGTCGGTCGCGGCGGCCCGGATGTCCCGCGCCTCGATCTCCCACAGCCCGGACGCGAGCGCCCGGCCGGCCAGGCTCACGCCGAGCGGCCCCGGAAACATCTCCGGAAACAGCGTCAGCACCGTCGCGCGCCAGGGTGAGGGGTTGGTCATTGCGATCAGCTTAGCGAAAAACCACGGCCTGTGGTTACGGGTCCCCGTCTTCCCGGGGGCGACTCGCGGAGGGACCTTCTTCGTCCCGATCCCCCTCGATCTCCTGCGGCAGCGCGATCACGACGCGGCCGCCTTTGAGATCGACCTCCGGCACCACCGCGTTGGAGAACGGCAGCAGCATCGTCGCGCCCTTGAGGGGCGCGATCTCGATGATGTCGCCGGCGCCGAAATTATGGATCGCGAGGACGCGGCCGAGCGCATCGCCGCCCGTGGTGACGGCGGCGAGCCCGATCAGGTCGGTGTGGTAATATTCGTCCTCGTCCGTCGCAGGCAGCTTGTCGCGCGGGACATAGAGCTCGATGCCGTTGAGGCGCTCGGCCTCATCGCGGGTCGCGACACCCTTGAATGTCGCGACCAGATGATCTTTGGCCTCGCGCACCTGCGCGATTTCGAACTGGCGCCGGCCGTCCTTGGTCGACAGCGGGCCGTAGCGGCGGACGGCAAAGGGATCCTCGGTGAAGGTCCACAGCTTGACCGCACCGCGCACCCCATGCGCGGCGCCGATCCGCGCGACGCAGACCAGCGCCGACATGATCCGGCCTTACGCCTTGGCGGCGGCTTCGGCCTGCGCCTTGCGCTCCTTGCGCGGCACGGCCTTCTCGGGGTTGTTGCGCGCTTCGCGCTTCTTGACGCCGGCGGCGTCGAGGAAACGCGCGACGCGGTCGGACGGCTGCGCGCCCTTGGCGAGCCAGGCCTTCACCTTGTCCATGTCGAGCTTGAGGCGGGTCTCGTTGTCCTTCGGCAGCAGCGGATTGAAATGGCCGAGACGCTCGATGAAGCGGCCATCGCGCGGAAAGCGCGAATCGGCGACGACGACGTGATAGACGGGACGCTTCTTGGTGCCTGCGCGGGCGAGGCGGATAACGACGGACATGTTGGTCTCCTGAGTAGTTGTTAATTCAAAGGTTTATTTGGTTCGTCATTGCGAGGAGCGAAGCGACGAAGCAATCCAGAGTGTTTCCGCGGAAGCATTTCTGGATTGCTTCGCTTCGCTCGCAATGACGGGTGAGAGAGTGTGACCTCATTTCTTCTTGCCCGGGAAGCCGCCGAGGCCGGGCAGCGTCGGCTTGCCGCTTAGCCCGGTCAGCCCCGGAAGGTTCGGCAGGCCGGTGCGAAGACCGGGCGGCAAATCCTTCGGCAGATTCGGCAGGCCTTGTCCGCCGCCCGCGCCTTGCATCTTCTCCTGCAGCGCCTTCATCTCTTCCGGCGAGGGCATCTTCATGCCGCCGCCGAAGCCCATCGCCTGCGCGATGCCGGCGAGCGGGCCGCGCTTGCCCGAGCCCATGGCCTTCATCATATCGGCCATGTTCCGGTGCATCTTGAGCAGCTTGTTGACGTGCTCGACGCTCTGGCCGCTGCCGGCCGCGATGCGCTTCTTGCGGCTGGCCTTCAGGAGGTCCGGATGACGGCGCTCGTCGCGCGTCATGGAATCGATGATCGCGACCTGGCGCTTCAGGATCTTGTCGTCGATGCCGGCGGCCGCGATCTGGTTCTTCATCTTGGAGATGCCGGGCATCATGCCCATCAGCCCGCTGATGCCGCCCATATTGGCCATCTGCAGCAGCTGCTCGCGCATGTCGTTGAGGTCGAACTGACCCTTGCGCATGCGCTCGGCGGTGCGCGCGGCCTTCTCGGCGTCGATATTGGCGGCGGCGCGCTCGACCAGCGAGACCACGTCGCCCATCCCGAGGATGCGGCCGGCGATACGATCGGGATGGAAGTCTTCCAGCGCGTCGGTCTTTTCACCGGTGCCGATCAGCTTGATCGGCTTGCCGGTGACGGCGCGCATCGACAGCGCGGCGCCGCCGCGGCCGTCGCCGTCAACTCGCGTGAGCACGATGCCGGTGAGACCGACGCGCTGGTCGAACGAGCGCGCGAGATTCACGGCGTCCTGGCCGGTGAGACTGTCGGCGACCAGCAGCACTTCGTGCGGATTGGCCGCGGCTTTGATCGCAGCCGCCTCCGCCATCATCTCTTCGTCGAGCGTGGTGCGGCCGGCGGTGTCGAGCAGTACGATGTCGTAGCCGCCGAGCTTGCCGGCTTCCAGCGCGCGCTTGGCGATTTGCGGCGGCTGCTGGCCGGCAACGATTGGCAAAGTGGGAATGTCGAGGTCGCGGCCGAGCACGGCCAGCTGCTCCATCGCCGCCGGGCGGTAGACGTCGAGCGAGGCCATCAGCACCTTGCGCTTGTCGCGCTGGACCAGGCGGCGAGCGAGCTTTGCGGTGGTGGTGGTCTTGCCGGAGCCCTGCAGGCCGACCATCATGATCGGCACCGGCGGCACGGAGTTGACGTCGATGGTCTGGCCTTCGCTGCCGAGCGTGTTGATCAGCTCGTCATGGACGATCTTGACCACCATCTGGCCGGGGGTGACCGACTTGACGACAGTGGCGCCGATCGCCTGCTCGCGCACGCGCTCGGTGAAGCTGCGGACCACCTCGAGCGCGACGTCGGCCTCCAGCAGCGCGCGGCGCACCTCGCGCATTGCGGCGTCGACGTCCTTTTCGGTCAGCGCACCGCGCCCCGTCAGACGATCGAGAATGCCGCCAAGCCGTTCCGACAGATTGTCGAACAATGAAGTTGTCCTTGTCCTGCTCGCCAGAATGGCGATCTTCCAAACACCTTTGCGCCCGAGGGCGCACAGCGCTGTCGGGCGTTGACCTCCGGCCTCGTGGGCCGGTCGGCGGGTCGAAAAGAAAGCCTTTCCGAGAAAGTGGCGGGGTTAAACGCCGCTCCCGCCCAAAAGTCAAGGAAAGTTAGGGTGCCGGCCCGCCCTTGGTAAGGCAAGGTTCTGAAAACGTGATCCTTTTGTCGCGGTTCCTTTTCCGCCGGCCCCGCCCATATAGGCGGTGATGTCTTACCACCTCCACCATCCCTAGAAGCCCCCGCCGTGCCGATCACCCGCCGCCGCCTTTTCGGACTATTCGCCGGAGCCGGTGCGCTGGTCGGCGTCCCCCCGCTCTGGATGTCCAGCATGAAAACCTATGACGGTCCCGCCTCCGACCATTTCGACGGCCTGACCTTCTTCGATCCGGACGGCTCGCCGCCGAAATCGCTGCGCGAGGTGCTGCGCTGGCAGTTCAGCGGCAAGCGGCGGCGCGCGACCTGGCCGGATTGGGCCCCGAGCCCGCATGCCGATACGCCGCCGGCGCGGGTCGATGGCGACAAGGTGCGGCTCTCCTTCGTCGGCCACGCCAGCTGGCTGATCCAGGCCGGCGGCCTCAACATCCTCATCGATCCGGTCTGGTCGGAGCGGGTCTCACCGGTCGCCTTCGCCGGGCCGAAGCGGCACAACGACCCCGGCATCGCCTTCGAGAAGCTGCCGAAGATCGACGTCGTGCTGGTCTCGCACGGCCATTACGATCATCTCGACATCGCGACGCTGTCGCGGCTCACCAAGAATTTCGCTCCGCGCATCGTCACCCCGCTCGGCAACGACGTCACCATGCGCAGCTGGGATTCCACGATCAAGGCGGAGGCGTTCGACTGGCATGATCGCGTCGCGCTCGGCGAAGGCGTCGCGGTGCATCTGGTGCCGACCCGGCACTGGACCGCGCGCGGTCTGTTCGATCGCAACAAGGCGCTGTGGGCCAGTTTTGTCCTGGAGACGCCGGCTGGAAAAATCTACGTGGTCTGCGATTCCGGCTATGGCGATGGCCGGCACTTTCGCCGCGTCGCCGAGAAGCACGGCAAGCTGCGCCTGGCGATCCTTCCCATTGGCGCCTACGAGCCGCGCTGGTTCATGCGCGACCAGCATATGAATCCGGAAGACGCGGTGAAAGCGCTCGCCGATTGCGGCGCGGAAGCCGCGCTCGGGCATCATCACGGCACGTTCCAGCTGACCGACGAAGCCATCGACGCGCCGGCGAAGGCGTTGGTCGAAGCGCTCGATGCCGCGAAGATTCCGCAGGAACGGTTCGTGGCGATGCTGCCGGGGCAGGTGGTGGAGATTTAGGTCTCTCCGCACACACCGCTCGTGCCCCGGACGCAGCGCAGCGTCACTTCGACGGTGCGCTGCAGAGCCGGGGCCCATGTCGTCGCGGCAATGTACCTTGTGACTTACTGGGTCCCGGCTCTGCGCAGCAGCGCTTCACGCTGCAGCGCGTCCGGGACACGAGACCTGCTATTCCTTAGGCTTGATCGCCCAGCTCACATTCACCGTCACTGTCAGCGTCTCCTCGCCGGGCGCGACTGCGGCTGGCGCCGCCATCGGAGCGGTCGCCATGCGGCCCTTGAACAGCGGCACCGGTCCGCCGCCCTCGGTGACGCTCAGCGGCGCGCCCAGCGTCACGCCGGTGGCCTTGGCGTAGATCTCCGCCTTGCGGCGCGCATCGGCGACTGCCTGCTCGCGCGCGTCATCCAGCAGCTTCGAAGCCTGCGTCACCTCGAACGAGATATTGCCGATGTCGTTGGCGCCGGCGGCAACCAGCGTGTCGATGATGCCGGCCACCTTGGTGACGTCGCGGATCTTCACGGTGACGCGGTTGCTGGCGCGGAAGCCGACCACCGGCGAGGCGCCGGTGGATTTGTTCTGGCCGTATTGCGGCTGCAGCGACAGCCGCGAGGTCTGGTAGTCCTTCTCGGCGATGCCTGCGCCCTTCAGCGCCAGCAGCACCTTGCCCATCGCGGCGTTGTTGGCATCGGAGGCTTCCTTTGCCGTCTTGGCGTCGCTGGCGACACCGGCATCGATCTGCGCGAGATCGGGCGCTGCGGACACCGAGGCTTCGCCGCTCACCGAGATGGCGGAAGGAAAATCCTCGGCGCACGCGGGCGCGGCCAGCAGTGTGTTGGCAAGGACGGCGGCGAGTACGGCAGGCTTTTTCATCTCTCTCACTTCAGTGGCACGAAAACATTGATCACGAGCTTGTCCTCGGCCGTCTTCAGGGGATCGGTGAGGTACTCCTCGATGAAGGTGTCCTTGGCTTCCAGCCTCTTGTCGTCGAGGTGGTTGGTGATCGCCTCGTAGGTGTTGTCCATGTTGTCGTAGGAGCCGCGATGGACGAATTTCAGTGCCTTGCCTTCAGGCGACTTGCCGACGCTCATGTCCTTGGGCAGGTTCTTCGGGTCCTGCTCGACCGGGACCTCGGCAAGGAAGGTGAAGCCGGTGTCGTCGGTCGAGGTGTAGACGATCATCGAATTGCCTGACGGCTTGATGCCCTGCTTGTCGAGCAGCGTGTTCAGCGCCTTGAACGCGTCGATCAGCGTGTCGAAGGCCGAGTCCCAATTGGCGGTGCCCTTGACCATCACGACCTTCTTCGACACGAGCGTGGTCTCGAGGCCGAAGGGATCGGCCGTCTGAACCGGCGCGGGCGTCGCGGCCGCCGCCGGGGGCGGAGCCGTCGGGGCCGGAGATGGTGACGCGCTGGCCGCCGGCGAAGGCGTTGCCACCGGTGCCGGCGAAGCGCTCGCGGCCGGGGCGGGTGCTGCCGATGGCGCGGGCGACGGGCTCGCGGAGGCCGCCGGTGCGGGGCTCGGCGTCTGCGCCAGAGCGCCTGACACCCCAAGCGACAAGACCGCAGCCGGGATCAGCGCGGCCAAAGCGAGGCGACGAAAACTGGTCATTCTATTCTCCCCGAGGCCCCGCTTCGTCGGGGCCTCAATTCATCAAGGCCTTACCCACCAAGGCCTTAACCCGGCCGCGCGTCCCGGTTCGCGCGAACCGCGCCGTTCTAACACGCGGGCGCCGAATTCGTCCCATGACAGATGCGTCATGGCACGTTCCCTTGGCAGGCACCTTGGCCCATGTCCCGGTCCGCGGCCGCAAATCACTGGCCAAGCGGCCGAGGATCGCCATATAAGGCAGGCGAAATTCGGGAATTTTCATGAGCGCGCTGGCCAACCACGCATTTGCCAAGATGAACGGCATCGGCAACGAGATCGTCGTTGTCGACTTGCGCGATTCGACGGCCAAGGTCACGCCCGACGACGCCCGCGCCGTCGCGTCCGCGAACGGCGGCGTGGCTTACGACCAGCTCATGGTGCTCTCGAAGCCGCGGCTCGACGGCACCGAGGCCTTCATCAGCATCTACAACAATGACGGCTCGGAGGCCGGCGCCTGTGGCAACGGCATGCGCTGCGTCGTGCGCCGCATCTTCGAGAAGACCGGCCAGACCACGGCGACCTTCGAGACCGCCGCCGGCCTGCTCAATGCCTGGCAGGGTCCCGCGCCGGATCTCTACACCGTCGACATGGGCGCGCCAAAATTCGGCTGGCAGGACATTCCGCTGGCGGAAGAGTTTCGCGACACCCGCTACATCGAATTGCAGATCGGGCCGATCGACAATCCGATCCTGCATTCGCCCTCCGTGGTGAGCATGGGCAATCCGCACGCGGTGTTCTGGGTGGACGACGTCAACGCCTACGATCTCGGCCGCTTCGGTCCGCTCCTGGAAAACCATCCGATCTTCCCCGAGCGCGCCAACATCACGCTCGCCCATATCGTCGATCGCGAGCACATCACGATCCGCACCTGGGAGCGCGGTGCCGGCCTGACCAAGGCCTGCGGGTCGGCGGCCTGTGCCACGGCGGTCGCCGCCGCGCGGCTGAAGCGTGCCGAGCGCAAGGTCGAGATCACCTTGCCCGGCGGCAAGCTCGGCATTGAATGGCGCGATCGCGACGACCACGTGCTGATGACGGGCACCGCGACTTTCGAATATGAGGGCAGCTTCGATCCGGCGCTGTTCGCGCCGGTCGCCTGATGGCCGTCGACGTCTTCACCTTCGGCTGCCGTCTCAACGCCTTCGAGGCCGAGGTGATCCGCCGCGAGGCGGAGGGGGCGGGCCTGTCCGACACCATCGTCATCAACAGCTGCGCCGTCACGAATGAGGCGGTGGCGCAGGCGCGCCAGTCGATCCGCAAATTGAAGCGCGAGCGCCCCGAGGCGCGCATCGTCGTCACCGGCTGCGCGGCGCAGACGCAAAGCAGCATGTTCGCCAACATGGCCGAGGTCGATCGTGTCGTCGGCAATGACGACAAGATGCGCGGCGAAGCGTGGCGGAAGGCACGCGATGCTTTCGACATCGGCGCCATTGAGAAGATCGCCGTCAGCGACATCATGGCAGTAAAGGAGATGGCGCCGCATCTCGTCGATGGCTTTGCCAGCGGCCTGCCGCGGGTGTTCGTGCAGGTGCAGAACGGCTGCGACCATCGCTGCACCTTTTGCATCATCCCCTTTGGCCGCGGCAATTCGCGCTCGGTGCCGATGGGTGCGGTAGTCGATCAGGTGCGCACCCTGGTCGAGCGCGGTCATGCCGAGATCGTGCTGACCGGCGTCGATCTCACCAGCTACGGCGCGGACCTGCCCGGTGCGCCCAGGCTCGGCATGCTGACCAGGCAGATCCTGCGCCATGTGCCCGAGCTCAAGCGCCTGCGCATCTCCTCGATCGATTCGATCGAGGCGGATGACGATCTGCTCGATGCCATCGCCGAGGATGCGCGGCTGATGCCGCATCTGCACCTGTCGCTGCAGTCGGGCGACGACATGATCCTGAAGCGCATGAAGCGGCGGCATTCGAGGGCCGACGCCATCGCGTTCTGCGATCAGGTGCGCCGCCTGCGCCCGGATATCGTCTTCGGCGCCGACATCATCGCGGGCTTCCCGACCGAGACCGAGGACATGCTCGCGCGCTCGCTCGACCTCGTCGAAGAATGCGGCCTGACTTTCCTGCACGTCTTCCCCTATTCCCCGCGTCCCGGCACGCCGGCCGCGCGGATGCCGCAGGTGGCGGGTCCTGAGATCAAGGAGCGTGCGAAGCGGCTGCGGGCTGCGGGGGAGGCGGCCTTGCGGCAGCGCCTGCAATCCGAGATCGGCGCAACGCGCGATGTGCTGATCGAGAGCGACGGGCAGGGCCGTACGGAGCATTATCTGCCGGTGGCGATTGCAGGCGAGCGAGTCGGGAGCGTGGTGCCCCGATTGGTTGCGGGCGTTGATGGCGAGCGGCTCACCACATAGTTGGTGTCGTCGCCCGGCTCGGCCGATTGCCCGCTTCCGCGGGCAATGACAGCGGAATGTGTGATGAGCAGCAAGCGCCCTACAGCGCCCGCACCTGCCAGAATCGCAGCGTCCGCTTGGCGTTCTCCGCCGTCATTCTCGCAAAATGCCCCTGCGCCCTGGCGATGTCCGCGGGCTTCATCGCGCCTGTCGCGAAACGGCATTCGAGCACGGCCATGGTCGTCTCCCAGCTGAGCCCAGCGGCCTTGCATGGCACCAGCAGGCCGTCCTCGCGGAGACTCTGCATCAGCGGGCGAATCACCTCGACCGTCGACCCCGATAACGCCGCCAGCGCCGCCACCGTCTCCTCATAGCGCCGTTGTTTGGCGAAGCCGAGCAGCGTCGCCTCGTTGAGCTGGCCGGTGGCCTTCAGGCCGGCAATGGCGCGCTTGGCACCCTCGAAATCGCGCGCCGCCGACATGTCGCGCTCGGCGCCGATGGCGACGGCAGCGATCGCGCTCTGGATCTCCTCGAACAGATGCGGCGGGGCGCGCGACAGCAGGCGGGTGCGCACGGCATCGGTCGCCGAGCGCAGCAATTGGCGGCGCAGCTCCGCGGGCAGATCGACGCGGACGCCGACGCTGACCGCCAGCTCCGGGTCGCTTTCGGCCTGGCCGACGATGATGGCAAATCCTTTTCCGGAGACGCGCGCGCCGGGATTGGCGGCAAGCCGTCGGCTGACGCTGGGATAGCGGCGCGCCAGCAGCGCGTCGGTGACGATCTCCTTCAGCCACCAGCGGCCGGCGACCGCGAGCAGATGCGGCTCGCCCTTGGCTGATGCGATCTTCACCAGCTCGCAATCGTCGAGCCGCGCCGATTCCTGCAGCACGGGACCGGCGATGCGGATCTCGTCATTGTTGGCGAGGCGGCGGATCACCGACGGCGGCGCCTGCGCGATCGGCGCCAGCTGCGCGCTGATCTCGGCCAGCGCGATGCGGGCGGCCACGTCGGCGATGGCGCGCAGCTCGATGGTGCCGATCAGGCGCTCGAGCACGTCGTCGAACAGCGCGATCTGCTCGTCGTCGAAATTGCCGGCGGAGGAGAGGAACAGCTCGGTGACGCGCCGCGCCGTCGCCAGGCCCTTTTCCGGCGAGCCGATCCGCAGTGCGGATTCGACCTCGTCGATGATCGATAGCCCGGCCTTGGTCATCACGCGCGGCTCGTCCTGAGCGGTTACAAAAGCTTTTTCTAAGCAACCGCTATCATTAGAGACGAGCACTGAAGGTTTGGTAAACCATGGGTCGATGAGAACGAGGTGCCGCCGCCGCGGCGGTGCGCTCCCTCCCCCGCTTGCGGGGGAGGGGTGGGGAGAGGGTGTCTCCACAACGGGACAATCCCCCAGAGGAGAGAGCCCTCACCCGCGCCTTCGGCGCGACCTCTCCCGCAGGCGAGAGCTTTGCACAAGAGGAGGATTTGCGATTCTCTAGGGCCTGTGGTGGAGGCGGATTCGGATGGCATATCGAGAGGTTGGGCAACTGAGCTTCGCGGATGCGCTGGTATCGCGGCGGGGGAAGGGTAGCCCGGTGCTGAAGCGGATTGGCGAACTGGTCGACTGGGCGGCAGTGGAGAGAGTGCTGAATGGTCTTCCGGAGCCGGAGCGCGGCCCTCCGCCCTATCCGCGACTGGTGCTGTTCAAGGCGCTGCTGCTGCAGCAATGGTATGGGCTTTCCGATCCGGCGCTGGAGGAAGCGCTCGACGACCGGGCCTCGTTCCGCGCCTTCTGCGGCTTTGTGCTGAGCGACGAGACGCCTGATCACACGACGATCTGGCGATTCCGCGAGGCTTTGCAGCGAGCCGGTCTGGACGAGAAGCTGTTCGCCGAGATCCTGCATCAGATCGACGCACGCGGGCTGGTGCTGCGCCGGGGCACATTGATCGATGCGAGCCTGATCTCGGCAGCAGTAAAGCCGCCGAAGCCGCCAAAGGACCCGCAGCCGCCCGGCCCGGACGGCCGTGAACCGAGCAAGCTGGTCAACAGCAAGCGCGATCCAGATGCACGCTGGACCAAGAAGGGCGGCAAGCGGTACTTCGGCTACAAAGCCCATATCGGCATGGATCAGAGTTCGGCCATCGTCCGCCGCAGCAAGCTGACCGACGCTGCGGTCAACGACACGGTGCCCGCCGACGAGTTGGTCTGTGGTGATGAGAAGGCGGTCTATGCCGACCAAGCCTATGACAAGCACAAGCGCCGCAGCGGGCTCGCCGCGCGAGGAATCAAGCCGAGGCTGATGTTCCGGCCGAACAAGCATCATCCGCTCACCGAGCGGCAGAAGCGCTTCAACAATGCCGTGGGAAAGCGCCGCGCACCGGTCGAGCAGGTCTTCGCGCGCCTCAAGGGCAGCTACCGCTGGGCGCGCGCTCGCTATCTGGGTTTGGCGCGCAATCAGACGCATCTGCGCCTGATCTGCCTCGCCATGAACCTCAAACGATGGGCGGTGCTGTGCCCGATAGGAGCCGCAGCGTGACCACCACCCGCCGCTACCCCGCGGCCACGAAAAACAGACGCCCCACCCCTCTGGGGCTACGCGAGGCCGTTCAAAAAAAGCCCCATATCGAACTTCACTCCAGCACAACTCATTACGCAAAGCTCTCGCTTGCGGGAGAGGTTAAGCACCACCTCAGCTACTCCCCGTTCCAGCCGCAGGCCCGGAGCTTCTCATGCATATGCGGCGGGGCCGGCGCCACCACGCGGATCGGCTCCTTGTTCCGGGAGATCGGCACCACGATCTCGCGCGAATGTAAATGCAGCTTCGGGTCGCCGAAGCGCGGGCCGTTGCCGTAAATGTTATCGCCGTAGATCGGCCAGCCGCTCGCGGCCGCATGCACCCGCAATTGGTGCGTCCGGCCGGTCACCGGTTCCATGGCGAGCCAGGTCAAGCCGTTGCCCCGGCCCATCACCTTCCAGTTGGTGATCGCCTTCTGGCCTTCGGGATCCGGCTTCTGCCACCAGCCGCGTTCGGCATTGAGCCGGCCGAGCGGCATGTCGATGGTGCCTTCATCTGCGGCAGGGCCGCCCTCGACCACGGTCCAGTAGGTCTTGCCGATCTTGCCGTGCTTGAAGAGGAGGCCGAGCGAGGCCGTCGCCTTGCGGTGGCGGCCGAGCACGAGGCAACCGGACGTATCCTTGTCGAGCCGGTGAGCCAGCACCGGCGGTCGCGGCAGGCCGAAACGCAGCGCGTCGAAGGAATCCTCGAGATTGGGGCCGCCCTTGGGGCCGCGATGCACCGGCAGGCCGGCCGGCTTGTCGATGACCAGCATCAGGCCGTCGCGATGGAGCACGCGCGACAAGATCTCCTCGGCGGTCAATTCGGGAACATCGAGCAATTGCAGGACTTTCGGTCAAGACTTTCGTTTAATCGCCGGAACGGCTAACACGCCACCATGAACGATACCACCTCCGAGACCCCCAAGCTGAGCTGGTGGCGCCGCCTGTCCAACGGGCTGAAGCGCACCTCGTCCTCGCTCGGGACCGCGGTCGCCGACCTCGTCACCAAGCGCAAGCTCGACCGCGCCATGCTCGACGACATCGAGGACGTGCTGCTGCGCGCCGATCTCGGCACGTCCGTCGCAGTGCGCATTGCCGATGCCGTCGGCGCCGGCCGGTACGACAAGGCGATCTCGGCCGACGAGGTCAAGGACGTCGTCGCGACCGAGGTCGAGAAAGTGCTGTCGCCGGTGGCAAAGCCGCTGGAGATCGATGCGGCCAGGAAGCCGTTCGTCATTCTCGTGGTCGGCGTCAACGGCTCCGGCAAGACCACGACGATCGGCAAGCTGTCGCAGAAATTCGCATCCGAAGGCCGCAAGGTGATGCTGGCCGCCGGCGACACGTTTCGCGCCGCCGCCATCGAGCAGCTCAAGGTCTGGGGCGAGCGGACCAAGACACCCGTCATCGCGGGGGCGCAGGGTTCGGATTCGGCGAGCCTTGCCTTCAACGCGCTCACCGCGGCGAAGGAGCAAGCCGTCGACGTGCTGCTGATCGACACCGCCGGCCGCCTGCAGAACAAGGCCGAGCTGATGAACGAGCTCGAGAAGGTCGTGCGCGTGATCCGCAAGGTGGATGACACTGCGCCGCATGCCGTGCTGCTGGTGCTGGATGCGACCGTCGGCCAGAATGCGCTGTCGCAGGTCGAGGCCTTCCATCGCACCGCCGGGGTCACCGGCCTCGTCATGACCAAGCTCGACGGCACCGCGCGCGGCGGCATCCTGGTGGCGCTCGCGGAGAAGTTCAAGCTGCCGGTGCACTTCATCGGCGTCGGCGAAGGCGTCGACGATCTCGCGCCCTTCACCGCGCGCGACTTCGCCCGCGCCATCGCCGGAATCGAATAGCGTCATCCTTCGAGACGCCGCTTGCGCGGCTCCTCAGGATGAGGCCGTGCCACACATGAGGTCCTCATCCTGAGGAGACCGCGAAGCGGTCGTCTCGAAGGATGGGAGAGACGGAAGAGAGAATGGACAAGACCCAGCCGCATCCGCTGTTCAAGCTCGCGACCGAGCTCGGTCCGCTGCTCGTGTTCTTCTTCGTCAACGCGAAGTTCAACCTGTTCGCCGCGACCGGCGCCTTCATGGTCGCCATCGCGGTCGCGATGGTCGCTTCCTATGTGGTGACGCGCCACATTCCGATCATGGCGATCGTCACGGGCGTGATCGTGCTGGTGTTCGGCACGCTGACGCTGGTGCTGCACGACGAGACCTTCATCAAGGTCAAGCCGACCATCATCTACGGCCTGTTCGCCGCGATCCTCGGCGGCGGCCTGCTGTTCGGGCGCTCCTTCATCGCGGTGATGTTCGACCAGGTGTTCAACCTGACACCGCAGGGCTGGCGCATCCTCACCTTGCGCTGGGCGCTGTTCTTCGCCGGCATGGCGGTGCTGAACGAGATCGTCTGGCGCACCCAGAGCACGGATTTCTGGGTGAACTTCAAGGTGTTCGGCGTCACCCCGATCACGATGATCTTCGCCATCGCCCAGATGCCGTTGACCAAGCGCTATCACCTCGAGCCAGTCTCGCTGGAGAGAAGCGAGGCCGAGGCGGGGGATGTGAGCAAGGGGTGACGGCACGTGTCCCGGACGCGCGAAGCGCGAGCCGGGACCCAGCCTCGCTCCAGCAGCGCAATCGTGGTGGCATGTGCCCCGGCTCTGCAGCGCATCACTTCGTGCTGCGCAGCGTCCGGGGCACGAAAGCAGAGCTAACTCCCCGCCGCCTTCAAGGCCTTCTCCAGCTGCGGCATCAGCACCGTCCGCAGATTGTCCGGCGTGACCGGTCCGACCAGCTTGTAGACGATGGTGCCCTCGCGCCCGACGACGAAGGTCTCCGGCACGCCATACACGCCCCATTCGATCGAGGCACGGCCGTTGGCGTCGACGCCGACGTAGCCGAACGGGTTGCCGTAGCGGCCGAGGAAGCGCCGCGCATTGTCGGCGGCGTCCTTGTAGTTGATGCCGACGAGCTGGAAGCGCTTGTCCTTGGCGAGCTCGGTCAGGAGCGGCGCCTCGTCGTGGCACGGCACGCACCAGGACGCCCAGACGTTGACGAGGCTGACCTTGCCCTTGAACGCGGCCGGATCGAGCCCCGGCACCTGCGTGCCGTTGGCCTGCAGCCCCTCGAGCGGCGGCAGCACGGCCTGCGGTGCGGGCCGGCCGATCAGCGCGGAGGGAATCCGCGAGGGATCGCCGCTGCCGAGCCGGAACCAGAACAGCAGCGCGAGGCCGATGAAGGCGATCAGCGGCAGCACCATCAGGAAGGTGCGCCGCTGCGGCGGAGCAGAGGCCGGATGATCGCTCATTGCAGCTCCGTCGCGCTGCGGCCCGACCGGCGGGTGATGCCGCGCTGCTCCAGCTCGCGCAGGCGCTGCGTCTGGCTGCGATAATCGAGCATGACCCATCCGATCAGGATCACGATCACCAGGGCGGCAGCGGCATAAGACGTCACGATGAAGGAGGCGTAAGGACCGAGCGACATCGTCAAGCAGCCCCAGCTTCTTTCGACGCGCTGTCGTCACGCGAACCGGCGGCCATTTCTTTCGGAAACGCGATGCGGCTCGCCTGCATCATCTGCAGCGAGCGGACACGGCGGCGCAAAATCTCGTTGCGCATCGCGGCGAGGTGCAGCGTAAGGAACAGCAGCGTGAAGGCGATCGCCATCACCAGCAGCGGAATCAGGAACGATTTGTCCAGCGCCGAGCCGCCCATGCGCATGACGGAGGCCGGCTGGTGCAGCGTGTTCCACCAATCGACCGAGAACTTGATGATGGGAAGGTTGATCGCGCCGACCAGCGTCAGCACCGCGGCGGCGCGCGCCGCGCGCGAGGGATCGTCGACGGCGCGCCACAGCGCCATCAGGCCGAGATACATCAGGAACAGGATCAGCACCGAGGTCAGCCGCGCGTCCCATTCCCAATAGGTGCCCCACATCGGCCGGCCCCACAGCGAGCCGGTGAGCAGCGCAAGGAAGGTGAAGGCGGCGCCGATCGGCGCTGCGGCCTTGGCGGCGACGTCGGCGAGCGGATGCCGCCACACCAGCGTGCCCAAGGATGCGATGCTCATCACGCCCCACACGAACATCGAGAGCCAGGCATTGGGCACATGGATGAACATGATCTTGACGGTCGCGCCCTGCTGGTAGTCGTCCGGCGCGTAGGCGGCTTGATAGAGGCCGATCGCGAGCAGGATGATCGTCGCGGCCGCCAGCCACGGCAACACCCGCGCTGTCAGCGCGAGGAACCGCGTGGGGTTGGCGAGGTCGATCAGCGTCATGGTATCCTGATAATCACCGGGGGCCGCTCAGGCAATCAGCACGAAAGGGCGTCGCGAAAGTTGATCGGGGTCAAGGTCGGCCAAGTCCATCTCAGTCGAGACCATGCCGCAGGCTCGCTGCCGCCGCGAAGGGGCCGATCACGAGGCTGACCAGGGACAACGCGCACAGGATCGAGAACGGCGCGCCGAAGGTCATGGGACCGACGATCACCGCCTGCGAGGCGGCAACGCCGAAAATCAGCACGGGAATCGACAGCGGCAGCACCAGCACCGCCATCAGCAGCCCGCCGCGATGCAGCGTCACCGCCAGCGCCGCGCCGATCATGCCGGTGAAGGTCAGTGCCGGGGTGCCCGCCAGCAGCGTCAGCGCCACGGCCGCCGTGGCGATCATGTCGAGGTTGAGCAGAAGTCCGAGCACCGGGGTTGCGACAATCAGTGGCAGGCCGGCGGCCAGCCAATGCGCCAGCGCCTTGGCGGCGCAGGCGAGTTCCAGCGGCGTCCGGCTCATCGTGATCAGGTCGAGCGAGCCGTCCTCATGGTCGGCCATGAACAGCCGGTCGAGGGTCAGCAGGCTGGCGAGGAGGGCACCGAGCCAGAGGATCGCAGGTCCCAGCCGCGACAGCAGCGCCAGATCCGGCCCGACCGCGAACGGCATCAGCACGACGACGGTCAGGAAGAACAGCACGCCAATCAGCGCCCCGCCGCCGACGCGGAGCGCAATGCGGATGTCCCGGCGGATCAGGGCGGCGAGGGCGGTCATGGGGTGGCCCTCCCGGCGGAGCAGACGTGGAGGCCGGGCTGGAGCTCCGGGTGCGGTGCGCTCCCTCCCCCGCCTGCGGGGGATGGTTGGGGAGAGGGTGTCTCGACCACGATGACTCCCCGAGAGGAGAGAGCCCTCACCCGGCGCTGCGCGCCGGCCTCTCCCGCAAGCGAGAGCTTTGCGTAATGAGTTGTGCTGGAGTGAAGTTCGATATGGGGCTTTTTTTGAACGGCCTCGCGTAGCCCCAGAGGGGTGGGGCGTCTGTTTTTCGTGGCCGCGGGGTAGCGGCGGGTGGTGGTCACGCTGCGGCTCCTATCGGGCACAGCACCGCCCATCGTTTGAGGTTCATGGCGAGGCAGATCAGGCGCAGATGCGTCTGATTGCGCGCCAAACCCAGATAGCGAGCGCGCGCCCAGCGGTAGCTGCCCTTGAGGCGCGCGAAGACCTGCTCGACCGGTGCGCGGCGCTTTCCCACGGCATTGTTGAAGCGCTTCTGCCGCTCGGTGAGCGGATGATGCTTGTTCGGCCGGAACATCAGCCTCGGCTTGATTCCTCGCGCGGCGAGCCCGCTGCGGCGCTTGTGCTTGTCATAGGCTTGGTCGGCATAGACCGCCTTCTCATCACCACAGACCAACTCGTCGGCGGGCACCGTGTCGTTGACCGCAGCGTCGGTCAGCTTGCTGCGGCGGACGATGGCCGAACTCTGATCCATGCCGATATGGGCTTTGTAGCCGAAGTACCGCTTGCCGCCCTTCTTGGTCCAGCGTGCATCTGGATCGCGCTTGCTGTTGACCAGCTTGCTCGGTTCACGGCCGTCCGGGCCGGGCGGCTGCGGGTCCTTTGGCGGCTTCGGCGGCTTTACTGCTGCCGAGATCAGGCTCGCATCGATCAATGTGCCCCGGCGCAGCACCAGCCCGCGTGCGTCGATCTGATGCAGGATCTCGGCGAACAGCTTCTCGTCCAGACCGGCTCGCTGCAAAGCCTCGCGGAATCGCCAGATCGTCGTGTGATCAGGCGTCTCGTCGCTCAGCACAAAGCCGCAGAAGGCGCGGAACGAGGCCCGGTCGTCGAGCGCTTCCTCCAGCGCCGGATCGGAAAGCCCATACCATTGCTGCAGCAGCAGCGCCTTGAACAGCACCAGTCGCGGATAGGGCGGAGGGCCGCGCTCCGGCTCCGGAAGACCATTCAGCACTCTCTCCACTGCCGCCCAGTCGACCAGTTCGCCAATCCGCTTCAGCACCGGGCTACCCTTCCCCCGCCGCGATACCAGCGCATCCGCGAAGCTCAGTTGCCCAACCTCTCGATATGCCATCCGAATCCGCCTCCACCACAGGCCCTAGAGAATCGCAAATCCTCCTCTTGTGCAAAGCTCTCGCTTGCGGGAGAGGCGAGGGAGCCCGCGGCGACGGCTGCGCCTGGAATGCCAGAGCAGCGCCTGGCCGCTCGGAAAGCTGAGGGTGGGACCCGATCACGCCGCACCTCCGATCCGCAGCTCCCGCGATTCGATACCGAGCGGGGCGTGGGTCGCCGCGATGATCATGCCGCCGGCAGCCAGATGCTGGCGCATCAGGCCGGCGAACATGTCCTGACCGGCAACATCCAGCGCATTGGTCGGCTCGTCCAGGAGCCAGACCGGGCGGCCGACCGTCAACAGCCGGGCCAGCGACAGCCGGCGGCGCTGCCCCGCGGACAGGAATCCGGCGGGCAGATGGGTGGCGTGGTCGAGGCCGACCCTGGCGAGGCTCTCGGCCGCATCAAACCGCTCGCCGCCAAGGAAATTAGCCCAAAACGCCAGGTTTTCGGCAACGCTCAGCGCCGGCTTCAGGGCATCGCGGTGGCCGAGATAGTGGCACTGCTCCGCCAGGGTCATTTCAGCCTCGCCCCCCTCCAGCGCGATCGTCCCGCCGGCGGGAACGAGCAGGCCGGCGATCAGCCGCAGCAGCGAGGTCTTGCCCGACCCGTTGCGCCCGACGACCGCGATTGCCTCGCCCGAGACGGCTGTGAAATCGAGCCCGGCGAACACCTCGCGTCCGCCGCGCACGCATCTCAGCCCGTGACCGGACAGCCGCATGTCGCCTCGTTTCAACCCGCTCACAGCCAGGCCTCAGGAAAACTTGGGGTAGCGCATGGGAATTTTTGGCTCGGGAATTGCTGCGGCACGATAGTGGCTGTGGCGGCGCGGTTAGAAAGCTTCTATAAGCCCGGAACTACTTGATGCAGCAACTCAACCTGCCCCTGCAAGCGGCCCAGCCTGATACGCTGACGGTGTTAAAATACCCTGCCGGGTATAACTAACAATTGGGATCTCCTACATGACCTCGCTCGACAGCTTCAAATGCAAAAAGACTCTCAAGGTCGGCGCCAAGACCTATGTCTATTACAGCCTGCCCACCGCCGAGAAGAATGGTCTGAAGGGAATTTCGAAACTTCCCTATTCGATGAAGGTCCTGCTTGAGAATTTGCTGCGCAACGAGGACGGCCGCTCGGTCAAGAAGGAAGACATCGTCGCGGTCTCGAAATGGCTGCGCAAGAAGTCGCTGGAGCATGAGATCGCCTTCCGCCCGGCGCGGGTGCTGATGCAGGACTTCACCGGCGTGCCCGCGGTGGTCGACCTCGCCGCGATGCGCAACGCGATGCAGAAGCTCGGCGGCGATGCCGAGAAGATCAATCCCTTGGTGCCCGTCGATCTCGTCATCGACCATTCCGTGATCGTGAACTTCTTCGGCGACAACAAGGCCTTCGGCAAGAACGTCACCGAGGAATACAAGCAGAACCAGGAGCGCTACGAGTTCCTGAAGTGGGGCCAGAAGGCGTTCTCGAACTTCTCGGTCGTGCCGCCCGGCACCGGCATCTGCCACCAGGTCAACCTGGAATATCTGGCCCAGACGGTCTGGACCAGGAAGGAGAAGATGACGGTCGGCAAGAAGACCGGCACCTTCGAGGTGGCTTATCCCGACTCGCTGGTCGGCACCGATTCGCACACCACCATGGTCAACGGCCTTGCCGTTCTCGGCTGGGGCGTCGGCGGCATCGAGGCGGAAGCCTGCATGCTCGGCCAGCCGCTGTCGATGCTGCTGCCCAACGTCGTCGGCTTCAAGCTGAAGGGCGCGCTGAAGGAAGGCGTCACCGCGACCGACCTCGTGCTGACCGTGACGCAGATGCTGCGCAAGCTCGGCGTGGTCGGCAAGTTCGTCGAGTTCTTCGGCCCCGGCCTCGACCACCTCTCGGTCGCCGACAAGGCGACGATTGCCAACATGGCGCCCGAATACGGCGCGACCTGCGGCTTCTTCCCGGTCGACGCCGCCGCGCTCGACTATCTCAAGACCTCCGGCCGTGCCTCGGCCCGCGTCGCGCTGGTGCAGGCCTACGCCAAGGCGCAGGGCCTGTTCCGCACCGCCAAGTCGCCCGACCCCGTGTTCACGGAAACGCTGACCCTCGACCTAGGCGACGTCGTGCCGTCGATGGCCGGTCCGAAGCGTCCCGAAGGCCGCATCGCGCTGCCGACCGTCGCGGACGGCTTCTCGCTCGCGCTCGCCAGCGAGTACAAGAAGGCCGAGGAGCCGGCCAAGCGCTTCCCCGTCGAAGGCAAGAATTTCGACATCGGCCATGGCGACGTCGTCATCGCCGCGATCACCTCCTGCACCAACACCTCGAACCCGAGCGTGCTGATCGGGGCGGGCCTTTTGGCGCGCAACGCCGCTGCGAAGGGCCTGAAAGCAAAACCGTGGGTGAAGACCTCGCTCGCCCCCGGCAGCCAGGTCGTGGCGGAATATCTCGCCAATTCCGGTCTGCAGCCCGATCTCGACAAGGTCGGCTTCAACCTGGTCGGCTTCGGCTGCACCACCTGTATCGGCAATTCCGGTCCGCTGCCCGAGGAGATCTCGAAGTCGATCAACGACAACGGCGTCGTCGCGGCCGCCGTGCTTTCCGGCAACCGCAACTTCGAAGGCCGCGTCTCGCCGGACGTGCAGGCGAACTATCTGGCCTCGCCGCCGCTGGTGGTCGCCTACGCGCTCGCCGGCAGCGTCACCAAGAATCTCGCCACCGAGCCGCTCGGCGAGGGCAAGGACGGCAAGCCGGTGTACCTGAAGGACATCTGGCCGACGACCAAGGAGATCAACGCCTTCATGAAGAAGTTCGTGACCGCGTCGATCTTCAAGAAGAAGTATGCCGACGTGTTCAAGGGCGACACCAACTGGCGCAAGATCAAGACGGTCGAGAGCGAGACCTATCGCTGGAACATGTCGTCGACCTATGTGCAGAACCCGCCCTATTTCGACGGCATGAAGAAGGAGCCGGAGCCGGTCACCGACATCGTCGAGGCGCGCATCCTCGCCATGTTCGGCGACAAGATCACCACCGACCACATCTCGCCGGCCGGCTCGATCAAGCTCACCTCGCCCGCCGGCAAATATCTCAGCGAGCATCAGGTGCGCCCCGCCGACTTCAACCAGTACGGCACGCGCCGCGGCAACCATGAAGTGATGATGCGCGGCACCTTCGCCAACATCCGCATCAAGAACTTCATGCTGAAGGGCGCGGACGGAAACATCCCCGAGGGCGGCCTGACCAAGCACTGGCCCGACGGCGAGCAGATGTCGATCTACGACGCCGCGATGAAGTACCAGGAGGAGAAGGTGCCGCTGGTGGTGTTCGCCGGCGCCGAATACGGCAACGGCTCCTCGCGCGACTGGGCCGCCAAGGGCACCCGCCTGCTCGGCGTGCGCGCCGTGATCTGCCAGAGCTTCGAGCGCATCCATCGCTCCAACCTGGTCGGCATGGGCGTGCTGCCGCTGACCTTCGAGGAAGGCACCTCCTGGTCCTCGCTGGGCCTCAAGGGCGACGAGAAGGTGACGTTGCGCGGCCTCGTCGGCGACCTCAAGCCGCGCCAGAAGCTGACCGCGGAGATCGTCTCCGGCGACGGTTCGCTGCAGCGCGTTTCGCTGCTCTGCCGCATCGATACGCTGGACGAGCTCGACTACTACCGCAACGGCGGCATCCTGCACTACGTGCTGCGCAAGCTCGCGGCGTAAGCGCGGATTTGTGAACGATGGCTCACTGCGAAGTGAGTAGAAGCCTTAACGAAGGCGGCCTATCAAAGGCCGCCTTCGCGCGTTTGCGGTACGCTTCAGATGGGCTCCGCCCGGCGGAAAACCTCCCTCGGATGGTGGCCCGGACGGATGAATGTACCGCGCCCCGTAAGACTACGGTGACCATCCGGCGATAAGATTTTCCCCTGACAGCAACGGTGTGCGGCGTTCGACATGACGACAATGACGGCTTCCCATCTGATTCCACGTTGGTCCGGTGCCCTCTGGTCGGGAGCTCTCGGCATCTGTGCGATCATCGCCGTGATCCGTCCCGCCCAGGCTGAACCGCGCGCCGTCGTCGAGTTGTTCACCTCGCAGGGCTGCTCGTCCTGCCCGCCCGCCGACCAGATCATCGGCGATCTCTCCAAGGATCCCTCCGTCATCGCGCTGAGCATGCCGATCGATTATTGGGACTATCTCGGCTGGAAGGACACGCTGGCGGATTCGCGCTTCTCTGCACGGCAGCGTGCTTATTCGCGCATGCGCGGCGACCGCGAGGTCTACACGCCGCAGGTCGTGGTCAACGGCTCCACGCATGTCGTCGGCAGTGATCGCGCCGGCATCGAGAACGCGATCGGCAAGACCGACAAGGGCAACGGCGTGATGAGCGTGCCGGTGACGATGTCGCTCTCGGGCAAGCAGATCAACGTCTCGGTCGCCGCAAGCAAGGAGCCCACGGTCTCGCGCGGCGAGGTCTGGATCTGCTCGATCGCCAAGTCGGTGCCGATCGCGATCGCCCGCGGCGAGAACAAGGGACAGCAGGTCACCTATCACAACGTGGTGCGCAGCCTGCTCAAGGTCGGCGACTGGACCGGCCGTCCGGAGAGCTGGACGGTGCCGATCGAGAATCTCACGCGCGACGGCGTCGACGGCGCGGTGGTCTACGTCCAGGACGGCAGCCGGGAAAGACCGGGCCCGATGCTGGGCGCGGCGTACACCTCGCTGCATTGAAGCAGCCGCACTTCGAAATCCTTGATCTCCGAGACTGCTCTCAATCCTCGTGGTGAGGAGCGCGCTCTTGCGCGCGTCTCGAACCATGAAAGGCCCCGCTGATGCAGCTCCGGCCTTCATCCTTCGAGACGCCGCGCGAAGAGCGCGGCCCTCAGGATGAGGGGAGAAAGTCCCGCTCGGATGTTCGGAGAGAGGCCGTGCCGGCAACATCCCGGCACAAACAAAAAAGGACCAACTTGCGTTGGCCCTCCTTGTCGTGCGTACAGACCCGATCCTGTTCGGCCCCGGGGGGCTGGGGGCTGAGGAATCCGGAACCGAAAGGACCGGGTCAACGCACGTGAGTCTTTTCGCAATGCAGGGCGGCGGGCGGTTGGCGGAAAAGCGGCGATACTATGATTCCTGCTAACGATCCCGTGACGGTTTGCCGCGAGGGAGTTCCACCCCTGCGTGTGCCCGGATGCGCTGTCGATTCGAGGGGTTGAACCCCTTGCGGTGCGGAACGGTTGGCGCAATCATGCAATTGTCATGAACGCGGTTCCGGGGACGGTCTTCGCGGACGCGGGTCATAGCCGTGCGAATGAGATTGCCGTGCGAATGAGGAGGCGCTTCCCATGAATCTGACCTCGGAGGATGCCGACCCGAGCGAGCAGCGCGCGGCGGCGCGCCCCGCCGCGGCGAATGCACCGCTGAACCGGGTGACGTTCAACCGGCTCGAGCTGCACCGGATTCTCAATCTCTACGGTCGCATGGTCGCCGACGGCGAGTGGCGCGACTATGCCATCGACTTCCTGAAGGACCGGGCCGTGTTCTCGGTCTATCGCCGCGCCTCGGAAGTGCCGATCTATCGGATCGAGAAGGACCCGCGGCTGGCGCGCAAGCAGGGCATGTACAGCGTGATCTCGGCGACCGGCCTGATCCTGCGCCGCGGCCATGAGCTCGAGCGGGTGCTGCTGGTGATCGATCGGAAATTGGCGGTGGTGTAGACGAACCATCGGTCGTCATTCCGGGTTCGCGCTACGCGCGCCCCGGAATGACGGATGCCGTTATTTCCCTGGCACCGTGCGCGCGCCCTCGCCGAGGTCGCGCTGCATCATCACGGTGTCCAGCCAGCGGCCGAATTTCAGCCCGACACTGGGATGCGTGCCGATCATCTTGAAGCCGCACCTCGTGTGCACGCCGATCGATCCGGCATTGGCGGAATCGCCGATGACCGCGATCATCTGGCGGAAGCCGCGCGCCTCGCAATCGGCGATCAGCCGTTCCAGCAGCATGGAGCCGACGCCGCGGCGGTGGAACGCAGGGTCGAGATAGATCGAGTTCTCCACCGTGAAGCGATAGGCCGGCCGCGGCCGGTAGGCGCCGGCATAGGCATAGCCCGCCACGCGCCCGTCAAGCATGGCGACGAAATAGGGGTAGCCGCCGTCGATCAGCGCGCGATAGCGGCGCGTCATTTCCGAGAGGTCGGGCGGTTCCAGCTCGAACGTCGCCGTGCCCTCGCGGACAGCCTGCTGGTAGATGGCGGTGATGGCGGGAAGGTCGGCCTCGGTGGTGGGCCTGATATCGGGAGCGGACATGAGGGGAAGATTAGAGCGTTCCAGCGGGCGCTGGAAGGGGTTCCGCCGTCTCCACAGCCGTCATTGCGAGCGCAACGAAGCAATCCAGAAATGCGTCCGCGGAGGGACTCTGGATTGCTTCGCTGCGCTCCGCAATGACGGTGTTTAGGGCTGCTACCGCGCCCCAAAACAAAAACCCCGGCCTCTCGGCCGGGGTTCGTGTCCGTTCGCTCTCGTCGTTGCGCCTACTCGCGCTGGCCGAGGAGCTGCAGCAGCAGCGTGAACAGGTTGATGAAGTTCAGGTACAGCGACAGCGCGCCGGTGATGGCCGCACGCTCTGCGATGTCACCGCCGGCCGAGGCATAGCCGTAGATGTAGTCGTTCTTCAGCCGCTGGGTATCCCAGGCGGTCAGGCCCGAGAACACCAGCACGCCGACCACCGACACGATGAACTGCAGCATCGAGCTGGCCAGGAACAGGTTCACCAGGCTGGCGAGAACGATGCCGATCAGGCCCATGAACAGGAACGAGCCCATCCCGGTGAGGTCACGCTTGGTGGTGTAGCCGTAGAGGCTCAGCGCACCGAAGGTGGCCGCGGTGATGAAGAACACCCGCACGATCGAGGTGTGCGTGAACACCAGGAAGATCGACGACAGCGAGATGCCCATCAGCGCCGAGAACACCCAGAACAGGATCTGGGCGGTCGAGGGGGCCAGACGGTTGATGCCTGCCGAGATCACGAACACCATCGCGAGCGGCGCAAGCATGAACAGCCACTTCAGGGGGCTGACGAACATCGCGTAACCGAACGGCGTCAGGAACAGCTTGCCGACGCGGACCGCGTCCGCCGTCGGAACGTCGGTCACGGCAGCCATGTAGACGCCGAGCGCGGCGAGACCGGTGATGGCCAGGCCGATGGTCATGTAGTTGTAGACGCGCAGCATATAGGCGCGCAGGCCGGCATCGACCGTCGCGGCGTCAACACGCCCGGCGGCCCTGCCGAAAGGAGAAGCGTAGTTACGGTCTAGGTCCGACATGGTCGAATTCCCGTTGGTTGGTCCGGTCCGGCATGAGGGTCGCCATGCTGCCGGTTCGTCAAACTCTATCTCGGATACCGCTGCCAACCGACTAAATTCCGGCTAACAATCGGGGCTCCGAACCCATTCGATATGTGGGAAACTAACACATTCGCCGCAACCTTCCACGCGCGGCTGAATGTCGCCCTTGGCGCCAATCCTGACGCGAATCTGACGAGCAGCGTGGTTAATCGCGGAAACCGGGGCGATTTCGCCCGGCTCGATCCGCCGCTTCAATTTGTCACAAATTTCGCAACACCGTCGCGGGCTTTTTGTTCAATGCCAGCAGCGTGCCGGCAAGCCCGAGCCCGACGGTCACGACCAGCGCGGCCGCGACCACGCCGGCGGCGCTGCCGGTCTGCCAGACGAAGCTCAGCGTCATCAGCCGCGTCACGATGATCCAGGCAGCGATGCTGCCCGCGATCACCCCGAACATTGCGGTGGCAAGGCCGATCAGCAGGTATTCCAGGGCATAGGCGCCGAGCAGCCGCAGCCGCGTCGCGCCCAGGGTCTTCAGGATCACCGCATCATAGACCCGGTGGCGGTGGCCGGCGGCGAGCGCTCCGCCCAGCACCAGGATCGCCGAGATCAGGGTCACGGCGCTGGCGCCGCGGATCGCCAGCGCCAGATTGGTCACGACCGAGCCGACCGTCTCCATCACCTCGCGCACGCGCACGCTCGTCACCATCGGATAGGCGTCGGCGACCTCCTTGATGATCTTGCCGTCGCCCGCCGCCTTTCCGCCCGCTTCCGTCAGCGTCGCGATATGGGTATGCGGCGCGCCCTTGAAGGCGTTGGGCGAGAACACCAGGACGAAATTGATGCCGAGACCCTGCCAGTCGATGGTGCGCAGATTGCTGATCTTGGCCGGGATGTCGCGGCCGAGCACGTTGACCACCACCTCGTCGCCGAGCTTGAGGCCGAGCCCGTCGGCGATCTTCTTCTCCAACGAGACCAGCGGCGGGCCGGAATAATCGGCACGCCACCATTCGCCCTCGACCACCTTGGAGCCCTTCGGCAGCTCGGCGGTGTAGGTCAGGCCGCGGTCGCTCTGCAGCACCCATTCGGAATCGGTGCTGGGCTTGAGCTCCTCGGCGCGCACCCCGCGCGCGGCGACGATGCGGCCGCGCAGCATCGGCACGTCCTCGATCTTCGCGCCGGGCGCGATCTGGCGCAGATACGCGTCGAACTGCTCGGCCTGCGCGCTCGGAATGTCGATGAAGAAGAACGACGGCGCCTGGTCGGGGAGCGCTGCGAGGAACTGCCGGCGCAGATTGCCGTCGATCTGGGTGATGGTGACGAGCACGGCAAGCCCGAGCCCGAGCGACAGCACGACGGACGGCGTCAGTGCGCCCGGCCGGTGGATGTTGGCGATCGCCAGCCGCAGCATCGGCAGCCGCGACCGCGGCAGCCGTCGCGCAATCGCCATCAGCAGGGCGGCGATGCCGCGCAGCAAGGCGAACACCACCACGGAGGAAGCGACGAACACCGCCGCGATACGCTTGTCGAACGACAGACCGATCACGACCGCGATCAGGAGCACGATCACGACCGCCATGAACGCGAGATAGCTCGCGCGCGGCCGGTGCCATTCCGAGCTGATGGTGTCGCGGAACAGGGCGGCCACCGGCACGTCGTGCACGCGCCCGAGCGGCCACAGGCCGAAGGCGAGCGCGGTGAGGAGGCCGTAGACGAAGGACAGCGCGAGCTCGCCTTCATGCACGGCCGGCACCACCGGCAGCGGCAACAGCTTGCCGAACAGGCCGACGATGGCGAAGGGCATGGCGGCACCGAGCGCCAGGCCGATCACGGACCCGATCGCGGCCAGCAGCACCACTTGCGCCAAATAGATGCCGAACACGTCCCGGCCGGTGGCACCGACGGCCTTGAAGGCGGCGATCACCTCGAGCTTGCGGTCGATATGGCTCTTGACGGCGTTGGCGACGCCGACGCCGCCGACCAGCAGCGCGGCGAGGCCGACCAGGGTCAGGAACTGCGTGAAGCGGCTGATATTGCGCTCCAGCTGCGGCGAGGCATTGGAGCGGCTGCGGATCTCCCAGCCGGCCTGCGGCGCGGCGCTCCGCGCGTCCGCGATGAAGGCTTCCGTGGCGCGCTCGCTGTTCGCAGTCTCGGGCAGCTTGACCCGGTAGACCCATCGCACCAGGCTGCCGGGCTGGATCAGGCCGGTGGCGCGCAGGGCCGCCTCGCTGATCAAGAAGCGCGGCCCGAAGCCGATGCCGCCGGCGAGCTTGTCGGGCTCGGCCTCGACGGTCGAGCGGATCTGGAACGTCGCGGCCCCGATGGTGACGCGGTCGCCGGTCTTCAGCGACAGCCGCGCCAGCAGCGTCGGATCGGCGGCGGCGCCGAACGCGCCGTCACGCTCCGCGAGCAGATCGGCCATCGGCAGCTTTGGTGCCAGCGTCAGCTGTCCCAGCATCGGATAGGTGCCGTCGACCGCCTTCATCTCGACCAGCGCCAGCTTGCCGTCGGCCGAGCGCGCCATGCCGCGCAAGGTTGCGGCGGTCGAGAGCGTGCCGCGCGAGCGCAGGAAGGCGACCTCGTCCGGCTTGGCCTCGCGCTGGAACAGCACGAAGGAGACGTCGCCGCCGAGCAGCGTGCGGCCTTCGCGCGCGAGCCCGTCGGACAGGCTCGCCGAGACCGAGCCGACGCCGGCGATCGCCATCACGCCGAGCGCGATGCAGGCGATGAAGACATAGAAGCCGCGCAGGCCGCCGCGCAATTCGCGCAAGGCGTAGCGCAGCGACAGCGCGACGGCGTTCGGCTTCGCGAACGATTCGGCCACGGCGCTCATGCGGGCGCGGACTGCCTGTCGATGCGCCCTGAGCGCAGGCGGATGACGCGATCGCAGCGATGCGCGAGCGAGGAATCGTGCGTCACCAGCACCAGGGTCATGCCGCGCTCGGCATGCTTGGTGAACAGCAGGTCGACGATCTGCTTTCCGGTCGCCTCATCCAGATTGCCGGTCGGCTCGTCCGCGACGAGGATCGCGGGATCGGGTGCCAGCGCGCGGGCGAGCGCGACGCGCTGCTGCTCGCCGCCGGAGAGCTGCGTCGGATAATGATGCAGGCGGTCGCCGAGCCCGACCGATTGCAGCTCCTCTGCCGCACGCCTGGCGGCATCGGGATTGCCGGCGAGCTCGAGCGGCACCGCGACGTTCTCCAGTGCCGTCATGGTCGGGATCAGGTGGAAGGACTGGAAGACGATGCCGACCTGGCGGCCGCGGAAGCGCGCCAGCGCGTCCTCGTCGAGGGCATTGAAAGGCGTGCCATTCACCACCACCTCTCCGCTGTCAGGACGCTCCAGCCCCGCCATCACCATCAGCAGCGTGGATTTGCCCGAGCCTGACGGGCCGATCAGGCCGATCGTCTCGCCCGAGGCGACGCGCAGGCTGATATCCTTGAGGATGTGAACGCGTGCGGCGCCCGTGCCCAATGAGAGATTGACGTTGGAGATGGCGATGGTGTCCGCGGCTGCGGCGAGCGAAGAGGGGTCGATGCGAGTGTCCATGGTCCGGTCATATGGCAAGTCCGCACGCGGGGTCGAGAGGCGTTACGGATTGTTCATGCACATAGCCGTGTTGATGCTCGCCTTCATGACGGTGGCGAACCCGGCTTGGGCGGGCGCGACCAAGCCGGTCAAGCTCGTCGTCCTCGGCGATTCCTTAAGCGCAGGGCTCGGCCTTCCGGCCCCCGAGGCGTTCCCCCAAAAGCTTCAAAAAGCCTTGCGGGACAAAGGCATAGCGGTCGAGGTGACCAATGCCGGGGTGTCCGGCGACACCACCTCGGGCGGCCGCGACCGGCTCGACTGGTCGGTGCCCGATGGAACTGACGGCGTCATCGTCGAGCTCGGCGCCAACGACGCGCTGCGCGGCCTCGACCCCGATTTGGCGCGCGCCGCCCTGACCGACATCGTGCAGCGGCTCAAGGCGCGCAAGATTTCGGTCATGCTCTGCGGCATGCTGGCGCCGCCGAATTACGGCGCCGAATACGCCGCGCGCTTCAATTCGATTTATCCGGATCTGGCGAAGCAATTCGACGTGCCGCTCTATCCGTTCTTCCTCGAGGGCGTCGCGGCCGACGCCAAGCTCAACCAGCCCGACGGCATTCATCCGACCGCTGAAGGCGTCGACATCATCGTCCGCAGGATCATGCCCACGGTGGAGGCATTCATTGGCACGATCGCTGAGCAACGGCGTTGAAAAGCGGGCAACGCTAACCCTAATTCCCAGGGTTTTACCGGGGTGAAGCGCGGCATGCTTCGCAGAGTCACACAACTGCGATAGGAATCGGAGTACCGGTGATTCGTCGCCGGCTCTAATTTGGATATGGTTACTCGCTGTTCGAGCACCGTACCCAAGCATCGGGAGTGCGAAACGATGCCGCGTTTGTTCACGGGTCTGGAAATTCCGGCCGAGATCGGCCAGTCGCTTTCCAACTTGAGGGGTGGCCTCCCCGGCGCCCGCTGGATCGATCCCGAAAATTATCACGTCACCCTGCGCTTCATCGGCGACATCGACGGCGCCTCCGCCAACGAGATCGCCTCGATGCTGTTTCGCGTCGACCGCAAGCCGTTCGAGGTGAAGGTGCAGGGCCTCACCAGCTTCGGCGGCCGCAAGCCGCGCGCGGTGGTTGCCACGATTGCGCCGAGCAAGCCGCTGATGGAATTGCAGGCCGAGCTCGAGCGCATGATGCAGCGGATCGGCCTCGACCCGGAGGGCCGCAAATACATCCCGCACGTCACGCTCGCGCGGCTGCACGACGCCTCCGACCGCGACGTCGCCGACTATCTCTCGATCCGCGGCTATTTCCCGAGCAAGGCGTTCATGGCGGAACGCTTCGTGCTGTTCTCCTCCCGCGCCTCCACCGGCGGCGGCCCGTATGTGGTCGAGGACGCCTACGAGCTGTGTGAATAGGCCTAGCTCGGCGGCATCAGCGCGGCAGCGCGGCGCCTGCTCGCCTGATGTCGGTCTTTGCGAAGTCGTCGCCTTTGAACAGCAAGGGTTCGCCGCGGGTCATAGCCAGCGCATAAGAGAAGCAATCACCGTAGTTGAGCGACGCGGCGTGTCGTCCCTTTCCGTAGCGCCGCCAGGCCCGCCGCGCTGCATCGGCTTGCGCGGCATCGACGGCGACGATCTCCGCGCCCATCTTGACGAGCCAGAGATCGAACTCACGCCCGCCTGCTTCCCCAAGCCGCGTCTCGATCACCATCGTCGCTTCAACCACAGTCGCTGCAGAGATCAAACGGATCGGATCGTCTACAATCAAGCGCTCAATATCGCCCGCACCGGCTTCGTTGAGAGCGATTGCTACGATCGCCGATGAGTCGATCACCATCAGCGTGGCAATCCATGCTCGTCGTATCCGAGAATTTCCTCGGGCGTGCGGTCGTCCACGACGCGCATCTCGCTCCAGCGTCGCCTGATCTCGGCCAGATCTTCGAGCAGCGCGTCCTTGCGCGTTTGAGCGTTGAGCCTGCGCAATCGCTCTTCGAGCGCGCGCTTGGTTGCAGTCGTGATGTTCTCGCCGGTCAATTGGGCCAGGCTTCGCGCCAATTGCTCCGTTTCGGGGTCCTTGATGCTGAGCGCCATTTCGAGGTTCCTTGGTTCCTCAGTAGGTATATTCTAGCTGACTGGAGCGCAAGAACTGTTCGTGGGAAGAACCGGCGCCGCGCGAGCGCGAGGGCATAGGGCGCATAAGCCCATTGCGCCGATACGCAGTTGCAATTTCCCTCCGTCTCTGGCGGTAAAGAGCCATGCTCTCCACCCCAAATTCCTCATTCCGCGAGGCTTACCAGGCCGAGATCGCGTCCGGCGCGATCGAGCCGGATGCCGCGCAGGCCGAGGTCGCCGAGGCCTATGCGGCGCTGGACCTGCGGCTTTCGACCTACAAGCCCGCGCGCAAGCAGGGCCTGCTCAGCCGCCTGTTCAGCTCTGGCGACAAGGACGAGGCGCCGCGCGGGCTCTACATCCATGGCGAGGTCGGCCGCGGCAAGACCATGCTGATGGACCTGTTCTTTCAGCACGCATCGGTCGAGCACAAGCGCCGCGCGCATTTCCACGAATTCATGGCCGACGTCCACGAGCGCATCTACGACTACCGCCAGAGCATCGCGCGCGGCGAGATCGCCGATGGCGACGTCATCGCGCTGACCGCGAATGCGATCTTCGAGGAGAGCTGGCTGCTCTGCTTCGACGAATTCCACGTCACCGACATCGCCGACGCGATGATCCTGGGCCGGCTGTTCGCGAAACTGTTCGAGCTCGGCACCGTCGTGGTCGCAACCTCGAACGTCGCGCCCGACGATCTCTACAAGGGCGGCCTGAACCGCTCGCTGTTCCTGCCCTTCATCAAGCAGATCACCGACCACATGGACGTCGCGCGGCTCGATGCGCGCACCGACTTCCGCCTGGAGAAGCTGCAGGGCGTGCCGATGTGGCTGACGCCGGCCGACGGCGATGCCGACGCCGCGCTCGACCGCGCCTGGAAGCGGATGACTGGAGGCGCCAAATGCCGCTCGCGCGACATTTCGATCAAGGGCCGCATCCTGCACGTGCCGTGCTCGGCCCATGGAGTGGCGCGGTTCTCGTTCGCCGACCTCTGCGAGCAGCCGCTCGGAGCATCCGACTACCTCAGGCTGGCGCACGACTATCACACCATCCTGGTCGACCATATTCCAGTGATGGACGTCTCCCAGCGCAACGCGGCCAAGCGCTTCATCACTCTGATCGACACGCTCTATGACAATGCCGTGAAGCTGATGGCCTCGGCCGACGCCAACCCGATCTCGCTTTACCTCGCAACCGACGGCGTTGAGGCCATGGAGTTCAAGCGGACCGCCTCGCGCCTGATCGAAATGAGCTCGGAATCCTATCTGGCGCTGCCTCACGGCCGCAAGGATTCCACCGCCAGCGGCTCGACCAAGGGGCTGGTCGAGACTTAAGTCCTATCTCTGACGTCATTGCGGGGCGTCGCAAAGCGACGAGCCCGGAATCCATACTCCGGATGGTGGTTATGGATTCCGGGCTCGCGACTTCGTCGCGCCCCGGAATGACGGATTCGGTGTGTTGGCCGAAATCTCGGCAAGCCCGACAATTGGGCATTGGGCGACTTGAACGGGGGAGGCGAAAGGGATAACCACCCGTCTCAGTTTTCCCCTCCTTACGTCTCCAAAGGACAGGTTCACATGGCGCGCGACAAGATTGCTTTGATTGGCTCCGGTCAGATCGGCGGAACGCTGGCTCACCTCATCGGCCTGAAAGAACTGGGCGACGTCGTGATGTTCGACATCGCCGAAGGCGTGCCGCAGGGCAAGGCGCTCGACATCGCGCAGTCCTCGCCGGTCGACGGCTTCGACGCTCACTACACCGGCGCCAATTCCTACGAGGCGCTCGACAACGCAAAAGTCTGCATCGTCACCGCCGGCGTGCCGCGCAAGCCCGGCATGAGCCGCGACGACCTCCTCTCCATCAACCTCAAGGTCATGGAGCAGGTCGGTGCCGGCATCAAGAAGTACGCCCCCGACGCCTTCGTCATCTGCATCACCAACCCGCTCGACGCCATGGTCTGGGCGCTGCAGAAGGCGTCCGGCCTGCCGCACAAGAAGGTGGTCGGCATGGCCGGCGTGCTGGATTCGGCCCGCTTCCGCTACTTCCTCGCCGACGAGTTCAACGTCTCCGTCGAGGACGTCACCGCCTTCGTGCTCGGCGGCCACGGCGATACCATGGTGCCGCTGGTGAAGTACTCCACCGTCGCCGGCATTCCGCTGCCCGACCTCGTCAAGATGGGCTGGACCTCGCAGGCGCGCCTCGACGAGATCGTCGACCGTACCCGCAACGGCGGCGCCGAGATCGTCAATCTGCTCAAGACCGGCTCGGCCTTCTACGCGCCGGCGGCCTCCGCGATCGCGATGGCCGAGAGCTATCTGAAGGACAAGAAGCGCGTGCTGCCCTGCGCCGCCTATCTCAACGGCGAGTACAGCGTGAAGGACATGTATGTCGGCGTGCCCGTCGTGATCGGCGCCAAGGGCGTCGAGCGCGTGGTCGAGATCGAGCTCGCCGGCAAGGATCGCGAGGCCTTCGACAAGTCGGTGGGCGCAGTGCAGGGCCTGGTCGATGCCTGCAAGAAGATCGCACCCGATCTTCTCGGCCGCTAAGGCAAAAGCTAGACCCGCCGAAGATCGAAACCCGGTCTTCGGCGGTTTCACTTCCGGACCCCCGCTGACCGGGGTGGGGTTCCGGTTTCGGCAGAGATCTCGATGTCAAAGAATCCGGGTTGCAGTTCCTGTGGTATATGGTATGCCAGCCACAAGACTGAGGTGGCCCATGGGGTCACCGCCCGCGGGTTCAGGGAGCGACCAAATGAATATCCATGAATATCAGGCCAAAGCGCTGCTGCATGAATTCGGCGTTCCGATTTCGCGCGGCGTAGCGGTTCTCAAGGCCTCGGACTCCGACGCCGCCGCACGACAGCTTCCCGGCCCGGTCTGGGTGGTGAAGAGCCAGATCCATGCCGGCGGGCGCGGCAAGGGCAAGTTCAAGGAAGCCTCCGCCGGCGACAAGGGCGGCGTCCGCATCGCCAAGTCGGTGGAAGAGGTCAACGAATTCGCCAAGCAGATGCTGGGCGCGACGCTCGTGACCGTTCAGACGGGACCTGCCGGCAAGCAGGTCAACCGGCTCTACATCGAGGACGGCTCCGACATCGACAAGGAATTCTACCTCTCGATCCTGGTCGACCGCGAGACCTCGCGCGTCTCGTTCGTGGTGTCGACCGAAGGCGGCGTCAACATCGAGGACGTCGCGCACAACACGCCCGAGAAGATCGTCACTTTCTCGGTCGATCCCGCAACCGGCATCATGGGCCATCACGGCCGCACCGTGGCGAAGGCGCTGAAGCTATCAGGCGACCTCGCCAAGCAGGCCGAGAAGCTCACCGCGCAGCTCTACGCGGCCTTCGTCGCCAAGGACATGTCGATGCTGGAGATCAATCCGCTGGTCGTCACCAAGCAGGGCGAGCTCCGCGTGCTCGATGCCAAGGTGTCGTTCGACGACAACGCCCTGTTCCGCCATCCCGAGATCGCGGTGTCGCTGCGCGATCTGACCGAGGAGGACGCCAAGGAAATCGAGGCGTCGAAATACGATCTCAACTACGTCACGCTCGACGGCAATATCGGCTGCATGGTCAACGGCGCCGGCCTCGCCATGGCGACGATGGACATCATCAAGCTCTACGGCATGGCGCCGGCGAACTTCCTCGACGTCGGCGGCAGCGCCAGCAAGGAGAAGGTCGCGGCCGCGTTCAAGATCATCACCGCCGATCCCAACGTGAAGGGCATCCTGGTCAACATCTTCGGCGGCATCATGAAGTGCGACGTGATCGCCGAGGGCGTCACGGCTGCGGTTCGCGAGGTCGGCCTCAGCGTGCCGCTGGTGGTTCGCCTCGAAGGCACCAATGTCGAACTCGGCAAGAAGATCATCCGTGAATCCGGACTGAACGTGGTGCCCGCCGACAATCTCGACGACGCCGCGCAGAAGATCGTGAAGGCCGTCAAGGGAGGCTGACGCCATGGCCCAGGACCATCTCGCCGCATCATCTCCGCTCCCCGAGCACGCGCGCCTCGCCGCGTTCGCCGGCGAATGGGATGGTGAGGAGATGGTCTTCCCGTCGCGCTGGACGGCGGGCGGGCCGGCCACCTCGCGCACCGTCGCGCGCATGGATCTGAACGGGTTCTATCTGATCCAGGACTCGGTCCAGATGCGCGAGGGCAAGCAGGTCTTCGCCACCCACGGCCTCTTCACCTTCGACCGCGACGACCGGACCTACAAATTGTTCTGGTACGACTCGCTCGGCTACACGCCGCCCTCGCCCGCCTCGGGCGGATGGGCCGGCAACACCCTGACACTGGTGCGCGGCTCGCTCCGCGGCAATGCGCGCCACGTCTACGAGATCATCAATGCGGATTCCTACTCGTTGAAGATCCAGTTCTCGCCGGACGCGGAAGGCTGGTCCGACGTCCTCACCGGCGTCTACCGCCGCATCCACTGACCCTCACTCTGTTAGCTTCGCGAAAGCAGACCTCATGTCCATCCTGATCGACAAGAACACCAAGGTCATCTGCCAGGGCTTCACCGGCAAGAACGGCACCTTCCATTCCGAGGCCGCGATCGCCTACGGCACCAAGATGGTCGGCGGCACTTCGCCGGGCAAAGGCGGCTCGACGCATCTGGGCCTGCCGGTGTTCGACACCGTGCGCGAGGCGCGTGAGAAGACCGGCGCGGACGCGTCGGTGATCTACGTGCCGCCGCCGGGCGCGGCGGACGCGATCTGCGAAGCCATCGACGCCGAGGTCCCGCTGATCGTCTGCATCACCGAGGGCATTCCCGTGATCGACATGGTGCGCGTCAAGCGCTCGCTGCTCGGCTCCAAGTCGCGCCTGATCGGGCCGAACTGCCCGGGCGTCATGACCGCCGGCGAGTGCAAGATCGGCATCATGCCCGCCAACATCTTCAAGACCGGCTCTGTCGGCATCGTCTCCCGCTCGGGCACGCTGACCTACGAAGCCGTGTTCCAGACCTCCCAGGAAGGCCTCGGCCAGACCACCGCGGTCGGCATCGGCGGCGACCCGGTCAAGGGCACCGAATTCATCGACGTCCTGGAGATGCTGCTCGCCGACCCCAAGACGGAATCGATCATCATGATCGGCGAGATCGGCGGTTCCGCCGAGGAGGACGCCGCCCAGTTCCTCAAGGACGAGGCCAAGCGCGGCCGCAAGAAGCCGATGGTCGGCTTCATCGCCGGCGTCACCGCCCCTCCCGGCCGCCGCATGGGTCATGCCGGCGCCATCATCTCGGGCGGCAAGGGCGATGCCGGTTCCAAGACCGAGGCGATGAATTCCGCTGGGATTACAGTGTCGCCGTCGCCGGCGCGCCTCGGCCATACGCTTGCCGAAAAATTGAAGGGCTAATTCACTTCTTCGTGCTTTTCCGGGCGAAGTTTCGCAGCAAATAGGGTAAAGGGTGCCTGTCGCGTCGAGCCCTGTCGGGGGAGCTCGGCGCCAGCGCCGTTTGTTATGCGCGAACCGAAATCGCCAGGAACTCAAGTATGTCTCGCCAGGACGCGAACGCAGCCTTTGCCCTGTCATCGTTTTTGCAGGGCACCAACGCCACCTACATCGACGAAATCTACGCCCGCTACCAGAAGGATCCGTCCTCGGTCGACGCCGAGTGGCAGGAGTTCTTCAAGAGCCTGAACGACGCGCCGGCTGACATCAGCAAGAACGCGGAAGGCCCGTCCTGGGAGCGCGACAACTGGCCGCTGACCCCGAAGGATGAGCTGACCTCCGCCCTCGACGGCAACTGGGCCGAGGTCGAGAAGACGGTCGGTGCCAAGATCGCTGCCAAGGCGCAGGCCAAAGGCGCCGATATCTCCTCCGCCGACCTGCTTCAGGCCACGCGCGACTCCGTCCGCGCCCTGATGCTGATCCGCTCCTACCGCATGCGCGGCCACTTCCACGCCAAGCTCGATCCGCTCGGCATCGAAGCCCAGCGCAACCGCGAAGAGCTCGACCCGCGCACCTACGGCTTCAGCGAAGCCGATTTCGACCGCAAGATCTTCCTCGATCACGTGCTCGGTCTCGAATACGGCACGATCCGCGAGATCACCGCGATCTGCGAGCGCACCTATTGCCAGACGCTCGGCGTCGAGTTCATGCATATCAGCAACGCCGCGCAGAAAGCCTGGATCCAGGAGCGCATCGAGGGACCCGACAAGGAGATCTCGTTCACGCGCGAAGGCCGCAGGGCCATCCTGCAGAAGCTGATCGAAGCCGAAGGCTTCGAGAAGTTCTGCGACACCAAGTTCACCGGCACCAAGCGCTTCGGCCTCGATGGCGGCGAATCCCTGATCCCCGCGCTCGAGCAGATCATCAAGCGCGGCGGCAATCTCGGCGTGAAGGAAATCGTGCTGGGCATGCCGCATCGCGGCCGCCTCAACGTGCTGACCCAGGTGATGGGCAAGGCGCACCGCGCGCTGTTCCACGAGTTCAAGGGCGGCTCGGCCAATCCCGACGCGGTCGAAGGCTCCGGCGACGTCAAGTATCACCTCGGCGCCTCCTCGGACCGCGAGTTCGACGGCAACCGCATCCACCTGTCGCTGACCGCCAACCCCTCGCATCTCGAGATCGTCGATCCCGTCGTGCTCGGCAAGGTACGCGCAAAGCAGGACCAGCACGGCGATCCCCCTGATATGCGCATCTCGGTGATGCCGCTCCTGATGCACGGCGACGCCGCGTTCGCTGGCCAGGGCGTGGTCGCGGAGTGCTTCGGCCTGTCCGACCTGAAGGGCTACCGCACCGGCGGCTCGGTGCACTTCATCGTCAACAACCAGATCGGCTTCACCACCTATCCGCGTTATTCCCGTTCGTCGCCTTACCCGTCCGACGTGGCGAAGATGATCGACGCGCCGATCTTCCACGTCAACGGCGACGATCCGGAAGCCGTCGTGTTCGCCGCCAAGGTCGCGACCGAATTCCGGCAGAAGTTCCACAAGCCGGTCGTCATCGACATGTGGTGCTATCGCCGCTACGGCCACAATGAGGGCGATGAGCCGGCGTTCACCCAGCCGGTGATGTACAAGCGGATCGCGGCCCATCCGTCGACGCTGTCGCTCTACGCCAAGCGCCTGATCGCCGAGGGCGTCGTCACCGAGGGCGAGGTCGACAAGCTGAAGGCCGACTGGCGCGCCCGGCTCGATGCCGAGTTCGAGGCCGGCACCTCCTACAAGCCGAACAAGGCCGACTGGCTCGACGGCAAGTGGGCGGGCTTCAAGATCGCCGACCAGGAAGAGGATGCACGGCGCGGCGTCACCGGCGTGGACATTGCGACGCTGAAGGACATCGGCCGCAAGATCACCAAGGTGCCGGACGGCTTCCGCGTTCACCGCACCATCCAGCGGTTCCTCGATAACCGCGCCAAGGCGATCGACTCCGGTGCCGGCATCGACTGGGCGACCGGCGAGGCACTGGCGTTCTGCACGCTGCTCAACGAGAATCACCACGTCCGGCTATCCGGACAGGATTCGGAGCGTGGCACCTTCTCGCAGCGCCACTCGGTCCTGATCGACCAGGAAGACGAGAGCCGCTACACGCCGTTCAACCATCTGGGTGGCGAGCAGGGCCATTACGAGGTCATCAACTCGCTGCTCTCGGAAGAGGCCGTGCTCGGCTTCGAATACGGCTACTCGCTCGCCGAGCCGAACACGCTGACGCTGTGGGAAGCCCAGTTCGGCGATTTCGCCAACGGCGCGCAGGTCGTGTTCGACCAGTTCATCTCCTCGGGCGAGCGCAAATGGCTGCGCATGTCCGGTCTCGTCTGCCTCCTGCCGCACGGCTATGAGGGCCAGGGACCGGAGCACTCCTCGGCGCGCCTCGAGCGTTACCTGCAGATGTGCGCGGAAGACAACATGCAGGTGGTCTACCCGACCACGCCGGCGAACTACTTCCACGTGCTGCGCCGGCAGCTGCATCGCGAGATCCGCAAGCCGCTGATCATGATGACGCCGAAGTCGCTGCTGCGCCACAAGCGGGCGGTGTCGCGTCTGGAAGAGCTGGCGAAGGGCACGACCTTCCACCGCATCCTCTATGACGACGCCCAGATGCTGCCGAACGAGGCGATCAAGCTCGTCCCCGACGAGAAGATCCGCCGCATCGTGCTGTGCTCGGGCAAGGTCTATTACGACCTCTACGAGGAGCGCGAGAAGCGCGGTATCGACGACATCTATCTGATGCGCATCGAGCAGCTCTATCCGGTGCCGCTGAAGGCGCTGGTGGCCGAGCTGTCGCGCTTCAAGAAGGCCGAGATGGTGTGGTGCCAGGAAGAGCCCCGCAACATGGGTGCCTGGCACTTCATCGAGCCCTATCTGGAATGGGTGCTGAACCAGGTGAACGGCGCGAGCCGGCGTCCGCGTTATGTCGGCCGCGCCGCTTCCGCCGCGACCGCAACGGGTCTGATGTCCAAGCATCAGGCTCAGCTGAAGGCGTTCCTGGACGAAGCACTGAGCTGAGAAGTTTTTGACGCTGTCATGCCCCGCGAAGGCGGGGCATCCAGTATTCCGTGGCTTTTCGGTTTTTATCACGAAAGTCACGGCGTACTGGATTGCCCGCCTTCGCGGGCAATGGCGTATGAATTCATGACCGCTACCTGCGATCCCTTGAGGAAGAGACCATGACTGAAATTCGTGTGCCGACGCTCGGCGAATCCGTCACCGAGGCCACCATCGGCCGCTGGTTCAAGAAGGCCGGCGACCCCGTCGCCGTCGACGAGCCCCTGGTGGAGCTCGAGACCGACAAGGTCACCATCGAAGTCCCCGCGCCGTCCGCCGGCACGCTGAGCGAGATCATCGCCGCCGATGGTGCGACCGTTGCGGTCGGCGCGCTGCTCGGCCAGATCACCGACGGTGTCGGCGCTGCCAAGCCCGCCGCCGCGCCGGCCAAGGCTGCTGCCCCCGCGGCCGCCGCCGCTGCTTCCGCGCCGGCTCCCGCTGCCGCGAAGGCGCCGCCGGCCGATGCGCCGCTCGCCCCGTCCGTGCGCAAGCTCTCCGCCGAGACCGGCATCGACGCCTCGACCGTTCCGGGCTCCGGCAAGGACGGCCGCGTCACCAAGGGCGACATGCTCGCCGCGATCGAGCGCGCGGCCTCCGCGCCGACCCCGGTCAACCAGCCCGCCGCTGCCGTGCAGGTCCGCAGCCCCTCGCCGGCCGATGACGCCGCCCGCGAGGAGCGCGTCAAGATGACCCGGCTGCGCCAGACCATCGCGCGCCGGCTCAAGGACGTGCAGAATACCGCGGCCATGCTGACGACCTTCAACGAGGTCGACATGACCAACGTGATGGCGCTGCGCGCCCACTACAAGGACGCGTTCGAGAAGAAGCACGGCGCCAAGCTCGGCTTCATGGGCTTCTTCACCAAGGCCGTCGTGCAGGCGCTGAAGGATATCCCGGCCGTCAACGCCGAGATCGACGGCAGCGACCTGATCTACAAGAACTATTATCACATCGGCGTCGCCGTCGGCACCGACAAGGGCCTGGTCGTGCCCGTGGTGCGCGACTGCGACCACAAGTCGATCTCCGACATCGAGAAGGGCATCGCCGATTTCGGCCGCCGCGCCCGTGACGGCCAGCTCAAGATCGACGAGATGCAGGGCGGCACCTTCACCATCACCAATGGCGGCATCTACGGCTCGCTGATGTCGACCCCGATCCTGAACGCGCCGCAGTCCGGCATCCTCGGCATGCACAAGATCCAGGAGCGGCCGATGGTCATCGGCGGCAAGATCGAGGTCCGCCCGATGATGTATCTGGCGCTGTCCTACGATCACCGCGTCATCGACGGCAAGGAAGCCGTCACCTTCCTGGTCCGCGTCAAGGAGAGCCTGGAAGATCCGGCGCGCCTGGTGCTCGATCTCTGATCCCCGATGCTTTGCGAGCGCCGTCGCAACTGACGCGACGGCGCGTGTCGAACCATGGAGGCGCACGTGACCGATAAAGTCGTTGTCATCACCGGCGGCAGCCGCGGCATCGGGCGGGCGACCGCGCTCGCGGCGGCCGCGCGCGGCTATCGCGTCGTGGTCGGCTATGCCAGCAACAAGAAGGCCGCCGACGAGGTGGTAGCTACGATCGAGGCCAGCAACGGCAAGGCCGTCGCGGTGAAATGCGATGTCGCCGAGGAGCGCGATATCATCAACCTGTTCAAGGAAGCCGACAAGTTCGGCACGCTCGGGGCGCTCGTCAACAATGGCGGCATCGTCGGTACGAGCGGGGTGCGCGTCGACGAGATGTCGGCCGAGCGCATCCAGCGGGTGATGGCCGTCAACGTCACCGGCTCGATCCTCTGCGCGCGCGAGGCGGTGAAGCGGATGTCGACCAAGCACGGCGGCAAGGGCGGCGTCATCGTCAACCTGTCGTCGGTCGCGGCCAGGCTCGGCGCACCCAACACCTACGTCGACTATGCCGCGTCCAAGGGCGCGATCGATTCCTTCACCACCGGCCTTGGCTATGAGGTCGCAAACGAAGGCATTCGCGTCGCGGGCATTCGCCCCGGTCTGATCGACACCGAAATCCACGCCTCGGGCGGCGAGCCCGACCGACACCACCGTCTGGCGCATATGGTGCCGATGAAGCGCGTCGGCACATCAGATGAAATCGCGAACGCCATCCTCTGGCTGATGTCGGACGAGGCCTCCTACATCACCGCAGCCACTCTCGATGTGTCCGGCGGACGCTGACGCACCGCGGGGACGCTGACGCATTCTCACCACGCCTAACCTTACGGGACTTTCTCTCATGGCTACCTACGATCTCGTCGTCATCGGCACCGGACCGGGCGGTTATGTCTGCGCGGTGCGCGCCAGCCAGCTCGGCATGAAAGTCGCCGTGGTCGAAAAGAACGCCACCCTCGGCGGCACCTGCCTCAATGTCGGCTGCATGCCGTCGAAGGCGCTGCTGCACGCCTCCGAGATGTTCGAGGAAGCCGGCCATTCCTTCGCCAAGATGGGCGTCAGCGTTTCCGCGCCGAAGCTCGATCTGCCCGCGATGATGAACTTCAAGCAGCAGGGCATCGACGGCAACGTCAAGGGCGTCGAGTTCCTGATGAAGAAGAACAAGATCGACGTGCTCAAGGGCACCGGCAAGATCCTCGGGACCGGCAAGGTCGAGGTCTCCGCCGACGGCAAGTCGCAATTGGTCGAGACCAAGAGCATCGTGATCGCCACCGGCTCGGACATCGCGCGGCTCAAGGGCATCGAGATCGACGAGAAGCGCATCGTCTCCTCAACCGGCGCACTGTCGCTCGACAAGGTCCCGGGCAAGCTCCTGATCGTCGGCGCCGGCGTGATCGGCCTCGAGCTCGGCTCGGTGTGGAAGCGACTCGGCGCCGAAGTCGTCGTCGTCGAATTTTTGGACCGCATCCTGCCCGGCATGGACGGCGAGATTGCAAAACAATTCCAGCGCATCCTCGAGAAGCAGGGCTTTGCGTTCAAGCTGGGCGCCAAGGTCACCGCGGTCGACACCTCGGGCAAGACGCTGAAGGCGACGATCGAGCCCGCCGCCGGCGGCACTGCGGAGACGCTCGAAGCCGACGTCGTGCTCGTCTGCATCGGCCGCGTCCCCTACACCGACGGTCTCGGCCTCAAGGAAGCCGGTGTCGCGCTGGATGCGCGCGGCCGGGTGCAGATCGATCCGCATTTCGCCACCAGCCTGAAGGGCGTCTATGCCATCGGCGACGTCGTCGCTGGGCCAATGCTGGCGCACAAGGCCGAGGACGAAGGCGTTGCGGTCGCCGAGATCATCGCAGGGCAAGCCGGCCACGTGAATTACGACGTCATCCCGGGCGTCGTGTACACCACGCCGGAAGTGTCCTCCGTCGGCAAGACCGAGGAGGAATTGAAGCAGGCGGGCGTGGCTTATACGGTCGGAAAGTTTCCGTTCACCGCCAATGGCCGTTCCAAGGTCAACCAGACCACTGACGGCTTCGTGAAGATTCTCGCAGATGCGAAGACCGATCGCGTGCTCGGCGTGCACATCATCGGCATTGAGGCCGGCGAAATGATCCATGAAGCGTGTGTTCTCATGGAATTTGGCGGCAGTGCCGAGGATCTCGCGCGCACCTGCCACGCCCATCCGACCCGTTCGGAGGCGGTCAAGGAAGCCGCGCTTGCAGTCGGCAAGCGGGCCATCCATATGTAGCGACGCGCCCAGCGCCGAACCGGGCGGGAAACACATGCTGCGCCGCCTTCTTCAACCGGTCTGGGTCCTGCTTGCGATCGTCTTCCTGATCGAAGCCTGGCTGTGGGACCATCTCGAGCCTGTTGTCGCCAAGGTCGTCGCGGCCATCCCGCTGGCGCGCTTCAAGCATTGGCTGACGGAGCGCGTCGATGCGCTGTCGCCGGCCATGACGCTGATCGTGTTCGCGGTCCCCGTCATCCCGCTGTTTCCGCTCAAGCTGGTCGGGCTGTGGCTGCTCGCGCACGAATACTGGACCAGCGCGTTCTTCACGATCGTGTTCGGAAAGCTCGTCGGCGTCGGTGTCACCGCCTTCGTGTTCGACGTGACGCGCGCCAAGCTGCTGGAGATGCGCTGGTTCGAGCGGATCTACGATCTGGTGCTGAGGGTTCGCGCCAAGGCAGCCGAGCTGGTCGACCCGATCAAGCGCCGCATCCGCGAATTGATCGCCGGCGACGGCGAGGGCTGGTCCTCCCGCACGCTGCGTCTCATCCAGCGCTTCAGGAAGAGCGTGCACCAGGCGCGGTGAGCGCCGGATGCATCCGCCTCTATCCTCCGTCATTGCGAGCGCAGCGACTTGTCCGCCGAAGCCTTGGCGAAGGCGGAAGCAATCCAGAATCTTTCCGCGGAGGCAGTCTGGATTGCTTCGTCGCAACGGCTCCTCGCAATGACGCGGAGAGAACCCTGCCACACGCCCCTCAATGCAAATGCAGCAGGTGCGGCCACCACAGGCCGAGTGCGGTCATGATCAGGCCGGCGATCGTCAGCACGCCGCCGACATAGGCCAGCGCGATCATGCCGGTGATGATGGTGGCCGAGGCCAGCACGATGCCGATCTGGAAGGCGGCCGAGGCCAGCTCGAAATGGTGGTACTTCGCGGTCGCCTCGTCGCGGGCGTGCTCGGCGTGCTTGGCCTTGTCCGCAAGCTGCTCGGTGCCTTCGCCGGTCTCGGGCTCGGAGCGGTAGCGCTGCGCGGTCTTGGTCCAGTCGTCGATCTGCTTCTGCACGGCGGGCTTCTGTGCCTCGTCGGCGGCCGCGAGCGTCAGCTTGCCCTGCTCCGCCGCGGTCACCACCACGGTGCGGCGAATGCTCTTGGCCTGGAAGAACGCCCAGAGATTGGCGGCCTCGACGTTCTTGCTGATCGATTCGGTCTGGGCGCCCTTGCCGAGCGTCTCCGAGATCGCAAGGAACAGCGCCAGCACGGCGATCAGAAGGGCGATCTTCTTGTTCGAGCCGGACGCGTGTTCGGCGTGCTCGGCATGCTCCATGCTTTCATGTGCGCTCATGATTCCCCTCTTGGTCGGTTCCGCCACGATTGACCGAACCGCGCGGCCTGCGCAAGAGGCACGCGCGCTATGACAGCTTCATGTCAGAATTCGGCGGCAATTCACCGCCGCGGATGCGCGCTTGCATAGACTTCGAGCAGCCGCTCGGAATCGATGCCGGTATAGACCTGCGTGGTCGACAGCGAGGAATGGCCGAGCAATTCCTGGATCGCGCGCAAGTCCCCGCCGCGCGACAGCAGATGCGTGGCGAAGGAGTGCCGGAGCGCGTGCGGCGTGGCGCTGTCGGGCAGCCCGAGCGCGCCGCGCAGCCGCTCCATCGCGAGCTGGATGATGCGCGGGCTCAAGGGGCCGCCGCGTGCGCCGACGAAGATCGGGCCATCCGCCGGCAGCGGATACGGGCAGATCGCGACATACTCCTGCACCAGCTCCAGCACGTTCTGCAGCACCGGCACCATGCGGGTCTTGTTGCCCTTGCCCGTCACGACCAGCACGTCGCCTTCGCCGGGCCGCGGCACCTCGCGGCGCTTCAGGCCGAGCGCTTCGGAGATGCGCAGGCCCGAGCCATACAGCAGCGCCATCACCGCGGCATCGCGCACGAGGATCCACGTTTCGCGTTCCTCGCCGGCGCGCTCGTCGGCGTCCGCAAGACGCTTGGCCGACGCCATCGGCAGCGGCTTCGGCAGGCTCTTTGCAACCTTTGGCGCGCGGATCGCCGAGAGCGCGCCGACCTTGCCCTTGCCCTCGCGCTCCAGAAAGCGTCCGAACGAGCGCAGCCCCGCCAGCGCGCGCATCAGCGAGCGGCCGGCGATGTCGTCGGCCCGGCGCATCGCCATGAAGGCGCGCACGTCGGTGGCCTCCAGCGCTGCAAATCGTTCGAGCGTGACGCGCTCGCCCCAATGGGCACAGAGGAAATCCAGGCACTGCCGCAGGTCGCGGCCATAGGCCTCCAGCGTCTTCGGCGACAGCCGCCGCTCGGCGCCGAGATGCGAAAGCCAGCGCGCCATCTCCTGCGCGATCGAGGGATCGGCGCTCGCGAGCTCGATGGGTGGGGCGGCCGCTTTGCTCATGCGCTCTGGACGTGGTGATTCCCCACAGTATATCGCATCACACTCGTTTATCGTTCGCTAAGGCCGCCGCGCGGCGCTAGCCTGAAGGCTTAAAGGTTCCGATTCCCCCGCTCATGGACCAATCGCCGCGCAACACAACCGCCCCCGCCACCCGCATGGTCGACGTGCTGGTGCCGGTCGCGCTCAACCAGACCTATTCCTACAAGGTGCCGCGCGGCATGGAGCTGAAGGCGGGCGACCTCGTCGGGGTCCCGCTCGGTCCGCGCGAGGTGCTGGCCGTGGTCTGGGGCGAGAATGCCAATCCCGATCCGCGCCTGCACAACCGCCTCAAGGAGGTCAGCGAGAAGCTCGACATTCCGCCGCTCAAGCCGGAGCTGCGCAAGGTGGTCGACTGGGTCGCCAATTACACGCTGAGTCCGCGCGGCATGGTGCTGCGGATGTGCCTGCGCATGGGCGAGACTCTCGGCCCCGAGCGGGCGCGCGCCGGCGTGCGGCTAACAGGCGATCCCCCGAAACGGCTGACGCCGGCACGCCAGCGCGTGATCGCGCTGCTGTCCGACCGGCTGCTGCACGGCAAGTCCGAGGCGGCCAAGGAAGCCGGCGTCTCCGCAGGGGTCATCGACGGCCTCGTCGACGAAGGCACGCTCACGGTGGAGCCGATGCCGCCGCCTCCGCCGCCGCCGGCGCCCGATCCGGAATTCGGCCGGCCGGATTTTTCACCGCTGCAGCGTGCCGGTGTGGATGCGATGCGCGCGCTCGCCGCCAACGGCACCTTCCACGTCGCGCTGCTCGACGGCGTCACCGGCTCGGGCAAGACCGAGGTCTATTTCGAAGCCGTCGCCGAGGTGGTCCGTCGCGGCAGGCAGGCGCTGATCCTGATGCCGGAGATCGCGCTCACCGGCCAGTTCCTCGACCGCTTCGCGCAGCGCTTCGGCGTGCGGCCGATCGAATGGCATTCGGAGCTGACGCCGCGCACCCGCGCGCGCAATTGGGCCGCGATCTCCGAAGGTTCGGCCCCGGTCGTGGTCGGCGCGCGCTCGGCGCTGTTTCTCCCCTACGCCAATCTCGGCCTGATCGTCGTCGATGAGGAGCACGACCAGGCCTACAAGCAGGACGACGGCGTGCACTACCACGCCCGCGACATGGCGGTGGTACGCGGGCATATCGCCAGGATTCCCGTCGTGCTGGCCTCCGCGACGCCCTCGGTGGAGTCCGAGGTCAATGCGCGCAAGAACCGCTATCAGCGCATCGCGCTGCCCTCGCGCTTCGGCGGCCAGCACATGCCGCATATCGAGGCTATCGACCTGCGCCGCGAGCCGCCCGCGCGCGGCCGCTTCATCTCGCCGCGGCTTGCCGGCGAGATCCGGACCGCGATCGAGCGGCGCGAGCAGGCGCTGCTGTTCCTCAATCGCCGCGGCTATGCGCCGCTGACCTTGTGCCGCGCCTGCGGCCATCGCTTCGCCTGCACCATCTGCGATGCCTGGCTGGTCGATCATCGGTTCCGCCAGCGCCTGGTCTGCCACCATTGCGGCTTCTCGATGCCGCGCCCGCATATCTGCCCGAACTGCTCGGCCGAGGAATCGCTGGTCGCGGTCGGCCCCGGCGTCGAGCGCCTGCAGGAGGAGGCGGCAGCGCTGTTTCCGCAAGCCCGCACCATGGTGCTGTCGAGCGATCTCATCACCTCGATCGAGACGATGCGCGTCGAGCTCGCCGAGATCGCGGAGGGCCGCGTCGATATCATCATCGGCACCCAGCTCGTGGCAAAGGGTCACAACTTTCCCAGGCTCAATCTGGTCGGCGTGGTCGATGCGGATCTTGGCCTGTCCAACGGCGATCCGCGCGCGGCGGAGCGCACGTGGCAATTGCTCAACCAGGTGATCGGCCGCGCCGGCCGCGAGCAGGGCCGCGGCGTCGGCTATCTGCAGACCCACCAGCCGGATCATCCCGTGATGCGGGCGCTGATCGCCTGCGACCGCGAGGCCTTCTACGACAGCGAGATCGAGCTGCGCGAGAAGACGCTCTATCCGCCGTTCGGCCGGCTCGCCAGCCTGATCATCTCCGCCGGCGACCGCCCGGGCGCCGAAGGCTTCGGCCGCAAGCTGGTGACGCTGGCGCCGCGCGACGAGCGCGTCGTCGTGCTCGGCCCCGCCGAAGCGCCGCTCGCCGTCATCAAGGGCCGCTACCGCTTCCGCATCCTGGTGAAATCGGCGCGCGGCTTTGATCTCTCGGACTACTTACGCAACTGGCTCGCGGTCTGCCCGAAGCCATCAGGCAATCTGAAGCTCGAGGTCGACGTCGATCCGCAGAGCTTCTTGTAGGCCCTGCCGCCCTCTCCACGTCATTGCGAGGAGCCCTTGCGACGAAGCAATCCAGGGTCTTTCCACGGAGGGATTCTGGATTGCTTCGCTCCGCTCGCAATGACGCTGTGAGAGCGGCGCCTCCTCCTCTCGTGCCCCGGACGCAGCGCAGCGCTTCTTCAGCGGTGCGCTGCAGAGCCGGGGCCCATGCCGCACGGCGCTCCGCGGCCTTTGGGTCCCGGCTCTGCGCCGCAACGTTTGCGCGCTGCGGCTTGTCCGGGACACGAGGGCCGTGACGGCCAAACAAAAAAGCCCGCGGTCCCCCAAGACCGCGGGCTTGTTTCTCGTGCGCAGCAAACTGATGAAAACTGCGCGTTGATCAAGGCGCGGATCGCGCCTTAGGAGACGACTTCCGCGGTGACGCGGCCGACGCCGCGACTGGTGAGGCCAATGGCGCGGGCGGCACCCGTGGAGAGGTCGAGCACACGCCCGCGAATGAACGGGCCGCGGTCGTTGATGGTGACGATGACGCTCTGGCCGCCATGGGTGACGCGCAGCTTGGTGCCGAACGGCAGCGAACGGTGCGCCGCGGTCATGGCGTTCTGGTTGAAGCGCTGGCCCGAGGCAGTCTTGCTGCCGGACTCATTGCCGTAAAAGGACGCCATGCCGGAGAAGCTGCGGCCCGTGCCGGAGGTCGGATTCATCGACGCATTGGCGTTGCGCCAATCGGAGGTCGCGTTGGCCTCGGTCTGGGCGTGGTGGCGGTGGTGATGCCGGTGATGCCGGGATTTGGCCGAAGCCTCGGTGGCAGTTCCACCGACGAGGAGAGTCGCGGCGACGAAAGCAACCGCCGTACGCGGCCGGGTCACAAAGCCCAGCGTCTTCAAAGACAGCATTTATTGGTCCCTAAGCTAGTATTGCCACATTTGTGGCAAGTGGAGCCCCCATCAGTTTGTGAGCGGATTGGCGTTTCGATTCCCAATGAGGCGTGAATTGGGCAGTAAATCCGGTATGTGTCGTCATGAAATATCTTGTTACCGTCACAGGATATTCAGCCGATGTTCCGTAATATTCGCCTTTAACGATTTATTAACCTCTCGATTACTTGCGAATACTGTAAAGCGAAGTCATCGCCGCGAGCGTTTAGAATTCGATAAGTATTCGGCGCGTGGAACTGGCGGGGCGGATTCACGCCTGAGCGATCCGTGTTCATGGCCGCTATGCGCTGGGGGCAGGAACCAATGGAAGGTGTCGCGTCAGGCCCGGCGCTGGTTTCCGTGACGGGGCAGGTCGCCGCCTCGGCCCGCCCCCTCGGCGCGCAATGGGTCGCGCGGCTGCGACGAACTGGCGAGAGAACCTCATGCCTTTAATTTGGCGTCATGTTGCACCTGCGCGCCTGCTATGTTAGCAAAGCCGCGATTTTAACGAGCCCGGCACCTCCCGTGCTGGTCGAAAATCGAAGTCCCGCTTGAATTCCAAGGGCTTGGATCGCTAGGCGCCGCTTCGTGGCGACGGTTTTTCCCTTGCGAGTTTGACAGCAAAAAGAGCGCGTCTGTGGCTGCAGAAGATACGTCCGTTTCAGGTGTGTCCGGCCGTTATGCAACGGCCTTGTTTGAACTGGCCCGCGACCAGAATGTGGTCGACGCGGTCAAAGCCGATCTCGACAAATTCGATGCTCTGCTGAGCGAGAGCGCCGATCTGACGCGCCTCGTCCGCAGCCCGGTGTTCGCGGCCGACGCCCAGTCCAAGGCCCTCTCGGCCGTGCTGGACAAGGCCGGCATCGCCGGCATCGCCGCCAACTTCCTGAAAGTGCTGACCGCCAATCGCCGCCTGTTCGCGGTGGTCGACGTCATCCGCGCCTACCGCGCGCTCGTCGCCAAGTTCAAGGGCGAGACGACGGCCGACGTCACCGTGGCGGAAGCGCTCTCGGACAAGAATCTCGATGCCCTCAAGGTTGCCCTGAAATCGGTGACCGGCAAGGATGTCGCGCTGAACGTGAAGGTTGATCCCTCGATCATCGGTGGCCTCGTCGTCAAGCTGGGCAGCCGCATGGTGGATGGTTCGCTTCGCACCAAACTCAATTCGATCAAGCACGCGATGAAAGAGGCAGGCTGATGGACATCCGCGCCGCGGAAATTTCCGCGATCCTCAAGGACCAGATCAAGAATTTCGGCCAGGAAGCTGAAGTCTCCGAAGTCGGACAGGTGCTGTCCGTCGGCGACGGTATCGCCCGCGTCTACGGTCTGGACAACGTCCAGGCCGGTGAAATGGTCGAGTTCGAGAACGGCACCCGCGGCATGGCGCTGAATCTCGAAACCGACAACGTCGGTGTCGTCATTTTCGGTGCCGACCGCGAGATCAAGGAAGGCCAGACCGTCAAGCGCACCCGCGCCATCGTCGACGCTCCGGTCGGCAAGGGCCTGCTCGGCCGCGTCGTCGACGCGCTCGGCAATCCCATCGACGGCAAGGGCCCGATCCAGGCCGACAAGCGCATGCGCGTCGACGTCAAGGCGCCCGGCATCATTCCGCGCAAGTCGGTGAGCGAGCCGATGGCGACCGGTCTCAAGGCGATCGACGCCCTGATCCCGATCGGCCGCGGCCAGCGCGAGCTGATCATCGGCGACCGCCAGACCGGCAAGACCGCGATCGCGCTCGACACCATCCTGAACCAGAAGCCGCTCAACGCGCAGCCGGACGAGAACATCAAGCTGTACTGCGTCTACGTCGCGGTCGGCCAGAAGCGCTCGACCGTCGCGCAGTTCGTGAAGGTGCTGGAAGAGCAGGGCGCGCTCGAATATTCGATCGTCGTCGCCGCCACCGCCTCGGATCCGGCGCCGATGCAGTACATCGCGCCCTTTACCGCCTGCACCATGGGCGAGTTCTTCCGCGACAACGGCATGCACGCCGTCATCATCTATGACGATCTGTCCAAGCAGGCCGTCGCCTACCGCCAGATGTCGCTGCTGCTGCGCCGCCCGCCGGGCCGCGAAGCCTATCCGGGCGACGTGTTCTATCTGCACTCCCGCCTGCTCGAGCGCGCGGCGAAGCTCAGCAAGGACCATGGCTCGGGCTCGCTGACCGCGCTGCCGGTCATCGAAACCCAGGCCAACGACGTGTCGGCCTACATCCCGACCAACGTCATCTCGATCACCGACGGTCAGATCTTCCTGGAAACCGACCTGTTCTTCCAGGGCATCCGTCCCGCCGTGAACGTCGGTCTGTCGGTGTCGCGCGTCGGCTCGTCCGCGCAGACCAAGGCCACCAAGAAGGTCGCCGGCAAGATCAAGGGCGAGCTCGCGCAGTACCGCGAAATGGCGGCGTTCGCGCAGTTCGGCTCCGACCTCGACGCCTCGACCCAGCGCCTGCTCAACCGCGGCTCGCGCCTCACCGAGCTCTTGAAGCAGCCGCAGTTCTCGCCGCTGAAGATGGAAGAGCAGGTCTGCGTGATCTGGGCCGGCACCAACGGCTATCTCGATCCGCTGCCGATCAACAAGGTGCGCGCGTTCGAGGACGGCCTGCTCTCGCTGCTGCGCGGCAAGCATGTCGACATCCTCAATTCGATCCGCGACAGCCGCGACCTCTCCGACGACACCGCCGGCAAGCTGAAGTCGGTGGTCGAAGGCTTCGCGAAGAGCTTCGCGTAACTGAAGGTCGTCATGGCCGGGCTAAGGCGCGAAGCGTGTCTTCGCAACTGAAGTCCCGGCCATCCACGTCTAACCGCGTGGCCGACGAGAACGTGGATGCCCGGGACAAGCCCGGGCATGACGGAGAGATAGGGTCGCGGTCTCGCCAAAGGCAGACCGCCGGGGTGAACGAAGAATGGCGTCACTTAAAGACATGCGCGTCCGCATCGCCTCCACCAAGGCGACGCAGAAGATCACCAAGGCGATGCAGATGGTCGCCGCCTCCAAGCTGCGCCGCGCGCAGACCGCCGCGGAAGCGGCGCGTCCCTATGCCGACAAGATGAGCGCGGTGATCTCCAACATCGCCAGCGCCGCGGCCGGCTCGCCCGGCGCCCCGACGCTGCTGGCCGGCACCGGCCGCGATCAGGTTCACCTGCTGCTGGTCTGCACCGGCGAGCGTGGCCTGTCCGGCGCCTTCAACTCCTCGATCGTGCGCCTCGCCCGCGAGCGCGCTTTGGCGCTGATCGCGCAGGGCAAGGAAGTGAAGTTCTTCTGCGTCGGCCGCAAGGGTTACGAGCAGCTCCGCCGCCAGTTCGACAAGCAGATCGTCGAGCACATGGACCTGCGCAGCGTCCGTCAGCTCGGCTTCGTCAACGCCGAGGACATCGCCAAGAAGATTCTGGCGCGGTTCGACAACGGCGAGTTCGACGTCTGCACGCTGTTCTATTCGCGCTTCAAGTCGGTGATCGCGCAGATCCCGACCGCCCAGCAGATCATCCCGCTGGTGGTCGAGGAGGCAGGCAGCGCCAACACGACCTCTTACGAATACGAGCCGGAAGAGGACGAGATCCTCACCCGCCTGCTGCCGCGCAACCTCGCGGTCCAGATCTTCCGCGCGCTGCTCGAGAACAACGCCTCGTTCTACGGCGCGCAGATGAGCGCGATGGACAACGCGACGCGCAACGCCGGTGAGATGATCCGCAAGCAGACGCTGGTCTACAACCGCACGCGTCAGGCGCAGATCACCAAGGAACTGATCGAAATCATCTCGGGTGCCGAGGCCGTCTGATCAAGGCGCTTCAGTACCCATTACACGCAACATCCCGGTCGATTGACCGTGGTCTAGAAGTTCGGATCGAAGGAGACATTCAATGGCAGCCCAGGTCGGTCGCGTCACCCAGGTCATCGGCGCCGTCGTCGACGTGCAGTTCGAAGGCCACCTCCCGGCCATTCTCAATTCGCTCGAGACCAAGAACGGCGGCAACCGCCTGGTGCTCGAAGTCGCCCAGCATCTCGGCGAGTCCACCGTCCGCACCATCGCGATGGACACCACCGAAGGTCTGGTCCGCGGCCAGGAAGTGACCGACACCGGCGCGCCGATCCGCGTTCCCGTCGGCGAAGGCACGCTCGGCCGCATCATCAACGTCATCGGCGAGCCGATCGACGAAGCCGGTCCCGTCAAGACCGAAGGCCTGCGCGCCATCCACCAGGAAGCGCCGACCTACACCGACCAGTCGACGGAAGCTGAAATTCTCGTCACCGGCATCAAGGTCGTCGACCTGCTGGCGCCCTACGCCAAGGGCGGCAAGATCGGCCTGTTCGGCGGCGCCGGCGTCGGCAAGACCGTGCTGATTCAGGAACTGATCAACAACGTCGCGAAGGCGCACGGCGGCTACTCCGTGTTCGCCGGCGTCGGCGAGCGCACCCGCGAGGGCAACGACCTCTATCACGAGTTCATCGAGTCCAAGGTCAACGCCGATCCGAAGAACCCGGATCCGAGCGTGAAGTCGAAGTGCGCGCTGGTGTTCGGCCAGATGAACGAGCCGCCCGGCGCCCGCGCCCGCGTCGCGCTCACGGGTCTGACCATCGCGGAAGACTTCCGCGACAAGGGCCAGGACGTGCTGTTCTTCGTGGACAACATCTTCCGCTTCACCCAGGCCGGCTCGGAAGTGTCGGCGCTGCTCGGCCGTATTCCGAGCGCCGTGGGTTATCAGCCGACGCTCGCCACCGACATGGGCGCGCTGCAGGAGCGCATCACCACCACGCAGAAGGGCTCGATCACCTCGGTGCAGGCCATCTACGTTCCGGCCGACGACTTGACCGACCCGGCGCCGGCGACCTCGTTCGCGCATCTTGACGCGACCACCACGCTGTCGCGCTCGATCGCCGAAAAGGGCATCTACCCGGCGGTGGACCCGCTCGACTCGACCTCGCGCATGCTCTCGCCGCTGGTCGTCGGCGAGGAGCACTATGCGGTCGCCCGTCAGGTCCAGCAGGTGCTGCAGCGCTACAAGGCGCTGCAGGACATCATCGCCATTCTCGGCATGGACGAGCTTTCGGAAGAGGACAAGCTGACCGTGGCCCGCGCCCGCAAGGTCGAGCGCTTCATGTCGCAGCCGTTCCACGTCGCCGAAATCTTCACTGGTTCGCCGGGCAAGTTCGTCGACCTCGCCGACACCATCAAGGGCTTCAAGGGCCTGGTGGAAGGCAAGTATGACCACCTGCCGGAAGCCGCCTTCTACATGGTCGGCACCATCGAAGAAGCCGTCGAGAAGGGCAAGAAGCTGGCGGCGGAGGCGGCCTAAGCTTTCTCATCTCGTCATCGCCGGGCTTGACCCGGCGATCCATCGAGAGAGAACTTTCGTTGACTGATGGACCCGCGGGTCAAGCCCGCGGGTGACAAGCGAAGCAAGCGGAAACACCATGGCCACCTTCCATTTCGATCTCGTCTCTCCGGAAAAGCTCGCCTTCTCGGGTGAGGTCGACCAAGTCGACATTCCCGGCGTCGAGGGCGACTTCGGCGTGCTCGCCGGGCATGCGCCGGTCGTGGCTGCGATCCGGCCGGGCATCCTCACCATCACCACCGCTGGCCGCCATGAGAAGGTCATCGTGCTCGGCGGCCTCGCCGAAGTGTCCGAAAAAGGCCTGACCGTGCTCGCCGACGTCGCGACCTCGCTGGATGAGCTGGACCGCGCCCAGTTCGCCGAGACGATCGCGGAGATGGAAGAGGGACTGAAGGAGCATGAAGGCGGCGAGCTCGATCACGCCATCGAGCGGCTCGACCACTTCAAGAGCATCCAGCAGCAGCTCAGCTCCACGGCTATGCACTAAGCCCCGGGGCACCGCTCCGGGGCTCAAGCTCAAAATTCCTGAACAGATTCAGCGCTCGTCACGAAAGTGGCGGGCGCTGAAGCTTTGTTGCGCGCTCGCTGCAGCTCCCGCCCATTTTATCGCGACGTGTCAAACACTTGGCTACTGTGCATGGGGTTGTTTTCGAGAGTTCAGCCTGCGAGGTGCGCAAACTCTCGCGCCACGGCGCGATAGACCTCGCGCCGGAACGGCACCACGAGGTCGGCGACGCGGTCGAGCCGCTCCCAGCGCCAGGCGTCGAACTCCGCGGGCTGGCCGTTGCGCGGCGTCAGCGGATCGATCTCGTCGTCCCTGCCGGTGAAGCGCAGCGCGAACCACTTCTGCCGCTGGCCGCGAAACTTTGCGAGGCGATGCGTCTGCGGTCCGTCGTAAGGCGGGAATTCGTAGGTGAACCAGTCGGTCTCGCCGAGATAATCGGCGCTGACGACGCTGGTCTCCTCCCAGAGCTCGCGCATCGCCGCGTCGCGCAAATTCTCGCCCTCGTCGACACCGCCCTGCGGCATCTGCCAGTCGAGCCCCGGCAGGATGATCTCGGGCCCGTCGCCCTTGAAGCGATGGCCGATCAGTACGCGGCCGTCGGCGTTGAACAGCGCGATCCCGACGTTGGGACGGTAGGGCTTGTCAATCGTCACGCGTAGATCTCTCATCGTCATTCCCGGGTGCATTAGCACCGAAGCCGGAACGACAATTGGATTTATTGATCCGCCAGTGCGGAAAATTCCTGCACGACGCGCTCGTAGACCGGGCGCTTGAACGGGATGATCAACTCGGGGAGATTCTTCATCGACTCCCAGCGCCAGCTGACGAACTCGGCCTTGTGGCCGCCGCCGCCGGGATTGGCGACGTTGATCTCGCTGTCCTTGCCGGTGAAGCGCACCGCGTACCATTTCTGGCGCTGGCCGCGGTAGCGGCCCTTCCAGGCGCGCCCCGCGACCGTGCGCGGGATGTCGTAAGTGAGCCAGTCCGGGACCTCGCCGAGCCGCTCGACCGAGCGCACGCTGGTCTCCTCGTAGAGCTCGCGCTTGGCCGCTTCCCAGGTGTCCTCGCCGGGATCGACCCCGCCCTGCGGCATCTGCCAGACATGGGTGTCGTCGACATGCTCGATGCCGCCGGCGCGGCGGCCGATGAACACCAGTCCCTTTGCATTGATCAGCATCACACCGACGCAGGTGCGGTAGGGCAGATCCTCGTAACGCGCCATTCCGCCAGACCTCTTGCCTGCTTTTTGGAAGGCATGCCGGCCCCAGGAGACCCGTGCCACACCAATTCGTTGATTTAGCTGGATTTTGATTTCAGCATCGCGGTTGTCAATGGCACCAAAAGGATACCTCGGTCGCCCAGCGTCTTGGTCCAGGCGCTGATGCGCTCGATCGAGACGGGCAGGGCGGACGCCGTCCCGACGGCGATGCCGCGCTCGCGCGCCGTCGATTCCAGCTTGTTGAGGGCGCGGTCGATCTCCGTCGCCGTCGGCACCGCGTCGATGGCGATATCGCCCCTGCCGAACGGAACGGCCTGGTTGGCCGCCGCCTGGGGCGCGATGCTGCGCGGCGAGGAGCCGTCGTCGAAGAAGCCGAGGCCGCGCTTGGCCGCCTCGCGGATGATCGGCTGCATCGCCGGCTCCGTCGCGACGAAGCGGGCGCCCATGAAATTGGTGAGACCGGCATAGCCCTGCATTCGGCTGAGGTGCCAGTACAGGCGGTCCATGTTCTGGTCAGGGCTGAGCGAGGTCAGCAGCGTCTGCGGCCCCGGATCGTTGTCGGGGAAGTCGTAGGGCTCCATCGGGATCTGGAGGAAGATCTCGTGGCGCTGCGCCCGCGCCCGTTCGGCGAGCTTGCCGGGATCGGATCCGTAGGGCGTGAAGGCCAGCGTCACCGCCGGCGGCAGCTTCATGATCGCATCGTTGGTCTTGGCGGCGCCGACGCCGAGCCCGCCGATCACGATCGCGACCACCGGCATTTTGGCGGCCCTGGCGCGGTCGGCATCGGCCGCATAGACGTTGAACGGCTTCAGCCCGTCGGCAATCACCGGGATCATGCCGTAGCGTGATTTCTCCAGCAGCTTCGGATTGATCCCGGCCATGACGGGAGGCGTGGCCGATGCCGCCTCGCTCTTGTCGGCGGCGTCGCCCGCGCCGATCACCACGTCGTGGCGCGCGCCGGTCGAGCCGTCGATCATGGTGATGGTCTTCTGCTCGCCGGGCGCGGCGGGCTTCGGCGCGTCCTTGGTCTCGTGCTTGCCGTCCGGCTTGCTCTCTGCGCCGGCGCCGGACGCGGCCGGCTTCTCGTCCGTGGCCGAGGGAGCGCGGATCGCGAGCCTGGCGATCGGCTCGCCCCCGAGCGGATCCTTGTTGAAGATGGCGAAGCCGGCAAAGGTAACCAGGAACAGGCCGAGCAGGACGGCCAGCAGCTGCATGGCGGTGAACGGCAGCCGCAGCCGGCGTCTCCGGCGCGGCTTGTCCTGTCCGAGCGGGGCGCTCAGATCATCGGCCGTCTCAGTCATGCGCGATCCCGAATCACTCGTGCCGACGATACCACGCCGGGGTCAAGCGGCGGCAGGCCGGGAGAGGCCGGGGGCGATGGAAGTTCCAAGCAAAAAGGGCGGCTTGGGGAAGCCGCCCTTTCGTAGAATCGCGCGTGGCGCCGACTTAGTTCGCCGCTTTCGGCTTGTCGGTCGTCGCTTTGTTGTCGTTGCCCGGCGTCGGCGCCGCGGAGGCGCTGTTCTTGATGCCGTGGAGCAGATCGCCGGCGAGCTTGAGCGCCTTGTCGTCCTTGGCGTCCGGCGGGACGTAGGATTGCGAGCCGGTCTTCTCGTCGCCGTCGTTCTTCAGATGACCGCGCAGCGAAGCCTCGCCCTTGGTGTCGGTGCGCGACTTCAATTCGTCCGGCACGTCCTGCAGCACTTCGATATCGGGCACGATGCCCTTGGCCTGGATCGACTTGCCCGACGGCGTGTAATAGCGCGCCGTGGTCAGCCGCAGCGCGCCGTTGCCGGAGCCGAGCGGAATGATGGTCTGCACCGAGCCCTTGCCGAACGAGCGCGTGCCGACGATGGTCGCACGCTTGTGGTCCTGCAGCGCGCCAGCGACGATTTCCGACGCCGAGGCCGAGCCGCCATTGACCAGCACGATGACCGGTCTGCCCTTGGTCAGGTCGCCCGCATGCGCGGTGCGGCGCTGGGTCTCCTCGGCATTGCGGCCGCGGGTCGAGACGATCTCGCCCTTCTCCAGGAACGAGTCCGACACGGTGACCGCTTCCTCGAGCAGGCCGCCCGGATTGTTGCGGAGGTCGATGATGAAGCCCTTGAGCTTGTCGCCGCCGATCTGGTTCGTGAGGTTGCCGACCTCGCGCTTCAGGCCTTCGGTGGTCTGCTCGTTGAAGGTGGTGATGCGGATATAGCCGATGTCGTCCTGCTCGACACGCGCGCGCACCGAGCGGACGCGGATGTTGTCGCGCACCAGCGTGACGTCGAGCGGATTGTCCTGGCCCTTGCGGATGATCTTGAGCTTGATCTTGGTGTTGACCGGACCACGCATCTTCTCGACCGCCTGGTTCAGGGTCAGGCCCTGCACCGCCTCGTCGTCGAGATTGGTGATGATGTCGTTGGCCATGATGCCGGCGCGCGAGGCCGGCGTGTCGTCGATCGGCGAGACCACCTTGATCAGGCCGTCTTCCATCGTGACCTCGATGCCGAGGCCACCGAACTCGCCGCGGGTCTGCACCTGCATGTCGCGGAAGCTCTTGGCGTCCATGTAGCTCGAATGCGGATCGAGGCCGGTGAGCATGCCGCTGATCGCGGATTCGATCAGCTTGGTGTCGTCGGGCTTCTCGACATAATCGGAGCGCACGCGCTCGAACACGTCGCCGAACAAATTGAGCTGGCGATAGGTGTCCGCGGTGGCGGCTCGCGCGCTGGAGCCCATGAACACCGCGCGCGGCTGGGTCACGAACAGCGTCAACGCCGCACCGGTGGCGGCGCTGAGGAGGATTACTGAAGTCTTGCGCATCATCCGCGAACCTTCTCGCCTTCATTTGCGGCCCACCATGGGCCTGGATCGATTGGAGTACCGTCTTTACGGAACTCGACATACAGCACAGGTTGACTTGCGTTCGTGGCGAGAATGGAGGCGACCTGAGAGGTCGACCCCATGGTCGCGACCGGCTCCCCCGTCAGCACAAACTGCCCGATGTTGACCGAAATGCGCTCCATCCCGGCGATCAGGACATGATACCCGCCCCCGGCATTGAGGATCAAGAGTTGTCCATAGCTGCGGAATGGGCCGGCATACACAACCCAGCCATCACACGGCGTCGTGACCTGGGAGCCGGGCTTGGTCGCCAGCGAAATGCCCTTCTGGACCCCGCCGACCCCGTCGGAACCGCCAAAGTCCCTGATCTTGTTACCGTTAACCGGAAGCGGCAGGAGACCCCTGGCCGAGGCGAAGGCGATCGCAGGGGTGGTGCGGGACTTGTCCTTGAACGCGCCCGGGCCCTGTTTGGCGCTGGCGGCCGCGTTCGCCGCCGCTTTGGCCTCGGCCTGCCTTGCGGCTTCGGCGGCCTTCTCGGCCGCCTTGGCGGCGCTTTGCAGGTCCTGCTCCATCTTGGCGATCAGCCCCTGGAGATCGCCGACCTGCTTTGACAGCGCGATCGCGCGCGCACCTTCGGCGTCGAGGTCTTTTTCCCGTGCGGACTGCTGGCGCTGCCGTTCCTCGATGAGGGCGGTGAGCCGGGTCTGGTCGCTCCTGACCTTGTCACGGTCGGAGGCGAGCTGGTCGCGCTCGGAGGCGATGGTCTTGCGCAAGGCCACGAGCTCGCCGAGCTCGCTTGCGATCTTCTCGGCGCGGCCGCGCAATTCCGGCACGACGGCGCCGAGCAGCATCGCGGTGCGTAGGGATTGCAGCGCATCTTCGGGCCGCACCAGCAGCGCCGGCGGCGTGCGCCGGCCGGCGCGCTGCAAGGCCGCCAGCACCTCGACGATGTCGGCACGGCGCGAATCGAGCGAAGCGCGCATCTGCTGCTCGCGGCCGTTCAGCGTGCGCAGGCGCGCCTCGGCCTCGTCGATCTTGGTCTCGACAGTGCGCACATTGGCGGCGGTTTCGATCAGCTGCTGATTGAGCTGGGTGCGGTCCTGGCCGAGCGCGGTGATCTCGGCCTTGAGCTTGGCCTGCGCTTCTTCCGCGCTTTTTTGCCTCGCGCGCGCGGCCTCGAGCTCCTGCTCGCGTTGCTTGATCGTATCGGGCGAGACCGCCGCGGTCTGCGGCGGCGCAACTGTCTGACCTTGCGTCTGGGCTTGCGCGAGGCTTTCTTCGGCGAAGAGGCTTGCGCCGGCAAGGCCGGTGATCAGCAGCAGGTTGAGGAGCGGCGCTCGCATCGTGTCGGCAAAGGTGCTCGTTGTGGCGCGCATCACGCGCGGTGATAGGGGTGGCCGGCCAGGATGGTGGCGGCCCGATACAGCTGTTCCAGAAGCATGACGCGGACCATTTGGTGCGGCCAGGTCGCAGAGCCGAACGCGATCGCGAGCTTGGCCTTACGGCGCAATTCGGGCGAAAGTCCGTCCGCCCCTCCGATCACGAAGATAGTATGTCCGGCACCCTCGTCGCGCCAGCGCGCCAGATGCCGTGCGAATACGGTGGAATCGAGATTCTGGCCGCGCTCGTCCAGCGCCACCAGGATCGCCTTGTCAGGAATATGCGCGGAGATCGCCGCGGCCTCTTCAGCCATCCGTGTCGCGATGTCGCGTGCGCGGCTTTCGGGAATTTCGTGGATGCCGAGCTCGCGGAATCCGAGCTTGCGGCCGGCCTCCTCGAACCGCTCGAAATAGCGGTCGGCAAGCTCCCGTTCGGGGCCCTGCTTCAGCCGGCCCACCGCAATGACAGCAACACGCATGATTTCAGGAGTCGCGTTGACGAGACCGCGCGCAACAGGCGCGCGCACGACGCTAGCATGCGCGCCAGCCGATTCGAAATCGGCCAGATGAGCCTAGATCGCCTTAGCAGCCCCTGGGCCCTGCGTGTACAACCGCTCCAGGTTGTAGAACTCGCGGACCTCGGGTCTGAACACGTGCACGATCACGTCGCCGGAATCGATCAGCACCCAGTCGCAATTGGGCAAGCCCTCGACATGGATGTTCTTGATGCCGTTTTCCTTGAGGCTCTTGGTGACGTTTTCCGCGATCGCGCCGACGTGCCGGTTCACCCGGCCGGTGGTGACGATCATGTAGTCGGAGTACGCCGATTTGCCGCGAAGGTCGATGGTGACCGTCTCTTCCGCCTTCATGTCCTCGAGGCGGGAGAGGATCAGGCTCAGCGTCTTGTCGGCGTCGGGTTGCGCCTTCAAGGCCGCAGCTTTGGTCGATGTTTTACGCGTAGGCTTGGCAACCTTGGGTAAAACAGGCTTGGACAATACAGATGCGGTCAGGGACCATTCCTTTCACTGTATCGCGAACGCCGAATCCGGCGCCCACCGGTTACACTACATCATGTGGGGTTAAGGGTTTCAATATGCCAGAGAGCCCGTAGTCCACACCATGTCCGTACACTTCGTCTCACTTCGTACCTTTCCAGCTCCCGTCCGGGTTCCGTAAGCCGGTCGAGGAGAGGTTCAGTTTCAATCCGGTCAGGAACACCCAGGCCGGGGCCGGCCGATCTGCAAGCAGAGCCGCCTTTTTTTCGGGCAGACGGTAGCGCGATAACGCCTGGGCTGCGGGCGAGCCGAGCGCGCGAAAACTCTGCGGCGGGCGATCGATCACCGCCATCGGCACCTGGGCGGCGATGCGCCGCCAGTCCTGCCAACGATGGAATTGAGCGAGATTGTCGGCGCCCATGATCCAGACAAAGCGCAAGCCGGGGAAGCGGCGGCGCAAGGTGTTGATCGTGTCGATAGTATAGCGGGTGCGAATGACGGATTCGAGACAGCTCACCTCGATGCGCGGATCATCGGCGACGTCGCGCGCGGCCTGCATGCGTTCGCCGAGCTCGTGCAGCGTGCCGTTCTCCTTGAGCGGATTGCCCGGCGTGACCAGCCACCAGACGCGATCGAGCTGCAATCGCTTGAGTGCGAACTGGCTGATGGCGCGATGCGCCTGATGCGGCGGGTTGAACGAGCCGCCGAGCAGGCCGATGCGCATGCCCGGCGTCGAGGGCGGAACCGCTTGCGCCACGAAGCGCGGCACGACGAGATTGTTGCTCAATGCCCGCCCCGCGACGTCACTTACGGCCGCGTCTGCCCGGTGCCGCGAACGCGATATTTGAAGCTCGTCAATTGCTCGGCGCCGACCGGGCCGCGGGCGTGGAAGCGGCCGGTAGCGATCCCGATCTCGGCGCCGAAACCGAACTCGCCGCCATCGGCAAACTGCGTCGAGGCGTTGTGCAGCACGATCGCGGAATCGACCTCGCTGAGGAATTTCTGCGCCGCCGCCTCATCCGCGCTCACGATCGCGTCGGTGTGATGCGAACCGTGGTCCTGGATGTGCGCGATCGCGCCGTCGACGCCGTCAACCACCTTCGCCGCGATGATCGCGTCGAGATATTCGGTGTCCCAATCCTCCTCGCTCGCCGGCTTGACGCGCGCATCGGTCTTCTGCACGGCCTCGTCGCCGCGCACCTCGCAGCCGGCATCGAGCAGCATCTCGACCAGCGGCTTCAGGTTCGCAGCAACGGCGGCACGATCGACCAGCAGCGTCTCGGCTGCGCCGCAGACGCCGGTGCGCCGCATCTTGGCATTGAGCACGATCGACTTCGCCATGGCGAGGTCGGCGCTGGCATCGACATAGACGTGGTTGACGCCTTCGAGATGCGCGAACACAGGCACGCGCGCTTCCTGCTCGACGCGCGCGACGAGGCTCTTGCCCCCGCGAGGCACGATCACGTCGACGGTGCCGTTCAGGCCCGACAGCATCATGCCGACCGCCGCGCGGTCGCGCGTCGGCACCAGCGTGATCGCAGCTTCCGGCAGGGCGGCTTCGCGCAGGCCCTGCACCAGGCAGTCATGGATGGCACGGCAGGAGCGGAAACTGTCCGAGCCGCCGCGCAGGATCACGGCGTTGCCGGACTTCAGGCACAGCACGCCAGCGTCGGCTGCGACGTTCGGCCGGCTCTCGAAGATCACGCCGACGACGCCGAGCGGCACGCGCACGCGCTCGATCGTCATGCCGTTCGGCCGCTGCCAGCTCTCCGTGACGATGCCGACGGGATCGGCGATGCCGCGCACGATGCCGATGCCTTCGGCCATGCCCTCGATGCGCGCCGGCGTCAGCGTCAGGCGGTCGATGAAGGAGGAGGTGGCGTTGCCGGAGGCGTGAGCCTCCGCGACGTCCTCGGCATTGGCGGCGAGAATTTTCGCCGTGTTGGCGCGGATCCCCCGCTCCATGGCTTCCAGGGCCCGGTTCTTCTGCTCCGGCGGCGCCAGCGCCAGCACGCGCGCGGCCGCGCGGGCACGGGTTCCGAGATCGGACATCAGCGCCTGAAGATCGGCATTGCCGTCAACGGCTTTGAGGGGGGCGGCCATGGGAGTTCAACCTTCTGCTAAGGCGGTGTCCTAGCACGGAAATCCCGCTTTTGCGAAGGGCAGGGAGGGTATGGCTGGGGTTCGGTTGGCGCCGTCAGGTGGGTCGATGGGCCGGTTGCGCCGGAGGAAGGGTGCATCCTTGCAGGATACTCAAATATCAATAAGTATCATATTTTGATAACGGAGCCGTCCCATGGCGAGCAGCTACAGTATCGGCAAGCATTTCGAGGACCTGATCGACACCCTGGTGGAGAGCGGTCGCTATGCCAGCGCGAGCGAGGTCATGCGCGAAGGCCTGCGCCTTGTCGAGGAGCGCGAGGAGCGGCGTAAGCTCAAGCTGCAGGCGCTGCGAGAGGAAATTCAGAGGGGTTTTGACAGCGGGCCGATGGAGGAGGTCGGCGATATGTTCGAGCGGATCAAGTCAGAGGGGAGGAAACGTCTGGCGGCCAAAAATGGCAAGAAGACCGCTTAAGAGTCCGCAGACAGAGATCGACCTCACGGCAATCTGGGACTACATCGCCGCAGATAATCCGAGAGCGGCTGACGCGCTGCTCGATCACATCGACGCAACATTCAATATGCTGGCAGAGACGCCGTTTGCCGGTCGCGAACGGAGGGAATTGCGTGCGGGATTGCGCAGCTTTCCGGTGGGCAACTATCTAATTTTCTACGTACCGACACCGGACGGTATCGACGTTGTTCGGGTCATGCACGGCCGACAGGATATCAACGCCGACGACATGCAATAGCCGCGGTTGGCCTACCCGCCCACCACGAGATCATCCCGATGGATCATCTCCGCCCGGCCGCTGATGCCGAGGATGGTCATCACATCGGGGGAGGAGCGGCCCTTGATGCGCTCGGCGTCGTCGGCGTCATAGGCGACCAGGCCGCGGCCGACCTCGCTGCCGTCGGGGCCGCGCACGATCACGGCATCGCCGCGGGCGAACTGGCCCTCGACCTTGATCACGCCGGCCGGCAGCAGGCTGGCGCCGGCACGCAGCGCCGTCACCGCCCCGGCGTCGATGGTCAGCGTGCCCTTCGGCTCCAGCGTGCCCGCGATCCAGCGTTTTCGCGAGGTGATGGGATTGGCGGGCGTCAGGAACCAGGTGCAGCGGCCGCCATCGGCGATTGCCTGCAGGGGATGCTCGATCTTGCCGGAGGCGATCAGCATGTGGGTGCCGCCGGTCGTCGCGATCTTGGCCGCCTCGACCTTGGTGCGCATGCCGCCACGCGACAGCTCGGACTCGGCATCGCCCGCCACGGCCTCGATCTCCGAGGAGATGCTCTCGACCACCGGAATGAGCTTGGCGTTCGGATTGTTCTTCGGCGGGGCGTCGTAGAGCCCGTCGATGTCGGATAGCAGCACCAGCAGGTCCGCGCTCGCCATGGTGGCGACGCGCGCGGCGAGGCGATCATTGTCGCCGTAGCGGATCTCGGTGGTCGCCACCGTGTCGTTCTCGTTGATGACGGGGATGGCGCGCCATTCCAGCAGCTTGCCGATGGTGGAGCGCGCATTGAGATAGCGGCGGCGTTCCTCGGTGTCCTGCAGCGTCACCAGGATCTGGCCGGCGCCGATGCCGTGTGCCCCGAGCACCTCCGACCAGATCCGCGCCAGCGCGATCTGGCCGACCGCAGCCGCGGCCTGGCTCTCTTCCAGCTTCAGCGGTCCGCGCGGCAATTTCAGCCGGCTGCGGCCCAGCGCAATGGAGCCCGAGGACACCACGAGGACGTCGCGTCCCTCCTGGTGCAGCTTGGCCATGTCGTCGGCGAGCGCGGCGAGCCAGGACGAGCGCACCTCGCCCTTGTCGGAATCGACCAGCAGCGCGGAGCCGACCTTGACGACGATGCGGCGGAATTGACTGAGTTCGGGGCTGGCCATGGCGGTCGTCAAATTGCTCTGTCGCTGATCCGGCGGAGCGAAAAGGGCGGCGCCGATGCGGCTAGCTATTGCAGCAGGACGGTGGCCGGCGCAAGGCAGCGGAGCCGGCAAATAGGCCTAACGGCGCCCTTGTCTGCCGAGGCTCGGGCAGTCTATGCCTCGAATAATCAATAACGAGGGAGGATGACGTGGACCGACGCAGCTTCATCGCCGGAGGCCTCTCGCTGCCCTTGCTGGCGCAGGCCAGTGGAGCACATGCTCAATCCGGTCCGCTGACGCGCATCATCTTCCCGTTCGCGGCAGGCGGCAGCGGTGATGCCTTGTGTCGTCTCATTGCCGAGCAATTCAGCGGCCCGCTCGGGCGAACCATGATTGTCGAGAATCGTACCGGTGGCGACGGGTTGATCGGAATCAGGGCCGTGAAGGGCGCAAGTTCCGACGGCACTACAATCCTGGTGACGACCGGTCCGACCATGTACCTGCTGCCGATGGTGGAGAATCAACCGAGCTTCGACGCGGCCAGGGATTTCGTCCCCGTGTCGCAACTAGTTCGCTTCGAGTTTGCCGTCGTTGCAAGTCCCGCGATCGGGGTGGGTAGTTTCAGTGAACTCGTCACCTGGTTGAGGGCAAATGTCGCAAAGGCCACCTATGGGACACCAGGCAGCGGCAACATCCCGCATTTCCTCGGATGGCGACTTGAACAGATCCTCGGTCTTTCAATGACCCGGGTGCCCTATCGCGGGAGCGCGCTCGTCATGAATGATCTCATCGCCGGCCATCTGCCGTTCGGCATCACCACGGTCTCCGATGCGATCGCGCAGCATCGTGCCAACGGCGTGAGGATCCTCGCGATTGCAAGCGCAGAGCGCTCGCCCTTCGTCCCCGATGTGCCGACGCTGAAGGAAAGCGGCATCGATCTCGTTGCCGACGGCTGGTACGGCATGTGGCTCCCCGCCGGCAGCCCGCCGGATTTTGCGAGCAAGCTCAGCGCCGCCGCGAGCGCGGCGCTTGCCAAGCCCGAGGTGAAGGAGAAGCTGATGGCGATCGGGTTGATACCGGTCGGCTCGACGCCGGAGGGATTGACGAAGGAGCTCGCCGCGAACACCGCGCTGTGGCAGCCGATCGTGAAGGCGACGGGGTACAAGATCGAGAATTGAGGTCTCTCCTCCGTCATTGCGAGGAGCTCTTGCGACGAAGCAATCCAGAGGCCCTCCGCGGAAAGATTCTGGATTGCTTCGCTGCGCTCGCAATGACGATGTTGATCGATGCGCGATCGTGTCGCTGATGCAGAATCGCGGAGAGCAGCTACATCTTCGCGCGCTGCGCGATGCCGTCCTTGATCGCGGCAAGCTCTTTCTCGTCCCAGATGCCGATCAGAACGCCGTTCTTCACCTGGAGCTGGTTGTCGGCATAGGCCGCGATTTTCTCGCGCGGCGTCGTGATGTGATCGTTCGGATGCAGCGCCCAGTCGAACAGCTCGGCCTGCAGCCGCGCGATGATGCCGGCGCAATCAGGGTCGTCGCCACGATCCAGATATTCTTCCGGATCGGTTTCGAGGTCGTACAGCATCGGGCGGAAGCCTGAGGCGTGGATGTATTTCCAGCGGCCGTCGAACACCATGAACAGACGGCAGCGCTCGATCGGCTGGTTCAGCTTCAGCCGCACGTCCTGCATGGAATAGTCGTATTCGGAGAACGCCACCTTGCGCCAATCCGGCGGCGTCGGCCCACGCAGCAGCGGCAGCAGCGAGCGTCCTTCGAGGATGTGGCCGGGCACCTTGCCGCCGAAATAGTCGACGAAGGTCGGCGCGAGATCGATTCCCTCGACCAGCGCATCGCTGCGCGTGCCGCGCGTGGCGTCGGCTTCCCTTGAGGGGTCGATGATAACAAGCGGGATCTTTGCCGACTGTTCGTGGAACAGGTCCTTCTCGCCCATCCAGTGATCGCCGAGATAATCGCCGTGATCGGACGTGAACACGATCATGGTGGTCTCCAGCAGGCCGCGCGCCTCCAGAAATTTCATGAGCACGCCCATCTGGTCGTCGATCTGGGTGATCAGCCCCATATAGGTCGGGATCACCTTCTCTCTCGCCTCGTCGCGCGCCATGTTGCGGGAGTAGCGCATGTCCATGTAGGCGCCGAACACCGGATGTGGATTCTGCCGCTCGCGCTCCGAGCGGATCGCCGGGATCATGTCATCGGTCGAATACATGCTGGCATAGGGCTCCGGCGCGATATAGGGCCAGTGCGGCTTGATGTAGGACAGGTGCAGGCACCACGGCCGGCCGTCGGTCTCGGCCTCGCTGATGAAGTCCATCGCGCGCCGCGTCATGTAGGGCGTCTCGGAATGCTCCTCCGGCACGCGCGCGGTCTTGTCGGCATGCACCAGCAGCCAGCCGTTCTGCAGGCTGCCATCCTCGGCAGCGCCGGAATTGGCCCAATGCTCCCAGGGATTGGTGGCCTCGAAACCTTGCTGGCGCAGATACTCGTCGTATTTCGGACGCGGCCGTCCCGTCGGATGCAGGCCATCGTCGCGCTCGTACGGCTCAAAACCGCATTCGGCGACATGCACGCCGATCATCGACTCCGGTGGGATGCCGAGCGCCTTCATGCCTTCGATATCAGGGGCCATGTGGGTCTTGCCGACCAGCACGTTGCGCACGCCGATCTTTTTCAGATGATCGCCGAGCGTGGGCTCGCCGACGCGCAGCGGCCATCCGTTCCAGTGCGAGCCGTGCGAGCGCATGTAGCGGCCGGTGTAGAACGACATCCGCGAGGGGCCGCAGATCGGCGATTGCACATAGGCCTTGCTGAACAGCACGCCGCGCTTCGCCATGGCGTCGATGTTCGGCGTCTTCAGCGTGGGATGGCCGGTGCAGCCGAGATAGTCATAGCGAAGCTGGTCGCACATGATCCAGAGAACGTTCTTCGCGCGCGCCATGCGTCTATCTCCGCCTTTTTTGATTTGCTGAATGCTGCTCTATCGACGGAGCGAAGACAACCTCTCCCGAAGGGAGAGGTCGGCGCGTAGCGCCGGGTGAGGGGTTACGCTCCCTCGTGGGACCTCTCCCCCCTCACCCGATTTGCTGCGCAAATCGACCTCTCCCCGTTGGGGAGAGGTGTCGAGAGAGCGTCGCCCGCTAAGCCGACCACGGCTCCGCTTCGGCCGCACTCTTCGCCTTGGCGGAGACCGGGCTCTCGCCGATCACGTCGGCCAGTGCGCGCAGCGCTTCCTTGACGCCCTGGCCGGTGGCGCCGGAGAGCAGCAGCGGCGTCTTCTTGGCGGCCCGCTTCAGGCGGTCCTTCTGCTTCTTGAGCTCGTCCGGCTCGACCGCGTCGATCTTGTTCAGCGCGACGATCTCGATCTTGTCGGTGAGCTGGCCGCCATAGGCATCGAGCTCCTTGCGCACCGTCTTGTAGGCCTTGCCGGCATGCTCGCAGGTGGCGTCGACTAGGTGCAGGAGCACGCGGCAGCGCTCGACATGGCCGAGGAAGCGGTCGCCGAGGCCGGTGCCCTCATGCGCGCCTTCGATCAGGCCGGGAATGTCGGCGAGCACGAACTCGCGGCCGTCGGCGTTCACGACGCCGAGCTGCGGATGCAGCGTGGTGAAGGGGTAATCGGCGATCTTCGGCTTTGCGGCGCTGACTTTTGACAGGAACGTCGACTTGCCGGCATTGGGCATGCCGACCAGGCCGGCATCGGCGATGAGCTTCAGCCGCAGCCAGATCCAGCGTTCCTCGCCGGGCTGGCCGGGATTGGCGTTGCGCGGGGCGCGGTTGGTCGACGATTTGAAATGCGCATTGCCGAAGCCGCCATTGCCGCCCTCGGCCAGCACGAATTTTTCGCCGACCTTGGTGAAGTCGTGGATCAGCGTCTCGCGGTCCTCGTCAAAGATCTGCGTGCCCACGGGAACCTTCAGCACGATGTTCTTGCCGTTGGCGCCGTGGCGGTCCGAGCCCGAGCCGTTCTCGCCCTTCTGGGCCTTGAAGTGCTGCTGGTAGCGGTAGTCGATCAGCGTGTTGAGGCCGTCGGCGACCTCGATGATGACATTGCCGCCGCGGCCGCCATTGCCGCCGGAGGGACCGCCGAATTCGATGAACTTCTCGCGGCGGAACGCCACGCAGCCGTTCCCGCCGTCACCGGAGCGGATATAGACCTTTGCTTCGTCAAGGAATTTCATGGGCCATAGGTAGGCCAGCAGGCCCCCAGCGGCAACCCGGATTGGCCCGCAAATCGGCGGAATTTCCGCGAATTCGACCCCCTTGCTTAACCCGTCGGCCGTTTCCGGATCAGGAATTTCTGCGTGCCCTCCAGCACCAGCTCCTTGCGCTGGTTGAATACGGTGCTGCGAAGCACGACCGTGCCGGTCGAGCGGCCCGGCACCAGCTCGGAGACCTCCAGTGCGGGATAGAGGGTGTCGTCGGCGAACACGGGCTTGAGGAAGCGGCTCGATTGCTCGAGGAAGCCGACCAGGGAGTCCTCGACCAGGAACGGAAACAGGCCGGCGCCGGGCGCGGTATGGATCAGGGTCTGGAAGCCGTGGGCGAGCAGATGCGGCATGCCGCGGCTGCGGCAATACTCCACGTCATAGTGCACGGGATGCGTGTCGCCGCTCGCGGTCTGGAATGCGGCGAACAATGCCGAGGTCTGGGTGCGGCTCGGCAGCACGAAGCGTTCGCCCACGACGAAATCCTCAAACCAGCGTTGCGCCCTGATCATGCGATGCTGGGCCGGATCGAAATCGGTCATGGCTTGGCTCTCTTCCTGGCTCTCGATGTGGCCTGTATCGCTACCGCGATGCGAAGAGTGCGACAATCCGTTCAATTTGGCGTAGCGGGCTTGTCCCGGCGGCTCACGTCATTAAAACGACCGCAAGCGACACTGGTCGCGATGATTCCGCGCTCTCTCCGCTCGTCATTGCGAGCGAAGCGAAGCAATCCAGACTGCTACCGCGGATGCAGTCTGGATTGCTTCGTCGCAAGAGCTCCTCGCAATGACGGGCCCCCGAACTCAGACTCGTTGCAATGCCCCTCTTCAAGAACCTCTCCGCCTATGACGATCGCTCCGCGCGCCTGGCCGGCATCGGACTCATGGTGCTGTCGATCTTCATGTTCTCGTTCGGCGATGCCATGGGCAAGTTCCTGGTCGGGACCTATTCGGTGGGGCAGCTCTTGTTCCTGCGCGCCTGCGCGGCGCTGCTGCTGCTGTCGCCCTTGATCTGGAAGCAGCGCGACCTGTTCCTGCATCTGGAGCGGCCGGGCCTGCAGCTGGTTCGCGTCGTGCTGTCGACGCTGGAAGTCGCAGCCTTCTTTCTCGCAACCGTCTATCTCCCGCTCGCCGACGTCATCACCTATTATCTCGCCGGTCCGATCTTCGTCACCGCGATGTCGGCGATCTTTCTCGGCGAGAAGGTCGGCTGGCGGCGCTGGACCGCGATCCTGATCGGGTTCTGCGGCGTCCTGATCGCGCTGCGGCCGTCGGCGCAGACCGTCAGCCTGCCGGCGCTGATCGCGCTCGGCGGCAGCCTCTCCTTCGCAACCCTGATGCTGATCACGCGCAGCCTGCGCAAGACGCCCGACATCGTGATGGCGTCCTCGCAATTCATCGGCACGTTTTCGCTGGGGGCGATGCTGTCGGCGTTCCACTGGGTGCCGCCGACGCCGGGCAGCCTCGTGATCTTCGCGCTGGCCGGATGTGTTTCGGTGACGGCGCTGTTCTGCGTCAACCGCTCGCTCAAGCTGGCGCCGGCGAGCGTCGTCGTGCCCTATCAATATTCGATGATCGTCTGGGCCGTGATCTTCGGCTTCGTCGTGTTCGGCGACGTTCCGTCGATCGCAACACTCGTCGGCGCCGCGATCATCATCGGCGCCGGGTTCTACATCTATTTGCGCGAACGCGATTTGGGACGTCCGAGCAGCGAAGTGAATCCGCCGGCGTAGCGCTTACCCTCCCCCTCCAGGGGAGGGTAAGTTACCGCACCCGCCGCGCACTGCTCCAGCTCTTCAGCGAGGCCCAAACCCCGCGTGACAGGCGGAAGCAGTCGACGGGCGTCGAGGAGCCGAGCGCCAGGAAGCGGTGCAGCTGAACGCCGCTCCACTGGAAGCCGCACTTCTCCAGCACCTTGCGCGAGGCCGGGTTGGTGACGCGCGCGCCGGCATAGAGATGCTCGTCCTCGAACTCCTCGAAGAAGAAGTCGATCGCGCCGCGCGCGGCCTCGGTGGCAAAGCCGCGGCCCCAATGCTCGACGCCGAGCCAGTAGCCGAGCTCGGCATTGCCGGGCCTGGAGCAATCGATGCCGACCATGCCGACCGGCCCGCTGTCGTGCTCGATCAGGAATACGGTTTCGCTGCCGAGCGCGGCGGTGGCGCGGATGAAGTCCGCGGCGTCGTCCTGCGAATAGGGATGCGGCAGGCGGCGCGTGTTCTCGGCGACGCGGCGGTCGTTGGCGAGCCGGGCGATGCTCCTGACGTCGGCCAGCGTCGGCCGCCGCAAGGTCAGCCGCTCGGTGGCGACGACGCTCGGTCTCGCCTCGGCCAGGGTCACGCTCGAAAAATCCTGCAACATGTCCGGCTCCGTGAAAGTCACTAATGCAAAGTGAGCAACGAAAAGGGGAGGCCGGTTTCCCGCCTCCCCCTGGAGCCTTCGATCTTTTGAGATCTTTAGGACTCCGCCGGTTCAGTCGGGACCGGCGGACTCCGTTTTTGTCCACCGTCTATTCAGCAGCCTCGGCAAGCGGGAGCACCGATACGAAGGTGCGACCATTGGCTTTGGCCTGGAACGCAACGCGGCCCTCGATCTTGGCGAACAGAGTGTGATCCGTACCCATGCCGACATTGAGGCCGGGGTGCCAGGTGGTGCCGCGCTGACGCGCAATGATGTTGCCCGGCGTGACGATCTCGCCGCCGAACGCCTTGATACCGAGGCGCTTGCCCTTGGAATCGCGACCGTTGCGCGATGAACCGCCTGCTTTTTTGTGAGCCATGGCTCGTCTCCAAAATCCTGCGTAGTTCTAGGTCAATTCCTTGACGGAATCATTTCAAAATTTCTCACGCATCAATTCGTGAATTGGCGTGATCGATTTCCGTTACTCGGCGGCTTCCGCTGCCGGCGCCGCCTTCTCCTTCTTCGGACGCGGGCCCTTGGTGGGCTTGGCGCCGTCGGTCAGGATCTCGCTGATGCGCAGCACGGTGATCTCGTCGCGATAGCCGCGCTTGCGGCGCGAATTCTTGCGGCGGCGCTTCTTGAAGGCGATGACCTTGGGGCCGCGCTTGTGGTCGAGCACCTCGACCGCGACGGACGCGCCTGCCACCGTCGGAACGCCCAGCACCGGCGTGTCGCCGCCGACCACCAGAACTTCATTCAACTGCACGATCGAGCCGACTTCGCCTTCGATCTTGCCTACTTCGAGAACATCATCCGGCACGACGCGGTATTGCTTGCCGCCGGTTTTGATGACTGCGAACATCGTTCTTTCTCCGTGTTCAATCCCGGCCTCGGGACGTGGTTCGTCCGGGTCGGCTTTTTGTCAGTCGCTATGGGTTTACTGCGTTTTGTGCGGGTGGGTTTTATCCCGTTGAAAACCCACGCAAAAACAAGCGGCGCGAGAAACGCCCCGCGCCGGCTGTGGGACTTATAGCTGCCGAGCGCGCCAAGTCAAGGAAAACCGCCGAAAAGGCCCGGATTTGAAGGATTTGGCCGCGCTGAAAGCGCGCAGCCGAATCTCGGGCGGGCCATGCAACAAACGGGTTCCCCCGCAGTTGTCCCGGCCGGAACAGGCAAGCGGGGCGAGGGCTCTCATGGCAACGGACGAACTGGTCAAGACAACGGGCATCGCCCAGCATGGCGCCGAACGGCTGCCGTCGGTCGATGTCGACAGCTTCAACATCGAGATCAAGGACGAGGACGGCTTTCTCGGCGACCGCGCCAGCAAGGGCGCGTTCCGCGAGGTTCTCGAGCGCTGGCGCAAGCCGCTGCGCAAGACGGGGGAGGATCCGTTCGGCAAGGTGCCGACCGAGGAGATCAACAAGAAGACGCTGGATGCCATCCTGGTCGGCGACGACACCGAGGCCTCGGCCGTGGTGCACAGCGCGATCGAGGATTTCTCCCAGGAGCTCGCCTATGTCACGCGCCGCTTCCTCAAGACCAAGGCCTGGGCCAAGACCGAGCGCATCGTCGTTGGCGGCGGCTTTCGCGATTCCCGACTCGGCGAGCTCGTGATCGCGCGCGCCGAGATCATCCTGAAATCGGAGGACTTCAAGATCGACCTGCAGCCGATCCGCCATCACCCCGACGAGGCCGGCCTGATCGGCGCGCTGCATCTGGCGCCGTCCTGGATCTTCGAGGCCCATGACAGCATCCTCGCCGTCGACATCGGCGGCACCAACATCCGCTGCGGGGTGGTGGAAACGAGCTGGAAGAAGGCCAAGGACCTGTCGAAGGCCAAGGTGGTGCATTCGGACCTGTGGCGTCACGCCGACGACGAGCCGACGCGCGAAGGCGCGGTCAAGCGGCTCACCAAGATGCTGAAGGGGCTGATCACGGAAGCCGAGAACGAAGGCTACAAGCTCGCGCCGTTCATCGGCATCGCCTGTCCCGGCGTGATCAATCCGGACGGCTCGATCGAGAAGGGCGCGCAGAATCTGCCCGGCAATTGGGAGAGCAGCAAGTTCAACCTGCCGGCGAGCCTGCTCGAGGGCATTCCGCAGATTGGCGAGCACGACACCGCGATCCTGATGCACAATGACGGCGTGGTGCAGGGCCTCTCGGAAGTGCCGTTCATGCAGGACATCGACCGCTGGGGCGTGCTCACCATCGGCACCGGCCTCGGCAATGCCCGCTTCACCAACCGCCGCAAGGAGAGCGGAAAGGAGAAAGACCGGGATTCCACGGAGAACGGGAAGAAAAAGAGCAAGAACGACTAAGATAGCGTTTTCAAGCGAAGTGGATTCCGGTTCGCGTCAGGAAAACGCGTCCAAACAAGAGCTGGAGCCCCGTCGGGGCTCCAAAGTAACCTTGACCGGTTAGGTTAAGGACCGGATTGCGTTGCGGGCCGCCCGCCGCACGCTAGGGTCGAATCGTCGCTTCCACTCGGCCGGCGAAGCCGCCCTTCACGGCCAGTATTTCAAAGAGCGGCACGGGACCGCCAGTGTTTACCGCGTCTGGCGGTCCCACCCCGTTCTTCAGCTCCAGCCGATCCGCCCGAAGAACGCCGCGATCTCTGCGGCCGCACGATCCGGATCTTCCCGATGCGGGAAGTGGCCGACGCCGGGAAACATCTTAAGGTCGAGATCGCTGAAGGTCTCCCCCAGCCGATCCGTCCACGCATACGGAAACAGCGGATCGTGCTCGGCCCAGCGCACGCAGGTCGGCACCGCGATCGGCGGCAGCCGGGGCGCGTCGCCCTTCATCATCGCGACGCGCCCGGCATGCGAGGCGCGGTAATGCGCAAAGCCGCCGGCGAGATTGCCGTCCTTCAGGAAATTGTCGGTGAAGGCCTCCAGCACGTCGTCGAAGGCGCCTCTCCGGTGCGCCCAGCCTTTGAGGAAATGGCTGATATAGAGCCGGCAGCTCTCCCGGCTGGCACCGACGAGCTGTGGCGCCATCTCCATCTGGTGAAAGGACTGGTACCAGATGTGGTTGAGCCGATCGGGCGCGGCCATGCGCGGCCCGATCCCGGGATAGACGAAATCGAAGAAGAACAGGCCCGCGAGCCGCTCCGGCGCCTGCCGGGCCAGAGGCTGCATCACGGCGCCGCCGACATCGTGGCCGACCACGCCGAATCGGTTGAAACGAAGCCCGTCCATCAGCGCCAGCATGTCGGCGGCATGGCCGTCTGGACCAAAGGGCCCATCCGGCTTGTCGCTGTCGCCGAAGCCGCGCAGATCGGGCGCGACGAGCGTGAAGCGGTCCTTCAGCCGCGCCATCACCGGCTCCCAGGTCAGCCAGAATTCGGGCCAGCCATGCAGCAAAAGCAGCGGTTTTCCCTGTCCGGCGCGGACCAGGTGGAAATCGGCGCCGTTGGCCGTGATGGTGAGGTGCTCCATGGCAGTTCCTTCCGGAGGCGGTCGGCACGGGGGCAAAAGAGGCAGCGGATTTTCCCCTTTCGCGCCTTGTCTGGCCCGTCATCCTCGCCTATTAACGCCCCAACCACAGGGGCCGCAGCTCCTATATGGCGCCTTCAGGAGAGGTGGCAGAGTGGTTGAATGCACCGCACTCGAAATGCGGCATAGGTGCAAGCCTATCGGGGGTTCGAATCCCTCCCTCTCCGCCATTTAACCGCGCCGTGCCGACACCCCAATAGAGCCGATCGTCGCCAGAGCCCGCCGGATTCGGACTGCGGATACCGCGGGCCGGGTGCATGAGCTTCCCAAGCTGCATACGAGGTCCGATCCACTTCGCCTGATCGGCGGGCCGATGTCTTGTTGACAATCCGACGTCGGGCATTCAACCTAACATTGGCGTTGGATGTCGATACACGTCCGCCGCCGGTTTATTGAGCCGTTCGAATATTCTGATCATTGAACGCGTGGCACGTGGAGATATTGCCGTGGCCGATCTGCTTCGCAATCCAGCAGAGAATGCCGCCTACAGCGCCGGGCGCGTTGCGAATTCGCCATAGGGATGGTCGCGCCGGAAGGCAAACGCCATTCGCGCGCGGCAACCGCCCGTGCGGCTTCGTGCGTGGTGACAATTGCCGATAGCCAGGAGGTCCGATGTCAGTCATCGTCTGCCGGCCAAGGATTCTTCAGCCCGAAATGCTCGCGAACGCGGAGCGGAGAGCGCTGATCATCAATCCAGCCAACGAGGCGGAGCGGCACACGATCGAACGCACGCCCGTCGGACGTCGAGGTGGTCCGCGGCGCATTGCCGTGGTGGTCGGTCGCAAGTGGCCGGCCAAGGGAGTGCAATTGAGCGTTTCGTTCCTGGACAGCCCGAGGAACGATTTGCGAAAACGCATCCTGCTGCACATGAATGCCTGGGGACAAAAGGCCAATGTGAAATTCGCCGAGACCTCCGGCGTCGGACAGGTCCGCATTGCGCGGCTCGATTCTCCCGAAGACCAGGCTGGCTATTGGTCCTACGTCGGCACCGAGATCCTGGAGATCGACAAGGACAAGCCGACCATGAACCTCGAAGGCTTCACGATGCGAACGTCGGAAGCCGAATTCAGGCGCGTCGTTCGCCATGAAGCCGGGCATACTCTGGGTTTCGACCACGAGCACATGCGCAGCGACATCGTCAAGCTGATCGATCGCGACAAGGCCATCAGCTTCTTCGACGAGGACCAGGGCTGGACCCCCGAAGAGGTGAAAGAGCAGGTGCTGACGCCGCTGGCGAAGAAGTCGATCATGGGCACCGAGGAAGCTGATCCGGTCTCGATCATGTGCTATCAGCTGCCCGCCGCGATCATGAAGAACGGCAAGCCCGTCAAGGGCGGCAAGGACATCAATCCGAGGGACCATGCCTTCGCGGCCTCGCTCTATCCGAAGACGAGCAGGACCGCCAAGCCGCCGCCACTCGATTTCGCGGATACCGCGGAGCCGATGCCGCCTCCGTCCCCGGAGCAGCCGGACGCCGCGGCCGCTCCCGGGCCTGGGAGCGGGGCCACGCCGCGCAGCGTGCAGGGAAACGTCTTCGAGCTCGTGATCATGGACGAGTTCCGGTCGAACCATGGCGCGCCACGCAGCGCCGGCGGTGCCACACCGGAATTCGCCCAGGTGCTTGCGAGTTACGGCGGCGCCCGCGTCACGTCGGTGATGCGGCTTCGCGCCGGCGAAGACGGCGAGAAGACCCTGTTCGGAAAAATCATCGCAACGCACGAGCGCGTCAAGAAATACACCAACCGGGAAGAAGGCTCGCTCCCCGGGGACAAGGACATGATCGCGTTCGGCGAGCAGCTGTTCGATACGCTGTTTCAGGGTGACGTCCGCCGCCTGTACGACGAGGCGCGTACGCGGCAGGGCCGCAAGCTCGATTTCATCTTCACCTCGATGATTCCCTGGATCGCGGAAAAGCCCTGGGAATTCACCTACGACCCGGGGCGGCAGTGCTTTCTCGCAACGGAGGAGATGCGCTTTTCGCGCAATGTTCTGACCAGTATTCCCGCCGACCAGATCAACCCAGGCTCCGGGCCGCTGCGAATCCTGGTCGCGTCGGCTCAGCCGGTCGGATACGGCCGTTTGTCCATCGAGCAGGAAGAGGCCGTGATCCGCAGTGGCTTCGAGCCGCTCGTCGCGGCCGGGCTCGTGACCGTTGCGACGCTGCCGCGGGCAACGCCCACGAAGCTGCACGGCTATCTCTCGAACGGAAAATTCGACGTCGTTCATTTCATCGGTCACGGCACCTACGATGAGATCCGCGGTGAGGGGCGCCTCGTCTTCGTGAATGAAAAAGGACAGGAGCACAGTCTCGGCGAGCGCTCGGTGCGGGAGATTTTCTGCAGCCGAAACCTCAGCCTCGTCTTTCTCAACGCCTGCGAAACCGGCGCTGCAGGGCGCGCCGAGTTCAACAAGGGCGTCGCGCAGTCGCTGGTCGCGCACGGGCTGCCGGCGGTGGTCGCGAACCAGTATAGTGTCCTCGACTCCTCCGCCACCTCGTTCGCGCAGCACTTCTACTGGTCGCTCGCCCAGGGCAATTCGCTTGGCGATTCGGCGCGGGAGGCGCGCATCGCGGTCAATTACTCATTGCATGGCGAGCCGATCGACTGGGCCATCCCCGTGCTGTATGCGCGAGATTCGAGCCTCGTGCTGTGCAGGCCTCCTGCAAAGCGCAGCTTCGTTCCCGAAACCCGCGTGCGTCCCGACGCACGGCGCGCGACTGCCGGACACACCGCCCGCATCGCCGTCTGGGACATGGATAATGTCTTTCCGGCACTGGATCGCACGCTCACGCAGATGAATGCTGCCCAGAAGGAATTTGGCTTCGAGCTCGTCCGGCTGTCGGTTCCGCTCGATGTCTGGGACCTGCAGAAGGGCAAGCCGATGATATTGTGGGCCGAACGCCTCGCAGATCGTTTGCGCGGGATGCCGGTCGAGCTGGACGCCGACATCCTCGCCTGCATTACGCGTCATCCGCTGCGGGGCGAGGGGCGGGAGCAAATCTACGGGTGGTGGCCGGACAATCAGGAGCCACGGATCCTGATCGGGTCGGTGGCCGGGTTCAACCAGCTCGCGCCGGAGGGACGTGAAACCGATCGCGTCATTGCCAACGCGATGGTTTCGGGCCTCGCGGGATTTTATGGCGATATGGATGGCCACTCGAAGGGAAGCAAGGAGTGCCCGCTCTATTTCAACCTGGAGCGCAATTTCGAACATCTCATGTCCCGGCAGCGGTTCGACGAGGGCTGCCGGAAGAAGCTGAAGGGTCTCGGTGCAAAGCTCGATGCGCTTGATGCACTGCTCGATGTCTTTCCCTGAAAAGAGGTGAGCGATGGCGAAGAAGACACGCAAGTCAAGACGGTCGGCGCGTGCTCCTGCCGAGCTGAGTGCCGCGATAAAGAGCGGCCAGGCGATGGCGGAGGATGTCATCGCCTTCCGAAACGGACAAACGCGCAAGCGGGCAGCCGCGGTCCGGCGGATGGCGCGTGCGCCGAGGCCGCGGCGAGCGCCGGCCCCGCCGCAGATTCCCTCACGGACGCGAGCCTTGCTTGGAACTGCGGTGAGCGCGGGCGTGCTGATCGCCGAGGGCGATTCCTGGTTCGACTATCCCTTTTACGACGTCCTGCAGATGCTCGAGGACGACTATCTCTACGATGTGGAATCCGTCGCTCACAAGGGCGACACGGTCGAAGACATGGCGCACTCGGGCGGCCAGTTCGAGGAATTTGCGCGGCGGCTGGAGAAACTATTGCGTGCGAACAAGGTCCCGCGGGCGATTCTGCTGTCCGGCGGCGGCAATGACATTGCCGGAGACGAATTTGCGATCCTGCTCAACCATGCGGCATCTTCCCTTCCGGCCGTCAATGACGACATTGTTCGCGGATTGATCGATGTGCGGCTGCGCGCGGCCTATGCACGCATCATCAGCGGCCTGACCACGATCGCGCAGCGCTATCTCGGCCGACCGATTCCCATCGTGACGCATGGCTACGATTACGCGCTTCCCGATGGCCGCGGCTATCTGGGCGGATTCTGGCTGCTGCCGGGCCCCTGGCTCGAGCCCGGGTTCAGGAAAAAGGGTCACGTCGACTTCGGCAAGAACTCCGCCGTGGTCGTCAAGCTGATCGACCAGTTCAACGCCATGTTGAAGGACGTCAGCGCGACTGCCGGCTTCGAGCACGTCCACTATCTGAACCTTCGCAACACCCTTCGGCACGATCGGACCTACAAGAAGGATTGGGGAAACGAGCTGCATCCGACGGAAGAGGGCTTCAAACTGGTCAGCAAGAAATTCGCTGAGCTGGTTGGGAGGCTTTAAAGCATGATCCGGAAAAGTGCGAAGCGGTTTTCCGGAAAGATCATGCGCAGACAACAAGCTAAAGCGCGATGACGATTCATCCAAATCTCATCGCGCGCTAGGCCGTCAGCACCATCCGCGCCGTCGCGACGAAGGCCTGCGCCGCCGGCGACAATGTCCGGCCCTGGCGCTGCAGCAGCGACACGGGGCGCGTGAGGGCGGGGCGCACCAGCGGTCTTGCGATCAGCGTCGGGAACTGGTCGGCCGGCAGCATCGTCGCGGGAAGGATGGCGAGGCCGAGGCCCTGCGCCGTCATCGCGAGCGCGGTGTTGATCAGCGTCACTTCATAGGTCGGATCGAGGCGCTTGCCCTGCGCGCTCAGGGCCTGATCGATCTGCATGCGGATCCGCGTCTCCCGGCGCATCGCGATGGTCGGCTTTTGCGCCAGCTCGTCCCAGGTGAGGGATCGCCGCGCGGCGAAGTCCGCGGTGCGGCGGCCGATCGCGCTCAGGCGGCCGCTCGTCAGCGTCTCGATCGTCATGTCCGCGAACTCGCCTTCCGCGCTGCCGATCGCGAACTCGGCATCTGTCGTGCTCAGCCGTGGCACGAGATCGTCGGCGGCAACATCCCGCATGTCGATCTCGATGTCGGGATGGCTGGCGCGGAATTTCGCCAGCACTGCGGGCAGCAGCGCCGATGCGGTGCCGGCCGAGGCGAGAAACGCGACGCGGCCGGCGCGGGCCTGCGCGAGGTCGCGCATGCGGCGCGACAGGCCCTGCGCGTCGCTCAGCATGCGCTCGGCGGCGGCGAACGCCTCAATGGCGGCCGGCGTCGGCTGCACCGAGCGCGTGGAGCGGTCGAACAGCCTGACGCCGAGCTGGGCCTCGAGCTGCTGGATCAACAGGCTCGCCGCCGATTGCGTGATGCCGAGCTCACGGGCGGCCCGCGTGATGCTGCGCGTCCGGTACACGCCGGCGAAGGCCCGCAATTGGCGCAAGGTGACATCCATATGGAAAGCTCATGAATTGATGAGTTCTTTCCGTCTTATCGCATAAACAGACCTGCAATAAAATGCATGCTGTGCGGACGGCAAGAAACGGAAAGAATCCGCGGCAAGGATTGGAGCGAGCATGAGAGCGCAAGTGCTGGTGGTGGGCGCCGGGCCGGTCGGATTGACCGCGGCGATGGATCTCGCCTCGCGCGGGATAGACGTGATCGTCGCGGAGATCCGTCACGCCGGCGATCCGCCCAGCGTCAAGTGCAATCACGTCTCGGCGCGCTCGATGGAGATTTTTCGGCGGCTCGGCGTGGCCGCGAAGCTGCGCGATGCGGGCCTGCCGGCGGACTTCCCCAACGATTGCTCCTATCGGACCACGGCGACCGGGATCGAGCTTTGCCGCATCGACATTCCCTCCCGCGCGCGCCGCTACAGCGCGACCGGCGGCCCCGACACCTGGTGGCCGACGCCCGAGCCGCCGCACCGGATCAACCAGGTCTATCTCGAGCCGATCCTGTTCAGCCATGCCGCCGCGCAATCACGCATCAAGATCCTGGCCCGCACGGAAATCACCGACATCGAACAGCACGATGGCCACGTCGTCGCGCTGGCGCGCGATCTCGACAGCGGCAATTCGCTCCGCATCGAAGCCAGCTTCGTGATCGGCTGCGACGGCAGCCGGTCCCTGGTTCGAAAAGCGATCGGGGCCAGCCTGTCCGGCACACCGGTGATCCAGCGCGTGCAATCGACCTTCATCGAAGTTCCGCAACTGAAAGAGCTGATGGGCGCGCACAAGCCGGCGTGGATGGTGCTCGCGCTCAATCCGCGCCGCTCCGGCACCGTCGTTGCGATCGACGGTCACGACCGCTGGCTGATCCACAATCATCTGAAGCCTGATGAGCCCGAATTCGACTCGGTCGATCGCGACTGGGCCATCCGCGCCATCCTCGGCGTCGACGAGAGGTTCGAGTACAAGGTGCTCAGCAAGGAGGATTGGGTCGGGCGCCGCCTCGTCGCCGATCGCTTCCGCGACCGCAGGGTCTTCATCTGCGGCGACGCCGCGCATCTGTGGATGCCCTATGCCGGCTACGGCATGAATGCCGGCATTGCGGACGCCGTCGACCTCTGCTGGCAATTGGCGGCGCATCTGAACGGCTGGGCGCCTATAGCGATCCTCGATGCCTATGAGGCGGAGCGCCAGCCGATCACCGAGCAGGTGTCGCGCTTTGCGATGGACCATGCGATGAAGATGATGGCGCAGCGCGGCGGGGTTCCTGCGGAGATCGAGGACGACACGCCGCGCGGCCACGCGGCGCGCGCGGCGCTGGCGAAAGCGGCCTACGATCTCAACGTGCAGCAATATTGCTGCGCCGGCCTCAACTTCGGCTATTATTACGATGCCTCGCCGATCATCGCCTATGACGGCGAGACGCCGCCGCCTTACGCGATGGGCAGCTTCACGCCCTCCACCGTGCCCGGCGCCCGCGCGCCGCATCTGTTCCTGCGCGACGGACGCTCGCTCTACGACGCCTTCGGCCCCGGCTACACCTTGCTGCGGTTCGACCCGGCGATCGATGTGACGCGGCTGCAATCCGCTGCCGAGGCGCGCGGCGTGCCGCTCGCCCTGGTCGACATCGCGCCGGAGGAGGCGAACGGCGCCTATGCCGAGAAGCTCGTGCTGGCGCGGCCCGACCAGCACATCGCCTGGCGCGGGCAGTCCGCGCCGGAGAACCCGCTGGGCCTGCTGGCGCGCATCACCGGCGCTGCGGCGTAACACGACGACGCGGACGGCCCGGCGCAGCTCGCTGGCCCGTCTTCACGACAACGATGTCCAAGAACAGAACGCAAGGAGGAGAACGTGTTTCACGTTGCAAGGCGCCGCATCCTGGCCGCACTGACGGCTGCGACCTTCGTACTGTTGCCGCCGGCGGCGGCCCGAGCCGCCTATCCCGAGCAATTGATCAAGATCGTCGTGACCTTCCCGCCCGGCGGCAGCGCCGACACCGTCATCCGCGCGCTCGAGCCTGTCGTCACCGCCGAGCTCAAGCAGGGCCTGGTGATCGAGAACCGCGCCGGCGCCGGCGGCAACATCGGCATGGCCGCGGTCGCGCAGGCGAAGCCCGACGGCTATACGCTCGGCGTCGCGCCGGCCGGTGCGCTGACGGTGAATCCGCACCTCAATGCCGCGATGCCGTTCGCGCTGAAGGATCTCGCGCCGATCACCCTGCTCGCGGAAATTCCCTTCGTGCTGGTCGCATCCGCGAATGTCCCGGCGCGCACACCTGCGGAGACCATCGCGCTCGCCAAGGCGAAGCCCGGGGCATTGTCGATCGGGCATGGCGGCAACTCGACGGCGATGCATTTGACCGCCGCGCTGTTCACGCAGAGAAGCGGGATCGCGATGGAGCTGGTGCCGTATCGCGGAACGGCGCCGGCGGCGGTCGATGTGCTCGCCGGCCATGTCCCCTTCGCGGTGCTGGATATTCCGGCCTCGCGACAGCTGATCCTCGACGGCAAGCTCAACGCGATCGGCGTTTCCTCCGCGCGCCGTCTTGCGTCCCTGCCCGATGTGCCGACGCTGGCCGAGAGCGGCATTGCGGGTTTCGAATCCGTCGGCTGGTTCGGGCTGGTCGCGCCCGCCGGCACGCCCGCGGATGTCATTACCCGGTTGAACGAGGCCTTCACCAAGGCGCTGAAGGATCCTGCCGTGGCGGAGAAGATCCGCACCCTCGGCGCCGAGCCCGCCCCGACCTCGCCCGAGCAGTTCGGCCGCTTCATCGAGGGCGAGAGTGCGAAATGGGGCAAGCTGATCAGCGAGGCCGGGATCAAGGCGAACTAGACAGGGTATCGCCGCGGATGCGAATCTTGCCGGACCGGCGACGGCTTGAACCCACCGCCCGCACGATCCGACCAAGCAACGTCCCGCCGGCCGACTGGCGGCAGGTGATCTACGACCATGTTCGACAAAGCCTACCGGCAGCGCCTCGAAGCCGATCTTGCGCAATGGGAAGCCGATGGCGTGATTGCGCCGGCGGCCGCCGTCTCCATCCGTAACGCGCTGCCGCCGCTCTCGCCCGGCATCAACATCGCAATGGTCGTCGCCATCGTCGGCGGCCTCCTGATTGCGGCCGCGTTCCTCGCCTTCGTGGCCGCGCACTGGACCGAGATCGCGCGCCTCGTGCGGTTCGCGATCCTGCTCGCCGGCATGGTCGTCGCCGGCGGCCTCGGCGCCTGGTTCGCCGCGAGGCAGCGCAGCGTTCTCGCCGATCTCTGTGCCGGCGTCGGTGCGATCATCTTCGGCGCCGGCATCGCGCTGGTCGGGCAGATGTACCACCTCGGCGACGACTTTGCCGGCGGCATGCTGTTGTGGTCGATCGGCGCGTTGGCCACCGCGATGCTGACCGGCTCGCGCGGTGCGCTCGCCGTCGGACTCGCGTCTGCCTCGGTCTGGACCTGCATGCGCATCACCGATGCGCCCGACGTCCTGCATCTTTCGTTCCTGATCGCCTGGCTGTTCGCCGCCGCACTCGCCTTCGCCTGGCATTCCCGCGTCGCGGCCCACCTCGTTGCGGTCGCGGCGCTGCCGTGGTGGATCGCGACGTCGCTTCGCTTCGAGCTCGACGGGGCCCAGCCGTCTTTCGTGCTCGCGAACGGTGCGGCCCTGCTGTTCGGCGCCGGGCTCGCGATCGCCGCCGCGCCGTCGCCGCGGGCGCTCCGGCTCGGCAGCGTCCTGTCGATTTACGGCGCGTTTTCACTGGCCGTCGCCGCGTTCCTGGAGGTGACGACGGTCGACGATCTCGTCCGCTTCCGCGAAGGTTCGCGGGCGGGCCAGCCGCTTTGGGCGATCGCGTGCGGAATTGCCGGCGTGATCCTGGCGCTGGCCTCGGCTGCCATCACCCGGCGCGCGGGAGAGCTGCTTGCAGCAGCTGCGATCGCGCTGGTCCTGCTCGCGGCGCCGGTCTGGCCGGCCTCCATGGCCGGCGAATCCTGGCTCGCTTATGCCGCGCTGCTCGCGGCCATGCTGTGTCTCGTCGTCTCCGGCATGCTCGACGACGTGCGCCCGCGCATCGTCGCCGGCTGGCTCGGCATCGCCGGCGTGATCGCCGGCATCACCTGGGCCGTGAAGGGCTCGCTGCTGCGCCGCTCGGCCTTCTTGGCAGCGGCGGGCGTCGCGGCCGTCGTCTTCGCCACCGCGCTCAACCGTCTGCTGCCGAGGACCGCGCGATGACCGGGCTGATCGCATCTCTCGCGGCGTTCTGGCAGCGCATCCCGAATGCCGTGCTGTTCGGCATCGCCGTCCTGCTGCAATGCGCGCTGCTGGTCCTGATGGTCGCCGATCGCATGCAGATCCTGCGCAACGGCGTCGAGGTCACCTTGCAGACCCAGCCCGTCGATCCCCGCGATCTCCTGCGCGGCGATTACGTCGTGCTCCGTTACGACATCTCGCAAGTGCCGGCCGGCGCGCTCAAAGGCAAGCCGTCCGACGCGCGCCATCCTGATGTCTTCGTCAAGCTGGCGCCCAAGGCCGACGGCGTCTATCAGGCGGTCTCGGTGCATGCCGAGCCCGTCCCGGTCACGGCCCCCGAAGTGCTGATCCGCGGCCGCGTCGGAAATTATGGCGGGTCCTGCGGCGACGACCGCCGAAGGTTCTGCGACAAGCTGCCGATCAAATACGGTCTCGAAAGCTATTTCGTGCCCGAAGGCGAGGGCAGGACGCTCGAGCAGGCCCGCAACCAGCAGAAGCTGCGCATCGTCGCCGCCGTGCTCCCCTCAGGCCGCGCGGCGATCAAGCGGCTGTTGCTCGACGGTAAGCCGGTGTACGAGGAGCTGCTGTATTAGGGGGGAATGCCGCTGGGATAGATCGATTGCCGCGACGTATGCAACTCTTGCGCTCGCGGCAGGGCAGCAACCTCTCAATGGCGCCTTCAGGAGAGGTGGCAGAATGATTGAATGCACCGCGCTCGAAACGCGGTATAAGTGCGGCCTATCGGAAGTTCAAACTCCCCCTCTCGGCGATGTAGTCTGAGTTAACTTGCCAATGGCCTTTCGTCAGAATTTTCGCGAGAACCAATCGGACATATAGATTCATACGGCGGAGGAAAGCGTGCTGCAGCTCGTCAATTGACCTTCAGCCCCTTTTTCCCTATGGTTGCGCTGCAGCGGGGACTGAACGGTTGTTCCGTGGTCGTTAGACGGACCCCCTAAGCTTGCACAAGCCCGCCTTCCAGGCCGAGCGCCAATTCCCTTCGATCCGAGCTGCCGGTTCGACGTGAAGTCTAATCAGAGGCTCAATGTCTTTTTCCCATCTTGGACTGTCCGAAAAGGTCCTCGCCGCAGTGGCGGCTACTGGTTACACTACTCCCACCCCCATTCAGGAACAGGCGATCCCCCACGTCCTTGCACGCAAGGATGTGCTCGGCATCGCCCAGACCGGCACCGGCAAGACCGCGGCCTTCGTGCTGCCGATGCTCACCATCCTTGAAAAGGGCCGCGCCCGGGCGCGCATGCCGCGCACGCTGATCCTTGAGCCGACCCGCGAGCTTGCGGCCCAGGTTAAGGAGAACTTCGACCGCTATGGTGCGGGCCAGAAGCTCAACGTTGCCCTCCTGATCGGCGGGGTTTCTTTCGGCGACCAGGATGCCAAGCTGACGCGCGGCGTCGACGTTCTGATCGCAACCCCCGGCCGATTGCTCGACCATACCGAGCGCGGTGGACTCCTACTTACCGGGGTTGAGCTACTGGTTATCGACGAAGCTGACCGCATGCTGGACATGGGCTTCATCCCCGACATCGAGCGCATCTGCAAGCTCGTCCCCTTCACCCGGCAGACCCTGTTCTTCACCGCGACCATGCCGCCGGAAATTCGGCGTATCACCGAGGCCTTCTTGCACAATCCGCAGAAGGTGGAGGTCTCCAAGCCCGCCACCACCGCGGTCACGGTGACGCAGTTTCAGGTTCCTGCCGGCCGCGAGGCGCACGAGAAGCGCGAATTGCTTCGCCGCCTGCTGCGCGAGGCCAAGGACCTCAAGAACGCGATCATCTTCTGCAATCGCAAGCGCGAGGTCGCGATCGTTCACAAATCGCTGCAGAAGCACGGCTTCAGCGTCGGCGCCCTACACGGCGACATGGACCAGCCGGCCCGCATGGCCGCGCTCGACCAGTTCCGCAAGGGTGAGCTGCCCCTCCTCGTCGCCTCCGACGTCGCCGCCCGCGGCCTCGACATTCCCGAGGTCAGCCACGTTTTTAACTTCGACGTTCCCCATCACGCCGACGATTACGTCCACCGCATCGGCCGCACCGGCCGCGCAGGTCGCTCCGGCATGGCGATTTCGCTCGTCACCCGGCTCGACCAAAAGTCCATGGTGGCAATCGAAAAGCTAATCGGCCAGAGCATCCCGCGGGCCGAGGGCGACTTCGAGGTGCAGGAAGGCACGGCCGAACCGGGTGAGCGCCCACGCGAGTCGCGCGGACGGGAACGCGAACGCTCCCGCGGGGGACGCGGCAAGACGCGTCGTGGCCAAGAGTCTGGTCGCGACGCGCCACAACCGTCCGAGGCAAGCCGCTCGGTGGGCGCAAGACTCGCCGTCGAAGCCCGGCCGCCTCGTGAAGCTCGGTCATCATCCGAGCCGCGCGGCAGGTCGCGCCAACAGGCCAACCCGCCCCACGTGCCATCAATCGGGCGTCCCCAGCCGCGCCGCGAGCGCGAGGCCGACGCCGAGTCGGGCGATCACTCACATCTTCCCGCCTTCTTGCTGCGACCGGTTCGCTCTCCTGTTTGATCGATTGGGAAGCTATGCGTCGCCAATCCTGGTCGGCGCGGCGGCGGCCCTTTCTGCCGTCCAACTGCAATAAGCCAATGTTGAAGTGCGAGGCCAAATCGGAATAGATGCCCGTTGCGAAGGCATAAGGGGTACTCGCAATCATGATGGGCCTAGTTTCACTGCTTACCGGCAAAAGTCTTAAGAACGAGCCGGAAGTGGAAGTGTTGGCGATGGCGCAGCTCAAGAAAGCTGGCTATGAGCTGACGATGCGGCAGTGCAAGAGCCCACTGTTGCGCAAGCACTGGCCCAGCAAAACCAAAGCGGCTAAGGCCGCGGGTTACCCCGACATCCTCCTGCACGTTGCTGATGCTGAGAAGCCGATTTGCGTGTGGGAGAATAAGGGACCGGCTGAAACAGCAGCCGATGCTCTCGCCGAAGCGCAGTTCTATATTGAGGGTCTGCGGAAGAGCCTGCCAAATGAGCCGGCACTGCCGTTCATCGCCGCCGGATTTAATGGCAAAGAACTGCGAATTGCGATTTACACTAATGATGGGAAATGGGTTCCGATCAAGGTCGACGGGCAAGAACTCCGCGACTCCTTTCCAAAAGCAGAGTTTGTTCAAGCGGGCATTGCCGCAAACGGGGTGTTCACCGCTGGCAACGGTGCTGCCAACGTTAAGGACCTGCGCGCGCTCCTACCGAAGTTGAAAACGCTTTATCGAAACATCGCCACTCTTTCTTCCGGCCGAACGCCTATCGACTTCACGGTCGCGATATTGACGCTCAAGCTCATTGTGGAGCAGCAGCCGGATTGGGGTAGCTGGAGCGAGATGCCGCGGTTCTCGCCGGGGGCGCAATCCGTTGACCACGCTATTGGTGAGCGGTTTGAAACGCTGGCAAAGCGAGTCCTGTCAACCAAGGAGCTGAAGGGCAAGTACGGCGACATTTTCGACTTCCACGAGAAAAGTGACACGCTCGAAGTCGCATTCTCGTTTGTCGAGGTACTTGGGACTATTGAGAAAGGCCAGGGCTTCTTTCTGAAGCTATTCGACTTGCTTGACCAATTGCCTCCGCTCGCCGGCGCCGACTTCGATATTTTTGGAGAGGTGTATCAAGCGATCGGCGACGAAGCGACAAAGAAGAAACTGGGAGAGTTCTTCACTGGTCGTCACATCATCGCTGGTGTTCTTCCGATACTTTTTTCACGCGCGGGCTTCGATAAGTCTTTTTCTTCGATCAGGTCGAAGAAGATTGCCGACTTAGCGTGTGGCACTGGCGGATTTCTAACTGAGATGCTGAGGAGGGTGCGTAACGACCATCACCCATCCACCTCAAATCTGAAGGCATTCGCGCAGAATGCGTTCTTTGGCTATGACATCGGCCACGCCAATGCGTCCCGAGCGAGAGTGAACATGTACTTCGCCGGCGATGGCTTCAGCTCCATCCGGGGGGGCTTCGATTCGCTAGCCGGCTCAAGCGCAACAACCTTCCCGAAGGATGGTTTCGATATCATCGCCACCAATCCTCCCTATGGCACCTCAAATTACGGACGTATCGAAGAAGCGTTCTTGCTGAAAGCTCTCGCGACGCTGAAAAAGGGCACAGGCTGGCTGCTTATTGTTCTGCCCACTGGCGTTCTTGAGAACCCGCGATCAGCGAAGACCCGCTTCGCCTTGTTAGACCAGGCGATGATCACCGACGTGATTTCCCTACCGAAGCACGCCTTCGCTCCCTATACCCAGCAACGAACGGCCATCGTGATCGCTCAGAGGCGCAAGAAGCCGTTGGTTGGTGAAGCAGGCACGTGGCAGACGCTCGCTACCGCAGCACAGCACGAGAACATCAATATGTTCATCGTGGACAATGATGGGTTTGCGAACAGCGACAAGCGATACCCTACTGACAAGCGCGCCCCGTCAGGTGAGTGGATGCACGATGATCTTTCAGAATGGATAGACAGCGAAGGCTTCAAACATCCGAGCAAGCTGTTCCAATCCCTGGTGAATGGAACGTCACCAGCGGAGGCGACGAATGAGTTTGGTGAACCGCTAGGCCCCAAGCATGGCGTTTTTCATCCACCCGCATTGTTACACGCCGAACGGGGGATCGTGCTTCTGCCCGACATCCCGCTGCGTGCCGAACTAAAGTCCATTCCATTCGCCGAATGGAAGCACAGAGCTGACCAGGTGGAGGCGTTTGCAAAGGGAGACCTCGTCTCCCTGCCGCTACCGTTTGCAGAAGAAGTGGAATTTCTGCTCGATCATGGAATTGAATTCGATGAGACCGAAGTCGATCCACCTACAACCTTGGACGCCCTGTTTAAGCCGGTGGTGAAGGGTGACACCGGACTAACTGAAGCCATGATCTATCAGTCCGCGTCGGAAAGTGGTTCGCCGGTATATGGTGGCGGCCGCGGCGTTCCCAGGTTTAAGGCCGATGACACCCTAAAGCGCGACAACGGAGCATTCGCAACCAAATTCAACGGGCCTGCGCTCGTGGTCTCTATGGACGGTTCGTCCGGTTCGGTGCAGGTCATTGAAAAGGGCAGCTTCTTTTGCAACCACCACGGGGCAGTTCTCTTGCCGTCATCCGACGTAAATCTCTGGTGTTTTGCGCAGGTCGCAGAGCCCGCTCTGCGTCGATTGGCTTCAAATGTTTCGGCTTCAGCCACACTTACGAAGCCAGCTTTGGAAGGCATCAAGGTGCGGCTCCCAATCGGCCCTGCTGCCTCAGAGGTCGAGAAAAGACGAAGAACTCTAATTTCGCTTTCCCGACTGTTCTAATTCGCTAGAAACGCGCTACAGACGCCTTCAAGTTTGTCGCGGAAAGAGTAGCAAAAACAATGAACTGGACGGCGGGTTGGGATCCACCCAACTGTGCTTATCGTATGGCGTTCATATATTCGGTACGCCGAGGCCTACGCAAAACCTCGTGTCAACCGTTCGCAAAATTTCATGCCGATTGACACTCAACGTAAGTGATTCGCCTCTGCCAACCCCGGTGTTACGGTGACAGCGACCAAACGAAGTTGTTCAGCGGCCGACGTCCGAAAAAATTCGACTTAGCGTTGACCACTCAACTCGCTCGCGTCCGAAAGGACCAGCCAGAACGCGGCCTGTCCGACCTCCTGCGATGATGTCACTATGCTCCTGTTTTGCCCGACGAAGCAAATCACGGGAGACCTCATTCGTAATGGGCCGCAACCATCGCCGCCAATTCCCATCGGCTCGCGTCGGTGCGCCGGACAGGCGCGTCAAACCACGATCCATCGGCTTTTTGCCTCCCGAAACCCTGCCCGACCCGCACCTCATCCCACCCCCCACGTAACCCATTGATCTTGCAACCCCCGTCTACTGTGCATGGGGTTGTTTTCGCTACTTTGTTGTTCCATGCCATCACGCGAGGCGTTCACCGCCGCGGCACCACCTCCGCCGCCTCCCACCCAAGCGAGACCAACATGCACTCTTCGGCCAGCGGCTGGGGCAACGGGCTTCTCGGCGTCATCATCTTCAGCGGCTCGCTGCCGGCGACGCGCGTGGCGGTCGGCGGCTTCTCGGCGCTGTTTTTGACCTCGGCGCGCGCGGTCATCGCCGCGCTGATCGGGGCTGCGGTGCTCGTCGTGCTGCGGCAGGCGCGGCCGCAGCGGGGGGATCTCGCCTCGCTCAGCATCGTCGCCATCGGCGTCGTGGTCGGCTTTCCCCTGCTGACGGCGCTGGCGCTGCAGCACATCACGTCGGCGCGCTCCATCGTCTTCATCGGCCTGCTGCCGCTGTCGACCGCGATCTTCGCCGTGCTGCGCGGCGGCGAGCGGCCGCGGCCGCTGTTCTGGCTGTTCGCCGGTCTCGGCAGCGCGACGGTGGCCGGCTTTGCCCTCACCGGTGACGGCGCGGCATCGCTCACCGGCGATCTGCTCATGGTCGCCGCGATCGTGCTGTGCGGCCTCGGCTATGCCGAAGGCGCCGCGCTGTCGCGCCGCCTCGGCGGCTGGCAGGTGATCTCCTGGGCGCTGCTGCTCGCGCTGCCCCTGATGCTGGCGCTCGCCGTGCTGACGTGGCCGCCGGTCTGGGGCGGCATCAGCGTGCCCGCCTGGATCGGGCTCGCCTATGTCTCCGTCTTCAGCATGTTCGTCGGCTTCATCTTCTGGTACCGCGGGCTCGCGCTCGGCGGCATTGCCCGTGTCGGCCAGCTGCAGCAGCTGCAGCCGTTCTTTGGCCTCGCGCTCGCCGGCCTTCTGCTGGGCGAGCCGGTCGCAGCAAGCATGATCGCCGCCACCGCAATCGTGGTCGCCTGCGTCTTCTTCGCGCGGCGCTTTGCGTGAGCCAAACCTTGATCTAGGTCAATGCCTGTTCCGGCGCGGTGTCTGCCTCTAAATGCAGGAACAGCGGAGGAGGACGTCATGCGACAGCGAACGAAATTGTGGTTGGCCGGCGCCATCATTGTCTGCGCAGCCTTGGGCTCGGTGCAGTGGTCGGCAGAGGACGGGCTTTCAGTCTCGATCCAGAGCGCGGAAGCCCGCGTCGGGCGGCCGGCGACGCCGGCGAGCGTCGCGGGCGTCGCACGTCGAACGACGCGTCGTGCCGTGGTCGGTGGCGCGGCCGTCGGCGCAGCAGCCGCAGGAGCCGCCGTCGTGGCGCCCGCCTGCGTCCGCGTGCTGGTCAACGGCGTCTGGGTCTGCCGCTAGGCCTCACGCCTGCCCCATCACCGTGCGCGTCAGCGCGGCCTTCGCGAACTTCTTCAGCGGCATCGGCTTGCCGAACAGGAAGCCCTGCACGACATCGAAGCCGAGCTCGCTCGCGGCGACGAGGTCGGCGCGGCTCTCGACGCCTTGCGCCACGGCGTGCGCGCCAAATCCCTGCGCCAGCTCGACGATGTGACGGCACACCGTGCGCTTCAGCCGGTCGCCGCCGCTGCCGGTGACGAATTGCCGGTCGGCCTTCAGCTTGACGAAGGGAATCTTGTCCAGCTCCATCAGCTGTGGCCAGTTGGCGCCGAGATTGTCGATCGACAGGCCGATATTGTGCAGGCCGACCTCGCGCGCGACCTCGGCGAGGAGATCGAGCTCGCGGATCGCCTCCTCGCTGTCGATCTCGACCGTCAGTCCGCCGAAGGCCGGATGCGTCGGCACGCGGCGGCAGAGATCGCGCACCGCCTGCGGCTCCCTGAGATAGGCGGCGGGAAGATTGATCGCCAAGTCGACCGGGCTTTGCTGCTCGAGAAGATAGTGCCAGTCCTGCATGGCGCGATCGATCACGAACTCCGACAGCTCGCGAAAATGCGGATCGTGCGGCTCCGGGATGAAATAGGCCGGCGGCACCACGCCCCAGGTCGGATGCCGCATCCGCACCAGGGCCTCGGCGCCGTTGCGCACCAGCGTGCGCGCGTCGATCTTGGGCTGGTACCAGAGCTCGAGCCAGCCGGCATGCAAGGCCTCGCCGACATGCACGGCCGGGCTCGGCGCCGGCTCCTCCGGCAGCAGCATGGCGACGCGCTCGCGCAGCGTCTCGGCGGCAAAAGGCGTCGTCAGCGGCGGCAGCATCGCAAGGCCGTATTCCTCACCGACCTGCCGCACGGCCTTGACGATGATCGAGTCGCGGGCGCCGACGGCGAGGACCTTGCCGGCAAACGCCTCGCGCACCAGGATTTCGAGGAATCGTCCCGGCTCGATGCCGTCGGCGGCGACGCCGAGCAGGATCAGGTCGGGCAATTCGCTGGCGAGCACGGTCTTGAGCTCGTCGGCGCTGGCGCATTCGCAGGTGACGAAGCCGAGATCTTCGAGGATCTCGCTGAGGAAGGCGCGCAAGTGACGCTTGCTGTCGGCCACGCAGGCGCGCGGCGTCACCTTTCGTCGTCCGAAGGTCACAGGCCTTCGTCCGACGAGCTCAATCATCCCATCGTTCATTCCAACACCACTCCCGTTCCGTGACGGTTTCATAACCGCGGAGCGTGGGTTCAAATAAGGAGAGCTTCACGTCGTTCTTGAATTATCTGAGTAACGTTAAGCCCTGCAATTCGAGCTAATTTGTCGACAGAATCTTCGAAAAGAATCCGCATACCGGAGCACCACGCGCGCAGCGCCGGTTGTTGCAGGTGAAATGCCTCCGCGCGCAGATCGGCGTGCGACCTGCCGGCCGGCGGCATCGAACGATGCCCTCGCGGCGTGTTCCAGGGCAGCGATGACGGCGGCGCAACATTAATCGGCGGCGGCGTTCATGCTGCGTCTCCCGCGATGCCGCATCGCGGCCATCTGCCCGTGACGGTTCTGCGACAACGGGTCCGGGCGAGCGGCCAGGAATGTGAAGCACCTCACACGCGCGTTGCTGCACTCGCGCTAAAGGTCCGCCGAGCCGGTGGAGGCTGTCGAGGACTACAGCGATGTCGATGCGGCGAATGATGTATTGGTGGTTCAGGTTCGTGCTGTCAGGGCGATTCATCGATCGCTTCCTGTGTCTGCCGCGTTAGCCGTGCGGCGCGCTGTGGCTTTCGCCGAACCCGATCTAGGTCTGCCCGATCAATTTGCGGAGCGCCGCCGCGCCGTCCTGCACCGCGTCGCGGCCCTTCCAGGCCAGATAGGTCAGCTTGCCGCCGAGCGTGTCGTGGCTGCGCAGCCGCCGCGAGCCGAGAATGTGGCCGACATTGTCGGGGAAGCGGCTCACCTCGGCGGACACCAATGCCGCGATCGCGTCCATCAATTGCTGGAGGCGGACGCCCCACTCGCAATGCTCGATGCCGTCGATGCGGACCTTGAGCGCATATTCGGTGTCGTAGATGTCGGCGAGCAACTCGCGGGCGACCAGCACCCGGTTGTTCCGGAGTGCGACCCGAAGCGCGAGGCGCTTGTCGTCGAGCCGGTCGAGGACCATGGGAACGACGCAGGCATAGGGGGTGACGGCGACGTCTGCGGCGGCCTTGCTCGCAGCGGCCCTGGTGGCAAGCCGCACCAATTGCCATGACGTCTTCAGGCGTCGCGCCACCAGCGCCAGCGCGAAGGGCAGCGCCTGGGGATGGGCCTTCTTGAAGGCGTCGAGCTGCGCCGTGATCTGGGCGACCCGGCCGTCGTCGAACTTCGCGATCGTCTCGGGCAGCTTCTCGTTGAATTTCGGCAGCGCATCGCCGGCGCGCAACACCTGCAGCATCTTCAAGACGTCGTCGAAGGCGGTGCGCGAGGCCGTATATTGCGCGAGCTTGGCGCGCGCAGCTTCGGCGCTCTCGGGCGAATTGAGCGTGCTCTCGAGGACCTTGACGACCTTGGTCTGGAAGGTCGAGGCGATCTTCTGCACTTCCTTCGGATTGTTGGCGGCGACCTGGTCGCTGATCGCCTTGATGTAGTCGCGCGCCATGGTCGGCAGCAGGTCGCGGCAGATCCATTCCCAGATCGGGGTGAGGGTATTGCGCGAGATCCGCCCCATATTGGCATGCTCGGGCGCGCCGTCGATCAGCAGCAGCTCGAGCGGCGCGAAGAAATAGCGCGACGGGCTGGTGGCGCGCGCCTGGGTCGATCCGTCCTTGCGGAATTCGGCGCGCAAGCGAGCCTGGACGTCGGCCGAGCCCGGCATGTCGATACCGCACAGCTCGAGCCGCTCGAGCTCGCTGAGCAGACAGCTGCGCGACAGCGGCGTCAGCCTCTGCAGAAATTCCGACAGCCGATCGATCTCGTTCATGGCACGCAATCTTTCGCAGCGTGGCCCGCGGGCTCGCGGGCCCAATGCGTGGAGGCATTTGCGCGCTCTCAACCTCCCTAAAGAAGCAAGTCGCCGTTAATTAATCCGTAAAATCCGGGGGGCGGACGTCGGAGCAAGGCGGGCCGAGGGGCCTTTCGCCGCCGCAGACCAAGGATTTCGGCAGCAAACTCAACCGCTACATGGTCGCATGCGGCATGCCGCAAGCACAAATTGTGCCGAAGTCGTCATTTTAGCGCAGAACGGCCCAAATCACCGTAGTCTTACGGATTAGAAAGTTAACCACAGACCCGCCCCGGTTCCGGTAAACGAGTGACATGGGGTCACACAACGATACGGCCATCGATTCGCGGCCGTCTGAGCGGCACGAAAGCAGCGCTGCTTCAGCTGAAGAGCCCGATTTCGTTCGCCTGAGCGCCGTTCGAGCGATGGCGGCCGACGAAATGGCGGCCGCCATCGCTCGCGAGCTCAACGGCCCCCTGACGGCGCTGCTGCTCTACATGGGCGAGATCAAGCATCACAGCGATCAGCTCGTCCCCGCTTCGGGCGATCGTGCCTATCTGCAGCGGGTGGTGGAGAACGCGCTGGCCCAGACCGAGCGTGTTTGCGGCCTGGTCAAGCAGCTCGCCGGCCCTCACAAGGGCGGCTTGCCGACCCCGTCCAGCACCGAGGAGGCGGAATCGAAGGCCCCCCGCGTGCTGCAGCCGCCGCGCGCGCCGACCGCCGGTCTGCTCGGCCCCTCCGGCCAGAAGCGGCTGACCAAGCGCGAGCGCGAGGTTCTGAGGCTGATCAGCGAAGGCTATTCGAACAAGCAGGGCGCGCTTCGCATGCAGATCAGTCCGCGCACCTTCGAGAGCCATCGCGCCGAGGCGATGCGCAAGCTCGGTGCGCGCAACACCGCGGACCTCGTCCGTGCGGCGCTGTTGCATTCGATCGACTGAGCCGGGCCGGTTGCGCCGCCGTCGGGCGGCGCGGACGAGATGCCGAAATCCATCTCGAAAGATTGGAAATCCGTGGCGCTCAGAAGTAGTCTTCGGCGAACGGACGCGCGCGCGAGGCGGGACGCAGCGGCTTGATCTCTTCCTTCGGCGCGCTCGGAACGATCGTGATGGTCCAGCGGGGAGGCATGCTCGATTCCTGCTCCAGCACCGAGCGCACGAAACCGGTCACGGTCGACCCGCCGGCCTTCACCGTCGCCATCCGGCCGTTGAACTGTGCGATCCGGAAGCGACGAACCTCCTTCTGGTCTGCGGTCTCGTAGGTGAACATGGAAAACCCTCCTGGTTTTCCGGGACTATCGCCAGCTATGATTAGCCATCTGTGAAAATCGCAAGCCGTAGAAGTACGGCGGGAATGCACGTGCGGGTAGTTCGGAGGGTTTTCCACGCGAAGTAGCGCGACGAGGGAGCGTCAGAAGCGAGCTAGCCTTGCGGCTCCTGCGCATGCGCGGCGGCGTAGGCCGCGTCCATCAAGTCCAGTAGCGCGTGGAATTCGCCGGCGCCGAGGCTCTCCGCGGTTTTCTCCAGCCGCAGCGCCAACGCCGCGAGCCTGAGATAGCCGAACGTACCGGCCGCGCTCTTCAACGAATGCGCTTCGCGCGCGATCCTGGCGTGGTGCCGCGCAGGCGAGAGCGTGCGGAGCAATTGCAGGCGCGCGCAGGTATCGCTCCAGAACACGATACGCACTTCGCCGGCGCCGTCCTCGCCGATCTCGCGTACCAGCGCTTCGTACGCGCTCGGCTCGCGCGCGGGTTCGGCATCGAGCGCCTTCGCAGGCGCGACGGTGACGTCAAACATGGCCTTGTCTGCCTTGATCACGGTTCGTTGCCGCGCGGCACGTTGCCGCGCGAGGCATGTCGCGTGTCTATGGCATTCGAATTTCAGTTCCGGTAGCGGGATGGCCGGTGTTTGCAGAGCGGCATTAGCCCCCGGTTTACCAAGCGACCGCGGCGTTCAGGGCGAGCCGAGCAGACGGTCGTACTGGCCCTTCACGGCGGCGTAGCATTCGCACGCCGTCTGGCGCAGCCCGTCCAGGTTGGTGATCTGGATGTGTCCGCGGCTGTAGTGGATGAAATTGGCCTGCTGCAGGGAGTTGGCGACCAGCGACACGCTGTTGCGCCGGGCCCCGATCATCTGCGCCATGGTCTCCTGGGTCAGCAGCAGACGCGACTCGCCCGACAGGTCATGAGTGTGCAGCAGGCAGCGCGACAGCCGCGACTCCACCGGATGGGCGGCGTTGCAGCCCGCGGTCTGCTGGACCTGGGCGTAGATCGCCAGCCCGTGGCGCGTGAGCTGCGTGCGCAGGGCGCTGCTCTGGTCGGCGGCCATGCGCAGGCGGTCCAGATCCACCACGGAGGCGACGCCTGGAACCAGCACGATGGCGGTGTTCAACGCACACGCATCGCCCACGATGGCAAGCGTTCCGAGCAGGCTGCCACGGCCGATCATGGCGACTTGCACATGCTCGCCTTTGGCCAGTTCAACCACCAGCGAGATGACACCGCGGTGAGGAAAGTAGGCGCGCCTGAGCGTCTCGCCGGTCTCGACCAGCACCGCTCCGTGGGGCAGGTCCACAGTTCGCAGGTGCGGGCGGATCAACTCATAATCGTCTGCCGACAATGCGGACAGGAAACCGTTGGACGGACGCGCCATGTTTTCCAAAGCTGCCTCCCCCGGACCTTGCACTGGGAATCGCAACGCGCGCATTCGCGCCGAGCGCGGGTAAGTTCCATCATCTTCGCGGTGGGATATATTGGCAATTGAGACAAGTTGTCCGGCCTGGCGATGCGTCGATGCTGCGTGCACGTCGTCATACGGATGCTGCATCGCGCCCCCATCACGCCACCGCTCCCATCAGGCGCAGGTGATGCGCCTTCACTGCCGAATAGCAGCCGCAGGATGTCGTCAGCAGCGCGTGCGGATCGACGATCTCGATCTGGCCACGGCTGTAGCGGATGATGCCGGCCCGCTGCAGCGCATGCGCGACCAGCGAGATTGCGTTGCGGCGGACGCCGATCATCTGCGCCAGCGCCTCCTGGGTCAGCGGTAGGATCGGGCCGTCGGACAGGTCGTGGGCGCGGAGCAGCCAGCGCGCGAGCCGCGCCTCGACCGGATGCGACGTATTGCAGAGCAGCGATTGCTGCGCATGCGCGAGCATGACCTGCTCGTGGCGGACCATCAGCTTGCGAAACCGCGTGCTTGACGCCGCGATCGCGCGGAAAACCCCGATTTCGAGTGCGGAAGCAACTCCCGGGAACAGCACAACCGCGTCCATCGGCGAGATGCCGTCGGCAAGTGCCGCACCGGTTCCCACGACGCTGTCGCGGCCCAGCAGCGCAATTTCAATTGTCTGTCCTTCGGACAGGCTCACTCTGATCGAAACGGATCCAGCGTGCGGGAAGTAGACATGTCTCGGTGCAATGCCGACCTCGCCCACGACAGATTTGCTGACCATTTCGACCGTCGCGAGATGCGGACGCAGCAAATCGAAATCCGCCGCGTCGAGCAGTTGCAGCAGCTGGTTGGGCGGTGGGCCGCTCACGATCATGCAGGTCAATCCGGCGAGTACGATGGACTTTGGGCGCGCCCAGTTGCGCGGCGCGCAAATACTAATCTAAAGGTTGTGTCGTCGTCCATATACCCGTTGGAGGGCAGACAGGTTGTCTCATTTGCGGCGGAATTAAGAGGCGCACACTGATTCGCTGACGAGGCGGCCGCCCTGCAACGCGTGAGCGGGGATAAGCGGCAAGGGGGCCTCAGGAGCTGGAAGGCATTGCATCCGCGCTGGCCATCGGGCCGGTTCGCGTCGCCTCGTCCGCTTCCGCAAACGACGTTCGTTTCCACTCGCATCGAAACCGAAGGAGAAAGGCGTGCCCCACGGTTCAATCGTTGAATCGCCGAAACGGGAAGCTCAACTGGGGCGAGAGGATCTGCGCCATATTCTCGTCGTCGACGATGACCCGATGGTGTGCATGGCCATCGAGGTCTACCTCCAACGCAACAATTTTCGGGTGACGATCGCCGAGGGCGGCGAAGCCGGACTGCGCGCGCTCGAGCATATGCACTTCGATCTGATGATCATCGACATCTTCATGCCGCACATGCGCGGGTTCGAATCGATCCGGATCTTCCACGAGCAGGCGCCGGTGATTCCGCTGATCGCGATGTCCGGCTACGCTTTCGCAAACCTGAACTCGCCGGCGCCCGACTTCCTGCGGATGGCGCTGGAGCTCGGCGCCGCGCGTTGTCTGCGCAAGCCGTTCACGCCGCATGCGCTGCTGGCCGCCATCAACGATTGCCTGGCAGAGCATCGCCCCCGCTCCGACATTGCGACGGCCGCGCAGCTCGGTTAGCGCCGCGCGAGCCGCTTCGGCCGCGCTGTAACCTTTCGTTTACCTCAAGCGTGGACCGCGCAAATCGCGGCAACGCCCAAGAGCACGCGCGGCGAGAGCGCGGCCGGTTGCGGGCGGCTCGCCCCAGCTGGCTGCGGGGCGGCGCTATCGTTCCTCGCAAGCAGGACTTTCCCACGCGCCTCGTCCCGCAATTATCGGCTCGTTTACCGCGCGGCTGCCTCCGCCGCAGCGCGGAGGCGGTTTTTCCGAAAAACGCAGCTGCATGCAGCAGAACCGCAAACTTCTCTTTAATATCCGTAGTAGCACGGAGGATGAAATTAACGGGACTGTGAAAGGGGATGTCTAACGATCCAGGATAGGGCGTCCGTCCGTGCCAAAGGTAGCTCGGACGTCGCGTTTGCGGCCCAAGTCAGTAAGGCGTAGCTCATGGATGATCTGTTGCGGGAGTTTCTGACGGAGACCAGCGAGAGCCTGGACACCGTGGACAATCAGCTGGTGAAGTTCGAGCAGGAGCCGAACAACGCCAAGATCCTGGATAACATCTTCCGCCTGGTCCACACCATCAAGGGCACCTGCGGCTTCCTGGGTTTGCCGCGGCTTGAAGCGCTGGCGCATGCCGGCGAGACCTTGATGGGCAAATTCCGTGACGGCATGCCCGTCACTGCCGAGGCGGTGACGGTGATCCTGTCCTCGATCGACCGCATCAAGGAGATCCTCGCAGGGCTGGAGGCGACCGAGGCCGAGCCTGAGGGCAACGACCGCGATCTCATCGACAAGCTGGAGGCGATGGTCGAGCAGGGCATGGCCGCAATGTCAGCGTCGGCTTCGCCGATCGCGTCCGGCTCGGCGCAGCCGATGCCGAGCGGCGCTGCTCCCGTTGCCGACGCCCCGCCGCTGGTGCCGGAAGCCCCGGCTGCTGCACCCGCCAAGGAGATGACCACGGGCTCGCTGATCGAGCAGACCCTGGAGCGTCCGTTGCGCCCGGGCGAGGTCTCGCTCGACGAGCTCGAGCGCGCCTTCCGCGAGACCGCGATCGAAGCGCCCGTGCCCGCCGCCAAGGCCGAGGCTGCGCCTGCGCCCGCCGCCGAAGCGCCGGCCGCGAAGGAAGCCAAGGCGCCCAAGGAGAAGGCCGCGCCGAAGAAGTCGATCGCCGACGAGAGCGCCGGCGAAGGTGCCAGCATCGCCAACCAGTCGATCCGCGTCAACGTGGATACGCTGGAGCACCTGATGACCATGGTCTCCGAGCTGGTCCTGACCCGCAACCAGCTGCTGGAGATCTCCCGCCGCAACGAGGACACCGAGTTCAAGGTGCCGCTGCAGCGCCTCTCCAACGTCACCGCCGAGCTGCAGGAGGGCGTCATGAAGACGCGCATGCAGCCGATCGGCAATGCCTGGCAGAAGCTGCCCCGCATCGTCCGCGACCTCTCATCCGAACTCGGCAAGCAGATCGAGCTCGAGATGCACGGCGCCGACACCGAGCTCGACCGCCAGGTGCTCGACCTGATCAAGGACCCGCTCACCCACATGGTGCGCAACTCCGCCGATCATGGCCTTGAGACCCCCGCCGAGCGCCTCGCCAACGGCAAGGGCGAGCAGGGCACCATCCGCCTGTCCGCCTATCACGAGGGCGGCCACATCATCATCTGCATCGCCGACAACGGAAGAGGCCTCAACACCGAGAAGATCAAGGCCAAGGCGATCTCCTCCGGTCTCGTCACCGAGGCCGAGCTCGAGAAGATGAGCGAAGCCCAGATCCACAAGTTCATCTTCGCGCCGGGCTTCTCGACCGCGGCCGCCATCACCTCGGTCTCGGGCCGCGGCGTCGGCATGGACGTGGTGCGCACCAATATCGACCAGATCGGCGGCACCATCGACATCAAGAGCGTGGCCGGCGAGGGCTCCTCCGTCACCATCAAGATCCCGCTGACGCTCGCCATCGTCTCCGCCCTGATCGTCGAAGCCGCCGGCGACCGCTTTGCGATCCCGCAGCTCTCGGTGGTGGAATTGGTGCGGGCCCGCGCCAACTCCGAGCACCGCATCGAGCGCATCAAGGACACCGCCGTCCTCAGGCTCCGCAACAAGCTCTTGCCGCTGATCCATCTGAAGAAGCTGCTCAAGATCGACGACGGCGCGGCCTCCGATCCCGAGAACGGCTTCATCGTGGTCACGCAAGTGGGCAGCCAGACCTTCGGCATCGTCGTGGATGGTGTCTTCCATACGGAAGAGATTGTCGTGAAGCCGATGTCGACGAAGCTGCGTCACATCGACATGTTCTCCGGCAACACCATCCTGGGCGATGGCGCGGTGATCATGATCATCGACCCCAACGGCATTGCCAAGGCGCTCGGCGCCGCCGGCTCCTCGGCCCATGACATGGGCGACGAGAACGGCGCGCACCACATCGGCTCCGGCGAGCAGACCACCTCGCTCCTCGTCTTCCGCGCCGGCTCCTCGCAGCCCAAGGCGGTCCCGCTCGGCCTCGTCACCCGCCTGGAAGAGCTGCCCGCCGACAAGATCGAGTTCTCCAACGGCCGCTACATGGTGCAGTACCGCGAGCAGCTGATGCCGCTGGTCGCCATGGAAGGCGTCACCATCGCCAGCCAGGGCGCCCAGCCGATCCTGGTGTTCGCCGACGACGGCCGCTCCATGGGCCTCGTCGTCGACGAGATCATCGACATCGTCGAGGAGCGCCTCAACATCGAGGTCGGCGGCTCCTCCTCCGGCATTCTCGGCTCGGCCGTGATCAAGGGCCAGGCCACCGAGGTGATCGACGTCGGTCACTTCCTGCCGATGGCGTTCGCCGACTGGTTCACCCGCAAGGAGATGAAGCCGTCGCTGCACTCGCAATCGGTGCTGCTGGTCGACGACTCGGCCTTCTTCCGCAACATGCTGGCGCCGGTGCTCAAGGCCGCCGGCTACCGCGTCCGCACCGCGCCGACCGCGCAGGAGGGCCTCGCCGCACTGCGCGCCCAGACCTTCGACGTGATCCTGACCGACATCGAGATGCCCGACATGAACGGGTTCGAGTTTGCCGAGACGATCCGCTCCGACAACAACCTGGCTGCGACGCCGATCATCGGCCTGTCGGCGCTGGTGTCGCCGGCGGCGATCGAGCGCGGCCGCCAGGCCGGCTTCCACGATTATGTCGCCAAGTTCGACCGTCCCGGTCTGATCGCGGCGCTGAAGGAGCAGACCGCGGGCGCCGCCGGCGCCTCCGAGCTGAGCCGGGCAGCGGCGTAACCAGCGGGATCAGGAGATACGCTTATGGCCAACAAGATGCAGACCACCGAAGGCGCCATGGTCGAATACGTCACCGCGATGATCGGCGGCCAGCTGTTCGGCCTGCCGATCTCCCGCGTCCAGGACGTGTTCATGCCCGAGCGCGTCACCCGCGTGCCCTTGTCCTCGCGCGAGATCGCGGGCGTGCTCAATCTGCGCGGCCGCATCGTCACCGTGGTCGACATGCGCGCCCGTCTCGGCCTGCCGCAGCCCGAGGACGGCAAGCTGCCGATGGCGGTCGGCGTCGACCTCCGCGGCGAATCCTACGGCCTCCTGATCGACCAGATCGGCGAGGTGCTGCGCCTGCCCGAGGACGGCAAGGAAGAGAACCCCGTCAACCTCGATCCCCGCATGGCCAAGCTCGCCGGCGGTGTCCACCGCCTCGACGGCCAGCTCATGGTCGTCCTCGACGTCGACCGCGTCCTCGAGCTCGAAACCAAGACGCAAATGGCCGCCTGAGCCAACGAAACATCGAAGCCGGAGAACCGAAATGAAGACTTGTTTGGTGGTCGATGATTCCAGCGTGGTGCGCAAGATCGCGCGCCGGATCCTGGAAGGTCTGGAGTTCGAGGTCACCGAGGCCGAGGACGGCTCGAAGGCACTCGAGATTTGCCAGCGGCAGCTGCCCGACGCGGTGCTGCTCGACTGGAACATGCCGGTCATGGACGGCTTCGAGTTCATGGGCCATATGCGCCGCCTGCCCGGCGGCGACCAGCCCAAGGTGGTGTTCTGCACCACCGAGAACAACGTGGCTCATATCGCTCAGGCGCTCAGCGGCGGCGCCAACGAGTACATCATGAAGCCCTTCGACAAAGACATCATCGCCGACAAGTTCGCTGAAGTTGGTTTGATCCCGGTCGGACAAGCCATGGTCTGAGTGTGTCTGGCCCAAAGTGCTTGGGCCAGAGTGTTCCAGTACAGCTTTCGAGAGGCCATCCGTGACCCCGACCGAGTATGAGTATCTGCGTAAGTTCCTGAAGGATAATTCCGGTCTCGACCTGTCCGCAGACAAGCAATATCTGATCGAAAGCCGCCTGCTGCCGTTGGCCCGCAAGGCCGGGCTGTCCGGCATCGCCGAGCTCGTGCAGAAGCTGCAAGGCGGCTCGCGCCAGCTGATGACCGACGTCGTCGAAGCCATGACCACCAACGAGACCTTCTTTTTCCGCGACAAGGTCCCGTTCGATCATTTCCGCGACCACATCATGCCGGAGATCATCAAGGCGCGCGCGGCCAAGCGCAGCGTGCGCATCTGGTGTGCCGCCGGCTCGACCGGGCAGGAGCCCTATTCGCTGGCGATGTCCCTGAAGGAGATGGGCGCGGCCCTCACCGGCTGGCGCGTCGAGATCATCGCGACAGACCTGTCGCAAGAGGTGCTGGAGAAGGCCAGGGCCGGCATCTACAGCCAGTTCGAGGTGCAGCGCGGCCTGCCGATCCAGATGCTGGTGAAATATTTCAAGCAGACCGGCGAGACCTGGCAGATCAATCCCGAATTGCGGGCGATGATCCAGCACCGCCAGCTCAACCTGCTGCACGATTTCGCCCAGCTCGGCACCTTCGACGTCATCTTCTGCCGCAACGTGCTGATCTATTTCGATCAGGACACCAAGATCAACATCTTCAACCGCCTGGCGCGCCAGATCGAGCCCGACGGCTTCCTGGTGCTCGGCGCCGCCGAAACCGTGGTTGGACTGACAGACACGTTCCGGCCGATTCCGGAGCGGCGCGGCCTCTACAAGCCGAACGATCCGCGCGCGGCGGTGGCCAAGCCGGTTCTCGCCGGTGCGGCGCCGCGCATGGCGGTGGTGGCGGGACGATAATCATGACCGAGGAGGGCAAGGGCGCGGAGCGCGTGACCTTCAGTCGTGGTTATGATGTCTGCATCATGGCCATCGACGGCACCTGGCGGCGCGACTGCAAGCTCAACGCGATCTCGGATACCGACGCCGTTCTCACGGTGGAGGGCTCGATTCAGGGCTTGAACCTGAAAGAGTTCTTCCTGCTGCTGTCGTCCACGGGTCTCGCCTATCGTCGCTGCGAGCTGGTCCGCGTCAACGGCGCCGAAATGGACATCCAGTTCCTGCGCGGCAAGAACCGGAAGAAGCGCGGTGCGGCCGGCGGCCACGACGCCGCAGCCTGATCTCGCCGCCGCTACGCTTTCCGACACCTTGCTTCACAATTGCTGAAGACTTCCCGGTCAATTGCTCGCAGCAGCTTTACGCGGCTTAAGCGCGCGCCGTGCAATCCATTGACGCTCTCAATCTCAGGACACGGCAATGCCCAGAAGTTCTCTTTCCCCCATCTCGTCAAACCTGCCCGACGGCACTGAACGGCGCGCGCTTCAGCTCCTGGTGGTCGACGACGACGCCACGCAGCGCAGCCTGATCACGGTCGCGGCCAAGCAGGCCGGCCACGAGGTCACCGTGGCGCCATCCGTGGCGGACGCAATCGAGAAGCTGCGCGCCGCGCGCTTCGACTGCGTGACCCTCGACCTCGTGCTCGAGGATGGCGACGGCGTCGACGTGCTGCGCGAGATGGCAAGCGCGAAGTTCGCAGGCTCCGTGATCGTCATCAGCGGCATGGACGGCAAGCGCCGCAGCGCCGCCCGCAGCTTCGCCCGTTCCGTCGGGATCGAGCTCCAGAGCCTTCCGAAGCCGCTGGATCTCGCGGCGCTGCGCATCAGCCTCGCCAATCTCGGCAAGATCGCGATGGGCCTTCCGGCGATTCATACCTGGGGTGGTGTCGCCACCGACGCAATCGTGGAACGGCACCGCGCCTAGAGCGCGATGCGGTTTGGGTGACCCGTCATCGCGCTTTAGGTCATTGTTCGAGCATGATCTTTTCGGAAAATCGCTACACACTTTTCCGGGTCATGCTCTGACTTGCGGAGCCGCCATGCGGTCAGGCGCGGCCGCCTGCCGCGTTGCCGGATTCCGATAGGCATTGCAGGGCGTGGCTGAGGCCCGCCCGGCAGGCATTGAGGGCCGCGCTCGCGCTGGCATAGCGGGGCGTGACGTCGTCGAGCACGACGACATCTGCGGAACCTTCGGGATCGCTGCCGTGTTCATGGTCCATGGCTGCGGCGATCCGGCGCATGCTGGTCTCGATCTGTGTGATCAGCAAACGAAGGTCCGCCGCAATCAGCTCACGGCTCGCGATCTCGGGCGTTGCGACGGGAGGCGGCGTGTCGGCCAAATTTAGCATGGATATTCTCCGTCCACTGCAATTAGGCGCCATGCCGCTACTTGTGCGTTAAGTCCATGTCCCGTACAAATACGGTGGGCCGAATCCGCGCCGAGCGCCATAACGATTGGCGCGGACGCGAGTCCTTCATGCCAACCGGATGTGGCACATGGCCGAACAAAGCTCTCGCGGTGAAATCTTCGTGGTCGATGACGACCCTGCCGTTCGCGACACCTTGTCGATGGTGTTGAAGGCGGCGGGCTATGAGGTGATCTGTTTCGCCGACGGTGCAGCGCTGCTTTCCGTCGCACGAAACCGCACACCGGCTGCAATCCTGCTCGACGTGCATATTCCCGGAAAGTCGGGTCTCGACATCCTGAAGGAGCTGCACGGCGAGGACTATCCGGCGCCGATCTTCATGATCTCCGGGCAGGGCGACATCGCGATGGCGGTGGGCGCGATCAAGAGCGGAGCCCTCGACTTCATCGAGAAGCCGTTCCGCGGCAGCGAAATCGTCGGCCGCCTCGACGAGGCGATCGGCGCCTATGCACGCCGGCAGGCGGAGAACGCGTCGCCGAAATTCGGCTCGCTGCATTTCCCCGGCCGCGAGCCGCTGACGCGCAGGGAGCGCGAGGTGCTCGAGCAGTTCGCCGCCGGTGCCTCCAACAAGGAGGCCGGCCGCACGCTCGGTATCAGCCCGCGCACCATCGAGGACCACCGCGCCAACATCATGAAGAAGCTCGGCGCGCGCAATGCCGCCGACCTGATCCGCATCGTGATGACCGCGGCCCAGCGCGCCTCGTAAGGCCGCTTGGCAATCCTCGCTCGTGCCCCGGACGCAGCGCATCATGCAATGATGCGCCGCTGAGCCGGGTCCATCTCTCCAATTCCGCCGCAGGCAGTCTGGGTCCCGGCCCTGCGTCGCAGCGCTCACGGCGCTGCGCCTTGTCCGGGACACGAGAGCGATCACCCGCTCAGCGCCTTGCGGATGATCCGCGCCAGATCCGATTTGCGGTAGGGCTTGGCGAGCAACATCACGCCGGAATCCAGCCGGCCGTGATGGATGATCGCGTTCTCGGTATAGCCTGACGTGTAGACCACCTTGAGATCCGGGCGCGTCTTCATCACCTCGTCCGCGAGCTGCCGTCCGTTCATCTTGCCGGACATGATGACGTCGGTGAACAGAAGGTCGAACGGCTTGCCGGCGGCGACGATCGCGAGCGCCTCCGCGGCGTCCGCGGCCTGCAGCGTGACGTAGCCCAGCGAATGCAGCTGCGCCAGCACGTAGTTCCGCACCAGCCGGTCGTCCTCGACCACCAGGATGGTCTCGTGTCCGCCCTCGATCGCGGCCGGCGTCACACCCTCGCCGCTCGCCGTCGGCGTCTGGCCGGGCGGCAGATACATCTTGATCGTGGTGCCGTGGCCCTCCTCGCTGTAGATCTTGATGTGACCTGCGGACTGCTTGATGAAGCCGTAGACCATCGAAAGCCCGAGCCCGGTGCCCTTACCCGGTCCTTTCGAGGTGAAGAAGGGGTCGAATACCCTGGGCAGCATGTGCGCGGGGATGCCGGTACCGGTGTCGCTCACCGCGATCAGCACATAGTGCCCCGGCGGCACGTCGTTGGCGCCGGCATAGACCTCGTCGAGATAGGCGGCGCCGGTCTCCAGGATCAGCTTGCCGCCGCCGGGCATGGCGTCGCGGGCATTGAGCGCGAGGTTGAGGATCGCGGTGGTGAGCTGGTTCGGATCGACGATCGCGACGCAATTCTCGCCCTCGAACACCGATTCGATCTGGATCTGCTCGCCGAGCGTCGGACGCAACAATTTCGCGGTGTCCACGATCAGTGAGTTGATGTCGATCTCGCGCGGCTGGAGCGGCTGCTTGCGTGCGAAGGCGAGCAGGTGCTGGGTCAGGTCGGCGCCGCGCGCGGCGGCCTCGTCGATCATCTTCGTGATCGCCGCGAGCTGCGGCTCCTTGGCGACCGCCTCCGCGAGGATCTCGATCGTACCGGTGATGACGGTGAGAATGTTGTTGAAGTCATGCGCTACGCCGCCGGTCAGCTGGCCGACGGCCTCCATCTTCTCGGCATGGCGAATGCGCTCCTCGGCGGCGATCTTGTCGGTGAGGTCGCGGTAGAAGACGTTGAACAGCAGGCCCTCGCGCCGCTTCAGCGCGGTGACGCTGAGCTCGGCCTTGAATTCCTTGCCGTCGCGGCGGCGGCACATCAGCTCGCGGCGGCGGTTCAGCATCCGGCCGTCCTCGTTGGCCAGGAATTGCCTCAGGCCCGCCCTCACTCTCTCGCGTTCGTCCTCGGCGACGATGAGGTCGATGGTGCTCTTGCCGAGCACTTCGTCGCGGCGCCAGCCGAACAGCTGCTCGGCCTGCGAGTTCCAGTTCAGGATACTTCCGGTCTCGTCGGTCTGGACGAAGGCGTCGAGCGCGGTCTCGACGATGTTGCGGGCGAGCCGCTCGCTCTCGCGCAGCGATTCCTGCGCGAGCCGCGCTTCGGTCATGTCGCGCCCGACGAAGAAGAAGCGATGCGCCTGCTCGGACCAGCTGCCGAGCCAGGACAGCCAGACCTCGTGCCCGTTCTTGTGGATGCAGCGGGTGTCGGCCAGCTTGACGCGCTCGCCGCGGCGCATCGCCCGCATCTCGGCCCGGGCCTGCTCCAGATGACCGGGATGGATGAAGTCGGCGCCGCTGCGGCCGATCATCTCGTCCGGCCGATAGCCGAGAATGGTCTCGCTGCTCGGGCTGATCTGCGCGACATGGGCCCGCGCATCCATGATCATGATCAGGTCCTGCGACGTCTCGAAGATCTGACGCCGCTCCTCGAGCTGGTGCTGCAGCGCCCGCTCGGCGCGGCGCGCCTCGGTCAGGCTGCGCGCGCTTCCCGAGGCGCCGATGACCTCGCCCGACGGTCCCTTGATCGGTGACAGGCCGAGCGAAATCTCGACCGGCGTGCCGTCCTTGCGCAGGCGGACCGTCTCGAAGCGTTCGATCGGCTCGCCCCGCGCGATCCGCCGCAGATAGTCCTTGCCGTGCTCGCGGCGGTCGGGTGGGACAATGATCGACGTGGGCTTGCCGATCGCCTCCTCCGCCGTATAGCCGTAAAGGCGTTCGGCGGCCGGATTCCAGCCCGTGATGATGGCATCGAGCGTCTGCATGACGATCGCATCGTCGGACGATTCCACCGCGGCACTGAACAGGCTCTCGCGCGCCGCGTGATGGCTTCGCGCGGCTTCGGTTCGGCGATGCTCCTCGATCTCGCGTTCGAGCGCGGCTGTTTTCGCGCGCATCTCCTCCACCATCCGCGCAAAGGCCCGCGCCAGCACGCCGGTTTCGCCGCTGGCATCGACGGGGATGTCCGCCGGACGTCCGCTGCCGATGGCCTGCACCGCCTCCGTCAGGCGCCCGATCGGGCGGGTCAACGAGCGCGCCAGCAGCACAGCGAGCGCAGCCGCGGCGAGAACGGCCAGCACGCCGACGAGCAGGGACGTTTTTTGAATGGCGGCCGGCACGCGGCCGAAGACGGAGGGGGGAACGGTCACGACGATGGCGACCCATTCCTTGCTCGCAAGCGATATCGGCGCGAATGCCGCGCCGCTGGTCCGGCCCGACTCGTCGGCCGTGACCCGCGTGGCCACGTCGGAGGTGCCGACCAGCGCTGCGAAGAACGGAAAGTCCTTGCGCCAATCGGTCGGATGGTCCCGCGATGACCCGAACTCCCGCGCCCGGTCGGGATGGACGAGATAGTCGCCGCGTGCGTTCACGACGTAGATATCTCCTCCCGACGTGGCAGTGGAGCGGACCCGGTCGAGTGCCGGGCGCATGTCGATATTGGCCACGATGATGCCGAACGGCTTGTCGTCGGCCGTGAACAGCGGCATCGCGACCCGCAGAGTCGGCGCGTGAGGCGCCGTCGTGCCCCCCTGCCGGGTCGCGAGCTCGATGGGAGACACGTAAATCTCGCCGGGACCGAGCCGTATGGTTTCCTGAAAATAGGCTCGGTCGCTCTTGCGCTCCAGCTCGCTGTCCGGGGCGATCCGGGCTGCTCCGTTCGGGCCCGAGCGATCGACGTGGACCAGTTCGCGCTGGTCGTTGTCGGCGCCGATGATCCTGAACTGCCCATAGATGGGCTTGGCATCGATCTCGGCCGCGAGCCGTGCCGCGATACGCTCGCGCCAGGTTTGCTCCGAGACGCCGTCCGCAGGATCGATCCCTCCGCCGGCATGGGCGCGCATCAGGCCGTTGATCGCCGCTGCGGCGCGATAGCCGACCAGATCGCCGCGCACCCCGGCAACGTAGGATTCAAGGTTGGTCGCGAGCAGGCGCGATTGGGCTTCGACCCGCTCCAGCACGCGCGGAATGACGGCCTGTGTGGTGTTGCGATAGCCGAGCCATCCGACTGCGGCCACGGTGACCGCCACCAGCAGGATCATCGCGATGGCCAGCCGCGTGGCCAGCGTCGTCGCTGCTGTCATGGGCAGTTTCGTCATGGGCAGTTTCGTCGGATCTCCCGTAGTGCTGCGCCATTTCTGGCTTGCAGCAGAGGAGGTGGCCTTGTCATCGGCGGCCGGAGCGGACATCGGGCCCCTCCGGCTCGTGGGCCTCCAGGCAATCTGCGACCACGGCAAGCAGTGCATCGGGCCGGAACGGCTTTTGCAGGCTCGCCACCGCGCCGAGCTTGGTTCCCATCTTCAGGAAGTCCGGCTCCGCATAGGCATCCGGCGCGCTCGAACGGCCGGAGATGACGACGATCGGAACGGCCGGGGCCAGCACCCGGATGTGACGCATGGTCTCCAGTCCGTCCATGCCGGGCATGAAGATGTCCAGAAACAGCAGGTCGAAGCGGCTGGCCTGGAACAGCGCCAACCCCTTGCGGCCATCCCCGGCGACCGTCACGTGATGACCAGCCCGTTCCAGCAGCAGCCGGATGGTGGACTGGACGGCCGGATCGTCATCCACGATCAGGATGTTGGCCACGCCTGAAATCCTCCGGGCCGCACGGAACGTTCCAGCGGCCGCAAATCAAGCCAATGAACTCGAAATTGTTGCGCGGATTCCCGTCTGCCGGCAAGCACTTCGGCCCGAGCTGCAGATTTATTGCGCTGCACCGCAGGGTACTCACGCCTGAGTGCATAGCAGAGGTCCGCCATCCGCCAGCCCAGCGCCTTGCCGCGGGATGGATTGCCTGTGAGAAGAGCAGAGCCAAGCCTCCGGACGGACAAGGAATGAGATGACCAGGACGAAAACGCCCGACCAGCTCCGCAGCGCGCGTTGGTTCGCGCCCGACGACCTGCGCTCGTTCGGCCACCGCTCCCGCGCCATGCAAATGGGCTACGCGCCGGAGGAGTGGAAGGACCGTCCGATCATTGCGATCCTCAACACCTGGTCGGATGCGCAGCCCTGTCACATGCATTTCAAGTCGCGCGTCGACGACGTCAAGCGCGGTATCCTGATGGCCGGCGGCCTGCCGCTGGAGCTGCCGGCGCTGTCGCTGTCGGAATCGCTGCTGAAGCCGACCACCATGCTCTATCGCAACCTGCTGGCGATGGACGCCGAGGAATTGCTCCGCAGCCACCCCGTCGACGGCGTGGTGCTGATGGGCGGCTGCGACAAGACCACCCCGGCGCTGCTGCTGGGCGCGACCTCGATGAACATTCCGGCGATCTATCTGCCGGCAGGCCCGATGTTGCGCGGCAATTGGAAGGGCAAGACGCTCGGCTCCGGCTCCGACGGCTGGAAATATTGGGACGAGCGCCGCGCGGGGAAGATCTCCGACAAGGACTGGCTCGACATCGAAGCCGGCATCGCCCGCAGCTACGGTACCTGCATGACCATGGGCACGGCCTCGACCATGACGGCGATTGCCGAAGCCATCGGCATGACGCTGCCGGGCGCCTCCTCGATTCCGGCCGCCGACGCCAACCACATCCGCATGGCCAGTGAATGCGGCCGGCGCATCGTCGAGATGGTGTGGGAGGATCTGACGCCGAAGGTGATCCAGACCCGCAAGGCCTTCGAGAATGCCATTGCGGTCGCCATGGCGATGGGGTGTTCCACCAACGCCATCATCCATCTGATCGCGCAGGCCCGCCGCGCGGGCCAGGACATCGGCCTCGACGATTTCGAGACGGCCAGCCGCAAGGTGCCCGTCATCGCCAACGTCCGCCCGAGCGGCGATACGTACCTGATGGAGGACTTCTTCTATGCCGGCGGCCTGCCGGCGCTGATGGGCCAGATCAAGCCGCATCTGCATCTCGACTGCATCACCGTCACCGGAAAGACGGTGGCTGAGAACATCGCGGGCGCCGAGGTCTACAATGCCGACGTGATCCGCGGCATCGACGATCCCATCTACAAGGAGGGCGCGCTCGCCGTGCTCAAGGGCAATCTCGCGCCCGACGGCTGCGTCATCAAGCCCTCAGCCTGCGCGCCGCGCTTTCTCAAGCACACCGGACCTGCGCTGGTGTTCGACGATTATCCCGCGATGAAGAAGGCGGTCGACGATCCCGATCTCGACGTCACCGAGGATCACATCCTCATCTTGCGTAATGCCGGTCCGCAAGGTGGTCCCGGCATGCCGGAATGGGGCATGCTGCCGATCCCCACAAAACTCGTGAAGCAGGGCGTGCGCGACATGGTGCGCATCTCGGATGCGCGCATGAGCGGCACCAGCTACGGCGCCTGCATCCTGCACGTTTCGCCGGAATCGTATGTCGGCGGCCCGCTGGCGCTGGTGCAGAACGGCGATCGCATCACGCTCGATGTCGCCGCGCGCACCATCAATCTCGATGTCTCGGAAGCCGAGCTCGCAAAGCGCCGCGCCGCCTGGAAGCAGCCCGAGCGCCGCTTCGAGCGCGGCTATGGCTGGATGTTCACCAGGCACATCAAGCAGGCCAATGACGGCTGCGATTTCGATTTCCTCGAGACCGATTTCGGAGCGCCGATCGGCGAGCCGTCGATTTATTAACCCTTGTCATTCCGGGGCGCGCCGCTTGGCGCGAGCCCGGAATCCATCGTGCAGCGGTGTGTGTCGCCCGATGGATTCCGGGTTCGGCTTCGCCGCCCCGGAATGACGAATGAGAGAGCCTTACCAATGTCAAAACTCACCGAAGCCACGCGCACAAAACTCAAATCCGTCTCCACTGCCACCGTTGCCACCGCCTTGTTCAAGCGCGGCCTGCGCATCCAGATGATCCAGGATGTCCGCCCCTTGAGCCCGGACCAGCCGACCATGGTCGGCGAAGCCTTCACGCTGCGCTACATGCCGGCGCGCGAGGACCTCAACACCATCGACGTGTTCAGGGACCGCTCCCATCCGCAGCGCAAGGCGGTCGAGGATTGCCCGCCGGGCGCCGTGCTGGTGATGGACAGCCGCAAGGACGCGCGCGCGGCCTCGGCCGGTGCCATCCTGGTGACGCGCCTGATGAAGCGCGGCGTCGCCGGCGTCGTCACCGACGGCGGTTTTCGCGATTCAGCCGAGATCGCCAAGCTCGGCTTTCCCGCCTTCCACCATCGCCCCTCGGCGCCGACCAATCTGACGCTGCATCAGGCGATCGAGATCAACGTGCCGATCGGCTGCGGCGATGCGCCGGTGTTTCCCGGCGACGTCATCCTCGGCGATGCCGACGGCGTCATCGTGATCCCCGCGCATTTGGCAGACGAGATCGCCAACGAGACCTTCGAGATGACCGCGTTCGAGGATTTCGTCACCGAGGAAGTCGGCAAGGGCCGCGGCATTTTTGGGCTTTATCCCGCGACAGATCCGCAGACGCTGACTGATTTCGCGGAATGGCGGAAGAAGAACGGGCGCTGAAGCAAACGAATTCACGTCGGGAAACGAGCCGGCGCAGCAAGCGCCGGCCCTACATTGCAGAGCGTTGAGAAAGAAGTGACGGACAATGCTGCCGTAGGGTGGGCAAAGGCGCAGTTGCGCCGTGCCCACGTGCTGTTCGAAACGGCATGAGATCGTGGGCACGCTTCGCTTTGCCCACCCTACAAGATTGTTCGTGTGGCTACGCCCCGGCCTCCGCCATCCCCGCCGCCCACAGCGCGAACGCGTACACGATCGCGACTTCATCGAGCCGGTCGAAGCGGCCCGACGCACCGCCGTGGCCGGCGCCCATGTTGGTGCGCAGCAGGACCGGTCCGCCGCCTTTCATGGTGGCGCGCAGGCGTGCGATCCATTTGGCGGGCTCCCAGTAAGTGACCCGGGGATCAGTAAGCCCGCCCATCGCCAGGATCGCCGGATAGTCCTTTGCCGCGACGTTGTCGTAGGGCGAGTAGGACAGGATGGTGCGGAAATCCGTCTCGCTCTCGATCGGGTTGCCCCATTCCGGCCATTCCGGCGGCGTCAGCGGCAGCGTGTCGTCGAGCATGGTGTTGAGCACGTCGACGAACGGCACCTCCGCGACGATGCCGGCGAACAATTCGCCGGCGCGGTTGGCGACCGCCCCCATCAGCATGCCGCCCGCCGAGGCGCCGTGGCCGACGATGCGCCTGGCGCTGGTGTATTTCGCGTCGATCAGTGCCCGCGCACTGGCGGCGAAATCGTCGAAGCTGTTGGTCTTCTTCTCGCGCTTGCCGTCGAGATACCAGGCCCAGCCCTTGTCGGCGCCGCCGCGGATATGCGCGATGGCGTAGACGAAGCCGCGATCGACCAGCGACAGGCGGTTGGCGCTGAACGAAGCCGGCATCGCCATGCCGTAGGAGCCGTAGCCGTAGAGCAGGAGCGGCGCTGTGCCATCGAGCTTCAGCCCGCGGCGATGCAGGATCGAGACCGGCACCTCGGCGCCGTCATGCGATTTCGCCATGATGCGCGTGGTGACGTAGTCGGCCGGGTTGTGCCCCGACGGAATCTCCTGGCGCTTGCGCAGGGTGCGCGTGCGCTTGACCATGTCGTAATCATAGACTTCCGACGGCGTCGTCATCGACGAATAGGCAAAGCGCAGCGTCGTGGTCTCGAATTCGTAGGAGCCCATCGTGTCGAGCGAATAGGCAGCCTCGTCGAAGGCGATGGCGTGCTCCTCCCCGCCGGCGAGATCGCGGATCACGACCGACGGCAGCGCATTGGCGCGCTCGAGCCGCACCAGGTGGCCGGCATAGAGATCGAGGTCGATGATGTAGATGCCGGGCCGATAGGGGATCAGGTCGCGCCAGTTCTTGCGCTCGGGCGCGTGAAGCGGGGCGGTGACGATCTTGAAGTCGATGGCGTCATCGGCATTGGTGAGGATGAAGAGCTCGTCGCCGCGGTCGGCGAGCGAATATTGCACGCCCTCCTCGCGCGCCGCGACGAGGCGCGGCGGCACCTCGGGGTTGGCGAGGTCGATCAGCCGCTGTTCCGAGGTCTCGTGATCGCCGCCGGCGATCACGCAGAAGCGGCCGCTGGTGCTCTCGTGCAGATGGGTGAACCAGCCGGCATCCTGTTCCTCATAGACCAGCGTATCGTCGGCCTGCTTGGTACCGAGCCTGTGCCGCCACACCTGCATCGGCCGATGATTGTCGTCGAGCTTCACATAGAAGAAGGACTTGGCATCCGCAGCCCAGACCACGCCGCCATCGGTCTCCTCGACGAGGTCGTCGAGATCCGTCCCCGTCGCCCAGTCGCGCACGCGGATCGAAAAATATTCCGAGCCCTTGGTGTCGGCGCTCCAGGCCTGCAGCTTGTGATCGTAGGAGTGCCGGCTGCCGCCGAACTTGAAATAGGTGTGGTCTTTTGCGAGCGCGTCGCCGTCGAGCACGATATGCTCGATGCCGCCATCGCGCGGCATGCGGCCGAACAGCTCGTGCTGCCCGCCCTCGCGGAACCTGCGGAAATAAGCGAAGGGGCCGTCAGGTGACGGCACGCTGGAATCGTCCTCCTTGATCCGGCCGCGCATCTCGCGCACCAGCGTCTTCTGCAAGGGTGACGTGTGGCCGAGCAGGCTCTCGGTGTAGGCGTTCTCCTCGTCGAGATATTTGCGGATGTCAGGGGCGAGGATGGAGGGATCGCGCAGCACCTCCTGCCACTTCTCGTCCTTCAGCCAGGCATAATCGTCGATCACGGCGATGCCGTGCCGCGTGAAGGAATGCGGCCGGCGCGGGGCGACGGGGGGCTTGGAAGGCGTCTTGGCTTGGGTCACTCGGTCCTCGTTCGTGTCTCGCCGGAACCCAGCTCGTCATGCGCGGGCTTGATCCGCGCATCCATCAAGGACGAATTCCTTATCGATGGATGGCCGGGCCTACGCCGCGCCGGAGCGGCTTCGGCCCCGCAGGAGGGTCAAGCCCGGCAATGACGCCAGGAAAGGCGGCAGGCCACGCATCATATGGCGACGCGCCTGCGGATTGCCAGCACGACCGCCCCAGGCTGCCGGGTTGTTGACCGGCCCCTTGTATGCTTTAGGGACGCTATCCCGCCGCCGGTCCAGCCCGATGCTGTTCAATTCCTATGCCTTCATCCTGCTGTTCCTGCCGGTCGTGCTCGCCGGCTATTTCCGGCTCGGCCGGCGCAGCAATCTGGCTCCGGTGGTCTGGCTGGCGCTGGCCTCGATCACCTTCTATGCCATCGGCAGCTGGCAGTTCGTTGCCCTGCTGCTGCTGTCGATCGCCTTCAATTACGGCGTCGGCCATCTCCTGATCGTGGCGGAGCTCACGCATCGGAAACGAAAGGCCGCGCTCATCGTCGGCGTCGCCGGCGATCTCCTCATGCTCGGCATCTTCAAATATGCCGGCTTTGTCGCCGAGAACGTCAACGCGCTGCTCGGCACGCATGTCGCGCTTCAGATCCTGCTGCCGGTCGGCATCTCCTTCTACACCTTCACCCAGATCGCTTTCCTGGTCGATGCCTATCGCGGCCAGGTTGCGGCCTATGCGCTGCCGCACTACGCGCTGTTCGTGACCTACTTCCCGCATCTGATCGCCGGGCCGATCCTCCATCACAAGGACATGATCCCGCAATTCGAGGAGGAGGAGACCAAGCATCCGGACGCGCATCTCATGTTGTGCGGAATCATCATCTTCGCGATCGGCCTGTTCAAGAAGACCTGCCTTGCCGACGGCATCCAGCCGCTGGTCGCGCTCGCCTTCGAGGCGCGCTCGCCGAGCTTCGACCAGGCCTGGTGTGGTGCGCTCGCCTACACCTTCCAGCTCTATTTCGACTTCTCCGGCTATTCCGACATGGCGATCGGGATCTCGCTGATGTTCGGCATCTTCCTGCCCGTCAACTTCAATTCGCCCTACAAGGCGACCAGCATCGTCGAGTTCTGGCGGCGCTGGCACATGACGCTGTCGCAATTTTTGCGCGACTATCTCTACATCCCGCTCGGCGGCAACCGCCGCGGCCGCGTGCTCCGCTACGTCAACTTGATGATCACGATGCTGCTCGGCGGGCTCTGGCACGGCGCGGCCTGGACGTTTGTAATCTGGGGCGCACTGCACGGCGCGTATCTCTGCGTCAATCATGCCTTCAATGCCTTGGTGCCGAACGTTCCGCCGCCGCTTGCACGCCCGGCTCGCATCGCGGGCGCTGCGCTGACCTTCCTCGCCGTCGTCATCGCCTGGGTCTTCTTCCGCGCCGCGAGTGTGGAATGGGCGCTGCGCGTCCTTCGCGCCATGGCCGATCCCTCGAATATTGTGTTCGGCCGCGAGGAGATCGCAGCCCTCGTGCAGGTCATGGTCTACGCGGCGCTGGTGTGGCTGGCGCCGAACACGCAAGCGCTGATGGGCTACGACCACGCGGGCCGCAAGGTCGGCGAGGCCTTGCGGGCAGGGCGCATGCGGCCCCTGGTGCTCTATGCGGCCTCGCTGGTGCTCGCCTTCGGCTTCCTGGGCATCCAGAGCCACAGCGAATTCATCTATTTCCGGTTCTGATGAGGAGCGCGTTCACCCATCTCTTGCGTCTTCTGCTGGCGAGCGCGGCCTGCGTGCTCGGCGCCGCAGCGCTCACCTTCGTGGTCGATCCCCTGCAATTGTTCCGCCCCTCGCGTCTGGTCCCGGCCTTCTACTCGGAGGACACGCGCGTGCAGAATGCCGGGCTGATCCGCAGCCAGCCGTTCGACACCGCCTTCATGGGCACATCGCTGGCGATCCATTTCCGCCAGAGCGACATCGACCGCGCGCTTGGTGTCCGCTCGCTCAAGCTGGCGATGACCGGCTCCAACTCGCGCCAGCAGGCCTTCGTGCTGGAGCAGGCGATCGACCGCGGCGCAAAGCGCGTGATCTGGGAGATGGACGACTTCATCTTCATCGATGCCGCCGAGATCGAGGCCGATCCTTATTTGTCCGTCGATCTCTACCGCCGGACGACGAAAGGCATCGCCTCCTACCTGTTCAGCGCGGCGATGGCGAAGGAATCCCTGTTCGCGTTGCTGCGGTCCGTTCCGCCGCTGCGGGAGCCGCTGACCCGGGCGTCACCCTATCTGCCGGTCAAGTTCGCGCTGTCAGACATCGACGACATCTACGCCCTGCCGCGGGATTTCGACGTTGCGCGCGACTACAATGCGAAGAAGACGCTTGCCGCCTTCACCTATATCACCAGTCCCGTCCGCAGCCGCTTCCTCGGCGAGGGCTACGGCTATGATGCCATGGTCCGGCATTTCGAGCAGGACGCCGTCGGCCTGATCGCGCGCCATCCGGGCGTGACCTTCGACATCTACTTCCCGCCCTATTCGATCCTGCAATTCGTCGCGATGCGCGATGCCTCGCCCGAAACGCTGAAGATCGTCACCGATCTCACGGCGCACATTGCGCAGCGTCTGACGCAATTGCCCAACGTCCGCCTGCACGATTTCCGCGCGGTCAAATCGGTCACGCACGACCTGAACAACTACAGCGACGTCATCCACCACTCGCCGGTGATCGATGCGAAGGTACTGAAGTGGCTGGCAAGCGGGGAGTATCGGGTGGATCCGGAAGCGCCGCTTGCGTCGCTGGACGAGTTGAAGAAGCAGGTGGAGGCGTATCGGCTAGCGCGCTGATCTTCCCCTATCCCCTTGTGGGAGAGGGTGGCTCGCCGCGTAGCGGCGAGACGGGTGAGGGGTTCTATCCGCGAGTCTATCTCTATACTGAATTCGCGGAGGCAACCCCTCATCCGGCGCTTCGCGCCAGCTTCTTCCGCAAGGGGAGAAGGAAGAAGGGCGGGCTTGCGTTTACACCGCCACCTCGTCGCCCAGATACGACACCGCCGCTTCGAGCCCGCCCTTGCCGTGCGGGATCTTCAGCGCGTTGAGGCCGACCTCGATCACACCGAGCGTGCCGAGCAGCATCGGCGCATTGACATGGCCCATATGGGCGATGCGGAAGGCTTGTCCGGAGAGATCGCCGATGCCGGTGCCGAGCACGACGCCGCATTTGTCCTTGCAATAGCGCTGCAGCACGGCGGGGTCGTGGCCGTTGCTCATCGTCACCGTGGTCACGGTGTTGGAGCGCTCGCTGGCTTCGGCCACGTTGAAGCCGAGCACCTGGCCTTCCGACCACATCGCAACCGCGCGGCGCGCGGCTTCGCCGAGCAGGCTGTGGCGGCGGAAGGCGTTCTCGAGCCCTTCCTCGTGCAGCATGTCGATCGCCTTGCGCAAGGCGAACAACAGATGCACCGGCGCGGTGCCGGCATATTTGCGATAATTCTCGGTGCCCTCGCGCTCGCTCCAGCTCCAATAGGGCGTCGACATATTCGCCTTCTTGTGCACCTCGAGCGCGCGCGCATTGGCGGCGACGAAGCCGAGGCCGGGCGGCGTCATCAGGCCCTTCTGCGAGCCGGACATCGCGACGTCGATACCCCATTTGTCCATCTCGAACGGCATGCAGCCGAGCGAGGCGACGGTGTCGACCATGTAGAGCGCGGGATGGCCGCTGGCCTTGATCGCCTTGCCGATCGCCTCGATGTCGTTCTGCACGCCGCTAGCCGTGTCGACCTGGACCACGACGACGGCCTTGATGCTGTGCTCCTTGTCGCGGCGCAGGCGTTCCTCGACCTCGTGCGGCCGCACCGCGCGGCGCCAGTCGCCCTTGAGCACCTCGACCTCGGCGCCCATCAGCGCCGCCGCGTTGCCCCAGCCGATCGCGAAGCGTCCGCTCTCCAGCACCAGCACCTTGTCGCCGCGCGACAGCACGTTGCTGAGCGCCGCTTCCCAGGCGCCGTGGCCGTTGGCGATGTAGATGTAGGACTTGCCCTTGGTCGCGAACAGCTTCGAGATGTCGCTGAGCAGGCTCTCGGTGAGATCCAGCATCTCCTTGGAGTAGATGTCGATCGCCGGACGGTGCATCGCCTGCAGCACCTCGTCGGGCATCGTGGTGGGCCCGGGGATGGCCAGAAACTCCCGGCCCGCACGAACGGTCATTGCTGTCAGTCCTTATTGCCAGAGAACAGGGTGGTGGGTCGCTGCAACGTTCTTACGTGGCGATGGAGCGTTAGAAAAGCGCGCAAAATGCAGGGCTGGGTTATCGCTTCGTCTCCCGGCAACCGGCCGCTTCGGCCTCTTCGACCGAGCAGAACCAGCGGGTGCCCTTGCTGATCTTCATCCTGATCTGGGTGTACCAGCGGCTGGTCGGCTGGTGATAGATGCATTCGCCGGCGCTGTTGACGTTGCCCTTGATGGTGCAATCCGGCGACGGCGCGACCGGCCCCGAGGCCGAAGCCAGCAGCACCGCATGCGCCCCGTCGGGCGGCTTGGTGGCGCCCAGGATGGCGGTCTTCTTGTTGCGGACGCGCCAGTCCCAGGGGGCGATGAAGGCGCCCTGCCACATCCCGGCTTTTGCCTCGCGTGCGGCCTTTTCGTCCGCTTCGTAATCGCGGGACATGCGGGTGTAGGCCAGCGCCCAGCCGGCGCGCACCAGCCATTTCTGGATGTCCTCGCCGCCGACCTCGCAGCGCGCCACGGTGCGGCCGCGCCGGTCGATCGACCTCGTGTGGCAGACCCAGTGCTTTCCTTCGGTGTATTTGGCGAGCTCGTCGCGGGCCGCGACGCCGCAGGTCCAGCGCTCCGTCTTGGTGTTGAGGCAGAGCTGGTCGACCGCCGGCGCGTCGATGCCGCCGAGCCGGATCCGCGTGGTGCCGATCACCACGGCATCGCCGGCGCGAACCTTTGCCGTGCCGCTGGTCTCAGCGGCCTCAGCCAGCGAAGGGATGGCGAACAAGGACAGCGCAATCAGGGCTTTTCGCAACATGCCGGTCCGGTTGTGATGACGATCTCGATAGACCGCGCAATTGTGGTCGGCTTTTGGCGGCCCGGCCAGCGCATGCCGAACGGATTCGCTTTCAACTTCCTGTCATTGATCGATGGCGCTTCACTTACCCTCCCCCTCCAGGGGAAGCTAAGAGAGTGCATCACGCCCGCGCCATCGCCCGCTTCGCTACCGCCAGCCCCATCAGCACGAACGCCGACGTCACCTCGGGCCCGCCGACCAGGATCCGCGTCGGCGTCTTCATCTTGTTCCATTCATAGGCGCGGAACGGGCCGCGGCGGCCGCCTTCGCCAAGGCTGGCGACGATCACGTTCAGCGCCGGTGCGAAGGCGCGCGGGTCGGCGCCGAGATGGCCGAGCGCGATCAGCGCCAGCGCGGCGTCGAACACGTTCATCTCGGCCGCCATCAGCTCGCCCTTGACGTAGGACAGCACGCGGTGGCGGATGAAATCGAAATCGCCGTCCGGATCGATCGCGGCCTGCGCCGCCAGCGGCAGCGCCAGGAAGGCGGCATAGCAGCGGCCGAAATAGGCGCTGTAGAGCTCCGGCAGGTAATAGATGTGCGAGCGCGGATTGGCGAAGGCGCCGCTGGCCGCGAGGCGCTTCTGGAATCCGATGATGCGATGGACGGTGGCGAGCCGCGACGGCGTCTCCAGGACCTTCCATCGCGCAAGATTGCGAAAGCTGACCTCGAGAATGTCGAGATTGAGCGTCGGATCGAGATCGTTGCCGTAGGGGCGCTCGCCATTGAGATTGTCGATCCAGGTCGCAACCCCGCCCTCATAGTCGATATTGTCGTTGAGCGGCACGGTCACGCGCGGCTCGTTGACGCCGGCGCGCACCTGATAACCCGCATAGAAGTCCAGCAGCGGCTGGTCGATGATGGCATCGGTACAGCCGGCCTGCGTCGCCGCGGAGATCGAGCAGGCCGTGGTGTCGCAATCCGGCACGTAGATGCCGAAGCCGAGGTCCTGCTTGATCTGCGCGAAGTAGCGCGAGAAGCGCGGATGCGGCGCCGGCGCCAGCGCGGTGATGACGTCAAAGCGCGCGCCGCCCAAGCCCTCGACCTCCTCGCGGCTGATGTTGACGCAGAAATCGACCATGTCGGCGATGGCGCGCTCCGCCGCGATCTTGTCGGCCGGCGAGGCGAGCCCGGTTTCGACATAGCTCAGCAGCGCCTCGATGAAGAATGCATCGTAGTAGGCCGAGCGGTGGCGGATCTGCACCGGCTCCCACATCGGCTCGGCAATGCCTTTCCAGGGCGGATTGACCACGGCGCGTGCCGGCGAGCGCGCGATGAAGACGCGGGCGAGGTTGAACAGCAGCGAGGAATTCTTGTAGCCGCGCGCGTTCAGTCCCGTCAGCGCCATGATCAGCTCACGGCCGCGGACATCCGGATCGCCGATCAGGTTGAAGGCGGCGTAGGTCGGCAGGAAGCCGTTGCGGCGGTAGGAGCCGAGCAGATGCTGCGCGCAATCGCGGATCACGCCGTCGATCTCAGCGCTCTCAGGCATCGTGGCGTTGAACGGCACCGGCGGGGGCCTCGGATGGTCGAGCGTGATGCCGTCGACGAGATCGGCGATCGGCTGCCCGACCGCCGCCCAGTCGGGCTCGATTTCGTCGCGGGCCTGGGTGAGGGCCTGCCGCAGCTGCGTCAGCCTGGTCTCGTCGCGCAGCTCGGGCAGTCCGGCGCGGCGGAGCAGGATCCGCAGCGCGGGATTGCCGAGCGCGGTCTTGTAGAATTTGGCCAGATGCGGATCGCCGCCAGGCGTACCCGACAACACGGCATCGCAGACGTCGTAAAGCGAGGGGCCGTCCTTCCGCGCCGTCAGCGCCCGGCAGGCGGCGCCGGCAAAATATTGAAAGCTCATGAAATACCTGGTCGCGGGGCCCTTGGTCGGGGATATCAGGCACGCCGGCATCTGCGCGCCACCCCCTTGCAAGTCGTTGAAAAAGCTACCCGGATTCGCAGGAAATACAAATGTGATGAACATCACGGAAAAGCCGGCACGAGGGCTGCATGGTCGCTCCCCGGAAAGCTACGGGGACGCCAACGAAGCAGGACTCCAGCGCGGAGAATTAACTAACGCATTCAGCTACTTAGCTTAAATTTTGGGCAATCTATTGCCCCAGGACCTATATGCGGTTAAGGGTTTGTTTGGTGCGGCGCCGCAAATTGCGCGCAATTCGGGGGCACTTCCCCGGCCAATCCCTCAAACCTAAAGACGCTATCGCGCTACTCAAACAGTGTGCGCGCGCTTGGCTGGTCTTTGGCACAGGAAACGAAGCGAGATGAATGTAAAGCAGCTCGACCTTTCCAGACGTACGATCGCCTTCGCCGCGGCCCTCATCGGCACGGTGTCGCTGGTGATCGGCGCCCATGCTGCTCTCAACATGCGTGCGATCGATGCCGCCAAGGCCGTCTCGACCGACCAGATCACCGGCTCGATCGGCCAGGCCTCGCGCCTCGCGCTGGTCATCGGCAACGGACATTATCCCGACGCCAGCGCGCCGCTGACGCAGTCGATCAACGACGCCCGCGCGCTGTCCTCGTCGCTGCGCAAGAACGGCTTTGACGTCGACATGGTCGAAGACGCGACCAAGGACGACATGGTCCGCGCCGTCGGCCGCCTGAAGTCCCGGATCACGCGCGACAGCGTCGTCATGCTGTTCTTCGGCGGCTACGGCGTGCAGGCCGGCCGCGAGAGCTACATGCTGCCGGTCGACGCCGTGATCTGGAAGGAAGGCGACGTCCGCCGCCATGGCGTGTCGATCGAGGGCGTGCTCGACATGATGAAGGAGCAGGGCGCCAAGGCCAAGCTCGTCGTGGTCGATGCCTCCCGCCGCAATCCTTACGAGCGCCGCTTCCGCTCCTACAGCCACGGTCTCGCGCCGATCAGCGCGTCGGACAATGCGCTGATCCTCACCTCCGCCTCGCCCGGCAAGGTCGTCGACGACGGCAAGGGCGAGCACAGTGTGCTGGTCAGCGAGTTCCTCAACAATCTTGGCAAGCCCGGCAGCGCCGAGAGCGTCTTCAACAAGACCCGCCTCGCCATCTCCCGCGCCAGCGAAGGCGACCAGGTCCCGACCGTGTCGTCGTCGTTGCTCGAAGACGTCCATTTCGGCGAAGCCGGCGGTTAGTTTTTTTCTTGGATCTTGCGACGTCTCGTGCCCCGGACGCGGCGCATCATGCAATGATGCGACGCTGAGCCGGGGCCCATTTTTGGCACACTGTACCCCCCGTCGTCATTGCGAGCGCAGCGAAGCAATCCAGAATCCCTCCGCGGAAAGACTCTGGATTGCTTCGTCGCAAGAGCTCCTCGCAATGACGATGGTGGCCGCTACTTCGCCGCTTCCGCGCTGGCCATCACCGGACGCACCGGGTCGCCTTCGCGCAGCAAGGCGCCGGCGCGGGCGACGACGACGTCGCCTTCGTTGAGGCCGTCGCGGACCTCGATATTTCCGCCCGACATCAAGCCGACCTCGACACGCTTGGTCTCGACGCGGTTGCGGCGGATCACCTGCACCACGGTGCCGGCGGACGAATACTGCACGGCGGTCAGCGGCACCGCGACGTTGCAGCTCTGCCCGGTCTTGATCAGCGCACGCGCGCTCGCGTTCAGCAGCAGCCGCTTCTGCGAGGAGATGCCGATATAGACCATGCCCTGCTGGATGTTCGGCTCGACGGTCGCGCCGATGCGGCGCACCTTGCCGCTGATGTCGGGGGCGCCCGGGATATGCACCGTGGCCTGCTGATTGACCGCGAGCTTGCGCACATCGGTGGTGGCGACGAGGCCGACGAGATCGTATTCGCTGCGCGCCACGATCGTGAACAGCGCCTCGCCCTTGGCCGAGGCGAAATTGCCGATCTGCGCGGACGAGTTCGCGATCACGCCCGCCACGGGGGCAGTGACCTGAAGCGTGCCGCCCTCGGGCAGCGCCAGCCGCGCCAGCACCTGGCCGGCGGTGGTGGTATCGCCGGCTTCCGCCAGCACGTCCGTGACCTTCAGGCCGGGCCGCTCGGGCCGCACCGAGGTCTCCTCCCGCGCGACGATCGTGCCGGTGGCCTCGACGACGTCGGAGAAGCAGGATTTCGCGACCTTCAGCACCGTGACCGCCGGCCCCTTGGGCGCGTCGTCATCGGCGGCGCTGGCCGGATAGGGGCTGAGGGCGAGCAGGCCGGCGACGGCTGCGGGATACAGGCTTCGGGCAACGGCGCGGGGCAACTGACGCATCGGAAATTCCAATTGGGTAAATTCCACTTGGGCTATGCCTCCAATCGATAGCAGATGGCCGCCGCCCGCACTACGGCCGCGCCGTCCCGAAACGGGACTCGGCGCCGCCGCGGGCAGTCGCGGCAAGTCTCTTAATGACAGGCCTCTTAATGACAAGTCTTTGATGAGTCGCGGGATTGGAGAACAGGTTCGCTCCGAACAGCTCACGGCCAGGGCGCCATGCCCGGCGGACGTCAGCGGCGCCGATCACCCACCAGCGTGCCGCTGGCCCGCTCGATCAGATGCAGCCGCGTGCAGGCCGGGCAGGACACGGATACGTGCGTGCGATCGGCCGGCTCGTCGGTCAGACGATGCTGCACGTTGAGTCCCGTCTGGGGGCATTTGAAGACAATCTGCCGGTCCATGACCGAGATATGACGTCAAGCCGGGCCGCGCGAAACTGCGGATGTTTACGTAGGTCGGCCGCGTTCCCTCACGGCAGGCTCAGGAACTCGATCCAGTTCGGCTTCTTGCCGGTGGGATAGGATTTCAGCCTGGCCAGCGCGCCGCTGCCCTGGTCGATGGCATAGACCGTCATGCTGTTGGAGAGCTCGCCGGCGGCGGCGAGATAGCGGCCGCTGGGATCGACCTGGAAGCCGCGCGGCTGTTTCTCGGTCGGCACGCTGCCGATCGTGGTCAGCTTGCCGCTCGCGCCGTCGACCTTGTAGGCGGTGAGCGTGCTGGTGGTGCGCTCGGAGGCGTAGAGGAAGCGGCCGTCCGGCGTGATGTGGATGTCGGCCGTCCAGGGTTTTCCGGAGAAGCCTTCGGGCAGCGCGGTGGTGCGCTGGATCTCGTCCCAGGCGCCGCTCCTGGCCTCATAGGTGAATGCCGCGACGTCGCCGTTCAGCTCGTGGAGGAGATAGACGAACTTGCCGCCGGGGTGAAAGACGAAGTGCCGCGGCCCGGATTTCTCCGGCACCTTGTGCGCCGGCGGATCGCTCGGCGTCAGCGTGCCGGCCGTGGCATCGAACGCGAAGGCCAGCACCTGATCGGAGCCGAGATTGGTCGCGAACGCGAAGCGGTTGTCGGGCGAGGGCAGGAAGGCGTGGGCGTTCAGCCCCGTCGGGATCACCTGCTTGGGATCGCCGGCAACGCCGTTATCAAGCAGCGGATTCAGCGCGACCTTGTTGCCGCCATAGGAGGCGCTGAACAGGAACTTGCCGCTGCGGTCGATGGCGATATGGGCCATGCTGTCCGCGAGCGGTCCGGCGCCGAGATGGCTGAGCTCGCCCGTCCTGGGATCGATCGCAAAGCTCACCGCGAGATAAGGCTGCGAGCGGATTGCGGCGATCAGCACGCGGCGGTCTGGCGTGATCGCGAGCGGTGTCGAGGAGCCCGGCTTTTCGACGCCCTTGAAGGCGGCCGTCTGCACGGGCGTCATCTCGCCGCTCTCGCTCATCTTGAACACGCTGATGTCGTTGCTGTCGGCATTGCCGACATAGGCGAAGGTTTCGGCCATGCCGGCACGAACTCCTGAAACGAGGGTGAGCGAAGCGAACAGGGTGGCGGCGATCATAGCGCGCGGCACGCGCGATGCGATGTGTCGGATCGATCTCGACATGGGCTCCTCCTCCTGAAAGCCGGTTCGCGGCATTGTCGTTTTGCCGCGAGGATAGCGGCAGGCGCGCCGCCGCACCAAAATCCAGATGGGATCGATCGATGCCGAAATCGCATCGGTCGCGGAATGGCGTGTCAGCGCGCTGCCGCAGTGCGGGAGGGCAAATGCGGCCCCGGCGCCGGCGGCCCGAGCATGACCCACACGATGACCGCGACCACAATAGCCGGTGTTGCTGCGAACCAATGCGCTGCGAACGCATTGAACCTGCATGACCCGCGAAAACGATCTCGAAGGCAGCCCGACATGGGTGGCAAGCATGGCGGTCAGGCCGGCCAGCCCAGGCTTCCGCCGCGCCCGCACGAGGGCGAGCACGACGAGGACGTCGTGGCAAAGCGCCACACCGGCCAAACCGACCGGGCGCCGCCGCAGACCAAATCAAAATAGCGCCTTGTCGCCTGCCATCGCGGCGGCTTCGCGTGGGGAACGGCGGCATCGCTCTGCCGCGTCGGAAAAGCAAAGAGGGAGGCTGGCCCGTGTTTTGGATCTGTTGGAACACCGCCTGGTCGCTGATCATCAGCGGCATCTGGGTCGCCACCATCGTCAGCCACCCCGACTCCGAATTCGTCGAAGTGCAGGCCGCCAGACGGCAAATGTGATCATGCCAACCGTTGCCGAACTCGCCCGCCTCAGGTCATGCTGCCAGGCATGAAGCAGCGGATCATGGGACGGCCGTTGACGTAATAAGGCCAGACCATGGTGCGCCCGGCGCGGTTGGGCTCGGTGATGACGGCATCGTCGGGCACCTCGACCCAGTTGCCGAGCAGCCGCACCCGGTAACGTCCGTCCCGCGTCTCCCAGTCGACGTCGTCGAGCGCCGTGCCGTCGGCGTCGGCACAGCAGGGACCGCCGCCCTTGCTCTTCAGGCTCTCGAACCAATCCTTGAGCGGGGAGTTTGCGTAGCGCCCGTCGTCGCGGGCCTCGGCGGCAAGGCCGATCACGGCGGCAACCGCGACCAGGGCAAGCATTCTGAACGCCAGGATAGACATGTCACCTCGCTCGTTTCGCACACGCGCGACGGCGCGGGCGAAAAGCCGCCTGCGGTCCGCGTGATGCAATGTTGACTGGGCCCGTCGGCCGGAGTTCCCGGCCGTCTCAGCGAGGCGATAACCGCGAGGTACAAGGTTTGATCCTATCTTTCCCCGGGAGGCAGGCCCGGGTGTCGCGCCGGCCTGTGATCGGGGGGAAACAGGCTCGCGGCAGTTGCTGGATAACGCTGCCAGGTGCGACTAAGTTGTTGGTCTGTCGAGGATACGGACCGGGATGGATCGGCGGACATTTCTATCGTCGGGCGCTTTTCTTGCAGTGGCGGCGCACAAGGCCGCGCACGCGGCAGGCAAGGTGTCTCGCATCGGCTGGCTCACGGCGCAGCGAGAGGCGAGCCTTACGCCGTTTCTGCAGGTGTTCCGCGCCGGCCTTCGCGAGCTCGGCTATCGTGAGAACGAGAACCTCGAGGTCACCTATTGCTATGGTGATGATGATTTGACCCGCGTCGCGCCGCTGGCCGAAAGCTTGCTTCGAAAGCCGGTCGACCTGATCGTCGCTCAAGGCGCTGCGGTCGCAATCGTGGCTGAGCTGAAGCTATCAACCCCCACCGTGTACGTTTTCAGCGGCGACCCTGTCGTCGCCGGCTTCGCCGATAGCCTGGCGCGTCCGCCCGCCAACATGACCGGCCTGACCTTCATGGCCGCAGAGTTGAACGCCAAACGTTTGGAGATCCTGCGCGATACCGTTCCGGGCTTGCAGCGCGTCGCCATCGTCGGCAATCCCGAGCATCCGGGCTCGCAGATCGAGCGCGCCTATTCCGAGGACACCGCCAGGAAGCTCGGGTTGAAGACGGAATTTTTCGCGACCGCAAGCCAGGACCAGCTCGCCGCCGCGTTCGCCGCCATGGACCGCAATCCGCCGCAAGCCGTCTCGCTGTTCGCCGATGGATTTGCGATCCAGTACCGGGACCGGATCATCGAGCAGGCGATGAAACATCGGGCGCCGGTCATTTCGGGCTGGGCAGCCTTCGCCCGGAGTGGCGCCCTCTGCACCTATGGGCCCAGGCTTTCCGACTCCTATCATCGCCTGGCCGCATACGTGGACCGCGTCCTCAGAGGCGCACCTCCATCGGAGTTGCCGATCGAACGTCCCGCCAGGTTCGAGACGGTCGTCAATCTGAGGACCGCCAGGGCACTCGGCCTGAAGCTGCCCGACTCCCTCATCGCCTCTGCCGACGAATTGATCGAGTGACCGCCGCCGTCGGCGGCTAGGCCGCCACCGCCTGCGCTGCCAGCAGCTGCTTCAGCTTCGCGGCCGGCACCGCCGGGCTGAACAGCCAGCCCTGCATCTGGCTGCAGCCGAGCTGGCGCAGCACCTCGGCTTGCGCCTCGGTCTCGACGCCTTCGGCCGTCGTCGCCATGCGGCGCGCGGCGGCCATGTGCACCACGGCCTGCACGATCGGCGAGGAATCCTCGGGCTCGCCGATGTCGCTGATGAAGCTGCGGTCGATCTTGATCTTGTCGAACGGGAAGCGGTGCAGGTAGCTCAGCGACGAATAGCCGGTGCCGAAATCGTCGAGCGCGATGCGCACGCCGAGCTCGCGCAGCTGCTGCAGGATCGCCAGCGCCTCCTCGTCGTCGCGGATCAGCACCGTCTCGGTGATCTCGAGCTCGAGCCGCCCCGGCGCGAGCCCGGACTCCGCGAGCGCGGCGGCGACCTTGAGCGCCAGCGTGCGCGAGCGGAATTGCACCGGCGACACGTTGACCGCGATGTGAATCCGGCCGGGCCACGAGGCAGCCTCGACGCAGGCCTGCTTCAGCACCCATTCGCCGATCTCGCCGATCAGGCCGGTGTCTTCGGCGACCGGGATGAACTCCGCCGGCGAAACCATGCCGCGCTCGGGATGGCGCCAGCGCAACAGCGCCTCGCAGCCGGTGACGACATTGGCGGTGAGATCGACCAGCGGCTGGTAGTGCACCTCGAACTCGCCGCGGGCGAGCGCCTGGCGCAGATCGAGCTCGAGCTGGCGGCGCTGCCGCACCCTGGCGTCATATTCGGGTGCGAAGAGGCGGAAGGTGCGGCGTCCTTGCGACTTCGCCGCATACATCGCCAGATCGGCGCGCTTGAGCAGATCGTCGAGATTGTCGCCATGGTCGGGTGCGATGGCGATGCCGATGCTGGCATCGGTCGGAACCTCCTGCCCCCCGCAATCCACCGGCGCGCGCAACGCCCCAAGGATCGTTTCCGCGAGTAGCGTCAGCTCGGCCGGATCGGAGGTGCCGGCCTTGACGATGGCGAATTCGTCGCCGCCCAGTCGCGCGACCATGTCGTTGCCGCTGACGCAGGCACGCAGGCGGCTCGCCACCTGGCGCAGCAATTCGTCGCCGACCTCGTGTCCGAGCGAATCGTTGACGCCCTTGAACTCGTCGACGTCGATATAGAGGATCGCGAACGGCTTGCCCTGCGCGAGCTCCGCGACGCGGCGCTCCAGGTGTCCGCGCAGCAGCACGCGGTTGGGCAGGTCGGTGAGCGCGTCGTAATGCGCCAGATGGGCGATGCGCTCGTCGGCGCGGATGCGCTCGGTGACGTCGTCATGGGTGGCGAGCCAGCCGCCGCCAGCTGCCGGCTGGTTCTTGATCTCGATCAGCCGGCCGTCGGCGGTCTCGACGATGGTGCTCTGGGTGCGGCCGATATTGCTCAGGATGTCGTCGCAATAGGCCTCGACGTCGCCCTCGAACGAGCCGGTGTCCCGGCGGTGCCGGATCACGTCCCGGAAATGGACGCCGGGCTTCACCACAGCGGGCGAGAGCCCGTACATCTCGATGTAGCGCCGGTTGCAGACGATCAGCCGCTCGTCCTGATCAAACATCAACAGGCCTTGCGTCATCGTGTTCATCGCGGTGTCGAGCCGCTGCTTCTCGAGCGAAAGCCGCCTCGTCACCTGGCGGAAGATCAGAAACAGCGTGAGCACCAGCAGGCCGATCGACAGCACGGCAATGGTGACGAAGAACTTCGTCTGCGTGCGCCAGGTCGCCAACGTCGTATCCAGCGACTTGGTCGCCACCACGACCAGCGGCTCGCCGGTGAGCAGGCGCGAGGCGACGATGCGGTCCTTGCCGTCGATCGGGCTTGCCAGCTGGGTGGTGACGAAAGTGCGCTCGAACACCGCCATTTGCTCCGGCGTGCCGGTGCGGAAGTTCTGCCCGATCATCGCCTCGACATGCGGAATGCGCGCGAGCAGCTGGCCGTTCTGGTGGTGCATCGCGATCGAGGAATCCTCGCCGAGCCCGGTCGAGGCGAAGAAGGATTCGAGCTGCTCCGGCGCGATCGCGCGCGAGACCAGTCCGAGGAACTCGCCATGCGGGCCGGAGACGCGCCACGCGAACACGATCGCCGGTCCGTTGCCGAGCCGGCCGGGCACGATCTCCACTTCCTTCTGCGCGGCCGGATCGTTCTTGAGACGGTGGAAATAGCCTCGATCGGCGATCGAGATGTCGGCGACCGGCCATTGCCGCGACGAGTTGATCAGCACGCCCCTGGAATCGAACACATTGGCGCCGGCGACGTCGGACCAGCCGCTGGCCTTCGCGCGCAGCACCTCGTGCACGGCGAGCGTGCCCATCTCGCTGCGGAAGATTTCGGCGGAGGCGATGCCGTGGCTCTCGAGCTCGGCGATGATGCTCTTCTGCAGCACCGCAAAGTCCTCGAACTGGCGGTCGAAATGCCGGGCGAGCATGCGCACGGCGCTCTCGAGGCTGTCGCGGCCGCTCTCGATGGCATTCTGCCGGAAGCGGTCGACGGTGAGCGCGGTGCCGATGGCGGTCGCAAGCATCAGCACGAAGCCGCCGGCGATCAGCCACGTCAGCGGCGCCCCGCGCCAACGCCGGAGCAACGCGCGCAACCGCGCGGTCCATCGAATCGATGCGCCCATCCAGCCCTCCCGTGGGCTGCAAGATGCAGCAAAACCGACAAGAGCCCGTTACCATTGACGGTTACGGAAAGATGAATCGGAATGGAATCAGTGGCTTGGTTCCATCGCACGGGAACCTGCGGCGCGTCGGCAGGTCCCTTAGCGCTTGATTTCCCACCTCAAGGCTGCCGCATTGCCCTTGGCGAACATCTCGGGGACGTCGAACTGGCCGGTCTTGAGGTCATAGCGGCATCTCCAGTTCGCCAGACCCTTCACCGCGACGTTCTTCGGATGCTCGTCCATTTCGCCCGACAGCGAGATCAGGAGATAGCGGTTGTTGGGCCAGTCGACGCCGAGCCAGCGATACGCATTTTCGGTACCTTTCATCAGGTTGGCCGAGATGTGGTAGTCCAGCTTCATGTTCTTCGTGTCGGGCCGGCTGTGGAAATAGGCCCAGGCGAGATCGCTGAGCGATTGCTCGGTCGCGTTGACGAAGGCGCCGTTCTCGACATGGTAGAGAAAGAGGTCCTGCTCGCCCGAGCCGGTCTTCTGCATCCGCACCAGCCATTGCGAGTCGGCCGTGAAACGGAAACCGGCCGGATAGAGCTGCTCGGGCTTCAGCTCCTGCATCTGTTCGCCGCGCCGCGCCCAGACCTGCCACTTGATGTCGAAATCCTCGCCCTCCTTCACATACTGCTCGAGCCTGGTGGCGCCGTCGGGCGAGGTGAAGGCGAAATCGGCATCGTCGGAGAGCTTGAAGCCGGGTGGCGGGCCGGAGGCGGGCAAAGCGGGTGAAGCGGCCAACGTCAGCAGCAGCGCCAGCGATCGCACGGTACGGGAGAATACGGTCACGGGAGGAATTTCCTTGAAGAATGCACCAAGGCGGCCTTGATACTTGGACACAAGCAGGGTCGCGCCGGTTCATCCCGCGCGCCGGGACGGAGGCGTAATCCTATCGGCAGTCTTGCTGCCGCAGCCAAATCGGCGCACCTTGCCGGCCTCGGCTGATTTGCCACCCAAGGTCCTTTTCAATGATCACCGCATCCAAGGCCTTCATCGCCTTCTGTCTGCTCGCGCTGGCCGGCACCGCGCTGGTGATCGGCCCGGCCGAGCTGCGCCGCCTGCTGCCGGATGGGACCAAGGTCACCGTCGCCGCCAAGCCGGAGGCCAAGATCGAACCCAAGATCGAACCCAAGGTCGAAGCCAAGGCCGAGCTCAAGATCGAGCCCAAGCTTGAAGCCAGGGTCGAGCCCAAGGCGGAAGCCAAGCCCGAGCCGAAGCCGGAACCGCCGAAGCTCGCCGGCAGCGCGCCGCCGGCCCCCGAGCCGAAGGCGGGCGCGCTGGCCGAGACCCAGAAGCAGGTGGCCGCGCTCGGCGATCTCGTGCCGGCCAAGCCGGCGCCGGCGCCGGCTGCGGATGCCGGCCCCCGTTTCGACGTCGCCCGCATCGACGATCACGGCGAGGCGGCGGTGATCGCCGGCCGCGCCACGCCGGGTGCGAGGGTCGAGCTGCTGCGCGACGGCAAGCCGCTCGACAGCGTGGTCGCGGACGCCTCGGGCCAGTTCGTGATGACCCCGCCGCAGCTGCCGGCCGGCTCTTACGACCTGACGCTCCGGGCCAAGGCGCCGGACGGCACGGTCACCGAATCCGGCCGGACCATGCCGGTGACCATCGCAGCAGTGGCGCCGCCGCCCGCGCGCAGCCCACAGGTCGCGAAGCAGGAGACCAGGCAGGCCGAGAAGCCCGACGACAAATCGGACGCCGTCGCCGCCCTGCCGTCGGCCTCGCCGCGCCTGGCGTCGGTGCCTGTGAAGCAAGCGGGCCGGCCGAAGCTGGTCGGCGCGCCGAAGCCCAAGGCCTTCGCGCATGGGCCTTTCGCACATGCGCCGGCGGGCACCGCGGTCGCATCGGCCTCGCCGGCGGAGGCGCTCACCACCGCACCGGCCGAGGCCGGCGGCAGCCGGATCATCGCCCGCGGCGACAGCCTCTGGGCGCTCAGCCGGCTCGCCTACGGCGACGGCTCCCGTTACGCGGTGATCTTCAAGGCCAACCGCGACAAGATCCAGAACCCCAATTTGATCTATCCCGGCCAGACCTTCGTGATGCCGCAAAAGGCGGAGTGACACCGCACCGGCACGGCCGGCCTGCATTGCGACGCATTGTTCTGTGTCTCTCTGGAACATTCGGTTCCCTCGCGCGTCATTGAGATGCGACGCATTGCGCACGCGGGAGGGAGGGACGTGATCAAGCCCGTGGTTAGGTCAGCGATCGTGCCGGGACGCCTGGGACTGGCGCTCGCCGGTGCGACCCTGCTGCTCGCGGCCGTGCTGCTGCCTAACAGGGCCGAGGCGCAGTTCGGCTTGCGCGGCGGTCCGCTCGGTGTTGCGCGCTTCGCGGTCGGCCACATGATGGGCCTGTCGCGGCTGCGCCATTCCCGCATGGCCGTGCGCGGTGGCCGCTATCGCTCCGCGGCGCTGAGGTCGCAGGACCCGCGCGGGGACCGGAGCCAGCTGTCGAACCCTTACGTGCTGCGCGCGGCTCTCACCGCGCAGGCGGCGCTGGCGGGCTGGCAAGGCGGCCGCCGTCCGCAGGGCTGGTGGCGCCATCCCGACGGCAGCTACGGCTGGGTCGGCCCGGTGTTCTGGCCGTTCGCGCATGACGATCTCACCAATGCGATCGTCTTCGGCGATACCACGAGCCTCTCGCTCTACGGCTACGGCGACATCTATGCCGCGCTGTTCACGCCCTACGCCGCCACCGAGCTTGCCGCCTACACCGTGCCGCAAGGCCGTCGCGCGCGAAAGGTCCCGACCGCGGAGACGCTGTGCGAGGCCAGCGACACCGGCGGCCTGCCGGTCGAGCGCATCGCGAGCGCCGTGCAGCCGAACGAAGCTCAGCGCACCGCGCTCGACGAGCTCTCATCCGCCTGGAATGCGGCGCGCGACACCATCCGCGCCGCCTGCCCGGAGCAAACCCCCGCCAATGCGGCGGAGCGCCTCGGCCTGATGCGCGAGCGTGTCGAGGCCATGATCAAGGCCATCGACGCCATCGAAGCGCCGCTGTCGAAATTCGTCGGCCTGCTCAACGACGACCAGAAAGCCCGGTTCAACGCCCTCGCCAATGAGCGCCGCGCCGCGCTGGCGTCCCACCAGTCCAAAAACGCTGACAAGACCGCCAGCAAGGACGCCCAGGCGGCCAAGGCCTGCCAAGCGGACTACGATCCTCTTTATGACGAAAACGCGCAGCGCCAATACGAGCAGTTCGTCCAGCAGCAATGGCCTGCCGCCGAGATCGCCGCCACGCTGCACCTCGACGAGGTCGGCCGCGCCCGCTTCGAGGTGCTGCAGGACACCACGCTCCGCACCATGCAGACGCTCAGCGCCTGCCCGACCGAGCCCCCCGCAACCCCGCAGGCCCGCCTCGCCGCCGTGAAGACGCGGCTGCAGACCCTGCTGCAAGCCGTCGGCGCCATCGCCGACGCGTTCGATGATTTTCAGGCTGATCTGAGTGACGAGCAGAAGGCCGGGTTTGAGGCGATCGGGCCGAAGCGGGGGGCGTGAGGGGCGCCAGCTTGGAATGCCATCATATCCCCCTATGATATGCAGATAGGGATGCACATCACGGAGAGTGCTGGTGCTGGTTTCCAAATGGGGCAACAGCCTCGCCATTCGCCTGCCCAAAGCGCTAGTTGATGAACTCGGCCTCAAGGAGGGCGACGAGCTCAACGTGGTCAGAGCCTCGAAGGGCGAGATTGCGGTGGAGAAGGTCGACAAACGAGCGGAGTTTCTCAGGCAAGTGGAGCAATTCCAGTTTCCTCTGCCCGGCGGCTACAAATTCGATCGGGACAAGGCGAACGAGAGGTGAGCGCGTTGTTTGACAGCGGTGATCTTGGGACCTTCAGCACGGCCGCAGCATCGGCGGGCTCACCATCGTTAATCCGTTTCTCGGCATAACGCCGTGAACGCTCGCATCATCGCAAAGTCCGGACTCCTGCGCAGTCTGTGATCTCACCCGCACGCCCAGTCGAACTTCATGTCCCTAAAGTCCAGCTGCGCGTTGCCGCCGCCGAAATTGTAGCCGCCGAAATATTCCTCGAACTCGATGTAGAACGGGCTCATCTCCGGCACGGCCTGGCACGGCCGCATGGTGCCGCCGAGATGGTTGTGGGCGTGATCCCTCGCCCAGTCGTGCAGGCGGAAATTGTCGCTGCCCGGCTTGCCGCCGACATAGTAATAGTAAGGCTGATAGCCGGTCGGCGGATGTTCGCGCACATACTCGTCCTGCGGGCCCTTGCCGGCGTTGGGATCATTCGCGCGCGGCGACAACGCGATCGCGCGCGTCTCGCCGAGATCGGCGCGCGGCGGAGCGGCGAACATCTTCTTGGCGTAGCTAGGTGCGGCCTCGAAGAAGGCGCTGGCGCCGCCGACGTCGAGCCAGCGCGGCCGCTCCACTGTTGCCAGCGCAAGCGGTGCCGGCGGTGCGGCGAACGCGCCGTCATATTCGGCCCGCGTCAGCAGCAGCGCGGCATATTCGTAGTCGAGAATGTCGGTCATGCGCGACAGGCGCGGATGCGACGGCCGTGCCAGCACCGCCTCGCGAATCTCGGGATCGTCGGGCGCCCCGCCGTCATTGTGATCGGGCGCCGTGGCGAAGAACGACAATGCGACGATGTCATCGCCGTGCACCCGGTAATCCTCCGGCAACAGCAGCGTGAAGCCGTGCATCAAGGGATAGCCGGTGACGGGATCGAGCGGCCATTGCTCGGATGCGATGCCCGGCGGCAGCCCAAACACCCAGCCCTGGTCGCGCGCGCGATCCGCGGGCCGGTCCAGCATCTGCAAATCATAGGCACGCGAAGGTGGGGCAAGGGTCACGGGGTGTCTCCCACGAATGGGCCTCGCCGTTGAGGCGAGGGTTGGTCGCGGCGAGGAGGGATGTGGTTCGGGAGTGTCGTCGCGAGAGTTGCGCGTTTCAGGCGGCTTGCACCGCTGCGCTCCCTGCCACCTTGCGGCAGGGCAATCGCATTTGAACTCTGCAGAAATCATCACCCAATCAATTTGGCTCTCGAAGATACGCGAACTCGGTTGAGAAACGCGTCGACTGAGTTAGAGTTGCTCATCTCCTCCTTCCGGCACTGCGCCTTCTCCGGGCAGACCGGGTGGCGATCCGCATCATCTCGGCACGGAAGCCGACCCGGCGTGAGATAAAGTCCTATGAAGATGGTTGATCGGTGATCTGATGAAGGACGAATACGATTTCTCAGCCGCTGCGCGCGGCAAGTTCTTCCGGAAAGGGACGCGCTTGGTGCCGCCAGTCCATTTGGAGCCAGACGTCCTGGCGTACCTCTCGGACCTCGCCGTCACCCAGGGGACCTCTCTGAACGACCTGGTGAATACCCTCCTGAAGGAGGATATCGAGCGTATCGACGCTGCCGAACAAAAGGACCTTCCGTAAACCTCCCCGCCGATGCGAAGTCACGCCGCCGATGTCAGCGGTCGCGCCCGTTCGATCCGCTTGCGGTCGCGGGCCAAATGCATTGCCTCCCACAAATCTGTCCGCCACTGCACGTTCAGCCAGAAGTCCGGGCTGTTGCCGAACACCCGGGCGAGGATCAGCGCGGTTGCCGCCGTGACGTTGCGACGGTCGTTGCAGAGTTCGTTGACGTGCTTGCGCTGCACCCCCATAGCCTCGGCCAGCGCGCCCTGGGTCAGGCCCATCGGCTTCATGAATTCCTCAGTGAGGATTTCGCCGACCGTGGCCGGCTTGCGCTTCGTCGTCAGCATGGGTCACCTGTAGCTGTGATCGTCGAGATAGAGGTGGTCCCCTCGCTGCGCGCTGACCAAGCCGTTGCGCATTGGTGTTTTGCCCGACGAGTCAAGCCAAGCCGGCACCTGCGAGGCGCGCGCCGTAAGTCATTGATCCTGCAACCCCGCGCCTACTGTGCATGGGGTTGTTTTCGCAACTTTTGTTTGGCTACCCCCGTCGCCGCACCGCCGTCGCATCCACCACGTTCTCCACCGCCTCGCGCCAGCTCAAAATCTCCATCGCCAGCACGGGGTGGTTAAAACCCTTGAGCTGGAGATCGTCGAGGGCGCGGGCTTCGACCCAGGGCTCGACCATGCCGTAGACGCGGCGGCTCACCACGATCTGGTTCGGCTTGGCCTCGCTGCAGAGGCGGGAGGCGAGGTTGGTGACGCTGCCGATCGCGGCATATTCCAGCCGCTGCTCGAAGCCGACCTGGCCGAGCGTGGCATAGCCGAGCGCGATGCCGATGCCGAAGCCGAGGCTATGCCCGCGGTTGCGCCAGCGCTCGGTCAGGGGGCCGATCGTGTCGCGCATCTCCACCGCCATCCTCACGGCGCGCGCCGTGTGGTCCTCGAACTGGATCGGGGCGTTGAACAGGATCATCACGCCGTCGCCGGCATACTTGTCGAGCGTGCCCTCGTACTTGAAGATCAGCTGGCCGAGCGCGGCGTGATACTCGCGCAGCACGTTCATCGCCTCTTCCGGCTCGGTCGCTTCCGTGAACGCGGTGAAGCCGCGCAGGTCGCAGAACACCACCGTGACCTCGCGGCGCTGGCTGGTGAGCAGCCCCTCGGGGCTGTCGGAGGAGGCGATCAGCTGCGCCACCTGCGGCGCCAGGAAACGCTCGAGCTTGCGGATGCGCTCGATCTCGCCGAGCTGGGTCCTGACGCGCTCCTCCAGCGACTTGTTCCAGTCCTTGAGCTGTTCGGTCTGCTCGCGGAGCTTGTCGGCCTGGGCGCGCACGGTCGTGTTCGCCGCCTCCAGCGCGTGGCTCTTGTGGTCGACCTCGGTGAACAGCTGCGCGTTGCGCATCGCCAGCACGGCCTGGTTGGCGAAGGTGCGCATCAATCCGATGATGCTGGGCGCGAACGCGCCGGCGGCGCGGCGCAGCACGACGAGCGAGCCCAGCGTGCCCTGCTGGTCGATCAGCGGCACCACCAGCACCGAGTTGAAGCCGGCCGCGCGCGCGACCTCGCGCAGCGGTTGCTCGGCCGCATCGCCGAGCTCGGCCAGCGCGATCGGCTCGCCGCTGTCGGCGGCATCGCTCAGGATGTTGCCGCCTTGCGCGATGGTGACATGCGCGCCCTCGGCGGATTTGTCGATGCCGTTGGCCTCAACCAGGTTGAAGCGGCGCGCCTCCGCGTCGAAGCCGTAGATCAGCACCGCGTCGGCACGGGTGATCTCGATCGCGCGGCCGGCGATGGTTGCAAGCACCGCGTTGAGGTCGAGCGAGGAGGCCACCGCGCGGCCGACCTCCTCCAGCACCTTGAGCTCGTGGATCGATTGCGCGAGATCGCGGGTGCGTTCCTCGACCTTGCTCTCCAGGTTCGAATAGGTCTCCTGGATCTGGTCGGCCATGCGGTTGAACTGCCCGGCGAGGTCTTCCAGCTCGTCGGAGGTGTGCACGTCGATGCGATGGCTGAAATCGCCGGCGCCGAGCAGTTGCGCGCCGTCGCGCAGCGCCGTGATCGGAATGATCATGCGGCGGGCGAGCAGCGTGCCGGCGAGGATCGCGACCATCAGGCCCATGCCGATCAGAAGCGCGATGCGCACCAGCTGGTCGCGGATCGGCATCAATGCCTGTGTGGTCGGCTGCTCGAACAGCACGCTCCAGCCGAGCTTCGGCACGAGGCTCGCGGCGCTCATCACCGCATGACCGTTGAAGTCGGTGCCCGACGTCTCGGCTTCGTGGCCGGGCGCGATCGCGGCCGCCACCTGTGGCAGCTTGGAGAGGTCCGTGCCGATCTCGGGTCCCTTGGAGGACGTCGCCAGCACCCGGCCGCGCGGATCGACGACATAGGCGAAGGCGGCCTTGCCGACCTGGGCATCGGACAGGTAGTCGGAGAGGAAGCTGAGGTCGATCTCGGCCACGGTGACGCCGGCATTGAAGCCGGAATGCGCCACCGAGATCGACATCATCGGCGTCCGGTCGGCGAACCAGGCCGGCGCGTAGGTGACGCCGCGGGCGACGGCCTCGGTGAAGCGCATGTCGCGGGAGAGGTCGGCATTGCCGCCGGTCGTGGTCGATTGCCTGGAGACGCGCAGCACCTCGCGGCCGTCGCCGTTGAGCTGGAACAGCTGGTTGACGACCGAGACCTGGTGCAGCAGCGAGGCGTAGTCGGCACGGCGCTTCTCCAGCGTGTCCTGGCTCGCCCGCGTCACCCAGCTGATCTGGCGGTCGAGCTCGGAAATCGACTGCTCGATGCGCCGGGCGGCTGCCTGCGCCTTGTCCTCCAAGCCGTCAGTCAGCTGTGTCCTGGTGGCGCGGTAGGAGATCCAGGTCTCCATCGCGCCGTTGACGGCGAGGACGAACACGACGAGGCCGACGAGGGAGACGACGTATTTGGCGAACAGGCCCTCGCGCAGAGATCGTGTCTTGTCGTTCGCTCCTGCCATCCCGATCCTCTCGCGCCGCCACGGATGCCGCGCGCTACGGCCGTACAGGCCCTTCCAAGCCGTTCTAGCACAATTTGGACCGAAGGGCGGTCATGCAGCCGGCGGACCGGCCGGTGTGGTTACCCCCTTATGGTCTGTTGCCCCCTTATGGTCTCTTGGGCAGGTGGACCGGCAGCGATTGTCGCCGCCCGATCCGTTCGAAGCAGGGAGCTTATCGATTGAAGAGCTGCCGCAGCACGTCGTTCATTGGCTGACTGTCCTGCTGCGCGACCGGCGGGTCCTCCAGGGCGGGGGCCGCAGGCGAGGCCTGCTGCGCCGGCGTGGAGGGCGTTGCCGGCAGGCTGCGGCTGCGGCCGGTAGCCGTGCCGCTCCCCGCGCTGCTCCCCGTACCGCTGGAGAGGCCCTGCTGGATCAGATTGCCGAGCGCCTCCCCGAGCGGGCCGCCGAGCAGATTGTTCTGCGCCGGTTGCTGGCCTTGCGGATTGGCATTGCCGGTTGCATTGCCGCCGCCCGGCGCGACGGTGCCGCCAAGACCGAGGCTGCCGAGGATGTTGCCGAGCCCGGCGCCGTCGGGGCCGAACAGGCCCTTGCCCATCTCGCGCAGCTTGGCATAGGCGGCGTCGGGATTGTCGAGCATGCCGGCCATATCAGGATAGATCCGCGGCTGCGACCAGGAGCCCTGGATCATCACGGGAATGCCGAAGCCGACCGGCTCGCTCGTGCGGCCCTGGCCTTCGGTCGTCATCACGAGCTTCGGCTCGACGCGAAAGCCCATCATCTTGGTGTCGAGGGCGATCGTGCCGGCGCCGGTGACCCGCACCAGCGGCCCGATCAGGTTGAGATCGGTCGTCACCGCCTGGCCCTTGTCGATGCGGAAGGAGGCCGAGAGCTGCGACAGATCCGTGCTCTGCTCCTGGCTGCTGCTCTGGTTGTCTTGCCAGCCGGACAGCGTGCTCGTCGTCAGCGAGCGGATCATCTGTGCGACATTGATGCCGCGGATGGCGCCGTCCTGGAAATTGACGAAGGCCGTGCCCTGCATGTTCGCCATCAGCGCGCGCTGGCTGGTGCCGGCGCTGCGCAAGGCGAGCTTGGCCTGCAGCTTGCCGTCGATGCGGTCGAACTCGGCAAGGCCCTGCAGCAGCGGCAGCGCGCGCACGCCGACGAGGTCGGAATGCATGGCAAAGCTCGGCGCGCCGGTGGTCGCGTCCAGGATCACCTCGCCCGAGATCTGGCCGCCATAGGCGCCGAGATTGGCCGTGCCGGCCTTCAGCACGCCGCCGGCGAGCTTGGCATCGAGCGCCAGCGGCGCGATGCGCGCATCGCCGATCACGGCCTCGCTGGCGGAGATCCGCACCTGCGCATCGACATAGTTGAGCCCGGAGACGTCGATCGGCGCATTGCTCCAGGGTTGCCCGGACACGCCTTCCGGCGATTTTGCCAGCGGCATGGCGAGCCGCTGGAAGTCGAGGTCGAGCTTGACCAGCGGCTTGCTCGCGATGTCGACCGAAGCCCAGCCGTTGAAGGCGCCGTCGCCGAGCCTGCCGTTCACGCCGTTGATCATCACGACATTGCCGCTCAGCCGCATCTCGGCGTGACCGGTGAGCTGGGATTTCAGCACGCTCGGCATGTCGACGGCGAAATCCACCGGATACGTCGAGCGCTCGGCCGGCACGGTCGCCTTGATGTCGAACTTGGTCGGATGATCGCCGACGCGGGCGGTGCCGGCGATATTGACCTTGCGGTCGCGGTCGATGGTCGCGTCGGCATTGATGGTGCTGATGCGGCCCTCGATACGGTCGCGCAGGCGCGAGAATGCCACCTCGCCGTCAGTGATTCTGATGCGCTCGATGGTGGCGCCGTTGGTGTCGAGCGCGAGCGGCTTCGCAGGCGCGGCCGCACTCGGCAGGCGTTCGCGCAGCAGCGGCTGATAGAGCACGGGATGGGTGACGACGAGCTCGCTGATCTCAGGCTTGCCCGACCATATGCTGGCGAGCGACATGTCGGCCTGCACGCGGTCGATCGTGAGGCGCTTGATGCCGCTGCGGTCCTTGGGATCGGTCAGCGCGAGGTCGTTCAGCGTGACGTTCAGCGTCGGCCACAGGCTGATCTTGGTGGTGCCGTCGATCGACAGCCGATAGCCGGTCGCACTCTCGACGCGCGAGGCGATCGTCGAGGTCAGGAAGCCCGAGGGGATCCCGATCACGAGCAGGAGTGCGATCACGACGATGACGGCGGCCAGGGCCCCGCCGGCGAATTTCAATGCTCTCATGTCGACTTTCCAGCGCCGGGCAATCCGCGTCGAACCGGCAGGTCACCCGTCCTTTGCGCCCAGAGTTTATCCCCGGACGGGAAGCGGCTCCAAGCGCGTAAAAATAGTCTGGGGGTGCTGCAAAGTTATGTGACTTATGACACACTTCTCCGGCGCGGTATTACGCGATCATGAAGTTGATGGTTTCAAGCGATTTGCCAGGAACGATGCCAAGACAACTGACCTGGACGTTCACAAGGACATTGACATGAGCAAGCAGGCCGAATTTGCGGTCATTCTGAAGATGAACCCGATGTTCGCCGATCTCGGGGCGGACGAGCTCCAGCGGCTGTCCAATCTCTGCCACACCCAGCATTTGTCCAGCGGCGAGGTGCTGTTCCAGAAGGGCGATCCAGGGAACGCGCTGTTCGGCGTGCGCCGCGGCCAGGTCCGCATCGAGACCGGCGCCGCCGACGGCAGCCGGCTGACGCTGAACTTCATGGGGCCGGGCGACCTGTTCGGCGAGGTCGCGGTGCTGGACGGCCAGAACCGCACGGCCGATGCGACCGCGGGCGAGGCAAGCGAATTGTTCGTGCTGCGGCGCGAAGACTTCCTCGGCTTCCTCGAGCGCGAGCCCAAGGTCGCGATCAAGATCATCGCGCTGCTTTGCCAGCGCATTCGCTGGCAGAGCGAGCGCATGGAAGAATCCATGCTGCAGCCGCTGCCGGTGCGGCTGGCGCGGCGGCTCTGCGCGCTCGCAGCCGATTTCGGCTCCGAGGTCCACATCTCGCAGGAGCAGCTCGGCGTCTTCGTCGGCGCCGCCCGCGAAAGCGTCAACCGCCAGCTCCAGGCCTGGCGCAAGGAAGCGATCCTCGACCTCCAGCGCGGCCGGATATTGCTGCGGAACATGACCAAGCTGACCGCGATCGCGCGGAACGAGTAGGGCTTACGAGCACGCTTCGTAAGCTTACTCCGCCGCGGGCCGCGCGACGTTCGTCGGCGCCGGCCGGGCGTCCGCCGGCGCAGCCCCGTGATGGTCCGTCTCCGCATCCTCGCTGTGCACGATCAGCCGCTTGGCGAAGCGCCAGATCAGGGCGCCGAAATCGTCCATCACCATGAACATCGCGGGCACGAACACCAGCGACAGGATGGTCGAGAAGATCAGGCCGCCGATCACCGCGAGCGCCATCGGCGAGCGGAACTCGCCGCCGGCGCCGACGGCGAGCGCGCTCGGCATCATGCCTGCGGCCATCGCGATCGTGGTCATCACGATCGGGCGGGCCCGCTTCATGCCGGCGTCGATCATGGCTTCTTCGCGCGGCTTGCCGGCGTGAATCGCTTCGATCGCGAACTCGACCAGCATGATCGCGTTCTTGGTGACGATGCCCATCAGCATCAGGATGCCGATCCACACCGGCGTGGTGAGCTGCTTGCCGGTGACGAGCAGCGCCGCGATCGCGCCGCCGATCGAGAGCGGCAGCGAGAACAGGATTGTGATCGGCTGCAGGAAGGTGCCGAACAGCAGCACCAGCACCGCGTAGACCATCATCAGTCCCGCCGTGATGGCGGTCGCGAAACCCTCCGACAATTCGTTCAGGCTTTCGGCATCGCCCGAGGGCGAGACCTTCACGCCCTTCGGCAGGGTCTTCATGACCGGCAGGTCGTAGATCTTCTTGGTGGCGTCGCCGAGCGCGGCGGAGCCGACGAGGTCGGCGGCAACGGTCGCCTGCCGTTCACGATCGTAGCGGCCGATGCTGGTCGGACCTTGGTCGAGCTTGACGTCGGCGATGACCGAGAGCGGCACGCCACCCTTCTCGCCGCGCTCGCCGAGCGGCACGCGGAGCTGCTCCAGCGTCTTCAGATTGCCGCGGGCGGCATCCTCGAGCTGCACGCGGATCGGCACCAGGCGGTCGCCGACGTCGAACTTGGCGAGCGCCGGTCCGACGTCGCCGATGGTGGCGACACGGATGGTCTGCGACAGGCTTTCGGTGGAGACGCCGAGCCGTGCGGCGAGATCGGCGCGCGGCTCGATGCGCAGCTCGGGGCGCTCCAGCGAGGTCTCCGAGATGACGTTGGCGATGGTCGGAATGCGCTTCATCTGCGTCGCAAGCTCGCTCGCGACGTTGTTGACGATGTTGGGATCGACGCCGGTTACCACCAGCGAGATCGCGCGCAGGCCGTTCTCGTCGAGGAACCAGAAGCGGATATCCGGAACGTTCTCCAGCTCCTGGCTGATCGAGAATTCGAGCTCGCGCTGGGTGATGTCGCGGCTGTCCTTGGGCGTGTAATTGATGATGAGGGCGGCGCGCCGGACTTCCTGCGTGCCCGGCGGGACGCGGCCGCCGTCGACGAAGATGCTCTTCACCTCGGGCCGCTTGCGCAGGCGCGCGACGATGTCCTCGGTGACCTTCTCGGTGTAGGCGAGCTGGGTGCCCGGCGGCAGCTCGAGCGCGAGCAGCGAGCGCGCGCTGTCCTGGGCCGGCAGGAAGCCCTGCGGCAGCAGCGTGATGCTCCAGATCGAGGCCGCGAAGATGCCGAAGCCGATCAGCACGGTGATGAAATAGTGCCGCACCGACCAGGCCACGATGCGATGATACGAGCGCAGGATGCGGCCGGGCGGCGGCTCCTCGTGCGTACTGTGCTTGAGGAAATAGGCCGCCAGCACCGGCGTGACGAAGCGCGCGGCGAGCAGCGAGAAGAACACCTGCACCGAGACGGTGATGCCGAACTGCTTGAAGAACTGTCCGGCGATGCCCGACATGAAGCTCGCGGGCGCGAAGATGGCGATGATGGTCAGCGAGATCGCGATGACGGCGAGGCCGATCTCGTCGGCGGCCTCGAGCGCGGCCCGGTAGGGCGATTTGCCCATGTTCATGTGCCGGACGATGTTCTCGATCTCGACGATGGCGTCGTCGACCAGAATGCCGGTCGAGAGCGTGATGGCGAGGAAGCTGACGAGGTTCAGCGAGAAGCCGAGCAGGTCCATCGCCCAGAACGCCGGGAAGATCGACAGCGGCAGCGAGATGGCGGCGATGATGGTGGCACGCAGGTCGCGCAGGAACAATAGCACGATGATGACGGCGAGGATCGCGCCTTCGAATAGGGTCGAGATCGCCGCGTGGTAATTGCCGTTGGTGTATTCGACCGAGGTGTCGATCACCTTCAGGTCGACGTCGGGATAGGCGGCCTTCAGCGCGTCGATGCGCTTCTGCACGGCCTCGGCCACCTTCACGTCGCTGGCGCCCTTGGAGCGCTTGATGCCGAGCGCGACCACCGGCTCGCCGTTGAAGCGGGCGAAGGTGCGGCGGTCGGCGATGGTGTCGGTGACGGTGCCGAGGTCGTCGAGCCGGACCTCGCCGCCGCCGAACAGCGGGATCATGGTGCCGGCGAGGTCGCCCAGCGTCTTGGCGCCGGCGAGCGTGCGGATCGCCTGGTCGTTCTTGCCGATCTCGGCGCGGCCGCCGGCGACGTCGACATTGGTGCCGCGCAGGCTCTGGCTGACATTGACGGCGGTCAGGCCCATCGCCTGCAGGCGATCGGGATCGAGCGAAACGAGAATCTCGCGCTCGACACCGCCGATGCGCTCGACCTGGGCGACACCGCGCACGCCCTGCAGCGCGCGCTTGACCACGTCGTCGACGAAATAGGAGAGCTGCTCCGGCGTCTTGCCGGGCGAGATCGCGGCATAGGTCACGATCGGCAGGCCGATGACGTCGACGCGCTGGATCAGCGGCTCGGTGACGTTCTGCGGCAGGTTGGAGCGCACGCGCGTCACCGCGTCCTTGACGTCGTTGAGCGCGCGGTCGGTGTTGGTCTCGAGCGCGAACTGGATCGTGGTGACCGACAGGCCGTCGGTGATCGACGAGGTGATGTGCCTGACGCCTTCGACGCCGGAGACCGCGTCTTCGACCGTCTTGGTGACCTGGGATTCCAGCTCGGCCGGCGCTGCGCCGAACTGCGACACCGCGACCGAGATCACGGGGATGTCGGCCGAGGGCAGCCGTGTGATCGCGAGCTTGGTGAAGGACACCCAGCCCAGCACCAGCAGGATGATCGAGAAGACGACCGACGGCAGCGGATGACGGATCGACCATGCCGAGATATTGAGAGCCATCAGCGTACCCGCGTGCGATCGAGTTCATCGGCGAACATGGTCTTGATCTGGTCGCCGTCATGGAGCGAAGAGCCGGCGTCGGCCACGACGATTTCGCCGACCTCGAGCCCTTCCAGGATTTCCGTCGCGCTGTCGGACGACAATCCGACCCGCACCTTGCGTGTCTCGACGATGTTGCCTTTGACGACCTGCACCGTGAGGTGATCGATGGCGGTCTTGGGGATCGAGACGCCGCAGCTGCGCTTGGCGTCGATCGAGGCGCGGGCGAACACGCCGACCTTGAGCGAGGGGTTGTTGGTGACGCTGATGCGGACCCGCCCGAGCTGCGTGGTGCGGTCGATCTCGGGGGCCACCAGCCGGACCCGCCCGATCAGATCGGGCGCGTCGTCGCGGCTGATCCGCACGGTGGCGCCTGATGTGAGCTTGGACATGTGCACCGCCGGGACCTGGGCATCGAGCTCGATCTCGTTGTTGACGGCGATGCGGAACATCGGCCCGGCCTGCGGCGAGGCCGGCGCGCCGACGATGGTGCGGACCTCGGTGACGAGACCCGGCGCAGGGGCCTTCAGCGAGACCGGGCCTTGCGGGCCGGGCCGCTGCGGCTGGCCCGGAATCTGCGGCGGCGCCGTCAGGCGTGCCAGCTCCTGGTTGTCGGTGACTACAGTGCCCTCGGTGACCAGGAGGTCGGTGACCCTGGAGCCTTCCTGGTCGGCCACGACCACCGCTTCGCGCCGCGGCACGAAGAAGCCGGTCACCCGCACCAGATCGGAGAAGCAGGCATTGGTCGACTTCGTCACGATGACGAGCGCCTCGCTTTGCGTCTCCTTCGGCTCGGGACGCTTACGGTGCTCGAACAGGTAATAACCGACGCCGAGTGCGGCGATGAACAATACGGTTCCGGCCGGCTTGAGATATTCAGTCAAATTCATCGCCGGATCATCCTGACCTGGCTCACGGCCATCCGCGCGAGGCCCAAACGGAGCGTTTCCCTGAAATGAAGCGGCGTCCCGCAAGGCTGCGGGACGCGCTCTGGAAGCGAGACCTTACACCACATCACGACTGGTCACTGGCAAAGGATACGTCGTGCTCACTTCGATGCGGTGGTCTTGTTTTCCATGTTGACGACCTGCACGCGGCGGTTGACCTCCGCCAGCGGCTGGTTCGCGTCCTTGAGCTTGCTCTTGCCGTAGCCGACGGTGACGAGATCGGTGGCGGAGATGCTGTACTTTTCGACCAAATAGCGCTTGATCGAATCCGCGCGACGCTCCGAGAGGTCCTGGTTGTAGGCTTCGCCGCCGGCGGCGTCGGTGTGGCCGGCAAGGACGAAGGTCGAGCCCTTCAGGTCGGGACTGGTCAACGCGCGGCCGAGCGCCTGCACCGAGGGCAGCGACTTGGCGCTGATATTGGCGGAGTTGTAGTCGAACGTGATCTCGAGATCGATGTTCGGCTTGTCCTTGGCGGCCGAGGCGATTTCCTCGCGTTCGATCGAGGACAGCGACCGCGTCGAGCGGCCGCGCACGGATTGCAGCAGCTTGGTCTCGGCGGCGTTGGGCGCGGATTCGGTCTGCGGACCGATCGAGAGGCCGCGGGTCAGGGGCTTCTTCGGCGCCGGCGCCAGCGCACGGAGGATTTCGTCCTCGGTGACGTTCTTGCTGTTGCCGTCATCGCCCGCATAGGCGGCCGAGGTCGGCAGCGACAGCGCGACGCCGACGGTGATGATGGACAGAATCGCGGTAAGCCCTTTTGCAGCCGATCTCATAGCCAGTCCCTCCTGCGCAGCCAGCTCGCGTGCTCTCAGAATTCAAGCAACACGCCCCGAAAGGCCTGTTGCGGCATCCGCCCATTGGTCTTCCCTGGGCTGTTCAAGGTTCGAGCCTTGGACGGGCCCAACTCAAAAAAATACTAGCGCACTCCGTAGCTTGCGAATTCCTGAACGATGTTCGGGTCCATCGCTTTGGCATTGGCGATGTCCAGCGCGCCTTCCTGGGCCGAGCCGTTGCGCTGCTTGGCAAGGCCCCGTCCGTAGAGCGAGGAGGTCAGGCGCGGGTTGATCTTCAGGGCCGCGTCGAAATCGGCGATAGCGTTCTTCACGGCGCCCGACTTGAGATTGACGAGGCCGCGGCTGTCCAGCGCATCGACGAAGTTCGGCCGTAGCCGCAGCGCCTCATTGCAATCCTTCAGCGCGCCCTGGAGGTCGCCGACCACGGTGCGGGTCCAGCAGCGGTTGTTCAGAGCCTCGACGTCCTTCGAATTGATCCGGAGGGTGTCGTCGAAATCCTTGATGGCGAGGGTGTAGGCGCCCTTGCTGGCATAGACCTGGCCGCGGCGGTACAGCGCGTTCACGTCGTCAGGATTGGCGGCGATCTTGGCGGTCAGGCTCTTGATCGTTGCATCGTCGGCCAGGGCGGCAGCGCTCGGCCCGCCGTCCGTGCTCGGCGCGGGCGCGGGGTCAGCCGGCTTCACCGGCGGTGGCGGCGGCGGCAGGGCGGCCTCGATCTGCGGCCTCGGCGTCGGAGCAGGCGCCGGCGCCGGCGCCGGTGCTGGCACCGCAACTGGAGCCGCAGGAGCGGGCGCCGCGGGAGCGGGGGCCGCAGCGCTGTCGGCCGGCTTCGGCGGCGGCGGAGGTGTCGGCGGCGCGGGAGGGGCGGGCGGCGGGTTGTTGGCGACGACGGCCGGCGCGGCCGGAGGCGCGGGGGGCGGCGGCGTTGAGGGGCGCGATCCGCCGGCGCCCGGAATGAACGAGAAATCCTCGGCCAATGACGAGGAAATCCACGGCACCTGCTCGCCGCGCGAGGCGCGGGTAACGCCCATCTTGGTGCGGTTCAGCGTCTCCTCGGCCATCAGGTCGGGGACGCGGATCTCCTTCAGCAGCTCCTGGACAAACAGGCTGCGGTCGCCGCCGGCGTCCGAGACCACCGAGGCCAGCGCCGCCGAATACATCACCAGCGTGCCGTTCGGCGCGATCACCGGGGTCAGGCCCGCCGAGAAGCTGCGGAACCGGCGCTCGAACGGGTTGCGCCTCGATGCGTCGATCAGCGCGATCTTGACGCCGGCGCCGCGGGTGTTGAGTTCGCCGAGCACGGTCTCGAGGCTGAAGCCATCGCGGCGCACGTCGGACTCGGTCCAGATCTGCGCATCCACCGGCAGCAAATAGCTTTGGCGCGCGGACTGGATGCCGAAACCCGAGAAGAAGACCAGCGCCACCGAGCCGGGCTTGATCTTGCCGTAGAGCTTGTCGAAGGCGCGGCGCATGCCGTCACCGGTCAGGTTCTCGCCGAGCTCGACCGAAAAGCCGTCGCGCTTGAGCTCGTCGGCGACGGCGCGCGCATCGTTGATCGGTTCCTTCAGCGGGGCATCCGCATCCGGGTATTTGGCGTTGCCGATGACAAGCGCGAAACGGTCACCGGCCGCAAGCGAGGGAGCAGTCGGGACGAACGAGATGAGCAAGGACAGGAGAACAAAGAAGCGAATTTTCATAATCAGCGCGGTCCAGCCAAAAAGGCGCCGTTCCAGCTTGCGCCGCGGCGACCTTAACTTACGCTTACCTCATTATCAAACCGGGGACGGGGGGCGTCAACCACTTGGAGATGCGACCTTAATCCGATGATTGACCGCAACGGATGGCGTGCCGCGCGCGAAAATAGACGGGTTGTCATGACAGTCCTCGGTACCTCGATGCTATCGGCGGACGTTAAGACAACCATGGCGATCAAGACGTGATTGATCTCACATTGCAGCCCCGCCTCCGCTGCAACGCCCCACGTTTGACCTTTCCTGCCGGCGATGGCTTGGTGTGCACGATCGTTCCAGAAGATCCAACGCGAAAAAAAGCAGGCCCATGGGAAACGTCTACGAGATCTACGCCCTGCGCTATGCGACGATGTCGCCGCGCACCCCCCACATGAACTTCCTGGTGCCCGACCCGCATGACAGCGCGGCGCAGGACCTCGATTATTTCGTCTGGTTGATTCGGGGCCACGGCCGCGACATTCTGGTCGATACCGGCTTCAACGCCGAGGAGGCGAGCGCGCGGGCGCGCAAGCTCACGCTCAATCCGGTCGATGCGCTGGAGCGTTTCGGCGTCGCAGCGTCGGCCATTCGCGACGTCATCGTGACGCATCTGCATTACGACCACGCCGGCAACCTCGACCGCTTTGCCAATGCGCGCTTCCATCTCCAGGAGCGCGAGATGGCCTACGCGACCGGCCGCTGCATGTGCAACGGCCTGTTGCGCCACCCGTTCTCGGTCGAGCATGTCACGCTGATGGTGCGCCATGTCTATGGCGAGCGTGTCACCTTCTATTCAGGCGATGGGGAAATCGCGCCCGGCGTCACCGTGCACCGCGTCGGCGGCCATTCCGACGGCTTGCAGGTGGTCAAGGTCGAGACCGCACGCGGGCCGGTGGTGCTGGCCTCCGATGCCGCGCATTACTACGCCAATCTCCAGCGCAAGAGCCCGTTTCCGATCGTCTACAATGTCGGCGACATGGCGGCCGGCTGGGAGACGATCGAGCGCCTCGCCGGCCATCCCGACAGGTTCATCCCCGGCCACGATCCGATCGTGACGGAAATCTATCCGCGCGCCAGCGACAAGGTCGATGTCTGGTCGCTGCACCTGCCGCCGTCGCGATCGTTTGCGACGTGACGGCGAACACAAAGCAAGCTCGATTCATCCCCGTCATTCTCTCAGAATGACGCAGGGCTTTCGCATATGGTGCGCACGGTGCGGCGGCATCGGCACTGGGCTCCCTCCCCCGCTTGCGGGGGAGGGCCGGGGAGAGGGTGTTTCCGCGGCGGGATTGTCGAGAAATGCGGATGCTGTCCCCGGATCGCAAGAGCCCTCACCCGCCGCGCTCTGCGAGCGCGTCGGCCTGCCCCGCAAGCGGGAGAGGCGGAGCAAACCCGCGGACAATCCCCGCGAAATCCATATGCGATTGCCTGCAGGACGACGGGATCGACACCACGCGCGGGCGATCAAGCTAATACGCCTGCTTCGCATCCGCCTCTTCGCTGGTCTGGATCAGATCGAGGCTCTGCTCGATCTTGCCGAGCAGCACTGAGAGCTGCTTGCGCTCCTGCGCCGAGAGGCAGGCGAGGATCTCGTCCTCGCGCCGCAGCAATTGCGGGAACAACTGCTCGTAGAGCGCGCGGCCCTTCCTGGTCAGTTGCAGGCGGAATTCGCGGCGGTCGGCCTCGTTCTCCACCCGCTCGATCAGGCCTTCGTTGAGCAGCGTCGTCACCGCGCGGCTGATGGTGGATTTGTGCGTGCGGGTGCACTGCGCGATGTACTGTGCGCTGCAGGCATCATTGCGGAAGCCGAGCGTGGCGACGACGCGCCAGGCCGGAATGTCGAGGCCATGGCGTTCCTGATATTCGACCGACAGCGCGGCACTGACCTCCGCCGCGAGCCGGTTGAGGCGGAACGGCACGAACTTGAACAGGTCGAGCCGTGCCTTTGGCCGCACTGAAGCCTCGTTGGTCTCGCGCGTCTTCAGCGCGATGTCGCTGGATGTCCTCGCCAAGGAGCGCGCTCCGAATTCCAGTTGACGGCCGGCCGGCTCCGGTCCAAAATAGTTGCACGTGAGACTATCTAGCAGATCAGTCCTCTCCTGACCAGAGCCGAGGTTCGTGTATGGCGCCGGCCAATACGCAGCAGGCCAAAACCCAGTTCGGCTATCGCCGTCACCCCGACCAGGACCGTCCCGGCCAGTCCGTGGCCGAGCATCCGGTCGTGATCGTCGGCGCGGGCCCAGTCGGGCTGTCGCTCGCGATCGATCTTGCCCAGCGCGGCCAGCGCGTCGTGCTGCTGGATGATGCCGACCGCATCGGCGAGGGCTCGCGCGCGATCTGCTTCTCGAAACGCTCGCTGGAATATTGGGACCGGCTCGGCGTCGGCGACCGCATGGTCGAGAAGGGCGTGGTGTGGAGTGTGGGGCGGATATTCCATGGCGAGTCCCAGCTCTACCAGTTCAATCTCCTGCCGGAAGACGGCCACAAGCGGCCGGCCTTCATCAATCTCCAGCAATATTACGCCGAGGCCTACCTGGTCGATCGCATCAACGAGCTTCCGGAGGTCGACCTGCGCTGGCGCAACAAGGTGACGGCGCTCGAGCAGCGCAACGATTCCGCGCTGCTGACGATCGAGACGCCCGAGGGCGCCTATCGCCTCAATGCGCAATATGTCATTGCCTGCGACGGCGCGCGCTCCTCGCTGCGGCAGATGGTGGGCGCGGAATTCGCCGGCCAGGTGTTCGAGGACCAGTTCCTGATCGCGGACGTCAAGATGACCGCGGAATTTCCGACCGAGCGCTGGTTCTGGTTCGATCCGCCGTTCCATGCCGGGCGTTCGGCGCTCTTGCACCGGCAGCCCGACGACGTCTGGCGCATCGACCTCCAGCTCAACCGCTATGCCGATCCGGTCGTCGAGAAGAAGCCGGAAAACGTGCGGCCGCGGATCGCGCGCATGCTCGGCCACGAAAAGTTCGAGTTCGAGTGGATTTCGCTCTACAAGTTCCAGTGCCGGCGGATGGACCGCTTCATCCATGGCCGCGTGATCTTCGCCGGCGATTCCGCGCATCAGGTCTCGCCGTTCGGCGCGCGTGGCGCGAACTCGGGACTCGAAGACGCCGAGAATCTGTCCTGGAAGCTCGATCGCGTGCTGCGCGGCAAATCGCCTGCGAGCCTGCTGGAGAGCTACCATCTCGAGCGCAGCATGGCGGCCGACGAGAACATTCGCGAATCCACCCGCTCGACCGACTTCATGGCGCCGAACTCGCACCAGGAGGCGCGGCTGCGCAAGGCGGTGCTGTCGCTCGCCAAGGAGACCGAGTTCGGCAAGCGCATGGTCAATGGCGGCCGGCTGTCGGTGCCGTGCAGCTACGATACGCCGCTGTCGTCGCCCGATGCCGAGACCTGGGCCGGTGGGCCTCGTCCCGGCTGTTCCATGCTCGATGCGCCAATTGCCGAGCGGGGCTATCTGACGGATGCCTTCCGCAAGGGCGGAACAGACTTCACTGTGCTGTCGTTCAGCAATGGCGCGGCGCTTGATGCGCCCGACGGCGTCAAGACTATCCGCATCGGCGGAGAGGACGGACTGGACGATCGCTCCGGCCTCGTCGCCAGGCGCTACGATGCGGCGCCGGGCGCAGCCTATCTGCTGAGGCCCGATGGTTACGTCGCGGCGCGCTTCCGCCATCCGACGCGCGAGGCAATCGCGGCGGCGTTGTCCCGGGCCGAAGGGCTGAATTGAGGTTCCGCATGCCGCTCTCCACCAGCTCGAACTTCGCGCGCCCCGACGACGCCTTCCGCGCCATCGTCGAGGCGCATCGCGGCCTGACCGAGGAGCAGAGCGCCGATTTCGACGCGGCGCTGGTGCTGATCCTCGCCAACCATATCGGCGACATCGACGTGCTGCGCGAGGCGATCGGGCTCGCCAAGCGTCGCATGATCGACGGTCAGCAACAACAACAGCAGCAACAATAACCTGGTAAGGACGAATTGATGGCGAAGAACTTCGCATCCACCGGCGATCTCTCCGAGAAAAAGGTCACCTTTTCCGAGATCGGCACGGATCTCTATGCCTTCACCGCCGAGGGCGATCCCAACACGGCCGTGATCGTCGGCGACGATGGTTGCCTCGTGTTCGACGCGCAGGCAACGCCGGCGATGGCGAACAAGGTGATCGAGCGCGTCCGCACTGTCACCGACAAGCCGATCAAATATGTCGTGCTGTCGCACTATCACGCCGTGCGGGTGCTGGGCGCCTCCGCCTATCATGCGCAAGGCATCGTCGCCTCGCAGGAGACTCACCGGCTGATCGCCGAGCGCGGCCAGCAGGATTGGGATTCCGAATACGGCCGCTTTCCGCGGCTGTTCCAGGACGCGCAGAGCATTCCCGGCCTGACCTGGCCGACGCTGACTTTCGAAGGCGAGATGACGATCTATCTCGGCAAGCGCGAGGTGCGGCTGATGCAGCTCGGTGCCGGCCATACTTCGGGCGATATCGTCGCCTGGGTCCCCGATGCGGAAGTGATGTTCTCCGGCGACCTCATCGAATATCACTCCGCCTGCTATTGCGGCGATGCGCATTTGCGCGAATGGCCGATGACGCTGAACGAGATCCGCAACTTCAATCCGAAGGCGATCGCGCCGGGCCGCGGCGATGCGCTGAAGGGCACCGCCACGGTGCGCGAAGCCATCGCTATGACGCGCGACTTCGTCACCTCGCTCTATGGCGCCGCCGAGATCTCGGTCGCCAGGGGACGCAGCTTGAAGGAATCCATGGCGGCGACGCGCGAGGTGATGGATCCGAAATTCTCGAGCTTTGCCATCTACGAGCACTGCCTGCCGTTCAACGTGTCGCGCGCTTACGACGAAGCATCGGGTATCGACGACCCCGTGATCTGGACCGACAAGCGCGATCAGGAAATGTGGGCCGCCCTGCAAGGAGGAGGATAGTCATGAACATCAATACCTCGCCTGACCAGATCATCCGCAGCTCGGCCCAGGTGACGCCGGGCTACATGTCCGGCTTCGGCAATTCTTTCGAGACCGAGGCGCTGCCGGGCGCGCTGCCGATCGGGCGCAACTCGCCGCAGCGCTGCGCCTACGGGCTCTATGCCGAGCAGCTCTCCGGCTCGCCCTTCACCGCGCCGCGCGGCAGCAATGAGCGCTCCTGGCTCTACCGCATCCGCCCTTCCGTGAAGCATTCCGGCCGCTTCGAGAAGGTCGATGCCGGCCTGTGGCGGTCGGCGCCGTGCCATGAATACGACCTGCCGATCGCGCAGCTGCGCTGGGACCCGACGCCGCTGCCGAAGGAGGAGGTCACCTTCGTCCAGGGCGTGCAGACCATGACGACGGCGGGCGACGTCAACACGCAGGCCGGCATGGCCGCGCATGTCTACCTCATCACCAAATCGATGGTGGACCAGCATTTCTACGATGCCGACGGCGAGCTGATGTTCGTGCTCCAGCAGGGCAATCTGCGCCTTGTCACCGAGTTCGGCCGCATCGATGCCGAGCCCGGCGAGATCGTGGTGATCCCGCGCGGCGTCAAGTTCCGCGTCGAGATTCCGAACGGTCCGGCGCGCGGCTATCTCTGCGAGAATTACGGCGGCGCCTTCACCCTGCCGGAGCGCGGGCCGATCGGCGCCAATTGCCTCGCCAATGCGCGCGACTTCCTGACGCCGGTCGCAAGCTACGAGGACAAGGACACGCCGACCGAGCTCTACGTGAAATGGGGTGGCTCGCTGTTCAAGACCACGTTGCCGCATTCGCCGATCGACGTCGTCGCCTGGCACGGCAATTACGCGCCCTACAAGTATGATCTGCGTACCTTCTCCCCCGTCGGCGCGATCGGCTTCGACCATCCCGATCCCTCGATCTTCACGGTGCTGACCTCGCCATCGGAGACGGCAGGCACGGCGAACATCGATTTCGTGATCTTCCCCGAGCGCTGGATGGTCGCCGAAAACACCTTCCGTCCGCCCTGGTATCACATGAACATCATGAGCGAGTTCATGGGCCTGATCTACGGCGTCTACGATGCCAAGCCGCAAGGCTTCGTCCCCGGCGGCATCTCCTTGCACAATTGCATGCTGCCGCACGGCCCGGATCGCGACGCCTTCGAGCACGCCAGCAACGGCGAATTGAAGCCGGTGAAGCTGACCGGCACCATGGCCTTCATGTTCGAGACCCGCTATCCGCAGCGCGTCACCGCGCATGCCGCGGAGTCCTCGACGCTGCAGGACGATTATGCCGATTGCTGGAAGGGCCTCGAGAAGAGGTTCGATCCGAACAAGCCGTGATGCCTCTTACCCTCCCCTGGAGGGGGAGGGTCGCTACGCATGCAGCGAAGCGGAATGCGTAGCGGGGTGGGGTGACGGTCTCTCCGCAACGAACACTGCCCGTGTTGAGAGATCACCGCACCCCGTCTCATATTTCGCTGCGCTTGATATGAGCCGACCCTCCCCCTCCAGGGGAGGGTGACACCGTCACCGCCGTGCCACGGGAAACCAATGCCCCACCCCAACGACCCCAGCCTCCGCTCCTTCATCGAGGTCGATGCTTCGTCCGACTTCCCGATCCAGAACCTGCCCTATGGCGTGTTCTCGACCGCTTCCAATCCGACGCCGCGGGTTGGCGTCGCGATCGGCAATTACGTGCTCGATCTCTGGGAGCTGGAGCAGGATTCCCGGCTCGACGTCGGCCCGCTCGGCGTGTTCTCCGGCGCCTCGCTCAATCCCTTCATGGCGCTGGGACCGAAGGTCTGGACCAAGACCCGCGCACGCATCAGCGAGCTGTTGCGCGCGGATCATCCGGAGCTGCGCGACAATGAGGAGCTGCGCAGGCAGGCCCTGGTGCCGATGCGCGATGCCAAACTCCACATGCCCTTCGCCGTCTCCGGCTACACCGATTTCTATTCATCGAAGGAGCACGCCACCAATGTCGGCGTGATGTTTCGCGGCAAGGACAATGCGCTGCAGCCGAACTGGCTGCACATGCCGATCGCCTATAACGGCCGCGCCTCCACCGTCGTCGTCTCCGGCACCAGCGTGAAGCGGCCGCGCGGGCAGCTGAAGCCGCCGAGTGTCGACGTGCCGAGTTTTGCGCCGTGCAAGCGGCTCGATTTCGAGCTGGAGATGGGTGTCGTGATCGGTCAGCAATCGCCGATGGGCGGGATGCTCACCGAGGCCCAGGCCGAGGAGATGATCTTCGGCTTCGTGCTGCTCAACGACTGGAGCGCGCGCGACATCCAGCAATGGGAGTATGTGCCGCTCGGCCCGTTCCTGGCAAAAGCCTTCGCGACCTCGATCAGCCCGTGGGTGGTGACGCGCGAGGCGCTCGAGCCGTTCCGCCTGAACGGGCCCGAGCAGCAGCCGGTGCCGCTGGATTACCTCAAGCAGACCAGGCCGCAGAACTACGACGTCGAGCTCGACGTGTCCTTGCGCGCCGCCGGTGCCAATGCGCCCGCGAGCATCAGCCGCACCAATTTCAAATACATGTACTGGTCCTCGGTGCAGCAATTGATGCACCACGCCTCGAGCGGCTGCGCCATGAATGTCGGCGATCTCCTCGGCAGTGGCACCATCTCCGGCCCGGAGAAGAGCCAGCGCGGCAGCTTGCTCGAGATCAGCTGGAACGGCACCGAGCCGGTCGAGCTGCCCGGCGGCGCCAGGCGTTCGTTCCTGGAGGACGGCGACAGCCTCGTCATGCGCGGCTGGTGCCAGGGCAACGGCTATCGCGTGGGATTTGGCGAGGTCGAAGGGACGATCGTGGCGGCGGAATAGCCGAAGGCGCCACAACCTCCGTCATTGCGAGCGAAGCGAAGCAATCCAGAATCTTTCCGCGGCGGCAGTCTGGATTGCTTCGTCGCAAGGGCTCCTCGCAATGACGTGGAGAAAGCCTACCGCCTCTCCGGCGGGGTGTCCTTGACCCGCGCGCAATGCGCCGCGACATCCTCCACGCTGTACTTCAGATGCACCCGCTTGTCGGACGGGACCTGCTTGGCCGTGCACACGCCCGGCCGCCATTCCTGCGCCGGCCTGATCGGGCGCGGGGCGAAGCCGCCGCCGCAATTCGGGCAGACATTGAACAGCCTGGTCTCGACGCAGTCCGCACAGAACGTGCATTCATACGAGCAGATCCGCGCATTCGTCGCCTCGGGCGGCAGGTCGCAATCGCAATATTCGCAGTTCGGTCGCAGCTGGAGCGCCATGTCGAATCTCCGCAAGTAGAGCTGCGATCATCGCAGATCGGGCGCCGCTGGCGAATGCCGTACTTCCCTCGATTTCAGCCGGGCTTGATCTCCTTCAGCGGCAGCTTCGCGCTCTCCTTCAGCCTATCAAGCACGATTGAGGATCGCACATGCGCCACGCTCTGGTGCGGCATCAGCACGTCGTTGACGAGGTGGGAGAGGCCCTTGAGGTCGCGCAGCACGGCTTTCAGCACATAATCGGCGTCGCCCGTCAGCGAATAAGCCTCCTGGATCTCGTCAATCCGGTTCACCAGCGCGCGGAAGCGTTTCGAATTGTCCGGCGAGTGGGTCGCGAGCCCGACCTGGATGAAGGCGATGACGCCGAAGCCGAGCGCCTCGCTGGAGAGGTCGGCGTGGTAGCCCGCGATCACCTTCTCCTCCTCCAGCCGCATCCGCCGCCGCGAGCATTGCGAAGCCGAGAGGCCGGCGAGCTCGGCCAGCTCCTGGTTGGTGAGGCGGCCGTCGTCCTGCAGCGCGCCCAGGATCTTGAGGTCGAAGGCATCCACGGAGATCATGCGTGTTTTGTCCATTTGATGCACGGATCGTGCATACGATAGCCCAATCCTGCCCCGTTTGCACGCTCCTTGCGCGCCCCATGAAGGATAGTTCCTGCCAGTAGCAATCTGGGAGAACACCATGGGTCCGTTTCCGCACGATGCACCGCCGGCCACGATCAGTGCCGACAACCCGATGGGCACCGACGGCTTCGAGTTCGTCGAATACGCGCACCCTCATCCGCAGGAGCTGCACGCTCTGTTCAAGCTGATGGGCTATGCGCCCGTCGCGCGGCACAGAACCAAGAAGATCACGGTCTATCGTCAGGGCGACATCAACTATCTCGTCAACGAGGAGCCCGGCACCCACGGCACCGAGTTCGTCGCCGCGCACGGCCCCTGCGCGCCGTCGATGGCGTTCCGCGTCGTCGATGCCAAGGCGGCCTACGACCGCGCGATCGCGCTCGGTGCCGAGCCGGCCGATGTATCGTCGGCGCGCAAGACGCTCGACGTGCCCGCAATCAAGGGCATCGGCGGCAGCCTGCTTTATCTCGTCGACCGCTACGGCGCCAAGGGCTCGGCCTATGATGCCGAGTTCGAATGGCTGGGCGCGCGCGATCCCAAGCCGCATGGCGCCGGCCTGTTCTATCTCGACCATCTCACCCACAACGTCCATCGCGGCCGCATGAATGTCTGGGCCGGCTTCTATGAAAAACTGTTCAACTTCCGTCAGATCCGCTTCTTCGACATCGAGGGCCGCGCCTCCGGCCTGTTCTCGCGCGCGCTGACCAGCCCTGACGGCAAGATCCGCATTCCGATCAACGAGGACGCCGGCGATTCCGGCCAGATCGAGGAATACCTCAAGACCTATCGCGGCGAAGGCATCCAGCACATCGCCTGCGGCTGCCGCGACATCTACCGCACCATCGAGGACCTGCGCGATGCCGGCCTGCCGTTCATGCCGTCGCCGCCCGACACCTATTTCGAGAAGATCGACGCGCGCCTGCCCAGGCATGGCGAAGACCTCGCGCGGCTCAAGCAGAACGGCATCCTGATCGACGGCGAGGGCGTGGTCGATGGCGGCCAGACCAAGGTGCTGCTGCAGATCTTCTCGTCCAACGCGATCGGCCCGATCTTCTTCGAGTTCATCCAGCGCAAGGGGGACGATGGATTCGGTGAGGGCAATTTCAAGGCGCTGTTCGAATCGATCGAGGAGGATCAGATCCGGCGCGGGGTGCTGAAGGTGGGGAACGCGGCGTAGGCTGCCGTTCTCAGTGCCGCAGGTGGGCAAAGCGAAGCGTGCCCACGTCCTGCCTAATTGATGCGAAGACGTGGGCTCGGCGCTTCGCGCCTTTGCCCACCCTACGCGAGCTTTGCCGGCGTCAGATCTATCGCTTCCACGCCGCCATCACCGCCCCGATCTCCGCCGCCTCCGGCTCGCGCGCCGCCGACGGCGTGCGCGAGAAGCGCGGGGCCGGTGCCGGCTGCTTCACGCCGTGGCGCTCGATGAAGACGTTGCGGGCGACCATGTGCGGATGCTGTGTCGCCTCCGACATGGTCAGCACCGGCGCGAAGCAGATGTCGGTGCCTTCCATGATCCTGCACCAGTCCTCGCGCGTCTTGCTCTTGAATACCGCCTTCAGCTTCTCCTTCAGCGCCGGCCAGGCCTTGCGATCCATCTGCGCGTCGAAATCGGCGTCGGTGAGGCCGGCATGCTCGCGCAGCAGCGCGTAGAATTGCGGCTCGATCGAGCCGATCGAGACGAAGTGCCCGCAGGCGCATTCGTAGACGCCGTAGAAATGCGCGCCGCCGTCGAGGAAGTTCTGGTTGCGCTGCTCGGTCCAGCGGCCCATCGTGGTCATGTCGAAGAAGAACGACATCAGCGAGGCCGCGCCGTCGCACATGGCGGCGTCGACCACCTGGCCCTTGCCGGATTTCTGCGCTTCCAGCAGCGCTGCGAGCACGCCGACGACCAGATAGAGCGCGCCGCCGCCGAAATCGCCGACCAAATTGAGCGGCGGCACCGGCGCCTCCTTGGTGCCGATCGCGGCGAGCGCGCCGGTGATGGAGATGTAGTTGATGTCGTGACCGGCCGCATTGGCGAGCGGGCCTTCCTGGCCCCAGCCGGTCATGCGGCCATAGACCAGCTTCGGATTGCGCGCGAGCACGACGTCCGGGCCGAGCCCGAGCCGCTCCATCACGCCGGGGCGAAAACCTTCGACCAGCGCATCCGCGCTCGCGAGCAGGTCCAGCACTTGCGCGATCGCCGCCTTGTCCTTGAGGTCGAGCTCGATCACCTTGCGGCCGCGGCCGGCCACCGACTTCATGCTCTTCCTCGCGCCGACGCGGTCGAGCGTGACGACGTCGGCGCCCATGTCGGCCAGCATCATGCAGGCGAACGGGCCCGGCCCGATGCCGGCGAATTCGACGATGCGGAAGCCGGAGAGCGGGCCGGAGGTGCGGACAGTCGAGGTGGGGGCTGGTTTGTCGAGCACGTTGTTGCTTCCTCGGGTCGCGGGCGCATGCGCCTGATGCGGCAATCGCCCCTGACGTTTCTTCTGTTGAGCGAGTTAATCGGCCGATTAACTTTTCCTGCCTTCACGCCGACGAGGCAAGCTGTTTTCATGCCGCACGGCCAAAATAAAACGGCGCGCACCGAAGTGCGCGCCGCGGAAAATTTGTGTCGAGGCGCTATCAACGCGCAGCGGTGACCGCGCGTTGTGCCATCACCTTGATCAGATTGGCACGATACTCCGCCGTGCCGTGGATGTCGGCCAGCAATCCGCTCGCCGAGATGCTGACGCCGTCGATCGCCGACGGCGACCAGTTCGCCTTCAGCGCGGCTTCGATCGCGCCCACCCGCATCACGCCTGTTTGCGAGGCGCCGGTGGCGGCGACGCGAACCTCGCCCGACTTGGTCTGCGCCACGAACACGCCGGTCAGCGCGAAACGCGAGGCCGGATGCCGCATCTTCTCGTAGCCTGCCTTCGCCGGCACGGGGAACGACACGGCGGTGATGATCTCGCCGTCTTCCAGTGCCGTCGTGAACAGGCCCTGGAAGAAATCATCCGCCGCAATCGACCGCTTGTTGGTCTTCACGGTGGCGCCGAGCGCGAGCAGCGCCGCCGGGAAATCCGCGGCCGGATCATTGTTGGCGATCGAGCCGCCGATCGTGCCGCGATAACGCACGGCGGGGTCGCCCAGCACCGAGGTGAGATAGGCAATCGCGGGGATTGCCTTCTTCACATCGGCATTGGTCATGATGTCGTAATAGGTCGTCGCGGCCTTGATGGTCAGCGTGTCGCCCGACAGCTCGACGCCTTGCAGCTCCTTGATCCTGCCGAGGTCGATGACGTCAGAGGGACTGGCGAGGCGCTGCTTCATGACCGGAAGCAGCGTCTGGCCGCCGGCGAGGAATTTCGACTCGCTGCCCTTGGCGAACAGGCTGACGGCTTCGTCGACCGAGGAGGCACGATGATATGTGGTCTGGTACATGTTCGTTCCTCCCTCTTAAGCCGCGTGGATCGTGCGCCACACCCGGTCAGGGGTTGCGGGCATTTCCAGATTGTTCTTGCCGATCGCATCCGTGATCGCGTTGATCACGGCCGCCGATGCGCCGATCGCGCCGGCCTCACCGCAACCCTTGATGCCCAAGGGATTGCCCGGGCACAGCGTCGTGGTGTGGGACAGGTTGAACGACGGCACGTCGTCGGCGCGCGGCATGGCGTAATCCATGAACGAGGCCGTGACCGGCTGGCCGTTGGCATCGTAGATCGCGTGTTCCAGCAACGCCTGCCCGATGCCCTGCACGAGGCCGCCATGGACCTGGCCCTCGACGATCATCGGGTTGATCAACCGGCCGAAATCGTCGGCCGCGACGAAGTTGACGAAGGAGGTCTTGCCGGTGCCGGGATCGACCTCGAGCTCGCAAATATAGGCGCCGGCCGGGAAGGTGAAGTTGGTCGGGTCGTAGAAGGCGCTCTCCTTCAGGCCCGGCTCCATCCCGTCAGGCAGATTATGCGCGGTGTAGGCCGCGAGCGCGACCATCGGCAGGGCGATGGCCTTGTCGGTGCCCGTCACCTTGAACTCGCCGTTCTCGATGACGATGTCGGCTTCCGACGCCTCCAGCGCGTGCGCGGCGATCTTCTTGGCCTTGGATTCCATCTTCTCCATCGCCTTCAGGATCGCGGTGAGGCCGACGGCGGCCGAGCGCGAGCCGTAGGTGCCCATGCCGAACTGCACCTTGTCGGTGTCGCCATGGACGATCGAGACCTGGCTGATCGGAACGCCGAGGCGCTCCGCGACGAGCTGGCAGAACGTGGTCTCGTGACCCTGGCCGTGGCTGTGCGAACCCGTGAGGATCTCGATGGTGCCGACCGGGTTGACGCGCACTTCGGCCGATTCCCACAGGCCGACGCCGGCGCCCAGGCTGCCGACCGCCTTCGACGGCGCGATGCCGCAGGCCTCGATGTAGCAGGACACGCCGATGCCGCGCAGCTTGCCGTCGGCTTTCGCCTTGGCTTTGCGGGCAGGGAAGCCCGCATAGTCGATCGCCTTCATCGCCGCGTCGAGGGACGCGTTGAAGTCGCCGGTGTCGTAGGCCATGATCACGGGCGTCTGGTGCGGGAACTGGGTGATGAAATTGGTCCGGCGCAACTGGGCCGGATCGACGTTCAGCTGCCGCGCCGCCGTTTCCATCAACCGTTCGATCAGGTAGCTCGCCTCGGGTCGGCCCGCGCCGCGATAGGCGTCGACCGGCGTGGTGTTGGTGTAGACGCCGATCACCTCGGCATGGATCGCCGGGATGTTGTACTGGCCCGACAGCAGCGTCGCGTAGAGATAGGTCGGCACCGAGGACGAGAACAGCGACATGTAGGCGCCGAAATTGGCGTAGGTCTTCACCTTCAACCCGGTGATCTTGTTGTTGGCGTCGAAGGCCATCTCGGCATGGGTGACGTGATCGCGGCCATGCGCGTCGGTGAGGAAGGCCTCGGTGCGGTCGCCGGTCCACTTGACGGGACGGCCGACCTTCTTCGAGGCCCATAGCGCCACCATCTCCTCGGGATAGATGAAGATCTTGGAGCCGAAGCCGCCGCCGACGTCGGGCGCGATCACGCGCAGCTTGTGCTCGGGCGCGATGTTGTAGAACGCCGAGAGCACGAGACGCGCGACGTGCGGGTTCTGCGACGTCGTATAGAGGGTGAAGTGCTCCTCCGCGGTGTCGTAATCGGCGATCGCCGCGCGCGGCTCCATCGCATTCGGCGCGAGGCGGTTGTTGGTGACGTCGAGCTTCACCACATTGGCGGCTTTCGAGAAGGCGGCATTCACTGCGCCCTCGTCGCCAATCACCCAATCATAGACCTGGTTGCCGGGAGCCTCGGGATGAAGCTGCGGCGCGCCGGGCTTGATGGCGGCGCGCATGTCGGCGACCGCGGGAAGCTCCTCGTAGTCGACCACGACGGCTTCCGCCGCGTCGCGCGCCAGATTCTTGCTGTCGGCGATCACGACGGCAACCGCCTGTCCGACGAAGCGCACCGTTTCCGGCGCCATCGCCGGCCACGCGCCCATCTTCATCGGGCTGCCGTCCTTGGAGGTGATGGCCCAGCCGCAGATCAGGTTGCCGACCTTGTCGTCGACCAGCTGCTGTCCGGTCAGCACCGCGACCACGCCCGGCATCTTCAGCGCCGCGGACGAATCGATCTTCTTCACCTTGGCGTGCGCGTGCGGGCTGCGGATGAAATAAGCATGGGTCATGCCCGTCAACTTGATGTCGTCGACGTAACGGCCCTTGCCGGTAATGAAACGCTTGTCTTCCTTGCGCACCACGCGTGCGCCGATGCCTTCAACACCCATGTCTGGTCCTCCCCAGGAATTTCCTTGACCGCGCCGTCCAACGAGGGCTGCGACGGTGGTTCTTGTTTCGAGGCGCGCCGCTTACTCGGCCGCCTGCGAGACCTTCATGCGGCCGGCCGCATCCAGCACGGCCTTGACGATATTGTGATAGCCGGTGCAGCGGCAGATATTGCCTTCGAGCTCGGTGCGGACGGTCGCCTCGTCGAGCTGTCCACCATGGCGCTGCACGATGTCGATCGCCGACATGATCATGCCCGGCGTGCAATAGCCGCACTGCAGGCCGTGATTGTCGCGGAAGGCGGCCTGCATCGGGTGCAGCTCGTCGCCCTTGGCTATGCCCTCGATCGTGGTGACGTTGGCGCCGTCGGCCTGCCCTGCCAGCATGGTGCAGGATTTCACCGCACGGCCGTCCATGTGCACGACGCAGGCGCCGCATTGGCTGGTGTCGCAGCCGACATGGGTCCCGGTCAGGTTGAGGTGATCGCGCAGGAGCTGGACCAGCAGCGTGCGGTCCTCGACATCGACAGCAACGGCCTTGCCGTTGACTGTCAGTTTGACTGTAGACACTTGAAGTCCTCCCAAAGTGATTTTGATTGGTTCTAATTAGAGACAGCGCAAACGAAACTTTGCAACTGGGTTTTTGCTGGCCGCGGTCATGGAAGGGTCATCGTGACGACCGTCGACGATGCGCGATTCGGCCCCGATGCCGCGCGCCGTCGCCATCACGTGCTGCGACGTTGCGGAAGACACGCGGAAAAAAGTCGCCGCTGGCATCTCTCGATCGCGTGCCTGGCTGCCACCATAATAGGCGCCTGACCTGGTCGCGCGTGCCGTGGTCATTCCTGCCGCTTGCCCCTGGACTTCGGTTTGGTCGTGCGTCCTTCCTCCCTCGAATGCCTTGCTCGTTGTGGGAATAGGAGCATGCGCCCCCGCCTTTGTAATCGCGATCTTGGTAGTAGGACGAGGCGACTTAAGCCTTTGATTTTGCTTATGGCAATGCAGCGAAATCGTGCCCGGCGAGGCCGGCGGGCGAGCCGCGTCGGCCATGGCCGCCTAGTACTTCCTGGCGATTGAACGCGGCCGCGCGTCCTCCTAGTCGAGCCGTACAGTCAACAGCAACAAGGGTGGAAGCGATGCAGATGAACGACAGTCAGCGGATCCCCGCGTCGAAGGCGACGGTTTGGGCTGCGCTCAACGATCCTGATATTCTCAGGCGCTGCATTCCCGGCTGCCAATCGCTCGAGATGGCATCGCCGACCGAGATGACGGCGACCGTGGTGCTGAAGGTCGGGCCCGTGAAGGCGACGTTCAGCGGCAAGGTGACGCTGACCGATATCGATGCGCCCAACGGCTATCGCATCGTCGGCGAAGGCGCCGGCGGCGTCGCCGGCTTTGCCAAGGGCGGCGCGAAGGTCAGGCTGGAAGAGGAAGCGCCCGACGTCACCATCCTGCATTACGAGGCCGATGCGCAGATCGGCGGCAAGCTCGCACAGCTCGGCTCGCGATTGATCGATTCGACGTCGCGAAAACTCGCCGCGAACTTCTTCGAAAGTTTTGCCGGCGTGGTAGCGCCATCATCGTGATCGATGCGCGGCAGGGCTATTGCATTCGAGACTCTTTCCTGCAGCCATCCGTCGAGACGCCCGCTTTTGGGCGCCAGGATGAGGCCGGAGCGCGCGGCAGCAGTTTCAACGAGCGCTGGTGCTGACTAGCCTCATCCTGAGGGGCGTGTAAGCGCCGTCTCGAAGGACGAAGCGTGCGCGCAGGCCCAGCGCCGCAAGTATGCGCGACAGCCTGCGCCGCGCGCAGAGGATCCGGATTGCGGCGCGATGTTGCCCAAATCCGATGGCGCATTTCGAGCTGCGCAATAGGGGCAAGACGCGAGGCGGGACAACGAGATGAGCGGCGAAAGCCGCCGATGATTTGCACTACTACCTTCCGCCTATACTAAGCGCGAAACGGCGATGCTGTAATTTCGAACGATGGCTCGCAGGCGAACTGCCCATCAGAGCGCAACGCGCTCAGGCGCCCAACGAGGCGTGCACAACAACACCGCGGAGGGATACATGACCTTTGGAACGAAGGGCTTCTTGGCCGGCATCTCCATGATTGCGATGCTTGCCGCCGTTACACCGGGCGTTCGCGCCAACGAGACCGTGCTCAAGGCGCAATCCGATTCGAATCAATGGGCCGTTGCCGGCCACGATTACGGCAACACGCGCTTCAGCCCGCTCAAGCAGATCAACACCGAGAACGCCGGCAAGCTGACGCTCGCTTACTCCTTCTCGCTGGCGTCGCTGCGTTCGAACGAATCCTCGCCGATCGTCGTCGGCAACACGCTGTACGTTTCGAGCTCGTGGGGTCCGAAATACGTCTATGCGCTCGATGCGGCGACGGGGCAGCGAAAATGGACCTGGGAGCCCGAAATCCCTGAGGACGTGCTGCAATACGCCTGCTGCGACGTGAACAGCCGCGGCGTCTCCTATGCCGACGGCAAGATCTTCGTCGGCCGCCTCGACGGCAAGCTGACGGCGCTCGATGCCGCGACCGGCAAGTCGCTGTGGACGGCGAAGGTGGTCGACTACAAGCAGGGCTCGGTCATCACCTCGCCGCCGCTCGTCGTGCGCGACAAGGTCATCACCGGCTTCGGCGGCGGCGAATACGGCGTGCGCGGCGCGCTGCTGGCCTTCGACATCAACACCGGCAAGCAGGTGTGGCAGACCTACACCGTTCCTTCGCCGGACGAGCCCGGCGGCGATTCCTGGAAGGGCGACTCCGCCCAGCATGGCGGCGGCGCGGCCTGGCTGGTCGGCTCCTACGATCCGAAGACCGACACGGTCTATTGGGGCACCAGCAATCCCGGTCCGTGGAACACGGCGGTGCGTTCCACCGGCGACGGCAATTTCGGCAAGCTGACCAACCTCTACACGGCCTCGACGCTCGCGCTCGATCCCAACACCGGCAAGATCAAGTGGCACATCCAGACCACGCCGGCCGATGCCTGGGACTATGACGGCGTCAACGAAGCCGTGCTCGCGGATCTCAAGATCGGCGGCAGCACCGTTCCGACGCTGATGAAGGCGGACCGCAACGGCTTCTTCTTCGTCGCCAACCGTGAGACCGGCAAGGTGTTGTCGGCGGAGAAATACGTGTTCTCCAACTGGGCCAAGAAGTGGGACGTCGCCACGATGCGCGCGGTCGAGGATCCCGACAAGCGGCCCGGGCCGAATCATCCGGCCAAGGACATCTGCCCGAACCTGATCGGCGGCAAGAACTGGCAGCCGATGTCGTTCAACCCGCAGACCGGCCTCGTCTACATCCCGTCCAACAACGTCTGCATGGACTGGTCGGTCAGCGATGTCGCCTACAAGCGCGGCGTGTTCTATCTCGGCGCCGAATTCCCGACCAAGGAAGGCCCCGGCGGCTTCCTCGGCGAGCTCGTGGCCTGGGATCCGGTCGCGCAGAAGAAGGTCTGGTCGATCAAGGAAGACCTGCCCTTCAACGGCGGCACGCTGACCACCGGCGGCGGGCTCGTGTTTGCCGGCAACATCCGTGGCGACTTCCGCGCCATCGATGCGAAATCCGGCAAGGTGCTCTGGAGCAAGAATCTCGGCTCCGGCATCGGCGCGGGCCCGGTGACCTATCAGGTCGACGGCAAGCAATATGTCGCCATCGTGGTCGGCCGCACCGCTGCGCTGCCTGCGTTCCTGGGCGAGGTAGGAAAGAAGATGACGGCCGCAGCTCCCGAGGGCGGTTCGCTCTTCGTGTTCTCCGTCCAGTGACAACTCGCGCGCGTATCCTCGAGGTGACGGGATACGCGCGCGCTTTTTCCAGACTTGAGCTGCGGCATCGGGCGATGCCTGGTGCCGCCGCGCCTGGCTCAACAAACTCCGGCGCAACAAAGCCAACGCAAGGGAGACGAGGATGCGTCCGAATCATTCCGCCACCGGTGCGAGCCGACATCGCGCTATCGCAGGCCTGCTCGCATGTGCCACTGCTGTGCTGATGGTTCCGGCCTCGCCGCTGCAGGCCGAGGAAGCGCAGCCGTTCCGTCTCTGCGCCGATCCGACCAACCTGCCATTCTCGAGCGACAGCTCGTCGAAGCCCGGCTTCTATGTCGAGATCGGACAGGCCCTGGCGCAGGCGCTCGGCCGGCCGATCGCCTATGACTGGTACAAATCCTATTTCGGCAAGCGCACCGTGCGCGTCACGCTGCTCGGCAAGCAATGCGACGCCATGATCGGGCTGCCGCGGTCGGAGGATTTCATGGGCCCGGCCATGATCTTCTCCGACACCTTCGTGAAGGAGGGTTATGCCCTCGTGGCTGCCAAGGAATCTGCGAAGGGCGCGGCGATCGGCGGCATCGACGGCCTCAAGGGCAAGCGTGTCGCCGTGCAGTTCGCCAGCACGCCGCAAAACCTGCTCGCGAGCCGCGACGACATCCAGAAGGTGACGGTGCTGTCGCCCGAGGAGGGCATGCAGGCGCTCGACCAGGGCAGGGCCGACGTCGCCTTCATCTGGGGACCGGTCGCCGGCTGGCTGAACAAGACCAGCTACGACGGCCGCTACCAGATCGAGCTCACCGAGGGCGAAGGCCTGTCATGGGATGCCGCCATCGGCTTTGCCAAGACCTCGACCGAGCTGCGCGACCGCGTCAATGCCGTGTTGCCGCAGCTTCAGGGCAAGATCGGCGAGCTCGCCGTGAAGTACGGTCTGCCGAGCGGCACGCCGGTCCGCTTCGGCGCGGGGCCGGCGGCGGTGACGACGGGCACCGGAAGCGGAGCCGGCATCGCCCAGGTCGCCAATGTCGTGGCGACCGAGACCAAGGGCGATGCGGTCGCGCCGGGCAGCGAGGCCGTCGGCGCGGGCAAGGAGATCTTCAACGGAACCTGTGCGCATTGCCACGGTCCCGATGCGATCCAGAGCGAGCGGAAGATCGATCTGCGGCTGCTGCGTCACCGCTACGGCGACGATATGCGCGAGAAGTACTGGACCACCGTGCATGAGGGACGGCCGACCAAGGGCATGCCGGCCTGGAAGGAGGTCTACACCGATGACCAGATCGACAGCATCTATTCCTTCCTGCTGACGGTCCAGACCGAATCGAACGACTGAACGGTCTTGACCGAACCCGCTGGGGAGGATGTGGTAGCGTCCATCCGGCACCATCCCGGTGCCGGGCGGATGCCGGATGGTTCCGCCTCTTCCGCTGCGGCGGCGGATGCCCATACGGTGCAGCATTCGGCGATGCAGTCCTGTGAAGGCGCCATGACCAGCTTCCTGATCGTCGACGATCATCCGCTGTTTCGCGAGGCGCTCGGCAATGCGGTGCGGCTGGCCTTGCCGGAGGCGCGGATCTTCGAGGCGGTGTCGATCGAGGATGCCCTTCATATCCTGACGGCCGAGCAGGGCGAAGGCATCGACCTCGCGCTGCTGGACCTCTCGCTGCCGGATGCGACCGGCTTCTCCGGCTTTCAGCGCCTGCGCGAGGCCCATCCGCGCCTGCCCGTCGCCATCGTGTCGAGCGAGGAGGACCAGCGCGTCGTCCGCGAGGCGCTGGAGCTGGGAGCCGCCGGTTATCTGCCGAAGTCGCTGTCGAAGCGCGAGCTGGCGCAATCGATCGAAGGCGTGCTGAACGGATCGGTGTCGGTGCCGAAGGATTTCGTGGCGACGCCGCAGCGGCGGCGGGCCGAGGCCAGCAAGGCGCTCGAGGTCAAGCTGCGCGAGCTGACCCCGCAGCAGCTTCGCGTGCTCGAGCTGCTGCGGCGCGGCTATCCGAACCGGCAGATCGGCCAGGAGCTTCAGCTCGCCGAATCCACGGTGAAGGCGCATATCACCGAAATTCTGCGCAAGCTCGGCCTGTTCAGCCGCAACAAGGCGATCATCGAGATCGGCAAGGTGGAGCTGCCGGATCCCAAGGCCCGGCCTTATGCGCGGGCCGACCGCGGGCGGCCGCAATGAGGCGCAAGGTTCCGCTTGATCTGGATCAAGCCGGTCTGGTCCGGCTGGGACATCCTCGTCTCGGCGTCGATCCCGTCGATCATCTGGCCGATCAACCAGGAATGGCTCACACGTGATGCGGTTTCTGATCGTCGAAGACCATCCGTTGTTTCGCGAGGCTCTCGAGGGCGCGCTCCAGATGGTGGCGCCGGCCGCCGAGATCCTTCAGGCCACCTCGATCGACGGTGCGCTCGAGCAGGCCGCTGCGGCTGCCGAGCTCGACCTCATCCTGCTCGATCTGTCGATGCCGGGCACCACGGGCCTTTCCGGCATCATCCGCATCCGCAAGGCCTTTCCCAGGATTCCCGTCGTCATCGTATCAGGGCATCAGGATCCGCAGATCGTGGCCGGCGCCTTGTCGCTCGGCGTCTCCGGCTACATCCTCAAATCGTCCTCGAAGCAGGAGCTGGCGCAATCGATCGGCGAGGTTCTGCGCGGCGCGGTCTGTGTCCCTGCCGCCTATCGCGCTCTGGTCCGCCCGCAACGCGCTGTCGGCCCCGCGCAGGATCTGCTGAAACGCCTGCACGAGCTGACGCCGCAGCAATTGCGCGTGCTCGAAATGCTCAAGCGCGGCCTGCAGAACAAGCAGATCGCCTTCGAGCTGAACATCTCCGAGACCACGGTGAAGGTCCACGTCTCCGACATCCTGCGCAAGCTCAACGTGCTGAGCCGCACCAAGGCCATCGTCGAAATGTCCCGGATCGATTTCGCGACGCTGGCCGGCGAGGGCGCTCCGCCACGGCGCGAGCATGCTCCGCCGGATCAGCAGTGACTTGATTCACCGCTTTTGGCCATCCGGGGGCGTCACAGCCGGCAGGTAATTCACTGACACGTCAAAGCCATAGCATGCTGTAAGATGCTACCGGTACTGTGCATGGGGTTGTTTTCCGACTTTGGTTGCGCGCGTCAGCTCAGCAGGAACGACAGCAGCGCCCGCATCTCGGCCGGCTTGATCGGCTTCTTCAGCACTTCGAGGCCCTGCAGGCTCGCCTGCTTCGCCGCCTGTTCGGAATAGTCGGCGGTGATGATCATGGCGGGCGTGTCGAGCTTCAAATGCTCCCGCACGTCGGCGATGGCGGAGAGGCCGCTCTCGCCATGATCGAGATGGAGATCGGCGATCACGACGTCTGGCGCGCCGCCGAGCTCGCTGAGGCGCACGAGCGCGTCCGCACTCGACCGCGTGGTCGCGACGTCGCAGCCCCATCCCTCCAGCAGCGCGGCCATCGCCTCCGAGCCGTTCGGATCGTTCTCGATCAGCAGGATCTTGGCGCCTTCGAGCCCGCTGTAATCGTAGTGACGCGCGGCGGGCACGACCTCCTGCACCTCGTCGGCGACTTCAGTGAGGTCGGCCGGCTCCAGCTCCAGGGTGAAGGTCGATCCCCTGCCGAGCTGCGACGACAACCGCACCTCGTGCCCGAGCTCGCTGGCGAAGCGGCGGACGATCGAGAGGCCGAGCCCGAAGCCGGCCTGGTCGGCCGCCGTGGCGTCGCCGCGCTGGAATTCGCGGAAGATCGCCTCCTGCTGCGCCTGCGCGATGCCGGGCCCGGTGTCGGAGACCTGGACGCAGATCTGCCCGCTGCGATGCCGGCATCCCATCACCACGCCGCCGCTGCGGGTGTAGCGAATGGCATTGGCGAGCAGGTTCTGCAGGATCCGCCGCAGCATCATCGCATCCGACCTCACCGCCAGCTGTGAGGTGCGGATGCGCAAGGACAGGCCCTGCCGCGCGGTGACCGGCTCGAATTCGTTGCGGAGCTGCTCGAACAGGGGCGCCAGCGCGATCGCGCGCACGTCGGGCTTGAGCGCGCCGGCGTCGAGCTTGGCGATCTCCAGCAGCGAGCGCAGCAGGTCCTCCAGCATCACCAGCGAGCGGCTGGCCTGGTCGATCAGCACGCCCGCTTCCTGCGATTCCATCATCTCCGTCAGCGCGGACAGGGTCAGGCGCGCCGCATTGAGCGGCTGCAACAGGTCGTGGGTGACCGAGATCAGCACCGAGGATTTCAGCGAGCTTGCCGCCTCCGCCTGCTGCTTGGCGCGGTAGAGCCCCTCATTGGCGCGCTCGACCGAATGCAGCGCCTCGCGCAATTGGTGCGTCCGGTCGCGAACCTTGTGGTCGAGCGCGATGGCGGTTTCGAACAATGAAAAGGCGTTGAGCTGCTGGTCCATCGAGCGCTCGACGCGCGACATCAGCGCGGCATTTATCTTCCTCAGCTTGGCGGCCTCGCGCCTGAGCTGGTCGACCGCATCGGGTCCCTGCCACATGTCGGTCACGACGGCCGCCTTCCGATCGCAACCCCGGTAAAGGTCTGGTTCACATGCATGGAGCCGAACTGCTCGCCATAGGTGTGAAAGCCGACCACGCGGTTCTGCCGGTACAGCTCGGACATGTCGCGGGCGAGCTGATGCTGCTCGGCATCGAGGCGGCGGAACAGGCACTCGAAGCCGATATAGAGCGAGACGTCTCCGATCTGGTCGCGGATATCGGCGAACGTCTCGCGGGCCGCGCCGACCAGGCTGCGCGAGGTCGCCGCGGTCAGCACCATGCCCTCGTCGATGGCGCAGAAGAAGTGCAAGGAGCCGTCCGGCTCGACGCGCTGGATCGAGCGCGCGTAATAGGCGCCGCCGACGCGGACCAGGACCGGATGCGAGGCGAAGGAGAACGGATCGAGCTTGGCGTCCATGATGCCGACCACGCGCGAATATTCCTGCGCGGCAGGCTCGGCGTTCAGCTCGCGGACCGTTCGGTTTTCGATGTCCGCCTCGGTCACCACCATCTTCTGCGCCAGCGGCTCGAAATTGTCGCATTTGAAGACGCGGAACGGCAACGAGGTGTTGAGCAGGATCAGCAGGGCGGCATTAGTGTGCGCCTTGCCACCGAAGAACACGAACGTCTTCTCGAAGCGCAGCCCGTCGCCCGCGGACCCGCCGACGACCGGAATATCGTCCAGCGATGCATAGAGCGCGGACATCACCGCTTCTTCGCGGCGGCACAGGCCGTCGATCAGGACCAGGCCGAAGGGACTGCCGCGCTCGACCTGCGGCGTGGCCCGCAACAGCTCGTGACGAAGCTCGCCGCCGATCCTGCGGCCGTCCTCGACGCGGAAGCTGTCGAGGTTGAAGATCGGCCGTACCGCCGCGGAGAAGTCGGCGCGGCTGAATGCCAGCGCCACCACGCTGTTCTCGTCCCAACCGTCGGGGGCAAGCTCGCCCGCGGTGGTGCAGCCGCAGACCTCTGTGTCATCGAAATGACGGCTGATCTCGGCGATGAAGCGATCAGGGTCGTAGCTCGGAGAGAGGAACACAAGGATCAGCGCCAGCCCGTCGGACGGCAGCTGGGCCGCCAGCTCGGCCACGGCGTCATCGACGCTCGCGGCCTTCGACTTGGCCACGGCAACGCCCGACGCACCGCCAAACCGAAAATCGGTTTGCCCCACTCCGTTTCTCCCTCGAGGCTTGGTCTGGTGCCAAGTCCCTGACAAGTGCCTGATAAGTATTCGAGAGTAGGGCGTTTTGCAGGTCGCCGCAACACGGCACCCGCTCCCCGCGGGGCCCGGACGGATTTACCACCCCTTGAGGATTCTGCCCTAATTTTGCGCATGGTTCGGAGCGGGCTGCTTCCGGGCCGCAGAATGCTGCAAGAACATGGACTGGGGGTTGGGAATGTCCGGGCGTACCGCGTCGCCGTCGAAACGTGCACTATTTCCGACCCTCAGGTTCCGCGCAAAGATCATCCTCAGCTTCGCCGCCGTGCTGGTGATCTCCGCCGGCAGCATGGCCTTCGCCTATTTCGGCTTCGAGCGGGTCGCCTCCGGCGTCGGATCCTACCGCAGCAGCGTCTCGGAGGCCGATCTCGCCCGCAATATCGACCGCGAGCTGCTCGCCTATCGTTCGGCCGCCAAATATTTCGTCGTCACCGGCAAGGAAGACGACGCCAAGGCGGCGCTCGATTCCGAGGCCAGCCTGAAGAACGCCATCGACCAGGCCGTCAAGGCCGCCACCAAGCCGGCACGGCAGGAAAGCGTCGGCAAGCTCGCCAAGGAGTTTTCCAACTTCTCCGCCACCTTCGCCAAGGTGCTCCAGGCCAAGCGCGACAGCGCGCTGCTGGTGCAGAACCAGCTCCAGCGCAACGCCAACCTCCTGAAATACAAGCTCGACGATATCGGCAACAACGCCTCCGACGCCGAGGCGCAGGCCATTGAGTTCGGCACCAAGCAGGTCAACGCCCAGTTCCAGACCGCGAGCGCTGCAGCCACTCAGTTCGTGTTGACCTCCGATCAGGCGATCGCGAACAGCGCGCTGGCGCGGCTGAAATTCGTCGAGAACTCGCTCGGCGCGGTCTATTCCATGGACGACAAGGTCGTCGCCGGGCTGAAAGATGCAAAGGGGTTCCTCGGCGCCTATCGCGAGTCGCTGGAGAAGCTGATCGCCAACGCCAAGCTGGTCGATGACCTCGTCACCGAGATGAACGGCTCGGCCGGTGCGATCCAGCAGGGCGCCACCGTCATGAAGGTTGACCTCGTCGCCGAGCAGCAGCGGCTGGATTCGGAATCGGAGGCGACCATCGGGCGGACCGAGCAGCTGGTGCTGATGCTGGCCGTCGGCGGCACGCTGCTCGGCGCGGTCCTCGCCTTCCTGCTCGGCACCGGCATCTCGCGGCCGATGATCGCGATGTGCACGGCGATGCGCGAGCTCGCTTCGGGCAATTTCGACGTCGTGCTGCCCGGCCTGGGGCGCAAGGACGAGATCGGCGAGATGGCCGGCGCGGTCGAGGAGTTCAAGATCCAGGCCGTTGCCAAGGCCGAGCGCGACGCCGCCGCGAGCGAAGTGCAGAACCGCGAGCAGGCCGCAAGCCGCCGCGCCGAGCTGATCCGCTTTGCCGACGATTTCGAGAGCGCCGTCGGCGCCATCGTCTCCAACGTCTCGGCCTCCGCCGTGCAGCTGGAATCGGCGGCCTCCACCCTGACCCGCACCGCCGAGACCACCCAGAGCCTGTCGAGCCAGGTCGCCGGCGTCTCCGAGCAGGCCTCCTCCAACATGCAGTCGGTCGCGACCGCGACCGAAGAGCTGTCCGCCTCGGTCGAGGAGATCGGCCGCCAGGTGCGCGATTCCAGCCGCATCGCGGAGGCTGCCGTGATGCAGGCCAAGGAGACCGACGGCCGCATCGGCAAGCTGTCGCACGCCGCACAGCAGATCGGCGAGGTGGTCAAGCTGATCACGGCGATTGCCGAGCAGACCAATCTGCTCGCGCTCAACGCCACCATCGAGGCCGCCCGCGCCGGTGAGGCCGGCCGCGGCTTCGCGGTCGTGGCGAGCGAGGTGAAGTCGCTGGCGAGCCAGACCGCGAAGGCGACCGACGAGATCTCCTCGCATATCGCAGGGATGCAGGGAGCGACCGCCGAATCGGTTGCCGCGATCAAGGAGATCGGCGCGACCATCGGCCAGATCTCGTCGATCTCGACCTCGATTGCGAGCGCGGTGGAGCAGCAGGGCGCCGCCACGCAGGAGATCGCCCGCAGCGTCCAGACCGTGGCGCAGGGCACCCAGACCGCCGCCACCGACATCGGCCAGGTCAACCGCGGCGCCGCCGAGACCGGCTCGGCCTCGGAAGAGGTGCTGCACTCGGCCAAGACGCTGTCGAGCGAAAGCACCCGTCTCCGCGCCGAGCTCGACCGCTTCATGGGGAATATCAGGGCGGCGTAGGTAGGCGCGCCTTAACAAATCCCTACGTCACCTAACCGCCAGTTGCGGCGCCACAAATTTACCGCAGCTTATCCTTTGCCGGTTACCGTGCACATGAGTCGGGAAGCGGGCTGCTTCCGGGCTGCGCCTGGTTTTCCGCGAATGGAATGGGGTGGGGGAATGTCGGTCAAGTCCAAGTCGAGCCAACCAAAGTCGAGCCAATCGAAGTCGAACCAATCGAGGCTGCCAACGCTGCGTTTTCGCGCAAAGATCATCCTCGGCTTCGTGGCGGTGCTCGCCATCCTCGCCGTCAGCATGGCGTTTGCCTATTTCGGCTTCGAGCGGATCGCAGGCGCCGTGGCCTCCTACCGCACCAGCGTTGCGGAAGCGGACCTGGCGCGGACGGTCGATCGCGAGCTGGTCGCCTATCAGGGGCTGGCGCGGGCCTATACCCTGACCGGCGCGGCCGACGACGAGACTGCGGCCAAGGCCGCTGAGGCGAATCTGAAGAACGCGATCGCGAAGTCGATGGCTGCGACGACCGGTGCCGCTCGCCGTGAGCAGGTCGGTAAGCTCGATGTCGAATTCCAGAGCTTTACGAAAGTCTTCAGCGAGATCATCACGCTGACGCGCGAGAACAGCAAGATCGCGGCCGACGAGCTCAACAGTGTCGGCAATAAGATCCGTTTCAAGTTCGACGATCTCGCCGACACCGCGGCGCTGGCGGGCCTTTCCTCGGTGCAGACCACGGCCAAGGACATCACCTCGCAATATCTGGCGGTCTCCACCTCGGTCAGCGCCTTCGTCGCCAAGCCGGAGCCGAAGACCGCCGACGGCGTCATCGCCCGCATCAAGTTCCTCGAGACATTGCTGGTCTCCGTCTACGCGAACGACCAGAAGATCACGGATCGCGTCAAGGAGATCGGCGATCTCCTGAAGCAGTACCGCGCCTCGTTCGCAAAGCTGACCGAGAACGTGAAGGTCATCGTCAAGCTGAACGGCGAGATGACCAAGACGGCGGCGACCATCCTCAAGCTCTCGGCCGAGCTGCGGTCGGATCTCACCACCGACCAGCAACGCATCGAGGCGAGCGCCAATGCGACGATCGTAGACACCGAGCAGCTGATGCTGATGATGGCGCTCGGCGGGCTGGCCATCGGCATCGTGCTGGCCTTGTGGCTCGGCAACGGCATCTCGCGGCCGATGATCGCGATGTGCAAGGCAATGCGCGAGCTCGCTTCGGGCAATTTCGACGTCGTGCTGCCCGGCTTGGGGCGCAAGGACGAGATCGGCGAGATGGCCGGCGCGGTCGAGGAGTTCAAGATCCAGGCCGTTGCCAAGGCCGAGCGCGACGCCGCCGCGAGCGAAGTGCAGAACCGCGAGCAGGCCGCAAGCCGCCGCGCCGAGCTGATCCGCTTTGCCGACGATTTCGAGAGCGCGGTCGGCGCCATCGTCTCCAACGTCTCGGCCTCCGCCGTGCAGCTGGAATCGGCGGCCTCCACCCTGACCCGCACCGCCGAGACCACCCAGAGCCTGTCGAGCCAGGTCGCCGGCGTCTCCGAGCAGGCCTCCTCCAACATGCAGTCGGTCGCGACCGCGACCGAAGAGCTGTCCGCCTCGGTCGAGGAGATCGGCCGCCAGGTGCGCGATTCCAGCCGCATCGCGGAGGCTGCCGTGATGCAGGCCAAGGAGACCGACGGCCGCATCGGCAAGCTGTCGCACGCCGCACAGCAGATCGGCGAGGTGGTCAAGCTGATCACGGCGATTGCCGAGCAGACCAATCTGCTCGCGCTCAACGCCACCATCGAGGCCGCCCGCGCCGGTGAGGCCGGCCGCGGCTTCGCGGTCGTGGCGAGCGAGGTGAAGTCGCTGGCGAGCCAGACCGCGAAGGCGACCGACGAGATCTCCTCGCATATCGCAGGGATGCAGGGAGCGACCGCCGAATCGGTCGCCGCGATCAAGGAGATCGGCGCGACCATTGGCCAGATCTCGTCGATCTCGACCTCGATTGCGAGCGCGGTGGAGCAGCAGGGCGCCGCCACGCAGGAGATCGCCCGCAGCGTCCAGACCGTGGCGCAGGGCACCCAGACCGCCGCCACCGACATCGGCCAGGTCAACCGCGGCGCCGCCGAGACCGGCTCGGCCTCGGAAGAGGTGCTGCACTCGGCCAAGACGCTGTCGAGCGAAAGCACCCGCCTCCGCGCCGAGCTCGACCGCTTCATGGGGAATATCAGGGCGGCGTAGGTTCGGGGCATGGAGCCTTGCGCTATCCTCTCCCGCCGTCGTCCTGGACGACGGCGGAGTAAAGAGCACGACTCTCACTCCCTTCCGAACGCGCGCTTCAGCTCGACCTTCGCGCGCTCCAGTCGCGTGCGCTGCGTCTTCGGCAGCGTCTTGCCGGCGCGGTTGATGTAGAAGGTCAGCATCGACAGCGCCGAGCGATAGGCGCCGGCCTTGCGTCGCGAGCTGTGCTCGGCCGAGCGCTTCAACGAGGCCGCAATCCTCTTTGCGCTGGTCAGCTTGAACACCCCTTGCTTGAGGTCGAGCGCATCGCTCTCCTGTGTCACGCGCCGCGACCAGCGCCTTGTCGCGCGTTTCGTGCTCTTGGGCGCGGCCCCGCTACGCCGGGTGCTCGCCTTGCGTGGGCTGCTGTTTCGAGAATGTGTCGTCTTTCTGACCTGAGCCATGCGCCAACTCCTTGCGGCTCCAGCGGAAACGAGCGGTGCTCGCTGGCGTTCCCGCGGAACCCGGCCCCATCGCAAACGTTGTCGCAGGTGGCAGGCAGAATGCCGCACCCCCATGATCGGATCGACCCCGTCCACGTCGTGTGAACCGGGGCCGCTTCCATTGATCAGACGCAACAACCCGATGGAATTGCAGCAAAGCCCAGCGCTGAACTATGCACCGATAGTCCCGGCGGCGGCCGCGACCGACCGCATCATCGAGACCAGCATTCCTGCGCGGCTCGATGCGCTGCCGTGGAGCGGCTTTCACACGCGCGTCGTGCTCGCGCTGGGCATCACCTGGATTCTCGATGGCCTTGAGGTGACGCTTGCGGGTGCGCTCTCGGGGGCGCTGAAGCAGAGCTCGTCGTTGCATTTCACCAATCTCGATCTCGGCATCGCCAACTCAGCCTATCTCGCGGGCGCCGTGCTCGGTGCGCTCGGCTTCGGCTGGTTGACCGATCGCATCGGCCGCAAGAAGCTGTTCTTCATCACGCTCGCGCTCTATCTCTCGGCAACGGCCGCGACCGCGCTGTCGTGGGATGTCGCGAGCTATGCGCTGTTCCGCTTCCTCACCGGCGCCGGCATCGGCGGCGAGTACACCGCGATCAACTCGACGATCCAGGAACTGGTGCCGGCGCGCTATCGCGGCTGGACCGATCTCGTCATCAACGGCAGCTTCTGGATCGGCGCCGCGATGGGCGCGGTCGCTGCCATCGTGCTGCTCGATCCTGCAACGATCGGGCCCGATCTCGGCTGGCGCCTGGCCTATCTGATCGGCGCCGTCCTCGGCCTCGTCGTGCTCTTGATGCGGATGTGGATACCGGAAAGTCCGCGCTGGCTGATGATCCACGGCAGGCCGGACGAGGCCCACGCCATCGTCGACGGGATCGAACGTTCGGTGATCGGACACGGCCAGGACGCGGGCGAGGGGCGCTTCCCGAAGATCCGCCTGAGAATGCGCGATCACACGCCGATCGCCGAGGTGATCCACACGTTGTTCTCGGCCTACCGTCAGCGCGCGCTGGTCGGTCTCGCGCTGATGAGTGCGCAGGCGTTCTTCTACAACGCCATCTTCTTCACCTTCGCGCTGGTGCTGACCGATTTCTACGGCATCCGCTCCGATCACGTCGGCTGGTATTTGTTGCCATTCGCTGCCGGCAATTTCCTCGGGCCGCTGCTGCTCGGCCGACTGTTCGACACGCTCGGCCGCCGCATCATGATCATGTTCACCTACGGCGCATCGGGCGTGCTGCTGGCGCTGTCGGGCTATCTGTTCTCGATCGGCGTGCTGAGCGCGCAGGGGCAGACCATCGCCTGGATGGTGATCTTCTTCTTCGCCTCGCCCGCCGCGAGCGCGGCCTATCTCACCGTCAGCGAGACCTTTCCCCTCGAGGTCCGCGCGCTGGCGATCGCGGTGTTCTATGCGGTCGGCACCGGCATCGGCGGCGTGATCGGGCCGGCCCTGTTCGGCGCGCTGATCGACACGGGATCGCGCACCAGCGTGTTCGCCGGCTATCTGCTGGGGGCCGTCCTGATGATCGCGGCTGCGATCGTGGCGTGGCGCTATGCCGTCGCCGCCGAGCGCAAATCGCTCGAACATATCGCGCGGCCGCTCGCCTTTATGGAGTAGACTGATGAAATCGGAACTTGCGGAAATGGCGTTGGACCAGAAGCGCACCATGCCTGACGAGGACGAGACGCCTGAAACGGTGCCGGTGCCGCATGCGCTGGTGCCGCATCTCGATGAAATCGCCATTCTGCTCGACATCGACGGCACGCTGCTCGAGTTGATGCCGACGCCGCGCGAGGTGTGGGTGCCGCCGGGCCTGTCGGAGACACTGAAGCATCTGACCGAGCGTACCTCCGGGGCGCTGGCGCTGGTCAGCGGCCGCTCGCTCAACGACATTGACCTGATCTTCGCGCCCGACGTGTTTCGCGCGGTCGCCGGCCATGGCGCGGAGATGCGGCTGGCGGTGGACAATGAAGCGGATGCCGTGCACGCGCCGCCGCTCGACAAGGAGCTGAAGCGGCGTCTCGCTGCGATCGCAAAGCTTTCGCCCGGCATCCTGCTCGAGGACAAGGGCTATTCGCTCGCGCTGCATTATCGCCTCGCGCCGCATGCGGAGAAGGCGATCTACGAATCCGTCTCGCTGATCCGGGCCGATCTGCCCAATGCGCCGATCGAGGTGCTGCCCGGCAAGTTCGTCTGCGAGATCAAGCATTCCGGATTCACCAAGGCGAGCGGCGTGCGCGAATTGATGAAGCACGAGCCGTTCAAGGGGCGTCGTCCTATCTTCATCGGTGACGACGTCACCGATGAAACGGTGTTTGCCATCATGCCCGACATGGACGGGCTGGCGTTCTCGGTCGGTCGCCGCGCCATGGGTGTGAATGGCCATTTCGATGCGCCGGCGGATGTGCGTGCGTTCCTTGCCCACCTGCTCGATCCCAGGTGAAACCAAGGCAGCGCCATCTCGCAGACATAAAGGCTGGCATCGCTGCGCCATTGCGCGCCGCAACGCATGCTGCGCAACCGGACCGGAAACGCTGTTTTTCTACGCTGAAATTACCGGGTTCCGCGAGGGAAACCAGTTCCAACGCACACGCCCGATTTTGGTTTCAATTGGTTGAAACGATGATCAGGAACCATATTGATGAACGGCAGTTAAATGGGGCGGAATGAACAGGAGGGGACGACCTGTGAACTTGATTGTCGTTTCAAATCGCGTCGCCCGCGGCAAACCCAACGAGCCCATGACGGGCGGCCTTGCGGCGGCATTGCTTCCCGTGGTGGAACATTCTGGTGCGATCTGGGTCGGTTCCTCCGGCCGGGTCCGTGATGGCCATCAGAAGGAACCGTTCGCCGAGATCGAGGCGCTCGGGACAGGCGCGATTGCGACGCTGGATCTGCCGGCGGCGCATTACGGCGGCTATTACGAAGGCTTCGCCAATTCGGCGCTGTGGCCGGCGCTGCACTCGCGCAGCGATCTGATTCGCGTCTCGCGCGAGGACTATGTCAGCTATCGCGAGGTCAACGCCTTCATGGCGCGCGCCTTGATGCGTTTCCGCAAAGCCCGGACTGCGTTCTGGGTGCAGGACTATCATTTCCTTGCGCTCGGCGCCGAGCTGCGCGAGCTCGGCGTCGATGATCCCATCGGCTTCTTCCTGCATACGCCGTGGCCCGTCACTGCTGTGATGCAGGGCGTGCCCAACCATCGCGAGCTGATCACGGCGATGCTAGCTTACGATCTGCTCGGCTTCCAGACCGAGGAAGATCGGCAGAACTTCCTCTCTTATGTCGGCGGCGAACTCGGCCTCGCCATCGAGGACGGCATCGTGACCTCGCAACACGGTCGCACGCGCTGCGAAGTGTTCCCGATCGGCATCGATGCGGAGAAGTTCGCCGCCTATGCCGCGAAGTCGGCCGCGCATCCGGACGTGTCGCGGCTGCGCCGCAGCCTCAACGGCGAGCGCCTCGCGATCGGCGTCGACCGGCTCGATTACTCCAAGGGTCTCGTCAACCGCATCAGTGCATTCGACCGGCTCTGGACCGAGCAGCCGCAGTTCGCCCGCAGCATCTCGCTGCTCCAGATCGCCAACCCCTCGCGCGGGGGCATCGAGGCCTATGGCAATCTCCAGAACGAGGTCGCGCGGCTCGTCTCCGACGTCAACGGCCGCCACGGCGAGGTCGACTGGACGCCGATCCGGTATCTGAACAAAGGCTTCAGCCAGGCCGTGCTCGCGGGCCTCTATCGCACCGCGCAGATCGGCGTGGTGACGCCGCTGCACGATGGCATGAACCTCGTCGCCAAGGAATACGTGGCCGCACAAAACCCCGCCGATCCCGGCGTGCTGGTGCTGTCGAAGTTCGCCGGCGCCGCCAACGAGCTCGACGCCGCGCTGCTGGTCAATCCGCATGACATCGACGGCATGGCCCGCGCGATCGCGATCGCAGCCTCGATGCCGCTCACCGAGCGCAAGATGCGCTGGGACGCGATGATGAAGAAGCTGCGCGGCCACACCATCCAGCAATGGTCCGCCGATTTCGTCGCCGAGCTCGAGAAGTGCCGCACCGAGAAGGCCGCCGTCGCGCCGCTCGCAGCCCAGCCGCCGCAGGCGCTGCGCTGGCTGAAGTCGGCGATATCAGGCGTGCGGTTGATCTAGTTCGTCTCCTCTCCTCACAAGCGGGGCGAGGTGAGAACGACAGCCTCAGTAGCAATACGACACGCCGTCCAGGACCGCGCATTGCCGCTTGTTCGGTGCGTTCGGATCGTCCAGCGGCACCACGCCCTTGCCCTGACCGACGAACACGCCGGTCCCGACATGCACCGAGCTCTTGTTGCCGATGATCACGCTCTGATGCGGCGCCGAGCTCGAGCGCGTGCCGTCCGGCCAGAGGATGGCATTGCCCGAAAGCACCCCGCGGCGGCCATCGTCGCAGCTGACGTCGACGCCCTGCCGGGTGCAGGCTTGGGCAAGGGCGGGGGTGGCAAAGGCGGATCCGAGAGCCGAAATCAGGCTCAAGGCGGCGATGGTCTTGCAGATGGTCATGGCGTCCCCGGTCGGGTTTGGCGGCTTGCCATGAATCGTCGCGCCAGAGCCGCCCGCGGTTCAGGCGGCAGGCCAACCCAGGCAGGTGTGAAGCCGGATATAGTGCTGTAAATACAATAAGTTGCGGAAAATCGCCGGATTTGGCCCGCGATCCCTTGCAAAATCGCCGGCGCCCCTTCAAGAGAGGGCGCTCCGGAGAGATGGCCGAGTGGCTTAAGGCGCACGCTTGGAAAGCGTGTGTGCGGGAAACCGTACCGTGGGTTCGAATCCCACTCTCTCCGCCATCACGTCGTTTAGCATCGGTCCGTTGCCAAGCCGTTAGCAGCCGCATCACACGCGGCCGACGCGGCGAACGAACTGCCAAACCATCTGCTCGTCAACGAGCCATCATTGTCAATCCAGGGGATCGGTGGCAATTGCGGCAGGTAGGATGCATACGGCATGACTTTCGCAAGCGTCACTCGGCCCGGAAACCGTGTGAGGAACACCTTGTTCATTCCCCCGTCCAGTCCGCTGTAGATCGGGGCGGCCGGCAAATTGTCTTCAAGCAATCGCGCATATTCGAGCTCGTCGGCGCGCCTCTTCTCGAGCGCCCGCCGCGCGATGTCCGGATTGACGACGAAGGGGGGACATTTTTCGCTGGGGTTGAACACTGGCGACGGGGAATTCGGCGGAGCTTGCGCATCGAAGACATAGCGGCGGTCGCACACATCAACCCTTGGTTCGAGTCGCGTCGTCTCGAAATGATCGTTGCCGATCTTGAGCATTTTCCAGAAGGCCAGGTTGGGACTGTTTCGATGCCGCGCCAGATTTGCCGGCGTCAGGCGGAACGGATAGGCCTGGACCTGGAAGGACGGGCGGCCGCCGAGGAATGTGTCGCGCGCCAGCGCATAGATTTCGCTGATCTGTTCGTCGGTCATGGCATAGCAACCGCTCGACCAGCAGTCGCCGTGGATCATGAGGAAGCTGCCATTGCGCTTGTGCGCCTTGTCGAACGTGTTGGGGAAGCCGAGGTTGATCGAAAGATAGAAGTTGGAGTTGGGGTTCATCAACTCGGGTGTAATCGTGTAGAACCCTTCCGGAGCCTGTCGGTCGCCCTCGTACAATTTCGGCCCGAGATCGCCCGACCACCGGCAGATCGGATAGGTCTTGAGGATCTGGAAGCGGCCGTTCGCGTCCTGTTTCCAGACCTCGAGCTCGGCCTCCTCCTTGAAAAGACGCACGAGGATAGGTGAATATTTCGGCATCTTCTTCTGCTCGAGCAGCGCGAGCAGCTCATCAGGCAGTTCCCTCGTCGCCTTCGCCGGCAACGGCTTGCTGCTGTCGCCAAGACACATGACCGGCGTCAAGGCCGCGGCAAAAGCCGCCGCCAGCACAAGGGCACGTCGGATCATGGCGCGGATCACTGCTGTGCCTCCAGCCTTTCCGATCGCGCGCCGCTACGTCTCGAACCCGACGAACACCGTCGCTTCCTCGACGGACTTTCGCTCCGACACCACCGCATTCGCTGGAAAAGTTTCATCCGGCCAGCCCAGCGCGATGCTTTTCATGATGACCTGATCGTCGGCGATCCCTGCGTGCTCGCGCACCACGGGGGATTGCATGATGCCCTGGCTGTTGATGACGGCGCCGAGCCCGCGGGACCAGGCGGCATTGACCAGGGCGGTCGCCACCGCGCCGCAGTCGAAGGGCGTATCGTCGCTGCCGTCGAGCACGCGATCATAGGTGATGATCACGCAGACGGGCGCGTCGAACTGGCGGAAGCCGCGCAGCACCCAGTCCTGGCGCTTCTCCATGTTGTCGCGCTCGATCCCCATTGCGGAGAATAATTGCTTGGCGACGCCGACCTGCCTGTCGCGGTGCTTGCCCGCAAAGGCCTGGCCCGTGCGGAACTCGCGCGATTGCGGGATGCCCGCCAGCATCCGTTCGGTGTTGCCGGCGCGGATCCGATCCAGCGGTTCGCCGGTGATGACATAGAAATTCCAGGGCTGGGTGTTCATCGATGACGGCGCGCGCATCGCCAAACCAATGATTTCCGCAATCAGCTCCTTGGGAACCGGATCCGGCTTGTAGCCGCGGATGCTCCGGCGACCGAGGATGACGTCATCGAATTGCATTTGTGTGGAATTCCCCTGACAAGTTCTGGTCAGGATTTTCGCGGAAAATTCCTGATCTTTCAATGCGGATTGACGACGGCTTTCGCCGCGATCGCACTTCACCCCACCACCTTCCATCTCCCGTCCCCCGCCCGCTTCAGCGTAGGGTCACTCACCCGCACGTGCTCGGCGAGGAAGTCGATGAACGCGCGCACGCGCGCCGGCAGGGGCGCGGTGTGGCCGACATAGACGGCGTGGATGTCCTCGCGGTCGCCGGGATTGTAGCTTTGCAGCACCGGCACGAGGCGGCCGGATTCGATGTCGGGGCCGATGTGGAAGAGGGCGAGGCGGGCGAGGCCGACGCCGCCGAGGCAGAGGCGGCGGGCGGCTTCGCCGTCGCTGGCGCGCGCGACGGGTGGCGGCATAGCCTCCTCCGTGCGATCGCCGCGCTTGAACGGCCATCCACCGCGCATGCGCGGAAAAGTCCAGCCGATGCCGCGGTGCTCGGTGATATCCGCCGGCGTCTTCGGCGTGCCGCAGCGGGCGAGATAATCCGGCGTGCCGACCACGACCATGCGGCTGGTGCCGAGCTTTCGTGCGATCAGACGTGACGCACGCAACGGGCCGACGCGGATGGCGACGTCGGCGCGCTCCTGCATCAAATCGATCGTCGTGTCCGTCAGCACGAGGTCGAGCGTGACGTCGGGGTGCTCCTTCAGAAAGTGCGGGATCAGCGGCATCAGATGCAGCATGCCGAAAGGAACGTTGCTGTTCACCGTAAGGCGCCCGCGCGGCGTCGCGCCGGACGCGGCCTCGCGTTCGGCTTCCTCCATCTCGGCGAGGATCCGCACGGCGCGCTGATAGAACGCCTGGCCCTCCTCGGTCAGTGTCAGCTTGCGCGTTGTGCGGTTGACGAGGCGCGAGCCGAGCCGGGCCTCAAGGCGCGACATCAGCTTGCTGACGCCCGACGGCGTCAGGCGCAGCTTTCGTGCGGCCTGCGTGAACCCGCCGAGATCGACGACGCGGACGAAGACCTCCATCTCGGCGGAGCGGTTGGTGTCGAAGCGAGCCATGTTGAATTCACGTCATAAATGATTGGATTGCGGACATTCTAATGATTTCGCGTGGACGCCGCTATCTGCGTGGCTCGTCTCATCCATCGGAGCCACGCATGCCTCCTGCCGTCCTCGCGCTCACCGCCGGTGCCTTTGGCATTGGCACCACCGAATTCATCATCATGGGCCTGCTGCTGCAGGTCGCCGCTGACATGCACGTTTCGGTGCCGGTCGCGGGCCTGCTCATCTCTGGCTACGCGCTCGGCGTATTTGTGGGAGCGCCAGTCCTCACCCTGGCGACGCGCAAAATGCCGCGGAAAACCGTGCTGCTGGCGCTGATGGCGATCTTCACGATCGGCAATGCGGCTTGCGCGCTGGCGCCCACTTACGAATTGCTGATGGCCGCACGCGTGCTGACCTCGCTCGCCCACGGCACCTTCTTCGGTGTCGGCTCGGTGGTGGCCACCAGCCTCGTCGCCGAGGACAAGCGTGCCTCTGCGATCGCCACCATGTTCATCGGCCTCACGGTCGCGACGCTGCTGGGCGTGCCCTTCGGCGCCTGGTTCGGCCTGATGCTCGGCTGGCGCGCGGCGTTCTGGGCCGTGACCGTCATCGGGGTGATCGCCTTTGCCGTGGTTGCAGCCCTCGTGCCCGGCCATGTCGGCAATGGCGACAAGCCGGTCTCGCTTGCCGAGGAAGTATCGGTGCTCGGCCGCCCGCAGGTGCTGCTCGGTCTTGCCATGACCGTGTTCGGCTTTGCCGGCCTGTTCGTCGTCTTCACCTATATCCAGCCGATCCTGACGCGTTTCACCGGCTTTTCGGACGCCGCGGTCTCGCCGATCCTGCTGGTGTTCGGCATCGGGCTCGCGATCGGCAACGTCGCCGGCGGCAAGTTCGCCGACCGCGGCCTTGGCGGCGCGCTGATCGGCACGCTCGCCGCGCTCGCCATCGTGCTGCTTGGGCTCGCCGCCGTGCTGTCGGTCAAGATCGCGGCGATCGTGCTGATCCTGCTGCTCGGCATCGCGGCCTTTGCAACCGTCGCGCCGCTGCAACTGCGGGTGCTGGAAGCCGCCGGCCCCGGCGGCCGCACGCTCGCCTCCAGCCTCAACATCGCCGCGTTCAATCTCGGCAACGCGCTTGGCGCCTGGGCCGGCGGCGTCGCCATCGAGCGCGGGCTGGGCCTCTCGGCACTGCCGCTGGTTGCGGCCGGGATCACGGCCGTTGGTCTCGTACTGGCGCTGTGGAGTCTCCAGCTCGATCGCACGGCGACCGCAGTCGCGGCGTGCCCGGCGGAATAGGGGAGCGATCATGGAATACCGACATCTCGGCGCTTCCGGGCTCAAAATCCCCGTCCTCAGCTTCGGCACCGGCACGTTCGGCGGCCAGGGTCCGTTGTTCTCCGCCTGGGGGCGCAGCGGCGCCGATGAGGCCCGCAGGCTGGTCGATATCTGCCTCGATGCCGGCGTCAACCTGTTCGACAGCGCCGACGTCTATTCGAACGGCGCCTCCGAGGAGATCCTGGGTGCTGCGATCAAGGGGCGCCGCGACAAGGTGCTGATCTCGACCAAGATGAGCCTGCCGATGGGTGACGGTCCGCTCGATGCCGGCTCGTCGCGACAGCGGCTGCTGGCCTCGGTCGATGCGGCGCTGCGACGGCTCGGCACCGACCATATCGATCTGCTTCAGCTCCACGCCTTCGACGCATTCACGCCGATCGAGGAGGTGCTGTCCACGCTCGATACGCTCGTGCGCGCCGGCAAGCTGCGCTATGTCGGCGTCTCGAATTTTGCCGGCTGGCAGCTGATGAAGTCGCTCGCCATCGCCGACCGGCACGGTTGGCCGCGCTATGTCGCGCACCAGGTCTATTACTCGCTCGTCGGGCGCGACTATGAATGGGAGCTGATGCCGCTGGCGCGCGATCAGGGCGTCGGCGCACTGGTCTGGAGCCCGCTGGGCTGGGGCCGGCTCACCGGAAAGATCCGGCGTGGCCAGCCGCTGCCGCAAGGAAGCCGCCTGCATGCCACCGCACAGTTCGGTCCGCCCGTGGACGATGCGCGCCTCTACGCCGTCGTTGACGTGCTGGATGCGATTGCTGGGGAGACTGGTCGCACCGTGCCGCAGGTCGCGATTGCCTGGCTGCTCTCGCGTCCTACGGTCTCCTCCGTGATCATCGGGGCACGCGACGAGGCGCAGCTACGCGACAATCTCGGCGCCGCCGGCTGGTCGCTGAGCGCGGACCAGATCAAGCGGCTCGATGAGGTCAGTGCGGTGATGCCGCCTTATCCGTACTATCCCTACCGCGTCCAGGAGGGCTTTGCGCGGATCAATCCACCATTGGTGTAGGAGCTCGCTCATAGAAGGCTGCGAATTGCGACAGAGCGTCGCGACAATGCGCCATGCAGAAACGCGCCTGTACATGGTCGCGTGACCTCCATAACCTCCGCCGCGCAATTTTTAGGAGATGCGGCGTGGCGAAGAAGACGGCGACCAAGAAGAAAAGTGTGTTGAAGAAGACGGCGAAGGCTCCGAAGAAGATGGGCTCCGGCCGCAAGAGCGCCGTCGCCAAGCCGGCCAGAAAGGCCGCCGGCAAATCGGCGAAGCCGCGCCGTCCGAAGGGGCCGGCCTGGCAATGGTCGGCCGTGGAGACCGCGGCTGCGATCCGCTCCGGCGCCATCTCGGCGGTCGAGGCGGTCGAAGCGCATCTCGAACGGATGCGCACCGTCAATCCGAAGCTGAACGCGGTCGTCGTCGATCTCTCGGAGGAAGCACTCAAAGCGGCGCACGCGGCCGACAGGCAGCGCGCAAAGGGCGGCGATCTCGGTCTCCTGCACGGAGTACCCATCACCATCAAGGAAAATGTCGACTACGAGGGTCGGCCGAACTTCAACGGCGTTCCCGCCAACAAGGATCTGATCGCGCCATCGGATTCGCCCGTGGTGCGCAACCTGAAGAAGGCCGGCGCGATCGTCATCGGGCTAACCAATACGCCGGAATTCTCCTTCCGCGGCTTTACCGATAATCCCCTGCACGGGCTGACGCTCAACCCCTGGGATCCCGAGATCACCTGCGGCGGCTCCTCCGGGGGCGCGGGCTCGGCGGTCGCAGCGGGCATCGGCACCATCGCCCATGGCAACGACATCGGCGGCTCGCTGCGCTGGCCGGCGCATTGCAACGGCGTTGCCACCATCAAGCCGACGCAGGGCCGCATCCCCGCCTTCAATGCCAGCGCAACGGCGGAGCGGCCGATGCTGGCGCATCTGATGTCGGCGCAGGGGCCGCTCGCACGTCACGTCGCCGACGTTCGTCTCGCGCTGGAGGCCATGAGCCAGCGCGATCCGCGCGATCCCTGGTGGGTACCGGCACCGCTGATCGGTGCGAAGCCGAAGGGACCGATCAAGGTCGCGCTGGCCAAGATCCCCGAGGATATGGACGTCGATCCCTCCGTCACGGCGGCGCTGCGTCAGGCCGCGGATCATCTCGAGCGGTCCGGCTACCGCGTCAGCGAGGTCGAGGTGCCCGATATCGACGGGGTCTGGCAGACCTGGTGCGACATCATCACGAACGAGACCGTGATGATGCAGGAGGCCGCCATGCTGAAGATCGCCTCGGAGGATTTTCACAAGGCTTGGGGCGGCATGAAGGCCAAGGCCAACGTGCTCGATCTCAAGGGCTGGATGCAGGCGACCGCCGCGCGCAGCGGTCACATCCGCGCCTGGCAATTGTTTTTCGAGCAATATCCGGTGGTGCTGGCGCCGACCACGGTGAAGCCGACGCCGGGTCCGCGCGAGGACACCGTCAGCCCCGAACGCGTGCGCGAGATATTCTGGGGCGAGATCCGCTTCATCTCCGCCATCAACGTGCTGGGCCTGCCCGGCGCGGTGGTGCCGGTGGCGCTGCATGACGGCAAGCCGATCGGCGTGCAGCTGATTGCCGGCCGCTATCGCGAGGATCTCGCACTCGATGCCGCGGCCGCGATTGAGAAGCGCGTCGGCGTGCTCGCACATCGGCTGTGGGAAAAAATGGCGTAGCGGCGGGGACTTTCGCCCTCTCGCCTAGCGGGCCGCCTTGTGGGAGAGGTGGCTCGCCGCGCAGCGGCGAGACGGGTGAGGGGTGTCTCTCCGCGAGCTCAATAGAAAATGGTTTCGCGGAGAGAGACCTCTCATCCGGCGCTTCGCGCCACCTTCTCCCACAAGGGGAGAAGGAAGCTGAGCAAGGCGTGCAGTGAAACATTAATGCAGATTAACCCAAATTTCAGCCAATCCGCGAGCAAGCATTAGGGTTACTTCCTCGATCTCTAAGCGAATTATTGTCCGCTTTACCACCCGCCTCTAACACGAGGACGGCGGACAACGCACATGCCTCATTCCAGGCCAATAAGTGCGGCCCGCTCCACGCGGAGGTGGCACGATGCGCAACGAGACGATCGCTATTCACGCCGGCTACGAACCCGAAGCCACCACGCACGCGGTCGCCGTGCCGATCTACCAGACCGCGGCCTACGCCTTCGACAGCGCCGATCACGGCGCGGCCCTGTTCAATCTCGAGGCCGAAGGTTTCCGCTACAGCCGCATCGCCAATCCGACCAGCGCAGTGCTGGAGAAGCGCATCGCCCAGCTCGAAGGCGGCGTCGGCGCGCTGGCGGTCGCGACCGGGCAGGCGGCGCTGCATTTCGCCTTCGTCAATGTCGCCGACCACGGCGGCAACATCGTCTCCGTGCCGCAGCTCTACGGCACCACGCACACACTGCTCTCCCATATTCTGCCGCGGCAGGGCATCACCGGTCGCTTCGCCGATAGCGACGGACCGGATGCAGTTGCGAAGCTGATCGACGAGAACACTCGCGCGGTGTTCGCCGAGACAATTGGCAATCCCGCCGGCAATGTCTGCGACATCGAGGCGTTGGCCAAGGTCGCGCATGCGCACGGCGTGCCGCTGATCGTCGACAACACCGTCGCAACCCCGATCCTGCTCAAGCCGTTCGACTACGGCGCCGACATTGCCGTGCACTCGCTGACCAAGTTCCTGGGCGGTCACGGTACCACGCTCGGTGGCGCCATCGTCGATTCCGGAAACTTTCCCTGGGCGAAATATGCCGACCGTTTCCCGGCCTACAACAAGCCCGACGCCTCCTATCACGGTCTGGTCTATGCCGAGCGCTTCGGCCGCACTGCCTATATCGAGCGGGCGCGGAGCGTCTATCAGCGCACCATGGGCTCGGTGCTGTCGCCGTTCAACGCCTTCCTGCTGCTTCAGGGCATCGAGACCGTGGCGCTGCGCATGGAGCGCCATGTCGAGAACGCCCGCAAGGTCGCCGAATTCCTGCGCGTCGATCCGCGCGTGGCCTGGGTCAACTACACCGGTTTTCCGGACAGCCCCTATTATCCCCTGGTGCAGAAGTACCTGAACGGCAACGCCTCCTCGCTGTTCACCTTCGGCATCAAGGGCGGCATGGAGGCCGGCAAGACGTTCTACGATGCGCTGAAGCTGATCACGCGGCTCGTCAATATCGGCGACGCCAAATCGCTCGCCTGCCACCCGGCATCGACCACCCATCGCCAGATGTCGGCGGAGCAGCAGCGCGCCGCCGGCGTGCTGCCGGAGACCATTCGTCTGTCGATCGGCATCGAGCATGTCTCCGACATCATCGAGGATATCGACCAGGCGCTGGAAAAGGCCTGCCCGTTGGCGCGCCGCGAGGCTGCGGAGTAGGCGGCGCCGTCCATGACGATCTTGATCGACAAGGATCAGGTCATCGCGGGCCCTACGCTGGTGCCGGCCGCGCACGACCTCGCGCGCGATCCCGGCGCCGAGCTCACCATCGGCCTCGTCAACAACATGCCGGATGCCGCGTTGAAGGCGACCGAGCGGCAGTTCACGAAGCTGCTTCAGGCCGCAGCAGGCTCGCGCCGTATCCGTTTCCACTGCTTCTCGCTTCCCACCGTGAAGCGATCGCCGGAGGCGAAGTGGCATGTCGAGAGCGAGTATTCCGATCTTTCCGATCTCGAGCGCGGCAAATTCGACGGGCTGATCGTGACGGGCGCAGAGCCGATCGCGCCCGAGCTCGACCGGGAGCCGTACTGGCGCGACCTCACCAACCTGGTCGACTGGGCCAAGGCGAACACGCGTTCGACGATCTGGTCGTGCCTTGCCGCGCATGCCGCGGTGCTGCATCTCGACGGCATTGAACGGCGGCGGCTGCCGGCCAAATGCCACGGCATTTTCGCTTGCGACGTCGTGGCGGACGATTCCCTGACGCGCTCCGCGCCTGCGCCGCTCAAGGTCTCGCATTCACGTCTGAACGCGATCGCCGAGAGCGACCTCGTGCGGACCGGTTATCAGGTGCTGACGCGGTCGGAGGAGGCCGGCGTCGACGTCTTCGTTCGCCAATATGCCAGCCGCTTCGTGTTCTTCCAGGGCCACCCGGAATATGACGCACTGTCGCTCCAGCGCGAATATCTGCGTGACATCGGCCGCTATCTCGCGCGGGAGCGGGAGAACTATCCTCACCTGCCGGTGAGTTATTTTGACGCAGCAACAGAAGAGAAGCTGGCTCGCTTCGAGAGGAAGGCGGCACACCAGCGCCATCCGGCGCTCAGCAACGAGCTGCCCGCGCTGAACCTGCGTGCCGATATCGGCGCTGGCGACGCGGCGGCGGTGCTCTTCCGCAATTGGTTGCGCTATCTCGGCGCGGACGCCGACGCGACGATCTCGGTGCGCTAGCTGAAACGCTCTTTGTTCGGCGTTAGGATTACCCGGTCGTTAGGCTTGCTTCGATCTGCGTACGAATGTTTCAGTAGGGCAAGAAGACATCACGGGAAACGCAGTCGTGTGGTCGGCACTGAAGGGACGCGTGAGCAATCGGCTGGCCCGGCATTTCCGCGCCGCGCCGCATCGGCTGCCTGCGCATGCGCCGATGGTGAGCTTCACATTCGATGACGCCCCCGATAGCGCCGCAGGCGAGGGCGCCGAGCTTCTGGAGCGGCACGGCGGGCGCGGCACCTATTACCTCGCCGGCAGCCTGATCGGTCGGCCGTCGGAGTATTGGCATGGCTTGTCGGATGACGCGATCGTTCGACTTCACCGCGCCGGGCACGAGATTGCCTGCCACACCTTCTCGCATCGGAGCTCGGCCACGCTCGACGAAGCCGCGATGGCGCGCGAGATCGAACGAAACCGCAGTCATATCCACGGCATCGATGCCTCGATCCAGCCGCAGAATTTCGCCTATCCCTATGGCATCGCCTCGGTCTGGCGCAAGCCGCAGCTGGCAAGAGCCTTCCGCTCCGCGCGCGGCATCCTTCCCGGCGTCAACAGCGGCATCATCGACCTCCAATTTCTGCGCGCCTCGCCCTTGATCGATCGCGAGATCGACACGGCGGGGATCGATCGCTATTTCAACGATGCGGTCTTAAGCGGCGGCTGGCTGATCTTCTACGGCCACGACGTCACCGACAAACCGAGCCCCTATGGCTGCACGCCGCATCTGATGCGTCATGCGCTCGAAGCCGCCGCCAAGCGCAACATGCCGATCGTGACGGTCGCAGAAGCCCTGCAACGGATCGGGGCGTAGCCCTTTTTCACCTCTCCGCGCTTGGGAGAGGCAGTTGCGTTCGACCATTCGGCAGAGGTCGTCATGCCCGGGCTTGTCCCGGGCAGCAACGTTGTTGGTGCTACGTGGAGAGGCGTGGATGGCCGGGACAAGCCCGGCCGTGACGCTGTGGGTCCTGTCAGTGCCCAGCCCGATGATAACCCGGATCGCTTGCGAGGAGAGGGAGAAGATGGCCTTGCCACAGCCACACCAGCATGCGACTGGCCTTGTGACGAATCCCACGGCCTGATCCGCTCCGCCCATGTCCGCTCCCTCCACCGCTCCGCTGTCTGCGCCGGCCAACGGCCGCGATGCGCTGTCGGTGCTGCATTCCGTGTTCGGGCTGCCGGGTTTTCGCGGCGCCCAGGGCGAGATCATCCGGCATGTCACAGGTGGCGGCAATTGCCTCGTGCTGATGCCGACCGGCGGCGGCAAGTCGCTGTGCTATCAGCTTCCGTCCCTGCTGCGCGAGGGCTGCGGCATCGTGGTCTCGCCACTGATCGCGTTGATGCGCGATCAGGTCGCGGGCCTGCTGGAGGCCGGGGTCAATGCCGCCGCGCTGAACTCGTCGCTGACGCCGCAGCAGGCGTCCGACATCGAACGCCGCCTGCTCGCCGGCGATCTCGATCTGCTCTATGTCGCGCCGGAACGGCTGGTCACGCCGCGCTGCCTGTCGCTGCTGGCGCAGGCCAAGGTGGCGCTGTTCGCGATCGACGAGGCGCATTGCGTCTCGCAGTGGGGTCACGACTTCCGGCCCGAATATGTCGGCCTTTCCGTCATCGCCGAGCGCTTTCCCGATGTGCCGCGCATCGCGCTGACCGCGACCGCCGACGAGCTGACGCGCAAGGAGATCGTCGAGCGGCTTCAGCTGACGGGCGCGCCGCAGTTCGTCTCGAGCTTCGACCGGCCCAACATCCGCTACGAGATCGTCGACAAGCGCAATGCGGTGTCGCAGTTGAAGGACTTCATCCGAGAGCGCCATATGGGCGATGCCGGCGTTGTCTACTGCCTGTCGCGCAACCGCGTCGAGGAGGTCGCCGCCGCGCTTGCCGAGGCCGGCATTGCGGCGCTGCCCTACCACGCCGGGCTCGACGGAGCGGTGCGCTCGCGCAACCAGGACCGCTTCCTCAACGAGGACGGCATCGTCATCGTCGCGACCATCGCCTTCGGCATGGGCATCGACAAGCCCGACGTGCGCTTCGTCGCCCATCTCGACCTGCCCAAGAGCATCGAGGCCTACTACCAGGAGACGGGACGCGCCGGCCGTGACGGCAAGCCGTCGACGGCCTGGATGACTTACGGCCTTTCCGACATCGTGCAGCAGCGCCGCATGATCGACGAATCGGCCGGATCGGAGGATTTCAAGCGGGTCTCGATCGGCAAGCTCGATGCGCTGGTCGGCCTCGCCGAGACGCCGCATTGCCGCCGCCGCCGATTGCTCGCCTATTTCGGCGAGATCGTGATGGGCGAGAGCTGCGGCAACTGCGACAATTGCCTGACGCCGCCGAAGATGCGGGACGGCAAGGTGCTGGCGCAGAAGCTGTTGTCGTGCGTCTACCGCACCGGCCAGCGTTTCGGTGCCATGCATTTGATCGACGTGCTGGTCGGACGCCTGACCGAGAAGGTCACGCAGTTCGGTCACGACAAGCTGTCGGTGTTCGGCGTCGGACGCGAGCTCAACGAGAAGCAGTGGCGCACGGTGCTGCGTCAATTGGTGGCGATGGGTCATTTGCGCAGCGACAGCGAAGCCTATGGCGCGCTCAAGCTGACGGAGTCTTCGCGCGGGGTGCTGCGCGGCGAGACCGAGGTCTGGCTGCGCGAGGAAACGCCCGGCACGCGTGTTCGCGTCAGCCGCGCCAAGTCGCGACGCGGCGACCTCGCGCCCGGAGCGAGCGCGCCGCAAGGCGACGTCGATCCCGAATTGCGCGGGCGGCTGCGGGCCTGGCGGTCAGAGGTCGCGCGTGAACGCGGCGTGCCGGCCTATGTGGTGCTGCACGATGCAACGATCGACGGCATCGTCCGGGCCTGGCCGACGACGCTGGACGAGCTGCGCAACGTCCCCGGAATCGGCGACAAGAAGCTAGAGCATTACGGCGACGACCTGCTGCAGATCGTCAGGGCGCGGTAGGGCGCGCCCTATTCCCCAGTCGTCATCCCAGGGCGCGACTTCGTCGCGCCCCAGGGACGACAGAGGAGCTAGCCGTTCCGGAACGCGTAGCCGTAGCCGTTGAGCGCCGGGGCGCCGCCAAGATGGGCGTACAAAATCTTCGCGCCCTTCTCGAAATGGCCCTTTTTGGTCAGGTCGATCAAGCCTTGCATCGATTTACCCTCGTAGACAGGGTCGGTGATCATCGCTTCGAGACGCGCGGTGAGGCGGATGGCCTCCTTGGTCTCTTCCGAGGGCACGCCATAGGCTGGATAGGCGTAATCCTCGACCAACACGACGTCGTCGGCAACGATGTCCTTGCCGAGCTCGACGAGCTTTGCCGTGTTCTGCGCGATCGAGAGCACCTGCGCCTTGGTCTGGGCGGGCGTGCAGGAGGCGTCGATGCCGATCACCTTTCGTGCACGGCCGTCGGCGGCAAAGCCGACCAGCATGCCGGCATGGGTGGAGCCGGTGACGGTGCAGACGACGATGTAGTCGAACTTGAAGCCGAGCTCGGCTTCCTGCTTGCGCACCTCCTCGGCGAAGCCGACATAGCCGAGGCCCCCAAACTTATGCACGGAGGCGCCGGCGGGAATCGCATAGGGCTTGCCGCCCGCGGCCTTCACTTCCTCGATCGCCTGCTCCCAGCTCTTGCGGATGCCGATGTCGAAGCCGTCGTCGACCAGGCGCACGTCGGCGCCCATGATGCGCGAGAGCATGATGTTGCCGACGCGGTCATAGACGGCGTCCTCGTGCGGCACCCAGGCCTCCTGCACCAGGCGGCACTTCATGCCGAGCTTGGCCGCGACCGCCGCGATCATGCGGGTGTGGTTGGATTGCACGCCGCCGATCGAGACCAGCGTATCGGCATTGGAGGCGATCGCATCGGGGATGATGTATTCGAGCTTGCGCAGCTTGTTGCCGCCATAGGCGAGACCGGAATTGCAGTCCTCGCGCTTGGCATAGATCTCGACATTGCCGCCGAGATGTTTTGACAGCCGCTCCAGCTTCTCGATGGGCGTCGGGCCGAAGGTCAAAGGATAGCGCGGAAATTTGTCCAGCTTCATGGGTCATCCCGATTGGCGTTGGTGTTGGCAGCTGCCTAGCATCGCGTCGGAAAAATGTGCTCTCGAATATTGCGCCAATGCTGCGCAACTTCTTGCGGAAGAGGCGACATGCACTAATGTTCCTTCCAGAATAATACCAATTAATGAAAGCTTCTTTCATGGCCGCCCGACTGGACCGCACTGACCTTAAGATCCTGAGATTGCTTCAGAATAACGGCCGGCTCAGCAATGCCGAGCTGGCCGAAACGGTCGCCATCAGCCCCGCCACCTGCCATCGCCGCACCCAGCGCCTGTTCGAGGACGGCTTCATCCCCACCGTGCGCGCCATGGTCGCCCCGAAGAAGGTGGCCAAGGGCACCCTGGTGATGGTCGGCGTCGTGCTCGACCGCTCGACGCCGGAAAGCTTTGCCACCTTCGAGCAGGCGATCGCAAAACTGAAATTCGTGCTCGACTGCCACCTCGTCGCCGGCGATTTCGACTACTTCCTCAAGATCCGCGTCGGCGACATGGAGGATTTCAACCGCATCCACGGCGAGCAGCTGATCGCGCTCCCCGGCGTGCGCCAGACCCGGACCTTCTTCGTGATGAAGGAAGTCGTCGACAACGCGCCGCTGGAATTTTGAGCGGGCGTGCCGTTATTGGACGGTGATCGAATAGGTATCGACGTCGCGGCTGCCCCTGCCGGTGATCATCTCGATGGTGAAACTATCCGGGCCGCGATAGCCCGGATTCGATCGGTAATTGACCTCGAAGGCCTTGATCGGCCGTCCGGTGCATGGCGTACCGCCGCCGCGGGCGAAGCGGTTGATCTCGATGCGCGAGTCCACGGTGCGCGTCGTCAGCTTGCCGTGCTGCGGCTTGGTCAGCAGCTTCACCATGCCGCCATTGCCCTCGCAGTTCTTTCCCCACGAGCGGTAGTGATGCATTCTGACCGTTGTTCCGGACGGGACCGTCCGATCGAATTGCATCGCATGCGCCGGTCCGATCGTTGCCCAGAGCAGGCCCAGCATCGCGATCCAGGCTTCAAATTTCATTCCGTAAGCCCCAGCATCACGGCAATGTCAGCATATCGCAAGCGTTCTGCCAAGCCACTCGGCCGTCCCGGAAACTCACTTGCCTTGCGCGCGCACACGCGAGCCTCGCGGCTGGTCTTTCGAGCAGGAGCGTTATTCAGCGCACTTGATGCGCGATCCGCATCATGAGAGATTCGTATGATGCAGACATTCCCCTTCCGCCAGCACGATCCGGCCGGGCCAGCCTATCGGCGCGGCTGGGTCGACGACGCCGTGGCGGCGATCGAGGCCGACCAGTGCCGCACCGCCGACACGCACCTGATCCGGCTGATCGTGCCGGCGCTATCGGGCATCGACATCTACCTGAAGGATGAGTCCACGCATCCGACCGGCAGCCTGAAGCATCGGCTCGCGCGCTCGCTCTTTCTGTATGCGCTCTGCAACGGCCACATCCGCGCAGGCACGCCCGTGGTCGAGGCCTCCTCGGGATCGACCGCGGTGTCGGAAGCCTATTTCGCAGAGATGATCGGGGTGCCCTTCTACGCCGTGATGCCGCGTACGACCTCGGCGGAGAAGATCGCCGCGATCGAGCATTATGGCGGCAATTGCCATTTGATCGACGACGGCCGCGCGCTCTATGCGGAAGCAGCCGCGCTCGCCGGCCGGCTGAACGGCCATTACATGGACCAGTTCACCTTCGCCGAGCGCGCCACCGACTGGCGCGGCAACAACAACATCGCCGAGTCCATCTTCACGCAATTGGCGGGCGAGCCGCGGCCGATTCCGGACTGGATCGTGATGGGCGCCGGCACCGGCGGCACGTCGGCGACCATCGGACGTTATCTGCGCTATCGGCAATATCCGACGCGGCTGTGCGTCGCCGACGTCGAGCATTCCGCCTTCTTCGATTGCTTCCGCGCGCAGGACCGCTCGCGCGTCTGCGACCGCCCGTCGCTGATCGAGGGCGTCGGCCGTCCGCGCTGCGAGCCCTCCTTCGTGCCCGGCGTGGTCGACCGCATGATGAAGATCCCGGACGCGGCAACGATCGGGGCGATGAACGTGCTGTCGCGCCGGCTGCGCCGCCCGGTCGGCGGCTCCACCGGCACCAACTTCCTGGCGCTGTGCCGGCTCGCCTCGGAGATGCGCCAGGCCAACGTCACGGGATCGCTGGTGACGCTGATCTGCGATTCCGGCGAGCGCTACCGGCAGACCTATTATGAGCCGGAATGGCTGAAGGCGCGCGGTCTCGATCCCGCGCCGGCCGAAGCGGCGCTGTCGTCGTTCCTTGCGACAGGTGATCCGCTGATGCTCGAGGTCGACGACGTCGTCAATCCGCAAGTGCATAACGCGCTGAGCTAATACGGCCGGCACCAGTCAGGGACGATCCCTGCCTTTGGGCCAGCGCGGACCGCCTAGGCGCGTACAGTGGAGCAGATAAGGGCCCTGTTCGCGCCACGCATCGGTCTTGGCAACCTCTTGCCATCCGCATTTTTCGGGATCTCGCTCAAAGTGCTTTGGCTTCGTTTCAATGAAAGGGCCGGTCTCCATTTCGATCTTGTCGATCTTCCAATCGTAGACCAAGGCAGGTGCGCCCGGCTGATGCGCCTGGCTTTCAAAATAGAAGAATGGGTCTACTCCAATGGAGATTAGTCCTTCCAACCATTCGTCCAGGCGAACATTGTCAGGAGGCTTTCCGTCGCAATACATGAGAATGCCGGCGTCTAGTACCCACCAATCCTCTTGTGCGTGCACGACTTGGCCGACGACTTGGTATGAAGTCTCCACTATTCGCTCGACTGATGGAGCTTTGCGGTCAAATCGACCGCACTTCGAAAGCGGAACTATCGGGTAGAATTCGAGCGCGAATGACACGCTTGTCGCTTGCGCGAAATCGCCGTAGTTGCCGTCCTGAATAACCCAACTATCAAGTCCGACAATCAGATTGATCATTCGATGACATGCCAATAACAGACTACTGGGACATAGCATGGTTGTGCGGATATCTCTACACTACTTAAATCGCCCGGTCGTCACGGCAACTTCACTTGCCTCGCGTGTCCCTGCAGGCGACGGTTGCGTCTTCTCAACGAGGAGATCCCGCCGTGCGCCTTCCCATTCTCGATCCGAAAGACCTGAGTGCCGAACAGAAGCCGCTCTATGACGACATGCGGGCCGGCATGCAGGACCACTTCAAGGGTTTCGTGAACATGCGCGAGGACGGCGCGCTGCTCGGGCCCTGGAATCCCTGGCTCCGCGAGCCGCGCTTCGGCAAGCCGGTGTGGGAGCTGGTCAAGGCGATCGCCTCGAACCCGCTGCTGCCCGCGGCCGTACGCGAGGTCGCGATCCTCGTCACCGGCTCGCATTTCCGCTCCGGTTACGAGCTCTACGCTCATGTGCTGGTGGCCGAGCAGCGTGGTCTCTCCGACGAGAAGCTCGCGACCATCGTCGCCGGCCAGCGGCCGGTGGACCTCACCAGGCAGGAAGCCATCGCCTACGACATGGCTTCGGCGCTGGTCAGCGGCGGCGTGTTGCCGGAGCTGACCTGGCGTGCGGCCGTGAAGGAATTCGGCGAGCACGGCGCGGCCGAGCTGTCCTATCTCGTCGGCGTCTACTGCATGGTCTCGGTCACGCTTAACACCTTCGATGTGCCGGTGCCGGACTAAGCCTGACCCCTTCGACTACTCTGCCGCCTTGCTGGCGGGCGGCGCAGGCACGAAGGCGACGCAGCGATTGCGGCCCTCGGCCTTGGCCTGGTAGAGCGCGTGATCGGCCGCGGCCATCAGCGCATCGATGCCGGACATGCTGACGGTGGCCTCCGCGATGCCGATGCTCACGGTGACGCCGAACTGCGCCTGATGCGCGTTCAGCAGGATCGCCATCGCGCGTTTGCGGATTCGCTCGGCGACGAGCCAGGCGCGTGACAGGCTGGTCTCGGGCAGCAGAACCGCGAACTCCTCGCCGCCGAGGCGGCCGACGAGATCGGACTTGCGCTTGCCCTCGTTGCATGCGGCTGCGACGGCCTTGATCGCTTCGTCGCCGACCGCGTGACCATAGCGATCGTTCACCGACTTGAAATGGTCGATATCGAGCATCAGGACCGAGACCGAGCGGTAGTAGCGCTGGAAGCGACTCCATTCCGCATCGAGGGCCCCGAGGAAATGCCGACGATTGTAAAGCCCCGTGAGCGGATCGGTGGTCGCCAGTCGCTCCAGCATGGCGGCTTTGTTGGTGAGATCGGTGATGTCGACATAGGTCAGCATGCGGCCGCCGTTTGCCATTGTGGTGCAATGGGCCCTGATCCGCCGCCCGTCAGGCGTCTGAAGGTCACGCACGTGATCGCCGGCCTTGACCTCTGCGAGCCGCCTCGCCGGAAATCTCGTCAGTTCATTTGCGGGAATGTTCGGCGCACTCGCGCGTTGAGCCCGGCTCACCAGCGATGAATAGGCCGGTCGGCTTGCCGCCTCCTGCTCGCTCACTTCCCAAAACCGCCGCATCCGTCGATTCATGAAGCTGGCGTTGAGATCGTGATCGAGCAGCAGCACGCCGTCCTCGACATTCTCCAGCGCATCGCGCAGCAGCTTCAGCTCGTCGGAGGCGCGCACGATATCGGTGACGGGCGTATAGGTCAGCATTCGCCCGCCGTCCGGCAGCGGCGTACATTGCATGCGAACGACGTCGCCGCCGGAGCGACGCAGATCGAGCGGCGACGCGTCACCGGCCTGAACGTGACGGACCCGCCCGGCGACGTAGGCCTCGAGTTCGGCCGGTGGAATCTCGTAAGCGAGTGTATCGCGGCCATGATGCATCAGGGTCACGAAGGACGGATAGCTGTTGGCGACCTCGTCCGGCAACAACCACATCTGCCGGAATGCGCGATTGATCAACCTTGCGCGCAGATCTGCATCCAGCAGCACGATTCCGAGCGGTACGAAATCAAGCGCGGCGCGCAGCGCGAGCATCTGTCCGCGCATGAGCGCATCGGACGAGCGTCCGCGCTCCTCGCCGGCGGGATGCTCGACACTGTCCGGTTGCTCGATCGCGACGCCGACCTGGCGGTCCGAGCGCCAGATCACACGGCAGGTCAGCACGTCGCGCCCCGCGATCCTGAGCTGGAATTGCTCGGGCACGCCGAGGCCGCTCTCCATCTCCAGCGTCGCCGCCTCCTCGGTCAGCCGGCGCACGACGCAATCAATCGACGACTGGCCGAAATTGAAGAAAATCTTCCCAGAAAGCAACGTCCGTTCCGAAACCAGATGGGGCATCCGCAGCCTCCCAAACGAATACGATGCGAAAAGCCGGGGTAGTTTCGCGCAAGCTTCTTTGCGGCGGTGTAACGCAAGCGATGTTCCGGAATGAGGATTAACGATCGGTTGACGCCCGATGCTGAACGCTGTCCGGTCGGTCAAGAGCTCCCGCCGCACCTGACCAGGAGTTCCTTGCGAACGCAGTCAGTTGCGCACCGCATAGAGCGGCGTGCGCAACGTCAGCTGGTATGACGGCTTCGGCATCCAGGCGATCTGCGCGGTGATGCCGAACAGACGGTTGTCGTTGTCGTCCATGCGGTCGAGGTCGAGGCGCAGGGTCGGCTGGGTGAAGGACTCCGCTATCGTTCGGCCTGCGAACTGCGCGCCGCCGAAAGACTGTATGCCGAGGCGCCCGGTGAACTTCCAGTTGCTCGGCCATTGATAATAGCCGCCGGCATAAAGGATCGTGTTCGGCCGGATACTGGCGAACGGGCTGGCGATGGTGGTGTAGGTATATTGCATGCCGGCCAGCCAGCCCCGCGTCTCGTCCTCGTCGAGTGCGTAGTCGAATTCCACGATGTTGTTGAAGGAATTCGTCATGCCCTGCTCGTTGGGCACCGACTGCGTCAGGGTCGATTGCAGCGTGATGGTCGGGATCTTCCCGCCATTCTGCTGGTAGAGATCGGCCTGCACGCCGATGTTCCAGCTGGTGATGTCGAAGGACGACCAGCCGCCGCCGATGTCAATGGTAGATCCCGACACGCCGCCATAAAGCGAGACGCGGTCGCTGACGTCGACGGTCAGCGGCAGGTCGAGGCCGACGGCCTTTGCCGCCGGCAAGCCGTTCGGCAGCGTTGTACCGCGTTGCGTCGCCAGTGCTCCGAATGCGGCCGAGAGCGAGGTGTTGCCGAAGCCGAGCCCGAGCGTGCCCGCCGGGATCGTCGCATAGATGGTGCGAAGGTCGAGATAGATGTTCGGCACCGCCGGCTTCGTCGGCTTGTCCTCCTCATCGTCGGCCGCGAAGGCGGCGCCTGCCGGGATCGCCAGGCAAAGCAGTCCCGTCGCGGCAGCGCGCAAGGCCGGACGACGGGATTGGTTGCGAAGGGGCACGTGACGATCCGACGCGTGGCGATTTGATGGCGAAACCGCTGCTAGATGGAACGTGATCGCTTGCTTGGTCAAGCTCTATCCGCAAGCGATGGACGGCATGGATATGTGCGGTTACCCTGCCGTGATCGCACCGACACACTCGCCCGCCACAGTGCCGGCCGAACAATGGAGGACGACGCCATGAACACGTCACGCCGCATCCTGCTTACCGGTCTGGCGGGGCTCGCCGTTGCTCCGAGTGCTGCGGCGGCCGCTGCACCCAGGGCCGAGCCGGGCGAGGTGACGGTCGCGGAGGAGCGCTTCGCGCGCACGATTGCGGCAGCGCATGCGCCCGACCTTGCCTGCGCATGGCAGGCGGAGCGTTACGCCAATGCGCACTGGCCGGAATATGTCGCAGCAGCGCGCGCGGTGATCGGCGCGCGCGCGTGATCAAGCGCGCTCACCTCTTCACCGCCCGCCGAACCTGCTCGCCGATCTGCGACAGCACGAGCTGTGCCTGCGGCAGGATTGCGCCCATGGCGTGGAAGTTGTGGACCATGCCATCATGGCAAACATGCTCGACCGCGACCCCCGCGGCCAGCAGCTTGCGGGCATAGGCATTGCCCTCGTCGCGCATCGGGTCGTATTCGGCGGTGTGGATGATCGCGGTCGGCAGGCCTGTGAGCCGCGTTGCCCGTAAGGGAGAAACGCGGGGGTCGGCGGTGTCGATGCCGTCGGGCAGATAGTCGGAGAGATCGGCTTCGATCGTGACGCGGTCGATCAGATGGCCCTCGGCAAAGGCCTCGCGTGAAGGCGAGGTTTCCTCGAAATCCAGCACCGGGCAGATCAGGCACTGGGCGGCGATGGAGAGGCCGGCGGTCTGCGCCGCATTCTGGCACACGATCGCCGCCAGTGTGGCGCCGGCGGAATCGCCGCCGATCACAAGACGGTCGGCGTCGATGCCGAGCGATGCCGCCTCGCGTGCGACCCATTCGGTGGCGGCGATCGCGTCCTCGACCGCGGCGGGGAACCGGTGCTCCGGCGCGAGCCGGTAGTCGATCGACACGAGCCGGCATCCGGTGGCATGCGCCAGCGCTGCCGCGATGCGGTCGTGCGTGGCAATGCTGCCGGCGACGAGCCCGCCGCCATGAAAGAACACGAAGCCCGGTGTGGGCGCTTCAGTGCCTGCCGGCGTATAGAGGCGATAGGGCAGCTCGCCGCCCGGGCCGGTCAGCATGCCGTCGGAGGTCGTCACATCCGGCGCTTCGGCACGTGCGAACTGCATCAGCTTCGCCAGCGATTGCCGCCGCGCCTCCACGCTCGGCTGGCTCCGCGCCTGCGGCGCAGCCGCAGCCATCATGGTCAACAAACGCTTTGCGAGCGGATCGAGCGGCATGGGGCACTCCACATCGTGGTCAGTATTATAGCCGGTTTGCACTTTCTTACCCTCCCCTGGAGGGTGTCCAAATCCCGCAGCAAATCGTTTAGAAATTGGGACAATAGTGCCGGATGGTTCGAAAGGAGGCCAGTCATGGCCGAGATCAGGAAGCCCATCGACTACTCGCCGAGCTGGACCTTCTTCGAGGGCAAATGGCGCGAGGGCAACGTGCCGATCATGGGGCCGCGCACCCATGCGGCCTGGCTCGGCTCGATCGTGTTCGACGGCGCCCGCGCCTTCGAGGGCGTCGCGCCCGATCTCGACCGTCACGTCGCTCGCGCCAATCAATCTGCGATCAGTTTCGGCCTGAAGCCGGTGGTCGATACCGACACCTGGCTGACGCTCGCGAACGAAGGCATCGCGCGCTTTGCCGGAAATGCCGAGCTCTATATCCGTCCGATGTACTGGGCGCAGAACGGAAGCGGCGGCGGCGTGCTGTTCGACCCCGAGACCACCAATTGGTGCCTGTGCATCTACGAGGCGCCGATGCCAAAGCCCGTCGGCAACGCCATCACCCTGTCGCCGTTCCGCAGGCCGACGGCCGAATGCGCGCCGGTCGAAGCCAAGGCCGCCTGCCTCTACCCGAACAATTCGCGCGCGCTGGCCGAAGCTGCGTCGCGCGGCTTCCAGAACGCGCTGATGCTCGACATGCTCGGCAACGTCGCCGAGTTCGGCAATTCCAACGTGTTCATGGCCAGGGATGGCGTGGTCTTCACGCCGGTGCCGAACGGCACCTTTCTCAACGGCATCACGCGCCAGCGCGTCATCAGCCTGCTTCGCGCCGACGGCGTCACCGTGGTCGAGAAGACGCTGCGCTACGCCGACTTCCTGGCCGCCGACGAAATCTTCTCCACCGGCAATTTCGCCAAGGTCGCGCCCGTGATTCGCATCGACGAGCGCGAGCTGAAGCCGGGCCCGTTCTACGCCAAGGCGCGCAAGCTCTACTGGGACTTTGCGCATGCCGTGAAGATGGCGGCGTGATCGGGACTATCCGTCGTCATGCCCGGGCTTGTCCCGCCGTAGCGGCTTCGGCCGCGCAGGCGGGACAAGCCCGGCCATGACGAGAACTATTTCTGCCGCCGAAACCGGCTGAACTGAAATGCCTGCGTCGAACCCCACGGCGTCTGATGCGTCTCGCTCCGCGTCTCGACCAGTACAAAGTCCCGCCCGAGTTCTGCCGCAAGGCTCGCGCTGTCGTGGCGTTGCACCGGCAAGCCGCTGCATTTCTCGGGACCGTCGGGTGCAAACGTCGCAATGATGACGTGGCCGCCAGGCTTGACCGCCGACCGCAGGCGCTCCACGTAAGCCGCCCTGTCGCGCGGGTCGGTCAGGAAGTGAAACGCTGCGCGATCGTGCCAGACATCGTAGGTCCTGGCCGGACGCCACGTCGTGGCATCGGCAACGATCCAGTCGACCGTCGAAGCGGCCTGACCGATGCGCTTCTTCGCTGCCTCGAGCGCATTGGCAGAAAGATCCAGGACGGCGATGTCGCGATATCCGCCCTGCAACAGCGCATCGACAAGCCGCGATGCGCCGCCGCCGATATCGATGATGGCCAAGTCACGATCGGAGCCACGATCGGAGGCGGCTGCGCGAATCATCGCGAGCGAGATCGCGGGGCTATCCTGATACCAGCTGACCTCGGCCTCGCCCTTGGTGGCGTAGACCTGGTCCCAATGGGTGCTTCGGTCAGACATGGCTGCCCTCCCGCATACAGGGGCCGGCGCGAACGAAAGACTATTCGTCCTTCTTCGACATCCGCTCGAGGCGCTCCTGCATTTCCTTCATCTGCTGGCGCAGCTCGTCGATGTTGCTGTCCTTCGGCGCCTCGGCATTCGCATCGGGTTCCGGCTCGGGAGTGGTGGCCGTGCGGGGCGCAGCGAACGGCTTGAACATCGAGAAGGTCTGCTGGAACAACTCCATGTTGCGGCGGACTTGCTCCTCCAGCGGAGCAAAAGGAGTGCCGGACAGCGTGTTGGCGATCTGCTTGCGGAACTTCTCCTGCTCCTGGGTAAGGGTCGCAATCGACTGCTCCAGATATTTCGGCACCACCATCTGCATGCTGTCGCCATAGAAGCGGATCAGCTGGCGGAGGAAGGTGGTCGGCAAGAGGTTCTGGCCGGCCTTGTTCTCCTGCTCGAAGATGATCTGGGCGAGTACGGAGCGGGTGATGTCGTCGCCGGTCTTGGCGTCATAGACCAGGAAATCTTCGCCGTCCTTGACCATGGCGGCGAGGTCTTCCAGCGTCACATAGGTGCTCGTTCCGGTGTTATAGAGCCGGCGGTTCGCGTATTTCTTGATCGTGGTGGGTTGGTCTGATTTCGCCATGGGCTCTCACTTGCAAAACGCGGAGAACGGGAACCTGTCGGCAATGCCGCAGGGCGGGAAGAGTACGCAACGCAACAAAATAAGCATTTTCAAAGGGCTCACGCTACCGTTTTGTGCGGCACGGTTAATTGCAGAGCAAAATCCTGCTTGCGAAAACGCCAAGAACGCTATTTTGAATGCGCTGCGGCACGAATTCGGTGCTCGGCCGATTGACATGCCTCAACGACGTTAACAGGATGACTGACGAGACTGACGGGCCATTTGCAAAGCGCCCGCCTGCCCCTTTCTTCAGAAACTCAAGCCCCAGGAGATGCCCATGTCAGACGATGTCGTCATCGTCAGCGCCGCCCGCACCCCGGTCGGAAGCTTCAACGGAGCCTTCGCGACCCTTCCCGCCCATGACCTCGGCGCCGTCGCCATCAAGGCCGCGCTGGAGCGTGCCGGCATCGAGCCCGGCCGGGTCTCGGAAGTCATCATGGGTCAGATCCTGACCGCGGCCCAGGGCCAGAACCCGGCCCGCCAGGCTTCCATCGCCGCCGGTATTCCGGTGGAGAGCCCGGCCTGGGGTGTCAACCAGCTTTGCGGCTCGGGCCTACGTACGGTCGCGCTCGGTTACCAGGCACTGCTCAACGGCGATTCCGAAATCGTGGTCGCCGGCGGACAGGAATCCATGAGCATGGCCCCGCACGCCCAATATCTGCGCGGCGGCGTCAAGATGGGTGCCGTCGAGTTCGTCGACACCATGATCAAGGACGGTCTGTGGGATGCCTTCAACGGCTACCACATGGGCAACACCGCCGAGAACGTCGCGCGCCAGTGGCAGATCACCCGCGCCCAGCAGGACGAGTTCGCGGTCGCCTCGCAGCAGAAGGCTGAGGCGGCGCAGAAGGCCGGCAAGTTCAACGACGAGATCGTCCCCGTCACCATCAAGACTCGCAAGGGCGACGTCGTCGTCAGCGCCGACGAATATCCGCGTCACGGCGCAACGCTCGACGCGATGGCCAAGCTCCGTCCCGCTTTCGAGAAGGACGGCACGGTCACCGCGGGCTCGGCCTCGGGCATCAACGACGGCGCTGCCGCCGTGGTGCTGATGACCGCCAAGCAGGCCGCCAAGGAAGGCAAGAAGCCGCTCGCGCGCATCGTGTCCTGGGCACAGGCCGGCGTCGATCCGAAGATCATGGGCTCGGGCCCGATCCCGGCCTCGCGCGCCGCGCTGAAGAAAGCCGGCTGGAGCGTCGGCGATCTCGATTTGATCGAGGCCAACGAAGCCTTTGCGGCACAGGCCTGCGCGGTCAACAAGGACCTCGGCTGGGATACTTCCAAGGTCAACGTCAACGGCGGCGCGATCGCGATCGGTCATCCGGTCGGCGCGTCGGGCGCACGCGTGCTGGTGACGCTGCTGCACGAAATGCAGAAGCGCGATTCGAAGAAGGGCCTCGCCACGCTGTGCATCGGCGGCGGCATGGGGATCGCCATGTGTGTGGCGCGCGACTGACGACGACCTTGCACGCAGCTGACGCGTGCGCCGCACACGTCAGCGCGTGCGTTGCACGCGACTAAAAAGGCAGCGGTTGCAAATCAAATATTCTTCGCAACCCGTCAAGCCTCGACTAAAGACAAACGCCCGGCTCGATGCCGGGCGTTTTGTTCTTGATGTCCGTCAAACCACCCGCATAATCCCTAGTTAAAAAACGATCACGTCAGAAGCGTCCGAAGGGTCCAAGGAAGAGGGAAGGAATACGACATGGCACGTGTTGCATTGGTGACGGGTGGTACGCGGGGCATCGGTGCTGCGATCAGCAAGGCGCTGAAGGCCGCCGGCTACAAGGTTGCGGCGAGCTATGCCGGCAACGACGCGGCCGCGGACAAGTTCAAGGCCGAGACCGGCATCGCAGTCTACAAATGGGACGTCAGCAATTTCGACGCCTGCGCCGAGGGCGTGAAGAAGGTCGAGGCCGAGGTCGGCCCGGTCGACGTGCTGGTCAACAATGCCGGCATCACCAGGGACGGTGCCTTCCACAAGATGAGCCTCGAGCAATGGAACGCCGTGATCGGCACCAATCTCGGCTCGCTGTTCAACATGTCGCGCCAGGTGATCGAAGGCATGCGCGGGCGCAAGTTCGGCCGCATCATCAATATTTCCTCGATCAACGGCCAGAAGGGGCAGTTCGGACAGGTCAACTACTCCGCAGCGAAAGCCGGTGAGATCGGTTTCACCAAGGCCCTGGCGCTGGAGAACGCCAAGGGTGGCGTGACCGTGAACGCGATCTGCCCCGGCTACATCAACACCGAGATGGTGCAGGCAGTGCCGAAGGACGTGCTGGAGAAGGCGATCCTGCCCCTGATTCCGATCGGCCGTCTCGGCGAGCCCGAAGAGATCGCACGCGCCGTCGTGTTCCTCGCCGCTGATGAAGCCGGCGCCATCACCGGCTCGACGCTGTCGGTCAACGGCGGCCAGTACATGGTGTGATGCGATCGCATCACGCAGGCTGATATTGTCCACATCGTCGTGCCCGGGCTTGTCCCGGGCATCCGCGGCCTTACAACAGCCGTCGCCACGGAAGAACGTGGATGGCCGGGACAAGCCCGGCCATGACGGAAACATGGGCCGATGACTCCCCGCACTGCCACGCTGATCGGCTTGACCGCGATCCTGATGTGGTCGCTGCTGTCAGTGATGACGGTGGCGACCGGAAGGATCCCGGCGTTTCAGCTCGCCGCGATGACGTTTGCGATCGGGGGTCTCGTCGGTCTGCTGACCTGGATCGGGCGGACCGGGGCGGCGAAAAGCCTTAAGCAACCGCTCGCCGTCTGGGTCGTCGGCGTCGGCGGCCTGTTCGGCTATCACGCGCTGTACTTTCTCGCGCTGCGCTTTGCCCCGCCGGCCGAAGCCGGCCTGTTGAATTACCTGTGGCCGCTGTTGATCGTGCTGTTCTCGTCATTCCTGCCGGGCGAGCGGCTGGCGGCGCATCACATTATCGGCGCCGTGCTCGGCCTCGTCGGCACGGTGCTGCTGTTCGACGGCAACACCTCCGGCTTCGCCCCGGGGACCGTGCCGGGATTGATCGCAGCCTTCATCGCGGCGTTCGTCTGGGCGGCCTATTCGGTGCTGTCGCGCCGGCTGAAAGCGGTGCCGACGGATGCGGTCGCGGGCTTCTGTCTTGCCACGGCCGTCTTGGCCGCGCTGATGCACGGCCTGCTCGAGACCACGGTCTGGCCGGAGACTGGCTTGCAATGGCTTTCGGTCATCGCGCTTGGCATCGGCCCGGTCGGTGCCGCCTTCTACGCCTGGGACATCGGTATGAAGCGCGGCGACATCCGCGTGCTCGGCGCCGCGTCCTATGCGACGCCGCTGCTCTCGACGGGTTTCCTCATCGCCGCCGGTTTCGCCAAGGCCAGCGCCAACATCGCATTTGCCGCGATCCTCATTGCCGGGGGCGGCCTCATCGCGGCCAAAGACATGGTGCTGCGGAAGCGATGATTGAGTGGTGCTACGGCTCCCAGCCGGGCGGCGCGAGCTCGAAGCCCGCGAACTCGAAAGCGGGCGCCACGGTGCAGCCGACCAGTGTCCACTCGCCCGTGGTTTCCGCCGTCTGCCAGGCCAGTGCAGGCACGATCGCCTGCGGCCGCTCGCCACCGACGAGGTCGGCACCGAGCCGCACCTCGTGCTGCGAGCAGCCGTCATGGGCGATGCGCAGCGTCAAAGGGCTGCCGGCGTAATAGTGCCACGTCTCGACCGCGTCGACGCGATGCCAATGCGAACGCTCGCCGCGCGCGAGCAGGAAGTAGATCAGGGTCGAGCGCGAACGCCCGTTGGCGTCCGTGCTCTGGTCGCGAAACGTCTCGCGATAATGTCCGCCTTCCGGATGCGGGCGGAGTTCGAGGCGCGCGATGATCTCGGCTGCGGTCGTCATCGATCCTCGTCGGGGATGTGTTCTTCAGGACTTGTTCTTCAGGATTTGTTCTTGCGCTCGCGCAGCTCGCCGAACACCGCCGCGGGATCCGCGCCCTTCATGTGCAGCCTGGCCGCGACCGCCGGCTCGTCGGCGCGCAGGAACACGTTGGCGCGCTTCTCCTCGCCGAGCAGGGAGGGAATGGTCGGCTTGTTCTCGGCGCGGAGCTTCGTCACCTCCGCCGCGCGCGCCTGAAGCGCCGCGTTGTCGGGCTCGATGGTGAGCGCGAACTTGACGTTGGACGCCGTATATTCATGGCCGCAATAGAGCCTGAAGTCGTCGGGCAGGGCGCGCAGCTTCAGAAGCGAGTCCCACATCATCGGATAGGTGCCCTCGAACACGCGGCCGCAGCCAATCGAGAACAGCGTGTCGGCGGCGAACACCGTCTTCTCATTGTCGAACACGTAGGAGATGTGGTCGAGCGTATGGCCAGGCGTCTCGACGACACGCGCGAGCAGATTGCCGATCCTGACCACGTCGGCATTGGCGACGCGCTGGTCGACGTTCGCGATCTTGGTGGTCTTGTCGTGCGGCGCGACGACGCGGCAATTGTATTTCTGCTTGAGCTCGGCAACTCCGCCGACATGATCGCCATGATGATGGGTGATCAGGATGTCGGTGAGCTGCCAGCCCTCGCGCTCCAGGGCCTTGAGGATCGGGCCGGCCTCCGGCGCGTCGATCGAGGCCGTCGCTTTGGTTTCCGCATCGTGGATCAGATAACCGAAATTGTCGTTTAAACAGGTGAAAGTACGAATTTCGGCGGCCATGTCATCTCCATCGCGCTCAGCCCCGCCAGACAAATATGGCGTTAACGTTGCCCAGGCAATGCAATATTCCGCGCGCAGCGGCGCCCTCGCGCATGTTACATTGCCGTCATGACCATCGACGTCGTCGACCTCCGCGAGTTCTATTCCCGCCGCCTCGGCATCGTGGCGCGGCAAATGATCAATCGCGGCATCAGGGAGCGCTGGCCTAACGCCGACGGCCAGCGCGTGCTCGGCATCGGCTATCCCACACCCTATCTGGGCTTGTTCCGCGAGGACGCCGAGCGCTGCCTCGCCTTCATGCCGGCGGCCCAGGGGGTCCTGAAATGGCCGACGGGACGGCCCGCGCTGGCCTCGCTGGTGGACGAATTCTCATTGCCGCTTTCCGAGGCCGCGGTCGACCGCATTCTCCTGGTGCACGCGCTGGAGATGTCGGACGATCCGGCCGCGCTGCTGCGCGAGGTGTGGCGCGTGCTGTCGCCCTCGGGGCGCGTCATCGCCGTGATCCCGAACCGGCGAGGGGTGTGGACCCGCACCGACAGCACGCCGTTCGGTCACGGCCGGCCCTATTCGCGCTCGCAGATCACCGAGCTGTTCCGCCAGACCTGGTTCACGCCGACGGCCTGGGGCGAAGCACTGTTCATGCCGCCTTACGCCGGCGGCTGGGTGCTGAAATCGGCGCAGATGTGGGAGCGTGCCGGCGCCGCGCTGTCGCTGCCCTTTGCCGGCGTCCACATCGTGGAGGCGACCAAGCAGGTCTACCGCGCGATCCCCGCCAAGCGCGAGCGGGCGCGGCTGATTCCCTCACTCGCCAAGCCCGTGCTGGTGCCGTCCTCGACGACGGTAACGCGCAGCTGAAACAAATCGTCCCGGCGAGGCCGGGACGATCAAGTCAGAAAGTCAGAAGAGCTTACTCGCCCGGGGCGACCTCGTCGCTGGAAGCGACTGGAGCGGCCTCACGCTCCGGGCGCGGGCCATGCGGCCGGCGCCGCCGGCGCGGATAGCGCTCGCCGCCACCGCCACCCTCGAAGCCGCCCTGACTGCCGTTCACCTGCGGCTGCGCGCCGGTGATGAAGGAGGGCAGGCGGTCGACGCCGCCAGCATCGGCGATGACCGGTTGCGGCTGGTTGGCGGGTTGTGGCTGCGGCTGATATTGCGGCTGCGGACGGTGATCGCGTTCGCGGTGCTCGCGCGGCTGCTGGTTCTCGCGCTGATAGGGCGGCTGGTTGTCGCGCGGCTGGTGATCACGCTGGTGATGATCGCGCTGGCCGTCACGGTCGCGCATGAAGGGCTGCGACTGGGGCTGCGGGACGAAGCCGGGCTCCTGGCCGAAGGCCGAGAAATTCTCGCCGTCGTCCTCGCCGTCGTCGCTGCTGGCGATGGGCTCGTCGCCGCGCGGCTGCTGATTCTGGCGGAACTGCTCCTGGGCCGCCGCGATCAGGCGGAAATAATGCTCGGCGTGCTGATAATAGTTCTCGGCTGCAACGGGATCGCCGGAGGAGCGCGCATCACGCGCAAGCTGGAGATATTTTTCGGCGATGTGCGAAGCGGTACCGCGAATCTTGATGTCGGGTCCGTTGGACTCGTAGACCCGGGTCATCGGGTTCTGGCCGCGCCGGTTGTTGTTGTTATTGTTGTTGCGGTTGCGCATCCGCTGCTTGTTTTGACCGTTTCTCATGTCCTGCCTTTAATTCCAGCCCTAAAGGTTGCACGCTTTACTGATTGCTAGGAGTGACCTGGTGACAGCGGTTCACATGTCTCGCGCGCACCGCACGCAAGAGCGGATCCGACCCTGCCGATGTTCGTCGACCGTCGCGTTCAACAAAGACGCGTTCCCCACCCGCCAGCATCCATTGCCAGCGAACCCATTCATTTCGCCTGCCGAAACAAGCCCAGCTTTCTTGCGTAAGTCTTCAAGCGCAATATCAGGCTTTCGTTCACGTTGCGGTCGGAGAGAGCAGCGCAGCTCCACTGGCCATCGCGCTCAAAGGACCTGCGGCTTGGAACCTTCAAATCAGTAAAGCTCTCGCCCGAGAGCCCGGCTTTCGCCCGTAAGTCTACGGGGCCGGCACCGATGTGTTGACCGGAACGTAGTCGTTCCCACGGGATATTCCAAGAGCTTTTTGCGGGCCAATCCGGCTTTTATGGGGGCATTTTTCGAGCCGAAACGGCCCGCGAAATGCCCGCCAGGTCGGCCTTGGGTGGCCTGTCCAGCGACAACGCGGCGGCCCTCATCAAGGTTTCAATATTCTGGGCCTGGCCCCGTCCGGCCTCGACGACCAGGGCGCCGCCAGGGGCGAGGCGCTCGCTCGCCTGCGGGATCAGGGCGCGGTAGGCATCATATCCGTCGTTGCCGCCGTCGAGCGCCAAATGCGGGTCGTGCTCGCGCACCTCGACGCTCAATCTCGGAATTTCAGCCGAGGGAATATAGGGCGGATTCGAGACGATGAGGTCGAACGGGCCACGGAGCGCCGCGGCGTAGGAGCAGGCGACGAAGGCGGCGCGGTCGGCGAGGCCCAGCGCGGCGGCATTGCCCCTGGCAGTCCCGAGCGCGTTCTGGCTGAGATCGGTGCCGACGCCGAACGCATCCGGGATTTCGTGCAGCAGCGCGAGCAGGATCGCGCCGGAGCCGGTGCCGATGTCGGCGATGCGCGGCGGGCGAGAGGCCTTCCGCTCGCGAAGAATTTCGAGCGCGAGCTCGACCACGGTCTCGGTATCGGGGCGCGGCACCAGGGTTGCTTCCGACAGGCGGAACGGCAGGCCCCAGAATTCGCGCGTCCCGAGAATGCGCGCCACCGGCTCGCCGGCGATGCGGCGCTGTGCATGTTGCGCGAGCCTCGATGCTTCAGCCGCAGTGAGGGGACGGGCCGCCTGCGCGATCAGGCCGGTGAGGTCGAGGCCGAGTGCTGCGCCGATCAGGATGCGTGCGTCGAGTTCGGCTTCGTCGAGCCCTGCCGATCTCAGCTGCGCGGCCAGCGCGCGCCGCGCGCTCTCGATGGATTGCCCGGTGAAGGGGGTGCTCACGTCTCAGGCCGCCGCGCCTTGCGCAGCGAGCTGTGCGGCCTGGTACTCCGTCGTCAGTGCGTCGATCAATTCACCGAGCGCTTCACCCGCGATCACCTGGGGCAGCTTGTAGAGCGTGAGGTTGATGCGATGGTCGGTGACGCGCCCTTGCGGAAAATTGTAGGTGCGGATGCGCTCGGAGCGGTCGCCGGAGCCGACCTTCTCCTTGCGCTCGGCCGAGCGCGCCGCCTCGACGCGTTGCCGCTCGGCGTCGTAGATGCGCGAGCGCAGGATGTTCATGGCGGAGGCGCGGTTCTTGTGCTGCGAGCGGCTGTCCTGCATCATCACCACGATGCCGGTCGGGATGTGGGTGATGCGGATCGCCGATTCGGTCTTGTTGACGTGCTGGCCACCGGCGCCCCCTGCGCGCATGGTCTCGATGCGCAGGTCGTCGTTCTTGATGTCGACGTCGACGTCCTCGACCTCGGGCAGCACGGCGACCGTCGCGGCGGAGGTGTGGATGCGTCCCTGCGTCTCGGTGTCGGGCACGCGCTGCACGCGGTGCACGCCGGATTCGAATTTCAGCTTGGAGAACGCGCCGCGGCCCTGGATCTCGGCGATGATTTCCTTGTAGCCGCCGACGGTGCCTTCGCTCGCGGAGATCACCTCGACCTTCCAGCCCTGCAGGTTCGCGAAGCGCTCGTACATTCGGAACAGGTCGCCGGCAAACAGCGAAGCCTCGTCGCCGCCGGTGCCGGCGCGGATTTCCAGCATGACGTTGCGATCGTCCATGGCGTCCTTGGGCAGGAGCGCGACGCGGATCTTCTGGACCAGCTCATCGATCTTCGGCGCGAGCTCGTCGCGTTCGGCTTCCGCCATGCCGCGCATCTCGGCATCGGTGGCGGGATCGGCGATCAGCGCCTCGGTGTCGGCGAGCTCCTTGACGGCGGAGCGATAGGCCTTCACCGCCTCGATCAGCGGCGTGAGCTCGGCGAGCTCGCGCGTGATCTGCACGTAACGCTCGGAGGCGAGCTGTCCAAGCGATTCCGCCTCGAGAGAGGCATGATGTGCAAGGAGCACGTCCAGTTTGGCTTCGGGAAGTGACGACATCGGTTCAGTCTCAAAGGGCGGAAGAAGGCGAGGGCGGCGGAAAGCGGACGACAGGCCCGCTACAACGCAAGGCCCTCGGCCTCGGCAAATTCCGTCAGCTTCTGCCGGATCGAGACGCTGCCCGCGGGCGCATCCAGCAGAGGGCCCAGCATCGCTTCGGCCTTCTTGGCGTCGAGGTCGAGCACCATCGCCTTGACCGGGCCGAGCGCGGTCGCCGAGAGCGAAAGCGAGCGGTAGCCCAGCGCGATCAGCGCCAGCGCGCCGAGTGGCTTCGAGGCCATTTCGCCGCAGAGCGAGAGCGACTTCTGCGCCGCGTGCGCTTTGCGTGCGATGTCGCGCAGCGCGCGCAGGATCGGCGCCGACATGGTGTCGAAGCGCTCGGACACCTTGGCATTGCCGCGATCGACCGCGAACAGGAACTGGAAGAGATCGTTGGAGCCGACCGAGATGAAATCGACCTTCTTCAGCAGCTCGTCGAGCTGGTAAAGCAGGGCCGGCACCTCGACCATGGTGCCGATGTCGATTCGCTCGGGCAGCGTGTGGCCGTGCTGGCGCAGATAAGTCAGCTCGCGCTCGACCAGCGCCTTGGCCGAGTCGAACTCGGCGACCTCCGAGATCATCGGGAACATGATGCGCAGCGCGCGGCCGCCGCCGGCGCGCAGCAGCGCGCGGATCTGGCCGCGCAACAGGCCGGGACGGTCGAGCCCGAGCCGGATCGCGCGCCAGCCGAGCGCGGGGTTTTCCTCGATCACCGCTTCCATATAGGGTAGCGCCTTGTCGCCGCCGATATCGAGCGTGCGGAAGGTGACGGGCTTGGGTCCGGCGGCATCGAGCACGGTGCGATAGAGCGCGAGCTGGTCGCTGGTGCGCGGCAGGCTCTGACCGACCATGAATTGCAGCTCGGTCCGGAACAGGCCGATGCCGGCGCTGCCGGTGTCCTCGATATGCGGCAGGTCGATGGCAAGACCTGCGTTGATCATCAGCTCGATCTTCTGTCCGTCCCTGGTGACGCAGGGCCGGTCGCGCAGCGCGAGGTACTGCGCCTGGCGGCGGGCACGGAAGCGCACCCGCTCGGCGAAGGCGGCCTCGATCTCCTGCGACGGGCGCACATAGATCGAGCCCGAGGTGCCGTCGACGATGATGGCATCGCCGGGATCGGCGATGCCGGGCGCGTTCGGCACCTCGCCGACCGCAGGAATGCCCAGCGCCCGCGCCACGATCGAGACGTGCGAGTTGGCGGTGCCTTCCTCCAGCACGATCCCGCGCAGCCGCTTGCGGTCGTAGTCGAGCAGCGCCGCCGGGCCCATCGCGCGGGCGATCACGATGGCGTTGTCGGGCAGCTGCTCGCGGGAGGGCGCATGATCCTGGCCGACCAGCTGCCGCATCAGGCGGTAGCCGAGGTCTTCCAGGTCGTGCAGCCGGTCGCGCAAATAAGGGTCGGTCGAGCGCAGCATGCGCGCGCGGGTGTCCGACTGCACGCGCTCGACCGCGGCTTCCGCAGTGAGGCCGGTCGCGACCGCCTCGTGCAGCTTGTGCGACCAGCCCTGGTCGTTGGCGAACATGCGATAGGCTTCCAGCACCTCGCGATGCTCGCCGCCTTCGGCGACGTCGCCGCGCTCCAGCATGCGGTCGAGATCGGCACGCAGCTTCGCGAGCGCGGTATCGAGCCGCTTGATTTCCTTCGGCAGATCTTCGGCGATGTAGTCCTTGATGACGACGCGGGGCTCGTGCAGCACGACATGGCCGAGCGCGATGCCCTCCGACAGGATGGCGCCGACCTTCTGCGCCGAATGGCGCGCCGCCGGCTCCTGGCCCGGCTGAGCCAATGCCGAGAGCTCGCCCGAGGCGATCAGCTCGGCCAGCACCATCGCGGTCGTCTGCAGCGCCTCGAGCTCCTCCTCGACATAATTGCGCTTGGCGCGGTTCTGCACCACCAGCACGCCGAGCGTGTTGCCGGCGCGCAGGATCGGCACGCCGAGGAAGGAATGGTAGATTTCTTCGCCGGTCTCGGGCCGGAACGAGAAGGCCGGATGGCTCTGCGCGTCGCTCAAATTGAGCGGCGTCGCCTCGCTGGCGACCAGGCCGACCAGGCCCTCATGGGCACTGAGCACGGTATGGTGCACCGCCTCGCGGTTGAGGCCCTCGGTGGCGTAGAGCTCGAGCGTGTTGTCGATGCGCAGCACGTAGACCGAGCACACCTCGGCCACCATGTTGGCGGCGATCAGCACCACGATCTTGTCCAGCCGCTCCTGGGCCGAGACCTGCTCCGCCATGGTCTCGCGGAGCCGTCTCAACAAGACGCGGGGACCTCCCGACGCGCTCCGCATGAACCGTCAATCTCCTCCGTCTGCCCGGCCCGGCGGTATCGGCCGGCGGCTGGACCAAAATTCCAGAAAAACAACCAAATTGTTTGTCCGGCGCAGGCACAAGCCCAAAATCCACGGGAGATTTTGCGCTCGTACCGAATCAGCGCCGCCCGAACTGGGACACAGTCTGCGGCAGCCCACCCTGTCCGCCGTATAGCGAATTGAGGCTTGTTTTGCCAAGCAAAACGCCTGCCAAGCGCGAAGGTGTGTACACCTTCGCGTTTGCTGCGACCGCTAAGAGAAAATTAGCCTAGGCATGCTCCGGACAGTGCGAAGCGGTATTCCAGAAAGACCATCAGGCCTGATCGAGACCGTAGAGCGTGTGCAGGGTCCGCACCGCAAGCTCGGTATAGGCGGTGTCGATCAAGACCGAGAATTTGATCTCGGAGGTTGTAATGGCCCGGATGTTGATGTTCCGCCCCGCAAGGGCCGAGAACGCCTGGGCGGCGACGCCGGCATGGCTGCGCATGCCGCTGCCGATCACCGAGATCTTGGCAACGTCGGTGGCGGTATCGAGCCGGGCATAGCCGATCTTGGCCTTGGCGGCGGTAATCGTATCCTTGGCGCGGGTGTAGTCGGCGGCCGGCACCGTGAAGGTGAGGTCGGTGGTCTTGCCGTCCTCGGACACGTTCTGAACGATCATATCGACGTTGATGTTGGCATCAGCCAGCGGGCCGAAAATCGAGGCCGCAACGCCGGGCTTGTCCTCGATCTGGCGCACCGAGATCTGAGCCTCGTCCTTGGAGAAGGCGATACCGGTGACGACGTGGTTTTCCATGATCTCCTCCTCGCCGCAGATCAGCGTGCCGGGCGGCTGGTTGGCATGCGGGTCGATATCCTCGGGCTTGTCGAAGCTCGAGCGGACGAAAATCGGCATGTTATGGACCATGCCGAGTTCCACCGAGCGGACCTGGAGCACTTTGGCGCCCTGCGAGGCCAGTTCCAGCATGTCTTCGAACGCGATCTTGTCGAGCCTCTTGGCCTTCGGCACGATGCGCGGGTCGGTGGTGTAGACGCCGTCGACGTCGGTGTAGATGTCGCAGCGGTCGGCCTTGACGGCGGCGGCGATCGCCACGGCCGAGGTGTCGGAGCCGCCGCGGCCGAGCGTGGTGATGCGACCCGTCTCGGGGTTGATGCCCTGGAAGCCGGCGATGACCGCGACCTCCTTGCGCTCCCTGAAGCGCTTGATGATCTCGCTGCCGTCGATGTCCTCGATCCGGGCCGAGGCATGGGCGTCGCTGGTCTTGATCGGGATCTGCCAGCCCTGCCAGGAGCGGGCCTGGATGCCCATGCCCTGCAGCACGATGGCAAGCAGCCCGGACGTCACCTGTTCGCCCGAGGCGACCACGGCGTCATATTCGCGCGCGTCGTGCATCGGCGAGGCCTCGGTGCACCAGGCCACCAGCTCGTTGGTCTTGCCGGCCATCGCCGAGACGACCACGGCCACTTCGTGGCCGGCATCGACCTCACGCTTCACATGGCGTGCGACGTTGCGGATACGTTCGATATTAGCGACGGACGTGCCGCCGAATTTCATCACGAGGCGGCTCATGACGACGCGTGCATTCCTTCATAAGGATCAGTATGGTGACCCGCACTGGACGGGTGCCTCGCGGTCACCGACGCGCGTATACAGAGCGCCGGGGTCCGGGGCAAGCGGGTTCCTGCGGGGGCCGGGCGGGGTAGTGGGTTAACCGAGGTCATGGCGCGTTACATCGATGAGATCCTGCAGCCGGGCGAGCGGGTGCTGTATTCGACCAATGCGCACTGGATCTTCTACTTTCCAGCCATCGTGGCCTGGATCGTGGCGCTGGCCCTGCTGATCCTGTCGCGCCAGGCGGCCGTCGACTGGCTCGTTCTGTTTTGCCTCGGCGCCGCTGGTGTCGCGGCGCTGGCGGCCCTGTATTGGACCGTGAAGGGCTGGTTCCATCGCTTCACCACCGAGACCGACGTCACCAACCTCCGGGTCGTGCACAAGACCGGATTCATCAAGCGCCGCACCTTCGAGATGGCGCTGGACAAGGTCGAGAGCGTCGACGTCGACCAGACCATTCTTGGACGTATTCTGAACTACGGCGACGTGACGATTCGCGGCGTCGGCGAGGGGATCGAGACGATCAAGACCATCGCCTCGCCGCTCGCCTTCCGTAGTTCGATCACCACGCGGTAGGACCGCGCCCAACCATGAGCATGCAGCAAAATACCTCCCTCATCGCCCAGCCGGGCTCGACCGTCGACGCCGCCGAGATCGCCAAATTCTCCAAGCTCTCGGCGGAGTGGTGGGACCCGAAGGGCAAGATGGCGCCGCTGCACCGGATCAACCCGCTGCGGCTCGGCTACATTCGCGACGCCGCCTGCCGCAAGTTCGAGCGCAACGTGCGCAGCCTCAATTGCCTCGCCGGTCTCCGCGTGCTCGACATCGGCTGCGGCGCCGGCCTGCTCTGTGAGCCGCTGTCGCGTCTCGGAGCACAGGTCATCGGCATCGATCCCTCCGCGAGCAACATCGCAGCGGCGAAGCTGCATGCCGACAAGAGCCATCTGGCGATCGACTATCGTTGCACCACCGTTGAGGAGATCGACCCGCGCGAGCGCTTCGACATCGTGCTGGCGATGGAAGTGGTCGAGCACGTCACCGACGTCGGCGTGTTCCTGAAGCGCTGCGCCGCGATGCTGAAGCCGAACGGCCTCATGGTGGTCTCGACGCTGAACCGCAACTGGAAGAGTTTTGCGCTCGCCATCGTCGGCGCCGAATACGTCCTGCGCTGGCTGCCGCGCGGCACGCATGAGTGGAACAAGTTCGTCACGCCCGACGAGCTGACGAAATACCTGCTCGACAACCGCCTCGTCATCACCGAGCAGACCGGCGTCGTCTACTCGCCCTTCGCCGACAAATGGTCTCTGTCGTCGGACATGGACGTGAACTACATGGTGGTCGCGGAAACGATGGTGTGAGGCTATTGGTCGGCGCGAGCATCGCTCCTATGACGTGGGCGTGATTGACCTGCTTGAGCGCAAGCGGCAGGTTGACCGTCTCTTCCTCGCGCCCGCCATCCCATGTTCACCATCGCCAGCCTCTGGATTCCCTTCACCATCATTGCCGCGCTCGGGCAGGTCGCGCGCAATGCGATGCAGCGGTCGTTGACCAAGCCGCTGGGGACCTGGGGCGCGACCAATATCCGCTTCCTGTTCGGCTTTCCGTTCTCGCTGCTGTTCCTGGGGCTGGTGCTGGTCGCGACCGGCGATGATCTCGGCGCGCCGCCGACCGTGTTCTGGCCGTGGCTGCTCTTGGGCGCGCTCAGCCAGATCGTCGCCACCGGCCTGATGCTGCTCGCGATGAACGACCGATCCTTTGTCGTGACGACGGCCTATTTGAAGACCGAGGCGATCCAGACCGCGATCTTCGGCTTCGTCTTCCTCGGCGATCACCTGACCTGGCTGAAAGTGCTGGCGATCGTGATCGCCACCATCGGCGTCATCGTCACCGCGCTGCGACCCGGCGGCGAGAAGAGCTTTGCTGAGCTGAAGCCGACCATCACGGGCCTCGTTGCAGCAGCGGCCTTCGCGCTCTCCGCAGTCGGCTTTCGCGGCGCCATCATCAATGTGCCGAATGTCTCCTTCGTGACCGCGGCGTCAATCACGCTGGTGCTCGGCCTGTTCGTGCAGACGCTGGTGCTGACGATCTATCTGCTCTGGCGCGCTCCAAAGGTGCTGCAGGCGATCCTCGACTTGTGGAGGCCCTCGATGCTGGCAGGCTTCACAGGCGCCCTCGCCTCGCAATTCTGGTTCCTGGCGTTCGCGCTGACGGCGGCCGCCAATGTCCGAACGCTCGCTTTGGTCGAGGTGCTGTTCGCGCAAGGCGTGGCCTATTACTCGCTCAAGCAGCCGATCGCGCCGCGCGAGATTTTTGGGATTGCGCTGATTGTGGTTGGCGTGGCGGTGCTGGTGGGGGCCTAATTCCTGTCTTCCGGCAGGGTCGGCAGCGGTGAGACCTCTATACCTTCCTCGATCAGCGACTTCGCCTCTTCGGGCGAGGCTTCGCCGTAGATCGGGCGGTGCTCCTTGTCGCCGTAATGCATGGCGCGGGCTTCGTTGGCAAAGCGCTCGCCGACATTGTCGGCGTTCTTGACGATGTGGTCACGCAGCTCCTTGAGCTTGGCGCGCAGCTCGCGCTCCTGGGCCATCAGCAGCGAGGTCGGTCCTGACGGCGCAGCCTCCGGCGTGGTCGCGGCCACGGGCTCCGGCGGCGGGGTCGCGCGGCCGCGCCCCTTCTTGCCGACGATGCGCGGCGCCATGATGGCCTTGTCGACCTTGGCTGAACCGCAGATCGGGCAGGTCACGAGCTTCCGCCTCACCTGCGAATCATAGGCGGACGAGCTCTGGAACCAGCTCTCGAAGTCGTGGTCGCGGTCGCAACGTAGCGCGTAGCGGATCATGCCGATCCCCGCACGAGGTGCAAATGGTCCGGCCCCGCCTTGGGATCGGAGACGCCGAAGCGGCGGCCGTGCTGGAGCGAGGGAATCGCCCGGCGCGCGGTCTCGACCTTGGCCGGGTCGATCTTGGCCATGATGATGCCGGGCTCGACGTCGCCCTCGGCGAGGATCTCGCCCCAGGGGTCGATGATCAGCGAGTGACCATAGGTCTCGCGCTTGTTCTCGTGCAAGCCTGCCTGCGCGGCCGCGAAGATGAAGCAGCCGGTCTCGATCGCGCGGGCGCGCAGCAGCACGTGCCAATGCGCTTCGCCGGTCTTGCGGGTGAACGCCGACGGCACGGTGATGAAATAAGCGCCGCTTTCGGCCAGCGCGCGGTACAGCGCGGGGAAGCGCACGTCGTAGCAGATCGTCAAGCCGACGCGGCCCCAGGGCAGATCCGAGATCACGGCGGTCTCGCCCGGCTGGTAATTGGCGGATTCGCGATAACTCTCGCCGTCGGGCAGCTCGATGTCGAACATGTGGATCTTGTCGTAGCTCGCGAGCACATTGCCCTCGGGCCCGATCAGGAAGGAGCGGTTGACCGCCTTCTCCGGCGAGAAGCGCAGCGCCAGCGAGCCGACATGGAGGTGAATCTTCAGCTCCGCCGCGAGCGCCCGGTAGGCCTTCAGCGAGGCGTCGTCCTCTTCGCTCTGGAGATGCTCGAACAATGCCTTGCGGTTCAGCTGCATCATGTTGCTGACTTCCGGCGTCTGCACGTAATCGGCGCCATTGGCAGCCGCCTGCCGGATCAGCTTCGTGGCCTGCTCGAGGCTCGGCCCGGGCATCAGGCCGGTGCGCATCTGCACCATGGCGGCCGTGAACGTGCGGTTCTCGCTCATGACGTGGCCTTTACGCTTTCGAGCATGCCGTCGAGCTTGCCTTCGCGGTCGAGTGCATAGAGGTCGTCGCAGCCGCCGACATGGGTGCCGCCGATCCAGATCTGCGGGAAGGTCGAGCCCTCGCCGGCGCGGCCGTACATTTCCTGGCGCCAGGACGGGTTCTTGGCGACATCGAATTCGGTGAAGGTCGCCTTCTTGCGGGCCAACAGCGACTTCGCGGCGGAACAATAGCCGCAACCCGGCCGGGTGTAGATCTCGACAGCAGCAGTCATGTCGTCTGGCGCTCTCATGTCATGAATTCATTGAATTATATGGGACGTGGGCCGCTCTCGACAACCCGGGCAAAGACCAGCACGTCGACCTGGGCTGCCTTGGCGCGGAGCAGGGCCCGCGCGCAGGCGTCGAGCGTCGCCCCTGACGTCAGGACATCGTCGATCAGGACAACGCGGCGGCCCTGGACCTCGGCCTGCCGGTCGGGAGATACCTGGAATGCGCCCTGCACATTGGTGGCGCGCTGGGCCCGCGACAGGCCGATCTGCTGCTCGGTGGCACGAACCCGCCGCAGCACGTCGCCCCGCACCTTGACCCCGCTCTGCCGCTCGATCACACGGGCGAGCGCTCCGGACTGGTTGTAGCGGCGCCGCCAGGCCCGCCGCCAATGCAGGGGCACGGGCACCAGCATGTCGGCGCCGGTCAGCAACTCGCTGCCCGCGCGCGCCATCCAGCGGCCCATGGCAGGCGCCAGATCGGTGCGGTCCTGGTACTTCAGCGCATGCACCAGCGAGCGCGCGACGTCGTCATAGCGCACCGCCGCGCGGGCCCGCTGATAGGCCGGCGGGCTCGCGATCGCCTCCATCGACAGCATGTCGGGGCCGGGGTCATAAACGAAGGGAATGCCGAGCCGCGGGCAATAGGGCCGTTCGATGAATGACAGTCGGGCCCAGCACGCGGCGCAGACGCCCTCGCCATCGACCGGCTCGTGGCAGGATACGCACTGTGTCGGCAGTGCGATGTCGAGCGCCAGCCGCGGAAGATGCGCAAGCGCGTCGCGGCAGGCGCCAAAGGCGCCGCGCAGGTGGCTGGCAATGGAGCGTGATGCCTGGCCATCCATCGAGCTATGGCTCTTTCGGGAGCACAGGTCGGAAAAACGATCGCTCGTAACGGCGGAAGCAGCGCGTTTGTTTTGCGAAGGCGATCGCCTTCTGGACGTCAGGATCTTCGGCGCTGTCTTTCCGATATTGCTCGTACGCCGCGAAGCTCGGGAAGCTGAACATCGCCAGCGCGACGTCGCTCGCCCCTTCCGACGGCAGGAAATACCCGTGGTGAACGCCGCCGAATCTCGGCAGCAGTTCCAGCCACATTCTGCCATAGGCCTCGAATTCAGTGAGCTTGTCCGGAGGGACCTCGTATCGCAGGTAACAAGTGATCATCGTGCGATGCTCCAGCGTGCCACGAGCCCGGAAGGCTAGCGTTCTACCACAGCAGGCTCAAGCCCCGAGCGCCAGTCTCGTACCTCGGACGTGCCGAAGAGATTGCCAGAGCCGCCGGGATCGGCGTAACCAGCGGCATGGCTCAGAATTCCCAAACCCCGCCCGCTTTGTTCGATCGCGCCTTGCTGCATGCGCGGCAGCGGCGCGCGCAGGCGCTAGGTGCGGCGAATTTCCTGCTCGATCGTGTCGCCGAGGACATGTCCGACCGGCTGGCCGCGGTGATGCGTGAGTTTCACGCGCCTGCCGATCTCTGGACGCCCGGTGAGGGGCTTGCCGGACTGCGCGCACATCTGCCTTCCATCGAGCGGATTGTGCCCGACGCGGCCGGTGCGGAAAAGCTGCCCTTCGCGCCAGAAAGTCTCGATCTCGTCGTCTCGGCGCTGGCGCTGCAGTTCGTCAATGACCTGCCGGGCGTGCTCGCGCAAATCCGCCGGGCGCTGAAGCCGGACGGCCTGCTGCTTGCTGCCATGATCGGCGGCGACAGCTTGACCGAGCTGCGCCAGGCGTTTGCCGCGGCTGAAGCCGAATGCGAGGGCGGCGTGTCGCCGCGCGTGGCGCCGTTCGCCGACCTTCGCGACATCGGTGCGCTGTTGCAGCGCGCGGGCTTTGCGCTGCCGGTGACCGACGTCGACCGCGTCGTGGTGCGCTATGCCAATGCGTTCGCCTTGATGCAGGATCTGCGCCGCATGGGTTCGGCCAATGTGCTGATCGAGCGGCGGCGGACACCGACGCGCCGCTCGACGCTGCTGCGGATGGCCGAGATCTACGCCGAGCGCTTTGCCGATGCCGACGGCCGCATCCGCGCGACGTTCGACATCGTCTGGCTTTCGGGTTGGGCCCCGCATGCGAGCCAGCAGCAGCCGCTCAAGCCGGGATCGGCGAAAGCGAGCCTGGCAGAGGCGGTGAAGAAGGCGGGGAAGGAGTGACGCGGGGTACAGACTGCATCACATCAACAAATCGATCAGATGCGGGATCAGCGGAATGTCGGCGGGCGGCATCGGGTAGTCGCGCAGCTTGTTGGCGCGGACCCAGGCGAGGTTCTGGCCTTCGCGTGCGGCGACCATTCCCTCCCAACGCCGGCAGATGTAGAGCGGCATCAACAAATGGAAGGTCTCGTAGCCGTAGCTGGCGAAGGTGAGCGGTGCGAGGCACGGCTCGGCGACGTCGATGCCGAGCTCCTCATGCAGCTCGCGGATCAGGCTCTGCTCCGGACGCTCGCCCGGTTCACACTTGCCGCCGGGAAATTCCCAGAGGCCCGCCAGCGTCTTGCCCTCGGGACGCTGCGCGATCAGAACGCGTTTATCGGCATCGACCAGCGCGCAGGCCACCACCAGTGTCAGTTTGAGATCGGCCATGCGTGTCTGTCGCTCGCTGATGATCGTCCGCAACGGTTTGTTAACCTCGTTGCGGTCCAAGTTTCCAAGGTCTCCATAAGTCATATTTAATCCACGGCTCCTAGGGTGGGAACTCTTTAAACCACTCCAGGCCAATCCATGCGCGCTGTGCCTTCGGTTCTCTTCCGCCGGTTCGTCCACGACCGGCGCGGCAATATCGCGGTGATTTTCGCTCTCGCCTGCGTCCCCCTGATCAGCGCGGTCGGCTGCGCCATCGATTATTCGCGCGCGACGCTGACCCGGTCCAAGCTTCAGGCTGCCGCCGATGCGGCCAGCGTCGGCTCGATCGCCAAGGCCTCGCCGGCCTTCAAGGCTGCCGGAACCATGACTGGGGACGGCTCGATCTCGGTCGGCGTCACGGACGCCCAGAACATCTTCAATGCCAATCGCGCCAGTCAGTCCGGCTACACGCTGACTAGCCTCACGCCGACCGTGGTCAAGTCCGGCTCGACCGTCACCGCGACGGTTTCGTTCACCGCAACCATGAGCACTATGTTTCTCGGCGTGATCGGCAAGTCCGTGATGACCTTGAGTGGCACGTCGAAGGCGACGGCCAGCATGCCGCTCTATATCGATTTCTATCTGCTGCTGGACAATTCGCCGTCGATGGGCGTCGGTGCGACCCCGGCCGACGTGCAGAAGATGGTGGACAACACGTCGGACAAATGCGCATTCGCCTGCCACGACCTCAAGGACAAGAACAACTATTACGACCTTGCCAAGAAGCTTGGCGTGACCACCCGGATCGACGTGCTTCGGAGCGCCACCGAGTCCTTGATGGATACGGCAAACGCCACCGAGACCTATTCAAACCAGTTCAGAATGGCGATCTATGATTTCGGCGGCTCTGCAAGCTCGCTCGGCCTGCGCAGCCTGTTTTCGTTGTCGGCCTCTCTCTCCAGCGCCAAGACGGCGGCCGGCAAGATCGACTTGATGTCGGTGAACGGCCAGAACGAGAATAGCGATCAGGATACCCCATTCACCACGGTCTTTCCTGCGATCAACGGCGAGATCAGCTCCCCCGGAAGCGGCACGTCGTCCAGCCCGCTCAAATACCTGTTCTTCGTGTCCGACGGCGTGGCCGACGAGAGCAACACCGGATGCCTGAAACCGCTCTCGGGCAGCACGCGGTGCCAGTCGCCGCTCAATCCTGCGCTTTGCAAGACGATGAAGGATCGCGGCGTCAAGATCGCCGTGTTGTACACGACTTATCTCGCGCTGCCGACCAACTCCTGGTACATGAAATGGATCGATCCGTTCAATGCCGGTCCCTATGGCCCGTCGCCGAACAGCCAGATCGCACAGAACATGCAGAGCTGCGCTTCGCCGGGCCTGTATTTCGAGGTCAGCCCGACGCAAGGCATCGCGGAAGCCATGAACGCCCTGTTCAAGAAGGCGGTCGCAGACGCGCGGATCTCCGCGTGACGGCTTTGACGGCATTCCGGGTTCTCGCTTCGCGAGCCCCGGAATGACAAGCGCAGGACCTACGACCTGTAATCCCCGTTGATCGCCACATATTCCTTGGTGAGGTCGCAGGTCATGACCCGGTCGCGGCCCTTGCCGAGGCCGAGCGAGACCAGAATCGCGATCTCCGGCGCCTTCATCGCTTCCGACACCTGCGCTTCGTCATAATCGGGATCGCGCGCGCCGCGCTTGGCGACCCTGATGCCGTTGAAGGAGATCGAGAGCTTGTCGCGATCGGCCGGCTCGCCGGCCTTGCCGACGGCCATCACCACGCGGCCCCAATTGGCATCCTCGCCGGCGATCGCGGTCTTCACCAGCGGCGAGTTCGCGATCGACATCGCGATCTTGCGGGCGGAGGCCTTGGTCTTGGCGCCCTCGACGGTGATCTCGACCAGCTTGCGCGCGCCTTCGCCGTCGCGGGCGACCTGCTCGGCGAGATTGGCGAGCACCTGGTTGAAGGCCTTGACGAAGGCCTTCAGGCGCGGGTCGCTGGCACGGCTGATCTTCGGCGCACCGTGCTCGGCGGCGACACCGGTCGCAAACGCCAGCAACGTGTCGGAGGTCGAGGTGTCGCCGTCGATGGTCACGGCGTTGAACGTGTCCTCGACGCCGCTCTTGAGCAGCGCCTGGAGCGCGGCGGGCGCGATCGGCGCGTCGGTGAAGATGAAGGACAGCATCGTCGCCATGTCGGGCGCGATCATGCCGGCGCCCTTGGCCAAGCCGTTGATGGTGACCTTGGCCTTGCCGAGCTTGACGGTCGCGGTCGCGACCTTCGGGAAGGTGTCGGTGGTCATGATCGCCTTGGCCGCGGCGAGATAGTCGCCGGGCTCGGCGGCTTCGGCGAGGCGGCCGAGCACGCCGTCGAACTTGGTCGCGTCCAGCGGCTCGCCGATCACGCCGGTCGAGGCCAGGAAGATCTCAGCCTCGCTGCAGCCGACCGCCTTGGCCGCGATCTTCGCGGTGAGCGCGGTGGAGGCGCGGCCGGTCTTGCCGGTGAAGGCGTTGGCATTGCCGGAATTGACCACCAGCGCGCGCGCCTTGCCGCCCTTCAGCCTGGCGCGACACCATTCCACCGGGGCCGAGGGGCACTTCGACTTGGTGAAGACGCCGGCGACCGCGGTGCCCTTGTCCATCACCGCGAGCAGCACGTCGGTGCGGTTCTTGTAGCGGATGCCGGCTTCGGCCGTCGCAAGGCGGACGCCCGCGATCACAGGCATATCAGGGACGGTTTTGGGGGCGAGGGGGGAGACGGAGGAGGACATCGCGGGCGCCTTGATGGGGTCTGGACATGCAGATGGCCGGGGGAGCCCCGGCCATTGCGACGTTAGATACTCTTGGCGTCCGCGAAGTGACAGCGAATTCTCACTTCTTCGCCGGCGGCGCCATCTTGCTGTCGGCCGGCTTGGCCGCGTCGGCCGGCTTGGCGTCCGCCGCCGGCTGGTCCAGCCGCTCGACCTTGGCCTCGGTGCGCAGCTTGGCGACATACTCGGCCTGAGCCTTGCGGGTTACGTACTGCTCGATCTGGGGCTTGACCTGCTCGAAGTCGGGCGCCTTGCGGTTGCGCTTTTCCTCGACCTTGATGATGTGCCAGCCGAACTGCGACTTCACGGGATCGGAGATCTTGCCCGGCTCGAGCGTGAAGGCGACGGTCGAGAATTCCGGCACCATCTGCTCCTTGGTGAAGAAGCCGAGGTCGCCGCCGTCGGCCGAGCCGGGATCCTTGGATTTCTTCTTGGCGAGCTCGGCGAAATCGGCGCCCTTGTCGAGTTCGGCCTTCACCGCCTTGGCCTCGTCCTCGGTCTCGACCAGGATGTGGCGGGCGCGCACCTCCTGCTCGCCGGTGATCTGCTTGGCGGCCTCCTCATAGACCTTCTTCATGGCGTCCGGCGTGGTCGCGGCCTTGCCCTCGCTGGCGAGCAGGCTGTCCATCAGGAGCCGGTTGCGGGCGAAGGCCAGGCGCTTCTTGAACTCCTCGCCGTCGGCGATCTTCTTGTCTTCGGCAGCCTTGCTGACGATCTTCATGTCGATCAGGAAGGACAGGACGTTCTCGTCCTTGGTCGCCGGATCCATCTGGGCGAGGCTCGGCCCGAGTTCCTCCTCGGCCATGGTGACGTCGCTCTTCTTGATTTCCGCGCCATTGACCTTCGCCAGCACCGGATCATCGGCGGCCCGGAGCGGGCCCGCAAACGCCAGGGACAGCGCCAGAGCGAGGCTGCCAGCCAGGGCGGACGCATAGCGGTAGCGCTGGGTTACCGGGAACGAGGCGGTCATGGAAAATCCTTATGTTGAAGCAGGGGGCTGCTCGAGCGGGGCGGACACTCGCCCAATCAGGGGGGCTTGGCAACGCGAAAAGTCTGTCAAAATGATGAATTAGCCGCAATGCGCTCGCCGTTGACAAGGCCCTGACCGGGCCATATCTCTGCCCGGTCGCGACCATGGCGATGGCGTTTATTTTGCTGCGTTTTTGGCCGTTGAACCCAGACTTGCCCAATTCCCACCCATATGGCGGACGACCCCCGCAGTCCGGGCTCTGACGCCGCGAAGCGTCACGGTGAGTTGATAGGCAGGCGGGTGACAACTTCTTGGCTGCAACGCGGTTAAATCGCGAACACAGGAACTAGGCATGATCGGCGCGCTCGCCCGCAAGTTTTTCGGCTCCGCCAACGACCGGCGGGTGAAGGGATATCAGTCCCGCGTCAACGCGATCAACGCGCTGGAGCCGGAGGTCTCGAAACTCTCAGACGAGGCGCTCAAGGCCCGCACGGCGGAATTCAAGCAGCAGCTCGCCAACGGCAAGACGCTCGACGATCTCTTGGTCCCAGCTTTCGCCACGGTGCGCGAGGCCGCCAAGCGCACGCTCGGCCAGCGCCATTTCGACGTCCAGCTGATCGGCGGCATGGTGCTGCACGAGGGCGACATCGCCGAGATGAAGACCGGCGAAGGCAAGACGCTGGTGGCGACGCTTGCGGTGTATCTCAATGCGCTCGCCGGCAAGGGCGTCCACGTCGTCACCGTCAATGACTATCTCGCCCGCCGCGACTCCGGCTGGATGGGCCAGATCTACGGTTTCCTCGGCATGACCACCGGCGTGATCGTGCACGGCCTCGATGATGCCGAGCGCAAGGCGGCCTATGCCTGCGACATCACCTACGGCACCAACAACGAATACGGCTTCGACTATCTGCGCGACAACATGAAGTACCGGCTCGAGGACATGGTCCAGCGGCCGCACTTCTTCGCCATCGTCGACGAGGTCGACTCCATCCTGATCGACGAAGCGCGCACGCCGCTGATCATTTCCGGTCCGCTCGACGACCGCTCCGATTTCTACAACACCATCGACGGCTTCCTGCCCAAGCTCGACAAGACCGATTACGAGGTCGACGAGAAGCAGCGCACTGTGACGCTGACCGAAGGCGGCATGGAGAAGATCGAGACGCTGCTGCGCGATGCCGGCCAGCTCAAGGGCGAGTCGCTCTACGACGTCGAGAACGTCTCCGTCGTGCATCACATCAACCAGGCGCTGCGCGCCCACACGCTGTTCACGCGCGACAAGGACTACATCGTCCGCGACAACGAGGTCGTCATCATCGACGAGTTCACCGGCCGCATGATGCCCGGCCGCCGCTATTCGGAAGGCCTGCACCAGGCGCTGGAGGCCAAGGAGCACGTCCAGGTCCAGCCCGAGAACCAGACGCTGGCCTCGATCACCTTCCAGAACTACTTCCGCATGTACGAGAAGCTGGCGGGCATGACCGGCACCGCCGCGACCGAAGCGGACGAATTGTTCGACATCTACAAGCTCGAGGTTGTGGAGATTCCGACCAATCTGTCGATCGCGCGCCTCGACGAGGACGACGAGGTCTATCGCACCCAGCAGGAAAAATACCACGCGATCCTCGCCGAGATCGAGCGCGCCAATTCGCGCCTCCAGCCGGTGCTGGTCGGCACCGCCTCGATCGAGAAGTCGGAAGTGCTCGCCGAATTCCTCAAGAAGAACGGCTACAAGCAGATCGACTTCGGCAAGGAGGGTGCGCTCGACAAGCTCTATGCCGCCGCCCGCGCCGGCAAGCCGGCCAAGCTGTTCGCGGTGCTGAACGCGCGCTTCCACGAGCAGGAAGCCTATATCGTCGCCGAGGCCGGCGTGCCCGGCGCGATCACGATCGCCACCAACATGGCCGGCCGCGGCACCGACATCAAGCTCGGCGGCTCGCTGGAGATGCGCATCCAGCAGGAAACGACCGAGATCACCGACGAAGCGGAGAAGGCATCGAAGATCGAGCAGATCAAGGCCGACATCGAGCACTTCCGCGACATCGTGCTGAAGGCCGAGGAGACCGTCGAGGTCGAGCCGGCGAAGGGCTCCAAGCCCGCCAAGACCGTGAAGAAGCCCGGCGGCCTCTACATCATCGGCTCCGAGCGCCACGAATCCCGCCGCATCGACAACCAGCTCCGCGGCCGTTCCGGCCGTCAGGGCGATCCCGGCCGCTCTAAATTCTTCCTGTCGCTGGAAGACGACCTGATGCGCATCTTCGGCTCGGACCGTCTCGACAGCATGCTGCAGCGTCTCGGCCTGCAAGAGGGCGAGGCCATCATCCATCCCTGGATCAACAAGGCGCTCGAAAAGGCGCAGCAGAAGGTCGAGGCGCGCAACTTCGACATCCGCAAGAACCTCTTGAAGTTCGACAACGTCCAGAACGACCAGCGCAAGGTGATCTTCGATCAGCGCGTCGAGCTGATGAAGGACGAGAGCGTCGCCGAGACCGTCGCCGACATGCGCCACGCCTTCATCGACGACCTCGTCGCCAAGCACGTGCCCGAGCATGCCTATGCCGAGCAGTGGGACGTCGCGGGACTGAAGGACGAATTGAAGCGCGTGCTCGATCTCGACCTGCCGGTCGACGAATGGGCCAGGGAAGAGGGCATCGCCGACGAGGAGCTGCTCAACCGCATCGAGACCAAGGCCGACGAGCACATGGCGGCCAAGGTCGCGCAATGGGGTCCCGACGTGATGCGTTACGTCGAGAAGACCATCCTCCTGCAGACGCTGGACCATCTCTGGCGCGAGCACCTGATCATGCTCGACCATCTGCGCCAGGTCATCGGCCTGCGCGGCTACGGCCAGCGCGATCCGTTGCAGGAGTACAAGACCGAAGCCTTCAATCTCTTCCAGGAGATGAGCGCCCACCTGCGCGAGGCCGTCACGGCGCAGCTGATGCGCGTCGAGATCGTCCCGCCGGAGCAGGAAGCCCCGGTGCTGCCGCCGATGGAAGCGCACAAGTTCGACCCCAACACCGGCGAAGACGAAATGGCGCTTGCGAGCGTCACGCTCGGAGCGCAGGCCTCCGACGCGGCGCTGCGCGATCCCAAGAACCCCGCCAGCTGGGGCAAGGTCGGCCGCAACGAGGATTGCCCGTGCGGCTCAGGCAAGAAGTACAAGCACTGCCACGGCAGGTATGCGTAAGCCTCAGCGCGGCTGAGGCGCGAAGCTCGCGCCTCACGCGCCGCATCGTCGGCTGGTTGTGTCACTCTCAGCCGTGCGCCGCCCTCAATTCGAGCTGTCGATCAAGCTCTCCAGCAGCCGCTTCAATTCGCTCGTTGACTTGTCGCCGTAGCTCTCCAGGATGTGCTCCTCTTGGTCGACCGCGAGCGAGTTGAGCTTCTTGCACAGCACCTTGCCGCGGTCGGAGATGAACATCAGCACCTTGCGGCGGTCGTTCGGGTCCTGCACGCGATAGACCAGCGTGTCGGAGACCATGCGGTCGATCATCTTGGTCAGAGTCGGATGGTTGAGCAGCACGGCGTCCGCGAGCTCGCCCATCGAATGGCCCTCGCCATCCGACAGCACTTTCAGGATGCGCCATTGTTCCACCGGCACACCCTCCTTGCTCAACCGCAGTTCGAGCTGCCGGTTGATTTCCCGGTTGGCTTGCGCGAGCAGGTAGGCGAGGTGTTCGGTGATCGGGGAATTTTGTTTCGGCGGTTTTGCCACGGCTGAGACTTCGCCTTGACCCAAATGAGTGAATGTCTTGCAATCGATGCTGCATCTATATGCACTTCAATTCTTGAATATTCAATATTTTCAAAATAGGATCATTGCCCAACAAAAGGGCGGAAGCCGCGGCCGCCTGCTCAATGTGCTTTCAGGTCTGGTCTCAGACAGGAGTTGGCGTGCGCGCGACGGTGAACTTCCCGGCTCACGGCGGTCCGGCGTTACCGCCGTCCCTGCTGTTCAGGAATTTGTCGTCATCGGCGGCGGATTTCGACCTGTCTCCGGTCGATGCGCATTTCATGAGGCGGCGCGGCGCGCGCAACAAGCTGCGCATCGGCAATTTCCTCACCTTCACCGGCTCGCCCGGGATCTGGGGCCCGACCTCCACCAACAGCGCGATGCTGGCGGTGGCCGAGATCAACAAGCGCGGCGGCATTCTGGGCCGCGAGCTCGAGCTGTCGATCTACGATTCCGGCGGACCGATCGAGGAGGTGGTGCGCCGCGCCGAGCAGGCGATCGCCTTCGACGAGGTCGATCTCATTATGGGCTCGCATATCAGCGCGGTCCGCGTCGCGCTGCGCAAGGTCACCGGCAACCGCATTCCCTACATCTACACGCCCGTCTATGAGGGCGGCGAACGCACGCCGGGCGTGATGGCGATCGGCGAGACGCCGCGCTGGCAAAGCCGGCCCTCGATCCATTGGCTGGCGGAGGTCAAGAAGGCGGCGCGCTGGTACCTGATCGGCAGCGACTATGTCTGGCCCTGGCAGTCGCATCGCGCGGTCAAGCGCTACATCAAGGAAGCCGGCGGCCAGGTCGTCGGCGAGGAGTTCGTCCCCGTAGGCGAGGACAATCACGAGCCGCATTTGGCGCGCATCCGTGCCGCCAAGCCGGATGTGGTGCTGATCTCGCTGATCGGTACCGACAGCATCACCTTCAACCGCGCCTTCGCCGAAGCGGGCCTCGCCACCTCGACGCTGCGGCTTGCAGGTGCGATGGACGAAACCGTGCTGCTCGGCATCGGCGCCGACAATACCGAGAATCTGTTCTGCGCCTCCGGCTATTTCAACGGACTGGTCTCGCGCGCCAATGACGAGTTCCTCAGTGCCTATTATTCCATGTTCGGTGCCAACGCGCCGCCGGTCGGCTCCGTCGGTCAGTCGAACTATGAGGGGCTGCGCTTCCTGGAATCGGTCGCCAACCGCGCCGGATCATTGGCCTTTCGTCCGCTGCTGAAGGCCGCGCGCAACACCGTCTATTCGGCCGGCCGCGGTCCCGTGACGCTCCGCGATGGCCGCGCCGAGATGCCGATGTACCTCGCGGAAGCCGACGGTCTCGACTTCAGGATCATCAAGACGCTCTGAGCGACGGCTGCCGATACGCCGCAGCGGCCGTGCCGAAATAATACTTGAAAAGGAAAATATTTCCGTCTCTAGTAACGAAGTGAAGCCGGTTGCCCGTGTCCCTGAAGGCGCGAGCGAGAGGCTTTCCATCAGTGCCAGGGATCAAGAAGCCTTCAAGGAGAGCGCCGTGACAGTTGCCCTTCCCACGCCAGCCCAACTTCGCAGTGTCGCCGAGCAATGCGGCCTTTCGCTCACCGATGAGGACGTCGCCTCGTTCCGCGGTCTCATGCAGGGCTCGATCGAAGCCTACAATCTCGTTGCGGCGATGCCGGACGAACTGCCCGAAGTGAAATATCCGCGCACGCCGGGCTATCGGCCCTCGGCGGAGGAGAACCCGCGCAATGCCTGGTATCGCAAGTCGACCGTGAAGGGCGCCGCTGGCGGCAAGCTCAAGGGCAAGACGGTTGCGCTGAAGGACAACATCATGCTGGCCGGCGTGCCCATGACCAACGGCTCGTCGACGCTGGAAGGCTATGTGCCCGATTTCGACGCCACCATCGTCACGCGCATGCTGGATGCCGGCGCCGAGATCAAGGGCAAGGTGCATTGCGAGCATTTCTGCCTGTCCGGCGGCAGCCACACCGGCTCCTACGGGCCGGTGCACAATCCGCACAAGATGGGCTACTCCGCCGGCGGCTCGTCGTCGGGCTCGGGCGTCGTGGTCGCGCTCGGCGAGGTCGACATGGCGATCGGCGGCGACCAGGGCGGCTCGATCCGGATGCCGTCCTCGTTCTGCGGCGTCTACGGCATGAAGCCGACCTGGGGCCTCGTCCCCTACACCGGCATCATGCCGATCGAGATCTATGTCGATCACACCGGCCCGATGACGGCGACCGTCGCCGACAACGCGCTGCTGCTCGAAGTGCTCGCCGGCGACGACGGCTATGATCCCAGGATCAAGGCCCCAAAGGTCGAGGAATACACCAAGGCGCTCGGCCAGGGCGTCAAGGGCATGAAGATCGGCATCCTCAAGGAGGGCTTCGAGCAGCCGACCGCCGAGTCCGCGGTGAACGAAAGCGTGCGCGAGGCTGCAAAGCGCTTCAAGGATCTCGGCGCCACCGTCGAGACCGTCTCGATTCCGATGCACCTCATGGGCGGGACGATCTGGACTCCGATCGGCACCGAGGGCCTGACCCAGACCATGATGTTCGGCGACGGCTACGGCCTCAGCCGCGGCGACCTCTATTCGACCTCGCTGATGGATTTCCATCGCGGCTGGCGCCGGCAGGCAGACTCGCTGTCCGAGACCACGAAACTATTCATGCTGCTCGGCACCTACATCAACAACAATTTCGGCCCGCGCTTCTACGGCAAGGCCCTCAACATCTCGCGCCGGCTGACCGCGGCCTATGACAAGGCCTTTGCGGATTACGACCTGCTGCTGATGCCGACGACGCCGATGAAGGCGACCAAGCTGCCGGAGCCCGATGCCAGCCGCGAGGACTACGTCGCCCGCGCGCTCGAGATGATCTCCAATACCGCGCCGTTCGACATCACCCATCACCCCGCGATGTCGCTGCCCTGCGGCATGGTCGACGGCCTGCCGGTCGGCCTGATGCTGGTCGGCCGCATGTTCGAGGAGACCACCATCTACCGTGCCGCCCATGCCTTCGAGCAGATCGGCGACTGGAAGAAGATGTGAAGAAACTTTCGATTCAGACGAGCGGAACACCATCACATGGCTAACGCGTTCGTCGCGGCGTTCGAGATCCTGAGCTTCGGCGCGATCATCGTCCTGATCGTGCTGGGGCTCGGGATCATCGCCAGCATGATGGGCATCTTCAACTTCGCGCAAGGCGAGTTCGTCCTGCTCGGCGCCTACATCACCTATCTCGCTTATGCCAAGGGTTTGCCGATCTGGGCGGGCATGGTCGCGGCGCCTTTCGTGGTCGGCGCGCTCGGCTTCGTGCTGGAGGCGCTGATCATCCGACGGTTCTACGCAGCGCCAATCGTTGCCATGCTCGGCACCTATGCGCTCGGCCTGATCATCCGCGAAGCCGTCCGCGGCCTGATCGGCGGCTTCTATCTCACCGTGCCGGAGCCGATCGGCGGCTCGATCGACATCGGCGCCATGCACATCTCGGCGTGGCGCTTCACCATCATCGTCATCACGCTGCTGGTGATGGGTCTCTGCTATCTCTTGCTGTCGCGCACCAGCTTCGGCCTGCGCGTGCGGGCGACGCTGGAGAACCCGTCGCTGGCGCGCGCCTCGGGCATCTCCACGCCGCTGATCTACGGCGCGACGTTCGCTTTCGGTGCGGCGCTGGCCGGCCTTGCCGGCGCGCTGATCGTGCCGGTGTTCAGCCTGTTTGCCGATCTCGGCCTGCGCTTCCTGATCCAGGGCTTCGTCGCGGTCATGGTCGGCGGGGTCGGCTCCTTCATCGGCCCGGTCGCGGGCGCCGGTGTCATCGGCACGCTGAGCGCGGCGCTGCCCTGGGTGATGGCGCCCGTGGTCGCCGACGTCCTCGTCTTCGTCCTCGCCATCGTCTTCATCAAATTCCGTCCGCAAGGTCTCATCGCTGGAAAAGGGGTTTAATCACATGCTCGATCGTACTCAGCTCACGCGACGTCGTTTCCTGTCCAATTTCGCCTTTGCTTCCGGCGCGGTCGCAACCGGCGTCGGCAGCTGGGTGATCCCGGCGCCCTGGGCCAATGCGGCCGAGGCGCCGATCAAGGTTGGTATCGCCACCGACCTCACCGGCCCGATCGCCTATGCCGGCAACGCCGACGCCAATGTCGCGAAAATGGTGATCAAGGAGATCAACGCGGCCGGCGGCCTGCTCGGCCGTCCGCTCGAGCTCTACATCGAGGACACCGCCTCCAACGAATCCGTGGCGGTCGGCAACGTCCGCAAGCTGATCCAGCGCGACAAGGTCGACATGGTGCTCGGCGGCATCACCTCCTCGATGCGCAACGCGATCAAGGACCCGATCGTGGCGCGCGGCAAGACGCTCTACATCTATCCGCAGCTCTATGAAGGCAAGGAGTGCACGCCCTATCTGTTCTGCACCGGCCCGACGCCGGCGCAGCAATGCGACGAGTTCATCCCCTGGCTGATCAAGAACGGCGGAAAGAAGTTCGCGCTGCCCAGCGCCAATTATGTCTGGCCGCATACGCTGAACGTCTACGCCCGCAAGGTGATCGAATCCAATGGCGGCGAGGTCGTGTTCGAGGAATATTACCCGCTCGACCAGGTCGACTTCTCCGCGACCGTCAACCGCATCATCTCCAACAAGGTCGACGTTGTCTTCAATACCGTCATTCCGCCCGGCGTCGGCCCGTTCTTCAAGCAGCTCTATGAAGCGGGCTTCCTCAAGAACGGTGGGCGTCTCGCCTGCGTCTACTACGACGAGAACACGCTCAACATCAACCAGGCAGCCGAGATCGAGGGCCTTGCCAGCTGCCTCGACTATTTCAAGGTGCTGACCAAGGAGAACCCGTTCGACGCCAAGATCCAGGCGGCCTATGAGAAGGATTTCCCGGGCAACTTCCTGTTCGCCGCCGGCAGCGCGGCCACCGGCACCTATCGCGGCCTGAAGCTGTGGGAAGCCGCGGTCAAGGAAGCCGGCAAGATCGACCGCGACTCGGTCGCAGCCGCGCTCGACCATGCCAAGATCGCCGAAGGTCCCGGCGGACCGGCCGAGATGGTGCCCGGCAAGCGGCACTGCAAGATGAAGATGTACACCGCGGTCGCCAAGAGCGGCAATTACGAGATCGTCGGGCGCAGCAACGGCCTCGTCGATCCCAAGGAATGCTGATCTTCACCTCTCCCGCAGGGAGAGGTCGGATCGCATCGCAAGATGCGATCCGGGTGAGGGGATCGGGTCTCACCGTGCGCTGCGGCCCCTCACCCGGATTGCTGCGCAATCCGACCTCTCCCCGCTGGGGAGAGGTGAACCTCGCCGTGACTAACGCGGCTGACTCTCACGATGTTTAACTCGGAATGCTGAAGCCGATGAGTGTGGTAAGAGAGGCCATCGTCGCCGACGCGGACGACGAAGCGGACGGTGCGATGGCTGAGGGTGCAGCGGCGGAACGGGCCAATGACCGCGCCAAGGCAGGACCAAAAATCCTGCCCATCGTCGAGGGCCTCGTGCTTCTCGCGGCGCTGCTCGCGCCGCTGGTGCTGCAGGACTATCTCACGGTGTTCGCGACGCGCGTGATCATCCTGGCGCTGTTCGCGCTGTCGTTCGACCTGGTCTGGGGCTATGCCGGCATCATGAGCTTCGGCCAGGCCCTGTTCTTCGGCTCCGCCGGCTACGGCGTCGCGCTGCTCGCGCGCGACCTCAACGTCACCAACATCTTCCTGGTGCTGCCGGCGGGAACGCTGATCGGCCTCACCTTCGCGCTGCTGCTCGGCGGCTTCCTGCTGCTGGGACGGCATCCCTCCAGCGTGATCTTCGTCTCGCTCGGCACGTTGACCGGCTCCTACGCCGCCGATCGGCTCGCGCGTGGCTGGTATTATCTCGGCGGCCAGAACGGCATCCCCTCGATCGCGCCGATGTCGCTTGGGTCCTACGACTTCACGGAAGGGCCGGCGTTCTATTACCTCGTGCTCGGCATCCTCGTCGTGGTCTACCTGCTCTGCCGCTTCCTGGTGCGCTCGCAATTCGGCCTTGCGCTCGCAGGCCTGCGCGAGAACGAGCAGCGCATCGCCTTCTTCGGCTACAAGGCGCAGCACCTGAAGGCGATCATCTTCACCATCGGCGGTGCCGTCGCCGGTCTCGCCGGCAGCCTCTATGCCTTCCACGAAGGTTTCGTCTGGCCCAACATGGTCGGCGTCGTGGTTTCGACCCAGGTCGTGCTCTACGTCCTGTTCGGCGGCTCCGGCACGTTGATCGGCGCCGTCATCGGCGCGGTGATCGTCGAGGGCGTCAGCTTCTGGCTCTCGGACAATTACCGCGACATTTGGCCGATCATTTTGGGCCTTCTGCTGCTCCTCGTGATCCTGTTCCGTCCGCTTGGACTGATCAGCTTTGTGCTCGGCGAGCGCGAACGGGTCGGCAGCTTTGGCGCCAAGATCAAAGAGAACGTCAAGGAGACGCGCAATGCTCCTTGAGGCCGCCGGTATCAAGAAGGTCTTTGGCAAGCTCACCGCGCTCGACGGCGCGGCGCTCTCCGTCGGCGAGAACGAGTTTCACGGCCTGATCGGCCCCAACGGTTCGGGAAAAAGCACGCTGATGAAGTGCATCGCCGGCGCCGAAGTGCCGACGCAAGGAAAAGTCTCCTTCGTCAACACCGACATCACCGCATTCACGCCGACCGAGCGGGCGCGGGCCGGCATGAGCCTGAAATTCCAGATCACGTCCGTGCTGCCGTCGCTGACGCTCTACGACAACATCCTGCTCGCGCTGCAGGCGCAGTCCTCGCTGTTCGACCTCGTGTTCTCGCGCACGCGCGGTGCGTTGCACGACCAGGTCATGACCATGCTGACGCAATTCCGCCTCGCCGACCGCGCTTTTGATGCTGCCGCCGCGCTGTCGCACGGCCAGCAGCAATGGCTGGAGATCGCGATGGCACTCGCCGGCAAGCCGAAGCTGCTGCTGCTGGACGAACCCACCGGCGGCATGAGCCTGGAGGAGCGCCGCGTCACCGGCGAGCTGCTGCAGCCGATCAAGCAGCATTGCTCGCTGGTCATCGTCGAGCACGACCTCGATTTCATCCGCGACATCTGTGATCGCCTCACCGTGCTCGACCAGGGCAAGGTGCTGGCGTCTGGCACGGTGTCCGAGATCCAGGCCAACCAATCCGTCCAGGAGATCTATCTGCGCCGTGCCTGAATTTTTGGACATCAAGCATCTCGACGCGGGCTATGGCCGAAGCCAGGTCCTGTTCGACGTCAGCCTCGGCATTCCCTGGCGCGGCGGCGTCGCCGTGCTCGGCCGCAACGGCGCCGGCAAGACCACGCTCATGAAGACCATCGTCGGCGAGCTGCCGGCGTGGAAGGGCGAGGTCGCCTTCGACGGCCGCGACATCAGCCGCCGCGCCACCCAGGAGCGCGTCCGCGCCGGCATCGGCTACGTGCCGCAGGAGCATTCGGTGTTCGCGCGCCTGTCGGTGCGCGACAATCTCGCCGTCGGCTCGCTCGCGAGCAAGGACGCCTCCGCAATCGACCGCGTGCTCGCCATCTTCCCAAAACTCGGCCAGCGCCTCGACCAGCCCGCCGGCACGCTCTCCGGCGGCGAACGCAAGATGCTCGCGATCGGCCGCGCCATGCTGGGCGATCCAAAACTGCTGCTGCTGGACGAGCCGACCGAAGGCGTCTGGATCGGCGTCATCGAGGAGATCACCGAGCGCCTGATCGAGCTCGCCAAAACCATCGCCGTCATCATCGTCGAGCAGCACCTCGACCTCGCGCTCCGCGTCGCCGATTACGCCTATGTGCTCGACCGCGGCCGCGTCGCGCTGCAGGGCGAGGCCGGCGAGGTGCGGGGCAATCCGGAGCTGATGCGCTATCTGGCGCCGTAGGGATGCGCGTGACGCGCGACCCTCGCACGCCGACCTCAACTGTCGTGCTCCGCGAAAATGGGAATTGACAGCGGAGACTGCGGCGGCGTCGGATCCTCAATTCAATTGTCAAACAGCCGAACGTGACATCGCGATCCCGCGGCGTATCGCGCCCGGGTTTTGCTTCGCTTCTGACGCCCTTCGAGTCGGAAGGGCGCAGGGAAGGCCGGGTACCGGCTGGCACCCGCGAGCCCCTGTGCATGATGCGTAGAGTAGACGCTCACAGGGGAGACACAGGTGCAGCACGATAACCGGCCTTCCCTGCGCAGTGGTTTGACGGCTTATGTCGCGCTCTCCTCGGGGAGCGTTGCACTTTTGCCCCCGTCGCCTCGCCAGATCGCTGATGTCGGCCACCCGGTTGGGCACCCGCACCACCGCGAAAGACTTGACGCCAGCCTACGGGCGCCAGGACCACACGATTTTGCCGTACGCTGGCCCTGCTTGGCCTTTCGGCTTCGCAAGGGCACGGCAGCGCCGTCGTACCGCGCCCGCTGATCGCTCACGGGGACTACCCGCCCTGCGACCGCATCTGGCGCCAACGCCGCCCGCGTCCACCGCAACCCACCCCACGAACCGTGACGATCGCGACCCGCCCCTTCCGGAGGGATGAGATGGCGTGGAGGATAGGGTGTTTCGGGGGTTCGGGTAAAGAGAAATGTCAATTATCCGAGGCGATCTCATCCCAAGCGGCTGGGTGTATTGCCGAACGCTGAACCTTTCAGCTTACGCCTCATGCAGAGGTCGCGATTGAAATCGGCCCTTTCCCGCAATCGATCGGTTCGTCGGCACCTCACGCTCATGTGTTCGCAGCGACGTCATCCATTCATTGAATTACGGTCGTAATTTAATATTATGTCCGTAATGGCATTGAGCTGGACCGCTGTTGGGCGGCGGCGGATGCCGCCAAACAGCTCCTGGCGAGGATTTCATGGACGACACGACCACCGCCTCATCGCGGCAAGACGAAGATGTCAGCTCGCTTGGGCTCGCAGCCGCTGCAGCAGCGGTTCGCAACGGCGACATTACCTCGGAAGCCTACACCGCGGCGCTTTTGCAGCGCACCCGAGCGCTTGCCGAACTAAACGCCTTCATCACCATCGACGAGGCGGAGGTGCTGGAGGCCGCGAGAGCCGCAGACAAGGCGCGTGCGACCGCATCGACAGCCCCGCTTCTTGGCGTGCCGTTTGGGGTGAAGGACAGCTATTTGACGAAAGGGCTACCTACCAGCCTGGGGATCGAAGGTCTGGCTGATTTTGTTCCGGGCGAAGATGCTCACGCTGTACGGGCCATCAAGGGGGCGGGCGCGTTGATCTTCGGCAAGAACAACCTCGTTGAGATGTCTTACGGCTTGACCGGTCACAACGCGCGTTACGGTCAGGTGAAGAACCCGCACTCACGGGACCGCATGTCAGGCGGCTCCTCAAGCGGCTCCGCCGCATCCGTGGCTGCTGGGCTCGTTCCCGCATCCCTGGGCGGTGACACCGTTGGGTCCATCCGGGTGCCTGCATCGTTCTGTGGAGTCGTGGGCTTCAAGCCAACTACCGGGCGTTGGCCGCGCAACGGCGTTGCTCCCATCTCCCATACACTCGACACGACTGGCGTATTCGCCCGAAGCGTTGAGGACTGCATTCTGGTGGATCAGGTCGTGACCGGTGAACAAGATGTCGGACCCTTGGGCGGCGGCGACGGCCTGAGGGGAATCCGGCTGGCCTTCGCGCCGCGACAATTCTTGGATCTTGTTGACCCGGAGGTCGAGACCCGATTCCGCGCGGTGGTTCGGCGACTGCAGGACGCGGGCGCCGAGGTCGTTGAAGTTGACCTTGGCGACGACTTCAATTCTCTCGTCCAAACCGCCACATGGGGCATCTTCGCTCATGAGACGATGAGCACCATCTCGGAATTTCTTCGCCGCCATGAGATTCCGGCCACGTTCGAGGCCATCTACGCCGGCCTCAAGCCCGAACTTCGGCAGGCGTGGGCACAAATCGTCCTACCGAGCGGCCCAGGTGCTACCTCGGTAGAAGATTATCAGAAGGCGCTCAACGTGAGCCGGCCCGAAATTCAGCGCCGGCTCGACACGGCGTTCGTCTCTCATGGGGCCCTGGCCATTCTGCAACCGACCACGCCCTGCACGGCGCCTTCGATTGAGGAGCAGGCGACCGTCCAAATTGCGGGGCAGAACGTCAGCTACCTCGCTTTGGCGAACCATACCGTGTCGGCAAGCAGCGTGGGACTGCCGGGTATCAGCGTTCCTGTTGGCCTGTCTCGCGCGGGGCTGCCAATTGGGCTCGAGCTGGACGCCCCATTGGGAAGCGACCGGCGGCTCCTAAATCTTACCCGCGCAATCGAAGGCATCTTGGGTGCGAATTTCAGTGCGATCTAGCGTCGTGGCCGCCTCGCGCGACGAAGGGCCGACTGGCATATCGATGGAGTGGAGAGAAGATGCGTTTCGAGAAAGGACACAAGGCCGCGACGCGACGGCATATCATCGATGTCGCGTCGAAGTGCATACGCCGAGACGGTATTTCCGCCGCTGGGATTGCCGGGATCATGGGCGAGGCTGGGTTGACCAAGGGCGCATTCTCTCCGCACTTCGAGTCCAAGGACGCACTCGTTCGCGAGGCGCTTGAGAGCGCGCTCGCAGACCAACAAAATCGGCTCGATGACGATCAGTGCAGGGGCCCGAACCTTGAAGGTGCGATCCGCAGATATCTGAACCGCGAACATCTCAAAGACCCGGCCGGCGGCTGTCCTTCGGCGGCGTTGCTCCCAGAAATCGCCCGCCAGCCTTTGTCTACGCGGCGGGACTACGAGAAAGCGCTACGAAGCTACGTTTCGTCGCTGGCCGCACTCCTGCCGGATGCCGACGCTGCAGCGAGCCGCCGCCGCGCGACCGCCATCTTCGGCCTCATGGTGGGCACCCTCCAGTTCGCGCGGGCCGTCCCCGACATTGTCCAGGCGGAGCAAATCCTGGAAGGCGGAGTTGAGGCCGCATTGCACTTGGCGAGAGTTTGATCCTGCCAGACTGGGAAAGGACGGAGGCGCGGCTCCTCGCCGCCTACCTACTTCACCGCCGAGAACCGGCTGTCGAACGAGTTCGACTGCACCACCGGCGCGGCGCCTGATATCATCGGGGCATTGTCACCCGCGCCGTCGCTCACCGACGGCTTCAGCGCGGGCCGCGTCGCGGCGAGGCGGGTGTCGGGCTTCGGCGGCTCGGCCGGCTTGGCGGCTGCTACGGCCGGCTTCGGCGCATCCTTGGTCTTGTCCTGCCCCGGCACGAAGCGAGTCACGGCGGCCTTCAGTCGCGAGGCGGCCGTGGCCGGCGTCGTGGAGGTCTGGGCGGCCGGGGCCACGGACGCGGTGGCCTGCGGCGCGGGCGTTGCGGTCGCGGTGGTGTCGGCGGTGCCGAATCCCATCTTGCGGCCGAGATTGGAGAAGAAGCCGCCGCCTTCAGACTTCTCCGCGGGCGCCGCCGAAGCGACGCGGGTGTTCGCGGCAGGCGCGCTGACGGCGACCACGGGCTCTTCGCGCGGCGCCGGCGCGCTTGCCACCGCATCGAGGTTCGGCTTGGGCGGGTTGACGTGGCCGGGGATCGTGCCCGGCGCCTTGGCCATGGCGAGCATCTGCAGCGTGGTGCCTTCGGCGCCCTCGGACAGTCCGGTCGAGCCTTCCGGAATCTTCGCGGCGAACACCTTGTTCATGCCGCCGTCGATGCCGGTGTTCATGCGCGCCACCGGCGTGCCTTTGGCGACGAGCCTTGCGACCGCGGCCTCGTCCTGCTGCTGCTTCTCGCGGACGGCGCTGGCGATCTCCTCGGGGATCACATAGGCCGGGCACTTGGCCGAGGCGTCGAACACCGGGTCGCGCTTGGCGTCGGCCGGCCTCGCCGCGTCGAAAACGTACTTCTTCTCGCAGAAATCGACCTTCGGCTCCTGCCGCGTCACCTCGAAATGATCATAGCCTTCCTTGATCATCTTCCAGAACGGCATGTTCGGATTGTTCCGGTGCCTGGCCATGTTCACCGGCGTCATCTTGAACGGATAGGCCTGCAGCTGGAACGCCTTCTGGCCGCCGAAGAAGGATTCGCGGCCGAGCGAATAGATCTCCGCGATCTGCTCGTCCGTCATCGCGTAGCAGCCGCGCGACGAACAATCGCCGTGCACCATCAGCTGCGAGCCGGTGCGGCCCAGCGCCTTGTCGAAGGCGTTCGGATAGCCGGTGTTGAACGAGAGGTAATAGGACGATTGCGGATTCATCTGGCTCGGATTGATCGAGTAGAATCCCTCCGGCGCCTGGCGGTCGCCCTCGCGCACCTTGGGGCCGAGATCGCCCGACCAGCGGCAGATCGGATAGGTCTTGAGCAGCGCGAACTGGCCGTTGCGGGTCTGCTTCCAGACCTCGAGCTCGGCTTCCTGCTTGAACAGGCGGACCAGGATCGGCGATTGCAGATCCATGTCTTTCTCGGCCATCGCGGCGATCAGCTTGGGCGGCACCGGCTGATTGGCCTTGGCGTTGGTCGCGAGCGAGACCTGATCGGTGTCGCAGCCGGACAGCAGAACGCCGGCCGTCATCAGCGCAACCGAAGCCAAGAGCGCGCGAGCAAGCGAACGAGAAATCAAGATGGACCCCACACCGTGCCGGGCATTGCAGCGCGAACCCCAATTCTTTGAAGCGCAATCCGACCGGAAAACCACCCGCCGCGGCGGGCTCGTTCAGACCACGCTCCAGCGCTTATGCCCTGAAGCCATTGATTAAAATTCTAACCTCTGGGTCATCTGGTCGCAACCCGAGCGGGGATCACGAGGGCGTTGGCCCAGTGGCATGGTCAACGAAGACTAAATGGACGCGACTTGGGACGGAACTTGGGCCTTCCTTGGCTTTCGGGCCGATCCGGACTCAGATCGCCGATTTGGGCAAAAAAAGGGTTAAGGCGGGGTTACCGGCGGGCTCTTCACCTCCCCCGCTTGCGGGGGAGGCCGGGAGGGGGCTCGCGCCGCATTGGGAGCGTCGCGAGAGGAGAGACCCTCGCCCCAACCCTCGCCCGCAGGCGGGGGAGGGAGCGCACCGCCGTCGCGGCGCGAAATTAGCCTCAATCAGCCCAATTTCCGGCCGATATCGAGGAATTTCTGCCGCCGCATCTTGCGGATGGCGTCCCCGTCGAAGTTCCGGAGCTCGTCGAAGGCCTTGGCGATGGCCTCGCCGGTGGTGGCGATCATGGCGGCTGGGTCGCGGTGGGCGCCGCCGACCGGCTCCTTCAGGATGGCGTCGATCACGCCGAAGCGGAGCATGTCCTGGGCGGTGATCTTCATGTTGTTGGCGGCTTCCTGCGCCTTGGTGCCGTCGCGCCAGAGAATGGAGGACGCCGCCTCCGGCGAGATCACGCTGTAGATCGCGTGCTCGAGCATCAGCACCTTGTTGGCGGTGGTGATGGCGATGGCGCCGCCCGACATGCCCTCGCCGGTGATGATGGCGACGTTCGGCACGGTCAGCGCCAGGCACGCGTCCGTCGAGCGCGCGATCGCCTCGGCCTGGCCCCGCTCCTCCGCGCCGATGCCGGGATAGGCGCCGGCGGAATCGGCGAGCGACAGCACGGGCAGGCCGAAGCGTTCGGCCATCTCCATCAGCCGGACGCATTTGCGATAACCTTCCGGCCGCGCCATGCCGAAATTGTGCCGGATGCGGCTCTCGGTGGAATCGCCCTTTTCCTGGCCCATCACGCAGATCGGCTCGCCACGGAAGCGGCCGAAGCCGGCGACCAGCGCCTCGTCCTCGCCGAACTTGCGGTCGCCGGCGAGCGGGGTGAACTCGGTGATCAGGCCCTTGATGAAGTCGTTGAAATGCGGCCGCTGCGGATGCCGCGCGACAAGCGTCTTCTGCCACGGCGTCAGGTTCGCATAGAGATCGGCCAGCGCCTGTGCCGCCTTGTCCTCGATCCGCCCGACCTCGTCGCTGATGTCGGTGCCGGTGGCGGCGAGCGCGCGCAATTCGTCGACCTTGGAGTCGAGCTCGGCGACGGGCTTTTCGAAGTCGAGATAGCTGCGCATCTGGTCTTGCATCAACTCAATATAAGGGGACGGGGCGCGAGAAGCGAAGCGGGTTGCGGTGGTGGAAAGAAGTGTAGCGTCTTCAACGAGTTGGCTTGTGTGCTGGTGGCGGTCGGCCAAATCAGCCGTGAGGCCCCGGCTCTTTCCGCGGAGATCTGGCCGAAGTCAAGGCGGTTAGTTCACCTCTCCCGCTTGCTTGCGGGAGAGGTCGGCGCGGAGCGCCGGGTGAGGGCTTTTTCCTCTTGGGGAGTGTCCCTTCGCGGAAACACCCTCTCCCCAACCCTCTCCCGCAAGCGGGCGAGGGAGCGCACCTCCCGAGATCTTACTTCTCCCCCAGCGGATGCAGGTCGCGCACCAGGCTCTTCAGCCGCTCCTCGACCACATGGGTGTAGATCTGGGTCGTCGAGATATCGGTGTGGCCGAGCAGGGTCTGCACGATGCGCAGGTCCGCGCCGTTGTGCAGCAGATGGCTGGCAAAGGCGTGGCGCAGCACGTGCGGGGAGACCAGCCGGGCCTGCAAGCCGGACGCGACCGCGAGCTCCTTGAGGTCACGGGCAAAATGCTGGCGCGTCAGATGTCCGCTTTCGCCGAACGAGGGGAACAGCCATTTCGAGGCGGGGACACTGTTCTTCTTGTCGCCTTTCGCAGCTTCGGTCGCGGCGAGATAGTCCGCCATCGCCTGCCGCGAGGCCTCGTTGAGCGGCACCAGCCGCTCCTTGTTGCCCTTGCCGCGCACCACGATCATGCGGGCGTCGCGCTTGGCCGCCGAGCGCGGCAGTGCCACCAGCTCGGAGACGCGCAGGCCGGTGGCGTAGAGCACCTCGAGCAGGCAGTAGAGCCGGAGCGCCCGCAGCCGTTTCGAGGGCGAGGCATCTTCCGCCACGCTCAATTCCCTGGCGCGGCGGAGCATGCGGTCGACATCGGCGATCGACAGCACTTTCGGCAGGCCGCGGCCGCGCTTCGGGCCAGACAGGATCGCGGCGGGGTCATCGCCGCGGATGCGCTCGTTCAGCAGGAAACGGTAGAGGTGCCGCATCGCCGACAGCCGGCGGGCCACGCTGGTGGACTTGAAACCGCGGGTGTCGAGGTCGGCGAGATAGTCGCGCAGGACTTGCGTCTGCGCATCCACGAAGGTGTGGCCGGCCCGGCCGAGAAATTCCGAGAAATCGGTGAGGTCGCGGCGGTACGCATCGAGCGTGTTGGGGCCGGCGCCCTGTTCCGCCGCGAGCATGTCGAGGAACAGGCCGGTGAGCTTGGTGTCGGAAGGCTTGATGGGCATGCCCCGGAGCCTAGAGCCTATTTCTTGAGAAACTTGTCCGGCGGGATCGTCACCGTCATTTCCCGTGGCTTCGGATTGACGAAGTTGGCCAGCGCGAAGACCGCAGCATAGACGATGCCGGCGATCACGGCGACGACCGTCAGGAAGCGGAACAGGCTGGGCATCGGGAAAGGTCTCGGGGCGTGGCGAATTAACCAATGAAATCATCCAACATGTTCGCCGTTTCGTGGCAAGAGTCCTCTGGCGAGGGCCCCCATGGGGTCGTATAGGTGGCCAAACCATGCCGCATCTGGCGGCAGTTCGAGCGAGATCCAGTCGAGCGAGACGATGTCCGACGCCGCGTTGCCGCTTCCTGCTTCGCCCGAGGCCGACATCCTGTCGGCGCTCGGGACGCGCTCGATCGTGCTCGTCGGCATGATGGGGGTGGGCAAATCCACCATCGGCCGGCGGCTCGCGGCCCGGCTCAAGCTGCCCTTCGTCGACGCCGACACCGAGATCGAGGCGGCGGCCGGCATGACCATACCGGAAATCTTCGAGCGTTACGGGGAGGCGCATTTCCGAGAGGGCGAGACACGGGTGATCGCGCGGCTGCTCGACGATGGGCCCGTGGTGCTGGCAACCGGCGGCGGTGCCTATATGCGCGAGGAGACGCGGAGCCGCATCGCCGCCAAGGCGGTCTCGATCTGGCTCCGGGCGGACCACGACGTCATCATGCGCCGCGTCCGCCGCCGTGCCGATCGCCCGCTGCTCCAGACCGCCGATCCGGAAGGGACGGTGACGCGCCTGCTTACCGAGCGCGAGCCGGTCTATGGCAAAGCCGACCTCACCATCGCCTCGCGCGATGTGCCGCACGATCGGATCGTCGAGGAGTGCATCGAGACGCTGCGCGCCCATCTGTGCGGCGAGCAGTCCGCCCCATCACCTCAAGACGTTGCGAGTGCTGTTCGATGACTGCGCCGTTGAAGCATTCCGATCCCATCAAGGTCGACGTCGCGCTGGAGAATCGCGCCTACGACATCGTCATCGGCCGCGGCGTGCTGGCCTCGCTCGGCGAGCGCGTCGCCGCGCTGCGTCCCGGCGTGCGCACCGCGATCGTGACGGATCGCACCGTGGCAAAACACTGGCTCGAGCCGACGGAAGCGTCGCTTGCGGCGAGCGGCATTCCGACCTCGCGCATCGTCGTCGAGGAAGGCGAGATCTCGAAAACCTATGCTGGCCTGGAAAAGGTCAGCGAGGCCCTGATCGCCGCGCGAATCGAGCGCAACGATCTCGTCATCGCACTCGGCGGCGGCGTCGTCGGCGATCTCGCCGGCTTTGCCGCGGCCATCCTGCGCCGCGGCGTCGATTTCGTGCAGGTGCCAACCTCGCTGCTGGCGCAGGTCGATTCGTCCGTCGGCGGCAAGACCGGCATCAACTCGCCGCAGGGCAAGAACCTGCTGGGGGCCTTCCACCAGCCGGTGCTTGTTGTCGCCGACACCGCCGTGCTCGACACGCTGTCGCCGCGCCAGTTCCGGGCCGGCTATGCGGAGGTCGCCAAATACGGCGTGCTGGGTGATGAGGCCTTCTTCAGCTGGCTGGAGAAGAACCATGCCGACATCGCCAAGGGCGGATCGGCCCGCGAGCATGCGATCGCGACCTCCTGCCGGGCCAAGGCCGCCATCGTCGCGCGCGACGAGCGCGAAACCGGCGAGCGCGCGCTGCTCAACCTCGGCCACACTTTCGGCCACGCGCTGGAAGCTGCGACCGGCTTCTCCGACCGCCTGTTCCACGGCGAGGGCGTCGCCATCGGCATGACGTTGGCGGCGCAGTTCTCGGCGAAGCTCGGCATGATCGGCGAGGGCGAGGCGGCGCGCATCGAGCGTCACCTGATCGAGGCGGGCCTGCCGACACGCCTGCAGGACATCGCCGGCTTTGCCCAGGAAGGGCTTGCCGATGCCGACGCGCTGATGGCCTTGATGGCGCAGGACAAGAAGGTCAAGCGCGGCAAGCTCACCTTCATCCTGCTGGAGGCGGTGGGGCATGCGGTGATCGCGAAGGACGTCGAGCCGATGCCGGTGCGCGATTTCCTGAAAGAGAAGCTCGCGCAGTGATGGCGGGACTGTTCAAATCGTCCGCCCGCGAAACGGCGAGGAATGCCGGGGCGGTCGCGAGGCAGACATGAGTTCGATCACGATCAATCTTCTGCTCGCGGCCCTCCTGCTCGCCGCCAACGCGTTCTACGTGGCGGCGGAATTTGCGCTGGTGAAGAGCCGCGGCTTCCGCGTCAAGGCCATGGTCGAGCAGAACCGCTTCGGCGCACGCCTGCTGCAAACCATGATGGGAAACATCGAATCCTATCTCGCCTGCTGCCAGCTCGGCATCACCATGGCTTCCCTCGGTCTCGGCTGGATCGGTGAGCCGACCGTGTCTGCGCTGCTGAGCCCCGTGCTCAGCCCGCTCGGATTGTCGGAGGCCACGCTGCACTTCGTCTCGTTCGTGGCCGGTTTTCTGGTCTTCTCCTCGCTGCACATCATCATCGGCGAGCAGGTGCCGAAGACGCTCGCGATCAGGGAGCCGATGCCGGTGTCGCAGTGGATCGCCTATCCGCTGCATTTTTCCTATCTGGTGTTCTATCCGCTGAGCTGGTGCCTCAACACGGCCTCGAGCGCGATCCTGCGTCTGATGGGGGTGCAGGAGTTCTCGCAACACGAGATCCTGACGGATTCCGAGATCGAGGGACTGGTCGAGGAATCCGCGGTGCACGGCAAGATCGAGAGCGGCGAGGCCGAATACATTCACAACGTCTTCCGCCTCGGTGAGCTCACCGTGTCCGACGTGATGGTTCACCGCACCGCCATGGTGATGATCAATGCCGACCTGCCGCCGGAGGAGCTGGTGCGGGAGGTGCTGGCGACCGAATACACCCGCATTCCGCTGTGGCGCGACAAGTCGGAGAACATCATCGGCATTCTGCACGCCAAGGATCTGTTGCGGGCCATCCGCGCCTCGGAGGGCGATACCTCGCGCATCGACGTCTCCACCATCATGCTGCCGCCCTGGTTCGTGCCGGAGATGCGGCCGATCTCCCAACAGCTCAAGGCATTCCGCCGCCGCAAGACCCATTTCGCGCTCGTCGTCGACGAGTATGGCGAGGTCGAAGGCCTCGTGACGCTGGAAGACATTCTGGAAGAGATCGTCGGCGATATCTCCGACGAGCATGACGTGGTGGTGGCCGGCGTGCGCCGCCAGCCCGACGGCTCCGTCGTGGTCGACGGCTCGGTGCCGATCCGCGACCTCAACCGCGCGATGGACTGGCATCTGCCCGACGAAGAGGCAACCACGGTCGCCGGCCTCGTCATTCACGAGGCGCGCTCGATCCCCGACCGCGGCCAGAGCTTCACCTTTCACGGCTTCCGCTTCCGCGTCCTCCGCCGCGAGCGCAACCGCATCACCGCGCTCCGTATTTCACCGGTGACGCGCGAGGCGGAAATGGAAGAGGTGAAGCCGAGACGGGCCGGGACGTCGTTTTGATTTTTGCTTACCCTCCCCCTCCAGGGAAGGGTAAGAGAAGTCAACCTTCCCCCGGCGCCTGCGCATTGATCGCGAGCGCGTGCACGCTGCCGGCAAGTTCCGCGGAGAGCGCCGAATTTATCATGCGATGACGGTCGACCCGGCTCTTCCCTTTGAAGGCGGCAGACACGATATACACACGGAAGTGCGTCTCGCCGCCCGGCCCATGGCCGGAATGGCCCTCATGCAAATGTGACTCGTCGACGACTTGCAGGCTTTCGGGCGTGAAAGCTTCCCGCAACTTGTTGCTGATAGTGTCTTTCATAGCCATGTGTGCCATTCGGGTGCAGAGATCACGCCCCGTTAATTGCCGGGTTTGCGGCGAATTGCAATGTCAAGACTTGAAGGTTTTTGCATTGCGTAGTCAAAGTCAGCCATGCCGATCGATTCATCAAAATTCTTCGACTCCATCCGCGTGAAGCCGCGGGGCAAGCAGCCGGACGTGAAGCCGCGCGACACCGCGGTCAATTGCGAGTGGGCGGGCTGCGCCAACAAGGGCTCGCACCGCGCGCCGAAGGGCCGCGAGAACCAGCGCGAGTATTGGCACTTCTGTCTCGACCACGTGCGCCAGTACAACCAGAACTACAATTTCTTCTCCGGCATGAATGCCGAAGCCGTCGCGCGCTACCAGAAGGATGCGCTGACCGGTCACCGCCCGACCTGGAAGATGGGCGCCAATGGCGGCAAGAAGGGTGCGGAAGCCGAGATCGACATGGCGGCCGATCCTTTCAGCATGTTCTCCGAGATCAACGGCCGCGCCAGCTGGCGCAAGGGCCCGGAAGCTGCGCCCAAGGCCGAGACGCGCAAGGTGATGAACGCCGAGCGCAAGGCGCTGCAGGTCATGGGCCTCGGCCCCAGCGCCACGCTGGCCGACGTCAAGACCAAGTACAAGGCGCTGGTGAAGCAGCACCACCCCGACGCCAATGGCGGCGACCGCTCCACCGAGGATCGCCTGATCGAGATCATCAAGGCGTATAATTATCTGAAGACGGTGGTGCGCGAGGCGTAGGCGGCCTGGAATTTCTGGTGTCGCTCCGGCTTTTGCAGCGACGACAGTATCGTAGGGTGGGCAAAGCGAAGCGTGCCCACGCATTTTGTCGATCGAGAGAGATGGCGGGCACGGCGCAAGTGCGCCTTTGCCCACCTACGATTTCCGGACTCGCGGAGATATCCGCGCCACGTCACGCCTCCGGCAGCGCCCCGACATAGGACGAGCTCGGCCTGATCAACCGCCCGGTGCGCTGCTGCTCGCGCGCGTGTGCAGTCCAGCCTGCGCTGCGCGCGACGGCGAAGACCGGCGTGAATGCCTGCCGCGGAATCGCCAGCGCATCGAGCAGGATCGCGGTGAAGAACTCGACGTTCGTCTCCAGCGGCCGGTCCGGATTCTTCTTGCGCAACGCGGCGCGGATATAGGCCTCGACCTCGCCGGCAAACGGCAAGTCGGTGCCATTGGACGCCAGCGCCTCGACCGCGGTCTTGAGCACGTCGGCGCGCGGATCGCGGACGCGGTAGACGCGGTGACCAAAACCCATCATCCGCTCGCCGCGCGCCAGCGCCGCATCCACCCAGGGCTGGATGCGCTCGCGCGAGCCGATCGCGTCCAGCATTTCCAGCACCGGCTCCGGCGCGCCGCCGTGCAGCGGGCCGGTCAGCGCGCAATAGCCGGCGGTGACGGCCGCGAACAGGTCGGCCTGCGTCGAGGCCACCACGCGCGCGGTGAAGGTCGAGGCGTTCATGCCATGATCGCTGGCGGTGACGAGATAGGCGTCCAATGCCGTGACCTCGCGTGCGGCCGGCGCACGCCCGTGCAACATGCGCAGCGTGTCGGCGGCGTGGCTCACATTCGGATCGGGCGCGATCGGCTCGAGCCCCTTGGCACGCCGGACGAGGGCGCCCGCGATCACCGGAAATGCGCCGACGATCGTCGTCTCGTGCTCCAGCCCGGGCTCGGCGCGAAGTCCGGCGACGGCTGCCCGGAACCCGTCGATGATGCCCATGCCGCGGGTTGCCGGCAGCAAATCGTCCAGCCGCGCGAAGGCGCGCTCGCGCGCCGCGCCCAGCTGTGCGCGCACATTGGCTTCGGTGAGATTGGTCTTGCTGGCGCCGTTCCAGAGCCGGGCGGTGACGCCCTCGAAGCTCGAGATGGCGGCGAGCCGCCCGACATGTTCGCCGGCGATGATCAGCTCGCCGCGTTCGCCGTCGACATGGCTCAGCACGGTCTCGGCCGCGGGAACGCCGTCCAGCCCGATCTGGCTTTTGGTGAGGTGGATGTTCATGGCCCAATTCTCCTGTTCACGCAGGACAAGGTCAGGCCTCTCGACACATTGATCAATCTTGATTACATAAATCAATATGAAAAATTCCGTTGGGCTGTACCTCTCCGCCCGGGAAGCCGCCGCCGAGCTCGCGATCTCCCCGGCCACGCTCTACGCCTATGTCAGCCGCGGCCTGATCCGCTCCGAGCCGACGCCGGACTCGCGGAAAAACCGCTATCGCGCCGAGGATGTCCGCGCCCTGAAGGAGCGTCGCGTGCCGTCGCCGGAGCCACGCGGCCTCCGCAGCTTCGACGCCGACCTGCCGGTGATGGACACCGAGATCTCGACCATCACCGAGGAGGGCGCGATCTATCGCGGCGTCAATTGCGTCGATCTTTCCGAGAATGACACGCTGGAGCACACGGCGACGCTGCTCTGGGATGTCGCCGACGTCGATCCGTTTGCCCCCGACAACCAACCTGAGCTCTCCGAGGACATGCGCACGATCGCAGCGGCCGCGCGCCGGGCGGCGCCGATCGACCGCGCCATCGCCGTGCTGGCACTGGCCGCGAGCGCCGATCCCCGCGCCTTCACCCGCGCGCCCGATGGCCGCGCCATGGTCGGCGCACGCATCGTCCGCCTGCTGGTTGCGACCATGCTCAACGCGGAAGCATCAGTCGAGCCGCTGCATCAGCAGGTCGCGCGCGCGTGGGCGGCGGACAACAAGCACGCGCCTGATCTGATCCGCCGCGCGCTGGTGCTGCTCGCCGATCACGAGCTGAACGCCTCGACCTTCACCGCGCGTTGCGCCGCCTCGACCGGCCTCAACCTTTATGACTCGGTCATCGCCGGGCTCGCCGCGTTGAAAGGGCCGAAGCATGGCGGTGCCGGCGTTCTGGCTTCGCAGCTCGTCAAGACGCTGATTGATCGCGACGTCGCGCCTGTCGTGCGCGAGCGCGTCGCGCTCGGCGAGCGCTTTGCCGGCTTCGGCCACGGCGTCTACAAGCGCGGCGATCCCCGTGCGCAGTCGCTGCTGAACGCGTTGTCGCGCGCCGGCGCGCCGCGAAAATTCACCCGCGAGGTGCCCGAGCGGATCGCGGAAGCCACCGGCGAGTTCGTCAACATCGACTACGCGCTCGCCGTGCTCGTCCACGCGCTGCGCCTGCCGGCCGGCAGCGAGCTCGCGCTGTTCGCGATGGCCCGCAGCGTCGGCTGGATCGCCCACGCCAGCGAGCAATTGCAGTTCGGCAAGCTGATCAGGCCGCGGGCGAGGTATGTGGGGCCGGCGCCGGGGCGGCGAGCGGGGGCCGCGGAACCCAGAGCGTAGAATACTCTGCCGGTCCTGTTAGCTTAGGCTTCCGGCGAAGCGTTCGGCGAGCCTGTTTTTCTTGAATGCGTCGGCAACCCAGTCCACGAAGACTCTCGTCTTCGCGGGCACAAGCTCGCGCGATGCGTGGTAGATCGAGATCGCGCCTGCGTCACAGTACCAGCGTGGCACCAGGCGTAGCAGTGATCCGTTTTCGAGCGCGGGAAGAATGTCGGCGGTGGCAAGCATGGCAACGCCCAAGCCCAACAGTGCCGCCTCGCGCATCGCAGCGGGATCGTTGACCACGAACGACTCAGATAGTGGGGCTTGAACTTCCCGCCCCGAAACATCGCGCATCGACCTGTGCCGGATGCGTCCCGTCTGCAGCGAGCGCATGACGATGCCATCCAGTGCGACCAGCTCGTCCGGCTTGGTCGGTGATGTTCGCCCGGACATGTAGGCTGGGGACGCCACGGCGATGATGTGTGCTGGCGCAAGGGTGCGACTGACAAGACCGGGCAACAATTCGAGCCCTCCTCCGATCGCGGCGTCATAGCCTTCACCGACCAGATCGACCTGACGATTCTCGAAGTGCCACTCAGGGCGGACCTGCGGGTAGCGGGCCAGGAAGCCGGGAAGCAGCGGCAGGATATGGGCTGTGCCGAATGTCGGCGGCAGGCTTACCTTGAGAACGCCCGCCGGCTCCTTGCGTCCGGTCGATGCTCCGGCGATCGCGGCCTGCAGTCCCTCAAGATGATCGGCGATGGCGGTGCGAAACGTCTCGCCGGCCTCGGTGAGCGTCAGCCTCCGTGTCGAACGATGAAACAATCGGACGCCGAGATTGCGCTCCAGCATGGCGACGTTGCGGCTGACGGCTGCCGGAGTCAGCAAAAGGCGTCGGCCAGCCTCCGAGAAGCTGTTGCACTCAGCGCTGCGAATGAATGATTCCAGGTTGGCCAGTGTTTCCATGGGCTCATTTGCAAGTGATCGTTGAAAATCTTACGAGCGATATCCACCTAATCAAAGGACAATGTTTGGGTCATCCCTAGGCCAGCGATCGGCTCGTCTGATCCCAAACAGCTCAGAGCATTCCATGTCCACCATCGGCATCATCGGCGCAGGCAATATTGGCCGCGCAGTCGCTCAGGCGCTGGCGCGCAACGGCATCGCCGCGACCCTGTCCAACAGCCGCGGCCCGAACAGTCTCGGGACGACCGTGGCCGAGATCGGCCCGCTCGTGACCGCGGGCACCCGCGAGGAAGCCGCGGCCAAGGATATCGTCTTCGTCGCGGTCAACTGGTCGAAGCTGCCTGATGCGCTTGCCGGCCTGCCGCCATTCGGCGGGCGCATCGTCGTTGACGCCAACAATCCGATCGAGGCGCCGCTGTTCAAGCCGGCGGAACTCGGTGGTCGCGCCTCGTCCGAAGTTTTCGCCGATCTGGTGCCCGGTGCGCGGGTCGTGAAGGCGTTCAATCATCTCTTGGCGCAGCTTCTTGCAACGGACCCGGCGAGCGACGGCGGCAAGCGCGTGCTGTTCTACTCGGGCGACGACGCTGATGCGAAGGCAAGCGTCGGCGCGCTGATCGACCGGCTCGGATTTTTTGGCATCGATCTCGGTTCGCTCGCGGTCGGAGCCAGGCTGACCCAGTTTCCGGGAGGTCCGCTTCCGGCGCTGAACCTGGTCAAGTTCGGCTGATGGCTTCGAGGATGTTCTCCAACGAGATGAGAAAGGCTGCGAGATGACCACCAATGATATCGATTTCGACCAACTTCTACGGGCCAATTTGGAGCGCGTGTTCAACGAGCGGGACGAGGACAAGCGGCGGACCGCCATTGCCGAGTTGTTCGTTGAAGAGCCCGTCATGTACGAACCGACGAAGATCGTTCGCGGCCGCCTGGATATATCGCGGGTCGCCGGAGAGCTTCTGAAGCAGTTCGGACCGACCTTCAGATTCGTACCCGATGGGGTTGCGGTCGGGCATCATGGCTTGGCGCGTCTGGCCTGGCATGCCGGACCCGAGCAAGGCCCTGTTGCGGTGACGGGAGCCGACGTGGCCGAAGTCGAAGGTGGAAAAATCGCGCGGCTGTGGGTGTTGCTCAATCCGCAGTGAGAAAGTCGCTAGCCGAGCTCGGCCCGCGGCTTAGGCGCCGCGACATGACGGCCATTCCGCCGGCGATAGATCCACACCGCCACGCCCAGCACGATCGCAACGCCGACCACCGTCAGCATCCAGATATGCTTGCCGACATGGGCGTGATGATGCAGCCCGGCATATTCGTGCAGCGCCGACACTGCCAGCACGCCCGGCAGCACATGCGCGGGGGCCCAGGCCAGGATCGCCGGGATGTTCACCGCGTAGAATTTCGCGGGCGTCATGCCGAGCGCGCCGGCGGTCACGGGCACGAAGGCGCGGATCGGCGGCACGAAGCGGGCGAAGAACACGGCCCAGCTGCCGAAGCGATGGAAGAAGCTCTCGCTCTCCGCGACCACGCGCGGATAGTTGGTCAGCGGCCAGGTGTTGAGGATCTCGCGCTGCCGCCGGTGCCCGATCCAATAGGCCGAGCCGTCGCCGAGCAGTGCGCCGGCTGCGGCCGCGAGCAGCACCCATGGCAACTGCAATTCGCCGCCCGGCACCAGGGCGCTCAGCGCCAGGATAATGGTCGAGCCGGGGATCACCGATCCCACCACCGGAACGGCTTCGAGCAGCGCCGCCAGGAACAAGGTCTGGTAGGCCAGCCACGGATGGGCGGAAACGAAGGCGATCAGAGGATCGAGGAAGGATGTCACGTCGTCTCTGCGGCGGGCTGGAGCAAAGGGAAGTCAGACCCTACATAGGTAAGCACATGCGGCAAGAGTGCCATTTTGGACGGCAGCGAGGTTGGCCCGCCCGAAATTCGAGCGTGATTCGCAAGGCAGCCCTCCAAAAACTGCGTTCCTTGCTTATCTGAATGAAAAGACAACGGAACTTTGATTGGTGGGCGGGCTTCTGCCGGCTCGTTGTCTCTGATAGGTTGATTTTCAGCACCCAGCCGCAGCCAACGTGCGAATAACCGGTTTCGGGACCGCCCGGGACCTCGGAGGATTGATGACGACCGCCGCCCTGTCCAAAGTTGAGGAAGTTTCCGGCCTGCCCGACATGAAGGTGTCGGTGCGCCAGGTGTTCGGGATCGACAGCGATCTCGAAGTCCCGGCCTATTCCGAAGTCGATCCTCACGTGCCTGAAGTGGATTCCGATTACCGCTTCGACCGCGCCACCACGCTGGCCATTCTCGCGGGCTTTGCCAGGAACCGCCGTGTCATGGTGACCGGCTATCACGGTACCGGCAAATCCACCCATATCGAGCAGGTCGCGGCCCGCCTGAACTGGCCCTGCGTGCGCGTCAACCTCGACAGCCACATCAGCCGCATCGACCTCGTCGGCAAGGATTCCATCGTGGTCCGCGACGGCAAGCAGGTCACCGAATTCCGCGACGGCATCCTGCCCTGGGCGCTGCAGAACAACGTCGCGCTGGTGTTCGACGAATACGACGCCGGCCGCCCGGACGTGATGTTCGTGATCCAGCGCGTGCTGGAGGTCTCGGGCCGCCTGACGCTCTTGGACCAGAACAAGGTGATCAAGCCGCATCCGGCCTTCCGCCTGTTCGCGACCGCGAACACCGTCGGCCTCGGCGACACTTCGGGCCTCTATCACGGCACCCAGCAGATCAACCAGGGCCAGATGGACCGCTGGTCGATCGTCACCACGCTGAACTATCTCAGCCACGACGAGGAAGTGGAGATCGTGCTGGCCAAGGCCAAGCACTATCGCACCCAGGAAGGCCGCGACATCGTCAACAAGATGGTGCGCCTTGCCGATCTCACCCGCAACGCCTTCGCCAACGGCGATCTGTCGACGGTGATGAGCCCGCGCACGGTGATCACCTGGGCGGAGAACTCCGACATCTTCGGCGATATCGGCTTCGCCTTCCGCGTCACCTTCCTCAACAAGTGCGACGAGCTCGAACGGCCCCTGGTCGCCGAGTTCTATCAGCGCTGCTTCAATGCGGAGCTGCCGGAATCGGCAGTCAACGTGGCGCTCAGCTGATCCCATGCCAACCATCGCCGTCGAGCGCACCATTGGTACCACCAAGAAGGCTGTGCTCGCCGGCCTCGGCGCTTACAACGACGAGAAGTTTGGGAAGCAGAAGGTCAAGAGCATCGCGGTCTCGCTGAAGGACGGCCGCAAGATCGTCGGCGGCATCGTCGGCCACCTCTGGTCCACGGTTCTGTTCATCCAGTATTTCTGGATCGACCAGAAGCAGCGCGGCAAGGGGCACGGCACGAAGCTGATCGCGGCGATCGAGGACGAGGCAAGACGGCTCGGCGCGATCCGGGCCCATGTCGATACGATGAGCTTCCAGGCGCCGGGCTTCTATCGTTCTTGCGGGTACCAGGAATTCGGCACCATCGACGGCTATCCCGGCGGCGTGACGCGCCATTCGTTTACGAAGTCGCTATGAGCACATCATCATCCAACTCCAAATTCCGCAACAACAAGGAAGCGCCGACCGAGCCGTTCAAGCGCTCGGTCGCCTCCTGCCTGAAGGCGATCGCGAAGGCGCCCGAGCTCGATGTCTCCTTCGCCGCCGAGCGGCCGGGGCTGGCGCCCGGCAAGGCGCGGCTGCCGGAGCCGGCGCGCAAGATGACCAAGCGTGACGCCGCCATCGTGCGCGGCCACGCCGATTCCATCGCGCTCAAGATCGCCTGTCACGATCCCAAGGTTCATCGCAAGCTGATGCCCGGCAATCCGCAGGCGCGCGGCGTGTTCGAGGCGGTGGAGCAGGCCCGCGTCGAGGCGATCGGCGCGCGTCGCATGGCGGGCGTTGCCAAGAACCTCACCGCGATGCTCGACGACCATTTCCATCGCGGCAAGTTCGACGAGATCACCGACCGCGCCGACGCGCCGCTGGCCGACGCGCTGGCTATGCTGGTGCGCGAGCGCCTCACCGGCATGGCGCCGCCGACGGCGGCCAAGAAGATGGTCGACCTCTGGCGGCCGATCCTCGAAGACAAGATCGGCAAGCGGCTGGACCGGCTCGACGGCGTGCTCGAGGATCAGACCAAGTTCGGCGATGCCGTGCATGATCTCTTGTCGGCACTCGAGCTCGGCGACGAGCGCAACGCCGACAGCGAGGACAATGACGAGAACGAGGAGAACCAGGACGGCGACAACGACCAGTCCGGCGCCGAGGGCTCGCCCGATTCCGATGCCGCGCAGGAGATGAGCGCCGACCAGGCGCAGGCGACATCCGAGGAGATGAGCGAGAGCGCGATGGAAAGCGCGCAGGCCTCGACCTCCGATACCTTCGACGACGGCGAGCTCGGTGACGACGAGACGCCGGGCGAGGCGACGCGCCCGAACCAGCACGGCAGGAACGAGCCGCGCGGGCCGGAATATCACGCTTTCGCGCCGAAATTCGACGAGGTCATCGCCGCCGAGGATCTCTGCGACCACGACGAACTGGAGCGGCTGCGCGCCTATCTCGACAAGCAGCTCGCGCATCTGCAGGGCATCGTCGCCCGCCTCGCCAACCGGTTGCAGCGCCGCCTGATGGCGCAGCAGAACCGCGCCTGGGAGTTCGATCTCGAAGAGGGCATCCTCGACCCCGCGCGCCTGTCGCGCGTCGTCACCGATCCCTATCACCCGCTGTCCTTCATGCACGAGAAGGAGGCGACCTTCCGCGACACCGTGGTGACGCTGCTGCTCGACAATTCCGGCTCGATGCGCGGACGCCCGATCACGGTCGCCGCGACCTGCGCCGACATTCTCGCGCGCACGCTCGAGCGTTGCGGCGTCAAGGTCGAGATTCTCGGCTTCACCACGCGGGCCTGGAAGGGTGGGCAATCGCGCGAGGCCTGGCTTGCCGCCGGCAAGCCGGCCAATCCCGGCCGCCTCAACGATCTCCGTCACATCATCTACAAGTCGGCCGACGCTCCCTGGCGTCGTGCGCGCAAGAACCTCGGCCTGATGATGCGCGAGGGCCTGCTGAAGGAGAACATCGACGGCGAGGCGCTGGACTGGGCGCACAAGCGCCTGCTGGCGAGGGCCGAGCAGCGCAAGATCCTGATGATGATCTCGGACGGCGCGCCGGTCGACGATTCCACGCTGTCGGTCAATCCCGGCAATTATCTCGAGCGGCACCTGCGTCACATCATCGAGGAGATCGAGACCCGTTCGCCGGTCGAGCTGATCGCGATCGGCATCGGCCATGACGTGACGCGCTATTATCGCCGCGCGGTGACGATCGTGGACGCCGAGGAGCTCGGCGGCGCGATCACCGAGAAGCTCGCCGAGCTGTTCAGCGAGACCAACACGGCGCCGACGCAGGCGGCCGGTCGGCCGCGACGCAAACTGCATTCGTGAGCACGATTGCATCCCGCCGCAGCTTTCTCAGGCACGCCGCGGCGGGATTTTCCACATTCGCAGTCTCCAGGTTCGCGCAGGCGCAGGCCGCGACCGAGCCGCCACCGCGCCCGCTTCAGGTCGAGCACGCGGTCGCGGCGCCCGTCAGCGTCGAGGTCAACGCGCGCAGCATTCCCAATTTCGAGCCGCGCGATCGCACGCGCACGCGCTTCGGCTCGCTGGACTATCGCAGCGGCCTGGTGCTGACCTCGCCCTATCGCGGTTTCGGCGGCCTGTCAGGCCTCCGCTTCCTCGACGGCAAGGGCGAGCGTTTCCTCGCGATCTCCGACCAGGGCGGCTGGTTCACCGGCAGCATCCGCTATTCCGGCCACGACATGGTCGGCCTTGCCGACGTCGAGGCCGCGCCGCTGCTCGGCGCCGAAGGGCGGCCGATCACGGAAAAGCACCTCTGGTGGGACTCGGAATCGATCGCGCGCGACGGCAGCCTCGTCTATGTCGGGCTCGAGCGCGTCAACCAGATCCTGCGCTACGATTTTGCCAAGGGCGGCACAAGCGCCCGCGGCGAGGTGATCGCCGTCCCACCGGCCTTGCGCAAGCTGCCCTCCAACAAGGGGCTGGAGGCGATGGTGATCGTGCCCAAGGGCAAGGACCAGAACCTGCCGCTCGCGGGCACCCTGATCGCCTTCTCCGAGCGCGGGCTCGATGCCGACGGAAACCTCGTCGCCTTCCTGATCGGCGGTCCCTCGCCCGGCCAGTTCAGCGTGCGGCGTACCGAGAAATACGACATCAGCGATGCCGTGCTGCTGCCCTCCGGCGAACTGCTCATCCTCGAACGCAAATTCTCCTGGTTCACCGGCGTCAACATCCGCATCCGCGCCATCCCGCTGAAGGCAATCGCGCCCGGTGCGCTGGTCGATGGCCCCGCGCTGTTCGCCGCCGATCTCGGCCACGAGATCGACAACATGGAAGGCATCGACGCTCACGTCACGGCCGAGGGGGAGACGGTGCTGACCCTGATCTCCGACGACAATTTCTCGATGCTGCAGCGAACCCTGCTGCTGCAATTCACGCTGGCGGAGTAGGGTAGTCTTTCCCCCGTCATTGCGAGCGAAGCGAAGCAATCCAGAATCTTTCCGGAGCGGCAGACTGGATTGCTTCGCTGCGCTCGCAATGACGACGGGGAGTCTGGCGAGCGTCACACCGCCATTGCGGAAATGCACGCTGTGGGTACCCGCCATTCCCCCGCGTGCCTAGCAATCCGCGCGTCCCTCACTACACTGTTCTCGCATTGCCCCTCCACCCCCCGGAACTCCCCGCATGAGCGCCCTGTTTTCTCCAATCAAGCTGCGCGGCCTGACCTTGAAGAACCGCCTCGTGGTATCGCCGATGTGTCAATATTCGGCCGAGGACGGCGTCGCCACCGACTGGCACTTCACCCACATCAACAATCTCAGCCTGTCGGGCGCGGCGATGTTCTGCATCGAGGCGACGCATGTCGAGGCGATCGGCCGCATCACGCCGGGCTGTCTCGGGCTCTACAGCGACGCCTGCGAAGCCGCGCTGCATCCGATCCTGCATTCGGTGCGCAAGCATTCCTCCACGGCGATCGCAATGCAGCTCGCCCACGCCGGCCGCAAGGCCTCGAGCGCACGGCCCTGGGACGGCGGCCAGCTGATTCCGGAAGGGCAGGGCGGCTGGCAAACGGTCGGGCCGAGCGCCGTGCCGCACAAGGAGGGCGAGGCCGCCCCGCTGGCGCTGGATGCCGCGGGCCTGAAGCGCATCCGCGAGGCGTTCGTCGATTCGACCAAGCGCGCCGCGCGGCTCGGCATCGACGCCATCGAGGTGCACGGCGCGCACGGCTATCTCTTGCATCAATTCCTGTCGCCGATCTCCAACAAGCGCACCGACAACTATGGCGGCAGCCTCGAGAACCGCATGCGCTTTCCGCTTGAAGTGTTCGACGCGGTGCGTGCAGCATTCCCGGCTGATAAGCCCGTCGGCATGCGGGTGTCGTCGACCGATTGGGTCGAAGGCGGCTGGGATCTGGCACAGACCATCGAATTCGCGGACGCGCTGAAGGCGCGCGGCGTCGACTGGATCGATGCCTCCTCCGGCGGCGTCTCGCCGCTGCAGAAGATCCCGCTCGGCCCCGGCTATCAGGTGCAGTTCGCAGATGCCATCAAGCGCGAGACCGGCCTGCCCACCATCGCCGTCGGCCTCATCACCGAAGCCAGGCAGGCCGAGGAGATCGTCGCGTCCGGCAAGGCCGACATGGTCGCGCTCGCTCGCGGCATGCTCTACGACCCGCGCTGGGCCTGGCACGCCGCCGCCGAGCTCGGCGGCGAGGTCGAAGCCCCGCCGCAATATTGGCGCTCGCAGCCCTCGACGCAGAAGGCGCTGTTCGGCAAGACCACATTCGGCGCGCGGTGACAGCGCGTGTAGCGCGATGGCGGGGTCCGCTGTCGTCCCGGATCTCCGCTCGCTTGTCCGGGACGACTGCCGAGTGTGTTGCGCTCGCTGTCACTCCCTCACGCATCCGTAAAACTCCTCGCCTTCCACCCACCGCAAAACTGGCCTAACCTCTCCGCACTCAACGCCTCGCGGAGGCTGGCCATGCGTTTTCGCTTTCGTAAAACCGCCCATGTGTTCGAGCGCGTCGGTCTTGCCATGGCGGGGGCCGCGTGCGGATTGTTCGTTGGCGCCTATGTGGGCTCGGCGATCTCCACCCTCACCACGCAGGGCTTCCTGCTGCTGATGATGCTGCTTGGCGGCATCGGCTTCTATCTCGGCATCGACACGCCGCAGATGCCTTTCGACGATGCGCACAGCCAGATCGACGCCGCCGAGCTCATGAGCGCCGCCGGCACGCTCTGCGCCACGCTCACGGCCTTCGCCTCGGTCGCCGTGATCGTGCTCCGGCTCGATCCGCACATGGCCTGGACCTGGCTCGTCCTCGTCGGCTGGATCGCCGGCGTTGCCATGCAGATCGTCGCCGGCGCCAAGGCCAGGCTGCGGAAATAGCTCGCTCTTGTGAGGCGCCCGCCCGAAGCGGGCATCGCGATGGATGGCCGCGGGGAAAGGCTCTCAAATTCGAGAGCCCGGTCCTTCACGGCAGGACCCGGCCTGCCTCGACTTCCTTGCAGGGCGCCATCTCCCTCCCTGTCAACCCGTCATCCGGTCAGGGCGTCGTCCGAAGCATTGCACGCGAATCGGACTTGAAGAGTTCATCTTTGCTGCCCATCTTGTGGCGCCCGCAGGTAGAAGTGTACCCTGCACCTTCCGCGGCTTTGATGCGAGGACCTGGGGATGAGCGGACCGGACGGAAGCAGGCAGTTGATCCAAAAGCACGATTTCGTTCAGGTCAGCGCAATCGCCGGGCTTCTCGCCGCAGCGTTCGCCCTGTCCGGCTGCGACAAGCCGGCATCACAGGCTGCGGCTCCGGCACCGCCGTCGGTGACGGTCGCCCAGCCGGTCAAGCGCACCGTCACCGATTGGGACGAGTTCACCGGCCGCTTCGAGGCGGTGGAGGAGGTCCAGGTGCGGCCGCGGGTCGGCGGCTTCGTCAACTCGGTCGAATTCCAGGACGGCGCCATCGTGCGTCAGGGTGACCTGCTCTACGTGATCGACCCGCGCCCGTTCGAGGCGGTAGCCACTCAGGCGGAGGGCCAGCTCTCCGACGCGCGCGCCAGGGTGGAGCTCGCCAAGCGCGAGCTCGACCGCGGTCTCAGCCTGGTGCAGACCAGCGCGGTCTCCGAACAGGTCGTGGATCAGCGCCGCCAGGCCCTGCAGGCGGCGCATGCCGCCGAGATGCAGGCCGAAGGCGCGCTGAAGGCTGCCAAGCTCAACATCGAGTTCACGCATGTGGCAGCGCCCTTGACCGGCCGCGTCAGCCGCCATCTCGTCAGCCCCGGCAATCTCGTGCAGGGCAGCGACACCGGCACCTCGACGCTGCTGACCTCGATCGTCGCGCTCGATCCGATCTACATCTATTTCGACATGGATGAGGCGACCTTCATCAAATACAGCAAATTGTGGTTCGAGGGACGGCGGCCAAGCTCGCGCGATACGGCAAACCCGGTGCAAGTGACTCTCGCCGGCGAGACCAAGCCGTCGCACGAGGGCACCGTCAATTTCCTCGACAATCGACTGGATGTCTCGACCGGCACGCTGCGCAGCCGCGCGGTGGTCAAGAACACGGATCTGTCGATCCTGCCCGGCCAGTTCGGCCGCGTCCGCCTGATCGGCAGCGCGCCTTACGAGGCGCTGCTGATTCCGGACGCTGCGATCGCGACCGACCAGTCCCGCAAGATCGTCTTCGTGGTCAAGCCTGACGACACGGTCGAGGCACGCCCCGTGGTGCTCGGCCCGCTCGACGACGGCCTGCGTGTGATCCGTGAGGGCCTGAAGGCCGACGACCGCGTCATCGTCAGCGGCATCCAGCGCGCCCGCGTCGGCGCCAAAGTCGCCCCCCAGACCGCGCAAGCCCCGGCCGGTGGCAAGCCATGAATCTTGGCCGTCTCTCCATCAACCAGCCCATCCTGGCGATGGTGCTGTCGATCGTGCTCCTGATCGTCGGCGCGCTCGCCTACACGACGCTGCCGGTGTCCGAATATCCGCAGGTGGTGCCGCCGACCGTTGTCGTCACCACGCAATATCCCGGCGCCTCCGCGCAGACCGTGTCCGACACGGTCGCAGCTCCGATCGAGCAGGAGATCAACGGCGTCGAGGACATGCTGTATCTCTACAGCCAGGCGACGTCGAACGGCCAGCTCACCATCACCGTCACCTTCAAGCTCGGCACCGACCTCGACAAGGCCCAGGTGCTGGTGCAGAACCGCGTCGCCATCGCGCAGCCGCGCCTGCCCGAGGAAGTGCAGCGCAACGGCGTCACCACGCGCAAGAACTCGCCCGACATCCTGATGGTCGTGTTCATGTTGTCGCCCGACGACACGTTCGACCAGCTGTACATCTCCAACTACGCGCTGCTCCAGGTTCGCGACCAGCTGTTGCGCCTCGACGGCGTCGGCGACATCCAGATCTTCGGTGCGCGCGACTATTCGATGCGGCTGTGGCTCGACCCCGACCGCACCGCCAATCTTGGCCTGACCTCGGCCGAGGTGCTGGCGGCGATCCGCGCCCAGAACGTTCAGATCGCCGGCGGCCAGATCGCGGAGCCGCCGATCACCGACCGCGCCTTTCAGCCGAACCTCACCTTCACCGGGCGATTGAAGGACCAGAAGCAGTTCGAGGACATCCTGATCAAGGCCGGCTCCGACGGCCGGGTCGTGCGATTGCGCGACGTGGCGCGCATCGAGCTCGGTGCCTTGTCCTACAGCACCAACAGCTTCCTGCTGCGAAAATCCGCCGTCGCCATGCTGGTGACGCAGCGGCCGGGCTCGAACGCGCTTGCGACCGCGAAGAACATCTCGGATACCATGACGCGGCTCAAGGAGAGCTTCCCGAGGGGGCTCGACTACAACATCGGCTACAACCCGACCGAGTTCATCGCCCAGTCCGTCCACGAGCTGATCAAGACCATCTACGAGGCCATGCTGCTCGTGGTCATCGTGGTGCTGGTGTTCCTGCAGGGATGGCGGCCGGCGATCATTCCGATCATCGCGATTCCGGTGTCGCTGGTCGGCACCTTCGCGGTGATGGCGGCGCTGGGCTTCTCCATCAACAATCTCACGCTGTTCGGCCTCGTTCTCGCCGTCGGCATCGTGGTCGATGACGCCATCGTCGTGGTCGAGAATGTGGAGCGGCATCTCGAACATGGCCTCAGTCGTCGCGATGCGGCGCTGAAGACGATGGAGGAGGTCGGCGGCGCGCTGGTCTCGATCGCCCTCGTGCTATGCGCGGTGTTCGTGCCGACCGCCTTCCTCGGCGGCATCTCCGGGCAATTCTTCCAGCAATTCGCCGTGACCATTGCGGTCGCGACCGCGATCTCCTGCTTCTGCTCGCTGACGCTGTCGCCCGCGCTGGCCTCGCAGATCCTCACGCCGCACGCAGAGAAGCGGCCGCCGGCCGCCTGGAATGTCATTGCGCGTGGCTGGAACGCGTTCACAGGCGTGTTCAATCGCGTGTTCGATCGGCTGGCGCATGGCTATGCGAGCCTCGCCAACTTCGCCATCAGGCACTCGGTCGTCATGCTCCTGATCTACGTCGTGCTGATCGGCAGCGCCGGCTGGCTGATCGCGACCACGCCGCAGGGCTTCATTCCGGCGCAGGATCGCGGCTATGTCATCATATCGGTGCAATTGCCGGGGGCGGCGTCGCTGGCGCGCACCACCGAGATCGTGCGCGAGATCGAGCGGATCTCGCTGGATACGCCGGGCATCGTCCGCGTCGCCGCCTTCGCCGGATTCTCCGGCGCCACCCGCACGCAGGCCGGCAATGCCGCGGCGCTATTCCCGGTATTCGACGAGCCGGAGGCGCGGCTGAAGAAGGGCCTGTCCGCCACCGCCATCACGGCCGAGCTGCGCAAGCGGCTGTCCGCGATCCAGGGCGCCTTCATCATCGTGATTCCGCCGCCGGCCGTGCCCGGCATCGGCACCGGCGGCGGCTTTGCCATCCGCATCCAGGATCGCCAGGGCCGCGGGCCTGAAATGCTCGCAGCCGCCACCGACGAGCTCGTCGCCGCCGCGCGCAAATCGCCCTCGCTGCTCGCCCCCGCGGTGTTCTCGCCGTTCACGGCCAACACGCCGCAGCTCTTCGTCGACATCGACCGCACCAAGGCACAGAAGCTGGGCGTGCCGATCTCCAACATCAACGACACGATCCAGACCTATTTCGGATCGACCTATGTCAACGACTTCAACCTGTTCGGCCGCACCTACCACGTCACCGCGCAGGCCGACTTCCCGTTCCGAAAGGAGCCGAGCGACCTTGCGCGCCTGCGCACGCGCAATGCGTCCGGCGACATGGTGATGCTCGGCAGCGTGGTCGAGTTCAAGGACGTCTCGGGACCGGACCGCGTCGCGCGCTACAATCTCTATGCGGCGTCCGAGCTCCAGGGCGAGCCGGCGCCGGGCACCAGCTCGACCACCGCGCTCAACGCCATCAAGCAGCTCGCGGACGACACCTTGCCGAGCGGTTTCACCTTCGAATGGACCGACCTGTCCTATCAGCAGGTCACGGGCGGCAATGCCGGTCTCTACGTGTTCCCGATCTGCGTGCTGTTCGTCTATCTCGTGCTCGCCGCGCAATATGGCAGCTGGACGCTGCCGTTCGCGGTGATCCTGATCGTGCCGATGTGCCTGCTCGCCGCCACCATCGGCGTGCGCATCATGGGCCAGGACGTCAACATCCTCACCCAGATCGGCTTCGTCGTGCTGGTGGGACTGGCGGCGAAGAACGCGATCCTGATCGTCGAGTTCGCACGCGACATCGAGAACGAAGGCAAGCCGCGGCTGGAGGCCGTCATCGACGCCTGCCGCCTGCGCTTGCGGCCGATCCTGATGACCTCGTTCGCCTTCATCCTCGGCGTGCTGCCGCTGGTGATCTCGACCGGCTCAGGCTCGGAGATGCGCCAGGCGGTTGGCGTCGCCGTGTTCTTCGGCATGATCGGCGTCACCCTGTTCGGCCTCCTGTTCACGCCGATCTTCTACGTCGTGGTGCGGAACCTGGCGGAAGGGCGGCGCGACAAGAAGCCGGAGGCGGTGGCCTGAGGTCTGTGAGGTTGGGCGCGCAGAGTCCCATACTAACGATCAATATGAAACGGGTGGGCGCACGCGGGGTTCTTCACTACTATCCGCGCGATTTCACAGAAGAATGCTAGGAGTCAAACATATGAAATCAGCACTTTTGGCCGCAGCGGCCTCGGCTCTCTTGATTGCGGTTCCCGCCTCCGCGCAAGGCGTCAAGATCGGCATCCTCAACGACCAGTCCGGCGTCTATGCCGATTACGGCGGCAAATGGTCGGTTGAAGCGGCCAGGATGGCGATCGAGGATTTCGGCGGCGAGGTGCTGGGCCAGAAGATCGAGCTCGTCACTGCCGACCACCAGAACAAGCCTGACCTCGCGAGTTCGATCGCGCGGCGCTGGTACGACGTCGAGAACGTCGACATGATCACGGAGCTGACGACCTCCTCGGTCGCGCTCGCGATCCACGAGCTCTCCAAGGAAAAGAAGAAGATCGACATCGTCGTCGGCGCCGCGACCTCGCGCCTCACTGGCGATGCCTGCCAGCCCTACGGCTTCCACTGGGCCTACGACACCCGCGCGCTCGGCGTCGGCACCGGCGGCGCGCTGACCAAGGCCGGTGGCGACACCTGGTTCTTCCTCACCGCGGACTACGCCTTCGGCTATGCGCTGGAGAAGGACACCAGCGAGATCGTCACCGCCAATGGCGGCAAGGTGCTCGGCTCGGTGCGCGTGCCGCTCAATTCGTCGGACTTCTCCTCCTTCCTGCTGCAGGCGCAGAGCTCGAAGGCGAAGATCGTCGGCCTCGCCAATGCCGGCCTCGACACCACCAACTCGATCAAGCAGGCGTCCGAGTTCGGTATCGTCGCAAGTGGCCAGAAGCTCGCGGGCCTCTTGATGACACTCGCCGAAGTCAACGGCCTCGGTCTGCAGGCCGCGCAAGGCCTGGTGCTGACCGAAGGCTATTACTGGGATCTCAACGACAAGACGCGCAATCTCGGCGAGCGCTTCCTCAAGCGCACCGGCCGGATGCCGAGCATGATCCACGCCGGCACCTATTCGGCGACGCTGAGCTATCTGAAGGCCGTCAAGGCTGCCGGGACCAAGGATCCGGATGCCGTCGCCAAGAAGCTGAAGGAGCTGCCGGTCGACGACGACTTCGCGCAGGGCGGCAAGGTGCTCGAGAACGGCCGCATGGTCCACGACATGTATCTGTTCGAGGTCAAGAAGCCCTCGGAGTCGAAGAAGCCCTGGGACTATTACAAGCTGCTCGCCACCGTCCCCGGCGACAAGGCCTTCTTCACCGCCAAGGAAAGCGGCTGTCCGCTGACGAAGTGACGCTCTCGTGTCCCGGACGCGCCGCAGCTTGAAACGCTGCTGCGCAGAGCCGGGACCCACCCTCTCCGGGCGTGCAGGCCTGACTGGGTCCCGGTTCAGCGGCGCAGCGTTGCACGCTGCACCGCGCCCGGGACACGTGCGCGCTTCACTTCACCAACCGCACCACCACCGCCCCCAGCGCCCCGACCCACAGCGCCATGGCGGCGAGCGCCTGGATCGCAAAGCCGGTGCCGCGCTTGGCCACGGCTTGCGAATAACCGGCGAAATAGACGATCCGGCCGATGATCCAGATCGCGCCGATCCCCGCCGCGATAGCGTCGCTGATATAGATCGCGAACAGCCAAAGGGCTGGCAGGACGATCGGCATCCATTCCAGCGTGTTCATCTGGATGCGGAAGGCCCGTTCGAAATCCGGATGGCCCGTCATCGCAGGCACCTTGACGCCGGTCCTGGTGCGCGAGCGCGAGACGTTGATGGAGGTGAAGAAATAAAACGCGATCGCCAGCAGCGTGACGAGAGCGGTGAAATGGTACATCGCAAATCCCCCAAAGCGTTTTCGAGCGAAGTGGATACCAGTTCGCGTAAAGAAAACGCGTCAAAATGGAATCCAGGCAGATTGCGCTTCAATAGCCGGTCAGCTCGAGATAGCCAACGCCGTCATGCGTGCCGGCAAAGCTGATCGGGCCTTCCCAGTACGAGAAGCCGGTCCCCATCCAGGCGTTCGGATTGAGCGGCTTGCAGAGAATCGAGAACGATCGCGACGGAATCGCGATCTGCCATTCTACCGGCAGCTTGCGTCCCGCGACGTCCGCCGTCGCGTGCGGCGTCATCTGGATGTCGCCGCCTGCGATCATCTGCGTCTCGCCGGCTGCGCTGATCCAATTGCCGAACGGATAGTCTTTGCCGTCCTTCTGCCGCAGCCGGTACAGCATCAGCTTGTCGCCGGATGACAGATGCAGCGACAACCAGTCCCAGCCGGTCTGGTCGGCATCGAGCGGCTGACTGCTCCATTCCCGGTCCATCCAGGCCTGGCCCGAGACGCCGATCGGCTTCTCGTCCATGCTGAGCGTGCCGCGAGCGCGGTAGAACGGCTGGCTGTAATAATAGGACGCCTGACCACGCTCCGACTTGCGGCTGTAGCCGCGATCGCCCTGCAAGACGACCGGACGATCGGCGTCCAGCGTCAGTGTGTAGCTGAAATCGGTGCCGGACGCCTTCAGCGTCAGCGGCGCCAAGATGCGGTCGTCGGTGCGCTCGACGCCCTTCATCTCCCAATCGTCGATCCAGGCGGCAAACGGCTTTGCGGTGACGCCGGCTTGCCCGACGCCACCGCGTGAAAACGTCTCAGAGAAGCGGTGGGTGTCGGCACGCGTCACCGCCGCATGCGCCATCCACACCTGTTGATTGGCCCAGCCTTCGCCTTGCGGGCCCGGCTGTGCCGCCTGTCGGAACAGCGTCCATTGCAGGCCGCAAGGAGCGCCGCGCGCGTCGACGAGGTTTGCCGTGAGATACCACCACTCGATCCGAAACTCCGGATGCGGTCCGTGATCTCCGGGAAAGGTGAACGCCCTTCCCGGCGTTACCTTTGCAAACCCATCGGCGGTCTCGCCGAGCCCGGCATAGCCTTGCGCACTCGCACGACGTGCCAGCGCGAGGGCGGCGATGCCGGCCGCAAAGCCGCGCCGCGATATCTTGTCAGCGCTCATTGGCAAACACCTTGACGAGGTTCGCCGGCTGCATCCGCGCCAGCCGCAGCATCGGCAGCAGCGCCGCCAGCAGCGAGGCGAACAGCGCCACCGCGACCAGCTCCACCAGCTGCAACGTGAAGACGTGGAACGGCAGCCGCCAGCCGAATGCTTTCACGTTCACGATGGCAATCAGGCACCACGCTACAAGAAGACCGAGCGGCACGGCCAGCAGTGCCGTGAACAGCGCCACCGAGAGCGCCTTGGTCAGCTCGATCGCGGCAAGGTGCGGCCGCGTCAGGCCGATCGCCCACAGCGGCGCAAGCTGCGGCAGCCGGGAATTGGCCAGGGTCAGCAAGCTCGTGAGCAAGGCGATGCCGGCGACACCGAGCGTGAAGGCGTTCAGCGCCGAGGTCACCGCGAAGGTGCGGTTGAAGATGCGGATCGATTCCCTCTTCACCGTCGCCTGGTCGGCAACGCTGCGGTCGTCGAGCCCGAACTGCTTCTGCAAGGCCGCGATCAGGCCGGGGATATTTTCTCTCGCGACGATCAGGCCGATCCGGGTCTGGGGCGTCTGCGGAAACTGCCGGATCAGTGCGGCGACGTTGACCGTGAGCTGACCCTTGGGGTTGCCGTAATCGGCATAGATGCCGACGATATCGAGCTCCCAGCTCCCGCCCGGCGCCGGCACCTCGACGACGTCGCCAATCCGCACATTCAGCCGACGGCTCAATTGCTCGCTGATGAAGGCGGCATTGCCCGGCACCAGCCGGGTCCAGGCGCGCGGCGCGGTCCCGAGCAGCGGCCAGCGCTCGCGATAGAGCGCGTGATCGGGCAGGCCGAGCAGCTCGACCGGTTGGCCCTGGATTTGCGCCTCGGCGCGTCCGCCCGAGAGGATCGCCCGAACATCGCTGCGATCCTTCAGCCAGTTCCGGATCGCGACGCCTTGCGCATTGTCGGAGGCGCTGACGTAGACGTCGGCGGCGAGTCGCCCGTTGAGCCAGCCGAGGAAGGTCCGGCTGAAGGTCTCGACCATGGTCGAGACCCCGACATTGACGGCGAGCGCCAGCAGCAGCGCCATCAGCGCCAGCGACAATCCGGAAAGCTGCTGCCGGCTGTCCGCCCAGAACCACAGCGCGAGCGGGCCCCGCGCGAGGCGCTGACCTGCGAGCAGGATGATGTCGAGCAAGGCGGGCAGGATCAGTGCCGCGCCGAACATCAGGGCGGCCAGCACGCCGAAGCCTGCGATCAGCGATTGTCCGTACTGCAGCAGCAGCAGCGCAACGAGGAACACGGCGCAGGCCGCACAGCTCTGCAGGATCAGCCAGCGGCGTTGCCGCTGCTGCCAGGCGCCCGGCTGTGCGGTTGCCAGCACCGGCATCCTGATCGCCTTGATCAGGCTGGTCGCCGCCGCCACGAGCGCGCCTGCAACGCTGATGCCGATGCCGGCCAGCCACCATTCGCCTTGCAAGCTGAGCTGCCCAGGAATCTGCGCGCCATAGAGCCCGCGCAGCGAGGCCGCGACGTCGGGCAGCAGGGCGGCTGCGATGACATAGCCGCAAGCGAGCCCGATCAGCCCTGCGACCAGTGCCAGGGCAACCAGCTCGATCACCAGCACTGTGTTGACCAGCCGCGCCGAGGCGCCACACGCGCGCAAGGTGCGCAGCATCGGCAGCCGCTGCTCGAAGGCAAGGCCCACGGCCGAATTGACGATGAACAGGCCGACGAAGAACGACAGCAGGCCGAAGGCGGTGAGGTTGAGATGAAAGCTGTCGGTGAGACGCTCCAGCTCCGTCTCCGCGTTCGGCTCTATCAGCTGCAACTGCTCGCCGACGACGCTCGCGAGCGGTGCGGGCTTGCCCTTCGGCTTGCCGAGTAGCAGCCGCGAGACCTGATCGGGCTTGCTCAGCAGCCGCTGTGCCACGCCGATATCGACCACGAGCACACCGGGCGCGAGCTGCGGCTGGACGCGCAGCGGCGGCAGCTTTGCGCCGCTGCTGATCGCCGGGGCCGCGCCTTCCGTTACTTCCAAGTCCCTCAGCGTCTCCCGGGCAGCCAATGCCTGGCCGGGCGGAGCAACGAAGCTGCCGAGATCCGCGGCCCCCAGGCGCGGCGCATTGCCGACGTCGACCGGCAGCGTGACCGGCTCGATGCCGAGCAGCCGCACCGAATGCCCGCCCACCTGGACGCGTCCCTCCAGCACCGGCGACACCGGCCAGCCGGCGCGGCGGAGCTTTACGAACAGCTCTTGCGGGAAAGTCGCAGCATTGGGAGCGACCAGCATCGCCGTGCGCACGCCGCCGAACGTCGCCGCGGCGCGGTCATAGGCATTGCGGGCCTGCTGGTTGATGGCCTGCACCCCGCTCCACAGCGCCGTGGCGGCGATCAAGCCGATGAGCAGCGTCGCGAACTGCATCTTGTGGCGCCGCCAATGGCTGAGCAGCACGGCGAGAACCCAGAGCGCGCGCCTCATGAAATGCGCCCCGCATGCAAGGTGAGATGACGGTCGAGCGTGGCGGCCAGATGCAGGCTGTGCGTCACCATCAGGAATCCGCAGCCGGTGCGCGCGACGAGATCGCGCGTCAGCGCCAGCACGTCCTCGGCGGTGGCCTCGTCCAGATTGCCGGTCGGCTCGTCCGCCAGCAGCAGCGAGGGTTTTGTCGCCAGCGCCCGGCCAATCGCGACCCGCTGCTGCTGGCCGCCCGATATTTGCTCTGGATAACGCTTGAGCAGGCTGCTTAAACCGAGCCGCTCGACAAGCTCCTTGCTCCAGGCCGCATCATGCCGTCCGGCGATCCGCGCCTGAAAGGCGAGATTGTCCGCGACGGAAAGGCTCGGGATCAGGTTGAACTGCTGAAAAACCAGGCCGATGCGATCGCGCCGCAAGCTGGCCCGTCCCGCATCCGAGAGCTTGGTGACCTCGGTGTCGCCCAGCCGGATCGAGCCGCCATCGGCGGCGTCGAGCCCGGCAATCAGGTGCAGCAGCGTGCTCTTGCCGCTGCCGGATTCACCGGTCAGCGCAACGCGCTCGCCGGCCTTAAGGTCAAGGTCGACGCCGCGCAGAACGTGGACGGGTTCGCCGGCCGAGGAGAAGGTCTTTGAGAGGTTTCGGATGCTCAGCACGGGCCTGCCACTTTTCTTCCACCTCTCCCATAGGGAGAGGTCGCGCCGAAGGCGCGGGTGAGGGGTTACGGTCTCTCAAGAGGCCCGAGACCCCTCACCCGATTTGCTGCGCAAATCGACCTCTCCCCGGCGGGGAGAGGTGAGGATGCTGCGTAGCACACCTGATGCGGAAATGCCGGGGTTGCGTTGGCCCTGAAGCCGCTGTTAGCTTCCAAGACGGCCAAATCAAAAAGTGCCGAAAAGGACATGCGGGGAGAATGATGAGCGCTCAGGGAACGCCGAACGTGACGGCTGGGACGACTACAACGCCGAGGGGCGCCTGGACCATTACATTTCTCCTCTTTCTCTTCATGGTGGTGAACTTCGCCGACAAGATCGTCGTCGGTCTCGCCGGCGTGCCGATCATGACCGAGATGAAGCTCAGCGCCGAGCAGTTCGGCCTGCTCGGGTCCTCGTTCTTCTTCCTGTTCTCGATCTCGGCCATCGTGGTCGGCTTCATCGTCAACAAGGTGCCGACGCGCTGGGTGTTGTTGACGCTGGCGGTGATCTGGGCGGTGTCGCAGTTCCCGATGGTCGGCACGGTCTCCTTCACCACGCTCTTGATCTGCCGCATCGTGCTGGGCGCCGGCGAAGGGCCGGCCTTCTCGGTCGCCGCGCACGCCATCTACAAATGGTTCCCCGACGAGAAGCGCACGCTGCCGACCGCGATCCTGTCGCAGGGGTCGGCCTTCGGCGTCATCCTGGCGGTACCGGCGCTGAACTGGATCATCGTCAACCATTCCTGGCACTACGCCTTCGGCGCGCTCGGGGTCGTCGGCCTGATCTGGGTCGCAGCCTGGCTCGCGCTCGGCAAGGAAGGCCCGCTGGAGGATACCGAGGTCCTGGCTGCCACGGAGCCGAAGATTCCGTACGTGCAACTGCTGACCTCGCGCACCTTCCTCGGCTGCGTGATCGCGACCTTCGGCGCCTATTGGGCGCTGTCGCTCGGCCTCACCTGGTTCACGCCCTTCATCGTCAAGGGGCTCGGCTTCTCGCAGAGCCAGGCCGGCTTCATCTCGATCCTGCCCTGGGTGTTCGGCGCCACCATCGTCCTGCTCACCGGCTGGATCTCGCAGGTGATGATGGCCCGCGGCTCCACCACGCGCGTCTCGCGCGGCGTGCTCGGCTCGGTGCCGCTCATCATCGGCGGCCTGATCCTCGCCACGATGGCCCATGTCGACGGCGCCGGCCTGCAGATCGCGGCGCTGGTTGTCGGCTCCGGTCTCTGCGGCGCGATCTACGTGGTCTGTCCGCCGATGCTTGGCGAGTTCACTCCGGCCTCGCAGCGCGGCGCGGTGATCGCGATCTACGGCGCGCTCTATACGCTCTCGGGCATCATCGCGCCCAGCGTCATGGGCGCCGTGATCCAGCGCTCCGGCAGCATGCTCGACGGCTATCTGACCGGCTTCGCCATCAACGCGGTGGTCATGATTGGCTCCGGCATCATCGGCCTGCTGCTGCTGTGGCCGAACACGGAGAAGGCCAGGCTGATGCGTGGTGCGGCGGCGCAGGGCGCGGCGCTGAAGGGCGCGGTGTCGCCGACGTAAGGCGGCCTCTTCTTACCCTCTCCTGGAGGGGGAGGGTCGATCGCGCGAAGCGCGAGCGGGGTGGGGTGATCTCTCCACAGGCACACTGTTGGAGGTGGAGAGACCGTCACCCCACCCCGTCTCACATTTCGCTGCGCTCAATGTGAGCCGACCCTCCCCCTCCAGGGGAGGGTAAGTGGCAATGCCGCGCTAGCTTGCCAAACGCGCCGCGGACGACGAACCAGATTGCGGTGTCACCACGTCCGAGGTGATCGTCGCCTCGTAGCCGTCTCCTTGTGGTTATGAGTCCCGACAATTGAATTTGTGTCGATCCTGACGGCTCAATTTGCTTTCGCCGGCCGCCGTTCCGTGAACGGCGACAGCGCCACCGTCGCCAGCATGAAGATCACGGACGCGCCGAACACCCAATGCGGCGCGCTCTGGTCCATGATCCAGCCGAACAGCAGCGGTGAGACGATGCCGCCGAGGTTGAAGCCGGTGGAGACGATGCCGAAGGCGCGCCCCGCGGCACCGGCCGGCGCGGCATTGCGCACCAGCATGTCCCGCGACGGCGCGATCACGCCGGAGAGGAAGCCTGCGGTCGCCATCGTCGCCGTGAGGGCCCAGCCCGGCAGCGTCACCAGCGCGATCAGCAGCACGATGGCCGCATTCGCGGCGAAGCAGGCCGCCGCGACATAGCCGTGACGCTCGGTGCGGTCGGCGAGGAAGCCGCCGGCGAGCACGCCCGCGGCGCTTGCGGCGAGGAACGCGGTCAATGCGACATTGGCGATCGAATAGGACGTGCCGTAGCCGCTCATCAGCGCCACCACGCCGAAATTGTTGATGCCGGCGACCGACAGGCTGAGCAGCATGAACAGCGCGGTCAGCGTGATCAGCGCCGGCGTGATCACCGCCTGCTTCGGCGCGCTTGCGCTGCCCGGCTTCTTCTTGTGCGCGCCGGCCTCGGGGATGCCCATGGTGACCAGCAGCACGGCCACCAGAATGGCGATCGCGCCGGAGGCGATCAGCGCGCCGACGCCGCCCCACACCGTGACCAGCGCGGCCACGATCGCCGGCGTCACCGCGCCGCCGAGATAGCCGGCGAATGTGTGGACCGAGAAGGCGCGGCCCATCCGCGCCTCGTCCATGTGCTCGGCCAGGATCGCGTAATCGGCGGGATGATAGACGCTGTTGGCGAGCCCGAGCAGCACGGCGCAGGCGATCAGCGCGGCGTAGCTGAGGTGCAGGCCGAGCAGGATCAGGGCGCAGCCGCCGAGCGTCAGCCCGATCAGCAGGATTTTGCGCGCGCCAAAATGGTCGACGAGATAGCCGGTCGGCGCCTGCGTCAGGCCGGAGACGACGGCGAGCGTGGTCAGCGAGAAGCCGAGCTCGACATAGCCGACGCCGAGCTTCTCCTTCAGGAACGGAAACAGCATCGGCAGGACCAGCAGATGAAAATGGCTGACCCAATGCGCGATCGAGATCCCGGTCAGCGTGCGCAGCGCGCTGTCCGCCTTGCCTTGCTGCGGTGCGGCGAGAACGTCGACCATTGCAGTTCCGTTTCACTCCCGATGGACGGCAAACTATCGGGGCAGGCGGTTATTTGTCCATGAACGCAGGCGCATGGCAGGTAGTGCGGGCGGGACGCACCGTTCGTGAGGCGAACTCACACCCTCACAACGGCTCGTCGTCCGGGCCATAGCGATCGCGTTTTGGCGTCGCGATGTCGCCGTCTTCGTAATCGTCGTCGTCAATGTCGCGCGGCGGTGGTGGTTTTTTCGCCTTTTCGTCCGCAGTTTTCGGCGGCGCGTTCGGTTTGGCGGTCTTGGCCATGACTATCCCGGGATGGTGATGCTGCATCCGTCTAATCGGAATATATGGCCCCGTCCTGATCTTGCTCAAGCTTGGCGACGAGGTCGTCAGCGCACCACCGGCCCGCCCGCCTTCTTCCAGGCATCGATGCCGCCGGCGATATGCGCGGTGTTGAGGAGCCCCGCCTCCTTTGCAGCCGCAACGGCCATCGCCGAGCGTTCGCCGAAGGCGCAGAAGAACACCACGCGGCGGCCGCTAGCGGCCACGACCTCACGCAGCATGCCGCCTGGCTTGAGGCTCTCCTCGACGGAAGGATAGGGCGTGTGCAGCGCGCCTTCGAGCATGCCGTGCTTCATCCGCTCGTTGGTCTCGCGCAGATCCACCAGCAGGATGTCGGGCCGGCCGAGGCTGCGGATCGCCTCGGTCGCGCTGAGCGCGCGGCCCTCTTTCTCGAGCTCCTCCTGATGCAGGCCGACATGCATGTTGGCGGGCACCGCGACGTCCATCATCTTAGGATTCGGCAGCTTCAGGTTGGCCATCAGCTCGATATATTCGTCGACCGAGCGCACCTGGAGCCGCGGATTGAAGCGTTTCTCCTCGCCGATGGTGGAGACGGTGTCGCCCTTGTAGTCATGCGCCGGAAACACCATGGTCTCGTCCGGCAGCTTCAAGAGGCGGTTGAAGATCGAATCGTATTGCGCGCGCGCCGAGCCGTTCTGGAAATCGGTGCGGCCGGTGCCGCGGATCAGCAGCGTGTCGCCGGTGAAGACGCGGTCGCCCATCAGATAGGAATAGGAATCGTCGGTGTGGCCCGGCGTGTACATCACGTCGAGCGACAGGCCTTCGATCGTCACCTTGTCGCCGTCGGCCACCCGCATGGCGACCACGTCGGCCTTGGTCTGATCGCCCATCACGGTCATGCAATGGGTGCGGTCGCGCAGCTCGCCGAGGCCGGTGACGTGGTCGGCATGCAGATGCGTGTCGACCGCCTTGACCAGCTTGAGGTCGAGCTCGCGCAGCAATTGGCAATAGCGATCGACCTTCTCCAGCACGGGATCGAGGATCAGCGCCTCACCGCCGGCGCGGCTGGCGAGGACGTAGCTGTAGGTGCCCGAAACGCTGTCGAAGAGCTGGCGGAAGATCATGGCAGGACCCGGCTTGGAACTGGCTTCCAAGATTCTACTACAGTACGGGTCAGAAAGAGAAGTAATTCACTGCATGAACAACGAAATTTAGAAGATTCCTATTGCGGCCAATATGATCGCGGACAAGAGCTGCGGCCGCATCATCCCTGCCCTGCAATGCCAGGATTGCCGTCGACGCCTTTCAGCGTGACGCCGGAGCCGAGCCGTTCGGGCATCATCCGGCCCGAGCGCAGATATTTGCCGACGACGTCCCACACCGGCGCGCCCGGCTGGCCGTTGACCGAGGCCCAGCCCGCGACCTTGTAGCGGTGGCTGGCGCTGAGCGACTTGCCGTTGCCGAGCTTCAGCTCCGAGATGCGGCTGCCGATCGCAGCGTCCGGCGTGCAGGTGTAGCTGAGCCCGCCGGCGCGCACCATGTCGCCGCCCTGCTGGTAGTAGGGATCGGCGTTGAAGAGATTGTCGCAGACGTCCTCGAGCAGGTCCTTGATCTCTGCCCCCGTCATCTCCTGAACATAGGTCTCGGGATAGGTGATCGCGGTTTCCGCCAGCAGATCCTCCATGGTCATCGCCTGGCCGGACAGCGCGGTGACGCCCCAGCGGAAGCCCGGCGACAGAGCGATCTCGGCATTGAGCTCGGTGCGCAGCGCGGTGCAGATCAATTCGTCCATGGGCCCGGAGAAATTGCCGCGGCGATAGAGCAGCCGGTCGGGCGTCGCGATCTTTTCCGACCAGTCGGCTACGTGCGGCGCACGGACCCGGCCGATCAGCTCGGCCATCGCCGGATCGGGCCTCAGCAGCTCCGAATAGACCGGCAGCAAACGATACCTGACATCGCTGACCTTGCCGCCGTCGAGCGCGAGATCGAGCACAGCCAGAAATTTCCCGTTGGAGCCGGCATTGGTGACGAGCGTCGTGCCACCTGCGTTCTTCACTGGCATAGGCTGCGGCACGGCATCATGGGTGTGGCCGCCGAGAATGACGTCGATGCCGGTGACCCGGCTCGCGAGCTTGAGGTCCACGTCCATGCCATTGTGCGACAGCAGCACGACGGCATCGACCTTGTCGGTGCCGCGCAAGACGTCGACATGCTTCTGCAGCTCCTCCTCGCGGATGCCGAAGCTCCAGTCCGGTGTGAACCGTTTGGGATGGGCGATCGGCGTGTAGGGAAAGGCCTGGCCGACGATCGCGACGCGGCGCCCGCCGAGCTCCTTGATGATGGAAGGCTTGAACACGCGTCCAATGGCCTTGTCGAAGGCGGGCGCGTCGTTGAACGCGGCCTCCTCGGTCAGGAACACGTTCTGCGCCAGGAACTCGCCCTTGAAGCGCTCGAGATTGTCGCGCAGCGCCTGCTCGCCATAGGTGAATTCCCAATGCCCGGTCATCGCCTCGATGCCGAGCAGATTGGCAACCTCGACCATGTCGCGGCCCTGCATGACGTTGGCAAGCCCGGTGCCCTGCCAGAGATCGCCACCGTCGACGAGAAGTGAGCGCCTCTCGCCGACATCGGCGCGCAGGCGATCGACCAGCGTCTTCAGATGGGCAAAGCCCCCGAGCTTGCCGAAGCGGCCTGCGGACTTTTCGAACTCGAGGCAGGTGAAGGCATAGGCATCGGCGCTGTCGGGCCGAATGCCGAACCGTTCCAGGAAGGCGCGCCCGACCAGATGCGGCGGCCGTCCCGCCATCTCGCCGATGCCGATATTGACGCTGGGCTCGCGGAAATAGACCGGATTGAGCTGCGCATGCGTATCGGTGATGTGCAGGATCCGCGCATTGCCGAACCGTTCGAGGTCGTAGATGCTGGCAGCCTCGGTGCCGCGGGCCAGGCGCGGCAGGGTGAGCGTTGCAGCGGCAAGGCCTGCACGTTTCAGGAAATCGCGGCGGCGGATCGCCATCCAGGAATTCTCCGCGCCTCTCGTATGGACTTCGTTCACCGCGCGGCAGTCTAGCGGATTTCCATCGCCTTCCAGGCTTCTTTTTCGGAACTAGCCTGGAAGATCGACGCCTTCGCCAGTGCTTCGGCCTCCCTGGCCGCGGCCACCGCACGGTCGAAATCGCCGCCGTCGGCAGCCTTCTTCGCGGCCGCCAGCGCAGATAGGGTCACCGTCCACTGGTTGCGCATGCCGGCCGCCTCCTTGGAGGCGGCTTCGGCGGCGGCATAGGCCGCCTTGTAGTCCGCCTCATTCGCCGCGCGCGCGGATGGCGCAAGGCTCAAGGCGAGCAGCATGGCCAAGCCAAGTGACCGCTTCATGGCCGTGCTCCCGGCCCCGAGATCGGCAGGCCGTTGGCGACGTAGGACAGAAAATATTCGACGTCACGATATTCATCCGACTGCGGCTCCAGCGGAACCGCGCGGGTCTGGCTGTTGCAGGTGACGAAGCGGCGGCTGGTCGTGCCCATGCCGCTCCATTCCGAGCGGTAGATCGGCATCGCGTTGAGGATGCCGAGCGCCGGGGCAAGGGTCTCGGCGCGGATGCGTTCGCCCGGGCTCTGCACATGGCAGCTCGCGCAGGAGAAGTTCATCTGGCCGCGGCGGGTGTAGAAATAGCGCTTGCCGTTCTCGTATGCCGCGAGCGCGCGGGGATCATCGGGGATCTTGATGTCCATCGGCTTGCCGCGCGAGGTGTAGGCCATGTAGGCGGTGAGCGAGGCCATCTCGTCCTTGACGTAGGAATAGGGCGCTTCGCCATTGGCCTCGCGGCAGCGGTTGAGCGCGAGCTCCAGCGTGACGACCTTGCCTTCGCCGCTGTCGAAGTACGGATAGTTCTGGCGGATGCCGATGCCGCCGTTCGGGAAGCAGTCGGCGTAGGTCTTGCCGTTCTTGAACGGCGTCGAGAGCATCTCCTTGCCGGCATCGAGCGCGAACTCGTAAGGCGGGAATTCCTCCTTCTCCTGCCATTGCCGCTTCATGTCCTCGTTCATGGAATACGGACCGTTGACGAAATCCTCGTGCTTCACGTTCGGAAATTTCTGGAAGAAGAAGTTCTGGAACGCCTTGGCATCGGCAACGGGGTCCACCTTGTCGGCGGCGGTCACGCGCGGCGCGGCGAGCGCAAACGCGACGAGCGCGGCGCCGAGCGAGCCAAGCAGGAGATGGATGCGGACCTTCATCACGCGATCTTCGCGATGGTCGTGTCCGAGCCACCCTTGTTGTCGGTCCAGGAGATCTTGAGCTCGTCACCCTTCTTGGCCCCCTTGAAGCTGAACTTGACGTAAGGGTCCTTGGAAACGGCGGTGCCCCAATCGGCGACGAACACGTCCTTGCCGTTACATTCGAACTTCAGCTGCCGGATGAAATGCGCCGGGATCAACTCGCCCTTGGAATCCTTGACGAGGCCGGTGTCCATGGGGTGCTGGATCAGCGCCTGCACCTCGGTGATGTCGCCGCTCGATGTTGCGCGCACGCGAATGCTGGATGCCATGTCGAACTGCCTCGCTTAGCCGCCGCAACCGCCGACGGTGACCTTGACCTCCTTGGTCGCGCTGTAGAGCTTGCCGTCGGCCTCCACGATCGCGGTCAATTTGGTGGTCCTGGCCATCTTCAGCCGGTTGGCGACGGCAGGGATCGTGCCATCGGGAATCCTGTAGCTGGCGGCCAGCGCGCTCGGGTTCTCCGCCACGAAGAACGAGATCGAGCTGACCTTCTCCAGCGTCGTCGTCACCGAGATCGGCACGACGCCGCCGTTCTCGGCGATCTCCGGCGCATCCAGCTTGACCTTGTCCGACGGCTCGGCGGTCTTGCCGTAGAGCGCCTTGATCGCGTCCGCCTCGCTCTTCTGCCTGAAGGCCTCTTCCGGATATTTGTCGTTCGCTGCGGCGCGCGCGGGCGCGGCTGCGAATGGCAGATTGCCGAGGCCGAGCAGCGCCACGGAGGCTGCGCCCCGAAGGATCAGGCGCCGCGTCGGATGAGGCCTCCAATGAGGCTTGGGGGTCGTGGTCATCTCAAGTCTCCTGGGGGCCGCCCGCGGTTACAGGGTCTGCAGGAAATCAACGATCGCGTCGATCTCCTGTTCGGTCAAAATCCGGTTCCGGCCGAACGGCGGCATCATGGTTTGCGGATTGCGCTTGGTCTCGTCGAAGATGATCGCGGTCAGTTCGTTGCGATCAGGGTATTTTGACTTGATGTCCTTCAGTTCCGGTCCGATCGTTCCCGGCAGGTCGCCGCCTTTGATGACATGGCAGGTGAGGCAATTGCCCTTGCCGCGGTCGAAAGCGAGCTTCTGGCCCTCCGTCACGGTGGATTGCGCCCCCGCCGGGGCCATGGCCGCGCCGGCGAGGAGGGCCAGGGCAACGAGCAAAGCGGGCTTGCGAGGAAAGGCGGTCAAGGCATCGTTCCGGAACGTTATCTCGATGATCTCATTTGCGGAATTGTTCAAAAGCACAAAGGGCATCGCCTGACAATCAAGACTATGCACGCGGCAAAATGGGGTTAATATCCTCCGCATTGCAACCGACAAGATAGTTCGTTCATTCGGATGGGCGCGGACTAGCAAATTATTCTCGGACGTTTGGCCTTCAGGCCTTGTTTTCTGGATCGCATTTTTGGGGACGTCACTTGGCTGAATATGTCGTCGAATTTGGCAGGGATGGCGGACGGGTCGAGCCGGATGGCCGGCTCGACGCGCCGGCCTTCCATCGCAATCACGAATCGATCTGGGCCGCGCTGGCAAAGCATCTCGCGGATGCGACCGGCAACGTCGTGGAACTCGGCAGTGGAACCGGGCAGCACGTGGTGCATTTCGCCCGCCACACACCCAGCCTGATCTGGTGGCCGAGCGATCTCAACCAGCGCCACCTCAAGAGCATCGAGGCCTGGCGCGTGCATGCGGCCCTGCCGAACATCCGCCCACCCCTGCGCATCGATCTCACCGATCCTGACTGGTGCCCGGAAATGAAGAGCGGGCAGGTGCCGACCAGCCTCGCGGCCGTGTTCTGCGCCAATGTCATTCACATCGCGCCCTGGGCCGTGGCCGAAGGCCTGTTCGCCGGCGCCGGCCGTTATCTGCGCCGCGACGGCAAGCTGTTCCTCTACGGCCCCTTCAAGCGCGACGGCAAGCACACTGCGCTCAGCAACGCGGTGTTCGACACCTCCTTGCGCGAAGGCAACCCCGATTGGGGCGTGCGCGACGTCGTCGACGTCGAGAAGCTGGCGAAGGCGGCGGGCCTCGGTCTCCTCGATACGATCGAGATGCCCGCGAACAATCTGACGCTGGTGTTTGCGCGATAGCTACGCCGGAGGTGCGCTCCCTCTCCCGCTTGCGCTTGCGCGAGAGGTGCACCGCCCGCTGGGCTCGCGTTGGTCAGATCAAGAGGCCGTCACGCCTTCATCCTGCCACCCGATTTTCTCCTTCAAGAACCGATAACCCAGCACCTCGAAACCCGCGCGCTCCTTGTTGTCCTTGCCGTAGCCATGGCCGCCGGCTTCCGGCTCGTAGAACCAGGCCTCATAGCCCATCGCCTGCAGCTTTGCCGCCATCTTGCGGGCATGGCCGGGATGGACGCGGTCATCGCGCCGCGTCGTCGCGATCAGGATCGGCGGATAAGGCTGCCCCGGCTTTGCATTGTGATAGGCGGAGTAGGTCTTCAGCCACTCCCATTCGTCGGGCTTGTCGGGATCGCCATATTCGGCGATCCAGCTCGCGCCCGCGAGCAGCTTTGTGTAGCGGCGCATGTCGATCAGCGGGATGGTGCAGAACAGCGCGCCGAAACGCTCGGGATAGCGCACCAGCATGTTGGTGATGAGGATGCCGCCGTTCGATCCGCCCTGCGCTGCGATGCGTTTTGCGCGCGTCACACCGCGGCGGACGAGATCGGCCGCGACGGCGGCGAAATCGTCGTGAGAGAGCTTCTTGCCGGCAAGCCGTCCGGCATCGTGCCAACGCGTGCCGAACTCGCCGCCGCCGCGCAAATTCGCCTGCACAATCGTGCCGCCGCGCTCCAGCCAGAGCTTGCCAAGCGAGGAATTGTGGTACGGCTTCACCGCGAGACCAAAGCCGCCATAGGCGCTCATATAGACCGGCGCATCGCCGGTCTCGCCAGCGGGGCCGGTCTGCACATAGGGGATACGCTCGCCGTCAATGGAGATCGCCTCGTGCTGCGTCACCACGAGCCCGTCGGCGGTGAACGTCTTCGGCGCCTGCTTCAGCACGATCGGGCTTGCGACGCCGCGCTCGATCAGCAGCAGCGAGGGCGGCGTCAGCGGATCCTGCACATTGGCGAGCAGATCGCCATTGCTCTCGGAGGGATGGCGATCGAGCGTCCAGACATAGACGACGCCGATTCCCGGCAGGCCGGGAAGCATCTCGCGGCTCCAGCCGGCCCCGGAAGGCGTGCAGATCTCGAAGCGTGGGCGCAGTTCGTCGAGGATCGAAAGCACAAGCTTGCCCGCCGCCCAGAACAGGCCCTGCAAGGCGCGCCGCGGCGCGGGCTCGAACAGCACCGCAAAGTCGCGGCTGCCGTTCAGGAACGCCGACAGGGAGATGCCGAGCACGGTGTCTGTGGCGTAGGTCCGACCTCCGGCCGTCCAATCCTTGCGCAGCTTCATCGCGAACCAGTCGCCATGGGCCTGCATCCAGATGCCGGTCGGCAGATCGAGCGTCGTCATCGCGCCCGCCGCATCGCGCAGCCGGATCTCGTGGTTGAAGAAGTCGATCTGGTCGGCGATCCAGACCCGCGGCTCAGATCCGGTGTCGTCGCTCGTGCCATGGATCATCATGTGATCGGCGGATGTCTCGGCGATGACCTCGGCGCGGTCGACCGGCTGGCCGCGTCGCCACAGCCGAACCGTCCGCGCATAGCCCGAGCTCGTCGCCATGTTCTCGCCATGGGCGCTCGACAGCAGCAGCGTGTCGGCATCGAGCCAGTCGACGCCGCCTTTCGCCTCCGGCAGCGTGAAGCCGTCGACGATGAAGCGCTTCGTCTCCATGTCGAATTCCCGCAGCGTCACCGCATCGCTGCCGCCGCGCGACAGGCTCAGAATAACGCGTGAGCTTCCCGGCGTGCTGGCGATCCCGCCGAGCAACCAGTCCTCGTTTTCGTCCCGCGCGAGCTGATCGATGTCCAGCATGATCTCCCATGCCGGACTGGCTTTGCGAAACTCCGCCAGCCTGGTTCGCCGCCACAGGCCGCGCGGGTTGGCGGCGTCCTTCGAGAGATTGTGCAGATCGGAGCCGCGCCGGCTGACATAGGGAATGTTGTCGGGGCGGTCGTAGATCGCGGCTAGGAGATCGCGGTCGCGCTCGAAGATTTTTCCGCCGAAGGCCTGCAGCGTCAGGCTGTTCTGCCGCTCGACGAAATCGAGCGCCTGCGTGCCCTCGATCTCCTCCAGCCACAGCCAGGGATCGTCGTCGGGAGCTTGAAGCGTGGGCCTGTCGTCGACGGACATGAATGTAACTCCCGGAGAAGCGCGGCGGATAGGATTTGATCGAGCGCAAGCCGTCAAGCCCGCGCGCCGCTATCATTCCGGCGATTGCGTCAGGGGCATGGCCTGCGCCCGTTTGCGCCGGTTGCCCGCCCTCATCCACCCCTCCATAGTGCCGCGAATCAACAGGGCCCTTCGGGCGGAAATGCCGATGCTGGACGTGACTGCAGCCAATGAGATCGCCGACGATGCCCGCGTGCGCACCAACGTGGTGCGCCTTGCCGCCGCGCAGGCGCTGACCGGCGCCAACTCGGCGGTGATCTTCGCCACCGGCGCGATCGTCGGTGCCACGCTCGCGCCGGACATGTCGTTCGCGACCGTGCCGATCTCGATGTATGTGGTCGGGCTCGCCGCCGGCACGCTGCCGACCGGCGCGATCTCGCGCCGCTTCGGTCGCCGCGTGGCCTTCGTCATCGGCACGGGCCTCGGTACGCTCACCGGCCTGCTCGGCTCGTTCGCGATCCTGCACGGCTCGTTCGCGCTGTTTTGTCTCGCAACCTTCCTCGGCGGTCTCTACGGCGCGGTGGCGCAATCCTACCGCTTCGCCGCCGCCGACGGCGCCAGTGCGGCTTACCGGCCCAAGGCCGTGTCCTGGGTGATGGCCGGCGGAGTATTCGCCGGCGTGCTCGGTCCGCAGCTCGTGCAATGGACCATGGATGTCTGGCAGCCTTATCTGTTCGCGTTCAGCTTCCTGGTGCAGGCCGCGGTCGCGCTTGTAGCGATGGGCATCGTCGCCGGTGTCGATATGCCGAAGCCCGCGCCGGCCGATCTGCAAGGCGGCCGGCCGCTGCTCACGATCGTGACGCAGCCGCGCTTCATCGCGGCGGCGCTGTGCGGCGTCATCGCCTATCCCATGATGAACCTGGTCATGACCTCGGCGCCGCTCGCGATGAAGCTGTGCGGCCTGTCGGTGTCCGATTCGAATTTCGGCCTGCAATGGCACATTGTCGCGATGTATGGGCCGAGCTTCTTCACGGGCGCGCTGATCGCGCGCTTCGGCGCCCCGAAGATCGTCGCCGCCGGCTTGCTGCTGGAAGCGGGCGCCGCCACCATCGGTCTCTCCGGCCTCACCGCAATGCATTTCTGGGCGACGCTGATCGTGCTCGGCGTCGGCTGGAATTTCTCCTTCATCGGCGCCTCCGCGCTGGTGCTGGAGACGCATCGCCCGCAGGAGCGCAACAAGGTGCAGGCCTTCAACGATTTCCTGGTGTTTGGGATGATGGCGATCGGCTCGTTCTCGTCAGGCCAGCTGCTCGCCAATTACGGCTGGGCCGCGGTGAACCTCGTGGTGTTTCCGCCGGTGGTGCTGGGCCTTGCCGTGCTCTCAATGGTCTCCCGGGCGAGGCGCCGCAAGGCGCGGCTGGAGGCGGCCATGGGCGAGTTCCCCGACGCGGTCTAGTCTGGCAAGAGGCTGTCAGCAGCGTTGATGCTTCGATCCAGATCGAAGTGATTTTCTGAAGAAGGTTATTTAGATGTCGTCTTGGCCGGGCTTGTCCCGGCCAACCACGTTTTTGCGACGTCGGAAGAAGAACGTGGATGCCCGGAACATAGGCGAGCGAAGCGACGCCGTCCTTCAGACGGCTATGTCCGGGCATGACGGCGCAAAACAAACGGCAGATGAAATGCTCGATAATCTTCAGACCCCAACGACCGACGAATCCTCGTTCCGCTACGAAGGCTGGCGCATCGTCGCCGTCTGCTTCCTGCTCGCGACCTTCGGCTGGGGGCTCGGCTTCTACGGGCAGAGCGTCTATGTCGCCGAGCTGCAGCGGGCGCGGGGCTGGCCGACCTCGCTGATCTCCGCAGGCACCACGTTCTTCTATCTTTTCGGCGCGCTGCTGGTCGTCTTCGTCGGCGAAGCCGTGCGGACATACGGTCCGCGGCTCAGCCTGATCGCCGGCACGCTTGCGATGGCGGCGGCCGCGGTCGCGATCGGCGAGGTGCGCGAGCCCTGGCAGCTCTATCTCGCCAATGCCGTGCTCGCCTTCGGCTGGGCCGGCACCAGTCTCGCCATGATCACCAACACGATCAGCCTGTGGTTCGACGAGAAGCGCGGCATGGCGATCAGCCTGGCGCTGAACGGCGCCAGCTTCGGCGGCATCGCCGGCGTGCCGCTGCTGGTGATGTTGATCGGCCATATCGGCTTTGCCGGTGCGATGTATGCCGCCGCCGGCGCCATGCTGGTGCTGCTCGTGCCGGTCATTCTTCTTGTCGTCGGCAGCCCACCTGATCGCCACGGCTGGCACGAGACGGCGAAGACGAAACCGCAATCATCGACGGAGATCCGCGCCTGGGCGCTGCGGGACGCCGGTTTCCTCACCGTCACGATCGCCTTCGCCCTGGTGCTGTTCGCCCAGGTCGGCTTCATCGTGCACCTGATCTCGTTCCTCGATCCCGTGATCGGGCGCGAGCGCGCCGCATTGGCCGTCGCGGTGCTGACCGCGATGGCGGTGGTCGGTCGCGTGCTGTTCTCGCTGGTGATCGACCGCATCAATCAGCGCCTCGCGTCCGCGCTGTCGTTCCTCAGCCAGGCCGCCGCGCTTCTCGTCGTCGTCAACCTGCACAACGATTATGTGCTGATCGCGGCCTGCGCCGTGTTCGGCTTCTCGGTCGGCAACCTCATCACGCTGCCCTCGCTCATCGTGCAGCAGGAGTTCGATTCCGCCGCCTTCGGCGTGTTGATCAGCCTCAACACCGCAATCAACCAGGTGACCTACGCGTTCGGCCCCGGTGTGGTCGGCTTCCTGCGCGATCTCTCCGGCGGCTATACGCTGCCGTTCTATCTCTGCATCGCGCTGGAGGTGATGGCGGCGGCGCTGATCATGGTGCGGGGGAAGCCGCGGGCAAAGCTCTCTGCAGCGGGATGAGGCGCTTGTGGAGCTTTAAAGCGTGATGGCATTAAGTTCGATAGCCTGAGTTTTTGAGGTAGTTGGCGCATTCCTCTGAGGTGAAGGCATCGAGTGCGTGGCCGATTGCGGTGCAGACGGCCTCGACGGTTCGCGCGGCAGCTTTGCGGAGCAGGTGCTTGAGCTTTGCAAAGACCTGTTCGATCGGGTTCAGGTCGGGCGAGTATTTTGGCAGGAAAAAGAGCTTGGCGCCGACCGAACGGATAAGCTGACGAACTGCCTTGCTCCTGTGGCTGCCGAGGTTATCCAAGACGACGATATCGCCGGGTCGAAGGACGGGCAAAAGAACCTTCTCGACATAGGCGCGAAAGCTCGCGCCATCGATCGGCCCCTCGATGAACCATGGCGCATCGATCCGGTCATGGCGCAGGGCCGCCAGGAAGGTCATGGTTTTCCAGCGGCCGTGGGGAACCCTGGCGTGAAGTCTGTGCCCGCGCGGTGCCCATCCGCGCAGCGGAGCCATATCGGTCCTGGTCCAGGTCTCGTCGATGAAGACCAGCCGCTCAGCTTCGACCTGACCTTGATACTTTGCCCACTGAGCTCGCCGCCGCGCCACGTCGGGTCGATCGCGTTCGCCAGCCGCCACGCTTTTTTTTGAAGCTGAGCTTCTCGGCATGCACGAAGTCCCACACCGAGTGGTAATCGACCTTCAGGCCGCGTCCGGCAAGCTCGGCCACGAGCCCCCGTATAGTGAAATCGCCGTCCTTGATCCGACGCGACAGCCAGACTGCATGCTCGCCCGAAATCGCCTTCGGCTTGTAGCCGCCTATCTGACTAGGCTCGACGCTGCCGGTCTCATCGACCCGCTTCATCCAGCCAATGGCGGTGCTGATCGCGACCCCAAACTGCTTGGCGGCCCGATTACGGGACATCCCGCCCTCGATCGCGGCCACGACACGCTTACGAAGATCTAGAGAGTACGGCTTGCCCATCCATGCTGGCCTCCTTCCAGCAAGCATGGTGAATCAGAAACAAACTGATTTGGGAATCCCAAATCGATTCAGACTAAAGCCATCCCGCTTTAGTCCGCCACGATCTTGACGCGGTCGCGCACCTTGACCTGCGCGGTGCGATCGAGGCCGTTCAGCACGCGGAAGCGCTCGGCCGGATGGTCGACCCCGGCCATGCGGTGCGAGAGCGATTCCACGGTGTCGCCGGGCTGCACCGTGATGATCTTGATGCGCAGCGGGCGCGCGGCCTGGATTTCTTCCAGCGTCAGGCGGCGGAACGAGTTGACGGTCTCGCGCGCATTCCGGTCGCTCTCGGTCGATTTCTGCCGTGCCGCGAAGATGAAGCGATAGACGTCGCTGCCGAAGCGCAGCGCATAGACCTTGAACTGCCACTGGTCGCCCTTGGCGGTGGCGGACGCCGCGGGAAAACCGTTGATGCTGATATCCTCGGTCGAGGCCTTCTCGACGCCTTCCATCCAGCCGGAGTTGAGGTAGTCGCCCAGCGATTGCTCGGCCGGCACGCGTACGACGTCGAAGCGCATCGCCTGCGCACCGCCCTCGCGCACGCCAATCACGGCCTGCGCGGTGTTGTCGAGCGTGAAATTGTCCGGAGCCTGGAAGGTGAAGCCGAGCTTCGGATGCAGGAAGCGCCGGCCGCGGACGAAGCCTTCGCTGGGGTCTTCGCCATAGACGAGGTTGTCGATCGCGGCGAGATAGCTTTCGCGATCGCGCTCGGCGCCTTCGGGCGCCGTGTACTGGCGGGCGATGTTCTGCGCGTTCTGGACGCGTTCCGGAGTCGCCGGATGCGAGGAGGTGAAATCCTGCGCCCGTGGATCGAGCAAGCTCTTGCCGGCCTTCAGTTCGGCATTGCGCTCCATCGCGGACAGGAAGCGCGCCGCGCCGTAGGGGTCGAAATGCGCCTTGGCGGAGATGCCGACGCCGATGCCGTCGGCCTCGAACTCCTGCTTGCGCGAGAAGCTCGCCATGGTGAGCTTGGTCTTGGCCAGCGCCAGCGCGGTGAGGTCAGGATCGTTGCTCATGTCGGTGACGACGCGGGTGACGATCGCGGCCTGGCGGGCCTGGTCCTCGCGCATTGCCGCGTGCTTGGACAGCACATGCGCCATCTCGTGGCTGAGCACGGAGGACAATTCGGAGGTGTCGCTGGCGAGCGCAAGCAGGCCGCGCGTGACATAGAGCTGGCCGTTAGGCAGCGCGAAGGCGTTCACCGCGCCGGAATTCAGGATGGTGACCTTGTAGCCCTGGTCGGGCCGGTCGGAGGCCGCGACCAGCCGGTCGACGGTCTTGCTGACGAGCGATTCGAGCTTGGGATCGTCATAGGTCCCGCCATAGCTCGCCAGGATGCGCTCGTGCTCCTTTTCGGTGGCCGGGGTCTGGGCGACGGCGGGCTTCGGCTTCGGCATCGCGACGGCCGCCGGGGTCGCCGCGGTCTGGAACCGGCCCATATCGCCGCAGCCGGCGAGAAGCCCGCCCAGCGCAAGGCAAAGCGCGGCCGGCACAGCCCGCAGGCGGCGGCAATCACCCAGTCCGTGCCGTCCTAGCACCCCATTCACGTCGATTTACCCGTGCCCGGCCGTTAAGGCCTTACCCCAGTAGGCTCGTTTGCGCCCAGCAATTCAACCTGTCCCAAGAGACGAACTTCGATACGCGGCCCTATCGTCCCTTCAACCCAGCCCCGAACACGAATACGTCGATTTTCCAGGGGCTTAAGGGCCATGCCGGCGCTTTCGAACGCCGCTAGCGTGCGCTTTGAAATAGTCACGGCAAAGCCGCGTGTCCAGTTCCGTCCGAAGTTGAGGTAGGTCGTAGCCCCAGCTTGCCGGACTGACAGGACTTTGCCCTCGATCACCGCAAAGCGCCCGATCTCCGCCAAAATATCGTCCGGACTTTCCGCGTTTTTTATGGCCGACGGGTCAGCCCAGCTGCCCATTTTTTGGCGCCGCGCCGCTGCTTCGGACGCCATCAAGGCGGCCGCGCAGTCCTTGTCCACGATCTCGGCGGAGACCACCGCCTCGCCCCGGGCGAGCAGCATGGCCTGCACCGAGGTGTCGCTTTCGCCGATGAAGACCAGCGCGCCCTGGCGGCCGTAACGATCGGGCGTGTCGTCGGCGCTCCGCAGCATCACATCGCGGCCGGCGAGCAGCGAGATCAGAGCCTGCTGCGTGGTCGCGGTCGGCGCGATGCCGGCGAGACGTACTTCGCGCCCGTCATCGAGACGCACGCTGCGCGCATCGACGATGGCAGCGACGCGGCCTTCCCCTTGCGACTCGAACTGGCAGGGGCTCGCGAGCGCCGAGCCACTTGCGACGAGAAGATATGCGACGATGAAGCGAAGCCGTTGCGTCACGTGACCCGGAGAGGTTGCGTTGCGCGGCAACCATACCTCATGCGTAGTGGGGCGCGAAGAAGTTTCGTCGTACTCCGTCATTGCGAGCGCAGCGAAGCAATCCAGACTGCCTCTGCGGAAAGATTCTGGATTGCTTCGCTGCGCCCGCAATGACGGCGGAGATGCATCTTCCGTCCTCTCGGCATTCCGCTTTGCGGAAAGCGCGCATTGATCATTCATCTGCATCGCACCTGCGCTTGCTGCGCTCTTGCGCATGCGGCATGATTGCGGCAACAGCGAATAGCCAAGAGCAATAACTCAAGAGCAATAACCAAGCCGCCATCAGAGCACGGCGCGATAAGGGAGGTCGTTTTCGATGAAGACTATGTTGTCCGGCATTTTTGCCGCCGCGTTTGCCCTCACCGCGAGCGCCGCACAGGCCCAGGACAAGCCGCCGCTGAAGATCGGCGGCATTCTCGACATGTCGAGCCTTTATGCGGATATCACCGGCCCCGGCAGCGAGACTGCGGCGAAGATGGCGGTGGAGGATTTCGGCGGCGAGGTGCTGGGACGCAAGATCCAGGTGCTGGCGGCCGACCATCTCAACAAGGCCGATCTCTCCGCCAACATCGCCCGCGACATGCTCGACAACCAGGGCGTCGAGATGATCTACGACGTCGCGGCCTCCGCGACCGCGCTCGCCGCCGGCGAGATCGCGAAAGCGCGCAACAAGATCGTCATGTTCAACGGGCCAGGCTCGATCCGTCTCACCAACGAGGCCTGCGGTCCCTACACCATCCACTACGTGTTCGACACCTATGGCCAGGCCAATGTGACCGGTCTTGCGGCGGTGAAGTCGGGTCTCGACAGCTGGTTCTTCCTCACCGCCGACTACGCCTTCGGCCAGGATCTGGAGAAGGACACCAGCGCCGTCGTGACCAAGACCGGCGGCAAGGTGCTCGGTGCCGTCCGCCATCCGCTCAACACCTCGGATTTCTCGTCCTTCCTGCTTCAGGCGCAGGCCTCCAAGGCCAAGGTGATCGGGCTCGCCAATGCCGGCGGCGACACCATCAACGCCATCAAGCAGGCGGCGGAATTCGGTATCACCAAGGGCGGCCAGAAGGTCTCGCCGCTGCTGGCGTTCGTCACTGATATCGACTCGATCGGGCTCGAGACCGCGCAGGGGCTGCTGCTCGCGGAAGCGTTCTACTGGGATCTCAACGACGACACGCGTGCATTCTCCAAGCGCTTCATGGAGCGTACCAAACGCGTGCCGACCTCGGCGCAGGCCGGCGTCTATTCCTCCGTCACGCATTATCTGAAAGCCGTGAAGGCGGCCGGCACGACCGACGCCGCAGCGGTGATCAAGGTGATGAAGGAGACGCCGATCAACGACTTCTTCGCCAAGAACGGCAAGATCCGCGAGGACGGCCGCATGATCCACGACATGTACCTGTTCGAGGTGAAGAAGCCGTCGGAGTCCAAGGGCCGCTGGGACGATTACAAGCTGCTCGCCACCGTTCCCGGCAACGAGGCGTTCCAGTCGCTGGAGCAGTCGCGCTGCCCGCTGGTGAAGAAATAGGCCTCGTCATTGCGAGCGAAGCGAAGCAATCCAGAGATGTTTCCGCAGAGGCAGTCTGGATTGCTTCGTCGCAAGGGCTCCTCGCAATGACGGTGGCGTGAGTGCGCGATCAAACAACACCAGGGAGACGCCCCATGAACGACATGGTCCTGCAAAAGCTCGAAGGCGGGCTGCTCACCATCACCATGAACCGCCCGGAGCGGAAGAACGCGCTCAATCCCGAGATGGTCGCCGGGCTGATCGAGGCGGCACGGCGAGCGGCCGACGATCCCGAGGTGCGGGCGGTGCTGTTCAAGGGCGCCGGCGGCTCGTTCTGCGTCGGCGGCGACGTCAAGTCGATGGCGGCCGGGCGCGCGCCGCTGCCGTTCGAGCAGAAGCTCGCAAATCTGCGCCGCGGCATGGAGGTCTCGCGCATCCTGCATCAGATGCCGAAGCCCGTCGTGGCGCAGCTCGATGGCGCGGCGGCCGGCGCCGGCCTGTCGATGGCGCTGTCCTGCGACCTGCGCATCGCCTCCGAATCCTGCAAGATCACCACCGCTTTTGCCAAGGTCGGCTTCTCCGGTGATTACGGCGGCACCTATTTTCTGACCCAGCTGCTCGGCAGCGCGCGGGCACGCGAGCTCTACCTGATGTCGCCGGTGCTCACCGCGAAGGAGGCGCACGCCATCGGCATGGTGACCAAGGTCGTGCCCGATGCCGAGATCGACGCCGCCGCGCACGAGCTCGCATTGTCGCTGGCACAGGGGCCGTCGATCGCGCTCGGCTTCATCAAGCGCAACATCAACAATGCCGAGCACCTGGCGCTGGAGGATTGCTTCGACGGCGAGGCGATCCACCACACCCGCTGCGGCGACACCGAGGACCACAAGGAGGCCGCAAAAGCCTTCGTCGAGAAGCGCAAGCCGGCCTTCAAGGGCGCATGACCATGGCGCCCTATGTCCGGCTGCGTCAGATCTGCCTGGTCGCCCCGCAGCTCGAGCCCGTCATCACGGATATCGGCCGGATCATGGGCCTCGCCGTCTGCTATCGCGATGGCAATGTCGCCAAATACGGCCTGGAGAACGCGCTGCTCCCGGTCGACACGATCCTGCTGGAGGTGGTCGCGCCGTTCAAGGACGGCACCACGGCCGGCCGCTTCATCGAGAAGACCGGCGGCCGCGGCGGCTACATGGCGATCTTCTGCTGCGACGATCCGGACGAGCGCGGCCGCAACGCCAATGCGCTCGGCGTGCGCACCGCCAACGTCATCGACCACGCGCCCTATCACGGCGTGCAGCTCCATCCCCGCGATTGCCGCGCCGCCTTCATCGAGTTCAACCACACCGACGGCAGCGACGATATCCTCGGGGCCTATCCTCCGGCCGGACCGGACTGGCAAAAGTTCATCCGCAAGGATGTGACCGAGGCACTGACCGCGGTGGAGATGCAGAGCCCGGATCCGACCGAGCTTGCGGAGCATTGGGGCAGGATCATCGGCGTTGCGCCTGAAGGCACCGAACTGAAGCTGCCGAACGCGACTTTTCGCTTCGTGAAGGGCGCCAGCGAGATCATGAGCGCGCTGGAGTTTCGGGTGGCTGACGTGGCGCAGGTGCTGCATACCGCCAAAGCGAAGGGGCTTGCGGTTGCGGGCAACGAGTTTTTACTCGGCGGAGTGACGTTCCGGGTGATTTGAGCGACCCATGCGATAGGGTGGGCAAAGCGAAGCGTGCCCACCAATTCCACCACACAAATGAAGCGATGGCGCGGCGCTCGCGCGCCGTTGCCCACCTACGGCATCGCGACGCTCACCTTCCCCTAAAATTCGCCACCCGGCGCTCTTCCGTGGCTTTCACGCCTTCCTTGAAATCCTCCGTCGCGCGCAGGCGCGTCTGCTCGGCGAGCTCGTGATTGGTTGCGGCCATGACGCGGTCTGCGAGACCGTTGCGCATCGTGGCGCGGGTGGAGAGCAGGCCGAGCGGGGAGCATTCGGCGATCTCGCCGGCGAGCTTCATCGCGGCCGCCTTGACCTGGTCCTGCGGCACCAGCTCGTTGGCGAGGCCCCATTTGTAGGCTTCCTCGCCGGTGACGCGGCGGCTGGTGTAGAACATCAGCTCGGCGTTGTTCGTGCCGATCAGCTCGGGCAGCGTCACAGTCAGGCCGAAGCCGGGGTGGAAGCCGAGCTTTGTAAAGTTCGCGGAGAAGCGCGCCTCGGGGCAGGTGACGCGGAAATCGGCCGACACGGCAAGCCCGAGTCCGCCACCGATGGCTGCGCCCTGCACGGCGGCGACGATCGGCTTCTTGGCGCGGAAGATGCGCACGGCCTGGATGTAGAGATGGTTGATCGGGCCGAGACTGTCGGCCGGATCGCCCTTCCTCTCGGCCTCGCGCGCTTCCTGGGCCTGCCGCGCAGGATCGCCGAAATTGGCGCCGGCGCAGAACGCCTTGCCTTGCGCCGAGAGCACGGAGGCACGGATCTCGATGTCGCGGTCGAACTCGTCGAGCGCATCCGCGATCTGGTTGATCAGCGAGATGTCGAAGAAGTTGAGCGGCGGGCGGCGGATCTCGATGGTGCCGACATGCCCGACCTTCTCGACGCCGATATCTTTATACGTGCTCATGTCTAGTCTCCAATATCTCGGTAGCGAGGAACCACCTCTCCCATAGGGAGAGGTCGGCGCGTAGCGCCGGGTGAGGGGCTGCGGTCCCACGACGCAGCGTAACCCCTCACCCGATTTGCTGGCGCAAATCGACCTCTCCCTACGGGAGAGGTGGACGGAGTACGCGGCCGGCGTCTCGGGCTCATCTAGCGCAGGCCCAATCCGCGGGCGATGATGCCGCGCAGCACCTCGGTGGTGCCGCCCTGGATGGTGAGTTTCGGCGCGGTCTTGATCGCGAAGTCGAGCTGCCGCTCCAATGTCTCGCGGTTGGTCGCGGTCTCCTCGACGAAGGCGGCGAGATCGCGCACGCGATGCGGCAGCTGCTGCTCCCAGACCGTGCCGATGTCCTTGACGATGGAGGCCTCGACCACCGGCTCCTTGCCGGCCTCGAGCATGCCGGCCACCGAGACCGACATGCGCCGCATGGTATGGAGCTGGGCGACCAGGCGGCCGATGCCCTCGGCGCTGCGCGTGTCGGGATTTGGGCCGACCGCGCGGACCAGCTCGGTCAGCACGTAATAGGTCTCGAGGAAACGCTCGGGGCCCGAGCGCTCATAGGCGAGCTCGCTCGTCGCCTGCTTCCAGGCGCCGTCGACCTCGCCGAGCACGTGATCGTCCGGAATGAAATGATCGGTGAAGACGACCTCGTTGAACTCGTACTGGCCCGTGATCTGGCCGATCGGATTCACCTTGATGCCCGGCTGCTTCATCTTGACCAGGAACTGGGTCAGGCCGTGGCGGCGGTTCTCCTTGGTCGGCGGCGAGGTCCGGAAGATCGCGATCATGTAGTCGGCGATATGCGCCGACGAGGTCCAGATCTTGGTGCCGTTGATGAGATATCCGCCGTCGGTCCTGGTCGCGCGCGTCTTCGCCGCGAACAGGTCGGAGCCGGAGTTCGGCTCGCTCATGCCGATGGCAAAGCAAATCTCGCCGCGGCAGATCCGCGGCAGGATCTCCATTTTGATGTGCTCGGGCGCATACTTCAAAAGCACCGGCCCGCTCTGGCGGTCGGCGACGAAGAAGCGCCGCGTCGGCGCGTTGGCGACGCGCATCTCCTCGGTCACGACGTAGCGCTCGAGGAAGGAGCGCTCCTGGCCGCCATACTTTTTCGGCCAGGTCATGCCGAGCCAGCCCTTGGCACCGACCCGGCGGGAGAATTCCGGCGCGTCGGTGTCCTCGCGGTTGGGCTGGTGCGGATCGAAGGTGCCGGCGGCGATCTCCTCGGCGAGGAAGGCGCGCACTTCCTTGCGCAGCTGCTCGCACTTCTCGGGCAGGCGGATGGGATCGAAACGGAGGGCAGCGGTCATTGTTGTCTCTCCCCGATCAGCGCGATGCCACGAGCGGCCACAATTCGTCGGCGCCGCGGTTTGCGACGAGCTTGCCGAGCTCGACGGCCCAGTAGCTTTCCGAGCCGAAATCGTCGCGCCAGGCCAGCGCGCGCAGCGAATAGCGGTGCAGGATGTGCTCCATGGTGAAGCCGATTGCGCCATGGACTTGATGCGCGATGCCGCCGCCTTTCTCGGCAGCTTCCGCGCAGCGGATCTTTGCGGAGGCGGCTTCGAGATAGATCTCGTCGTTGAACGACTTTGCATTGGCGATGGCGTCGGCAGCGGAGGTCGCGGCCGCAAGCGCCGCGGCGGATTCGCCGGCGAGGCGGGCGAGATTGTGCTGCACCGCCTGGAATTTCGCGATCTTCTTCTCGAAGGCGACGCGCTCGTTGGAATAGCGCACGGAAATGTCGAGCATCGATTCCAGCGCGCCGGCGATCTGCAGGCTGCGTGCGACGCCGCCCATCAGCATCAGGTGGGTCTGCTCGAAGCCCTTCGGTGCGGGCTTGATGGCGATGGGCTGGACCTTGTCGAGCGTGACGGTGTCGCTGTGGTCGTAGCCGACATTGAGCCCGGCCTCGACCCGGGCCTTGCCCGTGTCGATCAGCGCAATGGAAATACCGTCCTTGCCGTGCGCGAGCACCGCGAAATGCTTCGCCATCTTGGCGAAGGGCACGCCGCGGGCGCGGCCGGAGAGTGCGCCGTCGGCATCCAGGCCGATGCGGTCCTTTGGCGTGGCCGGCAGCATCGTCATTTCGCCCTCGGGCGAAGCGATCTTCGCCTGCGCCAGCAGCCATCCCGCCAGCATGGTTTCGGCCAGCGGCACCGCAACCGCGAAACGGCCGGCGGCGTTCAGCAGCGCAAACCCGTCGGCGAGGCTCGCGCCCGAGCCGCCGAGATCATCAGCCACCCAGGACAGCGGCAGGCCGGCTTCGCTCAGCGCCTGCCATAGCGGCGCCTGCCACGCATTCGTCTTGTCGTTGTTGATGGTCTGCGGATCGGCGAGATCGGCGAAGATTTTCTCCGCGGTCTCGACGACGATATTGTCACTCTCCGCCACAGCGTTCCCCGTGTTTTGCCATTGGCGCGTCCGGTCTGATCGGCCAGTGCGCAGTCTCTTCTTGCGCCCGATGATCGGAAAAAGCCATGGCCCTGACAAGCGTTGATCGCAGGTCCATCTGCGGCGCCGGCATGGGGGCGAGGCTCCAGGAAATGCTAATTCCGCTTAGCGGAGTTTGCTTGATTTGCAGGGCGCGACAAACTCGCTAAACAGGACGCCACACCAGATACAGGGGAAGGAAATCCGGATGGCAAAAGACGGTTTGTGCGCAATCGTGACGGGGTCCGCATCCGGGCTGGGAGCTGCGACTGCCGAAATTCTCGCCCGCACCGGGGCGCGGCTCGTGATCAACTATTCGTCGAGCCAGAAGGAAGCCGAGGCGACGGCCGAGACCTGCCGCAAGGCTGGCGCTGCGGAGGTATTGGTCGCACAGGGCGACGTCTCCAGGGATGAGGATTGCCGCAAGATCGTCGCAGCAGCGAGCGGCTGGGGCCGGCTCGACATCCTCGTCAACAATGCCGGCACCACCAAGCATGTGGCTCACGCCGATCTCGACGGTCTGTCGGCGGAAGATTTCCAGCGGGTCTACGGCGTCAACACCATCGGCCCGTTCCAGATGGTGCGCGCGGCGCGCAACCTGCTCGAGGCCGGTGCGAAGGCTTCGGGCCGGCCCTCCGCGGTCGTGAACGTGTCGTCGGTCGCCGGCATCAGCGGCGTCGGCTCGTCGATCGCCTATGCCGCGAGCAAGGGCGCGCTCAACACCATGACGCTGTCGCTGTCGCGCGCGCTGGCGCCGCTGATCCGCGTCAACACCGTGTGTCCGGGCTATATCGACACGCCCTGGTTCACCAAGGGCCGCGGCGAGGCACAGGCCAAGCAGGTGCGTGACAGCGTGGTGGCGAAGGTGCCGCTGAAGGTCGCATCATCCGCGGAGGACATCGCCCAGCTCGTCTGCTTCCTGGCGCTGCCGGCCTCCAGCAACATGACCGGCGAGGTCGTGCGCATGGATGCGGGGATGCATTTGGTGACGTGAGCTCGTCATTGCGAGCGGAGCGAAGCAATCCAGAAATCCTTCCGCGGAAATAGTCTGGATTGCTTCGTCGCAAGGGCTCCTCGCAATGACCTCGAGGAGGCGGTTTGCCTCACTCGTTGTCGGCGTCTCGGCGCTCTACCCCTTGATCACGCCACTCGACACCAGCCGGTGCCAGATGAACAGCACCACCACCGCGCCGATCGTCGCCGTGATGAAGCCGGCCCCCTGGTCCGGGCTGTAATGGCCGATGGCCTGGCCGACGAAGGTCGCCAGGAAGGCGCCGGCGATGCCGAGGATGGTGGTGAGGATGAAGCCGCTCGGATTGTTCGGCCCCGGCGCCAGCCAGCGCGCGATGAGGCCGGCAATGAAGCCGACGACGATGATCCACAACAGGCCGCCCATGCTCATGACTTTGCTCCCCTTCCCTGAGACTGCCGTCAGATCCGGCCCGAGAGCTCGTTCTCGGTCGGCAGCCGTCCATCCGGCGTCAGATGGTCGACCACCTGCGGCAGATACTGGCTGAGGCCGGACAGCAGCTCCTCGCGCGACAGGCCGCTCTGGGCGGAGAGGCTCTCGATCTGGTCGGCACCGAGTGCGCTGGCGAGATCGCCCGGCGCGATCGGCTTGTTCTCGCCCTTGCCGACCCAGGATTTCGCGGCGTCGCCGTGGCCGCCCTGCTGCAACTGGTTGAGGAGATCGCCGAGCCCGCCGCTCAGCACGGTGCCGGCCGCGCCGCCGGCGAGCAGGCCGCCGAGACCACCCTTGAGAATGTCGCCGAGTCCGCCGCCCGCGCCGGCATTCACCGGCGGGGGGGCCGGTGTCGGCGACGGTTGCGGCGCCGTCCCGGACTGGCTTGCGGTCATGTGCTTGAACGCCTTCCAGGCGAGCAGGCCGAGCAGCGCCATGGTCATGGGCGACATGCCGCCGGAGGATTTCTCTGAGCTCGGTGCGCTGGGGCCGCGCGGGCCGTTCTGCATGCCGTTGAGGACGTCGAGTAGACCCATGGTGCTCTCCTTTGGCGTTCTCGTTGGCGAGCGCTCGCCGCTGACTGCCCCCGGGCTGAAAGCATATGGGGCAGTCATGACCGTTACAAGTCGGATGCGCCGCGATTGGTTGACGGCCACACCTCTGCTATCGAAGGCCGGTCATTCAGGGAGCAAGCCCAGTGGTTGCGGATCGATCGATCGTGGTGGCTGGCGCCGGCGCCATCGGCTGTTTCGTCGGCGGCAGGCTGGCCGCTGCCGGCCGGCGCGTCGCGCTGTTGGTCCGACCGCGGGTGAAGACCGAGATCGAGCGGTTCGGCCTGCTTCTGACCGATTTCGACGGCTCCGAGACGAAGCTCGGTGCCGGGCAGCTTGCGCTGTCGGAAGACCCTTCGATCTTGCACAGCGCCGGCATCGTGCTGGTCACGGTGAAGAGCGCCGATACTGCCGCCGTCGCCGACCAGATCGCGCAGCATGCGCCCGAGGATGCCGTCATCGTCTCGCTTCAGAACGGCATCGGCAATGTCGCGGTGCTGCGCGAGCGGCTCGGCGGCCGCTCCGTGCTCGCCGGCATGGTGCCGTTCAACGTGATCGCGATGGGCGATGGCCGTTTCCACCGCTCGACCTCCGGTGACATCCATGTCGGAGAGAATCCGGAAAACACGGCGGCGGCGCTTTCGGTCTCCGGCCTTACGGTTCGCGCGAGCCGTGACATCACCGGCGTGCAATGGGGCAAGCTGATCATCAACCTCAACAACGCGCTGAGCGCGTTGTCCGACATGCCGCTCGCCGCGCAACTGGCGAACCGCGACTGGCGAAGATTGTTCGCCGACCAGATGGCGGAAGGGCTGGCCGCACTGAAGGCCGCCGGCATCGTTCCGGTGTCGTCGACGCCGATCCCGATGAGGTGGTCTCCGACCCTGCTGCGGCTGCCCGATGCGATCTTCCGCGCGATCCTCGGGCGGACCATGAAGATCGATCCGGAGGCGCGCTCCTCGATGTGGCAGGATCTGAAGCAGGGCCGCAAGACCGAGATCGACTATCTGCAAGGAGCGGTCATTGCGCTCGCCGAGCAGAATCATGTCGCCGTGCCGCTGATGCGCCGCATTGTTGCGCTGATCAAGGAAGCCGAGGCGGCCGGCAACGGTCCGCTCCGGATGACGCCGCAGCAGATTCGGGGGGACGCGTGAGTGCACTGGAGACCACGATGAAGCACCGACTTGTGATCGGGCTCGCATTGGCCGCGCTCTGCAGTTCGGCGACGCTCGCCTATGCAAGGCCGCCGACGGTGATGAACTCACCCGGTTACGACAGGCGATTGCAGGAGAGCCGATCTCAGTTGGGCAGTTCGCCGATAGTCACCGAGCCAGCGCCGGCACCGGTGGCGAAACCGAAGCAGGGCAAGAAGAAGCGCACGAACTGAGGCGCGCTTGTCCGGGACGACAGCGGAGTGTTTGGCTGCCGCTTCAGCCCTTCTTCGCGGGCTTGCTCGGCGCCGGATTGAACAGCTTCTTCAGGTCGTTCAGGCTTTCCGACAGACGCGGCCATTCGCAGGAGAACGAGCCCTTGGCGCAGGGGGCGGCCTTCGACTTTGCGCCTGCGGCTTGCTGCACCTTCGGGCGCTCGACCGGGACCGGCACGCGCTCCACTTCGGTCCGCAGCGCGACCTGCTGCAGCTGCTGCACCTGTAGCTCTTGCTGCTCGCGCTGCTGCCGCGCGGTGGCTTGAGCCGCTTCGTTGCTGCGGCGTTGCCTGGCAAGATAGGCCGTATAGGCTTCGTCGATCTTCTTCTGCTCCTCCGGCGTCGGGTTGGGACCGGCGATGTCGAAGGTGCGATCCTGGAGGAAATCGTAATAGGAATATCCGCCGCCCGGCTTGCGGCGGCCGGCGAACTTGGCGTTGCAATCGGCAAGGGCCGCCGTCTTCTCCGCCTTGGTTGCGGCTTTCTCGGCGGCGTCGGCACATTCCTCGAAATCGACGGGTGCGCGTTTCCACCATTGCGCCTCGGCATGCCCCGGCGCCAGCAGGAAAAATCCTGCTGCGAGAACGAGAAGCAGCGCCGCGCGACGCGATGTGACTACGGCCGACATTCTAAGAGAGCATTCCTTGCAACACGCAACCCAAACTGAGTCGAGCCGGATTTTTGCCTCTTTATCGCCGGCTTGTCACCCATGGAACCCGGGAAAAACAGGGCTGGGATGCTGACATTTTGTGCTTGACGTGGCGCGGGAGTCACAGCGCCGCGCCTGCAGGCTGTTACACTCGTGCTGCGAGCGCCTGCGGGCGATGCCAAGAAGGCGAGATGGCGGCCTTCCGGATCGGGCTTTCGAGCGGACACATGCTGAATGAGACAAACACGGAAGGACTGACATGACGATCACCATCGCAGCAAGCAGCGTGCCGAAGCCGCCGGCTGATATCATTGAAGGTTTCAGGGACGCGCCGACCTCGGTGATCTCGGACAACCTCGCCCGGCTGCCCGGCGCAGTCGGGCTGAGGCCGTATCATCGCGGCGGCAAGCTGGTGGGAACGGCGTTCACCGTGCGCACCCGGCCGGGCGACAATCTTGCGATCCACCGCGCGCTCGATCTGGTCGGGCCCGGCGACGTCATCGTGGTTGATGGCGGCGGCGACGAGACGCGCGCGCTGATCGGCGAGATCATGAAGAACATCGCGCAATGGCGCAAAGCCGAAGGCTATGTGATCGATGGCGCGATCCGCGACGTCGCGGCCTTCGCGGCCGACGACTTTCCCTGCTACGCCCGCGCGGTGATCCATCGCGGGCCCTACAAGAACGGTCCGGGCGAGATCAACGTGCCGGTGACGATCGGCGGCAGCGTGATCGCACCCGGCGATATCGTGGTCGGGGACGAGGACGGCGTGGTGTCGTTTCCCGCTGCCGGCGCGGCCGCGCTGCTGGAAGCCGTGCGCGTCCAGGTCGCGCGCGAGGAGGAGACGCTGAAGGCGATCCGCGAGGGCCGTTACCAGGGCGCTTACGGCAAGGCCTGATCTGGCGGCTATAAGTCAAGGCAGCGGCCGAGCTGATCGCAAGTCGAATCGGCCATTGCCATTTTCGAAAGTGAATTTGCGACCTTTGCTGCTGAGGTCACTTTAGATGTTGAGGAACTGCGCGATCGTCCTGCCTAGCTTCCTGCTTCTGTGGGTCTCTGGGAACAACGACGTCGGATCGTGGGAGATGCGCGAGGTCACTAGCGATCAGCCCAAGTCGGCGACGGTGACTGTCGCTCTGGCGGGTGCAGAACGGCGGATGACGGAAGAGACTTACGCAAAGGCAAACGGGCTATCGCAAGGCGAGGTCGGAAAGCGCTTCGCGGCAAGTGGGGTCTTGCGATGCCCTGGCGGCGCCAGTAGCGCTCAAGTCACCGGGGCGCGCGATGTGATCACGACGGTGGCTCACGCGTTTCGGGATGCTTGCAAACGGCATACGTCACCCGACAAGTGCATATTCGAGTACTATTTGGGAGCAGAGAAGCGGATCATTCCCTTGTCGGCGACCCTGTGGATGGGCACTTGCGATGATGCTGCACCGAGACAGGGCAGCGTCGATTGGGCCGTCGCAAAACTCAGGTTTCCCGCAGACGTGACGCCGTACGAAGTCTACGAGCAGTCTGAAACTCTGGTGGAGCTGGAGCGAGTTCTGGCGGTTGTCGGTTATGATATCGAGGCCACGGGAAAGACGGACAAGGATGGGCCATTCAACAAGACGATCCAGGAGTGCCAAATCCGCGACGTGAGGGACTGGCAGACATTTGAAACCAACTGCGAGTTCGAGTTCGGGGCGTCAGGGAGCGCCCTCTTTCGTCAGTGGGGCCGTCGAATGACCATGCTTGGCGTCGTTTTCGGAGACCATCACGATCAGGAGTATTGTCCACGAGGCGGCTGCGAGTTCAAGAGCCGGAAATGGTCGAGCTTGTTTGTAACCTTGAGGGGCGAGTTCAAGGACCGCCTCTTGGCCGCCGTGCGTCAGTCTGCAGCGAGATAAAAAAGCAGAAGGGGAGAATGACGTGAGCCAGAAGGACGAATTCCACAACATCGACAATCCCGACGATGGCCTGTTCCGCGAGCTCGCCGCCGGCGTGACCACGCGCATCTTCTCGGGCGAGCAGGCGATGCTGTCGGTGGTGACGCTGGCGCCGCACGCGCAGGGCACGCTGCATCATCATCCCGAGGAGCAATGGGGCGTGCTGCTCGACGGCTCCGCCATCCGCGTCCAGGGCGACGAGGAAATCGCGGTGAAGAAGGGCGATTTCTGGCGCACGCCGGGCAACGTGCCGCACACCATGCGCGCCGGCCCCGATGGGGCCCGGGTGCTGGACATCTTCAGTCCGCCTCGGCCAGAATACAGAAAAGCAGGGTCAGGCTTCGGCACGACCTAAAGCGCCTTGCGCTTTTAGCCTATTTTCTTGAGCATGATCTATTCGGAAAACCGCTGCACACTTTTCCGGATCATGCGCGAGCGCCGCAGAGCCAAAAAGCCGGGCGCAACAACAAAGGGAGGGGACGATGACGATCACACGACGGGCGCTGCTGGCTGCGCCGGCTATTCTCGCATTGACGCCGGCCAGGGCGCAGGCCGGCAAGATCACGCTGGTGGTGCCGTTCCCGCCGGGCGGCTCGACCGACGCCATGGCGCGGCTGCTGCAGGCGAACCTGCAGACCAAGCTTGGTCGCATCGTGGTGGTCGAGAACAAATCGGGCGCGGCCGGTGCGCTCGGCGCGGCGCAGGTCGCCAAGAGCGCGGCCGACGGATCGACCTTCCTCGTCACCTTCGATTCCCACGCGGTGATCCCGTCGATCCTCGACAAGCCGCCGGTCGACGTCGAGCGCGAGCTGATGCCGGTGCTGTTGATCGGCACCGCGCCTTACGTGATCGCGGCCGGCGCCGGACGCCCCTATAAGAGCTTTGCCGACGTGGTCGCCGCCTGCAAGGCAACCCCCGGTGCGGTGAAGTACGCCTCGGTCGGCATCGGCACGCTCGGCCATCTCGCAATGACCGTGCTCGGCAGCAGGGCCGGCGTCGAGATCATGCATGTGCCCTATCGCGGCGGCGGCCCGGCCATGAACGACGTGCTCGGCGGCCATGTCGACCTCATCGCGGGATCGGCGGCGCTGGTCGCCGCCCAGCTCGGCACCAACATGCTGCGACCGATCCTGCAGCTCGGCCGCGAGCGGCTGCCGGCCCTGCCTGATACGCAGACCGCGATCGAGGCCGGCTTTCAGGATTTCGAGACGCTGGCCTGGTGGGGCATCTTCGCGCCCACGGGCACGCCCGCCGACGTTGTTGCCGCCATGGCGACGGCCTCCAAGGAGATCCTGAGCGAGCCCGCGACCGCCGCCCAGCTCAAGGACACCCAGCACATGACGCTGCTGCTCCAGGACGGTGCCGCCTTCAAGACCTTCTTCGACAAGCAGGTCGCCACTTGGGGCAAGGTCGTGAAGGACAACAATATCAGAGCCTAGCTGATCGCCAGCCGATGGCGGCCTTGATCGAGGCGAGGGCTTCCGATTCGGCGCTCCCTTTGATATGTAGACCCCAGGCAACCCGCCTCGCCGGCGGGTTCCGCGGTCCCGTAGCTCAGCCGGATAGAGCGGCGGTTTCCTAAACCGTAGGTCGCATGTTCGAGTCATGCCGGGATCGCCATTTTGTCATGGGCCATAGCTGTCATTTGACAGGTCCTTCGGCGCAAGAATTGCTAGAAGCGAAAGACTTCCTTCCCGGCCTCGCCGACATATCGGCTGCGCCTCACTTCCCTGTCCGGAGACCATGATGCCTTTCGACCTGATCCTGCGCGGGGGGCGGGTGATCGACCCGTCCCAGAAGCTCGATGCCGTGACCGATGTCGCCTTTGCCGGCGGCAAGGTCGCCGCGATCGGCAGCGCCCTCAAGGGGGATCCGGGCACCGAGGTGCGCGACGTCTCGCAGTTCATCGTGTCGCCGGGGCTGATCGATCTGCACACCCATGTTTATTGGGGCGGCACCTCGCTCGGCATCGATGCCGAGGAGTTCTGCCGCCTCTCCGGCGTCACCACGGCGGTCGATACCGGCAGCGCCGGACCCGGCAATTTCGCCGGCTTCCGCAAGCATGTGATCGAGCCGAGCCAGGTCCGCATCCTCGCTTATCTGCACGTCTCGCATGCCGGCATCTTCGGCTTCTCGCATCGGATCATGGTCGGCGAGAGCGAGGAGCTGCGCTTGATGAATCCGGTCGAGGCGGCCGAGGTGGCTGATGCCAACCGCGATCTCATCGTCGGCATCAAGGTGCGCGTCGGCCTGCATTCCTCGGGCACCTCGGGCGCGGTGCCACTCGACATCGCCCTCGAGGTCGCGAACCAGGTCGGCATGCCGCTGATGGCCCATATCGACCATCCGCCGCCGAGCTATGAGGACGTGCTGGCGCGGCTGCGTCCCGGCGACGTGCTGACACATGCGTTCCGCCCATTCCCCAACACGCCGGCGACCGCGCAAGGCACCGTGAAGAAGGCGGTGCTGGAGGCGCGCGAGCGCGGCGTGCTGTTCGATATCGGCCATGGCAAGGGCTCGTTCGCGTTCAAGACCGCGCGCGCCATGCTCGCCAACGGCTTCTATCCCGACACCATCTCCTCCGACATCCATCAGCTCTGCATCGACGGCCCGGCCTACGACCAGGTCACGACCATGTCGAAATTCCTGTGCATGGGCATGGAGCTGCCGGATGTGATCGCGGCATCGACGGTGAACGCAGCGATGGCGCTGCGACGTCCCGAGCTCGGCAGCCTCAAGCCCGGCAGCGTCGGCGACGCCACCCTGATTTCGGTGAAGCAGGGCCAGTTCGACTACGAAGACGTCGTCGGCGAGCACCTGATCGGCGACCGCAAGATCGCGTCCGAAGGCGTCGTGATCGGCGGCCGCTGGTGGCATCCGAATTGACGATCGCTAGCCCTGCTCGCGATAGAATTGCAGCAGCCGCGCGCCCGCCGGCGACAGCCAGTCGGGCGCGCCCATGATGTAGCCTTCGACGCGGCTGCTCGTTCCGACCAGATAGGTGATGGGCATGCCGACGAGCGGGAACATCGCGGCCGATCCTTCGGCCGCGGCGCCGTAGCTGTCGGCATAGCAGGCGAGGTTCTGCACGGCGAGGCCGCCGAGAAATGCACGGATCTTGCGCAGGTCTTTGGTGTCCGTGCAGATGGCGATGATGTCGAGCCTATCAGCCCGCGAGGCGGCAAGGCTTGCGAGCATCGGCAGATCGAGCTTGCAGGCAGCGCACCAGGTCGCCCAGAAGTTCACCAGTGTGATGCGGCCCGGCTTTGCTGTCACCATTGCATCCCGGCTGTGCAAATCCTGAAGCCTGAGCTCGGGCATCACCGCGCGCGGCCGCACCAGCGTGAACTGGCTGCGGCCGGCCTCGAGCACCGGCGGCCAGCCGTCCTGCGCGCGGGCCACGCGCGGAACGGCAAGAGAGGCTGCCGCGGCCATCAGCATCGATCGCCGCGACAGCGCAACGCCTTCGTGCGTCGCTTTACGCATGGATATAGGCAAAACCTTTCAGTTGCAGATCGACGACGCGTCCGATCCCGAACGGGACGAGGCTCGCGCCTGCGATCAGTGGAATCGTGATCTGCTCCTTGGCTTCGGCGATCACCTTTGACGAGGCGCACATGCTGTAGCTGAGATTGGGCAGCGACTGTCGCAGCGTCGCGAGCGGCTCGACCAGCGGGGTCCTGTCGGCGCGGAAGACGTCGATGCCCTTGCCGTTGGCGACCACCTCGATCAGCAGCCTCGCGCCCCTGTCGGCAAAATGCCTGGAGAGGTTGGCCGAGTAGCTGATCGCGTGCCCCATGACATAAGGCTCGTTGCTGTCGATCAGGATGACGACACCGTCGGCGAGGCGATCCTCCCTGGCCGCCGCTGCGCCGCCGGCCGTGAGGATCGCCGTGCCTGCGAGCAGGCCCCTGCGGGACCATGCGTTGGCGGGGATCATGGTGACGGCGCTCCTGCCGGTCAGAACTGGCGCGGCGCGATCGGGGCCTTGTTGTTGCGCCCCCACAGCACGAACAGGCTCAGCGCCAGCAGGACGACATTGAGCGGCGTCACCGCGGCCTCGCCGCGCGAGAGGTGGAAGACGAGCGCAATCACCTGCAGCACCGAGCAGCCGAGCGCGGCGAGCACCGTCAGGCGTGGTAGGATCCGCGTCAGGGCCGGCAGCAGGATGCCAATGCCGCCGGCGAGATCGACCAGCGCGATGGAGCGGACGAAGGTCTCGGAATACTGCCGGCCCAGGGCATCATCGCCGCCAGTTGGGGAATCGGCGTCGTCAGCTTGACGAACCCTGCCGAGATGAAGACGAAGGCGAGGGCGACCTGCGCAGCCCAGAGGCCGATGCGAAGGGCGCGGCCGGGGGCGGGGGTCTCGAAGGTGCTGGCGGACATCGGGGTTCTCCAAACGGTGAGGGTTGCCACCATTTGATAGTTTCTCCCGTTTTGATCATTATATGTTCCGGGAGCAGTTCCTTTCCCGGATGTTGATGATCTCATGGATACGCTGGTCAGCATGCGGGTGTTTTGCCTGGTCGCGGAGCTGAAGAGCTTTGCGACCGCGGCTCAGCGCCTGCGCATTTCGCCCGCCATGGCAAGCAAGCATGTGATGCAGCTCGAGCAGCGGCTGGGCACGCGGCTGCTCAACCGGACCAGCCGGCGCGTCAGCCTGAGCGAGAGCGGCACGCTCTATTTCGAGCAGGCGCGGCAGATGCTGGATTCGCTCGACGAGGTCGAAGCGGCCGTCAGCAAGGCGACCGTCGTGCCGCGCGGCACCCTGCGGCTGACCGCGCCGGTGTGGATGGCGAATGCGATCTTCGCGGGCGTGCTGGCGGACTATCAGGCCCGTTATCCGGAGGTGGGCCTGGACGTCGATCTCAGTGGCCGGATGGTCAACCTTGTCGAGGAGGGATTCGATCTCGCACTTCGTGCGACGGCCGCGCCGGACGAAGCGTTGATCGCGCGTCCCATCACCAGGGTCCCGTTCTTGTTGGTTGCAGCCCCCGTATTCCTCCAACGCGCCGGACACCCGACGACGTTCGCTGATCTCGCCGGCCAGGCGTTGCTGCACTACGCGCTCTATCCAGGCGAGAGCTTCTCCCTCGACAGGAACGGCACGGTCGACACCGTGAAGCTCAACCCGGTCCTGCGCAGCGGCAACGAGACACTGCTGCACATGGCCGCGTTGGAGGGCATGGGCTTCGCCTTCCTGCCGAAATGGCTAACGGCTGACGACATCGCCGCCGGCCGGCTCGTTCACGTTCTGCCCGACGACGTCTTCTTTGAGGGGCGGCTGTTCGCGGTCTATCCGAGCCGCAAATACCTTTCCGCGAAGGTGCGGACCTTCATCGACTTCGTCGCCGGTGACAAGCGGATGAGGTAGTGCCGAGGGCACCACGAGATCACGGCGTGGCGGCCGTCAGTCGCGTCCCGCCTCCATGATCGCCCTGGCGAGCCGCACGGGGTCGGAGAAGCACAGCTCGTGGCTTCCCGGCACCTGCACCAGGCGGAACAGGCCGAGCTTCTCCGACAGACGCGGATGCCAGCCATAGCTGTGCGGCAGCGCGGTGTCCTCGGTGCAGTTGATGTAGGATTTGGCCAGCTGCATCTCGGCCGGGTTGGCCTTGAGCGCGATCTTGTCGGTGAAGGTCGCAAGCGGATGCGGATTGAGGACGTCGTAGGCCTTCTGCGCCGTCTCCAGGTCGGCATCGTTGATGAAGGCCTCGCGCCAGATCGGGAAAGGCAAGACCACCGAGCCGTCGCCGCGCTCGGCCGCGATGGCGTCGAACAGCCCGATATAGTGCGGCGGCACCATGTCGTTGAGGCATTCGCCGTTGTTGGGCACGAAGGCATTCCAATAGACCAGGCGGCGGATGCGCTCGGCTGCGAGGTCGGCGACCCCCGTGATGACCATGCCGCCATAGGAATGGCCGAGCAGGATCACATCCTTCAGGTCATTCTCGGCAAGGTAGTCGGCGATCGACTGGATCGCTGCCTTCAGCCCGGTCGTCTTGGCATCGCCCGGACGGTTGCCCTTGATGGTGGGGGTATGGACCTGATGGCCGGCTGCGCGGATCGGCGCGGCGACCGGCTCGAGCTCGGCACCTGTGTGCCAGGCGCCATGGACGAGAACGAAGGTCGACATGTTGTGGCTCCTCCCGAGGCTGTGGTTAGATTGGCGCAGCGTCGCCGCGCGGCAAGAGTGGACCGGCGACGGAATTGTTGCTTGGCTGGGAGTGAACCGGATTGGTCTCGGAGTGAACCGATGCAACAGATCGAGCGCCCCGTTCCGTCACGCCATTCGGCCTGGAATACGGTGGGCGTGCGGCCCCACGAGCAATTCGCCTATTATCGCGAGGCGATCTGCCAGGCTTTCATGAACCTGACGCCGGAGCCGGCGGCCGCAAGCGGCTTTCCCGCCAGCGTCGAGCACGTCCGTCTCGGCGATGCCGCGATCAATCGCGTCAGCTTCCCCGAACATGTGGTGCGCCGTTCTGCGGCCGATATTGCGGGGTCCGACCGCAGCTGCTTCTACCTCAATTTGAAGCTGGCCGGCCGCTGCCGTATCCAGCAGGACGGTCGCGAGATCAGCCTGTCACCCGGACAGGTCGGCATCTTCGACAGCGATCGGCAGTTCGCGCTCATGCACGATCGCGGCCCGCAATTGCGCGTCGCCTCGTTCTGGGTGCCGGCAGAGGACTTGCGTGAACGGCTGCCGGCTTCGTTCGACGTCGTACCGACGCGTCTCTCGGACGATCCGCTCATTGGCCATCTCATCGTCGAGACCGCGCGCACGCTCAGCGACGGCGCGCTGCGGATGAGCGAGGACGAAGGCGTGCGGCTGTTTCGGGCGCTGATCGAATTGGTTGCGGTGAGCCTGTCGCGAGGCAGCCGCGTGCACGCCGCTGAAGCCGAGAGTCTCGCCGATGCAACGACGCTGGCGGTGAAGCGTGCCATTCACCGGCGGCTTCGCCAGCCGGGTCTTGCGGTCGCGGACGTCGCCGACGCCGTCGGCATCAGCGACCGCTACGTGCACAAGCTGCTGGCGCGATCGGGCTCAGGCTTCACCGACTACGTCATCGACCACCGCCTCGACGGCGCGGCCAGGGATCTCAGGAATCCCGCGATGGCGGAGCGCGCGATCGGCGCCATCGCGTTCGATTGGGGCTTCTCGGACCTCTCCCACTTCACCCGCCGCTTCAAGCAACGCTTCGGCTGCCGGCCGCGCGACTGGCGGGGGCGGTGATCTCCAGCGACCTGATCTATAAGGATCTGGCGATCAACAGCTTCATGATCTCGTTGGTGCCGCCATAGATCTTCTGGATGCGGGAATCGATGAAGATGCGCGAGATCGGATATTCCTGCATGTAGCCGTAGCCGCCGAACAGCTGCAGGCATTCGTCGGCGGTCTCGACCTGCTTCTCCGAGCACCAATATTTCGCCATCGAGGCCGTGACGGTGTCGAGGTCCTTTGCGACCAGCCGCTCGATGCACCAATCGACGAAGACGCGCGCGATCATCGCCTCGGTCTTGCGCTCGGCGAGCGTGAAGGCGGTGTTCTGGAAATCCATCAGCGGCTTGCCGAACGCTTTCCGCTCCTTGGTGTAGTCGGTGGTGAGCTTGACCGCGCGCTCCATCGAGGCGACGGCACCGACCGCGAGCGCAAGCCGCTCCTGCGGCAATTGCTGCATCAGCTGCACAAAGCCCTGGCCTTCCTCCTTGCCGAGCAGGTTTTCCGGCGGCACGGTCACATTGTCGAAGAACAGCTCCGAGGTGTCGGAGGCGTGCAGGCCGATCTTGTCGAGGTTGCGCCCGCGCTTGTAGCCGTCCGCGCCCGCGGTCTCGACCACGATCAGCGAAATGCCTTTCGCGCCCGCTTCGCCGGTGCGCGCGACCACGATGACGAGATCGGCGGCCTGGCCGTTGGTGATGAACGTCTTCTGGCCGTTGATGACGTAGGAATTGCCCTGCTTCTTCGCCGTGGTCTTGACGGCCTGCAGGTCCGAGCCGGTCCCGGGCTCGGTCATGGCGATGGCACCGACCATCTCGCCGGAGGCCATCTTCGGCAGCCAGCGTTTCTTCTGCTCCTCCGAGCCGTAATTGAGGATGTAATGTGCGACGATGGCGCTGTGCACGGAGACGCCGGTGGTCAGCTCCGGCACCGTGCTTTCGAGGTCGTCCAGCACCGCCGCGTCATAGGCGAAGGTCGCGCCCAGCCCGCCATACTCTTCCGGCACGCTCGCCAGCAGCGCGCCCATCTCGCCGAGCCCGCGCCAGGCGAAGCGGTCGACCATCTTCTGCTCGCGCCATTTGTCGGCGTGCGGCGCCAGGTCCTTGGCGAGATATTTGCGGAACTGGTCGCGGAAGACGTCGAGCTCTTCGGTCATCCAGGAGGAGCGGTAGGACATGATTACCTCGGTTGATGCGGCGTTCCGGCTTGGGTAGGCCAGCCCGCCGCGGCAATTATTGTGTTTTCAGGCTGCGCCGGTGACGCTACCAAGGCGGCCGCAACGGCGTCTATCGGGGTGTCTGATTGTGACGACCAAAACCCAGGAGCTCAAGCTCGACATCGAGCGCATCGGCACTGTCTCGGCGATCCTGACGCAGCCGACCCATGCGCGCGCCTGCTACGTCCTGGCGCACGGCGCCGGCGCGGACATGCGGCATTCCTTCATGGAGAAGGTCGCGGCAGGTCTCGCTGAGCGTGGCATCGCGACGTTCCGCTTCAATTTCCCCTACATGGAGAAGAAGCTGGGACGCCCTGACCCGCCCGCCATCGCGCATGCGAGCGTCCGCGCAGCGGTCGCGGAGGCGGCGCGGCTCTGCCCCGGGCTGAAGCTCGTCGCCGGTGGAAAATCGTTCGGCGGCCGCATGACCTCGCAGGCGCAGTCGAAGTCGCCGCTCCCCGATGTCAAAGGGCTCGCATTTCTCGGCTTTCCCCTCCATGCCGCCAAGAAGCCGTCGAGCGAGCGGGCCGAGCACCTCGCTGCAATCGCGATTCCCCTGCTGTTCCTGCAAGGCACGCGCGACGAGCTTGCCGATCTGGGCTACCTCAAGCCGGTCATCGCGCAGCTCGGAGCGAAGGCGACGCTGCATGAGGTCGCAGGCGGAGATCACTCGTTTGCGGTGCTGAAGAAGTCCGGCCGGACCAATGACGAGGCGCTCACAGAGGTGCTGCACGCGCTCGCAGCCTGGATCGACAAGCTCTCCTGAAGCTCACGCCGCATAGAGCCCCTTGTCGCGCGCCTTCTGAATCGCCAGTGCGGCGATCAGGTCGAGCGTTGGTGTCGACAGGCCGGCGGTGCGCGCGAAGGCCTGGGGCGCCTTCACCAGCACGTCGATCTCCATGGCGCGGCCGAGCTCGTAATCCTGCAGCAGCGAGGGCTTGTGGTTGGGGGCAGGGCCGCTGCGGCTGACGCGCTTGACCTCGGGAATGAAGTATTGGGCGATCTCGTTGGCCTCGTTCAGCATGCGCGGAATCACCTCCGTGAAGGCGGGGTCGTCACGGACGCCGCGCGCGGTCTGGCCGGTAAGCAGGCACAGCACCGACAGCGACATGTTGGTCAGCAGCTTTGACCAGATCGCCTCGCGGATCTCGGCCACCGGCGGCGATTCCAGCCGCGCGTCGTTGAAGACACCGCGCAGCCTGGTGATGCGCTCGCAATTGCGGTCGTCGCACTCGCCGATCAGGAGGCGGTTGCGGTCCGGCGTGAGGTTCTGCACCACGCCGGGCGCGATCACCTCGTTGGAGGAGAAGATCACGCCGCCGATGATCCGCTCCTTCGGAATGCAGGCGCGCAGGCGCCCGCCGGGATCGAGGAATGAAATGTCGGGCGGCGCCGGGTGCCGCGGCGGCAGGCCGATACCGTACCACCAGGGAATGCCGTTCTGCGCAAACACGATCGCGGTGTCGTCCTGCAGCAGCGGCTTGATGCTGGAAACAAGCCCCTGAAGCGCGGTCGCCTTCAAGGTCGAGATCACGATGTCCTGCGGGCCGAGTTGGGCCGGATCGCCTGACGCGTTCACTTTGGCGCCAACCTCGGAATCGCCGACGCGCAGCTTGAGGCCATTGGCGCGGGCCGCCTCCAGATGCGCCCCCCGCATCACGCAACTGACCTCGTGGCCGGCGCGCGCCAGCCGTACCGCAATGTGGCTGCCGACGGCGCCCGCGCCGAAAATGCAGATGCGCATATTGATATCCCGTATCGATCCCGTGGTGTCGCCCGCGGTCAGCATGACACAAGCCGCCATGCGATGGACGCGGCTGCCCTACGCCGGAAAGATATGGATCAGGGCACGCGCTCTCGGCCATAGTGCGCGGCAAACAACCGGAGGACCGCCGATGAGTACCAGCCCCGTCCTGTGGAGCCTCGATGAACGCGGGATTGCGACCGTCACGTTGAACCGGCCGGAGGTCAACAATGCCTATGACGGCGCGCTGATCTCAGGCGTGCTCGCGGCCATGGACGACCTCGGCAGCAAGCCAAATCTGCGCGTCGTCGTGCTCCGGGGCAACGGCAAGCATTTCCAGGCCGGCGCCGACCTCAAATGGATCAACGGCGTGCGGCCGCAATCGCGCGAGGCGAACGAGGCGGCCTCGCGGGCGACGTTCGAAGCCGTGCAGCGGCTCAACACGTTGCCGATCCCGACCGTCGCGCTGGTGCAGGGCGGCTGCTTCGGCGGTGGTACCGGCGTCATCGCGGCCTGCGATGTCGTGATTGCCGCCGACAATGCCCTGTTCTCGATCACCGAGGTGCGCTGGGGCCTGACTGCGGCGATCATCATCCCGCAGCTCTGCGACGCCATTGGTGTACGGCAAGTCCGACGTTATGCGCTCACCGGCGAACGCTTCGGCGCCGAGGACGCCCGCCGCATCGGCCTCGTCCACGAGGTGGTGCCGCTCGCCGATCTCGAGGCCGCAGGCGCCAAGGTGGTCGAGCAGCTGCTCGCCAACGGACCGGAGGCGATGGCCGAGACCAAGAAGCTCGCGCTGGAAAGCTCGTTCGGCGGCATGGCGGTGGACGATGCCGCGTATACGCGGCTCGTGGAGCTGCACTCGCTCAAGCGCCAGAGCGTGGAGGCGGCCGAGGGGCTTGCGTCGTTCGCCGAGAAGCGCGGGGCGAACTGGGGCGGTGGCAAAGGTTAGGCGTCAGCAGCCGCGGCAGATGTTGTTGATGCTGCGGTAGACCGCATCGTCCTCCTGCCGCAGCTGGCGCAGCGTTTCGAGCGTCGTGCTCTCAGTCGCCGGCGCCGCAGGCTTGCGCTTCGCCACCAGCTCTTCCTCCTGCCGCTTGTAGCAGGCCTCGCGATCAGGCTTGGCCTGGATGAAGCGGCAGTTTTGCTCCAGGGCCGCGGCGGGCGCGGCCGAGAGCGCGAGGGTAATAAGAGCGGCGAAGCAGTATCTGACGATGATCGAATTCATGGCCGCACTTGTCTCAGGTTCACCGGTGGCGAGCAACCGCGATCTTGCGGGCATGAGGACCGCCGGCTAATGCGAGATCCAGTTCGAATCAGGTTTCGGGAAGGAACGCGCCATGCGAGCCATGACGATCGATGAACCGGCGCGCAAAGTGCCGCTCTACGGCGAGTATGAAGTCGTCGTGCTCGGCGGCGGCCCCGCCGGCATCGTGGCTGCAGCCGCCGCGGCACGCGGGGGGCGGACAACGCTGCTGATCGAGCGCTACGGCTTTCTCGGCGGCATGGGGACGGCCGCCGGCGTCACCAATTTCTGTGGCCTGCACGGCAACGTCCATGGCGAGCACCGGCGGCTGGTGCAGGGGCTCGCCTCGGAGCTGCTGGCGCGGATCGATCGCTTGAACGGCCTCAACGCGCCGCATCTGATCCTCGGCAAGGTCTTTGCCCAGGCCTATGACACCGCCGCCTACAAGATCGCGGCCGACCAGCTGCTCGCCAGCCACAAGGTGAATATCCTGTTCCACGCGCTCGGTGCCGGCGTCGTCATGGCAGATAGAGGCCGCATCGACGCGATGCTGGTCGAGACCAAGGCCGGCCGGCAGGCCGTGCGCGCGGAGATCTTCGTCGACTGCTCCGGCGACGGCGATCTTGCCGTGTGGGCCGGCGCGCCGTTCGAGATCGGCGACGAGCACGGCCATCCGCTCTATCCCTCGATGATGCTGCGTCTCAACGGCATCGATCCCGCCAAGGCCGGCGAGGCCTGGCGCACCATTCCGCAATTGATGGAGAAGGCCTCCGCGGCCGGCACCCACACGTTCCCGCGCAAGAGCGCCATTGTACGGCCGCAGAAATCCGGCATCGAATGGCGGGTGAACTTCACCCAATTGGCGCGCGAGGACGGCCATGCCATCAACGGCATCGAGCCCGACGATCTCACCCGCGGCGAGATCGAGGGCCGCAAGCAGGCGCTCGCCGCGTACGAGTTTTTGCGCAGCGCGGTGCCGGGCTTCGAAAAGTCCTACATCGTCGACCTGCCGCCGCAGCTCGGCATCCGCGAGACCCGCCGCATCAAGGGCGGCTACCAGCTCAGCGGTGAGGACGTACTCGGCTGTGCCTCGTTCGCCGATTCCATCGGCGTCAACGGCTGGCCGATCGAGGCCCATGTGCCCGGCGACGTCGTCTTCACCTTTCCGCCGATCCCGGAATCGCGCGGCTATAACGAGCTGCCTTACCGGATGCTGGTCCCTGAAGGCCTCGACAATCTCCTGGTCGCCGGCCGCTGTGCCTCGATGACCCACGAGGGCCAGTCGGCCGCGCGGGTCTCCGGGGCCTGCTTCGCAATGGGTGAGGCCGCCGGTTCCGCCGCCGCGCTGGCGCTGTCCGGAAACCTGTTACCACGCGAAATCCCCATTGAAAAATTGCAGGAAACGTTGAAACAACAGGGCGCCTTCATCGGAGGGGACCAGGCGGTGCCCGAAGGCCTGTAACGCACTGCAAGACAAAGCGGAGGAAACGGGATGATCGGGATTGCGCGGCTCGCGATAGCGGGCCTGATGGCGATCATGGCCATGGGGACGGCGCGGGCCGAGGATGCGCTGAAGGCCAGGATCGGCGTGCTCCGCCTGTCCTCGTCGGCGCCGGTCTTCATCGCGCTGGACAAGGGCTATTTCCGCGAGGCCGGCCTGGAGGTCGAGCTGAAGTTCTTCGACGCGGCGCAGCCGATTGCGGTCGCCACCACCTCGGGCGACGTCGATTTCGGCGTCACCGCCTTTACTGCCGGGCTCTACAATCTCGCCGGCAAGGGCACCCTGAAGGTGATCGGCGGCATGAGCCGCGAGAAGCCCGGCTATCCCCTGATCGGCTATTTCGCCAGCAACAACGCTTATACCGCCGGGTTGAAGACGCCGAAGGACCTCGCCGGCAAGCGCGTGGCGATGACGCAGGTCGGCTCGAGCTTCCACTATTCGCTCGGCCTGCTCGCCGATAAATACGGCTTCAAGCTCGCGGACGTGAAGATCGTGCCGCTGCAATCGCTGTCGAATGCCGCCGCTGCGCTCAAGGGCGAGACCGTCGATGCCGCCTTGCTCCCGATCTCGACCGCGCGAAAGCTGATGGACGAGGGTGGCGCGAAATTCCTTGGCTGGGTCGGCGATGAGACGCCGTGGCAGCTGGGGGCGGTGTTCGCATCGCCGAAGACGCTGGCCAACAAGGCGCTGGTGACGAAATTCCTCGGCGTGCTCGCGAAAGCCGACCGCGAATATCACGACGTCATTCTCGCCGCCATGAAGGACGGTGTCGCCCCGATCAACGAGCAGACAAAACCGCTGCTGGAGATCATCGCCAAGTACACCAACCTGCCGGTCGAGCAGGTGGTCGGCAACTGCGCCTATATCGATCCCGACGGCAAGCTCGACGTGAAGAACGTCGACAACCAGATCAAATGGCTGCAGGAGCAGGGCTTCGTCGACAAGGGCTTTGATGCGGATGCGATCATCGCCAAGGACTTCGTGAAGGCGGATTGATGTTGAAGATGCAGTCTCTCGCCGCAGGCGATGTGCCACCCTCCCCTGGAGGGGGAGGGTCGATCGCACCGGCGATGTGTAGCATCGTCCGGAGCGAGCGGGGTGGGGTGAGCCACGGCGGCAGCCTCTCCGTCGTTTGCTCCGACCACTCGCGGAGAGTTCGAGAGCGGGCATCATCAGCGCTGTCGCGGATAAACTGTCACCCCACCCCGGTTCGCATTTCGCTTCGCTCCATGCAAACCGACCCTCCCCCTCCAGGGGAGGGTGAAGAACCCGGGCTCATCACGTGGACCTGATCGCCAGCCACATCACCCATCGCTTCGGCGATCTCGCCGTGCTCGACGACGTCTCGTTCACCGTCAGCGCTGGCGAAGTGGTGGCGATCGTGGGGCCCTCCGGCTGCGGCAAGAGCACGCTGTTGTCGATCCTCGGCGGACTTTTGCAGCCGACCTCCGGGGCGCCGGAGCTCCGCGGCGCGCCGCCCGCGGACAGTCTCAATCCGCTGACCTTCGTGTTCCAGGACTTTGCGCTGCTGCCCTGGGCCACGGTCGAGGAGAACGTCGAGTTCCCGCTGCTGCACACCCAGCTCTCGGCCGCGCAGCGCCGCGCGCTGGTCGAGGATGCCCTGCGCCGCACCGGCCTCGCCGATTTTCGCCAGACCTACCCCAAGCAGCTCTCCGGCGGCATGCGCCAGCGCGTCGGCATCTCGCGCGCGCTCGCGGTGAAGCCGGCGATCCTCTTGATGGACGAACCGCTGTCGGCGCTGGATTCGCAGACCCGCGAGCTGCTGCTGGAGGATTTCATCCGCCTGCTCGCAGACGGCGGCATGGGCGCGGTCTACGTCACCCACAATCTCGAAGAGGCCGCGCGGCTCGCCGACCGCATCGTGGTGCTGTCGCGCCGGCCCGGCCGCATCCGCGAGGTCGTGACCGTGCCGATGACGCGCGCGGCCCGCGGCGAAGCGGCGGCGCGCGAAAAGCTGCTGGCGCTGCAGAATCAGATCTGGTCACTGATCCGCAACGAGGCGATCGACGCCGAGCGCGAGGTCCAGCATGCTTGATCGCGCGGCAACGGACACGGCCAAGAACGAAGCGACGCGGCCCGTTCGCTTCCGCGGCGCCGGCTTCGAGCCTGCCTCGAGCCGGTATGGCGGCTGGATCGCGCTCGCTTTGGTCATCGCCATCTGGCAGGCCGCCGGCAGCGCCGGCCTCGTCAATGCGCTGTTTCTGCCGACCCCTTCCGCAATTGTCCGCGCGATCTATCAGCTCGCCGTTTCCGGCGCACTCTGGCAGCATGTTTCGGCTTCGCTGCTGCGGATCGGCGTCGGCTGGCTGCTGGGAACGGCGGCCGGCATCGCCGTCGGCTTCGCCATCGGCCTGTCGCGGCTCGCGCGCAGCGTCGGCATCACCTTCATCTCGGCGCTGTTTCCGATTCCGAAGATCGCGCTGCTGCCGCTGCTCATTCTATGGCTCGGCATCGGTGAAGAGCCGAAGATCGCGACCATTGCGTTAGGGGTGTTCTTCTCGACCGCGATCTCGGTCTATAGTGGCGTCGATGCGGTGCCGCGCAACCTGATCCGCATGGCGCAGAGCTTCAACGTTCCCTTCGCCACCATCGTGCGCAAGGTGATCTGGCCGGGCGCGCTGCCGGCGATCCTCGCCGGCTTCCGCATCACCGCCTCCGTCGCGCTGCTGCTGGTGGTCAGCGCCGAGATGATCGGCGCCCAATACGGCATCGGCGCCTTCGTGCTGCAGGCCGGCAATCTGATGCAGACCGATCAACTGCTCGCGGGCGTCGTGATCCTGTCGGTGTTTGGGCTGGCGGTGGGCAAGGTGATCGGCTGGCTGGAGATGCGGCTGTTGCACTGGCGGTGAGGCATACTCCCGTCATTGCGAGGAGCTCTTGCGACGAAGCAATCCAGACTGTCGCCGCGGAAAGACTCTGGATTGCTTCGCTGCGCTCGCAATGACGATGTGGTTGGCAGTGAGACCGTCACGCGTTCCCGCGACCTTCCCTGAACAGATCCAGCTTCTGCTGCACCGGCCGGTCCGAGAAGCTGAACAGCACGGCGTCCTCCTCCGCCTCGTGCGTCACCCAGTGCCAGCTCGGCACCACGAACAGATCGCGCGGGCCCCATTCGAACATCGTATCGCCGATGCGGCTGCGGCCCCTGCCCTCGATCGGGCAGAACACCGTTGCGTCCGTCGAACGATAGCGCGCGGTGCTAAAACCCTTCGGCAGCAATTGGATGAAGGTGCCGATGGTCGGCATCGCGAAATCGCCGGTCTCGGGGTTGCTGAACTTCAGCTTGAGGCCGTGGCAGGCGTCCCATTCCTGGCTCGCCCTCGCTTTCTCCAGCGCCTCGCGGGTGTAGGCATAGGGATAGCTGAAGATCGGTGAAGTCTTCGAGCTCCGCTTGACGTCGACGGGCAAGAGGTTGTGGCCATAGCGGGCAAAGCTGTCGCCCGCGGGTTTTGTAATTTTCTGCTGGTCCTCTTTCGCGCCTTCCGCGAAGGAGCAGTCGAAGAACTGCACCAGCGGGATGTCGAGGCCGTCGAGCCAGAACATCGGCTGGTCTGTCTCGTTGGAATGATCGTGCCAGGTCATCGACGGCGTGATGATGAAATCGCCAGGCTCCATCGCGGTGCGCTCGCCGTCCACCGCGGTGTGAGCGCCCTTGCCCTCGAGCACGAAGCGGAGCGCAGACTGACTGTGGCGGTGCGCCGGCGCGACGTCGCCGGGCACCACCATCTGTACGCCGGCATAGAGCGAGGTCGTGATCTTGGATTGGCCGCGCAGGCCCGGGTTCTCCAGCACCAGCACGCGACGTTCGGCTTCCTTGGCCGTGATCAGCTTGCCGGCCTCCGTCATGTAGTCGCGGATAACGTCGAACTTCCAGAGGTGGGGCCGGCAGGCGCTTTTCGGCTCCGGCGTGATCAGGTCGCTCATAACCGTCCACAGCGCGGTGAGATTCTCGCCGTCGATCTTCCTGTAGAACGCCTCGCGTTCCGGCGTCTTGGTCACGGCTTCCATGGTTGCTGCTCCCGATCGTTTTGTTGATTGACAGTATACTGAGGATCTAGGTAGCGTCAATGTTGGCAGTGGTAGTTGTCGTCGTTCCGGAGCGATGCGATAGCATCGCATCCGAAAATCTCGAGATTCCGGGTTCTCGCTGCGCGAGCCCCGGAATGACGGCGAAGAATAAAAGGGAGGCCCTCCATGAAGCTGCACGGCTATTTCCGCTCCAGCGCCGCTTATCGCGTGCGGATCGCGCTGAACCTCAAGGGGCTCGGCGCCGAGCATCTGCCGCACCATTTGCGCAAGGGCGAGCAATGCGCTCCCAGCTATCTCGCCATCAATCCGCAAGGGTTGGTGCCGGCGCTGGAGGACGATGCGGGTGGCGTGCTGACGCAATCGGTGGCCATCATCGAATGGCTCGACGAGACCCATCCCAATCCGGCGCTGCTGCCGACGGATCCGCTGCGCCGCGCCAAGGTGCGCGCTTTCGCGCTGGCGATCGCCTGCGACACCCATCCGGTGCAGAACCTGAAGGTGCTGGCTCGCCTGCGCGAGCTCGGCCTGCCCGAGGAGAAGGTCCAGGATTGGGCCGCCTGGGTCAACCGCGAGGGCCTGTCGGCCTGCGAGACGCTGATCAAGAGCGAGCCGGGCCCGTTCTGCTTCGGCGATGCACCGACGCTGGCCGATCTCTGCCTCGTGCCGCAGCTCGGCAATGCGCGCCGCTTCGGCGTCGATGTCTCCGCCTATCCGCGCCTGCTCCAGGCCGAGGCCGCCGCCAAGGCACTGCCGGCCTTTGCCGATGCCGCACCGGAGAAGCAGCCCGATGCCGAGTAAGCCGTCCCCTCCGATCACGATCGACGCGGTCTATGCCGCGCCGGGCTATCTGTTCCGGCGCATGCAGCAGATCGCTGTCTCGATCTTCATGGAGGAGTGCAAGGCATTCGACCTCACGCCGGTGCAATATGCCGCGCTGGTCGCAATCCACACCCATCCCGGCATCGACGCGACGCGGCTGTCGGCGGTGATCGCCTTCGACCGCTCCACGCTTGGCAGCGTGATCGAACGGCTCCAGGCCAAGGCCTATATCGAGCGCAGGCCGGCCCCCGAGGACAAGCGGATCAAGCTGCTCTACCTGACCAGGTCGGGCGCTGCGACCCTGCGCGAGATCATCCCCGCCGTCGAGCGCGCGCAGGGGCGGATGCTCGAGCCGCTCAAGCCGGCCGACCGCAAGGCGCTGATGGGTCTGCTGGCGCAGCTGGTCGATCTCAACAACGAGGCCTCACGCGTGCCGCTGCGCGCGGAGGACGCGCTGGAGCATCTGGGCAAGGCGGGGTGAGGGGAGCGGCCAGCCCAGGGCGCGATCTCGTAGGGTGGGCAAAGGCGCGCTTGCGCCGTGCCCACGATATCTCTCGCAATGGGCAATGGTGGGCACGCTTCGCTTTGCCCACCCTACGATTGCGGTGAGTGTGGCGACGCGCCGCCTCACATCCTCAGCAGCGCCTGCCGATCGATCTTCCCCGTCCCCGTCTTCGGCAGCTCGTCGATGAAGATCACCTCGCGCGGATATTTGTACGGCAGCAGCCGGCCCTTGACGTAATCCTGCAGCCTGCGCGTCGCCTCATTCTGGTTCACCGCGCGATTGTTCATCACCACCACCGCCTTCAGTGTCATGCGACGGTCCGGCAGCTCGGCGGCGAACACCGCGCATTCGCGGATATCGGGGTGGTCGGCGAGGCACAGCTCGACCTCGAGCGGATAGACCCACTGGCCGGAAATCTTGATGAGATCGTCGGCGCGGCCGCGGAAGAAGTGGAAGCCGTCGGCATCGCGCACGAAGCGGTCACCGGTGTAGATCCAGCCGCCTTCGCGGATGGTCTCGGCGGACTTGTCCGGCCGGTTCCAGTACAGCGGCGTGTTGGAATCGCCGCGCACCCACAGAATCCCTTCCTCGCCGTTGGCGACGTCGTTTCCGTCCTTGTCGCGCAGCGCGACCTCGTAGCCGGGGACGCGCAGGCCCGCCGCGCCCAGCTTCTTCCGCTCTGGCCGGTTGGAGAGGTAGATGTGCAGCACCTCGGTCGAGCCGAGGCCTTCGACGATCTCGAGCCCCGTGAGCGTCTTCCAGCCGTTGAAGACCTCGGCCGAAAGCACCTCGGCGGCGGAGAGCGCCATGCGCAGCGACGAGAAATCCGTCTTGTCCGCGCCTTCCGCCTTGGTCAGCGCGGTGTACAGCGTCGGCAGGCCGAAAAAGACCGTCGGCTTGTATTGCTCGATCGCCGCGAAGATCGAGGCGGGCTTGGGCTGGCCCGGCAACAGCAGTGTCGCAGCGCCCGCCGAGAACGGGAAGGTGACGGAATTGCCGAAGCCGTAGGCGAAGAAGATCTTCGGCACCGAGAAGCAGACGTCGTCGGGCGTCAGCTTCAGCACGTTGCGAGCAAAGGCGGCATCGCTGTAGGCCATGTCGTGCTGCAGGTGCACGATGCCCTTGGGCCGTCCGGTCGAGCCGGAGGAGTACATCCAGAACGCCATCTCGTCGCGCTGCGTCGGCGCTTCCGCAAGCTCGGCCGGAAATTGCGCGAGCCAGCTCGCCGCCGCGAGCGCCCGTGGCGCCGCGTGCTCGCCGACAGCGCCGTTGGCGACGATCAGCGTATGCAGCTTGGTTGCCTTGCAAGCCTCCGCATCGAAGCGCGCCGCGAACTCGGCATCGGCCACCGCGACGCTCGCGCCGGAATCGGCGAGATAGAATAGCAACAGGTCCGGCGGCGTCAGGGTGTTGATCAGCAGCGGCACGAAGCCGGCGCGCACCGCGCCGAAGAAGGCGGCGGGATAGGCCGGCGTGTCGTCGAGAAACAGCAGCACGCGATCGCCGCGCGCAAGGCCAAGCGAGGCGAGACCGTTGCCCCAGCGGCAGGCTTCTGCGCAGAGCTCAGCGTAGGTGCGCGTACCAACCGGACCGATCAGCGCGAGCCTGTCGCCGCGGCCCTTGCCGAGATTGTCGAACAGCACGCGGCTGGCGTTGTAGATGTCCGGAACGGCGAAGCCGATCTCGCGTGCCCCTGCGCTGTCGGCAGGCACTTGGTCGCGGACGTCGTTGCTCATGCCGTGGCCTCGTCGCTTGCATCTCCGCCATTGTCTTTGCCGTTCTTGGCGGCCTCGTACCGTGCCATGAAGGCCGGCGACATGTGGCGCAGGCGCGCATCGTCGATGCGGCCGGAGCGGGTGATATAGCTGTAGGCGAAATCCAACAGGTCGAGCTGCATGTGCTGGGCGAAATGCTCGTACCAGAACGCACTGGTGCGCGCGGCGTTGACGAGCTTCTGCACGATGGGCTTGCGCGCGGCCTGATAGCGATGCAGGGCGGTGGCGAGATGCGCGTCCGATTCCAGCGCCTTGACGAGGGCGATGGCATCCTCGATCGCGAGCCGCGTGCCCGAGCCGATCGAGAAATGCGCCGAATGCAGGGCGTCGCCGAGCAGCACCATGTTCTTGAACGACCAGTGCTCGTTCCAGACCCAGGGGAAATTGCGCCAGACCGATTTGTTGGAGACGAGGCAATGGCCGCCGAGCGTGTCGGCGAACACCTCCTCGCAGACGCCCTTGGACTGCTCGACGTCCTTGTAGGCGAAACCATAGGCCTGCCAGGTGGCGTGGTCGCATTCGACCAGGAAGGTGCTCATGGTCGGCGAATAGCGGTAGTGATGGGCGTTGAAGGCGCCGCGCTCGGTCTTCACGAAGGTCTGCGACAGCGTGTCGAAGCGTTTCGAGGTGCCGTACCAGACGAATTTGTTGGATGAGTAGGACAGCGAGGTGCCGAAATCGCCCTCATAGGTGCGGCGCACCAGGGAGTTCAGGCCGTCGGCGGCGACGATCAGATCGTGGCCGTTGAGCTGGTCGATCGCCTGGATCTGCGTGTCGAAGCGTGGCGTGACGCCGACGTCGAACGCGCGTTGCTGCAGGAACTTGAGGAGTTCCAGCCGGCCGATCGATGAGAAGCCGACGCCGTCGATGGCGACGCTGTCGCCGGCGAGGTTCAGCGTGATGTTCTCCCAGCTCTCCATGTGCGGGGCGATCGCATCGACCGTCTCGGGGTCGTCGGTGCGCAGGAACTCCAGCGCCTGGTCGGAGAACACGACGCCAAAGCCCCAGGTTGCGTCGGCCGGGTTCTGTTCGAACAGGTCGACCTGATCCTCGGGGTGACGCTTCTTCCAGAGATAGGCGAAGTAGAGCCCACCGGGCCCCCCGCCAATCACGGCGATCCGCAACGTCTGCCTCCCTAATTGACAGTATACTTACTATCTAGGGGTAGACTAATGTGCTCCGGCGTCCGGCGCCAGCGGAATTATCGCAAGCGCGTGGCACGCCGAAGCCCGTCTTCCGGACGCGCGTTTCGCGGATCCGAAACCGTCAGGCACGAATCATAGCCAAACCGGGGTGGATTGGCCACCGGGGCGTCAGACGCAGCGTTTCACATAGCCCCCATTGACCGGAACCTGGTGCAGCGGACCAAAGCCGCGGACGATCATCCGCTTCGTCTTACCTCGCGGCGAAAGGCGCGAGCACGTCCTTGCAGGCCGGCGACAGCGATGCTGCCCGGTTGGAAATGCATTGGATGATCCGGCCGCCGCCGGGCGCCACGCCGGCGCAGAGGGTGCGGATGTCGGCGCCGCAGGCCGACCGCACGATGAACAGCTCTTCGCGCGGGAGCAATGGCCGCAGCACGATGACGGCCGGTGCGGCGGCAGGCGCTGCCTCTGCGGCCGGTGCAGCACCGGACGCAGGCGGGGCCGCTCCGACACCGAAGGCGGCGTTCACCGCTTTGGCGCAGCCCGCCGACACCTTTGCCTTGTTCTTCTCCAGGCATTCGACCGCGGGCGCGCCGCCGGGCGGCACGCTGGCGCAGACCTTGGGATAGTCGCCGCGGCAGGCGCTCTTGATCGCGGACACCTGGGCGGGGCTCGGCTGCTTTGCGGCCGCTGCCTTCGGTGCGGCTGCCGCTGCCGGTTTGGCAGCCGGCTCGGCGGCGGGCGCCGCTTCCGTTTTTGCCGGCTCGGATTTGGCAGGCTCGGATTTGGCGGGCGCCGCTTCGGTTTTCGGCGCGGCGGCCGGCTCGACCGCGCGAACCGCAGCCTGGCACGCCGACGACAGGCTCGACATGTTCTTGGCGAGGCATTGAACCGCCTCCACGCCGCCGGGCGTCACGCTCGAGCAATGCGCCATGAAGTCCGAGCGGCATGCGGACCGGATGGCGCTCTTCTGCGCCTCGGTCTGCGCGAACGCTCCTGTTGCGGTTGCGAAGAGTGCCATGGCCAGCAACGCGGTGCGCGTCGATGCATGTTTCAACGTGTTGAACATTTGAATGAATTCCTGCCCGATCGGGAACGCCGACAATTCTGAAAAGATATGCAAGCGCAATCGTCGCGAGGGTCAGCTCGCGAGCGGCATCTTTGGCCGCTTTCGCCTCTGCCGCAAGTCAATTATGCCACCGCAATTGGGGCGCGCGGATTACGTCGTCAGCTTCACCATGCGCTTGCCGCGGTTCTCGCCCGCAAGCAATCCGATCAGCGCTTTCGGCGTGCTCTCGAGCCCGTCGAGAATGTCCTCCTGCACCTTGAGCTTGCCGGATTTCACCCAGGCCTGGAGATCGGCGAGCGCACGCGCGCTGTCCTTCATGTAGTCCATCACGATGAAGCCCTGCATGGTCAGCCGCTTCACCACGATCAGACCGGGCACGCCGCGCGGGCCATGTGCCGCAGGCGCGCCGTCATATTGCGAGATCGCGCCACAGCAGGCGATGCGGCCGTAATTGTTCATCTGGGGCAGGCAGGCTTCGAGAATGTCGCCGCCGACATTGTCGAAATAGACGTCGATACCTTGCGGCGCCGCTGCGCGCAGTGCCTTGAACAATGCGCCGTCCTTGTAGTCCACGGCGGCATCGAAGCCGAGCTCCGAGGTCAGCCAGTTGCACTTCTCAGTGCCGCCGGCGATGCCGACGACGCGGCATCCTCTGATCTTGGCGATCTGCCCGACGATCGAGCCGACCGAGCCTGCGGCCGCCGAGACCACCACGGTCTCCCCTTCTTTGGGCTTGCCGATCTCCAGCAGGCCGAAATAGGCGGTGAGGCCGGCGACGCCGAACACGCTGAGCAGATGCGTCATCGGCTCGAGCTTCGGCATTTTGGTCAGATGCTTCGCCGGCACGGCGGCAAATTCCTGCCAGCCGGTGTCGCCGAACACGATATCGCCGGGCGCAAGCCCCGCTGCCTTCGAGCTGACGACCTCGGCGATGGCGCCGCCGGCCATGACGCTGTTGGCTTCGACGGCGGAACGATAGGTCGCGCCGTGCATCCAGGCGCGGTTGGCCGCGTCGAGCGAGATGTAGCGCACGCGCAGCAGGGCCTCGCCGTCTTTCGGTTCCGGCATCGCGCCCTCGATCATCTTGAAGTGCTCGGGGCCGAGCTTGCCGCTGGGCTTTTCCACCAGCAGAATCTGGCGATTGATGTTGCCGCTCATGGCGTTTCCCTCTTCATTTGTTTGACGATTATTGATGCAGCCGCCGCGAAGAAAACGTGCAGGGCGCATGTGTCGTGCGCCGCATGAAGGCTAGATCGCCGCATTCCATTTCACAACGGGAACATCCTGAAAACGCGAGCACACGCAAAGCGTGTTGCGTCGCTCGGTTATCTGCGACATCATGAAGCGCCGGACTATGTAGGGGTAAGCGATGTCCAACAGGTTCACGCAATACATTCTGGCCGCGATGGTGCTGGGCATCGTCATGGGCTCGGCGATCTACAACTTCCTGCCGGACACGCGTGCCGACTGGGCCTCCTCCATCAACCTGATCGCAATGATGTTCCTGCGCCTGATCAAGATGATCATCGCGCCCCTGGTGTTCGCGACCCTGGTCGGTGGCATCGCTCATATGGGCTCGGGCTCCAAGCTCGGCCGCATCTTCGCCAAGACCATGGGCTGGTTCGTCAGCGCGTCCTTCGTTTCGCTGCTGCTCGGTCTGATCATGGTCAACCTGCTGCAGCCGGGCGCCAACTTCCCCGGCACGCTGCCGGCGGCCGGCCAATCGACCGGCCTGCCGGTCTCGGCCTTCTCGATCGAGAAATTCCTCACCCATCTGATTCCGACCTCCATCGCCGATGCGATGGCCCAGAACGAGATCCTGCAGATCGTGATCTTCGCCGTGTTCTTCTCGGTGGCGATGGGCGCGATGCCGGAGCGGTCCAAGTCGATCCTGGCGCTGATCGACGACGTCGGCCACATCATGCTGAAGGTGACGGGCTACGTCATGCTGTTCGCCCCGCTGGCGGTGTGGGCCGCGATCACCGCGACGGTGGCGAAGAACGGTCTCGCCGTGCTGTGGAAGCTCATCGTTTTCATGGGTGGCTTCTATCTCTCGCTGGCGATCCTGTGGACCATCCTGGTCATCGTCGGCTTCATCGTGATCGGGTCGCGGTACGGCCATCTCTTGAAGCTGGTCCGCGAGCCGCTGATGATCGCGTTCTCGACCGCGAGTTCGGAAGCGGCCTATCCGAAGACGCTGGAGGCGCTCAACCGCTTCGGCGCCTCGTCGCGAATCTCGAGCTTCGTGCTGCCGCTCGGTTATTCCTTCAATCTCGACGGCACGATGATGTACTGCACTTTCGCGGCCGTCTTCATCGCGCAGAGCTATCATATCGACATGCCGCTCGGCACCCAGCTCGCGATGCTGGCGACGCTGATGATCACCTCCAAGGGCGTCGCCGGCGTGCCGCGCGCCTCCCTCGTCGTGATCGCCTCGACGCTGGCGCAGTTCAACATTCCCGAGGCCGGCCTCCTGATGATCATGGGCATCGACACCTTCCTCGACATGGGCCGTAGCGCCACCAACGTGATCGGCAATACGCTTGCGACCTCGGTCGTGGCCAAATGGGAAGGCGAGCTCGGCCCCGAGCACGAGCTTGGCCCCGGCGATGTCGTGCCCGACGACATGGTCCCGGGCGAGGTGCCCGCGATGGCCGGCCATGGGTAGGAGCGAGCCATGGACCGGATCTTGGCGAGGCCGCTGACCTCAGGCGTCCTCTTGCTCGCTGCATCGTTGCTCGCGACCTCCTTGTTCGCGAGGTCGGCGCACGCCCAGACCGCCAGCGAAGGGCTCAGCCCGACGCTGTCGGCCATCAAGTCAGCCCACGCCGTGCGGCTCGGCTATCGCGAGAGTTCACCGCCGTTCTCGTTCCTCGACCAGTCGGGACGACCGATCGGCTACAGCCTCGAACTGTGCGCAGCCATCGTCGAGGAGATCGGCGTCGAGGTCGACGATCCCAATCTCAGGATCGACTACGTCAAGGTCACCCCGGACGACCGCATCGACGCCGTGCTCCAGAACAAGATCGATCTGGAATGCGGCTCGACCACGGCCAATGCCGAGCGCGGCAAGCGCGTCGCCTTCTCGCCGCTGATGTTCGTCGCCGGCACCAAGCTGATGGTGCCGAGGGCCTCGACCGTCGCTGCGGTCACCGATCTCAAGGGCAAGACCGTGGTGGTGACCAAGGGCACCACCAACGAGCAGGCGATGCATGTTGCCGACAAGAAGTTCTCGCTCGGCCTCAACATCGTCACCTCCCCGGACCACGAGCAATCGTACCAGATGCTCGCCGACGGCAAGGCCGATGCGTTCGCGACCGACGACATCCTGCTGTTCGGCCTGATCGCGCGCCACAAGGCGCAGGACAGGTTCCGCGTCACCGGCGACTATCTGTCCTACGATCCCTACGGCATCATGTTCAGGAAGGGCGAGCCGCAGCTCGCGGCCGTGGTCGAGCGCGCCTTCCGCAAGCTCGGCTCCAACCGCGACCTCGTCCCGCTCTACAAAAAATGGTTCACCGCTAGGCTCCCCACAGGCGAGCGGCTGAACGTGCCGATCTCGCTACAGCTGGAGGAAGCCTTCAAGGCGATGGACGATTCGGCAAGCGCGAATAATTAACGGCGGGTCTTTCTTACCCTCCAGGGGAGGGCAATCGCGTTCGAATCTTGCAGAGGTCGTCATGCCCGGGCTTGTCCCGGGCATCCACGTTCTTTGTGCTGCGCGGAAAGGCGTGGATGGCCGGGACAAGCCCGGCCATGACGCTGTGGAGACAGCCGGTGCCCATCGCTACATCTCATACGCGATAGCCTTGCCCTCCAGGGGAGGGTGGCACCTGCGCCGTGGCTGCTATTCTTTGCCGCTATCCCCAAACACCCGATCCAGCGCCGCGTCATAGGTCGCCTGCACCAGCTCCGGATGCAGCTTGGCCAGCGTCTCCATCATCACGCCGGAATTGATCTCGAGCACCTTCCACTCGCCGTCCACGCGAACAACGTCGATAGACGCAAAGACGATGCCGATGGCATGCGCGGCATCGATCGCGAGCTTTGCGCAGGCCGCGCGGACTTCGCCGTCCTCCAGCAGCACCGGCTTTGCGCCGGCATCGAGATTGTGTCGCCAATCCGGGCCGCGCTGCTTGCTGTAAGCGATGAGCGGCGCATCATCGAGCAGCACCACGCGGACCTCCTCCTCGATTGCGACATAGGGCGAGATCACGAGCCCCGTGCTCATCGAGAAGACCTCGCCGGCCGCGCGGTCGAGCTCCGGCTCCGTCGTGACCTTGAACACCGATCGCCCCGATGTCCCTTCGTTCGGCTTCACCACCACGCCCTGCGGATTTTGGGCGAGCAGCGCCAGCATTCTCGGGTGCCAATCGGTGCCGGCGACGTGCGCGCCCAGCTTCGGGTTGAGGAAGAGATGATGGGCAATGCAGGGCACGTCCGCGAGCGCCAGAGCCTCGGCAGTGGCCGATTTGTCGTTGGCGAGGCGATGCGCGATGGCGCTGTTGAGGCCGATGTCGTAGCCGAAGGCGAAGCGGCGCATATCGTCGCGGCGCATCGCGATCAGCCAGCCGCCGGCGCGGACATCGACCGCGATGCCCCGCTCGGCGCAATAGCGCCTGATCGCCTGAACGAAGATCCGCTCGCCGCTCGTCATGGTGTGTCGTCTCTGTCGCCAAAAGCCGCAGAAATGCGGATATCGGCGCCAAGCCCGGTGAAAATCAGAGCTATTCTTAATGAAATTCTTGCGAGCGAACCGGAAATTAAGTGCTGCAATGAAGGCCGGGAGGGAAAAGAAATTATCCTCCGCGCGCGCCAGGCAGCAGATTCCTTAATGATGTGACCAGTTCTGCCGCAAATGCCGGTTTGACCGGCATCAATTGCATCCGAAACGAGGTTGATTATTGGTCTCAATGGCGTAGATCACACACGCGAAATCCTCCGCCATGGCAAATGGTGACCGCCCGGTTTCAGGGCCGGGCAGCGCTTTTGCCCTAAAACCGCAGTTATTCGGAATATCGAGAATCATGAGCGCGTTTTACCGAGAGAAGGTTCTTTCCGTCCACCACTGGACCGACACGCTGTTCAGCTTCCGCGCCACCCGCGACACCGGCTTCCGGTTCCAGAACGGCCAGTTCGCCATGATCGGCCTCGAGGTCGACGGCCGGCCGCTGCTGCGCGCCTACAGCATGGCGAGCGCCAACCACGAGGAAGAGCTCGAGTTCTTCTCGATCAAGGTGCAGGACGGCCCGCTGACCTCGCGCCTGCAGAAGATCAAGGAAGGCGACACCATCCTGGTCGGCCGCAAGGCGACTGGCACGCTGATCACCGACAATCTGCTTCCCGGCAAGCGGCTGATGCTGCTGTCGACCGGCACCGGCCTTGCGCCGTTCGCCAGCTTGATCAAGGACCCCGAGGTCTACGACCAGTTCGAAACGATCGTGCTGGTGCATGGCTGCCGCCAGGTCTCCGAGCTCGCCTATGGCGAAAAGCTGGTCGCGACCTTGCGCGAGGATGAGCTGTTCGGCGAGCTGCTCGCGGACAAGCTGGTCTATTATCCGACCGTGACTCGCGAGCCGTTCCGGAACCGCGGCCGCATCACCGATCTCATCAACTCCGAGCAGATCTTCAACGACATCGGGCAAGGCCCGCTCGACATCGCAACCGACCGCATCATGATGTGCGGCAGCCCGGCGATGCTCGAAGAGCTGAAGGCGATGTTCGAGGGCCGCGACTTCGTCGAAGGAAGCGGCAACAAGCCCGGCCATTTCGTGATCGAGAAGGCCTTCGTCGAGCGCTAAGCGCTTCTCGTGCCCCGGACGCCGTCAGCGCGTTTACGCGCGTCTTCGACGCGCTATGGCAGCGCCCCTTTGGCGATGCGCTGCAGAGCCGGGGCCCATCTCACCATATCGTAAGCTGTTGTAGTCTGGGTCCCGGTCTGCGCTTGCGCTTGCCCGGGACACAGCTCGCCTGCGCTGCAAGCTGCTCAATTCGGCGGTCTCTGCTGCACCGCAACACCCGTCCATCCGGCGGATTGATTTGCCTCGGTCGAATTCGCTAGCCTGAAACAAGGGCCGCGTCATATCCGTATGACAGGCACGGGCGTATCGTGACGCCTTCTGCTGGCGAGAGGATCGAAAACGTGGCCGACGACAACAAGATGCAAGTATCCTCCCACCACTCATCCCCGAAACGTCTGCCGCTGGCGGAGGAGGGGATCATGCAAACCCTGCTGCTGCCCTTCTCGCCGCGCTTCATCGTGTTGACGATCTGCGCGATCGTCACCGCGCTCCTGATCGGTATCGGCCTCGCCGATCGCAAGATCTTCGACATCCTGCTGATTCCAATCCTGATCTTCGGCGCGCTGACGCTGCTCGGGGTGCGCGATCTCTTGCAGCAGAGCCACGCGGTGCTGCGCAACTATCCGATCTCCGCGCATATCCGCTTCCTGCTCGAAGAGATCCGCCCGGAGATGCGCCAATATTTCTTCGAGAGCGAGAAGGACGGCATGCCGTTCTCGCGCGACACCCGCGCAGTGGTCTATCAACGCGCCAAGATGGAGCTCGACAAGCGCCCGTTCGGCACCCAGGAGGACGTCTATCGCGAGGGCTACGAGTGGATGCATCACTCGGTCTCGCCGAAGGCGCACGCCACGGAGAAATTCCGTGTGGTGATCGGTGGGCCGGATTGCGCAAAGCCCTATTCGGCTTCGGTGTTCAACATCTCGGCGATGAGCTTTGGCGCGCTCAGCCCCAACGCCGTGCGCGCGCTGAATGCCGGCGCCAGGAAGGGCGGCTTCGCCCATGACACCGGCGAGGGCGGCGTCAGCCCCTATCACCGCGAGATGGGCGGCGACATCATCTGGGAGATCGGCTCCGGCTATTTCGGCTGCCGCCATCTCGACGGCAGCTTCGATCCCGAAGCGTTCGCGCGCGTCGCCGGCGAGGACCAGATCAAGATGGTCGAGCTCAAGATCAGCCAGGGTGCCAAGCCCGGCCATGGCGGCGTGCTGCCGGCGGCCAAGGTCTCCGAGGAGATCTCGAAAATTCGCGGCGTCGCGATGGGCGAGGACTGCATCTCTCCGGCCTCGCACCGCGCCTTCTCCACGCCAATTGGCATGATGCAGTTCATCGCGGAGATGCGCCGTCTCTCCGGCGGCAAGCCGGCCGGCTTCAAGCTGTGCATCGGCCATCCCTGGGAGTTCCTGGCGATCTGCAAGGCGATGATCGAGACCGGGATCTATCCGGATTTCATCGTCGTCGACGGCAATGAGGGCGGCACCGGCGCGGCGCCGCTGGAGTTCATGGACCATCTCGGCATGCCGATGCGCGAGGGCGTCAATTTCGTCCACAACGCGCTCGTCGGCATCAATGCGCGCGACCGCATCAAGATCGGCGCGTCCGGCAAGATCGCGACCGCCTTCGACATGGCACGCGCCATGGCGATCGGCGCCAACTGGTGCAATTCGGCGCGCGGCTTCATGTTCTCGCTCGGCTGCATCCAGTCGCTGAGCTGCCACACCGACCGCTGCCCGACCGGGGTGGCGACGCAGGATCCGACGCGGGCGCGCGCGCTCTACGTGCCGCTCAAGATCGACCGCGTGGCCAATTATCACCATGCGACGCTGCATTCGCTGACCGAATTGATCGCCGCGGCCGGGCTCGAACATCCGCAGCAGCTGCGGCCAATCCATTTCAGCCAGCGGACGTCGACGACCCAGGTGAAGTCCTTCGCACAGCTCTATCCGGCGCTGCGTGCGGGCGAGCTGCTCGAAGGCACGGAAGACCCGCGCTTCCGCGACGCCTGGCAGATGGCGCGCGCCGAGACATTCCAGCCGGCGCTGTGAGATGCCGCCCGCTTCTGTCGTAGGCCAGGGGCATCAAATTGCCGGGAGCGGAGGGTTGGTTTAACATCTGGTTCAACTTTGGGTCTAGATTCGCCCCATGGACGAGCGACGCGACAAAGCCCGACATCGCGTGCTGAAAGCCGGAACGATCGAGTTCGGCGGCGGCGGGATCGACTGCACTGTCCGCAACCTCTCCGATACCGGCGCCGCACTCGACGTCACCAGTCCCGTCGGCATTCCCGATCATTTCACCCTGTTCGTCCAGGCCGACGGCATGCATCGGACCTGCACGGTGGTCTGGCGCAAGGAAAAGCGGATCGGGGTGAGGTTCGGGTGAGCGGAGGCTCGTCCTCGCGCACATTTCACCCCGTCTCGACCTCGGTCAACCGGCTCGCCAAAATCTTGTCGATCCTTCGCCCGTCGAGATCGACCACCTCGATGTGCCAGCCGCCGAAATCGAAGGCGTCGCCGACATTGGGCAGCTTGCTGAATTGTTGCAGCACGAGCCCTGCGACCGTGTTGTAACGATGTGGCGGCAGCTCGATGCCGAGCAGATCGCCGAACTCGTCGACCGGCATCCAGCCGGAGACCAGCAGCGAATCGTCCTCGCGCCTGATGAAGGCCGGCTCGGGCGGTCCCTCCTCGGAATGAAACGCGCCGACGATCGAGTAGAGGATGTCGGCGGCCGTCACCATGCCTTCGAAGGCGCCGTATTCGTCATAGACGAGCCCGACGTGAACCGGCGCCGCTTTCAGGATGGTCAGCACGTCGCGCGCATCTGCCGACACCGGGATTCCGGGCGCCTCGCGCACGAGCGCGCGCAGATCCGGGTTGCGTTCGTTCATATAGGCGACCAGCAGGTCCTTGGCCTGGAGCACGCCGATCGGCTTGTCGCGGTCGCCGTCGGAGACCGGAAAGCGCGAATGCGGGCTCTTGGCGATGATCTCCTGGATGGCGGCGGGATCGTCGTTCAGGTCGATCTCGTCGACCTCGGTGCGCGGCGTCATGACCGCGCCGACCGGCCGGTCGCCGAGCCGCATCACGCCGGCGATCATCTCCTTCTCGCCGGGCTCGAGCACGCCCGCGCTCTCGGCTTCGCTGACGAGGTGATGGATCTCGTCCTCCGAAACCTTCTCCTCGGCCTTGCCGCCGCGGCCGAGCAGCGTGAGGATCAGCTTGCCGGAGACGTCGAGCAGAAAGACGAGCGGCAGCGATATTTTCGCGAGCACGTGCATCGCCGGCGCGACCCGCACCGCGATGCTCTCGGGGTCGCGCAGTGCCACCTGCTTCGGCACCAGTTCGCCGACGATCAAGGTGGCGTAGGTGATGAGCGTGACCACGATGCCGACGCCGACGATGTCGGCGATGCCGGGGGACAGACCGAGCTCGAGCAGCCATTGCGTCAGCCGCTGCCCGAGCGTGGCGCCCGAAAACGCGCCGGAGAGCACGCCGACCAGCGTTATGCCGATCTGCACCGTGGACAGGAACTTGCCGGGATCGGCCGCCAGCGTCAGCGCCCGCTCGGCGCCGTGCACGCCCTTGGCCGCGAGCAGCGACAGTCGCGCCGGACGCGACGAGACCACGGCCAGCTCGGACATGGATAGCAGGCCGTTGATGACGATCAGGACGACGACGATGACGAGTTCGAGCGAGAGCATTGGCGTTCCGGAGGTAAGCAAGTGTGGCCGGGGTGCCGGCGCAAGCCACTGATATAGGTATTCGGTGCGGAAGTGCCGGCGATTCTGCTCATTCGCCGCCGAAAGGGAACCGTGCGCGACGGCGTTCCCGAGGTGTCTGCGGCGACCTGACACCCCGCGGAACTACGGATCGTTGCTTAACGGGCCCTTAGTGCCCGCCGGCTAGTTTTCGCCATTGCAGAAATACATTCGGGGACCTGAGGATGCGGATCGGAAAGCTTTTCGCGCTGTCGATGCTGACGGTGACGGTATTTGCAGTCGTTCTCGGCGCCGAAGTGCTGATACCTCAGACGCGCATCTTCACGAACCGCTCCGACGCGATCAAGACGGTGGAGGCTTTTGGTGCGACGCTGCTGGCCAACCAGCACGTCGCCAGCCTTCGCGCTCCCTATATCGGACCGATCTTCCAGGACGGCGCCGCAACGCCGGCGCAGCTCGATGCTGCGACAAAGGCCACGAAAACCGCCGAGGCGGGCTTCGAGGCCGCAAGGCGCGCCGTCATGGTGCTGGATGACGGCGGCGCGATTGCCGAGAATCTCGATCGCGCGGCGCGGCGGCTGAAGGAAATCACCACCGCGGCCGACCGCGCGATGAGCGTTCCGCTGGCGGCGCGCGACGGCGCTGCGACCAAGGGCTTCCTGCCCGGCGTTGCCGAGGTCATCGGCCACATCGAGCCGGTCATGAACAAGCTCGAGGCGAAGGTCATCAATGCCGATTCCTCGCTCGCCGCGCTGCTGAGTTTGGCGCGAACGGCGCAGGATTTGCGCGTTTCGGCCGGCAGCCGCGCCGCCACGCTGTCGCCGGCGCTGTCCGCGCGCCGTCCGCTCACCGCGGCCGAACTGTCGCTGATGGACCGCATGCAGGGACGCGTAGAGGCCGATCGCGAGCGCATCGAGGCCGGTCTCGAACAGCTCGGAAATCCCGCCCGCATCGCCAACGCGCTGAAGGCGGCAACGGAATCATATTTCGGAAAAGCAGCAGATGCCGTGGACAAGGAGCTTCCTGCAGCCCGGGCTGACGGCAAGTACGGTGCCACCGCCGACGAGCTGGCGAAGGTCATCGTGCCGGCCATCCAGATGTTCTACGGCGTGCGTGACGCTGCGCTGGCGGAAGCCGCCGAGCGAGCCACGGCCGCGCGCGACGGTGCGCTGGCGATGCTCGCGCTGGCCGGTGTCGCCGTGCTGGCCCTGCTCGGCACGCTCGGTGGCGTGACCATCATGCTGCGCAGGCGCGTGGTGACGCCGCTCGGCCGGATCGCCGACGTGATCGGCGCGCTCGCCGCCGGGCAGCACGAGGTCGAGATTCCCGCGACGGGCCGCAGCGACGAGATCGGCCAGGTCGCCGGCTCGCTCCAGCATTTCAAGGATTCGCTGCTCGCCAAGAAGTCCGCCGACGAGGCGGCCGCGATCGAAGCGGAAGCGAAGCTGAAGCGCAGCCAGCGCATGGATCAGATCGCGCGCGAGTTCGAAGCCATGATCGGCGATGTCATCAACACCGTCTCGGCGGCATCCTCGGAGCTGGAAGCCTCCGCGGGAACGCTGACGAGCACGGCCGCGCAATCGGAAACGGTCACGGCGACAGTCGCGGCCGCCTCCGAGCAGGCCTCCACCAATGTGCAGACCGTTGCCGCCGCGGCCGAGGAGATGGCCTCGTCGGTCGACGAGATCGGCCGTCAGGTCCAGGATTCCGCGCGCATCGCCGGCGAGGCCGTGCAACAGGCTGGGCGGACCAACGAGCATGTCGGCGAGCTCGCCAGGGCTGCGGGGCGAATCGGCGACGTCGTCGAGCTCATCAGCCAGATCGCGGGCCAGACCAATCTTCTGGCGCTCAACGCCACCATCGAGGCGGCGCGCGCCGGCGAGGCCGGTCGCGGCTTTGCCGTCGTCGCGTCCGAGGTCAAGGCGCTGGCCGAGCAGACCGCCAAGGCCACTGGCGAGATCAGCCAGCAGATCTCGGGCATCCAGACGGCGACGGAGGACTCCGTCGGCGCCATCAAGTCGATCGGCGATACCATCTCCCGCATGTCCGAGATCGCGTCCGCAATCGCCGCGGCGGTCGAGGAGCAGGGCGCAGCGACGCGGGAGATTTCCCGCAACGTGCAGCAGGCCGCGCGCGGCACCCAGCAGGTCTCCGCCAGCATCGTCGACGTGCAGCGCGGGGCGAGCCAGACCGGATCCGCCTCCTCCAACGTGCTCGCGTCGGCGAGGTCGCTCTCGGGCGAAAGCAGCCGGCTCAAGACCGAGGTCGGAAAATTCCTCGACGCGATCCGCGCGGCGTAGAAATTCGCCGTCGTATGGATCGAAGCGAGCCAGGCACTCGAGCACCTCTCCCCTCCGGGGTGTTCAGACCGGGGAGAGGGACAAGAAAGCTCAATCCAGCTTCGCGTCCATCCCGCGTTTCACCGCCGGGCGCGCCATCAGGGCCTCGTACCAGCGCTTGACGTTGGGGAAGTCGGCCAGATCAACCTTGTGGCGAGGATGGCGCCAGGCCCAGCCCAGGATGGCAAAATCGGCGACCGAGAGCTCGCCGGCGACGAAGTCGCGCCCCTCCAGCCGGCGATCGAGCACGCCGTACAGCCGGCGCGTCTCGGCCATGAAGCGCTTCAGGCCGTAGGCCCGGTCCTGCTCGCTCTCGAGCGCGATGAAATGGTGCACCTGGCCGGGCATCGGGCCGAACCCGCCCATCTGCCACATCAGCCATTCGTAGACCGGGATGCGCTGGATCAGCGCTTTCGGCAGGAATTTTCCGGTCTTTTCGCCGAGATAGAGCAGGATCGCACCGGATTCGAAGATGCTGACGGGCTTGCCGTCGGGCCCCTCGGGATCGACGATCGCGGGGATCTTGTTGTTGGGCGAGAGCTTGAGGAACTCGCCCGCCATCTGCTCGCCCTTGGTGATGTTCACCGGGATCACCTTGTAGGGCAGCCCCATCTCCTCCAGCGCGACCGAAATCTTGCGGCCGTTCGGCGTGTTCCAGGTGTAGAGCTCGATGGTCATTCCGTGTCCTTCCCAACAGGCGTGCCCCCTGAACTACTCCAGAAGGTTGCGCCCTCACAACCGGCGGGCCGGGATGGCCGATCCCTGTTGACGGGAGACGCCCCCTCTGGAATGTCGCGTCCGTCGCGGATAAATTCCGCCCCCACCAAAAACGCTGTTCGAGGGACCGCCGTGTCGAAATCCGCCTCCCGCGCCCGCCTGTTCGAAATCATCCGCCGGCGCTCATTCGGCCGCGGCGAGGTGACGCTCGCGTCGGGCCGCAAGAGCGATTTCTACTTCAACCTCAAGCCGACCATGCTCGACCCCGAGGGCGCGACGCTGCTCGCCGAGCTGACTTACGAGGCGCTCAAGGACGACCAGCTCGATTTCATCGGCGGGCTCGAAATGGGCGCGGTGCCGCTCGCCGGCGCGCTGGCGCAGATCTCCTGGATCAAGGGCCATCCGATCGCGGCCTTCTTCGTGCGCAAGAAGCCGAAGGAGCACGGTGCGAAGCTCGCGATCGAGGGCCTGCCCAAGGGCGAGACGCTGGCCGGCAAGCGCGTCGTCATCGTCGAGGACGTCACCACCACCGGCGGCTCGGCGATGAAGGCGGTGGAATCGGTGCGCGAGGCCGGGGCCAATGTCGTGCTGGTGCTGACCATGGTCGATCGCGAAGAGGGAGCCACCGACACGTTCGCTGCGGCTGGCCTGCCGTTCCGCTCGCTGTACAAGGCGTCGGAATTCCTGAAGGGGTGATGCGGCGAAACATCCTTCGCTGTCACGCCTCGGTGTGCCCCGGAAGCAACCATCCGTCCAAAGCTGCGCCTGGCCCTAAAGAGGCCACCGCCACGTCTTGAAACCGCCTCCGCTCAACTGCTCATTTACCATCCCGCTTTATGGTGAATCGTGCGCTGAGACCTCCCGGTCCCAGCCGGTTCAGTAGCGTCGGGTGGAGTAAGCATTGCGTACAGTCATCTCCCATGCGCGCCGGCGGCGTCGCGCGGTGCTTGTGGCCGCCATGCTGGCAGCTCCGCTGCTCGCAACGCCTGCCCCGGTTTCGGCTGAAGGCCTGTTCGACTTCCTCTTCGGCGGAATGCAGCAGCAGCGGCCGCAGCGCGAGGTGCCGCAGGCGAACCCCTACGTCGATCCTTTCGGCAGCCAGCAGAATGGCGCCACGCCGCAATATGTGCCGCCGACCCGCTCGGCGGCGGCCGGCGGCTCGGGCCCGGCATTCTGTGTGCGCAGCTGCGACGGAAAATACTTTCCGCTGATGCGCGGCCTCGTCTCGCCCGCGCAGATGTGTCAGGCATTCTGCCCTGCCACGGCAACCAAGGTCTATTTCGGCTCTTCGATCGAAGGCGCCTATTCGCAGACCGGCGAGCGCTACGCCGACAGCGAGAACGCGTTCGCCTATCGCAAGGCGCTGCGCGCCGATTGCACCTGCAACGGCCGCGAACCGGTCGGTCTTGCCCCGGTCGATCTTGCGCTGGATTCCTCGCTGAAGGCGGGCGACGTGATCGCCACCACCGACGGCCTCGTGGCCTATACCGGCGTCCGCGTTGGCAACGACCAGGCTGCGGATTTCACCCCGGTGGCCTCCTATCCCGGTCTCACCGCGCAGGTCCGCGCACGGCTTGGCGAGATGAAGGTCGCGCCGGTGCGGGCCGAGACGGTGTCGGCAGATGCCCCCGCCGCGGCCGAGATCGTGCGCGAGCCGCTGCCGGATGTGTCGGTGCCGAAGACGGCCGCGAAGCCGGCGAAGCGGGCGGGGTTGGATTGATCGAGCACGCCTGAAGCCAATGACGGAGGATGGACACTACCTCCCGATGATCACCCCGATCACGTTCGGCGCGGACAGATATTTCTCCTCGATCGCCGCGCGCGCAGCGGCGCGGTTTTCCGGCGTCAGGAGACCGCGCTTCTCGGCCAGGATCATCCAGCAGAAACCCCACCAATCCGTCAGCATGCCCGCCTCGCCGACGAGGTCATAACCCTGCTCGGCCGCGAAGATCCGCGCATGCGCTTCGTCCAGCGTGTCGAGAAACAGATGATCCTCGGGCGAGAACAGATCGTCGCTGAAATCGTCGATGGTGTAGCCCCAGATCGACTGGCACACCGCGTTGAACTCGCGGTCGAATTGGTCATCGTCGACCCTTTGGCGCCGCGCCGCCTGATGCAGCCGTGACAGCGAGCGCGCGAAATCGGCGATCCGGGTGAGGGCAAACTGGTCGAAGGCAATGGTGGACATGTAGTCCTCGCAAAGTCGGACAGACGCTAGATATTGTATCGGCGATGCGCCGAATCACAATGATATATCAAAGACTTGCTAAATTGTTCTTAATTTGTTCTTGGGTGCAAAGAACACCTCAATGGCAGCGCGACGCCGCAATGGCATGGACGCGACGATCGCCGAGGAGATGGGCGACAAAGCCGTTCTGCGGAAAGATCCTGGCGAAGGCAGCGTCGCGGATGCTGAGGCCGCCGGCATAGGCGCCGAACGCAGGCATGACGGCGCGCAACCCGTCGCTGGCGAAGCAGCGGCGCTCCATGAAACGGCCGCGCGCCGAGACGCGCGCCTTCGGATGCAGATGGCCGGCGATCTCGCCGCGTGCGCCGGTCGGCTCGTGACGGAAGGTGATCGGGCCGATCGCGACTTCGTCCGCGATGGTGCCGCCGAGATCGCGCGGCAGCTTGGGATCATGATTGCCCGAAATCCAGATCCAGTCGCGGCCGGTCTGGAGTGCGGCGACGGCATTGCGATCGTCCGTCGACAGGCGCTCATGCGCGCTGCGATCGTGAAAACTGTCGCCGAGCGCGATGACGATTCGCGGGTCATGGCGGGAGATGGCAGCAGCGAGCCGGCCAAGCGTCGCGATGGTATCGTAAGGCGGCAGCAGCACGCCGCGCGTGGCGAAGCTCGACCCTTTCTCCAGATGCAGGTCGGAGACGACGAGCAGGCGCTGCTCCTCCCAGAACAGCGCGCCGGAGAGATCGGCCGCGAAGGTCACATCGGTGATCGTGACCCTGGAAACGCGCATGTCCTCGACATCTCCCGAAATCAGCGCGCCTGCCGTCACGTCTTACCAGCTTCTGTCCATCGCCTCTTTGACGAGCTCGTCGGCGGCTTCGGCCAACAGCTCGTCTGCAGCTTCGCCATAAACTGACTCGCGGCCGATTTCCAGCATCACGGGCACGGCGAGCGGGGAGACGCGGTCGAGTTCCCGGTGCGTGATGCGGCCCTGGATGCGCATCAGCATGTCGCCGAGGCGGCGCAAATCGAGCAGGCCGGTGGCGGCATCGGCGCGCGCGGCGCGGAGCAGGACGTGATCGGCCTGGTGCTTGCGCAGCACGTCGTAGACGAGATCGGTCGAGAACAGCACCTGGCGGCGGCTCTTCTCTTCGCCGGTGTGCCGGCGCGCGATCAGGCCGGAGATGATCGCGCAGTTGCGGAAGGTGCGCTTCATCAGCGCGGACTCGGCGAGCCAGGCTTCGAGATCATCGCCCAGCATGTCGGGGTCGAACAGCGCGTTGAGGTCGATCCGGCCCTGACGGATCATGAAGGAGAGATCGCCGAGCCCCCAGATCGCCACCGCATATTCATTGGCAACGAAGCCGAGCGGCCGCGCGCGGGCGCGCTCCAGCCGCCGCGTCAGCAGCATGCCGAGGGTCTGATGCGCGAGGCGGCCCTCGAAGGGGTAACAGACCAGATAATGCTTGTTGGCGCGCGGAAAGCTCTCGACCAGGAGCTCGCGAACCGCCGGCACGCTGCTGACGTCCTTCTGCAGCGACAGCCAGTCGCGCACCTGCTCCGGCAAGCCGCCCCAGGCGCGGCCATCGTCGAGCAGCCGGCGCACGCGCTCGGCGAGATAGGTCGAGAGCGGAAACTTGCCGCCCATGTAGGACGGCACCTTGGGGTCCTTGTCATGCGCGCGCGAGACATAGACCTGGTCCTCGACAAGGGTCTCGTAACGCACCACTTCGCCGGAGAACACGAAGGTGTCGCCGGGCGAGAGGCCCTCGATGAACGCCTCCTCGATCTCGCCGAGCAGCCGGCCGCCGCGCGCGATCACGCCGGTTGAGCCCGCACCGCCGCCACGCGAGCGCACCAGCCGCACCTTCAGCATGTCGTCCTCGACGATGGTGCCGACATTCATACGGTAGCTCTGCCGCACTTTGGGATTGGCGACGCGCCAGCGTCCTTCCTTGTCCTGCTTGATGCGGGCGAAGCGCTCATAGGTCTTCAGCGCGTAACCGCCGGAGGCGACGAAATCGACGACATCATCGAAATCCTGCCGCGACAGGCTTGCATAGGGCGCGGCGGTGCGGACCTCGTCAAAGAGCTCGTCACTGAAGAACGGCTCGCCGCAGGCGCAGCCGAGCACATGCTGGGCCAGCACGTCGAGGGCGCCCGTGCGCAAGGGCGGCGTGTCCTGCGCGTTCTCGGCGATGGCATCGATGGCAACGCTGCACTCCAGCACCTCGAAACGGTTGGCCGGCACCAGCACCGCGCGCGAGGCCTCGTCGAGGCGGTGATTGGCGCGGCCGATCCGCTGCATCAGGCGCGAGGAGCCCTTGGGCGCGCCGATGTTGACGACGAGATCGACGTCACCCCAGTCGACGCCGAGGTCGAGCGAGGAGGTGCAGACCACCCCGCGCAGCCGGCCCGCCGACATGGCGTCCTCGACCTTGCGGCGCTGCGCGACGTCGAGCGAGCCGTGATGCAGCGCGATCGCGAGGCCATCGTCGTTCATGCTCCAGAGATTCTGGAACAGCATCTCGGCCTGGCTGCGGGTGTTGACGAAGACCAGCGTGGTCTTGTTCGCCTTGATCAGCTCGTAGATCTCGGGGAGCGCGTGACGCGCGCTGTGGCCGGCCCAAGGCAGCCGCTCGCGCGTGTCGAGCATCTCGACCACGGGCGGCGCCGCGCCGCCGGCGACGACGATGTCGGCTGCTCGCTCCTTGCCGTCGGGCTGCGGCACAAGGAAGCGCGCGAGCTGCTCCGGCTCGGCCACGGTTGCCGACAGGCCGATCGCGCGCATCTGCGGGGCGAGGCGCCACAATCGTGCGAGCCCGAGCGAGAGCAAATCGCCGCGCTTGGACGTGACCAGCGCGTGCAGCTCGTCGAGCACGACGCGCTCCAGGGAGGAAAACAGAAACGGTGCGTCGTCGGAGGAGAGCAGCAGCGCGAGCTGCTCGGGCGTCGTCAGCAGCACATCCGGCGGATAGCGCCGCTGCCGCTGACGGCGCGAGACCGGCGTATCGCCGGTGCGAGTCTCGACCTTGATGGGCAGGCCCATCTCGGCGATGGGACGCTCGAGGTTGCGCGCGATGTCGACGGCGAGCGCCTTGAGCGGCGAGATGTAGAGGGTGTGCAGGCCACCGCTACGCTGCAGGCTGCGGCCGGTGGAGACGAGGCTCTTCTTCGCGCCTGCGTCTCGCGTCACCGGCTGCGCCGACAGCTCCACCAGCGTCGGCAGAAATCCGGCCAGCGTCTTGCCGGCGCCGGTCGGCGCGATCAAGAGGGCCGAGCGGTCCTCGCGCGCCTTCTCCAGCAGTGCCAATTGATGCGCGCGCGGCGACCAGCCGCGGGCCGCGAACCAGGCCTGGAAGCGATCCGGCAGCAGCGCGGCCGGCTCGGCCGATGTTGGGAGGATACGGGGCGGCACGGCATGACAGGTAAGCCGTAGGGATGGCTTCGTCGAGGGGGCGCCCTCCCGCCTGCACGAGGAGGGCGATCGCGTAGGGATTTATGCGCTTCGAGCGCGCGCCTCGCCCTTCGAGACGACCGCTTTGCGGTCTCCTCAGGGTGAGGCTAAGCAAGCACCGCCTCCGTTGAAACTGCTGCCGCGCATTCCGCCCTCATCCTGAGGGCCCGCCAAGGGCGGGCGTCTCGAAGGATGGCCGCCGCGGAGGTCCCTGTCACACGACGAGGGCCCGAGCTCTTACGCTCCGGCCGGCACCTGATCTAGAAATCCCGTCACGCTTCTGATCCGGCCGTCCTTCAGCACGGCGAAATCCGTGCCCTTGATCGGGCTGTCGGCGCCGTCAGGTCCAAGTCCCCACGAGAAGCGGACGTGGTCGCCGTAGCCATTGGGCTCGCCGATCAGCTTGAATTTGAAATCGGGAAAGCGCTGCTGCACACCCGATATCAACGCCTCGATGCCGTCCTGGCCGTCGCCCTTCATCACGGGATCGACATAGCTCGCATCATTCGTCCAGCCTTCGCTCAGCAACTCGCGGCGGCGGCCGGCGGTGCGCTCGTTCCAGAGCTCGATGTAGCGGCGGGCGATGGTGACGGGGTCGGTCATGGTTCTCTCCTTCGATGGCGCCGTGTTGTCCGGCTGACCGTGACTATCGAAGGTTCACGCGCGTTGATCGATTACCTCGGAGGTCATCAACGCGCGTGAAGCTCTCGCAAAGACTATTTCGCCGCCGTCACCATGATCTCGACGGTGTATTGCGGGGCCGCCAGCTTGGCTTCGACGGTGGCGCGGGCCGGGGTGTTGCCGGGCGAGACCCAGGCGTCCCACACTGCGTTCATCTCTGCGAAGGTCTTCATATCGGTGATGTAGATCGTGGCCGAGAGCAGCTTCGACTTGTCGGTGCCGGCCTTGGCGAGGTGGCCGTCGATGGTTGCCAGGATGTCCTGGGTCTGCTTCGTCACGCTTTCGCCGGCCGCCTTGTTGGCGACGACACCGGCGAGATAGACGGTGTTGCCGTGCACGACGACCTGGCTCATGCGCGGGCCGGTTTCAAAACGCTGAATGCTCATCTCGGATCTCCTGACTGGAATGGCGGCCCTGTCTAACCCAGCGGCTTGCGGTGTGCCACCCCTGGCACGCATGCATTGCCTGCCACGCATGCACCGTTCACGGAAACCGACTGAAGAACGTCCAGATCGTTTCGGCGCCGTCGATGTCGCCGTTCTGCAATCCGAGCAGGCTTCTGGCGACCTTCGGGAAGCGGGCATCCGGAGCGAAGCCTGGCATGCGGTGGCCGCCATGGTTGATGCGATAGAGCACGACGTCGTGCCCGGCCGGACAGCGCGAGCTGATCCGTGTCACTGTCGACTGGTCCGCCGGCGCCGCGTCGGGCATGTCGGTGATCCCGGCGTCGTCGGTCTCGCAGCCGTTGAGCCTGCGCCAGAACGCCAGCGTCTCGTCCGTCGACCAGAAACCCTCTGCGGCAAAATAGCTCGATCCGCGTCCGCCCTCGTAAGGGACCAGCGGATCGGCGGTCCCGTTCATGAGCAGCATCGGCAGCGGCCGTGACGGATGACAGGTGACGGCGGCTTCATCGCTGAGATTCATGATCACACTCGCAGCTGCCGCAAACAGATCGGCACGCGCGCAGGCCATGGTCATCGCCATGGCACCGCCATTGGAGATCCCGGCGACGTAGACGCGCTTCGGATCGGCCGTGCCGTCGGCCACCAGCTTCTCAACGAGCTTTGCGATGAAGGCGACGTCATCGGTCCCCGCCGGTGGTCCGCGCAGGGCGGGCCCCGCCTTCGTGCGCGCGTCCGCCCATGCGTTGTTGAGCCCGTCCGGAAACACCACGGCGAGGCCCTCGCGCCTGGCAACCTGCGGCCAGGCCGTCCGCGCAACCATGTCGGCGCCGCGCTGGGTCTTGCCATGCAGCACGATCACCAGCGGTGCGGGCCGCTTGGCCGGCAGTTGCGCGGTGTAGGAGCGCTTCACCCCGTTGACGTCGATCGTCTCGGCGGACGCAGCTGGCGCCGCCGCCAACGCAGCGAGCAGCGTTACGGTGCCCATCCACCGCCGCATGGTCTAGCCCACCGCCTTGGCGGCGGCACGGCCCGCATTGCGGCCCGAGAACAGGCAGCCGCCCAGGAAAGTCCCCTCCAGCGAGCGATAGCCATGCACGCCGCCGCCGCCAAAGCCGGCGGCTTCGCCGACGGCGTAGAGACCGGGAATGACACGGCCCTCTTCGCCGAACACGCGGGAGTCGAGATCGGTCTCGAAGCCGCCCAGCGTCTTGCGGGTGAGGATGTTGAGCTTCACGGCGATCAGCGGCCCATGGGCGGGATCGAGGATGCGGTGCGGGGAAGCGGTGCGGATCAGCTTGTCGCCGAGATAGCGGCGCGCATTGTGGATGTTCATCACCTGCGCGTCCTTGACATAGGGATTGGCGATCTCGCGGTCGCGCGCCTCGATCTGCATCTTGATGTGCTCGAGCTTGAGAAGATCGCTGCCGGCGAGCTTGTTCATTGCCGCAACGAGTTCATCGAGCTTGTCGCGGACAATGAAGTCGACACCATGGCTCTTGAACGACTCCACCGGCGCCGGCGCCCCCTTGTTGGTGGCGCGGCGAAGCGTCATGCGCCAGCTCTTGCCGGTCAGGTCCGGGTTCTGCTCCGAGCCCGACAGCGCAAACTCCTTCTTGATGATGCTTTGGGTCAGGATGAACCAGGAATAATCGTAGCCGGTCGACATGATGTATTTGAGCTGTCCGAGCGTGTCGGAGCCCGGGAACAGCGGCGCCGGCAGCCGCGTGCCTGTTGCGTCGAACCACATCGAGGAGGGACCAGGCAGGATGCGGATGCCATGGCGCGGCCAGATCGGGTTCCAGTTCTGGATGCCCTCGACGTAATGCCACATGCGGTCGCGGTTGATCAGCCGCGCGCCGGCCTTTTCCGTGATGCCGATCATACGGCCGTCGACATGCTCGGGCACGCCGGAGATCATGAATTTCGGGGGATCACCGAGCCGCTTCGGCCAGTTCTGCCGCACCAGCTCGTGGTTGCCGCCGATGCCGCCGGAGGCGACGATCACGGCCTGCGCCTTCAGTGCGAAGTCGCCGACCACGTTGCGCGAGGAGCTCTTGCCGCGCTCTGCATTGTCGGGCGCAAGAACGACGCCGTTGACGCCATCCACCGTGCCATTGGTGATGGAGAGCGCATCGACGCGATGACGGAATTTGAAGATCAGCCGGCCGGTCTTCATCGCCTCGCGTGCGCGGCGCTCGAACGGCTCGACGATGCCCGGGCCGGTGCCCCAGGTAACGTGGAAGCGCGGCACCGAATTGCCGTGCCCCATCGCGTCATAGCCGCCGCGCTCGGCCCAGCCGACCACGGGAAAGATGCGATGGCCCATCGCGCGCAGCCAGCCGCGCTTCTCGCCGGCTGCGAAGGCCACGTAGGCCTCGGCCCATTGGCGCGGCCAGAAATCCTCGTCGCGGTCGAATCCGGCCGTGCCGAGCCAGTCCTGCATGGCAAGCTCGTAGGAGTCCTTGATGCCGAGCCGGCGCTGCTCCGGCGAATCGACCAGGAACAATCCGCCGAACGACCAGAACGCCTGGCCGCCCAGCGACTGCTCGCCTTCCTGGTCGACGACGATCACGCGCTTGCCCGCATCGGCGATCTCGGTGGCGGCAACGAGGCCCGACAGTCCCGCACCCACGACGATGACGTCCGATTCTTCAACCATGCGTTCCCCCTCCAAGTTCTTCTCCCCTCCAAGGGTTCCCCCCTGTAATTGCCCGGATTGAAGCCAGCGGTTGCAACTGAGATCAAGGGTATGGCGCGCAAGACCTCGTTAACTTGTTCCACTTTGGGATGGGAGACCGGCTGGGTGCAGCGCGGACGCAACACTGGATTTGAATTTGTTTTGGGCCAGCAGGCCTGCCTAGACAAAACCTTGGTTACGACCGACGCTAGCCGTGCATCACCACCTGACACGCAGATTCGAATTCGACTGGGGCGGGGGACAATGAAGTTTCTGACGGGGTTGCTTGCGGCGGTTCTCCTGATCGCGGGCATGGGGGCTTCTCACGCGGTGGTTCGGATCGCGGATGACCGCGGCGGCCGGATTGGAACCTACGTCGACAAGTACCAGGACCTCAGGCAATCCGGCGAGACGGTCATCATCGACGGCCTCTGCGCCTCGGCTTGCACCATCGTCCTCGGTGCCATCCCGCACGACCGGATCTGCGTGACCTCGCATGCGACGCTCGGCTTCCACGCCGCCTGGGATTTCGGTGCCAACGGCCGCGCCATCACCAACCCCGAAGCGACCCAGATGCTCTATGCGATGTATCCCTCGCAGATCAGGCGCTGGATCGGCCAGCGGGGCGGCCTGACCCCGCGGATGCTCTTCTTGAGGGGCAAGCAGCTCGAGGCCATGTACAAGCCCTGCTACCTGGACGCGCAGGCCTCGACGACCAGGCCGTCGCGCCGGTCGCTTCCGCAGGCGGAGCAACTCGAATCGGCGCGGGGCCAGCTCCTTCGCTGACGTCAGCGGCCTGACGGCGTCCTGTGGCACCGGCGGGGGCGCCTTGCCCCGCTGGCGGTGCCTTGCCCGCAGCCGGCGCAAAGCCTATCTGAAAGCCAGGGAACCGGGGCCTTCGTCCCCGATCGTTGTCATGGCTCAACCGCTGCACCCAACACATCAGCTATCGGACAATTCGCCCACTGCCGGGCGGATGGCATCCGTGCTGCTGTGGGCTGGCGCGACAATCGGCGGTCTCGCCGTGATCGGCGCGCTGGCGCTCTGGTTCCACTATGGCAGCCAGGTGTTCTTCGAAATGATCAGGACCGGCTTCGCCGCCTGCTTCTGACCTGCGACAGGAAGTTTTCCGCCCATGAGCTCCGCCACCCGCCCGCTGGTGATCGCGACCGCCTTCGCCGCAAGCCTCGTCGTCGGGCTCCTGATCATGTTCTGGGCCATGGGCGAGGTCGGCAAGGTCGCACAGCCGGCCGCGATCGGCGGCCCGTTCCAGCTGACCGACCAGAACGGCAAGGCCGTCACCGACAAGAGCCTGAAGGGCAAGCCGACCCTGATCTTCTTCGGCTACACCCATTGCCCCGACGTCTGCCCGACCTCGCTGTTCGAGATCTCGGAAGTGCTGCGCGCGCTGGGCAGGGACGCGGACAAGGTCAACGCCATCTTCATCTCGGTCGATCCCGAGCGCGACACGCCGGCGACGATGAAGGATTACCTGTCGAGCTTCGATCCGCACCTGCAGGGCCTGTCCGGCGACCCCGCCGAGACCGCCAAGGTCATCACCTCCTACCGGGTCTATGCCAAGAAGGTCCCGACCAAGGACGGCGACTACACCATGGACCACACCGCGCTGATCTACCTGATGGACCGCGACGGCCGCTTCGTCTCGCCGTTCAATCTGAAGCGGACGCCGGAAGAGGCGGCGGTTGATTTGAAGCGCTATCTCTGAGCTTCACCCTGGCCGCAATCGGCGCTCGCGTTCCCGGCGGGATGGTCTATAAGGCCCTCCGATCCCGACGAAATTCATTCCTTCGGCCGATGGCTTCCTCGCAACAGGCGAAATCGTTCAAATCTGTCCGTGGCTTGCTGGCAGTGCTAGCGGCCGGCCTTTGCCTGCTCGGCGGCCTCACCGAGGCGAGCGCGCAAGCCCCCGCCAAGCGGCCGCCGGCAGCACCTCAAACCGGCCCCCAAACCACCCCCCAAACCACCCCCCAAACCACCCCCCAAACCACCCCCCAAGCCGCGCCTCAAGCCGCCCCGCAGGCGGTGCCCGGGTTCTGGGACCCGCGCCGGCGGCCGGAGCGGCCGGACCTGTCGCGCCTGACCGTGATCCGTTTCCTGACCGAGACCGACTATCCGCCGTTCAACTTTACCGGCGCCGACGGCAATCCGGCCGGCTTCAACGTCGATCTTGCCCGCGCGCTGTGCGAGGAGATCAAGGTCACCTGCACGGTGCAGATGCGGCGTTTCGAGACGTTGGTGGATGCACTCACCTCCAACCGGGGCGATGCCATCATCGCCTCCATGGCGGTGAGCCCGCAATTGCGCGCCCGCGTCGACTTCACCGATCCCTATTACCGCGTGCCGGCGCGCTTCGTCTCGCGCAAGGATGCGGTGATGCCGGAGATCCGCCCCGAATATCTCGAAGGCAAGAAGGTCGGCGTCATCGCCGGCTCCGCGCATGAGGCGTACCTGAAGGCGATGTTCACCGATGCCGAGCTGCGTGCCTATTCCAATGACGATGCGATGCGGGCAGCCCTGCGCAAAGGCGAGGTCGACTTCATCTTCGGCGACGCCATCTCGCTGGCGTTCTGGATCAACGGCACGGATTCGGCCGATTGCTGCGCCTTCTCAGGCGGTCCCTTCGTCGAGAGTCGCTTCTTCGGCGAGGGCATCGGCATCGCCGTGCGCAAGGGCAACGACGTGCTGCGCCAGGCCCTGAACTGGGCGATGTTCCGGATCTGGGAAAAAGGCCGCTACACCGACCTCTGGCTGCGGTATTTCTCGGTCAGTCCGTTCTGACCTTTCGCCTCGCCCCGCCTGCGGCGGGGGACGCGCTTGTCACGCCCATTCACCACGCCAAAGATTCCAGGTCCCGCCCGCAAACGAATTCCGCTATTGAGGGACGCGGCAATCGTTCCGTCCTTTTCCCGCGAGCATTCCGCGTTCGTCGATCCGTTTGTGCGTGGGTCAATGCAACTTTACCTCCCGATCGCCGATCTCCCGGTCAACGTCTTCCTGGTGCTCGCCATGGGCGCGGCGGTCGGCTTCGTATCCGGCATGTTCGGCATCGGCGGCGGCTTCCTGATGACGCCGCTCCTGATCTTCATCGGCATCACGCCGGCGGTCGCGGTGGCCTCCGTGGCGAGCCACATCGCGGCCTCCTCCTTTTCCGGCGCGCTCTCCTATTGGCGGCGGCGCGCGATCGATCCGGCGCTGGCGAGCGTCTTGCTATGCGGGGGCGTGACCGGCACGACGCTCGGCGTCTGGACCTTCACCCAGCTGCGCGCACTCGGCCAGCTCGACCTCATGATCGCGCTCTCCTACGTCGTGCTGCTCACCACGGTCGGCAGCCTGATGTTCTCGGAAGGGTTGCGCGCCTTGATGCGGACCCGACGCGGCGCGCTGCCGCCGCGCCGCACACACAACTGGATCCACGGCCTGCCGCTGAAGATGCGGTTCAAGCGTTCGAAGATCTATCTCTCCGTCATTCCCGTGGTGATCGTCGGCATCATGATCGGCTTCATCGGCGCCATCATGGGTATAGGCGGCGGCTTCATCCTGGTGCCGATCATGATCTATCTCCTGAGGGTGCCGACCTCGACGGTGATCGGGACCTCGATGGTGCTCACCCTCGTCACCATGCTGTTCGCGACCATGCTGCACGCGGCGACCAATCACCTGGTCGACGCCGTGCTGGCGCTGATCCTGATGGTCGGCGGCGTCACCGGCGCGCAGTTCGGCGCCCGCGCCGGCCAAAAGATCCGCGGCGAGCAGCTGCGGCTGCTGCTGGGCCTGCTCATCCTCTCGGTCGGAATCCGCTTCGCCATCGAGCTGGTGATCCAGCCCTCCGATCTCTTCACCATACGCGAGCTCGGAGTGAGCGGATGAGGCGCACGCTTCTCGCCATCGTCCTCGTCCTGCTGCTCGGCGGCGCTGCGCGGGCCGAGCGGCTGATCGTGTCGGTCTCGAACCACCGCGTCACGGTGACGCCGAACTATTCCGGCGAGGAGCTGGTGCTGTTCGGCTCGGTCGAGAAGGATGCGGCGACGCCGGCAGACCGCACGGACTACGATCTCGTCGTCACCGTGATGGGCCCGCGCGCCGACATGGTGACGCGGCGGAAAGAGCGCACCTTCAGCATCTGGATCAACACCGACTACCGGCAGTTCCTGCAGGTGCCGAGCTATCTCGCGCTGTTCGCCAACCGCCCGTTCGACGCCATCACCTCGCCCGAGATCGCGCGGCGGCAGCAGATCGGGCTCAACAACGTGCTGCTGACGCAGCGGGTCAGTGGCGACTTTGCCGACGTGGTGCCGAACGATGCCTTCCGCTCGGCGTTCATTCGCCTGCGGACCCAGCGCGGGCTCTATCGCGAAGACGCAAGCGCGGTGACGTTCCTGACGCCGACGCTGTTCCGCACCGGCATTCCGCTGCCCGCGGAGGTGCCGATCGGGACCTACGAGGTCGAGATCAAGCTGTTCGCCAACGGTGCGTTCATCGGCAAGACCGAGACCGCGTTCGAGATCGTCAAGGTCGGCTTCGAGCAGTTCGTCGCCACCACCGCCCGGCAGAACGGCCTGCTCTACGGCCTCGCCACGGTGGCGATGGCGCTGATGACGGGATGGATGGCCTCGATCGTGTTCAGGAAGGACTAGCCGCGTACTCCGTCATTGCGAGCGCAGCGAAGCAATCCAGAGTCCCTCCGCGGAAAGATTCTGGATTGCTTCGCTGCGCTCGCAATGACGATGTTGCGATGGCGCGCCTCCACATCGCCTACACCTTCGCCTTCGCAGCCCGCGTCACCAGGTAGATGCCGAGCGCGACCGGAATGATGCCGAGCAGGTCGCGCGCCTCGATGTGCTCGCCGAGAACGAGGAACGCGAACAATATGCCGAGCGGCGGCATCAGGAAGTGATAGGCGCTGGCGGCGGTGGCGCCGCACACCTTCAGGAGATGAAACCAGAGCCAGGAGGCGAGGATCGAGCCGCCGAGCACGAGAAAGGCGAAGGCGCCGATCAGGCCCGGCGTAAAGTCGATCGCGTGGACATCGGCGAAGGTGAACGCGATCGGCGCGAGCACGATGCCCGCGGCGAGGTTCTGCACGCCATTGCCGATCCACAACGAGCCCTTGGGCGCGAGCAGCTTGAACAGGATGGTGCCGGTGACGATGGAGGCGAGCGAGGCCAGCGTGAAGCCGATGCCGTGCAGCGAATCGGTGCCGACCGACAGGCGGTGCCAGACGATTGCGGTCACGCCGATGGTGCCGAGCATGAGGCCGCTCGCCTTGCGCCAGGTCATGCCTTCGCCGAGCAGCAGCGCGGCAATGCCCGCGGTGAACACCGGATTGGCGGAGACGATCAGGCCACCGAGACCGGCCGAGACCGATTGCAGGCCGGTGTAGCCGAGCCCGAGATAGAGCGCGTTGTTGGCGATGCCGAGCACCGCGAAGATCGCGACATCGCGCCACGACAATGACCAGGCTTCACCGCGGATCAAAGTGGCACCCAGGATCAGGATGCCCGCGAGCGAGAAGCGCGCGGCGAGCAGGATCAGCGGCGGGCAATGGGTGACCCCGATCTTGCCGGCGACGAAGGCGTAGCTCCAGAGCAGGCAGAACAAGCCGATGGCGAGCGGCAACGTGTTGAAGCGGCTGCGGGGCACGGCAAGCGAGGGGGCGAGCGACATGAGGGCTTTCTCCTGAGCCCTCGATCTAGGGACGCCGCTTGTCATTTGGAAATTAAATGATTAACTGCCGATGAGTGGATTTTCGAATGGAGAGGGGCCGTGCTCGATCTCGAGTTGCTGCGCAGCTTCGTCTCGGTGGTCGAGGCCGGCGGCTTCACCCGCGCCGGCGCGCGCGTCCATCGCACGCAATCGACCGTGAGCCAGCAGATCAAGCGGCTGGAGGAGGATGTCGGCCAGGTGCTGCTGTACCGCGACGGCAAGGACGTGCGCCCGACCGAGGCCGGCGAGCGGTTGTTGTCCTATGCGCGGCGGCTGCTCTCGCTCGCGGAAGAAGCGCGCGACGTGCTGCGGCAGCCGGGCGGCGAAGGTGCGATCCGGCTTGGCATCCCCGAGGACTTTGCGGCCTACCGCTTGGCAAGACTGCTGGGCGCGTTCTCGCGCTCGCATCCGGGGTTGCGGCTCGACGTGCGCGCCGACCAGAGCAAGCATCTCGCCCGCGATCTCGAACGCGGCGAACTCGACCTTGCGCTCTACAAACGCGAGGCCGGGGCGAAGGACGCGATCGCGGTGTGGCCGGAGCGGGTGCACTGGGTGACCAGCAAGAGCCATCCGGTCGATGTCGACGTCCCCTCGGTGCCGCTGATCGGCTTTCCGCTCGGCTGCGTCTATCGCGCCGGCGCCATCCACGCGCTGGAAAGCGCGGGCCGCGCCTGGCACACCGCCTACACCTCATCGAGCCTCGCCGGCATCCAGGCCGCAGTCGCCGCCGGCATGGGCTTGAGCATCCTGTCGGAGATGGCGATCCAGTCCGATCACCGCGTGCTGACGGCAAAGGACGGCTTTGCACCGATCAACAAGACCGAGGTGGCGCTGATGGCGGCGCCGGATGCGAGCCCGGCAACGCTGCGGCTCGCGGATCGTCTCGCGGAGTTTTGCGATGCGGTGCAGAGCAAGGCGGCTTGAAGGTGCTCACTTGGCCGCGGACATCAGCTTGTCACCGCACGCGCTTGCGTAGAACTTGCCGCCACATTGGCGCTTGATCGCAGCGCAGCGGGCCGCGGGCGACGCATTCTGCGGCACCGCGAAGCCGCAACTGAGGCCGTCGGCGCTGCGACCGGGTTTGCCGGTGGCAAACGCCGCGCTGGTGGCGCTGATGCAGACGACGAGCAGGGCCGCAGCGGCGATTTCGATCAGCAGTCTCACGGTCCTCTCCTCCACACTGATGGCTGAATCTTTCGTAATCTAGCACCGAATCTGGGTTTCTCCGTGCTCCTCCGGGTTCCCAACTCGGCCCGTTCCTTGCATAATTTTGCGCCAGCGCAGTGCACGGCCGCCGGGCGACAGTTCCGGTGCAAGGGCAGGACGCGTAGATTGGTGTGAGAGTTTCGACCTAGGAAGTGACGGCCTTGCAGGATTCATCGTTCCAGCCCAATTTTCCGGCCCCCGGGCAGCCCATCGACGAACTCGCGCTGGCCGAGATCAAGGGCGCCATCCTGGCAAAGCTGCGCCTTGCCATCGGCAAGGACGCTGGCATGGCGACCAGGCACGATTGGTATCAGGCCGCGGCGCTCACGCTGCGCGACCGCATCGTGCATCGCTGGCTCATGGCCGAGAAGCACAGCTACGACGCAGGCCGCAAGCGCGTCTATTATCTGTCGCTCGAATTCTTGATCGGCCGCCTCTTCACCGACGCGCTCAACAACATGGGCCTGCTGCAGATCTTCGAGGTCGCGCTCGGCGATCTCGGGGTCTCGCTGCCGGAGCTGCGCAAATGCGAGCCGGATGCGGCGCTCGGCAATGGCGGCCTCGGCCGGCTCGCCGCTTGCTTCATGGAGAGCATGGCGACGCTGGCGATCCCCGCGATCGGCTACGGCATCCGCTACGATTTCGGCTTGTTCCGCCAGATCATCAATCAGGGCTGGCAGCAGGAATATCCCGACGAATGGCTGAGCTTCGGCAATCCCTGGGAATTGCAGCGGCCCGAGGTGATCTACGACGTCAATTTCGGCGGCGGCGTCGAGCATGTCGACGACAAGGGCCGCGACCGCGCGATCTGGCATCCTGCCGAGACGGTGCAGGCGATCGCCTATGACACGCCGATCGTCGGCTGGCGTGGCCAACACGTCAACGCGCTGCGGCTGTGGTCGGCGCGCTCGCCCGATCCGCTCAAGTTGGATGCCTTCAACAAGGGCGATTATGTCAGCGCCAGCGCCGAGCAGGCCCGCGCGGAGGCGATCTGCAAGTTCCTCTATCCGAACGACGAAAGTCCGGCGGGCCGCGAGCTGCGGCTGCGCCAGGAATATTTCTTCGTTTCCGCCTCGCTCCAGGACCTGGTGAAGCGGCATCTGTCGTCCGATGGGCAATTGCGCAGCCTCGCGGGCAAGGTCGCGGTGCAGCTCAACGACACCCATCCGAGCCTTGCCGTCACGGAGTTGATGCGCATCCTCGTCGACCTCCACAATTTCCGCTGGGACGAGGCCTGGAAGATCACGGTCGCCACGCTCTCCTACACCAACCACACGCTGCTGCCGGAGGCGCTGGAGACCTGGCCGGTCGAGCTGTTCGAGCGCCTGTTGCCGCGGCATCTCGAGATCATCTACCGCATTAATGTGCAGCATCTGGCGCTCGCTGAGGCCCGCTGCCCCGGCGATATCGATTTCCGCGCCTCGGTCTCGCTGATCGACGAGAAGAGCGGCCGCCGCGTGCGCATGGGCCAGCTCGCCTTCGTCGGCTCGCACCGCATCAACGGCGTCTCGGCGATGCATTCGGACCTGATGCGCGAGACCGTGTTCCACGACCTCAACCATCTCTATCCCGGCCGCATCACCAACAAGACCAACGGCATCACCTTCCGCCGCTGGCTGATGCTGGCGAACCCGAAGCTGACCGATTTGTTGCGCGAGACCTGCGGCGATGCCGTGCTCGACGATCCGACCCAGCTCTCGCTGATCGAGGCGCGCGCCAGCGACGTCGAGTTCCAGAAGAAATTCCGCAGCGTCAAGCACCACAACAAGGCCCAGCTCGCCCGCCTGATCGGCGAACGGCTCGGCATCAGGGTCGACCCGGGCGCATTGTTCGACGTGCAGATCAAGCGCATCCACGAGTACAAGCGCCAGCTGCTCAACGTCATCGAGACGGTCGCGCTGTACCAGACGATCAAGGACGAGCCCAACGGCAATTGGGTGCCGCGGGTGAAGATCTTCGCCGGCAAGGCGGCGGCGAGCTATCGCTACGCCAAGCTGATCATCAAGCTGATCAACGACGTCGCCGAGATCGTCAACAACGATCCGGCGATCGGCGGCAAGCTCAAGGTCGTGTTCCTGCCCGACTACAATGTCAGCCTCGCCGAGGTGATCATTCCCGCCGCCGACCTGTCCGAGCAGATCTCCACCGCCGGCATGGAGGCCTCCGGCACCGGCAACATGAAACTGGCGCTGAACGGCGCCATCACCATCGGCACGCTGGACGGCGCCAATATCGAGATCCGCGACCATGTCGGCGCGGAGAACATCGCGATCTTCGGCATGGAGGCCGGAGACGTGATGATCCGCCGCAAGCAGGGGCTGGATGCCTCCGACGTGATCCGCAGGTCGCCGAAGCTTCAGCGCGCCATCAACGCGATCGGCGCCGGCGAGTTCTCGCCCGGCGATCCCGGCCGCTTCGAATCCATCGCGCATGCGCTGCGTTATCTCGACCATTACATGGTCAGCGCCGATTTCGATTCCTATTACGAGGCGCAGCGCGCGGTTGATGCGCGCTGGCAGGTGGCGCCGGCCTGGACGCGCGCCTCCATCCTCAATGTCGCGCGCATGGCCTGGTTCTCCTCGGACCGCACCATCCGCGAATATGCCGAGGAGATCTGGAACGTGCCGGTCAACCCGACGACGCCGCTGCTGCCGAACCTGCGCGACGCCGCGGGCTGATTTTTCCGCAGCGTGGAAGCGGCGTTACCTGCGAGGTTATTGCATCTCGGCAAGCGGATGATGATATGATCATCATCATCCCCAGGCGGGGTCGGTGAACCGATGCCGCCACCTCACCACCGTCATTGCGAGCGCAGCGAAGCAATCCAGACTGTCACTGCGGAACGATCTGGATTGCTTCGTCGCAAGAGCTCCTCGCAATGACGGCTGTGGAGGAATCGAGGACCAACAATGCACGCCAAGCTCCCGCACCCGTTCGACGAGGCCACGCGCGTCACTGCCGGTGACAGCAGCTGGCAGGGACACACCAGCGACGATTACTGGGCCTTTGTCGGACCGTTCGGCGGCGCCACCGCCGCGACCATCCTGCGGGCGCTGATCGAGCATCCGCAAGCCGCCGGCGATCCGCTCGCGCTCACCGTCAATTACTGCGCGCCGATCGCCAAGGGGCCGTTCGATCTCGACGTGCGGCTGGTCAAGGCCAACCGGTCCAGCCAGCACTGGAGCGTCGAGCTCAGCCAGGGCGGCGGCGAGGTCGCAACGCTCGCCACTGCCGTGTTCGCCGAGCGGCGACCGTCCTGGGAGCACCGGGTGGCGCAGTACCCGGATGCGAAGCCGTTCGAGCAGACGCTGCCATTCCCGAAGATCTCGGCATCCTGGGCCAACCAGTACGAATTCCGCTTCGTCGAGGGCGAGATGCGGATGGGCCCGCCGCAGGCCGAGCTCGCCAGCACCTATTCGAAGATCTGGATCAGCGACCGCGCGCCGCGCAAGCTCGACATGCTGTCGCTGATGTCGATGTCGGACGCCTTCTTCGGCCGCATCTTCCACGCCCGCCGCGAGCTGGTGCCGTTCGGCACGGTGTCGCTGACGACCTATTTCCACACCGATGCCGAGGAGCTCGCGGCTGAAGATATCACGCGCGTGCTCGCGACGGCCGATTCGAAGATCATGCACAAGAGCTACGCCGACCAGAACGCCGAGCTGTGGTCGCCGAACGGCCGGCTGCTCGCGACCACGACGCAGATCGCGTATTTCAAGGCGTGAGCTGCTTCCCCGTCATTGCGAGGAGCGTAGCGACGAAGCAATCCAGAAACCCTCCGCAGAGGCGGTCTGGATTGCTTCGCTGCGCTCGCAATGACGAGTGGAGAGATCGTGCGACAAACAAAAAGGGCGGCCTCGCGGCCGCCCTCTCGTATCTCAGATGCTGCAATCTTACTCCGCCGCCAGCTTCACATCCGGAGCTGCCGCGCGCACTTCGGCGTCGACCTGGGCTTCGAACTTGGCAAAATTCTTCTGGAACATGCCGACCAGCGCGCGGGCGGTCTTGTCGAACTCGTCCTTGTCCTTCCAGGTGTTGACCGGGTTGAGGATCTCGCTGGGCACGCCCGGCAGCGCGGTCGGGACCGCGAAGCCGAAATACTTGTCGGTGCGGAATTCGACGTTGCGAAGCGAGCCGTCGAGCGCGGCGGTGAGCAGGGCGCGGGTCACCTTGATCGGCATGCGCGAGCCGACGCCGTACTTGCCGCCGGTCCATCCCGTGTTGACCAGCCAGCAATCGACATTGTGCTGGGCGATGAGGTCGCGAAGCATGTTGCCGTAGACCGAGGGATCGAGCGGCAGGAAGGGCGAGCCGAAGCAGGTCGAGAATTCCGGTTGCGGCTCGTTGCCGAGGCCGCGCTCGGTGCCGGCGACCTTGGCGGTGTAGCCGGACAGGAAGTGATACATCGCCTGCGCCGGCGAGAGCTTGGCGATCGGCGGCAGCACGCCGAAGGCGTCGGCAGCCAGCATCACCACGTTCTTCGGCTGCGGCGCACGGCCGGTGCGCGAAGCGTTCGGGATGAAGTCGAGCGGGTAGGCCGAACGCGTGTTCTCGGTCTTGGAGCCGTCGTCGAAATCGACCGCGCGCGTGTCCTCGTCGAGCACGCAGTTCTCGAGCACCGCGCCGAAGCGGGTCGAGGCCGCATAGATCTCGGGCTCGGCTTCCTTCGACAGCTTGATGCACTTGGCATAGCAGCCGCCTTCGAAATTGAAGACGCCGTTCGGGCCCCAGCCGTGCTCGTCGTCGCCGATCAGCGTGCGGTTGGGGTCGGCCGACAGCGTCGTCTTGCCGGTGCCCGACAGGCCGAAGAAGATCGCGGTGTCGCCCTTGGCGCCGACATTGGCCGAGCAATGCATCGGCATCACGCCGCGCTCGGGCAGGTAATAGTTCAGCGTGGTGAAGACCGATTTCTTCATCTCGCCGGCATAATAAGACCCGCCGATCAGGACGATCTTGCGGGCGAAATCGATCGCGACGACGTTCTCCGAGCGGCAGCCATGGCGTTTGGGATCGGCGCGGAAGCTCGGCATGTCGATGATGGTGAGCTCCGGCACGAAGGTCGACAGCTCGATCGCCTCGGGGCGGATCAGCAGCGTGCGGATGAACAGCGAGTGCCAGGCAAGCTCGGTGAAGACGCGCGTCTTGATCCGGTAGGCCGGGTCTGCGCCGCCATAGAGGTCCTGCGCGAACAGCTTCTTGCCTTCGGCGTGCTTGAGGAAATCCTGATAGAGCGTCTCGAACTGCTCCGCGGTGATCGACTGGTTGCCGGCCCACCACATCTTCTTGTCGGTGGTGGCGTCGCGCACCGTGAACTTGTCCTTCGGGCTGCGCCCGGTGAACTCGCCGGTGTCGGCGCAGAGTGCGCCATCGGCGGACAGCACCGCCTCGCCCGCTGCCAGCGAATATTGATAGAGTTGCGGCGCACCGAGGTTCCAGTGAACCTGCTTGAGATTCCTTAAGCCGAATTTGTCGGCGCCGAAGGCACCGTTGCGCACGCCCGTCTCTTGCACGAAAAAATCCTCCTAGAACCCGCGACATCAAGCGCGGCCAAGTTTGGCGCCGTCGCGGTCACCGTGATGATCGGGCCATTCGGCCTCGGCTGAACGACCTAATACTGATGAACGCTGGCGTTGCCAAGCTGATCCCGCAGGATTTGGCTTATTCAAAGACCGCGCCAAACGTCGCGCATGTCAGCTCTGAATGGCCGCATCAAGAAAGTGCGGATGATCGCGCAACCAAATGCGCGTTTGCGCGTTACGTCAGGTTATTGCGATGCACAATCGCCGACGACCTATCTTGCCTCACCCTCGCCGATCAGCGCGAACGGCCCCCACATCGCAGGATAAGCGTTACGTGGCGACGAGGCGTCATCGAGATAGGTTAACATCGCGCGGCGCAAGGCTTCGGCACGACCGAGGTTCGGTTCGTTCTTGAGCAGCTCGAACGTCGATGTGGTCAAGCGGGTCGCAGCCTCCGAATCCACCGCCCAATGCGAGACCAGGAGCGCGCGGGCGCCTGCGTAGAAGAACGAGCGCGCCAATCCCGACAACGCTTCGGCGCCGGGCTTGTCGCCAGCGATGGTGTTGCAGGCGGACAGCACAACCCAATCGGCATTGAGCTTGAGCTGGGCCACTTCGCTCGCGGTGAGAAGACCATCGTCGAGCTCCGTCGGCTGATCGGGGATGGAGAGTGCGAGCGACGGCTCCCCCAATCCCTTGACGTCGCCGGCAACGAGGCCGTGGGTGGCAAAGTAGATGATGCCGTATTGGGCAAGCGCTGCACGCTTGAGCGTCGTTTCGCTGGCGTCGCGGCCGAGATGGATATCGGCCTCGGCAGCGCCGACGTCCCTCGCCACCGCGTTCAATTCATCGGCCGTATCGGGCAGTTGCGGCAGGGCCTGCGCCAAGCGCGCACGATCCACGCCTGCGCCGCGCCAGAAGTCGGCATAGGCGATCGTCGCGATGCTGCGTGCGGCGACCTTGCCGCTCGCGGCGCGCCGGTCGGCAGGTCCTTCGGCTGCAGGGTTGAACACGGGATCGCCGAAACCGGTCATCGGCTTGATGCTATGATCCCTGCGGGCGAAAGCGCGCAGCGATTTCAGGCTGATCACCGACGGCAGCACCGAAACAGCCTGGCGCCGCAGCAGCCAGGCCGCACTGCGATAGCCCTCGAGCCGGTCCGGGATCGCAGTCTGCGGCTTCTCCGTGACCAAGAGATGAAACGGCAATGCGGTCAGCGCCGCCGACGGCACGACCAGCAAGTTGCGCTTGTCCTTCGTCAGCGCCTCGACCGGGCCGAGCAGCGCGACATAGAGCTCGTTGGCGAGGGCGAGGTCGAACAATCCCGATTTGCCGGATGCATCGCGCGCCTTGCCGACATCGAGCCCCCTGCGGAAGGCGGTGACCTTCTGTGCGACCGCGTCCGCTCCGAGCGGAATCTCCTTCCAGTCGACGCTCTCGCGCGTGATCGCGACGACATAGCTCCGCCTGTCGACGACGGAATAGATTACCATCGCCTCGTCGGACGCCAGCAGCGGCTGGATGTCCTTCACGGTCAGCGGCAGCGGGTTGGAGAGCGAGGAATAGTCGGGAAACTCGACGGCGAGCGTCTTCTGCAATCCGTTGCGCGCGCTCGCGATCGCCGCGATCCGCGCGCGGCTGCGCTGCTCGGCTGCGACGTCACGCTGGGCCGGCGGCTTCGACACCGCAGCGATGATTGCCTTGTCGAGCGCTTCGGACTCGGCCGCGAGATCCTGATCCTTGCGGACGAGCTCGGCGAGCCGGTCGCTGCCGGCGGCGAGCCGCACCGCGAGCTTGTTCACGGCGGAGGCGGCAGAGGATTGCGTGCCGCGCTGGATCGCACCGAGCGCATCGTCGAGCGCCTTTTCGCTCGCCAGCAGCGATTGCTCCCGTGCCGCGAACAGGATCGGCAGCACGACATGGAGCTGTGCACGGTTGGCCGCGAGCGTCTTCTGCGCGAGCGGCAAGGCGTCCGCCGTCCGCCCGGTCGCCTGCAGGAAACCGGCGAGATTGCTCGTCGAGGTCGCGACATCAGGGTGATCGGGCCCGAGCGCACGCTCGCGGATCGCCAGCGCGCGACGATACAGCGGCTCGGCATCGGCAGAACGCTGCTGGTGCTGATAGAGTCCGGCGAGATTGTTGAGCGAGCGCGCGACGTCTGGATGTTCCGGCCCCAGCACCTTTTCGCGGATCGCGAGCGAGCGCTTGATCGGCGCTTCGGCATCGGCATCGTGATCGAGGTCGCGCTCGACCTGTCCGATGTTGTTCAAAACCGTGGCGACCGCGGGATGCTCGGGTCCGGCGGCTTTCTGATAGATCGCGAGCGCACGCCGGAACAGCGGCTCGGCTTCGGCCGGACGCTGCTGCTTGGCGTAGAGCGTGGCAATATTGTTGAGGGATTGACCGACGTCGGGATGCTCGCGCGGCAGCGCCTTCTCGCGCACGGCAAGTGCACGCTTGAACAGCGGCTCGGCCTCGGCGAAGCGACCCTGCCGCTGATACAGCGCGGCAAGATTGGTCAGCTCGGCCGCAACCAGGGCGTTGTCGGAGCCGAGCGATTTTTCCATCAGTGCGATCGCGCGCTTGTAGAGCGGCTCAGCCAGATCGTCCCGCCCCTGACCGGCATGGACCTGGCCGAGATTGTTCAACGCGGCCGAAAGATCGCGGCCGTTGTCCTTCTCCAGGTTGGCGACCATCGCCTGCGCGAACGGCAGCGCTTCCGAATATTTTCCGGCACCGATGAGCGCGTTCAGCCGCGCGCTCTCCGCGGCGAGACCTTTCTGCGCAAAAGCTGGCGCGGCCAGCAAGGTGGTGATGGCGAGCGCCAGACCCGCCGTCCATGCCAAACGTTGACGCGTCATGACCCTCTCGCTGCAAGCCTGAAAACCATTACGGTCATGGGTCGCGGTGATCGGTAGCGGCGTTCAAGCGATTGCGCCCCGGTCCACCTTCGTGCGCGCTTCGCCAGCGAGGCGGACCAGCATCTTGCGCAAGCCCGTGCCGTCCGTCACCCGCTCCGGGAAGTCCAGCCGCAGCGCGGCCTGGCCGTCCTGCATGTCGAGGCCTTCAGGGTCACAGCCGGTGCAGCGCCAGTCGCCCGCGGCGGCCCCGAGCAGCTTCGTTGCGTAGAGATTCAGGGCCTCGCGATGGTCGGCGTTCATGTGCTCGACGGCGCTCGCCTCCGCCGCCAAGAGATCCTCGGCGCCGGTGAGGTCGGTCAGGAACTGCTCGGGCTTGAGGTCGACGATCCGGCCGAAGCCGGCGACCAGATGGGTTCCCGTGGGCCGGACCCGGAAGAAGGAGAAATCCTTAAAGGAAACAAAGCCCTCTGCGGAGGGATAGGCACTGAGATACCGTCGCTGGAGCAGATCCTTGTCGGAATCGGCCTCCTCGGCCCGGCCGGACAGCATGATCCGGGCGCCTTCCAGGGGATCGCCGGCCACGCGCTCGTCCAGCATCAGCGAGACCCGGCTGTCAGCGAGGATGTTCTTGGTATGCACGGCGAGGCCCGAGATCAGCAGGATCGGCGAGCCGTCGGGATGGCTGGCGAGATTGACCAGGGAACAATAGGGATCGCCGCTGCCGGCCATCAGGGTGGCCAGAGCCCCTTGCCGGGACCGCCTCAGCAGCGATTTGGCGAGCTTGGCGGGGTCGAAATCGGGGGGCGGTTGCATCGGCTTTCTCGGCTCAGGTGGTTGCATGGAGGGCCTTTTTTCGGGTAAACGAGGGCCCGGTTATGGGTCGAGATACGGCGAATCTGCCGTGTTTCGTGGAACTTGGTCACACTTCAGCCCAGCTTGCATTGCTCGGTGACAAGGTTCGAACGCCACTTCGGCACCCATGTATGCGGCGCATCACTGATTGCTCGCCGTTTCAAGCCACGACCCAAACGGAAAGCAGAAAGCAGAGAGGCTCATGCCCACAATCGCTTTGGTCGACGACGACCGCAACATTCTCACATCCGTCTCGATCGCGCTGGAAGCCGAAGGCTACCGTATCATGACCTACACCGACGGCGCCTCCGCGCTCGACGGTTTCCGCACCACCCAGCCCGATCTCGCCATCCTCGACATCAAGATGCCGCGCATGGACGGCATGGAGACGCTGCGCCGTCTGAGGCAAAAGTCCGACCTGCCGGTGATCTTCCTCACCTCCAAGGACGAGGAGATCGACGAGTTGTTCGGCCTCAAGATGGGCGCCGACGACTTCATCCGCAAACCGTTCTCGCAGCGTCTGCTGGTCGAGCGCGTCAAGGCGGTGCTGCGCCGCTCGGCGCCGAAGGACCCGACCGTCGTGCCGAAGGAGAACGATGCCAAGGCGCTCGACCGCGGCCTGCTGCGCATGGACCCCGAGCGCCATACCTGCACCTGGAAGAACGAGCCGGTGACGCTCACCGTGACCGAATTCCTGATCCTGCAGGCGCTCGCGACCCGGCCCGGCGTGGTGAAGAGCCGCAACGCGCTGATGGACGCCGCCTACGACGACCAGGTCTATGTCGATGACCGCACCATCGACAGCCACATCAAGCGGCTGCGCAAGAAGTTCAAGGTGGTCGACAACGAGTTCGAGATGATCGAGACGCTCTACGGCGTCGGCTACCGTTTCAAGGAAGCCTGAGGCGCATCCTCCGACGCGATCGAGGGCATCTCCGGTTCTCGTTCCATCGCAACGAGGATCGCTCTAGGATGCGGGGACCTTCGCACGGGCCGTCCTAACGCGGGCGTAAGCATTGCTTGACCGAACGCAGCCTGACCCTAACCAGAGCGCCGGGGATCTCGCATCCGACGGCGTTCAGGAGCACGTTGCCGACGACAAGCCGCAAGGCTTCCGGCCGCTGAACTGGCTGAAACGCGCCGGGCAGTTCTTCTTCGCGCTGTCCTTCTCGAGCCTGACCCGCCGCATCGTCTCGCTCAACCTCGCCGGCCTCGTCGCGCTGGTGGCGAGCATCCTGTACCTGTCGCAATTCCGCGCCGGCCTGATCGACGCGCGCGCCCAGAGCCTCCTGGTCCAGGCCGAGATCATCGCCGGCGCGATCGCGGCCTCTGCCACCGTGCAGACCAACGCCATCACCATCGATCCCGACCGGCTGCTCGACCTCAAGCCGGGCGAGACCTATGGCGGCTCGGACGAGTATTCGCCGCTGGACTTCCCGATCAATCCGGAGCGCGTCGCGCCGGTGCTGCGCACCCTGATCTCGCCGACCAAGACGCGCGCCCGCATCTACGATCCGAACGGCAGCCTGCTGCTCGACAGCCGCAACCTCGAAAACGTGCTCCGCTTTCCGCTGCCGCCGCCGGCCGAGCAACCCGGCATCATCGAGCGCGGCAAGGTCGCGGTGCGCACCTGGCTGAACCGCGGCGACCTGCCGCTCTATCGCGAGCTCGGGCCCGAGAACGGCAATGGCTATGCCGAGGTGGGTGACGCCCTGCAGGGCCAGAAGCGCTCGATGGTTCGGGTCAATGCCCGCGGCGAGGTGATCGTCTCGGTCGCGGTCCCCGTGCTGCGCTCGCGCGCGATCCACGGCGCCTTGATGCTGTCGACGCAGGGCGACGACATCGACCAGATGGTCACCGCCGAGCGCCTCGCCATCCTGAAGGTCGGCGGCGTCGCCGCCGCCGTCATGATCATGCTGTCGCTGTTGCTGGCGAGCACGATCGCCGGCCCGGTGCGCCGGCTCGCCGACAGCGCCGAGCGCGTCCGCCGCCGCATCAAGGCCCGCATCGAGATCCCCGATTTCACCCGCCGCCGCGACGAGATCGGCCACCTCTCCGGCGCGCTGCGCGACATGACCAGCGCGCTCTACAGCCGCATCGAGGCGATCGAGATGTTCGCCGCCGACGTCGCCCATGAATTGAAGAACCCGCTGACCTCGCTGCGCTCGGCGGTCGAGACGCTGCCGCTGGCGCGCAACGAGACCAGCCGGGCGCGCCTGCTCGAGGTGATCGAGCACGACGTCAAGCGGCTCGACCGGCTGATCTCGGACATCTCCGACGCCAGCCGCCTCGATGCCGAACTGCAGCGCCAGGACGCGATCCCGGTCGATTTGCGCCGCCTGCTGACCACGCTGGTGTCCGTCGCAAACGAAACCAAGCTCGGCCACGACGTCGCGGTCGAGACGCGCTTCGAGGGCCGCGGCTCGACCGACACCTTCGCCGTGAGCGGCCACGATTCCCGGCTCGGACAGGTCGTCTCCAACCTGCTCTCCAACGCGCAATCCTTCTCCGAACCCGGCAGCAAGGTGCGCCTCACCTGCCGGCGCGTCCGCTCCGAGATCGAGATCGTGGTCGACGACGACGGCCCCGGCATTCGCGACGACGCGCTGGAGCGCATCTTCGAGCGCTTCTACACCGACCGTCCGCATCAGGGCTTTGGCCAGAACTCCGGTCTCGGCCTGTCGATCTCGAAGCAGATCGTCGACGCCCATGGCGGGCGGATCTGGGCGGAGAACCGTCCCGGCCCGCCGGATGCCGACGGTTCTCCGACGATTGCCGGCGCGCGCTTCGTGGTGAGGCTGCCGGCGCTATGAACGAAGGCGGGACCAGCGTACACGCCTCCGCCGTCAAGGTCGGGACTCTCGCCGTGCTGATCCGCGGGCCCTCCGGGTCCGGCAAGTCGCGGCTTGCCTTCGATCTGATCATGGCCGGACGCTCGGGCGTCGTGGACAGGGCCGTACTGGTCGGTGATGACCGTGTCCATCTGGCGACACTCGGCCATGAAATTGAGGTCCGCCCCGCGCCTCGCCTGGCGGGCCTGATCGAGATCCGGGGCCTTGGAATCCGCCGCTGCGACTTCGTGGAGCATGCGACCGTCGGTCTCGTGGTCGATCTGGCCGCCGCGGACGCAGAGCGCCTGCCGCCGGCCGAAGCCCTGAAAACCAGCCTTTTCGGTGTCGAAATACCGCGAATTCCCGTTGCCCGCGACTATTCGCCCCTTCCTCTGGTTGTTGCGGCCTTGACCACTACCAAGAGTTCATCTTCCGTTAACCCTTCAGGCGATTGTTTGAAGGGAAATGGTAACCATATGAACCCCACTATCGCGACCGAATAGACCGGCGCAGCTCCCCTCATCCATCCGTATAGATTCAGGGAGATACGCAACATCCCCTCTTGCGCGGGGGCTCTGGATGGTCAAAGTGGCGCGTTCGTGCGGTGCACCAAAAGCGCCCGCGAGGAGTTTTCCGATGATTGGTCTAGTACTTGTGACCCACGGGCGCCTTGCCGACGAATTCAAGGCGGCGCTTGAGCATGTCATGGGTCCACAAAAGCAAATCGAAGCGATCACGATCGGCGCCGAGGATGATTCCGATCTCTGCCGAAGCGACATCATCGAGGCGGTCAACCGCGTCGATTCCGGCGACGGCGTTGCCATCCTCACCGACATGTTCGGCGGCACGCCCTCGAACCTCGCAATATCCTGCATGAGCCGGCCCAAGGTCGAGGTGCTCGCGGGCATCAACCTGCCCATGCTGGTGAAGCTCGCCAAGGTGCGGGAGGAGCGACCGCTGCCCGACGCGATCGCGATGGCGCAGGAAGCCGGCCGCAAATACGTCACCATCGCCAGCCGCGTCCTCGCCGGCAAATGAGCGAGGAGGCGCCACAAGCCGGGACGGGCGTGCCCGCGGGCGCGATCTCCAAGGATCTCCTGATCATCAACAAGCGCGGCCTGCATGCGCGCGCCTCGGCGAAATTCGTCCAGGCGGTCGAGCGCTTCGACGCGCAGGTGTGGGTGACGCGCGGCGGCGAGACCGTCGGCGGCACCTCGATCATGGGCCTGATGATGCTCGCTGCGGGTCCCGGCACGACGATCACGGTGGCGGCGGCAGGGACCGACGCCGAGGCGGCGCTCGCGGCGATCACGGAGCTCGTCGAGAGCAAGTTCAACGAGGAAGGGGTTTAACTGTCGTCATTCCGGGATGGTGCGTTAGCACCAGACTCGGAATCTCGAGATTCCGGGTTCGATGCTGCGCATCGCCCCGGAATGACCTTCGGTCACTTCCCCGGCGGCACGATGTAGACGTTCCAGTTCATCGACGGGCCGGCCTTGCCGTTGGTGAAGCGGCGCATGCTCATCACCATCCGCTCGGCGTTCGGCGCAACCTCGGATACCCATTTCTCGAATGCAGGCAGGCGGCCGTCGGTCGGATCGAATACGCCGATGAAGCCGTAAGTCTTGATGTCCTCGAGTGAGGTCAGCCCGGAATTCCAGGGCTCGAGCGGCAAGAACGCGGCGGGGTGATCCGGGCTGTAGAACACCATCGGCTGGATCGACTCCATGGTGCCGGCAACGACCGCCCAGCGCGAGGCAAAGCGCATGTGCCATTCCTGAGTCAGCTTGCGCGCCAGCTCCGAGCGCGCGCCATAGGTCGCGGTGTTGCCGACATTGGCAGCCATCTCGCGCGCGGCGATGAGGGGCGAGGCCGCCAGCGTCGCGGCGCTGAGCACGAGCCAGATCGCTGCGATGTTGAACAGCGCGGCACTCTGCACGCGCAGCGTCGGGATCGCGACCAGCGCGAGCGGGACCAGGAAGAACAGCGAGATGCCCCAATCGGTCTTCATGTAGATGCTGAACACCAGCGCGCCGAGCGGCGGGCCGAAGGCGACGATGGACTGGATGATCCAGACGTTCAGCGCCTGCGAGACATTGACGCCTGCATTGGCGCCGCGCGCCCAGGCGCGCGTGACGATGCGCAAGGGCGCGCGCAGCAGCAATTTCACCCAGGGCGGCACCAGCGCCATGGCCAGCGCCGCGAGCGCCACCGGCACGGCGAGCAGCGCGAAATTGTGCAGCACATAGCCCGCGACGAGCTGATGCACCTGGCTCTTGTCCTGCAGGCTGTAGGTGTCGCCGGCATAGGTCAGCGGCACGAAATGCGCATCCGCCAGCCAGACGAGGTGCGGGACCATCGCCGCCACCATCGTGGCAATCGCGACCCATGGCGCCGGCGACGACAGGAAGCGCAACCGCTCGGGATGGATCAGCGCGGCAAGGCCGATCGCGCCGATCATGGTCAGCACCCAATATTTGGTCATCAGCGCCAGCGCGCCGGCGAGACCAAGCAGGATTCCGGATTGCCAGGTCCGCTTCTCGAACGCGTTGAGATAAGCGAGCACCAGGAGCGGCAGCGTGACGAGCTGGAGCAGGTCCGGGTTGTACTTGAAGCCCTTGAAATTGAAGATCGGGTAGAGCGCGATCATCACCACGGCCAGGAACGCGCGGCGCGCATCCACCACGCGCAAGGCGGTCAGCCAGCAGAGCACCATGCCGGCGCTCACCGTTGCCATCGCCAGCGCATAGGTCGCCCAGTCCGCCGCCGGGAACGCCGTGAACCAGAGGCCGGCCACCCAGCCCGACAGCGGGGGATGCTTGCCATAGCCCCAGAGGAATTTCTGACCCCAGCCCCAGGCTTCTGCGACGTCCATGTGAACGTCCTGCGCCGCCTTCAGATTGATCAGGATGAAGGTCCACAGCACCGCGTGCAGGAGGGCGAATTGGATCACCTGCCACAGGCGCGCCTCGGGGCGCACCGCGCAGGCAACCAGGAAGGCCCGGAAGCGGTTGTAACTCAAGCGGCCCTTTGCCCGCCTTCTGGAGGAGGGAAGAGAGGTTGTCGACATCGGCTTGGACATGGGCCGTGCGTAGCGCGTTTTGGCCCCTCATGGAATCAGCTTGGCGTGAACAAAGGCCCTGAAAATACAGCAATATGGTTGCCGCACGGGGATGTGAGTGGTATCCCGCGCCCATGACGACCGTCCCCATTTCCAACATCCGCAATTTCTCCATCGTCGCCCATATCGACCATGGAAAATCGACGCTGGCCGACCGCCTGATCCAGATGACCGGCGGCCTCTCCGACCGCGAGATGGCGGGCAAGGAGCAGGTGCTCGATTCCATGGACATCGAGCGCGAGCGCGGCATCACCATCAAGGCGCAGACGGTGCGCCTCGCCTACCGCGCCAAGGACGGCAAGGATTACATCTTCAACCTGATGGACACGCCCGGCCATGTCGACTTCGCCTACGAGGTCTCGCGGTCGCTGGCGGCGTGCGAAGGTTCCCTGCTCGTGGTCGACGCCAGCCAGGGCGTCGAGGCGCAGACGCTCGCCAACGTCTACCAGGCGCTCGACAACAATCACGAGATCGTTCCGGTCCTGAACAAGGTCGACCTGCCCGCCGCCGAGCCCGACAAGGTCAAGCAGCAGATCGAGGACGTCATCGGCATCGACGCCTCCGATGCGGTGATGATCTCGGCCAAGACCGGCCTCGGCGTGCCCGATGTGCTGGAGGCCATCGTCACCCGGCTGCCGCCGCCGAAGGGCGATCGCGACGCGACCTTGAAGGCGCTCTTGGTCGACAGCTGGTACGACGTCTATCTCGGCGTCGTCGTGCTGGTGCGTATCGTCGACGGCACGATGAAGAAGGGCCAGCGCGTGCGCATGATGGGCACCGGCGCCGCCTACGATGTCGAGCGTGTCGGCTTCTTCACGCCGAAAATGCAGCAGGTCGACGAGCTCGGCCCCGGCGAGATCGGCTTCATCACCGCCGCGATCAAGGAAGTCGCCGACACCCGCGTCGGCGACACCATCACCGACGACCGGAAGCCTGTTACCGAGATGCTGCCGGGTTTCAAGCCGGCGATCCCCGTCGTGTTCTGCGGCCTGTTCCCGGTCGACGCCGACGACTTCGAGACGCTGCGCGCGGCGATGGGCAAGCTGCGCCTCAACGACGCCAGCTTCTCCTTCGAGATGGAGACGTCGGCTGCGCTCGGCTTCGGCTTCCGTTGCGGCTTCCTCGGCCTGTTGCATCTCGAGATCATCCAGGAGCGGCTGTCGCGCGAGTTCGATCTCAATCTGATCGCGACCGCGCCGAGCGTCATCTACAAGATGAAGCTCACCGACGGCACCGAGCTCGAGATCCACAATCCCGTCGACATGCCCGACGTCGTCAAGATCGAGGAGATCCAGGAGCCCTGGATCGAGGCGACGATTATGACGCCCGACGAATATCTCGGCAGCGTCCTGAAGCTGTGCCAGGACCGCCGCGGCGCGCAGAAGGAGCTCACCTATGTCGGCTCCCGCGCGATGGTGAAATACGACCTGCCGCTCAACGAGGTGGTGTTCGACTTTTACGACCGCCTCAAGTCGGTCTCCAAGGGCTACGCCTCGTTCGACTATCACCTCACCGACTACAAGCCGGCCGATCTCGTCAAGATGCAGATCCTGGTCAATGCCGAGCCGGTCGATGCGCTCTCGATGCTGGTCCACCGCACCCGCGCCGAAGGGCGCGGCCGCGCCATGGTCGAGAAGATGAAGGAGCTGATCCCGCCGCACATGTTCCAGATCCCGATCCAGGCGGCGATCGGCGGCAAGGTGATCGCGCGCGAGACGGTGCGCGCGCTGCGCAAGGACGTCACCGCAAAGTGCTACGGCGGCGACATCACCCGCAAGCGCAAGCTTCTGGAGAAGCAGAAGGAAGGCAAGAAGAAGATGCGGCAGTTCGGCAAGGTCGACATCCCGCAGGAAGCCTTCATTGCCGCGCTGAAGGTGGACAGCTGAGGCGACGCTCGGGCCGGCGCGGTCGCGAGGCCGGCAAACAAAACTGCGAAAACAACCCCATGCACAGTAGCCGCCCCTTGGCGGCATTACGCTTTTTCGATTTACCGAAATCCGTTTGACCCGTCGGGCAAAACAGGGGTATGGTGGCATCATCGCAGCGGGCCGGATGAGCCAGCACGATCGTCCATCTGATTCTTTCAAGGATCGATCATTCATGCACGGAGTTATTTCATGGTCCGTGCAAATATCACCCGTCGCAAGATACCTGGCAGCCTCGGCGCTGCAGCAGGCCAGCCCGTAGGATGGGTAGAGCTCTTGCGAAACCCATCGCCCTGGGGGGGGACGGATTATCTCCTGCTTCTCGTCAGACTCAGATCGGCGGAATGAGTTTGATGGGTTTCGCTTCGCTCTACCCATCCCACGAGCTGCAATAGCGTTCCCGGCGCGTATGACGGAGCCTGCTCGTGACATCGCGTCCTCGGGCATTGGGCAAGTGGTTGTTGGCTGGGGTCGGCGCTCGCGCTATTGTGGTCGAGCCTCAATCACAGGAGGTGTCATGCAGCGACGCGAATTTCTCGCACTGATCGGTGTTGCGACGGCCTGGTCACCGCTTGCTCGCGCGCAACAGCCGAAGAAAGTCCCCCATATCGGCTTCCTGACCACCGGCTCGGTCGAGCAAACCCGCACGTCGATGGCTGCCTTTCATCAGGGACTGCGCGAACGCGGTTATATCGACGGAGAGAATATCGTCGTCGAGTTTCGCGCAGCCGATTCAAAGGTCGAACAACTCCCGGCCCTGGCGAGTGAACTCGTCCGTCTCAATCCTGCTCTCATCGTTGCGCAGAATACGCTTGCTGCGCGGGCCGTGCAGCAAGCGACCAAGTCGATTCCTGTTGTCGTGCCAGTCATGGGCGACCCGGTCGAAGACGGACTCGTCGCCAGCATCGCCCGGCCAGGAGGCAACATCACCGGACTGACCTTCATCGGCCCGCAGCTTGTTCCCAAGCGGCTTGCGCAATTGAAGGAAGCATTGCCGATGGCGTCTCGGATAGCAGCGATCTGGCACCCGGCTGCATACGGCAAGACGACAACCCAAGGCATGATCAGCGGTGCAGAGTCAGCATCGAAAACCGTGGGCGTTCATTTGCAACTCATTGCCGTCCAGGATCCCGACGGGCTCGGCGAGGCGTTTTCCACGCTCGCGGGCGCGCGTGCCGATGCAGTCTTCCTGTTTCCCAGCCCGATGTTCTTCATTGCGCGCAAGCGCATCGCCGACCTCGCCGCAGAACATCGGCTGCCGCTATTTGCCATCGGCAAGGAGTTTGTTCAACTCGGTGCGCTCCTGTCCTACGGAGCGGACATCATCGACTTGAACCGGCTATCCACTGATTACGTCGATAAAATCCTCAAGGGCGCCAAGCCCGGCGATCTGCCGGTCGAGCAACCAACCAAGTATGAACTGTTCATCAATCTCAAGACTGCAAAGACACTCGGGATCGAAGTTCCTGCTGCATTGCTGGCCCACGCGGACGGGGTGATAGAATGATCGACTGATGCAAGTCGATGCATTCAAGGCAGTTGTCTGCTGCTGAATTTCCTTTGCGCTTGATCGTCACGCCGCCCCGGCTAAGCAAGCCGTCGCCGCTCGATCGAACAATCAATTCAGTTCGGCTGGTAAACGTCCGCTATTGGCCGCATTGCAGTTGAACTGCTGGGACCGGTGCGAGCAGGGAAACCCTTCATTTCGCAGGTGACGCGAGCGGCTTACCCTTTTCCACCACATAGGTCGCGATCACCCTTGCGCCGGCTGCCCCAGACTTCGCGTCGTGAAGCGTGTTTGGCGGCACCACGTAGGAATCACCCGCCTTCAGTTGCCGGGGCTGTTCACCCTCGATCAGCAGTTCAAAGCCACCCTCGAGCAAATAGCCCGACTCGGGACCGGGATGGGTATGGCGGCCAATTCCGACATTTGGCGCAATCTCCGCAATGCCGATGACAGTCTCATACGTAGTCCCCGGTACGTCGAAGCGTTGCAGCGGAGTACGTTTGATTTGCTGCGTCTGGTTCGTTGCGGCTGGTGCGCTTTGTTGCGCAGCAACTGGTCCCGACAAGGCCAGAGCGGCAAGCGCGGCGCAAACTGAGGATGCTATTCTGAGCATTTTCGCCTCCCTGAACAATCAGGATGAACATTCGAGGCTATCCAGCTCATTGTCTTGGACACGCGCGAACTCGCACTATGCCCAGGACGAAGTCCGGGTGACGCCGGGGTATGGACAAAACGCTCGCCGAGAGACAGACTTGTTGCGCCTCTCGGGTCCGGAATTTTCCGATGAAGACTGAGGAACGAAGCTTTGCTTCCTTGCGCTTTTCGACGGGAGAGCTTCCCGCGTCGAAGCGCCTGCCGGCATTGCGCGAGTTGTTCCATAGATCCATCCAGCTCCAGGTCGACGCCGAGCCAGGCCAGACCGTCGAAATGGAGATGCATCTTGCGCCGGGCCTGCGTCGCGCGAGAATGCTGACTTCATTCACCGCTCGCATTGTCCGCCCGGCATCGATGCTCGCCGATGGCGAGGACACGGTCTGCCTGATGATGAAGACGAACGGTCACATGGCACTGACGCAAGGACACCAGGAAGGTGTACCGGAGTCCGGTGATGGCGTCCTTCTCGTCTATCGCGAGCCTGCTCGCTTGCAATTCGTGGACGCAACATATGTATCTGTGCGCGTGCCATTCACTGCGATCTCGACTCTTTCTCCCGACGCCGCAGCGGCGGCCGGACGCCGCATTCCATGCGATACCGAGGCGTTATCGTTGCTGCGAAACTACGTGATGAATCTGCCCGACCGGATCAAGGACCCGCAACTTGGTCGCCTATCGGCCACTCACGTCTACGACCTGATCGCACTCGCTATCGGCGCGACGAACGACGGGCGGGAAATCGCCAAGCAACGAGGAGTTCGCGCCGCGCGACTCGAGGCCATCAAGGCCGACTTTATTCAGAACGTCACGATGGGCATCGAGCGGATCGCCAAGCGGCAGGGAATATCGTCGCGCTACGTTCAAATGTTGTTCGAGGAGAGCGGAACGACGTTTTCGGAGTTTGTGCTCGAACGTCGCCTTGATGTTGCTCGTAGAATGTTGACCAGCCCACGATACAAAACATGGTCGGTGACCGCGATCGCCTTGGAGGCGGGCTTCGCTGACATTTCGCATTTCAATCGAAGCTTCAAGCGACGTTATCTCATGACGCCATCGGACATGCGTGCGCACGACAACAGCAGCGGATTGCCCGATTAGCGCGAGCAAGTGGCGCTTTGGAGCACGATAAGCAGTTTACTCTGCGCGTTGCTTTCGGCGTCGGCGTCCGCCGGGGAACCGCGTTCCGCGGCGGCGCCGGAGCCCGCGAGCAGAACCAACGCATAGATGTATCGGCAGCTGTCGAGACGCTTGGACGAAGCATGCAAGTCAGATCGGATTGGTCTTTGCCCGAATGGCCATCGACCGCTTCAGGACCTGCTGGGCGTCGGCGTAGCGTCCCTGGTCCTTGTAGAGACCAGCGAGATTCTGCAGGACAAAGGCGAGGTCCGGATGGTCAGGACCAAGCGACTTCTCCATGGCCGCGACCGACCGCTTGTACAGGCGCTCGGCTTCGGCGTTACGCCCCTGGCGTCCGTACAGCGCAGCCAGATTGTTCTGTGCCTGCGCGATGTCGGGATGATCGGGGCCGAACGCCTTCTCGGTCACGACAATCGATCGCTTCAGCAGCCGCTCGGCATCGGCATAGCGACGTCGATTGATATAAGCGTCGGCCAAATTGTTCATCAGGACCGTGGCCTCGGGATCGTCGGGACCGAGCGCCTTCTGCAGCACGGCGAGGCCTCGCTTGAACAGCGGTATGGCCTGATCGTACCGGCCCTGATTGCTGTAGACCGCGCCGAGATTGCTCAACGCCAGCACGATCGACGCATCATTGGGGCCGACCGTCTTTTCGTTAATGGCGATCGAGCGCTTGAGGAGCGGCTCCGCTTCCGCGTAACGCTCTTCCGCGCGATAGAGATCGCCGAGATTGTTCAGTACCATTGCGACTTCGGAATGATCCGGACCGAGCGTCTTCTCGCGGATGGCCAGCGCGCGCTTGTACAAGGGTTCGGCAACGGCGTATTGGCCGAGATTGTAATGGATCGTGCCGAGGTCGTTCAGCGGCATTGCGACGTGGGCATCATCAGGGCCGAACTCCTTCTCGCGAAGGGCCAGCGACTTCTGGGCCAGAGGCAGCGCTTCCTTGTACTTCCCGGCCCGATAAAGCTGCTTCATCTGCCGGGTCAGCGTGCCCGCCTCGTCCTCTTCGGCATGGGACGGCGCGCCGAACGACAGGCTCAAGGCCAGCGCAGTGATTGCAGCGCAGATCGATGTTTTCAGGGTCCTCATCGCGCCTTCCCTCGTCGCGGCCAGCGGGATTTACGCGCCATTGGTGCTCCCGTTGGCCGGACAGGTTCAATGCAGCCGCGGCTTTCCGACGCGACCGACCGCGCCAGCGCGGCTATATGCCATTGGCAGGCGTCAGCAATTCGTCATTGCCCGAGCTGCTGCAGCACGGCAGACCACAACGCGAGCGGCTCCCGGAGCGCGCCCGGCTCCGACGGCTTCTGGCGAACGGCCGTGTGCACCATGACGAGCTTTGAGGCCGGATCGACCAGGATGACCTGACCGCGGATGCCGAGCAGGGCAAATCGGCGCTGCTCATCCGGAAGGAGCCACACCTGATAGCCGTAGCCGAAATAGCGCGTGGCCACGCGCGGAGCGAGATGGCCATCCGCCGGCCGCACGGTCGTGGCATCGAGCAGCCACTGCCGAGGGATCAATTGACGGCCGTCCCAGGCGCCGTCATGGGCGAGCAACCGGGCGAGGCGCGCATAATCGCGCAAGGTTGCGTTGAAGCAGCAATAGGCGATCTCCTGCCCGCTGCCGTCGATCACCCAGGAGGCATCCGTCTCGGTGCCGATGGGGTCCCAGATCCGGTCGTGGAGATAATCGGCCACCGGCGTGCCCGTGGCGGCGCGCAGGACCAGGCCCAGGATCTCGGTTTCAATGCTGGCATAGTGGAATTTGGTGCCTGGCGGCGCGGTCCGGGTGTTGAACTGCGCGACGACAGTGGCAGGATCTTTCGGCGGGCCGCTGAACAGGGCGCGCCCAAGCCGGGCGATGTCGTCGTTCCCGTCATAGACTTCCGAGAATTCGACGCCCGACGACATGTTCAACAAGGCGCGGATGGATGTGTTGCCATATTCCGTGCCTGCAAGGCCGCTGACATAGGTCGCGACGACGTCGTCGATCGACTTGATCCGTCCCTCCGAGACCGCGATCCCGACCAGCATGGCGACCAGCGTCTTCGCCATGGATTGCGAGACGAAGCGGTGGTGGTCGGTCCGCGCATATTGATAGTGCTCGTAGAGGATGGTGTCGTCCCTCGCGATCAGGAGGCCCGTGACCGGGTTGCGCTTGAGGTAGTCCGCGATGCCCAGCTTTTCGGTGCCGAAACTGTAGGTGACCTGCGGCTCCGGCGCGCGCTTGAATTGCCAAGGCACCGTCGCGCGACCGACCCGCCGCGAGGGATAGATCTCGCCGAAATGGCTGTAGCTCCCGACCAGCTTGTTGAGCTCCGGCGCGCCTCCCCGCGTGCCGACCGGATAGCCTTCAGCCGCGCCGTAAAGCTCGGCATCGGGGCCGCTATCGGAAAAGACGGGCCCCGGCGCGGCGGGCGGGCTTCGGACATCCTGCGCGCAGGCCAGCGGTGCCCAGAGCGCGGAGGCGAACATGACCGGCAGGAAGAGGCGGCGGCACCCGCGCCGCCCAAACAGCGCGCCCCATTTCATCGCACTTGCCTCCTCGCACGTTCGTGGGTGGACGGTTCACGAGAACAACATCGCAGGCCGGTGACGCGCGGCATGCTATCATTGCGGACGGGCCGTGTCAGCCTGCGGTGGCAACCCGCCTTGCTCTCGCCTTGCAGATAAGTCACCATTCCTCCCGCGCCCCGCCAACAAGACCAACAGCGCGAAGGAAACGCATGAGCAGGCCGTCACGCTTCGACTATGGCTGGGTCATTGTCGCCGCAGGTGCGCTGATGACCTGCGTCGGATTCGGCACGATGTTTTCGCTGGCGGTGTTCTTGCAGCCGATCTCGGAGGCGATGGGCTGGTCGCGCGCCGGCGTGTCGGCGGCCGCGACGCTGGATTTCCTCTGCATGGGATTGGCCGCATTCCTATGGGGCACGCTGTCGGACCGGTTCGGCACCCGCATCGTGGTGCTCTCGGGAAGCGTTCTGCTGGGATTGGGTCTGGTCACCGCGAGCCAGGCCGCAAGCCTGTGGCAATTCCAGCTTTGCTTCGGGGTTCTGATCGGCATCGCCGTGGGCAGCTTCTACGCACCAACGATGGCGCTCGCGAGCGCCTGGATCGAGAAGAACCGCAGCCTTGCCGTGGCGCTGGTCTCCGCGGGCATGGGCGTGTCGCCGGTGACGATCGCGCCAACCGCCAGCTGGCTGATCAGCGCCTATGGCTGGCGCCCCGCGATGCTGATGATCGGCATCGCTTCGTGGGCGCTCCTGATCCCCGCCTGCTTCCTGGTGCGTCCGGCGCCGGCAGCCGCGGGCTCCGCGACGACGGACGCGGCGCCGGAGGTCGAGATGGGTGCGGCGCAGGCGCTGCGCACGCCGCAATTCGTCGCGCTCGCAGCGGCGCATTTCGCCTGCTGCGCGGCGCATTCCGGCCCGATCTTCCACATGGTGTCCTATGCGATGGTGTGCGGCATCGCTCCGCTCACGGCGGTGACGGTCTATGGCGTCGCCGGCGTCTCGGGCCTCGGCGGGCGCCTGCTGCTGGGCGCGCTGGCCGATCGCATCGGCGCGAAACCGGTCCTCGTCGCCGGGCTGTTCGTGCAGGCGATGTGCATCGCGACCTATCTGGCGGTGGCGCAGCTCGGCGAGTTCTACGCGTTGTCGGTCGTGTTCGGCCTCGCCTATGGCGGGGTCATGCCGCTCTATGCGGTGCTGGTGCGCGAGTTCTTCGGCGCGCGCATCATGGGCACGGTGTTCGGCGCCGTGTCGGCCTTCGCCAGCCTCGGCATGGCGCTCGGGCCGTGGGCCGGCGGGATCGTGTTCGACACTTTCCAGCAATACACCTGGCTGCACGCCGGCTCCTTCGCGATCGGGCTTGCGGCGGTCGCGGTCGCACTGAGCTTCCCGACCCGACGGCGATCGCTCGATCTTGGCCGCGTGACGGCGTGACGGCGATTGCCGGATCTAACGTTCCAGCCGAACGCCTTGTGATCGGGCCGTTCCTGCATCGAGAGAGGCCAAATGAGGCGACGGACGTTTCTCGGCTTTCTGGCGAGTACGGCGATATCGGCGCGCGAGGCATCGGCGCAAAGGCGCGTTCCGGTCGTGGGATTCGTCGGATTTGCCACGCCGGAGATCGACAATGCGGTGCTCGTTCCGTTCCGGAAGGCGCTGGCCGAGCTGGGTTACGTGGAGGGCCGCACCATCGCCATCGAGGCCCACTCGACCTCCGGCGATGTGTCGCGGGGCCTTGCATTGATCGACGACCTCGTGGCCAGACAAGTGGACGTCCTGCTGTCGCCTGGCCCCGCCGCAGCACGCGCGATCGTCAGGAAAACCAACATTCCGGTCGTCGCCGTGGCGCTGCCTGCGGTGCAAAGCGACCCTGAATTGTTTCAGAGTCTTGCCCGGCCGGGCGGCAGTCTCACCGGCTTCGCGGCGTTCGGCGAGGAGATGTCGGCCAAGCGCATCGAGATGATCCGGGAGATCCTGCCTTCGCTGAAGCGGATCGGCGTGTTGAACAATGCGACGGACCCGACCTTCAGCGCCTGGGGCGCGCAGACCATCGAGGAAGCGCGACGCGCCGGGCTGGAGCCGGTGCGCCTCGGACTGACGAGCGCATCGCCGGCCGCGGTTGCCGAGCAATTCAACGTGCTTGCGGCCGCCGGCGGCAACGCCGTGATCGTCATTCGCGACTACATGACGGCCGCGATGCAGGACGCAATCTGCCGGATCGGCATCGACATGAAGATTGCCGTCATCGGTCAGCAGAGGGAATTCGCGCATGCCGGGGCGCTGATCAGCTATGGCGCCGACATCGGCGACCTGTTTCGCCGTGCTGCGGGCTATGTCGACCTGATCCTGAAGGGGCAAAAGCCGGCAAACATGCCCATCCAGCTGCCGACCAAATTCGAGCTGGCCGTCAATCTCAAGACCGCGCGTGCGCTCGGCGTGACGATCCCGTCCACCATTCTCGTGCTGACCGACGAGGTGATCGAGTGATCGGGTCGTTCCGAGCGCATTCGTAGTCCCGTTACAGCGGCCGGAGGCCAGGGAAGACGCCGCGATCGATCGCGGCGAGCGATATCGCCAGGGCGCTCATCAGGACGAGCCCTAGCAGAGTGAGCAGCGTCTGCGCCGCCAGGCCGCTCCAGCCCATGCTGAGGACGGCATGAACCGCAAAGGACAGCAGGACGCTGGCGCAGTAGACCGCCAGCGAATATTCGCCGCATCGTATCAGCGGCAGCAACCATCTCGCTTTCAGGATGTCGGCATTGCTCGGAAGCAGGCGCCAGCACAGCAGCGCCAGCGCGGCGAAATGCAACAGGCGCAGGACGTCGAGATTGGTCTTGTCGACCGGATAGATCAGCCGCGACAGCCATCCCGGCACGTAGTCTTCGATGGCGTGGATCTGCCAGCCCAGGGTGATGACGAAGGAGAACAGCACATAGGCCGCCGCCAGAACGGCAAGCGGCCGGGACTCGAGGATGGCCAATTGCCAGTCGCCGCGGTTTGCGCCCCACCAGATGCCGATCACGAACAGCAGTTGCCAGTTCAGCGGATTGAAATAGAGCTGTCCCCTGGGATAGGCCGGGATGTACCAGTCGAACAGATGGGCGAGAACATAGAGAGCGACGGATCCGGTCAGGGCCAGCGGCCAGGCGCCTATCGTCAACGGCACGACGACGATGAGCGCGAAATGCAGGATGACCATCAACAGCAGAGGATCGAGATTGACGGGTGAATACCGCAACGATGCCACCTGAAGCAGTGTTTCGGCGGGCCGTTGCAGCAGGATGGCCAGGTTGGCGTGGTCGAACACGCCGTGCTGCCAGGCCGCGATGTACGACACTTCCGCCAGCAGCAGCACGACCGTCAGAATCTGCGCGATGTAGATCTCGAACGAACGGCGCAGCATGCGCAAGCCCGCGACCGCAAAGCCGGACCGGCGCAACAGGTCGCCATAGACGATGCCGGACGCCAGGCCCGACAGGAAGACGAGAATCTCCGCCGCATCGCTGAAGCCGAAGTTCTTGGGCGTGAACCTGTTGAGATAGGTTTCCGGGATGTGATTGACGTAGATCCACCAGAGCGACAGGCCGCGAAAGAGGTCGATCCGAAGATCGCGCTTCGTCATCGCCGGCGGTGTGGTCGCAATCGATGTCACGCCTGCGCGCTGCCTCTCCCGATCCGAGCCTGCCGTCGGCCCCGCACCATGGTCGCGCCATCATGTTGCCCCCGACTTTGGCAGCCTTGTTGAGGCACATCAAAGACCCCGGGCAAGGCGAGAGAGGTGGGCCGAGGGAGCGGTGCGTTCCTGCATATCGAGGAAGCGATCGGTCACGCCACCAGCGCGGCGTCCTCGCCGCCGTCGATGCCGCGCTGGGCGGCCAGCAGGCTGACGATCTCCGCATGCGGGCGGGCCTTGCTGAACAGGAAGCCCTGGCCCTCATGGCAGCCTTCGGTGCGCAGACAGCTGAGCTCGGCTTCGGTCTCGACGCCCTCGGCGGTGATGGTGACTCCCAAGCCCTTGCCGAGGCTGACGATCGAGCGGATGATCGCCTGGGCCTCGCGGTTGGCGCCGAGATCGCGCACGAAGGACTGGTCGATCTTGATCTTGTCGAACGGAAAGCTGCGCAAATAGCTGAGGCTGGAATAGCCGGTGCCGAAATCGTCCATCGAGATGCGCACCCCGAGCGCGCGCAGCGCATGCAGGGTCGCCAGCACCTGCGCGCTCTTCTCCAGCAGCAGCGTCTCGGTGATCTCGAGCTCGAGCCGGCGCGGCGGCAGGCCGGAATGCTTCAGGGCGTCCGTCACCATCGAGAGCAGATTGCCGCTGCGGAATTGGAGCGGCGACAGGTTGACGGCGACGCGGACGTCGTCCGGCCAGGCCGCGGCATCGAGGCAGGCCCGGCGCAGCATCAGCCCGCCGAGCGGGTTGATCAGGCCGGTGTCCTCGGCGACCGGAATGAACTCGGCCGGCGACACCATGCCGCGCTCGGCATGCGGCCAGCGCACCAGCGCCTCGAAGCCGGTGATGCGGCCGCTATGGAGGTCGATCAGCGGCTGGTAGTAAGGGCGCAGCACGTCGTTCTGGATCGCGTCGCGCAGCTCGACCTCGATCTTGCGTCGGCTCTGCGCCTTCGCATCGAGCGCAGCCTCGAAGAAGGCGAAGCTGCCGCGTGCATCCAGCTTGGCGCGCGACAGCGCCATGTCGGCGCTCTTGAGCAGCTTTTCGGAATCGTCGCCGTCGCTAGGGGTCATCGCGATGCCGATCGAGGCGCCGATCACCACGGAATGGCCGTCGAGCAGATAGGGATCGGCAATGGCCGCCAGGAGCCGCTTGGCCAGCATCACGGCGTCCTCGGGACGCGCCAGCCCGCTTTGCACGATCGCGAATTCGTCGGAATTGAGCCGCGCCAGCGCGTCCTCTTCCCGCAAGGTGGAGCGCAGCCGCTTGGCGACGCCGCGCAGGAGCTTGTCGCCGACCGCGTGCCCCAGCGTGTCGTTGACCGCCTTGAAATTGTCGAGCCCCAGCATCAGCAGCGCGACCTTCTCGGCGCTGCGCCGCGTGTGCAGCAGCATCTCGTCCACCTGCTGCCGCAGCAGGCTGCGATTGGGCAGGCCGGTCAGGGTGTCGTGCTGGGCCATGAAGGCGAGCCGCGCCTCGGCGCGCTTGCGCTCGGTGATGTCCATCAGCGCGAGCAGCACGGCGGGCCGCTCGGCATAGGTCAGCTCGCGGGAATAGATCGCCAGGTCGATCAGCGCACCGTCGGCCTTGACGTGCTTCCAGGTGCGGCCGGCCTGCTCCTCGCCGGTTGCACCGACGGTCCAGGGCGGCTCGCTGTCGAAGGCCTGCAGGGAGCGGATCTTCAATCGCTCGAACTCGGCCCGGCTGTAGCCATAATGCGCGACCGCGGCATCGTTGACGCCGAGGATGCATTCGTCGTCCAGTGCGCAGACGATCATGGGCACGGGATTGCCGTCGAACAGCAGGCGGAACGAGGCCTCGCGCTGCTTGAGCTCGGTGATGTCGACGCGCAGGCCGACGACGCCGCCGTCGTCGGTCAAGCGCTCGTCGATCAGGATGACGCGGCCGTCCGACAGCTTCTGCTCGTGGCGCGCGCCGGGCTGATAGAGCTTTTGCAGGCGCTCGGCGATCCAGGCGTCCTCGTTGCCGACGGCCTCGGGATAGTCGCCGCGGGCGACGCCGATGCGCAGCGTGTCCTCGAGGCGTGCGCCTTCCTCGAACAGATCGGCAGTCTTGCTGTAGATCTCGGCGTATTTCTTGTTCCAGAGGACGTAGCGGCCTTCGGCATCGAGAAACACGATGCCCTGCGGCAGGATGTCGATCGCCTGGCGCAGGCGCTCATGCGACTTGCGCGCCTCCGCGATCGCAGCTTCCGCCTCGGCGCGGCTGCGCAGGACTTCATCGCGTTCGGAAAGATCGCCCGAGGCGCGCGCGAAACGCGGCTTGCGCGCCTTCCGGCCGGCACCGGCAAGCACGCTGTGCTTTCGCTTTCTTGCTTTTCGAGACCCCAAACTCAACTTCACTCGTCCCAGTCGCGGCCAGCGGCCGCAAGTCGTTGGTCGGGAAGTCTTGAGGCAAGTGTCTGAAAAAAAAGTAATCTTGCCCGGCCGCGGTCCGCGCGCGGCGGCGCTCGCTGCCCGTTTGGGCGGCGCTGCGAGCGCCATCAGGCTGCGTACGGAGCTGCAATCAATGAGCGATCTGGCGCAAAATTGCGCGCGCGCCTGAATCGGTTCCGAAATCGTGCGCAATAAGCATGCGGGCCGCGGAATTTCCCCGCGCCGCGCACGAATTTTGGTCAATGCAGGATACGGTTATTGCAGCGTTAAGAAACGGCGGGCCGAGAGGCGATTTGGGCGAGCCATGACGAGCCGGCGGCGCGCTGCTCGCCTCGTTCTTAACCCTGGTGCGGCCTTGGGCTATAAGAGCGTCTGCAATGAGTCGCCGCGGCATCACCCTCCTTCTGCTGTCGTTCGTCTGCCTGGGCGCCGGTGCCGCGCTGGCCCAGGACAAGGGCAGCATCACCCCGAAGCCGCTGCCGCCGCTCGCCAATCCCAACGACCCCGGTCTCGCCGCCAAGGAACTGTTCGCGCGAAAGCTGCTGCCGTCGAAGGGGCCGGCCCATGTCATCGGCTCCTACACCAAGGGCTGCCTCGGCGGCGCGGAGCAGATGCCTGTCAACGGCGATCATTGGCAGGTGATGCGGCTGTCGCGGAATCGCAGCTACGGTCATCCCGACATGATCGCGCTGATCAAGCGGCTCGCCACGAAAGCGCACAGGGACGCCGGCTGGCCCGGCCTCCTGGTCGGCGACATCGCCCAGCCGCGCGGCGGGCCGGCGCTGTCGGGCCATGCCAGCCACCAGATCGGTCTCGATGCCGACATCTGGCTGACGCCGATGCCGGACCGCCGGCTCTCGCGCGAGGAGCGCGAGGAGATGTCGGCGGTGATGATGGTACGCCAGGACCGGCTCGACATCGACCCCAAGGTGTTCACACCAGGCCACGTGCTGGTGCTGCGCGACGCGGCGCGGGAGCCCGCCGTGCAGCGCATCTTCGTCAACGCCGCGATCAAGAAGGCGCTGTGCCGCGAGGCCAAGGGCGATCGCGCATGGCTGTCGAAGATCCGACCCTGGTGGGGCCACGATTACCACTTCCACATTCGCATGCGCTGCCCGGCGGGGGCCGGCGACTGCGAGGGCCAGCCGTCACAGGCCGAGGACGAAGGCTGCAAGCCCGCCGATCTGGCCTACTGGTTCTCCGACGCGGTGCTGCACCCCAAGCCGCCGCCCGAGCCGCCCAAGCCGAAGCCGCCGATGACGCTGGCGCAGATGCCGGCAGCCTGCAAGGCGGTGCTGCATGCAGGCGACGCGAAGCCGTAAGGTTCGCTGCCTCGGAAGCCAGCGCCGTCGTCCCGGGGCGCGAAGCGAGCCCGGGATGACGAACTCGGCCACCCTTTGACCTGCGACCGCAGCCTGCTATGTTTGCACTGCGATATCCCCGCTGGCCGTAAGCCACCGTGGCGCCGTGGAACAGCGCGTCCGCCCGTCGCATCTGACCAACCCAACGCCAGATTTTGCGCGTGCACCTTGTGCGCGCGAGCCCGCACGGAGCGCATCCCAATGTTTCGTCTCTCAGGACTTTTCACCGCCTTCGTCATTCTCGCAAGCACGGCCCTCGCGCCCGCCGCGGCCGAGGACAAGACCATCACGGTGTTCGCCGCGGCCTCGATGAAGAACGCGCTGGACGAGATCGATGCCGCCTACACCGCCAGGACCGGCGTCAAGTTCAGCGTCAGCTATGCCGCAAGCTCGGTGCTGGCCAAGCAGATCGAGCAGGGCGCGCCGGCCGACGTGTTCGTCTCGGCCGACACCGACTGGATGGATTACGCGATCTCCAAGAAGACCATCAACGAATCGACCCGGGTCAATCTGCTCGGCAACAGCATCGTGCTGATCGCGCCGAAAGACGCCAAGATCGACAACGTCCACATCGCGCAAGGCTTCGACCTCGCCAAGCTCGCCGGCGACGGCAGGATCGCGGCTGGCGACGTCAAGTCCGTGCCAGCAGGCAAATATGCCAAGGCCGCGCTCGAGAAGCTCGGCGCCTGGCAGGCCGCGGAGCCGAAATTCGCCATGGCCGAGAGCGTGCGCGCGGCGCTGACGCTGGTCGCCCGCGGCGAGGCCGTGCTCGGCATCGTCTATTCCACCGACGCCAAGGTCGAGCCGGGCGTGAAGATCGTCGGCACCTTCCCGGCGGATTCGCATCCTGCGATCATCTATCCGGTCGCGGCGACCACAACCGCCAAGCCGGAGGCGAACGACTATCTCGCCTTCCTGCGCTCGACGGCGGCCAAGACCATTCTGGAAAAATACGGCTTCAAGTTCCTGATCAGTCCCACGACCTGATAGCCTCGAGCTGATGTCCGACATCTCTCCTGCCGAATGGACGGCGATCCTGCTCTCGCTCAGGGTCGCCATCATCGCAACGCTGGTGGCGACGCCATTCGGCATCGCGCTGGCGTGGCTGCTGGCGCGGCGTGACTTCTGGGGCAAGTCCCTGCTCGACGCCCTCGTTCACCTGCCGCTGGTTCTGCCGCCCGTCGTCACGGGCTATCTGCTGCTGCTCACGTTCGGCCGCCGCGGCCTCGTCGGCGGCTTCCTCGCCGACCATCTCGGCATTGTCTTTTCCTTTCGCTGGACCGGCGCGGCGCTGGCCTGCGGTGTGATGTCGTTTCCGCTGCTGGTCCGGCCGATACGGCTGTCGATCGAGGCGATCGACCGCCGGCTCGAGCAGGCCGCCGAGACGCTCGGCGCAGCGCCGTGGAAGGTGTTCTTCACGGTGACGCTGCCGCTGGCGCTGCCCGGCGTGCTCGCCGGCATGGTGCTCGGCTTTGCCAAGGCGATCGGCGAGTTCGGCGCCACCATCACCTTCGTCTCCAACATTCCAGGAGAGACCCAGACGATTTCGTCCGCGATCTATTCGCTGATCCAGACCCCGGACGGCGACGCCGCGGCAGGCCGGCTCGTGATCGTCTCGATCGCGCTCGCGATCGGCGCGCTGATCGCGGCCGAATGGTTCGCCCGCCGCGCCACGCAGCGGCTGCACGGGAATTGACCATGCTGCGCGTCGACGTCGAAAAACAGCTCGGCGAATTCTCGCTGTCCGCATCCTTCAGCAGCGAGGGGCGCGTCATCGGCCTGTTCGGCGCCTCGGGCGCCGGCAAGAGCTCGCTGGTCAACATGATCGCCGGCCTGCTGCGGCCCGATCGCGGCACCATCGCGATCGACGGCGAGACCGTCGACGACACCGCGGCCGGCATTCACGTGCCCACTTACCGCCGCCGCATCGGCTACGTGTTCCAGGATGCGCGGCTCTTTCCGCATCTCAGCGTGGCGCAGAACCTCGATTACGGGCGGCGGATGAACGGACTTGCGCCCGATCCGGCGCAGCACAAGCGCATCATCGATTTGCTCGACATCGGCGCGCTGGTTGATCGCCGCCCCGGGAAACTGTCCGGCGGCGAGCGCCAGCGCGTCGCGCTCGGCCGCGCGCTGCTGTCGAAGCCGCGCCTGCTGCTGCTCGACGAGCCGCTCGGCGCGCTCGACGAGGGCCGCAAGCTCGAGATCCTGCCCTACCTGGTGCGGCTGCGCGACGAGGCCAACGTGCCGATGGTCTATGTCAGCCACGACGTCGCCGAGCTGCGCCAGCTCGCGACGCAGATCGTGATGCTGAAGCAGGGGCGGGTGACGAGTCTCGGCGGGGTGAAGGTGCTGACGTGAGGGCAGGCTCTCTCTTAGTCATTGCGAGGAGCCCTTGCGACGAAGCAATCCAGACTGTCCCTGCTGCGGCAGCCTGGATTTCTTCGCTTCGCTCGCAATGACGAGGAGACACCTAAACTCCCGCCACCGACGTCCACATATCCGCGAGCTTCTTCCGCAGCGCCTGGGTGCGTGTCAGCGGCGGCGGGGTCTCGTCGTCTTCCGGAAGGCGCAGGCCGACGACGTTGACGCGGCCGCCGGAGATGCTGCGTGCGACCAGGACGATCTCGTCCAGCGGCAGCTCGGCGCCCTCTTTCGGCGCGTGGTCGAGATGGACGTCGAAATAGTCGGCCAGGGTCAGCTTGCTCGCTTCCTCGCTCACCCTCACGCCGTAGATCTCGGCGAGCTCGGCGAGCGTGTGCTCGCCGGAGACCATGAAGTCGCCGAGCAGATGCGGATCGGGCGCCGTGCTCGGCTGCATGTCGACGAAGAAGCGGTCGAGCGACTCGGCCTTTTCCGGCGGGGCCAGCAGATAGATGTAATCGCCCGGCGCAATCGGATCGGCTTCCGCCGGCGTCAGGATGTTCTCGTTGCGGATGACGAGCGTCGGCTTGGACCAGGACGGGATCAGGCCGCGGCGGAAATACAGGCTCTTGGGCCGCACCGGATAGCCGACCAGCTGCTGCTCGAGCTGGCCGGGCAGATCGAGCTCGACGCGGCGCGGGCCGCGCTCGGCGCGCGGCAGCGCCACGTGCAGCTTGCGCGCGGCCGGCGCCAGGGTCCAGCCCTGCAGCAGCAGCGAAATGATGACGACGACGAAGGCCACGTCGAAATAGAGGTAGGCCTTGGACAGGCCGACCAGCATCGGGATCGAGGCCAGGAAGATCGCGACCGCGCCGCGCAGGCCGGTCCAGGCGATGAAGATCTTCTCGCGCCAGTTGAAGCGGAACGGCGCGAGGCACACGAACACCGCGATCGGCCGCGCGATCAGCATCAGGACCAGCGCGACGGCGATCGCCGGCACTATGCTGGCACCGAGCCGGCTCGGCGACACCAGGAGGCCGAGCAGCACGAACATCACGATCTGCGCCAGCCAGGTCGCGGCGTCCAGGAAGGCCACCACCGAATTATGCGCACGCGTCGGCCGATTGCCGATGATGATGCCGGCGAGATAGACGGCGAGGAAGCCGGAGGCGTGCATGATCTGCGAGCCGCCGAAGATGACGAGCGCACCCGTGGTGACGAACGGCGCATGCAGGCCCTGCGGCAGCGCGACCTGGTTGAGCGCGAGGACGACCAGCCGGCCGCCGATGATTCCGACGACGGCACCCAGCACCGCCTCCTGGATGAACTCCATCAGCACATGGCCGGGCGAGCTCGATCCCAGCGAGATGTATTCGACCAGCATCAGGGTGAGGAAGATCGCGAACGGGTCGTTCGTGCCGGACTCCGCCTCCAGCGTCGCGCCGACACGCGGACGCAGGCGCAGGCCCTGGGTGTGCACCAGCAGGAACACCGCGGCGGCGTCGGTCGAGGCCACCACGGCGCCGACCAGCAGGGATTCCGACCAGTTGAGATCGAGCGCGTATTTGGCGAACGGCGCCGTGATCAGCGCCGTCAGCAGCACGCCGATCGTGGCGAGCACCACGGAGGGCGCGAGCACGGTGCGGATGCTGGCGAAGCGGGTCCTGAGGCCGCCGTCGAACAGGATCAGGGCAAGAGCGACCGAGCCGACCAGATAGGTGGTGCGGACGTCGTCGAACTGGAGCTGGCCGGGGCCGGAATCGCCGGCGAGCATGCCGATGACAAGAAAGACGAGCAGCAGCGGCGCGCCGAAGCGCAGCGCCAGCAGGCTGGAGAGGATGCCGGCCATGACGAGGACGGCGCCGAGCAATATGGCGAGACTGACGGAGTCGAGGGAGGCCATCCACCTTCCGGGTAAAAAATCGCTGGAATTTCATCCTTATCGTCGGTGGACTCGCGCGCCAACCCATTTTCGCACTTCGCGGCAATCTGCTCGCATTTTACGGCCTTAACGCGCATCATTTCACGGTGTATCGATGGCCCGGCCGCGCCCCTTGTGGGATTGTCCGGCGCCCCCGAATCAATTCCTCCCCGCTTGCCGACGAGACCCGATGGACATGGACCTCAAAGACTTCATGGAGTTCGTGCAGACCACCGCACGCAGCGTCGGGGCGGAATTCTCCTCACCCTGGTTCTACCTGCAGTTCGGCCTCATCCTGGCCGCCGCCGGCATCGCCTATGCCGCGGAGGCCGCCATTCGCAGCCGTGTCGACCTGACCTCGCTGGCGATGCGCTGGCCGCTGCCGCTCCGGCACTTCGTCCGGGTCATGGTCGCCAGCGCCTCGACGGCGGTGTTCACGCTGCTCGTGATCGTCTCGCGCGTGGTGATGTATCACGCGACCTGGCCGAGCCGCTCCTATCTCCTGATGGTCGCAGCCAAGCTGGGGTTCGCCTGGCTCGTGATCCGGCTCGTGACCTCGGTGCTGCGCAACGCCTTCATCGTCAGGCTGGTGTCGATCACGGCATGGTTCGTCGCCGCGCTCTCCATCGTCGGCCAGCTCGATGCGACGGTCGACCTGCTGGATTCCTTCGCGATCGTGTTCGGCGGCCTCAGGCTAACCCCGCTCCTGGCGATCAAGGCCGGCGCGCTGCTGCTGATTGCGCTCTGGCTCACCAACATCGCCAGCAATTTCGCCGAGAGCCGGATCAACTCGACCACCGACCTGACGCCCTCGGTGCAGGTGCTGCTGGTCAAGATCATCCGCATCGGGCTGCTGACGGTCGCGATCGTGATCGCGCTCGGCGCGGTCGGGATCGACCTGTCGGCGCTCGCGGTGTTCTCCGGCGCGGTCGGCGTCGGCATCGGTATCGGCCTGCAGAAGATCGTCGCCAATTTCATCTCGGGCATCATCCTGCTCGCCGACAAATCGGTGAAGCCCGGCGACCTCGTCACCATCGGCGACAATACCGGCCGCATCAGCGCGATGAAGACGCGCTATATTTCCGTCGCTGCCGGCGACGGGCGCGAATTCCTGGTGCCGAACGAGGATCTGGTGACGCAGAAGGTCGTCAACTGGACCTATACCGACAAGAACACGCTGGTGAAGATCGCCTTCGGCACCAATTACGACGCCGACCCGAAATTGGTCTGCACGCTCGCCGCCGAGACCGCCGCCGCCCATCCGCGCGCGCAGAAGGGCAAGCCGCCGACCTGTCTCCTGACCGAGTTCGCGGAAGCCGGGATGAAGTTCTCGCTGACCTTCTGGATCGCCGACCCCGACGGCATGGACAAGGTCAAGAGCGACGTGATGCTGGAGCTGTGGGACGCCTTCAAGCGCGAAGGCATCCGGGTTCCCTATCCCGTCCGCGAAATCCGCATCCGCGGCGGCGCCCTGCCGGTGGAAACCTCCGTAGAAGTCCCGAATTAGGGCGCTTTCGGGCGTAAAAGGCACGCTCGGCTTGCATGAAGGCTGCCAATCATTAAATTGGGACCTGAAATCAAGCCCTTCCTCCGACATCGAGATCAGCCCGGAAGACCGCACCAGCATGAGCTACGTCGACGCCACCGAGACCTCCCTGCGCAAGACCGGACAGATCAAGCTGCACGGGCCGGCCGCCTTTGCCGGCATGCGCAAGGCGGGCGCGCTGGTGGCCAGGTGCCTGGACGAGCTCACCGATATCGTCGGACCCGGCGTGCCGACCTCGAGAATCGACGAATTCGTCCGCGACTTCGCCTTCAGCCATGGTGCCTATCCGGCGACGCTGATGTATCGCGGCTACCGCTACTCGACCTGCACCTCGCTCAACCACGTGGTCTGCCACGGCATGCCCGGCGACCGCCCGCTGAAGGAGGGCGACATCGTCAACATCGACGTCACCTTCATCGTCGACGGCTGGTATGGCGATTCCAGCCGGATGTACGCGATCGGCCCGATCGCGCGCAAGGCGGAGCGGCTGATCGAGGTGACCTATGAAGCGATGATGCGCGGCATCGCCGCGGTGAAGCCCGGCGCCACCACCGGCGACATCGGCCACGCCATCCAGAGCTTCGTCGAGCCGCAGGGCATGAGCGTGGTGCGGGATTTCTGCGGCCATGGCCTGGGCCGAATGTTCCACGACGAGCCGAACATCATCCATATCGGCCGGCCCGGCGAGGGCGTGCAGCTCAAGCCCGGCATGTTCTTCACCATCGAGCCGATGATCAATCTCGGCAAGCCGCATGTGAAGATCCTCTCCGACGGCTGGACCGCCGTCACCCGCGACCGCTCGCTGTCGGCGCAGTTCGAGCACTCCGTCGGCGTCACCGCGACGGGGGTCGAGATCTTCACGCTGTCGGAGCGGCACGGCGAGAAGCAGATCGGGTGAGCTGGGGCGCCGTCATCGTCTGACGCCCGAGTGCTGCCGCAATTGACGGTTGCAAAAACGCCGGTCCCCGGCAATGCTGGCGGCCGATGCCCGCCAAGCCAGACCACGACAAGAGCAAGCTAGATGACGCGCCGCACTATCTCGGCCATCGCGAGCGGCTGCGCGAGCGCTTCTACAGTGCGGGCGCGGATGCGCTCAGCGATTACGAGCTACTCGAGATGGCGCTGTTTCCGGCGCTGCCGCGGCGGGACACCAAGCCGCTGGCGAAGACGCTGATCAGGACCTTCGGCTCGTTCGCCGAGGTCGTGCATGCGCCGGTGGCGCGCCTGCGCGAGGTCGAGGGGATCGGCGAATCCGCAGTCAACCAGCTCAAGCTGATCGCCGCGGCGGCGCATCGCGTCGCCAAGGGCGAGGTCAATAGCCGCAACGCGCTGTCGTCCTGGAACGAGGTGATCGCCTATTGCCGCACCAGCATGGCCTTTTCCGACAAGGAACAATTCCGCCTGCTGTTCCTCGACAAGCGCAACCAGCTGATCGCCGACGAGGTGCAGCAGACCGGCACGGTCGACCACACCCCGGTCTATCCGCGCGAGGTGATCAAGCGCGCGCTGGAATTATCGGCGACCGCGCTGATCCTGGTGCACAACCACCCCTCCGGCGATCCATCGCCCTCGCAGGCCGACATCCAGATGACGAAGGCGATCATCGACATCGCAAGACCGCTGGGGATTGCCGTGCACGACCACATCATCGTCGGCAAGAACGGGCATGCGAGCTTGCGCGGGATGCGATTGATCTAGACCAGATCAGAATGCCAGGTTCTTGGCGGCCTTCAGATGGTCTTCCGCGGCTGTGATGCCGGCGAATGCCTTGAGCGTCAGGGCGGTCGGTTGCGGCTTCCATGCAGCAACGAGCTTCTCGGCCTTCTGGAGCTCAGGCTTGGACAACATGGAAGCCATTTCGCTCACGTTCTTGGCCGGCGCCACCTTCGAGAGCTTGAAATAGGCATACGACAGGGACAAATCTCTCGGCGTTCCCTTTCCCGCCGAATAGGCGCGGGACAGGCCGAACAGGGCCTCGGGCAGCCCCTGATCGCCCGCCAGTTTCCACCATTTCAGCGCTTCTTCCGAATTGCCTTGCCGGTCGTACATGAGCGCGACATCGTGCTGGGCCCGCGCGTAACCGGCCCTGGCGGCAACGAGCTTGTATTTCAATGCCTGATCCGGATCCGTTGCGACGACGCCGGCGCCTTGCCCGTCATAATAGCAGCCGAGCTTGTAGGCTCCGAGCGGATCGTTGGCCGCGGCCGATTTCTGAAACCACGCGAATGCCTGGCTGCGATCCTGCTGTGTGCCGATGCCGTTGTTGTGCATCATGCCGACATGGTATTGCGCCTCCGCATCGCCGCGATGGGCCAATGCGACCATCGCATTGAAGGTGCGGGTGTCATTCGCGCTGGCGGGCATCGCGAACAGCAGAAGACACGAGATGGCCAGGGCAAACAGTTTCATGGCAAAGCCCGATCGAGTTTGAACGATTCCTGTCTTGGTCTCTCCAGACGGACGAAAAGTTCGAAATCTGACAAGTTCCGAATCAGCGATTTTGGCCTGTGCGAACGGGCGCAAGGCACCGCGCTGCGGCCGAAGGTGACGATTTAAGGAAGCAGGAGATCGGGCTCGGGATGGTTCTCCGGGAGCAGGTGCGCTCCCTCCCCCGCTTGCGGGGGAGGGCTGGGGAGAGGCTGTCTCCACAATCGAGAACCCCCAAGAGGAGAAAGCCCTCACCCGCGCCTTCGGCGCGACCTCTCCCGCAAGCGAGAGCTTTGCACAAGAGGAGGATTTGCGATTCTCTAGGGCCTGTGGTGGAGGCGGATTCGGATGGCATATCGAGAGGTTGGGCAACTGAGCTTCGCGGATGCGCTGGTATCGCGGCGGGGGAAGGGTAGCCCGGTGCTGAAGCGGATTGGCGAACTGGTCGACTGGGCGGCAGTGGAGAGAGTGCTGAATGGTCTTCCGGAGCCGGAGCGCGGCCCTCCGCCCTATCCGCGACTGGTGCTGTTCAAGGCGCTGCTGCTGCAGCAATGGTATGGGCTTTCCGATCCGGCGCTGGAGGAAGCGCTCGACGACCGGGCCTCGTTCCGCGCCTTCTGCGGCTTTGTGCTGAGCGACGAGACGCCTGATCACACGACGATCTGGCGATTCCGCGAGGCTTTGCAGCGAGCCGGTCTGGACGAGAAGCTGTTCGCCGAGATCCTGCATCAGATCGACGCACGCGGGCTGGTGCTGCGCCGGGGCACATTGATCGATGCGAGCCTGATCTCGGCAGCAGTAAAGCCGCCGAAGCCGCCAGAGGACCCGCAGCCGCCCGGCCCGGACGGCCGTGAACCGAGCAAGCTGGTCAACAGCAAGCGCGATCCAGATGCACGCTGGACCAAGAAGGGCGGCAAGCGGTACTTCGGCTACAAAGCCCATATCGGCATGGATCAGAGTTCGGCCATCGTCCGCCGCAGCAAGCTGACCGACGCTGCGGTCAACGACACGGTGCCCGCCGACGAGTTGGTCTGTGGTGATGAGAAGGCAGTCTATGCCGACCAAGCCTATGACAAGCACAAGCGCCGCAGCGGGCTCGCCGCGCGAGGAATCAAGCCGAGGCTGATGTTCCGGCCGAATAAGCATCATCCGCTCACCGAGCGGCAGAAGCGCTTCAACAATGCCGTGGGAAAGCGCCGCGCACCGGTCGAGCAGGTCTTCGCGCGCCTCAAGGGCAGCTACCGCTGGGCGCGCGCTCGCTATCTGGGTTTGGCGCGCAATCAGACGCATCTGCGCCTGATCTGCCTCGCCATGAACCTCAAACGATGGGCGGTGCTGTGCCCGATAGGAGCCGCAGCGTGACCACCACCCGCCGCTACCCCGCGGCCACGAAAAACAGACGCCCCACCCCTCTGGGGCTACGCGAGGCCGTTCAAAAAAAGACCCATATCGAACTTCACTCCAGCACAACTCATTACGCAAAGCTCTCGCAAGCGGGAGAGGTGACCGAGTTCGCAGCTACCTACTGGCGCAGCATGATCAGGGGATCGGCGGTATCGGGGACACGGCGCCACTGGGCGTGGTCGTCGGCCTCGAACTGCCAGGCTTCGCCTGATTTCGACATCAGGATGATCTGGCCGCGCTCGAGGCGCCATTGCGTCGGGTTGAACTGCGCGATCGCGGCCTCGCATCGCGGCTTGAGGAAGACCTGGAAATTGTCCGGGCCCGCTTCGGTGTTGGTCAGCGTCAGCCCGCAGATCGGCTGGCCCTTGCCGCGCACCATCGACCAGTCGCCGATCATCTGGTCCATCGACTTGGCCATCGATCGCGCGGCGGCGAGGTCCTGCAGGATGTAGACGCCCTCGCCCTGGCGCAGGCCCTCGAAGATGCCGGCCTCGACCTCGGTGAAGTCGATCACGGCTTCGCCGGTCGCATCCTGCAGGCGCACGATGTCGAGGCCCTTCACGCTCCAGGCGACGATGTCCTTGGTGAAGGGCAGCGCGGTCTTGCAGGCCGGCTCCAGCTCCAGCTTGAAGCCCTGGCCTGCGGCGTCAGTCTTGAGCGTGACGACGCAGGTCTTGCTGCGCTCGGTGGTCGAAAGCTCCCACTGTCCGGGCATCTGCTTCTTCAGGCTCGTCGCATCCTGCGCATGTGCGATGCCGACCGCGGCCAGCAAGGCCGCGACGGCGAATGCGAGAAGGCGACGAGCGACCATCAGCGCCCCTTGACCGGCGTTTCCGCAACCGGCGTCAGCGGCGCCTTGCCTGAGAACCAGGACTTGAGATTGTCGACCACGAGCTGGTCCATGGCGTTACGCGTCACCACCGAGGCCGAGCCGATATGCGGCAGCAGCACGACGTTCTGCATGGACTTGAGCTCGTCCGGCACGGTCGGCTCGGCGGCGAACACGTCGAGGCCGGCGGCGAGAATGGTGCCCGACTTCAGCGCCTGGATCAGCGCGGGCTCGTCGACCACCGAGCCGCGGGCGACGTTGACCAGCACGCCGCGCGGGCCGAGCGCCTTGAGCACCTCGGCATTGATCATCTTGTTGGTCGAGGCACCGCCGGGCACGATCACAACAAGCGTGTCGACCGCCTTCGCCATCTCGATCAGATCAGGATAGTGCTTGTAGGAGACGTCCTTGGAGGGGTTGCGCGAGTGGTAGACCACCGGCACAAGCGAGGCCTCGAGCCGGCGCGCGATGGCCTGGCCGATCCGGCCCATGCCGACGATGCCGACCTTGCGGTCGCGCAGCGAGCCGACGCTGAGCGGATAGTTCTGGGTCTGCCAGAGCCCGGAGCGGACATAGCGGTCGGCCTTGATGAACTCGCGCAAGGTCGAGATCAGAAGGCCCATCGCGACGTCGGCGACCTCCTCGGTCAGGACGTCGGGCGTGTTGGTGACGACAATGTCGTGCTCGGCGGCATATTTGGCGTCGATGTGGTCGTAGCCGACGCCGAAGCTCGCCACCATCTCCAGCTTCGGCAGCTGCGACAGCGAATCCTTGTCCGCGCGCACGGTGTGGTAGGTCACCGCGACGCCGCGGATCCTGTCACGGACCGCCGGCGTCAAGCGCTCGAGATCGCCGCGCGTCTCGGCCTTGTGCACGACGAAATGATCGGAAAAGCCGTTCTCGAGGATCGGCCGCACCGGCCCATAGATCAGAAGGTCGATCTTTTCGGACGAAATCGAACCGGCAGCCATCAGTTTTCCTTTCCAAGCGCGCTCTCATGCCAGCGCCGTAAAACGAGGTGGGAAACTAGCGCCAGCACCCCATAGATGACAATCCCGGCCAGCGACAACAGCAGCAGCGCCGCGAACATGCGGGGTATGTTCAAGCGATAGCCTGACTCGGCGATCCTGTAGGCGAGCCCGGAGCCGGCACCGGCCGTTCCGGCCGCGATCTCGGCCACGACCGCGCCGATCAGCGACAGGCCGCCCGCGATGCGCAGGCCGCCGAGGATATAGGGCAGCGCCGCCGGCAGCTTCAGGAAGCGCAGGGTTTGCGGCTTCGATGCGCCGTAGAGCTGGAACAGGCCGGCGAGATTGCGGTCCACCGAGTTCAGCCCGAGCGTGGTGTTCGACAGCACCGGGAAGAAGGCGACGATGAAGGCGCAGACGACCACCGCGGTCTGCTGCTCCAGATAGATCAGCAACAGCGGCGCGATCGCGATGACAGGCGTCACCTGGAGCACGATGGCATAGGGGAACAACGAATATTCCACCCATTTCGACTGGTTGAACAGCAGCGCCAGCGCGATGCCGCCGATGCTGGCCGCGACAAAGCCTTCAAGCGTGGTTGCCAGCGTGGTCGCCAGCGATTGCGACAGCACCGTCCAGTCCTTGATCAGCGTCAGCACGATGACGGAGGGCGCCGGCAGCACGTAGGGCGGGATCTCCCTGACGCGGACCACGAGTTCCCAGGCAAGGAGGCCGGTTGCGAAGACGATGACGGGCAGGACGAAGCGCATCGCGCGTTGCGCATGGGACGATCTTGCCGGCACGGGAGCTTGCGCGCTCATAGCGTCGACTGCTCCGAATAGGACGGCGCCAGCGCGGCCGACACGCGCCGGCAATAGTCGGAATAGGCCGCCGAGGTGCGAAACTCCTCGCCGCGCGGCTCGACCGTCTCGATGCGGATGTCTGCCTCGATGCGGCCGGGCCGTGCCGTCATGACCACGACGCGCTGCGACAGATAGACGGATTCGAACACCGAATGGGTGACGAAGATGACGGTCTTGCGTAAGCGTCGCCACAGCGCCAGCAGATCGTTGTTGAGGCGGAAGCGCGTAATCTCGTCGAGCGCGGCGAACGGCTCGTCCATGAGAAGGATATCCGGATTGGTGACGAGCGCGCGCGCCAGCGACACCCGCATCTTCATGCCGCCGGAGAGCTCGCGCGGAAAGGCATCGGCAAAATCGGCAAGGCCGACACTCGCCAGCGCCGCGTCGGCCCGCGCGCGCCCCTCCGCCTTCGGCACGCCGCCGAGCCTCAAGGGCAGCCGCACGTTCTCGCGGACGCTGGCCCAGGGCATCAGGGTGGGCTCCTGGAACACGAAGCCGATGCCGTGACCTGGCAGAACTTGGCCCGGCTGCGGCACGCCCTCGTGCCGTGCCACCCGCACGGTGCCTGATGACGGCGCGCTGAGCTCGGCGATCAGCCGCAACACCGTCGACTTGCCGCAGCCGGAGGGGCCCAGCAGCGAGATGAACTCGCCCTTGCGGACGGCAAGGTCGAACGGGCCGAGCGCCATCACGCCGTTGTCGTAAGTTTTCGTCACGCCGCGCAGGCTGACGGCGAGACCCGTGAGGCTGGCCTCGACGGTGGATGACGTTCTGCGCTCTACCATTGATCGCGGGCTGTCGTGGGGTTCGGTCGGGCCGCGTCCCTCACCTCTCCCCAACGGGGAGAGGTCGGCGCGCAGCGCCGGGTGAGGGGGAGCAGGTCCCACGAGAGAGCGTAACCCCTCACCCGCATCGCATCTATTGATGCGATGCGACCTCTCCCTTCGGGAGAGGTGGGTCCCAGCCGCGCAGGCGCGCCGAATAATCTCAGCATCCGTTACGGCTTGTTCGGGCGCAGCTCGACGCCGACGCCCTTGTTGACGAAGCGCAGCGTGTAGGATTTGCGGAAGTCGAGATCCGCCTTCACGACGCCGGCCTTGACCATCTTGTTGAAGAAGGAGGCGTAGCGCTCGTCGCTCATCGCGCCGATGCCGTTCTTCAAGCTGTCGCCGGAATCGACGATGCCGTGCTCCTTCATCTTGGCGACGGAATAGGCCAGGAGATCGTCGGTCATCTCCGGGTTGAGCTGCTTGATCAGGGCATTGCCGGCGGAATTGTCGCGGTAGAGGTAATTGTACCAGCCGATCATGGAGGCATCGACGAAGCGCTGCACCAGGTCAGGCTTCTTCTCGACGATCTCGCGGCGGGTTTCGATCAGCGTCGAATAGGTGTTGAAGCCGTAATCGGCGAGCAGCAGCACGTTGGGCTTGAAGCCGGCGGCCTTCTCGACCGCGAAGGGCTCGGAGGTGACGTAACCCTGCATGGCGCTCTTGGGATTGGCGATGAAGGGCTGCGGATTGAAATTGTAGGGGCGGACGTTCTTCTCGCTGAAGCCGTATTCGGACTTCAGCCACTGGAAATAGCTGGTCATGCCTTCCTTGGAGACGAACAGCGTCAGCGGCTTGAGGTCCTCGAGCTTGGCGACCTTGGCGTCAGGCTGCGTCAGCATCACCTGCGGATCCTTCTGGAACACCGCGGCGATGCTGATGACGGGAACGTTGTTGGCGACCGCGTCGAACGACATCAGCGTGTTCGCGGCCATGAAGAAATCGATCTTGCCGGCGATCAGCAGCATCCGGTTGTTCTCGTTCGGGCCGCCCGGGACGATGGTGACGTCGAGGCCGTATTTCTTGTAGGTGCCGTCGGCGACCGCCTGGAAGAAGCCGCCATGCTCGGCCTCGGCGACCCAGTTGGTGCCGAAGGTGACCTTGTCGAGCGTTTGGGCGCGCGCCGGCGCAAAGGAGGCGAGAGCGGCCAACAAGCCCGCAATTAACGTTCGCCGCAGATGAAAGGGGGGCATAATGGCACTCCGTCGATCGTGGCTGGCCCAATCGCGACTGGTCCGGGTGGAGGCAACGCGATAGAACCGCATGACACCGCATGACATCAGGGGATGCGAGCCGGCCGGGCCCGCATCCCCTCTTACCGCAAATTACGTGACAAATTCGGGCAAGGAAACCTCGATGACGCCCTCCCGCGACTGGATCGACATCGACTGGGCTGATGCGAGCCCGGACGAGATGTCGCGCTGGATCGCGGTGCTGCCGCTGGCGGCAACCGAGCAGCACGGCCCGCATCTGCCGCTGACGACGGACGTGCTGATCGCGGACGCCTACCTCGCACGTGTGCGCGAGCTGTTGCCCGCCAGCATTCCGGCGAGCTTCCTCCCGGTCGAGCGGGTCGGCATTTCCACCGAACATATCGACTATCCGGGCACGCAGACGCTGCCAACCGAAATTGCGCTGAGGAAATGGACCGGAATCGGCGAGGAGGTTGCACGGCGCGGCGTGAGGAAGCTCGTCATCGTCACCAGCCATGGCGGCAACAGCGCGGCCATGATGCTGGTCGCGCAGGACCTTCGTGCGCATCACAAGCTGTTCGTGGTGACGACGTCGTGGTCGCGGCTCTCGGGCGCAGACAAATTGTTCCCGGCCGATGAAGTGCGACACGGCATTCACGCCGGCGCGGTCGAGACCTCGATCATGCTGGCGCGCTATCCCGATCAGGTGCGCAAGGATGCGATCACTGATTTTCCTGCGAGCAGCATCGCGCTGGAGCAGCAATATCGCTGGCTGTCGACGCAGCGGCCGGCGCCGTTCGCCTGGCAGGCGCAGGATCTCAACGCCAGCGGCGCCGTCGGCAACGCGATGCTGGCTGACCCAGCGAAGGGCAAGCAACTGCTCGATCAGGGCGCGACGGCGTTCTGCGAGCTGCTGGGGGAGGTCGATAACTTCGACGTGAACAGGCTCGCCAAGGGACCCCTCGGCTAGGGCGCATCTTCCTGGATTCATTCAGGAAAGATCGAGTCTCCGCGAGCGCATTTGCGGTCTTCGAACCGGACGCGAGGAGGCTCCGTCCAACTGGGCACGCGGGCCACAACGGACCGCCTCAACCCGGATGGAGTTTCACATGTCGATCAAGACCAAGATTGCCGCCGCAGCTCTCGCTGCTCTCGCCGTAACCGGCAGCATTGCGTCCACCACCACCGCGGCCGAAGCCAAGCAGCCCGGCTGGGTCTGGGGCGTCGGTGCCGGCATCGCCACCGCCGCCGTCGTCGGTTCCGCGATCGCCGCCAGCAACGATCCCTATTTCCACGGCTATCACCGCTGCGGCTGGGTCGCCCAGTACAACGCCTTCGGCCAGTACGTCGGCCGCGTTCGCACCTGCTACTGATTTAGTTACCTGAGGCCGATCTCCACGTGGATCCCGCGTCCGACACGGGCGCCTCATCCACCCCGTGTCGTGCCCCCGACCCCGCCCGGCTGTCCCCCCGGGCGGGGTCATCCGTTTTAGGGACCGTGCAAGTTTGTTGCAGTCCCGTCACACAGTGATGCGAACCATGCGGAGCGGCCAAGTTCGATAGTTGCTATTGCGAATTATTAGCAATAAGAATTGCAGCGCTCGCAGGAACTTGGGGTGAAGTCGCGTCGGATCGGGACCATCCCGGCGATCCGGTGCAATCCAAGACCTGATGACAAGCTCGCTGCGAATCGGCAGGGATGCCGGTCGCGGCGGGTGGGACACATTTGCGTTGTGGGGGCGTGCGTTTGACTTTGAGAGGTCGCAATCAAAGGTGCTTGCGAACGGCCGCGGCGATTGCCACGGGCGTGCTGGCTTTTCCCGCCGCCGGCCGCGCGGCCGATCTGCCGCTGAAGGCCCCAGTCCTGAGAGCGGTCTATGACTGGACCGGGCTCTATATCGGCGCACATGCCGGCTACAGCCGCGGCTCGTCGCATTTCGCGCTGAACGACGGCACCGCGCTTGGCGACAGCGGCGTCTTCAGCGGCATGATCGGCGGCGTGCAGGCCGGCTACAATTACCGCCTCAACTCCGGCTGGCTGGTCGGTGTCGAAGGCGATTTTACGTTTCCCAACTACATCACCTCGAACTCGATCGTCTCGTTCCTGGCAACGCCCGCCAACACCGTCACCCAGCAATGGGACTACACCGCGAGCCTGCGTGGGCGCGTCGGCTACACCAGCGGACCGTGGCTCGTCTATGCCACCGGCGGCTTTGCCTGGATGGGCGAGCGCTATTTCGACGCGCCGGCCTCCGGCGCCGAAATCCCGAAGATCCTGAACACGCGGCCCGGCTGGGTCGCAGGCGCCGGCGTCGAATACGGCTTCGCGCCGCATTGGAACGCGCGGCTCGAATATCTCTACAGCCGCTTCGATAGCGCCAACGTCGCCTTCTCCACGGGCGCGCAATACACGTCCTCGTCGCTCGATTTCCAGCAGGTCAGGCTCGGCCTCAACCGCAAGGTCGATTGGCCGGGCACGCCGAGCTATGATCCGAAGAGCTCGCTGATCGACACGGAATCGGATCGCTGGGAGATCCACGGCCAGACCACCTATCTGCCGCAAGGCTATCCATCGTTCCCCGCGCTCTATACCGGACCGAATTCGCTGTCGCCGTCGCGGCAGGCCAAGGCGACGTGGAGCAACAGCCTGTTCCTGAACGCGCGGCTGTGGGACGGCGGCGAGGTCTATTACAATCCCGAATTGCTGCAGGGATTTGGGCTGAACGACACGGTCGGTGCGGCCGGCTTCCCGAACGGCGAGGCGCAGAAATCGAACTTCCCCTATCCGCACTACAACACCTCGCGCCTGTTCGTGCGCCAGACCTTCGGCTTCGGCGGCGAGCAGGAAGAGCTGGCGAGCGGACAATTGCAGCTTGGCCAGAAGGTCGACGTGTCGCGCCTCACGATTCAAGCCGGCAAGTTCCCGGTGGTCGACGTGTTCGACGGCAATGCCTACGCCAAGGACACGCGCCGGGATTTCATGAACTGGTCGATCTGGGCGCCCGGCGCCTTCGACTATTCCGCCGACAAGGTCGGCCTCACCTACGGCGTCACCGCCGAGCTCAACCAGAAGCAATGGGCGCTGCGCGGCGGCTATTTCCTGATGGTCTCGGAGTCCAACTCCAATCACTTCGACACCAGGGTCGGGGAGCGCGGTCAATATCTGCTCGAGCTCGAGACGCGCTTCTCGCTGCTCGGCCGGCCCGGCAAGCTCAGGACCATCGGCTGGATCGACAGCGCCAATATGGGCAGCTTCCGCGAGACGCTGGACAATCCCGCGCTCAATCTCGACATCGCGCAGACCCGGCGCGGCCGCCTGAAGTACGGCTATGTGCTCAACCTCGAGCAGGCGATCACCGACGATATCGGACTGTTCGGCCGCTGGAGCTGGAACGACGGCAAGACCGAGACGCTGGCCTTCACCGACATTCACCGCAGCCTGTCCGCGGGATTGTCGATCAAGGGCGCGCGATGGGGAAGGCCGGACGACGTGATCGGCGTCGGCGGCGCGATCAACGCGATTTCGCAGGATTATCGCGACTTCCTCGCCGCCGGCGGCCTCGGTGTCCTCGTCGGTGATGGCGCGCTGAACTACCGCAAGGAGCGCATCCTCGAAACCTATTACGCCTATGCGGTGAACAAGAACTTCACCCTCACCGCCGACTACCAGCTCATCGTCAACCCCGCCTACAACGCCGACCGCGGACCGGTGTCGGTGTTTTCAGGACGGCTGCACGGGGAGTTCTGAGCTGCGGCTCAGGCGCGACGGCCGTTCACCTCTCCCCGGTCTGAACCTGCGGGGAGAGGTGAAGCAAGCGCCCTCACACCTTCTTCGCTTCCACCGCAATCCGCACTGCGAGCCCGGCCAGCACGGTGCCCATCAGCCAGCGCTGCACCAGCATCCAGCTCGGCCGGTTCGCCAGGAACAGCGCGATCGAGCCGGCCGCGAGCGCGATCATCGCGTTGACGCTGACGCTGATCGCGATCTGGATCGCGCCGAGCAGCAGCGACTGCGTTAGCACGCTGCCGGCGGCGGGATCGATGAACTGCGGCAGCAGCGCCAGATACAGCATCGCGATCTTCGGGTTGAGCAGGTTGGTGACGAAGCCCATCGCGAACAATTTGCGCGGGCTGTCGATCGCGAGCTTCCTCACCTCGAACGGCGAACGTCCGCCCGGCTTCACCGCCTGCCAGGCGAGCCACAGCAAGTACGCGGCGCCGGCAAAGCGCAGCGCGTCATAAGCGAAGGGAATGGCGAGCAAGAGCGCCGTGATGCCGAACGCCGCGCACAGCATGTAGAACACGAAGCCGAGCGCCACGCCGCCGAGCGAGACGATGCCGGCCGCGCCGCCTTGCGTGATCGAGCGCGAGATCAGATAGATCATGTTCGGTCCCGGCGTGAGCACGAGGCCGAGGCTGACGAGGGCGAAGCCGAGCAGGGCGGAGGTGTGAGGCATGGGCGAACCGGTGCGGAAGATGCAACGGTTCTAATATGCGATGGGCAGCGGGACCATCGCGCAATTGCTCGGAGGACAATTGAGCGCTCGTGTCCCGGACGCGGCACAGCGTGAAGGGGTGCGCTGCGCAGCGTCCGGGGAAAGCAGCATCAATGCGCCTCGTCCCAATTGTTCGCCGCCCGCGCGTCGACATGCAGCGGCACCGAGAGCAGCACGGCCGGGAAGGGCGCGTCCTGCATCACCTTCTGCACGACGGGGAGCGTTGCCTCGACCTCGCCGTCCGGCACCTCGAAGATCAACTCGTCGTGCACCTGGAGCAGCATCTGCGCCGAGAGCTTCTTCTCGGCCAGCGCATCCTCCACGCGCGTCATGGCGCGGCGGATGATGTCGGCGGCGGTGCCCTGAAGCCGCGCGTTGATCGCGGCGCGCTCGTTGAAGGCGCGCACCGAGGCGTTCGAGGCCTTGATGTCGGGGTAATGGCATTTGCGGCCGAACAGCGTGGTGACGTAGCCGTGGTTGCGGCAGAAGTCGCGCGTCTCGTCCATGTAGGCGCGGATGCCGGGGAAGCGCTCGAAATATTTCTTGATGTAGGCGGAGGCCTCTTCCCGCGCGATGCCGAGCTGGTTGGCGAGGCCGAACGCGGAGATGCCGTAGATGATGCCGAAATTGATCGCCTTGGCGCGGCGGCGGATCTCGCTCGGCATGCCCTTGATCGGAACGCCGAACATTTCCGACGCCGTCATGGCGTGAATGTCGAGCCCGTCGCGGAACGCTTGCTTCAGCACGGGAATGTCGGCGATCTCGGCGAGCAGCCGCAGCTCGATCTGCGAATAGTCGGCCGAGACCAGCTTGTGTCCGGGCGTGGCGATGAAGGCGCGGCGGATCTTGCGGCCGTCCTCGGTGCGCACCGGAATGTTCTGCAGGTTCGGCTCGTTCGACGACAAGCGCCCCGTCGTGGTCGCAGCCAGCGCGTAGGTGGTGTGGACGCGATGGGTCTGCGGATTGACGTAGGTCGGCAGCGCGTCGGTGTAGGTCGATTTCAGCTTGGAGACCTGGCGCCACTCCAGAATCTTCTTCGGGAAGTCGTGGCCCTGCTCGGCGAGATCGTCCAGCACTTGCGCCGTGGTCGACCACGCGCCGGTCTTGGTCTTGGTGCCGCCTGATAATCCCATCTTGCCGAACAGGATGTCGCCGATCTGCTTGGGGCTGCCGACATTGACCGGCTCGCCCGCGATCTCCTGGATCTCGGCCTCGACGCGCGCCGCGGTCTGGGCGAAGTCGCCGGACAGACGCGACAGCACCTGGCGGTCGATCGAGATGCCGCGCCGCTCCATGCGCGCGAGCACGGAGACCAGCGGCCGCTCCAGCGTCTCGTAGACCGCGCTCATGTGCTCGGAAACGAGGCGCGGCTTCAGCACGCGCCAGACCCGCAAGGCGATGTCGACGCCTTCGGCCGATAGCGCTGCGGCCTTGTCGATCGGCACCTGGTCGAAGGTGATCCTGCCCTTGCCGCTGCCGAGCAGCTCGCTTTCCTTCAGCATGGCATGGCCGAACCAGCGCTCCGACAGTGATTCCAGCGCATGCGAGCCGCGGCCGGCGTCGAGCACGTAGGAGATCAGCAGCGCATCGTCGATGTTGCGAAGAGTGATGCCATGCTGCGCCAGCATCACGGAAGTGAACTTGACGTCGAAGCCGATCTTGAGAATGCCTGCCGATTCCAGCACCGGCCGCAGCGCTTCGATCGCATCGGTGTGCTTGACCTGATCGGGCGCGAGGCCCGCATCGAACAGGCCGGCGCCGCCGCCGGATTGCTTGTGAGCCAGCGGCACATAGCAGGCATCATTGGGCGCCAGCGCCAGCGCGATGCCGCAGAAATCGGCCTGCATCGGGTCGATCGAGTTCGCTCGCGTCTCGATCGCGACATGGCCGGCATCATGGATTCGCGCGATGAAGGCCTCGAGCTCCCTAGGGGTCTTGATAATCTGGTATTTGCCGCGGTCGACGGCAAGCTTGCGCAGCGCCTCTTCGCGTGCGGCGGCGAGCGAGATCGGCGCGCCTTTCGGGCTCGCAGCCTTGTCCTCCTTGCCCGCCGATCTGTTGGGCTGGTTCGGCCGGGCTGGCGCCGGAGTTCCCGCGCCTGGCGCGGGCACGACGTCGGAGGGCGGCAGCGTCGTGAACACGCTGGCGCCGCTGGCATAGCCGGGATCGGCATCGACATTGGCCGGGTCGATCTGCGCGTATTCGGCGACGCGCCGCGTCAGCGTCGTGAACTCCATCGCCTTGAGGAAGGCGACCAGCTTGCGCGCGTCGGGCTCGTGGACGGCGAGGTCGTCCAGCGGCACCTCCAACTCGACCTTGTCGTCGAGCAGCACGAGTTGCCGCGAGATCCGCGCCTTCTCGGCGTTCTCGAGCAGCGCCTCGCGCCGCTTGGGTTGCTTGATCTCGCCGGCGCGGAACAATAATTGGTCGAGATCGCCATATTCGTTGATCAGCTGCGCCGCGGTCTTGATGCCGATCCCGGGCACGCCGGGCACGTTGTCGGTGGAATCGCCGGCGAGCGCCTGCACCTCGACCACCTTGTTCGGCGGCACGCCGAACTTCTCGATCACCTCTGCTATGCCGATGCGGCGGTCCTTCATGGTGTCGTACATGGTGACGCAGTCGGTGACGAGCTGCATCAGGTCCTTGTCGGAGGACACGATGGTGGCGCTGGCGCCGCGCTCGCAGGCCTGTCGCACATAGGTCGCGATGAGATCGTCGGCCTCGAAGCCGGCCTGTTCCAGGCAGGGCAGGTCGAAGGCGCGCACGGCCTCGCGGATCAGCGCGAATTGCGGAATGAGATCGTCGGGGGCGGGCGGCCGGTGCGCCTTGTAGTCCGGATAGATCTTGTTGCGGAAGGTGATCTCCGACTTGTCGAAGATGATGGCCAGATGCGTCGGCCTGTTGTCCTCGGGCATCTCGCGGAGCAGCTTCCACAGCATGTTGCAGAAGCCGAGCACGGCGTTGACCTGGAGCCCGTCGGACTTGCGGTTCAGCGGCGGCAGCGCGTGATAGGCGCGGAAGATGTAGGAGGAACCGTCGACCAGGAAGACATGGTCGCCCTTGCCGGCCGCCTTCGCTGCGACCGGTTTGGCAGCAGCCGTCGCGGGTGTCGTCTTGGCAGCAGCGGGCTTGGTCTCGGCGGCTTTCGGCGCGGCCTTGGTGTCAGCTTTGGCGGTGGTCTTCGATGAGGTTTTGGGCATGGCCGCAATGTATGAATTTTTGCGGGCTTTGACAGCCTTCGGCGGCGGATTTTTACGCTGGCAGCGCGACTATCCCCCGCCTTCGCGGGGCATGACAGTCACTCCGCCGCCTGCAATACCGGCCCCGTCTTCCTCGGTGCGATCCAGAATGCCTCCGGTCGCTCGAACAGGAAACGCGCACCGAGCCGCAACGCAATCCGCCAGATCACCAGCGCACCGAGCACGCCGGCGACGGTGACGAGCAGCGACACCGTGCCGATATCGGCAATGACGCCCGTGCGCAGCAGCAGCATCCGCGTCGCCGCCATCGGCAGGAAGAAGGCGAGATAGATCACGATCGAATGCTCGCCGCAGAAGCGGAAGAAATTGAGCCAGTGCGCGCGCGCGAGCAGCGTGCCCGCCGCGATGATGGCGCAGGCGCCGGCGAAGCCGAGCGCGAGCGAGACGATCGCCCACTCGCTTATCCCCGACGCGACGAGGCCGGCATTGACCAGGGCCCAGGTTGCGAGCGCTGCAAGTGCCAGCGCCGGATGGTTGCGCGCACGATCCGACAGGGCGAACACGTAAGGCGCGAACAGATAGCCCGAATAGAAATAGACGAAGCGCGCGCAGAACTCGTCGATGACGGTCCAGCCGGTCGTGATGCGCGCGGTCTCCAGCGCGGCGGCGACGAGCCAGATCGCGAGTGGCGGAATTTTGCGTGTCAGTTTTGTGACGACGAAGAAGACCGGCAACAGGTAGATGAACCACAACGTGCCGAACGGCTCGACGAAGGATTCGAGATACAACAGGCCAACGTGATGCCAGCCGGCCTCGGCCGCGAAGGCCGGCGCCTTGAAGCCGAACTGGATTGTCACCCAGAGGACATAAAAATAGGCGAAATGGACCACCTTGCGGTCGAGATAGGTTCGCCAGTCCCGATCGATCACCAGAGACAGGAACAAGCCCGAAATCAGGAAGAAGTCCGGCATCCGGAACGGCTTTGCGAAGGCCACGACGGAATGCATGAAGCCGGTCTGCCCGGCGGCAAGCTCGACCCCCAGCACCGAATGCATCATCACGACCATGACGATGCAGATGCCTTTGGCGTAATCGACCCAGTCGATACGCGCGGCCGCAGCGGCCTTGGAAGGGCTGGCCGCTGCGATTGTGCCTGATCGTGCCATGGTGTCCCTTTTCGAGGCGCGTTCCGCCCGTCCCTGTTTGGCCGCGGGGCAGTTTGGAGCCCAGTGGTTTCCGGCTTCTTTACCGGTTCAAATCCCAGGCCGGTTTTTGCACGCGGACTGTTCCATGACCTCGGGAAAATGCTAAACCGCCCCCAATTGGGCTTTCGTTAACCAAGCGGAACAGGACTTTTCATGCGGATTGCGATGATCGGCACAGGCTATGTGGGACTGGTGTCCGGCGCCTGTTTTGCGGATTTCGGCCACGACGTCACCTGCGTCGACAAGGACGAGAAGAAGATCGCCGCGCTCCATCGCGGCGAGATCCCGATCTACGAGCCCGGACTGGACGACCTGGTCGCGAACAATGTGAAAGCCAAGCGGCTGGATTTCACCACCGATCTGACCAAGCCGGTTGCCGATGCCGATGCCGTGTTCATCGCGGTCGGCACCCCCTCGCGCCGCGGCGATGGCCACGCCGATCTGTCCTATGTCTACGCCGCGGCGAAGGAGATCGCCCAGTCGCTCACCGGCTTCACCGTCGTGGTGACGAAATCGACCGTGCCGGTCGGCACCGGCGATGAGGTCGAGCGCATCATCCGCGAAGCCAATCCATCGGCCGATGTGGTTGTCGCCTCCAATCCCGAATTCCTGCGCGAGGGCGCGGCGATCCGCGATTTCAAATTCCCCGACCGCGTCGTGGTCGGCACCTCCGACGAGCGCGGGCGCAAGGTGATGGGCGACATCTACCGGCCGCTGTCGCTGAACCAGGCGCCGATGATGTTCACCGCGCGCCGCACCGCCGAGATGATCAAATACGCTGCCAACGCGTTCCTGGCGACCAAGATCACCTTCATCAACGAGATCGCCGATCTTTCCGAGAAGGCGGGCGCCAACGTGCAGGAGGTCGCGCGCGGCATCGGCCTCGACAACCGCATCGGCACCAAATTCCTGCATGCCGGTCCCGGTTTCGGCGGCTCGTGCTTCCCGAAGGACACCAAGGCCTTGATCAAGATCGCGCAGGACTACGACGTCTCGTTGCGCATCGTCGAATCGGTGCTGGCGGTCAACGAGAACCGCAAGCGCGCGATGGCGCGCAAGGTGAGCCAGGCGCTCGGCGGCAATCTGCGCGGCAAGACCGTCGCGGTGCTCGGTCTCACCTTCAAGCCCGACACCGACGACATGCGCGATGCGCCGTCGATCCCGCTGGTGACGGGCCTGATCGACATGGGCGCGAAGGTGAAGGCGTTCGATCCCGTCGGCATGGAGCAGGCCAAGGGCGAATTGCCCGATATCACCTATTGCGAGGACGCCTATACCTGCGCGCAAGGCGCCGACGCGCTCGTCATCGTCACCGAATGGGTGCAGTTCCGCGCGCTCGATCTCGACCGGTTGAAGGCGACCATGGCGCAGCCGGTCGTCGTCGACCTCCGCAACATCTACCGCCCCGAGGACATGGAAGCCGCCGGCTTCACCTATGAGAGCGTCGGGCGGCCGCCGGTGCAGGGCTGATAAAGTTCATCGCGCATGATTCCGTCATGGCCGGGCTTGTCCCGGCCATCCACGTCTTGTTCACTCTCGCCTGAAAGAACGTGGATGCCCGGCACAAGGCCGGGCATGACGACCGGATGCTTCCTTGCCCCGCAGCTTCGACACGCCCCTCCCGATCGATGCCGTGCTCGACGATTTGTCGCGCACGCTGGAGGCTAACAACGCCGCCGTGCTGGTGGCGCCGCCGGGCGCCGGCAAGACCACGCGGGTGCCGCTGGCCCTGCTCGATGCGCCCTGGGCCAAGGGCAAGAAGATCATCGTGCTGGAGCCGCGCCGCATCGCCGCGCGCGCCAGTGCCGACCGCATGGCCAAATCGCTCGGTGAACGCGCTGGCGAAACCGTCGGCTATCGCGTCCGCTTCGGCTCGAAGATCTCGCGCGCCACGCGCATCGAGGTGGTGACCGAAGGCATCTTCACCCGCCAGATTCTCGACGATCCCGAACTTTCGGGCGTTGCCGCGATCCTGTTCGACGAATTCCACGAGCGCTCGCTCGACGCCGACATGGGCCTCGCGCTGGCGCGCGATGCGCAAACCGGCTTGCGCGAAGACCTGCGCATCCTGGTGATGTCGGCAACGCTCGATGGCGCGCGCGTCGCAAGGCTGCTCGGCGATGCCCCAGTCGTCGCGAGCGAGGGCCGCGCCTTTCCGGTCGAGACGCGCTATCTCGGCCGCAAGGCGGATGCGCCGATCGAGCGGCAGATGGCGGACGCGATCGCATCCGCGCTGCGTGCCGACAGCGGCTCGGTGCTCGCCTTCCTGCCGGGTGCCGCCGAGATCCGCCGTACGCAGAATTTTCTCGGCGAGCGCGTGCAGGACGCCTCCGTCGAGATCGTGCCGCTGTTCGGCGCGCTCGATGCCGCGGTGCAGGATCGCGCGATCGCACCCGCGCCCAAGGGCACGCGCAAGGTGGTGCTGGCGACCTCGATCGCCGAGACCTCGCTCACCATCGAGGGCGTGCGCATCGTCGTCGATTCCGGCCTTGCCCGCGTGCCGCGCTACGAGCCCGATATCGGCCTGACGCGGCTCGAAACCGTGCGCGCCTCGCGCGCGGCGGTGGACCAGCGCCGCGGCCGCGCCGGCCGCACCGAACCGGGTGTGTGCTATCGGCTCTGGGACGAGCCGCAGACAGCCTCGCTCGCGCCCTACACCCAGCCGGAAATCCTCAGCGCCGACCTGTCCTCGCTGGTGCTCGATCTCGCCCAATGGGGCGTCAGCGATCCCGCCGCACTCTCGTTCCTCGATCCGCCGCCGCAGCCGGCCTGGAAGGAAGCCAAGAGCCTGCTGACCGAGCTCAACGCGCTCGACGGCGACGGCCGCATCACCGCCGAAGGCAAGAGCCTGCGCGCGCTGGCGCTGCCGCCGCGGCTGGCGCGCATGATCGTGGATTCGCATCGCGCCGGGGAAGGCGAAGCCGCCGCCGAGATCGCGGCCATCATCACCGAGCGCGGCCTTGGCGGCGACAGCGTCGATCTCGAGCACCGTCGCGACCAGTTCCGCCGCGACCGCTCGCCGCGCGCGGCAAGCGCGCGCGATCTGGCGCGGCGCTGGGCCTCGCAGGTCGCGGCTTCGGAGAAAGCGGGGCCGCAGGAGGATCTCTCGACCGGCCTGATGCTCGCTTACGCGTTTCCGGACCGCGTCGCGCGCAATCGCGGCAATGGCAGCTTCGTGCTGGCCAACGGCCGCGGCGCGTCGGTCGAGCAGACCTCCTCGCTCGCCCGCGCGCCCTACATCGCGATCGGGGAGATGACGGGAACGGCGGCGAGCGGGCGTATCCTGCTCGCCGCGCAAATCACCGAGGACGAGATCGAGCAGCATTTCGCCGAGCATATCGAGACCACCGACGAGATCTCGTTCGATCGCGGCGCGATGGCGCTGCGCGCGCGGCGCAAGCGCGTTTTGCACGCGATCACGCTGTCCGAGGCGACGCGCTCGGTGTCGCCTTCGGAGGACACCGCGCGTATTTTCGCCGACGGCCTGATCGCCGCGGGCCTCGACCGGCTGCCCTGGTCGAAGGCCGCCAGGCAATGGCGCGACCGCGTGATGTTCCTGCGCAAGGCCGAAGGCGACAGCTGGCCCGATTTGTCGGACGACGGCCTGATCGCGCGGCGCGACGACTGGCTGGTGCCGGCGCTCCACGACAAGGTCGCATTGAAGGACATCTCCCCGGGCGATCTTTCCGATGCCCTGATGGCGCTGTTGCCGTGGCAGATGCGCGCGCGGCTCGACCGCGAGGCCCCGACCCATTTCGAGGCGCCTACGGGGAGCGTGCTCGCGATCGACTATGAGGCCGAGCAGGGGCCGACCATCGCGGTCCGGCTGCAGGAATTGTTCGGCCTCAACACCCATCCCTCGATTGCCGCCGGCAAGGTGCCGCTGGTGCTGGAATTGCTGTCGCCGGCGCAGCGCCCGGTGCAGGTGACGCGCGATCTGCCCGGCTTCTGGCGCGGCAGCTACGCCGCCGTCCGCTCCGACCTGCGCGGCCGCTATCCGCGTCACCCCTGGCCCGACGACCCCGCGAGCGCCGTGCCGACAAGGCGGGCGAAACCGCGCGGGACGTGAGAACTCGCAACCGGCATTAACCCTCCGCTCATCCTTTTCGTCAAAATGACAGGAACCCCGGCCTGCGCACGCTCGCAGTCGGCCTTGTCGCGTGATGAAATCGGGCTTTCCGGCCCGGATGTGGTGTGATGCGTAATATTATGATCATCGCGGCCATCATGATCGGCCTCGGCACCTTCATGGCGCAGATGGCGGACAAGATGAGCTCGGCTTCCGCCACGTCAGTGCCGCGCACGACCGTCGCGGTCGCGGCCACAGCGCCGGCCGGCGGCCGCAGCCTGGCCATTGCCCGTGACGCCCGCGGTCATTTCCAGACCGAGGGCCGGATCGACGGCCAGCGCATCGGCTTCATGATCGATACCGGCGCGTCCGTCGTTGCGCTCAACGAGACCTCGGCCGCCCGGTTTGGTCTCCGTCCTTCGCGCGGCGAATACAACGCCACCGTCTCCACCGCCAACGGCACCATCAAGGCCGCCCGCACCCGCATCGCCATGCTCGATGTCGGCGGCCTCATCGTGCGCGACGTCGATGCCATGGTGCTGCCGGATGAGGCGCTGTCGGAGAACCTGCTCGGCCTCTCCTTCCTGTCCCGCCTGAAGCGTTTCGAGTACGCGAACGGGCAGATGGTGCTGGAGCAGTAGAGGCGCTCCGCGCCACCGCGCGGTCGTCAATTTCAAGAAGACATTCTTGCTCTGGCCGCCCTCCCTGTAACGTTTCTTCGTTACCAAACTGCCGCAATTATCGGCCATAAGCCTTCATTCCCGCCTTTCGCTGTGGTTTGGCATTCGCTAAGCCTGCAGCAAATCCCGTCCCCTTTCCACGAGACCGACGCAATGTTCCCGAAGCCGAAATCCGTATTGTTGCCCAACACCTACGCCTTCGAATCCGAGCCGATGGTGAAGCCGACGGGCTTTCGCGAGTACGACGCGCGCTGGTTGTTCCAGAAGGAAATCAACCTGATGGGTGTGCAGGCGCTCGGCATGGGGCTGGGCGCGCTGATCGCGGAGCTCGGCGTCCGCCAGGAGATCGTCACCGGTCATGATTTCCGCGGCTATTCGGCCTCGATCAAATATGCCTTGATCTCCGGCCTGATGGCTGCGGGATGCAAGGTGCACGACATCGGCCTTGCGGTGACGCCGATGGCCTATTTCGCGCAGTTCGATCTCGACGTTCCCGCTGTCGCCATGGTCACGGCCTCGCACAACGACAATGGCTGGACCGGCGTGAAGATGGGCGCCAACCGCCCGCTGACCTTCGGCCCCGACGAGATGACGCGGCTGAAGGAGATCGTTCTCAACGCCGAGTTCAAGAACAAGGCCGGCGGCTCCTATCAATTCCACGAGAATTATCCGGCGCGCTACATCGCCGATCTCACCTCCCGTCCAAAGCTGAAGCGCAAGCTGAAGGTGGTGGCGGCCTGCGGCAACGGCACCGCCGGCGCCTTCGCGCCGCAGGTGCTGGAGGCGATCGGCTGCGAGGTGATCCCGCTCGACACCGAGCTCGACCACACCTTCCCGAAATACAATCCGAATCCGGAAGACATGGAGATGCTGCACGCGATCCGCGACGCGGTGCTGCAGCACAAGGCCGATGTCGGTCTCGGCTTCGACGGTGACGGCGACCGCTGCGGCGTGGTCGACAATACCGGCGAGGAGATCTTCGCCGACAAGGTCGGCGTGATGCTGGCGCGCGACATGTCGGCGATCCACAAGGACGCGCAGTTCATCGTCGACGTGAAATCGACCGGCCTGTTCATCACCGATCCCGTGCTGCAGAAGCAGGGTGCCAAGACCGCCTATTGGAAGACCGGCCACTCCTACATGAAGCGCCGCACCAACGAGACGGGTGCGCTCGCCGGATTCGAGAAGTCGGGCCACTTCTTCTTCAACAAGCCCTATGGCCGCGGCTACGACGACGGCCTGGTCTCGGCCCTTGCGATCTGCGACATGCTCGACCGCGCGCCCGGCAAGTCGATGGCCGATCTGAAGAACGCGCTGCCGAAGACCTGGTCCTCGCCAACGATGTCGCCGCACTGCGCCGACGAGGTCAAATACGGCGTCATCGACAAGGTGGTGAAGCACTTCGAGGGCCTGCAGGCGAAGGGCGCCAAGATCGGGGGGCAGGCGATTCGCGATCTCGTCACCGTCAACGGCGTGCGCGTCACGGTCGAGGACGGCAGCTGGGGCCTGGTGCGCGCATCCTCCAACAAGCCCGAGCTCGTCGTCGTGGTCGAGAGCCCGGTCTCCGAGCAGCGCATGCACGACATGTTCGAGATGGTGAACAGCGTGCTGCGCACCCATCCCGAAGTCGGCGAGTACAACCAGAAGATCTGAGCGCCGCGGCGCGCTCAGCCGCCCGGCGGTCCGAACAGGGCGCGGAGCTTTGCGGCTGCGCCCTGTGCCCGCCAGGCGTCGCCCAGCATCGCGATCCATTCGCCGAGTGCGATCCGGACCGGGTTGAAGGATTGCGTGCCGCCAACGAGCCCAAAGCGGAGAGGCTGGTCGGAGGGCCGTTCGGCAAAGGTCCCGAACAGGCGGTCGAACACGATCAGGATGCCGCCATAGTTCTTGTCGAGGCAGGCCTCGTTGCAGGCGTGATGCACGCGATGATGGCTCGGCGTGTTGAGCACCCATTCGAGCACGCCGAGCTTCGGCCCGAACTGGCTGTGGATGAAGAACTGATAGAGCAGGTTGATCCCGAGCATTGCCACGATCGCGAACGGATGAAATCCGATCAGCGCAAGCGGCAGGAAGAACAGGAAATTGCCCGAGATGTTGCCGGTCCAGCCGAGCCGGATCGCCGCCGTCAGGTTCAGCCGCGTCGTCGAGTGATGCACCGCATGCGTCGCCCACATCCAGCGGATGCGGTGCGAGGCGCGGTGCTGCCAATAGTACAGGAATTCGCTGCCGAGGAACAAACCCGCGAGCGCGGGCGGAGCGGTCTGGGCGAAGTCGAACAGCCGGTGTTCGTACAGGAACGCGAACGGCACGGCGACAAGGCCGGCCTCGATGGCGCGGAGCAGGTTCTGTCCCAACGCCACACCGAACGACGCTGCGCTTTCGCGCCAGTCGTGGGTGTCGTGACGCGCGAGCCGTCCGATACCGTATTCGAGCAGCATGAGGCCGAGCGCGGTCGCGAGGATCAGTTGCCTGAGCGTCGGGTCGAGCAAGAGTGGAGCGTAACCCACGGCATTCTCCTATTTCGGCGCCGCGCCGGCACTGACCGCATTGTCCCGCAGCGCTTGCGCGCGCGGCATGGCCTGGGCGCAGGACGGGGTGAGCTGGCCGGCATGGGATTGCAAGCAGGCCAGAATGCGTCCGCCGCCCGGCGCGACGTTGCTGCAAAGGCTTTCATAGTTGGTGCGGCAGGCCTGCATGACGGAGCGCGCTTCGCTGCGCATCTGCGGCGTGATCTGCGTTTGCAGCTGGCTCTGGGCGAGCGCGGAGGTCGAGGCGCCGAGGGCGACGATGGCCGCGGCTCGCGGCAGGACACGGAAGATCGATGGCACTGTGCTGTTCCTTTCTGATCCGAAGGGATGGACCGTCGCCGCCCGGGGCGGGTGCGGCGGCGGTCCGGCCCGCTCAGCGCGAGACCGTGCCGGTGCGGGTGTAGGTGTTGCCGGCCGGGCCGGTGCGAGTGACGTTGCGCGTGCAGCTGCCGTTGGCGCAGCTTCCCGTCGCGGTGACGTGAGAGGTGCCGCGCGGCCCGCTCGCCGTCGCCGACCGCGTCCAGGCATTGGCGTCGGCCGCCGCGGCGAGCGACAGGCCGCCGATGACGATGGAGGTGAGGAAGAGCTTGGTCATGGTCGTCGTCTCCTTGTTGGGGCTGCCGTGAGCGGGAGCCGCGGGAGGAGACTGGTCGGGCCGCATCTGCGGCGCATCGCCGGGACGAAACGATTGTTATGGGTTTGTCGGCCCCGTGTAACACTGTGTAACAAGAGCGCCCGCGCCCTTGCCTGTCGCGAGCCATTGCCCACAATGCGATCATGACGATGCAAGCAGCCACGATTCTGATGGTGGAGGACGATCCCGAGATCAGTCGCCTCGTTGCCGACTTCATGCGGCGCGAGGGGTTCGAGGTCGCCTGCGTCGCCGACGGCAAGGCGATGGATTCCATGCTCCAGCGCCTGCGCCCCGACCTCGTCATTCTCGATTTGATGCTGCCGGGCGAGGACGGGCTTTCGATCTGCCGTCGCTTGCGCGCCGACGATACCGTCCCGATCCTGATGCTCACCGCCAAGAGCGACGAGATCGACCGCGTGGTCGGCCTCGAGATGGGCGCGGACGATTATCTGACGAAGCCGTTCGGGCCGCGCGAGCTGCTGGCGCGCATTCGCGCCATCCTGCGCCGCGCCAACGGGGCGCCGTCAAAGCCGCTGGTCCGGCGTTTTGCGTTCGACCGCTTCGTGATCGATCTCGATGCGCGCAGTGTCGAGACGACCGAGGCCGAGGCGCCGGAGCTGCAATTGACCAGCGCCGAGTTCGACCTGCTCGGTTGCTTCGTGCAGCGGCCGCGAAGGGTGCTCACACGCGACCAGATCCTCGACTGGACCCGCGGACGTTCGGCGGAGCCGTTCGACCGGACCGTCGACATGCTGATCTCGCGGCTGCGCAAGAAGCTCGACGGAGCAAGTCCCGGCTCCAACCTGATCACGACGGTGCGCAACGGCGGCTATCTGTTCACCGCAGCCGTCAAGCAGGTGTCGTGATGCTGCGCGTGACGCTTGCCGCGCGGCTTGCCCTGATCGGACTGGTGGGGATTGCGCTGGTGACCACCGTGGTCGTCGCGATCTTCTACCGGACGACGCTCCGCGAGAACGAGCTGACCCGGCCTTCGCCCGCGCGTCTCGATGCGCTGGCGACGCTCCTTGAGCGGACGGAAGTGGGTTCGCGGCAGGCGGTGCTCGACGCGGTGTCTTCGCCGCAGTTCGCCGTGCGCATCGTGCCGTCGGGCGCGCCGGTCGGCGGCGAGACGACGCCGGAGCAGCAGGAACTGCGCGAGACCTATGCGGCCGGTCTTGCGGGCCGCCCCGTCGAGATCGTGCCGCCGTCGGATCATCGGGGCAGCCGGGCGTTTCCCCGCCTCGCGCGGCTGATGGCCAACGCGATCGAATTCCGCATCGGCCTGCGCAGCGGCGATCTGCTGATCATCGACGCCTATACCCGCCTGCCGGTCACCCCGTTCGGGCTGCCGGTCGGCTTCGGCGCGGGCCTGTTCGGCTCGATCGTGGCGTTGCTGGCCCTGCTGGTCATGCAGCGCGAGACGCGGCCTCTCGCCCGGCTTGCCGCCGCGGTCGATCGCGTCGACCTGTCGGCCGATCCGCCGCCGCTGCCGGATGCGCGACGCAGCGCGCCGGAAATCCGCGCCGTCATCGCCGCGTTCAACCGCCTTCAGGGCCGGCTTGCCGAGATGTTGCGCGCGCGCATGACGCTGGTTGGCGGCATCGCCCATGACGTCAGGACGTTCGCGACACGGCTGCGGCTGCGGGTCGAGCACATTCCCGATGATGCCGAGCGGCGACGGGCGGTTGCCGACATCGACGACATGATCCGGCTGCTCGACGACGCGTTGCTGTCGACGCGGGCGGGCGCCGGCGGGCTGTCGCAGGAAATGGTCGAGCTCGCCGCGCTGCTGGCTGTCGATGTCCACGACCGCCGGGTTCAGGGCGCGGCGGTCGATCTGGTCGCAGACGAGCGTGCGCGCGCTACCGTCGTTCTCGGTGACCGGCTCGCGCTACGGCGGGTCTTCGCCAATATCCTCGACAACGCGCTCGCCTATGGTCACGCCGCGCATGTGCATATGGACGTGACGGACGGTGCCATCGCCGTCTCGATCGACGACGAGGGGCCGGGCATTCCCGTAGATCAGCGCGAGACCGTGCTGGAGCCGTTCCACCGGCTGGAGAAGTCGCGCAATCGCGCGACCGGCGGCGCCGGTCTCGGCCTCGCCGTGGTCCGCAGCCTGGTCGAGGCCCATGGCGGGACCATCGAGATCGGCGCGGCCCCGGGCGGAGGCACGCGCGTCAGGGTCACCCTGCCGGTGTTCCAGCCGGCTTGACGCGTCTTCGGGCGAGTGGATGGGCGCTTCGCGTGAGGAAAGAGCGTCAGGCCGCCACCACCGCCGGGATCGGCAGCGCGGTGACCGACTTGATCTTCTCCATCGCGAAGCGCGAGGTGACGTTTTTCAGCGGCACGGCGCTGATCAGCTTCTTGTAGAACACGTCATAGGCCTGCATGTCCGCGACCACGACGCGCAGCATGTAATCGACGTCGCCGGCCATGCGATAGAACTCCATCACCTCCGGCATGGCGCTGACGGCCTCGGCGAACCGCTTCAGCCAGGCATCCGAATGGTCGGAGCTCTCGACCGACACGAACACGGAGATGCCGAGCCCGATCTTGTTCTGGTCGACGAGGGCGACGCGCTTGATGATCACGCCGTCGGCCTCCAGGCGCTGGATGCGCTTCCAGCAGGGGGTCGAGGACAGGCCGACCCGGTCGCCGATCTCGGCGACGGAGAGCGAGGCGTCTTCCTGGAGCACCATCAGGATCTTGCGGTCAATGGCGTCGAGGCGGCGGCTGGTCTCGGGGATCTGGACGGCGACATCAGTCATTTGAAGAACTTTGTTCCATTTCAGGGGCTAATTTCCCTCATATAGAGAAAATCTTTCCACGACAAGCCCATAATCTCGGCGTTGCCGTGGAATCGCTCTACGGGCGATCGCGCAAAAACTTCACGACTTCAAGGCGTTGCGGGGCGGCCAGGCCGCCGCCATGGCGGGTGCATTTCAGCGCTGCGGCGGCCGCGGCGAATCGCATCGCCTCTCTTACGTCCTTGCCCTCGGCGAGGCCGAGCGCGAACGCGCCATGGAAGACGTCGCCGGCGCCCAGCGTATCGATTGCCTGGACCGGGAAGGCCGGTGTTTCCTCCAGTGCGCCCGCCTGGTTCAGCCAGATCGTGCCGCGCGGCCCCCTTGTCGCCGCGAGGAAGGCCGGCGTCAGCTCCGCCAGGCGCTGCAAAGCCGCGCCGTCGTCGGCGATGCCAGCCGTCTCCTGCAGCTCGGCGCTGGCGAACAGCAGATGCGAGGCAGCCGTGAGCAGACCGTCCTGCAACGCCATCGCGCGGTCGACGCCGACGATGACGGGAATGCCGCGCCGGCGTGCCTCGGCGCAAAGCGAGGTCGCGAACGCCGCGCAGCGGCTTTCGACCAGCACCGCCTGGCAATCGGCGAGCAACGCGTCGGCCTCGGGCAGCTTCACGGTCCACAAGGCGGGATCGCGATAGATGGTGAGCGTCCGCTCGCCGGAGGGCTCGATCATGATCGCCGAGACCGGCGTGGTCACACCAGGCATGCGCACGATGTGTGTGGTGTCGATGCCTTCAGCCGCCATCCGTTCGAGGATGAAGCCGCTCGACGTCTCCCGCGCATCGCCCATCGGTCCCGCGAACGCGACGCGGCCGCCGAGCCGCGCGATGGCGATCGCCGCATTGAGCGCGTTGCCGCCGCAGATCTCGGCGAGATGGCTGGCGTTCGCCTTGTGGCCGCGTTCGGGCAGGGCCGCGAGGCGCAGGATGAGGTCGCGCACCGGCATGCCGATGCAGAGGATGCGCGGCGCGAGCGCGTCCATCGTCGGCCTCGGCTCAGGCGCCGGCCTTGTCGTGCACCCAGCGGCCGAGCAGATGATGGGCGATGGCGAACGGATGCGGGCCGGCGAGTCCGTCGGGATGCGTCCGTGTCAGCATCTTCGCGGCCTCCTCGCGCGTGAACCAGCGTGCATCCTCGAGTTCGGAATGATCGACCACGACATCCTCGCTCACTGCCCGCGCGCTGCAGCCGATCATCAGCGACGACGGATAGGGCCAGGGCTGGGTCATGTAATATTGCACGTCGGTGCAGCGAATGCCGGACTCTTCCAGGATCTCGCGGCGCACCGCGTCCTCGATGGTCTCGGCGGCCTCGACGAAGCCGGCGAGGCAGGAATACATCCCTGCCGGAAAATGCTTCTGGCGGCCGAGCAGGCATTTGTCGCCGGAGGCGACCAGCATGATCACGACCGGATCGGTGCGCGGAAAATGCTCGGCCTTGCAGCTCGGACAGTCGCGCTTCCAGCCGCCTTCCTTCATGCTGGTGCGAGCGCCGCAATTGGCGCAATAGCCGTGGCGCTGATGCCAGCCCACCATCGACTTCGCCATCGCGACGGCCGAGAGCTCCTCGGGCGGGATCGCGCCCTGCATCGCCATGCCGCGCAGCTCGGTGACGGTGTAGTCACTGCCGCCGACCAGCTTCTCCGCGGCCGCCTGCGACAGGCCCATGCCGAACACGGCCGCGCCGTCGCGAAGCCCGAGGAACACCGTGCCGGGATTGGCACCGCATTTCAGCGCTTCGTCGATTCCGAGCAGCGCGCGCACCTTGTCGCCCTCGCGCTTCACCAGCAGCGAGTCGCGATAGACCGCATAGGCGCGCGAGGACGGCTTCTGTTCCAGCGCAAACAGCTTCTCGTCGTCGCGGCGCAGATGCGCGGCGCGGTCGAGGACGTTGGTGACGAAGGCCGGCTGCCCCAGCGGAAATGCGTCGAATGCTGACATTATTGTTCTTTCAACCCAACCAGATCTTGCGGCGAATCGCGCTGATGAAATTCTGAACCTCCGCGGCGTCATGCGCCAGCGGCGGCATCACGCCCCACACCGGCCGCGGCCAGGCGGCGTCACTGGTGCGGCGTGCGATGATGTGGACGTGCAGCTGCGGCACGAGGTTGCCGAGCGCGGCGATGTTGAGCTTGTCGCATTTGGTGATCTCTTTCAGCGCGCGCGAGACGCGGGAGATCTCCGTCATCAGCTGCGCCTGCTGCACCTCGTCGAGATCGATGATCTCGACCGCATCCACCCGCCGCGGCACCAGCAGCAGCCAGGGATAATGCGCGTCCTTGATGACCAGCACCTTCGACAGCGGCAGATCGCCGATGTCGATGGTGTCCTCTTTCAAGCGGGAGTGCAGCGACCAGGTGGGTTCGGGCATGAAGGCTTCTCTGGATTGATTCTTACCGTCGCAGAGACCACGCCCCCAGACAACATCCGTATGCGCCGTGGTCCTTATGCGCCGGACCGGGTGGCGCACGCCGTTCGAGGGCGAAATGGTGCCGTTCGGGCCGGAAAGTCCCAAGTGCCGTCGGAACAGTCCCAGACCCCGCTTGCTTTCCGCTCCCTTTGGCCCCAAATAGGGACCGGGAGATTGGCGGTGGACGAGCCACTCGCCAACCGGGTCAGGTCCGGAAGGAAGCAGCCCTAACGAGGTCCGGATCGGGTCGCTCGTCAGTCTCCTACCTGTTTTTTCGAGCGAACCAGCGCCGGCGGCACCAGCCGCCAGCGCGCTCCTTTCCGCAAAAGCCGGCCAAGAGACATATCATTGCGGATCGATCGATGACCGACGCTGGCGCCCCTCCCGATCCCGATAGCGCCGGCCAGGCCGGCAACGCGCCCTACCGGGTGCTGGCGCGCAAGTACCGTCCTTCCTCATTCGACGATCTGATCGGCCAGGAGGCCGTGGTCCGCACCGTCTCCAACGCGTTCGAGACCGGGCGCATTCCGCAGGCCTGGATCCTCACCGGCGTCCGCGGCGTCGGCAAGACCACCACCGCGCGCATTCTCGCCCGTGCGCTCAACTACGAGATGTCTGATGGTTCGGTGAAAGGCCCGACCATCCACATGCCGATGCTTGGCGTGCATTGCCAGGCGATCATGGAAAGCCGGCACATGGACGTGCTGGAGATGGACGCGGCCTCGCATACCGGCGTCGACGACGTCCGCCAGATCAATGACAGCGTCCGCTATGCCCCCGCCAGCGCCCGCTACAAGGTCTACATCATCGACGAAGTCCACATGCTGTCGACGGCGGCGTTCAACGCCTTCCTGAAGACGCTGGAGGAGCCGCCGGAGCACGCCAAGTTCGTGTTCGCGACCACCGAGATCCGCAAGGTTCCGGTCACCGTGCTGTCGCGCTGCCAGCGCTTCGACCTGCGCCGCGTCGAGGCCGACGTGCTGATGAAGCATCTCGCCAACATCGCGACGAAGGAGAACGTCGAGATCGAGCCGGAGGCGCTCGGCATCATCGCGCGCGCCGCGGAGGGCTCGGTGCGCGATTCGCTGTCGCTGCTCGATCAGGCGATCGCGCATGCGGCCGGAGCCGTGAAGGCCGATGCCGTCAGGCAGATGCTGGGCCTTGCCGACCGCACCCGCGTCATCGACCTGTTCGAGTCGCTGGCGCGCGGCGACATCGCCTCCGCCTTCAAGGAGTTCCGCGACCAGTACGATGTCGGCGCCGACCCCATCGTCGTGCTCTCGGACCTCGCCGAGTTCGTCAACTTCGTCACCCGTGTGAAGGTCATTCCGGCGACCGCCGACAACGTCGCCTATGGCGAGACCGAGCGCGTGCGCGCCAAGGAGTTCGCCGCGAAGATCTCGATGCGCGTGCTGTCGCGGATGTGGCAGATGCTGCTCAAGGGCATCACCGAGGTGCAGGCTGCAACGCGCCCGGCCGCCGCGGCCGAAATGGTGCTGGTGCGCATCGCCTATGTCGCCGACCTGCCGACGCCCGACGAAGCGATCAAAATGCTGGAGCAGAATGGTGGGGGTTCGCCAGTCGTGAATGGCGGCGGTAGCGCACGCAGTGGCGCGCCGGCTGCGCCGATGGCCTCCGCCGCGCCGGTGTCCGCCGCGCCAATGCGCATGCCGGCATCATCGCCGTCCGCATTCGGCGGCGGTGCGCGGTCGCAGATGGCGGCGCCTGCGCCGGATCCGCAAGGCGCCGCGCCCCAGCTGCGTGTCACGAGCTTCACCCAGCTCGTCGCGCTGGCCGGGCAGAAGCGCGACATCATGACCAAGAGCGCGCTCGAAGGCGACATGCGCCTCGTCCGTTTCGAGGAGGGGCGACTGGAAGTCGCGCTCGAGCCCAACGCCTCCAAGACCATGATCTCGGAGCTTGCGAAGAAGTTCGAGCTGTGGACCGGCCGCCGCTGGACCGTGATCGTCTCGAACGAACAGGGACAGCCGACGCTGCGCTCGGTGAACCAGGCGGCCAAGCAGGAGCATGCCCGTACCGCGGAAGCCGATCCGCGCGTGCAGGAGGTGCTGTCGCGCTTCCCCGGCGCCAAGGTCGTCGAGGTCCGCAGGCTTGCCCCCGAGACGCCGGAGACCAATATTAACGCCGACTATGGCACCGATGATCCGCCCGACGGTTCCGACGGCGACGACGATCTCTGAGCCATTCTTTTCGAAGGACACGCACCGATGGCTGATTTTCTCGGCATGATGAAGCAGGCGGCGCAGCTGCAATCCAAGATGCAGGAGATGCAGGAATCCCTGGCCAACGTCGAGGTCGAGGGCATCTCCGGCGGCGGCCTCGTCGCCGTGCGCATGACCGCGAAGATGGACGTCAAGGGCGTCAGGATCGATCCTTCGCTGATGAAGGCCGAAGAGCGCGAGGTGCTGGAAGACCTGCTCGTCACCGCCTTCGCTGATGCCCGCCGCAAGGCCGAGACCGCCATGCAGGAGAAGATGCAGGCCCTCACCGGCGGGCTCGGCCTGCCGCCGGGGCTGTTCGGCCAATAAGATGGGCGCTGTTGCAGGTCCTGAGATCGAGCGGCTGGTCCAGCTGCTCGCGCGGCTTCCTGGCCTCGGCCCGCGCTCGGCGCGGCGCGCCGCGCTGCACCTGATCAAGAAGCGCGAAGCACTGATGATGCCGTTGTCGAGTGCCTTGCAGGTGGCGCTGGACAAGGTCCAGGTCTGCAAGACCTGCGGCAACATCGACACGCAAAATCCCTGCACCGTCTGCACCGATCCGAAGCGCGACCCCTCCATCATCGTCGTCGTCGCCGACGTCGCCGACCTCTGGGCGCTGGAGCGGGCCAATGCGACCCAGGGGCGCTATCATGTGCTCGGCGCGACATTGTCGCCGCTCGACGGTGTCGGCCCGCAGGACCTCACCATCGACGCACTGGTCGCGCGTGCCCATGCAGCGGAGGTGCATGAGATCATTCTGGCGCTGAATGCGACGGTGGACGGCCAGACCACGGCGCATTACATCACCGACCTGCTTCAGGATGCCAATGTGAAGGTGACGCGGCTCGCCCACGGGGTTCCCGTCGGCGGCGAGCTTGATTATCTCGACGAAGGTACGCTATCGGCTGCGATGCGGCAGCGCACCTTGTTCTAGCCATCCAGGCTTTCTAGCCATCCAGACTTCATGGAACGGACGACATGACGAAAATTTTCGCCACACGCTTCGCTTTGGTCGCGATGATGCTGATGCTGGTGACCCCGGCCATCTCGGCGCAGCAGGCCGACGAAGCGCCGCCGCCGTCCAGGCCCGGCAAGCCGATCAACACTGGCGACGTGCTGTCCGGCGAGCTCAACGCCATGAAGGTGCGCGACGTCAAGAACGGCAAGCGCGTCGCCACCTACCAGATCACCTCGGAACCGCGCCGCCTGCCGCCGCCGAACGGGCTGTGCAATCTCGAAACCGGCCCCGAGACGTTCCAGCTCGTCACCTCCAGCGAGGCGCAGGCCGCGCAGCTGAAATCCTTCGTCGGCAAGGCGATCTCCGTGAAAGTGGACGAGGTCGCCTGCGCCAGCGATCCCGGCCAGATGAGCGAAGCCGTGATCACCAAGTGGAGCATCATCAGGAAGCAGTAGGGGGCGCGACGCTCTCTCCTCCGTCATTGCGAGCGTAGCGAAGCAATCCAGAATCCCTCCGCAGAGACAGTCTGGATTGCTTCGTCGCAAGCGCTCCTCGCAATGACGAGGAGAGAGCGGATCACACCCGCACCGGCCCCAGCGCTTCGAAATGCCCGCGTTTCTGCAAGTAGGCCAGCAGCACCAGGCTCGGGATCGCCACCAGCACGCAGATCACGAAGAACATCGGCCAGCCGGTCGTCTCCGCGACGAAGCCTGCGCCTGACGAGAGATACGTTCGCCCGACCGCCGCGAGCGCGGTGAGCAGCGCATATTGCGTCGCCGTGTGCAGCGGGTTCTGGCACAGCGCGGAGAGGTAGGCGACGAAGATCACGGTGCCGATCGCGCTGGTGAAATTCTCGGCGCAGATCGCGAACGCCAGCGCCCATTGATTGGTGCCGACGATAGCGAGCCAGGAGAAGGAAAGGTTGGCCAGCGCCTGCACCACTCCGCCGATCCACAGGCTTGTCGCCAGCGGATAGCGCCGCGCGACAAAACCGCCGGCAAAGCCGCCGATCAGCGTCGCAGCGAGGCCGACGCCCTTCACGATCGCCGCATAGTCGTTGCGGGTGAAGCCGAGATCGATGACGAACGGCGCGGTCATGGTGCCGGAAAAGGCGTCGGTGAACTTGAACAGCACCACGAAGGCGAGCGCGACAAGCGCGTCCTTGCGCATCAAGAACTCCGAGAAGGCGCCGATCGCCGCATGCAGCACGCGTGTCAACGCCGTATCGGCCTTGGTCGCGGCCTCGGCGCGCGCCGATTGCTCGGGCTCGGTCGCGACCAGCGCCGTGACCGTGCCAATCAGCACCATCGCCGCCATCACCACATAACCCCACATCCAGGCCGAGGTGCGGGTGATGCCGGTGCTCTCGAAACCGGAGACGATGAACAGCGCGCCCGCGGTCGAGACCAGCATGCCGATGCGGTAGGCCGCGACGTAGGCGGCCATGCCCGCGGCCTGCTCGCTCTCCGGCAGGCTCTCGACGCGGAACGCATCGACCACGATGTCCTGGGTCGAGGACGTCGTTGCGACCAGCAGCGCACCGAGCGCGACATAGAACGGCGAGCGCGCGGGATCGGTCATTGCCAGCAGCAGGATCGCGATGATCAAGAGCAGCTGCGAGAACAGCAGCCAGCCGCGCCGCCGGCCGAATGCGCGAGTGAACAACGGCACATGCATTGCGTCCACCAGCGGCGCCCACAGGAATTTCAGCGTGTAGGGCGTGCCGACCAGTGCGAACAGCCCGATGGTCTTGAGATCGACCCCGGCCTCCCGCATCCACACCAGCAGCGTCGACCCCGACAGCGCCAGCGGCAGGCCGGAGGAGAAACCGAGAAACAGCACGATCAGCACCCGCGGCTGCAGGTAAACGGCAAGGCTGTCGCGCCAGGAGGTGGCGGGTGCGGAAGTCGCGGCGGGGGAGGTCGCGTCGGGTGCGGTCATGGGGGCGTGTTAGCAGATTCTGGGGGAAAAGACTCTTGCGAGCTCACTGGGGCGGATGCTCTCTCCACCCTCTCGATGTCATCGTGCGCGAAGGCGGACGATCCAGTACTCCGCGGCGTCTCGGCTCAATCACATGGACTGCGGCGTACTGGATGCTCCGCCTTCGCGGGGCAGACAGTGTGCCCTAATCTCACTCCCCCGCCTGGAGCTTGCGCGGAAACAGCTCCGCCGCTCCCGTCGCCACCAGCCGCGGTGCCTCCGGCGCATCGCTCTTGCTGAAATCGAGCTCCTCGATTCGCCCGGCGCGCTTCTCGATCTTGTCGGCGGAGATCAGGATCTGGCGGACGTCCTCGTTCGCGTCGGAAAAATGCTTCTGCAGCTTGACCACGCGGTCGCGCAGGCGCCCCAGATCGTCGCCGAGCTTGATCACCTCGGTCTGGATCTGGTCGGCGGCATCGCGCATGCGCGCGTCCTTCATGATCTGCTGCATCACCTGGATCGCCAGCATCAAGAGCGAGGGCGATACCAGCACGACGCGGGCGCGATAGGCCTTCTGGATCACGTCGTCGAAGCCGTCGTGGATCTCGGCATAGACCGATTCCGACGGCACGAACATCAGTGCCATCTCCTGGGTCTCGCCGGTGACGAGATATTTTTCGGCAATGTCGCTGACATGCTTCATCACGTCGCTGCGCAGGCGCTGCGTGGCAACGCGCCGCTCCTCGTCGGTGCGGGCGTCGTGCAGCGCCGTCATCGCCTCCAGCGGAAACTTCGCGTCGATGCAGAGCGGGCGCTGGTCAGGCAGGAACACGACACAGTCGGGACGCTTGCCTGTCGAAAGCGTGAACTGGAACTCGTAGGAGCCTTTGGGCAGACCGTCCTGGACGATCGCCTCCATTCGCGCCTGGCCGAAGGCGCCGCGCGACTGCTTGTTGGCGAGCACGTCGCGCAGGGTGGTCACCTGGGTGGTGAGGTCGGTCAGGTTCTTGTGTGCGTTGTCGATGATGCCGAGCCGTTCATGCAGCGCGCGCAGGCTCTCCATGGTGTTGCGGGTCGAATGTTCCATGGACTGGCCGACACGATGCGTCACCGAATCCAGCCGCTCATTGACCGCCCGCGCCATCTCGGCCTGGCGGCCCGCCAGCGCCTGGGTCATGGCGTCCACCCGGCCCGAGGCCTCGCTCTGGGCGTGCAGCACCTGGGCGAGGCGCTCCTCGAGCTCGTCGGCACGGATCGCGTGCGCCATGGCGAGTTCCGCGCCACGCCGCCCTGACCGCGCGATCACGATCGCAATCACAACCAGCAGGATGAGGACGAGCGCGCCGAAGCCGATCAGCGCATCGATCGTGCGCACCGGCCAGTCACCAGCCAAGAAAATGATCTCGTTCATGCCGCCTTGTAGCCGATTCGCTGCCTCTAGCGAACGAAGAGGGAACGTCTTGGGTTAACCGCCCCCTAATTTTTATGGTTAACGAAAGGCGAAGTTTTATGGTTAGCGGGGGGTTAACGGGTTCCGGGCCGCATTGACCGCATCCGGCGCGCGGCTTAAATCGCGGCCATGGCCCTCAGAGAAATCATCATCCTGCCCGACAAGCAGCTGCGTCTGGTCTCCAAGCCGATCGAGAAGGTCACGGCCGAGATCCGCAAGCTTGCCGACGACATGTTCGAGACCATGTACGACGCGCCCGGCATTGGCCTGGCGGCGATCCAGATCGCGCAGCCGGTGCGTCTGATCACCATGGACCTCGCCAAGCGCGACGAGAACGGCGAGACCAAGCCGCTGCCACGTGTCTTCATCAACCCCGAGATCATCGCCTCGTCCGAGGAACTGTCGGTGTACGAGGAAGGCTGCCTCTCGATTCCCGAATATTACGAGGAGGTCGAAAGACCTGCGAAGGTGCGCGTGCGCTTCACCGATCTCGACGGCAAGGTGCATGAGGAGGACGCCGAGGGCCTCTACGCCACCTGCATCCAGCACGAGATCGACCATCTCAACGGCGTCCTGTTCGTCGACTATCTGTCGAAGCTCAAGCGCGACCGCGTCATGAAGAAGTTCGAGAAAGCCGCCAAGCGCGCGGTGGAGTGAAACTCTCTGTCGTTCCAGGACGATGCGAAGCATCGAACCCGGAACCTCGAGATTCCGGGTTCGGCTCTTCGAGCCGCCCCGGAATGACGGTCACTGATTGCGTCCCTCCGCAGGTCTCATCACATGCCCCTCCGCCTCATCTTCATGGGCACGCCCGATTTCTCCGTGCCGACGCTGCTCGAGCTGGTCGCGCACGGCCACGAGATCGTCGCCGTCTACACCCGCGCGCCGAAGCCGGGCGGGCGGCGCGGCCTGCAATTGCAGCCGACCCCGGTCGAGGAAGCCGCGCGAAGGCTCGGCATTCCAGTGCTGACGCCGAAGACGCTGAAGACCGAGGAGGCCTTGGCGGAGTTCCGCGCCTTCGGGGCCGATGCGGCCGTCGTCGTCGCCTACGGCATGATCCTGCCGCAGGCGATCCTCGATGCGCCAAAACTCGGCTGCTACAATCTGCACGCCTCGCTGCTGCCGCGCTGGCGCGGCGCGGCGCCGATCAACCGCGCCATCATGGCCGGTGATGCCGAGAGCGGCGTGATGGTGATGAAGATGGATGTCGGCCTCGACACCGGCGACGTCGCCATGGCCGAGCGCATCGCGATCACCGACAACATGACCGCGCTCGACCTGCACGATCGGCTGTCCCGGCTTGGGGCCGACCTGATGGTGCGCGCCATGGCCGCGCTCGAGCGCGGTGGGCTCCAGCTCAAGAAGCAGGGCGAGGACGGCGTCACCTATGCCGCCAAGATCGAGAAGGCCGAGGCGCGCATCGACTGGAGCAGGCCCGCGCGCGCGGTGCTGCGGCACATCCACGGCCTGTCGCCGTTCCCCGGCGCCTGGGCCGAGCTCGACAATGCGCGCGTAAAAATCCTGCGTTGCGAATTGGCGAGGGGGGCGGGCGCGCCGGGCGAGGTGCTCGACGATCTCCTCACCGTCGCCTGCGGCGACGGCGCCATCCGCATCATCGAGCTGCAGCGCGAGGGCAAGGCCCGCATGCAGGCCGCGGACTTTTTGCGCGGTGTGCCGTTGAAGGCGGGATCGAAGTTCAGCTAGCCACCTCGTCATACGCGGGCTTGACCCGCGTATCCATCTGCTAACAAGACTCTTTCCTCGGCGATGGATTGCCGGGTCAAGCCCGGCAATGACACCGGACAAGATCGGATAGATGCCCCGCTACAAGCTCACCATCGAATATGACGGCGCGCCGTTCTTCGGCTGGCAGGTGCAGGACACGCTGCCGTCGGTGCAGGGCGCGCTCGAGGCCGCCGTGAAGGCGATGACCGGTGCGGATCTGCGCGTGCACGGTGCCGGCCGCACCGATGCCGGCGTGCATGCGCGCGGTCAGGTCGCCCATGTCGACGTCGACAAGCCGTTTCCGCCGGGCCGTTTCCGCGACGGGCTCAACGCGCATCTGCGCCCACATCCGATCGCGGTGCTCGAGGCCGAGATCGTGCCCGACGATTTCGAAGCGCGCTTCTCGGCGGTCAAGCGCCACTACCGCTATCGCATCGTCAACACCCGCGCCAATCTCGCGCTCGATGTCGGCCACGCCTGGCGCGTGCCGCGCAAGCTGGATGCCGAGGCGATGCACGCGGCCGCCCAGCGCCTGCTCGGCAAGCACGATTTCACCACCTTCCGCGACACCGAGTGCCAGGCCAAGTCGCCGGAGAAGACGCTCGACCAGCTCGACGTGATCCGCGACGGCCGCGAGATCACGATCATCACCTCCGCGCGCTCGTTCCTGCACAGCCAGGTCCGCTCGATGGTGGGCTCCCTGGTCTGGGTCGGCGAGGGCCGCTGGACCGCCGACGATCTCTCCGCCGCGCTGGAAGCCCGGAGCCGCGCGGCCTGCGGAATCGTGGCGCCGCCGGAGGGGCTGTATTTGATGAAGGTGGATTATTAGCGCCTGATACCGCAACGGGCGTCATGGCCGGGCTTGTCCCGGCCATCCACGTTCTTTCTTGTCAGGGGTGCCGAAGAACGTAATTGCCCGGGACAAGCCCGGGCATGACGGCGGTGGGTTGGGCGGAGATTGATGCCCTATCCAAAATACCTTGCCAAAATCCCGCGATACACCTTGGTCAGCTTTTCCAGATCCGCCACCGGCACGCGCTCGTCGATCTGGTGCATGGTCTGTCCGACCAGGCCGAACTCGATGACCGGGCAATAGCTGGAGATGAAGCGCGCGTCCGACGTGCCGCCTGACGTCGACAACTCGGGCTTGCGGCGCGTCACCTCCTCGATCGCGGCCACCGCGAGATCGGTGAACGGTCCCGGCTTGGTCACGAACACGTTGGAGTTCGAGGGCTCCCAGACGATGCGGGCCTTGATGCGGTTGCCGCAGGCCTTGGCGAGACGCGTCTCGACCAGTTCGCGCAAGGAGCCTTGCGTGTGGTTGTCGTTGTAGCGGATGTTGAATCTCGCGCGGGCCTCGCCGGGAATGACGTTGAAGGCCTTGTTGCCGACATCGACCGAGACGAATTCGAGATTGGAGGCCTGGAACTGCGCGCTGCCGTGGTCGAGCGGCTCGTCGGAGATCGCGACGATCAGCCGCGAGATATCCGGCACCGGATTGGAGGCGCGGTGCGGATAGGCGACGTGGCCCTGCACGCCGTCGACGATGAGCGTGCCGGATTGCGAGCCGCGCCGGCCGATCTTGATGGTGTCGCCGAGCGTCTCGACGTTGGAGGGCTCGCCGAGCACGCAATGGTCGAATTTTTCGCCGCGCGCGGCGACCCATTCGAGCAGCTTGATGGTGCCGTTGATGGAGACGTCTTCCTCGTCGCCGGTGATCAGGAACGAGATCGAGCCCGTCCCGCCCTTGCGCGGCTTGCCGCCGTTGGCGGCCAGATGCTCCAGCACCGCGGCGACCGAGCAGGCGATCCCGCCCTTCATGTCGACCGCGCCGCGGCCGTGCAGCACGCCGTCCTTCACCTCGCCCGAGAATGCGCCGACGCTCCAGGCGCTCTCGTCGCCGGGCGGCACCACGTCGGTGTGGCCGGCAAAGGTGATGTGCGGACCGTCGATGCCGATCCGAGCGTAGAGATTGTCGACGTCGGCGGTGCCTTCCTCGCTGAACGTCACGCGGTGACAGGTGAAGCCGGCGGCGGAGAGGATTTTTTCGAGCACCCCGAGCGCCCCGGCATCGGCCGGAGTGACTGAGGGGCAGCGGATCAGGTCGCGAGCAATGGAGAGAGCATCGGTCATGCCTCCGGCTTAACACGCCATTGCGGCGGCGGGCCAGCCTTCTGCGCGGGCATTTCGAGCTCACGCTGCTGATCCCATCCAGGCCTGGCTGGAGGCGAGACGTGGAGCGGATCGGCGCCGAACCGGTTTGTCTTCTTAGAGCCGCGGAAGAACAGCAGTTCGATGCCGCCCCAGGTCGCGAGGATGAACGAGATCAGCCCGAGCGTGAAGCCGATATAATCGTTGCTGATCCGGTCCAGGAACTGGTTGATGAGGCCGGGCACGACGAAGAAGGGCAACACCCACCAGGCGCTCTTGTCGCGGTCATGGAGACGCTTGACGGAGGTCGCGGCGAACACCCATGTGAACAGCGGCGTGCCGATCAGCTTGGTCAGGATCAGCGGGAGATCGTCGCGCGATACTTCTCGATAGGTTTCGGGATCGACGACCTTGAAGACGTCGCCGACCGAAAAGCCGAAGGGCCGGGGGTCGAACGCCGCCACGATCGCGGCCATGAAGATCATCCAGCAGAGAATGATCAGCCCGGCCAGCCAATATTTGGCGCGATTGATGCGGCCGTCGAAGCGGAAGAGATACCAGGTCCAGTCCATGCGAGTGGCTCCGGGCGGAACGGAGCCGCCCGGAAATTGGTCGCGATGGAGGGTGGGTGGGTTCGATCCCAGCAGCGAATAGCCAATCGCGAGTAGGGTGCGCGCCCTATTCGCCACTGGCCATTCGCTACTCGCCTTGCATCAATCCCGCAGCAGCTCGTTGATGCTGGTCTTGGAGCGCGTGCGCTCGTCGACGCGCTTGACGATGACGGCGCAGGCGGTGCTTGGCCCGATCTGGCCGTTCTTCATCGGCTTGCCGGGCAGCGCGCCGGGCACCACGACGGAATATTCAGGCACTTCGCCCATGAAGACCTCGCCGGTCTCGCGGTCGACGATCTTGGTCGAAGCGCCCAGGAACACGCCCATCGCCAGCACCGCGCCCTTGCGCACGATCACGCCTTCGGCGACCTCCGAGCGCGCGCCGATGAAGCAATCGTCCTCGATGATGACGGGCTCGGCCTGCAGCGGCTCGAGCACGCCGCCGATGCCGGCACCGCCCGAGATATGCACACGCTTGCCGATCTGGGCGCAGGAGCCGACGGTGGCCCAGGTGTCGACCATCGTGCTCTCATCGACATAGGCACCGAGATTGACGAAGGACGGCATCAGGACGACGTTCTTGGCGATGAAGGCCGAGCGGCGCACCACCGCGCCCGGCACCGCGCGAAAGCCGGCATCGCGAAAGCGGTTCGGGCCCCAGCCTTCGAACTTCGAGGGCACCTTGTCCCACCAGCTTGCCTTGCCGGGGCCGCCGCCAATGACGTCCATGTCGTTGAGGCGGAACGACAGCAGCACCGCCTTCTTCAGCCATTGATTGACCTTCCACTTGCCGTCCGCGCCGCGCTCGGCGACGCGCGCCTCACCCTTGTCCAGGGTCTCCAGCGCCTGGTCCACGGCCTCGCGCACCTCGCCCTTGGTCGAGGTCGAGATGCCGTCACGCGCCTCGAAGGCGCTGTTGATGGTGGATTCGAGGGCTGCAAGGGACATCGTGATTTCCTCTGGGGAGCGCGTGGTTTCGCGAGAATTGGAGCGCTTTTTCGGGATTTGCAGGGGTGGAGTCAAGGCTCGACCGTAGTTCGCCGTTACCCTCCCCCTCCAGGGAAGGGTAAGATCCGGGCTGCGAACTTAGCGCGACAACCTCGCCAAGAACCCCGCCAGATCATCCGTGACGTGGTCCACATGGGCGGCGTCGCGGCCTTCCAGCTCCCAATCCTCACGCACCACCTCCTTGGTGCCGTCGGGCACCACCAGCACCGTGGTCATGCCGAGCTGATGCGGGACGGTGAGGTTGCGGGAAAGGTCCTCGAACATGGCGGCGCGGGTCGGATCGACCGCATGCTGGCCGAGGAATTTCCGGTAGGTTCTCTCCGCCGGCTTCGGCTCGAACTCGGCGGCGATGATGTCGAACACGCCGTCGAAATGCGAGGCGAAGCCGAGCCGCGCCAGCACGGCATCGACATGGTCGACCGAGCCGTTGGTCAGGATCAGTTTTCGACCCGGCAGCTTTGCGATGGCCGCGCCAAGCGCCGGATTCGGCTCCAGCGGTGAATGGTCGATCTTGTGCACATAGGCGAGATAGTCGTCGGCGCGGACGCCATGCAGGGTCATCATGCCCCGCATCGTGGTGCCGAAGCGGCGATAATAGTCCTTCTGGATCGCCCGCGCTTGCTCCGGGTCGACATTCAGCCAGTTGCAGACGAACTCCCCGATCCGCGCATCGACCTGCTGCCACAGATTGACGTGATGCGGATAGAGCGTGTTGTCGAGGTCGAACACCCAGGTGTCGACATGGCTGAAGCTGCGGGGTGATTTCATCACAAGTCTCTCGTTCACGGCACGGCAAAGCGCAGCGTCTTGCCGCCGCTCGACATGTCCACCGCGCCAAAGCCCGTCGGTGCAAAGCCGCGCGTGCCGCAATCGGTCTGCTCGCTGGTCTCGAACTTGGTCTCGCGCGTGCAGAGCTGCCTGTCGCCGCCCCAGTTCAGCGGCCTGTCCTTCAATTTCACGACGCGGTTGTCGGCATCGACCGCTTCCGCGAAGCTGAAGATCTGCTTCGGCTGGCCGGTCACATCGGGGTGCAGGCAGGTCTTGGGATCGATGCGATACCAGCCGCGGCTCGTCACCGCCTTGCCGTCGTCGGTCGCGATCGCCGCCATCACCTTGTGCGGCGTGTCGTTGCACCAGGTGAGGCCGGTCGCGGACGGCGTCTGCACCGCATCGACCATGGTCTTGAAGAAGTTTTGCGAGCCCACGATGTCGGACGACAAGCCGCGGCTCTTCAGGAACGCGGCCAGCGCGCTCTGCGTCTTCGGCCCGTCGACGCCGTCGATCGGCGCGGCGTCGTAGCCGGCGATCACCAGCAGCCGCTGGATGCCGGCGAGGCGCGCCTGCTCGTCGTCATATTCGGAATCCTCGGCGAGATAGGCGACGAGGTTGCCGTCCGCACCTTGCGTCGGCGTCACCTGCGTGAACGGAACCTGGGTCTGGCCGCTGCGGCACTGCCGCGCCGCGGCGATGACGAAATTGTCCTGCGCGACACACAGCATGTCGTTGCCGCTTTGCGGAATCGGCGAGGCGCCGTAGACGCCGAGCGCGCGGGCGTTGAGCAGGATGCGGTCGGCGGTCAGCGTGCCCTGCACCACCACGCGGCAGGCGGCGGGATCGATCCTGAACCAGCCGCGCGTCGCTGTCGCCGCCTTGTCGTCGATGCCGATCGCGGCCTCGACGACATAGGACATGCGGTTGCAGATCTTGAGGTCGGCGATCGCCGGCGCGGAGGAGAAGAAGAAGGAGACAGCTGCGGCTGGCAGCGTCATCAGGAAGCGGGTGAGGTGGGAGCGGCGGTTGCGCTGCGATCCCCGCTCGTCATGGCCGGGCTTGTCCCGGCTATCCACGTGCAGCGGCGCGCGCGGAGAGCCGTGGATGCCCGGGCCAAGCCCGGGCATGACGACGACCATTTTCCGCTGCGCGCGCTCCCGCATCACTTGTGGATCAGCGTGCCCGTGCCCTGGTTGGTGAAGAGCTCGAGCAGCACCGCGTGCTGCATCTTGCCGTCGATGATGACGACGCCCTCGACGCCCTGCTCGAGCGCGTAGATGCAGGTCTCCACCTTCGGGATCATGCCGCCGGAGATGGTGCCGTCGGCAATCAGCTTTCGCGCGTCCTTGACCGAGAGCTGCGGGATCAGCTTCTTCGACTTGTCGAGCACGCCGGGCACGTCGGTGAGCAGCAGCAGGCGCTTGGCCTTCAGCGCGCCCGCGACGGCGCCGGCAAAGGTGTCGGCGTTGACGTTCAGCGTCTGGCCGTCCTTGGAGGTCGCGAGCGGCGCCAGCACGGGGATCAGCTCGTAGCCGATCAGCTGGTTGAGCAAAGTGAGGTCGACTTTCTCGGGGTCGCCGACGAAGCCGAGGTCGACCGCCTTCTCGATGTGCGAGTCCGGATCGACGATGGTGCGCGTCGTCTTGGTCGCCTTCACCATGTTGCCGTCCTTGCCGGACAGGCCCACGGCCTTGCCGCCGGCCTCGTTGATGTAGCCGACGATCTGCTTGTTGACGGAGCCGGCCAGCACCATCTCGACGATCTCGATGGTCGCGGCATCGGTGATGCGCAGGCCGGCTGCGAATTCCGAGACGATGCCGAGGCGCTTGAGCATGGTCGCGATCTGCGGCCCGCCGCCATGCACCACCACCGGATTGATCGCGGTCTGCTCCAGGAGCACGATGTCGCGGGCGAAGTTCTTCGCGGTCTCCTCGTCGCCCATGGCATGGCCGCCATATTTGATGACGATGGTTTCCTCGTCATATTGCTGCATGTGCGGCAGCGCTTCGGACAGGATGCGGGCCTGGTCGAGCGGAGAGATGTCGGTCATGTCGCGGGTCTCGCTGGCGGGTCGGTCGGTTGCGCGTTCTATCCGATTGGCGGAGACAGCGCAAAGTGTGGCGGTCGCTCTCTTACCATCCCCTGGAGGGGAGGGTCGATCGCGCGCAGCGCGAGCGGGGTGGGATGACGGTCTCTCCGCGATGAGCAGTGCCCGAGTGGAGAGATCACCCCACCCCGGCTCACATTTCGCTACGCTCAATGTGCGCCGACCCACGGGCGAGCTACGCTCGTCCCGGACCCCTCCAGGGGAGGGTAAGAAAGAGCATCAACCTTTTGGCGCCACCGCCGCCAACGTCACCGCCAGCCAGCCCAGAATCATCACCGTTCCGCCCGCCGGCGCCGCCATCGGAAACAGCGCGTGGCCGGCATATTGCCGCAAGGTGAGGTCGCCGCGAACAGCGCGGCGCCGATCGCGAAGCCGAGCGCGGCCACGAGCCCAATTCCGCCGTGCAGAAGGCCGCGCGTGAGCAAGGCGATGGTCGCGAGTATGGCCGTCGCATGAAACAGCAGCATGGTGCTGGCGGAAGCAAGACGGCTCGCGTCCGCGCCATGCGCGGAAGCGGCGGCCAGCGCGACGCCGGCGGCGCCCATCACGCCGGCAAGCGCGATCAGCAGGCGGTGCGCCGGCATCACGAGGCCCGCTCTTCCAACAGCTTCGCCATCGCGGCGCGCAAGCTCTCCATGCCGGTCGAGCTGCGTGACGAGGTCGCGAGCACGGTCGGGAACGCGGCCGGGTGTTTTGCCAATGCAGCCTCGGTCTCGGCGATGCGCGCCTGCAGCTCGGAGGCCTTCACCTGGTCGGCCTTGGTCAGCACGATCTGGTAGCTGACCGCGGAGCGGTCGAGCGTCTTGAGCACTTCGAGATCGACGTCCTTGATCCCGTGCCGCGCGTCGATCAGCACGTAGACGCGCGCGAGGCTGGCGCGCCCGAGCAGGAATTTGTGGATCAGCTCGGTCCAGGACGCGACCTGGCTCTTCGGCGCCTTGGCATAGCCGTAGCCGGGCATGTCGACGAGGCGCAGGTCGTTCTTGCCGGGGACCTCGAAGAAGATCAGCTCCTGGGTGCGGCCCGGCGTATGCGAGGTGCGCGCCAGCGCGTTGCGCCCCGTGAGCGCGTTGATCAGGCTCGACTTGCCGACATTGGAGCGCCCGGCAAAGGCGATCTCCAGCCCCGCCATCGGCGGCAGCGTCTCGATCGAAGGCGAGGCCCAGATGAACTGCCAGTCGCGGGCGAACAGTTTCCGCCCGGCCTCGATCAGCTTCGCATCTTTGTCGTCGGTCATGCGAAGCCTCGCTGTTTCCTTACGTCATTGCGAGCGAAGCGAAGCAATCCAGAAATGCATCGGCCGAGGGACTTTGGATTGCTTCGTCGCAAGGGCTCCTCGCAATGACGGCGCTTACGTCGCCTTTCTCGCGAACGTCGCCTTGAGATTGTCGAATAATTCCACCTTCACGCCGTTGCGGCGCATGATGTAGCCCTGCTGGACCACCGAGAGCAGGTTGTTCCAGGCCCAGTAGATCACGAGGCCCGCCGGGAAGCCCGCCAGCATGAAGGTGAAGATCAGCGGCATCCAGTTGAAGATGATCTGCTGGGTCGGATCGGGCGGCGTCGGATTCAGCTTCATCTGGATCCACATCGTGATGCCCATGATGATCGGCCAGATGCCGAGCGCGAGGTAATGGCCGAACACCGGAATCGTGGTCGGATCGAACGGGATCAGCCCGAACAGGTTGAAGAGGTTGGTCGGGTCCGGCGCGGAGAGGTCCTTGATCCAGCCGTAGAACGGGGCGTGCCGCATCTCGATGGTGACAAACAGCACCTTGTAGAGCGAGAAGAACACCGGGATCTGGATCAGCACGGGGAGACAGCCGGCGACCGGATTGATCTTCTCCTTGCGGTAGATCTCCATCATCTCCTGCTGCTGCTTCACCTTGTCGTCGGGATAGCGCTCCTTCAGCGCCAGCAGCTGCGGCTGGATCGACTTCATCTTCGCCATCGAGGCGTAGGACTTGTTCGCCAGCGGGAAGAACAACAGCTTCACGATCACCGTCACCAGCAGGATCGAGATGCCGAAATTGCCGAAGAAGCGGAAGAAGAAGTCGAGGCCGAGGAACATCGGCTTGGTGAGGAAGTAGAACCAGCCCCAGTCGATCAGCAGGTCGAACTGGTTGAGGCCGAGCGCCTTGTTGTAGCCGCCGAGGCCTGCGAGCGGGAAATTGATGCCGACCACGCCGGCTTCCTTGGCGCCGGCGAACAGCCGCGCATTGGCCGTCGCGGTGCCGCCGATCGCGACGGTGACGGGGTCGAGCAGATAGTCGGTCTGGTAGGTATGGACCTTGCCGACGGGGTTCGACGAGAACCGCGCCTGGAGCTGGGCATTGGTGTCCGGCAGCAGCGCGGAGGCCCAGTACTTGTCCGTGATGCCGAGCCAGCCGTTGGTTGCCTTGAAGTTCACCTGCTTGGCTTCGTCGATCTTGCTGTAGGCATATTCCTGCAGCCTGTGTTCGCCGAGATAGCCGATCAGGCCCTCATGCAGGATATAGTAGCCGGAGACATGCGGCGCGCCGTGGCGCGAGATCAGCGCGAACGGATAGAGCGTGACGGGCGCGTTGCCGACATTGCTCACCTCGTCCTTGATGGTGAAGAGATAATGGTCGTCGACGGCGATGGTGCGGCGGAAGGTCAGGCCGTCGCCGTTCTCCCATTTCAGCACCACGGGTGTCGACGGCGTCAGGCTGCCGCTGCCCTCCTGCTGCCAGACGGTCTGGGCATCCGGCATCTTTGCCGTCACGCCGGTCGCTGCAACCCAGCCGAACTCGGCGTAATAGGGCTCCGCCGTGCCCGACGGCGAATAGAGCACGATCGGCGGCGATTTCGGATCGACCGTCTCGCGATATTGCACCAGCGCGATGTCGTCGATGCGGCCGCCCTTCAGCGAGATGCTGCCGGCAATCCGCGGCGTCTCGATCTTGACGCGCGGGCTCGCTGCAATGGCGGTCTCGCGCGCAACGACCAATTGGGGCGCGCTCGCGGCCGGCGTTGCCGGCTGGGCCGCACCTCCCGGCTGCGGCGCTGAGCCCGGCGTCGCCGGCGCGCCGCCTGGCGTCGCCGAGGCGGTCGGCTGCGGCGTCGTCTTCTGGAGCTCGGCCTGCGCCTGCTGCTGGGCGCGCTGCTTCTCCATCTGCGGCACGTTGTAGAAATACTGCCAGGCGATCAGCACCAGGCCGGACAGAATGACGGCGAGGATGGTATTGCGATTGTCGGTCATCTCGATTGTCTCGTCATCAATCCGGTTTGCGGCTGGTCGCGGCGGCGTGACCCGGCCTGTGGCCGCGCGCCTTGGCCGTATGCCGCGCGGGCTTCGTGAACGCTATGCGCAGATCGTCGAGCATGGTGGCGAAGTCGCGCGAGAGCGCGTCCCTTCGTCCGACCAGGACATAATCATGGTGGGGCTGCACCGATGTCGGATCGAGCCGCTTCACCAGTTCGCGCAACCGGCGCCGGATGCGATTGCGCTCGGGGGCGTTGCCGTTCTTCTTGGTGACGGTGAAGCCGATCCTGACGGGGCCGGAATCATCGCGGGGGCGACTTTGCAGGACGAACGCGGGACTATTCACCCGCGCGCCATTGGCAACGGCGAGGAAATCCGCCCGCTGCCTCAGCCGATCCATGATGAAATCCCAAAAAGGGGGTCCGGCTCAGGCGCTCAGACGCTTGCGGCCGCGGGCGCGGCGGGCGGCGAGAACCTTGCGGCCGCCGGCAGTGGCGAGACGGGCGCGGAAGCCGTGACGGCGCTTGCGCACCAGTTTGCTGGGTTGATAAGTCCGCTTCACGGGTTTTTCTCCGCTGACCGGGCAAGTTGCCTGTGGAATTGATGGTAAAGTCCGGAAGATGCGGCCCAAAACGGGCCCTTTTTCGGCCCCAAGAGAGCCGCTCCCGGTGTCGCACCGGGTCATCGCGGACAATTCGCGCGGCTTATAAGGGAGCGCCTTGTTTTCGTCAACGCCGCACAAGCGCGCGTTTTCGGTGAATATCGCTGTTTGCGCGAGGTTTTTAACCCTTGAGGTAGCGACTCGCGCTATCAGCGCCTACATCCCACCTCGGCAGATTAGCGATCCGTAATTTGACCGGACATCGGTCGGGTCGCATCCTTCATCAGCCAAGGCCAACAGGGGCGAGTTTCGTGCCAGCCACAGATCGCCAGCCGATCCAGGATCTGGATCAGCCGGACCAGCCGGCGACGCGGCCCCGCGGCTCGCGCGGGCTCGGCCTGTCCGGCAAGCTGCTGCTGCTCACGATTCCCCTGGTGATGATCGCCGCGGTGCTGCTCTACGTGCCCGCCATCGCGAATTTCTGGGTCAACCGGCTGAATGATCGCGTCGCGGCGGCCAACACTGCGGCGCTGGTGCTGGATGCGGCGCCGCTCGGCATGGTCCCCGATTCGCTGTCGCGGCAGATCCTGAAGAGCATCAATGCCCGCGCCGTCGCCATCAAGATGGGCCAGCAGCGCCGGCTGCTCGCCAGCGACAACATTCCAGCCGCGATCGAGCACGACATCGACCTGCGCGACATGACGGCCTGGGAAGCCATCACCGGCTCGTTCCGGATGATGCTGGAGACCGGCAACCAGGCCATCCGCATCGTCGGCCCCGGGGTCGGCAATGCCCAGTTCATCGAGATCGTCACCGACGAATTGCCGCTGCGGAAGCAGATGTACCGCTTCTCCCGCAACCTCGTCGTGGTCGCGCTGATCATCGCGGTGCTGACCGCGGGCCTCGTCTATCTCGCGCTCCATTATCTCTTCGTGCGGCCGATGCGGCGGCTGACCGCGAGCCTGGTCGGCTTCCACGAGAACCCGGAAAGCTCGGCCGGCATCATCGTGCCCAGCCAGCGCAGCGACGAGATCGGGGTTGCCGAGCGCGAATTGTCCGACATGCAGCGCGACCTGATGTCGATGCTGAATCAGAAGAGCCGGCTCGCCGCCCTCGGCCTCGCCGTCTCCAAGATCAACCACGATCTGCGCAATCTGCTCGCCTCGGCCCAGCTGCTGTCGGACCAGCTCGCCAGCGTGCCGGATCCGCGCGTGCAGCGCTTTGCGCCCAAGCTCGTGCGCTCGCTCGAGCGCGCCATCGCCTTCTGCCAGTCGACATTGTCCTACGGTCGCGCCCAGGAGGCCGCGCCCGACCGCCGCATGATCCTGATCGAGCCGGTGGTGATGGAGGTGCGGGAGACCGCAGGGCTCGCCAACGAGGCCTCGATCGCCTGGGTTGCTGCGATCGAGCGCGGGCTCGCGGTCGATGCCGACCCCGACCAGCTGTTCCGCGTCTTGCTCAACCTCGTCCGCAACGCCGCCCAGGCGCTCGAAAGCCATGCGGCGGGTGAGGGTCGTGTGCAGCAGATCCGGATCACCGGAAAGCGCGAAGGCGCCGTCGCGATTCTCGAGGTCTCCGACACCGGCCCCGGCGTCCCCCCGAAGACCCGGGAGCGCCTGTTCGAGGCCTTCCAGACCTCGGGCCGCCCCGGCGGCAGCGGCCTTGGCCTCGCCATCGCCGCCGAGCTGGTCCGCGCCCATGGCGGCGAGATCCACCTGGTCGAAGGCACCATCGGCGCCACGTTCCGCATCGTCATTCCCGACCGTCCGGTGGAACTGCTCTCCATCCGCAACGAGCGCCAGAGGGCTTAAGCCGGCCAGCGGCCGACTAAGCGAGGGGGGCGATCTCCATTCCTTCCGTCATTCCGGGCCATTCCGGAATGACGACGGTGACGTCGAAATGCGCAAAAATCTCCCCCTCCCGGACCTTGCCAATCGGGGCAAGAGCGGCTAGTCAGAGCGCTCTTTCGCACCCCCTCCGGCTCCGCCGGGGGCTGCTTGCGGGCCCTGCCCGCGCTGCTTGCGAAACACGCGCCCGTAGCTCAGCTGGATAGAGCATCAGACTACGAATCTGAGGGTCGGACGTTCGAATCGTTCCGGGCGCGCCATCATTTCAATGACTTAGCCGAACTGACGACCGGCTTTTTCCTGTCTAGCTACCAAGTAGCAACCACCGTTTGCAAAGTGGATTTTGAGTCCGCTGAGACTGATCTGCCTCGGCAGAAGCGGGTTCATTTTTTTATTTGACATAGCCCCCCATCGAGCGAGCCGGATCAGACTACGAACCGACAAAAGGCGTTTTTCTCTAACGCCCCTCATCGCAGTCGGCGCGCAGCTTTCGATCTGTAGGGGCATCGTTTCCCGAGCCACTCGGTGTCAGCCTTCTCATGGCGCAGAACAATGAACCAGATCTCAGCCTGCTCCCGTCTCGCCAGGGTCCGCAAGGCTCTCAACACCGCGACCCGGTGCTTCTTCTGGATCGCTTCGGTGCGATAGACCAACTTGGGTCGTGTCCCAAGAAGTGGTGTAGCTGATGAGCAAAGTCGCCCGCCCGCGCGCCCTCCGATAGCGCCGTAGCGGGCGGGCGGCTTTGCGGGTGGTCACCGATGATTCGTCGGTAAGGTTTGGATTGCGACAGCCAACCTGATTCGAGGAACCACCGATGACCGACGACATGATGAACTTGCGCGCGCTCGTAGAGAAGACCCCTGATGCCGATCTGTTGCGCGAGATGATCGGCTTTGCCGCCCACCGGCTGATGGAGCTGGAGGTCGAAGGCCTGACCGGAGCCGCTTACGGCGAGAAGAGCCAGGAGCGTCAGGTCCAGCGCAACGGCTACCGCGATCGGAGCTGGGAGACCCGCGCCGGCACGGTCGAGCTGCGTATTCCCAAGCTGCGCAAGGGCTCCTACTTCCCGGGTTTCCTCGAGCCGCGGCGGATGGCCGAGAAGGCACTCACCGCCGTGGTGCAGGAAGCCTACGTGCAGGGCGTCTCAACCCGCTCCGTCGACGATCTGGTGCAGGCGATGGGCATGAGCGGCATCTCCAAGAGCCAGGTGTCGCGGCTGTGCACCGAGATCGACGACAAGGTGAAGGCCTTCCTCAACCGCCCAATCGAGGGCGACTGGCCGTATTTGTGGATCGATGCCACCTACGTAAAGGTGCGCCAGAACGGGCGCATCGTCTCGGTCGCGGTGATCATTGCGGTGGGTGTCAACAGCGACGGCCGGCGCGAGGTGCTCGGCATGGATATCGGCCCGTCCGAGGCCGAGACGTTCTGGACCGCGTTCCTGCGCAAGCTCGCCCGCCGGGGCTTGCGTGGCGTCAAGTTGGTCGTCTCCGACGCCCACGAGGGCATCAAGGCCACCGTCGCCAAGGTGCTCAACGCCACCTGGCAGCGCTGCCGCGTGCACTTCATGCGCAACGCGCTGGCGCATGCCGGCAAGAGCGGACGGCGCGTCGTCTCCGCCTTCATCGCCACCGCGTTTGCCCAGGACGATGCCGAGGCGGCACGCGCGCAATGGCGGCGCATTGCCGATCAGCTGCGTCCCAAACTGCCCAAGCTCGCGGCGTTCCTCGACGAGGCCGAGACCGATGTGCTGGCCTACATGAGCTTCCCAGCCGCGCACCGGGCCAAGCTGCACTCGACCAATCCGCTCGAACGCGTCAACGGCGAGATCAAGCGGCGGACCGAAGTGGTCGGCATCTTCCCGAACGAGGACGCCATCACCCGCCTGATCGGCGCCATCCTGCTCGAACAGAACGACGAGTGGGCGGTTCAACGCGGTCGCTACATGACACTGGAAACCATCGCCCCGTTGGGCGATGATCCCGCCGTCAGCTTCCCGGCAATCGCCAGCTGACCGATCCGGCCCATGCCGGCGAACGCGGTGAACTGCACTCAGCTACACCACGCCACGGGACACGATCCCAACTTGCACAGTTCGGAGGTCGAAAAGGACGCTGCAGGGGCCTCATCGAAAATCTCCTTGAGCCGTGCTCCGACCTTTCCTAGACCCCTGCTCAAGCTATCTGGCCACGAAGTTAAGTGTTTCCCAACCCTCCGTTCTAAAGTGTAGGTTGCGTGGGTCAATTCTTTCTCGCAAGTAGCGGTGACCCACGCGAGGTGCATTGGATAGCGGGGGTGATCATGCGACTGACGTTGGTCGGGGCTGGGAGAACGGTTTCATTCGAGACTATGGAGGCAGCGGGCGAATGGCTACTGGAACAGGCCGGCGTTCGGAATCTGGCTATTGTAAAGCGGAGCGGGACGGTATGGGCGCTCTGTGAGGCGCTGCAGGACGGGACCAAGAAAGCCTTGGTGGAAGTTTCCGCGAGGAGCGAGCCGCAAGTTGCCTCGCTTCTACTTCGGAAGTTCTATCAGGAATGGCGAGCCGTGCTGGGTTTCGAGGAGTTGAGCAAACCTGCTCAGCAGTCGACCACGCGAGTCGAACGTCGCTCTAACCAGCAGCCTTCGTATTTGCTCGACGAGCGGGCCTATATAGCCGCGTTCGGATACTAGTCCGCTACTTGGGGGGCGGTTCGGTTGGAAAAGCAAACATCTGTGTTCGATTTGATCCGGCCTGGAAGTGTCGTTCGTGGACTCGACGCTTCCGGCCCGGCCGAGATCATTCAAGTCGCCAAGTTTGGCCCAGATGCGATCAACATAGCCTTTCGGGTCAATGGTCGGGTCTCTGAACGGCTTCTCTACCGCGGCGAAGATGCGTCTTTCGAATTGGTTGACAGCGGCCGAGCATACGCATTCGATGCTGATGGTGGGTTGCTGCGCTTAGCGTCGGAAGCCTACCGCATCCGGCTCGCTCATTTATTCGATCCCTATCTCGCCGTCAGTGCGTCCCAGATCGAAGCACTCCCTCACCAAATAACGGCTGTGTATGGCGAGATGCTGCCGAGGCAGCCGCTCCGCTTCCTACTCGCGGATGACCCCGGAGCAGGAAAGACCATCATGGCTGGTCTTCTGATCAAGGAGCTGATGATCCGTGGTGACGTGGATCGGTGTCTGATCGTTGCCCCCGGGAGCCTTGTCGAGCAGTGGCAGGAAGAACTCGCTGAAAAGTTTGGGCTCGGGTTCGATCTCCTAACGCGAGATCAGATCGATGCCTCCATCACCGGCAATCCATTTGTCGAGAAAAATCGCCTGATTGTACGGCTGGACATGGCTGCGCGTTCAGACGAGTTGAAAGCCAAGCTGGAGGCGGCTCCAGACTGGGACCTGATCATCTGCGATGAAGCTCATCGCATGGCGGCCTCCTACTTCGGTGGCGAGGTCAAGGAAACCCAACGTTACAAGCTGGGCAGACTGCTCGGAACAAGAGCCCGCAACTTCCTGCTCATGTCGGCGACACCGCACAACGGCAAGGAAGCGGATTTCCAGTTGTTCATGGGGCTTCTCGATGCGGATCGTTTCGAAGGGCGATTCCGCGAAGGTGTCCACAAGGCCGACGTGTCAGACATGATGCGGAGGCTCACCAAGGAGGAGCTATATCGTTTCGATGGCACTCCGCTCTTTCCGGAGCGGCGAGCCTACACAGCAAGTTATGCGTTGTCGCCGGTCGAAGCTGACCTGTATCAGGCAGTCACCACCTACGTTCGCGAGGAGATGAATCGCGCTGATCGAACAGGCGATGACAAGCGCCGATCGAGCGTGGGTTTCGCTCTCCAAATCCTTCAGCGTCGGCTGGCTTCTTCCCCTGCAGCCATTCACAGGTCACTGGAGAGGCGCAGAAAGCGGCTGGAGGAAAGACTGCGGGAAGAGAGGTTGCTGCGACAGCCGGGCGCTACACCCCTCAGCCGGACGCCAGTGCTCCCCTCTTATGATCCCGACGACATTGACGAAGTTCCAGGAGCCGAGGCCGAAGCGGCGGAGGATCAGATCGTCGATCAGGCGACGGCCGCCGCAACGCTGGCCGAGCTTGAAGCTGAGATCGTGATACTTAGGGACCTAGAAGAGCGCGCATTGCGCCTGAAATTGTCCGGCCATGATGCCAAATGGCGTGAACTCGAGTCCATTCTTGATGAGCCCGTGATGCTTGACCGAAGCACGGGCCTCCGTCGGAAGGTGCTTATCTTCACTGAGCCAAAGGACACCCTCGAATATCTGCAGCAGAAGATCGCCGCGCGCATTGGAGATCCGTCTGCCGTCGTAGTGATTCATGGAGGCATTGCGCGTGAGGCGCGGCGGGCTGCAATCGCTGCGTTCAATTCCGATCCGGTGGTTCGCGTCATGATCGCGAACGATGCCGCGGGCGAGGGCGTCAACCTTCAGCGTGGCGCTCACCTGATGGTGAACTACGACCTACCTTGGAATCCTAATCGGCTTGAACAGCGTTTCGGCCGCATTCACCGTATAGGTCAAGCAGAGGTTTGCCATCTTTGGAACTTGTGCGCCGCCAATACGAGAGAAGGCGAAGTCTATCGGCGCCTGCTCGAAAAATTGGAGGAGGCGCGCGCAGCTCTCGGTGGTAAGGTCTACGACGTGCTCGGCGAGCTGTTCGAAGGGCATTCCTTGCGTGATTTGCTTGTCGATGCCATCCGCTACGGCGATCGTCCAGAGAAGAAGGCCGAACTCTTCCGCAAGGTCGATGGCGCGGTGGACGCCGATGCCATCGAGAAGCTCGTAGCCGAGCGGAAGCTTACCTCAGAGGGCATGAATCCGAGTGCGGTGGCTGAAATTCGGGAGCAAATGGAGCGAGCACAGGCGCGTCGACTTCAGCCGCACTTCATAGGCGCGTTCTTTCGTGAAGCGTTCACAATGTTCGGTGGCCGAATTGCAGAGCGTGAGAAGGGGCGCTTTGAGATCCTTCGTGTTCCTTCGATCTTGAAAGAGCGCGACAGGTTGATTGGTCGCTCCGATCCGGTGCTGGACCGATACTCGAGAATTACGTTCGAGAAAGATCTCGTAGTAGGTCAGCCACAGGCTGAACTCGTTGCCCCTGGCCATCCGCTGCTTGAGGCAGTAGTTGACGTGGTGCTCGAACGTTACCAACCGCTCTTGTCTCAAGGGGGTGTGCTGGTCGATGAGACAGATGAAAGCGAGAATGCTCGCCTTCTTGTTTATCTCGAACACGCAATTCGCGATGCAAGGACTAGCAGGTCTGGAGAGCCGCGCGCCGTCTCGCAACGCCTTCAGTTTCTTTTCCTGAAGGAGGAGGGCTCGGCAGTCGATGGAGGCCCCGCGCCCTATCTCGACTTTCGCCCGATCAGGGCAGAGGAACGGTCGGCCGTCGCAGATGTGATCTCTGCGCCTTGGCTGGCAGACGACGTAGAAAACCGGGCACTTAGCTACGCAGTTCGCATTCTCGTCCCCGACCATCTGAGCGAGGTCAAATCGCGGCGACTCGCTGAAATCGACAAGGTCGAGCGTGAGGTTCGCGCCCGGCTGACCAGGGAGATCAATTACTGGGATGCTCGCGCTGCGCGCCTTCGGGAAGAGGAGCGGGCTGGCAAAGAACAGCGTATTAACGCTCAGAATGCCGAGGCGACAGCGGCGCGTCTTGTCGAACGCCTACAGCGGCGTCAGACGGAGCTGGATCGTGAGCGGCAGATCTCTGCATTGCCACCGATCTTGAAGGGCGCTGCGCTCGTCATTCCGGTTGGGCTTCTCCGAGCAAAGTTGGGACATGCGTCTAAAGCCGGTCCGGATGCTTTTCAGGAGGATCCGATCGCCCGCGCGCTAACTGAACGGCTTGCGATGGAGGCAGTGATCGCGGCCGAGCGTGCCCTTGGTCACGAGCCTCGCGATGTCTCAGTCGAAAAGAGAGGATGGGACATTGAGAGTCGAGATCTCAAAGCCGGTCATCTCCGGTTCATCGAAGTGAAGGGGCGGCAAGCAGGGGGCCGCGAAATTATCCTTACCAAGAACGAGATTCTGGCGTCCCTGAATGCGCCCGATGCGTTCATCCTCGCTATTGTGCAGATCGAAGGAGGTTATGCACAGGAGCCGGTCTATGTACGGCGGTTTTTCAACAGGGACCTAGCGTTCGCCGAAATGGCAGTGATGCTGAATGTGCAAGAGCTGCTAACGCTGGGACAGGCGCCTTCCTGAGACGGAGCGCCGGAAATTCTGATGACATCAGATTCGAACGAAAGTTGGGGAATGAAAGGCCTAATTGTTGACGAGCCGTGGATCAGCCTGATTCTTCAGGGCGAGAAGATTTGGGAGATGCGCAAGACCGCTTGTCATCACCGTGGCCGCATTGCGCTCATTCGCAAGGGCAGCGGTCAGGTTGTCGGCACCGCTGCCCTCGTCAACTCCCTGAACCCACTCTTATCAGCGACCGAATACGCCGAGGCTGAACCGAAGCATCGGATTCCTCGGGGCCGTCAAGCCCAGGCGTTCGCGGACGGGTGGCGGACACCCTGGGTCCTGGCCAATGCCCGTCCACTATCCCGTCCCGTTCCCTACAAACATCCATCTGGGGCGGTGATCTGGGTTAATCTGGGGCAGGACGTACTTCGGGCGATTGAGGCCCAGAGTAACCAAGTCGTGGACAAGGTGCGCATTCCGGCGAAACCAGATTCGGTCGAATTGGATGAAGAGGGTGATAGACACCGATCATACTTCCCGCGTGCATTGCCCCCGCTACCGCTGGAAAAGACAGCCAAGTCGCCTCCTCATCCGCGAAGTGCGGTACCGGTCGAGCCGCGCACGGACGTTGCGCGATCGGGGACCAGTCGCATCGTCAAAGTTACAGGCGGTAATATTCGCAACAATCACATTTATGTTCCGCTGGATTTCTTCCCCAGCGACGCGATTGGAGGCGGCAACCGGTCAGAGATAGCTCCGAGGGCAGTCACTATCACCTTCAGTCCTGGGAGTACGATCGAGACCGACATAGACGGTACCAAGCGCATCCTGCGTGCGCGCAGCGCAGTGGCTGACTTCATTTCGCGTGCCGGGCTGAAGGAGGGCGACGCCGTCCGCTTGAGCAGCACTGCTCCCTACTGCTATAAAATCTCGAAAGAAACGAATGCAAGATAAGAGCAACGGTCTTCCTCGCAAGAAGCTTATTGAGGTTTCGATCCCGCTTGAGGAGATCAATAAAGCTTCCACGCACGAGAAGTCGATCCGCCATGGTCATCCCTCAACTTTGCATTTGTGGTGGGCGAGACGGCCTTTAGCGGCATGCCGCGCGGTACTGTTCGCCCAGCTCGTTGATGATCCATCAGCATGGCCGGATCGGTTCCCGACTGAGGCTGCACAAGATGCTGAGAGGCGCCGACTACACAAAGTCATCGCCGACATGGTGCCTTGGGAGGCCTCGAACAACGACACAATCTTGGACGCAGCGCGCTGGGAAATTGCACGCTCCGTAGCGTGGGGTCTGGACGAAGAGCCTCCGCCGAAGGGTGACAGCCAGGCGATCCTCAACTATCTGCAGACGAAGGCGCCACCTGTCTATGATCCGTTCTCTGGTGGCGGCTCGATTCCGCTGGAGGCGCAACGGCTCGGCCTGCGCGCGTTCGGCTCGGACCTCAATCCGGTGGCAGTACTGATCGGTAAGGCTCTGGTAGAGATCCCGCCAAAATTCGCCGGGCTCCCACCGGTCAATCCAAAGGCGCAGGCAGAACTCAAGCGTAGCCAGGCCTGGCACGGGAGGGGCGCACAAGGCCTTGCCGAGGACGTGCGCTACTATGGTCAATGGATGCGCAATGAGGCCGAGAAACGCATCGGGTATCTCTATCCCAAAGCGAAGCTGCCGGATGGTTCCGAAGCAACAGTTGTCGCTTGGCTCTGGGCTCGCACCGTGCGTTCACCTGATCCCGCTGCGAAAGGCGCGATGGTGCCGCTGGTATCCTCGTTCATGGTCTCGACGAAAGCTGGTAAGAAGTCGTGGGCGCAGCCGGTAATCGATCCGAAAGCTGCCGAGGGCTGGCGTTTCGAAGTAGAGACAGGAACCCTTTCAAAGGAAGATGAAAAGCGACGAAGCGAAGGAACGAAAGCGGGTCGCGCGACCTTCCGCTGTGTGCTTACAGGCGCGAATATCAGTGGCGCCTATATCGACGACGAAGCACAGGCCGGTCGCATGGGCGCGCGTTTGATGGCCCTCGTCGCTGAGGGTGCGCGATCGCGCGTATATCTTTCGCCTAACGTTACTCACGAAGAAGCCGCGGAAAAGGCAGATCGCAAGGTCTCGGAAAGCGGAGATGAGATGAATCTTCCGCGGCAAGAATGCCGCGGAACATTCGCTAGTAACGCGCAGGGACGTCGATATTGTTTCAATACATTTGCAGACTACTTCACTTCACGTCAGCTTGTTGCACTGACCACGTTTTCTGATCTGGTTACCGAGGTGCGGGAGCAGGTACTCAGCGATGTTCGTGCGGGCGGCTTTGGTCATAGCTCTTTGTTAGAACAGCATGGCGGCGATGCCACGCCGCTGCATGCCAACGGCAATGGCCCTGAAGCTTATGCGGATGCAATAGCTACGTATCTTGCGTTTGCCTTGAGTAAACTTGCAGATCGCGGATCATCAATATGCACGTGGTTCACAGAACGGGACAGTACCCGCCCGACCTTTGCAAGGCAGGCCATCCCGATGAGTTGGGATTTTGCAGAACTCAATACGCTGCTCGATGGTACGGGAAGCTTTGCCGGCGCGGCCGAGTGGACAGCAGAATCTGTTGAGAACCAGGGTGTTGGGGGCTCAATTGCTGCTATCGCGAACATTGATGCGGCGAAAAATTCCTTTCCAGTGCGGCCCATCGTTATCTCAACGGATCCACCTTACTACGACAATATCGGTTACGCGGACCTTTCCGATTTCTTTTATGTATGGCTCAGGCGTTCGCTATCGCGAACTTGGCCAGATTTGTTCCGCCGTCTGACCACGCCCAAAGCAGAGGAGTTGGTCGCCACACCCTATCGACATGGCGGCAAAGACGAGGCTGAGGCATTCTTCATGCAGGGAATGGGTGAGGCGCTTACTGCTATGCGCAACGCCGCAACCGATGCCGAGCCACTGGCTATCTACTATGCGTTTAAGCAGTCTGAGGTCGCGCAGGACGGGGTGACGTCGGCAGGCTGGGCATCGTTTCTGCAAGCAGTTGTCGATGCCGGGTTGGGAGTCGACGGAACATGGCCGATCCGCACTGAACTAGCTAATCGAATGATCGGTAAGGATGCCAACGCGCTCGCCTCCTCCATTGTCCTTGTCTGCCGCAAACGCACAAGTGAAGCTTCGGTTGTCACTCGGGCTGATTTCGTTCGCGCCTTGAAGCGTGAATTGCCCGAGGCAATTGACGCCATTCGCAAGGCTGGCGTTGGCCCGGTGGACATGCAGCAATCGGTGATCGGTCCTGGCATGGGTATATTCTCGCGTCACGCTAGAGTGCTCGAGGATGACGATAGCGCCATGACTGTGAAGACGGCGCTTACTCTGATTAATCGGGTCTGGGATGAGATAGAGAACGAAGCTGTTGCTTCCTTTGATCCGGAAACTCAGGTCGCATTGGCATGGTTCGAGGCTTACGGATTTGATGCCAAATCATCCGGTGAATTAATCGTTGTCGCCAACGCCAAGGCGGTTCCGCTCAACGCGCTTTTTGAGTCTGGGGTGTTTTTCGATGGCAGAGGGAAGGCCGGCCTGACACCGCGCGCCGATCTGCCTTCCCGTTGGAATCCAACATCAGACAAAACGGTTACGATATGGGAATGCGTGCAGCACACGGCGCGCGTTCTTGCTGCCGAAGATGGAGGTCAGCTTGCCGCAGCCCGGCTGATCCGTTCGATGGGACGGAGGTCGTCGGATGCGCTCACCTTGACTGACCTTCTCTACAAGGTCTCTTCACGCAAGGGGTGGCATAAGGAAGCTTTAGTTTACAACGAGCTTGCCCAGGAATGGCCAAAGCTTGAAGAGCTGGCGCAGGATATCGAAGCGGATCGGCTCCCAGGTGGGCCGGCCCAAGCCAGCTTGCTGTGATCGAACGGGGGAGCCGACATGTCGAGGGATAAGGAAACCCTGCAGCGCGTGCAGGAAGGCCTTTTTCATTTGCAGAAGGCCATTCAGCCCTTCGTGGCCGAACGCATGGAGGCGAAGCTTGGCAAACGCTGGATCATGCACGCGAGCCGGGCGCAGGGATCATCGCCGCTCGATCCGCTCGACACCTATGGTCTGCTCAAGACAATGCTCGACAACTGGCGCGACGTGTTCGACGAAGGTTTTGCCCGCAACGAGAAATTCAAGGTTCGCAATTTTGTATCGACGTCCTTTGAAGCCAGAAACACCACCTCTCATCTGGCGCTGCCGCTGACCGATGCAGAGGCGCTGCGCTACCTCGATGCGATGGTTTGCCTCGCTCGCGCAGTGAAGGGGCCGAAGAGGGAAATCGATGAAATCGCGAACCTTTACGACTCTCAGCGGCGCGAAGGTTTCGCAACTGGCTCCATCGAAGTATCCGAACCGGCAGTCAAGGCGCAGGAGAAGCCCGGAACCCTAAGCCTTGGGCTGGACTCATCGGAAACCTCTGTCGGCGCTTTGCGGCCATGGATCGAAGTGGCCTTTCCGCACACTGACGTGCTGGAGAACCGCTACAAGCAATCCGAGTTTGCTGCCGACCTCGCCGCTGTCGACCTTGGGCATGCGAGTGAGGACTACTCTAAGCCAGACAATTTCTTCCGCATTACTTTTCTGACTGAAGGGCTGCAGCGCGTGCTCCGCACTGCGCTAGAGAGACTTTCGAATACCGGCGGCGACCCGATTCTCGGACTTCAGACTTCGTTCGGTGGTGGCAAAACCCACACAATGCTGGCGCTGTATCACCTCGCAAACGCTACGGATCTGACCCTGCTTCCGGGCGTGCGCGAGCTTGCGGCGGAAATGGGCGTGAAGTCCTGGAAGCCTGTCAGGACGGCGGTCTTTGTTGGGACCGCCAAGGGCATAGACTCTTCACTAGTCATCAATGGAGGCCCGAAGGTTCGAACCCTATGGGGTTTCATCGCTTGGCGGCTTGCTGGCGATGTCGGTCTCAATCTCCTCCGTGAGGCGGAAGCGAACGGCAGCAATCCAGGCTCGGAGCTGATGGTCGAGTTGTTCCGCAAGGCCGGTCCAAGCATCATTTTGCTCGATGAGGTCGTGGCATTTGCGCGCCAGTTGCCCGATGATCGCTTTGAGGCGTTCCTCTCGTTCATCCAATCGTTGACTGAAGCAGTCAAAATGGTGCCGAACGTACTCCTCGTCGGGTCCCTACCTGAGAGTGACGAAGAGGCGGGCGGTGCGACGGGTATTGCGGCGCTTCGTCGACTTGAGAAAGTGTTTGGCCGTGTCGGTTCTCCTTGGTTAGCCGCACATGGAAACGAAACGTACGAGATTGTGCGCCGCCGCCTGTTTCAAGAACTCGACGCGGAAGGCGAGAAGGCGCGCGATGAAACGGTGAGGGCATTTCACGAACTCTATAGGCGCAACCCCGGTGAATTTCCTTCTTTCACCCGTGAGGCAGCCTACAGCGATTTGCTGAAGCTATCCTATCCGATTCACCCCGAATTGTTTGATCGGCTGTCGAGGGACTGGTCCACGCTTGCCAACTTTCAGAAAACACGCGGAGTGCTTCGCTTCATGGCTAACGTAGTGAGCGTGTTGTGGCAGGCTCGTACGCGGGATCCGATGATCTTGCCCGCCCGTATCCCGATCGCCGACCCGCGCATCAAGGCCAGCGTGATCTATCCGCTCGATGCGGCTTTTTCTGCGGTCATTGACGCCGAAGTCGACGGTGAGGGTTCGCGTCCGGCCCGGATGGAGGCCAACACGTCAAGGCGCCTTGCCCAGGCGCGGGCGGCGACGCGCGCTGCACGGGCTGTGTTCTTGTGCTCGGCACCGACAGTTGGCCAGCCAAATGCCGGCGTGACTGGGCAAAACGTGCGGCTCGCTGCTGCGGAGCCTGGTGACCAGCTGGCCATCTTCGGTGAGGCTCTGCGCGAGCTGCACGAAGGTGCAACCTATCTCTATGAAGATGCTGGGCGTTACTGGTTTTCCACACAGCCGACGCTGAATCGCCTAGCTGATGAGAGAGCCAGGTCTTTGCCAGCCCACGAGGTAGATGGCGATATTCTGCGCGTACTGCGGTTGGAGGCAAATCAGAGGAGCGGCTTCAGCAAGATACATGCTGCTCCCGATGAACCCAGCGCAATTGACGAGGCGACGGCGTTGACGCTGATCATTCTGGGGCCTTCATACATCCATGCGAAGGGTGCCACGGTATCGGCAGCCATGGATGTGACCGTTGACGCATTAACCCGGTGCCGGACTACGCAACGCCGCTATCGGAATACACTGATCTTTGTCGCCTCCGACGAAACGGCCTTGAACAGTGCTCGCGATGTAGTGCGCAAGGCGTTGGCATGGAGTTCCATCGAGAACGACAGGGGCACCCAGCAGCAGCTTACACAGGGACAGGCAGCTGACGTCAAAGAGAAGGCGAGAACAAGCCGCGAGGCCGCTGAGCGGGCGATACGCATGGCTTGGACTCATATCCTGTATGCAGAGAAGGACGAGACGGTCCTCGACGGAAAGCCGTTCGAGATCGGACAAGCTACGCTGCTCTCCCGTGAACGCCCGTCGATCACGGCGTCAGTATACGAAAAGGTATCGCCGCGCGGCGACGGCCTGGTCAAGGATACGCTGGGACCTCGCATGTTAATGGGAAAGCTGTCGGCGCTTTGGCCTAGCGACAAGCCGCACATTCCGATCTCGGAAGTTCGAGAATGGTTTGCGGTTTACCCCTATCTGCCAAAGCTGCGCGATCCTGCGGTGCTTGAGAGTGCTATCAGTGAGGGCGTATCCAGCGCCGATCCACAGTTCGCCTATGCGGATCGCTTTGACGAAGCTACGCAGCGTTACGTGGGGCTTGTATGTGGCAGACTCGCCCCGCCAACATTCTCAATGGATGCAGTCATCGTTCGAAAGGAGATTGCCACAGCACAAGCCCCTGCTGGTGAAAAGATCAACGTAGGCCCAGATGGTCCGCCGACGGTAGCGGTTCATGAAGGTGGCGACAGCCGCTCACCAACAACGACTGCACCCCAACGCCCCAAACGATTCTATGGATCTGTTGAGATCGATATGGTCCGGCCCGTGAAGTCGTTCGATGCGATCCTAAATGCTGTCGTGATGGAGCTTCAGCGCACGCCCGGAGCTAAAGTTAGATTGACGCTCGATGTCGAGGCTGTGGCGGACGGGGGCTTTGCTGACGCCGACGTCGGGATTGTCCGAGACAACGCTCGCCAGCTCAAATTCAAGTCGGAGTCCACCGGTTTCGAGGAATGAAAGTGGCGGGACCTGGAATGCGGTAAATGCAAACCAAGTTGCCCACTCCATAAAGGCCGAATTTATTTAAGGGCGATAATTGCCTAAGTTATTGTTTTACAACGAGAAAAAATTCGTCCGAGAATGGGGAAAAATTCAGAAATTCATGAGTTTTGGGTGCTGCTCCTTTGTCGCGCGTCTCCTGGGACAAGTCGTATCAATGAGGTCATTGATGCCCAGACATGATGGTTGGGGATGATCGAGAACTGGGAGTCCTTTTCGAAATAGAACTGTGCGAGTCCGGAGAGCCATTCGTGTGTTAGGGGTATACGGGCGTTCGGGTTGTGAAATATCTGCAACTCGTCGGACCAACCTTCGACATAGGATGGATCGGCGACATCTTCCGAAAACCAAATGCCTCTTGTGGCATTTGGATCCGGATCGAAACGGAAACCCATTCGAAAGTACTTGTGCTCCGGTGCTGCGAAGCCCGCGACCACGCCCATGCGATCAAATTTGGCGATCGTTCCGGCATTGGAAAAGAGAACAGCCGAAACGTTCTCAGCCCCGGGCTGGTCAAAAAAACCAGAAGGGATGCTCTTGGTGCCGAAGGTGTGGGACGAATTTTTCACCGCCCGCGTAATGAGCTGGCCATCTTTCATTTCCCATTCTACGCGGTGACCATAGAGGTAGGGCCATAGAGCAGAGTGCGTGAATGTCATCGAGCCGAGCTGGTCCTGTTCCGCCTGTTTGTGGAAGTCCGCCACAGCAAGAACAAAGGGCTTATCTTTAGTTTCTTCGCGCTCCCAATAATGACGTCCTTGAGCGTCCGTCTTGTTGAGCTTGCTCATCAAGGATGACCCGAATTTCATGGGCATGTAGTTCGCCAGGAAATCCTTCACTTCCTCGGGGGTCTGAGGGTTGGGATGGGCTGCCAGAGGGCCTGTCTGCGAAGGAGAGACTGTGGTCGCTTCGACAGTGAAAGCGATTCCTGGAGCACTGCAGGCAAAGTCGGGCGCCTCCAGTTGCTTGACATCAAAACCAAGTTCACGGAATGCCGCCCAAAGGTAAAGCTCCCACAATCGTTGATCAAAGTGTTGGCATTGAAATTCCTGCACGAAATGCGGGTCGGATGGCGCCAACCACGGACCAATCTCCCTGACAGCGGCTCGTGCCGGTGCCCGGCCGGCGGTGTCCGTGAGCTGCCGAAAATAAGGATGAAGCTTGGCCGGATCGATTTCAGGTGACACTCTCAAGAGGTCGAAAGGTTCGTTTGGCTCATCTCCCTGAGAACCCAGCTCGGCGAGATTCTCCGTCCTGAGCGTAGAAGCTATCGCGCTGCGCAGGCCAACTGTTGCGTAGTCCTCGCTCCTCTTGCTGTGCTCCATTTTCACCCAACGGAATCGGCCGGCCCGATCCCTAGCTAAGAGTATCCAGCCATAGTCATCATCCTGCCTATCGCGGAATACGAGGCCGATAATCTGCTCATCAAGATCGGACCAACATGAAAGCTCCTGGGCCAAGACACGCGCCATCGAGTGCCGCGTTCCCAACGTGTACAGATCGAAGCGAGCACGGCTTAGCCGCTTGCTCAAGAGGCTGTCCTCTTGCCGCTGCTTCTTCTTTCGCTTGCCCTCTCCCATTGATTGCTCCTGAATGCGGATGATCGACTCGCTCGTCAGCATAAATCGGTGGCGCACGGCAGTCGTCGCCTCGCGGGTCCGCAGCTCGACAGCCGACGGCGGACGCAAGAAGCAAGCGCTTCCTGCTGCATGCGATGCTCTGGGCGACACCAGGGGAGACCGCCCCCGAGATAAGTCTGCACTGGGGTCATGGATTGTCCCGGTGTCCCACCGCTAAGGACGGGGACAGCGGGACGGCAGTGCTCTGCCTCGGCAATGTAGGCTCGCATCGCGATGAGAGATCGAAACGGCAGCTCGTTTGCTAAGCGACCCACTTCTGGCGCCAATAGCTAATACCTTCACCGCTTCGAACATCCCCGATCACTTGTCCCAATTCGTCGGCAACATGGGGCTGCGCGTATCATCGGTATCGTTCCATGCGTGGCAGAGTTTCTCAAAGGTCTGTTTTGCCGCATCCGCCGCCTCGGGCCTCACGGATAAAGGAGGCTCCCAGTTCGAGTTCCAGATGCCGTTGAGCTGAAAAGCTTCAGCGATGGCGTTTGGATGATCGGTGAGATTCCATTCAGTATTGAGAAAAATGATCCCGGCGATAGACGGATGATCGCGCAAGATTCCAGCGCGCTCCAGCCGACCGAGATTTTTGATCTCGTTGCCCCATTCCTCAAAGAAATAGAATGGCTCTCCAACGAGGTGTGCTGCGACCGCAAACAGTTGACCGCTCGCGGCCTGCACCTGATGCGGCCAGGGAATGGCCTTACGCAAGTCGTTTGCGCGCTGATGGAGCGCAGAACGCACTGCCGATACGACCAGGAATGTGGGCAAAGCTTCATACTGCCCGGTCTTTACGTTGCCGTCGATCTTCTTCATGATTTGCTCGACGACCTCGAGTCTGTCTTTCGCCTTGCCGTGTGGCGAGATCGAGCCGGCAACAATGCCGACTCCGTGTTGACGGGCGAGTTCATGCGCGCGGAGTTTGGCCTCCAATCCCTCTTCCATCGTTTGATCGTAGGTCGCTTTAGGATCCGCAACATCGATGGTCTTCACCTCGAATCCGACCACCGGCTCGGCTTCGGTCCTGAAATCGGGAGTCTTCCCCTTGTCAGCGCCTGCCTGGATTGAGCGAAGCCGCACGCCCCGCATTTGCGCGACGAGATAGAACACTGCCTCGTAGTACGTCTCGAACAGCATGCTAAAGTTCTTGTGGTCTTGTAGTCCTTTCCAAGCCGTCATCGCGGCGCGCAGCTTGCCGCGAATGTCGGCAAGAGAAGCGTCCTGGTCGGCGCCATCATCGATGGCGTCGAGAACCGGGAGAGAGATGTGATGAGCCGTGAAATTTCCGCCGTACTCATTGAGCGTCTGCACAAGCGGAAGCAACGTGTCGTAAAGTCTAGCCATACTGAAGCTCTCTGCGAAGTCGTGGTACCGTCGAGCTGTTTGTCTCCCCGTGTGGGTCCTGTCCCACCGTCCCGCGCGCAAGCAGCGGGACAGGCGGGACAATCCCGAGAGTGTTACCCGATGTTCGATTTCCTTGGTACGTTGAGCCGAATAGCCTTGACCAGACCGCCCCGCCGAACGACTACAACCTCAGGGCTCCTGGATGCGGAGTGTTTCGTTGATCAGGTGCGGAGGTATTTGGTGGTTGTTCAGGTTCGGTGCCAATCCAAATCAATGTGTTGTTCGGACCACTGTCGTCAGCAGACTTCTTACTGAGCGCCTTCCCGGCCTGATATAAATCTCCAAGGTTCTTCCCAATTGACATCAACTTTTGGATCGCAGCAATGCGGGCGTTGTGATCCCTTATGGCGGCAGCCTCCTTCCGCATTTCGTTGGCGGAGGTCACGGTAGCTTGGATATCGTTCTTCATCTTCACTTGAAGATCGCCGATCGCTGAAGGGCTTGACGCTGCTACTGGAACATTCCAAATGCGATCTAGCGCCTCCCGCGCTTCAGTGAAGGTTTTCAGATCTCGCTCTGCGCTGGCGATCTCCGCGTCATAACGCTTTAATGCCGCATCCGCAGCTCGCACACGATCCCATAATGCTGGCTGCAGTTCTTGAGATAGATCGTACCAACTCATCGGCAGAGAGTGCCCTTCGAAGAGCACAACTATGTTGAGGGGCACGTTTCCGAGTTCCCTCCCTATTCTATCTGCGACCTCGCGTGCAGTTGCTTCCGTTGTCGCGTAGGCTTCCCGCGTGCGAGTGAGGTCATCGCGCTGCCGTTCGAGTGCATGAATTTCATTTCTTCGAACGTCGACCGCTTGCTGCATCTTGCGAAGCTCCGCGCTGCCGGAAATGACCGTCGTCTCGCCCGCGGTAGCAAATCTCCGCAAACTGGGGCGGCTCATAAGCGGCTCTAATTGAGCGGGGCTTAACTTATCCAGCTTTTCAATATCGACGCGAACTCGCTCCACGTCTTTGTAGTCAAGAAACGATTTGGATGGTTTTGTTTGATCGCTCAACCATTTCGAAACACCAGAAAAGAACTGCACGATGCGCGACGATTCAGGCGTATGCTTGTTCAGCTCCGCCAAAATCGAGACAGCGCTATCGACAATCTTCTTCCCGATTGCCCCCGTTCCGTCCGTCGTTCGTTGCTGCTCTTTGGCTGATGCCGTTGGAGCGAGAACCATCAAGAACAGAATGACTAAAATGTGCCTGTACACGTCACGCCCTCAATATTGAACTGATCCGTTTGCAACGTTCTAAATCCGCGGAGGCAACAGCTTGAATTGACAGAAGGCGACTCTCTTCAGCGACGTAGCTGTCATAGAGCTGAATAGCATTTAAGAAAGCATCGAGTTCGCCTGGGGGCAGGCCCGTCTTTTCGTCGATGAACACCGATCTGCATCCAGCGATTTTTCCCGGATCATCAGATTTGGAATCTGGAAGGGTGCTCCAATTTTCGCCGCTGTGCTTTATGCGCGACACATGTCTCACCCACGTAAAGCGTTCCCACTGATCAGAAGGGATGTTATCTAGTTCGTAGAAGGACTTTCCGCCGTAGAAGACCTTTCTTCGCAGCTTGAATTTGGATCTAATGACATTTGTGTATACATCAACATTGACGGAGTAGGTGCAGAACTCGGATGCATAGTCACCCTTACCACGAGTAACGCAGAAAGAGCTGGTGTTACTGGTTGCCTTCTCGCCTCCAGCATGCATGGTGCACACCTGCCGTACATCCTCAATTTCTTGGCCAACATCTTGTCGCTTCGCATCGAAGTCCTCCGGCAAGATCCGCAGTACCTTATTGTGATTACGCAGGGCCGAGGTGGCTTGTTGATACGTCGCCGGATTAGGAAAGTTGGCTTTGATGCCGCGAGCTGTCATCCGTTCTAGTGAGGCCCGCAAATATGTGCTTGCGTCCACCAGCCTTGAACGAACCTCGTTCAGGGTCTGCTTGCCGGCCTTCTTCGCGACAGCGTCGATCGAGTTCAGAACGTTATGTGCGGCCAATGCGACGTTGGGCGCGGGCAAGGCATAAGAGGATGCGTGATCAAGTCGGGCCGCCAGCTCGTAAGCACCGTTAGGGCCGTTGATGCGCGCAACGATATCTTTCGGAGTCCCGTGATCGAAAGCGTCGGCCAAAGTACTGCATAGTAACGCGGAGTCGGACAGATGCTGGGCTGCTATTACTTCGGTTGGTATCTTGCCAAGCTTCTCAACGATTAGTTTTACGTCAGTGGCGAGATCAGATACTGCCTGCAGGATCGTTAGTTGATTGCGGAGAAGCTGGTCGAGCTTCACATGGAGAGCATTCAGCTCGTTTTCGAAATCACCGCTCTTCTTGAAAAACTCCAGAGCGCTTGAGCCGACGTTGGATGCCGCAGAGACAACTGCCATCACGGTCATCGGCTCAACCGCGTAAGCTCGTCTCGTCGGGTAACCAAGTAGTGTTAAGGCGCTAATGAGGAACGTTCGACGGTCGAACTGCATGCCACCCCCCTGCCAAACCGACGGTAGAATTTAACACTACTGCACGCTTAGAGTTCAAGTGTGAAATAGCAGCGGAGATAGTCGCGCAAATATGTCCCTGCGCTCTGGCGGCTGTCTTTCAGTGGCGGGGGCTTCGGTCCTGTCCCACTGTCCCACACGCAGGCAGCGGGACAGTGGGACAGTTTAGACGCCGTGTTACTCCTTGTTCAGTTTTCTCGCTTCTTTGAGGCGCCGGCCAACGACCGACTTAGATTTGCCCATCATCTCCGCGATCTCACGAACGGATTTTCCTTCTTGGGACAACGTCAACATCTGATCCAATTCCTCCTCATCCTCTTCTCCGAGATCGCGGCAGACCCATGCCGAAGCTCCACCCTCCGTCTGAACCAGCCTCGCTTCGAAGCCCAACGCTTTCTCCCCGAAGATGCCGCGCGCTTTCTCCAGATGGACCTCGAACCGAGCGCCCTCCGACGGATCGTAGTCGTCCGGGTGCTTGAGTTTGATGACCGTATCCAGGACATCCTCTCGCTTCGAGGTACCGCGAGCATTGCCGTTCCGCGCAGCATGGTGGACCAGGAGCACGGTGATGTCCCGGCGGCGCAGCTGCAAGAGCCACTCCTGCATAGAGACCCAAGACTCAGCATCGTTCTCGGGACCGCCGTTCATTAAGGTGGAGAGATTGTCCAACACCAAGAATGCTACATCCTCTAGGTGGCGGTCCAAGAAGCCCTGGTGCTTGGGGTTGGCCAGGTTGAGCGAAAAGCCGAGTTCCTGTCGATCCATGCAGAGCAGCCTGAAAGCGCCGTCTTCCGGCTGTTTCTCAGATGCATCCATCAACGCTGACAGGCGCTCCTGCAGCGCTTGCTGGGGCATTTCGCCGTCGACGTACAGCACGTTCCTGGGCTTCTCCGCGTGCCATCGGAGAAACTCCCCACCGCAGCTAACTGCATACGCCATCCCGAGTGCCGTGTGTGTCTTGCCGATGCCACGCCCTGCAAACAACATCCCCAGCCCCTTCTGAGGCAGGATCGGATCCAGGATCATCTTCCGCGGGGGGAGCTTCAGTCGGGCGAACTGTCGGAGGCAGATCGTCTGAAGGCGGGGTGCTTTCCGTTCAGCGCCTTCGTGCACCGTCTCGTCATCACGCGACTGATCCGGATCGGCGTCGCAGTCCATCATCATCTCGTCGAACATCTCTCGCAACCTCTCGGAGCCTTCGCTCATCAGAATTTCGTTGGCATCTTGCTTGATCATTTTTGGACCGGTCCCTCCGAATTGCGGATGGCGGGCCACCGCCCCAGCTCTACGTGAAACCCGTGAGCCCGCAGCGCTGCGGCAAGCTCAGTGGCGTGCTTCAATCCGGCATCGTCGTTGTCGGGGACGATGCAGATAGAGTCGACGTAGCGCGGTACGGCCGCTGCGAGCTTCGGTAGGCGAGACGCCGCTCCTGCAGCCCAGGTTCCGAGCCCCGTAGCTGCATGCCAGGACAGCGCGTCCTCGATGCCCTCTGCGATCGCCAATCCCAGCAGGTCATTCGGCGGCGCGACGATGATCGGAGAGCCCGTGCTGCTGCCGATCATGACCTTGTCGCTCTCGGTGCCTGCTTTCCCGGTGCCATCAGCGCGGATGCGCGTCAGGTGGACGCCGGCAACTTCACCCGGTGCTATCTCAAGCACTCCAGGCTCATTCTCCCGCGCCATGCCGAAAGCGGCGATCATGGCTGCCGGATATCGGCCCCTCGGCTTCAGATACCGCACTGTCGACGGCAGTTCGCCCGAATAGCTCCGCGCAACCCGCAGGTAGGTCTCAGCCGGAGACCCGGCGATTGGTGCCGCCTGTTTCCAGAGCCATCGGGCCTTCTCCAACTGCTTCGCTGAGCGGTTGTCGCCGGGCACATGCCGTTGTCCGCCCACGCGACCAGGAGCCGATTGGGTCTGCAGCCGACGCGGACGGTGCTTGGCGATACCGAATGCCGGCAAGCCGAGCGCGCGCCGCACGTAATCCTTGCAGACGATCGGATCGTCGCCTGCAAAGGAATGGACCAAGAAACCGTCTGCCGCGTCCGGTTCGAGCTTGACGCTGAGAGACCGATCCTTGCGTGAATGACCGGGGCCCGGTGCTTGCACTCGGTTCCGGCCGACCACGTCACCGCCGAGGGCGCGAGCGACGGCATGGGCATCGACCAGCGCTCGGTGGTTTCCGGCTTGACCCCTCTCAGACATTGCAAGCTCCCCGATCGGACGTGGAGGTACGCGCGTTGTTGTCGAGCCACTGGTCTACGTCGCTGCGGCGGTAAAGGACTCGCCTGCCCGCTTTGAGGTAGGCCGGGCCGCATCCTTCGACGCGCCACCGTTCGAGCGTGCGTTCCGAGACGGCGAGGATGTGGGCCAGTTGTTGTTGGGGAAGTAGGTCTGTTGTCATTCGTGCCTCTTGCAGTGAATTTCTGCGAGGCTTCTGTCACGGGCGAGAACGTGTGTCGGCCGGTAACGGTCGGTAACTAGTTTCCGACCTCCTTCCTGAATCTGTCCAGGAACCGGCGGATGCGTCCCTTCAGCTCCGTGTCACCAGGTTCGGTGTCCCAGTTGTTCTGACACCATTGAGCCATTGCCTTCACCATGTCCGCCTGGGTCTTCGGAATACCGCTTTCATAGATCCAAGCCGCAGCTGCAGCATAGAAATCAGGCCAATCGTATTTTGCAGGTCGACCACCGACATTCGTTCTGACGGGCGCACCGGAGACCGGGCTCGTAAGGGCAGGGAACGCGGACAATACCTCATTGGTCGGGAGGACCACGGGCTCAAAGAAGGCTCGGTTTCCCCACGCAAAGAAATCGCCTGAGAAATCGAGCGCGTCAAACATCTCACCTGGCAGATCAAACCCTTCGGTTATTTCCAGTGCAGATGCGTTCCATCGAATGTCCCCTGAATACCAAGTTGAGGATGGCACCTCGAATGGCCCGATCTGGGGAATAGGGACGGGCGTCAGTGGATCTTCACCCTCGTAGACGACGCTGATCTTGGCAGTGGCCGTTAGCTCCCCGTCAGCCAGCAGCGCGAGGAGCCGGCGCAAGGTATCGTTGGACCCAAGTTCATCCTCGTCCAAGCGCACCTTCGTGCGTGCAAACAACTGTTCGGGTACTGGTCTGATTCCCCGAGCGATCCATAGCGCCACCTGGGCGAGAGAAATCTGATTGGGCAACTCGGAAGGCATGCTTGACTCCGCTCGTTACTGCATCCCGGACTGCACTAGCTGGCCGTTATCGACCGCCCGACTACTCGGCACCGGAAAGGTTGGTCCGGTGAAATGAAAGCTCGTCACATCCCCATGACCGCGGAACGGCTTGAGGTAGGTAGCTTCGATGCGGGTGATAGCACCGGCCTCGCACCTGGCCTGAAGGCCCCAAAGCAGGCCCTCCGGCACATAAGCGAATAATGACCGGGTGGTTCGCGACAGCTGTATTGAAAAAAGGCTCAGACGTGAGTCGGAATCGCCAACACGATCTTCCCTAAGGCTGCGCTCAAAGGTGAATGCGCATTCGATGGCCTGGCCGATGTGCTCGGGTTGAGGGGGATCGATTTCAACTATGCTGCCGAGCAGGGTGATGATTGCTTCCTCTGTCGTATGGCGCGGCCGTTCCGACGAGTGACAGCAGGCGAAGTAGCTGAATGAACAGTTCCGGATGTCGATGATCATACGGTGTTCGGGGACCTGGGATTTGCGGGCAGAAGATTTCGGGCGGGACATCTCGATCTCGCTCTTGCGTGATGGATTTATTGAGAAGGGCTCAACGCGCCTCTGGCGCCTTGGGGGTTAGAGCGGCTCCCAGGCTATCGGCGATTTGCTGGCCGACGGATCTGAGCGGATCGTTTGCGAGATGGGCGTAACGCTGGGTCGTGGCTGGATTCTTATGACCCAGCAGCTTGCCGATGATGTACAGAGATGCGCCAGAACCGGCGGCAATGCTGGCGAAGGTGTGACGCATGTCGTGGAGCCTAACGGTCTCCAAGCCTGCTCGGTGCCTAATCGATTTCCAGGTGGTCTTCAGTTCCTTGACTGACTCTCCCTCCTTCCGTCCTGGAAGGACGTATGGGTTACCCGCCAGCCTGGGCAGCTCGCGAAGAACCGCAGTTGCCAAGGCGTTCAAGTGGATGGGCTTCCTGCCGCTCTTGCTGTCGGGCAAGAACAGCATCGATCGCTCGAAATCGACGTAGTCCCATTTGAGTGTCAGAATCTCACCGCGGCGGGCTCCTGTGAACAGAAGGAGACGGATAGCCGCGATCGTGGATGGCAGGCTGCGACCGCTTTGCTCGGCCTCCTGGATGGCCTCGGCTAGGCGGTTAATCTCCTCCGTGGTGAGAAAACGCTCGCGAGGACTCTCGCGATATTTCTCGATATGGCGACATGGGTTGCTATCTTTGGGAACCAGTTCCCGCGCTTCAGCGAACGAGAACATCTTTGAGACGACGGCAACGGTCCGATTTGCCTGGTACGGGGTCTCATGCAGATCGTGATGGAGGCCGGCAATGTCAGCGTTCTTGACGTCCTTAGCGATCCGCTTTCCCAGCTTCGGGAGAACGATCCGGTTCAGGATGTCGCGGTAGAGGCTGGCCGTACTGGCTTTGCGCTTCGTATCGACGTGTTCGGCTAGGAACAGCTTTGTCAGCTCCTCGACGGTGAGGTCTTTCGTCGTCGACCTCCCGCTCGACGGATCTCCGCCACGAGCGATCTCACCTAGCATGCCGACGGCATGACGCCGCGCTGTGTCCGGCGTCCATGGGGCGCCATGCTTGCCTATCGTGAACCATCGCTGGCGCCCGTTCACGCGCGTCTTCAGGCCATAGACCTTGTCCCTCCGCTGGCAACGAACGGAGAACCCGGACAGCTCGCCGTCCCAGACGATTTCGCCGGGTTTGAGGGAGTCGACGACGCGCTTGGTAATACGTTTCGTAGTCATTATACCGGCCGAAATAGCTACACCGAGTAGTAGCTACCAGATAGCAACCTAGCAACCAGGAAATAGGGCGTAGATCCGCGACCGGATGTCGCTGACTTGATTGAAGAATATGGCTAAATCGTAGTGCTTCGTACGTCTGAGTATTTAGACCCTGAAACTACGAATCTGAGGGTCGGACGTTCGAATCGTTCCGGGCGCGCCATTCTTCGCCGAAAGGTCAGGACAGGACAGCATCTGGTCGCCAGACCGGCCCGAGACCGGATGGCCATGCCGTGTGGGGAGCTGGATGAGGATATCGCAGGCGTTCAAGTTCGAGGCGGCGCATCGGCTGCCAAACGTGCCCGAGGCCCATCGATGCAGCCGGCTGCACGGCCATTCCTACCGGGTCGAGGTCCAGCTGGACGGTCCGGTCGACCCGCACACCGGCTTCGTCGCTGATTTCTTCGATATCGAAACAAGTTTCGCCGGCATCATGGCCGCGCTGGACCACCAGTGCCTGAACGAGGTCGACGGCCTCGCGAACCCGACCGCCGAGAACATCGCGGTCTGGATCTGGGACCGCTTGAAGCCGAAGCTGCCGCAGCTGTGGGCGGTCCGCGTCTATGAGACGGCGGAGTGCTGGGCCGAATATCAGGGGCGGTGACGACGGTCCGACCACGCTGAGCCGGCGCCGGCCTCACCGCCGCCATGAGGTGCAGCCGCTCATCTGCTCCGCCAAATGGGACCCGGCAGGGAAACCCAGGATCGGCCGTCTGCGCGGAGTGTCCCTGCCTGCAGACCATCTGACGGGTCTCATTGCTCACGCACATATGAGCTGTGTTGATAACCGCATGCGGGTTGGAAGGTTTAGTTTCAAGCTGGCGCCGAATGTCCGCAATGCCCCTGTTCAGGGAAAACCGCTGATGGAACGCAAGCTCGCCGCGATCATGGCCGCCGACATCGTCAGCTACAGCTTGATGATGGCCGAAAACGAGGCCTCGACCTATAAAGAGCTGCGCGCGGTCTTCGACAATCTGATCGAGCCCACAGTCGCGCAGCATGGCGGACGCATCTTCAAGAAGACCGGGGACGGGTTCCTGGCGATGTTTCCCAGCGTCAACGAAGCCGTTGATGCGGCCGCTGCCATCCAGCAAGGGTTCGACAACGCCCCATTTGAGCTGCGTATAGGCATCAACCTCGGTGATGTCATCGAGGATAATGGCGATATGTACGGCGACGGCGTCAATGTCGCCACACGGCTTGAGACGATGGCCGATCCCGGCAGCATCTTCGTTAGCGGCGCTGTCGTCATGGCCGCAGACCGCAATCGCGGCGATGTGTTCGCGCGTGTGGGCCGCAGGCGCGCCAAGAACATTCCCGAGCGTCTCAATGTCTACCGGGTCCGGCGCGCGGAATCCTCGTGGTCTCGCTGGCGAAAAATCCCGCGCGTTCTACACAGCACCGCTGCGCGCTGGTCGTATGGCGTCGCCGCCCTAGCCCTTGTCCTCATCGGCACGCAGATCCAACCGCTGTCCCTGGCGGCGATGGTCAGCCGGCTCCCGGCCGCGCTATCTTTCGACCAGACCCGCGCCGACCCGCGGCCGTCAGTCGCGGTCATGCCCTTTGCCACCATGGGCGGGGACCAGTCGTACTTTGCAGACGGGCTGACCGAGGATGTGACCACGGCGCTTGCAAGGAATTCCGAGCTTCAGATCATCGCGCGCGACTCCACCTATGCCGTGCGCGGGCAGGAAAGCGATATGCGCAGGCTCGGAGCAAAGCTGGGCGTTTCCTACGTTGTGGAAGGCAGCGCGCGCCGCGAGGGGGACCGGCTTCGCGTCTCGGCGCAGCTGATCGATGTGAAATCGGGCGCGCACCTTTGGTCGCGCAGCTTCGACAGGCAGGTTGCCGACGTCTTCACCGTACAAAGCGAGCTGACCACCGAAATCGTCGCTCAGCTCGCGCCGTATATCGGCCGAAATGAAGCTATCGCTGCCGCGCAACGTCCGACCGACAACCTTCAGGCTTACGATCTGCTCCTGCGGGCTCGTCATCGATACCGGCACGGCGTCCAGGATGCGGAAGCACTTACGGAGGCACGCGGCCTATATCAGCGCGCGCTGGAAATGGACCCGGCCTATGCTGCCGCCCGTGCGGGTTTGGCCCTCACTTACATCGCGGATGTGGCCAAGAGGTCGAGCGGTCGGGCGACAGCGCATGAGCTGGAACTAGGTCTCAGCGAAGCGCGCCAGGCTGTGCGCCTCGATCCCAATCTCTCGCTCGGCTATCAGGTGATCAGCTTCGGGCTGGCGGTGCAGGGCGATTATGCGGGCGGCTTGCAGGCCGCCAAGCGCGCCGTCGAACTGAATCCCAACGACCCGGATAGCATGATGGCCTTGGCAAAAGCGCAAGTCCGTTTCGGGGACTACGCGGACGCCGTTGCCAATGCCGAGCGGGCACGTCGCCTTCATCCCATGGCGCCGGAATATTACGCCTATGTGCATGGCCAGGCTCTTTACGCCGCTGATCGTCGTGATGAGTCGGCTAGCGTGATCTCCGAATGCCTTGTAAGGGCGCCGCGCGATGCCAACTGCCTGCTCATCCAGGCTGCGCTGCAAGGGCGGCGCGGTGATATCGAAGCGGCGCAGCTGACCATGGCAAGCTTGGTAGGGGCCCAACCGACCTTTTCGTTGGAGGCAGAGCGCTCTTATCGCCGCTTCGGCAACAAGCCGCTCATGGAGCAGTTCCTGAACGACCTGACGCGGGCGAAGGCGCCGGGGGCTGCGTAGGAGGATTTTTGTTCAGTTTCATCTCGTCGGGCGCGCCGTTTCGATAGTAAGTTCGTCCGATGCGCACGATCGATCGTCTATTTTCCCGCCTCGTTTTATTCCTTGCCATCGCCGCCGCCCCGCTTCCCGCGCGCGCGGCCGAAACCTGCCCGTTCATCAGCGCGCAGGAGCTCGCCCGCGCGATGCCGGCGCTGAAATGGTCGCTGATCTCGAACCAGGACGGTCGCGGCTGCATCTACCAGGCCGGGCGCGGCGACACGATGATGCTCTCCGTGTTCCGCAATCCCGACAAGGACCGCGCCCGGGAATTGTACGCGACCTTCGTCAAGACGCTCGGTGAGCGCATGAAGCTGAGCGCAGTGTCCGGAATCGGCGACGAAGGCCAGGGCGGAACCAGCGCCGCGGGCGCCGAGCGCCAGGAGGCTTCGGTCGTCGCCCTGTCCGGCGATTACATCCTGCAGATCAGCGTCTATCCGATCGGCCGGCGCGCCGACGATGCGCTGCTCGGACCCGTCACCGAAGCCGCACGCATTGCCGTCGCAAGCGTGAGCAAGAGCAGCGAGCGGTTCGGCAATTGCGAGTGGCTCACGGCCGCCGATGCCGACGGCTTTCTCGACAACGGCACGCTGACGGTGCAGCGCACCGGCGCGGGCAGCTGCATGATGTTCGATCGCGAGGCCAACACCATGACGGTTGCGGTGATCGCGACCTCGCGCGATACCGCCATCGGCATGATGAAGCGCGCAGGGCCGTGCACGCACGTGGCGATCCCCGAGCTCGGCCGCGAAGCCTTCGGCGAGCATTCCTGCACCAAGGGCAACGGCAATGCCGTCACCATCTATGTCTGGAGGAACGGCCGGCAGGCCTCGATCCTGTTCGCCCCGGTCAAGCCGCATCCGCAGTCCGGCTCGGTCGAGCGCCTGAAGGCGGTTGCCGCGCGGGTGTATGGGAAACTGTGACGGCGTGACGTTGCGGCGTATACGCCCGCGGGTCAGGCGGCTTGGGAGATGATCTTCTCCGAGAGATCGTCCATCCCCTACACCGTCAGCCCGCAAGCCCGCCGGATCGCGATCTGAATCGGTGAAGGCGGCAATGCCGGATCGAACTCGCCCCTCGGCAGCAGCGGAGGCTGTGCCATGAAGCGCGGCCGTTTCCCGCGGTGCGGTTGCGCGGCATGAACCAGGAACGGGTGGCACAGATAGACGGTGCCTGCCTTGCCGGTCGCAAGTTCAACCTTGCAATCCCTGGTCGACGCCCAGTCGCCGGCAGCAAGTTGCCGGAGCGTCGCGCCCGCCTCGCCATGGGGCAGCAGCTCCCGCGCGATGGCCGCATGCGAGCCTTTCCGGATCCGCGTGGGCGCATCATCGTTTCCGACCTCCGAGAACAGGAAGAGCATCAGCAGCGCACGGCCGCTGCTCTTCACATCGGCACGCCATTCCATGAAGTCGGCATGGGCGGTGCCAAAGCTCATGTCCACATGCCAGCCGTCATCGCCTGGCGATTGCGATGACGGGAAGCGGATCGGAAAGGTTCCGAGGCCCCTGGGCGCAAGCCAGCGCCCTTCGCCGGCGAGCTGATCATAGGCCTTGTGCAGACGCGGCGTATTCGCAGCTTCACTGAAGGGGGGCGTCGCTTTGGACGCTACCCGGACAACGGGCTGGGTCCAATGTTCCGGCTCGTCCGGCGACAGGCCGATATCCGCCCACAGCTCGTCCCTGCATTGCTTGGCAAGGTCGGCGCTGAAGGCATTCTCGAGTTTGACGAAACCGTCGTCGATGAAGCTCTGGACCTGACTGGGCGTCAGGCCAGCCTGTTCGGTCTTGGGCATTGCACATTTCTCCGTTCGGCTACCGCATCGCGCGAAGCCGTTTGATCTGAGTGGCGCAGGAGCGCCGGAACGGCGTTCTGCCGTTCAGATCAGCGGGAAGAATGTGGAGATGAACTTCATGGCGGGAACGTATAGCGCGGCGGAGTGCGGAATCAAGACACGGACAAACGGATGGGCGAGGCTTTCACCGCAGGCCCTGCTCGTCGATCAGGATGCGGTGGATCTCGATGCGCTCCGGCAGCTCGATCAGGAACTCCGCGTCGCGCGCGAGATGATGGACCTTGGTCGGCTCGCCCTTGGTGAAGGCGGTCATGGCTGCGATGTCGGCCCAGTAGGAAATGGTGGTGAACCACGTCTCCTCGTCGCGGTCCTCGCGCAATTGCTGCACGCCGAGCGCGGTCTTGCGCAGCGGCGGGATGCCCTCGGCCTGCAGATAGGCCTGGTAGGCGTCGGCGAGGTCGCGGCGAGTACGGCCGCGCCAGATGCGGGCGATGGTGGGCTTGGTCGGCATGGCAGGATTCTCCTTGCTGCCGAACGCCGCAAGGCGCGTTCGCGTTCCAGCGTCGCCATGTCACGGCCACCGGCAGCCGCAGCTGGGAACCTCGCGCCCAAATCATCGGCCGGTTCTTGACCGGCGCCGCCGCAGCATTTCCACATCATTGATCTGAAACAATGATGGCCTTGGCCACAAATGCTAGGGCGAGTCGCAAGGTCACGTGCGAGGCTCCTCAGGCCGCACTCTCCGCGCGTGATGAAATCCGAGGGCTCAATGGGACGACTGCTGAATATCGTGACGCCGCTGCACACTGCGACCAAGCGCGACTACATGGGCCGCATGAACGACGACAAGATCGGCTGCTCGCTGAAGGCGCGGGAATACGAGGCCGATTATTGGGACGGCGACCGCCGCTTCGGCTATGGCGGCTACCGCTTCATCGAGGGGCGGTGGGCCCCGGTCGCCAAGGCGCTGATCGAGACCTACGGCCTGAAGGACGGGTCGAGCGTGCTCGACGTCGGCTGCGGCAAGGGCTTCCTGCTCTACGAGATGCAGAAGATTCTGCCGGGCCTCAAGGTCACGGGCTTCGACATCTCCAAGCATGGACTTGCCAACGCGCACGAGCAGGTGAAGCCCTATCTGTTCAACTATCGCGCCCAGGACGTCTATCCTTTCGGCGACCACAGCTTCGACCTCGTCATCTCGCTCGGCACGCTGCACAATCTCAGGCTCTACGAGCTCGAGGCCGCGCTCAAGGAGATCGAGCGGGTCGGCAAGAACAAATACGTGATGGTCGAGGGCTACCGGAACGTCGCCGAGCTGCACAACCTCGAATGCTGGGCGCTGACGGCGGAATCCATCCTGCACACCTCGGAATGGATCTGGCTCTACGGCAAGCTCGGCTACACCGGCGACTACGAATTCATCTATTTCGAGTGACCGGGCGCGCGATCCATGGACATCAAGACCGCAAAGGCCGCGATCCTCGTCGAATCCGGCAAGCCGCTGATCGTCGACGAGTTCAATTTGCCCGACAGGCTCGAGCACGGGCAGGTGCTCGCCCATGTGCACACGTCGAGCATTTGCGGCGCGCAGATCAACGAGATCGACGCCGTCAAGGGCGTCGACAAGTTCCTGCCGCATCTGTTGGGGCACGAGGCGCTGGCGACCATCGTTGAAACCGGACCCGGCGTCGTCTCCTGCAAGCGGGGCGACACTGTCGTCATGCATTGGCGGCCGGGCAAGGGCGTCCAGTCCAACACGCCGGTCTATTCCTGGCGCGGCAAGCGCCTCAATGCGGGCTGGGTCACCACCTTCAATGAATATGCCGTGGTGTCGGAGAATCGCGTCACGCCTGTTCCAGATACGATCGATCGTACCAGCGCGCCGCTGCTCGGCTGCGCGGTGACGACCGCGCTCGGGGTCGTCAACAACGATGCGCAGATCGCCATCGGCGAAGCCGTCGTCGTGTTCGGCGTCGGCGGCGTCGGCTTGAACATCGTGCAATTCGCCGCGATGGTCGGCGCCTGGCCGGTCATTGCGATCGATCGCCTCGACAACAAGCTGGCCATGGCCAAGGATTTCGGCGCCACCCACCTCATCAACTCCGAGGCGGTGGAGGATGTGGCCGCCGAGGTCCGGTCCATCGCGGGGGCCGACGGACCCGACAAGGTCGTCGAGACCACCGGTGTCAAGAACCTGATCGAGCTCGCCTACGAGATCACCGCGAAGAAAGGCCGCTGCATCCTCGTCGGGGTGCCCCGCGAGAAGGCCGAGATCTATACCCTGCCATTGCACTTCGAGAAGGTGCTGAAGGGATCGGAAGGCGGGCAATGCCAGCCCGCCCGCGATATCCCGCGCCTGGTTCGCCTCAGCGATGCCGGCAAGGTGAGCTATCGCGGCATCGTGACCCACGAATTCACGCTCGACGACATCAACGCCGCGCTGGACTTGATGCGCAGCGGCACCTCGGGCCGGATCCTCCTGAACATCAGCTGAGCGCTGCGCCCGCCGCACACGCGCGAACATCGAGATGCAGAGGTCGCTAATCGATCTCCGCCTTGGTCTTCAGTCCGGGCAACACGGTACGGACGTGCTCGGCCAGCGTCGTCGCCAGCAGCGAGGGCCTCGCCTCCGAGAATTCGAGCGCGATGCCGATGGTCGGAAGCAGAGGCAGTCCGGCCGAGACGACGTGAAGATCGAACGGAACGGCGGTTCGTGTCAGGACGCTGATCGCATGACCGGAGCGCGCGATCGCGATCAGGCCGGCGAGGCTGTTGCTCGCGTAGGCAACCCTGTAGCGCCGATTGACCGCGTCCATTGCGGCGCAGGCCGCGCGGTAGTCGAGGCTCATCGGTGCCGACAGCGCCAGAGGCAGGACGTCTTGCGTCAGTATTTTCGGTTCGGCCTCGTTCGCGACCCAGACGAAGCGCTCCTCGCGGATCACCTCGCGCGCTCCGGCATCGGACAGCGAGACCAGCGCCATATCGATCTGGCGCCGCACCAGCATTGGGCGCAGCTCGGAGGTCGGGGCGCAGACCATGCGCAGTTCGACATGGGGATGAAGCGCGCAGAATCCCTTCAGCAGCCCCGGCAGGAAGGCGATCGAGTAGTCCTCCGGGCAGCCCAGGCTCAGCGTCCCCTTGAGACTCTCGCCGCTCATGTCGGCGAGAATCTCGTCGTGTTGCGCCAGCAGCGTCTCGGCGTGGGCGAGCAGTTTCTCGCCGGCCGCGGTCAGCCTCATGCCGGATCCGCTGCGGTGAAACAGCGGCTGCGTGATCGTCTGTTCCAGCCGTTGCATCTGCATGCTGAGCGCGGACTGCGTCCGGCCGATCTGCAAGGCCGCCAGGCTGATCGAGCCGGTGCGGGCCACGACGACGAAATTCCTCAGAAGGGTGAGATCCAGCATCTACATCAGGAAGATTGATATCCAGATTGAATTATATCAATTAGCCTGAAGTCAAATTCTTGACTAGAGGTCAGACGTCCCAAGCCAGAGGTGGCTGTCATGACCTTGAATGCCGATCCCGATTTCTGGGCGTCCGCCAACACGCATCTGACCCGCTATGGGCCGAGTTTCGAACCCGTCATTATCGAGCGGGCGGCCGGCAGTTTCGTCTACGACGCCGACGGACGCGCCATCCTCGATTTCACCTCGGGTCAGATGAGTGCCGTGCTGGGGCACACGCACCCCGATATCGTCGCCACCGTCGCGCGGCAAATGGGTGCGGTCGCTCATCTCTTCAGCGGCATGCTCTCGCGCCCGGTGGTGACGCTGGCCGAGCGTCTCGCTGCGCTTGCGCCCGGTCTCGACCGCGTGCAGCTGCTGACGACAGGCGCGGAAGCCAATGAAGCGGCGATCCGGATGGCCAAGCTCGTCACCGGCAGGCACGAAATCGTCGCCTTCGCGCAAAGCTGGCACGGCATGACCGGCGCGGCGGCGTCGGCAACCTACAGCGCGGGCCGGCGCGGCTATGGGCCGGCCGCGGTCGGATCGTTCGTCATTCCCGCGCCGAACGCCTATCGGCCGCGCTTCAGGAACGTCGACGGCAGCAACGACTGGCAGACCGAGCTGGACGATGCGTTCGCGTTGATCGACAGCCAGTCGACCGGCAATCTGGCGGCCTTCATCGCCGAGCCGATCCTGTCCAGCGGCGGCATTCTGGAACTGCCGCTCGGCTATCTCGCGGCCTTGAAGCAAAAATGCGAGCAGCGCGGCATGCTGCTGATCCTCGACGAAGCTCAGACCGGAATCGGCCGCACCGGGCACATGTTCGCCTTCGAGCGCGACGGCGTGGTGCCCGATATTCTCACGCTGTCGAAGACGCTCGGCGCCGGCCTGCCGCTCGCCGCGGTCATGACGACGAAGGCCATCGAGCAGACTGCGTTCGAGCGCGGCTTCCTGTTCTACACCACGCATGTCTCCGATCCCTTGCCCGCCGCGGTCGGCGTCACGGTGCTCGACGTGGTCGCGCGCGACGGGCTGGTGGCGCAGGCGACTGCCAGGGGCAGCAGGCTCCGGGATGGATTGCTGTCGCTGCAGCAAAGATTCGAATGCGTCGGTGACGTCAGGGGCCGCGGGCTTCTGCTCGGTCTCGAAATCGTCGTCGACCGGCAGTCGAAGGCGCCGGGCTTCGAGCTCGGCGCGCGGATCATGGAGGAGACCATGCGTCGCGGTCTCAGCATGAACATCGTCAAGCTGCCCAGCATGGGCGGGGTGTTCCGCATCGCGCCGCCGCTCACGGTGTCCGAGGCCGAAATCGATCGCGGTCTCGAGATCATGTCGGAGGCGATCCAGGCTGCTGCGACGACGCACTGATCGGCGGAAGGCCTTCTCCGGATGCAGCTCGCCAGGACATATGGGCGTCCGACGCTGTTCTCGCGGCACGGCATGGTCGCCGCCGCGCATCCGCTCGCGGCACAGGCCGGTGCGCGGCTTCTGATGCAGGGCGGCAATGCGTTCGATGCGGCCGTCGCCGCGGCGGCAGCCCTCAACGTGGTCGAGCCGTTCATGTCGGGGCTTGCCGGGTTTGGACTGGCCACGGTCTGGGTCGCAAGCGAGCAGCGCATTCGCGTGCTCGACTTCGCGCCGCCGGTGCCCGCGAGCTTCCCGGTCGGCAGATACACCAGCAGATTCGAGCTCGAGCGCGGTCCGCAGGCGGCCTCGACGCCCGGCAATCTCGCGGGCTGGTGCGAGCTGCTCTCACGCTATGGACGCAAATCGCTTCCAGACGTCTTTGCGCCGGCGATCACGCTGGCGCGGGACGGCTTTGCGCTCTCGGATTTCGGCGTCGATGAGATCAACGAGCAGGTGCCGCTGCTCGAACCCTGGCCGGAGCTGCACGCCGCACTGGTCAGGAACTATCTCCCGGATGGAATGCCGGTGAAGCTCGGCAGCATCGTTGCGCAGCCTGATCTCGCGCAGACTCTTGCCGAGATCTCCGAATCGGGGCCCGAGCATCTGTATGGCGGCAAGCTCGGCCGGCGCATCGTCGACTATCTCGCCACGCTCGGCGGCAGCCTGACGCTGGACGATGTCATCGCCGTCAAGCCGCATTGGTTCGATCCCCTGACCGTGTCCTATCGGGGGCTCGAGCTTCACGTCCCGGCGCAGCAATGCGGCGGCTTCCAGTTCGCCCTGACCCTCAAGATCCTTGAAGGATTTGACCTCTCCCGTCTGCGGAAGGACGGCGCCGATCATCTCGACACGGTTTACCGCGCGATCCGTCTCGCCGCCGGCGAGCGCATCGCCCATAACAATCTGGGAGGCGATCTGGGACCGGATCAAGCCGCTGCAGCAATGTCCGAAGCGACGATCGCGCGGCTTCGCCAGCGCGTCAGCGACGGCCAGCCGATCACGGGCCCGACCGAGCAATGGATGCCGCAGGATCGTGCCGATCCCGGCCACACCACCTCGTTCTCGATCGCCGACGCCGAAGGCAATGTGGTCTGCATTACCCAAAGTCTCGGCAGCCCGTTCGGCAGCGGCGTCGTGGTGCCGGGGACCGGCGTTTGCCTCAACAACCATCTGCATTGGGCCGACGTGCAGCCGGCAAGCCCGAACCTCGCCAAGCCGGGCGACGCGTTGCCGGTGACGGTGGCACCGTCGATCGCGACACGCGGCAGCCGTCCGGTGCTCGCGCTGGGGACGCCCGGCAGCTACGGCATCCCGCAAACCCAGGCCCAGGCTTATGTGCAGCACATCGAGTTCGGACTTCCTCTGCAGCAGGCGATCGAGGCGCCGCGTGCGCGGCTGTGGGACGGCCGCTTCATTCAGGCAGAGAACCGCATCGCGCCGGAAACGATCGCCGAACTGAAACGCCGCGGCCACGAGATCGAGATCCTGGACACCGGGTGGACCATGCTCTGCGGAGGCATGCAGGCCATCGCGCTCGATCCGGTCACCGGCGTGATGACGGGTGCCGCCGATCCCCGGCGGGACGGGTATGTCATCGGCTTGTGAGCGGTCGCATATCGCCGGCCGCGTCTCGTTAACGAATCGTTCACTGCGCAAGGCCAGCCCAGCCGTAACCGGCGGTTAACCATGGATATTTACGGTGTAGCAAGCCTCTGAACTATGACTGTCAGTTGATTTCGAGTCCAACCCATGGCGTTCGGTAGCCGCGCATCTCCGCGAAGCATCGCCCCGACGGAGCAAGCGGCTTCGTGGGAAGCGCCGCGCGCTGCGAAGGCGAAGCCTGACGGCGCCGCGCCGGGATTGACCAAGGGATCGCTGACCGTCTCCGGTACGCTGGCCTTCCTGCGCGAGAACGGCCGGCGCATTCTGACGCTGGCCCTGGCGCTGTTCGCCCTCGGCGTCGTCGCTCTGATGATCCTTCCGGTCCGCTATGCCGCGACGGCCCTGGTCGTGCTCGATCCGCGCGAGCTGCGGGTGACCTCGGAGCAGGACGTGCTGCCCGGCATCGGCCAGGATGCCGCGGCGCTGCAGAGCCAGATCGAGATCGCCAAATCCGACGGCTTCCTCCGCCCCCTGATCGAGCAGCTCAAGATCGCGGACGACGAGGACGTCTCGGGCGGCTACACCGACATGACGCGCCTGCTCGAAAGATTCCGCAACCGCCTCGAGATCACCCGGCGCGGGCTGACCTACGTCATCGCGATCTCCTTCACCTCCAACCGGGCCGATCGCGCCGCCTACTACGCCAATGCCATCGCCGAGGCGTTCGTCGCCAGCCAGGGCCGCGTCCGCACCGAGGCGACGGATGAGGCGGCCGACTGGCTCAAGGACCGGCTGAAGACGCTGAGCGAGCGCCTGCGCGCGTCGGAAGACGCCGTCGCCGCCTTCCGGCTCGAGCACAACATCGTCAATGCCGGCAAGGAATCCACCACGCAGCAATTGCGGGTGACCGACCTGACGCAGCAGGTCTCCGCCGCCCGCGCGCGCACCGAGGAGGCCAAGGCGCGCTTCGAGCAGGTGCAGCGCGACGTCAAGGCCAATGTCGAAGGGCCGGTGAAGCAGGATCTCCTCAGCATGCTGCGCGCACAGCGCTCGGCCCTGAACGACCAGATCGCGCAGAAGAAGGCCGTCTATGGCGACCGCCATCCGGACCTTGCGATCTCCTACAGCCAGCTGGCGGACATCAACCGGCAGATCGAGATCGAGCGCAAGAAGAGCATCGACACCGCCAAGTCCGAATACGAGGCCCAGCTGGAGCAGCAGAACGCGCTGGAAAAGCAGCTCAAGGCGGTCGAGACCAAGATGCTGCGCGACGGCCAGGCGCTGGTTAAGCTGCAGGAGCTGCAGCGCGACGCCGATGCCAACCGCAACATCTACGAGCAGTTCCTGTCGCGGTTCAAGACCACCAACGAGCAGCGTCAGCTGCAGGCGTCGCAAACCAAGATCGCCTCGGTTGCCATTCCGCCGTTGCGCTCGACGCGTCCGCCGCTCGCCTTGCTGCTTGCGGCGCTGGCGATCGGCTCGCTGCTGACGTCGATCGCCGCGGTTGCGGTGACGGCGAGCCTGTCCGCCGACAATCCCGAATCCGTTCCGGCGCCTGCCTCACGTGAAGCGGAGGAGGCGCCCGGCCGGCAAGCTCCGCCTCCGGTCGCCGCCGCGCGCCATGCCGAGGCGATGCCCCGCCTTCCTGTCTGGGCCCGCATCCCCGAGCTGGCGCCAGGCGCCGGGATCAACACGGTCTGGCAAAGACCGGTCAGCGCGTCGGCCGAGCCCGATCTCGGGCCTTACTTACGGCCACTGCTCGAACGCGTCGACCGCGTGCCGGTGCGCGGCTGCAAGGTCGCGCTGGTCTTGTCGGTCGGCAAGAGCGCCGGCGGCAACACCGTGGCGCGCGGCCTCAATCGTGCCGCCGTGAACTTGGGCATGATGAGCGTGCTGATCCGGCTCCAGCCGGAATTTGCAGGCGCCCAGCCGCCCGTGACCGAATGGCAGGACGGCTCGACCACGGCGGGACTTCAGTCGATCGACGAGCTGCTCAGCGCCGGCCGCAAGCCCGATGCGCGGCCCGAGGACGACATCCGCTCGGAGTTCGACCTGATCGTCGTCCACGCCGGCGATCTCGCCTTGCAGCCGGACGCCATCGCGCTGGCCGCGCATGCCGACCTGATCGTGCTGGTGGCGCGCGCCGGCGAGCTCGGCTCCTCCGCGATGCGCAGGGTGACCGCGGCGCTGTCGAAATATGCGGCCGTGCCGACCGGTCTCGTCGTCAATCACGTGCCCGCCGATTCGATGGTGCCTCAGCCCGACGGCGGCGCCCTGGGCCTTGCGGTGTGACGATGACAGCCTTGCGCCGCGGTCTGCTGGCTGCGGCGATGCTGTTGTCGATCTCGGTCGGCCGGCCGGCGTTTGCCGACGATTGCGTGCCCCTGAAGTCGACGGTTTCGCCCGCGCGGCTTGCCGCGCTCTCGCGCGGCTTCAACGCCGACGGCTGGATCAACGGTGCGCCGCCGGGCCGCGCGCTGCTGCAGCAGCTGCGCAAGGCGGGCATGAGCCATGTCCGCCTGCCGGTGCCGGCAGAGCGCGTGATGCCGCGCTTTGCCGCAAAGGACGAACGCGAGGCGAGCTTGCGCGTGCTCGACGGCGCATTGAAGCAGCTGACCTCGCTCGGCTATGCCATCTCCGTCGACCTTCATCCGGGCGAGCGCTTCAATCGCCTGCACAAGGACGATCCGGATGCGGCGAGGACCGAGCTGCAGGAGGCCTGGCGCGCGCTGGCAGGGGTCATTCGATCCTATCCTGCCGATCTAGTCTTCGCCGAGCTGCTCAACGAGCCCGATATCGACGCGGACAGATGGCAAAACGAGGCCGAGGCGCTCGCCGCCTTCGTTCGCGGGTTGCTGCCGGCCACCACGCTCATCGTCGGTCCGGTCAACTGGCAGCGCGCGGACTCGCTGCCGCGGTTTCGTCCGCTGGCGGACCCTGACGTCGTCTACGCCATCCATTTCTACGATCCGATGGTGTTCACCCATCAGGGCCACTGGGACGAGCGCGATCCGCTGCACGACATCGTGGATCTGCCTTATCCGATCAATGCCGGCGATCCCGAGGTCCAGGCGCTTCGGCGGGATTTGCAGGCGAGGGGCGCGGTCAAGGCCCTCGCCATGCTCGACACCGCGATTGCCGCCGCCAGGGACAAGCCGGGGGCGGATGGCTGGCTCGCGCCCGCGCTTCAATGGCAGCAGCAATTTTCGCGGCCGATCATCGTCAACGAGTTCGGCGTGCTGAAAGCCGGCGCCCCCAGGCAGAGCCGGTTGCGCTGGCTGGCGGAGGTCACCGCCTATGCCCGCGCGCATTGCTGGGGCTGGGCGCATTGGGAACTGGCGCAAGGCTTTGGCCTCGTCGACGCCGCAACCGGCAAGCCCGATCCCGGCGCGATGCGCGCGCTGCTCGGCGCGCCCGGCCGGCCTGAAGGGGCTCCCGCCGCACGCCGTGATCGTTAACGGATCCTTACACCTCGCGCGGCTATCATGTCCCGGCGCGATGCCAAAGGACGATTGATGAGCGCCGGGTATTCACCGCAAGGCCAGAGCGTGCAGGCCGCGCCGTCGCCTCCGGCCTGGCGCGAGCTGGCCGCGACCTTCTGCATCGCCATCGCGACGATCAGCTCTGCACCGGTTCTGCACCTTGCCAATCCGGCCCTGGCCATCGCCGTCGAGGTCCTGATCGGCATCGCCATCGTCGTTGCGGTTCCGACCTCGGCGCCGGCCGTCGCGATCTTCGTCCTGTTCTTCCAGAACCTGTTCGTCTCCATCCTGTCGCCGCTGGTCCCGCTGCCGTCCGATCTCGATTTCATCAAGGGCTACAATTTCCTGGTCTGCTCGGTGATGTGGCTGGCGACGTTCGGCCTTTACCTGCTCGGCCGGAGGAGTCAGTCGAGAGAAATCAATCGGATCATGCGCTGGGGCGTCGTCACCCTCGCGGTCGTCTCGCTCTATTTCGCGATCGGCTTCGTCCAGGACGGACAGCCGGCAGCGGTCTATTTGCGCAACATCGTTCTGCCGCTGTTCCTGTTTCAGCTGTCGCTCCTGACCGCGGCAACCTTCGAGGTGCGCATCACGCCGTTCCTGGTCGCGCTCGCAATCATCCTCATGCTGTGCGGCTATGTCGAGCTCGTCTTGCGCGATGTCTGGCTGGCCGTCACCAACGGCCATACGTTCTGGGGCTTCGACGAGCTCAAGGCGACCCATTCCGGCGTCTGGGAGGCCCAGATGCGGCAGACCGGCAACGTGCCCGTCACGCTCAAGGATCGTTTCAGCTTCGATTTCCTGAACACGCCTTTGCTCGAAGACTTCGGCCTGTCGAAGATGCTGCGCATCAACGGTCCGAACATGCACCCGATCAGCTTCGCCTACGGGATCGGCTTTCTCGCCCTGTTCCTGTTCTCGGTCGGACGCCCGCTGCTCGCCCTGGCAGCCCTGCCGCTGCTGGTCTTTTGCAGCGTGAAGGGAGCGCTCATCACCGTCATCTTCGTGGCTGCGGGCTGGATCGGGACGCGCCTCGTCGGTGCCGTAGCGACGTTGTTGCTGGGGTTCGCCGGCATGATCGCCTTTGCGATCCTGGCGATCCGCCTCGGCCTGCAGATCGGCGACTATCACGTCATCGGCCTGATGGGCGGCCTCGACGGATTCGTGCAGAGACCTTACGGCCGGGGCCTCGGCATCGGCGGCAATCTGTCGGACAGCTATTTTTCGATCGACTGGAACGCTGCGCAGGCGGCCGGCACGATCGACGGCGCGGTCGAAAGCGCGATCGGCGTTCTCTTGTTCCAGATGGGCATCGGGGCCTTCGTGCCGCTGGCCTTCTATTTCGCGATGGCGCTCAAGGCCTGGCGCCTGTACGCATCGTCGGGATATCTGACACAGGGCCTCGCCGGCTTCGGCGTCCTTGTCGTTCTGCTCAACGGATTGTTTCAGGAAGAGGCCCTGTTCGCGCCGCTCGCGCTGGGCCTGATGCTCTCGCTCGCCGGCCTCGTCATCGGCAGCCATGCGAGAGTGCAGAGCGTCGCCGACGCGAATGCCGAGCCCGCCCGGCTCACCGGGTACCAGCCCGCCACGTGAGCTGCCGGCGCACCAATGGTCCTGCTCGACCCGGTACTTCGCCCACGTCTCCAGGAACTTCCATTTTTTCCCGGCGTTGAACCGGATCCGCACAAGCGGCCGACGCGCGCGATGAAGAATTTTTCCAACGCCGAATTTTCTCCGGAGGTGATCGAGATCATGACGACCGCGCTGGAAGCTGCCGTTGCGACCCTGCCGGACCCCGTGCACTCCTCCCACGTCAACGCGCTCGCCGAATCCATCCTGCGCACCGCCAGCGCAGGTGAGCGGAACGTCGCCGACCTGCAAAGGATCGCCTTGATGGAGCTGCAGCTGGCGCCGCGCAAGTGACGAGGCGGACATGAAGACGCTTTTTGCCGTGATCATCGCGCTCTGTGCGACAGCCTCGATTGCCTCGGCAAACGGCTGGAGGACCTACCGCATCCCGGAATCCGGAACCTCGGTCGACATTCCCGCCTCGATCTTCACCGAGCCGGCCGGGAAGCCCGACGGGTATGGGCAGCAGTTTCGCAGCCGCGATGGCAGTGCGGACCTCACCGTTCAGGCCGTCGAGAACCAGCAAGGTCTGTCGCCGGCCGAATTCCTCGCCAGCAAGAATCCGCCGACGGGGCTCATCTACAAGCGGATCACCTCGAACTTCTTCGTGGTCTCGAGCATCAAGCGCGACAAGATCTGGTACAACCGGTGCAATTTCGCGCGGGGCTATGTGCACTGCGTTCTGATCAATTATCCGGCCGCCCAGAAGCGGCGATGGGATCCCGTCGTGACCCGGATCAGCCGCAGCCTGCATGGTGGCTGAGCCGGATCACAAGACGGAAAAGTCACAAGACGGAAAAAGCTGCCCGGGCAAGCCGGGCAGCAGGTCGTGAGGAATAGGGCCGCACGATTCTTTAGCGCGCCGTCGTCGTCGTCCGTGACATGGTCGGCTTCGAGCCCGGCACATGCGACATGGTCTTGGTGGTCGAGCCGACTTCCTCGCCGGCCTTGACCTTGGTGCGCGTGTGCGAGCGGCTGAACGTGCCGCCGTCATGAGCCTGGGCGCGGGCGTTGGAGTTCAGCACCGGACCGTTGCCCTTGTTCATGTTGACGCCGGTCTGCGTCTTGCCGCTGGCGGCAGCCGCGCTGCCGCCGGCCGCGATCGAGGAGCCGGTGCGCCCCGTCGCGGAGGTGGACGTGCCGCCGGTGCCGACCGTGGAGGCGGACGTGCCGCCCGCCGCGGCCGAGCCGCCGCTGCCGCCGGTGATGCTGGTCTGCGCCAGCGATGGTGAAGTAGCGGCAAGCAGAAGCGCGACCGCCGAGGTCGTAAGAAGCGTTCTCATGTTCATCCTCTTTTCGATGGCTTCGTGTCTAAGGCGACGAGGTCGAGATCGTGCAGCCGTTGACGGTGATGGTGCTGGCGCTGGTGGAGCCAGGTCCGCCCGCTGTCGATGACGAGCTCGAGACGTTGCCGCCGCCTGCCTGCACATTGACCGACGATCCGCCGGCCGAGCTCGAGCTCGAAAGCGAGCCGCTCGATGCGGTCGAGCCCGTCGTGCCCGAGCTCGATGCGCCGGCGGCGGTGATGCTGCCGTCTGCATGCTTCTCAACGGTGACCTTGCAGGTTGCGCCCGAGCTCGTCTTTCCGGTCTTTTCCATGGTCTCTGCCGATGCAGCGCTCCCCGTCAGGGCGAGCACCGTGATCGCAACGATTGCCTTGTTCATTGCGGCTCCTCCTCAATGGACGAAAGGGAGCGGCGCGTGCCGCTCCCCGGATCGGACTAGTTCTTGTCCTTCTTCCACTCGTCCTTGTTGTGGCCCTTGCCCTTCTCGAGGCCCATGTCGCTGGCATGGCTGCCGGACTTGCCGTCGCCCGTGCCGGGCGATTTCGACGCGCCGGACTGGCCAACGGTGGAGCCGCTGCCCGCCGCAGAACCGCCGGTGCCGACGCTGGACGAGCTCTTGCCGCCGCCGGCCGACGAGCCACCGGTGCCGAGCGTCGAGGCCGAGCCGCTGCCCGAACCGCTGCCCGCCGCGGAGCCGCCGGTGCCAACCGTCGAAGAGCTGGTGCCGCCGCCGGCCGACGAACCGCCCGTGCCGAGCGTCGATGCAGAGCCCGATCCGCTGCCGCCAGCCGAAGAGCCACCGGTGCCTACGGTGGAGTTGCTGGTGCCGCCGCCGGCCGATGAGCCACCGGTACCGATCGTCGAGCTCGATTGCGCAACTGCGAGCGCCGTGCCGGCCAGCAGCGCGGCCGCAGCCGCAGAGAGCTTCAGGATCCTCATGTTCACTTCCTCCAGGGTTTCCAAAAATCAAATCGCCAATCAGGCACGGGATAAATTGGTAATCGCGCAAACGTTCCTTCTTCGGACACGCTGACGCATCGATGTGGCCTGGTGCAGTTCCGCGCCGCAACGCACATCGCGTTCATTCATTCACCGTTCATCTGCCCGGCGAGGACGCCGCTGTCGCCGCCAGCGCCGGACTCGATGGCTCGCGAAATGGTTCGACTTCCGTAGACTTCCGCGCGATTCGCTTCGATCTGAAGCGCGGCGTCGGCGTTCCGATCATCGCATTGTCATGCTCCGGTCATCTCAGCTGCATCATCCGTTGCTCTTTTCCCGGCGCGCCGGGGCTCCGTTCCAATGACGTCGGCACGGAGCTCCGGATTGTTGTTTGGCGCGTTCTCTTGATGCGAGCCCGACGGCGCTTCGCTCGAAAACGTTCTGGGGAGAGCTGACATGCAATCGATCAAGAGGATTTCGGCGGACCGCCGCGCGATGCTCAAGGGCCTTGCGGCCGCGGCTGTGGCGCCGCTTGCGGCGCCCGTCTTTGCCGCCGAGAGCCTTCCGCCGCAGCCGACCGGTCCGGCGGCCATTGTCGTAACCGACAAGCCCTATTGGGCGGCCGTGAAGGGGCTCTATGCCGTCACGCCCGACGTGGTCAATTTCGAGAACGGCTATTGGGGCATCATGGCCGAGCCCGTCAGGCGCGAGTTCATCCGCCAGTCCGACATGGTCAATTATCAGAACACCTATTACGCGCGGCTGCGTGCGGGCACGGATTTCGAGGCGGTGCGCACCAAGGTGGCGGAGGCGGTCGGCGCGCTGCCGGAGGAGATCGCGCTCACCCGCGGCGCGACCGAAGCGCTTCAGCTCCTGATCGGCGGCTACAACAGGCTGAAGCCGGGCGATGGCGTGCTCTATGCCGATCTCGACTATGATTCGATGCAATATGCGATGAACGCGCTGAAGGCGCGCCGCGGCGTCGACGTGGTCAAGTTCAACCTGCCGGAGCCCGCGACCCGCCAGGCGGTGCTCGATGCCTATGCCCGCGCCATCGAGGCGAATCCGAGGACGCGGCTTCTGCTCCTCACCCATGTCAGCCATCGCACCGGCTTCGTCATGCCAGTCGCCGAGATCGCCCGCATGGCCAAGGCCAAGGGCATCGACACCATCGTCGATGCCGCCCATTCCTGGGGACAGCTCGACTTCCGGGTGAGCGAGCTCGAGGCCGATTTCGTCGGATTCAATCTGCACAAATGGATCGGCGCGCCGCTCGGCGTCGGTTTCCTCTACATCAGGAAGGATCGCCTCGCGGCCATCGATCGCGACATGGGCGACGAGGATTTTCCGGAAAGCGACATCCGCTCGCGGGTGCATACCGGCACGGTCAATTTCGCCACGGTGCTGACGGTGCCGACGGCGCTGGCGCTGCATCAGCAGATCGGCCCGGCGGCCAAGCAGGCGCGCCTGCGCCATTTGCGCGACTATTGGGTGAGCCGCGTCCGCGGATTCAGGGACATCGAGATCCTGACGCCGGATGAAGCCGGCTCCTATGGTGCGATCACGTCCTTCCGTCTCGCCGGCAAGACCGGAAAGGCCGACAACGAGGCCATCGTCGCGAAGCTTCGGGACAGCTACAGGATCATGACCGTGCGCCGCGCCGGCGTTGCGAAGGGCCAGTGCATCCGCGTGACCCCGGCGCTGTTCACCGAAGAGGCCGATCTCGACCGCCTCGTCGAGGCGCTGGCCGTCATCACGGGGACGAAGACGGGGTGAGCGCGCTGGGAGCGCGTCACGCGGCAAGCGGATTGAACCAGGTGAGTTCCGGAAATCTCGCAAAGTCTCCATCGGTCGAACACAGGGTGAGCCCGTGCTCGATCGCGAGCGCTGCAAGATGAACGTCCGGAACGAGATTTCCGTAAATGCCGGGAAGCGCCAGGAGCTTGCCTAACACAGCGGCGTGGTGCTCAGCTGGTTCGGGCACCCAGACCGTTTCCGCAGAGAGCCAGCTCGAAACCTGCTCCCACGCGTCCGCGATGCTCAGCGGCTTGCGAAACGCTCTTGGGTTCGTTGCGATGCGCAGGAATGCGAGCAGACTTGGCCACGGCAGTCCCACGCGAGCCGTTCCATTCAGCTTCTCGTCCAGCCACTTGCGGCTTTCGGCGTGCAGATCGGCCGTCGAATTGCAGGCATAAAGAAGAATGTTCGCATCAACAAGGATCACTTGAAGCCATCGCCTTCGAGATGCGACAGCGCTTCCGCGACGTTATCGATGTTGATGAGTGGCTTACCCATGTCGAAGGCCCGGGTACGCAAGACCTCGCGCCTTCGCGGCGCCTGGTTCATGTCCCGCAGGCCCCGCCGCAATGCCTCGTTGACGAGGTCCCTGAATTTGAGGTCGCCATGGCGGCGCAGCCGCCTGAGTTGCGCCGCGACGTCGTCGTCGATGGTCAGCGTCGTTCTCATGCATCAAAACATATAGGATCTGATGTCTTGATGTCAATCATCAAGCATCAGCGCGCTGCCATCGTTATGGCTGCGTCGGGCGTCAATCGCGGCTGGACGGTTGGATGAGGTCCCAGCGGTTGCCACACAGATCTTCGAAAACCGCCACGATGCCATAGGGCTCGTGCCGCGGCGGTCTGACGAAACGTACGCCCGCCGCCATCATGCGCGCATGATCGCGCTCGAAATCATCCGTTTCCAGGAAGAGGAAGACGCGTCCGCCGGTCTGGTCGCCGATGCGCGCCGTCTGCGCCGGACCGTCTGCCCGCGCCAGGAGCAGGCCAGAACCCGGATTGCCGCGCGGCCGCACCGTCACCCAGCGCTTGCCGCCGCCGAGCGGCGTGTCCTCGCAAAGCTCGAAGTTAAGGGTGCCCGTGAAGAAGGCGATCGCTTCGTCATAGTCGGCGACCACGAGACTAACGAGGGACAGACGCTGATTCATCGCGCGGCCCGGCGAATGGTGGCGAGCTCGTTGTGGAGGAGACAGGATAGCATAGCGCGGCACGGGCGCGTGATCCTGTCTCCCGGTCCCAAGCTCCGGGCACGCACCGCACTCAACGCCACCCCAGCGCCGGCGCCACATGCGTCAAAATCGCCTCGATCGCATGCGCGCAATAGTCGACGCCGAGCTGGTTCGGGATCGTCAGCAGCAGCGTGTCGGCCTCGGTGATCGCCTCGTCCTGGCGCAGCTGTTCGATCAGCACGTCCGGCTCGGCCGCATAGGAGCGACCGAAGATCGCGCGCGTGCGCGGGTCGATGAAGCCGATCTGGTCTTCGCTGCCGCGCTCGCCGCCGAAATAGGCGCGGTCGCGATCGTCGATCAGCGCGAAGATGCTGCGGCTGACGGAGACGCGGGGCTCGCGGCCGTGGCCGGCTTCCTTCCACGCCGCGCGAAAGCTACGGATCTGCGCCGCCTGCTGCACGTGAAAGGCCTCGCCGGTCTCGTCGTTCTTCAGCGTCGAGCTCTGCAGGTTCATGCCGAGCTTGGCCGCCCACACGGCGGTCGCGTTCGAGCCGGCGCCCCACCAGATCCGCTCGCGCAGCCCCTGCGCATGCGGCTCCAGGCGCAGCAGCCCGGGCGGGTTGGGAAACATCGGCTGCGGATTGGGCTCGGCGAATCCTTCGCCGCGCAGGAGGTCGAGGAAGACCTCAGCATGGCGTCGCCCCATGTCGGCATCGCTCGCGCCCTCGGCCGGCCGATAGCCGAAATAGCGCCAGCCGTCGATCACCTGCTCGGGCGAGCCGCGGCTGATGCCGAGCTGCAGCCGTCCGCCGGCGATGAGATCGGCGCTGCCGGCGTCCTCCACCATGTAGAGCGGGTTCTCGTAGCGCATGTCGATCACGGCCGTGCCGATCTCGATCCGGCTCGTCCTCGCGCCGACCGCCGCAAGCAGCGGAAACGGCGAGGCCAGCTGCCGCGCGAAATGGTGGACGCGGAAATAGGCGCCGTCGGCACCTAACTGTTCGGCCGCGACCGCCAGCTCGATCGATTGCAGCAGCGTATCGCTGGCAGAGCGCGTCCGGGATTGCGGCGAGGGCGTCCAGTGCCCGAACGAGAGGAATCCGATTTTCTTCATGAAGGCAATCTAGCGGCCATCGGCCGGTGTGGCGAGACTCAGTTCGAGTAAAGATATTGCGCGGAGCCCGATCTCCCGGGCGCTCTCGGTCTCTCGCCGCGAGCTGCCGTCACGTTCACTAGGCCGCCTTTTTTCGACTAGGCCTGATCAGGACGTCTGCGGAGATGCCAAGGCGCTCGTGAAGGCGCCGGATCATCGTGATCGATAGCCCGCGTTTTCGGTTCAAAACCTCGGCGATGCGGGTGCGCGTCCCAATGATCTCTTCCAGGTCCCGCCGGGTGAGCCCTTGCTGCTCCATCCGAAACTTGATGGCCTCAATAGGGTCAGGTGGATCCATTGGGTAATGCACAGCCTCGTATGCATCGATCAGCGTCGCGAGCACATCCAGCCGGTCGCCCTCTGGTGTGCCCGACTTGGCACCCCAGAGGCGCTCCACCTCCTTGAGGGCGGCCTCATAATCCCGTTTCGTCCGAATCGGCTTGATCTCAGTCCTCGCCATGTCGAACCTCTCTTACGTTGATCCTGTCGTAGTCTCGGTGCGTGCCGATCCATTTGATCCACACGATGCTCTTCTCGAAATCAATGGCGGCGACGAGTCGATAGTCGTTTCCCTTGATGTTAAAGACGACGCGATCTGCCGAGATGATGCTGGCGGTCGCGTAGCTGCGTTTGATGTCCGCGGCGCTGGACCACCGCGCCTTCTTGGTCTCATCGAACCAGGCATCGAGGGCAGCTTTGAGGGCGGCGTGGTCCTTATGTCCTCGCCGCGCCTCGACGAACTCCCGCAACGTACGCCGGGCTATGATCCGCATGCGGCAACGCTAGCATGCGCCCAAAATGGGCGCAACGCCAATCCCTTTGCGAGCAGGACGTGCGAGCGCGCGCTACTGCACCTCGGCGATCTTCGGTCCGGATGAGGGCACTTGCGCGCTGGTTGCGGGCGGCCGGTTCGACGGCGAGGCCGGGTCCGGCGATCGGGATGCGGCGTCGGGCGGCGTTCCTTGCGATGGTCGGCGCGCCGCATTGGTCGGAAGCACGATCACCTTCGCGCCGACTTTCACCCGCTCGTAGAGGTCGGTGACGTCCTCGTTTGTCAGGCGGATGCAGCCGGACGATACCCGCTTGCCGATCGTCTCCGGCTTGTTGGTGCCGTGAATGCGATATTCGGTCTCGCCGAGATACATCGCCCGGGCGCCGAGCGGATTGCCGGGCCCGCCCGCCATGAACCGCGGCAGATAGGGCTGACGCGAGACCATCTCCGCAGGCGGGCGCCAGTCCGGCCATTCTGCCTTGCGCGCCACGGTCTGCTCGCCGGACCACGCGAAACCTTCGCGGCCGACACCGATGCCATAGCGCATCGCCTGCGTGTCGTTCAGGACGAGATAGAGGAACGTGTTCCGGGTATCGATGATCACCGTGCCCGGCGTTTGGTGGCTGGCGTAGTCGACCACCTGCCGGACCAAGGCTCCGGGAACGTCGGCGTCGGCTTTGGGCGGCTCGACCAGCGGCGCCGGAGGCGGAATCGCCGCCGGCGCGGGCGCTGCTGCATGAATAGGAGGTGCCACGTAGACCGGACTTGACGATGCCATCGCCTGGGGCGCGGACGGCTTCCGCACCGGCTGCACGCTCCCCGGGCGTGCCAGCAGGCCGTACCCCAAGGCGGCGACGGCCACGACGCCAATTCCAACGCGCGCGGCCATCGGCAGTGCGATCGTCTCGACCTTCCGGCGTTTGGCCCGCTTGCTCATGTCTTCTCCCAGGTCGCCCTGCCCAGGAGAGGTACCCAGCAAGATTTAAGAAAGTTCGAAGCGATTTCGCTCGGGCCGGAACCGTTGGCGATGGTTAACGCCACCGGGTTTCCACAGGTCGGATCTGATCGCGAAAAAGGAGCGCTCCCGGAGGGAATTGAACCCATTCAAGCTTCGAGCACCGTGCTCACCGTCGAACCACAAACGGGGCAGAACGTGCACGTTCCCGCCTGATGCGCCTTTGCCGCGCATACGTCACGCTGTTGAGCTTCTTCGCTTCGTGCTGATCGCAGCAACCTCAACGCCACTCCCACTCGCCGAGGACGCCAATAAACCAACCGGCAAAGAAAGCGGCAATCAGCATGAGGAGATCGTTCGTGACGGAGGGACCGGCCTCCTGGCCGCCTTGAGCACGCTCAAATCCGATCAGGCCCAGCGCAACTATTCCCGCGCCGAAACCGGGCCAAATCGCCGCAAACCGCCCCCGAGGGGTCCGTGGCAGAAGCCCGGCCCGGCGAGACGACACCAAGGCGCTCAAGGCCAACACAATCAGACAGACCGTGAGGAAGTACATTCGACACTTTCCCTGGTGCCAACCTTGGGCGTGCCAATAGCGTGAATTGATTGCATCAACCTTGAAGCGATGACCAAAGGCATAGAACTCGAGGGCCCGTGAGGTCTCAGATGAGGCCGAAGGTGATCGCGATCAAGAAGAACACGATCAGCCCGATGCCGACCAGCTTGAAGATGTAAGCGGCCTCGACATCGCGCTCAAACCACTCGAAGTCTGGCCCCCAGAGGACGGTTGCGACGAACCCCAGAACGAGGGTCGTGATCAGCAGGATCATATAGACGGTGCCCATTGATTGGACCTTCAGCCATGGTCGTGGAAGAGACGCTCCGCAAGATTGCTTTGCAAAGCTAAGGAAGAGCCTACAACCATGGATGACGGAGATAATGCGATCGCTACCGTTAAGATGCGATTGATCGAGGTCCACTTCGGGGCAAGCGGACGGATCGGCCGATATCGCGGCACCGATGCCGGTGTGTGGAGGCGTCTGCTCCGCTACACGAAAAGATCATGCGTCGGATGATGCCCAACGCCTCTTGCGTGATCTGCGGCGCTTTGCTCCGCGTGCGACGGGCCAACCAGGTCCGCATCGGGGATCAGCGCCAGTTCAGCGTGTCCGGCTCGAGGGAGACCATGTTCGGCCGTGTCGGCTGCGTACGCATTCTCGAGATGATCTGAATCTTTGGCCGCTGCCATATCATTCTTGAAATGAAAGGAATCTCCGGATGCGGGCACGTCAGCTGCTTGTGCCGGACCGGGGTCATGGTTGGCTTGGTCGTTGCCGCCAGCCTTTTGGCTCGGCTCCGCCTGCAGATCGTCGGAAGCGTTTGAATGCGCCTGGTGCAAGTCACGCTGCGCTTGGCCGGAACTGGCATCGCTTCCCGATACATCGTCACTGACGCGCTGCTCGGCTGCGGAGCCGTCGTCCGAAGCGCGATGCACCTGCCCGGGATTGGAGTCGAGTCCGGCTGAGTCCTGCTTGGCCTGATCGTTACCGGCTGCTGCCCCCTCGTCCGAAGCGTGCAAATCACGCTGCGATTGTCCCGGCGTGGAATCGTCCCCCGCCGGGGCGAGCTCGGTGTGCTTGTTGCCGGCTGCCGCGGCGTTCTCCGAAGCCTGCGATTGCCCTTGATCTGAGCCGTGGCCCGGTGGCTCGTGCTCGGCATTCGGCTTGCCTGCTGCCGCGCCGTTGTCCGCAGCGTGCAAATCGCGCTGCGATTGTCCCGGCGTGGAATCGTCCCCCGCCAGGGCGAGTTCGGTGTGCTTGTTGCCGGCTGCCGCGGCGTTCTCCGAAGCCTGCGATTGCCCTTGATCTGAGCCGTGGTCCGGCGGCTCGTGCTCGGCATTCGGCTTGCCTGCTGCCGCGCCGTTGTCCGAAGCGTGCAAATCACGCTGCGATTGTCCCGGCGTGGAATCGTCCCCCGCCAGGGCGAGTTCGGTGTGCTTGTTGCCGGCTGCCGCGGCGTTCTCCGAAGCCTGCGATTGCCCTTGATCTGAGCCGTGGCCCGGTGGCTCGTGCTCGGCATTCGGCTTGCCTGCTGCCGCGCCGTTGTCCGCAGCGTGCAAATCGCGCTGCGATTGTCCCGGCGGGGAATCGTCCCCCGTCAGGGCGAGCTCGGTGTGCTTGTTGCCGGCTGCCGCGCCATTCTCCGAAGCCTGCGATTGTCCTTGATTTGAGCCGTGGCCCGGCGGCTCGTGCTCGGCGTGCGGCTTGCCGGCTGCCACGCCGTTGTCCGAAGCGTGCAAATCACGTTGCGATTGTCCCGGCGTGGAATCGTCCTCCGCCGAGGCGAGTTCGGTGTGCTTCTTGCCGGAGGCTGCGCCATTCTCCGAAGCCTGCGATTGCCCTTGATTTGAGCTGCGGCCCGGCGGCTCGTGCTCGGCGTGCGGCTTGCCGGCTGCCGCGCCCTGGTCCGAAACATGCAAATCGCGTTGCGATTGCCCATGCGCGGAAGCATCCTCCGCCGGACCGAGCTCGGTGTGCTTGTTGCCGCCTGCCGCGGTATTCTCCGAAGCCTGCGATTGCCCATGATCTGAGCCTTGGCCCGGTGGCTCATGCTCGGCCTGCGGATTGCCGGCCGCGGCGCCCTCGTCCGAAACGTGCAAATCGCGCTGCGATTGTCCATGATCGACAGCGTCTATTGCAGCCGTCTGTGTTGTGCTGTCTTCCGCATTCTTGGCGCCCGTCGCGGCCCCGGGCTCGATGCCGCCATTGTCGGTCAGAGCGTCGATGGCGCCGGATCCGGTGTGAGGGTTGCCGCTGGCGCCGACGCCGTCCTCGTGCGCGGCCGCATCGATGATCCGAGGTTCGTCGCCTCTGGCCATGGCATCGCCTCGAATAGCCTCGAAGGCGAATGCGTCATGGTGGATGTCGGGATCGAGCCAGGGCACCTTGTCGAAGCCGATGAGGTCGGGCCTGTCGGGACTATCGAGGGCGGCCAACTCGCGTGGGGCGTTCGCGTCAGCCCACGCAAAGCCATCGCTCGGGTTGCCCCAGGCAGTGGACGCCTGGGCGTGACTGCTGAGGAGCGAGACTCCGACTGCCGTCATCATGAAGGTGCCGGCGCTGCTCAAGCCCGCCCGTGAAGGGGTGAGTGTCGGCACTGTGATCGTGCTGTGGGCAATGTCGGCTCGGGATTCGATGAGCCTGCTTGCCCGCGCCGGCATGTCGGCCGGAGAATTTTCGGCGCGGACGGCTCTGGCCGTTTTGCCCGAAGCAGCATTCGCCGCTTGGGGGGCAATCTTGATCGTCACGACCGCGCCGGTGCCGTCTGCGGTCATGACCGTGACGGTGTCGGCATCCGCAGCATCGACTTCGGTCGCGCTGGCGGGTCGAATGTCCTCGAGCAGTGCCCAAATCAGAGCTGCAAGCGCGCCGACGCCGCCGTAAAGGCGTGACAGGGTGAATCTTGCGAGTTCCGTCCGGTTCTTGACGCCAAGCTGCGCCGTGATGTGATCGATCCGCGCCTCAATGGCGCTTGCGGTGGTCTTGAGCTGGCGCGCAATCTCCTTGTTCGACATGCCGCTGGCGACCAGGCGTATGATCTTGCGCTCCTGATCCGTCAGCTCTGTCAGGCCATTTTCGCCGAGTGTGCCACTATCGGGCTTGCGGGGCGCCGCGCGGTCGGCGGTCGGCGCCACCAGCCTCAGGGACTGCAGCAGGCTTTCGGGCTCCTCGCGCATCGGAATGGCAGTGCAGGTGCCCGCAGCGACTGCCGCCGCGAGGTCGCCACGGGCAACCGATGCGGTGTAGAACACCAGCCGCGTGGGAAGGTCTTCGGCACCGACGGCGGCGAGCATTCCGGAAGCCGGCACGTCGGAAAATCCGTCCTCGACGAGGGCGACATCCGGCGCCAACGTCCGGACGGCGTCGAGGCAACCGCCGCCGGTGATGCAGGACGCAACGATCTCGAAGTCACGCTCGGCCGCAAACAGCGACTCAAAACCCTGCAAAACGATCGGACGGCGATCTGCGATAACGAGTCGGATACGACGCATCTGTTCTGGCCCGCCGGCGTTCCCGTCCTAACTCGCCCAGCAAAGGCGACTGGGTCCTTGGGTAGCGTCATCTTGAGAGCGGCGCGGCAACGCGCGACACCCTCCTCCGTTCCGTGAGCTGCGAAGCCCAGGGATGTCGGTCCGGGCAGCGGAGGGGCTTGCCCAGCCTGCCACGTCCGACGCCGCCATTTTGCTCCAGTTTTACCCGACGGCGCAACGGTTTCGTAGAATCAGCAGGATGCGCAGCGGCCAGTCGGCAAGATCGTGCTCGCTCGAGCGGCCCGGGCCCTGGCGGGAAGCCGATCCCATCTCGCCATGCACTAAGTCGTTGATTTTGCTGTCCCGGCTGCTGGTGCATGGGGTTGGTTTCGACTTTTTGCTGCTGGGGTGCAAAAATATCGGTCCGAACCCGGCCTGGTCCGGCGCTCGCATTTTCATCCATTCATTTTCCGGAGGCGCATCATGCAGGTCTACAATGTCGTCAAGTTCAAGGTGAAGCCCGGCCAGGAAGGCGCCTTCCTCGATGCGCACCGAGACGGCAAGGCCAAATGGCCGGGGCTGGAGCACGGCGTCATCATCAGGACCGGCGATCAGACCTTCTGCCTCATCGGCACCTGGTCCAGCCAGGATGCGCTGGTGGCGGCACGCTCCGCGATGATCAAGACCCTCGACAGCTTCAGGGCGGTACTCGAGGACCAGGGCAACGGACGCGGCGTCACGGATGCGGTGTCCGGCGAGGTCGTGCTCGCGCTGTAGATTGCAGCGCCGCGACTTCGTCACCGCAAGGCGCGAAGCCTGCCGACGAGGGAAATTATTGGGCGGCCGCCGCAGCGGCAGTCGCGACGTATTTCCCGTAGAATTCGGCGACCCGGCCGCGCCACATGCCGACGAACGCCTCCGACGTCACGTTGTCGACCGATTTCCAGCTGCGCTTGAAGGCCGGAAGTGTGTTGCCCCAGATCGCGCGTTTGCACCACCTTTCACCCTTCTCCTTGCCTTCGCTGCTGGCGCACATCGATTTCCAGGCGAGGCGAGCGGGCTTGCTAATGTGCTCGGCGGCGCCTTCCCAGCCCTGCTGATGGATCAGGTAGAGATCGCTCATGTCCGGCTTGCGGCGCGTGATCCACTCGAACTGGACGCCTTCGGTCAAGATCTTGTAGGCGGCTGCAACGGCGTTGTCCCGCGGACTGCGAATCTGCCCGAAGCCGAACTTGCCGAACTCGTAATGGCTCAGCTGAAACAGCCCGATATAAGACCCGGTGCGTTGGTTGGGGTTGAAGCCGGATTCGATCTTGGCAACCGCCATCATGAAATTGACATCGAGACCAAACGCGTCGGCAGCGCGCTTGATCTCCTCGGCCGGCGTTCCCAAAGGAATGTCCTTGAACGCACGCAAGACGGTCTCCGCCGGTTTCTCGGCGGGCGGCAGCTCGGACCAGACGTAGTAGATCAGATGACGGAAATCCTGCGTCGCCGCCGCTTTCGCAGCACCGTTGGACCCATCGCGTTCCGGCGGCAGCGATTGGATGACATCCTGTCCCAACGAGGCCAATTTCGGCCCGGCGGGTTCATCAACGATTTCGGCTTTGGCGCGCGACGGCTCGGAACCTGCCAACATCACCGCGTCAAGCTCTGCTCTTTCCGCCCGAAGCGCGGCCGCAAGTCTGGTGGATGCCTCCGCGTATAAGGCAGGCGTCACCATGGTCGTAGGGGCCGTCATGCGCGCTGCAGGCGGTATGCTCGCTGCCGCCTCCGGCATGACATCCGGCAAAGTCGCGGCCGGTCTGTTGCTGGCGGCCAGATAAAGTCCCGCGGATGCGATAACAGCCACGATGCAGCCGGTCTGCCAGACCTTCATTGCCCGAAGTCCAATGATGGCTTCTGTAGGAAGGCTGTCGGCATGGTCCTGCGGCCCGTGGGTGAGCCCTCTTCGTAGATTCTTAAGGTTTAAATGTGGTGAACGAGGGCGGGCTCTCCGCCTCGCAACGCGATGTGTCCCTCTTTGGGTCACCAGCGGCCCCTGGCGGGAGATGCTCGTGGGTCGGCCATGGGTCGTAAGCTGCCAATGGCGTCCGATCCTAGTGGCTTCCGCTCTACACTTCGCGACCGACCCGCCGACAGCCGACAGGATTTTCGGCCACGGGCCAAAAAGCCGACATTGGTCTCCCGGTAGGATCGCAAATATGTCAGGCTTCAGCTTTCTCCGTTGCGATCAGGATGGGTGGCCAAAATGGATGAACCAGCACTAGATCTGACCGGTGTTGTTTTGTCGCCCCAAAAAGAGTTGGTGCGCATATTTTACAAGGAGATGTGGGATCACGCCGACAAGAGCCTGATCCCCTCGATTTTCCTCCCTGACTTCACCTTTCGCGGCTCTCTAGGCCCGTCCTTGGTCGGACATAGTCAATTTGCCGGTTACGTGGACTTCGTGACGGCAGCATTCGGCAACTACACCACCGACATGCTGGTTCTGATCGAGGAGGGCAATCGTGTCAGCGGCAAGATGCGCTTTCACGGCTACCACCGCCAGGAGATGTTCGGGGTTCCTCCAAGCGGCCGTCACGTTTGGTGGACTGGTATGCCCATCTTCACCTTCGACGGCAGCAAGGTACGCGACCTCTATGTGCTCGGAGACATATACGGGCTGATCGAGCGGATGCGCTCGACATGATGACGCTTCGCTCGATGTGGCGTTCTACCTGTCCTACGAGCTTTGGGTCGAAACTTGGGTGACTTTGACTTGCGCTTAGGAGTGCGCACGAGAGCCGGGGTGTCAGAAGTCATTGCGTGGCGTGATCAGTAAGTCGGACCGGACTGCACTGGGTAGCGTAGCTGACGTTCAACTGCAGCTCAGTCGGGTTTTTCCGGGGGTACGGTTTGTCTATTTGGCCGAGGAACCGTCAGGTGCGATCGAGGCACGAAAACAGATGTCTCTCGCGCTGCGGCTCTGGCTTATGTTGTTCGGAGCAGGCGGACGCTACCCCTGTTGCAATGGCTACTTTGAGCGTGCGGAGAATTTGGGCGGCGGCGCGATTCAATTCTATTTCGAGACGAACGAGCCCGTTCGATATGTCAACGCGACTGGCTATGGCAGAACCCAAGGCTTCGACGCCTTATACGATGAACTGGAACAGAACACTGGTTGGAAGATCAATTACGGCTTCTTTGCCTAACGGACGGATCGCCATTCCCATCGCGCGCTCATAGCCAAAGGCGAACCCATGATGCGTCAGGAGGTCAGAATGCAGAAGCAGACCTGACCCGCAGCGGCTTCGCGCAATCGCTAGGAAAAGAATGGGTGTGGCGCCCCTTTTGCGCCACGCTGCTCAACGACCTCCAGCATTGCGGCAAGGTCCTCCTGCGATACGTTCAGCCCGAACTCTTCGCGCACCACGCGGCGATATGCGTCATTGCCATCCAACGTCCGTCGCTCGGCACGCCCATCGGGATACCGCACGATCACGCGGGCATTGAACATCGTAATGCGCGTTCGGTTCGGCCCCGGGCGGGCGGCAATCATGTTACTGTGGTACGGCGCATCGGGGTGCGTGCTGGTAAACCAGTTCGTGATTTCGTATTCGCCGTCGTAACGGGGATAAGGAATCACGCGATAGACGTGAGCCCATTCATCTCCGAGCTTCGATTGCAAAGTAAGCTCGCCGCCGACATCGATGAACCGCATTGTCTCGTGAGGCGTCTCCTGTTCGACGCCAGGCTTGAAGAGGAGGGGAGCGGTCGGGGCGAGATTTCCGAACCCCACATCTGCCAGATAGTCCCCTTCGGGCAGATGGACGATGAGAAGCATATGGATCGCGGGCCGGGGTGCATCGATATCGAGGCCCCGGACCACCCGCCCTTGCAGACTTGTGAGTCGATATCCCAGCGAGCGCAGGCCGGCCCGAAACAGCATGTTCTGCTCAAAGCAGTAACCGCCCCGACCGCCGTCGATCATTTTCTTCTGAAGCGACGCCACGTCCAGCTTGGGGACGCGACCGAGCATGATATCCAGGCTCTCATACGAGATGGCATGTGCGTGGGCAAAGACCAGACCTCGCAATGTCTCCAGCGTCGGAGCCCGCCCCCCGGAGTAGCCAATGCGGGCAAGCCATCTTTCTTGATCAAAACCCCCATCATCCATCGACAGCCCCCGCCGAAAGTGAACGACTTCCATTTCACGCCAGCTGTACGGCTCAGGCAAGAGCCATGTCCGCAACGGATCAAAACGCGAAGAACTCAGGTTTGGCAAATCGGAGTCCGCGCTGGTTCTCCGAGTGGACTTCCGACACCCGAGACGCAACTTCGTAGCTGAGTGATATGAAGACCTGCTGACTTTAATTGGCCGCAAGGTTAAGCTGTTGCCTGATCAGCCAGATGTCCTTCAGGGGGCGCCAATGGCCATGTTGTATTTCGAGGAGGCGGAGGTTGGCAAGCTGCGTACGGCGGGCCCTTACCACGTCACAAAGAACGAGATCATCGAATTTGCCCAAAAATTCGATCCGCTGCCCATTCATACCAACGAGGAGATGGCCGCACGCTCGGTCTTTTCCGGACTGATCGCTTCGAGTGCACACACGTTTGCGATACTTATTTCCTTGTTGAGCAGAACACAGCCGTATTCGCTCCGCATCGTTGCGGGGCTTGGCTGGGATGAACTCAGACTCCCCGCTCCGGTGCGCCCGGGAGACGGCCTCGATCTCGAAGTGGCAATTTTGGAGAAGCGTGAGTCAAAGTCCCATTCCGACAGAGGCGTTGTCCGCAACCAGCTACATCTCCGCAATCAGAAGCGCGAAACGGTTCTTCAATGTGTCAATACGGTTCTCGTGGCGCGACGACCGCCCGCGAATTCCTGAGACGCGGAAGGCCGTGAGTCCAGTGGCCGGCCCGACGTCCGCATCCAGTCAAAACGCGAAGAACACCCATCATTGCGTCATGAGGTCAGAATGAAGGGCGCAGTCCAACGACAGACTGTCGACCTGTCGTCGTTTCCCGATCTGGTCGTGATCTATCTCGGAATGCGCGTCAATGCGTGGACCGGGATCAGAACCTTGATCGGCCTGGGTCCGCAGATTCAGGACGCGGCCGACAAGAAGCCTGACGGGCTTCTCCTGCATGAGAATTTCATCATGTCCCTGTTTCCATTGCACGTTGGCATGCGACAATATTGGCGCGATTTTGATGCGCTGGAGGCGTGGTCCCGTTCGATGCCGCACCGCCAATGGTGGCAGGATTTTCTGAAGTCATCGCGCGGCACCGGCTTCTGGCATGAAACCTACTTGATGCGAGGCGGCATGGAGGCCATCTACGACGACATGCCGACGCCTATCGGCTTCGCACAGTTCGCGCCACTGCGGCCCGCCCGTGGGCCAATGTTCTCCGCCCGCCACAGAGCCAGGTTATCCGGCCAGTTGCGTCCCGCAGTGATCGAGGAGGACGAGTTTTACGGTGGGGATGGGCCTGCATAATTGCCGCTCTGAATTCCCCGATTCTTCCGATCCTGCCATCCTGCTCCTGTTTTGCCCGACGAAGCAACGGTTTCGTAAAATCAGCAGAATGAGAAGCGATCGTTTGACCAAGCGGCACTTTCAGTCAATCACCCGTGTCGCGCGTGCCAGCATGATGGGTGGGATTTGAAGACCGAGCACGCCCGCCGTCTTGATGTTGAACACCAGTTCAAATGTCGTCGGCTCCTGAACCGGAATGTTCTCAGGCTTTTCACCTTCGAGAATTTTCTTCACCAGTGGAGCCGCGTCCCGGGCTACTATCGTCCAATTTGCTCCATATGACATCAGGAGCCCGGCCTCAGGATAAGGATCGGCCTGACTGATCACGGGCAGCTTTGCTGCAATGGCCAATTCCGCAATTCGCCGTAATACAAAGACGTGCCACACACTGGCTCCGAGTATTGCCGCGCCAAACTGGTTCGCCTTCGAAAATGCATCTTCAAGACCTTCTGGACCGCCGCATTCGAACGACCCAAATGACAGTCCGAGCTGGTTTGCTGCTTTACGCGTATCCTCTAGCTCTGGTTGGGTGGCAAACTGAAATGCAGGACTTGGGTCCCAGATCATTGCAACGCTCGACAACGCGGGAATGGTATCCCTGAGGAGTTCCACGCGCTTCGCGGCAAGATACGACGTGACGTGCGCGATTCCCGTGACATTTCCCCCTGGACGATTGAGGCTCGACACAAGACCGGATCCAACCGGATTAGGGTTATATACAAACACAATGGGAACGGTGCTTGTTGCCCTCCGAAGCGCTAGGGCCGGCGGGATGGTGATCCCCATCAAAACGTCGCACTTCAACTCAACCAGTTGCTTTGCCAGCACATCAAGGTTTTCGGAATTTTTGTCGAAGAACCGATCTTCGAAAATGATGCTGCCCTCGCCATAGCCGATAGCTTTGAAGCCATCTCGCAGCGGCCTAAAGTACGGATGGGTTTCGGCACTCGCGCCTTGCCAGAGCACACCAATTCTAGGAATCTTTTTCGGCTGCTGCGCCCGTGCCACCATGGGCCACGTCACCGCACCCCCGATTAGCCCCATGAACCCGCGCCGCTTCATTCGACCCCCGCCGGGTGACGCCATAGATCCTGCCATTCTGCTCCTGTTTTGCCCGACGGAGCAACGGTTTCGTAAAATCAGCAGAATGCGTGGCGGTTATTCGAAAAAGTCGTGCTCGATCGACGGGCTGAGGCGAGGTCACGCTTCATCCGCTCGCCTGCCGCGCTAAGCCTTTGATTCCGCTGCCCCCGCCTACTGTGCATGGGGTTGTTTTCGAACTTTGTTGTTTGGAAGCTGCGAAAGCGCCACCGACCCGAGCCCGATCCGGCTCTCGCGCTACTTCATCACCCGCAGGCCTTTGGTCGTGAACCGCTGCGTCCTGCCACCTGATCGAACGGGACGCTTCGTGCCGGCGGCCTTGCCGGTGCCGGGCGGCTGGTGCGCCGGCACGAGCTGATGCGGCTGCGAGCCGATCAGGTCGCGGCGGCCCATCTCGATCAGGGCCTCGCGCAGCAGCGGCCAATTGTCGGGGTCGTGATAGCGCAGGAAGGCCTTGTGCAGGCGGCGCTGGCGCAGGCCCTTGATCGCCTCGACCTTGTCGCTGCCGCCGTGGCGCACGCCGCGCAAGGGGTTGACGCCGGTGTGGTACATCGCGGTCGCCGTCGCCATCGGCGAGGGCAGGAAGGTCTGCACCTGGTCGGCGCGGTAGCGGTTCTTCTTCAGCCACAGCGCGAGGTTCATCATATCCTCGTCCGTCGTGCCCGGATGCGCCGCGATGAAATAGGGGATCAGGTAATATTTCTTGCCGGCGCGCTCGGCCGCTTCGTCGAACATCCGCTTGAACTTGTTATAGGCGCCGATGCCCGGCTTCATCATCTTGTCGAGCGGGCCGCGCTCGGTGTGTTCAGGGGCGATCTTCAGGTAACCGCCGACGTGATGGGTGACGAGCTCCTTGATGTATTCGGGGCTCTCGACGGCGAGGTCGTAGCGCACGCCGGAGGCGACCATCACCTTCTTTATCCCCTTGGTCTCGCGCACCTTGCGATAGAGCCGGATCAAATCGTCATGCGAGGTGTTGAGGTTGGGGCAGATCTCCGGGAAGACGCAGGAGGGACGGCGGCACGCCGCCTCGACCTTCGGGTCCTTGCACGCCATCCGGTACATGTTGGCGGTGGGGCCGCCGATGTCGGAGATGACCCCGGTGAAGCCGGGCGTCTTGTCGCGGATGCGCTCGATCTCGCGCAGGATCGAGCCTTCCGAGCGGTTCTGGATGATGCGGCCCTCGTGCTCGGTGATCGAGCAGAAGGTGCAGCCGCCGAAGCAGCCGCGCATGATCGTCACCGAGAATTTTATCATTTCCCACGCCGGGATTCTGGCGTCGCCATAGGCGGGATGCGGCGCACGCGCATACGGCAGGTCGTAGACCGCGTCCATCTCTTCCGTGCTGAGCGGGATCGGCGGCGGGTTGAGCCAGAGATCGCGGTCGCCATGGCGCTGCACCAGCGGCCTTGCATTGCCGGGATTGCTCTCCCGGTGCAGCACGCGCGAGGCGCGCGCATAGGCTTCCTTGTCCTCTTCGACCTGCTCCAGCGCCGGCAGGCGGATCACGGTTAAGCCCTTCTGGCGCGATGCGCCCTCGTCGGCGGAATCGAGATCGTCGGCGTGCAGCTCGGTGTAATCGTCCGGCACTTTTCGGAACAGCGCCACGCCCCTGATGTCGTCGAGCTCGCGCGGCGCTTCGCCGGCGGCAAGCCGGTGCGCCACCTCGACCACGGCCCGCTCGGCATTGCCGTAGAGCAGCAAGTCCGCCTTGGCGTCGGCCAGCACCGAGCGGCGCACCTTGTCCGACCAGTAATCGTAATGTGCGATCCGGCGCAGCGAGGCCTCGATGCCGCCGAGCACGATCGGCACATCCTTGAACGCCTCGCGGCAGCGTTGGGCGTAGACGATGGTGCAGCGGTCGGGCCGCTTGCCGCCTTCGCCGCCGGCCGTATAGGCATCGTCGCTGCGGATGCGTCGGTCCGCGGTGTAGCGGTTCACCATGGAATCCATGTTGCCGCCGGTGACGCCGAAGAACACCTTTGGCTTGCCGAGCACCCTGAACGGCTCCGCCGAATGCCAGTCCGGCTGCGCGATGATGCCGACCCGAAAGCCCTGCGCCTCCAGCAGCCGGCCGATGATGGCCATGCCGAAGCTCGGATGGTCGACATAGGCATCCCCCGTCACCAGCACGATGTCGCAGGCGTCCCAGCCGAGCGCGGTCATCTCGGCGCGGCTCATCGGGAGGAACGGCGCCGGCTTGCGGGGGCGCGCCTGGCCCATCAGCGGCTTTTCGGCGGTGATCATCTGGATGTCCATGGCGCTACGCATAGGGCGAGGGTCGGGCGAATTCAACCGCTCGCTGGCCCATCATGCGGTTCCGGCGCCGGCCGGACCCGGCCGCAGGAACCAACCGCGCCCGCGTGCATTCTGCTTGCGGGTTCGACGCGAGCCCGGGTTGCGCGCGCCTCCATCGTTTCGGCGTCCGTGACGTCGCCTCCGGCGATGGGGGAAACGTGGGTACGGTCATAGAGAACTTGCTGCTGCGGAAGCAGAAGCTGGTGGAGCAGCTCGAACAGGCTCCGTCGGTGGAGGACCGCGACAGGATCGAGCATCAGCTCGAGCAGATCAACACGGCGCTCGATTTTCTGGACCGGCCGGCCTCGAAGGAGGAGCGGTAGACGCCCTCAATCCACCTTCAACGCCCTGGCGTAGACTAGTCCCGAATTCGTGATGTGCGTGGTCATCAATCCGTCGAAGGCGGAGAAATCACCGCGTGTGAACAGATCGAGCAGCTTGCGATGCTCGTCGAAGGACGTGCGGGTGCGCACGTCGATCGGCGAGGTCAGACTGGTGCGGAGCGCGGCGACGCGGCCGGAGACGAGCTGATAGGATTCGGCGAGATAGCGGTTGCCGCAATGGGCGAACAGCGCCTCGTGAAAAGCTGTGTCGGCGCGGCCATAGGCGATGTTGTCCTTTGCCGCGATGGCCGGCTCCATCGCCGCGATCGCGGCGCTCATCGTGGCAATTGCGCCGTCGCGGTCATGACGGAAGGCGAGCTCGGCGGCCTTGGGCTCCAGCGCGATGCGGAAGGTGCAGAGCGCATGGATGTCGTCCGCACTCGGCGTGAACACGAAGCTGCCGACCTGCGGCCGGATCACCACCAGTCCCTGCGCCTGCAGCTGTCCCATCGCCTCGCGCACCGGCGTGCGGCTGACGCCGAAAGAATTGGCCACCATCTCCTCGGAGATGGCCGCGCCAAGCGCGAACTCGCCGTCGATGATGGCCTGGCGCAGCCGCTGCATCACCCGCTGCGACAGCGATTTCGGCGTATCGAGCTTGAGCGATCGCATGGTGCTTTCAGATCACCTTGCCGGGATTGAGCAGGCGATCGGGATCGAGCGCAGCTTTCAGCGTCCGCATCAGCGCGATCTCGGCCTCGCTCCTGGCATGGCCCAGCCATTGCTTCTTCAACGTGCCGATGCCGTGCTCGGCGGAGACGCTGCCGCCGAGCTCGCGGACGAGACCGTAGATGATCGCGTCCATCTCCTCCTTCGGCTGCTGCGCGACCGAAAGGCCCGTAACCCAGGAAACGAGATGCAGGTTGCCGTCGCCGATATGGCCGTAATAGACGCTCTCGCAGCCCTTGATGCCTGAAGCGAGCGCGGCCTTGCAGCGCGTGACGAACTCGTCCATGCGTGCCACCGCAAGGCCGATGTCGTAGGAGATGTGCGGCCCCAGCACCTGGCCGAACTCGGCGCAGATGTCGCGCACGCGCCAGAAGGCCTGCGTTTGCGCCAGCGATTGCGCGACAGCCGCGTCGGCGAGCAGCCCGCCCTCCATCAGCTCCTCGAGCCAGCTCTCAAAGCGCGGCGCGTCGACGCTCTCGTCGGTGCCCTGCGCTTCCACCAGCACGTAGAGACCGTGGCCTGCGGCGACCGGCGGCTTCACGCCGGCGCGGCTCGTGATCACGTCCCAATAATCCGGCCACATCACCTCGAAGGCGGACAGCAGCGGGCCGAGCCCCGAGCGCGCGGCGTCGAGCAGCGCGATCACCGCGGCATAATCCTTCAGCGCGCACAGCGCGGCCATGGTCGAGCGCGGCTTCGGGAACAGCTTCAGCACCACGCGGGTGATGATGCCGAGCGTGCCTTCCGAGCCGATGAACAGATGCTTCAGATCGTAGCCGGCATTGTTCTTCATCAGCTTGTTGAGGCTGGTGATGATGGTGCCGTCCGGCAGCACCACTTCGAGACCGAGCACCAGCTCGCGCGTCATGCCGTAGCGGATCACGCGGTTGCCGCCGGCATTGGTCGACAGATTGCCGCCGATCGCGCAGGAGCCGCGCGAGCCGAGGTCGAGCGGAAAGAAGAAGCCGGCTTCGTCGGCCGCCTTCTGGATCGTCTCCAGCGGCGTGCCGGCCTTCACCGTCATCGTCATCGAGGCGCGATCGATCTCCTCGATGCCGGTCATGCGCTCCAGCGAGATCGCGACCCAGCCAGCTTCCGGCGAAGCACCGCGGCACAGGCCGGTCAGTCCGCCCTGCGGCACGAACGGCAGATGCGCCTGCCGGCAGGCCGCAATCGCCTCGGCAACGCCATGCGCATCGACGGGGCGGATCACCGCCAGCGGCGTCTGCGGCAGGCTCGCGCTCCAGTCGTTGCAATTGCGCGCCGGCACGTCGGCGCCGACAAGCACCGCCGCCGCGCCGAGCCTGTCGCGCAACGCGCCGAGCATTTGGTCGGGATGCTCAATGGGGCTCACCATGTTCATGCGAGACCTCCTTTAGGATTCGGCCGCCGCATGCGGGACGCGACGGTGGAAAGGGTTTGCGTACCACTTGTATGTAAGGTACAAGATGAAAAGTAAAGCAAAAACGGCTTCGCTCGACAGGAAAGTTCGTTCGGGATCAGAGGCTTAGTCGGCGGCCGCAGCAAAGGGTGGTGTGATGACGGAGGCGATTCGCGGGTTCTGGGTGGCGTCGGCAACGCCGCTGGCAGCGGACGGCAGCGTGGATTCCGTAAAGCTTGCGGCACATGCCAAGCGGTTGTTCAGCGAGGGCGTCGACGGTGTCGTGCTGTTCGGCACCACCGGCGAAGGCACCTCGTTCAATGCCGCCGAACGCATCGCGACCATTGAAGCCGTGCTCAAGGCCGGTGTTGCGCCGGAGCACATCGGCATCGGCGGCGGCTTTCCCGCCATCAGCGACAGCATCGCGTTGACCCGCGCCGTGCTCGGCCTCGGCCTGCGCCACGTCCTGTTGCTGCCGCCCTATTTCGACCGCAGCGTCACCGCCGAAGGCATCGAGGACGCCTTCGCTGCGATCATTGACGGCGTCGGCGACGATCGCCTGCGCGCCTATCTCTATCACATCCCGCAGATCTCGGGCGTTGCGATCCCGACCCATGTCGCTGCGAACTTGCGCAAACGTTACGGCAGGGTGGTCGCCGGTCTGAAAGACTCCAGCGGCGACTTCAAGCAGTTCCAGGCGTTCCGTGCCGCCGCGCCGGAGCTTGCCATCACCGTCGGCAACGAAGCCGATATCACCCGCGCGATCGCCGCCGGCGGCGCCGGCACCATCTGCGGCATGGCCAACATTGCGCCGGAGCTGGTCAAGGCGATGGTCGACGGCAAGGACGTCGAAGCGCGCATGCAGGCGGCGATCGACATCGTGGTGAAATCGCCGTCCTTCCTCACGACGCTGAAGGCGATCCTCGCGGCGCAGACCGGCGATGCAGGCTGGCTGCGCGTGCGACCGCCGCTCCGCGCCCTGTCCGACGGCACCGCGCTCAAGCGGAAGCTCGACGAATTGGTGGCGCCCGCCATCGCGTGAGATCGCGATGGCGTCCCGACACGTTGCCGGGAATTCGCGTGCAGCGTGTCGCGATCGTTGCTGCCCGGTCCTTCGCTGTGTTTAGAACGCTTCAACACTAGAGCGATTCAAGCTCGGTTACGGTTCTCTTCGTTCGCGGCGACTGTTACAGCCGCACACTTCAATGCTCTTGACTTGAAGTGGAATGAAAGTGCGTGCCTTCGTGGATGGCTGCGTCAGCGGCCATCGAACTCGTGCCGGCAAGAGCCGTGCAGGACTTCTCATCGGTGCAGCCGTGCTGCTTGCCGAAAGCCCCTCCATCACGACGAGCGCGCAGGCGCAATCGGCTCTGCCGCCGGTGACGGTGGAAGCTGCGGCGCCACGGCCGAAGCCGGCACGCGCATCGGAGCAGTCGCCACGCCGCACGCAAGCGGCGGCGCGCCGCCAGCCCGGTCGCAATCCCGCCCCCGCGGCGCCGACACTGTCGGAGCGCGCCGCCGCCGAAGCCGCCGCGCAACAGGCCGCCAAGCTCGGCTACCGCGCGATGCCGAGCTCGACCACGCTGCGCAGCGGCGCCTCGCCGCTCGACACCTCGCAGGCCGTCAACGTCGTGCCTGCGCAGGTGCTGAAAGACCAGCTCCCGCGCAATATCGATGATGCGCTCATCAACGTCTCCGGCGTCACCCAGGCCAACACGCTTGCCGGCAGCCAGGACGCGGTGATCCGCCGTGGCTTCGGCGACAACCGCGACGGCTCGATCATGCGCAACGGCATGCCGCTGGTGCAGGGCCGCAGCCTCAATCCTGCGGTTGAAAGCGTCGAGGTGCTGAAGGGCCCGGCCTCGCTGCTCTACGGCATCATGGACCCCGGCGGCATCGTCAACACCATCAGCGAGCGGCCCGAGCTCTATCAGCACGGCTCGGTCACTTTGCTCGGCTCGGCTTTCAGTGCCTCCAAGACCGGTGCCGACGGCCTGCTCGACATTACCGGGCCGATCGGCGACCAGGGGCTTGCCTATCGTTTCATCGGCTACGGCGTCAGCGAGGATTACTGGCGGAATTTCGGCCGTCACCGCGAGATGCTGATTGCACCGTCGCTCGCTTGGTACGGCCAGGACACCACGGTGCAGCTGAACTACGAGCACCGCGAGTTCATCTATCCGTTCGACCGCGGCACCGCGTTCATCAATGGCGCTCCGCTGGCGATCCCGGCCACGCGCCGGCTCGACGAGCCCTACAATAACGTCTGGGGGACGTCCGACCTGATCCAGGCCTCGGTCGAGCATCGCCTCAATCAGGACTGGAAGCTGTTTGCCGGCTACAGCTACAACACCGAGACCTTCAGCGCCAACCAGCTCCGGCTCACCGGCGTCAACGCGACAACTGGCGTGTTGACGCGCAGCAACGACGGCACGCAGGGCTCGCTCAGCAATTCGAGCTATGGGACGTCCTACATTTCGGGCAGTTTTTGGCTCGGCAGCATGCGCAACGAGGTGCTGTTCGGCGGCGACGGACAGTATCGCACCATCTACCGCGACAACCTGATCCGGCAGGCGGCCCCGTCCTTCAACATCTACAACCCGGTTTACGGTTTGATCGGGCCCGGCACCACGGTCGTGAACAGCGATAGCGCCCAGACCGACAAGCTCGGCCAGTGGTCGCTGTTCTTCCAGGACACACTGCATCTGACCGAACGCTTCGCGCTGGTCGGTGGTGTCCGCTACATGGACTACGATCAGATCGCTGGACGCGGAAAGCCGTTCAAAGCCAACACCGACGTCTCGGCGGACGCCGTGCTCCCGCTCGGCGGCGCCATTTTCAAGCTCACCGACCAGATTTCGCTCTATGCGAGCTACACCCAGTCGCTGAAACCGAACTCGACGATCGCTCCGCTGAGCAATAGCGGCGGCGTCGTCCTCGGATCGAACATCGCACCCGAGGAGGGCACGCAGTACGAGGCTGGACTCAAGTTCGATCTCGACAAACGCCTGTCAGGCACGCTCGCCGTTTACGACATCGAGAAGCAGAATGTGCTGGTCAGCCAGCTCAACACCGCAACTGGCCTCAACGTGTACACCGCGGCCGGAAAGGTCCGCTCGCGCGGACTCGAGATCGACGTCACCGGCCGGCTCTCCGACAATTGGAGCATGATCGGAAGCTATGGTTACACCGATGCGCGTGTGATCGAGGATCCGACATATGCCGGCAAGCAGCTCCAGAACGTTGCGATGAACACGGCCTCGCTCTATCTGGTCTATGATTTTGGGACGGTGCTTCCCGGCCAGCTCAGGTTGGGCGGCGGTGCGCGCTATGTCGGCGACCGGCCGGGCGATGCGTTGAACACGTTCGGGCTGCCGTCCTATGTGGTTGCAGATATCTTCGCGATCTATGAGACGAAGCATCAGGCGCTCCCCGTCATCTACCAGCTCAATGTCAAGAACCTGTTCGACACCGTCTACTATACTTCTGCGCAGAACAATCTGGGCGTCGCGATCGGCGACGCGCGCCGGGTGTCTCTCTCGGCGACGGTGAAGTTCTAGCAATGGCAGTGCGCCCGGGGCACATAATCAAGACTGTCCTATTCCGGGTCCATTCCATCGCGGGCCTGGCGCTCGCGCTGCTGCTCGCCTTGATCGCGCTGACCGGCGCGATCATGAGTTTCGAGGACGAGATCGTCGATCATCTCAACGCCGGCATCATGCACGTCGTGCCGCGCGAGATGCCGGCGCTGATGCCGGACGAGTTGGTCGCGCGGCTGAAGGCGGGGCAGGATTTCGGCCAAGTCTCAAGTCAGGTCTCGGCCGTCATGCTGTCGAGCGATCCGACCGCCGCCGTGCGGGTTCGCTTCGCGCGCGACGTGCAGGGCGCGCGGCCGAATTCGCTCTATGTCGACCCCTATGATGCGCGCGTGCTCGGGGCGCCGCGCGGCGAGGAATTTTTCGCGACGGTTCGCAAGCTGCATCGCTGGCTGCTGATCCCCGGCGATGCCAAGGGCTGGGGCCGTCAGATCACCGGTGTGGCCGCGCTCGGCCTGATCGTCATGCTGGTCTCGGGTCTCGTGCTGCGCTGGCCCCGTCGCGCGCGCAGCGTGAAGATGTGGCTCAAGCCCAATCTCGGTCTCGGCGGGCGCGGGCTGCATCGCTCGCTGCATGCGGTCATCGGCACCTGGGTTCTTCCGGTCTATCTGGTGATGACGCTCACCGGGCTGTGGTACTCGTTCGACTGGTACAAGGACGGCGTCGTCTGGCTGCTGGCACGCCCCGAAGCCAGCGCCGCGAAGATGCAGCCAAAAATGTCCGCGAAGGCGCCGCGCGCGGCGGCCCGCTCCGAGGCGGTCCAGCCGATCGGGTTCGACCTGGCATGGACGACGTTCCGGCGTGAGGAGGGCGGCCGCTTTGCCAGGGCTCTGCTGACGCTGCAGCCCGGGCCCCGCGCGGTGATACGGATTCGGTCGTGGGGCAAGGATTCGACGCTCGACACCACACGTGATGAATTCCGCATCGATGCCATCACCGGTGAGCTGGTCTCCGCCGAGCGCTATTCCGACAAGACGTTCGGCGAGAAGATCATCGCCAATTTGCTCGACATCCATCGCGGCGCGGTGCTGGGCTGGCCCGGCAAGCTCGCCTTCATGATTGCCGCGGCCCTGATGCCGCTGTTCTCGGTCACCGGCATTATGCTCTATCTGTCGCGCCGCAAGCTGCGGCGCCCGGCGCAGCCGCTGCTGGGGCGGCTCGTTCCGGGCGAGTGAGTTGCTGACGAAGAGCCTAGCCAACATCTCGACAATCGTTCAAAAGCCCGTGGCACGTCCTTGTCAGGTTTCCGCCATGAAGCTTCCCAGCGTCACCCCCGCCGATATCCGCCGCGCGCTGCTGCTGCGTGAAGAAGTCGCGCTGCTCGATCTCAGATATGAGGCTGCCTTCGCCACCGGCCATCCGCTGTTCGCCGCCAACATGGCCGCCGACCGGGTCGCGATCGAGGCCGAGGTGCGGCTGCCGCGCAAGGACGTGGCGATCGTGCTCTATGATGACGGCGAGGGGCTGGTCGCGACCGGCGCCGAACGTCTGGCTGCACTTGGCTACAGCAATATCAGTGCGCTCCAGGGTGGGCTGAAGGCCTGGCGCGATGCGGGCTTCGAGGTGTTCGAGGACGTCAACTCGTATTCCAAGGCGTTCGGTGAACTGGTCGAGTCGCGTCGCCATACACCCTCTCTGAGCGCCGACGAGGTGGCCAAGCTGATCGCCGACAAGGCTAACATCGCCATCCTCGACGTCCGCCGCTTCGACGAATACGCGACCATGAACATCCCGGGCTCGGTCAGCGTGCCCGGCGCGGAGCTGGTGCTGCGGGCAGGGCAGGCCGCGCCCGACCCTGAAACCACCATCATCGTCAATTGCGCCGGCCGAACCCGCTCCATTATCGGCACGCAATCGCTGATCAATGCCGGCGTGCCGAACAAGGTGCGGGCGCTGCGCAACGGCACCATCGGCTGGACGCTGGCGCGCCACGGGCTCAATCACGGCGCCGACAGGCGCGGCGCCATCGGCCCGTTCGAGGGCGGCCCCGCGAACGCTCGCGACGTCGCCTATCGTGCCGGTGTCCGTCACATTGGCGCGAACGAGATGTCGGCGCTGGTCGCAGAGACCCATCGCACGCTGTATCGCTTCGACGTGCGCGATGCCGACGACTATGCGGCCGGGCATCTCCCCGGCTTCCGCCATTATCCCGGCGGCCAGCTCGTGCAGGAGACCGACATGGCCGCGCCCGTGCGCGGCGCGCGCATCGTCCTGACCGACGACAGATGCGTCCGCGCCGACATGACGGCGTCCTGGCTGGCGCAGATGGGTTGGGAAGTCTATGTGCTCGAAGGCGGCTATGACGGCGCGCTCGAGGTCGGCCGGCCGCACGTCCTGCCGAAGCCCGATCCGGCCCACCGCTACCGCCGTCCCTATGAGGGCACCGACGTGGCAGAGGCTGCGATGCAGGCCTATCTCGATTGGGAATACGGCCTCGTCGAGCAGCTCCGCCGCGACGGCACGCACGGGTTCTATGTGATTTGAGTTTAGCCGGGGGCGCCTACCCTGGAGGCTCGACGGCGCTTCAATTCCCCTCCCATTCTGCTAAGATGGTTTGAACAAAGGTCATCGCGTAATCCGTCATGAAGCAGTCGGTCGTTTCGCGCAGTCCAGATATTCTTGGTGGTGAAGCAGTCTTCGCCGGGACGAGAGTTCCGGCGGCAACTTTGCTCGATTACCTGGAGGCCGGAGAATCCATCGATGACTTCCTCGAAGGGTTTCCGTCCGTAACCCGTGAGCAGGTGATTGCATTTCTCGAAGAAGCCAGGTGGCGGTTGGTCGAAGCTGCGCCGTGAGAGTCTTTCTCGACGAATGCGTCGATTGGCGATTGGGGCGCGATATCCTCGGTCAGGAGGTCAGGACCGCTCGCCAGATGGGCTGGACGACCATCAAGAATGGCGAACTACTTGCGCTCGCGGCGGCCTCCTTCGACGTCTTCATCACGGTCGATCGCAATCTCTCCTTTCAGCAAAACTTGTCGGCTCACAGGATTGCCATTCTCGTTCTCTGCGCCCGGACGTATCGCCTGGCTGACCTTCGGCTGCTCGTCCCGAAAATCCTCGAAACGATCAATGTTGCGCAATCCGGAAAGGCCGTGCTGGTCGAGGCCGATTGAGCGCGCTATAGGAAATCCGGTTTTCACAGGGATCGCAAGCAACGGGTTCGCGCGGGCCCCAGCCCTATTGTGCTGCCTATCGCCCGCGGTCTATGTGCTCAGGCAAAGCTGCCATTAACGGAGAGTCCATGTCCGCCCCAGGCCAGAGCCCTGAGCGAAGCGCCAAGGCGCTGCTGCTCGAAGGCGTCAATGATAGCGCTGTCGACCTGTTCAAGGGCGCAGGCTTCACCAATGTCGAACGGTTGACCAAAGCGCTGGACGGCGCGGATCTGCGGCGCGCGCTCCAGGGCGTGTCGCTGCTCGGCATCCGTTCGCGGACCCAGATCACCGATGAGGTGCTGGGGGCGGCCGACCAGCTCCTCGCGGTCGGCTGCTTCAGCGTCGGCACCAACCAGGTCGATCTTCTGGCGGCGCGCAAGAGCGGAATTCCCGTCTTCAACGCGCCGTTCTCCAATACGCGCAGCGTCGCCGAGCTCGTGATCGGCGAGATCGTGATGCTGCTGCGACGGATCTTTCCGCGCTCGGTGTCGGCCCATGCCGGGGGCTGGGACAAGTCGGCGGCGGGCAGCCGCGAGGTGCGCGGCCGCACGCTCGGCATCGTCGGCTACGGCAATATCGGCTCGCAGCTCTCGACCCTGGCCGAAGCCATGGGCATGCGCGTGATCTATTTCGACCGCACCGACAAGCTTCGCCACGGCAACACCGAGCCGGTCGAGAAGCTGGACGAGCTGCTGGCGCAGAGCGACGTCGTCAGCCTGCACGTGCCGGAGACGCCGGAGACTGCGGGCATGATCGGCGAGAAGGAGCTGCGGGCGATGAGGCCGGGTTCGTTCCTGATCAACAACAGCCGCGGCACCGTGGTCGATCTCGATGCGCTGGCGCGCGCCTTGCGCGATGGTCATCTCGCCGGTGCGGCCGTCGACGTCTTTCCCGTCGAGCCCTCGTCGAACGCCGATCGGTTCAAGAGCCCCCTTCAGGGCCTCGAGAACGCCATCCTTACCCCGCATATCGGCGGCTCGACCGAAGAGGCGCAGGAGCGCATCGGTGGCGAAGTCGCGCGAAAACTGGTCGACTATTTCATCACCGGATCGACGATGGGCGCCGTGAATTTTCCGGAGGTGCAATTGCATCTTCGTCCCTCCGGAGCGCGCTTCAGCCATGTCCATCGCAACGTGCCGGGCATGCTGCGGCGGTTGAACGAAGTCTTCCTCCAGCGCGACATCAACATCGCCGCGCAATATCTGGAGACCGCCGGCGACCTTGGCTACGTCGTGCTCGACGCCGATCTCGGTGGTCAGGATTCCGGCGAGCTGCTGGCGCAGATCCGCGGCCTCGAGGGAACGATCGGCGCACGGCTGGTGTTCGAGCATTGAAGCGTTTTCGAGCGAAGTAGATGCGGGTCGCGTCAACACAACGCGGCACGGCTGCGAAGTCTCCAGCCTTACCTGGGCGCCGTAGAGAAACGGCTCGTTTGACAATCGCCTCGTGTACGGCTATTTATTTCGCATGCGAAATAACGTCGCCGGCGCGAAGCATCATCGGCTGATCTACCTGCTGAGCGTCGCGCAACGCCGCGTACAGCGCTGGATGGCGGCGCGGCCGGAGAGCGAGGTGACGCCGGCCCAGGCCGGGCTGCTGTTCATCCTCGGCAGGCGGGATGGCGTGTTGATGGGCGAGGCGGGCGCGGCACTCGACATGGGACCGGCCGGCATTTCCGGCCTCGTCGACCGTACGGTGGCCGCCAAGCTGGTCGAGCGGCGGGCCGACCGCGAGGATGGCCGCGCCTTTCGCATCTGGTTGACGCCGAAGGGGCGCACCGTGCTGGCGCAGGCGAAGGCGGGCGCCGCGGAGATCAATGCGGTGCTGACGGAAGGATTCACGGCCGCGGAAATCGACATCGTCGCACGCTGGCTGACGAGCATCCAGGACAAGTTTCCAAGACGTTCAGACTGATAACACGGAGCAGAGCAATGACCGAGCACGTCCGGATCGAGAATAGCGGCGGAGTTCTCACCCTCACCCTGGCGCGTCCCGACAAGAAGAACGCGCTGACCGATGCGATGTACGGCAAGCTCGCCGACGCGATCGAATCCGCCGAGCTCGATCCGTCCGCCCGCGTGATCCTGATCCGTGGCGAGGGCGACATGTTCACCGCCGGCAACGACGTCGGCGAGTTCGCGGCTGTCGCGGCCGGTAAGTCGGAAGGCAGCCGCAACGTGGTGCGCTTCATCCAGTCGCTGGCGCGCTGCACCCGGCCGCTGGTCGCGGCCGTGCAGGGCCGCGCCGTCGGCGTCGGCACCACGATGCTGCTGCATTGCGACCTCGTCGTGCTCGCCGACAACGTGCAATTGTCGACGCCGTTCGTCAGCCTCGCGCTGGTGCCGGAAGCGGCCTCCAGCCTGTTGATGCCGGCGCGCATTGGCTACGCCCGCGCCTACGAGATGTTCGCTCTCGGCGAAGCCGTGCCGGCCAAGTCGGCGCTGGAATGGGGCCTCGCCAACCGTGTGGTGCCGCTCGACAAGCTCGATGCGGAGGCGCTTGCGCTGGCGCAGCGTCTCGCCCGCCAGCCGGCCGGGGCCCTCAATGCAACCAAGCGGTTGATGCGCAACGGCGAGGCGCTGGTCGCGCAGATGCAGGCCGAAGGCGAGCAGTTCGCGCAGGGCCTGCGCACCGCCGAAGCGCGCGAGGCGTTTACGGCGTTTGCGGAGCGCCGCCCGCCGGATTTCACCAGAATAGGATAGCATTCCGAATGCGTGCAGGTTGGATCGCTTCGATTCAACTCAAACCTTAACGAAACATTGGCATGTGGCGGTGCAAGGTGGGCCTCTCCTGAGAGTTAGGTCCTTCGACCCATGTCCATCTTTAAGAATTCGGTAAGCACGCTCCTCCTGGTCCTGATGACGCTGCTGGCGGCCGGCGCGCTGACCAGCACGGCGATCCAGATGGTCGGGGCTTTCGGCCGCTATAGCGACAGTCTGGAGACCGAGCGGCTCGCGAATGCCGACAAGTCGATCTTCCATGGCGTGGTTGCCCTGCGCAGCAATCGCGGCGATGCCCAGAGCGCGCTGCTCGGCGAGGACGATCCGCGCGCCAAGCTCGGCGTTGCCGAGAAGGCGGAACAGGCCGGCTTCGACGCCATCAGCGCCGCGCTCTCCACCGTCGAATTCGCCCGCCGCGACGAGCTCGCCGGCACGCTGAAGCAGCGCTGGAGCGAGGCCGCGCCGAAATTCCAGTTGTTCTACGACGAGGCCAAGCTGCCGCGCGCCGAGCGCAAGCTGGAGCGCACCGCGCTCTGGTACGATTCGGTCACCAAGGTGATCGAGACCGCCAATCTCGCGTCCACCGCGGTGTCGAACCGCGCCTGGATGAACGATCCTTACATCGCCCGCATGATCCAGGCCCGCCGCCTCGCCTGGCAGGTGCGCGACCGCTACGGCATCCAGTGCTCGACCCTGCGGCCGAACGTCAACGCCAGCAAGCCGCTCGACGACGCCCAGAAGCAGACCGTGGCCGGATGGAACGGCGTCGTCACCGCCGGCTGGACCGGCATGGAGGAACTGCTTGCTGCGCCTGACATGCCGGCCGACCTCGTCAACACGGCCAAGGAGGCGAAGGCCAAGACCGACGGCGCCCTCAAGCAGATCGGCGAGATCACCAAGGGCTTCGACGGCAGCGGCCGTCCCGCGATGCCGGCGTCGGAATGGAACGCGTTGTGCCAGGCTCCGTTCGGATCCATCGTCGCGGTCGCGAGCAAGGCGCTCGACCTGTCGATCGCGCACGCGGAGACGGTTCAGGCGAAAGCGCTGACCAATCTCATCGTACAATCCTTCGCGTTCCTGCTCGCCCTGGCCGTGACTCTGGCCGGCGTGTTCGTGGTGCGCAACCGCCTGATGCGGCCGGTGCGCGCCATCCTCGACGCCATCGCCCGCATCAGCGCCCGCGACTATGCGACGCCGGTGCCGCAATCGCGGCATCCCGACGAGTTCGGCACCATGGCGGCTGCGCTCGAAAGCCTGCGCGAAAGCGCGGCGACCGCAGAGCGGCTCGGACGGGAACGCGAATCACAGCAGGCGCTTCAGCTCGCCCGCTCCGGCACCGTCGATGCCGCCTGCCGCAGCTTCGACGACACGGTGCAGGCGGTGATCCAGAGCGTTGCGGCCTCGACGCGCGAGCTCGACGCCACCGCAAGCGGCGTGCGCTCGCTGGTCACGGAATCGAGCAGCCAGACCGCGGCGGTCTCCTCCGCCGCCGAGCAGGCCACCAACAATCTCGAGACCATCGCCGCCGCGACCGAGGAGCTCTCCGCGTCCGTGGGCGAGATCTCCGCGCAGGTGCAGTCGAGCGCGCGCGAGGCCCGCGAGGCCGTGGCCCAGGCCGAGCAGACCAATGCGACGGTCGAGATCCTCGATCAGACGGCGAGCCGCATCGGCGAGGTCGTGAAGATGATCAACGCGATCGCGGCCCAGACCAACCTGCTGGCATTGAATGCCACCATCGAAGCCGCGCGCGCCGGCGAAGCCGGCCGCGGCTTCGCCGTGGTCGCGGGCGAGGTCAAGAGCCTCGCGGCGCAGACCGCGACCGCGACGGAAGAGATCTCGCGCCAGGTCGGGGAGATCCAGGGCGCCACCGGCCAGGCGGTCGCCGCGATCCGCTCGATCGGCGGGGCCATCGGCGGCATCGACGAGAAGATGACGGCGATTGCCGCCGCGGTCGAAGAGCAGCGCGCGGCGACGACGGAGATCTCGCGCAACTTCCAGCAGGCGGCCCAGGGCACACGCGAGGTCACCGACACGATCGGCAGCGTCGCCAGGCTCAACCAGGAGACCGGCAATGCCGGCACGGTGCTGTCGGAGTCCGTCAAGAAGATGTCGGCGGATGCCGATCGTCTTCGCGTCGCGGTCGAGGGTTTCCTGGGCGCCGTGAAGAGCGCCTGATTTTCGCACTCTTTCCACCTGACGTCGCGCGGGCATTGCCGCCGCCCGGCACTGCGGGTACATCTGGGCCGCCTCGCTGCCGTGAGCTCGGCGACAGACGCAAGACACACCAGGGATGGAGAGTTCGATGCCGGTCACCCCAAACAAGGCCCAACGCCCCTATCGCGGCGTGTTCCCGGTCGCGCCCACCATCTTCGACGAGCGCGGCGAGCTCGACCTCGAGGGCCAGCGCCGCTGCATCGACTTCATGATCGATGCCGGCTCGCACGGCATTTGCATCCTCGCCAATTTCTCCGAGCAGTTCGTGCTCACCGATGCCGAGCGTGAGACGGTGATGCACGCGGTGCTGGACCATGTGGCCGGCCGGGTTCCCGTGATCGTCACCACCACCCATTTCAGCTCGGCCGTATGCGCGGCGCGCAGCAAGCAGGCCGAGGCGGCCGGCGCCGCCATGGTGATGGTGATGCCACCCTATCACGGCGCGACCTTCCGTGTCCCGGAGAAAGGCATCGTCGAATTCTTCAAGGTGCTTTCCGGCGCAATCGATATCCCGATCATGATCCAGGATGCGCCGGTGGCCGGCACGCCGCTGTCGGTCGAGTTGCTGGCGCGGTTGTCGCGCGAGTTTTCCAACATCCGCTATTTCAAGATCGAGGTGCCGGGCGCGGCCTCGAAGCTTCGCAGCCTGATCGAGGCGGGCGGCAAGGACATCGAAGGCCCCTGGGACGGCGAGGAGGCGATCACGCTGCTCGCCGATCTCGATGCCGGTGCCACCGGCGCCATGACCGGCGGCGGCTATCCCGACGGCATCCGCCAGATCATCGATCCCTATTTCGCCAGTGATCGCGAGAAGGCGAAGGCCGCCTATGAGCGCTGGCTGCCGCTGATCAATTACGAGAACCGCCAATGCGGCCTGATCGCCTGCAAGGTGATGATGCAGGCCGGCGGCGTGATCAAGTCGGAGGCGGTGCGCCATCCGCTGCAGCCGCTGCATCCGGCGACGCGGGCGGGGCTGCTCGAGCTCGCCAAGGAGCGCGACGCACTCGCGCTGAGGTGGGGGAAGTAATTCTCTCCCTCGTCGTTGCGAGCGGAGCGAAGCAATCCAGGAATGTGTCCGCGAAGAGAATCTGGATTGCTTCGCTCCGCTCGCAATGACGGGGGCTGCCCATTTCGGCTGTAAGGCGTCGAATTAACGCGATTCCGCCCGTTTCCCATAGCCCGGCGATGGCATATTGTACGCTCGCCAACCGGCCTTGCGGAGAAGCCCAAGACATCGCGTCACAAGACATCGCGTAGCAGCTCTTCTTTTGCCGCGATCCCGAGCCAGGTTGGTGCAAACCGACAGAACAGGGAGGCAGTGCCATGACGATGAGGCCGGATCCCACCTTTCACGCATCGCCCAAGCTTGCGATGGAAGCGCCTGCGGAGAACTTCGCCTATACCTTGCTGCTCAGTCCGGATTTCTCGAAGCCGGACGCTCTTGCGGTCATCGACGTCAAGCCGGGATCGCCGACCTATAGCCAGATCGTCCACACCGTCACGATGCCCAACAAGGGCGACGAATTTCATCACTTCGGCTGGAATGCTTGCTCATCCGCCTTGTCGCCGCTCGCCGGACACGCGTTCATCGAGCGGCGCTATCTCATCATCCCGGGGCTGCGCTCGTCGCGAATCTACATCATCGATACCAAGCCCGATCCGACGAAGGCCAAGATCCACAAGATCATCGAGCCGGAGGAGGTCTTCAAGAAGACGGGCTACTCGCGGCCGCACACGATCCATTGCGGACCGGACGGCATCTATGTGAGCACGCTGGGCGGCGGCGGCAAGGACGGCACCAATGGGCCTCCGGGCGTCTTCATCATGGATTGCGAGACGTTCGAGGTTCTCGGACGATGGGAGATCGACCGTGGCCCGCAGACGCTGCATTATGATTTCTGGTGGAATCTGCCGCGCGATTACATGGTGACGAGCGAATGGGCGTTACCGCCGCAGTTCGAGAACGGGATCGTCCCGGAAGATCTGCTTGCGAATAAATATGGCCATCGCCTCCACTTCTGGGATCTCCGCGCCCGCCGCAACGTCCAGACCATCGACCTCGGTGCCAATCATCAGATGGCGCTGGAGGTGCGGCCCGCTCACGATCCGGTTCGCGAGTACGGCTTCGTCGGCGTCGTGGTCGACACCACCAACCTCGAAGCATCGATCTGGACCTGGTGGCGCGAGGGCGGGAAATTCCATGCCGAGAAGACGGCGACGATCCCTCCCGAACCCGCGCCGAAGGAGAAGCTGCCGCCGCTACTACAGGGATTTGGCGCCGTGCCGCCGCTGGTGACGGACATCGACCTGTCGATGGACGACCGGTTTCTCTACGTCTCGTGCTGGGGCACGGGTGAAATGCGCCAGTACGACGTCAGCGATCCCAGAAAGCCGAAGCTCGCGGGTTCCGTCCACATCGGCGGCATCGCGCGGCGCACGCCCCATCCGAACGGCAAGGCCTTTGCGGCGGGTCCGCAGATGGTCGAGATCAGCCGCGACGGTCGGCGCGTGTACTGGACCAATTCGCTCTATTCCACCTGGGACGACCAGTTCTATCCCGACGGGGTTCCGGGCGTGGAAGTCATGGCCAATGTCGGTCGCAATGGCGGCCTCGAGCTCGACAAGGACTATTTCGTGAGCTTCCCCGACGGCTATCGTGCGCACCAGATCAGGCTCGAGGGCGGCGACTGTTCGACGGACTCCTTTTGCTACCCGTCGGTCTAGATGGAGCGCAGGCGAGCCCGGCCCTTGGCTGGCTGTGGCTCGCGCTCGTTGCGAGCGGTCTCTACCACGGGGTCAATCCGGGAATGGGATGGCCGCTCGCCGTTTCGGCCGGGCTCATGGACAAGAGCCCGCTCGCGCTCTTTCGTGCATTGTGGGCTTTGGCGGCCGGGCATCTGCTGGCAACACTTCTCGTGCTGCTGCCGTTCGCGTTCCTGCTCGTGCTGGCCGAATGGCAGCGTCCGATCCAGATCGTCGCGAGCCTTCTCGTCATCGGCTTTGGCGTCTATCGGCTGATCGACCGGCGTCATCCGCGCGCGCTGGCACGGATTCCGCCGACGCAATTGGCGGTCTGGTCGTTTGCCGTCGCCATCGCTCATGGCGCTGCCCTGATGCTCGTGCCGATCTATCTCGGGCTCTGCCAGGCCTTCGAGCTCGATGCCGGCCATCAGGCGGCGGGCGCGCTGATGAAGGCAAATCTCGGGATGGCGGTGCTGGTGTCCCTGGTGCACGTTGCCGCCATGGTCGGCGCCGGTGGATGTCTGGCGTGGCTGGTTTACCGCCATCTGGGATTGAGGTTCGTCTCGCGAAGCTGGTTCAACCTGGATGCAGTCTGGGCGACCAGCCTCGTTCTGGTTGGCGCGGTGGCGCTCGCTTTCAATCTTGCGACCTGGCGCTAGGCTGAGAATGTCTCCCCACGTCGTTGCGAGCGAAGCGAAGCAATCCAGACCTTCTTCCCCAAGGAAACAGTCTGGATTGCTTCGTCGCTTCGCTCCTCGCAATGACGGAGGACGTGCTGGCTATTTTGCTAACGTCGACTCGCCGATGATGCGAAATCTTGCATTGGCATCATTCTGCTTGAACAGCGCGATGCGATCGACCGCCAGGGTCTCGAGGTTCAGCGCCGCAAATCGGTCCCGCAGCATCTGAAGGATCGGCCCGCGCCGTTCCGCATCCAGTCGCCCCGTCAGCGTCATGTGGAAGCGGAATTCCTCCATCACGTAAGGGTAGCCCCAGCGGTCGAGATGGTCGCGCTGCCGCTCGCTGAGCTTCTCCGGCTTGCGACGGGCGCGATCCTCCGCCGTCAGCGCGGCGCGAAACGGATCGAATTCGCGAACGCAATCTGCGGCAAGCTGCTGCAGAGCCTCGACCGGCTCGGCTGGAATGACGGCAATGAAGCCGCTGATGGAATCGACAATTGGCCGGACCGTCGGGATCGGTCGTGTCCGGCCGGCGAAGGCCGCGCAGGCAGCCTTCAGATCGGCTTCGGTCTTGCCGGGCGCCAGCGCCATCGGCGCCTTCAGCGTGGCGTGAAAGCCGTATTTGCGGGGATCGGCGCTGACCTCGTGCCAGTCCGGCGCGACATGCAGTGCTTGTTGCGGAAACGGCAGCTCGTCTCCGCTATGGGCGTCATAGCCGAGCAGCTCGGCGCCGAAGCGGGAGAGGGCGCTGTCGCGGCCTGCGGCAAAGTAGATCGCGTAGCGGGGGAAACCTGTCATTGCCTCAGCATAACCAATTTACGCCGCGACGACAGCCTCGCGCGGCGCAGCCATGGCGGTGAGCAGCCGCGTCGCGTCGGTGAGATGCACGAGCTTGCCGCCTGAGATCACCGCGATCAGCCGCGGCCGCAGCTCCACGCTGTCGTCGACGAGGAGAATGTCGGCACGGCGTCCGTCCGCGAGCAGGCCGCGATCGGTGAGGCCGGTCGCGCGCGCCGGGCCGGCGGAGACCAGATCCCAGGCCTGTGTCAGCGGCACCACGCCGTCGGCGGCCAGGCGGAACGCGGCGAGCAGCTGCGCGGGATAATAATAGTCCGACGCCAGCACCGAGCAGAGCCCCTTTGCGATCATGTCGGAGGCCCTGGTCCAGCCGGTGTGGCTGCCGCCACGCACGACGTTCGGCGCGCCGTAGACGATCGCATCGCCGTGGCTGGCCGCTGCCTGCGCCGTCTCCTCGTTGATCGGAAATTCCGCGATCAAGGCGCCGAGCTCGCGAAACGCCTGGCGCATCGCCGGCGTCGCATCGTCATGCGAAAGCATCCGCACCTCGGCCGCGCGGGCTGCAGCGGCCAGCCGTGCAACCGAAGCCGGCACCTCGCCGGCGCGCGAGACCACGCGTTCGACCAGCCGGTCGAATTCCTCGGCCGACAGCCCGGTGCGCTCCACCATGCGGTTGCGCTTGCGCGGCTTGGCCATGTCGGCGACCGTACCGTCCATGTGGTCGTTGAAGGCGAACAGGTCGACGCGGCCCTCCGAAAGCCACTGACTGATCTCGGCCTCCGCATCGAGGTTGTAGGTCTCGTGCCGCAGGTGGAAGCGGGTGTCGGCGGCGAATTGCGGACGCTGCCGCTCGATCGCCTCCATCAGGCCGCGCGCGTTCTCGGCGCTGCGCAGGCCCGGCTCCCAGGAGCAGGTCGTGGCGTGAAACACCGTGGTGATGCCGTTGCTGATCGCCTGGCGGTCGCTGTCGGCGAGCGCAACGTCGATGGGAAAGTCGACGCCGGCGCGCGGCATCATCTGGCGCTCGAAGGCATCGCCGTGCAGATCGACGATGCCGGGCAGCACCAGCAGGCCACGGGCATCGAGCGCCAGCCGCGCCCGGCCGCGAGAGGCGTCGACCTCTGCAATGTCGGTTCCGGAGACGAGAAGCGAGGTTTCGACGAGATCGGCGCCGATCAGAGCCCGGCCGCCTTCAATGAAGATGTCTGTCACGCGACCGCGCTTCGTTTGCTGGCAGGAGAATTGGCGAGTGAGCCCGCTTGTGCTTCGTATGTCGAGAGAAAATCTTCAATCCCGAGCTTCCGGAAATCGGGCAGCGCCGCGCGCAATTTGTCGTGATCCCAGTCCCACCAGGCGAGCTTTGCAAGGCGCCCGGCGATCTCCTCCGAGAACCGCCGCCGCACGATACGAGCCGGATTGCCGGCGACGATGGTGTAGGCCGGCACGTCCCTGGTGACGATTGCGCCGGCGGCGATCACCGCGCCGGTGCCGATGTTGCGGCCCGGCAGCACGATCGCACCATGGCCGATCCAGACGTCATGGCCGATATGAACGTGATGCTGGCGCCGCCAGTCGAAGAATTCGGCATCGTCGCTTTCGCCCTCGAAATAGGCGCTGGAGCGATAGGTGAAATGCGCCTGCGTGGCGCGGTGCATCGGATGGTTGCCGGGATTGATGCGGGTCATCGCCGCGATCGAGCAGAACTTTCCGATGGTGGTGTAGGTGATCTGCGCATCGTTCACGACATAGGAATAGTCGCCCATCGCCACTTCATGCAGGATCGTGCGCGCGCCGACCTCGGTATAGGCGCCGAGCCTGGTCTCGTGCAGCTTTGCCGAGGGATCGACGGTCGGCTGAACCGACAGAGCTTTGGCGACCATGTTGCATCCGAAGTGCGAGGGCGAGCTTCTCTCTTCGAGCGGCCGGATGACGATGTCATGACAGATAAATGACAGGGGACGATGTGCGCAGGATGGCCGCACTGCAGCAGCGCTGTCACACAAGTGTTAAGCACGGGCGTTAGCGGTTGGCTCCAGCTACTCTGGAGCCCCTCGATGCTGGTGGTTGAAGGCCTGACGTGTCGCTTCGGCGCGAAAGCCGCGGTGGACGATGCTTCGTTTCAAGTTTCCCCCGGCGGCTTCGTCGGTGTGATCGGGCGATCCGGCGCCGGCAAGTCGACATTGTTGCGGAGCATCAACCGCCTGGTGACGCCGACCGGAGGGCGCATCCTGTTCGACGGCATCGACGTTACGGGCCTGCGTGGCAGGGAGCTGCGGCAGTGGCGCGCCCGCTCGGCGATGATCTTCCAGCAGTTCAACCTGGTCGGTCGCCTCGACGTGCTCACCAATGTCCTGATGGGGCGTCTCGCCACGATGCCCGCCTGGCGCTCGCTGTCGCAGGCCTGGCCCGAGCAGGACAAGGCGCTGGCGATGTCGGCGCTCGAGCAGTTCGACATCGCTTCGCTCGCCGCCCAGCGCGCCGACCAGCTCTCCGGCGGCCAGCAGCAGCGTGTCGCGATTGCCCGCGCGCTGGTGCAGCAGCCCGACATCATCCTCGCCGACGAGCCGATCGCCTCGCTCGATCCGCGCAATACCAAGATCGTGATGGATGCGCTTTTGCGTATCAACAAGCATTTCGGCATCACCGTGCTCTGCAACCTGCATTCGCTCGATCTCGCCCGCACCTATTGCGACCGCCTGATCGGCATGGCGGCCGGGCGCGTGGTGTTCGACGGCGCGCCGTCCGCGCTGACCGATCACGTCGCGCGCGAGCTGTACGATCTCGAAGCCGCCGATGTCATGGGCGCGATGCCCGTCCCGGCGCCGGAGGGTGTTCCGGCGCTCGGAACGGCCGCGGCCGCCTGAGCGACGTCCGTTTCGTTGCAAGTCTTCGTTGCAAGTCTTTGCGTCAACCGACCCCAACCAATGAAGAGGGTAATATGATCACTCGTCGACTCATTCTTGCCGGCGCCGCCGCGCTCGCGTTCACGGCCTCCGCCTCCGCCGAAGACTGGAAGGCGAAGTATCCCGAGCTGACCTTCGCGGTCGTTCCGGCCGAGAACGCTTCCGGCGTCACGGAGCGCTGGGCACCGTTCGTGAGCTATCTCTCCAAGGAGCTCGGCGTGAAGGTCACGCTGCGCATCGCCAACGACTACGCCGCCGTGATCGAAGGCCAGCGCGCCGGCAACATTCACATCGCCAGCTACGGCTCGGCCTCGTTCGCCCGTGCCCGCCTGACCGGCGTCAAGTCCGAGGCCTTCGCCAACGACATCAACGCGGACGGCTCGACCGGCTACTATTCCGTGTTCTTCGTCAAGGCGAACAGCGCCTACAAGAAAATCGATGACCTCAAGGGCAAGAACCTCGGCCTCGTCGACCCGAACTCGACCTCCGGCAACAACGTGCCGCGCTTCGAGCTCGATAAGCTGGGCATCCACGATGCCGACAGCTATTTCGGCAAAGTCGTCTTCACCGGCAGCCACGAGAACGCGATGCTGGCGCTGGCGCAGGGAACGGTCGAGGTTGCCGCCAACCAGTGGACCAGCGACAATGATTCCACGCTGGCGCAGATGCTGACCAAGGGCATGCTGAAGAACGCCGACGGCTCGGCGATGAAGAAGGACGACTTCCGCATCGTCCACAAGTCGGCGCCGATCATCAACGGTCCCTATGCCTACAATTCCGACCTGCCGGAAGATGCCAAGGCCGCCATTGCCAAGGCATTCTTCGACGCGCCGGCCAAGGACAAGGCTGCGTTCGATCGTCTCTCCGATGGCCAGAAGAAGGGTTTTCATCCCGCCACCACCAAGGACTGGGATGGCACGATCGACCTGATCAAGTTCGTCGACGCGCTGCGTAAGAAGAAGGCGTCCTGAATCTTCGGGACGATGCACCTGAGCCGGGTCCCGAGGACCCGGCTCTTTCTTTGACGGGACCTGTTTCGACCCCATGACGACAGCGGTTTCGATCCTCCCCGAGCAGCAGCTCGCCGCGCTGAACGCTGCCTATCGCCAGGCGGTTTCACGCAGGCGGCTTCGTCTCTTGTTGGGAGCGGGCGTGTTTGCCGCCGCGCTGGCTCTTGCCGCGATCGGCGCCGAAGTGAATTTGCGCACGCTTTTCACCTATTTCGGCAATTTCGTCAGCTATTTCGACCGCATCCTCACCCTCGACAGCGGCCAGCGGGTCTGGACCGATGTCGGCGAGTGGTTCTGGGGCTGGCGCAAATGGCTGAAGATGCTGGGCGAGACGCTGCTGATCTCCTATGTCGGCACGCTGATCGGTGCGACCTTCGCCTTCGCGCTCAACTTCTTCGCGGCCGAGAACACCTCGCCCGCGTCCTGGCTGCGCTTCGTCGTGCGGCGCCTGCTCGAATTCGCCCGCACCGTTCCCGGCATCGTCTTTGCGCTGGTCTTCGTGATCGCCTTCGGGCTCGGACCGATGGCTGGCGTGCTGGCGATTGCGATCCACTCGACGGGAGCGCTGGGAAAACTGTTCTCGGAGATCGTCGAGAATGCCGACATGAAGCCGGTCGAGGGCATCCGCTCGACCGGAGCGAGCTGGCTCTCCTGCATGCGCTTCGCCATCGTGCCGCAGGTCACCGCCGGCTATGCCAGCTACGCGCTGCTGCGCTTCGAGATCAACGTCCGCGAGGCCTCCGTGATGGGCTTCGTCGGCGCCGGCGGCATCGGCCAGGAGCTCGTCGTCGCCATCCGCAAGTTCTATTATTCGGACGTCAGCGCCATCCTGCTCACCATCGTCGTCACCGTCTTCATCATCGACATCACCACCGGCTGGTTGCGCGGCCGCCTGTTCGGCAAGGAGGCGCGGACGTGACGCCGCAAGAGGTCGACACCGCGCAGATTCGCGCGCGCTATCCCGATGTGTTCGACCGGCCGGCCTCGGCGCGGCTCGCGACGCCCGCCATGATCGCCGCGGCGCTCGCCATCCTCGTCTACGGCCTTGTCGATCTCGACTTCTCGCCGTCGCGCTTCTTCGCAGGCCTCAGCCAGCTCGGCTGGATCACCTTGATGATGATCCCGCCGGATCCCGGCTCGTCGCTGCCGATCTATCTGAAGGCGCTCGGGGAAACGCTCTCGATCGCGCTGCTCGGCACCACGCTGGCCGCGGTGTTCGCGTTGCCGGTGAGCTTGCTCGCTGCGCGCAACATCGTGCCGTCGAACATCCTTCGCTTCCCGGTCCGCCGTTTCCTGGATTCGATCCGCGGCGTCGACACCCTGATCTGGGCGCTGGTGTGGATCAACGTGGTCGGGCTCGGCCCGTTCGCCGGCGTGCTCGCCATCGCGGTGTCGGATTTCGGCGCGTTCGGCAAGCTGTTCTCGGAGGCGATCGAGGGCGCCGACCAGAAGCAGGTCGAAGGCATCCGCGCCTCCGGCGGCAGCGCGCTGCACGAGATCCGCTTCGGCCTGCTGCCGCAGGTGCTGCCCGTCATCGCCGGCCAGGTGCTCTATTTCATCGAGTCCAACACCCGCTCGGCCACCATCATCGGCATCGTCGGCGCCGGCGGCATCGGTCTCCAGCTCGCCGAGCAGATCCGCGTGCTGGAATGGCAGAAAGTGTCGTTCCTGATCCTGATGATCCTGGTCGCCGTCGCCGCGATCGATTTCATCTCCGGCAAGCTGCGGTTTGCGATTATTGGGCGAAGGGCCGTGGCCTGATCGCAGGTCCGGTGCCGTGGAGGGCTACGACTCCACCACAAACTCCACCCGCTCCGCTGCAAACCGCGAGTGCTTGGTCATCAGCGGCTTGCCCTCGAGATCGTGGTCGGTCGCATCCACCACCAGGATCGGGCGTCCCAGCGCGAGATCGAGTCGGGCCGCGTCGGTCGCGTCGACGATGCCGGCCGTGATTCGCGTTGCGCCGCGGCGATAGTCGCGGACGCCATAATGCTCCAGCAGCTTTGTCATCGAGCGCGTCGCCGCGAACACGGCGCCTGCGCCCGGAAACCGTTCCGCCGACAGCCAGGTCGTGGACACGCAGATCGGCGTGCGGTCGGCGAGGCGGATCGCCTCGATCCGCACCAGAGGCGCGCCGGTCTTCAATCCCAGCTCGCGCGCGAGCTCGCGCGTCGCGACGTCATCGATCGCCTCGATCAGCCGGCCATGCGGCTCGCGGCCATCGGCGCCGACGATCTCGGAGAAACGCGTGCGTGAGCGCAAGGGATAAGCGAGCTTCTGCGCCTCGACATAGGTTCCGCTGCCGCGCTCGGCGCGCACCAGGCCGCGCTCGGCGAGGGCGGCCAGCGCGCGCCGCACGGTGTGGCGGTTGACGCGATAGGTTTCGGCGATCTCCATCTCGCCCGGCAATTTGTCGCCGGGCGCAAAGCGGCCGTCCGCGATGCCGCGCTCGATGCCGTCGGCAACGAGGCGCCATAGCGCGACGCCCGAGGAGGCTGTGTCCTGCATGCTCATGTCGCGGGAAACCTACTCCAGAAATCACAACATTGTCACGAAACAGTCATGGCGCGTCCGTATGAAGTTGTCTACTATCATAGACAACTTCGACGCGGCAAGTTCTGTCAAGACGTTCGGTGGCCCAGGTGACCCAGCACAATACCCAGCAAGCCCAGCGCAAGGCCGCGATGGCGGTGCTGGCGCACGCGGAGGCGGGCGAGATCGCCGCTCGCCTCCGCAACTTATCTCTGCCGGACCATCAGGATCTGCGCGCGCCGGAGAACGGGCTCGTGATGCTGCGCGGCCGGGTCGGCGGCGACGGCGCGCCGTTCAATCTCGGCGAAGCCACGGTGTCGCGCGCCGCGGTGCGGCTTGCGAGCGGCGAGGTCGGCTTCGGCTACACGCTCGGCCGCGACGGTGAGAAGGCGCGGCTGATCGCATTGTGCGATGCGCTGGCGCAGTCGCGCGATTTCGGCGAAGAGGTGGAGCGCGAAATTATCGCGCCGTTGCGCGCGCAGCTTATGGTCACGCGCAAGCAGGCGGCGGAAGCGACCGCCGCGACGAAGGTTGATTTCTACACCATGGTGCGCGGTGAGGGCTGAGATCATGACCACGATTGCGGAATTGCCGCCGGGTTTCGCCGACAAGGTCTTGTCGGCGCAATCGACCTTTCGCTCGGTGATGGACGCCATGGCGCGACCGGGCTCGGTTCAGCGCATCGTGCCCATGGCCGGGACGCCTGGGCCGATGATGCGCGGCACCGCCGCGATCGCGCTGACGCTGTTCGACCACGACACGCCGCTCTGGCTCGATGCGCGGATGGCGGAAAGCTCGGACGTGACGAAGTGGCTCAAGTTCCACACCGGCGCGCCGGTCGTGCAGGATTCATCGGTCGCCTCGTTCGCGCTCATTGGCGACGGCGGTACGCTGCCTTCGCTCGAACGCTTCGCGCTCGGGACGGCTGAGTATCCGGACCGGTCGACCACCGTGATCGTCCAGGTCGACAGTCTCGCCTCCGGGCGAAGCTTCGAGCTGCGCGGCCCCGGCATCGATGGCGTCGCCACGCTGCAGGCGTCGGTCAAGCCGTTCGACCTGTTCGAGCGCCTGCATATGAACGAAGCGCTGTTTCCGCGCGGCATCGACGTGGTGCTGGTCGCCGATGACGCCGTGGTCGCGATCCCTCGCACCACCCGCATCGTGAGCAAGGGAAGCTGAAAGCATGTATGTCGCAGTTAAAGGCGGCGAGCGCGCCATCGAGAACGCCCATCGCCTGCTGGCGCATAAGCGGCGCGGTGACCAAGACGTTGCGGAAATCTCCCTCGATCAGATCACCGAGCAGCTCGGCCTTGCCGTGGACCGCGTCATGAGCGAAGGCTCGCTCTATGACCGCGAGCTTGCTGCGCTGGCGATCAAGCAGGCGCGCGGCGATTTGATCGAGGCGATCTTCCTGGTGCGCGCCTTCCGGGCCACGCTGCCGCGGTTCGGCGCCAGCGAGCCGGTCGACACCGGCGCGATGCGGGTGCAGCGGCGGGTGTCGGCGACCTTCAAGGACATTCCGGGCGGCCAGATCCTGGGGCCGACCTTCGACTACACGCACCGCCTGCTCGATCCTTCGCTCGCGGAAGGCTTTGTGCCTGAGGCTCCGGCAATGGCCGAAGCCTCGACCGCGCCGACCCCGCGCGTGACCGATATTCTCGGCCGCGACGGGCTGATCGAATCATCGCCCGAGGCCGAGGACGGCGCCAGCGTCGGCGACCTCACCCGCGAGCCGCTGAACTTTCCCGCGGATCGCGATTTGCGCCTGCAGAACCTTGCGCGCGGTGACGAAGGCTTTCTGCTCGCGATGGGCTATTCCACCCAGCGCGGCTACGGCCGCAACCATCCCTTTGTCGGCGAGATCCGCTTCGGCGAGGTCGAGGTTGAATTTGTCGCGGAAGACGTCGGCTTCGCCGTGCCGCTCGGTGCGATCGCGCTCACCGAATGCCAGATGGTCAACCAGTTCAAGGGCTCCGCCACAGAAGCTCCGTGCTTCACCCGCGGCTATGGCCTCGCTTTCGGCCAGAGCGAACGCAAGACCATGTCGATGGCGCTGGTCGATCGCGCGCTGCGCGCCCGTGAGCTCGGCGAGGAGGCGCTGGCCCCGGCGCAAGATGAAGAATTCGTGATGTCGCATTCGGACAATGTCCAGGCGACCGGCTTCGTCGAGCACCTGAAGCTGCCGCACTATGTCGACTTCCAGTCCGAGCTCGGCCTGCTGCGCAAGCTGCGTCAGGAGTTTGCCGATGCCAATGCGCCCGACGCCATGAAGGAAGCCGCGGAATGAACGCGCCCGCCTACAATTTCGCCTATCTCGACGAGCAGACCAAGCGGATGATCCGCCGTGCGATCCTGAAGGCGATCGCGATCCCCGGCTATCAGGTGCCGTTCGCCAGCCGCGAGATGCCGATGCCCTATGGCTGGGGCACCGGCGGCGTGCAGGTCACGGCCGCGATCCTTGGTCCCCAGGACGTGCTGAAAGTGATCGATCAGGGCTCCGACGACACCACCAACGCGATCTCGATCCGAAAATTCTTCGCCAAGACCGCGGGCGTTGCGACGACCACGGCGACGGACGAGGCAACCGTGATCCAGACCCGTCACCGCATCCCCGAGACGGCGCTGAACGCGAACCAGGTGCTGGTCTATCAGGTGCCGATCCCCGAGCCGTTGCGCTTCCTCGAGCCGCGCGAAACCGAGACGCGGCGCATGCATGCGCTGGCCGAATACGGCCTGATGCATGTGAAGCTCTACGAGGACATCGCCCGCTTCGGCCACATCGCCACCGCCTACGCCTATCCGGTGAAGGTGAACGCGCGCTATGTGATGGACCCGTCGCCGACGCCGAAATTCGACAATCCCAAGATGGACAATTGCCCGGCGTTGCAATTGTTCGGTGCCGGCCGCGAGAAGCGGATCTACGCGATCCCGCCCTATACGCAGGTGGTGTCGCTCGATTTCGAGGACCACCCGTTCGAGCCGTATCGTTTCAACGCGCCCTGCGCGCTGTGCGCGGCCGAGAATTCCTATCTCGACGAGATCGTCACCGACGACAAGGGCGGGCGGATGTTCGTGTGCTCGGACACCGATTATTGCGAGAGCCGCCAGGCCGCCGGCCATCACGGCAGCCTCAGCGCCGCGCCGTACAAGGACAAGGCGCAGGAGGCCGCGAATGGCTGATCAGAATTTGATCGAGAACGACGAGCCGCTGCTGGTCGCAAAATCCCTCAGCAAGTCCTTCGGCCGCATCAATGCCTGCCGCGACGTGTCGTTCTCGCTCCATCCCGGCGAGGTGCTGGCGATCGTCGGCGAATCCGGCTCGGGCAAGTCGACGCTGCTGCAACTGCTGTCGGGCCAGCTCGCGCCGAGTGCAGGGCACGTCTCCTACCGGATGCGCGACGGTGTCGCCCGCGATCTCGCCTCGCTCGGCGAAGCCGAGCGGCGCTTCCTGTTCCGCACCGATTGGGGTTTCGTGCACCAGGATCCCGCGCAGGGCCTGCGCATGGCGGTCTCGGCCGGCGCCAATGTCGGCGAGCGGCTGATGGCGGTGGGGTGGAATCACTACGGCCGCATCCGCGACACTGCCTCGGACTGGCTCACCCGCGTCGAGATCGACACAGCGCGCATCGACGATGCGCCGCGCACCTATTCCGGCGGCATGCGCCAGCGTCTGCAGATTGCCCGCAACCTCGTCACCGAGCCGCGGCTGGTGTTCATGGACGAGCCGACCGGCGGACTCGACGTTTCGGTGCAGGCGCGCCTGCTCGACCTCCTGCGCAGCCTTGTCGCCGAGCTGAACCTCGCCGTCGTCATCGTCACCCACGATCTCGCGGTGGCGCGCCTGTTGTCGCACCGCGTGATGGTGATGAAAGGCGGCCGCGTCATCGAAACCGGGCTCACCGACCAGGTGCTCGACGACCCGCGCGAGCCCTATACCCAGCTGCTCGTTTCCTCGATCCTGCCGCCATGAACTTTACAATACGAGTTTTCCAATGACCGCCATGATCGACATCACCGACGCCGGCAAGACCTTTACGATGCACCTGCAGGGCGGCATCGAGTTGCCGGTGGTGCGCGGCGTGACCTTCCAGGTCAATCCGGGCGAGTGCGTCGTGCTGTCGGGTCCGTCGGGCGCCGGCAAATCGTCGATCCTGAAGATGATCTTCGGCAACTACCGCTGCGACAGCGGCCGGATCGGCATCCGTCATCGCGGCAAGCTGGTCGATCTTGCCGCCGCCGAGCCGCGTCAGGTGCTCAACATCCGCCGTTCCACCATCGGCTATGTCAGCCAATTCCTGCGGGCCGTGCCGCGGGTTGCGACCATCGACGTCGTCGCCGAGCCGCTGATTGTCAACGGCATGAGCCGGACTGACGCACAGGCGCGCGCCGGCGAATTGCTGCATCGCCTCAACATCCCCGAGCGCCTATGGCAGCTTCCGCCCGCCACCTTCTCCGGCGGCGAGCAGCAGCGCGTCAACATCGCCCGTGGCTTCATCTCGGATCTGCCGATCCTGCTGCTGGACGAGCCGACCGCCTCGCTCGACGCCGCCAATCGCGCCGTGGTAGTCGAGCTGGTCGCTGAAAAGAAACGTCAGGACGTTGCCATGGTGGCCATTGTCCACGACGACGAAATCCGTCATCTGATTGCCGACCGCATCGTCGACGTCACCAGCTTTGCCGCCGCGGCCTGAAGGAATGGGGAAATGAAGAAGGAAGCCGTGATCGCCAATGCCAGGATCGTGCTGGCTGACCGGGTGATCGAGCAGGGCTGGCTCGCGCTGGCCGACGGCCGCATTGCGGAGATCGGCGAGGGGAAGGCGCCCGCGGGCGCCGAGGACGCCGGCGGCGATCTGATCATGCCCGGCCTGATCGAGCTCCACACCGATCATCTCGAAGCGCATTACGTTCCGCGGCCAAAGGTGTTCTGGAATCCGGTCGCCGCCGTCGTCTCCTATGACGGCCAGCTGGCGACGTCGGGCATCACCACCGTGTTCGATTCGCTCCGGGTCTGGCGCGAGGATGGCGCCGAGGAGGTCGATGGCCGCGCCGGCGTGCTTGCCGCCGCCATCACCACGGCCCGCGAGGCCAGCCTGCTGCGCGCCGATCACTTCCTGCATCTGCGCTGCGAGATCCCGATGCCGAGCGTGGTCGAGGAAGCCAAGGAGCTGATCGACCGTCCCGACGTCAAGCTGATGTCGCTGATGGACCACACGCCGGGCCAGCGCCAGTTCCGCGACGAGGTCAAGCTGCGCGACTATTACCGCGGCAAGGGCGGCGGCAAGACCGATGCCGAGCTCGACGAATTGTTCGCTAAGCGCTTCGAATATCAGAGGCGCTATGCCGCGGCGAACATGCGCGAGATCGTGGCGCTGGCGCATCAGTACGACATTCCGCTGGCGAGCCACGACGACACCACCGAAGAGAACGTCGCGGATGCCGTGCGCGACCGCGTCTCGGTCGCGGAATTCCCGACCACGCTGGAGGCCGCGCGCGGCCTGCATCAGGCCGGCATCGACATCCTCATGGGCGCGCCGAACGTGGTGCGCGGCGGCTCGCACTCCGGCAACATCGCCGCGGTCGATCTCGCGCGCGAGGGCCTGCTCGACATCCTGTCGTCGGACTACATCCCGTCGAGCCTTTTGATGGCCGCGCTGCAATTGCCCGAGCACGTGCCTGCGATCAGCCTCCCGGCCGCGGTTCGGACGGTGACGAAAGCGCCCGCCGAAGCGGTCGGTCTCACCGACCGCGGCGAGGTCGCAACCGGCAAGCGCGCCGATTTGATCCGCGTCCATGTCGCAGGCCACGTTCCCGTGGTCCGCAGCGTCTGGCGGGAAGGACAACGCGTCGCATGAGCGATATGGCGACCGCGGGTGAAGGCGAGACGGGTGCGATCGGCCCCGGCCGGCTCGTGCTCGTGGTCGGCCCCAGCGGCGCCGGCAAGGATACCCTGCTGCGGCTGGCGCAGGCGGCCTGCAGCGACGATCCCGACATCGTCTTCCCGCGCCGCATCGTGACGCGCGCGGCGTCGGCCGATGAAGACAATATCGCGGTCAGCCCCGACGAATTCCGCCGCGCGTGCGAGCACGGCGACTTTGCCGTGCACTGGGAGGCCCATGGGCATTCCTACGCGTTGCCGCTCGAGATCAACGACGACATCCGCGCCGGCCGCACCGTGGTCGCCAACGTCTCACGCACTGTGATCGCTGCCTTGCGCCGGGCCTATGCCAATGTCGTTGTGGTCGCGATCACGGCGCCGCCGGAGGTCTTGGCGCAGCGGCTTGCCGCGCGCGCCCGGAAGAGCGACGGCGACATCGCCGAGCGGCTGTCGCGCAGCGTCGAAGAGGCGTCGGCGCAGGCGGACGTCACCATCCTCAATGCCGGCAGCGCGGACTATCACAGCCGCCAGCTGCTGCGCGTGATCAGGAATCAAGGCTGGCAGGATTAGTTGCTGGCAACAGCAAGGAGAGAGTGGAATGACGGTGATCGAAACGGTCGAGCAGCTTGAAGCCATCTACGGCGCCACCAACGACGCCTCGACCGTGAAAGTCGCCGACCACGTCACCCCGCTCTACCGCATCTTCATCGAGAAGGCGCCGTTCGCCGCGCTCGCCACCATTGGCCCAGAGGGCATCGACTGCTCGCCGCGCGGCGATCTGCCTGGCTTCGTCCGCGTCCACGACCCCAAGACGCTGATGCTGCCCGACCGCCGCGGCAACAACCGGGTCGATTCCTTGCGCAACATCGTGCGCGACCCCAGGGTCTCGCTGATGCTCCTGATCCCCGGCTCCGGCAACGCAGTGCGGGCGAACGGCCGCGCGCATCTTTCCGTCGATCCGGAGCTGCTGGCCTCGTTCAAGGTCGAAGGCAAGGCGCCGCGCAGCGTCATGGTGATGAACGTGGACGAGATTTACTTCCAATGTGCCCGCGCCATCGTCCGCTCCGACCTCTGGAATCCCGACAAGCGCGTCGATCCCAAGACGCTGCCGACGCCAGGGCAGATTCTTGCGGAAATGAGCGACAACAAGGTCGGCGGCGCGGAGTATGATCGCGCCTGGCCGGAACGGGCAGCCGCGACGATGTGGTGAGCTTTCCCTCTCCCCTCGTGAGAAAGGGTATCTTTCCGCGAGTCCGGAGTCGTAGGGTGGGCAAAGGCGCTCTTGCGCCGTGCCCACGAATTCTCACCAATTACACGCAAATGGTGGGCACGCTTCGCTTTGCCCACCCTACGGCTTTCCAAGATTGGAAGAGCGCGTGCGCTACCGGCGGCGAGCCCTCAATTAAACGCTATACCCCCGCTCAGCGCGATAGTCTGTCCGGTCATGTAGGCGTTGTCGACCAGCAGCATCGCAGCCTTCGCCACCTCCTCCGCCGTGCCAAAGCGGCCGAGCGGGATGCGGCTGACGAGCGCGGGCTGGCCGCTCATCATGTCGGTCTCGATCAATGACGGCGCCACGGCGTTGACGGTGATGCCCTCCTTCACGAGCCGCGCAGCATAGCCGCGCGTCAGGCCCTCCATGCCGGCCTTGGACGCATTGTAGTGCGGGCCGATCGAGCCGGCACCGCGCGCGGCACCCGAGGAGATGTTGACGATGCGGCCCCACTTCCGCGCGCGCATCGACGGCAGCACCGCTTGCGTGCACAGGAAAGCCGATTTCAGGTTGACCAGGATGGTGCGGTCGAAATCGTCCTCGGTGAGATCATCGATTCCGCGCGTGATCGCAATGCCGGCATTGTTGACCAGGATGTCGACCGGCCCAAGCCCGGCCGTGACGCGCTCGACCATACCGGCCACGGCCTCGCGCTGCGAGACATCCGCGGCGACCACGATGGCGCGGCCGCCCTGCTGGCCGATCTCGCCTGCGAGTTGTTCAGCTTGGCCAATCCGCTCGCGGCAATTGATCGCCACCGCCGCACCTGCTTCGGCCAATGCACGACAGATGGCCGCGCCAATCCCGCGCGAGCCGCCGGTGACGAGCGCCGTGCGCCCCTTTAGAGCATGCGTCATGTCGTTCTCCGCATTTCTTTGCGCCTCTCGGGGCAACGGTACCACGCTACGGACCTCTTGCGTGTTGACATGATCGCGAGATGATTTCGGCTGCGGCGGCTTGCGCGCAGAGAAGTGCGCGCACGCGGCCGCGGCAAATATGGATAGCCATTTCATTGACCGATCGGCGTAATCCCTCGATATTCGAAGCGTCGAAACTGCATCGTCGAGCCGAAAGCTGCTGCATGACATCGAATGACCAGCGAGTGAGAAGCGACATGCGCAAGCGCATGATGCGTCGCTGCGTCTCGGCCGCGACCGGCGCCTGTTGTTGCTGCTGATCGCCGAGCCAAAATCCCGATCGCAATCTCTTGACAGGAGCGCCGACCCGTTCGGCGAACGAGCAGCCATGCCCAAAGCCTATATCATCGAAGTTCACGACCGCACCGCCGGCATCATCGCCAGCGACGAGCGCGGTTTCCGCTTTTTCTCCTCCGAGCGCCTGTTCGACAGCCTCGAAGGCCGCCAGTTCCGCTCGGCCCGGGACGCCGAACGGGCCGCGAGCGCCGTGTTCGCGGAGCGCCGGCACCTTGTCTCCATCTGAGCACCAGCAGACCGAAAGGACTTTGCAAATGATCACGCGACGACACATCATCGCCGGCGCTCTGTTGCTGGCAAGTGCGGCCGTTTCGCCCGTGTGGGCCGAAGACAAGCCGGCCGAGATTCGCATCGGCACGCAGAAGGGCGGCTTCTTCCCGGCGGTGCGCCAGCGCCAGACGCTGGAGAACGCCTTCAAGCCGCTCGGCATCGAGATCAAGTGGGTCGACTTCCAGTTCGGTCCGCCGCTGCTGGAGGCCATCAATGTCGGCAGCGTCGATTTCGGCTATGTCGGCGACTCCCCGCCGATCTTCGCGCAGGCCGGCGGCGCCAAGATCCGCTACGTCGCTGCGGTGAAATCGGACGGCAACACCCAGGCGATCGTCGTGCCGAAGGATTCGCCGATTCACGCGCTGGCCGATCTCAAGGGCAAGCGCGTCGCCTTCGGCAAGGGATCGAGCGCGCATAATCTGCTGGTTGCCGCGCTCGAGAAGGCCGGCTTGTCCTGGTCCGACATAACGCCGGCGCCGCTCGCGCCCGCCGATGCGACCGCCGCCTTCATCAAGGGCTCGGTCGATGCCTGGTCGATCTGGGATCCCTATCTGGCGCTCGCCGAGCTGAAGGAAAAGGCGCGCGTCATCGCTTTCGACAAGGACGTGCACAAGCCGAATGCCTTCTACATCGCAAACACGGATTTCGTCGATAAATATCCGTCGCTGGTGGCGAAGCTCAACACGACCTTTGCCTCCGAAGGAGTCTGGGCCAACGAACACCACGAGGACGTCGCCAAAGCCCAGGCAGATGCGACCGGCGTCGACATCGAGGCCGTCAGGCGCTTCGTGGGTCGCTCCAACTTCCGCGTGGTGCCGCTGGATGCCGAGATCATCGCAAGCCAGCAGGCGGTGGCCGATCGTTTCGCAAAGCTGGGCCTCATCCCGAAGCCCGTCAACGTCTCCGACATCGTCTGGAAGTGGACGCCGGGCTCCTGAGCCAGCCTGAGTGATCAGCTCCGGCGGCGCGCCCTTGTGCGTGCCGCCTTCTTTGCGGCAGCGGAGCGGACCTTGGCGCCCTTGGTGTGGCTGGCTTTCCGCGCGGCGGCCGAGCGGGACGCTGCGGTTCGGCGGCTTGCGGCACGTTTGGCCTGTTTCGACAGTGCACCACGCGATGCGGTGGAGCGCGGCTCCTTCTTCAGAGCGTTCGTGGCGGCGCGCGATACTTTCGGGCTCCGCTTCGGCGTGCGTTTGCCCTGGCCGACCTCGTAAGCGTACTTGGCACTACGGCGCGTCGACTTCTTGGTGCTTCCCTTGCGCGGCGGCGGCAGATCGACACCGGCGCGACGCGCCTCGGACAGGCCGATCGCGATCGCCTGCTTGGTCGAGCGCGCGCCGTGCTTGCCCTTGCGAATCCTGTCGATCTCGTCCTTGACGAACTCGCCGGCCTGCGTGCTGGCCGACTTGCCGGCGCGCTTGTCTTGCCTGGCTTTGCGAATGACTTCCTGTCTCGGCATGGTCGAGTTCCCCTTCTTGAGTGCGAGGGTCTGACCGCAACGCGCGAGGCGGAAGATTGATCCGCTTAGTTCCGCAGCGCCGCCAAGAGCTCGTCCGGCCGCTCGGCCATGATCATGTGGCCGGCACCTCGCACCACGACGGTCTTTGCATGCGGGATCGCGGCGGCGAGCGCCTTGCCGGCCTTCGCCGGCGTCATCATGTCCCGCTCGCCGAGGATGAGCGTCGTCGGCACCTTCACGCTCGCCGCGGCGGCAAGCGCATTCGTATAGGAGTTGCAGGCCGACAGATCCTTGAACAGCACGCCCGGCTCGCACGATTTCAGCACCGCCTGCGCGCCGCCATGCATCCACAGGCCCGGCGCCAGGCTGCCGCCGAGCTCCGCGTTGAACCCGAGGCCCCAGATCGAGACCATGTCGTTGGCATCCTGCGAGTTGGCTTCGGCGGCTTTCAGGAGATCCGGACCCACCGTCATGGTCGCGGCGGTGCCGATCAGGCTCAGCGCGGAGACCTTGTCGGGATGCCGCGCCGCCGTCTCCAGCGAGATCAGCGAGCCCATGGAGTGGCCGATCAGGTGCGCCTTCGCAGCGCCCGCCGCATCGAGCAGCGCCGCCGTCCAGTCGGCCATCTCGGCGATGCTGCCGAGCGAAGGCCCAGCCGAGCGCCCGTGCCCGGGCAGGTCGGGCGCGAGCACGGCAAAACCATGATGGGCGAACCAGCGCGTATGCAGCGCCCAGGTCGAATGGTCGAAGCCGGCGCCGTGGATGAAGACCACCGCGGGCAGGGACTTGTCGAAGTCGCGGCCGCCGGTTGCGACAAACACATCGGTGCCGTTGACGGAGAGCTTCATGGTGTCAGGCCTTTTGCGAGATGCGCAGCGCTTGGTTGAGGTCGTCGATGATGTCCGAGGCGGTCTCGATACCGACCGAGAGCCGCACCAGCTCCTCGCCGATGCCGGCAGCCTTGAGCTGCTCGGCATCCATCTGCTGATGCGTGGTCGAGGCGGGATGGATCACCAGCGTCTTGGCGTCGCCGACATTGGCGAGGTGGCTGATCATGCGCAAGCTTTCGATGAATTTGCGCCCGGCAGGCCGCCCGCCCTTGATGCCGAAGGAGACGATCGAGCCGGCACCGCGCGGCAGCAGCTGCTTCGCCAGCTGATGGTCCGCATGGTCTTCGAGCGAGGGATGCAGCACCCAGTCCACCGCCTTGTTGGACTTCAGCGCCTCCAGCACGGATAGCGTGTTCTGCATATGCCGGTCCATGCGCACGCCGAGCGTCTCGACGCCCTGCAGCAGCTGGAACGCATTGGTGGGCGACAGGCAGGCGCCGAAATCGCGCAAGCCTTCCGTACGCGCCCGCATGATGAAAGCGGCCGTGCCGAACTGCTCGTCGAAGACGATGCCGTGATAGCCGCCATAGGGCTCGGTCAGCACGGCGAATTTGCCGGATGCACGCCAGTCGAAGCGGCCGCCGTCGACGATGGCGCCGCCGATCGCGATGCCGTGGCCGCCGATCCATTTGGTCGCCGAATGCATGACGATGTCGGCACCCAGCTCGATCGGGCGGCTGAGATAGGGCGTGGCGAAGGTGTTGTCGATCAGAAGCGGAATCTTGGCCGCATGCGCAATCGCCGCGACCTTGGGAATGTCGAGCACCTCGAGCCCGGGATTGCCGATGGTCTCGCCGATCACGAGTTTTGTGTTCGGCTTGATGGCGCCACGAAACGCGTCGTGATCGCGTGGTTTCACAAAGGTCGTGGTGATGCCGAAGCGCGGCAGCGTGTGCGCCAGCAAATTGATGGTGCCGCCGTAGAGCGAGCTCGACGCCACGATGTGGTCGCCGGCGCTCAGCAGCGTCGCGATGGCGAGGTGCAGCGCGGCCTGGCCGCTCGCGGTGCAGATCGCGCCGACGCCGCCTTCGAGCGCAGCAAGCCGTTCCTCCAGCACGCCGGTGGTCGGATTGGAGATGCGCGTATAGATGTGGCCGGCGCGCTCCAGGTTGAACAATGCCGCGGCGTGGTCGGAATCCTGGAACACGTAGGACGTGGTCTGGTAGATCGGCACCGCCCGGGCGCCGGTCGTGGGATCCGGATGCTGGCCCGCATGCAGGCTCAGGGTCTCGAAAGCAGGCGGTTTCGGCGCGGGCATGCGTGGCCTCGTTGGTCGGTCGGCGATGGCGCGTTGTGCCACAAAACCGTGTGCCAAGTCAGCCCATTGACAGCGCCGCAGTGACGGTGCGCTCCCTCCCCCGCTTGCGGGGGAGGGTTGGGGAGAGGGTGTCTCCGCGTTGGGGGTGTTGAGAACTTGCCGAGTATGCCCCTGCGTGGAGAGAGCCCTCACCCGCCGCGCTCTGCGAGCGCGTCGGCCTCTCCCGCAAGCAAGCGGGAGAGGCGAAGAACCGGCACCGTCCGTGCCTTAGCCCCCGATCGCCTGCTCGATCGTCCGCGCCTCCCGCAGCAGGATCTCCGCCACCTCCTGCTCCCGCCTTGGCCCCAGCCGCGTGCGAACGGCGGACACCGTCATCGCCGCAGCCGGCTGGCCGTCCGGCGTCTTGATCCAGGTCGAGATCGATTTCGTTCCCTGCACCAGGCCGATCTCCCTCATGCCGTATCCGAGCCGCCTGGCGGCGGTGACCTCGCCGAGCACGGTCGCGACGTCGGTCCGGTAGGCTTCGAACCGCTTCTCGTTCGCCGCGACGATCTTGCGCGCCTCCGGCGCCGGCATCGCGGCGAGAATGGCAACGCCGGCGCTGGAGACGCCGAGCGGCCGCCGCGCGCCGACCTCGATCGACAGCACCTGGATCGGATAGACGCCGATCCGGCGGTCGACGCACAGCGTGTCGTTGCCGGTGCGCACCGTCAGGAACAGCGTGTCGCCGATCTCGGCGGACGCGCGCTGCAGCGACGGAGTTGCGGCGACCAGGAGCCGCGAGGGCCGGGGACGCGCCAGCGCCAGCTCCGGCACCTGGTTGCCGATCGCGTAGCGGCCGGTGCGCTGGTGCCGCTCGACGATGCCCTCCTCGATCAGCGCGTGGACGATGCGGTGCACGGTCGGGCGGGTGAGGCCGGTGGCGCGCACCACCTCGACCAATGGCACACCGTCCTCGCGCCCTGCGGCGAGGATGCGCAGCACCGCGAGCGCGCGCCGGATCGCCTGCGCGCCCTGTCGCGGTTCCACGGCGCTGCGGGCGAGTTTCGTTGCGCGTCTCTTGTCCATATTATGGACAAGAACGCCACAATTCCCTCGACAGGGCAAGCGCGCATCTGGAGATTGCGCTCCGATCGGGATGTCCTGCACGAAAGTCATCGGCGCCCGATATGGAATTGGAAGCGCCGCCGGGAGGTTAACATGAGATTAATCTGGATTGCCATAGCTGCCGCCACTGCGATGTTGGCAGGGCCCGCCTCCGGCCAGCAATGGCCGGCGCGCAACGTCAAGCTGATCGTGCCTTATCCCGCCGGCGGCAATGTCGACAGCGCCGCGCGCATCGTCGCCGACAAGCTCCAGGAAAAGCTCGGCCAGCCCTTCGTCATCGAGAACAAGGCCGGCGCCGGCGGCATGATCGCGGGCGAAGCCTTCGCGAAATCGGCGCCCGACGGCTACACGCTGTTCGTCGGCGCCAACGGCCCGGTGCTGTTCGCGACCGAGATCAACAAGCGCGACGCCTATAACTGGAAGAAGGATTTTCTTCCGATCTCGACGATCTCGATGACGCCGCTGGTGCTCGAGGTTCATCCGTCGGTGCAGGCAACCACGCTCAAGGAGTTTCTCGATCTCGCCAAGCGCGAGCCCGGCAAGCTGACAATGGCCTCGCCAGGTCCCGGCACCACCAACCATCTGCTCAGCGAGCTGATGCAGTCCAGCCTCGGGCTGCAATGGGTCACGGCGCATTACCGCGGCAACGCGCCGGCCATCAACGATCTCCTGGGCGGACAGGTGCAGTTCGCGTTCGACCAGCTCACGGTCAGCCTCCAGCACATCAAGGCCGGCCTGTTCCGCGCGCTCGCCGTCACCTCACCGCACCGGCTGAAGTCGCTGCCTGACGTGCCGACCTTCGCCGAGCTCGGCTACAAGGATCTCGACGGCCAGACCTTCACCGGCCTGTTCGCGCCCGCCGGCACGCCCGCGCCGATCGTCGAGAAGCTGCACGAGACGCTGGTCGCGATCCTGAAAGACCCTGCCGTGATCGACAAGTTCGAAAAGCTCGGCGGCGAAGCCACGCCGATGACACCGGGCGAGTTCAAGGCCTATCTCGAGCGCGAGGACGCCAAGTGGATTCCGGTGGTGCGCAAGGCCAATATCAGGGCGGATTGATCGATGCGGATCGATCCGACCGAGCTCGGCGCCGAGCGCATCTACCGGCTGATGACCGGCATCGTGGTGCCGCGTCCGATCGCCTGGGTGACCAGCCTGTCAGCCACGGGCGTGCTCAACCTCGCCCCGTTCAGCGCCTTCACCTTCGTCTCGCAGAAGCCGCCGATGCTCGCCATCAGCGTCGGCCGCAAGGGTGCCGACTACAAGGACACCGCGCACAACATCCTCGACACCGAGGAATATGTGATCCACATCGCGGATATGCCGCTGATGAACGCCGTGCACGACAGCTCGGTCGAGCATCCGCCTGAAATCAGCGAGGTCGAGCATCTCGGCCTGGAGACCCTCGCCAGCGAGCGCATCAAGGTGCCGCGGCTCGCCGCCGCCCCGGTGGCGATGGAGTGCCGGTTCCGGCAGTGCCTCGAATTCGGCGACGCCAAGAGCCGGCTCATCGTCGGCGAGGTCGTGCTGTTCCATTTGCGCGACGGTCTCGTCAACGACGGCAAGGTCGAGACCAAAGCGCTCGACCCGATCGCGCGCATCGGCGGCCCGCGCTACGCCCGCCTCGGCGAGATCGTGACGCTGGGCAGCGTGTTCCAGACTCCCAAGTCGAAGGACTGAGCGCGCGGGCCTCATCGCCGGCCGCCGCTTCAAGATCATCGGAGGACATACAATGCGACTGCTGAGCTATCTCGTGGACGGCGAGGCGCGCTATGGCGCGGCCGTGGACGGCGGCGTGGTCGATCTGACCAGGCGCATCGGCCGCGACTATTCGGACGTGAAGGCGCTGATCGCGGGCAACGCGCTCGCCGAAGCGCAGGAGGCCGTCGCGGGTCAGAAGCCGGATCATGCGCTGGACCAGCTCGTCCTGCTGCCGCCGGTGCTGACGCCGGAGAAGCTGTGGTGCATCGGTGTCAACTACGCCGAGCGCAACGCGGAATATAAAGATAATTCCGACCTGCCCAAATATCCCAGCCTGTTCGTGCGCAGCATGTCCTCGATGACGGGCGCCGGTCAGACGATCGAGAAGCCCAAAGTCTCCGACCAGCTCGACTATGAAGGCGAGCTCGTCATCGTGATCGGGCAGGGCGGCCGCCACATCCCACGCGAACAGGCCTGGTCGCACATCTTCGGCATGACCTTGTGCAACGAAGGCACGATTCGCGACTGGCTGCGTCACGGCAAGTTCAACGTCACGCAGGGCAAGAATTTCGATCGCTCCGGCAGCATCGGTCCCTGGATCGTGACGTCGGACGAGCTCGACCCGCGCGGCCCGCACGACATCGTCACGCGCGTCAACGGCGAGGTCCGGCAGCAGGACTCGACTGAGCGGCTGATGTTCCCGTTCGACTTCCTGATCTCCTATCTCTCGACCTTCGCCACCCTCAAGCCCGGCGACATGATCGTCACGGGCACGCCGACCGGCGCGGGTGCGCGCTTCGATCCGCCGCGCTGGCTCAGGAGCGGCGACGTCGTCGAGGTCGAGTCCAGTCGCATCGGCGTGCTGCGCAACATTGTCGCTGCGGAGGGCTAGTTCATGCTGGACACTGCCACGATAGAGCGCCTCGCCGCGCGGCTCGATGAAGCAGAGCGCACCAAATCGCTGATCCCGATGTTCACGAAAGAGTATCCCGATTTCAGCATCGAGGATGCCTACGCGGTCCAGCGCGCCTGGACGAAACTCCAGCTCGGCCGCGGCCGCATCATCAAGGGCCACAAGATCGGCCTGACCTCGAAGGCGATGCAGAATGCGGTCGGCATCAACGAGCCCGATTACGGCGTGCTGTTCGCCGACATGTTCTACGCCGACGCGACGCCTGTTCCGTTCGACCGCTTTCACGCGCCGCGCATCGAGGTCGAGCTCGCCTTCGTGCTGAAGGCGCCGCTACGCGGGCCCGACTGCACCATCTTCGACGTGCTCAACGCCACCGACTACGTGACGCCTGCGCTGGAGATCCTGGAGACGCGCATGCATCGCGTCGATCCGGAGACCGGCAAGACGCGAAAGGTGATGGACACGATCTCGGACAACGCGGCCAATGCCGCGCTGGTGCTCGGCGGCCGGCCGATCCGCCCGATGGATGCGGACCTGCGCTGGATCGGCGCATTGCTGTTCCGCAACGGCGAGGTCGAGGAGACCGGCCTTGCCGCCGGCGTGCTCAATCACCCCGCCAACGGCATTGCCTGGCTCGCCAACCGCCTCGCGCCGCATGACGAGCAGCTCAAAGCCGGCGAAGTCGTTCTGGCGGGATCGTTCACGCGTCCGGTCGACATCCGCCGCGGCGACACGTTCCATGCCGACTACGGCGCTTTCGGCTCGGTGTCGTGCCAGTTCGTCTGAAGCAATAATAAAAGGGAGCGCAACATGAGTGGTCAAACGCGGCGCAAGAGCATTCACATCGGCGGCTTCAAGCACGTCAACCCGATTCCGAACGCCTGCCGTATCGGCAATCTCGTGATGTCCGGCGTCATCCTCGGCCGCGATCCCGCGACCAATGCGATGCCGGAGAGTCTCGAGGCCCAATGCGCCAACATGTTCGCGCATATGAAGGCGACGGTGGAGGCCGCCGGTGGCACCACAGATGACATCATCAAGATGACCGTGTGGCTGAAGGACCGCGGCAACCGCGGCCCCGTCAACGTCGAATGGCTGAAGATGTTTCCGGACGAGCATTCGCGCCCGGCGCGCCACGCGCTGCCGATGGACAACATGGATGGCGGCGCGCTGGTGCAGTGCGACTTCACCGCCGTGATCGACTAAAGGAGTTTCGCGCATGCCCACCTATCTGCCGTTCGACCCCAACCCGCGCCGCCCGGTCAAGGCGCCGCCGCCGAAGACCATCGACAGCCAGTTCCACGTGCTGGGGCCGATCGAGAAATATCCGGAGCGTCCCGGCGCGGCCTATCGGATGCCGACCGCGACCTGGGAAGCGGCGCTGCGCATGCACAAGCAGCTCGGAATCGAGCGCGGCATCATCGTGCAGACCACGACCTACGGCGCCGACCATTCCGTCGTGCTCGACGGGCTCGCAGCGATGGGACCGAACTATCGCGGCTGCGCCAACGCACTGGTGTTCGCGGAAGCGAGCGACTCCTATCTCGCCAAGCTGCACGATGCCGGCGTGCGCGGCGCGCGCTTCAGCTTCCGCCAGGAGCTCGGCGCCGTGCTGTCGGACGCCGATTTCGCCCGCGCCATTGCCCGCATCCGCGAGCTCGGCTGGTACGCCAAGATCCAGCCGGAGAAGGACGGCATCGTCTCCAGCGTCGCCAAGTACGAGAATCTCGACGTCCCCGTGCTGATCGACCACATGGCGCGGCCTGACCCCGAGGCCGGCAAGAACGATCCGAACCTGCGCAAGATGCTGGAGCTGCTGGACAAGGGCAATTTCTGGGTGATGCTCTCGCTCGGCGAGAAGACCTCGAAGGCCGGTCCGCCTTACGACGACGTCATCCCGATCGCGCGCGCCTATATCGAAGCCGCGCCCGACCGCTGCGTCTGGGCCAGCGACTGGCCGCATCCGGTCTCGGTGAAGCAGCCGCCGAACGATGCCGATCTGCTCGAGCTGATGTACCGCTACGCGCCCGACCAGGCGGAGCTTGAGAAGATTCTGGTGCACAATCCGGCCAAGCTGTTCGGCTTTCCGGATTAGGACGAACTCCCTCGGCCGTCATTGCGAGGAGCTCTTGCGACGAAGCAATCCAAAGTTTTGCTGCGGTGGCAGTCTGGATTGCTTCGCGGAGCCTGTCATCGGGCCGCGCTTCGCGCGGACCCGTTGGCTCGCAATGACGGCGTGGTAGCGGCGCCTCACACCACCGGTTGCTTCGCCAGCCTCTCCCGCACCTCTGCCGCGATCTCGAACGAGCGCAGGCGCGCGGCATGGTCGTAGATCTGCCCCGTCGTCATCAATTCGTCCGCGCCGGTCTCGCGGATCAGCGCGTTTAGCCTCTCTTCCACCACATCGGGCGAGCCGACGGCCGAACACGACAGCGACTGCTCGACCATGGCCTTCTCCGCCGGCGACCACAGCGCGTCCATGTCGTCTACCGGCGGCGGCAGCGGCCCTGGCGTACCCCGGCGCAAATTGATGAATTGCTGCTGCAGCGATGAGAACATCCGCTGCGCCTCTTCATCACTGTCGGCCGCGAACACGTTGACGCCGATCATCGCGTAGGGTTTGTCGAGCTGCGCCGAGGGCTCGAAGCGCGCGCGATATTCGCGCAGCGCCGGCATCATCATCTGCGGCGCGAAATGCGAGGCGAAGGCGAACGGCAGTCCCAGCATTGCGGCAAGCTGCGCGCCAAACGTGCTCGATCCCAGGATCCAGAGCGGCACCTTGGTCCCCATGCCGGGTACGGCGCGGATCGCCTGGTTCGGCTGCACGTCGCCGAGCAGCGCCTGCAGTTCCAGCACGTCCTGGGGAAAGTTCTCGGACGTGGTGGCGAGGTCGCGCCGCAATGCCCTTGCGGTGAACTGGTCGGTGCCCGGCGCCCGGCCGAGCCCGAGATCGATCCGCCCGGGATAAAGCGATTCCAGCGTGCCGAACTGCTCGGCGATGACCAGCGGCGAATGGTTCGGCAGCATGATCCCGCCGGAGCCGACGCGGATCGTCTTGGTGCCTCCCGCGACATGTCCGATCACCACCGACGTCGCGGCGCTGGCGATGCCCGTCATGTTGTGATGCTCGGCCAGCCAGAACCGCTTGAAGCCCCACCTTTCCGCATGCTGGGCCAGATCGAGCGAATTGCGAAACGCCTGCGCCGCGTCGCCGCCCTGGCGGATCGGTGCGAGGTCGAGGACGGAGAAGGGGATCATGCGAGGGGGTCCAGTGAGGGGGCGCAACGCGCCTGGGCCCCATATCTAATACCGTGCGTTCCGAATGTTAGCGTTGCGATCTCGATTGGACACGGGCGCAACGATGCCATTCGGAATTGTCGTGGGTAACCGGCGAACCGCCCAGATGGCGTTTTTGGCGGGCTTTCAGCGCAGGCTTGACTTACGTCAATATTCGGAACCCGGGTTCATTTTCATGTCCAGTATTGGCTGCTTCGATTTCCCCAAGGAGAGATGTCATGGCCGATCCGACCAAGCTCTCGGTTGAGAAAGCGCTCGAAAAGATACGTCAGCGCGACGAGCCGAAATCAGAAAACTCACGCCTTGATGAAAAAACCGACGCTCTCAATGAAGAGATCAAACGCATGAGAGCACAAAGGCTCCGCCTCGAACGACAACAGGGCAAGCGCGGCTGAGCGGTTCTCCGTGGATGCGGCCCACGCGTCCGTTCACAACACCGTTATTGCGACTTATGGCGCCCCTCGCGCCAACTGGGCGTTTTGCACCTGGTATTGTAGCCTGCCGCAGCAGCTGCACGATCGCCAGGAGGAACCGACATGACCATGGTCGCACTCACCCGCCGCAACCTCCTCGCGACCGGCGGCTCCGTCCTCGCAACCGGCCTTCTGGCAACCGGCGCTTCCGGCCTCCTGCTGCCGGCCCGTGCGAGCGGCCTCGCGCCGACCGAGTCGATGTCGGGCGGGGCGAACAATTACCGCAAGGGCGCGGCGATCGTGGAGCGGATCGGCAAGGGCGGCTTCTGGATGAGCGGCACGGTGCGCCGCGCCGGCGACGGGGCTCCGCTGGCCGGGCAACGCATCCAGATCTGGGCGCACACGGTCGAAGGGCGGGAGCACGAGCCGCAGAGCCACGGCGCAACGCTCACCGATAAGGACGGCAAGTTCCGGCTGGAGATGCCGCAGATCATTCCGATCTTCGGCCAGCCGCACGGCCACCTCGCCTATGACAGCGGCGAGTTCAAGACCGTCTTCCTGCGGCCCGTGATGCGGAGCGCCAAGGAGACCAGCCTCGAGGCGCACTTCGTGCTGCAGCCGGCTTGAAGCCGGCTTGAACCCGACTTGCAGATGACGAGATGGAGATCGGCCCGGGCGCCCCTGATATGGATCGCCCTTGCCTTGGCGATCGGGGTGCCGGTCGCGCTTGCTGCAGCCAGCGAGCAGCTGGCATGGCGCGATCCGGTCTACATTATCGCCGGCTTCGCCGGGATCATCGCCCTCGGCCTCGTGCTCGTTCAGCCGCTGCTGATCGGGGGCTACCTGCCGGGCCTGTCGGCCTATCGTGGCAGGCGCGCCCATCACTGGATCGGCGGCGCGCTCGTTCTGGCGATTCTGATCCACGTCGCCGGCCTCTGGATCACCAGCCCACCCGACATGGTCGACGCGCTGACCTTCTCGTCGCCGACGCCGTTCTCTCCCTTCGGCGTGACCGCGATGTGGGCCATCTTCATCGTTGCGCTGCTGGCTCTGCTGCGAAGGCGGTTGGGATTGCGTCCGCGAAGCTGGCGGATCATCCATATTCCCCTCGCCATCGTCATCGTGGCAGGCAGCGTGGTCCATTGCCTGCTGATCGAGGGGACGATGGAGACAATCTCGAAGGCGGCGCTCAGTGCGCTCGTCCTCGCGGCAACGGTGAAGGTCATGATCGACCTGCAGGTATGGCGGAAGCGAAGGACGCCGCGCGGGGAGAGTGCCGCGCAGCAATAAACAGCGCCTTGCTTGCCGCAAATAGCGGTGGGGCGTATCCTCCCGCGATGACCGTCACGGCCCCCGATCTGAAAGCGTTCCTGCTGGCGACGCCGTTCTTCGGCGGGCTTTCTGAGGCAAGCCTCGACCTCTTGATCTCGATGCTGGTCGAGCGTCGCTTCGATGCCGGCGCGACCGTCGTGGCCGAGGGCGAGCCGGGGCGCTCGATGTTCATCGTCAAATCCGGCCGGCTCGCGGTGAGCAAACGGACGCATGCGGACAGCGTCATCCCGATATCCCGTTTGGAGCCTGGCGATTTCTTCGGCGAGATGACGCTGATCGAAATGCAGAACCGCTCCGCCACGGTGGTCGCGGAGGCTCCGACGGTGCTGTACGAGCTGACGGCGCAAAAGCTCTATGCCTGCTACAAGGCCGACATCCACGCCTATGTGATCGTCCTGCAGAACATCAATCGCGAGCTGTGCCGGCGGCTGCGCCGTTCGGACGATCGCTTCGCGGCACTGCAGAAGAATGGCGATCATTGATGGTGCGCGGTGCGCAGGATGGGTAGAGCCCTTGCGAAACCCATCATGTTTCGTCGCTCGAAAGGAGCCGATGGGTTTCGCTTCGCTCAACCCGTCCGACGGGCTACTGAAATCCTCGGCAGATCCTCGCAATCACGACTTGTCGTGTGCGTACTTCTCCAGGACCAGCCGATTATATTCGTCCCTGACGGCTCTTCGGGAAACATGCCCCTTCCGATCCTTGGCGATTTTCAGAAGATCAGGGTCGGTCGGTGCCTTCGATTTCCGCCGAAATCTCGCAAAGAGAGGGGTCGTCGGCTCCGACATCCTTCCAAACAGGCGGTCGAACCATGCCATTGTGTCCTCCCGGACAGGTCGCGAGCGAAAAGACTATCACCATGAAATGAGGGGTCAACGTGCCGTGTGACCGCATCCTTCGAAGCGGCGCACTGCAAGCCGATATCGACCGCAACGCGTCTGACCCGTCGGGCAAAACACCCCAAACCCGGTCAACCCCTCCCGCGAAAATATTCCCATTTACCGAAGTTCGGAATTACGGTATTCATCGCGCATCCCGGCCCGAGGAGAGGGGCGATCGTACGTCGTCACGAACGTGGGTCGGGGTGCGGTGGACGCGGCTGCGTCGGGCACGCGCGGCGGGAGCAGGGCGAGATGAACCTCGTGAGGTCCCGGCCGGTGTGCGGAACGGACGGCGCCAACATCCGGCCAAGCCTCATGGCGGAGCCGGAAGCTGCGTACGGCAAAACCATGTGGTCCTGACCGTCGTTGCTACGGTCAAGCCTTGCGGAGATGCTTTTGGGCTCAACCGGGCCTTGCGGCATCGTCAATTCGCGAGGTGACGGAGGCCAGAGGGAACTCGGCTCCGGGGAGAGCAGGCATAAGCCGTCAAACCACCGCGCAGGGAAGGCCGTGTGTTGGGCTTCACCTGTATGCCGCTGTGCAGTTTTCTGCGTGTGCTTTCGCACAGCGGACCGTGGGTGCCAGCCGGCACCCGGCCTTCCCTGCGCCCTCTTCACAGAAGAGGGTCGAGGAAACAGCAAAACTCGGGCGCTTGGCGTCGCGAGAGCAAGGCTTCATGTGCGAACCTAGGAAAGATCGGGCTTGCTCGCCTCGCCCGTGGCGCGAGGATCAGCGGCGGGCGGCGATCGCCGTCAGCTCCAGATTGACGCCGGGGCCGAGATCCGCAACGCCGATCGCGGCACGCGCCGGCAGATGCTCCGCGGTGAAATAGCGCTTCCACACCTGGTTGAACGCGGCCTTCTCAGTGAGGTCGGCCATGAAGATCGTCACCTGCAGAACGCAGGACAGATCGGCGCCGGCTCCCTCGAGCAGGGTCTTCAACTGGCGCAGCACGTCGTCAGCCTGGCCCGCCATGTCGAGCCCCGTATCCTCGGGAACGATGCCGCCGAGATAGAGCACGCCATCATGCTCGACGATCTCGTGGAGCAGTCCGTCATAGGGCAGGGAACGTGTGATCACGATCGCATCCGTAGCTGTTGCGGGCGCGCTGCCGGGTGGAAGGCTCGCGTCGGTGAGGAGAGCTGGTGCTGCCAGACAGGATTGAACTGTCGACCTCTCCATTACCAATGGAGTGCTCTACCACTGAGCTACGGCAGCATGTGCTGGGACAAGAATCGGCCGCCCGAGGGGCCTACCAAGCGGGCCGATATCTGCCACAAGCCCCCCTCCTGTGCAAGCTTGCTAGCTCCGACAAAACGAGAAAATCGGGTCGATATCAGCGCCAAAATGCCCGTTTTCGCCCGAAACGACCGACTTCGCGCCGATTCAGGGCCTGATATCCCTGCCCAACTGGTCAGTTGGCCTGGGGCCCGGACTCGATCCATCTCGCGTTTCGCACGGGTCGTATTGCGTTGCCTCTTGAGCTGCCACACTTCGATGGCATCCTACTGCCGGTTGCTGTGATGGAGCCGCGATGGCTGACGAGACTGACGAGAGCGCGAGGCAGGCGAGGGCGTCCCGGGACGACCGGCTGAAATCGGCGCTGCGCGAAAACCTGAAGCGGCGGAAGGTGCAGGCGCGCGAACGCGCCGCAATCACCGACCCCTCGCAGAATGACGATGGTTCCCTAAATGAGGGGGCCGCCGGCAAGACATCTCGTTGAACGCCGACGGCTGGAAAATTTGGAGTGCATGCAGTGGCCATGGGGCAGGATGACACACAACGAACCGACCGTGATGTGCGGCTGATGCCGTTCACCCGCCCCGAGCAGACCTTTCCGGCGCTGACGCCTGCCGAGATCGAACGGATCAGGCACTTCGGCGAAATCCGCACCTATGCCGACGGCGAATTGCTGTTCGAGACCGGCAAGCCCGGGCCCGGCATGTTCGTCGTGCTGAAGGGCCATGTCGCCATCAGCCAGCGCGACGGCCTTGGTCACGTCGTCCCGGTGATCGATCAGGGGCCGGGGCAATTCCTCGCCGAGCTCAGCCAGCTCTCGGGACAGCCGGCGCTGGTCGACGGCCGCGCCGAGGGCGAGGTCGAAACGCTGCTGCTGCCGCCGGACCGGCTGCGGGCGCTGTTGGTCGCCGAGGCCGACCTCGGCGAGCGCATCATGCGGGCGCTGATCCTGCGCCGGGTCAATCTGATCCAGGGCGGCGTCGGCGGTCCCGTGCTGATCGGACCGTCGAACTCCGTCGGCCTGGTGCGGCTGCAGGGCTTTCTCACCCGCAACGGCCAGCCACATCATCTGCTCGATCCCGAGCGTGACACTGACGCCGCCGAATTGATCGCGCGCTATTCGCCGAAGGCGGAAGACTGGCCGCTGGTCGTCACGGCCGATGGCGCGGTGCTGCGCAACCCAAGCGAGACCGCGCTTGCGCGTGCCATCGGCATGATCGGCGGCGCCAAGGGCGATCGCATCTACGACGTCGCCGTCGTCGGCTGCGGGCCGGCGGGGCTCGCCACGGCCGTCTATGCCGCGTCCGAGGGGCTGTCGGTCGCCGTGCTCGACACCCGCGCCTTCGGCGGCCAGGCCGGGGCCAGCGCGCGCATCGAGAATTATCTGGGCTTTCCGACCGGCATTTCAGGCCAGGCCTTGACCGCGCGTGCCTTCACCCAGGCGCAGAAGTTCGGTGCCGACATCATGATTCCCGTCACCGTGAAGTCGCTCGACTGCGCGCGCAAGGACGGCGCGTTCTCGGTGGCGCTGGAGGGGTCGGATCCCCTGCGCTCGCGCGCGGTCGTGGTCGCGAGCGGCGCGCGCTATCGCCGCCCCGACATCGCGAACCTCGACAAGTTCGAGGGCCGCGGCGTCTGGTACTGGGCATCGCCCGTGGAGGCGCGGCTCTGCGCCGGCGAGGAGGTGGCTCTGGTCGGCGCCGGCAATTCGGCAGGGCAAGCCGCCGTGTTCCTGTCGGGTCACGCGAAGAAAGTGCTGATGATCATCCGCGGCGGCGGCTTGGGCGCCAGCATGTCGCGGTATCTCATCGAGCGCATCGAAGCGACCCCGAACATCGAACTGATGTTCAACACCGAGATCACCGCGCTGGAAGGCGACGAAGCCTCGCTGCTGCGGCGCATCCGCTGGAAGAGCCGGCTATCGGATGACGAGGATTCCGCCGACATCCGCAATCTCTTCCTGTTCGTCGGCGCCGATCCCGCTACGTCATGGCTCGACGGCTGCGGCGTGACGCTCGATCGCGGCGGCTTCGTCGTCACAGGCGCGCAGTCCGAGCAGAACCAGGGCAAGCTGGTGGCGCCGCTCGAGACCTCAGTGCCCGGCGTCTACGCCGTCGGCGACGTCCGCTCCGGCTCGGTCAAGCGCGTCGGCGGCGCCATCGGCGAGGGCGCGCAGGTCGTGGCATCCCTGCACGGCTATCTCGGCGACGCCGCAAAACCGGCGCTTTAGACAAGGGGATGGCAAGGGAATGGCAAGCCGAATCCGGCTTGCCATCTTGCCGACAACTACAGACTATCCCCTCGTCGCGAGGCCAATCGCGCGCGGAAAAAACAAGGATTCAACGGGAGGACCAAATGGCTGAAATCGTCGTGCTCTACAAGACGCCCAAGGATGCTGCCGCATTCGACAAGTACTATGCCGAGACCCACATCCCGCTCGCCAAGAAACTCCCCGGCCTGAAGAACTACGCCGTCAGCAAGGGACCGGTGGCGTCTCCCGCGGGCCCTTCCGGAATCCATCTCGTCGCCATTCTCACCTTCGACAGCGTGGCCGACGTTCAGGCCGCCTTCGCCAGCCCGGAAGGCCAGGCGACCGGCGCCGACGTGCCGAAATTCGCCAGCGGCGGCGCCGACATCCTGATCTTCGACACCAAGGACGTGTGAGAGATCGATTCAACTTTCGTTGAATCCCGCAAGCTCCCAACTGCCGCCGTTTGTGACGGTGCTGCAAAAAGTCCAGCCATGCGTTTGTCGATTTCGCACGACGACGCATGGCTGTGCGCATGCATGTGACGACAACGCAGGTGGTAATCCGATGAGGATCGTAATACTACTCTCATCACCTCAACGGAGAGTAGGAGAGATGTCATGATCCTTGGGTTGAGTCTGCCCGCCCTCACGCTGATCCATGTCATCATCAGCCTGATTGCCATCGTCGCCGGGCTCGTCGTCATGTTCGGCCTGCTCGGCTCGAAGCCGATGCCCGCCCTGACTGCGATCTTCCTGCTGTTCACCATCCTCACCAGCGCCACCGGCTTCCTGTTTCCGTTCAAGGAGCTGCTGCCCTCGCATATCATCGGCATCATCTCGCTGGTGCTGCTCGCGATCGCCTGCCTTGCGCTCTATGGCATGAAGCTCGCCGGCGTCTGGCGCCCGGTCTACATCGTGACCGCGATGATCTCGCTCTATTTCAATGTCTTCGTGCTGGTGATCCAGTCGTTCCTGAAGGTGCCCGCGCTTGCCGCGCTCGCGCCCGCCGTGCCGCCGGCGCCGCCATCGGGTCCGGTGTTCGCCGTGGTGCAGGGCATCGTGCTGATGTTTTTCGTCGTGCTCACCATCGGCGCCTGGCGCCGCTACAAGCCCCTGGCGTTTGCCTGATCGCAGCATCTCGTCTTTCCGGGGCGATGCGAAGCATCGAACTCTGGTGCGCAATCGCGCACCTGAGAATCTCGCGCAACAATCTCTGGATTCCGGATCCACGCTTCGCGTGGTCCGAATGACCTGAAACTATAAGGAGCCCCCACCATGCCCACCATCACCACCAAAGACGGCGTCGAGATCTTCTACAAGGATTGGGGATCGGGCCAGCCGATCGTGTTCAGCCATGGCTGGCCGTTGTCGTCGGACGATTGGGACGCGCAGATGATGTATTTCGTCACGCGCGGCTATCGCGTCGTCGCGCATGACCGCCGCGGCCACGGTCGCTCGGCGCAGGTCGCCGACGGCCACGACATGGATCATTATGCCGACGATCTCGCCGCGCTCACCGCGCATCTCGACCTCAAGAACGCCCTCCATGTCGGCCATTCCACCGGCGGCGGCGAGGTCGTGCACTACATCGCCCGTCACGGCGAGAGCCGCGTCGCGAAGGCCGCGATCCTCTCGGCAGTGCCGCCGCTGATGGTGCAGACGCCAGCCAATCCTGGCGGCCTGCCGAAAAGCGTGTTCGACGATTTCCAGACCCAGCTCGCCGCCGGCCGCTCGGCGTTCTACCGCGACATCGCCGCCGGCCCGTTCTACGGCTACAACCGCCCCGGCGCGAAGCCGCTGGAAGCGGTGATCGCGAACTGGTGGCGCCAGGGCATGATGGGCGGCGCGAAGGCGCATTACGACGGCATCGTCGCGTTCTCGCAGACCGATTTCACCGAGGATCTGAAGAAGATCAACGTCCCGGTTCTGGTGATGCACGGCGACGACGACCAGATCGTGCCGTACGCGGACTCGGCGCCGCTCTCGGCCAAGCTGCTGAAGAAAGGCATCCTGAAGACCTACAAGGGATTCCCCCACGGCATGCCGACCACGCATGCCGAGACCATCAACGCGGATCTGCTGGCGTTCTTCAGGGAGTGAGGCTTCCCCCTTGTTGTGGGAAAGGCTGGCTCGCCGCGTAGCGGCGAGCCAGCCGAGGGCTTAACTTGAGTGGAAATTTCGGGGCTCGCGCGCGTTGAGCCCCGTCCACTCCAGGAGAGGCGCATGTCGCTCCAGCTCAAACTGATCGCGCTCGACGCCGACGATCTCGCCGTGATCTCGACCCACGTCCAGGACGCCCGCGTCCAGGCGTCCGACATCATCTGGCGACAGAGCGAGAAAAGGCTTGTGGTCGGAATGAGCCGGCTCGACTGGGAGCAGACATTGGAGGGCGAGACCGAGCCGCGCCGGCTGGTCGCCGCGCTTCGCTTCGACCGCGTGCTCGCCTGCAAGTCGCGCAACATCGACCTCGCCGCCCCGGACAAGGTCCTGGACCTCGTCGGCATTGAATTTCACCCCCAGGACGGCCGCGCCGCGGAGCCCGGCGGCAGCGCCCTGCTTTTGTTCGCCCAAGGGGGCGCCATCCGCCTGGACGTCGAGTGCCTGGAATGCGAGCTGACCGACCTCGGGGCCGATACGCTGGGAACGGGAGTCGCGGGGGAGGGGTGACGCGGCCGGTATGCCAGGCGGAATGGGCTCTGGCCCTGGCCGGAACGGCAATTGGCGAGGGTTGACGCAGCTTCCCCGCCGCGCCATTGAGCAGGGGACCTGGTGCGCCGACCCGCCCCTCAAGACCAGCCGGAAGCCAAGCGAAACATGCCCGTTCGCCTCGACCGCAGCAGCGCCGATTTCGACCAGCGATTCGCCGCCTTCCTCGCCGCCAAGCGCGAGGCGTCGGCCGACGTCGAGGCCGCCGCGCGCGCGATCGTCGACGACGTGGCCAGGCGCGGCGATGCCGCCCTGCTCGAGGCCACGGCCAAGTTCGACCGCTTGAGGCTGGATGCATCCTCCTTGCGCGTCTCCGCCCCTGAGATCGAGGCCGCCGTGAAGGCCTGCGAGCCTATGACGCTGGATGCGCTCGAGCTCGCACGCGACCGCATCGAGACCTATCACCGCCGCCAGCTGCCGAAGGACGAGCGCTTCACCGATCCGCTCGGCGTCGAGCTCGGCTGGCGCTACACCGCGATCGAATCCGCCGGCCTCTACGTCCCCGGCGGCACGGCGGCCTATCCGTCGTCGGTGCTGATGAACGCCGTGCCGGCCAAAGTCGCCGGCGTGTCGCGCCTCGTGATGGTGGTGCCCTCGCCGGACGGCAAGCTCAATCCGCTGGTCCTGGCGGCCGCCCATCTCGGCGGCGTCACCGAGATCTACCGTGTCGGCGGCGCGCAGGCCGTCGCCGCGCTCGCGCATGGCACCGCGACCATCGCGCCGGTCGCCAAGATCGTCGGCCCGGGCAATGCCTATGTCGCCGCCGCCAAGCGGCTGGTGTTCGGCAAGGTCGGCATCGACATGATCGCCGGCCCGTCGGAGGTGCTCGTCATCGCCGACGACACCGGTAACGCCGACTGGATCGCCGCCGACCTCTTGGCGCAGGCCGAGCACGATGCCAGCGCGCAGTCGATCCTGATCACGGACTCGGCGCGCCTTGCCGCCGATGTCGAGAAGGCGGTCGAAGCGCAGCTGAAGACGCTGCCGCGCGCCGCGATCGCCAGCAGCTCCTGGGCCGATTTCGGCGCCGTCATCATGGTGAAGAACCTGGGCGAGGCCATCCCGCTCGCGGACGCCATTGCGGCCGAGCATCTCGAGATCATGACCGCCGATCCCGACGCGCTCGCCGCGAAGATCCGCAATGCCGGCGCGGTGTTCCTCGGGCCGCACACGCCTGAAGCGATCGGCGATTATGTCGGCGGCTCCAACCACGTGCTGCCGACGGCGCGCTCGGCGCGATTCTCCTCGGGCCTGTCGGTGCACGATTTCATGAAGCGTACCTCGATCCTGAAATGCGGACCGGATCAATTGCGTGCGCTGGGTCCGGCCGCGATGACGCTCGGCAAGGCGGAGGGGCTGGACGCCCATTCGCGCTCGATTGGATTGCGCCTCAACCAGTCATGACAAAGCCGCCCGCACAGGACGACTCGACCAATCGCATCGTCGGCGTCACGCTCGACGAGGAATCGATCGGCCGTTCCGGGCCCGACATCGAGCACGAGCGGGCGATCGCGATCTACGACCTGATCGAGCAGAACCTGTTCGCGCCCGAGGGGGCGGACGGCAAGGGCCCGTTCACGCTGCATATCGGCATCACCGGCAACCGGCTGATGTTCGACATCCGCCGCGAGGACGGCACGCCCGTGGTCGCGCATCTGTTGTCGCTGACGCCGTTCCGGCGGATCGTGAAAGACTATTTCATGATCTGCGACAGCTATTACCAGGCGATCCGCACCGCGACCCCCGACAAGATCGAGGCCATCGACATGGGCCGCCGCGGCATCCACGACGAGGGATCGCGCACGCTGCAGGAGCGGCTGAAGGGCAAGGTGCGGGTCGACTTCGAGACCTCGCGCCGGCTGTTCACGCTCATCACAGTCCTGCACTGGAAGGGTTAGGGCATGGCCCGGAAAAGTGTGCAGCGGTTTTCCGACAAGGCCATGCCCTCAATCAAAAGAGGCTGAGCGCGATGGCGGGTCCGCCACGCGCACGCGATCCGCAATCGGTGCTGTTCGCCTGTGCGCTGAACAGCGTGCGCTCGCCGATGGCCGAGAGCCTGTTGCAGCACATGTTTCCGCAAGGCCTCTACGTCAAATCGGCCGGGGCCAGGAAGGGCGAGCTCGATCCCTTCGCCGTCGCCGTGATGGGCGAGCTCGGCCAGGACATCTCGGCTCACAAGCCGCAGACCTTCGAGGAGCTGGAGGATTGGGAGGGGCTGAATTTCGATCTCATCATCACGCTCTCGCCCGAGGCGCATCACAAGGCGCTGGAGCTGACGCGCACGCTCGCCGCCGAGGTCGAATACTGGCCGACGCAGGATCCCACCACCATCGAAGGCAGCCGCGACCAGAAGCTCGCTGCCTATCGGGAGGTCTGCGATCAGCTCCTGATGCGCATCCGCCGGCGCTTCGCCAAGGTCGGCGCGGCGAGCGGGTAGCATCGGCTGGCCGTAACACCCGCGTCACAGAGAGCAGGCACAGCCGTGGTGGATACATCGAATCGCCAAACTCCGGTTCCCGGGTTGTGAAACCGGTCCCCTTCCGATAGGTTCCGCGCGCAATTCACCCCTGCCTCATCCCCCAAATTACCCGATGCTCGGCCGCCCCAAATTCGTACTTGCCTCCGGTTCGCCGCGTCGGCTGTCGCTGCTCAACCAGGCCGGCATCGAGCCGGATGCGCTCCGGCCGGCCGACGTCGACGAAACGCCTAGGCGGGGCGAGCTGCCGCGCGCCTGCGCCAACCGGCTGGCCAGGGCCAAGGCCGACGCCGCGCTGAAGTCGGTGCAGCTCGACGACGAGCTGCGCGGCGCCTTCATCCTCGCCGCCGACACGGTGGTGGCGGTCGGCCGCCGCATCCTGCCCAAGGCCAATCTGGTCGACGAGGCCGCGCAGTGCCTGCGTCTCCTCTCCGGCCGCAACCACCGCGTCTACACCGCGATCTGCCTGGTCACGCCGCGCGAGGCGTTCCGCCAGCGTCTGGTCGAGACCCGCGTGCGCTTCAAGCGCCTCTCCGAGGACGACATCCAGGCCTATATCGGCTCCGGCGAATGGCGCGGCAAAGCCGGCGGCTACGCTGTGCAGGGCATCGCCGGATCCTTCGTGGTCAAGATGGTGGGGTCCTATACCAACGTGGTCGGCCTGCCGCTCTACGAGACCACGACACTGCTCGGCGGCGAGGGCTTTCCGATCCGCTTCGGCTGGCTCAATACCACGGCCGTGTGAGCCCAAGTGAGCCCAAGTGAGCCCAACGGCCTTGCCGGCAAAAACCTCGAAAACAACCCCATGCACAGTAGAATGGGGGCGCCGGGTCCGCGCCGCGGCGCAGGTGCGGCTGCACCGGGAACCCGTTTCCCGGCAGGCTCTTGAACCTCGTCACCCCCTGTAAGCTGCCGACATCCATGGACGACCAGGTCACCAAGCCCACCGGCCCGCTCAGAACCTGCCCGATCTGCGGCAAGCCGCAGACGCAGGCCACCCGTCCGTTCTGCTCCTCACGCTGCCGCGACGTCGATCTGAACCGCTGGCTGAAGGGCTCCTACGTCATCCCCGGCCGCGACGACGACACCGACGACGTCGAATAATCGAGCTATCTCAATGTACTAAGAGGGTCCCTGAGGCGCCAAGCACCCGCCGCGGCAACCCCGCCCCACCTTGTGCACAGAAGGGCCGCGCCCGGCGCAGCCACTTGGCGAAGCCGGGTGGACAGGCCGCCTCGAGCCCACTATAAACCGCCCGCTCGATGGGCTTTGGCCCCTCTCTTGGAGCACGCCCAGGTAGCTCAGTTGGTAGAGCATGCGACTGAAAATCGCAGTGTCGGTGGTTCGATTCCGCCCCTGGGCACCATGCCCCTGACATCCCCGAGATGTGGCCGCCCCTGAGGCACGACCCTCGTTCGCTATACGGGGCCGGCGGCCGCTGATATGATCCTCGGACGGTAAAACGGCAGCTCGCCACCATACTTTTTTCTGCGATGCCGGCCTTCTGATCGGACCTCGATCCCGCTCGCGCTCTTCGCATTGCTTCGACAAGAACGCTGAACAAATTCGTCAACGGCTGCCGCGTCCCGCTCATATTGGGAGATGTGCCATGGCTGCATCGGACTGGCGTCTCGAAGGCGAATGGATGAAGAACTGCAGCTGCGCGTTCGGCTGCCCCTGCGATTTCAACGCGCGGCCGACCCAAGGCTATTGCAAGGGATTGGTCGCGATGCGGATCGCCAAGGGACATTTCGAAGGGACCAGGCTCGATGGTCTCTGCTTTGCGATCACGGTCGATTTCCCCGGCCCGCTGCATGAGGGCAACGGGACAATCCAGCCCATCATCGACGAACGCGCCACGGCAGAGCAGCGACAGGCGTTGTTCGAGATATTTTCCGGCAAGAATTCCGCCGAAGGCACGCTGTTCCACATCGTCAGCATGATCGTCACCAAGATCCACGATCCAGTGTTCGTGCCGTTCGAGTTCTCCTTCGACAAGGACGGCCGCGTCGCAAGACTCGTCGCCAGGGGCGTGCTCGAGACCGATGTCGAGCCGATCAAGAATCCGGTGACCGGTGATCCGCACCGCATCCAGGTGGTCATGCCCGAGGGATTCGAACATCGGGCGGCCGAGGTCGCATCCGCCAACATCCGCTCGACCGGCGCGATCCCGTTCGAGACCCGCGCTACGCACAGCTCGCTCGCCAATGTCGTGCAGACTCCCAAGGGCGTTGCGGCATGACGCGGCGCTGACACCGACACAAGTCCTCGGTGTCAGCTCTTCATCGCCATGGACAAGTCGATGCAGGGGCGCTCGATACTCGAACACTTGCTCCACCGCGACCGGCTGATCGTCGCGATCGGGACCGCGGCCGTGGTGGCGCTCGCCTGGGCCTATCTCGCTGCGGGCGCCGGCATGGACACCGAGATGATGGCCGACATGCCGGACATGGCGCCGATGCCGTGGACGCCATTCTACGGCGCGCTGCTGTTCGTGATGTGGTGGGTGATGATGGTCGCGATGATGGCGCCGAGCGCGGTGCCCACCGTTCTGTTGTATACGACAGTGAAGTGCAAGCAGGAGACTGCCTCCCGCGCCGCAGTCGATGGCTGGATCTTTCTCGGCGGCTATCTCGCGGCGTGGGCCGGGTTCAGTCTCGCTGCGGTCCTGGTGCAAGGTGCGTTCGAGCGCTTCGGTTTGCTCTCGATGGCGATGGCAAGCACCAGCGCGATCCTGGGCGGCGGCGTTCTCATTGCCGCAGGGCTTTATCAGTTCACGCCGCTCAAACAGGCCTGCCTGCGCTATTGCGACAGCCCGCTGTTGTTTCTCAGCCGGCATTGGCGGCCCGGCACGCGCGGCGCATTCCGGATGGGGCTTCGGCACGGCAGCTATTGCGTCGGCTGCTGCTGGTTTCTGATGGTATTGCTGTTCGTCGGCGGCGTGATGAACCTCGTCTGGATCATCGGCATCGCGCTCTATGTCGCCGCCGAGAAACTGCTGCCGTTCGGCCGACGATTGAGTTATGCGGCCGGCGCGCTCCTCGTCCTGTCCGGCACGATCGTTCTTGCGCGCGCGATGTGAAAAGCGGTCCAAAGACGGTTAAAAATGTGCCGCTTTCGACATGCTCATGTGCCTGATTGCTCAAAACCGGCCGACCTCCGTGATGATACGGATGCTTTGAGTTAAAGAATTGAGCTTCGCCCACACAAAAACTTAAGGCTGTTGCAGCTAGCTTTGCGCCATGACCAGCACCCGCGCGCCGCCTTCGGCCGCGGGTGTCCCTGTGCAGTCGAGGCGGAGACGAGGCGATGCCAATACTGCGGGCGAGCGCAGTTCTGCCCTGGCGGCCGAAGCGGGGGCGCGCGTCGTGATTCCCGCAGGGGCAGTCCGTAAAGCCGGAAGAACGATCCTGCGGAATGGTCCGCTGCAGATCGCATTGTTTTTTCTGCCCCTGGTCTGGATCGGCTATTTCGCAATCACCGCGTCGGAGCGGATGGATGCGATCCAGCAAGCGCGATCGCACGGCGACAGCGTCGCCGAATTGTTCGAGGAGAACACCGAGCGCATCTTCGAGCGCGTGGATCAGTCGTTGCTGGTGGTACGGGCACTCTACGCCCAGGAACGGCAGAACTTCAGCCTGAAGTTCTGGTCCGACAAGGCCCGCATCGCCACCGGCGACGTGGTCCAGTTCGCTCTGATCGGATCTGACGGATACATGATCGAGACGACGGCGGGCTATTCCGGTCCGCCGCTCTATCTTGGTGATCGCGAGCACTTCATCCATACCCTGTCGCAGGTCGACGATCGCCTCTACGTGGCGAAGCCGGTGTTGGGCCGCGCGTCCAAGAAGTGGACGATTCAGCTCGCGAGAAAGCTGTACGACCTCGCCGGGAATCCGGTCGGCGTGGTCGTCGGCTCGATCAGCGTCGACGTCGTCGGGAGGTTCTACGACACCGCAAAGCTCGGCGTCGGAGGGACGCTGATGCTCAGGAATGCAAGCCATGTCGTGCTCGCCGCCCGGGGCGTGGACCAGAGCTCCGTGCTGGGACAAAGCGGGCCGAGCCGCGTCGCGAGCGAACTGGGCGACGGCTTCTATGCGCAATATTGGAACGAGAACCGGCCGAACCGCAGCGACCGGCTGATCACGGCGCGCCGGTCGCGCGTGTTTCCGCTCATCTTCACCGTCGGCATTTCGGAGCAGGAGATTTATTCCCGCTCCGCCTTCAGGCAGAAGGTCTATCTCGGCGGCGCGCTGCTGCTTACGTTCATCATCCTCGCCGCGACGACATTCCACTGGCGACGGCAGCAGGCGCTGGATCGCGCCCACCGCGAGCGGCGCGATTTCGCCAGCAAGTTCGAGGATGCGCTCAGGAACCTTCCCCAGGGCTTGAGCATGTTCGACGGCCGCGACCGCCTGATCGCGTTCAACCGTCAATGGCTCGAACTCTACGACCTCGCGCCGGAAGACATCCGGATCGGCATGGACTTCCGGGAGGTGTTCGCGAAGCAGACCGCCGTGCTCGACGTCGAGGCGTACCTCCTCGATCTGAAGAAACGGCTCGCTCAGTCGGAGCAGATATCGAGCACCGTGCAGTTTCCGGACGGTCGGGTCGTCTACATCTCCTACGGCAGGCGCGAGGACGGCGGCTGGGTCGCCACGCATGAGGACATCACCGAGCGCAAGGCGTCGGCGGACCGCATCGAGCGGCTCGCGCATTACGACAGCCTGACCGGCCTTGCCAATCGCAACCTGTTCAAGGAGCGCATCGACGAGGCGCTGGCCCGCTCGCGCCGGCTGGAGCCCGCGTTCGCCGTGCTCCTGCTCGATCTCGACAAGTTCAAGTCGGTCAATGATGCGCTCGGCCATCAATGCGGCGACGCGTTGCTGAAGCAGGTCGCCGACCGGATCAAGGCGCAGATCCGTGATGCCGATACGGCGGCGCGAATCGGCGGCGACGAGTTTGCCGTCATCGTGGCACCGGGCCGGGCCGCGATGCACGACGGCGCTGCGAGCCTGGCCGCGCGGCTGGTCCAGGTCATCGGCGAGCCCTATCACGTCGATGGCCATCCCGTCGTGATCGGCTGTAGCATCGGCCTTGCGCTCGTGCCCGAGCACGGCACGCGGGTCGACGAGATCCTTCGCAACGCCGATCTCGCGCTCTACAGGTCGAAGAACGCCGGCCGCAGCTGCTTCCACGTCTATTCAGAGGAGCTCAAGGCGGAAGCGGATCAGCGCAACGTGCTCGAGATCGAGCTGCGTGAAGCGATCTGGCGCGAGGAGATAGAGCTCTATTATCAGCCCGTGATCGAGCTTGGCACCGGTCGGGTCAAATCGGTCGAGGCCCTGGCGCGCTGGCATCACGGCACCAAGGGCTACATCCCTCCGGCGGAGTTCATTGCGGTTGCGGAGGCGGGGGGATTGATCGTCGAGCTCGGCGATCAGGTGCTCGCCAAAGCCTGTCGCGATGCGATGAGCATGCCGGCCGACGTCAAGGTCGCCGTCAATCTCTCCGCCCTGCAATTTGCCAGCGCCAATCTCGTCGACACCGTGACCTTTGCGTTGACGCAGAGCGGGCTTCCGCAAAGCCGGCTCGAGCTCGAGATCACCGAGAGCGTATTTCTCGCCGACACTGAGGAGAACCTCAGGACGCTCCAGCGCCTCAAGGCGCTCGGCGTCTCCATTGCCCTCGACGATTTCGGCGTCGGATACTCGTCCTTGTCCTATTTGACGGCCTTTCCCTTCGACAAGGTCAAGATCGACAAATCCTTCATCGACAGGATCGATCGCTGCGAGACCGTCGCGGTGTTGAAATCCATCGTGCAGCTCGCAAAGACGCTGAAGCTGTCGATCGTCGCCGAGGGGGTCGAGTCCTCCGAACAGGTCAGACGGCTCCAATCGCTCGGCATCCCGCTCGGCCAGGGATTTCATTTCAGCAAGCCCGTGCCGCTTGCAAACCTCTCCTGGCAGGCCCCCACGGCGCGCCGGAAACGGCGGGCGGCGTGAGCCGAATGCCTCCGGCGTTTGTCATCATGACCCGCCACTGCAGCCCAGTGCTCAGAAGCAGGAACCTGAGCAGGTGAACCTCCTGAATTGCCAAGTAGCTCCTGGAATCGCTTGTCGGGACGCTAAGTCCTGATAGCCTCACCCGCGACGCGCAAACACCAGCTGCTTGACGTCGATCTTTCCAGCCCTGAACCCTGCCTCGCAGTAGCACAGATAATATTCCCACAGGCGGCGGAAGGGCTCGTCGAAGCCGAGCGAGGTCAGATCGGTCCATGCACGGCTGAAATTGTCGCGCCAGAGTGAAAGTGTCTTTGCATAATCCTGTCCGAAGACACGCTCGCGAATCACGGGCAGCTCGAAGCGTTCGCCGAGCGCGTGCAGGATAGTGGTCGAAGGCAGCATCCCTCCCGGAAAGATGTACCTCTGGATGAAGTCCACGCGCTGCCGATAGAGGTCGAAGAGATCGTCGCGAACCGTAATGGCCTGGATGCCGGCCAGACCGCCCGGTTTCAGCCGCTGGTACAGCTGGTTGAAATAGGCAGGCCAGAACTGCTCGCCGACGGCCTCGATCATCTCGATCGAGGCAATTCGGTCGAAACGGCCTTCCTGATCCCGGTAATCCTGTAGCCGCACCTCGACCTTCTCGGCGAGCCCGGCTTGCTGGATTCGCCGGCTGGCAAATTCGTGCTGCTCCTTGCTGATGGTGAGCGCCAATACGCTGGCGCCGTAAGTCTTTGCGGCAAATTCGGCGAACCCGCCCCAGCCGCACCCGATCTCGAGCACGCTCTGGCCGGGCTGCAGTTCGATGGCCTTTGCGAGCTGCTCGTATTTGTGTCGTTGAGCCGCGGGCAGGTCGGTCGTTTCGGCTGAAAACAGAGCCGATGAGTAGGTCATGCTGGAATCGAGCCAGGCGCCGAAGAACGCGTTGCCGAGATCATAATGGCTATGAATGTTGTGTCTCGACCCCTTTCTTGTGTTGCGGCGCAGCCGATGAAGGGCCTGTCGGCAGAGCCGGATCACCGCATTCCCGGCAAAGGCGCCGTCGACAAGATCTTCGTTGAGGCAGCAGACGTAGAGAAGCTGGGTGAGATCGGGCGTGGTCCAATCGCCGCGGATGTAGGCCTCGGCCATGCCAATGTCGCCGCCCAGGACGAGGCTGCGCGCGAATCTGTAATTGTTGAGCTCGATGGTGGCCGATGGACCTGGAAGCTGCCCACGCAAGCTGACGGTTCTGCGGTCGGGCAGGTGCACATGGACGGTGCCGTACTTGAGCTGCGATGCCAGGCGGAGAGCCAGCCGGGCAAGGAACGGGACACCATCAAATTCAACGGCTTGACGAGCGGCTGCCAGGTCCATGGATCAAATCCCGCGTTGTTTCAAACGAGGCAAGTACGGCACACCTTTGAGCCACAGCCGCATCGCTTCCCAATGAATGGCTGCGATCACTTTGAACGTCAGGAAGGGCAGGCGGACGAGCGCCACCAGCAGCGCGCGGCTGGTGAGCGCCCGGCGTCGTCCGCTGAAAGCTGCGGCAAACATCGCGCCCTGATCGCCCGTCTGTACGATTCTGACCACTACGTTTTGCCCCGGTGGAGAAATGCTGAAGCGGTAATGCGTCCCCATCTCCATGAAGGGTGAAACGTAGAACTCCTTGGCCTGGCTATGCCTTATTGCGCAGCCCGGCGGAGCGTCCTGCACCGGCAGGACGTAGGAATGCATCTCTCCGAAGGTGTTGCGGACCTCGTAGATCAACAACACAAGATCGCCAGATGTCCCATAGCAGAAGTAGATCGAAAGCGGGTTGAACACGTAGCCCAGCACCCGGGGATAACACAGCAGGAGAATGCGGCCCTCCGAGAGGTCGATGCCGCGCTCCGCAGCCATGCGCCTGATGTACTGGCTGAGGCACGCGTCTTTGCCGTCGCCATGATCGCGCTCGTGGAAGCTGAAAGGGGCTGCTCGGTTGACATCGAACAGCCAGGACTGGCGTGGTGCTTCATGCAAGCGGTCGAGGTCGATCAACAGGCTCATCACGCGATAGGTGAACCTGTGCTGCACAGGCCGCCAGCGTGCGTGCATCACCTTTCCCCAGTAGAGCGCGCCGGGTGCCGTCGCATCGTCCGCTTTGTCTGGGCTCGTTCGGTTCATCGCCCTACTCGGCAGCTTGGACCAGCAGCGAGTCCGACCGACGCCAAGGAATCTGGCCGCCCAGCGCCTCGGCAACGGCGATGCCGGACTGCAAGCCGTCCTCGTGAAAGCCGTACCCGGTCCAGGCACCACAGAACCAGGTTCGGCGCCGGCCCTGAATTGCGGGGAGCCGTCGCTGCGCCGCGAACGCAGCCAGGTCGTATTGAGGATGAGCAAAGCTGAATTTTGCAAATGTCAGGTGAGCCGCCGGCTCGAAAGGAGGGTTGAGGCTGACGAACAATGGCTTGCGGTCGTCGATGCCCTGCAGCCGGTTCATCCAATAGGTCACCGCGACATCGTTCTGGGCGGGCGTTTGTCGCGGCCACTGCAGGAAATTCCAGGACGCCCATGCTTGCCGGCGCCTGGGCATGAGATTGCGATCGCGATGCAGATAGATCGTGTTCGGTGCGTACCTGATCGCGCCGAGAATGGACCGCTCGCGGGCATCGGCATCCGACAGCGCGGCCAGGGCCTGATCGCTGTGGCAAGCCATCACCACGGCATCGTAGGTTTCCGCCCCGCCCTGAGTGTCGCGGATGGTCACGCCATGCTCCGCCCGGTTGACCGACGTCGCGGCACAGCCTAGCCGAATGTTGTCCTTGAACAAAGCGGTGAGCTTGTCGACATAGCGCCGGCTGCCACCCTCGACGGTCCGCCAGCGCGGCCGGTCGAGGTCCAAAAGCCGGTGATTGTCGAAGAAGGCGACGAAGTTCTCCGCCGGAAAGGACAGAATGTCGGCCGACGAGGACGACCAGATGGCCGCTCCCATCGGTCCAAGGTAATCGGCGAACAGGCGGGGTCCGAACGATTGCTTGCGCAGATATTCCCCGAGCGTCAGCCCCTGCAGACTGCCCGCGCGCAAATCCGTCACGCTCTGCCGGTTGAACCGCAGCACGTCGGCCAGCATGCGAAAATACGACGGCGATCCGAGATTACGCGGTTGCGCGAACAAGCCGCAGGCCGTTTGAAGAAGACCTTCGCCGCCACCCCGCCATTCGAACCTGCCGTGGTCAGCGGACATGGCGAAGCTCATGCAGGTCTCGACGGTCCTGACGCCCAGGTGCGCGAACAGCGCCGTCAGCTGCGGATAATTCGTCTCGTTGTAGACGATGAAGCCGACATCGACATCTACGGCCTCTCCATCATAGTCGATGCGAACGGTATGGCTATGCCCGCCCGGCCGCAGCTCCCGCTCGTACACCGTCACCGCATGGCGTTTCGACAGGAGCCACGCGGCGGCGTTGCCGGCAATTCCCGTCCCGATCACGGCCAAACGCATTCCCTGTCGCCCCCATTGCTGTACCGCCAGCTACGGCCGTTGAAACAATCAGTTTCGTGAGAAACGTTCGGCAAGACGGCGCGGATCACATCGCCCGGTGCGCCCCTTCTTGCGGTACGAAACCGGCTACCGCTGCGGACGTATGGAGGGCAGGGTCAACATGGGTAAAAGCATGGTTCTCGTGCACGTTCAGGCGATCGGCTTCATTGCGCTGGCCTTCTGTGTCTTGATGGGACTGGCCTGGGTCGTCCAGCAGCGTACCGGCAATTCCGGATGGGTCGATACGACATGGTCCTACGCGACCGGTCTCATCGGCGCTGCCGCTGCCTTGTGGCCGCTTGACGGCTCCCTGCCGGCTCGCCAAGCGCTCGTTGCAGGGCTGGTGCTGCTTTGGTCGTTGCGGCTGGGGACGCACATCGCGCGTCGATCCTTGGCCGGCATCGACGATCCCAGATACGCAAAATATGCGCGCGAATGGGGAGCGGATGCCCCGCGCCGAATGTTCTTGTTCCTGCAATCCCAGGCGCTGGTCTCGCTGCCGCTGCCGTTCGCCGTGTTCCTCGCAGCCCACGCGCCGGGGCCGGGACTGCGGCTGCAGGATCATATCGGGGTGGTCATCATCCTGGTTGCCGTCGCCGGCGAGGCCTTGGCAGACCGGCAGCTGCGGCGCTTCAAACACGACGCGTCGAGCAAGGGGAAGGTCTGCGATGTCGGGCTTTGGCGCTGGTCGCGTCATCCGAATTATTTCTTCGAATGGCTGGGATGGCTGACCTACCCCGTCATCGCGCTCGCGCCCGGATACGCCTGGGGCTGGGCCAGCCTGGCGGCGCCGGCGATCATGTATTGGATCCTCGTGCATGTGACCGGGATACCGCCGCTCGAGGAGCAGATGCTGCAGTCGCGCGGCGACCTGTATCGGCAGTATCAGGCCAGGACCAACGCATTTTTCCCATGGCTGCCGAAGCCAGGGCGTGGGACGTGATCTGGAATAGCGCCTCGCGCGTTATCTGCTGGCCGGCGCGACAATCGGCGCGAGGCAATTGCACGGGGACCCGGGCCATGAATCTTCTCTTCACCTATCTTTCCGTGGCCGTGACCTTCGTTGCAATCGACATGATCTGGCTCAGGATCATGCTCGAGCGGCTTTACCGGCCGGTGATGGGCGACATGTTGCGGGCCGAACCCAACCTGGTGGCCGCCGCCGTTTTCTATTTGCTGTATCCGATAGGTCTGATCTGGTTCGCGGTGCTGCCGGCGCAGCACGACGGAGGCGCGCTGCGCGCTTTCACGTCCGGCCTGCTGCTCGGCTGCTTCACCTATGCAACCTATGACCTCACCAATCAGGCGACCTTGCGGAATTGGTCGACTGGATTAACGCTTGCGGACGTTTGCTGGGGATCCCTGCTTGCCGGTGTCAGCTCCTTAATCGGATTTCTCGTGGCCCAGAGGCTTGCCCACTGACCATGCGCCGCTGAATGCGGTGTCAGGTCGAGCCTCGCTTCCCGAGGCGGTCGAAGGCATCTCTGGTTTCCGCGATCTTTTCGGCCAACGATATGAACGCAATCTGAGCCTGCGCCTTTGTCTCTTCGTCGAGCAAGAGGCATGCGAGATCGACCAGCTGATGGCCCATGCGTTCCATCGCAGCAAGCAGTGCATCGAGGCCAGCTTTGGGATCGTCGGCCGCAACCCGCTCGACCTCTCTGACGACGGCTTCGAGCCGCGCGGCCGAAGCGACAAGCCGGTCCTCGCTCCCGCGCTCTGGGAATTCGATGATCTCCGCGGCCATGCTGTAGTTCTCCGCTTCAGGCCGCGGCCGATGCCGCGAGGCAATCCTTGCGGACCGCCACGATGGTCCGGTGCAGCCAGGTCTTGACAGTGCCAACCGGCACACCGAAACGTTGCGACAAGCTCTCGCGGCTCTCGCCTTCGAGGTAAGCCAGAGCCACGAGCCTGCGGCGATCTTCCGGAAGCCGTGCCAGGACTGCGCGTGCAATCGGTTCTGCGCGGGCGTAATCGAAATCCTCGGCGGTCGAGGCACCGGACGTCGATGTAATCAGGAGCGCCTCGTCCAGTTCGTAAGTCGGCTGTCTTCGGATCCGCAAATGGTCGATTGCGGTATTGCGGACAATCGCGGACATCCACGCAAGCGCCGGGGCCCGCCTGGAATCATACCGCGCAGCGTTGCGCCAGATCTTGAGAAAGCTTTCCTGGAGGATGTCGTCGGCGTCGTCAGGCGCGGCGCCGACGGCCAGCACGATCCTGCGCAACCTGGCTCGTGTCAGCGCATGAAACTCCGCGAAGGCTCGCATCTCACCTGATGAAACGCGTGCCAGCAGTTCGGGTAACCTCTCGCTCCGCGCCTGATCTGCCAGGCCTGAACAGGCCATGTCCTGTCTCCCTTGCGTTTCCTTCAGAACGCTTCGGGCGCAGGCGCGGATCACTCCGAAGGAGAGGACGGAGAGAGAATCAAAGCCGCACGAACGGCCCGATCAGCCGGCCAAGGAGGCCGTTCATGCGCAGGTCGCCGGTCATTGCGACCAGGCAGAGGCATGGGCCTTCGTCGCCGACGATCGGACGGTGATCGACCTCGTCGTCGCCGTAATCGAAATCACCGGGACCAAACCGACCGCCCTCGTGGCTGAAGCTGCCCTCGAGCACCAGAGTGAGCTCGGTGCCGGTGTGCGTGTGTTCGAGCATGCGCGAGCCGGGCGCAGACCTAAGCAGGAAGGCGCGCGCCTTGCCCGAACCGGAAAGCTCGATCGGCCGCATGCTCAGGCCGGGCGCGACGCGCCGGCGCTTGCCGATGCGGTATTTTCGCAGGGCCGGCGGAACATCATCGTGGTCGGTGACGGAGGCGAGGGGAGGTGTCGTTATATCTGCGGGAGAATTCTCAATTCGCGACATGACGCGGTCGAACGCATCCGGCGCGGTCGCCACCGGCTCGACCTCCTCCAGCGCCGCGCCGGCAAGCTGCTCGATGGCGCGCACGAAGCGGGCGCACCGGGGGCATCCGGCCACATGCACACCGACGACCAGCTGATGGGCCTCTTCCAGCTTGCCGACGGCGAAATCGGCCAGAAGATCTTCAGGCGGATGGTGGCTGATCGTCATGTGTCTTCGTCCAAGATGTCTCTCAACCGGTTCATCGCCAGTCTGATCCGCGATTTCACCGTTCCGAGCGGAATACCAAGCAGGCTCGCGATTTCAGGATGCGCCCTCTCCTCGATGAACGACAGCCTGACCACCATGATCTGCTCTGCCGAGAGTTGCTTGAGGGCGGCCTCGATGCGGGCAGCGTCCTGGCCGCGGGAAATGGCGGCGTCCGCCGGCTCGGCCGGATCCGGTGCATCAGGCAGCTCGGAGACGGCTTCGAGGCGGTCTGTCCGTGCTCTGCGGCGGAGCGAATCGATGCGCAGATTGCGCGCGATCGTGAAGATCCAGGCCGCCGCTCCCGCTGTGGCGGGATCGAACAGGCCTGCTTTCCGCCACACGGCGAACATCGCGTTCTGCGCGATCTCTTCCGCCTCGTCGGGGCTGCAACCGGCCTTCTGCATCAAGCCCTTGATACGGGGCGCGAAATGCTCGAATAGCCGCTTGAAGGCCTCCCGGTCATGGTGAGAGGCGACACGTCCGATCAAATCAGCCCAGTCCACCTTTGCCTTCGGCCCTTTGCTCGCACCAATCGAACGCCGCGCCGCAAACCGCCGGGTCAAGCCAGCCTCAGCCCGGATTGGCACGTCTAAAGCCCGGATAGCAGCGATCATAGCGCCTCGACAAGCGACCTCTCTGGCTGAGAACGGGCGGGAACCGGCGCCAGATCACTGTGAGCTGCTCAATTGTCGGTTCGGAAGCCTGCGCCCGCGCGCCCGCCCGTCCTGGCACTCCCCTTGCTCGGTCACGACCCAAGGTCAGGCCTCGGCGGAGAGGCCGTTTCAGGTTGAGGCAAGTGATGCAGGAAGTGTCCCGTTCTGGTGCTGCTGACGAACTCCGGCTCGACGCGTTGATCGCCGATTTATGGTGGCGCGTTCGGCTGATCAATACCGACATTCTCGAGGAGGAGGCGCGCGCCGGGGTGTTCGACCCGGTTCAGCCGACCTACCCGCTGCTCGCGGCCAACCTTCGCGCGCGGCGCGACAATCTGGTCGCGACGATCGGCGTGCTCGAGCAGCGCGCGAGATCGGTGTCGGAAGCGGCTTGAAGCGGTCGCGGCGGTAACAGTTGAATTCAGGCCGCCGTCTGCCCGTGCTATGGCTGGTCTCTGCAACCCCGCGAGGCCGCCATGCTCCCCATTCCCGCCGACATCTTCACCGAACCCGAGGACGTCTCGCCCGACAGCTTGGCCAATCTCGGCCCGCTGCGGCGGCTTGCCGGCACCTGGCAGGCCGACAAGGGGATCGACATCAATCCGAAGGCGGAGGGGCCGGAGCGGCGGACCTTCATCGAGCACATCCGCATGGATCCGATCGATCCGCAGGCCAACGGGCCGCAGCTGCTGTACGGGCTGCGCTACCACATCCACATCAACACGCCCGAGGAAGACATCACCTTTCACGACCAGGTCGGCTACTGGCTGTGGGAGCCCGCGACCGGGCTGATCATGCAGACCCTGGCGATCCCGCGCGGTCAGGTGCTGCTGGCCTCGGGCAAGGCCGGGCCTGACGACAAGACGATCTCGGTCACCGCCAAGCGCGGCGACACCGCCTACGGGATCTGCTCGACCGATTTTCTGGAGCAGGCCTTCCGCACCGATGCTTACCGCTGCGACATCACCTTCAACGACGATGGCAGGTGGACCTATCTGATCCAGACCGAGTTGTTCGTGCGCGGCGCGCCGTTCAATCACCGCGACACCAACACGCTCCAGCTGGTAGCGCCGCCCAAGCTCAATCCGCTGGCGGCGATCGTGCACGGTCGCGCCGCAGGCGGTGGACCCGCGGCCTGAACCGTGAGCCGGTAAGGCGCGGCCATGTCCGACACATCCGAGCACATCGTCATCGTCGGCGCCGGCGCGGCCGGCTTGATGGCGGCGCGCGAGCTGGCGCGTGCCGGCCGCAAGGTGACGATCCTGGAGGCGCGCCAGCGCTGCGGCGGCCGCATTCATCCGCTGCCGGCCTCGGAATTCGGCTATGCGGCCGATGGCGGCGCCGAGTTCGTTCATGGCGAGGCGCCGGTCACGCGCGCATTGCTGCGCGAGGCCGGCCTGTCGCTTCGTGAGATCGAGGGCGAGCAGTGGCACTTCGACGGGGCGAAGCTCACGCGCGAGCGCGACGATCCCCATGAGGCGGAGCTTCAGGCCAAGCTGGGCGACTTGAAGGACGATCTCACCGTCGCCGACTTCCTGCGCCGGCATTTTCCAGGCGACGGCTACGCGCCGATGCGCCATTCGATCGAGCGGATGGTCGAAGGTTATGACGCGGCCGATCCCGAACGCGCCTCCACGCTGGCGCTGCGTGCGGAATGGATGGACGGCGGGCATGCTCCGCAGGCGCGCATCGATGGCGGCTACGGCGCGATGATCGACGTGATGGCGGCCGACTGCCGCAGGCACGGAGTCGCCATCCGCTTCGGCTGTGTCGTGTCGGCCATCGCGGAGGAAGGCAGCGCGGTGATCGTCCGCTGCGCCGAGGGCGACGTGCACGCCTGCGACCGCGTGATCCTCACCGTGCCGCTGCCGTTGCTGCGCGAGATCGCGCTGCCAGCGGAGGCGCGCGCCAAGCTGGCGACTGCCGACGACATCGGATTCGGCAACGTCATCAAGATCCTGCTGCGCTTCGCGCGGCCATGGTGGCGCGAGCGCAAGGAAGACCTCTCCGACATGACCTTCCTGCTCTCGGACGTGGCGATCCCGGTCTGGTGGACGCGCTACCCGGAGCAGCATCCCGTGCTGACGGGCTGGTTCGGCGGTCCGCGCACGGCGGAGCTGGCAAGCCTCGATTCGCAAGCCTTGATCGATGCCGGGCTCGGCTCGCTCGCCGCGATCTTCGGCCTGCCGCGCCATCACGTCGCGCGCGAGCTGGTGGCGTCTGCCGCGACCAATTGGGCGCATGATCGCTTCGCGCGCGGCGCCTATTCGTGGGCGACGCCGCGGACGCGGGAGGCGCAGGCGATCCTCGCGCGTGGCGACGGCTTGGTGCTGTTTTCCGGAGAAGCGCTCTATCGCGGCCGCGACATGGGCACGGTCGAGGCGGCACTGGCGAGTGGCCTGGAGGCAGCCGGCATGATCCTGCGGGGACAATAACAAAAGAGGCCCGCATCCGATGCGGGCCTCTCGTCGTGTCTTACCAGCGGCCGCCGCCGAAGCTGAACGTCACGCCGGGGCCTCCGCCGTAATAGCCGTACGGTCCGCCGCCGTAATAGCCGTGGTGGCGCGGATAGTAGCCGTAGCTTCTGTAATAGGGCCGGTAATAGCCGTGATGATGCCGCCAATGATGATGGTGGCGGTAATGCCTGCGGTGCGCGCTGATGTCGGTGGTCTGGCTTTCCTGCGCGGTCTGCTTGGCACTTGCGCTGCCGGCCGCGCTCGCCGATCCGCCGGCCAACGCCGCAGCACCGAGGGCGATCGCGGCAATGAGATACTTCATGTCATCACTCCAGTTGAAGGTCGCGTGACAACACATGAGCACCCCGCGCGTTCCTGCCAGTGCGGGCGTCGAAACGACGCAGATTTTCAGTTCCCTGATGAACACACGTTAACGTTCGTGAACGAGCGAAGGCCGCGCGCTCTATCGTCGCATGAACGGGCGTGGCCTTTCGACGCGTGCTTCGGACGCAGCGCAGCAGCGCAAGAAGCGCTGCAGCGCGTATCGCTCAACCCAACGTGATCTGCATGCAGGCCGCGCTTGATCCAGCGCAACCTTAGCCGCTGCCGCCCGATGCAATGTCGCCGCGACATTGGAATGAAGAATCGAGGCAGGTCATGAAGGCGTATTTCATCGGCGGCGGCATCGGATCGCTCGCGGGCGCGGCGTTCCTCGTTCGCGATGCGCAGCTGCCCGGGCGCGACATCGTGATCTACGAGGCGCAGCCGCTGCTCGGCGGCAGCCTCGACGGCGCACAGCTTCCGAATGGCGCCTATTCGCTCCGCGGCGGGCGGATGCTCACCACCGACCATTACGAATGCACCTGGGACCTGCTCTCCAGCATTCCCTCGCTCGAGCATCCCGGCCTCAGCGTGCGCGACGAGACGGTGGCGTTCAACGTGGAGAATCCGGCGCATTCGAGGGCGCGTCTGGTCGACCGCAACCGCTTCAAGGTCGATGTCTCGCATATGGGCTTCTCCGCCCGCGACCGGCTCGAGCTGCTGCGGCTCACCGAGGCTTCGGAGGAGACGCTCGGCAACAGCCGCATCACCGACTGGCTGTCGCCCGGATTCTTCGAATCGAATTTCTGGTACATGTGGCAGACCACCTTCGCCTTCCAGCCCTGGCACAGCGCAGTCGAGCTGAAGCGCTATCTGCATCGCTTCATGAACGAGTTTCCGCGCATCGAGACGCTCGCTGGCGTCAAGCGCACCGTCTACAATCAATATGACGCGATCGTGCGGCCGCTCGCGGACTGGCTCAAGCGCCAGGGCGTGCAGTTCATGCGCGGCACGCGCGTCGTCGACATGGCGTTCGAGGCCGACGGCGGGCGCTTGCGCGTGCGCCAGCTCACGCTCGACCGCGACAGCCGCACCGCCAACGTCCGGCTCGAAGACGACGACATCGTCTTCTTCCAGAACGGCTCGATGACCGATGCCTCGAGCCTGGGCTCGATGACCGAGCCGCCGCCGCCCCTGACCAAGGCCGACAGTCAGGGCTGGGCGCTGTGGGAGACGATCGCGCAAGGCCGTCCCGAATTCGGCAATCCGTCGGCGTTCAACGATTCGATCCCGGAATCCTATTGGCTGTCCTTCACCGTCACCTGCCGCGATCCACGCTTCTTCGACCGGATGGAAGCATTCTCCGGCAACAGAGCGGGGACAGGCGGGCTGGTCACGTTCAAGGACTCCAACTGGCTGATGTCGGTCGTGCTCTATCACCAGCCGCATTTCGCGGGGCAGCCGAACAACGTCCAGGTGTTCTGGGGCTATGCGCTGCATCCCGATCGCGTCGGCAATTTCGTGGCAAAGCCGATGTCCGATTGTGGCGGCGCCGAGATCCTGAAGGAGCTCTGCGGCCACCTCAACTTCGATCCCGTATTGTTCGAGGAGGCGATCTGCATTCCCTGCCGCATGCCCTACATCACCAGCATGTTCATGCCGCGCAACCTGGCCGACCGGCCGCTGCCGGTGCCCAAGAATTCCGTCAACCTCGCCTTCGTCAGCCAGTTCGTCGAAATCCCCGACGACGTCGTGTTCACCGTCGAATATTCGGTGCGTGCGGCTCAGATGGCGGTCTATCAGCTCTTGAAGATCGATCGCCCGGTGCCGCCAGTGACGCGGCACGACAAGTCGCTCGCCGTGATCTTCGCGACGCTGGAGAAGGCATTCGCGTAACGGCGGACTTACTTGAACGGATCCTGGATCGACGGCGCCGACTGGCGGATGCGGCGCACGCTGACCGGGGTGCCGTCGGAGACGAACAGCAGCTCGTATTTGCGGCCCTCGCTGTCGGTCGCCGAGCAGGTCACGTCGTTCACCTTCCTGGCGGCGAAGTTGCCGGTCTGGCGGCAGACCCCGGTCGAGGTCTGCTCGGCCGGCACCGGCAGGCCATCGACCTTGGGGCGGTTCTTGGAGTTGAGGAGCATGCGGTCGATCGGCAGCTCGTAGGAATTGTCGTCGGCGCGCTTGCCGTTCTCGCCGGAGAACGACACCACATGACTGTCATCGGAGGGATCGTCGACCGCGACCGCGAAATTGACCCGGCCGGTGTCGCCGTGGGCATAGGCCACGGTCTTGCACGGCAAGGTGCGGCCTGCGACCCTGAACGTCTTGCAGTGGCCCGACATCAGCGCCAGGAGATCGATGAAAGCGTTCGGCTGCGCCGGCGGATTGGTGACCGGAATGGGCTTGGAAGTCTCGGCAAAACAAGGGCTTGCCGCGACCACGAGCAACGCGGCGAGGACCAGTCGGCGAAGGCGCATCAATGGGCTCATGTGCCAGGGGGCCGTGGCGGCGGAACAGTTCCGCACCATAACCATCGAACCGCAAATTGGTTGCGATCGCGTTTGTGCTGCAAGTCCCGACTGGAATACCACCGCGTCCACCCCGACGGCGATTCTTCAAACCGCCCGATCCGTCCCGGCGGGCACATGCCATCAGGGCGGTGTTTTTTTCGTGGCGGAGCTAGCCCATCGCGGCCTGCCAGCGCCGGTCGCGCAAGGAGGGGCGGCGGTGGAGGCGGGCGTCCAGCACGGCGCGGGCGCGGGGCAGCTCGCCGCTCCGCATCAGCGCGACGATATAGGTGTCCTCGATCAGCTCTCGCTGGGCGTGGCTGCCGCCGATGCGCACGACCTCACCGAGCATTGGCGCGAGCATCTGCGCGCAAGTCCGGTAATCCTCGTCGGCGAAAGCCGCGAGCGCCCGGAAGATCGCCGGCACCACCGGGCCGGCCGGCAGCTTGCCGTCGGCGAGCCGCTGCTCGATTGCGGCGAGGCGGGCGGCAAGCGCCTCGCGATCCTGCGTCGCGGCCGCGAACAGCGCCATGTGGACGTCCGCAAAGGACAGGCTCGATTTCGGAAACAGTTTTTGCGCGGCGGCGTCGGCGTCCTGCCACAGCGCCTTCGGCACCGCATGGCCGTACATCGACAGGCGCCACAGCAGCGAGGCGCTGTCGGTGATGGCGTTGAGCGGCGGCGCCTGCGTGGCTGATGGCTGAAGCACGTCGGCATAGATCGCGAGCGCCCGCGCCGCATCGCCATGCTCGAGCGCGCCGAGCGCCTGGTGCCAGCTTATATGGCCGTGGAGGATGCCGGCGCGGTCATAAGCCGGGAGCCAGTCATCGACGAGACGATCGGCGTCCTCGATCGATCCATCCTCGAACATCGCATGCAGCACAGCGTGCGCGGCATGGGCATTTTCCCGGCGCAGATCGAAGCCGCGCTCGGTGACGGCGCGGCCGCGCGCGACGTCGGCATTCTCCGTCATCGCCCAGCCGGACATGGTGAGAAACCACCAGTCCTCGCCGTAATGTGGCGCGACGCGCTCGCATAGCTCATGCCGGGCGCGGTCGTGATCGGCCATGCCGGAGAAGGCGAACAGGCCGAACGCGCCGAGCGGCAGTGACAGCACCACGGCGTCGCGGGGCCATGCCTCGATGTGCTTCAGCATCGATCCGATCGCCTCCGGCAACCGGCCCTCGATCGCGAGCGCCAGCGTCTCGACGTGCGAGCGCTCGCGCTCGCTGCCGCGCCTTTCGACGAGCTCGCGCGCGCGTGCCGCCTTCTGCCGCGCGAGATCGCCCTGCTGGTAGAAGGCATGCACGCGGCCGCGGGCGATGTGGGCAAGCGCGAAATCCGGGTCAACGGTGATCGCGCGCTCCAGCATCTCCGCCGTGCCGGTCCAGCCCGCCAGCATGAGGTCGACGCCGTCGCGATAGGCGCTTGCCGCCTCGTGCGATGAGGTGGAGATCGGCAGGCCGTAGCGGTCTTCGAAGGCCATCGCGGTCCCCCGTCCTCACGCCGTCCGTGCGCGGCGGCCTTCGATCGGATAGGCCGGGTCGTTATAGCCCGGCGTTGAGGGATGGCCCGGCGCCACCAGGCGGTCGATCAGCGCCTCGTCGTCGGCGGTGAAACGATAGTCGAGCGCGCTGATGTAGCCGTCCCATTGCTCCTCGGTGCGGGGACCGGCGATCACCGACGAGACGAAGGCGGAGTTGAGCACCCAGCCGACGGCGAACTGCCCGGCGGTGATGCCGCATCTCTCGGCGTGCGCCTTGATCTCCTGCGCGAGCTGGAGCGATTCCGGCCGCCATTCCGTCTGCATCATGCGGGTGTCGTTGCGGCCGGCGCGCGTCTCCTTGTCGGGAGCTGCATCGGGTTTGTACTTGCCGGTGAGCACGCCGCGCGCCAGCGGGCTGTAGGGCACGATGCCGAGGCCGTAATAGGTGCAGGCCGGAAAATGCTCGACCTCCGGCATGCGGTTCATGGCGTTGTAATAGGGCTGGGTCACCGCGGGCCGGTCGATGCCGAGCCGGTCGCAGATGTTGCAGATCTCGGTGACGCGCCAGGCGCGGTAGTTGGAGACGCCGAAATAGCGCACCTTGCCGGCGCGGATCAAATCGCCCATCGCGCGCACCGTCTCTTCCAGCGGCGTGGCATGGTCTTCCTTGTGCAGATAGTAGATGTCGATGTGATCGGTGCCGAGCCGCATCAAGCTCTCGTCCGCCGCCTGCAACACCCAGCGCCGCGACAGGCCGACGCGATTGGGATCGTCGCCCATGGGGTTGGCGAGCTTCGTGGCGAGCACCCAGGCGTGGCGGTTATCGGCGATGGCGCGGCCGACGACCTCCTCGGATGCGCCCTTCGAATAGGCGTCGGCCGTGTCGATGAAGTTGATGCCGGCGTCGTGGGCCTTGTCGATGATCCGCTTTGATGTGGATTCATCCGTTGGCCCGCCGAACATCATTGTGCCCAGGCAAATCGGCGAGACCTTGAGGCCGCTGCGGCCGAGCTGGCGGTATTGCATTGGCGGGTCCTCGATACTTTCGTTGGGGCGCAGCATAGCCATCCGGCTCCGTCATTGCGAGCGCAGCGAAGCAATCCAGAAATGCATCCGCGGAGAGATGCTGGATTGCTTCGCTGCGCTCGCAATGACGATGTGGGAGCGCTCATGCCCATACTCGATGTCTTCGCCCGCGAAGGCGGGCGATCCAGTACTCGGAGACGCTAGTGATTGAGCGGAGAGGCCGCGGCGTACTGGATTCCCCGCCTTCGCGGAGAATGACAGCGTGGGGGTGGCGCAGCAGCGCGGGCCTCGCGCCGCCCGCTACCCCGGCCCCTTCAAAATCTTGAACACGCCATTCGCCATCACGATGCAGCGGTCGTCCACCGTCAGCTCGGTGCTCATGAAGATCAAGCTGCGGGTCGAGCGCACCACGCGCGGGCGGGAGATCAGGATGTCGCCAATCTTGCCCGCTTCCACGAAATGCGTGTCGAGCTGCACCGTCGCCAGGTACTCCTTGCCGGAGACGTAGCGGGCCGTCATGCCGCAGGTGCGATCGGCGAACGTCATCATCACGCCGCCCTGGACCATGCCGCGGCGGTTGTGATGCTTGTCCTCGGTCGCGAGCGCGAACTCGTAATGGCCGTCGACCTTGCGCTCCCACAGGGGGCCGATCAGGTGCAGGAAACCGGTGGTCTCCAGGATGCTCCAGCCCTCCGATTTCAACCGCGCGGCGGTCTTGTTGGTCATCTCGTCCATTCCTGTGCTTGTGTTCTCGTTTCATCGAGGCGGGACGTGGTGTAGTCAAGCATCATGAGACCGTTCGACGATGCCACACGGCGGAATATCGCGGCTGCCTGCACGGCCTTTGCGCGCTTGCCGGAGGACGCGGCGCCGGAGGCATTGAAGCGTGCCGCGGTCGCGGTCGCGCTGACCGCAGCAGGCCAGGGCGACGAAACGGCGCTGCTGCTCACGCTGCGCGCCTCGCATCTGCGCGCGCATGGCGGTCAATGGGCGTTGCCGGGCGGCCGCTGCGATCACGGCGAAACGCCGGTCGAAGCGGCGCTGCGCGAGCTCGACGAGGAGCTTGGCCTTCGTCTTACGACTGCGGACGTGCTCGGTACGCTCGACGACTATCCGACCCGCTCCGGCTATCTGATCACCCCGATCGTGGTCTGGGCCGCCGACAGCACCGCGATCAGGCCGAACCCCGACGAGGTCGCCTCCGTCCATCGCATCGCGCTCGCCACGATCGAGCGCGAGGACGCTTTCGACTTCGTCGCGATTCCCGAGAGCCGCCGCCGCGTGATCCGCTTCCATCACCAGATGAGCCTGATCCACGCCCCGACCGCAGCGCTGATCTACCAGTTCCGCGAGGTGCTGGCGGGGCGGCACACCCGCGTCACCGACCTGGAACAGCCGGTATTCGCCTGGAGGTGATGGTAAACGGCGCGTTAACGTGACGGTTACCGGATGCCTGCTAAGAAGGCAGCATGCATCGTTCGATTCGAAACAAATTGGCGCTGGTTCCGCTCGCGCTCGTCCTGATCTCGCCCGCGGCGCGCGGCGGCGAGGCCGACGCGCTGCCGCCCGCCGTTCGCAACGCCAACGCCCAGCTGCTGTCGCAGTTTTTCGCGCAAGGCGCGGGGGCTTCGCCGGCCGTGCTCGAATATCGCCGCAAGCTCGCGGAATATCAGGCCGCGCGCGCTGCCTTCGATGCCGAGGCCGGCGCCTATTGGAGCCAGATCTCCGAGAAGCGGAAGACCCGCAACGCCAAGCGGCGGAACGGACAGCAGATCACGCTGGATGACTACGTGCTGGAGCATCCGCCGCTCTATGCCGGGCCGAAGAAGCCGGTGAATCCGGAGCCGGAGGAAACGCCGGACCGGCCGCCCAGGAAGCCGATCCCGGTGGTCGCGGATCTGCTACGTTCCGCGCAGGAACTCTACCAGTTCACGCCGCAGCGCCCGTCCAGCGAGCTCGAGTTCAAGCGCGCCTATGCGCGCTACGCGCTGGCCCATGGCTTGACGCGCGAGCAGGCGGTACGGGTTTATTCGTTCGAGACCGGCGGCACCGGCACTTACGACGTGCAGGCGGGCATCGAGCATGGCGGCAAGCGCGCGATCTCGACCGCGATGGGCTACAACCAGCTGCTCACCACCAACAGCGTCGAGCTGCTCGCCGAGCAGGGCCATGAATTGATTCGTGCGCTGTCCGAGAAGGTGGCGCGGACATCAGGACCGGCGCGGCATGCGCTCGAGCACAAGCTTGCGGTGCTCAAGAAGATGGTGGCGCATGCGAAATCGGTGCCCGATACCTGGTCGGAGCATGAGAAGATGGGCGCCACGGCGCAGGGCTGGGCCATGCATGCCATGGTGCTCGACATCGACATCGGCCCGATGCTGCAGACCCACAAGCTGCTGACGTCGGTGCTGTTCGCCCGCGCCAAGGGCTTCACCCGCCCGCTGTCGGCGGCCGAGCTCGAGATGATGAACCTGACCGGCGACGGCACCGGCCTCGACATGGTGACGATGCCGCAGGCGATGCGCGAGCAGGTGCCGACCTCGAATTTCTTCCAGCGCGGCGGCTACGAGCGCAACCCGGTTGCGATCCGCCACAACACGGTGGCGAAGCTGCTGGCCGTGACCGACGAGCGCATGGACGTGAACAGTGGCAAGCCCGGCGCAAGGGAGCTGGCAGGGGCGTTTTGAGAGGGCTCGCTCGCATCTTCCGCTGTCATGCCCCGGCTTGACCTTGCTTGACCGGGGCATCCAGTACGCCGTGGCCCCTCGATTCAATCACAAAGGCTCTGGAATACTGGATCGTCCGCCTTCGCGGACGATGACACCGAGTAAGTGGCGGGGCAGCCGCCCGCCCTTCGCCGCTTACTGATCCGGCCCGAACTTGAACTTGCCGTCACCCTCCAGATACGGGCCGGTGCGCATGTACAGCTGGCCGTTGTGGCCGATGAAGAATAGCGTGCCCTTCGGCACCTTCTTGGCGCCCTTCAGGAGCTCGCCGGCATTGCTGGTGCCCATCTTGTAGGAATAGGTCTTGCCGTCCTTGTCGTAGGCATAGCCCGTGTCGGACTTCAGCTCCCAGGGCGTCGCTGCGGTCTGCGCCAATGCGGGCGCTGCCAATGCGCCGAGCGCAGCCGCGATTGCAAATGTCTTGATTGAAAATGCCGTCATCCCCATCCTCCCAAGTCGGGACATTCCAGGCTTGAACAAATCACGAACGATGCGTCCTGGTCAATTTGCGAAAGCGCCGCAGCGCATCACGTCTTGCCCCGCAGTTTGTGATTTTCCCTTCGTCCCCTCGCGACTATGTTCCGCTTTCCGTCTAGAACGCAACTCGACAAAAATACTGTGGGGGTGATTCGAATGAACCTTGTCGTTAAAGCATGTTCGGCTGCCGCGCTGCTGCTCACCGCGCTGGCACCGGTCGCCCAAGCCGACGACTACCGGCTCAGCCACAACCAGCGGATTTCGTGCAGCCGCGGCCTTGCCCCGGGCAAGCTGAACACGGCGACCTGCAAGTCCTACACCTATCTCTTCAACACCAAGACCTCGGAATATTTCCGCTGCCAGGTCTCTCTGGCGCTGACCCGCGACAACAAGGAAGTCATCAACGTCCAGACCGACGGCGGCTGCACCAAGAAGCCGCGCATTTTCGAGACCGACGGCAAGTATGATTTCGACGCCACCGAGACCGAGCCGCCGAACACCAATTCGTTCTTCGGCCCCGGTGGCTATTCGGTCTGGGCCGCCGACGTTACCGCGCAGAAGGTGCGCGGCTGCATCACCATCTCGTCCGGCCTCGGCTCCGACATCTCCAAATGCCTGGATATGACGTTCCAGTGAGGGACCGCTCGATCGCTTGCAGGGAGGGCGATCGCATTTGAACATTTGGCAGAGGTCGTCATGCCCGGGCTTGTCCCGGGCATCCACGTTCTCCGTGCGGCGTGGAGAGGCGTGGATGGCCGGGACAAGCCCGGCCATGACGCTGTGAGGCTGTCTGTGCCCCTGTCCACACCGATGCGATCGTCCCACTGCGCCACCTCGCCGCAGCAGGTTCCCGAAAAGTCCAGCCGATCGGCCGTTTACTGCAGCCCAGCTTTATCCTTTGGATGGGTTGACCCGCATCCCTCATCCGGCCAATTTCGCCGCCGGTTTGGGGAGAACAACAACCATGAAACGGACGATTTTCGCCGCGGCCGCGGCTCTGGCTCTGGCGGCGTCGGCACCTTGCGCGCAGGCGCAATCCTTCATCAACGTGCTGACCGGCGGAACCTCGGGCGTCTATTATCCGCTCGGGGTCGCGATCGGAAAGATCTACGGCGACAAGATTCCGAACGTGAAGACGCAGGTGCAGGCGACCAAGGCATCGGTCGAGAACCTGATTCTGCTGCAGCAGGGCCGCGGCGAGCTGGCGTTCACGCTGGGCGACTCGCTGAAGGCGGCCTGGGACGGCGAGGAGGAGGCGGGCTTCAAGACCAAGCTCGACAAGCTCAGGACCATCGGCGCGATCTATCCGAACTACATCCAGATCGTTGCGACCGCCGACAGCGGAATCAAGACGCTCGCCGACCTCAAGGGCAAGAGCCTGTCGGTCGGCGCCCCGAAGTCCGGCACCGAGCTGAACTCCCGCGCGATCCTGGCCGCTGCCGGCATGAGCTACAAGGATCTCGGCAAGGTGGAATATCTGCCCTTTGCCGAATCCGTCGATCTCATGAAGAACCGGCAGCTCAACGCCACGCTGCAATCGGCCGGGCTCGGCGTCGCCTCGCTGAAAGACCTGTCGACCTCCAGCCCGATCACGGTTGTGTCGGTGCCGAAGGAGACGGTCGACAAGATCGGCCCGCCTTTCGTCGCGGCGACCATTCCGGCCAACACCTATACCGGCCAGGACAAGGACGTGCCGACCGCGGCCGTGATCAATTATCTCGTGACCAGCTCCGCCGTGTCGGACGATCTCGCTTATCAGATGACCAAGCTGGTCTATGAATCGCTGCCCGAGCTCGTCAATGCGCACGCGGCCGGCAAGGAGATCAAGCTCGAGACCGCCGCCACCGGCAGCCCGGTTCCGCTGCACCCCGGCGCGATCCGCTATTACAAGGAAAAGGGGTTGATCAAGTAGTACAGGTGTCATGGCCGGGCTTGACCCGGCCATCCATCTTCAAAGAGTCGTCATTCGATGGATGCCCGGGTCAAGCCCGGGCATGACGTATTCAGGGTGCAGCGCGAATGCTGTAGGAACGCCCCATCAGGGGCGCGGGGAATATCGATGTCGCAGGCAGAGGCCACCGAGGCCCCAATCAAAGTCGAATTCGACAATTTCGAGCATGGATTTCCGGAAGGCTTCGGCCCCGCCTGGTGGGGCCGGCTCGCCTACTGGATCGGCATCGCGTTTGCGACCTTCCAGCTCTACGTCGCCGCCTTCAACTATCTGCCGAGCCAGGTGGTGCGCGGCGTCCATGTCGGATTCCTGCTCCTGCTCACCTTCGGCCTGATCGCCAACTTCACCGCGAAGAGCAACTTTGGCCGTGCGCTTGGCTGGGCGATCGGTGCCGCCGGCTTCTTCTGCGGCCTGTACCAGTGGATCTTCTATGCCGACCTGATCGCGCGCGACGGCGATCCGACCCGGCTCGATCTCGTGGTCGGCACGCTGCTCGCGGTATTGATCTTCGAGGGTACGCGGCGGCTGATGGGCGCGGCGCTGCCGCTGATGTGCGGCGCCTGTCTGCTCTATTGGTTCTTCGGGCAGTATTTGCCGTCGCCGCTGAACCATCGCGGCTATGATTTCGACCAGATCGTCACGCATCTGTCGTTCGGCACCGAAGGCTTTTACGGAGTGCCGATCTATGTCTCGGCGACTTACATCTTCCTGTTCATCCTGTTCGGCTCGTTCCTGGAGCGCGCCGGCATGATCCAGCTGTTCACCGACGTTTCTCTTGGGCTGTTTGGCAGGACCCGCGGCGGACCTGCCAAGGTCGCGGTGTTCGCCTCGGGCATGATGGGCACCATCTCCGGCTCGGGCGTCGCCAACGTCGTCACCGTCGGCCAGTTCACGATTCCCTTGATGATCAGGTTCGGATACCGCCGCGCCTTCGCGGCGGGCGTCGAGGCGACGGCCTCGATGGGCGGCCAGATCATGCCGCCGGTGATGGGCGCGGTCGCCTTCATCATGGCCGAGACGCTCGGCGTGCAATATTCGGAGATCGTCAAGGCGGCGGCTATCCCTGCGATCCTCTATTTCGCCTCCGCGTTCTGGATGGTGCATCTGGAGGCCGGCAAGCACGGCCTCGTCGGCATGAAGCGTTCGGAGATCCCGAGCGCCTGGAAGGCGCTGATGACGCGCTGGTACCTCGTGCTGCCGCTCGCCGCGCTGGTTTACATGCTGTTCGAGGGTTTTACCCCGCTCTACGCCGGCAGCATGGGCCTTGCGCTGACGGTGACGCTGATCCTCGGCACCGCCATCACGACGGGCGCCTCCTCGAACGTGATCCGCACCATCTTCTGGGTCGGGCTCGCGCTCGTCGTCGCGGCATTGTCGCGCGACGGCCTCCAGATCGTGCCGGTCGCGACCGTCGTGGTCGGGCTGATCGTGATCACCGCGTTCGTGCGCGGCGGCTTTGCAGCGTTGCGCGCCTGCCGCGATGCGCTGGCCGAGAGTGCGAAATCCGCCATCACCGTCGGCATGGCCTGCGCCATCGTCGGCGTCATCATCGGCATGATGTCGCAGACCGGCGTCGGCACCATCTTCGGCGGCTGGGTGATCAGTCTCGGCGAGAAGAGCCTGTTCCTGGCGCTGATCATGACCATGCTGCTGTCGATCCTGCTCGGCACCGGCATCCCGACCATCCCGACCTACATCATCACCGCCGCACTTGCCGCGCCGGCGCTGGCCAAGCTCGGCGTGCCCCTGATTGCGAGCCACATGTTCGCATTCTATTACGGCATCATGGCCGACCTCTCGCCGCCGGTGGCGCTCGCCGCGCTCGCCGCGGCGCCGATCGCCAAGGAGAACCCGGACAAGATCGGCTGGGAGGCGATGCGCATCGCGCTCGCCGGCTACGTCATTCCCTTCATCTTCGTCTATTCGCCGGCCCTGATGCTGCAGCCCGGCGATCCCATGGCGGTCAAGCTCGGCTTCTACGGCGCGGTGGCGCTGGCAAGCTTCAAGGCGCTGGTGGCGATCGGCCTGTTCGGCATGGTCGCGATCGGCTTCCTGTTCACACGGCTGACGGTGATCGAGCGCCTGATCGCGCTCGGCGCCGCACTCTGCCTGCTCGGCGAATTTCCGTTCAGCGATACCGCGGGCTTCGTGCTCGCCGCCGCGCTCGTGCTGTGGCAATGGCGGCAGCGTCCGCCTGTAACGGTCGAGGCGGCGTGAGCCTCTGCTTCGCAACGGCAGCAGGTGTGAAGGCGCTGGCGCTGTCCGCCTTCGCGCTAGTCTGGACCCATTCGATCGCCAAGGTCGAATGGCAGGAAGACTGGCGCCTCACGCCATCAGGCCTCGAGCTGGTGCAGGCCCGGGTCAAGGGCACCGGCCCCGGCATGGAGCCGCCGCCGGAGGCGCGGCTGGTCGACGGCTGGTTTCGATGGCGGCCGCAGCGTGCGCCGATGCCGGAATTGGTGCTCGGCAATTCCGGCGCGGCCGGAGAATGGCGGCTGTGCCATGGCGGGACGTGCCGGACATTGTCGGAGATTGTCGGGCATCCCATTGGTGCTAACGTGACCAAAATGAGCATCTGCGAACAACAAGAGAAATAAGGGAGATCACGATGGATCGGCTCAAGGGCAAGGTTGCGATGGTGGTGGGGGCCGGCTCGATCGGACCCGGCTGGGGCAACGGCAAGGCGACCGCGGTGACGTTTGCGCGCGAGGGCGCGCAGGTGTTTTGCGTCGATCGTAATGGTGTCGCGGCCGAGGAGACCGCCAGGATCATCGCCGGCGAGGGTGGCAAGGCGACGGCGTTCACGGCCGACGTGTCGCGCGCCAGCGAGATCGAGGCGATGGTCGCGGCGTGCCTGAAGGCCTATGGCCGCATCGACGTGCTCGACAACAATGTCGGCATCGCCGAGATGGGCAGCGTGGTCGAGGTGAGCGAGGACAGCTGGGATCGCGTCTTCAGCGTCAATCTCAAGAGCGCCTATCTCGCTATGAAGCACGTGATCCCTGTTATGGTGAAACAGGGCGGCGGCTCGATCATCAACATCTCATCGATCGCGTCGATCCGCCATATGGGGATCTCCTACGTCACCTACGGCACCTCGAAAGCGGCGATGAACCAGATGACGCGCACCACCGCGATCGAATTCGCGCGCCATCATGTCCGGGTCAACGCGATCCTTCCCGGCCTGATGAAGACGCCGATGGTCGAGCACTCCGCCGGCCTCGCCGCCAGCTACGCCAAGGGCGATGTCGAGGCGATGTGGCGCGCGCGCGACGCGCAGGTGCCGATGGGCCACATGGGCGATGCCTTCGACGTCGCCAACGCCGCGCTGTTCCTCGCCTCGGACGAGTCGAAATACGTGACGGGGATCGAGCTCGTGGTCGACGGCGGAATTACCTGCAAGGCGGGGGCGTAGCTTCCAGTCTCCGTCGTCGTCCCGGATTGCGCTCCGCTTGTCCGGGACGACGCCGAGAGCTACCGCGCCAGCGCCAAAATCCCGCCGGCAAATGCGTGCCAGGCCGCCGTCTCGCTGACCGGCCAGTTCAGCACCTTCACCGCCAGCAGCGCGAGCGTGCCGTAGATGTACACCGGATGCACGCGCCCTTCGGTGCGCCAGTCGCGCACCATGGCGACGACGAGCAGAAGGGAGGCGACGACGGCGGGCGCGATCGTCACGGGCACAGGTGGCGGGCCGGGTGGTCCTGATGGTGCGAGGAAAGTCAGGAACCAGCGCGCGATCGCGGCGTCGAGGATCGAGACGGCGGCAAGCAGCATCAGGCGCTTGTGAATTTCGAGCCTGCGCGTGTTCATGATGGCGAGCACGAACACCACGGCAAAGAATGCGATGCCGCTGAGCGGCACGATCGAGAAGGCGATGCCTGCATCGGCCTGCCCGAGCGCTGCGGCGTTCTTCATCGACGTGACGGACGCGAAGAAGCCAAAAATGACCATCGCGGTCGCAAGCGAGACGCCGACAATGCCGAACGAGCGATGGTTGACCAAGCGGCCCGAGGCCGCGAGCCAGGTCTGGATCACGAAATACAGCGACCAGGTGAAGAACAGCAATCCGTGGAAATGGATCACCGGGCTTGCGGAGAAGGTCCGGTGAGCGAGCGGCACCCAATAGGTCGGTGCGAAGCCGAGAAAGGCGGTGGCCGCGCAGGCCAGCGCCATGTGGAGATAAAAATATCGTGCAGGCGCCGCATCACGCGCGCGTACACGACGGTCGTCGATCAGGGTCGTCATCAGGAGTGTGTCTGCGGAGGCGGGGTCCGGTTCAAACTCCGGGACGCCGTTTGTGACCAGGCGCACGTTGTCGAGCGCACCAAACTCGCCTGCGTCCCGGACAAGCATAAGCGCAGTTCCGGGACGACAGCGGAGGTTAACCGCCCGCGCTCAATTCTGCGCGATCGAGCTCCTCCTCGAGCCGGTGAAACGCGTCGTCGCCGATCACCTCGGTGGCGCGCAGATCGAAGATCGCCTTGCGTGCGGCCTCGATGGCGCGGCGGCGCAGGGGATCGGCGGGCAATTCGCCGTTGCTGATGCCGCCGTTCGGATCGGTCTCGGCCTGCATCAGGATGGCGCGATATTCGAGCCGCAGGATTTCCGCCTCCTCCGACGGATCGCTCTCGATCGCTTCAAGCGCGGCGCGATAGGCGGCCGCGCGTCCGCGGGCGACCTCGATCCCGACCGGATCGTCATCCTCGAGGTTGAAGGCGAGGATCAGCGGCCGCAGCGTCAGGCCCTGGATCACCAGCGATCCCAGCACCACCGCGAAGGCGATGAAGACGATGAAGTCGCGATAGGGGAAGCTCTCGGGGAGGGCAAAGGCGGTGGCGAGCGTGACGAGGCCGCGCATGCCGCACCAGGAGATGATGAGCCCGCCCTTTGCCGAGGCGACCTGCTTCGGATCCTTCGGATGGTAGATCCCGTGCGCGACCAGGGCGCGCAGCGTGGCGCGGTAGAACGTCACCCAGAACAGGCGCACGAGGACCACAGTGAGCAGGATCCAGGCGGCGGCCACGCAATATTCCCAGCGGACCTCCGCATCCAGACGCGTCCAGATCGGCCGCATCTGCATGCCGATCAGCATGAAGGCGAGCACGTTGAGCACGAACACTGTCGTCTCCCACACCGCATAGGACGGCACCCGCAGCCGCGCCGGCATGCGCGCCGGCGCGGTGCGCGCCAGGGTGATGGCGTAGACGACGATGGTGAGGATGCCGGAGAGGCCGAGATGCTCGGCGGCGATCCAGACCATGAAGGTGGTGGCGAACTGAACGATGATCGCGCTCGGCGCCTCCGTTATGCGCTCCATGATGGGCGAGATCAGGCGGGCTGCGGCAAGGCCCGCGACGACGCTGCCGACCAGAGCCAGCGCCATGGTCGGCGCGACCTGGCTCCAGGTCAGATGCTCGGTGGCGACCGCGCCGACGGCAATGCGGTAGATCAGCAGCGCGCTGGCGTCGTTGAGCAGGCTCTCGCCCTCCAGCACCTTGACCATGCGATGGGGCAGCTTGACCTGGCTCAGGATCGCAACGGCGGCGGCCGCATCGGGCGGTGCCACGATGGCGCCGAGCGCGACCGCGGCGGCCCAGGGCATGTCAGGTATCAGCAGGTGCGCGACGAAGGCCACGGCGGCCGTGGTCAGGCCGACCGCGGCGACGACCAGGGTCGAGACCGGAACCCAGTTGTTGCGCAGGTCGCGCAGCGAGGTGTCGAAGGCGGCGTCGAGCAGGACCGGTGCGACAAAAAGCGCCAAGGCCAGGTCCGGCTCGAGCGTCCAGGTCGGGCTCGACGGCACGAAGGCGATCAGCGCGCCGCCGATGGCGAGAAAGGTCGGGTAGGGCACCTTGATCCGACGCGCCAGCGCCGATAAGGCAACGGCGCCGAGCAGCAGCGCGATGATCCATTCGAATGTCGACACGATGATCCCCGAAGCCGATCTGAGCGGTGCCACAAGCTAGCACCAATCCGGCCCTATGATGGATAGTACGGCTTCAAGGCAAGAGTCTAAGCCAAGAGTCTAAGCCAAGAGCTCGAGCCGAGAGCTCGGGCCAAGAGCTCAAGGCAAAGACCGCAACCAGGACTTTCGACTGCAAACGAGCATGCGTTTTCTCATCCCCTTGTTGGGCGCCGGGCTAATCTACGCTCTCTCGCTCGCGCCCGCCGATGCTGCGACCGGCGGCGAGCCGGTTGCGGTGGTGCAGGTCGATCTCGAGTCTTGCCTCGCGGCGGCTGCGGCCGACGACGTGGACAAGGCGGCTGCGGCCTGCGCCGCCGTGATCGACAACGAGAAGACGGCGAAGGCGGACCGGATCAAGGCGCTGATCGCGCGCGGTGCGCTCCATGCACGGCACGACCAGATCGACCGCGCCATCGCCGACGACAGCCGCGCGCTTTCGCTCGATCCCGGCCTCGCCGACATCTTCAACGCGCGCGGCGAGCTCTGGCTGAGGAAGGGTGACAAGCCGAAGGCGGTGCAGGATTTCGGCGCCGCGCTCAGGATCGATCCGAACCACGAAAAGGCCAAGGCCAACCACAAGGCGATGGCGCGCGAGCTCGAACGAATCGGCGCGCAGATGGCGCTCACCGGCAAGCCGAGCTTCAGTTGCGCGCGTGCGCGTCGCGCGGTGGAACGGGCGATCTGCGCCAATCGCGGGCTCGCCGACCTCGATCGCGAAGTCTTTGCCGCCAACGCCCGCGCGGTCGGGGAGGCGCGCAATCCGGACGAGGCGAAAGCGCTCCAGCGCGAGCAGGATGCGTTCATCGCCCGCCGCAATGCAGAATTCGGGCGGCCGGGCTACGACCTGAAGAAGGCGATGCAGAAGCGCCTGCAGCGACTGAACGGCGTGGACGGGTATTGAGTCCTTGCCTCTCCCCGCGAGCGGCAGGGCAATCGCATATGAGCAGTCCACCTTTGGGCACGATAGTCTCCACATCGTCATAGCCGGGCTTGGCCCGGCCATCCACGCCTTGCCACGCAGCACAAAGAACGTGGATGCCCGGGACAAGCCCGGGCATGACGACCTCTGGTGAAGGTGCAAATGCGATTGCCCTGCGCGGGGGAGGCGAGGGAGAGCTCGCACCCCTCTCAGGTCCGGTTTGAACCCATTCCCTGCGAGCCGCGACAATGGTGAGAACCCGACGTCACGGAGCCCTATGTCATGTGCGGCACTCGAGCCCCCGCGCAAGCGCTTTCGCCTGCCAAAATCTCTCTTCGCGCCATTTTCCTCGGCGCGGCGATGAGCCTTTCCTTCATCGCTCCGGCCGTTGCCGGAGCTGATTGCGTGCCGGACAGCAAGGCTGCTCCCGCAGAACTGATCTCCGCGTGCAGCGCCATCATCGACCAGACGGCAAACCCGGTATCGGAGCGCTCCTTGGCGCTCGTCGCTCGCGCCGAAGCCAATGCGCGGACCTCCGGTGGCCTGTCGCAAGCGCTGCGCGATCTCGACCGCGCCATCGCGCTCGACGGCAAGAACGCCCATGCCTGGCGTGTGCGCGGCGACCTCTTGCGCACGGCCGGCGGCGACCTCAATCGCGCCGCGGCGGACCTGACCAGGGCGATCGAGCTCGATCCGCAGAATGCGGAAGCATACCAGCTGCGCGGCGTCGTCTACACCAACCAGCATCGCTTCGACCGCGCCATTGCAGATTACGACCAGGCCATCAAGCTGAAGGCGGATTTCGCCCAGGCCTGGTCCGACCGCGGCGCGACCTTCTATCTGCGTGGCGACTACGCCAAGGCCGTGGCCGACCTCAGCGAGGCGCTGCGCCTCGATCCGAACCGGCCGCGCAGTTACACCACTCGCGGCGCCGCCTACAAGAAGCTCGGCGAGTTCGACAAGGCGATCGCGGACGACAGCGAGGCGATCCGGCTCGATCCGAAGGTGCCGGAATATTTCGACAATCGCGGTCTCACCTACGCCGCCATGAAGGAGTACGACAAGGCGATCGCCGATTACGATCAGGCGATCCGCCTTGAGCAGCGGGTGAACTTCCTGACCAACCGCGGCGATTCTTACCAGCTCAAAGGCGAACTCGGTGCTGCGCTGTCGGACTACAACGACGCACTGAAACTCGATCCGAATTTCGCCAAGACCTACAACAACCGCGCCGTGCTCTACAAGAAGATGGGCGAGCGCAAGAAGGCGCTGGCCGACTACGAGGCGACGTTGCGGCTCGATCCCGCCAATGAAAACGCGCTCAACGGCCGCCGCGCGATGATCGCCGAAATCGCGAAATTCGGCGGCGAGCCGGCCCGTGTGCTGAACGCCGCCCCGAGCGACCCGTCGTTCGATTGCGCCACTGCAAAGCGCGAAGTCGAAAAAGTGATCTGTGCCGATCCGCAGCTCGGCGTGCTCGATCGCCAGATCGCCGAGGCCTTCGAGCGTGTATTGAAATCGGCGGGCAAGCGCTCTGCGAGCAGTCTGCGCAAGTCCCAGCGCGATTTCCTGGCCACGCGCGATGCGAGCTTCCGTCGTCCCGGTTATGACCTGAAGAAGGTCATGCAGGATCGCTTGCAGAAGCTGAATGCGATGGACAGCTGAGAGGCTCTTCTTCGCCTCTCCCCGCCTGCGGGGAGAGGCCGGAATTTGCGTCAGCAATTCCGGGTGAGGGGTCTCTCCGCGAACTCAATCTCTCACCGTATTCGCCCATGCAGCCCCTCACCCCAGCCCTCTCCCCTTAAGAACGGGGCGAGGGAGCGCACCGCCCGTGCCGCAGTGGCGCGCCTCCGCCAAAAAAGCCCGTCCTTTTCAGCTTGAACCGCGGCCCGTTCCCGCGAAAATAAGCCCACAACAAGGCCGGCAATTGATCCTGGTCATGGCGGGGCGCCTGCCCTGCCACAAGGGTCGGGGCCAGGCGAATAAAGGGAACGGGAGCGCGGGAATGAATATCCAGGGCAAAAGTCGTTATCACGAGGTCCATGCGCGCTCGCTGGCCGATCCCGAGGGCTTCTGGGCCGAGGCGGCCAAGGAGATCGACTGGATCGAGCCCGCGACGAAGATCTTCGATCCCTCGCAAGGAACCTACGGCCGCTGGTTTGCCGGCGGCGTTGTCAACACCTGCTACAACGCCCTCGACCGCCACGTCGAAGGCGGCCGCGCCGACCAGGTCGCGCTGATCCACGATTCGCCGCTGACGGGTTCGGTCACCAGGCTCACCTATGCCGAACTGCTGAACGAGGTCCAGGCGCTCGCCGCAATCATGCAGGATTTCGGCGTCGCCAAGGGCGACCGCGTCATCCTCTATATGCCGATGGTGCCGGAGGCGGTGGTCGCGATGCTCGCCTGCGCGCGGCTCGGCGCGGTGCACTCGGTGGTGTTCGGCGGCTTTGCCGCGAAGGAGCTTGCCACCCGCATCGACGATGCGCAGCCCAAGCTGATCCTGTCCGCCAGCTGCGGCATCGAGCCCGGCCGCATCGTGCAGTACAAGCCGTTGCTCGACGAGGCGATCAGGCTTGCCGGCAGCAAGCCGAAGGCCTGCATCGTGCTGCAGCGTCCGCAGCTCACCTGCGAAATGACGCCGAGCCGCGATTACGACTGGGCCAGCCTGCGCCGCAAGGCGCTGAACGACGGCAAGCGAGCGACTTGCGTGCCGGTCGCCGCGACCGATCCGCTCTACATCCTCTACACGTCGGGCACCACCGGCGTGCCGAAGGGCGTCGTGCGCGACAATGGCGGGCATCTCGTCGCGGTGAAATGGTCGATGTTCAACCTCTATGGCGTCAAGCCGGGCGAGGTCTGGTGGTGCGGCTCCGACATCGGCTGGGTGGTCGGCCACAGCTACATCGTCTACGGCCCGCTGCTGCACGGCGCGACCACAATCATGTACGAGGGCAAGCCGGTCGGCACGCCCGACGCCGGCGCGTTCTGGCGCGTGATCTCCGAGCACAAGGCGGTCGCCTTGTTCACCGCTCCGACGGCCTTCCGCGCGATCCGGAAAGAGGATCCGGAAGGGAAATTCATCCGGCAGTACGACCTCTCCAAATTCCGCACCCTGTTCCTCGCCGGCGAGCGTGCCGATCCGCCGACCGTGGAATGGGCGGAGCAGCAGCTGAAGGTGCCTGTCATCGACCATTGGTGGCAGACCGAGACCGGCTGGTGCATCGCCGGCAATCCGGTCGGCCTCGGCATGCTGCCGGTCAAGCACGGCTCGCCGACGGTGCCGATGCCGGGCTACCAGGTCGACGTCGTCGACGAGGCGGCAAAGCCGGTCGGCCCCAACACGATGGGATCGATCGTCATCAAGCTGCCGATGCCGCCGGGCTGCCTGCCGACGCTGTGGAATCAGGACGAGCGCTTCAAGGAAGCCTACTTGAGCGAATTCCCGGGCTATTACAAAACCTCCGACGCCGGCTACAAGGACGAGGACGGCTATGTCTTCGTGATGGGCCGCACCGACGACATCATCAACGTCGCCGGCCACCGCCTCTCCACCGGCGGCATGGAGGAGATCCTGGCCTCGCATCCCGACGTCGCCGAGTGCGCCGTGCTCGGCGTCAAGGACGCGATCAAGGGCGAGGTGCCCTGCGGCTTCCTGGTGCTCAAGGCCGGCGTGAAGCGCCCGCCCGCCGAGATCGAGAAGGAGATCATCGCGCTGGTGCGCGACAAGCTCGGACCCGTCGCCGCCTTCAAGCTCGCCATCACCGTCGGCCGCCTGCCCAAGACGCGCTCCGGAAAGATTTTGCGCGGGACCATCAAGAAGATCGCCGACGGCGAATCCTGGACCATGCCGGCGACGATCGAGGATCCCAAGGCGCTCGACGAGATCGGCGAGGCGCTGAAGGGGAGGGTGTGAGGAATTGCTCTGTCATTCCGGGTTCGGTCCTGCGGACCGCCCCGGAATGACGACGTTGGCGACTTACATTCTCCTCATTCCGCGCTAAACAAGGCCGGCCAATAGGGGACCCTCGATGCCACTTGCCGCCGCGCCGCGCCTGCTGACCGCCTTCGCCCTTGCCATCGCTCTCTCCGCCTGCTCGGCGCGCTACCAGAATCCGGTGGCAATGGGCGGCGATGATGACGACGCCGTCTGCCAGAGCCGAGGCTACGCACAAGGCTCGCCGGAATACGTGGCCTGCCGCAAGGACCGCGACGTTCAGCGCAACGCCGCCACCGCGCGCGCCGACCGCCGCCAGCGCGATCTCGGCGAGTACATGCTGAACAACCCCGTGCGGCCGTAGCGGTCTGAGCGCTGCGAGTTCCGAGCTGAAGCGCTCGCGGTTCTCAACGGAAGTTGCCGCGCACGCCAATCTACCAGGCAGCGTGCAAGTCCCTCGCAATGTCGTCTGCCGTGGCAGATGTGCAACGCTGTCGCGGATTTGTGACGCGTCAGTCCAAATTTGATTCAGGTCAAATCCGAAAGCGTCCCCTTTCTGCTCTGACAGCTGTGATCGCGCAACGAGGCGCGCATGGCACTAAGGGGAATTCAATGCGAAGAACAATTCGGAATGTCGCACGGCTGGCAGTGCTCGCCGCCGCGTTCGGCGGAGCGCTTGCATCGGCGCAAGCCGCGGATCTGCCGGTCTATACCAAGGCACCGCCGGCGGTGGCGGCGTGGAATCCCTGGATGATCCGTCTGCGCGTTCTCGGCGTTTTGCCGGACGGCGGTGACAGCACGGTGAATGTCACGGGTGTGCCTGCTCTGTCGTCGCCGAACTCGGGCCTCGACATCAGCAACCAGGTCGTCCCCGAGCTCGACATCTCCTATTTCTTCACCCCGAACATCGCGGCTGAGCTGATCCTCGGCGTGACGAGGCATCACATCACCGGAACGGGGACGCTCCAGGGGCTCGATATCGGCAAGACCACGCTGCTGCCGCCGACGCTCACCCTGCAATACCACTTCACCAATTTCGGCGCCTTCAAGCCCTATATCGGCGCCGGCGTGAACTATACCGTCTTCTTCAACAATTCGGCGTCGAACATCCCGTTCGGCGGCCTCGCCGTCACCAACCTGCATGTCAGCAACGCCTGGGGCGGCGCCGTGCAATTCGGCTTCGACTACATGTTCGACAAGCATTGGGGCGTCAACGTGGACGTCAAGAAGCTGTGGCTCCAGCCGGACTACTCGGCCACGGTCAACGGCGCGATCCCGGTCACCGGCACCGCGCATATCGATCCCTGGCTGGTCGGCGCGGGCGTGACGTACAAGTTCTGAAGCGCGGCACACCAAACAAAAGCGCGGCAGGTTTCGCCTGCCGCGCTCATGCGTTTGAAAGTGAATGAACGGGAGAGGAATTACTCCTCCTCGTGCTCCTGCTTCTTGCCGCCGAGCGTCTTCAGCTTGGCGAACACGGCGTCGACGTTGAGGTCGTCGCTGGACTTCTCCGCGGGCTCGTACTCGTCCTTGCGGGTGGTCTCGGAGGCCGGCAGCAGGGTGGCGCCGCCATAGGATGCGTCGACCGGCTTTTCCTTCGCCGCGCGCTGCACCTCGAAATCGAGCTCGATCTGCGAGCACAGGCCGAGGGTGACCGGGTCGATCGGGGTCAGCGACGAGGTGTTCCAGTGGGTCCGGTCGCGCACGCTGGCGATGGTGCTCTTGGTGGTGCCGACCAGGCGCATGATCTGGGCATCCTTGAGCTCCGGATGGTTGCGCAGCAGCCACAGGATGGCGCTCGGGCGCTCATGGCGGCGCGAGACCGGGGTGTAGCGGGGGCCCTTGCGCTTGGGCTGGGGCGGCAGCACCACCTTGCTCTCCTGGAGGCGGAGCCGGTAGTCGGGGTTCTTCTCGCCCTTCTCGATCTCCTCGCGGGTCAGCTGGCCGTTGGAGAGGGGATCCATGCCCTTGATGCCTTGGGCGGCATCGCCGTCGGCGATGGCGCGCACCTCGAGGGGATGCATCTTGGTGAAGTCGGCGACCTGGTCGAAGGTCAGCGCAGTGTTATCGAGCAGCCAAACGGCGGTCGCCTTGGGCATCAGAGGTGCGTTGCTCATGGCAAATCTCCTTTGTGCTTCGCCCACCCCTCTGGAGGCGAAACCGGTGGTCATCAGCGATGACAGGGAATTCGCGCTATATAAGCCCGTCAGGGGTGGCCATGCAATGGTTCTGCTATAGATAGTGCCTTGACACCGCCTGAAAGGGGGCCCAATTCCCTTTGAACCGCTGTAAGGTTCAAGCCGACAGTTTTAAGCCAATTCCCATCCATTCGACCGCCCCCGCCAGAAGGCGAAACGGGTGATTCGGTCCCGAGATCGCTCAATGTCAGCCAAACCAGACCTCAAGATCGTGCTTTGTTCTCCCCGCGGCTTCTGCGCCGGGGTGGTCCGGGCGATCGACACCGTGGAACGGGCGCTCGATAAGTACGGCGCCCCCGTCTATGTTCGCCACGAGATTGTGCACAACAAATACGTCGTCGACGGGTTGAAGAAGAAGGGCGCCATCTTCGTCGAGGAACTCGCCGAAATTCCTGAGAATGCGACTGCCCCGGTGGTGTTCTCGGCCCACGGCGTGCCGAAATCGGTTCCCGCCGACGCCCAGTCCCGCAACCTGTTCTCGCTGGATGCGACCTGCCCGCTGGTGACCAAGGTGCATCGCGAGGCCGCGATCCATTTCAAGCGCGGCCGCGAGATCTTCCTGATCGGCCATTCCCACCATCCCGAGGTGGTCGGCACGCTCGGCCAGCTGCCGCCCGGCGCCGTGACCCTGATCGAGACCGCCGAGGACGCCAAGACCATCACGCCGAAGGACCCCAACAACCTCGCCTTCGTGACCCAGACCACGCTGTCGATCGACGACACCGCGGAGATCGTCGCGCTGCTCAAGGAACGCTTCCCGAACATCAACGGGCCGCACAAGGAAGACATCTGCTACGCCACCACCAACCGCCAGCTCGCGGTGAAGAAGGTGGCGCCGGTGGTGGACGCACTCATCGTCGTCGGCGCCCCCAACTCGTCGAACTCGCAGCGCCTGCGCGAGGTTGCCGAGCGCGAGGGCTGCAAGATCGCCGTGCTGGCGCAACGCGCCACCGACATCGACTGGGGCAGGTTCGGCAACATCAAGAGCCTCGGCATCACCGCGGGCGCGTCCGCGCCGGAGGTGATCGTCGAGGAGATCATGGACGCCTTCGCCGAGCGCTACACGCTGCACGTGGAGACGGTCTCGGCCGCGGAAGAGAACGAGTTCTTCCCGCTGCCGCGTCAGGTGCGCCCCGAAGCTGCCGCCGAGTAGACCTTTATGGCGGTCTACACCGACGTCGCCGCCGACGAGCTTGCGGATTTCCTGAAGCAATACGATCTCGGCGAATTGCTCTCCTACAAGGGCATCGCCGAAGGCGTCGAGAACTCCAACTTCCTGCTGCATACCAGCCAGGGATCGTTCATCCTCACGCTCTACGAAAAGCGCGTGGCGAAGAACGATCTGCCGTTCTTCCTCGGACTGATGACGCACCTCGCCGAGCACGGCGTCAATTGTCCGCTGCCCGTGCGGGGACGCGACGGCGAGGCGTTGCGCGAGCTCGCAGGCCGGCCCGCCGCGATCATCACCTTTCTCGAAGGCGTCTGGCCGCGCAAGCCGAACGCGACCCATTGCGCCGGGGTCGGCGAGGGGCTGGCCCGGATGCATCTGGCCGGCGCCAATTTCGCGGTCCGGCGCGCCAATGCGCTCTCGGTCGCGGGCTGGCGGCCGCTGTTCGATGCGGCTTCGAACCGTGCCGACGAGGTGCAGCCGGGGCTGCGCGCCTTCCTCGCGGCCGAGCTCGATTATCTCTCGAGCGGGATCTGGCCGAGCGACCTGCCCGAAGGCGTGATCCATGCCGACCTCTTCAACGACAACGTCTTCTTCCTCGGCGACAAGCTCTCGGGGATCATCGACTTCACTTTCGCCTGCAACGACATGCTGGCCTATGACGTCGCGATTTGCCTGAACGCCTGGTGCTTCGAGCCGGATCATTCCTTCAACGTCACCAAGGCGCGCGCCTTCCTCAACGCCTATGGCCGCGTGCGCAAGCTGAGCGAGGCCGAAGAGGCCGCGCTGCCGCTCCTGGCGCGGGGAGCTGCGATCCGCTTCCTGCTGACGCGGCTGGTCGACTGGCTCAACGTGCCGCCGGGCGCGCTGGTCAAGCCGAAGGATCCGCTCGAATATGTCCGCAAGCTGCGCTTCCATCAGAGCGTGGGAAGCGTACGCGATTACGGGCTGACGCCGTCGGGGCTGGTGGCGTGAGCGAGCTTCCCAATGTCACGATCTTTACCGACGGCGCCTGCTCCGGAAATCCCGGGCCGGGCGGCTGGGGCGCGATCCTGAAGTTCGGCGACAAGGAGAAGGAGCTGAACGGCGGCCAGCCGCACACCACCAACAACCAGATGGAATTGATGGCGGCGATCTCGGCGCTCGAAGCGCTGAAGCGGCCGTGCACGGTCGATCTCTACACCGACAGCCAGTATGTCCGGCAGGGCATCACCGGCTGGATCTTCGGCTGGAAGCGCAACGGCTGGCGCACCGCCGACAAGAAGCCGGTGAAGAACGTCGAGCTATGGCAGCGCCTCGACGCCGCGCTGAAGCAGCACGAGGTCCGCTGGCACTGGGTCAAGGGCCACGCCGGCCACCCCGAGAACGAGCGCGCCGATCAGCTCGCGCGCGACGGCATCATGAAGGCGCGGTTGCAGCAGCGGGTGAGGGAGTAGGGGGCACTGTCGGCGCGGTGGAGACTTGGTCTCGCCGTCGTCCCCCGGTTTCGTAGGGTGGGCAAAGCGAAGCGTGCCCACCGCTTCTTCTCAATCGGGGAAAGATGGTGGGCACGGCGCTGACGCGCCTTTGCCCACCCTACGGCACTTGGAAGGAGCTGGGTTAAAAGCTTACAGCTGCCCGAGCAGCGTATCGCCGCCGGAGACCTCGACCTTGCCGGGCATCGCCTCGAGGTTCAGCTTCTTGACCACGCCGTCCTCGATCAGCATCGAATAGCGCTTGGAGCGGATGCCGAGGCCGTTGGCGGAGGCGTCCAGCTCCATGCCGATCGCCTTGGTGAAGTCGGCATTGCCGTCGGCGAGGAAGACGGCCTCGTCGCGCTGGTCGGTGTCGCGTTTCCAGGCGTTCATGACGAAGGCGTCGTTGACGGAGACGATGGCGATGGTGTCGACGCCCTTGTCCTTCAGAGCGTAGGCGTTGAGAAAGATGCTCGGCAGATGCATCTTGTGGCAGGTGCCGGTATAGGCGCCGGGCACCGCGAACAGTGCGACCTTCTTGCCCTTGAAGATGTCGTCGGTGGTCTTCACCTGCGGGCCTTCCGCCGTCATCACGCGGAATTTCGCCTCGGGCAGCTTGTCGCCAATCTGGATCGCCATCGTCGTTTCTCCATGGAAATGGGCCGGGGCTGTTCTAGAGCATTTTACCGCCGGAGGGAAACGGCTTCACCGCGCTGTGATGAGGCCGCGGTGCTTAATTCTCGTCATTGCGAGGAGCTCGCGACAAAATTGCGTAGCAATTTTGCGCTGATGCGACGAAGCAATCCAGGCTGCCTCCGCGGATTCATTCCTGGATTGCTTCGCGGAGCTTGTCACCGGGCCGCGTTCTGCGCGGACCCGGTGGCTCGCAATGACGAACGGGCGCGCAAATGCGCGCCCGTTCGGGACGGCCAGCAAAGGTGCCTTAAGCCGCCTCGGCCTTCTTCTCGTCGCGGAGCTGCCGGCGCAGGATCTTGCCGACATTGGTCTTCGGCAGATCGTTGCGGAATTCGACGTGCTTGGGCACCTTGTAACCGGTGAGCTGCTCGTGACAGAACTTGATCACGGCATCGGCGGTGAGGTTCGGGTCCTTCTTCACCACGAAGGCCTTCACCGCTTCGCCGGACTTGGAATCGGGGATGCCGATCACGGCGCATTCGAGCACGCCCGGATGGCTCGCGATGACTTCCTCGACCTCGTTCGGATAGACGTTGAAGCCGGAGACCAGGATCATGTCCTTCTTGCGATCGACGATCTTGGTGTAGCCCTTCTCGTCCATCACGCCGATATCGCCGGTGCGGAAATAGCCGTCCGCGGTCATCACCTTGGCGGTCTCCTCCGGCCTGTTCCAGTAGCCCGACATCACCTGCGGGCCCTTGGCGCAGATCTCGCCGGCCTGGCCGAGCGGGACCTCGTTGCCGTCGTCGTCCCGGATCGAGATCCAGGTCGACGGCACGGGGATGCCGATCGTGCCGGTGAACTCGGTTGCCGTCGCCGGGTTGCAGGTCAGCGTCGGCGAAGTCTCCGACAGGCCGTAACCTTCGGCGATGAAGCAGCCGGTGATCGCCTTCCATTGATCGGCCACGGGGCGCTGCACTGCCATGCCGCCGCCGTTGGAGATCTTCAGCTTGGAGAAGTCGAGCTTCTTGAAGTCGGGATGGTGCATCAAGCCGTTGTAGAGCGTGTTCACGGCCGGGAAGCTGTTGACCTGGTATTTCGCCAGCTCCTTGATGAAGCCGGGGATGTCGCGCGGGTTCGGTATCAGCAGGTTGCAGCCGCCGGCGCGCACCGCGAGCAGGTAACAGGCCGTCAGCGCGAAGATGTGATAGAGCGGCAGCGCGCAGACGATCATGAGCTGCTCGACATGCGGTGGCGCGGCGAGCGCCGGCTGCAGCCAGGCATCGTTCTGCAGGACGTTGGCGACGATGTTGCGGTGGAGCAGCGTGGCGCCCTTCGAGACGCCGGTGGTGCCGCCGGTATATTGCAGGAAGGCGACGTCGCCGGGCGACAGCTTCGGCTTGTTGAACGTCATGCCGCGGCCGGCGGAAAGCGCATCGTTGAAGGAGACCGAGCCCGGCAGCGACCAGGCCGGTACCATCTTCTTGACCCGGCGGACGACGAGGTTGACGATCACGCCCTTGAAGCCGAGCAGGTCGCCCATGCTTGCGACGATGACATGCTTCACCTGCGTCCTCGCGACCACCTGCTCGACGGTGTGGGCGAAGTTCTCCAGCACGATGATGGCTTCGGCGCCGGAATCCTTGAGCTGGTGCTCGAGCTCGCGCGGGGTGTAGAGCGGGTTGACGTTGACCACCGCGAAACCGGCGCGCAGCACCGCGGCGGTTGCGACCGGGTATTGCAGCACGTTCGGCATCATGATGGCGACACGGGCGCCGCGCTGCAGGCCGCGGCCCTGCAAGTAGGCGGCGAGCGCGACCGACATCTGGTCGAGGTCGCGATAGCTGATCGACTTGTCCATGCAAATGAACGCCTTGCGGTCGGCGAACTTGGTGAAGCTCTCCTCCAAAAGGTCGACCAGCGATGCATATTGCGTCGGCTCGATATCGGCGGGCACGCCGGGCGGATATTGCTTGAGCCAGATGCGCTCCATGGAAACTCCCCTCATTTCACTGAGCCCGTTGCGTCTCGGGCTTGCCTCATTGCCGCCAGTATCGAGCTTGCCGGAACGCGTGGCAAGCCGTCGAGGCTTAGGGCAAAGGTCGGAGCGTAGCTACTGGAATCGTCGCAAACCGCGCTGCCGCAGGTGCGAAGTGCGGGCCGCGGTCAGCTCCGACGGGAGGTTAGCTGTTGTTGGCCGGCTTGGCCGGGGCAGGCTTGGTCGCGGCGGGGTTCGTCGCTGCCTTGGGCTTTGCGGGCTTGGGAGCCTGATCGCCGGTTGCGGCAGGCTTTTCGACAGGTTTCGCCGCTGCCTCGGGCTTGGCCGCGGCATGCTTGGGGCCGGCCGGCTTGGCCGCGGCCGGTTTGGCTGCGGTCTTGCCGTCGCTCTTGCCATCAGCCTGCTTGGCCTCCGGCTTCGCCGCTACCGTCCTGGTGTCCTTGGGCTTATCGGCCGGCTTGTCGGTCGCCTCGGGCTTCTTGGCCACGCGCGACTTCTTGCCACGCGGCTTGGACGCGGCCTGCTGGTCGGCATCGGCCGCGACGGCTGCAATCAGGGCGGTGCCGGTGCGGGTCGGACCGGTATAGACCAGCACGGGCTCGGTCGCCGCCGGCGCCGAGGCCATCAACTCGGAAGCCTTCATCAAGGGCGGCTGCAGGCCGGCGGTGAAGAAGGTGAACTGGGCTGCGCCGCCGGTGGCCGAGGCGGATCCGGACGTGCCGCCATTGGCCGCGATCAGCGCATCGTCGTCGTCGCTGGCCGGCCGCTTGCGGTGCGGGCCGCACATCTCGTCGCGCAGGTTCGGCGGCGAGGCGTCGACCGGCACGAGATTGTCGACCGTGCCGAGCGAGGGGCGCAGCCAGGTGAGATTGTCCTGAGCAAAGCCGCGCTCGAGCAGCTGCGCCGCCTTCACCGCGCGCGCGGTGCCGGAGTTCGCACCGAGCACCACCGCGATCAGCCGGCGGCCGTTGCGCGTCGCCGACGCCACGAGGTTGTAGCCCGAGGCGCAGATGAAGCCGGTCTTGAAACCGTCGGCGCCGGGATAGCGGCCGATCAGCTTGTTGAAATTGCCGGTCACGCGCTTGCCGAAGCGGATCGCGGGGATGTGCACGAAATACTCGTATTCCGGCAGGTCGCGCAGGAAGGCGCGCGCCAGGATTCCGAGATCGCGCGCGGACGTGATCTGCCCTTCTGCGGGCAGGCCGTTCGGATTGACGTAGCTCGTCTGCGTCATGCCGAGCTTTTTCGCGGTGTCGTTCATGATCGCGGAGAAACCGTCGACCGAGCCGCCGACGCCTTCGGCGAGCACCACGGCCATGTCGTTCGCCGACTTGACCATCATCATCTTCAGCGCGTTGTCGACGGTGATCTGCGTTCCCGGACGGAAACCCATCTTCGACGGCGATTGCGAGGCCGCCGTCGGCGACACGGTGAGCAGCGAGTCCAGCGTGAGCCTGCCGTCCTTGACCGCCCTCAGCGTCACATAGGCGGTCATGATCTTGGTGACGGAAGCGGGATACCAGGGAATGGTCGCGTTATCGGCCTGCAACACCTTGCCGCTATCGGCTTCGATCAGCAGCAGCGCTTCGGCGCCCGCGGCCCGCGGTGCGAGCAACGCGGCGCATGCGAGGCCGGCGGCGAACAGGTTGATCAGCGATTTGCGAAGCAGCGGGCCAAGGGCGTGCACTATCCGATTCCGGTCCTAGGAGATCCGCCGGTTCCCGACGGTCCTCGTGATCTGATGTTCGGTTTTGAAATCCAGCGCCGCCGCTTGCGGCGTCGCAAACCTATACCGGCTGGTGCGTCGAGAATAGGGGGATCGGCGCGGTATTCCGCAATGAAACTGGCCGAATTTCGACGGTGCGACGGGGACTTGCTAGGGGGATTTGGCCGCCGTCGCCGCAGTCTCGGCCGCCGTCACGCTGGCCCGTGCGCTTTCCTGGACCATGAACTGCGCCCTGGCGAGCTCGGCGAAATGGCCGCCTCTGGCCACGAGTTCATCGAAAGTTCCGCTTTCGATCACCCTGCCGTTCTCGAACACCAGGATCCGCGTGGCGTTGCGGATGGTGGAGAGGCGGTGGGCGATCACGAAGGTGGTGCGGCCCTTCATCACTTCGTCGAGAGCGGCATTCAGCTTGGTTTCGGTGATGGCGTCGAGCGCGCTGGTCGCTTCGTCCAGAATAAGGATCGGGGGATCCTTCAACAGCGCCCGGGCGATGGACAGGCGCTGGCGCTCGCCACCGGAGAGCATGCGGCCGCGCTCGCCGGCATTGGTCTCGAAGCCGCCGCTGCGCTCGATGAATTCCAGAGCCTGGGCGCGCTCCGCCGCCTTGCGCATCTCGGCCTCGGTCGCATCCGGCTTGCCGACGCGCAAATTTTCCGCGATCGAGCGGTTGAACAGCAGCGCTTCCTGGAACACGACGCCGATGTTCCGCCGCAGCGAGGTCAGCGTGACGCCGCGCACGTCCATGCCGTCGATCTTGATGATGCCGGATTGCGGATCGAAGGCGCGATGCAGGAGCGCGATCGCGGTCGACTTGCCGGCGCCGGTCGGGCCGACCAGCGCAATAGTCTGGCCCGGCAGCGCGGTGAAGGTGAGGTCCTCGATCGCCGGCCGCTTGCCGTCATAGGAGAACGTGACGTCGTTGAACTCGACGAGGCCCGACAGCCTGCCGGCATCGATCGCGTCGGGCCGGTCGTGCACCGCGGGCACGGCGTCGAGCACGTTGAAGAACTCGCGCAGGCGCGGGGCCTCCATGAAGACGTTGTTGATGAAGCTCACGACCTGCTCGAGCTTCTGGATCAGCATCGTCGCGAAGCTCACGAACATCACGATCTCGCCGACGGATGTCAGCCCCTGGTCGTGTAGCGCGATGCCGAAGGTGAAGATTGCCAGTACCGTGATGGTGGTGGAGGCGCGCGTGATCACCGTCACCAGCGCCCACCAGGACAGCACCGGCATTTGCGCGGCCAGCAGCTCGTCGGCCACCGAGCGCAGTCCCTTGACCTCGGATTCGACGCGCACGAAGCTCTGCACCAGCGCGACGTTGCCGAGCGCGTCCGAGGCGCGGGCGGAGAGTTCGCTGTAGTGCTCCTCGACCTCCATCTGCATGCCGAAGGTCCTGCGCACCACGAAGGTGGTCAGGCCAGTGAAGACGATGCAAAGCACGAACAAGAGGATCGCCAGCCGCCAGTTCAAATACAGCGACAGGGGCAGCAGCACCAGGACCGACAGGATCGCGGCAAAATGCTCGCGGAAGAAGCCGAGCCAAAGCCGCCACAGCGCGTCCGTGCCATTGAGCATCACCTTCATCAGCCGGCCGGAATGGGTGCCGGAGTGGAACGTCAACGGCAGCTGCAGGATGTGCTCGAAATAATCGGTCAGCACCGCCTGGCGCTGGCGGTGCGAGAGCCGGTCGGCCTGCAAGGCAACCAGCGCGCTGCAGACGATGGTGAACAGCCCGAACGCGACCCAGGCGGCCAGGAACGGCCAGGCCGAGCTTGAGCCGGCCACGGTCTTGCCCGAGAGCACGTCGACGATCCGGCCGAACAGCACGGGCTCGGCGAACTGCGATCCCGCCAGCAGGAGGTTGGCGACCGCGAGCACCCAGCCGAGCCGCGCCTCCTTGCCGAGCAGCTCGAGAACGCGGGTGTAGAGGCGGAGGATGGACATGCGGGCGAGGGACTCGGCGACCAGGGAGCCCACATTCTAAGCAGGGAGCGCCGCGAGATACAGCGCAAGCTTGCAGTTTTGCTCAGTTGATCAGCCGCTCCGCCAGCGGCGGCAGGAACCGGCCGTCGAAGACGTCGCGAGACGTCGGCCGTTTGCGGAATTTGAAGTCCTGCGAGATCTGATCGATCGAGCGCTCCAGGCGCGCCGGCTCGATGCCGCCGATGCCGTTGCGCTTGACCTCGTCGGTCAGGATGTTGTCGGCAAGGACGGCGTGCAGTCGCGCCAGCTCCAAATTGCGGTCGCCGTTGTCGATGCGGCTCGCGGCCTCCTCCGCCGCACGCGCCGGCTCCCTGACCGTCGCTGTGATGCCCGCGATCAAGGCGCGGACGAAGCCCTTCACGGCATCCGGCTTTGCTGCGGCGAAGGCGGTGTTGGCCACCACGGCAAAGCCATAGGCTTCGCAGCCGTAATCCGCATAGCGCAGCACGACGAGATCGGCTTCGGGCACGCCGCGACCGCGCAGGTTCACCGCCGAGAGGTAGCTGAAGCCGGCGACGGCATCGACCTGTCCTGCCGACAGGATCGGCTCGCGCACCGCGGCACTGATCTTGTGGAGTTTGACGTGCGATGCCCTGATGCCGTTCTGCAGCGCCAGCGCCGGCCACAGCCGCATCGACAGATCGCCATCGACTACGCCGACGGTCTTGCCGTCGAGGTCGGGCAGGAGGCGGACACCGCGGCTCTTCCGCGCGACGATCGCGTAAGGCGCGCGGTCGAACAGCACGAACACGGCCTTGACCGGCGGCGCGTCGTCCTTGTCACGAAAGCGGATCAGCTCGTTGATGTCGACGAGCGCGAGCTCGCTGTCGCCTTTGGCGACGCGTGCGAGCGCCTCCGGCGATCCGCTCGCGCTGTTGAAAGTGACGTTGAGATGCTCGGCGCCGAACCTGCCGTCCTTCGCCGCAAGGAAAAATGGTGCCATGCTTGCATCGATGGGACGGTCGAACGTGAAGTGGATGGCAGTCGAGGGCGTGCCGCTCTCGGACGCGATGGCCTTGCGCGCAGTCAATGCGGCGAAGGAGATTGCAAGGGCCAGCACGCAGTGAAGGACAATCGTCTTGAATCCGGACATCGGTCGCGCCGGTCCCGCATTGTAATGGTTTCGTGACGCCTGCAGCGCCGGCCTCCGTCAACCGTGCGCGCGCCAACATGAACGGCGGATGAGCGGGCTTGCGGCATCGTTACGCAACCCCGTTCAGCTTGTGTTGGGGTTGGGGAACCTACCTAGGTGGATGAGTGTTTGACATACATCAGCCTGTCGTCAGGCACAATCCGAGGTCCCAAGGAGGGTCCAGATCATGTTTGACAGCTTTTCGAAGTTCATCGGCCGCAAAGCCGTCCTTGCCACGGCCGCCGTGGTGGCCCTGACTGCCGCTGTACCCAGTGCCTCCTACGCAGGCGGTCGTCATTGGCATCGCGGTGGCGGCGGCGCCGCTGCTGCTGCAGCGATGTTCGGCCTGGCCGCGACCGGCCTCGCGATCGCAGCCAGCCGCGATGCCTACGCCTATGACCCGGGGCCGGGTTATTACTATGGCGGGGGCCCGGTCTATTACAGCGGCCCCGGCTATGGTCCCTATTATTACGACTCGGGCCGCCGCTACACCTATGGCGGCTACAAGAACCCCTGCGCCCACGGCTATTCCGGCTACAGCTGCTATTAACGATCGGCCATACGCCATCGGCGAACAGGCCGTCGCGCTTGCCGCGGCGGCTTGTTTTTTGCTTATATTGCCGCGTGTTAACACGCCGGCCATTTGTTTCGAGTAGTTTTGAGTACCATGAGTGATTCGCTTGAGCGGCTATATCTGGCTGTGCTCGCGGCCAGAGACCTTGATCCGGCAACATCGCGCACGGCCCGGCTGTTTCAGCGTGGGCCCTCGAAAATGGCGAAGAAACTGGCCGAAGAAGCCATCGAGGTCGTCATCGATGCCGTCAATGGCGACAGCGAGGCCGTGATCCGGGAAAGCGCCGACCTGCTCTACAATCTGACCGTGCTGTGGGCTTCGGCCGGTGTACGCCCCGAGGACGTCTGGCGGGAAATGACGCGGCGGGAGGACATGCTCGGTATTGCCGAGAAACTGCCGAAGACGCCGGCGAAATTGCCCAAAGTCACGCCACCGCGCATGGCCTCGCGGCGGCCTATTGTCGCGCTTGACGGCCGCGCCGCGCGCAAGCGCCACTAGAAACGTCACAAATCGCCCGAAAACTGGCGATGGACAAATCCGTCCCATGGTGCTTCATCGCGGCGCCATGCTGAAACGTATCTACGACTGGTGCATCGACGCCGCCCACAAGCCCTACGCGCTCTGGATCATGGGCATCGTGTCTTTCGCCGAAAGCTCCTTCTTTCCGGTCCCGCCGGATGTGATGCTGATCCCGATGTCACTGGCGCGTCCGCAGCGCGCCTGGCTTTACGCCGCGGTCTGCACCGTGACCTCGGTCCTCGGCGGCGTCGTCGGCTACGCCATCGGCGCGCTGCTGTTCGACTCGCTCGGCCAGTGGCTGATCCAGGTCTACGGCCTTGCCGACAAGGTCGACGCTTTCCGCGCCTCCTATGCGGAATGGGGTGCGGTCATCATCCTGCTCAAGGGACTGACTCCGATCCCCTACAAGCTCGTCACCATCACCTCGGGCTTTGCCGGCTACAACATCCTCCTGTTCATCCTGTGCTCGATCGTCGCGCGCGGCGGACGCTTCTTCGTCGTCGCGATCCTGCTCAACCGCTACGGCGACTGGATCCGGGTCAGGATCGAGCGGCATCTCGGATTGTGGGTCGCACTCGGCGCGATCGTGCTGGTGCTCGGCTTCGTCATCGCCATCAAGCTGATCTAGAGCCGCGGCGCTTTGCCGCCGCGCCGGCTTCGGCTACGGTTGCCTCATGATGGTTCGATCCGGCAATCCGGCCGTGCGGTTCGGAACGTTGATGTCAGCGGCGCTGCTGCTCCTCCTCGGCGGGGGGATGGGGCGGACGCAATCCGTTCCGCCTGCGCTCGGGATCCAGGGGCAGGATGTTCGGGCCGCGTCATCGCCTGCGCCATCCGCCTCACCCGCGCCCGAGGAGAATCCCGGGCTGATCAATGAAATGGGCAAGCTGTTCGACAAGCTGCCCTCGATCCTGCCGCCGATCAAAAGCCCGAGCGAGACCATGAACGATCTGTCGCGGCTGGCGAAGCCGTCGACCATGGTGTCGGGCCGCATCGCTTGCCCGGCCTCCTCGAACGGTGCGCCTGACTGCAAGCAGGCGGCCGACCAGCTCTGCCAGAGCAAGGGTTACAAGGAGGGCAAGAGCCTGAGCGCCGACTCGGCGGAAAAGTGCTCGGCCAAGGTCCTGATCCCGGGCCGGCCGCGCAAGCCGGACGATTGCCGTACCGATACGTTCGTGACCAGCGCGCTGTGCCTGAACTGACGTCGGCCTTGCGCGTGAGCAACAAGGAGCGCCCATGAGCCGCACGGAGCAGGACTTCCTCGGACAGCGTGAGATCGCCGACGACATCTATTACGGCGTCCAGACCATCCGGGGTAAGGAGAACTTCCACATCACCGGCATTCCGATGAACCAGGAGCCTTACTTCGTGAAGGCGCTCGGTTACGTCAAGAAGGCCGCTGCGATGGCCAATCGCGATCTCGGCGCGATCGACGCCAAGGTCGCGAATGCCATCATCCTCGGCTGCGACCGCGTCATCGCCGGCGACATGATGGATCAGTTCGTCACTGATTTCATCCAGGGCGGCGCCGGCACGTCGACCAACATGAACGCCAACGAGGTGATCGCGAACCTCGCGCTGGAATCGCTCGGCTTCGCCAAGGGCGACTACCAGCACGTCAGTCCGAACGATCACGTCAATTACGGCCAGTCCACCAACGACACCTATCCGACCGCCTTTCGGCTGGCGCTGATCCTGCGGCTCGAGAGCTACATGACGGCGTTGCGCCAGCTGCAGGAAGCGTTTTTCGCCAAGGGTCGCGAGTTCGACCGGGTGCTGAAGATGGGCCGAACCCATCTGCAGGACGCGGTACCGATGTCGCTCGGCGCGGAATTCCGGGGCTGGGGCACCACGATCGGCGAGGAGGTCGACCGCATCTCGGAGGCGCGCGCGCTGCTGCGCGAGATCAATCTCGGCGCCACCGCGATCGGCACCTCCGTCACGGCGGCGGTCGGTTATCCCAAGCTCGCCGTCCGGCACCTCAGCGCGCTCACCGGCGTCGATTTCGTCCTCGCCGGCGATCTCGTCGAGGCGACCTCGGACACCGGCGCCTATGTGCAGCTCTCGGGTGTGCTCAAGCGCACCGCCAGCAAGCTGACGAAGATCTGCAACGATATCCGCCTGCTCGCCTCGGGCCCGCGCGCCGGCTTCAACGAGATCAACCTGCCGCAGCTGCAGCCGGGCTCCTCGATCATGCCCGGCAAGGTCAATCCGGTGATCCCGGAAGTGGTCAACCAGACCAGCTTTCTGGTGATCGGGCTCGACACCACCGTGACGCTTGCGGCCTCGGCGGGCCAGCTCCAGCTCAACGTGATGGAGCCGGTGATCTCGTTCGCGCTGTTCTTCTCGATCCGCACCATGGAGCGGGCGGTCAACAGCCTGCGCGAGAATTGCGTCGTCGGAATCACCGCCAACGCGGAGCACACCCGCAACATGGTGCTCAACTCGCTCGGCATCGTCACGGTGCTGAAGCCGCTGCTCGGCTACAAGCAATGCGCCGAGATCGCGCGCGAAGGCTACAAGAGCGGCAAGTCGCTGCACCAGATCGTCGTGGTCGAGCGCAAGCTGCTGACGCAGGAGAAGTGGGACGAGATGTTCTCGTTCGAGCGGCTGATCAATCCGGATTTGATCGGGTAGCGGCTCTCGCAATGACGGAGGAGACGGATGGTAAGAATTCCGCATCTAGGAATTGCGGTAACGGCCTCCACCGTGGCGGACAAACGCAATACTTGACAGTGGAAAGATTGGCTTGTTGGTATGGCTCCGAGCCTTCAATTGACCGGCCAACAAAGGATCGTTCCGCAATGTCCATGCCTGCCTTGTTCAAGGGGCGCCTGTCGATCCCCGTGATCGGCTCGCCGCTCTTCATCATCTCGGTGCCAGATCTCGTGATCGCGCAGTGCAAGGCGGGTGTGGTCGGCTCGTTTCCGGCGCTGAATGCGCGGCCGCCGGAGCTGCTCGACGAGTGGCTGGCGCGGATCACCGAAGAGCTCGCGGCTTATGACCGCGCCCATCCCGACAAGCCGTCGGCGCCGTTCGCGGTGAACCAGATCGTGCACAAGTCGAACAACCGGCTCGACCACGACATGCAGCTCTGCGCCAAGTACAAGGTGCCGATGATCATCTCCTCGCTCGGCGCCCGCGAGGAGCTGAACCAGGCCGTGCACGGCTGGGGCGGCATCGTCTTCCACGACGTGATCAACCAGAAATTCGCCCACAAGGCGATCGAGAAGGGCGCCGACGGCCTGATCCTGGTCGCGGCCGGCGCCGGCGGCCATGCCGGCACCATCTCGCCGCTGGCCTTCGTGGCTGAGACGCGCAAGTGGTTCGACGGACCGATCGCGCTGTCGGGTGCGATCGGCAACGGCAAGGCAATCCGCGCCGCGCGCATCCTGGGAGCCGACTTCGCCTATATCGGCTCGGCCTTCATCGCGACCAAGGAGGCCAATGCGGTCGAGAAGTACAAGGAGATGATCGCGGGCTCGAGCGCCGACGACATCGTCTATTCCAATCTCTTCACCGGCGTGCACGGCAATTATCTGAAGCCCTCGATCCTGGCCGCAGGCATGGACCCGGAAAATCTGCCGACCTCCGATCCCTCCAAGATGAATTTCGGCACCGACGCCTCCGGCGAGCGCGCCAAGCCGAAGGCCTGGAAGGAGATCTGGGGCTCGGGCCAGGGCATCGGCAGCATCGACAAGGTCGTCCCTGCCGCCGAGTTAATCGCGCGCTTCAAGAAGGAATACGACGAAGCGATCGATCCGCCGTTGTGATTATCGTGTCCCGGACGCGGTGCGGCGCGAAGTGCTGCGCCGCCGAGCCGGGACCCATCGCCCACCGACTGGACCCCGGCTCAGCAGCGCACCGCTTACGCGCTGCGCAGCGTCCGGGGAACGCGCCGTGAGAGTGAGTACATATGTCCCCGATCTACCGCGTCGACGGCAACAACGTCGTCACCGGCCCCGATGCGGCCGGCCCCTGGGACCGGCGCATGCAGCACGGCTCGGCACCGGCGTCGCTGGTGACGTGGGCGGCTGAGCGCATCCCGACGGCGCTGCCGATGGACGTCGCGCGCGTGACCATCGATCTGATGCGCCCGGTGCCGGTGGCGCCGCTCACGATCGCGACCGAAGTCTTGCGCGAGGGCCGCAAGATCCAGCTCTGCGGGATCAAGCTGCTCGCCGACGGCGTGCAGGTGGTCGGTGCCACCGTGCTGAAGATCAGGCGCCAAACGCAGCCGCTGCCGGACGAGGTCGAGGAGCTGCCGGTCACGTTGCCCTCGCCGGAGGATTCATTGGTCGAGGACGCTCACGCCGCCACCAGCCCATTCGTGCGAACGGTCTCGATGCGTGCCGCGCGCGGCCGCTTCGGCCGGGCCGGCGCCGGCGCGATCTGGTTTCGCGTCGACCATCCCCTGATCGATGGCGAGGCCATCTCGCAGGCGATGCGCGCCGTGGTCGCGGCCGATTTCTCCAACGGTACCGCCTCGACGCTCGACTTTCGCGCCTGGACCTACATCAACGCCGATCTCACCGTGAGCTTTGCGCGCCAGCCGGTCGGCGAGTGGATCCTGCTCGACGGCGATTCCTGGATCGGCCCCGACGGCGCGGGCCTTGCCATGTCGCGGCTCGCCGACCGCCAGGGCTATTTCGGCCGCGCGGTGCAGAGCCTGGTGATCGAGAAGCGGTGAGCTGACGGCGGGGCCGCGATTGCTCCTTCCGAATGAACGGCAGGCTTCCGCCGCCGCGGAAGGGATGCTCGGCATCCTGCCAGTTCACACACCGTAGAAGATCTTGATCCCCCACAGCACCACGATGATGGCCGTGATCAACGTGATCGCGGCGACCACACTTTCCAGGGAAGCGACTCTCATTTCACTCTCCGCTTCCCCAGCCCCGTCAGCGGTCTAGGTGATTCCCTGATTCGCCGGCAATTGTGCCGGCATGGTGGTGGTAGACTCCGTTGCGTGCTGTGGTGCCGGAGCAACAACGACACCGTAGAATTCCGGAGTATTTACCCGACGGTCCCGCCCGCGCCCGAAGCCGGCGCGCAGAGACTGCGGGAGGAAACGAGCCTGCGAGTGGGAGGCACAGATGCCATCGGATCGACTGCAACGCTTCCGCGATCGTCTCGCTCTGCCGCTGATCGCAGCGCCGATGTTTCTGGTCTCGGGCGTCGAGCTCATGGTCGCAGCCTGCCGCAACGGGGTGATCGGCAGCTTCCCCACGGCGAATTGCCGTGGCGCGGACCAGCTCGATGAATGGATGACCGCGATCGCGACGCGGCTGCGCCGGCACGAAGATCAGGCTGGCCGCAGGGCTGCGCCGCTTTGTCCGAACCTGATCGTGCACCGCTCCAATGCGCGCCTGGAGCAGGATCTTGCCGTGCTGTTGCGGCACAGGCCGGAGATCGTCATCACCTCGGTCGGCTCGCCCGCACCCGTGTTGAAGCCTCTGCAGGACGCCGGCGCGCTGGTGCTGGCGGACGTCGCTTCCATCCGTCATGCCGAACGCGCGGCAGACGCAGGCGCCGACGGTTTGGTGCTGCTCACCGCGGGCGCGGGCGGGCAGACCGGCTGGCTCAATCCGTTCGCCTTCGTCCGCGCGGTCCGTGCATTCTACGACGGCATCATCGTGCTTTCGGGCGGGATCAGCGACGGCTGCGCGCTGCACGCCGCAGAAGTGCTCGGCTGCGATCTCGCCTATATGGGCACCAGGTTCATCGCAACGCGCGAGAGCATGGCGGACGAGCGTCACAAGCAGATGCTGGTCGATTGCAGTGCCGACGACATCTTGCTCACCACCGCATTCACGGGACTTCAGACCAGCATGCTGAGGCCGTCGATCGTGGCCGCCGGGCTCGACCCCGACGATCTGCCGGCGCGCGGCGCGATCGATATCGTCGAGGATATCGACGTCGCCGCCCGCGAAAGCCGTCCCAAACGCTGGCGCGACATCTGGAGCGGCGGGCATTCGACCTCCGGCGTCACCGAGGTGCTCGCGGTCGAGGATCTCGTCGCGCGGACCATCGCCGAATATCGCCGGGCGGGTGGGCGGTAGGTTCCTCGCCCCTCCCAAAAACAACAGAACGCCGGTGCATTGCACACGGTTAATCCCGCATGGCTCCGGCCTGCCCCACTTAACGGCGGATTAACCATCGCCAGCCAAGAATCCCTCTCGTGGCCGCCAATCAGGACGAGAGGGACAGGCGATGGACTTCAATTATCTCGATCGCAAGACAGCCGCCACCATGGACGAGATCCGCGTCCGCGTCGCCCATGCACTGGCCCGCCACCCGCTGTGCCGCAACGTCCGTTTCGACGTCGTCAGCGTCCCCCGGACCCGCCGCGGCGGCAATTGGACGGTGACGCTGCAATCGGTCGAGCCGCGGGCGGTCTGGGAGGCCTCGGAGATCGTGGCCGACATCCAGGACGCCTACGATCTTGCGGCTGCGGCCTGATTTTGTTGGGGTTTCCGGGCGATGTCGCCGTGGTCCGGGCGATTGCCGCCGCAATGGCATGGTTCAGCCTTAATTATCGCCCAGTTACCGGGCAGTGATCACGTGGACTTGAAGTCGGACGCGGAGAGACGTTTGTCCAAAGCCATCACCATCGTCGCGCTGACCTGTTTCCTCGTCCTCGGCGCCGCCACCACCGCCATTCTCGGCCGCGACAGCGTTCCCAGCGTCGGTGCCGAGATGATCGCCGAGACACCCCCGCCCAAGCCGCTCGCAACCAACCGCGCCGCCAAGGCCGACCGCCTGGTCCCGACGCTCGCACTGGCCTCGGCCGCGATCGTGCCGGTCCAGGTCGCCCCCGACAAGCTGTCGCAGGCACCGGTCCTGACCGAGCCGCTGCGTCAGGCCTTCGCCGCCGCCACCCCCTCCGATTTCCCGATGCCGAAGCCGAGCGCGCACGAGGCGCCCGCCACAGCCGAGGTTCCGGCCGTCGAAGTTCCGGCCAAGCCGAAAGTCGTCGCCAAGCCGCAGCCGCAAAAATCCTATTCGCTGCTGTCCGACGTGCAGATCGCGGGCATCAGGGATCGCCTGAAACTCTCTTCGTCTCAGGAATATTACTGGCCCTCGGTCGAGACCGCGCTGCGCAAAGTCGCCCGCAAGATGCAGGCGAACAGGCTGTCGAATCCGAATGCGCCGCCCAGCGCGCAGATCGATCCGAATTGCGACGAGGTGCAGCAGCTGAAATCGGCCGCGATGCCGCTGTTGTTCCAGCTTCGTGACGACCAGAAGGAAGAAGTGCGCAAGCTCGCCCGCCTGATCGGGCTCGAGAAGGTCGCGCAGCAGATCTGATCCGCGCGGTTCCTCGTCGAGGAGCCGCGGCCATCAGGAACATCTGGCAATCCCCAAGCGTTGCCCGCTCCAAAAGAGGGAGTGGATGAATGCGCGCCTCGACAGCCTATTTTGTCGGTGCCGGAACCATCATCGCGGCCATCGCCATTGGTCTCGGCGGCGGTATCGTTGCCGGCAACATCATGAATCCCGTGACGTCTAGGCAGGGGCCGGACACCAGCAAGGTGGCGCAACGCACGGCACCATCAGCCCCGGCGACGACGAACGCTCCCTCCGAGCGCGTGAACTATCTCACCGGCTCGCGAGCCTTCGGCGCGATGATCGCAGCGCCTGCGCAGGCCGAAGCAAAGCCTGAAGCCGCAAAGCCCGACACCCAAACCACGCAGGCGACTGCCGGGCCGGCGGCGCAGCAGCCCTCGCAAGCTGCTGCCGTCGAGCCGTCCAAGGAGCCGCCGAAGCCCGCTCCTGCATCGTCGCCGCAGACCGCAAAACCTGCCGAGCAGCAGGCCTCGACCGAGCCGGCGTCCTCGGTGAACAACGCCTACGCCAAGGCGAGGGATTCCGACGTGAAGCGCGCCGCGTCAGAGCGGCGCCGAGCCGAGCGTCGCGAGCGCTGGGCCGAGCGCCGCCATTATTACGAGTCCCGCGAGGCACGCGGCATGCGCGACCGCACCGATTGGGACGACGTCGCACGCAACATCCGCGAGGATTCCGACGCGCGCGATGTCGCGAGCCGCCCGCGCGGCGGCTTCCCGCAGATCAAGCTGTTCGGGCCTGACGACGATTAGCTAGCCCAGGATCGCCGCTGCGGCGCATTCGGCAATCAAGATCGTCGGCGTCTGGATATTGCCCGAGATCATGATCGGGATCACCGAGGCATCGGCGACATGCAGACCGTCGATGCCGCGCACCTGCAATCGCTCGGGATCGACGACGGCGAGGTCGTCCGTGCCCATCCGGCAGGTCGAGGCGGCATGATAGAGCGTCGTGCAATGGCCGCGGATATAGTCGGCGGTCTCGGCATCGCTGATCGCCTCCGCGCTCGGCGTCACCTCGGTTTCGATCATCTCCTTGAGCGGTGATTGCGCGGCGATGCGACGGTTGATGCGGACGCCCTCGATCATGGTCGCGATGTCGCTGCCGCTCGGGTCCGACGCGAAATAGCCGGGGTCGATCGCGGGATCTTCGATCGGATCGGACGAGCGCAGCGTGATCTCGCCGCGGCTCTTCGGCCGCTGCAAGGTCGCATGCAGGGTGATGCCCGGCCTGGACGACAGGAAGCGGACATAGTCGCGGTGCGGGCTGATCGCGCCATAGAGCTGAAGATCGGGCTCGACCTCGGGGCGGCTGCGCACATGGGCGCCGGCGGCGACCCAGGGCGAGGTGCGCGGACCGCTGCGGTGCGCCTGCCACTCTGCAAGGCTCGCCGCGAGACTTTCGTCGGTCCAGGCGCCGACGCCGATCCTCTCCCTGGTGTAGAAGGTGATGGGAATGTTGATGTGGTCCTGGAGATTCTTGCCGACGCCGGGCAGGTCATGCAGGACGTCGACGCCGACCGCCTTCAACTCGTCAGCCGGGCCGATGCCTGACAGCAGGAGTTGTTGTGCCGAGCCGATGGCGCCGGAGGCGAGCACGATCTCGCTGGTGGCGAAGGCGCTCTTCAGTTGCCCATTGTCGAGAAAGGCCACGCCGGTCGCGCGGCCGCGCTCGACGATGATGCGCGTGACGCGTGCGCCGGTCTTCAGGACGAGATTGGGGCGCGTCAGCGCCGGGCGCAGATAGGCCTTGCCGGTGCCGAAACGTTCGCCGTCCCTGATGACGAACTGGAAGAAGCCGGCGCCTTCCTGGACGGCGCCGTTGAAATCGGGGTTGTGCGGAAGCCCCGCGGCCTGGGCCGCCTCCAGCCATTTCAATTCGTTGGGATCGACGAAAGGGACGTCGGCGACGTGCAGCGGCCCGCTGGTGCCGTGGAAGGGGTCGTCGGCGAAGCGGGCATTGTTCTCGAAGGCGATGAATTTCGGCAGCACGTCGCTCCAGGCCCAGCCCGGGCAGCCCGCCCGCGCCCATCCATCGTAATCCGACGGCAGGCCGCGGATGTAAATCATCGCATTCATCGCGCCGGAGCCGCCGATCATCTTGCCGCGCGGCCAGAAGATGCGCCGTCCCCGGCAGCCTGCTTGCGGTTCGGTATGAAACCCCCAATCGACCGCCGTATTGAACATCGTCGGCCAGTCGGACGGAATGTCCGAGGCGAGCGGGGCAGCGCGACCGGCCTCCAGCACCAGAACCTTGCGATTTGGATCGGCCGACAGCCGATTGGCCAGCACACAGCCGGCCGAGCCGGCGCCCACGATGATCGTGTCGTACATTATCGAGCGCTCCGCGAACATTGCCGTCGCGGAGCGCTTGCAAGTTTCGTGCTTTGCGGATTCCCCTCCTCATCCACAAGGGGAGGCTATGCGGTCAGCGTTGCGCCCTACTTCATGCCTGCACGGCGCAAGCCTTGGAGGTAATGTGTGCGATCCTCTTCCCGCAGCATCGGCAGCTCGCGCGTGATCCAGGCAAGCGAGACCTCGGGCTGGGTGCGGCGCAGGCCTTCCAGGGCGGATGCCGCGAGGGCGGGATCGCCGAGCATGCCGGCGGCCGCCGTCAGCACGCGGTGCGCGCCGACGAAATCTCCGCGCTGGCGCATCGATTCCCGAGCCATCTGCACGGCGCCCCCGTAGTCATGGCCGACGAACCGGGCATAGGCCGCAACCCCGCAATAGATCGCCGCGAGCGGGTCGCGCGGGCTCAGCCGCAGCGCGCGGCGGGCGGCGGCATCGCCGTCCTGCCATCGTCCGGCATAGCACAGCGTCACGCCGTGGAAGGCATGGGCCATCGCGAAGTTCGGATTGAGCCGCAAGGCCAGCTCGAACTCAGCCAGCGCGTCGTCGAAGCGACGGCGGAACAGGTAGGTGTAAGCCAGGCCGTGATGGGCCCAGGCATCCTCGCGATCGGCCTCCACCGCCGCGAGCGCTGCACGCTCGGCGACCGGCACGGTGGCAGCCATGTCGGCCCAGCCCATATGCGCGCCGAAGATATGGCTGGTCGCGAGCAGGCCGAGGGCCTTGCCGTAGGCGGGATCGATCGCCACCGCCTCTTCCAACAGCTTTTGCGCGGCGGCATTGTCCTCGCGGGTGATACGCCAATAATGCGACAGCGCGCGCATCACGAGGTCCCATGCATCCAGGCTGCCCGGCGGCTTCTGCTGGGCCCGGAAGCTTTCGGCGGCGTAGAGCTGCGGCTCGACGGCGGCGACGATCGCTTCCGTGATCTCGTCCTGCACGGCGAAGATATCGGCGAGCTCGCGGTCATAGCGTTCGGCCCAGAGATGGCTGCCGGTCGAGACGTCGTTGAGCTGGGCCGAGATGCGCACCCGCTCGCCGCTCCGCCGCACGCTGCCTTCGACCACGTAGCGCACCCCGAGCTCCCGCGCCACCTCGTGGATATGCACGGCGCGGCCCTTGTAGACGAAGGAAGAGTTGCGCGCGACGACGAAGAACCAGCGCAGCTTCGACAGCGCGGTGATGATGTCCTCGCTGATGCCGTCGGAGAAATAATCCTGCTCGGCCTCGCCGCTCATATTGGTGAAGGGCAGCACGGCGATCGCGGGCCGCTCGGGCAGCGCGAAGACCGCCTGGGGCGGGCTGGTACGGACCGGCCCCGGCGCGACCGTGCCGATTTGCGTCTGGACGTCGCCGACGAAACGAAAACCCTTGCGCGTGATGGTGCGGATCAGCGATTGGCTCACGCCATTGTCGCCGATCGCCTTGCGTGCCGCGTTGATCCGGCTGGTCAGGGTGGATTCGGACACACTGCGCCCGTGCCAGATCTTGTCGATCAGCTCGTCCTTGCTGACGACCCGGTCGCGGTTCTGCATGAGGTGGACGACCAGGTCGAAAACCTGCGGTTCCACGGCAATAGGAACCTGCTCGCGGCTCAGCTCGCGCCGGTCGGTGTCGAGAAGGTGGTCCTGGAACAGAAACTGCACGTCGAAACTCAGGCCTCGTTGCTGAAATCGGGCAAAACAAACAAAATGAAATTTGGGTCGAAAACCCGTATGTCTGCCGAAGGGGCCGTCTGGTTCATCGCGATCGCGTGATGGCAGCCATGCCGTTTGCAGAGGGGAATGCAACCGCAACTGGAATGTTGCGGTCGTGCGCCGCCCAAATCTCTCACCGCAATTGATCCGTCATCCCCAAGGTGCGCAGCGTAGGCTGCGCAGCAGCGTACGCGGAGCCTCGAAGGATGAACGGCCACGATGCAGTCGAGCCGTCCATCCTTCGAGGCCCTGCGCTTCGCTCCGGCACCTCGGGATGACGGCGATGGCGGGACGAATGTGTGGTGAAACTGCTAATGTCCTTTGCCGAGCTGCGCGGCCTGCGTAAGCTGTCGCCCACACAAAACGCCAATCATAAAGAAATGCCATGCCTGCTTTTCCCGCCGCCACCACCGTGCTCGATTCCCTGCTGTTTCGCGACGCCTTCGGCACGTCCGAGATGCGCGAGGTGTTCTCCGACGTCGCGACGGTGGCGCGCTATGCCGAGGTCGAGGTGGCGCTGGCGAAGGCGGAGGCGAAGTGCGGTGTGATTCCACAGGAGGCAGCGGCCGCGATCGCGGCGCGGACCGACGTCGCCGCGCTGGATTTCGATCTGCTCAGGCAGGAGACCGATGTCGTCGGCTATCCGATCCTGCCTTTGGTGCATCAGATGGTGAAGCAATGCGGTGAGGCGGGCCGCTACGTGCATTGGGGCGCCACCACGCAGGACATCATGGACACCGCCGTGGTGCTGCAACTGCGCGCCGCGCTCGGGATCGTCGAGCGCGACATCGCCGAGCTGCGCAAGATCCTCGCCGATCTGTCGAAGCGCCATCGCGACACGGCGATGGCGGGGCGCACCCATCTGCAGCAGGCGCTGCCGGTGACGTTTGGCTACAAGTCCGCGATCTGGCTGGCGATGTTCGATCGCCACGCCGAGCGGCTGGCGCAGCTGAAGCCGCGCGTGCTGGTCGGCCAGTTCGCCGGTGCCGCCGGCACGCTGGCCTCGCTCGGCGACAGGGGGTTCGAGGTGCAGGAAGCGCTCTGCGCCGAGCTGGAGCTCGGTGTTCCCGCCTCGACTTGGCACGTCGCACGCGACGGCTTTGCCGAGGCCGTGAACTTCCTCGCGCTCGTCACCGGCTCGCTCGGCAAGATCGCGCTCGACATCATGATCATGGCTTCGACCGAGTTCGCCGAGGTCTACGAGCCCTTCGTCAAGGGGCGCGGCGCCTCCTCGACCATGCCGCAGAAGCGCAACCCGATCTCCTCGGAGTTGATGCTCGCGGCCTCCAAGGCGGTGCGCCAGCATGCCGGCCTGATGCTCGACGCCATGGTGCAGGATTTCGAGCGTGCGACAGGCCCCTGGCACGCGGAATGGATGGCGATCCCCGAGAGCTTCGTGCTGACCGCCGGCGCGCTGCACCAGGCGAAGTTCGCGCTCGCAGGCCTGATCGTGGACGAGGCGAAGATGAACGACAATCTCGCCCTCAGCCGGGGCCTGATTGTGGCCGAAGCGGTCATGATGGGCCTCGCCCCGCAGATCGGCCGGCAGGAGGCACATGACGTCGTTTATGACGCCTGCCGCCAGGCCAACGAGAAGGGGATGAGCCTTGCTGATGCGCTATCCGCGGATTCACGGGTATCGAGCCGCATCGATCGCGCCACAATCGAGGCGCTCACCTCACCGAAAAATTACCTGGGACTCGCGCCTGCCATGGTCGATCGGGTGCTGGCATCGGCAACGCGTTGAAAACCAAAATGCGTGAAACCGCGTATCTTCCCAGGGCCGCAAGACGCTCGCATACTTGTGTCTCGCGGTGCTAGACTTAAATTGAGTGAGCGACTTTCGGCAGAGGGCCCGGCATGACTGATCACAAGACTTCCACTCCCATCGACCCGGTGAAGCTCGACCGGCTGGCCGAGGTGGCGGTGAAGGTGGGCCTGGGCTTGCGGCTGGGACAGGACCTGCTTCTGACCGCGCCCGCAATCGCGCTGCCCCTGGTGCGGCGGATCGCCGTGCATGCCTACAAGGCCGGCGCCGGCCTCGTGACGCCGATCCTGTCGGACGAGGAAATGACGCTGGCCCGCTACCGCCACGGCCACGACAACAGTTTCGATCGAGCCGCGGGCTGGCTCTACGAGGGCATGGCCAAGGCGTTCTCGGACAACACCGCACGGCTCGCCATCGTAGGGGACAACCCGATGCTGCTGTCGGGCGAGGATCCTTCCAAGGTGGCGCGCGCCAGCAAGGCCAATTCGATGGCCTACCAGCCCGCGCTGGAGAAGATCGTCAATTTCGACACCAACTGGAACATCATCGCCTATCCGAGCCCGTCCTGGGCCAAGCAGGTGTTCCCGAACGATCCGGAAGATATCGCGATCGGCAAGCTTGCGGATGCGATCTTCGCCGCGTCGCGGGTGGACCGCGAGGATGCGATCGGCAATTGGGCGAGCCACAATGCGGTGCTGCGCGAGCGCACCAACTGGCTCAACGGCCAGCGTTTTCGCGCGCTGCAATATTCGGGGCCGGGCACCGACCTCACCATCGGTCTCGCCGACGGACACGAATGGGAAGGCGGCGCCTCGCTGTCCAAGAACGGCATCAGCTGCAACGCCAACATCCCGACCGAAGAGGTCTTCACCACGCCGCATTGCCGCCGCGTCTACGGCCATGTGGTGAGCTCCAAGCCGCTGTCCTACCAGGGCACGCTGATCGACAACATCGCGGTGCGGTTCGAGGACGGCAAGATCGTCGACGCAAAGGCCTCGCGCGGCGCCGAAGTGCTGAACAAGGTGCTCGACACCGACGAGGGCGCGCGGCGCCTCGGCGAAGTGGCGTTGGTGCCGCATTCCTCGCCGATCTCGCAGAGCGGGCTGTTGTTCTACAACACGCTGTTCGACGAGAACGCGGCCTCGCACATCGCGCTCGGTCAGTGCTATTCGAAATGCTTCGTCAACGGCGCCCAGCTGACGCCCCAGCAGATCGCGGCGCAAGGCGGCAATCAGAGCCTGATCCATATCGACTGGATGATCGGCTCGGCCGAGACCGACATTGACGGCATCCTGGCGGACGGCAGCAAGGTGCCCGTCTTCCGCAAGGGCGAATGGGCGAAGTAGCCTTCACTTCTCCCGTAGGGTGTCGGGTCGCATCGATAGATGCGATCCGCGTGAGGGGTTACAGTCTCACCGACCGCCGCGGCCCCTCACCCGGATTGCTGCGCAATCCGACCTCTCCCCGCTGGGGAGAGGTAAGGATCGGCCCGATAGACCTCAGTAGAGTCACGTCTACCGCGCTCTCACGCCGCCGCGTTGCGCGGGGTGGGGTTGTCGTCGATGCTGAAGCGGTTGAACAATGTCGTGAACGGGCTGCCGTCGGTGGCCCGCACGATCGCGTCGGACGCTGCCACCGCCTCGTAGAGCGCACCGACCGGGTCATCCGCCTCCGCCAGTGCGAGCGCGCCGCGAGTGTCTTCGCGGGCCTCGTTGACCCCTCGTTCGTCGTCGAGCGTCGTCTCCAGCGCTTTCGCCGCGCGCCGCATTTCGGCAAGGTCGCCGCCGCCGGAGAATTTGAGGATGTCGCGCCAATAGGGGTGGGCGACGACGAGCTGGATGAAAGCTTCAAAGCTCTCCGCGATGATGCCCGCGCGGCCGTCCGATGAGACATAGAGCACATTCTGCGACGGCAGCAGCACGAACGCGCTGCCGGAGCCGTCGGTGCCGATGTGCCGCGGGCTTTCGACGCCGTCGATGGTGAACCAGGGCTCTTCGTCCGTCGCGAAGGAGACATCGAGCCTGCGGAGCCTGGCGACGACTTCGCTGCTGGCTGTCAGGATCTCGGGCGTGAGGGACATCGGTGCGGCTCCTTCCCAATACTTTGCGCACTTTGTCGCACCCCGGACAGGATCGGTTCATGTGTACGAATTCGCAGAGGAAATCGTGATGTTAACCGTTCGCACCTGCAACTCAGGGCTGATTGTCGAGTGCCATGTAAGAAAGAATTAAAAACCGGCTACTAGCGTCCCAACTTCTTTCGAAACAATCCGGGCCGAGACCCGGCCATTCATATTATATCTTCTGGGGAAGCAGATGTCGCGCGCATTGATTGAAATCGGTAGTTGCAATGTCGAGCTCGAGCTGCGGCCGATCGAGCCGTCCTGGATCATCGAGGGTAATCCGATATCCCGCTCCCGCGTGCTGTCGACCAGCGCCGACGGTACCGCGCAAACGATCATCTGGCACTGCACCGAAGGCCGCTTCAACTGGTACTACGACATCGACGAGACGATCATGATCATGGAAGGATCGATCGTGCTCGAAAGCGACGGCATGCCGCCCAAGCGCTACGGTCCCGGCGACGTGATTTTCTTCCGCGACGGCGCGCATGCCAAATGGCATGTCGAAGGCCACGTCAAGAAGATCGCCTTCTGCCGCAAGACCAATCCGGTGATGATCGGTTTCCTGATCCGCGTCGTCAACAAGCTGAAGAAGATCTTCACCTCCACCGGCGCGCCGCGTCCCGCCTCGCTGATGGGCGCCGGCTAGAGCTCGCAACCACGTTTCAAGGACGCTTCCCAGCGGCCACGACGAAGAGGGGTCGGGATCCATGTCCCGGCCCCTCTTTTCGTCATGACGGCAGCTCGAGCCGGTAGACGTCGATCGCGGTCTGCGAGAACAATGCGGTCCTTTCGGCGTCGCTCAGCTTTGAGGCGATACGCTTGAAGGCATTGAAGATCACCTGGTAGCTGCATTGGCCCTTGTCCGGCGGGAAATTGCTTTCGAACATCGCACGTTTCGGGCCGAACGCCTCGATGCAGGTCTCGACATAGGGCCGCCACGCCGCGGCAAGCTCCTCGGACGTCGGCGGCCTCTCGCGCAAATGGAAGTCATAGCCGAGCAGGCACATCGCGAGACCACCGAGCTTCACAACCACGTTCTCGCATGTCGCGATCTCCCGGATCGAGGCGCGCCATTGCGCAAACACCTCCTCGCGCCGACCGGCGAAGCGGCCGATTCCGGCCGGGCCGCCGCAATGGTCGAGCACGATCCTGGTGTCGGGGAAGGCGCGCGCCAGCGCCGTGAGCTCGCCGATCTGCGGATGGAACAGCCAGGCATCGAAGCTGAGCTTGAGCGGCGCGAGGCAGGCAAAGCCTTTGCGGAAGATCGGGTCCTGCAACAATCCCTTCGGCCTGTTCGCATACATGCCGGCGACGACAGGATCTTCGTCCCAGGCCGAGGAATGCCGGATGCCGCGAAAGCGGCCGTTGCCGGCGGCGATCTCGGCTTCCAGCACGCCCTTCGCGGCCTCGCCGAGCAGCAGATTGGCGTGGCTGACGATGCCGGCGCAGATCGCGGCCTTGCCGTAGCCACCGCTCGCGCTCATGGCGGCAACGCCGTTGGCGAACTCGACCTCGCCGACCGGGCGGAATGCTTCCGGCCCATGCGCGCGATACATCGAACGGCAGTCGACATAGACGGTGGCGATGACGTTGTGACCGGAGGCGATGTCGGCCGACATCTCCTCGATCAGATAGCGGTGCCCGCGATTCCACAGATGGTGATGGGGATCGACGATCGGCCGCAGCGGATCGATGATCTCCTCCCGGTGCAGCGCGAGCCAGTCCTCGCGCGGATCGACGAATAGCCCGCTCGTGTTGGCGGGCACACCGCTTGCTGCCATCGGCGTTCGCTCCCTATGTTTTAGGGTCGGGAGCCTAGCACCTCATCTCCGCACGGGGCAGCGCGCCTTGCGCATCCGCGCCCATCATCGCGAGCAAAGCGGGATCGCCGTCAGGCCCTCCGCCGTGTCGCTCTCACCTCGACCACCAGCCGCCAGTCCGCTGCCGTGGCCGGCTTGACCTCTCCACGCCAAAGGAAGGAGTCGCCGGTGATCTCCGTAAAGCTCCAGCGCGTCAGGTCGCCGGCTTCGGTCGTGCCTTCCTGCATGATGTCGTCGCCACGGGGACGGCCGATCTGCTGCCGGAACACGCGGCGGCCCGGATCGAGCCACGAAATCCGCCACGCATCGATGCCCGGATCGTAAACGCGCAGCGTCGTGCCGTACCAATTGCCGGCGATCGGAAAGGCCGCGCCGCCCGCTTGCCGGGGAATGATCCACACGTCCTGCACCGCACGGCCTTCCAGCACCCAGCCGAAATGGATCTCGCCCGGCGCGGTGTGGCTCGTTCCGTCCGGTCCAAAGGCCGTGATCTCGGCGTCCCAGTCGCCGACGAAGCGGCCGTAGAGCTGGAGCGCCGCGGCGTGCTCGGGGTTGGGCCCGTCCGCGTGCAATAGTCGCGCAAAGTCGGTCATGTCGCTCTCCTGTTGCAGGGAGATCAGCATGACCCGCCAATGGCCGGCTTGGAGAAAATTGCGTCTCAGACCCCGTCGAGGATGATCACCGTCGGCTTCGTCGGCAACGTATCCCGCGACATCCGGAACGAGCGCTCGATGCGCCGGTCGATCTCGAACTGCTGGCCGATCCGGCGCATGAAGTCGTCGAGCGGGGTGGCGAAGCGGTGCATCGGCAGCACCACCGAGGCGCGCAAGCGCTTGGTGATGTCCGAGATCCCTTCGAGCGACATGGTGTAGGTGCCGTCGATCGGCACCATCACGATGTCGAGCCGTCCGATCTGGGCGAAATGGCTGTCGTCGAGCTTGTGATGGAGGTGGCCGAGATGGCCGATGCAGAGGCCGGCCGCCTCGAAGATGAAGATGGAATTGCCGTCGCGGATCATGTCCGCGCCGGCATCGTCGCCGTAATAGCGGCGGATGTCGGTGGTGACGTTGCGGACAAAGGTGTCGCCGATGCGTTCCGACACGATCGCCGGCTTGCCGTCCTCGCTCCAGCCATGCAGCACGTGGGGAATGCGCTTGTCCGGAAAGAGCGTGTAATGGGTGCTGTGGGCGCGGTTCATGGTCACGACGTCGGGCAGCCGGCCGACCTGATAGGCGCCGCTATAATCGGTGGCGATGCGCAGGCCGCCGGGCGTGTCGATGTAGTAGGTGGAATGGCCGGCATAGGTGATCTCGACCTCGGCAGAGCCCGCTGTCGGCCGGAACGCGACCGGCATCGCCCGCGGCGTCGCGTTGGCCATCGCCAGACATTCGCTGCGCTGTGGCTGCTGGGCGAGGGCAGGCGAGAGGAGCAAGCCGAAGAAGGCAAAGATCGTCAGGACCAGTCGAGGCATAACGCGATCACCCGTTGCGCATTCGGCGAGAGTGTATCGTCGAATTTGCGCGACGTCATGCGCCGCTACGGCAGCCGCGCCAATCCGCCGCTTGCCTCTACCAGCTTTAAGGCCTTCTTATCGAATGAAACGAAGGTCTCGGCGCCAAGCCAATAGCCTTCATGAGCAATGATCCCATCGGCAAAATCGCCGCCAGCATCGAGGAGCGCCAACCCAGCCTCAGCCAGAGGCCGGTTGACGACCACATTGGAGGCGCTGATGAAGTGCCGGATAGACGCCGCGATATTCTCAGCGGAAGTCTTGTAGCCTCGCGAGAGGACCCAGGCCAACTCGCACAGTGCCGAGATCGAGATGGCGACTACGTCTGCCTTTTTGAGGATGGCTTCGGCTGCTTTGCTCTGTTCGGCATTATCCCCGACCAGAACCCGTACCAGGACATTGGTGTCTGGTGTGATCTTCATCGCTTGCCGGCCCAGCCGTCAGCTATGATCTCGTTCATCTCTTCGATCGAAAGCGATCGACCGTTCGTTTTCCCTTTCAGGAAGCCGAACGCATCCGAAATCTTTCCGGTGGGCCGAACTGCCCTCACCTCAACTCGCCCCCCAGGGAGCTTTTCTATCGAAATCTTGTCGCCGGGATGCACACCAAGGTGCTCCAAAAGGTCTTTCCGGAGCGTAACCTGCCCTTTCGCCGTAACGGTGAGCGTGCTCATTGGATTCCCTCAATCCTTGAGATCCTTCGATAAGTAAGGAAGTTTCTCCTTACTTTCAAGGCCCCCTCACTCCCGGCGCGGGCTGAACTTCCAGGTGATCGTGACGAGTGCTGCGGTGATCAGGCCGCTGATGAGGCCGGCCAGGGGCAGGGCGAGCAGCAGTGCGGCGCTGGCGGCCCAGCCGATCGAGGAGAAGGCCTCGGCGAAGGTCGCAAGCCGTGAGGACGTCTGGCGGCGCCGGAATTGGCTGCGCCTCGCCTGTACCCGGAACCAGAGCTGGATCGCGGTCGCCGAGGCTGCGCTGATGATGACCGCGACGGAACTGATCGCGGCCTGATAGGGCGAGGCGAGCGCCAGTGCTGCCAGCAGCGGAGCGAAGATCACGGCGATCGCGATCAGCACCACCTCGATCTTGGCGCGGATGATGCCGGACGGCATCAAGGGCGCGGTCGCGACCAGGTCAGGGGCGTCCTCGCCCGAGATCGTCAGCCAGGCGAGCCCGCCGGCAAGCTGTCCGGCCGCCATGACGATGACGGGCGTGATCAGCGTCAGCGCCGCGGAGCTGTCGGCAAAATTGCGCCAGAGCAGTAGCGCCGGTGGCACCAGATAGAGCAGCTGCATCAAGGTCTGCGAGATCAGCCATGGATCGCGCCATAGCAGCATGAATTCCTTGCGACGCAGCGCCTGCTGGCGCGATCCGCCGCGGAACGGGCGGTCCTGGGTATGGACGCGGCCGGACGTGGCGTTGGCCGCCGCATCGATCGCGGTGTCGGCAAAGCGGTGCGAGAAGATCGCCATCACGCCGCCGAGCATGACCAGGGCGAGCGCGAGAAGCAGCGCCAGCGCCTCGCTATCGCCCATCGCTGCCCGCGCCGGCCACCACCAGATGCTGTCGACGTCGGGGGCGTAGGCGGCAATGCTGCCCGAGGTCAGGATGGTGAAGCGCGACAGCGTGCCGTAGGACATGATCGCGGCGACCTGAAGCGCGATCACGAAGCCCGCGCCGATGATGGCGGCGAGGATCTGTGCGATCAGGCGCGTCCGCGCCGGGCCGATCAGCCGGAACAGGAGAATGGTGACGGCGATCGCGATCGCCGCCGCGGACAGGCCCATCGCAATGACGACGCCGAAGGCCGCGAGCCAGCGCGCGCCGCCGCCGATCACGAGAACGTCGATGAAGGGTGTCGAGAACAGCAGCGCGAGCACGGTGACGGTCAGCGCGATCGCGGCGATGCGGACCGAGAACAGATTGGCGAGCCGCGCCGGCGAGGACATGATCAAGTCGAGATCGGCGCGGGCGTAAAATACCCGTGTCACCGATTCGATCGCCTGCGACAGCATTAAGGTCCAGGCGAAAAAGATCGTCGCCGAAATCACGATCAGCGAGGATCTGTCGAGCGGCAGCTGCAGGTCGGCGAAACGGCCGATCACCGCCCAGGCCGGCAAGTGGAGCAGCGCGGCGAAGCACAACAGGCCGATCATTGCCGCGCGTGCCCGTTTACGCCGCCCGCCCGTCATCATGGCGAGCCATTCGCGCCAGGCGAGCCGCAGCTCGTGACGGGCGAACCAGGACAGCGCGGTGGCCGAGCTCATGCCGCTTCCTGAAGCGTCACCAGCGCGATGAAGAGATCTTCCAGGCTGGTGTCGGCATGGCCGTTCTGCTGGCGCAGCTCGGTGAGCGTGCCTTCGGCGACGAGGCGGCCGGAGGCGATCACGCCGATGCGGTCGGCCATGCGCTCGGCGACCTCGAGGATGTGCGTGGTCATGATGACGGTGCAGCCGGCGCGGACACGCGCGCCGAGCAGGCCTTTCACATGGCGGGCGGAGACGGCATCGAGCCCCGTCAAGGGTTCATCGAGGATGATGAGGCGGGGGTCGTGCACCAGCGCCCCTGCGAGGGCGACCTTCTGGCGCATGCCCTTGGAAAAGCCCTCGCAGCGCTCGTGCCAATGCGCCTCGAGCCCGAGCGAATCGAGCAGTTCCTCGGCGACCGGTTGCGCGTTCGACGGCGCGATGCCCCAGAGGCCGGCGACGAATTCGAGGTATTCGAGCGGGGTGAGCTTGTCATAGATCATGGGCTCGTCGGAGACCCAGGCCATCACCTGCTTGGCGGCGACGGGGTCCTGGAGCGCATCGATGCCGAAGATCGACACGGCGCCGGCATCGGGCCTGAGCAGGCCCGCAACCATGCGTAACGTGGTGGTCTTGCCGGCGCCGTTGGGGCCGACCAGCGCGTAGAATTCGCCGGCGTGGATGGTGAGATCGAGGCCGTCGACCGCCAGGCGGTCAAAACGCTTCGTTAACCCCTTAACTTCCAGCGCCGAGCTGTCCGGCTTCATGACGGCCACACCATCCGGTTTGCATCGCCCGCGACCATGCCCCGAAGATGTTTCGGCACCGTGAATCGCACCGCCGCAAATTCCGCCAACCGGATTGGACTAAAGGCAAGGCGTCCCGACAAGTCACCGTTTGTTGACAGCACGCGGGCGTTGAGGCTGAATTGATTCCGGACAAGTGGCGCGAACGCAGCGATACGACTGCGTAGCGACTGGACACAAGATGCGGCAAGGCGACCAAGAGAGCCCGCCGGCTGCGTCGGGAGGATGCGCGGCGATGCTGGATTTCGTTCAGCAGCTGGTCAGCGGTGTTGCGCTCGGCTGCGTCTACGGCCTGATCGCGCTCGGCTTCGTCCTCGTCTACAAGGCCACCGAGGTCGTCAATTTCGCCCAGGGCGATCTGATGATGCTGGGCGGCTTCTTCGCCTTCACCTTCATCGGCATGATGGGCCTGAACTACTGGATCGGCTTTGCCGGTGCGGTGGCGGCGATGGCGCTGTTCGGCATGCTGGCCGAGCGGGTCGTGGTGCGGCCGATCCTCGGCTATCCGCAATTCTCCATCATCATGGCCACGATCGGCCTCGGCTATTTCCTGCGCTCGATCGCCGGCATGATCTGGGGCACCGACGACCTGAAGATCGAGACGCCGTTCAGCCAGGGTGTGCTGCGGATGGGCTCACTGGTGCTTGCCTACGACAAGCTCTCGGTGATCGCGGCGACGATGATCCTGTGCACGCTGCTCTGGCTGTTCTTCAACAAGACTACGCTCGGCACCGCGATGCGCGCCAGCTCCGAGAATATGCTGGCGGCCTATTACATGGGCATTCCCGTCAAGCGCGTGGTGTCGGTGGTCTGGGCGATCAGCGCAGCGGTCGCGACCTGTGCCGGCGTGCTGCTGGCGCCGATCACCTTCATCCATTCCAATGTCGGCCTCGTGCTCGGCCTGAAGGCGTTTCCGGCCGCGGTGCTCGGCGGTTTCGGCTCGATCCCGGGCGCCGTGGTCGGCGGCGTCCTGATCGGTGTGATCGAAAGCATGGCCGGCTTTTACCTGCCCGAGGGCTGGAAGGACGTCGCGCCCTACCTCGTGCTGCTCACCGTGCTGCTGCTGAAGCCCGAGGGCCTGTTCGGCCTCCACGTCCGCAAGAAGGTCTGAACGCGATGCGCTTCCTGTTCAAGACCGACTATGAAGACGACATCAAGCTGTTCCCGCATTCGGGCTATCTCGTCACTTACGGCGTCCTGCTCGCGCTGCTGCTGATCGCGCCTCACGTGCTGTCCAGCTATCTGATGAGCCAGCTGGTTTTCGTCTGCATCTACGCGATCGTCGGCGTGGCGCTGTTGATCCTGACCGGCTTCACCGGCCAGGCCTCGCTCGGGCACGCCGCGTTCCTCGCGATCGGCGCCTATACCGCGGCTTACCTGCAGAAATACAACGTGCCGTTCCCGGTCTACTTCCTCGCCGCCGGCGCCTTGACCGGCCTCATCGGCGCGTTGGTCGGTTTTCCCGCCTTGCGCCTGACCGGCATCTATCTCGTCATCGCCACCATTTCCTTTGCCCTGATCGTCGAGGAGATCCTGGCGCGGTGGGAGAGCGTCACCCACGGCAACGAGGGCATGCGGGTCAAGACGCTGTCGCTGCTCGGCGTCACCGTCCCGCGCGACAGTCCGACCTTCTATTACCTCTGCCTTGCCGTTCTCGTGCTGACCATCGTCGGCACGCTCAATCTGCTGCGTTCGCCGACAGGCCGCGCCTTCGTCGCGATCCGCGACTCCGAGACGGCGGCGCGCAGCATGGGCGTCAATGTCGCGCTCTACAAGGTGAAGTCGTTCGCGATCTCGGCGGCGATCACCGGCTTTGCCGGCGTGCTGTTCGCGCACAAGCTCTCGTTCATCTCGCCCGAGATGTTCACGCTGCAGCTCTCGATCGAGTTCATCATCGTGATCCTGATCGGCGGCACCTTCAGCCTGCACGGCGCCGTTCTGGGGGCGATCTTCATCGTGATGATCGATCCGTTCCTCACCTATCTGAAGGACGACATGCCCGGCATCATCGCCGGCATTGCCGCGACATTCGGCGCTGGCCCGGCCACCGCGGGAAGCATCCAGTCGAGCGTCGCGGCGTTCGCATCGCTCAACGGGCTGAAGGGCGCGATCTACGGCATCATCATCGTGTTGTTCGTCTTGTTCGAGCCGCTCGGGCTCTACGGCCGCTGGCTGAAGATAAAACTCTTCTTCCAGCTGTTCCCGCTCTACAAGCGCGCCACCTTCAAGCGGCAGAAGATCTACGTGAAGTCGGAGCGCAACCGATGAGCTATTTCCGCGCCGAGAACCTGTCGCTGCATTTCGGCGGCCTCAAGGCGGTCGATGCGGTGTCGTTCGCGGTGGAGAAGGGCGAGATCCTCTCGATCATCGGGCCGAACGGCGCCGGCAAGAGCTCGATCTTCAACCTGATCTCGCGGATCTACCGGCCGACCTCGGGCCGCATCTTCTTCGAGGATCAGGACATCACCGAGCAACCGCCCTACGACATCGCCAAGCTCGGCATCGCCCGCACCTTCCAGAACATCGAGCTGTTCGAGAACTCCACCGTGCTGTCGAACCTTCTGGTCGGCCGCCACCGCCATTCGAGCACGCAGCTGTGGCAGGAGCTCTTGTTCCTGCCGAGCGTGCGGGCCAACGAGAAGGTGCACCGCCGCCGGGTCGAGCAGGTCATCGAGTTCCTCGACCTCGAACCCTACCGCGACAAGCTGATCTCGGGCCTTCCCTACGGCGTGCGCAAGGTGATCGAGCTGGCGCGTGCGCTGTGCTCGGAGCCGAAGCTGATCCTGCTCGACGAGCCGTCAAGCGGCCTCAATGTCGAGGAGACCGACGACATGTCGTTCTGGATCCGCGACATGAAGAGCGAGCTCGGCGTCACCGTGCTGATGGTCGAGCACGACATGTCGCTGGTCAACCGCGTCTCCGATCGCGTCATCGCGCTGAACTACGGAAGGGTGCTGGCGATGGGCTCGCCGGCCGAGGTGCAGCAGCACCCCGACGTCGTCGCCGCATATCTGGGAGCCTGAGGCGATGGACGCGACCGCGATGCCAGAAACCATCCTGAAGCTCTCGAACATCGAGAGCTATTACGGGCCGATCATGGCGATCCGCGGCATCTCGCTTGAGGTACCGCGCGGCCGCATCGTCACGCTGCTCGGAGCCAACGGCGCCGGCAAGACCACGGTGCTGAAGACGATCTCCGGCATTCTCGATCCGCAGAAGGGCGCGATCGAGTTCATGGGCAAGCCGATCCAGCGCATGGAGGCCGACAGGATCGTGCGGCTTGGCCTCAGCCACGTGCCGGAGGGACGGGAAGTGTTCCCTTTCCTCTCGGTGCGCGAGAACCTGATGATGGGCGCCTATCCGCGCCGGGATCGCGACGGCGTCGCGGAGGATCTGGAACGGGTCTACGGCTATTTCCCGCGCCTGAAGGAGCGCATCAACCAGCCGGCCGGCCAGCTCTCCGGCGGCGAGCAGCAGATGCTCGCGATCGGGCGCGCGCTGATGAACCGGCCGACGCTGCTCTTGCTCGACGAGCCCTCACTCGGCCTGTCGCCGCTGCTGGTGAAGGAGATCTTCACCATCATCCGACGGGTCAACGAGGAGCAGGGCATGTCGATCCTCCTGGTCGAGCAGAACGCCAAGGTGGCGCTGGAGACCGCACATTACGGCTATGTGCTGGAGATCGGCCGGATCGTCATGAACGACAGCTGCGACCGCTTGATGCATTCCCAGGACATCCAGGAGTTCTACCTTGGCGCCAAGGAAGCGGGCGCGCGCGGCGAGCGGCGCTGGAAAAAGAAGAAGACATGGCGGTGAGGACGAGCTGGCAGTAAGATGAGCTTGCCGTCCGCAACATAGACCGCCGGCAAGGCAGGCAGCGGGGGCAGGACGACGAGGAGGAGAGGTGCATGGCCCGAGCGGCGATGCTGACGGTCGCTGATACGATCGCGAAGAGCTTTCTGCGCGCCGCCGAGACGCGGGGCGACAGGCCGGCGATCCGCGAGAAGAAGTTCGGCATCTGGCAGCCGACGAGCTGGCGAGAGTGGCTGGAGATCTCGAAGGAGATCGCCTACGCGCTTCGCGCCGTCGGCTTCATGCCCGGCGACGTCGCCTCCGTCATCGCCAATGCCGTGCCCGAATGGGTCTACGCCGACATGGGCATATTGTGCGCCGGCGGCGTCTCCAGCGGAATCTATCCGACCGATTCCTCGTCCCAGGTCGAGTATCTCGTCAACGATTCCGCGACGAAGGTGATCTTCGCCGAGGACGAGGAGCAGCTCGACAAGATTCTTGCCTGCCGCGCGCGCTGCCCGAGCTTGCAGAGGATCATCGTGTTCGACATGGAAGGCCTCAGCGGCTTCTCCGACGACATGGTGATGTCGCTCGACGAGCTTCGCGCCCTCGGCCGCAACCACATGGTCGGCCGCGAGGCGCTGTGGCAGGAGATGATCGACAGCCGCGCCGCCGCCGATCTCGCGATTCTCGTCTATACGTCCGGTACCACCGGTCCGCCCAAGGGCGCGATGCACGCCAATCGCAGCGTCACCCACCAGATGCGGCACGCCAACGACTTCATCCCGGCCCGGGAGGACGAGGATCGCCTGGTCTTCCTGCCGCTCTGCCACGTCGCCGAGCGCGTCGGCGGCTACTACATCTCGGTCGCGCTCGGCTCGGTGATGAATTTTGCCGAAAGCCCGGAAACCGTGCCGGACAATCTGCGCGAGGTGCAGCCGACCGCCTTTCTGGCGGTGCCGCGCGTCTGGGAAAAGTTCTATTCCGCCATCACCATCGCGCTGAAGGATGCGACGCCGCTGCAGCAATGGGTCTATCGCCGCGCCATCGGCGTCGGCTACGGCATGGTCGATTGCCGGCTCGAGGGCAGGGCGCCGCCGCTAGGCTTGCGCATCGCCAACCGCATCGCTTATCTGGTCGCGTTCCGCAACATTCGCCGCATGATCGGGCTCGACCGCTGCCGCATCGCCTTCACCGGCGCAGCACCGATCGCGCCGGAGCTGATCCGCTGGTACCTGGCGCTCGGCCTCGACATGCACGAGGTCTACGGCCAGACCGAGAATTGCGGGGTCGCCACCATGATGCCCGCGGACAGGATCAAGCTCGGCTCGGTCGGCACCTCGGTGCCGTGGGGCGAGGTCGCGCTGTCTCCCGAGGGCGAGATCCTGATCAAGGGCGACTTCCTGTTCATGGGTTACCTGAACCAGCCGGAGAAAACTGCAGAGACGATCGATTCCCGCGGCTGGCTGCACACCGGCGACGTCGGCACCATCGACAACGAGGGCTTCGTCCGCATCACCGACCGGATGAAGGACATCATCATCACCTCCGGCGGCAAGAACATCACGCCGTCCGAGATCGAGAACCAGCTCAAGTTTTCGCCCTACATCTCGGACGCCGTCGTGATCGGCGACAAGCGGCCCTATCTCACCTGCCTCGTGATGATCGACCAGGAGAACGTCGAGAAGTTCGCCCAGGACCACGACATCCCGTTTACGAACTATGCCAGCCTGTGCCGGGCGACGGAGATCCAGGACCTGATCTGGCGCGAGATCGAAGGGGTCAACGCCAATTTCGCCCGCGTCGAGACCATCAAGAGGTTCTACCTGATCGAGCGCCAGCTCACGCCCGAGGACGAGGAGCTGACGCCGACGATGAAGTTGAAGCGCGGCTTCGTGAACAAGCGCTACGCTGCCGAGATCGAAGCCATGTATCGCGAGCGTGCGGTGGCGTGACGCGCAAGCCCGGAAAAGCGGGAACCGGTCTTCCGATGAGGGGCAGGCGCAGAAAAGAAGAGTTTCTTTCGCAAAAAGCGAGGGAGCGATGGCCCCGCCCTTCGTACAATACGGGCCCAAAAGGAGAGGAGACGTCAATGTCGAAGTCGTTCCACGCGTTCGGCCTTGCTATGGGCGCTGTCGCGCTCACTTGTCTGCCGGCCAGCGCGCAAACCAAGATCACCAATGAAGGCATCTCGGCAACCGAGATCGTCATCGGCACCCATCAGGACCTGTCGGGTCCGATCAAGGGCTGGGGCGTGCCGGTCTCCAACGGCATGAAGATGGCCGTCGAGGAGATCAACGCCGCCGGCGGCATCAACGGCCGCAAGATTCGCCTGGTGGTCGAGGACAGCGGCTACGATCCGAAGAAGGCCGTGCTGGCTTCGCAGAAGCTGATCGAGCGCGACAAGATTTTCGCGATGGTGGGGCCGATGGGATCGCCGACCGTGCTCGCCGCGCAGGATATCCTGCTCGAGGCCGGCGTCATGCAGCTCTTCCCGCTGACGGCGGCCGAGTTCACTTTCAAGTTCGATCCGGCCAAGCCGCAGGAGCGGCTGAAGTTCAATAACCTGCTTCCTTACGTCGAGAGCACGCGGGCGGCGCTCAAATACATGATCGAGGCAAAGAACTTCAAGAAGCCCTGCATCATGCATCAGGACGATGAGTACGGAAAGAACGTGCTCGATGGCTTCAACCAGCAGCTCGCCGCCATGAAGCTGCAGCCGGCCTCGATCACGAGCTACAAGCGCGGCGCCTCCGACTTCTCGGCGCAGGTCGCCAAGATGAAGTCCGACGGCTGCGACCTCGTCGTGCTCGGCGCGGTCCTCCGTGAGCCGATCGGCACGATGAGTGAAGCCAAGAAGCTCGGCTGGGACGTCACCTTCCTCGGCGCAACGCCCGTTAACGTGCTCGAGGTGCCGGCGCTCGGCAAGGAAACGGTGGAAGGCTTGTATGCCGCTTCGAACTTCGAAATTCCATATGAAGACACCGCAAAAGGAAAGGTGAAGGACTGGCTCGTCAACTACAAGAAGATGTTTGGCGCCGACGCCAACACCCAGGCCATCATCGGCTACAACGCGGTGATGACGTTCGCGCATTATGCCAACAAGGCGGGCAAGGACCTGACTGGTCAGAAGATGCTCGATGCGCTCGAGTCCGGCGACAAGTTCCAGGACATCTTCAATTCGCCGCCGACGGTGTTCTCGAAGACCAACCATCTCGCGACCACCGTCACCCAGGTCCAGCAGGTCAAGAACGGCCGTTGGGTTCTGGTGAAGGACAATCTGATGTTCTGATGCTTGTTCGCCTCTCCCGCTTTGCGGGAGAGGCCGGAATTTGCAGAGGCCGTTATGCCCGGGCTTGTCCCGGGCATCCACGTTCTTTGTGCTGCGTGGAAAGGTGTGGATCGCCGGAACAAGCCCGGCCATGACGCCGTGGGGAGAGTCGGTGCCCTAGCCACGTCGCATATGCGATAGCCCTGCCGCAGGAACGGGCGAGGGAGAAGCCCCTACGATCCCCCGCCTGCGGTGCCCGAGCTCACCGGGGCGAGCTCGTCCTCCCGGCAGCGCCAGCCGTCGGCGGCTTTGACGAAGGCGAAAGTTCGCTGGATTCTCAGCCGGCGCGTGACGTTGAAGGCGCCTGCGGAGCGCTCCTTGTTGCCGCCTCCCTGCTGCGGACGACCGGTCGTGGCGTCCCAGCAGGTGCCGGTGCAGGTGGAGGCGACCTTGCTGCACAGAGTGAAGGGGGCCAGCACGGCCATCTCGATTTCGCCGGTGACCTGCGCCTCCTGGTCGCTCACCTGGCTGTCGAGCGCATAGACGCGGTTGATGCGCAGGAAATTGCCGCAGGAATTGGCCGCGTGAATCCGCGCGGCGCAGAAATCGACCGCGTCGGTGTCGGGGATGCGGGCCGCGACCTGCCGGCCGAACACCTTCTTGGGGTCGCCTTTCGCGGCGCGGATCTCGTCGGTCTTGCGCTTCAAATGTTCGGCGAGACAGCCTTCCGCGGATTCCAGCTCGTGCAGCGGCAAGTTCTCCTTGCCGACCAGATTGCATCTGCGGTCGCGTTCGCGCGTCCACCGTCCATATTCGGCGAAGGCAAAGCGTGCCGCGGTCGGGTCCAGTTTGCCGATCAGGCCGAGCACCTGCCCATTGAGCTCGGTTTCGGCAAGCGCCAGCGAGGGGTCCGCGCAGATAATCGCGCCCGCAGCGGTGTTGGCCGCAAGGCAGTCGAAATCCGGATCGCGAACGATTGCGGCGCGCTCCTCGGTGACCTTGAGCAGGCACGCCTTGACCTGGTCGAATTCGTCGGGGCGGATCGCGGTCTGTCCGACGATGCCGCAGCTGAGGTTGCGCTGGCGGGCCCAGATCGCATTCTCCTCGATCGCCGGCAGGCGATCCGGCAGGCGTGCGAGCCGCGTCTCGATCGCGATGCTCAGCTTCTCGGCGGCGGCGGCAAGCGTGGCATCGCCGCAGAATAATTGATTGCCGGGGTCGCGGATCTGCTGGCAGTTGTTCTTGGAAAACAGCGGCAGCCTGTCGGCGATCGCGCGGTCGGATTGCGCCCACGCGGACGCCGCCGGCAATGCCAGCGCAAGCACAGACATCACGATGAATCGCATTCCAGTCGCCCTCGCACGGAAGGCGCCATGCTAGCGTCTGGTCTTGCGCGATGAAATGGATTTGTGCTGGGAGTACAGTGGAAGGTCTGTAGCCCGGATGGAGCGCAAGCGTAATCCGGGGCCGGTGCGAGTGGTAAGAGTCCCGGATTTCGCTGCGCTCCATCCGGGCTACAAGCGATCAACGCGCCTCGGCGGCCGCCATCGAAACCTGCACCGGCTCGTCGACATATTTCAGCACGGCCGATTGGTGGAGCACGAACAACGGCTGATAGCTCCGCGTCGCGTCGTCCCTGACCATCGCCATGCGGCGATTGTCGAGCATCAGCCATTGGCCGTCGAGCTTTGCTGCGGCAATTGCGTGCGCCTCGCCGGCCCTGACGTCGCGCACCACGACGATGCGGAGGTCTTCAGAGGCAATTCCCGCCAGACGCAGCGCGGCCAGCTTGGCGATGGCATAGTCCTCGCAATCGCCGGCGCCGCGCGCGAAAGTCGCAAGCGGCGAGCTCCAGACGTCGCCGGTGCCGTCATTGGCGGCATGGATGGCGAGATTGATGGCGCGGTTGATCTCACCGAGCCGCGCGCGGCCGTCACGGGCGCGGGCCTGGTCGACGATGGCGAGCAGCTCGAGCGCTGCGGGTGAGGCGCAATTGCCCCGGTCGCCGTCGCATAGCGCGAGCTGCACCATGTCGTCGTCGAGCTTGTCCTTCAGCGCGGACCATTTCTGCTGCAGGCCGCCGGACGAGATCGCGAAGGCGAACACGCCGAACGGTTCGGCGGATTTGCGCACGAGGACGCCGGCGCCCGGCGACAGCAGCGTGCCGGCGCGAAGCTCGGCGGCCGATCCGAGCAGGATCAAGCCGCACACGGCAAGGATTACGCGCCAGGCGCGCGAGCGAGCTGCGGTCTCCATCTGACATCCCCTTCCCAGGCTTCGCGAGATCCCCCTCGATCTCGTCGTGCCGGGCTTTGTTGCTTTCGCGGAGATAGTGCGAGACGGGCCGTTTTGTTCTGCTTAACGCGCCCGGCAGGGGTCTCAAAACCGGGTGGCAGGCTGAATCGGACCCGCCGGAATTGCGTAAAATTTTACGATTCGGCGGCTAGGAGAGCCTTCGCTGCCGCGAAAGGGAACCATTTCAGGTAGAAGTTGCGACGGTCGCCGAATCCGGCGCTTATGGCTAACGACCCGCTATTTCACGGGTTCTGTTAGTTAGGTCACAGATTTGGCTCCGTATTTGCCGCAGGATGTCGCAGGGCATCGCGAACAAAAGATGACGCAAGTATCTGCTCTACCGCTTTACTTTGGATAACTTGGGGCGACGGGAAATGGGCGCATCTAAGCTTGTCTCGACTTGGGAATGCTTGAAATATGACTTCCACTCCGCTGAGAAGGCGCCGCCCCGCAACGGCTCTTACCGCCAAGTGACGCGTAATCACACAAGCAATAGATGGTTTCGCTAAGGACTTGGTAATGCTAAGCAAGCTTAGGCCATCATTACTTACTTAAATTTTAACCCTTTTACGGTGCCCGGTTGAATTACGCTGGCAAATTTGACGCCGCGACGTCTTTGGACGGCCAGGGTTCCAGCTCGCCCGTCTTTGTCCACGTCGATTCCTTCACTGCCAAGCCCTTCATTGCCAAGGCGCATGGCCATGTGCCCGACGGCGCATTCGTCGTTCCCGACCCCAATCTGATCTTCAACGGCGAGTTCAAGCGTGCCGGGCTCGACCTCGTGCTGTCCCACGACGGTCATGAGTTCGTCGTTCACGATTATTTCAGGGGCGACAAGCGCGCCGCGCTCGCTTCGCCCGACGGCGCCCATCTCAGCGGCGACATCGTCAACGCCCTCACCGGCCACGTCCAGGTCGCCCAGGCCGCGCCCGGGGCCGGTGCGGCCCAGGTCATCGGTCACGTCACCAAGCTCGTGGGCAGTGCGACCGCCATCCGCAACGGCGTCTCGGTCATCCTGAACAACGGCGACAACGTCGAGAAGGGCGACGTGGTCTCGACCGGCGCCGATTCGACGCTCGGCATCACCTTCATCGACGGCACCGTGTTCGGCCTGTCCTCCAATGCGCGGATGGTGCTGAACGAGATGGTCTACGACCCCAACGGGTCGAACAATTCCTCGCTGCTCAGCCTGGTCGCCGGCACCATCACCTTCGTCGCAGGCGAAACCGCCAAGCACGGCGACATGAAGGTCGATACGCCGGTCGCCACCATGGGCATCCGCGGCACGGCGGTGCTGACACAGATCAACTTCGTCGTTCCCGCCGGCGGCGGCGATCCGCAGCCGCAGGCGAGCTTCCAGGTGCTGGTCGAGCCGAACGGCACGACCGGCTCCTACATCCTGTTCGACAAGGTCACGCTGCTGCCGATCGCGACGGTCAACCAGGCCGGCCAGATGATCCAGATCAGCGGCGGCAACGTCTCGATCACCAATGCGCTGATGTCGCCGGACGTGCAGAAGCTGATCACGGACGTGTTCACGCTGAAGTTCACCGACAACACCAACACCAAGCTGACCACGAACTTCACCGATACGATCACGCAGACCAGCGACGGGATCTTGATCAAGACCCCGGCTGGCTACGTCGCGACTGCGGTCTTCACCAACCTCAATCCGCAAGGGCAGGAAGGATCGAGCACTCCCCCGCCGCTCATCACCCGTATTCCCGGCCAGCCGCTGGTGCGGAGCCTCGATTCCAGCGGCAATGTGAAGACGGCCTTCGCGCTGACCGAGCGCGCGGACACCACGGGCGACACGCATGCCGACACGGTCTCCGGCCGGATCACCTTCGTCGATCAAAATCTCGGCGACCGGCCGACGGTGAGCATCAGCCTCGCCGAGGCGCCGAACTACGTCTACAAGAGTGCCGGCCAGCAGGACGTCACCGGCTCGCTCTCCGTGCTCCAGAAGCAGGACATTGCAGCGACGCAGATCCAGATCAGCGTCGTCCCCGATCCCGCCAACAACAACAACGGCTCGGCGGTCTGGACCTACACGATCCCGGACAAGGTCTTCGACTTCCTCGCGGCCGGCGAAACGCTGACGCTGACCTACATGGTCCGCGTCGACACCAATTTCTCGGTGAACCCCGAGTCCAGGTTCATCCCGATCACCATCACGATCACGGGAACGAACGACAAGCCGGTGATCAGCACCAGCGTACCCGTCATCACGTTCGAAGGCGGCACCAGCGTGCCGGGCGGCCCGCTCATCAGTCAGGTGCCGACTTCCGGCACGTTGGACTTTTCCGACGTCGATCTCACCGACAGTCACACGGTATCAGTGGCGCTGACGAGCGCGACCTTGCCGGACGGCACGGTGCCGCCGGGCCCGCTCGAGGCGTTCCAGAGCGCGATGTCGGTTTATATCGCGCAGGGCGCCGACAGCACCGGGGACGGTACCGGCACCATCAACTGGTCGCTGGCCGATCTGCCCGTTTACCTCGCCGACTTCATTCCCGAGGGCGAGGTGCTGACGCTGGTCTACACCGTGACGGTGACAGACGGCAAAGGCGGGACCGCGCAACAGACCATCACCGTCACCATCACCGGCACCGACGGCCCCGCCGTGGTGTGGATCGCGACCGATAAGCCCGGCGTTCCCTCGGGCGGGTTCTGGAAGGATGCGACGAACTGGGCAACCGGCACGGTCCCTACGATCGACGACGATGTCATCGTCATCACCGATCAGTTGCACGGCCTGACGCCGTCCTATCCGGTGATCATCGATACCGCGGCCTATGCCAAGTCGTTGACGATGAACGATTTCGGTGGTCCGCCCCCGAAGGTCATCGTCCAGCACTCGCTGACAATAGCAGGTGCGCTCAACATGAGCGCGGACTCGATCCTCACCAATGCGGCGACCGGCACGATGTCGGTCGGCGGCAAGGCCGAGATTCTGGACATCGCCGTGCTCACCAATGCGGGCCAATTGATGCTCGCGGGTGGCGGCGACTTTGCCGCCGGCACCAGCATCACCAATTCCGGCACGATCGAGCTGTCGGGCGGCACCTTGAAGACGCTGGCCGATATAGCCAATGCCGGCGGTACGCTGAAAGCCGACGGCGGTACGACGCTGATCGTGGATGACGCGGCCATCCATGGCGGCACCGTCACCATTCTCGGTACATTGGAACTCGATGGCACCAGCCTCATCGAGAACGGCACACTGAACAATTCCGGATCGGTCAACGTCCAGGGCACGGTCAGGTTCGCCAACGAGGCGGTCTCCAATGCCTCCGGCGGCACGATCAGGGTCCTGGCGAACGGCTGGCTCACCATCGACCAGGGCTCCAGCGTCGCCAACACCGGCCATGTCACAGTCGACGCCTCGGGCAAGCTGTCGATCAGCGGCGCAACCATCAGCGGCGGCACGATCGATGGCGGCGGCGAGATAGACGTCGCCGGCGCCAGCAAGATCGATGGCGGCGCGACGCTGAGCACGAGTGCCGTGACGATCGGAGGCGGGGTCACGCTGACGCTCGACGATGTCACTGTTGCGGGAGCCGCGATCGCCAGTGGCGGCACCGTCAAGGTCGATGCGGGCAAGACGCTGACGCTGGCCGGCGCCAGCCTGACCGGCGGCGCGCTTGATGTCGCCGGCACGCTGGCTTCGACCGGCATGAGCGCGATCGCCAGTGCGTCCATCACGAACAGCGGCAGCGGAGCAATCTCCGTCGGCGCCGGGTCGACGCTCGAGCTCGCCGATGCGACCATCGAGGGCGGCACGGTGACGATCTCCGGCACGCTGGAATCGACCGGCGTGAACGCCATCGACAACGCCGGTATCAGCATTGACGGTACCGGAGTGATCTCCGTCACCAGCGGCACGCTGACGATCGATCCCGGCTTGCTTCACACCATCACCAATCAGGGCCTAATCGAGGCGGTGACCGGCGGCGTGCTGAAGCTGACGATGGCCACCATCGCCAACGCCGGCGGCATGATCGCAGTCGACGGCGCCTCGAAGCTCTATCTGAGCGACGTCACGATCAATGGCGGCAGCCTGACAAATGCCGGAAATCTCTATAGCGTCTCCGGCTCCAATACGGTCTCGGCCGCGGTCGTCAACACCGGCACCATCGAGGTCCTGGCGGGAACGCTGAATCTCTCGGGCGGCCTCAGTGGCGCCGGCTCCTTGATCATCGACGATGGCGCAACGCTTGAACTCGCAGGAGCGACGGCGCAAACCATCACCTTTGCCGGCGGCACCGACACGCTCCGGCTCGACAAGGTCGTCGGCCAGAGCTTTACCGGCACCATCGCCGGCCAATCGGCGACGGCTGGCACGTTCATCGTCACGGGGGCGGCCGATATCACGACATCGGCCGGCGATGCACTCGACTTCACCGCGTCGGGTGGCGCGTCCGGCGCGCCGGCCGACATCGATCTTACGCCCACCGGCGCACTGACGGGTGCGGCCAACGGGCTCGTCGTCACCCAGAATGGCGTCGGCGATGTCTCGCTGACGGCGACGGGCAACATTACCGGCAGCGCCGGCAACGGCATCTGGCTGCGCGACAGCGCGACGGGCGCCGGCAACATGACGATCAACAATCTCAGCGGCAAGGCGACCGGCAACGGCGCGAGTTCGGTCGGTGTTCTCGTCGAGAACGGAAACGCCGCCAATGGCGGGAAAATCTCGATCACGCAGCTGGGCGGCGCCTCGGGCGGTGCGTTCGGCATCGATGTGGTCACGCTGGGCGACGGCGATATCGCGGTCACCGCCGGCGGCAACGTCGCGGGCAATTCGATCTACGGCATCCGGACGCGCAGCTACGGTTCAGGCAGCACCGCTGTGACGACGGTGGCCGGCAGCGTCATCACCTCGGGCAGCTCGGGCGTCGTCGCCGTCAATCGCGCGGAATCGCTTCCGCTCTCGGATCACAGCTCGATCACCATCACCAACTACGGCACGGTCAATTCCGGCGCGAGCCTCAATCTGAGCGGCAACGCGCCGGCCGGCCTGGAGGCAGGCTACCTCGGTGCGACGACCGGCTCTGCCGCCAATGCCAACGTCTACGGCAACGTCGTCGTCAACAACTACGGCAATGTCACAGCTGCGGGCGGCCACGGCATCCACGCCTACAATTTCGCGATTGGCGACGTCACGGTGAATGGCGGCGCCGGCACCAGTGTCGTCGGCGCGGAGATAGGCATCCTTGCACAGGCGCTGAGCGGGGGGACCGGCGACGTAACCGTCACCCTCGGCGCCAACGCTTCCGTCAAGGGAACGACGAGCTACGGCATCCTCGCCTACAGCATCGACCAGGGCGATGTCAGGGTCACGCTCGCGTCGGGCGATAGCGTCACCTCCGGCAGCTCGGGCATCGTCGCGATCAATTACGCGACGGCGATCGCGAGCAGCCTGGGCAGCACCATCTCCGTCGTGGCGCACGGCACCATCCATTCCGGCTCCACACTGAATGGCGACGGCACCACGCCGGGCGCGATCATTGCCGGCTACAAGCCCGGCGGCAGCGCGAGCTTCTCGAATGCCGTCCACGGCGACGTCACCGTCACGAGCGATGCGAACATCAAAGCGGACCTCGGCTTCGGCATTCAGGCGTTCACCTGGGGTGTCGGGGACGTCACGGTCACGACGGGTGCAACCTCGCAAATCATCGCCGCCGGCACGGCTATCTGGGCCGCCAACTTCGGCGGCGGCGACGTGTCCGTCACCAATGGCGGCTCCGCCAATGGCGCGACCGGTCTGGCGGCTGTGGTCGTCGGCGCGGGCGACATCACGATCGTCAATGACGGCCAGATCAGCAGCACGAGCCTTGCGGGCATCAGCGTCACGCAGAACGCGACCGGTGCGACCGGATCGACGCATATCACCAACACCGGCTCCATAGCGGCCCCGACCGGCCAGGCCGCGATCTTTATCCAGGGAAACGCCACCGGTTCTGCGACGATCGACAACGTCGGTACGATCGGACCTGCCGTCGCCTCGACCGTGACCTCGACCACTTACGCGATCGTCGAGACCGGCGGCGCCATCGCGATCAACAACAGCGGCGCGATCAACGGCAATATCTCGGTCGCGAGCGCGACCTTCAACAACAATGCCGGTGGCATCTGGACGGTCAGCGGCAACAGCGTCTTCGGCAACGTCTCCTCGATCGTCAATGCCGGCCAGATCGATCTGCTCGACGGCGCTTCGATTGTCGTGAACGGGACGGGCATCACCAATTGGAGCGGAATCGACAGCTGGGGCACGACATCGATCACCGGCACCATCACCAACAACCAGCTGATCGAGGTCCATTCCGGCACGCTGACGCTGTTCGGCTCGCTGTCTGGTTCGGGCTCGGTTGAGATCGAAGCCGGCGCGACCCTCGAGATCAAGAACGCGGTGGCGCAGACCGTCACCTTCGGCGGCGCCGGTGCCGAGCTCGAGATCGATACGGCGACTTTCGGCGGCTCGATCGCCGGCTTCGCTGCCAGCGAGAAGATCGACCTGTCGACCATCATCTGGGACAGCGGGACCACGGCCGTCTACAACTCCGCGACCGGCAATCTGGTCGTGAGCGATACGCAAGGTCACAGCATCACGCTCAAGCTGATCGGCGACTACAGCGACTCGCACTTCATCACGAGCAGCGACGGCGCCGGCGGTACCATCGTCGAGATCGCCCCGGTCGATGAATGGACAAATCCTGCCGGTGGCGACTGGAATACGGCGTCGAACTGGAGCCTGGGCGTGCCGGCAGCCAGTTACGACGTGAAGCTGCTGGCCGCAGGCGAACCCTACACCGTCGACAGCGCGACCAACGTCACGATTCACGACCTTACCGTCGACTCTGGCGTGACGCTGCTCACCGAGCCCGGCACCGTCTTCACGGTGACAGGCGACGTCGTCCTCAACGGCTTGATCGAAGCCGGCCCGTTCTCCGAAAACGGCGTTGCGACGATCGACATCGAGGGGAACGTCAGCGGCACGGGATCGATCGAGATTTCGAACAAGGCTGTCGTGGAGATCGGAGGCTCGGTTTCGGGAGAGCTGGTCAACGGCTCGTTCTCGGGCATCGTCGTCTTCTTCGACAACGGATTGGGGACGCTGGTCCTGGACCATGCCAGCCAATTCGACGGGCTGATCTCTGGGTCTCCCTCCGGGGCCCCGCTCTCGTCCAACAATCTGATCGATATCAAGGATCTCGCCTGGACCGCGACGATGTCGGCACAGGCTGCGTACGATCAGGGCTCGAACATCACCACCGTCGATTTCTACAACGGCACCACGACCATCACCCTGTCGTTCCTCGGCAAGGATCTGAACTGGCACCTCGAGAGCGACGGCCAGGGGGGAACGATCGTCTACGATCCGCCGGCCACCACGTCGATGACGATCGAGAGCGGGACTGTGCTGAGCCTCAGCGAGCCTTTCGCGCAGAGCGTGACCTTCGCCAACGCGACCGGAACCACCGGCACGCTCGTGATCGACCACGCTGCCGACTTCACCGGCGTCATCAATGGCTTCGACGGCGACGGCACTCTCGCCAATTCGGACCTCCTGGACCTCAAGGACATCGACTTCTCGGCTCTGAACGGAATTACCTACACGGAAGACCCTGATCATCTCGGTGGCACGCTGACGTTGACCGACGGGATCGATACCGCGAACATCAAGTTCGCGGGGAGCTACACGATCGACAGCTTCCACTTCATGAGCGACGGCAGCGGCGGGACGCTGGTCTTGGATCCGCCGATCGGCCCCACTCTCTTTGGGACTGCCGGACAGGACCAGTTTGCTTTCTCCAACTCGACGCTTCCGGTTCAGAGTACGATCGTCGGTTTCGAGCTGGGCCAGGACAAGATCGACGTGCGGGAATTCGCCAACATCCAGTCCTTCGGCGAGATTGCCATCTCGCAACAGGGGAACGACGCGCTGGTCACGCTCGACGATCACCAGTCGATCCTGCTGAAGAACCTCGTTGCGAGCAGCCTGCACGCCAGCGATTTCATCGTCGCGAACTAGGCCTGACGCGCTTCGCTCGGTTCGAGGCGGCACCTCGTCGGCGGCGGATTCCAGTACCAAAGGCATGGCCGATTGCGTAATATGTCGGCCCAATATCGGCCGAAGGCCGGCTGCGGGAAGCTCGACCAGCATGAAGCGTCTCAAGATCCTGCGGCGGTGGTTTGCGCGGAAGCTCGGCTTTGCGCGGCTGATGTGCCTTGCGCTGCTGGTTCTGTTCGCCGTTGCGCGCCTCTGGGATCCGCCGCCGATCCAGGAATTGCGGCTGCGCACCTTCGACATGTTCCAGCTGATCGATCCCAGGGACAAGAAGGCACGGCCGGTCACCATCGTCGACATCGACGACAAGAGCCTCGCCAAGCTCGGGCAATGGCCGTGGCCGCGTACTCGGATCGCCGATCTGATCCAGAGCATCACCACCAACGGCGCGGTGGCGATCGGCTTCGACGTGGTGTTTTCCGAGCCCGACCGGCTCAATCCGGATCTGGTCGCAGGCCAGATGCGTTATCTCGACGACGCCACGCGCGCCAAGCTGCGCCAGCTGCCGACCAACGACCAGATCCTCGCCGAGGCGATCAAGCGCTCGCGCGTGGTGCTGGGCGAGACGGGCCTGCCCGGCGTCCTGACCGAGCTCGACAAGTCGCTTCCGCTCACGGGCGTGGCGACGGTCGGGGAGGCGGGCGCCGAAGGCTTCCTGTTCGAATTTCCGGGCCTGCTGCGCAACGTGCCCGTGATCGAAATGGCGGCCGCGGGCCGCGGCCTGTTCTCGATCAGACAAGAGCGCGACGGCTTCATCCGCCGCGTGCCGATGGTCATGCGTGCCCAGGGCAACATCATGCCATCGCTCAGCCTCGAGATCCTGCGCATCGTGACGGGCACGCCGACGCTGCTGATCAGGACCGACAAGACCGGCGTGCGGGCCGTGCGCCTCAAGGGCCTCGAAATCCCCACTGACAAGAACGGCCGGTTCTGGGTGCACTACGCCCGCCAGGATCCCTCGATCTACGTCTCCGCCGCCGACGTGCTCGACAACAGCGTGTCGCCGAGCAAGTTCGCCGGCAAGCTGGTGCTGGTCGGGACCTCCGCGGCCGGGCTCAACGACATCAAGACGACGCCGGTGTCCGCGACCATGCCGGGTGTCGAGATCCATGCCCAGGTGCTGGAGAGCGTTCTCAGCGGCGCGGTGATCTCGCAGCCGAACTACGCGCTCGGCGTCGAGCTGATCGCAGCGCTGGTGATCGGCCTGCTGGTCATCATCTTCACGCCGAATCTCGGTCCGGTCCGCCTGGTGCTGGCAGGTGCGACCTTCGCCGCCATCCTGGTCGGCGCGTCCTGGTTCTTCTACGTGCAGTACCGCGAGCTCATCGACTTCACCTATCCGCTGCTGTCGACCACCGCAATCTATCTGACGCTGATCTTCGCCAGCTTCGTGCGCGAGCAGCGGCAGCGCGTGCAGATCCGCGGGCAGTTCGCGCAATACATGTCGCCGGTGCTGGTCGAGCAGCTGGCGCAGTCGCCCGAAAAGCTCGTGCTCGGCGGCGAGGAGCGCGAGATGACGATCATGTTCTCCGACGTGCGCGGCTTCACCACGATCTCGGAGAGCTACAAGCACGATCCGCAAGGGCTGATCGCGCTGATGAACCGCTTCCTGACGCCGCTGACCGACGTCATCATCGAGCGCAAGGGTTACATCGACAAGTACATGGGCGACGCCATCATGGCGTTCTGGAACGCCCCGCTCGACGATGCCGAGCACGAGATCAACGCCTGCGAAGCCGCGATCCGGATGCTCGAGCAGATCGACGAGGTCAACAAGGAGCGCGAGCAGGAGGCCGCCGACGGCGGCCACGTCTACATCCCGCTCAATGTCGGCATCGGTCTCAACACCGGCATCGGCGTGGTCGGCAACATGGGCTCCGACCTGAAAAAGAACTACTCGGTGCTCGGCGACAGCGTGAACCTGGCCTCGCGCCTCGAGGGCCAGTCGAAGGCATACGGTTTTCCGATCATCGTGGGCTCGCGCACCGCGCTCGCCGCCAAGGACAAGTTCGCGATCCTCGAGCTCGACTTCATCATGGTCAAGGGCAAGACCGAGCCGGAAGTGATCTACGCCATCGCCGGCCGCGAGGACGTGATGCATTCGGCCGCGTTCCAGCGCCTGCGCAACGTCACCATCGAGATGCTCGGCTGCTACCGCAGCCGCGACTGGCAGGGCGCGCTGGACGCGATCGAGCGCGGCCGCAAGAGCGAGGACGCCGACACGCTGGAGAAGCTGTTCAAGCTGTACGAGGCGCGGATCAAGGATTTCCAGATCGATCCGCCGCCGGAGGGCTGGACCGGCGCCTATGCGCTGCTGACCAAGTAGTCGTCACCGGTCCCGCAGTGGTCCCGCAGGGTGGGCAAGCCGAAGCATGCCTACCATATGCAGCCGCATCGGGGTAAGTATGGCGGCGGGTACGGCGCCTCGCGCCTTTGCCCAACCAAAAGCAAAAAGGGGCGAGCTGAGTGATGGACGCACAAGTGAAACAGAACGACCGCATCGGCGTACTGGAAGAACTCCTCAACGAGCGCTACTCCGTTCGCGCCTTTCTCCCCAAGGAGGTCGATCGCGCCACCATCGAGCACGTGCTGGCGACCGCGCAGCGCACGGCGTCCTGGTGCAACAGCCAGCCCTGGCAGATCATCATCGCCAGCGGCGAGGCCAAGGAGCGCTTTCGCAAGGCGATCTACGCCGAAGCCTCGAAGGGTCTCGGCGATGACTACGACTTCACGCCGCCGCGCGAATATGCCGGCGTCTATCTCGATCGCCGCCGCGAGAGCGGCTTCCAGCTCTACAATACGCTCGGCATCGCCCGCGGCGACAAGGCCGCCTACGCCAGGCAGGCGCTGGAGAATTACAATTTCTTCGGCGCGCCGCATGTCGCCATCATCCACACCAACGAGCCGCTCGGCATCTACGGCGCGATCGACTGCGGCGCCTATGTCTCCAACTTCATGCTGGCGGCGCAGGCGCTCGGGCTCGGCACCATTCCGCAGGCCGCGCTGGCGCGGCATTCCGGCCTGATCCGCCGCCACTTCGATCTGCCCGACGACCGCCGAATCGTCTGCGGCATCTCGTTCGGCTATGCGGACCATGCGCACAAGGTCAACAGCTACCGCACCTCGCGGGCGAGCGTGGCCGAGACCGCGACCTTCGTGGATGTGTGATCACATGCCGCGAGTCCGGCGCCATCAGCGTCAGGCACGCAGGCGAAGACGGCCGCGGAAACGGCCGTCTTGATCTCGTCCCGTTCGATTGACGCCGGCGGTCAGCCGCCGCTGCCGCCGATCACGGCCCGCACGGTCTCGTCGGGTCCGAAGTCCTCGGCGCCGTCGACGTAGAGCAGCGCGGCGAGCTTCGAGCGGGCGCGGTTCACCCGGCTCTTGATGGTGCCGACCGCGCAGCCGCAGATCGAGGCCGCGTCCTCGTAGGAGAAGCCGGACGCGCCGACCAGGATCAAGGCTTCACGCTGATCCTGCGGAAGCTTGTCGAGAGCGGTGCGAAACTCCTCGAATTCGAGGTGAGCATTCTGCGAAGGCTGGGTCTTCAGCGTCTTGGCGTAATTGCCTTCGGCATCCTCGACCTCGCGCCGCCGCTTGCGGTAGTCGGACCGGAACAGGTTACGCAGGATCGTGAACAGCCAGGCCGGCAGGTTGGAGCCGGGCTGGAACGAGTCGATGTTGGCGAGCGCGCGCAGCAGCGTCTCCTGCACCAAATCGTCGGCGCGGTCCGCATTGCCGCTCAGCGAGATGGCAAAGGCGCGCAGACTGGGCACGGCCGCCAAGATGTCGTTACGCAGGGAGTCCGTGAGAGGCATTAATCCCTCCCATTGTTGTTGTCGTTGGATCCGCCCTCATTTTCCACGTGGGGTGACGCTCCCGGCGCATCAAGCTTCTTGATCAGTTCTGCGAACCGATCCGGAACCCCCTGTCGTACGACATCGTCGTACATGGCGCGCAACTGGTGCCCAATCCGGGACTGAATCTCCGGAGTGAGGCCTCCCTTGCCGGGGGTCGTGCTTCTGCTGGCTTGAGACTTGAGATCTTTCATGACCTGTTCCACGTTTCCCCGAGTTAAGTGACTGTAAAATCGAGAAGTTTTCTCAACCGGGAGCCGTTCCCTGGATAGGCACAATTCCAGCTGCGCCAAAAAGTTCCCAGCTTGGCGGAACTTTTGTTGTGGTGAGGCGTAGACAGCCCAGCAGGGGAACCTGGGCCCCCCGCGTGATGCCTGACCTCAGGATTGGACCTCAAGGTTGGCCCGAAGACGAATGGAGTGGGGATGTCCCGTTCACAGGTAGTTGCTGAACATTTGCCGTTGTTGCGCCGGTACGCGCGGGCCCTGACAGGCAGCCAGGCCTCCGGTGACGCCTATGTCGCCGCCATGTTGGAAGCCATGCTGGGCGATCCGTCGGTGCTCGACGAGAGTCATGGGCCCCGGGCGGGCCTGTTCCGGCTGTTCACCCAGATCTGGAATTCGGTCTCCATCAATGACGATGCCGAGGTGACGACCCTGCCGATGCCGCCGGAACGGCGGCTGTCGAACATCACCCCGCTGCCGCGCCAGGCCTTCCTGCTGCTCTCGCTCGAGGGGTTTTCGGAAGAGGAAGTCGCCTTCGTCCTCGGCACCGACGTCGCCGAGACGCGCCGTCTTGCGGACGCAGCCGGACGCGAGATGGCCGCCGAGATCGCCACCGACGTGCTGATCATCGAGGACGAGACCTTCATCGCCATGGACCTCGAGAGCCTGGTGAAGAATCTCGGCCACAACGTCGTCGGTGTCGCCCGCACCCATGCCGATGCGGTGGCGCTGGCCAAGAACAAGCGGCCGGGCCTGATCCTCGCCGATATCCAGCTTGCCGACGGCTCGTCGGGCCTCGACGCCGTCAACGAGCTGCTGCGCACCTTCGAGGTGCCGGTGGTGTTCATCACCGCCTATCCGGAACGCTTCCTCACCGGCGAGCGTCCCGAGCCGGCGTTCCTGATCTCAAAGCCGTTCCAGCCCGCGATGGTATCGGCGGTGGCGAGCCAGGCCCTGTTCTTCCAGCGTAACTCGCGCAACCGCACGCCCAAAGCGCCGGCGGCGTAAGAAGGCGCCGGCGGCGTAACAAGCTGCTGGCGGCTTGCCCAATAGCGAAATCTGGTCCGGCGTGCCCAAGGCACGCCGGATTTTTTGTGCCGATGGCCCGGTTGACGGGCGCCGAATTCGCCGCTCATAGCTGAAGCAGCTGTGCGTGCGACCACGCCAATCGGAAGATGTGCCCATGGACCCGCAACTGCTCGACCGCCTGGCCATCCGCGACCTCGTCGAGAACTGGGCGGTGTGGCGCGATGCCGGCGACTGGGAGCGCTTCGCCACGGTGTGGCACGAGGAGGGCTGGATGTCCGCCACCTGGTTTCAGGGGCCGGCGCGGGATTTCATGCGGGTCAGCCAGGAGGGGTTTGCCAAGGGGGTGCGCATCCTGCATTTCCTCGGCGGCACCAGCATCGATCTCGCCGGCGCGCGGGCCATCGCGCAGACAAAGATGACGATCTCGCAGCGCGCACTCGTGCACGACGTGCTCTGCGACGTCGTCTGCACCGGCCGCTTCTACGATTTCCTGGAGAAGCGGCAAGACCCATCAGGAATTGGGAAGTGGGGCATCGTTCGCCGCCAGCCGATCTACGAGAAGGACCGGATCGACCCGGTCGATCCCGCCGCGACGCTTCGGCTCGACCAGGAAGCGCTGGCCGCGCTCCCCGAGGGCTACCGCCACCTCGCCTACATGCAGGAGCTGATCGGCTACAAGGTCAAGCGCGACATGCCGGGCCTGACCGGGCCCGAGGTCGAGAAGCTCTATGGCGAGGGACGCAAGTGGCTGGCCGGAAAGGAAGTAGACGCCAGACAAAAGTAAGGCGCGACTGGCATCACCACAGTCGCGCCCTACGTCGCCGGCTTATGGGGCAGGGGGGAATAGCCGGCTGCTGAGACGACTCCTGTCCGCGAAAGTCGTTCCACACGTCGCGAAATATTTTGCCGGTCTATAGCTTCTGTCGCACACGGTTAAGTGATCGTAACCGTCAAGAACCCCCGGTCCGTCGGCTGCGTTGTTCCCGTGATCGCCATGGGGCGAGGGATCGACAGCCATGTCACAGATTCAAAAGGTTTTTTTGAGCGCCATTGCAATCATCGCAACGCTCGGTGCGGTGCAATTGGCTTCCGGCCACGACCTCGCCGACCGCTGGCAGGCGGTTGCCGACCTCCCCAGCCACAGCTCCAACGTCGCCCCGGCGCACAACATCAATCGCGCCGCCAAGGCAGACCGGCTCGCCGAGATCAAGCCGGCAGCCGTTCCCACCCGGACGGTGTCGATGCGGCTGAACGACCTCGCCGATACGTCGGTTCTGCTGCGGGTCCCCGCGGTCATCGAGACCGGCAATGCCAAGACGCCGGCGCTGCTCCAGAACCAGAAGAAGCCTCGCAACAAGCCGACGATTGCCTGCGAGCCGATGGTCAGCTCCCTGACCGAGGTCGCAAGGCTGCTCCAGCCCGGCCGCTGCGTGACCTGATCCGCGCCGCCTTGCGACGGGCCCTGCCGGGCCGGGACTTCACATCCTCTTGATCCGTCGTTGCCCCGCGCTATATCCGGGTTCCTTCCCTTTGATTTGACCGGGTAAGCGCATGACGACGTCAGATGCGGCTGTGCATACGCAGCCTTTCCAGGCCGAAGTTTCCGAACTGCTGCACCTGATGGTGCATTCCGTCTATTCGGAAACCGACATCTTCCTCCGCGAGCTCATCTCCAACGCCTCCGACGCCTGCGACAAGCTTCGCTACGAGGCCATCGCAAATCCCGCCCTGCTGGGCGAAGGCGACGCGCTCAAGATCCGCATCATTCCGAACAAGACGGCCAAGACGCTCACGATCGCCGACAACGGCATCGGCATGGAGCGGCAGGAGCTGATCGACCATCTCGGCACCATCGCCCGCTCCGGCACCAAGGCGTTCGTGTCGAAGCTGAAGGAGGCCAAGGACGGGCTCGGCCTGATCGGCCAGTTCGGCGTCGGCTTCTATTCCGCCTTCATGGTCGCCGAGAAGATCGTCGTGATCAGCCGCCGCGCCGGCGAGAGCGATGTCTGGACCTGGAGCTCCCAAGGCGGCTCCGGCTTCGAGATCGCCCGTGCCAGCGACGAGGAGGCGGTGCGCGTGCCGCGCGGCACCGAGATCGTCCTGCACCTGAAGGACGATGCCAAGAAATATCTCGAAACCTACGAGATCGAGCGCATCGTCACCGCCTATTCGGACAACATCCTGTTTCCGATCGAGCTGGTGCCGGAAGAGGGTGAGCCGCGCCAGATCAATTCGGCAAGCGCGCTGTGGCAGCGCTCCAAATCGGAGCTTTCGGCTGACGACTACAAGAAGGCCTATCAGCAGATCGCCTCCGCCTTCGACGATCCCGCCATGACGCTGCATTACCGCGCGGAAGGGCGCTACTCCTACGCCGTGCTGCTGTTCGCGCCCTCCACCAAGCCGTTCGACCTGTTCGAGCCGAACCGCAAGGGGCGGGTGAAGCTCTACGTCCGGCGCGTCTTCATCACCGATGACGCCGACCTGTTGCCGGGGTACCTGCGCTTCATCCGCGGCGTCGTCGACAGCGAGGATCTTCCGCTCAACATTTCGCGCGAGATGCTCCAGAACAATCCGCAGCTGGCGCAGATCCGCAAAGCCGTGGCGACCCGGGTCGTGTCCGAGCTCGAAAGCCTTGCCGAGAAGGATCCGGAGAATTTTGCCAAGATCTGGGACGCCTTCGGCGCGGTGCTGAAGGAGGGCATCTACGAGGATTTCGAGCGGCGCGAAAAGCTGCTGGCGCTGTCGCGCTTCACCACCACGTCGGGCGAGAAGCGGTCGCTGAAGCAGGTGATCGCCGATTTCAAGCCGAACCAGACCGAGATCTATTATCTCGTCGGCGACAGCATCGAGCGGCTGAAGTCCAATCCGCGGCTGGAAGCTGCGACCGCGCGCGGCATCGAGGTGCTGCTGCTGTCGGATCCCGTCGATGCGTTCTGGACCTCGATGCCATCGGAGTTCGACGGAAAGCCGCTGAAGTCGCTGAGCCAGGGCGAACTCAACCTCGATCTGATCCCCCGGATCGACGAGGCGGACGAGCCGAAGAAGGACGAGCCGGCTGCGGACGAGGCGGCCACCATCGCCGTGATCAAGGCCGCGCTCGGCGAGCGCGTCAGCGACGTCAAGGCCTCGACGCGCCTCACCAGCTCGGCCTCCTGCCTCGTTGCCGACAGCCAAGGCCCGAGCCGCGAGCTCGAGCGCATCCTGTCGCAGCAGAACCGCGGCATGAAGACCAGGCCGATCCTCGAGATCAATTTGCGCCATCCGCTGGTCACCGCGGTCAGCAAGGCGCAGGCCGGCTCTAAGGTCGTCGACGATCTCAGCCTGCTCCTGCTCGAACAGGCACAGATCCTGGACGGCGAATTGCCGGAGGACCCGGCAGCATTCGCGGCAAGGCTGAACCGGCTGGTGTTGCAGGGGCTGGGCGGCTAGCGCCACCTCGCAGCATCGTTCCGACCGGGCTTGACCCGTTTTGTCACTTGCGGGGCGCGCATCGCTTCTGGCGGCGTTGCGCGTCCCACTCACCTTGACGTCAATTGGCCCGAGGAACAGTCGCGGACGACGACATGTTGTGCCATATCAAGAGACGTCGCCATTCCGAGGATTTCCCCATGCGCTTGCCATTCCTTACCCTCACCGCGATCTTCACGCTGCTGGGCGCGGCGGATGCCAGTGCGCAACGATACGATCCGGCCTATCCCGTCTGCATGCACCGCTACGTCGGTGGCGGCCCTGGTGGCGGAGGCAGCGACTATTTCGACTGCTCGTTCACCTCGTTGGAGCAGTGCCGCGCCACGGCGTCGGGCCTTGCCGCGACCTGCGACCTCAATCCCTATTACGCCTTCAACGAATCGCCGCCGCCGCGCCGGCGTCCCAAGAAGGTGCACTGAGGCGCAGCGGGACCAAAGCCCGGACTTCTGCATTCATCGCTCTTTCGACCTGATCTCACCCGTCGGCGCGCTGCCGGCGGGTGCGGCTTGGCTGCGCGCTGCCGATTACGGTTAATCGCGGCCCTGACCGGGTTTTACCTTGTCTCTTAACGCCTGGGTCAGGGCGCGCGGGCTAAGCTGCCGGAAACCGCAGACCGTCCGAAAGAGTGAACATGACCACCGGCGTCATCGAGCAGCCGAAAGCCGCGCGCGCACCGTCGGCTTCCAAGATCTGGTTGAGGGCGATCGAGCTCACCGCGCGAATCGAAACGCTGCCGGGCCGTCTGTTCGCCGACGTCATCGACGACTGGGCGCAGCGCCAGCCGAGCCGCGTCGCTCTGGTGGCCGATGAGGCAAGCCTCGATTACGAAGGCCTGTCGAAGAGGGTCAATCGCTACGCGCGCTGGGCCCGCTCGGTCGGCCTCGCCAAGGGCGACACCGTCGCGCTGATCATGCCGAACGGCATCGACTATGTCGCGGCCTGGCTCGGCATCAGCCGTGTCGGCTGCGTGGTCGCACTGATCAACACCAAGCTCGTCGGGCAATCGCTCGCGCACTGCCTCGATGTCGCAAGGCCGGCGCATGTCATCGTTGCGCACGACCTAACGGGAATGCTGGACGGCGCGGCGCCTTACCACGAGACGGATGCCAAAGTCTGGACGCATGGCGATAGTCGCGGCGAATGTGCGATCGACGCCGCTCTTGCCGTGCTCGACGGCGGCCCGCTCGCGCCGGAGGAGCATGGCGACGTCACCATCGACGATCGTGCGTTGCTGATCTACACCTCCGGCACCACCGGCCTGCCGAAAGCGGCCAGCATCAGCCACCGCCGCATCCTCAATTGGGGCTTCTGGTTCGCCGGCCTCACCGGCGCGACGCCGCAGGATCGGCTCTACGATTGTCTGCCGCTGTTCCATTCGGTCGGCGGCATCGTCGCGCCGTGCAGCATGCTGGCCGCCGGCGGCTCGGTGGTGATTGCGGAAAAATTCTCGGCCTCGCATTTCTGGTCCGACATCGTCCGGCACGATTGCACGCTGTTTCAATATATCGGCGAGCTCTGCCGTTATCTGCTCAAGGCAGCGCCGTCGGAATACGAGAACCGGCATCGCCTGCGGCTCGCCTGCGGCAACGGCCTGCGCGGCGATATCTGGGAGGATTTCCAGGCGCGCTTTTCCATTCCGCGCATCCTCGAATTCTATGCAGCCACCGAAGGCAATTTCTCGCTGTTCAACGTCGAGGGCCAGCCGGGTGCGATCGGTCGTATCCCGCCGCTGCTCGCGCACCGCTTTCCTGCCAGCCTGGTCAAGCTCGACCCCGATAGCGGCGCGCCGCTGCGCAATTCCGAGGGCTTCTGCATCGCCTGCAGCCGCGGCGAGGCCGGCGAAGCCATCGGCCGCATCGGCACCGCGGATGAAGGCGGTGGGCGCTTCGAGGGCTACACCGATGCCGGGGAGACCGAGAAGAAGGTCCTGCGCGACGTCTTCGCCAAGGGCGATGCCTGGTTCCGCACCGGCGATCTGATGCGGATGGACGACAAGGGCTTCTTCCATTTCGTCGACCGTATCGGCGACACGTTCCGCTGGAAGGGCGAGAATGTCGCGACCTCGGAGGTGAACGACGCCGTGCGCGATTTCACCGGCGTGGTCGATGCCACCACCTATGGCGTCAGCATTCCCGGCGCCGACGGCCGGGCCGGCATGAGCGCGATCGTCGTGAACGAGGGCTTTGACATCACCGCGCTGCCCGCCCATCTGGCGCAGCGCCTGCCGGTCTACGCCCGCCCGCTCTTCATCCGCATCTCGCACGAGCTCGATGCCACCGAGACCTTCAAGCAGAAGAAGGGCGAGCTCGCCCGCGAGGGATTTGACCCGGCCACGATCTCCGATCCGCTGTTCATGCTCGACCCGACGTCCGGCGCCTACGTTCCGCTGGACGAGGCGACCTATGCGGCAATCTCGGGCGGCACGATCAGGCTGTAGAGCAACCAAAATCGAGAGATAGGTCCAATTTTATCTGAATTGTCCAAGAAGCCATTTACTTCTGTCGGGTAAACAGGCCGCCATGGGAGGCGGTCAGCAAGAGCCGCCGCAACACGAATTGATAATGAAAAGCGAGCCAGCCATGTCGGTAAGGTCAAAGGTCATCGAAGCCATCCAGCAGATCGCCAAGGAGCAGCACGTCACGCTTCCCGTCCTGTCGGACGATCTGTCCCTGCACGAGACGGGCTTCGACTCGCTCGCCTTCGCGATTCTGGTCGCGCGCCTCGAGGACGAGACCGGCGTCGACCCCTTCACCATTTCCGAGGACGCAGCGTTCCCCGCCACCGTGGGCGATTTCGTGCGGGCCTACGAAAATGTCCCCGCGTGAGATCTTTGCGCTTCGCGACCATCTCGGCGCGGAGCTGAAAGGCCGCACCATCTCCGATGCGCACGATGTCGTGTCGCTGACCGACATCCTGTCGCACACGGTTCTGGGCGGCCGGCTGCACGAATTGTCCGGCCGCGCCGTGCTGCTCAAGCTGTCGGACCAGCTCCGGTCCGGCCTTGCCATGATCGAGCTCGACGGCATCGCCCGCCGCATGCTGCTGTGTCCGCCGGACCTCAATCCGGCGCATCTCGACGCATTGATTGCGGACGCCGGGATCGATGCGGTGGTGACCGACGAGCCCGATCGCTGGGCTGCTTCCGGCGTGTCGCTGGTCGTCACCGCACAATTGCCGCTGCAGGCCACCGCGCCGGCCAGGACCGAGCGCGCCACCGAATGGCTGATGCTCACCTCGGGCACCTCGGGCGTGCCGAAGATCGCCGGCCATACGCTGGAAGCGCTGACCGGCGCGATCGTCGCCGAAGGCCCATCGCGTGGTCCGGCGCCGGTGTGGGCGACGTTCTACGACATCCGCCGCTATGGCGGCCTGCAGATCTTTCTCCGCGCCATCCTCTCCGGCGGCTCGTTGGTGCTGTCCGATCCCCATGAGGCGCTGGCCGATCACGTCGCGCGGCTGATGGCGCGCAATGTCTCGCATATCTCCGGCACGCCCTCGCACTGGCGCAAGCTCCTGATGAGCGGCTCGGCGGCGCAGTTCGCCCCGGCTTACGTCCGCCTCTCCGGCGAGATCGCCGACCAGGCCGTGCTCGACGGCCTGAAGGCGGCATTCCCCCATGCCTCCGTCGGCCATGCCTATGCCTCGACCGAGGCCGGCGTCGGCTTCGCCGTCAATGACGGCCTGGAAGGCTTTCCGGCCGCCTATCTCGGCAACCGCAACGGCGTCGAGATGAAAGTCGTCGACGGCTCGCTGCGCATCCGCTCGGCGCGCACGGCCCATGCCTATATCGGCCGCAACGCCTCCGCGCTCACCGACGACGACGGGTTCGTCGACAGCGGCGACATCGTCGAGCTGCGCGGCGACCGCTATTATTTCGTCGGCCGCCGCGGCGGCATCATCAATATCGGTGGGCTGAAGGTCCACCCCGAGGAGATCGAGGCGGTGATCAACCGCCATCCCGACGTGCGGATGTCGCGCGCGAAGTCGCGCAAGAGCCCGATCACCGGCGGCATCGTCGTCGCGGACGTGATCCTGGCTGAGGGCACCGATCCGGCGCGCGCGAAAGAGATCCGCGACCAGATCCTGGCTCTGTGCCGCGCCCAGCTCGCATCCCACAAGGTGCCGGCGGTGCTCCGCTTCGTCGAGGCGCTCGACGTCACCCCGGCCGGAAAACTGGCGCGCACCGATGCATAACGTTCTCGTCACCGGCGGCAGCCGCGGCATCGGGCTCGCGATCGGCAAGCGCCTGGTCGCCGCCGGCTTCAACGTCATCGCGGCGGCGCGGCGCGAAAGCGACGAGCTCAAGGCGGCCATCGCTGCCGCGGACGGGCGCCTGCATTTCCGCGCCTGCGATCTTGCCGTGATCGATGCGATTCCGGCCTTCGCAAAGCTCGTCCGCGACGAATTCGGCCCGATCTACGGTCTCGTCAACAATGCCGGTCTCGGCACCGAAGGCCTGCTCGCTACCATGCACAATACCGAGATCGAGGCGCTGGTGCAGCTCAACGTGCTGTCGCCGATCATCCTCACCAAATATGTGGCCCGGCAGATGATGGCCGACGGCACCGGGCGCATCATCAACATCTCCTCGATCATCGCGACGACAGGCTATAATGGTCTGTCCGTCTACGGCGCGACCAAGGCGGCCGCGACCGGCTTCACCCGCTCGCTCGCGCGCGAGGTCGGCAAGCTCGGCATCACGGTGAATGCGATCGCGCCCGGCTTCATCGACACCGAGCTCACCCACAATCTCTCCGAGGAGGGCCGCAAGCGCATCGCCAGTCGCAGCGCGCTGCGCCGGCTGCCGGAGACGGATGACGTCGCGCGCATGGTGGAATACCTTCTGGGCGACGGCGGCCGCAACGTCACCGGCACCGTGTTCACCGTCGATGCCGGGAACACGGCGTAGGCGGAACCCGGCTGCCACAATTGCGTTGATCGGGCGCAATGACAGCGAGCCGGATTTGGTCGTAAGATGCCCCGCAATCGATTGAGTTACGACAATCGATCTGCCCTAATTGAAGGGGAGCAGTCGATGGCCGCTTCAAACATGACCGCTTCAAGTCGGGCCCTGACGGAGCCGGTGCGCGTGAAGCCGGACGAGGTTCGCTGTCCGCCGATGTCGCATCAGAATTCCGGCGATCACGGCCACGAGGCGTATCCGCAGCAATTCGTGCGTCTGGTCGGCTGCCACGACGTCCCTGCATCTCGGCTGCGCAAGCGGCAGGACGAGAAGCTGCATTAGTCTAACGACTCACGGCCGCTGCTTCGGCAGGTCCTTACGTTCGTGTGAAAATTCCGGCGGTCCTTCGGTGAGACGGCGGATGCGGCGCTCGCGCTCGTCTGCAGGCAATGCAGGATCGAGCAGCGACTCGATCTCATGCACTGCGATCTCTTCGATCTTGGTGGCGTCCGATGCGATCGGGTGCGCTGGCGCAGAGACCGGGAGCGCCGTCTTCAAGCCCAGCTCGATCAGCTGGCAGATCGCATCCGAGCGGGTCAAGCGGTGAGCTTCAGCCCAGGCATCGACGGCCTCCGTCAACCGTTCCGGCATCTTGACAGCACTGATCGGCTCGACGCCGGTGCGTCTGCGGACCGAAGAGGCGGAGTCCTTGCTGCTGAAGTCGGACACCTCGATTTTCCCATGCAACCCCTTGAAGCCGACCGACGATAGCCGCTCTCCCCGGGCGGTCGTTTGATGCCGATCAATGATCCCGCCCCGGCATTGCAATGCGGCCGCATCTTGTTGTCCGGGCCGGTTTCGGCCAATGATCAAAACGGGGCGCCGGCCCGCGAACCCGGATCGATCCCGCCGCGTATCTTGCTTCGTAGTCCAACCATCCGGCAATTGCGATGAGCTCAGGCGAGCCCTTCTATGGCGGCATTCCCGTCTTCCGAGGCTTCACCAGCCTGATGGACCCTGCGCTCTATGCGCCGCTGCCGGACGACTGGAGCGTCGGTGTTGCCGATATCGTCGATTCGACCAAGGCGATCGCGGCGCAGCGCTACAAGGCCGTGAACATGGCCGGCGCCGCCGTGATCGCAGCGGTGACCAATGCGCTGCAAGGGCGGGAATTTCCCTTCGTGTTCGGCGGCGACGGCGCCAGCTTCGCGGTGGCGCCTGACGATGTCGAACTTGCCCGCGAGGCGCTGGCTGCGACCGCGACCTGGGTGCGGGAAGACCTCGATCTGACCATGCGCATCGCCTTGGTGCCGGTCAGCGCCATTCGCGCACAGGGCCTCGACGTGCGCGTCGCCCGGTTCGGGCCGTCGGCCAACCTGTCCTATGCGATGTTCTCGGGTGGCGGGCTCGCCTGGGCGGACGCCGCGATGAAGCGCGGCGAATTCGCCGTCGAGGAGGCGCCCGCCGGCACGCAGCCGGACCTCTCGGGCCTGTCGTGCCGTTTCGAGGTGATGCCGGCGGCGCGCGGCCTGATCCTGTCGGTGCTGGTGATGCCAGCGCGCGGCGTCGATCAGGTGGCCTTCCGCAAGGTGATCGAGGACATCATCCATCTCGTCGAGCGCAGCCCGGACGGCGGCCGCCCGGTGCCGGCGCAGGGGCCGCCGCTGAAATGGCCGCCGCAGGGCGTGGAATTCGAGGCCCGCACCAGGCGCGGGGGGCCGCTGCTCGCGCGCAGAGCCAGCGTGCTGGCCTATACGCTGTTCGCCTATCTCATCATGCGCTTCGACATCAAGATCGGCGGCTTCGTGCCCAGCCTCTACAAGCGCCAGGTGGTCGAGAACTCGGACTTCCGCAAATATGACGACGGCCTGCGCATGATTCTGGACTGCACGCCGCAGCTCGCGCGCGCGTTGAGCGATCGTCTGGCGGCCGCCGCGCGCGAGGGCAGCGTGCGCTACGGCCTCTACCAGCAGGACGCTGCGATGATGACCTGCTTCGCGCCGTCGGCGCTGCGCAGCGATCACGTCCATTTCATCGACGGCGCGCGCGGCGGCTATGCCTCGGCGGCGACGGCGTTGAAGGCGATGATGGCAGCGGGTTAGCGCCCCGCGCGCGTCCAGGTCTCGCCGCCGCAGAGCGCGCCGACGCAGCCTTCGACCCGCAGCGCGTCCGCGCCAGTCAGGCTGATGCTGCTCGCATAAGTGCCGCCGTCGTCGGCATTGTAGATCTGGCCCGCCCATTTGCCCGGTCCCGCCGGCTCCATGCCGCTGAACAATGGCAGGCCGATCATCGGACGCCTAGCGAGCGCGGGATTGGGATTCTTGCTGTCGGTGGCGGGCTGGCCGGTTGTGGTGTCCATGGGCTCGCGCAGCCAGACGATGTGGCCGCAGATGCCGCCGCCGCATTTGCCGATCTTGACCCGCGCGTCGCCCGCCTGGGTGAGCCAGGTCCCTTCGGCGCTCTGCGCATGGGCGGAAGGCGCACCGATCAGCGCAGCCAGAATGACGGTGAGAGCGGCGAATCTGAATGTCATGGAGAGGAGCCCTGGAATGGAGGCGCCTCCATAGCAGCAAATCGAGCGCGTGCAACGCCCGATGGAATCACATTTCTGAGCTTATCTGCCTGCGATCATTTGCCCCAACGCGCGAAAGCGACCGAGGCGGCGGTCGAGAGCCCGAACACGACCATGGCGCCGCCGACCAGCGCGAACAGGGTCCAGGCCGGCGCCTGCGCGGTCATCAGTCCGATGCCGCCGATCGCGACGATCAGAAGCCGTGCCGTGGAGGCGAGCACGGGACCGCCGACGCGTGCGGCGCCTTGCGAGGAGAAGTAAAGCGACACGCCGATGCCGAAGAACACGAAAGCCGGACCTGCCCAGTGGAAATAGCTGTGCGCGGCGGCGGTGACGCCGGGATCGCGCGTGAACAGCCCGACCCACAGCGACGGCGCGAGCGCAACGATGAGGCCGATCAGGCCGACCGTGAGTCCGGAGGCCGCAGCCGCGGTCCAGGCCACGCGCCGCGCGCGCTTCACGTGTCCGGCACCGATCGCCATGCCGACCATCGGCACCGAGGCGATGCCGAAGGCGAAGGTGATCGGGATCAGCAGAAATTCCAGCCGCGAGCCGATGCCGTAGCCGGCCAGCATCTCGGTGCCGAAGGTCGCGAGGATTTTCGTGAAGATCAGGATGGTGAGCACGGTCTGCAGCGGCGACAGGCAGGCCACCGCGCCCACTTTGAGAATGTCCAGGAACATCGCGCGCTCGAAATGGAAAGCGCGAAGATCGAGCGGCAACCGGCTGCGGCCGGACAGGAGATACCAAAGCAAGAACAGCGCGGCGCAGCTGAACGCGATCAGCTGACCGCTCGCCACGCCCGGCATGCCGAATTGCGGAACGCCGAACAGGCCGAGCCCCAGCGTGCCGCCGAGCACGATCTGGAGCACGCTCGCTCCGATCAGAATCATCGAAGGCAGGCGCATGTCGCCGGTGCCGCGGATCACCGAGGCCAGCGTGTTGACCAGCCAGATCGCGACCGCGCCGGAGAATAGCACCTGCGAATAACCGCTGGCCTCCTCGAGCACGCGCTCGCGTCCGCCGAGCAGCGCGAAGAAGGAGCGGCCGAAGGCGAGCATCGTCACTGTGAAGAACAGTCCGCCGCAAAGACCGATGATGGCGGCATGCAGCGCCAGCGTCGCGGCGCGGTCGCGATCCCCTGCGCCGAGCGCGCGGCTGATCGCGGAGGAGACGCCGCCGCCCATCGCACCGGCGCTCATCATCTGCGTCAGCATCGCGAACGGAAACACCAGCGCGATCGCCGCGAGCGGAATGGTGCCGAGCCGGCCGATATAGGAGGTCTCGGCCACTGCAACGAGCGTGCTGCCCACCATCGCGATCATGTTGGGGATCGCAAGCCGCAGCAGCGTCGGCAGGATCGGCGCGGTCAGGAGGCTGGCGATGGGGGAGGCGACCGGCGCAACCGGCGGGACGGCATCCAAAGGGGCGTCGATCGTCATGTTCACCGGGCGGAATTAAATGATGACCGACATATTATAAGAGAACGAGGCGGCGGGCGCAGCCCTGGCTCACGCAGGGCTCACCACGGCAGGCCGCATAGGTCGATGGTGCCCAGCGTCGGCGCGCGCACGATGTTGAAGACGTAGGGCGCCATGTAGGTGAACCGGATCCGCCCCTGTGGCTGCTCGCAATAGACCTCGCCATTGAAGGGCAGCCAGCTCCGGGCCGCGTAGAAGGCGGCGTTGTGCGGCTCGCAGACCAGCAGCGCGAAACGGACCGCCTCGTTGGCGCGGATCGTATGCACCGCTGCCTCGATCGCCGTGGTTGCATAGCCACGGCCGCGCTGGTCTTCCCGCGTGCAGACGCCGCCGATGCCGCCGACGTGAACCTTCTGTCCGTTCCAGGTGATGGTGCGGAAGTAGATGCCGACATGGCAGACGAGACCGTCCTCGGGTGTCTCGATCAGCACGCGGAGGTCGGCATTGGCCCATTTGACGTGAGCCCAGGGCTTGCCCGCGATCAATTGCGGTCCCCAGACCGCCTGATGCAGCGGCTCGGCAATCGGCCATGAGGCGTCGCCGTTCAATATGTCGATCTCGATGCTCATCGCGTGGTCCTTCACAGCTCCGCTTCGCGGCGCGTTTGTTCTGTCTTAAGCGCTTCAAAGGCAATGATATTTTACGACAAACCGCAGGTCTGATCGACGCCGGCCGGTTGCGGCGAATTTGTGCATTCAGTCAGGGCGCGTTCGCGTCACGCCTTTTCGCAAATTCTGAGGTATTTAATGGCGGCGGAACCTTCTATAAGGGGTGACCGTTAGAACTCGTTCCCCACCAGTTGCGGACAAGAAGCCATGACCTTTACGCTGCCCCCACTTCCTTACGCCTATGACGCCCTCGGCCAGTACATGTCGAAGGAGACGCTGGAATATCACCACGACAAGCATCATCAGGCCTACGTCACCAACGGCAACAACGCGCTCAAGGGGACCGAATGGGAAGGCAAGTCCCTTGAAGAGATCGTCAAGGGCTCGTTCGGCAAGAACCCCGCGGTGTTCAACAACGCCGGCCAGCACTACAACCACATCCACTTCTGGAACTGGATGAAGCCCAATGGCGGCGGCACCAAGCTGCCGGGCAAGATCGAGAAGAAGATCAACGAGGACCTCGGCGGCTTCGAGAAGTTCAAGGCGGACTTCCAGGCGGCCGGCGTCGGCCAGTTCGGCTCCGGCTGGGCCTGGCTCCAGGTCAAGAACGGCAAGCTCGAGATCTCCAAGACCCCGAACGGCGAGAATCCGCTGGTGCACGGCGCCACCCCGATCCTCGGCGTCGACGTCTGGGAGCACTCCTACTACATCGACTATCGCAACCGCCGCCCCGATTATCTCAAGGCCTTCGTCGAGAACCTCGTGAACTGGGAATACGTGGAGTCCCTGTTCGAGAAGGCGTGACGATGTCATTCCGGGGCGCGCGAAGCGCGAGCCCGGAATCCATTTGTCCGCTCGGGTGACCCCCGATGGATTCCGGGCTCGGCGCTGACGCGCCGCCCCGGAATGACGGAAACAAAGGCGGTCGCAGACGCGACCGCCTTTTTTGCTGTGCGGAATTGCCCTGCGCGGCGCGCGCATTGGTCTGTCATCACACCGTTTGCATCGGGAGAACACCGCCCTTAATCAGGACGGGCATCACCCTTGAGCCGCTCCACACCCCTTGTCAGAACCTTCCCCGAACAATCCGGCGCCCGTCGGCGACGCGGAATCCGAGCCGCGGCCGGGCCGGGTCCGCAAGCCGATCGGCTGGTCCACCATCATCATTGCAGGTCTGGTGGCGGTGAGTGCGGCCCTGGTCTGGCGGCGGGACGGCACCGACGGTGTTCTGGACATTCTCACCCACGATCTCTCGCTGTTCTCGGGCATCCTGCCGCGCGTGCTCGCCGGCTGCCTGTTAGGGGCCTTCATCTCGGAAATCCTGCCGCACGAGAAAGTCTCGCGCTCGCTCGGGCCGAAATCCGGCCTGATGGGCCTTTTGATCGGCACCGCCTTCGGCGCAATCCTGCCCGGCGGCCCCTTCACCGCCTATCCGGTGGCGAGCGCGCTGCTCGCGGTCGGCGCCGATTTCGGCGCCACCATCGCCATGGTCGTGAGCTGGACCCTGATCGGCTACGGCCGGGCGGTCGCCTGGGAAATCCCGATCATGGGCACCGATTTCACGCTGTGGCGGATTTTGATCTCGCTGCCGCTGCCGGTGCTCGCCGGCGCCCTCGGCCGCTTCGTCTACACCAGGCTGTATCCGAAGCCGCTCGCGAAGGACGACGAGAGTTGAGCGCAGCGCTCCTGATCGACATCCTGTTGTGGGGCTCGGTGCTCGGCGTCGGGCTGATCGCCTTTCGCCGCGGCCCGCCGGTGTTCAAGGCCTCCTTGCGCGAGGGCACGATGGACTTCGTCAACATCGTGCCGCGGATCGCGCTGGGCGTGATCGGCTCCGGCTATATCGCCGCCATCATCCCGCAGGAGGTGATCACCGGCTGGCTCGGCCCGGATAGCGGCTGGCTCGGGGTTGCCACTGCCGTCGTCGCCGGCGCCGCCACGCCGGGCGGCCCTGTGGTCGGCTTTTCCATCGGCACGGTCGCGCTGAAGTCGGGCGGCGGGGTGCCGCAGGTGGTCGCCTATGTCGTCGCCTGGGCGCTGTTCGCCTTCCAGCGGGTAATCCTGTGGGAGATCCCGTTCATGCCCGCCCGTTTCGTCTGGTTCCGCTGCGCCGTCTCTGTGCCGTTTCCGTTCGTGGCGGCGGCGATCGCCATGGTGATCGGCAAGCCCTGAGGCGAGGGACCGTCATTCCGGGGCGGCGAAGCCGAACCCGGAATCCGGAGATTCTCAGCTGCGCAATTGCGCACCATAGTTCGATGCTGCGCATCGCCCCGGAATGACGTTGGCCCCGGCCGTGGACAGGCGTAATGTTATAATATAACGTCCACAAATGGCTCCCGTCGCGCCCCACGCCCACCAGCACGACCATGCCCATGGCCATTCCCATGGTCACGGCCACGGGCATTCGCACGGGCACGATCACGCCCATGCCCGTGCACATGCTCATGTCCACGATGCGGCCTCGCCGCATCCGGCCCAGGCCGCGCCCTGGTCGATCCTGCGCATGACCGTTGCGGGCCGTCTCGCGGCCGCGCTCGCGGTCTGTGCCGTGCTCTGGGGGATCGTCTTGCTGGCGATGAGGTGACGATGGCAGCGCTGCATTTCCACAACGTCACGCTCGGCTATGACCGGCATCCGGCCGTGCATCATCTCAGCGGCGAGGTCGCGCCGGGCGCGCTGGTTGCGGTGATCGGCCCCAACGGCGCCGGCAAATCGACGCTGCTGCGCGGCATCGTCGGCATCCTGAGGCCGCTCGACGGGACGATCCATCTCGGCGGGCTCGACGCCCGCGACATCGCCTATCTGCCGCAGAGCGCGGAGATCGACCGCAGCTTCCCGATCTCGGTGTTCGATTTCATCGGCACCGGGCTGTGGCGTGGCACAGGCCTGTTCGGCGGCATCGGCAAGGCCGCGCGCGACAAGATTCTCCGCGCGATCGGAGCCGTTGGCCTCAGCGGTTTCGAGAACCGCCCGATCGGCACGCTCTCCGGCGGCCAGATGCAGCGCGTGCTGTTCGCGCGGGTGCTGCTTCAGGACGCGCGCCTGATCGTGCTGGACGAGCCGTTCAACGCCATCGACAGCAAGACCACCACCGATCTGCTCGCGCTGGTGAAGCGCTGGCACGGCGAGGGCCGCACCGTGCTTGCCGCGCTGCACGACATGGAGATGGTGCGCAACCATTTCACCGAAACGCTGGTGCTGGCGCGCGGCCCGGTCGCGTGGGGCCCGACGGCGGAGGTGCTGACGCCCGAAAATCTGCTGGTCGCGATGCGGATGTGCGAGGCCTTCGACGACAGCGCAGCCGCCTGCGCGGCCGATGATGTCAGCTCGCGGGCGGCCTGATTTCCGATGCTCTATGGCGCGCTGATCGGTCCGTTCACCGAATTCGAGTTCATGCGGCGGGCGCTCGCCGCGGTGATCGCGTTGGCACTGGCGGGCGCGCCGATCGGCGTGTTCCTGATGCTGCGCCGGATGAGCCTCGTCGGCGACGCCATGGCGCATGCGATTCTGCCCGGCGCCGCAATCGGTTTCCTGCTCTCCGGCCTCAATCTGTTCGCGATGACAGCCGGCGGCCTGATCGCCGGCTTCGCGGTCGCGATCCTCGCCGGAGTGGTCGCGCGCTCGACCGGGCTGAAGGAGGACGCTTCGCTCGCGACCTTCTATCTCGCGTCGCTCGCGCTCGGCGTCACCATCGTCTCGATCAAGGGCACCAATATCGACCTGCTCCATGTCTTGTTCGGCAACATCCTCGCGATGGACGATCAGACCCTGCTGGTGGTGGCCTTCAACGCCACGGTGACGCTGCTGGTGCTCGCGGTGATCTACCGTCCGCTGGTGATCGAGAGCGTCGATCCCCTGTTCCTGCGCACCGTGAGCCGGGCCGGCGGCCCGGCTCACCTCGCCTTCCTCGCGCTGGTCGTCATCAGCCTTGTCAACGGTTTTCAGGCGCTGGGCACGCTGCTGGCGGTGGGCCTGATGATCCTGCCCGCGGGCATCGCAAGGTTCTGGTCGCGCGATCTCACCTCCATGATCTGCATCGCCGTCGTTGCTGCCGCGGTCTCGGGCTATGCCGGCCTCGTGCTGTCGTTCCAGACCCGCGTGCCATCCGGCCCCGCGATCATTCTGGTGGCGACGGTGATCTACCTGATCTCGGTTCTGTTCGGCCGCGTCGGCGGCATCGTCCGGCAGCTGTTTCCCGGCCGGCATCTGGAAGCATGACGATGCGGTTCATCCTGGTTTGTGCAATGTTGCTGATCGCCTCGCCGCTTGAGGCCGCCGAGCGGCTCAACGTCGTCGCGAGCTTCTCGATCCTCGGCGATTTCGTCCGCAATGTCGGCGGCGATCGGGTCAGCGTCACGACGCTGGTAGGGCCCGACAGCGACGTCCACGTCTATACGCCGGCGCCGAGCGATGCGAAGCGGGTCGCGGCGGCGAAGCTCGTCATCGTCAACGGGCTCGGCCTCGAAGGCTGGCTGCCGCGCCTCGTGCAATCCGCAGGGAGCAAGGCCAAGGTGATCACCGCGAGCGCCGGCATCGCGCCGCTGAAGCTTGGCTCGGCCGCTGATCCCCACGCCTGGCAGTCTATCCCCAACGCCAGGATCTACGTCACCGACATTGCGAGCGCGCTCGCCACGGCCGCTCCTGACGATGCGGAGTTCTTCCGCGCCCAGGCCAAGGCCTATCTGGAAAAGCTCGAAACACTGGACCGCGAGGTCCGCGACGCCGTCGCAAAAATCCCAGCCGAGCGGCGCAAGGTGATCTCCACCCATGATGCCTTCGGCTATTTCTCCAGCGAATACGGTATCCGGTTCATCGCGCCCCTGGGCGTCTCCACCGAAACCGAGCCGAGCGCGCGCGATATCGCCGCCATCATCGGCCAGATCAAGGCCGCGAGGATCCCGGCCGTGTTCCTTGAAAATATCACCGACGATCGCCTGATCCGGCGGATCGCCGCCGAGACCGGGGCGAGGGTCGGCGGGACCCTGATTTCGGACGGTTTGACCGGCGAAAAGGGGCCTGCACCCACTTACATTGACATGGTCAGGCACAATATAAAGGCCCTGACCAGCGCGCTTGACCATTAGGCAGGGGCCACCCCGCCTCGCGTCGCGCGACCAGCCGACCCCGGAGTTCTTATGTCTGAAGCGACCGCCTCCAAAATTCCCGTGACCGTGCTGACCGGCTATCTCGGCGCCGGCAAGACCACGCTGCTCAACCGCATCCTGTCGGAGAACCACGGCAAGAAATACGCCGTCATCGTCAACGAATTCGGCGAGATCGGCATCGACAACGACCTCATCATCGGCGCCGACGAGGAAGTGTTCGAGATGAACAACGGCTGCATCTGCTGCACCGTGCGCGGCGACCTCGTCCGCATCATGGACGGCCTGATGAAGCGCAAGGGCAAGTTCGACGCCATCATCGTCGAGACCACTGGCCTTGCCGATCCCGCGCCCGTCGCGCAGACCTTCTTCGTCGACGAGGACGTGCAGAAGAACGCGCGGCTCGACGCGGTCGTGACGGTCGCCGACGCCAAATGGCTGTCGGACCGCTTGAAGGATGCGCCTGAAGCCAAGAACCAGATCGCCTTTGCCGACGTCATCGTTCTGAACAAGACCGACCTCGTCAACAAGGGCGAGCTCGCCGAGGTCGAGGCCCGCATCCGCGGCATCAACCCCTATGCGAAGCTGCATCGCACCGAGCGCTGCGCGGTGGCGCTGGCCGACGTGCTCGACCGCGGCGCCTTCGACCTCGACCGCATCCTCGACATCGAGCCGGATTTCCTGGAGGCCGACGATCATGACCACGACCATGATCATCACCACCATCACGACCACGACCATCATCACCATGATCACGGTCACGGCCTGAAGCACTATCACGACGAGGACATGCAGTCGCTCTCGCTGAAGACCGACAAGCCGCTCGATCCGAACGTGTTCATGCCCTGGCTGCAGAACCTGGTGCAGGTCGAGGGCGGCAAGATCCTGCGCTCCAAGGGCATACTCGCCTTCCACGACGACGACGACCGCTATGTCTTCCAGGGCGTCCACATGATGCTGGAGGGCAACCACCAGCGGAAATGGAAGGATGGCGAGCCGCGCGAGAGCCGCCTCGTCTTCATCGGCCGCGAATTGCCCGAAGAGGCGATCCGCAAGGGTTTTGAGAGCTGCATCGTCTCGTGATGAAAGAGTTTACGCCGGCGCCCGAGTCCGCTTCGATCGTTTCCGTCACCGACCGCGTCAAGCCCATCGCGCTCGGCATGGCCGTGACTTCTGTGCATTTCCTCAAGGAGCGCGCCGCCTTCGTCGGCGGCGAGGAGACCGTCGCATTCGTTGATAGCAATTGCGAGATCACCACGGTTGCCGTGCACAGCGGCGGCATTCTCTCGACCGCATCCGACGGCAAGCGCATCGTGATGGGCGGCGACGACGGCAAGGTCGTCTCGCTCGATGCCAAGGGCGAGGTGACGCTGCTCGCCACCGACCCGAAGCGCCGCTGGATCGACGCGGTGGCGCTGCACGCCGACGGCGCCTTCGCCTGGTCGGCCGGCAAGACCGCGACCGTCAGGAGCGGCAAGGCCGAGGAGAAGTCGATCGACGTGCCCTCGACCGTCGGCGGCCTCGCCTTCGCGCCGAAGGGCCTGCGGCTCGCAATCGCGCATTACAACGGCGTGACGCTGTGGTTTCCGAACATGGCGGGATCGGCCGAATTCCTGCCCTGGGCCGGCTCGCACCATGCGGTCGCCTTCAGCCCCGACAACAAATTCCTGGTCACCGCGATGCACGAACCGGCGCTGCACGGCTGGCGGCTCGCCGACAACAGGCACATGCGCATGACCGGCTACCCCGGCCGCGTCCGCTCGATGTCGTGGAGCGCGGGCGGCAAGGGGCTGGCGACCTCGGGCGCCGACACCGTGATCATCTGGCCGTTCGGCAGCAAGGACGGTCCGATGGGCAAGGAGCCCGCGATGCTGGCGCCGCTGCAGGCGCGCGTCTCCGTGGTCGCCTGTCATCCCAGGAACGACATCCTCGCCGCCGGTTACAGCGACGGCACCGTGCTGATGGTCCGCATGGAGGACGGCGCGGAGATTCTGGTCCGCCGCAACGGCACGCCGCCCGTGGCCGCGCTTGCCTGGAACGCCAAAGGTACGCTGCTGGCCTTTGCCGATGAAAATGGGGACGGCGGTCTGCTCGAGCTTTGATCTGTCATGGTTCCCGCCGTATAGGGGACCATGCGATTTCTGACGACCTTTCAGCTTGCCGATTTCGCCGACACGCTGATCAGCCTGATCACGGCCTTCGTGCTGGGCACCTTGATCGGCGCCGAACGGCAATACCGCCAGCGCACCGCGGGGCTGCGCACCAACGTGCTGGTCGCGGTGGGCGCGGCCGCCTTCGTCGATCTCGCCATGCACCTGACCGGCGCCGACGGCGCGGTGCGGGTGATCTCCTACGTCGTTTCCGGCATCGGCTTCCTAGGGGCCGGCGTCATCATGAAGCAGGGCATGGACGTGCGCGGCCTCAACACCGCGGCGACGCTGTGGGCCTCGGCCGCGGTCGGCTCCTGCGCCGGCGCCGACATGGTCGCGCAGGCGGCCGCGCTGACTGTGTTCGTCATCGCCGGCAACACCATGCTGCGCCCGCTGGTCAACGCCATCAACCGCATCCCGCTGAACGAGAAGGCGCTGGAAGCGACCTACTATTTCAAGCTCGCGGTTGCGGCCGACGCCTTGCCCGACATGCGCGACCGCCTCGTCGACAAGCTCGAAGCAGCGAAATATGCGGTGGCCGACATCGAAGTCGCCGAGATCAGCGAGGACGTTCTGGAGATCGCCGCCAGGCTGGTCGCGACCGCAGTCGACCCGAACGAGCTGAACGCGGTGGCGACCGATCTGCAGCATCTGCCGGGCGTACGACACGCAACCTGGGAAGTCAGCACGACGGAGTAGCGCGGCGTTTTGGCGCGTAGCGGGTGGTTCCCCGCGTCTTCGGTTCCGGAACCGGCGCGCCCCAGTTTCGTTGATCCCCGTGGATAAAGGCGGTGATCGACATGCCCGGCCGAGATGACAAGCGCAGACTGAAGCTCAACCTGACAATCGGCGCTGCGATGTTCGCGGCAGGCGTCGTGGTGTCGGTGCTGTCGCTGGCGCAAATCCGCGCTGAAAGCCGGATGCAGCTGGCACAGGCAACGCCCCCGCTCCAGGGCACGCCGTCCAGCGATCAGGACAAGACGCCCGCAGAGGCAAAACCCGGCGGCGACCGGCCGACCACGCCGGCACCTGAGCCGGCGCGGCCCGATCCGCAGACCCAGGGCGCGGCAGGCGCGGCCAAGCCCGCGCTGCCACCGGCCCCGGCCGAGAAGATCGCGCCGCCGATCAAGGACAAGCAGTAGACGGAACTCGTCTTTTTGCCCCACGCGCGCAAGGGCGTGCCATTGCGCTGTCTACTGTGCATGGGGTTGTTTTCGCTGTTTTTATCAGCGTGCCGCCTCACCGCACCAGAATATTCCGGAACTGCCAGGGATCGCTGGTGTCGATATCCTCCGGGAACAGTCCCGGACGATCCGTCAGCGGGGTCCAGTCGGTATAAAAACCTTTCACCGGACCGAGATACGGCAGCTGAATTTCGAGCAGGCGCTCGAAATCCATCTCGTCGGCTTCGACGATGCCCTCGTTCGGGTTCTCCAGCGCCCACACCATGCCGCCGAGCACGGCAGAGGTCACCTGCAGGGCGGTGGCGTTCTGATAGGGTGCGAGCTCGCGGGTCTCTTCGATCGAGAGCTGCGAGCCGTACCAGTACGCGTTCTTGTCATGACCGAACAGCAGCACGCCGAGCTCGTCGATGCCGTCGATGATTTCGTCCTCTTCGAGGATGTGGTGCTTCTCCTGCATCTTCCCGGCGCGGCCGAACATTTCATGCAGCGACAGCACGGCATCGTCGGCCGGGTGGTAGGCGTAGTGGCAGGTCGGCCGGTAGACCGCCTTGCCCGAGGCGTCGCGCACGGTGAAGTAATCGGCGATCGAGATCGACTCGTTGTGGGTGACGAGGAAGCCGTACTGGGCGCCGCGGGTCGGGCACCAGGTGCGCACGCGCGTATTGGCGCCGGGCTGCATCAGATAGATGGCAGCGCCGCAGCCGGCTTCATGGGTGTGCGCATTCTCGGGCATCCATTTCTCATGGGTGCCCCAGCCGAGCTCGGATGGCTGCATGCCTTCCGACAGGAAACCTTCTACCGACCAGGTGTTGACGAAGACGTCGGGCTCCTTCGGCTTCTTCGAGCGCTGGGTGTCGCGCTCGGCGATGTGGATGCCCTTGATGCCGGCTTGCCGCATCAAATCCGCCCATTCGCCCTTGGTCTTCGGCCTGGGGGCGTTGAGCTTCAGATCGGCCGCGACGTTCAGCAGCGCCTGCTTGACGAAGAACGAGACCATGCCGGGATTGGCGCCGCAGCAGGACACCGCCGTGGTCGAGCCCGCCGGGCGGGCCTTCTTGGCGGCGAGCGTCGTTTCGCGCAACGCGTAATTGGAGCGCGCTTCGGGGCCCTTCGAGGAATCGAAATAGAAGCCGAGCCAGGGCTCGTTGACGGTGTCGATGTAGAGCGCGCCGAGCTCGTTGCAGAGCTCCATGATGTCGGTCGAGCCGGTATCGACCGAGAGGTTGACGCAGAAGCCCTGGCCGCCGCCCTCGGTGAGCAGCGGGGTCAGCAGCTCGCGGTAATTGTCCTTGGTCAGGCCCTTCTGGATGAAGCGGACATTGTGCTTCTCGCAAAGCGCCTTGCGGCCCTCGTCCTTGGGATCGAGCACGGTGATGCGCGACTTGTCGTAATCGAGATGCCGCTCGATCAGGGGCAGCGTGCCTTTGCCGATCGAGCCGAAGCCGACCATGACGATGGGGCCGGTGATCTTCGCGTAGATCTGCGAGGGAGGGCTCATGGGATGGTTTCTCCGGAACGTGCTGGTAGGCAGAAGGGGTGGGACGGGATCAAGCGCTGCGGCGCTTGGCGGTGACTTCGATCTCGACCTTCATCTCCGGCCTGGCGAGCGCCGAGACGACCAGCAAGGTCGCCGCCGGCCTGATGTCGCCGAGGACCTCGCCGCAGACGGCGAAGTGGGCATCGATATAGCTGGCGTCGGTCACGTAATAGGTCGCACGGACGATATCGGCCATCTCGAATCCACCCTCCTTCAGGGCGGCCGCGATGGTCTTGAAGCAGTTGCGTGACTGGCTCGTGACATCTGCCGGCATGGTCATCGTGGTGTAGTCGTAGCCGGTGGTTCCGGCGACGAAGGCGAAATCGCCGTCGATCACGGCGCGGCTGTAGCCGACGGTCTTCTCGAGCGGGGAGCCGGTGGAGATCAGGCGACGGGACATCGGTCGTGGGCCTCGACTGAGGGGGTGTTTCGCGGGGTTAAAGGGCGTTTCCGGCGCCTGCGCAACCCCAAAGCAACGGGTCTGGCGCAGGCGCGGCCAGGCGCTGCCGCGCGATGCGGCGGCGGTCGTCGCTACAGGGGCGATCCCTCAGGCCGCGTGCGCCTCAGGCGCGCGAACCGACCTCCGTTTGGGCACGGCCGCGCCGGTCGGGACGATCATCCCTTCGGCGCCGTCCAGCGCGCCCTCGGTGAACTCGATCGCCAGCAGGCGGTCGCGCTCGAACGGGCCCGGCAGCGACAGCTCCGCGGTCCTCTCCGTCGAGAAGCCGAAGCGGGCGTAATAGGGGGCATCGCCGAGCAGGATCACGGCGTCATGCCCGCGCGCCCGGGCGGCAGCCAGCGCATGTTGCATCAGCGCGGCGCCGATCCCGAGCTCGCGGCAGGCAGGGTCGACCGCCAGCGGTCCGAGGACCAGAGCGGGCCTGCCTCCGGCGCTGACATGCCACAGCCGCACGGTTCCCACGAGCTTGCCATCGCGCATCGCCGACAGGGCGAGGCCTGCGGCGGGCGTGCGTCCGTCGCGCAGGCGCTGGCAGGTGCGGCCATGGCGGTTCTCGCCAAAGCAGGCATCGAGCAGCGCTTCGCGCGTCGCGACGTCTCCAGCACGTTCCGCACGGATCACGAACGGAGCGGCTTTCGAGGTGAAGGCAACTTGCGGCTTCCGAGGAGCAGTCATGGCACATCAGTCCTCGCTTGAACCGGCGTGCGCGCAGCACGCCTGTTCAAGACGTCTTCAGAAATCGAGATGTGAGGGAGGAGCCGGCAAGCCGGCTCCCGGGTTCGTCAGGCCTCTAGAACAGAGAGGCGGATCAGATGTGATACGTGCGCAGCGGCGGGATGCCGTTGAACGCCACCGACGAGTAGGTCGACGTATAGGCCCCGGTGCCCTCGATCAGCACCTTGTCGCCGATCTCGAGCGTGACGGGAAGCGGATACGGGTTCTTCTCGTACAGCACGTCGGCGCTGTCGCAGGTTGGACCTGCGAGCACGCACGGGGTCATGTCCGCGCCGTCGTGACGGGTGCGGATGGCGTAGCGGATCGACTCGTCCATGGTCTCGGCGAGACCGCCGAACTTGCCGATGTCCAGGTACACCCAGCGCACCTCGTCCTCGTCGCTCTTCTTCGAGATCAGCACGACCTCGGATTCGATGACGCCGGCGTTGCCCACCATGCCGCGGCCCGGCTCGATGATGGTCTCCGGGATCTGATTGCCGAAGTGCTTGCGCAGCGCGCGGAAGATCGAGCGGCCGTAGGTCACGACCGGCGGCACGTCCTTCAGGTACTTGGTCGGAAAGCCGCCGCCCATGTTGACCATGGTCAGGTTGATGCCGCGCTCGGCGCAGTCGCGGAACACCTGCGAGGCCATCGCCAGCGCACGGTCCCACGCCTTCACCTTGCGCTGCTGCGAGCCGACATGGAAGGAGATGCCGCACGGCTCCAGGCCCAGGCGCTTGGCGAGGTCGAGCACCTCGACCGCCATTTCCGGGTCGCAGCCGAACTTGCGCGACAGCGGCCACTCGGCGCCGGCGCAGTCATAGAGGATGCGGCAGAACACCTTCGCACCGGGGGCGGCGCGGGCGACCTTCTCGACCTCGGCCGCGCAATCGACCGCGAACAGGCGAATGCCGAGCGCAAAGGCGCGCGCGATGTCGCGCTCCTTCTTGATCGTGTTGCCGAAGGAGATGCGGTCGGGCGTCGCACCCGCAGCCAGCGCCATCTCGATCTCGGCGACCGTGGCGGTGTCGAAGCAGGAGCCCATGGAGGCGAGCAGAGCCAGCACTTCCGGCGCCGGGTTCGCCTTGACGGCATAGAACACGCGGCTGTCGGGCAGCGCCTTGGCGAAGCTCTGGTAGTTGTCGCGCACGACCTCGAGGTCGACGACGAGGCACGGCTCGGTGTCGCGGCCTTCGTTGCGGCGGTTGCGCAGGAATTCCTGGATACGTTCAGTCATGGCACTCTCCAACGGTCCCAGCGACGGGAACCGCATCAACATGACGTCTGATGAGAGTGCTTCGGCCGCATCGCGCGATGGAGGCGCGTCGAGGCCAAAAAACTCAAACCAGACTGTGCTGCCGTGGATTGGTTGGGAGAGTTTCCCGCCCGCTCACCTGGCAATGAAGGACAAGCCTTTTCAGTAGCCCGCGCCGGCGTTGGACTGCCGGTAGAGACCAAAAAAGCCCGATCCGTCGTTGCTTTAAGTCGCGTCCCCCGTTGAGAGCGGGGTGCGCCGGTTCGCCTCCGGCTGCCAGTCACGGTTGCAAAGGGCGAAGTCACCTTCGACATGGCATCTCTTTGAGAGAGATGCTGGGCGCTCCGGGTTTGCTTCGTCGTCCGACTTTGCGGTCTTGCGACCTCAGTCTTCCGACTTCCGCACTTCCGAAGAGCCCCTCGGCTTCTTCACCCCTTGGCGGCTGTCCGGCCTCTTGTCCGGATACCTACCGACTGACACACGACCACAGGCACGTGCGAAATTGGGCAAGTCCGCACATAAGCGTTTTGACTCTGGTTCGCAAGAATTTTTTTAGGCTGAGAACAGAATTGCCTAACATCTGCTTGCGCGCTGTTGCGCGAGCGACGCGGAAGATGAACGCGCGTTAAGTTTTCGCCGAGCTGCGCGTGTTGCCCACGCGCGCGAAGCGTCAGCGGCGCTTGGTGAAGGGCTCGATGCGCTGAGCGCCGCGGATGAAAGCAGTCATCACGAGCACGCCGAGTGCGAACAGCACGGCCTGCAGGATGTGGGCGCCCTGATCGCCGAGCCCGAACAGGATCGCGAGCGCCCAGCCGCCGGCAAAGGCCGCGCCGAACACCTCCGCGCCGATCAGGATGGCGGCGCTGATGACGGTGATGACGCTGGGCCAGACGATCTGGCGGGACGATGACGAAGACGCGTTCATGGCTTCAGGGGATCCTGGCTTCGAGGGCCGCAATCTCCCCGAAAAGGCGGCCGGGGGCAAGGGCAAACGGCCCAAAAAAGCCCCACGCGTGCTATAGCTGGCCGCAACGATCGAGCCATGAAATTCGGGACTTGTGATGTCAGAAACCCGCCAAACTACGGACGCCGAGACCAATCCGCTGCTGAAGGCCTGGGTGACGCCGTTCGCGACCCCGCCCTTCGACGAGATCAGGCCGGAGCACTTCCTGCCGGCCTTCGAGCAGGCCTTTGCCGACCATTCCGCCGAGATCGCGGCGATCACCAACGATCCGGCCGCGCCCGACTTCGCCAACACCATCACGGCGCTGGAGCGCTCCGGCAAGCTCTTGAGCAAGGTCGCGGCGGTGTTCTACGACCTCGTCTCGGCGCATTCCAACCCGGCCATCCTGGAGATCGACAAGGAGGTCTCCTTGCGGATGGCGCGGCACTGGAATCCGATCATGATGAACGCCGTGCTGTTCGGCCGCATCGCCCATCTGCACGAGAACCGCGCGGGTCTCGGTCTCACGACCGAGCAGCTCCGCCTCTTGGAGCGCACCTACACCCGCTTCCATCGCGCCGGCGCCGGCCTCTCCGAAGAGGCCAAGACCCGGATGGCCGAGATCAACGAACGGCTGGCCCAGCTCGGCACCGGCTTCAGCCACCATCTGCTCGGCGACGAGCAGGACTGGTTCCTGGAGCTCGGGGAGGGCGACCGCCAGGGCCTGCCTGAGAGCTTCGTCGCCAGCGCCAAGGCTGCGGCGGAAGAGCGCGACATGGCAGGCAAGGCCATCGTCACGCTGTCGCGCTCCTCGGTCGAGACGTTCCTGAAGAGCTCCGCCCGGCGCGACCTCCGCGAGAAGGTCTACAAGGCCTTCATCGCGCGCGGCGACAACGGCAACGCCAATGACAACAACGCGACCATCGTCGAGATCCTGAAGCTGCGCGAGGAGAGCGCCAGGCTCCTGGGCTATCAGACCTATGCCGCCTACCGGCTCGAGGATTCCATGGCCAAGACGCCGGACGCGGTGCGCGGCCTGCTCGAGCGGGTCTGGAAGCCGGCCCGGGCCCGCGCGCTCGCCGACCGCGACGAGATGCAGGCGCTGATCACGGAAGAGGGCGGCAATTTCAAGCTCGCCCCCTGGGACTGGCGCTTCTACGCCGAGAAGCTGCGTCTGCAGCGCGCCAATTTCGATGATTCCGCGATCAAGCCGTATCTCGGCCTCGACAACATGATCGCCGCCGCCTTCGACTGCGCCACGCGCCTGTTCGGCGTCACCTTCGAGGAGCGCAAGGACATTCCGGTCTGGCATCCCGACGTCCGGGTCTGGGAGATGAAGGGGCCGGACGGCAAGCACAAGGCGCTGTTCTATGGCGACTACTTCGCCCGGCCGTCGAAGCGCTCCGGCGCCTGGATGACCTCGCTGCGCGACCAGCAGAAGCTCGACGGCGACGTCGCGCCGCTGGTTCTCAACATCTGCAATTTCGCCAAGGGCGCCGGCGGCGAGCCGGCGCTGCTGTCGCCCGACGATGCCCGCACCCTGTTCCACGAGTTCGGCCACGGTCTGCACGGCATGCTCTCCAACGTGACCTATCCCTCGTTGTCGGGCACCTCCGTGTTCACCGATTTCGTCGAGCTGCCCTCCCAGCTCTACGAGCACTGGCAGGAGCGCCCCGAGGTGCTGCAGAAGTTCGCCCGCCACTACCAGACCGGCGAGCCGCTGCCGGACGACCTGTTGCAACGCTTCCTCGCCGCGCGAAAATTCAACCAGGGCTTTGCCACGGTCGAGTTCGTCTCCTCGGCGCTGGTTGACCTCGAATTCCACACCCAGCCGGCGTCGGCCGCGGAGGACGTGCGCGCCTTCGAGAAGAAGGAACTGGAGAAGATCGGCATGCCCGAGGAGATCGCGCTGCGCCACCGTCCGACGCAGTTCGGCCACATCTTCACCGGCGACCACTATGCCGCCGGCTATTACAGCTACATGTGGTCGGAGGTGATGGACGCCGACGCCTTCGGCGCGTTCGAGGAGGCCGGCGACATCTTCGATCCTGCCGTGGCCAAGCGTCTGCACGACGACATCTACTCGAGCGGCGGGTCGGTCGATCCCGAAGCCGCCTACGAGGCCTTCCGTGGCCGCCCGCCGGAGCCGGATGCGCTGCTGCGCCGCCGCGGCCTGCTCGAAGACGCCAAGGCGGCATGATGGGCATGCGCCGCCTGTTCGGATTCCTGCTCGCCGCCGCGATGACGCTGGCGGCGGGCGCGGCACGCGCGCATCCGCATGTCTGGATCACCGCGACCAGCGAATTGCTCTACGCAGCCGACGGCAGCATCACCGGCGTCCGCCACGTCTGGACCTTCGATGACATGTTCTCGGCCTATGCGGTGCAGGGGCTCGAGAGCAAGAGCAAGGGCGCCTATACCAGCGAGGAGCTCAAGCCGCTGGCGCAGACCAATGTCGAGTCGCTGAAGGAATACGCCTACTTCACCTTTGCGCGAGCTGACGGCAAGAAGGAGCGATTCCAGGAGCCGGTCGACTATTTCCTCGACTACAAGGACACGGTGCTGACCCTGCACTTCACCTTGCCGCTGAAGAACCCGGTCAAGCCCAGGCAGCTGGTGCTCGAAGTGTTCGACCGCTCCTTCTTCATCGACTTCCAGATGGCCAAGGACAATCCGGTCAAGCTGGTCGGTGCGCCCGCGGGCTGCCAGATGAAGCTGGAACGGCCGAACGACGGCACCGCGAGCGCGCAGAAGCTGAACGAGCAGACCTTCCTGAACGGCGAGAACTCGAATTTCGGCATGATGTTCGCCAACAAGATCACGGTGGATTGCCCTTGAAGCCGCAACTCTCTCCGCTCGCGCGCGGGCTGCTCGCCTGTGCCGCCGTGCTGCTTGTCGTGGGCGTGACTGACGCCGCGCTTCATGATCTCCTCGCGCAAAACCCGTTCGGCGCGCCGCGACCGGCGCAGGCGGCCGAGCCTGAAGCAAGCGGCCTGATCGGCTGGCTCCTGGCAAAACAGTCGGAATTCTATCGCCAGATGTCGGCAACTATCCGCGCCGCGAAGTCCGACGGCTCGGCGGTGTGGACGCTGCTGTTCATCTCATTCGCCTACGGCATCTTCCACGCCGCCGGTCCCGGCCACGGCAAGGCGGTGATCGCCTCCTATCTGGTCGCCAATCGCGAGACGGCGCGGCGCGGCATCGCGCTGTCCTTTGCCTCGGCCCTGATGCAGTCGCTGGTCGCGATCCTCATCGTCGGCATCTCGGCCTGGGTGCTGAATGCGACGGCGAAGACGATGTGCAAGGCGGAAGGGGTGATCGAGATCGCGAGCTACGCCATGATCGCGCTGTTCGGCCTGCGCCTGGTCTGGGTCAAGGGCCGCACCTTCATCGGCGCACTCCAGGCCGCCCAGCCGGTGCCGGCGATGGCGGGCGTGCCGCACGACCATGGCCATCACCATCATGATGCGCACGATCATCATCACCACGATCACGGCCATGATCACCACCATGGCCACGGCCACGCTCACCATCACCACGGGCACGACCACGTTCATGACGAGCATTGCGGCCATTCGCACGGACCCACGCCAAGCGAGCTCGCGGGCCCCGGCGGCTGGCGGCGCGGCTTCGCCGCGATCCTGACCGTCGGCATCCGGCCCTGCTCGGGGGCCATCCTGGTCCTGGTGTTCGCGCTCGCGCAGGGCCTGTTCTGGGCCGGCGTCGCCGCGACCTTCCTGATGGGATTGGGCACCGCGATCACGGTGGCGGCCATCGCCGTCGTCGCCGTCTCCGCCAAGGACATCGCCGCCCGCCTCAGCGCCGGGCGCGACGGCGGCGGCGCGCTGTTCATGCGCGGCATCGAGTTCGGCGCCGCGGGTCTGGTCCTGCTGTTCGGCGTCGGCCTGTTGTTCGGCTACATCGCCGCCGAACGGACCACGTGTTTTTGAGGTCGTATCTGCGCTTCGCGGCGCTCATTGAGCAAGACGGTCGAGCGCCTTGCTCCGTCATTGCTTCGTCGCAAGGGCTCCTCGCAATGACGAGCCTGAAATATCTCAGTCGGGGGATTGGATGTCGCGCGAAAACTTCTGGTTCTTTCATCCGTTCCGGGTGCGCTATTCCGAGATCGACGGCCAGGGCGTCGTCTTCAACGCGCATTATTTGACTTATTTCGACACCACCATCACCGAGTATTTTCGCGCGCTGGGCTACGACCAATATACGGACGCAAAGACGACCGGCATCGATTTCCACGTCGTCAAATCGCTGATCGAGTACAAGGCGCCTGTCAGGTTCGACTGGGAGCTCGACGTCGGCGCCCGCGTGGCGCGGATCGGCAATTCGAGCCTCGTCTTCGAGCTCGCCATCTTCCGGAAGGGCGGCACTGAGGCGCTGGTGACCGGCGAGATCGTGTGGGTCTACACGGACCAGAAGACCCATCGTCCGGTCACGATCCCGGCATCGATGCGGGCGCTGATTGCGACGCGCGAGCGGCATCTGCTGGCGTGAGGCCCGCTCACACCGGGAGAAACCGCTTCAACGCCGGCATGAAGAAGATGCCGAGATTGATCGCAAAGCCGATGCTCCAGAGGATCGAGCGCAGCGTCGGGCGGTTGCCGAGATAGGTCAGCACATAGGCGATCCGCACGATCAGAAACAGCACCGCGAGTTCGTCGATCAGCCGCTGCGGCGATTCCCTGTATTCGGCGAGCAGCACCGCGAAGGCGAAGAACGGAAACGTCTCGATGCCGTTCTGGTGCGCGCCGAGCGCGCGCTGCGACAGGGCGTCCTCATAGAAGGCGGGATCACGCGGCCGGGAATTGTCGAAGCGGCGAAACCTGATCCATTTGACCGAGACGATCGTAGACAGATAGAGCAGCAGCGCCCCGAAGACACACCATTCCGCGAGCGTCATCGTCCCCTCTCCCCCGATTGGGTGCGACCCTAGCGAACCCCGGCTCATCTTGACAAGTTCGGACCAACGCGCGACCCAACCAGCCATGACCAGCGTCGTCCCCCTCGAGACCGCGAAACCGGCCACCCGATCCGCCCTGCCGCGTGTCGGCGTGCTCCTGATCAATCTCGGAACGCCTGATACGGCCGATGCCCCCGGCGTGCGGGTCTACCTCAAGGAGTTCCTCAGCGACGCCCGCGTCATCGAGGACCAGGGCCTGATCTGGAAGCTGGTGCTGAACGGGATCATCCTGCGCAGCCGTCCCCGCACCAAGGCGCTCGACTACCAGAAGATCTGGAACAATGAGCGGAACGAATCGCCGCTGAAAACCATCACGCGCTCGCAAAGCGACAAGCTCGCGGCCGCCCTGTCGGACCGCGACAATGTCGTCGTCGCGTGGGCGATGCGCTACGGCAATCCCTCGATCAAGTCGGGCATCGACGCGCTGATCGCGAAAGGCTGCGAGCGCATCCTGGCCGTCCCGCTCTATCCGCAATATTCCGCCTCGACCTCGGCGACGGTCTGCGACGAAGTCTTCCGCGTGCTCGCGCAGCTGCGCAACCAGCCGACGCTGCGGGTGACGCCGCCCTATTATGATGACGCGGCCTATATCGAGGCGCTCGCCGTCTCGATCGAGGGGCATCTGGCGACGCTGTCCTTTAGGCCGGAGCTGATCGTGGCGTCTTTCCACGGCATGCCGAAATCCTATGTCGACAAGGGCGATCCCTATCAGCAGCACTGCATCGCGACGACCGAGGCGCTGCGCCGCCGGCTCGGTATGGACGAGAGCAAACTGCTGCTGACTTTCCAGTCGCGCTTCGGCAACGACGAGTGGCTGCAGCCCTATACCGACAAGACCATGGAGCGGCTCGCCAAGGAAGGCGTGCGCCGCATCGCGGTGGTCACGCCGGGCTTTTCCGCCGACTGCCTGGAGACGCTGGAGGAGATCGCGCAGGAGAACGCCGAGATCTTCAAGCACAATGGCGGCGAGCAGTTTTCCGCGATCCCCTGCCTCAACGACAGCGGACCGGGCATGGACGTGATCCGCACCCTGGTGCTGCGCGAGCTTCAGGGCTGGATCTGATGGGCGTCCCATGAACCGCCGCCGCTGCCTGGCGCTTCTTGGGGTGCTCGCGGCGCTGCCGGCCCCAGTGCAGACGCAGCACCCGGCTGCAACACGCCGGCTCGGCGTGCTCTCGGTCACGGCCGCCGAGGATGCGATCGGGCAGGTGCGCAGCACCATTCTGGTCGAGGCGCTCGCCGGCCTGGGCTGGAAGGAGCCCGACAATCTCAAGATCGACTGGCGCAGCGGTGGCGGCGACCGCGCCCGGATCGCGCAGCTCGCCGACGAGCTGATCGCGCTCAAGCCCGACATCCTGCTTGCGGTCGGCACACCCCCGGTGGAAGAACTGCGCCGGCGCACCACGACGATCCCGATCGTGTTCGCCGTGGTCACCGATCCCGTCAGCCAGGGCTTTGCCGAAAACCTCGCGCATCCCGGCGGCAACATCACCGGCTTCACCGATTATGACGGCCCGCTCGCCGGCAAATGGCTGGAGGTGCTGACCCAGGTCACCCCGCCCGTTCGCCGCGTGTTCGTCGTCTACAATCCAGCCACCGCGCCGTTCGCGCCCCTGATGCTGCGCACGATCGAGGACGCCGCACGGACGCTGCGCCTGACGGTCGAGCCCGCACCCGTCCATGACGTCGTCTCGACCGGGGCGCTGGCTTCCCGGCAAGACGGCGCCATCCTGGTCTTGCCGGACTTCTTCACCATGGCCAACCGCGCGCAACTGCTTTCGGCGATCGCACGGGCGCGCCTGCCCGCGGTGTTCTGGAGCCGGACCTTCGTCGACGAGGGTGGGCTGATGTCCTACAGCACCGACAGCGCCGAGCAGCTCCGCCGCGCGGCGGGCTACATCGACCGCATCCTCAAGGGCGCGCGCCCGGCCGACCTGCCGGTGCAGAACCCCACCAAGTTCGAGCTTACGGTCAACCTGAAGACGGCCAAGGCGCTCGGCGTCACGCTTGCCCCGGGCCTGCTTGCAATTGCGAATGACGTCATCGAATAGCCCGTCGTGACGGCGCAATTCTTAACGTTGGCCGGCTAGGTCTGCGCCCGCTCGCTTTCAAGAGCCTGTCGCAAATACATATCGTGACCGTTCTCTTGCTGTGCGTCTTGTGCAGAATTGCGCCGATACCGACGTGAATCGCGACCGCTGAACCGCTAAGGTCGTGATCCCGACCAATGACAGCGCGGGAAGGGGCATTTTCCCGGCTTGGAGGAGATATGAGCGGCTTCGACATTTTCGCGATTGTTCTGGTGTTGCTCGTCATCGTCACGCTGGTCGCCGGCGTGAAGACGGTGCCGCAGGGCTATGACTGGACCATCGAGCGGTTCGGCAAATACACCCAGACGCTGAGCCCCGGGCTCAATCTGATCGTGCCCTATTTCGATCGCGTCGGGCGCAAGATCAACATGATGGAGCAGGTGATCGACATTCCCGAGCAGGAGGTGATCACCAAGGACAACGCCACCGTGACGGTGGACGGCGTGGCCTTCTACCAGGTGTTCGATGCAGCGAAGGCGAGCTATGAGGTCGCCAATCTCAACCAGGCGATCACGGTCCTGACCATGACCAACATCCGCTCGGTGATGGGCTCGATGGACCTCGACCAGGTGCTGTCGCACCGCGACGAGATCAACGAGCGACTGCTCCGCGTGGTCGACGCCGCGGTCTCGCCCTGGGGCGTCAAGGTCAACCGTATCGAGATCAAGGACATCGTGCCGCCGGCCGACCTCGTCGAAGCGATGGGCCGGCAGATGAAGGCCGAGCGCGTCAAGCGCGCCGACATCCTCGCGGCCGAAGGCCAGCGCCAGTCCGAGATCCTGCGCGCCGAGGGCGCCAAGCAGGGCCAGATCCTCCAGGCCGAAGGCCGCCGTGAGGCCGCCTTCCGCGACGCCGAGGCGCGCGAGCGGTCGGCGGAAGCCGAGGCCAAGGCCACGCAAATGGTCAGCGATGCCATCGCCAAGGGCGATGTCGCTGCGCTTAACTATTTCATCGCCGACAAATATATCAAGGCATTCGGGCAACTGGCCGACTCGCCGAACCAGAAGGTCATCATGCTTCCGGTCGAAGCGATGAGCATGCTGGGCTCGCTCGCCGGGATCGGCGAAATTGCGAAGGCCACGTTCGGGGAGACCGCGGCGACCGCCGCCCGTCGCGGCGGCTCGGTACCGACGACTGGCAGCACGCCGCCGGCGGTGCCGCCGCGGCAGGGATAGTGGCGCATGACCTTCCGATGAGGACTTGCGCCAATTGATAGAGGTCGTGTCATGACCGACATGTTCGTATCGCTCGGCAACTGGAACTGGCTGATCCTCGGCTTCATCCTGATGGCGCTGGAGGTGCTGGCGCCGGGCATCTTCCTGTTCTGGCTTGGGCTCGCTGCGCTGCTGGTCGGCCTGATCTCGTTCGTGGCGGCGATCTCCTGGCAGATCCAGCTCGTGATGTTCGCGATCTTCGCCGCCGCTGCCGTGCCGGTCTGGCGCCGTCTCGCCAGGCCGAAGCCGGACGCCGGCGCCAGCCCCTTCCTCAACAAGCGCACCGAAGCCTTGCTCGGCCGTGAGTTCACGCTGGAGAAGCCGATCATCGACGGCACCGGCACCGTGCGCATCGGCGACACGGTGTGGCGCGTTGCAGGCCCCGATACGCCCGCGGGCACGCGGGTGAAGGTGGTGCAGGTGGACGGTGCGAATTTGACGGTCGCCGTGGCGTGAGGATTCTTCGCTTACCCTCGCTTACCCTCCCCCTGGAGGGGGAGGGTCGATCGCGCGAAGCGCGAGCGGGGTGGGGTGATCTCTCCACTCGGGCACTGTTGGATGTGGATGCACCGTCACTCCACCCCGTCTCACATTTCGCTACGCTACATGTGAGTTGACCCTCCCCCTCCAGGGGAGGGTAAGAGGCGTCTCACCTTCTCCACCGCTCCGCAAACCTGTGCAGCGGCATGAAAGTCTCGCACAATTCCCGCCCGAGCGGCGTAAGTCCGTAACCGCCGCCGTCGCCCAACTCCACGAAGCCCGCCTCGCGCAGCTCGGTCAGCCGGGCCTGCAGCACCGTGGGCGAAGCCTCGTCGCAGGCGCTGCGCAGGGCGCGCGAGGTGAGGGGCTCTTCGCGCAACTCCCATAATATCCGCAAGGCCCAGCGTCGGCCGAGCAGGTCGAGCAATGCCATGATCGGCCGCCCGCTGCGCGAGCCGCGGACGCTGCGTGTCGCCGTGCCGGCCTGTTTCGCCATCGTCGCCTCTTGCGCCTTGCTACAAATAATGTAGCGTATTGCTACGATAAATGTAGCACAGGAGCCGGTCCATGTCTGTTGCGATGTCCGAGGCCCCACCGCGCATCGTCCCGCTCTCGCCGCCTTTTCCCCCGGAGATCCAGGCCCAGTTCGACCGCATCATGCGCGGTGCGCCGCCGCTGATGCTGTTCCGGGTGATGGCGGGCCATGGCCGCGCCTGGGACAAGTTTCGCGCCGGTGGGCTTCTCGATCCGGGGCCGCTGTCGCTGCGCCAGCGTGAGATCGTCATCGACCGCACCTGTGCGCTGAACCGATGCGAATACGAATGGGGTGTGCATGTCGCGATCTTTGCCGGGCCGGCAAAGCTCACCGCGGAGGAGGTGCGTGCGACGGTGTTGGGTGACGCGAATTCAGCCCTTTGGTCGCCGGCCGAGCAGGCGCTGATCGCAGCCGCCGATGCGCTGCATCATCGCGCGGCACTTGACGACGAGGAGTTCGCCGCGCTTTCGGCGCATTACGACGAGGCGCAGATCCTGGAAATCATGCTGCTGTGCGGCTTCTATCGCACGGTGTCGTATCTGGCGAACGGGCTGCGCTTGCCGCTGGAGCAGAACGCGGCGCGGTTTCCCCGGTAGACTCCCTCGCGCCGCTTGCGGGGAGAGGCGAAGGAACTACGCCACCCCAGCGCGCAGCAGATCGTGCAGGTGCACGATCCCCACCACCTTGTTCGCTTCCGTCACCAGCAGCGAGGTGATCTTGCGGGTGTTCAGCACCTCGATCATCTCGGTCGCGAGCATCGAGGGCGGCACGGTCTTGGGCTGCTTCGTCATGATCTCGTCGACGGCCACCGTCAGCAGGTCGGGCCGCATGTGGCGGCGCAGATCGCCGTCGGTGATGATGCCGACGGCCTCGCCCGCAGCGTTGACGATGCAGACACAGCCGAGCCCCTTGGCCGACATCTCGACCACGGCTTCCGACATCTCGGTGCCGAGCGGCTTGAGCGGGATCTCCGCGCCGGTGCGCATGTAGTCGCGGACGAATTTCAGCATCGCGCCGAGCTTGCCGCCGGGGTGGAAATGCGCGAACTCCAGCGCCGTGAAGCCGCGCCCCTCCAGCAGCGCGATCGCGAGCGCGTCGCCGATCGCGGCCTGCATCAGCGTCGAGGTGGTCGGCGCCAGATTGTGCGGGCAGGCCTCGCGCGCCTTCGGCAGCTCGATCACGAGATCGGCGGCCTGGCCGAGCGATGACGACGCGTTCGACGTCACCGCGATCATGGGGATCGCAAACCGCGCCGAATAGTTCACGAGGTTCTTCATCTCCGGCTGCTCGCCGGACCAGGACAGCGCCAGGATGACGTCGTCGGGCGTGATCATGCCGAGGTCGCCATGACCGGCTTCGGCGGCGTGCACGAAGAAGGAAGGCGTGCCGGTCGAGGCCAGGGTCGCGGCGGTCTTGCGGCCCATATGGCCCGACTTGCCGAGGCCGGTGACGATGACGCGGCCCTTGGCGTTACGGATCAGGTCGACCGCTTTCGCAAACGTCTCGCCCAGCGGGCCGCGCAGCGCGGCGGCGAGCGCGTTGATGCCGCTGCTCTCCGTCTCCAGGGTGCGGAGCGCGGATTCGACGCTATCGGGAATGGAGCCGGATGATTGGGTCATCAGCGGATTCGAGCTCGGCATGATCTGGTCCAGGGAAGAAGGGCGTTCGCCCATTGGCGCCTGCTTAGCACGCCCGGATCAGCGAGGCGACGCGCGCCCCAACGCCCTCAACGGGTCATTAACCATAATTGTTTTAACTCCATTAACGATGGTTCCCGCCGGCCGGCGGGGATGATCGAGAAAGTACTTGATTTCGTTGGGGTAATTCCATCGTGGGGTCGTCTCCAGGCAGGGGCCGGAGCACTGTCGCGCATTTCCTGCGCGCCGCTTTGCCGTGCCTTGTGCCGGGTCTTGCGCTGACTACCCTCGCAAGCGGCCCCGCGGCCGCCCAGAGCCTGACGCCCGACCTGTTCAATCCCAACCGTGGCGCCTTCGCCTCGCCCGAGACACTGCCGACCCGCCGCACCGCCGGCGTGCCCCAGCCGCCCTCCGACGCATTGCCGAAGCTGCCCGACCCCAACGCCGATTCGCGTCAGCGCCAGCAGGCGCCGGCGAGCTCGCGTGTCGGTCAGGTCCCGACCTATGGCCTGCCCGCCGCCACCGGCGCGAGCGGCTCCGGCTACGATTCGCTCAACCGCAAGAGGCAGCAGCCCAAGCTCTATCCGGGCCAGCCGAAGCCGAAGCGCGTCGGTCCCGGCTCGCCGCCGCCACCCGCAAAGCCGGCCACGACGTTGGGACCACAGCGCATCGCACCGCCGCCGTCCGAGACTGCGCACAAGGTGCCGGTGCCGGCGGCGATGGCGGGCAATGCGCCCGGCCAGCCGCTGCGCCGCCGCCTCAGGGCCGATGACGATCCGTTCGGCGCGGTCGGCGACTACGCCGGCAGCTTCCTGATCAAGGGCGGGCTCGAGCTCTCCGCCGGCTACGACAGCAATCCGACGCGCCTCAACAAGCCGGTCGGCTCGCCCGCCTATGTCGTCGCGCCCGATCTGCTCGTGGTGTCGGATTGGGAGCGCCACGCGCTGGTCGCCGATCTGCGCGGCTCGTTCTCGGGCTACACCAACGACATGCCGGCGACAATCAACGGCGTTGCCTCGCCGTCGCCGGTCGAGGCCAACCGTCCCGATTTCAACGGCCATGTCGACGGCCGGCTCGACGTCAGCCGCGATCTCAAGCTGACCTCGCAGCTGCGCCTGCGGCTTGCCACCGACAACCCCGGCAGCCCCAACGTGCAGGCCGGCCTGCAGAAATACCCGGTCTACGCCGCCTACGGCACGACGCTCGGCTTCGACCAGACTTTCAACCGCTTCCAGGTCGCCGCCGGCGCCACGATCGACCGCACCGCCTACACCGATTCCAAGCTCACCGACGGCTCGACTTTCAGCAACGACGACCGCAACTTCAACCAATATGGCGGCGTCGGTCGCTTCTCCTACGACCTCAAGCCCGGCCTGAAGCCCTTCGTCGAAATCCAGGGCGACAGGCGCGTCCACGACCAGGCCGCCGACCGCAACGGCTACTTCCGCGATTCCAACGGCGGCTACGCCAAGGTCGGCTCGTCCTTCGAGTTCTCGCGCATCCTCACCGGCGAGATCTCGGTCGGCTATTCCGCGCGCAGCTACACCGACCCGCGCCTCAGCCAGCTCGCAGGGTTTCTCACCACGGGCTCGCTGATCTGGAGCGCCAGCGGCCTCACCACGGTGAAGTTCTTCACCGACACGCAGATCTCGGAGACCACGGTCCCCGGCTCATCCGGCGTCCTGGTGCGCACCTATGCGGCCGAAGTCGACCACGACTTCCGCCGCTGGCTCACCGCGGTCGGCAAGTTCACCTACGGTACGCTCGACTACCAGGGCCAAAACCGCAACGACAAGACCTACTCGCTCGAAGGCAATCTGATCTACAAGCTCAACCGCAACATCTGGGTCAAGGGCACGCTGCGCCACGACATCCTGGATTCGAACCAGCCGGGCTCGAGCTCGCAGGGCACGGTGGTGTTGCTGGGGGTGAGGCTGCAGAATTGAGCGAGCCTGCTGCCGAGCGCATCCTCTCTGTCGTCATTCCGGGGCGCGCGAAGCGCGAACCCGGAACCCATCAATCCATCAACTCTGAGGCCCGATGGATTCCGGGTTCGCGCCAAGTGGCGCGCCCCGGAATGACCAGGCCTACCTTGGCAGATCCGTCTTCCCCATCAGGAACGTATCGATCGACCGCGCGCACAGCCGGCCCTCGCGGATCGCCCACACCACGAGCGATTGCCCACGCCGCATGTCGCCGGCGGTGAACACGTTGGGGCGCGAGGTCTGGTAGTCAAGCGTGTTGGCCTTGACGTTGCCGCGCGGGTCGAGGTCGACCGCGAGCAGCTTCAACAGGCCCTCGTGCACAGGATGGACGAAGCCCATTGCGAGCAGGACGAGCTCGGCATCGAGCTCGAACTCGGTGCCGGCAATCGGCTTGAACTTGTCGTCGACGCGGACGCAGTGCAGCTTCTTGACCTGGCCGTTTTCGCCGGAGAACTTCTGGGTCAGCACGGCATATTCGCGCACCGCGCCTTCGGCCTGGCTCGATGACGTCCGCATCTTCAGCGGCCAGTTCGGCCAGGTCAGCGCCTTGTTCTCGCGCTCGGGCGGCGCGGGCATGATCTCGAGCTGGGTCACCGACAGCGCGCCCTGGCGCAGCGAGGTGCCGATGCAGTCAGAACCGGTGTCGCCGCCGCCGATGACGACGACGTGCTTGCCGCCAGCCAAAATCTCCTGGACGCCGCCGAGAGGCTCCTCGGAGACGCGGCGGTTCTGCTGCGGCAGGAAGTCCATGGCGTAGTGGATGCCGGCGAGCTCGCGGCCAGGGATCGGCAGGTCGCGCGGAGCTTCCGCGCCGCCGGTCAGCGCCACCGCGTCGTACTCGTTGAGCAGCTCGCGCGGATCGACATTGCCGGCTGCGCCGACATGGCTGTTGTAGTGGAAGGTGACGCCTTCGGCTTCCATCTGCGCCACGCGGCGGTCGATGACGCCCTTCTCCATCTTGAAGTCGGGAATGCCGTAGCGCAGCAGGCCGCCGGCCTTGGCGAACTTCTCGTAGACGTGGACGTCGTGGCCGGCGCGCGCCAGCTGCTGCGCGCAGGCCATGCCGGCGGGGCCCGAGCCGATCACCGCGACCTTCTTGCCGGTCTTCTCCGCGGCGACTTCAGGCTTGAGCCAGCCATTGTCCCAGGCGCGGTCGACGATCGCGCATTCGATGGTCTTGATGGTGACGGGGTTGTCGTCGATGTTGAGCGTGCAGGACGCCTCGCACGGCGCCGGACAGATGCGCCCCGTGAACTCGGGGAAATTGTTGGTCGAGTGCAGGTTGCGCGAGGCCTCTTCCCAATTGCCCTGGTAGACGAGGTCGTTCCAGTCGGGGATCTGGTTGTTGACCGGGCAGCCCGGCGTGCCCGGCGCGACCGAGCCGGTGCCGTGGCAATAGGGAATGCCGCAATTCATGCAGCGCGCGGCCTGGTCGCGCACCTCCTTCTCGGAAAGCGGAACGACGAATTCCTTGTAATGCTTCACGCGCTCGGCGACCGGGGTGTACTTGCGGTCGTGCCGTTCGATTTCCAGAAAACCCGTGATCTTGCCCATTAAACCCGAAGTCCCTGCCGCTTAAGTTCGTCTTGTTGTTTCCTCACCGTCATTGCGAGGAGCGAAGCGACGAAGCAATCCAGTCTGCATCAAGGAAGAAAGTCTGGATTGCTTCGCTTCGCTCGCAATGACGGGGTGTGATGCCTTACGCCCCGATCGCGATTTTCGGCTCGGCGTCCGCGTTGGCGGCCATCTCGCGCAGCGCGCGCCGGTACTCGACCGGCATCACCTTGCGGAATTTGGGCAGCCAGTCCTTCCAATTGGCGAGGATGTCGGCGGCGCGCTTGGAGCCGGTGGCTTTCGCGTGGCGCGAGATCAGGACGTGCAGCCGCTCGACGTCGGAGGCGAGCAGGTTCTTGAACACGTCGACCCGGCCATGCGCCTCGAGGTCGCCGGAATGGTGATAGGTGCCGGCGTTGATCAGCTCTTCCGACAGGACCGGCTCGAGCTCGACCATCGCCATGTTGCACAGCTTGTCGAAGGAGCCATCCTCGTCGAGCACATAGGCGATGCCGCCGGACATGCCGGCCGCGAAGTTGCGCCCGGTCTTGCCGAGCACGACCACGATGCCGCCGGTCATGTATTCGCAGCAATGATCGCCCGCGCCCTCGACCACGGCGACCGCGCCCGAGTTGCGCACGGCAAAACGCTCGCCGGCGATGCCGCGGAAGTAGCACTCGCCCTCGATCGCGCCGTACATCACGGTGTTGCCGACGATGATGCTTTCTTCCGGCACGATGGCCGAGTTCCTCGGCGGCTTGACGATGATCTTGCCGCCCGAGAGGCCCTTGCCGACATAGTCGTTGCCTTCACCTTCGAGCTCGAAGGTCACGCCGTGGGCGAGCCAGGCGCCGAAGGCCTGGCCGGCGGTGCCCTTGAGGCTGACATGGATGGTGTCGTGCGGCAGGCCGGCATGGCCGTAGATCTTGGCGACCGCGCCCGAGAGCATCGCGCCCGCGGAGCGGTTGGTGCTGTTGATCGCGGCCTCGATCTTCACCGGCGCGCCGCGGTCGAGCGCAGGCTGCGCCTGCTCGATCAGCGAGCGGTCGAGCACCGCCTCCAGATGATGGTTCTGGCGCTCGGAGTGATAGATCTTCTGGCCCTTCTCCTCCTTCTGCTTGACGAAGAGCTTGGAGAAATCGAGGCCCTTGGCCTTCCAATGCGCCACCAGCTTGGTCTGGTCGAGCAGCTGCACCTGGCCGACCATCTCATTGAAGGTGCGGAAGCCGAGGCTCGCCATGATCTCGCGAACTTCCTCGGCGACGAAGAAGAAGTAGTTGATGACGTGCTCGGGCTGGCCGGTGAAGCGCTTGCGCAGCACCGGATCCTGGGTCGCGACGCCGACCGGGCAGGTGTTGAGGTGGCACTTGCGCATCATGATGCAGCCGGCCGCAATCAGCGGCGCGGTGGCGAAGCCGAACTCGTCGGCACCCAGCAGGGCGCCGATCACGACGTCACGGCCGGTGCGGAAGCCGCCGTCGACCTGGACCACGATGCGGCTGCGCAGCCGCTCGCGCACCAAGGTCTGGTGGGTTTCGGCGAGCCCGATCTCCCACGGCGATCCCGCATGCTTGATCGAGGTCAGCGGCGAAGCGCCCGTGCCGCCCTCGAAGCCCGCGATGGTGACATGGTCGGCGCGCGCCTTGGCGACGCCCGCGGCGACCGTGCCGACGCCGATCTCCGAGACGAGCTTGACCGAAACGTCGCCCGTCGGGTTGACGTTCTTGAGGTCGTAGATCAGCTGCGCCAGATCCTCGATCGAGTAGATGTCGTGGTGCGGCGGCGGCGAGATCAGGCCGACGCCCGGCGTCGAGTGCCGGACCCTGGCGATGGTCGCGTCGACCTTGTGGCCGGGCAGCTGGCCGCCTTCGCCGGGCTTGGCACCCTGCGCCATCTTGATCTGCATCATGTCGGAGTTGACGAGATACTCCGTGGTGACGCCGAAGCGGCCCGAGGCGACCTGCTTGATCGCCGAGCGCATGGAATCGCCGTTCGGCATCGGCTTGAAGCGGTCGGCTTCCTCGCCGCCTTCGCCGGTGTTCGACTTGCCGCCGATCCGGTTCATGGCGATGGCGAGCGTCGTATGCGCCTCGCGCGAGATCGAGCCGAAGCTCATCGCACCGGTGGCGAAGCGCTTGACGATGTCCTTGGCCGGCTCGACCTGGTCGAGCGGCACGGGCTTGCGCTTCTCCTCCTCCGCGTTCTTGATCCGGAACAGGCCGCGCAGCGTCAACAGGCGCTCCGACTGCTCGTTCAGGATCTTGGCGAAGGCGCGGTAGCGTTCCTGCGAATTGCCGCGCGCGGCGTGCTGCAGCAGCGACACCGATTCGGCGGTCCAGGCATGGTCCTCGCCGCGGCTGCGATAGGCATATTCGCCGCCGACGTCGAGCGCGCTCTTGTAGACCTGCGCCTCGCCGAACGCGTCGGCATGACGGCGCACGGCTTCCTCGGCGATCTCGGCGAGGCCGACGCCTTCGACGCGGGTATGCGTGCCGGCGAAGAACTTCGACACGAACTCCGCCTTGAGGCCGACGGCGTCGAAAATCTGCGCGCCGCAATAGGACTGGTAGGTCGAGATGCCCATCTTGGACATCACCTTCAAAAGGCCCTTGCCGATCGACTTGATGTAGCGCTTGACGATCTCATAGTCGTCGAGCGAGCCGGGCAGGCGGTCCTTCATCGCGATGATGGTCTCAAACGCGAGGTACGGATTGATCGCTTCGGCACCATAGCCGGCAAGGCAGGCGAAGTGATGCACTTCGCGCGGCTCGCCGGATTCGACGACGAGGCCGACCGAGGTGCGCAGGCCCGTGCGGATCAGGTGATGATGCACGGCGGCGCAGGCCAAGAGCGAGGGGATCGGCACGCGGTCGGTGCCGACCATGCGGTCGGACAGGATGATGATGTTGACGCCCTCGCGCACCGCGCTCTCGGCGCGCGCGCAGAGCTCGTCCAGCACCTGGTCCATGCCGGCCGCGCCGAGACCGGAGTGGAAGGTGGTGTCCAGCGTGCGCGACTTGAAGTGCGACTCCGCCACCTCCGAGATCGAGCGGATCTTTTCCAGGTCCGCGTCGGTCAGGATCGGCTGGCGCACTTCGAGGCGCTTGGTCGTGGCCATGCCCTGCAGGTCGAACAGGTTCGGCCGCGGCCCGATGATCGAGACGAGGCTCATCACCAGCTCCTCGCGGATCGGGTCGATCGGCGGGTTGGTGACCTGCGCGAAGTTCTGCTTGAAGTAGGTGAACAGCGGCTTGGCCTTGTCCGACAGCGCCGAGATCGGCGTGTCGTTGCCCATCGAGCCCGCGGCTTCCTCGCCCGTGGCCGCCATCGGCGTCATCAGGATCGTGATGTCTTCCTGGCTGTAGCCGAACGCCTGCTGGCGATCGAGCAGCGACAGGTTGGAGCGCACGCCTGTTGTCGGCACCTTCGGCAGGTCTTCGAGCACGATCTGGGTCCGCTCCAGCCACTCCTTGTAGGGATGGCTGGCGGCGAGTGAAGCCTTGATCTCGTCGTCCGGGATCAGGCGGCCCTGCTCGAGGTCGACCAGCAGCATCTTGCCCGGCTGCAGCCGCCATTTGGTGATGATCTGGTCCTCGGGGATCGTCAGCACGCCCATCTCCGACGCCATGACGATGCGGTCGTCCTTGGTGACGAGATAGCGCGCCGGCCGCAAACCGTTGCGGTCGAGCGTGGCGCCGATCTGGCGGCCGTCGGTGAAGGCGATCGCGGCGGGGCCGTCCCACGGCTCCATCAGCGCGGCATGATATTCGTAGAAGGCGCGGCGCTTCTCATCCATCAAGGGATTGCCGGCCCACGCCTCCGGAATCATCATCATCACGGCATGGGGCAGCGAGTAGCCGCCCTGCACCAGGAATTCGAGCGCGTTGTCGAAGCAGGCGGTGTCCGACTGGCCTTCATAAGAGATGGGCCAGAGCCGGTTGATGTCCTTGCCGTAGAGCTCGGAGCTGACCGAGGCCTGGCGCGCCGCCATCCAGTTGACGTTGCCGCGCAGCGTGTTGATCTCGCCGTTATGCGCGATCATGCGATAGGGATGTGCCAGCGACCAGGCCGGGAAGGTGTTGGTCGAGAAGCGCTGGTGCACGAGGGCGAGCGCGCTCTCGAAGTCCTTTTCGTGAAGGTCGGGATAGTACTTGCCGAGTTGGTCGGCGAGGAACATGCCCTTGTAGATTACGGTGCGGCACGACAGCGAGCACGGGTAATAGCCGGCGAGGCCGCGGTCGCGGCGCTGGTAGATCGCCTGCGAGATCGACTTGCGCAGGATGTAGAGCCGGCGCTCGAATTCGTCCTCGGTCTTGGCGGTGCCATTGCGGCCGATGAACACCTGCATGCAGGCGGGCTCGGTCGGCTTCACGGTGACGCCGAGCGAGGAATTGTCGGTCGGCACGTCGCGCCAGCCGAGCAGGGTCAGCCCCTCTTCCTTGATCTGGTCGGCGATGATGCTCTTGATGACGTTGCGCCAAGCGGTGTCGCGCGGCATGAACAGCGCGCCGATGGCGTATTCGCCCGGAGCCGGCAGCGTAAAGCCGAGCTCTCCGGCCTTGCGGCTGAAGAAGGCGTGCGGGATCTGCACCAGGATGCCGGCGCCGTCACCGGCGCGCGGGTCGGCGCCGACGGCGCCGCGATGCTCGAGGTTGCAGAGGATGCTCAGCGCGTCCGAGACGATCTCGTGCGACTTCTTGCCCTTGATGTTGGCGATGAAGCCGACGCCGCAAGAGTCCTTTTCCAGGCTCGGATCGTACAGGCCTTCGGCGTTGGGGCGCGAATTGTGCTCCTGAATCGGTGAGGTGATCGGATCGGCCGTTTTCGAGGCGACCGTCGCCGACAGCTGTTCTGCCACGATGTTTGCGCGCTCGAATTGCGACCCGTTCATTGTTCCAATCCTCTCCATGCGGCAAGCTGTCTCACCGGCTTCTTCGGCGCACCTTGGGCGTTCCGCGGCACCCGCCTCTGGGTCACCGCTCGTCCTCTGCGAGCCGCATTTTCTTAAATTCAGGCCTAGGCGTTCTTCGTCCCCGAGAACGGCTTTGCCTGGTACCTTGCCGGCGCTCGAGAGCACCGATTCTCGCTGCAATCCCTATGCCGGAACCGCAAGCAAAATGAGACAGTCTTCCTGTCCTAACCATCACCTTGCCAAATTTTTGTCTAGCACACAAGCGCGCGAAAGTCCCGATTCCGCAGTAGCCGATCAATCGCTTTCCAAAAGTTGCGCAGCCCCGGTTTTGAAGCAAACGCGCCCTGATCCGGCCCCGGCGGCGCCGAAATCCCCGATGAAGCTTCGGATCAACCCTTCGGAAGGCGGTGCCACGCCGCGAGAAGCGAAAGAGGGCGGCCACCGGAGGGCCTGACAGGAGCGTCTCGATCATGAAGTTTTTCACAGGATGTGTCGCGGCCGCCGCGCTGGTGCTGGCGGCCGCTGCGGGGCATGCGCAGGTTCCCGCCAGCGGTATTGCGAGAGGGGCCGTCATCACGGTGTCGGATTTCGACGGGCCCTACGCCCCGCCGGAGGCCCCGCCGCCGCGCTACGGTTACGGCTACGAGGAACGCGGCCCGGCGCCGGCCCTGTTGCCGCCGACCGAGGTCTACGCCGTGCTTCGTGAAAACGGCTTCTCGCCGCTGGGCATTCCGCGCCTGCGCGGCAGCGTCTACACCATCGCGGTGATCGACAGAAGCGGCGACGATGGCCGGCTGGTGATCGACGCCCGAGACGGGCGGATCATCCACTTCATGCCCGCCGCCGATGCCTATGGCATGGCGCCGGCCTATGAGGACCGCGCGCTCGCACCCTACGGGCCGCAAACCGCGCTGCCGCCGCCGACCGCGATCCGCAGCGGCCCGCCGCGCCCCCCGGCCTCGATCCCGCATGTGGCAAGCCGCGCCGTGCCGCTGCCGAAGCCCGCCCCGCGGCGCGCCGAGACGCCGACCGCTGCGAAGCCGACCGAGCCCGCAGCACGACAGGCTCAGGCCGCGCAGGCCCAACCCGCACAGCAAGCCGCGGCCATGCAGGCGAAGCCGGCCGAGGCTGCACTGCAAGCTGCCGCGCCAACCGTGGGTCAGGCCAAGGCGCCCCCGACCATCCTGCCCACGCAGGAGATGCCGGCCGCGCAGGGGCTGGATTAACCGTCAGCAAACGGAAAAGCGCCCGAGAACCGCTCGGGCGCTCTTGCGTGAAATGACTGCGCCTCAGCTCCGCGGATAGCCCGCCGCATCCAGGATCAGATTCGCCACCTCCTTCGGATGCGACACCAGGGAGAGGTGGCCGGCATCGAGCTCGATCGTGGTGGCGTTCATGCGCTTGGCGAGGAAGCGCTCGAAATCGGGGTTGATGGTGTAGTCGTTCTTCGACACCGCGTACCAGCTCGGCTTGGAGCGCCAGGCCGCCTCCGTGGTGCGGCCGGCGAAGATCGAGGCCGCGGTCGGCCATTGCACCGCGTAGAGCTCCCTCGCCTGCGCCGGCTTCACGCCGTTGGCGAAGTACTTCAGGAAGGCCTCTTCCGAGAGCTTGGTATAGCCGTCGCGCTCCACGATGCCGGCACGCGCCGGTCCGGTCGGAAACTGCTTCGACAGCGCCACGAAATCCTCGTTCGCATCGGGCGCGCGCGCGGCGACGTAGACGAGGCCGGTCACCTTCGGGTCGGTACCGACCTGGCTGATCACGGTGCCGCCCCAGGAATGCGCGACCAGCACGGTCGGGCCATCCTGCTCGGCCAGCGCCCGCTTGGTCGCCTCGACGGAATCGCTGAGCGATGACAGCGGATTCTGCACGGCGGTGACATGCAGGCCTGCAGCCTGCAGGATCGGGATCACCTCCGACCAGCTCGAGCCGTCGGCCCAGGCGCCGTGCACCAGCACGACGTTCTTCGCCTTCACCGTCTGCGGTGTCTGGGCATGAGCAAGGCCGAGGGGAGCCGCCAACAGGCTCGCGGCGACGAAAAGGCTGCGCCAGAGTGACATGATCTTTCTCCGTGTTTTTGGTGCGATGCCCAAAGGACGGAGGGCGAGGCGACGGTGTTACGCCTTCACCGCTCTGTGATGCAGTGCAGCGGCAGGAGCCGGATCGCGCTTCTTATGCCGGATCTCTGCATGCTCCGTCGCCAAGGACTGTTGACGCACTCAAGGCAGTGACGGATCGAGATTGGTCGGGCGGCTGAGGTTCGTCACTGCGTGGAACGAAGCCGCCGTTGCGACAGCCGCTTCGCGGTATCGTTTGACTTCGGCTGCGATCGCTGGATCGTTGACATTGGTCGTGGGAACCCGGGCCGCGGCGGTCTGAGCGGCCTGCTCCAGCTCACGTAACGCCTTGACGGATTTGTTCAGATCCGCAAGCGCCGGAGGCGAGACGAGCTTGCCGGTGACGTACACCACTTGGCTGAGCCCCAAGATGCCGAGCAGTGTGGCGGGGATTTCGAACGTGGCGAGCTGATTGACGCCGACCACGAGCAATGCGCCGCCGACGATGAGGCTGAAGATGCAGCTTTGATAGCGGTACACGTCGAATTCGCCGTCGGTCGTGAGTATGTCGCTCCATTTCGCCTCGTTGGTTCGTGCAAGGCCTCGTACGCCGATCCAGTTCTTTTGCGCGAGCCAGTTCGCGTTCTCGAATTCGAGCTGGTTCTGCCGATTATCGGTACCCTTCGCCGCCGTCGATCCGATGGCCGCAATGCCAAGCAACAAGAGTATCGTCTGCGAAAGATCGGAAAGCTCTCCGGTTCTGAGCAATATGAAGAGCAGCAGCACAAAGACGATGATCGAGAAGAACAGGATCTGCAGCTTCGCCAAGCTTCCCCGACCGTCTATGCCGGCCGTCATGATGACGGGGTCGAGAAACCTTTCCCTGGCTCTGCGCTCGGCCAGCGTTGCATTTCCGTCGGTCGGGAGCTTGGTGCGAAAGGCGAATGCTGCCGCAACATAGAGCAGGATCACGGTGACGAGCGCGATCGGGGTGCTCCAGGAGGTCGAACTCACGTACATCTTGACGATGCTGTTGACGGAAGGAGCGTTGTCATTTTCGCAGGCATAGATTCTGATGACACCCGTCATCCAATGAGAGCCGAGCGCGGCGGGAACGCTGACCGAAGCCAGCGTGTCCCCTTTATTGGCGAGCCCACTGGTGATGTAGGGGTGATTGTCTGGAATCTGTGAGGCAGAAATTGCGTTTCTGCCGCCAATGGGAGGGCCTTTGAGATAGTGCGCGTCGAATTTCACGTAATACGTGGCGTCGGGCTTGAACTGTTCCTTGAGGATGAAGTTCGCGGTGTTGCCCGCGGCAAGGAAGGTCGTGGTGGGAACAAGTTGGGTCCCGGCATGATAGATGAACTTGTTGTCCCCCATGCAGTCGCCGACGGCCTTTGCGGGCGCCGCGTTCGTGGGCCCGGCAGTTGCTGACATTGCGAGGATGAGGAGCGGCATCAACGAGCGGAAACGCATGAAACAATCTCGCGCGCGAAAATGAAAACAACGACGAACAAAATCAACCAATAGTTTATGATGTAATCATATCGCCCACTGATTGCATGCGCAACAAAAAACGCCCCGGGGCACCGGGGCGTTTTCGCAACCTGGAAGTCGTTCGGTTTGGTCGCCTGGCTCAGGCGGCCTGCGCGGCCGAGTTCTCGATCACCTGCGCCTTGGCGCCGGCGTTGATCGCGATCTGGCGCGGCTTCTTGGCCTCGGGAATCTCGCGGACGAGGTCGACGTGAAGCAGCCCGTTCTCGAGCGAGGCGTCCTTCACCTGCACGAAGTCGGCAAGCTGGAAGGCGCGCTCGAAGGCACGCGCGGCGATGCCGCGGTAGAGCACTTCGGATTTCGAGTTCTCGTTCGCGACCTTCTCGCCCTTGATCGTCAGCGTGTTTTCCTTCGCGACGATGGAGAGCTCGTCCTTGGCAAAGCCCGAGACCGCAACGGTGATGCGGTAGGCGTTCTCGCCGGTGCGCTCGATGTTGTAGGGGGGATAGCCGGGGCTGCCGTCGGAGCTGGCCTGGTCAAGCAGGTTGAAGAGACGGTCGAAGCCGACGGTGGAACGGTAGAACGGAGTGAGATCGTAGGTACGCATGGTCAAGTCCTCCATTGAGCGACTGTTGGTAACCCGCCCGCCAATCGGGCCGGGCTTTAGTCTGTGTGCAGCCTGATGTTCCGGTTCCGAAACACTGGTAGCGGCCTGCACGAAGGTGATATGGGTGGAACGAGACGGCGTTCAAGAGGGCGGGACAGGCGCCTTTTCGGCGCTTTGGCCCCTTGATTTGCAGCACTTTCCGCCCAAGCACGCCCCAATGACGCTGGTCTCGATTCCCGCCAATCCCGTCCCCGAAAACGTCGTCAGCGGCACCATCAAGACCCCTGATGGCGTCGAGCTGCGCTTTGCGCGCTGGGCGCCGCCGGCGGGCCGCAAGGGTACGGTTTGCGTCTTCACCGGGCGCAGCGAGCAGATCGAGAAGTATTTCGAGACCGTGCGCGATTTGCGCGACCGCGGCTTTGCGGTGGCGATGATCGACTGGCGCGGGCAGGGCCATTCGTCGCGCCGCCTGCGCGATCCGCGCAAGGGCTATGTGCGCGACTTCGCCGATTTCGAGATCGATGTCGAGACCTTCGTGCAGCAGGTGGTGCTGCCGGATTGCCCGCCGCCCTTCTTCGCGCTCGCCCACTCCATGGGCGGCACGGTGCTGCTGCGGGTGGCGCATGCCGGCAAGCGCTGGTTCGACCGCATGGTGCTGTCGGCGCCGATGATCGACCTGCCCGGGCGCACCACCTCGCTGCCGGTGCGTGCGCTGCTCAAGACGATGCGCCTGCTCGGGCAGGGCGGCCGCTACGTTCCCGGCGGCAGCGACCGCCTCACCGGGCTCGAGCCCTTCATCAACAATCCCCTGACCAGCGATCCCGTACGCTATGCGCGCAATGCCGCGATCCTGGAGGAAGATCTGACGCTCGGACTGGCCTCGCCGACGGTCGCCTGGGCCGATACCGCCTTCCGCGCCATGCACACCTTCAAGCGCGTGAACTACCCCTCCCAGATCCGCCAGCCGATCCTGATGCTGGCGGCCTCCAACGACACCGTGGTCTCGACCGCGGCGATCGAGGAGTTCGCCTATCATCTGCGCGCCGGCTCCCATCTCGTGATCGCTGGCTCCAAGCACGAGATCCTCCAGGAGCAGGATCGCTACCGCGCCCAGTTCTGGGCCGCCTTCGACGCCTTCGTGCCGGGCACGCCGCTGTTCAAGTGAGAGCACGGCCCGGACGCATCCTGAGCTACTGCTCGTTCCGCAAACTCCATCATGCCCGGGGACAAGCCCGGCCATGACGACAAGGCGCTACAGCGTCTTCAGATACTCGATCAGGTCGTAGCGCTCCTGCTCCTTGAGCACGCGGCCGATGGTGCCGTCCTTGCCGGGGCCCGGCGTGCCATCGAACGAGTGGCCGGCATTGCTGTTGCCGAACAGCTCGGTGCCATCAGACGCCCGCGTCGAGAAGCGCGACTGCCCGGTCTTGCAGCTCTCGCCGTCGGCGACCGCGAAGCCGACCAGCTTCGGATCGTAGTCGCGGCCACCACCCATGCAGAACGATTTGGGGCGCTCGGCCGCGGGGCTCAGCATCCAGTAGAGCGAGGGGACCGATCCGTTGTGCAGGTAAGGCGCGGTGGCCCAGACGCCATCGAGCGGGCGCGCGCGATACCAGGGCCCCCGCTCGTTCTTGTCGGGCGGCTGCGGACCGGGATTGGGGCAGTTCTTGCGCTTGCCCCACCAGGCTTGCTGAACCTTCGGGTCGATCTTGGCATCGTCCATTGCCTTGCGGGCGACGATGTCGACGAGCACCATCAGGCCGAGCGAATATGGCATGTCGGTCGAAGAAATATCCGGCAGATTGCAATTCCACCAGGCATTGAGGTTCTGCGTGGGATCGAGCTTGAGAAAGCCCGGCACCTGAACCGTGCGCGTCGCCAGCACGCTGGCCTGAGCGGGGTCGGTCCCCATGCCCTTGGCGCTTTTCTGGACCTCGTTCAGGAATTTCTCGTCGCCGATGGTCTCCCACCGTGACGAGGACCAGATGCTCTGGGCGGGAAACTCGGTGTCGAACACGGGATCGTTGACCGGACCCAGATGGCATTCGACGCAGATCTCCGAGTAGAGCTTGCGGCCACGTTTGACGCGGTCGCCATCGATCTTCCAGGCATCATCGCCGAAGATGTCCGACGGCCATTTCGGCGATGTCAGTCCGGAGAGCTGCTTTTTCGGATAGGGCGCCGATCCCTTCAGCAGATCCTCGATCCAGTTCAGATTCTTGACGTCCATCGACGAGCGGAACAGCCGGTCCTTGGGCGTATTGTCGGACAGATTGAGCAGCGCGGTCACGCCCAGCGCTTCGCCGGCGTTGCGGATCAGCGGCTGTTCGATCGAAGCGTCATATTGCGCGTATTTGAGCCAGGGTACGGTCCAGATCGGCGGGAAGCTGACCGGCGCGTCCTTGGCATGCAGATTCTTCTCGAAGCCGCTGAGGCCGCTGAGCGCCATGTCCTGGGAGAAGACCTGGTTGCCGATGCGGTTGAGCGCATCGAGGCGGCCATAACCTTCCTCGGTGTCCTGCTGCTTCTCTTCCCGCTTCGTCTTCTCGTTGAACCTCGTCTTGCCGTCGATGGTCTTCGCGTAGGTCTTCTCCCAGTCGACCAGGAACGTGCTGATCGCACTCAGCTTCTGCTTCAGCGCGTCGCGGTCCGCATCGCTGGCGGAAGGGCCGAGCACGCGATCGGCGAAGCGCGTGAAGCGCCCCGGTACGTAGAGCGTGTAGGCGATCGACAGACCGGTCGTGACCTCGAGCTTCCTCAGGTCGGTCATCGCCGGACCGCCGTCGAAGCGGATGTCGATGCCCTTGTAGTGGATCTGGCCGGTGTGGCAGGCGGCGCAGGTCAGGCCGATCCGGTCCTCGCCGATCTGGCCGGTCGCGGGATCGGGTACGCCGGTCATGCGTGCGAAGCCGACCGGCAGGCCGTCGACGTTTTCGGCCTGGGGACCCCAGTTCACCGGCGGATTCCAGAGACGCGCCGGCACCGGCTTCGTCTTGTCGTAGACGTTGGCATAGCCGAACCTGCGCAGCGTGGCGTCGTCGGTGTTGATCGTTTGCGGGCTCGGGATGAAGCCGAAGCGCTGAAGATGGTCGCTGTCATGCAGCATCCCGGGCTTTGCGAAGAAATGAAGCCGCGGCTGCTCGAGCGCCATGAACCAGCGATAGGGCACCGGGAAAGTCGCGGTGCCCTGGCTGGCGTGATGAAACCAGTGCCGGTCCTCCAGCGCCCAGTTCTGCTCGAGCCAGTACGCGGCCCGGGGTTCGACGTGCGCGGGCAATGGCGGGGCCACGAGGTCCCCGAGGATGCCGGGCAGCATCGGCTGGAATTGATCCGGAAAGCGCAGCGCCACGATGCCGAAGACGAGGAGCGCGGCGACCAGTCCGCCGGCCGCGCGCAAGATCAGCGAGGGCGGGGTGACCGGCTGGCTGACGACCCGCTGAGTGATCCTGTCAGGGAATTTGCGCTCGTTGAACAATGTCCTCACCTCGGCCACGCTGAGATAGCGGTCGTCACCCTGACCCTTGCCCATGATCTTGAGCAGGATCGGCCATTCGAACTTCATGAGGATCGGGTAGTACCAGCGCGCTTGATTGCCGGCGCGCTTGAGGTTGTCCTTCATGAAGGTCTGGATTTGCGAGGCGTTGAGCCCGGTCTCGGTGCCGCCGCCATCGGGATCGTCATAGGTGCCGCCGAAACCGGCAAGCCGTGCAATCTCGTCCTCGTTGACGCGACCATCGACGCCGAGGATGCGCGAGCCGGCACCGAGCTTGTCGAGCGGGCCGCCGCGCAGCGTGTTGAGCTGTGCGCCCCAGAAGATGCTTTGCAGGATGTGACAGGCGCCGTTGGCGATCAGTGCGACGCCGCGGACCTGGATGCGGGCCGAGGTCTTCTTCAGCCCGGTCTCGCCGCTCGCATTTGCGATGGTCTGCGACAGCGTCCGGAGTGGGACGGTGCCGCCATCGACGAAACCTTCGCCGACGAGGCCGCGCAGGAAGGGGCAGGGATTGTTCGGCGAGACCTGGATCGAGGGGTCGAAGGGCGGCTTCGAAGCGCGGTCATGCATGGCCCAAATCCTGAAAACGGCGAATCGCAAATAAGGACGCGCCGATCAAGCGCGGAAAGTCCTAAAAAACCGGCAGCAGACTATACTACTTCAACGTGTGATGAAGTGTGGCTGATTTCACGGTCCTGTCAACGGGCGCGAACAGCTTGTTGCGAAGGACCGCGGCCTGCCGTTCAGGACTCGGCGGCCCGTTTCACGTCGCTCTGAACCAGCGTCAGCTTGCCGAGCGGTACGCCGGCCTTCAGCAGCCCCTCGCGATAATGCGCGACGTCCTCCGGCCGCTTCCAGTGGAAGTTGCGCAAGTGCCTGTCGACGTTCAGCGTTGGATAGTTTGCCATCAGCACGCGGGCGGCTTCGCCGGCCTCGTCGCTGCGTCCCAGCTGCGCCAGCGCCGCGGCCCGGATCGCCAGCGCCTGCATGTGATTCGGGTTGATGTAGAGCTGTTCGCGCGCCCATGACAGCGTCGCGTCATATTGGCGCAACAGATAATGGCTGAACGCGTTCAGCGCCGCCCATTGGTAGCGCGGGTCGCTGTTGTCGCGCTGCGCGGCCATTGAGAACAGCTCGATCGCCTCGCGGTGCTCGCCGACCATGAAATGGCAGATGCCGAGCACGCCGCGCGCGCCATTATCGTAGGGGTTGAGCGCGACCGCGCGCTTGGCGGCGTCCATTGCCGCCTCGTGATGACCCTCCAGCGCGTGCGCCCAGGTCAGGATCGAGAACGCGAAGGACGAGCGCGGATCGAGCCGGACGCTGGTTTCGGCGAGGCTCATCGCCTCGGCCCACATCTCGCGCGTGCCCTTGACCCAGCCGAACTGGATGCTCTGGATTTGGATCGTGGCGAGATAGGCATGCGCGATCGACAGCTTGGGATCGAGCCCGATCGCCTCGCGGAACAGCTCGACGGCGGCCGCCAGATCCTCCTTGGTCTGCCGGTAGTAATGCGACAGCCCCTTGAGGAAGCGGTCCCAGGCGGTGACGTCGGTCGAGTGCCGCGCCGGCGCCGAGGCTTCCGCCCGGACGATCTCGGTGGCGATGGCGGCAGACAAATTGGTCGTGATCTCGTCCTGCATCGCGAACAAATCGCCGATGTCGCGGTCGTAGCGGCCGGTCCAGAGCTGCTCGCCGGTCTCCGGCGCGATCAGTTCGGCGGTGACGCGGATCTTGGCGCCGGCGCGCCGCACCGAGCCCTGGATCAGATAGGTGGCGTCGATCTCGCGCGCGATCAGCCGGGTGCCGATGTTCTTGCCCTTGAAGGCGAAGGTCGAGTTGCGGCTGAGCACCCGATAGAAGGATTGCAGCGACAGCGCGTGGATCAGGTCCTCGGTGAGGCCGTCGGAGAAATATTCGTCCTGGGCGTCGCTGAGATTGGCAAAGGGCAGCACGCCGACGATCGCGGTACGGTACTGCTGCGACAGCGCCGAGGCCTCCCGGAGCTCGGGAGCAAGCGCCGGCGCGCCCTCGGGCGTCCAGGTAAAGACCCCGATCGCGTCCTTGATGTTCTTGAAGCGATGGTTGCCGGCGTCGGTCAGCGGCACCGACAGATGCTTGCTCGCCTCCCGGTAAGCCTTGGCCGAGATCGCGAACCCGCCCGGGCTCGCCACCGATTCCAGGCGGACGGCGATGTTGACGTCGTCGCCGAAGACCTCGTCCTCGTCGGCGATGACGTCGCCCATGTGGATGCCGAGCCGAAACTGCATGGCGCGGTCGGCTGGCAGGTGGCGGTTGCGTTCGGCCATCAGCGTCTGCATCGCGATCGCCGCCTCGGTGGCGCCGACGATCGAGGCGAATTCCAGCAGGAAGCCGTCGCCGGTGTTCTTCACGACGCGGCCGCCGTGATTGAGGATGATGGGATGGATCGCGGCGCGATGGGCCTTGAAGGCGGCATGAGTGCCGGCCTCGTCGCTGCCCATCATGCGCGAATAGCCGGCGACATCGGCGCAGACGATGGCGGCCAGACGTCTTTCCATATCCTCAAAGCTCCAAGGGATTGAGGTGACCGCCACGACGTGGCGGTTGCCGCGAATCCCGCATTTCAAGAACTCTGCCTTTATAGAGCAGATGCGCCGGAGCGGAAGCATGATCCGCATTGCAAATTCGAGGTAAATCCTCCGCAATTCCGGCGGTGGACGGGGACGGACGAAACGACTAAGCGGAACCGGGATCGCCAGGACGGCAGCAGGGCACCTTCATGCTGGGCATTCACGAAATCGGGCTTTTCATCCTGTCGGGCGTGCTGCTCAACATCACGCCGGGGCCGGATTCGGTCTATGTGATCGGCCGCAGCATGCAAATGGGCTGGCGGGGCGGTGCCGCTGCCGCCTTGGGCATCAGTTGCGGCTGCTTCGTCCATGTCGCGGGCGCGGCGATCGGGCTTTCGGCTCTGCTGATGGCCTCGTCCACGGCCTTCTCGATCCTGAAGCTGGTCGGCGCGGCCTATCTGGTCGTGACCGGCCTGCAGATGCTGTGGTCGCGCCCGGTGCCGGCTTCGAGCATCGATGAGCCGGTGCGCAGCTCGCTCTCGCGGGTCTTTCTCCAGGGCGTCTTGACCAATGCGCTCAATCCAAAGGTCGCGCTGTTCTTCCTCGCCTTCCTGCCGCAATTCGTCGCAGCCGATGCGCCGCACAAGCCGCTCGCCTTCCTGACCCTCGGCCTGATCTTCATCTTCACGGGAACGCTGTGGTGCCTGGTGCTCGCCGCATTCGCCGCCAGGGCCGCGCACCGGCTGCGCAAGTCAGAGGGGGCGATTGCCTGGGTCAACCGCGCGCTCGGCGGCCTCTTCATCTATCTCGGCATCCGTGTCGCCATGCTGGAGACGCGGTAGTCTGATTCGAACGAACGATGGTGCGGACGCGACCGGCCCGAAAGTGGCCCCGCGAGGGAGATTCAAGTGGTGAGAGGAAGCTGCCTGTGCGGCGCCGTGCGCTTCGAGATCGACAAGGTCCGCGCGCTGACGCACTGCCATTGCGTCAATTGCCGCAAGCTGACCGGCGCGGCCTTCGCCACCTACGCCCATGTCGATGCCGACAAGTTTCGCTTCGTTGCAGGCGAGAACCTGACCGTGGCCTACGAATCCTCCCCGGGAAGTTTCCGCCATCGGTGCAGGACTTGCGGCTGCCCGACGCCGGGCAAGGCGAGCTATCTCCCGACCGTCAGCATTCCCGCCGGCCTGCTCGATGACGACCCGGAGGTCCGGCCGCGCCTCCACGTTTTCACCTCGTCGCGCGCGCCGTGGTGGACAATCCAGGACGATCTGCCGCAGCAAGAAAAATGGGTGCCGGGCTTTGAGCCAAAATCGTAGGGGTCAGAAGAACTCTTTCGCCAGCGCGCTGCCGGTGAGATAGAGGCCGAGCAGGATCATCGCGATCAGGAACCAGCGGCGAAACGCTTCGGCCGGCATCCGCGCCCGCACCGATTGGCCGATGAACATGCCGGCAAAGGCCATGGCGAGGCCGATCGCACCCGGCACGATATTGGCCGGCGTCAGCAGTCCGACCGCGCTCAGGTTGAAGGCGAGCGCCAGCGTCGCGGTGGTGAAGAACACGCCCAGCGCCTGCACCAGCTCGTCCTTTTCCATGCCGATCGCCTGCATGAACGGCATCGACGGGATCACCTGCACGCCGGTTGAGGCCGAGATCACGCCGGTGACGATGCCGACCACGCCGCCGACCCATTTTTCGTTCTCGGGCGCGACGCGGACGTGGAACTTGTTCAGGCCGATCACGGCGTAGACGACGAGCAGGGCGCCGAGCACGATCGTGCCGTAGCGCGCATGCGGCCCGGTCAGCGCGCCGGCGTTGAGCCAGCAGCCGACCACGGTGCCGATCATCAGCGGCCACAGCCGCTTCAGGATATCGCGCAGATGAGGGCCGACGAAGGTCTGCCAGATGTTGGTGACGATGGCGGGCACGATGACGATGGCGATGGCGCGGCTCGGCGCCATGCTCACCGCCAGCAGGCCCATGGTCACCGTCGGCAGGCCGAGCCCGACCACGCCCTTGACGAATCCGGCAAGCAGGAACACGGCGGCGATGAGGATGAGCAGCGGGTCGATCATCTCCGTACATTGACCGATACCGCGATCAGGCACAATCTGGAGGTTACGGAGAAAGCCTTCGTTCCAAACGAAGGCTGAGGAGACCCAACGCCATGCGCTTCGACCTTGTCGATCTCCAGCTCTTCATCGCGGTCGCCGACCAGCGCAGCATCACCCGCGGCGCGGAGCGCTCGCACCTGGCGCTGGCCTCGGCCAGCGCGCGCATCAAGGGCCTCGAGGATGCGCTCGGCGTCGCGTTGCTCAAGCGCGGGCGCCGCGGAGTGGAGTTGACCGCGGCCGGGGAGAGCCTGCTCGATCATGCCAGGCTCGTGATCCACCAGATCGACGCCATGCGCGGCGATCTCGCCGGCTTTGCCAGCGGCGTGCGCGCCAGCGTACATTTCCTCGCCAACACGTCGGGCCTGTCGGAGCATCTGCCGAAGGCGCTCGCCGGCTTCCTGCGCGCGCATCGCGACGTCGCCGTCGACATCGAGGAGCGCGAGAGCACCGATATCGCGGCCGCCATCACCGCAGGCGCGGCCGATCTCGGCTTCGCCGCCGAGCACGCGCTGCCCGAGCATATCGAGCGCTTCCCCTTCAGCGAGGACCGTCTGACGCTGGTGACGTCGAAACGCGGCCCGTTTGCCGGCCGCCGCCAGATCGACTTTCAGGAGGCGGGGGCTTGCGACTTCGTCGGCCTGACCAGCGCCACCGCGCTCCAGATGCACATCTCGAAGCACGCCGCGCGGCTCGGCATGCGGCCGCATTTCCGCGCGCGCCTGCGCGATTTCGACGCGATCTGCCGGATGGTCGCCGCCGATGTCGGCGTGGCGCTGGTGCCCGAAGCCGCCGCCCGCCGCTGCGCCAAGACCATGCCGCTCGCAATGGTCCGCCTGCGCGATGCTTTCGCCAACCGCAAGCTCGTGATCTGCGCGCGCAGCTTCAAGGCGCTGCCGAAGCCGGCCAAGATGCTGGTGGAGCACTTGCGGTCAGAAGCGGTGTGAGAGGACTCTTACCCTCCCCTGGAGGGGGAGGGTCGATCGCGCGAAGCGCGAGCGGGGTGGGGTGACAGTCTCTCCATGCGGTGCCCGTGTGGAGAGATCACCCCACCCCGCTTCACCTCTCGCTTCGCTCAAGGCAAAGCGACCCTCCCCCTTCAGGGGAGGGTAAGAACACCTGCTTCGCCGTCTCCGCTTCCGCGTCGGACGTGCCGCCGCCCGCTCGCTACTGGTTCAAAAGCTTCAACGCTTCCTCGTGAACCCGTGCGTCGCCGGCTGCGATGATGCGGCCGCCGCCCTGGGCGGGCTTGCCTTCCCAGGTGCTGACGACGCCGCCGGCGCCGGTCACGATCGGGATCAGCGCTGCGATGTCGTAGGGCTTCAGCTCGGTCTCGACCACGAGGTCGACGTGGCCCGCGGCCAGCATGCAATAGGAGTAGCAGTCGCCGCCATAGCGCGACAGCCGCGCGCTCTTCTCGATGCGGCTGAAGATGGCGCGGTCGCGCTCGTTCATCAGCAGCGGGCTGGTGGTGTAGGTGGTGGCCTCCGACAGCGAAGCGCAGCGGCGGACCTGGAGCCGGCGCTCGCCCGATGGCCCCTTGTAATTGGCCGAACCGTTGTCGCCGGAAAAGCGCTCGCCGATGAACGGCTGGTGCATCATGCCGAACACCGGCGTGCCCTTGTGCAACAGCGCGATCAGCGTGCCCCAGATCGGAAAGCCGCCGATGAAGGATTTGGTGCCGTCGATGGGGTCGAGCACCCAGACGTAGTCGGCGTCCTCGCGTTCGTTGCCGAATTCCTCGCCGACGATGCCGTGCTGGGGGAAGTTGGCCTTGATCAGCCGCCGCATCACCGCCTCGGCGGCGCGGTCGGCCTCGGTCACGGGATCGAAATCCTTGGTCTTGCTCTTGTCGTCGATCGACAGCGAGGTGCGGAAGAACGGCAGGATGGTTTCGCCGGAGGCGGTGGCAAGCCGACCGATGAAGGCGGAGAAGTCGATCACCGTCACAGGCGAAATCCTCGAACCGAAAGTTGGATGGGGCTTGCGTCCTGCCTAGCTCAATTCGCCAGCCGGGTGCAGCGCTGTGTTGAGGTTGCTCCCTGGTATTTTGGATGCCGGGGACGCTGCCCCATTCCAGTCATCCGCTGGCCAAATATCGATCACGGAGTTGAAAACTTAGTTCCGAGGTTGCCTTGTTCGTATGCAAATGACAATCAACCCATTGAATTATCTTATCAAAGAAACTGAATCTGGGTTTCCATGGAAGCAACTGAGCCATGTGCGGTTTGCATGGGAAACGGCGCAAAAGCCCTTGCACTTTGTGCGGCGCGGCCGCATATTGTTGCGGTGCGGTAGCGCTTCGCGTTACCGCTGCCCTCCTTGGGCGTTTCCTCCCTAGACTTGGGCCGCTTGCGTCATTCGCGAGCGGCCCTTTTTTCTTGGCTCCGCCGTTTTCATTTCAGGGCGCGCAGGCTTGCGAAGCGAAAGCGCAATCGCGCGCAAGGCCGCGTCGTTTTGAGAGAGCAGCCGCGTCCTATTCCGCTGCGGCCTGGAACGGGCCGAGGTCGGTAAACGGAATCGTGGTCGCCAGCACGTCGGCGAGAACGCCGAAGTCGGAGGCCACTTGCGCAAAGCGCGCGCTGCGCTCGCGCCGCCGCTCATCCATGTAGATCGCGCGATTGAGCTCGAGCTGCACGGCGTGCAGGCCGCTCGCGGGATTGCCGTAATGCTCGGTGATGAAGCCGCCGGCATAGGGCTTGTTGCGGCCGATCGAATAGCCGAGCCCGCTCATGGTCTCCTCGACGCGATCGGGCAACAGCGGCGTGCAGCTGGTGCCGTAGCGGTCGCCGATCACGACGTCGGGCCGGCGCGGCTCGTCCCTGCTGACGCCGACCGAGGGCATCGAATGGCAGTCGACCAGCACCACGGTGCCGAACATCTGGTGCACCTTGTTGATCAGCCGGCGCAGCGCGCGATGATAGGGCTTGTATAGCGTCTCGATCCGCCCCAGCGCATCGTCGACCAGGAGGCGCTCGCGGTAGATTTCCTGGCCGTCGCCGACCACGCGCGGAATGGTGCCGAGGCCGCCGGCGACGCGCATCGAGCGGGTGTTGGCGAAGCTCGGCAGCCGGCCGGTGAACATGCGCGGGTCGAGCTCATAGGGCTCGCGGTTGACGTCGACATAGGAGCGGGGAAAGTTGACCCGCACGGTCGGAAAGCCGCGCGCGCTGAGATGGCCGATCAGCTCGTCCATGAACGAATCTTCCGAGCGCCGCAGCGTCGGCAGGTCGATCCGTGACGCCGCCAGGAATTCCTCCGGATAGGTCGAGCCGGAATGCGGCGAGTTGAAGATGACGGGCGCGCGCCATTCGGCAGGCTCGAAGATCTCGAAGGCTGGCGACATGTCGCCGTCAAAGCGGGTCATCTTCTCAGGCTTCGTCCCTTCGTGCCGCACGATCCGGACAAGCTCCGGGTCCAATGATTCGGCCGATCAAGCGGCTCTTATGTGCCGTCATTGTCCGGAATCGCAACCATTCTGCCAAGTGGAAAGATGTATTGGCCGATTGGAACAGGTCTTAACCGTGCGGGCATCGGGATGGGGACGCGCCCGTCCGGCTCGATTGATTTGGACCTCGTTCCGGTCCACAAAGAGCCGGCAGCGGGGCCGGCAGAGTTAAGATTTTCACCCCAAATTTACCCTCTGTCGGGCTTAGTAACCCCTGCTGATATCCTCTGGGGATTCGACGTTTCCTGCCATGCCAAAGATCCTGCTCGCCGAAGACGACAACGACATGCGCCGTTTCCTGGTCAAGGCGCTGGAAAACGCCGGTTTTCAGGTCTCCTCCCACGACAACGGCATGGCCGCCTATCAACGGCTGCGGGAAGAGCCGTTCGAGATGCTGCTGACCGACATCGTGATGCCGGAAATGGACGGCATCGAGCTCGCCCGCCGGGCCTCGGAACTCGATCCTGATATCAAGATCATGTTCATCACCGGCTTTGCGGCGGTTGCCCTGAACTCGGATTCGGACGCTCCCAAGAACGCCAAGGTGCTGTCCAAGCCCGTTCACTTGCGCGAATTGGTCAGTGAAGTGAACAAGATGCTGGCGGCCTAAATCGGCGCCGTTCCGTCCTTGCGCAGGGTCCCGTGAGCCGTTATAGGGACCCCACCGATGAAATGACCTCTAGGGCACGTAGCTCAGCGGGAGAGCACTACCTTGACATGGTAGGGGTCACAGGTTCGATCCCTGTCGTGCCCACCATCCTTCGCTCGCGATAGCGAGAGAAGGATGCCGCGCCGAAGCCCAAAGGGCGCAGGCGGGCTGTCGCCGCGAGCTTCGGCTCGGCAAGCCGAGAATCTCGTGGCGAAGCGTGTCCGGCGCAGCTCGAAGAGCGAAGACGGACCGGAGCGCCTTGCTCGGGATTCATTGGGACGTCCCTTGGAGCGCAGCGCAATCTGGGCTGTATCCTCCCGGGCACCCGGCGCGGAGGCGGGGTCGTCCCACATTCCGGTCATTGCGAGCGCAGCGAAGCAATCCAGAATCTCTCCGTAAGCAGCAGTCTGGATTGCCTCGGTACGCTCGCAAAGACGATGTGGAGACAACGCGTGTTCATGTCGCGTCCTTGCCCCCAAGCAGCAAGTCCCTCAGCCCAGCCGGATAAAGCTCCGGTCCGCCGTCCACGTCGAGATCGGCAAGGTCGAACCAGCGCGCGACGATTTGCTCTCCGTTGTCCTCGCGGAAGTCGATGCGGTCCTGGCCGGTGAATGCGCCATCCGGAAACGCGACCTCCGCGATGAACATCATCTCGTGGCCGGTTGAACCCTCGTGCACAAAAATGTTCTCCAGCACCAGCGGCTCGCCCACGATGCTGACGTCGATGCCGAGCTCTTCGTTGAATTCCCGCACCAAGGCCGCGCGCCAGCTCTCGCCGAACTCGATCTCGCCGCCGAGCGGGCGCACGCCCTTGATTCGTCCCGCATCGTCGCGCACCTCGGCCGCCAGCAGCCGACCGCCGCGCCAGTGCAGGCCGAGCGCGACGACGCGGATATGGGGATGTGGGCGCCAAGTGGTCATGCGGGATCGTTATAGTCCGCGTCGTTGTCGGCATGCAAAAGCGTCCCAGCCTTGATCCGCGATTCCCCGCCTGCCATTGTCCGTCATCCATCGGATGTAAAAGCAAGGCAGGTGATCGAGATGAGCGTCGTGAACAAGCCGGGCGGCAACTACCTGCCGGTCATCATCCATGGTGGCATTGCCTATGTCAGCGGTCAGCTGCCCCGTCGCGGCGAGGACCTGCTGTATGCGGGCAACGTCGGCGCTGGCGTCGATGTCGCGGCCGCGCAGGAGGCTGCCGCCCTCTGCGCCGATCTCTGCATTGCGGCCATCAACCATGCAACGGGCGGCGAGGACAGGATCGTCCAGGTCCTGCAAGTCGTGGGATATGTCGCCTCGGCGCCTGGATTTACCCAGCAGTCGCAGGTCATGAACGGTGCTTCCGACCGGCTGATCGAACGTCTCGGCGATCGCGGCCGTCACACGCGGACGTCCGTCGGCGTCGCCGAGTTGCCGCGGGGAGCGCCGGTCGAGCTGAACATGATTGCCGCCGTTCGCTCTTAGAACGCCGGCCTATTTGACGAGATATTTGGCGACCGCCGCCTCGTCCCACGCGATCCCGTTGCCGGGCTCCTCGCTCGGCAGCGCGAAGCCGTCCTTGATGTGCAGCCGCGTTGCCAGCACCGCATCGGCCCAGTCGACATATTCCAGCCAATGCGCGGTCGGCGTCACGCAGAGCAGATGCGCGCTGACTTCCGAGAACAGGTGCGACGACATCTCGATGCCGGCGGCGTGGGCGAGCGAAGCGGCCCGCAGCCAGCCGGTGACGCCGCCGATGCGCTGCACGTCAGGCATCACGTAGTCGCAGGCCTCCGCCGAGAGCGCGGCTTGCATGGAAAACGCGCTGTCGAAATTCTCGCCGATCTGGACCGGCGTCTGCAGCGCATCGGCAATGCGGGCGCAGCCGGCATGATCGTCGTGGCGGATCGGCTCCTCGATCCAGGTGAGGCCCTCGTCGTCGAGCATCTCGCCGCGGCGGATCGCCTCGGTGACCGTCAGCGCCTGGTTGTAGTCGCACATCAGCGTGACCTCGTCGCCGACGGCCTTGCGCACCGCGCGCACGACCGCGAGGTCCTCCCGCGCATCGCTGCGGCCGACGCGGATCTTTGCGGCGTGGAACCCCTCGGCCAGCAGCTTGTGGGCTTCCTCCACCGCGGCGCCCACCGGCATGATGCCGAGGCCCTTCGAATTGTAGGCGCGCACCGGCTTCGGCGCGCCGCCGAGCAGACGGGCCAGCGGCAGGCCGCGCGTGCGCGCCAGCGCGTCCCATGCCGCCATGTCGATGCCGGATTGCGCCAGCCGCTGCAGGCCGGCGAGGCCCAGCAGCGTGAAACGCTGGCTCAGCTTGCGCTCGATCTCGAACGGCAGCAGCTCGTCGCCGGCGACGAGCTCTGACATTTCCGTGACCATCGCCGTCAGCGGCTTCAGGGCCGATGGCGTGATCGAGAACAGATAGGCATGGCCGGTTGCGCCGTGGTCGGTCTCGCAGTCAATCAGCACCAGCGGTGCCTTGGCGACCGCCCCGGTCGAGGTCTGGAGCGGCAGGTTCATCGGCACGATCACGGGGCGTGCGACAAAGCGCTTGATGCGGATGGTCTCGGTCATGGCTCTCTCCCGGCGGAGCGGATGCAGGTGGGCGCCGATCTTAAGCATCCGTGATCAAACGAAAAGGCTGCTCTGCCGACCCACCATAAAATGGGGTTGCGTGAGCCTATGATTCTTGGCTCTGTGCCGCCGCATCCTTGTCGCAGATTCCGAGGGGTTTGCGACAAAATCGCACACAACGGAGCCACGACGTGAAACAACAGATCTCCGAAGAACAGCGCAAGAGCGGCGTCCTCACGGGTGCTGCGATCGCCTTCCTCCTGCTCGCTTTGCCGGTCGCGGTGTGGCTGGACCTGACCGAGCTCAGCAAGACGGCGCTGCGGCGCCAGGCGATCGACCTCAATTCGGTGATCACGAGCGTGCGCAGCTACTACGCCTCCAACGTGGTCGGCCGCGTGCTGGCCAATCCGAACGGCACCACAAAAGTCGTTCACAATTACGAATCCGTGCCCGGCGCGATCCCGATCCCCGCGACGCTGTCGCTGGAGCTCGGCCGGGTGATCGGCGCGCAGCAGGAGAACATCACTTACCGCTTCGTCTCGGATTTCCCGTTCCAGAACCGCGCCGCGCACCAGCTCGACAAGTTCGAGAGGGACGCGCTCGATGCGCTGCGCCGGGATCCCGAGCAGAAGATCGTGGAGACCGAGACCTCGCTGTTCAACGACAAGGTCCGCCTCGTTGCGCCTGTCACGATGGGTCCGGCCTGCGTCAGCTGCCACAACAGCCATCCCGAGAGCCCGAAGAAGGACTGGAAGGTGGGGGATGTCCGCGGCATCCAGGAGGTCATCATCGCCCAGCCGATCGCCGCCAACATCTTCTCGTTCAAGTTCCTGCTGGCCTATTTCCTGATCGCCGCCGGCAGCGGCTTGTCGTTCCTCTCGCTGCAGCGCCGCCAGGCGCGCCGCATCAAGACCATGAACAAGGAGCTCGAATCCGCCAACGACTTCCTCGCGTCGCTGTCGATGAAGATCTCGCGCTACATCCCGCCGCAGGTCTACAAGTCGATTTTCAGCGGCCAGAAGGACGTCACCATCCACACCGAGCGCAAGAAGCTCACCATCTTCTTCTCCGACATCCAGAACTTCACCGCCACCGCCGAGCGGCTGCAGCCCGAGCAGCTGACCCAGCTCCTCAATGAATATTTCACCGAGATGTCGGCGATCGCCCACGACTATGGCGGCACCATCGACAAGTTCATCGGCGACGCCATGCTGATCTTCTTCGGCGACCCCGAGACCAGGGGCGACCGGGCCGACGCGCAGGCCTGCCTGCAGATGGCCTGGCGCATGCAGCAGCGCCTCGCCGAGCTCAACGCGAAATGGCGGGCGTCCGGCATCGAGCAGCCGTTCCGCTCGCGCATGGGCATCAATTCCGGCTATTGCAACGTCGGCAATTTCGGCAGCACCGACCGCATGGACTACACCATCATCGGTGCGGAGGCGAACCTCGCTGCACGCCTGCAATCGATCGCCGAGCCCGGCGGCATCGTGCTGAGCTACGAGACCTTCGCCCTCGTCAGCGACATCGTCCGCGCCCACGCGCTGCCGGCGATCACGATGAAGGGCATCAGCCGCGAGGTGATCCCCTATTCGGTCGACGCGCTGAACGACACTGCCGCGGAGAACAGCGGCATCATCACCGAGCGCGCGCCGGGCCTCGAGCTCTATCTCGACCCCGCCGTGGTGAAATCGGGCGACGCCGCGCGCGTCCGCTCGCTGCTGGAGAACGCGCTGGCCTCGCTCAAGCCGGCGTGAGGGGGCATTCCTAACCCTCCCCTGGAAGGGTAGAGCTATCGCATTTGAGAGCTTTTCCCTGCGGCCACGCTTCGAGGCGCCCGCTTGAGTCAGGCTCTCAGGATGAGGTCGGAGTGCGCGGCAGCAGTTTCAACGGGCGCTGACGCTGATCAGCCTCATCCTGAGGAGGCGCGCCAGCGCCGTCTCGAAGGACGAGGCGTGCGCGTAGACCGCCGCTACGAGGGGGCCGGGTCGAGCGTAGCTCGCCCGTGGTCGATCGCGCGCAGCGCGAGCGGGGTGGGGTGATCTCTCAACACGGGCAGAGCATGCGTGGAGAGACCTTCACCCCGCGCAAGCAAGGCCAATGCCGCTGGTCGAGCCGGTGACGATCACGGTCCTACCGTTCGGAATTCCCATCGTAGATTCCTCGTAACGTGCGAACAGGAGCGCGCCATCGGAGTCAAAAGACCAGAGCCTTCTCACCGGCGCGAATCGAGCCGCGAGCCGGCTGTTGCAGATAGTCATGCACCACCGTCCCGAGGCCGAGTGTAAGGTCGGCGCGGATATGGATGGCCGAGACAATGTCCAGGACCGGCAGCTCGGCAACCGGCGCCAATGCGTGTGGTGTGAGGGCCAAGGCCGCCGGTCCGGTCCAGGCCCCTTTCAGCACGATGTCCTCGAGATGGTACCGAACCAGCTCGCAGATGCGTGGGCTGCCGTCGACATGCGGGATGATCTTGAGCAGGAAGTTCGGCTCGTTCAGTGCAGTCTTGACTTTCGCCAGATCGGCCTCGCGGTGCTTGTAGCCCATCGTCCCCGTGGCGACCCGCACGGGGCCATAATCCAGCGTACCGATCAGCGTGTCGATCTCGGTCTGCAAGGTCGGCTGTGCAAGCTTCTTCGGAAAGCCCCAGAGCTCGCGCCCGCCCGCGATGGGTCCTTCGTCGTTGAGGAACATGCAGTGCGTGTAGCCGCCCTTGCGTCCGCGGAACGAGACGGGAATGACCTGTCCGCTTTCGGTGTAATCGCCAAAGCCGTTGCAGTCGGGCATCCGGATGAACTCGTACTTGACGAGCGCTTCTCGCTCGTCGACCTCGAGCGGCTCTGGAACCACGGCCCTCAGCCTGGCCGGATCGGTGCGATAGGTGATGATCAGGTATTCGCGGTCGACGAACCGGTACGGCCCGGGCGGATAGGCCGGGTTGGTCAGCGGCATGGCGAAGGCGCGTTGCTTCACGTCAGTCTCGCGCATTTGCGTTCTCTCCTGGCGATGAGATCGGGCCTACTCGCGGCCGTCATGTTCGAGATCGAAGGTGAAGACGCCATCGGGACTCGAAGGGCGCGCGAGCACCTCGGGATGGCGCAGCGTGCGCAGCGCGTCGTGGTAGCCGGCGCGCCAATGCTCCTGCATGGACAGCCGCGAGAACTCGTAGTCCTTGGAGTGTCCCTCGTGGTTGCGCGCGCGGTAGATGAGATGGACGATGTTGTAGACGTTGCGGGAGACCGCCGTGCTGAGCAGCTTCACGTCATCGTGCTGGCTGAGATCGTCGGGCAGCCGGCCGAGCAGCTCCGTGAGCGCGCGCCGCAGGCGCTGCACCCGCTTGAACTGGTCGGTGCTGGCGCGCGTGCGGCTGGAATACTGGATTTCCTTATGCCGCGTGATCACTTCGGCCATGTTGGCGGGAAGTTGTCCACGCGCGCTCCAGAGGTCGACCTGAAATGCCAGGATGTCCTGCGGGGCATCCGATTCGATCACCCATTGCAGCGGCGTATTGGAAACGAGACCGCCGTCCCAATAATGCTCGCCCTCGATCTCCACCGCCGGAAAGCCCGGCGGCAGCGCGCCGCTCGCCATGATGTGCTCCGGCTGGATGGTGTGAGTCGTGTTGTCGAAATAGACGAAATTGCCGGTTCTGACGTTGACCGCGCCGGCGCTGAAGCGCGTCAGTCCGCTGTTGAGCCGATCGAAATCGACCAGTCGCTCCAGCGTGGTCTTGAGCGCGCGCGTGTCATAGATGCTGGTCGCATCGCTGGCTCCACCTGGCTGCAGCCAGGGCAAGACGGGACGGGCGGAGAAGAATCCGGCGGCGCCACACGCGGCCGCAAGACCGGCGCTCATCTGGTTGAGGAGGTTGCGCGTGCCGTCGCTCTTTGTCCAATCGCCGAAAGCCGACCACTCCCAGGGCGCCGTCGAGGTGACCTGGGTCCAGAAATCGCGCAGGCGATCGACGCGGGACTCCGGCGGGTTGCCGGCGATGATGGCGGCATTGATCGCGCCGATCGAAATGCCGGCGACCCAATCGGGGTGGATGCTGGCTTCGGCCAGGGCTTCGTAGACGCCCGCCTGATAGGCGCCGAGCGCGCCGCCACCTTGGAGCAGCAGGGCGATGCAATCAAAGGGAAGCTGCCGCTGTGCGGATGAGAGCTGCGGTCGAGGCTGGAAGTTCATGAGGGTTGGGCTCTTTGACTGGTGATAGGGGTGCCTTGTTAGTGGCGGCTCGATTCCTGCTTTCCGACTTTGGGCGGCTCGAGCATCACCTCTTTCAAATGGTCGCCGCTGGCGACGATGATCACGAAGTTGAGCTTGCCGTCCTGACGCATCAGACCACCGGCCAACGCGCTGCCGGCTGCTGCTCTCTCGGCGACCTGCACGGCATCCGACAATTCCTGCTTGATCCATCTGAGGGAGAGGATGTTGGCGAGGTCGTCGCGGTCGAGCTCCTTCAGCGAGAACGTCAGCTCCTTGCCGGTGATCCTGCCGGTATTGGCGTCGATGGCGTTCTCCCACACGTGCTCATTCCGGATGGTGCGGACGCGGTAGAGGGGCAAGCCCGCCGACTCGAAGCTGATGTCGGCCGTCTTCGAGCCGCTGTGCAGTTGCTCCGCGATCGTCATGGCGCGGCTGAGGGGGATGCGCGTGGTGCGGAACTCCGAGAGGACGCGGCGGATGGCGGCCTCCTCGCTATTGCTCTGCGAAGCCGCACCTTGGCTGTCGGCCCCCGAGAAATTCCGGACGTCGGCGACGGCGGCGCCGGCGGCGAGCGTGGCGGACCACACGATCAGGGCAAACAAATGCTGTTTCGACATTGGATCAATCCCGGTCTGGTCGGTCAATCTCTCGCCGCGGGCGAGCGCGCGACGACGATTTCCTTGTCGGAGAGCCCCGGCAGCGACTGACTGGTGTCGATCACGACGCGCTCCGGCGGCTTGACGTCGGAGTGGATGCGGATGGGGAGCCGTGCAGGATCCATCTCGGCAGGATGAGCCGGCAGTTGCGCCGGCAGCACCCAGCTCGCCAGCAGAAGCAGGCAGGCCAGCGCGCCACCCACCGACAGGAAATAGCCGCGCAAGGGCAGGGCGGCGTCGGTCGGCTGGCTCGCACGCATGAGCATTGCGGATCGTCGGCTCACGACAGGTCGCTCCCGACGCGCAAATCAGTCCGTCTCATCATCAGATACTCCAGGGGCGCGGGTGCCGGCGTGCGAGCTCGACATCGAGATAACCGCGCTCGTCGAGCCAGTCCGTCGGACAATAGGCGCCGGCTTTCGGGTCGATCATGAATCCGTCGCGCTGGAGCGCCGCTCGCGTTCCGGTGACACCGGTCCACGCCGTCTTGCCACTGGTTGGATCCACTTCGATGACGTCAAAGACTTCGATGAATTTCAGCATGTCGGGCACGCCCTCCGTCCTCTCACGCCCTGCGCGTGAGGCGGTCGGCCTCCTCGGGCGTAACGCCCCTGCGCGCGAGCTCGGCCTCGATCACGTCGAACACGCATTCGACGGGCGCGATCCAGACGCTGACGCAATAGATGATGCAGTCACGGGCGATCAGCAGGGCCGCCGTCATGCGAGGGTCCTCCGCTCCAGCCGAACGGTGCTGAGCTGGCGCGCCGCAAGGGTTTGAGCCCAAGCGATGATCGCGATCGTGATGCCAAGCAGAACGCTTAGGGTCACGAGGCACAGGGCGACAATCACGTTCAGCGATGCGGCGGCGAGGCCGGGCAACGGATTTTCGCGCATCAACGCAAACAGCAGGGTTGACATTCCGCGTCTCCTTAATAAAATACACCGTATAGTTCATATAAATCACGCGCCACGGCCGAAGTCAAGACGAGTGCGTCACAAGCGCGTGTGCAGGATCAAGGCGGCGAGGCTCCGCCATTCAACCAGAAGCCTCGAGCAGAGAAGGGATCTGACATGACGAGATTGATGCCGGCGTTGTTCGCAGCGGCCGTAGTCGCGCTTGGCAGCGCAGCAGCTGTTGCCCAGGAGAACCAGGGCACGGCGGAGCAGCGGGCGGCCTGCACGCCCGACGCCTTTCGTCTGTGCAGTGCCTACATTCCTGATCCGTCGGGAGTCGAAGCCTGCCTGAGGCAGAGAAAATCGGACCTGAGCGCGGCGTGCAAAGCGGTGTTCGACCACGCAACCACCGGCTCGGCGAGGGGAAGATGAGGCAGCTCTGCCGTAGCTGATGCGGCGAGGCCGTGGCCTGAACCGCATCCGCCCGGGACGGAGCCAGGAGTGACATCATGAGCACGATTTACATACCCGCACTGGCCGCCTTCGGCGGCTCGGCGTTCGGCGCGGTGTCGACCATCGTCAGCGGCTGGTTCAGCAGGCGCAAAAGGCTTCGCGAGCGTCATCATGCCCGCTCGTTTTCGAAGCGCGAACGGCTGTACCGCAGCTTCATCGAAGAGGCATCGCGGCTCTATGCCGACGCGCTCGTGAGCGACCGGGCGGAAATCCCGCAGCTCGTCAGCCTGTACACGCTGGTCGGCCGCATGCGGATCCTTTCGACTGACGACGTCGTGCATGCCGCCGAGCGAACCGGTCGTCTCATCATCGAGACCTATTTGTCGCCCAATCGGACATTCGTCGACTTGCCCGACTTCATCGAGGAGATGGACCCATTGCGCGACTTCGGCGAAGCCTGCCGCAGCGAGCTGATGAACCTTCCGGTGCGGTGAGAAGCATGCGCGAGCAGATTGACGATCGAACGAGGAGCGCCCGCCGCAGGATCGTGCAGGCTGCCATCCGCCTCTATGGCGAGATGGGTCACAACAAGACCACCGTCGCCGACATCGCGCGGAGTCTGCCGATGTCTCCGGCAAGCGTCTATCGATTCTTTCCCTCACGGCGCGCGATCGAGGAGGCTGTGGTGGAGGACGTGCTCGAGGAGGCGGTCAGTGCGGCGGCTGAGGCGGCCGGCGGCGGCGGGCCGGCGCTACGGCGCCTTGCCGCAATCCTGAAGGCCATCGCCGACTGCAATGAAGGCCGGCCGGCGAAGCATCGACGGCTGCAGGACCTAGTCACCCTTGCCGTCCGGCAGAACTGGACGGTCGTCCTCGCCTACGATGACAGGATCCGAGGGCTGGTGCGACCGATCATCGGCGCGGGCCAGGCACGCGGCGAACTGCAGGGCGGCAGTCCGATGGCACTGACCTGTTGCCTGCTGGAAGCCATGGATGTCCATCTCAATCCATCGCGGATCGGAGCCGCGACGCTGCGACCGAGCTTCGACGAGATGTTGAGATTTTGTTGGGGCGCTCTGCGCCGCATGCCGTCGTCGCAGCCAGCGGAAATGACGTCGCATGTGCGGCTCAAGGTTGCCGGCTGACTCCGATGCGATATGCGCCGACGGTAGGGCTGGCCCAGAAGCTAGTGCGTCCAGTCTGTCTCGCAGGCCGCCAGGAAGAAGCCGACGCGCTCGCGCACGAAGCCGGGAAGATCCTTCTTCAGGTCCTTCGGGGTTTCGCCGACCAGCGACCGGAACAGCATCGGTAGCAGGATCAGGTCGAGAAAGATCTGCGCGGTGGCGCGGCTTCGCTTGCCACTGAAAGGACCTCTCGGGTCGCGAGCGAGCTTCTGCGTGGCGTCCTCGAGCAGTTGCGACACCGCGGCCTGAGAGCGATCGCGCGCGGCGTCATGAACGTTGCGGCTCAGTTCGGGAAATCGGTGAGATTCGGCGATGGTGGCGCGGACCAAGCCCACCGATTCCTCCGCAAACCTCTCCACGATTGCGGTGCCGAGGTTGGCCAACTTGTCCTCGATGGTGCGGCCTTCTGGCACGAAGCCGTCGAAATCCGTCAATCCCTCGACGGTGCGGGCCACCACCGCCGCGAACAAAGCTTCCTTGCCCGGGAAGTGGGCGTAGATCGTGGGCTTGCTCGCGGGGGCGAGTTCGGAAATGTCGTCAATGCTGGCGCTTTGGTAGCCCTTGTCGAGAAACAGCTGCTGGGCGGCATCGAGAATTCGGGCCTGCGCATCGCCGGCAAGATCCTTTGGCGGTCTTCCCCGCTTCGTCTTCTTCATTTGACCTCCAAAATCACGAGTCTGTGCGCGTTGCTTTCTCACTTGACATGGCCCGCGAAGAAAGGCAAGAAAAAGAAAATATACGGTTTAGTTTATTAATGTGTGAGGTCTGCGTGTCCCCGAGCTTCGGCGGGAGCTCCTGACGATCAGGGTCGCAAAGATCTGGGGCGTTCGACTCCGATCGCCCGAGAGCAATGAGGAGAGTGTCGTGTCTGTCTTGAGCCCAGCCTCGTCTGGTTTGCCGGAAGGCGTGCTGCTGCGCGAGCTGCATCACAGGGTCACCAACGGTGTCGCCTTCGCCATCAATCTGGTCGCCGCCGCCGCCATCCGGGTGGAAGGGACCGAAGCCAAGTGCGCGCTCAGCGAGGTCGCCGAGCTGCTGCAGGGATACGCCGATCTGCATCGTACGTTGGCCATGCCGGCGGGTGAAACGCTGATCCACGCTGCGACTCACATCCGCAAGCTGGGCTGTGGCATACGCCGGGCAGTCCTGGATCGGATGAACATCCAGCTGGCATTCGCGACCCAGTCGCTCGCGCTCCAGCCGCAGCGCTGCTGGCATCTGGGGCTGATCGTCCATGAGCTCGTGATGCACGCCGCAAGGCACGCCTGTTTCGACGCCCGGGCCGGGCAGATCAGGATCAAGCTGACGCGCACCGGCGCGCTCGTGAACTGCGTGATCCTGGACAACGGCTCGCGTCCCGCGCGGGAGGCTTCCGACCGCGAATTGCGCATTGCCAGGGATATCGCCCGGGCGCTGGGCGGCAGGATCGAGCAGGGTTTCGGCGCCGAATTCACCTCGATCGTCCTCTCGTTCCCGCTGACCGAACGCGAGCGGGGCGCGAACTGGTCGATCGCCACGCGCCAGATGAGGGCTCCGCGCCGCACGCGAGCCACTGCTCCAAATGACGCGGCGCCCGTTTCCTGCCGCGCCGCCGATGCGCTTGGCGGACTGTTGTCACCTTCCCATCAGATGGATGCGCCATGACGACCCAATTCTCGAACCCCGTTCGAACGCCACATGTGGGGAAGGCCTTCGCCGCGGCCTCCGTGCTTGTCAGCATTGCGTTGACCGGTTGCAACGATCACGCGGCGCAGACGGCCACACGGGCAGCGCTGGTCCGGACCACGATCGTACAGCCGCGCGATCGGGAATCCTCCCGCACGTTGACGGGAGAAGTCCAGGCACGCTTCCGTGCCGATCTTTCGTTCCGCATCAGCGGACGGGTGGTTGCGCGCATCGTGGACGTCGGTGCGCACGTCAGTAAGGGCGACGTCCTCGCCCGTCTCGATCCAGCCGAGCAACAGGCTGATGTCGATGCTGCGACGGCGGCAGTAGCCTCAGCCGAAGCCCAGTTGCGCGTGGCGAAGGCCACGTTCGAGCGGCAGAAGGCGCTGATCGCAAGCGGCTTCACCACCCGCACCGTCTACGACCAGGCCCAGGAAGGTCTGCGAACCGCAGAGGGTGTGCTGGAGGCGGCCAGGGCACAGCTGGGCACCTCGCGCGATGCGCTCGGATACACCGTCCTGCGCGCCGAAGCGGACGGCGTCGTTACCGCGCGAAATCTCGAGGTCGGTCAGGTCGTTCCGGCTGCCCAACCCGTGTTCTCGCTTGCGCAGGACGGGGAGCGGGATGCCGTCTTCGAGGTCTACGAATCCGTCTTCCTTGGCCAGACGGAGAGCCGCAGCGTCGCGTTGACACTGCTCTCCGACCCGAGCGTGACGGCGATGGGAGAGGTGAGAGAGATTTCACCTGTTATCGACGCGAAGAGCTCCACGATCCGCGTCAAGGTGTCCATCGCGAATCCGCCGGCTGCGATGACGCTGGGCAGCGCCGTCTCGGGGACGGTGAAGGCGAAAGCTCAGAACGAGATCACCCTGCCCTGGAGCGCGCTGATGGCCGCGGGTAGCAGGCCTGCCGTCTGGACCGTTGACCCCAGGACGCAGACAGCGTCGCTGAAGCCGGTCACGGTCGGCGCTTATGAAGCCGGTCAGGTGCTGATCAAGGCAGGCCTCGAGCCCGGCGAGCGCGTCGTCGTCGACGGCGGCAAGCTCCTGAGCGTCGGCCAATCGGTCACTGAAGAGGGAGGTCAATCATGAAGCGAGGGGTGATGATGATCGCTGGCACGCTCGCGGCGGCCGCGTTGCTCGCCGGCTGTCAGAAAGAGACGAAGGCGCCAGAGCCCGTGCGCCCCGTGCTCTCGATGGTAGCCGCGCCGAATAGCGGTGACGGCACGGTTGCGGTCGGCGTCGTCGAGCCGCGCTACAAGACCAACCTCGGCTTTCGCGTACTTGGACGCCTGACGTCGCGTCCGGTCAACGTTGGCGATATCGTCAGCGAAGGACAGATCATCGGCACGATTGATCCCATCGCGCTCGATCTCGCGGTTCGCGCGGCGAAAGCTCAGCTTGCCAAGGCCGAGGCGCAGCTTGTGACCGCCAAGGCCACGGAGGAGCGGCAACGCACGCTGATCACCAGCGATGCGACCACCAGGCAGACGCTCGATAATGCCGAGCAGGCCCGCGCCGGCGCTGAAGCAAGCGTTGCGCAGGAGCAGGCGAGCCTGACCAAGGCCGTCGAGCAACTCGGCTATGCCCGCATCAAGGCCGACTTCGGCGGCGTCGTCACCGCCGTCGGCGCGGAAGTCGGCCAGGTGGTCTCGCCGGGGCAAACCGTGGTGACGGTCGCGCGCCCGGACGTTCGCGAGGCGGTCGTCGATATCGGCGAAGACCTGCCTGGGCCGCTCGAAGTCGGTCTCCCGTTCACCGTCAGCCTGCAGCTCCTCCCCACCGTTCAGGTCGAGGGCAGGATTCGCGAAATCGCGCCGCAAGCCGATGCGGTGACGCGGCTGCGGCGCGTCCGGATCGCGCTCGACGACCCGCCCGAAAGCTTCCGGCTTGGCGCGACGGTCACGGCGAAGTTCGGCAAGGATCAGAGCAATGTCTTGCGCTTGCCCGCATCGGCGGTGCTTGCCAGGGACGGGGCCGATTTCGTCTGGGTGGTCGATCAGTCCGCCGGCACCGTCTCGCTGCAGAAGATCGACGGTGTCGCCGAACGGGCGGGCGTCCGCGTCACCGGCGGGCTTGCCGCAGGCAGCCGCGTCGTCACCGCCGGAATTCATAGCCTCAAGCCGGGACAGCGCGTCCGCTTCGAACAGGATCAAGAGCCATGAAGTCGTTCAACCTCTCCGACTGGGCGCTCGGCCACCGCTCGCTCGTCTGGTATTTCATGATCGCCTTCATGGCGGCCGGCCTGTTCGCCTATCTCCAATTGGGGCGACAGGAGGATCCCGACTTCACCATCAAGACCATGGTGATCCAGGCGCAATGGCCGGGCGCCTCGCCGGAGGAAATGACGCGGCAGGTCACCGACCGGATCGAGAAGAAGCTCGAGGAGCTGGAATCGCTCGACTACACCAAGAGCGTGACGGTCGCCGGTCAGACCACCGTCTTCGTCTATTTGCGCGATTCGACCAAGGCGGCCGACGTCAAGCCGACCTGGGTTCGTGTTCGCAACATGATCGCGGACATCAAGGGCGATTTCCCGCAAGGCGTGATCGGACCTGGTTTCAACGACCGCTTTGGTGACGTCTTCGGCAACGTCTACGCCTTCACCAGCGACGGCTTGAGCCAGCGACAGCTCCGCGACCAGGTCGAGGATATCAGAGCCAAGGTGCTGACCGTGCGCGACGTCGGCAAGGTCGACATTCTCGGCGCGCAGGACGAGGTGATCTACCTCGAATTCTCCACCCGCAAGATCGCAGCCCTCGGCCTCGACATCCACGCCGTCATGAATTCGCTGCAAGGCCAGAACGCGGTGGCGCCCTCCGGCGTGTTCCAGGAGGGACCGGAGCGGATCAGCGTCCGTGTCAACGGCCAGTTCGCCTCCGAGGCGAGCCTGAAAGCGGTCAATCTGCGCATCAACGATCGCTTCTTCCCGCTGACAGACGTCGCCACCATCACGCGCGGCTACGCCGATCCGCCGTCGACGCTGTTCAGATACAACGGTCAGCCCGCCATTGCGCTCGCGATCGGCATGAAGTCCGGTTCCAACCTGCTCCAGTTCGGCGAGGCGCTGAAGGAGGAGATGACGAAGATCATTGCCGACCTGCCGATCGGCGTCGGCGTGCACCTCGTTGCCGACCAGCCCGTCGTGGTCGAACATGCCGTGTCCGGCTTCACCGAAGCGCTGTTCGAGGCCGTGATCATCGTGCTCGGCATCAGCTTCCTGAGCCTGGGGATGCGTGCCGGTCTCGTGGTCGCGATCGCCATTCCGCTCGTGCTCGCGATCACCTTCGTTGTCATGGCCTATTGCGGCATCTCGCTGCAACGCATTTCGCTCGGGGCCCTGATCATCGCGCTTGGTCTTCTGGTCGACGATGCCATGATCGCCGTCGAGATGATGGTGGCCCGGCTCGAGGTCGGCGATCCCCTAGAGAAAGCTGCAACCCACGTCTATACGTCGACCGCATTTCCGATGCTGACGGGCACGCTGGTCACCGTGGCCGGCTTTATCCCGATCGGGCTCAACAGCAGCAACGCCGGGGAGTTCACCTTTACATTGTTCGTGGTGATCGCGGTATCGCTGATCGTCTCCTGGGTCGTGGCCGTCCTGTTCACGCCGCTGCTCGGCGTCACGATCCTTCCGGCAAAGATGAAGGGACATCACGAGCAGAAGGGCCGCCTGGCGCAGATGTTTGCGCGCCTCCTCGTATTCTGCATGCATCACCGCTGGAGCACCGTCGCCGTGACGGTGGGCGCGTTCCTGCTCGCTTTGTTTGGCCTGCAGTTCGTGCAGCAGCAGTTCTTCCCCTCGTCCGACCGCGCCGAGCTGGTGATCGACTGGAACCTGCCGCAGAACGCCTCGATCACCGAGACCAACATGCAGATGGCGCGTTTCGAGCGCGAGCAGTTGCAGGGCAACCAATCGGTCGAGCACTGGTCGACCTATGTCGGCACTGGCGCGCCGCGCTTCGTGCTGTCGTTCGATGTTCAGACCGCCAACACCTGGTTCGGCCAGCAGGTGATCGTGACGAAGGGCGGCATCCCGGCGCGCGACCGGCTCAAGGCGCAGTTCGAGGACTATTTGAGGAGGACGTTCCCGGGCACCGACACCTACGTGAAGCTGCTCGAGGTCGGCCCTCCGGTCGGGCGGCCGGTGCAATACCGTCTCAGCGGGCCCGACATCGCCAAGGTGCGCGATCTCTCACAGAAGCTTGCAGGAATCGTGCGGAGCAGTCCCGATCTCGGCAACGTGGTGTTCGACTGGATGGAGCCGGCCCGCGTCGTCAAGGTCGACGTGTTCCAGGACAAGGCGCGCCAGCTCGGCCTGACCTCGGAGGACATCGCCACCACGCTGAACTCCGTGCTGCAGGGCTCGCCGATCACGCAGGTGCGGGACAGCATCTATCTCGTCAATGTCACGGGACGTGCGACTGCGAAGGAGCGCGCCTCGATCGATACGCTGCGCGACCTGCAACTGACCGGGCTGGGCGGCCAACCGGTCCCGCTCGGGGCCGTCGCCAATCTGCGCTACGAGCTGGAGCAGCCCACGATCTGGCGCCGCGCGCGGATTCCGACCATTACGCTGAAGGCCGCCGTCGTCGGCAACGTTCAGCCGAAGACGGTCGTCGACCAGCTCGCGCCGAAAGTCGCGGAATTCGCCAGGCAGCTGCCGGCGGGCTATTCGATCAAGACCGGCGGCTCGGTGGAGGAGAGTGCCAAGAGCCAGGGGCCGATCATCGCGGTCGTGCCGTTGATGCTGTTCGTCATGGCGACCGTGCTGATGCTTCAGCTGCAGAGCTTTTCGCGCCTGTTCCTGGTGTTCGCCGTTGCGCCGCTCGCGCTGATCGGCGTCGTCATGGCCATGCTCCCGAGCGGCGCGCCGCTGGGCTTCGTCGCCATTCTCGGCGTGCTGGCCCTCATCGGCATCCTGGTGCGAAACTCCGTGATCCTGATCGTGCAGATCGAGGATCTCAAGAAGGAGGGCAGGCCGGCCTGGGATGCCGTGGTGGAAGCCACCGAGCACCGCATGCGCCCGATCCTGCTCACCGCCGCCGCCGCAAGTCTCGCGCTCATTCCGATCGCACGCGAGATTTTCTGGGGCCCGATGGCCTACGCCATGATGGGCGGCATCATCGTCGGCACGCTGCTGACGCTGCTTTTCCTGCCGGCGCTGTATGTGGCGTGGTTCAGGATTCATCCGGATCACGCGGATGAAGCACCTTCACTTCAGCCCGAAGCCGTTGCGAACCACGCGAGGGACGAAGACGCGCCCGCTCGCCATGCACCCGAGCCTGTGCTCGACGCACAGATCTAGAATGGAGACGACGATGATCTCGAAGACGCTATCAGCCTTTGCTGTCACGGTGACGCTCGCGGCGAGTTCGCTCGCTCCGTCCATTGCATTTGCGCAATTTCCGCCGCCGCCACCGATGGCGCCCGCCGGCCCTCCGCCGATGGCTCCGGCAGCCCCTCCAGCCGTCGCCGGCCCCGGTCCCGCCGCACTTGGCGGCCCTCGCCTCGGTCCGGCAGCCGGGCCGCGGGCCGATCTCGCCGCGCGAGGTGTCGGCGGGGGGCCCGCGGTCGTGAGCGCCGCGCGGACGACGGCAATCAACGTCGGCCATGGCGGCTTTTATCGCTATGGCGGTGTCCACGGCTATGGACATGGCTACGGCTATGGTGCGCGCGCTGCGAGCTATGCCGGGGCATACGCGGCCGGCGCCTATGCCGGCTACGCCTATGGCGGCGCGCGCTCCAGCTACTACTCGAGTAGCGACTGCTACTACGTCTATAGACGCCACCGCAGGTATCTCGTCTGCGACTAGCCCATGCGCACGTCGTATCTGAATAGAGCCGTCTCGCTGAGCATCACCAGATGACGGAAGCAAGCAGCGCCCGCCTCGGAGCATGCCGCGCCGGCACCGGTCGGCGAACCGGCGCAGGGTCGAAAATCGTCACGAGCGCGACATGGATATCGTAGGCGCCTTGCAGGTACTGGTGCGGGTCACCGAGACCGGCTCGTTCTCGGCTGCGGCGCGCGAGCGTGACGTCAGCAAGGCGGCCGTGGCGCGGCAGGTCTCCTCTCTCGAGGAGCGTTTTGGCGTTCGTCTGCTGCACAGGACGACCCGCAAGCTCAGCCTGACCGACGACGGACGGATGCTGCTCCAACTCGCCCAGCCGGTGCTCGAGGGCATCGAAACGATGGAAGCTGCGCTCGGGCGACAAAGCGCATCGCCGGTCGGCCTCGTCCGTCTGGGGATCATGGTCGCGGCGAGCCATTTTCTGGCGCCGCGGCTGCCGGCGCTGCTGGCGCGCAACCCCGGACTGAAGGTCGAGTTGATCGTCAGCGACCGGTTCGGCGATATGATCGAAGATCGCCTGGATCTGGCCATGCGGGTCGGGGACATCCTCGATAGGTCGCTGGTCGGACGACGGATCGGGATCGCGGCCCGTGTCATCGTAGCGGCGCCGAGCTACATCGCAGCGTGCGGCGAGCCTCGCAATCCGACCGAGCTCGGAGCTCATGCCTGCATCGTCCATGACACCGGACCGGACTCGGACATCTGGGCCTTTGCGGGACCAAGTGCCGCGCGAGAGGTGCGCGTGTCGGGCGGTATGCTCGCCAATGACGGTGCCGCGGTCCATCTTGCAGCTCGTGCCGGCTACGGCATTGCCTTTCTGCCGCTCGTGCAGGTGGTCGATGACCTCCGCAGGGGCGATCTGGTCCGTCTCTTGAGCGACTATCCCTCGCCAGGACTGCCCTTCAGTCTGGTGTACTCGTCACGCCGCCATTTGGCGCCCCGCACCCGTCTGGTGATGGATTTCATCATCGAGCAGGTGCGGCAGATGCGCACCGAGCAATCGGCCTTGTCCGAAGAAGAGATTGTGTAGCTCGGAGAGGTCGCCTGCGCCTTGCGGCGCGCCCCGGAATGACGAGATAATGGCGCAGCATCAGGAGAACCATCCCATGTACATCGCCATGAACCGCTTCCGCGTCGCCAAGGGCTCCGAGACTGCCTTCGAGCAGGTCTGGCTCACGCGCGACACCCATCTCGACAAGGTGCCGGGCTTCATCGAGTTTCATCTGCTGCGCGGGCCGGAAGCCGAGGACCACACGCTGTACGCCTCGCACACCGTATGGGCGAATTATGCGGCGTTCGAGGCCTGGACCAAGTCGGAAGCGTTTCGCGCGGCGCATCATAAGGCGGGCGACAACAAGCCGCTGTATCTCGGCCATCCCCAGTTCGAAGGCTTCGAGGTGATGCAGACGGTGGGGCGCGGCGCGAAGTAGCGCCGCGCCGCGAAGGTCGGTCGTCGCGAAATCAGCCCAGCGTGATCCTGTCGATCTCGGTCATCTCCTCCGCGCTGAGTTTCCAGGCGATCGCCTTGACGTTCTCCTCGATCTGCTCGACGCGGGTCGCGCCGGCAATCACGCTCGATACTTGCGGGCGCGCGGCGAGCCAGGAGAAGGCGAGCTCCAGCATCGAATGGCCGCGCGCCTTCGCGAAGGCCTGGAGCTTCTCGACGATGTCCTCGTTGCGCGGCGTGACGTAGCGGTCGCGCAGCCGCGGCACCTTGCCGAAGCGGGTGTCGGCAGGCGCGGCCTCGCCCTTCCTGTATTTGCCGGTCAGGAGGCCGCTTGCGAGCGGGAAGAACGGCAACAGGCCGAGCTTGTATTCCGTCGCGGCCGGCAGCAGGTCCTTCTCGATGTCGCGCACGAGCAGGGAATATTCGTCCTGGCATGAGACGAAGCGGCTGACATTCATCGCGCGTGCGACGTATTCGGCTTCCGCGATCCGCCAGGCCGGAAAGTTCGAATTGCCGATGTAGCGCACCTTGCCCTGGCGAACGAGATCGTCGAGTGCGCGCAGGCTCTCCTCGATCGGCGTCAGCGGGTCGTAGTCATGCTGCTGGTAGAGGTCGATGTAATCGGTCTTCAGCCGCTTCAGGCTGGCCTCCACGGCCTCCATGATGTAGCGGCGCGAGGCGCCCTGCTTGGTGCCGTCCTCGGCCATCGGCTTGGCATACTTCGTCGCCAGCACGATGTCCTTGCGGCGATCGCCCAGAACGGTACCGAGCACAGTCTCCGAGCCGCCCATGTTCGAATAGATGTCGGCGGTGTCGAACAGCGTGATGCCGAGGTCGAGCGCGCGATGGATCACCTTGCGCGAGGTCTCGAGGTCGGTGCGTTGGCCGAAATTGTTGCAGCCCAGCCCGACCGCGGACACACGAAGGCCGGAGGCGCCGAGATTGCGAATTTCCATGAGAGATCCTGTCGGAGATGAGCGGCGGGCATTCTGACCACCACGCGCCGCCGCAGCAAGCGGGCGGCCGCGCTGCTGCCATGCCGGCAGCGCGGACAAAAAAATGCGGCCCCTGTCAGACGCGGCGACTGACGGGGACCGCTTGGGGCGCATGATCGGTGACGGGGGCCTGACCAGACGCAGTCGCAGCCTAGCCTTACTATGTTACGCGCGGGTGACACGCGAAGTTATCCACAGGTCCCTAAGGCATGATCAGGAAAAGTTCGAAGCGGTTTTCCGAAAAGATCATGCTCAAACAACAGGCTTAGAATATCTTGCGATAGACGATGAAGCCGGAACGCTCCGCGACCTTGTCGTAGAGGCGCTGCGCCGTGAGATTGGTCTCGTGGGTCTGCCAGTAGACGCGCGGCGATCCCGCCAGCTTGGCGCGCTCGTAGACGCCATGGATCAGCGCCGAGCCGACACCCTTGCCGCGCGCGGCCTCGGAGGTGAACAGATCCTGCAAATAGCAGGACGGCTCGATCGCTGTGGTGCTGCGATGGAACAGGTAATGCGTCAGGCCGAGCAGGTGGCCGTCGCTTTCGGCGACCAGCGCATGCATCGGCTCATAGGCGTCGAAGAAGCGCTGCCACGTCATCCCTGTGATCTCGGGCGCGAGCGCGGTCGGACCGGAGCGGCCGTAAAAGGCATTGTAGCCGTCCCACAGCGGCAGCCATTGATCGTAGTCCTGCCTGGTGAGGGCGCGAATGATGAGCGACATGTGAGTTTCCGCGATCTCCGTGGTGCGCAACGAAGCGGCGCCCTTCATACGTGATGATCGTATGGCCGATCAATCGCGTGGCGATGAGGATTGGTTGTATCGGTGCCGGCTCAGAATTCGGTTCACCTTTCGCCAAGGGAGAGGTGAACCTCCAGCAACCAGCAGAGCTTGAATTCAACACGCTCTACTCCGCAACGCGCAAGGACCGGATCAGCTTGCGGCCGGTCGGGTCGCGCAGCGAGCGGTAATAGTCGGCGCGCGCCGGCGCATCGGTGTGGCGCACGAGGTCGGTCACGGGAGTGTAGCTCAGCATCCGCCCGCCGTCGGGCAGCGCGGTGCAGACGAAGCGCAGCACCTCGCCGTTGCGCAGCTTGATGTTGATCGGCGTCGCATCGCCGACCCGCACCATCTCCATGCGCTGCGCAATGAAGGTGCCGAGCTCGTCCTCGGGCAGCTCGAACGCGCCGGTGTCGCGGCCGTGATACATCAGCGCGATGAAGGGCGGCCTCGCGTCTGCGATCTCGTCCGGCACCGCAAAATAATCGCGGAACGCACGGTTGATGAATTCGGCCCGGGTCTCGGCATCGAGCAGCACGATGCCGATATCGACCTTGTCCAGCGCGGCCGACAACCGCTCGGCAATGGCGTGGCTGCGGCGCTCGGCCGCGAAGCTGCCGAGCAGCCGCTCGCGCATCAGCCCCGTGATGCCGACGGTGCCGAAAGCCGTGCCGGCCAGGAGGCCGAGCTGCACCAGATCGGCGGCGCCGAGGCCGGAAACGCCGTGGCGGCTGAGGAAGAACAGTGCCGCGCCGATCACCGCGACCGTCGCGGTCGTCGCGGCGGAGGCGAGTCCTGCGAGCGCGCCGGCGAGAGCCACGATGCCGACGAACAGCGGGGCGGGCGGGGACGTCGGGACGAGGCGATCGAGCAGCATCGCCAGCAGCAGGATGCCTGCCGTCAGCGCCGGACCGGAGATCGCACGCCATCCCAACCGCATGGGCCTGTCTCGCTCCTCCCGAACGAGGATAGGCCGCAACACTGACTGATTGTTGCGCGACCGCGATGCGATTTCGTGCGGCGTGCTTAAGGCGCGCTTGCGTGCAAGCGTAGGGTTTTCGAATGATTTTAGACCATGTGCGCGCGCTGCTGCGGCGTCGGCGCATTCAGCGTCGACACGCCTGCGCCCTTGCGCGTGCCGACGATGATCAGCAGCGAGGCCGCGACCAGGATGGCCGCAGTCAGGGTGATTGCAACGACTACCACAGGTGATTTCATCGACGTCCTGTCGCGATGCCGGTCGGCGCGGGCCGTACGGCGCCTTGAAGGCTGGTCCAGGATGAAACGGGAATCAGACCGGCAGGCCCATCGCCATGGTCGCCTTGGTCGACAGCACCGTGAGGGTGACGATCAGGCACAGCGAGAGCGCGGCGACGGCGAGCGAAGCCGCGACCGCATGGGTGAGCCGGGAAGACGCAACCGTAGCGGATGGGGTATGAAACCCTGCCGTGCCGGACGCCCGCATCATGGTCTAAATCCTTCAACACGCGAGCGAATCACCCGCGACTCTCCAGAATTTCCTAGTTTCAACCGGCAATATTGCGGCGACGACCGCGCGGAAAGTGGCGGGATTGCGGCAAAGATCGTCCTTGTGCCCGCTATTCGCCGGAGCGGGGCACGCCGTCAGGCGCTCGCGGCGATGCTGGCGGGGTCGTCGATGTCGGCCGGGCGCCAATCCATCGTCACGAAGCCCGGCGCGGCTTCGACGCGCTTCAGCCAGTCCCGGATCGCGGGGAAGGCCTGGAGGTCGAAGTCGCAGCGGTCGGCGAGGTGGGTGTAGCCGTACAGCGCGATGTCGGCGACCGTAAGCTGGCGCGCGGCGAAATAGGAGTTGGTCTTGAGGTGATTCTCCATCACCTGGAGCGCGCCATAGCCGCGCTCCATCCAGTCCTCCAGCGAATGGGTCTGCAGGTCGCGACCGCCCTTGACCAGCGACAGCCAGAAATAGGCAGCGCCGATATTCGGCTCGAGCGCGTGCTGCTCGAAGAACATCCATTGCAGCGCCTCGGCGCGGTCGATGCGGTTCTCCGGCGCGAGCGGCGTGCCGACGGCGACGTACCAGAGGATGGCATTGGACTCGGCGAGATAGCGGTCCTCGCCGACCTCGAGCAGCGGCACCTGGCCCGACGGGTTCTTGGACAGGAAATCCGGCGTGCGGCTCTCGCCGCGCAGAATGTCCACCTCCACCGCTTCGTAAGGCAGATTGAGCAGCGCCAGCGCAAGGCGGACCTTGTAGCTGTTGCCCGAGCGTTGCATCGAATAGAGCTTGTACATTCTGGCGGTCGAATCCGAGGACGAGAAGACGCGGCGCTCGTTGCCCCGCGAGGCGGCTAAACAATGATGCCGATGCGAATCCGCCGCAAGAGCCGGCCGATAGAAAAACTCGAAAACCCTACCGCACTGCAATGGAGCGGAAGATCATTTTCGCGCGACGAGGCAGTTCAGATCACGTGTACGTCAATCCGCGGACACATCGCTCTGCGTAGGCTACCGCATAGACGATCGGGATTAGGACGCCAGTGTTTCCGCATCGTCATGGCCGGGCTTGACCCGGCCATCCACGTCTCACTTGCCGCACGAAGAACGTGGATGCCCGGGACAAGCCCGGGCATGACGACTTCCAATGCACGCAAATTGCTCCGAGGACACGCCTTGCCGGATATGAGGGGTTTGGCCGGCAAAGTTGCGCAATATTGCGGAAAATCGCACTTCGAAACGCTCGAAAATCGCAAACTTTTCCGGGATCGGGCCGAAGTTTCTTGCGGCGCGGCGGCACACGTTTTAGGGTGGGTCATTCCCACAATTGGAGTCGTGAGGCGAAGCGCTTCACGACGCTCGCCAGGAGATGATGATGTCCTTCCTTGCCGCTGCGCTCGACCGTGTGAAGCCGTCCGCGACCATCGCGGTCACGGATAAAGCACGCGCGCTGAAAGCGGCGGGCCGCAACGTCATCGGCCTCGGTGCCGGCGAGCCCGACTTCGACACGCCCGCCAACATCAAGCTGGCGGCGATCCGCGCCATCGAGGCCGGCAAGACCAAGTACACCGCGGTCGACGGCATCCCCGAGCTGAAGGAAGCCATCATCGCGAAGTTCCAGCGCGAGAACGGCGTCGCCTACAAGCCGAACCAGATCATCGTCGGCACCGGCGGCAAGCAGGTGCTCTACAACGCGTTGATGGCGACCATCAATCCGGGCGACGAGGTGATCATTCCCGCGCCCTATTGGGTCAGCTACCCTGAGATGGTCGCGCTCGCCGGCGGCGAGCCGGTGCCGGTGGTCTGCACCGCCGCGACCGGCTTCAAGCTCCAGGCCGAGGCACTCGAGCGCGCGATCACGCCGAAGACCAAATGGGTCATCCTGTGCTCGCCGTCCAACCCGACCGGTGCTGCCTACACGCGTTCGGAGCTGAAGGCGCTCACCGACGTACTGATGAAGCATCCCCATGTCTGGGTGATGACCGACGACATGTACGAGCATCTCGTCTATGACGACTTCCAGTTCACCACCGTGGCGCAGGTCGAGCCCGGCCTCTACGACCGCACGCTCACCGTGAACGGCGTCTCCAAGGCCTATTGCATGACCGGCTGGCGCATCGGCTATGCCGGCGGCCCCGCTCAGCTGATCAAGGCGATGTCGACGATCCAGTCGCAATCGACCTCGAACCCGTGCTCGATCGCGCAATGGGCCTCCGTCGAAGCGCTGAACGGTCCGCAGGAGTTCATTCCCGCCAACAACAAGGTGTTCAAGGAGCGCCGCGACCTCGTGGTCTCCATGCTCAACCAGGCCAACGGCATCGAGTGCCCGCGTCCGGAAGGTGCGTTCTACGTCTACCCGTCCTGCGCCGGCACCATCGGCAAGAAGGCGCCGTCGGGCAATGTGATCGGCAATGACGAGCAGTTCGTCACCGAGCTCCTGGAGACCGAAGGCGTCGCCGTGGTGCAGGGATCGGCCTTCGGCCTCGGCCCGGCCTTCCGCATTTCCTACGCCACCAAGACCTCGGACCTCGAAGACGCCTGCAAGCGCATCCAGCGCTTCTGCGGCAATCTGCGGTAAGCCGAAGAGAGTGCGAATTGAAAAGGCCCGCTTCGGCGGGCCTTTTTGCATTGGCATGTGAAAATTTGCCCAGGGCAAAGAGGCGCACCGCTCTATCCCCGTCATTGCGAGCGCAGCGAAGCAATCCAGAATCCCTCCGCGGCAAGACTCTGGATTGCTTCGCTGCGCTCGCAATGGCGGAGGATCTGGCACCATCACGGCTCTTGTGGCATAGACCATCGCGCAACACGGGTGGGGCGCTCTCTCTGCTCGCATCACACTCATCGCCGGAGACATTCATGCGCCGTTCGTTCCTCTTCGCCGGGCTCACCGCTGCCGGCCTCGTTGCCTCCGTCGCGAACACTGGCGCGCAGCAGCGGATGGCACGGGTCGGCGTGCTGGAATGCCGCGGCGGCGCCAGCGTCGGCTTCATCGTGGGGTCGGTGACCCATCTCGGCTGCGTGCTGCGCGCCGACGGCTTGCCCGACGATCGCTACGTCGCGACCATCCGCAAGGTCGGCCTCGACATCGGCATCACCCAGGAGACGGCTCTGGCCTGGGGCGTGTTCGCACCGGTCGACCGGCTCGGCCCCGGCGACCTCGCCGGCAATTACGCCGGTGCGCAGGGCAGCGCCTCGATCGGCGTCGGCCTCGGCGGCAATGTGCTGGTCGGCGGCTCCAACAATTCGATCGCGCTCCAGCCGCTCAGCGTGCAGGGCCAGGTCGGCCTCAACATCGCTGCGGGCCTCGAGAGCCTGGAACTCCGTCCGGGCCGTTAGCGATTTGTGGGAGGGGCTCTCTCCTCACCTCTCCCTTCGGGAGAGGTGGAACATCGAGCCGGCAGTCGCAGAATTATAAGACTTGATCTAACTGACGACGCACCGCAGCGACGTTTGATGCTTGCCAAATCTAAGGGAGGGGCAGAGCATCGGCGTTTGCCGACCCAATCACGGGCCGAGCTCCACAAGAAGGAGGCGGCGAAATGGGACAAGACGTCAGAAGTCCCCGAGGTCCACGGTGCATCGCGCTGGTGGGCCCTTTCCAAAGCGGTAAAACCACACTTCTGGAAGCAATATTGGCGCGAACGGGCGCAATCCCGCGCGCCGGCAGCGTCGATGCAGGAACGTCCGTCGGCGATGCCACGCCGGAGGCCCGTCATCACAAGATGACCGTCGGTCTCACGGCAGCCACCACGAGTTTCATGGGCGACAGCTACACCTTCCTCGATTGTCCCGGTTCCGTCGAGTTTGCCCACGACATGCGCGCCGCGCTGCCTGCCGTCGACGCCGCAATCGTGGTCTGCGAGGCCGACGAGAAGAAGCTGCCGCAGCTTCAGATCATCCTGCGCGAGCTGGAAGAACTGAAGATCCCGCGTTTCCTGTTCCTCAACAAGATCGACCGCGCCAGCCAGCGCATTCGCGAGACGCTGGCAATGCTGCAGCCCGCCTCGCGGGTGCCGCTGGTGCTGCGCCAGATCCCGATCTGGAAGGGCGAATTGATCGAGGGCTTCGTCGATCTCGCGCTGGAGCGCGCCTTCATCTATCGCGAGCACAAGGCCTCCGAGGTGATCGCGCTCGAAGGCGGCGATCTCGATCGCGAGAAGGAAGCCCGCTTCTCGATGCTGGAGAAGCTCGCCGATCACGACGATGCGCTGATGGAGCAGCTGCTCGAGGACATCCAGCCGCCGCGCGACGCCGTCTTCGACGATCTCGCCCGCGAATTGCGCGAAGGGCTGATCTGCCCGGTGCTGCTGGGTGCCGCCGCGCGCGAGAACGGCGTGCTGCGGCTGATGAAGGCGCTGCGTCACGAGGCGCCCGGTGTCGTGGAGACGGCAAAACGTCTCGGCGTTGCCGAGACCAGGGACGCGCTCGGCTACGTCTTCAAGACGCTGCATTCGCAGCACGGCGGAAAGCTGTCGCTGACACGGCTGCTCGCCGGCCATCTCGACGACGGCGCCACGCTGCAATCTTCCTCCGGCGGCGCAGGCCGCATCTCCGGCATCCTCGCCGTCAACGGCGCCTACGACACCAAGCGCGCCTCGGCCGAAGCCGGCGATACCGTGGCGCTCGCCAAGCTCGATCCGGTCAAGACCGGTGACACGGTTTCGAACGGCAAGTCGGCGCCCGCGGCTTTGATCACGATCGAGCCGACGCCGCCGGTGCTCGCGATCTCGGTCGCGGCCACCGACCGCAAGGACGACGTCAAGCTCGGCCAGGCGCTGACGCGCCTGCACGAGGAGGATCCCTCGCTCATGATCGTGCAGAACGCCCAGACCCACGATACCGTGCTGTGGGGTCAGGGCGAGATGCATCTGCGTGTCGCCAGCGAGCGCTTGCGCGACCGCTTCGGCGTCAAGATCACCTCGCATCCGCCGGCGATCGGCTATCAGGAGACCATCCGCAAGCCGATCACCCAGCGCGGTCGTCACAAGAAGCAGTCCGGCGGCCACGGCCAGTTCGGCGACGTCGTGCTCGACATCAAGCCGCTGTCGCGCGGCGAGGGCTTCAAGTTCACCGAGAAGGTGGTGGGGGGCGCGGTGCCGCGCAACTACATCCCGGCGGTGGAGGAGGGCGTCGTCGATGGCTTGGCGCGCGGTCCGCTCGGCTTCCCCGTCACCGACGTGGAGGTGACGCTGACCGACGGCTCCTATCACAGCGTCGATAGCTCCGATCTCGCCTTCCGCACGGCGGCGCGGGCCGGGCTCAACGAAGGCCTGCCCCAATGCCAGCCGGTGCTGCTGGAGCCGATCCACATGGTCGAGATCGTCTGCCCGACCGACGCCACCGCCAGGATCAACGCGATCCTGTCGGCGCGGCGCGGCCAGATTCTCGGTTTCGACACCCGCGATGGCTGGACCGGCTGGGACTGCGTCCGCGCCATGATGCCGGAAGCGGAGATCGGCGAGCTGATCGTGGAGCTGCGCTCGGCCACCGCCGGCGCCGGCAGCTTCACGCGCCAGTTCGACCACATGGCCGAAGTCACCGGCCGCGCCGCCGACCAGATCATCGCCGCACATCAGCACGCGGCGTGAGTCCGCCTCGCGCGCAGTAAGCGATGCACGCTTTCTTACTCCTCTCCCCGCTCTTCGCGGGGAGAGAGGGTGAGGGGCTGCATCTACACCTGCAGCGTTTCGTGTAGGTCGCGCTCTTTCCACGTCATTGCGAGCGCAGCGAAGCAATCCAGAGTCTTTCCGCGGAGGGGATTCTGGATTGCTTCGCTGCGCTCGCAATGACGGAGGAGGCGCTTGCGTCAGCCTTACAATGATGTATTTTACATCATTGTATACGTTCTAAATATCACTTATAACCGCTCGCAAGTGAGGCCAAGGTGATCACCTCCTTCCAGATGCGGGCAGCCCGCGCGCTGCTCGGCATCGACCAGAAAACCCTGGCCGAGCTCGCCGGCGTGTCGCTGCCGACCATCCAGCGGATGGAGGCCTCGACCGGCAATGTTCGTGGCGTGGTCGAGACCCTGATCAAGGTGGTCGAGGCGTTCGACCGGGCCGGCGTCGAGCTGATTGGCGAACAGGCCCGCAGCGACGGCGGCGGGCGCGGCGTTCGCCTGAAGGAGCCGGGGCCGCCGCGCCGCATCGGAGCGTGATCGCGCGTCGATCGTGCCCGGGATCAAGATGGGCTAGCGCATCGTCGCAACGCGGGACGCACGGTGCTTCGGAGCAGTGTGGGGCCAGCGGAGCATTTTGCTGACATGAGCATCACAAGCGATCAGGCAGGCCGGCTGCACCAGCTGCGTCAGCCGACCTTTGCCGAACTGTATCTGCCGAAGCTCGTCACCGTCTGGCGCGAAGGCTACGGCCTTGCGGATTTCCGCGCCGACGTCTTCGCCGGGCTGACGGTTGCGATCGTCGCGCTGCCGCTGTCGATGGCGATCGCGATCGCCTCGGGCGTGACGCCGGACCGCGGCCTCTACACCGCCGTCGCCGGCGGCTTCATTGCCTCCCTGCTCGGCGGCAGCCGGTTCCAGATCGGCGGCCCTGCCGGTGCCTTCATCGTTCTGGTCGCGGCGACTGCGGAGCGGCACGGCGTCGACGGCGTCATCCTCGCCACCATGATGGCGGGCCTGTTCCTGGTCGGCGCGGGCCTGCTCAGGGTCGGCACCTACATCAAGTTCATTCCCTATCCCGTTACGGTCGGCTTCACCGCCGGCATCGCCATCATCATCCTTGCCAGCCAGCTTCGCGATCTCTTCGGCATCACGCTCGCGGGGAAGGAGCCCAGCGAGTTCGTGCCGAAGCTCGTCGCGCTCGCCGGCGGTCTCAACACGATCAATCCGTCCGCAGTGCTGGTCGCGGTCGTCAGCATCGCCATCATCGCGGCGTTGCGGGTCTGGCGTCCGTCCTGGCCCGGCATCCTGATCGCGGTCGTCTTCGCCGCCTTCGTGTGTGCGATATTCTCGCTGCCGGTGGAAACGATCGGCTCGCGCTTCGGCGGCATCCCGCGCGAATTGCCCTCGCCGGCGCTGCCCGCGTTCTCGCTGGAGAAGGCGAGGGCCGTGCTGCCGGACGCGATCGCGTTCGCGCTTCTGGCGGCGATCGAATCGCTGCTCTCGGCCGTGGTGGCCGACGGCATGACCGGCCGCCGTCACCGCTCCAATTGCGAGCTGGTGGCGCAGGGCGCGGCCAATATCGGCTCGGCGCTGTTCGGCGGCATCTGCGTCACCGGGCTGATCGCGCGCACGGCCACCAACATCCGCGCCGGCGCGCGCGGGCCGCTTGCGGGCATGCTGCATTCGGTGTTCCTGCTGCTGTTCATGCTGGTCGCGGCCCCGCTCGCAAGCTACATCCCGCTGGCCGCGCTTGCCTCCGTGCTGGTCGTGGTGGCCTGGACCATGGCGGAGAAGCACGAATTCGCCACGCTCGTGCGCTCGTCATGGGGCGATGCCGTGGTGCTGCTCGCGACCTTCCTGCTCACGATCTTCCGCGATCTGACCGAAGGCATCCTGGTCGGCTTCGCGCTCGGCGCGGTGCTGTTCATCCATCGCATGGCGGAGATGACCGGCATCGAGGAGCGCACGCCGCTGGTGGTTGCCGATCGCCCCGACGACGGCAACGGCGACCGCGTTCCCTACGATTCCGCGCTTGCGGTCGACCACGACGTGCTGGTCTATCGCATCACCGGCGCGTTCTTCTTCGGTGCCTCCTCGGCGATCGGCAGCGTGCTCGACGACATCGCCGACAGGCGCAAGGCCTTCGTGGTCGATTTCGCCGCGGTGCCGTTCCTGGATTCGACCGCGGCCAACGTGCTCGGCCGCGTCGCCGCCAAGGCGCACCGCCAGGGCATCAAGCTGTTCATTACGGGGGCCTCGCCCGGGGTCCGCCGTGCGCTGCTCACCCACGGCGTCACGCCGCCGCGCGCGCGCTACCGTACGAGCCTCGAGCGCGCCATCGCCGACATCAAGGGCCAGGCCGCCGACGGGGCCGCCGCGAGCTGACCGGGCGCGCTTGACAGAGCGGGCGCGACGCGAAATGGATCGCCTCGGAAACGACCCGAGGGAAAGATGACCGCGTCCAGGATCCCCGCAGCCTGTCTGATCGGATGGCCGGCCGCGCATTCGCGCTCGCCGCTGATCCACCATCACTGGCTGCGCACGCTCGGCATCGAGGGTGGCTATGTCATCGAGGCGGTGCCGCCGGAGGATCTGCGCGATTTCGTGCTGCGGCTGTCGCTGCGCGGCTTCGTCGGTGCCAACGTCACCATCCCGCACAAGGAGGCCGTGCTGGCGCTGTCGACGCCCGACGCGCGCGCGAAGGCGGTCGGCGCTGCCAACACGCTGTGGTTTGCCGAGGGCGAGCTGCGCTCCACCAACACCGATGTCGAAGGCTTCATCAACAATCTCGACGCCAGCGCCCCCGGCTGGGACATGGCCGAGGAGGCGCTGGTGCTGGGTGCCGGCGGCTCCTCGCGCGCGGTCGCCTTCGGCCTGCTGGAAAGAGGCATCCACTGCGTGCATGTCGCCAACCGCACCATCGCGCGGGCCGAGACGCTGGCAAAGCAGTTCGGATCGAACCTGCATGCGCTGCCGTGGGAGGCGATCGGCGACGTGCTGCCGCGCGCAAAACTTCTCGTGAACACGACCTCGCTCGGCATGCATGGCCAGCCGTCACTCGATGTCGACGTCGCGCGCCTGCCGCAAGACGCCGTCGTCGCCGACCTCGTCTACGTTCCCCTGGTGACGCCGCTGCTCGCCGCCGCTGCGACGCGCGGATTGAAGACCGCCGACGGACTCGGCATGCTGCTGCATCAGGCGGTGCGCGGCTTCGAGCTGTGGTTCGGGCGGCGGCCCGAGGTCACCGCCGAGCTGCGCACATTGGTCGAGGCCGATCTCACGAAGTCTTGAGCGCGGCGCGGCGAATAGCGCACCATCTCTGGAGTTCTACCCTCGTGGGACAATCGGAGACCGTCATGACTGTTAAACGTGCAAGTTTCATACGTCCACTGATCGCCGTCGTGATGGTGGCCGCCTCGACCTATTGCGCCTTCGCCCAGAGAGCGCCGGTGCCGACGCGCGTGCGCGGCACCATCGAAAGCGTCAATGGCGACACCATGCAGGTGAAGTCGCGCAGCGGTGAAGAGGTCAAGCTTCGCCTCGCTTCCGACGTGAACGTGTCGGGCGTTACGAAGATTTCACTCGCCGACGTCAAGCCCGGCTCGTTCATCGGCGCGACCACCGTGCCGGGACCGGACGGCAGCCAGAACGCCGTCGAGGTGCACGTGTTTCCGGAAAGCATGCGCGGCACCGGCGAAGGCTCGCGGCCCTGGGACCTCAAGCCCAATTCCAGCATGACCAACGCGACGGTGGCCGAGAGCGTCGTCGGCAATGACGGCCACACGCTGCTGGTCAAATACAAGGACGGCGAGAAGAAGGTGTTCGTCGCCGACGACACGCCGGTCGTGACCTTCGTGCCCGGCGACAAATCCGAGCTGAAGCCCGGCGCCAAGGTCATCGCCTTCATGAAGCAATTGCCGGACGGCTCGTTCGAGACCAGCCGTGTCAGCGTCGGCCGCGACGGCCTGACGCCGCCGATGTGAGGATCGAGCGCTGAACTCGCAGGGTGGCAAAGGCGCAAAGCGCCGTGCCCACGTCCTTCTCACATTCACGCACATTGGTGGGCACGCTACGCTTTGCCCACCCCACGGCCCCCCTCCGCTCACACCGCAATGATGTGATCGTCGATCTCATCCACCCGGTTGACGCCGCACAGGCCCATCGTGGTGAGCAGCTCCTTCTGGATGATGTCGATCGCCTTGGCGACGCCGGCCTGGCCGCCGGCACCGAGGCCATAGGCGTAGGCACGGCCGATCATGCAGGACTTCGCGCCGAGCGCGAGCGCGCGCATCACGTCCTGGCCGGAGCGGATGCCGCCGTCGAACATGATCTCCATCCTGTCGCCGACCGCGTCCACGATCTCCGGCAGCACCTCGATCGAGGACGGCGCGCCGTCGAGCTGCCGGCCGCCATGGTTGGAGACGACGAGCGCCTGCGCGCCGGTCTTGGCGGCGAGCTCGGCGTCCTCGACGTCGAGAATGCCCTTCAGGATCAGCTTGCCCGGCCAGATCGAGCGGATCCAGTCGATGTCGTTCCAGTTCAGCGAGGTGTCGAATTGCGAGCTGATCCAGGTCGACAGCGAGGTGATGTCGTCGCTGACCTTCAGATGACCGGCGAGATTGCCGAAGGTGCGGCGCTTGCCCTGCAGCACGCCGGAGACCCAGGTCGGCTTGCTGGCGAAGTCGAGCAGCTTCGACAGCGACCATTCCGGCGGCACCGTCATGCCGTTCTTGATGTCGGCATGGCGCTGGCCGATTACCTGCAGGTCGACCGTGAGCACCAGCGCGCTGCACTTGGCGGCCATCGCGCGCTGGATCAATTCCTTGATGAAGCCGCGGTCCTTCATCACGTAGAGCTGGAACCAGAACGGCTTCTCGACACTGGCGGCGATGTCCTCGATCGAGCAGATCGACATGGTCGATTGCGTGAACGGGATGCCGGCGGCTTGCGCGGCGCGGCAGGCGTGGATCTCGCCGTCGCCGTGCTGCATGCCGAGCAGGCCGACCGGCGCGAGCATCAGCGGCATGGTCGAGGGCTCGCCGAGGATCGTGGTCGAGGTATCGCGCTTGGAGACGTCGACCAGGATGCGCTGGCGGAACTTGATCGCCTGCATGTCCTCGCGGTTGGCGCGCAGCGTCTCCTCGGCATAGGAGCCGCGGTCGCAATAGTCGAAGAACGCCTTCGGCACGCGGCGCTGGTGCAGCGTGCGAAGATCGTCGATACAGGTAATATGCTTCATGTCGTTTCCCCGGCCCGTCATGTCCCAACAGTCTTGCATCGGAAGATTTCGGGGTCATCTAGCATGGTTGGATGCACAGCCAAATCGTTTGCAGAACGTTTTGGAAGGAGAGCGCCAAGGAGAGCGCAGGGAGAGCACCATGACGAGGCCGCACGCAGGACCGTCGCCGGAAGAGATCAAGGAGAAGCATGATCTCGAGGAGGCGCTGGAAGAGGGACTGGAGGAGACCTTCCCGGGCTCAGATCCGGTCAATGTCACCCAGCCGGCGCCGAGCCGCGAGGACGGCCATGTCAAGCGCACCGGCTAGAGCCGGGTTCCATGCGGGCGCGGCTTTCACACGGAATTATAGTGTTAACAAGACCTTATCGGTCCGGCGCCGCGCCGGTTCCGTAATGATTCATCATATTTTTTGAAACCAAGTTAGCCGCGATGGCATTATAAGACCCCAGCAAATCAGGGATGCGGGGCCCCTTCGGGCAACCCGTGATTGTAGAGGGGATCCCTGGTTGTTGTCTTGGGGGACGATATGAGCCGCAAATATTTCGGGACGGACGGGATTAGGGGCCGCGCCAACGGACTGATCACGCCGGAGCTCGCGCTCAAGGTCGGCCAGGCCGCGGGCCTTGCGTTTCAGCGCGGCGACCACCGCCACCGGGTCGTGATCGGCAAGGACACCCGCCTGTCCGGCTACATGATCGAATACGCCATGGTCGCGGGCTTCACCTCGGTCGGCATGGACGTGCTGCTGGTCGGCCCGATGCCGACGCCGGCGGTCGCGATGCTGACCAAGTCGATGCGCGCCGATCTCGGCGTCATGATCTCCGCCTCGCACAATCTGTTCGAGGACAACGGCATCAAGCTGTTCGGCCCGCAGGGCTTCAAGCTCTCGGACGACGTCGAACGCCAGATCGAGCAGCTGCTCGACGAATCCCTCGACAAGCGGCTCGCCCAGAGCGCGAGCCTCGGCCGCGCCCGCCGCATCGACGGCGTGCACGACCGCTACATCGAGTTCGCCAAGCGCACGCTGCCGCGCGACCTCTCGCTCGAAGGCCTGCGCGTCGTGATCGACTGCGCCAACGGCGCCGCCTACAAGGTGGTGCCCGAAGCGCTGTGGGAATTGGGCGCCGACGTGGTGCCGATCGGCGTCGAGCCCGACGGCTTCAACATCAACAAGGATTGCGGCTCGACCTCGCCGGAGGCGCTCTCGAAGAAGGTACGCGAGATGCGCGCCGACATCGGCATTGCGCTGGACGGCGATGCCGATCGCGTCATCCTGGTCGACGAGCGCGGCCATGTCGTCGACGGCGACCAGCTGCTCGCGGTGATCGCGCAGAGCTGGAAGGAGGACGGCCGCCTGTCGCGTCCCGGCATCGTCGCCACCGTGATGTCCAATCTCGGGCTGGAGCGCTTCCTGCAAGGGCAGGGGATCGACCTCGTCCGCACGCCGGTCGGCGACCGCTACGTGCTCGAGCAGATGCTGAACGGCGGCTACAATCTCGGCGGCGAGCAGTCCGGGCACATCATCCTGTCCGACTACGCCACGACGGGCGATGGTTTCGTCGCCGCATTGCAGGTGCTGGCCGTGGTGCAGAAGCTGCGCCGCCCGGTTTCCGAGGTCTGCCATCGCTTCGATCCGCTGCCGCAGATCCTCAAGAACGTCCGCCACAAGGGCGGCAAGCCGCTCGACAATTCCGACGTCAAGTCGGCGATCTCCGACGGCGAGAAGCGCCTCAACGGCCACGGCCGTCTCCTGATCCGCTCCTCCGGTACCGAGCCCGTGATCCGCGTCATGGGCGAAGGCGAGGACCGTCACCTCGTCGAGGACGTCGTCGACACCATCGTTTCGGCGTTGGGGCAGGCGGCGGCGTAAACTCTCTTCCCTTATGGGAGAAGGTGGCGCGAAGCGCCGCGATTGGCCTGATCATGCGCCCGGCTGCCGGCGATCAGGCCGCTCGCGGTGTTCCTGCCCAAGCTGCCGCGGCACGGGTTAACGCATCCTCTCTTGCTGCGTTGCGGCTTCACACATCGTTAGGGAATGCGGCGAGCTTGTCGCATTGTGCGCGGCATTTTTGCAACGCTCGTGCGGCGCTCGCGTGTAGGGTCAGAAAAAATCAACCTTAAAAATTAGGGTTAAGTGGCGCTTAAGCATTTGCTGGCATCGTCCTCGCCGTGAGTTTCCAGAACGTGAGGCGCTCGTATTTTGCCTCACCGGCCATAAGGACGAAGCCAATGCGTAGCGTGAAGTCTCTCCTTGCCGCGGGTGCGGCAACCCTGATCTCGTCGATGGCGTTCGCCGCCGATATGCCGATCGCGGCGCCCCCTCCCATGTACGCGCCGCCGGCTCCGCCCGCCGATTTCGGCGGCTGGTATCTGCGCGGCGACATCGGCATGACCAACCAGAGCGCCAAGCGGATCGAGAGCAGCCTGCCGGCCGGGTACTCGAAGACGACGGAAGGCCTCGGCTTCGACTCCTCGCCGCTGTTCGGTCTCGGCGTCGGCTACCGCTTCAACAACTGGTTCCGCGCCGACGTGATCGGGCAGTACCGGGGCAAGGCCAATCTGCACGGCAGCGACAACGTCGTCGGACCCGGCTTCGTCGGCGTCAACAACTACACCGGCAGCAAGTCCGAGTGGCTCGTGATGGCCAACGCCTATGTCGACCTCGGCACCTGGTGGTGCGTTACGCCGTTCATCGGCGCGGGCGTCGGCGGCTCCTACAACAAGATCAGCGGCTTCCGTGACGACGGCGTGTCCTACAATCCGCTGCTCAACAACAGCGTCGCCTACTTCGCCGACAACGGAAAGTGGAACCTCGCCTGGGCCGCTCACGCCGGTCTTGCCTACAAGGTCAATCCCGGGTTCACCGTCGAATTGGCCTACAGCTACATGAACCTTGGCGACGCCGCGCCCGGCAATTACCGCTTGTTCGACAACAGCGCCTCCGGCCCGACCTCGATCAAGATCAAGGACATCACCTCGCACGACGTCAAGCTCGGCGTGCGCTGGGATCTCAATAGCCCGCCGGCCTACATGCCGCCGCCGCTCGTCACCAAGGGCTGATCGGCAAGCGGATCGGTTAGGATTTCTTAACGGCGCGGGATCATCCCGCGCCGTTTTGCTTTGCATTTTTTTCATGGCGAGCAGCGACGAAGGCCTCCGACGCAACCATTGGTTAAGGTTAACGAGCCATGATCACCGCGAAAGTTCGAGTTCGATGGAGCGTGGTGATGCGTGGGCTTTTGTTGGCAGCGGTGATGTTGGGGACGGTCTCTGCCGCGCACGCGGCCGACATGCCGGACCTGCCGATCCTGCGCGGTGGCTTCACCGACGGTCTGTCGAAGTCCTCCGTCAATTGGGACGGCTTCTATATCGGCGGCCAGTTCGGATTTGCCACGGCCGACATGGATTTCAGTCACGCTCCGAAATCGATGACGGATTTCATGCTGCGCGACAGCGTCCTGCAGGCACCGGTCGGAGGATGGTCGCTGTTGCCGAAGAATCACGTCCAGACGACGGGATTCGGTGCCTTTGTAGGTCGAAACTGGCAGGTCTACGATGCCGTGCTCGGCGTCGAAGCCAATTACAGCTACATGAACAATTTCGGAAGCACGGCAAGCGATTCCATGAGGCGATTGATCCCCGGTGAAACCGCGCCGACGAATCACGCATATACCTACGACACGACCCTTGGCGGCGGCGCCTCGTTGCAGCTCAAGGATTATGCGACCTTCCGAGGCCGGATTGGATGGTCCGGTGGAGATTTCATGCCCTATGCGTTCGGCGGTCTTGCGATCGGACGCGCCGACGTGTCGAGGTTCGCGACGGTGTCGTATCTGAAATACGACGACTTCACGGATCCCATCACTGGCGTCACAACGCGCTCGACCATCGGCTCCGATACGATGACGCAGTCGGAGCGGCGCGTGAACAGCTTCATCTACGGTTGGACGGCCGGCATCGGTGTCGAATACGCGCTGCTCGACTGTGTGATCCTGCGGGGCGAGTGGGAGCACGTGGGGTTCTCGAACGCCAAGAACATCTCCGTCAACCTGAACAATTTTCGCGTAGGTGCCGGCTACAAGTTCTAGCCACTCCTTTGCAGCCGGTTGACACGGCCGCGTCGTCCTGATGCTCTGTCGTTCCGACAGCGGGGCGGCAGCGATGAAGATCTACGGCGACGGCAATTCCGGAAACTGCCTGAAGGTGAAGTGGGTCTGCGACAAGCTCGCATTGCCCTACCAGTGGATCGAGATCGACACCCGCAAGGGCGAGACGCGCACGCCGCAATTCCTGAAGATGAACGGCGCCGGCCAGGTGCCGACCGTCGCATTCGACGACGGCCGCACGCTGGCGCAGTCCAACGCCATCATCCGTTATCTCGCGCGCGACAGCGCGCTCGTTCCGCGCGACGCCTTCACGGCGGCCAAGATGGACGAATGGCTGTTCTGGGAGCAGTACAGCCACGAGCCCTATATCGCGGTGTGCCGCTTCCTCATGGTCTATCTCGGCAAGGACGCCTCCGAGCTCGATCCTGACAAGGTCAAGCGCGGCTATGCGGCGCTCGATCGCATGGAGCAGCATCTCTCAGCCGGCCGTTTCTTCGCCGGTGATGAGTTGTCGCTCGCCGACGTGTCGCTGCTCGCCTATACGCGTGTCGCCCATGAAGGCGGCTTCGACCTCGGTCGTTACGCGTCCGTCCGCCGCTGGATCGGCGAAGTCGAGGCGTTTCTCGGCCTTCCGCCGGCGCGCTGAGCTTGGAGTTTTCGATATGAGCGCCGAGGCCGTCTCCATCCGTCCCGCACGGCGCGAGGACGTCGCCGCGATCGTTGCGATGCTCGCCGACGATCACCTCGGCCGCGCGCGCGAGCGCGTGGAGGACCCGTTGCCGGCGGCCTATTACGACGCTTTCGCGCGGATCGAGCGCGATCCGAATCTCACGCTGGTGGTCGCCGAGAGCGCGGGCAGGGTGGTCGGCTGCCTGCAGCTCGCGATCCTGCCGGGCCTGAGCTCGCAAGGCGGATCGCGCGGCCTGCTCGAGGACGTTCGCGTTGCCACCGAGTGTCGCAGTCGCGGCATCGGCGAGCAATTGGTGCAATGGGCCGTGACGGAAGCAAAGGCGCGCGGCTGCAATCTGGTCGAGCTGCTGACGCATCAGACGCGCGTCGATGCGCAGCGCTTCTACAAGCGGCTCGGATTCGCTGCGAGTCATGTGGGCATGGCCGTCCGCTTTTGAGGCAGCTGGAGCGTTTTCGCGCGAAGCGGAGACCGGTTCGCGCAAGGAAAACGCGTCGACACGAAATCAGAGCGCCCGTTCCGATTGTATCGGAATGGGGCCCTGGCCGCGAGCCTTGCGCGAGCAGCAAATTCGGATCGCGCATTCGTTCGTGTTAAGAGCCGGTAAACTACCCGGCCTTCGTTCACGTGGACCCGGGAGCGAACGGTGCTACGGCAACGTCACACACCGAGCTCGGTCGGTTCGGGACATTTCGATGACAAGCTATTCGATGATCAAGGTCGGCAACGACTACGTCGTGCAGGCCAATGACAAATGCATTTTGAAGGTCGGCAGCCGCCGCAAGGCCGCGCAATTGATCAGCGATGCCACGGACTTGCTGAACGCGCTCACTTTCGTCGAATCCCCCGATATTGCACCGGAAGCGCCATCACTGGCGCGTGAGGCCCCGGAACTTCCTTGACGGACCTTCCCAATTCCCGTATCAGCCGCGGCGGGACACCTCCCCCCAACGGGAGGCTTACTATCTGGAAGGGTAGATCATGACTGTAGCGAAGCCCGCTTCGCGGCCGAACGTGCCGCATTTCTCTTCCGGCCCCTGCGCCAAGCGCCCCGGCTGGAATGCCCAAAATCTCAAGGACGCAGCGCTCGGCCGTTCGCATCGCGCGAAGGTCGGCAAGACCAAGCTCAAGCTCGCGATCGATCTGACGCGCGAAGTGCTTGAAGTGCCGGCCGATTATCGCATCGGCATCGTGCCGGCTTCGGATACCGGCGCGGTCGAGATGGCGCTGTGGTCGCTGCTCGGCGCACGGCCCGTCACCACGCTCGCCTGGGAATCCTTCGGCGAGGGCTGGGTCAGCGACATCGTCAAGGAATTGAAGCTCAAGGACGTCACCAAGCTCAATGCGGCTTACGGTGAGATCCCCGATCTGTCGAAGGTCGATCCGAAGAGCGACGTCGTCTTCACCTGGAACGGCACCACCTCCGGCGTGCGCGTCCCGAACGCCGACTGGATCAGGGCCGATCGTGAAGGCCTCACGATCTGCGACGCGACGTCTGCCGCCTTTGCGCAGCCGCTCGATTTTGCAAAACTCGACGTCGTCACCTTCTCCTGGCAGAAGGCGCTCGGCGGCGAGGCTGCGCACGGCATGCTGATCCTGTCGCCGCGCGCGGTGGAACGGCTCGAGACCTACAAGCCGGCCTGGCCGCTGCCGAAGATCTTCCGCATGACCAAGGGCGGCAAGCTCAACGAGGGCATCTTCGTCGGCGAGACCATCAACACGCCGTCGATGCTCTGCGTCGAGGATTATCTCGATGCGCTGAACTGGGCCAAGTCGATCGGCGGCCTCAAGGCGCTGATCGCGCGCGCCGACGCCAACACCAAGGTGCTAGCCGACTGGAAGGCGAAGACGCCCTGGATCGACTTCCTCGCCAAGGATGCCTCGATCCGCTCCAACACCTCGGTGTGCCTGAAGTTCACCGATCCCGCGATCACCTCGCTCTCCGAGGATGCACAGGCCGAGTTCTCCAAGAAGCTGGTGGCCCTCGTCGAGAAGGAAGGCGCCGGCTACGACTTCGCCTATTACCGCGATGCGCCGGCGGGCCTGCGCATCTGGTGCGGCGCCACGGTGGAAGCTAAGGACGTCGAGCTGCTGACGCAGTGGATCGACTGGGCCTTCGCGGAGACCAAGGCCACGCTCGCGAAGGCGGCGTAAGCAACCCCAATCCTCGTCATGGCCGGGCTTGACCCGGCCAACCATCAATCAAGAGAGATGGATCCGCGGGTCGAGCCCGCGGATGACGTGCCGTAAATGCAGCACGCACCACGGATCACCCCATGACCAAACCCAAAGTTCTCATTTCCGACGCGCTCTCGCCCGCCGCCGTCCAGATCTTCAAGGACCGCGGCATTGAAGTCGACTTCCAGCCCAATCTCGGCAAGGACAAGGACAAGCTCGCCGAGATCATCGGCAATTACGACGGCCTTGCGATCCGCTCCGCGACCAAGGCGACCGCAAAAATCCTCGAGAAGGCGGCGAAGCTGAAGGTGATCGGCCGCGCCGGCATCGGCGTCGACAATGTCGAGATCCCGGCCGCGACGGCCAAGGGCATCATCGTGATGAACACGCCGTTCGGCAATTCGATCACGACCGCCGAGCACGCCATCACGCTGATGCTGGCGCTGGCCCGCGAGATCCCGCAGGCGGATGCCTCGACCCAGGCCGGCAAGTGGGAGAAGAACCGCTTCATGGGCGTCGAGATCACCGGCAAGGTGCTGGGCGTCGTCGGCTGCGGCAATATCGGCTCGATCGTCGCCGACCGCGCGCTCGGCCTGCGCATGAAGGTGATCGCGTTCGATCCGTTCCTGTCGCCGGAGCGTGCCAAGGACATCGGCGTCGAGAAGGTCGAGCTCGACGATCTCTTGAAGCGCGCCGATTTCATCACGCTGCACACCCCGCTGACCGATAAGACCAGGAACATCATCGACGCGGCCGCGATCGCCAAGATGAAGAAGGGCGTGCGCCTGATCAACTGCGCCCGCGGCGGCCTCGTCGACGAGCAGGCGGTGGTCGATGCGCTCAATTCCAAGCACATGGCGGGCGCCGCCTTCGACGTCTTCGTCGAGGAGCCCGCGACCGCGAACGTGCTGTTCGGCCATCCCAACGTGATCTGCACGCCGCATCTTGGCGCCTCCACCACCGAAGCGCAGGAGAACGTCGCGCTCCAGGTCGCCGAGCAGATGTCCGACTATCTGCTCACCGGCGCGATCTCCAACGCGGTCAATTTCCCCTCGATCACGGCGGAAGAAGCGCCGAAGCTGAAACCGTTCATCGCGCTTGCCGAGAAGCTCGGCTCCTTTGCCGGCCAGCTCACCGAGACCGGAATCCTCAAGGTCGAGATCACCTATGAGGGCCATGTCGCCGAGATGAAGATCAAGGCGATCACCTCCGCGGTGCTGTCGGGCCTGCTGCGCCCGATGCTCGGCGAGGTCAACGTCGTGTCCGCGCCTGTTGTCGCCAAGGAGCGCGGCATGGTGGTGGACGAGATCGTGCGCGCCGCCCAGAGCGACTATGAGAGCCTGATCACCGTCACCGTCACCACCGAGCGGCAGGAGCGGTCGGTCTCGGGCACCGTCTATGCCGACGGCAAGCCGCGCCTCGTCGACATCAAGGGCATTCGTGTCGATGCCGAGTTCGGCAAGTCGATGATCTACGTCACCAACGAGGACAAGCCGGGCTTCATCGGCAAGTTCGCGGGCCTTCTGGGCGACGCCAAGATCAACATCGCGACCTTCCATCTCGGCCGCGTCGCGCCTGGCAGCGATGCCATCGCGCTGGTCGAGGTCGACGGTGTGGTGCCGGCCGACGTGCTTGCCAAGGTGCAGGCCCTGCCGCAGGTCAAGCAGGCCAAGGCGCTGACGTTCTGATCAATCGTCATTCCGGGGCTCGCGAAGCGAGAACTCCGGTGCGCCCTTGCGCACCTGAGAATCTCGAGATTCCGGGTTCGGCTCTTCGAGCCGTCCCGGAATGACGATCATCATATCATATATTCCGACCCGCGGAACAACGCCGTCTCCATCGCCGGAGGCGGCGTTTTTATTTTCCCCACCCCCGATCTTTGTGTACCAATGGCGTTAGGACGCTCCGTTCCAAATCGTTCGACAAGGGAGAAAACAATGCGTGAAGCCGTCATCGTTTCCTATGCGCGCACGGGCCTGGCGAAATCCGGCCGCGGCGGGTTCAACATCACGCCGCCGATGTCGCTCGCGGCCCACGCCATTCACCACGCGGTGGACCGTGCCGGCGTCGAGAAGGACTATGTCGAGGACTGCTATCTCGGCAATTGTGCCCATGGCGCGCCGAACATCGGCCGCCAGGCCGCGCTGCTCGCCGGCCTGCCGAAGACCACCGCCGGCGTGTCGGTGAACCGCTTCTGCTCCTCGGGCCTGCAGACCATCGCGATGGCCGCGAACTCGATCCGCTCCGACGGCGCCGATTGCATCGTCGCCGGCGGCGTCGAGAGCATCTCGATTCCGGGCGGTGCCACGCCGAAGGAATCGGTCGATCCGGAGCTGCTCAAGGTCGCCCCTGATATCTTCATGGCGATGATCGACACCGCTGACATCGTCGCCGAGCGCTACAAGCTCAGCCGTGAATATCAGGACGAGTTCTCGCTGGAATCGCAGCGCCGCATGGCCGCGGCCCAGCAGGCGAACAAGTTCAAGGACGAGATCGTCCCGATGAAGACCAGGATGAAGGTCGTCGACAAGCAGACCAAGGCGGAGTCGATCATCGACTACGTCGTCGATCGCGACGAATGCAACCGGCCCGAGACCACGATGGAGGGCCTGGCCAAGCTCGAGCCGGTCAAGGGTCCCGGCAAGTTCGTCACCGCCGGCAATGCCAGCCAGCTCTCGGACGGCGCCGCCGCGGTGGTGCTGATGGAGGCCAAGGACGCCGAGAAGCGCGGGCTCAAGCCGCTCGGCCGCTTCGTCGCCTGGGCCACCGCCGGCTGCGAGCCCGACGAGATGGGCATCGGCCCGGTGTTCGCGATCCCGAAGCTCTTGAAGCGCACGGGCCTCAAGATCGACGACATCGACCTGTGGGAGCTCAACGAGGCCTTCGCCAGCCAGTGCCTGTACTGCCGCGACCAGCTCGGCATCGATCCGGCCAAGTACAACGTCAACGGCGGCTCGATCGCGATCGGCCATCCCTTCGGCATGACCGGCGCCCGTCTCACCGGCCACCTGCTGCAGGAAGGCGCCCGCCGCAAGGCCAAGTGGGGCGTGGTGACCATGTGCATCGGCGGCGGCCAGGGCGGCGCCGGCCTGTTCGAGATCTACAGCTGAGCCGATCCGAAAGGCTGCGGCTCGACATTCTGGACGCGGCGCCGCAAGGCGCCGTGTTTCGCTTTCGGAACCCGCTTATGCACTCGAACGTGCACAGAGGCGAGTATTTCCAGGAATGCACGTATTTGTACGTGCCCGCAAATTAACGGAAGATTTTACGCATTATTGCTTCATCAACCGTATCGACCACGACCGGGTTCTCGTTCAGATGCGGCTTTCCCTTCGACTCACCCACAAGATCACTGCGATCGGCGTCATTGGTGTCGTCGGCGTCGTCCTGATCGGCGGCATCCACCTCTATGGCGAACGCGCCATGGCGATCTATCGCGACGCCGCCGAGGATGCGCGCACCGTGTTCGAGCTGAACAACAGGATCGCGGTCGAGCTGCTCGAGGCGCGCCGCGCCGAGAAGGATTTTCTGCTGCGCAGCGATCCGGCGAAGGCGCAGCGCCAGGTCGAGATCGGCCGGCAGGTGGCGCTCGACATCGAGACGCTCCGCGGCAGGATCGCGGCCCTCGGCAGGCCCGAGCTGGCGCAGAAGATCGATGCGATGAACGCAGCGCTGAAGACCTACCAGGCGCGCTTTGCCGCCGTGGTCGAGCAACGGCAGCGGCTCGGCCTCGACGAGAAGTCCGGTCTCGAAGGCCGCCTGCGCGCCTCCGTCCACGGCATCGAGGGCCAGGTCGACCAGCTCCAGAATGCCCAGCTCAAGGTGATCATGCTGATGATGCGCCGGCATGAGAAGGATTTCATGCTGCGCCGTGATGCCAGGTATGGCGACGAGATGCGGAAGCGTGCGTCCGAATTTGCGGCCGGCGTCGACGCCGCGACCATTCCCGACGGCGCCAGGGCCGAGCTACGCCAGAAGCTCGCCGACTATCAGCGCGACTTCGGAGCCTGGATGGAAACCGCGCTGAAGCTCGCGGCCGAATTGAAGGCGATGTCCGAGGCCTTCGCGGCGGTCGAGCCCGTGATCGAGCAGGTCTCGACGTCGGTCGAGGCCATCCGCGCCGAAGCCGATCGCCTGAACGAGGCCGAGCGCGCCGGCATCCAGTTCTGGATCGGCGTCGCGATCGCGCTGATCGCCTCCGCCGTGCTCGGCCTCGGCATCTTCATCGGCCGCTCGGTGTCACGGCCCTTGACCGCGATGCGCGCGGCGATGATCGAGCTCGCCAACGGCAATTTCGCCGTCGTTCTTCCCGGCCTCGGCCGGCCCGACGAGATCGGCGAGATCGCGCAAGCGGTCGAGACGTTCAAGATCAACGCGGAGCGGAAGGCGCAGGAGGAGGCCGAAGAGAAGATCCGGCAGGACAAGCTCGCCGCCGAGCGCCGCCGCGCCGACATGATCAGGATGGCCGACGATTTCGAAGGTGCGATCGGCGAGATCGTCGACACCGTGTCGTCGGCGGCCAACGAGCTCGAGGCGTCGGCGGTGTCGCTGACCACGACCGCCGGCCGCTCGACCGAGCTCGCCACGCTGGTCGAGGCGGCGTCCGAGGAGGCTGCGACCAACGTGCAGTCGGTTGCGTCCGCCGCCGAGGAGCTGACCGCGTCCGTGAACGAGATCAGCCGCCAGGTGCAGGCCTCCGCGCGCATGGCGGGCGAGGCCGTCGCCCAGGCCGGGCGGACCAACGATCGCGTCGGCGAATTGTCCAAGGCGGCCGCGCGGATCGGCGACGTGGTCGAGCTCATCAACGCCATCGCGGGCCAGACCAATCTGCTCGCCCTGAACGCCACCATCGAGGCCGCGCGTGCCGGCGAAGCCGGACGCGGCTTTGCCGTGGTGGCCTCGGAAGTGAAGGCGCTGGCCGAGCAGACCGCGAAGGCAACCGGCGACATCGGTCTGCAGATCTCGAGCATCCAGACCGCGACGCAGGACTCCGTCGGCGCGATCAAGACCATCGGCGGCACCATCGAGCGTCTGTCCGAAATCTCATCGACCATCGCGGCCGCGGTGGAAGAGCAGGGCGCCGCGACCAGCGAGATCTCGCGCAACGTCCAGAGCGCCGCCGCCGGCACCACGCAGGTCAGCGCCAACATCTCCAGCGTGCGCCAGGGCGCGACCGAGACGGGATCCGCCTCCTCGCAGGTGCTGTCCGCCGCGCAATCGCTGTCGAACGACAGCAACCGGCTGAAGGTCGAGGTGAGCAGGTTTTTGGAGACGGTGCGGGCGGCGTGATTGCGACGGCAGACTGGCCGTGGCTTAGATCGGTTGCGCCGCGGGCTTAACCTCTCCCGCAAGCTTGCGGGAGAGGGAGGAACACCTCACGCCCCCGCCAGCGCCGGTGCCAGCACCACCTCGATCAGCGTGCCGTGGCCGGCGCTCTTGATGTTGAACCGGGCGCGGTTGGCTTCGACCAGCGCCTTCGTCAGCGACAGGCTCAGCGCCGAGCTGTCGGCGGCATCGCCAGGCGGCGGGGTGCGGAACGGCTCCATCGCGGCGGCGACTTCGCGCTCGGTGAGGCCATGGCCGGTGTCGCGGATGCGAAGCGCGATCTCGCCGCGGTCGGTCAGCGCGGTCGAGACGATGACCTGGCCGCCGGCACTGGCGAGCCGGATCGAGTTCGAGATCAGGTTCATGGCGATCTGCCGCATCGCGCGCGCATCGACGCTCACCTGCGGCAGCGCGTGGGCGAGCGAGGTGCGGATGATGATGCGCTCGCGGTTGGCCTGCGGCTGCATCACCGTGACGCAGGCTTCGACCAATTCGTTGAGGTTCAGATTCGAGAAATTCAGATCGAGCTTGCCGGTCTCGATCCGCGACAGCTCCAGCAAATCATCGATGATGGCGATGACGCGCTCGCCGGACGCGCGGATGTCCTTCATGTATTCGCCGTAGCGCTCGTTGCCGAGCGTGCCGAAGCGCTCGGAGATCATCACCTCGGCAAAGCCGATGATGGCGTTGAGCGGCGTGCGGATCTCGTGGCTGATCCGCGCCAGCATGTCGGCCTTGGCGTTCGCGGCGCCGTCGACGAGGCGGCGCGCCTTCGTCAATTCGCTCTCGCCCTTCTTGGCGTGCGAGAGATCGCGGAACACGGCGAAGAAGTTCGGCCCGTCGGGGCGCGTGCGGCCCATGATCATCGCGAGCGGAATGACGCCGCCCTTCTTCTCGCGGCCCAGCACCTCGCGGCCGTGATCGAGCAGGCTGGAGATGTCCTGGCTCTTCAGGCTTTCCAGATAATCGGTGACGATCTGCTGGCTCTCGGGCGCGAACAGCGTCAGCAAATTTTGCTGCAGCAGCGCCTCGCCGTCATAGCCGAACAGCGCTTCCGCGCTGCGATTGCAGGCGTGGATGTTGCCTTCGGCATCGAACATCACGATGCCCTCGGCCGTGGTGTCGAGGATGGCGGCGAGGTCCTCGGCCTCGGCTTCGCCGGCCGCAGGCTCCGCGTCCGCGGCGTCAGGCTCTGCTTCCACCGCGGTCTCCGCGACGGCAGCTACTGCTGCGATCGGTGCCGCCTGCGGCAACATGCAGATCAGCGCATGCGCGCCGTCGCCGTCCCAGTCGATCGTGTGCAGATGCGCTTCCGTCGTTGGCAGCGGCGCATCGCCATTCGCAATCGTCGCGCTGATCGTGACGGGCGTGCCGCCTTGCGAGGTGCTGCTGGCCGCCGACACGCCCGGCTCGACATAGAGCGCGTCCAGCCCGCCGGCGTTCTCCAGCGCGTTCAGGCTGTCATAGCCCATGCGCGCGAGGAAGGCGGGATTGGCGTAGAGCAGGCGGTCGAGCCGATAGATCAGGATGCCTGATGGCAACAGGTCGAGCAGCGTGCGGTCGCGCGCGCTGATCCCGCGCGGCGGCGGTGCGGGCTCGGTCAGCCATTCGGCTGCGGCCTGCGGCGGCGACTCCGGCTCGGGCTCCGGTGCTTCGGCGGTGATCTCCACCGCCGGCTCGGTCGCGTCGATGGCGATGGTCTCGCGCTCGCGCTCGAGCCGCTCGGACAATTGCCGCGCGAGCTCGTTGAACGCGCTGTTCTCGACCGGCGTTAGCGTCGGGGGCCGCGTATCGCCGCCGGCGCGGAACGGCACGACATTGGGAGGCGTTTCCACGGGCGTGTCCAGTTCGGTTGGGTGTGAAGTCGTCTCGCTTGTGGGGTCTGGCAGGTCAGGCTCGGTTTGCGGCTCGGGCTCGGATGGCGCGATCGGCGGCGGCGCCGCCGCTGCTTCGCCTTCGGCCTCTGTTTCCGCCGCCGCCTCAGGCTCGGCCTCCGCTTCTGGCGTGACGGCCTCAGTGGCGCGATCCTGCGCCGGCGGCTCGCCGCGCAGCTCGAAGCGCCTGAGCGCCTCGAGCCGGTTGAGCGCGTCGAGATCGCGGCAGACGCCGAAGCCGCGGAAGCCGGCGAAGTTGCGGTTGCTGTCGTAGACCGGCAGGCCCGCGAGCTCGACCGGAATGCGCTCGCCGCCGTCGGCCGGCCAGTTCACGGTGATGCCGGCCCAAGTATCCTTGCTTTCGAGCGCCCTCGCCACGCGCCCCTCGGGATCGAGCGAGAATTGCTCGGCGATCTCGCGCCAGGGGCGGCCGAAGCCGGCGGCGGTGTGCGGGCCGATCAGGCGGATGAACTCATCTGAGCCGAGCACAAAGCGGCCCTCGTCATCCATCTGCCAGAGGAAGCGCAGCGGATGCTGACGCGGTGCGGGCGGCTCTTGCTGGCCCCAAGACGGTTGGCCCGAAGACTGTTGGACCGAAGACTGTTGGCCTGGAGAGTCTTGGCTCGAAGAGCACTGGCCCGAAGTCGGCTCGACCATGCCCGCATTGATCGTCGCGGGCTGCGGCGACACAATGGCTTGCGGCTGGTTTTCAACCAGAGTTTTGGCCGCCTCGGGGATGATCGGCTGGGGCGTGGGCGCAATCGTCTCGGCGGGCGGGTCGGCCGGTTCAGTGAAGGCGTCGAACAGCGCGATCGCGGACGGCGCCTCGTCCGGCGGCGCAGGCTGTGCCGGCGTCACCTCCGGCGCGGCCTCGCGCGCCGCTGTGGTGGCGGCCGGCTCGATCAGTGCGACCAGGCCGACATCGGCGCCGCTGCCGACCCGTTGCAGCACCATCTCGCCGATGCCGATGGGCGTCGCGGCGCGGCCGTTTGCCAGCGCATCGCTGCGGGCACGATCGAGGCCGGCCTCGAACAGATCGCGAAAGCCGAGCAGGGAGCGGGCGGCCTCGCTGGCGCCGACGAACAGCCCGTCCGGCGCGAACGCCGCCATCGGCACCTCGGCGCCGGCGACCAGCCGATGCAGCCGCTCGACCAGCGGCATCGTGCGCAGCGTCGGGTCCATCGCGATCACCAGTACCGCATGCCCGCCATCGGCGAAGTCGAGCCGCGCGCAGCCGCAGGTCATCAGCGCCCCGAGCCGGGCGCCGAAGCCGCGCAGCCGTTGGAGCCGCATTGCGCCGTTCGCCGGAAGCTGCCGGGCGAGCCGCACGACCTGGCGGCGGTGGCTGTCGGCGGGGCCGAACACCTTGTCGGCGAGGCTGGCGCTGTTGGCTGCGCCAAATAGTTTGGCGCCGACCGGATTGGCCCACAGCACGCGCGCGCCGTCGGTCGACCACAGCCAGGCCGGCAGGGCGGAGGTCGCATGCACGGCCAGCCGCGGATCGCCCACCCCTCGCAACTGGAAATCCGAACGCGTCATCAGGCCGGCTGCATCTCACGCTTCACGAGTGGCGGCTGCCGGGAATGACAGCCTTAAGAAAGGGTTAGTATCGCCCGGAAGGCGCGACCAGGTCCACGGCCCAAAGCCCGGAAAGGCCCCCCAAGCGGCGATAACCTTAATCCCGCCACCCAAGCAAGCCGAGCCGACGTTGCATCCAAGGGATTTGCAGGGCGCGCTCCGCCGTCATTCCGGGGCGCGCGAAGCGCGAGCCCGGAATCCATCCATCCTCTTGCTCCGCGGTCCGACGGATCCCGCACCTTCGCTCGGGCCCCGGAATGACGACGGATATCATCCCCGCTCACTCAACCCCCGGTTCCCTAGCCCCGGAACCTCATCCTCCCCGAGATTAAATTTCGCAACGCACCCGTCTGCCGCATTGCGATGCACAATGTTGACATGATAGGCAGGCATAGTGCTTGGCGCTGGGCGAGCCGTCTCGAATTGTTTCGCGTTTCCAGTCTTCGTTCCCGCTCAATGCGAGGGCCCAGGTGGGGGCCGGCGGGTGCGCCAGAAGGCTCACTCCATTTTTTCAATTAGCGTGAGGGACCAACATGACAGGTGCGACTGATCCGTTTTCTGCCTCGATCATCCCGTTCGAGGTTCCTGAGCAGGTGCGTGCGTTCGCCGAGAAGGGCGCGGCGCAGGCCCGCGAGAACTACGCCAAGTTCAAGGACGCCGCCGAGACCCACAACGGCACCGTGGAGGCCGTGTTCACCTCGGCCTCCAAGGGTGCGAGCGAGTACACCGCCAAGCTGGTCGAGTTCATGAAGGCCAATTCCTCGGCCCAGCTCGACTTCGCCCAGCAGCTGTTCGGCGCCAAGTCGCCGACCGAAGCGATGGAGCTGTGGACCGGCCACGCCCGCAAGCAGCTCGAGACCTTCCAGTCCCAGGCCAAGGAACTGGTCGAACTCACCCAGCGCGTCGCCGCCGAGACCGCCGAGCCGATCAAGGCCTCTGCCTCGAAGTACTATCCGTCCGCCGCCTGAGCGGCGAAGCCGGTTTGAATGCGAGAAACCCGGGTCGCCAGGCCCGGGTTTTTCTTTTGAAATGGGTCGCCCGGGCGCGCGCCCAGCACTCCGTCCACCTCTCCCAAAGGGAGAGGTCGGATCACCCCCGGCGATGCGCAGCATCGTCCGGCGTGATCCGGGTGAGGGGCTCAGGTCTAAGTAGCCGAAGCGCCCCTCACCCGGATCGCTCCGGCGCGCATTTGCGCACCAGAGCAATCCGACCTCTCCCCGCCGGGGAGAGGTGATCCCGCCCGGCCGATCGACCCGTTTTCCACGCTCTGAAGAGGCCAAATAACGGCTTCTGCGGCCTTGCCAAACCGGGCCGTTGCACCTAGTTTCCGCCCCGTCCAGCCCCCCTCAGGTGTCAGGCCTTTTCAGGCAGCCCAAGGCGCGGCTCGCAAGGATGCAGTTGTAGCTCAGTTGGTTAGAGCGCCTGTCTGTGGAACAGGAGGTCGGTGGTTCGAGCCCACCCAACTGTACCAATCATCGCAATGATTGGCGCGCGATGCAGCATTGCTCCGACCGCTGAATTTTGACGCGTTGTTAGACCGGCCAAAGTGTTGGCGGGCATTGCTCACAGCGCTACTCGGTGATCGCCCGCGGATTGCGGTTTGAGCCCAAGTGGGACGACGCTTGAATCCATCCCTGCATCTGCTTAGATGCCAATTGGCCGATTTATTTAGGCATTTGGCACAAAGCTGCCGAGGCAGAAACCATGGGTAAGAACGAGCGTAGTGGCAAAGGCCTTGCTCGAGATTCCTCGCGGGGCATTCGCGGCTCCGGCTCCCAGACCAGCAAGCAGATCAAGGCGATTGCAGCGTCGGCCCTTACTCAGCGGCCTGACCATAAGAGGGGGTCTCGTAAATCTCCTGACAAATCTCGGAAATCGGCGGAGCCTGAACGCGTGTCCGCCGCCGAGCCGGAACGGACCTATCGGCCCCGACCCGGCGCGGTCGTCGTGCGGGGATATTTTGATGCGGTCACCGGTCTGTCCACCGTCACCGATGCGCCCTCGCTAGGGCTCCGCCAAAACGCGGCGGATGATTCGTACCCCTCGACCGAGCTGTTCGACGTTGTGATCAACGCCAACAATCTGTTTCGCATCGAGCCCGCCGCGCTCAAGCGCCTTGCCAATTACAGCGACGATGAAATCCATGCCCTCGTCGTGCCGAAACGCACGCTGGCTCGGCGTCTGTCGGATGGTGAGCCGCTGACGGTCGAGGAGACTGACAAGGCCGTTCGGCTGGCGCGGGTCGACCGGCTTGCCGCAAACGTGTTCGGCGATGCCGCAAAGGCGCACCGCTGGCTGCGCAAGCCGAAGAAGGCGCTGGGCGGGGAGACGCCGCTCGCCTATCTCGCGACGGAAGCGGGCGCTCGCGTGGTCGAGGAGATGTTGCATCGGATCGATCACGGAATTCTCGCTTAAGGATTCGCCGTGCGGATCTGGCGGATCTCCAATTTCGACGATCTTTCCGGCATTGGCGGGCTGAAGGCCGAAGGCCGCTGGCACAATCGCGGCCGGCATGTGGTCTACGCCGCGGATCATCCGGCTTCGGCGCTGCTCGAAGTGATGGTGCATCTGGAAATCGATGTGGAGGATTTGCCGACCAGCTACCAGCTGCTTGGTATCGACGTGCCTGATAACCTGGCTGTCGAAAAGGTAAGCTTGAGCGACATCCAGAGAGTGTCGCCGAATTGGGCCGGCGATCCCAGGGTGACACGTGATGTGTTGAGGCCATGGTTCGACGAGAGACGCACCGCCGTGGTGTCGGTGCCGTCTGTCATCGTACCGTTTGCGCAGAACTATCTCATCAATCCGAGACACGTGGATGTGGCGCGCATCCGCGTGTCTCATGTCGGGCGCTATCCTCACGACGAGCGGCTGTTTGGGCTGCGAACGGGAAAAGTCTGAGTCTGATAGGTTTCCTGCTTTGCACACATCTGGGGCAACATCCCGACATCAGCCAACATCGACAACCTTTGGAGCCTGAGAAAATGATCTCAGCCGAGTACTGCCGCCTTATGGCCCGCTACAACACCTGGCAGAACGCCTCTCTGGTCAATGCCGCCGACGGGCTGAGCCACGAGGATCGCTGGATGGATCGAGGGGCGTTCTTCCGGTCGATCGCAGCGACGTTGAACCACCTCTATTGGGCTGATGCCCTGATCCTGGAGCGCCTGAAGGGGAACGTGCGTCCGGAGGAAACCATCAAGCACTCCCTCACAAGTCCCTCGGATTGGGATGCCTTCAAGGCGCTCCGCTTGCAACGCAACGAGGACATCGAAGCGTGGGCAGCGCGATTGCGCGAAGCGGACCTGAACGGGATGCTTGTTTGGTACCCGGGAGACGGTTCAACCCGGATCGAGAAGCCAAAGGCGCTCGTTGCAATTCAACTCTTCAATCATCAGACCCACCATCGAGGTCAGGTCCACGCGATGCTGACGGCAGCCGGTGCAAAACCAGAGCCGACTGACATTCATCATCTGGCGTAGCGCGAGGACGCTTCAATCCATCTCGCCCCGCGTCAGGAGATCACCGCCTTGATCTGCGCCGTATCCGCAAACTCGGTCAGCTCCGCAATCTTGCCATCCTGAAATCTGAACAGGTCCAGGATCTCGGTGCTGAAAGTCGTTCCGCTTGGATTGTGTCGAACGAGAACCCGGGAATGGACCGCGGCGCGATCGCCGTCGACCAGTTCAGTCAGGATCTCGCGGTTCTCGAAGCCGAAGGCGGCAGTGAACTGGGTGAACGCCCCGCGCAGCGTCGGGTGCCCCTCCATGCGTCCCGTTAGTTCGAGCGCGCCCTTGTCGCCCATCAAGGTGAAGTGGCCCTCGGGGTGGAAAGCCGTCACCACGCTCTCGACGTCGCCGCCGTCGCGTGCGGCGTAGGCAGTCCTGATCAATGCGAGCATCTCTTCGCGCTGTGCCATCTGCCCTCCCTGAAATGTGTATCGGCGCAGCCTAGCGACCTTTGCGTGCAAAGGCAAAATGATTGCAACCGTGCTGCGCTACCTCCCTCCCGCCACCACCCACACCACCACCGGCAATGTCGCCGCCGCCAGCAGCGTCCCCAGCGCCACTGCGCCCGAGACCGGGTTCACCAGCCGCTGATACTGCAAGGCAAAAATGTACGCATTCGCGCCGGTCGGCATCGCCGCGAACAGCACGATGACGCCGGCCGCGACCGGCGGCAGGCCGAGCAGGTTTGCCAGCACGAACGCCGCCGCCGGCATCGCCGCCAGCTTCAGCGCGCACATCACAAAAATGCTCAGCTTCTCGCCCTTCACCTCGAAGCGGAACAAATTGATGCCGAGCGCGATCAGCGCCGCCGGCGAGCCTGCCTGTGCCAGCAGCTCGATCGTCTTGTCGACGACGCGGGTGAGGCCGAGTCCGGTGAAGCGCCAGACCACGCCGAAGCCGATCGCGAGCATCAGGGGGTTGCGGGCGAGGTCGGCGAGCACGGGGCGGATCACCGAGAGGGCCGAGCCGGTGCGCTTGCGGCTGACCAGCTCCATCTGCAAAATGCCGCAGAGCCAGAGCAGCGGCGTGTTCACTGACAGGATCAGCGCCATCGGCCCTGCGGCCTCGTTACCGAGCGCGGAGAGCACGAGGGGAATGCCGAGCATCACGATGTTGCCGTAGACCGAGCCGATCGCGAACACGACGCCGTCTTCGCGATCTTCCCGCCGCGCGCGCAGGAGCGCGGATATCGCGAGCGCCGCGATCCAGGTCAGCGCCAGCGCGCCGTAATAGGCGCCCCACATCCGCCAGGGGCTGACGTCGGGGAATTCCGAGACGACGATGGTGCGGAAGAGGAGGGCAGGGATGGCGATGCTGAAGGCGAACTCGCTGATGCCCTTGTGCGCGCCTTCCGAGACGAAGCGAAACAGCACCGCGGCATAGCCGGCCGCGATCAGCGCGAACACCGGCGCGACGATCAGCAAGGTGGCCATGCGCCGCTACGACCCCAGCCCAATGATCCGCCGCGCCATCCGCACGTTGGCATAGTCGATCATCTTGCCGTCCAGCGTCACCGCGCCCTGGCCCTGCGCCTCCGCCTGCTCCATCGCCTCGACCACCCGCCGCGCCTGGGCCAGCTCCTCGGCCGACGGCGTGAACGCGCGCAGCGTCGGCTCGATCTGGTCGGGATGGATCACCTGCTTGCCATCGAAGCCCATCGCGGCGGCCTTTTGCGCGCTGGCCTCGGTCAGCCGGGTATCGCGGAACGCGCCGCAGGGGCCGTCAATCGCACGCAGGCCGCACGCGCGCGCAGCCACCAGCAGGCGCATCATCGGATAGGCGAACAGGTCGAGCGGCGCGGCGGCGTAGCCGCTCTGCGCGGAGCCGACGTGGCGGTAGCCGTCCGGCGAGATGCCGATGTCGGAGGTGCGGGCGCCGAGCGAGGCGGCGAGGTCGCCGACGCCGAGATGCAGCGCGGCGACGCTGTCGTGGCTCGCGGCGAGGGCGTCGACATTGACGAGACCGGGCGCGGTCTCGATCAGCAGCTCGAGCGCGAGAGGCGCCGCGCGATCCGGCGCGGCTGCGCGGAAGCGATCAGCGATGCCGACGATGTCGCTCACCCGCTCCGCCTTCGGCACGATCACGGCATCCAGCCCGGGCAGGGCCGCCAGGGTGCGGATCTCCTGGGCGATGAACGGGCTGTCGACGGCATTGAGCCTGACCGCGACATGCTTGTGGCCCCAATCGAGCGAGGACAGCGCGCGGACGGCTTCCGCGAGTGCAACGCCTTTCTCGCCTGGCGGCACGGCGTCCTCGAGGTCCATGAACACCGCGTCCGCCGATGATGCCGCCGCCTTGGCGACGAGGCGGGCGCGATGCGCGGGAACGGCGAGATAGGCCCGCGTCGGGCGCTGCGAGGCCATTGTCACGTTCCCTCGTTGAGGCCGAGCTCGCCGAGGATCTTCTCGTTGTGCTCGCCGACATCGGGCACCGGATCCATCCGCGGCGTCACGCCGGGAATGGTGAGCGCGGGCAGGAAGCTCATCACCGGTCCGCACGGCGATCCCACGCTGCTCACCCGCGAACGCGTGTGAAGCTGCTCATGCTGCAGGAAAGCCTCGACCGAATTCAGGTGCGCGTTCGCGATCGCGGCTTCATCCAGCAGCTGCAGCACCTCCTCGCTGGTGATGGATGCAAAGCGCTGCTCGATATGCAGCTGCAGCTCGTCGCGGTTCTGCATGCGCAGCGGATTGGTGCGGAACTTCGGATGGTCGGCAAGTGCGGCATCGCCGAGCACGATGCGGCACAGCGACCGCCATTCCCGATCGTTCTGGATACCGAAGAAGACGGTCGTTCCGTCGCCGACCCGGAACGGGCCGTACGGCGCGATCGTCGCATGCCTGGCGCCGGTGCGTGGCAGCGGCCGGCCGGTACTCTCGGTGTAAAACGCGGGATAACTCATCCAGTCCGTGATGGAATCGAACAGCGAAGCCTGGAACGCCGTGCCCTTGCCGGTGCGCTCGCGGGCGTACAGCGCCATCAGCACGCCGTTGAGGATGTACATGCCGGTGGCGATATCGACCACGGAAAGCCCGACCTTGGCCGGCTCCGCCTCGGTGCCGTTGATGGCGAGCACGCCGGCCTCGCACTGCACCAGCAGATCATAGGCCTTCTTGTCGCTGTAGGGGCCATCGGTGCCATAGCCGGAGACGTCGCAGGCGATCAGGCGCGGATGCTTGCGCAGCAGCGAAGCGGCATCGAGGCCGAGCCGCTCCGCCGCGCCGGGCGCGAGGTTCTGGATGAACACGTCCGCCCGCGGCAGCAGGGCGTCGAGCACCTTGCGCCCCTCGGGGCTCTTGATGTCGATGGCGAGGCTTTCCTTGGAACGATTGGTCCAGACGAACTGGCTCGACATGCCGTTCATCACATGATCGTAGTCGCGGCAGAAATCCCCAGTCCCCGGCCGCTCGATCTTGATCACCCGCGCGCCCCAATCGGCGAGGTGCCGGCTCGCCAGCGGCGCCGCGATCGCCTGCTCCAGCGAAACCACCGTCACGCCCGACAGCGGCAGCTCCGCCTCATTCCCATTCATGTGATCGCCTCCACTCCCGCTCGCTTCCGATCAGCGCGGGAGAACGAGCACCATCCACGCGCATTTTGATGGTGACATCTTGCCCCTGTTTTGCCCGACGAGTCAAACTTGGCTTCGAAAAATCCTAAAACTCGGCGACGCCAGCGTTTGCAATGACTTGGCTACTGTGCATGGGGTTGTTTTCGCAGTTTCGTGGTGGAGGGCCAGACTCTCCCCGCCCACAGCTGTCATCTCCCGCGCCTGGCAGGCGGGGGATCCAGTACGCCGCGGCCTATCGAGGAACTTCGGACGTCTCTGGAATACTGGATCCCCCCTTCGCGGGGATGACGGCGGTGGAGATGGCGGCCCACTCCGCCCTGTTGCCGAGACCGCACACGTGCCGGCTTTCGCACTTGCCCTCGGTTGCCAACGAACCGCCGTTCACCCACTATTCGCACCGACTCGTCATGTGGGGGGATCGATGCCGGCGTTTCGCTTGAAGTCCTTTGCCAAGCCCTCGGCCGTTGCAAGCCTCGCGCTTGCCCTGGCCGTCCTGGCGCTGCCGCGCGCCGGTTTCGCCTACACCCAGGAGGAGCAGCAGGCCTGCACGCCGGATGCGATGCGGCTGTGCGGCGAGTTCGTTCCGAACGTCGATGCCATCACCGCCTGCATGATCAAGAAGAAGGCGCAGCTCTCGCCGCAATGCGCGGTGTTCTTCCGCCGCGGACCGGAGCCGGGCCAGTCCCGTGCCGGCAAGCCGACCAACATTGCTCCGAAGACCGCCAAGAAAAACAGCAAGCCGGCGAAGAAGAAGTCCAGCCAAGGCTAAGCGCCTAGCGACCAAAGGCTGAGCGCCGAGCGACACGCGTTCCTCTTTTGAAACTCCGCCGAAGGCGCCGGCGCATCCGGCGTGCTCTGGCCACGACTTGGCCTGGTGACAGCCGCCGGACTCGTTTTGTTCGCAAGGCCGGCAGCCTGGGCCGATGACAAGCGCGTGCGCCCGAAAAGAGCCGCGGACAGGTTTGCGCGGCAAGGTTGCATTCCGTCTTCCGCTCGTTGCTCAAAAAACGCACAGACGCGCGCACGAACGCCATTTCATTGCTGCCCGTGTCTTGATCCTGCGAAGCAGTGTGACTCAAAAGCCAACACGTCTTGTTATTTCGTGGCTGTCATGCGGCCCCCGACAAATTTTTCTTTCCCGAATCAGCGGCGTGATTCATTTTCGCGGCCTGGGGTCAATCTGGAGGCCGAAGGTATGAACGTCATTGTTTTTGCATCGCGTAAAGGCGGCTCGGGAAAGAGTACCCTGGCTGCACATCTTGCTGCGCAGATCAAGGCAAGCAAGCAGGTCATGCTCGTGGACGCCGATCCGCAGGGCTCGCTCACGCTATGGCACAAGCTGCGCGGCACCAACGAGCCGCCGATCAAGGCGGCCGTCAACTCCGTCAGCGGCATCGTCTCCGCGGCCAAGCGCGACGGTTATGAATGGGTGTTGATCGACACGCCGCCGAACCTGTCGGCCGTCGTCGACGACGCGATCAAGAACGCCACCATGGTGGTGATCCCGGCGCGTCCCGGCGTGTTCGACGTCAACGCCGTGCAGGAAACCATCCAGATGTGCCGCGCGGCGCGCAAGCCCTACGCGGTCGTGCTCAACGGTGCCCCGGCCAAGCGTGACGAAGCCGAAAGCCCGATCGTCACCATCGCCCGCGAAGCGCTGGCGAAATTCCGCGCTCCGGTGTGGGGCGGCCAGATCACCAACCGTTCGGATTTGCTGATGGCGCTGAGCCACGGCGAAGGCGCGCGCGAGTATCAGGCCGAGAGCCGTGCGGCTCAGGAAATCGCCAGGCTGTGGGCGGCGATCGAGCGTTCGGTCAAGGCTATTCGCGGCACGGCGTCGGCATCCGGCGCAATGCACAAGCAGGCGGCTTGATTTTTCATTGTTTCATTTGGAGCGGCGAAAACGCGCGGGAACGTCCGCGCGTTTTGCGTTTCCGGGCCTTCAGTTCACGCGACCATCAGCATGTAGAACACGATGACCGGCGACAGGGTCAGGATCACCGACCAGATGCCGACGGCCCAGAGAATGTCCTCGGTGGTAAAGCCCTGCTGCTCTGCGTCGAAATGCGACGCCATTTCATTCTGACTATTCACAAACGCCCCCGCGATTTCTTCGCTTATGGGCGTCAGTGATAGCAGCGATGTTTTAAGATCCGGATCGCATCGGCCAGTGCATTTTGAACACAGGTGCTACCACGGATTAACCATCCCGCGCGCGCAGCCTCAGCCGACCAGCCAGACGCGAAACAGCAGCACCGGCATCAGGCCGAGCATCACGGCCCAGAACCCGAATGACGAGACGACGAGAATCCCCCGCACGAGATCGGCGGGCGCGAACTGGCTCGCGGCCGTAGGCCGGTTGCGATACCCCATGGTCATTCCCCCTTCGGTGACTTTGAAGCGAACGATAGGCGCGCTCACGTAAACGAGACGTGGATGCACCTTGCGGCAGCTGCGAAGGCCGTTGGGGCGCGGTTAACCACGCACGTCTCTTGCCCTCCCCTGGAGAGGGAGGGGCGGCTCACATCGAGCGCAGCGAAATGTGAGACGGGGTGGGGTGACGGTCTCTCCGCGATGAACAGTGCCCGTGTTGAGAGATCACCCCACCCCGCTCGCGCTACGCCGCGACCTTCATCCGTCGCTCGATCTCGCGATCGATCGTCGCCGCGAGTTCGCTGCTCACTTCCACCATCGGCAGGCGCACCTCCGGGCTGTCGATCAGGCCGGATCGCCACAGCCAGTACTTCGCCGGCGCGGGGCTCGGCTCGGCGAACAACAGCCGCGTCAGTTCGGCGACCTCGTTCCAGCGCGCCAGCGCCGCGTCGTGGTTGCCGCGCTTGAACTCGGCATGGACGGCCGCGAACGTCGCGGTCTCGACATGGGCCGAGAGCACGATGCCGCCGTCGGCGCCGTCGCTGAGCGCCTCGAAATAGTTGGCGTCCTCGCCGGTGAGCACGCGGAAACCCTTCGGCCGGTCGCGCAAGAGTGCGATCGATTGCTCGCGGCTCGCGCCGCAATCCTTCAGGCCGATGATGTTCTTGTGCTCGGCCAGCCGCAGCATGGTCTGATTGGTGATGTTGACCGCGCAGCGATAGGGAATGTTGTAGAGCGCGATCGGCCATGAGGCGTGGTCGGCGAGCTCCTCGAAATGCGCCAGCAGGCCGCGCTGCGACGGCCGCACATAATAGGGGCTGGCGATCAGGTAGCCGTCGATCGGCCAGTCCGCGGTCTCGTCGAGGCGCTCCTGCAGGCGCGCGGTGTCGGCGCCCGACAGCCCGAGGCAGATCGGCAGGTTGCAGCCAGCGGCCGCCATCTCCTCGCGCACGACTGCGACAAGACGTTCGAGCTCGGCCGGGCGCAGCGTCATGCCTTCACCGGAGGTCGCACCCAGGATGAAGCCGTCGATGCCGTGCGCGCCGTAGTGCCGCGTCAGCCGCCGCAGCGACCTCTCGTCCAGCACGCCGTCCTGGAACGGCGTCACCAGCGGCAGCCACAGCCCGTGCAATTGGTCTCGTAGTCCGGTCATGTTTCCATCTCCTTCTCGGGAAAAAAGCCTGAGACGGAGGGCACATGAAAAAACCCCGTCCAGGCGGCGGGGTTTTGGAAGATTTGCAGCGATGACGAAGTCAGCTAGCGCGCGCAAAGATCCGAGGCCCCGGGATGGGGGCCTTTTTTCGAGACGACGGCCTCGAACGAGATTGCGCACGACTTCGTGATCATTTGGAAATGATGCAGGGGATAGGTGGAACTGTCAACACACGCGGAGAGCGAAGCAACATTTCGACGAAAAAAAGCCGGACCCGAGGGCCCGGCTTAGGTATTGGCCACGTGAGGCCGACACAATCACCTTCCAAGAGGGATTACTGAACTCCCGCGCCACTGGAGGAGGGGGACAAATGCGCAACGCGAAGGCTCAGCGTGCAAACATTATGAGCTTGCCGAGTGCCTTGCAGCAACAGCCGAGGCCGCATGTCAGTCATGCGGAAATCAGGACGGCCAGCGTTGCGCCTTGCTTACCACGAAGTCGCGGAACACCTGCACGCGCGCGACCGTCTTCAACTCCTCGGGATAGACGAAGTAGGTGTCGAGCTGGATCGAATCCGACTCGCCGAACAACTGCACGAGCTTGCTCTGCTCCTCGACCAAATAATCGGGCAGGGCGGCGATGCCGAGGCCCTGTGCGCAGGCGCGGACGAGACCGAGGATGTTGTTGACCTTGAAATAGGCCTCGCGCGGACCCGAGCCGTTGCGCCCGGCTTCGATCAGCCAGTTGCGGTTCTGCAGGTGCGGCGCGAAGTTGCCGTCCGACAGCGTGATGATGCGGTGGGAGTCGAGCTCCTCCAGCGTGCGCGGCGTGCCGAAGCGCTTGATGTATTCCGGCGAGCAATAGGCGTGGAAGCCCATCGCGAACAGCTTGCGCTGGATCAGATCCGGCTGCGTCGGCTTGCGGGTGCGGATCGCAACGTCGGCCTCGCGCATCGACAGATCGAGCTCCTCGTCGGTGACGATCAGCGAGATGCGGATCTCGGGATACAGCGCGGTGAATTCGCCGAGCCGCGGGATCAGCCAGTTGATGCCGACGCCGGGTGTGGTGGTGATCTTGAGATCGCCGCTCGGTCGCTCGCGGCTGTCGGTCAGCTTGGCGCGCGCCGCCTGCAGCTGCATGAACACGTCATGCGCGGTGCGGAACAAGAGGTCGCCCTGCTCGGTGAGGATCAGGCCGCGGGCGTGGCGGTGGAACAGCGAGACCGAAAGCTCCTGCTCCAGCGCCGAGACCTGGCGCGACACCGCCGATTGCGACAGGCCGAGCTGCTCGCCCGCATGCGTGAAGCTGCCCGCCTCCGCCGCGGCGTGAAACACCTTCAGCTTGTCCCAGTCCATATCCGTAAATCCGTCGCGTGTTCGGGGCATGATTCTATTCCGCTGCCGCGCGCTCGCTGGCGCGAAGGGCCAAGAAACGTTCGGCTTCGAGTGCGGCCATGCAGCCGAGGCCGGCGGCCGTCACGGCCTGGCGATAGGTTTCGTCGGCGACGTCGCCGGCGGCGAACAGGCCGGGCACCGAGGTCGCGGTCGAGTTCGGGGCGACCTCGATGTAGCCGGAGGGTTTCAGCTTGACCTGGTCCTTGACGAGCTCGGTCGCCGGCGCGTGGCCGATGGCGATGAAGACGCCGTCGGCCTTCACGTCCGTGAGCGCGCCGGTCTTGACGTTCTTGAGCCGGACATGGGTGACCTTGTTGGGGTTCTCGGTGCCGCAGATCTCGTCGACGGCGGCGTCCCAGATCACCTTGATCTTCGGATGCTTGAACAGGCGCTCCTGCAGGATGCGCTCGGCGCGGAAGTGATCGCGACGATGCACGATCGTGACCTGCGAGGCATGGTTGGTGAGGTACAGGGCTTCCTCGACCGCGGTGTTGCCGCCGCCGACCACGATCACCTCCTTGCCACGGTAGAAGAAGCCGTCGCAGGTGGCGCAGGCCGACACGCCGCCGCCCTGGAACTTGGCCTCCGACGGCAGGCCGAGCCAGCGCGCTTGCGCGCCGGTGGCCAGGATCACGGTCTCGGCGAGATAGACGTCGCCGCTGTCGCAGGTGAGGCGGAACGGCCGCTGCGCCGTCTCCAGCCTGGTGACCAGGTCGGAGACGATCCTGGTGCCGACGTGGACCGCCTGCTTCTCCATCTGCTCCATCAGCCAGGGGCCCTGGATCACGTCGGCGAAGCCCGGATAGTTCTCGACGTCGGTGGTGATCGTGAGCTGTCCGCCGGGCTGGATGCCCTGGATCAGGATCGGCTCCAGCATCGCGCGCGCGGCGTAGATCGCGGCGGTATAGCCGGCGGGGCCGGAGCCGATGATGACGACCTTTGCATGAACAGGAGCGGACATTTCGATGGACGCCTTTCACGGGGGATTTGCAGCGCGGGCGCGGAATGTGCCGGGAGGCCTCGCGGAGGCGCTGAAATATCAGAGCTAATCTAAGCCATCTGGCGAGCCATGCAAGAATTGCATTCCCTCTCGGCGGATTTTTCCAACAGGGAACAAAAGTCGATTGCGCTGCACGCGCAATAAAATTGCGCTAGCGGTGCGGGTTGGGCTATGAGGATTTCGACAAATCACCCAATAGCGCCGCAAAGGCCAGGAGTTCCAATCACGTGTCGCGGAACCTAGACGAGATCGACCTGAAAATTCTGACCGAGATTCAGGCCGACGGTCGAATCACCAATGTCGAGCTGGCCAAGCGCGTCGGCATCTCGCCGCCTCCCTGTCTGCGCCGCGTCCGGGCGCTGGAGGAGGAGGGCTACATCCACGGCTATCGCGGCCTCCTGGACGCCCGCAAGCTGGGCTTCGACGTCACTGTTTTCGCCGCCGTGCACCTGTCCAGCCAGGCCGAGGCGGATTTGCGCGCGTTCGAGCAGTTCGTCCGCGCCGAGCCCCTGGTGCGGGAATGCTGGATGCTGTCCGGCGAGGTCGATTTCATCCTGAAATGCGTCGCCCCCGACATGGCGACCTTCCAGGATTTCGTCACGCACCTGACGGCGGCGCCCCATGTCCGCAACGTGCGCACGTCATTGGTGCTGCACAATTCGAAATACGAGGCGGCAGTGCCGCTCGAGGTGAAGGGGAGGAGGTAGCGCGGATCCGTCATTGCGAGCGCAGCGAAGCAATCCAGAGTCTTTCCGCGGAGGGATTCTGGATTGCTTCGCTGCGCTCGCAATGACGAGTGGTGAGGGCGTGTGTCCGCTGCAACTCCAGCAATCCGCTGAAACAAAAAGGCCGCGCATCGCGCGGCCTTTTCGAAACGTCAGCCCAGCGGCAAATCCTTACCGCCACTCCACCTTGGTGATCTCGTAGGCCTTGGCGCCGCCCGGCGTGTTGACCTCGACCGTGGCACCCTTCTTCTTGCCGATCAATGCGCGCGCGAGCGGCGAGGTGATCGAGATGCGGCCCTTCTTGGCGTCCGCCTCGACCTCGCCGACGATCTGCCACACCGTCTTCTTCTCGGTGTCCTCGTCGACCAGCGTCACGGTGGCGCCGAACTTGATGGTGTCGCCCGAAAGCTTGGAGATGTCGATGATGTCGGCGCGCGCAAGCTTGTCCTCGAGCTCGGCGATGCGGCCCTCGTTGTGCGACTGCTCTTCCTTCGCGGCATGATATTCCGCGTTCTCCGACAGGTCTCCGTGCGAGCGCGCCTCCGCGATGTGCTCGATGATGCGCGGACGATCTTCCGACTGGCGCTTCTTCAATTCTTCCCCGAGCGCGACAAAGCCGGCCTGGGTCATCGGAACCTTTTCCATCTCTTCTCTCGTCCTTCAGTTGCGCGCCCGACAAAAAGCGAGGGCGCGGCAACCTTGATTCGTCGGTATTCCCGGGCTGAACACGCGCCCACCGGGATCTCATGTGGGTCTGGCGCCGGAACAGAACCACTACCTGGCCGGATCGGTTCCTCCGGCCATTGTGGCTTCATTGCCAATCACTTAGCGGAAGCGTTGCCACCGCTAGCGATCAGGTTTCCAAAAAGTAGCTCTGCAGGGTCCGAACCTCAAGGTCCCCGCCCAGATAGGCGCGGATGCCCTGCGCGGCCGCCACGGCCCCGGAAAGAGTGGTGTAATATGGCACTTTATGCAAGAGGGCCGCGCGCCGCAGCGAACGGCTGTCGGCCAGCGCCTGCGGGCCTTCGGTGGTGTTGAAGACGAGCTGGACGTCGCCATTGGTGATGGCATCGACGATGTGCGGCCGCCCTTCCAGCACCTTGTTCACCTTCTCGGTCGGGATGCCCTGGTCGGTCAGGAAGCGCGCCGTGCCCGAGGTCGCCAGCACCTTGAAGCCGAGCGAATGCAATTCGCGCACGGCATCCGCGATGCGCGTCTTGTCGCTTTCGCGCACCGAGACGAACACGGTGCCCTTGCGCGGCACCCGCGTGCCGCCGCCGAGCTGACTCTTGGCGAAGGCCACCGCAAACGAGCGGTCGATGCCCATGACCTCGCCGGTCGAGCGCATCTCGGGGCCGAGCACGGTGTCGACGCCGGGGAAGCGTGCGAACGGGAAGACGGATTCCTTGACGCCGACGTGCTTGAACGTTGCCTTCTTCAGCTTGAAATCGGCCAGCTTCTCGCCGGCCATGATCCGCGCGGCGATCTTGGCGACCGGCGTGCCGACCACCTTGGCCACGAACGGCACGGTGCGCGAGGCGCGCGGATTGACCTCGAGCACGTAGATCTCGCCGTCCTTGATGGCGTACTGCACGTTCATCAGGCCGATGACGTCGAGGCCGAGCGCGAGCTCGCGGGTCTGCCGCTCCAGCTCCTCGATCATTTTCGCGTCGAGCGAGTGCGGCGGCAGCGAGCAGGCGCTGTCGCCGGAATGGATGCCGGCTTCCTCGATGTGCTCCATGATGCCGACGATGAAGGTGTCCTTGCCGTCGCAGAGGCAGTCGACGTCGATTTCCGTGGCGTCCGACAGATAGCGGTCGAACAGCAGCGGGTTCTTGCCGAGCACGGTGTTGATCTGCCCGGTCTTGTCGTTCGGATAGCGCGCCTTGACGTCGGCCGGCACCAGCTCCGGCAGCGTGCCGAGCAGATAATCGTTGAGCTGGTTCTCCTCGCGGATGATCTGCATCGCGCGGCCGCCGAGCACGTAGGACGGGCGCACCACCAGCGGCAGGCCGAGATCGGCGGCGACGAGGCGGGCCTGCTCGACCGAATAGGCGATGCCGTTCTTCGGCTGCTTGAGGCGAAGCTTGTCGAGCACGCGCTTGAACCGGTCACGATCCTCGGCGAGGTCGATGGCGTCGGGCGAGGTGCCGAGGATCGGCACTTCGGCGGCTTCTAGCGCGCGCGCCAGCTTCAGCGGCGTCTGGCCGCCGAACTGCACGATCACGCCGTGCAGCGTGCCCTTGCTGCGCTCCTTGGCGATGATCTCCAGCACGTCCTCGGCAGTGAGCGGCTCGAAATAGAGCCGGTCGGCGGTGTCGTAGTCGGTCGACACCGTCTCCGGATTGCAGTTGACCATGATGGATTCGTAGCCGGCGTCGTGCAGCGCGAAGCAGGCGTGACAGCAGCAATAGTCGAACTCGATGCCCTGGCCGATGCGGTTGGGACCGCCGCCGAGAATGATGACCTTCTTCTTGTCGGAGGGCGCGCTCTCGTCCACGGGCGCACCTGCAAACGGCGCCTCATAGGTCGAGTACATGTAGGCGGTGGGCGAGGCGAACTCGGCCGCGCAGGTGTCGATGCGCTTGTACACCGGGTGAACGCCGAGCGCGTGGCGCTTCGCCTTGACCTCGGCCTCCGTCGTCTCGGCCAGCACGGCGAGCCGCGCGTCGGAGAAGCCCATGGCCTTCAGGGTGCGCATGCCGAAGGCGTTGCCGGGCAGGCCGCTCTTCCTGACCTTCTCCTCCATCTCGACGATGCCGCGCATCTCGGCGAGGAACCACGGGTCGATCTTGCAGGAGTTGAAGATGTCCTCGTTCGACCAGCCGAGCCGCATGGCCTGGGCGACCTGGAGGATGCGGTTCGGCGTCGGCGTTCCGAGCGCGGCGCGGATCGCGTTCTTGTCGTCGTCGCGGCCGAGGCCCTCGATCTCGATCTCGTCGAGGCCGGTCAATCCGGTCTCGAGCCCGCGCAGCGCCTTTTGCAGGCTTTCCTGGAAGGTGCGGCCGATCGCCATGACTTCGCCGACCGACTTCATCGAGGTGGTCAGCGTGGTCGAGGCGCCCGGGAATTTCTCGAAGGCGAAACGCGGCACCTTGGTGACGACGTAGTCGATGGTCGGCTCGAACGAGGCCGGCGTGGCGCCGCCGGTGATGTCGTTGGCGATCTCGTCGAGCGTGTAGCCGACCGCGAGCTTGGCGGCGACCTTGGCGATCGGAAAGCCGGTCGCTTTCGAGGCCAGCGCGGAGGAGCGCGACACGCGCGGATTCATCTCGATCACGACCATGCGGCCGTCCTCGGGATTGACGCCGAACTGCACGTTGGAGCCGCCGGTCTCGACCCCGATCTCGCGCAGCACCGCCAGCGAGGCGTCGCGCATGATCTGGTATTCCTTGTCGGTCAGCGTCAGCGCCGGCGCCACCGTGATGGAATCGCCGGTGTGCACGCCCATCGGATCGAGGTTCTCGATCGAGCAGACGATGATGCAATTGTCGTTCTTGTCGCGCACCACCTCCATCTCGTACTCTTTCCAGCCGAGCACGGATTCTTCGATCAGCACTTCGTTGGTCGGAGACGCGTCGAGGCCGCGCTCGATGATGTCGAGGAACTCTTCCTTGTTGTAGGCGATGCCGCCGCCGGTGCCGCCCATGGTGAAGGAGGGCCGGATGATCGCGGGCAGGCCGATCTCGGACAGCGCCATCATGGCCTGGCCGAGCGCGTATTCCTGATAGCGCTTGCGGCGGTCGCCTTCGCCGAGGGTCCATTGCCGGTCGAGCTCTTCGAGCGCCGCGCCCGACAGCTTCTCGCGTTCGGCATGATATTTGTCGCGGAACGATTTCTTCAGCTCGGAGGCGTTGGCAAGCCGCGACTTCGGGGTCTGCAGCCCGATCTTGGTCATGGCGTTGCGGAACAGCTGGCGGTCCTCGGCCTTGTCGATGGCGTCGGCGGTGGCGCCGATCATCTCGACATCAAACTTCTCCAGCGTGCCCTGCCGGCGCAGCGACAATGCGCAGTTCAGCGCGGTCTGGCCGCCCATGGTCGGCAGCAGCGCGAAGCCGCCGGGAATGACGTGACGTTCCTTCTCGATGATCTTGGCGACGATCTCGGGCGTGATCGGCTCGATATAGGTCGCATCGGCCAATTCCGGGTCGGTCATGATGGTGGCCGGGTTGGAATTGACGAGGACGATACGATAGCCCTCTTCCTTCAGCGTCTTCACCGCCTGCGTGCCCGAATAGTCGAACTCGCAGGCCTGGCCGATCACGATGGGACCGGCGCCGATGATCAGGATGGTCGAGATGTCGGTTCGTTTGGGCATCACCGCTCACGGGCTGGGATCTGGGCACAAAAAAAGGGCGCGCTTGCCGCGCGTCCCCATTTGGCGAGAGCGCGGGGTCTCCCTCGCGCGCGGGTGGGTCTTAAACCAGTTTTTGGAGCGGCGAAACCCCGAAAAACGCCCATCAACCGGCAATTTTGGCGGGTTTGGGGAGGCTGCCGAGCGCGCCCGGCTTCGCCCTTCGGGCTTCGCCGCGGCAGCCTTCGCCACGATAGGGCTTGCCGAGCCGAAGCTGGCGGAGCCAGCGAAGGCTGGAGACCCGGCCTGGATTTGAACCAGGATGTAGAGCGTTGCACCGCCCTCGCGTAGACGCTTCCGCCACCGGGCCGCGGCAATCATTACCGATTGCAGTGCCACAAGCCACAACGGCTAATTGTTATGCTTAACGGACCAGAGGGGGCCTCGCGATGAAGGTCATGCGCCAGCGGTTGTGGCCGATATTGCGGTGGGCGCGCTGGACCGCGAAGCCTGCCGCCTTCAGCTTGGCGGTGATCTCGTCCTCGCTGTAGCGCTGCAGCCCGATGCGCGAGCGCAACTGGCGATAATCCGACAGCGCGGTGCTGATCAGCCCGACCAGCGCGTCCTTCAGGAAACCGTGGCGCAGGCCAAAGCCCAGCAGCGCCATCACATCCCTGACCATGCCGACATTGGGCTGGAGAATGTCGCCCAGCACCAGCTTGCCGGAGGGTTTCAGGATCCGGCGGATGTTCAGTAGCGCGGCATCGAGCTCGTCCGGCGTCATGTATTGCGCGACCGAGTTGATCACGGCGAGATCGATCGACTGATCCTGCATCTTGCGGACGTCGTCGAGCGAGCGGACGCGGATCTTGGTGTTTGGGGCAAAGCGCGCGATCAGCCGGCCGCGCACGCCCGGCGCGGGCTCGGCCAGGATCAGCATGCCGCAGGCGGCTGCCACCTGGCTCGCCGACAGCGCTTCGCCGCAGGCATAGTCCAGCACCGTCGCACCCGGCGAGGGGATGTAGCCGATGATGTCCCGTGCAATGATCTGGAAGTGCAAGTCGCGATGCAGCTTGCTGACATAGATCGTATGCGTCGAGTCGTAATAATCGATCCAATCGTCCATGGTATTCGAAGGTCCCGGCCAACGGTTCCGAAAGAGGAACCGGCGCTGCCCGCCTTGCGTTAGGGGTGCGACGGCGCGCCGTCAATGTCCGCGTCCTAACAGGAAGGTCTCCCGTGAGCAAAAACAACAAGGTCTCGCCTGAACTCGATACCCCCACGGATCTGTCGCCCGACGGGGTCAAGAAGGTCTCGGAGGCACTCAACGTGCTGCTGGCCGACGCCTTCGCGCTTTATCTCAAGACCAAGAATTTCCACTGGCACATCAGCGGGCGCCACTTCCGCGATTACCATCTGCTGCTGGACGAGCAGTCCGACCAGATCTTCGCCACCACCGACCAGCTCGCCGAGCGCGTCCGCAAGATCGGCGGCACCACGCTGAAGTCGATCGGCCAGGTCGCGAAGCTCCAGACCATCAAGGACAACAACGAGGACTACGTCCCGCCGCGCGAGATGCTGCGCGAGCTGATGCAGGACAACAAGCTCGTCGCGGCCGCGATGCGCAAGGCGCATGACGTCTGCGACGAGGCCGGCGACGTCGCCAGCGCCAGCATCTTGGAGAACTTCATCGACGAGACCGAGAGGCGGACCTGGTTCCTGTTTGAGGCCACCCGGCAGGAAGGCGGCAACGAGGCGTAACCCACCACTGTCTCTGTCGGCGGAAACAGAAAAGGTGGGTTACGCCTTCGGCGAACCCACCCTACTGCACCGTGCTTGTGGCTACCGCCACAGCCTCATCAATGCGCCGTCCTTCCCCGTCACGGGATCAGCCGGCGGCAGCGCGACGTGCGGAATCGTCTTCAGCGCTTTGGCATGGTTCTCCGGCGTTGCGCGCGTGATCTCCATCTCGGCGCCTGGCGGATAGGCGCCGATCACGCAGAAATCCTCGCTCGCCTCGATGCATTGATGCCCGGTGCCGGCGGGCAGGACCGCAACGTCGCCGGCCTTGATGTCCAGCTCCTGGCCGTGGTCGCCGCCGAAACGGACGCGGGCGCTGCCGCGCGCGACGCCGAGCACCTCGTGCACCGTCGCGTGATAGTGCAGATAATCGTAGACGCCGTTGCGCCATGTCCCGCCCCAGCCGTTCGCTTCGAACAGGTTTTCGATGGTCTCTGCCGGCCGCTTCGGATCGAGCTTCACCGCGCCCTGGTAGACCAGGAACGGAAGGATGTTGTTCGGCACGAGCCCGTCATCCTCGAACACGATGGCGAGCGGCTCGGCCTTGTCGCGGACGACGGGCATGGCGGGTTCCAAGTTGGCATCAGACCTCGAAATCAAGAGAGAGCAAGGCCTCTTGTTCCTTGACAGTCCATACGCCGGCTTGACGGAGATCAAGGCGCAGGCGGCCATTGGCGGGCACGCCAATCAATGCAAGAAGAGGGAACGCCATGTACGCATCCGAGGTAGCGCAGCGTCATTTCTCGGCGGCCGTCGACGAGGCGGAGACAGCCGGCCTCGGGCACGAAACCGTCTGCCGGGCTTTGCTCAATCTGGTGATTGCGAAATATCTGGAGACGAGGCCGGTCGCCGACATCCAGGCGGAGCTGCGCTTCATCGCCGAGAACTGCGATCCCGACACGGACTTCATGTTCATGCGTCCGTGACGATGGCCACAGCCGGCGGCTTCGTCCGCCGGCGTTCTGGCCCTACGCGCTCTTCTTCTGCCGCATCAGGTCGGCGAAGCGCTGGAACAGATAGTGCGAGTCGCGCGGGCCCGGTGAGGCCTCGGGGTGGTACTGCACCGAGAACACCGGCTTGCCGTCGAGCTGGATGCCGCAATTGGAGCCGTCGAACAGCGAGACGTGGGTCTGTGTCGCGCCCTTCGGCAGCGTGGTCTCGTCCACGGCAAAGCCGTGGTTCATCGAGGTGATCTCGACCTTGCCGGTGGTCTCGTCCTTGACGGGATGATTGGCGCCGTGATGACCCTGATGCATCTTCTTGGTCTTGGCGCCAACGGCGAGCCCCAGCATCTGGTGGCCGAGGCAGATGCCGAAAGTCGGCGTGCCCGACTTGATCACATCGCGGATCACCGGCACCGCATATTTGCCGGTCGCGGCCGGATCGCCCGGACCGTTGGACAGGAACACGCCGTCCGGCTTCAGCGCCAGGATGTCCTCGGACGAGGTCGTCGCCGGCACCACCGTCACCTTGCAGCCGACGCCGGCCAGCAGGCGCAGGATGTTGCGCTTGATGCCGTAGTCGATGGCGACGACGTTGAACTCCGGCTTCTCCTGCCGGCCGAAGCCCTTGTCCCAGGCCCAGGGCGTCTCGTCCCAGGTGAAGCGCTGGCCGCTGGTGACCATCGGCACGAGATCCATGCCTTCGAGGCCCGGCCATTCGCGCGCCTCTTCCTTCAGGCCATGCAGGTCGAACTCGCCGGTCCTGGAATGCGCGATCACGGCGTTGGGCATGCCCTTGGAGCGGATCAGCGCGGTCAGTGCGCGGGTGTCGATGCCGGAGAGGCCGATGATGCCACGGGCCTTCAGCCACTGGTCGAGGTGCTTGGTGGCGCGATAGTTCGAGGGATCGGTGATCGCGGTGCGCAGGATCACGCCGCGCGCGCCGGGCGTCGCGGCCATGTTCACCGTCTCGATGTCGTCGTCGTTGGTGCCGACATTGCCGATATGCGGGAAGGTGAAGGTGATGAGCTGGCCGGCATAGGAGGGATCGGTCAGGATCTCCTCATAGCCGGTCATCGCGGTGTTGAAGCAGACTTCGCCGACGGCGTGGCCCTCGGCGCCGAGACCAAAGCCCTCGAGCACCGTGCCGTCGGCAAGCACGAGGAGCGCGGTCGGTTTGTGGTCCGGCCAGGCGGGATCGTTGTCATGTTGTGTCATGAGCGCGTTTCATAGTCCCCGGCGGCGCCGCCGTCAAAGCGGGAGAGGCCGGATTCACATGCGTTTTTGCATATTTGACAGGCCTCCTCCCGCCCTTAAGCTCGGCCGCACAATTTCCGGCAATTTCCTGGGCTTGCGAGGCAATAATGGACCAGACCACCCCCATTGTGCTGGTTCCGGGGCTGGCCTCCTCGGCCCGGATCTATGCTCCTGTGATCCCGGCGCTGTGGCGGTTCGGCCCGGTGATGGTCGCCAACCATATTCGCGACGACAGCATGGCAGATATCGCCGCCCGGGTGCTGCGCGAAGCGCCGCCGCGCTTCGCGCTCGCCGGCCATTCCATGGGCGGCTACGTCGCGTTCGAGATCATGCGCCAGGCGCCCGAGCGGGTGGCGAAGCTCGCCCTGATCAACACCCAGGCGCGGCCCGATACGCCGGAGGCCACCGCGCGCCGCAGTGCCCAGATGGAGCGCGCCAGGCGCGGCGAGCTGCGCGCCGTGCGCGAGGAGAGTTTTCCGGAGCTCGTGCATCCGTCGCGGCGCGACGATGCCGGGATTCTCGAGCTCGTGCATGCGCAGGACGAGGACGTTGGCGTCGAAGGCTATCTGCGGCAGCAGGCCGCGATCATCGCACGGGCGGATTCGCGGCCCTTGCTGGCGACGATCACATGCCCGACGCTGGTGCTGACGGGCGATGCCGACAACACCATCCCCAACGCCTTCTCCAAGGAGATGGCCGAGGGGATTACCGGCGCGAGACTCGTGATCCTCGATCGCTGTGGGCACCTGCCGCAAGCCGAACAGCCGGAGGCGACGGTGCGGGCGCTGACCGAATGGCTGGAGAGCCAGGTTGTGCGAGGGCCGCAAAGGGCCTAGATCAGGCGTCTATCTCGAAGGGATCACGATCATGCTGCGCGATGACATCAACAATGCGGTCAAGGAGGCCATGAAGGCCAAGGACGAGCGCAAGCTGTCCACGCTGCGCATGGTCAACTCCACCATCAAGAACGCCGACATCGACGCCCGCGGCAACGGCAAGCCGCCGCTGTCGGACGCCGACATCCTCGCGGTGCTGCAGAAGATGATCAAGCAGCGCCAGGAGGCGGTCGAGCTCTACGACAAGGGCGGCCGCGCCGAGCTTGCCGCGCAGGAGCGCGAGGAGATCGCGGTGATCTCGGCGTACCTGCCGAAGCAGATGTCCGAGGACGACGTGAAGAAGGCGATTGCGGATGCGATCGCCGAGACCGGCGCTGCCGGCATGAAGGACATGGGCAAGGTGATCGCCGCGCTGCGCGCGAAATACGCCGGGCAGATGGATTTCGGCAAGGCGAGCGGTTTGGTGAAGGCCGCGCTGTCGGGGTAGGGCTCTTACCCTCCCCTGGAGGGTGTTCAGACCGGGGACATGGTGGACGGGTGTTCGGAGACATCGTGGACACTTTCGACAGCAAAGCAAGGAGGCTGTCGGATGCCGTTCCGCGAGGTGTCTCGGATGGACGCGAGGTTGGAGTTTGTGATGTTGGCCTCGGAAGAGGGCAGCAATGTTCGGCAGCTGTGCCGTCGCTTCGGGATCAGCCCGACGACGGGCTACAAGTGGCTGGAGCGTTGGCGGCTGGACGGGGCGGCTGGACTTGTGGAGCAGCCGCGGCGCCCACAGACGTCGCCCGCGCGCAGCGCCGCGGCGATCGAGGCGGCCGTGCTTTCGGTGAGAGCCGAGCATCCGGCTTGGGGCGGACGGAAGATTGCCAGGCGGCTGAAGGATCTGGGACAGGAAGCCGTTCCGGCGCCTTCGACGGTCACGGCGATCCTGAGGCGACATGGGGTGGAACTTGGCAAATTCGGCGGCGGTTCGCCTGCCTTGATCCGTTTCGAACGATCGCGACCAAACGAGTTGTGGCAAATGGACTTCAAGGGCCACGTGGCCATGCACACTGGCCGACTTCATCCACTGACCGTGCTCGACGATCACTCGCGCTTCTCGGTTGCACTTGCGGCGTGCACCAACGAACGCACCGAGACGGTTCAGGAGCATCTCATCGCGGCTTTCCGCCGCTACGGCTTGCCCGAGAGGATGATCACCGACAACGGCTCGCCCTGGGGCGACGGACCGGGCAGCCCGTTCACCCCGCTCGGGGTCTGGCTGATCGAGCATGGCATCAAGATCAGCCATTCGCGGCCCTATCATCCGCAAACCATGGGCAAGGACGAACGCTTCCACCGCAGCCTGAAGGCCGAAGTCCTGTCCGGCCCGCCCTTCGCCGATCTCGCTGCTGCCGAACATGCCTTCGAGCGCTGGCGCACCATCTACAACACCCAACGGCCGCACGAGGCGCTCGAACTCGCTGTCCCTGCCAGCCGCTATCAACCCAGCCCGCGTGACTATGTCGAGACCATCGCTCCCTTCGAATACGCTCCGGGCGACGAGGTGCGCCGGATCCAGCAAGGCGGTCACGTCAGCTTCCGCGGTCGCAAAATCAAAGTCCCGAAGGCCTTCTACGGGAAGGCCCTCGCGTTTCGGCCAACGGCTCAGGACGGCGTCTTCAGCGTCGTCTTCAGAACCCAGACAATTGCTACCGTCGACATCCGGCCTCTCGACGGAAGCACAGAAAGTGTCCACGATGTCTCCGAACACCCGTCCACCATGTCCCCGGTCTGAACAGAGGGGGAGGGTCGATCGCGCGAAGCGCGAGCGGGGTGGGGTGATCTCTCCCCTTGGGGACCGCCTGCGTGGAGAGACTGTCACCCTACCTCGGTTCGCTCGCAGCTTCGCTGCGTGCGAACCGATCCTCCCCCTCCAGGGGAGGATGGGCACCTTTGATGCGGCATCGGTTCGGTCTACTCTCTTTCGACAAGAAGAAACGGGGAGTCACGATGACCGCGATCAATCCATTTCGCATCGCCATTGGCGACGACATCCTCGCCGACCTGAAGTCACGCCTTGCCCGCACGCGCTGGCCGGACGCCGAACTGGTCGACGACTGGAGCCAGGGCGCGCCGCTGAAATGGATCCAGGAGATCTGCGCCTATTGGGCCAGCGGCTACGACTGGCGGGCCCGCGAGGCAAAGCTCAATCGCTTCGCACAGTTCACCACCGAGATCGACGGGCTCGACATTCACTTCATTCATGCGCGCTCGAAGGAGCCGTCGGCGCTTCCGTTGATCATCACCCATGGCTGGCCTGGCTCGATCGTCGAGTTCCAGAAGGTGATCGCGCCGCTGACCGATCCCGCCGCGCATGGCGGCAATCCCGCCGACGCCTTTCACGTGATCTGCCCCTCGCTGCCGGGCTTCGGCTTCTCGGGCAAGCCGGGGACCACCGGCTGGGGTGTCGATCGCATCGCCGCGACCTGGGCCAAGCTGATGGAGCGTCTCGGCTATGCGCGTTACGGCGCGCAGGGCGGTGACTGGGGCTCGGCGGTGACGACCTCGCTCGGCGCGCAGGACCCCGCTCATTGCGCCGGCATCCACATCACGCTCGCCTTCAACGCGGCGCCGAAGGTCGATGGCGAGCCGACCGCAGAGGAGAAGCGCGCGCTGGCCGGCCTCAAGCATTATGTCGATCTGGATTCCGGCTACTCCAAGCAGCAATCGACGCGGCCGCAGACGCTCGGCTATGGCCTGACGGATTCGCCGAGCGGGCAGGCTGCCTGGATCCTGGAAAAATTCTGGGCCTGGACCGATTGCAACGGCCATCCCGAGAACATCTTCAGCAAGGACGAGCTGCTCGACAACGTCATGCTCTACTGGACGACGCAGACGGCGACCTCGTCGGCGCGGCTGTATTGGGAGAGCTTCGGCAAGCGCCGCACCACGCCGGTGGTGAAGGTGCCGACGGGCGTCGCGGTGTTTCCGAAGGAGATCATCACACCGGTGGGGCGCTGGATGGAGCCGAACTTCCCTCACATCACGCATTGGAGCGAGATGGAGAAGGGCGGTCACTTCGCCGCCTTCGAGCAGCCGGAGCTGTTCGTGCGCGATGTCAGGACGTTCTTTGCGACGGTGCGGTAGGATCAAGCCCATGCTGACCGAAGCCGCAACCTACGACGAGCTCTATCGCAACTTCCGTTGGGACATCCCTGCGCGCTTCAACATCGCGGAGGCGTGCTGCGATCGCCATGCCGACGGTACCGGCCGGCTTGCGCTGATCTATGTCGACGAGACCGGCGCCACCAGCCGCACCTCGTTCGACGAGGTCGCGGAGATGTCGCGCCGTTTCGCCAATGTGCTGAAGGCCGACGGACTTGTCCGCGGCGACCGCGTCGCGGTGTTCCTGTCGCAGTCGCTGGAATTGCCGATCGCGCATATGGCGGCGTTTCGCTCCGCCATGATCTCGATCCCGCTGTTCGCCCTGTTCGGCGAGGACGCGCTGGAATTCCGCCTGTCGAATTCGCAAGCGAAGGCGATCGTCACCGACGAAGCCGGCTGGGAGAAGCTGGCGAAGATCCGCGACCGCCTGCCGGAGCTGAGGAACGTTTACGTCGTCGGCGCGCGCGTGCCCGCCGGCACGACGTCGTTCTGGAATGCGGTGAAGGCCGCTTCGCCCGACTTCACGCGCGCGGATACCTCGGCCGACGATCCCGCGCTGATCATCTACACCTCGGGCACGACGGGCAACCCCAAGGGCGCGCTGCATGCGCATCGCGTCGTGCTCGGCCATCTGCCCAATGTGGAGATGTGTCACAATTTCCTGCCCAAGCCCGGCGATCTCATGTGGACGCCGGCGGACTGGGCCTGGATCGGCGGGCTCATCAACGGCCTGCTCGCGTTCTGGTACCACGGCATTCCCTTGGTCGGCCATCGCGCGCGAAAATTCGAGCCGCGGGCGGCGATGCAGATGATGGCCGATCTTGCCGTGCGCAACGTCTTCCTGCCGCCGACGGCGCTGAAGCTGATGCGGCAGGCCGGCGTCAAGCATTCCGGCGTCAAGCTGCGCAGCATCTTCACCGGCGGCGAATCGCTCGGCGGTGAATTGCTCGGCTGGGTGCGCGAGACATTTGGTGTTGACGCCCATGAGGTGTTCGGCCAGACCGAGTGCAACCTCGTGATCGGCAGCAACGCAAATCTGTTTCCGATCCGCCCGGGTTCGATGGGCAAGGCGACGCCGGGCTTCGATGTCCGCATCGTCAATGACAAGGGCGAGGAATTACCGCGGGGTCGGCGCGGCATTATCGGCGTGCGCCAGCCATGCCCCGTCACCATGCTCGAATATTGGCGCAATCCGGAGGCGACGGCGAAGAAATATGCCGGCGACGTCCTGCTCACCGGCGATCTCGGTGTGCAGGACGAGGACGGCTATTTCTGGTACGTCAGCCGCGAGGACGACGTCATCACCACCGCCGGCTACCGCGTCGGCCCGTCCGAGATCGAGCACACGCTGATGAAGCATCCGTCGGTGGCAATGGCCGCGGTGGTCGGCATTCCCGATCCGATCCGCACCGAATCGATCAAGGCCTGGATCGTGCTGCGCCCGGGCTTTGCCGGCAGCGACGCGCTGGCGCGCGAGATTCAGGACTTCGTCAAGGTGCAGCTCGCCGCGCACGAATATCCGCGCTTCGTCGAGTTCGCCGAGACGCTGCCGATGACGGCGACCGGCAAGGTGCTGCGCCGCGAGCTGCGGGCGAGGGGCTAGTGTCCTTCACGATCGCGCCCTGATCTACCGCCGCGGCTCCGAGAGGGCCGCACGCAGCATCGCGGCGAGATCCTTGCGCCGGAACGGCTTGGTCAGAATGCGCGCGTCGATCCCGTCGGGCGTCTTGACCGGATCCTGGCTGTAGCCGGACGTGAAGAGCACCTTGAGGCCGGGGCGCAGTTGAACGGCTTGCCTCGCCAGCTCCGGCCCGAACATGCCGCCGGGCATCACGACGTCGGTGAACAGCAGCTGGATGTCCGCGGACCGGCGCAGCACGTCGAGCGCCGCAGGTCCGTTCGCCGTCGTGATGACGCGGTAGCCGAGCGCCTTCAGCTCGTTCTCGACATAGGCGCGCACCATGTCGTCGTCTTCGACGACGAGGATCGTCTCGTGTCCCTCGGGTGCGGCGACACGCTCTGCCGCTGACGGCGCCTCGTTCGGCGACGTCGCGAGGCGGGGAAAGAACAGCCGGACCACGCTGCCTTGACCCGGCTCGGACTGCATCTGCACGAGCCCGCCGGATTGCTGCGCAAACCCGTAAACCATGCTGAGGCCAAGGCCGGTTCCCTTGCCGACCTCCTTGGTGGTGAAGAACGGCTCGAACGCGCGCCCCAACACTTCGCTGCTCATGCCGGACCCGGTATCCTTCACGGCCAGCATGACGTAGTCGCCGGGCCGCGGCTCGCCGTTGACGTCGAGGTCGGATTCGCCGAGCGATGTGTTGCGCACCTCGACCGTCAGCTTGCCGCCGTCAGGCATCGCGTCGCGCGCGTTGAGCACGAGGTTGAGCACGGCCGTCGCCAACTGGCCGGGATCGACGCTGGCGAGCCAGAGATCCGGCGCGAAGGTGAAGCTGGATTCGATGTGCTCGCCGAGGGTCCGCTGCAGCAGCTGCGTCATGCCGGTCACCTGCTCGGCGATGTCGATCTCTCGCGGCCGCAGCGGCTGCTTGCGCGCGAAGGCGAGCAGGCTCCGCGTCAGGTCGGACCCGCGCTCGGCGGCGGTGGCAATGTCGTCGGCGATCCCTCGCAATTCCTCGTTGCCCGCAAGCCTGTCGGCGAGGTGCTCGGAATTGCCGAGAATGACGGTCAGGAGATTGTTGAAGTCGTGCGCCACGCCACCGGTGAGCTGGCCCATGGCTTCCATCTTCTGGGACTGGCTGAGCTTGTGGCTGAGATCGGCGATGGCTGCGCGCTGCTGCTCGAGCGATTCGGCCGTGCTGTTGAGCAACCTCATCAATCCGCCGAGTTCGCCGCCCGGGTGAGGCTCCGCAATGCGCGCGCTGAGATCGCCGCGCCCGAGGCACTTCGCCATGGCGGCGAGCCGTCCGACCTGACGTCCGATACTCACGGTCGTGAGGATCCAGAGGCCGGCGAGGAGCAGCAGCGAGGCCACGGCCAGGATAGCCATATCCTCGTAGAGCCGGCGGTTCGCCGCCGCGACCAATCCGTCCTTGGACCGCCCCACCAAAATGGTGAGTCCGGCCTTGCGGATCGCGGGCGAGCGGGCAACGCCCCAGATCTGTGTGCGGCCGCCGCGATCGGTGATCTCCCGAAAGGGCTCGCCGTCGGGCCCTGATGCGAAGCGGAACAGGTCGGAGCCCGCAATGGATCCGCCGACGGGTACGCTCCAGCCGCCATCCTTGGGGGCGGCCAGGACCGTGCCTCTGGCGTCGACGAACAGGATGTCCTTCTCGGCGAGCAGCCGCTTGTGGTGAAACTCCGCAAATTTGTTCAGGTTGAAGGACGCCAGCAGCACGAATTTCAGCGCTCCCGTTTCCGATCGCACCGGATAGGCGATCTGCAGCACCGACAGTCCGGTGAGGCGGCCGAACACCGGCTCCAGCGCGACGACGCCGTGAAGATTTTTGACCTCTCTGAAATAGCCGCGGTCGTTCAGGTCAAGCGTGCGGTTGGTTCGCAGCGAGTCACAGAACAGCCGGCCGTCGGGATCGATCGTCAGGATACCCGTGAACTGCGGATACTCCTCGCGGACATCCGACAGAAACGCCGAGCATGCCGCCTTGTCGCGCGTGTCGAGGTCGCGGGCACGGGCGAGCCCGTAATGAAGCTGGGCAGTCCCCTGGATCTTCTCGCCGAGATCGCTCGCGATGTCGTCGGCGGATGCGGCGAGATTGGCCAGCGCCGCGTCGATTTCGCTCGTCCGGTTCTGCACGAAGCGCAGCCCGACCAGACTAGCCGGTACGAGCATGGCCGCGATGACGAGGATCAGTAACCGGGTACGCAGGCTCATCGGTGGGCGATCCGCTCTCGGGCGAGGGTGCTCGGAGGTACAATTTGAAGCACGATCATCTTGCCCGTCCATAGTGATCGGCGCGAAAAGCGCACGAAAGGCCAACGATTTCGCAGTGCGAGTATTGTTGTTGCGCTGCTACCTCGCGCGCCGGGCGGCATCAAGTTGCGCCGCCGCGCGGCGGCGCTAATATCGCGGCATGCGCGCGACGAAGATCGCGCCGATGCGCGGAGGGAGCTGATGTCCATCTCGGGCAAGGTCGATCCGGTGGTGCGTCCCGTGGCGGCGGCCGACATCGCCGAGGCGCTGGCCCTGGGCCTGCGCGATTTCCAGGCGCTGCCGCTCTACGGTCTCTGCTTCGGCGGCCTCTACGCCGCCGGCGGCATCGTGATCATGCTCTGTCTCACCGCCTTCGGCATGGTCTATCTGGTCTATCCCCTTGCGGCCGGTTTTGCGTTGATCGGCCCGTTCGTTGCGATCGGCCTCTACGAGGTCAGTCGGCGCCGCGAGCGCGGCGAGGCGGTCTCGTTCGGTGCGATCTGGTCCGCGATCCGTTCGCGCAACGAGATCGGCTGGATGGCGTTCGTGACGTTGTTCGTGTTCGTGGTCTGGATGTACCAGGTGCGGCTCCTGATCGCGCTGCTGCTCGGCCTCAATGCCTCGTTCTCGAGCTTGCAGGAGTTCATGACGGTGGTGCTGACGACCAGCGAGGGCCTGCTGTTCCTGGCCATCGGCAATGCGGTCGGGGCCGTGCTGTCGCTGATCCTGTTCTCGCTGACCGTGGTGTCGTTCCCGCTGCTGCTCGATCGCGAGGTCGATTTCGTCACGGCCATGGTGACGAGCGTGCGCGCGGTGGTGACGAGCCCGCTGCCGATGATCGGCTGGGCCGCCGTGATCGTGATGCTGCTGATCGTCTCGGCGCTGCCCTATTTTCTCGGGCTGGTAATCACGCTGCCGGTGCTCGGGCATGCGACATGGCACCTCTATCGGCGGCTGGTGGCGCCCCTTCCGTAGTGCCGTGGGCACGGCGCAAACGCGCCTTTGCCCACCCTACGATACTTCGCGCGCCCCGGGACGACAGCGGTCGACTACGGCATCTTGATCCCCATCGCCTTCAGCGCCTCCAGCAACCGCACCGGCGGGGCCATCTCGATGTGTGGCGCCTTGCCGGTCTCCAGCAGGCTCTTCAATCCGGAGAGGATCGCGGGCCAGCCGGTGCGGCCGCCGGAGAGGATGTCGTCGCTGAGCTCGCGGTCGTGGCGTTGGCTCAAGGTGAGGCGGACGGCTTCGCCGGCCTGCTCGATCTCGTAGGTGACGATGGTGGTGCCGAGCTTTTCCGCGAGACCCGGCCAATTGACGTTCCAGCTCACCGTGAGCTTCCTCGGCGGATCGTATTCGAACACTTCGCCGCGGATGTGCTCGGAGCCGTCGGGCGCGTGCACGATGAAGCCGCCGCCGAGCTTCGGCTCCATCTCCACGGCAAAGCCGGAGAAATATTTTCGGCTGAACTCGGCGGACGTCAGCGCCTCCCACACCTTCTCCGGCGTCGAGGCGATGTAGATGGTGTAGACGGTGAGAGGCTTGAACTGGTCGAGATTCATCGTGCGTCAAATCCTTCGTTGAGCGGACTCACTCGTCGCCGTTCTCCAGCTGACGTTTCAGCTCGCTGAGCGCGGCAAGCTTGCCCTGCTCGAATTTCCTGATCCAGCGTTCGCCGATCCGATGGATCGGCACCGGGTTGAGGTAGTGCAGCTTCTCGCGGCCATGCCTGATGGTGGTGATGAGGTTCGCTTCCTCCAGGACGGCAAGGTGCTTGGTGACGGCCTGTCGCGTCATCGCAAGCCCCTCGCAGAGCTCGTTCAGCGTCTGGCCGTTCCTGGCGTGAAGCCTGTCGAGCAGCGAACGTCGCGAGCCGTCCGCGAGCGCCTTGAAGACCTCATCCATGGCGACGATAATAGGCAACCAAAAGGTTGCATGTCAAGGTGGCATGGAACGGCTCACACGACTTCCGTTCCAGCTTTGGCCATGCATTAATGCGCCCGAACCGCAGCGAGTCCCTCCCATGATGTCCATGCAAGCCTATCTCGCCTTCGTCGCCGCCTGCATTGCGCTGGCGCTGCTGCCGGGGCCGATCGTCACCCTCGTCATCGCCAATGGCTTGCGCCACGGCACGCGTGCGGCGCTCATCAACGTGGCCGGCGCGCAGGCCGGGCTTGCCATCGTCATCGGCATCGTCGCGATCGGCCTGACCTCGCTGATGGCGACCATGGGCTACTGGTTCGACTGGGTGCGCTTTGCCGGCGCCGCCTATCTCGTCTGGCTCGGCATCAAGCTGATCTGGGAGCCGGTCGAAGGCGTCGATGTCGACGCGCCGCCTCCGCCGCCGCGCGGCGGCTTTTTCCTGCAGGGATTTTTGGTGCTGCTGTCGAATCCGAAGGTGCTGGTGTTCTTCGGCGCTTTCATCCCGCAGTTCATGGACATGAGCCAGCCGCATTTCCCGCAGGTCGCGCTGCTGGGTGCCACCTTCATGGTGACGGCCGTGATGACCGATGCGCTCTACGCCATCGCCGCCGGGCGCGCCCGAAAATTCTTCTCGGCGCGGCGCACGCGGATGCTGTCGCGCATCTCCGGCGGCTTCATGATCGGCGGCGGCATCTGGCTGGCGCTGACGCGGGCAAAGTGATCGCTTAACTCATTCCCTGCTCGTGCAGCGTGGCCTCGATCTGGCGCAGGATTCGCGCCAGCCGCTCGGCCCATTGCTGCTGGCCGGCCTCCTCAGTGATCAGGTCCTGGCGGATCTCGATGCCGGTGTTGACGAGGCCGCGCGCCTCGCCGTGGACGGGGATGGTGTAGTCGGTGATGTCGCTCACCGCATAAGGCTGGTTGTCCCCGACGACGAGTTCGCTCTCCTCCCGCAAATGCTGCAGCATCAGCCGCGGCAGCACGGTGTCGCGGCGATAGAGCGTGCCGATGTGCCAGGGCCGCGGCTCGCCGTAATAGACCGGCGTGAAGCTGTGCAGCGCCACCAGCACCGTCGGCTTGCCCGCCTTGACGCGCGCATCGATCGTCGCGCCAATCCGGCCGTGATAGGGATCGAAGATCTCGCGCCGGCGCATGTCCTTGGCCGCGGCCGACAGATCCTCGTTGCCGGGGATGGCGGTCGCCTCGGAGATCTCAGGAATCGAGCTTGCAACGCCGGGCGGCCGGTTGCAGTCGATCACCAGCCGCGAATAACGCTGCGCGATCAGATGCGCATCGAGCATCTTGGCTAGCCGCTCGGCGACACCGGCGATGCCGATGTCCCAGGCGATGTGGCGCACGAGATCGCTGTCCGCGACGCCGAGATCGCCGAGCGCGCGCGGCATCGTCCGTCCGTAATGGTCCGCGGTGAGCAGGAACGGCGATGCCCCTGCAATATTCACCTCATGCACGGGCGGAATGTCGCCCTCGCCGAGCAATTGATCGGTTGCGTCGGCCGTGTCCAAAGCCATCCTGATTTGCCTATGGAATGACAAAGTGTGTAAACGGAGTAGCGGGATCGCACCGATGCCGCAACTCTTGGAACGGCATGAGCTCGGATCGACTCTTCGTTTACGGCACCCTGATGCGCGGCTTCGACCACCCGATGGCGCGGCTGCTCACGAGCCATGCGGAATTCATCAGTGAAGCCACCTGCCGCGGCCGGCTCGTTCTGGTGAAGCATTATCCGGGATTGCTGCTCTCCGAGGTGCCGTCCGACATCGTCCATGGCGAGCTGTTTCACCTGCGCGTGGCGGACGAGCTCCTGCGCGAGCTCGACATGTACGAGGCCTGCGGCGAGGGCTTTCCGGAGCCGACCGAATATCTGCGGCAGATGATCGAGGTGACGTTGCCCGACGGCACCACCGAGAAGGCCTGGACCTACGTCTACAATTGGCCGGTCACCGATCGGCCGCGCATTGAATCCGGGCGCTTCCTCGATCGCTAGATATTCTCGAGCATGATCTTCTCGGAAAACCGCTGCGCACTTTTCCGGATCATGCTTCAAGCCGACAGCACTTCCTTCACCACGCGCACGTCGACCTCGCGCTCGACATAGGTCCACTCCTCTGTCCGCCGCAGCATCGCCACCAGCTCCTCGAACAGCGAGGCGTCGGCGGGTGCGAATTCGAACCAGGTCAGGAAATCGAAGGGGCCGCCGAGGTCGCGGCAATGATAGAGCTGGCGCGCGATCGCGGGCAGGAAACGAAGACTGCTGGCGATGTGGTGCGACCTGTCCTCGAAGATCTTGCGGCGCTCCTCCTGGGTCAGCTCCCACCAGGCCTGCGACTTGCGGATCGGGATCAGCGCCGCGCTGGTGGCTTCGAGCCGGCCGAGGCCGGCCTGCACGGCGACGAGCTGCTCCTTCTCCGCGCGCTCGGTGTAGCGCAGGCTGCTGGCGACCCCGACCAGTCGCCAGGCATTGCGCGAGGGCACCAGCGGCAGCGAAACGGCCTCGCTGTCGGTCACCGACAGCGCCGGCACGAAGGGCAGGGGCTCGCCCGTCACAGGCGAGAGCGAGGTCACCCGCCAGCCCCCGCTCTGGCCGCCCCGAAAGGTCCTGAACATGGCGACATGGAAGCGTGGAACCGGGCGCGGTTCAAGTGGCTCGTCATTCCGGGGCGCGCCCCTTGGCGCGAGCCCGGAATCCATTTCTCCGAGCATCCCGGCGGCGCAATGGATTCTCAGGCGCGCAATTGCGCACCATAGCTCGCGCTTCGCGCGCCCCGGAATGACGGAGCAATGCTGTAGGCCTGTGCATAGGTCGAATAAGCCGGATAACTCGCCTAAACCTGGCCTTTGGCAGCGCCGCACCTATATCCCTGATCCTTCGCCCGACTCACCCCGGTTCGCGCTACACAGAGCCCATGCGCTTCACGCCCCAGTTCCTCGACGAGCTTCGTGCCCGGCTTTCGGTCTCCGAGGTCGTGGGCAAGCGCGTCAAGCTGAAGAAGGCGGGGCGGGAGTGGAAGGGGCTGTCGCCGTTCCAGCAGGAGAAGACGCCGTCCTTCTACGTCAACGACCAGAAGGGTTTTTATCACGACTTCTCCTCTGGCAAGCACGGCGACATCATCAACTTCGTGATGGAGACCGACGGCCTGCCGTTCGCGGAAGCCGTGGAGCGGCTCGCCAACATGGCGGGCCTGCCGCTGCCGGCGGTGACGCCCCACGCGGCGCGCGAGGAGCAGCGACGGCGTTCGCTCTATGACGTGATGGATCTCGCGGCGAAATTCTTCGCCGAGACGCTGGCCTCGCGCGTGGGCGCGAAAGCGCGCGGCTATCTCGCCGACCGCGCCATTTCGCCGGCGACGCAATTGCAGTTCCGCCTCGGCTATGCCCCGCCTGATCGCTTCGCGCTGAAGGAACATCTCGGCAAGCTCGGCGTCTCCGTCGAGGACATGGTCGAGACCGGGCTGTTGATCGGCGGCGACGACATCCCCGTGCCCTATGATCGCTTCAAGGATCGCGTGATGTTTCCGATCACGGATCTGCGCGGCCGCGTCATCGCCTTCGGCGGGCGCGCGCTGGAGAAGGACGTTCCGGCCAAATATTTGAATTCGCCGGAGACGCCGCTCTTCCACAAGGGCGACAATCTCTACAACCACCAGACCGCGCGCAAAGCCACCCACGATGGTGCGCCGCTGATCGTGGTCGAAGGCTATGTCGACGTCATCGCCATGGTCACCGCGGGCTTTGCCGGCAGCGTCGCGCCGCTCGGCACTGCGCTCACCGAGAGTCAGCTCGCGCTGCTCTGGAAGATGGCGGACGAGCCGATCCTCTGCTTCGACGGTGACCGCGCCGGGCAGAAGGCGGCGTATCGTGCTGCGGACCTGGCTCTGCCGTTCCTTAGCCCCGGCAAGAGCTTGCGGTTTGCGCTGCTGCCGGAAGGGCAGGACCCCGACGATCTCGTGCGCTCGGGCGGGCGCGGTGCGATCGAGGAGGTGATCGGCGCCGCCCGTCCGCTCGCCGACATGATCTGGTCGCGCGAGCTCGAGGCCGGCAATTTCGCCACGCCCGAACGGCGCGCCGCGCTGGAAGCCCGCATCAGGGAGCTCACGAATGGCATCCGCGACGAGGTGGTGCGGCGCTATTATCGCGACGACTTCGTCGAGCGGCTGCAGCGCACCTTCGCGCCCGATGGCGGGCGCGGCTTTGGCGGCCGGGGCAATTTCCGCCCCGGTGGCGGCCGGCCGTTTCAGCCGCGGGGCGGGGCGAATCGATTCGGCGGACAAGGATTCGGCGGACAAGGGTTCGTCGGCGGCCGCCGCGGCGCCCCGGGTCCGGCTCCGCTCCCCTCCGGCCCCTACCAGGCGGCGAGCCCCCAGCTGGCGGCAAGCCCGATCATGCGGGGTCAGCGCAGCGCCATCTCCCGTCGGGAGGCCCTGATCCTGCAAAGCCTGATCAACCACCCCTGGCTGCTGCACGAGCATCTGGAGGAGGTTGCCGCCCTGGAGCTGGCCCATCCCGAGGCCCACAAGCTCCGGGCCGGCATCATCGCCGCCTTCGCCAACGACCATCACCACTCGCCGGACCCTGGCGAGCTTGCCGAAAAGATGCGCGGCGATCTCGAAAAGGGCGGATTTTCTCAAACCCTTCAAAGGGTTGAGAATGCCATCACGACCCAGGCGGTGTGGGCCGCCCGCGAGGGCGCGGCGCGGGACGACGTTCTTGCCACCTGGCACCAGCTGGTTGCCTTGCATCGGCAATGGCATTCACTACTTAGAGAGCTGAAAGACGCCGAGCTGGCCTTGGGGGAGGATCCCAGCGAGGCCAATTTGGCGTGGCTGCGTGACGTCAAGGCTCGGATAGGGGAAGTCGACGGTACCGAGGCCCTGATCGAGGGTTTTGGCGAGCTGTCGGGCCGGCTCCAGAAGAGCATGTGATGAAAGAAACATGCGGACGGACGGGCCAGGTACCGCTAAAAGACTCGCCAAATCCGTGATTTGGCGGCAAAAACAGGGTTAATCGAGGCTTAACGGTCTTGTAGCACTTTGGCCCCAAGGCGGCCGCAGGCATAACAGACGCGTCAGGAATGAATCCGCGCAATCGCTGTTGGCACTACACCTGCATCCGCCGCGACAAAGAGGCTGACGAAGCGTTAGGCAATTCCGGCGAGAGAAAGTTGGGGGTGGCGAGAGGTTTGTGCGCCGCCCTTTCCGTGTCGAGAGCTGCCGAAGCGAGAGCGTCGAGCAACAGGTTCATGTGAATTCACGCGAAGGCGCGGGCATGCGTCTCGCATGAAGCGCGTTTAGGAGCAATGGATGGCCACCAAGGCAAAGACGCTGCAGGCGAAGGACAAGGAAAAAGACGACAAGGCAGCGGATGCGCCGGAGAAGGATTCCCAGGACGCGCCCTCGCCCTTGCTCGACCTGTCCGACGCGGCCGTGAAGAAGATGATCAAGCAGGCCAAGAAGCGCGGCTTCGTGACCTTCGATCAGCTCAACGAAGTCTTGCCGTCCGACCAGACCTCGCCCGAACAGATCGAGGACATCATGTCGATGCTCTCGGACATGGGCATCAACGTCACCGAAGCCGACGACTCTGAAGGCGAGGAGGAGAAGGACGAGGGCGAGGACGAGACCGACAACGAGCTCGTCGAGGTCACCCAAAAGGCCGTCACCGAGGTCAAGAAGAGCGAGCCGGGCGAGCGCACCGACGATCCCGTGCGCATGTATCTGCGCGAGATGGGCACGGTCGAGCTGCTCTCCCGCGAGGGCGAAATCGCCATCGCCAAGCGCATCGAGGCCGGCCGCGAGGCGATGATCGCAGGGCTCTGCGAAAGCCCGCTGACCTTCCAGGCCATCATCATCTGGCGCGACGAGCTCAACGAAGGCAAGATCTTCCTCCGCGACATCATCGATCTCGAAGCCACCTATGCCGGCCCGGATGCCAAGGCCGGCATGAACAATGCGATGATCGCAGGTCCCAATGGCGAGGGCGGCGGAGCCTCTGCCGAGGGTGGCGAGGCCACCGCCTCTGGCGCCGCGCCCGCCCATGTCGCGCCGCCCGCAGCGCCGCCGTCGCCGACGCCGTTCCGCGCCGCGCCTGCCGGCGGTGGTACCGATGCCGGCGAGGAGAAGGATCCCGGCGAGGCCGCGGCCGAAGCCGACATGGATGACGACGAGTTCGAGAACCAGATGTCGCTCGCGGCGATCGAGGCCGAGCTCAAGCCGAAGGTGGTCGAGATCTTCGACAAGATCGCCGAGAGCTACAAGAAGCTGCGCAAGCTGCAGGAGCAGGACATCCAGAACCAGCTCGACAGCAGCACGCACGGGCCCTCGCTGTCGCCGCCGCAGGAGCGCAAGTACCGCAAGCTGAAGGACGAGATCATCGTCGAGGTGAAGTCGCTGCGCCTCAACCAGGCCCGCATCGACAGTCTCGTCGAGCAGCTCTACGACATCAACAAGCGCCTCGTCTCGCATGAGGGCCGCCTGATGCGCCTTGCCGACAGCCACGGCGTCGCGCGCGAGGACTTCCTGCGCAACTACACCGGCTCGGAGCTCGATCCGCGCTGGCTCAACCGCGTCTCGAAGCTCTCGGCCAAGGGCTGGAAGAACTTCGTCCACCACGAGAAGGACCGCATCAAGGACCTCCGCCACGAGGTGCATCAGCTCGCCGCGCTGACCGGCCTCGAGATCGTCGAGTTCCGCAAGATCGTGCACTCCGTGCAGAAGGGCGAGCGCGAGGCCCGCCAGGCCAAGAAGGAGATGGTGGAAGCCAACCTCCGCCTCGTGATCTCGATCGCGAAAAAGTACACCAACCGCGGCCTGCAGTTCCTCGACCTGATCCAGGAAGGCAACATCGGCCTGATGAAGGCGGTCGACAAGTTCGAGTATCGCCGCGGCTACAAGTTCTCGACCTACGCGACGTGGTGGATCCGGCAGGCGATCACCCGCTCGATCGCCGACCAGGCCCGCACCATCCGCATCCCTGTGCACATGATCGAGACGATCAACAAGATCGTGCGCACGTCCCGCCAGATGCTCAACGAGATCGGCCGCGAGCCGACCCCGGAAGAGCTCGCCGAAAAGCTCGGCATGCCCTTGGAGAAGGTCCGCAAGGTCCTCAAGATCGCCAAGGAGCCGCTGTCGCTGGAGACGCCGGTCGGTGACGAGGAGGATTCGCATCTCGGCGATTTCATCGAGGACAAGAACGCGATCCTGCCGATCGACGCGGCGATCCAGTCCAACCTCCGCGAGACCACGACGCGCGTTTTGGCCTCGCTCACCCCGCGCGAAGAGCGCGTGCTCCGCATGCGCTTCGGCATCGGCATGAACACGGATCACACGCTGGAAGAAGTGGGACAGCAGTTCTCGGTGACGAGAGAGCGCATCAGGCAGATCGAAGCGAAGGCGCTGCGGAAGCTGAAGCATCCGTCGAGGTCGCGGAAGCTGCGGAGCTTCTTGGATAATTGATCCGAAGGCCGTTATTGGCATCCAGAACGGCGGGCGTGAGCCCGCCGTTTCTTGTTTAGATCATGGTTGCAGGCGTAGCCGGATAACGTCTTCTTCGCGCGGCTTTCGATTGCCGCCACCCCATACGTTTTCGATCTGGCCCGCTTTGGCAAGGTCGACACAAATGTCTTTCACGTTTGTTTCCCGCAACATGAATGGTTGCAGTAGAGCGGGAACGACTTTCGAAAACCTAAGCGCCCCATGTTGACTCAATAACTCCAACATGTAACCCGCTGCTAATCGTTTTTGTTCGCCAACGATTTCCTCGACGGTTGCCTCGCTTAGTTCGGCGCGCTGACTTGCAAACAGGTCGGCAACGTTTGATCGCTCCTCTCTTCTTGCTTCTATTGCGTTCGCCCTACTTGCCGCATGCCTTCGCAGTGCGTCGTATTCAATATCACGGAATGTCTTCAATCCTTTTGCGCTCTTGGTGCCGTATGCAATGAAGAAATGGGGGCGCTCGACTGTTGCTTTGTCGATCTTCGTGGATATTACGAATTCGAAGTTTCCCGCCTTTTGTAGTGTATCGCGGAAGAGCTTCTCAACGGCGAGACCGCGCGAGATCTCTCGATCGAGACGATTGGGCCAATCGGCTCCGCCCAGAATGGGAGCCAGCGAGTCTATGATTTCTTGGTCTGCGCTATATGAAAATCGATTGATAAAGTCGTACATGAAGTTGATCAGCACTTCGCATTTGGCTCGGGCAAATAAGGGCCTGATCTTATCGAATGGGTAACCAGTCCACCCGGTGGGGTCGATAAATATTAGAGGGAAGGATGTGCCAACGAAAGATCGAATTATGTCGACCGCGTCCTCGAAGTTTCCTTCGTAAGTTTTTATTTCGAAGCCGTCCTCAGGTTTATGGAATTCGGCAACTGCACTCGCTAGTAGGGAATACGCCTTTGCGTTCTTCTCGGAAAAGAAACATTTGATACGTCGTCTTTTTCCGGTTCGCGTTAGCACTTGGCTTTGAGCGTCCTTTAAGACGTGGATTGCGATCATGAAGGATGAGTCGCTAAAGTCGGTCGTCTTGGATTCCCAAGGACCTGAAAATCCGTCGACATACGCCACGTCAGAAAAGTTCAATACCTTAAACGCGAGCGCCTGAAGGTAACTTTTCAAGATGAAATGCTTGGCCTTCGTCTGCTCGCGACCGAAGTAAGGGTCGGTCACAACTAGCCTCTCTATTCGGCTGCCTCTAGTAATCTGGTTCGGGAAATTCGGGGGTATTGATTCCATTCACGGCCGCGCAGGAGCCGCCCGCCCGACTTCGGTCGGGTGCCGCCCCATTGCTTGAAGAAAAAAGCAACCTTCGCTGTTCGACATTGATCGCGAATTTCAATTGCCCACTCCTCCGCCATTGGCCGGGCGCGTGGGCCGCTTTCACCTCCCACAATCGCCCAATCGATCCCTTTGAGGTCAAGCTTGCCGACAGGACCAAGCAGAGGCTCGAACGAAACGAACTTCGTCGCCGCGCGCGCGGCGTGGAGATGCTTTAGTCGAACAGCGTTTTGTGCGTCCTCGATAGATACGCCCAGCCAAATGTGAGGAGGAGCCTTTTCCGTTCGATATCGACTCTGGAGATATCGTGTCATGAGCGAACTGCGTTTCGTCAGTACCTGAAATGTATGCCAATTCGCGGTCTCCATCGTCTTGAAGATGGAGTCGATGAATGACTTAGGGATCTCTTTGTGAAAGAGGTCGCTCATGGAGTTGACGAAGATGCGCCGCGGCTGGCGCCAAGTGAGCGGTTGCTCGAGCCGTTCCGGACGCAGTTTTAGATCAAAGCCGGATTCGAATGGATGACCATGCACGCCTCTAAATCGCTCCGAAAAGCGCTCCGCGTAGCAGAGGTCGCAGCCACGTGTAATCTTTGTGCATCCGGTGACCGGATTCCACGTGGCATCAGTCCACTCAATCTGGGTCGAGAAAGCCATATCACATCCTAGAACAAAAAGAGAACGCAGTCAAACCTATAAAGACGTACCAAAGACCAGCACTACCTTTAGTTAAAGTAGCCTCCGCGCAACGCGAGTTCGCTCGGTCCAGATTCCAGAGTTTTGTTTCGCAATACCCAGTCACAGTCGAGTCGTTGCCTCACCGTCTACTACAACACCCGCTGCCCCGTTTGCGAGGCATCGACTGGCAGCGCAACAAGCTGCTGGCGCTGGTGCGTGGGGCGCGGTCGAGTTCAGGGACATCAACGAGCAGCGCGATGCACTGGCGCAGTTTGGCGCTTCGCTCGACGACATCAGGCGACGCCTGCATGCAACCGATGAGGCCGACCGGCTCATCGGTCGGCGCGGATGTCGCGATTGCGCTCTGGCGGCTGACGCAGGGGGAGGGGTGGCTTGCGGCGCCATCAGGCAATCGCGTGGCGCTGCCGGTCACGCGGTTTGTCTACGACCGGTTTGCCGATCTGCTGTTTGCCTGGAATAGATGGAGCGGGCGCTGGTCAGCGCACCTCGGCCCGCCTACTTCTTCTTCGCCCCCACCCGCTCGATCCGCTTGATCTCCAGCGCCGGCTTGCCGCTCTTCTCCGCGATCTCGCGGTCCTGCTCCATGATGAAGCCGCGGGCGGGTTCGTCGCCGTCGAGGCCGCCGAGGAGTTCGGCTGGCACGCGGCGGTTGGAGCGTTGGGAATCGTCTTCGTAGACGACGTTGAAGAAGGCGAATTCGCCTTTGGGGTTGGTTCCGGGTTTCTTGGCCATGGCGGCTTGTCGTCGATAGCCGCGCCGCAGTCAAATGACTTCGGCAATTGTCGACATCCGCGTTGTGCCGGAGCGGTGGATTGACGAACAGTGCGGCTGCTGTGGTTGATCGCGGAAGCGGGTGGGGCGCCTGCTGCAGGGTCTTCGATGCGGCCCTTGCCTCGATAAACGGCGGGCGGCGAAGCCCGCCGTTTATCTTGGTCTTCAGCGTCGCCCGGGGCTGGCGGGGCGACAACCTAGAATAGAAGGCTATCGGCTGCGCGCTGCGATGGCAAGGCAAATCGTGGCGGCGTCGATGTCGCACCGCGCGCGGCAGATATGCAACTGGTCGCGATATCAGGAAACAATGAGTCTCGGAACGATCTGTTTCAAGCCGCAAATCATTCCGTTCATGTTGATGGCTTTCGCAACGCAGCGTGCGCGTGCGCTTGCGTTCGCCTGCACGTGTTACCTCCGCGGGACAACGCCGCACGATTAACATATGTTAACGGGCGCGTATGCCACCGGCTCTCGCATCACTTGGTCCGCACGCGCGCGGGCTGCTCCTGCAACGACGGCCGCGATCCATGTCCGCCGCCTTTGTCGCTGCGCTCTTTCCGTCCCTGCGCCATGATCGCGCTGCCCATCGCGGCCGAGCCGAAGGTGATGAGGAAGGCGGCGAGCAGCAGCACGAGCGCAATGCCGGGTGCGCGGTCGGCGAAGATCAGCTCGCGCAGATGCCCGGGGTTGAGCCAGAGCAGGCCGCCGACCAGGAGCATTGCGGCGCAGGCGCCGATCGCGAGGTTGATGGCGAGCAGGCGAAACAGCGGGATGCGCAGGAGCGAGCGGGGTGATTGCGGCTGCCGGCGGTCGGGCATGGCGATGCCGCCTCCCTCACGCCGCCGGCGCGGCGCGCGCGGCCTGCTGCCGCTCCACCATGGTCTGCCACAACGTCGCGATGCTCGCTTGCGTCTGCGGCGCGATCAGGCAGTGGCCCTCATTGTCGAAGCCGCAGAACCGCACGGAAGCGTCCTTCTTCACCTCGGTCAGCGCCTGGTTGATCATCTCGAGGCACGTCATGACCTCGCCGACCTCCGAGAGGCGGGTGTGATGCAGGATGTCCATCAGGCGGAACGTCATCACCGCGGGACGGCCGAAGCTGATGCCGGGACGGCCGAGCTCGAACAGCACGTTCACGGCAGGAAGCACGCCGCGGATGTGCTCGAGCACGCCGGCCATGTCTTCCACGCTGCAGGCGAGGAGATGGGGGACTTGCGGCGGCGCGGCCGCCGGCATCCGCGGCGCAAGGCCGAGCGCGGCGATCACCTCCTGCTCGATCCATTGCCGCACCGGGGCGGGCGCATTGCGAATCTGCTCGGCCGTCAGGGTAATTCCGGTCATGTGCGGTTCTCCTGCTCGGCTCAGTCTAGAGAGCACGGCGTGAGACGTTTTGATGCGGATCAAGCGTCGCGCTTTGACGCTCGCGGCGTTCCCGGGCATGATCCGTGAGCTGCTTCGCGCAAGGATTTTTTTGGGGATTGCTCCACATGTCGAGACTGCTTCTGGCCGCCGCCTTCGTGCTTTCTCTGGCCGGCGGGTCGGCGCAGGCCGCGCGCTGCGGCGGCGACTTCAATGCGTTCGTCGCCACCATGGCGCAGGAAGCGCAGGCCGCCGGCGTCTCGGCGAGCGTGACCCAAGCGGCGCTCAGCGGCGTGACGCCCGACCCTGCGGTGCTCGCCTTCGACCGGCGCCAGCGTTACACCTTCAACAAGACCTTCGAGCAGTACGTCTCGACCCGCGTCGGCCCCGGCCGCATCAATGGCGGGCGCGCGCTGCTGCAGCGCCATGCCGCGCTGCTGTCGCGGATCGAGCAGAAGTTCGGCGTGCCGCGCACTATCCTGGTCGCGATCTGGGGGCTGGAGAGCGATTTCGGCAAGGGCGACATCGGCAAAATGCCGGTGGTCCGCACGCTGGCGACGCTCGCGCATGATTGCCGCCGCACCGACCTGTTCCAGGGCGAGCTGCTCGCTGCGCTGAAGATCGTGCAGCGCGGCGACCTGCCGCTGCGCGACCTGATCGGCGCCTTTGCCGGCGAGATCGGCCAGACCCAGTTCCTGCCGTCGTCCTACATCAAGTACGGCGTCGATTTCGACGGCGACGGCCATGTCGATCTCCGCCACAGCATCCCCGACGTGCTCGCCTCGACCGCCAACCTCCTGCACACCAGCGGCTTCAAGATGGGCCAGCCCTATGGCGAGGGCACGCCGAACTTCGAGGCGATGCGCGAGTGGAACCGGGCGGTGGTCTATCGCAAGACGATCGGCTATTTCGCGGACCGGCTAATGGGGCAGTAGCCACATACGCGGTCTCGTAGGGTGGGCAAAGGCGCCCTCGCGCCGTGCCCACGCGATTATGTCGTCGCACGAGATCGTGGGCACGCTCCGCTTTGCCCACCCTACGACAGCGGCGTGTGTGGCAACGCCATCGCGTCACATCACGTCCCCTTCGCCATCTTCTCCAGCTTCCGCTGCAGCGGCGCCCAATAGGTTCCCGGGCGGATGCGCTGCAGCAGGTCCATGAAGCGGGCGTCGTTGCCGATCAGGATGCGCGGCTCGTTGCGCTCGATGCCCCTGATGATGCGCAGTGCGGCGTCCTTCGGCGAGGTCTTCGCCGCGTTCTCGAACCGCTCGATCGCTTGCGCGCGCCGGGCATTGTCGGTGACGCCGGCGCCGGTGCGGGCGTTGCGCGCGATCGCGGTGGCGACGCCGCCGGGATGCACCACCGACAGCTTCACCGGGCTGCCCGCGACGCTGAGCTCGTGCCGCACGCTCTCCGAGAAGCCGCGCACCGCGAACTTCGCCGCGGCATAGGCCGATTGGCCCGGCGGGGCGATGATGCCGAAGATCGAGGAGAGGTTGACGATGTGCGCCTCGCCCATCGTCTTCAGATGCGGCAGGAAGGCGCGCGTGCCGTGCACCACGCCCCAGAAATTGATGTCGAACAACCAGTCCATCTGCGCCTGGTCGATCTCCTCGAACGTGCCCATCAGCGCAACGCCCGCATTGTTGACGACGATGCCGAGGGCGGGATGCGCGGCGATGGCCTCGCTTGCGAATTGCGCGATGTCGTCGGGCTCACCGACGTCGACGCGATGCAGGCTGACCTTGCGCGTTGTTCCAATCTCTGCTCCGACCGCCTTCAATCCGCCCTCGTCGCGATCGGCCAGCGCGAGGTCGCAGCCGCGCTGCGCGAGCTCGATCGCCAGCGCCCGGCCGATGCCGCTGGCGGCTCCCGTGATGGCGGCGGCGCCCCGAATCGTCGTCATGAATTCCCCCGTCAAGTCCCCGATCGTGGAACTATGAATTACTTTTTTTTGAAATGAAACCGAACCCTGGCCCGCCCCGGTTTTTAACATGCGTTATGGAGGCAAGCATTGGGAGCCGCCGATGGGACAAGCAAAGCCATTACGCGCGACAGCGCTGATCGTTGAAGACGACGCCATGCAGCGGGAGATGCTTTGCGTCCTCCTTGAGGAGAGCGGCTACCAGGTCATCCAGTGCGAAAGCGCCGAGGCCGCCGAGCGCGTGCTCGACAAGAATGCCGGCGCGCTCTGCCTGATGCTGACCGACGTTCAGCTGGCCGGCCGCATGGACGGCGTCGAGCTCGCCCATGTCGCCAAGCACCGCAATCCCAAGCTCGACGTCGTCGTCACCTCAGGCCGCCCGTTGAAGCAAGCCTTGCCCGACGGCGCCAAGTTCTGGGCCAAGCCCTGGGCGCCGCTCGACGTGCTGCGGGAGGCCGAGATCGCTCAGCTGTCCTGACGCGCCCGCTTTCTTGCCGCGCGAGGCGGTGATAGCGTCGGTCCATGACCTGGTCCTTCCTGCTCACCTCGCTCATCGTCGTCGCTTCGCCCGGTACCGGCGTGCTCTACACGCTGGCGGCGGCGCTGACCCGCGGCTCGCGCGCCAGCGTGGCGGCCGCCTTCGGCTGCACGCTCGGCATCGTGCCGCACATGGCGGCGGCCATGCTCGGCCTTGCCGCCGTGCTCCACACCAGCGCGCTCGCCTTCGCCGCGCTGAAATGGTGCGGCGTCGCCTATCTGCTCTACATGTCCTGGCAGGCGCTGCGCGAGACCGGGGCGCTGGCGGTCGGCGGCGAGATCAGGGAAAGATCGAGCAGTCGCGTCATCGTCACCGGCTTCCTGATCAACATCCTCAATCCGAAGCTGTCGATCTTCTTCCTCGCCTTCCTGCCGCAGTTCATCGCGGCCGACGAGGCCCATGTGCTGGCGCGCATGCTGGAATTGAGCGGGGCCTTCATGGCGATGACCTTCGCGGTGTTCGTGCTCTACGGCTTCTGTGCCGCCGCGGTGCGCGAGCGCGTCATCTCCCGCCCGGCCGTCATGGCCTGGCTGCGCCGCAGCTTTGCCGCCGGCTTCGCCGCACTCGGCGCCAAGCTGGCATTGTCGGAGCGGTAGGTGTCTCGTCACCTCTCCCCGCAAGGGCGGGGCGAGGAGCGAATTCTCGCGCAATAAAAAAGCGGGCCTTGCGCCCGCCATCTTCCATCGACCTGATGCCCGGGCGGAGCTGAGTCCACCCGGGCAAAGAAACAGAAGCCTCGTTACTTCTTCTTCGCCTTCTTGGCCTTTTTCGCCTTCTTCTTCGCCGCCTTCTTCGCTTTCTTAGCCATAGTATCCTCTCAAGGGTTAATGGTGGAACGCGACACGAGGGATGCTCGGCGGAGGGCCAGCCTCGCAACATCCTCGACGACAAACTCAGCAGATTCGGAGCCGGCTGCCCCGCGTCGTCACATCCATGTCATCCTGTTATCCACAGCTCAGATGCATTTTCGGGTGATTTTTGGTCGCGAATCCGCCTCGCGCGTCAGCACGGCCATCCGCGGCGACAGGCTTAACGATCCGACAACAGCCGCGTGCCGTTCATGAATCCAAAACCAAGGGCGCGTTTTCGCAAGCCGCAGTGAGACTCCATTAAGCGCAACGGCCGCATTGTCCTCCGCAAGAAAACGGGGATGGGTCATGGACGAACGGCTGCCAGGGACGGGGGGCGGGACGCTGCGCGCGCTGCACGCGCCATGCTGAACGTACCGACATTGTGGACGGTCTTCGTCGTCAACTTCCTGGCGCTCGGGGTGATCTGGGCCTACGTGACGCGCTCCTATCCGAATTTCGCGGCTGCGCGGTTCTGGATGGCATCAGCCTTCGTCGGTGCGGCCGGCGCGATGGTCGCCCTGATTGGCCTCTCGGCCCTGTCTCCTCTCCCGCTTCTGATCGCGGGCGCCGGCATTATCGCGTCGAGCTGCTTCGCCGCAATGGGCATCCAACGCTTCTATGATCGGCCGGTCTCCTGGCGGTTCATGGTCGCGACCGGGGCCTTGAGCCTCGGCACCGTCGCCTTCTTCAAGTTCGGCTTCGATCACATGCCGCTGCGGATGTTCTGCTACACGCTCGGGCAGTCCTTGCCGCTGTTGCGCGCGCTGCCTCTGTTGCTGTCTCCGCCGGAAGGGCGGGTTAGTCCGGGAGCCCGGCTGTCCGGCATCGTCATCATCGCCATGGTCGCGACGTTCAGCACGCGCATCGTCGGCAACCTGCTCGACTATGATTTCTCGGCCGTGGCCGGCGGTCAGAACCATGCCATCATGGTGCTGGGGTTGCTGTTCCTGTCCATGACGCTCAATTTCGGCTTCCTGCTGATGGCAATAGACCGGCTGCGGGGGGAGGTCGCCGACCTTGCGCTGCTCGACGATCTCACCGGCGTCGCCAACCGGCGGCATCTGTTGCAGCGGCTGTCCGAGGAATGCGCACGTTCCCAGCGTAGTGGTGAGCCGTTCTCGCTGCTGGTGATCGATCTCGACGGCTTCAAGACCATCAACGACACCCATGGCCATGCTGCCGGCGATGCCTGCCTGAAGCATTTCACCTTGATGGCGCAGACGCGTCTGCGGCCCGGCGACATGCTCGCCCGCACCGGCGGCGACGAGTTCTGCATCGTGCTGCCGTCCTCGTCCCTGCGCGAGGCCGCCGCGATCGCCCGCCGCGTGCTCGAGGTCTGCCGCCAGGATGCCGCCAGCTGCAGCGACCGCGACATTCCGATCGCGATCTCGATCGGCGTCGCGGAGTGGGATCGCGGCATCGGCGAATTCCCGGACCGCCTCATGGCCAATGCCGACCACGCGCTCTATGCCGCCAAGAAGAACGGCAAGAACGACTTTGCGGTCTATGACACCGCTCCGCCGCTGTCGCCCGATTCTGTCGAGACGGTGAGGACTTTCGCGTAAAGCCTGTTAGGCTCGGGTCGTTATTGGACCCTGCATGATGCTGTTTCGCCTGCTCGCGGCCGTCCTGGCCGCTCTCCTTCCGGTCGTCTCCGCCGCTGCTGCGGATGCCGAGCTCGCCACGCTCGCGCGCGCCTCCGGCACGCCCGACATCCCCGGCCTGAAGATCGTCTGGCTGGCGCCGTGGGGTGATGTCGCCAGCGCAAGACCCTGGCGCAACATCATCGTGCACCAGACCGAGGGGCCGGCCGGCTCGGCGCGCGGCGGCGCGCAGGCCCAGGCGAAGAACCCGACGCGGCGCGGCGTCACGGTCTGGGTCGAGACCGACGGCACGGTCTATTGGGCGGTCGCCGAGACCCTCGTGCCGACCCACGGCGACGGCGCCAACCGCAACGACAACAAATACATCGACAACCGGCCGACCTACCGTCAGGTGGTGCGCGACAATTCGATCGGCGTCGAGTTCGCCGGCAATTATCCCGACGTGACGACGGGACCGACGGCCGCGCAGGTCGCGGCGTGGAAGATCCTCGTGAAGGTGCTGCGCGCGCGCTACGACATCCCGCTCGACCGCGTCTACGCGCACAACTGGATCGACTACAAGGACGCCCGCTATTGCGAAGGCTGCGCGCTCGCGACGATGGCAAGGCAATGGGGGGAGTAGGCGGTGTGCCCGCACGCACCGCTATCGGGTGCAGCGCGCATCACGCCAAACAAGAAAGCCGGCGTTGCCGCCGGCTTTCTGTCTCTTTCGATCCGCCAATTTCTGGCGCTGAACCGCCGAGCTTAATGCGCGGCTTCCAGCGCGGCCTGTTCGGCCCTTGCGATCGTGCCCTTGACCGCGGACTGCACCTTCTCGAAGGCGCGGACCTCGATCTGGCGGACGCGCTCGCGCGACACGCCGAACTCGGCAGCAAGGTCTTCCAGCGTCATCGGCTCATCGGCGAGGCGGCGCGCCTCGAAGATGCGGCGTTCGCGCGGGTTGAGCACGCCCATGGCGCCGTTCAGCGCGTCACGGCGGTGATCATACTCCTCGTGCTCCGCCATCATGGCTTCCTGGTTGGGCGTGTTGTCGACCAGCCAGTCCTGCCATTCGCCGGCTTCGCCGTCGTCGCGGATCGGTGCGTTGAGCGACGCGTCGCCGCCGAGCCGGCGGTTCATGTCGATCACGTCCTGATCGGTGACGCCGAGGCGCTTGGCGATCAGCTTGACCTGGTCGGGGCGGAGATCGCCTTCGTCCAGTGCGTTGATCTTGCTCTTCGCCTTGCGCAGGTTGAAGAACAGCTTCTTCTGGTTCGCGGTGGTGCCCATCTTCACGAGCGACCACGAACGCAGGATGTACTCTTGAATCGACGCCTTGATCCACCACATGGCGTAGGTGGCGAGACGGAATCCCTTCTCGGGTTCGAAACGCTTCACCGCCTGCATCAAGCCGACATTGCCTTCCGAGACGACCTCGGAGATCGGCAGGCCGTAGCCGCGATAGCCCATGGCGATCTTGGCCACGAGGCGGAGATGGCTGGTGACGAGTTGGTGCGCCGCGTCGCGATCGTCATGCTCGCGCCAACGCTTGGCGAGCATGTACTCCTCCTGCGGTTCCAGCATCGGGAACTTGCGGATCTCGGCGAGGTAGCGGGAAAGGCCGGATTCTCCGTTGAGGACCGGCAAAGCAGCGGTACGGGCCATAGTGCGCCCTCCAAAAGGTTCAGGCCCCCGATAGCGGCGGGCCAGGCAGACGACCGCTGTGTTAAAGCCGGCCGTAGCTGCGATGTTCCGCGTTGGTGATTTCAACGCAGCCGCAATATATCCCATCGGGGGGCAAAAAGGGAAGGATTGCTGACGTCACGTCCCCGTGTGGCAGCTATAACTTTTTGTAATGTAAAGGCTTTCTGAAACGACCTGCGTCATAGCGCCGCTTTGAGGGCGCGTTCGAGGAGAAGCAAATCCTCCGGCAGAGGCGCCTCCCAGTGGAGTAATTCTCCCGTCCTCGGGTGCTCCAATACCAGCAGGTAAGCATGTAAGGCCTGCCGCCCCAGCGCCGCCAGAGCGGCCTGCGACTGAGGCGCCAGCTGGTTGGCCTTGGTCTTGAAATGCGGGCCATAGACGGCATCGCCCAGCAGCGGGTGGCCGATATGGGCGAGATGGACGCGAATCTGATGGGTGCGGCCGGTCTCGAGCTCGCAGGCGAGCAGGACGGCGACACCCTTGCCGTCGCGTCCGTTAAAGCTTTCCAGGATTTCCCAATGCGTCACCGCCTCGCGGCCGCCTTGGCGCACGGCCATCTTCTCGCGCGCATGCGGATGCCGGTCGATCGGCGCATCGACGGTGCCGCGGTGCCGGTTCGGCACGCCCCAGGCAAACGCCATGTAGCCGCGCCGCATCTGGCCCGTGCGGCCGTGGTCGGCGAACTGCGCCGACAGCGAGGCATGGGCGAGGTCGTTCTTGGCGACCACCATCAGCCCTGTCGTGTCCTTGTCCAGCCGGTGCACGATGCCGGGCCGGCGCACCCCCCCGATGCCGGAGAGCGAGCTGCCGCAATGGGCGATCAGCGCATTGACCAAAGTGCCGGTCTCGTGGCCGGCGGCCGGATGCACAACCAGCCCCTTGGGCTTGTTGAGGACGACGATGTCGTCGTCCTCGAACACGATGTCGAGGGCGATCTCCTCCCCCTTCGGCTCCGGAGCAGCCGCCTCCGGCACGTCGATAATGATCGTCTCGCCGGATGCGACATGATAAGCGGGGTCGCGGATGGCGGAAGCCTTCAGGCTCACCGCGCCCGCCAAAATCAGGGCTTTCAGCCGCGATCGCGACAGGTCGGCGAGGTGCGCCGCCAGCACGCGGTCGAGCCGGGGCGAGCCCTCGGAGCCTTCGACCACAACCTTCAACCTTTGCGCTGACCCAGGGCTATTCATGACGACGTCTGATACCGTTGTTCCCGAACCGACCCCCGAGCAGGCCGCGCTGTTCGCGCGGGTGCGGCGGATGATGCTGATCGCGGGGTTGACCACGGCGCTGGCGATCTGCGCCGTGCTGATCGCGGTGGGCTACCGCCTTTTCAAGTCGGAGGGAAGGGCGGCCGGGCCGGCGGGCGATGTCACCGCCACCTTGCCGAAGGGCGCGAGAATCGTCTCGACCGGGGTCGCCGGCGACCGCTTGGTTGTCACGCTGGATCTCGGCGGAATCATCGAGATCCGTACCTTCGACGCTCATACCCTCAAGCCGGCCGGACGGCTGAAATTCGCCAATGAGCCGTAAAAGGCCCGTCGGGGTCCTTGCGGCGGACAAATTTCGAGGCTATTGGCTAGCCCTCACGCTCCCTTCGTCTAGCGGTTAGGACGCGGCCCTCTCAAGGCTGAAACAGGGGTTCGATTCCCCTAGGGAGCGCCATTTCGGCAGCAACCTTGCTGCGACGATCAGCCGGACCGGCGCCATTGTTCCGCCGTCAAGGTTTCCAGCTCGGCGAAATAGGCCTCGTTCGGGTCCCGCTTCGAAGTCTGCTCCACGCCATAGCTGACCGATCTGGCCTCGCTCACCAGATCGTGCATCTGGGCGGCGACCACCGAGCCGATGGCGTGAATGGCCTCGTGACGATCCAGCCCTTCGGACATCAAGCGCCGCGCGATGCGTCGCACCGGCAGGTCGGGATCGGCAATCTGGCTCTCTGCGATAGCGTGAAATGCAGCATGTGCTTGCGCGCGCGGGACGCGGATCCGCGCACGGCGATGGTACTCCACGACGAGATCGATCCGCTCCTGTTCATCCAGCGCAAGCCATTGTTCGGGGTCAGGCTGCGCGAACGGATCATAGTCCCGCAACGCTCGTTGCGCCTGCTCATGGACCGGAGGGGCGATTTCCCGCTCCTGCGGATCGTGCCGATGCAATCCGGATGGGAGTTCGGCCCCGCTTTGTGAGTTGAGACAGCACTTCTTGAACTTCTTGCCGCTGCCACAGGGGCAGGGGTCGTTTCGTCCTACTCTCTTGTCTGAATTCACCATGGGAACGCCATCTCTTGCACGACAAACTCTCTTCCCGGCGACCGGCAATATGGAACGACGACGCGCCGAGTAACTTTCCCGCGCCGGCTATGGCTGGCATTGCCCGGATCGTTCACTCCCTCAGTTCGCTCAGGCCCAATTCCGTCCATAGCCACGTGAAATCGTAACTGTCCATCGGATTGTTCGGATCGGAAGGGTTCGCCGACCGGTTCTCCATGAACTTGAGCCACTCGACGACCTTGATCCGTCCGCCTGCGGTTTTGACCGCGGCACGCGGTGTTTGTCCGCCAAGCGCGGGAACTGGTTGATCGAGCACGTCGCGGTAGTGCCGGTCCAGGTAATCATGGACGATGGCGCGCTGCTCGTCCTCGGGAATATCGAACTGCTGCGGCGCGCCGGAATTGCGCGAGGCTATGATCTGCTCGATCGATGTGGTCTCGACCCGGGGTTTCCGCAGGCGTCTGCCGAAGACATCGGACAGCAGCGCGCATCCGCGGTCGCAACGCTGCTTGGAGTTCGTGCTGAGCACCAGCGTCCTGTCATCCAGCCGTATATCTGCGAGCACGAGGCTGTCCTCGTCCGACCACGCTTCGTAGGTGAACGTTTCCTGCAATGGCCGATCGCGCTTCGACGCCATGGCGGCCGGTTTGGCAACGTCGCCCGCATCGGCGACCCAGCTCCAGGACGTCGAGCTTGTGGCACGAAACTCCGGACGCGCTTCCAGACCGGCTCTGATGTCATGCTCCGCGGTGCGGGCGGCGAGCGGGAAACGCGCCTCGCACAGCATCACTTCGTCCCCTTCGGCGTTCCGCACATCGGGAATCTGCGGTGACCGAACTCTGTCGATCGCGTCGATGAGCCAGAATGTCGTGAAGATCGGAGCGGAGACACGCAGCCTTTCGGTCGGGGAAAGATCCATGAATGCTTCGTCGTCGAAGTCATATCCATTCGCCTCGGCAAGCTCCCGCTTCTCCTCGCTGCTGAGCGAGTCGAGCCTTTCGAGGGATTCGAGGAGAATTTCCGACGTCTCGTGGTCGAATACCAGCAAGCCGCCGCCGATCTCCGTTCGCGGCCCGACCTGAACGAGGCGGGCGGCAATTCGGTCCCACGATCTCAGGCTTTGAGTCGCGCTGCGCTCGCTGATCAGAACCGGATCGCCGCCGCGGATGAGATCCCGCGCCAGAAACGAGGTGCCGCGGACGATGTCGCTGACCTCATAGAGGCTCATCACCGAATGTCGCATCGCAGCCAGGTAGGTGCGCACCGACGCGGATTCCTTCCGGCCACCCCGTTTCAGATAGTCGTCAATTGCGTTTCCGCCGCGCTCGAACTCACGCGTCAGGAAGTCTTCGAAAGCGCAGGCCCACGCCGTGCTCATGAACAGGTCTTCGCCGAGGATCGAGACGATATCATTCATCCCGAGGCCGGCTTCGTCGCACGCCTCGATGAGATGATCTTCGAGAATCGCCTCAAACCGTTCGGCCCAGCGGTCGCGCATGGACCATTTGATCAGCCCGTCGAGGATATGCCTGGTTGTCATGTTGCTGCTCGCGTGCCCGAGAATGCAATCGCGGCTTCGGATGTGACTGCACCGCAGATTAGCAAGCGTACGCCAGCGACGCGATCCGGAACCGGACCGGTCCGGATGACATCAACTGTCTTTTGCGTCGCACTCGGACCCCGCAGGCCGCGTCGAATCATTGGGATGGCGAAAATATCAAGCCATCTCAAATGCATAAGGTCCGCGATTGTGTTCGAAGCGGAGTGCCATCCAATCCTAACCCATTGAAAACCTGCACCCTCTAGGCAACCATGTCAGCCTTGGAGAGGCCGCCCTGCTACACACGTGGCCTCACAAGGTGGTCGGCAAATGGCGATCGCGTCAACATGGCAATCCTGATCCCGAGTCTCGGCTTCGCGCGCTTCGACAGCCGTGGGGAGCTGCGGCTGGCGGAACGACTGAAGGACTTCCTCGAGGAGAACGCCGTCGTCTGGCACAACCTGCCTGTTGGTCCTCGCAACCGGCATCCGGATTTCATCATCATTCATCCCGCGAACGGCCTGCTCGTGCTCGAGGTGAAGGACTGGCGCCTGGACACCATCGTTTCGGCGGACAAGACCAGGGTCGAGCTGCTGACAGATCGTCGTGTCGTGCGGGAAAGCCATCCGCTCGAGCAGGCTCGCAAATATACGTTCGAGGTCGTGCGCACGCTGGAGCGGGACGGGCAATTGTTGTTTCCTCAGGGCCATCGCCTCGCAGGCCGGTCCATCGTTCCGTTCGGCTTCGGGGCCGTATTCACCAACATCACGCGCAAGCAGTTCGATCAGACTGATCTCAAGGAGGTGTTCTCCGAGCATCTCTGCCTGTTCAAGGACGAGATGACCGAAGGCGCGGACCCCGAGGAATTCCGGTCGAAATTGTGGCGCATGGTTCATCCGCGTCTTGGAGAGCCGTTGTCGATGCCGCAGTTCGATCGGCTGCGCGCGCTGCTGTTTCCCGAGATCCGCATCCAGCAAATAGCCCTGCCTCTGGAAGACGCGCCGGCGGCTGATCCTTCCGACCGGACGCTCGCGGTCATGGACCTGCATCAGGAGCAGTTCGCGCGCAGCCTGGGCGAGGGGCACCGCATCATTCGCGGCGTCGCCGGCTCAGGCAAGACCATGATCCTCGCCTTTCGCGCCGAGTATCTGGCGCGTGCGGCGGCGAAGCCGGTGCTGATCCTGTCTTACGCCAACGGCATCGCCGGCCGGCTCGAGGATGCCATGCAGAGCAGGGGCGTCGAGGACCGCGTTCAGGTTCTCACCTTCCACTCGTGGTGCTACCGCATGTTGCGGACTTTCGGGATTCCCGCACCATCCGAGCGGGATTATCCGGACTACGCAGAGCGCCTGGCTGCGAGCGTTTCAGAGGTGGTGAAGGCGGTGGACCAGGGCCATATTCCGGCGGAGCAGTACGACGCCGTCCTGATCGACGAGGCACACGACTTCGAGCCGCAATGGCTCGCGCTCGCGGCCAAGATGGTGAACCCGCGCACCAGGGCGCTGATGGTCGTCTACGACGATATTCAGGCCATCTATAAGGGGCGTGAGCGCCCGGTCTGGAGCCAGCTCGGCATTGAAGCCAAGGGCCGAACGACCGTGCTGAAGGTCAATTATCGCAACACCGCCCAAATCGTTGCCTTCGCAAGACGCTTCGCCGCGGACGTCATCGGCGCTCCCGGCATCACGGCCGACGACGAGCACGCCATTCTGCTGCCCGAAGATGCGGGCCGGCAGGGATTGGAGCCGGAGGTGCGGCGATGCGTGAGCATCGACGCAGAGGCTCACTGCGTCGCCGAGTGGTTTCTCGACCGGAAGAAAGCCGGCTACGAGTGGGCGCAGATGGCGTGTCTCTACCCGGAGCACTGGATCGGCGGCCGGGTCGCGCAGATCCTCGCCGGGCATGGCGTGCCGGTCGACATCGCCAAGGACAATCGCAACCGGGTTTCGGTCAAGCGGGTGGCCGTGCGGTTCTTGAGCATGCACAGCGCGAAAGGGCTGGAGTTTCCCTGCGTCGCCATCGCCGGCTTGGGCCTGCTCGGCCGCCACGGCGAGACCGTCGAGGAATGTGTCCGGCTGACCTATGTCGGGGTGACCCGGGCAACTCACGAGGCGCTCCTGACGTATTCGAGCGAGTCGGCATTGGTGCAGCGCTTGATCGCGTAGTCTAGAGCGGAATCGCTTCAGCTCGAATCGATCGCCGCGGGCTCGGTGCAACCTCTCCCGCTTGAGGTCGCGCCGAAGGCGCGGGTGAGGGCTTTCTCCTCTAGGGGGCTATCCCATTGCGGAACACCCTCTCCCCAGCCCTCTCCCGCAAGCGGGAGAGGGAGTGCACTTAATCAAACCTGATCTCATCACGCTCTAGGTCGCGCGCCGCCGCGTCACCGATGATGACGGTGATCGAGTGAACGTGCCTTGCATCCATTCCGGCGCAACTTGCATTCACTCCGGCGCAAAATGAGTCCTCTCGCGACGTTGCTTTTGCGCCGCGCGATGGTTGCAAGACGAGCGTAGCTCGGGCTCCCCTCACCGCCTGTTCGCGCGGCGATCGCGAGAGGAGCCCTGGCCATATGTCCTGGCCGTAAGTTCAGTGATGCGCCGAAACGCTTCTGACGGTCTCGGTGAGCATGTCACCCGATGAGGAATGGCTGACGTCACCCAGGCTGATGATGCCGACCATTCGCTTGCTCTTGTTGATCACCGGCAGCCTGCGGACCTGCAGCTTCTCCATATGATGCATCGCCTTGGCAAGGTCGTCGTCCTCGCGGCAGCAATGGATGCCCTCGGTCATCACGTCACGTGCCTTCGCGCGGCCGGCATCGAAGCTGTGGCTTGCGAGTCCTTTGCAGACGATGTCGCGGTCGGTCACCATTCCGACCAGCTTGTCATCCTCGCCGATCGGAATGCAGCCGATGTCATGCGCCCGCATCAATTTGGCAATTTCGGTGATTGGCGTGTCGGGGCTGACCCAGTCGACACCCTTGTGCATCACGTCCTTGACTTTCATGGCGAGCCTCCGTTCGTGGGCGTGGTAGAGGATCCTCAGTCATGCGCGCTGAAGCGCCCGTGCGGTGCGTTGGCCGTCAGGCGCGCGAACTGCGCGTGCCCCATATGAAGCAGCGTCTCGTGATCGCCGGCTTCCATATAGACGTCCGGCTGTGCCTCGATGCTGTCGTCGACGATGATATCCAATCCGTAGCATTTGCCGACGGCAGGAACTGCGCCGTGTGCACAGTCGCGGAACAGCCGGTTGATCTCGGTTTCATCGGCCATGTGGACATTGTCGCCGAGGCTTGTCCTCAGGTCCGACAGGCAGAGGTGATGCGATGCGGGCAAGACGGCCAGCATGTATCCGCCGTCGCGCCGCAACACGATGCCCTTGGCGAGGCGGTCGCCCGAGATATGGCATGCCTGCGCCGTTCGGGCGGACGTCATGCTGAGCTCGTGCGGGATCACCTCGTACTGGATGTTCTCAGCGGCGAGGTATTTCTGGAGGGTGGGAGCAATGGCCATGGCATCACCTCCGATGCTGAATGGAAACCATCCACCGTGAGGTCGACCCTGCAGTCTCTCGCCATACGATGGGCGGCTGCCTGACTAGAAGCCTAACATAGGTCTTCCATCCGCAAGCTGCAATTCAATTCCCCTCGGAGCCGGAACGGGCGTGGGCAGGAGCAGGCTTTTCGCGTGGCTCGGCGCAGGCGCTTTCCCTACGCCGTCGTGCCGTCGATCGAGCGGCGGATCACCCGCTGCACTTCCGTATTCGACAGGAACAGATCGTGATTGATGATGCCCCAGCCTTCCTGGGAGGCATCGACCACGCGCACACCGAGCGCGGCGATGGTGGCCTTCTCGGCCGCGCCGACCCGGGTCATGCCGCCGGCGAGCTGCCCCGACAGCGCCAGTGCACGATCGTTGGTCGAGGCGATCACCGTGATCTTGCCGGCGAGCGGGCCGATGCGCTGGACCGCCGATGAGAACACGTCCATGTCGATGTCGGGCGCGGCAAACACCACTGCGCCGATCTTGCTCGTCACCGTGTCGCCGTATCGCCCATGGAGCTGGCGCAGGCTTTCGAGCGTCAGCATGGTTCCCATGCTGTGGGCGACGATGTGCACGCGCCCCGCCCCCGGTGCCGAGACCAGCGCGGAGAGCACGCGCTCGAAGTTATCGCGCGACCACATCGCGCTGTCGCGGTCATAGGCGTAGTCGAACAGTCCTGCCTTGGAAGGCCAGGAGAACGCCATGGTTCGGCCGCGGAACTTGATCCCATCGGAGAGGTGGGCTGCATCCAGCACCGCCGTCTCGAATGTCTGCTTGAAGCCGTGCACATAGATCAGCACGTCCCCGCCGCCGGCCTGCGCAGCGAGATCGCCGGCGTCCGCCGGCACCGGTTCGATCCGGTCGAGACGCCAATCCTCGAGTCCAACCGAGGCGAGGGAAAGTCGGCTCTCGTCCGGCGCCGCCAGCTTCGCCCGCGCGACCGTCATGTTCGTCGCGCGCTCCGGCCCGAACCAGGGTTTCGCGCGGCCGCCGTTCACGGGCTTGCGCGTCGTGACGACAAGCAATGTCGGGTCGACGGAGAGCGAGGAGGCGTCGTAGCGCGCGCCGGTCGCACCGAGGCCAGCGCATCCGCCGAGCGCCAGCGCGCTCCCCGTCGACAGGAGACCGCCGAGGAGAGCGCGGCGCGACATGGAATGATTTGTTTGGAGAAGACGTCGGCCTATCACTGGGAACCCATGGGAACTTTGCCCCCGACAGCCGCCCCATCTGCTCCCTGAAGGACAATGGGGGCGAGAAGACGGCAGAGCCGCTCGCGCACCTCCCAGCGCTCAAGCGAATGCCAGGTCAGTCAGTGATCTCGATCGCCTGGATCTCGCACCAATCGCGCAATGCCCGCTCTGTCGCCTTGTTCCGGTAGTCACGCCAGACATCGATCGCTACCCGTCGGGAGAGCAGGGCCTTGAACTTCTGATAGCCGCCGCGCTTGCTGAAAACGGTACGAACGTCGTCCAGATCGTTCGGCAAGAACTCGCGGGCAAAAGCAATCCCTGCGCCCTTCCTTCAAAGGGTGTGAAGCGGAGCAGAGCTCGGACAGACCATCCCGCGAGGACGCGAGAGCATGCGGGCTGCAATGCACTTCCGTTGGTGCCATTTGAACTCATAGCGCTTCGAGTGCCTCGCGCGACGGCGCCATCGGCAGCCAGTCCGGGATGCGGCGCTTGGCGAGCCAGTATGGCCGCCACAGCGACACCCAGCTGTTGCGATCGAGCGGCGCGGTTTCCCAGGCATGTTGCGTCATGTCGATCTGCGACAGATCGTGCTTGTGCAGCCATTGGCGTGCCGCCCACCACAGCTCGCGCGAGACATCGACATTGCCGGGCCCTTTGAGCTCGACGAGGCTCGGCAGCGGATCGCGAAAGCGGCAGGCGATCCGCAGCGTCGCGACCCGTTCGCCGTCCTTTCGAACGCTCCAGAGGCGTGATCGATTATGTGCCAGATTGTAGCCATAGGATCTGAGGCAATTCCGCATCGCCTTCGCTTCTGCGGTGATGGCGGAAGTCGAATCCAGCGGCACGAATTCGTAACCTGCCATCCGGCCAGGCCGCAGCCACATGTCGGTGATCGGCAAGCGGCCGAGATCCGCATGCAACGCCACCATTGTTCGCCAATCCTCCGCGGCCGAACGCGCGGCATCGATCCGCAGGTCCGGCGCCCACGGCCGCTCGATCACATCGTGCCCAAACGTCACCGGTTGAGACGAAAACCACGCCCAGAGACAGATGAGTCGCAGCCGGGCAGTCTGCACCCGTCGCGGCGAACGCACATATTCGCGGGCGATCCAGGCGGCCATCGGCTCATGCGCGAGCTCGGCGGTCTCGGCAACGAGCTGAAGCCAGATCGGCGCCAGCTTGGGAGAACGCGGAAGATGGTTCGCAATCTGCCGGCGAAACAGCTCGCCATCGGGCAATCGCGGGATTGGACGCACGAATGCCTCCGGCGGCAGCTTGCGCAGCCACAGGGGCAGACCGGCAAGTGCGGCGACTTGCGCGAGGGGAGCGCCGTCGACCACGCATGCTGTCGCGCGTGCTGGATCGAGCCGTGTCCGCGGAACAGCCAGCGCGAAGAGGAGCGCGGGAAAGCTCGCGGCGAGGTCGGCCAAGCGCGGGTGCCGCGCGGCCAGGGCACGTACGGCGTCCTCGAAACGCTGATGATATCGCCGAAGCCGCCGTTCGAGCAGGTCGGAACGTCCGGCCACCTGACAAGGGGCCGGCAGGACATTGAGTGTCATGACACAAGTTCGCAATCGCGCGCCGACAGGCCGCGGCAAATTCGATCTGATATGGGGTCTTGTGATCTCACCCGGGAATCGATCCCGGGGGACGCGCTAAGTATCGCGCGGCGAACCCGGGAAGCGTACAGTCGTAGACACGGTCGCCTCCTGACATTGGAATTGCGCGCATCCCATAGCTTGGCAGCGGCGAAGTTGCAACCCGAGACTGCATCCTGCCTGCACGTTCCGGCGATCGCCGGGCGGCAATACGCATGCAGGACCGGCATCCGCGGCGGTGGTCGTTCGCTCCAGAATCTGCATCATGCGCGCCGGGACGGTCCCGCGACGTGGCCGGTTTCGTCCTCCGAAGCTGCCGGGACTTCGGGGGCTTTTGGCTTTCAGCTTTTCGGAGTGACGAGATGAGTGGTTTGGTGATCTCTGGCGGCAGGGTGGTGGATCCCGCGAGCGGGATGGACGCCGTCGGTGATGTGGCGGTGGTGGATGGCAAAATCGCCGCCGTCGGCACCGGCCTCGGCGGCGCAGAGCGGGTTGTCGATGCCACAGGCCTCGTCGTGGCGCCTGGCTTCATCGACCTGCACGCCCATGGCCAGTCGCTTCCGGCCGACCGCATGCAGGCCTTCGACGGTGTCACGACGACGCTCGATCTCGAGGCCGGCGTGCTGCCGGTCGGGTCCTGGTATGAGCGCCAGGCGCGGAAGGGCCGCGTGCTGAACTATGGCGCAGCCACCAACTGGGCGTTCGCGCGCATCGGCGCGATGACGGGCTCCAATGCGGAGAGCTCGCTGGAGGCGTTCGGCAACGCCATGCGCGACCGCCGCTGGATGGACAATGTCGCAACCGATGCGGAGGTCTCAGGTATCCTCGAGCGTCTGGCCCGCGGCCTCAACGAAGGCGGCATCGGCATCGGCATTTTGAACGCCTATGCGCCCGGAGCCGGCGTGCAGGAGCTGACCGCTGTCTGCCAGCTCGCGGCCGCCAAGGACGTGCCCACCTTCACCCATGTCGCCTTCATGTCGCGCATCGACCCCGAGAGCGCGGTGGAAGCCTATATCCGCCTGATCGGCTATGCCGGCGCCACCGGCGCGCACATGCACATCTGCCATTTCAACTCGTCGAGCAAGACCGACGTCGAGCGCTGCCGCGTGCTGATCGAGAAGGCGCAGGCGCAGGGACTGCCCATCACGGTCGAAGCTTATCCCTACGGCACCGGCTCGACCGTGCTGGCGGCGGCCTTCTTCAGCGACCCGGCGTTCGTGGAGCGCAACGGCACCGGTTACGATTCGGTGCAGCGCGTCACCGACGGCTACCGTTTCCGCGACCGCGAGGAGCTCTTGAAGGCGCAGGCCCAAGAGCCGTCCTCACTGGTGCTCTGGCACATTCTCGACACCGAGAACAATGCGCATCACCGCGACCTGCTCGACATGTCCGTGCTCTATCCCGGCGGCGCGATTGCCTCCGACGCGATGCCCTGGACGCTGTCGGACGGCTCAACCTACACCGGCGACGCCTGGCCGCTGCCGGATGATGCCACCTCGCATCCGCGCTCGGCCGGCTGTTTCACGAAATTCATCCGCGAATGGGTGCGCGAGCGCAAGGCGGTGTCGCTGCTGGAAGGCGTGCGCAAATGCGCGCTGATCCCGGCGGAGATCCTCTCGCAGAGCACGCCGGCGATGCGCGCCAAGGGCCGGCTCGCCAAGGACGCCGATGCCGACATCGTCGTGTTCGATTACGAAAAACTCTCGGACCGTGCCACCTTCACGGCGATGAATCGTCCCTCCGAGGGTGTTCGGCATCTGGTCGTCAGCGGTCAGCTGCTGATCAGCGACGGCATTCTGGACGTGAACGCGCGGCCGGGAAAGCCCGTGCGGCGCCCCGTCGTGGAGAGCTGAGCCATGCCGGTCCCGGTTCTCCTGGTGACGGGTTTTCTCGGGGCCGGCAAGACCACGGTCGTCAACCATCTGCTGGCGCATGCGGACGGCAGACGCATCGCGGCCGTCGTCAACGATTTCGGCGCGATCAACATCGATGCGGAGCTGATCGCGGGCGCGAGCGACGGTGTGGTCAGCCTTGCCAATGGCTGCATCTGCTGCTCGCTCGAGGGTGATCTGCTCCGCACGCTTTCGACGCTGCTGCGGCGTGATCCCAAGCCGGACTATATCGTCATCGAGACCAGCGGGGTCGCCGATCCCGCCGACATCGTGCGCAACCTGATGGACCCGGTGATCCTGCGCGAGACGCAACTGGAGACGGTGCTTTGCGTGCTCGATGCGGGGACGCCGCCATCAGCTCTCGACGACGCGCTGCTGCGCTCGCAGCTGCGCGTCGCCGATATCGTGGCGCTGAGCAAGCTCGACCTTGCGGACGTGGACGCGGCGACACGGATGCGCGAAGCCATCCGCGCGCAGCGCGTGCCCGCGGTGGTGGTCGACGCACACCACGGCGAGATTCCGCCCGCGCTGCTGTTTCCCGCCCGCGCCGACCGCGCCCCGGCCCCGCGCGAGGTGGGACCGAAACGGCCGGCGGAGGAGCGCTTCGAGACGCTGAGCTGGACCTCGGATAAGCCCGTCTCGCTGCCGCGCCTGCAGCAGGCCATCAACCGCCTTGCACCGAAGCTGGCGCGCGCCAAAGGGCTGTTCGAGACGGTCGAGCAGCCCGGCCGCATGATGGTGTTTCAGTTCGCCGCCGGCCGCGCCACGCTGGCGCCTGGCGAGACGCCGCCGCCGGGCGTGCCGCGGACGCGGATCGTCTTCATTGCCGAGCTTGGCGTGCTCTCGAAGGCCGAGCTCGACGGGATCATGGATGGGTGTGTTGCGGCCGGCTGAGGCAAGGCGGTAGGGTCAGCCGTTTCCGCCGTCAGCCACCGTCTCTTCTCCTGCAGCGTCGATCCGAGACCAAACAATGTCCCCAATCACCCCACCCGATGCCGCCGTGCGCCGCGCCGCCAAGCCGGCCATCGTCTATCCGGCCGGGACGATGCCCGCACCCGATATGGCCACGCTCGAAGCTGCCCGCCGTGCGATGATCAAGACCCACGAGCTCATCGTGCCGCCCCGCGATGCCCGTGCCTTTCGCGTGGCGCGCGGCCAGTTCTTCCGCATCGTCGACATTGAAGGCCCTCAGGTCGGCGACCTCAATCTCTGGAACGCGGACGATCTCTCCGAGCGCTTCTTCAGCGGCAAGACCCGGGCGCTCCACGGCACGCATGTCGGCACCGGCGACCGGCTCTGGAGCAACATGCCTTATCTTCGGCCGATGGCGACCATCAGTCACGATACGCTCGGCTGGTACGGGTTCGATGCGGACGGCGCCGGCATTCACGACGTGATCGGCACGCGCTGCGATCCCTATACAAATCTCCTGCTGAACGGCACGGCTTACGATTTTTGCTGCCACTCCAACCTGTCCCGCGCGCTCGCAACCGAATTGAAGGCGGATCCAGCCGCAGTGGAGCATCATGTCCACGACGTGCTCAACGTCTTCATGTGCACCGGCTTCACTGGGGATACGCACCAGTATTTCATGAAGGCAAGTCCGGTCCGCCCCGGCGACTTCATCGAGCTCTTCGCGGAGATCGACCTGCTCGGCGCGTTGTCGGCCTGTCCGGGTGGAGACTGCAGCGCAACCCATTCCAGCGATGCCGCGGCATGCCATCCGCTCAAGGTCGAAATCTTCGAGCCGGATCGGACGGCCCTGAAGGGCTGGACCTGGCCCTCGCCGAGCGCTTATCACCGTCACCACGGGGCGCATGCGGGAAGCTGAATCTCAGTCCTCCACCGGCAATCCGTCGCCGTGCGCTTCAGGCGAATTGTGCGATGCCGTGACCGACGGACCAATTCTCCTTGGGCGCGTCGAGCACGTTGACGAACACGTCCTCGGGCCGGATGCCCGGGCTCTCGCCGAGCAGTTCCGCGATCCGGCGATACAGCGCCTTCTTCTGCTCAGGGGTGCGCGAGGCGAATACCGTGATCTGGATCAGAACGGCGTCCTCGCTGCGCGTGACGCCGTAGGCATTGCCGCACCTGAAGTTCGCAGGCTCATGCTCGCTGATGGTCATGAACTCGTCGCCTTCGGGCACGTTCAGCGCCTCGCGCATGGCGCGGAAGAGACTGTCGAGGATGGCCTGCCGGTAGGCGTCCGGCTTTCCGGCGCGCATCGAGATGTGGAGGAGAGGCATCGTTCGTCCCTCTGCATGCGGTCCCGACCGGCACGGCGATGTAGGCGCCGCCGGCTCAGCCGATCAAGGAAAACGGGCTATCAATCCCGATCAATTTTTGACACGATGTCCAGAAAACATGTTCTTGACGGCGTGTCAAATATTTTCCGGAGCCAAGCTTGAGACCGCGTGAATTCGACCATGACGAGGTCCTGCGCATCGCGTTCGACCGATTCTGGCGCAATGGCGTGCGCGGCACCTCGCTGTCCGACATTGCGCGCGATGCGGCGGTCCAGCGCGGGAGTCTCTACAACGCCTTCGGCAGCAAGGAGGCGCTATTCCTGCAGGCCTATGAACGCTACGCCGGGGATTATCTCGCAGCACTGCAAAAGGCGCTCGGGGTTGGATCCTTGCGCAAGCGCCTAACCGCGTTCTTCGATCTGACCATCACGAGTTTCCGCTCGGGCACGCCGCCGCGCGGCTGTCCGACGACGCGCGGGCTCATGGAGCTCGGCGCCGCCGAAGGCGAGGGGCTCGACGACAACGCGCGCCAGGCTTTTGCGAACCTGATTTCGCGCATCACCGCACTGCTTCAGGACACGCTGGCGGCCGCCGCGGCCCGGGGCGAGTTCAACGGCAATCCTGCGGCTGCGGCGCTGCACATCGTCACCGTGACGCGCGGCCTCGCCGTGCTCGAGCGTGCCTTCGGGGACGAGCCACAATTGCGCAAGATCGCCGCGCACACGATCGATCTCCTGCTCGGCAGGAAGGGCGGATAGGCGTCAGCACAGCGCGAGCGCGTTGACCGCCCGTGTCGCCGCGTCCTCCTTGCCGGAGCCGACGAACTGGCCAACGATGGACCCGAGCTCGCCCGGCTGCCTGCGCCGTGCGACCGCCAGCAGGCGCATCAATTCCGCCTCGTCCCTGGAAAGCCGCCTGCAGGACGGCGGCATGAAGCACAGCTCGCAGGGCCGGCCGCTGCGCAGGATCCGGACGAGGGCCGCGGCCCGCGCGACCAGCAGCGGACTGTCCGCAATGCCGGGCGCTTCCTCGGCAAAGCGATAGGCCGCTTCCCAACAATCGGAGGCTCCGGTCGCATAGGCCGCTCCGATGAAGCGGAACAGTGCCAGCGCGAGGCGGGAAAAATCATCGTAGCTGTCGATGCTCGGCCGGGTCGCAACCGCGGCTTGAAGCGGACAGAGCAACGGCTCGCTCGCGTCCGGCTTCGGCGCAGAATCGCAAATGGCCTGCATCGTGGACGATCTCCTCAATGCAACGTCGCGCTGCCGACGAACCAGCTCTTCATCGCCATCATCCGGTCATGCGCGACAGACGGCGCGTGCCGGTCGGGCAGGATGAGGCCGGCGATGCGGAAGATCGTTGCAAGACCCCGAACCGGCGCGAGCGCCCAATCGGCGCCGATCGGCGGCAGCCAGCGCTCGAACTGCTCGCGCGCCACATCGACGCGGTCCTGCTGGGCCGCGGCAATCGCGCGCAAGATTCCGCCCTCGCTGTCGGATATGCGCGGACAGGTGGGGCAGTGCACCTCGATCGCGGTATGCGCTGTGCAGGCAAAGATCTCGATCATGGATTCCAGCGACAGCACGGCATCGCCGACGCGAAAATGGTCGTACACCTGCTGGATGTCGGCCGCGGTCGGGACGGCGCTTCCGCTGCGCGCCTTCGCCCGAAATCCCCAGATGAGGAGCCGCTCCGCTGCGCTCAGCGCAGGAAGGTCGAGGGGCCTGGTGTCTGTCGATCGATGCATTGTGCCTCTGGCCTCTGGCTGCGCTCACGCCAGCCCCGGCGTGGATGATCAGCGCGATCGTTCTGCCAGAGAGCTCTCCAAGTCAACGCGCGAAGGGGCGATGTCGAGGTGTTCCAGATTGGAAGAATTCGTATCTCGGATGCAGTCGATCGCTCGCCTCGCAGCCATGAGCAGCAGGGCCGCGCCCGCCCTCCCCCCGGACGATTCCGGGGATGCGGGAACCCGAATGCTTAAAGCTTCGCTAAGGGGACCCGGGATAGAATGGTAATATCAGCCCTTCCAAATCCTGTGAGCACCGATGATTTTCTCCCGCATCAGTTTCAAGCTGGTCCTGATTGTCGGCATCAGCCTCGTCGGCATGATCGCGCTGGCGCCGGTCGCGCTGTCGACCCTCCGCACACAGATGGTCGCCGACCGCCAGGCCAAGACGCAGCACATGGTCGATATCGGCTACGGCATCCTGGCGCATTACCAGAAGCTCGAGAGCGAAGGAAAGCTCTCGCGCGAGCAGGCCCAGGCCGGCGCGATGGCCGAGATCAAGAGCCTGCGCTACGACAAGGTCGAGTATTTCTGGATCAATGACATGACCCCCAAGATGGTCATGCATCCGATCAAGCCCGAGCTCGACGGCAAGGATCTCTCCGGGATGAAGGATCCCGCCGGCAATGCGCTGTTCATGGGCTTCGTCGACGTCGTCACCAAGCACGGCGCGGGCTTCTACGGCTATCTCTGGCCGAAGCCCGGCTTCGACCAGCCGGTCGGGAAAATCTCCTATGTGAAGGGCTTTGCGCCCTGGGGCTGGATCATCGGCACCGGCATCTATCTCGACGACGTCGACGCCGCCTTCCGCCAGAACGCGATGACCTTCGCCTATATTTGTCTCGCGGTGCTGGTCGCGGTGCTCGGGGCCTCGTTCCTGATCGGCCGCAGCGTCACCCGGCCGCTGGCCCGGATCACCGCGCTGACCGAGCGCCTTGCCGCCGGCGACAGCGCCTTCGACGTGCCTTACGCCGGCCGCCGCGACGAGGTCGGCGGCCTCGCCAAGGCGCTCGCCGTATTCAAGGACAATGCATCGGCGATGAGCCGGATGCATGCAGAGCAGCAGGAGCTGAAGCAGAGGGCCGACGACGAGAAGCGCAAGACCATGGCCGATCTCGCCGGCAAGTTCGAGGCGAGCGTGCAGGCCGTCGTCCGCGACGTCTTCGACGAGGCGCGCGCGATGCAGCAGGCCGCGCAGGGCATGTCGGAAACCGCGAACAAGGCGAGCGATCGTGCGAGCTTCGTCGCCACCGCGTGCCAGCAGGCCTCGAGCAACGTGCAGACGGTGGCCTCCGCCGCCGGCCAGCTGTCGGCTTCGATCGCCGAGATCAGCCAGCGCGTGGCACAGGCCGCGACAGTGGCCGACAAGGCCGCCGCGGACGGCCAGCGCACCAACGACACCGTGCAGGGCCTCGCCGCCGCCGCGCACAAGATCGGCGAGGTCATCGACCTCATCAACCAGATCGCCTCGCAGACCAATCTGCTCGCGCTCAACGCCACCATCGAGGCGGCGCGCGCGGGCGAGGCCGGCAAGGGCTTTGCGGTGGTCGCGAGCGAGGTGAAGTCGCTGGCGAGCCAGACCGCGAAGGCGACCGACGAGATCGGCGCGCAGATCACCGCGATCCAGGCGGAGACCAATCAGGTCGTCGGCAACATCGAGAGCATCCGCGCCACCATCATGGAGGTCAACGAGATCTCCTCGTCGATCGCCGCCGCGGTCGAGGAGCAGGGCGCCGCGACCAAGGCGATCGCCCACAGCGTGCAGGAGGCGGCCTCCGGCACCGACCAGGTCTCGCACAACATCTCCGGCGTCACCGATGCGACCGCCGAGACCGGCCAGGCCGCCGGCCGCGTGCTGCAATCGAGCGGCCGTCTCACGCACAAGCTGCAATCGCTCGAAGACGAAGTCAGCGCCTTCGTTGCGGGCGTGCGCGCGGCCTAGTATAGCGGGAGGATGGGCCAAAACTCCGATCGGCGCGCGCGCATCCTCCTGATCAATCCGAACAGCAATGAGGCGACCACCGCGAGGATGGTGGCGATTGCCCGGTCCGCTGCCGCCGATGGTTTCGACATCGTCGGCGCCACGGCAATGCGAGCGCCCACGATGATCGTCTCGGCAGATGCATTGGAGGCGGCTGCATCGGAGGTCGAGGAGATCGCGCGTCTGCGAGGCGGCGCGTGCGACGGCGTCATCGTGTCGGCATTCGGCGATCCCGGTCTCGCCGGGATCAAGGCGGCGATGAAGCTGCCTGCCGTCGGCATCGGCGAATCCGCGATGTTGGAAGCCGCCGGGAATGGTCGCCGGTTCGGCGTGGCGACCACGACGCCATTGCTGAAAGCGAAGATCGATGCATTGTCTGTTATGCTGGGCTTGCGCGCGAGCTACACCGGCACGCGCTTTGCCGACGGCGATCCGCAACAGCTGATGCGCGATCCGGCGCAGCTGCGCGCAGCGCTCGCCGGCGCAGTCGAGGCCTGCATCGCGCAGGACGGGGCGGAAGCGGTCATCATCGGCGGTGGGCCGCTGGGCGAAGCGGCGCGCGAGCTTCAGCCGATGTTCGCCGTGCCGGTCATCGCGCCGATCCCGTCGGCCGTGCGGCGGATCATGCGTCTCGTTGCGGCGTAACCTCTGATTTTTCCGCGCCGCGGCATCGGCCGTGCTGCGGAAAACTGTTTTCCTTGACATGAACTCTGCCGTGCTCGACGTGTAACGACGTCGACCGACGGCACGCGCGTGCCGTCCCGAAAAAGAAAAGCAGCACGGGAAGAGCGTCATGAACACGGGCCTCGACGAGAAGGACTACCTCGCCACCTTGCGCGGCCTGTGGCACAAGGCCTGGCCGAAGGGTCGGCCGCGCTCGCCGAACTATCTGCATGGCGAAGTTCCCCTGACGGAATATCTGCGCGCCTGGGCGAAGCGGAGTCCGGAGCGGCCCGCGGTGATCTTCTACGGCCATGTGACCACTTATGCCGATCTCGATCGGCATAGCGATCGCTTTGCGGCGCTGCTGCACGCGAAGGGCGTGCGCAAGGGCGATCGCGTCGCGGTGTTCCTGCCGAACTGCCCGCAATTCCACATCGTGTTCTTCGGCATCCTGAAGCTCGGCGCCGTCCACGTGCCAGTCAGCCCGCTGTCGCGCGCATTCGAATTGTCCTACGAGCTCAACGACACCCAGGCCGAATTGATCGTGGCGCTCGACCAGCTCATGCCCATCGTTGATCAGGTCCGCGGCGAGGTGCGGCTACGCGAGATCATCGTCACCAGCTTTGCCGATGTCGTGCCGGCGACGCCTGCTTTTCCGGCACCGGACTCGATCCGTGCGCCGCGCGTTGCGGTCCCCGGCGCAACTGATCTGCTGCCGGCGCTTGCGGCACTGCCCGCACCGACCCCGCTGTCGCCGCCTCACCTCGATGATGTCGCCGCGCTCAACTACACTGGCGGCACCACCGGCATGCCCAAGGGCTGCGTGCATACCCATCGCGACATGGTCTACACGGCCGCCGCCAATTACGGCATCTCGATGCAATCAGATGAGAGCAGCGTCTCCCTGTCATTCTTTCCGGAGTTCTGGATCGCCGGCGAAAACGCCGGCCTGATCTTCCCGCTGTTCGCCGGAGGGACGCTGGTGTTACTGGCCCGCTGGGACGCCGTCGGTGCAATGGCCGCGATCGACAAATACAAGGTCACGATCACGGTGATGCCGGTCGATTGCGCCGTCGAGATGATGGACCATCCGCGCTGGAGCGAGTTCGACCTGTCGTCGCTGAAAGAGGTGCGCGTGGTCTCCTTCGTCAAGAAGCTCAACGCCGGCTATCGCAGGCGCTGGAAGGACCTCACCGGCACGATCCTGATGGAGGCGGCCTGGGGCATGACCGAGACGCACACCTCGAACACGTTTACGGCCGGTTTCCAGGACGACGATTTCGACCTCGACAGCCAGCCGATCTTCGTCGGCCTGCCGGTGCCCGGTGCCGAGTTCAAGATCACCGATTTCGAGACCGGCGCCCTGCTGCCGCTCGGAGCCGAAGGCGAGATCCGCGTGCGTACGCCGTCGCTGCTCAAGAGCTATTGGAACAAGCCGGAGGCGACGGCGGAATCGCTGGTCGACGGCTGGTTGCGCACCGGAGATATCGGCACCATCGACAAGGACGGCTTCCTGCACTTCCTCGGCCGGCGCAAGGAGATGCTGAAGGTCAAGGGCATGAGCGTGTTTCCGCCGGAGATCGAGGCGCTGCTGGGGCAGCACCCGAAGGTGCTCGGCTCGGGCGTGGTCGGCCGTGACGATCCGGACAAGGGCCAGGTGCCGGTCGCCTACATCCAGCTCAAGCCGGAAGCGATCGGCACGGTCTCGGAACAGGAGCTGCGCGCCTGGTGCGCCGAGCGCATGGCCATCTACAAGGTTCCGGAAGTGCGCATTATCGAAGCCCTGCCGCTGACGGCGACGGGAAAGGTGAAGAAGCAGGACCTCGATCCAAACCGGCCTGCTGCCGTCTAGTTGAGAGATATGATGTCGTTCAAAAAACTCCTGATCGCCAATCGCGGCGAGATCGCCATCCGCATCGCACGCGCGGCGGCAGATGCCGGCATCGCGACGGTCGCGCTCCATCCCGCGGACGATGCGTTGTCGCTGCACGTGCGCGTTGCGGACGAGGCGATCGAGATCCCCGGCCGCGGCGCGCGGGCCTATCTCGACATCGAGGCCGTGGTGAAAGCGGCGAAGAGCACGGCGTGCGATGCCGTGCATCCCGGCTATGGCTTCCTCAGCGAGAACGCGGCCTTCGCGAAGGCCTGTGCCGATGCCGGAATGACCTTCGTCGGGCCCAAACCGGCAGCGCTCGAGCTGTTCGGCGACAAGGTTGCCGCGCGTCAGCTGGCGAAACGCTGCGGCGTGCCGATCATTGCCGGCACAAGCGGGCCGTCCTCGCTGGAGGAGATCACTGCGTTCTTTGCTTCGCTCGGCAGCAATGCTGCGATCGTGATCAAGGCGATGGGCGGCGGCGGCGGCCGCGGCATGCGGGTGGTGGAGAATGCGTCCGAACTTGCGGAAGCCTATGCGCGCTGCCAGTCCGAGGCCAAGGCGGCGTTCGGCTTCGACGGCGTCTATGCCGAGCGGCTGATCCGGCAAGCGCGCCACATCGAGGTCCAGATCATCGGCGACCGCTATGGTGCGATCTCCCATCTCTGGGAACGCGAATGCACCATCCAGCGCCGGCACCAGAAGCTGATCGAGGTTGCGCCGAGCCCGTCCTTGAGTGATGCCTTGCGCGGCCGCATCATCGAGGCGGCCAGGCAGCTGGCGGGTGCGGCGTCCTACGACAATCTCGGCACGTTCGAGTTCCTGGTCGACGGCACCGCCGAGGACAGCTTCGCCTTCATCGAGGCCAACCCGCGGCTCCAGGTCGAGCATACCGCGACCGAGGAGGTGCTCGGCGTCGACCTCGTCCGCGCCCAGCTCGCTGTCGCCGCGGGCAGCACGCTGGCCTCCCTCGGCCTTGCGCAGGGCTCGATCCCGAAGCCGCGCGGCTATGCCATGCAGCTTCGCGTCAACATGGAGACGCTGGACATGTCGGGCGCCACGCATCCGACCGGCGGCGTGCTCGCCGTTTTCGAGCCGCCGTCGGGCCCCGGCGTCCGCGTCGACAGCTTTGGCTATGCGGGCTACAAGACCAGCGCCGCCTTCGACTCGCTGCTGGCCAAGGTGATCGTGCACTCGCCGAGCGAGGCCTGGCATGACGTGGTCGCGAAAGCCTCGCGCAGCTTGCGCGAGTTCCGGATCGACGGCGTCGTCACCAACATTGCCTTCCTCCAGGCGGTGCTCGCACATCCCGATTTCAGGACCAACCGGATCGCGACCGATTTCATCGACCGCAACATCGGAAAGCTCGTGGAAGCATCGGATGGCGCCGCCAAGCCGCTCTATTTCGCGGCAGCCGAGCGCAGCGGTGGCCACAGCGCGGAGACGCTCGTCGCGCAGATCGTGCCTGAAGGCACGGTGATGGTCGCAGCACCGCTGCAAGGAACCATCGTCACCATCCAGGTGAAGGAAGGCGAGATCGTCCGCCCCGGCCAGCAGCTGGCCGTGATCGAGTCCATGAAGATGGAACATCTGGTCATGGCCGAGCAGGGCGGCCGGGTGACAAAGCTCGTCGCCGGTGACGGCGTCACGCTGCTGCATGGCGAGCCGATCCTCTATCTCGAGCCGCTCGACGTCGCCGCAGACAGCACGACAGCGGAAGCCGACATCGATCTCGACCATATCCGCCCCGATCTCGCCGAGCTGATCGCCCGCCAGGCCAACACGCGCGACGAGAACCGCCCCGCTGCGGTCGAGCGCCGCCGCAACACCAACCAGCGCACCGCACGCGAGAACGTCGCCCAGCTGGTCGACGACGGCTCGTTCATGGAGTACGGCAGCCTCGCGATTGCGGCGCAGCGCCGCCGGCGCAAGCTCGACGATCTCATCAAGAACACGCCGGCCGATGGCCTCGTCATGGGCGTCGCCACGGTCAACGCCGGGAAGTTCGGGCCGGAAGGGGCGCGCTGCATCGTCGTCGCCTATGACTACACCGTGCTCGCGGGCACGCAGGGCCACATGAACCACAAGAAGATCGACCGCATGCTGAGCCTCGCGGAAGACTGGCGCGTGCCGCTGGTGTTCTATGCCGAAGGCGGCGGCGGCCGGCCCGGCGACACCGACCGGCTCGGCATGACCGGCCTCGACGGCCCGTCCTTCGTGCAGTTCGCGCGGCTCTCGGGCCTCGTGCCTGTCGTCGGCGTCGTTTCCGGCTATTGCTTCGCCGGCAACGCCGCGATGCTCGGCTGCTGCGATGTCATCATCGCCACCAAGAACGCTTCGATCGGGATGGGCGGTCCTGCCATGATCGAGGGCGGCGGCCTCGGTGTCTATCACCCGGCCGAGGTCGGCCCTGTCTCATTCCAGTCGCCGAACGGGGTCGTCGACATCCTGGTCGAGGACGAAGAAGAGGCGACATCTGTCGCGCAGAAATACCTGTCTTATTTCCAGGGCGCGGTGACGCAGTGGGAGGCGGCCGACCAGCGCCTGCTCCGCCGCGCCATTCCCGAGAACCGCCTGCGCGTCTACGACATCCGCAGCGTGATCGATCTCGTCGCCGACAAGGATTCAGTGCTGGAGCTGCGCCGCGAGTACGGCGTCGGCATGATCACCGCGCTGATCCGCATCGAGGGCAAGCCGTTTGGCCTGATCGCCAACAACCCGCGCCATCTCGGCGGCGCCATCGATGCCGACGCCGGCGACAAGGCCGCGCGTTTCCTCCAGCTCTGCGACGCCTTCGATCTGCCTGTTGTCTCGCTCTGCGACACGCCGGGCTTCATGGTCGGCCCCGAGGCGGAGAAGACCGCCATCGTGCGCCACGTCTCGCGCATGTTCGTGACCGGCGCCAGCCTCACCGTGCCGCTATTCGGCATCGTGCTGCGCAAGGGCTATGGCCTGGGCGCACAGTCGATGATCGGCGGCGGCTTCCACGCCTCGTTCTTCACCGCGGCCTGGCCGACCGGCGAGTTCGGCGGCATGGGCCTGGAGGGCTACGTCCGCCTCGGCTTCCGCAAGGAGATGGAGGCGATCGCCGACGCTGGGGAGCGCGAGACCTATTACCGCAACAAGGTCGCCGAGCTCTATGCCAACGGCAAGGCCGTCTCGATCGCCTCGGTGTTCGAGATCGACAACGTCATCGATCCCGCCGAGACGCGGCGCTGGATCATGGCGGGCTTGCGCACCGTGCCGAAGCCCGAGCCGAGGAGGGCGAAGAAGCGGCCGTGCATCGACACGTGGTGAGGGCGGTGCAGCAATAGCTACATTCCCGGTTCCCGATTGACATCCCCGCCTGCGGTGCCAGACTTTGCACAATAATACAGGGTGGAGACGTCCGCGATGGCCAGCCTTTCGGCCTCGAACCATGTCGCCCGAGTCTTGTCCGTCGCCAATCATGTGGCCGACGTCGATGCCTCCTCGCGGATTGCCAATTCCTGGCGGCGCTGCCTCGTCAATCACAAGCTCGATCCCGCCCGCCAGGGCCCGCCGCAGACGCTCACCGAAGCCGAGATCCGCAATGTCGCCGAGCCGATGGAGGAGACGATCCGGCTCGTCACGCCCGAGCTCGACGATCTCGCCCGTGTGCTGCGCGACGCCGGCTATTGCGTCAATCTCGCCGATGCTGGCGCGACCATGCTGTTCAGCCGCCTGCCGGGCGAAGCCGATGCAAGGATGTTTCTGGACTGGAAGATCTACACCGGCTCGAACTTCGCCGAGGCTTGCGAGGGCACCAATGGGCTCGGCACCGCGCTGGCCGAGCAGAAGCCGATCCTGGTGCACCGCGACGAGCATTTTCGCGCCCAGTGGCACATGTTTTCCTGCGCCGTGGCGCCGCTGTTCGATCAGGCCGGCCGGCTCGCCGGTGCCGTCAACATCACCTCCTGCCGCGAAGACCTGGAGCGCGCCGCGCATCAACTTGCGCTGGCGGTGACGATGGAGGCGACGCGGCGGATGGAGGGTGCGATCTTCCGCGGGTATTTCCGCAATGCCTGGATCGCCACCGTGCCCGGTGACGGCGGCAGCGGCCTCGTCGCTTACGACGACGACCGCCGCATCGTCGGCGCCTGCCGCTCGGCGCGTTCGCTGCTCGGCCTCACCGACGGCATGATCGCTTCCGGCATTGACCTGTCGCGCTACGTCAGGTTCGATCACCACGCCCGTGGCGCCGGCGAGATGGTCGAGCTGCACGATGGCGATGGCCGTTCGCTGGGGCAGGGGCATGTTGCCCCGCCCGTGCGTGCGAGATCGCAGGCGCCGCGCCGCGATGCGCAAGTCGATCGCTTCGATGCGTTGCATCGGCTCGCCGGCCGCGACCCCGGCCTGATCCGAAGCGTCAAGCGGCTCCGAAGCATCGGCGACCACAACCTGCCGGTGCTGCTGCATGGCGAGACCGGCGTCGGCAAGGACGTGTTCGCGCGGGCCATTCACGGTGCGAGCAACCGCGCGCGCAACACTTATGTCGCGCTCAATTGCGCCGCAATGCCGGAGAGCCTGATCGACGCCGAGCTGTTCGGCTACGAGGCCGGCGCCTTCACCGGCGCGCGGCGCGAGGGCTCGAAGGGCCTGATCGTCCAGGCCGACGGCGGCACGCTGTTCCTCGACGAGATCGGCGACATGCCGATCGGCCTGCAGACGCGCCTGCTGCGCGTTCTGGAGAACCGCGAGGTCTGGCCGCTCGGCGCGCTCAAGCCTGTCGCCGTGGACATCCGCCTGATCAGCGCCACCCATCGCGATCTCGGCCGTATGGCGGAAGCGGGCGCCTTCCGCGCCGATCTCTATTTCCGCCTGCGCGGCATGGAGGTGCACCTGCCGGCCTTGCGCGAGCGCGCCGACCGCGACGACATCATCCGCCAGATCGCACGCGAGGAGGCACCGAGTTGCCGGCTCTCTGAGGAGGCTTGGTTGCAGCTCGCGGCCTATCCGTTCCCCGGCAACATGCGCCAGCTTCGCCACGTGCTGCGGCTCGCCGGCTGCACGGCGGAAGACGGCGTCATCACCGCTGCCGATCTCGATCTGCCGCCGTTTGGTGGACGGACGGAGCCTGATCTCGAAGCAGCCGAGCGTGCGACGATCGTCGAGGCCTTGCACAAGCACGGTGGCCGCGTGACGGAAGCCGCACGCGCACTGAAGCTCAGCCGCGCCACGCTGTATCGCAAGATCAAGCAGCTGAAGATCGAGACGGCGCAGTAGCGTCTGGCGAGACGGGTGAGAGGGCTCTCCGCGAATCCGGAATTGTAGGGTGGGCAAAGGCGCACTTGCGCCGTGCCCACGTCGTCTCACCAATAGGCAGGACGTGGGGCACGCTTCGCTTTGCCCGCCCTACGATATTGTATTCGCGGCGAGAACCTTACGAAAAATCCGTCCAGCTCAGATGCCGTGCGTCGAGATCGCCGATCGCGACCGTCTCGCGAAGTTCTCGCGGCGTGTGGAAGTTGCTGCGCAGGTATACCAGCGGCGTGGCCGCAGCCGAATGCGACGCCCCGCGGACTTCGCCGACGAAGATCGAATGCGTCGTGGTCTCGAACTCCTGGGCCAGCACGCAGTCGAACGCGGCCACCGCATCCGCCAGCACCGGCGCGCCGGTCACGCCACGGGTCCATTGCCCGAAGGCGAAGCGATCGTCGCCGTTGACGCCCTTCTGGCCGCTGAAGGTGAGGGCGAGCAGCGCGTGATCCTCATGCAGGAAGTTGATGGCAAACGCGCCTTCCTCGCGGATTCGCGCGTGGGCGCTGGCGTTGCGGTTGACACAGACGATCAGCGAGGGCGGCTTGTCCGACAACGAGCAGGCCGAGGTCACCGTCAGCCCCGTGCGCTTGCCGTGCTCGGCGCCCACCGTGACCAACGCCACCGCGCCGGCGCATTGACGCATCGCCTGCTTGAAATCCTTCGAGTCGACCGTCACGCGGAAATCTCCGACAATAGAAGCGGGTGCGGCACGATCGCGCCGCACCCGCTGAGCGTCAAGCTGCCTTCTTCGCGGAGCCGAGATGCGCAAGGCGCGGCATCACCTCGTTCTTCAGCAGCGAGAGCGAGTGGTGCCAGGCTTCCGCCTTGTGCTTGTAGTCGAAGCCGAAAACGAGCAGCACGCCGAAGCCGCCGACCTCCTCGTAGATCTTCTCGATCTTCTCGGCGACCGTCGCGGGCGAGCCGACGATCCAGTTCCGCTTGGCGCAATATTCCACCGTGACGTCGCTGTCGGGCACGTCAGGGGCATGCTTCAGATAATCCTTGAAGCCGAAATGGCCGAGCAGCGGCAGGAAGTACTCGCTCATCATCCGGCCCATCATGTCGCCGGTCGAGAGCCGCCACGCCTCCTCGTCGGTGTCGGCGACGAACACCTCGCGCACCAGCCGCCAGTCCTGCCGGTTCGGCTTGCGCCCGGTCTTGGCCGCGCCGATCTCGACGGAGTCCCAATGGCTGGAGACATAGGCCGGGTTGAGGTTGAGGCTCATCGGGATGAAGCCGCGCTCGCCTGCGAGCTTCAGCGTGTCCGAGTTCTTCGACAGCCCGGCAACGCCGATCGGCGGATGCGGCGCCTGCAGCGGCTTGATGTGGGGCTTGAGGAAGTCGAACATCGTGTCCGGCTTGGTCACCGTCCAGAACTTGCCCTTGTAGGTGAACGGCGCGGGATCGGACCACAGCTTCAGGATGATCTCGAGCGCCTCGCGGGTCATGTCGCGGTTCTGTCCGCTCATGCCGTCGACGTTGAACATCGCCCAGTCGCTCGGCAGCCCGCTCGCCGCCACGCCGAAATTGAGCCGGCCCTCGGAGAGATGGTCCAGCATGGCCACGCGGTTGGCGAGTTCGGCCGGGTGGTGATAGGGCAACAGGAAACCGCCCGGCCCGATGCGCAAGCGCTTGGTCTGCATCAAGGCCTGCGCGATCAAGAGGTCCGGCGTAGGATTGGGTTCCCAGGGTGCCGTGTGGTGCTCGCCGACCCAGGCTTCCTGGTAGCCGAGCTCGTCGAGCCAGCGCATGACCTGCAGGTCCCAGTCGTTCCCTTCCTTCAGGCCGCACTCCGGCGGATGCGAAGGCATCGTGAAATAGCCGATCTCCATGGGTTTCCTCATCTGATGTTGACGCGTCTTGTCGCGCGTTGACGGAGTTGAGTGACGAACCTTGTCGAGTGATGAACCTTGAGCAAGCGGTGTGCCAGCACGGCTGAGCCGCGAATTGAAGAGAAAGGGCTGGTTTGCCCGCGCAATAGCCGGTATCTCGACGGGGGCCTGCTGGACATCGTCTCATCTGTCGCGAGACGGCGTCTTGGCCATGAGACGAGGACGAGACCTGACATGACCGAACCCGCTTTTGTCGCGGTCGACTGGGGCACCAGCAGCTTCCGGCTCTGGCTGGTCGATCGCGCCGGCCGGGTGCTGGCCGAGCGCCGCAGCGGCGAAGGCATGTTGGCGGCGGCGAAGACCGGCTTTCCCGCCGTGCTGCAAGCGCATCTGGCCGCGGTCGACGCGCCGGATCATCTGCCGGTTCTGGTCTGCGGCATGGCGGGCGCCAAGACGGGCTGGGTCGAGGCCGGCTATGTCGATACGCCGGCACGGCTCTCGGCCGTCCTGAAACAGGCGGTGCGCGTGCCGGGCGAGGCGCGCGACATCCGCATCCTGCCGGGCATCGCCCAGCGCGATGCAGCCGCGCCCGACGTCATGCGCGCCGAGGAGACGCAATTGCTCGGCGCGCTCGGCCTTGATGCCGCCGGCGAGGCGCTGGTCTGCATGCCCGGCACGCATTCGAAATGGGTTCGCGTGAAGGACGGCACGGTCGAACGCTTCTCCACCTTCATGACCGGCGAGCTGTTCGGCGCTGTCTCGCGCGAGACCATCCTGTCGCTCGCGATCGCCGGCGCCGATGACGCCGAAGACATTGCGAGCTTCAAGGCCGCCGTGAAGGCCGCGTTCGACGCTCCGGCCTTCGCCGCCAACCTGCTGTTCACGGCACGGTCGCGCCAGCTTCTGTTCGGCGGCACGCCGGCCGCGGCGCGCGAGACGGTGTCGGGCACGTTGATCGGCGTGGAGCTGGCGGCGGGGCTCTCCGGCTCCGTGCTGCAAGCGGGCGTCCAGCTGATTGCTGCGGGCCGGCTTGCAATGCTGTATCGGCTCGCTTTCGAGGCGTTGTCGGTGACCGCCAAGCCGGTCGATGCGGATGAAGCCGTTCGCCGCGGCCTGTCGATGGCGGCTGCCGCGATCTGGGCGAAGTAGAAGGACTGCGAGAGATGAGCGTTCCCTTTCCGCCGATGCAGCGGCCGCTGGTCGCGATCCTGCGCGGCATCAAGCCCGAGGAGACCGAGGCGATCGTCGGCGTGCTGATCGAGGCCGGCATGACCGCGATCGAGATCCCCCTGAACTCGCCCGATCCGTTCCGCTCGATCGGGATGGCGGTGAGGCAGGCGCCGTCAGGCGTATTGATCGGCGCCGGCACGGTGCTGACCACGGCAGACGTCGATCGGCTCAACGGCGTCGGCGGCAGGCTCATGGTCTCGCCCAACGTCGACACCGAGGTGCTGGCGCGCGCGCAGCAGCACGGCATGGTGACGATGCCCGGCGTCTTCTCTCCGACCGAGGCGCTGCTGGCGGCGCGATCCGGCGCGTCCAGCCTGAAGTTCTTTCCGGCGAGCGTGCTCGGCGCCTCCGGCATCGCCGCGATCAAAGCCGTGCTGCCGGCAGGCGTGATGATCGCCGCGGTCGGCGGCGTCTCAGAGCAGAACTTTGCCGAATACATCAAGGGCGGCGTCACCGCCTTCGGGCTCGGCTCCAGCCTCTACAAGTCCGGCATGACGGCCGCCGACGTCGCCACGCGCGCCAAGGTGACGATCGCGGCCTACGATCGGGCGATTGCGAAAGACTGACGCGCTCATAAACAAGCCGTGAACTCCTCATCGCCTATTGTGTCTCATATTGCCGCGATGCTGACGTCTATGCATCGTGTAGTGTGTGACCGGCGCAGCAGGAGACCGACATGGCGATCAACAACGTGGCCGATCTGTTCGTGGCAACGCTCGAACAGGCCGGCGTCAAGCGCATCTACGGCATCGTCGGCGACAGTCTGAACGCGCTCACGGAGGCGCTGCGCCGCCGCGGCACGATCGAATGGATCCATGTCCGCCACGAGGAGGTCGCGGCCTTCGCTGCGGCCGGCGAAGCCGAGATGACCGGCAGCCTTGCCGTGTGCGCGGGCTCCTGCGGCCCCGGCAATCTGCACCTGATCAACGGCCTGTTCGATGCGCATCGCAGCCGCGTTCCCGTGCTGGCGATCGCGGCGCAGATCCCGACCGCCGAGATCGGCGGCGGCTATTTCCAGGAGACGCATCCGCAAAACCTGTTCCGCGAATGCAGCCATTATTGCGAGCTGGTGTCGGACCCGAGCCAGCTGCCTTACGTGCTGGAGAACGCGATCCGCGCGGCGGTGGGCCTGCGCGGCGTTGCCGTCGTCGCCATGCCCGGCGATGTCGCGTTCCGCAATCCTCCAAAGCGCGCGCTGTCGACGACGCGCGGTCTTGCGCTGGCTCCGCCGAAGGTCGTGCCGCAGGCGGACGAGCTGCAGGCGCTGGCCGATCTCCTCAACGGCGCCGAGCGCATCACACTGTTCTGCGGCCGCGGCTGCGCCGGCGCGCATGCGCCTTTGATGCAGCTCGCCGAGACCTTGAAGAGCCCGATCGTGCACGCGCTCGGCGGCAAGGAGCACGTCGAATACGACAACGCCTATGACGTCGGCATGACCGGCTTCATCGGCTTCTCCTCGGGCTACGCCGCGATGCATGCCTGCGACGCGCTGGTGATGCTCGGCACCGACTTTCCCTACAAGCAGTTCTTCCCTGATGATGCCAAGGTCGCGCAGATCGACATCCGTCCGGAGAATCTCGGACGGCGCTGCAGGATCGATCTCGGTCTCGTCGGCGACGTCAAGCTGACCATCGAGGCGCTGCTGCCGCTGCTGAAGGCAAAGACGCAGCGCAAGCATCTCGACGACGCCGTCGCGCACTACAAGAAGGCGCGCGAGGGCCTGGACTCGCTCGCCAAGGGCACGCCGGGCAGCAAGCCGATCCACCCGCAATATTTGGCAAAAGTCATCAGCGACCATGCCTCCGACGATGCCGTCTTCACCGCCGATGTCGGCACCCCGACGGTGTGGGCGGCGCGCTATCTCGAGATGAACGGCCGCCGCCGGCTGATCGGCTCCTTCGTGCACGGCTCGATGGCCAACGCCATGCCGCAGGCGATCGGCGCGCAGGCGGCCCAGCCCCGGCGCCAGGTGATCTCGCTCTCCGGCGACGGCGGCTTCACCATGCTGATGGGCGATCTGATCACGCTGACGCAGGAGAAGCTGCCGGTGAAGGTGGTCGTCTTCAACAATGGCGTGCTCGGCTTCGTCGCGCTGGAGATGAAGGCGGCGGGCTTCGTCGACACCAATGTCGACCTGAAGAACCCCGACTTCGCCGCGATGGCGCGCGCGATGGGCATCTTTGCAAGGCGCGTCGAGGATCCCGGCGAGCTTCCGGGCGCGATGAAGGAGATGCTGGCGCACGATGGGCCGGCGCTGCTCGACGTCGTCACCGCCAAGCAGGAGCTGTCGATGCCGCCGACCATCACGGCCGAGCAGGTCAAGGGCTTCAGCCTCTGGGTGCTGCGCGCGGTGATGAGCGGGCGCGGCGACGAGGTGCTGGACCTCGCCAAGACGAATCTCTTGCCGCGGTAGGCGCGGAGCGCAGGCGCATCCGGGCTTCCCTCCGAACGCGACGCGACGCCATCAGAGCCAACAACTCACCACCGGCCGGAGGGCATTCGGTCGGGGTCGATGATCCTTGCCATCTGCACGATCTGATTGTATTGTGGATCATTGCTCGTAGAAAATGTCGTTTGGGCCGTCCAGTTGCGGGGAGGGCGCATTAATGAACGTCGAACTGCAGATCAACAACAGCACAGCTCCAGAGGCGCGGTTCGTGACATGGGTACCGTCGCCGTGCCGGATTCGCGTGACTGACCCCTCTGGCGCCAGCGCGTCGACCGTGAGCGTCAGGATCGCCGCTGTATCGGCGGCAAATGGCGGTGCAGTCGGATTTCGCAGCGGTATGACCGGAGCGTTGGCGAGCAGCCTGACCCTGACGGTCCCGACGAACGGCACGACGGTCCCGTTTTTCGTTGCCGGGAGATTTGGCCAGCCGAGCACGAAGCCCGGAGACGTGAAGATCGAGGCACGCGTGGGAAGCACGCTCGTCGGATCTTCCCAGCTGATGGTGCGCATCCGCAAGAATGCCAATAAGCTGACGAACGGCGAGCGCGATCGGTTCATTGCGGCGTTTGCAAAGCTCAACAATCAGGGCCTCGGTCGCTTCGCGGATTTCAATAACATGCACAAGGCGTCCGGCTATCGGCAGGCGCATGCCGCGCCCGGATTCCTGCCATGGCATCGCGCCTATCTGCTCGACCTCGAGCGCGAGCTTCAGGCGATCGACCCAAGTGTGGCGCTACCTTATTGGCGCTTCGACCAGCCCGCTCCGAACCTGTTCACACGCGATTTCCTGGGCGAGTCCGACGCAAATGGCACCGTGAAATTCCGCAATGGCAATCCGCTGGAGTTCTGGGTGACGGATGGCACTCCCGGAATCCACCGCACGCCGGACTTTCCCACGTCGCAGGCTCCGCCAAATCCAATGAAAGAAGCGCAAACGCTGGCGCTGGGCAGTCAGTTTCGCACGTTCAGGGGCATGGAAGGAGATCCGCACGGCCTTGCACACACCAGCTTTGGCGGTTCCATTCAAGATCCCACGACCGCGGCGAAGGACCCGCTGTTTTTCCTGCTTCACTGCAACGTCGATCGGCTGTGGGCAAAGTGGCAGCGCCAGAACGGGCGCTTCGATCCAGCGACGGCGGCGTCGTTCGACGAGAGACCAACCAGTCGGCCAGGCCACAAGCTGAATGATACGATGTGGCCGTGGAATGGCATCACCAGCCCCGCGGACCCTACGCGTCCGCCGGATGCGCCGGGCGGGACGTTGGCCGCATCCCCCTGCGTCGCGGCGCCGGGGCTGCAGCCGCGTGTCAAGGACTGCATCGACTATCCCGGCGCTATCAATGCCGCAGCCAACATGGGATTCGGCTATGATGATGTCCAGATCTAGCGCGCCTTGCGCGGGGAGATGAGATGATGGCAGCGAAGCGGAAGGTCGCAAAGAAGAAGGCAACGAAAAAGAAGGCAGCGAAAAAGAAGGCAGCAAGGAAGAAGGTCTCGACGAGGAAGCGAAGCACCTCCGGCCCGGCCCCTGTCCAGGTTGCAGAGAGCACTGACGATGTTCAGCGTCTATTGAAGGTCTTGTGCGATACCGGCAAGCTCATCGAGGTACGGATGGCTGCGCTGCAATCGCTCGGTGCGGCGGCTTTTAGCGTCCCCAATTTCGAATCCGTCAGTGCGGACTACATTGCGGCCTTACGCGAGGTCTCGACCGATTCTCATGAGCAGCTACGGCGGCGTTCGCTCGGCATTCTCATGCGCAACAAGGATGGATTTGCGCAAAAGAAGCTCCTGGACGGCCTGAAGAATCCCGCCAAGGCGCTGCTTCCGCCGGAGAAAGCGCTTCAGCTTCTCGGCAACGACGCTCATGCCGGAGCGTATTCGGTGGCGCGCGCGATCGTGAAGAAGCCGCCGAACCAGGACGCGAAGCGTGAGGCATTGCGTCTGCTGGCGGCAGACGTCAAGTCGGCGCCGATGTTCGAGAAGGTGCTCCGCGACAAGAAGGAGTTGCGTGAAAATCGGCAGATCGCAGCCTCTGCATTGCACTCGCTGAATCCCCAAAAGCTGCAGCAGCAGGCACTCAAGATCCTGAAGGACAAATCGGACTATTCGGATATCAAGGCCACCAGCTTGACCGCGCTGGAGCAATTCGGCGATGACGCCAAGTTGGCCAAGGACAAGGCCCTGATGCTGAGCGTCACTCGCTTCAACTCGTCCAAGACGCCCGCGAAATACAGGCAGTCCGCGCGCCGTTTCCTCAGCAAATACGATCGGTAGAATGCCCGCTTCCGGCGACGCAACGAGCGTGATGTCCGAGGACCGATTTGCCGATCTGGTCGGCATGCTCTCTGCCGATCCGGTCGGTGGTGCGGAACTCACGGACCTCCTGCGCGAAGAGCATCCTGTCTACGCCGGGCGAGGGACAGCGACGGTCGTCCAGATGCGAGGTTGGATTCTGCTTGCCCTGGCGCGGATCGGACTGTCGGATCAGGCACTGATCTTCGTGCTCGAAGAGCTGGATACGGGCATCGATGCCTACCTGATCGCCGCCGCGGCGCGCGCATTGCGTTGCTATCCGAAGCCGAACGAGGCCTTTGCGCCCTTTGTCGCGCGGGCGCTCGACCGGATTCGATTCCACGACGAGCCGGTTTCGTTCGAGAGGTACGGCGAGTATGCGACCTCATCCACCGGGACCAGCGCGGTATCGGAATTGCTGGCCGCCCTGGCCTGGCTCGGTCCGAACGCGCTAGCGGTTCAACCCCAGCTCGAGAGCTGGCGCGCGGAGCACGGTCTGTCACGGAAGTTGCGGCTCGATCTCGACCGGACCCTGCAGGCCATCCGAGAGCCCGACCGCGCCATTCCTTCATGCTGCGGTGGCTTGCCAGCGGCCGGAAGCGTCTCGATCAGGGGAGCGACGGAAAGCCGGGAGCCCAGCTCGATCAATTTCGTCCTGATGCAAGATCAAGACGGGAAGTCGCTGAGGTTCCTTGAGTTCTTCGGAGGCAAGCCTGCGATCGTGGTCTTTTTCTATACCCGCTGCGACAATCCGATGAAGTGCTCGCTCACCGTCACGAAGCTGGCGCGCATCCAGGCATTGCTTGGCGCGCGGGGTCTCGCAGGACGGATCCGGACGGCTGCGATCACGTATGATCCGGAGTTCGATCGGGCCGAACGCTTGCGGGTGTATGGCCAGGACCGTGCCGTGCGCACGGATGAGGATCATCGGATGCTACGGGCCGTCGAGGGGAATGACGCGTTGCGCTCGTATTTCGAGCTTGGTGTCAATTTTGGTGAAGCGCTCGTGAACCGTCACCGTATCGAGCTCTTCATTCTTGATCCCACAGGACGGATCGCGGTGTGCTTCGAACGTCTTCAATGGGATGAGGAGCAGATCGTGGCTCGCGCCGTCGAGACGCTGAATGGTTTCGAACCGCGCTAGCCACGCTTCGGCGAAGGCGCAGGCAGCCGCTGCTCTCGGCGCTGGAAGCGTCGCCAGTGCAGCACGATGCCGATCAGCAGCGCCGGCACGAAGCCGAGCGCGATCAGGAAATGCGGCAGCTGCTTCGGCGAGATGAGGGCGATGGCGATGTCCGAGATCAGCCACAGCGCTGCGAACATCACCGCAAAATCCGTTCGCGGGCAGCGCAGGTAATAGAACACGGCGGTGACGACGATGGCGGGGCCGATCGCGACGCCGATCATGATCGCCGTGAGCTCCTTCGGCGTCAGCGCGTCGAGCACCATCGACGCCAGCAGCCAGAGTGCGGCGAACATGGCGACGATGTCGAGCGGATGCCGCAATCCATTTCCTCTCGCGAAGGCGCGCTATCGTTGTGGCCGGAACTGCGGCCGTCAAGTCAAAATGAGCTTATTCCTCGTCGCTTCCAGGCGTCGGACGCAGCATGAAGTGGCCGAAAGCGGTGGCGATCGGCTTGGTCGCATCGTCCTGCCAGGCCCGCGCCTCGAAGGCGACGATGCGTCGGCCCTGCTTCACGATCGAGACGTCGGCAAACGTGTCGAGCGCGCGTCCGGAGCGCAGATAATTGACGGTGAGGCCGATTGGCTTGGGCGGCGCCGCAGTGCCGAGCTCGCGCGCCACTCCGATGATCGCCGTGGTCTCGAGGAAGGCGCCGGTCATGCCGCCGTGGATCGCGGGCAGGATCGGATTGCCGATGATCTGCGGCGAGAACGGCATCGTCAGCGTGCCGTCATCGTTGACGCGGATGCCGAGCGCGCGCGCGAACGGGCTGCGCGCGAACGGCCCGTCCGGATCCTCCGGCGCCTCCAGCGTCGGGATGCTGCGCGCATCCATCCGGCGGTCGGCGAGCATGTTGGTGCGGTTGGCGCCGATCATGAAGCAGGCGGTCGCGGTTGCGACCGGATCGACTTCGGACTCCTGATAGGCGGTGGAGCGCACGAAGGCGATCGAGCGCGTGGTGCGGTAGCAGACCGAATGCGCCTTGATGTCGAGGCCGGGCGTCGCCGGCTTCTGGTAGTCGATACGTAGATCGAGGGTTGCGATGGCGCGCGTGCCGTCGAGCGCAAGTTGCACCGCCATGCCGCAGCTCTCGTCCAGCATCGCGGTGACCACGCCGCCATGCAGCACGCCGGTCTCGGTGTCGCCGACGAAGACCGGACGATAGGGCAGGCTGGACCACGCCTCGGCTGGCGCGAAGCGGTCGAGCTGGAGCCCGCTGATATGGCCGTAATCGGAGCGGCGGCCCTTGACGGCGTCGGCGAGTTCCTCGAAGGCAAGCGTGGTCGATCTGGTGCTCATGGCAACGTTCTAGACCAGTGTCGGGCCGCGCAAAACCCCGAATGGACCGCGTACGGGGCGGTTTGGTCTCGACAGGGCGCGCCGAAGCGCCGATGGTGGGCGCTTCGTCGTCGATGAACTGCAAGGAGCGCCCATGGCCGACCCCGAAACGCCCTCGACCGCCCAGGGGCCCGTCACCATTTCCACCTCCAGTGCCGAGCGCGCGCCGATCATCTATTTCGACGGCGCATCCTGCTTTGGCCACCACAATGGCGCGATCCAGATCGAGCTTGCCGCAAACCTGTTGATGCCGGTCGGCGCCGCCGTCAGGGTCGACGTGGTCCAGACCGCGCACTTGCGTTGCAGCGTCGCCGCAGCGCTGGCGCTGCGCGAAGCGCTCGACAAGGCGCTGGCGATGTATCAGCAGGGTCAGAAGCAGCCGGTGGCGGAGGAGATACCGGCGGTGAAGAACTGAGATCGGACTTCAGCTGGCGCGATCCGCGTTCAAGCAGCACTTTTTGAACTTCTTTCCGCTGCCGCAGGGGCAGGGATCGTTGCGGCCGACGCCAAGAAACGGATTGCGTTCGGGATGATAGAAGGTCACTGGCGCCGGTTGCTTCTTCGGACGGGACTCCGGTTTGAAGGACGCCCATGTGGACAGTTCCAGAATCGTGTCGTCGAATAAGGTCAACTCTTTCTCGGCGCGGTACGGCGGCGCATCGGGATTGTCGAGCGTGTACTGCAAATCTTCTTCGAAATCCGCATATGAAAGCCAGGATCTGGCGATGAATTCTTGCGCAAAGGCCCTTTCAACCAGCGGCTTCAAGCTGGAGAGCCCGAGCCAGGCGATCGATTGCTGCCAGCCGGACCAGACGTAACAACAATCTTGCGGCCGAAGCCGGTCGTAGCATTCGCGCAGGAACTGTTCGGACCAGGCGCGCGATACGTCTCCACGCAAGGTCAAGAGTACGATCGCCTCGATCATGCGCGAGCGAACGAATTCGTCGGCATCTTCATCGTGGATGATGTTGCACAGCGGCTGCAAATTGCCGTCGAAGACGGAGGCCATCACGCGGTGGGTCGTCTCGGTGACTGCACCGCCCAGGACCGCATCCACAATGTCGGGGGGCTTGCGCAGGAAATTCGCAAGCACCGGGTAGGCGGCATTCACCCGCCATTCGCCAAGGAGGTGGAAGGCGAAGAACAGCGCTGCATCGTAATTCGTTCGACCAGGCGATCCGACCTCTTCGAAGGCCCGCAGGAAGACGGGAATGACCGAGTCTTTCTGGGCCCTCGCCGCCTGGATCGCTTCTGTGGGAAGACCCTTTTCCTTGTTGAGGCTCTCCAGAATCTCTAAAGCGTCCAACGCGAATTCCTCCGACGGCTCAGTGTGACGTTACCTCATCCCTTCGTCACGTGCACCTTCGCGGTCTTGCCGCCGTTCCACTTGCCGTCGAGGGCGCGCTCGATCTGGGCGGCGAGCTGCAAGAGCAGGCCGTCATTGGCCTGCTTGGCGATCGCCTGGATGCCGAGCGGCAGGCCGTGGTCTTGCGCCGCCATCGGCATCGAGATCGCGGGGATGCCGCAGAGATTGGCGAGCGGCGTGAAGGCGAAGAAGCGCCACAGATTGTCGAACCAGTCGCGCACATCGGGATTGTCGGAGATGGTGAGATATTCTTTTGTGCCGACCTTCGGCGTCGGCAGCGCGGTGATCGGCGTCAGGATCACGTCCCATTGCTCGAAGAAGCTGCCGAAACCGCGCGAGGTCGTGTTGAACACGCCTTGCATCTTGGCCCGCTCGGCGAAGCTGGTGTGGCGCCCGGCTTCCCAGATGCGGATGTTCATGGGCTCGATCAGATCCTCCGGCGGGCTCGTGAGGCCGCGCGCGGCGAGCATGTTGGAGATCACCACCGCAAAGTTCGAGATGTAGCAGGTGGTCTGCGCTTCGAAGGCGGCGGGGAGGTCGATCTCCGGCAGCGCGTAGTCGACGTGATGGCCGAGGCCTTCGAGGAAGCGTCCGGCTTTCTCGAGTTCAGTGGCGATCTCGGGCGCCGCGCTGTAGTTGCCCCATGTGTGCGATAGCGCGATGCGAAGCTTGCCGGGATCGCGCTTGATCATATCGGTGTAAGGCTGCGCCGTGGTCCAGAACGGCATGAACTCGCCGGGCGCAGGCCCGCGCGCATGATCGACGAAGGCGGCGGTGTCGCGCACGCTGCGTGACTGGCAGCCCTGGATCGAGACGAGGCCGGTGAGGTCGGACATGTGCGGCGCCAGCGAGAACACGCCGCGCGAGACCTTCAGCCCGATATTGCCGTTGACGCCGGCGGGAATGCGGATCGAGCCGCCGCCGTCGGTCGCATGCGCGATCGGCACCACGCCCGCCGCGACCATCGCGGCGCTGCCCGCCGACGAGCCGCAGGTGGTGTAGTCGGTATTCCAGGGATTGCGCGTGACGTAGACGGCCGGGTTGTCGGCCGACGAGCACACGCCGAATTCCGGCGTCGTGGTGCGTCCGATCAAATTGAGCCCCGCCTGCCGGAATTTACCGGTGAGGAACGTGTCGGCGCTGGCGCGATTGCCGCGCATCAGCAGCGAGCCCATCTCCTGCAGCCGGCCCTTCATGGTCGGTCCTAAGTCCTTCATCAGGAAGGGCAGGCCGGCGAAGGGACCTGCGAGATTGGCGCCGTCCTTGGCGGGATCGGCGATCACGTCCTCGAACAGTTCGACCACGCCCGACAGCGCCGGATTGACCTTGGCAACGCCCGCGGCGGCCATGCGCGCCAGCTCCTTTGCCGTCAGCTCGCCCTTGCGGACGCGCCCCGCCAGCGCGACGCCGTCGTGCTGCGCCCATTCATTCCAGCTCATCGGCAAAGTCATGAAGTCAAATCCCCTTGAGGTCGCGGCGTCACCTTTTTCGCAACGGCCCGCGTGAATCAACCGAGCCGCTGCGAGGGGCAGGGTTGCGTGGGGCGGACAGGTCGGGCTGCTGGTTATCAATCCGACAGTCGCGCGATCGCTGCAACCGGGCCGCCGCCGGCCGGCCCCTGATGCTCGGCGCCGCCGGAGACGTAGACTGCACCGGTCCCGGCAAGGCCCGCGATCAGGCCGCCGACCGCTGCGCGCGCGTGGCGTGTCGAGCTGATGTCGGTGTCCTCGAGCATGGTGTGGCGGAGGCCGCGCACGGTGCCGTCGGGAGAGGCCTCCGCCTTGGCGAAGATGTTGACGAGCGTGCGGCCCGCTTGCGGATTTGCACCAAGCCCGACGCTCTCCAATGCCGCGGTCACCGCCGTCGCATCGATGGCATCCTCCATCACGGCATGCCCGATCTCGAACTCGCTCGCTGAAGATACCGAATTGCCGAGCACGATGACGACGTTGTGCATCAGCTCGATCCCCGACGAGGTCGAGGCCACCTTGGAGAACAGATCATAGCGCCGCAGCACGTCCTCGTCGCCGACGTCGGCACCGATCTCGCCGAGCGCGACCGCAACGCCGAGCGCAGACGCACCGCGCGAATAGGCCATCGAGCTGTAAGCATTTGTCGTCGCCGTCGTGTTGCCGCGCGCATTGGCCGCCGCAACACGCTCGCTGGTCAGCAGCGGGCACTTGATCTGCACGAAATGAACATCCGCGGAATCCCCGATGTCGGCATCGGCCATCGCAGCCTGCACGGCCCTGGCTGTCTCGACGATCTGCGCAGAACGCCCGAGCTCTTCCGGCAGAAAATCCCGCGTCTGCGCCATGCCGATGCTGAGGCGCTTGCCGGAGACGCCCGCCGGGCGCTCGTCCCTGTGGCGCGTGAACACCGTGACGTGCGGGCTCAGCACGCCCTCGGTACCGCCGGACATCACGAAGGCGATCCGCTGCTCGACTGCCTCCGGCGACAGGCCGAGCTTTGGCGCCAGCGCTGTGCACAGCGCGGCCACCGCGTATTCCCGGGTAAAATCGTTGACACCGCCATTGCCCTCGGTCTTGCCGAGAACGGCTAGAATGGACGCCGGATCGATCGCGCCTGAAACGATCAGGTCCATCAGGCCGGAGACGTCGCCGGGGCCGGCGGTGGCGATCCTGAAGACGTCGACCGATGTCGTACGCATGATTGGTCCTTGGTTCGGTGGCCCGGCGGGCCCACCAGCCGTGGAACGGGTGCGTGTGTCAAGGTGCAAGTGCGTAGGGCGGATTAGCGAAGCGTAATCCGCCTCCTCTGTCCCCGCGGGACCAAAGCGGCGGATGACGCCTTCGGCCATTCCGCCCTACAAGATCTTGCGTTGCCCGACAGGCAAAACACCCGATCGGCGGGTCAATCCGCAGTCGTGAAAATATTCGTCTTTACAGAATTTCTGATTTATCGCATTCTCCCGCCACCTCATCCCGGTCAGAGGGGCGTATCGCGATCGTCACGAACGTGGGGTGAGCCGTGGTGGACGCCAGTTACACCGGCGCGAAGGGTTTTGCAGGGCGGGCAACCGTGAGCGAAATACCTCGCGCACACGACCGGTGTGATCAGCGTACGGCAAAACCGTGTCGTCCTGACGCCCGGGGTCTGTGCGTCAAGTCTTGCGGTGATGTGGCGGCCCAACCGGGTGCGCGCGTCAGTTATCGGCAAGGCGACGGGGGCAATAGTGCATCGCTCCCCGGGGAGAGCTCGGCATAAGCCGTAAAACCACTGCGCAGGGAAGGCCGGATGTTTGGCTTCACCTGTATGCCGCTGTGCAGCCTCTTGTAGCGCAACCTTCGCACAGTGGACCGTGGGTGCCCGGCCGGCACCCGGTCTTCCCTGCGCCCTCTGACAATGGGGGTGGAGTGACCAGGCAAAGCTCGGGCGATATGAGCCGCGAGGATGCGAAGGCATGTCCACACACTCGGTGTCATCGCCCGGATTGACCGGGCGATCCAGTGCGCCGTGATGGCTTTGATTCAACCGAGGGGCCGCAGCGTACTGGATTCCCCGCCTTCGCGGGGAATGACAGCGCCACTTGGCGAGCGAGCTATCGCCTCATACTCCGTCATTGCGAGCGCAGCGAAGCAATCCAGAGTCGTTCCGCCGAGGGATTCTGGATTGCTTCGCTGCGCTCGCAATGACGAGGAGGAGAGAGACAATCCTGAACCCCCGCTCTCGTGCCCGGCTCTGCACCGCATCGCTGGCGCGCTGCGGCGCGTCCGGGACACGGGAGCGCGGCCGCAAATCGACGAATGTGGCGAGATCGCATCGGTCGAGCAAAAAAATCCTCTGTCGACGATTGCGCGGCGCACCTTGATGAATCAACCTTTGTTGGTCCATAAGCGGCGTCCCGCGGCCGGTGGTTCGCCCCCGCGCTTGCGTGCTTGGGAATAGAGGGAATCTCGCGTGGCCAACATCAACCATAAGATTGCGCAGGAGCTTGGGGTTCGTGCCGAGCAGGTCGAGGCGGCGGTGACGCTGCTCGACGGCGGCGCCACGGTTCCCTTCATCGCCCGCTACCGCAAGGAAGCGACCGGTGCGCTCGACGATGCGCAATTGCGCACCCTGGAGGAGCGCCTGGTCTACCTGCGCGAGCTCGAGGACCGCCGCAAGGCCATCCTCGAATCGGTCCGCGAGCAGGGCAAGCTCGATGCGGCGCTCGAGGCCTCGATTCTGGCCGCCGACAGCAAGGCCCGCCTTGAGGACATCTATCTGCCGTTCAAGCCGAAGCGCCGCACCAAGGCGGAGATCGCCAAGGAAGCCGGCCTCGAGCCGCTCGCCAATCAACTGCTGGCGGAGCCCGGCAATGATCCCAAGGTCGTGGCGGAAAGCTTCATCAACGCCGAGAAGGGCGTCGCGGATGCCGCTGCCGCGCTCGACGGCGCCCGCGCCATCCTGGTCGAACGCTTCGACGAGGACGCCGACCTGATCGGGGCGCTGCGCGAGGAGATGTGGACCAATGCGCGAATGGCCTCGAAGGTGCGCGACGGCAAGAAGACCGAGGGCGAGAAATTCGCCGACTATTTCGATTTCTCCGAGCCGCTGACAAAACTGCCCTCGCACCGCATCCTCGCGATGTTCCGCGGCGAGAAGGAAGAGATTCTCGACCTGCAGATTCAGCCCGAGGCGGAAGCGCCGCCGCCGGGCGTGCCGAGCGCCTATGAATTGAAGATCATGAAGCGGTTCGGCATCGCCGACCTCAAGCGCGCCGGCGACCGCTGGCTGATCGACACCGTGCGCTGGGCCTGGCGCACCAAGATCCAGGTGCATCTCAATATCGACCTGCGCATGCGGCTGTGGAATTCGGCCGAGACCGAGGCCGTGCGCGTGTTCGCCTCGAACCTGCGCGACCTGCTGCTGGCCGCGCCCGCCGGCACCCGCGTCACCATGGGGCTCGATCCCGGCTATCGCACCGGCGTGAAGGTCGCCGTCGTCGATGCCACCGGCAAGGTGGTCGACACCACCGCGATCTATCCGCACGAGCCGCAGCGGCAGTGGAACGAGTCGCTGGCGACCCTCGGCCGGCTTGCGATCAAGCACAAGGTCGAGCTGATCGCGATCGGCAACGGCACCGCCTCGCGCGAGACCGACAAGCTCGCGACCGAGCTGGTCAAAGGTTTGCCCGAGCTGAAGATGAACAAGATCGTGGTGTCCGAAGCCGGCGCATCGGTCTATTCGGCCTCGGCCTTCGCCTCGGAGGAGCTGCCCGGCCTCGACGTCACCCTGCGCGGCGCTGTCTCGATCGCGCGGCGCCTGCAGGACCCGCTCGCCGAGCTCGTCAAGATCGAGCCCAAGGCGATCGGCGTCGGCCAGTATCAGCACGACCTTGGCCAGGCCAAGCTGGCCAAATCGCTCGATGCCGTGGTCGAGGATTGCGTGAACGCGGTCGGCGTCGACGTCAACACCGCCTCCGCGCCGCTGCTGGCGCGCGTCTCGGGCGTCGGCTCCGGCCTTGCCGCGAGCATCGTGGCGCATCGCGACGCCAACGGCCCGTTCAAGTCGCGCAAGGCGCTCAAGGACGTGCCGCGGCTCGGGCCGAAGGCGTTCGAGCAGTGCGCGGGCTTCCTGCGGATCCTGGGCGGCGAGGATCCGCTCGACGCCTCCGGCGTGCATCCGGAAGCCTATCCCGTGGTGCGCCGGATTCTCGAAGCGACCAGGAGCGACATCAAGGCGCTGATCGGCAACAGCGATGTTGTGCGTACCTTGAAGCCGAAGGATTTTGTCGACGAGACCTTCGGCCTGCCGACCGTCACCGACATCCTGCGTGAGCTGGAAAAGCCCGGCCGCGACCCGCGCCCTGCGTTCAAGGCGGCGGTGTTCAAGGAAGGCGTCGAGGAGATCAAGGATCTCAAGAAGGGCATGATCCTCGAGGGCACCGTGACCAACGTCGCCGCCTTCGGCGCCTTCGTCGACATCGGCGTGCACCAGGACGGCCTCGTGCACATCTCGGCGATGTCCAAGACCTACATCAAGGATCCGCGCGAGGTGGTGAAGCCCGGCGACATCGTCAAGGTGAAGGTGCTGGACTTCGAGGTCGCCCGCAAGCGCATCTCGCTGACGCTGCGCCTCGACGACGAGGTCGGCGCAAAGAAGGACGCCCCCGGCATGCAGCGCGACAACAATCAGCGCAACCCGTCACGCATGACATCGTCCGCGCCGCGCAAGCAGGAGTCCTCGGGCGGCGGCGCACTCGCCGAAGCGCTGCGCCGCGCGGCTGAGAAGAACAACGGCAAGCGGGCGTGAGTTCCGGAGCTCTCTCCGCAGAAGAGCGCGGAGAGGCAGGATCGCGTCCTATCCACGTCATTGCGAGCGCAGCGAAGCAATCCAGAATCCCTCCGCGGAAAGAGTCTGGATTTGCTTCGCTGCGCTCGCAATGACGCGGAGAGAGTGGTGCGTTGCCCCTCAAAGCTCGATCACGCCGCGCCGCGCCGCATGCGCCACTGCATCGGTGCGGCCGGTGGCGTCGAGCTTGTCGAGCAGCGAGCCGACGTGGAATTTCACGGTGTGCACGGAGATGCCGAGCTGCCGCGCGATCATCTTGTTGGAGGCGCCCTCGGCCATCAGCGCCAGCACGTCGAGCTCGCGCTGCGTCAGCGCGATGTCCGCAGGGCTGATGCGCGGATCGCGGGCGACGATCGTCGCGGCCGCATGCTCGCCGGGGGCGGCGAGGCGAATCCCGCCGACATTGCCGAGCAGGGCCGACAGGCGATCGGCGAGGGCGGGATCGTCGATCTCGAGGGCGAGCACGATCTCGGCCGTGCTGTCCGCGCTCACGCCTCCGGCCTTTCGCCGACCGTGACCTCGAAGCTGACCGGCTCGCCGCCACGGTGTACGGCGATGTCGACCACCGCTCCGACGCTCGCAGGTCCCAGCGTCCGCGACAATGCGCGCACGCCCGACAGTTTCTGGCCGTTGACCGCCACGATCACGTCGCCCTGGCGAATGCCGGCCGCGGCCGAAGGCCCGGTCTTGTCGACATTCATCACCATGGCGCCGATACCGTCGTCGAGCCGCACCGGCTGCAGCCCGAGGCCGAGATAGCCGCGCGCGATGCGGCCGCGCGCCTCGAGCTGCGGCGCGACACGCTCGATCGTCGCGGTCGGGATCACCAGCACACGCCGCGGTCCGAGCACGGCCATGCCGAAGGCTTCGCCCGACGCATCGAGCGCGAGCCCGCCCTGCTGGCTGCCGCGGAGGCGGACGTCGAGCTCGATCCGCGCGTCGATGTCGCCGCCGCGCAAGGAGCGCCAGCTCTTGCCGGACGCCGACACCATCCCGAGCGCCGCGCTCGGTGTCTCCCGATTGGTCGCGACCACGACCGACAAGGCGCCCAGCGGCGGGACGGTTGCGGCGAGCTTGACCGGCGCGATGGCGGCCTCCATGCGCAAGAGCGCGATATCGGTCGTATGGTCGCGGCCGACGATCGCAGCGGCCGCTGTGCCGCCGTCCGCAAGGCCGATCTCGACCGCGCCCTCGTCGGCCAGCGCCTCATCGGCGGTGACGATCAGGCCGGGCTTCCAGGCAAAGCCGGTCGCGCGCGAGCGATGCGAATAGACGGAGACGACGGACGGCGCGGTGCGCGCCACAATGTCTGCAAGCGCGGACGATAGCGAAGACAGCGGAGTTGAATCGGTCATGGCAGGCTCCTGTAGCTGCCCTCAATTTGGGACCTCGCAGGCGCTTGCGAAACTGGCCGGTTGGCCAGGACGTGGCGGATGGCCGGGCCTCCGTAGGAACACGGCCGACGAACATGTGATTGGGAGCCCCTCACGCGAACGTGTAGCAATCGGCCCGACATTGCGCCCCACGGCCTCAACCATTTCAGCGAGCCCCGACCGATGACCATCGACCTCACCCGCCGCACCCTGCTGCAGCTCGCCGGCGCCACCTCGCTCGCGATGGCCGCCGCGGCCGCGGCCCGTGCCGAGGGCACAGCGCAGGGCGGCGGCCCGACCTTTGCCAGCCGCACGCCGATGCGGGTCGGCATGGTCACGCTTCGGGTGAGGAATCTCGACAAGGTTGCGGACTATTACCGCGACGTGATCGGCCTCACCGTGATGGAGCGCTCGGCCGCCTCAGCCAGGCTCGGTACATCAGGCCTCACGCTGCTGGTGCTGGAGGCTCGGCCCGATGCCGCGATCGAGCCGCGCAACGCCGCCGGCCTCTACCACACCGCGTTCCTGATGCCGACGCGCAAGGACCTGGCGCGCTGGCTTGTGCACGCCGCCTCGCACCGCGTCCCGTTGTCGGGCTTCGCCGATCACCTCGTCTCCGAATCCGTCTATCTCGACGACCCCGAAGGCAACGGCATCGAGGTCTATGCCGACCGCGACCCCTCGCAATGGCAATGGAGCGAGGGCAGCGTCAAGATGGCGACCGATGAGCTCAACATTCCCGACCTGTTGTCGCTGACCAACCCGCGCGTGCCTGATTACGCCAAGGCACCGGAGGGCATGCGCATCGGCCACATGCATCTGCGGGTCGGCGATCTCGCCCAGGCCGAGAGCTTCTATCACGGCACGATCGGCCTCGACCCGACTCGGCGCCGCAACGGCGCAGCGTTCCTGGCGTCGGGCCGCTACCACCATCACCTCGGCATGAACGTCTGGCAGAGCCAGGGCGCCGGCCAGCGCGACGATCAGATGACCGGTCTTGCCTGGTTCTCGCTGGTGATGGCGAAGCCGGAGCTGCTCGCCGCGCAGGAAGAACGCCTGCGCAAGGGCGGAGCGAAAGTCACCGCGCTCGCGGATGGGGTCGAGGCGGTCGATCCCTGGGGCACGCGGGTACGCCTGCTCAAGGTTTGATCGCCGGGGCGGGCATTGCTAATACCCGTGGGGTGCCAGCAGCTTTCCGGAAGCCTCCGACATGTCCGAATTCCACGGCGTCTTTCCCTATCTCGTCTCACCCGTCGATGCCGATGGCACGGTGCGAACCAACGTACTGGCAAAACTCTGCGACGACCTGATCGGCGCCGGCGTGCACGGGCTGACGCCGCTGGGCTCGACCGGCGAATTCGCCTATCTCGATGCCGCGCAGCGCACCGCGATCGTGGAGACCACGATCGAGGCAGCGAAAGGTCGCGTGCCGGTTGTCGCCGGTGTCGCCTCCACCTCGACCGCGGATGCGGTGGCGCAGGCGAGAACGTATCAGAAGCTCGGCGCCGACGGCATCCTGGCGATCCTGGAGGCGTATTTCCCGCTGGCTGATGCGCAGGTCGAATCCTATTTCCGCGCCATCGCCGATGCCGTCGACATTCCCGTCGTCATCTACACCAATCCGCAATTCCAGCGCTCCGATCTCACCCTCGACCTCATCGCGCGCCTCGCCGAGCATCCGCGCATCGGCTACATCAAGGATGCCTCGACCAACACCGGCCGGCTGCTCTCGATCATGAACCGCTGCGGCGATTCCTTGCGCGTGTTCTCGGCGTCCGCCCATATTCCGGCCGCGGTGATGCTGATCGGCGGCCGCGGCTGGATGGCGGGACCTGCCTGCATCATCCCGCGCCAGAGCGTGATGCTCTACGAGCTCAGCAAGGCCGCCCGCTGGGACGAGGCCATGGCGCTGCAGCGCCGGCTGTGGCGGATCAACGAGGCCTTCGCCCGCTTCAACCTCGCGGCCTGCATCAAGGCCGGCCTTGCGATCCAGGGCTATGACGTCGGCGACCCCGTCCCGCCGCAGGCCCCGCTGACCGCCGAGGCGCGCAAAATCGTGGAAACGGCGCTGCGCGAGCTGGAATAGCTCGCCACGCGGCAATATGCCCCGTGCGGGAGCCAAAAAAGCGACCCACCTGCGCAGTTAAGAAACTTCCGCCCGTTTGCGACGTTGCTGCGTAAGCGAGATCCTGCCGCTCCATGCACGTGCATCTCAGGGCCCGCATTCAGCACAAGACACGGTGATCACCAATGAATCGTCGCTATGCGATTGCCGCGGCAGCCTTCGCCGCCCTGCTGCTCGCCGTCACGGCCGCGAAGATCCTGCATGTCCCCGTCTCGTATGTCCCATGGGCGGCGCCCTCCGCACGTGCCGTCGAGCAACGCGGCCCGCTGTCGGACGGCGAGAAGGCGACCATCGACATCTTCGAGCGCGTGTCGCCGTCGGTCGTTCAGGTTGCGGTCAGGTCGGCGGCAAGTCCTCTCATGGGCGAGGAGAGCCAGGGCGGTGGTGGCGCTTCCGGCACGGGATTCGTCTGGGACCGCGACGGTCATCTGGTGACGAACAATCACGTCATCGCCAGTGGCGGCGAGATCGCCGTGCGCTTTGCCTCGGGAGAAGTGGCCCAGGTCGACCTGGTCGGCACGGCGCCCAATTACGATCTCGCGGTGCTGCGCATCCGCAGCGTGCGCCAGCTTCCAGCGCCGATCGCGCTCGGCAGTTCGAACGACCTGAAGGTCGGGCAATCCGCCTTCGCGATCGGCAATCCCTTCGGGCTGGATCAGTCGATGACCTCCGGCATCATCAGCGCGCTGAAGCGCCGGCTCCCGACCCATGGCGGCCGGGAGATCGCCAACGTCATCCAGACCGATGCCGCGATCAACCCCGGCAATTCGGGCGGGCCGCTATTGGATTCCGCCGGCCGGCTGATCGGCGTCACGACCGCGATCATCTCGCCGTCCGGATCGAACGCCGGCATCGGCTTCGCGGTGCCGGTCGACGTCGTGAACCGGATCGTGCCCGAGCTGATCCGCAATGGCCGGGTGCCGACCCCTGGCATTGGCATCGTCGCCGCCGGCGAGGATGTCGCGACGCGGCTTGGCGTCGAGGGGGTGATCGTGGTGCGCACCGCCCCCGGCAGTCCTGCCGAGCGAGCCGGCATTCGCGGCGTCAACTTTTCGACGGGCGCGGTCGGAGACATCATCACCGCGGCCGAAGGCAAGCCGGTGCGGCGCCTTGCCGACCTGACCGATGCGCTCGAGCAGGCCGGGGCCGGAAAGACCGTCCGGCTCACGGTCAAGCGCGGCTCCGACAGCCGCGATGTCAATGTCGGCATCGTCGATATCGACCGGTCCTAGCCGCCCAATCCGCCCCCGCAAGGGGCCTTGATGCGCATTGCAGATGTGCCGGGGCTCGGTTGTCTGGCGCGCAAAATCGGTTAAAACCGCCGCGGTCGTTTTCCCGATCTCGAGGATACAGCGGAATGAACATTCTTCCCGGCAATTTGCGTTTCGGAGCGGGGCAGCCCGTCAAGCGTTTGGAAGACCAGAGGCTGCTCACCGGGAAGGGACAGTTCATCGACGACAAGCCGGCCGACGGCGCGCTGTGGTTGCACGTGCTGCGCTCGCCGCATGCCCACGCGAAGATCGTCTCGATCGACACTAGCGCCGCGGCTTCGATGCCGGGCGTCACTGCGATCTACACTGGCGCGGATCTGATCAAGGACGATATCGGCACCATCCCGACCTTGAGCATCTTCAAGCGCCCGGACGGCACGCCGATGACGGTGCCGCCGCGCCGGCTGCTCGCCCACGAGGTCGTGCGCTATGCCGGCGAGGCCGTGGCCGCGGTGGTGGCGTCATCGCGCGCGGAGGCGCAGAATGCGGCCGAGGCGATCGTGGTCGAATACGACGTGCAGCCCGCTGTGGTCGATCCCGTCGAGGCCGTAAAGCCCGGCGCGCCCGTGGTGTGGCCGGAGGCGCCCGACAACATTGTCGGCGCGATGTCATACGGCGATGCCGTCAAGGTCGACGAGGCCTTCGCCAAGGCCGCGCATACGGTCGAGCTCGATATCGTCAGCCAGCGCCTCGTGCCGTCCGCGATGGAGCCGCGCTCGACCATCGCGGAGATCGACAAGAAGACCGGCCGCCTCCTGCTGCACGTGCAGTCGCAGACCCCTGCTTCGACCCGCGACGTGCTGGCGGAAGCCGTGCTCAAGCGCCCGAAGGACAGCGTGCGCGTGCTGGTCGGCGACATCGGCGGCGGCTTCGGCCAGAAGACCAACCTCTATCCCGAAGACGGCATCGTCGCCTACGCCGCGACCAAGCTGAACAAGAAGATCCGCTGGCGCGGCGACCGCACCGACGAATTCGTCGGCGGCACCCACGGCCGCGATCTCACGTCCACGGCGTCGTTCGCGCTGGACGAGAAGGGCAAGGTGCTGGCCTATCGGGTCAAGTCGATCGGCTGCACCGGGGCCTATTCCTCGGGCGCGGCCAATATCATCCCGCTGGTGCTCGGGCCGTTCGTGCAGACCGGTGTCTACGACCTGCCGCTGGTGCATTTCGAAGTGAAGACCGTGATGACCCACACCGCGCCGGTCGGGGCCTATCGCGGCGCCGGCCGTCCCGAGGCGGTCTTCATCGTCGAGCGCCTGTTCGACGCCGCCGCACGCAAGATTGGCATGGATCCGCGCGCGATCCGGAAAGCCAACTACATCAAGCCGGCGCAGCTGCCCTACACCAATGCGGCCGGCCAGGTCTACGATTCCGGCGCCTTCGCGCACATGCTCGACCGCGCCGTGAAGCTTGCCGACTGGGACGGCTTTGCCGCGCGCAAGAAGGCGGCGAAGAAGAAGGGCCTGCTCTACGGCCGCGGGCTCACCTCCTACATCGAGTGGACCGGCGGCCGCGCGCACACCGAAAAGGTCACGCTGCAAGCGACCTCGCAAGGCCGCGTCGTGCTGCATTCCGGCACCATGGCGATGGGGCAGGGGCTGCAGACGACCTACACCCAGATGATCTCCGACACGCTCGGTATTCCCATGGACAAGGTCGACGTCGTCCAGGGCGACACTGATCTTGCCATGGGTTTCGGCAGCGTCGGCTCGCGCTCTCTGTTCGTCGGCGGCACGGCCGTTGCGGTCTCTTCCAACGATCTGATCCAGAAGGCGCGCGAGAAGGCGGCGAACGTGCTGGAGACCTCGGTCGAGGACATCGAATATCAGGGAGGCATGCTCACGGTCGTCGGCACCGACCGCCGCATCAGCCTGTTCGATCTCGCCGAGAAGGAGAGCGGCGCCAAGCTCAGCGTCGATTCCGAAGGCGAGGTCGACGGGCCGAGCTGGCCCAACGGCACGCATATTTGCGAGGTCGAGATCGACCCCGAAACCGGCGTCTCCAAGGTCGTGCGCTACACCACGGTCGACGACGTCGGCGTCGCCGTGAACCCGATGCTGGTCACCGGCCAGATCCACGGCGGCGTGGCGCAAGGCATCGGCCAGGCGCTGTATGAGGGCGTCTCCTACGATGCCGACGGCCAGCTGCTGACCGCGAGCTACCAGGATTACTGCATCCCGCGTGCCGACGACGTGCCGCCGATCGTGGTGACGCTGGACGATTCCGCGCCCTGCCGCACCAATCCACTCGGCGCCAAGGGCTGCGGCGAATCCGGCGCCATCGGTGGTCCGCCCTGCGTCACCAACGGCGTGATGGACGCACTCGCCGAGCTCGGCATCACCCAGCTGAATACGCCGCTGACGCCGCAGAAGATCTGGCAGGCGATCAGGGACGCGAAGGCGGCGGGGTAGCACTCCCACGTGCACCGTCATTGCGAGCGAAGCGAAGCAATCCAGAATCTTTCCGCGGGGGGACTCTGGATTGCTTCGTCGCAAGAACTCCTCGCGATGACGGCTGATAGGCCGAGCCCTCAAATCCCCAGCATCATCTTCGCGATGATGTCGCGCTGGATCTCCGAGGTGCCGCCGAAGATCGTGTAGGCGCGGCCGTTGAGATATTCCGGCACCACCGTCAGCATTTCCTCAGGGATAACAGGCTCGTGGTTGAGCTTGTAGAGCGGGCGCATCGGCTCGACGGCGAGCGCGTCATGGCCGATCACGTCCGCCCCTAACCGCGTCACAGCCTGGCGGATCTCGCTGTTGCGCAGCTTCAGGATCGACGAAACCGCGCCGGGATTTTGCCCGGTCTGCAGCGCCGAGAGCACGCGCAGCTCCGTCATCTCCAGCGCGTCGATGTCGACCTCGACCTCGGAGATGCGCGTTGCGATATCGGGGCTGTCGATCGCGCGGCCCGTGAGGTCGGACTCGGCGAGGTCCGCGATGGCCTTGAGTCCCTCGCGCAGCTTGGCCGAGGCGATGCCCGCGCCGCGCTCGAACTCGAGCAGATATTTGCCGTAGGTCCAGCCCTTGCCTTCCTCGCCGACCCGGTTGGCCACCGGTACGCGCACGTCGTCGAAGAACACCTGGTTGACCTCGTGGTCGCCGCCGATGGTCAGGATCGGGCGCGTGGTGATGCCCGGCGTCTTCATATCGATCAGGATGAAGCTGATGCCGTCCTGCTGCCGCGGCCCGTCGCTGGTGCGCACCAGCGCGAACATGCGGTTGGCGTGATGGGCGTGCGTGGTCCAGATCTTGGTGCCGTTGATGATGTAATCGTCGCCGTCGCGCACCGCCCGTGTCTTGAGAGACGACAGATCGGAGCCGGAGCCCGGCTCGGAATAGCCCTGGCACCAATAATCCTCGCCGGAGAGGATCCGCGGCAGGTAGAAATTCTTCTGCTCGGGCGAGCCGAACCCGATGATGACGGGTCCGACCATCTTGACGCCCATGACATTCACATTGGGCACGCCGGCCCGCGCGCATTCGGTCTCGAAGATCCAGCGCTGCGCCGGCGTCCAGTCCGGCCCGCCATATTCGACCGGCCAGCCCGGCGCGCCCCAGCCCTGCTTGTGGAGCGCGCGCTGCCAGGCCATGCCGATATCAGGGTCGGAGAACACCGATGGCGTCAGCGCGGTCGCGCGCTTCATCTCCTCGGTGAGGTTCCTGGCGATGAATCCGCGCACCTCGTCCTGGAAGGCGCGCTCCTCGGCATTGAACGACAGGTCCATGATGCGCTCCTTGTTAGGCCGAGATGGCTCTGCGGCCGAGCTCGGCGTGGCGGGCATAGTGATGCGCGCTGCCGCCGAACAGCGTGTCGAAGGCGACCAGCCGCTTGAAATAGGCGCCGACCTCGAGCTCCTCGGTGACGCCCATGCCGCCATGCAGCTGGATCGACTGCTCGCCGACGAAGCGCGCGCATTTGCCGATCTTCGCCTTCGCGCCCGACGCCGCCCGGGCCCGTTCGATCGGCGCGCTATCGGCCTTCAACGCCGCCCGCAGCGCCATCGAACGCGCCTCGTCGACCTGCATCGCCATGTCGGCCAGGCGGTGGCGGATCACCTGGTTGGCGGAGAGCGGCCGGCCGAATTGTTTGCGGATCTTGGTGTAGTCGAGCGTCGTCTCCAGCAGCGTCTGCATGATGCCGACAGCTTCCGCCCCTAACGCGGCCATGGCGCGATCGACCGCCCATTCGATCGCCGGCAGGGCGTCGCTGCCGTCGCCGAGCAGGGCGTCTTCCGGCAGATGCGCGTCGAACAGCTCGATGTTGCAGGCACGTCCGCCGCCGAGACGCGCATAGTCGCTGATGACGAGACCTGACGTGGTCGCCTGCACCAGGAACAGGCCGATCCGTCCCGAGGGGCCCCGATGGTCGTGGATATGGGCGGAGACGATGATCTCGTCGGCGGCATGTCCGTCGAGCACGGCGATCTTGCTGCCGGACAGGCGCCAGCCTTGTGCCGTCTTGTTGGCGCTGGTCGTGACCTTGGCAAGATCGAAACGTGATGCGCGCTCCGAATGCGCGAAGGCAAGCTTCAGCGATCCGTCCGCCACCTTGGGCAGGCTCGCCTGCTTCTGCTCGCTGGTGCCGCATCTGGCGATCAGCGCGGCTCCGAGCACGATTGTAGCGACATAAGGCTCCGACACGAGGCCGCGGCCGAAGGCCTCCATCAGGATGCCGATGTCGACCGCGCCGCCGCCGAGCCCGCCGAACTCCTCGGGAAGCGGCAGTGCCAGCCAGCCGAGCTCGGCGAATTGCTTCCAGACGGCCGGGCTGAAGCCGAGCGGATCGTTGGCCATCCTGCGGCGGTGCTCGGCATCGTAGCTCTCGGCCACGAACCGTTCCGCGCTCTCGCGCAGCAACTTTTGCTCGTCACTGAGATTGAGATCCATCGCGTCTACTCCGCCGCGGCCGGCGGCTTGCGCACGGACGGATGCAGGCCGGATGGATCGACGATCATGCCGAACTCCTGGAGATTGTGGGCGTGGCAGAGTTGATGCAGCGCGAAGGCCTGGTCGATCGCGGCGGGCTGGCCCATGACGTCGACCGAGCGGTTGACCGCCTCCTTGGTCAGCTTCAGCGCGAAGGACGGTTTTGTCGCGATCCGTCGTGCCAGCTCCAGGACGCGCGACGACAGCTCGGCGCGCGGCACGATTTGGTTGACCATGCCGAGCTGGTGCGCCTCCTGCGCGCTCCAGCTGTCGGCGGTGAACAGGAACTCCTTGGCCTTGCGCGCACCCAGCTCCCAGGGATGCACGAACCATTCGACGCCGCAGACGCCCATGGTGACGACAGGATCGCAGAACTGCGCATCGTCGCTGGCGACGATGAGGTCGCAGGCCCAGGCCAGCATCAAGCCGCCGGCGATGCACTTGCCGTGCACCTCGGCAATGGTGGGTTTTGCCAGATTGCGCCAGCGCCGCGTGATCTGGAGATATATTTCCTGCTCCCGCGCGAACCGGCCATGGGCGTTCGGCTCGGCAAAGCCGCCCCAATTTCCAATCGGCGGGAAATCGACCCCTGCGGTATTCCTGTCTCCGGCGCGCAGGTCGTGTCCGGAGGAGAAGTGCGGCCCGTTGCCGGCGAGAATGATCACCTTGACCGCATCGTCCTGCACCGCCGCGTCGAACGCGGCGTTGAGGTCGTAGGTCATTTGCAGGTTCTGCGCGTTGCGCGCCTCGGGCCGGTTCATCACGACACGGACGATTCCCGGCTCCGGCCGTTCCACGAGGATGGTCTCGAACGAGGACATCGCGTTCCCCCTGGTGTTTCCGCTTTTGTTTTGCCGGAGTTGACTATGTCGGCCGGTGCGAGGCAAGAGGCTTGCGTCAGCCGGCTGCTTTTCTCGCGCGCGCAATCTGGTAGTTTGCGTCGGATTCCACCGGGAGAAATTTGATGCGCAAGATCCTGACTGTGCTGGCCGCCCTGGCCTCGCTGAGCCTGACCAATTGCGGCTACAACGCGATCCAGAGCGAGGACGAGCAGATCAAGGCCAATTGGTCCGAGGTCGTGAACCAGTATCAGCGCCGCGCCGATCTCGTGCCCAATCTCGTCAACTCGGTGAAGGGCTTTGCCCAGCAGGAGAAGGACGTGCTGCTCGGCGTCACCAATGCGCGTGCCAAGGTCGGCAGCATCCAGGCGACGCCGGAGGTGCTGAACGATCCCGCCGCGTTCCAGAAATTCCAGGCCGCGCAGGGCGAGCTCTCCAGCGCGCTGTCGCGCCTGCTGGTCGTCACCGAGAACTATCCGCAGCTGAAGTCGGACGCCCTGTTCAAGGACCTGATGTCGCAGCTCGAGGGCACCGAGAACCGCATCACGGTGGCGCGCAACCGCTACATCAAGGCGGTGCAGGACTATAACGTCACCATCCGCTCCTTCCCGAGCAACCTCACCGCGATGATGTTCGGCTACAAGGAGAAGCCGAATTTCTCGGTCGAGAACGAGAAGGCGATCTCGACCGCGCCGAAGGTGGATTTCAATCCGGCACCGGCGCCGTCGAAGTAGCTGCGTTCTGCTTCCGATGCGCGTCGTCAAGGCTTTCCTGCTCGCACTCATGCTGACGTGGTCGTATGCCACGTCAGCCGACGTCGCCGTCCCCCAGCTCACCGGCCGCGTCGTCGATCAGACCGGCACGCTCTCCAGCAGCGACATTGCCTCGCTGTCGCAGAAGCTGCAGGATTTCGAGACGCGCAAGGGCAGCCAGATCGCCGTCCTGATCGTCCCGACCACGCAGCCGGAGACGATCGAGCAATTCTCGATCCGGGTCGCGGAGGCCTGGAAGATCGGCCGCAAGAAGGTCGACGACGGCGCGATCCTCGTCGTCGCCAAGAACGACCGGCATTTGCGCATCGAGGTCGGCTACGGTCTCGAAGGCGCGCTGACCGACGTCACCTCGCGGCGCATCATCGACGAGGATATCACCCCGAAGTTCAGGAGCGGCGACTTCGCCGCGGGCATCGGCGCAGGCGTCGACCGCATGATGCGGGTGATCGACGGCGAGCCGCTGCCGTCACCCTCGCGCAGCGTCAACTTCGCCCACAATCTGGACGATCTCGCACCGATCTTCGCCGTCTCGCTGTTCGCCTCGATCGGCGTCGGCGGGTTCTTCCGCGCGGTCCTGGGGCGGCTGCTCGGATCATTGGTGACCGGCGGCATCATCGCAGCGGTGACCTGGCTCATTCTCGGCTCCGCCGCGCTCGCGGCGGCTGTCGGCGTGCTCGGCTTCGTCGTCGGCTTCATCGCCGATCTGTTTTCGGCGATCACACCAAGCACGGGCCGCTCGCGCGGCGGCTCGTGGTCGAGCGGCTCCTCGGGCGGCTGGAGCAGCGGATCGTCGAGTAGCGGCGGCTTCAGCGGCGGCGGCGGTAGTTTCGGTGGCGGCGGCGCCTCGGGGAGCTGGTAGCCTCATGAGCATCAAGCGCATTGCCCGACATCTCGTGCAGCATCATTGGCGGGCGAAGCAGATCTTTCCGCAAGCGGTGCTCGACCGCATCGAGCAGGCGATCAAGCGCGGCGAAGCCACCCATTCCGGCCAGGTCCGCTTCGTCGTCGAAGGGGCGCTCGACGGCCGTCCGCTGTTCCGCAACCAGCCGGCCCGCGCGCGCGCGCTCGACGTGTTCTCGCACTTACGCATCTGGGACACCGCCCATAACAACGGCGTCCTGATCTATCTCCTGCTTGCCGACCGCGACGTCGAGATCATCGCCGATCGCGGCATCGACGCGAAGGTCGGCGCCGAGGGGTGGGAGACGATCTGCCGCGCGATGGAGGCCGAATTCAGATCGGGCCGGTTCGAACGCGGCGTGATCAGCGGCATCGAGGCCGTCTCGCGCGAGCTGGCAAAGCACTTTCCGAAGCAAGGGCCGCATGCGAACGAGCTGCCGGACGCTCCGGTCGTGATGTGACATGCCATTCCGCCGCTGTTCATCTTGCCCGATTACGAATTGTTGCACGTCGCCACGCCGGTTCCACTTTCCCGGCCCAATTCGGCCCCGGATGAGTTCCTAAAATTTCGGTAAGCGGGTCCCGAGGTAAGGATTTCGCAAGCAATGAAAGTTACCAAAAGGTCAACCGAGACTGGAGTATTTGAGCCGTGAGCGAACCAATGCCCGAGCAGGCTGCCCAGGATGCCGCTGCCATCGACGCCGCAGCACCGCAGGCCGTCGAGGCTGCCGCCGGTATCGAGGCCCCCTCGATCGCCCCCGACCACGAAGCGCCGCCCAAGCCCGATCCGGTTAAGGCGGACGCCCCGAAGGTGGAGCCGCCGCGGATCGAAGTGCCGAAGTTTGACGCCAAGGCTGACACCAAGGCTGAGGCCAAGAACGAGGCGAAGCCCGAGCCGAAGCCCGGCAAGCTGATTGTCATGGCGCCCTCGGACCGCTCGTGGGACCGCGAGGAGTTCGCCCCCCACGTGAAGGCGGACGAGCCGCGCGAGGCCGGCAGCAAGCGTCGCCTGTCGGCCATGGCCGCGGTGGTGGCGATCGCCGCCAGCGTCGGCGCGATCAGTGGCGCGCTTGCGACCGCCGGCATGATGCGTTTCGCAGCCCCAGCCCCAGCGCCGGTCCAGGTCGCCGATACCAGCGCGCTGGATGCCTCCGTCGCACGGATCGATGCCGATCTCGTCGCCCTGAAGGCCAATGTCGAGCAGAGCTCGAAGTCCGGCCTGAGCCAGTTCAACCGGGCCAACGACCGGCTGGACAAGCTTGAGAAGGCGCAGGCCGAGCCGCTGGCCCGGATCGCAAAGCTGTCCGAGACCGTCGACAAGCTCCGCGCCACGCCGCCCGCGCAGGCCGCAGCCGCGGCGCCCAGGGAGACCACCGGCTCGATCGCGCCGACCCAGCCCCAGACCCAGGTCGCGACCGCGGCGGCCGCACCGGCCCCCGCAGCTCCCAAGACCGAAGTCGGACGTCTGCCGACGATCGAAGGCTGGCGGCTGCGCAACGCCAGCAACGGTGGCGCGCTGATCGAGGGCCGCGATGGCCTCTACGAGGTCTATCCCGGCGATCCCATTCCCGGCGTCGGCCGCGTCGATGCGATCCGCCGCCAGGACGGCCGCTGGGTGGTCGTCACCTCAAGGGGGCTGATCGTCGGGCGTTGAGCGTCCGCTATCTGACTTTCGAAGAGGCGCTTCACCGCGATGTGAGGCGCCTTTTTGCTTGAATAGGCATGCTTGCGCGGTGTTACCTCAGGCATGGGCCGCGTCTTGCGAATTCTCGTTGCTGCCGCTGCATTGCTGAGTGGTGTCGTTTCGCTCCTCGCAGCGGAGACCACTGCGCTGACGCGCGGCACCGCGATCACCGACCCCGCTCTCCTGCGCAAGCTCGACCAGAGCAACACGCTGACGATCTCGCGTCTCTTGTCGCCGGAGCGGACTTCGGACGTCCCGCTCACGACCGAGCCGATGTTCGCCTCGCTGCCGCAGCTGAAGGCGATTCTCCCCGCGATCGATGCGGAATTCGAACGCTATATCGCCTGGTACAAGGCGACTTACCCGGGCGAGACCATCGGCGTGGGCGAGGGTTTTGACGCGCAATTGTTCGACTTGGCCAATCTGAAATCGCGCGAGGCGCGGTTCGTGCTGGCCGGCATCGTCAATCGCATGGACCGCGCCTATGTCTCGGAAGAATCATGCGGCGAGATCCGGCTGATCTTTCGTCTGGCGCGGTTCGATGGCGGGCCGGATGGCGGCAAGACCGCAATGCGGCTGCCGATGACATTCAACCTCGTGATGAAGGCGCGCGATGCGCGCCAGACGGATGGGAACGGCAAGCCGATCAGCTGCGCCGAGATCGCCCGGCGCTGGCTCGACAATGGCGACTGGCAGGGCTTGATCGGCAGTCGCGCCCCGCTTGACGACGCCATGCTCGACCGCATCGAGACCAACATCCAGGTCTCGGTCGCGCGGAAATCGGCGCTGCACGATTTCCGCTCCGATTATCTGCTCAAGGTGTTCAGGTACGACGCTGCCAGCAGGACGTTCGAGGAATCGACGCTGGAGAACCAGATCGATCGCGATCGCATGCTCGCCGACGATGCGCTGCGGCGCGACTTCAAGACCTGGCTGCTCGCGCCCGAGAACTTGCGCGCGTTCGATCGCGGCACGGTGCTGATCCCGGAGAGATTCCTGGCCAGGGCCGCAATTGTACCGACCCCCGCGGGCCTCGACGCCTCAGCCTTGCAGCCGGAGTTCGGCTTGATGCAGGGGGAGGGTAGGGGCGATCCTGTCTTCACCGACAATGACGTGGTCGGCGCGCTGAAGCAGGCGGCGGCCCGCGGCCTCGACATGCAGAACGTCCGTTCGGTCGCAGGCTTCCAGCGCCGTCTCAACGACGTCACCTGCGCCGGCTGCCACCAGACCCGCGGCATCGGCGGTTTCCATTTTCCGGGCGTCGATTGGCTCGCCGAGAAGCCGTCCAATTCCACCATCGTGCCGGCCTCGCCGCATTTCTTCGGCGACCAGCTCCGCCGCCGCGATATCCTGACCGCGTTCGCGGCCGGAAAAAGCCCTGATTTCTCACGCGGATTTGCCGATAGGCCGCAGACCCGCGGCAGCACCGAACTGGCCGGCAGCGAATATCAGGACGGCTGGGGGGCGCATTGTTCCCTGCAAAATGCGGGATCGGGAACGCCGGACAGGAGTTTTACGTCATGGAGCTGTGCTAACGGTCTTGCCTGCCAGGCCGCCGCGGCCTCGCGCCGCATCGGCATGTGCTTCATCAAGACGCGTTAAACCGATTTGGATGACCCATGACGGATACCAGCAACGCCAACAAGGAGCGCAATCGCGAGATTGCGCTCAATGAGGAAGCCAAGCAGGTCACCGGCAGCGCCCGCATCAGCATCTGGGCGGTCGCGGTGGCCGCCATCATCGGCGGCATTCTGTTCACGCTCGGTTGGCTGTCGCTGAGGTGATCGAAGCCGTCACTTCGCGTAATTCGTCATCCGTTTTCCCGGCAGCAACTCATAGGCCGGCTTCCAGCCCGGCAGCGCGGCCATGCGGCCGAGCCAGGCATGGATGGCTGGATGGCTCGATGCGAAATCGAAGCCATGCTCGTCGCTCGGATAGTGCAAATAGGCCATCATCGAGATGTCGGCGACCGTCGGCCTTGCGCCGATCGCGAAATCATTGTGCTGGAGATGACCGTCGAGAATGCCGAGAAAGTCTTCGAGCCGCCGGCGAAAATGCTTCAGCACCTGTGGATCGTTCTTTTCCGTGAACGACCGCATGAAGCGGTAGGTCGCCATGTAGCCGGTGAGCTTGTGGTTGTCCCAGAACAGCCAGCGCAAGAGCTCGAACTTGTCTTCCTCCGTTTCCGCGCCGAAACGCCCGTATTGCTCGGCCAGCTTCAGCAGCAGCGGCGCGGTCTGCGTCATCTTCACGCAGTCGATCTCGAGCACGGGAATCTCGCCCATCTCGTTGACGGCCTTGCGCCACTCCGCCGTGCGCGTGACGCCGCCGGCAAAATCGGTCCAGACCGGCTCGAACGTCTCACCGCAGAGCGTCAGCATCAGCGCCAGCTTGTAGCTGTTGCCGGATTCGGGGAAGTAGTGCAGGCGGTAGAGCGGCATGGGACCTCGCGGCATTGGTGCGTTGCCGATTGTTATAGCGGGATGGTCCCTCCTCGTCATTGCGAGCGCAGCGAAGCAATCCAGCAGTGCATCCGCGGTGGCAGTCTGGATTGCTTCGTCGCTTCGCTCCTCGCAATGACGGAGTGTGTGGTGGCGTATCGCCTTACCCCACCGCGCCCGACCCGCGCAGCTGCTTGATAGCGGCTTCATCATATCCCGCTTCGCGCAAAATCTCGTCACTGTGCTCGCCGACGGCCGGCGGCTTGCGCGGCTGCACCTTCTTGGCACCATCGATCCAGATCGGGCTGTTGATGGTGAGCATGGTGTCGTTCTCGAACGGCACCAGCACCTCGTTGTCGAGCATCTGCTTGTCGTTGGGGATGTCGTCCAGGATGGCGACGACGCCGAACACGAGGCCATTGCCGTCGAGGATTTTGCGCCATTCGGCGAGATCCCTGGTGGCGAAGGTCTCGTCCAGGATCTTGATCAGCTCGACCGAGCGGGCGTGGCGGTCCGCCCTGGTGACGAAGCGGGGATCATTGATCAGGTCTTCGCGCTCCAGGCACTTGGCCAGCGTCGGAAACTGCTTCTCCTCGTTGAGCAGCGACAGGATCAGCCAGCGGCCGTCCTTGCACTGGTAATGGTTGGCGACCGCGTTCAGCGCACGCTCGCGCGGCCGCCGCTCGCCGAACTTGGCGCCGCAGAGTTTGGCCTGCGCCAGTACGCTCGCGGCCCACACCCCGTTCGCCATCAAATTGGAGGCGACATGCGAGCCCTTGCCGGTCTTCTCGCGCTGATACAGCGCGGTGACGATCGCGCCGTAGAACGCCATGGCGCAAGGATGATCGCCCATGCCCGCGACCGAGCGCGCCGGCGTGGTGTCGGTGTCGGCACGAACGAGGTCCATCAGGCCGGAGCGCGCCCAATAGGCGTTGCTGTCGAAGCCGGGCTTGTTGGCTTCCTCGCCTTTCTCGCCATAGCCGGTGAAGGAGGCGTAGATCAGCCGGTCGTTGAGATGGGCGAGATGGTCATAGGTGATGCCGAGCTTGGTGCGCACCGGCGGCGGCATGTTGGTGATGAAGACGTCGGCCTCCGCCACGAGCTTGTAGAGCACGGCCTGTGCCTCAGGCTTCGACAAATCGAGTGCGATGCTCTTCTTGTTGCGCGCCTCCAGCAGCCAGGCGAAATTGTGCTCGCCGGAGGGATAGCCCGGCAGGTTCGGCAGGTTGCGATAGGGGTCGCCAGTGCCGGGCGGCTCGATCTTGATGACGTCCGCACCGAAATCAGACAGTACGGTCGCGGCCGCGGGCGCTGCAATGAAGCTCGCGCAGTCCAGAACCTTCAGGCCTGCAAAAATGCCCTTCTCCATCGCGGCGTCGCTCCCTCGCTTCAGTCGTTTCCCGCGCGCTGGAATTGGCGCGGGCAGGTCGTGGAGCATTAGACCGATGTTTTGCCGGGATGCAACGGCGCCTGGCGCAGGGCCTCACTCCTCCCCCGCAAGCAATGCGGCGTTGCCGCCGGCGGCCGCGGTGTTGATCGTCACGGTCTGCTCGGTGGCAAAGCGCGCGAGGTAGTGCGGGCCGCCGGCCTTGGGGCCGGTTCCGGACAGGCCGCTGCCGCCGAACGGCTGCACGCCGACCACGGCGCCGATCATGTTCCGATTCACGTAGATGTTGCCGACCTGGACCCGGTCGATGATCGCCTCGATGGTGTCGTCGATACGCGAATGGATGCCGAGCGTGAGCCCGTAGCCGGTGCGCGCGATCGATTGCAACACACGTTCGAGGTTCTCCGCGCGATAGCGCACGACATGCAGGATCGGGCCGAACACCTCCTCGGTGAGCTGACCGGCCTCCTTGAGCTCGAAGATATGCGGCGCGACGAAGCTGCCATCCGGCGCGGCGCCTGCAAAGTGCAGCCGCGCCTCGCGCTTCATCCGTGCAATATGCGCATCGAGGCGCTGCTTGGCCTCCATGTCGATCACTGGACCGACATGGGTCGCAACATCTGCGGGATCTCCGATCCTGAGTTCGCGCGCGGCGCCCGCGATCATCTCGATCATGCGGTCGGCGATATCCTCCTGCACGAACAAAAGCCGCAGCGCCGAGCAGCGCTGGCCTGCGGAGCGGAACGCGGAAGTCACGACATCGTCGGCGACTTGCTCGGGCAGCGCGGTCGCATCCGCGATCATGGCATTGATGCCGCCGGTCTCCGCGATCAGCGGCACGATCGGCCCCTCCTTGGCAGCCAGCGTCCGGTTGATCGCTCGTGCCACCTCGGTCGAGCCGGTGAAGACGACGCCCGCGACATCAGGATGCGCGGTCAGCACGGCGCCGATGCGGCCGTCGCCGGTGACGAGATGCAGCGCGCTTGTGGGGATGCCGGCCTCGTGCAGCAGCGCGACGGCCTCGCGCGCGATGCGCGGGGTCTGCTCGGCAGGCTTTGCAACCACGCTGTTGCCGGCCATCAGCGCCGCGGTCACCTGGCCCAGGAAGATCGCGAGCGGAAAATTCCACGGCGAGATCGCGACGAACACGCCGCGGCCGCGCAGGCTAAGCACATTGCTCTCGCCGGTCGGGCCCGGCATGGTCGCATCGACGCCGAACAGCTTGCGGCCCTGCGCGGCGTAGTAACGGCAGAAATCGGCGGCCTCGCGCAGCTCGGACAGAGCGTCGTCGAGCGTCTTGCCGCCCTCGGCTTGCAGCAGCGCGATGAAACGGGCGCCGCGGCTTTCCAGGAGATGCGCGGCCTGCTCCAGCGCCGCCGCGCGTGTGCCTGCAGGCGTGCGGCTCCAGCCGGCAAAGCCGGCGCGCGCAGCCGTCACCGCCGCGTTGGCCTGATCCGGTGTTGCGCCAGCGACAGGCTTGAGTTCGGCCGCCTCGCCCCTGACGTCGGCCAGCAGCTGATCCAGTGCGGCCCGCTCACCGAATTCGACGCCGCGCGAATTGCGCCGCTCCGGCGCGAACAGATCGGCCGGCAACGGAATTTTGGCATGAGGCGCCTGTTGCGGCCGGCCGATGGCATCCGCGGGGCGCTGCAGCAGCGCCGTGACAGGCACGCGATAATCGGCCGCCTGCGCCACGAACGACGAATTCGCGCCGTTCTCGAGCAGCCGCCGCACCAGATAGGCGAGCAGATCGCGATGGCTGCCAACCGGCGCATAGGTGCGGTAGGCGATGTCGGGATGATCTTTTGCCAGTTGCTCGTAGAGCGCTTCGCCCATGCCGTGCAGGCGCTGGAACTCGAAGCCGCCGCCATCAGCTGCGAGTTCCAGCACGGTCGCGACCGTCAGCGCGTTGTGGGTGGCGAATTGCGGGAAGATGCGCGGCCGCAAGGCGAGAAGCTTCGTCGCGCAGGCGACGAAGTTCAGATCGGTCATGGCCTTGCGCGTGAACACGGGATAGCCGCCCAGCCCGCGCTCCTGCGCGCGCTTGATCTCGGTGTCCCAATAGGCACCCTTGACCAGCCGCACCATCAGCTTGCGGTCATGCGCGCGAGCCAGCGCATCGACATAGTCGATCACGGCGCTGGCGCGCTTCTGATAGGCCTGGATCGCGAGCCCAAAGCCGTCCCATCCGGAAAGCGAGGGATCGGCGAGCGTTGCCGCGATGACGTCGAGCGACAGCTCCAGGCGGTCGGCCTCCTCGGCATCCACGGTGAAGTTCAGGTCGTAGGTCTTGGCGCGCTGCGCGAGGTTCAGCAGCAGCGGCACCAGCTCTTGCATTACGCGCGTGCGGCTGATCGCCTCGAAGCGCGGATGCAGCGCCGAGAGCTTGACGGAGATGCCGGGCCGGTCGGGCAGGGGATGGTTGCCCGCCGCCTTGCCGATCGTCTCGATCGCGCTGGCATAGGCGTCGAAATAGCGCTTGGCGTCGGCGGCCGTGCGCGCGCCTTCGCCGAGCATGTCGAAGGAATAGCGCGGCTTCTGGCCGGAGCGCGGCCGGGCCCGCTCCAGCGCCTGCTCGATGGTCTCACCCAGCACGAAATGATTGCCCATCAGCCGCATCGCCTGGCGCGTCGCGGTGCGCACCGCCGGTGCGCCGAGCCGCTTCACCAGCCGACCGATGGTGCCGTCGGGCGTCTCGCCCGGCTGGATCACCCGGGCCGACAGGCCGAGTGCCCAGGCCGAGGCGTTGACCAGGAACGCCGTGGACTTGGTCTCGTGATGGATGAAATCGCCCTCGCCAAGCTTGTCCTCGATGAACTGGTCGGCGGTGCGTGCATCGGGCACGCGCAGCAGCGCTTCCGCCAGCACCATCAGCGCCAGTCCCTCCTTGGTCGACAGCGCGAACTCCCGCAGCATGTCCTCGACCCCACCCAGCCGGTCGTCGCGCTTGCGGATGGCCTCGATCAGCCGCGTCGCGGTGCGGTCGATCCGCGCCTCCTGCGCCGGGACGAGATGCGAGGCCTTCAGAAGCCTTGCGGCGATCTCGGAATCATCGGGGGCGGAAGGCGCGGAGAAGGGCGGCGGGATGTTCGGCATGGCGTGTCCTGTGGCTGGAATCCAGGATAAGGCCCGCGTGACCGCAGTTCGATAGACAATCTAGCTAATTTGCCTTAGAAAATGAAGGCAGGAAGCAGCTTGGCCTGATAAATTATGGAACTGGACCGAACCGACCGGAAAATCCTCTCGATTTTGCAGGAGGACGGGCGCATCGCCAATGTCGAGCTCGCCGAGCGCATCGGGCTGTCGCCGACCTCGATCGGCGAGCGGCTGAAGCGCCTGCAGCGCGAGGGCTTTGTCGAAGGCTATGGCGCGCGGCTCAATCCGCACCGGCTCGGCCTTGGGCTCCTGGTGTTCGTCGAGGTGCTGCTGGACAAGACCACGCCGGACAATTTCGAGCGGTTCGCGCGGGCCGTGAAGCTCGCCCCTGAAGTGCTGGAGTGTCACATGGTTGCCGGCGGCTTCGACTATCTCGTGAAGGCGCGGCTGGCCGACATGACCGCCTATCGACGCTTTCTCGGCGAGACCCTGCTGTCGATGCCGGGCGTGCGCGAGACGCGGACCTATGCGGTGATGGAGGAGATCAAGCGCGACGCACCGCTGCCGGTGGGTTAGCGAAGTGCAGTCGCGATTGTCATTGCTGTGGTTCGATAAGCGGTCTTCGCAGGAAAAATAGCTATCCTCGTGCAATCGCAACGCCTGTCGTCGAATGCACCGGCCGTCTTCTTAAAATTTATTGGCCCGCTCCCGGACAAATCCGGGAGGCAGCAAAGGCTGGCGCGGGCTTATACTTTGAGGTTCTCCGCGGAGGTCTTGCCCCGGTTTGCGATCTCTTCGTATTCCACCGTCTGTCCCTCGTTGAGCGTGGACAAACCGGCCTTCTGCACTGCCGAGATATGCACGAACACATCCTTGCCACCCGACGCAGGCTGGATAAATCCATAACCCTTCGTCGGGTTGAACCACTTGACCGTACCTTTAGCCATCACGACTTCTCCGCGGGTCTTCCTCCGAGATCTCGAACCGCCAGTCCCCGCCAACCGGCCGGTTCGGTCCTAACAGGATACGCGGAATGTGGCAGGCTTGGTAGCTCAAACCACATCGCCATTTTGCCGAATTCCGCTCAACTTCGCGGCGTTTCTGCCGCTTTTGCCCGTTTCGCGGTCAAATGGCCGGCACGCGTGCCGGGCGTCCGTCAGTACGTCGCAGCCAGATAATCGACGATCTTGCCGATATCGGCATCGTCGATCGGTGCGCCATAGACCTTGATCATCTTGGTCACCTCGGCCTGCCAGAAGGCCCTCTTGTCCTTCATCGGCGGCTGCGTGGCGACGTAATCGGACGAATGGCAGGCGCCGCAATTGCCCTGCACCACCTCGAGATTGGGACCGGGCTTGAAGGCTGCGACCTCGTCGGGGGTCTTGTAATTGACCGGCGCTGCAAGTGACGAGCCCATCAATGCGGCGACGGCGAGCGTCATGGCGAGGAGAACAATGCGCTGCATGATCGGTCTCCTTCAGGCCACGCTGACGCGGACGGTTTCGACGACGTTGCGCAAATAGCCCGCCGGGTTCCAGCGCGGGGTGTCCGGCTGGGTCTCACCGCCGTTGCCAATGGCGCGGACCTTGAGCTCAACGCTGCCGGATGCGAGCTTCACCGGCAGCTTCCATTCGCGGAAGGCGTACTTGCCGAGATCCTTGCCGAGCTTGGCGCCGACCCAGGTCTTGCCGCCGTCGGTGGAGACCTCGACCTGCTTGATGCCCTTGCCGCCATCGAAAGCGATGCCGCGCAGGGTCACGGCGCCCGCCTTCAGCCTGGCGCCATCGGGAACGCTGGTGATGAAGGAGCGGATGGTGAAGCGATTGATCGGGATCGTCGCCTTCGGCGCGGTGCCCGGCTCGACTGCGTTGTTCGGCGTGTCGGGGATGCGATAGGCCGATTTCATCCAGAAGCCGTCATAGACGTTGTCGATGACGTTGATCTCGTTGAGGTGCTTGACCCAGTAGGTGCCGTAATAGCCGGGCACGATCAGGCGTAGCGGGAAACCGTTGAGGAACGGCAGGTCCTCGCCGTTCATGCCATAGGCCAGCATCACCTCGCCGTCGCTGGCGTGATCGAGATCGAGCGCCTTGATGAAATCCGGCGTCTTGTCGTTGACCGGTCCGTCCATGCCGTTGAAGGTGACCTGCCTGGCGCCGCTTTGCACGCCGGCCATCTCCAGCACCGCCTTCAGCGGCACGCCGCGCCAGCGCGCGCAGCCCATCGCGCCATTGGCGAGTTGGCCGCCGGCAACGCGCGGCTCGAAGAAGCCGCGGCTGTTGCCGGAGCACTGGTTGACGGCGACGATCTCCGTCGCCTTTAGCTTCCTGATGTCTTTCAGCGACAATTTCAGGGGCTTGTCGACCTTGCCCTTGACTTCCAGCGTGAACTTGTCGGGGTCGAGATCGTAGGGCAGGTCGGAGAGGTGATAGCGCACGAAGAATGCGTTGTTCGGCGTGATCGGGCCGTCGTTGAACACCGCAAACGGCGTCTCGAGTTGCGGCGGCCGGCTGGTAAGCCCGATCATCGGCCGCTTCTGCGGATACTTAACCAGCGGCCGTTCGCCGTTGGCGAAGGGCAGGGTCACGGTGTCGAGGGCCAGCGCCTTGGTGGCGCCCAATCCTGCCGCCAGCGCGGCGAGGCCGCTCCCTTGAGCAGATCGCGTCGATCGAACATTCTCGTCTCCTCCCGGAGCTTTTCTTCCGGCCGCGGTCATCACCGTAGCCTGCGCTCATCTGTCGCAACGATTTGGATGAAGTCAATTCGTGCTTTCGCAGCAAGCCCATGCCGCTGCGCTGCAGCAGGCCGGTGTTGCGTCTGTAATGAGATGAGGCGAGCTGCGGCGGCGACGGCGGTGTGCCACACCTCTCCCGCTTGCGAGAGCTTTGCACAAGAGGAGGATTTGCGATTCTCTAGGGCCTGTGGTGGAGGCGGATTCGGATGGCATATCGAGAGGTTGGGCAACCGAGCTTCGCGGACGCGCTGGTATCGCGGCGAGGGAAGGGTAGCCCGGTGCTGAAGCGGATTGGCGAACTGGTCGACTGGGCGGCAGTGGAGAGAGTGCTGAATGGTCTTCCGGAGCCGGAGCGCGGCCCTCCGCCCTATCCGCGACTGGTGCTGTTCAAGGCGCTGCTGCTGCAGCAATGGTATGGGCTTTCCGATCCGGCGCTGGAGGAAGCGCTCGACGACCGGGCCTCGTTCCGCGCCTTCTGCGGCTTTGTGCTGAGCGACGAGACGCCTGATCACACGACGATCTGGCGATTCCGCGAGGCTTTGCAGCGAGCCGGTCTGGACGAGAAGCTGTTCGCCGAGATCCTGCATCAGATCGACGCACGCGGGCTGGTGCTGCGCCGGGGCACATTGATCGATGCGAGCCTGATCTCGGCAGCAGTAAAGCCGCCGAAGCCGCCAGAGGACCCGCAGCCGCCCGGCCCGGACGGCCGTGAACCGAGCAAGCTGGTCAACAGCAAGCGCGATCCAGATGCACGCTGGACCAAGAAGGGCGGCAAGCGGTACTTCGGCTACAAAGCCCATATCGGCATGGATCAGAGTTCGGCCATCGTCCGCCGCAGCAAGCTGACCGACGCTGCGGTCAACGACACGGTGCCCGCCGACGAGTTGGTCTGTGGTGATGAGAAGGCGGTCTATGCCGACCAAGCCTATGACAAGCACGAGCGCCGCAGCGGGCTCGCCGCGCGAGGAATCAAGCCGAGGCTGATGTTCCGGCCGAACAAGCATCATCCGCTCACCGAGCGGCAGAAGCGCTTCAACAATGCCGTGGGAAAGCGCCGCGCACCGGTCGAGCAGGTCTTCGCGCGCCTCAAGGGCAGCTACCGCTGGGCGCGCGCTCGCTATCTGGGTTTGGCGCGCAATCAGACGCATCTGCGCCTGATCTGCCTCGCCATGAACCTCAAACGATGGGCGGTGCTGTGCCCGATAGGAGCCGCAGCGTGACCACCACCCGCCGCTACCCCGCGGCCACGAAAAACAGACGCCCCACCCCTCTGGGGCTACGCGAGGCCGTTCAAAAAAAGCCCCATATCGAACTTCACTCCAGCACAACTCATTACGCAAAGCTCTCGCTTGCGGGAGAGGTCGGCGCGTCCGGGCGATGCGAAGCATCGTCCTGTGCGCCGGGTGAGGGCTCTCTCCTCTAGGGGAGTGTCCCGTTGCGGAGACACCCTCTCCCCAGCCCTCCCCCGCAAGCGGGGGAGGGAGCGCATCGAGCTTGCCGCTCGCTCCTCACGCCGCCACCCGCTCGCTGCGATCGACCAGCCCCGCCAGCTCCCTCGCATTCGCCACCACGCGCACCGCGAGCGGCTCGTCGCGGCCGCGGATGGCGACCTCCTGCTGCGGCAGGGCGTCCTCGGCAATATCAGCGGTGCGGCGAACTTCTTCCGAGACGATGGTCTCGCAGGCCAGCGTCTTGGTCATGTCCTGCAGGCGGGCGGCGACGTTGACGGCATCGCCGAGCGCGGTGAAGACGATGTGATCGCGGTAGCCGATGTCGCCGATGATGACCTCGCCGCCGTGGATGCCAATGCCGAAGCGGATCGGCTGGCGCAGATCGTGGCTCAGGAGATCGTTGAGCGCGTCGATATGCATGGCGATTCCGGCTGCGGCCTTCAGCGCCTGCCGGCACGCGGTTTGCGGGTCGGCCGCGAGCCCGAACAGCGCCAGCATGCCGTCGCCGACGAACTGGTTCGGTTGGCCGCCGTTCTCGATCACGGCCTGCGACACCGCGCCGAGGAAGCGGTTGACGATGAAGACCGTGTCGAACGGCAGGCGCTTCTCGGCCAGCTGCGTCGAGCCGCGCATGTCCACGAACAGGCTGACGAGATAGCGCTCCTGGCCGATGCTTGCGGATGTCGAGGCTTCGCCGCCCGTCGCATGGGTGTGGGGCGCGAAGAGCTGGAAGAAGGAGAGATCTGACGTCGGGCGCAGCTGACAAGCCAGCCGGATCGAGGGATCGGCGGTACCGACGCGGGTAAGTACGAAGGCCTCGCGCTGCGACGGAGTGGGCAGGGTATCATGATCGCCGATGATGCGGATACGGCAGGTCGAGCAGCGGGCGCGGCCGCCGCAGACGCTGGCATGCGGCACGTTGTGACGCAGGCTCGCTTCCAGCACGGACAGGCCCTTGGGAACCCGTACCGTCTTGCCGTTGCCGTAGGACAGCGCGATCATGCCGCCGCGCCGTTCGCGCAGGGCGCGCACGCCGCGCGCCGCCAGCACCAGTCCGAGCAGTCCGAAATAGCCGATGGTGAGACCGCTCGCGATGCGCTCGAGCGTGTCGCCTTCCGCGACCGTGCCGACCTGGCGGCGGCTGAGATGCTGCTTGCGCCATTCGCCATCGTCACTGTCGGCGGCGACGCTGCGGCCGCCCTGGTAGATGCCGAGCAGCGAGAGTGCCGGGATCAGCACCGCTGCCGCGAGCAGATAGGGCGCCGCGCGCGGGAAGAATGGCTTCAGCCGAAGCCAGAAATAGACGCCGATGCAGCCGTGCACCCAGGCAATGAGAAGCAGGATCGTCATCTGCCAGAGCAGGCCCGGCGCCGCGACGAAGAACAGATAGAGCTCCTGCGGATAGAGCTTCTCGTGTCCGTACAGCGTCTGTGCAAGCCGCACGCCGATGACGTGGCCCATGACGAGGACGGGGATGCTCAAGCCGAGCACGAGCTGGAGCGGCTCGATCGTCCGCCAGCGGAACTGGCGGCGCTGATACAGCGCGTAGAGGCCGAGCCCCATATGGATGAGTGCGGCCGTGTAGAACACGATCGCGACCGGGAGGAACTGCCAGAACAGCGTGTGGTAGTAGACCCCGGTCTCCATGGCGTCGACCGAGATGTTGCCGAGCGCATGGTTGAGGAAATGACTGACGACAAAGCAGAACAGGATGATGCCGCAGACGAGCCGCACCTGCCGCACCCCGGTGGCGCCGACGACGGACATCTGTCTGGGAGCAAGGGCCATGATTCGGTTGTATCAGCTCATCGAGGAGACCAGCCAGCGTAGCCTTTAATTCCCCATATGGACAGGTTGTGAAATCACTTGCCCGGGACCATCCCAGGGGAGCTTGCCCCACATTGACTCCCCCTGCCAAGTCGGGGAAAAGCGCGGCCGTGACGATCGCTCCCGACATCTCTGCGAAGCCAGACGGCGCCGAACGCCGCCTCATCCTGATTGCCGCAGCGATCATTGCCGCGATGACGCTGCTCCGCATCGTCTACGCCTCCGCCATCGAGCTGCGCACCGACGAAGCCTATTACTGGACCTGGTCCAGGGAGGCTGCGCTCAGCTTCCTCGATCATCCCCCCGGCATCGCCTGGCTGATCCGCTTCGGGACCGCGATCTTCGGCGACACCAATCTCGGCGTCCGCTTCGGCGGCATCGTCGCGATGCTGGTGACGCAGCTGCTGCTCGCCGACATCGTCCGCCGCCTCACCCATGATGCGCGCGCGATCGCGTTCGCGGTGCTGATGCCGGAGGCCGCGCTCTATTACGGCCTGCTGATGGCCAAAGTCGCGCCCGACATCGCCATGATCCCGTTTGCGGTCGCGATGATATGGTCGCTGGTGCGGCTGGCGCAGGGCGGTGATGGTCGCTGGTGGCTGGCGGCCGGACTGTTCGCGGGCCTCGCGATGCTCTCGAAATTCACCGTGATCATGTTCGCGCCGGCGGTTGCCGCCTTTCTGCTGGTGCCGGATTGGCGCTGGCGCTGGCTGCGCAGCCCTTACCCCTATCTCGCCGTCGTCGTCGCTTTGGCGGTGTTCTCGCCGGTGCTGATCTGGAACGCGCAGCACGACTGGGCCTCGTTCCGCTTCCAGGGCGTGCGCGCCACCGCCAATTACGGCGTTTCGTTGCGTACGACCGGCGATTACATCGGCCTGCAATTCGGCCTGGTCGGCTTCGTCATGCTGCCGGTGGTGTTGACGGGCCTGGTGCTGACGGCGTGGCGCGGCTATCGTACGCGCGAGCCGGTCGCGATCCTGTTGTCGACCGCGGTGCTGGTGCCGTTCGCCTATTTCTTCTTCAAGTCGCTGACGCTTCGCGTCGGTGACACCTGGCCGATGTTCATGTGGCCGGTCGGTTTTGCCGCCACCGCGGTCAATCTCGTCACGATGAGGAAAGAGGGGTGGTCCGCCCGGATGCTGGAATCCTCGCTGTTCTGGGCCAGGACAGCGATCGTCTCAGGGATCGCCTTCGTCATCATCGTGTTCCTCTACTACGTTGCCGCGCCCTGGAATTGGCTCGGCAAGCTCGACCCGATCGGCGCCGAAGCCGGCTACGAGCAGGTGGCCGCGCGCGCGCAAGCCGCCCTCGAGGCGACAGGCGCGACCTGGATCGCGACCACGGACTACCGCACCTACGCCATGATGAGCTGGCTGTTCCGTGGCCGCGTGCCCGTGATCGAGATCAACGAGCGCGGCCGCTTCCAGGATTTCCGCGATCCCGGCATGGACAAGATCAAGGGCCACGCCGGAATCTATGTCGGGCGCGAGCCGGACGATCGTTCATCGCTGTGGGAGAGCATCCCCGCCCAGCGCGAGCAACTCGGCCGGGTCGACCGCCAATGGCGTGGTGTCGTGACGGACACCTATGTGCTGGAGAAGCTGACCGGCTGGACCCCGGAGCTGTCACCGCCCAAGGACTCGCCGCTATTCCAGTGGAAGGTGCTGGCGGGCGCTTACCCTCCCCTGGAGGGGTCCGGGACGAGCGTAGCTCGCCCGTGGTCGATCGCGCGCAGCGCGAGCGGGGTGGGGTGATCTCTCCACGCGGGCAGTGTTGGATGGGGAGAGACCGTCACCCCACCCCGGCTCGCATCGCTGGCGCGCTGCGAGCCGACCCTCCCCCTCCAGGGCAGGGTAAGAAAGCGCCGCTACTCCTCCCCGTCCTTCTTCCGCAGCAGATCGGTCGCCAGATCCGACAGCTTCGGCGGCGGCAGGGCCGCGAACGGCAGCGGCCGCGTGACATCGATCGCGGCCAATCCCAGCCGCGCCGTCAGTAGTCCGTTCAGCACGCCTTCGCCGAGCCGCTGTGACAGCTTTGCCGCAATGCCATGGCCGAGCATCTGCTGCACCAGGCTGTCACTCGCGGCCATGCCTCCGGTGATGGCGAGATGGGCGATGACGTGGCGAAGCAGGCGGATCATGCCGAGCGCGCCGGGACGGCCGCCATAGAGATAAGCGAGCTGGCGGATCAGGCGCAGCGCGGCCACGAGCACGAACAGCACGTCGATTGCCGCGCGCGGGCTCACCGCGGTCACGATCGAGACCTTTTGCGCGGCTGAGGACACCAGCCGCCGCGCCTCGGCATCCAGCGGCGACATCAGCTCGCGCTCGGCGAGGCGGATCATGTCGGCGCCGTCGATGATCTCGCCGGCATGACTCTCCAGCGTGGCGCGGGCACGCGCCAGCTGCGGGTTCTGGTGCGCGATCTTCAGGAGATCCTGCACGATGACGCGGCTCTCCTTGCGATCGTCGCTGGCGAGCACGGCCGTTGCGCGCTGATGCAGCTTCTCGATGGTCGCAAGCCGCGCCAGCCCGAACGCCTCGCGCCCGATCACCACCGCGAGCGCCAGCGCGGTGACGGCGGCGAAGGCAAGCCCGACGAAGCCGAGCGTTTGGTTGCGCGCGAACAGATCCTCGATCAAATGGACGACGCCGAGCCCGGTGCCGAGCAGCGTCAATCCGGCGAGCCCCGACCAGAACAGCGCGCCCCAGGGAAAGCCGCGCCGCGCCGGCAGCGCGGCTTGCACCGGCACCGGCAGCAGCGCCGGATCGGGCTCCGGCGTGATCTGGATGGTGGCGCGACCGAGGCGGCTGGTCTCGTCGGTCTCGGTGACGACGACGCCGGGATCGTCGAGCCGGAACGTCGCCGGCCGCCGGGGCTTCGATCGCTCGGTCATGACAGCTTGTCTCCGATCAGGAACTGCAAGGCACGGTCGAGGCGGATGTGTGGCAGCGTCGGTTCATCCGTGCCCTCGCGCTCGAGCTTCGGCGGGCGGAAGCGCAGGAAGCGGAAATCGCTGTTCCCCGCCGCCTCCGTCGCGAGCCCGCGGAAGGCATCCGCCCCGTTGAACAGCGGTTCGGGATCGAGCGGCAGGTCGCCCGGAAAGGTCGCAACCTCGGTGTTGCCGTCGAAGAACTCGCCGCCGGCGCTTTCGCCTGCGGCCGGTGTTCCCAGGATCGACGGCAACTTGTCGCGGCCCCGGGCCACCTGCGCTTCGCGCGTGGCGCGCACGGCGGCAAGCGCGACGACGTCGATCGCCGCGCCGGTCGTTTCCGCGCGCGCGACCGCGCGCGAGACGGCGCGGCGCAGCACCGCCTCGAGCCGGTCGTGGCTGGAATGATGCAGATGATCCGCCTTGGTCGCCGCGAACAGGATGCGGTCGATGCGCGGCCGGAACAGGCTGGAGAGGATCGTGCTGCGGCCGATGTTGAAGCAGTCGAGAATGCCTGATAGCGCGGCTTCGAGATCGTGCAGCGCCTCGGGGCCGGAATTGAACGCGGCGAGCGCATCGGCCAGCACGATCTGGCGATCGAGCCGCGCAAAATGATCGCGAAAGAACGGCCGCACCACGACGTCCTTGTAGGCTTCGAAGCGCCGCACCATCATCGCCCACAGCGATCCCTCGGGTGCCTGCATGCCCGCGGGCACGTCGAGCGGCGCAAAGGTCAGCGCCGGCGTGTCGGCGAGATTTCCGGGCATCAGGAAGCGGCCGGGCGGCAGCAGGCTCATCGCGAAGCGCTCGTCGCGGCACGCGCGCAAATAATCGGTAAAGAGCTTTGCGGCCGTCAGCGTCGCCTGCTCGTCCTCGCGCGCCTCAGGCTTGAGCGTTGCGAGATGGCTGTGCCACTCGGCCGCGAGATGCGCGCGCGGCGCCTCGCGCGACAGCGCCAGGCTCTCCGCAGACCATTGCTCGTAGCTCTTCTGGAGCAGCGGCAGGTCCAGCAGCCATTCGCCGGGATAGTCGACGATGTCGAGCGTCAGCGTGCGGTCGGCGCCGTTCGGGCGCTGGTAGTCGATCACGAGACGGAGCTCGCTGATGTCCACGGTCGAGCTCGGCCATCGCCGTTCCTCGATCAGCGCGCGCAGATGGCTCTCATAGGAAAAGCGCGGCACGGCATCGTCCGGCTGCGGCGCCAGATGCGCCCGCGCAATCCGGCCCGAGGCATAGGCCTCGAACACCGGAAACCGGCCGCCGCGCGTCAGGCCGTGGATCAGCGCGGTGATGAACACCGTCTTACCGGCACGCGACAGGCCGGTGACACCAAGCCGCACCGTCGGATTGAAGAAATGCTCGCCATAGTCGATCAGCGCCCGCGCCGACAGCCGCGCCTCCTCGACGATATCCTGGAAACTGAATGCCATATGAACGTGAGGGATCTCGGGCGAGGGATACGTAAATCGGATTAGTCACAAAAGTGGCAATTGCCTGAGGAAATTCAAGCTTTCATACTTCCACCGCCTTTGTCGGCAAATCAGCCGCTTGAACGACCCGCCGGTCCCGAAACACCCATACAGAGGCCATTGCCTCGAGCCGTTGCCGGATTGCCATGACCGTCTTCCAGTTGAAGCAGCTTGCATCCTCTTCCGTCCACGCCGGGGCCGACGCGATCGGCTGGGACTACGATCGCGCGGAGCTGATCGCCGACGGCATCGTCCATGGGATCGGCGTGCTCGCAGGTCTCATCGCCGCAACGGTGCTGGTGGTGCTGACGGCGGTCTATGCCGACGCCACCGACATCGCCGGCGTCTCCGTCTATGTCGCCGGCCTGCTCTCGATGCTGGTGCTGTCGGCGACCTATAATCTCTGGCCGGTCTCGCGCGCCAAATGGCTGCTGCGCCGCTTCGACCATTCCGCGATCTATCTCTTGATCGCCGCGACCTATACGCCTTTCATCCTGGCGCTGAAGGACAGCGTGTTCGCGCTGGTGCTGCTCGCCGGCGTCTGGTGCGTGGCAATCCTCGGCATCGTGCTGAAGCTGCTCTATCCCGGCCGGTTCGACCGCGTCTCGGTCGGCATCTATCTCGCGATGGGATGGAGCGGCGTGATGCTCTATGAGCCGGTGGTCAGGGCGTTGCCTGCGCTGGTGCTGGGCTTCATCCTTGCCGGCGGGTTGCTCTACAGCTTTGGCGTGATCTTCCACGCCTGGCGGCGGCTGCGCTTTCAGAATGCGATCTGGCACGGCTTTGTCTTGGCCGGTGCGGCATGCCATTATACCGCGGTGCTCGACCTCGTGTTGAGCTGAGAAGTTTCCGCGAAGCGGTATAATAGGACGAGAGGAGACGTCGCATGCAGGTGACCGGCAAGGTCGTGGTCGTCACGGGCGGCGCTAACGGCATCGGCAAGGCGCTGTGCGAGGCCTTTCACAATGCGGGCGCGGCCAAGGTCGTGGTCGCGGACATGGACGCCGCCAATGCGAGAGCGGTCGCGGCCATGGTCGACGGCGCCGCCTTCAAATGCGACGTCGCGCAGGAAAAGGACGTCGCCCACGTCATCGAGGAGACCGAGCGGCAGTTCGGCCCGATCGCGCTGTTCTGCTCCAATGCCGGCATCGGCGGCGGCTTCGATCCGATGTCGGTCAATGCCGGTGGCGCCTCCGACGAGCCGTGGCAGCGCAGCTGGGCGATCCACGTCATGGCGCATGTCTATGCGGCACGGCATCTGATCCCGCGCATGAAGGCGCGCGGCGGCGGCTATTTCCTCAACACCATCTCGGCCGCGGGCCTGTTGTCGCAGGTTGGCAGCCCGGCCTATTCCACCACCAAGCATGCCGCGGTCGGCTTTGCCGAGAATCTCGCGATCTCGCACAAGGCTCACAACATCAAGGTCTCGATCCTCTGCCCTCAGGGCGTCGACACCAACATGCTGCGATCGATCCCCAAGGGCCCGCAATCCGGCGACGGCGACCTGACGCCCGAGCAGGTGGCGAAAGACGTGCTTGCCGGCCTCGAGCAGGAAACCTTCCTGATCCTGCCGCACCCGCAAGTGCTCGGCTATATGCGCAAGAAGACCGAGAATTACGACCGCTGGATCGGCGGCATGGCCAAGATCCAGGCCAGGATGCGGGAAGAGTTCGGGAAGTAGTCGCTATCGTTGCCGCAAATGACGCTGTCATGCCCCGCCTAGTGCGCAATTGCGCACTAGGCGGGCGACGACACCGAGCTTGTGGCTAGACCGCCGCTTCCACCTCATCTCCCACCCGGCTCGCCCGCAGCGCCCGCGCATAGAGCATCATGCCCTCGCGCACCTTGCGCTGCTCGGCTTCCGTCAACGCTGCCAGCGCGCCGCGCACTTGCTGCCGGCCGAAGGCATGGAGTGCCTCCAACGTGCGCCGGCCCTTCGCCGTCAGCGACAGCTGCTTGCTGCGCGCATCCGCCTCGTCCGGCGTCTCCCTGAGCTCGCCGCAATCGATCAGCTTGCGCACCAGGCGGCTGACGCTGGATTTCTCCAGAAGCAGGAAATCCCCGAGCTCGCCCGAATTCATCGGCCCGCGGATGCCGATCTCCAGGATCGTGTGCACCGCCGAGGGCGGATAGTCCGAGGCCGCCACCGTCGCATCCATGAAGCCGAGTTCGCGCACCATCAGGCGAGATGCGGCGCGGATGTCGTCGATCAGCGAAAGCTCGGCCATCTTGACTCCCGGCATATAGTTGTATCATACAACTATATGCGCGCAACGGCGCGCGCAAGTGTTTTGGAGTAGGCCATGAGCGGAGCTTCGCCGACCGGCATGCGGATGAGCGGGAAGGTCTGCCTGGTCACGGGCGGCGGCAGCGGCATCGGGCGCGCCACGGCCTTGCGGATGGCTACCGAAGGGGCGGACGCGGTCATCATCGCAGGCCGGCGCGAGGCCGAGATCGAGGCCGCCGCCGCGGCGTGCCGCGAGCTCGGCACGGAGGCGATCGCGCTCCAGACCGACATCACGAAGGAAGATGAGGTCGCGCGCCTCGTCGGCACCGCCGTCGCGCGCTGCGGCCGGCTCGACGTCGCCTTCAACAATGCCGGCTTCCAGGAGCGCCGCGCGCCGCTGGAGGAGCAGGGCACCGACACCTACGACAGCGTGTTCGACACCAATGTCCGTGCGCTGTTCCTCTGCCTGCGTCACCAATTGCCGGCGATGCTGGCGCAGGGGCGCGGCTGCATCGTCGTCAATACCTCCGTCAGCGGCGTGCGCAATCCCAATCCGGGCTTCTCGCTCTATTCGGCCTCCAAGGCCGCTGCGATCTCGCTGACGCGATCAGTGGCGCTGGAGAACGCCCCCCGCGGCATCCGCATCAACGCCATCGCGCCGGGCCGCGTCGTCACCGACATGATGCTGCGCTCCGGCGTCGGCGATATCGCGACGGTGAGCGCGGGATTGCCGCTGCGGCGGATGGGGAGCCCGGAGGAGGTGGCGGAGGCTGTGGTGTGGCTGTCGTCGGATGCGTCCTCTTACGTGGTTGGCCACGTGCTGGCGGCCGACGGGGGATTTCTGGCGTCGTAGTTAATGATGCCGTGGCGCCTCAATGCTTCTGCCCGTACAGCACCGGCACCGCGGAATCCACGGCGACCTCGACGAGGCTCGTGCCTTCATGCGCCATGCCGCGCTTGAGCGCTTCGCCCAGCTCCGCCGCCTTCGTCACCCGCACCGCATGGCATCCCATGCCCTCCGCGAGCCGCACGAAATCGATCCCCGGCAGCTCAAGCCCGGGCACGTTGCGCACCTGCATCACCTGGCTGAACGAGCGCATCGCGCCGTAGCCGGAATTGTTGATGACGACGACCGTCAGCGGCAGCTTGCGCTGCGCCGCGGTCCACAGCGCCTGGATCGAATACATCGCCGAGCCATCGCCGATCAGGCAGACCGTGCGCTGTTTCGGCTTGCCGAGCGCCATGCCGACCGCGGCCGGCAGCGAATAGCCGAGGCCGCCGCTCGACATGGTGTAAAAGCTGTCCTGGCCGCGCATCGGCAGGAATTTCTGCATCGCCGGCCGGTGCGAGGGAATTTCCTCGACCAGCGAGGCGCCCTCGGGCAGCGCTCGCGACAGCGCGTGCAGCAGGAGTTCCACCGGCAGCGGATCGGCGGCCTGCGGCGCCGGCGGCAGCGTGCGGCCTTTTGGCGCCGCGCGCTTGCTCTCCGGCAGCAGGTCGAGCAGCAGGCCGAGCGCCGGCTTCATCGTCGCGATGATGCTGGTGCCTGATGGCGTCACCGCGGCGGCATCCGCATCATCCGTGATCTGGAAGATCGTCGCGCCGCCGTCGAAGATCGCGGCATGGCCCTCGACGTGGAAGGTGAACACCGGCGCCCCGATGACGACGACGAGGTCGTGCGCGCGCAGCGCTTCGGACAGCTGCGCCGGCGAGGCGTGCAGGAAACCCGCGAATTGCGGATGCCGCTCGGGGAACGAACAGCGTGCCGAGAACGGGCTGACCCAGACGCTCGCCTTCGTCCTCTCGGCGACACGCACCATCAGCTCCACCGCGCCGGCGCGATCGACACCGGGGCCGACGACGAGGGCAGGGTGTTTGCTTGAGGCGAGCGCCGCAACCAGCGCCTTCATCGGCTCCAGCTCTGGCCCGATCTCGCGACTCACTATCCGCGCCTCGACCGGCGCGCAGGCGTGGGCCCAGTCGTCGATCGGGATCGACACGAAGGTCGGCCCGCACGGCGGCTGCATTGCGGTGTAATAGGCGCGCGCGATCGCGGCCGGTACGTCCTCGGGCCGCGCGGGCTCGACGCTGTATTTGACGTAAGGCCGCGGAAACTCGGAGGCGCGCTCGGCATAGAGGAACGCCTGCAGAGGCAGGATCGAGCGCGCCTGCTGGCCCGCGGTGATCACCAGCGGGGTCTGGTTGCGATGCGCGGTGTAGATGTTGCCGAGCGCGTTGCCGACGCCGGCCGCCGAATGCAGATTGACGAAACCGGCATTGCGCGTCGCCTGCGCATAACCGTCGGCCATGCCGACGGCGGACGCTTCCTGCAGCGCCAGCACGTAGTCGATGTCGTCGGGCCAGTCGCTGAGGAACGGCAGCTCGGTCGAACCAGGGTTGCCGAACACTTTTGTGATGCCGAAGGCGCGCAAGAGGTCGAGCGTCGCCTGCTTGACGGTGACGGACTTGCTGCCGGTCTTGCCGTTCTTGGCCATGGTTTCCGTCCCCGTTGTTTATCGGCGCGCTCCCCGCCCCGTCCGTCATTGCGAGCGAAGCGAAGCAATCCAGGATCTCTCCGCGGAGGCAGTCTGGATTGCTTCGCTACGCTCGCAATGACGAGGAGAGACTATCACCACACCGCAGTCCCCTTCATCGTCGGCTGCCCTTCCGCGTTCGCGGTCCACAACTCCATGCTCTCGCCGCTGTCGTTGGCGTTGACCGAGAACTCCGTGCCTTCGAACAGCGGCTGCAGCCCGCGATACGAGAACTTCTTCGGCGCCTTGCCGCCGTGCAGTTTGGCCGCCATCTCGACGATCAGCGCCGCCTGAAGCGGGCCGTGGAAGATCAGGCCCGGATAGCCCTCGACCTTGGTGACGTAGTCGCGGTCGTAATGGATGCGGTGGCCGTTGAAGGTCAGCGCGGAGTAGCGAAACAGCAGCACGGGATCGGATACATGCGTTTCGCGATGCTGCGCCTTGGGAGGCGGAGGCGGCGCCTTGCCGCCAGCCGGCGCGCCGCCGGTCATCTCGCGATAGACGATGTCCTGCCGCTCGCGGATCGCCGTGCCCCGCGGCGAGGAGATGCTGTGCTCGACCGAGACGAAGCACAGCGTGCCGGTCGAGCCTGATTTCACCTGCACGTCGGCGATGCGCGATGTCCGCGTCGATTCATCGCCGACGCGCAAGGGCTGCAAAAACTCGATCTCGCCGCCGGCCCACATCCGGCGCGGCAGCGGCACCGGCGGCAGAAAGCCGCCGCGGGTTGGGTGGCCGTCGGGCCCGAGCATCGACATCGGGAACACCGGCTGTGCCAGGCACCAGTGCACCGTGAACGGCGCAGCGTCGCCTGCCTTGGGCTCGCCGACCTCCTGGAACAGCGTCGCGCGCAGGCCCTTCACGAGCTGCGCGGTGACGATGTCGGTGGCCTCCTGGCTGCGGCCGATCCATTGCCTGAGATGATCGATGTCGAGCTTCTCGGTCATGACGCCTCGCTCTCTTTATTTGGACTGGGTGCGCTCGCCAATGGCGGGCACGGCGCCGTAGCTACGCGTCTCGCCGACGACGATCGGCGCCGGCGCGGGATAGCTGACGCGGCCGTTCGGCGTGTCGACCTCGATGCGGCGCAGATGCGGATGGTTGGCAAGGTCGGCCATGGTGTTGACCTCGGCAAAGGCGATGTCAGCGTCCGACAGCCGCTTGAGCAGCTCATCGCGCGTCATCTTGCCGAAGGCATCGGCCACCGTCGTGTCGGTGAAGTCGCGGTTGCGCACGCGCTCGACCATGTTGGCGACGCGGGGATCGGCCGGCAGGTCCGGCTGGTCCAGCACCTTCGCGCACAGCGTCTTCCACTCGCGCTCGCTCTGGATCGAGATCAGGATGTCCTTGCCGTCCTTCGAGGTGAACACGCCATAGGGCGCGATTGAGGGATGGCGCAGGCCCATGCGCTTGGGCGGATTGCCGGCTTCGGCATTGAGCAGCGGCACCGTGCACCAATCCGCCATCACGTCGAACATCGAGATGCGGATGTCGGCGCCCTTGCCGGTGCGCCCACGCGCGATCAGCGCTTCCAGGATTGCGGCATGTGCGGTGGCGCCGGTCGCGACGTCGACGATCGACATGCCGACGCGCGAGGCGCCATCGGGATTGCCGGTGATCGAGGCGAGGCCGCTCTCGGCCTGGATCAGGAGATCATAGGCCTTGCGATGCGCGTAGGGGCCCTCGTCGCCATAGCCGGTGATCGTGCACGAGATCAGCTTCGGATAGTCTTTAAGTAAGCGCTCGCGCGAAAAACCGAGCTTGTCCATCGAGCCCGGCTTGAGGTTTTGAATGAGCACATCCGCGCTCGCGATCAGCCTCTCCAGCTCGGCGCAGCCTTCTTTGGTGGCGAGATCGACCACGGCGGATTGCTTGCCGCGGTTGAGCCACACAAAGTAGCTGCTCTGGCCCTTGGCCGCCGCGTCATAACCGCGGGCGAAATCGCCTTCGGGCCGTTCGATCTTGATCACCTCCGCGCCGGCATCCGCCAGGCGCGAGGAGCAGAACGGCGCCGCCACCGCCTGCTCGACCGCAATCACCCTGATCCCGTCCAATGCTCCCATGGCGCGGCCTCAGTACGAGCGCGGCATGCCGAGCACGTGCTCGGCGACGAAGGACAGCACGAGGTTGGTCGAGATCGGCGCCACCTGGTACAGCCGCGTCTCGCGGAATTTGCGCTCGACGTCGTATTCCTCGGCGAAGCCGAAGCCGCCATGGGTCTGGATGCAGGCATTCGCCGCTTCCCAGGACGCATCCGCCGCCAGCATCTTGGCCATGTTGGCCTCGGCGCCGCAGTCGAGCCCGGCCTCGTATTTGCGCGTGGCTTCCTTCACCATCAGCTCGGCCGCGCGCATCGAGGCGTAGGCCTTGGCGATCGGGAATTGGATGCCCTGATTCTGGCCAATCGGCCGGCCGAACACGGCGCGCTCCTTGGCGTAAGTAGTCGCCTTCGCGATGAACCACTTTGCGTCGCCGACGCATTCGGCCGCGATCAGGATGCGCTCGGCATTCATGCCGGAGAGGATGTAGCGAAAACCCTTGCCTTCCTCGCCGATCAAGTTCTCCGCCGGCACCCTCATATCGGTGAAGAACACTTCGGTAGTGGCGTGGTTCATCATGGTGCGGATCGGACGGATCTCGAGGCCGTTATTCTTGGCCTCGCGCATGTCGACGATGAACACCGACAGGCCGTCGGTGCGTTTCTTGACCTGGTCCTTCGGCGTGGTGCGCGCCAGCAGCACCATGAGGTCGGAATGCTCGGCGCGGCTGGTCCAGATCTTCTGGCCGTTGACGATGTAGCTGTCGTTGCCGTCCTTGCGCGCGAACGTCTTCAGCGAGGAGGTGTCGGTGCCGCTGGTCGGCTCGGTGACGCCGAAGGCCTGAAGGCGCAGTTCGCCGCTCGCGATCTTCGGCAGGTATTTTGCCTTCTGCTCGGCATTGCCGTGCCGCAGCACCGTGCCCATCGTGTACATCTGCGCATGGCAGCCGCCGCCGTTGCAGCCGGCGCGCTGGATCTCCTCCAGGATCGCCGCGGCCGCCGACAGTTTCAGGCCGGCGCCGCCATATTCCTCGGGGATCAGCACCGACAGATAGCCGGCCTCGGTCAGCGCATCGACGAACGCCTTGGGGTAGGCCATCTCGCGGTCGAGCTTGCGCCAATATTCGCCGGGGAACTGCGCGCAGAGCTTGGCAACGGCCTCGCGGATGTCGGCGTAATCTTCGGTGTGGTGTTCTTGGCTCATGGCGTTTCCAATTCTCAGCGGCAGTTAAGATAACGCCGGCCAACCCACGGGCGTTGTGAAAACAATGCCCGCCCCCTATGCTCATTTGTTATAGCGTATGGAGTAGCCTTCCAGGATTGGCAAGCATGGATTTCCGGCAGCTCAGGACGTTCAGTTGCGTGGCGGAGCTCGGCAGCCTGTCCAAGGCCTCCGACACCTTGCGCGTGGCGCAGCCGGCGCTCTCCCGGCAGATCAAGCTGCTGGAGCACGAGCTGCGCACCGAGCTGTTCACCCGCAACGGCCGCGGCATGGTGCTGACCGAGGCCGGCCGCCTCCTGCTGGCGCGCACCTCCGGCATCGTGCGGCAGATCGACCAGATCCGCGACGACATCCAGTCGGCCAAGGGCCCGCCCTCGGGGCAGGTCGTGCTCGGCCTGGTTCCGACCGTGAGCTGCGTGCTGTCGGCGCGCTTTGCGCGGCGCTGCGTCGAAAAATTTCCCGGCATCTCGCTGCGCATCGTCGAGAGCTACAGCGGCCATCTGGTCGAATGGCTGCATCGCGGCGAGATGGATCTCGCCATCCTGTACGGCCGCTCGGCCGATCTGCATCTCAACGTGCAGAGCCTGGGGCGCGACACCATCGTCGCGGTCGGTCCGCGCGGCTGCGGCCTGGCGCGCAAGAAGAGCGTCGACATCGGCTGGCTGCTGCGGCAGCGCCTGGTGCTGCCCTCTCATTCCCACGGCCTCCGCGCGCTGATCGAGCACGCCGCGGCCCAGCGCAAGATCAAGCTCGACGTCCAGCTCGAGGCGGATTCGTTCCGCGTGCTGACGAGCCTCGTCGAGGAGGGCCTCGGATTCGCGCTGCTGCCGCCGTCCTCGGTCCACGGCGAGGTCGCGGACGGGCGGCTGGAAACCGCCCCCGTATCCAGGCCGATGACGCGCGAGCTCATTTTCGCTTCTCCAATCGACCGCCCGGCCTCGACCGCCTCGCTTGCCATCACCGCGCTGTTGCGCGAGGAGGTCGCCGCCTGCCGCAAGGACGGCGTCTGGGACATCAAGCTGAGCTAGATGGCGTGTGGTAGAACAGCCGCGCGCCATCGTGCCTTCGCATCTGGCGCGAGCTGTCATGCCGGAATTTTATAGCTGGGACCCATCAGCGAAACCAGCAGTCCAATACGACGCTCAGGCCTTTCCGCGTCATTGCGAGCGCAGCGAAGCAATCCAGACTGTTTCCGCAGCGGCAGTCTGGATTGCTTCGTCGCACCAGTGCAAAATTGCTTCGCAATTTTGTCACGGGCTCCTCGCAATGACGGAGGAGACCGCCGGCGACGGGCGATGGAGCCTACCCCGGAATCCTTACCGGCAACGACTCGTATCCCTTGATAAAGCTGGAATAGATCCGCTTCGGCTCGCCCACCACCTCGATGCGGTCGAAGCGCTTCAGCATCTCCTCCCAGACGATGCGCAGCTGCAGCTCGGCGAGGCGCATGCCGACGCAGCGGTGGATGCCGAAGCCGAAGGAGAGATGGGTGCGCGGGCGCGGGCGGTCGATGATGAACTCGTTCGGATTGTCGAACATCTCCTCGTCGCGGTTGCCCGAGACGTACCACATCACGACGCGGTCGCCCTTGCGGATCGGCTTGCCGCCGATCTCGGTGTCCTGCAATGCGGTGCGACGCATATGCGCCAGCGGCGTCTGCCAGCGGATCACCTCCGGCACCATGGAATCGATCAGCTCCGGATTGGCGCGCAGCTTGTCGTACTGCTCCGGGTTCTCGTTCAGCGCCAGCACCGAGCCGGTCATGGTGTTGCGCGTGGTGTCGTTGCCGCCGACGATGAGCAGGATGATGTTGCCCATGAGGTTGTCGGGGTCCATGTGGCGCGTGGCCTCGTTGTGCGCCATCAGCGACAACAAGTCGTTCCGCGGCGCCGAGTTGACACGCTCGTTCCAGAGCTTGGACATGTAGGCATAGCACTCGTCCATCTCGCGGCGGCGTTCCTCGGCGGAAGCGACGATGCCGCTCTTGGGCAGGGCGGTGGAGACGTCCGACCAGCGCGTCAGCTTGCGCCGCTCCTCCCAGGGGAAGTCGAACAGGGTCGCCAGCATCTGCGTGGTCAGCTCGATCGAGACGCGCTCGACGAAATTGAAGGTCTCGTTGCGCGGCAGATTGTCGAGCACGGTCTGCGAGCGCTGGCGGATCAGCTTGGCCAGCTCGTCCAGGTGTGCCGGCGTGAACATCGGCGACACCGTCTTGCGCTGCGCCGAATGCCGGGGCTGGTCCATCGCGATGAAGCTCGGATAGTCGTAACCTTCCGGCACGTCGCGGATCGAGATGCCGCCGAGCTTGGAGTCCGAGGAGAAGATGCCGTGATTGGTATCGACATGCATGATGTCGTTGTACTTCACCACCGACCAGTACGGCTCGATCGGCGCGTTGGTGCAGTAATGCACCGGCTCTTCCTTGCGCAACCGCTCGAACCAGGGCCACAGCGTGTCGTCCTGGAACAGCCGGGGCGCGCCGGGGTGGAATTGCGCCAGCGGCGTCGCATAGGCTTCCTCGCGGGCCCTGCGCATGCGTTCGGCCTTGTCCACTTTAACCGGCGCTTGGATGTTCATGATCGTGGCTCCGTTGCGTTCGACTCACGCAGCAATCTTCACCGGCAGCGTTTCGATACCCTTCACAAAACTCGAATAGACCCGCTTGGGTTCGCCGACCACATCAATATGGTCGAATCGCTTGAGAATTTCCTCCCAAATAATCTTGAGCTGAAGCTCGGCGAGCCGCAAGCCCACGCAGCGGTGGATGCCGAAGCCGAAGGAGAGGTGGGTGCGCGGGCGGGCGCGGTCGATGATGAACTCGTAGGGCTTCTCGATCGCCTCCTCGTCGCGGTTGCCCGAGACGTACCACATCACGACTTTGTCACCCTTCTTGATCTGCTTGCCGCGGAATTCGAAATCGGAGAGCGCCGTGCGGCGCATATGCGCCAGCGGCGTCTGCCAGCGGATCACCTCGGGCACGAAGCTGTCGAGCAGGTCAGGGTTCTCGCGCAGCTTGCGGTACTGCTCCGGATGCTGGCTCAGCGCGAGAAGCGAGCCCGACATGGTGTTGCGGGTGGTGTCGTTGCCGCCGACGATCAAAAGGATGAGATTGCCGAGGAAGTTCCTGGCGTCCATGTCGCGCGTAGCAGCGCCATGCGCCATCATCGACAACAGGTCGCTCTTGGGCGGCTGTTCGCTGCGCTCCTTCCAGAGGCGGGAGAAATAAGCCGCGCATTCGGCCAGCTCGCCCATCCGCTCGTCCTCGGTCGCGACGAGACCGTCGGGACCGGGAATGGTGGTGGCGACGTCGGACCAGCGCGTCAGCTTGCGGCGGTCCTCCCACGGAAAGTCGAACAATACCGCGAGCATCTGCGTGGTGAGCTCGATCGAGACCTGGTCGACCCAATCGAACACCTCGCCACGGGGCAGCTTGTCCAGGCACTCGGCCGAACGCTTGCGGATGTTGATGGCGAGGTTGTCCAGATGCGTCGGCGTGAACATCGGCGCCACGGTCTTGCGCTGGGCCGCATGGCGCGGCGGGTCCATCGAAATGAAACTCTCGCGGCGCAGATCCGGATCGATGTCGCGGATGGTGATGCCGCCGAGCGCGGAAGCGGAGGAGAACACCGCATGGTTGGTCTCGATCTCCATGATGTCGTTGTAGCGCGTCACCGACCAGTACGGGCCGAACATCGAATCCTTGCAATAGTGCACGGGATCCTCGCGGCGCAGCCGATCGAAATAAGGCCAGAACGTATCGGTCCTGAACAACTCCGGATCGCCCGGATCGAACTGCTCCAGCGGCAGCGACATGGCGCGCTCGCGCAAGGCGTCGAGCTTGGCCGCGCTTTCCATGGTCCCATGCATGACCTTTCTCCCTCGATATCAACCGCGCGTCGTTGAATTCTGCGCTGCGGTATTTGATTTGCAATTACAGCCGGTTGTCAGCGCGGGGGCAAGGGAGAGTTTTGCCACATCCAACCTTCACGAGAGCGTCGAACGGCCGTCACGTCGCCATATGACCGTGACCTCCGACACGCTCCGGGCTGGAGAATCGTGCGAGAAACCGGCTGGAATCGAGCTAAATCGAACCCGCCCATCTTGGGGATCGACTAACCTCTGATCTATAGTTTGGCCCGAACAGATCCGCATCCCGAGGTTGCCGCCCGTGAACGACATGCAATGGACCCACATCGGGGCCGAGCCCTTGCCCCCGCCGCTGCCGCCGACGCGGGTCGATTTCTCCGGCAACCGCTCCGAGTTCCGCAAGCTGGTCACCAAGGGGGCCATGCTGGAGCTCGTCACCTTCGGCTTCTACCGGTTCTGGCTCGTCACCGACATCCGCCGCCATCTGTGGACGCACACCGCGATCGACGGCGATGCGGCCGAATACACCGGACGGGCCAGGGAGCTCCTGGTCGGCTTCCTGTTCGCGCTTGCGATCCTGGTGCCGATCTATCTCGCCTATTTTCTCGTCGGCATCGAGTTCGAGCGCTGGCAGGCCTTTGCCTCGACGCCGCTGTTCATCGCCTTCTACGCCTTCGGCCAGTTCGCGATTTTTCGCGCGCGGCGCTACCGCCTGACGCGCACGGTCTGGCGCGGCGTCCGGTTCTGGATGGACGGCTCGGGCTGGGCCTATTCATTCCGCGCGATGCTGTGGGGCTTGCTGGTGCTCCTGACGCTCGGTCTCGCGCTGCCCTGGCGCGCGGCTGCGCTCGAACGCTACAAGATGCGGCACACCCATTACGGCGATCTCCGCGGCGATTTCGAAGCCGACGGCTGGACCTTCTTCAAGCGCGGCTGGTGGCTGTGGTTGCTCAGCCCGATCGCGGTCGTCGTCTTCCCGCTCGCGCCGTTCTTCTATGCCGAGTTCAAGGCGCGCGAATGGCGCTGGTGGCTCGACGGCATCCGCATCGGCGGCGTCAGCCTGTCCTCGAACCTGCCGCACGACGCCTTCTACGGCCTGTACTGGAAAGTGATCGGGTGGTGGATGCTGCTGACGGTCGCGTTCGCGGCCTATATGGGCGGCAGCGCCTGGCTCGTCGTCTCGCTCACCGGCGTTTCCGCCGAGGAGGTCTTCGCCGGCGACAATGCGACGAAGAGCATCCCGATGGTGGCGATGATGGTGATCGGCTATTTCGCGCTCGCCCTCGCCATCAACATCGTCATGCGGGTCTATCTTCAGCGCGATCTCTGGGCCAAGGTGCTGGAGACCGTCGAGGTGCACGACATCGGGGCCGCGGCGGACGTGCGCGGCAGCGGTCAGCTCGCCGGCGCGCTCGGCGAAGGCTTTGCCGACGGGCTCGATGTCGCGGGATTCTGAGCTGTGAGTGACGTGTTTGCCGGGACCCCGGCGCAGTCGGAAAGGCCGACCATCTTCTTCGACGGCGTGTCGAGCCGCAGACGGCCGGTAACGCTGACGCTCAGTGATGCGCTCGAGATCGTCGAGGACGGCGCGACGCCCGTTCTCTGGCCTTATGCGGACATTCGTCGCGCCGACAGTCCGCCTGGAATCCTGCGCCTGGCTGCGACGTCAGCGCCGCCTCTGGCCCGGCTGGAGATCCGCGATGCCGCGCTCGCCGCGGAGGTGGCCGCCCGCTGCGCGCGCCTCGACGAGCATCGGACCACGCGCAGCGGCGTCGCGAAGATCGTGGGCTGGTCGGTGGCCGCCGCCGTCTCCATCGTCTGCGTCGTCCTGTTCGGCGTACCGCTCGCCGCCGACCGGCTTGCGCCGCTGGTGCCACAGCCCGTGGAGCGGCGCATCGGCGATGCGGCCGAGGTCCAGATGAAGACCATCTTCGGCCGCAGCGCGTGCGAAGACCCCGCGGGCAAGGCCGCCTTCAACAAGCTCGTCAACCGCCTGCGCGATGCGGCCGGCCTCGACGACACCATGACGGCCGGCGTGCTGCCGACCGCGGTGCCGAATGCCTTCGCGCTGCCCGGCGGCAAGGTGTTCGTGCTGAAGGGCCTGCTCGACAAGGCCGAGAATCCCGACGAGCTTGCCGGCATCCTCGCCCACGAGCTCGGCCATCTCAAGCATCACGACAACATGCGCGGCCTGATCTACAATGGCGGCACCTCGTTCCTGATCGGCCTCTTGTTCGGCGACGTCACCGGCTCATCGGCCGTGATCTTCGCCTCGCGCAGCCTGGTCGAAGCGTCCTATTCGCGCGAAGCCGAGACCGGCGCCGACACATTCGCGATCGAGATCATGCATGCGCTCGGCCGTTCGCCCAAGCCCGCGGCCGAGCTGTTGTTCCGCATCACCGGCAAGGAGGGCGGCTCTGGCCTGACGAATATCCTCGCCAGCCATCCGCTGACCGAGGACCGCCTCGCGCGCATGACGAAGGAGGACCGGCCCGCCAGCGGCCCGCCGCTGCTGACCGACAAGGAGTGGCAGGCGCTGAAGGGTATCTGCGGCAGCGGGAAGGTGTGACGACCCGCTGGAAAGGAACAAACGCTCCAGACAGGCATATCCTCTCTGACAACGATAGGATGTAGCGCATGTCTTACGGTCGCTTCGCCGCGATGATCGCGGCCTCCACGCTGATCATGTTCGGGCTGATGTACCTCAATACATTCGCCCTGGAGCACGTCTGGTATAGCCAGACCCGAACCTGGATGGCGCTGCTGATGGGAGCCGTCATGGCTGTCGTGATGCTGGGCTTCATGTGGGGGATGTACCGGAACCGTGCAGCGAACATCGCCATTTTGGCCACCAGCGTCGTGGTGTTTGCGGCCTCTCTGTGGCTGGTCCGCAGCCAGGAGACCGTGTCCGACGTCGCCTACATGAAAGCGATGATCCCGCATCACTCGATCGCGGTGCTCACGAGCGAGCGCGCACACATCAGGGATCCCCGCGTTCGCAAGCTGGCCGACGACATTATCGAAGCACAGGTGCGGGAGATCGGCGAGATGAAACGGCTGATCGAGGAGCCGAAGGAGAGGCCGATGGCGGCAGATGCGAAGGACCTGCCGCCAAGGCCGCCCATCTGACGGTCACTTCGCCGGCGCAGCAGGCGGATTCGATCCGGTCGTGACGCTCGGCGCGTTGTTCGGATTGGTCGAGGTCGCCTGCGGACCCACCTCGCGTCCATTGTAGAAGAAAACGGCCGCGACCACTGCGATCACGAAGATCGCGCCGACTGCCCAGCCGACCGGGCTGTTGCGGCGCGCACGGTCAGTCCTGGGGTCATCATTCTGATAGGTCATCGTGCTCTCCCTGTTGGTGCAGGAGAACCTCGCGCGCTGGAAGCTGTTCCTAAAGCGCGCTCAGCGCTTACCGTGTTCCGTAGGCGCGGTCGCCGGCATCGCCCAGGCCCGGCAGGATGAACCCGTTGTCGTCGAGCCCTTCATCCACCGCCGCGGTCCAGATCGGCACGTCCGGATGCAATCCGCGCAGCCGCTCGAGCCCTTCGGGAGCTGCGATCAGGCAGGCCAGGCGGATGTCCCTGGCGCCGCGCTCCTTCAGCCGGTCGATGGCTGCGACGGCGGTGTTGGCCGTGGCGACCACCGGCGTCACCACGATGGCGAGGCGCTCGCTGAGATCGGAGGGCGATTTGAAGAAATACTCCACGGCGGCAAAGCTGTGCGGCTCGCGGTAGAGCCCGATATGGGCGACGCGCGCGGTCGGCACCAGGTCCATCATGCCGTCGACGAAGGTGGTGCCGGCGCGCAGCATCGGCACGAACACCAGCTTCTTGCCGGCGATCTTGGCCGAGTGCATCGTCGCCAGCGGCGTCTCGATCACGGTGTCGGCGAGCGGCAGGTCGCGCGTCACCTCGTAGCAGAGCAGCATGCCGATTTCCTTGATCAGCTCGCGGAACGACTTGGTCGAGATGGATTTGTCCCGCACCAGCGTCAGCTTGTGCTGCACCAGCGGATGATCGACGATCGTGACGCCTTCCATGTAATGCTCCTGAAATTCACCAAGGCGTCATTGCGAGTGCGGCGAAGCAATCCAGAATCTGTCCGCGGTAGTACTCTGGATTGCTTCGCTGCGCTCGCAATGACGCGCGTGGCCGAAAATCTCTATCCATGCTCTAAAAAACCGTGCCGTCGCTGATCACCTTGAGCGGCGGCGATCCATCGGGACGGCGAGCAAACGCAATGGCGCGGCCCGCCGCCCAGGTGCCGCCTTCGAGGATGCTCGCGAGCGGCAAGGTCTCAAGCGTGCGGCCGAGCTTGGCGCGAATGCGCTCCGCCAGCCTGTCGAGCAATGCAACCGTCAGCGCGCGCCACTCCACGACGAGCAGCGAATCCACGGCGTGCGCACGCGCGGCGTCGGCGGCATCGCGCAGGCGCAGCACCTCATGGTCGACGAACAGGCCGCCATTGCGATATTCGGCAAGGCCCGTGAGGCCGTCGATGTCGGTCACTTTGATGCCGGCGCGCTGCAGCGGCTCGATCAGCGAATAGCTCAGCCATTGCGACAGCTTGTGCAGCGGCACGAGGCCTGCCGTGCCGTCGTCCGCCTTGATCGCGGGATGCCGCCAGCAATCGCCGAGCGGGACGCCCGCGAGCTTGAGCCGCGAGGGCCAGATCGGTCCAAGCTGGTTCAGCACCGCGGACAGAATGGCGGGCGCAGCAATGGCGCCGCCACTCGCTTGCGCCGCGATATGATCGAACAGCCCGCCCGGGCGCGGCGTATCGTGCAAGCCGAAGATTTCAGGGCGTGCTGCAACTTGCTTGCCCAGGCGACGCAGCAGATCGGTGCGCCCCTCGAGGCCGAGCAGCGGATTGTTGTCAGTTACACGGAACCCTGATCGGAGCCGATCGATGGACAACTGCGCGATCACATCCGCATCGACGCGGAAGGGAGAGCGTGGATCGCCGGAAAACGCGCCGTCCACAAACATGTTGAGACTGGCAAGCGCAAGCCCCTCGGATCGACCGAAATCCCTCCTCGTCTTGACGTCCCGGTAGCGCCACGTAGCGCCGGCGCCGGCATCCAGCAGCACGCTGACGATCGCAAGATCGAATTCGGCACGCGCACGCGCGGCGTGATCCGGCCAAGACGCGACTTCCACTTCCTCTAAGGACGACCAGCGGTCGATGCCGCCGAGCACGAAATGCCGCCAGCGCGCATGGAACGGAATGTCGAGCGTCGGATAGGCTTTGCGCGTGACCGCGAGCACGGCCTCGGCAACGCCATCCATGCGGTCGAGATCGATGGTGAAATGGGTGAGCCCGCCGGCGAGGCCGAGCTCCAGCATCTGCCGGGCGCGCGCGCGAACCGCCTTTGCGGTGAGCAGCGCGCGCGCCTGCGATTCCAAGGTCTCCGCCATCGCGATCAGTATTTTTCCAGCGAACGCCCGACCACGCCGTCCACGGACTGCTCCGGCGCGATGTCGGTGGAGTAATAGCCGGCGGCCTTCTTCGCGGCGATCTCGACATGGGCGTCAGCGGGAATCAGCTCCAGCGGGATCGGCACGCGCTCGACGATGTCGATGCCTTGCGAAGTCAGCGCGTCGTATTTCATGTCGCTCATCGACAGGAAGCGATCGATGCGCTTGAGGCCGAGCCAGTGGATCGTGTCCGGCATCAATTGCTGGAAGCGCGCGTCCTGGACGCCGGCCACGCATTCGGTGCGCTCGAAATAAGCGGCGGCCGCATCGCCATCCTCCTGCCGCTTGCGCGCATTGTAGACCAGGAACTTGGTCACCTCGCCGAGCGCGCGGCCCTCTTTGCGGTTGTAGACGACGAGCCCGAGCCCGCCCTCCTGCGCGCCGCGCGCGGATTCCTCGATGCCGTGGATCAGATAGGGTCGGCAGGTGCAGATGTCGGAGCCGAACACGTCGGACCCGTTGCATTCGTCATGCACGCGGCAGGTGACTTTGGTGCGATGGTCCGGCAGTTTCGTCACGTCGCCGAACAGATAGACCGTGGTGCCGCCGATCGGCGGCAGGAACACCTTCATGTCCGAACGCGTGACGAGCTCGGGGAACATGCCGGCGGTCTGCTCGAACAGCGTGCGCCGCAACTCGGTCTCGCCGGTGCCGAAGCGCGTCGCAAGGCCCGGCAGATACCACACCGGATCGATTGCGATCTTCACCACCGAGACGCTGCCATTGGCGTGCACGACCTCGCCGTCGGCGCGCAGCCGCTTTGCGGCGAGCGCGTCGCGGATCTCCGGCAGGTCGAGCCGCGCCCGCGTCACCGCGATGCTCGGGCGGATGTCCGCGCCCTCGGCGATCTCCTGGCGAAAATTCTCGGCGACCAGATGCCCCCAGGGATCGAGCGCGACGATCTTGGCGGGATCGCTCCATTGCGGGAACGGGCCGATGGTCGCGGCCGGAAAGGTGTTGGTGAGGTCAGGCCTTCGAATTGGATCTAGCGCGCCGGCGGAGACGGCGAGCGCGCGATACATCGCGTAGGACCCGCCATGGCTGCCGATCACGTTGCGATCCCCGGCGCGCGACACCGTTCCGATGATCGGTCCCCGCGCGCGCGCATCGGCGGCGCCCCAATGGATGGGAAAGGCGGCCTTCCGGCCCGGCTCCGGATGTGAGGTCAGGCGGATGTGGTCGGTACGGTTGGCACGGCTCATGTCCAGGCTCCCAAAAAGCCAACGGCCCGCCGCTCGGACGGGCCTGGCTCGCTTGCGACGCGAACCGGCGGCGCAAGCTCAATCCAACATATTGTAGCGGCCGGCGACGACAGACAAGTTAATCGTGGCAGGGCACAGGGGCCGTTCGCGGCCAAATTCCCGTCATCAAGAGCGCCGCCGGGCCTGCGAGGCCAGTTTAAGGAATTGAAATAGTTCTATTTTTCGTGTTTTCAAGGAGGTGTTGCTTCGTTTCGTGCGGCGGGCTTCCAGTTCGGCGCACCGCGCTGCCCCTGTCTTGGAGACTGCCATGCCTGCCGCCAGCTACATCGATCCCCGCAACGGAAAGCTCTATCCCCTGGACCAGCCGCGCTGGTGCTCGGACGAGCGCACGCCGCTGCTGGTGACGCCGGGGGCGGGCATCTCGCGCGAGGACATCGATGGCCAGACGCGGTCGCTCTGGCGCTACCGGGCGGCGCTGCCGGTCGAGATCAAGCACCCGATCACGCTCGGCGAGGGTTGCACGCCGCTGGTCGAGCAGCAATGGGGCGCCCTGCGTCCGCTGTTCAAGCTCGAATGGTTCAACCCGACCGGCAGCTTCAAGGATCGCGGCTCGGCGGTGATGCTGTCCTTCCTGCGGCAGATCGGCATCGACGCCATTCTGGAGGATTCCTCCGGCAACGGCGGCTCGTCGATGGCGGGGCTGGGCGCCGCCGGCGGCATGCGCGTCAAGATTCTCGCGCCGGCCTCGACGTCGCCGGCCAAGATCGCACAGGTCCGCGCCTACGGCGCCAGCGTGCAGCTCGTCGAGGGCCCGCGCGAGGAATCCGAAGCCGAGGCCATTCGCCAGTCGAGCCAGACCTTCTACGCCAGCCACAACTGGCAGCCCTTCTTCCTCGAAGGCACCAAGTCGCTGGCCTACGAGATCTGGGAAGATCTCGGTTTTCGCGCGCCCGACAATATCGTCGTTCCCGTCGGTGCCGGCAGCTCTCTGCTCGGCTGCGCCTTCGGCTTCCGCGAGCTGTTGAAGACCGGGCAGATCTCGAAGCTGCCGCGCCTGTTCGCGGCGCAGCCGCTCAATTGCTCGCCGATCGATGCAAGCTTCAAGGCCGGTGTCGATACGCCCGTCGCGCGTGAGGTGAGCAAGACCGTCGCCGAGGGCACCGCCATCAAAAATCCCCTGCGTCTGCGCGAGATCATCGCCGCACTTCGCGAGAGCGGCGGCGGCACCATCGCGCTCACCGAGGACGAGATCGTCGCCGCCCTGCGCCGCCTCGCGCGGCAGGGCCTGTTCGCCGAACCGACCAGCGCCAGCGCCGCTGCGGCGCTTGACAAGCTCGCGGCTGCCGGGGCCATCAAGGCGAACGAGACCACGGTCGCGGTCCTCACCGGCACCGGGCTGAAGGCCGCGACCACTGTTGCCGATCTGGTGCAGTAGCGGCGCTACAACTTGCTCCGTCATTGCGAGCGCAGCGAAGCAATCCAGTCTGTCACCGCGGAATAATTCTGGATTGCTTCGCTGCGCAATGACGAGTGAACTCACCTCACTCCTTCAGGTCATTCACCCGCTTCACCCAGGCGCGCACGTCCTTGAGCACGGCGGGCAGCACCGCCTTGACCTCCGCCACGGTCATGCCCGCCTTGATGCGGGGATCGTACAGCAGGTTGAGGATGTACTGGTCGTAGATGTCGAAATAGCCCATCGAGACGTTGTCGTTGAACATCGTCCAGGGCACGCTCGCGGTGTCGTTGATCGGCCCGAGCGATTGCAGCAGCTCCTCATAGGCGCAATCGAGGAAGGTGAAGTCGCCGTTGTCGACGGTGAGGATGACGTCGGAATGCTCGATCTCGAAATCGTCGTTCTTGCGGAAGCCGGACAGGCATTGCGGATCGAGCGAGGAGCGGATCTCGCGCGCCTTCTCGGCGCCGTAGAAGCTCGAGATGGTGCGGAAGAGATCGCGGTCGCGCACCAGCTTCACGCGCACGTTCGCCGCTTCGTTGGTCTCGATCATGGCGATGTCGAGATGCTGCACACGCTTGCCGATGTCGGCCACGACCTTGGCGAGCTGCGCCTTGCGATCGGCGCGGTCGCTCTCGGCGTAGACGCGCACCGGCCCGTCGAACTTGCGGATGCGGTCGACGCGGCCGGCAAGATGGTATTCGGCGCCGAATGCCGTCTTCAGGAAGCCGTCGACGATCTCGCTGTCGGTGAAGCTCTTCTTCTCTGCGCGCTGGCGCGAGGAGATCGCCGGCAGCTCGCCGGCCGCAGCCATGGTTGCGGTGTCAGGCGCACAGGTGAGCGTGACGAGCGCCAGCAGGGCGAGGCGAAGGCCGGGCGAGGGCGGGACAATTGCGCTCATCGTGCTGTGACGCTGCCGCATTCGCGCCGCGCGCACAAGACCGCAAATTCACGCGCCCTGCCGGTTCCGGCGGTGGCTGCTGTCAGTTGTTCAGCACCACCACGGTGGTGCCGACCGAGACGCGGCTATAGAGGTCGGTGACGTCGTCGTTGGTCATGCGGAAGCAGCCCGAGGAGACGGCCTGACCGATCGTCTCAGGCTCGTTGGAGCCGTGGATGCGGTACAGCGTCGAGCCGAGATACATGGCGCGGGCGCCGAGCGGGTTGTCGATGCCGCCCTTCATGTGGCGCGGCAAGTCCGGCCGGCGCGCCAGCATCTGCGAGGGCGGCGTCCAGTCCGGCCATTCCTTCTTGGCGGTGATCCTGTGCACCCCGGCCCAGCGGAAGCCGTCGCGGCCGACGCCGATGCCGTAGCGCAGCGCCTGCCCGTTCCCGAGTACCAGATAGAGCCGCCGCTCGGCGGTGTTCACCACGACGGTGCCGGGGGCGTAGCTGCCGTTGTACATGACGGTGGTGCGGGGAATCGGGCTCGCGCCGCCGCGGCCGATATAGCCGCCGGAACTGGTGCCCGTGAAATCTATCATCCCCGTCGCGGATGCGTCGGCTGCGCCAGCCAGCAGCAGCGCCATTGCGGCCATCGGTGCGGCAAAAAACCGGATCATTGTCTTCCCCAGAAAAAATCGATTCAACCCGAACCAGAGGCCATATTTGCGCGCATTTCGCAAGCCACGGGCCCGTGAGGGTCGCATCGTTGACGACTGGCGTTACCAAATCGCAACTCCCGCCAATTTGCCGGAAAGCGTTAGCCAAATCCGCGTCTCGTCACGCGGGGCAGAGCCGCAATGCCCGCTATTGCTTTGACGGGCCGCGCGAACAATGATTGACCGAACGGATTACTGGAAACGCCGGTTGCGGGAGCAGACAGAATGAACGGTGCGGAAAGCCTGGTGCGGACGATGGTCAAGGGCGGGGTGGACGTCTGCTTCACCAACCCCGGCACCTCCGAGATGCATTTCGTCGCGGCGCTCGACCGTGTCCCCGGCATGCGCTGCGTGCTCGGCCTGTTCGAAGGCGTGGTGACCGGCGCGGCCGACGGCTATTTCCGCATGAAGGGTACACCGGCCTCGACCCTGCTGCATCTCGGCCCCGGCCTCGCCAACGGCCTTGCCAATCTGCACAACGCCAAGAAGGCCAATTCCGGCATCGTCAACATCGTCGGCCAGCATGCCGTCTACCACATCGGCTACAACGCGCCGCTGACCTCGGACATCGAAGGCCTGGCCCGGCCGATGTCGTCCTGGGTGCGCACCTCGCCGGATGCCAAATCGGTTGCCGCCGACGGCGCGGCGGCAATTGCCGCCGCCAAAAGCGCGCCGCCGCAGATCGCGACCCTGATCCTGCCCGCCGACACCGCCTGGAACGAAGCCGACGGCCTCGCCGAGGTTCCGGCCGAGCAGCAGCGCGCCAGCTATTCGCCGCAGGCGGTCGAGCAGGCCGCGAAGATCCTGCACGGCGACGGCGAGGGCACGCTGCTCCTGATGACCGGCAGCGCGCTCAGCGAGCAGGGTCTGGCGCTGGCCGAGCGCATTGCCGGCAAGACCGGCTGCACGGTGATGGGCCCGACCTTCCGTCCGAAGATGGCGCGCGGCCGTGGCCGTTTCTCGATCGACCGCATCCATTACGTGATCGAGAACGCGCTGCCGATGCTGGCGAAGTTCCGTCACATCGTGCTGGTCGAGTCCGACGATCCCGTGGCGTTCTTCGCCTATCCGAACAAGCCGAGCATGCTCAAGCCGCAGGGCTGCGAGGTGCATCGCATGACCTCCTGGGGCGAGAATTCGGTCGCAGCCCTCGAGGCGCTTGCCGGCGCCGTGAAGGCCAGCACCAGGGACGTCAAGCCGCAGGCCTTGGCTGAGCTGGTCAAGCCGACCGGCGCGCTCACCTTCGCCTCGATCGCGCAGGCCATTGCCTGTGCGATCCCCGAGAACGCGATCATGGTCGACGAATCCCTCACCACCGGCCGCGGCTTCTTCCCGCCGACGGCGGCGGCCGCCCCGCACGACTGGCTGCAGAACATGGGCGGCTCGATCGGCTTCTCGACGCCGCTGTCGATCGGCGCGGCGATCGCCTGCCCGGACCGCAAGGTCATCACCATGGTCGGCGACGGCAGCGCGATGTACACGATCCAGTCGCTGTGGACCCAGGCGCGCGAGAACCTCGACATCGTCACCATCGTGTTCGCCAACCGCATCTACCAGATTCTGCGCGGCGAGTTCGACAATGTCGGCGCCGGCGAGCCCGGCCAGCGCGCCAACGACATGCTGCGCCTCGACCGGCCGACGCTGGACTTCGTGGCGCTGGCCAAGGGCATGGGCGTGCCCGGCCGCGCCGTCACCAACGCCGACGAGTTCAACAAGGCGCTGGCGGAGGCCGTCGCCGAGCCCGGCCCGCGGCTGATCGAAGTGCAGATGTAGGGCGTCAACAGAAGGAGCGCCGTGAGCCCGGAGGCACGATGCAGACCGAGCTGAACAAGGTGATCGCGACGCTCCGGGACTTCTACGCCCAAGAGGGTTTCCTGTTCGAGAAGGATGTCGGCGAGCGGGCGGTGACGCACCGTTTCGCCGTACATCTGGAAAGGCAGTTTTCGGGCTGGTCGGTCGATTGCAATTACGACCGGCTCGGCGAGCGCACGCTGCATCTGCCGCACGGCACCATCATCTCGACCGACGACCATCTCGGCAAGTCGATCTACCCCGATGTCGTCGTGCATCAGCGCGAGATCCCGAACAATCTGCTCGCCGTGGAAATCCGCAAGGCGAGCAATCACACCCCGCTCGAGCACGATCAGCACAAGCTGCGGGCGCTGACCGACGTCCATGTCTGGTTTCCCTATTGGATCGGCGTGCTGCTGGTGCTGGACAGGCTCCATGTGACGACGTCGGAAGTCTATGTCAGCGGTGCCGCCGACGAGGCGCTGTCACGCTGGTTCGCCTCGCGGCTGGAGGAGACCGGCCTCGGGGCGCGCGCATAGCGGCGTGCGAGTGTGACACACGCAGCGATGCCATGACGGCGGGCCATGCCGGTAATGTGATCCCCACCACAGTTCCGGCGGGGGATCGGACCTATTGTCGACGGACTTGCACGCGTCGATGCCGGAGGCCTACGCTGGCCCATTCGGATCAGGCATATTTGGAGGTTCTGATGCAGAAATCATATTTCCTGGCTGCGACGGCAGCGCTGGTGCTCATGATGCAATCGCCGCTCGCGCTGGCGCAGGGCACTCCAGCCACGGGGGGAACCGCTGCGCCTGCCGCGACGAGCACTGCTCCGGCCGCGACGACCACCGACACGTCCAGCCAGCCCGGTGACGGCAAGAAGAGCGCCTCGAAAAAGCCGGCGAAGAAGAAGATGACCCGGCAGCAGGAGATCGATCATTCGGTCGACACCGGCACCGTGCCGGCGCGCTACCGCAGCTCGGTGCCCAAGCAGTACCAGCAGTACATTCCGTTCGACAAACAGTAACGGATCGCACGGCGGCACGACGTGAGCGAACGGTGCCGCCGGTCATTCGGAGCGGGGGGAGTGATGAGTGACGAGGTGAAGGATGCCGGCCTTGTGGCCATGATCAGCAGCATCCTGGGAGGCAACAAGCGCGCGGACAATGTTGCACCGCCTCCGCTCGTCGAGGTGCCGCCGATCGTGCCGGCGGATCCCGCGGAGCCGGTCGAGACGTCCGAAACCGATGCGGCGGCCAAGGCCGAGAGCGCACCCGATGCCGCGCCGGCGACCGCCAAGCCGGCCGAGCCGCTCGCGCAAATCGCCACCACGCGGGAGGGCAAGCGCCTGCTGCCGGCGGAGGCGATCGCCGACCTCGTGCTCGGCGAGCTGCGCAAGCTGGACAACTTCCCGAGCTCCGGCGTTTCGGTTACGGTCTATGGTTACCGGCACTGGAACGCGATGCTCACCTTCGCGCCGTTCTCGACCAGTTTCCAGAACGCAACCCGGTTCCGTCAGGCCGTGCCGGATCTCGTCTTCAGGCTCCGCCGTTTCGTCGAACTTGAGATATAGTCTGGCTCGTCGGCGCCTCAGGGCGTCGCCAACGAAACAGTTCGACAGGATCTTCAATTGAGCGTCGCCTTCACCAAGGAAGAGAGCGCCGAAACCGCGTCCGAGACGCTGTTGCCGGACCGCCCGATCTCGCCGCATCCGAACCTCGTGACCGAAGCAGGCTTCAAGGCATTGCAGACGCAGCTCGCCGAAGCGCGCGCGGCCTATGAAGCCGCGCAAGCCATCGAGGACGTCAACGAGAAGCGCCGGCAGTCGGCCGTTCCGCTGCGCGATCTGCGCTATCTCACCGAACGCTTGCGCACGGCGCAGGTGATGCCCGATCCTGCTTCGACGGAAATCGTCGCCTTCGGCAGCACCGTCAGCTTCAGCCGCGCCGACGGCCGCGTCCAGACCTACCGCATCGTCGGTGAGGACGAGGCCGATCCCAAGGCCGGCTCGATCTCGTTCGTTGCGCCGGTTGCGAGGTCGCTGATGGGAAAAGCGGTCGGCGACGTCGTCGGCACTGGCGCGCAGGAGATCGAGATTCTGTCGATTGCCTAGAGGCGGGCGCCCGGGGAAGCTTGCGTGGCAAAGAGCGCCATCGACAGCAGCAATCCCATTGGCCTAGAGCATGATCCGGAACAGCGCGAGGCCGTCGTCTCCGCCAAACGAAGTTGATGATCGGATGAGACGGTTTTTGTCGGGAGCCTTGCCGTTCTACGCGCTGGCCGGGCTGGCCATGTGCATGTACCTCGTTCTGTACCGGACGAGCCTGTTCGACCTGAATGCCATCGTCCATGGCGCGACCGGGTCGGCATGGTTTCCGGCCTTCATGTTCGTCTGCGTGCTGGTGGAAGCGGTCTTTCCGTATTTCGGCTATTTTCCCGGAACCGCCCTCATCCTGATGTCCGTGGCGCTCAGTCCGAAGGCCGTTGATGGCTCGGTCTTCGCCGCGGCGTGGCTCGCCATCATCCTGGGTGCCGTTCTCAGCTACGGACAGGCTCGTTTCTTCAGGCCGTTCCTGCAGCGGGTGGCCTCCAAGGCGGCCCTGCGCCGATGCGAGTCCCTGTTCGACGCCTATGGCCGCTATGCGCGCATTGCCTTGTTCGTTCATCCCAACGCCTGCGCGATGTATTTCACGGCGCTCGGACTGCTCGGCCGCAGCCTGACGCGCGAGCTCGCTTATCTCTGCGTGGGTGCCGCGGCCGCGGTGGCCATTCTGTTCGTCATCGTGACCAGGCTGGTGTCGTCCGTCGGCCCCACCGACGACGGCGAATTGCAGGTGCTGCTGGCCGCCGCGTTGGTCGCGATCGGGACCTTGATCGGTCTCTACACGGCCTGGCGGCCACAGCGCGCGGCGTGAACCGCCGCTCTCCGCCGTCGTTGCGGGGAGCTCTTGCCGGCAGCGCAACGCCGGTCAGCTCGCTCGATCGGTCGATGAGCCGGTTCGGTCGATCGGGAAGGCCAATCGACGCGTAGTCAATCGAAAATCAACCCCCGGTATGTCTGGTCCGAAGCACCTGATGGTGGAATAATTCCCGGCGATATCTTGATTTTATTTTGACGTCGGCCGCGAACCGGCTGGCGACGTGGATTTTCATCATGGCCGCGCTTCCTCAGGACGTTGTGGCGGATTTGCAGCAGGAGAACGCGCGGCTCCAGGCCGAATTGCGCGCCGCACAGGATCGCGAGACCGCCACCGCGGACATTCTCAGGATCATTGCCAGTTCGCCATCGGAGGTGAAGCCGGTCTTCGATGCAATCGCGAGGCGCGCAAATGCCTTGCTCGGCGGCTTTTCGACGACCGTATTCCGCTTCATCGACGGCCATGCCCATTTGGCGGCGTTCACGCCGACGAATTCTGCCGCCGATGAAGCTTTGACGAAGATGTTCCCGCGTCCGATTTCCGATTTCGAGAGTTTTGCGAGGACAGAGGCCGGCAAGGTGGTGCCCACCCCCGATACCGAAGCGCTGACGAACGACATCAAATTCATCGCGCGCGCCCGCGGCTTTCGCAGCATGTTGTTCGTTCCGCTTGCGACCGGCGGCGTGGTGATCGGCATGATCAGCGTCACGCGGGCCGAGCCGGGGGCGTTCGCTCCGAATCATGTGCAACTTCTGCAGACCTTCGCCGACCAGGCTGTCATCGCCATCGAGAACGTGCGGCTGTTCGACGAGGTGCAGGCGCGTACCGACGATTTGCGGGAATCGCTGCAGCAGCAGACCGCGACCGCCGACGTGTTGAAGGTCATCAGCCGCTCCGCGTTCGATCTGCAAACGGTTCTCGACACGTTGACGGAATCGGCGGCGTCGCTGTGTGGTGCCGACATGGCGGCAATCGTCCGGCACGATGGCGATGGCGGCTACTATCATGCAACCCGGTACAATTTCTCGCCCGAATGGGCCAAGGTCTCGGCGGACGTTCGGCTCAATGCTGGACGCGGCAGCCTGGTCGGGCGCGTCCTGCTCTGCGGCAAGGCCGTGCAGATCCCGGATGTCCTGGTCGATCCCGACTATGCCTATCCCGAGCAACAGAGGGCCGGCGGCTACCGCACCCTTCTGGGCGTGCCCCTGCTTCGGTCCGGAGAAGCGATCGGCGTGCTGTTCCTGGGCCGCAAGACCGTGAACTCGTTCACGGACAAGCAGATCGACCTGGTCTCCACCTTCGCGGATCAGGCCGTGATCGCGATCGAGAATGTGCGGCTGTTCGACGAGGTGCAGGCGAAGACCCGCGATCTCGCCGAATCGCTCCAGCAGCAAACCGCGACTGCCGATGTGCTGAAGGTGATCAGCCGCTCGACCTTCGATCTGCAAACCGTGCTCGACACGCTGGTCGATTCGGCGGCGCGGCTGTGCGAGGCGGAGATGGCCTTCATCATGCGCCGCGAGGGCGATGAATATCAGGCCGGAGCGGCGGTCGGGTTTTCCGAGGACTACATCGCCTTTCTGCAGGCTCATCCGATCGTCCCCGGCCGTGGCACGGTCACGGGTCGAGCCGTCCTCGAACGCCGCCCGGTGCAGATCCTCGACGTCGCGGCCGATCCCGAATACGGCCTGCAGGCGTCGGTCACGATGGCTGGTCAACGCACGGCGCTCGGTGTCCCGCTCCTGCGCGAGAATGAGCCGATCGGCGCGATCGTGATCGCCCGCAAGCGCGTGCAGCCCTTCACCGAAAAGCAGATCGAGCTCGCAGCCACATTTGCCGATCAGGCCGTGATCGCCATCGAGAATGCGCGGTTGCTCAAGGAGTTGCGCGAACGTACTGAGGATCTCAGCGAGTCGCTGCGCCAGCAGACCGCAACGGCCGACGTGCTCAAGGTGATCAGCCGTTCGGCGTTCGACTTGCCCAATGTTCTCGAGACGCTTGTCAGCTCGGCCGCACGGCTCTGCGGCGACCCGAGAGCCGCGATCTATCTCATTGGCGGCGGGCTACTGCACCTGGAAGCCTCCCACAACAACCCACCGGAATGGGTCGCGCTACGCAAGAGCCAGCCGCTTGCGCCGGGCCGCGACACGCCGAGCGGCCGGGCAGTGCTTACTGGCCGGGTCGACCATGTCGCCGATCTCATGAAAGACCCCGACTTCTCGCGGCATGACCTCGCGAGAATCGGCGGCTATCGCGCGACCCTCAACATACCCCTAATACGCGAGGGCACCGCGATCGGGGTTCTCAGTTTGGCGCGACCGGAGCCGGGCCCGTTTACCCAGCGACAGATCGAGATCGTGCAGACCTTTGCCGACCAGGCGGTGATCGCCATCGAGAATGTCCGGCTGTTCGAACAATTGCAGACCAGGACGCGAGATCTATCCGAGGCGCTGACGTACCAGACCGGTAGCGCCAATATCTTGAGGGTGATCGCTTCATCTCCGACCGAAGTCGGACCGGTGCTCGAGGCGATCGTGGAAAGCGCATGCGGGCTTTGTGAGGCATATGATGCGCTGGTCGTTCTGAGGGATGGCGACGATATCGTCATCCAGGCGCACCATGGCCAAGTTCCCGTGGTGTGGAGCCGACGATCGATCAGTGTCGAATCGCCTACCGGCCGGGCGATCATCGATCGCCGCACCGTTCATGTGCACGACCTGCTTGGGCCCGAAGGAGAGCAATATCCAACTGGACGCGAATATGCGCTTCGCTCCAACGTTCGGACCGTCTTGAGCGTGCCGCTCTTGCGCGAAGGCGAGAGCATGGGGGCGATCGTGCTGCGTCGTATGGAGGTGCGCCCATTCGACGACAAGCAGATCACCCTGCTGCAGACCTTTGCCGATCAGGCTGTTATCGCCATCGGCAATGTGCGTCTGTTCGAGCAATTGAATGAATCGCTGGAGCGGCAGACGGCAACGTCGGAGGTGCTGGAAACCATAAGCGCTTCGTCGGGCGGACTCAGTCCGGTCTTCCACAAGATGCTGGAGAATGCGACGCGAATTTGCGGGGCCGGTTTTGGCACCATGAATCTCTACGAGGAGGGCGGCTTTCGCACGGTCGCATTGCACAACGCGCCGCAAGCCTATGTCGATACCCGGCTCTACCAGCACATTCGCCCGCATCCCGCGAGCGGGCTCGGCACCGTCGAGAAGACTCATCAGACGGTTCACATCGACGACATCAGGACGCAGCCGCCCTATGTCGAAGGCAACCCCAACGTTCGCGCGCTCGCCGACCTTGCCGGGGCAAGGACCCTCGTCATCGTGCCCATGCTCAAGGAAGACGAGCTGATTGGCACCATCACGATCTTCCGCCAGGAAGTGAAACCCTTCACGGACAAGCAGATCGAGCTCGTGTCCAACTTCGCACACCAGGGCGTGATCGCGATCGAGAATGCACGCCTGCTGAATGAATTGCGCGAGCGCACGATGGAATTGTCGCAATCGCTCGAGGAATTGCGAAACGCGCAGGATCGGCTGATCCAGACCGAGAAGCTTGCCTCGCTCGGGCAGCTCACCGCCGGCATTGCGCACGAGATCAAGAACCCGCTCAACTTCGTCAACAACTTTGCTGCGCTGTCCTCCGAACTCGCCGACGAACTCGCCGACGCGCTGCGTTCGGCCAATCTGGGCGAGGCGGAGAGGCAGGACATCGACGCGCTGATCCACATGCTGAGAGGTAATTTGGAGAAGATCGTGCAGCACGGAACGCGCGCCGATTCCATCGTCAAGAACATGCTTCTGCACTCCCGTGAAGGATCTGGCGAACGCCGCGCGGCCGACATCAACGCCATCCTCGAAGAGAGTCTCAACCTCGCCTACCACGGTGCCCGCGCTGAAAGAGCCGGCTTCAACATCACGCTCGAAAGAAAGCTCGATCCGTCTGCGGGAGCGCTCGAGCTGTATCCGCAGGAAATCACGCGGGTGTTCCTCAACCTGGTCTCAAACGGCTTCTACGCGGCCGGCAAGCAAAAGGACGCCGCCGGTGACGGCTTCGAGCCGAGGCTGTGCGCGACGACCACAGACCTCGGCGGCGCCGTCGAAATCCGCATTCGCGACAATGGCACCGGCATTCCGGCCGATGTCAGGGAGAAGATATTCAATCCATTCTTCACGACCAAGCCGGCCGGCGAAGGAACCGGTCTTGGCCTTTCGATCTGCCACGACATCATTGTGAAACAGCACGGCGGCAGTATCGAGGTCGATACCGAGCCGGGCGAATATACCGAGTTCATCATTACGCTGCCGCGTACGCGGGCGGCACCGTTGCAGACCGGAGGCAGAAATTGAGCGTCTATATCATGGTGGTCGACGACGAGCCCGATGTCGAGGCGCTGTTCCGCCAGCAGTTTCGGCGCGATCTGCGCGCCGGTCGTTTTCTGATGGAGTTCGTATCCTCGGCACCCCTCGCGTTGCAGCGCGCGGCCGAGATCGAGGATGCCACCCTGATTCTGATCCTGTCCGACATCAACATGCCCGGAATGAGCGGACTGGAGATGCTGCCTATCGTGCGCTCGGCTCGCCCCGATGTACCTGTCATCATGATCACGGCCTATGGTGATGCCGAGACCAGGCGCAAGGCACTGGAGAAGGGCGCCGCCGACCTGTTGACCAAGCCAATCGACTTCGCCGCGCTGCGCCAGGAGATCGATGCGAGGCTCGAGCAGGCTGCATGATTGCAACCACTCTCGAGGACAAGCTGAACCACGCGCAAAGTTGAACGATCGCAGGCGCTAGCCGAATTGAAAGCAGGCATCCTCCGTCAATCTTCGTCGGAAAAATCGGAGATTCAAGATGAAGACGCTCCTGGTCCCGCTTCAGAACATTCCAATGATGACAGCCACGCTCGATGTGGCCGTAAATCTCGCGCGACGATCCGGCGCCTATATCGAAGGTTTTCCACTCCGCTTCGGCATCCCCCAATATGCGGCCGCCGAATTGGCCACCGGCATTCTCCTGGACACGTATCAAGTGATGAGCGAAGCCGAATTGAACGACATGCGCAACTTTTTCGAAGCATTCATGCTGAAGCACGATGTTCCTCGAGCCGCTGTGGGATCGAACCCGCCATGCTTCGGCTGGCTGGAGACCGCGCCCGAGGGCGAAGAATTTGTCGGAAGTCACGGGCGCGCCTTCGACCTGATCGTGATGGCGCGGTCCGACGTCGATGCTGTGGGCCCTCACCGTCGCGCCATTGAGTCCGCGCTTTTCGAGAGCGGCAGGCCCGTTCTGCTGGCGCCGTTGAATGCTCCAAGAAGCGTCGCAACGAACATCATGATTCACTGGAACGGGAGTACCGAGCAAGCGCGGGCAAATGCATTTGCCATGCCGTTGCTTCGTCAGGCCGGAAGGGTGTCGGTCCTGACCGTGATCGGTGGCCAGGCGGTGCCGGGACCATCTGCCGATCAGATCGCTCGGCAACTCCATTACAATGGCATCGCGGCCAGCTTGATCAGCGTTGAACTGGACGGACGCGAAACTGGCGAAGCGGTCCTCGATGCCGCCCGGGCACACGGTTGCGATCTATTGATCAAGGGAGCCTTCACCCGCACGCGGCTACGGCAGATGATATTCGGTGGGGCGACCAGCTATATCATGGAGCACGCGGATTTGCCCGTTCTTATGGCTCACTAGCGCCGCACGGAGGCGGCGCTGTTCTGGGCTACAGACAGGCCCGCTTTGTCAGGCCGCCCCCGAAGCCGATCGGTGTCGAGGTGGCCGCGAGCTTGGGCAGGCTTTGGGCCGACTTGGTCGGCGACCGTGCGCCACGGCACTTGTCCGGCCTCGGCATCGTCCTGCGCGCAAACCCGTGCCCGGACAAGCCGCCGAACGACCAATTCGAATCAAGCGCGGCATGGCCCGGTCATCTCGATGTCGTGTCAGCGTCACAGCCGTTGGTTAACGGAGCGTTCGTGCCAGTACCAAGCCAAAAGCCAGGGAGCAAAGCATGTCGCACCATCACCACGGCGATCATCGCCACATCGGTCCGTTCAAGAAGATCAAGTTTGGAACCAACGCAGACGACACCATTCAAGGGTCGGACCACGGCGACATCATCCTTGGCTTCGGCGGTAATGACACCATCAATGCCGGCCTCGGCGATGACATCGTGTTCGGTGGCCGCGGCAATGATTGGATCGAGGGCGGCAAGGGAAACGATTTGCTGTTCGGGGGAATCGGCAATGACGCCCTGATCGGCGGCGACGGCAGCGACGATTTGCGTGGCGGCCACGGCCGGGATCTGCTCCTCGGCGGCGCAGGCCGGGATCATCTCATCGGCGACGAGGGCAACGATAAGTTCCTGCTCCGCAAGGGCATGGGCGTGGATACGATCGAGCATTTCGATTCCGGCGATCGCATCGACGTCCGCGACTTCAACATTCCAAGCTTCCAGACGCTGATCAATTCCGCGCACCAGATCGGCCACAACGTTCAGATCAATCTGGGCAATGGCGACGCGTTGATCATCGAGCATGCCCGCATTTCTGACCTTCACGCCGAGCAGTTCATTCTCTCCAATGAGGTGAAGGGCGCATCGAGCTCACAGACGCCCTACCTGCTCAGCAGCAATCCCAACGTTTTTACCGAATCGTTGCTGACGACCGGAGACAGCGTGAACGGCTACAAGATGGCCGGCATCCCGGACGGCCTCGGCGCGTTCGACAATGGCGACGGCACCTTCACCGTGCTGATGAACCACGAACTTCCCTCGGCGGCGGGCATTGCTCGCGCTCATGGCGGCACCGGCGCATTCGTGTCGGAGTGGGTGATCGACAAGACGAGTTTGCAGGTCCTGTCGGGCAAGGATCTCATCCACGACGTCTGGATGTACGAGGGCGGCACCTATGTCGACCACAACGCCGGCAACAGCCCGGTGACGTTCAACCGTTTCTGTTCGGCAGACCTCGCCGATTCGGGCGCATTCTACAACGCGCAGACGGGCCTCGGTTTCGACGGCAGGCTCTATCTGAACGGCGAAGAGGGCGGCGTCGAGGGCCGCGCCTTTGCGCATGTCGTCGGCGGTGCCCAGGATGGTAACAGCTACGAGCTGGCCTGGCTCGGCAACATGGCCTACGAGAACGTTGTCGCCAATGCGCATACCGGGGACAAGACGGTCGTCGCCATGATGGACGACGGCCAGAACGGCCAGGTCTACTTCTATTCCGGGACCAAGCAGTCGACCGGCAATGCCATCGAAAAGGCCGGGCTGACCGGCGGCCATCTGCTCGGAATTCACGTGACCGATTTCGAAGGTTCGGCGAATAATGCACCGAGCAGCACCACTGCCCTGGGTGCCGACGAGAAGTCCGCCTTCACCATGATCGATCTCGGAGACGTCAGCGGAAAGACCGGCGCGCTCATCGATTCGGACAGCGAAACTGCAGGCGTGACGAGCTTCCTGCGGCCGGAAGACGGCGCATGGGATACCCTCAATCCCAACCGCTTCTATTTCGTGACGACGAATGCGTTCAACGCGCCGAGCCAGCTGTGGGCGCTGGACTTCACCGACGCGTCGCACCCCGAGCTCGGCGGCACTATCAAGCTGCTGCTCAACGGCAGCGAAGGCCAGCAGATGCTCGACAACATCGCCGTCGACTCCCACGGCAAGGTCATTCTCTGCGAGGACGTCGGCAACAATGCCCACCTCGGCAAGGTCTGGCAGTACGATCCTGCGACCGACGCGGTCACGCAGCTTGCCCAGCACGATGCGAGCCGCTTCGTGACGGGAGGTGCAAACTTCCTGACCCAGGACGAAGAGGCGTCGGGTGTCATCGACGTCACGCATATCCTCGGCAACGCCGGCGAAAACGTCTATTTGATCGACACCCAATCCCACCTCAATGTTGGGGGCGAGCTCGTCGAAGGCGGCCAGTTGCAGCTGGTCCACCAATATCTCGTCTGACGCCAGTAGCCCGACGAAGATACCGCTCGATGTGGAGGTGCCGGGCGTTCCCGCCGGCGCCTCCGCCATTGTCAAACGATTGTCATGAACGATCGACAGTTAGAAGCGGTTTCATCGCTTTTGTCGTGAAGGCCGGTCATTTCAGCACGATCACCATATCGTAAGCCGCGGAGTCATTGCGTGTGATGTTGGCTACGCAAGCAGACGTTGCCGCGGATGAAGGATCGGAGCTGCGCGCTGCCCTTCGATCTTGCCGCACGGCCCTTGTGGGCATCGCGGCCTTCAGCGGGTTGATCAATATCCTCAGCTTGACCGGTTCCCTCTACATGCTGGAGGTCTATGATCGGGTGCTGCCTGGCCGCAGCGTATCCACGCTGGCCGGTCTGACGATCATTGTGGCCCTGCTCTTCGTCCTTCAGGGCACATTGGAAGTGGTTCGCGGTCGAATGCTGGTCCGCATCGGGAACCAGGTCGATTGGCGCATCGGTGACCGCGTCTATGATCTCCTGATTCGCCTTCCGCTTCGCACACGCGGTGGCGGCGACGGACTGCAGCCGCTTCGCGACATCGATACCGTACGATCGGTGATGTCGGGATCCGGTCTTCCTGCCCTGTTCGACCTGCCCTGGTTGCCGTTCTACCTCGCCATCTGTTTTGCTTTCCATCCGCTGATTGGCGCCACAGCCCTCGGCGGCGCGCTCGTGCTGGTGCTGTTGACGCTGGTCACCGACCGGCTGTCCCGGCAATCGGTCCGGAAGGCGTCGAGCTATGCCGCTGCGCGCAACCGCCTTGCCGAAGCCAGTCGCCGCAACGCGGAGGTCTTGATCGCGATGTCGATGTCGTCCCGGTTCCTGGAACGATGGCGGAAGCTGGGCGATGCTCATCGCAGGCAGCAGAGGATCACCAATGATATCTCGGGAGGCTTCGGGGTCACGGGACGCATGCTGCGCATGATGCTGCAATCGGCCGTGCTCGGCGTTGGTGCCTATCTCGTCATTCGACAGGAAGCATCCGGCGGAATCATCATTGCCAGTTCGATCCTGACCGGTCGCGCCCTTGCACCCGTGGATGTCACGATCGGCAACTGGAAAAATTTCATCGCCGCGGCCCAAAGCTGGCGGCGCCTCACCGGACTCATGGCGGCGTTGCCGGCGTCCGCCGAAAGACTGCCGTTGCGGCCTCCGACGCGATTCCTCGTCGTGGACAAGTTGTCCGTCGCGGCCCCCGGCTCGGAAAAGCTCCTGGTCGCGGATGTCAGCTTTCACCTGAAGGCAGGCAGCGCGCTTGGCGTTGTCGGCGCCAGCGGCTCCGGAAAATCCTCGCTGGTGCGCGCCCTTGTCGGCGCATGGCGGCCATCGCGCGGCGTCATCCGGCTCGACGGCGCATCGCTGGAGCAATGGTCGCCTGACGCATTGGGAAATCACGTTGGATACCTGCCTCAGGACGTCGAATTGTTCGAGGGCACCATCGCCGAGAACATCGCACGGTTTGCACCTGATGCTTCGATGGAGCAGATCCTCGCCGCAGCCGAAGCCGCCGGCGTTCACCAGCTTCTCGTCAGCCTGCCGGATGGATACAACACCCAGATCGGCGAGCAGGGCGCATTGTTGTCGGCCGGGCAAAGGCAGCGCGTGGCGCTGGCGCGGGCGCTGTACGGAAATCCCTTCCTGGTCGTGCTCGACGAGCCCAATTCCAATCTGGACATCGAAGGCGAGGAGGCCCTGACGCGCGCAATCCTCGCGGTCCGGGCCCGCGGCGGCGTCGTCGTCATCGTCGCACATCGCTCCAGCGCACTGGCCGCCGTTGACTTCGTGATGACGATGGCCCATGGCCGGCAGCAGGCGTTCGGGTCCAAGGAGGACGTGCAGGCGCTGGTGGCGAGGCGCGAAGCTGGCCCGCCTGCCGGGCCGTTCAAGGTTGTCGTCCCGCAACAGGCCGCATCGACATGATGACCGCGACATACGGCGAAGATCGCAGCCTGCGTCATCATCTGCTTGCCGGCCTTTTTCTGGCGGTGGGGTTGACCGGCGGGATCGGTGGCTGGGCCGCCACCACCGAGCTGTCGGGAGCAGTGACCGCCGCCGGCTCCGTGGTCGTCGATTCCAACGTCAAGAAGGTCCAGCATCTCACCGGCGGTATCGTCGGAGAGTTGATGGTCCGCGAAGGCGACCATGTTCGTGCCGGTGAGACATTGGTGCGGCTCGACGAAACCGCGCTGCGTGCCGGGCTCGCCATCTATACCAAGGGACTGGACGAGATGCGCGCCCGCAAGGCTCGTCTGGCCAGCGAGCGGGACGGCGCCGACCATCTCGTTGTTCCTCAGGAGCTGCTCGATAATTCTTCCGCGGAATTCGTTGCGGCGGTGGGCAGCGAACGCAAGCTGTTCGAATTGCGCGCCAACGCGCGTCGCGGCCAGAAGGCCCAGCTTCGCCAGCGAATCGCGCAGCTCGAGGATGAAATCCGCGGCTTTGCGGCTTTGCAGCAAGCCAAGGCGGAAGAGATCGAATTGATCCAGCGCGAGCTTACCGGAGTGCGCGGCCTCTGGGAGAAGAACCTGGTCCAGATAAACCGCCTTACCCTTCTGGAGCGCGAAGCCGCGCGTCTCAAGGGCGAACTGGCGCAGTCGATCGCGTCCACGGCGCAAGTCCATGGCAAGGTCACCGAAATCGAGCTGCAGATCCTGCAGATCGACCAAGAGCTCAGCAGCGAGGTTGCGAAGGAATTGCGCGAGATCGACGGCAAGATCGGCGAATTCATCGAGCGCAAGGTGACGGCCGAAGATCAATTGAAGCGGGTTGACATACGCGCGCCGCAAAGCGGCGTGGTTCATCAACTCAACGTCCACACGGTCGGCGGGGTGGTAAGCCCGGCCGATCCCGTCATGCTGATCGTGCCGGAAGCCGATCTGTTGATGGTGGAAGCCAAGGTTTCTCCGGCGGACATCGACCAGCTGTACGTCGGCCAACCGGCAAGCCTGCGATTCTCCGCATTCAACCAGCGCACGACGCCGGAGATCGAAGGCAAGGTCAGCCGTATCTCCGCCGATGTGACGCCGGATCAACGCACGGGTCAGAGTTTTTACACGGTACGCGTCTCGATCATGCCCGAGGAGCTGGCGCGACTCGGCAATGTCAAGCTCATGCCCGGCATGCCCGCGGAAGTCTTTGCCAGGACCTACGATCGCAGCATCCTGTCGTATTTCACCAAGCCCCTCCTGGATCAGGTCGCGCGGGCTTTCCGCGAGCGTTGATGCGGGGGGCGCTGCCATCGGCCACCAAGGTTTTCACTTGGCGAGTGACCCGTTCAGGTAGGACCGGGCCGCCCAGGCCCGCTTGGTCCAGTCGAGGTCGTCGAGCGAGCCCTCTCCGCCGAGGTGCCATCCGCTGTTGAGATAGACCAATCGGGCCGGCGATCAGTCGTCGCGCTTAACACTTGCGCCTGAGCCGTGTTCCGCAAGGGCAGGTTTCGCCGGAAGGACATTCCGCGCAGCAGACGGCTCGGAAACTGGCGACCCCATTGCACGCTCGGCACACAAATCGCCGACGCAAGGCGTGATGACGCGATCGCCTTCGCTCAGTCGTTCAACGGCAGCATCAGCGTGCTGTTCGACGTCGTGGACTGCGTTGCTTTTTCCGCCCGTGCGCGTGGTTGCGGAGCAGGGATCGCCGCTTCGGGCTCCGCGAGCTGGCGGCCTGCTCATCGATGCGCTCGGCCGATCCAGCTGCAAAGGTTGTCCTGGAGCCTCTTCCGACAATGCCATCCTGCCCCTGTTTTGCCCGACGGAGCAAGAAAAATTCGGAAAAGTCGTAACCCCTTGATTCCGCTGGTGCGGTCTACTGTGCATGGGGTTGTTTTCGAGTTTTTTGACAGACCGGAAGCAAGACCCGCAAGTCCGTCTACGCTCTTCGAGCTACGCCGGACACGCTTCGCTACTCTTGGGCGTGGCTACGCCACGCGAAGCCTTTTGGCGAAGCGTGGTGGGCGCACAAGGGATCGAACCTTGGACCTCTCCCGTGTGAAGGGAACGCTCTCCCGCTGAGCTATGCGCCCGGGACCATCATGCAGGCGGCCGCAACCTTGCGGCCGGCCGGCACATCGGAGCCCGCGATTTAGAAGTGCCGGCCCATGGTGTCAAGTTTTCAAGGCGGTGCCGGGGCGGAAAACCTTCGGCAGGTCGCGAGGGAAGCCGGATTTCGGCCGGTTACGCGCCCTGCTGGCGGGCGCGGGAGGCGTGGGCCTGGAGCGCGCGGATGCGCTCGGCGAGCGTTCCGCCGCCTTCGGGCAGGCGGGGCGCAGAACCGCTGCTGGTCGCGGCGCCGCCCGTCGCGGCGTCGTTGGCCAGGCGCGGCGCGGGCTTCGGCGGCTGGCCGGCCTCGGCCGCGAGCAGCGCCTCGATCGGCGAGTTCGGGCCTTCGAGCTGCATCGCGAGTTTTGCCACCTCGGCGGCGATGTCGTTGATGCGCTCGCGCAAGAGCGCGTTCTCCATGCGCTCGGTCGCCCAGGAGCTCTCCGCCTGCTGCTGGATGGCGTTGACGTCGCGCTGGAGTTTCGCGCGCTCGTCGCGCGCGCTGCGCAACTGCTCCTCCAGCGCGGCCTTTTCCGCGCGCAGCTGCTCCATCGCGGCCGACGACTTGCCGCCGCTGAGGCCCGCGATCTCGACGCGCAGCTCCTTGATGGTGCGCTCGCTCGCCTCGTTGGCCTGGCGCAGCTGGTTGTTCTCGTAGTCGCGCTCGGCGAGCAGCTTGCCCTGCGTGGCGAGGCGTCCCTCGAGATCGGCGACGCGGCCCGACAGCATCTCGGCCTCCTTGACCTGCGCGATGAGCTGGCGGTCGAGTTCGGTGACGCGCTGGCTCAGATTCTCGACGCGGCCGCGGGCCTCGGCGAGCTCGCGCGAGGCGGTCTCGGAGTCGGTGCGCTCCTGTGCGAGGCGCGCTTGCGTCGCGGCAAATTCCTTCTCGGCATCGCCGACGCGGTGCTTCAGTTCCTCGATCTGCGCCCGCACCGCGACCAGCTCGACCTGGCGGCTCTCCGCCATCATCGAACGGTCGGACAGTTCGGAGTTGATCTTGGCGAGCTCGGCCTGCTTGTCCGTCAACGCGATCTCGGCTTCGCGCAAGGACGCCGTCTTGGCGGCGAATTCCTCCTCGGTGGCGCGGAGCTGCTCCTTCACCGCCTTCTCGCGCGCCTCCAGCGCGAAGATGGTGGCGTTCTTCTCGCCGAGCTCGATCTTCATGCGATTGATGGCGTCGCTCTTCTTGCCGAGCTCGGCGAGCTGGCTCGTGGTCTTGTTCTTGAGCTGCTCGACGCTCATCTCGAGCCGGCGGGCCGACATGGCGAATTCGGCGCGGAGCTGGTCCTTGTCGGCCTGGATCTCCGCCATCGACAGCGGGGTGGCAGCTTCCAACCGGCGCGTGGTCAGGCGCACCGCGCGGTTATGCACCAGCGGCACGATCGCGAGCCCGCACAGCATCGAGAGCAGGAAACCGATCGCCAGGTACATGATCGGTTCGACCATGGGCCAGAACTCCCAAGCTTAAGGAAAAATTCACCAACGACAATGCCATGGCGGGCCGGCAAAAAGCCAGCCCCGCTCTGTCGTTAACCTTGATCGGCGGGCAGTGGGGAGGGCGAGGACCTAGAACGGGTTCCAGGTCGCCCGCGGGGTGTATTTGAGATAGCCGATATTGGCGCCCAGGCGCAGGCCGAGCCCGGAGCGGATCGGCACCAGCACGATGTTGTTGGCGGTGAGCGCCGTCATGCCGAAGCCGCCGATGATGTAGGCCGAGCCGTCGATGCCGGCGAAGCGCTGATAGATCGCGTTGGTGGCGGGCAGGTTGTAGACCAGCGTCATGGTGCGGGCGCCGTCGCCGCCCCAGTCGAAGCCGAGCGAGGGGCCCTGCCAATAGACGCGCAGGTCGCCGGCGTTCTTGGTGTAGAGCGTGCCTTCGCCGTAGCGCAGGCCGGCGACGAAGGCGCCGGAGCCCTCCTCACCCAGGATGTAGCCGTTCGGCAGGCCCCATTGGCTGACCGCCTTCTCGATGATCGAGGCGAGCCCGCGCGAGACGTTGCCGAAGAAGCGATGGCCGGCGGTGACGAGCTCGTCGGGCCCGTAGGTGCTGGGCGTCGGGGTCCGCTGCGGCGGCGGCAGGTCAGGCGGCGGCGCCTGCTGGGCGGAAGCCGGAACGATCCAGCCGATCATCCCGGCAAGCGCGAGCGCAGCAAGGCGTGATGCGAAAGTCATAAAAGAACCCCTGGTACCGAATCCGGTCGCTTCCTTAACCTGACGCCAACAGGCACGGCTCTAGGTTGCGCCGGATGTCCCCTCGACTCGGATGTTATCCGCAGCAACTATGACGGCACAACGGCAGGAAGATAGCCCTTTGCGCCCCGGAATTGCCTTGATCGCCCGCTGCCTCTGCCTGCTGGCGGGCATTTGGATCCTCAGTGCGGGCGGGCCCGCGTGGGCCGCCACCACCGAGCGCATCGTCGTCAACCGCTTCACCGGGGTCGCCATCGAGGGCTTCGACCCCGTCGCCTATTTCGTCACTGGGGCGGCCGTGCAGGGCACGGCGGAGTTCGAGGCGAACCTCTGGGGGGCTGTGTGGCGCTTCCGGAACGAGGGCAACCGCGCCTCTTTCCTGGCCTATCCCGAGATCTACGGACCGCAATTCGGCGGTTATGATCCGGTCGATATCGCCCGCGGCGTCACCGTCGCCGCCAATCCGCATTTCTTCGCGATCGTGGCGCAGCGCCTCTATTTGTTCAGCCGGGAGGACAATCGCGACGCCTTCGTGGCCGACCCCGAGCGCTTCCTCTACGAGGTGGCCAAGCGCTGGCCGGCCCTGCAGGAGAAGCTCGGGCAGTAACGAGCCCGCTCAGTGGCAGCCTACCGCCTCCGGGTCGCCCCAGGCGATGAATTCCGGGATGATGAAGCCGGTATCGCGGCGCTGGCCGAATCGGAGCTCGCCGCCCTTGCCGTCGGTCACCTGGCCGCCGGCCGCGGTCACGACCGCGCAGCCGGCCCCGACGTCCCATTCCGAGGTCGGCCCGAAACGGGGATAGATGTCGGCGCTGCCTTCCGCGATGCGGCCGAACTTCACGGCCGAGCCGCACGTCATCCTGACCGCATTGGGCCTGTCGGCGATGAACGCCTCGCTTTGGGCATCGCCATGCGAACGGCTTACCGCGGCGATCCAGGGCTCCCCCCGGGTCGGCAGCTTGCGGGTGCGGATTGGCTCGGCGGCTGTGATCGTCGCGCCGTCGAACCTCACGCGCTCGGCGCCGTGGCCGACGATGCCGCGCCACATCAGGCCGAGCGCGGGGGCGGAGACGATGCCGAGCAGCGGCACGCCGTCCGTCACCAATGCGAGGTTGACGGTGAACTCGTCGCGCCCGGCGACGAACTCCTTGGTGCCGTCGAGCGGATCGATCAGGAAGAAGCTGCCCTGAAACGGTGGGGAGGCGAGCTGGGTCCGTTCCTCCGACAGCGTCGGAACGTCGCCCGCGAGCTGCGCGAGACCGTCCGCGATGATGCGGTCGGCGGCAAGGTCGGCCTCGGTCACCGGCGAGCCATCCTGCTTGCCGTCGATCCGCATGGCAGCGCGGTTGACGGCGAGGATCGCCTCGCCCGCCTTCACCACCAGCGCGGTCAGCGGCTCCATCAGGCCAAAGGCGGCCGTTCCGTCAATGATCCGCTTCACCTGCATGCCTCATCTGTCGGCAAAATCGTTCCTCGTCCACTGATTCGCCCCGGTCGATTCGCTTGGGCTTATGGCCGCTGAGAGCCGATCGCAAGCTAGCTGCCGCAGGCTTGCGAATGTTAGAACCCGCAGCATCCGTCAAGCATGCGTGATTCGCGGCGTCCAGCGCCGTGCAATTCCAGGAACCCTCCAGGACCCCATTATATGTCTGACGCTTCGTCGCCCGCGACCGCTACTGCTCCCGATATGCTCGAACTCGCCGCGCTCCTGTGCTCGCGGGTCTGCCACGATCTCATCAGCCCCGTCGGCGCCATCGTCAACGGGCTCGAAGTGCTCGACGACGATCCCAAGCCCGAGGACCGCGAGTTCGCGCTCGACCTGATTCGCAAGAGCGCCAAGACGGCCTCCGCCCGGCTCCAGTTCTGCCGCCTTGCCTTCGGCGCGGCCGGCTCCTCCGGCGCGCAGATCGACCTCGGCGATGCCCAGACCATGGCGAAAGGCCATATCGAGGACGGCAAGTGCTCGATCACGTGGAATCTGCCGCGACTGCTGCTGCCGAAGAATCGCGTCAAGCTGCTGCTCAACATGCTGGTCGTCGCCCAGCACACGATCCCGCGGGGCGGCATGCTGACGGTCGATCCGGTCGGCGAGGGCGAGGCGATGAGCTTTCGCATCACCGCGACCGGACACAACGCGCGCCTGCCGCAGAACATCTCGGAGCTCCTGAGCGGCGAGCGCGGTCCGGCTGCGGATGCGCATGCGATCCAGCCTTATTATACGCGGCTGCTCGCGCAGGCCTGCGGGCTCACCGTGACGCTCAAGCCGGAAGGCGAAGCCATCATCGTTACCGCTTCGTAAACGCGAAGCGCCGCTCGCGAAACGTTAATCCAATCTTGACGAGGCGCTTCGGCTTGTCCGGGGCGCCTTATCTCTTTGTTGGTTCCGTTCTTTTGCACATACTCAACCAATATTAAACGCTTTGCGGTGAAGCTGGCCCCATTCCGAAATGGCGCATCACGCCTCGTGCGCGCCCTTCCTGTATGAAGGCCTGTTTTCATGGATGATCTGTTGCGGGAGTTTCTGACGGAGACCAGCGAGAGCCTGGACACCGTGGACAATCAGCTGGTGAAGTTCGAGCAGGAGCCGAACAACGCCAAGATCCTGGATAACATCTTCCGCCTGGTCCACACCATCAAGGGCACCTGCGGCTTCCTGGGTTTGCCGCGGCTCGAAGCGCTGGCGCATGCCGGCGAGACCTTGATGGGCAAATTCCGTGACGGCATGCCTGTCACCGCCGAGGCGGTGACGGTGATCCTGTCCTCGATCGACCGCATCAAGGAGATCCTCGCAGGGCTGGAGGCGACCGAGGCCGAGCCTGAGGGCAACGACCGCGATCTCATCGACAAGCTGGAGGCGATGGTCGAGCAGGGCATGGCCGCAATGTCAGCGTCGGCTTCGCCGATCGCGTCCGGCTCGGCGCAGCCGATGCCGAGCGGCGCTGCTCCCGTTGCCGACGCCCCGCCGCTGGTGCCGGAAGCCCCGGCTGCTGCACCCGCCAAGGAGATGACCACGGGCACGCTGATCGAGCAGACCCTGGAGCGTCCGTTGCGCCCGGGCGAGGTCTCGCTCGACGAGCTCGAGCGCGCCTTCCGCGAGACCGCGATCGAAGCGCCCGTGCCCGCCGCCAAGGCCGAGGCTGCGCCTGCCGCTGAAGCGCCTGTCGCAAAAGAAGCCAAGCCCGCCAGGGAGAAGGCGGCGCCGAAGAAGTCGATCGCCGACGAGAGCGCCGGCGAAGGTGCCAGCATCGCCAACCAGTCGATCCGCGTCAACGTGGATACGCTGGAGCACCTGATGACCATGGTCTCCGAGCTGGTCCTGACCCGCAACCAGCTCCTGGAGATCTCCCGTCGCAACGAGGACACCGAGTTCAAGGTGCCGCTGCAGCGCCTCTCCAACGTCACCGCCGAGTTGCAGGAGGGCGTCATGAAGACGCGCATGCAGCCGATCGGCAATGCCTGGCAGAAGCTGCCCCGCATCGTCCGCGACCTCTCATCCGAGCTCGGCAAGCAGATCGAGCTCGAGATGCACGGCGCCGACACCGAGCTCGACCGCCAGGTGCTCGACCTGATCAAGGACCCGCTCACCCACATGGTGCGCAACTCCGCCGATCATGGCCTTGAGACCCCCGCCGAGCGCCTCGCCAGCGGCAAGGGCGAGCAGGGCACCATCCGCCTGTCCGCCTATCACGAGGGCGGCCACATCATCATCTGCATCGCCGACAACGGCCGTGGCCTCAACACCGAGAAGATCAAGGCCAAGGCGATCTCCTCCGGTCTCGTCACCGAGGCCGAGCTGGAGAAGATGTCGGAAGCCCAGATCCACAAGTTCATCTTCGCGCCGGGCTTCTCGACCGCGGCCGCCATCACCTCGGTCTCGGGCCGCGGCGTCGGCATGGACGTGGTGCGCACCAATATCGACCAGATCGGCGGCACCATCGACATCAAGAGCGTGGCCGGCGAGGGCTCCTCCGTCACCATCAAGATCCCGCTGACGCTCGCCATCGTCTCCGCCCTGATCGTCGAAGCCGCCGGCGACCGCTTTGCGATCCCGCAGCTCTCGGTGGTGGAATTGGTGCGGGCCCGCGCCAACTCCGAGCACCGCATCGAGCGCATCAAGGACACCGCCGTCCTCAGGCTCCGCAACAAGCTCTTGCCGCTGATCCATCTGAAGAAGCTGCTCAAGATCGACGACGGCGCGGCCTCCGATCCCGAGAACGGTTTCATCGTGGTCACCCAGGTCGGCAGCCAGACCTTCGGCATCGTCGTGGATGGTGTATTCCATACGGAAGAGATCGTCGTGAAGCCGATGTCGACGAAGCTGCGTCACATCGACATGTTCTCCGGCAACACCATCCTTGGCGATGGCGCGGTGATCATGATCATCGACCCCAACGGTATTGCCAAGGCGCTCGGCGCCGCCGGCTCCTCGGCCCATGACATGGGCGACGAGAACGGCGCCCATCACATCGGCTCCGGCGAGCAGACCACCTCGCTCCTCGTCTTCCGCGCCGGCTCCTCGCAGCCCAAGGCGGTCCCGCTCGGTCTCGTCACGCGCCTGGAAGAGCTGCCCGCCGACAAGATCGAGTTCTCCAACGGCCGCTACATGGTGCAGTACCGCGAGCAGCTGATGCCGCTGGTCGCCATGGAAGGCGTCACCATCGCCAGCCAGGGCGCCCAGCCGATCCTGGTGTTCGCCGACGACGGCCGCTCCATGGGCCTCGTCGTCGACGAGATCATCGACATCGTCGAGGAGCGCCTCAACATCGAGGTCGGCGGCTCCTCCTCCGGCATTCTCGGCTCGGCCGTGATCAAGGGCCAGGCCACCGAGGTGATCGACGTCGGTCACTTCCTGCCGATGGCGTTCGCCGACTGGTTCACCCGCAAGGAGATGAAGCCGTCGCTGCACTCGCAGTCGGTGCTGCTGGTCGACGACTCGGCCTTCTTCCGCAACATGCTGGCGCCGGTGCTCAAAGCCGCCGGCTACCGCGTCCGCACCGCGCCGACCGCGCAGGAGGGCCTCGCCGCACTGCGCGCCCAGACCTTCGACGTGATCCTGACCGACATCGAGATGCCCGACATGAACGGGTTCGAGTTTGCCGAGACGATCCGCTCCGACAACAACCTGGCTTCGACGCCGATCATCGGCCTGTCGGCGCTGGTGTCGCCGGCGGCGATCGAGCGCGGCCGCCAGGCCGGCTTCCACGATTATGTCGCCAAGTTCGACCGTCCCGGTCTGATCGCGGCGCTGAAGGAGCAGACCGCGGGCGCCGCCGGCGCCTCCGAGCTGAGCCGGGCAGCGGCGTAACCAGCGGGATCAGGAGATACGCTTATGGCCAACAAGATGCAGACCACCGAAGGCGCCATGGTCGAGTACGTCACCGCGATGATCGGCGGCCAGCTGTTCGGCCTGCCGATCTCGCGCGTCCAGGACGTGTTCATGCCCGAGCGCGTCACCCGCGTTCCGCTGGCCTCGCGCGAGATCGCGGGCGTGCTCAATCTGCGCGGCCGCATCGTCACCGTGGTCGACATGCGCGCCCGTCTCGGCCTGCCGCAGCCCGAGGACGGCAAGCTGCCGATGGCGGTCGGCGTCGACCTCCGCGGCGAATCCTACGGCCTCCTGATCGACCAGATCGGCGAGGTGCTGCGCCTGCCCGAGGACGGCAAGGAAGAGAACCCCGTCAACCTCGATCCCCGCATGGCCAAGCTCGCCGGCGGTGTCCACCGCCTCGACGGCCAGCTCATGGTCGTCCTCGACGTCGACCGCGTCCTCGAGCTCGCGCCCGAGATGATGGCGGCCTGATACGGCGGCATTGCCGCCGAGGACTTTGGAAGTGCCCCCGCAAAGGGGGAAGGAAGCAGAGGTTCACATGCGGACTTGTCTCGTCGTTGATGATTCCAGCGTCATCCGAAAGGTTGCGCGCCGGATCCTGGAGGGGCTCGACTTCCAGATCCTCGAAGCCGAGGACGGTGAGAAGGCGTTGGAGGCCTGCAAGCGCGGCCTGCCCGACGCGGTGCTGCTCGACTGGAACATGCCGGTCATGGATGGCTACGAGTTCCTCGGCCATCTCCGCCGCATGCCCGGCGGCGACCAGCCCAAGGTCGTGTTCTGCACCACCGAGAACGACGTCGCGCATATTGCGCGCGCGCTGCACGCCGGCGCCAACGAGTACATCATGAAGCCCTTCGACAAGGACATCGTGACGGCGAAATTTCAGGAAGTCGGCCTGATCTGAGCGATCGCCCGGAGGCTGAACGGATCCTTCGGCGCCTGTTTTCAACTGAACCGTTTCAGTCTGAGTTGGTGAGTAATGAGTGTTGCGTTCGCAGGTAATTCGACCACGGGCACGTCACGCGAAGCCGGGCCGCTGCGGGTGATGATCGTCGACGACTCCGTCGTCATCCGCGGTCTGATCTCGCGTTGGATCGGTGCCGAGCACGACATGGAGGTAGCGGCCTCGCTGCGCACCGGGCTCGAGGCGGTCAACCAGCTCGATCGCATCAATCCCGATGTTGCCGTGCTCGACATCGAAATGCCCGAGCTCGATGGCCTCTCGGCGCTGCCGCAACTGCTCGCGAAGAAGCGCGATCTCGTCATCATCATGGCTTCGACGCTGACCCGCCGCAACGCGGAGATCAGCTTCAAGGCGTTGTCGCTCGGCGCGGCCGATTACATTCCCAAGCCGGAATCGACGCGTGAGGCCTCGGCCGCGGACATCTTCCATCACGACCTGATCCAGAAGATCCGCCATCTCGGCGCGCGGCTGCGCCGCAAATCCGCGGTCGCGAGCCCGCCGCTGGCGCCCGCGAGCCCGGCTCCCGTCGCGCGCGGCCCCGTTGCGCGGCCTGCCGCGCCTGCGCCCGCTCCGGCGGTGCCTGCCCCGTCCTCAGGATCGCCGTCAACGCGTCCGTTCTCGACCCAGGCACCCAAGGTTCTGCTGATCGGCTCCTCGACCGGCGGTCCCCAGGCGCTGATGTCGCTCGTCACCGAGCTCGGCCCCGTGATCGATCGCTTCCCGGTGCTGATCACCCAGCACATGCCGCCGACCTTCACCACCATCCTGGCCGAGCATCTGGCGCGTTCGAGCCGCCGGCCGGCGGCCGAGGCCGTCGACGGCGAGCCGGTCAAGCCGGGACGGATTTACCTCGCACCGGGCGGCAAGCATATGCGCGTCGCGCGCAGCGGCGCTGATCCCGTGATCGCGCTCGACGACGGCCCCGCCGTCAATTTCTGCAAGCCCGCGGTCGATCCGCTCTTCACCTCCGCCATCGACGTCTGGCACGGCAGCATTCTCTCGGTGATCCTGACCGGCATGGGCTCGGACGGCATGCGCGGCGGCAAGGACATCGTCGCCGCCGGCGGCAGCGTGATCGCGCAGGACGAAGCCTCCAGCGTGGTCTGGGGCATGCCGGGTGCGGCGGCCAATGCCGGCATCTGCGCGGCGATCCTGCCGCTCAACCAGATCGGCGCCAAGGTCAACCGCCTGTTCGCGGGAGATCGCGCGTGACACCCACCGACTATGATTATCTGCGCAAGTTCCTGAAAGAGCGCTCCGGCCTCGATCTCTCCGCCGACAAGCAATATCTGGTCGAGAGCCGGCTGCTGCCGCTCGCCCGCAAGGCAAGCCTTCCCGGCATTCCCGATCTCGTTCTGAAGATCAGGAACGGCGACGGCCGGCTTGCGACCGACGTGGTCGAAGCGATGACCACCAACGAGACGTTCTTCTACCGCGACAAGATTCCGTTCGATCACCTGCGCGACACCATCCTGCCGGGCTTGATCCAGGCGCGTGCGGCGCGCAAGTCGCTCCGCATCTGGTCGGCGGCCTCCTCGACCGGGCAGGAGCCCTATTCGATCGCGATGTGCGTGAAGGAGATGGGCTCAGCTCTCGCCGGCTGGCGCATCGAGATCGTCGCCACCGACCTGTCGCAGGAGGTGCTGGAGAAATCCAAGGCCGGCATCTACAGCCAGTTCGAGGTGCAGCGCGGCCTGCCGATCCAGCATCTGGTGAAATACTTCACGCAAACCGGCGAGCTCTGGCAGCTCAACGCCGATATTCGCGCCATGGTGCAATTCCGCCAGCTCAATCTGCTGCAGGACTTCTCGCATCTCGGCACCTTCGACGTGATCTTCTGTCGCAACGTTCTGATCTATTTCGACCAGGACACCAAGGCGGTGATCTTCGAGCGGATGGCGAAGGCGATGGAGGCCGACGGCACGCTGCTGCTGGGGGCTGCCGAATCCGTCGTCGGCATCACCGACGTGTTCCGCCCCATCACTGAGCGCCGCGGCCTGTACCAGCTCAATCCCGCGCGCTCCGGCCGGGCGATGGGCGGGCTGATGCCGCAGCCGCTGAGGGTTGCTGCGGCGAGGTGATACTTTCTTACCTCGCCCCGCTTGCGGGGAGAGGTCGGATTGCATCGAAGATGCAATCCGGGTGAGGGGGACTCTCCGCGAGTCAATCTGTCACCATTTTTGCGGAAGCAGCCCCTCACCCCAACTCTCTCCCCGTAGGAACGGGGGAGAGGAGAAGACCTCACAAAATCGCGTGCGGCAAAAATCGCGAGCGGTTGCCCGTGATCGGGCTCTCGTCCTCGCGGATCGACAGCCCGCAGGGCTCGTGGTTCACCAGCCAGCTTCCGATCACCGGATAGAAGCCCGAAAAGTTCGGCAGCGGTGACAATGCCTGGCGCACGAAGCCTTCGGCGCCGTAGGGGCCTGCCTGCTCGTCGAGCGGCAGTCCGCCGGACACGATCGTGACATTGGCACCCTCGCGCGACAGCAGCGGCTTGCGGACATAGGACGTGCCGAGCTCGGCGGCGAGCGGGTCGTCCTCGAAGAAGGCCGGCAGCAGATTGGGATGGTTCGGAAACATCTCCCAGAGCAGTGGCAAGATGCCCTTGTTGGACAGCACCGCCTTCCACGGCGGCTCGATCCAGCGCGTCGGCGCATCCTTCAGCTTTGTGCCGAAGGCGTCCTGGAACATCCATTCCCAGGGATAGAGCTTGAAGGCGAGCGCGATGTCGTTCTCGTCGAGATCGACGAAGCCGCCGGCCTCGTCGCGCCAGCCGACCTGCTCGATGTCGAGCAGCGTCGTCGAGAGTCCGGCCTGGCGCGCGGTGTCTTCGAGATAAGCGAGCGTGCCGGCGTCTTCCTCGTTGCCGGTGATCCCGGTGAGATGGACGGGACGGCCGCCGGCAATCTCCTTCCATGCCGCGATCAGCCGCTCATGGATGGAGTTGAACTGGTCGGCACGCGCCGGGATGACGCGGCGTTCGATCGCCTGCTCGAGCCAGGTCCATTGGAATACCGCGGCCTCGAAGATCGAGGTCGGCGTGTCGGCATTGTATTCGAGCAGCTTTGCCGGCGACTTGCCGTCGAACCTCAGATCGAGCCGGCCGTAGAGGCTGCGGTCGTCGCGCTTCCAGCTCTCGGCGATCAGGCCCCAGAATGCTTCCGGAATCTTCAACCGCCGCAGGAAGCGCTCGTCGCCGATGACGCGTCCGGCAAGCTCCAGGCACATCGCATCGATCTCGCCGGTCGGCGTCTCGATGCCGCGTTCGATCTCGTCCAGCGTGAAGCCGTAATAGGCGCGCTCGTCCCAATAGCGCTCGCCGTCGATGGTGTGGAAGACGAAGCCGCATCGTGCCGCGGTCTCTCGCCAGTCGTCGCGCTCGAGGCAGGTGATGCGCTGCATGGGTCAGCCGCCGCCGGAGAAGCCGTGACCGAACGAGCCGAAGCCGCCACGGCTCACGCTGCTGTGGCCGGAATCCGACGATGGGCCCGACGAGGAATGGCTCGAGGAATCGCCGCTGAAGAAGCTCGACCGCGACGACCAGCGCGAGCTGCTGCCGCCCGACGAACTGCTGCTGCTGGTGCAGGTCGTGGTCGTCTGTCCGGGCACGGCGCCGGGAGAGGGCTCGCAATTCTGCCGCGGCATCAAGGTGTAGGCGGTGGTGCCGACGGCGATCGTGCCCATCACCAGCAGCGCGACGTGGCCGGAGCGCTTCACCGGCGGGCGCGGCGGCGGCTCGGCCACCGGCCGGCGCTTGCCGAACTCCTTTTTGGCGGGTTTGTCGGCCATATCACTTCGCTATCATGTCAGTAGATCATGCTGGCCGCGTTGAGCAGCCCCGCGGCGAGCGAGGCCAGGCCGAGCCAGATCGCGGGGGCAAGCTCGCCGGCATCGATGCGCTTCGAGAGGTTCGGCACCGGGACCTTGACGAGAAAGAACACGATGACCTGCACGATCAGCGCGATCGTGGCCCAGATCAGGCAGTCCAGCACGTTGGCCGAATGCGCGATGGCGCTGACCAGCGGCGCCACGAAGCCGAGCAGGCTGAGCCCGAGCGCGATCGCCGCGGCCGGCTGGTTGTCGCGAATGAGCTGGAATTCGTTATGCGCCGTGATGCGGGTGTAGACGAACAGATAGGCCACGATCGCGATCAGCCCGGTGCAGAAATAGACCAGGAAGGCGGGCAGGCCGGCCAGTGATTGCAGGATCATCGTTCCCCCATCGTGCAGCGACCATTCGTCGGCAGGGGAAGGCTAGTGGTTCAAACGTTAAGTTTCGGATGAAGCTTCCCCAAAAACGAAAACCCCGCCATTTGCGGCGGGGTCCAGGCTGGGAGGAGCGAGCTTGACTGGGCTCGCGACGTAAAACCCAGGGATCAGGCGGGGATGCGCTCGTCGGCCTCGTGCGGCTCGCGCAGCACGTAGCCGCGGCCCCAGACTGTCTCGATGAAGTTACGGCCTTCGGAGGCGTTGGCGAGCTTCTTGCGGAGCTTGCAGATGAAGACGTCGATGATCTTCAGCTCGGGCTCGTCCATGCCGCCATAGAGATGGTTGAGGAACATTTCCTTGGTGAGGGTCGTGCCCTTGCGGAGCGAAAGCAGCTCCAGCATCTGGTATTCCTTGCCGGTCAGATGCACGCGCTGGCCGCCGACTTCCACCGTCTTGGTGTCGAGGTTGACGACGAGGTCGCCGGTCTGGATGACCGACTGGGCATGGCCCTTGGAGCGGCGCACGATGGCGTGGATGCGGGCCACCAGCTCGTCCTTGTGGAAGGGCTTGGTCATGTAGTCGTCGGCTCCGACGCCGAGACCCTTGACCTTGTCCTCGATGCCGGCGAGGCCGGAGAGGATCAGAATCGGTGTCTTGATCTTGGAGACCCGGAGCTGCTTGAGCACGTCGTAGCCGGACATGTCGGGCAGATTGAGGTCGAGAAGAATAATGTCGTAATCGTATAGTTTTCCGAGATCGACGCCTTCTTCCCCCAAATCGGTCGTGTAGACGTTGAAGCTCTCCGACTTCAGCATCAGCTCGATCGACTGCGCGACGGCGCTGTCATCTTCAATCAGCAAAACGCGCATGCCAGTTCCCCATAGTCGCCGCTCCTGGGCGTCAGGTCGGCCGCATTCGCGGCACTCAACAAAACGCCTTTGAACAACTGATTCGGATCCTGACAACAGATGGTTAACAAACTCTGATTCTGGAACGCAAGTCCCCCGGGTGCAATTTTTGTCGAATCGCCCTAAGGTCTTGCGCGTGAAGCAGCTTTCGTCACCCAGCTCCGTTCAAGTTCCACTTTAAGAGACGGCACTAACCGACTCCCGCGACTCAGCCTTCTTCTGAAGGGGAGCCACGCTCAGTCTCAAAGACAGTGACGCAATGATTAATGATGCGGGTAAACACGAAGTTAAGCGCCGTTCAGAAATATGGCGAAACTTAAGGTTTTCACCGTGATGTCCCGGATGACGAAGGCAGCCCCCTTATGAAGGCTCTTGCCGAACAGATTGGCGACATCGACGGCATCAACATCTATGGCCGCGTCGTCGGCGTTCGCGGTCTGATGGTCGAGGTGGCCGGTCCGATTCACGCGATGTCGGTCGGTGCGCGGCTCGTGATCGAGACCGGCGCCAACCGCACCATTCCGTGCGAAGTGATCGGCTTCTCCGGCAACAATGCGGTGGTGATGCCGTTCGCCGGCCTCGAGGGCGTACGCCGCGGCTGCAAGGCGGTGATCGCCAATGCCGCCAATCAGGTGCGGCCATCCGCGGCCTGGCTCGGCCGCGTCGTCAATGCGCTGGGCGAGCCGATCGACGGCAAGGGACCGCTGCCGCAAGGCGCCTCGCCGATGCCGTTCCGCAATACGCCGCCGCCCGCCCATTCGCGCAAGCGCGTCGGCAGCCCGCTCGATCTCGGCGTGCGCGCCATGAACACCTTCCTCACCTGCTGCCGCGGTCAGCGCATGGGCATCTTCGCAGGCTCCGGCGTCGGCAAGTCGGTGCTGCTGTCGATGCTGGCGCGCAACGTCGATGCCGACGTCAGCGTCATCGGGCTGATCGGCGAACGCGGCCGCGAGGTGCAGGAGTTCCTGCAGGACGATCTCGGCGAGGAGGGCCTTGCGCGCTCGGTCGTGGTGGTCGCGACCTCCGACGAGCCGGCGCTGATGCGCCGCCAGGCGGCGTACCTCACGCTCGCGGTCGCCGAATATTTTCGCGACGAGGACAAGGACGTGCTCTGCCTGATGGACTCGGTGACGCGCTTTGCCATGGCCCAGCGCGAGATCGGCCTGTCCGCCGGCGAGCCGCCCACCGCCAAGGGCTATACGCCGACGGTCTTCACCGAGTTGCCGAAGCTGCTGGAGCGTGCCGGGCCGGGATTGGGCGAGGGCGCCATCACCGCGATCTTCACGGTTCTGGTCGACGGCGACGACCATAACGAGCCGATCGCCGATGCCGTCCGCGGCATCCTCGACGGCCACATCGTGATGCAGCGCTCGATCGCCGAGCGCGGCCGCTACCCCGCGATCAACATCCTCAAATCGGTCTCGCGGACGATGCCGAAATCGGCCGATCCGCAGTTCTGGCCGGTGATCCAGAAGGCGCGCCAGGTGATGGCGACCTATGCCGACATGGAGGAATTGATCCGTCTCGGCGCCTACCGCGCCGGCTCCAGCCCCGAGGTCGACGAGGCGATCAGCCTGAACGAGCCGCTGGAAGCCTTCCTGCGCCAGCGCAAGGACGAAAAGGCATCGCTCGCGGAGGGCTATCGCCAATTGGCGCAAATCCTCGGCAATTTGGAAACGGAACGCTAACTTTGTCCCGTCATCATCCGATCCCACAGAGTAGCAGAGCCGGTCTGGGCCCCCTTCGGGCCCGTGGGGTGACCGGTATCGTCCCACGTGCAGCGGGGGGACTTCTGGGGAGTACGAGTCGATGAAGTCACGAGATACCCTCATCCGCCTGAAGAAATTCCAGGTCGACGAGAAGCGCCGCCGGGTCACCCAGATCGAGACCATGATCGCCGACTTCCAGCGCATGTCGGTCGATCTCGAACGCGAGATCCAGACCGAGCAGGAACGCGCCGGGATCAACGATCCCTCGCACTTCGCCTACCCGACCTACGCCAAGGCCGCGATCCAGCGCCGCGAGAATCTGACCCGCTCGGCCGACGAGCTCAAGGGCCAGCTCGAGGAAGCCAAGGCCGCACTGGCCGAGGCCTTCGAGGAGCTGAAGAAGGTCGAGCTGCTCGACGAGCGCGACCAGGCCCGCGAGCGCGCCGAGGAGAACGCCCGCGAGCAGGCCGACCTCGACAGCATCGGCCTGATGCGCGCCCGCATCGGCGCCGTCGCCTGAACCGCTAGCGCCAGACCATCCAGGAAATTCCAGAACCCGGACCCGCAAGGTCCGGGTTTTCGCATGGGCTGTCCACAGCGTGGCGCCGCGCCCCTTGGTGGTCGGCTTGGCCGCGCGCTATGGTGGCGGGAATGAATGCTGTGCCAGCGACGGCGGTGCCCACCTCTCCCTTGGGAGAGGTCGGCGCGGAGCGCCGGGTGAGGGGTGACGGTCTTCCGTTGGCCCTGCGCCCCCTCACCCGATTTGCTGCGCAAATCGACCTCTCCCCGTCGGGGAGAGGTGAAGGCAAGCGACGGGCCGCGTTTCAGGGGGCTGAATGCTGACGCCAGCAGAGCTGGTCGGGTTGATCGAGGCGGTGGCAAAGGGCGATCAGGCCGCGTTCGAGCGCCTCTACGCCGCCACGCGCGCGAAACTCTATGGCGTCGTGCTCCGTATCTTGCGCAGGCAGGATCTCGCGGAGGAGGTCATTCAGGAGACTTACGTCAAGATCTGGAACAGCGCCGGCCAGTTCAATCCGGCCCTGTCCTCGCCGATCACGTGGATGGCCTCGATCGCGCGCAACCGCGCGATCGACATCGTCCGCAAGAAGTCGGAAGCCTCTATCGAGGAAGAGCCTCAGGCGATGGAGGTGGCGGCCGAAAGTCCCGATCCGCTGGCGCGCCGCGAGATGACCGAGGAGCTGAAGCGGCTCCTGGAATGCATCGGCCGGCTCGAGCCGGACCGTCAGAGGCTCGTGCTGCTCGCCTATTACAACGGCTGGAGCCGCGAGCAATTGGCGGAGAAATTCGTCGCGCCCGTCAACACGGTGAAGACGTGGCTGCGGCGCAGCATGCTGGATATCCGGGAGTGCCTCGGACTGTGATCGCTTGGATGATGAGGGTGGTTCTGGACTGCAATTGATGGCCTATACGGAGGACCATATCGCGCTCGCCGCGGAATACGCGCTCGGTACGCTCGGTGCCGACGAGCGCGCGCAGGTCGAGACCATGATGGCGGTGGACGGAGCGTTCGCCGAGATCGTGCAGGCCTGGGCCTATCGGCTCGGCGTGCTCAACCAGATGGTCGGTTCGGTCGAGCCGCGTCCGATCGTGTGGGAGAACATCAGGGCGGAGATCGCGCGCACGGCCGCCGCGCAGGTCGAGCCGGCGAGCGCCGAGGCTTCGCCGCCGCCACCTGTGCCCGAGTCGTTCTCGCCGGAAGCCGCGGAGTCTCCGCCCGAGAGCTCGCCGCCGCCGGAGACGCTGCAGCCCGAAGCGGGCCCGATCGAGACGCCGCGTCCCGAGCCTGATGCACTTCCGGACGTCGCGCCGCAATTCATTCCGCAAGTTCATGCTCCCGATGCCAACGTCGTCCGCGCGCCGCAGGCGCCACTTGCCGACGACAGCAATGTGATCCGGCTCGAGGGCCGGGTGAAGCGCTGGCGCAACGTCGCATCCGCAATCGGCGCGCTCGCCGCTGCGCTGCTCGTGACGCTTTCGCTGCAGATCTTCCAGCCCGAGGCGCTGCCGGGCGCCTTGCGTCCCGCGCCGCGCATCCAGACGGTCGAGGTAAAGACGCCGGCCGCGCCGCTCGCCGCCTCCGCGCAATATGTCGCGCTGCTGCAGGGCCAGGGCGGCGGCCCCGCCTTCATCATGACCATCGACGGCGCGACGCGGAATTTCACCGTGCGCAAGGTCGGCGCGACACCGGAGCCCGGCAAGAGTTTTGAGCTCTGGCTGATCTCGGACAAGCTTCCGCGCCCGCGCTCGCTCGGCGTGATCGGCGCCGGCGATTTCACCGCGCGTCCGCTGCTCGCCTCCTACGATGCCGAGGTCGTCAATGGCGCGACCTACGCCGTCACCGTCGAGCCGGCCGGCGGCTCGCCGAACGGCCAGCCGACCTCCGCCCCGGTGTTTTCCGGCAAGCTGATCGAGACCGTGCCGCCGGCGCCCGCGCAAAAATAGCTGCCCCGGCCACTGTCGCCACCGTCCATCCTGCCGTCGTATCCCGACAAGTGCTCTGGAATCCGACCCCGATTTGAACCTCCGCCCGGTCCACGGCGTCAAATCCCCGGAATTTGCACGCGGTGATGCCGGAAAGGGCGAGAAAATCAGATGGATGCAGCGAGAACGCCGGGCATCTTCGTTCACCAATATACCGGCCTGCCGCACGGTGCGGCCTTCGAGCATTGGCGCGAGCGGGCCATCGGGGCTTGCGGCCTCGATATCGGGCCGAGCCAGGGCGACAGCATTGATTGCCGGCTGCAGATCAGCGTCTTGGACAACATCACGCTCGCCATTCCGGAAGGCGGCTCGGCGCAATATTCGCGGACGCAGAGTCACCTCGCCGACGGCAGCGACGATCTCGTGCTGATCTCGGCCCATGCGGGGCTCGTCCGCGTCGCCCAGAACGGCCACACCGTCGACCTCGCGCCCGCCCAGATGGTGCTGGTCGACATGAGCGTGACCGGGAGCGTCGGCCACACCGAGGTAGACCGCTTCACCACCATTCGCATGCCGCGCCGTGCGCTGCTCGACATCTCTCCGCGCGCCGAGGACAAGCTCTCGCAGGTGCTCGCCGACGGTGCCGTCGCCGAGACCATCTTCCGCTATCACGCACTCGCCGCCAACCACGCCCCGCATCTCGACGCGGTCGGGCAGCGCCTGACCGCGCAGCACATGGTCGACCTCGTCGGCCTCCTGCTCGGCACCGATGCCGAGCACGCAAGCCGCGCCCGCGGGCGGGGACAGGCGGCGGCCCGCCTCGATCTCATGCGCGCCGACGTGATGGCCGCGCTCGGCCGCAACGATCTCTGCCTCGCCGAAGTTGCCACGCGCTCTGGCCTCAGCCCGCGCCAGGCCCAGCGCCTGTTCGAGCAGGCCGGCACGACCTTCACCGAATTCGTGCTGGAGCAGCGCCTGCTCCATGCGCGAAAACTGCTCGGCGATCCCCGCGCCAGGATGCGCAAGATCAGCGACATCGCGCATTCCTCCGGCTTCTCCGATCTGTCCTATTTCAACCGCGCCTTCCGCAAGCGTTTTGGTGCGACGCCCTCGGAGCTGCGCGAGGGGTAAGTCGCTGGTTCGTAGTTTGTAGGATGGGTAGAGCGAAGCGAAACCCATCGTCTTGTGCAGCTGAAACGATGGGTATCGCTTCGCCCCACCCATCCTACGGCCGCATTTGTTCGCCGCCCGCTGTTGAGCTAATCTGACGCTGCGGGCAGGCCGCAAGTATTCTCTGGAGAGTGCGTGGCGGAGATGGCGCGTATCGTCGTGCTGGGCGCCGGGTTTGCGGGCTTGTGGGCGGCCATCGGCGCTGCGCGCAAGCGCGAGGAGATCGGCGCGAGCGACCGCGACATCGAGATCCGTCTCGTCGACCGCAACCCCTATCACAATATCCGCGTGCGCAATTACGAGGCGGATCTCGCCGAGGTCGCGCTTCCGCTTGCGCAGTTGCTCGATCCGATCGGTGTCAGCCACGGCGTCGGCGAGGTCGAGGCCATCGATCCGGCCCGGCACGAAATCTCACTGGTTACCAGCGCCGGCGCGGAGACGCTGCCCTATGACCGCCTCGTGCTCGCGCTCGGCAGCGAATTGATGCGCCCCAACATTCCCGGCCTTGCCGCGCACGGCTTCGACGTCGACACCTATGCCGCGGCGCTTCGTCTCGAAGATCATCTGGCTTCGCTCGCACGCAGCGCGCCGTCACCGGGGCATTCAACCGTGATCGTGGTCGGCGCCGGCTTCACCGGCATCGAAGTCGCAGCCGAGATGCCGGACCGGTTGGCGCGTGCGGGCATCACCGGCAGCCGCCGCATCATCCTGGTCGATCCCAATCCGAGCGTCGGTGCCAGCATCGGCGCGCTCGCGCGTCCAGTCATCGAGACGGCGCTGGCCTCGCTCGACGTCGAGACGCGGCCCGGCGTGCGGGTCGCCTCGATCGAGGCCGCGGGCCTGCGCCTGACCTCGGGCGAATTCATTCCGGCGCAGACGGTGATCTGGTGCGGAGGGATGCGTGCCAGCCCTTTGGCGGCGAGCTTTCCGGGCGGGCGCGATCGCCTCGGGCGTCTGCTGGTCGATCCCTTCATGCGCCTGGCCGATGTCGGCGGGGTGTTCGCGGCCGGCGACGTCGCCTCGAGCGTGGTCGACGGGCTGCATCCGACCGTGATGTCCTGCCAGTTCGCCCGCCCCATGGGCCGCTTCGCCGGCCACAACGCGGTCGCCGATCTCGTCGGCCTGCCGATGCTGCCGCTGCGGATCGACTGGTACGTGACGGTGCTCGACCTCGGCGCCTGGGGCGCGCTCTATACGGAAGGATGGGATCGTGAGGTGCGCACCACGGGTGCTGCGGCGAAGGCGACCAAGCAGACCATCAACCGCAAGCGGATCTATCCGCCGCTCTCGGGGCGCAAGGACGAGCTGTTCGCGGCGGCTGCGCCGACGGTGCAGGCGCCGCCGCCGACATACGGGGAGAGGCGGAATTGAGCTGAGCGGATCGGTGTCAGCCCTTCCGGAGGATGACATCCGACATGTTCGATCTGGAGCGAGGGCCTCGGCAAACACAGGCGATTCTTCACACGAGCCAACCGACCTCAAGACCTTCAATCAAGGCCGGCGCGGAAACCAGCGCAAAGCGTTCGTACGACATTGCGCGCCATTCTGTCGCTCGGGAGACCTGCGGCAGCAGCTGCTGCGACGTGGGCCGGGTGGACGAAAACGGTGACCGCATCCCGGACGACACCGGCTGCAGCATCGATATCGTCGACTTTTATCTCGCCGCGTCGTTTCGCGTCAGCAAGGATACGGGCGATCAGAGCCGTCATTCTTCGCGAATAGTCCGCGATGATCTCCGGCCTCTCCTCCACAATGCGACGGTACAGCCCATAAACTTCCGCATCCGCCGTGAAGCGCTCCCGCTTGCGTGCGTGCAACGCCAGGACCATGCCTTCCAATCGCTCGGCGAAAGGCCCTTCGGTTTCCGCGAAACGACGAGCCATCTCCTCCTCATCACGCATGGCTTCCAGGACGAGGGCGTCGAACAGCTCGGCCTTGGAGCGGAAATGCCGATAGATCGTCGTGTGCGAGGTGCCCATGGCGCGAGCGATATCGACAACGTTGGTCTTGGCTTCACCATGGCGACGCACCTGGGCGCGTGCCGCGTCGAGAATCTGGGCTCGAAGAGAATTTTCTTCGTCGGAAGAAGGGTTTGCGGGCGGCGGAGCCTTGGACTGCATAGTTCAGTGAATACCGGATCCACCCACATTATGCAAACGAACAAAATATGAAATATGTTCGTTGACTTTTGAACAAGCTGGCGTCAGGCTCGGACATCAACCCGAGAGGTCCGCCATGTCCGCGACTGCTACGTCACCCCGCCTCCACCGCATTGCGCTCGTGACCGGTGGCTCAGGCTTCGTCGGAAGTCACCTGATCGCGCGTCTTCTTGCCGAGGGTTGGGAGGTGCGTGCGCTGGCCCGAAGCGCGGGCAGCGCGGCAAAGGTGAAGCGTCTCGGAGCAAAGCCGGTCTCCGGCGAGCTCAACGACGAGCGATCGCTGCGACAAGCGATGGACGGGTGCGAGGTCATTTTCCACGTGGCCGCGCACTTCAAGCTTTGGGGTCAGCAGAAGGTCTTCAATGCGGTCAACGTCGAAGGCACGCGCGCCGTCGTCAACGCCGCAGCCGCGACGACCAGTGTGCGCCGCGTGGTCGCCGTGAGTGCTGCGGCCGTCGTCATGGGCGATCCCGAGCCAATGTTGAATGCCGACGAGAGTCTTCCTGTTCAAGCGCGCGCCTTCTCGCCTTACGGGTCATCGAAGGCCGAGGGAGAGCGCGTGTTGCTGGCGGCCAATGGCGCGCGACCAGGCCTGGAGACGATCGCATTGCGGCCACCATTCATCTGGGGCGGCGAGATGCCGACCCTTGATCACATGGTGCAAACGGTCAGCGCCGGACGGTGGCAATGGGTCTCCGGAGGCAAGCAGGCGATGTCGAGTTGTCACGTGGACAATCTGTGTCATGCGCTGCTTCTCGCCGCAGACGCGGGTCGGGGCGGCCAGGCGTATTTCGTCGCGGATGCCGAGCAGAGCACTTTGAAAAGCTTCATTTCTTCGCTGCTGGCAACGCGCAAGGTGACTGCACCGGACAAGGCGGTCCCGTTCAGGATGGCATGGACCATGGCTGGTGCAATGGGCTTGGCGTGGCGTCTACTGCGCCTGAAGGGCGAGCCGCCAATTACGCGGCAGATGCTGCGCCTGATCGGCCAGCCATTCACGATCAGCATCCGCAAGGCTCAAGCCGAGTTGGGATACACGCCGCAGGTGACCATGCAGGAAGGCCTGTCCGCGATGTAGCGGCTCGATGCACCCCAGACATGGGAAAGCGCCCGTGGGGGGCGGGCGCTTTCTGTAGTCGACTTGGGGTTGGGGTCGTCTACATATCCACGTGGCGACTTTGGGGGGCTGGTAAAGAGCCGCGTGAATTCACAAAACTCGTCAGATCTCCTTAGCGAACGAGGGAGGCGTTCGAACTGGTGACAACGACCGGCTTGCCGGCCTTGATGACGCGGGCCGTCTGGGTCAGGCCTTCATCCGAACCCGAGCGTGCCGTGAGGCCGAAGCCAGCCACCGCGATCCCTGCGACGAGGGCGACGACCACAATTTTCAAATGGGTCGCGCGATCTGCGCTGTAGATCGAGTGGTTCATGGAAGCCTCCTGCCGCCATCTACCCGAAGTAGTCGCCGGCCGTTTGAGGCAGGTTCATGCTTCCGGTGCCCAACAACGTAGTATTGGGCGGATTCGTTCCCAAGAGGCCATCACAAGAGCGTGATAGGACGTGAAAGGTCGCGATCAAAGGCGACCCCTGATCGTTCTTTTATATAATTATTTCAACGTCGTAATGTACCTCTTGCCGCCCTTTAGGGCTCTTGGTCGGCAAGGCGCCAGGAACTCAAAAACCATTTGCCTGTGACTGAAAAACACACGGCTTCTTAAGGCAAATCAGATGCTTCCGACCGTTTTCAGCCTCGCCCTGGGGTGGATTTCGGCCTGCGACAGCACGGTGGTCTGGGCCCGGAACCGTTCCACCAGGGACCGCACGAAGGGCCGGATGGAAGCGGAGGTGACCAGCACCGGCGCCTCGCCTTCGCGGGCGGCGCGCTCGAAGGCCTCGCGCACGGCCGTCATGAATTCCGACAGTTTCGAGGGCTGCATCGCAAGGCTGCGCTCCTCGCCCTGGCCGATGATGGATTCGGCAAAGGCCTGCTCCCATTTCGCCGACAGCGCGATCAGCGGCAGATAGCCGGCATAGGAGGTGTTCTGGGCGCAGATCTGCCGCGCCAGGCGGGCGCGGACGTGCTCGACCATGGTCGCGGGGTTGCGCGAGAAGGCGAGCGAATCCGCGATGCCTTCGAGGATGGTGGAGAGGTCGCGGATCGAGATGCGCTCGGCGAGCAAGAGCTGCAGCACGCGCTGGATGCCGGAGACCGTGACCTGGCCCGGGACGATGTCCTTGACCAGCTCACTCTGCTCCTTCGGCAGCTCCTTGAGCAGCTTCTGCACCTCGCCGTAGGACAACAGGTCCGACATGTTGGCCTTGAGCAGCTCGGTGAGATGGGTCGAGAGCACGGTCGCGGCATCGACGACGGTGTAGCCCTTGAGCGAGGCCTCCTCCTTGAGGCTGGCATCGACCCAGGTCGCGGGCAGGCCGAAGGTCGGCTCGGTGGTGTGGATGCCGGGCACCTGCACCTGGCTGCCGCCGGGGTCCATGACCATGAACTGGTTCGGCCAGATCTTGCCGGTGCCGGCGTCGACCTCCTTGATCTTGATGATGTAGGTGTTGGCCTCGAGCTGGACGTTGTCGAGGATGCGCACCGCCGGCATCACGAATCCCATCTCGATCGCGAGCGAACGGCGCAGCGCCTTGATCTGCTCGGTCAGGCGGTCGGTGCCGTCGGGGCCGTTGACCAGCGGTAGCAAGGCATAGCCGAGCTCGATCTTGAGGTCGTCGATCTTGAGCGCCGCCGAGATCGGCTCTTCGGTCGCGGCGGCGCCCGGCGCACCCGGCATTCCCGGAGCGGGCGCGGCTTGGGCGGCCGCTTCGGCCTTGGCCGTCACCCGGTTGCGGTTGCGGGCGTTCCAGGCCAGCGCGCCGGCGCCGGCGCCGAGCGCGAGGAAGGGGAGGGTCGGAATGCCCGGCAGCGCCGCCAGCACCAGCATGACGGCCGAGGACATCGCCAGCGCCTGCGGATAGCCGGAGAACTGCTTCATCAGCGCCTTGTCGGCGGCGCCGGAGACGCCGGCCTTGGAGACGAGCAGGCCGGCCGCGGTCGAGACGATCAGCGCCGGCACCTGGGTGACGAGGCCGTCGCCGACCGTCAGCAGCGTGTAGGTGCGGCCGGCGTCGGCGAAGGACATTCCCTGCTGCGCGACGCCGATGATCATGCCGCCGACGACATTGATGAAGACGACCAGGAGGCCGGCGATGGCATCGCCCCGGACGAACTTGGAGGCGCCGTCCATGGCGCCGAAAAAACCGCTCTCGTCCTCCAGCTCCTTGCGCCGCTCCTTGGCGACCTTCTCGTCGATCAGGCCGGCGGAGAGGTCGGCGTCGATCGCCATCTGCTTGCCGGGCATGGCGTCGAGGTGGAAGCGCGCGGCGACCTCGGCGATGCGGCCCGAACCCTTGGTGATGACGACGAAATTGACGATGATCAGGATCGCGAAGACGATGATGCCGATGACGAAATTGCCGCCCATCACGAAGTTGCCGAAGGCCTCGATGACGTGACCGGCGGCAGCCGTGCCCTCGTGCCCGTGCGTCAGGATCAGCCTGGTCGAGGCCATGTTGAGCGACAGGCGCAGCATGGTCGAGATCAGCAGGACGGTGGGGAAGGCGGAGAATTCCAGCGGCGCCTGGATGAACAGCGAGGTCATCAGGATCAGGATCGACAGCGTGATCGAGATCGCCAGGAACAGGTCCAGCACGATCGCCGGCAGCGGAAGGATCAGCACCACCAGGATGGTGAGGACGCCGAGCGCCAGCGCGATGTCGCCGCGCTTGAGGACGGTGACGATGTCGTTGAGGGAGGGGATGCCGGGCTTCGCGCCGCCTACGCCCTGTCCCGCGGTGACGTCGACCATGGTAGCTGCCTCCCCGCGCGACTGCCGTCCGCGCGCCCCAAACGTCTGCGCGGCGGCCGACGGGCCGCCGTTTCGAAAGTGAGGCACCGCACTGGCGTCCACGGGGTTCCTCCCGTTCTACGCGGCCGACGACACTCGACTTCACCCGGCAATTCTTGCCGGGTGTATGGTTAGCAAAGGGTTAACGGGGGGTGGGAAGGTGCGGGACAGGGTGTTTCGGAGCTGCCTGGCGGGGAGGAAGCCGTCATGCCCGGGCTTGTCCTGGCTTGTCCCGGGCATCCACGTTCTTGGTGCTTTGGGCAAGGCGTGGATGGCCGGGACAAGCCCGGCCATGACGGAGCTATCGGCGCAGTCCAAAGGCGAATTGTAAACTACTTCGCCTTCTGCATCTTCGTCACCGTGTAGCCCGACGACGCCTCCTCGGCCTCGAAGGTGATCTTGTCGCCGACCTTCACCTGCTTGAGCATGGCGGGATCCTTGACGCGATAGACCATGGTCATGGGGTCCTCCATGCCGAGGCTCTTGGCCGGTCCGTGCTTGAGCGTGATCTTGCCGGCGCCCTCGTCGATCTTCTTGACCTCGCCGCTGATCGCGGCGCCCTCGGCGGCGAGGGTCGCAGTCGCAAGGCCGATGGTCAGCGCCAGCGCCGAAGCGATACGGATGATGCGGTTCATGTGGATCTCCTGTCGCGTTACTTCACGGTGACCTGGCCGACCATGCCGTATTCGCGGTGGTCGGGAATGAGGCACGAATATTCGAAGGTGCCGGGCTTGCTGAACTTCCAGAGGATCTCGGCCGTCTTCTTCGGCGCAAGCCGCGCCGCATTGGGCTCGTCGTGCTCCATATGCGGGTGCTTCTTCATCTGATCCGCATGCGCGAGGTTTTCTTTGGTCGTGGCCAGCAGGAATTCGTGGTCCTCCTTGCCGACATTGCGCAGCACGAACCGAATCTGCTCGCCGCGCTTCACCTCGATTTTCGCGGGCGTGTAGTCCATCTCGCTCATCAGAATTTCGATGGTGCGCGCGGGCTTCTTGGGATCGCCGGGCTCGCCGGCCGAATAGTTTGCGTGCCCGTGCTTGTCGTGAGCAAAGGCCGGCGCGGTCGAAAGCGCGGCCAGCGCGAGGGCGAGCCTGATCGTGGTCTTCATCGTGGTCTCCGGTTGGTGGTTCATCGAAACGCTCACATCTTGTGCTTCATCGGCGGGCTGCCGGATTTCTGCCGCGCCGGCTCTTTGGCGGGTGCGGCCACCTCGTAGGCGACGGTGCCTTTCGGGAACTTGTACGGACCGGGATCGCGGTAATCGTCGCGCGCGAGGTCCTCGCGGATCTTCATCACGGTGAACATGCCGCCCATCTCGATCGGCCCGAACTGGCCGGTGCCGGTCATCATCGGCAGCGTGTTGTCGGGCGCGGGCATCTCCATGTTGCCCATCGCCATGCCGGTCGAGCCCATGGCCATGCCGTCGGGCGCGAGCTTGCCGACGGCCTTGGCGAGATCCTTGCGCGACACGCCGATCAGGTTGCGCACGTCGTGTCCCATCGAATTCATGGTGTGGTGCGACTTGTGGCAATGGAACGCCCAGTCGCCGGGATTGTCGGCGAGCACGTCGAACACGCGCACCGCGCCGACCGGAACGTCCGTCGTCGTCTCCGGATATTGCGCGCTCTCGGGAATCCAGCCGCCATCGGTGCAGGTCACCGCAAAACTGTGGCCATGCAAATGGATCGGATGGTTGGTCATGCTGAGATTGCCGATGCGCACGCGCACCTTGTCGCCGAGCCTGACCGGCAGCGGATCGATGCCGGGAAAGACCCGCGCGTTCCAGGTCCACATGTTGAAGTCCGTCATCTCGTTGACGTGCGGCAGATAGGTCCCGGGGTCGACGCGATAGGTGCTCATCACGAAGACGAAGTCGCGGTCGACGGCGCGGAAGCCCGGGTCGCGCGGGTGCACGACGAACATGCCCATCATGCCCATCGCCATCTGCACCATCTCGTCGGAATGCGGGTGGTACATGAAGGTTCCGCTCTTCTTCATCTCGAATTCGTAGACGAAGGTCTTGCCCGGCTCGATGTGCGGCTGGTTCAATCCGCCGACGCCGTCCATGCCGCTCGGGATGATCATGCCGTGCCAGTGCACCGTGGTGTATTCGGGCAAGCGGTTGGTGACGAAGATGCGCACCTTGTCGCCCTCGACGGCTTCGATGGTCGGGCCCGGCGATTGCCCGTTGTAGCCCCACAAATTCACCTTCATTCCTTCCGCGAACTCGCGCACCACCGGCTCGGCGACGAGATGGAATTCCTTCCAGTCGCCGTTCATGCGGAACGGCAGCGACCAGCCGTTCAGCGTGACCACGGGGCGATAGTCCGGGCCGCTGATGGGGTGCAGCGGCGGCTGCATCACCACCTTGTCCATGGTGGGTGCTTCCGGGATAGACGCGGCCTGGACGCGGCCTTGAATGGCCGATGCGCCGACAAGCGCGGCGGTGCCTAAAAATCCTCGGCGGGAAAACATCTCGGTCTCCGTCTTCAGTGGCCGCCGCCTTCGGCAGGAGCTGCCGCGGCGACGGTGGTTGGATTGTCGCCAACGGCGGCGGGCAGGCCGCCGCCATTGACGGCGGTCTGCAGATCGGCCTGGGCGAGGAAGAATCTCTGCCTGGCGTCGATCGCGCCGCGCAGCGCGGCGAGACGCTGTCGCGCTTCGGTGAGCAGCGCGAAGATGTCGACCTGCATGCTGGAGAAGCGCAGCTGCATCTCCTCGGTGATGATCTTTCGCAACGGGATGATCTCGCGCTGGTAGTGGCCGGCGATGTCGTAAGTGGAGCGATAGACGCGATAGGCGTCGCGCGCCTCGGACCGCACATTCACGGCCCGCTCGGTCAGGCGGTTGAAGGCGAGATTGTAGGTCTCCGCCGCCTGTCGCACGCGCACCTCGCCGCCGTCAAAGATCGGAATCTGGAACTGCAGGTCGAAGCCGCGCTCGCGGAACGGCGGCCCTTCCGGATCCTGGGTGCGACGGGAGATGCCGGAGATATCGAGCAGCGTCACGAAGCGCGTCGCCTCGGTGAGGTTCAGCGCCTTCGCCAGCGCGGCCAGCTCCAGCCGCGCGATCTGCAGGTCGATGCGATGCGCCACCGCATCGGCTTCGATCGTGGGGAGCGCCAGCGGCCGGCGCGGCAATGGCGGCAGTTGATTGGGCAGGCGGAAGTCGAGACCGTCGTCCCACAGCCCCATCTGGCGCGCCAGCTTTTCGCGCGCGCTTGCCGCCGCCTGTCGCGCGCTGGCGAGGTCGGCGGTGGTCTCGGCATAGAACACCTGCTCGCGGGCCTGGTCGAGCTTGTTGAGCGAGCCGGTCTCGCCGAGCTTGAGCGCGAGCTGTGCGGTCGATTCCGCCGTCGCCTTGGCGTCGGTCAACAGCCCCACCATCTCGTTTGCGGCGACCGCGCGGACATAGGCGCGGCGCACGTCCGAGGCGTGCCGCAGCGTCGCCAGCGCGGCGCGCAGCTGCGCTCCGCGGAAGCGTTCCCGGGCGATCTCGGACCGGAACGGCAGCGTGGCGAGCGCGAGGATGTCGCCGACCACCTGGCGCTCGATCTCGCTGGCGCCGTTGCCTGTGATGCGCGAGACCGCGAACACCGGATTGGGCGGCAGGCTCTGCTCGACCAGCTCGGTCTCGGCCAGCGCCAGCTCGTTGTAGGCGGCCTGCAGTCCCTTGTTGTTGAGCAGCGCGATCTGCACGGCGGCGTCGACGCTGAGCGTGCGCGAGAGCAGCTGCCGGACGCGGGAATCGACCGCGGCGGCACCCTCGGCCGAGCGCACGAAGGCGACGTCCTTGTTGATGGTCTGGCTCGTCAGATCCGAGACCGTCGTCATGCCGCTGTCGGGCGAGAACGCGGCGCAACCGGACATGCTGAGCGCTGCGATGACGAGCAGGCCTCGCGCAAGATGCTGTGACATGGCGCGCTCCCTACCGCTCTTGCTTCGGCTGCGGCGTCACCGCCTCGTTGCGGCCGCGCCATGGTGCCGGCGTCGCAGGCCGCAGGCTGGTGTAGGGCGCGATGGTCGAGCGATAGCCGATCGTGGCCACCTTCGCCGCGGGGTCGGCGGGATCCGCGCTGGCCATGTGCGTGGTTGCCGGCATGCAGCCGGACAGTGCCGACGCAGCAAAGGCCAGCAGCCAAATGACTCGAGAATGTTCACCCACCGCGGATGCGGCAGATTTCGCCCCGGAAAGCGCAAGCATGTCTTGATTCCTGATCTGAAAGACCACAGGTTCGCGCGCGCAAAAGCGCACGTCGAAACCGACGCCGTCATGTCAGATCAGGCGATGGGGGGACGGTAGTGCTGGGGCGGCGCGGCGCTGTGCAGGCTTGGCACGATCTCGGGCGCACAGGTCGACATCGGCCGGACCGGCGTGGCGACGCTGGGCAGATCGGCCGGCAGCGCGCTGACGCACATCATCGCACAGCACGGGCCCACTGTTCCCTTGCCGTCGTGATGATTCGGAACAGGTGCGTCCTTCGCGGCGGTCTGAGAAGAGGTGCCCGCATGCTCGTGCGGAACATCGCCATGGCTCGCAACATGGCTCGCAACCATGTGATGATGCACCGGAACGAGCTCAGCCAGAGCCTCGTCGCCAAGGCAGGGCGCAGCACTGCCCCAGGCAAGGCTTGCGGCCGGCGCGAGCACGCAGAACAGATAGGCGAGGGCGATGATTCGCCCCACCCTGATCCGCACCGATCGCGTCAATCGCAACAACATCCCGCCGACAGGCTCCTCGCGCGGCAATGTTGCACACGCTTATTGCAAACTAATGGCAAAAGACGCATTCGCCAAGAGCTTATTACCGCAGCGCACCGCGCATGCCCAACATCGCGGCAAGCTGGTTGACCATGCGCCGGTCCGCGAACATGGTCCTGCCCGTGCACGCGCCAAATCATCCAGGACAAACACCTGCTTCCTTCACCCCTGATTCCCGTCAGGCCTGGGTGCGGCTCATCCTTGCCCTCGTGATCGGCTCGATCGGCGCCGTCGGCATGTGGGCGGTCGTGGTCGTGATTCCGATCGTGCAGACCGAATTCGGCGCCACGCGCGGCGCGGTGTCGCTGGCCTTCACGCTGATGATGTTCGGGTTCGGGCTCGGCGGCGTGATCGCCGGCAAGATCACCGATCGCTTCGGCATCGTGCCGGCGATGGCGATCAGCATCGCCTTTCTCGGCGTTGCCAATGTGCTCGCTGGACTATCGGGCCAGCTCTGGCAGTTCGTGGCGGCTTATTTCTTCATCGGCCTCGGCACGTCGGCGACCTTCGCGCCGCTGATGGCCGAAGCCTCGCACTGGTTCGAGCGCTATCGCGGCTTGGCGGTGACCATCGTCGCCAGCGGCAACTACGTCGCCGGCGCGATGTGGCCGCCGATCGTGAACTGGGGCACGCAGGAGTTCGGCTGGCGCTACACCCATATCGGCATCGGCATCGTCTGCGCCGGCCTCATGTCGGTGCTGGTGCTGATCCTGCGCGCGCAGATGGGCCGCGACAATGTCCACGATCACGCCAACGCGCCGCCGCCGCGGGTCGATCTCAGGCTGTCGACCAATACGCTGACGGTGCTGCTCTCGATCGCCAGCATCTCCTGCTGCGTGGCGATGGCGATGCCGCAGGTGCACATCGTCGCCTATTGCGGCGATCTCGGCTATGGCGTCGCGCGCGGCGCCGAGATGCTGTCCCTGATGATGGGCTGCGGCATCATCAGCCGGATCGGCTCGGGCTACCTCGCCGACAAGATCGGCGGCATCTACACGCTGCTGGTGGGATCGCTGGCGCAGGGCTTTGCGCTGGTGTTCTATCTGTTCTTCGACAGCCTGACCTCGCTCTATCTGATCTCCGCGATGTTCGGCCTGTTCCAGGGCGGCATCGTGCCGAGCTACGCCATCATCGTGCGCGAGGCGATGCCGGCGAGCGAGGCCGCGACCCGCGTCGGCATCGTGATCTTTGCCTCCGTGTTCGGCATGTCCTTCGGCGGCTGGGTGTCGGGTCTCATCTTCGATGCCACCGGCTCCTATGCCGCGGCGTTCGCCAACGGCGTCGCCTGGAATGCGCTGAACATCGGCATCGTCGTGCTGCTCCTGATCCGCGCGCGGATGCGCTCGGTCAAGACCGGTCCGGGCTTTGCCACTTAAGCCGACTGCCCAGCCTTCAGCAGCGAGCAGCCGGTGATCTTGTAGCTGCCGTCCGCCTGCTGCTCGAGGGTGTAGAGCGCCTCCCAGGCCTCACCATTGGCATCGATGATGTGGACGCGCTGGGCGATCCAGGTGCCATCGCTCTTGCTGTCGCCGAATTCGAAACTCTTGTGACGATAGACCGGCGCGTAGCCGTTCTGCACCATGGACATGAAGATGTCGGGTGCGGGAAAGATCTCCTTGATCGCCGGTGCCGCATGGGAATAGGCCGCCGCCGCATCGTCGCGAACGAAGGCCTGCTCGTGGGCGCGGATGACGCTTTGGGCGGCGGCGACATCGCCGGCAAACGCCGACACGTGATGACAGGCAACAAGGAGAGCGACCAGCAAGGCTGCGATGCGCATGACAGGCTCCGCTTCGAGATCCCGGCGGGTGCGATCCTAGCACATCTGCGGCGGCCGGGCGTGGACTCGTGAAGTCGCGAAACTCAACGCCATTCGATTCCGTATGCATCAATGGGCTGCTGAAAGCCCTTGAGCTGGTGGGCACCCAAGCTTGACACTTGCACGCGATCCCGGATGCAATCCTGTACAGCCTTTGACACGAGAATAGCATCTGGTTCGGCCAACTGACACAAACGTGCGGCCAGTTGAACGGTCGCACCGAAAAGGTCGTTGCTGTCAGCAATCGGTTCGCCGACATCGATGCCAATTCGCACCTGAAGCTTCTCCTTGCTCGCTAGATTAAAGGCTTCAAATGCACGCTGGATGGCGCGGGCGCATTGCACAGAGGCAGCGGCGTCGGCAAAGGATGCCATGATACCATCGCCGGTGTGTTTCACCACATGCCCGCCCTCGTCCTTCAAGGCCCGGCGCACCAGCGCGTCATGAGCCCGAACCATCTCCACTGAACGGGCATCGCCAAGACGCGCCGTCATGCTGGTGGAGCCGACGATGTCGGTGAACATGATAGCTCGCAGCGCCGAATCGAATTTGACATCGTCTGCCGCGCCGCTAGGTGCCGGGTCGGATACCCTCCCCAGAAACGCCTGGACCGCCGAGAGGTCCACTTCGATGACATCTTTCGCTACGTCGCCGTGAGCTTCGTCATGAACCCGCATCGCCGTTCGGATATCCGGTGCGTCAATGAGACAGAAGCCCGTACCGCGCGATTCATCAAACCAGTACGTTAGAAAACGAACGCCGTATCTATCTTGCACTTCCAAATCTTTGCGATGCGCCTCGGCGATATCGGCAGCGGTCAGTCCCGAGAGATCGTGTCGGTCAAGGAAAATTGGCATTGGCAACACCCGATCCAATTCTTCGAAATATGGCCCGAAGTCTGCACCAAGCTTGGAGTTCCCGAAAGTGCCAATCCCCGCGTCCTGATGTCCGCCGCGGGTCACAGCCGCAAATGTTCAGGCCGATCAGCAGATTTCCGGTCGGCCTTCAGAAGCCGGGATTCCTTCGACTATGCGTCCACACCGCCTATGGCTTCCGCTTCGCCGCCGGCTTGGTCGTCTTCGACGAGCGCGCCTTGGCCTTGCCGGGCGGCGGCACGCGCAAGCCGGCGACGAACACGTCGAGCAGGCGCAGCGCCGTTGCCTGCCAGCCGGGCTGGTCGTGCACGTAGCACATGCCGAAGAAGGCGCGCAGCAGATCCTCCGGGCTGATGTCGGCGCGCATCTCGCCGGCTGCGACCGCCCGGTTCAGCAGCGAGCCGATCGCCTTGGTCAGACGCTCGAAGGAGAATGCATGCAGCTCCGACCCGCTCTGCACCGCGAGCGCCAGCGCGGCCATCATCCCCTTCTTGGTCGCAACGAACTCGACGCCTGAGTGCAGCCAGCGCCGTAGCGCCTCGATCGGGTCCTTGGCATTCTTCAGTTGCTCGGCCAGCTCGCTGAGCTGCTCGACCTCGCGGCGGTACACCGCCTCGAACAAGGCCTCGCGGGTCGGAAAATGGCGATACAGCGTGCCGATGCCGACGCCGGCCCGCTTGGCCACGGCTTCCAGGCTCGCTTCCGGACCGCCCGCATTGAACACCAGCTTCGCCGCTTCGAGCACGCGCTCGCGATTGCGCACGGCGTCGGCGCGGGGTTTTCGGGTCTGGTCGGTGTGGTCGTCCATGCCGCGCAATGTAGATCACGAATTGGTTAGATTGAACCCTCGCCGGACCCGTGCAGGGCTGCATCGCGTTGGTGGCGCAGGGGCTTTTGACGAATTCCAGATTTTTCCGCGTCGCCCTTGTTAAGCGGAGGCAGCCTCCGTATCTTCATTCATGCGCCGGCCGCTTCGTGTTCGGGCGGCGCTAGTCGACAGCGGCCACGGCGGTGGCGCGCTGCGCGATGAGCCATGTCCAAATCTGATCGGAGCCTTGTATGAACCACTCCATCAGCCTCACCGTGAACGGTGCGCGGCGCGATTTCGTCCTCGACGATCCGCGCGTCACGCTGCTCGATCTCCTGCGTGAGCGCCTCCATCTCACCGGAACCAAGAAGGGATGCGACCGCGGCCAGTGCGGCGCCTGCACCATTCTGGTCGACGGCAAGCGCATCAATTCCTGTCTCGCGCTCGCCGTCAGCCATGACGGCGCCGACATCCTCACCATCGAAGGCCTCGCGCGCGGCGACCAGCTGCATCCGGTGCAGGCCGCCTTCATCGCCCATGACGGCTTCCAGTGCGGCTTCTGCACGCCGGGCCAGATCATGAGCGCGATCGGCATGATCGGCGAAGGCCAGGCCGGCAACGATCCCGAACGCGTCCGCGAATGCATGAGCGGCAATCTGTGCCGCTGCGGCGCTTACGTCGGCATCGTCGATGCGGTGCTGGACGCGCAAGGACAGATGGACCGGACCAATCAGAGGCGCTCCGCATGAAACAGTTCGATTATGTCAGGCCGGCCACGGTCACAGAAGCCGTTGCGGCGGCGGCGCAGCCGGGCGCGGTCTTTCTTGCCGCCGGCACCAATCTGCTCGACCTGATGAAGGGCGGCGTCAGCCGTCCGGACCGGCTGGTCGACGTCACGCATCTCGATGGCCTCGACGGAATCGAGACTCTCGCGGACGGCTCCTTGCGCATCGGCGCCCTGGTGCGCAACGCCGATCTCGCCCATGATGCGGAGTTCGCGCGGTCCTATCCCGCGGTGGCCGAAGCGCTGCTCTCGGGAGCGTCGGCGCAATTGCGCAACGCCGCCACCGTCGGCGGCAATCTGTTGCAACGGACGCGCTGCGCATATTTCTACGACACCGCCAGCCGCTGCAACAAGCGCGCGCCCGGCTCCGGCTGCGACGCGCGCGACGGCGAGAACCGCAGCCACGCCGTGCTCGGCTGGAGCGAGAGCTGCATCGCCACGCACCCCTCCGACTTCTGCGTGCCGCTGGTCGCGCTCGATGCCATCGTCGAGATCGAGGGCAGAGGCGGCCGGCGCGAGATCGCCCTCGTCGAGCTGCACCGCCTGCCGGGCGATGCGCCCGATCGCGAGTCGGTGCTCGAGCCCGGCGATCTCATCGTCGCGGTACGCCTGCCGCCCGCCGCGCGCGGTTTTGCCGCGCATGCGCGTTACCTCAAGGTTCGCGAGCGCACCTCCTACGCTTTTGCCGTCGTCTCCGCTGCGGCCGCGTTGCGGATCGAGAACGGCAGGATTGCCGAAGCGCGGCTCGCGCTGGGGGGCGTCGCCGCAAAGCCCTGGCGCGCTCGCGCCGCGGAAGATGTGCTGAAGGGGGTCGCGCCCATCGCCGACGCATTCCAGAAGGCGGCCAGGCGTGCGCTCGAAGGCGCAAAGCCGTCCGGCGACAACGCCTTCAAGATCGAGCTCGCGCGCCGCATCGTCGTGCGCGCGCTGACCTTGGCCGCGGCCGGGACGCCCGCGCGTATCCCCGCGTTGCCGGCCTCTCCCTTTGCCTCGACCTCCGGAGCCCTCCATGTCTGAGCTCATTTTGACCAGCGCTCCCGCTCATCTGCGGCACGGCTCGAATATCGGCCAGCCGCTGACCCGCCGTGACGGCATCCTCAAGGTGACGGGGCAGGCGACTTACGCCGCGGACAATCATCCGCCCGGCATGCTGTTTGCCGTGATTGCGACGGCCAGCATCGCACGCGGCCGCGTCGTCTCGCTCGATGTCGCCGCCGCAAAACGTCATCCCGGCGTCGTCGACGTGATGACGCCGGAGCATAAGCCGCCGCTCGCGATCGATCCGGAGATCAAGACCAATCCGTTCGTGTTCCGAATGGAGGTGTTGCAGAGCAACGATATCCGCTACGCCAATCAGGCGATTGCGGTCGTGATCGCCGAGACGTTGGAGGCCGCGACGGAAGGCGCGGCGCTGCTGGCCCCGGCTTACGAGGTGCAGCCTGCGCTCGTCGGCTTTGATGCCGGCGAAAGCTTCGCACCGCCGGTCGTCGGCGTCGGCAATCCCACGGAAAGCCACCGCGGCGATGTCGAGGCGGGCCTCGCCGCGGCCGACAAGCAGATCGACGCAACTTACGAGACGCCGCCGCAATATCATAACGCGATGGAGCCGCACGCGATCGTGGCGCGCTGGGAGGGTGACAAGCTCTTCTTGGACACGCCGAGCCAGGCCATGGTGATGGCTCGCGGCCGCGTGGCCGAGCTGTTTGGCCTCGCGCCTGAAAAGATCCACATCCGCAGCCCGTTCCTCGGCGGCGGTTTCGGCTCGAAGGGTTTTCTGACCGGGCCGCAGATCCTCGGCGTGATGGCGGCGAAGCTCGTCGGCAAGCCGGTCAAGCTGGTGCTGCGCCGCGAGCAGATGTACGGCCCGGTCGGCCACCGCGCGCCGACGCGCCAGCGCCTGCGCCTCGGCACCGACGGAGAGGGACGCCTCACCGCGCTCGATCATCGCGCGCGAACCGTGTCGAGCACGTTCGACGATTTCTACGAGCCCGCCGCCGATGCCTCGCACACGCTCTACGCGGCGCCCGCGATCCGCACCTCGCACGATGCCGTGCGCGTCAACACCGGCACGCCGCTGTTCATGCGTGCGCCGGGCGAGGCCACCGGCTCGATCGCGCTCGAGAGCGCGATCGACGAGATGGCCTCTGCCTGCGGCATGGATCCGCTCGCCTTCCGCCTGAAGAATTACGCCGAGGTCGAGCCGATGACGGGGCGGCCCTTCTCCTCCAAGGCGCTGCGGGCCTGCTACGAGCAGGGCGCCGCGCGCTTCGGCTGGGCCAAGCGTCCGCTACAGCCGCGCCAGATGCGCGACGATGCCGGTCTCTTGGTCGGCTGGGGCATGGGCACCGCGACCTTCCCGGCGCTGATGTTCCAGGCCGAGGCGCGCGCGGCGATCCGGCGCGACGGCTCCGGCGTGATGGAGATCGGCGCGCACGATATGGGGCAGGGCGCCTGGACGGCGCTGGCGCAGATCGCGGCCGATTCCGTCGGCCTCGATATCGACCGCCTCGACTTCAAGTCGGGGACATCAGACCTGCCCGACGCCGGCATCGCCGGCGGCTCGGCGCACACCGCAACGGCAGGGGCTGCGATCCACAGCGCCGGCGCCGCCGTGATCGCTAAGCTCGCCGATCTCGCCACCAGCGACGAGCGCTCGCCGCTGTTCGGCGCCGGCAATGCCGGCGTGATCGCGCGCGAGGGCAGGCTGATCCGCCGCGACGACGAGAGCCGGAGCGAGAGCTATGCCGAGATTCTCGCGCGCGCGGGCGTTGCCGAGATCGAGGCCCGCGGCACCGGCGCGCCGAACCCTGCGGCGATGGAGCAATATGCGATGCATGCCCACGGCGCGGTGTTCGCCGAGGTGAAGGTCGATCCCGAACTCGGCCAGGTTCGCCTCACCCGCATGGTCGGCGCCTTCGCCGCCGGGCGCATCGTCAATCCGCGCATGGTGCAGAGCCAGCTGTTCGGCGGGATGATCTGGGGCCTGTCCTTCGCGCTGCACGAGGAGGCGATCACCGACCGCCGCAGCGGGCGGATCATGAATGCCAATCTCGGCGAGTACCATATCCCCGTGAATGCCGACGTGCCGCCGCTCGACGTCATCACCGTCGAGGAGCACGATCCGCATGTGAATGCGCTCGGCATCAAGGGTGTCGGCGAGATCGGCATCACCGGCAGCGCCGGCGCGGTCGCCAACGCGGTCTGGCACGCCACCGGCGTGCGCGTCCGCCGCTTCCCGATCCGGATCGAGGAGCTGCTGGTGCCATCGTAAAGGGGGAGCGGCTCGCCTCTCCCGCTTGCAGGAGAGGTCGCGCGCCTCCGCCGTTGCGCGATCATGCCTTTATTTCGTGGGCTTTAACGGAACGAGCCGGAGAAATTGGTGATGTCAGGCGAGGCGCGCGCCGGAAACAGGCGTGCGGTCGAGGAATAGTCGAGCCTTCGCCTGCACTTCGCCTCGTCGTCGCCCTCCTTGCCGCTGCGCTTGCTCGCGAACGCGTCGTCGAGACGGTTGACGATCAGCATGGCGTGATCGCGCTCCAGCGTGTCCGGGTTCTTGCGCTGTCCCTCGGCGCGAAATGTGCCGCCGACGATCTTGCCGGTCATCTCGTAGTCGCAGCCGGCCTTCCAATCGCCCTGGTCCCACTTCCAGCCCTGCACGCTCAGCTTGCCGTCCTTGTCGACGGTGATCTTCAGAATCGCGTTGTAGGCGAGCCAGACGCCGGCAAGGCCTGCACGTTTGTCGTCAAATCCTTCGAGCAGCGCGATTCGCTCGCGCTGGAGGGCATCGACGTGATCGCGCGCACTGGTGGTGAAGTGCATCTCCCAGGTCCGTTTCTCCCAGGCCGGATGAAGAAATTCGGGGAATTGCTCGGTCTGTGATTGCACCCAGTTGCGCTGGTCCTCCGTCAGGGCGCGCCGCGTCGAATCGTCGAGCCGCGGCAACAGCGCCTTCCAGGCGCGGTTCAGGCGCTGATCGTTCTCGGCAAGATCGGGATCGGAGCAAATCTCCTCGTCCGTCGCCGTCACCGGGCGCTTACAGTCGAAGGTCGGCGCGACGAACGATGTCTCGGCCTTGCCGGCCGTGTCGGAGCCGCCGCTCGCGAAATAGGTGCCGGTGATCTGCGAGGGATCATCGCAATCGTCGCGATCCCCGATCGTCTCGTCGCCATCGATCAAGACGACGCGAAGGCTCTCGCCCTGGCGACGGAGCTTGATGGTCGGGGGTTTCGCCGGCGCGGCACGCTCTTGGCTCGGCGGTGCTGCGGTATTCGACGCCTCGGCAGCCGGTGTCTGGATCGACCCGCTCAGCCAGCTCCCGGCCTTGGTCACCGTCGTGCTCAGCTTGCATTGCCGATGCTTGTCGCTGCCGTAATAGGCGCTCATGTCGACTGTGATGCGCTGCGCGCCGCTGGCATCCGGCGAGACGGTGAGGCTTCCGAACGCGTTGGCCCATTTGCCGGAGAGCCCGCTGCGACCAAAGCCGCCGGCCATCTCGTCGAGCGCGTCCTTGCGCTGGCGCAGGGTCGCGACAAAGATGTCGCTGAGCTCGGCCTCATCGACCTCCTGCACGGCCTCGGCGGCTTGCAAGATCATCTCGTTGAACCACGCCTGATCGCGCTTGAGGAGCGGCCGGATGTTGACAGGCGCCTTGGCGAGCGCTGCGTCGAACGATTTGTCGATCGCCGCGACCAGTCGGTCGTAACCCTTCTCCTTGCAGGCGGCGGCCTTGGTCGCCCTGTCGTCGCGGTTGGCCGCGCCGCACAGTGTGATCGCGGTCGGCGCACTGCTGGCGGCGCGGAGGTAATCCTCCATGGCGTGGCAGGTGACGGGGGCGAGCAGGGCCGTCGCGCTGATGAGCGCGAATCGGATGGGGGCGAACATGGGCGGCTCTCGGGAAGCGGAATCGTGCCTCCTGCTTGGTCGTCCGCTGCGCCACCGGGGTTCAGGAGAATTCGGGTGCCGTGTCAGAACGTCGGCGGCGTGCAGGCCGAGATCACCTCGCACGGCTTGCCGCCGACGCAGCGGAAGCGATGCGGGCGGCGGCTCTCGAAATAATAGGCATCGCCGGGATTGAGGATGCGGCGCTCGTCCTCGACGGTGACCTCTAACTTGCCCGAGATCACGATGCCGCCTTCCTCGCCGTCATGGACGAGATGGACGCGCCCGGTGTCGCTGCCGGGCTCGTAGCGCTCCTTGAGGATCTGCAGGCTGCGGCCGAACAGATTGTCGCCGACCTGGCGATACGAGATCGGCTTCTTGCCGACCTCGGTGAGCTCCTCGGCGCGGTAGAAGATCTTGCGCCGGGACTCCGGCTCCAGCGCAAAGAACTCGGCGAGCCCCATCGGGATGCCGTCGAGGATGCGCTTGAGCGCGCCGACGGAGGGGTTCATCTGGTTGGATTCGATCAGCGAGATGGTCGAATTGGTGACCCCGGCGCGCTTGGCGAGCTCGCGCTGCGACAGCTTGTGGCGCGCCCTGATGAATCGCAGCCGTCCACCGATGTCGACGCTCATGTCCTGGTCCTAGCCCTGATCCGGTGTTGCAGGTGTTGCGGATCGCGCAAATATGGACCGGGTGCTCCAGCAAGATCAATGGCTTGCAGGTCACCAGAAAAGGACTTGTTGCGCTTTCCAAGCCATGGCTCAGCTATGGCGTCAGCAAAGGAGCGCGGCCGTGACCCTTCATCAGATTCCGAACACTATCAAGACCGACTCGTTCTGGATGCCGTTCACGGCCAACCGGCAGTTCAAGAAGGCGCCGCGCCTGTTCTCCTCGGCCGAGGGCATGCATTACACCACCGTCGACGGCCGCAAGGTGATCGACGGCTCCGCCGGTCTCTGGTGCGTCAATGCCGGCCACGGCCGCAAGCAGATCGCTGCCGCCGTCGAGCGCCAGCTGATGACCTTGGATTTCGCGCCGTCGTTCCAGATGGGCCACCCGCTGGCCTTCGACTTCGCCGAGCGCCTCGCCGAGATCGCGCCAAAGGGCCTCGACCGCATCTTCTTCACCAATTCCGGCTCAGAATCGGTCGATACCGCGCTGAAGATCGCGCTGGCCTATCACCGCGCCAACGGCCAGGCCAGCCGCACCCGCCTGATCGGCCGCGAGCGCGGCTATCACGGCGTCGGCTTCGGCGGCACCTCGGTCGGCGGCATGGTCGCCAACCGCCGCGCGTTCACGACCCTGCTGCCGGGCGTCGACCACATCCGCCACACCCACGATCTCACCCGCAACGCCTTCGCCAAGGACCAGCCCGAGCATGGCGCCGAGCTCGCCGACGATCTCGAGCGTCTCGTCGCGCTGCACGGTGCCGAGACCATCGCCGCACTCATCGTCGAGCCGGTGCCGGGCTCGACCGCGGTGCTGCCGCCGCCGAAGGGCTATCTCAACCGCCTGCGCGAGATCTGCGACAAGCACGGCATCCTCCTGATCTTCGACGAGGTCATCACCGGCTTCGGCCGCCTCGGCACGCCGTTCGCCGCCAACTTCTTCGGCGTCACGCCGGACCTGATGACGACGGCCAAGGGCATCACCAACGGCACCATTCCCTGCGGCGCGGTGTTCGCGAGCCGCAAGGTGCATGACGGCATGATGGTCGGCCCGGAGAATGTGATGGAGCTGTTCCACGGCTACACTTACTCGGCGCATCCGACCGCCTGCGCCGCCGGCATCGCGACGCTCGACATCTACAAGGACGAAGGCCTGCTCACGCGCGGTGCCTCGATCGCCGAATACTGGCGCGATGCGCTGCATTCGCTCAAAGGTCTGCCCAACGTCGTCGACATCCGCAATTGCGGCCTGATGGGCGCGGTCGAGCTGGCGCCGCGCGACGGCGTGGTCGGCGCGCGCGGTTATGACGTGATGGTCGACTGCTTCAACACCGGCCTTTACCTGCGCATGAGCGGCGACAGCTTCGCGATGTCGCCCCCGCTCATCGTCGAGAAGAGCCACATCGACCAGATGATCTCGATCCTCGGCGACGCCATCAAGAAGGTGGCCTGATATTTGCTCTCGCCGTTGCGAGTTCTTCCCTTGCAGCGGCGAGCGCCGCGGGAGTTTGACGAAGCGTGAAAGTTCTGATCCTCGGCAGCGGTGTCATCGGTGTCACCTCTGCCTACTACCTCGCGCGTGCCGGCCATGAGGTGACGGTCGTCGACCGTCAGCCGGAGCCGGCATTGGAGACCTCTTTCGCCAATGCCGGCGAGGTGTCGCCCGGCTATTCCTCGCCCTGGGCCGGCCCCGGCGTGCCGGTGAAGGCGATCAAGTGGCTGTTGATGAAGCACGGCCCGCTGGTGATCCGGCCGAAGCTCGATCCTGTCATGTGGGTCTGGCTGCTCAAGATGCTGCGCAACTGCACCAGCGCGCGCTACGCGGTCAACAAGAGCCGGATGATTCCGATCGCGGAATACAGCCGCGACGCTTTACGCGATCTGCGCCGCGACATCGGCATCCAGTATGACGAGCGTTCGCAGGGCACGCTGCAGCTGTTTCGCTACCAGGCCCAGCTCGACGGCACGGCCGAGGACATCGCCGTGCTCAAGCAATACGGCGTGCCGTTCGAGGTGCTGAGCCGCGAGGGCTGCATCGCGGTCGAGCCGGCGCTTGCGGGCGTGAAGGAGAAGTTCGTCGGCGGGCTCCGCCTGCCGCAGGACGAGACCGGCGACTGCCACATGTTCACGCAGGCGCTGGCCAAGCACGCCCAGGCGCTCGGCGTGCGCTTCCTGTTCAACACCTCGATCGATCGCATCGTCACCGACGGCGCGCGCGTCAGCGGTGTCGCGACCGGCGCCGGCCTGTTGCAGGCGGACGCTTACGTGCTCGCGCTCGGCAGCTGGTCGTCGCGGCTGGCCGCGCCGCTCGGCATCTCGCTGCCGGTCTATCCGGTGAAGGGCTATTCGATCACGGTGCCGATCAAGGACGCTTCCGGCGCGCCGGAATCCACCGTGATGGACGAGAGCTACAAGGTCGCGATCACCCGCCTCGGCAATCGCATCCGCGTCGGCGGCACCGCCGAAATCTCCGGCTATTCGGACAAGCTCTACGACGCGCGCCGCGCCACGCTGGATCATTCGTTGACCGACCTGTTCCCGCGCGGCGGCGATCTGTCCAAGGCGACGTTCTGGAGCGGCCTGCGCCCGATGACGCCGGACGGCCCGCCCGTGATCGGCCCGACCCACTACGCCAACCTCCACCTCAACACCGGCCACGGCACGCTCGGATGGACCATGTCCTGCGGCTCGGGCCGCGTCCTCGCCGACATGCTCTCGGGCAGGAAGCCGGAGATCGACGTCAGCGCGCTGACGGTGGAGCGGTACAAGCACCGGTTCGGGTGACGGCCTCTCCGCGCGTCATTGCGAGGAGCCCTTGCGACGAAGCAATCCAGAATGGTCTCCGCGGCGAGAGTCTGGATTGCTTCGCTTCGCTCGCAATGACGGCGTGGAGATGCCCCGGGATTTCTTCACTCCGCCGCGTGCGTTGAAGCAGCTACCCCGCCCCCGTCACGCAATTCACCCAGAGCACGACCGACTTCGCATCGCTCGCCGGATTGGAAAACCGGTGCGGCCTTCGGCTGGCAAAGCGAAAGCTGTCGCCGGTTTTCAGCGACCACGTCTTACTGTCCACCGTCAGCATCATCTCGCCTTCGAGCACGAGCCCGGCCTCTTCGCCGTCATGGGTGTAGAGCTCGTCGCCGGTGGAGCCGCCGGGCTCCAGATGCACCAGGAACAGATTGAGCTTGTTGTCGGCGCTGGCCGGGCTCAGCAATTGCTTCGACACGCCGGTGCGCCACAGCTTCAGCTCCGGTCGCTGCAGCCCCCGCGTCACGACCTGATCGGAGGCGCCGTCGGCGCTCGGGCTCGCGCCGAACAGCGCGGCGATGCCGACGCCGAGCACGTCGGCGAGCGTTGCCAGCACCCGCAGCGAGGGCGAGGACAGGCCGCGCTCGATCTGGCTGAGGAAGCCGATCGACAGCTCGGTGCGCGCGGCGACCGTCTCCAGCGAGAATTGCCTGACCCGCCTGAGATCCCGGATGCGGCGGCCGACCGCGACGTCCATCGCAGGCTCCGCCGCCTCGGCTTTGGCTTTCATCTTCCTAGCCGGCTTTGCGGCGGCCGGTTTGCGCATTCTTTTGCCACCGCTCACGTCAAACCGCTTCCTTCATGTGCATGAAAACCGCTTGCATCGTCCGCGAAAGTGTGACCAAATTTTCATATTGGTGAAAATAGGCCGAAACGGCCCGGCCCGCAACGTCTGATCGCAACATGCGCGCGCCGCTGCCGGGCAGGCCCAAAAGGGGGATGCGATGAAGCGTTTTGTTCAGGCCGCGATCGCGGCGCTCGCCATTGCCGCAGCCGTGCCGGCTTCGGCGCAACAGGTGCTGAAGGTCGGCTCGACGCCGACGGGCATTCCCTTCACCTTCCTGGACACCAAGACCAACACCATCCAGGGCATCATGGTGGATCTCATCACCGAGGTAGGCAAGGATGCCGGCTTCAACGTGCAGATCGAGCCGATGGCCTTCTCGGCGCTGATCCCCTCGCTGACCTCGAGCAAGATCGACATCATTGCGGCCGCGATGTTCATCACCGCGCCGCGCAAGGAGGTCATTGACTTCTCCGACCCGATCTACAGCTATGGCGAAGGTCTCGTGGTGCCGAAGAGCGACACCAAGGCTTACGCCACGCAGGAGGACCTGAAGGGCGAGACGGTGGGCGCGCAAGTCGGCACCGCCTTCGTCGACGCGCTGAAGAAGACCGGCCTGTTCGCCGAGGTCAAGGCTTACGACACCATCCCGGACATCCTGCGCGACGTGAACACCGGCCGCCTCAAGGCCGGCTACGCCGATTATCCGATCCTCGCCTACAATCTGAAGCAGGGCGGCTTCCCCGAGGTGCGCCTCGTCGACGGCTACAAGCCTGTTACGGTCGGCTCGGTCGGCATCGGCGTGCGCAAGGGCGAGACCGCGCTGCTCGGCAAGATCAACGCCTCGCTCGCCAAGCTGAAAGCCAACGGCACCATCGACAAGATCCTCGATAAATGGGGCCTGAAGGCGCAGGGGTGATCGATAGGATCTGATTCGAAGGCTGCCCGATGAAAGGCTTCTGGCGCGACACCGTCGAGTTCTTCCCGATCCTGATGAGCGGCGTCGCGCTGACGATCGTCGTCACCATCGGCTCGCTGCTGCTCTCGACGGTGCTCGGCCTCGTCTGGGCGATGATGCGGGTCTCCGGCATAAGAGCGCTGTCGATGCTCAGCGCCAGCCTGATCAACGTGATCCGCGGCATCCCGATCATCGTGCTGCTGTTCTACCTCTATTTCGTGATGCCCGATCTCGGCGTCACGCTGTCGGCCTTGCAGGCCGCGATCCTCGGGCTCGGCATCGCCTATTCGGCCTATCAGGCCGAGAACTTCCGCGCCGGCATCGAGGCCATCGACAAGGGCCAGATCGAGGCGGCGCAGTCGATCGGCATGGGCTGGTGGCTCACCATGCGCCGCGTGGTGCTGCCGCAGGCCGTGCGCATCGTGCTGCCGCCCTACGGCAACGTCATGATCATGATGCTGAAGGATTCCTCGCAGGCCTCGACCATCACGGTCGCCGAGCTCGCGCTGCAGGGCAAGCTGATCGCGTCCTCGACCTTCAAGAACACCAGCGTGTTCACGCTGGTCGCCCTGATGTATCTCACCATGAGCATTCCGCTGATCCTCTTGGTCCGTCACTTCGAGAAGCGGGCCGGCAAGCGATGATCGAGCTGAGCGACGTCCACAAGAGCTTCGGTCAGGTCGAGGTGCTGAAGGGCATCAATGCGAGCGTCGAGAAGGGCGAGGTCGTCTGCATCATCGGCCCGTCCGGGTCGGGCAAGTCCACCATCCTGCGCTGCATCAACGGTCTCGAAAGCTACGACCGCGGCGAGATCAGCGTCGAAGGCTTGAAGGTCGATCGCGATGCGCCCTCGATCGTGAACATCCGCACCCAGGTCTCGATGGTGTTCCAGCGCTTCAATCTGTTTCCGCATCGCACCGCGCTGGAGAACGTGATCGAGGGGCCGCTCTTCGTGAAAAAAGAGCCTCGCGCCCAAGTGCTGGAACGCGGCCGGACGCTGCTCGCCCAGGTCGGACTTGCGGAAAAGGCCGACGCGCATCCGCCGCAGCTCTCCGGCGGCCAGCAGCAGCGCGTCGCCATCGCGCGGGCACTCGCCATGCAGCCCAAGGCCATCCTGTTCGACGAGCCGACCTCGGCGCTCGATCCCGAACTCGTCGGCGATGTCCTCGGCGTCATGCGCAAGCTCGCCGACGACGGCATGACCATGGTCGTCGTGACCCACGAGATGGGCTTTGCCCGCGACGTCGCCGATCGCGTGCTGTTCATCGACGGCGGCGTCATCGTCGAGCAGGGGCCGGCGAAATCGGTGCTCAATCAACCGCAGCACGCGCGGACGCAGGACTTTTTGCGCCGCGTGCTGCATCCGCTCTGATTCGGACTCGCCATGACGCGCCTGCCTCTGCCGCCCTCGCTCTATGCCGACACCGCCGTGGCGCCGGTTGCCACGCCGCCGCTCGATGTCGACAGAAGCGTCTCCGTCGCGATCGTCGGCGGCGGCTACACCGGCCTCTCCACCGCGCTGCATCTGGCGGAGCAGGGCGTCGAGGCCGTGGTGCTGGAGGCGCAGGAGCCGGGCTGGGGCGCGTCCGGCAACAATGGCGGCCACACCAACCCCGGCCTGAAGCACGACCCCGATCAGATCGAGGCCGATTTCGGCGCGGAGCTCGGCCGCCGCATGATCGCGTTCGCCTACGGCACGACCAACTTCACGCACGATCTGATCCGCCGTTACCAGATCCCGTGTGAGGCCCGGCAGAACGGCACGTTGCGCGCGGCTTACAATGAGAGCACCGCCGCCGCGATCGAAAAGACTGCGCAGCAATGCATTCGCCGCGGCATGCCGGTGTCGTACCTGAACCGCGAGCAGCTGCGCGAGATGACCGGCACCGACCGCTATATCGGCGCGATGCTGGATACGCGCGGCGGCGATCTGCATCCCCTGAGCTACGCCCGTGGTCTTGCGCGCGCCGCGATGTCGGCGGGCGCGAAGGTCTTTGGCGAGACGCCGGCATTGTCGCTACGCCGCGACGGCTCGCGCTGGCGCATCGAGACGCCGCGGGCAATTGTTCATGCCGACAAGGTCCTGCTCGCCACCAACGGCTTCACCGACGATCTCTGGCCGGCGCTCCGCCGCACCATCGTGCCGGTGTTTTCCTCGATCGCCGCCACCGCGCCGCTCTCCGATGCGATCGCGCGTTCGATCATGCCGACGCGTCCGGTGCTCTACGAGAGCGGCCACATCACGGTCTATTACCGCGTCGATCAGCAGAATCGCCTGTTGATGGGCGGGCGCGGCCCGATGCGCTGGATCAAGTCGCCGCATGACGTTGCCTATCTCATGCGTTATGCGGAGCGGCTCTGGCCGCAGCTCAAGGGCGTTGCCTGGACCCACGGCTGGAACAGCCGGCTCGCCATCACCGGGGATCATTATCCCCATGTGCACGAGCCCGCCGAGAGCATTTTGATCTCGCTCGGCTGCAACGGCCGCGGTGTCGCGCTCTCGACCGCGATGGGCGCGCAGCTCGCCCGCCGCCTGATCGGCGGCACAAGGACCGAGATCGACATGCCCATCACGGGAATCAAGCCGATCCCGCTGCATGCGTTCTGGCCGGTCGGCGTGACCACCGCCGTGATCGCAGGCCGGGTGCGGGACCGGCTCGGCATATGAAAAGGCGCCGCCCGGTGAGGGCGACGCCTTGCTTGAATCCTGGACCGGCTTAGCAGCGACCCTGCTTCCACAGTCCGGGCGGGCACGCGTGACCGCGCCAGCCGACCTTGCGACCCTGGTACCATCCGAACGACTTGCCATGGTGATGATGGCCTATCTTGTGGCCATGACCATGTCCGTGGCCGCCACCATGGCCGCCCTTGGCCAAAGCAGGGCTGGTGAATGTGAGCCCGGCCGCAATGACCAGCGACGCAGCGAGCGCAAGTTTCTTCATATGTCCTCCACGGTGAGCGCCTTTGTCCGTTCAATGAACGGCGTCCGGCTGCCTTAGTTCCCCGCGAATGTGGAGGAGTCGTGACGCTCGCCTGGGTGCGTAATCACGCCAAGGCTCAACGCGCGCTGGCACGATCTTGCTTCGATCTCCGCGTTCAGCTCTCCGCCACCGCATCGGCCCAAGGCTGGAAGATCTCGACTGCGCCGGAATTGAGTTCGCCCTCGCGCATCACGACGCTCGGGAAGGCGAACTTCTGCGGCACCGCCTGCAGCCGGCTCTCTTCATAGTCGAAGCGCGCGGCCAGCGCCTCGCGCACCTCCGCCGGCATGCGCGCATCGCCGATCACCACCGCGCCTTCGCTGGCGTCGATGCGCGGCTGGTGGATGGCGGCGTCGAGGTCCATGCCGTAATCCATCGCGAAGGACACGAGCTGCGTCACTGCGGGCAGGATGCGGCGTCCGCCCGAGGCGCCGACCGCGAGACGCTTGCCGTCCCTGGTCTCGGCGATGACGGGCGTGTAGTTGCAGAGGCAGCGCTTGCCCGGTGCAAGCGAGTTGGTGGTGCCGGGCGTCGGGTCGAACCACATGATGCCGTTGTTCATGGTGATGCCGGTGTGCGGTGTCACGTATCGCGAGCCGAACGACGAAAGCAGCGTCTGCGTCACCGCCGCGATGTTGCCGTGGCGGTCGACCACCGAGAAATGCGTGGTGCAGGCCGGCGCCAGATATTCGGCGCCGAGCGAGCGCTTGCCGTCGGCATCGCCCATGTCCTTCAGCCGTTCGCGGAAGGCGGTCTGCAGGGCGAGCGCATATTCGACATAGGCGCCGGCATCCGGCGCGCCCGCGGGCGTCAAGCTCTGCTGCAACAGGCGCAGCGCATGCGCCATCGTCGGCCCCGCGGTGAGCTCCGGGGTCGCGAACACCTTGCCCTGGCGATAGGGGATCGCCAGCGGCTCGCGTAAGTAGGCGCGGAAGGCGACGAGATCCTCCACCGACAGCGAGCCGCCGTCGGCCTTGATGTCGGAAGCAATGCTCCTGGCGAGATCGCCCTGATAGAAATCGCGCGCGCCCGCGTCGGCGAGATGTGACAGCGTCGCCTTCAGGGCGTCCTGCGGCAGCCGCGTCTCGAATTTGATGCCCCATGGCGCGGTCGGCGGCAGGCCGTTCTTCAGATAGGCGGCCGCGCTCGCGGGGTAGCGTCTGAGGTCGGCGGCCGAACCCGCGATCGTCACCGTCGTCCACCAATCGACCAGCAGGCCTTCGCCGGCGAGCCGGGTTGCCGGCGCGACCAGATCCTTCCATGGCAATTTGGCGTAGCGGCGGTGCGCCTCTTCCATTCCGGCGACGACGCCGGGCACGGCGATCGCGCCGGGACCATGGATGTTGCGATCGTCCTTCACCCGCGGCCAGGGGAAGAGATCGGAGGAGGGGCCTTCGCCGCTGAGCGGATAGTCGGCCGCGCGCAGGCTCTGCGGCGCGCACATGCCGTAGTCGATCACCTCATAGCGATTTTCCTTGGCGCGGTAGAGCACCATCACGCCGCCGCCGCCGATGCCGCTGTTCCAGGGCTCGAGGACGTTGAGGGCAAACGTGGTCGCGACGACCGCGTCGACGCAATCGCCACCCGCGGCCAGCACCTGTGCTCCCACTTCCGCCGCCCGCCGCGATTGCGAAGCCACGATGCCGCCCTTGGATGTGACGGCGGGCTTGCGGATGGTTTGGTTGAGGCTGAACTGCTGAGGCATGGTGTCGTCTTGATGCTCGTCGATGGTTCGCTGCGTTCAATGCGAGGCTCCGCGATTGGCGAAGCGCGCGGACAATGGCACATTGCCGCCAACGAGAACATCCGAACGGAGGCGCGGCATGGCTGGTGTGAAACAGGCGCGGGAGGGCAGTGAGGTGCGGGGCTGCTCCCATCCGTCAAGCCCGGCCATGACGAAAGATAAAAATGTCTGAAAAGCGCCGTAAGCGCCGCCTCAGCGCATGCGATCCAGCCGGCTGGCCTGGTACTTGGCCCGCCATTTCGGGCCGGGGCCGCGCATGTAGTGCAACTCGGGGCGATAGGGGTTGGCCGCGACGCGGATCAGCGTCTGCCATCGGGTGGCGACGAAGCTTAAGGGCTGGCGCAGCAGGCTGAGGGAAGCGAGCGACATGGCATCACCTCAATGCGGCTTGCCGAGCATGGCGGTGAAGGGAAGATCGAAGATCTCCTCGCCCGCGTCGTCGCTGACATGGATCACCCAGTCGCGCCAGTCTTCGGCGCCGGGGGTCTGGATCATCGAGTTCATGATCTGAGCGGCGCGGTCGCGCGCCTCGGTCAGATTGGCGACTGCGGCGCCGTAGCGGTCGATCAGCGTGCCCTCGGTGTTGGAGCAGTGAAAATAGACCTGGACCATAGGCGCCTCCTGTAGAAAGCAAGCGGGACGGCAAACCGATACCACCCCAAGCATTCGCGAAACATTCGGGTCGAGCCCGGTAAGGAAATCTACGGATATTGGTCGGGCCCAAGGTCGTTACAGGTTTAATCACAGGCGGGTGATGACTGGACGGCTCCGAGCCGGCGTGGAACAACGTCCGCGGGAAAGGCGGGGGTGACCGTGAACCAGCTCACATTCGTGCGCGAATGGCGAAATCTCCGCTTGCCTGCAGCCGTCGTTCTTGCAGCGGGCTTGGCCGCCGCGCTGCTCGGCTTGGCCCCGGCCTCGTCCGAGCCGGTCAGGAAGAGCGGCTACGCGATCGGCGCGGATGCCTGCGGCAGCGGCGATCTCGCCTTTCCCAGGATCCAGATCGACATGAAGGCGGGATTTTGCGCCGGTCTCGTCGCCAGCGAAGAGGACCGCCTCAAATTTCCGCGCTCGATCGTCCAGGTGCCCGGTCGCGAGTTGTTCGTGGTCGCCGACATGGGCGGCTGGGGCCACACCGACGGGCGGCTGCTGCTGCTCGATCCGCACGCCCCGCAGGGGCAACGCTTCAAGGATCTGCTGACAGGACTCGAATATCCGTTCGGCCTCGTCATCGGCCCGGACAGGAAGCTCTATGCCTCGACCGCGGAGACGATCTTCCGGCTCGATCCGCTTGCGGATGATCCGCGCAGCACGGTCGAGACCATCATCCGTCGCATGCCCGGCCGCCGGATCACGCTGCCGGATGGCAAGAGGCTCGACGAGAGCGCGCATCCGCTCAAGCAGTTCGTGTTCGATCGCGACGGCCGGCTGTTCGTCAATGTCGGCTCGCACAGCGACGATTGCCTCACGCCTGCGCCGATCACGAAACCCTGCGCGGCGGCCGAGGGCGCGTCCGCGCTGGCCTCGATCTGGCTGTTCACACCTCCCGCAGGCGGCGTGTTTCCGGCTTTGAAGCCCGGCGATCCCGACCCGCCGCACAGCGTCTATGCGCGCGGCTTGCGCAACTCGATGGCCCTCGTGCTGCATCCGAATTTTCCGGATGCCGGCTTCGCCTTCCTGCAGGGCGAGAACGCCCGCGACCTGCCCGACATCTTCAAGCCGAACGAGGAGATCAACGCGATTCTGCAGGGCGGGCATTATGGCTGGCCCTATTGCTATGATTTGTCGACGCCGAGCCCCGAATTCAGGCTCGTGCTGCAATCGGGCACCTACAAGTCGTTCTGCTCGGCCAATGCGCTCTACAAGCCGCCGTTGTCGCTGCTGCCGCCGCACGGCGCGCCGCTCGCGATGCTCTATTATCGCGGCGCCAAATTTCCGGAGCTGGAAGGCAAGCTCCTGGTCGGCCTGCACGGCTATCGGCCGACCGGCAGCCGGCTGCTGGTCTATGACGTCGACGATCACGGCTTTCCAAGAACTTCGTCGGCACCGGTGCGCTATCACGTCAGTTGCGCGGCCGATCCGACCCGCAGCTTCCAGACCGATGCCGGCGAGGTCGCCGCCGCGCCGTTCGAGCAGCTGATTGCAGGCTGGCATCGCGTCAACGGCGCGCGGCCGCAAGGCGCGCCGGTCGGCATGACGGTCGCGGAGGACGGCGCGATCTGGCTGGTCGAGGACAAGAACCAGACCGTGATCCGCATCGATCGCGCAGATGGCGATGCACCGCCGCCGCTCCCTTGCGATACTCGCAGCCAGGCAATGATCGACCAGCTCGCGGCTTTCGTCGCCAGGGACGCGCAGAACAGCGTTCGCCTCACCGCCTTGCGCAAGGGCCTCGTCGAGAAGCACTGCGTCGGCTGCCATTCGGATTTCGGCCTCAACCCGGGGCAATCGGATGCGGAGAAGGACAAAGCGGTGCTGCACTTCATGTTGGCACAGGACGGCTGGATCTATCCGGGCGATCCCGACGCCGGCAGGCTGCGCACGCGCCTGCGCGGCCTTGGCGCCGGGAAGCTGATGCCGCCGGGCGGCGAGAGCCTGCCGAAGACCGAGCCTGGCTATTCGCGCCTGCTCGATATGGCGGACCAGCTCGTCGCAAAGATGGTTCCGGGCACGCGGATGCGGATCAAGCCGGGCCCGCCGCAGCGGAAGTTTTTCAGCAAGACCAACAAGGAATGCGGCGAAATACCGGCCGGCAAGGTCGTCGTCGTGACACAAAGGAGCGCTGTAGACAGACCCGGCTTCAGCCGATTCTTCCGGCCAGCCGATCCCTATCTGAATGGCGAGTGCACCGACGGCGATGGCTATTACATCCGGCAGGAATTTCTGGTGCCTGTGCAGTAGCCTCCTGCTCGCCGCGACGCTGCCGGCCGCTGCCGAAACGAGACTGTTCGAAAGCGCACAGGTGACGCCCGCCAGCGAGTATACCTTCGGCATCGAGGGACCTGCCGCCGATCTCGACGGCAATCTGTTCGTCGTCAATCTCGGCAAGCCCGGCACCATCGGCAAATTGCCCGCCGGTGGCGCCGCCTCCGAGCTGTTCACGACGCTCCCCGACGGCAGCGTCGGCAACGCGATCCGTTTCGATCGCAGCGGCACCATGTTCATCGCCGACTACAAGAAGCACAACATCTTCGCGATCCCGAAGGGCGCGACCGAGCCCGCGGTGTGGTTTCACTCCGACGAGATGAACCAGCCCAACGACATCACCATCGCGCGCGACGGGACTATCTATGCGAGCGATCCGAACTGGAAGGGGCGCGAAGGCCACATCTGGCGCATCGTCAGGGGAGCGGACGGCAAGATGCAGGGGCAGGTGATGTCGGCGCCGCGCGCGATGGGCACGACGAACGGTATCGACCTCAGCCCTGACGGCAAGACGCTCTATGTCGGCGAATCCAGCAACGGCCAGATCTGGTCCTATGCGATCAGCGGCAACGAGCTCACCGCGCCTAAGCTGGTCAAGGCGTTTCAGCCCGACACCATTGACGGCCTGCGCACCGACGTCGCCGGCCGCCTCTACGTCGCGCGCATTCTCAAAGGCACGATCGCGCTGATGAAGCCGACCGGCGCGGTCGAGCGCGAGATCCCGCTGAAGGCCAAGGAGCCGACCAACCTTGCCTTCGGCGGCAGCGACGGCAAGACCGTCTTCGTCACCCAGCGCCAGGGCGGCTTCATCGAGTCCTTCCGAACCGACCAGCCGGGCCGCGAGCATTGTCTGCAGCGCGGCCGGTGCTGAGCTTCGCAAGCGCTCTGCTTATCGCGCAGGGCAGCGCGACGATGGGCGGCATTCTTCTTGCTTGCATCTGGCCGCCGCGGGGATCAAGACATCTGTGGCATCGTCCAGAGCGACCACGGAGTGTTTGAGTGAAAGCCGTCCATACCGAACTGCACCGCAGCCACGATCCGCAATTCTTCCTGGTGCGCGGTGTGGTCAAGCGCACCACCGAGCAGCCGGAGCGCGCCGACCGCCTGCTCAGGGGATTGAGGGACGGTAGGCATCAACTGGTCGAGCCCACAACATTCGGGCAGGGGCCGCGCGCACGCGTTCACAGTCCCGAATATCTGTCGTTCCTGAGCGAAGCCTGGGACGCCTGGACGGCGCTCGGCGATTCCGGCCCGGAGATGATCGGCAATATCCATCCCGTGCGCCACGCCGCGACTTATCCGTCTCACATCGTCGGCAGGCTCGGCTGGCACACCGCCGACACCGCAGCGCCGATCGGCCCGGGCACGTGGGCCGCGGCCTGCGCCGCCACCGACGTTGCGGTCACGGCCGCGCAGATGGTGATGGATGGCGAGGATGCGGTCTATGCGCTCTGCCGTCCGCCCGGCCATCACGCCTATCGCGACATGGCCGGCGGCTTCTGCTTCCTCAACAACAGCGCGATCGCGGCGGCGCATCTGCGGCAGAAGCACGAGCGCGTCGTGATCCTCGACGTCGATGTCCATCACGGCAACGGCACCCAAGGCATCTTTTATGCCCGGCCCGATGTCTACACGATCTCGATCCATGCCGACCCCGTCGCGTATTATCCCTACGTATGGGGCTATGCGCATGAGCGCGGCGAAGGTCCGGGCCTCGGCACCAATCTCAACATTCCGCTTCCCATCGGCACCAGCGATGACGGCTATCTCCAGGCGCTGGACATCGCGCGCAAGGCGATCGAATCCTTTGCCCCCGGCGCCCTCGTCGTCGCACTCGGCCTCGATGCTTCCGAGCACGATCCGCTGAAGGGATTGGCCGTCACCACACCCGGCTTCCGCCGCATCGGCCAGGCCATCGCGAAGCTGGGCCTGCCGACCGTGCTCGTGCAGGAAGGCGGTTATCTCTCGGACATCCTCGGTGCCAACCTCACCTCTGTGCTGGCGGGGTTCGAAGACGCGCGCTGAGATCGCCCTTCCTGCCCCGCCTCACTCGGCCGCTTCGCGGAGCGGCCAGGCATGGCGGCTGATGGGAAGGCCGCCGTCCGCACGGGAGCCGTCCGCGATTGCGAGGCGGTGCGCGGGCGATGGCGAGCACAGCGAGAAGCGCCAGGCGTCCGGATCGTCGACGATGTCGGGCTTGAAGCTGATCTCGATCGCCCCGCGTGACACCTGCATGGCGAAGGCGTCGAGCGGCAGGTTGAGCCCAAAGCCCCTGGCCTTCAGATAGGCCTCCTTGAGCGTCCAATAGTCGAAGAAGCGCTCGATCGCGGCGGGCTCCGGCAGCCCGCGCAAGGTTTCGACCTCCTCCGGCGCAAAGAAGCGAAGCGCGGTGGACAGCGGCGCGACGCGCCGCGACACGGTTTCGACGTCGACCCCGACGGCCTCATGCCGCGACACCACGCAGGCGACGCAGCCGTCGGCATGCGACAGGCTGAAATGCAGCGCGCGCGAGGTGGCCGGTGCTGCGACGAACGGCCGGCCGTAGCGGCCCGCGCCGAACGACCAGTCGGTCGGCGCCACGTTGGAGGCGACTTGCGACAGCGCCAGGCGCAACATGGCATGCGCGAAGATGTACTGTCGCCGATGCCGCTCGAACACGAAGCGATCGGCCCGGGCCCGCTCGTCGACCGAGAGCAGGCGTCGGCACGCATCGACCGCGCCCGGCACGTCAATGGTCTCGATCAGTCCGACAAAGAGTTCGATTCTGTCGTCTGCCATCAATTGGGGCCCATGGCGCCGGGCGGGGCCAAATCCCCCGGTCCCGACGGAAAAAACAACTGAGCAAGAATCAGCCGAGAGGACCGTACCTAGCGGTCCACCCGGGCGAATTCTTGTCGATTTGCAGGCCGGTTTACAGGCGCAAGCTTGTGCGAGCCCCCAAGCTCGACAGACGAGCAGCCGATTCCGAAACTGAAGCTCGAAAACTGAAGCCCGGAGATTCGTCCGGCGTCCCGGCCGGCGAATCTTACTTCTTTTTCTTCTTGGCCTTCTTCGCCCCACCCAGCATCGAAAGGCTGGCGTCGACGTCCTTCAGCGCGGACTGGAGCTTCTTCTTCTCTGCGGTCAGCAGTTTCTGCAGGGCCTTGCGGTCCTTGGCGCTCAACGAGGTGCCCTTGGTAAATTTGATGAAACCCATAACACTTCCCCGGGTGAAAAATGATCATCCCAAATCGAAACGCGGGAATAATCTTGCGCGACGACGCCAAATAATCAAGCTGCAACTTGCTCATTCACAGCTTTGGCGCGTGAACCCGTTTTCCTTGCGCGCTGTCGCACCGTCAGGCCGCCCTGCGGGCGAGCAACCGGCCGAGCGGCGTGCTGGGCTGGGCGATCGCCGCCCTCAGCAGCGCGACGAAATCCTCCATCCATTCGCCGACCACGCGGTCCTCGAGCAAATCGCGCTTGTAATTGCATGATCCCGTGATGCCGGTCGGGCGCTCCTTGAGCATCAGCGACAGCCAGGTCTGGTCGATCGGCAGCACCGGCTGGCCTTCGCGCGCGACGTTGCCGATCGATTCGGTCGCGAGATCCGGGAGATCGAGCGGCTGGCGCAGCGGATTCTGCAGCGTGAAATAGACCTGGAGCAGCGAGGCCGGATCGATCCCCTCCTGCTCCAGTCGATCGGCCAGGACGTTGAACGGCAGCTCCTGCCGCGCATGCGCCTCGAGCACGCTCTGGCGCACCCGCATCAGGGCCTGCGCGAACGACAGATCCGGCGCGATCGTGGTGCGAACGATCACCGTGTTCTCGAACGGGCCGATGATCCGGTCGGTGTCCGGCTGGGCACGATTGGCCATGGCAGTCGCGACCGCGATGTCGGTGCGGCCCGCCCTCGCCAGCAGCATGGCCTTCAAGCCGGCGAGCAGGCACATGAACAGCGTGCAATTGTGCCGGCCGGCGAACGCCGTCAGGCGGATGATCAACTCGTGGTCGAGGCTGACCGGATGATGTCCGGTGGAGGCGCCCGGGCGCGCTTCGCCGTCGAAGAGGGGGCCCGCTCCGCGCAAATTCTCGGTCCAGTCGGCGGCCTGGCGGCGTGCCGCGTCGGTGCCGCACCACCAGCGCTGCCAGCGTGCGACATCCGAAAAGGCCGGTGGCGGCTTCGGTAATGGCGTGGACGGATATCCGGCCAGCGCCGCATAGCGACTCGACAATTCCTCGAACAGCACGCCGATCGACCAGCCGTCGACGACGGCGTGATGCAGCGTCAGCAGCAGCACGTGATCGTCGTCGTGGAGCCGCAACAGCTTGGCGCGCAACAGCGGCGCGCGCGTAATGTCGATCGGTGTATAGGTCTCTCGCTGGATCAGGAGATCGATCTTCCTGAGCTCGAGCGCCTTGCGTCGCTTGTTGTTGTGGGGATGACCGTCGCCGATGGTCTCGACCGTCATGATCCCGAGAAGCGCGCGCGGCGCGGCGATGCGGCTTACGGGCGCATCGCCGCTCCAGGCGAACGCGGTGCGCAGCGATTCGTGCCGGCGCACGACGTCGTCGATCGCCTTTGCCAGGGCGGCCGAATCGAGCGGGCCCTGCAGACGGAAGGCGAAGGGTAGGTTGAACTGCGGCAGCCCCGACAGATTCCGCTCGATCTGCAGCATCTGCTCCTGCCCGATTGATGGCGTCGGCGGCCCGCCTGCAGCCGATCGTGGCAGGCTTGCGGCAGGCTTGCGCGGCTTCGTGGCCACGGCCTGGTCGACCCGCCGCGCCAATCCCTCGATCGTCGGCGCCTCGAAGATGGTCTTGATCGGCAGCGACACGCCGAGCGCCCGCGCGATCCGCGCCATCACCTGGCCGGCCAGCAGCGAATGGCCGCCAAGGTCGAAGAAATTGTCGGTGACACCAATGCTCTCGGCCTTCAGCAGGTCGATCCAGATGTCGGAGAGCACCTTTTCGGTGAAGCGCCGCGCCGGGACGACCGCATCCGGGCCGGACGTTTCCGGCGGGACGGGCGCCAGCAGTGCGGAGCGGTCGATCTTGCCATGGGCGTTGAGCGGCATCTGATCCAGGAACAGGAAGGCGGAGGGGATGGCGTGGCCGGGCAGGCGGCTCTTCAGGAAATCGCGCAGCTCGCTGGCGCTGCTGCGGCTGCCGGGCTTGGCGACGACATGGGCGATCAGCCTGATGTCGCCGCTCGCCTCGCAGCGCGGCTCGACGATGGCGGCGCGCACGCCTGGATGCTCGGCCAGCGCGTTCTCGATCTCCTTGAGCTCGATGCGGTAGCCGCGGACCTTGACCTGATGGTCGGCCCGGCCGAGGCATTCGATCGTCCCGTCGGCGCGGCGCCGGGCCAGATCGCCGGTCCGGTAGAGCCGGCTGCCGGCCTGGCGCACGAACGGATCCGGCAGAAAGCGTTGCCGGCTCTGCGCGGGATCGTTGACGTAGCCGCGGCCCACTCCTGCGCCGCCGATGCAGAGCTCGCCGGTCACGCCGACCGGCTGCGGCTGCAGGTGCGCGTCGAGCACGTAGAGCTGGGTGTTCGGCAGCGGCGCGCCGACCGGGACGTTGCCCGTCGCGATCGCCGGCGCCCTGGTCAGGCGGTGCAGGGAGGCGTCGTCGGAGCATTCCGACGCGCCATAGGCATTGATCAGCGGCACTCTCGGGCAGCAGGCAAACCAGGCGCGGCAGAGCTCGACGGGCAACGGCTCGCCGGTCGAGATCAGCAGCCGCAATCTGGAGAAGGCGCGCCGCATCGGCGCCTCATCCATGCGATCGAGGATGACGCGCAGCAGCGAGGGCACGATCTCGAGCACCGTGATGCCCTCGCGCGCGATCTCGCGCGCCAGCAGCATCGGATCCTGCACGATTGCGTTGCCGCAGACATGGACGCGCGCGCCGACCATGGGACCGGCGAGGAATTGCCAGACCGAGATGACGAAGCTCTGCGGCGCGGTCTGCGCGATCACGTCCCTCGCGGAGAGGCCGAGCTCGGAGATGAGGGAGGCCAGATGGTTCGACAGGCCGCGCTGCTCGATCATGACGCCCTTCGGTGCGCCCGAGGAGCCGGACGTATAGACGAGATAAGCGAGGCTCGAGGCGGCGCGCCGTGCGGCGCGGGCCGGCTTGTCCATCCTTGGCGCGACCGCGTCGTCGAGCTCGGCCACCTGGATGCGCTCGACCAGCGGTTCGAGCAGCGCCTCGACCATGCCAGACTGAGCCCGCCCGGTCAGCAGCATGCGGGCACAGCTCGATCCGAGGATGGTCGAGAGCCGTGCCGTCGGCTGGTCGGGATCGAGATTGACGAACGCGGCCCCGACGCGCTGTGCCGCGATCATCGCGGCGAGCAGGTCGGACCGGCGCTCTGCCAGCAGGGCAACCACGCTCTCGGCGCCGACGCCTTCGCGGGCCAGCCAGCGCGCGGCTGCCCGGCTGCGGTGCGCCAGCTCGCGATAGGTCAGGAACGTGCGACCGTCCGAGATCGCGACGGCGTTCGGCGTCTTCCTCGCCTGACGCTCGAAGCGTTCGCTGAAGTTGCCGCGTTTGGTGAAATCGGCCGGCACGCCCCGGCCCTTCGCCAGCAATTGCCGGCGTTCGGCCTCGGTCAGGAGCGGCAGGCGCGAGATGCGCTGCTCCGGATTGGCGATGACGGCCTTGAGCAGCGTCTTGAACTGGGCGGCCATGGCTTCGATCGTCGCGGCCTCGAACAGATCGGTGGCGTATTCGAAGAAGCCGGTGAAGCGGCCGTCGGCCTCGACCAGTTCGAGCGTGATGTCGAACCGCGCCACCCCGGGATCGACTTCCAGCCGCCGCGTCGACAGGCCGGGAAAACGCGCCGCCTCGATCGAGGCGTTCTGGAGGATGAACATGATCCGGAACAGCGGATTGCCGTCGCTGCGGCGTGCGACCTGCAATGCGCGCAACACCTCCTCGATCGGAAGGTCCTGGTTGCGGTAGGCGTCCAGCGTGACCTGCCGCACCCGCCGCAACATCTCGCCAAAGCTCGGATCGCCGCTGAAATCGTTGCGCAGGACCAGGGTGTTGGCGAACAGCCCGATCAGGCGTTCGCTCTCGATCTGGTTGCGGTTGGCGATCAGCGATCCCGTGGCGACGTCCTCATGCGAGGTGTGGCGGAACAACAGGCATTGGAAGGCGGCGAGCAGCGTCATGAATGACGTGACGCCCTGGTTCTGGCTCAGCGTGCGCAGCTCGGCCGACAGGGATTTCGAGAATTCGAGGTAGTGACGCGCGCCGTGCCCGCTCCAGATCTCGGGCCTCGGCCGATCGGTTCGCAGCGGCAGCATGGTGACGCCGTCGAGCTGGGTCCGCCAATAATCGAGCTGCTCCCTGGCCGCCGGCGTCTGCGCCCAGCGTTGCTGCCAGAGCGCGAAGTCGCGATATTGCAAGGCGGGCCGCGGCAGTGCGGCCGGATGCTTCTTGCGTGCCGCGGCATAGTGGGCGGCGAGCTCCTCCCAGAACAGCCGCTGCGACCAGCCATCGGTGGCGAGGTGATGGACGTTGACCACAAGCGCATGGCTGTTCTGGTCGAACGACAGCAATGTGGCCTTCAGGGGCGGCTCGTGGGCCAGGTCGAACGCATGCTGCGCAAGCCTCAGCGCCTCGCGCCGGATTGCCGCAGGCCGCTTGTCCGCAGGGCACGGCTTGAGCTTGATGCGCTCCAGCCGCGGTGGCGATGGCAGCACGAGCTGCATCGGCTCGCCCTGGCGCTCGATGAAGACCGAGCGCAGCGCCTCATGGCGCGCTGAGATCGCAGCGAGGCCCGCAGACAGCGCGGCGGCGTCGACGGGGCCGTTGAGAACGGCGACTTCGACGACATTATAATTGTAGCGGGTCTGGTCGAGCCGCGAGAGCACGTAGATCCGCTGCTGCTGGAACGACAGCGGTGCGTCGGTGCCCGCGGTGCGGCGCCAGGCCGGCAGCTCCGTCTCGCGCCGGCTTGCGGCGGTCTCGATCCGGGCCGCGAGCATTGCGACCGTCGGGCAGTCGAAGATGTCCTCGAACGAGAAGTCGACATTGAAGCGGTCGCGCAGGCGCGAGCGCATCTGTGTCACCGCCAGCGAATCCGCGCCGAGCGCGAAGACGTCCTGGTCGGCGCCGACCTGCGGCAGCTCCAAGAGGCCGGCCCAGATGTCGGCGAGCTGGCTCTCGATCGCAGTGCGCGGCAGCCGGGTCTCGTGACCTGCGTCGACGGTTGCGATCAGCGCGGCGAGGGCATTGCGCTTGACCTTGCCGCTGGCGCCCTTCGGCAGCGCTGCCAGGCTGCGGATCAGGCTCGGCACCTTGTAGGCCGCAAGCCGCTTTCGTGCGAATTGGCGCAGCTGGTCCGAGGTCGCCTCGGCATTCGGCCGCAGCACCACGATGGCCGCGACGTTCTCGCCGAGCTTGTCGTGTGGGACCGCGAACACGCCGGCCTCCAGCACCGCCGGATGGCCGAGCAGGACGTCTTCCACCTCCAGCGGCGAGATCTTCTGCCCGCCGCGGTTGATGACGTCCTTGAGGCGGCCGACGATGAAGAGATAGCCGTCGTCATCGAGATAGCCGAGGTCGCCGGTCCTGAACCAGCCGTTGCGGAACGCGGCCCGCGTCGCCGCCTCGTCATTATAATAGCCGCGGCTCATGTTCGGGCCGCGCAGCATGATCTCGCCGTGCGCGCCGCTTGCGAGCGTGCGGCCCGCCTCGTCCATGATCGCGATCTCCGGGCCGGCGGCGCGGCCGACCGATCCGACCTTGCGCAGCTCGAACGGATTGGCCGCGATCTGCGAGGCCGCCTCGGTCATGCCGTAGGTCTCGAGCACGGGAACGCCGAACGTCGCCTCCAGCCCGGCGAGAATCGCCGGCGCGAGCGAGGCCGAGGCCGACCGGATCACGCGCAGCGACGACGGCCGGGCGCGGTCGGGGTTCGCCTCCGCCGCCGTCAGCAACGCGCGATGAATGGTCGGCACCGCCGTGTACCAGGTCGGCTGCAGCTGCCGCATCCAGCCGAAGAAGGACGATGCGTCGAAACCGTCGGTGCAGATCACGCTGGAGCCCGCGGCGAGCGCCGTGAGCAGGCCGGAGATCAGGCCATGGGCATGAAACAGCGGCAGGACGTTGAGCAGGCGATCATGCGTCGTGAGCGACAGCGCATGGCCGGCATTGTAAGCGGAGAGACAGACATTGCGGTGGGTCAGCGGCACCATTTTCGGCCGCGCCGCCGTACCTGACGTCAGCAGGATGAACGCGTCGTCGTCGCCGCGCGAAGCGCCGCCGGCATTTGCCGGCCCGATCGCCGGAGCGATGAACGCGCAGCCGCCGAGATCGTCGGCGGGCCCTGCCACGAAATCGATCAATGCGATATCGAGCGCCCTGGCGACGTCGCGGCTCGCCGAGTTCATGTCGGCCCGGGTCACGAGCGCCGTCAGCTTCAGGTCGACGAAATAGCGTTGCAGCTCGTCCGCGGTCAGATCGGGGTTGACGGGGACGCAGGCGCAGCCCGATGCGACTGCGATCAGCGCCAGCGCGGTATCGGCGCCGCGCGGCAGCGCCACCGCGATGCGGTCTGCGGGACCGATGCCGAGCTCACGCAAGGTACGGACCGATTGCCGGATCGATTCGGCCAGCGCGCCATAGCTGAGCGCCGGCCGGCCGGGCGCGAGGAGTGCAGGCGCCGCCGGCGTCCTGCGGGCGTAGAATTCGAGAAGGCCGCTGATATGCGCGAATATCTTCGTTTCGGCCGTGGTGCCGGCGGATGCTTCGTCCGCTTCGGTTGCAATATCCGACAACGCCATTCCCTTTTGGTCCGATTGAGTTATTCTTCCAAGAAGTTGGGGAATGCGTCCAGTCCGAGGTGAAGTTTGGGCCCCAAAATCTGTGGTTGAGGGGCCCTCGAGCCCTTCGACGGAGAGACGGGCAGAATCACCATGCTGGAGAACGAGCCGGGCACGGGTTTGGAAGACGGGCTGAAGCACTGGCTCGAAGGTATCGGCCTCGGGCACTACACCGATCTTTTCGCGCAGCACCGTCTCGATCTCGACGTCATCGGGGATCTCACCGAAGCCGACCTGGTCGAGCTCGGATTGCCGCTCGGCGATCGCAAGCGGCTGCAGCGGGCGATGGCGGCGCTGTTTCAAGCGGAAACCACGGAGGCGCCGGCCGCGGCGGCGCATCCTCAGATCCGGGCGGAAGTCGGAGCCGAACGGCGCCAGCTCACCACCATGTTCTGCGACATGGTGGATTCCACCTCGCTGTCCGCGCAGTTCGATCCGGAGGACGTCCGCGACATGATCGCGGATTTTCGCGAGACCTGCGTCCGGGTGGTCAAGCAGTATGAAGGCTTCGCCGCCCGTTTCGTCGGCGACGGTATCCTGGTCTATTTCGGCTATCCGACCGCACATGAGGACGATGCCGAGCGCGCGGTGCGCGCCGGGCTCGAGATCGTGCGGGTGCTGTCGACGGCACGCGCGGCCGAGCCGCGCGGTGCGCTCACCCATTCACCCGCGGTCCGCATCGGGATCGCGACCGGCCTCGTCGTGGTCGGCGATCTGGTCGGGCAGGGCACCGAAGAGCGCGACTCCGCTGTGGGCGAGACCGTCAATCTCGCCGCGCGCCTGCAAGGGCTGGCGCCGCCCAACGGCGTCGTGATCTCCGCCTCGACGCAGTCGCTGCTGAAAGGGAAGTTCGAATTCCGCAATCTCGGTGTCCACGATCTGAAGGGCATTCCCGAGAAGGCGCAGGCCTGGCACGTGATGCGCGCCTCGCGGGTGGAGACCCGCTTCGCCGCCGCCATGGGCACGCGCCTGACGCCGCTCGTCAATCGCGAGGAGGAGATTGCGCTGTTGATGGGACGCTGGCAGCAGACCAAGGACGGCGACGGCCAGGTCGTCGTCAAGTTCGGCGAGCCCGGCATCGGCAAGTCGCGCATCATCCAGGAGATATTCGAGCGGATATCGGGCGACCGCCATGGACAGGTCTCGCTGCAATGCTCGCCCTATTACACCTCCACCGCGTTCCATCCGTTCGTCGAGCAGCTCAAATTCTCCCTCGGCCTCGATCGCGAGGAGTCGTCCGCGCTGTCGCTGGCGAGCCTGGAGAACGCGATCGCCGCCGCTCATGGCGACATCGAGCAGGTCACTCCGCTGTTTGCCGCGTTGCTGTCGATACCGACCGGGGACCGCTATCCGCCGCTCGAGCTGTCGCCGCAGCAGCAGAAGGACGCCACCGTGGTGGCGCTGGTCAACCATTTCCTCGGCCTTGCCCGCGAGATGCCGCTGGTGATCGCGTTCGAGGATTTGCACTGGATCGACCCCACCTCCCGCGAGGTGATCGACCTCCTGGTCGATCGGGTGCAGAACCGGCCGATCATGGCGATCATCACCGCGCGCTCGGAATTCCAGCCGAGCTGGAACGCGCATTCGCACCTCACCACCCTGGTCCTGAATCGCCTGAGCCGGCAGCTGCGCACGACGCTGGTCGAGCGCGTCGCGGGCCGCGAGCTGCCCAAGGAGGTCGTCGAGGAGATCATCGTCAAGACCGACGGTGTGCCGCTGTTCCTGGAAGAGCTGACCAAGACGGTTCTCGAATCCAATCTGCTCACCGAGCGGCACGGGCGCTACGTGCTGTCGGGACCGTGGCGGCAGCTCGCGATCCCGGCCACCCTGACCGACTCGCTGATGGCGCGGCTCGACCGGATGGGACCCTTCAAGCGCATCGCGCAGATCGGTGCCACGATCGGCCGCGAGTTCTCCTACGAGACGCTGCACGCCGTCGCCAATACGCCGGCCGAGCAGATCGAGGCGGCGCTCAATCATCTGGAGGAGGCGGGGCTGATCATGCGCCGCGGCCATCCGCCGGACGCGCTCTACTCCTTCAAGCACGTGATGATCCAGAACGCCGCGCATGCGAGCCTGCTGCACAGCGAGCGGCGCAAGCTGCATGCGCGGATCGCCCAGGTGCTCGCCGAGATGTATCCGGAGAAGACCGAGCGCGAACCGGAGCTGCTGGCCCATCATTTGACCGAGTCCGGCCAGAGCGACGGCGCCGCCAGCTTCTGGCTCAAGGCCGGCAAGCAGGCGGCCAAGACCGGCGCCAACCTGGAGGCGATCGGCCATCTGCGCCGCGGGCTCTCCGTCGTGCAGGCCAATGCGCGCATGCAGGGCGCGGACGAGATGGAGCTCCAGCTGCGCATTGCGCTCGGCAACGCGCTGATCGCCGCCAAGGGCTACGCGGTGCAGGAGGTCGAGGAGAACTACATTCGCGCGCTGGAGCTGGGCCGTCAGCTCGACGACGACGAAAAGGTCTTCGCCGCCACGCGCGGGCTCTGGGTGTGCCATTTCATCCGGGCCGACCTCACCCGCGCGCACGATCTCAGCGTCGAACTGTTGAAGTTCGCCAAGCGCGAGCGGCTGAACGAGCGGACGCAGCCGGCGCAGCAGACCGGCTATCTGATCGAGGCGCACCGCGCGATCGCGATGACCATGCTCTATCGCGGCCGCTTCGCAGCCTCGCAGCACCATTTGCACCGCTGCATCAACCTGTTCAGCCCCGATCTGCACTCCGATTTGATGGAACGGCACGGCATCGATCCCGGCGTCGTCTCGCTGTCCTATCTCGGGTATCTCCTGTGGTTTCTCGGTCGGCCCGACGCGGCGCGCCAGCACAGCGAACAGGCGATCGCGAACGCCGAGAAGATCCGCCACCCTTTCACGCTCGCCTTCGCGCTGGTGTTCGGCGCCTATCTCCGCCAGCATTTGCGCGACGTCGAAGGCACGCGCGACCACGCCAACCGGGCCATGATCATCTCGACCGAGCACAATTTCCTGCACTGGAAGCAGCAGGCGACGATCCTGCGCGGCTGGGCGCTGGCTCAGCTCGGCGAAGCCGACGAAGGCCTCGGCCAGATGCGCTTCGGCCTCGACGAGTACGAGGCGATGGATTCCTGGCTCGGCGGCTGCTGGTTTCGCTGTCTGCTCGCGGAAACCTACGCCAAGGTCGGGATGCGCGACGCCGCGTTGCGCGCGCTCGACGGTGCGCTCGCGACCGCAAGGCGGACCGGCGATCACTTCTATCTCGCCGAGGTCTATCGCCTGCAAGGCGAGATCACGCTGGCGGGTGGCGACCCGGCGTCGGTCCAGGAGGCGGAGGGTCTATTCGGCCTTTCGCTGGAGATCGCGCGCAAGCAGGGTGCGCTGTCCTGGGAGCTTCGCACCGCCGTCGGCCTCGCGCGGCTGTCGCATCAAGCCGGCAAGCGCGAGCACGCAAGGCTGCTGCTCATGCCGATCGTCGGCAAGTTCAGCGAGGGCTTTTACACGCCGGACCTGAAGCAGGCGATGCAGCTCGTCGACGAGCTCGGGACGGAGACGCCGGTGCGCGAGCAGGCCAATCTGTGACATGAGCGATCTTGCCGCCGCGCGTGCGCGCTATGTCGAGCTGATCGGAAGGCGCGAGCGGATTGCCTCAAAGCGTCTGCTCGATGCGCTTGTCAGTGTTCCTCGTGAGGACTTTCTGCCGAAGGGGCCTTGGCGCATCAAGGGCGAGACGGCGCGCAGCTACCGGCTGACGCCCAGCGCGGATCCGGTTCATCTCTACGAGAATGTGCTGGTCGCGATCGATGCACGCCGTAAGCTCGACACCGGCCTGCCGAGTCTGTGGGCGCATTTCATCGACGTTCTCGACGTCAAGGAGAAGGACCGTGTCGTCCAGATCGGCTGCGGGCTGGGTTATTTCTCTGCGGTACTCTCGAAGATGGTCGGTCCAAAGGGCCGCGTCCATGCGCTTGAATGCGACGAGCGGCTCGCGGCCCGGGCGGCGAGCTACTTGCGCGGCTATGGTAACGTCACGGTCGTCCACGGCGATGGATGCAAGGACGTGGGCGAGCCCGCCGACGTCATCATCGTGCATGCCGGCTTCCCGCACCCGCATCCGCTCTGGCTGCGGTCGCTCCGTCCGCGCGGCCGCCTTCTGGTGCCGCTGACCCAGCGCGACCGCGAAGGCGCCGCCCTCAAGATCACGCGGAGGGCCAAAGGTTTCGAGGCAGAGGCGATCCAGCAGATCCTAATCTTCCCCGGCCATGGCCGCGGCGTGACCGCGCTCGACGACCGCGTCGCCGACTGGTGGCAGCGCGCCTCAGCTCTCGCACCGCTCCGCTTTTCCGCCCTGGAGCAGGGGCTGCCGTCGGATAGCTGACGCCTTCCGGCCCTTGTTCTCGTCAAGCGTCCTTCGTGAACCTGGTAATGACGTCCATGAAGGGCTTTGGCTTGAAGTCGCTGTCGAGCGGCAAGGGGCGGTTGGGCTGCTTGTCCCTGCGGGCGAAGGTGCTGTTGATCCAGCTATGGCGATCCGAGATGCCCCAGGTCAGGATCGAGCGTACCGGGCCGCTGGTCGAGATCGCGGTCAGGAGATCATCGACGCGCTTGGCGACGATTGCGTCGCGCTGGGCCGTATCGGCCGTCAACTTCTGATCGTCGACGTCGAGCTCGGTGACGATCACATCCAGTCCCCAGGAACGGAGCTCGGTGACGAATTCGGCCAACCCGTGCGTGTCGATATCGAGCTCGGCATGCAGGTGCGATTGCAGCCCCACGGCGTGGAGCGGCACGCCCTGGTCGAGCAGGTCCATGACGAGGTTGCGGAACGCGGCGCGCTTGGCGATGAACGAGTCTTTGGCGGATTCGATGTCGTATTCGTTGATCGCGAGCTTCACGAATGGATCGGCCGCGGCCGCGGTTCGGAACGCCAGCGGAATCCAGCGGCTGCCGAGGTTCTGCGACCAGAACGAATCCCGCCTATCGGCAACTCCTTTGGGATTGTCCGGAATCGGCTCGTTGACGACGTCCCACGACGTCAGCTTGTCCTTGTAATAGGACACGACGGTCGCGATGTGATCGACGAACGCACGCTCGACGCCTTTCGCGTCCTTGATCTGCTTGGTCCACTCCGGAATGTCGTGATACCAGGCGAGCGCATGTCCGCGCATCGCGAGGTCGTTCTGCCGGGCAAAGTCCAGGATCGCGTCGGCGCGTTCGAAGGCGAAGGTGTGCGCGTCCGGCCGCAGCATCGGCCATTTCAGCTCGACCTCCGGCACCACCTGGGTGCAATAGGTGCTGATGGCTTCGCCGAAGCGCGGATCGGCTTGCAGGTTCCAGAGGTTGGTCGCGGCTCCAAAGCCGGGACGGCGCTGAGCCAGTCGTGACGCTGGCGCTGCGGACGCGCAGGCGCCTGCCGCAAGCGTCGCGGCACTGCCGAGGAGAAATTCGCGTCTGTCGAGCCTGGTCACGGCGCGGGAATCCTTTCGGAACCAACGCATCATCGTACCAAGCGGTGCGCTGCGACGCCGGGCTTTCCTCTTGTTGGGTTAACCCTTGCCGGACCGCCGCGTCGGTGTAGGGCAAATTTAACGCTAACGCATGAAACCGCCCTCTCCCCGTCATTCGCGGTCCGATCTGCAGACTTATGTGACAATCTTCGGGGATGCTGCGCCGCAGTCCGTTTTTCCACACCATGACCGACTGATGAGCGGTCGCCAAAGTCGCAAGAACGCCACAAGACTGCCACCGGTCCCGTGCTCGCATGCTGAACCGCCATTTCTCGATCTATCTCATGGCCTACATCCTGCCTGCGGCGGTGGGCTTCTTCGCAGTCACGCTCTACACGAGGCTGCTGACGCCGGCGGAGTATGGCATCTATGTCGTCGGCCTCAGCTTTGCCGGCATTCTTGGCGCGGTCTTCTTCGCCTGGATCAAGCTGTCGGTGTCGCGCTATCAGGCAATGTCGGCGGAGGTGGATTTTCGCGGCACGGCGATGGTCGCCTTCGCGCTCACGGTCGCCGTTCTCTGCGCTACGGCCCCACTGGCCGTGCTGTTCCGCGATGATGTCAGCGTCGAGCTGCTGATTGCCAGCATCTTCGTTGCGATCATGGCCAATGCGGTCGATGTCGGCCAGGAGTTCGAGCGCGCCAAGCTGCGGCCCTATCGCTTCGCGGCCATCGCGATCGTGCGCAGCGTGTCGAGCGTTGGCTTCGGCCTGCTTGGTATCTGGCTCGGCTGGGGCGGCATGGGTCTGCTCGCGGCGTTCGGCCTGGGCTCGCTGACCGGCATCATCTTCAATCTCGTCGGTGACCGCACCAGGATCGCGCGCTTTCAGCGCAGTCAGTTCGTGCAATTGGCACGCTATGGATTGCCGCTGACGCTGGCGGGGCTTTCCGTTGCGATCTACTCGGCCAGCGACCGGTTGATCGTCGCCTGGATGCTCGGCAAGGACGCAGCCGGTATCTTCGGCGTCGTCGCCGATCTGCCGCGTCAGTTCATGGTCATGATCGCCGCGAGCGTCGCCTCCGCGACCGTACCGCTCGTGTTCCGGACGCTGCCGGAGAAGAACACGGCAGTGACGCGGGAGCGGCTGACCGAAAGCCTCGAACTGCTGCTGGTCGTCGTGGCGCCCGTTGCGGTCTGGCTCGCGCTTGCGGCGGACCAGGTCGCCGGTACGCTGGTCGGCATCGACTTCCGCGCCGGCGTCTCGGCGCTGTTACCGACGCTGGTGCTCGCGCGGCTTTTCGGCATCGCCAACCAGTTCTACGTGCAGATCAGCTTCCAGCTCGCCGAGCGGCCGTTCATGCTGGCGGCGCAATCCTTTTTCACGCTGGTGATCAGCGTGATCCTGATGTTCGCGCTGATCGGCGGCTACGGCCTTTACGGCGCGGCGCTGGCGACGCTGGCTACCGAGGCGATCGGCTTCCTGGTCGCGCTCGTCCTGATGCGTCGGGCCCATCCGGTCCCGTTCGAGCTCAATCGCCTCGCCGGCATCGCCGCCTCCGCAGCATTGATGGCCGCCGCAATTCTGCTGGCGCGCGCGCAAGCGGGCGGCACCGGCCTCGCCTCGCTCGTCATCGTCAGCCTCGCCGGGGGCCTTGCCTATGCGGCTGCGGCCTGGCTGCTCAATGTTGCGAATGTGCGAACCTTGTCGCTGCGTGTTCTGCGAACGCTGAACCGCAAGGCGTTGGGCGTCTAAGGCGCGATGAGATTTGGACGAATCGTCATCGCGCTTTAGATCTTTGTTTGAGCATGATCTTTTCGGAAAACCGCTTCGTACTTTCCGGATCATGCTGTAGCCGCGCCTCTATGGGCGCGTGCCCGGCGGCTGTCCCGGACATTCTGCCGCAGTGGTCGAGACCAGCTTCGGGCCAGCCCCGGCTCAAGGCCGCCTTCCGCCTGGGCGAGGCGTCGTATATGAGAGATTTGTCGCCGCAACGTGCCGAATCTCGCCACAGAGGGAACGTAAGGCGGCTGCGATTTCTTAATGCAATGATTCCAATCTGACACGTGAGCGACACCAGCCGACTGGCAGTTCGACCGAGGATGGCATGAAAAACCGATCGACGACGGCGCAATCCATCAGGGCGGTGGGGCGCCGGGGGCCTGCCGGAATCATTGCGCTCGTGGCGGCGGCGACCCTTGCGGCGGCCACCCCGGCGATTGCGGCCAAGCAGCAGCGCCAGGTGGCCGAGGCAGTCGCGCCACGGGTGGCCGGCGATCCGATCATGGCGATCGTGTCGATCAAGAGCCAGCAGGTCACGTTCTACGATGCCGAGGGCTGGATCGTCCGCGCGCCGGTGTCGACAGGCACCACGGGACGCGAGACGCCGGCCGGCGTCTTTGCCATCCTCGAGAAGAACCGCGAGCATCGCTCGAGCCTGTATGACGATGCCTGGATGCCGCATATGCAGCGCATCACCTGGAACGGGATCGCGCTGCATGGCGGGCCGCTGCCCGGCTATGCCGCCTCGCACGGCTGCGTGCGGATGCCGTTCGGCTTTGCCGAGAACGTGTTCGACAAGACCTATATCGGCATGCGCGTGATCGTCTCGCCGAACGACACGGTCCCGACCGATATCGCTCATCCCTCGCTGTTCGTGCCCAAGCCGGAGGCCATCGCGGCCGTGCCCGGCCGGGCCGACAAGCTCTCCGCCGAGGCGGAGGAGGCTACACGGGCGGCCGACGAGGCCAAGAAGGCTGCTTCCGCCGCCGCCAAGGAAGCCACCGCGCTCCCCGCTGCGCTACGCAAGCTGGAGCAGCAGAAGGCCCGCGCCGATGCCGAGCTTGCCTTCGCCGACAAGACGCTCGCGAACGCCAAGACGGATCAGACCCGCGCCAAGGCCGAGGAGCTGAAGCAGAAGGCCGCAGCCAAGGCCGCCGACGCAGCGACGCAGCTCGACGCCTTCAGGGCCGCCGCGCAGCCGAAGCGCGATGCCGTGGCCGCGACCAAGGAAGCCGCGAAGACGGCTGCGGCCAGAAAGACCGAGGCGGTCAAGGCCGCGACCGACGCCAAGCTCGCGGGCGAGCCGGTCTCGGTCTACATCAGCCGCGCGACGCAGAAGCTCTACGTGCGCCGGAACACGCACAAGCCGGCGCCCGACGGCGGCGGCGAGGTGTTCGACACCAGCATCGAGGTCCCCGTCACGATCCGCAATCCCGAGCAGCCGATCGGCACGCATGTCTTCACGGCGATGGCCAGGACCGGCACGGGCCTGCGCTGGAGCGTGGTCACGATCGAGAACGGCGACGAGGCCCGCAACGCGCTCGACCGCATCACCATCCCGCAGGATGTGTGGGATCGCATCGGGCCGACCGCGTTGCCGCGCTCCTCGATCATCATCTCGGACGAGCCGCTGAGCAGCGAGACCAATTACCGGACCGAGTTCGTCGCGGTGCTGAGCAACGAGCCGCAAGGCGGCTTCATCACGCGCAAGCCGACCGCGCCCGCCATGGTCGCCAGCGACGACGGCTGGGACGACGGCTTCGGCCTCTTCTTCCAGCAGCGCGATCCGTACGTTCAGCCGGCCAGCCCGCGCCGGCGCAGCCAATACCAGTATTATCAGCCGGCGCAGCCGATGCAGCGGGGCTTCTGGTAAAGGACGCGCCGCGTCGGCCGACGCCCGCGGCCTACGGGCGGGCCTCGATCACTATTGCCTGGATCTTGCCCTCGACCGGGCCGAAGCCATGGCGCATCCGGATCGCCTCGGCAACCATGTCGGTCGCAGCCTGAAGCTTGCCGGCATCCCGGGCCTCGATCTCGCTGCGCAGCGGCGTGCCCTGGCACAGTGCGATGGCGACATATTCGGCTGAAGGCGCGCGGCTGATGTCGGATCGGGTTTCGATCGCGATGTCGCGGAAGCCCGCGCGTTCGAGATCGCTCCTGATGACGGCCTTGTCGTGATAGCCGTGCGGCGTCCTGACCATGAACCGGGGCGGATCATCGGGAAACAGCTTTTCGAGCGCGGCCGTGGCTTCATGCGTCAGCACATTGTCCTCGATGCGGTCCCAGACGTTGAACACGAACGTGCCGTCGCCCTTCAGGACGCGCTTGACCTCTCCATAGGCCTTGATGCGGTCCGGAAAGAACATCGCGCCGAATTGGCAGCAGACCACGTCGAACGCGGCATCGCCGAAGGGCAGGGCCATCCCGTCCGCCTGCTGCCAGGTGATGCGATCGTCATTGGCCTGGCGCTGCGCCGCGACCGCGAGCATCGGCTCGTTGAGGTCGGTTGCAACATATCGAACGCCGCGCGGCAGCGCCGCCGCCACGGCACGCGTTACGGCGCCGGTGCCCGCCGCGATCTCGAGGAGCGTGGAAGGAGAGCGTGCGGCGACGCGCCTTGCGATATCCTCCGCATAGACGGCGAAGATCATCGGCACCAGATACTCGTCGTAGAGCTTCGGAATCGAGCCGGCGAAAACCTTGTCAGTGTCGGGCATGCTGGCCTCGCTGAAGGTTCGGACACGAGGTGCAGGTTACCATGGTTTCCCGCCAGGGCCAGCAACCCCTCGCAGTCGATAGCGGTTTGAGCGGGATGTAGCCACGCTAATCACACCCACCGGCGTGCTCGGGGATATACAAGATCGCGCGCCTATCGCCCGTGCGACCGGGCGCGACAAACGAGATGGTCGAGGGAGATGTGCCCCGGCCCGTAAGCCATGATGCCGAGCGCCATCGCTGCCCAGGTGAGGTGGATCGGCCAGCCGTTGGGCACCGTGAGCTCGACGATCACGGTCATGACCAGCAGCCCGAGCGCGGCGAACCGCGTGCCCAGTCCCAGCGCCAGCAGGACCGGGAACATGATCTCGCCGGAGCCCGACAGGAAGGCCATCATTGTCGGTGCCGGAAAGTGATACGGCCCGCCGGGCAGATGCAGCATGAATTCGTCGCTGAACAGCGTCACGGCAGTGTCGTTGAGCTTGAGGAAGCCGGCCCATTTGAGCATGCCGGAGCGCCAGAACGGCACGGCCAGCGCGAGGCGCAGCACCAGCTGGACCAGCGATGGCATCGCGAGCGCCTGCACCAGATGATTGGCTCTGTCGATGAGTGCTCCGGGCGAGGGCAGGCCGCTGGCGGTCGTCATGGGCTGGTCCGTGATCATGAGGGGTCTCCGCAACAGAGCGAGGTGAAGGCGCCGGCTTCGATCAGGCCGGCGATGTTCGCGGCAAGGTCGAATTCGCTTGCAGCCTCCAGCGCCGCCGCCGCGGCCTCGCCGAGCGGCCGGCCCGACATCAGATGATGCGCGAAGACCGCGCCGCCGGGCGGTAGGCGGCGCACGGTGACGTCGAGCTCACCTCGCGTGATCAGGGCATCCTCCGGCGCCGAGGCATCGATCCGCATGACCGGTGCGTCGTCGCGGTTGGCCGCAAAGATCGTCACGGCGGCGTAGTGCGAGCGCAGGCAGTGCGCGGCCGGGTGCGGAATGAAAACCAGATCAGCCAGGCGATCGGGTGTCACCGCCACGAGCCGGGTCGGCGACAGCGGGGCGGCGTCGGCGGCGTGATAGGCATCGAGCCAGGCCCGCTCGAGACGCGCGACGTCGACGAGCCAGGGCAAATCTTGCGCATGCTCGTAAGCCGCGATGAAGTCCGGGAAGTCGCGGCCGTACTCGAACAGCAGCGGCGATGTCGGCGGCTTGCTGCGCACATGCAAGCGCGCCATGGCGCGGAAGAAGTCGGTGCCGGTGATGCGCTGCACCGCCGGATAGATCGCGGCGATCGCGTCGATCAGGCTGACCGTGACGTTGTTGCGGTAGACGTCGTAGCGCCGGCCAGCGGCCTTGCCGTTGGGGCCGGTCACGACATCGGGCGTGCGGCGTGACGGATCCAGCAGCGCCGGCGCGAACGACGCGGCAAAGCACGAGCCGGCTTCAGGCGGCATGACGGTCTCCTGCCGGCATGGCGGAGGGATGGCGGTCGAGGATCGCCTGGGCGGCCGCGGCTTCCGCTTGCAGCACCGGCCAGTCCGGAATCTTGCTGTCCCATTCGATCAGCGTCGGCACCGGCCCGCGGCGCCGGATGACGATCTCGTAGAGCTTCCAGACGGCGTCCGCGACGGGTCCGTCGTGGCTGTCGATCAACAGCAGGTCCCCTTCGTCGTCGGCCTGCTCGGCATGCCCGGCGAGATGAATTTCCGCGACGCGCGACAGCGGGAAATCGGCGAGGTAGTCGAGCGCCGAATATCCATGATTGGTCGCGGAGACGAACACGTTGTTGACGTCGAGCAGCAGGCCGCAGCCGGTGCGCTCCGCAACGGCGCGGATGAATTCGGTCTCGCGCATGGAGGATTCGCGGAAGGCCAGATAGGTCGAGGGGTTTTCCAGCAGCAGCGGCCGCCGGATCGCCTCCTGCACCTGGTCGATGTGATCGCAGACGCAAGCCAGCGTCGCTTCGGTATAGGGCAACGGCAACAGATCGTTGAAGAAGCTGGTCTCATGCGTCGACCAGGCGAGATGCTCGGAGACCAATGCCGGCTGATAGCGCGCGACCAGGCCGCGGAAGCGCGCCAGATGCGCCTTGTCGAGTGGCCGTGGTCCGCCGATCGACATGCAGACGCCGTGCAGGGAGAGCGGATGATCGCGGCGGATCGCCTCCAGCGCGCGATGCGGCGGCCCGCCGGCGCCCATGTAGTTCTCGGCGTGGACCTCGAAGAAGCCGCGCCGAGGCTTTGCCTCAAGGATTGCCGGGCGGTGCTCGGGCTTGAAGCTCGTTCCGGCAACGCCGCCGATCGGCGTTGCGAAGCGGAGCGGCAGCGCTGCTGGCGGGGCCGGCTTGATCGTGCTCATCGTGCTGCTCCGTTCGTGCTTGCCCTTGGCCGTTACACCGGCTTCAGCGAACCCTTCTTGCCGCCCGGCAGCTCGATGCTGGTGCAGGTGCCGCCCTGCACGAATTTCCAGGCGTTACCCTGGTAGTCGGCGGTCGAGGTGCCCTGGCAGGTCGTGCCCGGTCCCGCCGCGCAATCGTTCTGGCCCTTCAGCGCGACGCCGAAGCACTTCTCTTTCTTGGCAGCGACGGCGGCATCGGCTTCGGCCTTGGTGAGAGGGCCGGCAGAGGCAAGGGTTGCGAGCGCGGTCGACACCGCACCGGCGAGGACGAGGGAGGTCACGGCACGTTTGGCAGACATCGAGGTTCTCCTGTTGGTGGCATCGCCTGGGCGGGGATGCGCGCATGGTCTCCTTCGCTCCGCGCGTCGCCCGCGTTACGGCGGGCTGCTCACGAATCCGTGAGACCGATTGGATCGGGCGCACGGGTGGTGCGCTTGGGTGGGATTAGCGGGCAAGCGGCGGCGAAAAGCCAATGCCTTGGCGCTATCGACACGTTAGAGCGCGAGCATTGGATGCGTCCTGCCAAACTTGGCAGAGGTAACGGACGGTAGGACATCTGCGTACAGCGATGACAGGAGTCGCACCCACCCAAAGGCGGATACAACCATGAACGTCGATCCCGGACGCCAGCTTCGCGCGATCGCAAGGATGACGGTGAGCATCCGCCTTGCCGTGTCCGCGCTGGTGCTGACCGCAATCCTGCTGACCGCGGCGCTTTCCAGCCTGCTGTGGTGGCGCACGGCGGAGGCGGCCAGCCGGCAGCTCGCCTCGACCATCAACGAGCAGATCGTGGCGGCGGTGCGCAAGGAGGTCTCGGCCATCGTCGACGAGGCGCGGGCCGCGCACACCGCGATCCGCACCCTGTTCCTCCAGAACGTGCTCGACACCCGCGAGGCCGACAAGCGCGAGTTCGTCTTTCTCTCGCAATTGCAGTCGCAGGCGACGATTTCCTGGGTCGCGTTCGGCTGGCCCGACGGCTCCTTCTTCGCCGCGCACAAGCTCGGCGATCGACGCCTCGAGATGATGGAGATCTCGCTCACGGATCATCCGGGCGAGCGCCGCGTCGACGAATATGACGTGGTGCCAGGCGACATCGAGTTCGCCAGCCGCCGCTTCGAGCCGACCGGTTTCCGCGTCGCCGATCAGGCCTGGTTCAAGGCCGGGCTCGGCGCGGACGACCCGCAATGGTTCAGGGTGATGGACCACGCGACCGGCGAGCGGCCGTCGATCGCCTTCGCCGGACCGATCGACGTCTACCAGGAGCGGCAAGGCGTGCTTGCCGTCATCATCGAATATACCAGGCTCGCGCGCTTCCTGTCGCAGCTCGAGGTCGGGCGAACCGGCACCGCATTCATCGTCGATAGAAGCGGCGAACTCGTTGCTGCGCCCGACAGGGAGGCCGACGAGCTCCATCCCGCGCGCGGCGACACTGCGCTGCTGCCGCTGGCGCGCGCAGCGCTGGAGAAAGCGGGGGAGGCCGGCCGCAAGGAGGCCTGGCGGAGCCGGATCACCTCGGCCGGCGCGGCCTACGAGGTTGCGCTGACGCCGCTGCCGTTTCCCGGCTGGTCGCTCGCGACCGTGATCCCCGAGGCCGAGTTTCTCGGCCCGGTCGAGACGACCTTGCATCGCCTGATCCTCGGCCTCGCCGTCGGCGCCGTTCTCGCGGCGCTGGCCTCGGCGATGCTGGCGCGGTCCGTCATCGCCGCGCCGCTGTCGCGCGTCGTCGGCGAGCTGCGCCATGTCGAAGCCTTCGCGCTGGAGCAGGTCCGTCGCCACCCGTCGCGGCTCAAGGAGATCGCAAGCCTGTCGGGTGCGATCGCGGAGATGGCATCCGGCCTGTCCGCATTCCGCAAGTTCATCCCGGCCGATCTCGTCCGCGGCCTGCTGCGCCAGGGCGTCGAGGCGAAGCCCGGCGGCAGCGTCCAGGAGCTCAGCGTGATGTTCATCGACATCGCCGGCTTCACCGGGCTGTCGGAGCGGCTCGGCGACCGCGTCGTGCCGCTGCTGTCGCGCTATCTCGACCTCACCTCGGAGATCATCGTCGCCAATGGCGGCACCATCGACAAGTTCATCGGCGATGCCGTGATGGCGTTCTGGGGCGCGCCGCAGCCGCAATGCGATCACGCCGCGCGATGCTGCCGCGCCGCGCTCGCCTGCCGTCTTGCGATCGAACGATCGGGCCTCGTCGACGATCTCGGCCAGCCGCTCCAGATCCGCATCGGCATCAATTCCGGCCGCATGCTGGTCGGCAATATCGGCTCGGAGCTGCGGCTGAACTACACCGTGATCGGCGATGCCGTGAATGTCGCGAGCCGGCTCGAAGGCGCCAACAAATCCTACGGCACGCAGATCCTGATCGGCCAGGCAACCGAACGTCTGGCGCGCGGCACCGTCGTCACGCGCGAGGTCGACAGCATCGCGGTCTACGGACGCGAGGAGGGATTGTCCGTCCACGAGCTGATCGGGATGGCGAACGAGAAGGCGGTTGGCGGCATCGGCTGGATCGCCGACTACGAGCGCGGCCTCGCCGCCTATCGCGTCCGCGACTTCGTCGGCGCGCTCGCCGATTTCGAGGCGGTGCTGAAGCAGCGCCGACACGATCAGCCGGCCGAGCTGATGCGTGACCGCTGCCGTCGGCTCGCCGCAGCTGCGCCCGACGTCAGCTGGCGGCCCGTGGCGGCGTTGGCGTCGAAGTAGCAACATCATCCGCGGACCTGTGGCCCGGATGGAGCGGAGCTTCATCCGGGCTTCAAACTCGGTTACATACTCCCGACATTTCCTGGACGAGCTCGAGACATGAAGACCACATTGCTCAATCCTGAAGACTACACCCGCTCGCCCTGGAAGAACGGCGGCGGCGTCTTCACCGACATCGCGGATGCTCATCGGGCCGATGCGCCGCGGAAGGACTGGGACAGCCTGCTCTGGCGCTTCGCGTCGACGCCGATTGTTGCGCCGGGTCCCTTCTCCCACATGCCCGGCATCGACCGCTTGCAGATGGTCGTCGAGGGCCGCGGGCTGGTGCTGAAGTCGCCGGACGAGCGTGAACCTTTTACGACGGTGCGTTTCACCGGCGAGCTCGAGATCGTGACCGCGCTCGAGGCCGGCCCCGTCGAGGTCGTGAACCTCATGGCGCGGCGCGGTGCGGCGGAGATCGGCCTCGTCGCGCTGAAGCAGCCAGGTGATCACCGGCACCTCGCCGCCGGCACGCATCTGGTTTACGCCCCGCGCGGCGAATGCCGCATCCGTCTCGACGACGAGGATTTTGTGGTTCCCCGCACCGGCACGCTGAAGCTCGAGCTGGACGGGTCGTCGCAGCTTTCGCTCGTCGCGGGTCCGGCGGTGCTGGGGTCGATCCTGCTCCTGGTCTAGAACCTCAGGCCGATGCGCACAATCCATGCAACTGGCCAGGTTGACGCGGCCCCGCCGGCGCACGATATCTGCTTCGCCAAACCGCAGCTCGAGGGGCAGGATATGAATGCGCCGGACACATACGCCCCCACGCAGGCCGACGGCGTCATCGACTGGCTGACCAACGGCACGCGCGACGAGCGCTTCATCGACAACATCTTCGCGCAGATGTGCATCCGCCTGCAGCAGGCCGGCATCCCGGTCAAGCGGTCGACGCTTCACGTGATCATCCATCACCCGCAATGGCTGGGCGCCCGCATGATGTGGTCCGACGGCAAGCGCGAGGCGGAGATCACGCTCGCCGACTACGACGTTCGCGAGCGGTCCGAATATATCGGCAGCGCCGCCAACGAGATCCTTGACGGCGCCGACGAGGTCCGCGAGAAGCTCGAGCAGGATTCCTCGCTCGGTCGCAAGCATGCCCTCTATGACGAGATGCGGGCGCTGGGAATGACCGACTATGTGGCCTGGCCGCTGCTTCACACGCTCGGCAGGCGCCACCTCGTCACCTTCGCCACCGATCGTCCCGGCGGCTTCGAGGACGCCCACATCGCCGGCCTGAAGCAGCTGCTGCCGGTGCTGGCGCTGGTCAGCGAGATCCGCATCAAGAACCGCCTGGCGCGCACCCTGCTGGAGACCTATGTCGGCTCCCATGCCGGCGAGCTGATCCTGGCCGGCGCCACCAGGCGCGGCACCGGCACGACGGTGCGCGCGGCGATCATGATCTGCGACCTCAGGGATTTCACCAAGATCTCCGACAACTGGCCGCGCGACGACGTCATCGACCTGCTCAACGATTATTTCGACGCGATGTCCGAGCCGATCGCGCGGCACGGCGGCGAGATCCTGAAATTCATCGGCGACGGGCTGCTCGCGATCTTTCCGCTGAGCCAGCCCAATGCCTGCGCCAATCTTCTGCACGCCGTGGCCGAGGCGAGGGGAGCCATGGTCGCGCTCAACGAGCGCAACGGCGCGACCGGCCGCGCGCCGCTGAATTACGGCATCGGCGTCCACGTCGGCGACGTCATGTACGGCAATATCGGATCGGCGAGGCGGCTCGACTTCACCGTGATCGGCCCGGCCGTCAACATGGCCTCCCGCCTGGAGACCCTGACCAAGACGCTCGGCAGGAACGTGCTGCTGTCACGCGATTTCGCCGAGCTGGTGGAGAAGGAGTTCGCGCTGGAGCATGTCGGGCGGCACGAGGTGCGCGGCTTCAACGCGCCGATCGAGCTGTATGCCTATCCGGCCCGCGCTATTTCCGGTTAGTTCCGGGGGCGTTCGGCAGGGCCTGCTGGCCGCCTTGGGTTTGTCTGGCCGGATCGTTGTCGCCCGGCCTCACCGTTGACGACTTCGCCGATGCACTCGCGCCGCCGCTGTTGGCGTCCGATGACGTATTGAGGCCGGAGGCGCCCGCGCCGGTGATACCGCCCGTGCCGGTCGAATTGATGCCCGAGCCCGTCCTCGACATCCCCGCGCCGCTTTGCGCGAAGGCGGAAGGGGACGATGCGAGAGCCGCGATGAGCCCTGCGACGACGAGTGCTTTCATGTCCGCTCCTGTGCCAAGCCTCAGGTGCCAGGCCTCAGGCGGCCCCGGCCCGGCGTCCGGGGGCGGGGCTTTGAGCCGGGGCCGCCATTCGCCGAATGGTGAGACCCGGCGAAGGCCAATGCGCGGGAACGCGTGGTCGTTCCAATTTGATGGGGCGGCCGCAAACGCGCTGCATCACGCCGACCAGCGATCCTGCTCTTCCTGGTGCGCGTGCTCGTTCAGCCGGTCGGCGATCTCGTCTGCAATCTGCTCGGTCTCGGCCGAGGCCACCGGCTCGCCCTTGTGGGTCTTCAGCTTGTCCTTGTCGGCTTGAATCGGAAAATCGTCGGGTGTCAGTCCGGTCGTCTTGTTCATGGCGCGCCTCACTGTCTCCACTTGCGGAAAACGCGCGCGAGGGCCGATCGTTGCTTTGAAGATGAAGCCGCTGGCGCCGTCGATGCGCCCCTCGGCTGCAGAACCCGGCGAGAGCGCCTATTGCCGATGTGGAACTCTCCGAATAGGGTTCTTTCAAATCGTCCAACGGTCCTTCCATCGGCCGCAGCTTCATGCCCAAATTCCTCCGCATCGGTGTCCATCAGTCCAACGTCTCCGGATACACGTCGAAGGCGTGGTGCGTCAGGCGGGTCGGCTCGGCGGTCTTCCTGAAATGGGGCGCGGTCGAAGTGCACGGCACGGGCGCCGCGCGCAAGGTCTATTGGTCGCGTCTGCCGCAGGAGAAGACCGTTCGCTGCGGCACCGCGCAAGCCGCGCAGGACTACACCAAGGCCGCGATCGCGCGGCGCCGCAGCCATCGCTATGAGCCGCTGACCGGTCCGATCGCGAACCGTCGGCCGCCGGCCGCAGGCAAGGCCGAGCTCAGGCAGGCGCTCGCCACCATCCTGATCGTCGACATCGTCGGCTCCACCGCGAAGGCGGCGAAGCTCGGCGATGCGCGCTGGACCAAGGTGATGGGCCATTATTACGCGGCGGTCCGTCAGGAACTGAAGACGTGCGGCGGCAAGGAGGTCGTCACCACCGGCGACGGCGTGCTGGCGACCTTCAAGAAGCCCGCCGCCGGCATCGCCTGCGCCACCGCGATCCGGAAAGCCGTGCGCACGCTCGGCCTCGAGATCAGGGTCGGCCTGCACGCCGGCGAATACACCATCAGCGGCGGCGAGATGGTCGGCCTCGCCTTCCACATCGGCACCCGCATTGCCGCGAAGGCGCGCGCCGGCGAGGTGCTGGTGTCGAGCGCGGTGAAGGAGCTGATGGCGACGCAGGCGGCGACCAGTCTGCGGGATCACGGCGTGCACCGGCTGAAGGGCGTGCCGGAGCGGTGGCGGCTGTGGCGGGTGGAGGCGGAGACGCTGCGCCGCGGCTAGCGAGGGCTAGCGATGGGGGATGTTAACCACCCCATCCCTCGTAGGGATTATGACCTGGTTCTGGTTGATCATCATAGTGAGGGGTCGGTTGATGGCGGACCGGCCGTGCCGGTGAATAGGCCCAGGCCGCAGCGGTCCCGGTCGTCACAACACGAGAATGCGCTGTCGCATGATGCCGATGGACCTTGCCTGCCGCGGCGCTCTGGCCTGCCACCGCGGCGCTGACGGGCGCACACAGGATAATCAAGAGGCTCAAAACGAGACCTGATCGCATGGGAGCTTCTCCGATAGACCTACGATGATGCGTTAGATGATCCTCGGTCCACACCCTCGCAATCGGCAACGCCTGCAAGACTGGTAACGTCCTCGGCATCACGCGCCGTTTGGCGGTCGAATTCGTGCGAATCCGCAAACCCCGCACGCGGCTTCATGCCGGCAGTTGCGTCACGGTTTCGAGTCTTTCGTCGCCTTGTGTGTGTCGCGCCATGGTGAGCACGCCGATTTGCCATTCGCGCAGGCGTGATTGTTCACCCACGTGTTTTTTCCGAAGCGCATACCTACCTCATGATCAACCAAGAAATTAGAAGGAAACGCGTTCAACAGAGCAGCCGGTTCGAACTAGCGCGAATGCTCCGCACGAAACAACCACCGTTCGGAGCACGACCATGACTGGATTCAGGACCTTTGTTATTGCAGCGATGATGTCGATTGGCGCGATAAGCTCTGCAAGCGCCCAGTGCCCGTTGTGGGCGATTCAAGATCCAAATTCGTTTCAGGCGCAATATCCCGATCGGGATGTGTTGAACGACTGCGAACTGACGCCGGCAGGCAGAATGGGCCTGGAACGCCCCGGCGGCGCGGCTCCCGTGTTTGGGGCCAACCGGGCTTACGAGGCAACGCCTGGCGTTGCCCGGCACCACGGCTTTCACGACCGATCGCGGTGAGCATCCGGAAATGGATCCTGATGGTCGGATTGCGCTACGCCATAGGCCAGGTCGAACGGGCTGTCAGGATCGAGATCTTCGTTTTGTGCGTCGCGAGGACGGCGTTCTGAATCTCGCTCCCCATGTCGGAACCCGGGCCCCCCGTTCGTCTTGAATCCGTGTCGCCTCGAACCGGAGTTCTGCGTCAATGGCCCCGCGCGCCAATTGGAAAGGCTTCCTGAGATTGTCCCTCGTCACCTGCCCCGTGGCGCTCTATCCGGCCACGTCCGAGAGCGAGAAGATCTCGTTCAACCAGCTCAACCGGCAGACCGGCCACCGCGTCAAATACCTGAAGGTCGATGCGGAAACCGGCGACGAGGTGCCGAACGAGGACATCGTCAAGGGCTACGAGCTCGACAAGGGCCAGTACATCGAGGTCTCCAGGGAAGAGCTCGAGGAGATCGCGCTGGAATCCACCCGCACCATCGAGATCGACGAGTTCGTCGACAAATCGGACATCGACCCCCGCTACCTCATCCGACCCTATTACATCCGCCCCGACGGCAAGGTCGGCCACGACGCCTTCGCGGTGATCCGCGAGACCATCCGCGAGATGAACAAGGTCGCGATCGGGCGGGTCGTGCTGACCAACCGCGAGCACATCGTCGCGCTGGAGCCGATGGACAAGGGCCTGGTCGGCACCCTGCTGCGCTATCCCTACGAGGTGCGCAGCGAGGCCGAATATTTCGACGACATCCAGGACGTGAAGGTCACCAAGGACATGCTCGATCTCGCCCGGCACATCGTCAACCAGAAGGCCGGGCGCTTCGAGCCTGACAAGTTCGAGGACCATTACGAGACCGCGCTGATCGAGCTGATCAACCAAAAGCGCGCCGGCAAGGTGATCCGGCCGAAGGAGCGGCCGAAGGGCGAGAACGTCGTCGACCTCATGGAGGCGCTGCGGCGCAGCGTCGGCAAGGAAGCCGGGAAGCAGGCCGCGCCCGCGAAGGCCGACAAGCCAGGGAAGAAGCCGAGGAAGGCGGCCGCAGGCCAGAAGGAGATGCTGATGCCGATCGCGGGCAAGAAGGCGGCCGCCAGGGAGACATCCGCGAAGAAGCCCGCGGCAGGGGCGCGGCGAAAATCGGCATGAGGCATCCCGGCGGACGGACGCTACCTCGTCGTCCGTGGTCGCTTGTGGAGGCCTCAAAGGCCCTCGTCAGGGCACTCCGGACAGGTATCGCCGATCGAATCGAGCACATCGTTGATCTCCGCGACGGCCTGATCGGCGGAGACGCCGTCCGGCGGATCGCGACGCGCAAGCGCGACCGCACGATCACGAGCGTGCGCGTCGGCACGATCCCTGGCCCAGCCATGCTCCTCGCATTCGCAAATCGCGCCGGCCTCCTGCAGCACATGGATGGCCCATCCGCGCAGTGTCTGGATCGCCGGCCGTCTTTCCCTGATCATCAACATGCGAGATCGCTCCTGCGGGACGAATCCGTGCGCCCGCCAAATCGTTCCGCGCGTTAGCACGGAGCAGGGATTCGCAAACGGCGGGACTGCTTTTGTCCCCGTGTTCCGGAGGGCTGTGGAGAAGGCGAAGGGTTGACGCGGGGTCCGCATGCCCCCGCAAACACGGCAACGAGCCAGGCGGGTCTCCTGCTAGGGGAACCCGGTGCCGAGAGGCGACTTGAGTGGTCATCGGTTCGGAGGAAAAGCCCATGGCCATTGATGCGTTCGCCGGCACCACGCCGCTGTTTCTCCCCGAGCAGTTCTTCGTCGGCCGCCTGGAAGGATGGGCGGTGGTCGAGAGCCTCATTGGCGGGCTGTTGAAGCGGGCGACGATCGCGGCGCATGGCGAGTTGGACGCGGACACCGACACCGTCGTGCTGACCGAAACCTACACCTTCGATGACGGCCACAGCGACACGCTGCGCTGGACCATTCACAAGCTGGACGAAGGTCGATACACCGGCCATGAGAACCGCCTCGAAGGCGAAGCCACCGGCGAGCAGGCCGGTTGTGCATTCCATTGGACGTACACGCGCGACACGCCCCAAGGCGATGGCAAGTCGTTCAAGCTGAACTTCGACGACTGGTTCTACGCGATCGATGACCGCGCCTGCATCGTGCGCGGATCCGCCGGGCGCGCGGGCATTCCGTTCGCGACTGCGCATGTGACTTATCGGAAGCTTTAGGTTTGAGCGACGCGCCCCTGCAGCCCCGCTCCCCTGCGCGCCCTTCTTCCTCGGGATTAACATTTTTGAATCGCGACGGCAGCGAAGCAAAGTACGGTGGGCGTTCCCGAGAGGGATCTTCTGGCGCTGATTGACCAGAGCGGGGGCGGGGGCGTGAATTTCCAGGTGACGGTGTTGAAGATCCTGGTGAGCTATCCGGATGGCTTTGCCGTCATGGAAGACCTCAAGCGCGACATGGCCATCCTGGCAACCAGTGGCCGCGATTGGGCCGACCGGACGAGGCGTCTTGCCAGCCGGGTGCCGGACCTCGACATCTTTTCGCAAGGCCTGGTCGAGCGCATCAGCGGCGGCTGGAGACTGACCTCCAAGGGGCGAGACGTCTTGGCGTTCATGGAAGCCCGCCCGGCACCGAGTGAGCCGAGCCTGGCGTCCCCCGTCAATGAGACATCCCCGCCGGTGGTCGAGATGGCTCCGCGTCCCCCGCTGCCGCAGCCCGCCGACCGGGCCAAGCGGCGGCGCGAGCGCCGAGAGCGCCGCCGCGAAGCCCGCGAACGGGCGAGAGCGAATGCGTCGTGAAGCGGGATTGAGGAGGCACTGAACGAGCGGTCCATCGCTGTGGGCAGCTGCAGCTAGCAACCTCGTGATCCGTCGGCCGGTTTATTCCGCCAGGCTAAGCCTAGATATTTTCTGGACACTGAAGCGTGTCCCGTGGACATCGATTGTGATCAGTGTCTTTCGAAGAGTCATTTTGGCATCCCAGAACCAATCCGCGATAAGCTCCGCCTTCGGCGGTAAATCGCCGTTCAACGTCCAGAGCCTGTCTTGCCAACCTCTGTTGCGAAGCCGGCTCGATACCTCAGACAGCATGCCAGCAGATAGATCTGCAATGGCGCACAGATCTTCGAAGTCGCGCCCGTCAACGTCTTGATCCGTTCTATTTAGACGGAAGGCTCCCATAGGATGGTCAATGTAAAAAGAAGAGAAGCGAGCGGCGGCGACCAGAGCGTCGTCGCGGCGTGACTCGTTTGCTACAAATTCGTCCTGGTCCGTGATCCAAGTGACATTGCCGTAAGGTCGTGACCAGAGCGAGAGCAGGATACCTGTGATATGTACTTTTCGCAGCATTCCCTCTAGCGCGCGAGGATTCCATTTTTCTCTTAAGTTGAGCGCCTCCAGCAGCGAGGCCGACTCGCCTGGGACAATGGATAGCCACTTCTTTCTCTTGTCGATCGCAATTGCGACGAGGTGGCCATCAATACCTGAAGCGGCGGTAAGAAAGGGGATGAGCGCGTTTTGTCGAAGCGGATCGTCAAGTCTTTTGTAAGCCATCCGACGTGCATCGGTCAGATGTCGACGTGCTGCTTGATTATACAATTGCCATTCACCGATTCCTTCCCGAGCAATCAGGTAGCAGTAAATCAAATGGGTCGCCTTCTTGTGTTCCCCACCATAATCCGAAGCTATGACTAAATGCGCGCTTTCGCGCGGCGTTGGCTCGGATGCTGCTAGTATCTTCTGTATCGAGTGACCCCACCCCCATAACTTCCGCACTGCTATGTTGCGGGGGGTGAGTAGTTGCCAGCGATCGTTGTTCTCGGGGACTAGGATCATGTGGCTTCCGTGGTGGTCTAAGTCCACCATTGCAAATGGAGAACAACACAGGAGCGCAGTTAGCGAGTTCAGTTCTCCTTGCGACAACAACGATAATGAGGTTGAGGAACGCGTCTCCGTGGCTCCCAATCTGGAAAGTCGATAACATTCTCCTTTCGGAGTTGAGCGGCAAGTTGATTGACAGCGGTCAATCTCACTACATGCTTAGCGAGAACGAGTGGCCAGAGATCTTTGTACAAGATCGGATTTAATTTATCAGGCGTCAATGCAACCAAGGCGGCGCGCGCTTTGTTTTTCTCAGACTCAAGGAAGGTACTCGCTTCATTTTCATTCATTTCATGAAATGAGCCGAACATCTCGGTCTGGCGGGATTTGGCCTCAGCCTTATCCACCTTCGTTGCGGCGCGTGTGGCCGCTTGTGCTTCGAGCGCCTTAACTTGGCAGTCTCGAAAGACCTCCAAGCCGCGGTCGTGCCTCGTGCCGTAGAAAAGTGAGTACAGAGGACGATCACGGTCCGGACGCAAGATCGTCGTTTCGCAAACATGCTTGAAGTTGCCGGCCTGAGAGAGACACTCTGTGAATGCGGCGACCAAGACTTCCTTGCGCTGATCAGAAGTGGTGCTCTGGCTGAGCTGCTGCCTCCAATCCCCTGAGGGAAGTAACTCGTTTAGACCCGTCACCACGACAGAATCATCAATGCTGGCAGCGCGATTGATGAATTCGAACATGAAATTGAATAGTACTTCCGAGTTAGGCCGCGCCAGCATCGGTTGCAGCGCATTGAGTGGAATTCGCCAACCCTTAGGATCCAGCAGGAAAAAGGAAAATGCGTCCCTTGGTATTTTCGAGAGAATGTTGGGTATTAGGCCCACAAAATCTCCCTTTTGCGGTATGATCTCAATGTCGGGAAATTTCGGCGGAAGCTTTTCGAGTTCTTTAAATGCGCTGGCGGACTTTTCTATCAGTATCGCCGTCATCTTGACGTCGCGGCGTTTGCCTTTCCAGGCTGCTTTCGCGGTGCGAAGAGTGCGCAGCGCAATTCCAAAAGACGTATCTTCGTGATGCTCATTCGCGCTTTGCCAGGGGCCTGCGAAGCCATCAACATAAACGATGTGGGGGTAAACGCTCGCCGTCTTGTGCACGAGCGCTTCCAGGTATCGCTCGAGCAGAACGTGTTTTACGTAAGCCTGCTCACGACCTTTATAATCTTCAAGAGAGACCATCACTCGGCTGCGTCAACAAATCTCTGTTTGGTCGGAAATTGGCTCCATTCTTCGCCATCTAGATCGCGGCCACCTGACTTAGGCCGAAAGCCGCCCCACTGTTTAAAGAAGAATGGAACACCTTCAGAAAGACACTGATCGCGGATTTCGCGAACCCAGTCTGGGCTCATTGGGCGCGCACGGGGACCACTCTCGCCACCGACAATCACCCAGTCGATTTCCGTGAGATCGAGCTTCCCAATGCGTCCAATGAGCGGCTCGATTGAGAGGAAGCGAACGCCAGCTGGAGCATCTTGTAGGTGTCTTACGCGACTCAGCTTCGTGCCATCTTCGACAGATACGCCAAACCAGATATGGTTCGGACCCCGATCGTCTCCATAACGCCGCTTTAGAAAATTTCGCATGAGCGATGAGCGCTTGGTTAGGACCTGGAACGTGTGCCAATTAGCGCTCTCCATTGTGTCGCATACTCTGGAAATGAAGGCAGCCGGGATCTCCTTATGAAAGAGGTCGCTCATGGAATTTACAAAGATCATTCGGGGTTCACGCCACCTCAGCGGCTGCTCTATGCGCTCAGGCCGCAGTGTAAGGTCGAACCCTGTTTCGAAAGGATGGCCGGGCGTTCCGCGAAAGCGCTCCGAAAACCGCTCGGCGTAGCAATTGTCGCAGCCTGCACTGATCTTAGTGCATCCCGTGACGGGGTTCCACGTTGCGTCAGTCCACTCGATCGATGTTGAAGTTGCCATTGTAACCCCGGCGCGCCAGTCTATTATAGAACAATCTAAGATAGTTGAAACCATCTTCTGCTTGATGGGATTACTACCGGAAATCTCGCGCTTTGACGTTAAGGGCCTTGGCGGGGCGTGGACTACCGACAGCCGTGAAACTTCGCGATCAGAATGACGAAGCTAAGATTGGGTCGGGAGCGGTGATCAAAGTAGCGGGGCAGCTAGTGGGCCCGGCAGGACTCGAACCTGCAACCAGACCGTTATGAGCGGCCGGCTCTAACCATTGAGCTACAGGCCCCGCCGCGAGGCGGCCGCAGGTAGAAGCGGCCGGCAACGGTGCGCGGTTCGTTTACAGGGCCGGAGGCGGGGGTGCAATGCTGGCTCTGGCCGATGGGAACGCCGGCACGGCGTCATGGCTCATTTGCGAATACCCGAAATTCTCCGATGATGCCTGTATAACCCTGTTTTGCCCGACGGAGCAAACCGCTTTTCCGCAGGTTTTTCGAGCTGGGCAGTAACCCATTGAAATCACTGGCCTCGTCTACTGTGCATGGGGTTGTTTTCGCAGTTTTGTTTTGAGAGGGCCTGTTGGCCCCCTCAAATGCATCCGAACCCGGCGCCGGGGCCGCCGCCTAGTCCACCGAGACCCCGGCGAACTCGACCACCTTGCGCCACTTCTCGGTCTCGTCCGCGACCAGCTTGCCGAACTCGGCCGGCGTCATCGGCTTGGGCAGGCCGCCGACGTCCTTGAGCTTTGCCACCAGCTTCGGGTCCTTCAGCGCTTCGCCGACGGCCTTGTTGAGGGTCTCGATCACTTCCGGCGGCGTTCCCTTCGGCGCGGAGATGCCGTAGAAGCCGACCGATTCGAAGCCCGGCACGGTTTCGGCGATCGCGGGCACGTCGGGCACGCTCGGCCAGCGCTGCGGCGAGGTCACGCCGAGCGCGCGGACATTGCCGCCCTTCACCTGCTCCATCGCCGAGGGCAGATTGTCGAAGATCAGCTGCACCTTGTTGGAGATGATGTCGGGGAAGGCGACGGCCGAGCCGCGATAGGGCACGTGCACCATGTCGCACTTCGTCATCGCCTTGAACAGCTCGGCCGACATGTGCACCGAGGTGCCGTTGCCGGAGGAGGCATAGGTGATCTTGCCGGGATTGGCCTTGCAATAGTCGATGAATTCCTGAACCGACTTCGGCGGAAACGCGTTGGAGACGACCAGCATGTTGGTGAGCTGCATGATGCTGGCGACTGGGGCGGTGTCGCGCAGGAAGTCGAACGGCAGCTTCTTGTAGAGCGAGGTCGAGATCGCGTTGTTGGGCGCGACGAACAGCAGCGTGTAGCCGTCCGGCGGCGAACTGATCGCGGCGGCGGCGGCGATGTTGCCGCCGGAGCCGGTGCGGTTCTCGACGATGAATTGCTGGCCGAGCCGGTCCGACAGCCACTGCGCCATGATCCGCGCCACGATGTCGACCGGGCCGCCGGGGGAAAAGCCGATCAGCCAGTGCACGGGACGGTCGGGATAGGCCGCGGCGGCGGGAGGGGTGGCGCTGAAAAGACCGAAGAGGACTGCGAGCCCGAAAACACTCTTGCGCAAAATTCGCAACATGACACCTCCCATTGTTCTATTGTCGTTGGCCGCATGCTTTCACAAAAACCGGTTTCTGCCTATATCGCCGCAAGTCGGTGTTGACGCGGCTCCGTCAGGGACGACCATGAGATTCGCGATGATCCTTCTCGGCGCGGCGCTGCTCGCCAGCCCCGCCGCCGCCCAGACCGGAGGCACGGCCATTCCGACCGCGACGATCAGCTCGACGATCAGCTTGGGAACGGCGACGCCCGGCGGCGGCTTCCCGCTCTACGGCAACGCCTTCGCTGAGGTGATGAACGCGGCCGATCCGCAACTCACCATCGCCCCGCGCAACACCAAGGGCAGCAACGAGAACATCCCGCTGCTGGAAAAAAGCGAGCTCGATCTCGCGCTGGTCGCGGGCGAGCCGGCCTACGAGGCCTTCGCCGGCATCGGCCGTGCGCCTGTGCGCTTGAAGATCCTCGCCGCGATCTATTCCAATCCCGGCCTATTCGTGGTGCGCGCCGACAGTCCATTCAAGACGATCCGCGATCTCGTCGGTCAGCCCGTCGCGTTCGGCGCCAGGGGCTCCGGCCTGCCGATCCTGGCGCGCTATGTGCTCGATGGTCTCGGCCTCAAGCAGGACGAGGACTTCAAGGCGGTTTATCTCGACCGCGCCGGCGACGGCCCGGCGATGGTCGAGGACGGCCGCGTCGCTGCGCTCTGGGGCGCCGGCATCGGCTGGCCCGGCTTCGCCGCGGTCGCATCGAGCCCATCGGGCGCACGCTTCATCGCGCCAGCTGCGGACGAGATCGCGCGCATCCGCGCCAAGCATGCGTTCCTGAAACCGCTCACCGTGCCGGCCGGCTCCTACCCCAAGCAGACCGAGCCGATCGCCTCGCTCGGCTCCTGGAGCTTCATCCTCACGCGCGAGGATCTGCCCGACGACGTCGCCTACCGCCTCGCCAGGACGCTGCACGGCAATGAGGCGACGTTCTGCAAGAAGCTGGCGCAAGCCTGCGAGACCACGGCGGCAAACACCGTCGCGGCGGCGCCGAGGCCGGAGCTGATCCATCCAGGCGTCGCAAAGTACTTCCGTGAGATCGGCGTGATGAAGTAGGACGCGGCGGCACCCACAGCCGTCATGACCGGGCTTGACCCGGCCATCCACACGTCACCGCGATTGAGGAAAGACGTGGATGCCCGGGTCAAGCCCGGGCATGACGAATTGCGCGTGTTTCGCTACGTCACTTCTTCACCATCGCGCACGCCGGGTCCGGCGGGCCGAACGCCTTGTCGCCGGAGATCGTCGTGAGGATCTTGTAATAATCCCACGGATATTTGCTCTCCTCCGGCGTCTTCACCTGCACCAGCCAGAGATCGTGCACCATCAGATTGTCCTCGCGAAGCTTGCCGTTGCGGGCGAAGAAATCCTCGATCGGCTTCTCGCGCATCTTCGCGGCCACCTTCAGTGGATCGTCGCTGCCGGTCTCCTTGATGGCGTTGAGATAGTGCATCACGGATGAATAGACGCCGGCCTGCCACATCGACGGCATCTTGTTCATCTTGGCGAAATAGCGCTTCGACCATTCGCGCGTCTTGTCGTCCATGTCCCAATAGAACGAGGTGGTCAGCAGCAGGCCTTGCGCCGCCTGCAGGCCGAGGCCGTGGATGTCGGTGATCAGCGCCAGCAACGCCGCCATCTGCTGGCCGCCCTTGAACACGCCGAACTCGGCGCCGGTCTTGATCTCGTTCATGTTGTTGGGCGGGCCGGCCGCAATGCCGATGATCTTGGCCTTCGAGGCCTGCGCCTGCAGCACGAAGGAGGAGAGGTCGGGCGTTGCCAGCGGCGGCCGCACCGAGCCCAGCACCTTGCCGCCATTGGCGGTGACGACGGCGGAGGCGTCACGTTCAAGAGAGTGCCCGAAGGCGTAATCGTCGGTGATGAAGAACCAGCTGTCGCCGCCGCGCTTGACCACGGCGTCCGCGGTGCCGACCGCGAGCGCGCGGGTGTCGAACACCCATTGGATCGCATAGGGCGAGCAGAACTTGCCGTGGAAATCCGCGGTGCCGGTGGAATGGGTGATGAACAGCCGCTTCTTCTCGTTGGCGATGTTCTGCACCGCGAGCCCGACCGCGGAGACCGGCACGTCGACGATCAAATCGACCTGCTCGACGTCGAACCAGCGCCGCGCCAGCGAAGCGCCGATATCGGCCTTGAGCTGGTGATCGCCGACCACCACGCTGATCGGCTTGCCGAGCACCTTGCCGCCGAAATCGTCGATCGCCATCTGCGCCGCGGTCACCGAGCCCTGGCCGGTTGGCGCCGAGGCCGGGCCGTTCATGTCGGTGAGCACGCCGATCTTGACGACGTCGTCGGAAACCTGCGCCACGGCCGCGCCCGGCACCAGCGCTGCCGCCAGTGCGGCCGCGACCGGCAGTCCAAATCTCGTTGGATACACGCTTGTCCTCCCTGATCCGGCTCATTGGCCGGTGTTGCAATCCCGGGTTTGGCCCGGGCTGAATTGGTTTCTTTTGCAACTATTAGGGGCCAGGCGTCAATGTCAGGCTGCGAAGCGGATCTGTCCTGCGGGGGAGGGATCGTAGCCGGTCAGCTCCTCCGCGCGCTGGCGCAGCCGCCGCTCGGTCATGAAGCGGAGCAGGGCCTGCATGGCGGGGCGGAAATAGCTGCGCTGCCGCATCGCAAGGTCGAAATTCTCCCAGACCAACGGCACGAAATCGAGGCCGGCCGAACGCGCCGCCGCGCGCGTCGCGATGCCGCAATCGGCCTGGCCGGCGCGAACCAGCTCGGCCAGATCGGGGCCGGTCAGCGCCGGCGTCTCGATGCGGCGCAAGTCCCGCATCGAGGCACCCGCGCGCTTAAGCAGCACGTCGAGCAGCATCTGCGCGCCCGTGCCCCGCTGCCGCGTCGCCATCCGGGCGCCGGCTGCGAGTACGTCGGCCAGGCCGTGCAGGTGCTTGGGATTGTCGTGTGGCAGCACGAGACCTTCTTCGCGGCGCACGAACGCGACCAGCACCGCATCATGCAGGTCCGGCGTGGTCCGCAGCGCTTCGATGCTGGCATCGCCGGCGAGATTGTCGGAGCCGTCCAGGGCGTGGAAGTGCACCGCCGCGGCCATCACCTCGTTGCGCTGCAGGCGCTCGAGCCCGCGTGCGCTGCCCTCGCTCATCGATCCGAGTCCGGAGCCGGACTCGCGCAGGCTCCAATCGAGCAGCTCGTCGTGGCTGCCGCCGACGACCGGCGGCGGCTCGGCGATCAGCATGCCGGCCGGGCGCGCCAGGCCCGACAGGACCCAGAGGTCGAGCTCGTGCCGTGGAAACAGCCATTTCCCCGTCACCTTGCTGCAGGGGATCGCACCGGTGGTGACGAGTTCGTAGAGCTTGCGTTCGCCGAGCCGAAGGTAGTCGGCAGCTTCGCTGGTGGTCAGGAATTCCATCCTGCATTCCTATGCAAATTCTTGCTTCTTTTTGACGTCCGACGCAGGTGGAATTCTGCATTTCAGATATTTGTCGCGGGAACCATGCCTGATGATCTCGCTGCTTTGCAACACATCCGCACGCGCGATTTCTGCTTTGGTGAACGATCCCAAAGCGATCGTTCGCGCGCTACGTCTCGAAGATATTGCCGAAGTTTCCCGACTTGCGGCGCAAAAGCGCGTCACGAGTGCGGCGCAATCGATCATCATCATGATCGCGTCATAGCTGAGGGAACCCGATCATGGGCCGCCTGTCCGTTGCATTTGCGCTCCTCTGCGGCCTTGTTGCAGGCATGGCGTCGTCGTCCGCGGAGGACCGCGCCATCGTCCTCGCCACGACGACGGCGACGCAGGAGTCCGGCCTGCTCGACTATCTGCTGCCGCTCTTCCGCGACAAGACCGGCACCGACGTCACCGTGATCGCGCGGCGCGCCGACGAGGTGCTCGATGGGGCGCGGCGTGGCGAGGTCGACGTCGTGCTGATGCACGCGCGGCCCCAGGAGGAGAAGTTCGTCGCCGACGGCTTTGGCGTGAAGCGCTACGACGTGATGTACAGCGACTATGTGCTGATCGGGCCGAAGAGCGATCCCGCGGGCGTGAAGGGCAAGGACATCGCGACCGCGCTGAAGGCGATCGAAGCCAAGGGCGCCCCGTTCGTCACGCGCGGCGATCGGTCGGGCACCCACGCCGCCGAGCTCGCGCTCTGGATCGTCGCCGGCATCGACATTGCCGGCGCCAAGGGCGCCTGGTATCGCGAGGCCGGGTCCGGCATGGCCGCGGCGCTCGAGGCCGCGCGCGCCGCCAATGCCTATGTGCTGGCGGATCGCGGCAGCTGGATCGCCTTCGTCGATCGCGGCCATCTCGACATCGTCGTCGAAGGCGACCGGCGGCTGCTCAACCAATATGGCGTGATGCTGGTGAACCCTGCGAAGTTCCCGAACGTGAAGAAGGACCTCGCGCAGACCTTCGTCGACTGGCTGACGTCGCCAGAGGGCCAAACGGCGATCGCCGGCTACAAGGTCGACGGGCAGCAGTTGTTCTTCCCCAATTCGGACAGGTCGGGGGGCTGAGGCCGGCACCGCCGGCGGTTGCCAAAGCGCGCGATGCATGGTCCTCATGGTGCATGACCCAGCGCCTGCCGCCCTCGCTCACGCCGCTCGACACCGCGCTCGCCGCGCTGCTGCGGGGCGTTGATCCGGTCATGCCGGTGGAGTTGCCGCTGGCGGAGGCGATCGGCTGCATCGCGGCGGGCGCTCCGCTGCTCGCCGCCCATCCATTGCGCGACATTGCGGCCGCAGATGGTTGGGCGCTATCCGCCAGCGATCTCGTCGGTGCGTCCGCTTACTCACCCGTGCCGCTGGCAAGGGCCCCTGCATGGGTCGAGGCGGGTGATGCCATGCCGGCGGGATGCGACTGCGTGCTCGATGCGGGCGCCGTGGAGATGTCCGGGCCGCTCACGCAGGTGCTGGCGGAGGGCGCGCCGGGGCAGGGTGTCCGGCGCGGAGGCAGCGACATCGTGGCACGCACGCCTGCCAGCGCCGAGGGCTATCCGGTCGCTGCGGCGGACCTGCTGCTCGCGCGCGTTGCGGGCCTGGAGAAAATCGGCGTGCGGCGGCCCCGGCTGCGGATCGTCAACGTGCCGGGCGCAACTGCAACGACGCATATGATCGCCGAGATCGCGCGTGCAGCAAGATTGGACGTGGAAACGCATCAGGCGCGTGCGCGCGATGAGGCGTCGATTGCCGACGTGCTCGATGCGTCATCCTGCGATGGTCTGCTGATCATTGGCGGTAGCGGCGTCGGCCGCCACGACGCCGCCATCGCGGCCCTCGCCCGGTGCGGCGAGGTGATGGCGCACGGCCTTGCGCTCCAGCCGGGCCGCACCGCCGCGGTCGGACGGCTGGGACGGATTCCCGTCATCGCCTTGCCCGGCTCGTCCGATCAAGCGCTTGCAGCCTGGCTTGCGCTCGCGCTGCCGCTCGCGGACCGTTTGTCGGCGCGTCGGCCGCGTCGAAAAATGTCGCTGCCGCTGGCGCGAAAAATCGCCTCCAGCGTCGGCATCGCGGAGATCGCTTTGCTGGCCGAGGAACATCGTGCCTGGATGCCGCTTGCTTTGGGCGAATGGCCGCTCCAGACAATCGCCTGTGCGGATGCATGGCTGCTCATTTCGGCCAGCGACGAGGGATTTGCCGCCGGTACGTCGATCGATGCCGATCTGATGCGGGCGTGATAAGGGTTCTGGCATGACGATGATCCCGAGATCACCGGACCGCAGCGCGCTCGAGCAGGAGCAGTTCCTCAAGATCCTCTCGCGCGAGGAGGCCTTGGCGCGCTTCGAGGCGGCCTTGTTCCCGCGCGAGCTTCGAACCGAAACGCGCAAGCTCGCAGCCGCGCTCGGCGTGGCACTCGCCGAAGATGTCACGGCGCCGATCGACGTGCCGCCGTTCGACCGCTCCAATGTCGACGGCTTTGCCGTGCGCTCCGCCGACCTCGCGACGGCCGGCGAGGGCGCGCCCGTGCGCCTCGCGCTGAATGGCGAGACCATCCATTGCGGGACCGCGCCGATACTGCAGGTGGCGGCCGGAACCGCAACGACGATTGCCACCGGAGGTCCGTTGCCGCGCGGCGCCGATGCCGTGGTCATGGTCGAGCACACCCAGCCGGCCGGCCAGGATGCGATCGACATCCGTCGCGCGGTCTCGCCGGGGCAATTCGTCTCGTATGCCGGATCCGACATCGCGCGCGGCGAGGCGCTGCTGCGCGCCGGCACCATCATCGGCTCGCGCGAGATCGGCATGCTGGCGGCTTGCGGCATCGCCGAGGTAAGTGTCGCGCGCAGGCCGCGGGTTGCCGTGATCTCCACCGGCGACGAGCTGGTTCAGCCCGGCGAGGTGCTCGCGCCCGCCGAGATCTACGATACCAACGGCGCCATCGTCGCTGCCGCGATCGACGAAAACGGTGGCGAGGCCGTCTTCGTCGGCGCCATTCCGGACGACGAAGCCAGGCTCGAAGCCGCCATGCGCAACGCGCTCGCGGATGCCGACATGCTGGTGCTGTCGGGAGGCACGTCGAAAGGCGCGGGCGATCTCTCTCATCGCATCATCGGCCGGCTCGGCGCTCCCGGCATCATCGCCCATGGCGTTGCGCTCAAGCCAGGCAAGCCGCTGTGTCTTGCGGTGTGCGACGGCAAGCCGGTGGTGATCCTGCCGGGCTTTCCGACCTCGGCGATGTTCACCTTCCACGACATGATCGTGCCGGTGCTCCGCCGCATGGCCGGATTGCCGCCGCGCTCCGATGCCAAGGTCAACGCGACCGTGCCGGTGCGCATCGCCTCCGAGCTCGGCCGCACCGAATTCGTCATGGTCTCGCTGGTCCAGGGCAGGGAGGGCCTCATCGCCTATCCCTCCGGCAAGGGGTCCGGTGCGATCACGTCCTTTGCACAGGCGGACGGCTTCCTGCGCATCGACGCACTTGCCGATCAGATGCCGGCCGGGACCGTAACCGAGGTGACGCTGTTCACGCCGCATGTGCGCGTGCCGGATCTCGTCATCGTCGGCAGCCATTGCACTGGCCTCGATCTCGTCACCGCACAGCTCGCGCATGCCGGCCTCACCGTGCGCTCGATCGCAGTCGGCAGCCTCGGCGGGCTTGCGGCGGCCAAGCGTGGGGAATGCGATCTCGCGCCGATCCACCTGTTCGACGACAGAAGCGAGACCTACAACACGCCCTATCTCGTCGAAGGCCTCGAACTGATCGCCGGCTGGCGGCGGATGCAGGGCATCGTCTTCCGCAAAGGCGACAAACGTTTCGAAGGTCTTGGTGCGAAGGACGCCGTCGCGGCGGCGCTCGCTGATCCCGCCTGCATCATGGTCAACCGCAACCAGGGCGCCGGCACCCGCATCCTGATCGACCGGCTGCTCCGCGGCGCGCGCCCGGAAGGCTATTGGAACCAGCCGCGCTCGCACAACGCCGTTGCCGCCGCCGTGGCGCAGCACCGCGCCGACTGGGGCATGACCATTGCGCCGGTTGCCCACGCCGTCGGCCTCGGTTTCATTCCGCTCGCGGAAGAGCATTATGACTTCGCGCTGGTGAGTGCGCGAAAGCAACGGCCGGCCGTGCAGGCGTTTCTCGACGCGCTCGGCTCGAACGAGGTACGCGCGTCGCTCGCGCGTGCGGGCTTTCGGCCCGCATAGATAATAGATGACAGCGGACTCAAGCCGCGCGATGAGTCTACGGCTACGACACGTGGTCGGTACCGCTGGCGGCCTGAGCGGCCTGCTCTCGCTTGCGTTCACGATCGTCGGCCTCGGCAAGCGCACGCCGCGCGGCGGGCGGCAGCGGCTTTGGATCCGGCGGCACCTCGACGATGTCAGGCTTGCTCAGCTGCCTCGTGCGATCGATCGTCTCGGAGAGGTCGAAGACGAAGTCGACGAATTCGAAGATGGTGTTCAAGAGGGGGCGGCCATGGCTTCGTCCGGAGAATGTCCAGACCTGTGGTCGCTCCCGTTCCCGGTCCGGTTCAAGACGTCATGAACTTGGAGGGGCGCCGCAGCGACCAAGGGACATGAGCCAGATCATGACCGCCTCGACGCCCCTCAATTTCCGCAAGCTTGCTGCACTCGTCGCGGCGGCCGGTACGCTGTTCTGGCTCTATACCTTCTACCATATCGCGAATGTCCCGCCCGGGGACGGCAGCGGCTTTCAATGGCTCGCCGTCTTTCCGCTCGGCATGGTCTTCGGCCTGTTCTTTCTGCCGGCCTGGGTGCTGGTGGCGATCGGCCGACTGCCGCGGTTCACCATTGGCGTCGGCCTCTGCGGCCTGATCGCCTTCGCGATCATCTGGGCGCAGCTCCTCAACGAGTTTCCGAAATCATAGAGTCGTTAGGACGCGTCATCCAGCGCCGCCAGCCGCTCGGCCTCGGCAACGTCCTCGACGGTGTTTGCATTGAAGAACGGATCGAGCGGCTCGGTCGGCCAGGTCACCGTTGCGAGCGGATAGCGCGCTGTCCAGCGGTCGATCTTGCGGAGGTCTTCGACCACGAGCGCGTGGCGCAGCTCTTCGCGCAAGGCGACGCGCCACAGCCCGATCACCGGATGCGACTGACCGCCTGATGCGGCGACCGCAAGCTGCGCGTTCTCACGCGCGCGCGCCTCATGCAGCTGCGCGACGAGATCGCGCGGCAGGAACGGGCAGTCGCCGGCGGCGCTGAGCACCCATTCGATCTCCGGCCGGCTCGCCGCAGTCCAGTCGAGCGCCGCGAGGATGCCGGCGAGGGGACCGGGGAAGCCGGGCACGTCGTCGGCGATCACCTGCAGGCCGAATGCGGAAAAGCGTGCGGGATCGCCGTTGGCATTGAGAATCAGTCCGCTGCACTGGGGCGCAAGGCGCGCGATCACGCGCTCCAGGATGGTGCGGCCGCCGATGCTGCGCATCGGCTTGTCGCCGCCGCCCATGCGGCGCGCGAGCCCGCCGGCAAGCAGCACGCCAAGAGTCGGCGGAACATGCGTCGCGGACATGTCAGTCATCACCGCCTTCGCCCTTGCGCTTGTGCTTGGCCGATTCCTCTTCGACATAAGCAAGGTTCTGGTCGTAGACGATGCGCTCTTCGCCTGCGAGGGCGATGAAGCGCTTGCCGCGCGTGCGTCCGACCAGCGTCAGGCCAACCTGCCTTGCGAGATCGACACCCCAGGCGGTGAAGCCGGAGCGCGACACCAGGATCGGAATGCCCATGCGGACGGTCTTGATCACCATCTCCGAGGTGAGGCGTCCCGTGGTGTAGAGGATCTTGTCGGAAGCGTCGACGCCGTGGCGGTACATCCAGCCCGCGATCTTATCGACAGCGTTGTGGCGGCCGACGTCCTCGGTGTAGCAGAGCGGCTCACCTTCCTTGCACAGCACGCAGCCGTGGATCGCACCCGCTTCCAGATAAAGCGAGGGCATGGTGTTGATGGTCTGCGTCATCTGGTAGAGCCAGGAGGTGCGCAGCTCAGCCTTGGGCAAGGCGACGCTCTCGACCGCCTCCAGGAGATCGCCGAAGGCGGTGCCCTGCGCGCAGCCGGAGGTCTGCGTGCGCTTCTTCAGCTTGGCCTCGAAATTGGTGTGATGCTCGGTGCGCACCACCACCACCTGGAGGTCGTCGTCGTACTCGACCTCGGTGACCACATCGTTATATTTCAGCATGTTCTGGTTCAGCAGATAGCCGAGCGCCAGATATTCCGGATAGTCGCCGATCGTCATCATGGTGACGATCTCCTGGGCGTTCAAATAGAGCGTCAGCGGCCGCTCCATCGGCACCTTGATCTCGACCCTGGCGCCGGTCTGGTCGGTGCCGGTCACGCTCTGGGTCAGGCGCGGGTCGTCCGGATTGGGGACGATCAGGGGCACCGGGGCTTTCTCGATCTTCATCATGGCGGCGAGGTTAGCATGACATTCGGGTCAAGCCGATATAAGCATGGCCGGGAAAGGGCAAAATGCCTCCGCTCGTCATTGCGAGCGAAGCGAAGCAATCCAGAGTCTTTCCGCGGCGGCAGTCTGGATTGCTTCGCTGCGCTCGCAATGACGCGGAGGGACCGGGGTTCCACAAGGGACCTGGGTCGTTCGCGGACACGGAGCTGACATGAAAGTCATCGGCCTTGCGGGCTGGAGCGGGGCGGGCAAGACCACGCTGTTGACGCGGCTGATCCCGCATTTCAACGCGCAAGGCCTGCGCGTCTCCGTCATCAAGCATGCGCATCACCGGTTCGACGTCGACGTGCCCGGCAAGGATTCCTGGCGGCATCGCGAGGCCGGCGCGGCCGAGGTGCTGGTTGCTTCATCGAATCGCTGGGCGCTGATGCATGAGCTGCGCGGGGCGGCGGAGCCGCGGCTGCCGGAGCTGCTCACGAAGCTTTCCGCGGTCGATCTCGTCGTGGTCGAGGGCTTCAAGCGCGAGCCGCATCGCAAGATCGAGGTGCATCGTGCCGCCAACGGCAAGCCGCTGCTGTTTCCCGACGATCCCGGGATTGCCGGGATTGCGACCGACGTCGCGATTGACACGAGGCTCCCGACTGTCCATCTCGAGGATATCGAAGGCGCTGCGGCATTGATGCTGCGGGCGGCGATGCCGGTCGAGGAAGCTTTGGCAAGAAGCGCCGCGATACGCTGACGAGGTACCATGGCGCAACTGTCGGACGATTGCTTTGCCTTCGGCGGCCCGATGATGTCGGTCGACGAAGCCGTCGGCCTCATCACGACGCGCGTCAACGCGATCGTCGATCTCGAGACGGTGGCGCTGGTCGATGCGGACGGGCGCGTGCTCGCGCGCGATGTGGCCGCGCCTTTGCCGCTGCCGCCGTTCACCAACTCCGCCGTCGACGGTTACGCCGTGCGCAACGCCGACCTTCCGGCAAGCGCAGAGCAGGCCTTCCCGCTCGACGGCCGCATCCAGGCCGGCGGCCTTGCGCAAGCGCCGATCAAGCCCGGCCACACCGCGCGCATCTTCACCGGCGCGCCGATGCCGCCGGACGCGCAGACCGTCTTCATGCAGGAAGACGTCCGCATCGACGAGTCCGGCAGGATCGTGCTGCCGCCGGGGCTGAAGCGTGGGGCCAATGTGCGGCCCGCAGGCGAGGACATTGCGCAAGGTCAGGTCGCGCTCCGCGCCGGCCAGCGCCTGCGGCCGCAGCATCTCGCCCTTGCCGCTGCGTTCGGCCTGACCAGGCTCGACGTCGTCAGGCGTATCCGCGTCGCCGTGTTCTCGACCGGCGACGAGCTGGCATCGCCCGGCGAGCCGCGCGCCGCCTCGCAATTGTTCGATTCCAATCGCTTCATGCTGATGGCGATGCTGCGGCGGCTCGGCTGCGAGGTCAGTGATCTCGGTATTCTGCGCGACGAGCGAACGTCGCTGGCGCGCGGCCTGAAGCAGGTTGCAGGCGGCCATGACCTGATCCTCACCACCGGCGGCGTCTCGACCGGCGAGGAAGATCACGTCAAGGCGGCGGTGGAGAGCATCGGCTCGCTGGTGCTGTGGCGGATGGCGATCAAGCCCGGTCGTCCCGTGGCGATGGGCATCATCGACGGCACACCGCTGATCGGACTGCCCGGCAATCCCGTCGCGAGCTTCGTGACTTTCGTCCACGTGGTGCGACCGACGGTGTTGGCGCTGTCGGGCGCCTTGCCGGAGCCGCTCTTGCCGATCCCGCTGCGCGCGGCGTTCACCTACAAGAAGAAGGCCGGGCGGCGTGAATATGTGCGCGTCTCGCTGCGGCGCGCGCAGGACGGCGGGCTCGAGGCGATCAAGTTCCCGCGCGAAGGGGCCGGGCTGTTGTCCTCGCTGGTCGAGACCGACGGCCTCGTCGAGCTCGGCGAGGACATCACGAATGTCGAGCCGGGGCAGGACGTGGGCTTCCTGCCCTACGCCAGCCTGATCTGATCCCGCCTAACGTTGACGCAGCCGTTCCCCGTCGCCATGGTGCGGCCATGACCAGGACGACACTCGATCTCACCGGGCTGAAATGCCCGCTGCCGGCGCTCAAGACGCGCAAGGCGCTCAAGCCGCTCAAGGCAGGCGACCAGCTCGAAGTTCACTGCACCGATCCGCTCTCGGTGATCGATATCCCCAATCTCATTCGCGAGACCGGCGACAAGGTCGAGATCACCGAGCGCAACGAGGCGCGCATCGTGTTCGTGGTCGAAAAGAGCAACGCCCCGTAGAAAGGGGAATGTTCACGGCGGCGGCCTTTGTGCCCCCGCTGCAGCCTTGGAGGGGGCATTCGATAGGACTTCGCTATCGCAGCATGGGACACCTTTATTGATCTCCCGACCAATTCGGGCTTCGTTCCATGATTGGCGCCGAACACAACGCCCTCAAGGGCAGCGTCCAGGGTTGCCTTGGGCTCCGCTTGAGCCGTGCAGCTAACCGCTTCCACCAGCGCGATAATTTTCTTGGCATCTGGCATGCCAGGAGTTAGAAGTGGAGCCGTTCTGAAAGACGAGATCGAGACGACGAGATGAGCCACGAGGACGTGCACAAGGTCCGCTCCTTCGAGCATCCCGGTGAGGGACGCCGACGCGCCAAGGCGACCCCCAAGGGGCGGCAGGTCGATCCCACGGCCGCGCACGAGATCGAGCTGTTGCTCGGCGACAGGCCGCGGCGTCGCGATCTGCTGATCGAATATCTGCACCTGATCCAGGACAAGTACCATCAGATCTCGGCCGCGCATCTGGCCGCGCTCGCCGACGAGATGAAGCTCGCCTTCGCCGAGGTGTTCGAGACCGCGACCTTCTACGCGCATTTCGACGTGGTGAAGGAAGGTGAGCCCGACATTCCCCCGCTGACGATCCGCGTCTGCGATTCGCTCACCTGCGCGATGCTTGGGGCTGAGAAGCTGCTCGAGGATCTGCAGAGTGCGTCAGGTCCCGGCATCCGCGTCGTGCGCGCGCCCTGCGTCGGCCGCTGCGACACAGCGCCGGCCGCCGAAGTCGGGCACAATTTCGTCGACCACGCCACCGTCGCCAACGTCATGGCGGTCGCAAAGGCCGGCGACACGCACGCGCATCTGCCCACATATACCGAGTACCATGCTTACGTCGCCGATGGCGGCTACAAGCTGCTCAACCGCCTGCGCTCCGGCGAATTGTCGAAGGACGATCTCCTGAAAGCGCTCGACGACGCCTCGCTGCGTGGCCTTGGCGGCGCCGGCTTCCCCACCGGCCGCAAATGGCGCGCGGTGCTCGGCGAGCCCGGCCCGCGGCTGATGGCGATCAACGGCGACGAGGGCGAGCCCGGCACGTTCAAGGACCGCTATTACCTCGAAACCGATCCGCATCGCTTCATCGAGGGCATGCTGATCGGCGCGCATGTGGTGCAGGCCTCCGACGTCTACATCTACCTGCGCGACGAATATCCCGCTTCGCGCGAGATCCTCGAGCGCGAGATCGCAAAGCTGCCGCCGGGCGGCCCGACGCTGCATATGCGCCGCGGCGCGGGAGCTTACATCTGCGGCGAGGAATCCTCGCTGCTGGAGAGCATCGAGGGCAAGCGCGGCCTGCCCAGGCACAAGCCGCCTTACCCGTTCCAGGTCGGCCTGTTCGGCCTGCCGACGCTGATCAACAACATCGAGACGCTGTGGTGGGTGCGCGATATCGTCGAGAAGGGCGCCGATTGGTGGAAGGGCCATGGCCGCCACGAGCGTCACGGCCTGCGCAGCTTCTCCGTCTCGGGCCGCGTCAAGAACCCAGGCATGAAGCTGGCGCCCGCCGGCATCACCGTACGCGAGCTGATCGAGGAATATTGCGGCGGCATGGCGGATGGCCATCAGTTCTACGCCTATCTGCCGGGTGGTGCGTCCGGTGGCATTTTGCCGGCAGCGATGGACGACATCCCGCTCGATTTCGGCACGCTGGAGAAATACGGCTGCTTCATCGGCTCGGCTGCGATCGTGATCCTCTCGCACAAGGACAGCGTGCGTGCGGCTGCGCTGAACCTGATGAAATTCTTCGAGGACGAGAGCTGCGGCCAATGCACGCCGTGCCGCGTCGGTACGCAAAAGGCGGCGCTGCTGATGCAAAGGCCGGTCTGGAACCGTGCCTTGCTGGAAGAATTGAGCCAGGCGATGCGCGATGCCTCGATTTGCGGGCTCGGACAGGCGGCATCGAATCCGCTGTCCTCCGTGATCAAATATTTCCCTGACGAGTTCAAGGAAGCGGCCGAATGACCAAGATTACGTTCGAGCTCGACGGCAAGCAGGTCGAGGCCAAGCCCGGCGAGACGATCTGGCAGGTCGCAAAACGCCAGGGCCGCGACATCCCGCATCTCTGCTATTCGCCGGCGCCGGATTATCGCCCCGACGGCAATTGCCGCGCCTGCATGGTCGAGATCGAGGGCGAGCGCGTACTGGCCGCATCCTGTAAGCGCACGCCGTCAGTCGGCATGAAGGTGAAGACCGAGAGCGCCCGCGCGACTGCTGCGCAAAAAATGGTGATGGAGCTGCTCGTCGCCGACCAGCCGGCGCGCGAGACCAGCCACGATCCGGAGTCGAAGTTCTGGCAATGGGCCGAGACCACCGGCGTCACGGAGAGCCGTTTCCCGGCCGGCGAGCGCTGGGCCACCGATGCCAGCCATCCGGCGATGCGTGTCAATCTCGACGCCTGCATCCAGTGCGGCCTGTGCGTGCGGGCCTGCCGCGAGGTCCAGGTCAACGACGTCATCGGCATGGCTTATCGTAGTCACGGCTCGAAAATCGTGTTCGACTTCGACGATCCCATGGGCGAGTCGACCTGCGTTGCCTGCGGCGAATGCGTGCAGGCCTGCCCGACCGGCGCCTTGATGCCGGCCGTCATGCTCGACGACAAGCAGACGCGCGTCACCTATGCCGACAAGAAGGTCGATTCGCTCTGCCCGTTCTGCGGCGTCGGCTGCCAGGTCACTTACGAGGTCAAGGACGAGAAAGTGATCTATGCGGAAGGCCGCGACGGGCCCGCCAACCACAATCGTCTCTGCGTGAAGGGCCGCTTCGGCTTCGACTACATCCATCATCCGCATCGCCTGACCAAGCCGCTGGTGCGGCTGCCGAACGCGAAGAAGGATGCCAACGACCAGGTCGATCCGGCCAATCCGTTCACGCATTTCCGCGAGGCGAGCTGGGAAGAGGCGCTCGACATCGCCGCCAAGGGCCTCGTCAAGATCCGCGACGAGAAGGGCGTAAAGGCATTGGCCGGCTTCGGCTCGGCCAAGGGCTCTAACGAAGAGGCCTATCTGTTCCAGAAGCTGGTGCGCACCGGCTTCGGCTCCAACAACGTCGATCACTGCACGCGTCTGTGCCACGCTTCGTCGGTTGCGGCGCTGTTCGAAGGCCTGAGCTCAGGCGCGGTGTCGGCGCCGTTCGCCGCGGCCATGGACGCAGAGGTCATCGTCGTGATCGGCGCCAATCCGACCGTGAACCATCCGGTCGCCGCGACCTTCATCAAGAACGCAGTCAAGCAGAACGGCGCAAAGCTGTTCGTGATGGATCCGCGCCGGCAGTCGCTGTCGCGCCATGCGACCAAGCATCTGCAGTTCAAGCCCGGCTCCGATGTCGCCATGCTGAACGCGATGATCAACACGATCATCACCGAAGGCCTCACCGACGACCAATACATCGCCGGCTACACCGAAGGCTTTGAGGACCTCAAGGAGAAGATCAAGGAATTCACGCCGGAGAAGATGGAGCCGATCTGCGGCATCCCGGCGCAGACCTTGCGCGAGGTGGCGCGCACCTATGCGCGCGCGAAATCCTCGATCATCTTCTGGGGCATGGGCATCAGCCAGCATGTCCACGGCACCGACAATGCGCGCTGCCTGATTGCGCTGGCGCTGATCACCGGCCAGGTCGGCCGTCCCGGCACCGGCCTGCATCCGCTGCGCGGCCAGAACAACGTGCAGGGCGCCTCCGACGCCGGTCTGATCCCGATGTTCCTGCCGGACTACCAGCCGGTCGGCCGCGACGACTTGCGCGGGGCCTTCGAAAAGCTCTGGCAGCAGGATCTCGATCCCGTCCGCGGCCTGACCGTGGTCGAGATCATGAACGCGATCCATGCCGGCGAGATCAAGGGCATGTATATCGAGGGCGAGAATCCCGCGATGTCCGATCCCGATCTGCAGCACGCGCGTCAGGCGCTCGCGATGCTCGATCATCTCGTGGTGCAGGATCTCTTCGTCACCGAGACGGCCTTCCATGCCGACGTGATCCTGCCGGCCTCGGCCTTCGCCGAGAAGGACGGCTCCTTTACCAACACCGATCGCCGCGTCCAGCTCGCGCGTCAGGTGATCAAGCCGCCGGGCGATGCGCGTCAGGATCTCAGGATCATCCAGGAGATCGGCAAGCGCATGGGCCTGCCGTGGAATTATGCCGGACCAGGAGACGTCTTCACCGAGATGGCCGAGCTGATGCCGTCGCTGAAGAACATCACCTGGGAGCGGCTGGTGCGCGAAGGCGCGGTCACCTATCCGGTCGACGATCCGAACAAGCCCGGCAACGAGATCATCTTCACCACGGGCTTCCCGACCGCGAGCGGCCGCGGCAAGATCGTGCCGGCCAAGGTGATCCCGCCGGACGAGATTCCCGACGACGAATATCCCATGGTGCTCTCGACGGGCCGCGTGCTGGAGCACTGGCACACCGGCTCCATGACCCGCCGCGCCCAGGTGCTCGACCAGATCGAGCCCGAGGCGGTCGCGTTTATGTCGCCGAAGGACATGCGCAAGAAGAAGCTGGTGCCCGGCGACTTCATTCGCCTGGAGACGCGCCGCGGCGCCGTCGAGGTCAAGGTCCGCTCCGACCGCGACGTGCCGGAGAACATGGTGTTCATGCCGTTCTGCTACGCGGAAGCCGCTGCGAACCTGCTCACCAACCCGGCGCTGGACCCGTTCGGCAAGATCCCGGAATTCAAGTTCTGCGCGGCAAGGGCCGAGCGCGCCGAGATGCGGGACGCGGCGGAGTAGGGGACGTCATGGGTGGGGCGCATGGTGCCCACACCGTCATTGCGAGCCAACGGGTCCGCGCGAAGCGCGGCCCGATGACAGGCCCCGCGAAGCAATCCAGACTGCCTCGCCGGCGGGATCCTGGATTGCTTCGTCGCTTCGCTCCTCGCAATGACGGTGCTACATGTAACGCATGTCCAAAGTCACCCCCGCCACACGCGCGCTCACCGCCGCCGGCGTCGCCTTCACCGTTCACACCTACGACTATGATCCCGACGCCGAGAGCATCGGGCTGCAGGCGGCCGCCGCGCTCGGCGAGGACCCGGCGCGCGTCCTGAAGACGCTGATGGCGCTGGTCGACGGCAAGCCGGTCTGCGTGGTCGTGCCGTCCGACCAGGAGGTCTCGATGAAGAAGCTGGCCGCGGCGGCGAGCGGTAAATCGGCGCAGATGATGAAGCCGCCCGAGGCCGAGCGCGTCACCGGCTACAAGGTCGGCGGCATCAGCCCGTTCGGCCAGCGCAAGCCGGTACGTACGGTGATCGAGCAGAGCGCGCTTGCGCATGATCTCGTCTATCTCAACGGTGGCCAGCGCGGCCTGCAGGTGCGGCTCAAGCCTACCGATGTCAGGGATGTCCTGAAGGCGGTCGTGGCGGATGTGCTGGCGTGAGCGCGATGGAGCGGGATCATGAGGCGGCCAGTTCTGGCGCGGCTCGCGGTATTGCTCGGCCTCGCGTTTCCTGCGGAGGCACATGAGATCAACCTCGTCACGGCACGGGTGGCGCTGAGCCCCGATCGCACGGTCAGCGCCGAACTCGGATTGAAGGGCAGCGATGTCGATCGCCTGATCGGCACAAAGATCTATGATGCGAGACGGGACGCGGTCGATCCCGCCGCCGTCGAAGCGGCCAAGCCCGCGATCCTCGCCTATATGGGCAGGCATCTGGCCGTTACAGGAGGTGCCGAGGCCTGCTCCGCCGGAAATGCAGCGATCCTGGCGGACGGTGACGGCATCGTCTATCGCAACAGCTTCGCCTGTGCCGACGCTGCCGGCGATATCATCTATCGCTCCACCGTGCTGACGGAGAAAGACAGGACCGCGCGGCAGGTGGTGCTGATCGCGCAGGGCAGGTCCGAGACGCAGGCCTTGCTCGACGCCGACAACACGACGGTGACACTCTCGACGGCGCCGCCGTCGCTGTTCTCCACGATGCAGCGTTATCTCGTCACCGGCGTCGAGCACATCTTCCTCGGTTACGATCACGTCGCATTCCTGGTCGCGATCGTCCTGTGGGCGCGCCGGCTCATGCCGGTCGTCAAGATCGTGACCGCCTTCACCATCGCGCACTCCCTGACGTTGTCGCTGGCGGCCCTGAACGTCCTGGTCATCCCGAGCCGCATCGTGGAGCCCGCGATCGCGGCTTCGATCGTGTTTGTTGCGGTCGAGAACTTCTTTTCGCGCGACATCGACAAGCGCTGGCGCGTCGCTTTTCTGTTCGGCCTGATCCACGGCTTCGGCTTCGCCGGCGCGCTGCGCGAGATCGGCCTGCCATCCGATGCGATCGCGCCGGCGCTGGCCGCCTTCAATGTCGGTGTCGAGATCGGGCAGATCGCGATCGTCGCGCTGATGCTGCCGGTACTTGGCCTGCTGGACCGCGTGACCGCGGCCGGCCGGGAGAAGCCGGCACGAGCGGCAGGGCCGGTCTATGCCATGTCCGCAATGATCGGCCTGCTCGGCGGCTATTGGCTGCTGACGCGCGCCTTCGAGGCGTGATCCGGCAGGCGACCTACTGCTTCTGCAGCAGTTTCAACCGGCAGCGGAGAGCTTCGCGGATGTGTGCACGCGCGAGCTGCTCGGCCTTGTCGCCGTTACGGGCGGCGATCGCATCGATGATCTTCCGATGCTCGCCGTGGCTGGTCGTCGGGCGTCCCGCCACCGTGAAGGTGGTCGGGCCGAGCAGGGCGATCCAGTCCTGCAATTCCCGCGAGGCGTTGTCGAGATAGCGGTTGCGCGCGGCGCGGCAGATGGCCTCGTGGAAGGCGCGGTTGAGCCGTGCCATTTCGGCGGCCTCGGTCGCCTCGACGAAGGCCTGCTCGATATCCCTGAGCGCATCGATCTCCGGTGCTGAGGCGTGCCCGGCGGCGAGCCGCGCGGCGGCGCCTTCCATGATTTCGCGCATGACGTAGAGCTCGAGCACCTCGGAGATGTCGAGATTGCGGACGATCAGGCCGCGGCCGCCGGCGGGCTCGACGAAGCCGCGCGCGGCGAGGCGTCCCAGGGCTTCGCGAACCGGCGTGCGGCTCACTTTCAGCCGCTGTGCGACCTCTTCCTCACGCAGGCGGTCGCCGGCGCGGTAGCTGCCGGCCTGGAGCGCCTCGCAGAGCGAGCGAAACACCGCTTCGCCGAGCGCAACGCCGCCGCGTGCAATCATTCCACCTGAGTTCGCCGGGCGTCTGGCCATTGTCCCTCGACGCGTATCCTGCCCATGCAGAGATGCCGCTTGCATGGCTGTTGTATATCTTTGTATACAAAGGTGCGCAATGGCCATCGGGGAGGCCGCCTGCGGAAAGAATGTCTCCAATTTGGCCGTATCGGGCAACGGGATGAGCAGCAAATACGACGTGCTGGTGGTCGGCGGCGGCAATGCCGCTCTGTGCGCGGCGATCGCCGCGCGCCGCGGCGGCGCGTCAGTGCTGGTGCTGGAGGGTGCACCAAAATTCTATCGTGGCGGCAATACCCGCCACACCCGCAACATGCGCTGCGCCCATGACGCCACGACCGAAATCCTGACGGGCCCCTACACCGAGGAGGAGTTCTGGGAGGATCTGTTGCGTGTCACCGGCGGGCAGACCGACGAGGTGCTGGCGCGCCACATGATCCGCGAGTCCAAGGACATCCTGAACTGGATCGTGGAGCAGGGCGTGCGCTGGCAGCCCTCGCTCGGCGGCACGCTGAGCCTCGGCCGCACCAATTCCTTCTTCCTCGGCGGCGGCCGCGCGATGCTGAACGCGCTGTATCTGACTGCGGAGCGGCTCGGCGTCGAGGTCGAATACGATGCCGAGGTCACCGATCTCGTGATCGAGGACGGCATGTTCCTCGCCGCGCGCCTCAAACGGCCGGTCAAGGGCGAGACCGAGATCCGCGCCACCTCGCTGGTTGCCGCAGCCGGCGGGTTCGAGGCCAACATCGAGTGGCTGAAGCAATATTGGGGCGAGGCCGCCGACAATTTCCTGATCCGCGGCACGCCCTATAACCGCGGCTCGATCCTGAAGATGCTGCTCGACAGGGGTGTGCAGGAGGTCGGCGATCCCACCCAGTGCCACGCGGTTGCGATCGATGCCCGCGCGCCGAAATTCGACGGCGGCATCATCACGCGGCACGACTCCGTGGTGTTCGGTATCGTCGTCAACAAGCACGCCCAGCGCTTTTACGACGAAGGCGAGGACATCTGGCCGAAGCGCTACGCGATCTGGGGCCGGCTGGTCGCGGCGCAGCCCGAGCAGATCGCCTACATCGTCTTCGATTCCACCGTCTTGACCAGCTTCATGCCGACGCTGTTTCCACCGATCGCCGGCCAGACGATCGCGGAGCTCGCCGGCAAGCTCGAGCTCGATCCGGTCGCGTTGGAAAAGACCATCACCGAGTTCAACGCCGCCGTGCGGCCGGGGACCTTCGACCATACCATTCTGGATGATTGCGTAACCGAGGGCATCACGCCGCCGAAGACGCATTGGGCGCGCCGGATCGAAGTGCCGCCTTATCTCGCTTATCCGGTGCGGCCCGGCATCACCTTCACCTATCTCGGCACGCGCGTGAACAAGGAGGCGCGGATGCTGATGAAAGGCGGCAAACCGTCGGCCAACATGTTCGCGGCTGGCGAGATCATGGCAGGCAATGTGCTCGGCAAGGGCTATGCCGCCGGCATGGGCATGACCATCGGCAGCGTGTTCGGGCGGATCGCAGGACGGGAAGCGGCGAAACATGCACGGAACTAGGATTCTCGACGAAGCCGACCGTCTGATGACGGTCTGCAATTCCTGCCGCTATTGCGAGGGCCTGTGCGCGGTGTTTCCGGCCATGGAGATGCGGCGCGCCTTCTCGGACGGCGATCTAAACTATCTCGCCAATCTCTGCCATGCCTGCGGCGCCTGCTATGTCGACTGCCAGTTCTCACCGCCGCACGCGTTCAACGTCAACGTTCCGAAGACGCTGGCGGTCGCGCGCGCCGAAGCCTATGCAGCCTATGCCTGGCCGCGGGCGCTCTCAGGCACATTTGCGCGGAACGGCCTCGTCATCAGCATCGTCGCCGCGCTCAGCATGGCGGCATTCATCCTCGGCTTCGTGGCCGTGAACGACCGCGGCGTGTTGTTCGGCGTGCACACCGGGCCCGGCGCCTTCTACAAGCTGATGCCGCACAACGCGATGGTCGCGCTGTTCGGCGCCGCATTCCTCTACGCGATCCTAGCCCTCGTCATGAGCGTGCGTGCCTTCTGGCGCGACATCGGCACACCGATCGGCGGCCGCACCGATGGCAGCTCGATCTTCCAGGCGATCCGCGATGCCGGCGAGCTGCGATATCTCCATGGCGGCGGCGTCGGTTGCTACAACGAGGACGACAAGCCCACCGACCGGCGCAAGCTCTATCACCACCTGACCTTCTACGGCTTCCTGCTCTGCTTCGCCGCGACCTCCGTGGCGACGCTGTATCACTACCTGCTCGGGCGCGAAGCGCCGTATCCGTGGTGGGACCTGCCGGTGGTGCTGGGCACGCTCGGCGGCATCGGCCTGATCGCCGGGCCGATCGGCCTGTTCGCCGCCAAGATGCGGCGCGATCCGGCGCTGCTCGACGAGTTCAGCTACGGCATGGACGTCGGCTTCATCGCCATGCTGTTCCTGACCGGCCTCACCGGAATGCTGCTGCTGGTGCTGCGCGAGACCGCCGCGATGGGCCCGTTGCTCGCACTGCATCTCGGCGCCGTGTTCGCGTTGTTCATCACCATGCCCTACGGCAAGTTCGTGCACGGCATCTATCGCTTCGCCGCGCTGGTGCGCTACGCACAGGAGCGGCGGACGGCCGCGTGACTCGCGCGCCGCCCGTCTCGGAACCTCTCACGCCACCACGCGCTCGGGCGGGGATGCCTGCTCGCGGGCCATCGTCGTCGCGGTGACATAGTCGGTCTTGCCGGTGCCGAGCAGCGGCACCTTGTCGACCACCATGATCGTCGCGGGCACGGTCAGCTCGGAGGCGCCGATCGCCTTGGCCTGGGCCTGCATCGCGCTGCGCTCGGCATTCTTCTCCGTCGTCAGCAGCACGATGCGCTCGCCCTTGCGCTGGTCGGGGATCGAGACCGCGACCGAGCCGGCCTGCGGCCATAGCGACGCCGCGATGGCTTCGACCGCCGACAGCGAGACCATCTCGCCCGCAATTTTGGCAAAGCGCTTGGCGCGGCCCTTGATGGTGATGAAGCCGGCCGGGTCGATCGATACGATGTCGCCGGTGTCGTGCCAGCCGTCGGGAAGCACTTCGAGCACGCCGGGATTTTCGGCCCTGAGGTAGCCCAGCATCACGTTCGGGCCGCGTACCGACAGCCGTCCGCCTTCCTCGATGCCGGGGACCGGATCGAGGCGGCTTTCCATCAGCGGCGACAGGCGACCGACGGTGCCGGGACGGTTGGCCATCGGCGTGTTCATCGCCAGCACTGGCGCCGTCTCGGTGACGCCGTAGCCTTCGAGGATGCGGATGCCGTAGCGCTCCATGAAGACCTGCCGCGTGCGGTCTTTGACCGCCTCGGCGCCGGCGATCACGAGACGCAGGGTGCGGAAGTCGTAAGCGTGCGCCGAGCGGGCATAGCCGGTGAGGAACGTGTCGGTGCCGAACAGAATGGTCGCGCCGGTCTGGTAGATCAGCTCGGGGACGATCCGGTAATGCAGCGGCGAGGGGTACATGTAGATCGGGATGCCTGCCAGCATCGGCATCATCATTCCTCCCGTGAGTCCGAACGAGTGGAATACCGGCAGCACGTTGAACACCTTGTCGTTGGCATTGGCGTCGACCCGTGCCAGCGCCTGCGCCGCGTTGGCGAGGATGTTGCGATGGGACAGCACGACGCCCTTGGGCGTTCCTTCCGAGCCCGACGTGAACAGCACCACGGCGGGATCGTTGGCCTGGCGAGGCACGCGCGGCGTGGTGCCGGCGAGCAGGCCCTTGACCTTGTCGCCGATGCCGATCGAGGCACGGACGTCCTCGAGATAGACCACGCGCGCTTCGGCCGAGATCGCGGTCATCAACTTGTCGAGCTTGCCCTTCTCGATGAAAGCCTTCGAGGTCAGCACGGTCTTGACCTGCGCAGCCTTCATGGCGGCGAGCACGTTGACCGGGCCGGCCGAGAAGTTGAGCATCGCCGGCACGCGGCCGCTGTTCTGCAGCGCCATGAAGACGACGGCGACGCCCGCGGAGTTCGGCAGCAGCACACCGACATTCTCGCCGATCGCGGTGCCGTCCTCCAGCTTGCGGCTCAGCACCTGCGCGCCGAGGATCAGCTTGCGATAGGTCAGCTTGGTGCCGAGCGCGTCCTCGATGATGACCTTGCCGGTGTCGCGGTCGCGATAGGCGTGTCCGAGCGCTTCGAACAGCGTGTGATCGAGCATGGCGTTCTTGACGAGAGCGTCGATCATGACGTCCTGCAGCGCGGCGCCGGCGGCGTTGCGGCGGGCCTTGCCCTTGAGCGCTTGGTCGACCGGAAGCTTGACTGGCGGCAGGATCGTGACCGTCACGCGCGGAAACCAGGACCGCTTGATCTGGCTGGAGTTGAGATAGCTGAGATAGGAGCGCTGCGCGCCTTCGATGCGGACGGGCACGACCACGGCGTCGGCCTTGTCCGCGATCATCGCGGTGCCGTCATACACCTTCATCAGCGAGCCCGAGACGGTGATCCGTCCTTCCGGGAAGATCACGACCGGCTCGCCCGCGGCGACGAGCTTGATCAGGTCGCGCGCGGCCAGCGGCTTGGTCGGGTCCATGGTGTAGTGCTTGACGACGCGCAGGAACGGCTTGGCCCACCAGGCCTTGGCGATGCCGGTATCGACCGCAAAGCTCGCGTCGATCGGCAGCACGGCGTGCAGCAGCGGGCCGTCGATCAGGCTGACATGGTTGGGCGCGATCAGCATGCGCGTGCCCGGAGGCGGCAGGTTTTCGAGCCCGCGGATCTCGGTGCGGAACAAAGCGCGGAACAAGAGCCCGCCGGCATCGCGCACGCCTTCCTTGCCCCACTTGGTCAGCACGAACCACACCGCGCCGAAGCTGGCGAGGCCGAGGCCGAGGAAGATCCAGCCGATATGGAGGCCCGCCGCCTGCAGCAGCGCGACGAACAGCGAGCCGACCACCATGAAGGCAGCCTGCAGCACGTTGCCGGCCGCGATGATGCGGGCGCGTTCGGAAGGTTGCGACCAAGCCTGGACCGCGGCAAAGGACGGCACGACGAACAGGCCGCCGCCGAACGCGAAGGCGACGAAGTCGGCCAGCATGCGCAGGCCGGCGAACGAGGTCGCAAAGCCGAGCGCGGTGATGTCCTGCCCCTTGGCGGTCACGCCGATCGCCCAGGCGAGATCGAGGCCGGCAAAGCCCATGATGATGGCGCCGATCGGCACCAGCGCGAGGTTCGGGCGGACGTGGCTGAGGCTTGCCGCGAACAGCGAGCCGATGGCGATGCCGATCGCGAAGATCGCAAGGCACAGCGTCACCACGCCCTCGGTGCCGCCGACGACATCCTTGACCAGCGCCGGCAGCAGCGACAGCACGATGGCGCCGACCAGCCAGAACCAGGAGACGATCACGGTGCCGTCCCACAAGCGATGGTCGGCATATAACGTCCTGAGCAGGCTCACCGTCGAGGTCCAGGGGTTGGCGTCGACAGGCAGGTCTGGCGCGGAGGGCGTCGTCTGCGGAATGCGGGATGCGAACGCCCAGGACAACACGGCCAGCGCGACCACGGCCGATGCGACCCAGCCCATATGCGCGGAGCCGGCCACGAACTGGCCGCCGGCGACGGTGCCGAGCAGGATCGCCATGAAGGTCGCGCCTTCGACCAGCGCGTTGCCGGTCGCGAGCTCGCCGAGCTCGAGCTGGTCGGGCAGCATGGCGTATTTCACCGGGCCGAACAGGGCGGCGATGGTGCCGAACAGCGCGAGCGCTGCGAACAGCAGCGGCACCGAATGCAGGAAGAAGCCGGCTGCGGCAAAGCAGGCGGCGAAGATCTCGACGAATTTGAGCCGCCTTGCGACGACGGACTTGACGTATTTGTCGGCGAGCTGGCCGCCGAGCCCGGACAGGATGAAGTAGGGGAAGATGAAGACGGCGCCTGCGACCGTCACCAGCGCATCGCCGTGGCCGGTCGCCGCGCTGTAAAGCAGGATGATGACGAGTGCGTTCTTGAGCACGTTGTCATTGAGCGCCGAGAAGAATTGCGCCCAGAACAGCGGCGCGAAGCGGCGTGACGACATCAATTCCCTGATCATGACCAGTCCTGTTCCAAAAAGGCAGCCTGAGATTGTTGGTTGTCCATGAAGCGTCACGACCGGAAGGGCGCGGGGCGAACCATTGCGCGGCAACGAAGTTGCTGGCCTGCTCTGTCCCCTCGGTTCCTCCGATCCTGTTGGTCTCCAATTGGCCTCGTTAGGTTCGCAAATATCCGGCCGAGGCCACGGCGGGCTCGGGCGCGAGCGGCCTCGCTCGCCCGGATATGGCGCCGGGCGATGAAGGAAAAGCTGAAACGCATCGCTGAAATCCGCCGGATCGGCCGTGCACGTCCGGACATGGTGAGTCCATCCTTGCAGCCGGCGCTTGCATTCGAGCCGACCCGCGCGCGCGCCTCAGGTGAGATGGGCGAGCTGGCGAAACGGCGAGAGGCGGCCGAGCAGGCTGAACCGCCGCCGCTCCTGACGCGCACGGGCGCGATCGGCCCGCCACATCCGGAAGGTCGCCCGGCGCTCGGCGAGCACGCCCGCGACATCGCAGGCATTGGCGATCCGGTTGATCGGCGCCATGGCGAACCGCAGCACGGCCCGGCCGAGCCCGGTCACGAGGGCGACGGCGTCATCGACGAAGGTGGTGGCGATATCGACAGCAAGGGTTTGCATTTTCCAGGTCTCCAGGTTAAGTTGAACAATGTTCACATGAGTAGCTCGAAAATGAACAATGTTCAAGAAGAATCGCTGCGCGACCAGAAAAAATTTCGGCGCCGGCTCCAGATCGTGGAGATCGCCCGCGGCATCATCTCAGCTAAGGGGCTGAGATCATTGAAGGTTCGGGACGTCGCGGAGGCCGCCGGCTGCTCGATCGGCAGCGTCTATAACGAGTTCGGGGACTTCGATGGGGTTATCCTGACCGTCAACCGGGAGACGGTCCAGGCGCTCACGGCCCGGCTGCGGGGTGTTCCGGCCGAGGATCCGGTTCGCCAGCTCTATGGGCTCGCCGAAACCTATCTCGACTTCTTCGCGGCGCACGCCAACCTGCTGCGCTCCCTGTTCGAGCATCGGATGGAGGACGACCGCCCCTATCCGGACGATATCCTCCAGATGGTGATGGATGCGTTCGCGCTGATGCATCCGCCTTTGGTGCGGCTATTGCCGGACGCGGATGACGTGAAGATCGCGCTGCTGTCGCGCACGCTGTTCTCCGCCGTTCATGGCATCATCTCGCTCGGCCTCGAGGAGCGCATGGTGGCCGTGCCGTCGCAGATGCTGCGCCAGCAGATCGAGCAGTTCGTCGACACCCATCTCAGAGGTCTCGGCATTCTGCCGGTCGGTGCACCTCTGTCCCGATGAGGTGCCGCGGCTACCAGGTGTAGCGCAGGCTCCCGGTGCCGGAATAAGCGGTGCTGCGGGCCGCGAACTCGCCGTCGAACCTGGCCGACAGGGCAACACCGTTCGAAAATTTCAGCTCGGCACCGGCGGATGCGAGGGCCGCATCTTTCGCCGGCGCCGCGCCGTTGACGGTGAAGCTGGCGCCGGGCAGGGCCTGGAAGGCGGCGGCGAGCGTCGGGTCGCTCACCCAATCATGGGCCCAGGCCGCGCGAGCCCGCACCGTCAGGACGGCATTCGGCGAAACCAGCGTCGCCCGATCGAAGCGTGCGCCGAGCTCGCTCCTTGTGTCGGAGGCCGTGCGTCCCCGATAGGTCAACCCAAAACCGCTGCCGGCCGGATCAGCCTCGGCATAGGTCGGCGTGCGAAAGACTTGCGCCTGCGCAGCCGCGTAGGGCGTGAAGCCGCCGATCGGTGTGGCGAAGCGATAGCCGCCCTCGATGCGGCCACCGACGGTCTGAGCATCGAACCTTGCGCTGAGCCGGTTGCCGAACGGTGCCAGGCGGTCCGTCGACATCCAATGATTGGCAACGGCGAGAGAGGCGGCGAAATAGGCGGATCCGCTGCGGATCGCAGTGTAGACGCCGGCCTGGATCGCATCGCTCCTGCCGCCGCCGATCGCCTGCGCGAGGTCCCATTTGGTGCCACCGCCGGAGAGAGCGAAGCCGACGATCGCATCGCGGCTGAAATGATAGTCGGCGCCGGCCGCAACGCCGACGGCGCGCGCGTGGAGGTCGTGGCTGCCGATCACGACCGGATCGCCACTGGTGCGGTTGGTGCCGCCGAACGCCGCGCCCCAGGCCGTCCAGCGTTCGGCAAAGGTCGGAGCTTTCGTCGGCGGGGCGCCCAGAATCTTGTTGTAGGCGAGGGCAATATCTTCCGGCAGCGCGGCGCGCTCCGGGCTGAAGCCGAACGCGGTGTCGCCGGCGCTCGTGCCACCGCGTCCGCTCACGAACGGATCGAGCATCAGGCTGAGGAACTGGCTGGTGAACTGGAACGCGCCCTGTTGCGCGCCGGTGGCGGCTTCGCCCGAGAGCTGGTCGAGATTGTAGCGGAGCTGGGCATCGCTTTGCCCTGCGAAAGACGAGAGGAAGGGCAGATTGGGGCCAAGTGCGCTCAGCGCGCCGGCCACTTCCTTCTGGTTCTGCGTCTGGGCGACGGTGAGGAATCCGCTGTTGTTGTAGTTGAGCGTCAGGAAAACGTTGAATCCGTCATAGCTGAGGGAGGACGCGAACAGCTGCGGATTGTATCCGCTGACAGTCACGCTCGAGAAACTCCCGGTGAGGCCAGCCGTTGTGCTGAGGATGGTATACTGCGTCGAGGGGTTGTAGGCGCCTGCAAGTGTGGTGACGGCGACGGTGCCGCCTCCCAGCGTCGCGATCGTGGCGGCAATCTTGTCTGATTGCCCGGCGGCATTGACCGAGATCGCGTAGATCGACCCTGACTGGAACGCCGCATTGGTGTTAACGACGAGCTGACCGAGGTTGCCGGGCGCGACCGTGCCGCCCGGCAGCACGGTGAGCGATCCGATCGTGCCGTTGCCACTGAGCGTGCCGCCGCTGACGACCGTCCCGCTGTTGGGCACCGCCCCGTTGACGATGAGGGTGCCGGCCTGGACGATCATGCTGGCCGCGTCCATCGTGGTTCCCGTCAGCGTCCAGGTGGAGCTGCCGGTCTTTTCCAGAACCTCGAATTCCCGGAACTGCTTGGCCGCGCCGTATGCGCCGAGGTCGAACGAGCCATTGGCCGTTCCGCCGAAGCGCAGCGTGTCCAACCCGTTCCCACCCACGACCCAGCCCGTGACGTTTGATCCGGCACGCAGCTCGAAGACGTCGCTCCCGTCTCTGAGGTCGACGGCAGTGCTGACCCCGCTGCTGCTGATCGCACCCGAGTTGACGATGGTGTCTTGACTGTTCGAGCCGATAATTGCCGTGCCGACACTCGAGATCGTTCCGGCATTGTTGATGACGTTGCCGTCAGCTGCGCTGTTGAGATCGATGGCAGCGACATTGCCGGACTGCACGAGGCCGCTCGACAAGATGTTCACCTGGTTGTTCCCCGCTCCAGCGCCGATGCTGATTCCGATAGCTCCGAGGGCGCCGCTTCCCACCGTGCCGGCGATCTCGACGACGTTGTTGCTCGAATTGGCGAGGCCGATGCTCGCCGAGCCAAGGGGTGTCGATGCAACAACCGCTCCGGCATCGATCGTTATGGTGTTGTTGCCTCCACCGCTCACGTCGATGCCGTCGTTGATGCTGGATGTGACCGACGCGTTGCCGAAGACCCTGACTGCGCTGTTGGATGCGAATTGAAGAAATATGCTCGCAAAGGTGGGGTCGCTCACCGTGGTCGCGGTGGTGCCGTCCCCGATGTTGACGGTGACGCCGGTGACCACGGCTGCTGTTTTGATCTGAGTGTTGTTCCCGACGCAGGTAATTGAATCGCCCGATTGAAGCGTCGTCAGCGTGCCGCTCCCGGTCACCACACACACCGCTTGTGCCGGCGTGATGAACCCCGGCAGCGAGCCGCCCAGGGCACCGATCGTGGTGCTCAAGAGAAGCGCGCGCCGCCGGGACGTCGTTGCACGAACGATATTGCGCGGGGCGATCAAATCATTCCAAGGCACTTCCAAACTCCTCTCGCGGCGCGATCCGGGTGGATTCGCACCCGCAGCATCGGGCCCACTCATGCTTAGCGAGGGAGGTCCCAGCCATCGTGGACCGGGGCGCAATGCGAAATGTCCGGATGCGAAGAGCGCTGCTTTTTCAGAGCGATGTGGCCGCGGCGTCACAACTGTGCGGCGTCGCTGCATTGTCAGGCACGCCGGGATGGATCGGAGCGCCATCGGGCGGGCGTGAGGCGCCTCAACCTGATTGCGACGGTCGCCGGAGATGAATTTGGTGCCAGGCGGCGATCAGCCTCTTGCCGCGACGGCTTCGCGAGGCCGCGGCGTGACGGCCAGGACGCCCGGTTTTCCATTCTCGACCTGAACGCGGTTGCGTCCCTTTTCCTTGGCGCGGTAGCAGGCGGCATCGGCGCGCCGCATCGCATCCTCGAGCGTGACGTTGCCGTCGGCGATGCAGGCGACCCCGATGCTGGCGGTCACGGCAAAGCAGCGGTCGTCCCAGGTGAAATTGAACAGCTCCAGCGACCGGCGCAGGCGCTCGGCGATATCGACGGCATCGAAGGGCGAGCATCGTGGCAGGATCAGGCCGAATTCGTCACCGCCGAGCCGGGCTACCAGATCATGCGCATGCCGGTCCTGCTGCAGCAGGCGCGAGACCTGGCAGAGCAGGCGGTCGCCGGCGAGATGGCCGCAGCTGTCGTTGACGCTCTTGAACTGGTCGAGGTCGAGCAGGATCAGGGCGAGCGCACCCGTTGCGGCATTGTCCAGCTCGGCTTGCAGGCGCGCCTCGAAGGCGCGGCGGTTGGAGAGGCCGGTCAACCAATCGTGCGATGCCTGCCAGGCCAGGCGCTCCTTCTCGGCATGCAAGGCGTCTTCGAACGTCTGCCGTTGCCGCACCAGCCGCCGCGTATGCCAGACCAGCAGCAGGATCAGCGCCGCCGCGGTGAGGATGTTGATGCCCGTCAGCATCAGCTTGATCGCGCGGGATCCTTCACCGAGGACGGCGGAGAACCGCCTGGCATGCACCGTGAATTGGGTGTTGAGCTCGGAGAGCCGAGACGACAGAAACTGCACGCGATCGTCTTGGATGGGGCCGTTCGCCAGCTCCGACCGGATCAGCTCGCCGAACACGCTGAGCTCGAGCAAGATGGGATCGGTGGCTCTCCACTCCTGGATCGCTTCCTGGAGGAAGCTGACGCGGTTGAAGTAGCGATAAAGCCAGATCAGCCCCGGCACGTCATCGGGGTGGTTGCCGCCCTGCAGGAAGCCGATGCGGGCGGTCTCGACGTCGACCGGATCGCGCTCCAGCGCCCAGCGCGCGAACTCGTCGCCGATGGGAACGGCGAGGGAGGCCTGGTACTGCGTGAATTGGCCGGGATCACCCGAATGCAGGTAGAGATTGAGGAAATAGACGGCATTCTTCTGCGAGCGTGACCACAGCGCTTCGCCGGCGACATAGGCGCGGACCGACGACATCACCTCGAGACTGAATCCCGCGATCGCCGCCTGGAGCACGACGACCATCACGAAAGGCGATACGAGCTTGATGACGTGAAGGAAGCTGTGTCCCTTCATCGACGTTGCTGTTCTGCGAAACACCCTGGCGTTCCTCGAATCGCGCAATGCCCCCGGCGGAGCGCTGCGCCTGCGCGTGAATTAGATGCGACGGTTGCTTAACCCGTCCTGAAAAAAGCGAGGGACTGCGCCACACGGTGAAGGCGATGTGAGCTGGATGCGCGCAGATCGTTTCAAATGCCGATCAACCGATATTGGCGCGGTATCGGCGATGAGCGCTACACTCGCTCCGAGCGTCGTGATGCGCGTGTTGTCAGACCAGCACCGGCTTGCGCACGCGACCGGCGTCGCCGAACACGCGCAGGTAACGTTCGATTTCCGAGGGCAGGCCGGTCGCCTTCTCCGGATTGTCGGAGAGCTTGACGGCCGGACGGCCGTCGACCGACGAGACCTTGCAGACCAGCGAGATCGGATCGAGGCTGATGGAGCCGTCCGGCGTGCAGCCGACGAAATCGTTGGTGAGGTTGGTGCCCCAGCCGAAGGAGAGGCGCACGCGCCCCGCGAAGTGGCGATAGGTGTCCTCGATCGAGCCGACGTCCATCGCGTCGGAGAAGACCAGCAGCTTGTCCTTGGGGTTGCGGCCCTTCTTCTCCCACCAGGCGATGATCTCGTCGCCGGCCTGGATCGGCGGCGCGCTGTCGGGGCGGAAGCCGGTCCAATCGGCGACCCATTCCGGTGCATCGCGCAGGAAAACCTTGGTGCCGAAGGCGTCGGGCAGCGCGATCAGCAGATTGCCGCCATAGGTCTGGCGCCATTGGTCGAGAATGCGGTAGGGCGCCCAGCGCAATTCCTCGTCGTCCCTGGCGAGAGCGGCCGCTACCATCGGCAGCTCGTGCGCGTTGGTGCCGATGGCTTCGAGATCGTTGTCCATGGCGAGCAGCACGTTGGACGTGCCGATGAAGGAGGAGCCGAGGCCTTCCTTCACCGCCTCGACGCACCAGCGCTGCCAGAGGAAGCCGTGACGGCGGCGCGTGCCGAAGTCGGAGAGCCGCAGGCCCTCGAGCTGGCGCAGCCGTTCGACCTTGGTCCACAGCTTGGCCTTGGCGCGGGCGTAGAGCACGTCGAGCTCGAAGCGGCCGCGGCCCTTCATCGCCGCGCGCGAACGCAGCTCGTTGAGGATCGCAAGCGCCGGAATCTCCCACATCGTGGTGTGGGTCCAGGGGCCGTGGAAATGCAGCTCGTACTGGCCCTCGACCTTGCGCAGCTCGTATTCGGGCAAGCGGAATTCCGCCAGCCAGCGGATGAAATCCGCCGAGAACATATGGGTCTTGCCGTAGAAGGTGTTACCGGCCAGCCAGATCAGCTCCTTCTTGGTGAAGCGGATGGTGCGGGCATGGTCGAGCTGGGCGCGCAGCTCGGCCTCGTCGATGATCTCGGCAAGCCGCACATGGCGCGAGCGGTTGATGACCGAGAAGGTCACCTGCTGATTCGGGTAATCCTCCCGAATCATCTGCAACATCAATAGTTTGTAGAAGTCGGTATCCAGCAGGCTGCGGATGATGGGATCCAGCCGCCAGCTGTGATTGTAGGTCCGGCTCGCAATGTCGGTCACTGTCATGGGGGGATTTTAGCGCGGCTCCCACCGCGCAACCAGTGGGTTTGGGAAGGGCAGTCTTGCGAAGCGCGGCACCTGATATCAGGCTTGAGACCTGGAGGTCAGGACTTGCCGGCCGTCGCCGCGACGGCCTCGAGCTGGCTCCTGACCCAGCGATGGGCAGGATCCTTCTGGTAGCGCTGGTGCCAGACCATGAACATCGGCAGCTCGGCCAGGGTCTTCGTGCGGGACGCCAGCGGAATCGGTGCTTGCGCAAAGCCGCGCATCACGCCGGACGCGAGCAGGCTCGGCATGCTCGCCAGCATCTGCGAGCCGCGCAGGAAGGACGGCACGCCGGAGAAGCTCGGCACCGAGATGGCGATATCGCGGTGCAGCCCGTTCGCCGCCAGCCGGCGGTCGAAGTCGAGCCGCTCATTGTCGGTATAGACCACGGTAACGTGACGCGCCGCGAGATAGGCATGGCGGCTGGCCGGCGCGGCACGTGCCTTTGCATCGTAGTAGCAGACGTAGTGATCCCTCAGCAGCCGCTTCTGCACGATGTCGACGCCGGAGGGCGGCAGCGGCGTGATCAGGAGGTCGCAGCGGTTCTCGCGCAGCATCGCGGGCGAGGGCGATTGCGAGGGGATCACGCGCAGGTTCAGGCTCTTCACTTGTGCGGCGACGTGATCGAAGAACCGCGGCAGCAGCAGGTCGCGCTGGAAGTCGTTGGCGGCAATCGTGAGCGAGAGCTGGGCGCGCGGCGGCTCGAACGTGACGCCGCCGGCAAAGCTGCGCATCTCGTCGATCAACGCGCGTGCCTTCGTCGCCAGCGCCTGGGCGTGGGCAGTCGCGACGATGCCGCGGCCGGATTTCGCGAACAGCGGATCGCCTGCGATCCGCCGCAGCTTGTTCAACCCGTGGCTGACGGCCGATTGCGTCAGGCCGAGCCGCGTCGCCGCCGCAGTCACCGATCCCTCCTCCAGCACGGCCAGAAACAGTTCGAGGGCGTGGCCGTCGAGGGCCAAATGATCGATTTCCTTCATGCAATTCATTATAATTCATCTATTTATCTTGAGAATAGGGCGGCTCATTATCTCCCGATAAGCCGCGCCCGGACCGGGGCGCCCCCAGGGAGAGACAACGCCGATGAACGTCCAGGCGCCAGCCTTGCAGGATTCCCGCCTCAACCGCCCCGAGCCGTTCAGGCCGAGCGACGGCGGCTTCTTCCAGCGCGATCGTTCGATCCATCCGCCGGCGCATGCGCCGGGCTACAAGTCCTCCGTGCTGCGCTCGCCGCGCCAGTCGCTGCTGTCGCTGGAGAACTCGATCTCGGAGATGACAGGGCCGGTGTTCGGGCACAACGATCTCGGCCCGCTCGACAATGATCTGATCCGCAATTACGCCAAGGACGGCGATCCCATCGGCGAGCGCATCATCGTCCACGGCCGCGTGCTGGACGAGACCGGCCGCGGCGTCCCGAACACGCTGGTCGAGTTCTGGCAGGCCAATGCCGGCGGCCGCTACCGGCACAAGAAGGACACCTATCTGGCGCCGATCGATCCCAACTTCGGCGGCTGCGGCCGCGCGCTGACCGACGACACCGGCTACTATTACTTCCGCACCGTGAAGCCGGGTCCCTATCCCTGGCGCAATTACGTCAACAGCTGGCGTCCCGCCCATATCCACTTCTCGGTGTTCGGCTCGGGCTTTGCGCAGCGGCTGATCACACAGATGTATTTCGAGGGCGATCCGCTGATCCCGGTCTGCCCGATCCTGACGACGATACCGGACCAGGATGCGCTCGACCGCCTCGTCGCGCCGCTCGACCTCAACGCCTCGGCGCCGTTCGACTCGCTGGCCTATCGCTTCGACATCGTGCTGCGCGGCCAGCGCTCCACCTATTTCGAAAATCGCACCGCGGGGAACTGAACTCCATGCCGCAGCAGCTCAACTATCTCAAGGAAACCGCCTCGCAGACCGCCGGGCCCTACGTCCATATCGGCCTGATCCCGGCCATGGCCGGCTTCGACATCTTCGAGAAGAATTTCTCCAACGTGCTGGTGACGCCGAACACGAAGGGCGAGCGCATCACGCTGGAGGGCAAGGTGCTCGACGGCACCGGCACGCCGCTGCGCGACGTGCTGCTGGAGATCTGGCAAGCCAATGCAGCCGGACGCTACAACCATCCGGCCGATCGCTCGGCCGGCGCGCTGGATGACGAGTTTCGCGGCTGGGGCCGCGCCGGGTCCGACTTCGACAGCGGCCTCGTCACCTTCGAGACCATCAAGCCGGGCGCGATCACCGACAGGACGGGGCGCAAATGCGCGCCGCACGTCAACCTCTGGATCGTCGCGCGCGGCATCAACATCGGCCTCAACACGCGGCTCTATTTCTCGGACGAGGAAGCCGCCAACGCTGCCGATCCCGTCCTCAACCTGATCGAGCAGCCGGTCCGCCGCAAGACATTGATCGCAACCCGAAGCGAGCGCGCCGGCAAGGTCGTGTACGCCTTCACGATCAATCTGCAGGGGCCGGAGGAGACGGTGTTCTTCGACGTGTGAGGTGCCGCGCGGCCGTCTTCCGATCATTGCACCCGGTCGTCACGCCTGATCGTTCCGCGCGCGAGGAATTGCGGTGGCTGGCGCACCTCGCGCGCTCCCGGCCGGTCGGGTGGATCGCGCCCGATTTTGGGCTTCAACTCCACCAAATCGATGAATACGTCCGCCTGCCGGCGCAGGTCGTCGGCGACCATGGGCGGCTGAGTGGAGAGTGTGGAGACGACCGTCACGCGGACACCGCGGCGTTGCAGGGCCTCCACCAGCGAACGGAAATCCCCGTCGCCCGAGCACAACACGATCTGATCGACATGCTGGGCGAGCTCCATCGCGCTCACGGCAAGGTCCACATCCATGCTGCCCTTCACCTTGCGGCGGCCGGTGGTGGCGTCGATGAACTCCCTGGTGAGCTTGGTGACGACCGTGAACCCGTTGTAGTCGAGCCAGTCGATCAAGGGGCGGATCGACGAATATTCCTGATCCTCGATGATGGTCGTGTAGTAGAAGGCCCGTAACAGCGTAGCTCGGCTTTGAAATTCGCTGAGCAGGCGTCTGTAATCGATCTCGAAGCCGAGCGCCTTGGCGGTGGCATGGAGATTGGAGCCGTCGATGAAGAGCGCGCTCTTCCCAAGCGAAGACATTATGCACAACTCCCGGGTTCGGCACCGACCGTTTGGCCAAAATGGCGCGCCGTGTCGGCGGGAAACGACTTGAATGCGCCGATGGCTTGCTAAAAAGCGGCGCAGACGACCGGACAGGGTTGGCCGCCTTGCGCCGAGGGTCGGGAGGTTCCATGCCACCAGCGCCAGGGCGCCGAATGCCGTTACGCTAGGGCTTGGGCACGCCCCGCTCAATTGTACGGAGGTAAAGGGTCTCTATCCAAAGGAAGGGGCGCCATATACGAAGGTAAATGGCAACCGAGAGACCGCGCGGCGCGTCGATCGGATATGTCCTGGTCCTTTGTCCGGTGCTTCAGTCTTCGCCGTCATGGAGCCGCGCGCGAAACGCGCGTGGCGATACGCCCGTGGCGGCGGCGTAGACCCGGCTGAAATAGGCGGGGTCCTCGAAGCCGAGGGCGTAGGCGATCGTCGAGACCGGCAGGTTGGTGTAGACGAGGCTGCGCCGCGCCTCGCGGATCAGGCGGTTGAGGATCAAATGCGAGGCGGTGTCGCCGGTCGCCGCCCGCGTGATCCGGTTGAGATGCGTCGGGGTCACCGATAGCGCCCTGGCATAGTCGGCGACGCTCCAGCGCTCCAGATGATGCTGCTCCAGCAGCGCCTCGAAGCGGCGGAACAACCCGCTTTCCGCGGTGCCGTTGCCGCCGCTCTCGCCCGTGAGCGCGCGCGCCACCAGCCCGATCATGGCCGACGACAGGGCGCGGAGCACATGCGCACGGCCGAAGTCGCGCGCGGCGTGCTCGGCGAAGATCTGCTTCATCGTGGCGCGGATCTGCGGCGTGCCGCGCACCACGGCCGACCGCGACAACGCACCGCGCAGGCCCTCGGCGGCCAGCAGCGCCTCATCCAGAATCTCCGCGGCGATGGTCAACACCCACCCTTGCGTATCGGGCACGAAGCGGAAGCCGTGGACGTGGCCGACCGGCACGTTGACGATCTGCATTGGCCTCAGCGGCACCACGCGCCCATCGAGCGTCGCCTCGCCGCCACCGCGCTCGATCAGCAGAACCTGGTGCAACCGGGCATGGCGGTGCACGGCCAGCGTCCAGTCGTGCAGCACCGAGCGCGAGGCGATCGTCTCGCAATGCACGACATCAGGCAGATCGCCGGACTCGCCGAACAGATTGTAGACCCGGATCGCCGGGGCGGGGGTCGCGCTTCTCATGTTCGAATAGTACAAGACAAAGGCGAAACCCTCCATCGGTTTGCGAGGCAAAACATGCAAGAAAATGCCGACGGGAGGACGCAAAAATGAAAGTTCAGGTCTGTATCATCGGCGGCGGGCCGTCGGGGCTGCTGCTATCCCAGCTCCTGCACCTCAAGGGCATCGACACCATCCTGCTGGAGAAATACAGCCGCGACCACGTGCTGGCCCGGATCCGGGCGGGCGTGCTCGAGCATGGCTTTGCCGAGCTGATGCGCGAGGCGCAGTGCGGCGAGCGGATGGACCGCGAGGGCGAGATCCACAACGGGTTCGAGATTGCCCATGACGGCGTGCTGTCCCACATCGACCTGCACAAGCATTCCGGCGGCAATTCGGTGCTGGTCTACGGCCAGACCGAGCTGACGCGCGACCTCTACGAGGCGCGCGACCGGGCCGGCGGCAAGGTCGTTCACAATGCCGAGGACGTCACGCCGCACGATCTGACCTCGGATCGGCCCTATGTGACGTATCGCTCGAACGGGCAGACGATCCGCGTCGATTGCGACTACGTCGTCGGCGCCGACGGGTTCCATGGCGTCAGCCGCAAGTCGATCCCGAAGGACGTGCTGCGCGAATACGAGAAAGTCTATCCGTTCGGCTGGCTGGGCGTGCTGTCGCGCACGAAACCGGTGTCGCCCGAGCTGATCTACGTGAAGCACGAGCGCGGCTTTGCGCTGTGCTCGCTGCGCTCGCAGGTGCTGAGCCGCTACTACATCCAGGTGCCCTTGACCGACAAGGTCGAGGACTGGAGCGACGATGCGTTCTGGGCCGAGCTGAAGCGCCGCCTGCCGGACGAGGTCGCCGGCCGCCTGATCACGGGCCCGTCGATCGAGAAGAGCATCGCCCCCCTGCGCAGCTTCGTCGCCGAGCCGATGAGCTATGGCCGCCTGTTCCTCGCCGGCGATGCCGCGCACATCGTGCCGCCGACCGGCGCCCGCGGATTGAACAGCGCCGCGTCCGACATCTACTATCTCTATCACGCGCTGCTCGCGCATTATCAGAGCGGCGACGATGCCGGTCTCGAGGGCTATTCCGCCAAGGCGCTCGCGCGGATCTGGAAGGCACAGCGCTTCTCCTGGTGGATGACGATGCTGCTGCACCGCTTCCCCGACCGGATCGAATATGAGGATCGGCTGCAGCAGACCGAGCTCGACTATCTGCTCTCGTCCGAGACGGCGCAGCGTCTGCTCGCGGAGAATTATACGGGGCTGCCGTTCTAGGCGATCATCACTCTTACCCTCCCCTGGAGGGGGAGGGTCGATCGCGCGCAGCGCGAGCGGGGTGGGGTGATCTCTCCTCTGGGGCACTGTCGGACGTGGAGAGACCTTCACTCCACCCCGTCTCTCATCTTCGCTACGCTCAGATGCGAGCCGACCCTCCCCCTCCAGGGGAGGGTAAGAGCCCCGCTACTTTCCTTCCAGCGTATTGACCGGTGTCCAGTCCGGCGGCGGCGGGTTCTCCGTCAGCACTGTCGCACGCTTGGCGAACCGCGCTGATGCAGGATCGATATTTGCCACGCCGCCGAACGCCTCGGCCGCCTTCGCAAACTCCCGTGCCCGCCAGCACGCCAGCCCCTCCGCATAGGCTGCGGCCACCTTGGCCTGCTCGGCACTTTCCGCGCCGGTTTCCGCGAGCGGCTCGAACACCCTGATCGGCTCGCCGCGGCCCTGCACCCTGATCGCGTCGAGTTCGCGCCAGGCGAAGCTATCGCCGGTCTGCGCCATCGTCGTTTCGGAGGCCATGATCGCGGTGCCGTAATATTTGTTGGCGCCCTCGAGCCGCGACGCCACGTTCACGGTGTCGCTCATCACGGTGTAGTTGAAGCGGCGGCGGGAGCCGATATTGCCGACCACGGCTTCGCCGCTGTTGAGCCCGATGCGATGCGACAGGCCGTGACCGGCGAAGGCGGGATGGCCGGCATTGAGCTCGGCCAGCTTCTCGTGGCAGTTCAGCGCGGCCCGCACCGCATTGCGTGCGTGGGCGGGATCGTCGGCCGGCGCGCCGAACATGGCGACGATGGAATCGCCGATATATTTGTCGACGTAGCCGCCATGGCTTTCGATGATGTCGGTCATGGCGGACAGATATTCGTTCATCAGCGTCACCAGCTCGCCCGGCGTCATCGTCTCGGCGATCGACGAGAATCCGCTGAGGTCGGAGAAGAACATGGTGACGTTGCGCAACTCGCCGCCGAGCGCCGGCATCTTGCCGGAGGCGACCATGGTCTCGATCACCTCGGGCGCGAGGTAAAGGGCAAAGCTCTTGCGCAGGAAGCGCTCGTCGCGATCGGCCAGCACGAAGCGATAGCCGATCATGATCGCGAGCGCGGCAAGGCTTGCGAGCGCCGGCTCCGTCAGCGGCAGTGCCAAGGCATGGACGAAGGCGCCGACGGCAACGACCGCGTAGACGATCGTGAGGCCGAGCCAGGCGATCAGAGCGCCACTCGGTGCGAGCGCGCCGGCCGCACAGGCGATGATGGCCGCGAACGCGATCGTGAGAAGGGTCCGCGCGGGCGTGCCGAGCTCGGTCACGGCATCGTGCTCGATCAGGTTCCGGACCGCAGCGGCGTGCACGAACACGCCGGCGACGTCGCTGCGCTTCCTTTGCGCGGTGCTGGCAGGCGCGGGCGTGGCACATCGTGCCGACGGCGTCCCGTCATAGCCGCCGGACAGCCGCATCGAGGTGAGCTTGCGGTCCTCGAAGTTGAGGATGGTGCCGAGCAGAACGACCTTGCCATCGAAGGCGCGGCGAAAGAAATCGCGGTCGCCTTTCTCGACGCAGGCGCGCAGATCGGCAAAGGAGAAGGTCGGAACGTCGCGGCCGAGGCCGCGGAAGTTGAGCGTCAACGTGTTCGGTACAGTGCTCGGGATCGCGTAGCCGGATAGCTCGGCCGCACCGGATGGCACAATCTCGAACTTCGCGCCGAGCGCGCGGGCGGCGAGTTCGACCGCCATGGTGGGCACCGGCTTGCCATCGATGGAGAAGCTGAGCGGCATCCGCCGGATGACGTCGTCCGCATCGGTGTGGACATTGAGCGCACGGACGTTGTTTCGCACCGCCAGCTGCTGCGCACGGTAGGGCACTTCCGGATGGTCGTTGCTCAGGATCTCGCCGAGCACCAGCTTGCCCGCGTCCGAGATCTGCCGCAGCGCGATCAGATAGTCCCGGTCAAATCCGCGCAAGCGGGCACCGAACGGCGCGTCGCCAAAGGGAATCTCGGACTGCTCGATCGAGTTCTTGAAGATGACGTCGAAGCCGATCACCTTGGCGCCGCCGTCGCTGATGCTGCCCAGCACCCGGCCGATCTCGCGTGTCCAGGTCTGCGTCGGCGATCCCTTGAACGGCGGCGTCTCGTAGGTTTCGCCGTCGATGGCCACGACGACGACCGGAGATGTCGCGGGATCGCGGCGGTCGCCATCGATCTTCCCGCGCAGTGCGGTGAGGATGTCGAGCGAGAGGCCTTGCAACGTCTGCAGCGGTGGGGCCGTGAAGATCGCGCCCGCAAGGATCGCGATCAGAATCGCCGCAACGATGTCCCGTCCCCCGATCCGCCGCATCGCCCCGTCGCCAATTCCGCTTATTCGAGTCCGCCTATTCGAGCCGCAGCAGGCGGCCGATGATCGGGTTCGGCGAGGAGGTGGCGCTGGCATCGATCTGGAAGGCGTAGCGCTTGGCACCGAGAATGGCGAGGTAGCTGCCGCCAGGGGTCAGTGTCTTTCCGGCCTTGGCGAAATCATAGAACTTGCCGCCGACCATGGCCTCGCCCTTGAGCGGCACGCTGATCGTGGGCTCCTTGCCGTCGGTGCGCTCGATCACCAGCGTGCCGCCGGCTTTGGCTTGCACCACTGGCGAGACGCCGTAAAGCGTCGGCAGCCTGGCGGGCCCGCCCTTGGCGTCCGAGCGCACGGTGCGGAAGGTCGTTGCGGCGCTCTGGTTCGCTTCACGTTCTGAGAGCTTGGCGGCATTGGTATCGCAGGGCACCTTTTCCCGCTTGACCTCGCCAAGCTGCACGGTGCTCTGCTCGGCGCCGACCAGAACGACACCTTCGCTGATGGTCTCGCGCTGGCAGGATTTCAGGTAGCTGAGCGTGACGCTCGCCTTGGGCCCGAGCTTGATGATCTTGCCCGGCGCCACATAGTCCATGAATGCGATGCCGTCGACCTTGCCCTGGATGTCCTCGACGATCGCAGCGGGAGTCTCCGCCACAGCGGGGGCCGCAAGGCAGAATGCGCCGACACAGGCGCCGATCAGGCTTTTCATGGGAATTCTCATCCAATTCGACGATGCTCTGGTGCCCGTCCTGGTTCGATGCCTAGCAGCAGGGCGCCGGGGCAAGTGTGACCAGAATCACTCTTGGTTCTTGGTGCCACTCTAGCAGGAACAGGTTCAAACCGGCGACCGGAGAAAAATGGTGCCGCGGCAAGATGTTGGTGGATTGGTCGGGTCAGGCCGTGGGGATTGCCTCGGCCGGATGGCTCTCGTCTGACGAGCTGGCTGCCGCACGCTCCATATCGGGAGCCAGAGGGGCGGCGGCGCTCGGCAAAGGAATCGTCCGCTGACCGCCGGCGATCTCGACCACCTCGTCCCAGCGCGACAGGAAAGCCTCGACGCAGCCCGGGTCGAACTGCCGGCCCGCGTTCTCGACCAGGTAGTCGCGCGCGACCTCGAGCGGCATCGGCTCCTTGTATGGCCGCCGCGTCGTCAGGGCGTCGAAGACGTCGGCGACCGCCACCACGCGCGCGGCGATCGGAATTGCATCCGCCTTCAGTCCGCTCGGATAGCCCGCGCCGTCCCAGCGCTCGTGATGCCCCGCGGCAATTTGCGCGCCAAGCCGGATCAGCTCGCAGCTGGAATCTGCCAGGATGCGCTCGCCGATCGTCGCATGCGTCCTGATCACCGCCATCTCCACCTCGGTGAGCCGCACCGTCATCTCGGCGCTCTGCGGCTGCTTGGGCAGGAAATCGGTTGCACCGGCCTGCAGCGCTTCCATCTTGAGGTCGTCGGTCTGACGCGAGGTGATCATCGCGATCGGGATGTCGGCGCGGCCGGGAAGCCTGCGGAAGGTGCGGATGAAGCTGATGCCGTCCATATGCGGCATCTCGTAGTCGACCAGGACCAGATCGAAGGCGCGCTCCTGGGCGCAGGCCAGCGCCTCCACGGGATCGAGGAAGGTGGTGGCCTCGACCAGTCCTTCAGCCTCGATGTGGCGTTTCAGGAAATTGAGGACGGAGCGGCTGTCGTCAACCAGGAGCGCTTGGGTCAGCATCGGGCTCTGTTCGCTGGCAAAGGCACGAACCCAAGCCAATACCGAAGCGGATTAACACGAAGCAAATTTGACGGGCATGTGCGTGTCCAGCGCGATGTGGGCAGGTTGTGCATGTCTGCACATGGTTGCGCGAATTTCTGAAAAATGTGACCCGTAGTTGTACGAATGCCCGCGTTAGGAGTTTGCTCACCGGATTCGCGTCAAACGAGTAGTGGAATTTTAGCAGAGGCGGGTGCAGCGATGGCGCTCAATCCCACGGAGCCGAAGTGGTCGTTGCGGTTGCCCGCCGATTGCAGCATTGCGGCCATCCGCAACGTCTATGATCTCGTTCGCGAGGCATTCGGCCGTCAGGAACGGCTCGAGATCGACTGCTCCAGCGTCGACAAGGCCGACGTGACCTCGATCCAGCTGCTGCTGTCGACCGCCAGGACGGGCGAGGCCCAGGGTCGCCCGGTGGTCCTGACCTCCTTCTCACAGTCCTTGCGCAATACCCTTCGCCGCGCCGGCTTCGCCAGCGAGGCGATGATCGATCGGCATTTCCCGCAAAAGAAAGATGGCACCTGATGGCCACGATTCTGACCGTCGACGATTCCCCAAGCATTCGGCAAATGATCAAGGTGGTGCTCGAGCCCGCCGGTCACAACGTGATCGAGGCCGGCGACGGCGCGCAAGGGCTCGCCAAGGCGCAGGCGGGCAAGCTCGACCTCGTCATCACCGATCTCAACATGCCCGTCATGAACGGGCTGGAGCTGATCCGCGCATTGCGCAAGCTGCCGAGCGCGGTCGGCATGCCCATCGTGTTCCTGACCACCGAATCCAACGACACGGTGAAGCAGGAGGCCAAGAGCGCCGGCGCCACCGGCTGGATCACCAAGCCCTTCAAGCCTGAACAATTGCTCGCCGTGGTCGGCAAGCTGGTGCGCGCATGAGCGCGATGGACCCGACCGAGGTCTTTCGTCAGGAAGCCAGCGAGCTGTTCGAAGTTCTCGAAGGGGCCCTGCTCGATCTCGGCCAGCGTCCCGACGATCGCGAGCTGGTCGATTCCGCTTTCCGCGCCCTGCACACCATCAAGGGCTCGGGCGCCATGTTCGGCTTCGACAAGGTCGCCTCCTTCACCCACGAATTCGAGACCGCCTTCGACCGCGTCCGCAAGGGCGAGATCAAGCCGACGCAGGAGCTGATCTCCGTCGCGCTTGCCGCCAAGGACTACATCCGCGCCTTGATCGAGGATCCGCAGTCGACCGACGACATCATTGGCGAGGCCATCCTCGACGACCTCAGGCGCTTCGTGTCGTCGGACCAGCCTTCCGCCCCGGCTGCCGAGATCGCCGAGGCGCCGCCGCTGGCGCCCAGCGCGAGCAGGCAGGCCGGCTGGCACCTCTACATCGAGTTCGAATCCCATATCCTGCGCAACGGCTCGAACCCGCTCGACCTGTTGGAGGATCTCTGCAAGCTCGGCCCCTGCTTCGTCGTCCCCGTCACCGACGGCATTCCGTTCCTCGACGAGCTGGACCCGGAAGATTGCTATCTGAAGTGGGACGTCAAGCTGCACGCGGCCTGCGACAAGGACGCGATCGACGACGTCTTCATGTTCGTCCAGGACGAGATGAAGCTGACGCTCTCGCCACTCGAGCAGGTCGAAGCGCCTGCGCCGATGCCGCTGTTCCAGCTGCTCGACGAGGAGCCGGTCGTCGCAGAGATGGCTGCGCCGGTCGTCGAGGTTGCTGTTGCGCCCGTTGCGGTGCAGCCCGCTGCAACGACCGAACCCAAGGCCGAAGTCGCAGCCGAGTCGAAGCGCGAGGCCGCGACGGCCCGCAGCCAGGAGGCAAAGCAGGAACGGGGCATCGCCACCGTCCGCGTCCAGGCCGAACGCCTCGACGAGCTGATGGACCGCGTCGGCGAGCTCGTGATCGCCCAGGCGCGGCTGACCCAGCTCGCTTCGACCGGCTCGGACCTTTCGATCAAGATGATCGCCGAGGAAATCGAGCGGCTTGCATCCTCCTTGCGCGACACCACGATGGGCGCGCGCATGGTGCCGATCGGCTCGCTGTTCGGCCGCTTCCGCCGCCTCGTGCACGATTTGTCGCGCGATCTCTCGAAGCCGGTCGAGTTCGTCACCTCTGGCGAAGACACCGAGCTCGACAAGACCATGATCGAGTGCCTGGCCGACCCGCTGGTGCACCTGATCCGCAATGCCATCGACCACGGCATCGAGGACACCGCGACGCGCGCGGCCAATGGCAAGACCGAGCAGGGCCGGATCGAGCTCGCCGCCGTGCATTCCGGCGCGCAGGTGCTGGTCACCGTGAAGGACAACGGCGGCGGTCTCAACACCGCGCGCATTCGCGCGAAGGCGGAAGAGCAGGGGCTGATCGCAGCCGGCGCCGTGCTGAGCGACCACGAGATCCACCAATTCCTGTTCCACCCCGGTTTCTCGACTGCGCAGACGATCTCGGCGTTGTCGGGCCGCGGCGTCGGCATGGACGTGGTCAAGCGCACCATCGAGAACATGCGCGGCTCGATCGACCTGGCGACCCGGCCGGGCCAGGGCACCATTGTGACGCTGCGCCTGCCGCTCACGCTCGCGATCATCGAGGGCCTCCTGATCCGCGTCGGCGAAGGCCGCTACATCATTCCGCTGTCGGCGGTGGAGGAATGCATCGAGCTGACCGCCGAGGACGAACGCTCCCGCGGCCGCAATTTCCTCAACGTGCGCGGCAATCTCGTGCCCTTCCTCCGGTTGCGCGAGATCATGACCGCCTCCGGCATGCCCGACCGGCACCAGAAGACGATCATCATCTCGACCGGCGAGACCCACGTTGGTCTGGTCGCCGACCAGATCATCGGCAACCACCAGACCGTGATCAAGTCGCTGTCCAAGCTGCACTCCGACGTCACCATCTTCTCCGGCGCGACGATTTTGGGTGACGGCACGGCGGCGCTGATCCTCGACGTCGCGCAGCTCGTCGCGCTGGCGCAGTCGAAGGTCGAGAAGCAGCATATCAGCGAGGCGGCGTGATGAACGACGGTTTGGCGGGCGAGCACCAGTCCGGCGCGATGCAGGTCGTGATGATCGGCCTCGGCGAGGAGAAATTCGCGCTCGACGCCGGTCTCGTGCGCGAGATCATCGACCCCGTGCCCGTGACCAAGGTCGCAGGGGCGCGCGCCTTCGTTCCCAGCGTGATCAACGTGCGCGGCAATGTCATTCCGCTTGCCGACCTGCGCATTCGCTTCGGCATGCCGCAGCTCGACAACTCGGCTGACACGCGCATCGTCGTCATCGAGCTCGAGCTCGACGGTGAGCCGGTCCTGGTCGGCGTCACTGCGGACAAGGTCTACGAGGTCACGGAGATCTCGCGGACGGACGTGCAGCAGACGCCGCGCGTCGGCATGCACTGGAAGCCGGAATTCATCCGCTTCATCGCGAAATGGCGTGACGAGTTCGTCATCGTTCCGAACATGGAACGCATTCTGAATTGAGACGAGGTCTCGGCGAGACCGGATAGGGGCTGGAAATGAGATTTACCGTCAAGGCAAAGCTTGCCAGTGCGTTCGGCGTGGTCCTGTTGCTGTCGATGGCGGCGGGTGGTCTGGCTTACGTGAAGCTGAGCGAGATGATCGACACCGCCGATAACCTCGTGGCGCGCGCCGGTCGCATGGAACGGGCAGCGGAGATCGAGCGGGGTATCCTGCTCCAGGTTCGCGCCGAGAAGAATCTGCTTCTGGCGCCCGATAGCGAAGCGGATGGCTTCGTCGCCGAGATCGCCAAGCAGCGCGAGGCGCTTTTCAAGCTGAAAGAAGAGATCTACGCCGCAGCCTCCCCGGAAGGCAAGAAGCTGATCGAGAGTTTCGGCGCCGCCTACGCCCGGATGAATGCCGTTCAGGACGACGCGCTCAAGACCGCCCGGACTAACAGGCCGAAAGCCGTCGAGCAGTCCGCCGTCGAGGTGCGCAAGGCGGTCCGCGAGGCGATGGACGCCGCCCACCTCTATATCAGCAACGTCAAGAAGAACATGGCGGACCGGGCCGCCTCGGCGCATGAGGACGGCAATCGAGCCCACGTCATGCTGGTCTCGGCGGTGGGTGCATCGCTCGTGATCGGCCTGATCGCCGCGATCTGGATCTCCCTCAGCATCTCCCGCGGGCTCGGCCGTGCGGTCGGCCTCGCCGGTGCGGTTGCGGCCGGCGATCTGAGCCAGACGATCAACGTCTCCAGCAACGACGAGATCGGCGATCTCGTCACATCGCTCAACAAGATGGTCGAGAAGCTCCGCCGCGTCGTCGAGGAAGCGCTCACGGCGGCACAGAACGTCTCGGCCGGCAGCCAGGAGCTGTCGGCCAGCGCCGAGCAGCTGTCGCAGGGTGCGACCGAGCAGGCCTCGTCCGCCGAGGAGGCTTCGTCCTCGATGGAAGAGATGGCCTCGAACGTCAAGCAGAACGCCGACAATGCCAACCAGACCGAGAAGATCGCGGCGCAATCGGCCAGGGACGCCGAAGCCAGCGGTGTTGCCGTCGGCCGGGCCGTCAGCGCGATGCAGACCATCGCCGAGAAGATCACGATCGTGCAGGAGATCGCGCGTCAGACCGACCTGCTCGCGCTCAACGCCGCGGTCGAGGCCGCGCGCGCCGGCGAGCACGGCAAGGGCTTTGCCGTCGTCGCCTCCGAGGTACGCAAGCTGGCCGAGCGCAGCCAGGCTGCGGCCGCCGAGATCGGCACGCTGTCGACCGAGAGCGTGAAGGTCGCGCAGGAGGCGGGACAAATGCTGTCAAAGCTCGTGCCCGACATCAAGAAGACCGCGGAGCTGGTGCAGGAGATCACCGCGGCCTGCCGCGAGCAGGACGTCGGCTCGGCCCAGATCAATCAGGCCATCCAGCAGCTCGACAAGGTCGGCCAGCAGAACGCCAGCGCCTCCGAGCAGGTGTCCTCGACCTCGGAGGAGCTTGCATCGCAAGCCGAGCAGCTCCAGTCCACCATCTCGTTCTTCCGGATCGAGCATGCCGGCCGGGAGGAGGCTGCGGCCCCCGTGCAGATCGACCGCGCCGTCAGCCAGCTGCGGGCCAAAGCCGCACACATGGCGGCGGCGGACCGCGGCATCAGGAAGCCGGCGCCCGTCCGCAAGCCGGCACGCGCAATGAAGGTCGCCGGCGGCGGCGGTTTCGCCTTCGACATGCATGACGGCGAGGACGAGCGCGACGCCGAGTTCCAACGCTGATCAGCCGGTTCGGCTCTCATGCCGGACCGCATTCATTTGCAACCATCGGATCCCTGGACTGCATCATGGCCGCAACCTCGCAATATCTGACGCTCGGGCTCGCCGGCGAGACGTTCGGCATCAGCATCCGCAATGTCCGCGAGATCCTCGATATGCGGCCGATCTCGCGGCTTCCGCACGCGCCGAGCTTCCTGCTCGGCATGATCGACGTGCGCGGCAGCGGCTATCCGATCGTCGACCTCCGGACCAAGCTCGGCCTGCCGAGCGTAGCGGCCACCGAAGCCACCCGCATCATCATCCTCGACGTGCCGATGAAGGATCGCCTGGCCGGCGTCGGCTTCGTCGCCGATTGCGTTTTCGAGGTCACCGACATCGACGAGCAGGCGATCGAGCCCATCCCCGAGGTCGGCGGCAAATGGCAATCCGATTATGCCGCCGGCATCGGCCGCAAGGGCGAGAAGTTCGTCGTCATCTTCGACCTCGCCAAGCTGATGGCGAACGACAAGATCCCGGAAGGGCGCGACGCCGGTGCTGATGCGCCGCGCGCCGCCTGAGTTCGCAAGAGTAAGCGTGGTCAAGCGTAAACACCCCAATTCGAACCAACGAGACTGACATGAGATTCACCGTCAAAGCCAAGCTTGCCAGCGCGTTCGGCGTCGTCATTCTTCTTTTCATCATAGCAGGCGTCGTAAGCTACACGAAATTGTCCGACATGGCCGCCACCGCGGAGTCCATGGTGCTTCGCGCCAAACGGATGGAGAAGGCCGCCGAGGTCGAAAAGATCATTTGGCAGCAGCTCAGGGCGGAAAAGAACGCAATCCTCGGAACGCCAAGCGAAGCCGATGAATTCGCCGTGCAGGCCGCCAAGCTCCGCGACGAGGCAACCAAGATCAGGGACGAGGTCTACGCGCTCGCCAGCGAGGGCGGAAAGAAGTTGCTCGACAACTTCGCGAGTGCTTACGCGAGGATGAACGCCTATCAGGAAGAGACGATCAGGCTGGCAAAGACGGACAAGGCGAAGGCGACCGAACGCTCGATGGGAGATGGCCGTAAGGTGGTCGCAGACGCCACCGAGGCGATGGGGGCCTATGTTGCGAATTCCAAGCGGCAGATGGCCGAGCAGGCTGTGCAGTCCAGCGAAGAGAGTCGTCGCGCGCAGTTGATCCTGATCGTGCTCGTCATCGTCTCGCTCATCGTTGCGGCAATTGGCGCAGTTTGGATCTCGATCAACATCAGCCGGTCCCTCGCCAAGGCCGTCGGGCTGGCGGATGCCGTGGCGATTGGTGATCTCAGCCACAAGATCGATGCGTCCAGTAACGACGAGATCGGCGATCTGGTCAAATCTCTGAACGCGATGACCGCCAATCTCAATGCCACGGCGGCCGTCGCCAACGAGATCGCACAAGGCAATCTCACCGTCGAGGCCAAGCCGCTGTCGGACAAGGACACGCTGGGTCTCGCGCTCGAGCGCATGGTCGAGAAGCTTCGCCAGATCGTGTCGGAGGCCCTGACCGCGGCGCAGAACGTCTCCGCCGGCAGCCAGGAGCTCTCTGCCAGCGCCGAGCAGCTGTCGCAGGGCGCGACCGAGCAGGCCTCGTCCGCCGAGGAGGCCTCCTCCTCGATGGAGGAAATGGCCTCCAACGTGAAGCAGAATGCGGACAACGCCAACCAGACCGAGAAGATCGCCGCGCAGTCCGCCAAGGACGCGGAAGCCTCCGGCGCCGCCGTGGGCCGCGCGGTCAACGCCATGCAGACCATCGCCGAGAAGATCACGATCGTGCAGGAGATCGCGCGGCAGACCGACCTGCTCGCGCTCAACGCGGCGGTCGAAGCCGCGCGCGCCGGCGAGCACGGCAAGGGCTTTGCAGTGGTCGCCTCCGAGGTGCGCAAGCTCGCCGAGCGCAGCCAGGCGGCCGCGGCCGAGATCGGCACGCTCTCGGCCGATACGGTGAAGGTCGCGCAGGAGGCCGGCGCGATGCTGGCAAAGCTCGTTCCCGACATCAAGAAGACGGCCGAACTGGTCGAGGAGATCACCGCGGCCTGCCGCGAGCAGGACGTCGGCTCGGCCCAGATCAACCAGGCGATCCAGCAGCTCGACAAGGTCGGCCAGCAGAACGCCAGCGCATCCGAGCAGGTGTCCTCGACCTCGGAGGAGCTCGCCTCGCAGGCCGAGCAGCTGCAGTCGACCATCGCCTATTTCCGCATCGAGCAGGGCGCAAGGAGCCAGGCGGCCGCGCCGATCGACCGCGCGGTCAATCAGCTGCGCGCCAAGGCGGCTACCATGGCAGCTACCATGGCGGCGGCCGAGCGTCCGGCCAGGAAGCCGCAGGCCAAGCCGGCCCGCGCGGTGAAGGTCGCCGGTGGCGGCGGCTTCGCCTTCGACATGAACGATGGCGAGGACGCCCGGGACGCCGATTTCCAGCGCTAATACCCACTAGGGCTCCCGTGGACCGGTTCGTTCAGGTGCGGACCGGTCCGCTTTCAGCGGCGACGTGAACGCGTAGGATTCAAGATGGCCAGGATGGCCCGACATTCAATGCAGGCGGCCGTTGCGAACCTGGGTCGTCGCCCATGATGCCCGCCCTGCAGGATGCGGCCGTGCATCTGTCGGACCGCCATTTCCGGACCATCGCCGAATTGATCGAGAGCCAGGTCGGCATCAAGCTGCCGCAGGGCAAGCGGCTGATGCTGGAGGGACGGCTGCACAAGCGCGTGCGGGCGCTCAACTTCTCCGGCCTCAATGAATATGTCGAGAACCTTTTCGAGGCGGATCATTTCGAGACCGAGCTGACCCATCTCATCGACGTGGTGACGACCAACAAGACCGACTTTTTCCGCGAGCCGCAGCACTTCACGTTCATGCGGGACGTCGCGGTCCCCGCTTTGCTCAGATCGCGCGGGCGCAAGGAGGCGAGCCTGAAGATCTGGAGCTCGGCGAGCTCCACCGGCATGGAGGCCTACACCACCGCGATGGTGCTGGACGACATGATTCGGAACGGCTCGCGCTTCCAGTACCGTATCCTCGGCACCGACATCTCGACCGCCGTGCTGCGCCTCGCCAGGACGGCGATCTACACCCGCGACGTGCTCGCGCCGGTGCCGGAGCCGTTCGTGAAGCGCTATTTCTCGTCCTCGCGCGACAAATCGCGCGGCGAGGTGAGGATCATACCCGAGCTACGGCGCATGACGCACTTCATGAGGATGAACCTCATGGACAAGTCCTATCCCGTCGATCGTGACGTCGACATCATCTTCTGCCGCAATGTCCTGATCTATTTCGAGCGCGAGACTCAGCGCAAGGTGGTCGAGCAATTGTGCGGCCATCTGCGTCCGGGCGGCTATTTGCTGGTCGGCCATTCGGAATCGATGATTCACAGTGCCGTGCCCGGGCTGAAGCAGGTTCAGCCAACCATCTTCCAGGTCTAGGCGGAGCGCAACCACGATGCCGAGGGAGAAAGTTCGCGTGCTGATCGTGGACGATTCGGCGTCGGTGCGCCAAATCCTGCTGACGATCCTGAGTGAAGACCCCGAGATCGAGGTGATGGCGACGGCGTCCGACCCGTTCGTGGCAGCCAAGCGGCTCGAGAAGGAGCTGCCCGACGTCATCATTCTCGATCTCGAAATGCCGCGCATGGATGGCCTGACCTTCCTGCGCAAGATCATGGCTCAACATCCGATCCCGGTGATCATCTGCTCCTCGCTGACGGAAGAGGGCTCGAACGTGATGTTCGAGGCCTTCGAGGCGGGGGCAGTCGACATCGTGCCGAAGCCGAAGATCGACACGCGGCAGGCGCTGCTCGAATGCTCGACGCGGCTGCGCGAGGCCGTGAAATCGGCCGCGCGCGCCCGGGTGCGTCCGCGGGCGGAACGCCGCGCCATCGAGAAGAAGCTGACCGCCGATGCCATCATCCCGCCGCCGGTGCAGGGCAGGGTGCGGCCGACCACCGAGCGCATCGTGTGCATCGGCGCCTCGACCGGCGGCACCGAAGCGCTCAACGACGTCCTGGAAATGCTGCCGTCGCATTGCCCGCCGCTTCTCATCGTCCAGCACATGCCGGCGGGCTTTACCGCAGCTTTCGCCAGGCGTCTGGACAGCGTCTGCCAGATCCGGGTCAAGGAGGCCGCAGACGGCGAGCCGGTGCTGCCGGGCTGGGCCTATATCGCACCCGGCGCGCGGCACATGCTGCTCCAGCGCATCGGCCTGCGCTATCAGATCGCGATCAAGGACGGGCCGCCGGTGTCGCGGCATCGCCCCTCGGTCGACGTGCTGTTCCGCTCGGCCGCGCAGCATGCCGGCGCCAACGCGCTCGGCGTGATCATGACCGGCATGGGCGATGACGGCGCGCGCGGTATGCTCGAGATGAAGAAGCTCGGCGCCGCGACGCGCGCGCAGGATGAAGACAGCTCCGTGGTGTTCGGCATGCCCAGGGAAGCCATCGCCCATGGCGGTGTCGAGAAGGTCGTTCCGCTGCACCAGATCCCGCGCGAGATCATGCTCTGGTACCAGGCCGGGCATCCCGCGGTGGCAGGCTGACGGCAATGTCGCTCATTTCGGCCATTACGCTTACCGAGGCGATCGCAGGGATCGAAGACGTCTCCTCGCGCATCGAGGACGTGTTCGCGCGCGTCGGCCACGAGCTCGGTCGCGGCCATCTCATCTTCCAGGAGCTAAACCAGGGTCTCGCAGCGCTTTCCGCCGAGCTCTCCGGCGCAGAGATCGAGGGCGCCGCGACGGCGCTGCAGGAGATCGCCGCGCGGCTCAGCGAGCTGGCGCAGGCGCTGCCGGCCGAGACCGCCCTGCTCGAGACCATCGGCAAGGGCACGGCGGAAGCGTCTGGTCTGCTCAAGCCGCTGTTCAAGCACATCCAGATGATCACCATCATCGCCCGCAGCGCGCGGATCGAGGCGGCCTCGCTCGACGGCGATCGCGAGGGCTTCCTCGCCTTCACGCAGGAGGCCTACGATCTCGGCAAGGCGGTGCAGGGCGCGATCGAGGGCTGCGCGCGCGATCAGCAGCGCCTGTCCGAGGCGGTGGCCACCGCATTCGGGCGGCAGAAGGAGTTCGAGGGCCGTTACCGCAATCAACTGGCGGCGGAGAGCTCCGAGCTCGGCTCCGCCTATTCCGCATTGCGTGATCAGCGCGGCAACAGCCGCCATCTCGCCGATCTCGCGAGCGCCAGCACCAGGAAGATCGCCGAGGCCGTCGGCAGCGCGATCATCTCACTTCAGGCCGGCGACAGCACGCGCCAGCGCCTCGAGCATGTCGCTCACGGCCTCCGCCTCGCGTCCGGACCTGTCCCGAGCCTCGCTCCCGAACCTGTCGCCAGCGAGGACGGCGCGCGCACGATCTGTCAATTGCAGGCGGCCCAGCTCAGGGATGCGCAGCGCGAGTTCGGCGGCGACATCGGCCAAATCGTTCGCGCGCTGACCGCCATCCTGCACGACGCGGGCAGTGTCGTCGGCCACGGCCGCACGCTGTTCGGCGGCGAGAACGGCGGCTCGTCATCGTTCCTGGCGCACATCAAGCAGACGCTGGCGCACGCCTCGACCCTGATTGCGACCTGCGAAGGCGCCGGCCGCTCCGTGGACGAGGCGCTCGCGATCGTCGAGGATACACTGACGAAGTTCCGTCAGGCGATCGCCGGGCTCGCCGAGGCGACGGTCGACATCACGCTGATCGGCATGAACGCGGGGCTCAAGGCGAGCCATCTCGGCAGCCGCGGCAGCGCTTTTGTCGTCATTGCCAACGAGCTGAAGGCCACCGCCGACCAGGTCTCGCTGGGGGCGGGACGTTTGAGGCCGGTGCTCGATGGTATCGAGCGCTCGGCGACGGAGCTGAAGCAGCTCCGCGTGCAGGGCGATCCCACCCAGCTCACCCAGCTCGAGCCGCAGATTCTCCAGGCGCTGCGCGAGGTCGAGGCCGGCAACGAACGGCTCGGCAGGCTGATGAGCCGGCTCGTCGACGAAGGCGCGGAATTCGAGCGGCTGATGAATTCGGCGCAAGGCCTGATGAGCACGCTCGGCGAGGGGTCCGCGGCGCTGCCCGCGGTCGCCGCGCGACTCGAGGCCGCGGTCGCTCAGGAGCCGCGGCCGCAGGCGCAGGACGAAGCCATGCTCGACGAGCTGTTTGCGCGCTACACGATGGAGCGCGAGCGGGACGTTCACCGCCAGTTCCTGCAGACGCTCGGGTTGACCTCGGTCGCCGCCGCGCGCCGGGTCGAGGCCGTCGAAGCTGCCGATGACGGCATCGAATTGTTTTGACGTTGCGGCGAGCGTCCTCGCCGGCGCCCTGCGGCAATTGACCGATTGATTTTGCAGGGCATTAACCGTGGCGGAATGCTCGCCGTGTCGGTCATTGTCGCGCCTCAAGCTTCGTTGCAAATACGCGTGGAAATCACGGGTGGACGGTTCCATGCTGAAAGAGGGCAAATATGCGGCGTGGTTCAGAACCGCGCATGCGCAAGGCACCGGTATCGTGCATCTGGCCCAGGGACGGATCTCGGGCAGCGACAGCTTCTTCAACTATGGCGGCTCCTATCAATTCGACGACGACCAGCATTTCACGGCCGTCCTGACCACGCGGCGACATGCCGACGGGCCGCCGACCGTGTTCGGTGTCGATGAGGTCGAGGTCGAGCTCTGCGGTGTGTATAGCGGTGCGATGGCGACCTGTTCGGGGACGGCCCGGCAAGCGCCCGACGTGAGGCTCGAAGTGACGCTTATCTACAGCCAGGAAGACGCGCGGGCTCCCGACGCCCGTGGCGCGGTCGTGAAGCTCAAGGCCGACAAGCTGCCCAAGAGGCTCGACAGCCGTTCAAGGTCGCGGCCTCCGTTCACGACGAACTCGTCGAAGTAAAGCCGGATCGGAAACAATCGGCGCGATTCCATGCGCGCCTGTCGCCCGATTAGCATCGCATTGACGTTGTTGTCTCGAATTCTCGCTGCGGCAACTCTGCCTTTAGAAGCGGGAGCTAGCCTCGAGGTAGATCAAGTGTGGTGCCGATCGAGCGTGGTGGAAGAACATGCCTCAAATCTGGATGACATATGACGAGCTCGGCGCGCTTTGCGGCTGCGGTGCAACGGAAGCCCGGGACCGCGCCATCCATATGTCGCTAGATCGTCGCAAGAGCCGCGACGGCGCAACGCGCGTCAAGCTCGATCTGGCGCTCACGGCCAGGTTCCTGGCGTCCGTTCGCGCTGCGGATGTCGATCTCGACTGCGCCATTGAAGCGCTGCACGACACCCACCGCCAGTTGGCCGAGCACCTGGTTCCCTCCGGGCGTCACACGCGGCGCGGGGCGGCCTGAGCCGGCGCGTGATGCGCTTGCGTATTCCGCTGCTTGCGCCGAGGCGATGCGTACCGCTTCAGGACGGTGGTCTGGGCAGGAACGCCAGGATCATCTGGGCCAGCATGACGCCCACGGTGCCGCCTGCCGCCTTCTGCAGCACGTCGAGAAAGCCGGGATCGCGGTCGGGTATGAAGGCTTGCATCAGCTCCAGCCCCATGGCGACCGCGATGACGAGCGAGCAAGCGAGGCCAAGCCGTCCCGGCAGCAGGAACGACAGCAGGAAGCCGAGCAGGCCATAGGCGCTGAAGCGCTCGATCACGACGATCCAATAGGCCTCGTGGTGCCCCAACAGCGCGGGCCGGCCCGACAGCCTCGCCAGCGTGGCGTAGACGATCAGTGCCAGACAGATGCTTGCGGCTGCTATGAGGTGGCTCCTGCGCATGGTGCCAATCAGCTCTTCTTCGCCGGTTTCGACTTCAGGGAAAGACCAAGCCGCAACGCCATGCGCTTGACCGCATCGGGCGAGCGCCCGAGAGCTTTCGCTGCCTGCTCCAGCGAGGCTGAAGACTTGGCCAGCTCCATGAGCCGGCGATCTTCCTTGAACGACCAGGGCCTGCGCGCCATAACCGAAATGATCCTCTCGTCGACACAATGACAAAGCCGCCAAGCGGACCCATGTTCGCTCGACGGCTTTGCTTGGGTGGGCCGAGCTTGGGGGAGCCCGTGCGAGAGATGGATAAGCAATCGTTGAGAGTTCGCAACAAACAACGCGGGTTAAGCTAACCTCTCAACCTTACCGCGATGAAGTTGGCGCGCGAGGCTCCGTACGAGACCGGAGATCGGGTCAGCAATGTCGTCCGAGACGCAGCTCAATGGCGGGTCTTGCTGCCTCGATATTTCGATCGCGTTCGTTCCGGGCCTTGGATGCTTCAAGCTTTGTTAACTATGTCTGGCCGATGGTAGCTGCCTGAATCTCGAAGGTGGGATGGCCCGGATGTTTCAGCTGTTCCTGAGAGCGCGCGCGCACAATCTTCTCGGCTCGCGTCGGGATGAGAAGACCTTCAAAGCCCGCTCTGCCGAGCGTGACGCGGAGACGGACCGCGCGCGAATCGGTGCAGTCCTGGCGGCGATCGAGACGGCGTTGCAGGAGGCGGAGAGGGAGCAGGCCGGGCTCACGCGGCGTGTCGACGATGCGCTCGCGCGTGCATCCGTCACCTTTGGCAACGGCACCGACGAATATCTCGAGCGGGAGCCGCTCGACAATCACCATCAGGATCTCTTCGCAGCTGACATTTCGAACGGTCAGCGGCGGCTCAAGGAACTGGCGAGCAGCATCGCTCATCTGAGATTCGTCAAGACCGCGATGCTCACGCGTTTCCCGGAATTCAGGCCGACGCAGCTCAACAGCTGACGCCGGGCGGCGTCAAACGGCGGGCCGGCAGAGCGCCGCGAGCTGCGGCTGCCGAGCCGGCAGCAGGTATCCCGGGTTTCACCGCGACGTTTCAGGGAGCGCTCTTGCCGCCTCGGCAACGCTTCGTTGCGGAAGATACTTGAGCAGACATGCGGCCAGATAGCCGATCTGCACCAGCACGGCGAATACCAGGAACGACGAGAGAGGTTGCGACGAGCTCGCATGGACGGCGAGGCCGCCGACGAGGATCACTGGCGGGAGCACGAGCACCCGAAACCAAAGTCCCAAGGCAAGTCCTGTCCATACGGCGTAGGCGGCGAGCATCGTCACGGTAGCACCCCAAAGTGTCACCGCACGATTATCCTGGCCGGTCTAACGTTGGTTTAAGTCACTCGGCAAAATTGTCTGGTTCGAGCCAATTCAGGTCGCTTGGCCCGACCGAGAACGTCGAACATGCCAAACGCAGCTCGATTTGCGCTTGCCACGGCACCCAACGCGCGTTCGAAGCGGTTCGCGCGGTGGGCCGCCATGCTTGGAAGGAATGATCATCGCGAGGTCACGATGGCATTGATGTTCGCCGCGTTCGTCGTGGCGGCATCCAGCGGCGCCATCACCTTGATGAATTCGGTCGACGGCGACTCGGCGACCGAAATCACGTCGTGATCCCGCATCCTGAATGAGTCGGCCTGGAACCAGCCGTCCGGCTTGCTCATGTCGAACTTGTAGACGGCCGGCACCTGCACGGTGGGGAAGCCCCTGACGTCGAGGCCGACACTGTCCATCAACCGCTTCGGCTCGAAGCGATAGACGAAAACCGACTTCGAATTGGCGCGGCTGCCGTCGAGGCCGCCGGCCTTGGCCAAGGCCTCGGCGAGCGACATGTCGTTGTTCTCGAACGTGAAGCGACGATTGTTCGTGCCGCCGATGGAGCCGGGGGAGGGCGTCGATCCGAACGCCATGAACACGCGCGGAACCCGCGTCAGGAAGATGACGTCGCCCGGCGCCAGCAAGACGTCTTCGGGCGGGCGGCGAACCACGGCAGCGAGATACTGGGTGTATGTCCGGCCGGCGCGCTTGAGCGTCACGGTGACTTCATAGTCCGGATATTTCGGTCCTCCGGCTCGCGCGATCGCCGCCAGCAGGCGCAGGCCGCCCGGATCGATCGGAAAACGCGCCGGCGAATTGACCTCGCCGAGGACGCTGATCTGGTTGCCGCGCTGCTCCGCGATGGCCACCACGACCTGCGGCTCGATCGCGCGCTCCTTGAGACGGTCGCGGATGATGCCGGAAACCGCCTGCGGCGTCAGGCCGGCGACCTTGATCGAGCCTGCATAGGGAATGGTGATGCTGCCGGACTGGTCGACCTGTTGCCGCGGTATGTCGACGAAATTTCCGGCCCTGACGCCCGCTTCGCCCGGAATGAACAGGCCGCCGGCCTGCGCTTCGAAGACCGTGACAGTGAGGATGTCGCCGATGCTGATCGGCGCGTTGCGGTGACCTCCCGGGATGGACGCGAAGGAGATGCCGGTCCCATTCGTGATCGTATTGGTGGCTTGAAGCACCACGGGATTGATCGGCATCAGGACATACGGCAGGGGCACTGACGGTTCGGTGACGATCGCCGCGTTCTCCTGGACTGCAGCGGAGTCCGGCGCGTCCATCGGGATGAAGCCAGCGCAGCCGGTCATCGTCACTAAGGTCAAGATCGACACCGCGAGGTGGCGGATGACGATCTCAATTGAACTTCTTGTCTCGGTGACCACTACATCCTCACGCACGTCGCTAAGCTTGGGTATTCGTAGCAATGATCGGCTCGTCGAGTCACTCTCGTCCGGTTTCGCTGGCGCGAAACGCCATTCCTTGTGTCCTTCATGCAACGCGAACTGATCGCCGATCATTGCGATAGTGATGAGCAATTGAGCAATGTGTCTTCTTTTGGGTGCACACGAACGATGAGGCGGAAGTTCGCCACGAGGCCGTCACGTTTCAGACACGATGCGGCAGGCTTGAACTTCGCCACCTATCTCGCGAAGTCATCGAGCGGGTTCCATTGCGCTCGCGCCCGAAGGCCGGGTTTGGGATGCTTCGGACAATCGCAGCAATTCTGCTCGCCAATGACGTGTCGCGGATGCGCGCGCAACTTTCCTGACAAGTCACCTTGCAGTCGGCAAACGATCCCTTGCCTGCGATCGCCGCGGTCCGCTCTCTTTCTCACGCTCGGCGCGCTGGTCTTGCTTGAACGGCACCCGTCTCTGGGCCCTCTGATCGGGAATTGAGCGCGCTTTGCGTTACGGAAGACAGTCGTGACAACGTGAGACCGTGCATCGAAGTAGCCGCGCCTTGCTCCCTCAGGTTTTGGGAATGAAAGGGATTCTTAATTGCGTTTGAAAGCGGTTCACTAATACGAGAGTGGTACCGTAGGGAAATAGTGGTAACGCAAGCAGGAATTGCCGTTGTGTCAGTGACATCTGCATTGGTCGAAGCAGCCCTATCGGCGCGGCGATCGGGCGGAACCTGCTTTACGACAGAGATCGAAGCGAAGTTCGAGGCCGATACTCTCGCCAAACGCAATCAACGACTGATTACGGGGCTGCTGGTATCGGCGCCGCTCTATAACCTCTTCCTCATCGCGGATTGGCTGCTCGTGCCGGACGTCGTGCGGCTGGCAATCTGGCTGCATGTTCTGGTCGTAACTCCCTGGATGCTCCTTGCAGCTTGGCTCATCTCGAGAAAGCCGCGCCCCTTTGTCCGCGAATGTCTTGCGGCCAGCGTGCCCCTCCTTATCATCATGCAGATCGACCTCTGCTTTGCATTCACCAACTCACCCGGTGCCGCTCACTATCAGTACGTAGTCATTCCGACGCTGTTGTACACGAACGTCTCGTTGCATCGTTTGCGATTTGCCTCTGCTCGCGCGGTCACCGCGCTGATCGTGGCGATCCACGTCTCCCTGGTGCTCTGGGTAGACTACATCTCGTCTGCCGTGGCGGCCATCATCGTGATCCAGGTCATCATCTGCGCGTACATCACTCTGGTCGCGAACTACACGATGGAGCGCGACCTCAGGAGATCCTATTTGTTCTCGCTGAGGGACCGCCTGCTCCATGCCGAGGCGGATGCCGCGTCCCGCCGTGATCCCTTGACGGGCTTGGCCAACCGCTTTCATCTGGATGAAGCACTCAAGGAAATCTGGTGCGCGTCCGAGTTCACCAATGTGCCGGTTTGCGTGATCATGGTCGATATCGATCATTTCAAGCGTTTGAACGATCGCTACGGGCATGGCGCTGGAGATCTTTGCCTCAAGCGGGTCGCTGCGATTCTGTCCGGCGAGTTGCGCTTTGGACGTGATCTTGCCGTCCGATATGGCGGCGAAGAGTTCCTGCTGTTGCTGCCGGACATGGATCTCATGGAAGCGGTTCGCGTCGCCGAGCGCACGCGCAGGTCGATCGAAAGCGCCGCGATACCGAATGCTCTTGGACTTTCAGGTGTCGTCACCGCCAGCTTCGGCGTCGCGGCCTCGATCCCGTCTGATCTGGGTTCGTCGGATCTGGTCGCAGCCGCGGACCAAGCGCTCTATGCGGCAAAAAGCAATGGTCGAAATCAGGTTTGGCCGCCGCTCGCGACGAAAATCTCTCTTATCGACCGTACGAGCAAGAGTCAGGTTGGATCGCAGTAGCCGCCGCTAGAGCATGATCCGGAAAAGTGTGAAGCGGTTTTCCGAAAAGATCATGCTCAAGCAAAGAGCTAAAGCGCGATGACGATTCAACCCAATCTCATCGCGCTTTAAACGCCGGGCTCGGCGCGGCTGGTGCGGGTGAGCGCGGCACGTTCGAGATCCCATGCCCGCTGCAGGCGCTCGGCACTGGTCGCGTTCAAAATGCCGGTCCAGGCCTGAGCGAGGGCCGTGACGCCTTCGTGCAGGCTTGGCGCTTGTCCGGCCGACCAGTCAGGCAAGCCCATCGGCACGCTGATCGCCCACGACCAGCGCTCGCCCGACCGATAGACGTTCCCGATCACGCGCCGCTCATGGACGACGACATAGTGATCCTTGACGTCCGGCCACCGAAGCTTCGCCTTGAGAGAAACGGACTTCTTCATCGAGGAGACTCGTGACTGAATGACTTTGACTGCAATGATCCGAACGCGTGGTTAGCTGAAGCGAAGTTTCCAAGCTTGATCGGAGTACATGGATTTGGCACTATGCCGGCATATTTGGAGACGCACATGTATAAGTCATGCCTTGTTGCGATTGTAGCCGCCGCCTGCCTCTGTGCATTGCCCGCCAGCGCCCAGACCGGCCCGTACCCCTTCGGCGACGAGCCTTATCGGTTGGACTGGTATCCCGACCCCGCGACCGCGACCGGCTGCTTGAAATGGAATTGGCAGCAGCACCATTGGGACAATTACTGCCCGGTCGTCGTCCAACCCAAGGCTTACATGTACCCTCGTGCGAGGGCCGTCGTCGTTCGCGCCAAGGGTTAGAGCATGATCCGGAAAAGTGTGAAGCGGTTTTCCGAAAAGATCATGCTCAAACAATAACCTATAGCGCGATGACGATTCATCGTGATCGCATCGCGCTTTAGCGAGCAACGAGCGGTGCCTTGCGCAGGCGCCGCTCCGGCATGCCAATCAATAGTTCTCGATCGTGCAGGCGATCTGGCTGTGCTTGCCGAAGTTCAGCAGCGCATTGCCCCGGAAGCCATCGACCCAAATGCCGCGGCCGGCATAGCGATAGCCCACGCCCATCGGCACCATGCGAACATGGACGCCACCGGAGTGGCCGGTCCGGAGCGAGGCCGTGACCACCTCGCCGGCGACCGAAACGGCGATCGGGCACAGCGGATATTGTCTGCCGTTCTCGCAGACAAAGACGAGCTCGGAGCAGCCGCCGACCGCGGCCGGCGAGGCCCGCAGGGCCATGTCCGCCGCGGCGGCCGGGCGAGAAGCTGCAGTCAGAAGCAGGCCAAAAACCACGGCCGCAATAAGCGTGCTGGATCGATTGCGCATCGCCGCTCCAAAATAGGTAAACAATCTCTCGCTAAAAGAGCAAAAAGCAGCTGCTGCGTCAAACCCGCAAGGGGGGTGGAGCGGGCTGCTTCGCACGAGATATGTCGTCCGTTGCAATCCTGCATCGGTCGTCCCCTTCGTCAGGGACGCTCGTCGTCCATCTCCGCCTCTGAGCCGGCTCCCTGCTCGGCCGTGACGGGGCACCGGTATTGGAAATCTGGCAAAACCTTCCGACCTTCGGCGGCTCCAGCCCGGAGCTCCCAGGTATTTCGAAAATCGCGAATATCAGCAATTAGCGGGAGCGGGCCGCCCTTTTTATCTCGGCGATGCCCGAACTGCCCATCAGGGCGACGGGCTCCCAGTGACTAACCTGGGTTACCCCCTTTGATGGAACTCGGGAAAAAGTGGAAATTTGTGTTTACAACTTGTGCAAAAGACGATTAACTATTTACCTCTTGGAAAGGAATGTGCCTGTCGCGATTTGTCGGACATGTACAACTTCATGCGAAGCATTCGCAGGCGTTTGATTCATGAGTGCATGTAGCGTCTTTGAGGTGTGGGTTTAATTCGCCGGAACGCGCTGTTCGCGTTACCGGCTTTTTTGTTGCCTCGGCTGCAATGAAGCGGCCGACCAAATTAGAAAGAGGATCGGATTTTTTAGGTAGGCGGATCGGATTTTTGCTGGACGTGACGTATTCGAACTTCCTCCCTCGTGACAGTCAGGAGGCCAAGTCTGTGAAAGAATTTCTAGAACATTAGGTTTCGAGCAGGGCCGGTCGATTTCAGGCGCCCCCACTCGCACATCGCGATCGACGAACTCTTCCAGCGCCCATGAACTTTGCGTTCACGGGCATCGCGGTCGCGCGCCTAAAACTGCTGTGGCCGGCCACAGCAGCGGGTTGATTGCTTCGGAAAAAATGAGTGACACCACAGGAGTTTGCAATGGCTACAGAGATCGATCTCACGACTGCGGGTTCGCAAACCACCATCGACGGCGCCATTTTTCTCGACTCCGCCAACATCGGCTCGGGCACCGGCAACTACAATACGTTTCTTGCCCTGAGCCCAACGCCTTCCCAGTCCGGAAACGAGCAAGGGTTCAATTCCGACGACACGCCACCGATCAACTCGACCAACGAAGACATCGATCAAGCGAAGACTCACACGGTCCTGCTGTCCAATGTGCCTATCATCGTCGTCAATGGCGTCGAATATTACGAATTCCGCGTCGATCTCAACGAGGCCAACAGCAACCCCAACGGCCAAATATCGCTGGACCAGTTCAAGATCTATTCCTCGAGCAGTGGCACGATCGAAAGCACCACGACGCTCTTCACTCAGAACCTCGTCTACAACATGGATGGAGGCGGCGACGTCTCGCTGAAACTGAGCGAAGTGTCGACCGGAAGCGGCACCGACGATTACGCAGTCCTGGTTCCCGTCTCGAAGTTTGCCGGCCTCGATCCGGCGACAACCTACATGTATCTCTATGTCGACATGGGCTCGCTCGGCGGAGACTATGTCGCTGCTGGCGGCTTCGAGGAATGGAATCTGCAGACGGCGGGAACGCTGAAGGGCACGAAGTTCAGTGACATCGATTCAGATGGCGTCAAGGACGCGGGCGAGCCCGGCGTCGCGGGCGTCACAATTTTCATCGATGCCAACAAGAATGGCGTGCTGGACGCAGGCGAGCGATCCACGGTCACGGATGCCAACGGCAATTACACGTTCTACGGTGTGCCGCTCGGCACCTGGCAGATCGACGAAGTAACGCCGGCAGGCCAGACGCAGACCACCGGAAACTACGAGACCGTCACCATCAGCAGCGTAGGCCAGGTCGTTACGGTCGACCCGATCGGAAATCACATTCCGCAGCCGGCGCTGAACGTCACTAAGACGGTCCATGATGTCGACGGCAACACCACGACTAAGGTGGTGGACAAGGCCGGCGATGTGGTCAACTACACGATTACGGTCGAGAACACCGGCGAAGTGGACCTGACCGGGATCACGGTGACCGACAAGGTCGAGGCGGGCGGAGCGACCAACGCGACCTATGTGAGCGGCGACACCGACGGCGACAACAAGCTCGACGTCGGCGAGACCTGGACTTACACCGCGAGCTACGTGGCGACCCAGGCCGACATCGACAGCAACGGCGTGACCGGCGATGGCGACATCGACAACCTTGCCACCGCGGACAGCGACCAGACCGGCCCGGACACCGACACGGCGTCGGTGCCGATCGTGCGCAATCCGGCGCTGAATGTCACCAAGACGGTCCACGATGTCGACGGCAACACCACGACCAAGGTGGTGGACAAGGCCGGCGACGTGGTCAACTACACGATTACGGTCGAGAACACAGGCAATGTGACCCTGACCGGGATCACGGTGACCGACCAGGTCGAGGCGGGCGGAGCGACCAACGCGACCTATGTGAGCGGCGACACCGACGGCGACAACAAGCTCGACGTCGGCGAGACCTGGACTTACACCGCGAGCTACGTGGCGACCCAGGCCGACATCGACAGCAACGGCGTGACCGGCGACGGCGACATCGACAACCTTGCCACCGCGGATTCGAACGAGACCGATCCTGATACAGCCACGGCGTCGGTGCCGATCGTGCGCAATCCGGCGCTGAATGTCACCAAGACGGTCCACGATGTCGACGGCAACACCACGACCAAGGTGGTGGACAAGGCCGGCGACGTGGTCAACTACACGATCACGGTCGAGAACACAGGCAATGTGACCCTGACCGGGATCACGGTGACCGACAAGGTCGAGGCGGGCGGCGCGACCAATGCGACCTATGTGAGCGGCGACACCGACGGCGACAACAAGCTCGACGTCGGCGAGACCTGGACCTACACCGCGAGCTACGTGGCGACCCAGGCCGACATCGACAGCAACGGCGTGACCGGCGATGGCGACATCGACAACCTTGCCACCGCGGATTCGAACGAGACCGATCCCGATACAGCCACGGCGTCGGTGCCGATCGTGCTCAATCCAGATCTCGCGATTACGAAGGCGGCCGTTGTTGAAGACGGTCATGCCGACCATGCCGGCGATCTGATCGACTACACGGTCGTCGTCACGAATACCGGCAACGTGGCATTGACGGGCGTGGTGGTCACGGACACCTTCGAGGGCGGTGCGCCGGTGATCCTCACGAACTTCAACAGCGCGACCAACACCTTCAGCGGCGACACGGATGGCGACGGCAAGCTCGATGTCGGTGAGGTCTGGACCTATACGTACAAGCACACCCTCACCCAGAGCGAGCTCGATACCCAGGGCGTCGACGGCGACGGCAGCCTCGACAACGTGGCAAGCGTGACGACGAACGAGACCGGGCCTGATGAGGACGACGCTCATATCCCGGTCGAGTTGGGGCCAGGCGTGCGGACGCCAGGCTTCTGGTCGCAGAACACGGGCCAAAATCAATGGACCAAGTTCTGGGACGGCATCGTCGGTAATGAGCCAAAGCAGGCCGGCACCAATGGGTTTGCCGATGGTGAAATTACCTATGCCGTGGATTCCAATCATGACGGCGTCATCAACAATTCCGACCAGAAGGGCTTGCTGATTGGCGATTATGACAAGGACGGAATCGAGGATCCCGGCGAAAACGTGCTGTTCATCTCGACGGCCGACGCGCTGACGTTGTTGAACGCCTCGTCCAAGCAGGTCCAGGACGGGCGCTATATGTTGGGCCGCGACCTGGTCGCAACCTGGTTGAACTATCTCGAAGGAAACGCGATCGGCGACGGCACTGCCGGCACTGCGAAGTACGATATCAACCAGTCCGTCTATTGGTTTGAGGCGACCCAGGCGAGCCCGGGCGCTTCGACGTCATCGGCGGATTTCCACACCTTGAGTGTAAAGGACGACCTTTCCAGCGGTGCTATCAAGACGAGCTCCCCGCTGTGGACTAGTCCGATCGACGTGGTGGTGCTTGGACAGCCGATTCATACTGATCTTGCGGCGAGCACGCTGCATAGTCAGCTTGATCACTACAACAACTTCGGTTCGGTCTAGGCGGAGAATGTTTGAGGTCCCAACGGGGTTGCCCCCGTTGGGACCCGGCCTTCACAAGATGGCGCGTTAGGAGTTGCTATTGGCGGGGCCGTCTCGCGGTGAGCCTACGGCGTTAAACATTCCCTCAATGAGAGGCAGAAGGAGGAGCCATCTGCGCTATACTCCACACTTTGCGGCAATCTTATTCCGGTTGAGACATGACTTGTTTTTGTAGAGGGGCGGGGATTTCCGCCGCGGTTCGTGAGTAATTCATCTGGTGGAGCTGGCGAAGTCCGGCGTTTGCTGCAGAGTTGCAGAGGTTATTTCGTTACCGCGGCAATATTCAGCGGGGCCATCAATCTGCTCTACCTGGCCGGGCCGCTCTACATGCTGCAGGTCTATGATCGCGTGATCTCGAGCGCGAGCGAGATCACGTTGTTGATGCTCACGATTGCGCTGCTTCTGGCGCTGGTGGCGCTTGCCGGGCTCGATGCAATCCGCGCACGGATACTGACCCGGGCCAGCATCCGTCTCAATCAAAAGATCGCGTCGCGCGTCATGACTGCGATCATAGATCGTCCAACGAGCACGGGCGGCGCCCGCAGCCAGTCGCTGCGCGATTTCGACACGTTCCGTCAGTTCGTCACCGGGGCCGGGATTCACGCGATCTTCGATCTGCCCTGGGCGCCGATCTACATCGCCGTCATCTTCGCCCTGCATCCCTTCCTGGGCGCGTTTGCGCTTGCCTGCTCGATCATCCTGGTGCTGATGGCTCTGCTCAGCGAATGGTTGGTGAAGCTGCCGCTGACGGAGTCGAACGAAGCCGCCGCGCGCAGCTACAGCTTCACCGAAATGAGCCTGCGCAACACCGAGGTCATCCGCGCCATGGGCATGACCTACGGTCTGTTGCGGCGCTGGAGCCGAGATCGCGACCGGATGCTGGAGCGGCAGGTGGCCGCGAGCGATCGTTCCAGCGTCATCCAGAGCCTGATCCGCTTCCTGCGGCTTTCCATGCAGTCGCTGATCCTGGGCCTTGGCGCTTACCTGGTCATTGAACGACTGACAACCGTCGGCGCGATGTTCGCCGCCAGCATCCTGCTTGGTCGGGCCTTGCAGCCGGTCGAGCAGATCGTCGGTTCCTGGCGCGGGCTCGTGTCGGCGCGGGGTGCGTTCCTGCGCGTCCGTGAATTGCTGCTGGCCCAACCGGTGCTCGACTCCGGGCTGGCGCTGCCCAGGCCGAAGGGCCAGCTCTCGGTCGAGGCGCTTTCCTTTGTGCCCCCCGGTGGTGGAAAACCCGTTCTGCGCGGCATCACCTTCTTCATCGAGGCGGGAGAGGTCCTCGGTGTCATAGGTCCCTCGGGCGCCGGAAAATCGACGCTCTCGCGTCACCTCGTCGGCGTGCTGACGCCGTCGGCCGGAGCGGTGCGGCTGGACGGCGCCGATGTCACGACCTGGGTCAAGCAGGCGACCGGCGATCACGTCGGATATCTGCCTCAGGATATCGAGTTGTTCTCCGACACGGTGGCGGCCAACATCGGACGCTTCGATGAAGGGACCGGAAGGGAGATCATCCTCGCAGCCAAGCTTGCCGGGGTTCACGAGATGATCCTGAGATTGCCGAGCGGCTACGATACCCAGGTCGGCGAAGGCGGGGCGATCCTGTCCGGCGGCTTCCGCCAGCGCATCGGCTTGGCGCGTGCGGTCTATGGCAACCCCAGCCTCGTCGTTCTCGATGAACCCAGCTCCAATCTGGACGTCGAAGGCGACGCTGCGCTTGCCGACTGCATCATGCAATTGAAGAAGCGCGGGACGACCGTCGTCATTGTCTCGCACCGCCCCGCCACCATCGGCGTCGTCGACAAGATACTCGTCCTCAGGGATGGGGTCGCCGAGATGTTCGGGCCGCGTGGCGAGGTCATGTCACGCTTGACCCGTCCCGTGCCCGTGAACGCGGTGCAAAGCTCCAGCAGTTAGGCGTCTTCCATGGCCATTGTCGACGGGAATTTCAGCGATATCGCAGCCGGCCGGGGCACCGCGGGCAGCGCCGGCGGACCGCCCAGCGATTCCATCAGGCGCATCGCGCTTGCGGGCTGGATCATCATCGCATTGTTCTTTGGCGGGATCGGGGGCTGGGCCGCCACGGCGCCATTGAACGGGGCCGTCGTCGGCAACGCCGTGGTGAAGGTCGAAGGCAACCGCAAGAGCATCCAGCATCTCGACGGCGGCATCGTCAAGGAATTGTTCGTCAAGGAAGGCGATCCGGTCAATGCAGGTGACGTCCTGCTCCGCCTCGACGAGACGCAGGCGAAGGCGGAATACGATGTTCTGTCGCAGCAATTCATGGTGCTTCGGGCCACCGAAGTTCGCCTGCTGACGGAGCTCAATCGCGGTTCCGAGCTGCTCATGCCCGCCGATCTCAAGGCGGGACAACAGGACAACTACCTTCAAAGCGTCTGGACCGGCCAGGTGAGCCAGTTCGAAAGCCGCCGCGCCGCGCTGGAGGGGCAGCGGAGCGTGATCCGCGAGAAGATCAACCAGCTGGGGTCGCAGATCGTCGGCGCCGAAGCCCAGGTCAAGGCGTACACCGATCAGATCTCCTCGGTTCAGGCGGAGGCCGACAACATCAGGCCGTTGGTCGAGAGGGGGCTGATTGCGCGGCCGCGGATCCTGCAGCTCGAGCGTACGGCCTATGGTCTCGACGGTCAGATCGCCGATGCCAATGCCAGCATCGCCAGGGCACGCCAGGCGATCGCCGAACAGCAGCAACAGATCGCGCAGCTCGACAACGACCGGATGGCCGACATCACCAAGGACCTGCGGGACACCCAGGCCAAGCTGCTCGAGGTGATCCCAAAGGCCCTGAACGCCAAGGCGGTGCTCGGCCGGATGGAGATCCGCTCGCCCTATGCCGGCCGCGTGGTCGGGCTCGCCGTGTTCTCGGTGGGCGGCGTCATTCAGCGCGGCGAGAAGATCCTCGACGTGGTGCCGGTGCGGGACGGGTTGACCATCGAGGCGCAGATCGCGGTCGAGGACATCAGTGACGTCCGCCCGAACATGGCAGCCGAGGTTCACCTGACGGCCTACAAGCAGCGCATCATCCCGATCATCCACGGCGAGGTCACCCAGATCTCGGCCGACCGGCTGACCGACCCGAAGACCAACAATCCCTATTACACGGCGTTCGTCCGCATCGACGAGGCCGAGCTTGCGGCGATGCCCAACGTCAAGCTCTATCCGGGCATGCCGGCGACCGTGATGATCCCGACCGTGCAGCGCACCGCCTTGGAATATATCGTCGGGCCGCTGATCATGTCGTTCAACCACTCGTTTCGCCAGAAGTAGGTTGTTCGTTGAACGTGCTATTCGGGGCAGCGAAGGACGCAATCTGGCCTTTAGCTGATCCGTAAGGTCTGGAAAGTAAGCTCTACGCCACGATTTGATGCCCTACCATTTTGCTTCCACCGAGCTGCCCCGCGTGGCTCTCTACGATTTCAATTTTGAATGCAGTCGGCGGGTCTGGTCCGTCTGGAACGCGTTGGCAGCCTCAGCAAGCTGCCAGATCTTGATCGATCCGATGCCCGCCGCGCCAGAGAGATATGATGGAAAAATTGGACGAACTCGACCCCGAGCATGCGGCCGCCGTATCGGCGGAGGCGCTCGACTTGATGAAAGAGCTGGGCATCCCGCTGGTCCCGACCAATTTCACGGTCTGGTTCGTCTACGTGCTGGGCAGATCGGCCGGCCTTCGTCAGACCATAGACGTTCTGCGCTCCAATCATCGGCGGTTCGACAAGGCGACCAACCAGGAATTGTACGCGAGCTTTCTGGCATCCAACACCCTTGCTCACGCCGGCCAAACCGTCCCTGAAGAGCTCAGCGCAATCCTGTTGAACGTGCGACAGGATCTTTCCGGGGCCGTCGCCGACAACCGGGTCCACGCTGAAGGGCTCAGGGCCGTTGAAGCCTCGCTTCGACCTGCCGGCGATCCGAACCTGGCGCTTGCCCGGCTCAGCGAGCAGCTTGCAGCGGCAACGGAGCGCGCTTCGGTCCTCGAGGCGAAGCTGGTCAACGCCTGCAGCGAGGTGGAGAAGCTGAGAAGCGATCTCGACCAGGCCGAGCTGCGATCGAAGACGGATGCGTTGACGGGACTTGCAAACCGCCGGGCATTGGAGGCCTTCATCCGCGCGGCTCAAATCAGGGCCATGGAGCAGGGCGAACCCCTGAGCGCGTTCATCGTGGATATCGACAATTTCAAGACGTTCAACGACAAGTACGGGCATCAGCTCGGTGATCAGGTCCTCAAGGTCGTTTCAAGCTGCGTGCGGGAGGGCGTGAGGGACAGGGATCTCGCCTCGCGCTACGGAGGCGAGGAGCTGATGTGCGTGCTGCCCGGCGCGACGATCGATGTCTGCCGGCAGGTGGCCGAGCGGATCCGTTCGCGGATCGCCGCGGCCCAGATTACGAAACGAGCCACAGGCGAGCGGATCGGCCAGGTCACCGTATCCGTCGGGGTCGCGGAATTCCTGCCCGGAGAGAGTTTCGAGGCGCTGTTCGAAAGGTGCGACCGCGCGATGTACCGGGCGAAACAGGACGGACGCAACCGTACTGTCGCGCTGTGATCCCGTCTCGTGCCGGCGGCGCCATCGAGGTCGCGCGAGCACGCTAAGTATTGCTACGGGTGTCGGCGCAGGTTCCCAGGCGGGATCCCGGGTGCTAGGGTTTCGCTTGCGTAGCGACGCTTCCCAAAGCCAGCCCCGGGAAGAACGGCGCCGCCAAAAAAGTGACCTTTGGCCCGCCTCCGTACCTTTCATTGCCGGAGGCGGGCTCCCTTTCCCGCCATTTGTCCGGCCAAATTGAAGGGCCACTTTCGGTCGCCCCAATTGAAAGGGGCCACCTTTCGGCGGCCCCTTGCCGGTTGAAATCTTGTTCGGGAATGAAATGCCAGCCCCGGCGATGCCTACGTTAGAGGTACGCCAGGACCGAAGCGATTCCGGACAAATACTGTATGAAGCGCTGTCCCATGCGCGGAGGGTGCCGTGACGATCGGCGGCCGCGCCTAATCGTTCGGGTGACAGACCAGCCGGCGCGGATGCTCGGAGCCGAGCTCGGACATCAAATAGGCCGGCGCCCGGCTTTGCTGAAACAGGCGCTCGGCCAGATCGCCGTCGCAGCGCTTGATCTTGGTGACATAGTCGCACCATTCGTTGTCGCGCGGCTGCCGCAGGCGGGGATCGAGGTCGGGGCAGGGCCGCTCGTCGACCAGATAGGCAGCCTGTCCGTGCGCTGCGCCGGAGCTCATCCAGCAGCAGACGAGAAAGACGGATAGAGCGGAATGAATGCGCATGGCTGTCCCCGGCGGCCTTCGTTCAGCTTCTCCCATGCTTCGCTCGAACGCAAGCGCGAGGCGGCGCGGATCAACACGAAAGAGACGGACGCCGCGCGCTATGCTAGTCTTTCCCGCCCGCGTGTGATTTGCGCTCACCAGCTTTTCTGTCTCTCGGGAGGATTTTTCGTGAAACGATTGATGTTACCGGCAGCGCTGCTGTCGCTGATTGCAGCCTGTGTCACCGGTCCGGCAAACGCCCAGCGGATGCAGGAGATCGTCGCCACCGAGACGATCGAGCTTCGCGCCGAGCAGGCGCGCACCTTCACCCTGGATCAGCCGGTCAACCGGTTCTCGCTGTCCGTCGAGGACATCGCGCAGGTCATTCCCGAAACCGATCGCGTCTTCACGATCCGCGGCCTGAAGGCCGGGCGCGTGCTGATGACGGCCTATGCCGCCGACGGCCAGGTGGTGCACCGCTCCAACATCATCGTGGACCAGACCCAGGGCCTGGTGAAGATCTACCGCGCGGACGTGAAGGACTATGTCGGCTTTTACTGCACCGCCCGCTCCTGCGGCCGCGCCGACCCCGATGCCAAGCCGCTGCCTTACGGCGCGACGCCGGAGACCCAGCAGCGCGCCGAGCCCTCCGGCCCCAGCGTCGGGCCGCCGCGGGAGCCTCGCTGACGCAGGAGACGGTGAGGCCGGCCGTGGCGCGTGACGCATAGCGCGTTGGCGCGTACGGCCGAGTGTCTTCGGAATTTCGGATTGGGCCTGGTCGTCATCGACCAGCCGGCGGGCGATTTTTTTGTCGCGGCCTGGCGCAGGTGACGCGCGCCGCCAAGCCGGGCTCTGCCAATCGTTTCGTCAAAAAACGGCCGATTGCCCGCCGACGATGCAGTTCGGGCCTTCCGAACGAGCATCCACCCCGTTTTTGCCGCTCGGGAAAAGTTCCTCACCGTACTCGCCCGGACGCCCACAGTAAGGTTAAAAAAGGATTAGCAGGTGACAACTTTCCCGGGAAAGAGTAGCAATTGATCTCAGTTGGCTCAATTTTACCGGCCAACGGTAACGGTCAGTTCATCTTTAGTAAGAGGGATTTTCTCCAATGTTGAAGCATTACATCAAGACCACCGAAGCCCTGAAGCAGCTGCGCAAGGACCAGGACGGCGTCGTGTCGTTCGAGTACATCATCGTCGCCGCCGCTGTGATCACCGTCGTGATCGGCTTCTTCGCCGGCACCGGCAGCACCAGCCTCACGGCCGCGCTGACCGCTGCGGTCGGCAAGGTCACCACGGCTATCGCGCTTCCTCTCTAAGCTTCAAATGGGAGGAGGAAGACGATCCGTTTTCCTCCTCCCACTGCATATTATTCCCGAGCCTGTACTTAAGTCGGGTTGGCTGCACGGCCTCGTTTCAAATTTCTCTGCGTAGCGGCTGTCGCTGCTTTTATCCCGTGCTGCTGGTCCGATGATAATTCGCTTCCGACCACGCGATACGGTGATCGGCAGCGTCGCCCGGATAATCGGAGGCCAGTTCGCAAGTCCGTAACGGACTTCGATATTTTTACCAGCGTTACATTGAGGTGCCGCGAGGCACGAGTTTCATGAGTTGGATCATTTCCATAGTTTCCATTTTGGAAGTCCTGTTGTTGCTGCATGTCGCGACGCTCGACATCGCAACACGAACAATCCGTAATGAGATTTGCCTCGCGCTTGCGCTGCTCGGAATCGTCAGTCAGTTGGGGAGCCCGATGCAGCTTGTGGAATCGCTGATCGCGGCTGCCATCCTCTTTCTGTTGCTGCTGGCCATCTACATGCGGGGATGGATGGGCGGCGGCGACGTCAAGCTGCTGGCTGCTCTGGCGGTCGGCCTTTCCTTGAACGGCATCATTCAAATGCTGGTCGTCACTGCGTGGGCCGGCGGCGTTCTCGCCCTGCTGCATGTGACCATGCGCAACCTGCCATCTCCCCGGCTCGCTCCCGCCGGAGCGTCGTTCGCGCGCCGCGTCTATGCCATCGAACGCTGGCGTCATCTGCGCCACGCACCATTGCCTTACGGCGTTGCCATCGCTTGCGGCGGCATCTGGGCCATTTTCAGTCGAGGATTTTGACATGTCATCCGCCTTGCGCATCTCGATCATCATGGTCCTGTTGCTCGCGACCACGGCCCTCGGGCTCATCGCCTACAACATGAACCTGCCGAGGCAGGTCCCCGTCCAAATTGTGGAAAAGGGGCCGGCGGCGCCTGCGACGGTCGGCTACTACGTCGCGACCCGAGCGTTGCCGAAGGGGACGTTGGCCCGCCAGGAGGATTTCACGCTCCGCCAGGTGCCGCCGGATCGCGTCCCGACCGGAGCGATCCTCGAAACGCCGGAATCGGCAGCTGGGCTCCCCGGCTCCCTGGTGCGCAAGTTCGTGGACGCCGGCAGCCCGATCACGTTGCAGGACATCCTGCGTCCGCGCGATCGCGGCTTCCTCGCCAGCGTGCTGGCCCCTGACAGCCGCGCCATCAGCATCAAGGTCGACGAGGAGTCCGGCGTCTCGGGCCTGGTCCGGCCGGGCGATCATGTCGACGTCGTGCTGACCCAGGTGTTTGAGAAGGCGGATCCCGCCCGTCGCGCCATGAGCGAAACCGTTCTGCGCAATGTCCGCGTTATCGCGATCGACCAGGAGATCGTGCAGGGCGGACGCGGCGTCAGCGCCGTGACAGGCAAGCTGCCGCAAACGGTGTCGCTGGAGCTGACCCAGGAGCAGGTCAAGAAGGTCACGGTCGCCAAGCAGCTCGGCACGCTGTCGCTGGCGGTGCGCGCCGCTATCGACCAGTGGGACAAGGGCGACACCGGCTCGATCTCGAGCTGCGACGTCTCGCCGGAGCTTGCGCGCCAGAATGCGATGGCGGGGCAGCGGACGGCGGTGGTCGTTCATTCCGGCGGCGAGGTCAAGCAATACACGGTCCGGAAGCAGGACTCAGAAGGCGGCGAGGTTGCCGTGAGCTGCGACGGATCGGACGCGTCCAGCAAGACTGCAAGCGCAATTGGCTATGCCGCCAGGCTGCCGGAGAAACGTTGATGAACATGGCATTGGTCACTCCGCCCCAGGAAACGACGTCCCTCGTCGCGCGCAACCGGATCGTCTGTTTCGTCAACGACGAGATCAGCGCCGGCGCTCTGAGCAAGGGCCTCGAAGGGAGCAATCTCTCCATCAAGCACGGCAGCATCCGCAACGCCATCAAGATGCTGGAGACGGACACGGATCTGTTCGCCCTCGTCACCGACATCAGCGGCATCGATGATCCCTTTCCCGAGCTGGAGCGCCTCGCCGGCGTCTGCCCGCCGGATGTCCGCGTCGCCCTGGTCGGCGACAACAGGGAGATCACGTTCTATCGCCATCTGATGGATCTCGGCCTCACCGAGTATCTTCCCAAGCCGCTGACGCGGGACGTCGTGCTGGACCAGCTGCGCCCCAAGCTGCTGGGTGATGTCTCGCACGTTGCGGCCGATCGCGCCGGGCATGTGGTCTCGATCTGCGGCGCGCAAGGTGGCGCCGGCGCCACCAGCATCGCCATCAATCTCGCGCTGCAGATCGCCGAGACCACCAAGGCCAAGGTCGCGCTGCTCGATCTGCACCTGCAGGGCGGCGAGACTGCCGTGATGCTGGGCGTTCGGCCGGGGCCGGGGCTGCGGATCGCGCTGGAGAACCCGATGCGCGCCGACACCTTGTTCCTCGAGCGCGCGGCCATCGAGGTCAACGACCGGGTGTCGCTGATCTCGGCCGATGAGGAGCTCGACGCGCAGCTCGACATCACCGAGGCGGGGGTGCGGCACGTGCTGGGCCTGCTGCGCCAACGCTTCAACTACGTCGTCGTCGACGTGCCGGTGCCGTTCCCGCCGTCGATGCATTCGGTGATCGAGCAGTCGCGTCACGTGCTGGTGCTGCTGGAAGCCGAGGTCACCGGGCTTCGCAACGCCCATGCGCTGCGCACCGCCGTCACCAACATCGCCGGCAAGGACCGGGTGTTCACGCTGCTCAATCGTGCCGATCGTGCCGGTGGGCTTCCCATGGCCACGATGGTCAAGGCGCTCGGCGCCGAGCCGGACATGGTGATTCCGGATCTCGGCAAGGGCATGACCCAGGCCGTCAATCTCGGCATCCCCGCGCTCAAGCACGTCAGGAAATTGCGACGTCATTTGGCGCCCATCGTCCGGGAGATCACCGGCATCGGCGCCGAGCGCAAGGGCCGGTTGCGGAGGCTGCTGCGGCTATGAAGAAATTCGGTCGACGCCCCGACGACATGCCGGAAGGTTTGCCTGCGCTGGCGACAAGCCCTCTTCCGCCCATGCCCGTGGCCCCCGCGCCGCCGGCGAGCCCCTCCTTGTCATCTCCAGGCGCAGCGAGCTTCGAGGTGACGCCGAGGCGCGAAGAGAGTGCAGTCCATCACCCCGTCATGCCGGCCTCGCTGCGCGAGAAGGTCATCGAGCAGATCGATCCGGCGGTCGCGGCGACGGTGTCCCGCGATATCCTGCGGCGGCAGGTCGAGGAGATCATTCACGGCATCGCCAACCAGGACCGGCTCGAATTGTCGGGCCGCGAGCAGGTGATGCTCGCGGACGAGATCGCCGACGACATGACCGGCTATGGCCCGCTCCGTCCGCTGCTGATGGATCAGTCGATCAGCGACATCATGATCAACGGGCCCAGCAACGTCTATGTCGAGCGGAGCGGCAAGCTGGAGCGGATCGCGGTGCGTTTCCGCGACAACGACCACATCGCCTCGGTGGCGCAGAAGATCGCGGCCCAGGTCGGGCGCCGCGTCGACGAATCCAGCCCCATGGTCGACTGCCGCCTGCCGGACGGCAGCCGCGTCAACATCATCCTGCCGCCGCTCGCGATCCACAGTCCCTGCATCTCCATCCGCAAGTTTCCAAGCCACCGTCTGAACTTGGCCGGCATGGTCGAGAACGGCTCGATGACCCCGGCCATCGCGAAGCTGCTGGAAATCGCCGGCCGGTCCCGGCTCAACGTCCTCGTCTCCGGCGGCACCGGCTCCGGCAAGACGACCCTGCTCAACGCCATCAGCCAGTTCATCGGTCACAACGAGCGCATCGTCACCATCGAGGATGCGGCCGAATTGCAGCTCCAGCAGCCGCACGTGATCAGCCTGGAAACCCGGCCGCCGAGCCTCGAAGGCACCGGGCAGGTGACGCAGCGCGATCTCCTGTGGAATGCGCTGCGTATGCGGCCCGACCGGATCGTGGTGGGCGAGGTGCGCGGGGCCGAGGCCTTCGACATGCTCCAGGCCATGAACACCGGCCATGACGGCTCGATCTCCACCGTGCACGCCAACAGCACCCGCGACGCCCTGACTCGCGTCGAGAACATGGTGCAGATGGGCCAGGTCAATCTGCCCTCACGGGCGATCCGGGCCCAGATCGTCGCGGCCCTGGATCTCATCGTCCAGGTCGAGCGCATGCGCGACGGACAGCGCCGCATCGTCCAGGTCAGTGAGGTGACCGGCCTGGAAGGCGAGGTGATCACCACCAACGACATCGCGGCTTTCGAGTACAAGGAGGAAGACGTTCACGGGCGGATTCTGGGCACATACACATCGACCAACGCGATCCCGAAATTCAAGAGCCGTCTGGTCTATTTCGGGCTGGATCGCGCCTGGGCCGAGGCCATGAGGCAGATATGATCCCTCAATCCGCGATCCTGATCGTTCTTGTTCTCCTGCTGTGCGCCACGGTCGCATCCTTGTGGCTCGACTCACGTGAGAAGCGGTTTGACCGCCAGCTGTCGACGGCTCTCAAGACCACGACAAAGGAGAGCCTGCCGACAATCCGCAGGTCCGAGGCCGCGCCTCGCTCCCAGTTGATCCATCTTTTGGCCAACTACAGGCCTGAAGTGAATTACTCGCTGCATCCGGCTTACGTATTGCTCTCGGCATTTGTCGTCGCGTCGGCAGTATTCTACGTCGTCAGCTTCTTCGAATACCCTCTGGCCTACGCGTCGATCGCAGCCGCGATTGCTGCCGTCCTCGTGATGCGGGGTCTTTTTGGATGGCAGCGGCGCCGGTTCGTTGACGGGCTCTTTCGACAGCTTCCGGATACCATTCAGATCGTAACCAGTACGGTTCGCTCCGGCCTGCCTGTGCAAGAGGCCTTTCGTACCATCGCGCGCGATATGCCGGAGCCGACCGCTGGTCAGTTTGCGATCGTATGCAGCGAGCTGGGCACGGGAAGAGCTCCCGACGAAGCGGTTGAAGCGGTCTATCGGAGAACGGGCGTCACGGAATACGGTATCTTCGCGGTGACGCTCGGGGTTCAGTTGAAGTCTGGCGGCAGCTTATCCGAGACATTGCAGACTTTGGGCGAAACCATCAGTCAGCGTGTTGCCCTTGCTGCTCGCGCAAAAGCACTGGCCGGCGAAGTGATCTTCTCGTCGCGCGCGCTCACGTTCGCGCCGCTCATCATTGGCGGAATCATCTACAAGATGAGTCCGCAATCGATCGAGCCGCTCTTCCTGGACCCGATTGGCAACAACATGCTGGCTTACGCGGTCGTCTCGGTGTTGACCGGGCACTTCGTGATCCGGTGGTTGATCCGAAGGGAGACGACGCTATGACCGCTGGTCTCGGTTTCGCGTCGCTTGCCATCGTAGCGGCCACCGCAACGCTCCTGTTGGTTATTCGTGAAATGCACCTGCGGGCATTGAACACCCGGGTGTCGAATGCCGTACGGGGCGTTCCCACGGCGTCGCACGACGTGACGGGTTGGATCTCGTCCATCGGCCTGCGCTATCGGCGCTTCTACGCCGAGGAGAACCTGGATCAGCTGCGAGCCGTCTTGAAGTCGACGGGCTTCAACCATCACAAGACTCTGCCGATCTGGCTTGGCATCAAGATCGTCAGCATGGTTCTCTTGCCGGTCGTTATCTTTGTTGGCGCGCAACTTTCGGGAAGTGAGCTGAAGGATGTTCTCCTCCTGACGCTTGTTGGCCTGGTCGTCGGGATTGTAGGTCCGCGGCTGATCTTGTCTGTGCTGAAGCGGCGTTTCGATGCCGCAATCAGGCTGGGCACGCCGGATGCGATAGATCTTCTGGTCGTCTGCAGTGAAGCCGGAATGGGGCTCGAGGGGGCATTGGAGCGCGTAGCTGCGGAAATGGACCAGACCAATCCGGCTATGTCTCGCGTCCTGTACGGGCTTCTGGACGACCTCCGGTTACTGCCGAATCGTTCCGATGCGTTCGAGAAGATGGGCCTTCTGTCGGATGGACTCCGCCGCTTCGGCACCATGATCAGCCAGAGCCTGCAATACGGAACGCCATTGAGTCAGGTTTTGCGCAGCATCGCCGCGGATCTTCGGCGGGAACGGATCACCAAGCTTGAGGAGCGCGCTCACAAGCTCGGTGCCAAGCTGACAATCCCGATGGTGTTGTTTCTCCTGCCGGCCATGTTCGTCATCCTGGGCGGGGGGCCGCTTTTGAATTTGATCCGCGTGCTGAAGTAGGTCGGCGCGCGCACAGGAAATTGCACGGCGAGGCAGGCATGGGCCGCAACATTTCGTTCATCAGGGATCAACGCGGGACTGTTTCGTTTGAACTGCCCCTTGTCTGTCTTTTCATCCTTGTGACGATCCTGTTTCCGCTGGCTGACGTTGCGATCGCCGGTTTCAGGTATCTGTCTGCGCATCAGGCTTTGCGGGATATGGGGCAGTTCACCCAGTATAAGCCGCCGAGCGACGTCACCAGCTCATCCGCGGTCAGCGACTGGAAAAGCTCACTGCCATCGACTGTCGGCGGCTATCGCATCACTGCGGAGGTGTACTGTGATGGCACCCCCGCTCCGTGCGATTCAGGCGCAACATTGCCCAAATATTACACCTTCACGACGAGCTTCTCGTTGTCTCCGATCATTCTCAAATCGCTGTTGTGCAGCACCTGCACAGTCACTTATTCAGAACGATTTCAGTAGGAGGGCATCGTGCGAAACCTTCGTGACTGCCGTCGGGGCTCCGTTGCATTCGCATCCGTCATCGCGCTGGTGCCGCTGGTTGGAGTCATCGCGCTCGGAGCCGAGGCAGGTTCATGGTACGTGACCAAGCAACACGCTCAGAGCGCCGCTGATGCGGCGGCGTATTCCGGCGGTTTGACTCTCGCCTGCACGATCTCCGGAAGCACCAATTGCGATGCGGGGCAGGACTATGTTTACCGCGGCAAGCAGTTCGCCGCACAGAACTCGTTCTGCAATTCCGGCGAGTCGTTTGCGGGCTGCGCGCTTCCGGCAGGTACGTTGCGGACGGTTGAGATCGATCGAGGTAGCTATTCTGCGGGCGCGTGGGCGAGTTCGGGGAGTGGCAATTTCGTTCGTGCCGTTGTGACCCAGCAACAGCCGACATACCTTGCCGGTGTGCTTGGCCTGTCGACCGCCAACATCCGCGCTCAAGCGATTGTTGAGATCCAACATCCGAAGGACCTTTGTGCGTTGGGACTTGGCCCATCTACCAGTGCTCTTACAATCGGCGGCAGCAGCAACATCACCGGAAATGGTTGTGGCCTGATGTCGGACAATAGCGTCAAATATAACAGTACTCCGAATTTCAGTGGTTCGGGGTGGGCCGTTTATGGTGCAAGTGGTTGTCTCGCTTCATCAGGTCATTGCGACCTTAGCGTGCCCTATAATTACAACGTGCTGCCTGCGACAAATCCGCTGGAGATTCTGAATGTTGAATCGTTCAATAGTTGGACCGGAACTGGCAACAAGGATCCGCGAACTGAAGTAAAACCCTGTCCTCCTACGGCCCCTTCCGGCACGAATAGGTGCTATTCGATGGCGCCTAACAGCGGCCTCGGTAGCAAGGGTGCATACACAAGGTTAACAGTGTCGACGGGGGAGTATGTAGATTTCAAACCAGGAACTTACTTCTTTTATGGCGCAGCAATAAGTATCACCGGTGGGACAGTCGTCTGTACGGAGTGCACATCCTGGCCGCCTTCAGGCGAAGGCTTAGGCGTAACGTTCGTACTGCTCGGCGATTCCAATCTTTCCATCAGTGGCACTGCTACTGTTACCTTATCTGCTCCTGCAACCAATACTTTCTCTTCGCATTTGAATGGCGTTTTGATTGACGATCAGGCTCCGAACAAGAGCAAGAATGCTGTCAGCATCAACGGTGGCAACGTTGCCTTGGGCGGTGCGCTGTATTTTCCCAACGTCGACGTTTCTTGGAGCGGATCGGTTCAGAATACCAATACGAGGTGTACCGAGGTGATCGCCAATACGCTTACGATAAACGGTAGTGCTTACCTCAGCACGGACGGCTGCGCCCCCGGCACGATCGCCAAGACCCAAGTCGTTGCTCTGGTGAAGTGATGAGGAAGCTCGACAATCGCGGAATAGCCGCCTTCGAATTCTGCGTGGTCGCCGGGGTGTTCTTCATGCTGGTGTTCGCGATGGTTGACTTCGGGCGGTATGCGATCACGATGCAGTCGCTCCGGCACCTCGCGGGAGCGGGCGCTCGTGCCATGATGATCGCGTGCTACACCCCTGCCGTCATCAGCAACAACTCACCCGCCGGCTGCACGGGCGACTATCTCTCCAGCACGGAGAAGCAGAACACCGCCCCCTTCCTTTATGCCGGCGGCCTCACCCCTACGATCGACACGACGTCGGGAGGGGGGATGCTGACCGTTACGGCGCGTCAACCGGGGTTCGCGATGTTGATTCCGATTTGGGGCACGTCGCTGAATGCGCCAAGCGCCTCGACTCAGGTTCCGTTCTCGCCTTGAACCGAATTGTCCCGACATCGCCATGGCTTAGGCATTCTCATCGCCGGTCGTAGGTTGGTGCGATGGCACCTGTTGATTGTGCGCGTGTGCGAGGCCCGTTCTGCTGTCAATAGCAGAGCAAAGTGGTGCCGGAGGGCAACATTTCCCAGTTTTCTGTGGCGTTGCCGCACCGCAATGGAGGTCTCGCCTTGCCAATTCCTCCCGGGATTGATGATGATCCTCAGGCAGGCGATTTGGCGGGCGGTTTTGGCGTCCGAAGTTCCACCGGGACGAGGATGCCCGGTAACGGTTTGTAGTTGAACGAATTGTAAGCTTCGTGGCGTTGCGTGCGAAGGAGAGTTGCTAAGGCGCCCGGGACTACATTGTTGGGCAGTCGCAGAATGCGGCAAGGGGTATCGAAATGGGTGGCGGTCGCGTTTTCATGGGGGCCGGAAGCAGGCGTTTCGTCCTGAGCGTGTTGGCTCTGGGCGCCGGCCTTGCGTTGGTCGGTTCCGCGGACCGCGCCGCCGCAGCCGACCGGCGGGTGCCCGGCGGGGGCGTCTTCGTCAGCGAGATGAACGACGTCCAGCGCGTCAAGGTCATCGTCAACAAGTCCAGGACCTTCCGGGTCGACCAGGCCTTCGCAACCATCGTTGCGGGCTCGTCGGAAATTGCCGACGTGAAGTCGCTGAGCGATCACCTGATCTACATCCAGGGCAAGCAGACCGGCACCACCAACGTCATCCTGCTCGACTCGTCGATGAAGCAGATCGGCATCCTCGACGTCGAGGTCGCCATCGATACCAACAGCCTGCAGCAGAACATCCGCGCCAGCACCGGCTCGCAAGGCATCCGCGTCTCCTCATCCGAGGGGCAGGTGGTGCTGAGCGGCACGGTCTCCGATGCCGTCGCCGCCGAGCGCGCCATGTCGATTGCCACCGGCACGGTTGCCAAGGGGGGCACCGTCGTCAACGCGATGAGCGTCGCCGCGCCGCAGCAGGTGATGCTGGAGGTCCGCTTTCTCGAGGCGAGCCGCCAGGCTGGTCGCGAACTCGGCGTGAACCTTTATGCCGCGAATGCCAGCGGGTCGAATATTGCCAATTCCGGGCGCGGTGGGCCGACTTCGATCAACACGAACAGCGGCCGGGTCGATATGCCCAATGTCGGTCCTCCGGCCGGGACGATTCCTCTTTTGGGAACGGCAGGGACGCTCATCGGGAGTGCTGGCGGGGTAGCTCCGACACCGTTTGGAACCCTGTTGACCAGCATTCTGAGAACCAGCAACGGCAGCTCAGTCGATTTGCTGATTTCGGCCCTGGAAACCAAGGGGCTGGCTCGCCGACTTGCGGAGCCGAACCTGACTGCGCTTTCAGGGGACTCCGCGCGCTTTCTCGCGGGTGGCGAGTTTCCGGTGCCGATACCGACCAATACCACCGCCGGCTTTCCGACGGTGACGATCGAGTACAAGAAGTTTGGCGTCGAGCTGGCTTTCGTTCCTACCGTCCTCTCGCGCGGCGTGATCAACCTCCGGGTCGAGCCATCGGTCAGCGAACTCGATTTCGCCAATGCGGTGACGATTCAGGGCACGACGGTACCTGCGCTGACCCGTCGTGATGCGCGCACCACCGTCGAACTGCGCGACGGCCAGAGCTTCGCCATCGCCGGCCTGCTCCAGACCCGCAACCGCCAGGACGTCTCGCAATTGCCCTGGATCGGCTCGGTGCCGGTGATTGGAACCCTGTTCAGCAGCAAGTCCTATCAGCAGGAGGAAACCGATCTCGTCATCATCGTGACGCCGCGCCTGGTGGCGCCGGCCGCGCCCGGCCAGCAACTGGCCTCGCCGCTGGATTCGCGCCTGCCGGCCAACGATGTCGATTTCTTCCTCAACGGCCAGATGGAAGTGCGCAAGCGCTACAACGACTACGTCAATTCCGGCGGCGAGGTGAAGGGGCCCTACGGCCACATCATCGCGCCCGAGCTCAGGACGCCGCCTCCGCCGCCGCCCGCGGCGGCCGGCGACCAGGCCGTCGTGAAAACCCTCAACTGAAGGACGCGAAGATGACCATCAGGTATCTGGCTCTGTGCGCGCCCGTCCTGCTCGGGGGATGTTACGGCCTCGCCGGCCATGACGAGGTGGACCGCTACTTCCAGCGCTCCGACACCATCACCATGAGCGCCGGCGATGCCAAGCAGGTCAACGCCGCCACCCACACCATCACGCCCTGGCCGCGCTATGTCGGCGACACCCGGATCGCCACCGATGCGCGCCGTGTCGGCGCCGCCGTGACCCGATATGGCAACAGCAAGCAGCCGACAGATCAGCTTCCGGATATCGGCGATGCGACCAAGCAAATGGGAGTACGGCCCACACCGACTCAGAGCATCGACGTGCAAGGTTTGGGCGCTGGATCGTCGGCCGGTATCTCGGTACCTGTTGGTGGCGCGGCCGTGAGATAAGAAAGCAAAGTTATTTCAATTATATAGCTACTGTGCATGGGGTTGTTTTGCGGGATTTTTTTGGGGGCTGGCAGAGGTTAGGGAAAGCCGGCGGGGGACAAGGACTGATGCGGCGTCTGATCCTGATGCTGACCTGTTGCTGGCTCGCGACCGGCCTTGCCGCGTGCGACTACACGGTGCGGCAGGCCGCGATCGTCGCGCCCGTCGACGCCGGCGGCCCCGACCCCGTTCAGGAGCCGACCGACGTCAAATATTATCCGTCGGACGAGCCGGTGCGCCTGGGGCTGGAGCATTTCAACCGCGGCAATTACGGCATCGCCAACCGCTATTTCCGCGACGGCGTCGAGAAGTCGCCGAAGGACCTGACCGCGTGGATGGGACTTGCGGCGAGCTATGACCGCCTGCGCCGCTTCGATCTCGCCGACCAGGCCTACGCCCAGGCCATCCGCCTCGGCGGCGAGACCGTCCAGGTCCTGAACGATCAGGGCTATTCCTACATGCTGCGCGGCAATCTGTCGGCGGCGCGCCGCAAGTTCGAGAAGGCCTACGCGCTCGACCCCGGCAATCCCGTCATCGCCAACAATCTCGAGCTGCTCAACGGCAGCCGGCGATTCATCGAGCGGCCGCCGAACAACCAGCCCTGAGCCGCCTTAACCGCCGGTTGAGGCCGTTCCGCTTTCCGGGCGGGAGCCTCGGAACTCTTAAGACAGGATCAACGTTTGCGACGTTAGTCTTGTCACATGAGTCGGCTGTTCAAACTCCAGTTTCTCGGACCCCTGGCCCTGTTCGTGGCGACGCTGTCGGCCGAGCTGGCCGCCCTCGCGCTCGAGCGCGCCCCGTCCTCCGCGACGCTCTGGTACCTGAACCTCAGGGTGTTCGGGCTGTTTCAGCGCAGCCACGAGGCGCTGGCCGGCTACACCGACCTCGCAGGCGTCCAGCTGTTCGGGATCGCGCTGCCGATCTTCGCGCTGGCCTGTCTCGGCCTGATGATGCGCTCCAAGCTGCCGCTCGCCGTCTCCACCCAGTTCGCCGCCGGCTACGCCGGCTTCCTGCTGATGTCGTGGCAGAGCCCCGCATCCGCGGCGAGGCAAGCCTCGTTGGGCTGGATCGCGGTGCCCTCGGGGGAAGGGTTCTACCTGCTCGCAGGGATCCTTTCGGCCACGCTGATGTCGTGCATCGTCTCCCACCTCCTCTATTTGCGTGCGCCCCGCGCGGCCTCAAGCCCGATGGCGTCGTGATCCTCGCCGCAGCTAAAGCGGGATGGCTTTAGTCTGAATCGATTTGGGATTCCCAAATCAGTTTGTTTCTGATTCACCATGCTTGCTGGAAGGAGGCCAGCATGGATGGGCAAGCCGTACTCTCTAGATCTTCGTAAGCGTGTCGTGGCCGCGATCGAGGGCGGGATGTCCCGTAATCGGGCCGCCAAGCAGTTTGGGGTCGCGATCAGCACCGCCATTGGCTGGATGAAGCGGGTCGATGAGACCGGCAGCGTCGAGCCTAGTCAGATAGGCGGCTACAAGCCGAAGGCGATTTCGGGCGAGCATGCAGTCTGGCTGTCGCGTCGGATCAAGGACGGCGATTTCACTATACGGGGGCTCGTGGCCGAGCTTGCCGGACGCGGCCTGAAGGTCGATTACCACTCGGTGTGGGACTTCGTGCATGCCGAGAAGCTCAGCTTCAAAAAAAAGCGTGGCGGCTGGCGAACGCGATCGACCCGACGTGGCGCGGCGGCGAGCTCAGTGGGCAAAGTATCAAGGTCAGGTCGAAGCTGAGCGGCTGGTCTTCATCGACGAGACCTGGACCAGGACCGATATGGCTCCGCTGCGCGGATGGGCACCGCGCGGGCACAGACTTCACGCCAGGGTTCCCCACGGCCGCTGGAAAACCATGACCTTCCTGGCGGCCCTGCGCCATGACCGGATCGATGCGCCATGGTTCATCGAGGGGCCGATCGATGGCGCGAGCTTTCGCGCCTATGTCGAGAAGGTTCTTTTGCCCGTCCTTCGACCCGGCGATATCGTCGTCTTGGATAACCTCGGCAGCCACAGGAGCAAGGCAGTTCGTCAGCTTATCCGTTCGGTCGGCGCCAAGCTCTTTTTCCTGCCAAAATACTCGCCCGACCTGAACCCGATCGAACAGGTCTTTGCAAAGCTCAAGCACCTGCTCCGCAAAGCTGCCGCGCGAACCGTCGAGGCCGTCTGCACCGCAATCGGCCACGCACTCGATGCCTTCACCTCAGAGGAATGCGCCAACTACCTCAAAAACTCAGGCTATCGAACTTAATGCCATCACGCTTTAGTTCAGTGATAATCAGGAGCAACGCTCTCTCAGCCGTCATTGCGAGCGGAGCGAAGCAATCCAGTATCCCTCCGCGGCAAGACTCTGGATTGCTTCGCTGCGCTCGCAATGACGAGGACCTACAACCGCGGCATGCTCGCAGGCCGCACCTCGCGCGCTTGCGCCGCCAGCCTGATGCCGGCGTTGGCCGCGCCAAAACCCTGATAATTCCTGCGCTCGACGATCTCGAAGAAGAAGCGCTCGTCGAAGATGTGGGTGTAGACCTGGAAGAACTCGCCGTCGCCCTCGCGGTCGTAGAGGATGTGGTTGGCGCGCAGCTGCGCCATCAGTTCTGGCGAAAGATCGTATTTGGCTTCGATGTCGTCGTAATAATTATCGGGGATGTCCAGGAAGCCCGCGCCGCGCTGGCGCATCGCGGCGACGGTGGCAAAGATATCCCGGCATGCGAACGCGACATGCTGCACGCCTGAACCAAAAAACTCCGAGATAAAGCGCGCCGGCAGGGTGCGGTTGGCGGAGGAGCCGTTGAGCACGAAGCGCAGGCTCTGGTCGGCGTTGACGATGGCCTGGCTCTGCACGAGGCCCCTGGGGTCGGCGATCTCCATCTGCGGCAGGCGCTTCAGGTCGAGGATGCCGGTGTAGAACAACAGCCAGGACAGCATCTCGTCATAGGGCATCGACTGCGCGATGTGGTCGACCGCGAGCAGCGCATCGGCGCTGGCATCGCTCGCGACAGGCTCGAAATCGGTGTCCCAGTTCTTGCCGGCCTGGTCGAGGAAATAGAGCAGGCTGCCGCCGACGCCGTGGATCGCGGGGATCTCGAGCTCGCCCGGCCCGACCGGCTGGTAAAAGGTGCGCGCCTTCAGCGTCTCGGCGCGCTGCATGGCGCGGCCGGCATCGTCGACGTCGAGCGCGATGGCGCAGACGCCGGGCCCGTGAGTGACGTAATGGGAATGCGCAAAACCATCGGTCTCGCAATTGACGACGAGCTCGACCTCGCCTTGCGACCAGCGCTCCACCGCCTTGCTGCGGTGCTGGCCGCTCTTGCGAAAGCCGAGCTGTGAGAACAGGCGGGCAAGCTCGCCGGCCTTGCTCTCGTTGACGGCAAACTCGATGAAGCCGGTGCCGCGGCTCTTCGCCTTGGGAGCCAGCGGCTTGCCGGCAAAGTTCGGCCAATCCGGTGCGAGCTGGTCCTCCAGCAGAATCAGCGAGCGCAGGCCGTCGACCGCGGTCTGCGCGGCCGAGCCGGCGCGGAACTGGTCGTTGAAAATTTCCAGCGACAGCGGCCCGGCGTAACCGGTCGCCGCGATCTCCGCCATGAACTCGCCGACCGGCAGGTCGCCCTGGCCGGGGAAAGAGCGGAAGTGCCGGCTCAACGACAGGATGTCGAGCTCGAGCCTCGGCGCGTCGGAGAGCTGCACCAGAAAGATCTTGTCGCCGGGGATCGAGGCCATGGCGCGGGTCGGAAAGCCAGGTGCCAGCGCGTGGAAACTGTCGAGGATGACGCCGATCGCGGGATGATCGGCGCGGCGCACGATCTCCCAGGCATCGCGATAATCGTTGACGTGGCGGCCCCAGGCCAGCGCCTCGTAGCCGACGCGCAAGCCACGCTTGACCGCGCGCTCGCCGAGCTCGCGAAAATCCTCTGCCGCGCGGTCGATGCCGCCGAGCGAGGCGGGCGAGACGTTGGAGCAGATCAGCAAGAGATCGGTGCCGAGCTCCTGCATCAGGTCGAACTTCCGCTCCGCGCGCGCGAAGTTGCGCGCGCGCTGCGGCTCCGGCATGCCTTCGAAATCGCGGAACGGCTGGAACGCGCAGATCTCGAGATCGAGGTCGCGGCAGAGTTTTGCGATGTCGCGTGGGCCGGCGCCGAACGACAGCAGGTCGTTCTCGAAGATCTCGACCGCATCGAAGCCGGCGGCGGCGATGGCGCGGAGCTTTTCGTCGAGGCTGCCTGAGAGCGAGACGGTGGCGATCGATCGCTTGTTCATGCGGCCTGCTCCATGATCTGCCCCGGCGAGGTCGCTTGTCCCGTGTGCGCGGCCGCGCTGACGGCTTCGACGACGGCAAGCGTTCCCATCGCGTCCTCGACCGAGATCAGCGGCTGTTCGCGGCCGGCGATCATTGCACAGAAATGCCGGAGCTGCTCGACCAGCGGATCGAAGGCCGGCGGCGCGATGGTCGCCCGCGACAGCGGCGCGTACCAGCCGGGCTGCCGCGCGTATGACCACAGCTCCATGTTCGGCACGGCGAGCGAACCCGCCGTCCCCGCGAAGATGTAGCAGGGCTGGTCCTGCTTGGGATAATCCCGGTTCTCGCCCGAGGAGAGCTCCCAGCTCCACGGCGCCGGCGTCGCATCCGACACGGTCACCGTTCCCAGCGCGCCGCTCGCAAAGCGCAGCAGCAGCGCGGCGGTGTCCTCGACCGCGAAGCCGCGCACCCTGTTCGAGGTCAGCGCCTGCACCTCGACGATCTCGCCGCAGATGAAGCGGAGATTGTCGATGTCGTGGATGAGATTGATCAGCAGCGGCCCGCCGCCCGCTTCGCGCCGCCAGGCGGCCTCGAAATAATCGTCCGGCTTTTTCAGCAGCCACAGCCCGACCACGGCCGTGAGCTGGCCGAGCTTGCCGCCCGCCACCATCTCGCGGGCCGATTTGATGATCGGATTATGCCGCCGGTGGTGACCGACCAGCAGCGGCACGCCGGTGCGTCTCACCGCCGCGCACAGGCGCTGCGCACTGGCAACCGTCTCGGTCACCGGCTTCTCGATCAAAGCCGGCACGCCGATTTCGACGCAGTCGAGCGCCATCGGCAGGTGCAGCGTGTTGGGTGAGGCAATGACGAGGCCGTCGGGCTTTTGTTCTGCCAGCAGGGCGCGATGGTCCGCATAGCAGGGCACGCCATGCGCCAGCGCATAGTCCTTCGCGGCGGGCGAGGGATCCGCGATGCCGGCGAGCACGCAATCCGGGGAGGACCTGATCAACTCGACATGGCGACGGCCGATCAGGCCGGCGCCGACCACGGCGATCCGCAGCTTCGCGCTCATGCCGCACTCTCCTCCATGGCGCCGCCGAGGAAGAGCTGCCCGATGCGCGGATCGTTCAGAATGCGCCTGGCGTCGTCCACCATGCGGGTCTGGCCAAGCTCGAGCACGATGCCGATATCGGAGATCTCCAGCGCCGAGCGTGCGTTCTGCTCGATCATCAGGATGGTGACGCCGCGGTCGCGCAAGCTCTTGAGGATGTCGAAGGTCTGCTGCACCATCAGCGGCGACAGGCCGATCGAGGGCTCGTCGACCAGCACCAGCTTCGGCTCGAGCAGCAGCGAGCGGGCGATCTCCAGCTGCTTCTGCTCGCCGCCTGAGAGCGTCGAGGCCTGCTGCGCGGATTTGCGCCGCAGCGCCGGGAACAGGTCGAGCGCCGCCTCGATCCGCTTCGGCAGGTCGAGGCCCTTGTCGGCGGCGACGCCGCCGAGCTCGATGTTGTGGCGCACCGACAGCTCCGGAAAGATGTTGCGGCCCTGGGGCACATAGCAGATGCCGGCATTGAGCAGCGCGCGCTGGCTCAAATTGGTGACGTCGCGGCCGGCGAAGCTGATCTTGCCTTCGCGCAGCCTAAGCAGGCCGAAGATGGCCTTGAACACCGTCGATTTGCCGGCGCCGTTCGGGCCGATGATGGTGGTGATGGTCGCCTGCGGCACGGCAAACGTCGTGCCGTTCAGGATCGTCATCTTGCCGTAGCCGCCG
>NZ_DF820425.1:0-5189 GCF_000617845.2 Bradyrhizobium sp. DOA9 | reverse complement strand
CACGCCGAGCCTTGCAAGCACCACGGTGAGCGGACTGTTGCCCGTGACGCTCAACGTACCGGGTGGCGTTCAGTCGTTGACCTTCGCGCTGTCGGTGAGCTCACCGGGCGTGGATTCCGGTCTCATCGACTCGGCAACGGGTCAGCACGTTCTGCTGTCGGTCGGCGCCGGCGGTGTCGTGGAAGGTCGCACTGCCGGTGGCGGCGCCCTGGTGTTCACGGTCTCCGTGGATGCAGCGGGCAATGTGACACTGACGGAATTGCGCGCTGTGCACGAGCTGACGCCGGGCGATTCCAACGAAGGGATTTCGCTGCCGGCCGGGTTGGTGACCCTCACGGTAACGGTGACTGACAACAGCAACCAGAGCTCGAGCGCGAGCGTAGATGTCGGTCCGCATCTGACAATTTTGGACGACGGCCCGGTTGCGGCGATCGCGGCGACGGAAGTGACCGTGACGGTGGACGAGTCTGCGGGCGTGCAGGGCAACGAGGTTGCCGGCCCGCTGGTGTTCGCGGGCGTCGCGAACCCCGGGACGGACCTGCCGGCGGCGCAGTATGCGCAGAGCGTCGGTGCGGTGGTGAGCTCAGCCGGCTCTGTGACGGGAGCTGACGGCGCAAAGGAGCCGCTGTTCTCGCTGGCGATCGCCAATGCGAACTCCGGGCTGACGACGACGGACGGTCATGCGATCCAGCTGTTCCTGGAGAACGGGATCGTGGTCGGCCGCTACGACTCGAACGGGTCCGGGACGATCACGGCTGCGGACAATGCGGCGTTTGCGGTTGCGATCGATGCGAGCACGGGCGTGCTGAGCGTCGTGCAATATGTGTCGCTGCACCACGACTCGCCGGATACGCCGGCCGACATCAGCGAGGCGCTGAACCTCGGCAGCACGATCAATGCGGTCGTGACGGTGACGGACGGAGACGGCGACGTGGCGACGTCATCGACCGCGATCGGAAGCGCGGTGCATCTCCTCGACGACGGCCCGTTTGCGGCGATCGCGGTGACGGAAGTGACCGTGACGGTGGACGAGTCTGCGGGCGTGCAGGGCAACGAGGTTGCCGGCCCGCTGGTGTTTGCGGGCGTCGCGAACCCCGGGACGGACCTGCCGGCGGCGCAGTATGCGCAGAGTGTCGGTGCGGTGGTGAGCTCGGCCGGCTCTGCGGTTGGTGCGGACCAGGAGGGCGCGACGACGCTGTTCTCGCTGGCGATCGCCAATGCGAACTCCGGGCTGACGACGACGGATGGCCATGCGATCCAGCTGTTCCTGGAGAACGGGATCGTGGTCGGCCGCTACGATTCGAACGGGTCCGGGACGATCACGGCTGCGGACAATGCGGCGTTTGCGGTTGCGATCGATGCGAGCACGGGCGTGCTGAGCGTCGTGCAATATGTGTCGCTGCACCACGACTCGCCGGATACGCCGGCCGACATCAGCGAGGCACTGAACCTCGGCAGCACGATCAATGCGGTCGTGACGGTGACGGACGGAGACGGTGACGTGGCGACGTCATCGACCGCGATCGGAAGCGCGGTGCGTCTCCTCGACGACGGCCCGTTTGCGGCGATCGCGGTGACGGAAGTGACCGTGACGGTGGACGAGTCTGCGGGCGTGCAGGGCAACGAGGTTGCCGGCCCGCTGGTGTTTGCGGGCGTCGCGAACCCCGGGACGGACCTGCTGGCGGCGCAGTATGCGCAGAGTGTCGGTGCGGTGGTGAGCTCGGCCGGCTCTGCGGTTGGTGCGGACCAGGAGGGCGCGACGACGCTGTTCTCGCTGGCGATCGCCAATGCGAACTCCGGGCTGACGACGACGGATGGCCATGCGATCCAGCTGTTCCTGGAGAACGGGATCGTGGTCGGCCGCTACGACTCGAACGGGTCCGGGACGATCACGGCTGCGGACAATGCGGCGTTTGCGGTTGCGATCGATGCGAGCACGGGCGTGCTGAGCGTCGTGCAATATGTGTCGCTGCACCACGACTCGCCGGATACGCCGGCCGACATCAGCGAGGCGCTGAACCTCGGCAGCACGATCAATGCGGTCGTGACGGTGACGGACGGAGACGGTGACGTGGCGACGTCATCGACCGCGATCGGAAGCGCGGTGCATCTCCTCGACGACGGCCCGTTTGCGGCGATCGCGGTGACGGAAGTGACCGTGACGGTGGACGAGTCTGCGGGCGTGCAGGGCAACGAGGTTGCCGGCCCGCTGGTGTTTGCGGGCGTCGCGAACCCCGGGACGGACCTGCCGGCGGCGCAGTATGCGCAGAGTGTCGGTGCGGTGGTGAGCTCGGCCGGCTCTGCGGTTGGTGCGGACCAGGAGGGCGCGACGACGCTGTTCTCGCTGGCGATCGCCAATGCGAACTCCGGGCTGACGACGACGGATGGCCATGCGATCCAGCTGTTCCTGGAGAACGGGATCGTGGTCGGCCGCTACGACTCGAACGGGTCCGGGACGATCACGGCTGCGGACAATGCGGCGTTTGCGGTTGCGATCGATGCGAGCACGGGCGTGCTGAGCGTCGTGCAATATGTGTCGCTGCACCACGACTCGCCGGATACGCCGGCCGACATCAGCGAGGCGCTGAACCTCGGCAGCACGATCAATGCGGTCGTGACGGTGACGGACGGAGACGGTGACGTGGCGACGTCATCGACCGCGATCGGAAGCGCGGTGCGTCTCCTCGACGACGGCCCGTTTGCGGCGATCGCGGTGACGGAAGTGACCGTGACGGTGGACGAGTCTGCGGGCGTGCAGGGCAACGAGGTTGCCGGCCCGCTGGTGTTTGCGGGCGTCGCGAACCCCGGGACGGACCTGCTGGCGGCGCAGTATGCGCAGAGTGTCGGTGCGGTGGTGAGCTCGGCCGGCTCTGCGGTTGGTGCGGACCAGGAGGGCGCGACGACGCTGTTCTCGCTGGCGATCGCCAATGCGAACTCCGGGCTGACGACGACGGATGGCCATGCGATCCAGCTGTTCCTGGAGAACGGGATCGTGGTCGGCCGCTACGACTCGAACGGGTCCGGGACGATCACGGCTGCGGACAATGCGGCGTTTGCGGTTGCGATCGATGCGAGCACGGGCGTGCTGAGCGTCGTGCAATATGTGTCGCTGCACCACGACTCGCCGGATACGCCGGCCGACATCAGCGAGGCGCTGAACCTCGGCAGCACGATCAATGCGGTCGTGACGGTGACGGACGGAGACGGCGACGTGGCGACGTCATCGACCGCGATCGGAAGCGCGGTGCGTCTCCTCGATGACGGCCCGTTTGCGGCGATCGCGGTGACGGAAGTGACCGTGACGGTGGACGAGTCTGCGGGCGTGCAGGGCAACGAGGTTGCCGGCCCGCTGGTGTTTGCGGGCGTCGCGAACCCCGGGACGGACCTGCCGGCGGCGCAGTATGCGCAGAGCGTCGGTGCGGTGGTGAGCTCGGCCGGCTCTGCGGTTGGTGCGGACCAGGAGGGCGCGACGACGCTGTTCTCGCTGGCGATCGCCAATGCGAACTCCGGGCTGACGACGACGGACGGTCATGCGATCCAGCTGTTCCTGGAGAACGGGATCGTGGTCGGCCGCTACGACTCGAACGGGTCCGGGACGATCACGGCTGCGGACAATGCGGCGTTTGCGGTTGCGATCGATGCGAGCACGGGCGTGCTGAGCGTCGTGCAATATGTGTCGCTGCACCACAACTCGCCGGATACGCCGGCCGACATCAGCGAGGCGCTGAACCTCGGCAGCACGATCAATGCGGTCGTGACGGTGACGGACGGCGACGGCGACGTGGCGACGTCATCGACCGCGATCGGAAGCGCGGTGCGTCTCCTCGACGACGGCCCGTTTGCGGCGATCGCGGTGACGGAAGTGACCGTGACGGTGGACGAGTCTGCGGGCGTGCAGGGCAACGAGGTTGCCGGCCCGCTGGTGTTCGCGGGCGTCGCGAACCCCGGGACGGACCTGCCGGCGGCGCAGTATGCGCAGAGCGTCGGTGCGGTGGTGAGCTCGGCCGGCTCTGCGGTTGGTGCGGACCAGGAGGGCGCGACGACGCTGTTCTCGCTGGCGATCGCCAATGCGAACTCCGGGCTGACGACGACGGACGGTCATGCGATCCAGCTGTTCCTGGAGAACGGGATCGTGGTCGGCCGCTACGACTCGAACGGGTCCGGGACGATCACGGCTGCGGACAATGCGGCGTTTGCGGTTGCGATCGATGCGAGCACGGGCGTGCTGAGCGTCGTGCAATATGTGTCGCTGCACCACAACTCGCCGGATACGCCGGCCGACATCAGCGAGGCGCTGAACCTCGGCAGCACGATCAATGCGGTCGTGACGGTGACGGACGGCGACGGCGACGTGGCGACGTCATCGACCGCGATCGGAAGCGCGGTGCGTCTCCTCGACGACGGCCCGTTTGCGGCGATCGCGGTGACGGAAGTGACCGTGACGGTGGACGAGTCTGCGGGCGTGCAGGGCAACGAGGTTGCCGGCCCGCTGGTGTTCGCGGGCGTCGCGAACCCCGGGACGGACCTGCCGGCGGCGCAGTATGCACAGAGCGTCGGTGCGGTGGTGAGCTCGGCCGGCTCTGCGGTTGGTGCGGACCAGGAGGGCGCGACGACGCTGTTCTCGCTGGCGATCGCCAATGCGAACTCCGGGCTGACGACGACGGACGGTCATGCGATCCAGCTGTTCCTGGAGAACGGGATCGTGGTCGGCCGCTACGACTCGAACGGGTCCGGGACGATCACGGCTGCGGACAATGCGGCGTTTGCGGTTGCGATCGATGCGAGCACGGGCGTGCTGAGCGTCGTGCAATATGTGTCGCTGCACCACAACTCGCCGGATACGCCGGCCGACATCAGCGAGGCGCTGAACCTCGGCAGCACGATCAATGCGGTCGTGACGGTGACGGACGGCGACGGCGACGTGGCGACGTCATCGACCGCGATCGGAAGCGCGGTGCGTCTCCTCGATGACGGCCCGAAATTCATTTCATCGACGAATCTTATTTTCGCCAACTCGACAGGTGTCGGAACTGGAATCTATCAGTACAACATTGGTGCCGACAACTATACAGCCTACGATTTGACCCACTCGGACTTTGGACCGATCACACTCTCCGGCAGTGTCGCTGCGAATGCGATTACCAACAGTACTGTGACGTGGTCGTCTGAAACCGCATCAAGTGCCGTTT